>CAVVVN010000001.1:0-879623 GCA_963751705.1 uncultured Bacteroidales bacterium
GGTGGAGACCGGATCTGCGGTCACCTGGAAATATCCCTCCTGCATCCTGAGGGGAAATAATTCGGTGGGTGAATTCTACTCGGTGGCTGTCACTAACAATTACCAGCAGGCCGATACCGGTACCAAGATGATCCATATCGGAAAAAACACCCGCTCCACCATTATCTCCAAGGGAATCAGTGCCGGGAAAAGCCAAAATTCCTATCGCGGGCTGGTGAAAGTATTGAAAGGGGCTCAAAATGCCCGGAATTTTTCCCAGTGCGACAGCCTGCTCCTGGGAGATAAATGCGGGGCTCACACCTTTCCCTACCTGGAAGTGGATAACCGGAGTGCCGTGGTGGAGCACGAAGCCACCACCTCCAAGATCGGGGAGGATCAGATATTTTATTGCAATCAGCGGGGGATCGATACGGAAAATGCCATCAGCCTGATCGTAAATGGTTATGCCAAAGAGGTCCTGAATAAACTGCCCATGGAATTTGCCGTGGAAGCACAAAAACTACTGGCCATTACGCTGGAGGGAAGCGTGGGCTAGAGTAGGATGAAGAAATGAACAGCAACATGCTAGAAATAAAGGATTTAAAAGTTGAAATAGAAGGGAAAGAGATCCTCAAAGGGATCAACCTGTAGGTAAATGCCGGCGAGGTACATGCGATCATGGGGCCCAATGGTTCCGGAAAAAGCACCCTGGCATCTGCCCTGGCAGGACGGGATTATTTTGAAATCACCCATGGAAAGATCCTGTATGAAGGGAAGGATCTGCAGGAGCTCTCCCCGGAAGACCGGGCCAGGGAAGGGATTTTCCTGGGATTCCAGTACCCGGTGGAGATCCCGGGCGTGAGCATGGTGAATTTCTTCCGTACGGCTATCAACTCCAGCGGAAATACAGGGACCTGGAACCCATGACTGCCGGGGATTTCCTGAAGCTGATGCGAGAAAGAAGAAGATTGTGGAGATCAACTCTGACCTGACCAACCGTTCGGTAAACGAAGGATTTTCCGGAGGGGAGAAGAAGAAGAATGAGATCTTTCAGATGGCACTCCTGGAACCCCGACTGGCCATTCTGGATGAGACCGACTCGGGACTGGATATTGATGCGCTCCGCATTGTAGCCAACGGGGTGAACAAACTCCGTTCGCCCGAAAATGCGACCATCGTGATTACTCACTACCAGCGCCTGCTGGAATATATCGTGCCCGACTTGGTACATGTGCTCTATAAGGGACGCATCGTTAAATCGGGGGATAAATCTCTGGCTAAGGAGCTGGAGAAACATGGATACGACTGGATCAAAAAAGAGGTAGATGCACACATTGGATAAATACCTGGAGCTGTTTCAAAAAAACAGGACTCTGATCGGTCGGGATGACCTGCCGTTTATGGTGAAACTGCGCGAAACGGCCATAGCATCTTTCAAAGAATCCGGTTTTCCGCTGCGAAAAGAGGAACGGTATAAGTATACCCACCTGGAACCTGTTTTTGATGGGGAGCTCAGCTTTGATTTCGAGCCCAGGAGAATTACCTATGATGATAAGGATCTGTTTCGCTGTGATGTTCCCTTGCTGGACTCCCAGGTGCTGACCGTCCTCAACGGGTTTTTCCACCATCCCGGAGAAGAGCCCCTGGCCAGGCTGAATAACGGCATTATCTATGGGGGCCTGAAAGCAGCCATGAATCAGTATCCCGAATTGCTTGAAAAGTACCTGGGCAGGAACGCCCCCACCATCGATGAGCCCTTTGTGGCCCTGAATACAGCATTTTCGCAGGATGGAGTTTTCCTTTATGTACCTGAAGGAGTGAGCATGGAAAAGCCTATCCAGATTATAAATCTGCTGCTGTCTGATAAGAACCAGATGGTGCAGCACAGAAACCTTTTCGTCCTGGAACGCAACGCTACGGCACAGGTGATCATCTGTGACCATACCCTCTCTCCGCATATGTACCTGACCAATTCAGTCTCTGAGGTTTATACGGGTGAAAACGCCGACCTGGACCTGCTGAGATTGCAGAATGAACACAATAACTCCTGCCAGGTGACCAACACCTGGATCAAGCAGGAGAAAGATTCACGTTGCCAGCACGGAACCATTACCCTGCACGGAGGCATCGTTCGAAACAATCTGCGGATCGACCTGGAGGGAGAAGGGGCGGAAAGTTCTGCGCTCGGACTCTTCCTTTCCGATAAGATGCAGCACGTGGACAGCTACACGGTCATTGATCACAGCAAACCCCGCTGTACCAGCAACCAGTATTATAAAGGAGTCCTGGACGACTCTTCCACAGGAGCATTCAACGGAAAGATCCACGTGCATCCCGATGCTCAAAAAACAGAAGCCTTTCAGACCAATAACAACATCCTCCTGACAGATACGGCCAGGATGCATTCCAAACCGCGGCTGGAGATCTATGCCGACGATGTGAAATGCAGTCACGGGGCCACGGTCGGACAGCTGGATGAAGAAGCGTTATTCTACCTGCAGTCCCGCGGAATCCCCAAGGAGGAGGGCCGGCTGATGTTAATGGATGCTTTTACCTGGGACGTTATCTCCAAGATTAAGCAGCCCTCTTTGCAGGATCGGATCACTGATCTGGTGAGCAAGCGGCTTCGGGGCGAACTGTCCAGGTGTAACAACTGTGCCATGCACTGCGAGGATTGATCCGGATGACCAGAAACTTTCAAATAGAACAGATCCGCAGCGACTTTCCCATCTTGCGCCAACAGGTGTACAAGAAGCCATTGATCTATCTGGACAATGGAGCTACTACTCAAAAACCACAGGTGGTGATCGATACTATCCGGGAGCTTCAGGAGAATCATAACAGCTCCATTCACCGTGGTATCCATTACCTGAGCGAACAGATGACCACCCGCTATGAAGCCGCCAGGGAGACGGTCCGCGAGTTCCTGAACGCGGCTTCGAGCAATGAAATTATCTTCACCAGCGGTGCGACCGGATCTATCAATACGGTGGCCTTTTCCTTTGGGGAAAAGTATGTAAGCAAGGGGGATGAAGTGCTGATCTCGGAGATGGAGCACCATTCCAACATTGTTCCCTGGCAGATGCTGTGTGAGCGGAAAGGGGCCATTCTGAAAGTGATCCCGTTTAATGAGAAGGGTGAGCTGATCCTGGATACGCTGGATGAATTGCTCCATGACAGAACCAGGATCGTGGCGCTGACCCACGCCTCCAATTCCCTGGGAACCATCAATCCGGTAAAAGAGGTGATCCAAAAAGCCCATGCCAAAGGGATTCCGGTCCTGATCGACGGAGCGCAAATGGTGCAGCATGGGGCGGTGGATGTCAGGGAGCTGGATTGTGACTTTTACGTCTTCTCCTCGCATAAGATTTTCGGGCCCACCGGCTCGGGCGTTCTCTATGGAAAGGAGTCCTGGCTGGAGAAACTTCCTCCCTACCAGGGAGGTGGTGACATGGTGGACCAGGTGACCTTTGAACAAACCTCTTACAACATCCTTCCCTTTAAATTTGAAGCGGGCACCACCAATTATACCGGGGCCATCGGGCTGGCAACAGCCCTGGACTATCTTCAGTCCATCGGCTTCGAAGCCCTTTGCCGCTATGAAAAGAAGCTGAGTGACTATGCCATGGAAAAACTGGGTGAGATCGAACCATTGAGGCTCTACGGAAATAGTGCGAGCCGGATTTCGGTCTTCTCCTTCCTGCTGCAGGATATTCACCCCTATGATGCAGGTATGATCCTGGATAAGATGGGAATAGCCGTTCGCACCGGCACCCACTGCACCCAGCCGGTCATGGATCATTTTGGGATAAATGGAACTATTCGGGCGTCTCTGGTGTTCTACAATACACTGGAGGAGGTGGATGCCCTGACCGAAGGCATCCGGAAAAGCATAACGATGCTGACATAACAAGTGTAAGATGACAGAATTTAACGAAACACAACAGGATATCGTAGATGAGTTTTCGGTGTTCGAAGACTGGCTCGATCGGTATAACTACCTGATCGAACTGGGGAATGATCTGCCTGCCATCGAGCCCCGGTACCGCACCAATGAATACCTGATCAACGGGTGCCAGTCAAAGGTATGGCTTCACGCGGATCTGGTAGATGGAAAGCTGCAGTTTAAAGCCGATAGTGATGCCATCATTGTGAAAGGGATCGTAGCCCTTCTGGTTAAACTGATGAATAATCGTACCCCGGCCGAGATCCTGGACAATGAGCTCTTTTTTATCGATGGGATCGGACTGAGGCAAAATCTTTCGCCCACCCGCTCCAACGGATTGCTGGCCATGGTGAAAAAGATGCGCCTGTATGCCATGGCCTACCAGGCCAAAGAGAAACAAAACAAGGAAACATGAGTGATTCACTGAATTTTTTAGAGATAGAAGGGAAGATCGTGGAGGCTCTTAAAAAGGTGTACGACCCGGAGATCCCTGTGAACATATATGACCTGGGGCTGATCTACGAGATTGACTATACCGAAGAGAAGGAGGCTAAAATTGAAATGACCCTGACAGCCCCCAACTGTCCCATGGTGGATATTCTGCTGAAGGACGTGGAAAACGCGGTCAATGCCCTGGAAGAGGTGGAAAAAACCCATATCAACCTGGTGTTCGAACCCCAGTGGGACAAATCCATGCTTTCGGAAGAAGCTAAACTGGAGCTGGGTCTTTTATAGTGTATGCGGAATTAACTATAGAAGAGTTATCAGCGGCCATTAAGGAGCGAGCACAGCAGCTGGGCTTTGCCGGATGCGGATTTTCAAAGGCTGAAGCTCTGCCTGAAGACAAGCAGCAATTGGAGAAGTGGCTTCAGAACGGCTACCATGCCGGGATGGAATATATGACCAATCACTTTGAAAAACGCTGCGATCCCACCCTGCTGGTAGACGGAGCCAAAACAGTGATCTCCCTGCTTTACAACTACTACACAGACCGGGTCCAGGAAGATCCCGGGGCCCCCATCCTCTCCAAATATGCCTACGGCAAAGATTACCACTTTGTGATGAAAGAGAAGATGTTCCTGCTCTTTGATTACATTAAATCCATCCACCCGGAAGCAGGAGGCAGGGTGTTTGTGGATTCGGCCCCGGTACTGGACCGGGCCTGGGCCAGGCAGGCCGGATTGGGCTGGATCGGAAAGAACTCCATGCTGATCTCCCGCACCGCCGGATCCTTTGTATTTATCGGGGAGATCATGCTGAACCTGGAGCTGGAGTACAATCCGATCCCGGAAAGTGATTTCTGCGGGAGCTGTACCCGCTGCATTGAGGCTTGTCCCACCCGGGCCATCCTGGCAGGGCGTACCATCGACTCTGAAAAATGCATCTCCTACCAGACCATCGAGAACCGGGGGGAGATATCGCCTGAGTTGGAAGAGAAGCTGATGGGAAGGGTATTTGGTTGTGACATCTGCCAGGATGTCTGCCCCTGGAACAGGAAAGCAGAGAAGCACCAGGAGGCGGCCTTCACCCCCCCCAAAGAACTCATGGAATGGTCCGGGGAGGAGTGGCAAAACATGAGCCGGGAACAATATGAACTTCTTTTTTTTAAATCCCCCGTGGAACGGGCCGGATACGACAAGTTAAAAGCTACCCTGAACTCTCTGAGAAAAAATCAGGACTCTACAGGCTCTCTGCTGTAACAAGCCGGGCAGGTTTTCGTCTTACTACCAGAACCCAAAAGACGAAACCCATGAAAAAACTGATACTGTCCCTTCTGATCCTATCCACAGGACTTAGCCTTTTTGCCCAGCCTGTGGGATTTGAAAAGCTCTACTACCAGTACAAAGGGCAAGAGGGGGTGGTGGCCTTAAGGATTCCCGGATTTGTACTGAGACTGGCCGGGACCATTGCTGATCTGGACCACGAAGAGAAAGCCCTGCTCAGGTCCCTGCGCTCTGTAAAGGTACTCACCATAGAAGAGTCTTATCTCTACCCGGAGGTGAATTTCACCGAGGAAATCAACCTGCCCAATTTGAATAATAGTTACAAGTTATTGCTCGAGATACATGATGGGGATGAAGATGTGCTGATTGCGGCCCGCGAGAAAAACGGGAAGCTAAGAGACCTGGTTGTTGTGGTAGGGGGAGACGAGAATGTGCTGGTGCATGTGCGTGGACGAATGGATAGCGACCTGCTTGAAAACCTGGCCCATGTGGCGGGAGTGGATGAGCTTCACTTTACTGCTCAGCTCTGATCTGGCTGCCCCTCTAGCAAATCTTTTAGGTTCTGAAGAACCATGGTCCAGCCCCTCTCGGCATGGGCCAGGGCCTCTTCGTCTACAAATCCCTTTTGTTTCAGGTTCAGGATCGTTCCGTCAACCGTTTGCTCGAGGATATAGGTCACCAGGGAATAGTTCTCAGGGCTATCCGCCAAACCGGAGAATCCGCTCCAATAATCATACTTCAGCATTTCTCCCGGAATAGCCTCCAGGATGTTTCCTTTATCCTCATAGGTTTTCCCTTCCCACTCTCCCCTGAAAACAAGGGAACTCCCCTCCTCCCAGTCGGAGATGGCTTCGGTTCCGAAAAAGTACTTCTTGATGGTCTCCCGGTCCGTGAGCGCATTCCAAACTTCCATGAGAGAGGCCGTGATCTCGATGGTCTTCTTTACTTCCAGTTGAGGATTCATTGGATAGATTTCTAATAAAACACTAGACTTTCAGGATGGTTCAATCCTCATCACCGTAACCATGATGGTCCGCTGACTCCGGGGACCATCAAATTCACAAAGGAAAATATTCTGCCAGGTGGAAAGGCCCAACTTCCCTTCCACGATGGGGATGGTTTCCTGGGGGCCCACAATGCCGGCTTTAAGGTGGGAATCCCCGTTATTATCCTGGTGATCATGTTCCCAGACGCCGGCAGGGACCAGTTTGTTTAACAGTGCCACTACATCGTTCTGGACCGACTGGTCCCAATTCTCCTGGATCATGATTCCGGCGGTTGCGCCCTGCACATAGACATTGACCAGTCCGGTTTGTATGCCTGATTCAGCTACGATGGCCTCCACCTGGGGGGTGATATCGTAGAGGCCGTTGTGGGCGAGGGTGGATATGTGGATGGATTGTTGCATCAAAGGTTCGCCTTTTTCAAAAGTAGACATTTCTTTTTCATTTTTCTTTGACATCAAGAAACGAGCTGAAGAATCTATCTCATTTTGAGAATCATAAAAAGGCCCCGGACCGGGCCCGGGGCCTCCATATTAAGATTATGACAAATAAATATGACCTATTTAGGCCATTTGCTTTAATACATTATTGTACCCGTAACTTTGACCTCACCTGCGCCGAACACTGTGCCCTTAGGTGTGTCGATATCGGGCTTAAATTTTCCCACAAACAATCCGTCCCAGGTAAAATACCCTGCAGCATCTTCAAATCGCCCGGTCCCGCCAATAAAAGTCCCATGGGTAAGGATTTCCGTGGGAGGATCATCCAGGTGATTGGCCCATCCCCAGTAGGTGGCAAATAGCTGGTCACCATTTGCAGCGGTGAAAGTAATCTCTCCCTGCCCAAAACTCCAAAATCCAGGAGGTTCAGCCGGCGGCGGACTCGGATGTGCTCTGGTCCACCACTGATCGATTACAAATTCTGTTAAGCCTAGGTGGGTGGCCTTCCCCTTTCCTGTGATTTCCACATACATTCCGGGTGCAGGTCCGCCAAAGGGCCAGGGCTCCTGAAAATCTTTCTGCACAATCGGACCAAAATGATCATAAGAGGCAGTCAGTGTAAAACTGGCTTTAAAAGGCACAAAATGATCCGGACCTTTCTTCACTTTGGCCCCTTTGAGGGAGATTTCATCAGCAGTATTCAGAGGGTCAGGCTGGATCTCCTCCTTGGAGCAGCCTGCAAAGATCATCAGCACTAGGCCGAAAATTAAAACATGCTTAAGATTTCTCATTATAATATAAATTTGGTTAAAGAACTTCAGTCTGTATTGCCCTGGTTTTCTGCCGATATAGAAGGATTCTATTGACGGTTAAGGAGATTTATATTGCTCCCCCATATACGTACGAACATATCTGAATCCTACATAATCATATGCATCATTTCCATTGAGAATCAATTTATCATTGGTCAATTCTTTTTTATAGTTTTCACCTCTCACAACAATTCTATCGGGACTATCTACTAGATTCTCATTGGGGTACTTTTGAAGTTCATTCATGTAAACGTCGGGGTCGAAGTATGTATTTGTCCACTCTGAAACATTGCAATTCATAAAGATCAAGCCCAAATTATTCATATCCTTTATGATCACTTTGCCCTTTTTAATCTCATTTAATCCCGGAACAACTGGTTTGACAAACTCATTTGGATCAACACCTCCGAATGAGGCATAAATCCACTCAACCTCATCAGGAATACGATATTCTGTAACATGAGGTCTTCCTTTTTTGTCAAGTTTCTGGTTTTCCTTTCTTGTCAACCATTTGCAATAATTACGTGCTTGCATCAGAGAAATCCCGACTGCAGGAAAATTTGTGTACTTCTTTTCTGAATAGTAATCCGCGTAAGGAATTTTTTCTGAATTGGGCAATGCAGCACTGTATATTTGCTCAGTTGAATCAGACTTTATCGAAATTAAATACTCATTATACTCATCAACCTTTACCTCTGTTTCTCTCATCCAAAAAGCGTCAATATTTACATCAAACGACTTGCTTATACTACCATCTGATCTTTGTAGTGTGAAGCTTCCCGGGGGAACATAAATCATACCCCAGGGAAATGGTTCCTTGTATTCTTGTTCTTTGTTTTGACCATTACCAGGAGCCATCTCAAAATTTGAGAAAGCAACTAAGCCAAATGCAATTATCGGTAGCGCAAATAGTGGTTTATATTTCGCCCACCATTTCGATTTGCTTTTGGTCATCATTTTAATTCTGTACTTAATTAATGCATAATTGAATGGGTGTGCCAGCTCTATATGTATTTCACTCAGGTACTGCTTGAGCAAGAGAGATTGGTAATCAATAATATTTTCTGGCCTGTTCTCTATAAAAAACTGGTCTGCAAGGCATTCATGTACTCTTACAATGGAAGATTTGTACAAATGCATAATCGGGTTGAACCAGAAAAAGATCCTGCAAATTTCAAAGAATATAATGTCAAGGGAATGTTTCTGTCTGGCATGAATGATTTCGTGCAAAATGACGTCGTCCTTGGTCTTTGCGATAAGATTCTTACTATTAAGAAAGATGAAATTCAGAAATGAAAAGGTTGGATACTCATTTGATAAGTGAACTATGGTGTAGTTAAGATATCTCTCTTTCCTATTATGCAGATATAAAGAATAGATTCGAAATATGTTTTTCAGGAAGTTGAAGAGGAAATACGCGACGCCCGCCAGGTAGAAGATACCAATCAGTGTGAATATTGAGGGGATAGTTCTCTGATCATCGGAATACAAATCTTTAGAAACCTGTCCAAAGACTACTTTCTCAAAAGTATCATGGTATGAAAACTCACCTAATTCCGCAGCGGGCTGAACAGTAATAATCTGTTCTATATTAACGGGTAGGTTTGGTAACGCCAGATGGGGTATGATAATAGATAAAACAACTGTAAGTACCAGGTAAAATCTTTTCAGGAAGTGAAAAGTATCTGCTTTAAACAGTACATAAACGAAATAGAACAATGCAAGACAGATACTGACTTCAACGAGGTAAATAGCGAATGGATTCATTTTTTCTGGTCTTTTAACTTATCCAAAAGCTTGATTGCATCATCAATATCATCAATACTTATTTCATTATTGGAAGAGAAGAATGATACAACATCTTTAATTGAACTGCTGAAGTATCTTTTGAATATTGAATTAACGTGCTTACTAGAATAGTCTTCCTTCGAGATTGAAGGGTAGAACTGGTGCGCATTGCCATAGGATTTGTGACTGACATATCCCTTCCTTTCCAATATCTTCAGAATTGTTGCAACTGTCGTATAAGCAGGTTTAGGCTCACCATAATGTATGAGTAAGTCCTTCACAAATCCCTTTTCAATCTCCCACAGGATTTGCATGACCTGTTCCTCTGCTTTTGTAAGTACCATGTTTTCTCTTATGTATACGCAAATCTACTAAATACTTAGTAGTTATACTAATATTTTAGTAGTTTTTTTAAAAAGACCTGTATTACAGCATGATTATTAGCGTATTAAATGGACTCATGCATGTACAAACTACGATATAAAGTTATGAGTAGCAGGATGAGAGTGATGAAATAATAGGGTCCGGCCTTCTTAATGGAAAAAGAAATGAAACTGCATAGAAAAAGGGTACATTCAAATGAATAGAATCATGATCCCGGCCGTGGCGCCCTGCACATAGACATTGACCAGGCCGGTCTGCACGCCGGATTCAGCCACGATGGCCTCCACCTGGGGGGTGATATCGTAGAGGCCGTTGTGGGCGGTGGTGGATATCTGGATGGTTTGTTGCATGCTTATCCAGAAATATTACCTTCCTTGAGTTCATCTAAGATAGTTTCAAGACTACCCCTTAAATCGTCAAGGTATGTTTCAATTATCGTCCAGATGATGCGATAATCAATCCCAAAATACTCATGAACTATTCTATTCCGGAATCCACGAATCCGGTTCCACTCAATTTCTGGATGTAGTTCTCTGAAATCCTCATCAAATCGGTTGGCTGCTTCACCGATAATTTCAAAATTTCTTACGACTGCATCAACTGTTCTGTCATCTGAAAGAAAAGCCTCATAATCCAGTCCACTGGTAAAGCGTTTGATCTTCTGAGCTGAGGCTACCATATCTTCCATAAGTAGCAAGGAGTCTCTCCTAGACATAGATTAAATCTGGATTAATTGCTTTCAAATAACCATCTTTGATTCCATTTCTTGATACCAAATCCACTTTCAGCCCAACGATTTCTTCGATTTCTTCTGCAAGATCAATAAAACGGATTCCGATCTTCCCATCGAATTCAACAAGAACATCCAAGTCACTTTCATCAGTATTCTCCCCCCTTGAGTATGAACCAAAGATCGCCATTGATTTTATTGGATACTCCTGGAATAAACGATTCCGTTGATTGCTCAGTGCGGTTCTAATATCAGACATAGAATTCATGAGATCAAAGATATAGATTTTTCAGAAGTGAATGAAAGTTGGTTGTCAATTGCGCATCCCCTGAGACGAGGGTACATTCAAATGAATTGGATCATGATTCCGGCGGTTGCGCCCTGCACATAGACATTGACCAGTCCGGTTTGTATGCCTGATTCAGCTACGATGGCCTCCACCTGGGGGGTGATGTCGTAGAGGCCGTTGTGAGAGGGAGTTGATATTTGTATGGTTTGTTGCATAACATGAATCTTTCAAATAAAACAGGTTTGCTATTGGGAAAATCTAACCTTTGGGTAAAAACATTGAATTATGATCTACTAATGATCTATCTCAGAATGTGTATCTTGTATGCTATATATCATGCCATCAAGAATATGATTGAAATCTATTTCAAAGATAGTGAAGTAAAAAAAATTGATTCCTATGATGAAATTGAATTCAAATCAAGCAGTATTCTAAGCATCCGGTGTATTGAAATAAATGATTTCGATCTGCAGCAAATGGCAAACAGGTTTGATCTTGATCTGACATCTTTCAAAAAACAAGAAGATATTGAAATCAGTTCCCATTATGTTGAATCAGAAGAACAGCTATCATTAAGTTTCACCATCCCGAGCTATTCATTGGGTACTTTATTTGAGGAAAAAGATATTCATATATTAATTAAAAACAAGATTGTATTCACTTTCATACCCCGTGAAATAGAGGAGAGTTTTAATCAGTTGACAAGGCATATTTATGGGTTCAATAGCCCAAACTTAACTTCTCACTATCAACTTCTTGTTTTCCAAATCGGTATAATATCCGATTACTTTGCCGATATCGTTGAATTAATATCTAAAAAGATTAAGGAACTGTTTCAGAAAACACTCAAATCGAAACAGTTCAAAGAAACTGATTTGGATTATATCACTGAGTTAAGATTTAACAACCTCCTGGTCAGAGAATCACTTTCTGAGTTTCAGCGAATTATTCTTCTTATGAATAAGAGTAATAAAACTGAGGGATATGCCGTAAACAAGCTAAGTGCCGAAATAGAGGATCTTACGGTAATATCAGAATATATACAGTATAATTTTAACAGACTGGAGGATCTGACCGGAAATATCAACAGCAAGATAGAATTGGAGCAAAACAGGATTTTTAAGATTCTGACCATTATCACCGTCTGTATTTCACTACCTACCCTGATTGTAGGTATCTATGGAATGAATTTTAAACACATGCCGGAATTAGAATGGCTTTTGGGATATCCTATAATCGTCTTAGTATTAATTCTCAGCTTCCTTATCCCATTAATCTATTTTAAACGAAAAAAATGGTTCTAAGAGTAAGTGATGATCGTGACCTCAGCCTACCTGAACCTCGGCCATCAAACCCTCAATACGGCAAAAAGTGGAGGATCCTGGAAGCTCTTTAAAACCCCAGTTTCCTTAGTCTTATAAATGGTCCCCGGTGGGAAGCGATTGAAAATGCCCAGATCGGAAAGTTTGAAGTCGCTAATGGAGAAATCAAAAACGAAGCCTACGCGAGGGCCTTGTTCCGGATGATCATCAATATTTTTGTTGCTGTAGTTATCGGATGCTGCCCATATCTTGTTTGGATTGTATTCGACAGGCAGGAATTAATCCAGCCAACAATTGATATTGAGAAAGCTTATACCTGGGGGTCAGCTTTCCAGTTTTCCATCTTTTTTTCCAATGTTTTTTCAACGATCTCGAGATGTTGCTGGTTTAAGGTATAAATCTGCACTTCATACTTGTAAGAGTTTCCATCTTCGTTCTTAAACTTGATCACAGGAGGGTTCTTAAAACTGCTCCAGGGAGAATTGGCAAGCTCAGTTTTAATTCTTTTTTCAATTTCAGGTTTCGTGAATCGCTTGTCGATAGACAGCTGGATATTAAATTCCTCCATGCCTTCAGGTGTCGAGGTATCTGAAATGATTTCCTGGTTGAGCCTGGTATAGGGTATCTTTATCTTTTGCCCGTTATCCGAGATAATTTCAAGGTGGGTCAGTCGTGTTGATTTGAATTGTCCGGATAGGTCCCCAATTTTTATATAGTCGTCCTGATTCAGATCGTTTTGCATCCGGAACAGGGCTCCTGCAAAAACATCCCTTATAAAAAACCAGGTTATTAAACCCACAACAATCAGTCCCATTACCAACACCACATATGGATAAAATTGCTTTTCCCTGAATAATATTCCTGTCCCCCAGAAAACAAATCCCGTCCAGAGAACAGTTCCAACTGCCGGGAATAGTTTATTTAACTTATTCCAGGATGAATATTTCTGGCTTATTTTGTTTAATAGGATCTTCAGGATTGCAGTAAAAGCAAAAATGGCTGTCCCGACTATCAATACCATAATGAGTTTCATGATCTAATCTTTATTTATTCAAAATTATACCAGGGCATTTCCTACAGCCAGAGTTGACGGATGAATAAAATAATCCCAAAAATGGTCAGGGTCGTGGGAGTAAAACCACCTGCACAAGTGCCAAAGGTTTTGTGCATTTTTATAGGTGTTCCAGGGGTGGTATTTTCATCCTTTTTTTTCACAAGTCCAATCAGTATTTTGTGATTAAACCAATCCTTTGCGCCTGAAGACTTTTCTGACAAAAGGTTCAACATAGGGATTGATCAGCAATACCCTGTCAGGCCGTTCCTCAATGACGCCGGTCCGTATCAGTGAGTTTACAATATCCTCTGTTAAATGGGAGTCAATGCCCAGGACCTTTTCCAGTTTGCTGTATGCCATCAGCTTGTGCAGCACCAGCTGCACCAATACTACTATGGAGTTGTCATCCAGGTTCTCAATGGGTTGAAGGTCAATATTTTTGGGGTGTCTAATGTAAATGGTCCCATCCGATACCTTCTCGATATTACTTAACCAATTGAACATGACCGTACCGGGATTCCCGTCTGACTGATCAAAATACCTGTTAAACAACCTGGCCAGGGAGATCTCGGAAATATTATCTTCCTTTTTTTTCTCTATCCTGAATTTCAATCCGCTAGATCGGTGCCTGCGCATGACCATTTCTTTTAAATCCTGTGAATTAAAGGGCTGGCAATGAATGATGCTGATGAAATGATCTTCCATGGGATGCGTGGCATTGATCAGTGCATATGCAGATGGATTCATGTTAATAATGAACAGGCATTTATAATCAAACTGAGCAATCAGATCAAGTATCAGTTGAACGATCTCAAATCCCTGTTCCGACCGTTCCCACCAGAGCTCCAGGTCATGTATCACGATGATTGATCCATAGGGTAGGGTGTCAAATATAACATCGATTCCGACTGAAAGATTGGTGGATTTCTGTAATTGTAGCCTGAAATCTTCCGTTGAGACCGAGCCAGCTTGCAGCGGGAAAATATGGTGTACCTTATCTTCTTCAAAACGCGTAGCGGCAATATATCTGCATAATGCAGTTTTACCGGCATTGCGCTCACCCAACAGCATGATGCCCCCTTTGACACCTGACTGAAATCGTTTTATGGCCTTATCAAAGGATGCAGGTTCAATGTTCCTGCTGATCCAGAAATCTTCACCGATACTTGACCTTCCACTGAAAAGGTTCTTATAATAATGGGGCAGCGCTTTGATAACCTCTGGTCTGGGGTTCAACTTTTCAACTAGATCCAGCATGGATTCGTTCCGGGAAGACTGGCCTTTATAGGTGATTAATTGCCTGGCAAAGAGAATTCCCTCACTCTTTGAATAAAGCAGTCGGGCTGAATTTCTTTTGATTAAATCACTTATAGCCAGGTAGGAAAGATTAAATCTGGATTTAACGGCCCTCCCCTTGCTGTCGATACTAAACCTGGAATACCTTTCAAAAATATTTTTGATTTTGTGTGAAGAGAGTGTGTCGAAGGTATCCTCCAGTATTTTCATCATGGCCGGCAACAGATCCTGTTTGTAGCCTGTGATCTTGTTTTCTTCCCGTTCAAGACTCTCCATGGCCTCATCCCTGATCAGTGTGATCATTCCGGCTCTGTCCTCGGTGTCGGCGTTGATGTTTTCCAGGTTAAAGCGTGTCAGGCTCAGGGTTTCATTTAAGTAGTAGATGCTTTTCCTTACTGATTCCAGGGTTTTACCCAGCAGATCATTTGCTGCTCCGATAAATCTGGTTTCCAGGACAAATCCAGTCATTTTGCGAAGCGGAAGGCTGATAAGCTCCGTATCGTCCTTCTTTCTCCGCTTGTTTCCCTCAATGGGAATTGCTGGTAGTAAAAGAGATTCCGGTAAGTCATTTTCGATTTCCCGGAATTCAGAGGTGATCGTTTCAAATTCTCTGATAATTTGAGGATACTCCTCATTGGATGAGATTTGCAGTTTTAACTCCTGGACCCCGGATAAGTCTTCCTCAAGCTGGCCGAACTTTCTTTTTACGGCTGTCAGTTTTTTTATCAGACCCATATCCATTTCCTGCAAAAACACGGTTTCAAATTCAGCCAGTTTGTCTTTGATAATGTTTTTATAGGCATACATTAATACATCCAGGTAAATTTTATTTAAAGCGTTAGACGAATCTTCATGCCATAATTCTGCAAATGAAGAAATTCTGGGAACCAGGGATTTGCTGAGGTTTTTTCCCTTTTGTTTTTTCGAAATAATCCTGTTAACCTCAATATCCTCCAATTCAGTGATGAACAGCTGAAGATTTTTCCTGTATTCGACCATCAGCCTGTTCCGGTTCAGTTCTTCCAGTGCTGCAATATCAGCTTGTATTCTTGATATGCTCTTAATGGAGGAAGTTTCAAATTCCCGGATTTTTTCTTTTGAAAAATCCATGACATTTATCCTTCTCTCAAAAACTTCCAGTTGTTCATCAATGGAGATCAGCAATGGCCTTAAATTGGAAAAAACAGTCTCCAGTTCAGTTTTAAACTTATTCAGGAATGCATGAAGGAAGATATATCGGGTCGTCTTGAGGTAAAATCCGGCCAGGGCTTTATAATTCACTTTCACAGAAATTATGGACCGGGCAAATGGATGAGAGATGAGCTTTCTTGTTTTAAACCACCTCAAAGCTGGATTATCTGCTTTCTTTAACTTGAACTCCTTCTTATCATGACGGATGGTCAGATGATGCGGGAATTTTAATAAGTCCTGGTCAAGCATCTCGAGATACCAGCCGATGCCATCCTCGAGGACACTCCTCTGGGTGGCCAGTTTTTCATTCAGCAACTTCTCCAGGATCCGCCTGGCATGATAATAGAATTCATTCTTGGTCCTGACCAGGGTCCGCTTCCTCCTGTAAAGATCATCATGTTTGAGAACTCTATTCAGGTCTCCTGAAATACTTCTGATCAGAGATTCTAATTCCTGGAAGAAATCGCGGGTTTCCGCATAACATGGATTAAAGGTCCTGGCGTAAAGGCTTTCCAGGATTTGTTGTCCCCTGGCATCAATTTTGGCGATGTCGGTATTAACAGCAGGGAACTTTGTCAGAACCAGTTCGGGCATTTCAACCTCAGAATAAAGGACATGTCGGAAATCTCCGGACGGAGCATCAATGCCAAGAATGATTTCTTCAAATTGAGGCCCGGCCTTGATCAGCAATAAAGATCCGAGGTCTTGCTTAAGTGATTCGATCTGATCACAAACTTTCTCGAAATTTCCCTGTGAAATTTCGGAAACACCCAGTATGGTCAGGTCGGTTTCTGCAGATTCCCTTTTTACAATATCATTCCAGACATAAGCATCAATGCTGTTATTGATCACCTTGATATCCATGTTCACCCTGAATTTTTTGATGGTTTCTTCAAGGGTCCGGTAAGCCTTTTCAATGGATGATCTGTTGTTGATGACTATCAGCAAACGCACCTTCGCATCTTTCCAGTCAATCGAGGATGTAAGGTGACGGATAATGTTTATCGCAAATACCAGATCGCGGTCACCTTCCTTAATCCAGATATCGATACTGGTATGTTTTCCAAATCCCCGCTTAGAATCGTGGTTTAAAAAAGCAGCGCTGAATTGATTTTTTTCAAATATTTTAACCAGCCGATTAAATTGTTCTCTTTTGTCCTTTCGCCTGGACCACCCCATGAATACCGTATTGGGTTCTATGCCCGTAAACCCATAGATCCTGACAATCTCATCCATGCCTGAATAAATATCGCTGCATCTGTGTTTATGGAATACCTGTTTTTTTCCGTGGACTTCTCTGGTCACCCGGCTGTGTTCTTTTACCATCTGGGTGTCATTGATGACCTCAAGTTCAAACCCGGTTATCACGCCCAGGTTCCCTGTAAGGGAATTGCCCAGGTCCACAAGTTGGGACCTTTCTTTTTCTCCTCCAGAAAACATGATAATGTTTGGGCGCCAGTTTCTGCCCTGGACCTTGCTCTCACTGAGCTTTCGAGTCCCGGTTTTTACCATGGATGCCCAGACACTGCTCCAGGCATCACCCCCTTCCAGGGATAGATGCTTTCTTTTAAGATATAAAAACAATAACCCCAGGATGACCGTGGCGCCAATCAGGGCAACGAAGTCAAGCTGTATCATCACCAGGAAACAGGCCGAGGCCCCCAGCAGACTCACCCATACAGGTGTTTTGAAAGAAGGCCGGAAATCGGCACTGGTGGCAGCTTCAAAAGCCGCGCTTAGATTCAGGAATCCATAGGTAGTTATGAAGAAAATAGAAACGATCCGTGCTATAACATCCAGATCTCCCACTAAAATCCCCGCTTCAGCAATCAGGAAAGTCAGCAGCAGGGCATTTCTTGGTTCATTGGCCGAGGCCGTGCCTTTGGCAAAGAATTTTGGCGTTATCTTATCAATAGCAGTTGCCTGCAGTATCCTGGGCGCTGCCAGGATGCTTCCCAGCGCGGAAGACAAGGTAGCCCCCCATATTCCGGCAACCACCACTTGAGGTACCAGCGAGATCTTCAGAAGTACTTTGGGATCATTTGCCAGTACATCACCCTGAACCGTATAACTGAAGAAAAATGCAAGGAAAATGTAAACTACCAATCCGAGTGCAATGGCCGCAATCGTACCACCGGGTATAGATTTTTTGGGATCCTTCAGATCTCCCGACATGGACACACCTGCTTCAAATCCTGTAACTGCAGGGAAGAATATCCCGAATAATACCATAAGCGGAACGGTGGATCCATGATTAGAAAAATGGGGCTCGGTTGGAGTGAACTCATGGCTCCCGAAAAAAATGGAAAGAAGGGACAGGAATATAGCCCCCATGATCAGGTATTGTGCTTTGATCGCGAGCGAGGTGCTAATGAATGTGATTATAGTGACCGTCAGTAAAATGATGGTCCCTGCCAGTCTGATATTTTCGATACTAACCGGGAATCCCCAGAACCCTAAAAAACTTTCGGCAAAGCCAATCAGATAAAGGCTGACACTGAACGAGAGCCCGACAAATAACGCAAGCCCGAGGGTTCCCCCGATGGGAAGACCAAGGCTTCGGGAAATAATATAATAGGTGCCTCCTGCCTTAACTTTTTTATCGGTCGCGATGGATGAAACACTTAAGCCTGTAGTAATGGAGATTATGTGTGCGACTGCAATAATCCCGAGGGCTGCCCATAATCCTGCCTGGCCAATGATCATTGGCAAGCGCAGGTACATGATCACTCCGAGAATAGTTAGTATCGAAGGGGTGAATACCCCTCCGAAAGTTCCAAACTTATTTGATCTGGCCATAAGCGTTTTTCGACATTCTAGGAATCATTATTGTGACTATTCTCAAGTGATTGGTCACAATATAGTAGATTAGCAACATATATTCCAGTGCAAATAAACTTATAACTATGAATATCCTGGCCATTAACGGAATGGATCTTTTCAATCCCTATCTGGATGTCATTGTCATCTGTGTCATTATCATCTTTTCCTATAACTTCAATATCATATCCAGGCACACAAATATCCCGAGTGTCCTAATGTTGATCGGGCTTGGTATTCTTATCAAGCAGGGCCTTACGGCATTGCAGATCGAGGTGGGGGAAAACCTGGTCCACCTTCTTGAAATGGTAGGCATAGTCGGCCTGATCATGATTGTACTGGAAGCGGCCCTCGAACTTGAATTGACCCGGGCGAAAATCTCCCTCATCCTGAAATCCTTCTTTATTGCATTTTTAGGCCTTATCCTTACCTCCTTTTTAACAGCCTACATTATCTACACTTTCATTGTCAGCGATCTGTATATTGCCATGCTCTATGCGGTTCCCCTTTCTATCCTGAGCAGTGCGATCATCATCCCCAGTGTAGCCGGACTGATGAAAAGCAAGAAAGAATTTCTCGTTTATGAGAGTGCTTTTTCCGATATCCTGGGGATCATGTTCTTTTATTTCCTGATCGCCCATGCCGATTCTACTTCTATCGGAGGAATTGTGCTGAGTGTCAGCCTGAACATATTCAGCACGGTGATCCTGGCAGTGGTGGCCAGTTATTTTCTGGTCTGGCTGCTGCAACGAATAAATTCACAGGAAAAAATGATCCTGCTGATCTCGGTGCTCGTAATGCTTTATGCCATAGCCAAGATGCTCCACCTTTCCTCCCTGATCATCATCCTGATCTTCGGACTAATCTTGAATAATTACGCGCATTTTTTCAGGGGAAAATTAAAATCCTGGATCCGTGAGGAAAAATTAATACCGGTACTGGAGGATTTTCAGATGATTACCATAGAGGCAGCCTTCTTTATACGGACTTTTTTCTTTGTCCTGTTTGGTATCAGCCTTGAACTGACTGACCTGCTCGACCTGAACGCCGCACTTATCAGCCTCGGCATCGTTGCTTCGGTTTTACTGGTCAGGTTCCTCTGCCTAAAGCTTTTCGGGATGAAGCATATTGTGACTGAGTTATTTATCGCACCCAGGGGATTGATTACCATTCTACTTTTTTTTGGCATCCCCGCCGCCTATCAATCTGCCGATTTCAATCCCGGGATCCTCCTCTATACGATCATTATCACCAGCATTATCATGGCGGTGGTACTGGTAACGAAAGGGAAGGAAACAGAAAGATACGAAGTTCTGGAATTTGATAACTGGGAAGAACTGGACGAGGAAATCGCTGAACTTGGCCGCTCCAAAACCAAGAATTAATCTGGCCCCATACAAACCTCACAGCTTGGCATATCCGCCCGGATTTTCCTCAATAAAATCACCCTGATAAAGGTGTGCCTTGCTACAGAATGATCATAAGGAAGACGGCGATCAGGATAGAAATGGCAAGAGCTACCGAGACTTGCCTGATGATGGTATTGGCGGAAAAAGTTTTTAATTCGCCCGAGTTCCATAAGCTGTTGTATTTCCTGATCAAATCATCCTGATCCTTAATAAAAGTTCTGCACCCGGGGCTGTCAGCAATATAGTGCTGGGCAAAGGGAAAACAAATGGCCTTGCAGAGTTCCGGCTCTGCCAATCCGGGGAAAAGTGTGTTTTTCTGAATGTGAATGTCTTCGTTCGGAATCTCCAGCGCCTTATCCACTTCCGCGGGATCGAATATCACGGCAAAGGGATTATCGTCCCCTGCTGCAAGTTTCTTGCTGTGAGCGATGGAGGTATTCCCCATGACCCAGATCCTCCGGTCCAGGTCACGTATCTTTCCCCTGTTTATATTTCCTTTCAACAATAGCTGCCTGTCCGTTTTGTCTTCTTTAAAATCCAGAAAAACATCTCCCTTTGAGCTGGTGGTAAAGACAGCCTTTTTGCAATTTGGATCAGCAATCCCTCTGGTTGGAAGGGCAATGAGGGTGTTGCTCAGTATATCGATGAAGATCCAGGATAAAAGTCTGGTTTCAGTGTCTTTGGCAATGAGATACGTCTCCTGTCTGACGCCCCAAAAAGAACTGGCACGGGTGCTTAAATTACCAATTCCCATGTAGTAATCCGGCTCTTCATCCGCAAACAACCTCGTCTTTGCGAGCTCATAACGATCTGGCAGCATCGATTTTGCTTCTTCAAAATTTCGCAGCCTGAAAAAAAGAAACAGACTATAGGGATCTATGACAAAGCCTATATAGGGCGTTTTTTTTGAAGCTTTGTACAGCAGTTTCTTCATAACTGGCGAAGGCAAGAGTTTTTTGAGTTTCTGGAAGACGAGCAGGTTGCTGACCTCCATGGGATTAATCAGGTGCTCAACACCTTTTATGAATTTTTCATCATTCTGTATTTCCATATACCAGGCTAAAAATAAACGTGGACAGACTCTCTCCTAAATATAGGAGATACTTTTTAATTTTTATTTTATAATTATTAAAGCTATCATTAAGATTCCCTATTATCATTCATGGTTATGACGCAAAATAGAGGAGTACAAATACTGGCTATAGTGTCTTTTCTTATTGCCTTAAACGCCTGTTCAAAACCCCTGGAATGGCCGGATTCGCCTTTGTATGAGTTTACTCAGGCTGCCTTTGATAGTTCTCAAACCAGGGACATAGAAACTGTCAAAAAGCAGATTGTCGGACATTACGCCCATTATGATGTGGTGGCCTATGAGGATACCACTACCAGAACCACCATGCGAACTTTTGTGATTTCTTACGGGTTCACGGATTTTTACCTGGAGGACGATAAGTTAATGCAGTCTGACAGATTTGTGCATGCCGAACAAAAGCTAAGTCGAAAGAATGCAAGCTCGGAATTCCATGAAAAAGCCGTTCAGGCCATTAAGCCCAGGGTCCAGGAAGTTGAGCTTACCTTTCAGGATGGCTGCTGGCAGCTACACCGTCCGGCTACCCCCAGCCTCCTGGGTATCACCGGAGATCCTTTGCAGCCCCTATCCAAAGATCCCCACGATCCCAGGCTGACTGATCCCGATGAGGATGGGAATCCCGGGGTGACCGTGAAACTCAGCGTAGGAAAATTTTTTTCCGGGGAGATCTATATTACACGGCGTGAGATATTCAGCAATTATCTTCGTCTGAATGTGAATGGAAGCCTGACGGGTTATGTGGTAGACCAGTCCGAACAATTTGTCATCGGTGCTTCAAAAAAGATACTGAATCAAGCTTCAAATTCGATTCAACACCCGGATAAAGGCCTGAGCCCCTTGATACTGGTTCCGATAAGTGAAGAAATTGACACCTGGGAAGAACTATTTGCACTAAGAGATGAATTATTCCCTCAGGAACCAGCTTTTTATTAAGCGAACCTGAATTTAAACATAGAATCTGATTATGATGGAGAAGACCGATGAACAGGGAGGCGAGCCCGCTGATATCATTTTAGATGCTGAAAGTATCAAAGAACTATGGTCAAAAACTTACAATACGCAGGGAAAACCCGATTGGTCCCACATCCTTCCCTATTACGACGAACATATATATTTCCGAGACAGCATCCAGGAAATACATGGCATAGAGAAGTTTAAGGAAATGACTGTTCGCCTTACCGAACGCTCGAAGGATTTGACCATGAATATTGTCAGAGCCATCAAATCGGGCAATGATATTTTTATTGAATGGGAGATGACCATCACCTTCAAAAAAAATCCGAATTCTGTTTTGTATGGCACCAGTCGAGTGACCTTAAATGACGCGGGCAAAATCATGGAACAAAGAGATTATTACGACCTGTGGGGGGATATTTTTGACAACATCCCCCGGTTTGGGAAAGCCTACAGGAGGTTTATGTTCCGGAAATTCGGTTGATGGATGAAGAAGAAGACCTTAAAACAATACATTAAAGAATACAATGTGCCCGACCTTGTTTCCATGGTCAGAAATAATCGTCTCGACCCTAAGGTTTGCAGGGAAAGTTTTGATGGAAAACTGGTTGTAATTACCGGAGCTACCTCGGGCATCGGCTATGTCACCGCCCGCAAATACGCCGCACAGGGTGCCAACCTGCTTTGTATTAACCGGAATCCGGAGAAATCTGAAGCTTTAAAAGCTGAGATTGAAAACGAGTTTGGCGTTCTATGTGAGTTCAAAATTGTGGATCTGAGCAGTATGGGGGAGGTCCGCCAGCTGGCCTTAGAGCTTAAAGAACTAAAGGTTCCCATTGAAGTGCTGATCCATAATGCCGGCGTCTACCTCACTAAAAGGGAGTTGACCAAGGAGGGGCTTGATAAGGTATTTGTGGTGCAATATCTTTCTTCCTTTATCCTGAACCTGAGCTTACTGGACAAACTGAGATCGCAGGACAGGGCCAGGATTATTATGGTAAATTCGGAAGGGCATCGCTTTGCAGCCTGGGGCCTGCGTGTGGATGATATGAACTGGGAAAAGCGACGATATTCAGGATTGAAAAGCTATGGTTCCGCTAAATTGGCCCAGCTCCTGTCCATGCTCGTTTTTGCTGATTATTGCAAAGACTCGGGTGTGACGATCAATGCCATGCACCCTGGAAATGTAAAGACCGAAACAGGACAGGAGAACGGACCTGTCTACCGCTGGTTTAAAAGAAATTTTCTGGATAAATCCCTGCGATCCGCTGAGATATCAGGGGAAGCCCTCTACTATCTTGGAGCCTCCGCGGAAATGGAGGGAGTCAGCGGGAAGTTTTTTAACCTGACGAAAGAGGAAATCCCGGCACCGCCTGCACTAGACAAAGGAGCGGCATACGAGATCTGGGAGCATAGTCTTGAACTTGCGGGTTTGCAGAACCCAAAATGAATTCTGGCAAATTTCAATTATGACTGAGCGTACATACGATACAATTATTGTGGGAGGAGGGATCGCCGGATTGACTTCAGCTGCTTATTTGTCTAAAGAAAGGTCAACAGGTATTGCTTATTGAGAAAAACAAGGAGTGCGGAGGTCTGGTGAATTCTTTCAGCCGAAATGGCTTTCATTTTGAAGCGGGTGTAAGAGCCCTGGAAGATGCCGGGATAATTTTCCCGATGTTGAAGGAACTGGGCATTACCCTTGAAGTGGTAGAAAGTCCGGTTTCAGTCGGGATTGAAAATGAAATCATACATATCAAAGATACCGGTAGTCTAAAGGACTATCAGGCTTTGCTGGTTAAATTTTACCCGGACAGTAAAGGAGATATTGAAAATCTGATACGAGTCATAAGGAAAATTATGCGAAGCATGGATGTGCTCTATGGCTTGGAGAATCCCATGATTAAAGATATATGGAAAGATAAAAAATTCATCTTCCGGAAACTCCTACCCTGGCTCCCTAAATTCATATGGACCATTCGAAAGATCAACCGTCTGAAAATGCCGGTTGAAGAGTATCTGGAGAATATTGTGCGCGATGCATCTCTTCGGGATATTATCTCGCAACATTTTTTTAAAAACACACCCACTTTTTTTGCCCTGAGCTACTTCTCCCTGTACCTGGATTATTTTTACCCGAAAGGGGGAGTTGGAAAACTGGCCGAGGCCGTGGAATCCAAATTAGTTGAACTGGGAGGAGAAATAAAAAGAGAGACCTCCATCCTGGAAGTAAAGGCCGGAGAACGTATGCTTTTTGATCAGGAGAATTACGGGTACAAGTATAAGAATCTTATCTGGGCAGCAGATCTTAAAACCTTTTACAGCATCACCGACACCCGGGGGTTTTCGGAAAAAATCAGGACGAAATTTGAGGCGGTAAAAGCGCAAATGCTCGAGCAGCGTGGAGGAGATTCGGTCTATACCCTCTACCTGCAAGTGGATGAGCCCCTGGATTCTTTCAGAAGTATTGCCCATGGCCACTTCTTTTATACGCCCTTAAAAACGGGACTGGGAGAAACCCATCGGGGGGAACTTAAACAACTGCTTGACCACTGGGATGCGATTACCAAAGAGCAATTATTTGAATGGGTAGAGAAGCTTACCAGGCTTAATACCTATGAAATTTCTATTCCCGGACTTAAAGACCCCCAGTTGGCACCCGGGGGACAAACGGGACTGATTATCAGCTTTCTGACCGAGTATGATTTGTTTCAAAAGGTTCAAGAGGCAGGATGGTATGAAGAGTTTATCTCGGTTTTAGAAGCGCAGGTGGTGAAGGTATTGTCCGAGGCCGTTTACCCCATGCTGAAAGATAAAATCCTGGAGGTTTTCTCTTTCACGCCCCTGAGTATAAAAAACAGAGTAGGCAGCTCAGAGGGAGCCATTACCGGGTGGTCGTTCCAGAATTCCGTCCCCGTTATTAATGAAATGCAGAAATCAGGACGTTCGGTGTTAACCCCCATCCCATCCATTTTTCAGGCGGGGCAATGGGCTTACAGTCCGGCCGGGGTACCCATGTCGATTCTTACGGCTAAGCTGGCAGCAGATAAGATTCTAAGAAGAAAATAGAACAGTCCTTGATCAGGAAACTCTCCTGCAGCGATTACTTTAAAAATCGTCTCTTTTGTAAACAAACGATTCTCCCCAGGTCATCAGAATCAAGGGAGTATCATAGCCGAGTTCTCGACTTCCCCCAAACCTGTCTGAGCCCTCTCGCCGCTGATAAGTTAACCAGTAAGGCTCGCGATGATCAATGGTATGTCCCAATTCATTTTCATGGCCGGTAATAACTACTGCAGGTTGGAAGCCCTTGACCACTCTGACGATATCAGTGGTCCAGCAATTAGGCATCAGGACATCTACCTTATGATTATCAGCCACCTTATCAATCCATCCAAAGTCATCGGAATTAGATTGATCCCCCATATGCGAAAATGAAAGTCCCTCAGGCGTGATGACCAGGGATACATTGTTCTCTATAACCTCTCCCTGATGACCCGGATAAACGATAACTTTTAGTATTTGTTTACCTCCTTGTAAAGGAAGTTTTTGTACTTTATTGGGGGCTCTTTCCAGATGAGTAATACGTTTGTTAATTGGCTTTGTCTTTCCAAACCTGAGAAGGAGCCACAACGGGCTTTCCCTGATCAATGAAAGATTGCGCAACCCATTCTTCCGCATGATCGCCATGGTAATGGGAAATGAAAAGTACATCACATTGCTTGATCAACCGATCCATGTACTCCTCGCTTATAAGGAATCCTTCTGCACCTGCCGATTTTCCACGTATCAGATCAAATCCAAGGGTCACCGATTTAGATTTAACTACAAATCCATGGTCATACAATTTCCAGATGCGCGCACCCTCTTCAATGTCTGCCTGCTCAACTTCCTCTATAGCCTTCTTAATTTGTGTCTTAAAGAATAGCTGAACCGGAGGTCTCTGCGGTGCATAGACATCATGTAAGACCCCATCAAGGAGCAATAATGCACTCTTCCTGGCTGCTGGCTCCGGCCAATCAGGGGGGTACCTGGAGAACACTTCACTTGCCTGACTGAGCAAAGCTTCTGCCTGATTATCCATAAAACGGTTCTGTACTTCATTGAGCGCAGGATCAATCAGTTCAGAATTCCCTGCCTGCTTGTTTTGCGTATAACAACTAATTGTCATTAAGACAAGAAGGCCCGCGAGCGAAACTATCTTTTTCATATTTATTCCCATTCCGGAAACTGTGTTGTATTTAAATCCAGTCTGGTGATCGATTGCATATCCGATTGGCTAAGCTCAAAATCAAAAATGTTTAAATTCTCAATCATATGCGCTTTTTGGGAACTTCTTGGGATGGCAACAATCCCTCTCTGGTAGTGCCATCTCAGGCATACCTGAGCAATGCTCTTAGATACTTTATTACCAATATCAGCCAGCGTCTGGTTGGTAAAAATCCCATTGCGCCCTGCTGCAAAGGGGGACCAGGCTTCCATCTGAATTTCATATTTCTTTAACACTTCATAGGCCTCATTTTGCTGGAAGAACACGTGCGTCTCGATTTGATTGACCGCAGGTTTGATTCTGGCATATTCCATCAATTCGTCCATCTGATCCTTTTCAAAATTACTGAGCCCGATGGCTTTGATTTTACCCTCCTCGTAAAGGTCTTCCATGGCCAGCCAGGAGCCTTTCACATCTCCCCGGGGCCGGTGGATCAGGTAGAGGTCCAGATAATCGGTCCCCAGTTTATCGAGGGATGTCTGGAAGGCTTTTTTTGCTTTATCATATCCGGAATCTTCCACCCAAACCTTTGAAGTGATAAATAATTCTTCCCTGTTAATCTCACTTTTCTTAATTCCTGCACCCACAAATTCTTCGTTCCCATAAACGGTGGCGGTATCAATCAGGCGATAACCCACAGAAATCGCTTCAGACACAGATCTGTTCACAGATAGAGTCCTTTTAGGGAATGGGTGCCAAATCCCAGATAGGGCATTGCTAAACCATTGTTAAGCGTTACAGCAGGGATGGAGGACCCGATGCACTTCAGATTTAAGTGCTCCAAATACTTTTGAAGCTCTTACTGGAAGAACCATTGCAGAAGCTGCAAATGCCGACCCGATCTGCAAGAAAGTTCCGGCGATTCAATTCACTGGATTGTTTGTCTTTTTTCATAAGGAGTATTTTTTACTTAGGTTCAAGGCTCATTACATAATCATAACTTTCATCTAAATATCGCGCCAGCGTATCCAGATCTTCAAGCATAGTTTCCGGAATCAATACATATCCATGCATAATCGAATTATACGATTTGAAAAGGGTCGAAGCAAATTCTTCCATGTATTTTTTCTGAACCTCTTTCGAAAACCTGATTCCGATCTCCCCGGCTTTATTTAAAAGTGAAAACATATGTCCGTTGGCAGAGGTATAGGGCATGGTTTTTCCTTTTCGTTCAAACCTTGGGCACCTGGCCACCAATTCATCGTAAATCTTAAGTTTTTCTTCCCACATATATACGGTTTTATAAGTTGTTTCTCAGGTGCTGGATGTTCTATTCTTCTGTGTTTGTTGTTATGGAATACTCGCCCGACCAGGAACTCAAAATGGCTGCCTGCGCCGAAGCAATACTTATATTGGATGATGCTAAAACAATACAAAAAACAGGAACGAAAGGACTATTCGGTTTCCGGTAAGCATGGACAGGGTTCCGCTCTGGTGGTATAAAAGCAGGCTATTCTTTTAAACATTCAAGATATACAGCATCCATGGGGAAGTCCTCTACCGGTTCCACAGAACAACGGCTTATCAAAAACCCGGCCTTTTCTGAAAGCCCGGTCAATTCATCGCGCGTGTACCTAAAGGCAATGATATCCGACTCTGCACCGTAGTCTATAAGCCCGCTGCCCTCCCAGGCCGCCACAAGTAAGCGGCCCTGCGGAACCAGGACACGATTCCATTCGTACATCGCCTGGCGTATTCCTTCCAGGTCCAGGTGATGGATGGCAAAGAAGTTAATAAGTGCAGCAACTGAAGCCGAAGGAATATCCGGGAGCGAGCGCATATCACCGACCATAATCCGAGCTTCCTTGCCAAGGCGCTTTTGTGAAATTGTCACCATTCGGGGAGAGAGATCTATCCCCATCAGCGAACGGCCCGGATCATACAGCGACCGAAACAACTCGAGCATATGTCCTGAACCACAGGCCGTATCGAGCAATGTACCCGGTGTATTTGCAATGCCCTCCTGAAGCCTTCCGAGCACTTCCCTGTAAATGGGGAGGTGAATCTCGCTGTCCATCATTTCAGCGTACCCTTCAGCCGTGAGCTCGTACATATCACGTACATCTTTCAAAGATGAAGCTTTCATTCCCCCGTTTTTTCCAGGTAAGCCTTATGAGAACTTAATACGGTTTTCCCAATATTGGCGCTGCCAAAGAATCTGTATAACAAGCCTAATTACGCCTGAGGCCTTCACATCACTTATGGTGGTCTTATAGCTTATACCCTTCTCCATTGAGGTAAACTCGTCATAAAAATGTGTGTGGGCTGTCACCGCCTTTCCAGCCTTATATTCTTCATCAAACTCCACCATAATTTGTCTCTGGTTCAACACTTTTCCTGATATTTGTGCGCTTCATCAAACCTTCGTTGGTTTGAATGATTAAAAAATCCTTTCCTTGTTCAAGGAGTTTAGCAGATGAAATTCCTGACATGAGACTTACGACACCTTCATAGAATTTGCCCTGGTTCTCCATCTCGTCGTTGCAGACTTTGAATGCTGCTATCGATTAAAATAGATCCTTCAAACCACTTCTTTTTCATATGATTAGTTTGGTTATCAATTTACTTAGTAGTCATTCCCCAGACTGCTCCACTTGCATGATTGACGCCACTCCTCCAGGGTGTGCCTCATATGCTCGACGATCTCAGGATGCTGATCAGCAATATCCGTTTTTTCTCCTTGATCTGCAAGCAGGTCATAAAGCT
Source organism: uncultured Bacteroidales bacterium (assembly GCA_963751705.1). GTDB lineage: Bacteria > Bacteroidota > Bacteroidia > Bacteroidales. The sequence continues at coordinate 29,209 of CAVVVN010000001.1, forward strand.
CGAAGGTCTTTCCACCATTCTTGCTATAAGAGTTTATAACGATTGTCTATCAGAGAAACCTGATCCTTCGACTCAAAAGCGATGGGTTTCGGCCGTTCGATCATCTCTCCCCTGATTAAGGGCAGGAGGCTGATTCCGTCATAAGGCCGTTCCTGGTCTCTGGGGAGATTGTATTCCAAAACATCCAGAATGGTGGGGAAATAGTCGCTCGTGCTGCAGGGGTTTGAAACGATCTGGCTTTCCTTGATCACCCGGGGCCAGACGAGAAGACCGGGGACACGAATTCCCCCTTCATAGAGACTACGTTTGCGCCCACGAAGTCCATTCGTCCTTCCGGGTGCGGCAGCATCGCCCTCCGGTCCATTGTCCGAACAGAACCATAGCATCGTATTGTCTGCAACACCGAGATGCTCCAATTTTTGACGCAGGCGCCCCAACTGTTGATCCATCGAAGTTAAACTCCCGTAGTAGTCTTTGTGGGTAGTGTAGCCATCGGTGTAGGGTGGAGCTGACACCACCGGCAGGTGTGGGGTATGAAACCAGATCACGGCGAAAAACGGAGTTTTCTCCCTGGCAGCCTTCTTAATGAATGACAGGGCCCGGTCCATGATCAGCCTGGAATCATCTCCACTTATCTCAGCTCCTGGCACCATTTGCTCTGGTCCCGTCCAGTAATAGGTTCCATAGCTGTTGTAATCATTTTCCATCCAATAGGTTGGAACCTTTGACTCCGTTGAAAAACATACCTCGAAACCATGCTCCCAGGGTGGGGAATAGAAGGTGCTGTCGCCGGGTGTCCCGCGATTCGCATCTTTAATCTTTGTGGTCAGTGTACCCAGATGCCACTTTCCAAAATGACCGCTTCTATATCCCTGAGCCTGGAGAAGTGTTGCGAGTGTGATCTCCTCTTTCCTCATCTGACCCTCGTTGGCATACAGGATGCCATAACGATAGGGATGCCGACCCGTTATACAGCTCCCACGAGTAGGGGAACAGACCGGCGAGGCGGAGTAGAACCTATCGAAGCGAATGCCTTCCTTTGCCATTTGGTCGAGGTACGGGGTTCTGAGAACCGGATGACCGTTGTAGCCAGTATCTCCCCATCCCTGATCATCTGTCATGCAGAGGATGATATTAGGTCTCTGCCCTGACTCGTCCCGGGCACACGCCCCCGTCAGAAATAGAATTCCCCCAAGGAGTAGTAGTGCATAGATAAACAGATCTTTCATCATCTTATCCCGGAATCGTTAGCACAATCTGTGTTGAATTTTGGGTGTTGTATTTGCATAAATGATAAAATCCTGGCTAATAGGAGGGAATAATCAGGGGATACTTCTTATTGTACCGATGAAGAAATATATACTTCAAATACTTTTTATCTCGCTGCTCCGAGTTCATAAAATCATTCCAGAGTTGGGGATCTCGTTTTAACACCGATTCCAGGCCATCCATATCAAACTTCCGTACTTTATTTTCCTCGAAATCAACAATATATTCTTCATTTCTGGCAGTAACCAAAATTGGCTGAGTAGCCCAGAAATCCATGGTATAATAACCTCCTACCATGGGATTCAGATAATTGGTCGTTCTTGATGCATAAAAATGTGAAATAGACCCCACGATGTCCATCTCGTGAAAGGCCCCACCCACATTGATAAAAAGATCCCCCTGGTGGCTGTATCCCCAGACACTTTTGGTATCCAGGGCGGTTTAAACCCCATTATCATCATAAAATACAATTTTATCGGCCTTGGTTACAGCTTTATAAAAAAGACGATCATTTACCTCCAAGTCAGACACAATCCAGGTGGAAGGAATGGGAGAATTTTTTTTGACCATATCAATATTGGTGAATATCCCGTCTCTAAAATTGATTGTATGCTGTTCCCAATAAAGCCCTGCCTTCTCCTGAGCAAGCAGATTAGAAGCAATTATGAAAGCTGAAAAGATAAACAGTATAGGTATTCCCTTCTTCATTTTATATCTCACAAAAGGATATCTGCTCCAATTTCTCAATAAACGTATCTCTGATTAGTATGGTTCATTTACATCGGGAGGCAGAAGGGTTTTAAAGTTCTGCTCCCTGATCCAGATATAAGTTTTGCAAGTCACGCAATTTGTCTCTTAGCTCGATTACTATTGGTTCACAGGCAGGATCATTGTACAGGTTTTTCATTTCATTCGGATCTGTTTCAAGATCATACAATTCCCAGGAATCAACTGTATCGTAGAAGTGAATCAGCTTGTAGCGACTGGTGCGGATTCCATAATGAGGGGTGGCTCCAAAACCTTTTTCATAGTAATGATAATAAATAGCATCCCGCCATTCCGAATTTTCCTTATTCCAGATTTTACGCAGACTTTCTCCCTGCATATTTCCAGGTATGGCAATTCCTGCCACATCAAGCAAGGTAGGAGCAATATCCAGATTCTGAACGAGTTTTTCAGTCTGCGATTTTTCCGTTATCTCTTTTGGATATCTGATCAGAAGGGGTGTCCGCATAGCCTCTTCATACATGAACCGTTTATCGAACAATCCATGTTCTCCAAGAAAAAATCCCTGATCCGAGGTGTAAATAATCACGGTATTCTCTTCCAGACCATTTTCCCGTAAAAAATTCAGGACCTGCCCAACGCTTTCATCCACCGATACAATACAGCGCAGATAATCTTCCATATATCGCCTGAATTTCCAGCGGTCGTAGGCCAACTCATCCTCTTTTACTTCAAAAAACTCAAGTTCTTCCTTTTTATAGCTTAAATCCCATCTATGTCTTTCGTCCGGAGACAAACGCTCAAGTCTCCGCCAATACTCCCCTGGTGCCCACGAGTTAACTGAAACCGTATCGCAAGTATCACAGGGAACCTTGAAATCCATGCGTACATCCATATGATCTTTTACGGTTAGCATTTGTACTTTAAGGGCTTCCCTGCCTTCATAATCATCGTAAAAATTCTGAGGCAGAGGAAAGTTTTTATCATTGAATAATTCGAGGTTCTCTATTGCCGGCATCCAACTTCGATGAGGCGCTTTGTGCTGCATCAGTAAACAAAATGGTGCGCTTTTATCTCTGCTTTTTAGCCATTCAATAGAAAGCTCTGTGATAATATCAGTCACATATCCATTGTATATCGTATCCTTACCCAGCTTAATAAAATCAGGATTGTAATAGTCCCCCTGATCAGGTAGTATGTTCCAATAATCAAATCCGCTTGGATCACTCTTTAAATGCCATTTCCCAATTAAGGCAGTCTGATAGCCATTTTGTTGGAGGATTTTTGGGAAGGTTTGCTGAGTTCCATCAAACACCTGGCCGTTGCCGGGAACGCCATTCAAATGTGAGAATTTCCCGCTTAGAATTACGGCCCGGCTTGGGGCACATATCGAATTCGTAACAAAGGCTTTATTAAACTTAATTCCCTGATTTGCAATAAGATCAATGTTTGGAGTATGGAGTAATCCTGCATGGTACGCACTGATTGCCTGATAAGCGTGGTCATCCGACATGATGAATATAATATTCGGTTTTTCTGCGATATTCTTCGGTTGATTGTTTTTGCATGAAATAAGCGCCATGCTTAAACATGCAATTATCAGATTGATTGTTAGTTTCATTCTACTCTTCTATTGAGATTTGTTGTTCACAGACATTATCCCCATTTAGGATGGATTTCAATAATTTAACCTTTACGGGTCTATTAAACAGAGTTTTAAAGATATTAATGAAATATCCTACTGTACAATTGCAGAGATAAGAATTGTTTACACCCTGTTTGACCAAAGGACAAATACATTCTTCAAATATGAGTGTGATTTTGTTTCCTTCTTTTTTTAATCCGGATGTGTTGTAATATTGCTTCTTAAAAGTATCAAAAACTATATCCATGTCTTCATTTTCTGCATACTTGTTCAGGGTGAGGATTGCCCCTTCAAAAAGAGCAGATGACTTTGAACAGTCTTTTCCGCAGGAATTCAATATTTCAACTCCTTTATCCGCCTCAAGTTTTGATAATTCTTGAAGAATATTGTGCACCCCTTCTGTGATTCTTTCTTTATCGTTCATCATCTGTTCCTTTTTGGGGGAAGAAAAAAAACGGTGAAACTACCTGCCGTGAAAGTGGTCGGGTGAAGTAAATTGTTCGACCTTATCATGTACCTCAGGTGCGTTTTTTAACCCCGGTAGTCACCTCTTTTTGCCATTCCTTAAGTATAACCAGAAGCTCCTGTACCAGATCCGGGCACTCTGCCGCTAAATCATTCTCTTCTCGAAGGTCCACTTTCAAATTATACAGGGAGGTTTCGGAAAAGGAGGTATTGGAAATCAATTTAAAATCGCCCTGCCTGATCGCCAACTGGTCCTGGTGCCACCAGAAAAGAGGCCGGGGCGCTGGCCGCTTGTTTTCGATCAGATGCGGCAGAAGATTAATCCCATCCAATTGAAGATAAGCTGGCAGAGCAATGCCACCTATGGCCGCCATGGTCGGAAGCAGATCTGCACCCATGGCCGTGAGATCAGACACGCGACCTTCCTCGATCTTCCCCGGCCAACAGGCAATGGCCGGAACTCGATGCCCTCCCTCCCAAATCTCCCCTTTCTTCCCCCGAAGTAATCCGGCAGATCCAGGTCCTGACGGTCCATTATCCGAGAAAAAGAAGATGAAGGTGTTCTCCATCAAGCCGGCATCAACAAGAGCTTGACGGATCCGACCCACGCCTTCATCCATTACCTCAATCATTTCTCTGTAAACTTCAATGGTGACCGAGTCCGAGGTCCTGCCATGTTCCCGGGTATAGCGCGGGGGATCATGGCGACCCTGGTAAGGATAGTGCGGTGCTTCATGAGCGATATACAACAGAAAGGGCTTTTCACCGTGGCTTTTAATAAATTCAACTCCGTGATCTGTAATGAGATCGGTGGTGTATCCGCTTTCCGGTATCAACTGGTCCTGTTTCCACCAATCCTCCATACCTGTCTGATCCAGATGGGCATGGTAGTCCACATTACCGCTCACATATCCTCTAAACTCATCAAACCCCTGGCGAATGGGATTATACTCCGGAAGGTAGCCCAGATGCCATTTCCCAAATAGCGCTGTGCTATAGCCTTCTGATTTCAGGACTTCGGCAAAGCTTGTCTCTTCTAAATCCAGCCCGGTATGACGGTGCCCTGCGGCCGTAACCACCCCATGGATGCCCGTGCGCTGCTGATAACGGCCCGTCAGCAATGCCGCCCGTGTCGGACTACAGACTGCTCCATTGGAATGGAAGTCTGTAAAGCGAAGCCCACCCGCAGCCAAAGCATCAAGGTGGGGCGTTTGGAATCGTTCGCTGCCATAACATCCCACATCACCATATCCATAATCGTCAGCCAGGATAATGATGATATTTGGCTTTCTTTCTATATCGCGAGCCGGGGTTGGGATGACACCCTTCCATATTCCGTTAACCTGGTGACCGTGACCAAATGTTGTGACCGCTAAAAGGAAGCCTGAAAGGAGGTGCACCAGGACCGCTTGTGGTCTCATTTGATTCATTAATAATCTGTTGATTGAGCGTTGTCGTTTAACCCGGCAAGCAATTCTATTCCTTTTGAAGTCCCGACACGGGAAGCTCCTGCTTCAATCATCGCCAGGAATATCTCGGTGGAGTGGATGCCCCCACTGGCTTTTACCTTTAATCCTTTGGGAGAGACTGTATCATGCATAAGTTTTACTCTCTCTACCGTTGCGGGTTTGCTTCCCCTTAAGAGGCCAACCGATGTTTTGACATAATCGGCCCCCATTTCAGCTACTATGTTACAGGCTTGAATTATTTCTTCATCTGTTAGAAGTTCTATTTCGAGGATGACCTTAAGCAGTCCGTGGTGGTCCCTGACTTCTTTCAAGACCACCTCAATATCCTGTCTGACCTGATCCATCTTCCCGCTTTTAAAAGCAGAGATATTCATAACCATATCTATTTCATCTACACCCATTTCCAGATAAGTCCTGGCCTGGAGGGCCTTTATGGAAACCAATTCATTCCCAAAAGGAAACCCCACTACAGTCTCAAGTTTGACTTCGGTATCCTTTAAACGCTCCCTGGCCAGATCGATATAATAAGGAAAAACAACCATGGCATAAAACGAGTGTTCTATAGCCTCGTTACAGAACCGGATAATTTCCGATTCTGAGGCATCCATTTTCAAGGGACTGTGGTCAATGAATTTTGAGAGTTCTTTTTTATCCATGTTTGAATCGCGTAGGTTGGGGTTTTTTTAGTGATAAAACAGGAGTTGCAAGTTTTACGGGCGGCTTTTGCAATTCTATGTTTTTTTTGCAGGCAAGTTACCAATCCCGGCTATTTCCAAAGAGTATGACTCAACTGTTATAGACCAAAACCTTTTTCCATTTTATTCACCAGATCATCCACAAATTTTGCCGCAGGCACTCCATCAATCACATCGTGATCAACACTTACAGTCAAATGCAGAATCTCTCTAATTTTGATTTCTCCATGGTTAACCGCAGCTTGTTGGGTCAAGGATCCAAATGCCAGACTTAGCGGATGTATGCTATATGGTAAGATCCAACCCCTGGTATGACCTGCCATTCCGGCGGTTGTAACCATCACAGTCCCCATCATTTCTTTCAGACGATGTGGATGATTAAACACAAATTGCCGCATTAAAAGCAAACGTAGCCATTGCGGAAGCCTGGTATACAACCTCATCCCAGAAGGGTTACGTCTTTCACCCAAAACATAGTCGCCTTCATCTTTAAAGATCTGAGATTTTGCTGATTCAATTTCGGCGTAGATCTGATAGATTGATTTTTGATTGGCCTTTTTTATCACGTAGGGAAGTGGGACCCGGATGCCCTTTACCTCCTTTTCAATGACCAAGGAGATATCTACATCGCTGAATACTAGTACTTTGTTTTTCTTTGGGCGATTAATTCCATTTATCGGAGGATGAAGCGCGACACAATCGGCAATAAGCTTAATCAACCAGGCCAGGAATGAAGCCTTTTTACCTGATCGCCGATTCAGTTTGATTTTAGTACGAGCATCGGTCACATCCACTTCAAGCAGGGCTCTCACATGATGTTTATCTCGCCCGATCTTCCCAACATCAAAGGTAAATCGTCGACTGGAGGGATATTGAATTTCTTTTGATTGATCTTTGATCACTTCAAAATAGCTTTATTCTTCCAGCATGGCTTGGTCTTTGCATATCCCCTGGATGAGCAGTTATGTTTTATGTTCCAGATGCTCATTAAGCCAATTGAGCGCTTCATCTTCACTTGTGAATTTGGCGACTGCATATCCGGCATTCTTGAACGCAGTGGTTATAAAGTCATGAGAATTATCTGAGGGCTGCATCAGAAATGCAGAACGTGACATTTTTGGAAAATCAAAAGTCTGGATTTTCTGATTGGCAAAAAAGTAATTATCTGTAGCTGATTGAATATTTTGCGATTCACGCATATCGAACAGAAACTTATTGATACCGATCCCGGTGGCTTGGCGGATTAACTCCGGGCCAGACTTTAGAGCAAGCTCTGTGGTCATGGGTGCAAAATACTTGATGATTATATAATTACGATTCTCAGCAATTGAAATCCTGAAGTCCATCTTTTGTTTACTTTCTTTTTTGGATTTTTATATCCTATAGCAAGTTACTTATAATTGCTAATTAGACATAACTAAACCGCCTGCCTAACTAAAATTCATTTATACCTTTATTACCACATTTCCCTTCTTATGTCCTGTATCCACGTAACTATGAGCTTCGACTATCTGCTCCAAAGGAAATGTTTTATCCGTTACAGCTCTAATATGTCCGGATTCAACAAGCTCTTTAAGCTGGATGAAATACTCTGAGCGTAACTCAAGAAGTCCATCATCCACGGATATATATTTGCCTTTTTGTACCAGCGCATTTTTTGCTTCAATTTTCAGTGCTGAAGTTTTGTTTTTTCCTGCAGCATCCAGAATATAATCATACACTTCCAGTTTTTTAGACGCATCCTCCTGTGTATAATCAATAACTTTTTCTGCTCCAAGAGATTTTACCAATTCAATATTTGAAGCGCTGCAAACACCTGTAACTTCAGCGGCATAAGATTTAACAATTTGGACTGCCATGGTCCCTATTGCCCCTGAGGCTCCATAGATAAGAACTTTTTGTCCCTTCCGGATATCCATCTTTCTTAAATAATGTATCGCTAAAATACCTCCATAAGCTATAGAGGCTGCTTCTTCATGGCTCATATTATCCGGTTTATGTGCCAGGCAACCAAGTTTAGATTCGTTCTCTTCCATGCAAATATACTCCGCATAGGCGCCAAAGCTATAGCCTGTGAAAGCCATAACCTGGTCCCCTATCTTAAATCGCTTAATATCTGGACCCGCCACTACAACTTCTCCGGATAAAACAAGTCCCAGAACAGGCTTTTTCGGTTTCCTGAAACCAACATAAAACCTCATCATTAAGCCCATGATTTGTTTCATCGGAAACTTATGATCGCCTGGCATATTAAAGCCCCTTATGATGCAATCACTCGCAGTTACAGCAGTTGCCATTATTTTGATAAGAACTTCATTATTTTTGGGCCTGGGTTTTTCCACTTCATCGAGATGCAGAACTTCGGGTGGCCCGTAGCCGGTGCAAATGACCGCTTTCATTTTTTCCATTGCAGTGGCTTTATTGGTTTAATATTGATTTTCCGGGTGTCCGGCTTTGTGATTGCTAAGTGAGCAATCTGGCAAAATATCTATTAGGCTATCAAAACCAAGTATGGTAAGCTAGCATCGAGAAGAAAGTGAATGATCATAAGATAGGGCAGTGCAGTCGGCTTGCGGTCAACAATCACACCTGTCCAATAGGCAAATGGAAGATACTTAAAGGCAAGCCAAAGATCATATTTCCAATCTAGTTGGAATGCAAAGAACAGGTGCTGGAGTGAGAGCACAGTTCCAACTATCAATATAACAGCCACCCGATTAAGTCCAAAAGCACGAAGTCTCGGAGCTACGTATCCCCAGTATATGGGTAGTTCGGCCAGCGCTTGACTTGTAGGCATCAAGAGGAATAAGGGATACACTGCAGCAGGCGGTAATGGCTGAATGAGCATGGTGTTGGGAAAAGTTGGGTCCCCCCAGAGTGCCTGGGATAACAAAACTCCAGGGGGTATTGCCAAAACAGCCATTCCGACTAATGCAATAAAAGTCCAACGAAGGTCACCCTTCCATGTCGACCTATTAACAAAGTAGATATCAGTAAGTCGGAGACCTTCCAGGCGAGCGAAACGATACATCAGGAAGATGCAAACCAGGTTTGTCACAGTGACGAACCAGAGCCACCATGAAGCCGATTTGGCCATCGATTCTTCGCTGCCCGATAGAGAGAAGACCGCAGCCAATGCCAAAAGGAAGCTAAATGTTAAAACTGACCTTAAGGCCAGCATAACTATGATACGGGTGCGGGGTAATCTTCCTTCACCAATGAGTGTGGATAGCGACTTGGGCAGGTTGGGATGCGTTTGCATTGCTGTTGTCTTATCTTTCATAAATGCAATGGTGGAATTAAGCTGTTGCTGCGCGGCGCGGAATTTGCCATTCTGCTGGGGGCCTATTTTTTCTTCTTACCGAAAAGTAGATATATCGGTAATCCTATTCCCGCTCCCAAGATTACTCCAGAGAAAAACTCAATTATCTCGATGTCAAACTTTGTATTCGAATCCTCAATTAGAATTTGAATTAAAATACCGGCCAAGATTAAGAGAACTGATGCTGAAATAATAACCTTTTTATTCATGAGATTTGATAATTATGTTTTTATATGTTAATCACTTGTTTCAGTTGGCTTTAGTGAATTGTTGGAAGGTTACCCATTTGCTTTTCATTGTCTTTGCCGCATTAGTCGCATTATCCCGAGAAATATATTCATTCGCGGCACCCTTTTCATATAGGCTTCATATTTCTCGCCAAACTGCTGAATAAGGCGCTGGTCTTCCTCTCGACAGCTGAAGTATATGACCGTGGTGCCTATCGCTCCTAACACCATGAATAACCAGTGAGGATAAAATAACAAGGTTGTGATAAATATGGAATAAACTCCACCCGTATATTGCGGGTGCCTGACTACAGCATAAATACCTGTATCAACCAGCTGAGTAGTATGTACAAAAGATTTCCCCTTGGGAATCCCACCCCGCCGCGGAAACATGATTATTGGCGCCATGACCATTGCCATGCCGAATCCCCATACTACAGAACCAAGAATAACTAATGGCAGGTGAGGGCTCACCTCTATTACGCCTGTTAAGACGAGAGGATTAGCCGGAAAACAGATAACACCCAGGATAGTTATGAGTGTACTCCAGAGGATATTCTTCCATTTCTTCGTCTGCAAGTTGCTGCCCATTCTTTTGATTATTTTGCACCTGGATTGCTGCCTAATCGGTCGAACTAAGCTGCCGTTGTCAGGGGCGGAATTTGCAATTCCTGCAAAGAGCGTGACACGAGTGAGCGGGCGGCATTAGTGATTTATTAGACTATATTCTATCTTGATCCTTTAACAATAATTTCATTTCCTTATTACCATAAGAAATAACAGGTTTGTTTTGCATGGCCACTCCTTTCTCCAAATGAGCCACGAAAGCCTGTGCCACCTCCTTCTGATAAATATTCCCCCAACCGATGGAATCTGGTATTAACCGAGTGAAGACAGTGAGCCATTTGGGGGTGTGTGCATTACCAACTATCATTCCAGGCTTGAAATCAGCCAGTTTCTCAAACCCGACCTCAAGCACTGTTTTGTACTTTTTACCCATCACCCTAAATTCCTTAATTTTTGAGGAGGCGTGGGATTCTTTAATACCAACAGCAGTCAAGAGCTCAAAGATCTCAATACCAGCCGCTTTGCACCCTCTGGCAAATTTACCTAACATATTGACCTCCACCTCTATCAATTCCTCCTCTTTCATAGAACGGGTACCACTTCCAATCCCAATGCAACTGATAGCAACGTCATGGCCCTGCGCCACTTCTTTCACAATCTCCTCGAAGTCGTGCGAGCCGGTATCGACCACGACCTGATTAGCCTTTGCCTCCCCCTGTAAAGAGCTTATGGTTCGTCGGCCAATTAAGGTCAATTTAGAACATATATCACTATTGAGCAACTCACGGGCAACAGCGCCCCCAACTTCACCACTTCCACCAAAAATTATACATTTCATTGTCTCCATTTACTCGTTGTTTTATGAACCGGTATGGTTCTAGTGTTAATTAAATATATACTCAAATTGTCAATCTACAGGTGTAATGGAATTAAGTTAAAATACGAATGGAATGAACCTTTTCGTGCCCCCCATATATTCTATGTAGCGATCACCAAAATATTGAATACACTCGTGCTCATCAGCTCTGGCAGTGGCAAATAGTGACAAACTTGCCATGATTATCAGAATGATGGAAACCCATGAAATCTCCTTCAGAAATGCCCCCCATGCGAGGTACAACAGTGAAGCATAGAGTGGATGTCGAATATAGCTGTAGATTCCTAATGTTACGAGCTCTGAGGTCCTTTCAAAGGCATACAGTTCCTTCGAGCTGCGACTGTTGGATCGTTTCGCTGCACGAAGTCGCGACACCCCTTGCCATAGAACATAAACAGATGCAATTAACAAAATCCATGATATCAACTGCTTGGCGGAGAATGGCTCAGAGAACCAATGAGGCAAATTCCAAATGATTAGTGCAGCAATGGCTTCCCACGCAAGAAACCTATAGAATCCGTGTGAACGGAAATTGAGGATAGCCTTTCGTGAAATGAATGTTACTAATCCAGTTGCGGAAATGAATAATGCAACGCGGATAGCATCGAAGACCGTCATTCTATTTTTTAAGTTCCAATTGAAGGATAAGAGCAATGGAGGTTATCAGAAACAAAGCCATAAACATTATTGTCAGGCTCAACTCATTTCTTTCTCCAAAATAACCAGCAGCATTAAGAACAGAATACAATATCATCGAGAAACCGATAATGCTCAAATTTCTTCCATGCTTATTCTTTTTCAACAAGAAAATCCCGCTGAGTAAACAGATGAAGGCCATAAGTATCTCGGAGAAAACATGGAAAGCTATTTCAATTTTACCTTCAGGATAACTTACAGATGAAAGTGTCATTATCCAGTAACCGGTAATTGTAATAGCTAGAAATATTGAATAATACCCAATGATTTTAGTTTTCATATAATTTCTACTTGTTTAATGCCACCGACCATAATATACACCTAACTGTTAAACTAAGCCGCCTTAGCGTGGCGTTGGCTTTGCTATTCTGCAAAGGGCGTGATATGCCTGCAATCGGCTTTTGGGATTTTTTATAGGTCTATTCTTCTTGAAATTATTAGACCTACAATTGCTAATAAAAACAACATCAATAAATACACAAAAAGGTTCCCGATTAAGGAATACAGGGTTGTAGCTTTGGTCAGCGGCAATTCAGCATAAGTGATTTTGGAATCTGATGTGAATGTATTGCTCTGTTCTAGTAAATTACCCCGGTTATTATAGAACGCTGTAATACCTTTACCATTTGCCCGGACAATATTGACTCCATATTGTATTGCTGCAAATGCAGCCATGTGCGCATGGTATGGAGTCACCGCCTCCCAATCATAGGCCGGAACCAGCAAAATATCAACTGATTCTTTCCCAATCTGGGAAATATATGCGGTTAGATCTAAATCGGAGCATATTGCATTGGCGATCCGGCCAAATTCAGTTTCAACATACGGAATGGGCCCTCCTCCTTTGTTTATTACTAGTCCCTCCAAGGGATTGAGGAAATGCTTCAGATATTCCCAGGAAATTTCTCCACCAGGATTGACAAGAATGGATTTGTTGTTGAAAGGCTTGGGCTGATCGCCCGAATTCTTTTCGAGCACAGCTATGAGGACAAATGCACGATATTTCATGCACAGTTCTTTAATTTTTTCTACCAACGAATCTACCTGTGATGATTGTAATAGCAGAGAAATCTCATTCCAAACGACAATTTCAGCTCCATAAGATAAAGCTTCATCCGTTCTTGCAATCAATGATCCCAGGGCTGATGAGTCCGAGTATACATTCGCAGGTATTTCTTGGTTTTTATTTTTTGATAATCCAATAATCTCATCCTCCCAATCCTCAAAGACTTGATGAATATCTGTCTCCCCGACAATTGCAGCAACCTTCACTGTTTCCTCTGTTATGGGAGGAGAATGCTTTCTTATTAATCCAAAAAGCAATACTGAAACAATTGAAATCCCGTAAATCGCTAGGCCCATCCAAAGCCTTTTGGTTTTCAACCCATTCTTTGCCACCCAGTTCAGAATAGACGCAAGCCAAGCTATCTGGAATGAAATGCCAAAGACTCCAAATAGGGAGGTAATCTGAATGAGGTTAGAATTGTGATACTGTGCAATAGCACCATTCCCCCAGATTCCAATTCCAAGAGAGAGCGCAAATTCTGTTACCACAATAGCGGAAGGGAAGACCAAGGTGGAGTAAAATCTATCGCCTTTCTTTACCAGAAGCTTCTCGGCTACATAGGGCAGGATGTGAACAAGGCCATAGGATAATCCAGTAGTAATGTAGATAAAGAAGTATCCCGACAGGTTCTCAGCGCTCTTGGAAATAGCCAAGGTAAAGGCCAAACCTAGATACAGAATTAGGAGACCAGTCCAATTTGAGTTTTTTGAATAGTATAATAAAAGCACCGGAGCAACCCAAGCGGCAATTCCTACATTCCAGTTAAGCCCTGCAAATGTGTATGCAATAAGCCCGAACACCAAGATCGAGTACTTAATAGTTTTATTATTTGGAATCATTTTGAATTCAATAGTACCTCATGCCATGAGACATCCCATTTTAAAAATATTCCATATGTAAAAAGGATCAAAATGTATCCAAGAATCAATATTAGGAATATGCGGTTTTTATCTTCCGATTTACCTTTTAAAGCCATGATGTGTAAGGGAAGAAAGATTCCAATAAAAAGTATGTTCCCTAAAGTGAATAATGGTTTAGGATGGTATGCATGCAACTGAGATCCGATTAAACTTATCGAAATAATACTTAAACCTAATCCTCCAATAATGTTTTTGAATAAGCCGCTTTTATTTTCCTTGTATTCTGTATACACAAGCCAAGGAATGAAAACGAAACTAAATAGGTAATATGCAATATTTAGTGCAATCGGAGGTAGAGAAAATATTGCTATTTCCTTATCTCCCGGATAAATATAAAAACCCCAAAGATTAAATTTGAAAACTACTGAAAGGATAAACAATCCTAATAAGATCCCTCCGAACTTGTAAACCAAAGGCAATGTACCATCCCTCTTGTTTTTCAGTCTGTTTAGCAGTAAAAGAGGAAGATAAATAGCCAGCAGCACTCCTGCAAATAACATCAACCAGGAAGCACCGGGAAATTGAACATATTTAAACACTGCGTAAGCAGCAGTGAAGAATGTTGCGAGGTAACCAAATGTGTTTAATCTTTTCATATGGAGGATTAGGGATAATTATTGGTCCATGAAGCATTTTTTCAAAGTAATCAACTTCTTAGTTTTTCCATCAATTTGTAGCTTAGGAGGAACTAACCGGCGCCTGCAGTACAGATATTAATACCCGTTAACGATCCTGGTGTCCGGTTTAGTGATTTATTCTGCTATCTAACTCATATCTTAGCCCACAGGAATCAAGGGTGTTCCATCAAGGTTCAACTTATTATTTTTGTGGGATTCTACTTATTTGGATTGGATTCATTCTGTCGAGTAAATCTATCTTTTTTAATTGTGCGAGGTCGTCTGCAACATTCTTGAAATCACTAGCCATTGAAAAGCATTTACTTCTATTTGCGACAATGATAGAGGCCAAAATCATCCGTAACTATGAACTTATTTTAGTCATTTTCATAAAGTCTTAATCTGTTTTTCAGGGCAATTAATTCATTACGTAACTCCCTCTCTTTTTCCAAGAGATTTAACACCACATCAATGCCTTCCAGATTTACATTTAATTCGTTGTGAAGTCTGATGATTTTTTCAAGATTAGCAATTTGGTCTTGATGGATATATTGATTTTGTTCAATAATTCTGATTTGAATGAGTCCCATTTTATTTAAAGCATCTACAAATGAAATTTCAATGTTATAATGGGTACAAAGTGTTTGAGTTGGTATTAAATGTTCTTCCATCATCTTGTTTGAATTTTTTGTAATTCCTTAAATAGCCCTATTTCTTTCTCACTTAGCTCCGTAGGTGTTTTTATGTAATAAGTAATGATTAAATCCCCAAATTTTCCTTCATTTTTGTAAGTGGGGAAACCTTTTCCTTTTAGTTTTACTTTTGATGAATTTTTCGTTCCAGGCTTTATCTTAAGCTTAACCTTACCGTCAAAAGTATCTACTGTGATTTCTCCACCCAAAATGGATGTATAAAGATCCAGATCGACATTCTTATATAGATTGTTGCCTTCGCGTTTGAATTGAGTGTGATTATTGATGACGAATTTGAGGTATAAATCACCATTAGGCCCTCCATTTATTCCTTGCCCTCCTTTCCCTTTTATTTTAATCACTTGACCGTTTTCAACTCCAGCCGGAATTGTCAGTCTTATTTTCTTGTTATTGACCGTTAAAACCTGTTTTTGAGATCTGTAAACGTCTTTGAGATCCAGATGTAATTGGGCATTATAATCCTGGCCTTTAAATTTTGGACTGTGACCTTGTCTTGAAGATGCTTTCGTTCTTCCGAACATCGATTCGAAAAAATCTGAATATTCCTGGTCTGAAAAGCCTTGCCGACTTGATTGATTCTGAGACTGTCGCTGCTGTTGACGTTGGGCTTTTTCATATTCCTCTCCGTGTTTCCAGTCTTTACCGTATTTGTCGTATTTTTTTCGATTTTCAGGATCACTTAAAACTTCATTTGCCTCGTTAATTTCTTTGAATTTTATTTCGGCATCCTTGTCATCAGGATTTACATCAGGATGATATTTTCGAGCGAGTTTACGATAGGCGGTTTTAATTTCCTTTTCGCTTGCTGTTTTAGGAATGCCTAAGATTTTATAATAATCTATAAATGCCATTATCTAATTTCATTTCTGTGTTATATAATATTTGTTAGTGGGCATAACTTCTAAAGAAATGTATATTCAGGTGTTTTTATCAAATATTACTGTGCCTAGAACGGTGGAACTAAACCGCTGTATTTTGTGATGGGCTTTGCGATTTCTGCAAAGGGCGTGACACGCGTTACGGTCGGCTTTAATGACCTACTTCCACAAAGCTTTGTTAGGTTCTAAGATTCAAATAGATTAACAAACATATTTCGCATACTCCTTGTTGTGGGCTGTTGTATTCCTCCAACTAAGTATTTTTATTATAAATTACTGGCATTTGCCCTTTCCATTTAATCCACAAGTCATTTTCTACAATAAGTCTGGACATAAAATCACCAACATTTATTCGACTGGTTTTTCCCGGATTAAATAGCGCACTCCTTATAGGTGAGGTATATAACTCGTATTCGGTTACATTATGTTCGTCAATTAATGTATCTGGTCGTACTGCTACCCATTCAATTAATTCATTTTTTTGCCCAATGTTCACTCTAAAAAATTCAGCTGATTTTTCATTGTCTGATTGTGGTGGTATAAGTAGTCGAATCAGCCCCATCACTAGTTTTTCTCCAATCGAAATGTGTTCATTTAAATCCCTGTTTCTGTTAGCAGTTGTATTCATCAACACGAACTTGATTGGTTTTTCGGGTGAATTCTTCTGAATTGCTATGCAAATCAATTTAATGGCATCAGTTACTAATTTTCTAGGTTTCCCAAAAACACCTTTCAAAGTTATATTATGACCAAGACAAGAAGCTACAGACTGGCAATCAATCAAATAATTCATCATTTCATCCACACTAATCTCTGAGATAGTGGCTTCTATAATTGATATTTTGTCATTATTCTTCCAGGAGTTAGGCACTTTCCCAGTCGGACGTACAATCACCTTAATTTTTTGTTTCATTTTTAATAATTGCTCTACCAACTGTTTTCCTGTTGCACCAGTTGCACCCACTACCAATGTTGTCATATTGTCAATTTATTTATTTCGCATGTAGTTTTTCAATAACCTACAAATCTTGCATATATGAGATTTACATTACCGAATAAGAAGTAGAACAGTGGAACCAAGCGGCTGTAGTGTGGCGCTGACTTTGCGTTCTCTGCAAAGTGCGTGACACGCGTTTCGGTCAGCTTTAGTGATTATGTTTCAATCCATAAAAGTGTGTTCAGCCATTCGTAAAACCTTTTTCGCATTTTCGAGGCTATCTGACTTAACCATAATGTAATCAGTATTAAAGGTCGAAATTGCAAATATGCTAATTCCAGCTTTTGCCAAAACTACTGCAATGTCTGCGAGAATTCCGGTTAAGGAAAAATCCAACGGTCCGATAACCTTTAAGCATGACCATCCAGCATCGGAATTCTCCGAAATTATGGGAAGTGAAGAATGGCAGACGATAGAGAGCTCTTCTTCCGTCTTACTGATACTATAGAAAGAACTTTGGGAAACATCATATGGTATTTCACTATACGGAGATAGTCGATGGATAGTAAACGAACCTTCAATTATACCGAAGTTTAACTTCACTATTCTTGATTATTTTTGAAACAGAACGGTGGAACTAAGCGGCCGTAGCGTGGTGCGGGCTTTGCCGTTATTCGTCACCTGCGGTGACTCATGAGCTCGCTTCGCTCGGTTCTGCAAAGCGCGTGACACGCGTCTCGGTCGGCTTTAGTGATTCTATGGTAACAACGAGACAACAATTCGGGTATAGGAATAAAATGACGTCTTCTATCTATTTTCTTAAATCTTGTGCTTCAGAAGGCGAAAAAGGAATTGCCTTTTCAAGGTTGCTAATACTTGGATAGTTGATATACAAGCCTCCCATTGCCATAATAAAGAATGCCATGTATACAACATGAGGATTCGCCATTACTGCAACAATTGAAAGTAGAGCGAGAGCTTCCAAGCCCGCAAGTCTAATAATCAAAGCTGTTTGGAATTTACCCATTCGGCTTTGGATCGAATCTTCTGACGAAGCTGATTCTAATATTTTCTTAGAATAGTGGTTAGCAACAGGCAGCCCGATTGCGATAATCGCTAAAACTCCAATGTTATATGGACTTAGAAATGAAAATGAATCGGATAAAACAAAATCAAACGAGAGTAGGAACATCGTTAGAATGACAAGTGGTCCGATGAAGATGGCTGTAAAGATCATCTTTGTTACTTTCAATGATGCGATAGGACTATAATCACTCATGGCGGTTTGATTTGGTTATTTGAACGTCAATGAAATATATAGTACTGTTTTGTTAATCCATAGAACGGTGGAACTAAGCCGCCGTAGCGTGGCGCGGGATTTGCCTTTCTGCAAATGCTGTGACATGCCTGTGCGGTCGGCTTTAGTGATCTACACTCATTTTAGGTATTGCTATTTTGTAATGATAATCAATGCTCCTGCTCCTGGACGTTTGGTATTCAAACTCTCTCTTTTTTCGTTTGGGATCCCTCATTGTGAATATCCTAGTAGCAGCTATTGGACGTCCGGGTATCAAAGGTTGGTACATGTTGTTGGGGCGGATTTCGAAGAACGTTCCTTTCCAATAGGACTGAACGGCGAGGCGAGAATCCGCAGTTGGTGAATTACCGAACCCGCCCTGCAATATGTGCTTTGTTATGTGTTCGCTTTTTTATCTCAATAAGTTTTAAATCCCGCTATTACGTAATTAGACAAGAAAACAATATTAAACCTGATTGTCATCCCTTTTATTTTTATCCAAACATTGATAGTTGCATCATTATATTATTTATTTACGAAATGAATCCGATATATATTTTATAAATTCTGGAGTAATAGAACGCCAGTAACTCCAATCATGTGCTCCATTTTGAATCCTAAATTCATGTTCTATACCTTTCTTTTTAAGAACAGTATGTAACATTACATTATTCGGGGATAAGTGGTCATCATCTCCACAACTGATATACAATTTTATCTCACTTTTTGTATGATCCGGTAAATTTTCATAATAAGCGAAAACATCATAAGGTTTATACCAATCCAATAATACTTTTTCATTAAAATTTGGATATCTTTTTTTCAAATATTCGTAATCATATTTTCTTACAGCACCAGCCAATGCACAAGCAACAGAAAATTTTTCAGGGTGGTGTTGGATGTATTGTATGGCTGCTGCTCCTCCCAATGACGCACCTGCAATTCCTCTACTATCTCTATCTGTTCTACAACGATAATTTTTTTCTATGTATGGTATAAATTCTTCAAAAAAGAAATCTTCAAAATTAAAATCACCTTCAGGGTCATTCCAATAACTGATTCTTTTGGTTTCGAAGTTGGCATCAGGTGTTACAACCATCATTGGTGTAATTTCACCATTTTCAATAGCTTTATCCAAATATTGTTTTAATCCTCCATAATAGTACCATGATTGCTGATTTGGAATAGTATTAGACGGACCTGCCGGATGCAATAGGTATAGGACTGGGTACGTGAGTTCAGACGACTCATAACCTTCTGGCAGATAAATCGAATACTTACGTTCCATTTTCAAAAGATTGCTTTGAAGTGTTTTTGAATCGAACACTTTACTTTGGTTTTGTGCTTGTATGGTAATTACTAAAAAGAGAAAGGATACTGATAAAGTTAAAATTTTCATATTGTTCAATTTAGGATAAAAAAGTAGAAGTATAATTTATATCATTATCATATTTATTGCGATATAACTTGGGTTGATTGTCTTGCCGCTAGTTGCCATCCTTCTTTGGTTTTTATCCAGACATTAGTGAATCTTCTCGGAATCCAATTATCATGATTAGGGGTCATATTTTCCGGTTGTTGTAACTCTTTGCCCATTACAATTGCAATGTCTTGATTGAATGTGATTTTCTCAATTATTCTTTCAACTGCCGGAAATTTATGTCCACTTTTCATAAGTGCAAGTATTTCTTTCGGGGTTACAATTTTACCATTTGGGTTGTTTACAACGTATTTCTCAGACCAGATTTTTAATAACGAAGTTGTATCTCCCTTATCAAGCAATTCAGTCCAATGTTTTTCTAATTGTCTGATTTCCATTTCATCACTTGATTGTCCAAATGCAACGGTAGAAATGAAAATGAAACCAATAAAGAATAAACTTGAAACTTTCATGATGTTTATATTTTTTGAACGAATTTATGATATTTCATGTATGATTATTCTTTTGTAAAGTGATACACAACGTATGAATAAATTACTTGGTAGTCCATGTAAAAAAACCATGTAAAGGCCAATGGACCCAATGCTCTTTTTCGTCGGAATATCTCGTCTGAAAATCCTCGTCGCGGTATTCCGGGTACCTACCAGTGAACGTTTGGTTTTCATTCGTTTGAATAACTCGGCTTGAAATCCTTGAACTGGCCATGCTATTTCCTCTGGACCCAAATGATGTGTAGAACGGTGGAACTAAGCCGCCGTAGCGTGGCGCGGGATTTGCCTTTTCGCAAATGTCGTGACAAGCGTGAGCGGTCGGCTTTAGTGATTCTACGTCCATTATTTCATTTTGCAGATTATGCGCACCGGTATAGGAGGCGGGATTTACTTTTTTACAGCCAAAACATGCATGTTTAGGTCTAACCATGAGCCCAAACAAATAAAGTTTTCATTGATTGAACCGTGAGCCAAATAATCTTTGGGTTTGTTATGATTGAATCTCGAAATGTAAAACTGCCTACTCAGCCATATCCTATACCCATCATCAGAGATTAACAAAGAGTTCTCCTGCCCTTCTGCAAATCTGATACTATCTGCCCATTCTTCAATGTTCTTTCTTAAGCTCACAATATCATTCCAATCTGCCAATCTATAATCATCGCCGAATTCCTTTCTTATTATCTGATCCAAATCTTCCTTTTCGTTATACTTTCCTGCAGTGATCTTGAAATCGCTGGCATGTAAACTCCCTCCGGTAGCAATATCTTCCCGCTTTCGGATATAGTTGTGCCAAACCCTCATGGAGTCTGTTTCTCCAATGATCTTCGAAGGATGAAACCAACCAAGTAGCTCGGGACGGGTAAATGTGTAACCTGCCATCCAACGTGAATCCCCAATGGACGGGTAGTCAGTTTTTTGCCCCATTCGAAGCCCAAAATGAATATGCGAAAACATGGTTCCAGCCTCCTCGGCCTCTCCGAGGTAAGCAATCAGTTCCCCTTTCTTCACCTCACCTGCACTCTTTTTCCACCTTCTGGTGCTGAGATGACCGTATAGCGAATAGACATTTTCAATCGGATGGTCAATGATGATCAACCAACCATATCCACGCGCTTTCCCTGAATAACTAATGATTCCATCCCCTATGGCATACACGGGTGTTCCCGCTGGTGCAAAACTGTCTTCAGCGGCATGATGCCTCTGTTCTTGGTGGGTTAAGGGTGGATCAGTATCAATCACCGGTGTTTCCGGAAAATAATCATCAAGCGGATACTGGAACGAACTTTTCTCTTTCAGTTGTTCGGTATACTCTTTCATTTCATGGCTGTCAAAGATAGATTGTCCACAGCCAAATACTGCCATAAGACTTGCAGTAGCAAGTCCAAGAAGCCTTAATCTATTGAGGCGCATTGTTGGATGTATTTTAAACTATTTCATAATAAGACGGAATTCCAGGGATCTTGAGGGAATCATTGGAATTCTAAAGCAGGTTTGACCAGGTATGTTAACTGAAAACCAATCATAAATTGATGCTTCAACGTAGAGATTTTTTGTAGTTAAAACTAATGCTGATTTGATCGTATTCTTTCTTCATAATGACTGCATTAATTTTCATTTGTTACAAAAAATTGAAGTAGCGTCAAAATTGTGCCTAACATCGATACAAACGTACCTCTCCGATTTTCTCATTAATTATATAGAACGTAGAACGGTGGAACTAAGCCGCCGTAGCGTGGCGCGGGCTTTGAATTGTTATTGGTTGTGTAAGTATTGGTTTTTTCCGGTTGTGCAAAGCGCGTGCCACGCGTCACGGTCGGCTTTAGTGATTTGTTCTACGGTATACTATTTTTCTTAACTATTCTTCACCTTAGCACTCAGAAATGTAAGTATCCGCTTATTGACAAACTTATGCTGACTGAAACTGATATCATGACCGCAATTTGGAACAAGTTCTCCAGTAAGCTCAGGTATTAGCTGTTTGGCACGAGCCAAAGCCTTTTTGGCATTGTATATCACCTCGTTCTCACCAATAAGTAGCAATACTGGCATTTTTAATCCCCCAAGTTCCTCATCTGAATATACAGTAGGCATAACGCGCATGGTTTCAGCTGACATCTTGATGGTCTCTCCACCAAGCCACATCATGTCCAATAAATTCTGTGAAAACTCGTAACCCGCTCCACGCTTAAGACCCATCCATCCCATAAAGGAATAAAACCAGAATTTTCTTGGAGGTAATGCAGTCAGCATTCCACGCGGCATAAACTGTTTTACAAGAGGCAGAAGACTTGCCGCCGGTGAGATTAATATGAGCTTTCTAACTCTTTCCGGTTTGGCCAATGAAAAGTTAATACCTATCCAGCCTCCATTAGACATTCCTGCAAGGTATACAGTTTGGAGCTTAAGATCATTGAGTGTTTCGCTGAGCCACTCAATAATATCGTTTGAAGAAGCGATTGGCTCCCTGGGGATACTTCTATTCCGGTTTCCCATGATATCAATGGCGTAGACTCGATACGACTTGCTGAGATCCGCAATGTTAGGAGTCCAGAGGAGCAGAGTGGTGAAAAATCCATGCAGCAGCACGAGTGGCGGAGCTTCTTTTGGACCACTTGCAACAACAAAGGTTGTCCCAAACCTGTTCGAGACTTCGATCTCCTCCCAGGGTACAGGCCATGAACTCATCGCCAAGTTATAGGCAGCCAAGTAGGCTGTTTCTCCCTCTTTAGTTTTGTAGTGCATTAGTACACCTCACCTTTCTTGGTAAATGATATTTTCTTCGATAGAAGAATTAATAAATCCGTAGAACGGTGGAACTAAGCCGCCGTAGCGTGGCGCGGGCTTTGCCTTTCTGCAAAGTGCGTGACACGCGTAAGCGGTCGGATTTAGTTAATCCTAAGTTTGGGTTGCTAGCTTCACTGAAGCTTTAATATTAAGCCTTTAAGGTCTGGGATATTTTCTGATGCTGTTTTCCAAACAACTCCAAGATCGACATCAATGTAATCGTGTATCAGGACGTCACGCATCCCGGCCATATCCGCCCATGGAATATCTGGATGCTTTGAACGAAGCTCTTTCGAAACCCGTTTTGTTGCTTCGCCAATGACTTCAAGCTGACGCACTACCGCGTCTTGCGTTAACAGGTCTGCTTCAAATTCCTCACGATCCTTACCTGAGATGTAGTAAAGAATTCGGTTAATGCTATTGAGGATATGGTCGATATAAATGCTATCATCCTTCATTCAAAGATGATTTTGAGATCATTATAGATATACTGCCGAAGCTTTTTATTCTTCAACGCAGATTCAGTAACTAAATCTACCTTCTTACCCAAAACGCTGGAAAGCTCCCTATGAATTCGAGCAAGATCTAATAGACTCGGGGTATCTCGAAAACTTACAAGGATATCAATATCACTTGCATCATTGTCCTCTTGCCGTGCATAGGATCCAAAAATCCCAATCCTTTCTGGATTATAAGGATGCAAGTAATTGATAATTGCCGTATTTATATCCTGTCTGGTCATTTGAATCAAAGATACGTTTTTTCGAATCAGTAGATTTTCAATGCTGAAAC
The DNA here is from genome assembly GCA_963751705.1 of uncultured Bacteroidales bacterium. Classification (GTDB taxonomy): domain Bacteria; phylum Bacteroidota; class Bacteroidia; order Bacteroidales. Next base: position 53,106 of record CAVVVN010000001.1, read on the forward strand.
ATTCATTGTCAACCTAACGGAGGAACTAAGCCGCCGTAGCGTGGCGCGGGATTTGCCTTTTCGCAAAGGGCGTGCCGCGTGTGATCGGTCGGCTTTAGTGATTTGTTCCATGTCAAGCATTTCATAAGGCACTGCCCACACTTACTTTTTCTGTTTTATTATTTCCTTAAGAAACTTATTCATACTATCGAAATCATCCGTTCTATAATACTCATCCGCTAAGTCGAGAACATCGCCATGTTTCCATACATACATCCTTATTCTGTCGGAATTAACAATCTGAATTGTCACCTTGCCTGGATTAACATCGCCTCCGCCAAAAAGAATATCTATTTCAATCAATCCATATGCCCGCGATTTAACTTCGTACTGAAGCTCATCTGGGGCTCCCCTTTATGTAAGCTTTATATGTAGCATCCTTTTTGAAATCTAGAACTTTATCAAAATCATGAAGCCTGTCCATTAGCCCAATATTAAAGTTTTGCATCCTTGCGAGAATTCCCCATTTGTCCTTTTCTGATGATAACCAGGCAATGATTAGTGAAAGTGTAAGATGAATTTATTCATTGATATTCAATTATTTGCCTAGTTCTTTATATATGTCCCCCAATGCAATCAAATAATGTCCATTTAACATATATTCTACTGCTTTTGGCAGTGTAATAGGTTTTGTAAGTAGAGTTATATAGTAAATCAATCGTAGGTGGTCTGGCTGCATTGCTTAAGGAGGGTATTCAAACATTTATTATTATGCGTAATTCTCAAAGGAAATGTTCAATTAAGTGTGTCATCGTAAAAATATTCTGTCTTCGGAATATTATCATAAGTTGGTTTAATATACTGGGCCAGTTTTTTATACCCTGTTTCCATTTTTTTTGGAAGTTTAACGTTGCCATGTAGACCAGCTTAAGGGCTGCAGTTTCTGAGGTAAAAGCCCCTTTAGATTTAGTAACCTTGCGTACCATCCGATGATATCCTTCAACGGTATTGGTTGTATAAATTAACCTCCTAATGTATTCCGGATACTTGAAGTAATTGGATAAACGCTCCCAGTTAAATCTCCAGCTTTTAATAACGGTAGGGTACTGTTTACCCCACCTTTGTTCCAAAAGATCCAGTTTATGCTCAGCAACTTCCTTTGTATTGGCTCTATATACTTCCTTAAGATCTCTCATGAACTCCCGTTGATTTTTCCAGGTCACATACTTTAGCGAGTTCCTGATCTGGTGGATGACGCACAGTTGCACCTCTGCCAAGGGAAAGATACTCTCTATCGCTTCAGCAAAGCCCTTAAGGTTATCAATACTTGCAAGCAGGATATCTTCCACTCCACGCTGTTTTAAATCGTTCAACACCTGGAGCCAGAATGCCGCACTTTCACTACCTCCCTGATATAGGCCCAGTACCTCCTTATGACCGTCCATATTGACTCCTAAAATGGTATATATGGCTTTGGATTTTACCTGACCTTCAACACGGATCTTAAAATGCATAGCGTCCATCCATATGATGGGGTATAAACGCTCCAAAGGACGGGCTTGCCACTCACGGATCAATGGTATTATACGATCGGTAATACTGCTTATGGTAGCTTCACTGATCTCAACGCCATAAATCTCCTCCATTTGAGCTCGGATGTCACGATAACTCATACCCCGGCTATAAAGCGATAGTATCTTATCGTCCAAATCCCCCGGCAATACGCGTTGACGTTTTTCAATGGTCTGAGGCATAAAACTTCCCTCGCGATCCCGGGGGGTAGCAATCTCAAAAGCCCCCAAAGAGCTTTTGAGATTTTTGCGCGTGTAGCCATTACGACGGTTACCTGTATCTTCCTTCGTCTCTCGAAGATGTTGGTCCATTTCTCCTTCCATAGCACCTTCCAGAATCTCCTTTAGCAAAGGCGTTAAGGCGCCATCCTTACCCGTTAGGCCTTTGCCTTCACGGATCTTCCTGGCTACCTCCTTCTTAAAATCATCAAGATTAAAATCTTCTTCCATATAGTGTCAATTTATAAAATTGTAAGTTGACACACTTATTTAAACACTCTTTTCTCAAAAATCTTAAACGAACTAGCATCCATCTGACATCAAATGACAATCGCCTGATGATAATCTACAAGCATCTTATGATATCTGACAAGCGACTTTTGACAACTGACAACCAACTTATGCTAATTTACAATGAACTTATGTTCATCTTCTTACATCTTTTGTCAGTCTACGGTGTCACTTCCTAAAATAGCTTGACAGATTTATACTTACAATTTAGTTCTTCTTTGCATTTAAAATAGAATTCCTGATCATTATCTTTTTTAACTCTGATAGTCCTGGATACTAGGTCACTTTTTCTTTCTATACCTATTTTCTGGTTTACATGATCTGTAGCTTATCCTGTTTCAGTATACCAACTCATTTCTTATTCCTGGATCTAGCAACACTATTATTTTTCTCTCCTGGTTTGAACAACACTTGCTTTCGCTAATGCTGATCTGCTGGTTCAAGTTTTTCTGTTACTCCTTCTACACTCTGCACTTTATTGCTCTTCGGATACCAGTGCTTCCTCAAAGGGCCAGTATGTTCATGAGCTTCAACAGGAACCATAAACCCCAAACTTCTATGAGGCCGTACATTGTTGTATTTAGATACTGCAACTTCTGTAGCTTCCAGCGCTTCTCTATAACTTATAAATGTCTCAGCCAGGTTATACTCATCTTTTAAGATCCCGTTGATCCGCTCTGCTATTGGATTTTCATATGGATCACCATTCTCAGTCATCGATATGCATATCCCACAACCTCTTAGATAATTCACATAATCATAGCAGCAATATTGGATCCCCCTGTCAGAATGGTGGATCAGATGCCCTTTTCTCACTTCCTCATTTCCATTGGCCATCTTTAAAGCATTCAATGCCCCTTGGCTAGATAGATCGGCCCATAAGCACCATCCCATGATTCTTCTGGAGTAAGCATCTGTAACCAGTGATAAATAGGCAAAACCATGTCGAAGCCTGATGTAGGTAATATCACTGACCCAGAGTCGGCCCGCTGCAAATAATTGGATATCCTTGATTAGGTTCGGGAACTTGTGGAATAGATGATTAGAATTTGTTGTTCTCGGACGACGCTTTCTTCGTCGAACAAGTAACCCATGTGCACTTAGAAGAGAATAGAATTTATCTCTACCATATTTAATATTACGTTCCTGCAGAATAGGCGTTAACAGATATAGAAGCTTTTCCGCACCCATTCGTCTGTGTTCTTGTCTTAATTCCTTTGCCAAACGAAGAATGAAAACCTCCTGCATCTGTTGTTGTGATTGGCGCTTCTTGATATCGTACCAGGCCTGACGGCTTACCCCAAACAGCCCACAAATGATCGCCTTTGATACCAGCGGATACATCTGTGCCAGTACACTTACTGTTTGGGGCCAGACTTTTTTCTAATGGAGAGTTTATAGTCTGCCTCGGCAATATCGATCATCGTATTTAGAGCTATATTCTTCATCTGAGCTAGTTCTAACTTCTTTTCCAGCTCTTCAATACGCTCCTCCAACTTCTTGACCTCTGCCCTGTCCTTAGAACTCATTAATTCCAAAGATAAGTGTAATTCATCTGAATATAGCTCCTGCCAGCGTTTTATAACTCGTTTTAAATAAATGTGATGCAACTCAAATCTTGTCCGAACTCCATCTAAGGTTAGGTTGCCAGCGTCCATCTGGCTAATCAACCAACGTCGAAAACTATGCTCATAATCCTTGTAATTAAAGGGTGGTTCTTCAAAACCTTCCATGCGATCCGTTAATACTACTACATCTTTCATAGCTTGATTTTTGTGTCAAGCTATTTCAGTAAAAGACATGGGACTCACAAGCCTTCTGGGGAGATTTCAGGTTCAGAGAAAAGACATATTCGGCGGTCCTTTGCAGCATGGCAGGCGGGTTTTCTAGGATATGGGGCCAGTTAAGGGATGTAAGAGCCATGAATTGGAATATCAAGGATAGGGTGCGCCTTAATGGGGTTTGTTCCGATTTCCGGATGGGGTATCAGGAGGGATTGTTGGCCGAGGGTCCATGACTAATATCTGATGGCCTTCCACGGCTTCGCCACGTCACTCCCGAAAGAGATCACCTGCTGTTCCGGGGATGACTAAGAAAATTACGAAGAATCGGCCTTTTATACAATTATTTATTCTGGCAAACAGGTGATTAGTGGCTGTTAAGCAAATTAAGAAGAAGAAAACGCTTATGGAGCTTAGCGGAGATGAAACATTCCAGGTTTTTGGAGCAGGTGAGGCAGGAAATTCGTAGGAGTCAATTCAGTTATAGCACAGAAAAGACCTACATCAGCTGGATTTACCGGTACATTATCTATCACCGGAAAAGGCATCCCGGAGAGATGGGGGGAAAGGAGATCGCGCAGTTTTTGACCTACCTGGCAGCGGAACGAAAGGTATCCGCTTCCACGCAGAATCAGGCACTGAATGCGCTTGCTTTCCTATACAAACGCGTATTGAATACCCGCCTGGATCATTTTAATTTCAAACCCGCCAGGATCGGGAGGCGCCTGCCGGTGGTGCTGAGCCGGGAGGAGGTCCATCAGGTCCTGTCCAACCTTCAGGGCGAATATCAATTAATGGCTTCCCTCCTGTATGGCAGTGGCCTGCGTTTGATGGAATGTTTGAATCTGCGGGTAAAGGATATGGATTTCGCCATGCGTGAGATCATCGTCCGCGGGGGCAAGGGAGACCACGACCGGAGAACCATCCTGCCAGGACTGCTGGTATCCAGGCTTAACACACAGATTGAACAGGCCAGGTTAAGACTGGAAGAAAATTTGCACTTGCCGGGATTCCGGGGAGCCTCCCTGCCGGAAGCACTGGAAAGGAAGTATCCAGGGGCGGCCAGGGAACTTGGCTGGCAATACATATTCCCCGCAAGGAAACCGGCTATGGATCCACGGTCTGGCTGGCTAAAACAACATTACCGGCATGAAAGTTATTCGCAAAAGGCGGTAAAGAAGGCGGTGAGGCAGTTGCAGATATGCAAGAATGCCTCCTGCCATACTTTCCGGCATTCCTTTGCGACCCACCTGCTGGAGGATGGCTATGATATCCGCACCGTGCAGGAGCTTCTGGGTCACAAAGATGTGCGTACGACCATGATCTACACGCATGTGCTCAACAGAAACAAGTTCAATGTCCGGAGTCCCCTCGATGGATCCACATAAGAAACCAAAACTCCAGGCATTAAACCATTTTGTGCTTCTACCATCCAAAAGAATATGAGTTGAAATCGGTACAGGCCAAAGTTTTAACCCGCATGCATGTCCATTGTATTTTGTATGTTTACCATCCCAAATAATAAAGACAATATGAAAACAAGATTGCTTCTTTTATTCTGTGCCTTTTTCGCTTTAGAAGCAAGTGCTCAGATCTATCAATTTCGCGGTCCCGACAGGGATGGGAAATTCCCGGAAACCAATCTCCTGAAGGAGTGGCCGGAAGGCGGACCCGAATTGCTGTTGGAGTTTGAAGGCATCGGGGACGGCTGGTCGTCGGTCATCTCCGATGGAAAATATATTTATGCTTCCGGTAAAAATGGCCAAATGGATCAATTGACCTGTATCGATTTTGAAGGCAGGCAACTTTGGCAGGTTGATTATGGAAAAGGATGGAACCAGTCCTATCCGAATACCCGGGGCACCCCCACCTTGGAGGGCGATCGAATATACATTATCAGCGGCGTTGGGGAACTGGTCTGTCTGAATGCCCTTACCGGGGATATCCACTGGAAGATCAATGTGGATAAAGACTACCAGGCCGACTGGCATCGATGGGGGGTGGCCGAATCTCCGCTCATTGTAGGCAATAAAGTCATCGCATCTCCGGCCAGTGCCATGGCGACCTTTGTGGCTTTTGACAAGATGACCGGTGAAGAAATCTGGAAATCCCCAGGCACCGATGGGCAGCGTTCCTACGTTTCTCCCATCCTGAGTAAATTCAATGGCAAGGATTATATCCTGGGTGCCTCGGCAAGCCATTTATACCTGGTAGATCCGGAGAATGGGGATATCCTCAGCTCTTACAAATATTTTGACTCTGAGTTGTGGGAATGGCAGCCCAAGGGTATGATCTGGGCCAATTCTCCGGTAGTCAAGGACAATAGGATCTTTGTATGCATCGGATACAATTACCCGGCGAAAATGCTTCAGGTAAGTGATGATCTGAGCTCCATCACAGAGGTATATAGCAATGAGGTGCTGGACAACCACCACCATGGGCTCATCGAACTGGATGGTTACCTCTATGGCTCCTACTGGATTCATAATAATGCCGGTGGCTGGGCCTGCCTGAACTGGGAAACCGGCGAAGTGATGTACGACGAGAAATGGAACTCGAAAGGGCAGCTGGTATATGCCGATGGATTGTTCTACGTGTATATTGAGAAGACCGGACATGTAGGTCTGGTTCAACCCGATCCGACCGGTTTTAAGGTGATCAGTTCATTTGAGATCGAAAAAGGGCGCGGTCCTCACTGGTCGCACCCCTACCTCTTCGATGGAAAGATGTTCCTGAGACACGGAGATATTCTGATGGTTTATTCCCTGCGGGATTCATAGTTTACAAAGCTGCTTCCTCCAGAAGTAAACATATACTTTGGGGATAGTAGGGCTTTTCAATAAGCCCTTCATCGCTCAAAAGCTTTGAAAGGACAGGATCTTTCAGAATATCCTCCATAGGAAAAAGGTCCCCGTTGAGGAGGACCGATTGGGAGATTAACCGGACCCCATGTGAGTAATCCGCATACCGTGCTGCGTGCCCATTGTATACAGGTTGAATAGGATTCTTTTCGTTTGTATGCCAACCGTAAATGACCACCCTTTCGCTGATTCTTTCTGGATCATAGATTTTATTCGAAAGGATAATATCCTTTTTATGCCCGGAGATCAGATCCATTGAAAACCGGTCAAATTTAAGTTGGGCGATCTGTTGTTTTATGGAATCTGTGTGCTGGAAAAAGACCGGAACGGTGGTCATTTTCTCCGAGGGTGGTATGGGCTGGGGAGACAGGTGAATTTCCGAATTCGCATAAATGTGATCGACGATCTTCTTTGTAGGAAGAGAACAGTCTAAAATATCAGCCAGATGCTGTGCAGTGGAAGGGGTCAGAGGGATGTACAAATAATCCTGATCGGAACCCAGTGCCAGGTAGTCACAGGCAACAAAATAGACTAATTCATAGGTCTTCGTTTCGATTGTCTGACTGAACTTGATGGGTCTCAACTTACGCGAAAACGAAGGGACATTTCCTGATAGAATTTCCCTGACTACTGCAGCTTCTCTATCTTCCAAACTCTTGCCAGTGACTTGCCTGACAAAGGCCGATCCTGTCAAAGCGTTCTCCCGGCGCTCAGGAATATTTAAGTAAGAGAGGGTGTCACCGCTGTCGAAAGAGGGTGAGGTTCGTGCACAACTTGTTTGCACGAAAACGATTATCAGTAAAATCGCAGAAAGTGCTTTTTTCATTTGCGTATAGATGGGATACGATCTACCCGGGCTTGGTCTTTGTGATTAAGTCTTTCTTTTATTGCAAACAAGTTCAAACTTACTTGGCAAATTTCCTGGATAGTATGCTCCGGATTTCATTTTTTCATAAGACTTTTCCAGTATTTCTCAATTTCCTCCAGTGATTTTCCCTTGGTTTCCGGAACAAATCTCCAGATGAACCAGATGGCAGGCAGGGTCAACCCGGCATACAAAAAGAAAGTGCCGGATGGCATGATCGATTCGATTAACACAGGATTTGTCAGGGTAATGAAAAAGCCGGTCACCATAAGTGAAAAACTGCCAATGGATACCGCCAATCCACGGATGCGGGTAGGAAAGATTTCGCTGATAATGACCCAGGTAATGGGACCGTACGAAAAGGCGAAACTGGCCACATAAAAGAGCAGGGGAATAATAATCAGGGACGATCCCAGGGCAAACAGGATCCCCACCCCGGCCAGGGAAATAAATGCTCCCACCACACCGATCAACAGGAGTTTACGCCTTCCATATTTTTCGATGTATTGAATGGCCACAAAGGTGAAGGCCGAATTCACAACACCTACAAGCACAGCTCCCAGGAAGGAGCTCTCCACACTGGCGATGGCCTCATTGATGATATTGGGAGCAAAATACATAATTGCCGCAATACCGCTGAGATGCGAAAACATGGGCAACAGGATCCCGATTAAAAAGGGCCGCCTCAGAACAGGAGAAAAAAGCTCTTTGAATCCGCCGGTTTCTTCTTTGATCATTTCCCTGATCTCATTCAGTTGGTCTTTAGCCTGTTCTGCTCCACCTATTCTGACCATGGTAATCATGGCCTCATCCTCCCTCTTGTTTGCGACCAGCCAGCGGGGACTCTCCGGGGTAAAAAGAAGCAATGAAAAAAAGAGCAGGGCCACGGGGATTTCCGTACCCAGCATGCCTCTCCATATCTCATCCACAAACAGCCATTCAAAGAATTTCGGGGTAGTGTCGGGGGAAATGACACCTGCTGCATCCCCGGCTGAATGCAACACAATCCAGTCGATCAGGAAGGCCAGAAGTATGCCCAGGGTGATACTTAGCTGATAGATGGAAACAATTTTCCCCCTGTTCTCCGGAAGGGTTAGCTCTGAGATATAGATGGGAGCAACCACAGAGGTGATTCCCACTCCAATTCCTCCAATGACCCGTGCAATAACCAGTACAGTAAATGATGTATCCATGTCTGAGGAGATCCACAAAGGATTATTCAGGTTCCCCTGGAACTGGGGGGTCAGCATGGAGCCCATGGCCGACAGGGACAATAACAGGGCTGCCAGGATCAAAGCTCGCTTTCTCCCATATCGGTCGGTGATCGTGCCAGCAATAACACATCCCAGGATGGTCCCCAGGAGGGCTGAGGAGACCACCCATCCCAACAGGGCAGGACTAAGATTAAAATGTATTTGCAGGAAGGAATTACATCCTGAAATTATGGCGGTATCATATCCGAAAAGAAAGCCTCCCAGTGAGACGACAAAACTCAGGGCTATGACATATAGAGAGGACTTTTTATTCATTTCTGGTTTTTGTTATCTGGATTCGTATTTCCCGTATATCTCTACAAGTTCTCCGACTCTTCTTACTCTTTTTTCCAATCCGTCGGGAGGAACCTGGTCTGCCACTCCTAACACATAACGGGGCTCTTTCACCATAATCTTTATCATTTCTATGGTGTGCCGTTCAAATTCCTCTTCATTCACATTGTTGGTAAAATAGGCACCCGGGATCCCCCCCCACAATATGCTTTTGGAATCGCCCACGAACTCTGCCAGGTCCTCCCATTTCAGATCACCCACAGGATGTGGAGTTAAGGCCTCAAGCACAGAGAATCCCACCGAAGCTTCCTGTTTTAGCAGTCCTGCCAATGTTCCATCTATATGGATGTAGGAGTACTTGCCTGAATCACGAATTTTTGCGGTCCATTCCTCCTGGTAGGCGCGCATATAGAGTTCAAAAAACTCGGGGCCCACCATCTCAGAGGAGAGGTTCTCCGGGATCATCAATACTTCGGCCGGACTGTCCACAGCGATCCGGGCTGCCTGGTCAAAGGCCTTTTTCATGACCTCCAGCAATTCCCGAAACTCATCAGGCAGGGTCAAGGCTGTCATGGTAACTGACATAATCCCAGCCTCCAGAGCCAGCAGGTGCATAAAGGGGCTCTTGGGCAGATAGCACAGAACCACCCCCTGGTCCCCAACCTGCTGCCTCCTTATATTTGCAAACTCATAATCGGGTTCAAAGCGGGTGTGTTCATAGATATGTTTCATGACTGGCAGGTCTTCGGTGCCTTTCATAAAATGTTCCACAGGCCCTTCCGTATAGGAAGCGGGTATATACTCCCAGCACTCCCTCACCGATCCCAGTCTGGTTTTTATCTCCTTGTACCTGCGGTGACCTTCATTCCATTCCACCACCTCACACCCATCAATGATTTGTTTGTAGGGAAAATAGCCCTGCAGGTAAAAGCCCACATTCAAATCGGCATGCCACCGGATGTAGGCATCCGATTGAATAAAATCTTTTGGTTTTAGTCCCCTCTTGATCAGAGAATTGGCCCAGTAGTCCAGATCACCGCACCAGGGGAGGTAGTCAGGTTTTTTGCCTTCCAGAATGTTCAATATCCGTTCCCGGTGTGTCATGAGAAGAATCCTTGGTCCATAAACTTAACCAAAATATCATTTATGCCCCAAAGGAGTTCAGAGAAGTTCTTTAAAAACTTTAAGATGGAATTGTTACTTGTTTGTACATTTAATCCCTGGAATCTTTCCATTGATTTACCGGAAAACGAGAAAACATGCCATCACGCTCAGAATTAAAAAGCTACCAGGAAATTTTTACACGGGAATTGCACGAGAACATCCTTGCCTACTGGATGAAGTATAGCATGGAAAAGGACGGTCAGGGATTTTATGGTGCAGTTGATCTGAATAACCAGGCTGTTCCGGGAGCAAATAAAACCAGTGTATTAAATGCCCGTATCCTCTGGACCTTTGCGGCAGCAGCAAACTTATACCCCGGGAAGGGGTACGAGCACCTGGCACATAAAGCATACCGGGTGCTGAACGAAGATTTTGCCGATAAGGAACAGGGAGGATTTTATATGGAGCTTTCGGCTGACAATAAAGTTTCCGTTGATATCAAACACACCTATGCCCAGGCCTTTGTTATTTATTCGCTTAGTAAATATTACGAGTTCCATCCTGTAACGGAGGTAATGGAGAAGGTTCAGGATTTCTTCCGTTTTCTTGACCATAAAACCAAGGACCCGGAACTCCCGGGTTACCGTGAATCTTTTACACGTGACTGGAATATTTACCAGGAGAACCGCATGGCCGATAACAATGAACCCAAATCCATGAACACCCACCTGCACATTCTGGAGGCCTACGCAGCGGTGTACAAGATTTGGAAAGATGACCTGGTTAAACAACGCCTGACAGAATTGCTGGAGATTTTTACTGGTCAGATCATCCGTGAAGACGGACACCTGGGGATTTTTTTTACGGAGGAATTTGCTGAAACAAAGAGCTCAAAAGCCATATGTTCCTTTGGCCACGAAATAGAGGCCTCCTGGCTGATCTGGGAAGCGGCAGAAATTCTCGGGGACCAATCGATCCTTACAAAAACAAAGCCGCTTGTCTTAAAAATGGCAGAGGCCGTATGGCGGGTTGGGGTGGATAAAGACGGGGGCATGTTCCTGGAATCAACCCGTTTTGGCAGCCATGTCCGGACCAATAAACACTGGTGGCTTCAGGCAGAGACGCTGGTGGGATTTATGAATGCCTTCCAGCTTAGCGGTGACCAGAAGTACTGGGATACCGTTAAGCTAAGCTGGGACTTCATTGACAAGCATGTGATCGACCACGAAGGGGGAGAATGGTTCACCAAGGTGAACCGGCTTGGTCAGCCTTATTTGATTGAGCCCGAGGATGATCCTTCCCCTTTTTACCGGAACGACTGGAAAATTGATCCCTGGAAATGTCCCTACCACAATGGCAGGGCGATGATGGAGCTGAGCAGGCGGATATCCGTTCTTTTAGAAAAATAACTAATAGAACTCTATTTTTAGCTGCTTTGCATAGCTTTGAGTTTCATCCTGGAAATTGGACAGGGTTACCCCAAGAAGACGAATGCCCTGCTCCCGTATATCTCTGGCGGGCAGTAGTTTTCCGGCGACTGTATCAATATCGTACCTGGTAAAGCCCTTATTCAGGGTGCTGCTTCTGGTAATGGTGGTGAAATCTGCAAAGCGAAGTTTCAGGGTAAGGGTCCGGCCTTTCTTCTGTTTTGCCTGAGATCGTTTCCACATGATATCAATAATTGCGTTTAGTTTCTCCTGCACCTCCTCCAGGTCATTCAGGTCAGCTTCAAAGGTTCGTTCAGCACCGATGGATTTACGTTCCCTGTCTGAAACCACCGGACGTTCGTCTATGCCGCGCACCGCGTTGTAAAAGTAAGATCCCGCCTTGCCGAAATGTTTCACCTGTTCCTGAAGAGAAAGCATCTTTAAATCACGACCCTTGTAGATGTTCATCCTATGCATCTTTTGTTCGGTTTTTTCGCCGACTCCATAAAACAGACCAACTTTAAGCTCTTCCAGGAAGCTTTCGGCGTCTTCAGGCCGAATCAGGTAAAAGCCATCCGGCTTATCCATATCAGAGGCGATCTTTGCCAGGAACTTATTATAGGAAACTCCGGCGGAAGCCGTTAAACCGGTATTCTGCAGAATCTCTTTCTTGATTTCCCGGGCAATTAAAGAAGCCGAATTGGGTCCTTTCTTCGCTTTGGTTACATCCAGAAAAGCCTCATCCAGGGAAAGAGGTTCTACCAGGTCCGTATATTCATGAAAGATGTTCCGGATTTTGGCTGAAACTTCCTGGTAGACTTCAAAGCGATGCGGGACCACAATAAGTTGGGGGCACTTTCGTAAGGCCACTGCCATCGGCATGGCGGAAAAGACCCCATATTTCCTTGCTTCATAACTGGCCGCGGCGACAACGGAGCGCGGGCCCCGGTGTCCAACAACCAGGGCTTTGCCCTGATACTGGGGAAAATCCCTTTGCTCCACAGAGGCAAAAAAGGAATCCATATCCACATGTATAATCTTTCTCATAGAGCCTGCCTCAAGAAGGTATTCAAGAATTAAACGGACCGGGTATTGAATGAACCTATCTCATACGGTTCGAACTCGCATTTTCCATATCTTAGTATACCATAAATGTAAGCAAAGCCATGAAACTGATTACGGAAGTTGCTCTGCCCGAATATCCCTTCAGCCTGGATCACCAGACCCCGGTCCTGATGATGGGCTCCTGCTTTACGGAGAACATCGGCCGGCAACTCGAGAGGTATCTTTTCCCTGTCTGTATCAATCCCTTCGGGGTCACCTACAATCCCCTTTCTGTGAAAAAGGGTCTGGAGGCACTGATTCACAAAGAGGCATACGTCGCTGAAGATCTGAACCTGCACAAGGGTCTCTGGTTCTCCTTTGACCACTACACCGGATTCTCCTCCCCTGACAGGGATGAGGCACTAAGCAGAATAAATCGCTCCTTCACTTACGCAAAGGAATTCCTGAAAAGGGCAGATGTCCTGATCCTTACCTGGGGGACCTCCTGGGTATACCGCTACCGGGAGACCGGACAGGTGGTATGCAACTGCCACAAGATCCCTGAAGGGGAGTTTACCCGGGCTCAATTGAGCACCAGGGAGATTATAGCAGCGTATGAAGCTTTGCTTCCGCAACTATTCGAGTATAACCGAAAGCTTAAACTAATCCATACGGTCAGCCCGGTCCGGCACTGGAAGGATGGGGCCCACGGAAACCAGCTCAGTAAGGCCACCCTTATGCTTGCCGGCGATGCTCTGGGGAAGATGTTCCCCCTGCAGAATTTCTATTTTCCCTCCTATGAACTTGTCATGGACGAACTTCGTGATTACCGGTATTATGCCGACGATATGATTCACACCAGTGAACAGACCACCTTATACATCTGGGAAAAATTCCGGCAGGTTTTGGTGAGCGAAGCTTCCCTGGAGATCATCAGGGAGCTGGAGCCATTTTTAAGGCTGAAGGAACACCGGCCCAGAAATACCAGTGCAGAATCGCAAAAAAAGCGGCAGGAACAACTCATGGAACGGGCCGGTTCCATAAGGAACAAATATCCCGGATTAGACCTGGATCTTTCCCTCGAATAAATGAGAAATGATTGAATGAATGTTTTGTTTAATGTTTAGGTCTAACCATTGAACATAAAGAGGCCGGGATTGTTTAGTAGGAAGCTATAAACACCTTATCATGAAAACTAAAAAAATTGTACTCCTGTTCTTTTTGATAAGCCTCCAGCTGAGCCTGGTATACAGTCAGCAGGGGGTCATCGAGGGAAGAGTATTCAATACGAAGAATAACGAACCTGTGCAGTTCGCCACTGTTGCCATTTTCGGCACTACCATTGGCTCCATCAGTGATCTGGATGGAAATTTTCTCTTTACCGGTCTGGAACCTGGTTACGTGGAGCTTCGCATCTCTTCTGTTGGATTTGAAACCTATGTTTCAGAAGCCATCCAGGTAACCAATGCCAAAAAAGTATTTCTGGAGGTCCCCCTGGAAGAGGCCAATGTGGCCCTGGAGGAGGTGGTTATTAAAGCCTCCCCTTTTCGTAAAATCAAAGAGAGCCCGGTCTCCCTTCAACGCATAAGTATCAAAGAAATTGAGAAAAGCCCGGGGGGAAACCGGGACATCTCCAAGGTCATCCAATCCTATCCAGGCGTGGCCTCTACCCCAGCTCAGCGAAATGATGTGATTGTTCGCGGCGGGGGGCCCAGTGAAAATACTTTCTATCTGGACGGGATAGAGATTCCAAATATTAACCACTTTGCTACCCAGGGGGCTTCGGGCGGACCGGTTGGGATAATTAATGCCGACTTCCTGCGTGAGGTCAATCTGTATACGGGTGCCTTTCCTGCCAGCAAAGGAAATGCTCTGAGCTCGGTCATAGACCTCTATCAGGTGGATGGGAACAAAGAGAAGGTGAATTTCAAAGGATCGGTGGGAGCATCCGATCTGGCACTGACCCTGAATGGTCCCATTGGGGAAAATACGACCTATATATTGTCCTACAGGCGCTCCTATCTGCAATTTCTTTTTCAATTACTCGAGCTTCCCTTTCTCCCCAAATACAACGATTACCAGTTAAAGGTAAAAACCAAACTCAATGACAAAAATGAACTTTCTCTGATCAGCATCGGGTCCTATGATAACAATAACCTGAACCTGGAGGCCAACGAAACAGAGGAGCAACAGTTCATCCTGGGTTATCTTCCCGAGACTTTCCAGTGGAGCTATGCCATAGGAGCCGTCTGGAAGCATTTCAGGGATCAAGGCTTCGACACCTGGGTGCTGAGCCGGAACTACCTGCACAATGAATCTCTCAAATACCAGGATAATCTGATGCAGGATGAGTTTAAGACCCTGGACTATAATTCCGATGAAATTGAAAACAAATTCCGCTTTGAACATACCTCCCTGTATAAGGGAGGACTGAGGGTGAACTACGGGGCCAATTTTGAATACGCCAAATTTTATGCACGGACCTTCAATAAGTTATTTGTCTTTGATCAGCCCATCATCCTGGACAATGAGTCCGCTTTCGAACTGTTTAAATGGGGCTTATTCGGTCAGGTCAGCAAGGAGATGCTGGAAGAAAGGCTGGTCCTCTCCTTTGGTCTGCGTGCCGATGCCAACAATTATAATGACCAGATGGCCAATTTACTTAATCAATTGTCGCCCCGGCTATCGGCTTCCTACCAATTGACCACGGGCTGGTACCTGAACTTTAACGCGGGCAGATTTTACCAGGAACCCGCTTATACGACCATGGGATACAAGGATGAAGCAGGCGTAATGGTCAACAAAAACGGCCTGAAATATATCCGATCTGATCATCTGGTAGCCGGAGTGGAGTGGCTTCCGGCGAAGGAAAGCAAATTCAGCCTGGAGGGATTTTACAAAAAGTACAGCAACTACCCCTTCTCCCTGGTTGACTCCATCTCCCTGGCCAGCAAGGGGGCAGATTTCGGTCTCTATGGAAATGAGCCCGTTGCATCCATTGCCGAGGGACGGGCCTTCGGAGCTGAATTACTTTACCGCAACAGGGATCTCTTTGGCAGCAACCTGACGGTTTCCTATACCCTCGTCAGAAGTGAAACCCTGCCCCTGAAGGAGTCACTCACTGATCTGGGCTGGATTCCCACCACCTGGGACAATGTTCACCTGTTGAATATCTATGGATTCAGGGAATTTAAGGGAAACTGGCAGTTGGGCTTCAAATGGCGTTTTGTGGGAGGACAACCTTACACGCCCTTTAATACCAACATCTCATCCCTGGTTCAGTACTGGGATTTAAACGGCTTTCCGGCGTCCGACTTCAACCAGTATAACCAGCTTCGCTTTGATCCCTTTCACCAGCTGGACCTTCGTATTGACAAGGAGTGGTTTCTTTCAAGGATAACCATTAATTTGTATGCAGATATTCAAAACGTGTATAACTTTAAAACAACGGGCAGTACCTTCCTGGTTCAGGAACTGGATACTGAGGGGAATCCCATCATTGAAAATCCTGCGGATCCCATAGTAGAGCAGCGCTACCGTTTGAAAGAGCTGGAATCAGTTGGAGGAACTGTTTTGCCAACCATTGGCGTAATCATTGAATTTTAAATTTAACAGGTCATGAGAAACTCATTTGTATTTATACTGTTTGCCCTGCTGGCCCTGTCGTGTAGCAACCTCCGTGTCCCGGTTGAAGAGTCGCCTGATCACTTCACCACCAATCCACTGGGTACAGGCCCGGCCCTGGAGATAGAGATGATCCGGGGTGAAGGACATAATCACCCTCTGATGGCCATCTGGGTTGAAACCCTGGAAGGCCAATTCGTTCAAACCCTTTATGTGGCTGAATCCATTGCGAAGGGGACCTTCCAGCATGGGGATGCCACCCGTGGATTCTGGATGCCCGGAGAGATTCAACGTCCCGCTGCACTTCCATACTGGGCGCACAAACGGGGTATAAAAAATGAGCAGGGATTCTACCTTCCCACCCCCGCCAATCCGGTTCCCGACGCTTATACCGGGGCCACACCCGGGCAGAGTTTTATCCTCCATACCAAATTAGACGAGCCTGGTCTGCAGAAATTCAATCTTCTTTTTGAGATCAATCAGACCTGGGACTGGAACGAATACTGGACCAACAACAAGTTCCCTGATGATGAGGAGTACAAAAGCTCCTGTCAGCCTGCCGTAGTCTATGCCTGCACCATAGATCTGAAAAATCCGGAAACGGAGTATCCCCTGGAAATCATTGGCCGAAGTCACCATTCGGGCGCTAGCGGAGAACTCTTCTCCGATCTGGAAACCCTTACCACCGCCCTGCATATTGCAGAAAAGCTACGTGCCAGAATTCTGGAATAACCCGGTTTGTAACAATATCTTCATTCCCTCGTCTTGATAGAGAAGCCTTTTGGGAAGTTTAGTTGAAAGCAGGTGTACGCATTGTACGTATTCGAACATGTCCGTCTCAAAAGTGAACACTTTGCAGTAAGGGTATAAAGTAGTATATTGCTCTGTATCTGTTTTTTAATTGTTTTGGCATATCTATTGTTTTTTTGGAGTATCATCATTTATAAAAAACCCATCAAATGATTAAAACTGTTGACCTGGTAAAAGTTTTTCGCACCGATGAGGTCGAAACTACCGCACTAAATAATGTAAATATTGAAGTTAAAGACGGGGAATTTGTTGCCATAATGGGGCCTTCCGGCTGTGGAAAGTCTACTCTGCTGAATATTCTCGGACTCCTGGATAATCCGTCTAACGGCTCCTATGTTTTTCACGAAACCGAAGTAGCCAATCTGAAGGAGAAGGGCAGGACCAACCTCCGGAAAGGAAATATCGGATTTGTATTCCAGAGCTTTAACCTGATTGATGAACTCACTGTATATGAAAATATTGAGCTGCCTCTCCTCTATTTGAAGATGAGTGGTTCCGAGAGGAAGAAAAAAGTAGAAGCCGTTATGGAACGGATGAAGATCAGTCACCGGAAAAACCACTTTCCCCAGCAACTTTCGGGTGGACAGCAGCAGCGTGTGGCTATTGCCCGGGCCGTGGTAACAAATCCCAAACTAATTCTGGCGGATGAACCTACGGGTAACCTGGACTCCGCCAATGGGGCTGAGGTGATGGCGCTGCTGACTGAACTGAATGAGGAGGGAACGACCATTGTGATGGTGACCCACTCCCCCAATGATGCGGAGAAAGCTCACCGGATCATTCAATTGTTCGATGGACATGTTGTCACAGAGAACATTCACAAAAAACTGTAAGCATCTTGTATTGACATGAGAAATCTCATGTTTTAGTAAAAAATTTTACTGCATTTTTACAGTACATTTAGGTTAACAATAGGGTTAGATTTTAGGGCTTGAAAAGCTGTCCGCCAGGGCAGCTTTTCTTTTAAGAAACAATTGTTGAATATATTCCTTAACTTGTGAGTTTATCCTAAACGGCACTAAAAATGAAGTACTTAAATTACACCCTGGCACTGCTTTTTTCCCTGGTTCTTTTCTCTTCATGTGGCAACAATAAGAAGAAAGAACAGACCTCCGAAACTTTTAATATCGAGGACTATATTACCGCGGCTGAAACCATTGATCCCACCATTAACAGCGTGGATCAGTTATTTGATATTCTGGGAATGGTAAATGCTGATTATTATGAGGTGCTGACCAACGATCCATATAAGGCCCACAGCTATAAAACCACATTTCCCATTGCTGCTGTAAACCTGGGCATCTACATGGTAGATATCCTTTATCATTTTTATGGCGAAGAAACTGAGAACATGTACCTCTCTTTCTCAGCGGCCCAGGAACTTGCCAGGCATGTTGGCGTGAACGAGAAATTTGGTCGCTGGACCCTGGAAAATCTTGAAGGTACAACGATGCAGAGGGATACCATCACCCGTATGTTTAACCAGCTGCTGGAAGAAAGTGAGCAGTACGGTTCAGAAAAGGAGATGGTGTTTATTCATACCGCTTTTCTGACCGGTTCCTTTGTGGAAAAGGTCCATATTACCGGAAGCCTTCTCAAGCAAAAAATGCTGGTGGAAGAGAAAAGCCCGGAAGATGAGGGAGATATTCGGGAGTTGCTGGTTATTTTCATGAACCAGCTGAATCCTTCCACAAGTATTCTTTACGATGCCTTCCTTAAACAGCAGGAGCAATTGGAAGGACTCGTTGTTCTGAGCACCTTTGAAAAACTGAAGGATCTTTCTGACCACCTGATTGAACTAAAACCCACTCTGGCCGTGGCCCCTATCAGTGAGATTGCTTCAAACGAAGACCTGAATACAGCATTCGAATTAATTGAAAACCTGCGTAGTATACTGGTAACGGCACAATGAATTTCCTTGGTAACCTGATCTGGCTTATCTTCGGCGGACTGGCAACGGCTATTGGCTACTTTTTAGGTGGTCTGGCCATGATGCTTACCATTATCGGGATTCCCTTCGGATTCCAGCTGATCAAGATTGGATCCCTTTGCCTCTGGCCCTTTGGCCGGACCTTTCATGTGGACCGGGGAAATTTGCCCGGCTGTTTGTTGGGTCTTTTGAATATTATCTGGATCCTGATAGCAGGCTTATGGATCGCCCTGGTCCATATTATTTTTGGGTTTCTGCTCAGCATCTCCATTATTGGAATACCCTGGGGAATGCAGCATTTTAAGCTGGCAGGATTTGCCCTCTCGCCCTTTGGCCGAAGAGTTGATATTGTGGCATAAATCCATTGAATTCCATTAAACCTTTGTATCTTGCGTTGGTCTAATTGTGTAAGCTATACACATTAAACATATACACTAAACTCTGAAATTACAGCATGAGGGAACCCGGGTATCCATTCCCCCTGTTCAGGATTATGCTTTCCCTGTTGATTATCTCCGGTTTATCTCCCCGGGCAACCATGGCCGTTGCACCCCGGGAAGGCCCTTCCTACCAGCTTAAAAAAACCAGTGAAGCCATTAAAATCGACGGGGTGCTCTCCGAGTCCATTTGGGGTGAAGTTCCGGTTGCAAATAATTTCTGGATGAGCTACCCGGTGGATGACCGTTTGGTGGAGGAGCGCCTGCAAACCGAAGTAAGGATGACCTCCGACGATCAGTACCTGTATATCGCTGCGGTTTGTTACAGTCCGGAAAATTACGTGATCAAAACCCTCAAGCGAGACAAAGAGTTCTGGGAAGGGGATGGATTTGGGGTGGTTTTAGATCCGGTTAACGAGCAGACCAACGGCTTCGTATTTCATATTAACCCGGCCGGTGTACAGGCCGAATACCTGGTTACAGGACAAACCGGACGAAGAAAAGACCCCGAGCCCGGCCAAAATTTGAAAGGGTTCAACCTGGCCTGGGATAATAAATGGCTGTCAGAGGTAAGTACGTTTCCAGACCGGTGGATCGCAGAGATAGCGATTCCCTTTAAAACGCTCCGCTATGAGGAGAGCAAGAGTAACTGGGGCATCAACTTTTTTCGCAGGGATGCTGCCTCCAACAGTACGCATACCTGGGCCCCGGTACCCATCGAATTTTTTGAAATCGAACTGGGATATACCGGCACACTCGCCTGGGACCAGAGCCCAAAAAAAGCACCACGCAACCTGGCTTTTATCCCCTATGCCAGAGGAGGAGTAGCCAAAGATTATGAGACCGTGTCCAGGACGGAGCTGCTTTACCAGGCGGGAGTGGATGCCAAGGTACCCATTAGCTCCAGCCTGAATCTGGACCTGACAATCAATCCGGACTTCTCACAGGTGGAGGTGGATGAACAGGTGATTAACCTGACCCTTTTCGATGTCCAGCTGCCCGAGAAAAGACTGTTTTTCCTGGAGAACAGTGATATCTTCGACGATTTCGGGATCCCTCCCATGCGTCCCTTTTTCTCCCGAAGGATCGGTCTGGATAAGGACGGAACTCCCATTCCCATCCTCTATGGTGCCAGGCTCAGTGGAAATGTGAATCAAAACCTGCGTCTGGGGGTAATGAACTTGCAGACCAGGGATTCGGAAGGCTTCCTCCCCCAGAATTACACGGTTGCCTCCTTCCAGCAGCAGATACTGGAACGCTCGGTCATCAAAGGATACATTCAGAACAGGGATGCCCTCCGGAGCGAGGATCCCGATTATAACCGGAATGCCGGACTGGAGTTTCAGTACCTTTCAGCCGATGGCCGCTTCCAGAGTTTTGCCGGTTATGCCAGATCGTTTACCTCCGGCCTGGAGGATAAGTCCTATTCGTATCTGACCGGAATTGGATATGACAACCGGAATATCAGTGTCTATTCCAACCTGTCGGGCATGGGAAAAAACTACCGGGCCGATATGGGCTATATCAGGGGACAGGAATATTACGATGCGGAACGGGATACTTCCATTTATATCAGTATGAATCATTGGTTCACCCGTGCCGCCTATACCCTCTATCCCGAGAATAGCCAGCGTATCATCTCTCATGAATTCAACGGGCGCTACAGCTATGATGTGGACACTTCTTTTTCCATGCTGAACAGGGAAATAGAAGGAGGATATACCCTGGAATTTGCCTCCACGGCCCAGTTCAAGGCTTCCATGGGCCATACCCAGGTAAACCTGCTCTACCCCTTTACCTTTATCGGCGATGAACCTTTGCCGGCTGGAATCTACAAATACAACCAGGCTGAAGTCGGGATCCAGTCAGACCAGCGGAGATTATTTAGCCTTACGGGTGGCTTTTCCTATGGCACCTTCTACAATGGAACCAGGATGCAATATACCTTTGGGATAAAATACAGAGCCCAGCCCTGGGGTAATTTCTCCATAAATTTCGAACAGAATGATCTGGAGTTTCCCGAGCCCTATGGATCGGACAATCTGTTCCTCATCAATCCCCGCATCGAGATCAACTTCTCCAGGGAACTTTTCTGGACCACCTTTCTGCAATACAATACCCAGGAGGATAATTTTAATATAAATAGCAGGGTCCAATGGCGCTTCCAGCCGATGTCGGATCTCTATATCGTCTATACTGATAACTACGCGGTAGAATTCTGGGGCCCCAAGCACCGGGCCCTGGTGATCAAATTGAACTACTGGTTTAACTTATAGTGCTTTTGTATTTAACTGAAGAACATACTAATAAAATAAAGATATGAAATGGTTTGGAATGATGGTTATCATGCTTCTTCCCGTTCAGGGATGTCAGCTTGTAAATCCACAGGCTGAAGAATTACCGAACATTCTCTGGATAACCAGCGAAGACAACAGTGCCTATTTCCTGGGGTGTTACGGCAATTCCTATGCCACAACGCCCAACCTGGACCGGCTGGCCTCCGAGGGATTCTTATATGCCCGTGCCTATGCCAACAATCCGGTTTGTTCACCGGCCAGGAACACGATCCTGTCGGGCATGTACTCCGCCTCCAACGGGAATGAGCAGATGCGCAGCCAGTACGCGCTCCCGGGCATTGTCAGGCCATATCCGGAGTACCTGCAGGAAGCAGGCTACTACTGTACGAATAACTTTAAAACGGACTATAATTTTGACGGGGATTACAATGCCTTCTGGAATGAATGCAGCAAAGAGGCCCATTACCGAAACCGGCCCGAGGGCTCCCCTTTCTTTGCCGTATTCAACCTGATGACCACCCATGAAAGCAGTTCCTTCAGGCAAATCCCCCGGGACGAACTCAAACATGATCCTGAAAAAGTGGAGATTGCGCCCTACCACCCGGATACTCCGGAGATGAAACATGACTGGGCACAATATTACGATACACACCAGCAAATGGATGCCCAGGTGGGCGCCCTGCTGAAGGAATTGGAAGAAAGCGGGGAGGCAGATAATACCATCGTCTTTTATTACGGAGATCATGGGGGTATTCTGGCCCGCAGCAAACGTTATGTATATGAAACCGGAACACGGGTTCCCTTTATCATCCGTATTCCGGAGAAATACCGGCATCTCTACCCGGCAGCAAAACCAGGCGAGCGGGTGGATCGTCAGGTCAGTTTTGTGGACCTGGTCCCAACACTTCTGAGCATTATTGGCTCCCCCGTACCTGAACATCTGCAGGGGGATGCTTTTTTGGGAAAACAGCAAAGTGAAGAACCCGACTATGTGTTTATGTCACGCCAGCGTATGGATGAGCGCATCGATATGGTAAGAGCAGTAAGGGATAAGCAATACCGATACATCCGAAACTATATGCCCTTCCGGATTACCATGCAGCATCTGGAATTTCTATTCATGGCTCCTTCGGCCCAATCCTGGGAAGATGCCTTTCATGCAGGTGAAACCAATGAATTGCAAAGCCGCTTCTTCCTGGAAAAACCTGTGGAAGAGCTATATGATACAGAGCAGGATCCCTGGGAGATCCACAACCTTGCTGAAGATCCGGAACACCAGGAGGTGCTGGTCCGCATGAGGGAGGCCCTGACCGAAAGGATGAGAGAAATCCGCGACGTGGGGCTCCTACCCGAAACAGAATATGCCCATTTAGCAGGTGATGGGTCCCTGTATGACTATATGCGTTCCTCTGTCTGTCCTTTTGAGGAATTGCTTCAAGCTGCCCAGCTGGCCACCTCTGCCGGCCAGGGGGATATTCAGGCCTACACCAGCTACCTGGACCATGAGCATAGTGCCATCCGTTACTGGGGAGCAGTGGGAATGTTAATTCACCGGGATCATGCAGGATTGGACCTGGAAGTGCTGGAAGGGGCCACGGAGGATCCGTCTTCTTCTGTTGCGATTATGGCTGCGGAAACCCTCTATCGCTTGGAAGAGAGAGAGCCTGCTATAGCGGCCTATGAGCGTATCCTTTCCGATACAGTCAGATACGGAATGTTTGACAGGAATTTTGCCCTGAACAGCATGGATGCTGCGGAGGTACGAAGCCCCCTCTTAGATAAGAGAGTGAAAGCGCTCTATGATAGTAAAAAGGATGTGATCAAGGGCTTTGATCGCTTTGATAATTATGACTTTTTAATGTCAGGATATTTGCTGCAAAAATGGGGCTTGATGAGCCATGAGAATCCTGAATTTAATATTAGTTTCTAACAGAAATTTTTTACCCATTTAATAACTAACAGCCAACACATATGCAAATGAAACCAAAAGGTAAAAATGCCGGAAAAGGAATCTCCAGGAGAGACTTTATCGGAAAAACAGCTGCAGCGACCGCAGCATTCACCATTGTTCCGCGTCATGTCCTGGGAGGGCCCGGATTTACAGCTCCCAGTGATATGGTCAACGTAGCCGGGATCGGACTGGGGAATCAGGGCGGAAGCGATATCCGGAATATTGCCACGCCCGATGTGCCTATTGGTCGCGGACAGGGATTGCCAGGAATCAAATGGTACCGCTATCCGGGGATCACTCCTCCACGACCACAGCGACGCATGGCCGCCAACCAGATGGGCGACGCCGAGAGTCCCAAAACCTTCAAGCATGCCAATATCTATGCCCTCTGCGATGTGGACCACGAATATGCAGGACACATCATTGCCGGCTACCCCAAAGCAAAGGTATATGATGATTTCCGCAAGATGATAGATAAGGAAAAAGAGCTGGATGCCGTGGTGATCGGAACCCCCGATCATACCCATGCCGTGATCGCTGCCTATGCCATGAACGCCGGACTGAACGTATTCGTTGAGAAGCCCATGGCCAAAACCATTCACGAGGTCCGCTTCCTGAGGGACCTGGCTAAAAAAACAGGAGTCGTCACCCAGATGGGGAACCAGGGCCACAACATTGAAGGGACCATGCAGACAGTCGAATGGATCCAGTCGGGGGCCATCGGCAATGTAAGCGAGGTACATATGTGGTCGAACCGTCCGGTATGGGCCCAGGGATTCCTGGAGCGACCTGCGGGAGTGGATGTCCCTAAAAATCTAAACTACGATGTCTGGCTGGGACCTGCTCCAGAGAAGCCGTACAGCCCGGAAACCACACACTTCGCCTGGCGCGGGCTATGGGATTACGGGACTGGTGCCATGGGAGATATGGGAGCTCATACCTTTGATGCCCCCATCTGGGCACTGGAGCTGGGCATGCCCGTCAAGATACAGGCGACCACCAGTCCATTTACCTCGGAATACCTGCCACAGGCCGAGAACGTGATGTATGAATTTGCCGCGCGGGGAAATAAACCTCCTGTGAAGGTGACCTGGTCCGATGGCGGAATCAAGCCTTTCCGTCCGGCTGAACTGGAAGCTGACCGGCAGTTGAGGGAAGCTCTCTACATCGGGGACAAGGGAATGCTGCAACACGGCACCCATGGAGCCATGCCTGAACTGATTCCTGAGAACCCGGACTTCCAGGCCCCGGAGCCCTGGCTGAACCGGCCCAAAAGTGTGTATGTGGACTTTATTGAAGCAATCAAGGAAGGCCGGAAAGCTGCCAATGATTTTGAGATCGCAGCCAAGCTGACCGAAATTATGCTCCTGACCAACATCGCCGTGATGTCTCAACAGGTAAACAAGACCCTGGAGTATGATGCTGAGAACATGAAGATCACCAATCTGGAAGAAGCCAACCAGTATTTCCACTACGAGTACCGGGATGGATGGAAACTATAACTTTTAATAAATGTAAGCCATGAAAAAACAAATGATAACTGGTTCAATCCTGATGCTTGGATTGATCCTTTTAAGCACAGAGCTGATACAGGCTCAGTCCACGGTCAACTCCAATTACAATGGGGTGCAGGTGGGAGTGATTACTTACAGTTACCGGGATATGCAGCTGGACCTTGAAGGAACCTTGAAAGCCTGCGTGGAATCGGGCATTTCCTCCATCGAGCTGATGGGAACAGGGGTGGAAGACTATTTGGGAGCCCCTCAAAGCCCCTTAAGCTGGAGAGAGGTGAGGCGCCTGGACGAACAGTCAAAGGCAAAGCAAAAAGAATTTGCCAAGTACCAGGAAGAGATCAAAACCTGGCGTTACTCGGAAGGAACCATGAATAAGTACGCGGAGCTCCGCAAGATGTTCAACGATGCCGGGGTGAACATTCATATTTATAAATGGACCGCTGGAATGAGCGAGGAGGACCTGGATTACTCTTTCAAGGTAGCCAAAACACTGGGAGCCATAGGTATAACCACCGAGATTGGAGAAGAAAACTGCACCAAGGTGGGTGCAGCTGCCGAGCGGGCTGGTATGTTAGCTTTATTCCACAACCACTTCCAGTATGCCGAGGAAGATTTTGATGTGGATAAATTGCTGGCACTTTCTCCCGCCAACCGCCTGAACTTTGATATCGGTCATTATTATGGCTCTACCGGTAAAAGTCCCGTGGAATTTGTAAAGAAATACCACGCGCAGATCGCCAGTATTCATGTGAAGGATAAGACCGGGAAGGAAAATGAGACCGAAGCCAATGCCAACCAGGTATTTGGCCAGGGGGAAACCCCGGTCAAGGATGTCTTGCAGCTGATCCGGGATAACAACTGGCCCATCCACTGCGACATCGAACTGGAATATAAGATCGCTCCCTGGTCCAATGCCGTGAAGGAAGTGAATAACTGCAGAGCCTATTGCAGACAGGCACTGCTTTAGTGGTTGTTTAGAGGCTGTCTCAAAAGGGAAATCCCCTTTAGTTTTTTGAGACAGCCTCTTTTTCTTTATCTTAGTTTCATGGCTGAAAAAACTATCCGCTGGGGCATGATCGGCACTGGAAATGTCACCGAACTCAAAAGTGCCCCCTCTTTTAACAAGGTGGAAAATTCACGGCTCGTGGCCGTCGGGAACCGCACCTATCAAAAAGCAGAAGACTATGCCGCAAGGCATGGTGTTCCCAAAGTCCACAAGCACCCCATGGATGTGATCCACAATCCGGAGGTGGACATTGTATATATTGCCACCCCTCCGGGGTCGCACATGGAGTATGCCCTGGAGACCATCAAGGCTGGCAAGCCCATATATATTGAGAAGCCCATGGCCCGCACCCTGGAGGAGTGCAGGAGGATCAATGAGGCGGCTCAAAAGGCAGGGTTGCCAGTATTTGTGGCCTACTACCGCAGGGGACTGGATTACTTTAAAAAGGTGAAATCGATTATCCACGGCGGAGAGCTGGGAAGGATATTTCACATCAATCTGCAACAATATTATCCTGCCAGGCCGGAAGACTATGACCGGGAAAATTTGCCCTGGAGGGTCATCCCCGAAGATGCAGGAGGAGGGTATTTCTACGACCTGGGCTGCCATGCCCTGGATATACTTTTTCATATTTTTGGGGATCCCCTGGAGGTTTCCGGGACCTGCACCAATGTAGGTGGACTTTATGAGGCGGAAGATTCTCTTACGGCTTCCATCTTGCTTCCAGAGAACGTGCTTGTCAGCGGGAGCTGGAACTTTGTGACTCCCCAGCCATTCCGTAGAGACCTGGTCGAGGTCTATGGAGAAAAGGGGAAACTGAGCTTCGGGATCTTCAGTTTTAAACCCATCATACTGGATACCGGTGATCACAAAGAAACCATAGCCACCATTCAGCCGGAACACATTCAGATGCCCCTGATCCGCACCATCGTTGCCGAGTTACAGGGGAAAGGACATTGCCCTTCCACCGGAGATACAGCTGCGGTGACCAGCGGGGTCATGGATATCATCACAGGTAAAGCTTCGTAAAACCAATTTATTCCATATGAGGACAGAAGCAATTATTATCGGGATTCTGCTTGGGCTGCTTGCTTCATGTAATGACCCCGCGAATCAAGAACTTTATTACAGCGAAGCATATCGTCCGCAGTTTCACTTCTCACCCGATTCCATGTGGATGAACGATCCCAACGGAATGGTCTTTTATGACGGGGAGTATCATCTCTTTTATCAGTATCACCCATATAGCAATGTATGGGGACCCATGCACTGGGGACATGCCATTACAAGCGATCTGGTAAACTGGGAGCATCTTCCCATTGCGCTTTACCCGGACAGCCTCGGCACCATTTTTTCGGGAAGTGCGGTGATTGATTGGAACAATAGCTCGGGACTGGGAAGTCTGGAGAATCCGCCCATGGTGGCCATCTTCACCCATCATAACCAAAGCCTGGAGAAAACCGGAAGCAATCAGTTCCAGTACCAGAGTATTGCCTACAGCCTCGACAAGGGCAGAAGCTGGACCAAATACCCGGGCAACCCGGTACTGGAGAATCCCGGGATCAGAGATTTCAGGGATCCCGATGTAAGCTGGTATGAAGCAGAGCAAAAATGGATCATGGTTTTTGCTGCCCGGGATCGTATTTTGTTCTACTCTTCCCCGGACCTGATTCAATGGAACAAGGAAAGTGAATTTACTGCGGAAAGACCCCCGGGTGAAGGTGTCTGGGAATGCCCCGATTTCTTTCCGCTCGCCTCCGGTGAGGAAGAAAAATGGGTGCTGATCGTAAGCATTGGCGACGGAGGTCCCAATGGTGGTTCAGGCACCAAGTATTATATCGGGGAGTTCGATGGAAAACAGTTTGTTAACGATGATCCTCCGGGAGGAATGCACTGGATCGATTATGGAAAGGATAACTATGCCGGAGTAAGCTGGTCGGACATCCCCGAACAGGATGGCAGAAGGATCTTCCTGGGATGGATGAGTAACTGGCAGTATGCACAGAATGTCCCTTCAACAAAATGGAGAAGTGCCATGACCTTACCCAGGGAGCTCAGGCTTAAACAGGATCAGGAAGGCTATTTTCTGAGGTCCGTTCCTGTAATTGAAACAGAACATTTACGGGCGGAACAAATCAAACTTGAACCCGGTCCTGTAATGGATAGAAAAAATGTAGGCCCAAATAGTGAAGAGACCTATCCCCTTTACGAGATTGATCTGGTATTTCAGTTTGATCCCGGGGAAGAAGAAAATGTGGAGTTCGGCATCGTTTTGGAAAGTAAACTGGAGGAGAAGCTGATTGCAGCATTTAATCTCCAAGACCAGCAGGTTTATATCTCACGGAAACAGTCAGGCAAGACCGCTTTTTCAGAGCACTTCCCAGGCATACATGCGGCTCCCTACCAGGTCTCAATAGCGGGAGAAATCAGGTTTCACGCCTTCGTTGATCTCTCCTCCGTGGAATTATTTGTGGATGATGGAGCGCTGGTAATAACCGAGTTGTGTTTTCCCGAATCGGGTTATGAGAAAATACACCTCTATTCCAATACGGAGTCTGTCATTCTGAAAAGGGGAGAAATTCATCGCCTGAAAAGTATCTGGTGAATAAACCGGCTCCAGAATTGTTGCCCCGCTTTGGCCCTTTGTTGATAACTCCCGGCCAATTGTTCAATTTTCACCTCAGAAAAGACCGCCTGAGGAGTCCTGCCGGCTAGGATAAACTTTCTAAAATACTGAACTTTATGTTGGAAAACTTGCAGAAACCTGTAGGGTTTGGCGTGGTTATTGCACCAAATTCAGACAGAAGGGGCAGTGAATAGAAAATTTAATGAAAATTTCACCTGATCCACGCATCCAATTTAGAATTTAGTTGTCTTTTTAATGGAGAGTATATCTAACAATACCGAAAAAGTGAATACACAGTACACCATCATATTGGGAGCGGAAGGAGAGTTGGGCAAAGCCATGGCCCGTGAAATTGCGCGTAAAGGATGCAACCTGCTCCTGGTTTCTACAACGTCCATCGATCTGCAAAGGTTTGCTATTGGCTTGCAACTGGCCCATGAGGTACAGGTGAACGCCATTAAACTGGACCTGTCTAACCAGGAAGAAATTCAGGCTTTTACAGAGAATATCCGGGACCAATACGAAGTTAGAGCTCTGATCAATAATATTACCTGCGATTGGTCCGTGGGAGAGAGTATGTGTATCGCCGAACTGGCTAAAGACGATTTCCAGACACGTTTCAGAGGAGCAGCCTTGATCACCCTGAGCCTGCTCCCGCAGATGAAAGGCCTTTCCTCCTCCTTCATTCAGCACATTATTCCTTTTCCTTTCCGAAAAGAGCAGTTCAGTGCCGAGCTGCAGCGTTCCGTTGCAAAAATGTATGCCTTTACCAGGGAACTGGAGGAGGATTTAAAGCACAGCGGAGTCTCGGTCAGTATGCTTCATCCGGCCCCCATCAAAAGCATTGTGCAGCAGATGGAAAGCTTTGGCCGGATTTTTGAAGAGGATATTCAATCCCTTGCCCCGGGCTTGATTGCAGCAAAAGCGGTCAGGGGCATGCTACGTGGTGATCGTCTGATTATCCCCGGACTTCGTAACAAAATCCTGTTCTATTTGAACCGGCATGCCACCTCCTGGTTCAGAAGGGTAGAAGAGTCTCTTGACTCGGGCCTCCAGCCTTCCACCTAAGCTTATTCATAGCGAAGCGATATTCCCGGATTCTGACGGCTGGCCCTGATGGCATGAAAGCTTACCGTAGCCAGGGCAATGATGAAGGCCATTATCCCGGCAACTGCAAATACCCAGTAGGGAATATCTATCCGGTATGCAAAGCCTTCCAGCCATTTCTTCATGGTCCACCAGGTAAGCGGCCAGGCAATGAGGTTGGCCAGTAAGACCCATTTGGTGAAATCGAGGGACAGGATCCTCAGAATGTTTCGCGTGGTGGCTCCGTTGGTTTTACGGATCCCGATCTCCTTGGTCCTTCTCTCTGCCATAAAGGAGGCCAGACCAAACAGTCCCAGGCAGGAAATCAGGATGGCAATCACTGCAAATATGTAAAGAAGAGAGCGGGTCTGCTTCTCATTCTGATAGATTCCTTCATAGTGTTCATCCAGGAACTCATATTCAAAAGGAATGGATTCTGTCTGAGCTGTCCAGGCCTTTTCCAGGATTCCAATGACTTTTTCGACATCTGCTCCGGTATATCTCACACTGATATAGTTTGGCACCACCCAATCCTGAATTTCCAGGTGCATGAAGGCATGGGCCCGTATCTCCATATGTTTAGACTCCCAGTGGTAATCCTTGACCACCCCTATGATTTCCAGAGGGATATCCCGGCTGTTCCAGAGGTAGGTTATCTTTCCGATGGGATCTTCAATTTCAAACATTCTCACGGCAGTTTCATTCAGGATAACCTTATCGCTTTCCGCTCCGAATTCTTTAGAGAAATAACGCCCCGCCACCAATTTATGACCCATGGTTTCCAGGTAGGTCTCATCCGTCATATTCACATTGATGCTAAACCCATTGTCCTTCCCTTCTACGCCAAAGCCCCAGTTGATCAGCTTATCGCCCGGAACGTTGTAGGAAGATGAAAGCTGGATGATTTCAGGAGTTGCGCGGAGCTCTTCCATATAAGTATCCACGTTCTTCAGGAAAGAGGCTTGCTGGACCAGGATGACCTGTTCTTTGTTGAAACCAAGAGAATCATTCATGACCAGGTCCATTTGTTTTTGCACCACCAGGGTGGCAGCAATCAGGAAAATGGCTACTGAAAACTGGAAAAGCACCAGGATGTTCCTGAACCAGCTTCTGGATTGTTTCATTCCTTTAAAACCCAGTGATTCTGTGGCCGAAAAGCTACTCATGTAGAGCGCCGGGTAACTGCCCGAGAGCAAGCCCACAATGATGGCCATGGCCAGGAGGCCTGGAATGACCAGAAAATTATCCAGGTAGTGAATTTCTATTTCCCTTCCGGTAAATCGCTGATAGGGCCCCATCAGGGATTCTACCAGTCCCATGGCCAGAACCAGGGCCAGGATGCTCACAATTATGGCTTCTGAAAAAAATTGTTGCTGGAGCATCCCACGGCTGGCCCCATTGGTTTTTCTAACCCCTATTTCACGGGCCCTGATGGAGGAAGAAGCCGTGGTTAGATTCATGAAATTGATACAGGCTACAATCAAAACCAGGAAAGCCACAATGGTAAATATCCGGATGTAGGACAGGTTGCCATTGGGCTCAAATTCCCCGTTCACATCTGAGCCCAGATGAATATCCCGGATATGCTGCAGATACAGCACCCAGAAATTATCTCCATCTTCGAATTCCCCATACTGTCCCTGGAACATGTACTTATTCACAAATTCCGGCAACTTGGCCTCCAGCTCCTCAGCCGAACTTCCAGGTTCGAGTCTTAAATAGGTGGCGTAATTATTGGCAAACCACTCCTGTCCCTCAGCCGCTTCCGGCGCGGACACCAGGGAGAGCAACATATTCAGATGGAAATGGGATTGGGAGGGAAAATCTTCGAATACGCCTGTAATCGTGAAAGGAAGAGTGTCATTAAGCATGATGACCTGTCCCTGGGCAGGCTCCTCCCCAAAATATTTCCGGGCCGTCGTCTGGTCTATAAGTACCTGATTGGGTTGGTTCAAATGCTTCTCCTGCGCTCCTTCCAGGAAATTCAAGGTGAAGATCTCTGTAAAGCTGGAGTCAACATAAACCGCATGTTCCTCATTATATACCCGCTCATCCACGGTCACCGACTGTCCCCAGGATCCAATGCGGGTGATGGCCCTGACCTCGGGGTATTCGTCATACATGGCTGCCGGTAGAGGCGCTGGAGTTCCCAGCTGCTGTATGACCGTACTTCCTATCTGGGCATCCACCCTGATCCGGTAGATATCATCGAAATATTCATGGTGCCGGTCGTAATTCAGCTCATGGTTTACATAGAGCATGATCAGGACAAAACAAGCGATCCCTATGGCAAGTCCACTGATATTAAGCAGGGAAATCAGGAGATGCTTTTGGATATGACGGAAAGTGACTTTAAAGTAGTGCTTGACCATCGTGCCAGTTTTTCAAGATATACTCAATAGATATGCCATATTACTTATATTGCTCATTGTGAGTATTATATAGATTTATTCCGTTATCTAAAATGGAATTAAATGCTCGGTTTTAATGCATCCGGGCGTTCGTTATTGGTGCAGTTTGTATGACTTACCGGAAAAGCATAAATTCGTATAAGCTCTGAAAGCAAATGGCTCTCCCGAAAATATTGATCATCGATGACGATCACGATGTGCTGCTCACGGCACGCATGTTTCTGGAACAGCTCGAGTTTAATGTGAGTGTCCTTTCTGACCCTGAAAAAATAATAGCCCATCTCCAGAAGGAGCCCTATGATGTGATTCTGCTGGATATGAATTTCCAGAGGGGAAAAACGGAAGGGGCGGAAGGAATCAGGTGGCTGGAATCCATCAGGGCCCAGGACAATCAAGCCGTAGTGATCCTGATGACCGCATTCGGAGATGTGGAACTGGCGGTAAAAGGAATCCGGGCAGGTGCCTTTGATTTTATACTGAAACCCTGGCAGAATGCCAAGCTTCATGCGTCCATTTTATCCGCCTTAGAATTAAAACGGACCCGGGAGGAGAAAGAGAAATACAGGAATGTCGCCTTAACCCTGGGAGATGATGATGATCTGCCTTTTATGCAGATCCTGGGAACATCGGATGTTATGGAAAAACTGAAGGAGAATATCCGGATTGTTGCTCCCACCGATGCCACCATCCTTATCCTGGGAGAGAACGGTACCGGTAAGGAGATGGTGGCGCGAAGCATACACAGATTATCAGATCGGGGGAAAGGTATGTTCATTGGCGTGGATATGGGCGCCATCCCGGAAACCCTGTTCGAATCCGAATTGTTCGGTCATCAGAAAGGATCTTTTACCGGTGCCATCCAGGACAAGCCAGGAAGATTTGAACTAGCAGAAGAGGGAACCTTGTTCCTGGATGAGATCGGTAACCTGCCTGTGACCATGCAGACCAAGCTGCTCACCGTGCTGGAGCAGAGGACCATCAGGCGAATAGGCGCCCAAGCAGATATCCCTATAAATATCCGGCTGATTTCAGCAAGCAACCAGCCGGTTCACCGGATGATAGAGGAAGGATTCTTTCGCCGCGATCTTTTGTATCGCCTGAATACCATCGAATTACTGATTCCTCCCCTGCGAGATCGCCGGGAGGATATCCCTTTGCTTGCCCGGCATTTTTTAAATGAAGCCTGTCGAAAGTACGGAAGACAGGGACTTGAAATTGGCAAAAGGAGCATGAAGCAACTCCAGCAATACCATTGGCCCGGGAATGTACGCGAGTTGCAAAACACCCTGGCCCGGGCGGTAATTATGAGTGAGGATAAGCAGGTCCGTTTTGATCAGCTGGGCTCCGGGAATGCAGCAGGCCCAAGCATAGTCACCATGAATATTGAGGAGAATGAAAAGCTATTGATACAGAAAGCACTTCTTAGTAATAAAGGAAATGTAACCCGGGCGGCAGCTGACCTGGGGATCGACAGGAATGCACTATACAGAAGAATGAAGAAATATGGCATTCAATAAATACATCCTGAGGATCTCCCTGCGCCTGGTCCTTATCTTTTTAGCCATGCTGGCGCTGGCGCTGGTAATCGGTGAACAGGCCAGACTATTCACTGTCCTGGGTGTTTCCCTGCTCCTGCTTCTGATGATTCTGGAATTGTTTCGCACCATCGCCCGCACAAACAACATCGTAGAATCCCTGCTTGACTCCATACGCTTTGACGACTTCAACAAAACCATCCGGGACAAAGCAGCCGGACTCGGTTTTGAAGGACTGGCCGATTCGGCCCAGGAGATCATCAGGGCTATTTCCGCGGCAAAGATTGAGAAAGAGACCCAGTACCAGTACCTGCGAACCATCCTGGAACACATTCATACCGGGGTTATTACCCTGAATGAGGAGCATGAACCTGAACTGGTCAATCCAGTTGCCCTGAATACCCTGGCCATGTATGGTACCAGAAAACCTTCCTGGACTGAAATCAGAAAGCATGCTCCACGGTTCACACGCGCTGTTGAATCCATGGGCGATGCAGGGAGACAAATGATAAGACTTCGTTCGACACCCACTGGAAAACAATTGTTGGTCCTGGTAAATACGGTAAAAATAGGGAGTGCCCCGATCAAGATCATCACCTTTCAGGACATTGAACCGGAGATTGAACAAAAGGAGATGGAATCCTGGCAGACGATCAGCAGGATCATGGCTCACGAGATCATGAATAGCCTGACTCCGCTCTCCTCACTTACAGAAACAGGCATCATGCTTCTTGAAGACGAAGGAAACCCAAAAAGTGTAAATGAGATCTCCCAAAAAACCATAAACGACCTGCATACGGCTCTGAGAACCATTTCCGGCAGGAACCGGGCCTTAACGGAGTTTATCGAGTCTTACCGACAGTTATCACGATTGCCTCTGCCGGAAAAGAAGGACCTGTCACTGCATGAAATTCTGAAGGAAATAAAAACCTTGTTTGAGATTCCCTGCATGGAGAAGGGAATTATTTTCTCCATCCAGCCAGGTCCTGAAAAGCTACGAATTATGGCGGATGGGGACCAGTTAAAGCAGGTATTGATCAATATGGTAAAAAACGCCTCGGAGGCCATGCCTGACAACCAGGAACCGGTCATTCAGATCTCGGTCAAAAGAATACTGGACCGTATATCCATTGAGATCTTCAACAAAGGGAAGGCCATCCCCCCCGATGTCCTGGAAAAAATATTCGTTCCGTTTTACTCCACCAAAGCAGAGGGCTCAGGCATCGGTTTAAGCCTCTCCCGCCAGATTATCAGCAATCATGGGGGACAGATACTGGTAGAATCGAAAGAGGGAAAAGGAACTACGTTTAAGATCATGCTGCCGGTAGCTGATTAAGATTTGCAGATGCATATCATTCTTCGTAATTTATCTTTTCAAAAAAAATCACGACATGAGCAACGAAAGCATCAATTTCAACAAGATTTTAAAAGAATCCCGGGACACCCTGTTAATGCCAAAGGGATATTTTCAAACCATGTCCCTCTCAGGGGGACTTGCCGAACCCTTAATTAAAGCGGCCATATACGGAACGCTTGCCGGATTATTTGCCTTATTATGGAGTGTGCTTGGTTTGTCTGCCATGGGGGCAGGCCTGCTGGGTGGTGCCATAGGTATTATGTCTTTGATCTGGTCCATCGTTGGAGCGATCATTGGTCTTTTTGTAGGTGGAGTCATTGTGTTGATCATCTCGGCCATCTGTGGCGGCAACACTGATTTTGAGGCCAATGTCCGGGTTTCCGCTTCCTTAATGGTGCTCTACCCTGTCAATGCTTTCCTGGGCTTTTTCTATGGAATCAATTTCACCCTCGGTGGAATTGTAGCACTTGCCGTCAGCATTTATGGCCTTTACCTGTTGTATCATGCTGTTATAGAGGCCCTGAAGGGGAAAGAGTCCAATGTAAGAATTGTGCTCATTGTGCTCCTGGTCCTTGCCCTTATAGGGTTCTTCGGGGGCAGAAAGGCCTCAAAATCCTTACGGGATTTTTCTGACATGTATCAGGAAGAACTGGTGGAGTAATTCAGTCCACTTACTCTTCCAGGATCCGGTCATACTCTTCCTGGCTTAGTTTGACCGGTGTATAGACAACCCCATAATTATTCAGTACCCTGGTAAATGCTCTTAAATGATTTTTTGAAGCATTGCATAAATTGGTATATACCCGGACAAGGTCCTCATTCTGACCAATGGAATCCAGATCGGTCTGAAGATCCATAATATCCACCTCTTCTATCAGGGCCCCAACTTTCAGCGCCTCCTCCCTGGAAGTGCTGCCCTGCGCGATAAGCTTGATGTAAAGTTCCTGTAGCTCTTCGTTCTGGAAAACCCCCACTGCATTTTCTCCTACAGGATCTTCCAACTGATAGGTAATAATCAGATAATCAATGGCATCCATATGTGCCTGTTCACTTGAGGAGATCTTCTCGAAGGGCCTGAGCGGATAGATCTCATACAGGTATAGATAAACATCCCGGGCCAGTTTCTCTTCCTCCCTCATAAAGCGAATGCTTTCAATTTCGGCCTCTGTTAGCTCGCCTGTCTGAACGGCCAGTTCGCCTTTTTCATTTCCGGACAGCACTTGTTCATCCAATCCGGCGGAGTCTGTGCATTGTGTGCTTGAAAACAGGATTAATAGGGCTAATATCCAGCCCCCCAACAATTTGTTTCTTAAAGTTTTCATCCTTGCAAATATTATATTTATATATCTATATATTTAGATGTTTATCTCTATACCGTTTTATACCTGGACTACCCTACCTGTTTGCCCTGACTTTTTGCATTATTTTATTCTACTGTGCTTCTCTCCTGCGGCAATACCACTATGAACTGTAAGTATGCCACTTCAGAATGGAGGATGGATTCTTCAGTCCAAATTGCTTAACTTGTTTGTCAAAACCCTCCACTCATGAAAGCTTTCCAATTGTTTACCTGCGTGTTTCTTCTGGTCTTCTTCTCCGGATGCAGTGAAAATCAAACAAGCTCATTTGCTGACGAATTCAATACCATTTACTCGGGTGACCGGCTTAACCGGGTGGCTTTTCCCCTGGGGGGGATGGGTGCCGGGATGATCTGTCTGGAAGGTAGCGGTGCCATCTCTCATGTTTCAGTGAGGCATCAGCCTGATGTGTTTCATGAGCCCTTTATGTTCGGGGCCATGGCGGTCAAAGGCCTGCAAAACGGGAACTAAAGGTCCTGGAGGGCCCGGTACCGGAACGAAAACTCTATGGAGCCCCGTACACCGGAAATGGAAGTTCGAACAGCAGCTATGGCTTCCCCAGGTTTGAAAAGGCCGAATTCCAGGCGCAATTCCCCTTTGGAACAGTCACCCTGAGCGACCCTGATATCCCGGTGGACGTAAGCATCAGGGGCTGGAGTCCCTTTCATCCTGCCCAGGAGGATCTCTCCTCCCTGCCCCTGGCCGCCCTGGAATATAACTTTACCAACCTGACCGACTCCACCCTGGAAATAGTCTTCTCCTACCATGCGCAGAATTTCATGCGTATTCAGAATAAGAATCAGTGGGGAAGCCACTACGAAAACCAGGGACAAAGCGTGCATCGGACGAGGAACGGATTTATCCTTTCGCAGTCCTGTTTGCCCGATAAACCTCACTACAAAGGAGATTTTTCCATTACTACCCTGGAAGATGCCTCCGTGGATTCCAGGTGGTTCCGGGGAGGGTGGTACGATGGGCGCACCATGCTGTGGAACGATATTGAAAGGGCCAGGGCTGTAACGGATACCGCATGTGCTGGTTCAGATAATTCCTCCCTCTATGTCCCCTTCTCCCTGGAGGCCGGGGATACAAAAACCATTCATCTGCTGATGGCCTGGTATGTGCCCCACTCGGACCAGCGCTTCGGAGGCATCCCCCCTGTAAAGGGTTCCCCTTCCTGCGACCCGGGAACCGGGTGTTGTTCGGTGGAATATACTTCCCAGTTCTATGAGCCCTGGTACTCTGGAAAGTTTTCCGGAATTGATGAATTGAGCCGGTACTGGAAAACAAACTATCAGGATTTGCTAGATAAGGCTGAACTTTTCAGTCATACCCTGTTTGCCTCAGACCTTCCGACTGAGGTGCTGGAAGCGGTATCTGCCAACCTGAGTATATTGAAATCACCTACGGTCCTGAGGCAAAAGAATGGAGATCTCTGGGCTTTTGAAGGCTGTTTTGATGAAGGGGGAGGATGTTGCCACGGTTCTTGCACCCATGTCTGGAACTATGCCCAGGCCATCCCGCATCTCTTTCCTCATCTTGAAAGGAGCCTCAGGGAGACCGAATACCTGCAAAGCCAGAATGAAACCGGGCATCAGAACTTCCGTTCCGCCCTGCCTATCCAGTCCACCGATCATGGCTTTCATGCGGCAGCTGATGGCCAGCTGGGAGGGATCATGAAGGTATATCGTGACTGGCGTATCTCAGGAGACACCCCATGGTTAAGATCCCTATGGCCAAGCATCCGTTCGAGCTATGACTACTGTTCAAACAGCTGGGATCCGGATAAAAAAGGCGTGCTGGTGGAGCCGCACCACAATACCTATGACATTGAATTCTGGGGACCGGACGGTATGTGCAGCAGCATCTACCTGGGAGCAACACAGGCCATGATGGAAATGGCCCGGGCACTGGGAGAGGATGTCACTTCTTACCGGCAACTCCTGAACCAGGGAACCGGGTATCTGGAAAAGGAGCTTTTTAACGGCGAGTACTTTATACAGAAAACTACCTGGAAGGGGCTGAGAACCCCATCTCCCGAGGAACATCTGGAGGCCAGCTGGAACATCTCTTACAGTGAGGAAGCCTTTGAATTAATGAAAAAGGAGGGACCCAAATACCAGTACGGAAACGGGTGCCTGGCAGATGGGATTATCGGGGCCTGGTTTTCTGCCGTGTGCGGATTGCCCGAGTTCCTGGACCGGGACAAAGTCCACAGTCACCTGAACTCCATCCACCGCTACAACTTCAGAACAGACCTAATGGACCATGTGAATCCGCAACGCCCGGGATTCGGAGCCGGGAAGGATGGCGGATTGCTCCTTTGCACCTGGCCCGCGGATGATCAGCCCACCCTGCCGTTCGTCTACAGCAATGAAGTCTGGACAGGGATTGAGTACCAGGTGGCCTCTCACCTGATGATGTTCGGGGAGGTAGAGAAGGGACTGGAGATTGTCCGGGAAGTCCGGAGAAGGTACGACGGAACCTTCCGGAATCCCTTCAATGAATATGAGTGTGGTCACTGGTATGCCAGAGCCTTATCCAGTTACGCTCTTTTACAGGGGCTTACGGGTCTCTTTTATGATGCCATAGATAAGACCCTATATATAAACTCTCAACTGGGGGACGACTTTCAGTGTTTTATCTCTACCGAAACCGGCTATGGACTGGCCGGACTAAGAAAAGGAGTGCCTTTCCTGGAGGTGGCCTATGGAGCTATCGAGGTAGATAGATTTGTGAACCAATCGAAGTGATCAGGAGCGGGAGACCTGGAAGCCGGTTTTTGAAACGGTGAAATCCACGAACCTGGCGCGGGGATTAGGGGGATGGGATTCCAGGTGCTTTTTTGCCAGAAGGGCAGCTTCTGCAGATTTGGCAAACATCATCAGGTAGCCGCCTCCCCCAGCTCCCAGGAGCTTATAAGCCAGCAGGTAATCATCTACCCGTTCCGTTATCTCCCGGATCACTGCCGGATTGGTGCCCTCATCCAGTTGCTGGTTCATCGCCCAGCTGGTGGCCACTTTTTCTGCAAGCCCCTCATAATCATTGCCCAGAATCGTTTCGAAAGTCTCCTGTGCATGAATCTTCATTTCCTGAAATATGGCCAGATGGCTGGAAGAATTTAGGAACATGGCCTTAACAATCTCCCCCAGAATATCATGTGCCACACGGGTTACCCCGGTATAGTAGAGTAAGATCATATCCCGGGTTTCACGATTGGAAAATAGCTGCTCGGGCAACCATTTGATTCTTGGGCTCTGCCTGATACCTGCATCCGTTTCGATCAGTTTAAGCCCTTCAAAAATTCCCCCGAACTGGTCCTGCCAGCCTCCTCCGGTGGTTAACATCTGTTCCAGGATCAGGGTCCGGTAGGCAATATCATGTTTATCCCAGCCCAGGGCACAAAAATCACTCAGGGTGCCCAGCACGGTGGCCGCCAGATTTGAGCTGGTCCCAAGCCCCGAGCCCTTTGGAATAGCCGCCAGCAGGGACATCTCAATCCCGCAGCCAAATTCTTTCATCTGCTTTTGCAGATCCGGATATTGCCTCTGGGAAAAAGTGGGGCCAAAACCAGCCAGCACAAGCGCCGCCTTGGGAATGGAAAAACCTCCTTCCAGCTGATCATAGCTATTCAAGTCTTCAAAACTATGGATCTCTATCTTCTCTCCCAGGTCAATGGAACGAAGAACGATCTTTGGCTCGGCAAGGGGGCGTGCATATACTTGCAGAGGAAGTTGACCATTTAGCTCTACCGAGAGGTTGACCACCTTTCCTCCCTCCATGATGCAAAAGGGAGGAGTATCCGTCCACCCCCCTGCCAGATCAAGCCTTACGGGGCTCCTTCCCCACAATATCTGATCATCCAGGACATTCCTGCTGGGATGTACCGGTTCTGCCTTCAGCGTTTGGATCATCTCCTGCCTGAGTATCCCGAATGCCTGCTTCTCAAATTGCATGGCATGCTCCCTGTTTCCCGCCACTCTGGCCCGGAACATGGAATCATTGATCCGTTTGGTAAGTGGCTCCTCAGTTGAGAGTGGTTCAGGCAGTTCCAGACATGCTTCCCTGTATTCGCTTGCCACTTTCTCCAGGTCAAGGAAATAGAAGATACTTTTGTGGTGATTGGCAGCCAGCCTGGGCAGGCTCTGGAGCTTCAAGGCTTCTCTTTGCCGGTAAAACTTTTCCACATTGGCCCTATCTGCCAGCTCCTTTGCAGAGAGACGCTGCGAATTTATCCATCCGTAGCCCTGCGATCTTTTATCCAGGATCTCCTTCAGAATCTTTTCTAAGCTTTCCAGCCTTGCAAGGGGAAACAGAGGAAGCTCGTAGATGGAAATACTCGGGTCCAAGCCCGCCGATTCCGGGCTTATGTGCCTTTGACTCAACCATTGCGCCAGAATCTGGTTCATCCAGGTAGCTCCCATATCCAGGGGGTCCCTGAATTCATCCCCATATCCATAGATTCGCAGGCAGTATTCCTCTTCCCCGACGGGTACCATGTCTACGCATATGCCTTCAGGCAGTTCCAGCTCCCAGGAGTTTAAAGGAATCCCCGTAAGAATATGATGATTCGCAAGTCTCCAGGTCCGGGGTATATAACTGTTCTCAATCCAGATATGGTGGTTATCCTTGTTGAACTTCACTTTCACCTCGGCGTTCTGCTGAAATATGGAGGGATGGTGATCCGATTCCCTGGAATATTTCAAGCGCTGATCGGTGATCCTGTTTTGAAGCCGAAGCGAGGATTCCAGCAGGTCGCTGTTACTTCCAAAATGATAGAACTCTCCCTGATGCAGGGGAACCAGCTTCACTGTTAGATTCGCAAGTTCCCTGTCCGTAGATTCCGATTCCTCTCCAAAGGCAGTAAGCATATCCGTATAGAGATCATAATACCCTGGAGTGTCAGCTTCAAAGGCCTGTCTTTTTTTATTCCAGCCCGATCTTTTCATCAGTATACGGGTCGCCTTGTTATTCATCAGCACGATCCCTGAATCCATCAGGTAAAAATAATCCTGTGCCAGCTCTCTCAATTCCTCCTCCGCAGGTTTCTGTTTCACAAAAGCCAGAATATCCTGCTGGTGCCGGGGACTGAAAAATACCCCATGACGCGTGGCAACCCTGTCTTCCACCCAGATCCCAAACAGCAACACATCTGCTTCGGGAAGCTTATGGAACCGGTCCGATGAAAAAAACATCACATCCCCGCTTCCAACCAATGTCGTATAACTCCCGGGGGCTTTTTGAAGAATCCTTTCATAAAACGAGGCTTGAAAATCAAGTAGTTTCTGATCCAGGTATTGTCCTTTGGCCCATCTGAACACGGGCAGGGGCAACAAGGATTTCCCATAGGCGGCATAGGCGGGCAACCTTCGGCTTTCTCCCCCGGAGTGAATCAGCAATCGCCTTTCCTCCTGCAACCACTCCTCCAGGGACCCTTCAAAAGCGGAGGCTTTGTAAGCTGACCATAAGAGAAATGCACTTCCTCCCCCGGAGCCCAGCTTTTTCCCGCTGGGATCGGAGCCACAGAACCAGGAATCCGGATTTTTCTTTTCCAGACGGTGGAACCGTTCTGTCATCCCAGCCGGAAGTGTCATCAATCTCTGCATAGCCATGAAAGGTCTGGAACAGCCCTATTTTTCAGTGATAGGAGTAAGTACGATGTTCCGGTAACTCACCGTACCATGATCGCCCTGCAGGAGGATCGGCCCCGGAGAAAACTGGTCGGAGGTCAAAGCACCTCCTGTAACACCCTTTACCGGTTGATTGTCAATGATGGTCTTCCCATTCAGTATAACGGTCAGATACCTTTTGAACAGGGTGATATCCAGCTTCTGCCACTCACCGGCCGGTTTCTCTGCTGCCTCGGAGGGAGCAATCCGGCTGTAGAGGCCCCCCATATTATGCGAATCAAGTTCCTTCCCATAACTATCCATGACCTGCACCTCATAGATTCCACGAAGATATACCCCGCTGTTACTGCCTTCAGGCACATTGACCTCCAGCTTAAGATTAAAATCTTCAAAAGTGTCTGTGGTTCTGAGATTCCCATAGGTGATATGAGCTTCTCCCGGGGTTTGAACCGGATGGTTAACCAGGACGCCGTCTTTTGCTTTCCACCCGTTGGTTGCCGTTGTTTCAGCCAGTTCCCAACCTTCCAGGTCTGTTCCATTAAAGAGCTTAACAGGATCACCAAACATGGATTTTTTCAGTTTTGGGGCCTCTCCCTCCGTAGGGATACGCTTCCCGGTAAATGAGACTGTCTCCATCCCAATTCCGTCCCTGTCGGGAAAATTTGCAATACCCTCTATCTGGTTCTCCCCCCGTTTGGTCACCTGGAACCACTGGATCGGGTGAAGTTTCCTGTCTGCTTTCCCTGCAATCTTTTTCACCACATCCCGGCCCTGTACCAGGAGCAGGGTCTGTTCAGTAATCATTGTAAATTCAACAGGAGTTACACTTCCCCAGCGCCACAAAAGATCGGCATCCAGATATCCATTCTCCTGGCGCACTTCCAGCCATCCGGCCCTGTTGTTGTCGTAGTCGAGAGTCAGTGCCCACATTCCCAGGAAGGGCTCTGCCGATTCCTCCTGTGCAAAAGATTGTCCCTGGAACCCGCAAAGGATCACCACCAGTATGCTTGCTATAGAATTTCTGAATTTCATGAATTGAGCTTGTTAGTTAATAATCTGATCTCTTCAAAGGTACTTTTTACGTTGAAAACTCCTTTCAAACAGAAGAGCAAATATCCTTAATATTAATAAAAAAATATGCGGAGGCGTTCATTTGTAAAATCTTCATCCATCGCCCTGGCGGGGGCCGCTGGCATGACACCGGCAAATTCCCTGATTCAGGCCTTCTCTGATTACGGCATCACCCCT
Organism: uncultured Bacteroidales bacterium; assembly: GCA_963751705.1. Lineage (GTDB taxonomy): Bacteria > Bacteroidota > Bacteroidia > Bacteroidales. The sequence goes on from CAVVVN010000001.1 coordinate 96,615, forward strand.
TCCCTCAATGCCTATAGTTTTAACCGGGCGTTGCTGGAGGAGGGAATGAGCCTGGAGGAGCTGTTTATTTTTGCTGCCCGGATTGGATTTTCGTCCCTTGACCTCACTGCCTACTATATCCCCGGATATCCCGAAGTACCTGATGATGATGCCTTGTATGAGATCAAAAGAATGGCTTTCAGGACCGGGATCTCCTTCTCAGGAACAGGGGTCAGGAATGATTTCACCCTGCGGGATCCGGAAGCGCTGGCTCGGGAAATTGATCTGGTGAAACAGTGGATCGTGGTTGCTTCCAAGCTGGGGGCCCCCAATATCCGGGTATTCGATGGAAAGGCTCCATCCATGGGAGACTCTGCCTCTACCACACATCAACAGGTGGTGGACGCATTTCGAGAATGTTCCCGTTTCGGGGCCAGGTATGGAGTGTATGTCGCCTTTCAGAACCACCATGATTTTCTGAAAAGCACAGATGAGATTATCAACATCATGCAAAGAGTCGATTCGGAATGGTTCGGCCTGATGCTGGATACAGGCAGTGTTGTCGGGCCCGATCCCTACCTGGAAATCGAAAAATTAATCCCCTATGCCGTCACCTGGCAGGTCAAGGAGACTATTCGCAGGGGCGAGTCATGGGAAGAACTGGATGTAAAGCGCCTGCTTGGCCTTCTTCATAAACACAAGTACCAGGGATTCCTCCCCATCGAAACACTCGGGGAAGGTGATCCCCGGAAAAAAGTTCAGGCCCTCTTCCAAAAGGTGGCAGCTTACCTGTAGGGCGCTGCATATATAGCTTAGGGGATTTTTCATAATCCTCCCCAACCTTTGCGTTAGCTTCTCCTGATAAACTGCTTGGCCTGCTCAAAATTGGTGATCCGGCCCATGGAAACCCGGATCGGTATTGTGTTTTTTAATTTCATTGGTTTTGTTTTATTTTTCTTTCTTTTTGTCACCCAGGACGGCATTTTTCACCATGGGTTTTGCCCAGAAACTTACACTCAGGATATAAAGTAAAGGCAGGAAGAGAACCAGCATTCCAGCCTGCAAACCAACCAGGTCTTTCAATTTTCCGATGAGCAGGGAAAATATGGCCCCCCCAGCGATGGCCGTACAGAGAATTCCTGCAAAAGAACCATGAAATTTGGGGACGCTGTTCAGTGCCAGAGAAAAGATAATGGCATACATCACGGACAGACAGAAACCAAGGGCTGCGAATCCAAAAAGGGCATATTGAACCGGTCCGAACAGGGCAAGCGCAAGAATAATCAAAGCAGATGTGGAAAATATCCCCAGCACCACCTTGCTGTCAAGTATTTTTAAAAGTCCCAGGCCCAGGAAGCAACCCACGGTCATCATTCCCCAGAATAAACCCACTGTCCGGGCCCCTTCAGTTTCCGGGGCCAATCCGTGATAGGTTCGGAGAAACTCCGAGATCCAGTTGGCAATGCCCTGCTCGGTCCCCACATAGGCAAAAATCCCCAGGAAAAAAAGGATCACGGTCTTCTGCCTGAACAGCTGCATATGGGTTTCCCAGGCACCCACAATTTCATCCTCTTTGCGGATCACCTTGGGGAAGCTGGTAAACAGGATGAGGGCCAGCATTAGCAAACTCACCAGGGAAAATACCAGGTATATGGAGACCCAGGGAAGTTTTACCGGGGTCAGGAATCCAATGATATCCAGGATCAATCCCTGCTCATCGGCTGCAGCGGCCAGGTGGGTTACCAGGTAGGAATATACAAAGGGACTCAAAAAGGAGGCTGCCCCGAACACCAGCTGGGCAATCACCGAGTTAAAGGCAAAATGCTCTTCCCCGCCAACCACTCTCAGCAAAGGATAAATAGCCACCTGTAAAAGAGCCATGCCCGATCCGATCAAGAACAGGGACCCCAGGAACACAGGGAATACAGGGACCACCGAAAAAAGCACAGCCCCGGAAAGCGCCAGGGCCCAGGCAAGGATCAGGCTCCTCTTTTCTCCGTACCTCTGAATGAACATTCCCGATGGGATCGACATCAGGGCATAGGCAATAAAAAAGGAGAAAGGCAGGAGTCCGGTCATGGTGCCGGTCAGCTGGTAGCTGTCGCTTACATTTGGATTAATGGATCCCAGGATATTGGTCAGAAAGGAAATGGCGAAAAAGATCAGGAAGATCAAAAAGAGAATAAAAAGATTGCGTTTCATGCCTGTTTATATTTAACTGCGAAGGATGATAGGATGGCTTTTAAGATGCTTTGCTGTGCTCACTAAGTTAGAATAATTTCCGGGTCTACGGGATTCCCAGGGAACCAAAATATGCATTATATTCGAGCAAAATTCCAGCAAAGTGAACAAGAAGATCCTGGACCTGGCCGTCCCCAACATCATCAGCAATATCTCCATCCCCATGCTGGGGATAGTGGATATGGCACTGATGGGACACCTGGAGTCGGATGCCTATATCGGGGCCATTGCACTGGGATCCTTGATCTTCAACTTTATTTACTGGAGCCTGGGTTTCCTCCGGATGGGCACCAGCGGGTTCACGGCACAAGCCCTTGGAAGAAGGGACCTGCAGGAGACAATTCTGGTTTTCTCGAGGGCCGCCTTTATTGCCCTTATCATGAGCCTGCTGCTGCTGGCCTTTCAGGGACCCATCGAAAGTCTGAGTTTTCTGGTTCTAAAGGGAGAGACCCAGGTGGAAGAGCTGGCCATGACCTATTTCAGGATTCGCGTATGGGCCGCCCCGGCAGCCCTGGGGCAGTTTGCCTTGCTCGGTTTTTTCCTGGGCATGCAGAACGCACGGCTTCCCATGGTGGTTCTGGTACTCACCAATGTGATTAATGTAATCTGTAACTACACTTTCGTGATGAAACTGGGCATGGGATCCGACGGGGTGGCCCTGGGTACAGTGATTGCGCAGTACAGCGGACTCTTTGTAGCCCTTTACTTTTTCAGAAAGTATTTCCGGAAACTCTTTAAATACTGGTCCTTGCAGGCCACGATCCAATGGGATAAGCTAAAACATTTCCTTTCGGTCAACAGCGATATTTTTATCCGTACCATGTGCCTGGTGGTGGTCTTTTCCATTTTTACGGCCCGTTCTGCCAGCGTTGATCTGGATAACGAAGGGGAAGAAACCATCCTGGCGGTCAACTCGATCCTGATGCAGTTCTTTATGTTCTTCTCCTTCCTGATCGATGGCTTTGCTCATGCATCGGAAGCTCTGACAGGTAAATTCATTGGATCCGGTGACCGGCGGTCCCTGGACCGAACCATAAAATTGCTCTTTCTCTGGGGGGCAGGAATCAGTCTATTTTTTACCCTGCTTTACCTGCTTGGCGGGGAGGCCATTTTCAGAGCCTTAACCAATAATCCGGAGGTAATTGCCAATGCAAAGCCTTATTTCTTCTGGGTGGTGATGGTCCCCTTGGTCTCCTTTACGGCCTTCCTCTGGGATGGCATCTTTATTGGAGCCACCGCCGGGCCCGAGATGCGAAATGCCATGCTGATCTCTACCCTCTTGATCTTTTTCCCGGCCTATTTCCTGGCAGGAAGGCTTTTGGGAAACCACGGTCTCTGGCTGGCCTTTATTCTGTTTATGATTGCCCGGGGAGGGACCATGCAGTTTATGTCCCGGAAGGCGGTATATGCGAAGGTGGCTTAGGCTTCTATTTTCTTATCCCGCTTCCGCTCGTGTTCGGCAAGCAGGATCTTCCGCAGACGGATCGATTTGGGAGTCACTTCCACATATTCATCCGCACCCACGTATTCCAGGGATTCTTCCAGGGAAAATTTAATTGCAGGCGCAATGGAAACTTTTTCATCTGATCCTGAAGCCCGCATATTGGTCAGCTTTTTGGTCTTGATGACATTGACCACCAGGTCGTCCTGTTTGGTATGTTCCCCGATCACCTGTCCGGCATAGATAGGTTCCATGGGATCGATAAAAAACTTGCCCCTGTCCTGCAGCTTATCAATGGAATAGGAGATGGAGGTACCGGTTTCCATGGCAATCAGGGCCCCGTTCCGTTTACGCACCAGCTCACCCTTCCAGGGCTCATATCCGGAGAATCGGTGTGAAATAACTGCATTCCCTTCCGTGGCCGTCAGAATAGGTTGCCTCAGGCCTATCAGTCCCCTGGCAGTAATTTTGAATTCCAGGTTTACCCGGTCGTCCTTCTTCTCAATATTCAGAATATCTCCCTTTCGCCCGGTCACAATCTCAATCACCTTCCCTGAAAATTCTTCATCCACATTGATGTAGAGTAGCTCCACCGGTTCGTGCTTGAATCCATCAATCTCCTTGATTACCACCCTGGGCTGTCCCAGCTGCAGTTCATATCCTTCCCTGCGCATGGTCTCAATCAAGATGGAGAGGTGAAGAATCCCCCTTCCATAAACCCTCAATCGATCGGGCGAATCTGTTTCTTCCACTTTCAGGGCCAGGTTCTTTTCGGTCTCCTTGAACAAGCGGTCCCTCAAATGCCTGGAGGTCACAAATTTCCCTTCTTTTCCGAAAAACGGAGAGTTATTGATGGTGAACAGCATGCTCATGGAGGGCTCGTCGATGGAGATGGGAGGCATGGCCTCGGGATTCTCAAAATCGGCAATGGTATCTCCAATATCAAAATCTTCCAGTCCCAGTACCGCCACGATTTCACCCGAACCGACCGCTTCCTTGGTTTTTTCTTTGCCCAGGCCTTCAAAGGTATAGAGCTCCTTGACAGTGGATTTATGTATCAGTCCGTTACGCTGCACAATGGAAACCTGGTCGCCCATCTTTATACTTCCCCGATGCACCTTTCCCACGGCGATCCGTCCCGTATAGGAGGAATAGTCCAGCGAAGAGATCTGCAGCTGGAGAGAGCCGGGATTCTCCAGGGGAGCATCGAAATAGTCCACGATGGTGTCCAGCAGGTAAGCCATATCATCGTTGGGATTCTTCCAGTCCGGCCCCATCCATCCCTCTTTGGACGAACCATATACCGTGGGGTATTCCAGCTGCTCTTCGGTGGCATCCAGGGCAAACATCAATTCAAACACCAGTTCACTGGTCTCATCAGGCTTGCAATTGGGCTTGTCCACCTTATTGATGACCACAATCACCTTTTTTCCCAGCTGCAGGGCCTTCTGCAATACAAAGCGGGTCTGGGGCATGGGGCCTTCGAAGGCATCCACCAGCAATAATACTCCCTCGGCCATATTCAGAACCCTTTCTACTTCTCCTCCAAAATCTGAGTGTCCCGGGGTATCAATGATGTTAATCTTGGTTCCTTTGTAAGACACAGATACATTTTTGGAGAGAATGGTGATGCCCCGTTCCCGTTCCAGATCATTGGAATCGAGGATCAGATCACCCATCTCCTGGTTATCCCTGAATAGTTTTACCTGATGCAGGATACGGTCGACCATGGTGGTCTTTCCGTGGTCAACGTGTGCGATTATCGCTATATTTCTTAGATTCATGCTGTTCGGCTCATGTTAAAAAGTGCGCAAAGGTAGCATAATATAACTACACAAAAAACTGATTCTCTTGCTATATTTACCCATTGATCACACCTTGAACTTTCCTAAAATCACTGAATATGGCTGAAGGTCGTTTTACCAACCCTGTAGTTGCTTCCCTCGCAGGAATCAAAGATTTTTTTTCCAAACAACAACTGGCACCAAGGTATTCTGATAAGGACAGGGCCGATGACAAGACAGTACTCATAACAGGGGCCAATTCAGGGCTGGGCTTCGCCCTGGCAGTTGAGTTTGCCAGGAGGGGAGCCCGGGTGATTATGGCAGGAAGAAGCCAGATCCCAGAAGCCGGGGATAGGGTGAAAAAGCTTTCAGGTTCAGAAACTGTGGAAATGCGATACATGGATCTTAGCAAAATGGAGACCATTCACCAGTTTGTCCGGTCCCTTTCAGAGGAGCAGATTGAGGTGGATCTCTGCATCCTGAACGCGGCTGTGGCTCTTCCGGGATCGCGCCGGACAGCTTCGGGACAGGACCAGATGTTCCTGGTCAATTATCTTTCCAACGTTATCTTAACCCAGCTGCTTCTGGCGAAACAGGTGATTAAGCTTAAAAAAGCCTCCCCGCTTTCGAAAATTATCTTTATATCAAGCGATTCTCATCAGGGAGCCACCTACATCGATTACGAAGAATTCGGGCGCTATTTTGAATATGGGGTTTCCAAGGGAATTTCAAATTACAGCTACTTTAAACTTATATTAAACACGTATGCCACAGAGCTGTCCAGAAGAATAAATCAGGATTCTGTGATCTTAAGCATAAATCTTATCTGCCCCGGGCCGGTTGCATCCAACATTGTCAAGGAGGCACCATGGCTGCTCAGGATGACCCTGAAGGGCATTTTCCGGATTGTATTTAAGTCACCTGCAAGGGCGGCACGACCCGTGGTCTATATGGCTCTGTCGCCCGATTACGAGGGGACCAGCAATGAATACCTGCATATGTTTAATCCCAAGAAAATGGATCCAAAGGTCTATGAGACCGGGGAAGGTAAAAAACTATGGGAAAAATCCCTGGAACTTCTTAAATCGATCGATCCAGATGTTAAAAGCTATTTTCCATGATCCACAGGCACAATTAATTTCCCTTTTTGCACCGGGAACAGTTAATTATCGTACCTTTGCGGCCTAATTTAAGATTATGGAATTTAAGGACTTAGGATTGCCCCAAGATATTCTGAAAGCAGTCACCAAATTAGGCTTTGAAAGCCCATCGGAGATTCAGGAAAAGGCGATCCCCATCCTTGCGGAAGGCAAGCAGGATTTCGTTGGACTGGCCCAGACCGGCACAGGAAAAACTGCCGCTTATGGATTACCCCTGATCCAGCATATGGATTTCGAAGACAGGACCACCCAGGCCCTGATCATCTGTCCAACCCGAGAGCTTTGCATGCAAATTACCCGCGACCTGGAGTCCTTCGCCGTTTATCAGAACAATCCCAATATCACGGCCGTTTATGGGGGAGCCAGTATCTCCGATCAGATTCGCAAACTCAAAAAGGGATCCCAAATCGTAGTGGCCACCCCGGGAAGATTGCTCGATCTGATTAACCGCAAAGCCGTCAAGCTGAAGACCGTCTCCAGGGTGGTGCTGGATGAAGCGGACGAGATGCTGAATATGGGATTCAAAGAGGATATTGATGCCATCCTGGACCAGACACCGGCTGTCAAAAGGATCTGGCTCTTTTCGGCCACCATGCCCAAGGCTGTCAAACGAATTGCCAATACTTACATGCACGATCCCGTGGAGATTTTAGTGGGAATACAGAATAGTGTGGCTGACAATATTGAGCATCGCTATTATATGATGAAAGAACGGGACCGTTACCATGCCCTCAAAAGGATCCTGGACTTCTATCCGGAAATATACGGACTGATCTTCTGCCGGACAAGGAGGGAGACCGGCCAGATCGCTGACAAGCTGGAAAAAGAGGGCTACGATGTGGTGGCCCTCCATGGCGACCTGTCGCAGGTCCAGCGAGATGCTGCCATGAAGAAATTCAGGGAGAAGACCGTGAAGGTCCTGGTCGCCACGGATGTGGCTGCCCGGGGCATCGATGTGAAAGATATCTCCCATGTGATTCATTACAATTTGCCCGATGATATAGAAAACTATACACATCGCAGCGGGCGAACAGCCAGGGCAGGTAAATCGGGTAAATCCCTGGCCCTGGTCAATACCAGGGAAACCTATAAAATCAGGCAGGTGGAGTCCCTGATTAAGACAGCGCTAAAACAATCCACGATCCCAAAGGCTGAGGAAATCTGTGAAAAGCAAATGTATGCCCTCATGGACAAGGTTGTCAACACACCGGTGGATGAGGAGGCCATCGATCTCTACTGGCCGGTATTCTACAAGAAGTTGAAAGATCTGCCGGCTGAAGAGATTGTATTAAAATTTATCTCCATGGAGCTTAATGCCTTCCTGGATTACTACAAAGACTCCGGCGACCTGAATGCCAGCCATGAGAAGGATGGCCAAAAAAGCAGACCCACAAGGAAGGAGGGCGGAGGCTTTAACCGGAACCTGAGCGGAGAGAAAAACCGCTATTTTATTAACCTGGGCGAAAAACAGAACCTGAACAAAGGTGCCCTGCTAAGACTGGTCTGCAGCGAGACCGGGATCGACAGTTTTCACATGGGTCGTATTGATATTCATTCCCGGCATTCCTTCTTCGAGGTAGATAAAAAAGTTTCCAGTCGGATTCTGCCCTCTATCCAGGAGGGAAGCTATGAAGGCAAGGCATTCCAGGTATCAGCCTCACAGGTGAACGAGCCCGGAAAAAATAAAGCAAATAAAAAGAAGCGCTAGAGCGAACTTTCTTCCTTCATTTTCGTATTTCCTAAGGATGCCTGCCAGATATATAGTCGGTTTGATTTTGCTTGTGCTGTTGCCAGCTTCAAAGGCCAGAACTCAGAACCTGGATAGCCTGATGGCATTGCGTGATACCACGCTAATCAGTGAGGACCAGATCAACCTGCAGTTACAGATGGCTTATGTTCTGAGTGATATAAATATCAGAGCAGCCCTGGACCATGCCAACCGGGCCCTAAAGGAAGCTGAGGAGATCGGTTCAGAGCGATGGACCGCAGAGGCAAAACTGGCCATCGGGTCCTTTTACGACTACCTGGGCATCAATGAAGAGGCCGCAAACCTGCTGAGTGAAGCATTTAACAGTTTTGTGGAACTGGGGGACTCCGTTAAACAGGCTGCCACCCTGATGAATATAGGCAACACGTATTTCTATATCAAGCAGTTTGAACCAGCTCAGAAGTATTTCACCCTGGTTTCGGAATATGGAAGGGCCTTGAAGGATACTTCATTAATAATCAGCGGGTTAAATTCCACTGCAGCGGTTTATGGGAACACCGGTAGAATGGATTCCGCCCTGATACTTTTTAATGAAGCACACGCCCTCTCCCGACAGTACGGAAGCCTTCAGAAAGAAATCCTGGCCTATTACAATATGGGAGATGTGCATCTTTATTCCGGACGCAGGACACAGGCCCTGGAGGTGTTTCATGATCTGGAAAACTATTACAATCTGAAGGAGAACAGTCCCAAGTATCTTTCCAGCCTTTACAACTCCATGACCAAAGCCTACCTGGAAAAAAGGGATCTCAACATGGCCAAGACCTACTCCGAAAAAACATTGCTTGCCCTGCAGGAAAATATGCGCTATAACGAATACCAGGAGTATTTTCTAAATCTCGTCAGCATAGACACCCTTCAGGACCTTCCTGAAGAAGCACTGCTTCATTACATCAGATACAAAGAGCTGAACGACAGTTTGAACAATGCGAGCTTTAAGGAGAAGCTGGCCAACCTGGATATCTATTTTGAACTTGAGTCGGAAGAGAACCAGATTGAACGCCTCACCATGGATAATCAGTACAAAGATCTAAAAATCAGACAAAAACGACTTACCAATTATGGCTATGTCACCCTCTCCCTGTTGCTGCTTAACCATTGTTTTCCTGGTGATCCGGTCCTACAGCAAGATCAAAGAGAAAAATGTACTGCTGGAGAAGCAGAAGGATGATCTGAAAGCCGCACAGCAGCGACTGGTCCAATCAGAAAAGATGGCCAGCATTGGAACGCTGACAGCCGGAATCGCGCATGAAATTAACAATCCCCTGAACTTCATTTCAGGCGGACTCAACATTATGAGGGAGGTGCATGAGGGACTCGACTGGGAGGGCCGGGAGGAGGAAATGAAACGCTTTGTAATAGCCCTGGAAATGGCCCGCGACGGTCTGGACCGGTCTGCTGACATTGTTCAGGCCCTGATGACCTTTTCACACAGGGGTGGCTCCAGGAAAGTGAAAACCGATCTGCGCGTAACCATCGATCATACCCTGATGTTTCTGAGATCCAAGATCTCGGACGAGATTCAGATTATCAAACAATACCGCCTGGAGAAACTGGTCCCGGTTTTCCCGGAGAAGATGCACCAGGTAATCATCAATATCATCGACAATGCCATTTTTGCAGTTAATCTGGAGCCTTCCCGTCCAAAAATCATTTCGATCTCTACCACGATGCGGGATGACAAAGCGGTTCTCTCTTTTGCCAACACGGGACCACAGATTGCTGACGAGCACCTGGATCAGCTTTTCGATCCCTTCTTTACAACCAAAGATCCCGGACAGGGAGTGGGACTCGGACTCTCCATCTGCTACACGCTGATTGCGGAGCATCAGGGTGAGATTGAAGCCAGAAATACCATTGACGGGGTTCTCTTCACGGTGAGCCTGCCTTTGAAATAGGAGGCTTAATATTTAAAATCCAGGTCGATCAGGATTCCGGTATGGATGTCGTACACCCAAGCATGCACGCTTGGGCCACCCCGTTTTTTGATCGCCTCCTTTACCACCTCAAGCTCCAGTAAATTCCGGCATTGTGCTTCCACGTTGAGCTCTACCAGCCTGCGGAAACGTTCTTCCTCATCGTTCAGCTGTTCCAGCTCTTCCAGATGGGGCACAACCACCGCCCTGATCTGATCGAACCAGTGCTCCAGCGGATCCTCCGTTCTCTCCTCCATGGCTGCCTGAACCCCGCCACAGCCGAAATGGCCACACACAACGATATGCTTGACCTGTAACTGATTCACAGCAAAACGGACCACACTGACCGCATTCCGGTCCGTCTGCGAAACCTGGTTGGCAATGTTCCGGTGTACAAAAACTTCTCCGGGTTCCGCCCCCATAAATATTTCTGCCGGAACCCGGCTATCGCTGCAACCAATATACAGGTAGTCAGGTATTTGTATCTGGCTCTGCCTGATGAAGAATTCCTTATCGGAAGCCCGCGTCTCAGCTGCCCATTTTCTGTTGTTCTCAAAAACCTGCTCATAAGATAATCCCATAAACCTGATTTAGCGTTTCTAAAATCCTTTAGCGCTCCTGGAGATAGCGGGCACTCTCCTGAAAAGTATCCGGATGCATCTCCACAAAGTAATTCTGAACTCCTCCTGTTTTTGCAGCCTCAAAAAACTCCTCCCAATCCACGATACCCTGCCCCACAGGAACCTGCGACTGCTTCTCCGTGGAATAATCTGCCAGGTGGGCAGAGATAAAGCGTCCCGGATATTCCCTGAAGTAATCCTGCGCTTTGAACCCCTGGTCAATGACAGCCACCTGAAACTGCATCTTCACCAGATCCGGATCCAATTCCTCCAGCAATACGGGGTAGATCAATTGACCATCAATCTCTTGAAACTCAAAATGGTGATTGTGGTAAACCATCTGGATTCCGGCCGCTTTGGACTTCTCCCCGATCACATTGAGTTCCCGGGCCGCTTTGCGCCAGTCGTCCATGGTGGCGTCCCTGAGGCTAAGGCCTGGCATGGATTGTGCCATTTGCTTCATTCCAATCTGGCTGGCCCATTCGATCCGGTTGTCCAGGGATTCTTTGAGTTCCCTGGAAGTAAAGTGCGAGCTGCTGCAGATCAAGCCGGCATCCTCGATAATTTTTTTCATTTCAGTTCCCGACAGCTCATTCAGGGTCTTAAAGCCATATCCCAAAGGGGAACACATCTCCACTTCGGAATAGCCCATGGCGGCCATTTTCTTCAGCGTCCCGGCGAAATCATTCTGTAGTTCTCTGTTTATGGTCCAGATCTGGAAACCAAAGGATAGTTTTTCTCCTGCCAATTCTGCAGCCAGGATATTTGCCGGTACCCGGCTCAGCAAGGCAGCGGAAGCCAGGGTCGCTCCGCCTGTCTTAAGAAATTGTCTTCGGGTAGTTTTCATGTCTTAAAGAGTTGCTTGAAATGAATCACCAAGATAAAAAAATCTAAAAGTGAGAAGCAGGGAATTCAGGAAAATTATTCCAACATTTGTAGTCCATCTCCTAAGGAAAGCCTTCCATGTTCAAACACGCCATTGTCCGCAAACCCTGTCCTGAGATGATCCAGGGGCTTCGTTCAGTTTCCCTGGGCAGGCCGGATTTCCAGCTGGCCCTGGAGCAACATGAGCAGTATGTGGAAGCCCTTCGAAACTGTGGCCTGGAGGTTCAGGTACTGGACGCCGATTCGCATTTCCCCGATTCAGTCTTTGTGGAAGATGTGGCTCTGTGCACTCCCGGGTGTGCCATTATTACCAATCCTGGAGCACCCTCCCGGAATGGGGAAAAGCTGGGTATAAAACCGGTCCTTGAAACCTATTATAAACAGGTGGAATCCATTGAAGCCCCCGGGACCCTGGATGCCGGCGATGTTATGATGGTTGGGAAGTACTTTTATATCGGGCTCTCCCGGCGCACAAACGCCCCGGGTGCTGCTCAATTGTTAGAAATCCTGAGATCTTATGGAATGGAGGGTTCCACACACCCGCTGCAAAATATGCTTCATCTGAAGAGCGGACTCTCCTACCTGGAGCAGAACTACCTGCTCATCAGCGGTGAATTCAGGACTCAAAGGGCCTTCTCCGGCTTTCGCCGGATAGAGGTGGTCCCGGAAGAAAGCTATGCAGCCAACTCCCTGTGGATCAACTCCACCGTGCTGGTACCGGCTGGCTATCCCAGAACCAGGGAGAAAATAGAGCAGGCCGGCTACCCTACGATCTCCCTGGATGTATCTGAATTCCGTAAACTGGACGGCGGTTTAAGCTGTCTATCCCTGAGGTTCTAGGATGAAGGAGGAGGCTCTTACTGTTCCGTAAGGGTCACGGCCATATCATACCCATTCACAAAAAAGGAAGGAATGCCTTCCTTCTCCTGGCCTTTTACAGCCTCCATCTCCATCGCCGAGCCATCCTTGATCTTCCTTCTGACTACCAGAGACTCTTCATCGATATCAAATTTGGGATATTTCACATTAGCCTGGAACCTGAAACTGAGTTCTTTGTCCACGCCCATCTCCAGCACCATATATTTTCCGTTCAACTTTACTCCTTTCAGGTTCCCGCTTTCTTTAACAAACAGCTTGTCCGAATATCCCTCGTCCAGAAGCAGATAGCTCTCCAGGTGATTGATTTTAAAAACACCGTACTTGGTGTCGGTGATATTCAGTGTCTTCAGTGAATCAAGCAAATATTTGTCGCTGTATGCACTGGCAATGTTCAAGTTCCTGGCTTTCTTAAATTCATATGAGCCATATTTAGACTTCAGGTCCACATCTTCCACCCGGTTAATTTGTACCGTACTGTTATAGCAATCCAGCTCGGTATGCTCCGCATGCAAGGCTGTAAGATCAGAATATTTATCGATGAAGCGGATGTCACCGGTATGACCAAGGCTGTACTTATCATTGTAAGCATCGATATCCACTGTTCCGGCATCACCGGTTTTGAGCCTGGAATACTTGGAGACGACGTTCAGGCTCCCAACATCACCTGCCTCAAGCGTTGTATTGTACAGGTCAGCTTTAATATCCTTCATCTCTGAAAATTCCAGGGTGCTGTATTTGGCCGCAATATAGATGGCGCTATTGATCCGCTTTCCAAACAGTTTGTCATTGTAAAGATCCAGTCTCACCCGGCCATTCAGATCCTCTACCTCGATAACTGAATATTTTGAGCTCAGATCAAGGGATGTATTCACCGGGATCCACAGCTCCCCTTTCATGTTAAAATCAGTGAAGCGAATGGTTTTCTCTCCCTTCAGGGTCATGGTTTTCCTGCCCATTGCCGATTTCTTGCTGGTCCAGAAACGATTGTTGAACTTTGCACTACCAGCGGAGTGGGAAAAGTTTAAATCATCGATATAAGCATCCAGCCTTCTGGCATCTTCCTCCGATCTCAGGGTGGCATCCACCGTCATGCTATAGCTGATTTCCGGCTTGTCCCAGGTATGTATGATCAGATCACAATCGTAATTGTTAAAGCTGAAGTTCACATCCTGATTTACAGCATAACTCCACCTGTAGGTTTTTTCAATCTTTTTTCTTTGTCCATACCCGTTAAGGCCCAGGGTCAAACAGCAAAAAAATGCTATGATGCTAAAGAAATAGCTTCTCTTCCCTTTCATGATTTTTGATTTTATTGTTTTCAAGTATGATCAGTTCGAGCAGGTAGATCTTCTTTTCATAGGTGTCGAAAATCGTTTGAATAACCTGTTCATTATAGCCCAGCTCACTGAGATCTTTCAGAGTCTCCTCATAAATGGTATCCAGCTTCTGAATCTCCTCCAGTAGCTCGGCAATAATCGCATGATCGACGTGCTGCAATGATCCGGCTTCCTGCTTTTTATAGCTTACAAGAGTCCTGTACTCCTGCTCCCTGGCTCCCAGCTCCTGATCAATATCTGCCAGGGTTACCGCTTGGTTTTTCCAGCGCTCTCCAAGCAGATCCTGTACCATATAACCCACGCTCACCAGAAGAATCGCCACAGCTGCTAAGTTCCGGATCCGGATAAGCCTCGTTCTTCGCTCCCTTTGTTTATCATTCAGCTGCAGATCCTCCCTGATTCCTTCCCAGATCACCGGGTCATCAGGGCTGTCCACATCCAGGGAATCCCGGTGCTGCTTCAAATATTTTTCCAGTTTAGTTGACATTTATTTCTTTCTTAAGTTTCCTGTTTAAGAGGGCAAGAGCCCTGCTGTACTGGGTTTTGCTGGTTGAGACTGAAATGCCCAGTGTTTCAGCTATCTCTTTGTGCGAGTATCCTTCCAGGGCGCGCAGCACCAGCACCGTACGTCCCTTCTGGGGCAGCTCGCGAATGGCCTGGTGGACCAGCACGGGATCAACTTCCGGGATGCTTTCATCCAACTCCTCCACCTCTCCGTGCCTGTATTCATCGATCTCCTCAAAAGCTATCTTTCGCTTCCTCTGCTGAGAAATACAATTGTTTATCACGATTCTCTTGAGCCAGCTCCCAAAAACATCCCTGTTTTGCAGTTCCCCCAGCCGGTTGAAGGCAGTGACAAAAGACTCCTGCAGGATGTCTTCGGCATCCATCTTATTGTTCAGGAAACGGATGGCAATATTGTACATGGCCTTTGAATACTGCTTATATAACTGGTAATGAGCTTTGATATCTCCATCGAGGCATTTCTCAATAATCCTCCTATTGATATTAATCGTCTCTTTCATGAAAGCTCACCCTAAGGACGCAACAGTATTAAAAAGGTTGGAAAGGATATGGACGGGGGAATCAAACTCTGACCCCTATGACGCAGACATCATCGATCTGCTCATACTTGCCACGCCATAATTCAAAGGTTTCTTCAAGATCCTGTTTTTGCTTTTCCATGGAATCTGCGCGGACGGACAGAAGCAGTTCCCTGAACTTCTGGATTTTAAATTTTTTCCTCTGCTCCCCCCCGTACTGATCCACGTATCCGTCAGAAAACACGTAAACCGTGTCATTCTCCTTTAGGGAAAGCTTGTGATTCGTGAACTCGGATTCCACCCAGTGAATTCCAATGGGTTGCTTATCCCCCTTCAGTTCAAACAGTTTTGCATCCTTCCCTTCAAGAGATGAATCTGACCCGGGTTCTCTCCCGGTGAGCTGATCCTTTTCCCGAATGAGATAGAGGGGATGATACGCTCCGGCAAACTGCAGCTCGCGTTTTTTCTTGTCGATAACAGCAATGGCCATATCCATCCCGTCCTTTTGATCCCGGATCGTTCCCTGCTGCACCAGCATGGATTTTACCTTTTCTCTGAGCTGGCCCAGAATCTCGGCCGGACTGGAGATCCTGCCTTCCACAAGCAATTCATTAAGCAGGGTGATGCCCAGCATGCTCATAAAGGCACCAGGAACACCATGGCCGGTGCAATCGGCTGCCACAATGATCAGGGAGGAGTTTACCTCCTTTACCCAGTAAAAATCACCACTGACAATATCCCGGGGCTTAAATAGTACAAAGTATTCGGGAAGGACCCTGTCCAGGTAGTTTTTTTGGGGAAGGATCGCTGCCTGAATCCTCTGGGCATAGCCAATACTGTCGGTAATCTCTTTCTTCTGGGCAAACACCAGATCACGCTGAGCCTCAATTTCATCACGTTGAGATTCGATCTCTTCCTTCTGCTCGGAAATCTCCCGTGTCCGCTCCTGCACCTTTTGCTCCAGTTCCCGGTTGACCTTATCCTTTAATTTCTCATTCTCTTTCAACTGATCAATGATCCGTTCCTGCACCGCTTTTTTCTCCCTGTCATCCAGTCTCAATTTCAAAGCCAGTCCAATGGAGAAGATCAATATTTGCAAAATCGCAGCTATAAAAAACCCGGATACCTGGAGGATCCGAAAGAGGATGGATTCAGTGATTGCCTCGGCCGTGAGTTCAGCGGTGGATGAGCTAATGGTGATAATCGCCAGTGGGATTAACACGATATTGGCAGTCAGAAAAAACCAGGCTGGTTTGTATCCCCCCCGGATCCTGAAGATGGCAGGAAGGATCAAAAGGAAGAGGGGTACAATGGCCACGGCAAAAACCCAGATAAGCAGGACCACGTCCTCAAACAGACCCCGTATTTCAAAGCCCAGTAAATCCCCCAGGATCAAGGCCACAACCCTGATCCCGATTAATCCCATCAATACTACCACACTCCAGTACCATCCGGACATTTTCCGCTTCAGCTCCAGATAGCTGATCCCGAACAGGAGGAAAAAGATGGTGACCAGTGAAAGGGTAAAGAACTGGGAATTGGAAATCAGGATCGATTTAAATACATAAGCTTTCCACAGGAACTCCCCCTGATAGCCTTCAGAAACAAAAAGAAACCCCGCAAAAGATAAAATATAGAGAGCGAAGTAGAGATACTGCCGGTCGCGTAGCGCAAAAAAGAGGATCAGGAAAAAACACGAAATGATGGTCATCATTCCCGTCAGTGCAAACAAAACCATTCTTTCTATCCGGTCATGCTGTACCACCGTATCCTTGGCAATAAAATGAATCAGGGGAGCTCCAATGCGGGATTCCGCTTTCCACCGGAGATAAAAAGTCTGCTCTGTTCCCTGGTCCAGGGGAACCGAGGCTGCATGCCAGTTCTTATAAACGAAGTCCCGCTCCTCCACAGGAATCTGTATTCCTGTTCTTTTCTCCAGGATGGATCCTGAAGGTTCAATAAGGTAAAAATTGGCGGAATCCGTTCCCGACATCTCTGGAAGGTTGACCAGGTAGATACGGTTTTCAGAGATCCTGTTTATTGTCTTTATTTTGAGCCAGGCACAGGAAGAGGAGAAATCTTTTGAAAACTGGCTGCGGATCCCTTTTAAGCTGGTTTCTATGGAGGGCTTCAGCTCATAGAGGATCAGGGAATCCCCCCTGAGGATCGTAAAAGAGGTATCCACGGTGGCTCTCGCGAATACTCTGCTGCTGATATGATAAAAAGCATCCTTATCCAGCTCCTCCATCAAACTGACCACCTGGTCGCCTGCCTGGATCCCGATTTTTGCGGCCGGACTTCCCTCTTCCACGGAATACACCAGGCTCTTTGTTTTTAAAGGATTCACAAAAAGACTATCCAGCGAGTCAGACATGATCTGGGTGATGTTCCATTGCTCCAGGGAATCTATGAGGTACTCATACTCATAGGCTACAATCTGGTACAGGTAGGGCTCCCTGGTGAGGGAGAATCGCAATAGCGAATCTACCCCCTTTCGTTTGATCAGGAGATCCACAGATTCCCCCGCCTGATTATGAAGCAGATCCTGGATTATCCTCTGGCTAATATTTTTACCGGAGATTACAGAATCATTGATGGCAATGATCTGATCGCGCACTTTGATCCCGGCCAGATCGGCTGGGCTTTCCGGCAAAAGCGTAGTAATTCTGGCTGTATCGTGCTGGATATAGGTATTGTGAATCCCTGTATACCCATCATATACAATAATTTCTGTTTGGCCGAATGTCCATCCGGAACAGGCAAGCAAAGCAAAAATCATCAGGCATGAAATACGGGAATTCATCAATGTTGGATAAGATTTCAGCTTAATAAAGGTATAAAAGAGAGGGAATAAACCAAAGGCTTAATATATAAGATTTGGATATATCGGTATTTTATATGTATATTTGAATCATGATATCAAAAGATCTGCTTAAAGGCACGTTGAAGACCATCGTTCTGAAGCTTCTCGAGGAGAATGGCAGAATGTATGGCTACGAGATTACCCGAGAGGTTGAAAGACTTACGGAAGGCAAGGTCCAGCTCTCCTGGGGAGCCCTGTACCCGGCACTTCATAAACTGGAATCGGACCGCCTGATTACTTCCGAGGAAGAAAGTATCGGGAAGAGGGTGCGTAAGTATTACCGGCTCACCGAGTCGGGTAGCAGCGCAGCCAAGGAAAAGGTCCGGGAATTCATCGATTTTGTCACCATCATGGGACGGGTCCTGGATACCGGTCCCAGCCTGAACCTGGCATAAACCAATGGCCGAACTGAGCGAACGGGAAATTAAAATCCTTATCAGGGAGATCGACAGGCAGGGTCTGACCTATACCCAGCTGCAAAATGAACTCCTGGACCACCTTTGCTGTGACATTGAAGCAAAGATGGAGGAAGGGATAGAATTCCTGAACGCTTATGAAGAGGTGCGAAGCCGCCTGGAGAACAACCGGATACAGGAGATCCAGGAAGAGACTCTGTTATTAATCAACCAAAAATACCGTATGATGAAGAAGTTCATGTATATCCTTGGAACCATTGCTCCATCCCTGTTAATCCTCGGAGCTTTTTTCAAAATGCAACACTGGCCCGGAGCCAGTGTGCTCATCGTGTTGGGCGCTTTCCTGCTGGGAGCGGTATATCTTCCCGTTTTTGCCATGGTAAGCATGCGCGATACCCGTAAAAAAGAGAAGCGGGTGAATAAGACACTATATGTGACCGGAGTAATTACCGGGTTTATCTTTATTACCGGGATCCTGTTTAAGATCATGCACTGGCCCGGAGCAGGGATTGCACTGCTGACCAGTGTGGTACTGGTGGTGGCTGTCTTTATCCCGGTCCTGGTAACTCACGCCCTGAAAGACAAGGAGAACCAGCTGCAAAACTTCTCCATCCTGATCTTTGTGCTCTCCTTTATGGCTGTTAATATCATGGTATTTGCTCTCAGAACATCTAAAAATGTATTGCACTCAATGGTCGTATCAGCCTTGGTTAATATAAAGACCAACGATTTGCTGGAATCTGGAAATACCCTGGTACTGAATGAGGCGACGATGAATGACCAGCTGGAGCCCGAACGACTGGATCAGGCCGCTATCATACATAAGCAAACAAAGGAACTGGATGAATATCTGCAAGAGATCATGAGAGAAATCCTGCTGGCCACCCATGAGGAAAATCAAATGGCCATTGCTGAGGATGGTTCACTTGATCTGATTAAAGCGAACTACTTCGATGTTCATAAAAGTACCGAACTGGTCATATTCGGAACTCAATTAGAAATAGGGAAAGGCCCGGAACTAATGAAGTCCATTGATACCCATCGGGTATTGTTGCTTAGCTATGCGGGAAACAGGCTGGATAAAGTCATTAACGAAATGCTGGATATAAATGCGCAATATCCTGAGGAAGGCTCCTGGTTGAAGGAAACATTCGCCCAGACACCCATGATAGCTGCCCTGATCTCGCTCTCTAACCTTCAATTTAAGATACAATTTCTTGAAGGAGAACTACTTAAGGAGTTATTGTAATCAGACTTTTACACCGAGAACGATAATATCATCGATCTGCTCATAAGGTCCTTTCCATTGATCAAAGGTCTGTTCGAGCCTTTGCCTCTGAACCTCCATACGCTCTTCCTGGACAGACAGCAACAGTTTTTTAAAGTTCATGGACTTAAATTTCTTTCTGTGCTCCCCTCCAAACTGGTCAATATACCCGTCCGAGAACAAGTAGAAAGAATCCTCCGCCGAAAGCTTAACCGAAGTGGTCCGGAATGGAGTCTCTTCCCAGTGGGTTCCTATGGGTTGTTTGTCTCCCTTCAGTTCAAACAGGCGGTAGTCGCCATTATCCAGGGAAGCAAAAGGCTCCAGATCCTTTTGCTCGGGTAAGCTCTTCTTCCGGATGATATAAAGTGGATTGTTGGCCCCGGAGAAGTGTACCTCCCTGGTAGTTTTGTTATAGATGGCAATGGCTAGATCCATCCCATCTTTCTGCTCATCGTTGTTGCCCTGCTGTACCAGCATCTCCTTCACCTTCTCCCTGAGCCGGTTCAGGATGGCTCCCGGGGCATCAAAACACCTGTCATTAATCAGCTCATTGAACATGGTAATCCCCAGCACACTCATAAATGCACCCGGAACACCATGCCCCGTACAATCGGCTCCCACAATCACCAGGTGATCCTGCACCTCTTTGATCCAGTAGAAATCACCACTCACAATATCCTTGGGCCTGAAAAGTACAAAGTGTTCCGGAAGTAACTCAGACATCGCTTCCCGGG
This sequence comes from uncultured Bacteroidales bacterium, assembly GCA_963751705.1. GTDB lineage: Bacteria > Bacteroidota > Bacteroidia > Bacteroidales. The sequence continues at coordinate 116,948 of CAVVVN010000001.1, forward strand.
AAGGCAGTATGGCCGACTGAATGCGCTGTGCATACGCGATGCTGTCGGTAATTAATTCTTTTTGCTTGTTGATTTTTTGATTTGTCTTTCGGATGAACCTCATCCTGTTATAGAGACCTGCAGTAATGCCCAGAATCAACAAACCTAATACCCCGACACCGATTAAAAATCCTCTCTGTCGCTTTCTTTTCAAATGTTCAATCTCTGCCTCCTGCTCCAAAAGCGCAATCTCGTTCTGCTTCTTTTCCATCTGGTAGGAATTCATCAGTTCCGTTGTCAAATCTTCCGATTCAATCTTGTAGATGATATCTTCGATGGTATTCTGCAGGGACAGGTAATTATAGGCATTGGAGTAATCCTGTATCTTTGCATAATTTGTAGCCAGTCCTTCGTATGCACCGGATAGTTCCTCGTTTAATCCGATCTCTTCGGCAAGAACTTCAGCCTCCCTGTAATATTCAATGGCCTGATAAGAATTCTCCAGACTCTCATAGGTGGAGGCCAGTCCCAAAAGGATTCCTACAGTCTCCCGTTGTGCATTCTCCTTCCTGGCCATCTCCAGCGCATCCTGATGATAAATAAGTGCTTTTTGATAGTCACCCTTCTCAGCATAAATGCTCCCCATAAAATTAAGGGCCGAAGCAATATAATTATTGCTATTTAAGATGGTCAGAGACTTTTCAAAAAAATAGAGTGCCGAGTCGTACTCTTCCTTCTCCACATATACCTCCCCCATATTCAGGGTGCTTACACCAACAATATATGTGTCATTGAGGCGTTCCCCGATTATTATGGCCTGTTTATAATAGCTAATGGCTGAATCGTAGGTACTGGGTTGTTCCGCATAAACTACTCCAATATTCAATAGCAGAGTGCCAAGCCTGGTACTGTCCGAAAGTTCCTCGGCTATTTTCATGGCCGGCAGGTAATGCTCAATGGCCTCTACATTCTTCCCGATGGAGTGATAGATGGCTCCCATATTTCCTAACAAATTAGCAACCATATGATCACTGCCAATCTCTTCATAAATTTCCAGGGCAGGTTCCCAGTTCCGGAAAGCCTCTGCATACTCTCCCTGCATATAATATCCCAGCCCCATATTCTTATAGGCAAGGGCCTTCCCTCGCGGATAATTGATCATATCAGCCAGGATACTGGCTTCATTTCCGTACTGGATGGCTCCATCGGGATCTATCCTGTACAGGGTGCCTGCAATTTCATTGAGCACATCTACCCGGACCGTATCCAGGCCCAGCTCCTGCAAGAGGTTTTTCAAACTGTCGACCCGGGTGTTCTGTGCATGGAGGATGATGCCCGTAGAAAGAATGAGCAGGGAAAAGAAGGATTTTAAATTTTTCATTTGCAATATCTTATGAACTTGCAGATTGATAATCCCATGGCCATACTTTACTTAACACCAGCTTGTTTTAAAGGTTCACAGGAAAGAAAAGAGGGAACCAATCAGCACCCTCCTTTCAACGCACCATTTTGCAACATTATCCAGTCTTATAGGGCCTATTTTTTGATTAACTGGACTACTCTGGCGGAATCCTCCATCACAATGCTAAGGATATAATGTCCACCTGGTAAGTGTGCCATATCAATCTCCAGCTTGTTAGTCCTCTTATCAATAGAGGTCAAAGGATGAAGCCTGCCAGATAGATCATACAATTTGATGATTTCATATTTCTCAATATCCTTCATACTGATATGCACCTTATCAATCACCGGGTTGGGATAGGCCACCAGCTGGTCCGGATCAAGCTCCTCCAATGCCGGAATGGCAACAGAAGCTGCCTTTTTACCATTTCCTTTACATTTGGTGGAGCTCGAATTGGCATTGGCCGCATTAGATACCTTTTGATCCCCGTCCCGGCTGTTTACGGTCCATGACAGCTCAGAACCATCAAAAAACACTCTGAAGGATCCGCCACCAGAAGCAAACATGGTGGGCACCTCATCAGAATTCTCCCAATCGATCCCCGTGCCGGTCAGCATATTGTCTTCTCCAAGTGGCACATAGACTGCCACATCGTTGTCGTTCCTGTATTCAAAATTGGCCACAAAATAATCCGTGTCGATCTCCTCTATACAATTCAGTATAGGTTTGACCGCTCTGGTACCCGGACCATAGGGATTTACATAGAGGCTTCCGGTTTCAAGGGTATAGCTATAATTATTATTAGAAGGGGTTGGAGTGACCGTATAACTTCCTGCCGATTCACTGGAACTTTGATCATAGGCCGCTCCATCAGAATCTCTAAGCACGGTATAGCCATCATTCCCCGCATCACCCGCGATCCATCCGTTGTAGATGAATGCAAATACCGGCAGGGGATCACCCTCCCTGATATAAAGGAATGGATCCGTCGGTGATACAGTCAAGGGTAAGGGAGTGATGAGCCCGGTATAATCTTGCATGTAGGTAATTGTATAATTAGCCCCTCCGTTTCCATCATCAATCAGTAAGCCGCTGGCCGTTAATGTCTTTTCTGATCCGGCATTTTTATTGTCAAATACCTGAACTGGACTGACGCTCACTACATCTCCGGTCATCAATGGATCAACTGAAGGGAGTCCAAAGAACTGGTGTTGCCATCATATACCTTGCTGTCTGTGACCGCGGTGACCTCAATCGCCAATGGATTAATACTCCCGGTGTTCACATCCACATAGCTAATAGCGTAGTTATTTCCTTCATTTCCATCATCAATGAGCAAACCACTGGCTGATAATGTCTTCCCGGACCCGGCATTTTTGTTGTCAAATACCTGAATTGGACTGACGCCCACTACATCTCCGGCCATCAAAGGATCAACCACGGGCACTTCGTCTGAACTGGTGGTTCCGTCATATACCTTGTCGTCAGTTACTGCAGTGACATTTATACTGGCAGCGGTGATGGTGGCCGTGGCGGTTGCCTCTGTATTGGCCACATAGTTCCCCGCATCGGCACCGGCGAGTGATAGTCCAAGCACGCTTACCTCCTTCGATTCCCCCACATGTTTATCTTCAAACAATGCCGAAGTATAGGTAATGTCCAATTCACTACCGCTTAAGCGGTCGTCGGACAGGCTGACAGTGGCCGTTCTGCTTCCATCATATACTTTGTTCTCCGCACTAACACTAATGGTGATCGTAGCTGGTAAGATGCTAAATGTTGCCGAATCATAAGCAATCAAATAATCCTCACCTGCCGTCAGGCTTCCCTGCAGGATGGCATAGTTTTCCACATCCTCCCCGGGTTCACGGATCAACGCACCTGAAAGGACATCCTGACCGAGCAATCCGGTCACCGTCTGGGTCAATGGCGGATCTTCTTCGCCAAACACTTTGGTCTTATCTTCTGCTGTGATAGTCAGTGGTGCCGGATCTATGGTAAGCGTCCCCAGCCCGTAGGATATCTCAAAGTTATTGGAGATATAGGTTCCCGGCACGATCCAGTGCTGGCCTACCGTGGTCCCTGTGATAAAACTGATAGGCGTGAATCCAACATTTTCGGTGGTATCTTCACTTTCTATTTCAGTGGCATCAAATACCAGGATGGTTCCATTGTTGCTGTTTTCACTGATGGTGGAACCATTCACCAGGGCGGTTCCCCTGAGGCTTAATGGACTTCCATTCACCAGCGCCGTGCCACGAAGATAGTTCAGTCCATTGACCAGGGCAATCCCTCTGCTGGTAAATCCGTTTTCAAAGACGATACTTCCGTCTTCCTGTTCGGTTCCAGCGGCAATTTTAAGGGCCTCCCCATCTTCGCTTTCCAGACCATTTACCAGTGCAGTTCCCCTGACGCTGTTCAGTCCGTTCGCCAATGCTGCAGAACTGGCCAAAAAATTCATGTTTGTCAGGTCAACCAGCTCTTCTCCATCCCCGGTATCATTGACCAGGGCAATTCCATTGACCAGGGAAGTACCCCTGCTTATGAGCTGTCCCCCGTTGACCAGTGCAATTCCGTTCACCAGGGCAATACCTTTGCTGAGACTCAGTCCATTGACCAGAGCCCCATTCTCATACACCTCGCTTACCTCCCCGTCAAATACATGAACTTCCAGGTTATTCACCAGGGCAGTTCCTCTGATCATGGGCAATCCATTGACCAGAGCGATGCCGCGAAGTTCGGGTACTCCATTGACCAGGGCAATGCCGCGACCCGTGGGGAGTCCGTTTTCTATCGCGACTTCCAGTCCATTGACCAGGGCAAGCCCCCTGGTTACCAGTGAACTGTTCACCAGGGCAACACCCCGGATCACGGGGATATCATTCACCAGTTGTATGCCCTCGGTCGGAACTGGTACGCCATCAATGGTGGTTATTCCATTTTCAACCTCCACGGTATGTCCATTCACCAAAGCGATACCTCTAAGATTGTTTAGTCCGTTCACCAGGGCAATCCCCCGTACGGCAGGTACTGCATTCACCAGGGGTGTCCCATTTAGTTCGGTCATGTAACCCTCTGCAAAAGTGACTTCATCCCCGTTAACCAGGGCAGTCCCCCGCACAATCTCAGTCATGCTGACAAAGGGCCGGTCGTTCACCAGGGCGACCCCTCTGATAAGCGAGACTCCATTAACCAGTGGCTCACCTGCTACAAACACAGTTGTATCAGATCCTTCCACTTCCACTCTCACTTCCACCCCGTTCACCAGGGCGACCCCCCTGAGCAAGGATACTCCATTGACCAGGGCAGTACCCTTTATTAAGGGAATCCCATTCACCAGGGCCACGCCACGAACCAGGGCAATTTCATTGGTCAATGCAGCCATGTGTTCCTGTTCAACTGCATTTAAGATAAGTTCCGGATTATCAATGATCACGCTGGAGTCTTCAATTTCGTACAGGAAATCAAATCCTTCGGCAGGCAACTGTTCCCCATAGATCAACTGCATATCCATCGGGGTGATGGTCAGGGACAGTTTTTCTACGGACAGGTTCCCATTTACAAAATTCAAAATGTATTTCTCTGCAATCGCCAGATCAATTTCTGCCGGATTGACCGTATCTGCTTCCGGATAAATAGAAGGTATGATAATATACTGCCCGGCATTGGATGTATCTGCAGCAGGCACTGCATATGCAAGTCCTGATAAGCGGTCGGCCTCCGTCTGCAGCATCAGCTTGCCCTGAACAGCCTCAGTCAGAGTCAGGGAATCCCCATCCACCGTGACTACCAGCAAGCTGGCACTAAACTCGGGTAATTCTTCTCCGTATTTCTTTGTGGCATTGTTGGCGGTAATAATCACCGTCTGTCGCACCGGATCAGAAAAATAGATGCTTTCAGAAGCACCTCCGTCCAGCTCCGTATTGGAAATGGGCTGATTAAAGACCTGAATTTCGGGATTGCCAATAAACCCGGGGTGATCTACAGTAATGGTGCTCTCATCCACGAACAATACTCCTGATTCCAGGGGTTCTCCCCTGAAAAGTACCTGGGTCGAATCTGTGAAAAAATCTCCGGTCACGGTAAAGGAGAAGGGGGTAATTTCCTCTCCCGGCACTCCTCCCTCAGATGCCACGATAAGGTTCTCCACATAGGGAGTTGGATTTGCAAAGGTCATCAGGGCTTTATGGGCCTGTACAAAACCGGATCCTGATACAAAGTCTTCCCCCGGATCGTCCATGTCTATGGCCGTTGCTTTCATCAGGGTCCTGATCTCCTCTGGCGTGATACCCGTCCCATCAAATTTGGCTTTTGCCTCTATGATCAAGGCAGCCATACCTGCCGCATGGGGTGATGCTGCCGAGGTACCAAAAAAATTGGGGTATAAGACATCCGGATCAATGGGGCTATCCCAGTCTCCGTTACCCAGATCGACTGTTGTGTTAACCCCGTTGGGAGCCGTAATATCCGGTTTGCTCCGGACCACTCCATCCACCGGAGTGCCTCCAATGGAGGAGAAGGACATAATCACTGGCACCGGGTACTCAGCTGGATTGTATATGGGATTTTTATCAAAGCGTACTGCCCCTACGGAGATAGCCCCCGCTGCATTGGGATGCCCGACGATGGTGGATGATCCTCCATCTCCATATTCAAGCATCTGGAACTGAGACCCCCCCCGGAACAGAATGTATTTAAATGTAACATCCACATTTTCAGGACCACTGGCCCGCGCGATCACTATATTGGCAGTCACACTGTCCCCTATTACAGAGAAGGGAACTACTTCAATGGGGAAGCCACCCTCATTCTCCCTGTTGAATCCAAGAAGAGCAAAGCCCACATCATCGGATAAGAATATGTCCAGGTCGGTGGTGGTGGTGTTCATGCTGGGATCAGAATCATCATCCCACTGAAGGACCAGGGTATAATTCCCTTCAGGCAATAATACACTCTGAAAAATGTCCCCCGTTCCACTAAAATCATGAGCGGTCCCGGTAATGGTGGTAGGTGCGGGTTCTGAATTAAAAATGTCGGTGAACGCAGTGCTGCCAAAGTTGCCCGCAGAAGAGAAAAAGGTGACACCTTCGGCTACTACAGAATCTATGGTTTTAGAGATGATTCCATCCCGGAAAAAGGGTTCTGTAATGTAGCTCAGATCATCCACAATCACATCGCTTCCGGCATTGGCAAGTTCCCTGATGCCCAGGGCCATATCCTGCTCACCCAGAAATCCTGTCCGGAAGGCCAGCTCAGCTCCGGGGGCAATGTCGTGCACGATCTGTAACATGGCCCGCCCTTCATCAGACAGGGCCCCACTGACGGGTAAAATGTCCTTGAGCACCTGAACCGGGGTGAGGTAACCATTCACATTTCCTTCGCCGGGAAGATCGCCGTTTATAACATCCTGGGTAGCTTCTCCGCGGGTATTATAGCTATTGGACAGTACCCCGATCTTGACACCAGAACCATCAATATTATATCCAAGTCTGACAAAATCCGTGTGCATGGAAAAATCACCCTGACTCTTGGTCAGACCGGTGGCTGGAACAATATAATTCCCAATACCCGGGTATACGGGCCGGGCATAATTAAGCGGATCCATCTCATTAAGCTGGAGAAGGTTCCCTATCTCCACCCATCCGGTAGCTCTATTCCTCGCAAGATCCGAAGTGACTGCTTCAAAGCCCACCCCGGTCAGGCTGGCTAACATCGCATCGTACTGGAGATCATTGGAGACCACCTCGATAAGCACCCTGGTTCCTGCGATTTGAAAAATATCGCCGGGAACATCCGTAAGATCGGGATCGAAGCTGTAAGCCCTGTACAGGGAAGTTAGTTCTGCACCAATCTTGGAATTCGTTTCTTTTCCACCCTCGGGAGGAAAGTACCCCGGAATAATATCCAGGCTGGCAACCACATCCTGACAGTGGTTGGAGTTGATATTGGCATCCACTGTCTTAACTGTCCCATTGGGCAGCGTCACAGTCCATTGCACCCTGTCCCTGGAATCAAATTCCTGGCTGAAAGCCCTTTCTGTAACTCCGGGATCGAAGGTGTACAATCCTAACTTCTTGGACTGACCATGATTGTAGGTAAGCACGCTCCCGTTCTCGTCCACTACCACGGTTTTCTTTCCTGTGTTTTCATAGCCAAAATGTGCCACCAGCTTTCCATTGCCCACATATTCCGTGCAGGTGACTACTATGTTAATGTCGTTTTTATTTCCGCCATTCCCCTTTTGACCTATTAGGTCCGGGGTACTCAGGAACAGAAGTGATATGAAAATAAAGTTGAAAAGTCGAAGTAATCTGGGACTACGGTAAAGTTTATTCATAATTCTAAAAAAATATTATGTTAGCAAGCAAGGTCTCTTTGAGAAAAAGTGTCCAATACTGGGGTGCTAACAAAACGTTTGAGACAAAGTTTTCTTTAATAATGCTTTTAACTTCTGATTAACAGTTTTTTAGGGCCAAATCGACTCCTAACTAAAATTAGGGCAATATCACCCTAAGCTGCTGTTAATGAAATCATAAAAAGGAAAATAGTCCATGAAGCCTTCAATTACTTACATGAACGTTTCGTTTCCATGGTACCAATGGATATTAAGCGGAAAAATCGGAAGGAGATCCGGGTGATCTATCTGGCGTTGTAATACTCCATCGCCTTGGGCATGATCCGGTTCAGATTTGCGATCCGGTTGGAAGGTTCGGGATGTGTGGAAAGGAATTCAGGGGGCCGGGAGGTGGACTTCTCGGCCATCCTTTCCCAGAAAGCAGGAGCAGTTTGAGGATTATATCCGGCCATAGCCATAAAGTAGAGCCCCAGTTCATCTGCCTCCGTCTCATGGGTTCTGGAGTAGGGCAGCATCACGCCCACCTGGGCCCCCACCCCAAAGGCCAGCATGGCCAGGTCAATGGTCTCCTGTTTCTGGGTCTTCAGGGCTTCCGAGAGGGCTATTCCCCCCATTTGGAGCGCCAGCTGCTGGGACATCCGCTCGTTCCCATGCTGTGCCACGGCATGCGCAATTTCATGACCCATCACCACGGCAATCCCATTTTCATCCTGGCAAACGGGCATAATGCCTTCATAAAAAGCAATCTGTCCACCGGGCATGCACCAGGCATTCAGCTCTTCTGAAACAAGTACATTGTATTGCCATTCATATCCCTCAACAGCTGATTGCAGATTGTTCTGCTTCAGGTAAGCCTCCACGGCAACGGTAAGTTTCTGTCCCACTTCTCTAACCATGCTCACATAAGAGGTATTGCTCGACAACTGCCCTTCAGCCAGCACCTTTGAATAGCTTTCACTGCTAAGTGCTATAATTTGGGAGGAAGGGATGGCTACAAACTGTTTACGGCCGGTCATGGGAACCACTGCACAGGAAAGTAGAAATAAGAAAGACAGAAAGATTAGTTTTTTCATTTGAGTTCATTGTTATGCTTGTACAACTGTTTTAAATCAGGAGAATAACGCTGGAATCTCCAATTTGTTAAGCAGCTGACACCTTTTTTTATTTATTTCTGAGTCTCAAATTTATCCAGAGCTTTTCCCGTGGCCTCACTTCCCATAACTATGAGCTCCTGGGCTTTGAAAAAGTCATAGGTGCCACAGGAATCGCGGGAAACTTCAATCAGGACATCCGGTTTAAATTGTTTCAGGGACAGCTGTGCCATATGATAGGTCATCAGGCTGATGGTTTCATCCACCAGGTTTAAATATCCCATGGTCTCTTCATTTCTGCGGGATTGGGGGTCCTTATGGCCCCGGGGCAGAATCTTTTGCAGGTGGGACTGGAATTCATCGATCTTAATCTGATAGGCCCGTTTCTGTTTTTCTCCTTCCTCCTGGGAAAAGCTGGGCGGTTTCACAGGGACTCTGGCATTTACGTTGGCCACAACCAGCAGGTCACCTGTTACTCTGGGAGCATGGCTGATGGGGATGTTATTCAAAACTCCCCCATCCACCAGCAGCCCATCCGCTGTTTTAACCGGTGTAAGTACGCTTGGAATGGAAACCGAAGCCCGGATGGCATCAAAAAGACTTCCTTCCCTGAATACCACTTCCCTGCCATGGATCAGATCCACTGCCACTGCTGCAAATGGAATCCTGAGCTCCTGAATAGGGGTGTCCGGAATAAAATCCTTCATCTTGTTAAAGACCCTATCTCCCTTGATCAGTCCTGACCGGCTCAGGGTAAAATCCACCAGGCTGAAGACTTTTCGCCTGTCCAGAGAGAGCATCCACTCCTTAAATGGAGCCATGGCATCATCGGCATAGACCCCCCCCACCAGGGCTCCCATGGAGGTGCCGGTGACCGAAGCAATCTCATATCCCCGGCGTTCCAGTTCTTCAATAACCCCGATATGAGCATTCCCCCTTGCCCCACCACCGGAGAGGACCAAAGTTATTATTGGTTTCATATGCATTCCTTTATTCTGCTAAGTTAAAATTTACCTATATTTATACGAGGAGAAAAGAGACCATGCCCGGAAAACCAGTGAAACATAGCGGTTTGATCCTGGGAATAGATGTGGGTTCTGTATCCATATCTGTGGTCGCCCTGAACCCCGATGGGAAGCTGAAGGAAGAGGCCTATATCCTGCATCAGGGCAATGTCCGGGATGCTCTGGATCAGTTATTGAAAGACTACCTGGACCAGGAGATCATTGGGATTGCCACCCCTTCCGGAAAATCTCACTTCAAGCAAGAGATAAAGATATTTGATCAGCAGGTGGCCCTCATGGAGGCTGCCGCTTTCCTGGATCTGAAAGCCCGTTCTATTCTTCATGTGGGGGCCGAACGCTTCTACCTGGTGGAGCTGGATGAGAAGGGCAACTATCTGCAGACCAGCCACAGTTCCTCCTGCGCAGCAGGAACAGGAAGCTTCCTGGATCAACAGGCGCTTCGTCTGAACCTCAACCATACCGCTCACCTTTCGGATATGGCCCTGAAAAACAATTCTCCTGTTCCGGATATCGCGGCCAGGTGCTCTGTTTTTGCCAAAACCGACCTGATCCATGCACAGCAGAAAGGATATGGGCTGGAGGCCATCTGTGACAGTCTTTGCAAGGGCCTGGCAGACAATATTGCCGATACCCTTTTCAACAAGTCGGTCCCGGAGTCGCCCATTTATATGTCCGGAGGGGTCTCAAAAAACCGTTCGGTGGTAAGGCACCTGCAGCGAATTATCGGAAAAGAGATCGGGGTACATCCACATTCCCATCATCTTCCAGCCATAGGTGCGGCCCGGCTCCTCTGGAAAGAATTATCCGGTGGAAAGCGACCACAAGTCATCGATCTTAATAATTTGGTGGCTGATCACGGAGAGCTGGAGTATTTCTATGAGCCGCTTTTGTCCCCTGAAGCCACACAGGAGGAGATCGTTATTGAAGAACAATACCGATTTCAGCCTGCTATTAGTGATCATACCGGGGATGTGCAGGTGGATATTTTTAAAGCTTCAGTTAAGGGAGATTACCAATTCCACCTGGGGATCGATGTGGGTTCTACCAGTACCAAGGCGATGTTGTTATCTAATGAGGGGACCCCCTATGCCGGATTCTACACCTATACACAGGGACAGCCCCTAAAGGCAGTTCAGGCCCTGTTCGAGGCCATGGATCAACTGGCCTCAAAGACCGGGACCCCGTTTCAATTTCTCTCCTGCGGAACCACCGGTTCGGGGCGAAAATTCATCGCCGGCATTGTGGGAGCCGACCATGATTATGATGAGATTACTACCCATGCGCGGGCCGCCTATGAACTGAATCCTCTTACCGATACCATTATTGAGATCGGAGGGCAGGATGCCAAGTTTACCCGGATGAAGGATGGAATGGTCACCTTCTCTCATATGAATACAGTATGTGCCGCAGGGACCGGCAGTTTTATTGAGGAGCTGGCCGGAAGACTGGGAGTGAAACTAAAGGACTATGAACGTTTGGCCATGGGCCGTCCGGCTCCACTGGCCAGCGACCGGTGCACCGTATTTATGGAGCGGGATATCAACCAGCTGCTGAGTAATGGATATTCAGTGGAAGAGGTTCTGGCCACGGTTATTCATTCAGTTCGGGAAAACTACTTGAAGAAGGTGGCCAGCGAGGCCCATATCGGTAAGCATATCTGCTTTCAGGGGGCTACCGCCAAAAACCGGGCCCTGGCTGCTGCCTTCGAACAACGCCTGGAGAGACCGGTCTTTGTTTCAGCTCTCTGTCACCTCACCGGAGCCCTGGGGACCGCTCTGCTCCTGAAGGAGGAGGGGTATATAAAATCAGGATTCAGGGGATTGGATCTGTATAAGCTTATGATCCCGGTTGAAACTGAAACCTGTGAGTTGTGCCTGAACCACTGTACAATCAGTGTGGCCAGTATAAATGGGGAAAAACAGGCCTACGGATTCCTGTGCGGGAGGGATTATGAAACCAAAAAGTTTGTCAGCAAGGCCAATATCGGATTTGAGCTGCTGAAAGAACGACGAAAGCTAATCAGCAATCTTTCAGGAGCTGCTCCCAAATCCAGAACAGGTAGTCCCCGGGTGGGGATGCCTGCCAGCCTGCATCTTTTTGAGGACCTGCCCTACTGGACCTCCTTTTTCAGGGTGCTGGGGATTCCCTTGCAAACAAGCGAAAGATACCGGGACTCCCTGAAAACAGGAAAGAAAATTGCCGGTGCTGAATTCTGCGCTCCCGTGGATGCCATGTACGGACATGTGGCCCATATGGCCAGAACTTGTGATTATGTATTTATGCCCGCCTACCTGGAATCGAGGGAGAATCCGGGAAACATGACTCAGAACTTTTGCTACTACACCCAGTTCAGTGCATCCCTGGCCTACATGGATACTACTCAAACGAGGGAAAAACTGATCAGTCCCATGCTGGACTTCAGCAAGAGGGCCGACCACAATGCCAGGCTCCTGCAAAAGAGCTTGAAGCAAATGGGATTTGATCAGCTCTCCCTCCCTAAGATAATCCGTGCTATGATAAAGGCTAAGCGGAGATCTGCCAGGATCAAAGTGCGCCTGCAACATCAGTTTATCAAAAAACAGACTGAAAAAGAGTTGTCGGTGGTTTTGCTGGGGAGGCCCTATGTGATTCTCTCTGACACGCTGAATAAGGGTATTCCAGATATTTTTACCGGGATGGGAATCAATGCCTGGTACCAGGACATGCTCCGGACCGACCCGGATTATGATGAAGGATTTAACCGCCTGCTTGAGAAAACCCCCTGGCACTTTGCCTCCAATATCCTGAGGGCCGCAGAATTGGTGGGTCGATCAAAAAATCTCTACCCCGTGCTGATTACGGCCTTCAAATGTGCTCCGGATTCATTCATTATCGACTATTTTAAACAGTTGATGCACCTGTATGACAAGCCCTACCTGATCATCCAGATCGACGAGCATGATTCCAATACGGGGTATGAAACCAGGATCGAAGCAGCGCTGCGCTCTTTCCGGAACCATGCTCAAACGGTTACAAGCATACCGAAACCCGACCTGGGCTCCCTGCTGCCAAAAGTGGAGAGCAGCCTTGGTGAAAAAATCCTTCTGATGCCCAACTGGGACAACTTTGTGGGTCCCCTGGTGGTGGCCAATCTGAGACGGGCCGGAATTGATGCGCGATTGCTGGAACCAAGCGAACTGGGTATCCGGAAGAGTATGGTGCATAACACGGGCCAGTGCCTACCCATTAATATCATTGCCCAGAACTGCATCGACTACATCGAAAAACACCATCTCGATCCCTCCCAAACTATCTTGTGGAGTGCAGAGGGATACATCAGCTGCAACCTGAAGCAGTACCCCTACTATATCAAGAAGATCCTGGAGAATTACGGAAAGGGGCTCGAAAACACCTCCGTCTATTCGGGAAAGATCACCCACCGGGATATATCCATCAAGGTCACCTACTATGTCTATTTCGCCTATATGCTGGGTGGCTTATTCAACAAGACCGCATGCCGCATCCGTCCCTATGAACGTATTCCCGGTCAAACCGACCGGGTATTTAAAGAAGTTCAAAAGCTTCTTATTCACGCTTTTACGGGAGAGTCCTCCCTGGAACGAACCATTGATGAGGCCATGGCCCTCGTAGATGAGATTGATTATGACCACAGTTACCGGAAGCCCCAGGTCGCCATTTTCGGGGACCTCTATGTCAGGGATAATGATACCATGAATCAGGGTCTGGTCAGGGCCATAGAGGAAGCTGGGGGAGAGGCGGTCATTACCCCTTATCACGACTATGCCAAAATCACCATCGAAAATATGTTCCGCCGGGCTCATGACCGGGGAGCACATTTTGAAACCAACATCAACAGAGCCTTGCTGAATGTGGTAAAATTTATGGATGAACGCTACTATAAACCTTTCTTCAGACATCTGGGGCCACCTCCGGTGATCAAACCGAAAGAGTTGGAGAAAGAGCTGAAGCATTTTAAAATTGATCTCTTACACGGGGGAGAATCCTATGACAATATTTTGAAAATTTTCTACCTGAAAGAGAACTACCCCAACATATCCCTCTTTGTTCAGACCAATCCCTCCTTCTGTTGTCCGGCCCTCGTTACCGAAGCCATGACCCGCCGGATCAGGGAATTAACAGGGGTGCCGATCGTCACCCTTACCTACGATGGGACCAGCGGTCAGATGAACGATGCCATTGTTCCTCACATACGGAATGCAATCAAGGAAGAGTCAACAATTACTCAGGCTGCCGTTTACTACGACTCCTTAACCTGAAGGTAAGGACAACCCGGAAAATTCCCAGGATAATAAAGGCCAGCCCTGTCCACACGGCAATGGAGATTCCAAGCAACAAGGGATGCCACAAAAACACTATGGCCAGTACCATAAGGAAAATGCCCAGTGCAAATTCCCAGGCCCAGTATTCGTGTTGATCCTTTCGTGCCTCAGCTGCTTTCATAAAGACGGAAATGCTGTTGGCAATTAACCAGATTCCCACAAACAGGGTGATCACTTTTAATAGCAGGGAAGGATTAAACACCAGTGCGGCTCCTACCGCCAGGTCAAACAGATCGCCTGCCAGCTGAAAACCCCATCCTGGAATCCCCCGGTGGTTTCTCAGGGTAAAAAATAACTGTACAGCCCCGCTGATCAGGATGATTACGCCGATGAACTTGGCCATCTTCTCAAAACTTTCTTCCGGGGACCGCAGGATCCAGTATCCAATCCCGATAAAGGCGATTCCAAAGAGCAGGGGTACCCACCAGTAGAGGGCTTTTTTCTTTTCAGTAATTTCTTGGTTCATCTTGCCGGCCTTAAGTAAAACACTACCTATTCGAGGACTAAATATCAACTAATTATCTGGGATGTCCAAGCGGCTGAATAAAAACCTTATTGAATCCTGAATGGGGCTCTTCGGACAGGATTGTATTCATAACTCGTTAGTAGGTAGGAATTAATTAATCTTCAATCCAAAGAGGGGCCTGAGAATGCGCACCTTCCTGATAAGCAATTCATAAAAGATATAGCTTCCTGTGAAAGTTATGACCACTAACAGCAGGAGTTTCAAGTAGACAGGCAATTGAAGTGGTACAAGCAGCCAGGAGCCCAGGTACAGGAAGATCATATGCAGGATATATACGGGATAAGCCGCCTTACTTAAATAACTCAGGGTTTTGCTTTGCTTATCCAGATAGGTATACCCAAAGCCAAAGACCGCAAAAATCCACATGTTTGACTCAATGGCCTTCAGATAGTTGGGTGCCAGAAGGTCGAATTTCATCAAACGAACAGCAAAAAGTGCTACAGCCAGTAATAAAAGTACCCATTTCCATCTCTTTGCTGTTTGCCAGAACACCTCCCCGGTATATACCACAATAAATCCAAACAGGAATGCCAGCAGTCCAAGTAAGAAGCCATGCAGGGTCATGGAGTAGGTTTCATAGCTTTCAGGCCTGAGCAGAAGGGCTTCCACCACAAAAGCTCCGGTGATAAAAAGTAATCCCAGCGGACTTCTGAACAGGCTTCTCAGCCACCTGGCGAAATCCCCGTTTTCATTCTTCTTCAAATAAAAAAAGAGTGGTGAAAGTACCAGAACATAAATGAATATGTTGGCCAGGAACCACAGATGACTTGGCTGGATCGAGTAAACGATATCCTGCTTATAATACTTTTGCCACACAAAAAGGTGCAGGGGAACAATACAGAGGATCCCAAAGAGGAAAGGTAGCAGGATTCTCCTGGTTCTCTCCAGGATCAGCTGTTTCCAAGTCCGTTTCCGGATGGCAAAACAAACCCCCATACCTGAGACAAAAAACAACAGCGGGATCCTCCATATATTGAGCATAGACATGGGCTTCCATAAAAATTCCAGGGGCGTATCATTTTGGATAAATCCAATAAATACTCCCCAGGGCAGGAAAACAAAGCCAATGTGATACAGGATTAGTAAGCCAATGGCAATGACCCTGAGCCAGTCAATATCGTATCTTCTTTCTGTAGTAAGCATCTCTGAATATTGAATAGTTAGGCTATTTCAAAAGTTCGGCAATCTTCGGACGGCTTGCTTCCAAATAGGCATAATCCAGCTTAAATCCAAGGGGCCCGAGATCCTTACTCATCTGATCATAAAAAGGTTTCACATCAGCGAAGGGAGCGGATACAGATTGTTGGGCAGTGGATCCGTAATTGTTTAATAAGCTTTTATCTGCATCATTGGCCAACAGCATCTCTACAATTTCCATGCGACAGAGGAAGGCAGCCGAGTGGAGGGCGGTAGATCCTTCATTATTCTTCAGGTTTACATCTGCACCCGCTTCAATCAAGGCCCGGGCTACCTCAGTTTTACCAAATACGGCCGCTGAAATCAGAGGGGTGGAGCCAACTGCAGGTTCCTTTTCATTCAGATCCGATCCTGCTGCAATATGTTGCTGAATGGCCTCCAGATCTCCCAGAAGGGTGGCAGCATGAATATTCATGTTAGGAGCTTTAACAGTGGTTTGCGATACCCGGGCTCCTTCCTCTCCGCTGTTTGTTTTCTCCTGCTTATTTCCACATGCTGAGAGGGCCAGGATCAAGGCAAGCAGTATAAGCTTGCTGATTACATTTCGTAAGTTTGATTTTTGAGTTTTCATTTTGTTCTTGTTTTGATTAGACAATCTTTGGTGATGTAAAGGTCCGGGAAAGTGTGATGCAGCTCCAATCAAAGAGGCGGCATAAACTATAAAGTTTGAGGAAGTCCTGAAAATTATGCTTAAAACATATAAATTATGACGCAAGTGGCTAACTAATCGTATATTTAACAGAGCAATGCAGGATGCTTCTTACATAGAAAATGAATTTCTTAAGAAGATCACGGCAATCATCGAGACCAACATCTCCAATGAAAATTTTGGGGTTTCAGAGCTTGCCCGGGAAGCCGGGATGAGTCGTTCCAACCTCCTCCGGAAAGTAAAATCTCTGACCAGTTTATCGGTCAGCCTATTTATCAGACAGGTGCGTCTTAGATCTGCCATGGAATTATTGAAGGAGAACGACCTGAATGTATCAGAGGTTTCCTTCAGGGTTGGGTTCAGCAGTACCTCATACTTTATCAAATGTTTCCGGGAGCACTATGGTTATCCTCCCGGAGAGCTAAGAAAAAATGAATCCCATGAGCAGGCTGCCGGCCCGCTTGGCCAGACCGGATTCTTCCAGGAGCTGAAGCGAAGAAAGGTGGTGCGTGTGATCACCGTATATGCTGCAGCAGCCTTTGTTATCCTGGAGCTTATGTCTATCGTGGTAGAGCCTCTGCAACTTCCCGGGTGGACCCTCTCCCTGGTAATTGTGTTGCTGGTGATCGGATTTATTATTGCTGTGATCCTGTCCTGGATCTACGACGCCCATCCCGAAGGAGGATGGGCAAAAACCACTGACAATCGTCAGGAAGGAGAAGGGCCCCGGCATGCTGATTCAAAAAGTTGGAAAATCGCCAGTTACATTAGTTTTATGGTCATTGGAGTTTTGATTGTCCTTCAATTTTTCATTCCTCAGAAACAGGTCCAAGCCAAAGAGCTGGAAAAATCAATTGCGGTCCTACCTTTTAAAAATGACAGTAACGATTCCACCAATATCTATCTGATCAATGGATTGATGGAATCCCTTTTGGATAACCTGCAGAAAATTGAGGACCTGCGGGTGATCAGCCGGACCTCGGTGGAGAAGTACCGTCACAATGCGCTTAGCATCCCGGAGATTGCCAGGGAGCTGAATGCCAGTTACCTGGTGGAAGGAAGTGGTCAGAAAATAGGAGATCAGATCCTGCTGAACATCCAGCTCATCGAGGCCTCCACGGACAAACATCTATGGGCAGAACGATATAAACGAGAAGCCGGGGATATATTTGAACTACAGCTGGAGGTGGCCAGGAGTATTGCCGAAGCCATCGAAGCCATCATTACCCCGGAAGAGGCTGAACTGATTGAAAAAGTTCCCACCGACAACCTGGAGGCCTATGATTATTTTCTCAAGGGCCTTGATCTCTTTCAAAGGGGAACGCGCGAAGGTCTCGAGGAGGCCCTCCCATTTTTTGAGAAGGCCATCGAACTGGACCCCGAGTTTGCACTGGCCCATGCCGATATAGCCATAGCTTATTCCTTCCTGGACATCTACCAGGCAGAGCCGAGGTATTTAGATCAAATTGATTACTATGCGGACAGGGCCCTGTTGCTGGATCCCAAATTGCCTCAAAGCCTGATAGCCAAAGCGACTTATCACAATATCAGGGGAGAGTATGAGCTGGCACTACCTTATCTTGAAAAGGCGCTGGAATATCATCCCAATTCCTCAAGGGTGATTAATATCCTGGCGGATTTCTATACCAGGTTTGTGCCCGATACGGAGAAATACCTGAAATATGCGCTTATGAGCATAGACCTGGACATAGCGGCCCATGACTCCGTAGATGCAGCTTATATTTACCTGCACCTGAGCAATGCCTTTATGCAATCCGGTTTTGTAAATGAAGCAGAAAAGTATATTAAAATATCTCTTCAGTATTATCCGGATAACGTTTATGCCCAACTTTTAAGACCCTATATCCTGCTGGCCGGTGACGGGGATCTCCAGCAGACGAAAGAGCTGCTAGTTGAATTGCTGCAGCAGAATCCAAACAGGTACGACATCACGAAGGAACTTGGGGTGATCTGCTACTTCCTCAAGGAGTATGAAAATTCATTCAACTATTACAAGAAAACGATGGAGTTAACCGAAGCTGAGGGCTTGGCTCTGTACGAGGGTGAAAAGGCAAAAATGGGGCTTGCTTTATCAAAAATTGGCAGGGAAGGGGAGTCCAGACACTATTTCCGGGAATACCTGGAGTTTGCAGAAAACGATCAATCCATCTACAAGGACCTCAGCCTTGCAGCATATTATTCCTACATGGGCGACAAATCGAAGGCCATCGAACATATGGATCTGTTTTCCGAACAGGAGAAATACCCCTACTGGTACATTCTGTTTTTGAGAATGGATGATCCCTTATTCGAGAATGTGGAAGACCTGCCAGAGTTCCAGAAGATTCTTCAAAGGATAGAGCTTAAATTCTGGAAATATCACAAACAGATCGAAGATTCACTTAAGGAGATTCAATCATAATCATTGTCATAGTTCTCATTTTCAGATAAATAATCCACATCTGAATGTTCGTCTTCATACTTTTCTTTGATGTCGTCTTTCAAAATGCCATCATCGTCATAGTCTGAATCGTCCTTTATCAATTGTATAGCCTTCTTAATTGACATCCGGATCATGTAGATTTTATCATCTGTTTCGAAAGGCAAAGCGTATACCGTTTTGTTTTCCTTGTCTATATACTCAACCAGGTGTTGACTGTAGCCCTCCGGATAAACCAGTTTGATCTGTTCCTGAATTTCAGTACTTACTTTCTCGAAATCCTGAATTACTCTTAGTTTATTATTTTTCATGCCAGGGTAAAAAACATTTTAATATGCATTTAATCCCGAAAGTTCCTGTAGTCTCTCTGCGGATTTCATTTCTCTTACTGAATGTAAATGTAAAATGTATTTTCTAAAATCCCTTCTTGAAATATATTTAAACAACAGGAAAGTAACTTTTATTCAAAGCTAAGCCTTCTCAGAAGAATTTTAGAATAGCTTCTTCCCAGCTTATCATTATGGTATTCATAGGATTTTTTCGCCCAGTCCAAAGCCTGATCGGTGTTCCCGAGAACTTCGTTGGCCACCGCAATATTCAGACAGGCCCGGCCCGCTGTTTTTCGCTTCCTGTGAGTGCTTAAGTCATCCCAGATCTCCATGGCTTCCTGCCAGTTGGCCACTTCGGCACTCCGGTAGCCTGCTTTAAACTGATGCTTTGCCGATCCGCTGGTTCTTTTATAGAGATCTCTCCTGACCACATAAAAACCCGGCAGGAAGCGCTGAATGTATTCAATCCCGGCAGCATAAGCTGTCTCAGGCAGGGCTGTGGGAGGCAGGATACCCGCATGAGTGTTAAAAGTCATATAACTGGAGTGCTGGTACTGATCGATAATCGATTTGCTACCAGGATGATACAGGCGCCAGTAGCAGACCACATTCATATGGATCTGACCGGGGGGAGTGGATTTCAGGGATCCTGTAGAAATGATTGCAGCCGCCTGTTCTGTGGCCGTGGTAAGCAAAAGGTCTGTATTGGAATCAAAGGTTTCAAGTACCAGAAGTGCTTCGCTTCCTTCGGACTCACAGATCTTTGCTACCTGGTCCCAGGCCAGCAACTCCGGCATTTCCCTGGTCCCGGTACCATACAACTTCACCTTTTGAGGAATAATAATTTCCCTTCCTTCCAAAGCTTTGGCCCCTTCGTATGCCCCCTTAATGCATTCATCGGATGCCCGGCGGTCGGAACCGGCAATTTCACTGGTAGCAATAGCTTCAAGGATTTTACCCTGTTTTTCTTCCTCCTCCACCAGGGATCGGTTCACCACCGCAATAGAACGGACATCATCAGGCAAATAAGCCTCTGGTGCCAGGGGATAATTCAGGCTCACATAACCATATTTGCTGCATCCTGAAATGCTCAGGGCAACAATTGAATAACGCAAAACAGACTTTTTTTATCATCATAGCAAGCAATGTTTCAGATATCCGAATTAATATCACACTGCCTGCATATACGATTGGAAGAACAAGATGGTTTGGAAAGTTGACCAGAAATTCCTGACCAGAGAACAAGGTGTTGAATCCTCTCTTCTTGCTCTAAATGGCCTGATAATTCATTTCAACTGTTATTTCAAGTTTTTCAGCAATGTTCCTCCTGACCACTTTAGGGATCTTAATGCCAAATTCTTCCGGATTCAGCATAAACTTTGTGTGGGCACTAATGCCCTTTACACTTACTTCAATAGTTCCTTCAGCTTCCACTTCATTACTAATTCCATGAATGGTCAACTCACCTTCGATCTGAACTTTATAAGTTCCCTCAGTGGAATAGTCCACCTGATCATTATTCCGAATCCTGCCACTAAAAGTGGCTTTTGGAAATTTTTCTGACTCCACAAAATTCTCATTAAAGTGCTCCTGCATCAGTTTCTTCGGAAACTGAAAATCGGTCATTTTTACTATTACAGCTACCTCCCCGGTAGAAGCATCAATCACACTGGACACTTCCTGGTTTTTCGCCCTGATATCTTCAATGACCGTGTGCGAAAAGAAACTTATCTGACCGCTTTCGGTAAGATACTTCCCCTGGCCATTCATGACCATTGCTGCCAGGGATAACAAAAGCCCAACTACGATATTCCTCTTTCTCATTCGTTCATTTCTTTAGTTGAAACATCCGGGATATATTGAACCCAATATGTATATCCCCATCAAGCCATCTGCCTGTTGTGTGACCTAGAAAAGCATTTTCTGTCATCCCCACTGAATTGGTCAGTATGATCTGAAACACATGTCCCCCCGTTTCAATATCGATGCCCAGAGAAAGCGGATGAAAGATCTTTGTGGAAAGGGCTTCGGCTTCGGGCAAAAACAGGTAGAAATACTCGGCATTCATGGAGATCCGCTTGGTCAGTTTTATCCTGGAACCTGCTCCAAGAGCAAAAATGTCATTTGGATCCTCCTCTGTTTTTACAAAGTTGCGATGCAAATAGGAGGGAGTCAGTTGCAGGGAGAATCTTTGAGAAAACTTTCTGGCAATCAGGAGCTGATTGGCAAAGCCCAGCCGATGTTTGAAATAATTCTCTCTGTCCGGGTCAGTCCAGCGAAGTCCATTCACATATACTCCGGATATAAATGTAAGCGAAATGGGCATATTCCTGGTTCCGGAAGACTGCCTGAGAAGACTGAATTTTGTAAAGCCATCCACTGTCTTCTCAAAAGTGCCCCTCCCGATTCCCACCATAATCCAGTCTTTCAGGCCGTATTCCAGACTCAGGTGAATGTGGGCCTGGTCCAGTCCGAAAAACTCGTAGGCCCCTTCGTTAATTCTGCCAAACCTGTGGGAAATCCTGAAATCAAGCTGGCCCTCATGAGTTCTTTCAATAGAGTGCCCGTTAAGAATCCTGGTCGCTTTAAAGGTTGCCGATGTAAATTCGCTTGACTCTCCCATTCGATCCTCAAGTAGGGACTCCAGGTCTTGACCGGCAAGATTTAGGTTGATTCCAGAACCTGATAAAAATAGGATTATAAAAAGCCTGAGTATCTTCATACGGTAATAAACAAGTTTCAATTAGCTGGCATTCCGGCATTTACCCATGCTTCGAAGGTCCCTATGGAACAATTATCGAGTTTTTCGGAACCTTTTGGCATGGGAGAAAAGCCATTCATATGTTTGATGGCTCCAAGGATGGCCGATGAGGCGGCTCTGACATCCTCATAGTCTTCAAATGCATGCCCCTGACCAAATTCAGAAGCATTCTCGTTACTGTGACAGAAATAGCAGTTATCGGATAAAATGGGTCCTATATCCAATGCAAAAGATACACCCAGCGTATCACAATTCTCCATATCCGGATACAGGGATTCCTCATTTTCCCAGGAGCATCCGGCCATCAAGATCAAGACTAAAAAAAAGATTATCGCATCTTTCATGATTCTCACCCTGCAGTAATTCAACATCTAACTATCCCACAGAACATGATTAACGAACGATGGTCAGAAAGTCCCCCTCCTGAGTTACTCCATATTTCTTCAATGGAGAGGTGGCGGGCCCCTGTAAAACAGAGCCGGAAGTACTAAATAAGGATCCGTGACAGGGACAGGGCAAATTACTGTTGTCGTGATCATACGCTACCATACAGCCCTGATGAGTGCAAACGCTGGATAATGCAATAAATCCAGATCCCGTGTTAATAATAATGACGCCATCTTCTTTGACAAACCCACCTTCCGATCCAAGATTACTGTATTTGTCATCCGTCAGATCGATGCTCAGATTATTTGTTGAATTATCATCCGGATCCAGGGAATCTTTTTCGCAGGAGGTAATCGCAGAAGGCACAACAAACAATGTGACTGTTCCTGCTGCAATGTTTCTGATTAATTCTCTTCTGTTCATTTCTAGCTCTTTAGTGTTTATTCCTTCTTCAAAAACCTGAATTCATGATTCGCTCCACCGTTCTCAGATAAATAAATAAATTCAGATTCATCCATTGTTTTCACCTCTACTATAGAGGCGGAAAAAGGACAACATTACCCACTAACCCTAACCCTATGTTCACAATTCCACCAGGTAACGTTGTCCTCCTATGATCTGCTTATCTGATTCTCCTTGTTGATATTCCAAAGGGAAGATAGAGCGGGCAGGTGTTGATCAAGGCGGTCGCCAAAAAAACAAGGCCAACTAAACCCCACCAGGTCTTAAAGTAGATTCCGGCAGCCCCGATCAGCAATCCAGCTGCGATGCGTACCCATTTGTCAGTAATCCCCATATTCTTCTTCATGACTAAATTGTTTTTATTTAGTCCAAATATAGGGCCAGGTCAGATCCTTTTAATGTGACCCTGGTTACAATGTTCCGATTATTCTGATTTTACCACGTTCCAGGGAAATCATTCCCTTTCTTTCCATTTGCTTCAGCAGCCGGGAAATAACCTCCCGGGCGGTACCTAGTTCGCCGGCGAGTTGTTGATGTGTGATAATTAATTCCTGGTCCACCGCCTTATCCTTCAGGTATTGGACCAGGCGGGTATCCACGCTTTTAAAAATGACCAGGTCCAGAAGTGACAGCACCTCAGCCATTCGGTCATAAAAAAGCTTTACGACAAACTTTCTCCAGGAAGGAAAGGTATCCATCCATTCACGCACGTCCCTGGCGCTTAAGGCAATAAGCCTGGTTCTTTTTTCAATAATGGCCTCTGCTTTGCTCTCCTTCTCATTGAGACAGGAGCTAATGGAAAGAATACAACTTTCACCTGGTTCAATGTGATAAAAGATAATTTCGCGCCCTGCCGGATCTACCTTTCGAAGTTTAATGGAGCCCTCCAGAACCAGGGGAATAACTTTTATAAATTCGTGCTCCTTCAGAATGACAGTCCCTGGCTCGATTTCCAGCACCTTTGACTCTCCGATCCTGTCAAGCAGCTCCTTTTCAAAGGAAAACATTCCAACTGAATTCTTCAGGTTCATCACCTCACAAGTTACTGTTAATTTTTGGATGCTGATACCAGAATCAAGGAGATCTGCTATTTTCTGAAGGGTGCTATTCTACCACCTCAACACCCTTCCAGAAGGCGACTCTCCCTTTGATCTGTTCCGCCTGAGGCTTGGGCTCGGGGTAATACCAGGCAGCGTCCTGGTTTAATGCTCCGCCCACCTTGAGACTGTAATAGGAGGCGGTTCCTTTCCAGGGGCAAACAGTCTCTGTATCGCTCTCCATTAAGAACTCCTTATTCACTGACTCCAGAGGGAAATAACTGTTTCCTTCCACATTAATGATGTCTTCGCTTTCTGCGATAACCTGCTTGTTCCAAATTGCTTTCATGAGTTTGATTCATATAGGTGTAAGGTTTATCTTGCGATAGATAACCACATACCAATAAACATGAAGCGAATCCGAATTGTTCAAGTGCTTTGCCTATCCATGATAGGGGCACTCCTGGCTATACCATCCAGCTCCTTAAATGCTCAAAATCTTATTCCCGGATTTGAGAATAACTGGGCCCAGTGGCGCGGACCCTTCGAATCAGGGATTGCGCCTTCGGGCGAACCACCAATACAATGGAGCGAGAGCACCAATATCAAATGGAAGTCGGAGATCCCCGGCATCGGTCATGCCACCCCCATTATCTGGGAAAATCAGATCATCCTCCTTTCGGCCATTCAGACCGACCAGAAAGTTGATCCCGAAAAGACCGGCGAGGAGCAGGAGGAGCGGGATTGGATGAATCCAAAATCCACGGACTATATCCATAAGTTTGTAGTTATATCGCTTGATCGAAGTTCGGGTCAGATCCTCTGGCAAACAACCGTGAGAGAAGAGCTCCC
Source organism: uncultured Bacteroidales bacterium (assembly GCA_963751705.1). Taxonomy (GTDB): domain Bacteria; phylum Bacteroidota; class Bacteroidia; order Bacteroidales. The sequence continues at coordinate 141,780 of CAVVVN010000001.1, forward strand.
TTATAGTCATACCCATGAATTCGGAAGCTGGGCCTCCAACTCGCCGGTGACGGATGGGGAACATATCTATGCTTATTTCGGATCTCATGGATTATACTGCCTGAATTTTGAAGGGGAGATTATCTGGGAACGTGATCTGGGAAGAATGGAGAAGGTGATGAGCTTTGGAGAGGGAAGCTCCCCTGCCCTGTATCAGGATAAATTGATCGTACTGAGAGATCATCAGGGGCAATCGATGCTGCATGTGCTTGATAAGCGAAGCGGGGAAATCCTCTGGGAAGTGGAGCGGGATGAGGTAAGCTCCTGGTCAACACCCTTTGTGGTTGAAATTGAAGGATCTCTGCAACTTATCACCAGTGCAACCACTAAAATCCGCAGTTATGACCTGGAGACCGGGAAGGTGCTCTGGCAGTGTGGAGGCCTCACCCGAAATGTTATTCCAACACCCCTCTATGCCGATGGCTTGGTTTATCTGATAAGTGGTTTCAGGGGGAATGCACTTTTGGCGATAGATCTTTCCAGGGCCAAAGGGGATATCACCGGCACCGATGCCATTGTCTGGAGCTATGATCAGAACTGTTCCTATACGCCCTGTCCCATTCTGATGGATGGTTTGCTCTTTTTTCTTAAAACCAACAACGGGTATTTAAGCTGCCTGGATGCCAAAGACGGAACGGAGTATTATACCAGCGTCAAGCTGGAGGGAATTAAGAATATATTTACTTCTCCGGTCGGGGTGAAGGATCGCATTTATATAGCCGGAACCAATGGAAGTTTCAGCGTGGTAAAAGTTGGAAAAACCTTTGAGCTAATATCAGAAAACACCCTGGAGGACAACTTTTATGCATCCCCGGTCATTCTTGGAAACGATCTGTTCCTCAGAGGTGTTAAGGCCCTGTACTGCGTTTCGGAGGAATAATCTCGCTTGCCGGAAAACGATTCTATTCCCTGGTAATCTTTATGGCCAATTCTCCATCCGGGAGCTCAAGCTCCAGGGTGATAAGCCCCTCGCCGGAGCTAATCTCTAACGGCTCTGAATAAGATCCTGTGAGTGTATTCAGGGTTTGAACCAAAAATCGGCCATCGCCTGTCTCCAGCTCCAGAATAGAGTTGGTGGTCCCAACGGATCTTAGATAAAGTGCATAGGACATATTTTTATCGGACAGTACATAGGAGATTAATCCCGGGGAACTCTTGACACAGCCGGGATCCGGATGCATTTTTGGAAGGTCAAAGCCGTGCAGGAATTCACTGAGGATCTTTAACTGAAAACGGAGAGTTTTACTTCCACCTCCCGGAGCATTGTTTTCACCCGTCCCTTCTTCGTGTCCCACAAAAAAAGAGTAATCCAGGTTATTGAAAAGTCCTCCCCCGCTTAGCATAAACTGCCAGGCCTGTCTCCGGTATACCTGATCCCCGGTACCGGCAAATCCCGATTCATCAAAGCCGATCACCCGGTCATAGTGATAATTCCAGCTTACAGCCTCCGGCCACGCATAATGAAAATTAATGATGGAAATCTGCTCACTTACTTCCGGGATGGGGGCCTTAAAATTGGTATAGTTCTGAGCGACCAGGTGCTTTTTCGGAAGTCCTTCTTCTTCCTCCACGATGATGGAAGCCAGATGCTCCTGCCAGGCCATGGAAGCCTCATCCGCAAAGTCAGCCTTGTAGGTCCAGTCATTGGCTCTTAACTCCTCCTTGTTTACAATATTGTAGACGGGAACCGCATGATCGGACCAGGGTTCATTTTGTATTTCAAAGAAAAAATTATCATACTTATTCAACTCGTTCACCATCTTCCGTACAAAGCTTACCTGATAGGAAAGCAGATCACCATTATGCACCGTCTGCGCATCAAATCGGCTGATTTCCTCCTCTATGTTTATATTATTTGCCGGATTCTGGGGACATATATCCCAGTGCTCATTGCGGTAAATGGAGGAGAAGAGGGTGACTTCCACAATGATACCGTACTCCGCTGCCGTGGCCATAAACTCATGTAAGCGCTGGAAATAAGCTTTGTTCCAGGTGGAAAGATCATACTTCCATGGTCCGCTTTGACCGGAGACCACGATACCCCAGGGGGTGATGAGGCTCTCTTTTCGGGGTGCCAGGGTATTATTCCGGATCCCAAAACTTTCACCCTCAATCTCAAAATAGCTTCCAGTAAAGATCCGGGTGTAATTCATCCCCTCTTCTGAAAGTGTCTTTAGATAGGTTTTAAAATCGAAATCCTTGTTGAGCACCGCTCCGTAATGTTCCGCCGAGCTAATCAGGGCCAGTGCTTTGCCCTGGTATAAAAAGTAGTGCTGGTTTTCAGGATGCAGGAGGATGGGTCCTTCGGAAGGTAATTCACTAATCTCAGGAACTTCCCTGACAGGACAGGCTGTCAGAAAGAGTGCGAGGACAAAAAGGATGCAGGTATACTTCATTTTGACTGGTTTTCTCGGGAACACTTAACGGTGACGAAAACGAAAGCGACTTTTCTTTCGGCCAGGGGAAAGAAGAGCATGGTTACTCACATAGCGCATGTCTTCGATGGTATAGAAAGCGTTGGGATTAAATTTTTTGATGATGGCAACCACTTCTCTGAGCACCTTGCGCTTGATAATGATATACAGGACACCCACCTCTCCTTCTCTTCCCATACCCGGGACGGTAGTCAGTGCATATCCCTTCTCGCGAAGGCCATTAACAAGCTCATCGGCTCCCTTTTTGGTGATCACCCTTACCAGTTCATATCCCAGGGCCAGCTTCCCTTCAAGGATCATCCCGACATAGGTCCCCAGACCAAATCCACAGGCATATCCGAGATAGGTAAACCAGTTATCCAGGTTGGCCATGATCCGGGTAATGGTTACAAGCCAGATAAATGATTGGAAAAAGCCCACAAAGGGTGCCAGGTTCCGGTACCCTTTTGCCACCATGATCACACGAATGGTATCCAGGGATACGTCTACCACTCTGGCCATCATAATCAGGACCGGAAGTATTACATAATCAAACCAGGTAAACTCCATTTTTTCTTATCTTTTTTTGTCCTGCAAAAGTAGTCTATCTCCACAAGTATGGAAGATTTTAAGTGATAAAAATCTCGTCCTTATGGAATAAATTTTAAGCTGCGCAGCGCAGGGCTATACCCAAAAACAAACCCATGACAGTCCAAGCGGGTCAGCAATCTCCATTTATCATAGTTTTTTGCCATATTTATAGGAGATACGCTATGCCAAAAATACTTACATAGTAATGGCCAGTCATAAAGATCCAGGAAAGGGTACAGTCATCGGGATGGATCTGGGAGCTACGAAGCTATCCGGAGCCCTGTTCTCCAGGGAAGGTGATATCATCCATAAAACAGAAATCCTGCTGGATGGCAAAGCGGGTGCAGCGGTTGGATCCCTGGTGGTAGACCAACTCCTGGAACTTGAATCCCACGCCCAAAAAAGGGAATCCCCGCTTCACTCTGTAGGCATTTGTGTTCCCGGTATCAGCAAGCAGACCAAAAACACCGTTTGGGCTCCCAATATCCCGGGATGGGAAGCATATCCCCTTTACGGAGAGTTAAAAGCCGGACTGAACAATCGCGATATTCCAATCTCCATTGAAAGCGACCGGAATTGTTATATTCTGGGGGAGATCTGGAAAGGAAGCGCCCGGGGGTGCCGGAATGTCATTTTTATGGCCATAGGGACCGGCATTGGGATTGGAATTATGGCCAATGGACAGATAATCAGCGGAAACGATGGCATTGCAGGATCCATTGGATGGATGGCCCTCGATCGCCCCTACTCCAGGGAATATGATCCCTGCGGTCAACTGGAGTATTTTGCTTCCGGGACCGGAATAGTCCGGAATGCGGAAAGCCTGCTCAAGAAGGATTTAAAGAGTAAGTATCTGGTTGAAGGTACGGTTACAGCCAGGGAGGTATTTGCTGCCTACCATAAAAAGGATCCGGTAGCAAGTAGGGTGATAGAAGCATGCATAGAATACTGGGGTATGACAGTTGCCAACCTGGTAAGCATATTTAATCCGGAGAAAATCATTTTTGGAGGGGGCGTCTTTGGCCCGGCCCTTCAATTTCTTCCCGCCATATACAAAGAGGCACAAAAATGGGCCCAGCCCATCAGCATTCAACAGGTAAACCTGGAGGCTTCCGCCCTGAAGGGGGATGCAGGATTATTCGGGGCCGGGTACCTGGCCATCAGAAAGGAGTACACGCTTTAATCATGATCGCCCGGGAAGTAACATACCATAAGCATCTGGTTTTTATTGCAGCCAGTCTTGGTATGCTTCTTTTCGGGATTGTTTTAATTTCCCTGGGATCCATATTGCCCTATTTGAGAGATCAGTTTGAGCTTACGGATCTGTCGACCGGTTCCCTCCTTTCCCTTTTGCCCTTAGGCTTACTGGTAGGCTCCCTGGTATTCGGTCCAATCGTGGATCGCTTCGGATATAAGGTTTTACTCCTGGCCTGCGGGGTGCTGATCTTTACCGGCCTGGAAGGGATCGCACTTACCGGTAACATTGCGATTTTACGATTATCCATATTCCTGATTGGATTAAGTGGAGGAGCCATCAACGGCGGTACCAATGCACTGGTGGCTGATACCAGTGAAGGGGACCGTGGGGCACGATTGAGCCTCCTGGGTGTTTTTTTCGGGATCGGTGCGTTGGGAGTGCCCTTCCTTCTGGGTCTGTTGATTCACGTCCTGCCCTATGAAAGAATCGTATTCTGGATCGGGATCTTCGTCCTTTTTCCCACAATCTTTTTCCTGCTGGTTAACTTCCCCCCTCCCAAACATCCCCAGGGATTCCCAGTGAAAGAGGCTGCCAGGCTGGTCAGGGACCCCTGGATTATTCTTGCAGGACTGGTATTGTTCATTCAAAGCGGGATGGAGGGACTGGCCAATAACTGGAGCACCACCTTCCTGCAGGATAACAAAGACTTTTTCAATCAACATGCCCTGTTCAGCCTTACCTGCCTGGTCGCAGGGATGACGGCCATGAGGTTGCTTCTGGGCTGGGCCCTGAACCATGTGCCATCCAGGCTGATCCTGCTGGGTAGTATTGGACTCTCCATCGGGGGTTCATTGATCGTGTTCCTGGCTGAAACACACGTACCGGCATATGCAGGCATGGCCCTCCTGGGAGCCGGACTGGCCGCATGTTTTCCGGTGATCATGGGATATGTGGCAGGCAAATACACCCGCCTGAGTGGGACAGCATTAAGCATGGTCCTGGTTCTGGCCCTTCTGGGAAACATCCTCTGTAATTACGGCATGGGATTCCTTGCCTCTGCCTCCGGTACAGGGATACTTCCCCTGGTAATATCCGGTGGATTATTCCTGCAGCTCTTCCTGATTTTACTGGTCCTGAAGAGAATGAAGTAAGCAATGCGATTATCATATATTTAAAACGAAAAAAGATGTTAGCAAAACAGTGGTTGAATAAGGCAATGGATGTTATGAATAAGATTGAATCCAGCCAGATGGACAATATTAAACAGGCGGCCCTGGTCATGGCGGACACCATAGAAAAGGAGCGGTGGGTCCACACCTTCGGATGTGGTCATGCGACGCTACCCATCGAGGAGATGTATCCCAGGATCGGGGGATTTGTAGGATTTCATCCCATGATTGAATTGCCCCTGACCTTTTTCACCAATATTGTGGGGGGAATGAGCGTCCAACAATTTGTATTCCTGGAACGGGTGGAAGGATATGGCAAGGAAATTATGAAGGGATGGAACTTTGATCAAAATGATTGCATGTGGATTTTTTCACATACCGGAATCAATGCCGTAAATATCGATGTGGCCCTTGAAGCCCGGGCAAAAGGGATGAAGGTAATTGTCTACGGGTCCGCAGCCGAAGCTGAAGGCAAAAAGACCAGACACAGCAGCGGAAAGACCCTGTTTGAGCTGGCAGACATCGTTGTGGATACCTGTGTCCCCGCAAATGATGCTTCCGTTCCCCTCAAGAATCATTTGGATAAAGTGGGCCCTGTATCCACCATGGGGTTTATCACCACCGTATGGATGACCGTAACGACCGTGGCCGAGATCCTGGAAGAAAGAGGAGTAAAGCTCTACATCCACCCTTCTCACAATATTCCCGGTGATACAACTGCCCATGAACGACTGGATGAAGCTCTGGGGGAATACAAAAAAAGGATTAGCGGGGTATAAGGGAAGTACAGCAGTTAATCCCTGTTTTCTGCAGGATTTTCCCCACTGTTTTTTTTCCGCTGACTCCTCCTGACGAGGATCCAGAGTACAAACAGCAACAAAGGGAATACCATATAGACCAGGATATTTACAGCCGTAAATTCCATGGGATAGCTCCCTGTAGGATAATGAGTCGGAGTTTGTGCAAATATCATATCTATATAGCAATCTGCGACAGGAATTTGTTCAATGATCCACTCAAAAGGATCCAGGATGAACCGGGACCTCCGGGCAAAACAGCCAAAGGCGATCCCATGTAAACACCTGTAGCCGTTGAACATATATACAATATTGTTGTTAGCATCATTAAATAACTTAATAGGTATTTATGGAAACATTAGTAAATTATTGGGCAGTAGCAACAGGAGCAGTTCTGTCTATGGTGATCGGAGCCATTTGGTATGGTCCTTTATTCGGTAAAAAGTGGATGGAGATTGTTGGTGTCGACCCGGCTGATATGGAGGCCAGAAAGAAAATGCAAAAATCGGCCGGCCCGCTGTACGGAGTACAATTTGTACTAACCCTTTTCCAGGTAGCTGTTCTCGCCTACCTGCTGGTCGATTCACAAAGGCACGGAGGGCTGGAAAGAGCGCTTTGGATTTGGGCTGCCTTTATCGTTCCCACCCTGGCAGGGGCTGTGATGTGGACCAATGAGACCAGTAAATTAAAATGGGCCCGCTTTCTGATCCAGGGAGGATACCAGCTGGTTCTCTTTGTTATTTTTGGTTTGCTGCTTCAGTTGTGGAAATAACCCGGTATCTGGTTTCCATCTGTTAAAAGGATGGCCATGTGCGAGTATGGCTGTCACCCCTGTCATCCAGGAGAATTGTTTTGGAGGATTTTCATGATAATCCTTTGTGACGACTTCACAAATTGAGTTGTGATTCAGGTCTCAATTTAAATTATGAGTAACTTATCGATTGATATCGTACTCATAATAATTTAAAAAATGGCCCGGATGGCAGGTAAAAAAACATTTCCTCTATTAACTATGACCGTTGTAGCTGCAGCTCTTACTCTTGGCTGCAGTCATAAACCGGTTTCAGAAGGCATTCAATCTGTAGAAGACCTGAGAGCCTTATTTGCTGATCCTCCATCGGAATTCCGCAGTGCCCCACTCTGGGACTGGAATGAACAGATCAGCGAGGAGGGGATAAACTTTCAAATGAGAGAGTTTAAAAAGGCCGGAATGGGAGGGGTGTTTGTGCACCCCCGTCCCGGACTGCTCACGGAGTATTTGTCCGATGACTGGTTCCATCTCTTTGATTACACGGTCCAGCAAGGGAAAGAGCTGGATATGAAGGTCTGGATCTACGATGAGAATTCCTATCCATCTGGATTTGCGGGTGGTCATGTTCCGGCAGAAATGCCGGACTCTTACAAACATGGGGCCGGGCTAAGTATGCACTTAGTGGAAGCCGTGGATGATATTTCAACTGCTGATCTGGAAGTAGTTTTGAAAAAGACCGGGAATTCCTTTGTGGATATCACCGGCTCCCTGGAGCAGGAAACCGGGAAAACAGGCAGCTATTACCTTTTTAAAAAAACATATCCGGGGACCTCCCCCTGGTATGGGGGCTTCTCTTATGTGGACCTTCTTTACAAGGGTGTAACAGATAAATTCCTGGAGATAACCATGACCCGGGGTTATGAAAGAAATCTTTCCGATTTTGGGACCACTGTATCCGGGGTTTTTACCGATGAACCCAACCTGGAAGCCGCTATGTCGGGGGGCGCATTTATGCGATGGACTCCTGATTTATGGGAGGCTTACCGGGACCGCTGGGGCTATGAGTTAAAAACCGTCCTGCCTTCTCTAATTGAAGAGACCGGAGATTGGCGAAAGGTGCGCCACGACTACTACGAACTTATTCTTGAGCTCTTCATCGACCGCTGGGCCATCCCTTGGAGCGAGTACTGCGATGAGAATAAGCTGAAATGGACCGGTCATTACTGGGAACATGGCTGGCCGGAACCCACACACGGGTTTGATGAGGCTGCTTTTTATATCTGGCACCAGCAACCCGGGGTTGATATGCTTGGAAATCGCCTGGACCCGGAGGGTTTGGGAAGGCAATTTGGAAACGACCGCGCCATAAGGGAACTACGTAGCGCTGCGAACCAGGCCGGAAGAATCCGCACACTGAGTGAAACCTATGGAGGGGGTGGCTGGGAAATGGATTTTGAGGAGCAAAAAAGGCTGGCGGACTGGCAAGGTGTGCTGGGGGTAAATTTCGTAAATCAACACCTATCCTATTATTCACTCAACGGGGTGCGTAAGTTTGACTATCCACCCTCGTTCTCCTATCACGAACCCTGGTGGGACCACTACAAATTGATGGGCGATTACATTGGCCGGATGAGTATGGCCATGTCCGCCGGAGAACAACTGAATCAAATCCTGGTGCTTCAACCCACCACTTCTGCCTGGATGTATTTTTCGCGCAGGGTGAAAAATCCAAGCCTCACGGGGATACAAGACGGCTTTAAGAATTTTGTGTACCGGATGGAACAACAGCATTTGGAGTATGACCTCGGATCAGAGTACGTCATGAAAACACTGGGAAGTGTCAAGGGAGATAAGTTAAGGATGGGGCAGCGCGATTATTCTCTGGTGGTGCTTCCGGCAGAGATGGAAAATATGGATGGGGCCACCCTTGAATTACTGGTCGCTTACCTGGAAAACGGAGGTAAGATCCTGTCATTTACCAGAAGTGTCTCCCGGGTGGATGGGGAAGAATCCTCCAGAGTAAATGAGTTGGCAGCAAAGTTCCCGGAGCAATGGATCTTTTCGGAAAAACTGGAAGATCCTGTCGCCTTAAACATGCTTGGAAGCGAGAGGTTTACAATCAAGGATCAGACGCAGAATGGCATGTTGTATCATCAACGCAGGGTGCTCCATGATGGACAGGTGCTTTTCGTAGTAAACTCTCATAAGAAACAAGGAGCCTCTGCAGAGGTTTCGCTCCATGGAAGCTATGTATTATACCTTGATCTGGTAAACGGAGAGGAGTATCTTTACCCGAGCCACCAAAAAAATGGCCAGGTTAGTTTCCGCATTGACCTGCATCCGGCGGGTAGTGCCCTGTTTTTGATCACAGATAAAAAGCCGAAAGCGCTGAATGAATACCATCTACCCACGGAAGAGAAGTCAGTGGATCACATTGGAGAGGTAAATGTAAAGCGTGAATCAGACAACGTTCTGGTGATTAATTATCTGGATTTGCATAGCTCCAAATCAAATAAAAAGGAACTCTATTTTATGGATGCCCTGATTGGACTGTTCCAGGAGAATGGCATTGAGATGGGGAATCCCTGGCAGCATAAAATTCAGTATAAAAAAGAGTATCTGGCCATGGATTCTCTGTTTGATATGAGTTCCGCTTTTGAGGTAAGCTACCATTTTGTAATCCATGAAACTCTGGGTGCTGAAGCCAGAAAGTCAATTCGTGCAGTGGTGGAACGCCCTGAATTATGGCAGGTTTTTGTAAATGGGAAAGAAGTAGTCAAACAGGAAGGCAGTTTCTGGATCGATCATGATTTTCCGGTTTTTGCAGTGGGTGAGTTTTTAAAGGAGGGGGAAAATACCCTGAGTCTGAAAGCTCCAAGGATGCATATTCTGGCCGAAGTCATGCCAGTTTATATCCTGGGTGATTTTTCGGTGGTACCGGGCAAAAAAGGATTTGAAATTGCCGGAGGAGAGATCAGCGACCTGGGATCCTGGCTTAAATCGGGCCTGCCATTCTATTCTCAGAAAGTTTCCTATGCTCAAAGCTTCCATGTGAGCCTGTCTGAAAACAAGTCTTATAAGCTTAGATTAAAAAAATGGAAAGGCTCCATTTCTGAAGTATGGGTCAACGGGAATCTTGCCGGATTAATCTCCTGGCAACCCGGTGAATTGGATGTTTCTCCCTTCCTGAGTGAGGGTGAAAACGAAGTGGTGGTGAAAGTCTGTGGAAGTCTGAAAAACACCTTTGGTTTTTTCTACAACAGCAATGACAGCTGGATATTTGGGCCTCACTCCTGGAATGAGGCCCCTGAAAAAATACCAGCTGCTTCTGAATATTTCCTGATGGATTACGGTTTGTATGAGCCCTTTGAATTAGTACAGTTGCAGTATTGAAATTGCGCAGACACTAAAATGCCTTAATTCAGGGGAATGCTAAATCCCCTCATCCAGGAGGAATGATCATCTGCGTGAGGAGCTGCTGCTCCTTTGGCTGCCACTGGACTTTCGACTGCTGCTGCTTCGCTGGGCCGAGCTCTTGCTTTTGCTGCTTTGGCTGCGCTGAACGGCACTTCCTTTGCTGCTACTGCTTTTGGAACGCTGGACAGCTGGGGCGCTTTTTCTGCTGCTGCTCTGGCTACGCTGAACCGCAGGGGCGCTGCGCTGGCTGCTGCTCTTGGAACGCTGGACAGCAGGGGCGCTGCGCTGGCTGCTAGTACTGCGCTGGACCGTGCTCCTGCTTTTGCTCGGCTGGCTACGCTGAAACTGCTGTGTACCTGAACAGCTGGGGCACTGCGTTGGCTGCTGCTCTGGCTACGCTGAACAGCTGGGGCACTGCGTTGGCTGCTGCTCTGGGAACGCTGGACAGCAGGGGCGCTGCGTTGGCTGCTAGTACTGCGCTGGACGGCACTCCTATTCTGGCTTGCCTGGCTGCGCTGAACGGCGCTGGCTCTGCTGCTGCTGCTCTGGGTACGCTGGACAGCAGGGGTGCTTTTTCTGCTGCTACTGCTCTGGGAACGCTGGACAGCAGGGGCGCTGCGTTGGCTGCTAGTACTGCGCTGGACGGCACTCCTATTCTGGCTTGCCTGGCTGCGCTGAACGGCGCTGGCTCTGCTACTGGTGGAACGGACGGCAGATTGATTCGTTTGACGGCTGGTCCGCACGTTTGTTGATCTTGTAGAAGTAGTCCTGGGAGCAGTTGCGGTCCTTTCTGTCCGTTGAGTATTCTGCCGGGTTTGGGTCGCTCTGGACCTGTTAGCGCTTCGGTTGTAATATTCTCCTCCGGCACGCTGCTGATCCGGACGGGAATAGGTGGTCCTGTAACGTCCTTTGTTAATATTTACGGCTACGGCTGGACTGTATACGCGCACATGGTTGTGATAATACGTATGGTAGCTTCTGCTCCGGTAATGGTTCCATGGACGGTAATGGGCATAATAATGGTTGTGCCAGTGAGAGTGGTACCCGTAGTAATAGTGCCAGTAGTGGGCTCTCCAGGGGTGCCAGTACCTGGGATAGTATCCCCAGTACCAGGATGATCTCCATACGACATATCTCGGAGCATAGATATACCTGATCACCGGCCAGGTTGCGATATCATAATAGGTGGAGGTGACCACGTTTACATTGCTCCTGTAGGCCCTCCCCGTATAACCCGGGTTGGCTGTTTCGGCATAGATCGGTTCAACAATATAATTGGGTCCGTAAAGCGCCTCATCCCCGATTAACTGGATCTGCACGGCTGCATTAGGCATTTGTTCCACTACGAAAACAGCCACATCCTGTTGCTCGTTCCGATCCAGGGCTGCGCGCAAAACGATGTTGTGCACATTACCTTCCACATAGTCAGAAACTGTTAAATAATCTATGAGGTTGTCGCCGTTCAGGTCCAGGTTATTGATCATGGATTCCTCATCGTTCAGGCTTCTCTCAAATTCTTCCAGGGTCTCTGATTGCTGGAACAGGTTCATTACGGCATAGAGATTCAGATTGTCTCCCGGTAAACCGAGGTATTCCTCGGGATAGTCCTGGGCAGTTACGGCTACCGTAGCTGCTGCAAAGATGGACAGGATTATGGTGTAAATTGTTTTCATGGCGTTAAGGTCATTGGTTATTCCGTTTGCCTATATAAAAGCAAATGCTGTGCCAAGAAAGGTTTAAGGGATATCCATGCTGGACAAAACCCTGATGATGTGGGCATTGCTGTATCATGTAATTTTCATTTTCCAAAAAAAGACTATATTGAGTTTCAAACTAAGCTCTGATCATGAAAAGAATTATATTTCATTTGCTCGCACTGATTACTTCCTTTCTGACCGGATGGTTTCTGGTCGATTTTCTTACCGTACATCCCCTGAAAATGACTCTATACCTGGTATTCACTCTTCTGGGACTGGTGCTCCTGGTGCTTTGGATCTCTGCGCTTAAAAAAAAGCGTTGCCGATGGGTGTCGGTCCTGGTTTCTTTGATCGCTTTTCTGGGAGGATACAGCCTCAATACGCATAGCTTCCTGAGCCGTGAAGATCCCCGCTTTGTCCCGGAACTCACCCGGGAGGCGGGAGACGCCGGGAAAGGCCATGTTGCTGTGATTTATTTTACCCATGGGGAGCCTGAAACCTATGATCCCATTGGATGGATCAACCAATTTCGGGAATTCGATGAACAGGGAATCAAATTTGTGCCATTTGTGGCCAGACCTGCTTTTGCCTATGTTCTCCGGAACAAGTACCTGGAAGCCGGAAAAAGCAACCACCGGCAGGTGCATCAGGAAATGCTACGCTCCCTGGAGGAAACCTACCGTCTGGAGGGTGACTCAAGCACCCGATTTTACCTTTGCTTTCTGGACGATGAGCCTCGTCCGGATGCAGCTGTCATACGAGCACTGAATGAAGGGGCAGATACCATTCTGGTGGCGGATATATTCCTTACGATTTCCAACCACACAGCGGAAGGACAAAATCTTATCCGCGAGATAGAGGTGGAAAAAAAACTGGGTATTCCTGTTATTTACACCGAACCCATGTGGAGTTCTGAAAAGCTTCGGTCTGTGTTCCTGGAAAAAGTTTATGCCCAAATGGGCAACACCCCCAGGGAAGAAGTGGCCATAGCACTTGTGGGACATGGTCAGCCAGATGAATGGGATGTGGAATGGGCCACGGAAACAGAGCAGGAAATGGCTTTTCGCGAAGAGATTATGAAACTTTTTGTGGCGGATGGTTTCCGGCCCGAGAACCTGGGTTCCGCCTGGATGGAATTCAAGGATCCCAAACCGGCATCCCTGATGGAAACCTTTGTGGAGAACGGCGCTACAAAGATATTCTATTTTTCTGCTGCCATATCTGCCGATGCCATGCACAGCCAGATAGATGTCCCCAGACTGGTGGAAGAATATGAGCTCCCGGAAGGAGTGTCGACCAAAAACCTGGGCGCCTGGAACAACCATCCAACCGTCATTGCAGCCATCCGGGAACGTATAGATGAAACCATGGCTGCCTTTTGAAACTCCTGCGTCACATAACTCATCTTTCTTCCAAAAGCGGGATAGGAAACAAAGCAGCTTCGCTTTATAAAATGCAAAAGCTGGGCTTTCCAGTTCCACTTAGTTATGTGGTTCCCGAGCTCGTCAGAGAAGCCTTCTCGGGGGATCCCGAACAAGTCCGTGAACAGATCCTCCATGAACTGGACCAGATATCTAAGAAGGACTGTTCCTGGGCGATTCGGTCCTCCGGGGAGATGGAGGACCTGGAAGACCATAGCTTTGCCGGACAATTTGCCACCTTCCTGAATGTACATGGATCCCGGGCCATGCTCGAAGCCATCGAAAAAGTATGGGAATCGGCTGAGATTGTTCGTGAAGACCCTTACATCAAGAAATCAGATAGTACAAAGGGGCTATCGGGCATGTCTGTGATCATACAGGAAATGGTAGAGTCCCACTGGTCCGGGGTAGCCTTCAGCATCAATCCGGTCACTGGCAGAAGTGAATTTGTATTCGAAGCCGTAAAAGGCAGCGGGGTTCAACTGGTACAGGATGGAGTCCGACCCTTTCGTTGGACCTGGTTCCAGGGGGGCTGGGAAGCCGATTCGGTACCGGAAGCAGGAATCAAAACGGTGTTGGAGAAACTGGCAGAAGGACTTAAAAAACTGGACAAGGCATTTGGGGGCCCCGTGGATGTGGAATGGGCATACGATGGAAACAAGCTCTTCTACCTGCAATGCCGCCCGGTGACGGTCAGTGAGTTTCCCACCATTTATTCCAACCATATCTCCCGTGAGGTACTGCCGGGAATGATCAAACCCCTGGTCTGGTCGGTCAATATTCCCCTGGTAAACAGTGCCTGGATCCGGCTTCTGGAGAGGATGCTTGGAAAGCTAAATATTAAACCCGAACAACTAAGCAAATCCTTCCATTACCGGGCCTATTTCAATATGGGAACCCTGGGAACCCTGTTCAGGCGAATGGGACTCCCCAGGGACAGCCTGGAAAGCCTGATGGGCCGAAAAAATCCCACCGGGAAAAGCAGCTTCAAACCTGGGCTAAAGACCATGCGTTACCTGCCTTCCATGCTTGCCTTCCTGTTTTCAACCTTATTCCTGAAAAGAAAGTTTAAGAAAGATATAGCACGAATTACAGCCCGCACAGATCTGCTTAGACAAAAAATCCACAATCTGACCCCGGCTGATTATCACAGCGCTTACCAGGAAATATACAAGCTGGCTTCCCTGGCTGCTGATTATAATATCATTGTCCCACTGGCATTTCAGATCAGCAACCGCTTATTGCAAAAGAAACTGAAGAAAAGAGGGATTGCCTATGAGAATCTTGATTTCGTCAACGATTTCCCCGGACTCCAGGATTACGACCCCAGTGAGCCTCTGTCAAACCTGAAGCAACAATGGATCAGGCTGCCGGCAGAAACCCGCCGGGAAATTACAGATTTCCAAACACTAAAGGCCTCCGAAAATCCACTTCTGGCAGAGCTTGTTGAAGACTTCCATAAGCTTCTGGCACAATTCGGACATTTCAGTGAAAGTGGGAATGATTTTTCTTCCACGCCATGGCGTGAGGATCCGGACTTCCTGTTCAGGCTCGTAAACAGGGGGAGCGAAGTTGAAACAAACTCCAGGGAACGAGCAGGAAGTCTCTCCTTTAAGTCCCGGGGTATTCCGGGAAGGGCGTACCGCAGGGCCGGCCAATTCCGCCTCTACAGAGAAATGATCAGTTCAGAATATACCAGGAGCTATGGATTGTTCAGGGACCTGTTCCTGATGACGGGCAACTTCTTCACGGAAAAAGCATGGTTGGATGATCCCAAAGATGTATTTTATCTGACCCTCGACCAGCACAACAGGCTGATGAATGGCCTTCCGGCAGATGAAGCAAAAGCCGTCAGGCAAGAGGTCGGTAAAGTGAAGAAGGAGATGCAGGAATACAGAGAGGTGGTCCTTCCGTCCATCATTTATGGGGATACACCTCCCCCGGTGCCCAGGAATAATGCGGAGGTGCTTGAAGGCATACCCACCTCGCCCGGAATATTTGCAGGGGAACTGGTGGTCGTCAGGGGATATGAGGATTTTCAGAAGAAGGTGGAGGGAAAAATCCTGGTGATCCCCTTCTCTGATGTGGGATGGACTCCCTTGCTGGTGCAGGCCGGAGCCATTGTATCGGAAGCCGGAGGGCTCCTGTCCCACGCCTCCATTATTGCCCGGGAGCTTTCTATTCCTGCCATATCATCTGTAGACCACGCCTGTAATTTGAAGGATGGTCGCCAGGCGAAAATTGACGGTTATCACGGAAAACTGATTTTAGATGCAAAACCTGATGGAAATCCTGCTTGAAAAAACATGGCTCTTGCTGTCGGTAGCGGCCATGGCAGGCTACCTGATAGGGTCCCTCTCCTTTGCCAGGTTCGTCACCCGCCTTTTTAGTGCGGACGGGAAGGTAAAAAAGGTAGAACGGAAGATCCCCGATACCGATATTACCCTGGAGTCCGATACGGTGGCAGCGACGAGTGTCAGCCTGGAACTGGGGAAAAAGTATGGATGCCTCACCGCATTACTGGACATGTTCAAAGTGGCTCTCGCGGTATGGCTTTTTTTTCATTTTTTCCCGGATACCCATGCTTTCCTGTTTACGGCCATGTTTGGTATGCTGGGACATGTATACCCGGTGTATCATCGTTTTAAGGGTGGTCGTGGTCAGTCGCCGCTCCTGGGAGGATTGTTAGTGATAAATTGGTTCGGCGTATTGATCGCCAATGGCGCCGCCGTGGTGCTTGGATACCTGACCGGCTCTGTCCTGGTCATGCGCTGGGGATGGATGGTATTGATGATTGGGTGGTTTTCCCTGTATTTCAAAGACCCCTACTATGTGGCTTACATCATCCTTGGGAATATCCTTTTCTTTTTTTCCATGCGCAAGGAGCTTGCCACCGCCCTCGAGATCGGTCGCAAACGAAAGTCCACCCAGGAGGAGGTATCTGAGTTTATGATGATGGGCAAGGGACTGGGGCGTTTTATAGACCGATATGGACTGCCTGCCCTGCTGAAAAAGCTCTTTAGGTCAAACTAGAATTCAAAGGTCAGGCCCAGCTGCACATTGAAGGGGTTCCCGGGGGTGTAGTGCAGTTCGGAAACCGGAATAGCCTCACCCAACAACCGGGATTCCGTATCGAACTGGGCCTCATTCCAGGCCACGTTCAGCAGATTTTCAATCTGACCGAATAGCCGAAAGCCCCTGAAGCGGTATCCCACAACGATGTTCCCCAGGAAAAAGCCCCTGGCAATGACCGAGTTATCTTCATTGGCCGGCCGGTCTCCCATGTAGCGGTATCGAACGGCACCATCAAATCCGGAGCGATGTTGAAAATTAATTCCTCCCTGGGAGGTGAGTCTGGGAGCAAGAGGCACATAGTTGGCCCCATCCGGTTCTCCCAGGTAACGTCCATCTGCCAGGTTCAGATCCAAATCGGCCCAGATCCAGTTGGCCAGCTGCACCTTGAGTTCCATATCGAATCCCAGCCTTCTGCTTTCTCCGCTGGCTTCCGTGGTACCCGCGTCCCCCACGTATACCAATTCCTCCTCCATATGCAGGTACCAAAAAGCCATGCTTGCCAGCACCCTGGGCCCCAGAGAAATACGGGTCCCCAATTCTGTCCCGGTGGCCCGGGGCAAAGTTTGTATATTCTGATGTTCCGGATCGAAATACCTGTCTGCCAGGTTTTGCTCGATCTCCTGCTGGGTCAGTCCATTCCGCCTGCCATCATGAATTATCTCACTAATCCTGGCAGCAAGCACCACATCGCGTGCATCGTTGGAGTGAAATCCCATGCCCCCATTCACATATATGTCCATGGCATCTATGGGACTCCAGACGAGGTTGATCTTGGGACTCAGAATTCCTGATTGGGCATACCCCGAAGCATGAGGCAGGCCATTGCCCGCGAAGTCAGGAGTATCCAGGTGATCCACCACATCGAAGGTAAAGTAGTCCCCCCGCATGCCCAGCTGGACTTTGAATTTGGGACTGAATACCAGGTCTTCCTCCAGCCAGAAAGCCAGGTTTGCCTCATTCACCCGGTTGGAAGTAAGCATTTCAAGGCGACTTCTTGCCGGGGCCTTCCAAAGGCTCAAATCCACCCGGTCGCCGCGGTAAGTGGTTCCGAACTTGGTGTAGAACTGTATTTTTCCAAGCGTTTTTCTAAAGCTATAGTGGGTATTGATCCCGTAAATATTGCGTTGATCGCCCTGCTCAATCATGTCCCCGTTTATGGGATCCTCCAGGAAGAAGGTGAAGTTGGAGTATAGCTTGAAATCATACTTCGACATAAAAGCCTGTATCTCAAAATTATGATCATAGCCAAGCTCAAAATGGTAATCCAGGGAGGCATTAAACCTGGAAGTGATGCCCCCTTCCAAATCGTCAATGGCTCCCCACCGGGTAATCTCTCCACTCTCCACAGCCCTTTCGGGGATCTGACCGGAAGCATCCCAGGCAGAAGAAAAAGCCCCCACGGCGATACCCAGTTCACTATCCGGGGAAATATGGGTATGGAACTTGCCGAAGAGATTCATCCGGTTAAACCCCTGAGGCGACTCTACAGGGCCATCTGAATAAGCATACTGACCGGCCACATAAGCGCTTTGGTGTTTCCCATTGGTAGGGATCTTTAACACGGTGGTGGCCCTTGCCGTGTTGAACATGCCTCCTTCTATTTTCACCAGGTTCTTATCCGGGTGATCCGTGGTGGTCAGGTCCACCGAACCAGCAGTCCCGAAATTCCCAAAACGGCTGAAATAAGGCCCTTTATACACCGTCAATCCATCCACAATCTCTGGAATGATGAAATGCAGATCGGCATATCCCTGCCCATGTCCATGGCTGACCATGTTCACCGGCAATCCATCCACGTAAACCCCGATATCGGTTCCATGGTCTGCGTCAAATCCCCGCAGAAATAATTGCTCCGCTTTCCCTCCGCCTGCATGCTGGGCAATAAACAATCCGGGAGCCAGGGTAAGTACATCCTGAGCGGTGCGAACCGGTTTTACCTTTAAATCGAAGTTCCTGATAGCTTTTGAGGATGCCGCTGAAAAAGGTTGGTTCGCCGCAATGGTCACAGCCGCCAGATCGATGGACCCCGGCTCAAGCACCAGGTCCTTTTCAAGGTCCTCTCCACCCTGAATCTCCAGTTCAACTTCAGCAGTTTTGTAACCCAGGTAAGAATACATGACGGTATAGCTGCCCGGGGGGATATCTCCCAGGAAATAATCCCCATGGTGGCCGGAGATGGTTCCGTATACGGTTCCTTCCAATATGATATTAACCCCCACCAGTCCCTCCCGGGTATCGGAGCCTGTGATGATTCCATGGATGGAAGAGGTCTGGGCCTGCGCAACCAGAAAAATAAGCTGTGACAACAGTAAAAAAGTAAACTTTTTCATCTTCATAACAAAAGTTAAACATCTTTTTGCTTATACAAAACTCTTATTGAACATAAACCCCCAGAGGACTTAAACTTCAGGCAGATAATTTTGCATCCCTTTCCGGTAAACTTGCAGAGCCCGGTTTCTGGCAAATTTGTGGTCGACCATGGGCTCCGGGTACTCCGGGGTAGCGTGTTCAGGGATCCATCGCCTGACATATTCCAGGTCAGGGTCAAACTTTTTAAGCTGTTCCGCGGGATTGAAGATTCGAAAATAAGGGGCAGCATCGCACCCGGTACCGGCAGCCCATTGCCAGTTGCCATTGTTGGAAGAAAGTTCATAATCCAGCAGCTTGACGGCGAAATAAGCCTCCCCCATCCTCCAGTCCACCAACAGGTGCTTGCACAGGAAGCCGGCGGTCACCATGCGCACCCTGTTGTGCATGTACCCGGTGGCATTAAGCTGCCGCATTCCAGCATCCACCATCGGGAACCCGGTCTTGCCCTCACACCAGCGTTCGAAATCCTCCTTCTGGTTGCGCCAGGCAATGCCGTTGTATTTGGGTTTGAAATTCTGGTCCACCACCCGGGGGAAATGAAACAGGATCTGCATGAAAAACTCCCGCCAGATAAGCTCTGATAGAAACACTTCATCGGAGGGCCCCATTTTGGCCAGAATCTGCCGGATACCGACAGTCCCGAACCGGAGGTGGGGGGAAAGATGACTGGTAGCATCAGGACCCGGAAAATCGCGCATTTGTTCATAGTCGCTCAGACGGGAAAGATCATAGGGAAGAACCCCCATGGATGAAGGGGTAAATCCCAGCGTTTCCAGGGGTGGAAAGGAAAAAGAACTCTTCAGAAAACCGCCCCCTGTCCCGCTGCTCTCTATCCGTGAAGCACCCTCCCGATATTTCGCCAGCCATTTTCGCTTGTAGGGGGTGAAAACGGTATAAGGTTTACCGTCCTCTTTCACGATCTCTCCTTCTTCATAGATCACCTGGTCCTTGAACAGGTGGAAGCCGACACCCCGGCTTTGCAGCCATTCTCCAAGCTCCCTGTCCCTCTTTAAGGCATAAGGTTCGTAGTCCTTATTCGCATATACCGCCTGGATCTCGTAGCTGCCAATTAATTCTTTCCAGACAGCATGGGGTTCGCCCTTGAGAACCAGGAGGGAGCTGTTTTTGGCATCTAACTGCTTATGAATTTTTTCCAGCTGCTCATAGATGAAGGAGATTCTTGCATCGTCGGCAGGCAGTTCGTCAATGATTTCTGTGTCGAAGATAAACAGCGCCAAAACGGGGAAGCCCGAACCAATAGCCCTGGCCAGGGCAGTGTTGTCCTCCAGCCTGAGGTCCCTTCTGAACCAGAAGACCGAAATCTTTTCGCTGGGGTGAGATCCTTTAATCATATTTGCTGCACCGGTATGTTTCATATTCAGCTCCGGCCAAACCTGTTTTCCAGGGCAAGCTCCCGGTATTGGAAAATACCCTTCAGTTGCTTTCGAACGAATAAGCCGTGAGCCAGCGTACCCAGTGGGCCCGCAGGTAGACGGTAGGTGACCAGATCGCTCATAAGCACCCCTTTATCGGTGGCTTTTAAATGATGCTCGTGGTGCCAGAGTGCATACGGCCCTGCCCTTTGTTCATCCACAAAATAATAGGGCTCCTGCACCTGCGTGATTTCGGTCAACCAGTTCATTTTGATCCCCAGGAACGGTCGGACTTTGTAGGAGATCATCAAGCCGGGATAAATCTTTTCGGGCAGACCGGGAGTAGTGATCTCAAAACCCATGTAGTCGGGGGTGATTTCCTTCAGATTCGAGGGGGATGAAATAAACTCCCAAACTTCCTCCAGGGAGGCAGCCACCTCCAGTTTTTCATGTATTTGATAAATGGCCATGTCTTGTCATTATTTTTTCGCTTGTGCAATCCTATTGATCATGCCACGGAAGATGAAGGCATGAAATGGTAGAACCGAATACCAGTAGATCCTGCCCCACAATCCCAGGGGCCTGAAGGTGGCCGTCTGGTAAAGTGTGTTTTCGCTGATCCGGAACTCCATCCATGCCTCTCCCGGAAGTTTCATTTCCGCATACAGGAGCAAACGCTTTTCCTTCCTGCTTGCCAGCAATACCCGCCAGAAATCGAGGGAATCGCCTGCCGAAATTTCGGTACTGCTTTTCCGGCCCCTGCGTAAGCCCACCCCTCCGGCCAGCTTATCCAGAAAACCCCGGATGGACCATAGCCAGTTGGCATAGTACCATCCCTGTTTGCCCCCGATGGCCCAGATGCGGTCCAGGACCTGCTCTTCATCTTCGAGCGCTGCTTCCCTTCGGTCCGTGAAACATCCATGCGAAGGAATTTGCACCAGGTCCGCGATCCCTTTTTCAAGGGTATGGGATGAAAGGGCATCGGTCCAGCTGGAAACGATCTCTTGCTGTGCAATTCGGTCAAAGGCCATTGTCACGGCTTCTTTGTAGGTCATTGGCTCTATTTGCAGCAGCTCCTTCAGGTCGTTTTCCTCACAAACCACCTCGACCTTCATGCTGTTTACCAGGTTCACCGCCAGTCTGTAGGAGGTGGAGGTAATAAAATAGAGCCAGTAGGAAGATAATTTGGGGGTCATCACCGGAACCACCCAGATGGTTCGTCTCAGCTTCCTGATACTGGCAAAGTCAAGAAGCATTTCCCGGTAGGTAAGAATATCCGGACCTCCAATATCATAATTTCTGTCAAAGGTGGGAGGATTCAATAGCACCCCGGTAAGGAACTGAATGACATTGCGAATGGCAATGGGCTGAGCCCTGGTATTCAGCCAGCGGGGAGTCACCATCAGAGGCAGCTTTTCCACCAGATCGCGCATAATCTCGAAAGAGGCACTTCCAGACCCCACAATGATCCCTGCCCGCAGGGTGGTGAGATGGTAACTTCCCTCTGCCAGAATAAGTTCCACCGCCTTTCTGGAAGAAAGATGCTTGGATAGCTTCTCCTCATTAATGATTCCGCTCAGGTAGATGACCTGACGAGCCTTTGTTCGATTTAGGCGATTCCTGAAATTTTCTGCGGAGCTTCTTTCCAGCTGCTCAAAATCACCGACCGAAGTGGACATGGAATGAATAAGGTAATAAGCCACATCAATATCCTCCGGAATGTTCTTAAGAGTATCCTCTTCCAGGAAATTTACTTCCACCAAAGAGACCATGGTGCTGTCAAATCCTGAGATATCCATGCGGTCCTTATCCCGAACACAACAAACCACCTGATGGCCCTGTGATACCAGTACCGGCAGCAATCTTTTCCCAATGTATCCGGTGGCTCCTGTTAATAAAATCTTCACGGTGTTTAAAATTGAAAGGTGAGAGCAAGGCCATAGGCGTCCTGCATGGGTGAAAAGGATAAGTGCTGTAAAAAACCAAGCCGTTGGTTTTGAAGGATTCCGTACATGATCAGGTCAAAAACAAATAAGAAAGAGCCCTGCAAGATGACGGAATTTCCATACCCCATCAGTCGCATCTCATTCTTTGGTTTTTTTGTAGACAGGTATCTCAGCAAAAACCCGGCCGATACATAGCCCACATCGATAGCGGCATTGATCAGATAAAGGCGCTGGGTCTGGAGTTGCTTTGCAAGCAATTCTTCTCCTGTCAGCAAGGCATAATCCGATGTGAGATTGCTGTAAAGGGCAAATCCGGCAATGCCCAAATTCACCGTATTCCAGAACAGGTTCATCTGATGGAAATAGGCCCTTTGCCCTGTATTCTGACTCCATCCATAGGCCCCGATAGAAATATTGGCGAGGGCCCAGCTTCCAAGGACCGCCATCCCCATGTTATTGATTCTCAAACTCTGGCCATAATACTCCACGTACTCCGATTGCCCCTGTACCGTGCTGGCCATCAGTAGTAATAGCAGGGACATGCCGATGACCGCATTCCGGATAAAGTTCCATTGTTCTTTGCTCTGAGGGCTTTCAGGAAGAGAGTTCATCGAACGTGTATTTTATCAAATTTCATTTTTAGCAGCACCTGCATTCATCACCAATCCTATGATTAAGAGCAATATCATCTTGTCGAAATAGAACACGGTTCCCGTCATTTGGTTCAATTATTCCGCAAAATCAGACATTGCTTAATTTCGGAAAATAACTATGGGATTTACATCCTCTATGCTAGGGGTGAGATTCGCAAAGGATTGGAAAGCAATGCCGCCAACTGGCATTGAAGAATATTTATCTCCCGATGAACTGGAACCTCATGGAAGAACCGGATCGGAGCTTACAGCTTGAATTGGATTAGCGGTTAGTTCTTCCAGTTTTTTTTCAGCCTGTACCCAGTCAGAAAAGGCATCTCCCGGAATACCCTCCTTGATCCTGTTCACATAGATTTCATAGGCAATTTGTCGGACCAACCTGATCCTGCTCCGTTTCAAAGCAGATAATTTTCTGCATTCGAATACTTTGTTTGTTGTCATGGCCAAAATGGAATTTTGGCTTTTGACACGGAAATCGCTTTTGGTCACTTTCCGGATTCACCCTGGGGGGATGGAGCCATTTCCACCCGCATTCTGGGCAGGCTCTGGGGATAATTCTCCTGCAGAAAGGAGATCAGTTTTTCCCGCACAAGTACCCGAAGGTCCCATGCAGTCGGAGAGTCTGCAGTGGACATGAGGGCACGAATTTCGATGGTCTTATCCGTGGCATTGGTAACCTGCATCACATTCACTTTTCCGTCCCACAGGCCACTCTCTCCTAGGATCCTGGTGAATTCTTTCCTGAGTTCTCCTATGGGAACCTGGTAGTCTGTATAAATAAAAACCGTTCCCAGGATGTCTGCAGACACCCGGGTCCAGTTTTGAAATGGTTTTTCAATGAAATAGGTGGTGGGCACGATCAGCCTGCGTTTGTCCCAGATCCGGACCACCACGTAGGTGAGGGTGATCTCTTCGATCCATCCCCATTCATTCTCCACGATCACTACATCCTCAATGCGGATGGGCTGGGTCAAAGCGATCTGAAAACCTGCCAGGATGGAGCCCAGCAATTTCTGTGATGCAAATCCAATAATGATTCCGGCCACTCCAGCCGAAGCAAACAATGAGATCCCGATCCTTTTGATCCCATCAAAGGTCATTAAGGCAATGGCGATGGCAATCAGGATCACCGTGAAAATAACAATCCGCTCCATGACCCTGAACTGGGTGTATACCTTTCGGGCTTTCAGGTTGTCTTTTTCTCCCATATCGTATTGACGCAGGATCACTTCCCTGGTGAGGTGGATGGCTTTGATCAGCAGCCAGGTGACGCAGAAGATAATCGATACGGTGATAAAATGTCTGATAGAAGCAGAAGCCTCCTCTCCCAGGGTAAACAGTTCTTTGAGGACAATAAAATCAAAAAGCAGGACCACCACCAGGGCAGGATTTTTAAATTTTCTCCAGGCCCTGGCCAGTGTACTTTCGGGCGATTTCTTCCCGATCCGGACGATGATCCCGGATACTACAAAATATAGCAACAAACTTCCTGCCACTATGGCAAGTGCAATGATCCAGACCGGAGCTTCTGTATTGGCACCTTGTGCCAGCTGACTCAGTGATTGCTTAATGTTTTGTATCATAATGCCTAATTTCCTGAGTGTATCAATTATACTGTGCTTTAAAAATCTCAATCAGCTTCTCGGGTGGAATGACCTGATTGGGGTAATTGTTCATTTCATCAAGTACCCGGTTCGTTGCATTAGTGCTTAGCCCTATCCGTATGCCGATGTCTCTGATGAAATCAAGTTCTGAATCGCTGGTTTCCCCGTCCACATTCATAAGCAGAACCAGCCGGTGGAACTGCAATATCCGCTCAAATTCAGATTCGGGGGGGGTGAATTCGATGTAGTTTTCGAACAGGGAATCGAACTCTTCCTGGCTTACATGGAGTGACCGGGCAATGGTTTGCAGAAACTGATACTCCTGTTCGCGCACTTTGTGGTCGCATCGCGCAAGTTTGATGAGCTCTGTAAGCATACTGAGTTTTTCTTTCATAGGACGGGATTGAGATACACCTCGAAATATACAGTTTTTGCAGAGGATTTCTGAATCGGAAGGATGTTTTACCTAAATTGTAATTCTGAAAATAAGCTTTTAAAGATGGATGTTGAAATTCTTTCCCGGCTCCAGTTCGCATTTACGATCGCCTTTCATTATATCTACCCGCCACTCTCCATTGGATTGGGACTGGTGATGGTGGTTATGGAGTTCCTCTACCTGCGAACAGGGGATAAAATGTATGAAACCCTGACCCGTTTCTGGACCCGCATATTCGCCCTTACCTTTGGCATCGGGGTGGCTACCGGGATTGTAATGGAATTCGAGTTTGGGACCAACTGGGCCCGTTATTCAAGGTATGTGGGCGATGTCTTCGGGAGCGCCCTGGCTGCGGAGGGGATTTTTGCCTTTGCCCTGGAGAGTGGCTTCCTGGGAATCCTGTTGTTTGGCTGGAACCGGGTAAAACCCCGGGTCCATTTCATTGCGACCATAGGGGTATTTCTGGGATCCATGTTCTCGGCCGTATGGATTGTGGTAGCCAACAGCTGGCAGCAAACCCCTGCCGGATACCATATTGTGGGAGAAGGCCTGCAGGCCCGCGCAGAAATAACCGATTTCTGGGCCATGGTCTTTAATCCTTCTTCCGTGGACCGCGTGTTGCACGTTTGGATTGGTGCTTTCCTGGCAGGAGCATTTCTGGTGATCAGTGTACATGCCTTCTATCTTCTGAAGGACCGTTATGTGGAGCTATCCCACCGGGGATTAAAAATCGGGCTCGTGGTGGCTACCCTTGCGGCCGTGGCTCAACTGGTGACCGGGCACCAATCTGCGGACGGGGTGGCTGAAAACCAACCGGCCAAACTGGCTGCATTTGAAGGTCATTTTGAAGAGGAAGCTCCGGGTGATCTATACCTTTTTGGCTGGGTAAATAAAGAAACCCAGGAGGTGAAAGGGATCAAGCTCCCTGGCGGGCTCAGTTTCCTGGTGCACTGGAATTTCCATGAACCTGTGGCCGGGTTAAATGCCTTTCCGGAGGATGAACGACCCGGGGCCGTGAATGCCATTTTCCAGTTTTATCATATCATGGTAGCCATCGGACTTCTTCTGATTGCCATCACCCTTTATGGAACCTTCCAGTGGTGGAGAGGGAAAGATATTCAACCACAGATGGTATCTCTGGATCCTGGTTGGATCGGTGGTACTGCCTCAAATATCCAACCAGTTCGGATGGTATTCCGCAGAAATGGGCCGGCAACCCTGGGTGGTATATAATCACCTGAGAACCGCCGATGCGCTATCAGAGGCAGTGAATGCAGACCAGGTAGTATTCTCTTTGATCTTTTTCTTTCTCATTTACCTGCTGCTCCTGGTGCTTTTTCTATATCTGCTAACCAGGAAGATACGGAAAGGTCCATTCGATGAAAGTGATATTGATAACCGGCTGAAGCTAAAAGATATAGCCTTGCAGTTTGATCCTGACAAATCTTAAATTAAATGGGTATGCAAACTTTTCTTGGAATTGACTATCCCACCCTATGGTTCCTGATAGTAGGGGGTTTATTTTCAGGTTATGCCATTCTGGATGGATTTGACCTGGGTGCCGGAGCCTGGCATTTGTTTTTCCGGGATGACCGCAGCCGAAGGATTGCACTGAATGCGGTGGGACCGGTATGGGATGGCAATGAAGTATGGCTGGTGATCGGAGGAGGGGCACTTTTCGCCGGATTTCCTGAAGCCTACGCCACCCTTTTTTCTGCCATGTATATCCCCTTCATCCTTTTTCTTGGATTTCTCATCTTCAGGGCCGTCTCCATTGAATTCCGGGGAAAGGAGAACATGAAATGGTGGAGGAATACCTGGGATGTCTGCTACGGGGTCTCCAGTGCCATGCTGGCCCTGTTATTAGGCATCGTCCTGGGCAATGTGCTGATTGGCATTAGCATGAATGAGGAATTTGTATTCACCGGGCAGTGGCTGGAGTTTCTCAACCCTTATGCCCTTGCCGTGGGCCTGACAACCCTGGCCCTGTTTATGGTCCATGGAGCCATATACCTGACCATGAAAACGGAAGGTATATTGTTTGAAAAGGTAGTGCGCCTTTTGCGCAGGGCCATCCTGTTTTTTGTACTGACCTTTTTACTGGTTACAGTTATTTCCATATTCTATTTTCCCCACCTGACGGACCGTTTCATCTCCACCCCGGTGCTGTTCATTGTACCGGTACTGGCCTTTCTGAGCATAGCCAATGTACCCAGGCTGGCAAGTAAAGGAAAATACACGTGGTCCTTCATTTTCTCCGCCCTGTCCATCAGTTTTCTACTGATCCTGGTGGCCATCGAACTCTATCCCATCATTCTTCTTGACCGGGGCGACATGCAAAACAGCATGAGCATTTACAATGCAGCTTCTTCGGAGAAAGCCCTGGGGATTATGTTGACCATAACTGCCATTGGATTTCCCCTGGTTTTGGCCTATACCATCTTTGTGTACCGCACCTTCCGGGGCAAAGTGAAGCTGGATGAGATGAGTTACTAGGCCCAAAATTTTTCCTTCCTGAAATTAATTTGATCAATTTTGCAGAATATTGGTTCTATTAGTATTGTTTGAGAAAAAAGATGGGGAGATCACCAAAAGCAAAAGAAAAAAAGACTGGCAAACGCGCAGGACTATTTAATGTCCTCGGACCTTACAAAGGGATCGTTATTGTTTTGATTATTATGGCCCTGGCCGGAAGTGCGGTAAACCTGCTTATTCCCAGAATCATCGCCCATGCAATCGATGCCTTCTCGGCAAATAACTTCAATATCAGAATCGTTATCATGCAATTCCTGGCGGCGGCTGCAGGCATATTTATATTCACCCTGTCCCAGGGCTTAATACAAACCTTCACTTCCGAAAGGGTCGCTAAAGACCTTCGGAAAAAAGTCTCCGACAAAATATCTCATCAGAGTTACTCCTACATATTGAAGTCCGACCCGGCCAAATTCCTGACAAACCTCACCTCCGATATGGACTCGGTGAAGATGTTTGTATCGCAGGCCTTTGTGAACATCATTTCTTCCCTGTTTGTGATCATCGGCGCTGCTGTACTGCTCATCTCGATCAACTGGAAACTGGCCCTGGCAGTGCTGGTGATCGTACCGATCATCGCCACCGCCTTTTTTATTGTGTTCCGGAAGGTAAAGGTGATCTTCCGGAAAAGCAGGGAGCTTATTGACGCTCTGAACAGGATCATTAATGAAAGTATTCTGGGCTCTGCCCTGATCCGGGTATTAAATTCCCAACAACCTGAAAGTCAGAAGTTTCTTGAAAAGAACATGGAGTCGAGGGATCTGGGCCTCCTGATCGTAAAGCTTTTTTCTGTCCTGATCCCCATCGTGATGTTTGTTTCCAATATGGCCGTGGTTACCATTCTTGCGCTGGGGGGCCATTTTGTAGTAGCCGGAACACTTTCACTGGGTAATTTTGCTGCATTCAACAGCTACCTGATCATGCTGATATTCCCGATTATCATGATCGGCTTTATGAGCAATATCATCGCTTCGGCCACCGCCTCTTACGGGAGGATCCGTCAGGTTCTGGAAGAGCCGCCTCCGGAAGTGCCCGGATCCATCCTCACCGATATCAGAGGGAACATCCGTATGGAAAAGGTCAGCCTGAGCTATGGGGAAAAACCGGTGCTGAAGGAAGTCTCCTTCTCCATCCCTGAAGGAAGCAATACTGCCATTATCGGGCCCACTGCAGCGGGAAAAAGCCAGTTATTGTATCTTCTTTCCAATCTGCTCAAGCCAGATGCTGGAAAGATTGAAATTGACGGGGTGTCCATTGAGGATTATTCCGAAGAGGTGTTCCACCAGCAGCTGGGAGTGGTATTCCAGGATAGTGTCATGTTCAACCTCAGCCTGAAGGAAAATATCGCCTTTAACGATTCTGTAAAGGAGGAAGCGCTTATCAAAGCCATGGAAACAGCCGAACTTGCAGATTTTATCGAAACCCTTCCGGATAAGCTTGACACTCTGGTCTCGGAGACGAGGGACCAGCCTCTCGGGCGGACAAAAACAAAGGATCATGCTGGCCAGGGCACTGGCACTGAATCCGAAAATATTGCTGCTGGACGATTTTACGTCCCGCGTGGACCGGAATACCGAAAATAAGATCTTATGCAATATCCAGAATAATTACCCCGGCCTGACCCTCCTGTCGGTTACCCAGAAAATTGCACCGGTCAGGCATTTTGACCAGATCATTCTCCTTATGGAAGGAGAAGTGATCGCCTCCGGAACCCACCGTTATTTAATGGAACACTCCCCGGAATACATTCAGATCTATAGTTCACAAAAAACCACACAGCACTATGAACTATGACCTGAATAGCATACTGGAGAAGGGTGAAACAAAACTTCCGCTCATTGCAGCCATGCGGAAGATGGTTACCATTATCAGCGGCGAACGCCGTAAACTGAACATCGCCTTTATCGCTATTTTCCTGAACGCAGGTCTCAACCTGGCAGGGCCCTACCTGGTGGGGTATACCATCGATACCCATGTACAGGCTAAAAACTACGATGGGGTGCTGGTCTATTCGGGCATCCTCCTGGCGATGTATATGGCAGCTTTTGTAATCAACTATGCCCAGATGCGCCTGATGGGCGGCATTGGCCAGCGCATGCTATACACGCTCAGGAATTCCGTGTTCCTCAAACTGCAGGAACTGCCGCTGGAATTCTTTAACCAGAACAAATCCGGGGACCTGATATCCAGGATCAACAACGACACCGATAAGGTGAACCAGTTCTTTTCACAATCTTTGATGCGATTTATAGGCAGCCTGATCTCCATGGCAGGTGCAGGTATATTGCTCCTGGCAATCAACCTCCCGCTGGGATTAGCAGCCCTTTCTCCCGCCGTGATCATCTGGCTTGTCACCAAACTCTCTTCTCCCTGGATCAGGAGGAAAAATGAGGAAAGCCTGAAGAGCCTGGGCAGTTTATCGGCCCAGATCCAGGAAAGCCTGGCAAACTTTAAGGTGGTGATTGCCTTTAACAGGCGGGATTA
Organism: uncultured Bacteroidales bacterium; assembly: GCA_963751705.1. Taxonomy (GTDB): domain Bacteria; phylum Bacteroidota; class Bacteroidia; order Bacteroidales. The sequence goes on from CAVVVN010000001.1 coordinate 171,747, forward strand.
CTTCCGAAGGAAGTTTGAAGAAGCCAATCAGGAGAATTATACGAAATCCATTCATGCGGGTATTGCGAATACCATCCTGACACCAATCTATACCTTTGCTTCCCATGTGGGTCAGCTGATCGTCCTCGCTCTGGGGATATGTCTGATCATCCAGGGTCGTTTTACCATCGGCCTGCTGATCAGCTTCCTGGTCTATATCACCAATTTTTATAACCCATTGCGACAGCTGGCAGCCCTGTGGGCCAGTTTCCAGCAGGCTCTGGCGGCATGGGACAGGATCTCCAAACTGCTTTCCCTGGAATCCAATCTTACGCAGTTGGGAGATGCCGGGGAAGTGGCAAATGCACCCTATATACATTTCGGGAATGTTACCTTCGCTTACCCCAATGGAAAAGAGGTGTTGCACAAGGTCAACTTTGATTTGCAGCGGGGCAGGACCTATGCCTTTGTAGGTCCTACCGGGTGGGGGCAAGACCACGACAGCTTCGCTGGTGGCCCGGCTGTTCGATGCCACGAAGGGGACCATCCTCCTCGATGGCAGGGATATCAGGTCCTATACCCCCTGCGAAAGGGCATCGAAGATTGGATTTATCCTCCAGGATCCCCTGCTCTTTTCCGGCACCCTCCGTGAGAACATTCTGTACGGAAATACAGAATGTGCCGGTCTTCAGGACGGTCAGCTGGAAGAGGCACTCAAGGAAGCGCGGCTGACGGCCCTCCTGAAGCGTTTCGATCAGGGACTGGACACTCCCATCCAGGTGTCAGGCGACGGGATCAGCCTGGGCCAGAAGCAGCTGGTCGCTTTCATGCGGGCGATCCTGAGAAAACCGGAACTTCTGATCCTTGATGAAGCCACCGCCAATATCGATACAGTGACCGAAAAGCAACTGGAAGCCATTGTGGAGAATCTGCCCCCAACCACCACCAAGGTGATCATCGCCCATCGCCTGAACACCATCCAGAATGCCGACGAGATATTCTTTGTAAACTCCGGGGAGATTATTGCAGCCGGCTCCTTCGATGAAGCGATCGACCTGCTGATGCATGGCAATGTGGAAAGCTGAGAGCATAGATGTTTCTGGTTTCACCTCTATAATGTGTCTTATCCTGAAATAGCTTGACACAAAAATTATCAAGAACTGCTGTAGAATCATACCCTAATTCAACATAGACTGGATCCATTTCTTTACGATATTTGAGATGACCAGGTAATCTGATTTCATTGTAGCTTAACTAACTGTCTACACTAGCTGGGGAAGTCCACTAATGTATTTTACTCAGACCTTAAACACTCTGCCGGGTTTGTCCTGGCTGCCTGCACAACCACTATGGTCACGGCCAGTAAAGAAATTGCCAGTACGATGAAAACCGCTAAAACAAAAACGCCCACATTGACCGGGGTTCGATAAGCAAAATTCTGCAGCCATTTATCGGTTGCATAATACGCGATTGGGATGGCAAGGATACTGGCTATCCCAACCCATTTCACAATTCCTGAATTCAGGAGCACCAAAATATCTGCAGCAGAGGCCCCGTTTGATTTTCGAATCCCGATTTCCTTTTTTCTTCGCTCGCTGGTATAGGAAACCATCCCGAAAAGTCCCAAACACGCAATTACAATGGAAAACAGAGCTGCAAATTTGATGACCAATCCGAATTTGGTTTCTGCCTCATACAATTGATCGTACTTCTCTTCAAGAAAATTATACTGAAATGGAACATCTGGTATGATTTCATTCCATACACTCTCCACATGAGCAATGGCTGCTTCCCTGGTCTGTCTATTGACCTTTATCATGATCTTGCTCAACATACGCGGGTAGTTCATCAATGCAGTTGGCGATATCTCCTGCCGAAATGATTCATTATGCACATCTTTATAGATTCCAAGAATCTTCTCTTGTTTCTCACTAAACAAAGACATTCTGAAACCGATAATACTATCCATCCCAAACTCTCTGGCGGCGGTTTCATTGATAATTATTCCGCCTATATCATTTGCCCTGTCCCATTGATAATTCCTGCCTTCTACAATCTCGAGCCCCATAGTTTCGACAAAATCCGGATCAGCCATCATAAGCTGAAAGGATTTTTTCACGCCATTAAACTCTTCGTCAGCAGTTATATGATAGGGACTACCAAATTCATTTCCCGCGCGGCTTACACTATAGATAGCAGGGCTTTCTAAAATTCTTTGCTTGAATAATTCATATTTTTTACTGATATCCCTATTTGAAGAGAAGTAAATTATATTTTTATTATCGAAACCTAAGTCTTTTGTTTTCAGAAAGTTTATCTGTTTCGAAATGATCACCACCCCAATAATCAGAACAAGAGAAATTGCTATTTGAATGATAGAAAATAATTGTCGGAATGCCATCCACTTCTTACCCGTGCTTACTTCATTCTTTATTGTTTGTATGGGATTAAAGCGGGACAAAACAATGGCAGGATAGAATCCGGCCAGAACACCTAGTACAATGGTCCCTGCCAGGAATATCAGAAGGACTTGTGGTTTATCAATATACCCAATGGATAACTCCTTCCCGACCATGGTATTAAAAAGTGGTTTTATGGTTTCTGTAAGAATAAGGGAAGCCATAACCGCAATCATTACCAATACAATTGCTTCCCCAATAAACTGGGAAATGAGGTTTTTACGAGAGGCTCCCCCAACCTTCCTTAGGCCTATCTCTTTACTCCTTAAGGATGATTTTGCAAGGGAGAGATTTAGAAAATTGATTAAAGCAATCACCAGGATAAGCGCACCTAAAAGAATAATCAGGGAAATGAATTGACGTTTGTTATTTCCATAAAATGGCGCCTCAGCAAGGGGAACTAAATCCATCGTCATTTCAGCTGCTTCTTCACTTGCCGGATCAATTTCATAAGTTTCACATGTAAAATTGATATATTCATCAAGGGCTTTGTTTTCAAATAACTGTTTATCAATATGATCACGAAGCATTAAAAAGGTATAATATCCCCAATTATAGTAATCCTGATCGGCCTCAACACCTCCCGGCTTGATATCATTCATAGTGATAAATGATGCAATAGCTGTATATTTTAAAGACGAATTGCCAGGTTGATCTCCAATAACCGCTGTTATGGTGAAATCTCGTCTGAGTCTTCCATCTGCGCTTACGAAACCAACGATTTTATCTATGGCATCCGCACTTCCGAAAAGTTTTCTTGCATATGATTCTGTCAGGACAAGCGAATATGGATCTTTAAGAGCTGTGGATAAATCACCTGCAATCGGTTCAACACTAAACATATTAAAAAAACCAGTATCCGCATAAATGATATCTTCGAATTCAACAGCTTCTTCTGATTCCATATTCGTTAAGTAGGCTTTTTGCCCACCCCCGTAACGCCGATCTATACGAACCATATACTCAATCTCGGGAAAGTTTTCCTGCAACAAATGCCCTAAATGAGCGGTAGTTTCCAATCCATTATTCACACTTACCTTGTATATTTTTGTGAAGTTCTTATGATACTTATCGTAGCTTAGTTCACTCACAACGTAAATCATTATCAGTGTAAATATGGAAACCCCCAGTGCAAGTCCGCCGATATTGATCGCTGAATGCAGTTTAAACCTTACAATATTTCTGAGAGCGGTTATGATGTAATTCCTGATCATCGTTTTAAAACTTTGACACCTCTAAGTCAAATAGCATACCGGAATTTTATCTCGCTATAGAAGAAGTCCTTAAGCCCTTTATGTGGCAGACCGCCAGCAGCCTACTGCCTAATATCTGGACATTTACTGCCTAAATATTAGACATTTGTGGAGAAATGCCATACATTTATGCCTATGAGCGCCAGAAAAAGAAAACTTCTGATCGTTGACGACAACAAGAACATCCTCACTGCGCTGACCCGGCTACTTGAGATGGAGGTGGATGAAGTTCATACCGTCAGCAATCCCAATTTAATTCCCGGCATGGTCAGAGCACATGATTATGATGCCATTTTTCTGGACATGAACTTTTCGGCAAGTGTTCAATCCGGAAACGAAGGTTTATTCTGGATGAAGGAAATTCTCAACATGGATCCCAATGCTGTTATTATTCCCATCACAGCCTATGGCGATGTGGACCTGGCCGTCAGGGCAGTAAAAGAAGGGGCTGCCGATTTTGTAGTCAAACCCTGGGACAATGATAAATTGCTGGCAACCTTAAACTCAGCCTGTAAACTCAAGCAATCTAAACTTGAAGTGGAGTCCCTGAAGGAAAAGCAAAAGTCGCTGGTTGAAAATATTGAGAAGAAGTATGCTTGTTTCATCGGCTCATCCTCTGTCATGCAGGAGGTTCATGAAACCATTAAGAAAGTAGCCGGAACCGATGTGGACATTCTTATCCTGGGTGAAAATGGAACCGGGAAAGAACTGGTTGCCCGTGAGATACATCGGCAATCGATCCGAAACCAGGAAATACTGATCAATGTGGATATGGGTTCCCTAAGTGAGTCTCTGTTTGAAAGCGAAATGTTCGGGTACGAAAAAGGGGCCTTCACCGATGCAAAAGAAATGCGCAGAGGACGATTTGAAATCGCTTCTGAAGGAACCATGTTTCTGGATGAAATAGGGAATCTTTCACTTTCCATGCAGGCCAAATTGTTATCTGCATTGCAAAACAGAACCTTTACCCGGATTGGATCCAATACTCCCATAGCGTTTGATACAAGATTAATCTGCGCAACCAACAAAAATCTGAAGGAAATGATCTCAGAGGGTTTATTTCGCGAGGACCTGTTCTTCCGGATTAATACCATTGAGATCACCATTCCCCCTTTGCGTGACCGGGGCGATGATATTCTGGAACTATCTGAATTTTTTCTCAATAATTTTAAGGCAAAATATGGGAAGGACTCCCTGAAACTGAATAAAGAAGCATCCAAAGTTCTACAGAATTACCATTGGCCCGGAAATGTCAGGGAACTGCAACACACCATCGAAAAAGCGGTCATATTATCTGATACCAACAGGATCATGCCTCAAGATTTGTATTTGCCCAAACAAGCATCGACATCTTCTGAAAATGCCCCGGTAACTTTAGACGAAATTGAGAAACACGGTATCATGAAAGCACTTGAAAAAAACAAGGGGAATGTGTATCAAACAGCCAAAGAGTTGAATATTGCCAGACAGACACTCTACAACAAGATCCAGAAACATAACCTTTAGCTGCCAATTCATGTATAGCAAAAGCCTTTTCTCAGCAGTTCTGATCCGGATTATACTCATCATTATCAGCTCCTTTGCTTTTATCTATGTGCTACCCTTCCTGCACAAGGAGTATTACCTGAGTCTTATTGGAATAGGAATCCTGATCGTATACCAGGTGTATAATCTGGCCCGGTATGTCAACAAGACCAACCGCAAGCTGGCCCAATTTTTTAACTCGGTACATTACGAAGATTCGGTACTTACCTATTCGCACAATCAGGAAGGAAAGATCTTCGATTCCCTGAATCACTCGCTGAATGAACTGAATCGATCCATTGGTGAAATGCGAAGACAAAATGCCCGGCAAAGCATCTTCCTGAACAACCTGGTAGAACAGGTGGGGGTGGGCCTGATATCCTATACGAAAGATGGAAGCATAGAGATTTTCAACAATGCTGCAAAAAAATTACTGCAGATAGCCCAGCTTAGCAACATTGCAGATATAGGGAACAGGTATCCCGAACTTTTTAAATGCATGGTGGATCTTCAGCCCAATAATCATCAGGTGATTAAGGTAGCTACCGAACAAGCGGTGCTGTTTCTTTCCTTAAAACTCAGTATTTTTAAATTCGAAAAGGAGACCCTGAATCTTTTATCCATTCAGAATATCCGGGTAGAACTGGAGCAAAACGAACTGGATTCCTGGCAAAAACTGATCCGGGTATTAACCCATGAGATTTCCAATTCGGTCAGTCCGATAACCTCCCTGGCAAACACCACTAAAAAATACTTTGTCAGGAAAGATACGGGATCCCTGATGAAGATTGATGAACTGGATGAGGCCCTGCTGTATAAAACAGTGGATAGCCTGGATACCATTGAAACCACAGGCAGGGGATTAATTGATTTTGTAGGAAAATACAGAAGCCTGACCGCGTTGCCACAACCCAAATTTGAAACCTTCCCCATCCGGGATCTGTTCGATAAACTTCAAACCTTGCTCAAAGAAGGAGCCGCGTCCAATGGCATTGCCCTGTCATTTACCAGCTCACCGAACACCCTGGAGCTCACAGCAGATATTAGTTTGCTGGAAAAGGTATTGATCAATTTGATTAAAAATGCCTTCCAGGCCCTGGGGGATTCCGGAAATGGCAAGGTCCGGGTGAATGCCTTCAAAAGTATTGAAAACAGGGTAATCATTAGTGTTCAGGATAATGGATGTGGCATTCCATCCGCCATTATTGAGGATATATTTATTCCGTTTTATACCACAAAAAATATGGGCTCGGGTATTGGATTGAGCCTGTCCAGGCAAATCATGAGATTACACAGCGGAACCATTACAGTTAATTCCGTACCAAATAAAGAAACCGTTTTTAGCCTGGTTTTTTAACTTGTTTCCTAGTTGTTTAACTAATCTTCTAGTTTATCCTTGAGAAAACGCTGGTACATGAATCCCCTAAGACCACGCGTGACTTAATTAATCATGTGTTTATGATCTTGGTTTTGTGCATAGGGAACATGCTGTTCTACATCCACATGATTAAAACAAAATGTATCCCTTTGTGGCTTTCAGTTTGGGGCTTTGTGGGTGTCCTGTCAGCAGCCACTGCAAGCCTGTTGGTTTTATTTGGCCGTGTAGAAATCATCACCTCAGAATACCTTGTTCTGAATATACCCACAGCCCTGGTGGAACTGATCCTGGCTATTGATATTAAACCCATATCCATCTTTCACTCCATCTGGTATTTTATGATTAGCTCTGCACGATTTATGTGGGTCTTTATCGAGGGATCCCCGTGTTTTTGGACAAAGGGGTCCCCTTTCTGTCCGCTTACCGGATCCTGTTTTATCTGCCCTTTGTTTTGCTCTTTATTACCGCCTTAATTTTATATAAAAGGGAGGGGCACGGGTGGACCTGGTATGGGCTTTCCGGCATCTCCCTTTGATGATACTGTCGGGGTATACAGGAATAGATTTGGTTTATTATTGCATCTCCTTTATGCTTGCGATCCTCTCGGTATCCATGGTAATCACCTATTTCTATAACAAGGGCCGGAGTGTTCTGATAGCCATGTGGATACACTTTCTGTTTAATTTTTCCCTTACCCTTTTTATAACACGAAAGAAAAAATTTCTGGAGATCCCTGTGAAATTTGAAGAACGTTGATCTTCCCGGGAATTCACCTTCTATGGAGTTGATCCCAGGCCTTCCTCCAGGGCAAAAACATGGATGGCATTCTCGCGGAATATGGCATCCATGATCTGCAGGGCCAGCTCCTCGGTAAGCAGTCCCCTGGATAAACGCCGATCCAGCACCTCAGCAAGCACCGAGCGACCAAATTCCAGGGAGCCGGTGGACTCTTCAATAAAAGCACAATCCCCGCCCCAGAAAAACTTGTTGTAGGGAACCAGGTCCAGCATCTCGTCCAGGGCAAGCACCGCCCGTTCTCTTGAAATCTGCGGCAGCCAAACCAGGTCCAGGTACACATTGGGGAACATCTTGCCGAAGGACCCATATTCCCCGGTCCATGGAAAACCTCCATGGAAAAGGACAAAGCGTGCCTCCGGGTATTCCAGAAATAAATTATTGAGCTTCAGGGGGTGGCCGTTATCCAGGGTGTTTCCATTTCCCGCCAGGTATCCGGTATGTATCTGAATGGGAAGTTTGTATTCTGCTGATTTTTTTATGATCCAGTGGAACACAAAGTCCTCGATCTTTTTGCCTTCTTCCGGGCTCAATGCAGAAGAAGGTAAGGCATAGAGGCTGGCGGCTAACTCCCTGGACACCTTTTCGTAATAGAGAGAGCGCGAGTAGGCCATGGAATTTTTCAGGCAAACGGCCCCGCTTGCCAGGTTCTTCTGGAGCAAAAGGTCGCAGAAAGACAGGTACTCGTCCAGGGTCTGCAACCTGTACCCTTCCTCCGCTGCAAACCGGAAAAGCTCCGGACCTTCCTGTCCGGGCGCAGGCTTAAGGCTGGCCCCGCTAACCAGGCTGTTGATATTAAAAACCAGGGCATAGTGCTCCTGGTCAATCTCCGTGTTCAGCTGATTCCAGTACTGGTCCAGAAACATAAGCTCGAATCCTGCCTGCTCAAAGGCCTGGTGGAACCATTTCCTGTAATCCGAATAGTTCTTCTCGATTTCCTCTGAAAGTGCCACCACATTTGAAGCGGTGAAGCAGGGATCCTGAAAATCATAGAGGATTTTGAAGCCGGAAAGGAAATGGCTGTAGTAGCTGGTATTCCTGCACTTATCCAGCGCGGTGCCGTTAATGTTCCAATATTCTTCCATGGACATGCTGTCCAGTTTTTCGCTTTCGATCCAAGCGCCACCGGCCGATACCACATCGGCTCCCAGGTAGGAGGCCTGGATCAGGTGGGACAGTTTGTGGTGCATCACCGCATTTTCTTCACTCCAGCGCTGGTGCTCATGGGTGTTGATGACTTTAATCTCATCGGCGTAGGCCTTCAGCTTATCATACCGGGATGCAGACGAACGGTCTCCCTGAATGCCCTGGCACGAATACAGCATAGCCACAGCCAGCAGCAAAGCGGCCATGGGGAAATTCTTAAACTTGACTAACATGATACGGAGGTTTTATGCCAAGTATAAATATACGACCTTTTCTGGTGATTAGCAGCGGATTGATTTTCCCCGCAGCAAGCTGCGGGTAATCACCGATTAATTGTTTTGCCCTGATTGCGTACCTTATTTTCACCCGTGTGGTCGAAACCCTGATTTCTTTCAAAATCAATCATCTGCTGCGGTCTTAAGTTTACAATCATGGCCCTTCTGATATCGCTTGTGGTGTTCCCCCGGCTATAATGGACGGTGCCCCCATGGTGAAGCACACATGAACCGGGACTGAGTGGTACCGCAGTGGCTTCCTTTTCGTTCCCCTCACATATGAGAGCCCCGTTTTTTGCTGTAGAAGCATGCTTTCGCATGGGTTTCAGGTGAGAGCCCGGCACATACCACATACAACCATTATCCAGGTAGGCTTCGTCGAGCGGCATCCAAGCGCTGACAGCCCTTTTATCGGGCATGTCTATCCAGTAGGCACAGTCCTGGTGCCAGGGGGTCGGAGCATCACTGTGCGGAGCTTTATTAATAAACATATCAAAGTCTATTTCCAGATCTTCGCCCAGTAGTTCTCTGGCGATGGAACGAATCTTTTGATAATACTCGGAATCCTGAAGCGCCGGATAATGTCTGGACGGGACCATGATCTGCGTAATGCTCTCCGATTTCGAATTCCCATCTTTCCCTTTCAGGTCTCTGCGGTTTGAACCTACATCGATAGCTCCGGATACAAATTCATCATAGATCTTTCGATAAGCAAGAACCGTTTCCCGGTCAATCAGATCCCGGACTACGAGATACCCGTTCTCCTGGAAGAATTCGATGTCAGATTTGCTAAGTTCATTCATATTATTTCTGGTTTCTGGTTTCACAACGGACTGGCGCAATTTACATAAAAACAGCTGGCCGAAATCTTAAAGAAATGTTATATGAGAATACGGAACTGGTCAGTATAAAAAACTACAAACCCTTGATCAAGGTAGGTGCCGACTTTGTCAGTGGCGCCGCAGATGGAATGGATCCCTGGAGCAAGAGCAAAGGACCCGGCGGAGGTGGTTCCTTTTGAGTAACAGGATCAGCGATCCACAATTGTTCGGGCGGCTTGATAGGCCAGGAAAAAGTCAGGATAAGCTTCTCTCAGGCGAAGCATCAGGCGATCCAGTTTCCGGTGGAGCAAGTTATCGCTTGATTCGAAAAGCTGTGCCAGTTTCCGGGTATCGGACACCCTTCCGCTCTTTGCTCCCCCTTTGATCGCCATGGCCTCCCTGAAAGCCTCCTTATGCCGAAGAAGATCGGCCAGATCATCTTCTGTAACCAGGTAGTCGGTCAGCTCGGCCTGATGCTGGCCCAGGACCTCAGCAATGGCCCCCGTTATCTCCAGTGTGTCCGCATCCCTGGCATAGCGGATTTTATAATAGGCATAATCCAGGGCCGCTTCCATTTCCTTGTCCGACCGGTCATAGGCACAGGCCATGCCTGCGGCGGCCAATCCGCTTGCCAGCCGGGCCAGTTGTTCCTTTGCCTGAATCTTGGCAGAGGTCTCTCCTGTGGTATCCATTTCCATCCAGGCCCCCACCTCTTTGATCTCCTTAACCAGGTTCCCGAAGTCGCCCACGGTTTGAGCCAGCATGGGGATGGAATTGCAGATCTTCCGGTTTTTATCCAGCACCCCCATCACACTGATGTAGGCATTTAACTTATTACTCTGTTTCTTATTCATATCAGCATCTTGAGATTTGACATATGGTCAGGTCAAGTAGCTATTTGGAATCCTCCCACCTCTATTTGGTCCTTTTCTGTTTGCATTTTGTTTTACACTATCCTTATCTATGATTTTCCCTATTTCATGAGATTATATCCTTTCCTCATATTGTTTATACCATTTGCTATTTACATTTTAGTGTTGAATGTGTGGTTAATTATGTTTTTCATTTTGTAATCGCTTTCTTTCATCTGGATATTTCCTCTTGACATTTTGGCACCTGACACTTGCATTTTGGAAACTTCCCTCCACAAATTTATCCATATTCCAGGCAAAAAGTCAAATCTATCGCCCTCATTTTCATGATGTTGTAAAACTATACGAAACATGGGTAACAATTCAGGGCTAAGTGCTATTAATCTAGATTAGCCACAACAAAACGCAACAGTTAGAGATTTAACATAATTAATAACACTCACCCTACGGAAGGTGTAAAATGAAAACAATCCTGGCCTCAAGGGCCTGGGTTAGTTTTGTTAAGAATATATCAGACTTATTAAGCATTTGCTCATAGCTTCTCATTGATTACTATTACAAAAACGATTGGATATCACCTTGGAACAGGGCAGAGATACGTGAACCCTGGTTGGAAATTGTTACACAGCTTAAATCTGATGGCAAGCTATATCCGCTTGAAGATATTGTAGAAAGTATATTGTTTGGGGACAAGGTGGAAGTAGAGAAATTCAAAGAAGTATACAGTTATATAGAATATGATGATACGCTTCAGGTGATCCTAAGCGAGAAGGCAGATTTGCAGGCGATCGCAATGGCCCCGGACATCAAGGAGCTGTACCCGCCCACCCGTCGGTCAGGGTTTCCAGGAAGGCAACAAGGTCTTCGATCTCCTGGTTGCTGAGCTTCAGATCGCCAAGTTCTTCGTAATTGACGTTTTCTTTTACCTCGGGTGGTGGCCACGGACCCAGGTCACGGGTATTGTAAAATGCCACCACTTCGTAAAGGCTTTTAAAGATACCGTTGTGCATATATGGGGAAGTAATGGCTACGTTCCGTAGGGTTGGAACACGGAACTTCCCGTTCTCGGCCGGGTCATTTACCGTTATGGCGAGTCCCAGGTCCACAAAATCGAATCCATCCGGGTTCAATTCGGCAGAAAGAATATAGTAGGGACTTTCAGGATTTTTGGGTGTCCCCAGGTTATCGTAGGTAAAATCCGTAAATAAGGGAGGAGTCCCATCCGCTGAAGCGGTGCTGGGGTGACAGGCTGCACAATTCCCTTTGTTTTCGGAAATAAAGAGTCCCATTCCCCGGATCTCCTGCTCTGTGAGTTCTGCTTCCCCCCGGAGGAAATGATCGTATTTCGAATCGAAGCGGTTGAACTCCCATGAACGCTCATAGGCAGCAATGGCATCGGCCATATACCAGAAGGCCATCCCCGGATCATCCAGGGCACCTTCCCCGTATACGGAATTGAAGCGGCCTGAATACTCCAGGGCTTGCAATTTAGCCTGTATGGATACGGTGTCCGGGTTGGCCATTTCAAGAGGATTAAGTGGCGGACCCAGTGCCTGCTCTTCCAGTGAATTGGCCCTTCCGTCCCAGAACAATCCTCCCACCCATATGTCCTCAACGGTATCTTTATGAAGCGGAGGGATGAAAGATGCATAAGCCACCGGCATATCATTGCGGTTTCCATACCTGCCTTCCACGATCCCTTTAGAAACCGGAAGTCCGGTTTTAGGGTCAGCAAATGCCATTTCAGGTTTATGACAATCCGAACAGTCTTGCCCCTCAGGAGTACTCAGGCTCTTCTCGAAAAACAACAGTTTCCCGAGTTCTTCTTTTTTGGTCAGTTTCCTCCCGGTTTCCTCGTCAGGAATTGCCTGTTTGCATGACAAACCTGATAACAGTAATAAGAACAGGAGGGCCATAATGAAAGACATAAGGGTTCTCATATCTGTTGGATTGGGTTTCTATAAATTTATAAAATATATTTCCCTTTTGATTCACCCTGATCGCATTGGAAAATTGGGACGGTTAGTACAGCTGATTACGACCAACTTATAGATCCATTGCAGGATCTTGTCCGCATAAGTTTCCGCTAAAAACATTATACTCCTGTATTTCTGGGGTTTAATGCTAATTATTGAGATCGGTAGCGGAGCGTTTCTTCTTGCTTTTTTACCCTTTTGAAGAGTTTTATATTACTCATCTGCCAATCTCTGTAAAATCTCTATCAACTTTGATAAAACCGAGCACTTTTCAATTGAAATCTACAATCTATGATTCATTCTTTCATTTATCAATCATTTGGAAATCTTATCCTCTGAAAACCAAAAATAAGTATTATTCACACACTGCGTATATTTTTAATTGTTTTTCACGTATTATAAGCATTTTTCACGTATATTTGCATTAAACATATTTCACGCATAATGTCAAATAGTAAGCGTTTTTCACGAGAAATAAGTATTTTTCACGGAAGGCAGGCTCCTGAAAAAGGAACATTGGTTGGATATGGAGCTATTATTGAAACATTGGAACTTCCAATACCTTACCCAAACACTTTAGCTCTGATAAGTGAGAAGCGAAGACAATATAGCAGTTCCTGGCTGGATTGTCTATACACCACGACACAAACCCCAGGATTCTCTTTATAATCAGCTTGTCTTTAGTATTAAATACGAAGGTATCAATCTTCTATTCTTCAAGAAACTGTTTGAATCTCTAGATGAAGTAGTTATTGAAGAAATGGTTAAGAATGAACCATTGAGTCAATTCAGCCGGAGGATATGGTTTCTTTATGAATGGCTAATACAAAAGACCTTAAATCTTCCAGACCTGAAAGAAGGTAATTACATTCCTTTGTTAGATGAGAACCTGCAGTATACAATAGGGAAAGGTGATAATTCACCACGCCATCGAGTGAGAAACAATCTCCCAGGCACAATAAATTTCTGTCCATTAGTGAACAGAAGTAAAAAACTGGAAAAATATATAAAGGACGATCTCCTAGAAAAAACCACAGGTTTAGTACGTAATATCCATAAGGATATTTTACAAAGAACTTCCGCCTTTCTATTACTAAAAGACTCAAAAGCATCATTTAATATTGAAGGTGAAACCCCGTCAAACAGCCGGGCAATCAGATGGGGCAAGGTGATTGGACAGGCAGGGAAGCTTTCACTATCAAAAGAAGAACTAATCCGTCTTCAACAAATTGTTATCGAGAATGAAAGGTTTACAAATATGGGATTCCGTGAGGAAGGTGGGTTTGTTGGTGAACATGATAGAACTACCGGGGAACCCATCCCAGAACATGTATCAGCAAGATGGCAGAATCTTGATGAGCTACTGGATGGTCTGGTTAAAACGAATAGTAAATTGGAGAATTCCGAATTTCATGCTGTTTTAACTGCAGCAATTATTTCTTTTGGATTTGTCTTCATTCATCCATTCGTAGATGGCAATGGAAGAATTCACAGATACCTCATTCATCATATTCTTGCGAAAATGAAGTTCACACCACAAGGGATAATATTCCCTGTATCGGCAGCTATATTAGGACAAATTGATGATTATCGGAGAGTGCTTGAAAGCTATTCACATCCACTCCTTGATTTCATTGAATGGAGGACAACACAGGATCATAATATCGAGGTTATCAATGATACAGCTGATTATTATAAGTACTTTGATGCGACAATGCAGGCCGAGTTTCTATTTGATTGTATCGATTATACGATAAAGGAAATTATTCCGGAAGAAGTTTCATATTTGGAGCATTTCGATCAAATGAAAGCCTGGTTGGATGATAATTTTGATATGCCGGATAAAACAGTAGCCTTACTGATCCGATTCCTTGAACAAAACAATGGCAAATTATCAGATCGGGCTCAAACAAAGGAATTTTCTGCTCTCAATAAGAAAGAAATACAATTAATTGAGAATCAATATCAAAATATTTTCTCTTAGGTTCATTTATGGAAATAAGCGCCTATTAATATCTGGCAAAAATATAAATCAGAAAATTTTCAGAAAATACACCAACTGTACGCCAAAAGGGGGATATTAAAAAACCGAACTCCTTTATTATCAGAAAGTTCGATTTTTACGTTGAGGTCGGTAGCGGATTCGAACCGCTGTAACTGGTTTTGCAGACCAGCGCCTAGCCACTCGGCAAACCGACCAGGTGTAAGGTTGCTGAACTTCGTTCAGCGAACTCGCTCCAAAGTGGAGCTCGGTTCTAAGCGCAAAATTAGCAAAAAAATTTACTTCTGTTTCCACAGTCAGTCCGCAGGTTTGTTCAGAAAAGCTGAGAACGGCAAAATATTCGTTAAACTCGTAAATCTCCTGTTTACCGATTATTCTTACACATCTGCCGATTTCTTCTGAGAGGTGACAGAACTCCTTCCTAATTTTGGGATATGTTCTGGTACATCTTCATATCGCTCATAATACTTTTCCTGTTCTGGCTATTACTGATGCCGGTCATTCTTTATACCGACACCACCCGGAACAGGTATGTGGTCACCCTGCCGGGAGTGATAAGGATCAGGCTGATTCCGTCCGAAACACTTTTTTACATCCGGGCCTGGATCTTTTTCGTTCCATTCCGCTTTGATCCCTTCCGGGCAAAAAAGAGAAAGAACAGGACAAAAGAAAAGAAAAAACGAAAGCGCAGGTCTTTTAAGGTGGGCGGACTGAGCCCTGTGCTGGGAGCAATTCGGATCCGAAAGCTGGAGGGGGATTTGGATACCGGAGATTTTTCCCTTAACGCCTGGCTTATCCCGGCTTTTTCCCTGGCAAACGGGGGAAACATCGATATGCAGGTGAATTTTACAGGAAAGGTTTCCCTGGTTTTGGATCTGCGCACTCGAATCGGCACCCTATTATGGAATTATTCCAGATACAGATATCAATTATTAACCATTAAACATTCATAATCATGGACATTAAAATCGACGAATTATTAGACAAATTATCCGGTCATGTTAAGACACTGGCCAGTACAGAAACCATCCTGGGAGATGAATTTACCCTTGGTGAATACAGTTGCCGCCCGGTAATCAAAGTAGGTACAGGGTATGGGAGCGCAGCCGGGGATGGTACAGATCCTAAAAGCAAGAATAAAGGAGTGGGGGCCGGTGCAGCTGCAGGCATCGGGATTACTCCAGTGGGCTTCCTGGTGGCCAGGGGAGAGGAGATCTCATTTATACCCTCTGACAAACGATCGGCCCTTTCTGCGATCCTGGAAAAGGTACCCGACCTGGTGGAAAAAGTGGCTGAAATGAAGAACCAGGAAAACAAGAACGTAAAGGAAGAAAAAGACAAAAAAGAAGCGAAAAAGTAGCACTCAGTACCTACGTCTGGAAGGAGCCGTTTAATCCTGGTGGATTAGATGGCTTTTTTTATCGTAACCAATTAACACCTCCTTTAGAACATAGGTTTTCTATGCTCCAATGTTTAACTTTATGGGTATGAAAAAACTGCTGTTTTGGACGATATTGGGGGCCGCCCTGGTGGCTGGCCCCGGCACCGGATGTAAGCCTGAAGTAGAACTACAGCTGACCGACGAAAAACTACTTGATCTGGTCCAGCATCAGAGCTTTAAATACTTCTATGAGTTTGCCCATCCGGTTTCGGGTATGGCCAGAGAGCGCAATAGTGACCTGGATACTGTGACTACGGGAGGTACCGGCTTCGGGATCATGGCCCTGGTGGTGGGTATGGAACGGGGATTTCTTACCCGCCAGGAGGGCACCGCCCACCTGGAAAAAATCCTGAATTTCCTGGAAACCTGCGACAGGTACCATGGGGTATGGCCTCACTGGCTCAACGGATCCACCGGTGAGGTGATTCCGTTCAGCGCCAAGGATAATGGCGCTGACCTGGTGGAAACGGCTTTCCTGGTTCAGGGTCTGATCACCATCAGAGAGTATCTGTATGTTACAGATGCAAAAGAGAAGGCATTAATAGACCGGATTAATGCCCTCTGGCAGGGGGTGGAGTGGAACTGGTTCACCCGGGGAGGGGAAGAGGTGCTTTACTGGCACTGGTCGCCCGATTTCGAATGGGAGATGAATCATGCCATCCGGGGACATAATGAAACCCTGATTACCTATGTGCTGGCAGCTTCCTCCCCAAGCCATGCCATTGACTCCCTGGTCTACCACAGGGGATATGCCCGGGACGGGCAGATGGTGAATGGCTCCGAATATTACGGAATCAAGCTACCTCTGGGGGAGGAACTGGGCGGGCCTCTCTTTTTCGCACACTACTCCTTTCTGGGACTCGATCCCCGGAACCTGAAGGATCCGTATGCCAATTACTGGGAACAGAATGTGAACCAGACTTTGATCAATCGCCAGTATTGCATAGAGAATCCTAAGAATTATACAGGCTACAGCGCCGAATGCTGGGGACTGACGGCCAGCGACAACCACCAGTTCTACAGTGCACACTCGCCCACCAATGACCTGGGAGTTATTAGCCCTACAGCAGCCATTTCATCTATTCCCTATACCCCCGAATACTCCCTGACTGCCATCAGGCATTTTTATTATGAACTGGGAGATAAGCTCTGGGGCATATACGGCTTTCATGACGCTTTTAACCAGAGTGAGAATTGGTGGGCCGATTCCTACCTGGCCATTGACCAGGGACCCATCGTGGTGATGATCGAAAACTACCGTACCGGGTTGTTGTGGGAGCTTTTTATGTCGGCTCCTGAAATAGCCCCGGGCCTGCAGAAACTGGGATTTTCATTTTAATTTAAACCATTCTCCGGCATTTTGGTTTATGTACCAGACTTGAACCTGAAATAGAACACTATGGACAAATTCCAGGAAATTTTTTCGAAACTATATGAGCTGACCGTTACCTACGGTATGAAGTTCATAACGGCCATGCTGGTTCTAATAATCGGTCTGTTGGTCATCAAATGGATCACCAGAGCCCTGGTACGCATGATGAAGAAAAAAAACGTCAATGCTTCACTGATCCCCTTCCTGAAAACCATGACCAACATTCTGCTGAAAGTGATGCTGGTGATCAGTGTGATGGGTATGGTTGGCATCCAGATGACCTCCTTTATTGCCGTACTGGGTGCAGCCGGTCTGGCAGTGGGACTGGCTCTTCAGGGAACCCTGCAGAACTTTGCCGGCGGGGTGATGATCCTGCTGTTCAAACCTTATGAAGTGGGGCATTTCATCGAAGCCCAGGGCTTTATGGGAACGGTCAGGGAGATACAGATCTTCACCACCGTACTGACAACCCCTGATAACCGAAAGGTGATTATTCCCAATTCGCCCCTGGCAACAGGTGCTATTACCAACTTCACTGCCATGCCAACCCGCAGGATCGACTTCTCCTTCGGGATCGGTTACGGGGACGATATTGATCAGGCCAAGAATATCCTGCTGAAAATGGCCCAGAAAGATGACCGTGTTTTAAAGGAGGATAATCCACCCGAGGTCATGGTAGAAGCGCTGGCCGACAGCTCGGTAAACCTGAAGTTACGAACCTGGGTAAAATCAGAGGATTACTGGGCTCTCTTCTTTGACATTACCGAAAACGTGAAAAAACAATTTGACGGGGCCAAGATATCCATTCCCTTCCCACAGCAGGACGTGCACCTGTACAAGCATAAAGGGTAACTCTGAATCCCAAAAGGGATCTTAGCCCCTTCTGGTCCAGTTATCTCTTAAGCTTACGGTCCGGTTGAAAACCAGTTTTTCAGGGCTGGTATCCGGATCCACATTAAAATAGCCCAGCCTCTGGAACTGAAAATGATCCAGGGGCTTTGCCTCCTTCAGGGAGGGCTCCACATACGCGGTGATCACCTTCAGAGAATCGGGGTTCAGAAAATCAACCGGTGCTTTATCTTTATGACCGGCCGGATCGGGATCGCTGAAGAGCCTGTCGTAAAGACGTACCTCAGCCTCCAGGGCATGCCGGGCCGAAACCCAGTGGAGGGTTCCCTTTACCTTCCGCTCAGCCTCGGGTCCACCGCTGCGCGTGGCTTTATCGTAAGTGCAGTACACTTCGGTAATCTCCCCGTTCTGATCCTTTTTATAATCTTCACACTTAATGATGTAAGCCGACTTCAGCCTTACCTCCCTCCCGGGACCCAGGCGAAAAAACTTCTTTGGAGGGTCTTCCATAAAGTCCTCCTTTTCAATATAAATCTCCCTGGAAAAGGGAATGGTGCGGCTGCCCATGGACCCATCCTCCGGGTTATTGATGGTCTCCATCTCCTCTGTTTTCTCCTCCGGGTAATTGGTAATAATCAGCTTCAAGGGGTTCAGAACGGCCATCACCCGGGGCGCTTTCCTGTTGAGATCTTCCCGGATAGCAAACTCCAGCAATCCCACATCATTCATGGCCATCACCTTGGTGTAGCCAATGCTGTCGTTGAAATTTCGTATGGATTCAGGTGTGTAACCCCTGCGGCGCAGACCGGTCAGGGTAGGCATCCTCGGATCGTCCCAGCCACTTACCAGTCCGTTCTTTACCAGGTCGAGCAATACGCGTTTACTCAACACGGTATAACTCAGATTCAGCCGGTTGAATTCAGTCTGACGGGGCCGGTAATCATCTTTTTTCAGATGCTCTACCAGCCAGTCGTAAAGAGGACGGTGCACTTCAAATTCCAGGGTGCACAGAGAATGTGTAACCCCTTCGAAGTAGTCGGACTGGCCATGGGCAAAATCGTACATGGGATATACCTTCCAGGCGTCGCCGGTACGATGGTGCGGATGGAAAAGGATCCGGTAGATCACCGGGTCGCGCATGTGCATATTGGAAGAAGCCATATCAATCTTGGCCCTGAGCACCCTGCTCCCCTCCGGGAACTCCCCCGAGTTCATTCGCTGGAACAGATCCAGGTTCTCCTCCACACTCCGGTCCCGGAAGGGACTAAACGTGCCGGGCACGGTGGTGGTCCCTTTCTGACTGGCTATTTCTTCGGATGACTGGTCGTCCACATAGGCCAGCCCTTTTTTTATCAGTTCACTGGCAAAATCGTAGAGCTTTCCGAAATAATCAGAGGCATAGTATTCCCGGTCTTCCCAGTCAAACCCAAGCCAGTGTATATCTTCTTTTATGGAGTCCACATACTCCACATCTTCCTTGGTGGGATTGGTATCGTCGAATCTCAGATTACATTTTCCGCCATATTTTTCCGCAATGCCAAAATCCAGACAGATGGCCTTGGCGTGTCCAATATGAAGATATCCGTTTGGCTCCGGAGGAAAGCGTGTATGCACCCTGCCCTGGTCTCTTCCGGTCCGGAGATCCTCCTCTACAATGGCCTCGATAAAATTGAGGCTTTTCTTTTCGCCTGTATCTTGGTTATGCTCTGTCATTATATTCCTCTTGAAGTCCACAAAATTAGTAATTCTGACGGACTTACAGGAGGACCTTTGAGCCAGGCTTCATTTTATTCCTGATAAATGGAATCGGCCGGGTTGGCGGTGGCTGCCTTATAGGACTGATAGCTCACAGTAAGGGCCGTTGGAAGCAGGATCAGCAAAATGGTCCAAAGGAAGATCCGGGGGCCGATCTCATAGCGATAGACAAAGTCCTGGAGCCAGTCGTTCATCAGGAACCATACGGCAGGTATGGAGAGGGCAAAGGAGATCAGAATAAGCAGCAGAAACTCCCAGGAAATCATGCGGAGGATCCGCTCCACGCTGGCACCGAATACCTTTCTGACGCCAATCTCCCTGGTGCGCCGTTCGGTGGTATAGGAGGCCAGCCCAAACAAGCCCAGGCAGGCGATAATTATGATCAGAATGGTAAACCCGGCAAAGACCGTCCGACGGTTCCTGTCGCTGCTGAACTGTTCCATAAAATCATCCTCCAGGAAGGCGTATTCAAAGGGTTTTCCCGGAAAAATCTCTTCCCATTTTTCTCCCACAAAGGCCAGGGTAGCTTCGGGATTGCTTTCTGCCAGCTTTACATATAAAATGGGATTGTTCAAGCGATAAAGCAGCATCAGGGACTCCACTTCATTATACATGCCGGTTTGATGGTAATCTTTCATCACCCCGATTACCCGTCCCATGATTTGCTCTCCATCTCCCAGCTGAACACGCTTTCCCAGGGGCTCATCCCAGTTGAGCCGTGCGGCCAGTGCTTCATTGACCAGCACTCCGGTCAGGGTATCTCCGATAAAATCTCTGGAAAAATCCCGGCCTTCCACCATCTGGATCCCCAGGGTCTCCACAAAATCGTGATCGACCACTGCAAAATTGATCCCTCGTTCATCCATCCCATCCGTGGTCTCCATCTGAAAAATGACCTTGGCGGAACCGTTCCCTATCCGGGTGTTTGTCAGCCCGGCATGCTCAATCTGCGGATTCTCCAGTAGCTGCTCTTTCAGCACCTGCATGTTGTTCATGGGTTCGTTGTCGGGAAGTTGCAGGGAGATCACCCGTTCCATGTTCCAGCCCTGGTCCTTGTTTTGCATGTAGTTGAGCTGATTGATCACCACCAGGGTACTGGCAATCATGACTCCGGATATGGTAAATTGTATCACAGTCAGCACCTTGCGGAAAATCCCGCGTGAAGTGCCCGACTGTGTGACCCCTTTCATTACCATCACCGGTGAGAACCCGGAAAGGAAGATGGCCGGGTAAGTACCCCCCAGGATACCCACAAGCAACATAATACCCACAAGGCTTAGAATTGCCACTGGCCTGCCCAGGACCTCCAGAGAAAAATCCTTTCCCGAAAGCATGTTAAGCTGAGGCAACAGAATCATTATGAGCCCGATACTCAATGCCAGAGAGAAAAAAGTAAGGAGGGTAGACTCTGCCAGAAACTGCGTGATAAGGAGACCCCGGCTGGATCCGATCACCTTGCGCAGGCTGATCTCCTTGGCCCGTTTGGCGGACCGTGCGGTGGCCAGGCTGATATAGTTCAGAGTGGCAATCAGGAGGAGAAAAAAGGCAACCACACTGAAGATGATGACATACTGGATACTGCCCGTGGGCTGCGGTTCCATCCCACTATCGGAGCGAAGGTGAATATCGGTCACTTTCATCAGCTCATACTCAATGGTGATCCCGATGCTTTCAAAGATGGTGGCCATATACCGGTCGTACATCTCTTTCATTTTCTCCTGAAGTGCGGCGGGATCTTCCCCCTTCTGTAGCAGGAGATAGGTAAACACCCCAAAATTGCCCCAGTTCCCCATCTCAGCGGGCAGACTGTTCCGGGAGACAAGTCCGTCAAACAGAATATGCGAATTCCGGGGAACATCCTCTATGACAGCCGTAATGGTATAGATCTCTTCACCCACCTTCAACGTATTCCCAAGCGCCGGTTCCCCGCCGAAGTAGCGATCCGCCATGGTTTCGGTTAATACAATGGAGTTTGGTTTATCCAGTGCATCTTCCGTACTTCCCTCCAGGGTTTTGTAAGTAAAAATATCGAAGAAGGTGGAGTCGGCATACATCACCTCCTCCTCCGTAAATTCGATGTCCCCGTTCTTAAAAAGTGCCCGCTGGAAATTAAAGAGCCGGGAAACACTCTCCACCTCCGGATAGTCCTCCTTTACCTGCCGGGCAAATGGAATCTGGGCCACGATCCAGGTAAACTCATCATCGGTTTCTGTAATGTGCGACTGCACCCGGTAGATCCGGTCCCTGTTTTCGTGGTACTGATCAAAACTCAATTCATCTGAAACATACAGGATCAGGAACAGGGCACTGGTAATGCCCAGGGTCATCCCCAGGATATTCAGAAAACTGTAGCCGAATTTATTGGTGATGTTGCGGAAGGCATTTTTAACAAGGCTCTTAAACATAGCTTTAATTTTCAAGTTTACCGGAGCATATTAAAAGTAGGGCATGCCCCCGAGAATAAAAAGTTAATTATTGCTAATTTTGGAGTATGGGCAAAATCATTATAGAAGAGATGGAGTTTTACGCTTTCCATGGCCACTACCAGGAAGAACAGATCGTGGGCAACCGCTTTCTCCTGGACCTGGAGATGGAAGCCGATCTCGCAGTACCGGCCAATTCAGATAACCTGAAAGACGCCGTGAATTACCAGCTGGCTTACAAGATTATTAAACATGAGATGCGGCGGACCAATTCCAAACTCCTGGAAAACATAGGGAAACGAATCCTGGATGCCCTCTTTACCGAAATGGAGGGGGTTGAAAAAGCGACCATCAGAATCCGAAAGCTGAATCCTCCCATGGGAGGGCCCATCAAGTCGGTGGGAATAAAAATGAGCCGGAAGCTGAAAGACTCTTAAGCGGCTACTTGCACTGATAGGAATAAGAGATGATCCGTGTATAAGCGGAACCTAATTTCTCATAGCTGGTCTCCGGGTACTCATACTCATTGAGTTTCAGATCATAGGTGTAAGAAAAATCATTATCCTCCGATCGAGTGAGCATATTGTTAACATAACTCTCCCCGCTGAAGTAATAACGCAGAGCAGAATAGGGATGTTTGCTCTGATCATAGGTCATGGTCCTGGAGCTGCTTATTTCTTCTTTCAGGTCCAGCTCCGTTCGGGATATAAGATTGTCCATGTCATCATACTCGTAAGTAGCCTTTCTGATATATTCTACTGTCCTTCCGTTTTTAGAAATCTCATACTCTCTTTCTTCCACAATATTTTCCCCGCTATACTCATATTCCACATAGCCTGCAAAGATCGAATCCTTCGGTTCCAGGTAGGTATAATCCAGATTCCGTATGACCAGGTTTGCCCGAACCACCAAAGATCCCTCATATTCAAACCACTTTTCTTCCTGCACTTTATCATCGATTTTTTTAACTCTTAAGACCTTCATCCGGTTCTGAGTATCGTACTCAAAATAGTGGGTCTGGTGATTGCTCCAGGTAATATGATCCAGAAGGTCCGTTTCCGGGATATAATGAAAATCGGCAATGATCTTGGAGCTTTGTGAAGCCTGTACAAGAGTGATGGAGATATTGGTGGGCAAACAGATGGCTTCAGCTTCTTCAGGAGCTGTTTCACAGGATATTGTGAAGAGCAGGGCCAAAAACAGGAACAATCCGAGGTAAGGTTTCATAGCAAGAGGTTCAATCTTCACAATTTTACGGATTGAACGCCCGGGGGTTCAAGTTTTTACATGAACAACTCTTTTCATTTGACCAACTGAAGAGTTACAAGTACCGGAAGATGATCGGAGAAAAAGGACCGGTCCCTGGAGTCGGTCAGTGCACCATAGCGTATCACCTTCAACTTTTTGGACACAAAAACATAATCGATCCTATCCCCGGGTTTTTCATCATAGCTAAAGCCGTGATAAGTCCCCACCGAAGCGTAGGGAGGCTGTTCTGATACCCGGAATGCATCCTGAAGTTTCGTCCTGATCAGTGAAATGGGTTCTGAGCCGGGGGGAAGGTTAAAATCCCCGCATAAAACGATGGCTCCGCCTGCTCCCGAGATCTCCTCGATTTTGTGAAGGATCAGCCGGGCCGATTCGCTTCGGGCCTGTTCCCCCCGATGATCGAAGTGTGTATTAAAAACAAACAGCTGTTCCCCTGTTTTTTTATCTGCCAGCTTCACCCAGCTGCAAACCCTGCGACAGGCTGCATCCCATCCAAAACTGCACTTCCCCGGCGTCTCCGACAGCCAGAAAGTCCCCCCGTCAAGCCTGGTAAAACGGCTTTGATTATAGAACACGGCCGAAAACTCTCCCTGCCGCTTCCCGTCGTCCCTTCCAACCCCCTCATGGTTAAACAGCGGAAAGGCCGAATCCAGGTCATCCATCTGCTCGGGCAAGGCCTCCTGTACACAGAAGATATCGGCTCTGTGGAACCTGATAAGGGCAGCCACATCATCTTTCCGGTAGGGCCAGGCGTGCTCCCCATCGCTGGTGGTATTCATCCGGATGTTGTATGTAATCAATTCAATGGGCTCCTGTGCTACTGCAGCCATGGCCAATAAGCTAATAAAAACGAATGTAATTCCTCTATTTTTCATATCCTGTAACTGTTTACAAACACGCTCTCCGGACTGGGACAGCTAAACCGGCATGTCCAGCCAAAAATACTGACCCATCCCCATCCCAAAAAATATGATCCCAAATATTCCATGCAACACGGAAGTAAAGAGAACACTTTCTGTCTGCTGATAAACCCTGGCGAAATATAGCCCGCCAATAAAGGTAAGAATCATGGAGACTGGATTGTAGTATACAATGTGTACAAAAGAAAATGTGACTGCGCTGGCAAGCACAAACTGCCAGCTCTTCCCAAGCAGCCTGGAATAACGTCTGGCCAGAAAAGTCCGGTAAATTATCTCCTGCCCGTATGCGGAAAACAGCGGATAGAAGAGACACATGGCCAGAAAAATCCAGGGATTGGCCCGGGGTAAATTAAACAGGTTCTCCCTGTTAAAAAAGAATACATATGCGAGCACCAGCGCTGCGGAAATACTAATAATCAAGCCATTCACCGCCAATGTTTTACGAGATATTCCCCATCGGATCAGCTCGCTCCATCTGAACTCTGAGTTGCGCCTCAGCAGGATAAAAATAAACAGCAGCACAGGGAGGATAATCATACTGGGGTGAATAAAATCCCTGTCCAGGTAGATCAAAACCGGGATCCCGAAAAACAAGAGGACAAACTCCAGGGTCAGCCAGAGTTGTTTCTTAGATGCTGCCATCTCCCTGCATTTTATTCATTTCAAGTTGTTTTTCTATTTCCAGGGACGAGGGGGTAGTGGACAGTCCGCCAAGGGCCGAACACCTGAGTTCGTGGGGGAGGCTCCGTCCCACCCGGTCCATGGTCTCAATCACTTCATCCAGCGGGATCAGGGGATCATATCCGGCCACCGCCATGTTGGCACTTGTAAGGGCATTGACTGCTGAAGAGATGTTCCTTCCCAGACATGGAGCTTCCACCCGGCCGGCAATGGGATCGCAGATCATCCCCAGGGAGTTCTGAAGGGCCAGGGAAGCTGCGGCCATGCACTGTTCCACACTCCCTTCCAGCATCCAGGCAATTCCGGCAGCGGCCATCCCGGCCCCTGCCCCGCACTCTGCCTGGCATCCACAAATCTCAGCCGAGAATGTGGAGGCGGTAGCGATAAAGAGTCCTGGCAGACTCCCTGCCAGTAAGGCCTTTACGATCCTCTCTTCATCCAGTCCCAGGGAATCGGCCACCCCGATCACTGCCCCGGGAAAGGTCCCACACGACCCGGCCGTTGGAGCAGCCACAATGGTTCCCATGGAGCTTTTAACCTCCATAATGGCTGAACAATACAGGGTGATATTGTGCACGGCCTCCCCCCCTGCCAGGGCTCCCGACTCCAGGCTTTTTTGATAAGCAGCCGACTGAGCCCCTAAAATCCGATCCCTGTACTGCGTCCCCCTCAATCCGGTATTTATGGAGCCACGCATCACCCGGTACAGATCCCGCATCTTTTGAAACACCTCCTCATCGGTAATTCTTCCGCGCATGGATTCATAATCGGCGGCCAGTTCCCAGGCTGGCAGGTTGCGTTCGCTATTGTATTGCATCATCTCAAAACAGGAGCTGAATGGAACCTCAATGGGATCAAAAAACGTTATGGGCAGAATAGGGGCGATTGCCCGTTTGCTTGCTCCCTCAGGAGGCGGGCCCTTCAGAAAGAGTTTCCCTGTTTCGGAAAGCCATAACTCTACCAGCCGGTCCCCTTTAATGGAAACAGGGACCTGATTGATCCGGATGATCTCGATCATCCCCCCCCCGGTGGAGATGGCGACCACTTCCATTTTCATATTCCCACTCTGCATATGAATCAGGTAGAGGTTGGGCAGCCCAAAACTGGTATCAGTCACCCTGAACGAGATATCGATCCCTGCCTCAGCCAGGTAGGGATCCGGATTCAACAGGCGCTCATCATCGGCGTCGAAGCCCAGCAGTCCGCCCTTGATACCCATATCGGATCCCTGGCTCTCATGGGTGGTGGCCAGCGCATCCCGGGCATCGTAGCTCACAATGACCCGCATGGGTTCCCCCTGCATCAGCTCCCTGCAGATCTTTCCAATCCGAAGCGCCGCTGCACTGTGAGAACTGGAGGGTCCCCGCATTACCGGACCAACGATATCATTGAATATACTGGGAATATGACTTGTCACGATTTTCCTCCTCCGGATTTATAGGTTTTCCAACCAGTACCTGGCCATGATGCGGCGCAGATGCAGGCTGGTATTTTCTCTTTCTCTGATAGAATGGGTACGCATGGGATAGGAGAACATATCGAACAGTTTGTCCTGTTTGATTAGTTCATCCACCAGCATTTCAAAGCTCTGGTAATGGACATTATCATCGGCCGTTCCATGTATCAACAGCAGCTTTCCTTCCAACTTTGAAGCATGGTTGATGGGAGAACCCTCTTCATACCCTACCCTGTTTTTATCGGGCAGCCCCATATAGCGTTCCTGGTAAGCACTGTCGTAGAGCTTCTGATGTGAAACAAACGCAATGGCTATGCCGGTTTTGTATATCTGCGGATAGCGGAACATGCCATTGAGGGTCATGGATCCACCCCCGCTCCATCCCCAGATACCCACCCGCTCCTTATCCAGGAAGGAGTAAGTACTTAATATCTTCTGTGCAGCTGCCGCCTGGTCCCTGGCAGCCAGGATCCCGATCTGCTCATAGATGGAATTTCTCCAGGCTTTCCCTCTGGGAGCAGCCGTTCCCCGGTTGTCCACGGAGATCACCACATAGCCCAGCTGTGCCAGATACTGGTGCCAAAGGTCCCCTCCTCCCCAGTTGTCCTGGACCGTTGAGCCAGCCGGCTCTCCATAAACATAGAAAATAAGCGGGTATTTCTTCGCCGGATCAAAGGAGGACGGTTTGATCATCCAGGCATCTAACATCACCTCCCCGATATCCACCCTGAAAAACTCTTTGGGACTGAGGGTCAGGGCAGCAAGCTTCTCTTTGAGAGCCTGGTTATCTTCCATCACTCTGATCTCCTTATGGGAGTTGAGCTCCACCAGGGAGATCACAGGTGGAGTCTGCGCATTCTCATAGGTATGCAGTGCCCACCTGGCATCGCCCGACATCACATAGCGATGCTGTCCTGGCTGTTCAGCCGGTGAGATTTTTTCAGGTTCTCCTTTTCCATCGATCCGACTGCGGTAGAGATAACGCTGTGTGGGATTTTCCGGGGATGCGATGTAGTAAACATATCCTGACTTTGAATCAATACATTCCAGTGAAACCACATCAAAAAATCCGCTTGTTATCTGCCTGATCTCCTTACCATCCAGCGAAATCCTGTACAGGTGTCTCCAACCGTCACGTTCACTGGTCCAGGTAAAATAGCGCTTGCCCTCCAGCCAGACCAGGTCGTTGTGCACATCCAGAAAGGCCTCATTCTTTTCTGTTAAAATATTCTCGATCTCCATGGTCTCCAGGTTTCCGGTCCACACCTGGTTGGCATTCTGAAGACGGTTTAATTGCTGGAAAATCACCTGATCTGCTCCTGGTACCACTTCCATCCGGACCAGGTAATGGTTCCTTGGATCCCCGGGAACATCAAACCACTTTGTGAGACCTCCGCTAGCTGCGACCACTCCTATCTTCACAGCCGAATTGGTGGTTCCCACTTTGGGGTAAGGAAAGGGCATCGGTATGGAATAGATGGAATCCAGGTTGTTGATCAGATAAAAGGTCCCGGTCCCCTCCGTATCAGAATGCCAGTATATAATCTTCTGCCCGTCATTGCTCCACCTGAACCCATCCCGGCAGTCAAACTCCTCTTCATAAACCCAATCAAAGGTCCCATTTACATACCGGTCGCCTCCGTCTGTGGTAAGCTGCGTGACTTCACTGTTTCCCAACTCCTCCACAAAAATATTGTGCTCACTCACATAGCCTACCCTTTGTCCATCGGGGGAGAATTTTGCAAACATCAGAGAGGAGGGCTTCAGGGAGCTCCCCAGCTGCTTCAATCTGCCTGAGGCAAGATCAAGCACCCAGTAGTCACCCCGGGTGTGGTAGCGCCATACCCTTCGGGTATTGGTAAACAGCAATAATTTGGTGTTATCCCCCGACCACTGGTAATCCGCAAGCTCCAGGGGAATGGTCCCATCCCCGGGTACCAGTTGGTCTGCCCCCACCAGTACCACTCTTTCGCCGCTTTTCGCATGGTAGCGGACTATCTCTGAACATCCTCTCTCCTTGTTCGTTTCCAGTGTGGTATAGTGCCGGGAGTCCTCCAGCCAGCGAACCGACCGGTAGTAGCGTGTTGGATAGCTGTTTTTTTTATAGATATCCTCCAGAGTCAGTTCTGCTTTCGGAGCCTGTGCATACTGTGGAAGTGTGAACACCAATAAGAGGACCAGGATGCTTGAAACGGATGGAACAGGTTTCATGAGTTTCTTCTAATTTGAAGTCCTAAAGATAATCCAAAGTTTGCTAACTTGATCCCATGGACGCCCCGTCAGCCTACCGCTATGAAAAGTACTCCTTCAAGGTGATTACACCCCTGTTGGCCCTGATGAGTATAGTGTTCCTGGTAAATGGAGAATACATTGGAGGATCCCTCTGCTTTGTGGCAGGGGCCTTGTCGGCATTCTCCTTCCAGGGAGTAATCATTGATTTGGCTGGTCAGCGTTACCTTAAATTCGATCGCTTTCTGAAGTTCCGGATCGGCGGGTGGAAACCCCTTCCTGCTCCCAGCTATGTGACTGTGGTGCGAATCAATCTGGCCAGCAGGCGCACCGGGCCGTCCCCCTTCGTGTTGCCGCAGGATAAAAAAGGGTCCAGAGCCTTTAAGGTTAACCTGGTGGTGGAGGGTGATCAGCGATATATCACTATCTGCACGGGCTCATTGGAAACAATGACCGAAGAAGCACTTCGCCTGGGAAATAGCCTGCAACTAAGAGTCCTGGATTATACCACACATGATAAAAAGTGGATCCTTTAGTCCTCTCTCTTACTGCAAATTGAATCATTAATAAGAAAAAGCCCTAAGGGCTTGATTGGTATTGAAAAATAGTAGTACATTTGTACTATACATCTTGTTTAATACTAATTGATTTATATGAAACCCGAAAATACCCTGCACAAGGACTTACTGGCTGCCTGGGAGGAGACTTACAAAAAGGGACAGCTTACCCTCTGGATATTCCTGTCGCTCAAAGAAGGCCCCAAATATGTCTCCGGACTCCAGGAATCCATTGATCGTTTTTCCAAAGGGACCATACATGCGGAGGAGCAGAGTCTTTACCGCACCCTGCGGAAATACTATCATCTGAAGATGGTCGATTTCAGTGCGGGAAAAGGCCATAAGGGTCCGGACCGGAAGTACTATCACCTGACCCCCCTGGGAGAGTCCCTTCTTCAATCCTTTGTGGAACGAAATATCCTGCTCTTTTTTGAAAAGCCCCTGAAGAAGCTGTTAACTGAAAATCCAAACAATAAAACCTAAGTGCCATGAAAATAATCTCTCGTAACCTGCTAATTTTTGCACTCCTCCTGTTCATCTATACCCTGCTCTTTCGTTTTGGACTAGGTGAACTCCTGACCGCTGAAAAATGGATTTGGGTCATTGTCATTTCAGTGCTCTACGGAGCCATGATCTTTGTGACTGCCTGGATGACCGGAAAAAGGGATGGAATGAACAATTTCCTTTTTGACGCAGGTTTCAGGTGGAACCTGACTACCTTTATTGTCTGGGGAGCCGCCTCTGAAGCCTGGTTTTTACTTGGCCTGCATTCGGCTTATGAAACCATCAGGGTGGTTCATATCACCCTGCTGATCTGGAGTGGATTCCTGATCCTTCACCTGCTCCTGTTTCTGATCCTTCGTAAACGCACCATCAAAGGGGTACACAAATCCGATATCTTTGAATAAGAAAGGGGTCACCGCCCGGCAACCCCTTCCCTGGTCTTTTGCTATTGGTCTTATCTAAACCAGAAACCCAGGGATATAATCCACTGTGAAGGACGTGCATCGAGAGCGAAATCGTTGCCTCCCACTGTGAATGATTCCCCAAGCTGGCTCAGGGAGCCCTCGTACCTGAAGTCAAGGGAAAACTTACTGATATCTAATCCAAGTCCGGCCTGGAATCCCCAGGTCATGGCACTGGTAAACAACTCAAAGTCTGGTTCAATCTCTGATAACTGGGTGGTTTCGCCAATTACAAACGATCCAACCGGTCCCACATTAATCCTAGCCGGTCCCAGTTTGACCCCTACCATAAGCGGGATATCAATCCGGTTGAATTTTACATCCAGTAACTCCGTGGCTCCTCCATCTACTACCTGTTCCACGGTACCTCCTCCGGCATTGAAGTATAGCTCAGGCTGAATCACAAGCATGGCCACTTTAATACGGGTTTGCAGTCCTACATGGTAGCCCATCACTCCATCTCCGGTGATCAGGTTATAGACGTCTGAACCATCAGTAATGCCGGTAACATCCTCAAACTTCAGGGAGGAGAACCCAATTCCTGCTTTAATCCCATAATTGAATAACTGGGCATTTGAGGCAGTGAATATAAACATCGATGCTATCAATACTAATATCAACTTTTTCATAATTCTTTGATTTAGGTTGAACTCTTTTTCTAGCTGTTTAACGGGAAAACAGCCTCTATAGTTGCATTAAAGTCCAGAAAAAGTCAATCTCCAATCAGGTCCCGGATCACAATGGATGCGAGGAAACATCCAAAAATGGCCGGGATATAGGAGTTGGTTCCCACCGTTGATTTCTTGTTGGATTCTCCCTCTACCGGGATAAGCCTCTCTTTGGGAACCTGTTCGGTGGAAAATACGACTTTGAATCCTCCGTGCACTTCCAGTTTTCTAAGTTTCTTTCTTAGAAGATAGGCCAGCCGGCAATTATAGGTTTCTCCAAAATCGGCAACGCGGATCTGTGCAGGGTCCACTTTCCCTCCGGATCCCATGGAACTGGTCAGCTTCAGCCCCCTGTTCACAGTATGATAGATCAGATAGATCTTCGGGGAAAGGGTATCGATGGCATCTACCACATAATCGAAAGGCGTCTGCAGAAGTTCCGGAATTCTTTCTTCCCGGATGAATTCGTGGATCACTGTCAGTTCCAGCCCCGGATTGATCTCTTTCAATCGTTCACCCATAACAAGCGCCTTCTCCCTGTTCAGGGTCTTGTGTGTGGCAGGAAGCTGCCGGTTGATATTTCCAGGCTGAATGGTATCTCCGTCAATAATGGTCATCTTTCCCACCCCGCTTCGACAGATCATTTCAGCGGCCATGGACCCCACTCCACCCATGCCAACAACCAGGATGTTTGCCTCTTGAAGCCTGGCCAATTTCTTCTTGCCATACAAGAGAATGGTGCGCTCCTGCCAGCCGGGATGTGGTCCGGTTTGGGTCATCAGATCCTGGGTCAAATGAACTTACTTAACCTGGAAAGGTGTGTCCTGGCATTTTCAAATATCTGAACACGAAGATGGTCCTCCGAGATCCCTTTCAGCTCAGCGGCAAACTGGTAAATCTCTCTGATATCCAGATCGCCCTCATCGGTCTCCAGGAACATCATCTCCACCGGGACTTTCTGAACCGCCTCAACGATCTTGGAATGCTCCCAGGTAATAGCCTGCCCGAATGAAATCAGGAACCCGGCTTTCACCAGCTCTTCCACCATCTTAGCGTTTCCATTATATCCATGTATAATCATGGGGACCACAGGCTGATTTGCCCTCATAAAACCGAGCAGCTCGTTGAAGGACCTGACCACATGCAACACCACCGGAATTTCGGCCGATTCTGCCAGTTCCACCTGTTTTTCAAATATCCTTAGCTGCTCCTCCAGGGCGGTATCCAGGCTTTTATCAAGTCCGATCTCACCCACCGCCAGTACACGGGGGTGGTCCAGGGCCAGGCGGACCTTCTCCAGGGTTTCGCGCTCGTTCACCTTTCCTATGTTGTAGGGGTGAAAGCCAACCGAATAATACCCATTCTCGATATCCCCGGGAGGAAAATCTTTTGCCATCAGGTTCTGCATGACCCACTCCTCAACGGAGTCCGAGGGCCTGTGTCCATGAATATTGATATATCGTTTTTGCACTGTTTCCATAATATTCCCTGTGGTGAAATTATCGCTGAATATCTTTGATTCCCTTTTTCATCCTGTGAAGAACCTCCTCCTTCCCAAGGAAAGCAGCCAGATCAAATAGTCCGGGGCCTTTAGCTGCCCCAACCAGTAACAATCTCCAGGCATTCATGATGGCACCCATTCCCCATTCCTTCTTCTGGATGGTCTCCTTTACAACAAATTCAATAGTATCTGCCGTAAATGGTTCACACTGTTCCAGGACCAGCGCCAGCTCTTCCATTTTCCCGGGTGTATCCTCTTTCCAGCGTTTTTTGACCACATCGGCATCATAGTCGGTGGGTCTTTGAAAAAAGAACCAGGCCTCCTCCCATACTTCATGAATAAAACTGATCCTGGGTTTAAGGATCGGTACCAGCAAGCCTATATGCTTGGTTTCGGCATCCACCCCCCTGGCTCTTAATTCAGACTGAAAGGCAGGAATCAGCTCTTCGTTGTTTTTCAACTGAAGGTGCTGGTGGTTGAACCATTTTGTCTTTTCGGGATCGAACCTGGAACCAGATTTACCTACCTTCTCCAGCTGGAACTCCTTAATAAGCTGGTCCAGGGAAAATAGTTCCTGTTCGGTTCCGGGATTCCATCCCAGCAGCGCCAGCATATTAAGACAACCCTCCGGAAGGTACCCCTCCTCGCGGTAACCCGGAGAGCGTTCTCCGGTTTGCGGATCTTTCCACTCCAGGGGGAAGATGGGAAAGCCCCCCTTTTCTCCATCCCGTTTACTCAGTTTTCCTTTTCCTGCAGGTTTTAGTATAAGCGGAAGGTGGGCAAATTTCGGCATCAGGTGCTCCCATCCAAAAGCCCGGTACAGGGCAAGATGGAGGGGAAGAGAAGGCAACCACTCTTCTCCGCGGATCACATGGGAGATGGCCATCAGGTTATCATCTACCACATTGGCCAGGTGGTAAGTGGGCATGCCATCCGACTTGAACAATATCTTATCATCCAGGGTGGAGGTGTTGACTACCACCTCTCCCCGGACCATATCCTGCATGACTATTTCTTCATCGGACTCAAAACGAAACCTGATCACATAGGGAGTCCCCTTTGCCAGCAGTTCTTCCACCTCCAGGGGCTGCATATGCAGTGAATTCCTGAGTGTATCACGAACCCTGGCATCATACACAAAGGTCTCTCCACGGGTTTCATACTCCTTTCGCAAGTGATCCAGCTCCTCGGGCGTATCAAAGGCGTAATAAGCCTTGGCGCTCTCCAGCAGTTGTTTGGCGTATTTCTCGTACTGACTCTTTCGTTCTGATTGTCTGTATGGCCCGAATCCTCCGCCCTGCCGGGGACCTTCATCCGGTATCAATCCACACCAGTCCAGAGATTCCATGATATACTCCTCGGCTCCTTCCACAAATCTGGTTTGATCGGTATCTTCAATGCGCAGAACAAAGACACCCCCGTGCTTCCTGGCAAAGAGGTAGTTGAAAAGAGCCGTACGTAAACCACCGATATGCAGGGGCCCCGTGGGGCTGGGTGCAAATCTGACCCGGATATTCTGATTCATTTAATGCTTATTACTTTACGCTGAATAATTTGCACAAAGATAAAGTTATAAATGATGTTTTTTATCATTTTTTTACCGTAGCAGAAACAGCTAATTTCGTATCCTACATTAATCCTTCTATTTATGGATAATATTCTCGTGATTGGTGCTGCCGGGCAGATCGGTTCGGAGCTGGTGCTTGAATTAAGAAAACAGTACGGCAGCGAGCACGTGTTTGCCACTGATATTAAAGTGGCCCCCCCGGATGTGACAGAAGGGGGCCCTTTCCAGATACTGGACGTGATGGACGACAAGCAGCTGATCCACTTTATCATCCGGCATAAGATCACTCAGATCTATCACCTGGCAGCTGTACTCTCAGGCAATGCTGAAAAACTCCCCACCCAGGCCTGGAAGATTAATATGGACAGCCTCATGAACATCCTGGAAGTAGCCAAGATGGTGGAGGAGGTAAAGAAGGTGTTCTGGCCCAGTTCCATCGCGGTCTTTGGTCCCAGCACTCCAAAAGTCGGCACCCCTCAGCTAGCCGTCATGGAGCCGGTTACCGTTTACGGGATCAGCAAGCTGGCCGGCGAACGATGGTGCGATTACTACTTTAACAAGTTTGGGGTGGATGTAAGAAGCCTGCGTTACCCCGGCCTGATCAGCTATAAGACCGAAGCCGGTGGAGGGACTACGGATTATGCCGTGGAGATCTATTATGACGCGATCCGAAAAGGAACGTACGACTGTTTTTTGAGCGGGAATACGGCCCTTCCCATGCTCTTTATGCCCGATGCCATCCAGGCCACCATCTCGCTGATGGAGGCCGACAGAGCTAAACTCTCCATACACAGTGCATACAACCTGGGAGGCATGAGCATCACCCCCGACCAGCTCTACAGGGAGATCCGGAAAGAGATTCCCGGGTTTACCATATCCTACCATCCCGACTTCCGCCAGGCCATTGCCGATACCTGGCCACATAGCGTGGATGATTCACTGGCCAGGGAAGACTGGGGATTCAAACAAAACTATGACCTGGCGAAAAATGACCGGGATCATGTTAGAAGAGATACGTAACAAACTTAAATAGATAAAAATGTACGGTAGAATAAAAGAACATCTGGCCAAAGAGCTGGAACAAATAACCGATGCCGGTTTGTTTAAAGCAGAACGCATTATCTCCTCTTCCCAGCAGGCTGAAATTGAGCTGGAGAGTGGCGAAAAAGTGCTGAATTTCTGTGCCAACAACTACCTGGGACTGTCCGATCACCCCGAACTGGTAAAGGCTGCCAAAGAGGCCCTGGATACACATGGATTTGGAATGTCGTCGGTCCGCTTCATTTGCGGAACCCAGGACCTGCACAAAGTCCTGGAACAAAAGATTGCCTCCTACTTTGGGACCGAAGACACGATTCTTTATGCGGCCTGTTTTGATGCAAACGGCGGGGTATTTGAACCGCTGCTTACCGAAGAGGATGCCATTATTTCCGATGCCCTGAATCATGCATCCATCATCGATGGGGTCAGGCTTTGCAAAGCGCAGCGCTACCGGTATAAAAATGCCGATATGGAGGACCTGGAGGAGCAATTGAAAGCGGCTTCGGCGCAGCGCTTCCGTATTATCGTTACCGACGGGGTCTTTTCCATGGACGGAAACGTAGCCCCGGTGGACAAGATTTGTCAGCTGGCGGAAAAATACGACGCCCTGGTGATGGTTGATGAATGCCACTCTGCCGGGGTGGTGGGCGAGACCGGACGGGGGGTCACTGAACTGTTTAACATCCGGGGAGAGGTGGATATTATCACCGGAACCCTGGGGAAAGCCTTTGGTGGAGCCATCGGCGGGTTTACCACCGGCCGGAAAGAGATTATAGAGATGCTGCGTCAGCGCTCCAGGCCTTATCTTTTCTCAAACTCCCTGCCACCTGCAGTGGTAGGAGCAGGAATCCGCATGTTCGATATGATGGATGAAACCACGGAGCTGCAGGAGCGTCTGCACCATAACACCGGTTACTTCATGGAGAAAATGCTGGCAGCTGGATTTGATATCAAACCAACCCAGTCGGCCATCTGCGCGGTCATGCTTTACGAGGCCAAGCTAAGCCAGGAGTTTGCCTCCAGGCTCCTGAAGGAAGGGATCTATGTCATCGGATTCTACTTCCCGGTGGTTCCCCGTGACCAGGCACGCATCCGGGTTCAATTATCCGCTGCTCATACCCAGGAGCACCTGGACCGCGCCATTGAGGGATTTATAAAGGTGGGGAAAGAACTGGGGCTTATTAACTAATGACTGAGCCTGCGCCTGTTAAAGCCTGCATCAGATAAGACCAGTACAAACATGGCCACCAGGGCAGCGATCACCCCGGTGGAAAAATTGATCTGATGAAGGAAGTCCAGGTTGAACTTTACCTGTGGCCATTGCCGTTCTGCCAATGGCAATTGAATGGATCTGCCGAACAGTTCCCCGGCAGGATCGGTATACAGGACCGCAACCACAATGAGCGCCACGATAAAGAGAATGATCAAAATGCGGCCACCCCTGCCGATCAGGGGTTTATAAGCCTTCTGAACCGGAACAGCTTCGATCTTCTCCATCACGGAAGCAGTAAAATTCTCCGGAGCGTCTGTCACGCCCGATTCCCTGATAAGCTTCGATATGTGAGGATCTCGTTTCATATTACAGAATTGAAGATACTTCAGATTTTAAATTTTCGCAGATCACCTGGTGCATTTTTTTCCTGGACCTGTGAAGTTTTATTCGGATATTGCTGCTGCTGAGCCCGGTGATCCCGGCAATTTCATCCAGCGACAATTCATCATAATAAAAGAGGGTAACCACTACAGCATCAGTTTCTGCCAGAGAGTCCATGGCCATCTTCAGATACCTGCTCCTTTCTCCGGCGGAAAGGCTCTCCACTCCATTCATATCCCTTTCATCCACCTCTCCCTCCGGAAGCTCATCCACCAGGTCGATCATCTTAAGCTTTTTCCGAATCACAGAGATGCAGTTATTGTAGGCAATCCGGTACAACCACGTAGAAAACTTTGCTTTTGCCTGAAAACTGCTTAAGGAACGATAAGCTTTTACAAAAACATCCTGGGACGCTTCCTCTGCATCTGCCTCAGAATGCAGCATCCGCAGACAAACAGTATAGATCATATCCTTGTAGGAATTGACCAGTCCGGTAAAAGCCTCTCTGTCTCCAGCTTTTACACGTTCAATCAGGTATTTTTCCTCATGAACATCCATTCACCCTATAAGACGCCCTATCTTTAATAACGTTACAGATTAAGGCATTTTTCTAATTCCCACAAGCTACTTAAGTAGTAAAACGCCAATTTTAATACAAATCGTGTAACATGGTCTGCTTAAGGGGCGTCAAAAAGGCAACAACCAATATGAATCCAGTTAAAATTTAATGTTATGGCAGAAGATATTTTAATCCCCCTGGTGGTTTTTGCAACAGTTTTTGGAGTTGTATATGTGATTATATCCGCCAGGAACCGCGAACGGATGGCAATGATTGAAAAAGGAGTGAATCCAAAGGATTTTATGACCGAACGACGACCCAACTCCTATGGAGTGGTTAAATGGGCCCTGCTACTGGCAGGTATCGGGTTCGGATTGTTTATTGGAAGCCTCCTGGAAACCTACACCAGTATCCAGGAGGAGCCGGCCTACTTTGCCTCGGCCCTCTTCTTTGGGGGTGCCGGCCTGTTCATCGCCTTCTTAATTGCCAAAAAAGCGGAAGAAAAACAATAAAACACTTCAGCCGGAAGTTTACAAGAGGCTGTCTCAAAAAGGATATCCCTTTTAGTTTTCTAAGGGATGCTTAATTGTAACGTGCTTATTTACTTCGTAAAAAAATGCCAGGTTACTTCATAAGCATCCCTTAGAATTAGCTGAAAATCCCTTTTGAGCCAGCCTCTTTTTTATATAAAAATCCGCGAATCTAACAGGAATTAGCCATTTTTGTGTTAAAGGAAATGGTGAAGCTTCTTACATTGATTACAGGATTTAGCCTGTTTTTTCTGATCCGCATCTCCGCCCAGCAGGATATTGCCAGCGCCCGGGACATGGGCAGCGGAGCCAGTGTGACCGTCAGCGGTATCATTACTAATGGGGAGGAGCTGGGAACCATACGCTTTCTGCAGGATCCTAGCGGAGGGATTGCGATCTACTCTTCAGAATTGCAGGAAGTGCAGCGGGGGGATAGTGTCACGGTGAGCGGAACACTCAAAGACTACTTCTCCCTGCTGGAGATGGACCCGGTAAGCAGTGTTTTTGTCCATTCTTCGGGCCATACCCTTCCCGATCCGGTGGTGCTGACTCCCTCCGGATTCCAGGAAGAATATGAAGGCATGCTGGTCCGGGTGGACCGGGCAGGCATACTGGGCTCCGGGAACTTTCAGAGGCAGGCCTACGGCTTTACTTCGGACGGAGAAACGGGACAGCTTTATGTCAACGATCCCAATTCGCCCCTGATCGGCACCCCCATTCCTTCCGGACATTTATCCATAAGCGGTCCCCTGGCTTCCTACCAGGACAGCTACCAGCTGCTTCCCCGGGACCACGGAGACCTGCAAAGCTCCAGCAGGATTCAGATCACCCAAATGCCCACCCTCAATCATCTTTCGACCACCGGATTTATCGTGGAATGGACCACCGATGTGGCCGGGACCACGGAAGCTCTGATTGGGCTCACCCCGGAGCTGGAGCTGGAGCCCCTCAAACTACCAGGGACGGCCACCAGACACCTGGTGGAGATCGATGGCCTTATCCCGGCGGAGCTCTTTTATATGCAAGCCTTTTCGGTTTTTGAAACAGATACGGCAAAGGCAGGGCTTCAGGTACTGATCACCAGTTCGGAATCGGCAGGAGACATCCGGGTTCTTTTTAACCGGCCCTTAGATCGATCTTTGAACCTGGGACTTCTGGAGCCGGAGTATTATCCGGACGAGCTGGATGATGAGTTGATCTCTTACATCGACCAGGCTGAGGAAAGTATCGAACTGGCCCTCTACAATCTGAACAACTCGGGAATCTCAGACATCACCGCTGCGCTGAACCGTGCGCACCAGAGGGGGTTGACCGTCAGGGCCGTGTACGACGGGGATGTGAATGCCCTGGGTATGCAGGCCCTGCATGCCGACATAGGCAAACTCGCCAGTCCATCATCCGATTACCCCCACTACGGGATCATGCACAATAAATTTGTGGTTTTTGATGCAGACGCGGCAGATCCATTGAGGCCTGTGGTCTGGACCGGTTCTGCCAACTTCTCCTACAGCCAGATCAACACCGATCCCAATAACGTTGTCATCATCCAGGATCAGAGCCTGGCCAAAGCCTTTCGCCTGGAATTCAATGAAATGTTTGGCAGCAGCGGCCCCCAGCCGGATCCTGCTTCAGCTCTGTTCGGACCGGATAAAACGGACAATACTCCCCACGAGTTTATTATCGGGGGGAGACGGGTGGAGTGTTATTTCAGTCCCACAGACGGCACCCACCAGCAAATCCTGAACAGTATACAAACTGCAAACTACTCCATTCAGGTGGCCACCATGCTCCTTACCAAACAGGATATCGCGGATGCTCTGTCCCAAAAATCGAACCAGGCTTTGGATGTTAAGGTACTGCTCAATGATTACGATCAATACGGCGAGCCCATCCTGAATACCCTGAAGGCCAGCCTTGGAGGGGATGTTCGGCTTAACGGGGAACCCGGGATCATGCACCACAAATATATGATTGCGGACCAGGCGAATGCAGATTCGGATCCATTTGTGCTCACCGGATCCCATAACTGGAGTGCCTCAGCCCAGCTAAGAAATGATGAGAATACGCTAATTATCCATGACCAGGGAGTGGCCAATGCATACTACCAGGAGTTTATGCCCCGTTTCAGGAGCGGAGAGGTTCTGGTTTCCACTGATGGCAGGAAACAATCCCTGCAATCAGCACTGCATCTGGAGGTCTATCCCAATCCAGCATCTGAATGGATCCATATAAGGACCGCGGAGGAGGTAGAGTTGTCTTCTGTCTCACTGATGGATCCAGGCGGCAGAGTCCTTCAGAGACAGTTGGGAAATAGCGGGAACGGGATGGATATCAGCCACATCAAGGCTGGATTTTATCTCCTGCTTTTCACCTTTCCCGGAGGGGAGCAGGTCGTCAGGAAAATCACTGTCCAATAAAAAAAAAGGCCCTTCGAACAAGAGGGCCTTTTCAAACAAATGCGCTTAAATCTATCCACATTTTGAGTGACCGCAATCTGTACAGATCAGGCAGCCCTCCTGGTAAATGAGACTATTTGAGTTGCACTCTTCACACTGTTGACCGGGTTTGGCCTTTGTGCCATTTGGAATATATTTTTTCAGTGAACGAACCACCCCGGCGCTCCATGTATTGATGGATTCATTATCCAGACGGAGGGAAGAAATCAGGTTGATGGCATCCACCACAGGCATTCCGTGCCTGAGAACCCCGGAGATCAGCTTGGCATAGTTCCAGAATTCACTGTTAAACTGATGCGACAATCCTCCCATGGTCACCTTGTACCCATATTTATCCACATACTGGAAGTCATAACGCTTGGCTCCATCTTCTCCCTTGATTTTTAAAATCTTTCCCTTGGTAACTTTCGAGGGAATCGGGAAGGTATCTTCCTCCTTGCGGCCCGTAAAGATCTCGTAGGGCTTTCCATCCAGTAAGCCAATAAATGCAATCCAGTCCTCTTCGTTATTTTTAAACCTCAGAATCTCCGCATCCAGTGCAGCGGGACGCTTAATGGGAAACTGTGTTTCCTCCTCCTTCTTATCATTGGCCACCAGTACTCCGGACCTGGAACCATCCCGGTAGACCGTAACACCTTTGCAACCACTCTCCCAGGCTTTCACATAGAGGTCGCCCACCAATTCCTCCTTCGCATCTGAAGGCAGGTTAATGGTGACGCTGATGGAGTGATCGACCCATTTCTGAATGGCTCCCTGCATCTTTACCTTCTGCATCCAGTCCACATCGTTGGAGGTGGCCTTGTGATAGGGACTCTGCTTCACCAGTTCCTCCACATCCTGTTCGCTGAAATTCTTTACTTCTTCGGGATCCATCCCGTTTACCTTCATCCAGGTCAGGAAGTTGTGATGAAACACAATGTACTCCTCCCAACTGTCACCCACCTCGTCCACAAAGGTAACCTTGGCATCCTTGTCATTGGGATTCACCTTCCTGCGGCGTTTATATGCCGGCAGGAATACCGGTTCAATTCCGGAGGTAGTCTGTGTCATCAGACTGGTGGTTCCTGTGGGAGCTATGGTCAGCAAAGAGATATTTCTTCTTCCATACTTCTTCATCTCTTCCAGAAGTTCCGGATCCTCCTTGCCAAGCCTGTTTATAAAAGGATTGTCTTTCTCCTTATTAAACTCAAAGACCTCAAACGGACCCCTCTCCTTAGACAATATCACTGAAGAGCGGTAGGCCTCCAGGGCTATGGTTTTATGTACTTCCACGGAAAAGTCCACGGCGTCCTCACTGCCGTACTGCAATCCCAGTCCTGCCAGCATATCGCCTTCTGCCGTAATTCCTACCCCCGTCCTTCTTCCTTCCAGTGCTTTTTTCTTGATGTTCTCCCACAGGTTGATCTCCACCCGTTTGATCTCTTTATCCTCCGGATCCATATAGATCTTGTTGAGGATGGCATCCACCTTCTCCAGTTCCAGATCAATGATATCGTCCATGATACGCTGTGCCAGACCCACATGTTCACGAAACTTTTCCCAGTTGAACCTGGCATCCGTGGTGAAGGGTTCTTCCACATAGCTGTAGAGGTTAATAGCCAGCAGGCGGCAGCTATCATAGGGACAGAGGGGGATTTCACCGCAGGGATTGGTGGAGACGGTCTTGAATCCCTGGTCGGCGTAACTGTCGGCCACTGATTCACGGGTGACGGTATCCCAGAAAAGGATCCCCGGTTCGGCCGATTTCCAGGCATTGTGTACAATCTTTGACCAGAGCGTCCTGGCATCAATCTTATTCACGTGAGTGGGCTCATCGGACTCAATGGGGTATTGCTGGGTGTAGGTGCTGCCTTCCACCACCGCCTTCATAAAGTCATCATTGATCTTTACCGAAACATTGGCACCGGTCACTTTGCCCGATTCCATCTTGGCATCAATAAAGTGCTCCGCATCGGGGTGTTTCACCGATATACTAAGCATCAGAGCACCCCTTCTGCCGTCCTGGGCCACCTCCCGGGTTGAGTTGGAATAACGCTCCATAAAAGGCACCACGCCGGTGGATGAGAGGGCGCTATTCAGGACGGGACTGCCGGAGGGACGAATATGCGATAAATCGTGGCCTACTCCACCGCGTCTTTTCATTAACTGGACCTGTTCCTGATCAATTTTCATGATCCCGCCATAAGAATCGGCGTTTCCCTCATGCCCGATCACAAAACAATTGGACAGGCTGGCAATCTGAAAATTATTTCCAATACCGGTCATGGGGGAACCCTGGGGAACGATGTATTTAAAACCCTGCATCAGCTCGAAAATTTCCTCTTCCGATAAAGGATTGGGGTAGCGTTTCTCGATGCGGCCAATTTCCGAGGCCAGTCGCCGGTGCATATCATCAGGGGTGCGTTCATAAAGCAGTCCCTGGGAGTCTTTCAGGGCATATTTATTCACCCATACCCTGGCAGCAAGCTCATCCCCCTTAAAATATTCCAGAGAGGCATTAAAGGCTTCATCAAACCCGTATGTCTGTTTTAGTTTTGCTCTCTCAACTTTCTTAGCGTCCTTTTCACCCTTGAGCGCTTGATCAACAAACATCAGGTTTTTTTGCGGTATTGCCTTTTCTGCCATTCTCTTCTATAATTTTTATCTTCAGGGAGCGTGCCTACTTAAACACACAAATTAGTCAATGGGTTTGCGCTTATCAATCCATAGTTATTAAAAGCTATTAACAAACGCGTAATCTGCTCATTATATGTCTGTTACAAAATCAACTCTCAAAAAATGAGAGAAAAAATCCCCCTTCTCACGAAAAAAAACAGCTGATTTTTTTACAAAACAGGTTATGAAAACGGGGTCCTAAACAGATACAGATTCGGGGAATGAAATTAAGAAGAAATCAAGAGCGATAGGGTTGTTTTCAATTCCATTTATCAACAAGAAATTAACGCTCAGGCTAACTCCATGAATGGCAGACAGATGAAGAAATTAATAAAAAATCACCCAATG
The DNA here is from genome assembly GCA_963751705.1 of uncultured Bacteroidales bacterium. Taxonomy (GTDB): domain Bacteria; phylum Bacteroidota; class Bacteroidia; order Bacteroidales. The sequence continues at coordinate 215,063 of CAVVVN010000001.1, forward strand.
AAAATGCTGTATTTATCTGATTTACTGTCGTTTACACAGGTATCCGGAAAATACCTCTTTTCAGCAATCCCCCTGTTCATACGGGATTGCAAATCCCCAAACCTTCCGGAAAAAAAATGATCCGAGAGAGTCAATTTCCGGCCATACTCGAATGGGGACTAAGGGTGGACTATCCCGCCCTTAACCCCCTCTCACCACCCTCGGTTAGGATTAACTGTATGGCTTCTCACCAATAGGTAAAGAACACGCTTTGCACCCAAAAAAGAGGCCATATCCTTTGATACGGCCTCTTTAAAAATTATTTCCTATTGATTAAAATAAGTAACGCGCTCCGATCTGAAGATACCAGCACTGAGTATAATTATAATAAGTAGAATATGTTTCTGTCAGGTAATTACCATCATCATCTGTACCATTGAAAAGCTTGGAACATTGTTTGCATCCATGCCTTCATAGGTCAAAATCTGTCCGTTGTTTGAATTAAACATATTCTTGCTAACACCCCATTCGCTGTTGATCAAATTACCGAAGTTTAAAAAGTCAAGGGTGAATTGTAAGGTATGTTTGGTGTCACCTGCATTTATACTGAAATTCTGTGCCACACGTAAATCAAAGCTATGCACCCAGGGAGCTCTTGCAGCATATGCTTCAGCATATTCACCCTGATGCTTGCTCAGATAACTATCTTGTTCCATAAATGCAAAGAAAGCATCTTCATCAGCAGCACTTACAAACTGGATGTCACCCTTTTCGCTTGGTATGTAAATCAGATCTGTTGCATAACCATCGCCATTCATATCATTTGAATAAGTAAAGCTATATCCGCCGGCTGAATATCCGGAATAGAACAAATTAAATGATGTTGCCAGATGATCGTTAGCATATGGAATCGTGTAAGAAACAGAAGCAATGGCTTTGTTTGGAACAACATATTGTGAACGCTGAACCCATGGGCATATGCGGGCCATTCACCTGAATTGACCATTGTATGCAGAAGATGCAGCGCTACCGGGCATACCTGAAACTTCTTTTGATTCGGTGAGGGTATAAGCCGCCATTAAATTCAGGTTTTTAACAGGTTCTGCAGTAATGGTAATATTTCCAATGGCTCCCCATCCATCGCTGTTATTAGCCAGCACATAGGCATTTCTCGAAGTATATTCAATTAGGTCATCATCGGGATAAATATATCTGTCATCATTTCCGCTGAAACGCTCCCAGGTATTATCGGGTTGTTCCAGGTTGTAGTTTTTCAGCATTACACCATTTAATACTATTCGTGTAAATACCTTCCAGTGTAACCGTCATCGGAAATGAAACTGGAAGATCATAATCTACAGCCAGTGAAGATTTCCATACCTGGGGCATTTTAAAATCGGGATCAATAGCATTAACATCACGCGGCAAAACTCCTTCTTCAGGAGTAATTGTATTTGGCAGGTCCAAGTGTGAGATCATTTCATCCACATCGGTAATCATTGGCCCGGCCAAAGTTGCTAAAGCAGGATCAACATTGTTAATGGTCCAATCTTCATTATATTTGGTAACAGCATCATAACTGCCCTGTACCATTCCTGAATTGGTTGGCATATTGGTGAAGAAAACCAGCGGCAGTCTTCCTGCAAAAATACCTGTACCTCCGCGAAGTTTCAATGTCTGATCACCTATTACATCCCATGTGAAACCAACTCTTGGCGAAAATTGAACATTTGCATCTGGCCATTCGCCGGTATCAATATTTATTACCACCAAAATCTAATGCATAGATTGCATTGTTGCGTGATAATGTTATCTGCATATTTCAAATAATCGGCACGTATACCATAAGTTAATTTGAAATCAGAATTAACGTTCCATTCATCCTGAACATAAACGCCAAACTGATTAAAGGCAACTTCCGCAGCCGGATTCTGTTCTCCGTCGTACCCATAGGTCAATGCAAAATCTCTTGGTGCAGCTTGATTCAGGAAATCGTCAATACTGGCATAGCGATAATATCCTGTACCATTACGCATGTATGAGTTGTTTGCCATTTGATATTCAAAACTTAACGCCTGCTGTAATTTTATGATTGTTTAAATAATAGGTGATGTTGTCAATGATATTGAAAATATTGTTATTTACACCGTTGTTCCATGTGAACAATTCATAACCTGCAGATATATATGGTTCAACTGATTGGGTGTCCATCCGGAGTCACTCATACATGATGTCAATAAAGGGGAACTTGTCAGAATTGGATCCGCGGATATCGTTAATTTTTGAATAGGTGGTCAGGAATTGATTTGAAACCTTATCTGAAATCCGGCTGTTTAAATCCAAAGAAAAGGAATTAACTATGTTATCCATTGAATAAATGGAATTTGAGAAAGCCATGGAGTATTGAGAAATCCGATCCATATGTCCTGTTACGGAAACCGGCATTGTTTGAATTGCCGTTTGTAGGATTCCATCCCTGATTCTTGGTATAATTATACCTCAAACTCAATTTGTTGTCATCATTGATGTTCCAGTCGATACGGGCTAAAAGTTTTCTGTTGCTTTCATCTGCAGGGTAATCATTGTAGGAGCCAGCATCATATCCATAATTATCCATTAAATGTTGTTTAACCAGTTCCATATCCGAAGTGCTGGTACGTGAAAGCATCTGGTCGGTATTGGCAACGCCGTCTTCCGATGGTCTCCAGGTTACAACCTGTCCCGGACTGTAATTCGTATTCTCCGTTAACAAAAAAGAACAATTTATTTTTAATGATAGGGCCACCCAGAGTTACACCGTAAACATTTCTTGATTCTTCATCGCGTTCACCGAAATCAACATCTCCGATTTTATTGCCCCGCAAATTCTGGTTGGTAAAATAGGTATAAGCTGAACCTTTAAATGTATTGGTTCCTGATTTGGTAATTGCATTGATACCGCCCCCAATAAAATTTGTCTGGCGCACATCGAATGGGGCAATTACTACCTGGATTTCTTCAATCGCATCCAAAGAAATAGGGTTTCCTCCGCCCGGCAGGCTGGAACTCAATCCAAAGTTGTTGTTAAAATTGGCACCGTCCACCGTGAAATTGGTAGAACGGCCATCTCCCCCGGCGAAGCCCATGCCATTGGCAAATGGCGAAATTCGGGCAATGTCGGAAATACTCCTGTTAATGGTAGGCATTGAAGTCATCTGCATCGTTTGAAATATTGGTGGTAGCCCCGGTCTTGGTGGTGTTGAATTTCGAACGTCTATAACCTATAACCATAACTTCTTCAACATCAACAGCACTTTCATTAATTTGTGCATTTAAATTAAATGATTCACCTAAAAACAAGGTAATATCGGTATAAGTGCCGGTTGAGTAGCCCACATAATGAAACTCTAACTGTGTATGGCCCACCGGGTCGCATACCTTGTAAATTGAAACGGCCCTCGTCATTGGTAACCGTTCCGTATTGTGTTCCGGAAGGTTCATGAACAGCTACTACAGTAGCACCCGGAAGTATTTCACCTGATTCTGATGTAACTGTGCCATTCATACCTGAATTGGTAATTTGCGAATAACCAGAAATTGTTATAAGGCAAAAAACGAAAAATGTAAGTAATAACTTTTGCATGTTTTTCATAGACTTTTTGGTTTTATAATAAATCATCAGCTTCGAATGTAAAATTAATCCCGAACAGTTAAGATTAAATTAAAAAACTTTAAGAATTAATTCAGAAGGCAATAAAAGAGCTTGCATGAGCCGAAAATAGAAAGAAATAGCTGCACTAAACGATACTTTGTAGAACAGTTTCGTTTCGGATTTTATTCACACTTTTCAAGGATCCGGGAAGTCGCTCCAACCCGCTCGGACACATAGTTTGCGGCGATCTGAGAAGTGGTTTTCAACAGCTTTGAATTTTCCAATTGTTGACGAATGGTGAATAACAACTCGGCTTCACTATTGATGGGGAATGCTCCTCCCAGGGAGTGGAGTTCCACTGCTTCGGAAAATTTACCATATTCAGGCCCGAATATAACCGGCAATCCGTAGGTGGCCGCTTCCAGAATATTATGAATCCCCTTTCCAAAACCACCCCCGATATAGGCTATGGTCCCATACCGGTAAATATGGGAGAGCATGCCAATGGTGTCCACCAGGATCACCCGGACTCCTTCGGGAACTTCATCTTCCAGTTGGGTATATAGAACACTGGCGGGGAAACGCCCCTGCAGGCTTCGAATATGGTTCTCGGATAATTCATGAGGCGCGATGATCCATCTGTACTCGCCGGACAGCTCCCCAAAGGCATGCGCCAAATACTGCTCGTCCTTTTCCCAGGTACTTCCCGCTACGATCACCTGCCTGTTCTTTGTGAAACTCTCCAGAGCCGGATGGGTGAAAGGATCCTGCAGTAATTCAAACACCCGGTCAAAACGGGTGTCCCCCGCCACGGTGACCCGGTGGAGTCCTATTCCGGTGAGCAGCTCCATGGAGCTTGTATTCTGTACAAAAATGTGGGTGAAGAGGCTTAGGAATCTCCGGTACCATCTTCCATACCATTTGAAGAATAGCTGACCGGAGCGAAAATTCCCGGAAGCCAGGTAAAGGGGCACTTCTTTTTTTCTTAAGCGCATCAGAAAATGATACCAGAACTCGTACTTAATAAAAAAAGCCATCTCCAGGGGCAGGAGATCCAGCATCTTTTTGGCATTTCGCCTGGTGTCCAGGGGCAGGTACATGACATAATCTGCCCCGGCATAATCTTTTCGTTTTTCATAGCCCGAGGGGGAGAAAAAGGTGAGCAGGATCTTATGGGAAGGTCGTCTCTTGCGAATCTCCTCTATGATGGGTCGTCCCTGTTCGAACTCTCCCAGGGAAGCACAGTGGAACCAGATCACCTGCTGCTCTCCCTCCACGGCTCCCTTTAACTTATTGTACCACTGTTTCCTGCCTCTTATCCATAAGTTTGCTTTACGGTTCCAGGGCGATATTAGCAGAGCTATCAGCCAGTAGATCCGGATCCCAATATTGTAGAGTAAGGTCATCATTCTTGTTTATGCCTGTTTTCTTGTATAGAGACTCACCAGCCAAACGGCAAGAAAAGCAAGCACCCAGGAGACAAAGCGGACACTGATCACCGCATCGAACCTGGACAGTTCAGACCAGACAACGGTGGTCACAAAGCCGGTAAGCAGTCCGGCTATGGTCCCCTGCCAGGTCACTTTTTTCCAGGTGAGCATCAGCAGTATCAGGGGCCCGAAAGAGGATCCCAGTCCGGCCCAGGCATAGGAAACCATGGAAAAGATCAGCTTATCGGAAGTAAGGGCAATCACAAAGCCTAAAAGTCCCACTGCAATGGTAATCCAGCGGCTTCCCTTCAACAGGGCCCTGTCGCCCACATCCCATCCGAGGGTCCGGTGGAACAGGTCCTCGATGATGGAGGAACTGATGACCAGAAGCTGACTGTCAGCGGTCGACATCATGGCTGCGATGGCCCCACTCACAAAGATACCTGCCAGCCAGGCAGGCAGGAGCTCGTTGGCCAGGTGAGGCATCAACTTCTCAATATCATCAAACATCCCCTGTTCATAAAGCCCGGCCCCGATAATGCCCATAATAAGTGCCCCGGAGAAAGCGGGAATCACCCAGGCGATGGCGATGCGCCTGGATATTTTTATCTGTTCCGCATTTCTGATCGCCATAAAGCGGGTCAGCAGGTGAGGTTGGCCCATGTACCCCAGGGCCCAGCTCAGCCCGCTTATAATCAGCGCTGCTGCCCCCCATCCTGTTTTGCCCCCGGTCCAGGAAAGGAGCTTATGGCCCTCCAGGGTAGTCATATCAGCCAGCGGGCTTGTTCCCTGATGGATTTCCCTTAGCTCTGCCAGGCCCACCAGCGGCAGCACCACCAGGGTTCCAATCATTATAATTCCCTGCACCATATCGGTCCATGCCACGGCGAAAAAGCCTCCCATCATGGTGTAGAATATGATGACCAGGGCCCCGATGATCATCCCCGTGGACTGTTTCAGACCAAAGGTGACATTGAGGATTTTTCCGGCCCCGTTAAATTGGGCAGAAAGATAAAAGATAAAGAAAAATATGATGATAAAGGTGGCCAGTACCCGAATGGCAGGCTGACCCTTCTCAAACCTTGCGGCCAGGAAGGTAGGCAGCGTGATGGCACCCAGATTTTCGGTCTCCACCCGCAGGGCTTTGGCAATGAAGAACCAGTAGAAAATGATTCCCGATACACATCCCAGTGCGGTCCAGAACTCCAGCAATCCGGAAGCAAAGGCTGCTCCCGGCAGTCCAAGCAATAACCAGGCACTTTCCCCGGAGGCTCGTTCAGAAAATGCGACCACCCAGGGATTCAGTTTCCGGCCGGCAATAAAAAAGTCGTTATGGGATTTATTTATGCTGTAGGTGATGAATCCAACCACCAGGATCACCACCAGATAAACAATAAAACCCAGGAGCGCAAAATTCATGCCCTAAGATAGAAAAAACATGGGACCAATCTTAAAAATCCCTGGATCCGTTGGGCTGGTAGGTATATTCAATGAGCACCTCGCTGTACTTATTTCCCTCCTCCCCCTCCAGGGACTCCGCCTCTTTCACCAGCAGTTTCACATAGTTACCCGAAGAAGTCTTTTGTATCCAAACCTCGTAGGCCTCCACGATGTCACTCTCCACCACAAACTGGAGCCCATCGTCCACCGTTTTATAGTCCTTATAAAAATCCTCGGCATCCTCCAGGTTGTCAAACTCACCTATCAGGGCAAATCCGTTCATACGTCCGGGAGTCGTAAAGCCGGGCAACTCGATGGTCTCATCGCCCTGGAGCACCCTGTATCCTTCATTAATAATATCAGGAACAGGATCTTTCTCAAAGGGATACCTGTAAAACTCACTGTCTTCGTAAGCGTACCCGAACAAATAATAGCTCTCCACCAGAAATTTCTCGGAGCTCAAGCGATACTCTCCTTTTCTATCAGGTCCTCTGAACATCTCGCATCCTGCCGATGCAAGGATCAGGACCGCCAACAACACAACTCTGCCTTTCATCTTTTCCTCTGTTAAGTTCCTTTAAAACGCTGCCATCAAAAGATCAATATCTTTGGAGGAAATCCCCAGCCTCTGCCCGATGGCCTCATTGGTCAATATTCCGTTATAGATATAGACCCCATGCCTGAGTCCTACATCCTCTTTCAGATGCTTGCCGATGGTTCCCAATTCCCCCAGGCCCATGACCAGGGGTGCAAAAACATTGCTTATGGCAATGGAAGCGGTTCGGGCCACTGTGGAAGCAATATTGGGGACACAGTAATGGATCACCCCGTGCTTGGTAAAGGCCGGATCTACCTGTGTCCGCAATTCAGAAGTTTCTATAGATCCCCCGCGATCAATACTGATGTCAATGATCACCGATCCCTTTTTCATCTCTTTCACCATCTCTTCGGTAATAAAATATTGCGGCTGTCCCTCCTCCCTGCGGATCGCACCGATGACCACATCAGCAGACCTGAGGGCCTTCAGAATAACTTTCGGATGGAAAATCGAGGTTGGAATCATAGTCCCCAGAGCCCCTTGCAGTCTGCGCAGGCGGTGCAGGGAATGATCAAATACTTTTACCTCCGAACCCACTCCCATGGCCGCCCTGACAGCATATTCGGCAACTGTTCCCGCGCCCAGTATAACCACCTCGGTGGGGGTGATCCCTGTAATTCCACCCAGCATAACTCCTTTCCCTCCCCGCTGGTTACTCAGATACTCCGCAGCAATAAGCATACAGGTCGTGCCGGCAATGGCACTCATACTTCTAACCGCCGGGTAACAATTGTGTTCATCCTGTATTTTTTCGAAGGCAATGGCCGTCACCTTCTTTCGCATCAGACCCCTGATGTAGCTATCTTTACAATGTGTGAAAACCTGGAAGGAAGAGAGCAGCACCTGTCGCTCTTTCATCCAGTCAATTTCCTCTTCGGTAGGGGGATTGATCTTTAATATCACATCGCTTTCCCGAAATACTTTCTGCCGGTTTTCACTGATTTGTCCACCCCGTTCCGAGTAGTCTGTATCCAGATAATTGGCCGCTTTCCCTGCCCCTGATTCCAGCAATACCTCATGACCATAACCGGTAAGGATTTCCACGGCTTCAGGAGTTAAGGGAACCCGGCTCTCCACCTGATGATTCTCCGAAGGAATCCCGATAATTAAACTTTTATGCTTGTTTCCTACCTCCAGCATCTCCTCCTGGGGCATCAAGCCCTCTTTGCGGATACTAAATGCGGATGATCCTTTATTTTCCATTGCTCCTTATGTTATGGGGTAGCCTAAAATAAGACAATTCGTTAGGAATGTCAATTTTTGCCCGAACGGACTGTCAGAATTGTAATACCCTCTCCTCGTTTTCACCCACCTTTATATACACCAGAAGTGCATCTTCCGGGATTAACATTTGGGCTTTTTCGGGCCACTCAATCAGGCACAGGGAACCGGAATAGAAATACTCTTCATACCCCATATCAAAGAGCTCTTCCGGGGACTCTATCCTGTAAAGGTCAAAATGAAAAACAGATGCTCCCTCCGGAGTAAAATATTCATTGACCAGGGAAAAGGTGGGACTGTTCACCTCCACGGTAATTCCCAGGTTCCGGCAAATGGCCTGAATAAAGGTGGTTTTCCCTGCTCCCATCTCTCCGGAAAATGCAATAATGGAATATGCTCCAGCTGTCTCGAGAAAACTTTTGGCGGCAGCATCCATCTCTTTCAGTGAAAAAATGCTTATGGTTCTCATTTTAACTGACCGGTGACAATATGGACAGGGGGATCAGCATCTCCTCCATGGAGATTCCTCCATGCTGGAAGGTGTTCCTGTAAAGATTTACGAAATGGTTGTAGTTATTGGGGTAAACCAGGTAGTCGTTGTTCATGGCAAAAATGTAGCTGCTTGTCATATTGGTCCGGGGGAGTTGAACCTGCTCCGGCCTCAGTACATCAAAGACCTCTTTCTGTTTGTAGTTCAGGTTCCTGCCCTGTTTGTAGCGCAGGTTTACCGAAGTAAGCCTGTCGCCGATCACTTTGACAGGATTGTTTACCCGAACGGCCCCGTGATCCGTAGTAATAACCAGTTTGATCTCATGCTGGTTCAGCAACTTCAACAGGTCAAGGAGATAGGAGTGCTGAAACCAGCTGTGGACCAGGGAGCGGTAAGAGGATTCATCATAGGCCAGCTCCCTGATCATCTCCATCTCGGTTCTGGCATGAGAAAGCATATCTACAAAATTATACACCACGATATTCAGGTCATAATTAAGCAGGTCCTGATAATTCTCCACCAGTTTCTTTCCGGCCCTTTGATTACTTATCTTTTCATAATTGAATGAGGCGCCCACCCCCAGTCTCTGCATTTGTTTCCTGAACAATTCCTCTTCATGGGCATTTTTGCTCCCTTCCTCATTTTCATCCACCCAGAGTTCCGGATGCTGACGTTGTATCTCAGCTGGCATCATTCCGGCAAACATGGCATTCCTTGCATACTGGGTAGCTGTTGGTAAGATGCTTGAAAAGATAATCTCTTCATCGCTTCTGTAGAGATCATTCATTTCATGCTCGATGATTTTCCATTGATCATATCGAAGGTTATCTATAAGGACGACCATAACTTTTCCCTTTTCCAGCAGAGGGAACAGCTTTTTTTTGAAAACGCCCGGAGACAACAGGGGTGTATTTTCGCCTTCCCCGGAAAACCAGTGCTCATAGTTTTTGCTAACAAACCTGGAAAATTCACTGTTGGCTTCAATCTTCTGCATATTCAGGACCTCTTCCATACCTCCGGCACCACTGGCATCAAATTCCCTTTCCCAGTAGACCAGTCGTGAATAGATGTCTGTCCACTCCTCAAAGGTGGAGGCTGAATTGATCTGCATTCCAATCTGGCCAAACTGTGATTGGTACCCCGAGGTGGTTTTCTCGGTAACCAACCTTTTCGTATCAATATTTTTCTTTATGCTCAGAAGGATCTGCTTGGGGTTTACCGGTTTAATCAGATAGTCCGAGATTTTTCCGCCCAGGGCTTCATCCATAATATCCTCTTCTTCGTTCTTGGTAATCATCACCACCGGGGTGGAAGGAGTCAGAATCTTGATCCTTTCCAGTGTTTCCAGTCCGGATATTCCAGGCATATTTTCATCCAGAAAGATCAGATCGAAGTCATTCGCCGCGACCAGGTTCAGGGCATCGGTTCCATTGGCCGCTGTAGTTACCCTGTAATCCCGCTCCTCCAGAAAAAGGATATAGGGTTTCAGCAGATCAATTTCATCATCTGTCCAAAGTATATGTATCTGTCTGCCCATTACTCCTGTAGATTATAGTGATTCTGGAAAAAGAGGTAGTAGGGTACAAGTGCTTTCTGTTCTGAAAGAATTCCAAAATTATCCCTGGATATGATCATCATCCTGTATTGGGAGGCATCAAGCCCTGAAAGGATGGTCTCACTGTTCCTCGCTATATCCTTCAGGTACCTGGAAGCCGCTTCTGCATTGAGAAAGAGTTTAACAAGCAGCACTTGGTAAGAATCGGCCATCCGGATCTGTTCAATGGTAAGATCGTACTGGTTATAATGGTCCAGATTGTGATTTAAGAGATCGAAGCTGACCCGGTTTACATCCTGACTGTTATGAACGGCCAGAAGCATATAATGCTCCTGAGCTGAGTCAACTGCCGCATAAACCTCCTCGGCTTCTGCAGCCTGATCTGCTTCCATGATTTCCGGGAACTCCATGTACATATAGTCTATAAGCTCCTGGGCCTGCTGCCCCTCCTCGGTGGTGGGATGCTGAGCAGCCAGGGAGTCCAGTGCCACCTTCATCACCTCTTTTCCTTCCAGTGCTCCCAGGGCCATGGCTCTTATATACTTAAACTTGGGCAAGAGAGGATCATCCTCAAACCCTGCCAGGGCGCTATCTGCACCTGAAATCACTGCCCGATAGTTTTGCTCCTGGTAGTGCCTGAATATCCCTTCATAGTATCGCACCACCCGCATTTCCTCCTCTTGAAGCTCCATCAGATAGTTGGGATTGTTTAATAACTTGGCATAGTGCGATTCGGGATAACGGACAGTGAGCTCGTTGGCATAATACTGCGCTTCTGTGGGTTTCTGAAGTATGTTGCTTAATTCATACAGGTAGTAGTTCACGGAAGCTCCATACTCAGACTCGGGATATCTCCTGGCCAGCTCTTTGAAAGCGGTCATGGCTTCTTCATAATCAAGCAGTTGTTCCTTATAAATAACTCCCATATTAAATAGTGCCTCTTCCAGCCGTTTATGGGACCTTTCCATGGCCGAGTCGGTCAGCGGGATATTAACCAGGTAGTATTCCCTGGACTTGTTATCTAATACCTGAGTAGTTCCACCCCCCTCCAGACTGTCAGCCTCGGTTCCTTCTCCCGGGCTCATCTCTGAAATGGTTTGCTTGCTTTTTCTCCTCCAGTTATCTTCCAGAACCCGTTCCCCCCATTTCATTCTGAACTCAGGCTGACCAAAGCTTTTGGCATTCAGATTATAGAAATACCACTGGCCTTCGGACTGAGAGCTCTGCTGGTCGTAACTTCCACCTGTCCTCTGGTTGCTCCCGTATAGCATCGACTGGTTAAAGGCCTGCTCCTGCATGGCCTCCTGCTCTGCCAAACGGGCTTCCTCCTCCTCCTTTCGAACTTCTTCAATAAGGTCGTCTATAATGGCCAGTCGCTGCTCTTCCGGCAGAGCGGCCAGTACCTGAACACTATCTTCCAGTTCATAAGAGGTGACATTGTAAACCAGAGTCCCAAGGCTTGCCGAAAGTGATGCCAGGCCCGAATAGCCGGGATAGTCGCTGCTAAGAAAAGAGACCGCAGAATCATAATAGGCCGAGGAAAGTATATAGTCGGGTGTTTCATAAAAGAGTTCTGCCAGGGTCAGGGAGGAATACCCCTTCTGGTATTGGTTCTGGACACTTGTTGAAACCGACAACTGATAATATTCAATGGCCTTTTCCCGGTCTCCCTCCTCCATGGCAATATTACCCAATGCAAAATAGATTTGATCCTGATATTCCACGTTCTTGCTGTCTTTCAACATTTTCCTGAGCAATTTCTTCAAATCAGCGCTGCTGGTCTTTCCCGATTCAAACACCTCGGCCATGCTTACCCGGGCATTAAAAGCCATTTCATACGGAGGATTGTACCTGCTTACCCGTTTGTACTTTTCCAGAGCAAGGGTATTCTGTCCTGAGGCTTCATATAGTTGAGCCAGAATATAGGTATACCTGATTTTGTCTTCCTTGGTAATTCCTTTTTGCTTCATGGCGAGTTCGAGCTGTTCAGCTGCCATTGGGTATTCCTGTTTCTCCATGTGAAGCTGGGCTCTCGTCGTATAAAAAGCTTTCAGATATTCTTTCGGTAACACGGCATCATCGGTGAGTACCATCAGAATCCGTTCTGCCTCTCTCTCTTCATCAATCATGATATAGGCACGGCTCAGCCAGATCATTGCCAGATACCGGATCTCCTCGCCAGGAAAGGTAACCATGATGTGCTTGAAGGTTTCGGCAGCCAGAAAAAATTCACCCTGGTGCATGTAAGCCTTTCCCATCAAAAGGTAGGAATCATCCACCCACTTGTTGTACTCATTTTTGTCGTAAAATGTCCGGTCCCTGGCAGACTGATTTCCCTCCTTTACCTTGGGCTTGGCGGTGATGGAATGAACTGTAACTACCTTGGTGGCCTTATCAATGGCCTGTTTCATGTCACTTGACACCGTCGAATGCACAGACCCATTCTCAAAAAGGAACAGGTCAAGTACCTGATTATAATTGTTTTTTATAGACTTGTTGGCTTTCTCGATTCCCCGCTTATAACTTTCATTTCCGTTAAAATAGACATTGTAATGTGAGGTGAGATTGTGATAGTTCCTGGACAGTGAAGTGTTTTTTTCCACGGAACATGATACAGGGCCGTAAAGTAAGGGGAGGGCCAAAACCACCCAGTATATGGTCTTCCGGGAAAGCAATTCAATCCAGTTGTGACAAAATCTTGTCAGGTTCTTACAAATAATTAACTGGTTTTGATATAAGTTATTTTATCAGCCAAGAAAAAAAAACTCTTAACCATGAATATCCACAACCTCTTTTATCTCGGGGACTTCCTTTTTAACAGCTATCTCCACTCCGGCTTTCAGAGTCTGCATGCTAAAGGGACAACCATTACATGCTCCTTTCATTTCCACTCTGAGCACCATATCATCGGTAATATCTACCATGACTATATCTCCACCATCGGCGACCAGGTATGGCCGGATCTTTTCCAGTGCTTTTTCTACGCGTTCTTTAATCGCTTCCATAGTTTCCTCCCTATTAGGTTCTATTTTATGGTAATCTCTACCTTCTGAGTGGGTTCCAGCTCAGCCATTCGTTTGTCCACTGCCTTTTTTACCTCCTCCGAAAGAAGCCGGAAAGCCTCACCGGATGGATTCTCTGTAAGGGCTACAGGTTTACCGGAATCGCCCGACTCCCTGATCCCCTGGACAATGGGAATCTGACCCAGCAGGGGGATCCCCATTTTTTCTGCCAGTTTTTTACAACCCTCCTGGCCAAAAATGTAATACTTTTTATCGGGTAGTTCTTCAGGAGTAAACCAGGCCATATTCTCTACCAGGCCCAGAACCGGCACCTTAATCTTATCCCCGGTAAACATATTTATTCCCTTGATCACGTCGGCCAGTGCCACCTCCTGCGGGGTGCTAACAATGACCACCCCCGTAACCGGGACCTCCTGAACCATGGTGAGGTGTACATCGCCGGTTCCCGGAGGCAGGTCAATCAGCAGGTAATCCAGCTCACCCCAGTCGCCCTGGGAAATCAGCTGTTTTAATGCGCTGGTTGCCATGGGTCCACGCCACACGACAGCATCTTCTGGTTTAATGAAAAAACCAACGGACAATAATTTTACCCCGTACTTCTCAATGGGTAAAATCCATTCCACTCCATCCTCCGAGCGGGCCGAGGGACGATTGCCTTCCACATCAAACATCTTGGGTATGGAGGGCCCGTAAACATCTGCATCAATCAAGCCTACACGGGCTCCTGATTTTGCCAGCGCTACCGCCAGGTTAGCGGCCACCGTAGATTTTCCCACTCCACCCTTACCGGATGCCACAGCAATTATATGTTTTACATGGGGCAGGACCTCACGCTGCGGCGGAGGGTCGGGCACCAGCACCTGTATATGCCCTTTCTGAAGGGTCTCTTCCCCAAATGCACCGTTTATAACCCTCATGCAAGCCTTCTTTAAGGATTGGATAAACGGATCATTGGCCCTGCTGAACTGCAGACCGATCCATAACTCTCCCTCCCGGTAGGTCACTTCACTCACCATTCCCGATGCAACGATGCTCTCTTTTGTTTCAGGATGACGGATTTTCCCCAGTTCCTCCAGAATCTTCTCCTTTTGTATCTCCATTGCACACTCGAATTTTGCTTGCCAAAGATAGCTTTTTTTATTTAGATTAAGTATTCATAGTCCCAGTTCTTCTATGGGATCCCAGAACAATTCTGCCATATTACTAATGCGGTTTTCCACGATTACAGCTCCTTCGTTTTCGAGCAATTCCTGCATCTGAGTGATACCCTCAAAATGATGCTTTCCGGTCAGGAGACCCACCCGGTTGACTACCCGGTGTGCCGGAATATACTGGGGAGAAGTGTGACTCTGGTTCATGGCCCAGCCCACCATCCTGGCAGCACCTGGGGCACCCAGGTAAGAAGCAATGGCTCCATAGGTGGTCACCCTGCCATAAGGAATCAGCCTGGTCACTTCATAAACACGGTCAAAAAAACCCTTATTCTGAGTCATCGTTTAACTCCCTGATCTCCTTTCCGGCAGGAAGCCTGAACCGGAGGTAGTTAATTTTTAATCCTTCTGACAAAAAGCGCTGTTCGTAATAGGTCTGGATATTTACGACCTCATCCGTCCACCCTTCACTGTAAATATCTTCTGAACTTCGCTCCAGTGGAAGCTCGTTGAAATGCACCAGTTCCAGGGTATCCTCGTAGAGTTGCCGGTTATCGGTTTTCAAATGAACCAGGCCTCCATCCTTAAGGAAGCTTCTGTATTTATTTAAAAAGTGAGCGCCCGGCAGGCGTTTTTTCTGCCTCCGTCTCTTCCCCTGCGGGTCAGGAAAGGTGATCCAGATCTCATCAATTTCATCCCGGTCAAAAAAAGAGTTGATGAAATCGATCCGTGTCCGTAAAAAAGCCACATTGTTCAGTTTCTCCTGCTGCACCGTCCTGGCCCCCGTCCAAATACGGGCTCCTTTAATATCCAGTCCCATAAAATTCCTATCCGGATAAGACCTGGCCAGCCCTACGGTATATTCACCCTTCCCGCAACCCAGTTCCAGGACCAGGGCCTGTTCATTTCCAAAAACCTCCCGGCTCCACTTTCCCTTCAGGGAATAGTCCCGGTTTAAGATCTCTTCCAAAGAAGGTTGAAAAACCCTATCAAGGCTCTCCAATTCCCTGAATCTGGATAATTTCTTTTTTCCCAAATTACTTATGGCTTGATACGTTCGATTCGGAGGCCCAGATCGGTCACCGGAAGTTGCTCCTGTCTCATGGCCTGTTCCAGGGTGAAAATGTAGGTGCCCGGAACCTGAAATCGGGTCTGTTTCCGGTAGAGCAGCATTAATTCCCTGAGATTGCCGTTTCCCTTCCCTGTCCACTCCCCACTGGGGGCAGCCAGGATCATATTCACCGTATCAGTGAGATGCTCACCTGAGGGCCCTTTTACATGAACAAACATGTACAGATTACTCAGGGGATACTCCACCGTATGCCGCACCTGCAGGTAGATGTTGTGCATGGAGACCGTATCTGTAATATCCAGCTTGAACTCCTTGGCATCCTTCCAGGTCCATATCCCTTTGTCGTTGTGCAGGTACTGGTCATATACCATGCCGGGATCGCACGATATGGCCGGCAGCAGCAGTAAGATCACTGAAATAAGGATGGAATATCTTTTCATTTTCTGGGGTGATTCCTGGGGGATCGGTGTTTTTTCTTTTTCTTTTTCGCCTTTTCTTGTTCAAATCGTGTTAGAGATCCCTGTCCGGCCCCGTTTGTATATTCCAGACTTTCCTTCGTATCAGGAATGGTGATCTCAACCAGTTCATCGGGAAGCTGTCCCTTTCTATTCATTGCCTGGACTTCCAATACCCTCTCTGTGGGCACAGGCAACAGAGCTTGTCCACCTCCGCTACCGGTTCCATACCACATAATGCCACGGTAAACATCTGTTTTAAGGTGATAGGCCTCTCCCTGTTTTGTTTTCAGGATCGTGCCTGTATCCGGAAAATGTCTCCTTGCATCTTCATATCCAGCCAGTTCGTAATTCAGACAACATTTGAGTTTCCCACACTGACCTGCCAGTTTCTGCGGATTCAGGGCCACTTCCTGTACACGAGCGGAATGGGTGCTTACAGAAACAAAGTTGGTGACAAAGGTGGAGCAGCAAAGTTCCCTTCCACAGGTTCCAATCCCTCCAATCCTTCCAGCTTCCTGGCGGGCACCGATCTGTCTCATCTCAATGCGGATCCGGAAAGATTCCGCCAGCACCTTGATCAGTTCCCGGAAATCTACACGTTCGTCGGCGATATAGTAAAAGATGGCCTTTGTCCCATCCCCCTGATACTCCACGTCCCCAATCTTCATGTTCAATCCCAGATCCGAAGCTAATTTTCTGCTCCGAAGCATGGTACTTTCCTCCCGTTCGATGGCCTCCTTCCACTTCTCCACATCCACCTGTTTAGCTTTGCGGTAAACCTTTTTCAACTCTTCCCTGTTTCCCTGATATTTGGCTTTCTCCCGCTGCTTCTCCACAATCTCTCCTGCCAGGGAAATAATCCCGATATCGTGTCCGGGCGAGGCCTCCACTGCCACAATATCGCCTCTCTTCACCCTCAGTTCATTAACATTCCTGTAGAAACCTTTCCTGGTATTTTTAAAGCGAACCTCCAGCACTTCCGGAATATCCAGATCCGCCACCTCCCTCAACCAGTTGTAAGACTCAAGTTTGGAACAGCCCCCAAAATAAGAAGTGATCCTTTCCTGATTCTCGTCATTAATCTCCAACTGCTTTTCTTTACAACAACCACGCGCTTTCAGGCTTTCCATAATGCAAAAATAGAGATTCAGTTCTTAAAACAAAACAGGTTCATCGCGCTGCCGGGGCTTTCTGCATCAGCAGCCTGATCACCCTGATGGAAAGATCCATCAATATGATCCTTGGATTGCCATTGGCCTCTATATGATTTCCAGCCAATGTAAAGGCCTCTGATAGATCATGCACGTTTCCTTCATGTATAAACGGGCTGAACTTGCTGGAGAATTCCGACTCCTTCACCGACATATAATTTAAAGCCTTATTCTCCAGATGCAGCACGAAATTCTCCCGAAGTAAGCGCAGGGAATAATCTACCAGTTGTTTCTGCCTCTCCCGACCCATTCCAGCCACACGTTCCACCCAGGTATTGAGTTGTATAATATCCCGGGCATAACAGAGCCTCATAAATTCAGTGAACAGATTAAAATGCTGGAGCTCGATTTCATCCTGACGCAGGGTTTGCAAGGCCAGACCATAGTTTCCATTCGAACGAAGCACCGCATCTTCAATCACTTGTTGATCAGCCTGTTCCTCTTGTAACAAACCCTCCCGTATATCTGACTCCGAAAGGGGCGGAACATGCAGTAACTGGGTCCTGCTCAATATGGTGGCCAGGATCTTTTCGGTATGCTCGGAGACCATAAGAATCACGGTACGTTCCGGTGGCTCTTCAATCAACTTCAGCAGCTTATTGGCAGCAGATTGATTCATCTTCTCAGGCAGCCAGATCACCACCATCCTGTAATCCGATTCGTAGGGCTTGAAAGCCAGCTTCCGGATGATGGTTTCACTCTCCTTCACATTGATGATGCCCTGTTTGTTCTCAGCTCCAATGGCTTCGTACCACTGGTTTTCCGTAAGATAAAAATTTGCAAGCAGCGTTTCCCTCCATGCTTTGGCATAATCATCGGTGACCGGAGGAGAAGTCATACTTCCCATCTTCACAACCGGAACCACAAAATGGAGATCGGGATGCACCAGTTTTCCAAACTTGATGCAGGAGGGACAGACTCCACAGGAGTCATTTTCCTGCCTGTCGCTACAAGCCAGATATTGAGCCATGGCCACCGCAAGAGCTATCTTACCCGTACCTTCAGGCCCAAACAACATCAGTGCATGGGGGGTTCGGTCGTCCCGAACCAGTTTAAGGAGTTTATCTTTTACTATCCCCTGTCCTATGATCTCTTTAAACAACATTGTCCTTCCAAACTGTAAATGTAGAATTTCTTTTTTACCTTTGAGATTCCTTACCTCACTTGAATATAATTACTTAAAATTCTTAGATATGCAAATGATTGATAATTATAGCTTTGCTGGAAAGAAAGCAATCATCCGGGTTGATTTTAATGTCCCCCTGGGTGCTCAATACGAGGTGACCGACAATACCCGTATTCGCGGGGCCCTGCCCACCATAAAAAAAGTTCTGCAGGATGGCGGATCGGCCATTTTGATGTCACACCTGGGACGTCCCAAGTCGGGTCCCGAGGAGAAATTCTCCCTGAAGCATGTGATTCCTGCTTTGAAGGAGCTTCTGGGAACAGAAGTTCAGTTTGCCAATGATTGCATTGGTGAAGAGGCAAAAAACAAATCAGCAGCTCTTCAAGCCGGTGAAGTACTGCTTCTGGAAAACCTGCGCTTCTACACGGCCGAAAATAAAGTAAAGACCGACGATGAGATAGTTGCTACGCGGGCGTTTGCTAAGAAGCTCTCGACATTCGCCGATGTTTATGTCAATGATGCTTTTGGTACCGCACATCGCGCACACGCCTCCACTGCTGTGATTGCTGATTTTTTCGATAAGGACTCCAAAATGTTTGGGTTCCTGATCAACAAAGAGATCGAGGCCATGGACAAGGTGCTGCATCAGTCAGACAAACCCATGACCGCCATTATGGGAGGAGCCAAGGTATCCGATAAGATCCAGGTGATCGAGAACCTGCTGGACAAGGTGGATAATCTGATTATCGGAGGGGGGATGACCTATACCTTCATTAAGGCAAGAGGCGGTGAAATTGGAAACTCCCTGTGCGAAGAGGATAAGCTGGACGTGGCCACCGAGCTGGTAAAAAAAGCAAAAGCCAAAGGGGTGAATCTGATCCTCCCGGTGGACCAGGTGCTGGCAGATAAATTTGACAACGATGCCCATACCGAGGCAGCCGGTATTGACGATGGCAAGGCCGGATTTATGGGCCTTGATATCGGACCCGATTCCATAAAATTGCTGAGCGAGGTGATCATGAACTCGAAAACCATCCTCTGGAACGGACCCATGGGAGTATTTGAAATGCCCAAGTTCCAGAAAGGAACCGTAAGCATCGCCAAAGCTATTGCCGAATCTACGTCCAGAGGTTGTTTCAGCCTGGTGGGCGGTGGCGACTCTGTGGCAGCTGTAAATAAATTCGGACTGGCTGACAAGGTAAGTTATGTGTCTACCGGAGGTGGTGCCATGCTGGAGTATATTGAAGGCAAAGTCCTGCCGGGCATTAAAGCCATCCAGGGGTAACCGTCCCTCAAATATCACCAGGGTATTTTTTCGCAACGTGGTTATTTCCTTCGGAAAAAATCCCAGGTTGCTTCAAAAACACCCCGCAAAAATTAGTAGACTGCCTGTTACTTAGATAAGAAAAGAGATGGACCAGGCTTTAAGGGAGAAAATATTTACGATACATGACAGGAATACCTTCAGGGCAGCTGCCCTGGAGGTATTTCATTTTCAGGCGGAACATACGCCGGTCTACCGGGATTACCTGGCAGTGCTAGGAGCCGACCCTGCCTCAATCAGGGAGATCGATCAGATACCCTTCCTCCCCATCGAATTCTTCAAATCGCATACCATCCTGGAAGAGGGCCGATCCGCCGAAGCGATCTTTGAGAGCAGCGGAACCACCGGAACGGCTCCATCCCGCCATCATGTGGCCGATCTTAGTCTCTACCGGGAAAGCTTCCTGCGGAGTTTCAATGCATATTATGGTTCACCTGAGGAGCTCTGCATCCTGGCCCTGCTTCCCTCTTACCTGGAGCGGAAGGCTTCATCCCTGGTTTATATGATGGATCAGCTGATCCGCTGGTCAAAGCACGAAGACAGCGGCTTTTACCTGGATCAGCTGGAGGAGCTCTCTGTCCTCCTGCAAAAAAGAAACAGTGATGGCCACCCCACCCTACTGGTGGGTGTCAGTTTTGCCCTGTTGGAACTGGCTGAAAAATACCCCCTAAAACTTGGTGATCAAATCATCTTTATGGAAACAGGCGGAATGAAAGGGCGACGCAGAGAGATGGTTAGAAGCGAGTTGCACGAGCAGCTTACGCAGGCCTTTGGATTGGAAAGTGTTCACTCAGAATACGGTATGACAGAGCTCTTATCCCAGGCCTACTCTTCCGGGAAGGGAATTTTCACTGCTCCCCCCTGGATGAAGATCCTGATCCGCGATCCCAACGATCCGCTTTCCCTGCTTTCCACCGGACAGTCGGGGGGCATCAATATCATTGACCTGGCCAATATGTACAGTTGTTCCTTTATTGCCACAGGCGACCTGGGTAAACTATACGAAGATGGAAGTTTTGAAGTCATGGGGCGTTACGATCATTCTGATATCCGAGGATGTAATCTGCTGGTAAGCTGAACCCTGACTGGCCACCTGAAAAGTATTTTGTACCTTTTTCCTGAATTTACAATGCTCCATGCAAAAGATCCTGTTGACCCTGACGGCTCTCTGCTTGTGGATAATCACTGTGGATGTCAATTCACAGGTACTGACTACTCGGGATATTGACTCCCTGCTTCATAACAAGCGAGTTTATCACTCGGTAAACATTGGCGAGTATGCTGAACCCAGAATTAACGGGGTCCTCGATGATGAGATCTGGAGCCTGGGGGAGTGGACGGGGGATTTTATTCAGCAATTTCCATACAGTGGAAAGCCTGCCAGTGAAAAATCCTACTTCAAGATCCTCTATGATCATTCCAATCTGTACGTGGCTCTGATCTGCCAGGACAGTGAGCCTGACAAGATCATTGACAAACTGGGCCGCCGGGATTCCCGTGCCGGGGATATAGCCGGCATAGCACTGGACAGCTACTTTGACAAAAGGACTGCTTTTGAATTCAGCATCACCGTGGCCGGTCAGAAGATGGATGTGAAGCACCTGGGCGACTGGGAATTTGATTATAACTGGAACGCCGTTTGGGACGGCGCCACCACCCGGACCGATACCGGGTGGATCGCAGAGATTAAATTGCCGTTCAGCCAGATCCGCTATGCCAATCAGGAGGAGCATGTCTGGGGTCTGCATTTTTACAGGGTGATTTCCAGGAAGCAGGAAGCCAGCAGTTGGGATCCCATCCCCAGGGAGGCTCCTGCCACCGTTTACTTGTTCGGAGAGCTGAAGGGGATAGAAAATATCCGGGGTTCCCGCCAGGTGGAATTTTTGCCCTATGGCCTGGCTTCCTACTCCCATCTGCTGGAAGAAACGCAGGGAAGTCCTTTCGATTTGAACGGGGGACTGGATGCCAAGGTGGGGATCAGCAGCGACTTTACGCTGGACCTCTCGGTAAATCCTGATTTTGGACAGGTGGAAGCGGATCCGTCGGTGCTTAACCTGAGCTCTTTTGAAACTTTTTTTGAGGAGAAGAGGCCTTTTTTCCTGGAGGGCAATGATGTATTCGATTTTGAGCTGGATGGGGACATTCCCTATTATTCGCGAAGAATCGGGAGTGTACCTGCCTTTTCAAATCCCTACAGCGACTGGATGGTTTCAGATCTGCCCGACCGCACCACCATCCTGGGAGCAGCAAAGCTCACCGGAAAAAATAAGAAAGGACTCTCTGTGGGATTGGTGAATGGGCTGACAGCCAGAGCAATTGGAATTGCATCCAATGAATCGGGAGTGGAAAAGGATCTGGTGGCATCCCCCCTGACCAACTATATGGCTTCGCGTATAAAACGAGATTTTAATGAGGGAAATACGGTTGCCGGCGGAGTAATAAGCCTGGTGAACAGACTAGCTTCCGATTCCGTAAGCAACCGCCTGTTGCCTGCCAGTGCCATTAGCGGTGGACTGGACCTGCTGCATTACTGGAAGAATAAAAATTACTTCCTGGAGCTTAAAACCATTGCCAGCCAGCTCCGGGGATCTTCGGAAGCGATTCTTCGCAATCAGCTCTCTCATAACCACCGGTATCAGCGTCCTGATGCAGAACATCTGGAGGTGGACAGTCTCAGGGAGAGCCTGGGAGGACACGGGGCCCTGCTCAGGTTAGGAAAAAAAGGGGGGCAATGGAACTTCCACCTCCAGGGACAGTACCGGAGTCCGGGTCTGAACCTCAACGATATGGGATTTCTTCGACAATCGGATTTTATCCGCGAGCAAGTGCAGGTATCCTATGAAATGAACGAGCCCAAAAAGTGGATCCGGAACTATTCCCTGATGCTCAGCCAGGAGGCAGAGTGGAGCCTGGGTGGTGAGAATACAGGCCAGGAGCTTCGGGCATCTCTGCTGCTCAGGAATAATAGCCTGTGGAGTTTCGGATTGAATTCCAGATATATATTCTCTATCCTGAATACCAGGGAACTAAGGGGCGGACCCGCTCTGCGCAATGATCCCAATTACCTGTTGGGAATCTCGGTAAAAAGCAACTCTTCGAAAAATTTCTCCGGAGATGTCTCCTACGATTTTTCAAGCTCAAGCATAAAAAATTCATATGAGAACTCCCTGTTGCTGGACTTCACCTGGTTGCCTGTTAAACGATTCAAACTCAGCGGCCAGGCACATTTCTGGCAATGGCTGTACCACCAGCAGTATGTTTCATCCATTCCCGGCAGTAGGTCGACAGAATATGTGGTAGGAAATATTGATCGTTTTACCACGGCCTTCACCTTCCGGAGTGAACTATATGTCACCCCGGAGCTATCCATCCAATTCTATGGAAGTCCATACTATTCTGTGGGTTCCTATGATGCCTTCAGGCGGGTGGAGGATTCACAGGCCCGGAATATCCATGACCGCTTGGAACTGTTGGAGCTCACGTATGATCCCGTCATGAACAAGTATTCCTATGAAAAAGAGGCCGAACCCTATTCCTTTGATAATCCAGACTTCAGTTTTATGCAGTTCCGCACCAATGTAGTATTTCGATGGGAATACAAGCTGGGCTCCACCCTCTATTTTGTCTGGGCGCACGATCGCTCGGGCTGGGAATCAGCATACAATCCCATCGGAGATATCGCGGGCGACCTGTTCGGGATTGGAGGGAACCATGTATTTATGGTGAAAGCCAATTTCTGGTTTTCCCTTTAAGTCCGGATCCTCAGCTTTTTTGAACGATCTCAATGGTATTGATCTCCTTCACCATAATGGCAAAGCTCCCTTCCTCAGTGTCCCCTGTAAACCGGATATAACGGACCATTTCATAAATCCCGGAACTGCCATCCTTGAAGCTGAGTTCAAGCTTGATGTAATTTGGATCGCTTGGGGTCAGGTCATGGCGTACACTGATCCAGGTGAGATCAGCAATATCCACATCCTTACTTTCGGTCCCCTGGTACACCGGAAAATCCGAAGTGCCACAGGAGGAAGATGAAGAGGAAGAGGCATTGGTAACCCTAGTAGTCACTTTCTTAAGGTCGGTAATCTTGGCGGTTACACTTTTTCCCTGTCCGTAAGTGGACAGTGCAAAAACCGCCAGAAACAAAGCTGTCCAAATCGTTCTTAGTCTCATAGTTCTTGCGTTTTACTCCTTTTCAGTTTGTAAATATAGTCAATGCATTACTGATATTACATCAGAGTATTTCTTATTTTGGTCCTATGAACTAGCGTTATAAGAATCCATTCCCCGAATGGTTTATTGTTTAATATAAGGATATTCAGTTATGGCAAGATTTTTAAAAGACAGGAAAGCCTCCAGGGGTCAGGTACCTGGTTCACTGATTCTGATCGGCAACCAGAAAATGGAAAAGCCCGTGATCCAGTTGATGGAAATAGAGACGGATAGCCTGATGGAGAAAGAATTAGCGGATATTGGAGAAGCTGCCTCCTGCAGGACCTCCAAACCTGTCTCCTGGATAAACATCTGGGGGATTCATGATACTGAGATGTTGCAGAAATTGGGGGAGATTTTCGAACTTGATCATCTTCTCCTGGAGGACATTCTTGATACCGATCAAAGGCCCGGCTATATGGATGAAGAGAACTATGATGCCTTTATCCTGAAAATGCTAAAATACGAGGAAGCTACTTCAAAGATATCTGCTGAACAATTCACCATGATTCTGGGGGAAAACTATGTTATTACCCTTCAGGAGCAACCCGGGGATGTGTTTAATCCGGTGCGTGATAGGATACGCAATACCAAAAAAAGGATCCGATTCGTTGATGGCGATTACCTGGCATATGCCCTTCTGGATACCATTGTTGACAACTATATCCTGATTATTGAGTCCATTGGCAGAAAAATCGAAGCCCTTGAAGAACGAATTTTTAGTGGGACTGATCCCGGGATTATTGAGGAGATCCATTTACTTAAAACCGAAATGTCCTATTTAAGGAAATCCGTAAGGCCGGTGAGGGAGTTGATGAGTCAGGTGCTTAAGGCGGAAGCGACCCTGTTCCAGGACCATTACCTGAAGTACCTCAAAGACCTGAATGATCTGATTATCCAGGCTACCGATGCCATTGAGCTATACAGCGGAATGATCTCAGATCACCTGAACATATACAGTACCACCATAAATAACCGGACCAATGCGGTCATGAAGGTACTCACCATCTTCGCCTCCATCTTCATCCCGCTCACCTTCCTGGCAGGCATCTACGGCATGAATTTCGAATATATTCCGGAGTTATCTTTCAGGTACAGCTACCTGATCTTCTGGATTGTGGTCCTCCTGGTTGCAATCGGACTACTGATCTTTTTCAGAAGAAAGAAATGGCTGTAATTCAAAATAAAGGCTATTGATCTTTCGACGAAAGTCCCTCCCGGTCCTTCTTCTTCAAAGCCAAAACCACGATCTCATAGGAATGGTCTATCCACTCTTTCAACAGCTCCCGGCTGAGGCTACCTTCCAGGTCTACCCCATTCCAATGCTGCTTATTAAAGTGCCAGGCCGGGCTTACTTCCGGGTGCTGTTCCCTTAGTTCAATGGCCCGTTCCGGATCACACTTCAGGCTGATGCCCCTTTTGTCTTCTGAAAGATCCAGCAGGGCAAACATCTTCCCGGCCACTTTGAATACCAGGGCCGTGTCATTAAATGGGAATCCTTCGGTGACACCGGGTTTGGCCTGGCAGTATTCGCGGATTTCTTCGATGTTCATAACGGCTGAATTACATTATTGCGGGAATATTCCGATAACCAGACAGAACATTCTTCAATACTTTTAAATAAATACTTCTCTGGTAAAATATCCGGTATAAACTTGGTCTTTCTTAATAATGATAAGGGTTGTGGCTGGGTCATTGTCAGAACAACAACAATCCCCATTTTTTGCATCTCCTTGATTACCTCCTCAAGTGCATAGAGGCCCGACTGGTCAATGAATGGTACTTTTTTCATTCGGAAAATAATCACCTCAGCATCGGCAGGTATCTTGTTTACTCGCTCTAACACTTTTGCGGCCACGCCAAAAAAGATGGGGCCATCAAATCTTTTAATATAAACATGATCTTGAGTGAGGGACAAATTTGCTTCGTCCTCCCATGCCACTTCCCGGTCATATCTGTCCACTTTTGTAAGAGAAGTATTTGCTTCTACCATGTCACTTGCTTTTCGCATAAATATAAGAGAGGCGATAACCATACCAATTCCCACCGCCTGTAATAAATCAACGAATACGGTCAGCATCAAAACAATAATTAAAATAATCGCATCCGATCTGGATATATTGAAAATATTCCTCAGCCCTTTCGTGTCAAGGATATCGATCCCCACCGTTATTAATATCCCTGCAAGCGCTGCAAGGGGAATGTATGCCACATATCGACCCAAACCTAAAACGATAAGCATTAATAGAAGTGCGTGAAACACTCCTGACAACCTGGTTCTTCCACCGGATTTAACATTGACTACGGTTCTCATGGTAGCTCCGGCTCCCGGAATACCTCCAAAAAGTGAGGATGCCATATTACCGATACCCTGTCCGATCAATTCTTTGTTGCTTTTATGTTTTGTCCGGGTAATGTTATCCGCCACAACGGAGGTCAGCAATGAATCTATTGAACCTAGACCTGCTAAAGTTATGGCAGGAAGAAATACCAACCAAATATCAGAAAAGTGCAGTTGAGCCAGTAATGATATCTTCAGCGAGGGAAGCCCGGTCGGGATCTTTCCAATCAGGGGCAGATCGAGTGCAAAAAGAAAGCTAAGCAGGGTCATGATCACAAGAGCAACCAGGGTGCTTGGAACGAGTTTTGTGAATTTAGGAACCCCATAGATAATTAATACAGTTCCAACAGCCAGTAAGATCGCTGTATTATTGCGGTGATGCACGGCATTCGGGAGTTCTTTAAATACTGCAACTACTTTACCCGGTGAGACTAATCCCAGGACAGGAAATAGTTGAAAAACAATAATAATGATTCCGATACCACTCATAAAACCTGACAGAACAGGGTAGGGAATGTATTTGATATATTTTCCAATCTTCAGGGCACCAAATACAATTTGAAACACCCCTGCCAGCAGAAAGGTCAGAAGAATAATACCCCAGGCATCCTCTATATTTCCATACTTTGCAATTGCTACAGAGACCACTGTAGCCGAAACAACCGTCATGGGACCCGTTGGCCCGCTAATCTGGGTATTGGTTCCCCCAAAAATGGCGGCAACCAGTCCTAAAATCATGGCTCCATAAAGACCTGCACTTGCTCCCAGACCCGATTGAACGCCAAAGGCGAGAGCCAAAGGCAATGCAACTATTCCGGCAGTTAATCCGCCAAAAATGTCTCCTTTTATATTTGTGGTTTTCAATTATTATAAGCTGTTTGAAGTGTTTTGAAAATGTTGCGAAGGTATAAAAAGACCACCTGAATAGGACGGCTTTGAAATTTATTTATACGAATCCGTACACAAGAAGTATCTGTGCTTTTATGAAAACACGGTATCTGGCTCATCATACCGGGGGTGTTTTCCGTGATGCTGCTAACATTTACAGGCCTTTTCGTATATTGAAGTAGTTAGGATCCTGTGGTCAGTGTTGCTGCCAATCAGGCAAAAATATGAATGCCAAAATAATATTCCTTATAGGCCTTGCCCTGTGGATTTCAAACAATGGATATTCCCAGGATAGTCTGGATTTTGCAGATACCATTCATCTCAACGAAGTTGTGGTTGTGGGCCAAAGAGCAGAAACCTCCATATTTGACAGACCTGAAGCCATCTCGGTATTGAATAGCCGTCAACTTGAATCTCTTTCCCCCATGAACATGCCCGAAGTCATGAGTGCCATGCCGGGTGTGTTTATGCAACAGACCAACCACGGCGGGGGCTCTCCTTTCGTCAGGGGGCTGACCGGATATCACACTTTAATCCTGGTAGATGGCATACGTTTAAACAATGCCATTTTCCGTTCAGGCCCCAACCAATACCTGAATACCGTAGATCCACTAATGATAAATCAGATAGAGGTGCTTCGGGGTCCGGGGTCGGTACAGTACGGAACCGATGCCATAGGTGGAACCATCTACCTGCGATCCGAAGTGCCACAATTCTCCGAGGACAAATTCCAGGTTGAAGGTAAGGCATATGGAAAATGGTTGAGTCATAATATGGAGAAAACCGGCCGGACCCAGCTTCAACTATCCACCCGGAAGTTCGCTGTAATAGCCGGAATTACCCGGAAAGATTTTGGAAATATTCTGGCAGGAGGCGAGCTGGGCAAACTTAAATACACAAGTTATGATGAATACTCTACCGATCTAATGGCACGCGTGAAATTGACTCCTGGTCAAACGCTAAGCTTGGCCTGGCAGCATCATAAACAGAATGATGTTCAGCTCTATCATAAACTCATCAATGGGGAATACCGAACCTATTCATTTGATCCCCAATTGAGGGACCTTGTCTACCTTCGGCACGAAATTTCCCGGAATCATTCGCTGATCTCAGGTTTCCGAACCACCCTTTCCATGCACCAGTCGGATGAAACCAGATTAAAGCAACGAACAGGCAGTGAAGATCTCTTTACGGAACGTGACCGGGTCCGCTCCTTTGGGTTTATCCTGGAATGCCTGACTAACACTGGCAAAAACTGGACGGGTGTCACCGGATATGAGATATATCATGACCGGGTTTCGAGCAGCACCCTGAAAACCAACCAGGTTTCGGGAACAGATTCTACCTATCGGGGACTATATCCGGATGGCTCATGGATTAACAACATGTCTTTATTCTCCTTGCAGACCCTTAGTCTTGGGAAGGTTGAACTTACTGGCGGATTGCGATACAATCATTTTATCCTTGGGCTGACAGACGACGTTTTCGGTGACCTGACCATCAGACCCGATGCCCTGGTAGGAAGTCTCGGTGCCTTATTCAGGGTATTCCTGAATACGGATATCACCTTAAGCGTCCAAAATGCATTCAGAGCACCGAATATCAATGATGTATCCAGTTTCGGGATTGCCGACTTTCGGTACGAGGTCCCTAATTTTTATCTCGCCCCCGAAAAATCTTTTAACAAGGAATTGGGGATCAAGACACAGCATAAACATGTCAGCGGATCTGTTCACCTCTATCACAATAGCCTGACTGACCTGGTGACCAATGTGAAATCCACTTTTCAGGGCCAGGATTCCATCGATGGTGTGAAAGTCTATACCAGGGAAAATGTGAGCAAGGCCTATATCCGGGGGATCGAAGGTGAATTACAGCTTCGGCCGCTGAATTATCTCTCAATCAACAGTTACCTGATATATACTTACGGACACAATGTCACCAATGACGAACCTTTCCGTAGGATCCCCCCGTTGAATGGCATGCTTGGAATTAGTCTCCACCTTGTAAAAAACCTTGAAGTTCTGAACGAGTGGCAATTTGCAGCCACGCAGGACCGGCTAAGCTCAGGCGATATCGATGACTCCCGCATACCTGAGGGAGGCACCCCCGGCTGGAATGTATTCAACCTGCGGTTGAGTTATCAGTTAAATGGACTGACCATGAATGCCGGCCTTCTCAATCTTTTTAATGAGGCTTACCGAACCCATGGATCAGGGGTTGAATGTACAGGGAGAAGTTTGTATATCAGTCTGAAATTTATGTTCAGAGTATAATACAATATGATAATGATCTTGTTGAAGTGCCAGGCAGTTTTCTCTAAACTACCTGAAGTGCTATTCAGCAGCTATATCAAAACACATAATGGCGTCGCCGTGACGCACATATAGTCTCTTATCATGAATGACCGGATGTGCCCAATGTTGACCTGACCCCAGGCTTACCTCGAAACTGCTGATCACCCTGCAGTCAGATTCATTTGCCTCAACCAAAGCCAATATACCGTCTGTTCCGTAACAATAAAAAAGTCCTTCAGCAAAAATAATTGCTCCCCCAGACACCTTGTCTGATATATACCTGAGATTCCCGGTACCGGCATCGATACAAAACCATTCCTTTTTATCGTAAGTGGAGCTGTACAAAGAACCCTCATCCAGGATAATTCCTCCCAACAGGTTGAACAACTCCTGGTTGCGCCAACCTACCTCAGCAGTCTTCCCATCTTCTGAAAGCTGTATCATTACATGGCCTTTTGTAGTATCTGCCTGCGCACTGGCGCAATAAATCCTGCCACCTTCATATACCGGGCTATTCGCATTTATCTTATTTCCCTGTTTATGTGGTATTCTCCAGTAGATCTCGCCATTATCTGCATCAATACCCAGGACCGATTCGGCTGTCATGGTCACAATTAGCCGTACTCCATTATGCTCTACCAGGATGGGTGAACAGTAAGCTGATTGTTCGCCGTTTCCTCTACTGGTCCATACTGTTTCTCCGGTAAAACGGTCAAGGGCAACTACATTATGAACCTTGCCTCCAGGGGTAAGGATGATCCGGTTCCCGTCAAGCAGCGGGGATTCAGCGATACCCCAGCTCGTTTCCTGAGCGCCAAATCTCTCAAACATATCCACACTCCAGCGAATCTCACCGCTTTCTCTGTCCATGCAAAATGCAACACCCTGTCCGCTTACAAAATAAAGCAGTCCACCGACAATTGTAGGACTCGATCGTGATCCCGTATAATTAACATACCACTCCAGTCCATATTCCTTTTGCCATAAAAGATTTCCCTCCATATCAAATGAGTATATGACACCCATGGTATCCGGCATTCCTAAAACAAATATTTGATCCCCGGAAACGCTGACGCTTCCGTGTCCGGCACCCACTCCTTTATAGGACCATAGCATTCGGGGGCCATCATCCGGCCATTGATTTAATAAGCCTGTTTGAGGGTATTTGCCATTGCGGTCAGGTCCGCGCCATTGAGACAGCTCGTTCCTGTCGGAGCAAGAAACCCAAACAAAAACAGAAACTACAAAAAGGGATTGTTTCAAAAACTTCATTCCATGTGAATTTCATTAGGGCACAAAGATAAAGGACTTCCTAAAACTATCTACTTACCAGACCTATTAAGATTTAGCATGAATCAAGCACCTCTATTTTTTATTATCTTACTAGCAATTTACCAAGATGAAAAATTATCAGATGCTAATTATTTCCCAATATATTTCCAATGAAATAAGATCCAAGTCACAGCTTTCTTTTGAGTATTGACCATGTACAAGTTAACATACAGCTGAATGAGGTATAAAAGGTATATCATACTCATTCTAAGGAAATTAAAAGCTGCCACAATCGATCTGGCCCCCATATTAGCAGTGGTGGTTTTTTTTCAAAGTGTTGTGATTCGACAGCCCTTTCCCCAGATTGGAGAAGTCATACTTGGATTTGTGTTTGTTGTTATCGGATTGATGTTGTTTGTTGAAGGATTAGAAATAGCTTTATTTCCAATTGGAGAGACGATGGCGTACGCTCTTGCAAAGAAGGGAAGCCTCTTGTGGCTGATAGTTTTTGCCTTTGCTCTTGGCTTTTCAACTACTATTGCCGAACCAGCTTTAATTGCTGTGACAAAAGAGGCTTCGATCGTTTCATCTGGAGCCGGCCTGATTGAAAACAGTCAAAAAACAATGGATTTATATGCTATGGGATTACGGTTGACCGTTGCGTTTTCAGTAGGTTTGTCCATCGTTATAGGGGTATTGCGCATTCTCAAAGGGTGGCCCATATATTATTTGATCATCGGAGGATATATTTTGGTGATGTTGATGACAGTTATTGCCCCTGAAGAAATCATTGGACTGGCATATGATGCAGGAGGTGTTACAACCTCGACAATTACTGTTCCCCTGGTAACGGCTTTGGGAGTTGGGCTTGCCAGCGTGATCAAAGGAAGGAGCCCCCTGGTGGATGGTTTTGGATTGATCGCCTTTGCTTCGCTCTTACCCATGATCTTTGTGATGGCCTATGGTCTATTTTGGTTCAATTAAAACAGGGTGGAATGGCTGATATAGGGATGGATTTTGTTTGGGTTTTGCTTTATACTCTAAGGGATATCTTGCCCATCCTGCTGCTAGTGGTATTTTTTCAGCTATTTCTGCTGAAACAACCAATACCCCATTTAAAAAGGGTGATCCAGGGCGGCATATATGTAGTACTGGGGCTCGCCCTCTTTCTAGTGGGGCTGGAAAAAGCTCTTTTTCCATTGGGTAAGATGATGGCCATTCAATTATCTGATCCGGAATTTATAGGTAATACTGGAAATGAACTGCCCGGATGGGGCGCATACTACTGGATCTATATCTTTGCGGCCCTGATCGGATTTGCCACAACTATTGCCGAGCCCTCCCTAATTGCTGTTGCATTAAAAGCCAGCGAGGTATCAGCGGGTACCATAAGTCAATGGGGCCTTCGTGTTACTGTGGCTCTTGGAGTGGCATTCGCCCTGGCTCTTGGCACATTTCGGATTGTTACTGGCACCCCCCTGTTTATTTATATAATTGCGGGATATGTTGTGGTAATTATTCAGACCATATTTGCACCCCGGAAACTTATAGCGCTGGCGTACGATTCCGGAGGAGTTACTACTTCCACTGTCACCGTTCCCCTGGTTGCTGCTCTTGGATTGGGACTTTCCAGTGCAGTGCCTGGGAGAAATCCAGCTATAGATGGATTTGGTCTTATTGCTTTTGCAAGCTTGTTTCCGATAATCACTGTATTAGGCTACGCCCAGATAGTTGAATTAAAAACTCGTATTTTAAAATAAAAATCAAGAACAATGCAATTTAAATTGATTATTGCCTTTGTTAAACCCAGAATCACTGATTCTGTAGTCGATGCGATGAAGGAAGCTGGGGCCACAGGAGCCACCATTGTTCCTGCCAGAGGTACAGGCATACATGAGGCTAAATCCTTTTTTGGCCTGAGTATTGAGGACCAAACGGATATCCTTGTTTTCCTCGTGGAAGAGCACGTTGTAGAAAACCTAATGAATGTCTTACAAGTGGCAGGAAAATTTGATGAGCCGGGTACGGGCATTGCTTTTGTTTTGCCCGTGGAGCACATAGCAGGTTTGAGCAGTCAAATGAAAAAATTCAAGAAGCAAGCCCGAGACAAATATTTTTAATTGGAAGTTCATTATTTATAAAAGCATTTACAGGAAAAGGCATGGAATCAAAAAGAAATTTTCAGCGTGTCAAGGATGTCATGACAAAAGACATTGTTTTTATTGATGGCATGGCCACTGCAAAGGAAGCTGTGGATATCATGCGCAGGGAAAAGGTCGAGGCCCTGATAGTCAACAAACGCCATCCGCAGGACGCCTACGGATTTGTGTCGGTGCATGATTTCATCAGGGGCGTGATTATTCCAGACAAAACCTCAGAGGAGGTTAATGTCTTTGAAATTATGACCAAGCCGGTGATTAGCGTTCCCGCTGATATGGATGTACGTTATGTGGCCAATCTGTTGATGAAAGTGGGCCTAAGACTGGCCCCGGTTGAGGAGAACTGTAAATATATTGGAATGGTATCGCTTTCAGATCTCATAATAGAGAATTTGCTCTTTTAAACACTGAAACACCAAATCCAACATCCCTAAGGCTATTACTCTCGAAAGTAAGCTATGGGAAGTTAATGAGGAGATCGGCCTCAGGTGCAGGCTACTCATCATACGCATGAGGCCTGTATCCTTTATCGACGAGACCGGTCCGAAGAACCTTCATGATGCCTGGCTGACTGAAAATTTCATCTGCGATTCCTTTAAAGAGGCTCTTGAAAAATACAAAAATGGAATTGCAGGATCAGTATATATGTATCTGATTATATGCAATATAGCTACTGCGAAAAAGGCTGGCTGATAACAAATCTCAAAATAATCATAGAATATTTATAACAATATGATTTTGGATTCAAAATATGACTAATATTGCACAAAATATTACTTATAAAAACAAGTTGTTTTATACCACTATCGAAGATAGATGAACTCGCCCAAGTCGTTTTCATTTTTGCACTCGCTCAGCGAGGAAAATGGACCAGAGTTTGAGGCTGAAGAACCTCCATCCGGCAAAGAACCTCCCAAAAAAACAAAACACTCAGATGCTGCTGTAAGTATTCCAGGCAGCGAAAGGACACTGGCATTCCGGAAGCTATATTATCCTGATACTGCTGACCAA
Source organism: uncultured Bacteroidales bacterium (assembly GCA_963751705.1). Lineage (GTDB taxonomy): Bacteria > Bacteroidota > Bacteroidia > Bacteroidales. The sequence goes on from CAVVVN010000001.1 coordinate 248,952, forward strand.
GACTGGAACAGCTGGACCTGGCAGCTTGCACATAGTGTCAATTCCTGGGATCAGCTGGCAAGCTTTATTCAACTTTCACCGGATGAATTACATTCGGCGGAACTGAAAAAGAAACTACCCATCCGGATCACGCCTTTTTATATGAGCCTGATCGACCCGGTCGATCCCGCTCAGCCGATCCGCCGGACCATGGTGCCCGTTTACAACGAGCTGATCCTTTCGCCGGAAGAGATGGCCGATCCCCTGGGGGAGGAAAACCAGAGTCCTGTGCCACAGCTCGTGCACCGTTATCCCGACAGGGCACTCTTTCTTACTACGGGGGTGTGTGCTGCCTATTGCCGGTATTGCACCCGTTCCCATATGGTTTCAAAAAAGGATAAGGTGCATTCCCGGATCGCTGAGTGGGATACCGCCCTGGATTATATCAGGGAACATCGGGAGATCAGGGATGTACTTCTTTCGGGGGGTGATCCCCTGACCCTGACAGACTCCAGACTTGAGTATTTGCTGGCAAACCTTCGGGCCATACCTCACGTGGAGATCATACGTATCGGAACCAAAGTCCCTGTGGTACTTCCCCAGCGGATCACTCCCTCATTATTGGGAATACTTCAGAAATACCATCCACTGTTCATGAGCATACATTTTACTCATCCCGGGGAGGTAGTTCCCGAAGTGGAGTATGCCTGCAATGCCCTGGCGAATACAGGTATTCCCCTGGGTAGCCAGACTGTGCTGATGAAAGGGATCAACGACCAGGTGGAGATCATGAAAGACCTGTATCATCGCCTGCTTAAAATCAGGGTCAGGCCCTATTATCTCTATCAGTGTGACCCCATCCCCGGATCAGCGCATTTCAGGACACCGGTGGAAACAGGACTGGATATAATCAGGGGCCTGCGTGGTTTTACTTCCGGTTATGCGATCCCGCACCTGGTGATCGATGCCCCGGGGGGCGGTGGGAAAATTCCTATCCTGCCAGACTATATCGAGGAAAAGAATGACGAGGGATATGTCCTGAGGAATTATCAGGGGAAACGCTTCCTGTATAAAGAGTCCGCGGCGGAAAAATAATTAAGATATGTTAATCATCAGAAGGATCTCGGACGGTTCAATGCCCGTGGATCAATCAGCCATTGAACAGGTACAGGAAATTTTAAAAACGAGGTTTCCGGACCTGCGGAAAGAGGAAATAGACCTGATTCCGGAACATTTAAAGAATCCCCTGAAATTCCGTTTCCGATCCACCCTCCTGGTGGCCGAAAACCGCAAGGGAATTGTGCAGGGCTTTGCCATGGTTTTGTATGCCCCGGACCTGAACTTTTGTTTTCTGGATTATGTAGCATCGAAAAAGGATATCATGGTGAGCGGGATCGGCAGTTCCCTGTATGAAAGTGTCAGGGAATTCGCCCGTGAACTGAAGGCTACGGGTGTATTCTTTGAATGCCTGCCCGATGAACCAGAGGTATGCAAGAACGGGTCCCTCATAGAACAAAACAGGCAAAGGCTGAAGTTTTATGAGCGATTTGGCGCGTTTCCCATAGTGAATACCCTGTATGAGACTCCGGTAAGCCCGAAGCAGGACGAATGCCCGCCCTACCTGGTGTGTGACCTGCTATTTCCTGGCTCCATGCTATCCAGAGATAATGCACAAAAGATTATCAGGGCCATCCTGGAAAGAAAATACGCTTATTTATGCCCGGTGGAGTATGTACAGGGGGTGGTGGATTCCGTAACGGACGACCCTGTTCAATTCAGGCCGCCGCGGTATATCAAGAAATATTCTTCTGCCCCGATCACCTCCAATGGCAGCAACGACAAAACTATTACCCTGATTGTCAATGACAAACACGCCATCCACCACGTCCGTGACCGTGGGTATGTGGAGTCACCGGTCAGGATTTCATCCATACTGACCGAACTGCAGAAAAGCGGCTTGTTTCGCGAAATTCCTGTAACCTCTTTCTCGGAGGACCACATCCGGGAGATTCATGACAGGAAATACATTAATTATTTTAAAAGGGTTTGTGAAAAACTACCGGAAGGAAAGTCTATTTATCCCTATGTGTTTCCTGTAAGGAATAATACCAGGGCCCCTGCTGATGATTCTGTTCTGGCCGGATACTATTGTATTGATACCTTCACACCCATCAACAGGAATGCCTTCCTGGCAGCCAAACGTGCCGTGGACTGCTGTCTGACAGGTGCCACCGGTCTGCTCAAGGGCAGCGGCGCCGTCTATGCCCTGGTCCGTCCCCCCGGCCACCATGCGGAGAGGAAGGTGTTCGGCGGCTTCTGCTACTTCAATTCTGCCGGAATTGCTGCCAATTTCCTGAGCCGTTATGGAAAAGTAGCCATGCTGGATGTGGACTATCATCACGGGAACGGACAACAGGATATTTTCTACGAGAGAAAGGATGTGCTTACGGTGAGCATCCATGGTCATCCTTCTTTCGCCTACCCCTATTTCTGCGGGTTTTCGGAGGAAAGGGGAGAAGGAGAAGGCCTCGGGTTTAATGTGAACTATCCCATGAAGGAACAACTCACAGGGGAGGAATACTCCAAGGTGCTTGGACAGGCCCTGACCCGGATAAAGCGGTTCAGGCCCTCCTACCTTATTTTGCTTCTCGGGCTTGATACGGCAAAGGGAGATCCTACAGGGACCTGGAGCCTCACATCCAAGGACTTTTACAGGAACGGAAATCTTATTGGAGGACTTAAAATTCCAACCCTGGTCGTACAGGAAGGCGGATACAGGAACCGGGTGCTCGGAACCAATGCCCGCCATTTCTTCCAGGGTTTTTATGATGCGATCAATCTCTAAAAGAGCTGACTTAGATGCTAATAGGACTCACATATGACCTTCGGGATGAATACCTGCAAATGGGATTTTCCGAAGATGAAACCGCCGAATTTGACCGGGAGGACACCATCTCCTCCATCGAAAATACTCTGGCAGAGCTGGGGTATAAAACCCAGCGTATCGGGCACATTAAGAATCTTGTAAGCCGACTGAACCAGGGAGACCGCTGGGACCTGGTTTTCAACATTGCAGAAGGAATGTACGGAGCCGGAAGGGAGGCCCAGGTACCTGCCCTGCTGGATGCCTACAGGATCCCCTATGTGTTTTCCGGTCCGCTGTTGCTGGCACTGACGCTCGACAAGGCCCTGACAAAAATTATTGTCAAGGATGCCGGGGTAACAACGCCCGACCACGCTGTCGTTTACGATAAGGCGGACATTCAAAAGGTGGCCCTTTCCTATCCCTTGTTTGTCAAGCCCCTTGCAGAGGGCACGGGCAAGGGCATAGACCCCGAGTCGGTGATATCAAATCCCGGTCAGCTGGAAAAAAAATGTCTGGACCTGCTGGACCGTTACCGGCAGCCTGTGCTCGTGGAGACCTACCTGAGCGGAAGAGAATTCACCGCAGGAATTGTGGGGACAGGGGAGAAGGCCAGATGCATCGGGGTCATTGAGATCATCCTGAAAGAAAACGCTGAAAAAGGCGTATATTCATTTGTCAACAAGGAAGAGTGTGAAGAGCGGATCATATACAGCCTCACCGATCAGGATGCGGTAAATGCCTGTTCCTCCCTTGCATTGAAGGCCTGGAAATGCCTGCGTGCTGAGGATGGTGGCAGGGTGGATATCCGTTTCGACCACCAGGGAAATCCACACTTTCTGGAAATCAACCCCCTGGCAGGGATGCACCCTGAACACTCCGATCTGCCGATCCTGGCCGGACTTCATGGCATTCCGTACCGGGAACTGATGAAAATGATTATGGATTCGGCGATCAGCAAGGTAAACAATAACTAACATGAGCGATCTACTACTGCTTATCAATGCCGTATCCAAAAATTCGTCCCTGGATGAATTGGATGTCCTGGTGCAGGCCGATGCCATTGAGCGGGCAGTCAAGGAGCTGGGGCATAAGCCGCGGCGAGCATCCTTTGGCTTGAATCTTGAACCGCTGGCACAAATTTTGGAGAGCCATCGCCCCGATTTGGTTTTCAACCTGGTTGAAACGGTGGGGGAAAAAGGGGCCCTGATCCATCTTTGCCCATCCCTGCTGGATGCTTATGGAATTCCCTTTACCGGTTCCGGCACCTATGCCCTGATAGCCACCACGGACAAAATCAGGACTAAACAGATCCTGAAGGATCATGGAATTCCCACACCGGACTGGATTCTGCCGGGCCAGAAACGGATGCCTGCAAGAAACAAAAAGTATATCCTTAAACCCATCTGGGAGGACGGCTCTGCCGGGATAACGGATGAATCCATCATCGATGGGAAAGACATGGACCTAAATCGCCTGTCGTGGGATGGACACCTGAAAGACGCCTTCCTGGAAGAGTATATAGATGGACGGGAATTTAATCTCTCTTTACTTTCAGGCAGTCAGGGGCCCGATGTCCTGCCGGTTGCAGAAATGTTGTATATGGATTACCCGGCCGGAAAACCAAAAATCCTGAATTATGCATCCAAGTGGGACGAGTCTTCATTTGAGTACCATAAAACTGTCCGCTCATTCGATCTTTCCCCGGCCGACCAGACACTGGTGGCCAAGATGTCGGAAATCAGCCTCCGGTGCTGGAAAATCTTCGAAATGAAAGGATACATCAGGGTGGATTTCAGGGTGGATCAGCAAAACCGGCCCTGGGTGTTGGAAGTGAACGCCAATCCTTGCCTTTCACCCGATGCGGGATTTGTGGCTGCCTGCAGCCAGGGAGGTGTGAATTATACCCAAATGGTGCATAGAATTATATCTTCTGCATTGTGAGAACTTCAGAACAAATTGTCCTTCGACGGGAGCTCCGCCCGGGTGATCCGGAGACCATAAAAAAGATTGTTACCTCCACCGGGTTTTTCAGGGAAGATGAAATTCTTGTGGCCGCCGAACTGGCAGAGGAGGGTCTGGAAAAAGGCGCATCCAGCGGATATGAATTCCTCTTCGCAGAAATTGACGGGAAACCCGTTGCCTACAGCTGCTACGGCCTGATCCCCTGTACCCTCCATAGCTACGATCTTTACTGGATTGCCACCCATCAGGAGTACATGAACAGAGGCATCGGGAAATACCTCTTGGAACAAACCGAGCAGGCTATCTTCTTATCGGGTGGACAGGGAATCTATGTGGAAACCTCTTCCATAGACCAGTACGAGCCCACCAGGGCCTTTTACGAAAAAAACCAATATTTGCTTCACTCCAGATTTGAAAATTTTTATGCCCCCGGCGATGATAAGTTAGTGTACGTGAAAACCTTTCAGGGCAAGAAAAATCAAACCTGTAGTTGCACGGGAATCCTTCGGAGGCTGGCGGTTTTAGAAGGCTATATTCTCGAATCTCTACAGGGTTCGATAACAATTTTACTTTTGTCCGGAGCTTAGTGGAGGGATATTGGCTTTTTTTCCGAATATTGTATGTATCATAAAAAGGCCTTTGGAAGTGACGACCTTATTAAATGCAAATGAAAAACACCTATTTTGACCTGATTGAGCAGAGTTACTATTTCCCCCAGGAAGGGTTTGACCTGAGGGACAAAAACCTGACATTCCACGGGGTATCCCTCAAGCATCTGATCAAAAAGCATGGAACGCCTTTTCGTTTCATGTACCTGCCTAAGATTGGTGACCAGATCAAGAAAGCCCGCAACCTCTTCAACCGGGCCATTAAGAAGGCAGAGTATGATGGAAAGTACTATTTCTGCTATTGCACTAAATGTAACCACTTTTACCATGTTATTAAGGAAGCTCTGAAGCATAATGTGCATCTGGAGACTTCATCCTCTTTTGATATCGACCTGATCCTTAACCTCTTCGAGAAAGGTAAACTGACTTCGGACCGGATGGTCGTCCATAACGGTGTGAAGACACTGGAATACCTGGGGAAAATCCTGAAATTGCAGGAAGCAGGATTCAGTAATTCCATCATTGTGCTGGACAGCAAGGAGGAGCTGGATCGCATTCTCAGCCTGAAATCCAAACAGGTCATCAAGCTTGGCCTCAGGATGGCTATCAACGAGGAAGCACAGTCAGCCTACTATACCTCCCGCCTGGGCATACCCCCCGAAGAGATCATTCCCTTCTTCGAACAGAACATCCGTGACAATGAAAGAGTGGAGTTGAAAATGCTTCATTTTTTCGTGGATTCGGGGATCCGGGACACCCTCTATTTCTGGGGGGAGTTCCAGAAAGCGCTCAAATTATATGTGGAACTGAAAAAGAAAAGTGTCAATCTGACTTCACTAAATCTCGGAGGCGGGTTTCCCATCCGGAACCACCTTGGATTTGAATATGATTATGAATACATGATCACGGAGATAGTCAATAACATCAAGGAGGCCTGCGCCAGGGATAAAATCAGGGTTCCGGATATTGTCACCGAGTTTGGCCGGTATACCGTGGGAGAAGCCGGAGCCATCATCTTCGAGGTCCTGGAACAAAAGCAGCAAAATGATACGGAGACCTGGTACATTATCAATAACAGCCTGATGAATACCATCCCGGACTCCTGGTCCATCCATGAAAAATTCATCCTGCTCCCGGTGAATAAATGGGATCATGAATACGGGCGGGTGAATATCGGGGGGATCAGCTGCGATCATTCGGACTACTACAATTCGGAAGACCTCAACCAGGAAGTGCTGCTACCCAAGTATGATCCCAGTGAGAAGGAGGCCCTTTATCTGGGATTCTTCCATACGGGAGCCTACCAGGACTCCATAAGCGGATACGGAGGCATCAAACACTGCCTGATCCCCGCTCCCAAACATGTGATTATTGACAGGGACGAAAAGGGGAATATCGTGGATTATGTATACCGGGAGGAGCAAAGTATTAGCGATATGTTCCACATACTGGGATACAATGGATAAGCAAAGGAATTTTGCAGGTATCGGGGATGAGTTCGCGAATTTTGACCGCTCGGGGATCCTTCTTCAGTCCATTCCCTTCGACGGAACCAGCACCTGGGGCAAAGGGGCCGACCGGGGTTTTAAGGCCTTTCTGACAGCAGCGGAGAACATGGAGCTCTACGACATCGAAACAGCCACTGAAGTTTACCGTTTGGGTATTCATATTCTCCCGGACATACTTGAAAACAGCTCCCCTGAAGCGGTGTATGAAACGGTAACGTCGAGGGTTGCAGAACTGCTTGCCACCGGTAAGTTCCTGACATTTTTCGGGGGAGAACACTCGGTCAGTATCGGGATCATTGATGCTTTCAGGCAGCGTTTCCCCAAGCTGACGGTACTTCAACTGGATGCCCATGCCGACCTGCGGCCAAGCTACCTGGGATCGGAATACAACCATGCCTGTGCCATGCACAGGGCCAGCCGCTTCACCAACCTGGTCCAGGTCGGTATACGGTCCATGGATGTTTCGGAGAAGGAATGGCTTGACCCGGAGAGATGTTTTTTTGCCCACGAAATGTACCGGGATGATGCCTGGATGGACCGTTCCCTTTCCCTAATGGGGCAACAGGTATACCTGAGCATCGACCTGGATGTACTTGACCCTTCCATCATGCCCTCTACCGGTACTCCGGAACCCGGAGGAATGAAATGGGATACTCTGCTGAACTACCTGAAGCGGGTATTCGAAGAAAAAGAAGTGGTGGGTTTCGACCTGGTGGAATTTGCTCCTAAAGCCTCTTTGAAAGCACCTGATTTCCTTGTGGCCAAACTTTATTATAAACTTCTTTCTTATAAATTCCAAACGTCCCTGAAGCAATGAACGATCAAAACAGTCCCATTAGGGCATTCATGCAAACGCATTTCAGACACTTTAATTCTGCGGCCATGGTGGATGCGGCCACAGGCTATCAAGCACAACTGAATCAGGGCAACCAGATGATGATCACCCTGGCCGGGGCCATGAGTACCGCCGAACTGGGCAAATCACTGGCGGAAATGATCAGGCAGGAAAAGGTCCACATCATCTCATGCACAGGAGCCAACCTGGAGGAAGACCTGATGAACCTGGTGGCTCATTCCCATTATAAACGTATACCCGGCTACCGGGATCTTAGCCCTCAACAGGAACGCGAATTATTGAACCAGGGGCTGAACCGGGTCACCGACACCTGCATCCCGGAGGAGGAAGCTTTCCGGCGTCTGCAGGAACATGTGTTTGAAAGGTGGAAGAAAGCCGAGTTGGAGAACAAAAGGTATTTTCCACATGAATTCCTATACCAGATCCTGCTCTCCGGTGAACTGGAGTCCCATTATGAGATCGACCCCAGGGACAGCTGGATGCTGGCCGCAGCAGAGAAGAACCTGCCCCTGGTTGTCCCTGGCTGGGAAGACTCTACACTGGGTAACATATTCGCTTCCTACTGCATCAAAGGAGAACTGAATCCCACCACCATCCGCTCCGGAATTGAATACATGGTCTGGTTGGCCGGCTGGTATACGGAAAACACCAGAAACAAAGGAGTTGGATTTTTCCAGATTGGCGGAGGGATTGCCGGGGATTTCCCCATCTGTGTGGTCCCCATGCTCTACCAGGACCTGGAGCGGACGAATACGCCTTTCTGGAGCTATTTCTGTCAGATTTCGGATTCCACCACCAGTTATGGATCCTATTCCGGTGCGGTTCCTAATGAAAAAATTACCTGGGGTAAGCTGGATGCAGATACCCCAAAATTCATCATCGAATCCGACGCGACCATTGTGGCCCCCCTTATCTTTGCCTACCTTTTGAACTGGTAAGGATCATTAACAACATGCCAGCGATGAAGAGGATCAAATCAGAAGGAGTAAAACTCAAGGCCAAAAGGACCTTCATTAAAAAAGGGACCTGCTCCCGTACATTCTTCTATCTCCTGGACCGTGAATTCGGCTATCCCCTGGACGACGAGGAAAAGGCGGTGGATCCACTGGCGGGGGGGATCCTGCAACAGGGATATCAATGCGGAATGCTGTGGGGGGCCTCCATGGCTGTTGGCGCAGAGTCACTCCGGAGGTATAAGAATCCGGGGCAGGCTATCACTATAGCCATTTTAGCCACTCAGCACCTCATGAAATCCTTTGTTAACAGGACAGATAGCATCGAATGTGAAGAGATAACCCATTGTGACTTTCGAAAACAAAAAAGCATGGTGAAATTCATGCTTAGCGGTAAATTTGTGAATTGTTTCAGACTAGCCGGAAAATGGGCCCCGGAGGCTCTTCAGGCAGCGCATGAAGGATTAACAATGAAAGAAACTGATCTGCCTGATCCATCTATGAGTTGCGCTTCTGAAGTAGTCCGAAAAATGGGAGCCAGTGAAGAGGAGATGGTGATGGTAGCCGGATTTGCGGGAGGCCTTGGTTTGAGTGGAAATGGTTGTGGGGCGCTGGCTGCCGGAGTCTGGATGAATGCTTTAATCCACAACAGAAAACACGAGGAGGATTATGCCTCCTTTGATCCTGACAATAACCTTACCCTGAAAGCCTTTTATGAGGAGACCGATTTCGAAATGGAGTGCAGCAGGATCTGCGGACAGCAGTTCAAAACACCTGAAGAACATACGGAATACCTTAAAAACGGTGGCTGTAAGAACCTTATCGGGGTACTCGCAAATCCGGTAAGCCCATAGAATTTTAGCAGAAATTCATAAATTTAGAGGAGCTACAGGAACCTTAAACCAGGACAACTTCCCTTTATGAAAGACAACTCCATGAACCGGCGTACCTTTATCGCCAAATCGGGCTTGGCCACAGCCGGGGCCACTCTGGGAGTCGGCACCCTTCCAGCAAAGACCTCTTCAAAAATCACTGCAAGCGAAAAGATCCGGATGGGATTTATTGGTGTCGGCAACAGGGGCTCCCAGTTGATGACCCAGTTTATGACCCAAGCGGAGGTAGAGGTGGCCGCTCTCTGTGATGTTTATGAGCCCTACACCACCCGCGACCGCTCCAGGGTACACCCCCGTTATTTGGACCTGGGGAAGGTCCCCCGGATGGGGGAAGGATTCGGGAAAGAGGTGAAACGCTACTCCGATTTCAGAAAGTTGCTGGAGCAGAAGGACCTGGATGCAGTATGTATTGCCACTCCCGACCACTGGCACGCCATCCAGGCCATCCAGGCCATGGAGGCCGGGCTGGATGTTTACGTGGAGAAACCTCTGACCATGACCATCAAAGAGGGCCGGGCTTTGGTAAAGGCGCAGGAGCGAACCGGACGGGTGTGTGCCGTGGGCCTCAATAGAAGAGGTTCCTCGGTCTACCAGAAACTCGCTAAAGAGATTCCTGCCGGTAAGATTGGAAAGGTAAGTACAGCACGGGCCCTTCGAATCAGCAATATGTTCCCCGACGGCATTGGAAGATTAAAGCCTGAAGCGCCTCCCCGGGACCTGGATTGGGACCTGTGGCTGGGTCCGCGTAAGCACCGGGAATACCAGTACAATATTTCGCCCTATTCCTTCCGGTGGTGGAGCGACTATTCCTCGCAGATGGGCAACTGGGGTGTCCACTACATGGATGTGATCCGGTGGTTGATAGGAGAAACCGCTCCGGCAGCTGTAACGGCTCATGGAGGAAAATATGCCGTTCAGGACGACCGGGACATCCCCGACACCATGGAAGTCCTATTTGAATTCGCCTCGGGGACCATGGTGCAATTCAGCATCCATGAAGCCAGCAGCGGGGGAGGCATTCCCGGAGGTGAGATCGAGCTGAACGGATCCAAGGGGAGCCTGGTGGCCAATCAGGATGGCTACCGTGTTATCCCTGCAAGGCCGGGTCAGTTCCAGACCTGGGATAAACTGGCAGAAGAAGAGCATTATGAATTAACAGGAGATACGTCTCACGGGGACCTGCAGATCAAAGAGGACAGCACCGCCAGGCTGATCAGGAATTTCCTGGATTGCGTTAAATCGGGCGATGAACCCCTGGTTAGCCTGGAAACCGGACACCGTTCCACCAGCTTTGCCCACCTGGCCAATATCTCCCTGGCCATGCAAACCCGGCTGGAGTGGGACCCGGTGAATGAACGTTTTACCAACAACGAAAAAGCCAACGAATTACTTCACTACAAATACCGGGAACCATGGACCCTATAAAACGAAGAGATTTTGTAAAACAAATAAGCCTGGCCGGGGGCGGTCTGGCTGCTGCTCCTTCCCTGTTTGCTTCCCCCGCATGGCATGAGGCTCCATCAGATCATTCATGGAACATACACTTCTTCTCCAAGCACCTTCAGTTCCTGGATTACGGGGAAGCCGCGTATGCCTGTGCAGCTGCGGGTATGAGCGGGGCGGATCTGACAGTAAGGCCCGGGGGACATGTATTGCCTGAGAATGTGGAGCGGGATCTGCCCAGGGCGGTCAAAGCTTTCCGGGCAGCAGGCTTGAATATCGAAATGATGGCCTCGGGAATTACTGATCCGGACGATCCGCTCACCGAAAAAGTGCTGCAGATAGCCTCAGAAATGGGGGTCAGGTATTACCGGCTCGGCTACTATATGTACGACCCGGCCCTCTCCATGGGCAGCAACCTGGAAAAGATAAAAGTAAAAATGAACGGACTGGCCCGCCTCAACGAAAAGTACCAGATCCATGGTGCCTACCAGAACCATGCGGGAAGCAACTTTGGAGCGCCTGTCTGGGATCTCTGGGAGGTGATCAGGGAGCTGGATCCGCAGTGGACCGGGTGCCAGTATGATATCCGGCATGCCACGGTGGAAGGGAATCACTCCTGGCCCCTGGGGCTGAAGCTGCTGAAGGACCATATCCGCTGTTTGGTGATCAAGGATTTCAAGTGGGGAGAAAAGGATGGGAAAGCCGTGGAGCTAAACGTTCCTGTTGGAGAAGGGATCGTCGATTTCCAGACCTATTTTACGATGCTTTCTGAACTGCATATACACGGGCCAATTACCATCCACCTGGAGTATCCCATGTTCCCCGATAAAGAGATGAGCCTGGAACAGAAAAAAGCACGGGCCATTGAACTGATGGTTAAGGATCTGGATGCTCTGAAAAAATACCTGTAAGTTATGGATCTATCCAGAAGAGACTTTGCGAAAACTACAGGGAAAGCAGCTGCCCTGGGGCTGACCGGTCCATTTGTCCCTGCCATGGGATCACATCTCTCGAACCCGGACAGAGGCAGGAGAGCGGTCACCATCGCCGAAGTGGAATCCAATTTTGAAAGAGAGCCCCTGGTTCGTCCCTTCGGATTTAAAGGAGGATATCTGAGCGAGATCTGGCAGACCATGGCCATGATGAAAAGCAGTTCCGGGGTGAAAAAATTGGGACTTTGCACCCAGAGTGTGCTCTGGTCCGATGCCTCTGTGTTTGCGAAACATTCGGAAGCTGCTGGCAACGCTATCATGTACAGCATCAGTGAACGTGCACTACAGCTCTGCAAAGGCTTAAGTTTTGAAACCCCCCTGGATCTGCTGGAGGAAATCCTGGACGAAGTCTATGAATACGGAAAAGTCATCACAGGAAACCCGGACCTGCGCAAGACCTTTGCCCTGAATGCCCTGGTGGGTGTTGATAATGCCGCCTGGCTGTTGTACGCCGCCGAAAACGGGATCACCGGCTTCGACGAGATGATCCCGGAGGCCTATAGGCCCGCCCTTTCTTTTCATCACAAGCAGGTGGCCAGTATTCCTATGATGTCCTACTCCACTCCCATCCGCGAGATCAAGCAGGCGGTCGAGGAAGGGTACTTTATCATGAAAATCAAGATCGGTCAGCCCGGCACCCAGAATGAGATGCTCCAGAAGGACATGGAACGCCTGTCGGCCATTCACAAAGCCATTGGCCACCGGGAAACGCCCTGGTCCGAAAACGGGAAACTGCCCTACTATTTTGATGCCAACGGGCGATACGAAAAGAAGGAGACCCTGCTCCGGCTTCTGGATCATGCCCGAAAAATAGGAGCCTTTGACCAGATCGCCCTTATCGAGGAACCCTTCCCCGAACAAGCCGATATCGAAGTGGGAGACCTGGAATTGCGGATTGCTGCCGACGAAAGCGCGCATACAGATGAAGATGCCATTCAGCGCATTGAGATGGGCTATTCTGCCATTGCCCTGAAGGCCATTGCCAAAACTCTGAGCATGACCATGAAGATTGCACAGGCCGCTTTTGAAAGAGGGGTGCCCTGTTTCTGCGCTGACCTCACGGTCAACCCCATCCTGCTGGAGTGGAACAAGGCCATTGCCTGTCGCCTGGCACCTTTCCCGGGACTGGGCCTCGGATTACTTGAAACCAATGGCCACCAGAATTACAAGAACTGGAAGACCATGGAAGGCTACCATCCCTACCCGGATGCCGCCTGGCGGGAAAGCAGGGAAGGCGTATTTATCCTTGATTCCGACTATTACGAGAAGAGCGGGGGCATCTTTGCGGAATCCGCTCATTACCAGGAGATGCTCAGGTTCTAAATCTTACCCCGTATGACCTATTCCCAGAAACTCCGGAAGCTCTTTCCTGAAATATCCCTGACCTGGGAAGATCTGTTGCTCCTGGAGACTTTTCAGATTAAATATCTACCGGACAGGGTCCCGGTGAAAGAGTTTGCTACCCTGATTCGCAGCTACCCGGTTCTTCACGGGTTTTTGATTTCGAAATATCCACCCATCGCCCCTTTCTTGTCTGGAATCCTTGAAAAAGACGTTCCCACAGAAAAAAAAGAGCCTGTTGAAAATCAATGCCAGGAGGCCCTTTGGGAAATTGCTGATCTGATTATTTATAACAAACACCCGGAGCGATTTGATGCACAGGCCCCCATCAGATGGGAGATCAGTGAAATCAGCTCCCTCAGCTCCCTGGAAGGAAAAGTTGTGGCTGATGTGGGAGCCGGCTCGGGCAGGATTGCCTTTATGGTGGCGCCTTTTGTTGAGACTGTTTATGCCGTGGAACCGCTGGCCAGCTTCCGCATATTTATGAAAAAAAAGTCCGCAGAACAGGGCGTAAAGAACCTGTATGTCATGGACGGCACCCTGGAATCCATTCCTTGTCCAGATCAGTTCCTGGATGTTCTGCTCACCTCCAATGCCATCGGGTGGAACCTAAGCGAGGAGCTGCCTGAAATAGAGCGGGTGTTGAAACCCGGGGGCCATGCCATACACCTCCTGCAAGCTGAGGAAAAGGTTGAGAATCCTTTCCACAATATTCTGACTTCATCCCCATGGAATTATTCCTGCCTGCAGGACAAGAGTAAAGAAAGAATCAAACGGAGGTATTATAAATGTAAATAGCCCTGTATGAAGCAAGGCCAAAAAGCTTACTTCACAAAATCTGCCTGATTCAGGTAAGCGGCACTCTTTGAAATCGCTTCCAGGGAAGTTTGAAGCCGTTTCGCCTCTTCTTCCGGGGTACGTTGCGGGCGCCTCATCGGTGGCCGATCCTGACCACGCTCTCCGGCCCGGGCCTGCTGCTGACCCTGCTGCTGTGCCTCGCGCTGTTGTTGTCTACGCTGCTCCATCATGGCCCTCATCTGAGCCTTCTGTTCTTCGGTCATAAACTCTTCTATTTCCACAAACCAGTCCTCATACCCATTTGCATAGAATTGCTCGAATATGGCGTTAAAATCTATGTTCCCGCTTTCTCCGATCACATAATCGTCTTTTATATGGAGCACTTTGAAGCGGTCGGGATATTTCTGTAAGTAGGTAACAGGATCCGCATTGCCCTGGGTTACCCAGTACACATCCATCTGGAAAAAAACTTTGTCCGGATCGGTATTGGCAATCAGGAAATCTTCGATTTTCTGGTCCGTACCCGGGATATTTTCAAACTCCATGTTGTGGTTGTGGTAGCCGAATTTGATCCCTCTCTTATTTGCCTCTTCCCCTATAAGGTTCATCAGATCGCACTCCACTTTCATCTGCTCCACGTTATCAGCCCACCGATTCATGGGAAACACCACATATTTGCAGCCCATGGCTTTATGGTCATCAAAGATCTTTCCCCATGCCGCAAGGGTTCCATCCACATCATTCACATCAAAGCCTGCCCGGGCATGGCTTGAGATAATGTCCATCCCGTATTTGTTAACCAGGGCTGCATACTCCTCGGGTGAATACCCTTCAACAGTTCCTTCCCTGGCATTGTAGTTGGCAATTTCCATAACTGTGTATCCATCTGCCTGGAGTGACTTGAAAGTCCCTTCCAGATCCGATTCAAGGCCTTTTACAGAGTAGGTGGCTATCCCAAGCTGTTTCTTTTTTGCAAGGGGCTCCCCTGCGGAAGCTGCCGGGCTGAGCAAAAGAGCTGCAAGAAAAAAGATGGGGATACGTAAATAAGTTTTCATAGCATGTTGTTTTTAAAAAACAGTTAGTGATGTATCCCTCCTATGATCCCTTTCGATGAAATAGGTTTAATCCGAACGGCATTATGCGCAGGAATAGCTTCTTTAAAAAGCAAGGCCGGTAGGATTTTGAATAAGTATGATGATTTAGCTAATTTAGGACAAAAATCATGAAGCAAATTATCCTGATCCACATAGCCATGGCAGCCCTGTTTTCCAGCACAAGCGCTCAAGAACTGTCCACAGTCGAGCAGGTAGATATCGAAAAATATGCAGGGAGGTGGTATGAGATTGCACGCTTACCAAACAGCTTTGAAAAGGGCCTGAGGTGCGTAACAGCTACTTATTCCCTGAAGGACAATGGAAAAATTGAGGTCCTGAACAGGGGGTTTTCTTCCGGAACCAAAGGTAAATGGAAAACAGCCAGGGGGTCTGCCCGGGTCCCGGACCAGAAATATCCGGGAAGACTAAAAGTCACTTTTTTCTGGCCCTTCGCCGGCGACTATTACATCCTTGTCCTGGATGAGCAGTATCAATATGCCCTGGTGGGAGATCCCTCCAGAAAATATCTGTGGGTGCTTGCAAGAAGTAAAAGTCTTGATCAGGATATATATACCAGACTGATGGAACATGCGAAGAAAGATGGATTTGACATTCAGCAGGTCCTGGAAGTTGAACAGGATTGTGATGAAAACTCCGGTCGATGAAGAAACGTGTTCTAATCGCCGGGGGAACAGGTCTGATTGGCCGTCAGCTGAGCAGAAGACTGCAGGAGCTGGGATATGAAGTAGCCCTTCTGAGCAGAAGCAAACACAGCGGGAACCCAGCTAATTATTATACCTGGAATCCTGATGAAAATGAACTCCCAAAGGAGGTCATTATTTCTTGCGATTATATCATCAATCTTGCCGGCGAAAACATCGGGGCAAAACGATGGACCGCAAAAAGAAAACGGGCCATCCGCGAGAGCAGAACTAAGCCAGCCAGGTTGATGTTTAAGGGCCTGGCCGACAATTCTCAACTTTCCGCCTATATATCAGCCTCTGCAATAGGATACTATGGGGCGCTTAACTCCGACAAGATTTTTCAGGAGACCGATCCCGCCGGCTCTGATTTTCTTGGTCAGACCTGTAAAGACTGGGAGGAAGCTGCCAGCCTGTTTGAACAGGCAGGAGTAAGAACAGTCAAAATCCGAACGGGGATTGTTTTGTCAAAAGAAGGAGGCGCTCTGGCAAAACTCAGCATCCCCATTCGCTGGGGACTGGGATCTGCCCTGGGCAGCGGAAAGCAATACATGCCCTGGATACATATGGATGACCTGTGCAATATCTTCATCCAGGCCATACAGGACGAGGAGATGACCGGCGCCTATAACGCCGTAGCACCCGAACATGTTACCAACCATGAGTTTACCAGGAAGGCCGCCCGTGCCCAAGGAAAACCCTTCTGGCTCCCAAACATCCCTGCTGTTATGCTGAAGCTCTTGATGGGTGAAATGTCGGTGATTCTCCTGACGGGGAGCCGGATTTCATCCTCTAAGATGGAGGCTGCCGGATTTACCTTTTTGTATCCCAATCTGGATAGCGCTTTCATAGAGCTCTATTCAAAACAGGCCTGAATTTACCGGAAGATCTGGTCCCTTCACCCCGAATACCTTGATGCAAAAGGAGTTGGAAACAACAGAAAACAGAATTTAAGAATATGAGTGCCAACTATCAGGAACTGGGAATCTCAAAAGAACAGGCAGCTACAATAGCCAGGGAACTGTATGGCCTGGAAGCCAGGTTGGATTCACTTCCGGGAGAGCTTGATTTTAATTTCCAACTCAATTGCGGGTCTGACAGCTACCTCCTGAAGATCAGCCGGCCCGGTGCAGATCTGAACTTTTTGGACTTTCAGCAGGCCCTGCTACAGCATGTGGCTCACAGTGCCTCAGGGATCAAAACACCTGTTCCACTCCCGGACCTTCAGGGGAATATTATAAGTGAAACAAGCGATAAAGCCGGTAATATCCGGAAGGTCCGGCTTCTTACCTGGGTGCAGGGACGCCTGTGGTCCGGGGTGAACCCGGTGAGCGAGAGCCTGCTCCTTAGCCTGGGGAAGGAAGCAGGAAGGCTTACGAAAACGCTGCAGGGATTTGAGCATCCCCTGGCAAGAAGGAGTTTTGAATGGGATCTGGCCCGGGCCGGGTGGACTGCAGAATACGAGCAACTCTTCTCCGGGGATAAATTGAAGTTTCTTCGCTATTTCAGGGAGCTCTACGAGGGATTGCAACCAGGGTATGGTGCCCTTCGGAAAAGTATGGTGCATAACGATGCCAACGATAACAATGTGGTGGTATCTGAAGACCTGGAAGCTCCTTGCGTAAGGGCCATCATCGACTATGGAGATGCGGTTCACACCCAGATCATCAACGATCTGGCAGTCACCCTGGCCTATGCAATCATGGGCTTCCCTGATCCGCTGAATGCGGCCACCCCGGTAATAAAGGGATACCACAGTCTATTTCCCCTGTTGGAAGAGGAGCTGGAAATGCTTTATGTTTTAGTGGCCATGCGTTTGGTTATCAGTGTAACTAAATCGGCCATTAGCCGGGAGAAAGAGCCGGACAATGCCTACCTGCTTGTCAGTGAGGCCCCCGCCTGGGCCTTACTGGAAAAATGGAGCTCCATTAGTCCCGATCTTGCCCATTGCAGCTTCAGACTGGCTGCTGGATTTTCTGCCCATCCAAAAGAAAAAGATTTCAGCATTTGGGCCTCAAAGAATCCCGTTTCTCTTTCCAGGCTTTTTCCCTCCCTCCGGAAGGAGGAAATCTGTCCCCTGGACCTGAGCGTCTCCAGTTTATGGCTGGGGGACCGGGAAGAGGCCCTTGATCTGGATCTTTTCCAGTATAAGATAGAGCGGCTCCAGAGAGAGGTTCCGGAAAAAATAATCGCCGGAGGGTACCTGGAACCCCGCGCCCTCTATGGCACAGAGGCATACACCCGGATGGGCAATCATGGGAAAGAGAGCCGTACCATTCATCTGGGGGTCGATTTCTGGGTCGCTGAAGGAACCCCGGTTCATGCCCCCTTTGACGGGCAGGTAATCACCGCCGCGAATGACAAGGGAGACAAGGAATACGGGGGGCTGATTATTCTGAAGCACCTGGAGGAGGGAATAAGCTTCTACACCCTCTACGGTCACCAGACCATTGCCAGCATCAAGCAACTTAAACCAGGCGATCCAATAAAAAAAGGACAAGAGTTGAGCAGGATCGGAAACTACCCCGAAAATGGAAACTGGTCCCCCCATCTCCACTTTCAGGTGATGCTCTCCCTGCTTTCTTATGTAAATGATTTTCCAGGCGTGGCTTATCCCGGTGAAAGGGAGCTCTGGAGGAGTCTCTGTCCCGATCCCAACCAGCTTTTCCGGCAACCCGGGCTCAACGCGCCACCGGTGGAGGAGCTATCCGAAACACTCTCCTACAGGAAGGAACACCTGGGAAGGAGCCTGAGTCTCTCCTACGAAGAACCACTGAAGATAGTCCGTGGAGATGGAGTCTACCTGATTGATCACCTGGGCCGGAAATATCTGGATACTGTCAACAATGTGGCCCATGTGGGACATGAACATCCCCGGGTGGTCAGAGCAGGTCAGAAACAGATGGCTGTACTCAATACCAATACCCGCTATCTCCACGAAAATATCAACGTATTTTCCAGGGAGCTGCTCCGGACTTTTCCCGGGGAACTTTCGGTGGTTCACGTGGTGAATTCAGGGAGTGAGGCCAATGAACTGGCGCTGCGCATGGCCACGGCCTATACCGAACAAAGGGATATGATTGCCATGGAGGTGGGCTACCACGGGAATACCACCGGGTGTGTCAGTGTCAGTTCCTATAAGTTTGACGGCAGGGGAGGCTCCGGAGCACCGGAACATACGCATATTGTTCCGCTGCCAGATAGCTACAGGGGGATATACCGGGGAGCCGGCAGCGGCCCCCTCTATGCGGCCCATGTACAGGATCAGGTTGATCATATTCTTTCCCTGGGTAGAAAGCCGGCTGGCTTTATCTGCGAAAGCATCCTCAGTTGTGGCGGACAGATTGAACTTCCGGAGCACTTCCTGGAGCTGGCCTACGCAGCTGTCCGGAAGGCCGGGGGAATCTGCATTGCCGATGAAGTGCAGGTGGGTTGCGGACGAACGGGCAGGGAATACTGGGGATTTCAGCTCCATGGGGTGATCCCCGATATTGTTACCATCGGCAAACCTGTGGGGAATGGACATCCGCTGGCGGCCGTGGTCTGCACGCGTGAAGTGGCCGAAGCCTTTGCCAATGGCATGGAGTATTTTAACACCTTTGGAGGCAATCCGGTCTCCTGTGCCATTGGAACGGAGGTTTTGCGGGTGATCCGGGAGGAGGGCCTGCAGGAAAATGCGCTGGAAACCGGCTCTTACCTGAAAGCTGGGCTGAGAAAACTGCAAAAGGAGTTTCCGCTGATTGGAGAGGTACGGGGACAGGGACTCTTCCTGGGAATCGAATTGTGTGATAGTGAGTTGATTCCTCAGAAAGATAAAGCCGCTTACCTGGCCAGGCGGATGAAGGAGCTTGGGATCCTCATGAGCACCGACGGTCTGGGTGTGAACGTGATGAAGATCAAACCTCCCATGGTTTTCTCCCGTGAACATGCCGATCAGTTGCTGGAGGCTTTACAAAGGGTATTGGGTGAAGATCAGATGCAACTCCAATGATACGCAGCCTGGTATATTTCTCCATCTTGCTTCTTTTGGGATCCTGTGGCCAAACAGATCCCGGGCAAAAACAGGAGTTACATCAGGATCATACAGTTTTTGCAGTCAACAAGCTGGCCCCCCGTGCCGATTTTTTTGCCTACGAATCCCCGGAGCTGGCTGAAAAGAACGATCCGGCGGCTTCCTGGAGGTATCGCTCCCTGAATGGATGCTGGAAATTTCACTGGACCTCCTCTCCCGGGGACCGTGTTAAAAATTTCTATACAGGGGACCTGGATGACAGCAAGTGGGAACGGATTCCCGTGCCTGCCAACTGGGAAGTGGAGGGATTCGGGTTTCCCATTTACCTGGACGAACGCTATCCTTTTGACACCCACTGGCCGGATACCCCGGAAGAGTACAATCCGGTGGGAAGCTATCGCCACAGGTTCAGGATTCCGGAAACATGGAAAGAGCAGCAGATCATTCTCCACTTTGCCGCGGCCAAATCGGCCATGTATCTCTATATCAACGGACAGTTTGCAGGCTATTCCCAGGGATCTAAAACGCCTGCAGAGTTTGATATCACGTCCTTGGTGAGCCCCGGTGAAAACCTGCTTGCCATTCAAATGTACCGGTGGAGCGATGCCAGTTACCTGGAGAGCCAGGATATGCTTCGCATGAGCGGGATCGAACGGGAGGTGTACCTCTATGCCTTACCCCGGGTCTCTCTGTTGGACTTTCAGGTGGATGCCGGTCTGGATGAGACCTGCCAGGATGGCTTGTTCAAACTTCAAAGCGCCATAGAGAACAGATCCGGGGAGCTTAGAAGCTGCGAGCTGCATGTCCAGCTTTCATGGGATAAGCATTTGCTCTTCGAAGAGGTCCAGTCGCTTGAAATCCCCCCGGGCAGCATCGCGGGAGTTAAGTCCGAAACGATTATTCAAAAGGTGAATCCCTGGTCGGCCGAAGCTCCTTCCCTCTATACGCTGTCTATTCACCTGAATGATCCGGCTGACCCGGAAAATGCGCAATTCATTCGAAAAAAGATCGGTTTTCGCAGCGTAAAGATCCATAACAGCCAGTTGCTCGTCAATGGAAAAGCAGTTACCATTAAGGGCGTGAACCGGCACGAGACCGATCCTTTTACCGGGCACGTGGTCTCCAAAGCCTCCATGGAAAAGGATATCCGCCTGATGAAACAATACAATATCAATGCGGTGCGCAGCAGTCATTATCCCAACCACCCCTACTGGTACGATCTCTGTGATACCTATGGATTATATGTGATTGATGAAGCCAATATTGAAAGCCATCCCCTGGCCCTGAAAGAATCCACCCAGCTGGGCAACGAGATGTCCTGGTTGGCTGCGCATCAGGACCGGGTGGAACGTATGTATTACAGGGACCGGAATCACCCCTCCATCATTATCTGGTCGCTTGGAAATGAGGCAGGTGAGGGAGAAATATTCAGATCCCTCTACCAATGGCTAAAAGGAGTGGATTCCACCAGGCCGGTGCAATATGAACCAGCCGGCAGGGACGACTATACAGATATTTTTTGTCCCATGTATCCCAGGCCGGAAGATCTGGAGGCTTACGGAGCAAGCAAGCCCGGTAAACCGGCCATTATGATTGAATATGCCCATGCCATGGGAAATTCTGTGGGGAACCTTCAGGACTACTGGGATATCATTGAGCGTTATCCCGCCCTTCAGGGAGGATTTATCTGGGATTGGGTCGACCAGGCACTGGAGTACAGAGATGATAAGGGTCAGGCCTACCTGGCCTATGGTCATGACTACCATCCCGATCTGCCCACCGATGGCAACTTTCTTAACAATGGACTGGTGGATCCTTACAGGAACCCGCATCCGCACCTCTTCGAAGTAAAAAAAGTTTATCAGCCGGCTCAATTCAGCTGGGATCCCGGTAAAGGAGAATTGGAGCTCACCAATAAATATGTATTTATCCCCTTTCAGGAGATGGCCCTGAGGTGGATCCTGCTTGAGGATGGTCTGGAACTTAAGCAGGGGAAATTTGAGGATTTTCAAATAAAGCCGGGTAAGCAGCAAAAATTCCCCATAAACCTGCCTCCCTTCAGAAAAAACAAGGAGTATATTCTCCGGGCAGAATTGCTTACTTCGGTGGAAACGGAACTCCTGCCTAAGGATCATGAGCTTGCTTTTGAACAGTTTATTCTCACGGGATATACCGCCCCCTTAAAAACTTCCGGCCGCGGGGGTGTTTATCTGATTCAGACCGGGGACGCTCAGACAAAAATTCAGAATGAGCATACCACCCTGATCCTGGATAAGACCTCCGGAGAGATGATGCACTGGGAGTATAAAGGAGAGTTGATTACCAGGGAGCCTATTCGTCCAAACTTCTGGAGGGCCCCCACCGATAACGACCTGGGGAACGGGATGCTTGAATGGGGAGCCATCTGGAAGCAGGCCACCGAAGAGGCCCGCCCAAAATTAATCCTGCCTCCCTCCATTTCCACAGAAGGGGTGAGCTTTTCCCTGGAGTATCAGCTTCCCGAGGAGATGGCCTCTCTAAAGATCAGCTATACCCTTGCGGCTTCCGGTGAATTGGGGATCGATTATCATTTTATTCCCGGACACGACTCGCTTCCAAATATTCCCAGGCTGGGAATGTTCCTCACGCTACCGGACCGTTTTACTGAAACAAGCTGGTATGGACGGGGACCTCATGAGACTTACTGGGACCGTAAATTTTCAGGGAAGATCGGGCTCTACTCAGGGGCCATCAAGGATCAGTTTCACCGCTATCCACGACCCCAGGAGACCGGGAACCATACGGATATCCGCTGGATGCAAATTTCCTCCGCATCCCTTCATCTCAGGGCACATACCGTTGATAATCAGCTATTAAACGGAAGTGTGTGGCCATTTTCCACCTCCGAGCTGGACTATGTGGAAGGAAAGGATGGGGGCCAGTCAGCCTCCGGACTGGTTCCGGTAAGTGCCCGGCATGGGGCCGATATACGGAGCGGCCCGACCGTACAGTGGAACCTGGATCATCTGTTGATGGGTGTGGGCGGCGATAACTCCTGGGGCCGTATGGTTCACAGGGAATATACCATCCCCGTAAAGGAATACCGCTACTCCTTCAGAATTGTTCCGGAAATCCAATAGGATCCGCACAATCATTGCTCATTCTGCCCTGGGATAAAAAGCATTCTCCAGGTGTTCGATCTCCATACCACTGTTCCTGTAGATCACCGCAATGACATCAAAGCGGGTGGGACGGCAGCAGCCATGAAGCCGGATAAAGGCTTCAGCTGCCAGGATGATGTTCCGTTCCTTAACACGGTCCACCACCACGGAAGGGTCATTGACGGCATTTCCCACCCGGGATTTCACCTCCACGATCACCAGCTCATCCCGGTGCAGGGTAACCAGGTCCAGCTCCCTTTTTCCCCACCTCCAGTTGGTTTTCCAAATACGGTAGCCCCGGGCCTGCAAATATCCAGCTGCTACTGATTCCGCGTTCCTGCCGGTTTTACACTGGTTCATCAAACGAATCTTTCTGGTTTATGTGTTGTCAGGAGAAAAATCAGCTCCATTTTATCCTTATCTTTGTGGCTTCCCAATCTTACTGATCATGACTGCTAAAGCGTATAAAAGATACCTGATTACCTCAGCCCTGCCCTATGCCAACGGCCCTATTCACCTGGGCCACCTGGCCGGGGTGTATGTTCCTTCCGATATTTACGTTCGCTACCTGCGCCAGAGGGGCAGGGATGTGCTTTCCATCTGCGGTTCGGATGAACACGGGGTACCCATTACCCTGAAGGCACGGCATGAGGGGATAAGCCCCCAGGAGGTGGTGGACCGCTACCACGGGATCAACAAGAAAGCTTTTGCAGATTTTGGAATCTCCTTTGATATCTATTCCAGGACCTCCAATCAGGTACATCACGAGACCGCATCCGAGTTCTTTAAGACCCTCTACGAAAAAGGGGTGTTTATGGAGAAAACTTCGGAACAGTATTATGATCCCGAGGCAGCCACTTTCCTGGCCGATCGTTATATTACCGGAACCTGTCCCCACTGCGGGAATCCCTCTGCTTACGGGGATCAGTGCGAGCAATGTGGCACCTCGCTCAGCCCCACGGATCTGGTGAATCCGGTATCCACCATCAGTGGCAGTCAGCCCGTTCTGAAAGAGACCAAACACTGGTACCTTCCTCTGGACAAGTATGAGCCCTGGCTCAAAAAGTGGATCCTGGAGGAGCACAAAGAATGGAAACCCAACGTATATGGTCAGTGCAAATCCTGGCTCGACCAGGGCCTGCATCCGCGGGCAGTGAGCCGTGACCTGGACTGGGGGGTGCCGGTGCCGGTTGAAGGAGCCGATGGCAAAGTGCTTTATGTATGGTTCGATGCTCCCATCGGCTATATCTCTGCCACCAAGGAATTAACTCCTGACTGGGAAAAATACTGGAAGGATGATGAGACCCGGATGATCCATTTTATAGGGAAGGACAACATCGTATTTCACTGCATAGTATTTCCCTCCATGCTTCAGGCAGAAGGTTCATATATCCTGCCCGACAATGTCCCGGCCAATGAGTTCCTGAACCTGGAGAACGATAAGATCTCCACCTCCCGGAACTGGGCCGTCTGGCTCCATGAGTACCTGGAAGATTTCCCGGGGAAACAGGATGTGTTGCGTTACGTACTCTGCGCCAATGCTCCTGAAAATAAGGATAATGACTTTACGTGGAAAGATTTTCAGAACCGTAACAACAACGAACTGGTAGCCATCCTGGGCAACTTTGTCAACCGGACCTTGGTGCTTACCCATAAATATTTTGAGGGCAGGGTGCCTGAAATCACCAGCTTAACAGACCAGGACAGGTCCACCCTGGAAGAGATCCGCACCATAGCAAATGGGGTGGAGGAGAGCCTGGAACAGTTCCGTTTCAGGGAAGCCATCAAGCGAGGCATGGACCTGGCACGCCTGGGCAATAAGTACCTGGCCGATATGGAGCCCTGGAAGGTGATCAAAACCGATCCTGACCGGGTGAAAACCATTCTGAATATCGCCCTCCAGATCTCCGCCAATCTCACCCTGTTGCTGGATCCATTCCTACCCTTCTCTATGAAGAAGCTCCGGGACTTCCTCTGCTTTGAGGGAACTGCCTGGGATCTTTTAGGATCAGAGAACCTGCTGGCACCCGGACATCAGATAGAGCAGGCTTCCCTGTTGTTCGATAAGATTGAGGACGAGCAAATCCAGCTCCAACTGGATAAACTACATCAAACAAAGGAGGAAAATGAAGATGCTCCTGAGGCAGCTCCAATAAAACCGGAAATCACCTTTGATGACTTTACAAGAATGGACCTTCGTACAGGCACCATCCTGGAGGCTGAAAAGGTCCCCAAGACTAAAAAACTCCTAAAGATGCTGGTGGACCTGGGATTTGAAAAGCGCACCATTGTTTCAGGGATCGCTGAATATTTTGAACCTGAAGTATTGCCTGGAAAGAAAGTGTCCGTACTGGCCAACCTGGCACCCCGGAAAATCAAGGGAATTGAGTCCCAGGGAATGATCCTGCTCTCTGAGAATCCGGATGGATCACTTCATTTTGTGGGACCCTCCGAAGCGGCTCAGAACGGTTCTGAGATTAACTGAGCTAGTTGGAGAGCAACCAGCAGGATTGCAGACCGGGTTTGTTGTTCAGCTGGGAGAGTTCCCTTTGAGCCTCTTCCTTGGTGGCAAAAGATGCAACGCTCACCCGATACATACGGTTCTCTGTGATCATTACCTCTGCATCGTAGCCCCTGCCTTTTAACTGGTCCTGCAAATCGCTGGCATTCTTCAGCTTTTTAAAGCTGCCCGCAATGATAAAAAATTTATGGACCTCCTCCGCAGGCGCGGACTCATCAAGTCCGGTATCTGCCCCCATGGTTTCTGTTTCCTGGCTTTCCGTATCCGTTGAAGGAGCAGTCACCTGCCCGTCGGTCTCACTCTCTCCCTGATCTGTTCCGGCCTGTTCCTGCTCAAGCATCTCAGGCTGGGGCTTTTTAGAGAAGAATCTCCTTCCTGTTTCGCTGGTTCTAAACTCCTCCGAGGGGATCAGAATCAGAACCGCCAGGATCGCAATCAGGGCAGCTGCCACCACCCAGATCACCCTCCATTTTTTCCCTTTGCGTTTGGGAATCGGAGAGGCAAGAGGCGTCACTTTTGGCTCTGACTGAAGCTCCGGCTCCCTGACGGTTTCCTCTTTCGTCTGCGTTTCCTTTTCCTCCGGAAGTTCTTCCAGTTCCAGCAGGTTCATGGATTCCAGTCCATACTGGTCAGGCTCCAGAATCCAGTCCGGATCGGCCGTAAAATGGACCTTTCCATCTTCATCCCTGGAAAAAGTTCCTGCCTCAGGAAGGACATAAACTTCTCCCTTATCCATCATAAATTTAATGGCATCAACAAGTTCAAGGATTTGTTCCTGCGCCTCTTCCCTTTCAAGTTCTTCACCTTCTGCAAGTCTTTCGGCCAGCTTCCCATCGTCTTTGCTGAATCCAGCATCGAACCTGACCGAAACTCCAGGTGGATAGATTCGGTTTCCTGAGGGTAGAGCAGCACCTTCCGGGGTTTTAACCTCCAGGTTCCCAAAGCCCGGGAGAATGACTCGCTTTCGCTCATCCAGGAGCATCCTGATATATATTCCAATTACCATGAGATGAATTTGTGTGTCAAAAATAATCAGTCAAAGGTGGAAATCAAAACCAAGTTATCAACCCGTTTTTTTATTATCTTCGTAAATTGATTGTGTAATCCAGTATAAATGAACGAGATAAAAATGGTTGACCTTCATGGTCAGTACCTGAAAATCAAAGAAGAAGTAGACTCAGCTATTCAGGGTGTGATTGATTCCACCGCCTTCATCCGGGGTGAGGATGTAAGGGCTTTTCAGGATGAATTGTCACACTACCTGGATGTTAAATACACCATTGCCTGTGGGAATGGAACAGACGCCTTGCAGGTGGCCATGATGGCCTTGGAATTGAAGCCTGGAGATGAGGTCATTACTACTCCTTTTACCTTTATTGCCACGGTGGAAGTGATTAAACTACTGGGACTGAAACCCGTATTTGTGGATGTAAGGCCCGATACCTTCACCCTGGACCCGGAACAGTTGGAACAGGCTTTTTCGGAGCGTACCCGTGCCATTGTTCCTGTGCACCTGTTTGGACAGTGTGCCGATATGGGGGCCATCATGGAATTTGCACGCAACAAGGACCTGTATATCATCGAAGACAATGCCCAGGCTCTGGGAGCTGACTATCTCTTTCCAGATGGATCGAAACAGAAAGCCGGTACCCTGGGACAGCTGGGGACCACCTCCTTCTTCCCAACCAAAAATCTGGGAGCATTTGGAGACGGAGGCGCAATTTTTACCAATGATGAGGATTTAGGGAAGCGGGCTGCTTCCCTGGTCAATCATGGGATGCAAAAACGGTATTACTATGATCACGTGGGGCTTAACTCACGTCTCGACAGCATTCAGGCCGCAATTCTCCGGGTCAAGCTTAAACATCTGGACGAGTATCATCACCGGCGCCAGGAAGCTGCCGCCTGGTATGATCAAACACTGTCGGGAATCGAGGGACTCCAGGTCCCAACACGTTCAACAAATACCACGCATATATTTCACCAGTATACCCTTCAGCTTGAAGCTTCCAGGAGGGATTCCCTGAAGCAGTGGCTGGAGGAGAAAGGAATTCCTGCCCAGATCTATTATCCGGTCCCACTCCATCTTCAGAGGGCCTACAGGGAGCTGGGCTACCGGGAGGGAATATTCCCGGTTTCGGAAGAATTATGCAAGCGGGTGCTTTCCCTGCCCATGCATACTGAAATGGAGGAGACTCAGCTGGAGTATATTTCAGAACAGCTACATCAATTTTTTAAATCCTGAAAGATGAAAGATTTTTTTGCACACGAAACAGCTGTGATCGATGACGGCGTTGAAATTGGAGCCGGTACCAGGATATGGCATTTCAGCCATGTAATGACCGGGAGTAAAATAGGAGAAAACTGCAACCTGGGACAAAACGTGGTGGTTTCCCCCCAGGTTATCCTGGGGAAAAACGTGAAGGTGCAGAATAATGTATCCATCTATACGGGCGTTATCTGCGAGGACGACGTGTTCCTTGGCCCTTCTATGGTTTTCACCAATGTGATCAATCCCCGGAGTGCCGTGATCAGGCGGGATGAGTATGTAAAAACGGTGGTTGAAAAGGGGGCAACCATCGGGGCAAATGCCACCATTGTTTGTGGTAACAAAATCGGAAAATTTGCGTTTATAGGGGCAGGTGCGGTGGTTATTCGCGAAGTTAAGCCCTATGCCCTGGTCGTCGGGAATCCTTCCAAGCAAATCGGCTGGATGAGCGAATTCGGTCATCGCCTTGAGTTTAATAGTGATGGACTTGCAAGCTGTCCTGAAAGTGGAGAACAGTACAGACTTAAAGGGGATATGGTCACCAAAATTGAATCAATGAATGAATAAGGACATGAAAAATTTTGCCGTAATAGGCATCGCAGGGTATATTGCCGTCAGACATGTGCGGGCAGTTAAGGAGACGAACAACCATCTGGTGGCAGCGCTGGATCCCTTTGACAGTGTTGGCTTTTTGGATAGTTATTTCCCGGAGGCTGATTTTTTTACTGAATTTGAACGTTTCGATCGCCATATTGCCATGCTCAACAGGCGGGGAACTCAGGTGGATTATGTCAGCATCTGTTCCCCCAACTACCTGCACGATTCGCATATACGTTTTGCCCTGCGTAATGGGGCAGATGCCATCTGTGAGAAGCCCCTGGTACTGAATCCCTGGAACATCGATGCCCTGAAGGATTATGAACAGGAGACCGGCCGGAAGGTCTGGAATATTTTACAACTCAGGCATCACCAGGCCATTGTGGACCTGAAAGAGCGGGTGAGCAAGGATCCCCCGGATAAAGTTTATGATATCGATCTCTCCTATATTACCAGCCGGGGCAACTGGTATCACTACTCCTGGAAAGGGAAACAAGAGAAATCGGGAGGTGTACCCACCAATATTGGAGTACACTTCTTTGATATGCTGACCTGGATCTTTGGATCTGTCAAGGAGAGCCGGGTAAATTTTATTAAAGTCGACAAAGCTGCCGGGTACCTGGAACTGGAAAGAGCGCGTGTGCGCTGGTTCCTGAGCATAGATTACAAGGATATTCCAGCAAACATTCAGGGATCCGGGAAGCGCACCTATCGATCCATCACTGTGGACGGGGAAGAGATTGAGTTCAGTGGCGGTTTTACCGACCTGCATACCATCTCCTATGAAAAGATCCTGCAGGGTTCCGGCTATGGCCTGGAAGCTGCCCGTAACTCCATTGATATTGTTTATAACATACGAAATTCTCAACCGGTTGGATTAACCGGGGAATATCACCCCATAATAAAAAATATACAAAATGATCTATGATGACCTGCTCAGCGGGAAAAAAAAGATGGCCGTTATAGGCCTGGGATATGTCGGACTACCCATCGCCCTGGAATTTGCTAAGAAAATTTCAGTGATCGGCTTTGATATCAAACCCGAGAGGGTGGAAATGATGAAAAATAATGTGGATCCCAGCAATGAATTATCCAGTGAAGACTTTGAAGGCTGTAATATCAAATTTACGGACAGCCTGGAAGATATCCGCGAGGCATCTTTCTATGTGGTGGCGGTCCCCACACCCATTGATGAACATAAGAATCCGGATCTCTCACCGGTACTTTCAGCTACGACCACTGTAGCTAAGGTATTGTCCGAAGGGGATTATGTGGTCTATGAATCCACGGTTTATCCCGGGTGTACGGAAGAGGATTGCATCCCCCTGCTCCGCGAAATTTCCGGGCTGGAATATAAAACCCAGTTCAAGGTTGGATTCTCGCCCGAAAGGATTAATCCCGGCGACCGGGAACATACCCTTACACGAATTACCAAGGTCACTTCGGGCTGCGATGCCGAATCTGCCGAAGAGATTGCAAAGACCTATGAACTGGTAATTACCGCAGGAGTGCACCGGGCCAGTTCCATCAAGGTGGCAGAAGCTGCCAAGATCATCGAGAATTCGCAGCGTGATATAAACATCGCCTTTATGAATGAGCTATCCATGATCTTTAACAAGATGGATATAAATACCTACGAGGTACTGGAGGCCGCGGGAACCAAGTGGAATTTTCTGAATTTCTACCCGGGCCTGGTAGGAGGGCATTGTATTGGCGTGGATCCTTACTACCTGACCTATAAATCGGCCAAGTTCGGCCATCATGCACAGATCATCAACTCGGGCCGGGGTATCAACGACGGAATGGCTGCCTATGTGGCCCGACAAGTCACCCTGAAACTTTCCTCCACCTTTCCCAATCTGAAGGATTGCCGGGTGCTGGTTATGGGAGCCACTTTCAAAGAAAATGTCAGCGATATCAGGAATTCCAAGGTGGCCGATGTGATCTCTGAACTCAAAGAGTTTGGGGTACAGGTGGATGTGGTAGACCCTTATGCCTCCCCCAAAGAGATTGTCGAGGAATACGGATTCGAACTTTCACCATCCGTTAATGGGCCCTACCATGGGGTGGTGGTAGCGGTGAATCACAGGGAGTATATCGCTTTGGACGAATCCTATTTCCGCTCCATCACGCATGAAGGAGCCATATTTGCGGATCTTAAAGGAATATACCGGGATAAAATAACCAGCCTCAAGTACTGGAGCCTGTAAACACACCAAGATGGCTAAAGTTCTTGTTACAGGAGGTACCGGATACATTGGATCGCACACCGTAGTGGAACTGCAGGAGGAAGGAATGGAGGTGGTGATCGTGGACAACCTCTCCAATTCCGAGCTGGAGGTTTTGGATGGTATTGCTTCCATCACAGGCATCAAGCCTCACTTCGAAGAGATCGACCTTAGAGACCGGGGGGCCACCTTTGGAGTATTCGAAAAATACCCCGATATACATGCCATCATTCATTTTGCGGCACTGAAGGCAGTGGGAGAAAGTGTGGAAAAGCCCCTGGCTTATTACGAAAACAACTTGCTTTCACTGATTTACCTGCTGGAAGCCATGAAGCAGTTCCATATTGACCATATGGTCTTTTCCTCTTCCTGTACTGTTTATGGGGAGCCCGATACATTGCCGGTAAGTGAAAGCGCCCCCCTGAAAAAGGCAAATTCTCCCTATGGCAACACCAAGCAGATCTGTGAGGACATCCTCCGGGACAGCATAAAATCCACACCGGGAAAAGGGGTGATCTCCCTCCGCTATTTTAACCCCATTGGCGCCCATCCCTCGGCCAGCATCGGGGAACTGCCCCTTGGAATACCCAATAACCTGGTCCCCTTTATCACCCAAACCGCAGCCGGACTCCGGGATTACCTGAGTGTATTCGGAAATGATTACAATACTCCGGATGGATCGGCCATCCGAGATTATATTAATGTGGTAGATCTTGCCAAAGCGCATGTTACAGCCATCAGGCGCTTGCTGGATAAGAAACAACTTTCTGCCTTTGAGGTGTTTAACCTGGGTACTGGTCGTGGGCTCTCTGTCCTTGAGATCATTCATGCCTTCGAGGAATCCACAGGGCAGAAACTTAATTACAGGATTGTGGGGCGGAGAGAAGGAGATATTGAAAAAGTATTTGCAGATACCTCTTATGCAAACAGCGAATTGGGATGGAAAGCTGAAAAAGGGATAGAAGAGACCCTGGAATCAGCATGGCGCTGGGAAATGAATCTCAGGTCCAAAAACAACAGTAGATGAAAACCATCCTGATTACCGGTGGTGCGGGCTTTATTGGATCTCATGTGATCAGGCGTATGGTTACCAGGCATCCCGAAACCCGCATCCTGAATCTGGACCAGCTCACCTACGCAGGCAACCTGGAAAATTTAAAAGATGTTGAAAAAGCATCCAATTACCACTTTGTCCGCGGGGATATTACCCAGGCTGCTTTCCTGGAGAAGCTATTTGGAGAGGAAGAGATCGGGGGGGTGATTCACCTGGCAGCTGAATCCCATGTGGACCGTTCCATTGTCGATCCCATGGCTTTTATAAATACCAATATTATTGGTACCGTAAACCTCTTAAATGCCTGCCGGAGGGCCTGGCAGGATATGGAAGGGAAGCTATTTTATCATATCTCCACCGATGAGGTATACGGAAGCCTGGGGCAGGATGGCCTCTTCACCGAAGAGACCGCTTACGATCCCCGCAGCCCCTATTCGGCCTCCAAGGCCAGCTCAGACCACCTGGTCAGGGCCTATTACCACACCTATGGACTTCCCGTGGTACTGTCCAACTGTTCCAATAATTACGGACCCAACCAGTTCCCTGAAAAGCTCATTCCCCTGGCCATTCATAATATCCTTTATAAAAAACCCATCCCGGTTTATGGGAAGGGGGAGAATATCAGGGACTGGCTCTATGTGGAAGACCATGCTGCAGCCATTGAGCTGATATTCAAAAAGGGACGCAAAGGCCGCACTTACAACATAGGCGGATTAAACGAATGGAAAAACATTGACCTTATCCGCCTGCTCTGCCGGATCATGGATGAAAAACTGGAGAGAGAGCCAGGAAGCTCCGAAAAGCTCATAAGCTTTGTAAAAGACAGGGCCGGGCATGATCTTCGCTATGCCATTGACAGTTCCAGGATCCGGGAGGAGCTTAAGTGGAAACCATCTCTGACTTTTGAACAGGGGCTGACCCGGACAGTGGACTGGTACCTCAGTAACAGGGAGTGGATGGAACATGTCACCTCCGGGGATTACCAGTCTTACTATAAGTCCCAGTACGAAGAGAGGTAAGCCGCAGGCTTCCGTGCAATCAGGGCTTTTATCACTTATTCTACGGTGACGGATTTAGCCAGGTTTCTGGGCTGATCCACATTACATCCCCGCATGACTGCAATATGGTAGGCAATTAACTGCAGGGGAACCACAGCTGTCAGGGCTACCAGCGACTCATCAGTTTCCGGGATCTCGATCACATGATCGGCCATCTCCCTGATGATCTTGTCCCCTTCGGTAATGATAGCTATGACCACCCCGTTCCTTGCCTTCACCTCCTGGATATTGCTTACGATTTTTTCGTAGGATCCATCCCTGGTGGAAATAAAGACCACCGGCATATTCTCATCAATCAGGGCAATGGGACCGTGCTTCATCTCCGCCGCCGGGTATCCTTCGGCATGAATGTAGGAAATCTCCTTAAGCTTAAGTGCTCCTTCCAGTGCCACCGGGAAAGAGACCCCACGGCCCAGGTAGAGGGCATTGGTAGCATCTTTGTATATCTCGGCAATGCGTATAAATTCATCATTCTGTTCCAGGATCTTCTCAATCTTTTCAGGTACTTCATTGAGTTCCTTAAGGAGCTGACTGAAACGCTTATCCGATAGCAGACCCTTTTCCTTTCCGATCATGGTAGCGATCATGGTCAGAACCGTCACCTGCGCTGTAAAGGCTTTGGTGGAAGCCACCCCTATCTCCATTCCCGCATGGGTATAAACTCCTGCATGGGTTTCCCGTGAAATACTGGAACCTGCCACATTACAGATGCCCAGCACCAGGGCCCCGGCATCCTTGGCCAGTTGTATGGCCGCCAGGGTATCAGCTGTCTCCCCGCTCTGACTGATGGCCAGGACCACGTCGTCGGGACCAATCATGGGATTGCGGTATCTGAATTCGGAGGCATACTCCACCTCTACCGGGATCCTGGCCAGATCCTCGATCAGGTACTCACCCACCAGTCCTGCATGCCAGGAGG
The DNA here is from genome assembly GCA_963751705.1 of uncultured Bacteroidales bacterium. GTDB lineage: Bacteria > Bacteroidota > Bacteroidia > Bacteroidales. Next base: position 282,744 of record CAVVVN010000001.1, read on the forward strand.
TCCCGCAGGCAATAACTACTATGCGTTTCGCATTTACCAGCTGCTCCTTTACATCCAGCAATCCTCCAAGCCGGATCTCCTCAGTTTCCGGATGAATCCTCCCCCTGAAAGTATCCATTATGGACCGTGGTTGCTCGAAGATCTCCTTCAACATATAGTGTTCATACCCTTGCTTTTCCATCTCGGAAATCCCCATATCCAGGGTCTTAATGTTCACCATGGTGGCATCGCTGACAAGGTTTTTAAGCACCAGTTCGTCCCTTCGGATCAGGGCTATATCATCATTGTTCAGGTAGATCACGCGATCGGTATACTCCACAATGGGAGAGGCATCGGAAGCAATAAAATATTCATTACTGCCCAGGCCGATTACGAGGGGACTGCTGCGACGGGCTGCGATCATCAGGTTGGGATCTTCCCTGGAGAGAACCACCAGTCCGTAAGCGCCCACCACCTTTTGAAGTGCCAGGCTGACTGCCACCTCCACGTTAACACTTTCGGTGGTATAAATGTACTCGATCAAATTAGCCAGAACCTCCGTGTCGGTCTCGCTGTAGAACTTCATTCCCTGCTCCATCAGGGTCTTCTTTAATACCGAATAATTCTCAATAATCCCGTTATGAATGATGGTAAAGAGCCCCTTTTCTGAGTGGTGCGGATGTGCATTCAAATCGCTTGGTTCCCCATGGGTGGCCCATCGGGTATGTCCGATCCCGATGGTGCTTTTCGTGGCTTTCCCTCTAACATAATCTTCCAGATCACAAACTTTGCCCCTTTTTTTATAGATGGCTGTATCCCCGTTGAGCAGGGCTACTCCGGCAGAATCATATCCGCGATATTCAAGTCTTTTAAGGCCTTTTATAAGAATTGGGTAGGCATCCCGGGTCCCGATATAACCAACAATTCCACACATAAGTATGTCAATTTAAGATATACACACCTTTACTTTAAGCTTAAAGCTTCAGGTATACTATTTCTAACCTTATACGACTTTCGTTAGTGGGAAGGTTACTCCAAAGCTTGGAAAATTTCGGATTGGATAAGCCATCGTTCAGCTGGAGTATAAAATCATTATCCGGTTTCGTACCATCCACCATGGCCTGGAAATGCAATCCCATGTTAAACCGGTAGGTATAGGTGGTATCACTGAACAAGCCCTGAGATACGGCCTTTTTATATCCTCCAAATCCACTTGCCTGCTGGGAAGCATCACTGGATAAGAGCAGCAGATAGTCATAAATGGGCTCGTAGGCGTCATCCTCCAGGATGGTCCCGATCATTAACCTGCTGGGCATGTTTTCATAGGGAATTCCACTTATCTCCTCAGGAACCACATCAAAAACCAGGGTGGCACTGTTGATGATCAAAGGGCTTTGATCCATCCACTCCTGCAGGTTGGCAAAAGAGAAGCGGGTATTTACCCCGGACATGCCCTGAACATAGCTGTAGGGAGTGGCTGCCTCCTGGTTATCAATAATCCCTTCCAGAGAGGTGCCGGAATAATCGTGCTCAAACAGATTGATCTTCTGAGAATAGTATGGATCAATGGTAAAATGAGCGTAGGCAAAATCTCGTTCAGCAGTGGAGTCCACCTCGGTAGAATCATTGGCATACTTCATGGTCAGCCTGGTGCCGGAACCAGAAAGCTGGATCCTGCCCATGGTCCCTTCTGAAGAGAGGGGTTCTGCAGTGATATAAAACCCCTTAAAGTAGTCCTTGAACAGGGAGTCATTGTAAAAAATGCTTGTATCTGACTGGATGGCTATAAATTTATCCAGGAACTCCTGGTCTTCAATAAGCAGCTCGTAAATCTGGTTCTCCTCAGGGGTAATGGTCTTTTGTGCCAGGGGAACAGGGTTATACACACCTTGTATATCAAAATCCGAATAGTAGGTGGAATCTGAATAAATCCTTTCCTCAAATTCATAAACACTCAGCGTGATGTCCTGTTCCATATCTCCAAAAAACTCGCTGAAATAGAGGGCCAGATACAGGGAATCGATCTCCAGGTTATCAGCCGGCTGGTAGGCAGTGGTGGTGTTAAACTGGGTTACAATGGAGGCTTCCGATCTTCCAACAATGGTATCTGTCAGGGAACCCAGAAGCATGTACCTGACTGAAGTTGAATTCAGGAATACGGAAGTTTTCACCGGCTTTCCGCTCATGGAATAGGCATCTATTTCAAAAATAGTGTCCTGGTAGACAAGCACATTGTCTCCCGGAGGCAACAGATCCGTTCCCAGTTCTTTATCACTGATATCGCAAGATGCAAGTGCCACTGCCAATCCAATAATGATTGACAAAAAGCGCCATTCCTTTTTCTTCATCCAAAAATAAGTCTTAATCGTTGATAACTCTCTCGTAAAAAACGGAAAACTCCTCCACATATTTCTCTTCACTTGCATAATTCAAATAGGGTTTCCCGGATTTTTTCAGTACGTCTTCAACTTTAGCAGGCAGGCTTTCACTTCCCTGGATCAATCCATCCGAATAGGTGGCAGCCAGGTTGACCAGGTTCTCATATCCCGGATCCTTAATCATGGAGAGGTGTTCATCCGAAACTCCATCCACCAGAATCTTCTTGGAAAAGGATTTATCCAGGGGGACATCAAATCCATTGTCATAAAAAGAAAAGACCACTTTTGAATCGGCGAATAAGGGGTCTTCACGGTATGCTTTCTTAATATACAGAGGCACCAGCGAGGTAAACCAGCCATGGCAGTGCACCAGGTCGGGTGACCAGCGTAATTTCCGAACAGTCTCCAGTACTCCGCGAGCAAAAAATATCATGCGCTCATCATTGTCTTTAAATGGTACCCCCTTGGAGTCAACAACCGTATTCTTCCTATGGAAATACTCCTCATTATCAATGAAATACACCTGCATCCTGGCGGCCTGAATGGAAGCAACCTTGATGATCAGAGGGTGATCCGTATCATCGATGATCAGATTCATTCCCGACAACCTGATTACTTCATGCAACTGGTTCCTTCTTTCATTAATACTCCCATATTTTGGCATAAAGGTCCGGATCTCCTTTCCGGTTTCCTGTATGGCCTGGGGAAGTTTTCTGCTGATTAAGGAAAGTTCGGTCTCAGGCAGATAGGGTGTAATCTCCTGAGAAACAAATAATACCTTTTTACTCTCCATATACAAGCCTCTATTAGAAATCATGCAAATTTACTAAAAATTATTGACACCTTTTTATCTATCTTTGTTCTCTCACCCAGTGTATGGTAGTTTACAGAACCAAAAACGATCTAAGCAGCCACCTGCTCTCATTGGAAAATGAGGGAAAAACCATCGGCCTGATTCCTACCATGGGGGCCCTTCACCAGGGACACGCCTCTCTGGTTGAGAAAGCGAATAAAGAAAATGATGTTGTCGTGGTGAGCATTTTTGTGAATCCCACCCAGTTTAATGACCCTTTGGACCTGGACCATTACCCCAGAACCCTGGACCAGGACCTGGATTTGCTTCGGAAGCTGGAAGCTGACCTGGTATTTGTTCCTTCGGTGAAGGAGATGTATCCGGAAGAAGACCCTCAAATCTTTGATCTGGGCAACCTGGATAAGGTTATGGAAGGCAAGCATCGTAAAGGTCATTTTAATGGGGTTGCACAGATCGTAAGCAAACTTTTCTTATTGATTCGTCCACGCCGGGCCTATTTTGGACAAAAAGATTTTCAGCAGCTGGTTATCATCCGGAGACTTGTGGAGATTATGGAGCTGAATGTGACCATTGTGCCCTGCCCGATTATCCGGGAGAAAGATGGTTTAGCCATGAGTTCCAGGAACTTCAGGCTCAGTAAGGAAGAAAGAAAACTGGCCCCCTTCATATACGAAACCCTGGTGCAGGCCAAACAGAAAATAGAAACCCTCACCCCTTCTCAACTGAAAGATTGGGTGATACTTCAATTTAAAAAACAAGCCCTGCTGGAGCTGGAATACTTTGAAATTGTTGAAGATAAAGGGCTTATGCCTGTTGAGGAGTGGGGCGAGGGGGTGAACAAAGTAGGCTGCCTGGCTGTTCAATTAGGTAGAGTAAGGCTTATTGATAATGTGAATTTTGATTAAATTTGTCACGTAAGTGCACGGCTATGTTTATCGAAGTAGTTAAATCAAAAATACACCGGGTTACAGTCACGGAGGCTAACCTGAACTATGTGGGTAGCATTACCATCGATGAGGATCTGATGGATGCAGCCAAACTCATTGAAAATGAGAAGGTTCAGATTGTAAATATAAACAATGGGGAACGACTGGAAACCTATGTGATTACGGGCCAGCGGGGATCCGGGCAAATCTGTATGAACGGTCCTGCTGCCAGGAGGGTGGCTGTTGGGGACATCATCATAATCATCTCCTATGCTTCCATGGAATTCGAAGTGGCAAAATCTTGGAAACCGACTTTGATTTTTCCGGATACCGACTCCAATAAGCTAAACTGACCCCTCTTTTGAAAAAAGTCCTGATTCAAATTCTTAAAATTGCCGGCTTCCTGGCACTTGGAGCACTCTTACTCTATTTTGCCTTCAGGGGAGTTGCCTTCGAAAAGCTGGCTGCCACCCTGCAAAAGGTCAATTACTGGTGGATCGGACTTTCTATTCTTTTCGCTGGCATCTCTTTTTTCAGCAGAGCCAGGAGGTGGGTATTGCTTATTGAGCCTCTTGGTTTTAAGCCCTCTTTCATGAACACCTACCACTCTTTGATGGTGGGATATCTTTCCAATTATGCCCTGCCAAGGCTGGGCGAGGTGACCCGATGTGTTACGCTGGGGAAGAGGGAGAAAATCCCGGTCGACTCACTGATCGGGACCGTGATTGTTGAACGGGTGGTCGATGTGATAATGCTTTTGCTCATCCTGGTCATCCTGCTGATCAGCTGGATGGATAAATTTGGCGCATTTTTCACAGAACAGGTGTACGGGCCCCTGCAGCAAAAGTTCCAGGAACTCTTCGGGGGCACCTGGATTTTATGGTTGATCGTGCTGACAGCTGTTCTGGCAACAGGCCTGTTGATTTACCTGTACAGAAAAAGACTGGCCCGCTACGCCCTGATCCGAAAACTCAGAGAGATTCTTTTGGGGCTTCTGGATGGACTAAAGACCATCTACCGGATGAAGCGCAAATGGGAGTTTGTGCTTCATTCTGTATTGATCTGGTTCCTCTACATTCTCATGACCTGGGTGGTGGTATTCGCGCTTGAAGAACTCTCCGGTCTTAGCTTTATTGACGGGATGTTTTTACTGGTCATCGGTGGTCTGGGTATGTCTGCGCCTGTAACAGCAGGTTTTGGGGCCTACCACTGGATCACCTCCAGGGGATTGATGTTTGTCTACGGGTTCTCTCTGGAGACTGGCAGTGCCTATGCCATACTGGCCCATGAATCAAATTCTTTGCTCACCATCCTGCTGGGAGCCCTGTCCTATACCCTGCTGATGATCTCCCGAAAAAGAATCTCCAGAATAAAAAACGATTCCTGAAATGCTCACCTACGAACAGATCATTCAAAAAACCATTCCCCTTGAAACAGCGGTGAAGTTGCTTACGCCAGCTTTCAGAAGAGAGAAGCGCTTGGTATTCACCAATGGCTGCTTCGACATTCTGCACAGAGGCCATATCTATCTGCTTTCACGGGCAAGAGAGCTTGGAGACCTATTAATTGTAGGCCTGAATAGTGATGCCTCTGTTACCAGGCTCAAGGGTCCCGGGAGACCTGTTAATAATCAGGAATCCAGGGCCGAAGTACTGGGAGCCCTGGCTTTTGTGGATTACATCATCGTATTTGAGGAGGATACTCCGCTGGACATGATCAAAGCAATAAAACCAGATATACTTGTCAAAGGAGGGGACTACAAGCTGGAAGAAATCGTGGGACACCAGGAAGTTGCTTCTTCAGGCGGAAGGGTGGAATCCATCCCCTTGCTGCAAGGGTACTCAAGCAGCGCAATCATAGATAGAAATAAGCAGTAAATGGCAAAGATCAAATCCGTTTATATATGCCAGAATTGTGGTGCTGAATCGGCCAAGTGGATTGGCCGGTGTAATGCCTGCGGAGAATGGAACACCTACGTGGAACAGAAAATACACAAAAGCCCGGGCCATTCGTCCATGGCTGAAAGACGTGATTTTGCACTGCCACAAAAACTGCATGAGCTAAGTTCCACTTCGGCCTCCCGCATAGACCTTAAAAACGGAGAGTTTAACCGGGTCCTGGGGGGAGGGATCGTACCCGGATCCATGGTCCTTATTGGAGGGGAACCGGGCATTGGAAAATCGACCCTGGCCCTGCAGGTGGCTCTTCAAATGGATAAACAGGTGCTTTATGTTTCAGGTGAGGAGAGTCCGCAGCAGATCAAGTTACGGGCTGACAGGCTTGGAGGGGGTAAAGAAAACTGCCTGATACTTGCTGAAACCTGCCTGCAGGCCATCATTAGCCAGGTGGAGCAGATAAGACCCGAGTTGCTGATCATTGACTCCATTCAAACCCTGTATTCCGAGGGCATTGAATCCGCTCCCGGAACCATTTCACAGGTCAGAGAGTGTGCAGCACAATTGCTGCGTCTTTCGAAAGAAAGTTTTATGCCGGTTATGTTGATCGGCCATATAACAAAAGATGGCAGCATAGCCGGACCAAAGGTACTGGAGCATATTGTGGATACAGTTCTCCAGTTTGAAGGGGATACACACCACCTCTACCGGATTTTACGTTCCGTGAAAAACCGCTTTGGTTCCACCTCGGAGATCGGAGTTTTCGAGATGACCGGGGAGGGGCTGCGGGAGATTCTGAATCCTTCTGAACTTCTGATTAATCAGCAACCCCCGGATCTGAGCGGATCGGCTATTGCTGCGAATGTGGAAGGAATCCGGCCCATACTGATCGAGGTCCAGGCCCTGGTAAGCTCGGCGGTATATGGAACCCCTCAGCGAACCTCCACCGGATTTGATACCCGACGCCTGAGTATGTTGCTGGCAGTCCTTGAAAAACGCGCCAGTTTTAAACTGGCCAGCAAAGATGTATATATCAACATTGCAGGGGGTCTTCGGGTGGATGATCCTGCCATTGACCTGGCGGTGGTGGCCTCGATTCTTTCCTCAACAGTCGATATTCCCATTGATCCGCATACCTGTTTTGCAGGAGAGGTAGGCCTGTCCGGTGAGATCCGCCCGGTGAACCGGATCGAACAAAGGCTGGGGGAAGCGGATAAACTGGGAATGAAACGGATCCTCCTGCCGGCCTTCAACCGGAAACGAATTGATCCGGCCAGGTTCGGGCTTGAAATTGTCCAGGTGGACAGAGTGCAGGATCTCCCCAAACACCTTTTTGGCTGAGCCAGCTTAGAATTCATCCCGGGTAGTGCGGCCGGTGGCTTCCACAATGTCGGGACAATCCATATCCACAAAGAAGTCCAGCGGTCTCACAAAATCATCCTCCATGCTGATACCCAGGGTAGTGTCTGCGTAAACACGCTGCAGGAATTCTCCATAAATGGGAAGGGCCATGTTCGTTCCAGATCCCATAGTCAGGTTATCAAAATGAATGGAACGGTCCTCTCCCCCAACCCAGGCTGCGGCGGTCAGTTTTGGAGCAAGACCAATAAACCAGCCATCACTCTGGTTCTGGGTGGTCCCCGTTTTACCGGCCAGTTCGCCGGTAAATTCATACTTCCACCGAAGCCTGTTAGCCGTACCCGAATAGAATTCCCCTTTGTATCTGCCCGTCATATCGACCACATTCCTTAATAAGGAAAGCATCAGATAGGCCGTTTCCTGGCTGATGGCTTCCGACTCAATGGGATGAAAAGAGGAGATCACATTGCCATAGCGGTCCTCGATGCGGGTCACATAAACAGGGCTCACATAAACACCTCCATTGGAGAAAGTGTTAAAGGAACCAACCATCTCCTCCAGAGAAATGTCGGACGGACCATAAATCATGCTGGGTACCGGATCAATATAGGAGGTAATCCCCATTTTGCGCATCAGGTCTATCACATTATCGGGATTGAAATTTTTAAACAGCCAGGCAGAAACCCAGTTGTGTGAATTGGCCAGTCCCCACTTCAGGCTGACCATCTTCCCGGCAAAAATATTCCGGCCCGGGGCATCCGGAGTGTATGTGGTATCCTTATTATCAATGATATTTGCAAAGGTAGTAGCTACCAGCGGGATCATATCACAGGGAGAATACCCTTCCTGCATGGCCAGCAGGTATAAGAAAGGCTTGATGGTAGATCCAACCTGACGGCGGCCCTGGTATACATGTTCATACTGGAAATAGCGGTAGTTATGCCCCCCCACAAAAGCTTTCACATTCCCATTGGCAGGATCCATGGCCATAAACCCGGCCCTCAGGATATGTTTCATATACCTGATGGAATCCAGGGGGCTAAGTACAGTATCTATGGGACCGTTCCAGGAGAAGAGTTGCATCTCCACCGGTTCATTAAAGGTCATCATAATTGAGTCCAGGGGGACTCCTTCTGCAAGCTGGGCCCTGTAACGCTCTGTCTGCCTGATCGTACGGTTCATAATCAACCGGCTTTCCTCCGGGGTGATATCCTCGAAGGGGGCATTGCGCCTTCCCTTTTTCTCTTTAAAAAATTCCGGCTGAAGATAATCCTTCATTTGTGCCTCAACCGCCTCCTCGGCATATTGCTGCATCTTGAAATTTATAGTGGTGTAAATCCGGAGTCCGTCCCGGTACAGATCGTACTGGGTTCCATCCGGCTTGTAATACTTGTTGATCCAGCCATATAGCATATCATCCGTCCAGCGCAAAGAGTCCCTTCGGTATCGCTCCCAGGCCAGTATTCCGGCATTTTTATTGGGCGGGACCGGCTTGGTATTTCTCATGAACTTGGAAAGGAAGGTCCTGAAATGCATGGCATATCCGGTGAGGTGACTGGCCAGGTTATAATCCACACTGATGGGAAGCTGTTTGACCGAGTCGGCTATCTCCTGGGGGAGACTCCCATACTTCACCATCTGATTGATCACGGTATTCCGCCGTACGATGGAGCGATCCGGATTGATTCTGGGGTTGTAGGCAGTTGGGGCCTTAAGCATCCCCACAAGAATGGCAGCCTGATCAATGGTCAGGGAATCCGGAGTGGTGTTAAAAAAGGTTCGGGAGGCCGATTTGATTCCCACAATGGATTCTCCGCCGAAGGGAACCGTATTCAGATACATGGTCAGTATCTCGTTCTTGGTATAGGCTCTTTCAAGCCTCACCCCGGTGTTCCACTCTTTAAATTTATTGATGGCCAGATGGCCGGCTTTTCCAAGCTTTGTTTTATTCACAGTGGTATCTCTGGGAAACAGGTTCTTTGCCAGCTGTTGGGAGATGGTACTCCCCCCGCCTTCATCCTGCCCCAGAAGCATCGTCTTGATAGCCACCCGTACCAGACTTCGCAAATCAATCCCTGAATGCCTGTAGTATCTGACATCCTCCGTAGTAACCAGAGCCTCCACCAAATGGGGTGCCAGTTCCTCATACTCCACATAGGAGCGGTTCTCAATAAAATATTTTCCAAGCAGCTCTCCATCTTCGGTAATCACTTCAGAGGCCAGGTTGGTCTGCGGATTTTCGAGCCGGGCAAAATCAGGCATAAAACCAAGTTTGCCATGGCCGATTAAAATCATAATAAGAATGAACAATAGCACCGCAAGAGTGTAAAGACTCCATAGGATGTATAAATATTTTGTAGTTTTGCCGGGTTTATTATCCATGGCCAGCTCGATTTTGGGTCAAAAATAGTAATTATTAAGTTATTTTGTGTTTCAATTGCTCAACGAAGGAATCGTAAAAAAATGATAGAAAATCTAGTAATTGTAGAGTCGCCTGCCAAGGCCAAAACCATAGAACGTTTCCTTGGAGATACTTATACCGTCAAATCCAGTTTCGGTCACATCAGGGATCTGGCCAAGAAAAACCTGGGAATTGACGTGGAGGACAGATTTACCCCGCAATATATAGTCCCGGCCGACAAGAAGAAAATTGTCAGCGAACTGAAGAGCCTGGCCAAGAAGGCCCAGATGGTATGGCTGGCCACTGATGAAGACCGTGAAGGGGAAGCCATCGCCTGGCATCTTTTTGAGGAGCTGAAGCTGGATAAGGATAAAACACGAAGGATCGTCTTTCATGAAATTACCAAAGACGCCATCGTGAATGCCCTGGAAAATCCACGTCACATAGACACCCACCTGGTGAATGCGCAGCAGGCCAGAAGAGTATTGGACAGGCTGGTGGGATTTGAGCTCTCTCCACTATTATGGAAGAAGGTAAAACCCTCTCTTTCGGCAGGCAGGGTGCAGTCAGTGGCCGTTAAACTGATTGTTGAAAAAGAAAGAGAAATACAAAATTTCAATCCCCAGAAGTATTTCCGTGTAAGCGGAATATTCTCCGTCCCGGACGGAAACGGGGGCCTGACCCAGCTAAAAGCTGAACTTTCAAAGCGCTTCGCCAGCCTGGAAGAGGCCGAAGCCTTTTTATCCAGGTGCCGGACCAGTGAATTTACCGTGGATGCTGTGGAAAAGAAACCCGTGAAGAAAAATCCAGCTCCCCCATTTACAACCTCCACCCTGCAGCAGGAAGCCAGCCGGAAAATGGGTTTTTCAGTCAAACAGACTATGTCGGTGGCCCAGAGACTTTATGAATCGGGGAAAATTACCTACATGAGGACAGACTCTGTGAATCTGTCCAAGCTTGCCATAGGGGCAGCTGCGAAAAAAATTAAGGGGGATTTTGGTGAAAAATATTTGAAAACCCGGAACTTCACTACAAAAGCCAAAGGAGCCCAGGAAGCTCACGAGGCCATCAGGCCCACCTACATGGATCAAGCTTCCATCGAGGGAAGCAGACAGGAACAGCGGCTTTATGAGCTGATCTGGAAAAGAACCCTGGCTTCCCAGATGAGCGAGGCTTTGCTTGAAAAAACCACCATTTCAATTCTAATATCAGGGGCCCCTGAACGTTTTATAGCCACAGGTGAAGTACTCATATTTGATGGCTTTCTGAAAGTCTATATGGAATCTACTGATGATGAGCAGGAAGAAGAAGCGAAAGGGCTACTTCCTCCGGTAAAAGCCGAGGATAAACTTTCGCGGGAGGTGATAGAGGCTACTGAAAAAACCAGCCTGCAGCCGGCAAGGTATACCGAGGCCAGCCTGGTGAAAAAAATGGAAGAGCTTGGAATAGGCCGGCCCTCCACCTACGCTCCCACTATTTCAACGGTCCAAAACAGAGAATACGTAGTAAAAGAGGATCGAAAGGGGCTTGAGCAAGAAATGACACAACTGGTCCTGAAGGGTGACAGCCTTTCGAAAAAGCAAATCAAGGAAAAATATGGCTTTGAGAAAAACAAACTTTTCCCCACAGATATCGGGATGATCGTCAATGACTTCCTGGAACAGAATTTTCAGAATATCATGGATTTCAATTTTACCGCCTCGGTGGAAGAGGAATTCGATGAAATTGCTGAGGGAAACAAGGATTGGCCCAGCATGATCGAACGATTCTATACACCCTTTCACTCCAGGGTAGATAACGCGACACAAACTTCGGAGCGCTCCAAGGGGGAAAAAATGCTGGGTGAAGATCCAGAGTCGGGTAAGCCAATCAGTGTAAAAATTGGCCGATTCGGACCCATCGCGCAGATCGGGGAAGCCAGTGATGAGGAGAAACCCAGGTTCGCCAGCCTCTTAAAAGGTCAGAGCCTGGAAACCATCACGCTGGAAGAAGCCCTGGAGCTTTTCAGGCTGCCACGCACCCTTGGCCAGTTTGAAGACGACGAGCTGGTGATTGGCGTGGGAAAATACGGGCCTTACGTAAGGCATAAATCAAAGTTTTACAGCCTGGCAAAAACCGATGATCCATTTACCATAAAGCAAGACCGGGCCATTGAGATCATCATTGAGAAACGTGCCCAGGAGGAGAACAGGAATATAAAACAATTTGAAGAAGAACCGGGATTGTTGATTTTGAATGGCCGCTATGGCCCCTATATATCCTTCAATAAGAAAAACTACCGGATCCCCAAGAGCCAAAAACCTGAAGAGCTGACCCTTGAGGAATGCCGGGAAATCATTGAAAAGGCAGGATCCCGTGCCAAAAAGTAAATCGTCTAAAGCCAAGCTCATGGACCTGAATGGATATTTCGACCCTGTTAGCCTGGAGAGGCCCCAATTCGAATACCTGGAAAACCAGGAGTCTTTCAGTCACCATATATCGGTCCACACCCCGGACCAGCCCATCAGGGAGCTGGATAAACACCAGGTGGCCCTTTTTGGTGTCCCGGTGGACAGCAACGGCTTTATCAAAGGTAGCAAGGATGCTCCCAATCATATACGCAGCAAGCTGTATCAGCTAAGGAAAATTGAACGGAACCTGAAAATCTATGACCTGGGGAATGTCAAAAACGGAGGCTCGGTAAACGACACTTATTTTGCACTCAGAGATATTGTCCTGGAGCTCAGAGAACGGGATATCACCACGCTTATATTTGGAGGGTCGCAGGACCTGAGCCGGGGAGTTTTTCTGGCCCTGGAAAAACACGTGGGCCCACATCAGATTCTTACGATAGACTCCATGCTTGATTTCTCTAAAAAGGATGATATCCTGAACTCACGGAATTATCTGAATCAAATTGTTTACCCCTCCGGATTAAGGCAGTTCAGCCTTACCAACCTGGGGCACCAGGCCTGCTTTGTTACAGAAAAGCAGCTACAGCAGCTGGAGAAGTCCTACCTGGAAAGTATCCGCCTGGGTGAAGCCCGGAAAGAAATTCAGCAGGCTGAACCCCTGATACGGGATTGTGAATTCATCGGAATTGACATGGGAGCGGTCAGACATGCGGATGCTCCGGGCGCCTCCATCCCTTCTCCAAATGGTTTTTTTGGGGATGAGATCTGTCAGATTAGCCGATATGCCGGATTGAGTGAACGAGCCAATATCCTGGGTTTTTTCGAGCTAAATCCCTCCTCCGACACCAACGACCAGACTGCCCACCTGGCTGCTCAGGCTGCCTGGTACTTTCTGGAGGGGCTGACTCACCGTATCCGGGAGAATCCGGTGGATACGCCCGAGCATATAAAGAAATTTATTGTAGCTCTTAATGCGGCCGGACACGATATAATCTTCCACAAAAGCACCCTTTCTGAGAGATGGTGGATGGAAATTCCTGTAAAGAATCCAGCCACTGGCTATAACTTTTTTGTGTCATGTTCGTATGAAGATTACCAGCAAGCCTGTAATCAGGAGATACCGGACCGCTGGTGGCGTTTTTTGAACAGATTGGGTAATGAAAAAGAATAACCCACGTTTATTTAATTAGGAAGGGGGTGAAACAGATCTGAGAAATGATCTGAACCTCCTGAGTTTATTAACATTCTGATAGGAATAAAGTTTGTGATCTATAAGTATTTTTGTTTATTTTAACGCAGCTATAAAGCCTGGAAAAGAAGCCCCGGATCGAGTTAAGCGGATAATGAAGAGATTGGTTTACATATTTATTATAGGAACTGTTTCACTGAATGTTCTGTCACAGCAGGACCCCAAGTTCAGTCAGAATATGTTCCTTGCTCCGTTTTACAATCCCGGAGCCGTTGGAAGCTCTGATAAAATCTGCCTGGCTGCTGCCTTTCGCAATCAGTGGACGGGGCTTCCGGATGCACCTATTACCACTGCTTTTACAGCCAATATGCCGGTACAGTTTCTAGGAAGAACACATGGTCTTGGAATAAGCTTTATGAATGACAACCTGGCATTTAACAACGATTTTCTATTTAGTGCAAGCTATGCCTTCCGGATCGACCTGGGGCAGGGAAGCCTGGGAATCGGAGCCAATGTTGGGCTGGCAAACCAGGCACTTAGCCCGGAGTGGGATGATGGTGATGGGGTTATGACTCCGGCAGAAGGGGATCCCGCTATTCCGCAAAGCGGGGGAAGTGTTTTTGGATTTGATATGGGCCTGGGTGTTTTTTATACTGCAGAAAACCTATTTGTGGGTATTTCAAGCACTCATCTGAACCAGACCTCTTTTATTTACCCCGAAGACAATGTTGAATCAAAACTTATCAGGCACTATTATCTGATGGCAGGGTACAACATCCAGTTAAGCAATCCGATGTTTGAAATTATGCCCTCCCTGATGCTTCAGAGTGACCTCAGATCCAACCATATCTATCTGAATACCAACCTGAGATACAATAAAAGGTTCTGGGGAGGAGTTTCCTATTCTGTAGGAGGTGCCCTCACAGCACTTTTTGGGATAGAAATGATGAATGGGATCATGATCGGATATTCATATGATTTTGAACTTTCACCACTTCTGAAATACAATAGCGGGTCTCATGAAGTCACTGTGCGATATTGCTTCGATCTCAGTGTTGATAAGAGTCCTCAAAAGTATAAGAGTATTAGATTTTTGTAAATATTTAATTATCTATATTGGGATGTTTTTTAAAAAAAACAGTGCGTATAAAGTTTGGTTTGCATCTTATAAGCGATATGCTATGAAACGAATAGGGATATTAGTTGTTATTGCGACTTTAATCGGCGGTTGTGGTTCATACAACACCGGTGAATTGGTTGGAGTTGACGGTAGAAAAGCTTATGCTGAACCCGATCCATTTGGAATGGTGGCGGTCCCCATGGGATCCTTTGTCATGGGTGCCAGTGACCAGGATGTCACCTGGACACAAAACACCATGGCCAGGACAGTAGCCGTTGATGCTTTCTGGATGGATGAGACAGAAATCACCAACAACGAATACAGACAGTATGTATTCTGGGTTCGCGATTCTATTATCAGAAAGGAACTTGCTCTGAACGGCGTGGAGGATTTCATCTTAAAAGATAGAGATGATCAGCCCTATGAGGATGCTAACGGAGATCCCATCATCGATTGGGAAACACCGCTTGATCCGTCCAAAGACAAAGAGGGAAATATTCAGCAGATCATTGATGACCTGGGGATCTATTATTCAGGTGAAGATCGGCTGTCTCTCTATTTCAGGGAAATTAATCCGACCAAGCTTATTTACAATTACTACTGGATCGACCGGGTTCAGGCTGCGAATCCTGCCAATAGTTTCCGCCTGGAATATTCCGGAAACAATGCAGAACCGGTCGTGCAGTACGGGGGAACCATCACCAGGCCCAACGGGGAGCAGGAAGAGGTCACCGGTCGTTCTTCCTTTGTGAACAGGGACTGGGTTCTTGTATATCCGGACACCCTGGTTTGGGTGAAGGATTTCACTTATTCCTTTAACGAGCCCATGACCAACCTTTATTTTTCCTCCCCCTCTTATGATAACTACCCGGTGGTGGGAGTAACCTGGAAACAGGCCAAAGCTTTCTGTATCTGGAGAACTAACTATCTGAACCAGGCGCTTATCAGCGATGGTCAGGCTATCGTACAGGACTACCGCTTGCCTATCGAGGCAGAATGGGAATATGCCGCCAGAGGAGGTCTGGATCACAGCATGTATCCATGGGGCGGAGTATACCTCAGGAACAAGCTGGGTTGCTTTATTGCCAACTTTAAGCCCCTGAGAGGGAATTATACGGACGATGGTTCCATGTATCCTGCCCGGGTCGCCTTTTACGGAGTCCCCAATGAATTCGGACTTTACGATATGGCCGGAAATGTAGCTGAATGGACCATTACGGCCTATGATCCATCCGCATATGTGTTTTCACACGATATGAATCCCTATTATAATTACGAAGCGACCCCTGATGATCCACCTGTGATGAAGCGTAAGGTGGTCCGGGGTGGGTCCTGGAAAGACGTTGCCCGTTATCTCCAGGTAAGTACCCGTGATTATGAATATCAGGATTCAACCAAATCGTACATCGGCTTTAGATGTGTACGTTCATATTTAGGTGATCAATAATTAAATACTATCTATAATGGGAATTACAGAATTAGTTCAAAGTTCGGGCTGGAAGAGTTTTACCGCTAAACTTTATGGCTTTGGAGCCTCCATTGTGATCATTGGAGCCCTCTTTAAAATTCAGCACTGGCCTGGAGCAGGTATTGCATTGGCCTCAGGACTTATAATTGAATCAATTATCTTTTTCTTCTCAGCATTCGAACCCCTTCATGAGGAATTGGACTGGACCCTGGTATACCCGGAATTGGCGGGCATGTCGGACCCCGATGAAATTGATGAATTCAAGGAGCAGGCCATTGCAGACCGGAATGTGGGTTTACAAAAGTTCGATGAATTATTCCAGCAATCCCAGATTAATGCTGAGGATGTGAGAAGCCTGGGTAAGCACCTGAACACCATCTCGGCCACCACGGAGACCATTGGGGATATTACCTCGGCCTCCCTGGCCACCAAGGAATACTTTACCAAGATGGGAAATGCCGCCCAGAATATGGATCAAGTTGCCACAGCCTACGGCACCAATACGGGTGAGCTGAATGAATCTGTACACACCCTGGCTGAAACCTACAAGAATACTGCCAGCCTGATCGATTCAAAGGGCAAGGATATTGCTGATAAATTTGCTGCTTCAAGCGCAAACCTGACAGCCACCTACGAAGCGATGTCCGGTGAGGTCAAAGAGGAACATACCAGTATTTCGCAGAGTCAGAAACAATTTAACCAGCAACTTGAGTCGCTGAACAAAAATCTGGCCGAACTGAATCTCTCCTATACGGATCAGGTGAAAGGAAGCAAAGATCATCTGCAGGGAACGGCCGGCGTATACAGTGGATTAAATGAGATGATCGCCAGTTTGAAGGCTTCCGTTGATGAGACACAGAAATACAAGAGTGAGATCGTAAAACTCAGCGAGAGTCTTTCCGAGCTTAACAATGTTTACGGCAATATGCTCACAGCCATGAGCATTAGAAAAAAGTAATCTTATTTAATCCTTCTCTATGGCACACGGTAAAGAAACACCGAGACAAAAAATGATCGGCATGATGTATTTGGTGCTGACAGCGATGCTGGCATTGAATGTATCAAAAGAGGTGCTGGATGCTTTTACTCTGGTTGATGGTGGTCTGACAGTAACCACTCAGAATTTTGCTGCCAAAAACGATGGTCTCTATGACAAATTCAACATCGCCTACGAACAGAATCCTGCAAAAGTGGGTGATTGGAAAACCAGGGCCGAAGAGGTCAAGGCACAATCCAACGAGCTCTATGAGTTTATGAATCTGTGCAAAATAGAGATTGTTTCCAAAAAGGATGAGGATGCCGTTCATGACGGTGAAGTGCATCTGGCCGATGTGGGTGTTAAAGATGATACCAACTTCCCTGCTGAAATCATGCTGGTCAATAAAAGGGGTGAGGAACTGAAAGCTAAGATTGAAGAATACCGGGAGTTCCTCCTAGCCATGATTGAAGACAAGGAGACCTATGCAACCACTGTAGACGCAGTAGAGGGTATCCTTAGTACAGAGGTGCCTGAAAACATGCACCACAACAAGAAAAAGGGAGTGACCCCCACCTGGGAATCCACCTATTTTGAACACCTTCCCCTGGCCTCAGTCATTACCCTGCTTTCCAAAATGCAGGGAGATGTCAGGAACGTGGAGGCTGATATGCTCAGCTTCCTGCTGGGGCAGGTTGATGCAGGTGACTTCAAGGTAAATGTGATTGAGCCGGTGGTGATTGCCAAGTCCAATTATGTCTTTAAAGGAGTACCCTACCAGGCCGAAGTATTCCTGGCAGCCTATGACTCCACCAACATTCCGGAAGTTAAACTGGATAATGGAACCATTCTGGAAACACACGGAGGAAAAGGAATTTACGAAGTTTCCTACAACAGCATAGGCATAAAGAAATGGGGAGGAGTTATCTCCATTGAAAAGGATGGACAGGTAACCAGCAAACCCTTTAGCGCTGAATTTGAAGTAGCCGAATCCAATGCCACGGTATCGGCCACAGGGATGAATGTATTCTATCGTGGTATACCAAACCCGGTAGAAATTTCTGTGGGAGGCGTTGCTGAAAGAGATGTAGTTGCCCAAATCTCATCCGGGAATATCAAACGGATCGGTGCTGGAGCCTATCAGGTCAGACCGGGTGCCGGGAAAGATAAAACAGCTACGATCAGCGTATATGCCAATATCCAGGGCCAGAGGAAGCTCATGAGCCGCGCACAATTCAGGGTTTACGATCTTCCAAAACCGGATGCGGTTATCGAAGGCATTCCGGGTTCCTCGGGAGCCCTGACTGTGGGTAGCCTTTCCCGCCTGCAAAACGTGAGGGCCGAAGCCAAAGACTTTGTTTTTGAGGTGGAGTATAAAGTACAATCTTTTGAAGTGGCCTTCCAGGGTTCAGGTGGCATGTGGAGCACCATGTCCTCCACCAACGATCGTTTTACATCTGAGCAAAAAGATCTGTTTCGTCAACTCAGATCAGGGCAGAGAATCATGATAGAAAAAATCAAGGCCTCAGGGCCCGATGGTGTGATAAGAAATCTAAATAATATTACCATAACAGTTCGATAAGATGAAGACAAGAAGGTATATTTTTGGAGCAGCTATTCTGGCAATCTGGACCATGTCCTTAAGCGCCCAGAATGTGAATACTTCCGTGACCCCGGGAAATGCGCCGGTAATTACCGCGTATACTCCCTCTACGGATGTGTATAAAGCGGAAACCATTATTCCGGAAAAGAAACCTGTGCCATACAACTACATCCGCGAAGCAGACGTGATGTGGGCCAAAGACATATGGCGGACCATTGACCTCAGGCACCGGCAGAATATGCCCCTGCGTTATCCCCTGGAGGGAACCATGAGCGATGGGGAAAGGTACAGCCTCTTTGGGCTCCTTATGGAGGGGATTAAATCCGAAGAGATTACTCCCTATGAATTTAATGCCATCAGTGGCTGGAAGGATCCTTTTTCCAAGGTGACCAATCTGGAGGAAATTTACCGCCGTTCAGGGGGAGATACCATCTCTGATAATGAGGGGAACTTCCTGAAGGTCGGGCAGGATATGATCAATATCCTTCAGATCCAGATTCAGGAGCAGTGGTATTTCGACAAGCAACACTCCACCATGAATGTTCGTATCGTGGCGATTGCCCCGGTATATTACACCTATTATGATGAGTTTAACCAGCCCTTGCCCTCACCCAGGCCAGGCATTCCGTTCGTGGTCCATTTCCCGCAGTGTCGCAGGTTATTCGCCACCCATTCGGTATATAATCCAAACAACGATGCTCAGGCCATGTCATTTGATGACCTTTTTATGCAGCGTAGGTTCTCCAGCAACATTATTGCAGAATCCAATGTATTTGGAAACCGCATGCTGACTGACTACAAACTGGGACAGGATGTATTACTGGAGGCCGAACGGATCAAGAGTGACCTGTTCATTATGGAACATGACCTCTGGGAGTATTAGAAAACTCTTAAAACCATATAAAAGAACCGCATTCCCAGGATGCGGTTTTTTTATGCCTCCAGCTTCCCCATGCGCAGTTATTTCAGGTTCTGAAGCCGTAGCGGGGAGCGCAGCGACACGGTTCAGCGAGGAACTGAAATGCCGAGCTACATCATGCCATCCCCTATCTCGGTCTTGATATCCGTGACGTACTGCTTGATTTTCTGCTCCTCTTCCCGCTTGCAAACCAAAAAGATATTTTCATTCTGCACAACGATATAGTCCTCCAGTCCTTGAAGTACAACCAGCATATCGTCCTGGACATTCACCAGGGTTCCTGTGGATTCATACATAAAGACTTTTTTTCCCAGGACAGAATTTCCAAGCTCATCCTTTTGCCTTTGATCATAGAGGGAACCCCAGGTTCCAAGATCCGACCATCCGAAATTCGAAATCAGCACATAGGCATTTTCTGCTTTCTCCATGATGCCGTAATCGATACTGATATTCCGGCACTTCCCATAGGTATCATGAATAAAGCCTTTTTCATTTTTAGTTCCATACAACTCTTCGCCCTCCTTAAACAAGGCATGAATCTCAGGAAGATGGGTCTGAAATGATTCCATAATGGTCTCCAGGGACCAGAAAAATATACCTGCATTCCAGTAAAAATCACCACTTTCGAGAAATACTTTGGCCAGTTTCAAATCCGGCTTTTCGGTAAAAGTCTTCACCTTTCTTAAAGACAGCGATTCATATCCTTTTACCTGTTGCTCCATGGATTGGATATACCCATAGCCCGTCTCCGGCCGACGGGGCACAATTCCCAGAGTCAGCAGGGCATCATTGACTCTTACAAACTCAAGGCCCTGCTCCACCGACCGGAGAAACTCCTCTTCCTTTATAATCAGGTGATCTGAGGGTGCTACCACAATGGAAGCCTTTGGATTTTTCTGGAGGATCCTGAAATTGGCATAGTCAATGCACGGGGCTGTATTTCTGCGCAGGGGTTCCAGGAGTATATTCTCTTCCGGTAATTCAGGCAGCTGATCAGCAATCAGTTCCTGATACTCAAGATTGCTCACAACAAATATATGATCGGGGGACATAAGCTTGTTAAACCGGTCGTAGGTTTGCTGCAATAAGGTTCTTCCTGTTCCAAGAATATCCAGGAACTGCTTGGGACGCTCTGTTTTGCTCAGGGGCCAGAAACGAAGGCCAATGCCCCCAGCCATAATTACGCAATAGTAATCTTTGTTCATATAAGAATCTATATACATTAAATATAGTCGCTTTTTAACGAATAGCTGAAACTCTCCGGATGTTTTATACAATAATTGATATATTACAGTAATTTGTACGAGCATATGAGCTTGCTCTCAAATATCGGATCTTACTTCCTGCTGATGGGCAGGACATTCAGTCGTCCTGAAAAGCATTCAATTTTATATCGCCAAACCATGCGGGAAATAGAGAAAGTCGGGATTAACTCCTTTCCGATTGTCGTAGTTATCTCGCTATTTGTTGGGGCCGTTATTACCATTCAGACCAATTTCAACATTGAGAACCCGCTCCTCCCAAAATACCTGGTGGGTGTAACCGTGCGAGATTCTCTCCTCCTTGAATTTTCCTCCACCATGGTGGCGCTTATCCTCGCCGGAAAGGTGGGTTCCAGCATCGCTTCTGAACTGGGAATGATGCGAATAACCGAGCAGATTGACGCGCTGGAGGTGATGGGAGTTAATTCAGCCTCCTACCTGATTCTTCCAAGGATGGTTGCCGCGGTATTATTTTTTCCCATATTGTGTTTACTCAGCATCATGGTCGGCCTTTTCGGAGGCTACCTTTCATGTGTGCTGGGAGGTGTTATGCCCGCCGCTGATTATGTATACGGTATCCAATATGCCTTCTATCCGTATTATATCAGTTATGCCCTGACCAAAACAGTATTCTATGCCATTATTATCACCTCTGTCTCCTCCTATTTTGGCTATCATGTTAAAGGTGGAGCCGTGGAGGTAGGAAGAGCCAGTACCAGAGCCGTTGTACAGAGCAGTATCCTTATCCTGCTGGCAAATCTGATTCTGACCCGAACCATTCTCTCATGATTGAAGTCAAAAACCTATATAAAAGCTATGAAGGGGAGTATGTGCTCAATGATGTAAGCGCCAGATTTGAGAATGGGAAATGTAATCTGATCATTGGCCGAAGTGGTTCAGGGAAAACTGTCCTTCTGAAATCCATCGCCGGACTGATTGAAGTGGACAAGGGAGAAATCTGGTACAATGAAAATAAATTCAGTCACCTGGATATCCGAGCCAGACAGGTAATCAGGAAAGATATGGGGGTTCTTTTTCAGGGAGCAGCTTTATTCGATTCCCTTACGGTGGAGGAGAATGTTCTGTTTCCCCTGGATATGTTTACTCTGCAGACCCGGAAGGAGAAGCTGGATCGGGCTAATTTTTGCCTGGATAGGGTAAGAGTCACCGGTACCAACGGATTATATCCCGCAGAGTTAAGCGGCGGAATGAAAAAAAGGGTGGCTATTGCCCGTGCCATTGCCCTCAATCCACGCTACCTCCTCTGTGATGAACCTAATTCCGGGCTGGACCCGGAAACCGGAATCGTTATTGATAACCTGATCAAAGAACTCACCGAGGAGTTTCAAATGACCACCATTGTGAACTCACATGACATGAATTCAGTTCTCGAGATCGGCGATAAGGTCATCTTCATTTACAAAGGATGTCTTTGCTGGGAAGGAACCAGGAAAGAGATTCTTCAGACCGACAATGAGGCGCTTAACAATTTTGTTTTTGCCACGAATATGGCCAAACAAATCAGGAAAACTTAAGGCAAAAGGAGTTAGTAGACCAGGGGCCTGTCCAGATCTTCTTTTGTAAACTGCCTGTATCCAAAAACAAAGTTCATCCCAAACCACAGGTTCGCCGACTGGACTTCCTGGGGCCAAAACACAGCATTCAGGGTATTGTCGGAAATCACATATAGATTCAGGGGGCCCGCATTGAATGAGATCCCTGCTCCGATGTTTTTAAAGTAGCTATTGATATAGGAGTAACTAAGGGTGAAATGGAGAAAACGCCCGGCTTTCAAATTGGCCGATGCAGTAAGCTGCTCAACCACGTTTTCCCGTAAAAAGTCCGTTCGCGAGAGCAATCCAAGGCTGATATTCGGGCTGGCGTACCAGGAGGCTCCAACATAAAGTTTTGTATTCAGTCGCCGGCTGTACGCCCCCCCCGGGGTAAATTCCAGGGCTCCGGCCAGTGAATCTCCTATCCCGGAAAAGGTGCTATCTATCCAATCATTGAAGGTGAAATTATCCGTGAACTCAAAAGGATCTATCTCCTGGCTGGTAAAGTCATAGTCCGTGATGTAACTGACCTTATGAACCTCATCTGTCCATCGGATATACCCGATATCCAGAACACTCGCACTCAACAGCCAGCGATCTGAAAGCCAATAATCAATCCCCAGGTCAAGGCCCAAACCCAGGTTTTTCCCATTAAAGGCCGTTCTGGCAATAGCTCCCGGGTTCAGATTCTCAAGCTCTTCATCAATAAGTAGGTCTTCGATCATCCCGTCATTATCGTAAATCACCTCCGCAAAAGGAAGGGAAGCGTGGTATTCCATATTGGAACGAATGCTCCAAAGCTCTTCGGAAGTGGAAACCGATAAATCGGAATTGCTCGTGCTCAGGTTCCCAATCCCAAACAGCATTTTGCCCCGAACTCCAATCTGTATTTTATTTCCAATTGCACCGGACCACCCAAGGGAAATCTCATCAAATCCCGAGAGGTCCACTCCGGTCCCATCCAAGGTGTAGGTTGCACCTTCGTCGGCACCCTCGAGCACCAGCCTCGCCAGGTCCCCCGGATAATAAATATCCCCATCCACTCTGGTCGTGACATCCACGGAAAAAAAACCTATGCCGGTGCGGAATCCCACGGAGAGCAGAGAAGTGCCAAGGTCAGATATTACATAATTCAGAGGCTTAAGCTGGTTAAGAAAGGCCTGTTGATCTCCAAGCGGATGAAGAAAAGTAATCAGGGAATCCTCTGTAGGATGCGGATAGATCAGGTCTTTATATGCCAGTGAACTGGAAGAGATTTCGAAGCTCAGGGGGGAGATCGCCGGAATTCCAAAATAGAAGCCACATTCGGGCTGCCTGGCAGGATTAATTCTGTTTGACTGTGGCACTCCCCTCATAAAATAGAGTGAGTTACCGGGCTGGGCACTTAGAAACATTCCGGCTCCCAGCATTAATCCAAGACTTAAAACTACCCTGTTAAAAATTCTCATAGCTCCCTAGTATTAATTCTGAAATTGGCAAAGAAAGATATTTCAAAATCCAGTGAATAATCGGAATAGAATTTCACAAACTGATCTCCGGATCCGGCGCTTACAATACGGGCCTCGACCCGCAAATAGCTGATTTGCTCAAGTATCCCCAGTCTCTCGGTAGGAAAGTTAATACGGTTATCCTTTTCACTGGCACTCACAAGCCGGCCGTCTGGGTCCACTTCAGAGGATGGCAGTAGCGGAGGTACACCATCAAATAAAGAGTCGAGCACCGCATAAGATTCATCCAGCAGGTAGATCTGAAGGCTCAACTCCAGGGGGAGCTCATTGATCGTAAAGACAGAGACTACCACCTCTTTCACCAGGGAGGTGTCGATCCCCCCGTCTCCCACGCTAAACTCCATGGTGTCCGTGAGGGCATATTCTGAAATACTGAGATCAAGGGGCAACACAAATTCTGCCTCCGCCATAAATCTGCTGGTGTCAAGCAGGAAATGGCTTTGACTCTGACTTCCGGTATACCCACTTACCCCGAAAGAGAGTGCACTGGGAGCCAGATTAAGCAATTCCCGAAAGTTGGAAGTCTGGTTATTGATATGATACTCCCCGTATACCGTTTCGCCTATCATATTCATATCCGGGGCCGGAATGATAAAGGGGTAGCCTTCATAAAACACCAGGGTTTCCGTACTGCCATCTTCCGCTGTGGCAATGAGGCTGTCGACTTCCAGCTCAAAGGGAATCCCAAGTGAATTCTCAATGGTAACATTGATTCGCGGATCAGCAATCTTCAGATGTCTCAAATCAGGATTATCTGCAAAGAGGGGGATATCTAGCTCCCCGTTTTCACTAACTACTTCTTCAGGAGCCACATACCCGAACAGTTTGTAAAATCCCATATCCGTGAAATTGGAGTTGATATTGCATTGA
The DNA here is from genome assembly GCA_963751705.1 of uncultured Bacteroidales bacterium. Classification (GTDB taxonomy): domain Bacteria; phylum Bacteroidota; class Bacteroidia; order Bacteroidales. Next base: position 307,357 of record CAVVVN010000001.1, read on the forward strand.
TCCCCTGGATTAACAGGATTGCCGCTATTGATCAATGCCAGGTCATAATCCATTCTGAAAACACTGGAATCTCCCTGCTGATCAGTTTCCAGGAAAAAACCCTCCAGGTCATTGCTCTCCGACCATGTGAAGTTCCCGCTGGCATCAGTGATCTCTATGATATAGGAATAAGGATTCCCATCACTATCCTTTATATAATTGCTGCTGACGGTTAAAAATCCGGTGTGCTGGAAAGTGCTCTCCATCAAAGTCTCCAGCTCCCCCCCTTTGAACAGCACACTATCCATACGGTTTTCTCCCACTGTCTCAAAGCCGAAAAATTTGCTTTTTCTGAAGTGCACCGTATCTCCGATGGCGCTGCCGATATATATGGGATCATCCCCTATCTCCGCGTCAATAAATAATTCATTGTAATACCCGTCAGGGACCAGATCGAGCGTATCCACCATAACGTCAACCAGGGTATCCGAATAACTTAGATAGAGAAGGCCATCTTCAAATTCCCCCGTATAACCTGATGAATCAAAGCGGGCCACCAGATCACCCAGGGACAGGGATCCATGTATGAGGGGGGCCACCAGATCGGTTTCAAGCTCTAATTCATCGGACAATTTATCCAGCTGAAAGTACTCTTTGTGACACGAAGTCAGTAGGAGACCCCCAACCAGTAAAAATTTCATGCTTTTAACTAAGTTTTTCCTCATGACTACTCAATTGAATAATTGTAAAGGAAATTGTTTTCACTTCCCACAATCAGATTAAATCTACTTTCTGAACCATTAAAATACCCGATACTGAACCTGGTGGATCCTTTCAGCGGAAATCCTTCGTAAAGGGAACCATCCGAATTGATCAGGTATATTCTGTTTTTTGAACGGTCGCATATTCCAATTTTAACATCCGACGCAGAGAATTTATATATATCCGGGCGATCGCTGATTCGGCCCCTCACCTTATAATTGAACAGGCGTTTACCATCCTGTTGGACAATATCCAATTCATCTCCATCCACAAAGATATATTCGGGTATTCCGTCGCGCGTGAAATCTTCCATGAAGAATAAATGACCAGGTGACATATCCCTGGATAAAAGGCTGGTGACAGAACCATCCTGGTATATGGCCACCACACTCCCGGAAGTATCGGTCGAGATCCACCGGGGACTCTCCTCCCGGATGTTCATGTCAAGTGTGAGTGGATTATTTGGAGACAAAACCACTCTCTCCTTCAGCCTGAGCCTTTCCCTTCCCCTTCGATCCAGAAAATAGGGACGGTTCTGATCAACTGCGACGATATAATCCCTGTCGTTGACTCTGAAATGCTGAATCTCTGCTTTTACCATCGTTTCTGTTTTTCCAAACCTCCATCCGGTAATCATATTTCCCTCAATATCATACAGATAGATCTTTCGGTCTTCCGTGGCCACAAAGAGACGATAGTCCCGGCTTTTATCATAGTCAAAAATTGCCAGTGGATTGGTTGCATCGGACCGGAGCGAAATTGGGTAACGCTCCACATAATTCCCGTTCCGGTCGATTAAATGGATCTTCTTAGCCGTATTAAAAAGGTATTGTAATTTGCCATTCCTGTAAAAATCCACCTGTTGCACACCTCCCAGGATGGGGCCATCAACAGCTTGCTTCCAGAGTACTCTTCCCGTGCTGTTGATCAGGTATACCTTATTGGACAGGTCCTGAACAAATATCTCCTTCTCTGATGTATTGTGATTGATTACCAATGCCGGTTTGGTCGCCACGGCCGTATCCATCAAGCTCTCCCACACAGTCAGAGCCTTGTCTTTTATCTGGGGGGTATATTTTGCACTGACACTTTGATAAAAGAGATCCCCCTCAGTGCTATACTGTACCACAACTCCGGGAATCCTTCTTAAAAATAGCTCCATCTTCTCCAGCTGGTTTACCATATTATCACTCAGCATATCCTTTCTATAGTTCAGATAGGCATATGGCTTGAAAAACAGGGTCATACTGCTGCGGTTTGACAGATAATCTGAAATCTCCTGGTACACGGGATCGCTGACAAAGGTTTTTTGCAGCACATTCTGGTAAATCACTCTGGAAAGGGCATTCTCCGTGGGCCCAAATATCAGGTAGTTCTCGTAAACAGTAAAGTACTTGTTAAAAAGCCGGCCGGCAGAGCTTTCCTTGTAGAACCGGTCGGGGAGCTGGTATATATTAAAGCTTGTCTGTTTATCCAGCTGATATACTGATCTTAAGGACCTCATATCAAAGGAGTGCAGCTGCAGGTATTGCCGGACCCAGTTCATCACCACATCTACGGTTTCACTGCGACTCCTGGTTTCGATAATAAGAAACTCATCCTCCGGTTTTTCGGTCACCCCTTCAATGGCAAACCAGGCTATTTCATCTGCAACTATCCGGCTCAGGTCCTCCAGGGGGTCAAATCCGTACTGCTGATAGATCCGTTCCTTTTCTGATTCCATCTCCGGGCCCTCTCCCAATCCAGATAAAAAGGAGATAGCCTGCTCCTTAAACTTTGCCCTGTCCCCGATACCCAGGTGCAAAAAAAAGCTTGTCCCTGAAGGTAAGATCTTATGCAGCTCCATCTTTACGGGCGATTGCTCCCTGAAGGAACCCAGGAACAAGGGAAGGTCCGGATCGGCATAAGTCATCCCGTTAAGAGTCACTGATTTCTGTTTTACGTCCAGGTCAAATTCTCCCCAGGTGGAAAGTTCGGACAATATAGTTAGCCTGTCCCAGTTAGGCTCCTTAATAAAGGGGTATAAAGCCTCGGGCAGTTTCTGATAATTGAGGTATAGATTCGCATGGACATACCTGCCTTCTGTCTCCCGAACCTTTTGGAGGCCGGGTTCCATTGTCAGGTTTGTATCCGCATGGATGGTCCGGACGGACTCCTCTACCAGCATGGAAGAGGAACTGATCATGCATAGACCCTCCAGGCAGGTAAATGAGAACTTCCCCGGCACAAATCCAGGTTCGCCGGAAACATCATACACCACCTCCGACTCATACTTCCGTTCATTCACCATGGCCCTCTTCTCCATAAAGGCCAGCATCATATGTTCAAACTCATTGTCGCTATGGAAGGTCGAATAATCCAGGTAAATAAGCGGGACAAGCTGATCTTTTCCCACCTTATGGAGGGATAGGTTCAGGCCTTTATTCAATAAGAGGTCATACAGAGGCTCTGAGGCCTGGATCTGTCCCAGAGCAATATTCAACAGGGAATCAAGCTCATTCCGATGAATCAGATTGACAAAGTCGATCCAGGTCCTGCTCCCGGGCAAATAGGTTTCAGTCAGGTATTTATAATCGATATCCTCCAAAAAAAGGATCGCATTTGCCGGAACGGCCTTTTGAACTTCAACGGGCTCCTTTTTATCCAGGCGTTTCAGGATGAAAATGAGTATCAGCCCCAGGCAGACCACTGCAAACAGTCCAGCATATATAAAGCGTTTTAACATCCAACTATGGTTTGATCTAAAAATATGAATTTCATGGGCAGGGTTATGGGAAAATTACCAACAGTAAGATTGGTATAGTTTTTGCAATAATAATGCGTATTTTAAATCTGGATGCTGTATCGTAATCTCTTCATAATAAGCTTCTTAGTTTTGGCGGTTCGGATGAACGCTCAACAGATACAGGTTGTCAATTCCTCTGACCGGTCCCCCGTTGAGAGTGTGGCTGTATTTAATACCACCAGGGAGAGAGCAGCGATTACTGATACTCTGGGCTGGATTGATATATCCATCTTCCAGGCGGGGGATAGCCTGATCTTCCAACATCCTTCTTATCAAACAAAGGGATACAGCCATGCCGAACTTTCCGCTTTATCCCGGGTCCTGCTTCAGAGAAAAAGGATTTTGATCGAAGAGTATGTGATCTCTGCATCTAAATACAGGGAGAGCAGCCTGATCATCCCCTATATGGTGGATGTGCTAAAAGACAATACTCTGATGGAGTCCACCGGACTAACATCGGCCGATATTCTGCAGGAAACTGGAAATATTATGGTCCAAAAGACCCAGGGAGGAGGAGGAAGTCCTATTCTGAGGGGATTTGAAGCGAACAAGATACTCCTTGTGGTGGATGGAGTCAGGTTGAACAATGCCATTTACAGAAACGGGCATCTCCAGAATTCCATCACCATTGATCACTCCATCCTCGAAAGGACAGAGATCATTTTCGGACCCACCTCCATCATGTATGGAAGTGATGCCCTCGGGGGGGTGATTCATTACTATACCAGGGATCCCCGGCTGGGAACAGATAGTACCACCCAGTTTGAGACCAGGGCCTATATGCAATATGCCTCCGCCATGGATGCCAAGACGGGTCACCTCGATTTCTCGGTGGGGAAAAAACGGTGGGCCGCTCTTACAAGTATTACTTACAAAGACCTGGGAGATATCAGGATTGGAGCCCACAGAAACCCAACCCTGGGTAACTGGGGTGAAATAATGCACGATGTGGTCCAGATGGATGGAGTTGATTCAACCATAAGCAATGAAAATCCGCTGATCCAGCTTCATACGGGCTACAGACAGCTGGACCTCCTGCAGAAAATCAGATACACTCCTTCAAAGTATGTGGACTGGCTCCTGAATATGCAATACTCCACTTCCTCAGATATTGACCGGCTGGATAAGCTAAATGACTACAGCGGAGACAATCTGAAATATGCACAGTATTATTATGGCCCGCAGAACAGGGTCCTGCTTTCCCTGAAGAATATACTCAAAAAAGACAACCGCCTCTTCACTAATATGACCACGCTGGCAGCATTTCAACGCCTGGATGAGGACCGTTATTCGCGTAAGTTCAGGAATGAAGAACTGTTAACCCAGCAGGAAGATGTCACGGTCCTCAGTCTGAACCTGGACCTGGTAAAGATTTGGGGAGCCCATCATAAACTTCACTACGGTGCTGAGCTCAACCACAATCTGGTAGAGTCAGAGGCCTGGTACGAGAATATCCTCACAGGGACAAGGCAGGTGGCGCAAACCCGCTATCCTGAAGGAGGGAGCCAGACCTGGAATGCCTCCGCCTACGCCAGCTACAAGTGGATCCTGAACGATAAACTGGTCCTGAACCTGGGTTCCAGATACAACTGGGGAAAGATGCATTCTCTCTTTTCCAACGTGATACTCCCGTACGATGAGATACAGATAGCCCATGGAGCGCTCTCTGGCAGTGTCGGAATGGTCTACGCTCCATCGGATCGCTGGCAGGTGAATACGATTCTGTCAACCGGCTTTCGGAATCCAAACGTGGACGACTATGGCAAAGTCAGGGAGAAGGATGACTATGTTACCGTCCCCAATCCGAATCTTTCTTCAGAATATACCTACAATGCCGAGATCGGAATCAGCAGGTTTATCGAAGATTATATGAAAATACAAGTGGTTGCTTACTTTAGCTACCTGGATGATGCCATCGTCCGAACAGGCTACCAGCTGAACGGAGAGGACTCTATATATTATGATGGTGACCTGTACAGGGTAACGGCCAATTATAACACAGGAGAAGCCTATATATACGGAGCCTCCCTGGGCCTGACCTCCAAACTCAACGAGCAGATTAGCCTGAACGGAACGCTTAACTTTACCAGGGGGTATAACCTGAGTGATGAGGTTCCGCTGGGACATATTCCTCCCCTTTTTGGACGAACCTCCCTCAGCTACCGGAAGAACAATTTCTTTATAGATACCTATCTCTTATACCAGGGGTGGAAAAATAGCGAGGATTTCTCTCCCTTCGGAGAAGACAATGAGGGTGAGGCCATGGATTATGGATTCCCTTCCTGGTGGACCGCCAATATCAAGTTCGGCTTTAAACTTGGCCCATATTTGGATTGCATATTGTCAGCGGAGAATCTGTTTGATCAGTTTTACAAACCTTATGCTTCTGGGGTGAGTGCGCCGGGTCGCAATTTCATACTTACGGTCAGGTTTACTCTGTAGACCGTTGTGCTACTCCCGCACTTTCATTACTTTCATGCTATGCAAAAGATCGATCCAGTCATTGAAGAGGGATGGAAAACAGTCCTGATGGATCAGTTCCAGTCACCCTACTTCAGAGAGCTTAAAGACTTCCTGCTTGAGGAGAAAAAACACTACACCCTCTATCCTCCGGGCCCGCTTATTTTTAACGCTTTTCAACGCACCCCCTTTGAACAAGTTAAGGTGGTCATCCTGGGACAGGATCCCTATCATGGCAAGGGTCAGGCACACGGCCTCTGCTTCTCTGTCCCCCATGGAATTCCGCAACCTCCCTCGCTGGTCAATATATTCAAAGAGTTGCATTCGGACCTGGGAATACCGCTTCCTGAACACGGAAACCTGGAGAAATGGGCCGACCAGGGAGTCCTGCTGATTAATGCCACCCTTACAGTGCGGGACAGCCAGGCAGGCTCGCATCAGAAAAGAGGCTGGGAAACGTTCACCAACCGGGTGATTGAACTGGTTTCCCAGGAAAAAAGCGGAGTAGTCTTTTTGCTCTGGGGTCGTTTTGCACAGGCCAAAGAGTCCCTGATAGACGGCAACAAGCACCTGATCCTGAAAACAAGCCACCCCTCACCTCTTTCCGCATACAATGGATTCTTCGGTTGCCGGCACTTCTCCCGGACCAATGACTACCTGGTAAAGAATGGAAAACAGGGGATTGATTGGACACTGTAGCATTTTTGGCACGCTCTTTGTTTTACCTATAGCGACAGTTCATCCATCATATCCCTGACAATTTCGGGGCCAGGTCCGTCTCCACAGGCGGACTTTTATTTTTTATATACCTGGGATGGCAACCATCTTTTGCCTTAAAGCATCCTGAGAATAATGGATCCTATGAAACATAGCCTATTTGTGACTCTGCTCTTGCTGCTTATTGTTGGATTAATGGGATCGTCCTGTCTGAAAGAAGATATAGATATTGACCTGACAGCAGAGGACTGGAAAGTGGTGAAGATCAGGAAGAGCGGGCAATTAACCTTTACAAGTACAGATAGTACCTATATCCTTCGATTTGTGAGTGATGAAGACTATAATCTGAGCCTGGATGTCAATAACTGTGCCGGTATATATAATATTTCCCAAAAAGGGAGTATCGAGTTTCAGGGCGCAGCATGCACTGAAATCTGTTGCGATTCTGAGTATGCGCAGGATCTTTCACTCCTGCTTCCAAAAATGTCCAGCTATTACACCAGGGGAGGCGAGCTTCATTTTGAAGGGGATGGGAAAATAATACTGAGCAGCTACTAATCCACGGGGCTTTATTAGGTAATGCCTAGTTTATGATCACCTCGTCGCAGAAGATCCAGGCCGGGTTGCCGGAGGCATGGTGCCAGGGCGGTGCTACTTTCATACTCCTGGCTTTGACTTTAATATACCTGGCCTGGACGGGAGTGAACCGGAAGTCAAAGTATTCAATGTCATTCACCTTGTCCCCTATTTTCAGCGGAAGAGCAGTTTCCTTTGAGGCTATTCTCTGGAAATTAGTATTGTCCAGGGAGCACAGAACTTCTACCTGCTCCGGGAAGAATACAACATGGTTAGTGACTTTTAGGAAAGCTGTATGCACATGGGTTATGCTTTCAACCTGACCCAGGTCGATGACCGCTTCCATATCATTCCCTTCAAATCCCAGCCAGTTCGAATAGAAACTATTCCCTCCCAGGCTCCCGTCCGTTAATACCTGCGGATCTTCTTCCGCATACTTTTTTGGCTGGGTTAACAGGACTACAGGCTTATTTGCTGCTTTATTGGGAAGAGAAGCCCTTTCCAGGGCCTTATCATAGGATGTTATATACTCTGCTACTGAATACCCCATCTCGTTCATCATGGTAATCTCTCCGGATTCGCAGATAGCCTCGAACTCCTGGAGCCTGGACCGGACCTGGGGCGAAAGGCTGTATTCCTCCGATATTCCTTTTCTGGAAGCTTCCAGTATGGCATAATGGGTACTCAGTCTGGCTTTTTTCACCCGGTCTAGGATCTCGGGTTTTTGGGACACCGCCTCTTCTGCCTGACTGAAAAGCTGGTCATAGCTCATCAGCAACTCAGGTCGCAGGAAGGAATCAAAGCCCTGTGAGGGATCCCCGTACAGAAAAAGAAAAAAATCAGGGACCTTCTGTATTTCTTCATGGATCGTATGAATATATTCCAGAATAAAGGGTGCCGCTTCCTGGTAGTAGGCTTCGCTGAAACTGGTCATGATTTGATCTGCATCCTGGTCCGGATTCCATAGCAGCTGGGCAGTGAGGTAAGATCTTAACTCAAAGAGCTCGCTGGGCTGGTGACTGTGCTGTTCAAAGATCCACTTGGCATGGCTATCCCTGAAAAGATGAATGTTAGGACTAAGAGTATGCAGGTTGGGAAAGGGGGCCATGAAATTGGTAAACTGGGTGGTATAATCCCAGATCCGGATGTTCTCTGTGAGCTCTTTCCACCCTTTGAGATCCTTGGCAAAATCTGAACAACCTTCCTCAATGGGCTTGCTTCGGTCGCACTCAATGGAACAGAGCGTAATCAAAACGTTGGAAGCCGGCCGCGTCTGGCAGGGTTTCCGGGTATATTGGTAGGCAAGGGTAGAGATCGTTTTGTCCGGGAACTCTTCTGCCACAGCATTTACAAAGCGTATCATCGAACCACTGGGCGAACCTTCCTCCTCATCAATGGCCGCACAATGCTCGCACATGCAATAGAGGGTATTATCATCCTGACTCACAGAAATGATATCCGTTTCCGGGTACCGTTCAAACATAGCGCTGACAGAATCGATCACGATTCGAAGCACCTCCTCGTTGGAGAGGCATAATTGCGTGGTGAGCCGCTTGCCGTTGCGCAATGCATAGTATTCCGGATGAGCTTCATAATAGGAGTCTTCCGGCAAGAAACGGTGAAAGGTATGGACCCCTGCCCCGGGCACATATCCGGGAAACGCCTCATGGGTCACCCCCAGCTTATCAGCAAAAACGGGATGCTCATAAAAGAGCCTGGAATGCACGGTCCGGGTCGTAATTTCCGGGTTATAGGAATAGCTGGTTCCCGGCTTTATACCAAGATGCCTGGTCTCCGGGATCACTTCAGCATCAGGACTTAACCACATGCAGCCAAGCTCCCGTTCCAGGAAGCGGTATACCGCATAGAGCGTGCCAAGAGAATTTCCTCCGGAGATATACAGATCGTCTCCCTCCAGATAATAGGTGATGGTATGTGGAGTGAGAGGGGAAGGGCTGGTTTCAAATCCCACATACACTGCGCTCCAATCCGGATCATGAGTCTGCTCTGGAGTCACAGGTATATCGGCTCCTGAACTTTGTAAGATATAATATCTCAGTTCCTCGGCCGCGTGCTGAACAAGGGAGTCGGCTTCTGAGGGAATCACAATTTCATATGTGCTCGTCCCATCCCTAACAATCTGGATGGGTGAACGGAAACAACCCATAAAAGTGATTAAGACAGTTAGAAGAAGAGACAGAGCGATTAAACGGGATGGGCGATCAGCTGAAGTGGTCATAGGATGCGGGGTAAATTTGCATGCAATATACCACCTAGATGAAGATATATCAACCCCGTATACACTGAACTTACTTCAGTACTTCACCATCATCCATTAAGAAACCTGAAATTCATGTGTGTCAAAGCGCAGAGATTCTGGGGATGTCTTTTCCAGGAAATAGGCTCTGATGCTATCAAATGGGCTTATGCAAATGATAGTATCAACCCTTATTATGATAATTCTATAAGTCTTGAGAAATTCAAAGCCTTGCTACAAAATTGGCCAATCACAATTTTTGATGGGATGCTCAGAAAGGCCTGTAACCAAGAATCTCACGCACGTCTCGAACGGTCTTCGATGCGCTTTCGCGGGCTTTATCAGCTCCCATCTTCACTACTTTTCGCAAATAATCGGAATCATTGTAAATGTCGTTGATTCGCTCACGAATGGGAGTAGTAAAGGTGATAATATCTTCCGCCAGTTGCTTCTTCAGGTCCCCGTAACGAATGCTGCAGTCGTTGTAGCTAGCTCTGAAATGCCTGACAGTATCGGGAGTGGATAAGAGATCAAGCAGGTAGAACAGGTTGGCTATGGGTTCGGCCATGGGGCTGTTGGGTTCCTGAGGACCAGCATCTGTAACGGCACGCATCACTTTTTTCCGGATGGCGCCTGGTTCATCCGAAAGGTAGATTCCGTTTCCCTCGCTTTTTCCCATTTTTCCAGTACCGTCAAGACCGGGAACCTTGATCAGCTCTTCCCCAAAATTATAAGGTTCGGGCAATTTAAAATACTCCACTCCGTACATGTGGTTGAAGCGCCTGGCAAATTTCCGGGCCATCTCCAGGTTCTGCTCCTGGTCCTTCCCCACCGGTACTTTATCCGAATTATGAATAATAATATCTGCGGCCATCAGCACCGGGTAGGTAAGCAAGCCGGCATTGACATTTTCAGGTTGCTTCCGCACTTTTTCCTTAAAGGTGGTGGTGCGCTCAAGTTCCCCCACGTAGGCATTCATATTGAGCAGGAGATAGAGTTCCATAATCTCCGGAACATCGCTCTGAATATACAGGGTAGCGACTTCCGGATCCAGTCCGCAGGCCAGGTACTCGGACAAAACTTTTCGAATATTGTCATGCAGGTTCTCCGGTTTGGGATGGGTGGTCAGAGCATGGTAATCCGCCACGAAAAAAAAACACTTGTTTTCGTGCTGCATCTTCACAAAATTCTTTACCGCTCCAAAATAATTCCCCAGGTGAAGATTCCCGGTAGACCTGATTCCGCTCAATACTGTATCCATCGTGCAAAACTATAAAATGTTCTTGAAAAAACGTACTTTTGCCCGATGACCACTACCCGTCAGCATAAAGTATCCAGATTGCTTCAAAAAGAGTTGGGGGAATTCTTCCAGAAGAAAGGCCCGGCTCTTACCGCAGGGAAAATGGTTACTGTCACTGTAGTTCGAATAAGCCCTGATCTTGGCCTGGCCCGGGTCTATCTGAGTATATTCCCTGGTGAAAAAGCGGAAGAGGCCGTGCAGGCAATCGCAGGTAAGGCGGGTCTGGTCCGCAGTGAATTGGGCAAGAAGCTTCGGAACCAACTACGGCACATACCGGAATTCACCTTCTTCCTGGATGACTCCCTGGACTACATCGACCGGATCGAGGACCTTCTAAAAGATGAGTAATGCAATACGATCCAATCAAAAAAAGCCTGGGGAATGTATTTAACCGTACACCTTATTTAAGGAGACTGTTTTACAGGCTGCTGGATCTGCTTCTCTTACGTTCCTGGCATATACGTCGTGAATTAAAGAACCTGAAAAAAGAGGGATTTAATCCGGAAGAGATTGCTGATGCAGGTTCCGGCTTTGGTCAGTATGTGTACTACCTGTCCAAATTTTACCCCCAATCCAGGATCAGCGGTCTGGATATTAAGCAGGAACAGGTGGATGATTGCAATCATTTTTTCTCTGCCATTAAAGGGGATAAAAATGTTCGTTTCGAGTACGCCGATCTGACAAAGCTGGATGCACATGAAAAGTGGGACCTGGTGCTCTCTGTGGATGTCATGGAGCATATTGAAGAGGATCGTACCGTGTTCCGTCACCTGTACAATGGATTAAAAAAGGGTGGAGTCCTGCTGATCTCCACTCCTTCAGACCAGGGCGGATCGGATGTTCATGATGAACAGGACGAATCTTTTATCGACGAGCATGTCAGGGATGGATATGGCGCACAGGAGATAGATGAAAAACTGCGGACGGCCGGGTTCTCAGATATTCAGGTCAAATACTCCTATGGCCGGCCCGGGAAGATCTCCTGGAAACTCTCCATGAAATATCCCATATTACTGGCTAATGTGAGCAAGCTTTTCCTTCTGGTCCTTCCTCTTTATTATATGGTGGTATACCCCTTTTGTTATTTATTGAATATGGCCGATGTAAGGGGGCAGCACTCCACCGGCACCGGACTGATCGTTAAATGTAAAAAGTGAACCTCTCATTCTACATAGCCAGGCGCTACCTGCTGGGAAAAAAATCCCAGAATGCCATCAATATCATCTCAGGGATCTCGGTGCTGGGGATCACCACTGGTACCATGGCCCTGGTTATTGTGCTGTCCGTGTTTAATGGCTTTGACAGCATCGTTAAGTCCCTGTACAATACCTTTGATCCGGAATTAAAGATTTCTGCTGTTGAAGGTAAAACCTTTTACCCCGATCCGGCAAAAATCCAGGCAATCCAATCCCTTCCTGGAGTAGCGGTACTCTCGGAAGTACTGGAAGAAAATGTGCTGCTTCTATACAACGACAAGCAGCACATCGCCACGGTGAAAGGGGTGGATGAAGCATTCAAGGATGTTTCCGGACTGGATTCCATGATCTATGACGGGGAGATGAAACTGAAGGACCGAAACAGAGCCTACACAGTCGTGGGTCAGGGAGTAGCAATTAATCTGGGGATCGGGCTAAGTTTTATTGATCCGCTCTTTATCTATACCATCGACCGCAAGGCGAAGATCAATATGTCCCAACCAGAGGAGTCGATACGAAGAGATTTTATCTACCCCTCCGGTATTTTTGCCATCGAACAGGACTACGATTCCAGGTATATTATCTGTCCCATAGACTATGTTAGGGAGCTGCTTTCCTATCAGGGAGAAGTCACACATCTGGAGCTCAAACTGGACCCCAGCTTCCCGGCCGAGGAGGTTCAAAAGGAGATTCAAACGCTCCTGGGAGAGGAGTTCCTGGTCAAAAACCGGGAACAACAGAATGAGCTGTTTTATAAAGTAATGAGATCCGAGAAATGGGCTATTTTTCTGATATTGACATTTATACTGATCATCGCCTCCTTCAATATTATTGGCTCTCTCTCCATGCTGATCATTGATAAAAAGAAGGATATCCTTACCCTTCGTAACATGGGCGCTGGAAAGAAGCTGATCAAACGTATTTTCCTGGTTGAAGGATGGCTTATCTCTGTGTTTGGCAGTATAAGCGGAATATTCCTGGGTACTGCCATTAGCTGGGTTCAGCAACGTTTTGGGGTGATCAAACTCACCGGGAACGGATCCTTTATTATTGATGCCTATCCGGTTCAGATTGAGCTGCTTGATATCGGCCTGATCTGGATTACTGTATTATTCATAGGCCTGATTGCTGCCAGGTACCCTGTTCAGCAGATTTCGAAAAAATACCTGGCCGGTATCGAAAAGGGGGCTATTGTTTAAAACTTTGCATCTCTCTTATTCTCAGAACGTCTAATTTTATGCCAGGCTGCAAGCAATGTATATCGTTGTCTGCAACCAAAAACAGGCAAGACCTGTTCTATTTGGGTACAGCATGAATTTGAGGCCATATGAAAGCATTCCGGTATACTTTAGTACTGATTTTATCTTTAGCAAGTTCCCTTCTCTCTCTGAATGTACAGGGCCAAACCATTATTAATGTTTCTACCACCCCCACCACCTGTTCCGATGGTACGGACGGAACCATCTCTTTCGAGATTTCAGGTGGAGTTGCCCCTTTCAGCTGGTATATATATGAAGGAGGAGGATTCCCGGTGGATGCTGGAGGTCCCACCTTCACCACCTCCGTCACCTCCGTGGGAAGACGAAAATATGAATTTTACCTGATTGCTGTCGTGGACAACCTGGGTAATCCGGCATATTTTACGGCCTCAGTGGATGGGCCCGATCCCATGCTTGTTACCTTCTATTCTTCCACTGACATCACTTGCAACAATGTGGATGACGGAAGCATTACGGTTACTGCAACCGGTGAATCGGGCAGTCATACCTATGTCCTTGCCGGTCCGGCAAGCGGATCCAATTCCACCGGTGTTTTTACGGGTCTCCCGGGTGGAGTATATACAGTCACTGCCACAGATGCAGGGGGGTGTCCTTCCAACGATATCACCCCTCCCCTCACCATTGTCAATCCCGCCCCGGTTTCTGCCACCTTGGATAATATTACCGATGCAGCCTGTTATGGAGCTTTTAACGGATCCGTTTCAATTACTCCCACCGGAGGAACTCCTTCAGGTGTGGGTAGCGGGTATACCTATGCCTGGACCGGCCCCGGCACCTATTCCTCCACGGCCGAAGACATCATTCTGGTGCAGGCAGGCGATTACTTTGTTACCATTACCGATGGGAACGGTTGTTTTTCCTCTTTGGGACCCTATACGGTGGGCCAGCCCACTCAGATAAATCCCGTCCTGGACGGGAGTACTGATATAAGTTGCAACGGGGGGAGCGATGGAAGCATATCCATTAGCACCAGTGGAGGAGCAGGAGGATATACCTATTTGTGGGTTGGTCAGTCGAGCGGACCGGTCTCCACGGATGAGGACCCGGTGAACCTGTTAGCGGATACATACAGCCTTACGGTTACCGACGGAAGCGGTTGTTACCGGGATCTTCCGGCATTTGTGACCCTCACCCAGCCAGATCCTCTCGCCATACTGGTGAATTCAACCACGCCGGTCTCCTGCAACGGAGGCAATGACGGGTCTGCACAGATCACGGTTGCCGGAGGCACTGCTCCCTATACCTTTGCCTGGTCAGGCGCCACTTCCGCCTATACCTCCACGGAAGAAGATCCGACTGCCATGCCGGCCGATGTGTTTTCAGTGACCATCACAGACGATAACGGTTGTATCCAGGCTTTTCCCAATGTGCTCGCCATTTCAGAGCCGGCTCCCATCACTATGACCGTGGATGGAAGCACGGACGTTTCCTGCTTTGGTGGATTGGATGGACAAATTCTGATGACCCCCGCAGGGGGGACTCCTCCATATACCATTCAATGGCTAGGCTCCTTTACCGGTCACAGCTCAAGTGCTGAAGACCCGCTTGACCTGATTGCCGACACTTACTCCCTGACTATAACTGATAACAACCTTTGTATTGCGACTTTCCCGGATATTGTGATTATCGGTGAACCTGCCCAGTTAAACGTAAGCCTTGACCTGGTGGTGCATGTGGACTGCTATGGAGCTGCTACCGGTTCCATAGACATTACCCCTTCCGGGGGCACTCCAAGCTATCTATTTGCCTGGAGCAGTCCCAATGGATTTACTGGCACCACTGAAGATATTTCCGGACTGGCCGCCGGAGTGTACAGCCTGACTATCACCGATGATCATGGCTGCAGCAGAGATTTTCCTGACCTGGTAACCCTTACTGAGACCCCCCAGATCACTGCCTCATTTTCTATCACAGACCTGAACTGTGGTCTGCCTTTACCCAGCAATGATGGAGCCATTGATGCCTCCATATCCGGAGGACTTCCCGCGTATACTTTTTCCTGGACCGGTCCCAACGGCTTCACGGACAACACCGAAGATATTTCGGCCCTGGAGCCAGGAGACTATGTGCTCGAGGTCACGGACAACCTGGGCTGTGTGGAAGTGATGCTTCCTCAGACAGTAGGCATTCCCCCGCCCTTAACGGCTACTACCACCCAGGTTGATATTGACTGTTTTGGAGCCGGAAATGGCTCCATAGATCTGACGGTTGCCGGAGGCACTGCGCCCTACGCCTTTGCATGGACCGGCCCGGACGGTTTTACAAGCAATACAGAGGATATTTCGGGACTGGAAGCCGGAGCCTACAGTGTCACCCTCACCTATTTCAGTGCTTGCGTGGTCCCATTTCCGGATATTGCCACCATTGTTGAATCGCCCGAGATCCAGGTGGCTTCTGTAAAAACAGATATCTCCTGTGGAGGGTTTACCGATGGTGCCATCGATATCACCGTAACAGGAGGGGTGCCCCCTTATCTGTATGCCTGGACCGGACCCAATGGTTTTACTTCAGCAGCGGAAGATCTGAGTGGACTGGAAGCTGGTGACTATAGCTTAATTATTACCGACGGAAACAGCTGTGTGCAGAGTTTTCCCGTTCTGCAAACCATTATTGAACCCTCCTCTGTGATGGCCACCTATGTTTCTCATGCGGATGTCCAATGTAACGGAGATGCCGGTGGTTCCATCGAAATCGATGTGAGCGGAGGGATTGCTCCCTATGTATTTGACTGGACCAATAGTTCAGGCACCAGTGTTTCGGCCATGGAGGATCCTGTGGGCTTACCGGCCGATACTTACTCCCTGCTTGTTACCACTGACAATGGCTGCATATTCAGCTTCCCAGATCTGGCCACTATCACAGAACCCCCGCTTCTTTTGGCCGACCTGGTAAAAACGGATATTAGCTGTTTTGGTGCCGGCGACGGGAGCATCACTGTTACGGCTGCTGGAGGGTCAGGACCCTACGATTACTCCAGCGATGGCAGCATTTATCAGGCTGGCAATAGCTTTGGGCCACTGTCCCCCGGGTTTTATACAATCTGGACCAGGGATGCCAATCTCTGTGTGATCACTGATACCCTCACCATCCTGGAACCTGAGCAGATCCTGATACAGAGTGAAACCAACACTTACCTGTGCCATGGATCCCTTCAAGGGGAGATCTCCATCAACGGGGTGAGCGGAGGAGTTGCTCCCTATTCCTACTCCATCAACGGGGGCCTTGACTTCTTTGCCACAAACCTCTTTACCAATCTGGCCCCGGGCAGTTACCAGACGGTGGTAAGGGATGCTACAGGATGTAGCGTTACCGGCAACCTGAATGTGCTTGTTGAGCCTTCGCAGCTGCAGATCTCCTTCTATGACCAGGAGGATATCACCTCCTGCTCAGATAGCAATGAAGGACGAATCATCCTTACAGGAATCGGTGGGACAGGCACCATCACCTATTCATTAAATGGAGATCCACCCGTTCCCATTGGCGATTTTCAGAACCTGCCGGGGGGAACATATGTGGTGAGCCTGATCGATGCTAATGCCTGTACTTATGATACTACCGTGGATATTCTGGCGCCTGCGGCACTCTCCATTGACAATATCCTTATTACCGATGTGACCCCGTGTAACGGAGATGCCAATGGAGAGCTGGAAGTCAGCGGATCGGGGGGGACCGGGCTCCTGGAGTTCTCTCTGGATGACCTGAACTACCAGGCAGGCACTTCATTTACCGGATTAAGCGCGGGTGATTATACCATCTGGCTCAGAGATGCCAACGCATGTTCAGATACCGCCTCTGCAAGGATCAATGAACCGGCACCGATGCTGGCCACAGTGAGCAAAACCGATGCCACCTATGGAAATCTGGGGAGCATTACTATATCAAATGTGAGTGGTGGAACTGCGCCGTATGAATATTCCATTAACGGACTCACCGGTCCATTCACCAGTGATACCGCATATGCCGACCTGGTAGCAGCCAGTTATCATGTGATAGTCAGGGACCAGAATGACTGCACCTTTGAAGATATTGTATTTATCCTGGATGCTCCGCCACTGGACGTACTGGTTAATATATCTCATGTAAGCTGTTTCGGAGCCAGCGACGGTTCCATTGAATTTGTCCCCCAGGATGCTGAAGGAGCGGTCCAGTACTCCATCGATAATGGTTTAAATTTCGGATCAGATCCCCTGTTTGCAGCACTTTCCGGAAATATGACCTATGACCTGGTCGCCCTGGATGAGGCAGGTAAACTTTTTATCGCTTCGGTCACCATCAACGAACCTGCAGAGATCCTATTAAGCTATACCACGACTCCCGCAAATTGTAACGCATTTAGTGAAACTGGCTCCATAGATATTAACGTGTCGGGAGGTTCAGGTTCCTTTGATTTTCTATGGTCGGATGACAGCACCTCCGAGGACCGTTTAAATATTGTGGCCGGGGAATATGAGCTGCTTATCACCGATGGTAATAACTGTACTTTTAGAGATACAATCACTGTCGGCAGCGATGTGACCGTTACAGCTAATGCCGGTGAGGATGTCATTATTTGCTCCGGCGACTCCATCCAGCTTCAGGGCTCCGGAATTGGAACCCCCTCCTGGGAACCGGCTTCCTTCCTTTCAGATCCTTCCATACTGGATCCGGTGGCGGGTGGTATGACAGAATCCACACCCTTTGTGTTAACCATCACTGAAACAGTCAGTGTCTATGGGTGCTATAACACCGACTCGGTATGGGTGAATCTTCACCCCTTAATGGGCCTGGGTGTGACTCCGGATACCTTTGTTATCAAAGGTCAATCCATCCAGCTGGAAGCAACAGGAGGCCCTTTTGATCAGTACCGGTGGGAGCCTGAGACCGGATTGGACAATCCTTCTATTCCTAATCCGCTGGCCACTCCCGCCGAAGCAACCAGGTACTATGTATATGCACTCAACTCCTATGGCTGTGAAGAGCTGGCCTCTGTATTTGTGGATGTGATTGAGGACATCCAGGCCTATAACGTCTTCTCTCCCAACGGAGACGGAATCAATGAATATTTTGAAATCAGAAATGCAGAACGTTTCCCGGAAATGCTGGTGGAGGTTTATAGCAGATGGGGAGATCAGGTGTTTTCTACCGTGGGATATGGAAGCGGCAAGGAATGGGACGGAACAGTCCGCGGCAAAGACGCGCCTCTGGGGACCTACTATTATATCATAGTCCCCTACACGGGTGCCAAACCAATTTCAGGTAACGTAACAATAATCAGGTAGCATGAGAAGGGTTTTATACATCCTATTATTCACCATCATTGCCGGGTCTACCGGGTTAAAGGCACAACAAATGCCGCATTATACCCAGTACATGTTCAATGATTTTGTAATCAACCCGGCCATCGCCGGAGTTTATGATTATTATCAGATACGGACCAACCACAGGTTTCAGTGGGTAGGGCTCATGGATCCACCGATGACCAATTCCATTGGCTTTTATGGCCCGCATGATAAACTGGATATGGGCTACGGTGGATATATATACAGCGATGTTACCGGTCCCACCAGCCGGGCAGGAATCACAGGCTCCTATGCTTACAATATTGCCGTCACAGGGGATATCAGACTTTCCATGGGACTTTCTGCAAGCCTCATGCAGTATCGGGTAGATGGCACACAGTTGAATCCGGCCGATGTTTCTGATCCCAGTATACTCTCCCTGGTCAGCACCACCTACCTGCCTGATGCCGGAATAGGCCTCTATCTCTATGCCGATCAGTTTTATGTGGGTCTTTCGGTTGCCCAGCTTTTGAATAACAGCATAAAGATCTTTGACGATAAGGACGGTGTAAACCGGCTGAAGTCCCATATAAATCTGATAGGGGCCTATCGATTCTGGATCAATGAAGACTGGCTGCTGGAACCCTCCATGATGATCAAAGGGACTGCTCCAAAGGAGCTCAGCTTTGACCTCACGGGTAGAGTCGAGTGGCAGAAGATGCTCTGGGGTGCGGTTTCTTACCGTTTTCAGGATGCCATCGGAATCATGCTGGGCTATAGTTTCGATGAGACTCTCTTTTTTGGCTATGCCTATGACATAGGCATTTCGGCCATTCGGAAGTACCAGACAGGATCCCATGAAATCATGATTGGGTACCGCTTTAATGATATTAAATAATGTTTTACCGCTCCGTAAATACACTTTTTTTATTTGCTTCGATCCTGATCGTTTTTTCTGCCTGTCAGAAAAAGCAAAGCATCAGCGGGGATGAATTCATCGAGCGGGAAGTGCTGGTAAATGTGCTGGCGGATATTCATCTGGCCGATGGCTTATCCAACGACCGGGAATTTCACCGGAAATATGATGTGGACAGCATCGATATTTTAAGCCCTATCCTGGAGAAATATCAGGTAAGCCGTCAGATGTTTGATACTACCATGTATGTGTATACCAGGCATCCGGACCTCCTGGACCAGGTTTATAGCGATGTGCTTATAAAACTGAATGTGATGCTGGATGAGATTAACAAACAGGAGCCGAGCACTAGTATAGCAGAATAGTCCCCAGGACTACCGCCACGCCAAGGAGAAATCCTGATAAGACGGCCCCCCAGCCTTCCCCCTGCGCCAGCCTTGAACTGCCAGACAGGCCCCCGGCAAAAATGCTGAGCATTAGTAGACCTTCCAGGGGGGTCTCATAGAGAAAAATCAGCGCAATAATCAAACCTGTCAGTCCCCCAAGTGCTGCTGTATACAGAGAGACCCTGAATTTAAGGTTCAATGCCAGGACAATAAAGAGGGTGCCGGTCACCGACAATACATAAGCGTGGATGATCTGGCTAAGGGGAAGTTTTTTGAAATAGATGAAAGTGATAATATAAAGTATCAGAATAATGATCTGGGGAACCAGCCGTTCCTCCCTGGTAGCGGTCTGCCCGTTCCTTGCAACCAGGCTCCTGAAGTGAAGGATCGGCAGCATCATCAATGGAAATACCAGGGTTCCCAGTGCAAGTACAAATACAATGGCCCGTTTGGCCGCCGGATCAAGCAGAGAGAGATAGGTCCCCGAGTTTAAAATGATAAGCAGCCCCAGGGAAGGCATAAGTAAGGGATGTAAAAGGTAAGAGATAAATGGAGCTGCTTTTTTCATATTCTCCATTAAAGCTCCTTTCGTAAACGGGCTACGGGCAATCCCAGTTGTTCCCTGTATTTGGCCACCGTTCGGCGGGCTATCTGGTATCCTTTTTCATTCAGTATCACCATCAGGCGGTCGTCAGTTAGTGGCTTTCGTTTCTCTTCATTCACGATACATTCCTGCAAAATCTTTTTTATCTCCCTGGTGGATACTTCTTCTCCGCTGTCGGTTTGCATCCCTTCGGAAAAGAAATACTTTAATGCAAAAATGCCAAAGTGTGTCTGGATGTATTTGCTGTTAACCACCCTGGAAATCGTGGAGATATCCAGGTCTGTCATATCAGCAATATCTTTCAGGATCATGGGACGCATCCTGGTCTCATCACCTTCATAGAAATAGTCTTTCTGATACTCCAGGATAGCATTCATGGTCAGCAACATGGTGTTCTGCCTCTGCCGTATGGCATCAATAAACCATCGGGCTGAATCCAGCTTCTGTTTCACAAAGGTAATGGCATCCTTTTCATCCTTGCTGGCCGAAGCTTTATTGGCATTGTAGCTTTCGAACATATCCGAATAGGTCCGGCTAAGCCTTAGCTCGGGCACATTGTTCGAATTCAGATATAACAGCAGATTCCCTTCGTTTTCCTCCAGAATAAAATCGGGAACGATATGGTGGAAGGATTTTGACCGTGAATCGCCTACAGCCCCTCCCGGCTTGGGATTGAGTTTTAGAATCTCGTCCAGGGCAAGCTTCAACTCTTCTTCATTTATATTGAGTCGATGAAGAATCTTATCATAATGCTTATTGGTAAACTCCTCAAAATTATTCTTCAGAATGGAGTGCGCCAGTTTTGTTACCGGATGCTCCAGATCCTTTCTTTTTATCTGGAGCAGCAAACACTCCTGCAAACTTCTTGCTCCAACTCCCGCGGGGTCAAATTCCTGAATAATCATCAGCATTTCATGCAGGTCTTCGTAAGAGGTTTCCAGCCCCAGAGAAAAAGCCATATCATCGGCGATGGCCTCAAGTTCCCGGCGCAGGTATCCATCATCATCAATATTTCCCAGGATATATTCGGCCAGCACCTCCTGTTCCTCTGAGAGCTTTCTCAATCCCAGCTGACTTTTTAGCTGTTCTCTGAATGTATTGCCCAGTGAAAACGGGATCTCCTCCCTTTTCTCATCTGCAGAATAATTCTGGGCATTCAGGCGGTAGCTGGGGATCTCATCATCCTGCATATAATCTTCCAGGGAAAATTCCTCCAGCTGGTCCCCTTCCTGCTCCTCTTTGGTCTCCTCCTGGTCGCCGTAATCTACCTCGTCGGCACCCTCCTCCAGTACCGGATTCTCCTCCAGTTCCTTCTTGATCCTCTGCTCCAGCTGAATGGCAGGAATTTCCAGCAGCTTGATCATCTGGATCTGCTGCGGAGACAGTTTTTGAAGTAATTTCTGCTGAAGCCTCTGTTTAAGCATCTTGTTTTTATTAAAACTCTGCACTCCGGGGAGTACGCGGGAAAGGAATAACATCCCTGATGTTACTCATCCCTGTAATAAACATAATTAAGCGTTCAAAACCTAATCCAAAACCACTATGTTCCACTGTTCCAAATTTACGAGTTTCCAGATACCACCACAATTCATCTTCAGGAATATCCATCTCTTTCATCCTGTTCTGCAGCTTTTCCAGTTCCTCCTCTCGTTGCGACCCTCCAATGATCTCGCCGATCTGCGGAAATAGCACGTCCATGGCCCTTACAGTCTTCCCGTCATCATTCTGCTTCATATAAAAGGCTTTGATATCTCTGGGATAATCGGTCAGTATTACCGGTCGTTTATAAAACTCCTCCACCAGGTATCTTTCATGCTCGGCCTGCAGATCAAGGCCCCATTCCACAGGAAACTCGAATTTTTTATCCGCCTTCTTTAAGACCTCTATGGCCTCTGTATAGGTTTTTCTTTCAAAAGGTTGCTCCAGAACAAATTGCAGCCGTTCCAGCAGTCCCTTATCCAGCATTTTATTTAAGAATTCCAAATCATCCCAACAATGGTCCATGGTATACTTGATCAAGTACTTCAGGAAATCTTCTGCCAGATCCATGTTATCGTGAATGTCATAAAATGCCATTTCGGGCTCTATCATCCAGAATTCTGCCACATGGCGAGGCGTATTGGAGTTTTCGGCACGGAAGGTTGGACCAAAGGTATAGATGGACGAAAGCGCCAGGGCTCCCAGCTCACCTTCCAGCTGTCCGGAGACAGTCAGATTGGTGGGGCGAGCAAAAAAATCCTGGTTGAAATCGATCTCACCCTCCTCGGTTTCCGGTATGTTTTTCAGATCCAGGGTGGTTACCTTAAACATGGCTCCTGCTCCCTCGGCATCAGAAGCAGTGATAATCGGGGTATGCAGATAAAAGAATCCCTTATCGTTGTAATACTTATGAATGCCGTAAGCCAGGGCATGCCTGATCCTGAAGACCGCACCAAAGGTGTTGGTCCGGAACCTCAGATGCGCAATCTCACGCAAAAATTCAAAGGAATGTCCCTTTTTCTGTAAGGGGTAGAGCTCGGGATCGGAGTCCCCGAGAACCTCAATCTCCCTGGCCTGAATCTCCACGCTCTGCCCCTTGCCCATTGATTCCACCAGGGTGCCTGTCACACTAATGCTGGAACCGGTGGTAACCCGTTTCATCTCCTCCTCCGGAAAAATCGTCAGATCGGCCACTACCTGGATGCTGTGTATAATGGTTCCATCATTCACTGCGATAAAAGCCACCTGATTATTTCCGCGCCTTGTCCGGACCCAACCTTTCAGTAATACTTCTCTGTTTTTCTCTTTGGTACTCAGTAACTCTTTAACTGTCGATCTCTTCATCTACGTTTGTTTAATCAAGCTACAAAAGTACAATTTTATCAAATTCCATCCGTTAACTTTATTATCTAAAAAGATTCAGCTAAATTTACTTTCATCCAAAAAAAAATATACCCATGGAGCATGAGAAGAAATCCATAATGGTTACCTGGGATTTTTCTGCTGTTTCTCACAATGCTTTGAAGCATGCCCTGAAGATGGCTCACATTTTAAAAAACAATGTGGTATTATTCCATATTGTGCAAGACTCATCTGAAGAGGAGACCGCCAGAAAAAGATTGGAAGAGACCGTGGAAGAGATTAAAAAGGATACGGGCGAGGAGGTAGGATATTTTGTTCACTATGGCAAGATCTTTAAAGAGATTTCCGAATATGCCTCCAAGGAGGAAAATAATGTTCACTTTGTTGTCATGGGAACCCATGGAATGAAAGGGAAACAAAAATTATTTGGCAGCTGGGCCCTGAGGGTGGTGGCAGGATCAGCTGTTCCGTTTATTGTGGTCCAGGATCTGCCGCCGGAGAAGGACCGGTATACGGATATAGTATTTCCCATCGATTTCAAATCTGAAAACAAGGAGAAGCTCCAATGGGCCATCTTCCTTGGAAAATACCTGAACTCGAAAATTCATCTGTATAAGGCTCCGGTGCTTGACAAAAATCTGCAGAAAAAGGTAAATATCAATTTGAATTTTGCAATCCGCTTCCTGATTCAGAATAACATTGAATATGAAATTCACACCTCCTCATCCAAAGGATCCGGAAATTACCAGAAAGAGTTACTTGCCTTCTGTAAAAAGATCAGCGCTGATTTGATTTTGATCACGACCACCAAACACCTCACAAAAGTTGACTATATCTTCGGGGCCAAGGAACAATACCTGATCGCCAACAAGGAGAAGATCCCGGTGATGTGTGTGAATCCCAAATCCAACTTCGCCAAGGTGGGTCAGTTCATGTACGGTTAAGATATGTCCATAGCAGTAAAGGAGATTTCCAAGCACTATGGTTCTCAGGTAGCGGTGAACAAGGTTTCCTTTGAGGTTTTTACCGGGGAGATTGTAGGGTTTATTGGTCCAAATGGCGCAGGTAAGTCCACTACGATGAAAATGATTACCGGAACCCTGTCGCCCGATAGCGGATCGGTGACCATTAATGATCTACCGGCACTGGAGTATCAGAAAGAGATTCGCAAGCTGATCGGATACCTGCCCGAAAACAATCCCCTGTATCACGAGATGTATATTCGTGAATATCTTCAGTATGTGGCAGGCCTATACCAGGTAAAAGGAAACCTGGCCAGGGAAAGAATTTCATCCGTCATTGAAATGACCGCCCTCTCCGCTGAAGTGGGGAAAAAGATCGGGAACCTTTCAAAAGGATACCGGCAGCGGGTGGGACTGGCACAGGCTTTGATCCACGATCCGGAGATCCTTATCCTGGATGAACCGACCTCAGGACTGGATCCTAACCAGCTGGTAGAAATACGGAACCTGGTCTCTTCCATAGGCAAAGAGAAGACAGTGCTTCTCTCCACCCATATTCTTCAAGAGGTGGAAGCAATCTGTGACCGGGTGATTATCATCAATAATGGAAAGATTGTGGCAGATGAAGACGCCACACGCCTGAAAGAAAAGGGGGAGGGTCAGATCCAGACCATCCATATTGAACTGGACAGCCCCGTGGATCCCGGGACCTGGAAGACACTTCCGTTTATCGAGCATGTGAAATCCCTTGAAGGGAGTCAGTATCTACTGGAAACTCGCGAATTGCGTGATATTCGGGGGGACATTTTTAATTTTGCTGTCAGTCAGGGACTTACTATCCTTTCTCTTTCTCTGAAGAAAAAAAGCCTGGAGGAAGTCTTCCGGGAATTCACTTCTGACTAAGCTTCTCTTTTTCATATTGTTGCGGCTTAAACAAAATGGCATTGTATTTGTTTAATATTTTTATATTTTTACGATCCAATTTGTTAACCAAACGATTACAGCATGAAATTAAGAATACTGGTAATTCTCGCGGGTGTTTTTCTGGCAGCTTCCCTCTCTGCCCAGACCCTCACAGATGTAATTAACGAATTTAACACCGGTGTTGAGAAAGTCAACAGCCAGGAGTACGATGCAGCGCTTGAACACTTTAACCAGGTTCTGGCCCAGGCAGAAACTGTTGGCGCTGAGGCCGACGATATGAAAGCGCAGGCTGAGAAGCTAATTCCTTCGACCTATTACAGGCAGGCCACAACTTTCATGAAGAGGAAGCAGTTTGATAATGCCATTCCTTTTCTGGAGAAGACCGTAGAGACAGCAAAACTGTATAATAACAATGAAGAGATCAGCACTAAAGCCGCTGGTTACTTACCCCAGCTGTATATGAGGCAGGGCAACCAGGAGTGGAAAAATAAAAACTACGATGCAGCCATTGAATATTTTGACAAGGTACTGGCCGTAAACCCCAATATCTATCAGGCCTGTCAGGGTAAAGGAATGGTTTACCTGGATCAGGACAAAACCGAAGAGATGCTTCAGTGCTTCGCCAATGCGAAGGAGGGGGCCTCGGCTAAAAACGATACAAAGACCATCGAGCAGATTAACGGGGTTATCGACACCTATTATAACAAGTTTATCATGGAAGAGATGGAAATGGTCGATCCGGAAGAGAACGATTATACTTATGTGGTTGAGGCATGCGAAAATGCCCTTTCAGCAAATCCTGAAAACCCCCGGGCACTTTACCACCTGGCTATTGTATCCAACAAGTCGGTTGAATACGACAAAGCGGTTGAATATGCCCAGGCTGCTCTGCTTCACGAAACCGAGGCTGTCTGGATTTCAGCCATCAATTTTGAGCTTGGAACAGCCTTTCAGAATAGTGCGGATTATGACAAAGCCTGTGAAACCCTGAAGAAGGTCACCGAAGAGCCTTTCCTTGGCAGGGCTGAGAAAAAGATCGAGTCAATCTGTAACTAGTATTCCATAAAATATAAGACCTAAAGCAGCGTTAATAACGCTGCTTTTTTTTGCTACCTGCACGAAAATTGCTTCCTTTGTCGGGTTGAGGTGGAAAGATTTGACTGATTGCAACCACGAAAAAAAAATGCTAAACCAGGCGCTTTCCGGCAACCAGTCACCTTCCTCATTTTTAATGTGTTACATATAACATTTTACAATCATGGCATATTTATTCACTTCTGAATCTGTTTCTGAGGGACACCCCGACAAGGTAGCCGATCAAATATCGGATGCATTGCTGGACGAATTCCTGGCATTCGATCCAAAATCCAAAGTAGCCTGTGAAACCCTGGTAACCACCGGACAGGTAGTTCTGGCCGGTGAGGTCCGGACTTCTACCTATATCGATGTTCAGAAGGTGGCCCGGGAAACCATTAAGAAGATAGGATATACGAAAAGCGATTACCAGTTCGAGTACAACTCCTGTGGAGTGATCACCCTGATCCATGAGCAGAGCCATGATATCAACCGGGGGGTGGACAGGGAAGATCCTATGCAGCAGGGTGCTGGCGACCAGGGAATGATGTTCGGATACGCCACCAGTGAGACAGACGACTACATGCCTCTCCCGCTGGAGCTTAGCCACAGGTTATTGATCGAAATGGCCAATATCCGCCGGGAGGAGAAGGAAATGACTTACCTCAGACCCGACTCCAAGTCACAGGTAACCATTGAGTATGACGATCAGGACAAACCCATCCGGGTCCATACCATCGTTATATCCACCCAGCATGATGAGTTCGACACGGATGATGCACGCATGTTGGAGAAAATAAAATCCGATGTGAAAGAGATCCTGATCCCCAGGATGGTCAGGCAACTTCCCGAGCGTCTTCAGTCGCTGTTTGATCATCAGTTCATCCTCCATGTTAATCCAACCGGTAAATTTGTTATCGGTGGTCCGCACGGAGACACCGGGCTCACAGGACGGAAGATCATCGTAGACACCTATGGGGGAAAAGGGGCACACGGAGGCGGAGCCTTTTCCGGGAAAGACCCGTCCAAGGTGGACCGTTCCGGAGCCTACGCAGCGCGTCATATTGCAAAAAACATTGTGGCTGCCGGCATCGCTGATGAGATACTGGTGCAGCTCTCCTATGCCATTGGGGTTGTTGAACCCATCGGCGTTTTCGTAAATACCTTCGGAAAATCCAAGGTGGACCTGACAGACGGTGAGATTGCCCGTACGATTGAAAAGGTTTATGACCTCAGGCCTGCTGCCATTGAGAAAGGGCTGAAGCTGAGGAACCCCATCTACCTGGAAACTGCCTCTTACGGACATATGGGACGGACTCCCCAGCTTATTACGAAGCGCTTTGAATCACAGTACTGGCCGACTTTTACCGTGGAAGTGGAACTTTTCACCTGGGAGAAGCTGGACTATGTGGATACCTTCAAGAAAGCCTTCAGGGTTTCTTAAACATGTTTTACAGTCTCTTTAGATTGGAATATTGTATTTAGCTTTATCCACCTTAGCTAATACCCTTTCGTTTAATAACACTTAACCATAGGATTAATGTTTTCCGGGATAGTTGAAGAGGCCGCCACGGTGGTCCATCTTGAAAAAGAGCAGGAAAATCTGCATATCACCATATCATGCTCATTTACAGATGAGCTGAAAATCGATCAGAGCATCTCACACAACGGGGTATGCCTCACGGTGGTTCGCATAGAGGAAAATAGTTATACAGTCACTGCCATTCAGGAAACCCTGCAGAAATCGAATCTGGGACTGCTCCGGGTGGGTGACAAAGTAAATCTGGAACGCAGCACCCGGCTGGATTCCAGGCTGGATGGACATATGGTCCAAGGCCATGTGGACCTGACCGCCAGCTGCACCCAGGTTAAGGAAGCAGAAGGAAGCTGGTACTATACCTTTGAATATGAGCCCAAAGGCGAGGAACATATCACTGTTGAAAAAGGTTCTGTGTCTGTAAACGGGGTAAGCCTGACCGTAGTTAACTCCAGGGATCATTCTTTCCAGGTAGCTATTATCCCGTATACGTACGAGCAAACCAACTTTCACCGGATTAAAGTTGGAACTGTCGTCAATATTGAATTCGATATTATCGGAAAATACATTGCCCGTATCCTGAAAGCGCAGTTAAAAAACTAGACTCATGCAAACCGTTCTTATACTGGGGGCAGGACTCTCTTCCTTTTCACTGATCAAATATTTCCTGAACCATTCTAAAAACCAATGGAAGATCCGGGTTGGGGATATTAAACTTGGAAATGCAATGGAAGGCATTGGGGGCCACCCCTGTGGAGAGGCCTTTCGTTTTGATGTGTTTGATCCGGTTCAACGACGGGAAGAGATAGACCGTGCCAGCATTGTCATCAGTATGCTTCCGGCAAGACTTCATCATATGGTGGCTGAAAGTTGCGTGGAGCTGGGGAGGAATATGGTCACTGCCTCCTATCTCTCTCCAGCAATCAGTGCCCTGGATAGTGAGGCCCGGAAAAAGGGAATTGTGCTGATGAACGAGTGTGGGGTGGATCCAGGGATCGACCATATGTCGGCCATGCAAATGATCAACAGGATCAGGGAAGAGGGTGTCGAGCTGAAGGCTTTTGAATCCAGCACGGGCGGACTGGTGGCTCCGGGCTATGAAAACAATCCCTGGCGATACAAGTTTACCTGGAATCCAAGGAATGTGGTACTCGCAGGTCATGACGGTGCCCGCTTCCTTCATAACGGAAAATTCAAGTATATCCCCTATCACAAAGTATTCAGCCGTATCGAAACCATCCAAGTTCCGGAACTGGGTGAGTTCGAAGTCTATGGAAACAGGGACTCGCTCACTTACCGGGAAACCTACGGTCTGCATAATCTGAAGACCATGTTTCGGGGGACTATCCGACGGCCCGGTTTCTGTGAGGCCTGGGACACTTTTGTACAGCTCGGAGCCACGGATGATACCTACGTGATGGAAAATACGGAGGAGATGAGCTACCGGGAGTTTATTAATAGTTTCATGGCCTTCCAGACTGATATTCCCGTAGAACAGAAACTGCTTAACTATTTGAATCTGGATAAAGATTCAGATATGATGGAGCGACTGAGATGGCTGGGCATTTTTGATGATACAAAAATCGGGGTGCCCGGACTGACCCCCGCCAAGATTCTTCAGAAGATCCTGGAAGAGAAATGGCAGCTGGACCCGGACGATAAAGATATGATCGTGATGCAGCACCAGTTCGATTTTGATAAGAAGGGAGTTCATAAGAAGAGATTTTCCACCATGGTCTTCATTGGTGAAAACACAAAGAATACGGCCATGTCAATAAGCGTAGGGCTGCCTCTTGCCATGGTGGCCCGGCGGATCCTGGAAGGAACCTATCTGAAAAAGGGGGTTCAGCTTCCCATTGACCCGGAAATATATAATCCTGTTCTTGAAGAGCTGGAAGGCTATGGCATCCGGTTTAAGGAGGAGGAGGTCACTGTCCCTTCATCGGCAAAGAATATCTAAACGATCAGGCCATCTTTCATGGTAATGATACGGTCGGCCATCCCCGCCAGGCTATGATCATGGGTCACGATCACCAGGGTTTTCTGGAAACGGTCGCGCAGGGTCATAAAAAGTTTATGCAATTCCTGTTTATTTTCCGTATCCAGGTTTCCGGAAGGTTCATCGGCCAGAATCACCTCCGGATCATTGATCAGTGCCCGGGCCACAGCCACCCGTTGTTGTTCCCCTCCTGATAATTCTGAAGGTTTGTGATCCAGACGCCCCAGGAGTCCCAGAAAATCCAGAAGCTCCCTGGCCCGTTCCTCCACCTCTTTTCTCGGCCTGTTAGCTATAAAACCGGGGATACATACATTTTCATGGGCATTGAACTCTGGCAGCAACTGGTGAAACTGGAACACAAATCCGATGTTCTGGTTTCTGAAGCGCGCCAGCTTGCTTCCATTGAGCTGGCCGGTATTTATCCCATTTATGGTAATACTGCCGGCATCCTGCTTGCTTAGGGTTCCCATTATCTGCAGCAGGGTGGTTTTCCCTGCCCCGGAAGCACCCACAATGGAGACCACCTCCCCGGCAGCAATTTCAAGACTGATACCCTTTAATACCTGCAGGTTTCCATAGGATTTTGTGATTTCCCTTGTGCTGATCATTTCATTAGAATAAGAGGTAAATATACAACAGATAGATGAGAATCATCAGGCTGCCTTCCCACCTGGTGATCCGCGAACGAGCAGCTGGCAACATAAGCAATAGCAGTAGAAAAGATACTGCCAACATCCACGGAATATCAAACCTGGCTATCTCCCTGCTGACACTGATAGGGCTTACCAAACTGGTAACGCCCAGCACCGAAAGGACGTTCATAATATTGGACCCGATGATATTCCCCACTGAAATGTCCGTCTCCTTCTTAAGTGCGGCAATCACGCTGGTGGCCACCTCCGGAATGCTGGTGCCCACCGCTACCATGGTAATAGAAACCACTCTTTTTGACATGCCCAGCTCTTCTGCGATCAGGGCTACATTCTTCACCAGCAAATCGGCCCCAAAGGCCAGACCCAAGCAGGAGACCAAAAAAATTAGCATGGCTACCCACCACTTCATAAGTCCGGACATTGCTTCCTTACTCTCCGAAGGAACAACTCCCCTGGCCCGTACCACTGAATAGGCGATATATCCGCCCAGCAGGCCTACCAGGATTCCTCCTTCTGTCCTGGAGATCAATCCATCCCGGGTAAAAACGAACAGAAGCAGAGAGACCGCCATCATTATGGGCCAGTCGCGTTTCACGGAAGAGGCGGGTGCCGGGATGGGGAAAATCAGGGCAGTAATGGCCAGAACCAGCAGGATATTGGAAATATTGCTCCCTACCACATTTCCTATGGCTATTTCGGGGTAGCCGGAAAAAGCGGCCTGCAGACTCACCAGCAACTCAGGAGCCGAGGTTCCAAAGGCCACCACAGTAAGTCCAATTATCATCCTGGGTATCCTCAATCGCCTCGAGATGGCCACACTGCTGTCCACCAGGAACTTTCCACTGACAAAAAGCAGTGCAAGTCCCGCAAGCAATAAAAGGTAAACTTGTGCCATGGGTAAAAGTCCGGCTAACCGATGTCCAGATTTTTCTTTACACCCTTCGCGACTTTAGTGGCATCCTTGGTCAGATTCTTACCTATTTCATTGGCGTCCTTGGTCAGATTCTTACCTATTTCATTGGCGTCCTTGGTCAGATTCTTGCCTATTTCATTGGCGTCCTTGGTCAGATTCTTGCCTATTTCATTGGCGTCCTTGGTGAGGTTTTCCTTGATGACATTGACATCTTTGGTAATGTTCTTCTTTATCGCCTTGAAATCTTCCATCACTTCCGGGGTACTGCTTTCAAACTCCCGCTTAATATCATCAGTGGCTTTTCTGAACTCTTTCATCCCTTTGCCAAAGGTCCTGGCCAGCTTGGGAATCTCCTTGGATCCAAACAACAACAATGCAATCAAGACTGCAAATACAATCTCCTGCCCGCTAATAAATAATACAATCCCAAACATCCTTGTAATGATTTACGCAAAGATAGTAATTCCGGAGTATTAGAAAGCAAAGGCCATCCTGATTTACATCAGAACGGCCCCGGACCTAAGTAAACTTGAATTGACTATCCTAGTGTGTCATAAACGATAAAGAATAACTTCCCTCTGCTTTGTCCGCAGTAATTTTATAGCTCCAGGCTCCCACATATTTATCCTTCTCATCCTCATTTATGGAAAACGATTGGGAGAAAGAGATCTGTGCCGAGGAGGTAATGGACAGATTTTTAAATACTTTGCCTCCCGGATAGAGAATTTTGATGGTGATTTTACCCGAGTTAGCCTTTCCATTTATGCTACACCGGATATGGCTTGTACTCTCATCCACATCAAATTCCCCCTCGGAGGAATCCGTTTCTCCGTCAAAACTGTTTCGGATGGTCAGCTGGGACTGGTTTTCCTGTCCGCCCGAGTATATAAAATAAGATGGTTCGTCTCCAAAACCGCTGCTACGGGAGTAAACCCTGGCTGAACTTCTGTCTACCCTCGAAGCTTCTCTGGCCTGCTCGGCATAAGCCTTTGCCATCTCCATTGTTTTTTCCTGTTGCTCCTTCATCTGCTGCCTCTGGAGCTCTAACTGCTCCTGTTTGGCTTTCATCTCCTTTTCCTTTGTCTTCTTCTCTTCTGTTGTCTGAGCCATGGTCCCGGAAGCCAGCAAAAGAAAGATCCCTGTCAAAGGGAGTATCCTGAAGTTGGTAGAATTTTTCATGCTGTGATTTTTAATAGGTTTCTGTTTACAAAAATAGGAGGTGAAGCCGTGCATCTTGGTTAATGGAGTGTTAATGATAGGTTAACGATGCGGGAAAGGCCGTATCTTAGCTTTTGACTTGAAAACATGAAGAGCCGTTTTTTCATAGGATCATCCACTGTGGCACTGTTGGTTCTAATCGTGGTACAATATATTCTTATCACCAATACCTACCGTACCAGGAAAGAGCAGTTTGATACCCGATTCGGGAAGATTGTGGAAGAGGCTATTTCCAAATTCTCCAGCATGGATTACAATTATGATTTCGACTCCGTGCTGTTTCTATTGGATGAAAGGGCCCTTGAGTTTTTGTACACATCCGAAGATACCCTCGGCCGCACCCCGGGTGAGGTATTCCAGGAAATCCTCAACCAGTACCGGGAACCTGAATATTTTATTGGCGATTACCTTCACCAGGCAGGGGAAGATCCTGAGTTTACCTACTACCTTCAGGTGGAAGAGCTCTACCTGGTGGATCTTGGCTACCGGCAGCAGGTTTATCCCAATGGCGGTCAGCTTCCTTTGGCGCCTGCAGATGCCCTGCTGGCAGGTAAGTTCACCCATGAGCGCAACTTCTTTAATATCTCCTACAGCATCTACATTGATTTTGTAAACCGCTCAAAACTGATCCTGAGAGAGATGTGGCTAATCCTGGTCCTGGACCTGTTTACTTTGCTCCTGGTATTTACTGTCTTTTTCCTGACCCTGCGGAACATGCTTCAACAGAAACGATTGTCAGAGATGAAGAGTGATTTCATTAATAACATGACCCACGAGTTGAAAACGCCACTATCCACCATTTCGGTGGCTTCCAGTTCTCTGGGCAACCGGAAAATCATCCAGAATCCGGAGAGAGTGGAGGAACTTTCAGGACTTATCAAGAGACAAAATAAACACCTTTCGGAACTGATCGACCGGATCCTGGATATCAATATCTGGGAGAAGGATCAGGTGAGGCTGAAACCTGAACACCTTCAGGTGGAGGGCTGGACCAGGCAATTGGTGAAAGGTTTTCAGCTGGAGCACGGAAGGGATTCTCCGGAGATCCATATGGATTTCCAGCTGAATCACAGTACCTACCTGCTGGATGAGATCCATATGTCCACTGTCCTGAACAATCTTTTTTCCAATGCAGTTCGTTACGGCGCTGATCCATGTCGGATAGAGCTTGGCCTGAAAGACGGGGATGGCTGTTTATGGATTACTGTATCGGACAATGGGCCCGGAATCAAAAAAGAGGAGCAGAAACACCTTTTCGAAAAATTCTATCGTGGAGAAGAGGCCAGGCAGCGTGTGGTCAGGGGACTGGGACTGGGACTCTACTATGTGAAACAGATCGTGGAAGCTCACGGAGGAACCATAACGGTTCAAAGTAAAACCGGAGAAGGCACCACTTTTATTATCAAACTACCTGCAGATGATTGACCTGTTACTTGTTGAGGATGATATTGATCTCCAGAAAGTGCTGGCGCAATACCTGGAGTTATCCGGATTTAATGTATATACAGCCTATCATGGCAAACATGGCCTGAAGGTGTTCCGGGAGCACCATGTGGATCTTTGCATCCTGGATATCATGATGCCTGTCATGGACGGATTTGCGCTGGCCGTGGAGATCAGAAAGCTTGACCCGGCCATGCCCGTGGTATTTCTGACAGCCAAAAATCAGAAGGAGGACCGCTTGCGGGGACTGAAAATAGGAGCTGATGACTATATCACCAAACCCTTTGAGGCGGAGGAGTTGGTTCTCAGGCTCAATAATATTTTAAAGAGAGCCGGGAAAAAGGATCCCAGTACTTCGAAAATTGGATGCCTCCATATTAAATATGGCGAGCTTTTGATTGAAGATGGAAAGAACTTCTATAACCTCACTCCCAGGGAGTCGGATCTGTTGAAATATCTGATTGAACATCAGAATAAGGTGGTCAGGCGAGAACAGATTTTGGAGGATCTCTGGGGTCAGAACGACTACTTTCTGGGCCGTTCCATGGATGTCTTTATTTCGAGGATCCGAAAATATATCCAGGCTGAACCTGCTGTTTCCCTGGAAACAAAAAGGGGCGTGGGCTTTATCCTTAAGATCAGCTCCCACACCCCTCAGTAGAGGTTCAAATATGCCCTATTTTCTTACGGCTCCTTTGAGTATCCTGGTCGTTTCATCCCCTTTGACCGTGTCATATACTACCGGGGTAGCAATAAACAGCGATGAATAGGTACCTACCACCACACCCAGCAAGAGGGCAAATATAAAGCCCCTGATCACATCCCCTCCAAAGATAAAGATGGCCAGCAATACAAAGAAGGTACTCAGTGAGGTACTGAAGGTACGGCTCAGAGTGCTGTTCAGGGCAGTATTGAATATATCCTTGCGTTCCCGCTTCTTCTGCAGCCCCACATATTCCCTGATCCGGTCAAATACCACCACGGTGTCGTTAATGGAGTAACCCACCACCGTAAGGATGGCTGCAATAAAGGATTGATCAAGCTCCAGAGAGAAGGGCATGATGCCATATAAGAGGGAGAAGAGTCCGATCACAATCAAAACGTCGTGCACCAGTGCAGCCAGGGCCCCCAGTCCGAACTGCCAGTTGCGGAACCTGGCCAGGATATAGAGGAAGATAATTAAGAGCGAGGCAAAGATAACTAGGACCGCGGTCCGTTTAATATCATCCGCAATGGTGGGACCCACCTTATGTGAACTGATAATATAGTCCTGTCCGTTAATAAATTCATCCAGGCTTGTATCGCTGTCCAGATATGGCTGTAAGCCCGCAAACATCTCGGCTTTGATAATGGAATCCACCTCCGGACGATCATCATCAATCAGGTGCTTGGTAGTTACCCTGACTGTATTCTTTGAGCCGTAGGTAATGACCGTTGGGGCCTCTCCGAAAGTTGCTGCCAGGCTATTCTGAATCTCTACAGTCTCCACGTCCTGATTGAAAGTGATCACATAGTTTCGTCCCCCGGTAAAATCAACACCCGTATTCAAGCCTTTGGTTGCCAGCGAAACAATTCCAGCCAGAATGAACACCCCTGAAATAGCATAAAAGATCTTGCGTTTTCCAAGGAAATCGATCTTGGTGTTTTTAAAGGCACCTCTGGAGATCTTCGTATCAAAAGTAATCTTCCTATTCTTGGTGAGCATGCGTTCGTACATCAGTCTGGTCAGAATAATCGCAGAGAACAGGGAGGTCAAGATCCCAATTACCAGTGTAGTCGCAAATCCTTTGATGGGGCCTGTACCGAAGAAGAACAAGATCAAGCCGGTGAGGAATGTGGTGATCTGCGCATCGAAAATGGCCGAATAGGCATTCCTGTAACCATCCTTGATAGCCGTCTTCATGTTTTTCCCTGCCGCAAGTTCTTCACGGATCCTTTCGTATATCAGCACGTTCGCATCCACGGACATCCCTATTGTCAGCACAATACCGGCGATACCCGGAAGCGTGAGGACAGCCTGCAGGGATGCAAGGACTCCCATCAGGAAGAACATGTTGGCGATCAGGGCAATATCTGCCACCATACCAGCCCTGCGGCTGTAATAAAATAACATATAAGCCAGAACCACCAAGAAGGCAATCAGGAAGGAATTCAGACCGTCTTTGACGGACTTGGCACCCAGGGAGGGTCCAATCACTTCGCTGGATTCGATCCGGGCACGTGCCGGCATCTTACCCGACTTCAGGATATTGGCCAGGTCATCCGCATCGGCTTGGTTAAAATCACCGGAAATGGAAGAGCTGCCTCCCCTGATCTCTTCTGAAACATTGGGAGCAGAATACACAAGTCCATCCAGAACAATGGCAATGGCCTGATTTACATTTTCCCTGGTCACATTGGCCCATCTTTTGGCACCCTCTGAATTCATGTTCATGCTTACATTGAACTCGCCGGTATAGGGATCCGTTCCCACTCTGGCGTCGGTCACATATTTTCCTTCCATGACCGGCTGGTTGTTCCTGGTTGCCTTCAAAGCATGCAATCTGATAAACTGCTGTTCTTCGCCCTGGGGCTGAAAATGCCATGCAAATTTAAGATCAGAGGGGAACAACTGCCTGATCTGGGGAATGGCCAGGTAGGAATTCACCTTGGCAGTATCCTTTAACAGTACCACACCCACTGTCGATCCCGGTATAAAATTTCTTTGATTATCCAGGTAAGGGGTCAGAACAGCAATCAGCGGATTTTCCAGGTAGAACTGTGCTTCCTGGTCGTCAAATACCTGGGCGGTATCCAGATCTGTCAGGAGGTCCAGTCCAGTAGTGTCAAGCAGAAGATCATCTTCTACCACGGCTACTTCTTCTGCAGTTTCTTCAGTTGAAAGCACTTCTCCCGTTACAGGTTCTGCAACACCCTTTGCCTGGGCTTCCGTCCTTAAGATTTCGGCCAGAGTCCGGTTAGCCTGGTCCAGGTAATTCCACACTTCAGCAGCCTGGTAGGTGGTCCAGAATTCCAGATTAGCTGTACCCGTAAGCAGTTTGGTCACCCTTTCCGGTTCCTTTACACCCGGAAGCTCCACCAGAATCCTTCCCTGGCGTTCCAGTTTCTGGATATTCAACTGAACCACCCCAAAACGGTCGATCCTGTTCCGAAGCACATTGTAAGAATTATCAATGGCATCTTCGGCTTCCGCTTTCAGGTAGGTTACCACATCACTGTTGCTGGTATTAAAATCTATTTCACCACGAGTTTCTGGTGTCATAAAGAACTGTGCAAGTTGAGCCCCGGGATTTAGCTCTTCGAATGCCTCTGCAAACAGATCCACAAAATCATTCTGACTGTTGCTTTTCTTCTCATGAGCAAGTGCCATGGTTTCTGTGAAAACCGGATCCGTCAGGAATTGATTGGCTGCCAGCGAACGGATAATATCCTCCACAGCTATCTCCAGTATAACATTCATTCCACCTTTCAGGTCAAGTCCCAGGTTAACCTCTCTTTCTTTACACTCCTGGTAGGTATATTTCTTTAACAGAACATTATATACCACTTCCCCTTTCATCGAATCCAGATAGGACCGTTCTATGCGGACATCACCGTTGGCAATCTCTCTGGCATTGCGCTCCACCTTCTGCGTAAACACGGTAAACAGAAGCTGGTATATGCTCACCAGCGCAAGAACAATCGTAAAGAACCTGATAGCACCTTTATTTTGCATTTTTAACTTGTTTATTAGTAGTTACTTGATTGTCTTTTTCGAATAGGCCGCAAATATAGCACTATTTTTTTGCAACTGGGAGAGTAGCTACAAAAAAATGCGTAATCAGCCAGGAGGCCAATCACGCATATCGCAAAAATTATCTCTTTGAGAACGTGCTGCTTAGAACTAATCCTCAAACAGCTTCATCTCATCCAGTACTTTCATCACTCCCCTCACACTTTCAGCGGAGGAGGTGAGCAACTTTTTCTCCTCGGTATTCAGGCTGATCTCTATGATTTCCTCCACTCCGCCTTTCCCCAGTTTTACCGGGACTCCCAGGTAAAGCTTTTTCTGCCCGTATTCCCCATTCAGATAAGCACATACCGGGAATATCCTTTTCTGATTATCCACAATTGCTTCTACCATTTGAGATACGGCGGCACCCGGTGCATACCAGGCAGAGGTTCCCATCAGGCCCACCAGTTCGCCCCCCCCTTTACGGGTCCGTTCTACAATCTTATCAATCACTTCTTTTCCCAGTAATTCTGTCACCGGTATACCACTTACAGAAGTATACCTGGGTAAAGGAACCATGGTATCTCCGTGTCCGCCAAGCAACATGGCATGTATGTCTGTTGGAGAAATACTCAGGGCATCGGCCAGAAAAGCCTTATAACGGCCCGTATCCAGAATGCCAGCCATGCCAAACACTTTGTGGGGATCCTTATTGGCAGCCAGGAATGCAGCATATGTCATCACGTCCAGTGGATTGGAGACTACTATGATAATAGCATCCGGAGAGTATTTGATCGCCTTCTCCGTAACCTCCTTCACAATATTGGCATTGGTTTTGATCAGGTCATCACGCGACATGCCGGGCTTTCTGGGAATACCCGATGTGATCACAATGATCCCGGATCCCTTGGTCTTCAGATAATCATTGGTGCAACCGGTTACCCGGGTATTAAAGTGATTGATGGAGGAAGTCTGCCAAATATCCAGCGCTTTACCTTCGGCCAGTCCCTCCTTCACATCGAGGAGAACCACTTCATTGGCCAGATCCTTATGCGCAATAACATTGGCACAGGTGGCGCCCACGTTTCCGGCGCCAATTACAGTAATTTTGTTCATAATTTTAGGGTTTAAATATTAGACTTTGTTGAAACATTAGGTCCGTTTTAATCATTGTTTTAGAGCACGAAGGGCCCCATACCTTGACATTGAATAGTAAATATAGTAAATTGAGCATGAACCCCTTCGTTTCTGAGCCATGAAAATAGATCTGTCAAAATACCTGGATAACTGGTACAAGGAGGATCCGGCCAAACAAATATTTCCCGGGCCGGTGGTAACCTTTTCCAGAGAGGTGGGCTGTCCGGCCAAAAGTATTGCGGCAGAACTCTCCGCCAAGTTAAATACTTTGAAAAAGACACACTCCAAAGACCATCCCTGGAGATGGATCGATAAAGAGATCATGTTGGAATCGGCCAAAGAACTGCAGGTGGACTCCAGCCAGATTCAACATGTTTTCGATTACAAAAGCCGAGGAGTTCTTGAAGATCTGCTTCTGGCTCAATCCAAGGATTATTATAAATCGGATATGAAGATCCGGACAACCATCGCTAAAGTGATCCGGAATTTTGCGAATGCCGGAAATGCAATTATTGTGGGACGGGGCGGTGTTGCCATCACCAGGGACATTCCTAAATCGCTTCACATTTACCTGGAGGCACCCCTTGAGTGGAGAGCTTTAAGGGTGGCCGACAAGCATAATTTCAGCATCGACCAGGCTCGTAGCTACGCACAGAATATTGATAAGAAAAGATCCGCTTTCCGGGATTTCTTCCAGGGTAAAGGAAATGATTACACGCGTTTTGATATCAAACTGAATTGTATGACTCTGGAACCGCCTGAACTGATCGATATCATAATTGCAGCCATGAGAACCCGTTCCATGATTTAAAAGATTTGCTACTTTTACGCAACTAATCTAATTCCCGTTTATGTTTCGATTTGCGTTCTTCGCTGTTATCCTGACTTTATGTCTATATGGATGCAATTTTTCAGGTCCTCAATCCGGAGAAGCGGATTTTATCCCCGACCGGGATAGTCCTGCAATTGCAGAGATCGAAGAGATCGTTTATGCCCTGAAAATCCCCACTGATATTGTCATTTTTTTTGAAGAGACCGGTACTGGATTTGATCCTGGCATTCTCTGTCCGCTCGAAAAGATCCCCATGTACGATAATCCTGAACATATGGCCCTTCTCCTGGGGATTCTGGGCGTTGACCTGAGTTACTGTACCCTGTTTGAAAGAACCAGTGAGACAGCAGAGTATTATCACCATATTGAATTGCTTGCAGGAAAACTGGAGCTTCCCGGAGAGATTTTTGAAGATTCGCCCGGGGTGCAGAGATCCTACCTGGATAACCCCGACTCTGTGAAGAAGCAGATTTTCGAAATCTATACAGAAATGGACACGCAGTTCAAAGAGAACAACCAACTATCTCTCGCCTCTCTATCCCTGTTGGGAGGCTGGCTGGAAACCATGTATATCGGAGTAAAGATTTATATGGACAAATCCGTGCTAGAGATGGGTGACCGGATTCTTCAACAGAAATTTTCCCTGAACAGTCTTACCGGAATCCTCTCCACGCAACAGGAGTCCCTGATGATCAGGCGTTATATGCATACAGTAAATAAGCTGAAAGGGGTTTATGACAAAGTGGAAATCCGCTATCACCCCGAAAACTTCGAAATGGACAGTGGCCAGCAGACTTTCCAGGCGAGCCTGGCAGAGATCATCTATGAACCTGAATCCCTGGAAGAGATCTGTAAAATAATCCTGCAGCTCCGAGAGGATATCCTTCCCCTGGTTCATCATTAGTTTCAGTAACCACCTAGGATACCAGAACCTTTCCGGTCATTTCCCCGGGCTGCTTCACTCCCATGATGTGAAGAAGAGTTGGGGCCACATCGGCCAGGATTCCCTTTTCCACCTTTGAATAGTCGTCCGTAACCACAATACAGGGAACCGGATTCAGGGAGTGAGCCGTATTAGGCGAACCATCTGGATTTTCCGCATGGTCCGCATTCCCATGATCGGCAATGATCATCACATCATAGTTCTTAGCTCTGGCAGCTTCCACCACTTCACCCACACACTGATCAACGGTTTGAACTGCTTTTTTTATGGCTTCATAAACACCGGTATGCCCCACCATATCGCCGTTGGCAAAGTTGAGACAGATAAAATCTGGCCCATTCTCCTGTATATCCTTGATCACCGCATCTTTCACCTCAAAAGCACTCATCTCAGGTTTCAGGTCATAGGTGTTCACCTTTGGAGAAGGCACCAGGATCCGGCGTTCGTTCTCATAAACAGCCTCCCTTCCGCCGGAGAAGAAAAAGGTCACATGGGCATATTTTTCCGTTTCGGCAATGCGCAGCTGTGTCAGTCCGGCGCCTGAAAGCACTTCGCCCATGGTGTTTGTTACATTGTCCTTATCATAGATCACATGCAGCCCCTTGAAAGTAGCATCGTAAGGGGTCATGGTACAGTAGTGCAGGGGTATGGTATGCATATTGTACTCCGGCATATTCCTTTGCGTGAGCGCAATGGTCAGCTCTTTGGCCCGGTCGTTCCTGAAGTTGAAAAAAACCACCACATCTCCCTCCCGGATGGTTCCAAGGGGCTTGTTTTCCTTATCCACAATCACAATGGGCTGTACAAATTCATCAGTCACTCCCTCCTTATAGGACTCCTGTAGCGCCTTCACCACGTCGGTAGCCGCCCTGCCTATTCCCCGAACCAGCAAATCATAAGCTTCCTTGATCCGCTCCCAGCGATTGTCCCGGTCCATGGCATAGAACCTTCCCACAAATGAGGCTACCTTTCCATTGGAAGTCGCCAGATGTTTCTCCAGCTTTTCCATATAGCCTTTCCCGCTCTGGGGATCGGTATCGCGTCCATCCCCGAAGGCATGTACAAATACATCCTTGATCCCATATTCACCGGTCATATCACACAGCGCGTACAGGTGTTTATCCAGCGAATGAACGCCCCCATCGGAAAGCAGGCCCATAAAGTGCACCTGCTTCTGAGTATCCCTGGCATAGCTGAAGGCCTCCACCAGAGCCGGATTCTTACTGATAGAGCCATCCTTAACGGCCCTGTTGATCTTCACCAGGTCCTGGTAAACCACGCGACCAGCACCAATATTGAGGTGTCCCACCTCTGAATTACCCATCTGCCCGTCCGGCAATCCAACATTCTCCCCCGAAGCAAACAACTGGGAAGAAGGATACTCCTTCTTTAAACGATTCATATTTGGAGTAGGTACCTGGCTGATGACATCGGCATGATCTCCTTTACCAAGACCCCAGCCATCGAGGATCATCAGGAGAGTTTTTTTGGTGCTCATATCTTATACTATTATTTCAGTTAGACACATTCCCGGAGTTTTTGTTTGTCCGGTGCTGATTTCAAGCGCACAAAGATAGCTGTTTTGTATACAAGAGGAATACTTATAATTTCAAAACTTGAATTTCTGTTAAGG
Source organism: uncultured Bacteroidales bacterium (assembly GCA_963751705.1). Taxonomy (GTDB): domain Bacteria; phylum Bacteroidota; class Bacteroidia; order Bacteroidales. The sequence continues at coordinate 349,654 of CAVVVN010000001.1, forward strand.
AAAAAAACAATAGATTAGCTTTACGAATATCCTGGATGTGGAACAAACTCTGATCATAGCTATTACATTTATTTCTGCCGCCTGCATATTATATACCCTGGGGGTTTGGGCGGAAAAGATATCCAGGCGCCTGAAGATTTGGCATGCGGTTGTTTTCTGGTTGGGATTTACCTGCGATACCATTGGAACAGGAGCCATGGGAAAGCTGGTTGACTCACAGATTCAGTTTCTGGGTCTGGATTATCTGGCTTATTCCAATGCACACGGGGATCATTATCGGATCTCAGTTCTAATGGCTAATTCACTATCTTTATATTAAGATCCTTATGAGAAATGCAAAATTCATACTGATCGGGGTAGCAGTTCTCTTTATTATCGGGCATATCTCGGTAACTGATTTTGGAGATCTGAGCTGGTCAAATAATTCAGGAAGCTACCTGGGAATCATCGCCATGTTGCTGCTGGTGATCAGCATCGTAATCACCCTGGTGGAAAAGAAAAAAAAATAGCTCGCTGATGAAGTCACCATGCCTTTCCATTTTTTCACTGATTTTGGCGGTTTCACTATACGCACAGGAGGAATGCCCTTGCTGCACAGAAACACATTCTCAGTTCGACTTCCGGATAGGTGACTGGATGGTCCTGGACACCCTTGGATCAATGGAGGCTCCTTTGGATTTGAAGGATCTGTTGTTTCCGTTGGAATTCAGCTAATCATCATCCTGGTATTCGTCATGTATTCAAGTCAAAAAAAGCACAATGATCCCTCATATGAAACATAGAAATCAGCCAGGCAGGAGCTGTCTCTTACCTGTAGTTTTACTTGCTTTCTTAATATCCTGTAGTCCTGGGGGAAATACCGGAACTGAGGGCCAAGGGCCCAATATCATCCTGATCATGGCCGATGACCTGGGCTATGAAACCATAGGGGCCAACGGAGGAAGCTCCTATCAGACCCCGGAAATTGACCGGCTGGCTTCAAACGGTATGCGCTTCGAGCACTGTTATGCCCAACCACTTTGCACCCCTTCCCGTGTTCAGCTGATGACAGGAATTTACAACGTGCGTAATTACGTCCGCTTTGGATTGCTGGACAGCGGGCAGACGACCTTTGCTCATCTCCTCCGGGAAGCTGGATATGCCACCTGCATCATCGGGAAATGGCAGCTGGGAAAAGATCCTGCCAGTCCTCAGCATGCTGGATTTGACAAACATTGCCTCTGGCAAGTTAGTGGAGGACGCATGGATTCCACGGGCCGGGATACCCGCTATTCCAAACCTGTTCTGGAGGTGGATGGGAAACTGATTACCTATGCAGACACGGACTATGGTCCGGATGTGGTGAGCCAATACGGGCTCGATTTTATGGAAACTTGCCAAAAAAACTGTCAGCCTTTTCTCCTCTACTATCCCATGATACTCACCCATTGCCCCTTTAGTCCTGCTCCCGCCTCCCCGGAATGGAACAGCGGCGACTCCACCACCATGAGTTACAAAGGAGAGGCGCGCTATTTTAAGGACATGGTGGCACATATGGATTTTATTGTCGGGGAGATGGTCCATAAACTGAAAGAGTTAGGGTTGCAGAATAACACGCTGCTTATTTTTACCGGGGATAATGGAACGGATGTTCCCGTGATTTCCAGGATGAACAGTAGGGAGATCGCCGGGGCGAAAGGAAAGTCCACCGACGCGGGGACCCGGGTCCCCCTGGTGGTCCATTGGCCCGATGTCATAAAGCCTAACTCGGTAAGTGAGGACCTGGTTGACTTTAGTGATTTTCTGCCAACGCTGAGCGAGGCAGCGAATATTGATATAGATTCGCTCGATGTGGATGGCCGGAGTTTCCTTCCCCAGCTTCAGGGAGAACCAGGGACTCCCCGGGAATGGGTCTATAGCTGGTATTCCAGGAATGGGGAACCTGAAAACGCCCGGGTATTTGCCCGAAACCACCGTTATAAACTATATAGTACCGGGGAATTTTATGAAATCCCCGTGGACTATGAGGAGTTACATCCCCTGGATATTTCAAGCCTGGATGAAAACGCCAGGGAGGTCTACCATCAGCTCAGGGAGGTTTTGGAACTATATGGTAAACGAAGATTGGATAAAATCAAATAAGTATGGCAACGGATAAGGCATTTGTGGACTTTGTTCTGGATCAGATTGAGAACGCTGGTGAAATTACAGCCAAAAAAATGTTTGGTGAATACGGGGTTTTCTCGGGGGGTAAAATATTCGCACTCATTTGTGATAATAAGCTGTTTATTAAACCCACTGAAGCAGGAAGGGCATTTATCCGGAATGTGGTCGAAGCCCCGCCCTATGAAGGGGCAAAACCTAGTTTCCTGATTGAAGACAGGCTCGACGACAGGGAATGGTTAAGTGAACTCATCCGGATTTCCCTGAAAGAACTTCCCGAACCCAAAGCAAAAAAGAAGAAAAAAAATCCTAGCAACATGAACAAGCTTGAACCAAATCCCAGAATATCGCTGCTCACCATTCTGTTACTGGCAGCTTCTGCAATTCTGTTTTCCAGCTGCCTGTCGCATTCTGAACCCAATATTCTGATCGTGACGGGGGGACATGACTTTGAAAGAGAAGCTTTTTTCCAGATGTTCGACGAGATGCCCGGCATAGATTATCAGGAGCTTATGCACCCGGATGCCAATCATATATATGATTCACCGCGTATAAATGATTATGATGTCCTGCTCTTCTATGACATGGCGAAAGAGATCGAGGATGCTCATAAAAGCGCATTTATTAAACTGCTGGAGCAGGGGAAGGGAATGGTTTTCCTGCATCATTCCCTGGCCTCCTATCAAACATGGGATGAATTCGAAAAGATTATAGGGGGCCGGTATTTGGAATCTGGGCCAGACCAGGAGAGATCTACCTATCAACACGACGTGGAATTTACAGTACAGGTGGCCCGTAAAAATCATCCCGTTACCAGCGGATTGAAGGACTTTGTCATTCACGATGAGGTCTATGGGAATTTTAAAGTGCTGCCCGGCGTTCAGTCCCTGCTGAAGACCAGCCATCCTGAGAGCGGGGAAGTCATCGGCTGGACCAATCAATATGGAAAATCCAGGATCGTATACCTGCAATTAGGGCACGATCACCACGCCTATGAAAATCCAGACTTTCGCCGTCTGGTGCGACAGGCCATTGCCTGGGTAAAGTAAACACATAGGCACAATTTTTGAGATACGGTAGTAGTTCCGGCGAATCCTCGGCTATGAATTTACTTCAGACATATTTTGGATTTGTGCTGTTCCTTCTGCTTTCCCAATCCCTGGACGCCCGGGGGCAGGAGGAAACGCCTTTGGTTCCATACTCCAGGGATTATAAGTTTAAGGATGGATTATATCTCCATATCGATGCGGTAAGATGGAACGATCCCATACCCCTGGGAAGGATTGTCACCGATTTGAATACTTATAACAGGAATTTCTTCGATGAACTGATCATCAGGGAGGAGATCATCTTATACGATGAAAGCGGAGTCCGCGCATCCATAAGGACCAGTGATATATGGGGATATGCCAGGAGCGGTCGCCTGTATATCATGCTGGGCGGCAAGTTTCAAAGAATCATTATTGAAGGAAGTATTTCCCATTTCATCGCATCAGCTACAACCATGGAGAGACCTGAATTCCAGCCAGATGATACAGCCATGTATTATTCCAGCACCCAGGATCTATACCGCACCAACAACAGAAAGCCCTACTACCGGTACGTGACTGCACAGGGTAAAGCTTCCCTGTTTGATTTTGAATCAAATACTTTAACTGCATACAATCCTGAAGCCTTGGGAAAACTGCTTGAAAGGGATTCGGTGCTGTCCCCTGAATACAGCTCCCTGCGAAAACGAGAGAGACCAAAAAGAATGGTGGAGTTTATCCACAGATACAATGCCAGGCACCCCCTCTATTTTCCTGCCAATTAAGGATAGAAAATTGCTTTTTTCAAGTACGTTTGACCACGCCCGATAGTTTATCGTTATCCGCTGGCTTTACCTGCTCAAAACAATCGTCTTTTGGTAAATATGCTCCTTATCCACAAAGGAAATAACATAATAACCCGAAGGCATTGGAGCCATATTAAGGCGGTTGATTTCGTTCTCAAGAGTTTGTTCATGGACTATTATCCCTGCGGCATTGTGGATCCTGAGGATGGATCCCAACATGGAATTAGGAATTTCTATGGTCAGATGATCCTTTACCGGAACCGGGTATAGCTTGAGGGCCGGATTTTCCGAACCCTTCATACCCAGGGCAGAGTTCACTGAAACAGTAATGGTATCTGATCCTTTACAGCCATTGGAATTTGTAACTGTAACAAAGATCTGATGCTCCCCGATACCTAAAACTGTTCCGAAAACAGTCTTTAACCTCTCTACTGTGTTGTCATACCAGAGGTAAGTGGAATACCCGGGCCCTGCATCTAAATCAATGGATTTATTCTCAGATATACTCCGGTCCTCCCCAAGATCAATAAAAGGATTATCGTGTACCACCATATACACGGAATCCCGCTGTTTACAATTAAGTAGCGTGGTCGCTTCAACCAGGTACCATTGCTGGTCTTTTGCTACAATGCTCTGGCTGGTTTCACTGGTATTCCATAGATAGGAATAGCCCGAAACCGCCTCTAGCTGCATAGAATCTCCTTCACAAATCTCAAAGCTTTCCCCGGTGATCAGGTCTGCTGTGATAGAATCTACGGTGATATTCACATATATCGTACTATCTAGGTGTAAGACCGTATCGATAGCTGTTAGCCCGAGCTCATACACCCCTGTTACATCGAAGTAATATGAAAGGGTTGTATCACCCTCAAGTGGGACCCCGTTCACTGTCCAAAAAAGCGAATCAGCATCATAGGATGTACTTAGAAATCCAACGGTAGCTGTATCACAGACCAGGATCGGAGAGTCATTCATCCTGGCAATGGGGAACCCGATCTTCTCAATCGTATCCGTAACAGGAGCACTCCATATACCCAACTCGTCCTTGAATTGAAGCGTGGCAAAATGCTCCCCTTTCCGGTATTTATACATTTCCAGGGTATCCCTGAAATCCACTGCGGAACCGGGATTGTCCAGGGCCACCTCTGTGATGCTGTCGTTGTTGAACCAGTATCGATATGCCACAATTTCAGGATCGTTTACGCGCTGTGCACCGTTATTACAAATAAAATACTCAGAAACTACAGCACTCCATTTTTGATCAGAATCTTTAAACCGGTAATGAATGGTATGCAGTCCGCTTTCCAGGCCGGAAACAAGCGGATCATCTGCCAGTCTGAAAATCGCCAGATTTTCAATGAAGTGCTCTGTCCTACTGCTAAAGTCGGCGTCGAACCAATATTCATACGAAACGATTTCTCTGGTCACTGCTCCGCTATTGGTCTCCATTTTCACAAAAAACTCTGACAACACACTGCTCCACGCATTTTCAGAATCCTTAAACCTGTAGTGAATGACATGCAAGCCGTTTATTAATTCCGTAACATCCAGATTTGCCATAAGACTAAAGTCCTGGGTTCCGGCAATCTCAGCCTCCACCCTGTTGCTGAAGTCCCCATCTATCCAATATTCATAAGAAAGCACATCCCGGATAAGGGATCCATTCATGACCTCTTTTTTTATAAAAAATTCGGAGGCCACACTGCTCCAGTGATTGTTGTCATCTGAAAACCTGTAATGAATCGTATGCAGTCCATCAACCAGAGATTGGATATCCATGCTTGTCTGATAGCTCATGTTTTCGGAGGATGAGAGAGAAACAGCACTTCTTCCGGAAAAATCACCATCAATCCAGTATTCACACCCGTTAATGGTATTCTGTGCAAGCAGATTGCCAGAAACCATCAAAAGAAGGGATATTACGCTTATTTTTATCCCCATATCTAGTTTTCTTGAGCTGCCACGTGAATCTCAACGGGCAAGATTCCATTTTCTGATTCCGATCTGATGTTGATGAAGCGGATATGTGGATTAAAGGGAACTGCCCCCTCTTTGTAGGGAGTAGTCGATCCGTAAATTCCAGTTTCTGTACCATCAGTTCCTGCACCAATGCCGTCACAATCGGGGTGCAGGTGATAATTGGTATTGTAATTAAAGATATCGTCTCCATCCGAGTTTACAAACAGGGAGTCAATCCCATTGTTGACAATATTGCCTGAGCCAAGGTTGGTTCCTGATACTATCACAAAGTTCAGTCGGAAAAGATTATTGTTTATGGTGGAAGCGCTAAGGCCATGATCATCTCGTACAAAAATATTATTGCTGACGGTGATACCCGTGCAGGTTCTGAAAACAGAATAGCTTCCCTGGTAAAGAAAAATATTGTTCCGGAAAACAGCATTATCGGTTAAATTGTCGATTCGCCCATTGATAATATTTTTCTCCACCAGCACATGTTGGACATCCGCACAATTTAAGGAGCCTCGAATAACATTCTCCCTTAGATTAATGAAGGTATTGGGAGTGTTTCTCACGTTGCCGTGCCCAAAATATACATTGCTTAAGCTTGAGCGGGAAATGGTAATGTTGGACACAGCCTCATCTATAGTAAGACCGATATATAAATCGTGATAAAGATTAATCCCTGTTATGGAGGAGTTGTCCGAGCCAGGAATAAATCGAATAAATGATCCTGAAACATTTGTATAGGAGGTAGCCGAGGTAGAATCCGGGTAATGGCCTGCGCCTATGATGTGCACCTCCTTATCAATTCTCAATTCACCGGTCAGCACAATGTTCCCACCTGGTAAATAAATGGTATCCCCCTGTTCAATGTGATTGATAATGGTATCGATTTTCGAGGATTCGAACACCTTGTCATTGTTTTGAATGACAATGGAGATCTGAGCTGTGGCAACATTAAAGAAGGCAATGGCCAAAGTGGTAATGATTACTAGTCTTTTCATGAATATAGTTTTAGCGTTTTATTTTCTTCTGCTCCTGTTTTTAACTGAATGATTCTATTCCTTCCACGGTCCCCTGCAGAAAAGCATTAAATACGTTTTCAAAGTGAGAAGAAAAGAAATTAGCGGACCTTCAAATCATACAAATAACCATATCAAATCGTAAAATATTGACTATAATTAGATCTGAAATGGGGAACATGTTAAATACTTTCGGATTATTATCTTCCTTGTATATTACCCTGTTTGGCGCACTATTTCTATTTGCAGCCTCCAACAAACAATACAGAAACAGATATTACCTGTCACTATTCTTCATTAATGGCTTTATACTGTTTGCCGGGCATGTATTCTCTTTTTATGAATACTGGAAAGCTTTCAGATATTTCGATTTTGCTTTTCTGGCTTCCTTACTAATGTTTTACCCCCTCTATTTCAGGTATCTGAATAGTGCCTTCGGATATAAAATTTCATCTTTGAAATGGGTATATCATTTTGCTCCTGCCATAGTAATCGGAGCGCTCATGCTGGTGGCCTCCTACTCCTTTAACTGGGAAACTTACCAGACCTATATGAATAACAATCTATACGGCTTACCCCTGGATGGAGTAAACGCTCTCATACTTTCAGTCCTGTATAAAGGGGCAAGGGTAATTCACATCGTTCAGATTCTTTTTTACAATAGTGTTTCCCTGGTCTATATCCTGAGAACCCGAAAAAATATTCAAAACAGCTTTTCAAACCTGGATAGATTTCAACTGCGTTACTTCTATGTTGTAAATTTTGTTTTCCTGATATTTATGGCCATCCCCGGAATTTATGTGACCATCATTGGTCGCACCCCTCTGACAGAAAACAATTATCTCTTGGGCACCGTCGCTTTCCTGTTCACCTTCCTGTATATCATTTTGGGAATGGTAGGTTTAAGACAGAAACCATTTACTGAATTTGAGTTTCAGAAAAACAGAGAATTACAGACCCTGCCCATCAAGGAAGGTAAAGAATACCCGGTGCTTAAAACAGAGCTTTCGAAATATTTTGAGGAACGATCCCCCTGGCAGAATCCGAACCTCAATATCTGGGATATATCCAAAGCCCTGGGCAGCAACAGAACCTATGTTTCACAATTAATTAATAAAGAGTTTCACTGCAACTTTAATACCTATGTAAATAACTACCGGATTAAAGAGGCAAAAAGGCTCCTTCAGAATGGAGAACATTCCAATAGCTCCCTGGCTCAAATTGCAGAATTGGCCGGATTTGGCTCCACATCCTCCTTCGTTCGGGTATTTAAACAAGGTACCGGCAAAACGCCCGTTAAGTATAAAGAAGAAGGCTAATTCAAAGATACACAGGAATAAATGAACTTATCATTCTTCACAGGGTTAATAAATAAACCCATATACAAGGCACTTGCAGAAAAACATGCAAAAGGAAACGGGCATCATCATTAAGCTCAGGGCACTTAAAAATGCTGCCTGGGGACTGCCGGTAAAGAACCACCGGAGTTACCTGTTTGCCCGAAAATATGCCATAAAAACCAAAAAGCTGCTCCAGGAAGGGGTCTCCATTGTTGGAGAGGAGGCAGAGGAGACCGAAGAGATGGCCCGATCTTTCTTTAAATTACTGGAAGCAAAACTGGATCTGAGCGGAAGAAAGGTACCTCCCACCGAGGAGGAAGTTAAAGCAGCCATCGAACAGTTGAAGGACGTAGGCCGTTTCTCCATATTCACTACACTGGTAATCCTGCCCGGCGGGGTAATTTCGCTGGTAGGGTTGGAATTGCTGGCACGAAAGTTTGGAATTAGAACTTTTAATCTCATCCCCTCCTCCTTTCGAAAACGTCAAAAATCAAATCTGCCAGCCAATCCTGAACAATAAGCCTTCTAATCCTGAGTTGACATCATGGCTTCTATTTCAGACGGCGAAACTTCGGGATTGGCTCCGTTTTTTGAGGCTACAATGGAGCCCACGGCACAGGCAAAGTCAATGGCCTCCTGTGGGTGACTGTCATTCAAAAGCTCACTAATCATAGAGCCCAGAAAGGAGTCGCCAGCGCCAACAGTATCAGCCACTGTAACTTTATACCCCGGATTGTAATAGAAGGCATGGTCTTGAAATAGAACTGCTCCATCCTTCCCCAGAGTCACGCATATCAGGTCCGTGCCGGTCCGTTCAGACATAAAATGAATGCATTTTTCCAGAGATTTATCCTGAAATCCCAGGTAGGCACAAATCTCATAGAGCTCCTCATCGTTAAACTTTACAAAATCAGCTGCTTTCATTAAGCTTACAATTCTTTCCGGGGTATAATGGGGCGGCCGCAGGTTCACATCAAAAACTTTATATCTGGCCTGTTCCAGTAAGGCGAACAGCGTGTCCCTCGAAACCTGGCTTCTGGCAACCAGGCTTCCGAAAATTAAGGCGTCCGCCTTTTTTACGGCTTCCAGATCCCGCTCCAGTAAAACAATGCTATCCCAGGCACAGGGCATCTTTATTTCGTAGGATGCCGTCCCATGTGCATCCAGCGCTACCAGGACCTCACTGGTGGGAAACTTTTCACTCTCCTGTATATGCTCCAGGCTGCCGCCATGGACCTTGATCTCCTCCAGGAGTTCTTCGCCGCTACTGTCCCGGCCTATACTGCTGATCATCAATGCTTTGTTGCCAAATGATTGCGCGCGGAGTGACACGTTAAGGGGGGCTCCCCCCAGCTTTTTACCGCCTGGCAACACATCCCACAATACCTCCCCGAAACAGATGATGGACTTCATACCAAAATCATTTATAGATGATCATAAAAAGGTAGGGATTTTTTTTGGATCAATTTTTGAGTTGATTTATTTGCACCAATCTATCGGGAAATGAAAACAATGTATCTCTTTCTGTCTGTGTTTTTGCTTGCCCCTATGTCGCTGTGGGGGCAAAAGGTGTTTTCCGTGGAGTATGAAAGTCAGGCCGATCTCAAGGTCTATGTGGTGGAATACGAATCGCAATGCGACCTGAAGGTTTATAAGGTGGAGTATGAATCACAGGCTACGGAGGATGGCTTATGGTATTTTGTGAAGTATGAGAGTCAGGCCGATAAAAAGATATACTTCGTGGATTATGAAAGCCAGGCTGATCTGAAGATCTTTCTGGTAAATTACCAGTCGCAGGCCGGGTGGAACAATAAGGAGAAACAGCACCTGCTCTTCTAAGATTGCAAGAAAGGTGTTTTTGAATGAGGAAAGCAGCCCCAAAGCCGCAGCATTAAATTTAGTTTGCAATCCTGGTTTTTCTTCCTAGTTTTAGGACAACTACTCACCTAATTGCAACTACCACATGAGCGGCTTCTTCGGAGCGATTGCCAAACAGGATTGTGTCTACGATGTATTTTACGGAACGGATTACCATTCGCACCTGGGTACCAAGCGGGCAGGTATGGTATTCTTTAACGAAAAAGAGGGATTCAGAAGGTCGATTCACAGTCTGGAGGATGGCTACTTCAGAACAAAATTCGAACCCGACCTGGCAAAATTTAAGGGGACGCTTGGCATCGGGGTGATCAGCGATACGGATCCTCAACCCATCATGTTCAATTCACATATGGGTCGATTCGCCATCGCTTCGGTAAGCCGTATGGTAAATATTGATGAGCTTGAGCAATACTTTCTAAAAAAGAAGGGACACTTTACGGAGAACTTCCAGGGGAATGTAAATCCCACAGAGGTGGTAGCGAACCTGGTATGCGAGGAAAACGATTTTGTTGCCGGGATAGAGAACGTTCACAATAAAGTGAAAGGATCCTGTACTCTGATGATTCTCACTCCAGACCGGATTATTGTAGCCCGTGACAAACTGGGCCGTACCACAGCCATTATTGGTAAAAAGGATGGAGCCTATGCCGTGGCTTCAGAGACCTGCGCTTTTCCCAATACCGGATACGAGATTGAGTATTACCTGGGACCTGGCGAAGTTGTTGAGATTACTCCGGAGGGCTACCGCACCCTGAAAACCGCCGGTGAAAAAATGCAGGTATGTGCCTTCCTGTGGGTATATTATGGCTATCCCCCCTCTTACTATGAGGGAATCAATGTGGATGAAGTGAGGTATCGCTGTGGCGCCGCCCTGGCAAAAAGAGATCCGGTGAAACCCGATTTCGTTTGTGGGGTGCCGGATTCGGGAGTAGGCCATGCCATTGGCTATGGAAATTACAACGGTGTTCCTTATAAACGGGCCTACTCCAAATATACCCCTACCTGGCCCAGGAGTTTCATGCCCCAGAACCAAAATATGCGTGACCTGGTTGCCAAAATGAAACTGATCCCCAACAAAGCAATGATTGAGGGAAAATGCATGGTATTCCTGGATGATTCCATCGTAAGAGGTACACAGCTTAAGGATAACACGGTTGACCTGCGTCAGGCCGGTGCCCGGGAGGTTCATATGCGGATTGCCTGTCCCCCGCTCACCTTCCCCTGCAACTTCCTGAACTTCTCCCAATCGCGATCCACTCTGGAACTGGCCACCCGTAAGGCGATTAAACAGCTGGAAGGGGAAGAGGATGCTCATCTGGAAGAGTACGCCGATCCCTCCTCGGTGAGGTACAGGAACATGGTGGAGCAAATCGCTAAAAATCTGGGCATCGATTCCCTGATCTACCAGAACCTGGGCGATCTGATTGAAGCCATCGGGCTTCCGAAGGAGAAATTATGTACCCATTGCTGGGATGGGAGCAGCTATTATTAGGACCTTCCTATTTCATCCAGATTGATTATCTTGCAGGGTACTCAAACCCTGACAACCATGGTCCCCACACGTAATTTTGACCTGCTGGAAAGATTTATTTCTGAATTTCCAGGCAAGAAGGTCCTTTCCGAAAAAATAGAAGGTACCTGGAAATTCTATACTTCAGAGGAATACAATCAGATATCCCATCAGTTTGCCCTCGGACTGCTGGAGATGGGGTTTAAAAAGGGGGATAAGATCATGACAGTCACCAACAACCGGCCCCAGTGGAATTTTGTTGACATGGGTATGTCCATGGCCGGGATGGTGCATGTACCGGTCTATACCTCCATGAACGCGGAAGAGTATGCTTACATCATGAAGCATAGTAATGCCCGGATGGTCATTGTTTCGGACCGGAAGCTTTTTGAGATCATTGAGCCTGAAGCCAGAAAAATCAATGAGGTGAAACACTTTTATTCCTTCGACGCCCTGGAAGGGGTGCCACGCTGGAGTGAAGTGCTTAAAAAGGGACGGGGTGCTTCTTCAAAAACCAGGGAGCAGTTGGAATCCATAAAATATTCCATACTTCCCGAAGATCTTGTCTCCATTATTTATACTTCCGGCACCACTGGCCGCTCCAAGGGGGTGATGCTTACACATAAAAACCTGGTGAGCAATTACCTGGCAGCAGCGGATGTGTTTCAGTTGAATGAGAATGATCGCTACCTGGCGATTATCCCAAGCTGTCATGTGGGGGGCAGGCTGGGCAACTACCAAACCCAGTACTCAGGTGCCTGTATCTACTACGCCGAAAGTATGGGGACCATTGCTGCCAACCTGAAGGAGATCCAGGCCACCGGCTTTGATGCTGTCCCCAGAATCCTGGAGAAGATATACGATAATGTGATTGCCAGAGGGAGAAGCTTAAGCGGGATGAAAAAGCGGATCTTTTTCTGGGCCGTAAAACTTGGATTGCAATATGAACCACATGGGAAGAAAAGCTGGCTCTACTACAGGAAGCTGAAAATTGCTGATAAGATGATCTTCAGTAAATGGCGGGAGGCCCTGGGTGGTTGCGCCAAACTGGTGGGTTGCGGCGGTGCCGCCCTTCAGCCGAGGCTGGAGCGTATTTTCTGGGCAAGCGGACTTAAAATCATCAATATGTATGGTTTGACCGAAACCTCCCCCATTATCACCATTAACCGCACCGAAAAAGGAAAGTGTAAACTGGGCTCGGTGGGAACTGTGATCAATGGAGTGGAGCTGAAAATTGCAGAGGATGGGGAGATCCTTTGCAAGGGCGACTGTGTGATGATGGGATATTACAAAGACGAAGAGCAGACCCGAAGCGTATTTGATGAGGAGGGCTGGTTTCATACCGGTGATGTGGGTCACCTGGAGGAGGGTAAGTTCCTGATGGTAACCGACCGGAAGAAGGAGATCTTTAAGCTCTCCAGCGGAAAATTTGTGGCCCCTCAACTCATCGAGAACCGGATCAAAGAGTCCTCTTTCATAGACCAGGTCATGGTGGTAGGGGAGCATGAGAAATTTGCCAGTGCCCTGCTGGTTCCCGACTTCAACTACCTGAAAGAGTGGTGTGTTAAAAATGATATAAAGAACGGAAAGAAGCGTGAAGAATTGATAGCTATCCCGGAGGTAATCCATGTGATGAACCAGGAGATCGATCGAATCAACCAGAGCCTGATGGACTGGGAAAGGATCAAAAGATTCCGCATGGTACATGAGGACTGGTCGCCCGCCACAGGAGAGCTCTCAGCCAGTCTCAAACTTAAACGCAAGGTGGTGGCCGACAGGTACAGCAAATTGCTTGAATCCATATATCACAAAGCTTCATGATCCTGCAGGAGGTGAAAACCCGGCGGGCCAGAAAGGCATTTCTGGAGGTGCCCCGGATTCTCTATCGAAACGACCCGACCTGGGTTTGTCCCTTTGACAGGGAGATTGATTCCATCTTCGACCCTGCTAAAAATGTCTTCTATTCCCATGGCGAAGCATGCAGGTGGCTACTGTACAATGATAGTCAGCAACTGATCGGCCGGGTAGCCGCCTTTATCGACCGCAACAGTAGTTTTAAGCAAAAGCAGCCCACCGGGGGTATGGGTTTCTTTGAATGCATTTTTGACCAGGAAGCCGCCAATCTTCTGTTTGATGCGGCCAGAGTGTGGCTGAAAGAGAGGGGCATGGAGGCCATGGACGGACCCATAAATTTCGGTGAGACGGATAAGTACTGGGGCTTGCTGGTGGATGGTTTTACCCATCCCTCCTATGAAATTGCATACAACCCTCCCTATTACCAGGAGCTCTTCGAAAACTATGGATTCCAGACCTACTTCAAACAGGAGGGCTTTCATCTGAATGTTACCAAACCACTACCTCCCAGGATTGAACGGATCGCGCAACGGGTGGTTTCAAATCCCGAATATGAGTTCCGGCATTTTTGCTGGAAAGAAGCCGATAAATACATATTGGATTTTGTAACTGTCTTTAATGAAGCCTGGGCCTCCTTTAAAGAGAACTTTGAACCTTTGGAGGTCTCTTATATAAAAAAGACTCTGAAAAAGGCAAAGGCCATCCTGGATGAAGAGTTTATCTGGATTGCCTACAGCAAAGGCAAGCCCATCGCCATTTACCTGATGTACCCCGATGTGAACCTGATCCTGAAACACCTCCATGGCAGACTCCACCTGATGGCCATGCTGAAATTTTTATACCTGAAAAGGAAAAAGACCATGACCCGTGCAAGGGGCGTCTTAATGGGGGTGATCCCCCCATACCAGAGCCGGGGGATTGAGGCCGGTATCATCCTGAATCTGGTTCAGGTCTTCAAGAGAAAACCACAGTATACCGAAATAGAATTCTCCTGGGTGGGGGATTTTAATCCCAAGATGCGTAAGATCTTTATATCCGTAGGGTGTAAATCGGTAAAACATTATATCACCTACCGATACTTATTTGACCGGAATGCAGAATTTCAACGCTATCCCATTCCTGTCTAATTAAAGAAGCTAAATTGAAACATATGACATACGATGTGATTATCATAGGAGCCGGACTGGGGGGCCTGACAGCAGGGGCCAAGCTGGCCAGAGAGGGGAAACGTATACTGTTGCTGGAGCAACATGACCGGCCAGGGGGCTGCGCCACCACTTTTAAACGAAGGGATTTTACCATGGAAGTGGGGCTTCATGAGATGGATGGACTTCATCCCAGGGATATCAAGCAACGGATCTTTGAAGATATTGGACTGGGCGATCGGGTGACTTTCCTGCCTGTACCTGAATTCTACCGCTTTATCAATGAGCGATACGATCTGGTGATTCCCCATGATCCGGAGAAGGCAGGGCATCTTCTAAAAAAGAGCTTCCCGGGGGAAGAAAAAGGAATAGATGCTTATTTCTATCATGTATTGAACGCGCGCCGGATTATGGTGGCCCACAAGGGCCAGTCCGATCGCAGCCTGGGGGCATTCCTGGATGAAATAATCGGGGATGAGGATCTGAAGCTGGTGCTGCTTGGGAATTTGGGCTATTTTCACGATGATCCCTATTCCCTGTCCTGGCTTTACTACCTGAATGCCCAGGGCTCCTACTATGGAGGCGCAGCCAGCTTTATCCAGGGCGGATCCCAGAACCTGTCCACCGCCCTGAGTCAACTGATCACCGAACAGGGCGGAAAAGTCATGCTCAATCAGCTGGTCACCTCAATCGATTACAGGGACAAAAAGGTATCGGGGGTCACTTTTCGGGAGCAAAAAGGGAAAAACAAGGGGCAGGTGGAACAGGCCAGTGCACCCCAGATTATTATGAATGGCTCCGTACCCGGATTAAGCCAGTTACTTTCTAAAAAGGACGCTGCTCCTCTTGCAAAATCCATTAAGGATCTGGCTATCGGAGCTTCTCTTTTGACTGTCTACTATGGGTTTAATAAACCCCTGCAGGCCATCGGGAATAAAAACTACTCCACCTTTATCTACGATGAATCTGTCCGGTCCCAGAAAGATATCCTGGGGAACAATCACAGTGATTTTTCTACCCGCAGTTTTACTTTCGTAGACTATGGCCAGGTGGATGCCCGGCTGGCTCCGGAAGGCAAAAGTGTGGGTGCGGTTTGTGCCATAGACTATCCTTCCGACTGGGAAGGCCTGGAGCGAAATGAATACATGCGAATGAAGTCTGATGTGGCCGACACCTTCACAGGACGACTGGAAAAAATACTTCCCGGATTTCGTGAAGCCGTGGAATACGTGGAAGTGGCCACCTCGCTGAGTGTAGAACGCTTTACCCTGAATCCTAAGGGAGCCGTCTACGGCTTTGCCCAGCATCCCGGTCGATCGCTGGATTACCTTTCGGCTTTACCTGAGAATGTATTTATAGCGTCAGCCTGGGGAAAGATCGGGGGCGGATTCTCCGGAGCCATGGTCAATGGTTACCTGACTGCCATGGATGTTCTGAGAAAAGCGCCATAAAACTAGAGTTTAATTGAAATGAGCAGTTGCTGAGAGTGGTACAGTCCATCTCCCGGTAACCAGTGCACATTCCACCCAATTTTGGAGGTGATGCGGGGATTCCGGAAGGGGTCTATATAAAAATCGATCCGGCCATAGTCCCCATGGCTGTATAGTCTGTCGCCATAATGCAGCAGGGATGGACCTCCAAGGTACATGGACCCTTTTATGCCGAAGATCCCCCGGCGCATATCCAGCCGGGTCAACCAGCCAAAACTCCAGGTATAACCACTGGAATGGATAAGCTCATAGGAAGTGGCCAGTCCGCTGGAGAGATCCAGTTTGTCCAGTCCCACCCGCTCAGACAAATCCACACCGGCCAGGGCTACCAGGGAACCATCATCCCGGATCAGGTTGTTGTCGTCTCCAGCTGTGGTGCGTGCCAGGTGGTAGCGTGTGCTTATGGCCTTCAAATAATAAAGCCGGTAGTTGAGAGTTGCATCCAGGCCCCCAAGGATCGATTCCCTGATCTCCTCTGTCTCCCTTCCGGTCCAGTCCACCCAGCCATGTATACTTCCCCATGCCCAGTTAAACCGTATGGAAGCACCCTCCATATTGGGACGATAGTAGCCAAGCGAATCCGTCAGCAGAAGCAGGGGAAGCTCAAGTCTCCCTGACCGGGGGAAGGATCCCACCTTGAGATCGAAACGATTCGACTGGTAGCTGTAGTAGAGGTCTATCTGGGGAGTCACCCCGAATAGAGCACCGCCGAACTCGTACATATAGTTGATTCCTGCATGAATCTGGTGGACCGAATCAAAGGTGAAAAAGACCCCGGGGTTGATCCTGGCTCCGAAGATGGTTTGTGGATATCCGTATTCAGTAAAATATTCCCGGTTGTCCAGAATCTGGTCAAATCCCAGGTAGAATCGCGGACCCTGTGCAGCAGCTGGCGAGAGCACCAGGAACAACAGAATGATATGGGTAATACGGTTTTTCAATGGCCCTATCAGGTTCAAACAACCTCCTTCAACGCCACTTCCATCCGATCCAGGTAGTTATCAATTTGTGCTTCTGTCTCAAATCCTACAATCATCATATCCACACTTCCCAGTCCAAGTACAAACTTCAGCGAGTGATCGATCTTCTCACTTTCGTTTCGAAGATCCCCGTTACCCACCAACTTCATTCCGATCACGCCCCGGCCCGAGCTGTGCATCTGGTGAATCACTTCAACCACTTCGGCTGGATCGGGCTTGTCCATGGCAATCCCGTAGGGATTAATCCGGGCATGGAGCACATCCACCCAGGGATCGTTCACCCCGGCAATCATGGCCTCCAGGGAGTGCACGGAGGTCCCGTGGGCACGGATAACTCCCTTGGCCTTCAGGTCCTCCAGGATATCCATCTGTCTCCGCTCACCATCGGTCCACTTCGCATCAACCATGCAGTGCAGCTGCACCACATCGAGATAGTCGGTATTGAGCTCCTCGCGAAACCGATCCACGACGATATTGGCATCGGGTCGCTCCGGTTCCGGGATTCCCCCTTCCCTGGTCCATATCTTGGAGGTGAGTACGATCTCTTCCCGGTCCATGCCTTTCAGTGCTTCAGCCAGCAGGCTGTGTGTGCCATAGGTATCGGCACAATCAAACATCCGGATTCCGCGATCATAAGCATGTCGAAGGGTTGCAATGCTCCTGGCCTTATCCTGCCGGGTCAGAAATGAACTTCTGTTTCCTCCACTGATCCCGGTCCCCACCCCCAGCAGGGTAGGCCTTATCCCGGTTTTTCCCAGGTGAACCCGCTGCAAGGGATCCACTGAGCTAAACCTCCCGGTGGCCCCATAGAGGGGATTGTTAAACATCAGATGGGCAGTACCCAGCGAAAGGGCGCCCAAAAACTGGCGACGGTTCAGATCAAACTTTCCCATGTTTTTTAGTTTGTCTCAAGATATAAGAAAAAACATGTTTGTCAATACCTTCCTTTGAATTTACTTCCTTTTTAACTATTTTATTAGTGCCCTATTTGGCAGACCCTCAAAGCTCTAAGGTATGAAATATTCCAGTTTTAAATCCTTGTTCCTGCTAAGTCTCATCCTAGTACTCTCACTCCTTTCATGCAAAAAAGACAATCCGGAGCCGGAACCAGAACCGGATTCCGGCAATACCATCACCATTGATCAGGATGGGGGAACCTATGACCTGGAAAACGGTCTCCGGGTAACCATTCCAGCAGGGGCTGTTAGCGGTGAAAAGGAAATCAGCATTGAACTTCTGAACTATCAAACGTATTCAGGCATTATGCTCAATCCTGCGGAGCAGGCATCATTGCTTTTGGCCTTTGAGGGCAAACCGGATGGAACTTCTTTCAGCAAAGCCATTACCATCCAGGCTTCAAATATTACACTTCCGGCAGGAGCGGTCCCCATTTTAAAAGA
Organism: uncultured Bacteroidales bacterium; assembly: GCA_963751705.1. Taxonomy (GTDB): domain Bacteria; phylum Bacteroidota; class Bacteroidia; order Bacteroidales. The sequence continues at coordinate 368,211 of CAVVVN010000001.1, forward strand.
ACTGTCTGATCAGGTTCATCCCTTACCGGATGCCACCCTGGAATATGATTCAGAAACTGAGATTCTGAATATCTCCCTGGACCATTTCTCAGCCAAATCCTCGGAGGCCATGAACCAGTATGCAGCCGAACAGTGTGCCCTGGAACCCTGCAAATGCGAAAAGCAGATCATAAAACAGGGTGACGGGGATAATGTTTGTAATAACGGGACCTGCCAGGTGGTCGAAAGCATTGTAAGCGTTACCTATCCCACCTGTTCATCCGATCCCGAGGTCTCCATCTACCGGGAAGTTACCGACGGTTGTGTTGCGGGCATAAGTCTTCGTGCTGCTGAGAGTAAAATCACCATTCAAGAAAGTACAAGTCTTACTGCCACTGTGAATTTGGGTTGTGTTCCCATCGAAACACAGTCGGTGGATTTTGTTACGGATGCCCTGGGTAGTGTTGCTCCCTCTAACGTATCAACCGACCAGGACGGGAAGGCCTCCGCAACCTTTACAGCTAATAGCATTTCAGGCACTACCTCCATTGTGGCAAATTCCACCATCTCCTATTATAAAACCCAGGTGGTGGCCAACGGGGAAACATTCAATGGAGATTTACGAACCGTAAGTGCCTCAGATACCATACAGGTGGAAATTATCGATTCCCTGGAAATATGGGTAGGAGAGTTTCGCGCTGTGTTCAATTCCTGCGATCAAATGGCCTGTCTTAACAATTACAACATTGATGCAGTATTCAGTTTTTCTCTTACTCCATCCGATTGGGACATGGGATACAACCAGGAGCCGGGAAGCATCAACATTGCTCAAAGCGGAACGATTACACCAGAGATTGATGGCTATATATTTCAAAACTTTGACATAGTCAATAAGGACTATGAAGAATATCACATCAACCTGGACAAATCTAGTGGAACAGCCATAATTCCAATTCACACCGATTTTGATGTAGACACCTCCCTGATCGAATTTGATGTATATTTCGGAGGTACCGATCCAGAGTATTTAGTAGGAATCTGGAACTATCCCGTTTTAACTTCCAGCCCAGGCTTCGACCTGTTTCGCACACCTTTAAACAGTGACCGGATTGAAACTTCCGGGCCCTGCTATTTTCCCACACTGGAAGGATCCTATACACTGGTGATGACCCGGCAGTAACTCCGACTGCATTTGACATTTATCCTGTGAGACTAGCCCCCCGGGTACCACATATCTTGTGAAGTGAGACCGCATTCATAGACCATATCAATCCCATATTCCATTCTTCCCAGGTCGTCGGCCCCTCCATTGTTGGTTCCGAAGGTGAACTTCACCCCTCCTTCCTTGGCTTTCCTGATGATTTTGGCACTGGGTATCCTGAAACGGTTGTTGATCTCCAGGGCCACTCCGCTTTCCGCCAGGGCCTTTACCACCCGGTCAATACGTTCATCTGTCCACAGGGCATCATACTGGTCAGCAATCTCGGCCGGCAGATAGGTAGGGTTCACATGGATATCGATGGGTTCAGTGCTCACAACTTTCACGATATTTTCCACCAGCTGATCCATGAAATCCTGGGGGTCTCCAACATCTGTCTCTGCAGGGATCCAAAGTCTCTGCCTCACCCCCCTGTCATTGGTCCAGGTCATGGCATCGGTAAAGGCATAATCAAAACGTTCACGGCTCTCCTCGCTGAACAGGTCCAGCCACTCCCTGCCCTCAGCCTGCATGGCATGCCAGGCAAAGGGGGTGGGCTCAAAGGCATCCAGGTAGGCCTTCAGGGAATCATCGCTTTCAAATCCCATTTTGAGTCCGCAATTCACAGCGAACCCATAGGTAAACCCATAAGAGCGAGCATGCGCCAGCAATTCCTCAAGAGTCAGTCCGCCCTTCAGGTGGGTATGAAAATCGATCAGGGGGAAGTTCTGACTGGAGAGATCAACGATCTTCTTCTCAAATTCCAGGTCGGAGGGGGGTGTTCCGGGAGTTGGCAGCTCATCGTCCAGTGGCTTTACTTTTATATTTTTATACGCGACCACACTTCCCGGATCATGGCATTGAAATGCAAAGGTGCCCGATGAAAGAAGTCTGCCCGCAAAGCTTTCCGGGCGGTAAACCTCATCCGGCTCTGTATACTCAGCGGCAAGTTCTCCGTTAATATAGGTCTGGATGGTCTTCCCCTGCACCTTAATGCGGTAATTGAACCACTCGTTGTCGGGGGTCACCGGTTTCCAGACATTGCGTATGGCATAGATGGAGCCTGTCATCTTGTGCTCCACATAGTCCCCTTGCCCGTTGGAGTTGAGCACCTGGCACTCATAGCCGTCATAGGGCCATCCCTCTTCCTGGAACCTGGTATGGATGTAGATGCCCGAATTAGCCTCAGGCTTGGTAAGCACATCCACGCTGAATTCGAAATTCTTGAAGTTGTGATCCAACACCTCTCCTGTATAGAAAAGATGGGAGCGTTCACCGGCTGTAACAATGGCGCCTTCTTCAATCTTCCAGGAATCAGGGTTCTCGGAGGCAGTCCATCCTTCGAGTGTTTCCCCATCGAACAGGGTAATCCATTCGTCCGTGGAGGAGTTACAAGCAAAAAACATCATCCCGGTAATGGCCAGGGCAATAAAGTGTATGCGTTTCATAGTAGCTTAAGTTAGATGATAGTATGTCAGGAGCTAAAATTAACAATTAAATAGGGAATTCCAGTGTAAAGTTAATTGCTAAACATACCCCAGATTATTTCCAAATAGCCTGGAAAATTGTACATTAGGCGCTTCAATAGCTAAATCCAGTAAAAATGAATTTCAACAGACGAAGTTTTATTAAAACAGGCGGTGCAGCAGTGGCAGGTACCATGGTGCTTCCTCCGCTATTAAAATCTTGCCAGAACATACAAATTTCACCCGACGTGAAAAGCTATCTAGACCATTTTGAAGTGACCCCGGAGATCTTGCAAAAAGTAATTGCTGAAGCCATGTCCAGGGGTGGAGATTACGCAGACCTCTTTTTCGAACATACCTTATCCAACAGCCTTGGCCTGGAAGACGGAAAGGTGAACAGCGCAAACTCCAATGTGGACTACGGCGTGGGAGTCAGGGTGCTGAAGGGCGACCAGACCGGTTTTGCCTATACCGAATCCACCAGTTTGCAGGATATGTTGAAGGTAGCAAAAACCGCTGCCAACATAGCCAATGATCCGTTAACCTTTAACCAGGGCGAGCTCATCGAAAAAACTCTTCCCAATTACTACAAAGTTTCTCAGAAATGGGAAAACTCAGGCATTGAGTCAAAAATTCCCTTTGTTCAGAAACTCAATGATCGACTGTTTGAACTGGACGAAAAGGTCACCAAAGCCCGGGTATTCCAGCGGGACGAGACCTCTTATGTGATGTTCTACAGTTCAGAGGGATTGCTTACCTGTGATTATCGCCCCATGGCTACGCTGGGTGTGGTTTGTGTCATGGAAAAGGATGGAAATATAGAAAATGATTACAGTGCCCGTTCGATGCGCCAGGGCTTTGAATTTATGAACGAAACCCTGGTGGAAGAGATCGCCCAGGAGGCTGTGAAAAAAACCAACTTCCTCTTTGGAGCCGGAAAACCAAAAGCCGGGGAGCTACCGGTGGTCCTGGGTGCGGGCGGATCAGGGATTTTGTTGCATGAAGCCATGGGGCACCCCTTTGAGGCTGATTTTAACCGGAAAGGGGAATCGATTTTCTCAGATAAAATGGGCAAGAGTATCGCCAAGGACTTTATCAATATTATTGAAGACGGAACCATGGAGAACAACCGTGGAGCCCTGAATGTGGATGATGAAGGAAATGATGTGAAAAAAGTATACCTGGTAAAGGACGGAGTATTGGAGAGCTACCTGCACGACCGGATCAGTGCCAGGCACTATGGAGTGGATCCCACCGGAAATGGACGCAGACAATCTTTCAGACATGTTCCGCTTCCCAGGATGCGGATTACCTATATGGAAAATGGCCCCCATACCAAAGAGGATATCATTTCCAGTGTTGACTACGGGGTATATGTGGATAATTTCACCAATGGCCAGGTGAAGATCGGTGCAGGGGATTTTACCTTTTTCGTAAAATCCGGTACCCTGATCGAGAATGGAAAACTGACCATGCCCATCAAGGACATCAACATTATCGGGAACGGGCCCCAGGCTCTGGCCGACATTACCATGGCTGCCGGGGACTATCAGACTGCAACCGGCACCTGGACCTGCGGTAAAGGAGGACAATCCGTACCGGTAGGCATGGGCCTTCCCTCTGTTTTGGTGAAGAAACTCACGGTGGGAGGAACCAGCGCATAATCCTGAAAATTTTTGATCATGACTAAAGACGAAAAATACAGCATAGCAAAATGGGCCATGGACCACGCCGTTAAGAACGGTGCACAGCAGGCCCGCGTTTCCATATACAACAACAACAGCAGCCAGATTGAGGTCAGGGATGAGAAGATCGATAAGCTCCAGGAGTCCAACCGCAATGGCATGCAGATCCACCTCTATGTGGATAACAAGTATTCCAGCATTTCCACCAACAGAATTACCAACAAGGAGGAACTGGGGAAGTTTATCGAAGAGGCTATCGCAGGAACCAGGTACCTGGCCGAGGATGAGTTTCGTACTCTTCCCGATCCTGACCGTTACTACAAAGGTGACGGACCCGACCTGAAGACTGTCGATCCAGACTTTGGCTCAGTGGATCCCCAGCAGAAAGTGCAGGACGCCTTTGATCTTGAAAAGGAGGTTCTGGGATCTGATGAACGCATCATTTCTGTTTCTACCTCTTATCGTGATGGGATGAGTGGAAGCATCATGATGGCCAGTAACGGTTTTGAAGGCGATTCTGAAAACAGCTATTATTCCCTGAGTGCTTCAGTCTCAGTAAGCGATGGAGAAGCCCGTCCACGCGGTGGCTGGTATGAATCCGCTATCTTCAGTGATCAGCTGATCCGAAAGGAAATTGGTAAAAAGGCGCTGAAAAGAGCGCTGGATCGCCTGGGGCAGGCAAAGATCAAGTCAGGAAAGATGCCCATGATTGTGGAAAACAAGATGGCTGGCAGTACGCTGGGTCCGCTGATTTCTGCACTTAATGGGAGTTCCATACAGCAGAAGCAGTCCTTCCTGATCGGGAAAAAAGGAGAGAAGATAGGGTCCGAGATAATGAGCATCATTGACGATCCCTTTATTGTTTCGGGTCGTGGTTCCAGGCTTTTTGACAGCGAGGGAATGGCTACCAAAAAGATGCCCATTGTGGAAAACGGCATCCTGAAAAACTACTACATTGATACCTATTATGGCAAAAAACTGGAGATGGAGGCTACCACCGGTGGGACCACTAATTTGGTGTTTAAGCCGGGCGATAAGGATCTGGAGGGCCTGCTTGCCGAGATCGACAGGGGCATCCTGGTCACCGGCTTTAATGGTGGAAACAACAACGGTGCCACGGGTGACTTCTCATATGGCATTGAAGGCTTCCTGGTAGAAAAGGGGAAACTGATTCAGCCAGTTGCGGAGATGAATATCACCGGTAATTTCAAACAACTCTGGAATGACCTGGTAGCCGTTGGTAAGGATGTGGATCTCAGCCGTTCCTGGAGACTGCCATCGCTGGTGTTTGATAATGTAGACTTTAGCGGAATATAAAAATCCCAAAGGATAAAAATCAGATATTCATTAAATACCCGGATATGATAAGACCCGCCTCTGGGTTCAGGGGCGGGTCTTTTTATGGGCTGTATCCCTCTTGTCAGATGCTGGGCAGGGCGTCCAGTCTGCGGATCTCCTCGGCCGCTTTCGGACCAATCTGAAGAGCAAATTTCCGGGGCCAGGGATTTCTGGCCGACCGGTCCATGATCACGCCGGGAGGAGGCAGGCAGATAAAATTGGAGTTTTTCCAGATGATCTTCTTTTCCACCACTTCTCCTGTAATCAGATCCGCAGCCTCTTTTTCAGAGATCAACAGGATGCTGGAGATCACCTCGGGACCGAGCAGAATAATAGCCTTGGGATTGGCAATCTCAATTTCCTGCCTCAGCCAGGGCATGCTTTTAAGCGCGTATTCGCTGTATAGAGATCTGTTGGCTTTAATCTCCTTTCCCAGCCGTCGGTATTTCTTGACATGATCCTCATCAAACAGGAATACTTTTACCAGGCTGGTAAGCCAGCAGTGCTCCCGCTTAATCTCCAGGGTTTCCAGGATCACCTCGCTTAACTCCTGCCCGGTATAGGAGCTCCGTACCCGGTTTCCGTCATAATAGGGCTCAATGGAAAAGGGAGCCGTGGCATCGAAAAGTGGGACATCCGGGATATCCTTCACAAAAAAGACCTTGGCGGCGGGTTGCGGACCAATGATCATAACTTTTCCTATGTTCGTTTCAATAGGAACTACTGTTTGAACCGGATTACCATAGAGGTAAGTGTTCTCTTCGGGAAAATTAATGCTCTTCAGGTACTCCCTGGAGCACTTCTTCTGGTATTGCTGTATAGTCATGGCTATGGGATCAATGAAATGCTGGGGGCAAATTACAATATATTTTCAGAAATTAAAACAGAAAGCTCCCGGTGCAATTCCTGTTTGAAAGGTGTCGATGGGAATCCCCTCCGGAGAATACCTGTATACCATTCCCCTTTGCACAAAGTCAATGGCATCGGCCACATAGATTTCAGAGTTGTGCGGGTCCACATCCAGTCCATAATACCCGTCTATCAGGGTCCCTCCATAAGGACTCTCAATCAATAATACAGGATCGGAGCTTCCCTCCACCGCAAAAGAATAGACAGCTCCATTAATGAAATAAAGGGTGTCTCCCCTCCCGTTGATCTTCAGTTCAGTGGGTTTCTCTTCTGGAGAGAACCTCCAGACGATATCGGCCTTCGTAGAAGCAGCTCCAATTTTCAAAAGTCCGGCTTCCTCACTTCCATAGGGACTTCCCTGCGTTCCCCCGTCACAAAGGACCCAAAGGGTATTGTACCTGTCAAGCACCATGGAGTTGGGCTGCTTTAATACTTCAATGGAATCTACCACCCGGTCCAATTCAGAATCAATCACCAGTATCTGCTTATCATAGCTCCAACAATTGGTGTAGACAAACCTGTCGTACTGTAGCATCTGCTCTGTGGCGTGTTGATAAAATTCGCTGTTGCCGTTACCTGCAGGGATCGATCCGATTACTTCCATACTGGCAGGATTCACCACGGCAATGGCCCTGGCATAAAGATCACTGACATAGGCCTTGGTATCGCTGATGAAATGCATGTACCGGGGCGAGGTAAGTCCGGTAATTTTGCCCTTTAGTTCGAAGGTATGGGTGTCGAATATATAGATCCTTCCGCTATTGTTCACCACCACATATCCCAGGCTGTCACGAATGGTCATGGATAGGGCCACATCGCCCAGAGGCAGGGCGTTGGTGGAAAAAAACACATCATTCAGGACTTCTCGTGTCTCCGGATCATAATAACTCAGGGAGGCATTCCCATACATAAAATTCCCTTCATTGATCACAAAAATCCCCTGGTATGAAATATCATAAGGGGGTTTTTCATAATCCCACAGCAGCTCATCCTGCATGCACCCAGTGAGACAGAAAATGAAAGAAAGGCTTATGAACATGGATTTTTTCATGGTAAACTTATATCTGGATCTTGAATACCAACTGGTAGTTTCTTCCGGGCATGGGCCGGTATAGTATGGTATGATAGGACTCGTTAAAGAGATTATATATCTTCAATTCCAGGCTTAGGGACACTCTTTTCAGATGAAACAAGCTCCCTGCTGAGATATCATTCATAAAATAAGGATATAGCCTGTCCCGCCGGGTTACATCATTGCTGGAGGTGGTGTATCTTTCGCTGTAAGCATTATACTGGTAAGTAAAATGGAGATTTTCCCAAGCGAGATAAACCATCAAATTTCCTGAGTGCCTTGGAATATATACCAATTGCTTGTCGTAGGAATCATCACCCCAAATAAACGGGTCGCCCTTATTCACAGCACTGGTATAGCCATAGATCGCTGAAAGCTTATAGTTAAATTCGGATATAAATCCCTGAATATGAACGTTATACTCCACTCCTTTTGAAAGAACCCGCCTGATATTGCGAGGCTCCCAGAAACCCTGATAGGAGGGGATCCAAAGAATCCAGTTTTCAATATTTGAACGATAAAGTGTAAGTTCTGTTTTGATCAGCTGGCCCGACAGCTTCTGCTGGTATTCCAGTCCACCTTCCATGGTAAACCCCTTTTCGGGCAGGAGATCTGGATTGCCGCCGGGCTGCCAGTGGAGATCATTGAGCGTTGGAAGATGGTAATTCCTTGCAATGTTCCCTTTCAGCAAGAGGTCCACTGCCTTTAGCAACCTGAAGTCAAAGCCAAAATAGGGGATAAAGGGTACGCTCCGTCCATCTACCCACTCCTGCCGAAGCATCAGGTTCAGGTTCACCCTGTCGTTGAAGCTTTTTCTCACTGCAATCATGCCTGAGAGCTCCTTTCTCTTTCCTTCATAACCCGTCCCGGAGACGGAGTCAGCCGATACCACTTTATGATAATTCAAATCCAGATGGCCCTCCCAGGAAAGTCCCTCATTCCATTCCCCGGAATAGGAGAGGGTATTATACAGGCTATGTTGCCTGCTTTCCGACCAGATAGCCGGAATTAAACCCAGTCCTGGCACCTGGTTCATCTGATTGTAGTCCAGCCATTTTTCGGCATATCCCGACCGAAGCATTACCTTGCTCTTGTCTCCGTAATATTTCCAGTCGGCCACCAGGCGATGATCTTTGTCCGCCTGCCTGTTCAAATTGGAATTATCGGGTCCCTCATAGCTTGTGGACCGGGGAATGGTCCGATCGGCGAACTGTCCCCAGTATTTGAGGGAAGCAAGCTGATTGCTCCCGGGTCTGTAGTAAAGCTCCTGCAGCAGTCCATAACGAAGATAGGAAGCATGATCATTGGTATCTATGGGATGGGTAAGCGCTCCTGATAAAGGATCAATGCTGGCGATGCTGCGATTGATGAAGGTGTAATCGTTTCTGGAATAGTTATGATATAAGCGCGTGTTACTCTGGACTTTTTTGTTTCCTACTCTTAGTTTTATAAATTCATCAAAAGACCCGTAACTCCCGATGGCCTGCATATAGCCCACCGAATTTTGCTTGCTCCAGTCTGCCCGGTTATTGATACTGATAGAGCCCCCAATACCCCCACTCCTGTCAGCCAATGAGGCAGAACCATGCTTCAAATTCAGCTCATCTATGATATAGACTGGAATAAGTGAAAAGTCCACCATCCCCGCCATGGGACTATTGATATTGATTCCGTTCCAGCTTACCTGGGTATGAGAGGCAGAGGTGCCCCGGAATGAGGCTGTTGCCAGTGCGCCGCGTCCATGATTCTTGATAAAAACCGGGGTGTTTTCCGCTAGAAGATCTGAGAGCGAGAGGCTAACCTTATTTTCAAGTACCGTGCTATCCATCTCGGTCTGTTTCATTCCTGCCTGCTCCTTAATAAAAATCTGCTCTGCGGTAATACTTACCCCCTTGATATGAAACACCGAATCGGTGATACCCTGACCCACCAGGATCGATGGGCTCAGACAAAGGACGAAACATATGAAGCTTCTTGTAAGCATTTTAGCGTTTTATCAGTTTGATCCACTGGGTGGAAGTGCCCCGTTCCATCTGTACCAGATATATTCCTGCAGGAAAAGAACTGATATTTACGGTATTCTCTTCAGAATAATGTTCCACTTGCAATAACGCCCTGCCTGAAGCATCATATAGAAAAAGTGCGTGGTCCTTTCCATCCCTCACTCTGAAATACTCTGAAGCAGGATTTGGGTAAAGAACAGCTCTGTTAGCTTGTGCTGATGCACCAGATATGGAGGTCTGTCTGAACTGAACCACCGTGGATGCTGTTGCACTTATCTCTGGCCTTCCCTCCAGGCTGGCACTTACTGAAAGAGGACCCTCCTCCGTGACCCTGAGAAGATGATTTTCATCCACGGTAGCCCCGGACAGGCTGGCGGTCCATAACACAGACTTACCGGGATTTAATTTTCCTCCTTGAAATACCTTAACTTCCAGCTGGTATTCTCCTTCCTCCAGCACGGGGGGCAAATCCCGGATCACCACCATTTCTGTTTCTCCCGTAATGGAAGGATCCGCCGGCACATCCACAGCTCCCCTTAACTCGGTGGAAAGTTCACCCAGAATCCCTCCATCCGCCTGTAGACCGTTCTGCACTTTAATAAAATGTATCTGATCCAACTCCACATAGTTGCCTTCTGAATCCACAGCCCACCCGATATCAAAGGCGTCTCCTCCTGAGTTTTCAAGCTCCATGGTGTAGGGATTATCGGGAAGATAATAAAGCGCTGAGACAGCAGGATGATTATCAGCGTATCCAAATGCTCTCTGGATGGATTTGTAAGTGGTGGCGTGTTCAAAAACCTGACCAATCAACAGAGTGCCTTCCAGGCTATAAGTCTCCGGATCAATGGCTGGAAAGGAATCGGTCAAAGGGTAGTAGGTCTGGGTATGTAAACTGTTGGCCCTGATTATCCCGCTGCCTCCATAGGAGTCCTCCCAGGGAACATCTGCGGCGAGGTCCCCTCCCGGGTTGGTATAGGTCACCCGGTACCCCCTCCTGGTGGATGAGAACCAGTAATCGCTTCCGGCCAATTCATACCAGGTATCATCCGCCTCCCCGTTCTCATTCTCATCCTTCATTACCCATACCACTCCGGGTTCTGACCACTCCGGCATTGGATTTCCAAACAGGGTGAAATCGACTCCATATGGATTCTGGGGATCATTCTCCACCGGATGTTCAAAACGGAAGACGATATACCCTCCAAATGCTCCCAGGCAAACTGATCCGTGGATCCCTCCTTCCAGAGACCGGGCCCCGCTTGGGGTTCCCCACGGATCCACATTAATGAGTTGACCCGGTGCCGGAGTATACTCCATTACTTCTGCAATATACTGAGCCTCTGAATCCAGGAGACTCATTAGCAAGAGGATTGATATGATAAATTTTCTGATCAAATCCTATAGTATATGAATTAATTGAGCACTTGCTCCTATATCGTCTTTCACTCTTAGAATATAGGCTCCGGCAGCCTGGTTCGAGAGATCGATCAGCTCACCGGAAACAAAATCCCTCTTATCATACACCAGAGATCCCTGCATGGTAAAAACCTGGACCTCCAACAGTTCAGCATTCTCCGTATGGATAGTAAAAAACCCCCTGGACGGATTTGGATAAACAAGAATCTCCGGGGACAACTTCACTTTTGCCCCGACTGTGTTGAGGCGAGTGATTTTAGCAAGAGGCTGACCAAAAGAATAGGTCACGATCATATTCCCCGGCTCTGTCAGGGTGATATCTCCCTTTGATTTCAGATTACCCAGCCAGTCATATTCACCCGAGGCCGTGGCTAAAGTATCCAGGTTGATTCCATCACCGGAGCTTCCGTTCCACTTACATAAGGCCATGACCCCGCCATAGAGGTTCATATTGAGGAGCACATTTCCCCCTTCATCGATCTCGCAGTCGTAGACCCCTCCGGGCAGATCACTCAGTTTTTCACCATCGGACACCTGGAGCACCGGACCGTCCGGACTCTCAATAGCCTGTTGAACAATGGAGCTATCCCATCGATATAAAACGTTGGGATCTGCTGCATAAGAGGTTCCGTAGTAGAGATTGTTCTGCTGGTCAAGGGCCATTCCTGCCGAATAACCCCCCGGTTCAATAAGCCTTCGGTGCTTGTTGTCACCTGAGGTATCCAGACTAAAAATAGCGGAGGGAGCATCCCAGGAAGAGCTGTTCAAGCCAGATACCAGGATGCTGTCATTCCAGAAACACAGGTCCATATTCCCCGGAAAGGTGGCCTGCCACTCCCATGCACCGGTCTCCACCTCTATACTGTAAATACGGTCATCTGCAGCCCCATCGCTGGTATAACCTGCCCAGAGTGTACTCCCGTCCGGGGACAGGGCCAGAAAAGTAGCATACGAGTTGCCGGTGTAATTCTGTGGCTTCCCATATTTATTCAGCTCAGATCCACTGTGGATACCTAACTTGCGAATGGTATCTCCTTCATTTAAATAAAAGAGAGTATCCGAAAAAACAAAGGCCCCGGAATTGGCATGCTCAGGAAGCCAGGGGGCTACGTCATAACCATGTCTTGGAGCTAAAGAAGTTTGCCCGAATACCGGCAGGGCAAACAGACAGAGCGCTGCCAGTGGAAAGTAAATTTTTGTCATTTTGCTACGATTTAAAATAAACACATTTAAAGTCGCAGCTGGCGATAGTGAGGTAGTCGAGACCTGGGTGATATGTCAGATCAGCTTCCCGTTCACCGCGGGCTGCAAAAGCTGGGTTATCACTGGCAGGTCTTCTGACTTGTCCGGGCTTCTGAAACCTTCCCATTCTAATCCCGGCCGGGATTATCAGAACAGTGGTATTTCTTCAAAAGCAACAATTTACGGCATCACAGCAGCGGGAACTGTTACCGATTCTAACGGTATTCCCTTTTGATTCCACCGGCTGGGCCGGTTAACGGAAACCAACGATAGGGTAAAAGTAAGAAATAAATCTATGTGGGGAAAGAGCCAAATGAACCATTACGAAATCTTCCTTGAATGATTATTATTTGGTAATTTGTCTATCCTACTGTCAAAGTGAAAAATATGAAAGATTCTGCATTTGTAAAGCAGTTTATAAAACTGCTGCTAATCCTGTTTATGATCCCCAATTTTTCGTTGAGAAGTCAGGATACAGGATACAGCTATATTTCAACTTCCGAGGCAGAAAAAACATATTCAAGCCAGCTGGAAAATCTTCCCTATCTGATGTTTCCTGAAGTCCGGGAGCAAGCTATCCATTGGTCCGATTCGCTGAGAACAAGCTGGTTAAATGAGGATTATTCCAAAACCCGTTTTACGCTGACTGCTCAACCGGGGGAGTACTTCGTTTATCAAATTGGAGTTTGGGCTTTCAAAGGACCGATCCCTGATATCAAAGTGCTGTTTTCCGATCTGGAAAGAGCAGATGGCAGATGTATCCCGGCAGGTAAGATGACCTGTTTCAACGAAGGGGGCATAGACGGACAGGGAAATCCGTTTTCAAAAACCGTGAGTATTACTTCCAGACGCCTGCAGGCCCTCTGGGTGGGGATCGATCTGACAGAGGTAAAGGAAGGAACCTACGAGGGGCGGGTATACACCGCTTCTGAGGGAAATATGCAATCCATTCCCATTCAGCTGGAGGTGCAGGGTGCTAAAGTTTCGAATCATGGTTTCAATGAAGGGAAAAGATTATCCCGCATGGCCTGGCTGAACACAAGAAAGGGAATGGATGACAGGATCACCAGGGGATATGATGAAATCGAGCGGGAGGGGAACCTGGTTAAGATCCTGGGAAGGTCCGTCACGATTGGTCCTTCGGGCCTTCCGGCAGAAATTTTCAGTTTTTTCGAGCCTTCAAACCAGTTCCTGGTCTCTGATGGAGAAGCTGTCACCGGTCAGCCATTCCAGTTTATTGTTGAAAAAGAAAACAGTGAAATCCTACAACTGAAGCCCGGAAAGCTTGAATTTACAGATCAATCTCCCTCTTTTCTTTCCTGGCAGGTCACCAATTATTGTGATGAATGTGAGCTGATCTGTTCCGGCCGGATGGAATTTGACGGATATGTGGATTACAAACTTACGCTGCGATCAAAAGAGACCATCACGGTAAAGGATATTCGCCTTGAAATTCCCCTTAATAAGGAAAAAGCGAAATATATGATGGGGCTGAACCACGAAGGAGGCTTCAGGGCTTCCCCTTGGGAATGGAAATGGGATAGCACCAAAAATCAGGACATGTTGTGGCTCGGGAATGTTAACGGGGGATTACGCATTAAATGGAAAGCTGAAAACTATGTACGTCCCCTGATTAATATCTACTATGCCTTCGGGCCCCTGCATCTTCCATCCTCCTGGGGAAATGGCGGAACAGGCGGGGTGGACGTGTATGAAAAGGACAGCCTTGTCCTGGTCAGTGCCTATTCGGGACAACGGGAACTGATCCCCGGGGAGGTGCTGAACTACGATTTCGAACTACTGATCACCCCGTTCAAGACCATCGATAAAAAGATAAAGTATGGGGACCGCTATTTCCACGGGGGAGGTACGACGGTCTCTTCCCAGAAAGTGGATATGGCAAAAAAGGCTGGTGCAAATATCCTTAATATTCATCATGCGGAAGATATTTACCCCTTTATCAATTATCCTTACCTGGATGAAAATACGGAAGAATTAAAAGCACTGGTTAAGAATGCTCATGAACACGATCTTCGCTTGAAATTGTATTATACCACCCGTGAACTCACCAAAAATCTTCCTGAATTCTGGGCCTTTAATAGTCTGGATGGGGAATTGATATTTCCCGGACCCGGCAATGAGACCCATACGCTCATCAACAAAAACGGTCCGGCTGAATGGTTGAAAATAAACCTGCGGGAAAACTATATTCCCGCATGGTTTAATCCAATTGAAGAGGGAAAGTTTAAGGGTGCATTTGATCTGTCAGTGATCACAAGCCCGGATAGCCGACTGAATAATTTTTATATCGGCGGACTCAACTGGATGGTAGAAAACCTTGATATTGACGGAGTGTACATAGATGATTCGGCACTGGACAGAATTACCCTGCGCAGGGCCCGGAAAATCATTGACCGTCACCGTCCCGAAGGACGAATGGACCTGCACAGCTGGAACCATTTCAATCAATGGGCCGGCTATACAAATTGCCTGAATCTGTATATGGACCTGCTTCCCTATTTTGATCTGGTCTGGATTGGTGAGGGCCGGGATTACGACCGGATGTCAGATCACTGGCTGGTAGAAGTCTCAGGGATTCCTTTCGGATTACCAGGCCAGATGCTTCAGGGAGGAGGAAATCCATGGAGAGGCATGGTTTATGGAATCACCAACCGGGCCGGCTGGGGAGGTGATCCCACGGAGATCTGGAAATTCTGGGATCAGCATCATATTATGGAGAAACAGATGATCGGATACTGGGATCCGGAAAATCCTGTGAAATCGAGCAATGACCTGGTAAAAGCCACACTCTATAATGGCCCTGATGAATGCATCATTGCTGTAGCCAACTGGGAGACAAAGGATCAACGCAGTTCAATTAGTATTGAATGGGATCAACTGGGAGTTGACAAATCCCGATGCAAATACCGGATTCCTGCCCTTCCAGGTTTCCAGGAGGAGCAATCACCTGCTTCCCTCGAGAAACTGCTTATACCCGGAGGGAAGGGCTATCTGATTGTGATCCGGAAAAATGTACAGAAAGATTAATTCTTTGACCTATGGAACGGAGAAAATTTATTAAATATTCAACATTGGGAACTGGGGCGGCATTGTTACCGGCCACATTTAGCTGTAATCGAGCCTCTGGAAATCAGGCCAAATTAGACATTCTACCGATAAGTTTACAGCAAAAACCACTGGCCATTGCCATGTGGGATTTTAGCTGGATCCTCCGCCATCACAGGTATGGTGAATTTGAGGATTGGGACAGGGTGCTTGAAGGTTTATCCGATCGGGGTTACAATGCCATTCGGATCGATGCCATGCCTCAACTGGTAGTTTCAGATTCTGATGGAAGCATCGTTGAGGAATTCAGGTGTGTCAAGGAGGGATGGACTCCCTCCCTTTGGGGAAATGACTATACTACAAGCATAAGGCCCCGCGAAGCATTGTTGGAGTTCCTGCCCAAATGCAAAAAGTATGGGATCCGGGTGGGTCTGGCTACGTGGTTCATGGAACATGGATCCGGCAGAAAAGAAATTTTTTCTGAGGAGGGAGGACTAATGCGGGCATGGAAAGAAACACTGGAATTCCTTGATCAACATGAACTTCTTGACAATGTCATATACGTGGATCTGCTTAATGAATATCCCTTCTGGCATGGCTATGACTGGCTGAAGGACGGCCTGGACAGAAGGAGTAATATTAAGCAATTCAAGGTGAATAATCCCGAAGCCAATCTGCCAGATTTTGATATTGAAGAGTCCGGAGGATTCAATCAAACACAGCAGTTGTTCTATAACGAATTTATCAGTGGTCTGATCAAAGCGTTAAAAGATGATTATCCGCACATGGATTTTTATGCCTCTCTCGATTCAGGCATGTCTTTAGATAAAATAGATCTTTCTGAGTTTTCGGCCATCGACTACCATATTTGGTTTGCTCATCACGGCAGCATTCCCGGAATAGCACAAATCTCTGCCCGTGATCAAAAGCTGGATCTCGGGTCCATCTACAACGATCTGCTAACACACTGGAGGAATAATAAAGCGTTTTTGATAAAATGGATGGATCATCGTCTGACGGCAATTTCAGATATGGCAGCCCAACATCAAATTCCCTGTGGAAACACGGAAGGCTGGGGACCCATTTTCTGGTACGACCATCCGGAATTGGACTGGAAATGGGTCAAAGAAGCTGCAGAGGTTTGCATTGAGCTGGCCCTGAAGCATCCCAACTACAAATTTCTCTGTACTTCAAATTTCACCCATCCCCAGTTTGTCGGAATGTGGGAAGATATTGCTTGGCATCGTAAAATGACCAGGAAGATTACAGGCTAAAACAAATCCCAAGAGCATGAAACAAATTAAAATAATCCATCTGTATCTACCCTTTGCTTTCTGTTTTCTATTGTCATGTCGGACCGGTGAGATAAAGCATTTAGCCCTAGATGGAGACTTATATGCAAAAAACCTGATTGAGATACGGTGTGACCTGCCCGATCAGGCTGAGGATATTGAGTATAGCTGGTATCTGGCCCCGTCGCCCGACGGCAAATGGGAGAAGATTCAGGGTATCTGGACAGATAAGATCGTACTACTGACCTCATATGTGAATAAATACCTCAAATGTGAGATAAGCTGCCGAATAAATGGTGATGAACTAATAACTGCATCTGTAATCTCATCACATCCTGTCGAATACAGGGGCAATCCCAATACTGATTGGTTCAGGGACGCCGGCTTTGGCATCATGGTGCATTACCTGAAACCTGTCATTGTTCCTGAGGGCGGTGCCAAAGAGTGGAATGACGCTGTAAATAGTTTTGATGTGGAGAAGTTTGCCAGCCAGGCAAAGGATGCCGATGTTGGATTTGTGATGTTTACACTGGGACAGAATTCCGGTTATTACTGTTCACCGAACGCAACTTTTGACAGCATTGTTGGCGTCAATCCAGGAGACTTGTGTTCAAAACGAGATTTACCTAAAGATTTGATTGCTGCGTTGGGAAAAAAGAATATTCCCTTAATATTATATCTTCCCGCAAATCCTCCAGTAGGTAATAAACTGGTGTGTGAGAAATTTAAATATCCATTTAAAAATGACTCGGCCACGAGTCAGTTTAACCAGCCCATCCTGGAAAATATGATCAGGGAATGGAGCCTTCGATATGGCCATGGTGTCAAAGGATGGTGGTTTGATGGCTTATATGCCTGGAATTCCATCAGAAGCACCCGGATGGATATGTCGCTTAAACATAATATCAGCACGCACACGCTGGCGGCAAAGGCAGGCAATAAACAAAGTATTGTAAGCTATAATTACGGCTTTGGAGAAATTCAGGTCAATACTCCCTATTGTGATTACAGTTCCGGAGAAAAAAGAACCATAGATGAATTTCCATCGGACAGATGGGTTGAAGATGGGGTACAGTGGTTTCTGTTCACATATCTGGGTGAAAAATGGGGAGGAAAAGGACAACAATTTGAAACTGATGAACTTACCTCGATGGCGGCAAAGATAGTAAAGGGTGGAGGCGTATTATGTCTTGAAGTTGTTGTTGATGCAAGTGGAGAAATACTACCACATCACCTGGATCAGATTAAGGAGTTGGGCAAAAAATCGCCATCACCTTAAATTTCCTCCGGTGGGGTCCAGCCGAAATCTATATATTCAGAGCTAAGCTCATCACCTTTCACATGGATCATCTGAAAGCCCTCTTCGGGGAGATCGCCGGTCTTATTGCTCCACCAAAGTCCACACACGGCACCTCCCGTGATGAAGTGTACCTGGTTGCCCACAAAAAGATCCTCGTTGAAGTGGAGGTGTCCCTGCAATACCAGCTTCAGGTTGTACTCCCTGAACAATTGCAACACTTCCAGAGAGTTGGTAATAACACCACCCTCTGAATTGGCTGCCATAGATCCTCGACTTAACTGCGTTCTCGAAGTGATAAAGGGAATGTGCACACTGATAGCTATGGGTGTCTGCCTGTCCGTCTGACTGAGATCTTTTTTCAGCCATTCCAGCTGCTCCTGGTCAATCTTCCCGATGTAGTGTCCCCCTTCACCCCGGTATATCGCATCAAGAATAATAAAGTGCCAGTCTTTGTGGTCGAAGGAATAGAACCGTTCACCCAGTTTGTTTTCATACATCTTCTTTCCAAAATCAGGATGTAATTCTATCCCCTCCTCATCGCGGTGCCAACCATATACTTCATGATTGCCAACTGAATTGTATACAGGCATATTAAATTCACTGGATACTTCTTTATACAAAGCATACAGGGAATCGGCCCGGCCATGGGTCTGATCCAGCACATCCATCACAAGATCTCCTCCGGTTATAACGAAATCTGGATTAAGCCTATTTACCGATTCAATGGCCTTCTGGAATCCGGCCACCGCATTTTTTTCGGGCTGCAGGTGAATATCCGTCAAAAAGGCAAAACTGAATTCCACCTCCTCAGTGACAGCTGCCTTTTTGGGGGATCGATTGCATCCCACTACCACCAGAAGTACTAATCCGATAAACACTACAGTTTTTTTCATCTTGAACTATTTTTAAAGGTTAACTTATTTTCCAATTCCAGTAAGTAAGGATCCGCCACAGGGACTCCAGGGGGCCAAAGCGGAAACGTTTTAACCAGAGGTGCGATATGCTAATCAAAAGGAACCAGATCCCCAGGCAAATGACTACCTGATGAATTCTGTCCACACTCCCATACAGGCCCAGCCCATGACCATAAAAAATGAAGGTGGCCAGAAGGGTCATAAGAATGTAGTTTGTAAAGGCCATCCGCCCCACTGATGACATGACTTTTTTGAAGCCCCTGAACTTTTTCGACTGACCGATCAACATAATAATCCCCACGTAGCCCAGGGCTGTTCCCACACTTCCCAGATAATTAAATTGAGCCCCCAGAAACATAGAATATTCCATGGTCCACTGATATTTAAAGTTTAGCAGAACCCCGGTGCCCGAGAGCAGGAATCCAACTACCAGTCCAACAATGGTCATCTGGATATAGAAATGGCGGGACCGTTCGGCCGAAAGAACCTGCCATTTAAAGAGAGCCATTCCAAGCAACATCATAGCCATCACCCGCCAGAAAGTCCCCATAAAAAACAGACCGGTCTGCATAAAAATGGTTTCCGGGATACGAAGCTCCATTTGTTTCATCCAGCCGCTCCTGTATACCTCCAGATGGTGCTGGATTAGCTGTTCTCCTGGCATCCAGCTCTTCATGGTAGACTGAATCGCTTCAGGGGGCCAGTAGGGCATGGACCAGGAAAAGAAAAGGTTAATCAGTACGGGGACCAGGAAAAAAGCAAGGGCGCTGCGCAGAAGGATGGCGGGCTGCTTATTACGAAAAAGAAAAAGCAGCATGCCACAGAGGCTGTATGTTACCAGTATATCTCCCACCCATAGCAAGAATCCATGAATTAATCCAAACAGCAGGAGCCATCCCATTCTCCGGTAATGCAGGACGGCACAATTCATGCCTTTTTGCACTGCCCGCTCTGTAAAAAGCAATACACCTGCCCCGAACAACATGGAAAAAATGCTCATAAATTTACTGCTGGCCAGCAGGTGACTGATGATCCATACCCACTTGTTCGGCCCGCTCAGATCACCATAGGCAGTAGGATTGATATAAGCAGCCATTGGCATGGAAAAGCTCTGGATATTCATGATCAGGATGCCCAGCACTGCCACACCCCGGAGCAGATCCAGTGAGAGGATACGCTTAGCCTTGGCCAGGGGTAAAAACTTGCTGTGGATCACAGAAACAATTTCAGCATTCCTTCAGGAAAATACAAATCTTTATGGGGCAATCAGATAATCAGGTGTGCTCCAGCCAGCACTTCATTTTTGCCGAATACACCAAAAAACTCCCCCAGGGCGGGCTCCAGTGTACAGTGTGAAGGAAGCACCCGGGACACTTCCAGCATTTCCATGTATTTTATGGTTTTACGGGTCTGTCGGTTGTTTGCCTTTAAATGGAAGCCTCCAATGACGGCAGCCACTTTAAATATGCCGGTGATTCGCCTGG
Source organism: uncultured Bacteroidales bacterium (assembly GCA_963751705.1). Classification (GTDB taxonomy): domain Bacteria; phylum Bacteroidota; class Bacteroidia; order Bacteroidales. Next base: position 388,578 of record CAVVVN010000001.1, read on the forward strand.
CATGATCAATCATATTACAGATCCCCGAATGGGCACAGCCAGAAATAATAACCAACCCTTTTTTTGTGATGACGGCAAGTCCGGAATCGTCCAGGATAAAATCGTCCGTTCCGTCCTCCAGAATATACTTTGTACTTTTTGCCTCGAAGTCGTTCCTACGGGGAACCTCGCCAAGAAACCAGAGATGATCAGACAGCTTGATGGCTTGTCGAAAGGTCTCCAGGTCGAATTTTTCTGCTGCTTCCTCCCGGGATAGGGATAAACCCAGATAGACATCTCCCGACTTCCGGAACCGTTTATCAAAACAACCGGGATGGCAAATCAGGCGTTTTCCTGCTATGTGTTCCAGCCCGTTACCGTGATCCCAGTGCCCATGACTCAATACAATGCGATCCACCTCCTCCAGGTCTATCCCCAGTTTTGTTGCATTCCTTATGTAAAGATCAGAAGCCCCCGTATCAAAAAGGATCTTAAGCTGATCCACCTCAATCAGGAAAGAGAGGCCATGTTCGGATTCAAATCCGTCCATGGCTCTCATTTCAGACAACACCGTTAAATTCACAGGACTAATATGATTAATTATGCCAGAACTCTTTTGCAATAAGCTCTGCCGCTTTGGTCAGAGGATAAGCCGCTGGTGAAGCAGTCAGCATGGGATGCGTTCCAATCTGCGTGGTCAACAGACTATTTACATTCATTTTGTTCTGAATAATCAGACCAATGATATTGATCAGCTCGCCTGCACTGGATCCCCCCATCACTTCGCCACCCAGGATGATCCCATTTTCGCGCCCTGCAATCAGTTTTACAATCTGCTTGTGTGGATGATTCAATAATCCGGGATGTCTGTCTACTCCTTCAAATTTTCCCACGATAATATCAAACCCTTCATCACGGGCAAGTGTTTCAGTTAATCCGGCAGCGCCAAATCCGGTTCCATTCAGGGCCGTGGAGAAGATAGCTATGGTACCACCAATGGTTTTCAGGGTGGACAATTTATAAAGGTTCATACCTGCAACTCTCGCCTCTGCACATGCGATGGAGGCAAGCATGGCCTTGGAACGTTTCCGGGTAAAAAAATCACGCTTTTCAGCACAGTCACCAACTGCAAATACATCGGGGTGATCGGTACGCATGTACTCATCCACCTTGATAAACCCATCCCTGTTAAAGGTGATATCCTCCAGGTCCCTGGCCAGATCAACGTTAGGAGTATATCCCATGGAAAGAATTACAGCATCGGCCTCCAGGATCTCTTCTGTTTCGCCATTTGCAATTTTTACTCCTTCTACATGCTCCTTTCCTAAAATCTCCTTTACACCTTGACCGGTAAGAACATGGATGCCACGCTCTTTCAGGATGGTTTCTGCTTCTGCGGCCACATCGGGATCAAATGCCAGAGGTAAGACATTGGGTTGCAGTTCCACCAGAGTCACCTGCTTCCCTGTCTTCTTTAATTCATCTGACATCTCAATACCAATAAATCCGGCTCCAACAACTACAATATTTTCCTTCCCTTTCAGCTCATTTTTCATTATGTCAAGGTAAACCAGGTCCTTGGGAACTGTATAGACATTTTCCAGTTGGGCCCCTTTCAGCCATCCCGGAACCACTGGCCTTGACCCGGTAGCTATAATCAATTTCTCATAGCTAATCTCGCCTTCACCCTTCAATGTAGCAGTTTTATTATCACTCCCCAGGGAGGTCACTTCATCAATTAAAATTTCGACGCCTGCCTTGATTAATCCGGCATCGGGCAGAATATCCTGGTCGGTACTCTCGAGCGATCCAAAAATATATGGAATCCCACATGGAATTGCTGCTTTAGGCTCTTTTCTCACAAGGGTTACGCGCTTTTCAGGATAGTGAGATTTTGATGCCAGGGCCGAAGCCAGACCAGCTGCACTCCCTCCAATCACTAATACGTCTGTAGTTTTCATGATCTATATTCTTTAATAAACGGTTATGTATAAGCTTACTGATTTCTTTGTCTATCTGTATCCATCCGGGATTTAATCACGTTTCCGGATTAAAGGGGTTTTGCAATCAGGACAGGTATTCGAAAAACAAGGAATACCTGGCTGGTGTAAGATCTGATATTCACAGGATGGACAGGTACAGTATTCCAACACATCCCCTGAATGAGGGCTTCTCCTGTCTTCCTTCCATTCACGTATACTCTGGTTGATATGCTCAATATCCTCAGAATGGCAGCTGATACACTCCTTATGTTCTTCATCCGGATGATGAAAGACTGTGGTACACCGGTTACACCGGTACCACTGTTTATCAAACTCCACATCGCCTCCTTCTATGACGATGGAACGGCCCTCAGTAAAAGCCAAGGCCAGCTTTTTTAGGCAGGAACTGTAAATCCTTGTAAAGGTGGGTCGTGAGATATTCATCAGCTGCGCCGCTTCCTCCTGTTTCAATCCAGAATAATCGGCCAGCCTAAGTGATTCATACTCCTCATAAAGGAGGGTCACCACTGCAGCTTCACTAAAGGGTATACCGATGGGCTGAAAGCCCTTCATTGCTGGGGGTGAAATAATTTTACGGAACTGTTTGCTTCTGGGTGACATCGGTGTTTATGAACATAAGTTCACAAACTTAGTGAACATATGTTCAAATAAAACTGAGTTTTGTCAGCTTTGTACCACGGCAGAATTCACCCAGGTCAGATATATTTTGTAGGCCAGGGAGATAACGATGGATCCCAGAAAGAGTCCAATAAATCCAAAGGCCATAAATCCTCCAAGAGCGCCCAGAAAGATTACAAGCATGGGCACATCTGATCCCTTTCCCATCACGAGGGGTTTTAAAATATTATCAATCATTCCCATCACGAGGAAATAGAGCGCCCATAGTACCGCCGGCAGGGGGTTCATAAAAGCAAACAGGTAGATAACCAAAGGAATATTAAACAGAAGTACGGGTATCTGTGCAATGGTCATGACCAGAATCAATACAATCCAGACTGCTGCCAGGGGAATATTTGCCAGGATTAGTCCTATCCCCATCAACGTGGTCTGGATCACGGCCACACCGAGGACCCCTGTAGCTACGTTCCGGATGGTATGCAGGGAGATATCCAGGAACTCCTCTCCTCTTTTTCCAACCAGTTTTTGAAAGATCTGCCGCCCGGATTCCGAGCCCTTTTCAAAAAAGATGAGAAATATCCCGGCGAGGATGATGGAGGCCGCAAACTGAAGAACCCCAAGTCCCGTATTTGCCAGGGTTCCCAGGGTTGTCTCCCCCCACGCCACAATCTGAGGCATAAATCCTTTCAGGGACTCTTGTAAATTTTCAGACAGGGCAAGCCAGTTCTCATACAACCAGCCTCCAATTACCGGCCAGTCAGCCACAGAAGCACTGGGTGGCGGGATATTCAGACCACCCCCCTGGATATTCTCCGCCAGAAACCTGACTCCATCTACGACCTGATTGACCAGCCAGATGCTGGGAAGTACCAGGATGGACAGGGCTACGGCTGTCAGCAGAATGGAGCTCAGTTTGCTTCTTTTTCCAAGCAGGTTCCTTAAACGGTAAAAGACCGGAAAGAGGATAATGGCAATAATCAGTCCCCACAACAACATTCCCAGAAAGGGTTTTAAGATTTTAAAGCAAAGAAAGATCACCAGGAAGAGCGTTCCCACTTTCAAAATCAGATCAATGGCAATGTTCACATGCCTGCTGTTTTCTAAACCCGGATCATTCTGTTTTTCTGGCATAGTCGTATTCTGAAGATTTTTTACAAATTGAAGGATTTATTATGAATATTACAATTTCAGGAAGATCCTTTGCTAATTGAGTAGCGGGAATAAGCTAAAATGAAATCGCAGTTCGGGGATATTGCCTGGTTTCTAAAGAATTCATTACTTTTGCTACCCAGGATTGAAACTCATGGAAGTCAACAGGCATATAGCGGCTCTTCTTTTAGTTTGTTTCTCAGTTTTTCTGGGACACAACCTGGTGCCGCATCATCACCATTCCGAAGTAGTTTCCAGCCCCATTGCCAACGAGTGTCCTCTTGATCACAGCGATCAGCACGGACAGGAACATCCCGTTGATCCTGGCACAGATGCAGAAAAGCATTCCACCCACTGTCATGCTTTTAACGACTTAGTTTTCGAAAAATACAATACTCCTACCATTCGCCCCTGGATTTCTGGCATACCGGCCATGTTGGTTCCCGGAAAACCCGCCTTGCCTGAGGAAAATCAGAAACCCGCTCTTCAAACGTATACGGTCCTTAAAACACCCTGCCGGACCGCGCTTTACCTGGGATCAAGGGATCTCAGGGCTCCTCCCTTATTAGCTTAGTATCAGGCATCCAGTGGATGCTGCCAAGGGTGCAGGCTCCTGCACCCTATGTCTCACTGCATAAGCATTTTATCATGAATAAAACATTTATCCTTACCATGCTGGTATTGAGTGCCCTGGCATGTAACCGAAAGCATAATCCGGTCCCTGGCACTGGCGACCAGGCTGACCTGCACCAGGAGCTCAGCTCTTCTTATACGCTCTTCAGTGAATCGCTGGAGTTTTATGTGGAACACCCGGCATTGCTTGCCGGTGAAGAAACTGAGATCCTGATTTATATGACCCGGACCGACTCCTACCAGGCATGCTCAGAGGGCACTGTGACTTTCCGGATGGACGGGCATACAGTGAGCTCCGGAAAAGCCCTTGCACCAGGGATCTTCAGAATCCCTTTCATTCCAAAGAGTGGAGGTGCCTTTCATGCTGAAATTTCTTACGAAGAAGGCAGCCTGGCAGAAGAGGTAGAGGCCCATATGGAGGTGTATGCTGACCACGCAGCCATGCATGCCCCCCACGAAGATTCACACGGGCATAGCCACTCAGCAACCCGGGTTGGAGAAATTTCTTTCCCGAAGGAACAGGCCTGGCAAAACGACTTTCGGGTAGAGAAGGTGGTCAGCGGCCCTTTTCACACAATCATTCCCACCAGCGGGGAAATAATGCCCTTGCCAGGAGAGAAAAAAAACATCCCTTCCACTTCCCGTGGAATGGTCCGTTTTGCAGATCCGCATCTGGTGCAGGGGGCTCCTGTGCATCAGGGGCAACTCCTGTTTACTATCTCTTCGGAAAGCCTGGTGGAAGACAATTTAAGTGTGAAATATGAAGCAGCTAAGAACCAACTGGAGCTTAGCCGAAGCGAATACAAACGACACAGTCAACTTTTTGATAGCAAGGCTATTTCCGAACGCCAGCTCCAGGAATCCAGTGCCAACTACACAGAGGATAGCCTGAATTACTATAACCTGAAAACTCATGTATCAGCAGAGGGCATTCGCATTTTAGCCCCTGCCTCGGGAAGTATCCATGAACTTGCGGTCTCCGATGGCATGTATGTGACAGAAGGGAGTATCCTGGCCATTATTTCCCCCGACCGGAACCTCCTGCTGCGGGCCGACCTGCCCCAGCAATACTTCCATCATAGGCTTGCCATTGGCACTGCTAATTTCAGACCTGCTTATTCCAAAAAAGTACTCTCCGTGGAAGAGCTGGGAGGGAAACTGTTAGCCGTGGGACACTCCGTTAAAGAGAATGACCATTACCTGCCGGTGTATTTCCTTCTGAAGAACGATGGCAGTCTTTTGGAAGGAGCTTTTGCAGAAGTGTACCTGATTGCCAGTGAAAGAGAAAATGTTCTCTTCATACCTGCCTCTGCTCTGGGCGAAGAACAGGGTGGTAAATATGTATTTGTCCAGGTAAGCGGGAAAAGCTACAGCAAGCGCCGGGTAGGGACGGGACCCGGGGACGGCCGGAACGTGGAGGTTATAAGCGGACTTGCAGTAGGTGAACGGGTGGTTACCCGGGGAGCTATGCTCATCAAGGCCGCCTCCATGGATAACGGGGAAATTGCGCACGGACATTCACATTAAAATTCTCCACAATGCTTAATAGAATTATAAAATATTCGCTGGATAACCGGATGCTGATAATTTTCCTTTCGGTCCTTCTGCTGGCAGGCGGACTCTTCACGGCAAGAAACATGGAAATTGATGTGTTTCCCGATCTTACTGCTCCTACTGTAGTGGTTCTGACCGATGCCCATGGCATGGCAGCGGAAGAGGTGGAGATTCTGGTGAGCTTTCCCATTGAATCATCTTTAAACGGGGCCACCGGTGTGCGGCGGGTCCGCTCCTCTTCCTCCTATGGTTTTTCCATTGTTTGGGTGGAATTTGAGTGGGATATGGATATTTACAAAGCCCGGCAGATCGTAAGTGAAAAGCTGCCAACCATAGCGGCCCAGCTTCCGACACATATCCCTGCTCCCATTCTGGCCCCCCAAACTTCCATCATGGGAGAAATAATGCTGGTTTCCCTGAGTTCCGATTCCCTGGACATGTTCGACTTACGTACAGTTACCGACAAACAGGTTCGTCAGAGGCTCCTGTCGGTTACCGGTGTGGCTCAGGTGGTAGTGATCGGGGGATTGAGCAAGCAGTATCAGATCCTGGCCGATCCCCAAAAGATGAAATACCATGATGTCAGCCTGGAAGAATTGATCCGCTGCGCAGAAAATACCAACAGCAATGCCTCTGGCGGGATCATCAACCAGTACGGACAGGAATATGCTGTCCGGGTTACAGGTCGCTCCACCAATCCGGCCGACATCGGCTCCTCTGTAATCAGGATACGGAACGAAAGACCTGTAAAGATTTCAGATGTGGCAGAAGTGAAAATCTCTCACCCCGACCAGGTGGGTGATGCTTACCTGGACGGAAAGGAAGCGGTAATCCTCACTATTTTAAAACAACCCGGTGTGAATACCCTCGAACTGACCCGAAACGTTGAGGAGGCCCTGAATGAACTGGAAGCCACTTTGCCTTCAGCACTGAAAATCAATTCGGAGATCTTCCGTCAGGCCGATTTTATTCAAACGGCGGTCAGCAATGTGTTCCGAGTGCTGCTGGAGGGAGGATTGTTTGTAATGCTGATCCTCTTTCTCTTCCTGCTGAACATGCGAACTACTTTAATCTCCCTGGTGGCCATTCCTCTCTCACTAATTCTTTCGCTGATTGCCCTCAAGGTATTCGGACTAAGCATCAATACCATGTCGCTGGGTGGGATGGCCATAGCCATTGGAGCCCTGGTGGATGATGCTATAATTGATGTGGAAAATGTGTTGAAACGTTTGAAACAGAACCACCTGAAGCCCAAGGAGGAACAGGAGGGTCACATGCAAGTTATCTATAAAGCCTCCGTGGAAATCCGTTCATCCATTGTACAGGCCACATTGATCATCATTGTATCCTTCCTTCCACTCTTCTTCCTTTCGGGCATGGAAGGCCGTATGTTAAAGCCTCTGGGAATCACTTTTATTGTATCCCTTTTGGCCTCCCTGCTGGTAGCCCTGACCCTGACCCCGGTTCTCTCCTCCTACCTGCTTACCACAAGGAAGCAGATGGAACGGGATGAGCGTGGGGGAAATCCCCTGATTCAGGGGCTCAACAGCTGGTACCGGACAGCACTGGAGGGACTTTTGCGCTGGAGAATACCGGTACTGGCAGGGTCCGGAGGTTTGCTGCTTGTTGCCCTCTTGCTCTTCTTTCGTTTCGGACACTCTTTTCTGCCGGAATTTAATGAAGGGACCCTGACCATTACCACAGTGACCTTCCCAGGAGTTTCCCTGGAAGAAAGTAATGTCCTGATCAAACAAATTGATGAACAGCTGATGCAAATCCCTGAAGTGCTTTATGTCTCCCGCCGGACCGGACGTGCAGAATTGAATGAGCACAGTCACGGAGGAACCAACTCGGCTGAAATAGATGTGCCCTATCGACTGGGGAAGCGGGATCATGAAGACTTTATGATTGAAGTACGCGATAGACTCTCGCACGTGCAGGGTATGAGCCTGAACATCGGTCAGCCCCTGGGTCACCGCATCGATCATATGTTGAGCGGAACCCGGGCCAGCATAGCCATCAAGCTATTTGGCACTGACCTGGGAACCATGTACCGCAAGGCAAACGAAATAAAAAATGTGCTTGGCGAGGTTCCCGGTCTGGTGGACCTGAATGTGGAACAACTGGTGGAAGTTCCACAGATCCAAATCCGGCCCCGTCGTGAAATGCTGGCACGTTACGGAATCTCCCAGAATCAACTGAGCGAGTTTGTAGAGACTGCCATAGCCGGGGAGAAATACGCAGAAGTTTATGATGACAATCTTAACTATCCGGTGGTGGTGCGTTATGCCGAATCTTACCGGAATAGCAAGGAAGCCCTTGAAGCTGCCCTGATCGATACTTACGATGGCAATCGGGTACCCCTCAGTTATGTGGCCGATGTGATCAGTTCCAGTGGCCCCAACACGATAAACCGGGAAAACGTGCAGCGCAAACTTGTGATTTCGGCCAATACTTCCGGTAGGGACCTTGGCAGCGTGGTGGATGATATCCGTTCCCTTGTGGATTCAGAGGTGAAGCTGCCCGAAGGCTACAGGGTGCAGTACGGAGGACAGTTTGAAAGTGCCCAGCGTGCCTCACTCACCCTGCTGATCACCTCGCTGTTGGCTATCCTGGTCATTTTCATGATCCTATTCCAGGAATTCAAAAGTGGAATGGTGGCCGGTGTGATTCTGCTGAACCTGCCTCTGGCCCTGATTGGAGGGGTGTTTGCCATCTGGATCAGTTCCGGAGTGCTTAGCATTCCATCCATTATCGGCTTTATCACTCTCTTTGGAATTGCCACACGTAATGGCATCTTACTGGTATCCCGGTATATTCAGCTTGGCAAAGAAGGCTTTTCTCTGAAAGAACGGATCATCTTTGGTTCCGTGGACCGATTGAATCCCATCCTGATGACGGCCCTGGCTTCAGCCCTGGCCTTAATACCACTGGCGCTGGGTGGAGACAAACCTGGAAACGAGATACAGAGCCCCATGGCCATTGTAATTCTGGGTGGATTAGTAACATCCACACTGCTCAACCTGATGGTCATTCCATCTGTCTATTACATGCTCGAAAAAAGAAACTCATGAAAAGGAAATTCTTATATACCCTGACCCTTGCCTTACTTATTCAGAGCATTGCATGGACACAGGAAGTAGACAGCCTGATGAAGCTGGTGCTGGAAAACAACCGAAGCCTGTTGATGGCCAGAGAGGCATCCCGTACAGCCATTCTGCGCGCCGGCACAGGAAACACCCCCCCGGATCCGGAATTTGAATTGGGCTATTTGTTTGGAAATCCCGACCAGATTGGAAATAAGGTAAACATCCTGGTCAAGCAGCAAATGGACTTCCCCACAGCCTATGCCCATCGTTCGAAACTGAAAAAGATCCGGCGTACCCGGGCCGAACTGGAATACCTTTTGATTCGACAGGAAGTTCTCTCTGAAGCCAGGCAATTCTGGGTCAGGCAGATTCATTTAAACCAAATTTCCCTGCTTTTAAATCAGCGATTGCGGCAGGCCTCGATCATTCGTTCCGATGTCGCCGAGATGCTGGAAGCAGGAGAAGTGGGTCTTCTGCAATACAACCAGGCCAATCTGATGGTAGCTTCTATCGAAAGTGAATTCGAGGAAGTTCAATCGGATTTGGAAAACAATCGCCTGGCCCTGTTGGAAATGACCGGCGGGCAGGAATTAGAGGTCAGGGATACCCTCTTTCCCGAACCCAAGCTAATCCTGGAAGACAGCCTTCTTGCCGACTACCGCAGGGGGCCGGAAGCACAACTGCATCAACAGGACCGCAATGAAAAGGAAAGGGAAACAAGCCTGGCGCGCAGTGAGCACCTGCCCAAAATCTCGGCTGGTTACTTTTCCGAAGCAATCCCCTCCGAAGCTTTCCGGGGTTTCACTGTTGGGATTTCGGTCCCCCTCTGGGAAAATACCCAAACGGTAAAAACCGCCCGGTCGGCCCTGATCCATTCCGAGGCTAAATTGGACCAATACCTTTATGAGCAGGAAAGTAAAATCCGCCAAAAGTTGAATCAGCTTAATAACCTGCACAGGCGGGTTGAAAAACTGGAAGAGGCCCTGGGTTCGGCTAACAGCCTGAATCTCCTGACCTCTTCCATGTCAAGTGGTGAAATATCCCTTTCGGAATACTTCTATAACTCTGATTTCTACTTCCGGAACCAGCAATTGTTACTCCGTTACAAAATGGAACTGCTGTCCCTGGAAGCTGATTTATTGAAAATCTATTACTAGCAATCAGTTGTGCTCACTTTCGTCTATTTCTGCATGGATTCGGACAGAGCCATGGGATAGGCCTTCCGGATCTCCCTTTGAATGTCTTCTCCCAGTTTATCATAGGGCACATTGTATCGGTCCATGGCCAGCCTGTTGCGGAAACTGTATACGGTTTTCCAGACCAGATCCACCGATTCCACATACTGGCCATAGGGGATGGCACCATCATACTCAAGCGAGATCACATATTTTCCATCTTCATTGCTTCCCAGAAACTTCCGGAGTCCCTCATCCACTTCCAGCGGAGTGGTATTTCGGGCCGACAGGTCAATGGTGTGCAGTTTGCCTCCAAGCTTTTCCATTTCCTTCTTATCCAGTGTTTTGGCATTAGAGGGAGGCAGTAATCTGGGTAATGCCACTGCATGATAGATCAGCGGGGAAAGATGCAGATCACCCTGAGGATATCCCCCTTCAGCAAAATGCAGGGCATTCATCTTCCTCAACTCCCCCCGAACCTTATCCACCTCTGCCATGGGAATATTCTGGTCCACCAGGAAAATTGCAGTCAGGGAACCCTGGTCAATTTTGCTTAGCTCTTCCTTTTTCTTTTCTACCAGAGTCTGGAGATCTGAAAGCTGAATGGATTTGCCGTCAAAAGCGAGTAAAACTTCCCCGTTTCCCTTCAACCCCATGCAAAGCCTGTAGATCAGCGACTCATCCTCCATCAATCTGTACTGGGAAATGTAGGGCAGTTTAAGCTGCACTCCATACTTCAACATTAGTTGATCCAGGGTGTTTTTTGCCTTGGACCGGCTATATGTACTGCTGCGGGCATCGTTCCACCAGAGGGTCAATTGATCCCCATTCTGCTTAAAGCGCAGAGCTGTTTCACTTCGCCCCGGAGCTTCCGAAAGCAGTAGTTCCCCTTTCTGAATTCGCATATAAAAATCACGGATCTCTATGCCTTCGGTATAAGAAAAGCGCTCTTCATTAATCAGGAGTAAATGGCTGAACTCATCCTCCGACTGTCCGATCCACAATCCCTGCAACTCTGCACTGGCTGCAGGAGCTTCGTACTCGCTTCCTTTCATCGTAAAATCGGCAAAGAGGAAAAAAATAAGTAAAGCAAAGGGTGCCACCAGCGTAGCTTTTAGCTTTGCGGGCAGTCCCGATTTAGTTTTATTCATCATGGCAATTCGATTTTTAATGGGTTTTAAATTGAAATTGTTCACAAGTTCAACAGAGTGATACCCGATCACCTGTTTCAGTAATAAAGCCTGGTAATCAATTCTTTCAAACCCCTTTTCAATGACCTGCCGGTCAGCAATATATTCATGTGTGGATTTCAGTGCCTTTCGCACTTGCCATGCAAAAGGATTGAACCATTGGAAAACAGCAAGTCCGTGTGCAAAAAGATGATCCGTGGTATGCCTTTGCCTGATATGTGCCTTTTCATGCTCGAGCACGTGCATAAGTTCTGAATCGTTAAACGATCCATAATTGATAAACAAAAAGCGGAAAAAGGAGAATGGAGAAATTTCTTCTTCGATCTCGACCATCCTGAAACCATCCTGCCGGCTAACCCTGTTTCGTTTCGCCAGCAGGTAGAGCCGGATGACCAGGTATACAAACCTGACAAAAAAGTAAACTACTCCACCTATATATATGATAATAAGTATATCTGAAAGAGATATTTTTAGCAAACCAGAGGTATCTCCGGTATCGACCTGCAATTCGCTAAGAACTTCACTGTTTCCATGTCTGGTCCCGGTGGGGATCAATCCCTTTTCATTCGTCCTCTCGCCACTACCGGTTCTTCCTGAAGTATGCCTCAAGCCCGGTTCAGTTCCAAAATCGGCATCCATATAGCGAATGAATTCCCCGTAGCTTTGTCGAAACTTTAACACGCCAAGCGCCGGGCTCTCCAGCGAACTTCCCTGTGTAATGCTGATGGACAGGTGCAGCAAGGGCACAGCCAATGCCAGCACTATGCTCCCCACCAGAAACAAGCGGTTAAAATTAAAGTAAGTCTCTTTCCGGAGAAACACCCAGTATGCCAGGTAAAGCAAGGAGAGGCAAATGCCTGTCTCCAGAAGGTATATTATAAAGGGTGCCATTTTGCAGCTATTATATACTTCCCTTCTGTTTCTTCAGATCCTCAAGCATTCTAAGGGCTTCATCAAGCTCATCCACATCCAGGTCACGCTTTTCAGAGAGGAAATTCACCACCTCTTTTAATGAGTTTCCAAAATAGTTATCCATCAGCCGGCCCATCTGGTCGCTGCGATACTCTTCACGTGTAATTAGTGGGAAATACTGGTAGGAACCCCCATAGGATTTATAGGAAACTATTTCCTTCTTAACCAGCACCCGCACAATGGTCGAGATGGTATTGTAAGGGGGCCGGGGCTCGGGAAACTGCTCCTGGATATCCTTGATAAATCCTCTTTCGAGTTCCCACAGTATTTGCATAATCCGTTCTTCCGCTTTGGTCAGGGTTACCATATGATCACCTTTTTGCGTTATTACGGATCTAAGATATAACTTATTTTTTAGTTCGCCAAACTTATTTTTAAGTTTATCGAACTAAAGCATAAATTATCTTTGGGATCATTCATCCGTCCAAAGGCTGTAGGTGCCTTTGATTAAGATGGAAGTTATGTTCTCCTCCAGTAATTCAGTATGTCCCTGGCGGGTGGCACCTGTTCTGACCGGAATTTTCTGGAAAGTCATCTCATCAGCTGTCTCATGGGTCAGGATCAATACAAAATCTCTTTCAGGCTCCCTGATCAGTGCTTCCTCGGGAATGGCCAGGGCTTCTCTTTCGCAGGTAATAATAGTACTTTCCACGAACATATTATTTACAAAAGCCATCTTATCCTTGTCCGCAATCTTAGCATAGCACTCCACTGTCCGTGTTTCAAATGAGACAGATTTACCAATATGGCTTAAGGTAGCTGTAAAGATCCTGTCCGGCCGGTCCGGAAGGGAATACTGCACCTGCTGACCCACCAAGAGATCAGGAAGGGATTTTTCGAATAACTCCAATCTAAGACGCAGTTTATTTTCGTTGACAATTTCCATGGCTGCTTCCATGGGTTCCAGGTGTTGCCCCAACATTAATTGATGACTGGTAATGGTCCCTGAGATAGGTGATTTAACCTGCAGGTAGGGTACAATATTCCCATTTTCAATCACTTCAGGATCAATATAGATCATTTTTAGCTGTGCCTTCAGGCCTTCCGCCTCTGTTTGAACAATCCTGTATTCACTTTCGACTTTCTGAAAATCCTTCTGTGCAGCAACCTTTTCATCCCAGAGCATCTTCATGCGGTCATATTCTGTCTTCAGTAATTTCAGGCGTTGAAATGCTTCTGCATAGCTCTGCTGCAATAGGATCAGTTCATAACTCTCCAGGGTAAACAGTGTCTGCCCCCTTTTGACATAATCCCCGGTGGAAAAGTTAATCTGCCTGACCCGTCCGGATATCAGGGTGCCTATTTCCGCCCTTCCTGAGGGCGATGCCTCCACATAGCCATTAGCGCTGACCCTGGTACTGAACATGGTTGGAACAGCATCTCCCACCATCATATTCATGGATTCAAACTGCTCCCTGGAGATGCTAATAGTACCCTCTACATCATCGGAATTTATCGAAGGACCCAAGGAGGAGGAGCTCTCTTCTCCCGGACTGCGATGACAGGAGAAACTTAGGAGCAATACCGGTATCGAAATAATAAACAAAGAATATTTCATATGCATTCCGTTAATTCTCAAGTGTTATGTAGTTAATATCCAGCACCTGTTGATTGTAAGAATTCAGATTATCCAGATAGCCCAGTTCTATTTCTATGGCCCGGTCCAGGCTTTGTGCCAGGCGAAAAAAATCTATTTCACCAGCCGAATAGCTCGTCTGTGAAGACCTTATTAGTTCGTTTGCCAGATGCTTTCCCGTGTGTTCATAATAGCGTATGGCTTCCTGATATTTCGCCAAACCATTCTGTAATTCAGACACCCTGTTTTCATAGGTCCGGATATAGTGGGTCTGCAAATTCGTTGTCGCCTGGATAGAGAATTGCACAGCTTTAGCCCTGGCCCGCTGCGCACCAAAGAAGAGGGGCACCCCCAAACCTACCTCGAAACCCTGGTAGTGCGCCGCTCCGTCATAGCTGTTGGTTCCGTTAAAATATCCCAGGGTTATATCAGGCAGCAGCAAATTTTTCTCAACTTTTAATTCGGCGCTCTGTTTTAACAGGGCATTTTGCAAATAGTGGAATCCGGGATCCGATCCCACACTGTCCGCCTCCATCACTAATATCTCTAAAGATTCCTCTGAAATATTAAAAGCAGAGTCCACATGCATCAAGGTGGAAAGATGCTCAAAGGCTATATCCAAATCATGCTGCATCTGGCTCTGAATCAGCAACACCTCCTGCTGATTTGATTGGGCATTGAGCAACTCCAGGTAGGTGATGGCCCCCTGATTATAATTGGTCTCCGATGCAAGCGAAATTCTTCTGTATATGCTGTCGACTTTCTCATAAAGTCTCAACCTGTTTTTCAGGTATAAAAGCTGATAATAAGCTTTTGATACTTCCTTTGTAAGTTCTCTTTGTTTTACTTCCAGGCGATTCACCGCCATGTTGTAATCAAAGGTGTTAGCTTTTTTCCGGGCCTGATATACCGTAGGGAAATCAAAGCGTTGCTCTCCTCCGAAGACCCCTATGGGATAGTCGTTGGATGCTATGTTGTTCTCGTCATAGCTGTAGTAGAGAGAGGTTTTGTCTATGGAATAGGCCGTTCGAATAAGTGCACTACTCTCCTCAGCCATCAAACGATAAGCTTCTAATTCGCTGTTGTTTTGGTATGCGATCTCAAGAACATCCTCTAAAGAAAGCCCTTCCGCTTCACCTCCCGGGGGATCCGTAGATTGTGAGACAGCCAGCGAAGGAAGCAGCAGCAGGAGTAAAAGCGGAACTATCTTTCGTCTCTTGAAACGCAGAGGCCATAATTGAATCCCTGTAATTTCATCTACCACTGCATAAAGCAGCGGTAATGCCAGCATGGTAAGCAGCGTGGAAGTGACAAGTCCGCCAATGACCACCGTGGCAAGTGGACGCTGCACTTCCGCTCCGGCTGAATTGGAAATAGCCATGGGCAGAAATCCCAGAGCTGCGGCGCCGGCCGTTAACAGAACCGGGCGAAGTCGTTCAGTGGTTCCCTTCAACACCCTCTCCCGCATGTCGGTAATCCCCTGTTTTTTCAAATCTTTCAGATGCTCAATCAAAACGATTCCGTTCAACACGGCCACACCGAACAGAGCAATGAATCCAATCCCGGCCGAAATACTGAAGGGCATGCCCCTGATCCAGAGCAGAAAAACACCTCCCACAATGGAAAGGGGAACCGCTGTAAAAATCAAGGCGGCCTCCTTAAAGGAACTAAAGGCAAAATGAAGAAAAATAAAGATTAGCAGCAGGGCGATCGGCACTGCCACCTTCAGTCTTTTGGTGGCATTTCTTAGATTTTCAAATTGCCCTCCATAAGCTACCGAGTAACCGTCCGGCAATTCCAGTTGCCGTGAGAGGATGGCTTCTATATCTGTCACCACCGATTCCAAATCCCGGTTACGCACATTAACACTTACCACCACCCTGCGCCGGGTATTATCCCTGGATATTTTGGCCGGCCCGGTAGCATATTCAATCTCTGCCAGCTCACTGAGCGGTACCTGCATCCCGTTGGGAATCTGAACCGGAAGATTCCGGATATGCTCGATGTCCTCTCGAAATTCAGGCAACAACCGGACCACCAGATCAAAGCGCTTTTCACCTTCAAATACGATTCCTGCTGAAGCACCTCCAAATGCCGTATTGAGATAACGGTTCAGTTCTTCGATCGACAGACCATAATAAGCGACTCTGTTGCGTCTGTATTTCACACTCATCTGAGGCAGCCCTGCCGTCTTTTCAATAATAATATCTGCAGCCCCGGGCACCTCGGCGATCAAAGCCTTTGTCTCCAGAGCCTTTTCTGCCAGAATATCCAGGTCGTCCCCGAATATCTTGATGGCCAGATCGGCACGTACTCCGGTGATTAATTCATTAAAACGCATTTCAATGGGCTGTGTAAACTCATAATCGATGCCCGGAATAAGGGTCAGTGCCTCCTTGAAACGATCGGCCAGTTCCTCTTTACTCTCAGCTGAAACCCAGCTTTTTTTGGGGTTCAACTTGATGATCATATCAATCTCCTCCATGGACATAGGATCCGTGGGTACTTCAGCAGCCCCGATCCGGCAGACAATCTGATCGACTTCCGGAAAATTGTCAATCAGTATATTCTCCATCCGGGTAGTCAGTTCGACCGTTTTTGACAAAGAAGTCCCGGTCTTTAATACCGGCTGAATCACAAAATCACCTTCATCCAGGGTGGGTACAAATTCACCACCCATTCTGGAAAATATTACTCCTGTAAAAATCAGGGAGGTGATGGCCAGTCCGAAAATAACCCACTTGTGATCGTAGGTCCAGCGAATGACCGGATCATAGGAACGGTAAAAAAGTTTCATGATAAAACGGGTGAGAGCAAACTGTTTTTTCTTCTCAGGCCGCAGGAAAAGCGCCGAGGCCGCTGGCAACCAGGTCAACCCAAAGAACATGGCACCCAGTAAGGCAAAACTAAAGGAAAGTGCCATGGGGCGAAACATCTTTCCTTCTACCCCGCTCAGCGATAGTACAGGTATAAAGACGATCAAAATGATTACCTGTCCGAAAATGGCGGAATTCATCATCTTGGAGGCCCCGTCGTAGGTGATCCGATCCATCAGAGATTGCTTCTCGTCTCCCTCGACCCCATTCAGCTTATCCCGATTAAGAGTCAGCCGTATGGCAATAAATTCAACTATGATTACTGCACCATCGATGATAATCCCAAAATCGAGTGCCCCCAGGCTCATCAGATTGGCATCGATGCCAAAAATATACATCATCGAAATGGTAAATAGGAGCGAAAGCGGAATAATTGAAGCAATGACAAGACCTGAACGCAAATTACCCAGCAAGAGCACCACAATAAGAAAGACAATCAGACATCCAAATAAGAGGTTTTCAAAGACCGTCAGGGACGTTTTACTGATCAATTCACTTCTCTCCAGGATCGGATTGATATAAACTCCCTCCGGAAGGGTCTCCTGAACCTCTGCCACCCGCTCCTTTACGGCCTCAATGACCTTGTTGGAATTGGCGTCCTTTAGCATCATGATCTGTCCCAGCACCTTTTCTCCCTCGCCATTGGCTGTAATAGCCCCAAAGCGGTTGGCACTGCCGAATCGAACTGTAGCGATATCTTTTACCAGGACAGGAACCCCTTCCAGGTTGGACACCACAACTTCTTCCAGATCCTCCAGGGAAGAGACCAGACCATCACCCCGGATGAAAAAACTCTGGTTCTGCTTTTCGATATAAGCTCCACCGGCCACACTGTTGTTTTTCTCAATGGCATCAAAAACCTGTATCAGGGATATTCCCAATCCCTTAATCTTTTCAGGATTTACAGCGACTTCATACTGCTTTAAAAAACCGCCCCAGGTGTTTACCTCCACCACACCGGGAATTCCTGATAATTGCCTTCTGACCACCCAATCCTGAATGGTTCGAAGCTCCATGATGGAATATTTATCCCTATACCCGGGTTTAGTATCCAAAATATACTGGTAGATCTCACCCAGGCCAGTGGTAATGGGCCCCATTTCGGGTGTCCCGAATCCCTCTGGAATATTGGCAGCAGCCGTTTTAATCTTCTCAGCAATGAGCTGTCTGGGCAGGTAGGTCCCCAACTTATCCTCAAACACAATGGTAACTACCGAGAGTCCAAATTTGGAGATGGATCGTATCTCTGCTACCCCCGGAAGATTGGACATTTCCAACTCCACCGGATAAGTAATAAACTGTTCCACATCCTGTGTGGATAGATTGGTGGAGGTGGTGATGACCTGCACCTGGTTGTTCGTTATATCGGGTACTGCACCAAGAGGTATCTGAAAGATCGAATACACACCGAAGCCGGCAATGAAAAGCGTCAGCAAAAGTGTAATCAGTTTATTCTTAATGCTTAAATTGATGATTCGGTTAAGCATGCCAGGGTCAAAAAATTAGTAATCACTAAGGTATTACTAATATAGATAAAATAGTCATAACTTACTCACCCAAACAGCTCTCGAGACAGGCCTTAAGCGGTGGACGGAATGCTTCAATATCAGGATAAAGATCCAGGGATCTGAATGGCAGGAATAAATGCAACAGGGTATTTCACATATTTTTACTCATACCTCAGCGCATTCACCGGATTCTGTCTGGCCACCCTGTAGATTTGAAGTGTTATGGTCAGGATGGAAATCAGAATAGCAGCCAAGCCGGCCAGGACAAAAATCCACCAGGAGATTTCCGTACGGTAGGCAAAGTCCTGGAGCCAGCGCCTGGCAATAAACCAAGCGGCAGGGCATGCAAAGACATAGGCCAGCAGCACCCATTTCAGAAGTTCGCCATTAAGCAAAATAATGATCTTACCAATGGAAGCTCCATTGGCTTTTCTGATCCCCACTTCCTTGAAACGCCTGGCCACAAGTATGCCAGTGATACCCATCAAGCCAAGACAGGACAGAAGGATGGCAATTCCGGAGGCATAGGCCACAATCCGGCTCCAGCGATCCTCATTCTTGTATTGTTCTTCCAGGATATCAATCATAAAAGTATATTCCCAGGTATATTCGGGCACGATTTCCCTCCAGACCGATTCGCAATGCTCCAGTACTGCCTTTGACTGGCCCTCCCGGGCCTTGACAAACATATACCAAATGGTGTTATAATCAAAGGTGTGAATCATCAGGGGCTGGACCTCATCATGCATGGAATCGAAGTGAAAATCACGAACAACTCCAATAATATTCAGCCTCACTTCCATCCGAACCAAGGCTTACTCTTTCACCTACCGGGTCTTCAAGCTCAAGCTCCCGGACCAGGGTTTCATTCACAATCACACTGGGGATGGTATCACCGGGTTCATCCCGAATAAAATCTCTCCCCGCGATTAATTCGATCCCGAGTGTTTCCAGGTAATCCGAATCGGCTCTCAACAGGCGAATGTTAATCCATTCCCCCTGGGGATTCTGAATCCCAAAAGAAGAACTTCCGCTATTAAAATTCCGGTCGCTCATGGTAACCGATCTGACATGTCGGCGATTCCAGAAAGCGATCTTTCAGGGTTTGAACCTTTTGCAGGTCAAAATCCACATGGATCACCACCGTATTATCCTTGTCCAAACCCACATCATAGTGTAGCAGGTAATTTAACTGTTTCAGAATCATACCCCCAGAAATGAGCAGGGCAATAGCAATGAAGAACTGAAGTACCACAGAGATCCTGGCCACACCGTTACGGCGAACAGAAAGCATTTCCCTTCGTAAAAAATGCAGGGGCTGAGCTCTTCGCAACATGTAGAGCCCGATGTAGAAACTGGTGCTCAAGACAATAAATAGCAGGATTACCAGGAGAAACAGGATATTCAGGCCACTGGAATACAGGGTAAAGGCAAGCGTGTCTCCCGAAAGTTTATTGAACAGGGGAAGCAGCTGTTCGGCAAGAATGATCCCCAGTAAAAGGGAAAGCAGTGTAAGCACAAAGGATTCAACCACAAACTGAAAAAACACCTGCCAGCGACGTGCACCAACCACATTCATCAAGCCGAAATCCCTTACCCGGTTCAGTGCTGTCCCTATGGAGATCATTACGTAATTGAAACAGGCGATCAGAAGAATCAACACAGCAATGCTGGAAAGTATATACAGTGATCTTTTATTCCCTCTTGTTTCATAAGAACCCCACATGAAATCCGAATTGAGATAGAAATCCCTGAAAGGCATGAAATGGAAAGTGAAATTATGCTCGTCCTCTTTAAGGAAACCGGCTTCAATGGCTTGCCTGATACCTTCCCCATGTATCTGTTCCACCAGATCCGGACTGGCTTCTTCCAGCCGGCTCAAATTGTTCATTTCGTCAAGTAAGACATAGGTATATGTGTCGCCTCCGAAATCGTTGCTCCTGGGATAGACATTGGCGTTGGCATAAGGAATCAGGACACTCCATCGGAAGGAAGTGTTTTTAGGTGGGTCTGCGATAACGGCGGTGACCGTATAGAGATTAAAAGGCGGCCGTTCAGGAAAAATGACCGTCCGTCCAATGACATCCTCCAGATGATCCAGGCTGTCTTTGAAAATTTTTCTAGCCACACTTTCTGACAATACGACACTTTTGCGCTGATGAAGCGGTGTTTCCCGGTCTCCTGCCAGGAATTCGTATGTGAACATCTTGAAAAATGTAGAATCTACAAAACCCACATGCTCCTGAAATACTTCTTCCTCCAGTCCGATAAATACCGGCGAGTTTTTCAGTCGGCAGGTGCTTTCCACTCCCGGGACACTTTGTTGCAGTGCCTCTGCAAACTTGGCCGGCTGGTAGGATGAGTAATCAATTTCCCCATCTGAGGTCTTTACAGAGCAGTACATGCGGTAGAGCCGGTCGGCATTTTTGTGAAAATTGTTATAACTCAATTCCCCGCTTACATACAGGAAAATAATGATCACAATGGCTATGCTGAAGGAAAGCCCGAAGAGATTGATAAAGGTCCGTCCCCTATTTTTTAGCAGGTTCCGGAAGGCATATTTAAAATAGCTGCTTATCATGTGCCGGGGTCTAAGGTTTACCAGCTAAATGCCAATAGAATGCCAGGAATTTACAGTTCAACATAAGATGCTGTATTACAATATATTGATTCCCACTTGTATGTTCATAAACTAAAAAGGTTGTTCAGAATCTGAACACCATGTGTCAGGATTATGAACGAATAGCCTTAAATTACAATGAAAATTTGAACAGATGGTACCGGCCCGAATTCTTGTGGTGGATGACAACATCCAGATTCTGGAATCGCTCCGAATTCTGCTGAAGGAGGAATTCAAAGTTATTGATGTTATTTCCAATCCTTCCCGCATACACGAATTGTTGTGGCGCAACACCTACGATGTGGTGATGCTGGACATGAATTTTGCCATGGGAGAGACCTCTGGAAACGAAGGGATTTTCTGGCTGAATGAGATTAAAAAGAAGGACCCTCTCCTTCCCATCATCCTGATTACTGCCTATGGGGACATTGAACTGGCCGTAAGGGCCATCAGGGAAGGAGCCACAGATTTTATCGCCAAACCATGGGATCCGGAGAAACTGATTATTACCCTCAACAATGCCTACCGCCTTCGTAAGTCAGGCCAGGAGGTAAAGAAACTGAGGAACAGACAACAACAACTATCTGAAGATCTTGACCGGGAATACAGGATGATGCACGGATCGTCGGAGCCTATGACCAGGTTGATGCAAACTTTGTATCGTGTGGCTCCAACCGATGCCAATGTATTGATCCTAGGGGAAAACGGGACAGGTAAGGAGCTCATCGCCAGGGAAATACACAGAAAGTCCTTACGTTCTGATCAGATTTTTGTTGGCGTAGATATGGGCTCCCTGAGTGAAAGCCTCTTTGAAAGTGAAATGTTCGGGCATGTGAAAGGTGCATTTACAGATGCCCGGGAGGACAGGACCGGGCGGTTTGAAACCGCTGATGAAGGCACGCTCTTTCTCGATGAAATTGGAAATATTCCCCTTAGCAGTCAGGCCAAACTGCTACAGGTCATTCAGAACCGGGAACTGATCCGTGTAGGAGAGCAGCAGCCCATCAAAATCGATATCAGGCTGATTACGGCTACCAACCGGGTCCTGAACCAAATGGTGGCGGACGGCAGCTTTCGCGAAGATCTTTTTTACCGCTTGAATACTGTAGCAATCGAAGTGCCTCCTTTGAGGGAGCGTGGCGATGATGTGATCCTGTTGGGAGAAACCTTCCTGAATGTATATAGCCGTAAATACAATAAAGGCGGACTGAAATTAAATAATAAGGCAAGACAAAAATTAAGGGAATATCCCTGGCCCGGAAATGTCAGAGAGCTAAAGCACACCATGGAGCGGGCGGTGATCCTCTGTGAAAAGATGCAGCTGGGCTCTGAAGACCTGAGGCTATACGAAGGGCACGGAGCTGCCATGGGTCATTCTTTTAAACTCGACGATGTGGAACGGAGAACTATTCTTAATGTGCTTGAAAAGTCCAGGGGGAACCACTCAAAAGCTGCACAGATGCTGGACATTTCCCGGACAACCCTCTATGCCAAAATTAAAAAATATGGGATCTAACCGCTTCTATATTACCATCCTCATTAATTGCCTTTTGATCTTTAGCGCGGCATTTCTGTTTTTTTATTTTATACAGGTAAGGCAGCAGCCCAACACGGCAGCAGGCATTGCCGTTTTAGCCATCCTTCTTACCATACGATTGATATATTCTGTAAACCGAAGCAACCGGATCCTGGGGAACTTTCTTTCCTACATGCACGAGAAGGATCCTTCCCTTCGTTTCTCTGTGCGCTATGTGAAAAAGAATTTCCAGGGTCTCAATGAAGAACTCGAGAAACTGATCCGGGAATTCAAGGAAAGCCGGATTGACCTGGAGGTTCAGGCACAATATCTTCAAACCATTCTGGACAATGTTTCTACAGGTATTCTCAGCTTCAAGCAGTCGGGGGAAATCCTGACCATGAATCAGGCAGCTCATGAATGTCTTGGAACCAGCCGGGTCAGTTACTTGAAAGATCTGGATAAAAAACACGCAGGTATCGGGGCCACAATTCAGGGAATGCGGCCTGCAGACCAGCATAGCATAACTGTAAAACATGGTGCTACAGATCGACGGATAAGCATTCACCGTTCTCAAATAAAACTCAAACAGGAAACTGTAGGCATCGTGGCACTGAACGACATTACTCACCAGATGGAGGAGCAGGAGATCATCTCCTGGAAGAAGTTAATCAGGGTCATCAACCATGAAATTATGAACTCCATGACCCCCATTATCACCCTGGCCATGGCCATCCGGCGGAAGCTATCAAAGGAAGAGACCGATGCAATTCAGAGCGCATCCATCATTGAAGAAAGATCAAAGGGACTGGTACGCTTTATTGAAAGATACAAGAAGTTAACAGGCCTACCCCCTCTTTATCTGGAGCGATTCCCGGCAGAGGATCTGTTTGCTAAGACGGAACTACTCTTCAAAGAAGAACTTGAAACGAAAGGCATCCGCTTTATCCGGCAGGCATCATGTATTATTGAACTTGAGGCTGACCGCCAAAAATGCTTGAACAGGTGATGATTAACCTGGTCAAGAATGCAGCTGAGGCGCTCAGTGAAACAGAGAATCCGGAAATCGAGCTGAAATGTCAGCTCGAGAATGAAAAAGACTTAAGCATTTCCATCCGTGATAACGGGGAGGGAATTCCCCCAGAGAAACTGGAGCAAGTCTTTGTCCCCTTTTTTACCACCCGTGAAAAGGGATCGGGAATTGGCTTGAGTCTCTGCAGGCAAATCATCAGGATGCACAGGGGACAGATCCATATCGAATCTTCATCTAGTGGCACCAGAGTAATGCTAAGATTGCCTGCATAAGCATACCGCTTCAATATGCCAGATTTATTGCATACACATGTCCGTCATCTGAACCCATTATGGCCATATTTTTAACCATATATTAGGGGGAGGAGTGAAAATACATAGCGGTCGCCAAATATTCGCCGTACTTTTTATCTGCATGGACCTGTGGGAAGTTAAATTCCCTGATGATCTCCCCGCCTGATTTCTGAAGCACATAAAATGAAATGCTGCCTATATAAACCCGATCTCCTTCTACACAGGCCTTTCCCCAGGTTCGGCCATCCAACTCCGCGGTCCAAAGCAACTCGCCATTCTCTGAATCAAAGGCATGGAATAAACGCTGGTCAGAGCTCCCCAGAAAAATGGTCCCGTCTGTTAGCGCCAGCCCTCCAAGCAGCCATTGGTCCGTGGGGCTGCTGTAATACCATCTTTTTTTTCCCGTTCGTACATCCAGTGCATAAAGCCTGCAGGATCTTCCGGCAGAATAAACCTGTCCGTCATTCACAACAGGGGAACCGAGAACAGCATTCACCCAGGAAAAGGTTCCATCCGCCTTAGTGTCATATTTCCATGCCAGGGAACCATTTTCAGTAAGACTGGCATAAAACACGCCATCCCAGTCGCCATACATCACCAATCCATCTGAAACTAATGGTGTGGTGCGGATCGCGTGCTCGGACAGGGTCTGACACCTCAATACTATGTTTCCTGATTTTGCATCCAAACCAAGAAGGATTGCCTGTTCGGTTCCTATATATACCAATCCATCGTGAGCGGCGGGGGAGGAATGCTGAAAGTCCCAGGGATATAATTTATTATTCACTTCCCCGGAACAAAGCTCTACCTTCCACTGAAACTTGCCTTTGCGATTGATCGCATAAAGCACGTTTCCGCTTTCGAAATAGCATAATCCATCGTAAAATACAGCTGTAGAGGATATAAGGTTTCACGTTCTAAATTGCCACCTTTCCTTCCCGGATTTTGCATCAAGAGCATAGAAAACACTATCCAGGCTACCAATATAAATGAGACCATCTGAAATTGCAGGGCTGGCCACCAACGGGGCAGAGGTCTGGAACGACCAGGCAATACTATCCTTGCATGCTGAATTAGCATTTAAAAAAAACAAGGCTGGCAGGATTAAAATTAGATTCAGGAGACAGCTCATTTTCTTGGATTATTTTTTGCTTGTGTTACCCTAACATTATAAAGATGCCGCAGATGAGAAAAACCCTCTTCAACTAAACACCTTGATTTTTTTGCATTTCCAGGCTTTCCAGCCATACTCTTTTTGGCCAGCAAACGCTAACAGATTCCATCGGCCTCTAGCCGGTAACTGTCATTGTCATTTATGCGCCCGGAAGATGTTTCTTCCTCTCGTTTACTCTGGATCTGATGTAAGTCCTCAGCTGAATCTTTTTCTATTGCTAAATGGTACAAAGCGAGGGACCTGATTCAGGTAGCTGGCATAATCGGGATATTTTCCCGTGGAAATTGATTCGCTGAAGTTGCTGCTGCCCCAGAATAAAAGCACCAGTAGTATGGCTCCCATCACTGACCAGTTGAGCCAGTGTCCGGTGGCTGACACACTAAAAAAGTAAAATACAATCCATATGGCCTGTTCGGCTGCATAATTGGGATGGCGCACCAATCCCCACAATCCCTTATGCACAAAGCCCTTCTTGTAGATTTCCGGGAGATTACCCCCTGCGGCTAAGGCTTTGCGCTTCTCCTTATGATAATTCCATTGTTGTTGATCAGAGATAGTTTCGATAATGATGAAGGCTAAAAAGAGCAATGCTATCAGGTAATCTGGCCATTCCAGGGGCAAACCATCCAGGCTGCGCACTGCGGGAAGGGTAAAAAGCAAAATCAATCCCATTTGATACAGGGAGATGAATAGCAGATTAAAAAGAAGCCATCTCCACCGTGCCTTAAACTCAGGTTTGGCCTGAAGCACTGCCCAGCGGTAGTCCTCTTCCCCTGTCCAGAACTTCCAGGAGTACCCTCCTCTTCGGGAGAAATTGTAGGTCAGCCTAAGACCCCAGACCGTTACCAGCAGCGCCATCAATACCAGGCGCGGCTCAAGTTCAGAATAAACAGCCACCATCCAAACATATACCATGGGAATCAGGCTCCAAAGCTTATCCACCTGGCTGTAATTATTTGTTAGCGTGCTTACCACAAAACACAGCAGTGCTGCTACCAGATACACGATAAGCAGTTTCACCAGGATCTCCTTTTGAAAAAGGGAGAGTGGTTCATCCATACTAAAGGCCAGAATGGGGATTACAATGATGGTTACCAGGAGGGCAAGAACAGTCTTCCACATAAGCTTAATCCATATTTGATTGGCTCAAATATAGCATAATCTCTTTTTTGAGCAGAGATCTTCTATTTTTCTCTCACGTATACCCTGGAATCGCTGCTAAAAATATAATTTTTCCCTGTAAGAGAAGCCGGTGCTTTGACTATGGAGCTACTTTCGGGAAGTGAAGCCGTTCCGGTGACCAGCACACCTACTTTACCTTTCAAATTAATGGCTCCATTTTCATTGGGAAGTTTTATTTCACCTGCAGCCAGCCACTGGACGAAGATATCTTGTTCCCATTGGCTGTAGGGCTCTTTTTTACCCAGGAGGTTCATGGCAAAGCGCTTACTGGTAAATTCCCAAAGCCCGTTCTCCAATTCAGTTGATTTTTTCATGATAGATTTCAGGGTGGAGCTTTCTATCCAAACCACCGTGACCATTGAAGTAGCCACTACAGAAGCACTTCTGGGATAACCGGTTAAAACTGCCATTTCCCCGATTAAGCTACCCGAACCCACCTCATCCATGGTGATCCCCCGGATCTCAATTCTTACCCTGCCCTCAACAATTACAAACATCCCAGTACCTGGATCCTGCTCTTTCAAGAGAGTTTCTCCCTTCGCGAACTGACGACATTCAAACCCATTCAAAACCTTTTGGAATACCCTGTCCTCCAGTTTAGCTAGCCAGGGCAGCTCCCTGAGCATTGCCACGGGTTTCTCAAAAGCCTCACCTGAATCAGGCTCCCTGCTTATTTGATCCATTTTATGATTCCCGAATAAGGATTGAATGGCAGAAACTACTTTCATAAATTCTTCCGTTTATTTCAAAAAAGCCTGTTAATCTTTACAACTGCTTTTACGAGCACAGGCACAGGAAGGTTATCAAAACTGAAGTTAGGTAGATGTAACTGCCAAATTATTAGGTTTTAAGCTTGCCCGTCCAAGAGATATATTTTTTACCTGGAATATGAATAAAATCTCTTTGGCTAAGGCCTGTCAATTGCCAGGTGCAGGCAAGGCTTCGCGTAACTCTATCTCACATGCGGTATTCCAATCCAAATGTGGATGATCCTCCAGAAGTCGAAGGGCAAGCTTCATACTGTCGGCCTGCATTATGGAGTAACCAAGAATCTCACTTTCACTGGCTGAAGTATTTCCTCCTGGCCGA
The DNA here is from genome assembly GCA_963751705.1 of uncultured Bacteroidales bacterium. Taxonomy (GTDB): domain Bacteria; phylum Bacteroidota; class Bacteroidia; order Bacteroidales. Next base: position 415,807 of record CAVVVN010000001.1, read on the forward strand.
ATGGTCATCCCATTGCCAAGGGGGGATCCAAAATCGACTAAATGGTCGCCGCATTTTTGTGCCCAGGCCATCCAGGCCTTCATGCTTTCTTCCTTTTCCTCGGGGCTGGACTCTTTTGTTTTCCATGTCGCATTCTTGGGGGCCAGATAAATTACAATAAACTTCTTCATGATATCAGTTTTTGTACTATTCAACAGGATTGACAATACTTTTCCTCCATATGCTTATAATTTTCATAAGTTTACAAGAGGGATTAAAAAAATGATACTCAGATGTCTTTTCGAAAATATCTTCGTCTCCATAGAATTGTGTTTCTACCCTTGATTTTAGGGATCTCCTGCAATTCATCCCGCAGCCCTGGATACCTGGATCGCTGATACGGGTGACCAGGGAGAATGGCCGGAGCCAGAAGAGCTTATCCTCCCCTTTGAAAAAGAAATGCACGACTGGTTCGGAACGCCCGAATGGTTAACACGTATCATCCAACTTTAAGGCAGTATCTCATTGTTTTTTGAATGTATGGGCTTATACATTGGACCGGACGGGCAAATCAGTCTTTCCGGAATTCTGCAATTGCAAACCATTCCAGCTCATCGGTATGGATCTGATGCAATTGCAATCCTGTAAACTCAGCTATTTCACTGATATGTTCAACATTGTATTTGTGAGAGTTTTCTGTATGAATGGTTTCACCCTTAGACATCATAACCCCCCCCTGCATAAGTGGCGATTGAATGCTGATATCTTTGTTTGCCACCAGGTACATCTCCATCCGTGATTTCTCGTTATTATAAAATGCAAGATGATCAAAATCGCCCTTACGAAAATCCGTCCGGATCAAGTCGTTAATACAGGTCAGAATATTCTTGTTGAAAGCCTCGGTTACCCCCCGGGCATCATTATAGGCAAGGTGCAGCACCGGTTCGGGTTTAATAAAATCCATTCCCAGCAGCAAAGCATCTCCTTTTTTCATCTGAGAACTGATATTATCCAGAAGAAGCAGGGATTCTTCCCATTCAAAATTGCCAATGGTACTTCCAAAAAAGCAGATCAGGGAGGGTTGTTTCCTCCTGATCGGATCGAACTGGGATAAAAAATCAACCGCATAGCCCTCCACTAAAAGATTTGGGAAGGTGCTTACCAGGCTTTCTGCGGAGTTCCTGATGGCTGGCTGGCTGATATCCAGGGGCAGGTAGCGGGTGGAGGGCAGGTTCAACGCGGCCCGGGTATGTAGTAATATTGATATCTTGGAATGATCCCCGGGACCCAGTTCAACCAGGTCATAAGCCCGATACCGGTTCATCAGATCAGGGGCTATCTGCCGAAGGATTCCTTTCTCCGTACGGGTGGGATAATACTCTTTCAGACGGGTAATTTCTTCAAACAGCAGGGAACCTTCTTTGTTATAAAAGAATTTACTGGATATCCGTTTCTGCCTGGCCATGAGACCCTCTATGATTTCCCCTCTTGCTTCTTCCGGTCCAATTTCCGGCAGGAGGTTGGTGATGGAAATCCTGTTCAGGCTAACTGTATCTTCGTTTACATAATTCATGCTTCTATTTTATATTCACGCTCCGGGATGCCGGTTGCTGTAGGATTCACCGGATCATTGCTCCACTCAAACCATCCACCGTCAAAAACGGAAACCCGGGGCCATCCCATCAGCCAGGCGTTCAGCCAGGCTTCGCTTCCCCGCCATCCGGTGCCGCAGTAAAAAGCATTGTGCTTCTCCGGAACCACTCCCACTTCTGCCCAGATCTTCTCAATCTCATGGTACTCCCTGGTGGTATGATCCAGATTGCGGTAATTCTCCATGTGATAGGCATCCGTCCCGCAATTGCCAAAAACAGAACCTGGGATCCGGCCTTTCTTTTCAATGTAATTGTATCCACTCACTTCGCCTATATACTCCGGCCAGCTGCGTACACTTACCAGCTCAGCCTGATCAGATGCGAGGATCTCTCTGGCCTCCGGTACATCCACGGCCAGTGAAGGATTTCCAGGTATGGTTGCTCCAAAATCTCCCCTGTAAACAGGAGCATATTCTTTGGTGGTGACTTCATATCCTGCATCTTCCCAGGATTTTAACCCTCCATTAAGGATCCTTACATCTTTTACTCCGGCATACATCATGATAAAGGCTGCACGAATGGAACCAAGATGGCCGGCGCTACTGCCGGGGAAGGGATCATTGTTATCTGGAAAGGAGAAACGGCCATAGAGTATTACAGTGGTGTTTTGAGTGATCCCCAGAGACTCCAGGCTTGCCTTTAGCTCTTCCGGACTCCTCCGGTTCCAGGTCTCGGGCGACTCCAGGGTATTGGTATCCAAATCAACTGCTCCGGGAATATGACCTTCTTCATAAGCACCCCGGTTGCGGTAATGACCATGGCAAATAACAAACTCCTTTCCATTAAATTCAGGCGGGGTATCCCCATCGATCAGGCTTTTTAACCATTCCGGGTACACCAGTTGCCGGTACCTTTGAAGATGATCAATTGGAAGAGTTTCATCGGTGCACCATTCATCCAGGAAATACTTGTAGACTGCTATCTGGCTATATCCTGAACGGGAAAACCTGTCTGCCACTTTCTCTGAAGATTCGTGGTCATAGCCGTAGATAATTATATTTTGCTCAGGGCTAATGCCCTTGGAGCGTACAATTTCTATCCAGTCAATGTATTTGGTCCACTTAAGGGGCAGGCTTCTGGCTCCTGAGATATGTCCCCCCCTGGCCTCATTTTTAAGTTTCCAGCCATTATAGGCCTCAACGGGTCTGATATCAATCAGGGTAGTTTGCGGATTGTTTAGTTGCATTTTCAGCTCCGCTGTAGATACATGTTTAAAACTCATATAATTGCCAAAATAGATGAATGCTTTCAATGAATAACATCCAAATTGTCTTAGTGTTTAAAAAATATATATAAACTATATCGGCTTTAAACTGTTTATATGGTTCTAATGAACAAAGCAGAATCACATAACAGGATTGCCCTGGTCGATGAAGAGGATCAAATTGTGGGCTATGAAGCCAAGTTGAAGGTACACCAGGCAGGCCTGCTTCACCGGGCTTTTTCCGTGGTGGTAATCAACAGTCAAGGTCAGTGGCTGATGCACCGCCGGGCTCTGGATAAATATCACTCCGGGGGATCGTGGACCAACACTTGCTGCAGCCATCTGGCACAGGGTGAAAGCATGGAAGAAGCCACCAGGAAAAGACTCCTGGCTGAAATGGGTATAGAAGCAAACCCGGAATTTATTCAGGCCTTTCACTACCGGGCTGAATTGGATAAGGGACTTACAGAAAATGAAATAGATCATGTCTTCTTAGCCCGGTGGGATGGAGATCCTGATCCCGATCCCCGGGAGGTCATGGACTGGAAATGGAGCACCCCGGAGGAAATTGAAGAGGACCTGTACAAGCATCCTGAAGAATTTTCAGCCTGGTTTCCGAGGATTTATCAGCTGCTCAAACCAATTCTATCAGATCCATCCTAACCTGAAGCGGATAAACGCCTTCAAAAGCAGTAGGTATTTGACCCTCTTGGATACACTTGCTCTGCCGGAAAGCAGCTGTTCGGGGCTCAGTTTCTCAATTGCACGGAGCAGCTGATAATAATACCTGTAGGCCAGATATACTCCCAGGCGTGCTTCTCTGTTTAGTTTCCGGATGCCGGTCAGAGCTTGCTGGAAGTCTGTTTTCACTTCTTTTTCGATGGCCCGCTTCATTTCCCTGTCAAAGGATTCGATCTCCAGACCCGGAAAATAGATCCGGTTTCTTTCATCCATATCCGACCGGATATCCCTAAGGAAATTAATCTTCTGAAAAGCCTTCCCCAGTTTGCGGGCTGGCTCCACCAGGCCTTCATAGCTGTCCTTATCATCCGCGTAAAAGACAGAAAGACACATTAAGCCAACCACTTCGGCCGAACCATATATATATTGATGATAGCTTGAGGGATCATGATTGGTCTTTACCAGGTCCATCTCCATGCTGGTAAAGAAACTTTCGGTCAATTCAGGATCGATCCCATACTGATTTACCACCCACTGGTAACTATGAAGTACCGGATTGGCCGACACCCCCCTTTCAATAGCCTCGTAGGTTTCTGCCTTGAATTCTTCCAGCAAACATTTCTGGTCATGTCCATGAAAGGTATCCACGATTTCATCCGCAATCCTTACAAATCCATAGATCGCATAAATCGCTTTTCGCATTTCCGGACTGAGCAGCTTCATTCCAGCATAAAAGGAGCTGGTGTAGGCCCTGGTGATGGTTTTACTTACGGCCAGTGAAGTAGTGCTATAAAGATCCATAGGCTTTATCAATTCGTTCCGTTACCAACTTTGAACTTATAACTGCCATAGGGATTCCGGTTCCCGGAACCGTGGATGATCCCGTGTAGAACAGATTTCGAAACTTCTCATCTTTATTGGCGGGTCTGAACCAGGCCATCTGCCCAAGTTTATGTCCCAGTCCCAGTCCGCTGCCCCGGTGTAGATCCAACTGAGCTTCCCACTCCACAGGGGAAAGTACCGTTCGGCTGACGATATGCGGTTGTATATCATAGCCGATCCTGCCGGAAAGATCCTTGATGATGGCATTGGCGATCTCTTCGCTGTCACTCCAATCGGGCCGGTAACGCCTGTCGGGAACTGGGACCAGTATATAGACAGCCTCACCCCCCTCAGGCGCTGCATTGCTGTTATGGCGGGAGACCACGTTCACATAATAATAGGGTTGGTCCAGGCTAACCTGATTCCGGTATAATTTGTTGGAATACTCCACAAAATTGTTCCTCAAAAAGTAGTTGTGATGATCAATATGGGGCACCTTCTGGTCAAGCCCCAGATAAATGGTCAGGGGGGCCATGGTCCAGTTCATCTTATCCAGCCTGGCCGTGCTATATTTTTTACGTTCCAGTATCTTTGAACGAAAAACTGCTGCATCGGCATTCACCACATAAAGGTCGGCTTTAAACTCACGCCCTTCTTGATCAGTAAACCCGATAATTTTGTCGCCATCGGAAAGAAATCCCGAAATAGAAGTGTTGTAGGAGATCTTTACGCCCCGTTTCTGCAAGAGGTCCACAAAGCCTTCTGTGATTTTATACATCCCTCCTTCCACATTGTAGTAGCCATCATGAACAAATTCGGTGTAGGAAAGCATCGTATAGACCGCGGGAGTATTAAAGGGTGTTCCTCCAAGAAAGAAAGCTACCAGAGAGATAATTTCGCGTACTTCATCCGAGCTGAAATACCGGCTTACTTCCTGCCAGAAGTTCCTGCCCAGTTTGGGTAAATGCCCCGGGGGCACTTGCATGAGGCTCCCCGCATATGCCGCCAGGGTATCATAATTCCGTCTGATAATCTTGCTCTCAGTATCGTGATACAGCTTTCCTGTAGACGCCAGATATTTTTGCATTTTAGCCGCAAATCCCGGCTCATAATCTCTAAATTCATGAGCCAGTTTTTCTATATCCTTAAAAATTCTAAAGGTCTTGCCTGGAGTATCGTACCAGACTGAGTAGATGGGATCAAGCTCATGGTATTTAAAGGGCAAATCGATTCCTGCATCCCTTGCCAGCTCTTCGAATTCATAGCTCATGCTGAAAAATGAGGGTCCCATGTCAAAAAGAAATCCATCTTTTTTCAACTGATTCAGTCTCCCCCCGGCCTGGGAGAACTGTTCCACCATCTCAACTTCATAACCGCGCTTAAGCAAACGCAGCGCCGTAGAGAGTCCCCCTATCCCGGTTCCTATAATTAATGCCTTCATCTATTTAAAAATGAGAGTCCAAAGTACTAAAAATAGCACATGCTTTCCTATTAAAAGTATGATTAACTTTATACAACACATGAAAGCTTAAAAAGATCATCTATGGAAAAATCTGCAATCGTGATTGGGTCCGGAGCTGGCGGACTGGCTGCGGCCATCCGGCTTTCTGCCCTGGGACTAAAAGTTAGCGTTTTTGAAAAAAACAGTATTCCCGGCGGGAAAATCGGCCAAATCAATGAGAAAGGATATCGTTTCGATACCGGGCCGTCGCTTTTTACACTCCCTCAACTGGTTGACGAGCTTTCCCCGGGTTCGCGGAGAAAATTGAACTACCAAAAACTGGATAATATCTCCCGGTATTTCTATCCGGATGGAACCGTTTTTACGGCACCGGCAGATCCAGCCCAATTTGCAAAAGAAATTGCCCGGGTGGCCGGGGAGGAAACAGAGCGGGTCTCAAAATACCTGGCCGACACAGAAAAACTTTATAACCTGAGCTCTCCCATATTTCTCTTCTCTGCATTTCACAGGTTTTCCAAACTCTTCAACAAAGACAATTTGGGAGTGCTAAGCGGAATGATGAAGTTCAGTCCTTTTCGATCCATGCATGAACTAAACAACAGGACTTTTAAGAGCAATAAAACCATTCAATTATTCGATCGTTATGCGACCTATAACGGTTCCGATCCCTACAAAGCGCCTGCCACATTGAATATGATTGCACACCTGGAACACAATCTGGGGGCTTATTTTCCTGAAGGGGGAATCTTTCGGATTGTGGAACATCTTTATCAACTAGCTCTGGATCAAGGAGTCATCTTCCACTTTGATAGTCTGGTGGAGGAGATCTTATTGGAAAATATGAAAGCCCACGGTATAAAATCAAAAGGAACTGTTTACCGGTCCGACCTGGTGGTTTCCGGTGGGGATATTTTCAAAACCTGGAATAACCTGCTGCCACATAACAGGTCTCCCAGAACCGTGAAACATCCGAATCTCTCCACCTCAGCCATGATTTTCTACCTGGGAGTGAACCGCAGTTTTGAGCAGCTCGATCTTCACAACATTTTTTTCTCGGGAGATTATAAGGCGGAATTCCGGGCTCTTTCGCCCAAAGGGAAGTCCATTCCTTTTATAGATCCTACAGTCTATATCTACAATAGTTCCCTGTTAAACAAGGAGGATGCACCGCCCGCTTGCAGTAACCTGTTTGTAATGATCAATACGGCCTATAACCGGGGGGAAGACTGGGACGAACTGACCAAAGCAGCCAGAGAGCACATATTTAAAAAGCTGAAAGTTCACGGCATCGATCTCAGTTCCGGTATTGAGTTTGAGCGTGTAGCCACTCCGTCAAGCATCGAACAAATGACCCTCTCTACGGCAGGGGCTCTCTATGGGAACAGCTCCAATTCAGCCATGTCTGCCTTTAATCGCCATCCCAATTTTTCAAGACGGATCAGGAATCTGTTTTTTGTGGGAGGAAGCGTCCATCCGGGCGGAGGAATTCCCCTGTGTCTTGCTTCGGCTAAAATTGTAGAAGAGGAGGTGAAATCGTATCTTGATCGCCTATGAGGAAGGTAAGCTTACCAGGCGAATCAAAAATATTGTCTGTTCTTCGGGCATGGTATATGGTGGGAATCGTTGGTTTTGCTCTTCCTTTTTCTCATCAGCTGTTTCGCTTCTTAACCCCCTTTTCCCTGCTCCTGCTGTTAACCATTTTCTTTCTGTATCACACAAAGCGGGACAGAAAATTCTGGCTGGTGATGATTTTTATCTGCCTGGCGGGTTTTGGCGTGGAGCTGGCCGGTGTGTATACCGGTAAAATTTTTGGTGTGTATGAATATGGCAGGACCCTGGGCCTTAAAATTGCAGACGTCCCTGTAATTATAGGGATCAACTGGGTCATTATGGTATACGGAGGATTGGCCCTGGCTTCCCTGACGGGCCTTGGCAGAATCCTGGTAAGCCTGCTGGCTGCATTGATTATGACCGCTAGTGATTTTTTTATTGAGAAATTCGCCATCATGAGTGACATGTGGTCCTGGCAAAACTCAGAACCACCCCTGCAGAATTATATTAGCTGGTTTGTTATATCCTTCCTTTTTTGCCTGCTGGCCTACCCCTCCATTGCCGGCCAAAAAAGAAAAGTGGCCATACACGGATACTTGTATCAACTTGCATTTTTTATCATCATTATCGCAATTCACAGACTATTTTGGCAATAATCCGATCGGGACATACTCGCTTTCATACGGCCTTTTTCAGGTGGTATACCTCCAGAATGCTTAGGAAGCATTTTAATGGCATTGTCACAGAGCTGGATGATTGCCCTGCCGATAAACCGGTGCTTCTGATCACCAATCATTTTAGCTGGTGGGACGGTTTTATTGGCAATTATCTATCTTACAAGCACTTTCAGAAAAAATTTCATGTGATGATGCTCAGGGAGCAGCTGGAAAACAGAATGTTCCTGAATAAGACCGGAGCCTTCTCGGTGGAACAGTCCTCCAGGTCGGCCATGGAAAGCATCCTCTATTCCGCGGAGATTCTCACTCAGAAAGAGAACCTCTTATTGATGTTCCCCCAGGGAAAAATTGAAAGCCTGTACCATCGAGATTTTCATTTTGCCAGAGGAGTGGAAAAGATCCTGGCTAAATGTGATCCTCCACCCGTAATAGTGTTTAATGTAAACCTGGTGGATTATTTTTCAAATGTCCTGCCAACCCTGTTTATCAGAACCTTATATTATCGGGGAGACTTGCAGGCAAAGCCATTGGAGGAAGCATTCAGGCGCTTTCATTCTCACTGCATCTCCTTACAGCATGAAAATTTAATCTGATGGTCTTCCTGGCATATATATCCATGACCTTCCTCGGCCTTCGTGTGCTGGTAGTACTGGTCAATTTTCTTTTTCAAACCACCTTTGGAAAATATCCCTGCAGAGAGGATCGAAAAATCTCCGTGCTGATTCCGGCAAGAAATGAGGAGCATCACATCGGCCGGATTCTCGATTGCCTCTTGAACCAGGAATATAAAAACCTGGAAGTGCTGGTGTGTGATGACCATTCTGAAGACAGCACCCCTCAGATCCTGAAAGAATACTCCAGGAAGCATACGGAAATAGACTGGTTTAAAGGGGAAGATCTTAAAGCTGGCTGGACCGGTAAAAACTTTGCCTGCCATCAACTGGCAGCCAAAGCCAAAGGGGAAATCTTTCTCTTTTTAGATGCAGACATGGAAATTCGGGGGGATATCATTTCCAGCATGGCTTGTATTATGAAGAAGAAGAGCCTTTTTCTGCTTTCCATATTTCCCAGACAGATACTTCAGACACCCGGTGAGAGGGCTACCGTCCCAGTCATGAATTGGATTTTACTGTCGCTGTTGCCGCTTCCCCTGGTGTTTTTAAGCAGAAGAAGTTCCTTTTCAGCTGCCAATGGCCAGTTTATGATGTTCAAAAATCATGTCTACCATAAGCTGCAACCCCACGCTATTGTCCGCTCAAGCCCGGTGGAAGACATTGAAATCATGCGCTTATATAAGCGGAACACATTCAGGTGTGCTACACTCCTGGGCGATCAGAGGGTTCAGTGCCGGATGTATACCGGCTACCAGGAGGCCATCCGTGGTTTTTCAAAGAATGTATTGCATTTTTTCTCCGGCAGTCTCTTATGGCTGATATTTTTTATCGTATTTACAAGCTTTGGTCTGATTTTTATAGGCTGCTGGTCGCTTCCCTATTTTCTGATTTCACTGGGAGCGGCCATCTTAAGCAGAGTACTAATCTCCCTGGCCAGTCACCAGAATGTACTTCGTAACTTCCTGATGGTTCCTTTCCAACATGTCAGTTTTCTGCGCATGGTAAGCCTGGCACTGCTGCAAAAATCCAGAGGAAGCCTGGAGTGGAAAGGGAGAAAAATAGAACTGAAATGAAAAAGATAACGCTGCTTTTATTGCTAACATTCCTGGTCACCCATACCCGGGGGCAGGATCGTAATACCTATAAGCAAAGACTTTATACCTCTTACATCGGGGAACAGATGTATCAATGGAAGGGGATCATCTCCGAAATGAACCAGGAATATGAACGCACCTCCAATCCGGTACTTCTGTATGATCTCTGCTTCGCATACTATGGGTATATCGGATACCTGCTAAGTAAGGAAGAAGAAAAAGCGGCCAAGGAGGCGCTGAAAAACGCCATGAGAAAATCGGACATACTGGAAGAAACACTTCATGGCAGGGCCGATGTGCTTGCCCTGCAGGGGGCATTTCTGGGATACCGCATTGTACTGAGTAAATTCAGCTCCATGTTCCTGGGCCCTAAAGCATTGAAATATATAAATACGGCCTATGAATCGTCCAATACCTGCTTCAATTGCAATGTAGAGATGGGTAATATGAGGTTCTATACTCCTAAATTCCTGGGGGGCTCCAAAACAGAAGCCATTCAATACTATGAAAAAGGGGTGGCGCTACTGGAAAACAGTAAACTGAAAACAGAACGGGATTGGATCTATATGAATACCGTGCTGCTATTGGCAAATGCATACGTGGATACGGGCCAGCAGGAGCGCGCGTGCAAATTATACGAACAGTTACTTGAATATGAGCCAAAGGCTGATTGGATCCGCAAGGATCTTTATATAAAATGCCAAAGAAAATGAGTTTATTCAGACCATGGGCCTTCCAGGGATCACTATCCCGCAGGAACTATTTCGAAGGATGGTATTTCAAACATGTATCGGCCGACAAGCAACAAGTCTGGTCCTTTATCCCGGGGATCTCGCTCTCCTCCGAGGGGCGTCATTCATTTATCCAGGTATTGAACGGAATTACCGCCGAGTCGCAGCTATATGAATTTGCTGTGGAGGATTTTTTTGCCTCGGGGAAAGAATTGGATGTTCAAATTGAGAAATCCCGCTTCCGTAAAGAGGGCATTCGCCTGGAATTGCAGAATAGCTCCCAAAAAATATCCGGAGACCTTTCATACAGCCACATGGAGGCTTATCCTTCTTCCGCCTTCAAACCGGGCATCATGGGATGGTACTCCTTTGCTCCATTTATGGAATGCAAGCACGGGGTGGTTTCCATGTACCACAAACTTTCAGGAGGGCTTCACATCGATGAAACTTATGTGGATTTCAATGACGGAACCGGATATATTGAAAAAGACTGGGGGGCCTCCTTTCCGGAATCCTGGGTCTGGCTCCACTGTAATACTTTCCACTCCAGCCACTCTTCCTTTACTTTTTCAGTGGCTAAAATTCCATGGCTGGGAAGTTATTTCATTGGGTTTATTTCTTACCTGAAACTTGAAGATCGTTTTATCAACTTTTCCACCTGGTCCAATGCGCGCATTGAAAAACTGTCCTACTCCGGGAAGGTGCTCCATGTAAGGCTATCCAACAAGAAATACCGGCTTGAAATTGAGGCCCTGAACAAGCAGGCCGGATTGCTTAAAGCACCAGAACTTGGATCCATGACCAGGATCATCAAGGAGAGCGTGGATGCCACTATAGAGCTCAAACTAAGTGACCTTTCAGGAAACATCCTTTTCCACGACACGGGCTCCAGAGCTGGAATGGAGCTGATCGATAAAATTTTGGAGTATTTTTGATTTGCCTATGAAGGTTCGTCCCCATTTGCAACTGCTTGGACTGGAACAAATCCAGGAAGTCCATGGCTATTCCGTTCAAATACTGGAGGGCACCGGGATCAAAGTGGAGTCAAACACAGCCCTTGAAATATTCAGAAAATCAGACGGGGTAAAAATCCGCGGTGCTGTGGTATATATTCAGGAAACCTTGATTGACCATGCCCTCAGGCAAGCTCCTTCAAACATCGAAGTATTCAACAGGTCGGGAGAGCACGCCTTTCATCTGGGGAAGAAGCAGGGTGAGAAAACCCATTTTGGGATTGGGGTAACCAACTCCTGGTTTCAGGATATTGCGAGCGGCCAGGTGTTACCCTTTACCAGAAAGCATATGCAGCATTCCACCAAACTGGGCGATCTTCTGGACAACTATGAGATGATCTCAACCCTGGGGATCCCTTCAGATGTGCCTGTGGAGAAGCTGGATATGTATGCCACTCTGGATATGTATGCCAATACCAACAAACCCCTGGTATTACTGATCTCGGGAGCTAATAAAATCAACGATGTTTTTGATTTGCTTTCAGCGCTTCATGGAGATATCTCGGCCAGACCCTTCTGCATTCCCTATGTGAATCCCATCACTCCGCTGGTGCTGAATGAAGCTACCACAGACAAGATGATTGCCTCCATCAAGCGCAACTTGCCCCTTATGTTTTCCAATTACAGCATGTACGGCGGAAGCTCTCCAGTTAAGGAAGCAGGATCGCTGGCCTTGTTAAATGCAGAACTGCTTGCCGGACTGGTGTTCAGTCAGCTGGTAAGAGAGGGGAGTGAAATCATTCTGGGAAGTCTTCCGGCTGCATTTGATATGAGAAGCATGGGAAGCCAATACACCCCCTCCTCCTATTTACTGAATCTGGCTTGTGCCGAAATGATGAGTTTTTATGAGATCCCTCACTGTGGCACCTCTGGAAGCAATAATGGCCGTGGAGCAGATTTACTTGCTTCCGCAGACCTCTGGCTCAATCACCTGAGTTCCTGCATGGGAAAGATTGGTTGTGCCCCTTTTGTGGGTGGTAATTTTGATTCCATGGCTTTTTCTCCCACCACCGTGGTGCTTTCCAGCCAGATCATTGGCGAGGCCAGAAAATTTGCCGGGGGATTTGACCTGGATAAGCAGTCTGTCAATCTTCATGATATAGACCGGGTGGGTCATGGGGGTGACTATTTTACTTCTGAACAGACACTGGCTTCTTTACAGGAACTAAGTGTCGCAGATACAATCTGGTCCTCCCTGAGCCTGGAAGCCTGGAATCAAAAGCATATGCCTGGAGCAGAGAAGGAGCTCATTGCATATACTCAGGATCTGTTTTCCCGGGCCGTGAGGGAATCTGAAAAATCCATGGACCTAATCAGGAGAGGGGAAAAATATATTGAAGCAAAATAAAATAGAAGAGAAGGGGAAAATCGGGTTCTGGCTGAGTACTTCCCTGGTGGTGGGAAATATGGCCGGGTCGGGAATTTTTCTGTTGCCCGCTGCCCTGGCTCTCTATGGGGGAATTTCGGTTTTCGGCTGGCTCTTCACTGTACTTGGTAGCATTTTTCTGGCTTTGGTATTCTCCAGGCTTAGCAGCTTAATCACCAGGGCAGGAGGACCCTATTCCTTTTCCAGGGAAGGATTTGGCGACTTTGCAGGTTTCCTGGTGGCCTGGGGATACTGGCTCTCTATCTGGACCGGTAATGCAGCAATTTCTGTGGCGGGAGTCGGCTACCTTTCCATTTTTATCCCTTCGCTCAAAGAGAATCCATTACTTTCAGCCTTGGTGGCGGTTGGAGCCATCTGGTTCTTTACCTACATCAATACTAAAAGTATTAAGAAGGTCGGGTTGGTCCAGCTTGTGACCACTCTCTTAAAAATCCTGCCCCTTTTAGCACTGGGTACTTTTGGTTATCTTTATTTTAACAAAGCTCATTTTACCCCCTTCAATTTAAGCGAGTTGTCCAATTTTGATGCAGTCACCGCAACTGCAGCTCTGGCTCTTTGGGCTTTTCTGGGTTTGGAGTCTGCTACCATCCCTTCAGATAAAGTAAAGAATCCATCCAAGACCATCCCACGATCCACCGTAGCCGGAATTCTATTAGCCGCCCTGCTGTATGTTTCCAGCACGGTAGGAGTGATGGGGATTATTTCGCCAGCCGAGTTGCAGGAGTCAGCAGCACCTTTTGCCGATGCCGCACAAAAAATCTGGGGAAACTGCGCCTCAGGACTGGTTGCCGCTGGAGCAGCCATTGCCTGTTTTGGGGCATTAAACGGCTGGATCCTGCTCCAGGGCCAACTTCCCATGGCGGCTGCCAGGGATAAGCTGTTTCCATCCGTCTTTAAAAAAGTATCCAAAAGGGGAGTGCCGCTTATGGGCCTTCTTATTGCCAGTATACTTTCCTCCTTCCTGGTAGGCTTCAACTATACAAGGGGGCTGGTAAACATGTTCTCCTTTATTATCATGCTTTCCACCCTCAGTTGCCTGCTTCCCTACCTCTTCTCCTCCCTGTCAGAAATTATGCTTTATTTAAGGAAAAAGAAGAGCTTCAGCAGAAGCAGATTGATTTCTGCCTCCCTGATTTCCATACCAGCCTTTCTTTATTCCTTATGGGCCATCACCGGCCTGAATAGGGAAGTCCTGTTCTGGGGTATTATTCTCCTAAGTTCAGGAATCCCCGTATATGCCTATGTAAAATTTCGCGGCCGGACTAAATGGACCTCTGAAGATCTGTTCTAATTGTTTAACATTTGTTAATATTTTGTTAAACATTCATGTACCAGCCACCCTGACCCCACGAGTCCTAATCCCTGTATTACAATATTTTAAGTAAAATATCTTCTGATTCTAAGCTTATAAAATCAAAGTTTTTTGTTTAATTTATTATTATTTTTGTTGAACATAAATCGCTGGGAGACGTTTACCTTACAAATCAACCATAAAATCGAGAAACCATGAAGAAACTAAGTTATCTTTTAACATTGACCCTAGTAACTGGGATGTTTTTACTCACCTCATGTGAAAAGGATGAGGATCCTATGGATCCTGAAATGCCCGAACTCTTATCCATTGCTGAAATTGCTTCAGACAATGAAGATTTTAGTATCCTGGTTGACGCGCTGATCAAAGCCGATTTGGCAACAACGCTCAGTGGCGCAGGTACTTTTACTGTTTTTGCTCCCGACAATGATGCCTTTGAGGCCTTATTCACCACACTGGGAGTTAGTGGAATTTCAGAACTTTCTGCCGACGATCTGAAACCCATCCTGCTTTATCATGTACTGGGTGAAACTAAAACCTCCAGCATGATCACGGATGGTTATTATTCTTCACTGAGCCCGGCTCAGGGTCGAACTGCATCCATGTATATCGCAACCGACATGGGTGTAAGCATTAATGGCTCTGCCACTGTGACCAGTGCCGACATTGCGGCCACCAACGGGGTGATCCATGCAATCGACGCTGTTCTGGTACCGCCAACCGTGGTAGACCTGGCTATTCAGAATGGAAGTTTTGGAACGCTTGTAGCTGCAGTTGTTGGTGCCGACCTGGCAGAAACTCTTTCTGATCCCAGTGGTACTTTTACCGTTTTTGCTCCCACCGACGATGCTTTTGCGGCACTGGGAGAAAATGTACCTGAGGATCTGAGTCCCATACTTCTGTATCATGTGCTTGGAAGTCCGGTATTCTCCGATGAAATTTCCAGCGGAATAATAAGCTCACTGAATTCAAGCGATCCTGAAATTGTTGTTGAACTTACGGATATGGGGGTCATGCTGAATGGTTCAGCAAAAGTAATTGCCACCGATATCGTTGGTACCAATGGTGTGATCCATGTCATTGATGAGGTGATTTTGCCCATCAACAATCAAAGTATTCTGGATGCTGCCATGGGCCTTGACGATTTCAGCTCACTTGTTGCAGCACTGGCAAAAGCCAATCTGGCCAGTACCTTTATGATGGACGGTGCTTTCACTGTATTCGCTCCTACCAACGATGCTTTTGCTGCCTTTCTTTCGGCAAACAGTCTCTCCTTTGATGATCTGACAGCTGAAGCTCTGTCGCCTATCCTCAAGTACCATGTGCTTGGCTCCAAGGCCATGTCAGGCAGTCTTACTACTGGCTATGTGAGCACCATTTATGAAGCGCAGGATGGTTATCCGGTTACCCTTCTGGTTGAAGTGGATGGCGGAGTAAAACTTAATGCAAGCGTGAATGTCACCACTCCTGATGTTGAAACAAGCAACGGGGTGATCCATGTCATTGATGCTGTCCTGAATCCCACTTCTGTGGTGGACATCGCCATCAACAACAGCAGCTTTACCCAGCTTGTAGCCGCTGTGGTGAAAGCCGACCTGGTAGAAACTCTGAGCGCTGAGGGTCCGTTTACGATCTTTGCTCCAACCGATGATGCTTTTGCAGAACTATTTACAGCTCTGGGCGTCAGTGGAATTGAGGAGATCTCCGCAGAAACCCTTATCCCCATCCTTCAATACCACGTGGTCTCAGGAAATGTGCTTTCCAGCGACCTGGCAGACGGTGATGTAGCAACACTGAATGGATCCATTAGCATTTCAATTGGCGAATCCGTAATCATTAACGGAAGTTCAGAAGTGCTGGCCACAGATGTTCAGGGAACCAATGGAGTAGTACATGTGATTGATGAGGTACTACTTCCACCAGCAAAATAGCAGATAAGTTTTAGATTAGAGGTTAAATACGGAAACCGTCTCAAGATTTAATTGAGGCGGTTTCTTTTTTGTTATTTACCTTAGAAACAGCGTTTTTTCAAAGGCTCCCTCTCAGAGCAATCGAGCGCTTTTAACATAGTGGATATTTCTTTCCTTCAGGTAGTTCATAAAATAGTCGAAACAGACTTTATGTTTACCCACCAGTTCAGGCGGGAATACGCCTTTATCAGTAAACAGACCTTCCAAAAACAGATTGACTGCCGCAGTGGCTGTATAACCGGTAGTCCGTGCCATAGAGGATGTCTCCGTCTTAGAACAGTATTCATCGTACATGGAATACACTACCTCTTCTGTTTCCCCCCTTGCATTTGCACCTTTAAGCGTTACACGGAATACGGTTATCTCTTCCTCTTTTTCTCCCAATTTCCAATCTTTAAAAAGGATCTGGCTGGTAAAATCCAGGGGCGAAATTTTACTTCCTTTCACCTCCATCTGCTCAGTCTCAAAAAAGCCACTCTCTTTCAGGACCTTCACATACTCCACATGCCCCGGATATCGAAGGGTTTTTTCCTTCATGTTGGGAATATGAGACATGGTATAAATGATGGATCGCAAGCCGTCGGAATTGAAGGACTCCAGGGTTCCCACCTTATCAAACTCCACATACTCACAATCGGTCAATGGTTCACGGACTATTTCATTTCCGTTCTCCACATACCTGGCCGGACGGGTATACTCTTCAATCACATCGATGGGTGAAAAGGGGGCTTTATAGCAAAATGGCCACTTTTTTACCTTGGGTAAGCCCCCAACCAGGCACTCAAAGTCGGTGAGTTTCAAAAGTTCATTGTAGTAGCCTAAAATCACGTTATCCATACCCGGAGCCACGCCGCAATCCACAATGGCTGTTACCCTGTGCTTTTTGGCAAGCGCATCCAGATCCAGGGAGTTTTCAGGAAAGAAAGCGATATCGATTACGTTCATATCCGCTTCAATAATGGCCTTCAGGGTTTCAAATCCCAGAAATCCGGGGACTGCGTTAATCACCAGGTCATGCTGTTTTATTGTGTTCTGCAGCTTCTCCTTTTTAGTAACATCCAACTGAAGGGTTTTTAAATCGCTGCATTTTTGTTTGACTTTATTTAAAATCTCCCGCTTAATATCCGCGAGGGTTACCTGATGCTCTTTTGCCAGATCGATAGCCATGGCACTGCCCACCATTCCGGCGCCTAAAACAATTACTTTGCTCATTATGGAAAAATTATACGGTTGGAAATACGGGTGAACTAAAATCGTTGGAGAAAGGCCATAGTATCACAATCCGGGTATCAGGATCCAGGGCATCTCAACGGTTCTCTTGCTGCGTTTGAATAACATCCACTAAATGTAAGGGTTTTTAAGAATCCAGGGCTAATACTATTTGTACAGGACAATGATCTGAGCCCAGCACTTCATTCAAAATGGTTGCGCCCTTGACCTTATCCCTGTATGAATCACTCACCAGGAAATAATCAATTCTCCAGCCCACATTCTTACTGCGGGCACCGGCGCGGTAACTCCACCAGGAATAAGCCCCTGGGGTTTCCGGATGAAACTGCCTGAAGGTGTCCACAAAACCTCCATTTATATAGCGATCCATGCCGTCAATCTCCTCCTGCATGTATCCGGCCGACTTGTTGTAATTGGGTTTGGGGCGGGCCAGGTCGATGTCCCGGTGAGCTACGTTAAAATCCCCGCAGGTAATTACCGGCTTTTTCTTTTCCAGCTTTTTTAAATAATTGAAGTAGGCCAGATCCCACTGCTGCCGGTAATCCAAACGATTCAGATCGTTCCCGGAATTGGGGGTATACACGTTGACCAGGTAAAAGTCCTGAAATTCCAGGCAAAGCACACGTCCTTCTTTATCGTGTTCTTCTATTCCCATATCAGAACTTACACTTAAAGGCTTGATTTTTGTCAGTACCGCTGTTCCGGAATATCCTTTTTTTTCAGCCGAGTTGGAGAACAGCTCATAGTGCTCCATCCCAAAAAATACCCCGGCTACCTGATCATCCTGGGCCTTGGTTTCCTGCAGGCAAAGAATATCAGGATTCATCTTCTCGAGATCCTTAAAAAAATCCTTTTTGGCCACTGCCCTCAGGCCATTTACGTTCCAGGATACTAGGTTCATATGCATCTAAGTTTATATTAGTTCTCAAATTGGAGCTCCTGCTGGAGAAAAACGTTTTCTAACTGCAAAAGTTTTTTCTTTACTCTTACACCGCCTGCATATCCGGTCAGGCTTCCGTCGCTTCCCAGGATACGGTGACAAGGGACAATAATGGATATGGCATTCTCTCCATTGGCCCTGGCCACGGCTCTGATTGCTTTTTCATCTCCCAGTTTCCCGGCAAGACTAAGGTAACTTTGGGTTTTGCCGTAGGGTATTTCCAGCAAAGATCTCCAGACCCTCTTTTGAAACTCAGTACCCACAAGCAGAATCGGGAGTTCAAATTCCTTTCTTTCCCCCATGAAATATTCACTGAGCTGTTCTTTGCCCCTCTCAATGACCAGGGAACCTGCTTCGACAAAACTGGCCTTGAACCCATCCTGAATTCGCCGGTCTATGCTTTCCCTGCTCTTACGATACCGCCAGTCGCACAAACAGAGTTGATCCTCATGGCTTCCCAGAATCAATTCTCCATATGGAGTGGAATATACCTCCGTATGTATCCATTTGCTCATACGTGTTGAAGATACAAACTATTTTTCCTGATAAAGCCTTTCAACAGCACGGGTTTTATAAGGCTGAGAGAAATCCATAACTTTGCAAATTATCTCACAACTCAAAATTTTAACAGTTAAAACCAATCCATATGCAGTACAAAAAACTGGGGAATCGTGGTCCTGTAGTTTCCACCATAGGGTTTGGAGCCTGGGCCATTGGTGGAATGCACTGGGGAAAAACGGATGATGAAGTATCCATCCAGGCACTAAATGCAGCCATAGATCAGGGGGTTACCCTGATTGACACCGCCGATGTTTATGGCTTTGGACACTCGGAGAAATTAATATCCAGGGTAATCAGGGATCGCGGTAGGGGAAACCTGGTGATTGCCACTAAAGCGGGGAGCGATTTTTATAATGCGAATCCCGCCGATGATGATGGCTACGGAGCGATTACGCCCAATTACTCAAAGGATTACCTGATTCGAGCTGCTGAAAAAAGTCTGAAGCGATTAAAGGTGGACGCCCTGGATATACTCCAGTTGCACAGTCCGGAGCTAAGCCTGCTGGAAATGGATGAGCCCTGGCTGGCCCTGGAAAATTTGAAGAGAGATGGAAAAATCAGATATGCCGGTTTAAGTATCAAATCATTTGAAGAAAGTAAACAGGCTCCTTTGCTGGACCAGCATCACGATATCCTGGATTGCATCCAGGTGCGTTATAACCTGCTGGAAAGGGAGGCCGAGAAAGTTCTGTTCCCTAAAGCCCAGGAACATGGAATTGGGGTTATTGTCAGGATCCCGCTTCTGTTTGGCCTGCTGACCGGGAAATTTGACAGAAATTCAAAATTCGGAGAGGACGACCACAGGCGCATGAATCTTTCTCCGGAAAAACTGGACACCTACCTGGAAGACCTTGGGGGTCATCAGAACTTGTTCGACAGGTACAGGGAGCAGACTAAAACCCAGGTGTCCCTTCGCTTCGCCATAACACACCCTGCCTGTCAAACTGCCATTCCGGGTGCTAAAACTTTAAAGCAGGTGCAGGAAAATTGCAGCAGTTCGGATCTGGGCCCTGTTGAAATATAAGGTTTAGTTCAGGTTCCGATATTCAGCCGGGGTCATTCCGGTGTTCTTTTTAAACATTTTGCTGAAGTACTGGGAGTATTCAAAGCCCTGCTCCTGGAGTTTCTCCGATTTAAAATATTGTCCCTGCAAGGTCTCGAATTCGGATATGATATCCTTATTTGTTTCTGTCCGCATAAAGAACTGCCGGTCGTAATAACGGTTGCAGTAATTAAGCAGGAGTTCAAGCGTGTATACAATGAGCGTTTTGCTATGCTTATCCATGTTTTGATTCAACTCGTATTCTATATTCTGCACAATTTCTGTAAGCTTTGCTTCAAATTCCTCGTGATTAAAGAAGTATCTTTGCCCTGAGAAAATTTCGTTCGATGACAAAAAAAACAATGATTGAGAGAATCCGAAACAAAACTGGCTTTATTTGTGACATGGACGGTGTTATTTACCATGGAAACAAGGTATTAGATGGCGTCAAGGAATTTGTAAGCTGGCTGAAGGACGAAAATAAGAGATTTGTGTTCTTGACAAACTCCAGTGAGCGGACCATTCGGGAGCTTCGGGAGAAATTATTGCGGATGGGAATCGATGTGGGACCGGATCACTTTTATACCAGTGCCCTGGCAACCGCAACCTTCCTGGGCAATCAGAAGCCCAATGGAAGTGCATACATCATTGGAGAGGCCGGCCTGATCAATGCCCTCTATAATAACGGCTATACCAGCAACAATATAGATCCCGACTATGTGGTGATGGGGGAGTCCAGGTCCTATAGCTATGAGATCATCGAAAAAGCGGTGAACCTGGTAAAAAATGGCGCGAGACTGGTAGGGACCAATCCCGACATAAGCGGTCCCATCGAGAACGGAATTGCCCCGGCCACCAAGGCCCTGATAGCTCCCATTGAACTGGCCACCGGGAAACAGGCCTATTTTGTGGGAAAACCCAATCCCCTAATGATGCGCATTGCCCTGAAAAAAATCGGAGTTCAAAGGGAAAATGCCATTATCATTGGAGACCGGATGGATACCGATATTGTTGCAGGAATTGAAGCAGAAATTGATACCTGCCTGGTTCTTTCAGGCATTTCTGACAGGGCAACCATTGAAGATTTTGCTTACCGCCCCCACTACGTCCTGGACGGTGTGAATGAAATCGTTAAGGATTATAAATCCTAATGATCCTGTCTTTTTAAAGAGGTACTCCTGGATTCTTGCAAGGTCTTTATAAAGGAACGGTTCAGGAAACTGTCTTCCGGAATACGGGCCAGGCGCTCAAACATAGGCCGGGTAACCGTGAAGGCCAGGATCCCGGGAGGAAGGTGTTTCCGCATTGCCATGTCGGTTGCACCGATCAGGGCCTGGGCATGCTCCAGATCCCTGAAAAGGGAAAGCAGCTGCATGCAGCCCGACCCGAAGGGAGCGATAACAGGCTCCGGGTCTCCGGGTCTGCATTCCAGCTGCGCGCCAATGCTAAAGATGCTGAGCTGGTCCGGGTTCACAAAAAAGGTGGCAGTTTTCAAGTAAGAATACTCGGAAGGGACCAGCGGACCAAAGAACAGGTTTTCATGCTCCGGCATATAGGGCTTCTCGTTATCCAGCCACAGGGCCATCAGTTCCTGATTAGCCTTCAGTCCTTCG
This sequence comes from uncultured Bacteroidales bacterium, assembly GCA_963751705.1. GTDB lineage: Bacteria > Bacteroidota > Bacteroidia > Bacteroidales. The sequence continues at coordinate 437,342 of CAVVVN010000001.1, forward strand.
CGATCAGTCAGAAAACTGATAAACTCCTCCCTGCTTCGGGTTTCCAGTCCGAAAAGCCACCGGCCCGCACCCGGGCAAGCATATTGATCCCTGGTCAGGCGGATAGGTGTACCTTTTGTAAATACTCTGAAGTATGAGTACAGGCAGTTCTTTACCGTCCGGTATTTTCCATAAGGCTCCGTGTTGGGGGTATCATAGAGTCCCAGTACCGGGTACTCCAGTTTAGCCTTACTGCTTATGAGACTGATATCCGGTTGCATAACTTTGGATTTCCTACAAGTTACTAACAATTTTATGTAGGGGCCCAATTCCGGATGGCCCACAAAACCCTGTTGGATATGGGGAGATAGTCACCTGCATTATTAAGGTAAAAAAAGCCCTTCAAAAAATTGAACTTTAAAGGGCTTTTGTCACCGCTCATAAAACTTAGTCTACAGGTCTTCCAGCAGCAATGCTCTTGCTCCGTTCAATGGATTGCAGGGCCAGGTAGTTGATCCCGAATTTCTCCAGGTTCTCCATCTCTACATCGTACTGATCAAAATGCCTTTCCTCATCTACCACGAGCTCTTCAAACAGAGACTTGGATACTGAATCAGCATTCTTTGAACATTCGATCGCCCATTTATTGTAATCGTCTGCACTGGAGGTTTCCATTTTTGTAGCCATCTTAAGCATTTCCTTTACATCATGGACTTTATTCACCTCTGTGCCTGCGACCATTTCCACATCCCCTTTCAGGAAAATGATTCTCTCTGCCAGCTTTTCAATATGCAGCATTTCTTCAATGGCTGTTCGCTTGAACAAACCGGCGAGCAGATCATATCCCTGATCGTCGCAATGAAAATGAAAATACATATACTGGTGAACTGCTGACAGTTCATCAGCAACTGCTTTGTTTAATAATTCAATACTCTTTTTTTTCATGTGTTGTTAAGGTTAAAAATAAAATGTGCGTTCATTCATCACTGGAGGTCGAAGCGATCCAGGTTCATCACCTTGGTCCATGCTGCAACAAAGTCCTGTACGAATTTTTCCTGGGAATCTTCACTTCCATATACTTCAGCAAGGGCACGGAGTTCTGAGTTCGAACCAAAGATAAGGTCGACACGTGTCCCGGTCCACTTGAGTTTTCCTGTGGCACGATCATGACCTTCAAAGAGTTCTTCAGATTCCGAAGTGGCCTTCCAGGTCGTACCCAAATCCAGCAGATTCAGAAAGAAGTCGTTGGTGAGCTCCTCTGGGCGTTTAGTGAAAACGCCGTGTTTAGACTGATCAAAATTTGTATTCAGGACGCGCATGCCGCCAAGGAGCACCGTCATTTCGGGTGCGCTCAGGGTAAGGAGCTGGGCCCGGTCAACCAACAGTTCTTCCGTTCTTACTCTGAGCTGGGCCTGGCCCTTCTTGTAATTGCGGAAACCGTCAGCAATTGGTTCCAGCACAGCAAATGATCCCACATCGGTTTGCTCTGCCAGTGCATCGGTTCGTCCTGGAATAAATGGAACTTTCAACTCATAACCAGCCTTTTTTGCAGCCTTCTCAACACCTGCACATCCGCCCAAGACGATTAAATCCGCAATTGAAACTTTCTTGCCCCCTGACTGAGCACGGTTGAACTCCGTTTGAATTCCCTCAAGTGCTTTTAATACTTTCGCCAGTTGACCCGGGTTATTCACTTCCCAATTTTTCAGCGGAGCAAGACGAATACGTGCACCGTTTGCCCCTCCACGCATATCCGACCCGCGGAAGGTGGATGCTGAGGCCCAGGCTGTGGAAACCAGCTGAGAAACAGACAGTCCAGATGCCAGGATTTTATCCTTTAAAGCAGCGATATCCTTTTCATTAATCAGCTCATGGGTAAGGGGCGGGACAGGATCCTGCCAGATCAGCACTTCCTTGGGTACTTCCGGCCCAAGATAACGGGATCGTGGGCCCATGTCGCGGTGCGTCAATTTGAACCAGGCCCGTGCAAAAGCATCCGTAAACTCCTCCGGATTTTCGTGGAAGCGCCTTGAAATCGGCTCATAGATGGGATCCATCCTCAGGGCGAGATCTGTTGTGAGCATAATGGGCGCATGCCGTTTCGAGGGATCGTGGGCATCGGGAACAGCATCAGCAGCGGCCGGATCGGTGGGAACCCACTGCCAGGCTCCTGCAGGGCTCTTCACCAGATTCCAGTCGTAACCGAACAGCGTATCAAAATAGCTGTTATCCCATTGGACCGGGGTTGGCGTCCATGCACCTTCCAGGCCGCTGGTGATCGTATCTACGCCCTTGCCACTGCCGAAGCTGCTCTTCCAGCCGAGTCCCTGTTCTTCGATGGGCGCAGCCTCAGGTTCGGGACCTACATGTGCTGCGTCACCGGCGCCATGTGTTTTTCCGAAGGTGTGTCCGCCTGCAATAAGCGCGACAGTTTCTTCGTCATTCATCGCCATGCGGGCGAAGGTCTCACGAATGTCACGGCCGGCAGCCACTGCATTGGGCTCTCCGTTTGGGCCTTCCGGATTCACATAGATCAAACCCATCTGGACGGCAGCAAGTGGATTCTCCAGATTCCTCTCACCGGTGTAACGCTTATCATCGAGCCATTCACCTTCCGAACCCCAGTAGGTGTCCTGCTCAGGTTCCCAGATATCCTCCCGGCCACCGGCAAACCCGAAGGTCTTGAAGCCCATGGACTCCAGGGCACAATTTCCCGCCAGGATCATCAGGTCGGCCCAGGAGATCTTTCTGCCGTATTTCTTTTTAACAGGCCAGAGCAACAAGCGCGCCTTATCCAGATTTGCATTGTCAGGCCAGCTATTTAAAGGTGCAAAGCGCTGGTTCCCGGTGCCACCTCCGCCGCGGCCATCAGAAACCCGGTAGGTCCCTGCGCTATGCCATGCCATCCGTATAAAAAGTGGTCCATAGTGTCCATAGTCAGCCGGCCACCAGTCCTGGGATTTCTTCATCAGATCATATAAGTCCTTCTTAACTGCATCCAGATCTAAGGTCTTAAATTCCTCCGCATAGTTAAACTCCTGATCCATTGGATTCGCAAGCGTAGAATGCTGACGGAGGATGTTCAAATTTAACTGGTTCGGCCACCAGTCACGATTGGTAGTGCCTTTGTGTTTTTTGTGTTCCATGAGTTATAGGTTTAGATTAATCTTGTGATCGTTTTCAGGGTATATAGTTTTATCACTAAAAGAAATTACCATGTATCTGCAGCTTAATTTCCTTTATTTTAAAATTAGCTATTGCATGTTCCTTGAAGAAGCCAGCTAACAATTGATCCAGTTCTTCATTCATGTAATCCTTTATCTCTTCGGATTCTGTACAGTACAAATGATGATGATTATCCACAATCCCATCATATCTCATCCTGTCTTTTTCGGTTTTCACCCTCCTGACAAGCTGGTTCTCCACCAGGGCATCCAGCACTTTATATACAGTTGCCGATGCAATACCTGGATAAGCATCCTTAATATAATCCATGATCATTTCCGCAGTTGGATGATTGTTCAGGGTGTATATAGCCTCCAGGATGGCAAGTCTCTGAGGGGTGACTTTCAGCCCTTTTTCCACCAGCTTATCCTTGATCTCATTAATCTGCATACTTATATGGAATTATTTTCTAAAGAGAATGATTCTCTTTTAATGGAAAACAAATTTACGCTATTAATACAAGAATGTCAAGTAAGGTAAAATAAAAAATGCCCTTCCGGGAGTGATTCCAGGAAGGGCATCAATGGGACCAGCCAGGCTTGGGAACTAATCTTTTTTTATGGACCACCCTCCTTTAAGCCCAAACACAAACCAGCCAAGGAACAAGGCACCAACAGCAAATATGGTGTCTCCGATAACCCGCAGCCATCTTACGGTTTCCAGTGCGGGTGTTTCAAGGAATTCTGCGGACCTGGCATACCACAGGCCGTGTTTTACACTGGCTACCGTCTGTGCCAGGCCGACCGGTAATACGCTGATTAATACCATCAGCAAAAGTCCGATATTGATGGACCAGAAGGCTATTTTTATGGGGCGCTCCTTCCATTTAGCCTCCAGATCCATGTCCCTGAGGACAAAAAGCATCAGGCCAATGCCAAGCATGCCATAAACCCCAAACAGTGCAGTATGACCGTGTACCGGGGTAGTGTTCAATCCTTGCATATAGTAAAGTGCAATGGGCGGATTGATCAGAAAGCCGAAGATACCTGCCCCAAGGAAGTTCCAGAATGCAACCGAAATAAAGAAGTAGATCGGCCATTTATAAGCACCCACCCATTCCTTGGCCCGGCTCAATTTGATGTTATGATATGCCTCAAATCCCATCAGCACAAGAGGAACCACTTCCAGGGCGCTGAAACTTGCACCCAGGGCCAGGATAGCGGTGGGAGTACCAGTGAAATAAAGATGATGGAAAGTCCCAATGATTCCACCTGACAGGAAAATAATGGTGGCAAAGAGCACACTGGTTGTTGCAATTGAAGCCCTGATCAGCTGCATCCTCACAAAGAGAAAAGCAATAGCAACCGTCGCAAACACTTCAAAAAAGCCTTCCACCCAAAGGTGAACCACCCACCATCTCCAGTACTCTGCAATGGCCAGATGGGTTTGTCTGCCCCACATTAATCCTGCCCCGTAAAAGGCGGCTATGGCAATACTTGCAATGAGAAACATCAGCAAGAGATGCCTGTTTTCAGTTCTTTGCTTTATGGCCGGCCAAAGTGCCCTGGCCATGAGGAACAGCCAAAGGACCAGGCCAATAAAGAGAAAGGCCTGCCAGAACCTGCCCAGATCAACGTATTCATAGCCCTGGTGTCCGAAATAGAAATTTTCCACCAGCCCAAGCTTCTGCATAACTCCCATCCATTGCCCGATAAGGGATCCAACAACGATGACCAATAAGGCAATAAATAAAAAATTAACCCCGGCCTTCTGGTATTTGGGTTCCTTCCCGGAAATTGCAGGAGCAATAAATAATCCGGTAGCGAGCCAGGAGGTTGCGATCCAGAATATAGCAAGCTGTATGTGCCAGGTTCTTGATATGGAATAGGGAAGAAAGTCGGCCAATGGTAACCCATAGAATCCAAGCCCTTCTACCCCATAATGGGCCGTAACAACACCCATTAGTATCTGAACCAGGATCAATGCGGTTACCACCCAAAAATATTTCAGGGTCGCCTTCATAGATGGAGTCATCCGGGTACCCGACAAGGGGTTAACCGAAGGTGCTTCAGAGGAGTCCTGATCTTCCCGGTTGGTAGCATAATACCACCCCAGCAGTCCTATACCAAATAATAAAATGATCACGCTGAATCCGGTCCAAAGCAAAAGTGATCCCGCGGGTTCATTACCTACCAGCTTCTCTGGCGGCCAGTTATTCGTATAGGTGATCTCCTTGCCTGGCCGTTCTGTAACTGTCGACCAGCTCGCCCAGAAAAAGAAGGCATTCATTTTTTCCATTCGACCAGCATCCTTGATACTGTTGGGAGGAATGCTGTAGGCCTCCCGCAGATCTGCCTGATCCGGATCCTCCATAAACAGTCCTTTGTAATGATTGCTATTTGAATGGAATGCCCTGCCACGCACCTCTGAGATGGTCAGAGAATTTGCATTTTCATCATAGCGATTGCTCCGTAGTTCTTGCTGAAGACGCTTTTCCAGCATGGCCTGTTTTTCCGCTTCCAAATTCTCATAGGAAACTGCAAATTCCTCCTGTGACCAACTATTGAGAATAAAAATAGCTTCACGGTGTAACCAATCCGCCGTCCAGTCAGGAGCCTTATATGCTCCGTGACCCCATATGGTGCCAACCTCCTGGCCACCCATGGATTGCCAAACATTTTGACCATCCTTAATGTCTTGAGCAGTAAAAAGGACCGTACCATCTGTTGTGATCACCTTTTCAGGAATGGGCGGGGCCTCACGGTAGATTTCACGTCCAAAATAACCGAGTATACCGAACGAAACCACGAGGACAACAACGAAACCGATCCACAATTTTTTTGTCTTCATGCTGATTTGGGTTTTGAGGTTTATGCCACAAATATATAATTTAATTATAAAATGACCTTTTTATCATTATATTAATTTTTATATCTTTGCTGAAACTTTAAAACAGGATATGATGAAGATTACATTGGATACAAAAGTCGGGGAAATAGTAAGGACCAATTTTTCAACTGCCCGGATCTTTGAGGCACATAACATTGATTTTTGTTGTGGGGGGAATATTTCATTGAACGACGCCGCTAAAAAAGAAGGGATTAACACCAGCAAGCTAGTGGTCGAACTAAATACGGCCCTGCAAAAGAAAGACAAAGATTCAGATATTATCGAATCCCTTTCCCTGGCAGGCTTGTGTGACCATATTGTGAGTACCCATCACACCTATATAAACGAAGCCATTCCATTCCTGCAACAAAAACTTCAGAAGCTAAGTGAGGTACATGGTGAAAACCATCCGGAAATATTTGAGGTAAAGGCATCTTTTATGGAAGCCGCTGCCAAGCTTGCCGCGCATATGAAAGAGGAAGAATCGGTCCTGTTCCCCCATATTCGTCAGCTGGAAAAAAACCGCATCGAAGGAGGTGCCCGGCCTGCCAATATGGGATTGGCCATGTCAGCTATCCGCCAAATGGAAGCCGAACACCAGGTGGAAGGAGAACGTTTTCTAAAACTATCTGAAATTACCAATAACTATTCGGTTCCACCGGATGGATGTTCTACCTTTGAAGTTACGTACAAGACCCTGGGAGAATTTGAGAAAGATCTACACCGGCACATACATCTGGAGAATAATGTGCTTTTCCCTAAGGCTGTGAAACTAGAAAAGGTGATAGCCCAAAATCCATAACTTTATGCTTACAAAAAGTACAGAATATGCCATCCGGGCGCTGATATATGTGCAACTCCAGAACTGGAAGGAGATGCGTCCTGGAGTCGCTGAAATTGCACGGGAAATAGAAGCTCCAACAGCGTTTACGGCCAAGATATTACATTCTCTAAGCTCGCGAAACATCCTGGAATCCATGAAAGGTAGAGGAGGTGGATTCTTTTTCACAGACAATCAATCTGAGGTAACGCTTTATCAGATAATTATGGTCATGGAGGGCGATAGCCTATTTACTAAATGCGGATTTGGCCTGAAGAACTGCAATGATGCAAATCCGTGCCCGGTACATGATCGCTATGTGGCCCTTCGGACAGAATTACTAAAGATGGCACATTCAGAAAGCGTGGATTCTTTGGCTCAAAAAATAAGTCAGGGTCATGCCTTTCTAAACCGCTCAAGTTTCGGGGAATTGATGACTTAGATCCTTTATATAAACAACAAAAAACTTATCCCAATGGCAATAAAAGATGTAATCATTGAAGAGGGGTGTACCTCATGCGGATTGTGTGAAGAAATATGCCCTGAGGTATTTGAAATGCCTGATGAAGCCCAGGTGAAGAAAGGGGTGGACTTTAGCGCTCATGAAGATGGGATTATTGAAGCAGCAGATAATTGTCCGGTTGAAATCATAAAATACATTGAAGAATAGTCATGAGTGAACTGATAAATAATTCCAGGTTCCGCAAAGAGCGCTTGAAGGAATTGATATTAAAGCTGCATGAGGGAGAATCTCCTGAAAAAATCAGGAAGGAACTCATCGAAACCCTTCAATCCATACCCTATGGCGAGGTGGTAGAAGTAGAACAAGAGCTCATCAGTGAAGGCCTACCCGAATCTGAAGTCCTGAAACTTTGTGACATTCATGGTGAAGTTTTGGAAGGGCACGTTGACCAGAGCGGGGCAAAAGAGATCCCGGCAGGGCATCCCGTGGATGTGTTTATTCATGAAAACATAGAGATAAGAAAAACGCTTGAAAAAGCCAGCAACCTGCTTCATTCGCTGGAAAAGGTTCCCCCGGATAATTTCAGAAATTATATTCTTGTACTGCTGACCAGCTTCAACGAACTGATGGATATTGATAAGCATTACCAGAAAAAAGAGTACCTGGTCTTTCCTTACCTCGAAAAAAATGAGATTACCGGACCACCGAAAGTAATGTGGGGCAAACATGATGAGATCAGGGATCAACTTAAAGGGTGCATCGCCCTGTTGCGAGAAGAGGATCTGTCCAAACAGGATTTGTCTGACGCATTGGAACTTTTATATTTTCCTGCCTTAAAAGCGCTTTCTGATATGATTCAAAAAGAAGAGGAGATCCTGTTCCCCATGTGTATGGACGTACTTTCCATCGATGATTGGTGGAATGTGCACAAGCAAACCCTTGATTTTGGATTTACACTCTATGATCCTGAAGTCGAATGGAAACCCGAGGAGTTTCAGAATCTGTCCGGAGCTGAAGAACATGCCGATATTTCGAATGGTTCTGTAAACCTTCCTTCGGGTAGTTTTACTATGGCTGAACTAAAAGCAATTCTGAATACGGCGCCGGTGGACATGACCTTTGTGGACAAAAATGATAAAGTTAAATTCTTTACCCAGGGTAAACACCGGATATTTCCCCGCAGCCGATCTATTATTAACCGGGACGTTCGCTTATGTCATCCCCCCGGAAGCGTTGATATTGTCGAAAAAATAATTGAAGATTTTCGATCAGGCAAAGAATCACATGCGCCATTCTGGATTCAGATGAAGGGAAAATTCATTTTAATAGAATATTATGCTTTAAGAAATGACAAAGGAGAATATCTGGGGACACTGGAGGTGTCTCAGGACCTGACCAATGCACGGGAACTTAAGGGAGAGAGACGCATTTTATCCTATGGGGAAACGACCAAAGAATAGAATGGACAAACTTATTATCACACCAAAAACAAAGATCTCTGATTTACTGGATGCCTATCCTCAATTGGAGGATGTCCTGATATCGCTGGCCCCACCATTTACGAAGCTCCGGAATCCACTTCTGAGAAAAACCATAGGCAGAGTTACAAGCCTCAGCCAGGCAGCAGCGGTGGGCGGGCTAAAGGTTGAGGAGCTGGTAAATGTATTAAGAAAGGAAACAGGGCAGTCTGAATTATCGGATTTCGCCCAAACTCAGACAGCCTATATAAGCCAAAAACCCCCCTGGTTCAATAAAAGAAAAGTGATCGAAACCATCGATGTCCGGGATATGCTTCATGAAGGAGAGCAACCTGTACACGTGGTATTGTCGGCTGTAAAAAAGCTTAACAAGAAAGAGATTCTGGAAATCATTGCCCCTTTCCTCCCTGCCCCTCTCCTGGATAAAGCCAATGGATTAGGTTATAAACACTGGATCCATGAAATATCCGAAGAGGAGATCCATGTGTATTTTAAAAAATAATGGTTCGTTTTGCCTTCTGTTTTTGACAAATACGTGGCCACGTATGTTGATATTCCTAGGTCCAAGCAAATATTATAATAATTCCTGAATCATGTCAAGAGGTGATTTATGGGGTCTACCTGCGGCTTTATAAAAATCTGATTCCACATGTAATGCTCCATTTCGAATTCCTTCATAAATACCGCCAATTATGGTTCCCATGAACTCTCCCAATTCATTTTGCCTTTCTTGCGTGTATTCTTTCACAGTTGCCGGTCGGTATACCAGCTTTGTGTGGTATAGTTTATTCATGTATTCTACAAGTTGAGTTTGAGAAATAGCCTCTCCGCCCAAATTGTATGTTTGTCCATTATGCTGGTTTTCAAGCAGCATTTTTGAATAGGCAAATGCCAGCTCTTTTCGGCTTGTATACACACATTTACCTTCCCCTGCAGAATTATAAATCTCGCCCCTGGCGACATAATTGTCAATATATTCCAGGTCCGGTTCAATGTACAATCCATTACGGCCTATCACCCAGTCAAGCCCTGAATTCTTAATATCCTTTTCTGTTTGGCGGTTACTTTGTACGATCGAACTAAATGCAGTTTCCTTCTCGTCTCCGATAATACTGGTATACACAATCTTTTTTAGATTTCTTTCCCGGGCGGCGAAAATAACATTTCGGTGTTGCTCAATTCGTTTATCCGGATGGTCCATCCCGGAAACAAGCAATACAGCATCAATCCCATTCAGCGCCCGGAAAAAATCCTCTTTGCTGTTATAATCGCCTTTTCTCATTTCTATACCCGGGTGTTTTGCATGGTCGGGAGTTCTTGCAATTCCGATTACATTGTTATTCCCAATATCAAGTGCCAACCGTTGAATTATTGCAGAACCTAAGTTCCCATTTGCTGCTGTTACTGCTACTTTCATTTTTATATTCTTAATTATTTGCTTTTGAACCCTCAGTACGATACAAAGTAATGGAGTATCACAACTCTGGAAGAGGTAAGTTTGGATCTAAAAATGGTAAAAAAAGGCTAATAATGTGTTTGCTAAAGTATCTTCTCAGGTTTGTAGCATCCTCAAAACCAATTTCGAAAGCAATTGCAGCATTGTGTTTTCTGGAAGGTATGTCCGAATTCTCTACTTCCAACTGGCACTTTGATATCACCGTTTCGTGTAAGAGTAGCAGCCGATTGCGGGCTTCCTTCTTGTCAAGTATTGAAAAGTTTTCTGAGTAGATGAGAAGCTCGTTAATGTTTATAAGACGTATCTTAGAACAAACAAACTATACATACTCAGCAAGCACTTCTTGAAAGGTTTATGATTTCTCAGCTTCAAACTCTTTCAAGGCTTCAAGCGCCTGAGAGCCATAAACAACTGATGGGCCACCGCCCATTAAGATAGCAACCCCAATAGTTTCTACAACTTCACTACGAACAGCTCCTGCCTTAATCGCATCATGAACATGAAAAGCAATACACCCATCGCACCGAACGCAAATAGCAATTCCCAATGCAATAAGTTCTTTTACCTTCCCACTTAAAGCACCGTCTTTTGAGCCAGCCTTGTGTAATTGCATAAAACCAGCCATTGTATCAGGACTTTCTGCCCCGTATTGATTCATTAACGAACTAACTTTTTCGTAAAATTCCGGATAACCTTTTACCATGATAACCTCCAATATATATTATTAATAATTATTACTCAGTTACAAAGACTTGACTCCCTTAGCTATACCATTTTTGGATCCAACTCCTAGTAAATAATAACAGATCCTATTTAATGCAAACTTATTTCATTTCATTTGCTCAATTTTAAAAGGATTAAACTGTTCCTACCGAATTTGTCCCAAGAAATTCATTTGACACCTGTTTATCAGCCAGAGATTCATTTAGCCATATACTTTTGTCTATTAAATATTTAAACTCATATTTTTTCCCAATATCAAGATTTACTGCAATAGAAAAACCTCCGGTTTTAATTTTTTTCACCATTCACAAATTATGGTTATAAGCCTAAGAAACCATTACATAATTCTGTGTATTAGTTACACCATTCACACCTATTTACGGCAATCTTCATAATTTCTGAGATTTATTGCCGTTAAGGTGTTATAAACTAGTTTATTAGGTAATGGATAGGTAATAATGATGGACGTACAACTTGACATTGGCTCGATAGTTTTGAGTACAGTACGGATACTCAGCTAGCCAAGTTAAATAAAATGTTGCGGTAGGGATATATATGAAGATAAAACAAAGATGGACTATGCCGCTACGCTATGGGTAAACTTATTTCTGCTTTCCTTGATTGAGTTTAAAGCAAAATAATTAATCTGTCATTGGTTGACCAGAGAATCAGGGGCAGAACTTCGCATTCCAATTTATAAAATGAAAGCAATTTTTATCCCTTCTATTATCATGTTTACGCCAATTATTGCAATGATCAAGCCCATGATTTTGCCAATTACTGTAATTACATTATTACCTATTTTTTTAACAATAATTACACCTAATCCAAAAGCAATGAATGTGAGATAACACATAATTGCAAAAATTAGAATAACGATTCCAATATGTAAATAATCTGCATCTGTAACAAAATTCATAGCGGTTACAATCGTTCCTGGTCCAGCTAGAATAGGGATTGCAAGAGGCGATATAGCAATATTTTCATCAACTGAAATGTATTGCAGATGTTTCACTGTTGATTTTTTAGATTGCAGCATTTCAAAACCAACATAGAAAACCAAAATACCTCCTGTTATTTTAAAAGCAGGTATAGTAATTCCGAATATCTCAAAAATAAATTTCCCAAGTATGGCAAATATAAGCACAATCAAAAATGCAGTGATTGTTGCTTTTTTATTAATCTTCTTTTTTGTGGAATTATCTGCATCTTGAACTAAAGACAAAAAAATTGGAATATTAGCGATAGGATTCATTATGGCAAAAAACCCAATAAATACGGTTAATGAATATTTCAATAATTCATTCATATAATTCTGCCATTTGCTGTTCCTTCAAGTCTTTCGTTTGGAAGTCTGATTGCTAAATTACTAAGAACTGGGTGGGGTAAAGGACGTTGCTGTTAAAGCTACATTTCTCCTGATATTCGTGTTTTCAGTTATAACTTGCATTGACAGCTCCATATTCGTGTAACTATTAAAATTACACATAATTGACCAAATATGACTTTTAAACAGGCTTTAAACACTTAAGGAATATAATTCTATGTCTGAAGAACTACTGACGAATATCAGTCTGTATAAAAGAATATGCTTATCGATTTCATTGGTTTTTTCAATGTCGAGACTAGTAAGATAAGTGCTTATCAACACCTGGCTTTTCAGTCAAATCCTGGCAAAGGACTAATAGATTTTTGTCGCCGAACTCGATCACACGTAATATGGTATTGTTTGGACTACCCCCAAGGCCAAACTTATACCCGGTTATTCGTTTTGCTTTTCCCGTGCATGACTTTTCAGGAAAAATGCTGATGCCAATATTAGAATAAGCAATATTGCCTGGTAAAGGAAAACATTTCTGTATCCTGTCATATCAGAGGCCTGGGCAATAATAACACCAATAAGAGAGGCTCCTGTTAATTGTCCCAGGCTTATAAAGATGGTAAGCATTCCCTGTGTTACTGCACGATCCACAGCTGAAGCTTCATTAAGCATAATATACCTCAGGGAGCTGCCGGAAAGCACGGATAGTCCCAGTCCGATCAGAGCACCGGATACATAAAAGAGAATCTTGCTTTCTATCACCCTATGAAGCAAAAAGAAACCTACCCCAGCAAGTATAAGGCCCAAAATTATGATCAGGCGCGATCCATATAGATCAATCAATCGTCCGAAAACCGGTGAGCCAAATGCAGTTGCCAGCACAAGCGGAACCAGCATAAAGCTGGCTTCTGATGTGTTGATCTCAAAAACGCCCACCGCAAAATTTGGGATAAAAACAAAAGATGATTGCAATATTCCAGTTGCTATTGCAATCGTTCCGGCCAGAACAAACTGCCTGTTTTTTAGATAGGATAATTTGATTACCGGGTTGTCTGCACTTCGTTCAATAAAGAAGTTTAGCACCAGAAATACAAACGATGCCGCAAGAAACGGAAGCACCCTTAGGGAAAGCATGCTTTGAAAGAAATTTTCTGATTCCAGGTTATTGATTCCATATGTAAATGTAGCCAGAAGGAGGCCGAGAGTTAAAATCCCTTTCCAATCAAATAGACCCGATGCCTGCACCTTAGTCTGAGGCAGGTATTTAAAACTTGCTGCGATCAAAATAATGACGATAGGAATATTGATCAGAAATAAGGAAGTCCACTCAAAATATTTCAGCAGAACCCCTGCAATAATAGGCCCGATCAGGAAGGCCAGACCAAATACAGCTCCTATCAAGCCCAATATTCTGCCTCTCTTTTCTTTAGGGAATATGTCACCAACAACAGCAGAGGCGACTGGAAATATACCACTTGCCCCGAATCCCTGGATGGCTCTTCCAAGCAGAAGTGCAGTGTAATCTCCTGAGAATGAAACCACTATTGAGCCTAGTCCAAAAAGGAGCAGGGAGACAATGTAAATATTTCTTCTCCCAAAGATGTCGGATAAGCGGGCAAAAAATGATACTCCCACAAGGTTAAACAGAACATAAATAGAAAATATCCACCCCAGGACACGCGGGTCAACATTCAGTGTCGTTTCAATAGAGGGAATAGCCGGTCCGACTATTGCAATGTCCAGTGCCCCAATAAGCACCCCGGTAAACAGGATTGCAAGTATCGTTTTATCAGAATTATTTTTCATCATCCATCTCATTTTTCAGTCAAGCTGGCCAGGCTAAGAAATGTATTTTTGATTTTCACAGGTGGAACTTTTCCACTTTTTCCTTTACATGCTTTATAGCAAGGGGCCGGACAGTTGAGACAGTTAATATCATTTGCTTTATTTCCTTCTCTGAGAACAGAGTATGCTCCCTGGTAGTTTCCTACCTCGATCCTCCTCAGGATACCGCGGATATCATACTCAGCCGGGCAAACAGTCAGACATGGAGCATCTTCGCACCACTGGCAAAGACTTGCATCGTCATGAAGTTTGATATACTTCTCGTTTTCCAGAGCATTGGCTCTGATATGGGATGAGGCATTATTATCCGGCAGGTCAGTGGCTCTATATTCTTTAACAAAATCTTTCATACCCTTACGCCATATATATTCTTCTTTGCCAAGGCGTCTTAAGACCATATTGGCAGCAGATATTCCGGAAATAGTAACGGATGGACTACCGGTACCCATAACGGTAGATTCCCCACACATAAAAAGGTTCTCCCATTTTGTCCTCGCATGTGGTCGCTTTAGCAGCTCCTGTCCCATACAGTGTTTAGGACCTGTAACTGAACCACCCGGTTTCATTGTATAGCGTTCAATTGTTGTTGGTGTTGCAAGGGTATTATAGCGTAAGGCTTTACGAAAACCAGGCATGTGCTTTTCCAGTGTAGTCAGAATACGTTCTGTCTCTTCCTTTTTAGCTGTTTCATAAGACGAACTTCTATAATCAGGGTCCCTGGGAGAAGGCCATTCTCTAAGCGAGGGGCCTATTGCCATTACCGTATGGGTCCCTGGAGGACAAATTGAAGGATCAGCCAGGGAAAGGATATAGAGGGTAATCTCTTTTTCATCTATTGCTTCAGGATTGTCTGCAAGCATCTGGATTGGTTGTGTGCCTTCAGGGATAACGTTCTCATCCACCAGACAATGCAGCACTATGCTGGGATATGTTGGGATAATGTTTTTTGCCCACTCCCTGGTTTCATGATCAGAGTTCTCATCAGGGATTAGTTTCCCGTATAGATCCCAAACGGTTCCGGCGTAGACAATAGCGTCGCTTTCATATTTTACCTCACCCTTTGGAGTGTTAGCCAGTAATCCGCACACTCTGTCACCATCGAACAGTATCTGCTTTACATTATGATGGTAAAAAATTCTTCCGCCGAATTTTTCTATTGCTTTTTCCAGTTTCCCCGGAAGTTGCTGTGAAGAGCCAAGAGGATAATAAACCCCGCCAAAATGATTATCCATAAACATCGTTGCTGCCATAATAGCCGGTGTTTCATCAACCAGGGTATAGCAATATGTTGAGGTTAGCTTATTCAGGTACTTGATCACCCGTTCAGATTTAATATATGGACGAACAATATCCCCGGCACTTTTTTTCAATAATCCCATCATTTTTATCTGGTTAATCGGATTTTTAACAAACAGCTTTAAGGCTGTTTTTGGGGGTATCTCAGGGGGAGCAACACAAATCGGATCTGCAACTAACACCTTATGGTATAATCGACCTATATAGCTATAAAAGGATTTCAGTTGAGTCATCTCCTCCTCATCGAATAATTGCTCAAGTTCTTTGAAATACGAATCCATATCAGAATGAAAATGAATGGGGGTTCCGTCATATTTCAGGCAATAGAGCATTTCATGCTTAATTACTTCAATATCCTCTTCAAGTTCGCTCATAATATAGCGATGAGGATTGGATCCTTCGCTGCCAAAACCATAAAGCATTGCCGTTCCCTGATCAAACGTTACTCCGTTTCTGCGAAAAGCCCCGCAGGAACCTCCTGGCTGATAATGCTGCTCCAGCAGTTTAACTTTTAATCCACTCTTTGCCAGAAGAGCTGCCGCTGTCAACCCACTTATACCGGCGCCAATAACAATAACATCTGATCGGGAAGTACTCATATTTATTTAATTTAATTTTTAAAACTATATATTATTTCCTGACTTGAAGATTTAAAAAATTATATTAGCTCGATAACACTATTAGACAAGGAAGAGAAGTTCCAGCTGTTCCTCTAGTCAGAATCGGAATAGAACCCTGATAGGTAGTAATACCCACCAACCTTTTTCCTAATTCCTGGCAACAAACTGGCACCAAAGAAAAAACCACCTAGACTTGCCGTTAAGAAAATGTCCTGTGGACATTTTTAGGCAAGGGCTTGACTGTAGGGCTGGTTGCGTTAAGAAAATGTCCTGTGGACATTTTTAGGCAAGGGCTTGACTGCGGCGGAAATGAAAAAAGCCCTTCAAAGCGTTGAACTTTGAAAGGCTTTTTGGGCCCAGCTGGGCTCGAATGCGACCCCCTGATTATGAGTCTCCTTTATCTGATATAATATCCGTATCGAAAAAGTTGGTGTATTTGAGCTACCTTCGACATATACAGGCACTTAGGTGTATCCATCATTTGAATTTACTGTTCATTTTATGTAAAATATTACACTGCTTTACATGGGTTTGCATAGAAACTGGCGAAAAAACTGGCGCAAAGTGTTTTTAAAGAAAACAAAAATAGTCTGAAGTCGAACCACAGTCAAAACAGGAACCCAACCTGCGCTCTAAATGCTTTGTTATTCCTTTTGCTTTGCTTTCGAGATCGCATGTGCTGCAAGTGGGGCTGTAAGATATATGAAAAGTATCAGTAGTATTGCCTTCAAAATCAATACTACAGATCCAAAATAGACACAAACTGCGAGCACAATGAGCAATATGGCAAATGACGGAGCTTTCGTGGTGGCATGCAAGCGGCTGAGAGTATCCCTGAATCGAAGTAATCCTATTGCGGCCACCAGCATAAATAAAGATCCCAACAAGATGAATATGGCGATAATAGTTTCCTTCATGATTTCCATCTTAAGTAAATTGAAATAGCAATGGTTCCAAGAAAGGAGATCATGGCAATAATAATGGCTATGTCGAAGTAGATCTCCCGTTCAACCAACAAACTGTAAAGAAGAATAAATCCCATTACGATGGATGCTATCAGGTCCAGGGCGACTATCTGATCACTGCTCGATGGCCCGCGAAATAGCCTTAGCAAGGCAAAAACGAAGGCCAGCAAAAGAAGTCCGAAGGCAATAAAAATGGATATTTGTAAAAAAGCAAGCTCCATATCCTACCCGGTAATTTTATTCGTTAGTTCTCTTATCTTTTCAATCTCTTTCACGGTTTCCTCCCTACGGTCCATATATAGTAAATGGATCTGCAACTTCTCTTTTGAAGGATCAATATCTATGCTTAGCGTCCCGGGAGTCATGGACACAAGATTGCTCAACAGGAGCAGACCCAGATCCTTTTTCGTACCTGTCTCAACTTCAATCACCCCGGGATTTGTTCGCATCCTGGGAGTGAGGATATCCCAGGCGATATAGAGGTTTGCAGTAACCAGCTTTACAAGGTAGTACCCAGCCAGGTGAATGATGTAAAATGTTTTCCTTAATACTTTCATGTTATCGCCCCATTACACTTTCAATATAAATCTCAGGATGCATAAGGTATTCCGCAGCTTTCATGGTTAGTTCAAACACATCGGATGCAAAGACTCCCATCAGAACTGTCACGGTTGCAAGCAGCACAGGAGGAAACAGATCAGCGAATCCCAGTTTATACGCTTGCTTCTCCCCTTTCACTTTGTAGGCCTCAGGCTGACTCTTCAGAAAGGCTTCATTCCAGATCTTTATCATGGAATACAGCGTGAGTAAACCGGTAAGTATAGCGATAACCGTAATTACATAGTTGCCATTCTCAAATCCGGCTTTAATAAGAATCACCTTAGCGAAAAAACCGGATAAAGGAGGGATGCCGGCCAGTGCCAATGCAGGAATCATAAATAGTACCGCCAAAAGCGGGCTTTCCTTAAACAGGCCACCGACCTCTTTCAGATCGAAGCTGCCACGCATCCGGTTAATCAGCCCGGCTACCAGGAAGGTGTTGGTCTTGGCAATCATGTTATGCAAGGTAAAGAATATCCCCCCGGCAATTCCCAGGGGAGTGAAGATTGCAAGGCCCAATACCATGTATCCGATCTGACTGATGATATGGTAGGACAATATTTTTCTTGTCTCAAACTGGGCCGATGCGGCCATCCCTCCCATCACCATCGTGAAACCAGCCACAATAAACAACAGCTCGTTCCAAAAAAGCGGATCCTGCACAAAAAAAAGTGTAAAAAAACGAATCATCGCATAAATTCCCACCTTGGTCAGGATCCCTGCAAACAACGAACTCACTGTGATGTCAGGCGTATGGTAAGATGCAGGCAACCAGAAATACAAGGGAAAGATTGCCGCTTTTATGCCAAATGCCAGGAAGAAGAGCATTGCAGAAGAATTGATCAGGAGGGACTGATCATCATTCATCAATATTTCAGACAGGTGAGCCATGTTTAATGTACCTGTCTTTCCATAAAACAAGCCGATACCTGCAAGAAAGAACAGGGATCCGATTAGGTTGATTGCCATGTATTTAATGCCGCCCTTTAGCTGTTCCTTGCTAAAACCGAGTGTAATAAGCACGAAGGATGACAGGAGCATAACCTCAAACCACACATACAGGTTGAAGATATCACCGGTGATAAATGCCCCGTTTACCCCCATGATAAGTGTAAAGAAGAAGATGTGGAATTTTGGGAGGTAGATTTTACCTTCAGGAAATCGCATGGCATACACCGAAATCGCTAATACTATTATAGAAGAAATAACCAGGAAGAGTGCACTCATGGGATCGATCACAATGGAGATGCCATAAGGTGGGTCCCAGCCACCTACTACCGTTGTCAGTATTCCTGTGTTCATTACCCGCACAAGAATGAGAATGGTACTGGCAAGCAAGATCGTGCTTCCGGCAACAGCCATGATACCGATATAGCGATACTTCCTTATGACCAGGTGCAGGATCATAAAAAGCATGGGTATCAATATGGGCGTAAGTTCAATAGCCATCCTTATTCACTTTCGGTTGGTTTAAGCTGATCCAGGTCATCCGATCCGGTTTCGCTGAAGAAACGGTATTTAATGGCCAGCAGATAAACAACAATGCCCAGTCCAATCACAACAGCAGTAAGCACGAGTGCTTGTGGCAGCGGATCAGCATAGGCGCCTGAATCTCCTTCCTCCCCGCCCAGGAAAACCGGCTTTCCGGCCACAAGACCTGCAGAGAGGAAAACCAGCAGATTCGTAGCATTGCTAAGGAAGATAATACCAATGATGAACTTCAGGATGCTCCTCCTTAAAAGCATGTAAACACCTGCAGTATATAAGATCCCTACCAGTATGGCCATCAAGATTTCCATTATTCAGCTTTTTTAAGTGAGAATAAAAACAAGAGTGTGACTCCTATGACGGCAAAGAACACTCCGATGTCGAATAACAGAGGTGTTCCCAGTTTTAATTCATTGCCAAAGGGTAAGGAGATGACAAGCCATAGTCCTTTCATGAACTCCTCCCCAGCAATGATCGAAGGAAGAAAACTTGACACGATAATGATAAGCCCGGTTGCGATGTAAGTCTGTGGTGATATTCTAAGACTTGCCCTTACACTATCGATATCGAAGGCAAAACCTTTCAGTACGACCGACATCCCGGCCAGCAGTCCACCGATAAAACCACCACCGGGAAGATTGTGGCCGCGAAGAAGCGCAATTACAGCGAAAAGCAGCAGCAATACCCTGACATATCTTTGTGCTATTTGAAGGATTACGGTATTCATGCCCTGCGTTTTTTAAGAGTGAATAACATGGAAACACCAATTGCTGCGATGGACAGCACGATCACCTCCCCCATGGTGTCCAGGGCACGAAAATCTACCAGGATCACATTGACTACATTGTTTCCGAAGGCTTCCAAATAGCTCTTTTCGAGGAAATAGCTGCTGATTGAATCATTTAGTTCTACCTGGGTGGCTTTGATGGCTACCACAGTCATCACACTTCCGAACATAAGTGCTACCACCAGGTCCCTTATTTTCGTCCTGCGGCTTGATAATCTAGCAAATTTCGGGAGCCTCTGCAGAACAATCACAAACATCACTACAATCATGGTCTCCACCAGGATTTGGGTAATGGCCAGGTCAACAGCGCTGTAATATAAGTATACAAGGGATAATCCATACCCTATTACACCAAGGGCTACGATCGTTGCTATCCTTGACCTGGAGACAGAACTGTAAATGGTTGCGGCAATCATTAAGACTATGAGGGCAGTAATATAGAAAGGCTGAAGGCTGAATGATGATTCAAATTTCCAGCCCCAGGTATAGATAATCTGAAACCAGATAGCAATGGAAGCAAACAGAAAGATGGTCAGGATGTATAGCCTGTGGTAGCCATGCTGCATGAAGTTTGTCTTTCGCTGAGAAAAATTCACGAAACTGCTGATCATGTTTTCGAAAAGATCAGATGCATCCACCACAAATACCCGCTCATTAAACCTGCTCCATGCAGGAATAATATTTTGCCTTCTGATCAGCAGCAGAGAAAAAGAAGCTCCGGCCAGGATCGTGAAGAGGCTGAGAAAAAACACATCGTTGAATCCATGCCAGATTTTCAGCTTAACGGGAATATATTCAATCAAGACAGAAACCATGGATGATTCGATAAGTGTTCTCCCCAAAGCTGCCGGGAAGAGGCCGAAAAGGAGGCTTGCAATGGCGAGGATGATTGGACCGGCAAGCAATAAGGTGCTTTTTTCATCAGCTGAACGCGGCATATTACCGGGCTTTCCTCCAAATATCCTATAGACGAACAGTGCTGAGACAGTGACCATAAGAATATTTGAAATGACACCCAGAACAAGAACGACAGAGGCCATTCCCGGAAGCTGTAGTTTCGCCTCATAAATCAATTCCTTACCCAGGAATCCAAGCATGGGAGGAAGGCCTGCCATGGACAGTGCCAGAAGTATGGTAAACAGGAAGGTGATGGGCATTTGTTTTCGTAAACCACCCAGCAGAGTAATGTCCCTTGTCCCGGTTTTTTTTTCGATCATTCCGGCAATCATAAACAGTGCCGCCTTATAAAAGGCATGGACAATCAGAAACAGCAAGGCTGCTTTAACCGACAACGAGGTGTCGATGCCAATTAGCAACACCAATACCCCCAGAGCATTGATGGTTGTAAATGCAAGAATGGCTTTTATATCCCTCTGGGTCATTGCCCGGTAGGAACCGATCAACATGGTTATGACTCCCGCCAGTGAGACAATGTAAATCCATTCTTCTGTTCCGCCCAGAACGGGATTGATGCGAGCCAGCAGGTAGAACCCCGCCTTTACCATGGTGGCTGAATGTAAAAATGCGCTAACTGGTCCGGGAGCCTGCATGGCTCCCGGAAGCCAAAAATGGAAGGGAAACTGTGCTGACTTCGTGAATGCACCCAGAAGGATCATGATCAGTCCCGGAAGATAAAGCTGACTATTCCTGATTTCAGCACCGCGCTCAATCCATACCCTGATTGAATAACTATCTACGATTGAACCCAGTAGTATGATTCCTGCAAGAAGGCTAAGTCCCCCGAATCCTGTAAGAAAAAGGGACTGGAAAGCCGCTTTCCTTGAAGCACTTTTTTCGTGGAAAAAAGAGATGAGCATAAAAGAAAGCACAGTGGTGAGTTCCCAGAAGATAAACATCAATATAAGGTTCTCTGCGAATACCAATCCGAGCATTGCTCCGCTGAAAAGAAAAAGAAAGCTATGAAAACGTTCTCTTCCTTCATACTTTTTCATGTAATCTGCAGCAAAGAGAAAAATTAACGTACCAATACCGGAAACCAACAGCCCAAAAATCAGGCTGAGTCCATCGAGTTGGAAATCAAGATTGATCCCTATTTCAGGAATCCACGCCAAGGTTTCGTACAGCGGGTTTAATCGGCTGACCGAATCAAGTTGCATCAGTAACCACAAAAACACCACCAGGTGTACTGCAGCGAAAAGATATGGTTTTAAGAAACGGCTCTTAGCGGGCATCCTGACCGTCAATATAGCAATTGAGATATACAGTATCAGGATGGTGAGCATGTCAGGGTCACTTTTGGTTTAAAGTTAAGTCTTTGGCAGACAATGAGAATCTAATATCCCAACTGTTTTCTAATTTCGAACTCGACTTCTTTGTCCCATAATCTTCTGAGAATTGCATCAATTTTCTGCTTGTAGGTCTCCGACTTCTCCGCATCTCCAGTTTTATCATATAACCTGGCAAGTGCATTCAGTGCAGGAATATGCAAATCATTTTTCTGAATACTGAGCTTGAGTTGATGGATGGCTTCTTCATAGTATCCTGAATCTTCCAATCGTTTGGCGTTGGAGAGATGCTTTTCTATTTCTGAAATATCCGAATCAATTTTCAGGTTAAGAATGCTTTCAGCTTTAGTGATAACCATGGAGCTCGGTAGTTCACGCATAAGTTTCTCTGTTACACTTCCCAAAAGTACGCGCTGTAAGAAAGTCTTTCCTGTTGCTCCCATAAAGAGTAAATCGATATTCTTCCTGGAGACAAATGACTTTATTTCGGCTGCAGGTTCACCTTTTTCTATCTTAGTCTCATAATCCAAATCGGTAAAATTGAACTCTGCTAGAAACTCTTCGAAGAGTTTTTTATTCTCCCTTGCAATTTTCTTATTTTCTTCTTCGAAATCGATAGAATAACGTGGGGAGAAATTATTCTCGAAGGGTTTCATGATGTTCAGGATATAGAGTCGCTTCTTGAATGTCCTCGCTATTTTAATTGCATTATTCAAAGCCCTTCTCGATGCATCTGAAAAATCCACCGTACAGAGCATCGCTTTTGGAAATGCTTTATCTCCTTCCTTGACCACCCAAATGGGCTTTTCTGATTTGCGAACCAGTTTCTCAGCCACAACATCCATACTAAACTTCCCATTTTGCTCCTCAATGAAGTTTGAAAATAGAATAAGGTTAACATCCTCATCTTCAGCGGTTGTGATAATCCTGTCAAAGGTGTTTCCGTACTCTATGATGCGTTTAATTTTTACATCCTCTAGGTGTAAATCCTTAATCATTGCATCGAGATCCTTTTTTACATACTTCAAAACATATTGATTAACAGATTCATGTTTCGCTTCCTCTGGCAAAACATATATCATGATGATCTGCGATTTAAATGTTTTTGCAAGTACAACAGCGGTTTCTAAATGCGAGTTGCGATTCGCTTCCAAAGTAACGGGGACCAGATATTTTATCAAGAAGTTTCATGACTTTTATTTTCGTGAAATAACACGCTGACAATATATTTTGTTCAATTATAAGTGCTGATCATTAAACAACTGATGAGGTGAACAAGACTGAGCATCTATAAGAAAGGTAAAAAGAGCATACGCAGCATACAATTCATATGTATCAACTATCATTGCACTCAAAGGAATAAATACTCATAATGAAATCTGTAAATAATACTCCTGCTAAATTTAAGTATGGTGGGTATCCCCACTAACCTTTGTTACAAATCCTGGATAAGCCTTACTCTTTTTAGGACGGGTCTATAGAATAGTTTGTGTAAACGCCTAGGTTCATATTCTACATCTATCTTCAAATTTAATTAAAAACTGTTGCAGGATCATGCCCCAGTTCTGGATTGGCATGGTCCATTTTCTCTCGATATTTGATATTGCCAGGTACACCGATTTCATAGCAGCCTGGTCATGTGGGAACACGGATTTCGTTTTTGTGTATTTCCGGATCCCTCGGTTAAGACTCTCGATAATATTGGTCGTATAGACAATTTTCCTGATTTCCAGGGGATACTCGAAGAACTGGGTCAGATTTTCCCAGTTGTTTTTCCAGGATCTGACAGCATATGCATATTTATGGTTCCACTTCTTTTCAAAGCTATCCAGCGCCATCTCTGCAGCTTCCAGGGTGACAGCATGATAGATTTTCTTCATATCAGCTGCAAACTCCTTCTTCTCTTTCCAGACCACATAGCGGAGCGAGTTACGTACCTGGTGGACAACGCATATCTGAGTAACAGTGTCCGGGAAAACGCCCTTAATGGACTCGGTGAAGCCGGTCAGATTATCGGTACTGGCAATCAGGATATCCTTTACGCCTCGGGCTTTGAGATCAGTAAGAACGTTCATCCAGAACGAAGCACTCTCATTCTCGGCGATCCACATACCCAGAACCTGCTTCTTGCCCTCCTGGGTGAGACCAATAACCAGATAAATGGTTTTATTGACCACCTTTCCATTGTGCCGGATTTTGATCGATATACCGTCCATCCAGACAACGAAGTAAACTTCTTCCAGCGGACGGCTCTGCCACTCCTTAATGGACTCCAACAGCGTATTGGTAATGTTGGACACACTGCTGGAGTCTACCTGAACTCCATAAATCTGTTCTATCTGCTCCTGGATATCGGTGGTGCTCATGCCCCGGGAATAAAGCCCTATAATGACTTCAGCGATCTCGTCAGACAGGCGGCTTTCATGTTTAGGAACCGCCTTGGGATCAAATTCCCCATTACGATCACGAGGGATATTTACAGTAATATCTCCCAAGTTGGTCTTCAATGTTTTCTGGTAATCACCATTACGGGAGTTCCCGCTGTTATCTCCTTCTTTGGAGTTCTTTTCATAGCCCAGATGATCGGTCATCTCGCCCTTGAGCATCTGATTAATCCCTTCTTGGAAAAGCTCACCGAAGAACTCATCAAAGTCCTTTCGGTCCTTAAAGTCCTTCCAGAAGTCTTTGGGAATGTCGAGTTTTTTCTTTTTCATGCTAACTGATTAAAATTACGATTTATAATCTATCGAGGATGATTTTCTCAATTTTGGAGGTTGAGAAAATCACCTCTCAGTTAGCGTTTACACAAAATTATCTAGTCACCCTTTAGGACATATTAATTTTAGAGATTTTTCTTAATATCTGTTTACTATTTTGTTCTAATTCTGTCTTTAAATACTTCCTCGGAGACTTCCCGCCAAGGGATCCATGTGGATGATTTTCATTATAATCTTCTTTCCAATGATCTGATAGATCTCCAGCCTGTTGGATATCCTGGAATATATATGCATCCAAGACATCTTCTCGATAAAGTCTATTAAATCTCTCAATAAATGCATTTTGTTGTGGCTTGCCACGATAGAATACCGAGTTATCTAACTATCGAACAACATGTTCGCTTGGGAATATGACCTTAGACTTTACAATCAGTGCTTCTCGATTGTAATCATCAATAACATTTAGGATCCTGAACCGCTTACCGCTCTCCAATGTGTCGCACATAAAATCCATTGACCAGGTCTCATTCAGGGTATTGGGAACCATCAATGGCTCTCTGACCCTTGTAGGTGGTCTTCGCTTTCTTTTGCGTCGTAATGAGAGCTTTATCATCCTATACACCCATAATACTCTTTTTCGGTTCTACTGTTAACCTTCTTCCCGGATTTGCTTGTAATATGTATCAAAACCTCTGGTTGGAAGACGTTCAGCCATCTCATTTAGCTTATCAATAACTTCACTGTCATCTTTCTTAGTCTTGTAATACCACATGGATCGGGATAATCCATCTATCCGGCAAGCCCTCTGAGTACTTATGTCAAGTTCTTCAATTAAATACTCAGCTCCTTCCTTGCGTTCAGAGGGCTTTAGAACTTTTTTTCGAGGGCCTCCTTAAGCTTTTTTAGCTGGGAGGCATCCATCCCGCCATACTTCTTCTTCCAGTTGTAAAAAGTGGCACGGGATACACCATTTTCACGACAGATGTCTTTGGTCTCTTTTCCAGCATCATGCTCTCTTAAAAGCCGGATGATATGGGTCTCTGAAAATCGAGTCATTTTCATTTTTATTTAATCTTTAAATGTACAGCTTTGTCTAAAAGTGTACTGTCCGATTTTCAGGTAAGTCTACAAAAAACGGGAAGGGTTCAAAAAGGGTAAGGCTTCAATATACTCTGCTTTTGCCAATTTATGTCCATATACATTCAATATGGAAATCATGATACATATCAAAGAAATAGTATAGCTATAACACCAAATTGATAAAATTACTTAATTTTATTTGACCTTTCCGACTTTTATTAAATGAATGTATATCAAATACTTATGTAACCTTTTTTGCGCTTCTGTTTCTATAATGGTCTTTTTTAACTTTCGGACAGCAATCTATTCCTGCTTCGGAAGTAATTCACCGGGATCAGCGGGGACAGTGAGTTACACTGTTGGACAATTAGTTTATACAACAAACTCCGGTTCGGGTGGATCTTCATCACAGGAATTTCTTTGCCGCCAGGGCAAAGGCATACAAAGTATCTATGATCGGGGTTATACTAATTTGACCGGAATTAATAGTTTTTACATAATGTCCAGACTATATTCGGTATGAGTTTTTCTAATTAGAGATTAAGTTAACATGTAAGAAGATATGAAAAGGCCAAACATTGTGAAACTTACAACGATAATTTATGTGGGTGCACTATTCTTATTAATGTCATTCTCACATGCCTGCACTCCAACGGTGGACAAAACAAATGAACAAGTTAATGCTGCATTAGAGGTAATTGAAAGAATACTGCCTGAACATGCTCATCGGTTTATTTTGGAGTCAATTGAGAACGAAAACGGTAAAGATGTTTTTGAAATTGAGCCAGTTAATAGAAAAATTGTTATCAGAGGCTCATCTGGCGTTGCCATATGCAGCGGATTTAATTACTACTTAAAAAATCATTGTAATGCACTCTACCATTTTAGAACCGGTGAAAATCTGAATATTGTTGAAGAGCTTCCCACAGACTTTAAAAAAATCAAAAAGGTGACTCCTTATAACTACCGGTATATGTTCAATTATTGCACCTTTTCATACTCCATGCCTTTTTGGGATTGGGCTCAATGGGAAAAAATGATTGATTGGATGGCCCTCAATGGGATTAATATGCCATTGGCACCCATGGGTCAAGAGATTATTTGGCAACGCGTCTTTAAAGAGTATGGTCTCTCTCTGGAGGATATGAAAGATTTCTTTGTAGGTCCTGCCTATAATGCTTTCGGCAGAATGGGGTGTATAGATGGGCATGGAGGACCATTACCACAATCCTGGATTGAAAGGGAAAACAGACTGCAGAAAAAAATACTTGAACGTGAGCGACAACTTGGAATGACCCCCGTTCTGCAAGGTTTTACGGGCCACGTTCCTACTGCTTTTGCTAATAAAAATCCTGAATTGAATATTACAAATCTAAAATGGCTTGATTTCGATCCAACCTATTTACTTGATTGGGAAGAACCCATTTTTACAGAAATTGGGGAAAAATTTATTGCGGAATTAATCAAAGAATATGGCACGGATCATTTATATGCAATTGACCAATTTATTGAAATGGAACCTGTCAGTGGAGATACTTTATATTTAAAAAATATGAGTAAAACAGTAATCTCCGGTCTTATTCAGGCGGATCCAAATGGAAAATGGGTACTACAAACATGGCCGTTTATAACCTATGACTTCTGGACTAATGACCGTATAAAAGCATACTTGGATGGAGTACCAGATGATCAAATGATAGCTTTAGAACTTTTTGGTGAAAATTGGGGCAGAACAGGCTGGCATAAGCATGAGGGTGAGGGTTGGTACGGCAAACCATGGGTCTGGTCCATTATTTCAAATTTTGGAGATAGAGTAAGTATGTTTGGGGGGCTGCCTCAAATAGCCGAAAACTTTAATAAAGTTTTACAAAGTCCTGAAAAGGGAAATTTGTCTGGTATAGGTCTCATGATGGAGGGGCTTGATTATAATCCTGCCGTTTACGATTTTGTTACAGATCTGATCTGGGAAAAGGATGTGCTCGATTTAAATATTTGGAGAAACCAATATATACGAACTCGATACGGCATTCTAAATGAAGATATAATCAATGCTTGGGAGCATATTTACAACTATTATTATTCCAAAAGTGGATGGTTTGAAGGTAATCCTATATCTAATCGACCCCAGCTCATGGACAAGGAAATTTGGCCAACAGAATCGTCAATGTTAGCCGCTAAACATTTTATTAAGGCTTCGAATGAATTGCAACATAGTGATACATATCAGTACGATATTGTGAATCTTTTCAGGCAGGTTTTTGGTCAATATGCCGGTATTCTTTTATATGAAATTACATCAAGTTACCAAGATCGAAATCTGGACAAATTTGATTCCGCGGTAATGGAATTCTTAGATTTGGCGAAAAAAATAGAGAACTTAATGAATACAAGGGAGGAATTTTTATTTGGCAAATGGATAGCTGATGCTAGAAAATGCGCTACAAATTTTTCTGAAGAACAATTATATGAGTGGAATGCTAGAGCGATAATTACCACATGGGGGGAACGCCATCTGTATGGATATGCAATAAAAGATTGGGCGGGTATGTACAGCAGTTATTATTTACCAAGATGGAATAAATTCTTTGCATCATTGAGGTCAGATATTTCAGGAGGAGATAAATTTGATTACGATAGTTTTCTAAGTGATATTATGATATGGGAAGATAATTGGGTTGATTTACGCGAAGAAAATATCAGGTCAGAACCTTCAGGAAATCCAATCATATTAGCAAAGGAACTATGGGACCAATATGGTGAAAAAATGCTCAATCATTAGTAATTTTCAGACAGTTTCTCAGATACACTTTGCAGGACTTATTTTGCGGTCTAAAGATTCCTCCTGAAATATGGTAGAAATCACACACCAGATACTGAAAATAGAGAAATAGATTTTTTTAGTAAATTCGGAAAACAAGCGTAGCTGATCAGGGGAAGCTTACAGGGACACAGAAACCCATTGTAATAACCTTTATAATAAAGATGGAAAGTAAAAAACCCTAAAATTGAATTATCTGTAACATATACAGGGGTTTATGTTTTCACACGATTATAATTAACTGTTCTGTTATTGTAAAATTTTACATGGATTTGCAGGAATGCTGGCGAAAAAACTGGCGCTTTTTGGTTTATCTTCTTGATAATAGTTCAAACAACTGCTCATTAATATAATAGTTACTGGTTCCTAGTTTTTCTTTTCTGATTAGTCCATCTTCAGCCAGCTTGTTAAGATAATTTGCTGCAGTTATTCTTGAAACATTTAAGTCATTTACAATGAATTCTATTTTGGTATACGGGTGTTTGAACAGGTTGTTTAACAAATCCTGGCTATAAAATTTGTATCCATCTCTAAGCCTCTTTTTAAAATTGAGCATCAATTCCTTAATGTCTTTAATTAATTCAATTGTCTCAATTGCAGTTTGTTCAATACCCTTAATCATATATAAGATCCATTCTTCCCAGCTATTTGTCTCGCGCACGTATTGAAGAAGTCTGTAATATTCAGATTTGGTTCTGATTATATAACTGCTAAGGTATAGAACAGGGAGGTTTTGAAGGTTTTGAAGAATCGGGAATAGAATATTTATTATACGTCCCGTTCTACCGTTTCCATCATAAAAGGGATGAATACTTTCAAACTGAAAATGTATGACGGCCATTTTTATAAGGGGATCAAGGTCGCTGATGTTTGAATCATTTATAAATCTTTCAAGATTAGACATTAACCGGTTGATTATCTCAATATCCTGGGGTGGCGTATATATTGTCTTTCCACTGTCGGAACTTTTCAATGCAGTACCTGGTAGAGTTCGGAATCCGGCTTTATTGTCTTCCAATATTTCCTGAACCTTCAGAATGGTTTTATTCGTTAGCAAACCTGTCTCTGAAACAAGCTCAAACCCTGCTTTCAAAGCACTGATGTAATTCTGTACTTCTTTTGCACTTAATGACTTTACAGCTTCAATATTCAGCCCTGATTTATACAAATCATCATGTGTGGTAATGATGTTTTCAATGGCAGAACTGTCTTTTGCTTCCTGCAAACCAAGGGTATTTATTAAAATTCCTTGATTTGGTATCGTTGCTGCAATGCCTTTAAGCTCGGCAAGTGCTGCATGTGCCCTTGGTAATGCTTTCAAAACAGCCTTTGTCTCAATATCATTAGCTAAGGGAAGCTCTTCAGGTTGCCAATTTAATCCATCTGTCATAATGTAAAGATATTTAGCTTTTCTTTACAAAGAAACGCCCTTTTGTAAAGATTTCCAACATTTCTTTACATATAGCATTCCTTGTGTTATGATTTCAAAGAAAACTTTACAAAAGTAGGGGCCATTACCAACCTTCCACTCAAATCCTGGCAAAAAACTGGCAACAAAGAAAAAACCACCTAGACTTGCCGTTAAGAAAATGTCCTGTGGACATTTTTAGGCAAGGGCTTGACTGTAGGGCTGGTTGCCGTTAAGAAAATGTCCTGTGGACATTTTTAGGCAAGGGCTTGACTGCGGCGGGGGAAATGAAAAAAGCCCTTCAAAGTATTAAACTTTGAAAGGCTTTGTGGGCCCAGCTGGGCTCGAACCAGCGACTCCCTGATTATGAGTCTCCTTTATTCGGTATATTATCTGCTTCGAAAATCCCGGGTTATTTGAATTATCTTCAACACTTTCAGGGGTTTGTGTGTTTACACCAGCATAATTAACTATTCATTTTATGTAAAATATTACACCGGTTTGCATGGATTTACAGGAATGCTGGCGAAAAAACTGGCACTATCTATTTTTTTGAATAAGAGTGGAAAAACCCAAGCTATTAATTAGTCAGACCATTAATAACCATTCTTTGATCGTGCTAAAACAGATAAGGATAAACACAAAGTTGAGAAATGTAGAACATTCATTTCACCATCAAGAAAATGTATACTACATAGCTGATAAAAAGAATTAATGCTTCCCACCTGTCAATTTGCATTCTTCTACCTGTATACATTGCAATAAAAAGAACAACCGTACCACCTGCGATAACGCCTATATCCCTATTAAATCCTGGACTATATATTAAAGGTTGCATGAGGGAACTTGCAGGAAGTATAAATAAAATGTTGAAGATGTTTGAGCCAATAATGTTACCAATCGCAATATCATGATTTCTTTTTATTGCTGCTACAATCGATGTGGCTAGTTCCGGTAAAGATGTTCCAGCTGCAACAATAGTCAGTCCAATTAGTTTTTCACTCATGCCAAGCTCCGATGCAAGTTTTACAGCATTATCCAGGACCAGTTTTCCTCCTAGTACCAACCCTGTTAATCCTAATACGACTAGCACTATGATTTTTCCAGTCTTATCATTGTCTTTATCAGCAGGAATACTATTAGTATCGTATTTCAGCTGTTTAAATACATAGAGTAAAAAAAGTGAAAAGGCGATTAACATTATAATACCGTCAAATCTGCTTAGCCGGGAAATATCTTTATTAAAAATTATTTGGTCATTGGTCAGCAGAAATAGTAGAATTATGGCAAAAAAGGAGAAGGGGATTTCTCTCCAGGCAGTACTTGACTGGACCTTCATTGGCGCGATGATAGCAACTGTACCGAGAATAACAAACAAATTAAAGATATTGCTCCCTATAATATTACCGAAAACTATGTCGTGGTTATTTTTTAAAGAAGCAAAACTGTTGACAACCAGTTCAGGCGCGGAGGTTCCAAATGCTACAATGGTGAGTCCAATGGCTAATTCAGAAACATGAAACTTTCTTGCAAGACCAGAGCTGCCTCGCACAAAGAATGCAGCTCCTTGTTGAAGAAGTATTAAACCTGTTATTATCAGTACAATATTCAGCCACATTATTTATAACTAATTAGGTCTGCTTAATCCCAATCAGCAACACCAGCTGATACAATAAACTTCATGACCTCAGCAGGAGGAATGTCTATTTTTCTCACCAGTTCGTGCGGAACAAGAGATAACTCGCCGGACCAGTTATATGAATGTGGAAAGTATACGGCAACTTTCCCATCAATATCAATGGAGGACAGGTCTTCCTCTGTAAGAAACCCAAGCTTCTCAATACCTAAAGACTTATTTACCAATACTACTACGGGCTGATTGAATTTTTTTTCTTCCCCGACAAAGGCATTAAACAAGTCTTTAAATGCTGAAAAAATTACTCTCAGAATTGGAATTCGCTTTAAGAGTTTGTTAAATAAGTAAACAAACGGTCTTGCAATAAAAGTCTGCCCCAGAAAACCAATGATTATTAGAAGAACAATTGTAATAATTATTCCAAGTCCGGGAATTTTTATATCAAATAATTCTTGTATCCATTTCTGGAGAAAGCCATCAATATTGCTAAAAACCAGGTATAGGATATAAACAGTAATGGCCAGAGGGGCTGTGTATAAAATACCCTGCAAAAACAACCTGACTAATTTTTTCATGATATATCCTTTTAAAAAATAATAAGCTATGCAATGTACTTAAAAATAAGCAATTACATTTTTCGGATTGGATATTTTAGAAACCAACGAACTCCGATAAATCCTTTGCTAAATCGAAGCCTGATATTTAAACCCTAAAATATTTAAGAGGGATCCTCATTAGATTTGGATGTTGTTCTAGGAATAGAACCATAATAGGCGGCTATTCCCACCAGCCTTTACAATCAAATCCTGGCTGTAAACTGGCATTATCTTCTTTCTATACCAGAACGGTTGAAACAAAGACTATTTGCAATCTTCGAATGCATGATTGTAAATGCCGAATTATTACTGTCCTAAGGTTATGCCCATTCCTCTCTATTTCGTAAGGAAAATAATTCTCCAATCTAAGGTTCTTCAAAATATATGTTGGATTTGGTCTAAAAACACTACTTTTAATATATTAAATATCAACACGTTAAAAAACGTTAGTCAGAATCAAATAACTAAAAACAAAATTAAGATCAATTAATGGCATTTATAGATTATTATAAAATTCTGGGCGTTTCGAAAACTGCAACTGAAAAGGAAATTAAAGCCGCTTATCGAAAACTCGCACGAAAGTATCATCCTGATTTAAACCCGGACAACAAGGAAGCTGAGATAAAATTCAAAGAAATAAATGAAGCAAACGAAGTTTTAAGCGACCCTGAAAATCGAAAGAAATATGATAAGTATGGTAAGGATTGGAAACACGGAGAGGAATTTGAAAAAGCCCAACATCAACGGCAACAACAGTCTCAACATCGATCAGGTCATCAAGTGTTTTCAGAGCAGGAATATTCAGATTTCTTCGAATCTATGTTTGGAGGAAAAAGAACATCTTCCAGGGAAGGTCAGTATCCAAAATTTAAAGGCCAGGATTATCATGCCGATTTGCATTTGGATTTAAAAGATGTCTACACAACGCATAAACAGGTGTTGACTGTCAATAACAACAACATACGACTTACCATACCCGCAGGCGTGGAGAATGGTCAGGTGATCAAAATAAAAGGGAAAGGAGGAGAAGGATTGAATGGCGGACTAAATGGAGATCTTTACATTAAGTTCAACATCAAAAATCGGACACAATTTAAAAGGGATGGCAATAATTTATATTCAAACGTTGATCTGGACCTGTACACTTCACTTTTAGGCGGAGAGATCAAGGTAGACACCTTTAGTGGCAAAGTCAAACTAAAAATATCACCTGAAACACAAAACGAAACTAAAGTAAAATTGAAAGGAAAGGGCTTTCCTGTCTATAAGAAAGAAGGAAAATTTGGCGATCTCATAATCACCTACCACATTAAGATTCCCACGCATCTGAGCGAAAAAGAAATGGAGTTATTCAAAGAATTACAAAAAATAAGGTAACATGGAAAAGAATTTAATAGCCATAACAACTCTTTGTTCCACCTACGAGATTGAATCTTCATTTATTGATGGTTTGCACAAAACAGGTCTTATCCAAATTGTAATTATTGAACAAGATCATTTCATACATCTGGATCAAATAGGGGACCTTGAAAAAATGATCAGACTACATCACGAGCTAAACGTTAACATAGAAGGAATAGATGTAGTATTTAATCTTTTAGAGAAAGAAAAGGAATTGAGAGAAGAATTAATTGCTCTTAAAAACAGATTAAGACTTTATGAAAATGACTAAACAGAAGCAATGTTCATGTAGCCTTGCCTGAAAATGGTAAATCTATAGCAATCCCTTACCTTTTTTGGCACTTCTACAAGCGGAAACAAGAGATTATAAAAGGGAAACAGTTACAATAAATTGTGTAAGTAAAAACGTACTACAAAGAGCGGTCATATGCAATGCGGAATTTTCTGCTAAACTGAAAATGAGTACCGTTAATAAACGTTTTACAAAAGTTGATGGGTAGTAGTGCTTTTTCCCGCATTGCACATACCGCTATCTGTTGTGTGTCATTTGGTTCGTTAAACACACATCCAATAAAATGTATATTCATAAAAAAATGTAATTTGCTTCAAAATGCTCTTAAACTAAAAAAATATGAAAATGAATATTGAAAAAAGATATCAGGATGATTACATCCTTCTTGCCGGATTAAGAAGGTTCGTAGAAGATGGAATTATTTTGTCTTCCGTAAATTTCTGGAGAGATAGTATTCAAAACTTCAAAGAATATGACGCAATTGAAGATAGAGAAGTCATTTTAAAGAACAATAACGAATACCTAAATTCTGAATTCTTAGTAGCATTTGTAATGGAAGATTTTCCTGAAATTGAGGATGAGATACCTGAGAATATAATAGAAATAGCAATGTCAATGATAGAAAAAAAGGAAGGAAAGGAGACCGTCAATCTCACCAGACAATTTCTTGTCGAATACGCAACATATATTGCCAAAGCCGCTAAGGAAGACTGGTTGGCGTTTGTTGGATTGAAAGACTCAATCAGTGAAAAAGAAGAGCGATTTATTGAAAAACTAGAATCGCTCTTTAACTTGGATTAACCATGTTTGTGTTATACACGTATTCATTTTTATGAAATATTCAGATTGTAAATCAAACGGACAGAACTGGGCGAAATTATATGTCGAACAAAAAGGTAGTGTCCAAATTTGTGTGTTCTAATAAGGGTAAGGCTTCACTATCACAAACGAGTATTCCGTCGCCGTCTTACAGTAGGAGATAATACAGCTTGTAGCTGTCTGCCTACGACTTTCCGTGTTTTCCTGATAAGTAGTTGATCTCGGATTGGAAGAATCTGTTCCTAGTATATTCTTTCAAATCCTGGCACCAAACTGGCACCAAAGAAAAAACCACCTAGACTTGCCGTTAAGAAAATGTCCTGTGGACATTTTTAGGCAAGGGCTTGACTGCGGCGGGGGAAATGAAAAAAGCCCTTCAAAGTATTAAACTTTGAAAGGCTTTGTGGGCCCAGCTGGGCTCGAACCTAGACTCGCCGTAAAAAATTGGTCCGGTGGACCAATTTAGGCGAGGGCTTGGCTGCGGCGGGGGCTCGAGGACTGGTGGGACCACCAAGCCCATTGTTCAATGATATTATACTATTTAATTGAAGAAAGAAAAAAGCCATCCAGGAAACTAATCCTTGGATGGCTTGGTGGGCCCAGCTGGGCTCGAACCAGCGACCCCCTGATTATGAGTCAGGTGCTCTAACCAGCTGAGCTATGGGCCCTGAAAATATATTGTCTGGTTAGTTCCCCGATTTAGGGATTGCAATATTACGCAAATTACAAATATCTGGCAACACTTGCCTTCCTGATTTTCAAAGATGTATCAAAGGTTCTTTCGAAAGAAACACTTTTTCCCGGATAATGAGGATTAATTGATTCATACGACTGTTTTAACGGAGGGGTATTTCATAGGCAGCCCCCCATTCTAACCAGTCGGAGCGGACCCCGTTTTTGGTCTTGATACAGATGTGTCCG
The DNA here is from genome assembly GCA_963751705.1 of uncultured Bacteroidales bacterium. GTDB lineage: Bacteria > Bacteroidota > Bacteroidia > Bacteroidales. The sequence goes on from CAVVVN010000001.1 coordinate 473,171, forward strand.
TATAACTTCTCGGTAAACTGCCATCTGCCTCCTACCCTGGCAAACATGAATCCTCTGTCGTAAGAGCTCTGCCTGAAATAGGTGCCCAGGTTAAACAGGATGGTAAAACGATCAATAATATAGTGGTAGCCCAGATGTGAGGCCAGATACATCTGCTGCCAGTTGCTAACCTCATGGGGGGAAATCCCCGGTATTGCTCGCTCCAGGGATCCATCATACAGTACTTCCAATCCAAAAGCTACTGCCATTCTGGGGGTCAGGGTGCTTACATAGTCGGCCGTAAAGGAGGAGGTGATATAGCGGAGCTCTTTGTTGTCCTGGTAACGGAAGTTCTCCACAAATCCCACGGCATACATCAGTTGAATGGACTCTGTGGATTTGAATGGAGCTTTCTCTCTGGAGATAAATTCAGGCACCGGCTTACTCAATTTATAATCCAATCCAAATATCCACCCCCAGTTATTGACTCCTTTTTGCGGAGACTGTATCCTTCCGTTTGAATAGTGTGTAAGCCCATACCCCGCGTTCAGCCCGAGTCTCGGAGTTAATCGCATATTCAGATTCAGATTGAAATCGAAATAGAGGTTCACATGGGAAGCAATCACGTCATTATAGGGATTGCTTATGGAATCATAAATCAGACCCGTGTAGCTGAGCCCTATGGACATGTCCGTGGCCAGGGTAAATCTTCCGAACCTGACCCAGGGTGCACTGTAAAATGCAAAAAGGCTAAAAGGATTTCCCACTACAGTATCAGATCTATCCTTTACCAGATCGGAATAATGCATTCCCAGTCCAAGTTTCGGGTAGTTGTGCAGCTGATGCCAGGATTCGTTCCCGGTCAGCTGGTAGCCAAAACGTGCCTCGATGGCTCTATAAGGATCCGAAAACTGTTCCACCAGGAACTCCGAACGTGACCAGAAGGATCCCGTATGGTAATTAAGCTGGAAATAGGGCTGTGGCCTGCTCTTCTGTATGGCGGCTTCCTGTGCTGAGCCAAAAAGGCAAAGGCAAAGGAACAGCAGAATATTTACAGCCCTAAGCATTCCGCCCCTGGCTTTCAAACAGTGATTTTATCCCCTTTTCCGTTGCTGGACAAATTCCCCTCTCGGTGATCAGTCCGCTTACCAGCCTGGCCGGGGTAACATCAAATCCCGGATTGGCTGTTTGCGACCCTTCCGGATAGATTCGGAGCTCATCCGGAACCCCCGTTCTGGGGTTGATGCCCTGCATGTGTGTCAGTTCTGCCTGATCCCTGTGTTCGATTTTAATGTGCTTTCCGTTCTCCAGGTCCAAATCAATCGTGGAGGAGGGCAATGCCACATAAAATGGGATTCCATTATCTTTTGCGGCCAGGGCCTTCAGATAGGTGCCTATCTTATTGGCAACATCCCCGTTCCTGGTGGTCCGGTCGCTTCCCACCAGTACCAGGTCCACCTTGCCCTCTTGCATCAGGTGTCCCCCTGCATTGTCCACGATCACCGTATGAGGAACCCCGTGCTCTCCCAGTTCAAAGGAGGTCAATCGCGCACCCTGGTTCCTGGGCCTGGTCTCATCCACCCACACATGTACCGGGATCCCCCGGTCGTGGGCCAGGTAAATGGGTGCCGTGGCGGTCCCGTAATCCACACATGCCAGCCAGCCGGCATTGCAGTGGGTCAGAATATTTACAGGTCGCGAGGTGTGCTCATGGATTTCCCTGATGAGTTCCAGACCATGTTCTCCTATTCTTTTACTCCGTACTACTTCATCCTCGGCAAATCGAAGGGAGAGGTGAAAAAGCTCTTTAATCACAGAAGCGCGTGAAGCCGAACACAAGGCCTTCTGCATCATAAGATCCACGGCATATTTCAGATTCACGGCCGTTGGTCTGGCAGAGATTAGTTTTTCTGCGGCAGCGTTTATCTCCTCGCACCAGTGGTCCGGATCGCTCCTAAAGGCAGCCAGGTAGAGTCCGAAGGCAGCTGTTGCCCCGATCAGCGGAGCTCCCCTGACAACCATGTCCTTTATTGCGCCATAGGCATCCTCCAGGCTTTTTAGTTCCAGGATACGAAACTCAAATGGGAGGAGGCGCTGGTCTATCACATAGACAATCCCCGGATCCTCTTCCATCCAGACGCTCCGGTAGTGTATTCCCTTGATACGCATGGCTCTCTGGTTTTTCCTTATCTTTGGATTCTTGCGAATATACAAAATGGATGGCAGAAGCAACAAAAATCAATAACATCCTGTTTGACCTGGGCGGGGTCATTCTGGACTTAAATATTCAGGCCACTTTACAAAAGTTTTATGAACTTGGATTCCCTTCCAAGCTGCTGCAATATCCTGAGTCCATGCAAACAGATATATTCTTTAAATATCAGACCGGGAAAACCAGCACAGAGGAATTTCGAAATGAGATCAGGCTTACTACAGGGATTGAAATGAGCGATCAGGCTTTTGATGAAGCCTGGAATGCCATGCTGGTTGGCATTCCCGTGGAGCGGACCAAACTTCTGAAAAAGCTTTCGAAAAGATACAATCTTTATATGCTCAGCAATACATCCGCGTTGCATGTGCTGGTCTTTGAAAAAATGTACCGGGATGCAGCCGGGGAATCCATGCACCAGGTATTTAAGAAAATATACTACTCCCATGAGATCGGATGGCATAAACCCGACCTCGAGGCCTGGGAACATGTGCTCCTGGATGCCGACATTAAACCGGAGGAAACCCTGTTTCTGGATGATGATATCCATAATATCAAGGCATCTCAGGAACTGGGATTCCAGGCCATCCATATTCACGAGCGAATGAATCTCATGAACCTTGGATTTGATCTGTAAATCCAGGGTGATTGATTTAAAAAAGCAGCCTGCCATGCTGCAAAAATCGGGGCAAAAAAAAAGCCGGGTGAAACCCGACCTTTTTTCGCTTAGCTATATAAGCTTTCACTGGTTTATGTTTGAGTCCAACAAAGTAGTAGTTTTCCCGGATTTTTCCACGTGTGCCTTCTGGCCCGCCAGGTAAAGATCCACCCCCTCTCCTTCCAAATTTTCAACGCTTAGCTCTTTCCCGTCTATATGGATCTTCAAAGTGCGGCCCCTGTACATAATTTTAAAGGTAAGGGATTTCCAGTTGGCCGGCAGCTGAGGTTCAAAGCTTAGGAGGCCCTCCCGGACCATCATCCCCCCAAATCCATAAATAACCGACATCCAGGTACCCCCCATGCTGGTGATATGAAGCCCCTCATCCACCTCATGGTTATAATCATCCAGATCCAGCCTCGAGGTACGCAGATACATTTCATAGGCTTTTTCTGACCTCCCGATACGGGCCGCCAGGATCGAATGGACACAGGGCGAGAGGGAGGATTCATGTACGGTGCGCGGTTCATAAAAATCGAAGTTCCGCTCTAGGGTATCCCTGTCAAACTCGTCCTCAAACACAAAGAGCCCCTGCAGCACATCGGCCTGTTTGATAAAACAGGACCGAAGAATACGGTCCCACGACCAGTGCTGATTAATAGGCCTTTCTGCCGGATCCAGATCGGCCGCCATCAGCTGTTCCTTGTCCATAAATCCATCTTGCTGCAGGAAGACCTGAGCATTCTCTTCGTAAGGAAAATGTAGCTTCTCAATAATCTCTTTCCATGCTGCACTCTCCTCCTTGAAATTCAAAGAGACTTTCTCAACCAGCTTATAAAAAGCCCCCTGATCCTCCTTTTTTATCTCATTCAGGGTTTCGAGAGTATAGCGCAAGGTCCAGGCGGCCATTTTGTTGGTATACCAGTTGTTGTTCACGTTATTCTCATACTCGTTGGGCCCGGTTACACCCAGCATCACATATTTCCCTCTTTCTGCCGACCAGTTGACCCGCTGCCTCCAGAACCGGGAGATCGCAATCAGGACTTCCACCCCCTTCGAAAGCAGGTACTCCCTGTTTCCGGTATACCTGGTGTAATTAAAAATGGCGTAGGCGATGGCCCCGTTCCGGTGTATCTCCTCAAAGGTAATTTCCCATTCGTTGTGACACTCTTCGCCGTTCATGGTCACCATGGGATAGAGTGCCGCACCATCCCTGAAACCCAGTTTTACCGCGTTTTCGATGGCTTTTTCCAGATGTTTATATCTGTATATCAGCAGATTTTGTGCCACCTCTTCCCTGGCGGTGCTCAGGTAGAAGGGGATCATATAGGCTTCCGTGTCCCAGTAGGTGCTCCCCCCGTATTTCTCTCCGGTAAATCCTTTGGGTCCAATATTGAGACGGACATCTTTTCCGGTATAGGTCTGGTTCAATTGAAAAATGTTAAAGCGAATGCCCTGCTGCGCAGCAGTATCCCCTTCAATAATGATATCTGAATGTGCCCACTTCTCTTCCCAGGCAGCAGCATGCTCTTCGAAAAGGGCATCAAAGCCCATACCCATGGCTTCAATCAGCAGATCAATTCCCTTCTGTACCATCTTCCCGGGCTCGTGATTCAGAGAGCTAAGGACTGATACATATTTGTATAAAACAGCCTCCTCGCCCAGTCCCAGTTCAAGTTTAACTTTGTTTGAAACAAAGTCTTCCTTTTCAACTACTTCCGGTTCTTTTTGAATAGCTTCTCCATTTAACTCCAGAGTATAACACATGGTCATACAGCTAACAAAACCAGTTTTACGGGTACGGGCCAAAAGATAGGCAGATCCCGGAACGGCTTTGGAACTTTCCATGTCCCAGAACTTTTCATCGTAATTGGCATCCCGGTTAAGCACATTGCCATCGATATAGGGAGTAAAAGATAACTCTCCACTAAAATCAACGGAGCGTATGGCATAACGGATCACCCCAATCTCCTCCCGTTGCAAGCTCAGGAACCTGCGCACCGCTATTTCCAGCCTTTCAGCACCCAGATATAGGGCAAAAGTCCGCTCCAGGTAACCCTTCCTCATGTTCAGCTCTCGCCTGAACTCCACGGGTTTATTATTGTGCAGGTCCAGCTGTTCTCCATTGAGCTCGATATCGATTCCGATCCAGTTTGGCGCATTAAGGACCTTAGCAAAGTACTCCGGATACCCGTTTTTCCACCAGCCCACCCTGGTCTTATCCGGATAATAGACCCCTGCCAGATAGGTGCCCTGAAGGGTCTGTCCGGTATAACGCTCTTCAAAATTTGCTCGATGACCCATCCGGCCGTTGCCAAGACTGAAGATACTTTCTGATGCCTCCTGCATGTCCGGATCAAATCCTTCTTCAATGATGCTCCAGGGATCTTCCAGGTAATATCCTTTCATTTTTTCCTTGCTATTTTTTGTATACATCCTTTACGAACAGGATCAGTACAGCAGCCACCAGCATGGAAATACCGCCGGTGAGCAATGCATAGATACTATCCCCTCCATAGAATGATTTAACCATAAATCCCAGGAGGGTAGCTGCCAGGATCTGCGGGATCACAATAAAGAAATTGAAGATCCCCATATAGACTCCCATTTTATGGGAAGGAAGCGATCCGGTGAGGATCGCATAGGGCATAGCCAGGATGCTCGCCCAGGCCAGGCCGACCCCTATCATGGAAAAAATCATATGCTGCGGATCATTCAGAATTAAGATGGAGGCCAGGCCCAGGCCCCCTGCCACCAGGGCGATGGAGTGTGTTATTTTCCGGTTGGTCAGCCGGGCCAGAAATGGCAACAATACCAGGCCAAATGCAGCAGCAAAAAGGTTGTACCAGCCAAACATTCCGCTTACCAGATTGGCTCCTTCATTGTAGGCCGCGGTAGTGGTGTCTGCGGTATTATAGAGGTGACTGGTCACGGCCGGAGTGGTATAGATCCACATGCTGAACAGGGCAAACCATGAAAAGAATTGTACGATGGCCAGCTGTTTCATGGCCAGGGGCATGTGGTAAAGGTCTGTGATGATGCTCACCAGGCCGCTCTTCTCTCTATTCCCTTTGATCAGGGCTCCGCTTGCCAGCTGCAGAAGGCCAAATACCCCCAGCCCCCCGGCCAGGATATATAGCTCCTTTTCCAATTTCAGGTAATACACCGGTAAGGCAAAAACAATTCCCACCACGGTCCAGATAAGACCTCTGCGCAGGTATTTACTGATTGGATCCGGCATGTCATCATGCGCCCGTTCATCTACCTCAGCGTTCTCTGAGAAACTCTTAAGCTCTTCCGGTGAATATTCCTTGGTGCGGAAAACGGTCCACAAAACCGCCAGCAGAAAAACGGCGCCCCCCAGGTAGAAGGAGAGCCTGACGGTCTGAGGGATCTCTCCTTCAGGGGCTGTATTGGAAATATGAAACCACTCCGAGAGCATATAGGGAAGCCAGGAGGCTACAAAGGCTCCAATCCCGATAAAGAAACTCTGCATGGTAAAGCCTTTGGTACGCTGCTCGTTGGGCAACATGTCCCCTACAAAGGCCCGGAAAGGTTCCATCGTGATGTTGATGGAGGCGTCCATGATCCAGAGCATACCCACTGCAATCCAGAGTGCCGGCGAGTTGGGCATCAGGATCAGGGCGATGGAAGCCAGGATGGCTCCAACAAGGAAGTAGGGTCGTCTGCGACCCAGCCTTCCCCATGTTTTATCACTCATATGCCCGATAATGGGCTGTATAATCAGGCCAGTAACCGGGGCAGCAATCCATAGAATGGGAATCTGATCAATTTCTGCCCCCAGGGTCTGAAAGATACGGCTTACATTTCCATTCTGCAGGGCAAATCCGAACTGGATCCCCAGGAATCCGAAACTCATGTTCCATATTTGCCAGAAACTAAGTTTTGGTTTTTTCATATCGTTATGTTGGTGTTAAACTCAAAGGACTAAAGTATTAAAATCCCTCACCACTATCCTTTTTTTTATGGAAATAACTTTAATTTGTTCTCTATGAAATCATCCTTTCAATTGCCCATCATACTTTTTTTCCTTTTTGCTTCAGGCTTATGTAAAGCACAGATCATCAGCTCTGATCCAGAGCTTCCTACACCCGGAGCTGCTGTAACCATCTATTTCGACGCCACAAAAGGTACAGCTGGATTAGAAGATTTTACCGGTGACGTATATGCACATACCGGGGTGATCACAAATAACAGCGCTGACATGGAAGATTGGAAGTATGTGCTTACGAACTGGGGAGTGAATACCCCGGAAACGAAGCTTAGCCGGGAGTCAGCCAACCTCTACTCCCTGGAAATCGGACCCTCCATCAGGGAATATTACGGGGTATCGGCACAGGACAGCATCAGGTATATGGCTTTTGTCTTCCGGAGTGCCGACTCCAGCAGGGAGGGAAAGGACGACGGGGGAAAAGATATTTATGTGGAGGTATTCAATGATGCCTATACGGTTTCCATTATTCAGCCCGATGGCAACCTAGTTATAAATCCAGGTGAAAGCTTCCAGTTTGAGGCGGCTACCAACAGAGAATCGGATTTATCCCTGTATATGGATCAAACACTAGTTAAATCCGAAACTGGAACCAGCCTTAGCCACTCTTTTGTAATGAACACACCTGGTGATTATTGGATTCACGTAAACTCTTTTTCAGACGGTGAGGAAGCCAAAGATTCCGTTTTTGTTCACGTTCTCGTAGCCTTAACTGACGTTCCATTGCCTGATTCCCTGATAGATGGGATTAACTATGTCAACGATCAGATGGTGCAGATGGTGCTTTTTGCTCCTGGAAAAGAGCATGTTTTTGTTGTGGGTGATTTTAATGGCTGGACTCCTGCTTCAGGATCCAGGATGTATAAAGATGGCGAGAGATTCTGGATCACCATTACAAACCTGGAACCCGATGTGGAGTATTCCTTTCAGTACCTGGTGGATGGAACTCTGACCATTGCCGATCCATATAGCGAAAAGGTCCTCGATCCCTGGAACGATAAGTGGATCGAGGAGGATACCTATCCCGAATTATTTCCCTACCCGGTGGACTATGCCACCGGAATTGTAGGGGTGTTCCAGACCAACAGGCCCCAGTACACATGGAAAGTCTCCGCTTATACAGCCCCTGAAAAAGAAAACCTGGTTATTTATGAGCTGCTTCTTCGGGATTTTCTGGAAGCCCATGACTGGCTTACCCTGACCGATACGCTGGACTATTTCGAGGAATTGGGAATCAATGCCATTGAACTGATGCCAGTCAATGAATTTGAGGGAAATGAGAGCTGGGGCTATAATCCATCCTTCTATTTTGCCCCGGATAAATATTATGGCCCGGCCAGGGATTTGAAAGTCTTCATCGATTCGTGTCACCAGAAAGGGATTGCCGTGATTATTGATATGGTCCTGAACCACTCCTATGGCCAATCCCCATTGGTACAGCTTTACTATGATTCCTCCAGCGATAAAGTGACTGCCGATAATCCTTGGTACAATGTGGATTCACCCAATCCAGTATTCTCCTGGGGCTATGACTTCGATCATGAAAGTGAGGTGACTCAGACCTTTATTGATAGCGTCAATCACTACTGGCTGGAAGAATTTCATGTGGATGGATTCCGCTTTGATTTTACCAAGGGCTTTACAAACACTCCTGGCGATGGGGGCGGATATGACCTCTCCAGGATCAATATTCTTCGGCGTATGGCCAACCGGATTTGGGACATGAATGAAGAGGCTTATGTGATTCTGGAACACCTGGCAGCCAACGCGGAAGAGTTTGCGCTTTCTGAGGAAGGTATGCTCTTATGGGGAAACCTGAACTATGCTTACAATCAGTCTACAATGGCATACGTGGAGGGTTCTGATTTCAGCCAGATTTCTTACAAAGAGAGATTCTGGAACAGTCCTAACCTGGTGGGCTATATGGAAAGTCATGATGAAGAGCGCCTGATGTACAAGAACTTGACCTATGGCAATTCGTCCGGCTCCTATAATATCCAGGAGCGGAATACCGCCCTGGAACGTATAGCCCTGGCCGGGGTCTTTTTCTTTCCAGTACCCGGACCCAAGATGATCTGGCAGTTTGGGGAGCTGGGATATGATTATAGCATCGACTACGGCTGCCGGGTCTGTAACAAACCAATCCGCTGGGACTATTACGATACGGGCCTGCGCAGAAGGGTGTATGAAATATGGTCCGCCCTGATCCGGCTGAAGCAAAGCGAGCCCGCCTTTAGCTCCGAAAACTTCAGTCTGAATGTCAGTGATGCCGCCAAAAGAATCGAGATCAACCATGCGGACATGGACGTGCGGATTATTGGGAATTTTGATGTGGAATCCCTTAGTGTGAATCCGGCCTTCAGTAATAGCGGATGGTGGTATAGCTATTTCCAGGGGGATAGCCTCAACGTAAGCGATCCGGAGGCACCCATTTCCCTGCAGCCCGGGGAATACCGAATCTATACCAGCAAGAGACTGGTGAAACCAGAGATTGTAGCCCGCATCAGATCTTACGAAATGCCGGAAAACACCTTTCAGGTATATCCCAATCCGTTTCAGGGCTTGCTTTATCTGGACCCTGTGCCGGATCCTTCCCGACTCACTTTATTTGATAGTTCTGGACAGGTAATTCTTAGCCTGGAACTGGAGGGGGGGCAGGATCATGCGGACCTTGGCGGCCTGGTTCCGGGACTTTATATTTTAAGTCGTCAAATCGGGGAAACGGCCCCGCAATATGTGAAAGTACTCTGTCTTTAGCCGGGCTGACTGTTTTTTCCTGAGTTCTTGCATATTACATCCTGCTCGTCTATCTTTGTGCAATTTTATTATTCCCTGCAAACGGAGGCGATTTGATGAGTAAGCTTTTCCCTGAATATAAGAAGTTTGACCTTTCAGAAATCAATAAGGAGATCAATGTTTTCTGGAAGGAAAATAACATTTTCGAAAAATCAGTTGAGATCCGCAAGGGTCAACCCACCTTTGTCTTTAACGAGGGTCCTCCTTCGGCAAATGGCAAACCGGGCATCCATCATGTGATGGCCCGTACCATCAAGGATATTTTTTGCCGGTACAAGACGCAGCAGGGATTTCTTGTGAAACGAAAAGCAGGCTGGGACACCCACGGCCTTCCCGTTGAACTGGCTGTTGAAAGCGCCAAAAACATTACAAAAGAAGATATTGGCACCAAAATCTCCATCGAAGAGTTTAATGCTGCCTGCCGGAAAGATGTGATGAAATACACCAGTATGTGGGAAGAGCTCACCGATTCCATGGGTTACTGGATCGATATGGAGCATCCCTATATCACCTACGAAAACAAGTACATCGAAACGGTCTGGTATCTGCTGAAAGAGCTTTACAAAAAGGACTTGCTATACAAAGGGTACTCCATTCAGCCCTATTCTCCGGCGGCCGGTTCCGGGCTCAGCACCCATGAATTGAACCAGCCGGGCTGCTACCGCGATGTCAAGGACACCACTGTGGTGGCGCAATTTAAAGTCATCCGGGATGAGCTTTATGCCCCTTTGTTCAAGGACATCGATACGGATCTTTATATCCTGGCGTGGACCACCACTCCCTGGACCCTTCCATCCAATACGGCTCTTTCTGTTGGAGCAAAAATCGAATATGCACTGGTTCGGACTTTCAATCCCTATACCGGGAAACCCATCACGGTAATTCTGGCCAAAGATCTTATGGCTAACTACTTCCCGGAGAAGGATGCCCAACTGCCCCTGGAGGAGTACGAGGCAGGCAACAAGCATGTGCCATACCAGGTAGTGAAGACCCTGAAAGGACAAGAACTGGAGGGGCTCTCTTATGAACAGTTGCTGGACTGGGTGCGCCCCGAGGGGAAGGCCTTCAAGGTGCTTATTGGGGACTTTGTAACCACCGAAGATGGTACCGGAATTGTACATACGGCTCCTACTTTCGGGGCAGACGACTTCAGGGTGGCTATGGCCAATGATATTTCTTCTCTGATGGTGCTGGATAAGGATGGTATCTTACAGCCTCTGGTGGACAAGAAAGGGCGTTTTTTCAGATTGAAGGATCTGGATGAATCTTTTGTGAAGGAACGGATCAATCTGGAAACATATGGTCCTTTCGAAGGACAGTATGTGAAGAATGAATACGACGATACTAAAACCGATAAGGATCCGACCGTCGATGTGGATATTGCGGTTCAGTTGAAACTGGACAACAAGGCCTTCCGCATTGAAAAACATATTCACAATTATCCCCATTGCTGGCGTACCGATAAGCCTGTTCTATATTACCCTCTGGATAGCTGGTTCGTACGTACCACAGCCATGAAGGAGCGAATGATGGAGCTGAACGATACCATCAACTGGAAACCCGAATCAACCGGAACCGGCCGCTTTGGTAAATGGCTGGAAAACCTGGTTGACTGGAACCTTTCCAGGTCTCGCTTCTGGGGAACGCCACTGCCCATCTGGACTACGGAAGACCGAAAAGAAGAGGTTTGTATTGGTTCGCTGGCCGAGCTGAAAACAGAGGTGGAAAAATCTGTGACCGCGGGCTTTATGAGCTCCAATCCTCTTGCAGACTTTGTGAAAGGGGACAATTCGGAAGAGAATTACAAGTTGTTCGATCTACACCGTCCCTATGTGGATGAGCTGGTACTGGTGAGTTCTTCCGGACAAAAAATGTACCGCGAGGCTGCCTTGATCGATGTTTGGTTCGATTCAGGTTCCATGCCCTATGCGCAATACCACTATCCCTTCGAACACAAAGAAGACTTTGACCAGCTTTACCCGGCCGATTTTATCGCTGAGGGTGTGGACCAGACACGGGGCTGGTTCTTTACCCTTCATGCCATTGCCACCATGCTGTTTGATAGTGTGGCATTTAAAAACATTATTTCCAACGGACTGGTGCTGGATAAAAGTGGAAATAAGATGTCGAAGCGGCTGGGAAATGCCGTAGATCCTTTTAGCGCCATCGAAAAATATGGATCGGATCCTCTGCGCTGGTATCTGATCAGTAATGCACAACCCTGGGATAACCTGAAATTTGATGCCCAGGGAGTGGATGAAGTGAGGCGCAAGTTTTTCGGAACCCTCTATAACACCTACTCATTTTTTGCTCTTTATGCCAACGTGGATGGATTCACCTACGAAGCCGAAGAAGTTCCGGTGGAGAGGCGACCTGAAATTGATCGCTGGATCATCTCTCTGCTCAATACCCTGATTAAAAATGTAAGGTCTGAGTATGAGAATTATGAACCGACCCGTGCCAGTAGGCTGATCCAGGATTTTGTGACCGAAAACCTGAGTAACTGGTATGTCCGTCTGAACAGGAAAAGGTACTGGGGAGGATTTTTTGATGCGGATAAACGGGCAGCTTACCAGACGCTTTATACTTGTCTGGAGACCGTCTCCATGCTGGCTGCTCCGGTGGCTCCCTTCTATATGGATAGACTGTTTATGGATCTGAACTCTGTTACCGGCCGTCACACCGTGGAATCTGTTCATCTCAGTTCCTTCCCCCTATGCAATGAAGCCCTGATTGACGAAGCCCTGGAAAAACGGATGGATATCGCTCAAAAACTCTCTTCCATGGTTCTGGCCCTGCGCCGGAAGGTAAGCATCAAGGTGCGTCAGCCCTTGAATAAGATGATGCTGCCCGTTTCTGATCCTGCTTTCCAGCAGCAGGTGGAGGCGGTGAAGCAACTGGTGCTAAATGAGGTGAACGTAAAAGAGCTGGAGTATATCAGCGACACAGCAGGAATCCTGGTCAAGCGGATAAAACCCAACTTTAAAACACTGGGGCCCAGGTTCGGCAAGCTGATGAAAGAGGTAAGCGGGGCCATCAATGGGATGGACCAGAAAGAGATTGCCGCTTTTGAAAAAGCACAGTCCTGCGAAATGGAGCTTGGGGGTGAGAGGATTCAGCTCAGTCTGGAGGATGTTGAGATCATCTCTGAGGATATTCCCGGCTGGCTGGTGGCTAATGAAGGAGCTATCACTGTGGCCCTGGACATCAATATAACGGAGGACCTCAGGCAAGAGGGAGTGGCCCGTGAACTGGTCAACCGGATACAGAACATTCGAAAAGAGAGCGGATTTGAAGTAACCGATAAAATTGAAGTGTTTATAGAGAAACATGAGTTGATTGCGGAGGCTGTTTTAACCCACGGTAAATATATTGGCTCTCAAACACTTGCAAAGAATGTTTCACTGGTAGACACACTTGAAAACAATGATGCAAGGCGAATAGATATTGATGAGGATGTCTATATTAATATCCGGGTGACCCGCATATAAAAACTAGAGCAGGAATCATTAAAATATTGTATATTTAGCAAACTAAAGAAGAAATTAATATGGCTGAGAAGACCAGATTTTCAGATGCGGAATTGCAGGAGTTCAAGGAGCTCATCCAGCACAAACTTGATAAGGCCAGAGAAGATTACGAAATATTAAAATCTGCCATAACCCAGAGCGAAAGTAACGACACGCAAGATACTTCACCCACTTTTAAAGTTCTGGAAGAAGGGGCCGCCACGCTCTCCAAGGAGGAAGCTGGCAGGCTGGCCACCCGACAGGCAAAATTTATCCAGCATTTACAGGGTGCCCTGGTGCGGATCGAAAACAAAACCTATGGAATATGCCGTGAGACCGGTAAGCTGATCTCCAAAGAGCGTCTACGCGCAGTACCCCATGCCACCCTTAGTATCGAAGCAAAGTCAAGACAATAATCACTCTCATTCCATAAAACAAATATGTCCGTTGCCAGGAAGTCCATACTGATTATCCTGCTCATTCTTGTAGCTGATCAAACCCTGAAAATTTTGGTCAAAACTCATATGACCCTCTATCAGCAGATCCCCTTCTTTGGAAATTGGGGGATTCTACATTTCGTGGAGAACAATGGGATGGCCTTCGGGATGGCCCTGCCGGGAAGTCTTGGCAAGATCCTGCTCACCTCCTTCCGAATACTGGCAGTGGTGGCCATCGGTTTCTATCTGCGGCGACTGATCCGTCTCAAAGCACATACCGGACTGATTATCACTCTCTCTATGGTATTGGCAGGAGCCCTGGGAAATATCATTGATTCTCTCTTTTATGGTTTGATCTTTAGCAGCAGCAATCCAATACAGGCCGCAAGTATGTTTCCGGAAGGGGGAGGGTATGCCCCGCTGATGCAGGGCAAGGTGGTGGATATGTTCTATTTTCCTATTCTCAAAGGCAACTATCCGGACTGGTTTCGGGGGGGTACCAGCTTTATCTTCTTCCGACCCGTATTTAATATTGCCGATTCAAGCATCTCCGTAGCGGTCGCCATAATCTTGTTCAACCAGAGGAGGTTCTTCAGGCACGTGGAGAGCAAATCCTGAGCTATTTTATTTCAGCCTTTGCAAAAACTTCAGATGATCCTGCTCCGCAGCTGATGATTGTTTTCATTCCAACATCAACGGGGGCCGAAGTCCTGGTTACCCTATCCTTATTCAGATGATAGATAAGTCCCGAAGTGGGATTTGGACCGGTTGGGACAAATACCGAAATAACATCCCCCTGATCGTCGGTAATAAATCCCGTCATTAAAGCACCTGAATTAAATATATCCACCAGCACGACTTCTTTGAAAAAGGAACGGTTCTTTCCAAAGAACTGCTGAACAGTCTCCTTGGCCAGTTTGTAACCAGGTATTTTCAGAAGATAACGATCTTCCGCTCTAGTTAAAAAGCGAACCATCCTTGTGCGGACAATCAAGCCAATTATAAAAAAGAAGATTAAAATGGCAATGAAAGAAAGGAGGTAAATAGCAAATTTGAAATATGGGTTGGGGTCCGGATCCTGTAAAATAGTATCCACCAAGGGAGTCAGAGTGCGACCAATTATATTGATCACCCACCTGAACAGAAGGACAATCAGGGTCAGGGGGGCCAGGGCTACCACACCCCCGATAAGGGTGGTACGAAGAAATTTCTTCAAACGTCTAAATAATTTGATTTTCATGACACGAATGTGTTATATTCATTACAAAAGTAAAACAGATATGAAAACCATTGCTATTGTCCTCCTAATTATAATTGTTGCTCCTATCAATAAGGCCCAGGAACCTGCCCCGGAAAAACCTTTCCGGTATGTGGGCCATCGTGGAGCCTCATACCTGGCTCCGGAAAACACCCTGGCCTCCATCCAGCTGGCCTGGGACCTTGGAGCCGATGCTGCCGAATGTGATGTGATGTTGACCGCCGATGGCAAGGTGGTGCTTTTTCATGACAAGAACACAAAAAAACTAACCGGTAAAAACTACACCGTAAAGGAGACCACCTGGGAAGAGCTAAGGCCTCTGGTGGTGATTCCCCGGGAAAGCAACCGTCCCGAGTATGACAGGGAATCCATTCCGCTGCTTCAGGATGTCCTGGCAAGCATTCCCGCAGATCGTTTGCTGGTTATTGAAATTAAAACCGGTCCCGAAATCCTTCCCTATCTGCAGCAGGTAATTTCGCAACATTGGAAACGTGGAAGCATTAGCTTTATCGCCTTTGATTTCGAAACCATTAAGCAGGCCAAGGAGCTCTATCCGGAGGTGCCCTGCTACTACCTTTCAAGTTTTAAAGCAGACTTGAATAACAATTTTGAGGCTATTCTGGAGAGCCGCCTGGACGGAGTAGACCTGCGACACGCCATCATCGACCGGGAACTGGTGGAACGGTGCCATAGCTCAGGACTGGATGTTTGGTGCTGGACTGTAAACGATCCGGAAACCGCCCTCAGGATGCAAGAAATAGGGGTGTCTGCTGTAACCACCGACAGGCCTGCCTGGTTAAAAAACAATTTAGAGGCCAGGAATTAAACTTATTCTCTGAAAGATTTGTTTACTTTGTTATTCACTAGCAGCAACAATAAAATGAGAAATATTTTTGTCCTTTTACTTATTGTACTTACGCTGGCCTGCACGGCCTCGGACAACACTTCAACACCCCCGGAAAAACCAGTTAATATTATCTTCCTGATTGGCGATGGAATGGGCCTCTCTGCAGTTTCTACCGGGTTTTATTTCGGCGATCAGCCTTCTGTTTTTAATCGTTTTCGGGAAATAGGCTTGCAGCAAACCTCTTCAGCCTCCCACAAGGTAACTGATTCCGCTGCCAGCGGCACGGCCTTGGCCAGTGGTACACTGACTTATAATGGCGCCATTGGGATGGACACCGCCAGGGTTTCGGTGCAAAATATCGCAGAGCTGCTTGCCTCTATGGGTTGGAGCACCGGTGTTGTGGCGACCTCTACCATTTCACATGCAACTCCAGCTTCCTTCTATGCGCATGTGGAACAGCGTGCCATGGAAGAAGAGATCGCTGCACAGCTTATTGACTCAGAGATTGATTTTTTTGCCGGTGGCGGAAGGGCCAGATTTAATATGAGAAACGATAGCGTTGATCTCTTGCCCCTGGCTGCTGAAAAAGGCTTTGTCATCGATACCGCCGGACTTCCTGCCCCCGGAACGCTCAGTGCTGATAAAAAGTATGGCTTTCTTCCCGAAGCCGATGCCATGCCCCCTGTGGTCAAAGGCCGGGGTGATTTCCTGCCTGCTGCCACTACCCTGGCCATAAGCCATCTATCCCAAAATGAAAAGGGCTTTTTCCTGATGGTCGAAGCCTCCCAGATCGACTGGGCCGGCCATGCCAATGACGTGGAGTATCTGGTAAGTGAGATGCTTGATTTTGAAAAGGTTATCGCTGCTGCTCTGGATTTTGCCGAAAAGGATGGCAACACCCTGGTGGTGGTCACGGCCGACCATGAAACCGGGGGGTATACCCTGGGTTCACAAAGGCCGAGACCCGGTCAAAAAATAACTATGGATTACTCCGGCATGGATCCTGTTTTTGCAACAACTGGGCATTCGGCCACGTTGATTCCTGTATTTGCCTTTGGTCCAGGAGCAGAACAATTCAAAGGGATCTATAAGAATACGGAGATTAACCACAAGATGGTGGCCCTCACCAAAGGAAAATAGTCGGGCTTTTCTTATGGGTAAGCCCTGAAATATCCCTCAGATATTTTAAGAGGCTTTACCTTTTCAGGATCCCGTAGAGCAGAACCCGTATCAGGTCCTTCATCAGCTCTTCACGGTCGCTTTTATGTGCTTCGCTCAACAGCAGGGGCAGTTCCAGTCCTTTCATCATGGTTGAGATGGCAATGGCTCCGATCTTTGAACTGCTAAGTTGAAACACTCCCTGCTCCATTCCATCTTCCAGAATCCGGCTGACCAGCTCCTGCTCTTCCACCTCAAAATTACGCCTGATTTCCAGGATAAAGCTCATATGCGACAGGGTCTCCTCATTTAGGGCTGCATAGAAATTTTCAAGGGTTCTTATATGGTGTAGCCGGAACAGGATATAGGCCTTGAGCCGTTCCGGTGGTGTTTCGTTTCGCTTGATAATCCGGCCAAGCCGCTCTTTCAGCATATTGGCTTCAAACTCAACAACCACCCGAAAGATCTCTTCCTTGCTTTTGAAATAGTAGTAGATGGAGCTCTTTCCCATATTTGATGCGCCGGCAATCTCTTCCATGGTAGCCTTTCTGAAGCCATGCCTGGTAAAGATCCTGCGGGCCACTATAACAATATGTGATCTGACCTCCTCTTTAACAACGACCATTTGTCAGCTCATTAATTCTCTGCCAAATTTAAGGCTCCTCCCCCAGTTCCACAAGTTTGTAATCCAGTTGCCTGCGTGACAGGTTTGCATTCATTACTTCAATCTTTACCTCATCCCCGATCTCAAATTTTCTTCCTGAATGCCTTCCTACAATCATATACTCTTCTTCGTTAAATTCATAAAAATCGTCGGCAATGCTTTTGATGGATACCATTCCTTCGCATTTATTCTCCACAATCTCCACATAGATCCCCCAATCGGTAAGTCCCGAAACCACTCCATCGAATACCTTTCCTACCTTATCCTGCATAAATTCCACCTGCTTGTATTTTGTGGAAGCCCTTTCTGCCTCGACGGCTCTCCGTTCCATTTCAGAAGCATGCTGGCACCGTTTTTCATAGGTTTCGGCATTCTTGGATTCCCCATTCTCCAGGTAAAAAGCCAGCAAGCGATGTACCATCAGGTCGGGATAGCGCCTGATGGGAGAGGTAAAATGGGCATAATCCTTAAAGGCCAGCCCATAGTGGCCTATGTTTTTGGTGGAATAGCGGGCTTTGGCCATGGAGCGAAGTGCCATCATCTCCACCACATTTTGTTCCCTGGTCCCCTGCACCTCATCCAGCAGACTGTTCAGGGCCGCTGAGAGGCGCCGGGCCGATTGCTGGGGATTTAAGGTATGGCCAAACTTGCTGATAAAACGGGTGAAAGATGCCAGTTTCTCAGGATCCGGCAAATCGTGAATGCGGTACACAAAGGTTTTCCCCACCTGTTTTTTTCCTTTAGGCTCAGCGGGGCTAATTTCCTTTTCATATTTTCCTCCCCTGCTGGCATAGGCAGCCACCCTTTTATTGGCCAGTAGCATAAACTCCTCGATCAACCAGTTGGCTTCTTTCTGTACCTTGAAGTAGATCCCGGTGGGAGCTCCGTCCTTGTCCAGGTGGAACTTTACCTCTTCACGCTCGAAATTCACCGATCCGTTTTGAAACCTGCGTTCTTTTAACACTTTCGATATTTCATAAAGCTTCAGGACCTCCTTTTTCATATCCCCTTCGCCGGTTTCAATTATCTTCTGCGCCTCCTCATAATTAAAGCGGCGGGCCGAATGTATGATGGTGCGGCCAAACCACTCGTCCAGCACTTCGCCCTGTTCATTCATTTTAAATACAGCCGAAAAGGTAAGCTTGTCTTCGTTGGGCCGCAGGGAACATACTCCGTTGGAGAGTTTCTCGGGAAGCATGGGAACCACCCGGTCAACCAGGTATACCGATGTTGCCCGGTCGTAAGCTTCGCTGTCAAGAATGGTTTTAGTCTTTACATAATGAGAAACGTCGGCAATATGGATGCCCACCTCCCACAATCCCCCTTCCAGCGCTTGAAGGGAAAGCGCATCATCAAAATCCTTGGCGTCGGCGGGATCAATGGTAAAGGTGGGGACCTTCCTGAAATCCCTGCGCTTTTTAATCTCTTCCGCTGAAATTCCATCCGGGATTTTTTCGGCATAAGCCTCCACCTCTTTGGAAAATTTTATGGGCAATTCGAATTCGGCCAGGATGGAGTGCATCTCCGTATCATTTTCCCCCGGAAATCCCAGGATATCCACGATCTCTCCAAATGGATTCTTTACCTTCTCGGGCCAGTCAATAATGCGGGCAATAGCTTTTTGTCCATGCTCCACCCCGTTTAGCTTCTCCAGCGGAATAAAAATATCAAAGGGCATTTTTCGGTTATCGGGCAGCAAAAAGGCGTAGTTACGGGATATCTCCACCGTCCCTACAAAGGTGTCGCGGGCACGTTCCAGGATTTCCACCACCTCTCCTTCCATCCGCGTGCGTTTTTTGTGTGCCGGGTAAACGAAGACCTTTACCAGATCCCCGTCCAGAGCGGTCTTCAGATTGTTCCTGGCAATAAAAACATCTTCCTTTGAATCTTCCGACACCAGAAAGGCATATCCATGCTGGGTCATATCCAGGGTGCCGGTTTTATAGCCGGCCCTGCTCAAAAGCCGGTACCTCCCGGGTTCAAGTTGTTCCAGCTGTTTCATTTCCACCAGCTCATCCAGGGTGCTGTTCACAATGGCTCTTCGCTGCTTATCCTGTATGAAAAGCAGCTTTGAAATCTGCTTATAATTAAAGATCTGTTTGGGGCTTCTTCCAAATACTCCCATGATCAGCGTTGCGGCTTGTTCTTTTGTGAATTTATCCTTACCGGGTCTTTTACTCTTTCCCATTTTATCTGCATTTCTGGTACGAGTTAAATTTACTAATTTTGTCCATCATTCAGCTTATCCCACAATAGTTATGACCAGCAAGCTAAATTTATATAACACACTGACCCGTAAGAAGGAGCTCTTTGAACCCATCAATCCCCCCTTTGTTGGTCTCTATGCCTGTGGTCCCACCGTTTATGGAGATGCCCATCTGGGTCATGCGCGTCAGGCAATCACCTTCGATGTGCTCTTCAGATACCTTCAGTACCTGGATTACAGGGTGAGGTATGTGCGAAATATAACTGATGTGGGGCACCTGGAAGATGATGCGGACGAGGGAGAAGACAAAATCCTGAAAAAGGCGCGGCTGGAATCCCTGGAGCCCATGGAGGTGGTCCAGCACTATATGAACCGCTACCATATAAACATGGCTTCGCTCAATGTGCTCCCTCCCAGCATAGAACCGAGGGCCAGCGGACACATTATTGAGCAGCAGGAGCTCATCGGCAAAATCATGAAGGCAGGTTATGCCTATGAGGTTAATGGATCGGTCTACTTTGATGTTGTTGCCTATAATAAGAAACATCCCTATGGGCAGCTCTCCGGCAGAAAGGTGGAAGATCTTCTTTCTAACACCAGGGCCCTTGATGGACAATCGGAAAAGAAAAACGGACTCGATTTTGCTCTCTGGAAAAAAGCGGATCCCTCACACATCATGCGCTGGTCTTCCAAGTGGGGTGAGGGTTATCCCGGCTGGCACCTGGAATGCTCGGCCATGAGTACCAAATACCTGGGTATGCAGTTTGATATCCATGGGGGCGGTCTGGACCTGCTTTTCCCTCACCACGAATGTGAAATCGCGCAGAATGTAGCCGGATACGGCCAGGCGTCGGTCAGTTACTGGATGCATAACAATATGATCACCATCAATGGCCAGAAAATGGGTCGTTCGCTGGGCAATTTCATTACCCTGGATGAACTTTTTACGGGTAATCACAGGATGCTGGAGCAGGCATACGGACCAATGGTTATACGCTTTTTTATTCTGCAGGCCCACTACCGCAGTACCCTGGATTTTTCCAACGAAGCCCTGCAGGCCTCTGAAAAAGGATTGATGCGACTGATGAATGCCCTGGATACACTTAAACATATTCAGGCATCCCCTTCCAGTACGGTGGATGTGGAAACACTGGCCAAACGTTGTGAGAGCGCCATGGAAGATGATATGAATACGGCCAAACTGGTGGGTCATCTGTTGAGCGGGATCACTCAGATAAATAAGCTCTCCGAAGGAAAGGAAACTATTTCTGATCAGGACCTGGAAAAGCTGATTGCTCTCTACCATTCCTGGGTATTCTCTGTCCTGGGTCTGGAGCCACCCCTCGTTACAGATAAAGCGGAGGAGATCACCGGTGAACTGATTGAGATGATCCTTCAGCTCAGAAACGAGGCCAAGTCAAATCGTGACTTTGAAACTGCAGATCGCATCCGGAAAGGGCTGAGCCATCTGGGGATCACCGTAAAAGACCGGAAGGATGGGGCCGACTGGGAAATCAACTAGCTGGATGAAGACCTATCGTTCACAGCTTATCACCATTGCATCCCTCTCCCTGGGTGGAGATCAACCGGTCCGGATACAATCCATGACCAATACAGATACCCGGGATGTAGAGCTTTCTGTGGATCAATGCATCCGTATGATTGATGCCGGTTCTGAGCTGGTTCGGCTCACCACCCAGGGCAGGAGTGAGGTGGAGAGCCTGGGGAAGATCCGGGAGAAGCTGCATGCAGTCGGATACCGGGTTCCCCTGGTGGCAGATATTCATTTTAAGCCGGAACTGGCCCTGGAAGCTGCCGGGGTTTGCGACAAGATCCGGATAAATCCCGGAAATTACCTGAAAGGCAAAAGTCCGGAGCTTTTACTTCCGGCTCTGCTTAAAAGATGCCGAAAACATGGCACCGCCATTCGTATCGGAGTAAATCATGGTTCGTTGGACCGGAGCATCCTGGAAAAGTATGGAGACAGCCCTTTGGGAATGGTAGAATCGGCCATGCAATTCCTGCGTATATGCCAGTCTGAATCTTTTCAGAAGGTGCTTGTTTCCATGAAATCAAGCAATCCGCTGGTGATGGTTCAATCGGTTCGTTTGCTGGTAAACCAGATGAACAAAGAAGGAATGGCTTATCCGCTCCACCTGGGGGTTACCGAAGCGGGTGACGGCGCTGAAGGTCGAATCAAATCTGCTGTTGGCATGGCTCCCCTGCTCCTCGAAGGAATGGGGGACACCATCCGGGTTTCGCTTACCGAACCTCCGGAAATGGAGCTGCCGGTAGCCTCGCAGTTGCGTGCTCTTTTTCCCAAACCGGAACACCTGCCCTACCATCCTCTTGAAGGCCTGGCCTGGGATCCCTTCGCCTTTGAAAGAAGAAAAACGCAGGAGCTTTTTGGCATGGGAAACGGAAGCAGTGTAAAAATTGTAAGCCACTTCCCCCCGGATCCAGGTATCGATTTGAAACCGGAAGATCTTCTGGATCAACTGGTCCCTTTCCAGGATTGGGAAAAAGATCCTGCCTTATTGGAATCAGGCGGAAAAATATTGCTTCTTGAAAAGGGTACAAACACTATTCAGGATATTAAAGCACAGTTGAACCACTTCTGCGCCAGGAACAGACAAACACCCGTCCTTTTTAAAATGGTCTCTGGCACAGAGGACCTTGAACTCTTTCAGATTCAAGTGGCCGGAGAACTGGGCTCTCTCCTCGTGGATGGTTTGCTGGATGGGGTTTGGGTGGAAAACCAACACATGGTCCCTTCCCATATAAATGACACACTGCTGAATATCCTGCAGGCCGCCCGGGCGCGGATTACCAAAACGGAATACATAGCCTGTCCCTCCTGTGGTCGCACTCATTTTGATATCCTGACCCGTTTAAAGGAAATTCGAATAGCCACCTCCCATCTCACCACCCTGAAAATCGGGATCATGGGCTGTATTGTAAACGGTCCCGGTGAAATGGCCGATGCCGATTATGGGTATGTGGGAGCCGGGCCCGGACGGGTAAGTATCTATAAGGGCAGGGAGGCCAAAATCCGGAATGTTCCCGAAAAAGAGGCGCTTGATGCTTTGATCCGGCTGATTAAAAAAGAAGGCGACTGGATTGATCCCTGATAGGCTTACCACCTGAAAAACGGGGTTTCCACATGAAAAAAGAAGCCATGCTCCCCGTAACGGTTAATCACGTAATCGATCCTGAAAACCTGGTCGTAATAGGTCACTAAGTCGATTCCCACCCCCGCAGAGAATTGCCAGGTGTTGACCATGGTATTTGTGGGATTGGGAAAATCGCTGTTTACAAAGCCGGCATCGGCAAACATGTTTACGTATACCGCATAGTGAATCTTATTAAACTGTTCCATTCCGATGAAGGGAATGGTATAGGTGTTTTGTTTCACCAGCTGGTACTTCAGGTTATATTTAGAAATCACGTAGTCCGTGCCATCGATCACATAAGGTTCATACCCGCTCAGAAACTCCTGGTATCCCAGGGCCTTGTTTAAAAAATGAGGCACAATTTTTTCTGAGGAGTACCTCCCTTTTGTGGCATTATAAAAATAGAAGCGGTTGGCCAGTTTCTGATGAAACATCAACGTGCCCGTCAGGCGATATTCCGGATATGCAAAATCAGAAATCAGACCCAGCCCTATCTGTTCGGCCCTGATCTTCACCCGGAATCCCTCCAGGGGATACACCTTGGAATCCCGGATGTCATAATCAAAGTTATATGTCAGCATAAAATATTTTCGCCTGGTATCCCCTTCGCCCAGATAGTTTGTGTTGAGAATAGCAATGGAATCAGACACCCTGACATCCATATATTCAAAGCGAAGCGAGTGCGTCGTAAAATATTTCCTCCTGAAGGTATAATTGGTAAAGGCATTTAGCCTGACTTCCGCAGGCCTGTCCTCCGGCCGGTATTCAAAAGGCATGTTATTGATGGTTGACAAACTGACTTCGTTCCGCTGGTGTATATTAAATCCGGCAGAGATCCCGTGATTCTGCTTTTTCCCGATATTGGGCTTGGAATACGCCAGGGAGTACTCTTGTACATAGCCCAACCGGACCTTCCCGGTCAGGAGTTCGTTTCTTCCCCTGAAATTACTCCATTTTAACCAGGCTCCATAGTTGATTTTTTCCCAGTCTCTGTTTTGAATAAAGGTGCTGAAATTCCTGTCTGCATATTCCAGGATGGGAACCGGCCATATATACCAACGCTCCGTGACATCAATTATCACATCGATCCTGCTGTTTTCCAGGTGTTTAATATTGAGATTTACAAAATTGAACAGAGCCAGGTTCAGCAGGTTGTCTTTGCTTCTCTGTAACGCAGGAAGTAGTTGCATTTTCTCTATGGTATCCCCGATAGAAAAAACCAGTTCCCGCAGGATGACAGATTCATGGGTGACTTCATTGCCGCTGATAATGATATCATCGATAAGCAGTTTATCGTCGCTAATCCCAGGATAAACCTGCGACAATGCTTCGCTTGCATGACCCAGCAGAAAACAAACCATTAACATTACTATTGCTCTTGCCATTTGCATCAAGCTCAAGGAGTGCAAGGTAATAAAATAATTAAACGTATTTTTGCAGGAAACATAGATGCTATGAGAGCTTTGCTTACCTTTTCTATACTCTGGATAGTTCACCTGACCCTGATCGCCCAGGAGTATCAGCTCCCGCTTGTCAGCCCCTTCCATCAGCTTAAAGTGAGTGGGAATATCCATGTGCAACTGGTGGCATCAGAAAGTCCTAACCTGGTGGTGGAGGGTGAAGCGCTGCCGGAGAACCTGGTGCTCGAGTTTAGTGAAAACTGGCTGACGCTTAAAACCCGGACCCAGCTGAAAAGTACGCCATCCATCCCGGTGAAATTGTTTTACACGAAACTGAGCAGTCTCGAGATTACCCGGGGGGCGGTGATTCAATCGGCCGATATCCTGAAAACCCAAACCCTCTCCCTGAAGGTGGAGACCGGGGGCAAGGTGGAATTGTCTGTGGACCTTGATTCCCTGAGTGCCCGGGTCAACCAGGGGGCTGATATTATTCTTCGGGGAAGCTCCCGCAGTCAGCTGATCAATGCCTATACTGTGGGAAATTACCTGGGATACGAACTGGAAGCAGAAAGTACCTGGGTAAAGGCAGCCACCGGGGCCCAGGTTAAAGTAAACAGCTCTCAATATCTGAATGCCAATGCGACCAGTAAGGCATTTGTGGGATATATGGGCACGCCGAAAGAAAAGGAATTTAAGTCCAGTGTAGGAGGTGAAATTACCCAACAGAAGCCATAAGCAGCGAGGCAAGTTTTTTATCGACAGGGCTTGTAATCTTAATATTCTCCCTGTTGCCCTCCACCAGAGTGACCGGACCGAAGAGGGACTCATATACAGAAGCATCATCGGTAAATGTCGGATCATAGGGCTGTTGATAGGCCTTTCTGATTTTCCGGGTTTCAAATACCTGTGGGGTTTGGACTTTCCTTAAGCGGGACCGATCCAGGTGTTCAGAAGTGCCATTTTGATCGACCATTCTGACCGATTCCTCCATCTCTAAAACGGGTATTCCACTCCCCCTTTCTTCAGCAGCAGCATAGGCACGTGCCAGGGTCTCCCCGCTAACCAGGGGCCTTACAGCGTCATGAATTCCCACGATTTCAGCTTCCCCGGTCTGGAGTAATCCATTTTTTACGGAATCAAACCGTGTGTTCCCTCCATGGGTCAGGACAAGCCCTTTGGGAGTCTCATAAGATCCGGCCAGTTGGTCCCACAGGGACCGGTGTTCCGGCGCCAAAACGACGATTATCCGCATTTCCGGGTCAAAGCGGTAAAAGGTTTCCAGGGTGTGGATGATTATTGGCTTCCCCCGCAGCTCCTGGAACTGTTTTGGAAGCTTTCCACCCATTCGGCTGCCCGATCCGGCCGCCACGATAATGACCGCTCTTTTCATTTGAAATAACTGTCGATCAGTTCCATAATGATGGTCCTGTCCAGGGGCTTGGTAACAAAATGATTGCACCCGGCCTTAAGGCTCTCCTCTTTCTCCTCGGCCATCACAAAGGCGGTTTGTGCAATAATTGGAACTTCTTTATTAAACCCCCTGATTTTACGGGCCGCTTCAATGCCGCTTAATTCAGGCATTTTTAAATCCATCAGAATGGCATCCGGAGATAGCTTTCGGGCCTTGGTCACTACTTCACGGCCATCCATGGCACGGTGAATGCTGGCCCCGGTCTGGCGTAACATCTCCCTTAAAAAATACCAGTTTAGCTCCTCATCCTCGGCCACAAGTATTTGCTTATTGCTCCAGTTATAGCTTTTATTGGAGATCAGGCCCCTGGTTTCCTCCTGCGGCTTTTCAATAACCAGGGGAAGAGTAAAATAGAAGGTGGATCCCTTGCCCACAGCTGACTCCACCCACATCTCTCCTCCCATCAGATTAACCAGGCTTTTTGAAATGGGCAAGCCAAGTCCTGTTCCCGAGTGCTGCAGTTCCTGCTCCTGGTTCACCTGTCCGAACCGGTCAAAAATCAATCGGATCTTATTGTTCGGTATCCCGATTCCGCTATCACTAACGAAAAACTCCACATGCCGGTTGTTTCTTAATGAATAGCCAAAGGTGATATGGCCCTCACTGGTGAACTTAATGGCATTTCCCAGGAGGTTATTAAAGATCTGGCTCAGTCTGAAATCATCGCATACAATAGTGAAATCGTTTGATGCAATCTCTTTCTTCAGCATAAAATTCACCTTCTTCTGTCCGGGTGCATCCCCCCGGATACGATGAAAATAGGAAGAGTAGATCTCATCAAGAATCTCGTTGATTCTTACAGGTTTGTTGGAGATTTTCATCTGTCCCGATTCTATCTTTGAGATATCCACAATATCATCAATGATGTTCAAAAGCTGGCTGGAGGAGTTGTCAATATGTTTCAGGAAAAGATCCTTTTTCTCCTCGGACAGCCCAGGATCCCTCAGGAGGTTGGCAAATCCGATAATGCCATTCATGGGGGTCCTGATCTCGTGGGACATATTTGCCAGGAAAGAGGTTTTCAGGCGGTCAGATTCTTCAGCACGATCCCGGGCCTCTTTGAGCTCGTTTTCAATTCGCATTAGGTCCGAAACATCTTTAAAAATTCCCATGGTCATGGTAATGACTCCCCGCTCATCCCTGACAGGAATTTTTATTTTTTCCATCCAGAAGCCTTCCACTCCCTCATCTTCAAAAAAGAGGATCTTGCTAACGATGGGGATTCCGGTTTCGATAATGGTCCGGTCCTCCTCCATCATTTTCCGGGCAACCCGCTTGGTAAAAAATTCCTTGTTGGTCTTACCAACAGCTTCTTCCGGGGAGGATACCCGGAGGAGTTTTGCCATGATATGATTTACCCGGATATAACGTTGATGCCTGTCGGTGAAAAAGATACAGAACGGGATGGTCTCCATAATAACCTCCAGTGTATCTTTCTCCCGGTGCAGGGTCTGAAGGGAGTCGGTCAGATTGGTAATATCCTCCCGGTATCCTCCGGTCCCCACGATCTCTTTCTGCTCGTTCCTAACCGGGAAATGAACCGTCTTGATGACCCTCCTGCCAATGGAATAGCTTGATTCGGTCAATTTGCCGCTACGAAGCACTTCCCGGGCTCCCTCTGCCATCTGTTTGGCCTCTTCCTCTTGAAATACCTCCCTCTCGTCCCGCCCGATTACCAGATCGCGCTCTTTCCCGACGGCATCTAAAAAGGCATCGTTAACCCGGTTGAATTTGCCGCTTTCGTCCTTAAACCAGGCGGCAAAGGGAAGGGATTCCAGCAGGGTCAATAACTGCGATCCTCCATGACTGTCCGTATGTTCTATCTGGCTGGCTATGGTCTATCCTCCAAAGGTGCTGAATCCAGCGGGTATCTGTTTCTCTTTGGGGGTGATGCTCAGCAATGGAACAGTTGCGCTTTTTACCATTTGTTGTGCGTAGCTACCCAGAAATACATTCCACTTATCTATGGCGCTGGACATGATTGTGATCAGATCTGCGTCTACGGCCTCTGCATAAGTGCAGGTAATGCCTGGCAGACTTTCACCCACCAGGGTTTTGCCAACGGTCTGCAGCTTTCTCGCCTTAAAATATGCCGTTACCTGTTTTGCATAGGATTCCAACCTGGCCAGATCCCGGGTGTTCCTCCGGGTAGATATGGCCAGCACATGCAGCTCCGCTCCGAACAACTCGGCCAAATCGGCCACAATGGGGGCCTTCTGCCGGGTATCGAGATGTAACTTAACAGGCACCACAATTTTTTTAATGTCCTTGGGTATATAGGTGCGCAGAGTAAAGACTGGTTGTTCGATGGCAGCCATGATTTTAAGGGCATTGCTCCCGATAAAGAGCTCTTCAAAACCCGAAGCACCATGAGTGGAAGCAGAAACAACGGCGTTATTATAAGAATTCACCTGGTTTACGATCTCCCTGTATACCTTCCCTTTCTTTACGATATACCGGAGTTTGGAATTGTTTTCAAGTCGGGGACCATATTCTTTGAGCAGTTTTTTAAACTGGGTCTCCGCATATTTATGTTCCTCCTCCACCACTCTGGACTGAAAATTGGAACTATTGGTCAGCACATAGACCATTTGGATATTAATGGTTTTTTTCTGTGAAAACAGAATGGCCCATTCAAGACCTTTAAGAGAATCTATTGAAAAGTCGATGGGAACGATAAAGTTGGTCATGATTTCTTATTTATATAACTCAGCTAATTTAACGTAATCGAATGAGATTTGTTACTTTTATAAGGTATAATCAACAGACATAGAATTTATGGCTCTGGAAGTTGTTCTTGGAATAGATATTGGCGGGACCTATACGAAAATCGGATTGGTGGACCGCAAAGGAGCCATCCACTTTGAAGATGAAATAAGCACGAGCGGATACAAAACAATAGAAGCCTTTATTCGCGCCCTTCATGCTCATGTGACGAAAAGCCTGGAGAAAATAGAACCCTCCTTTCAATTGCTTGGTATTGGGGTGGGGGCTCCCAACGGCAACTTCTATGAAGGGACTATCGAGAACGCCCCAAACCTGGCCTGGAAAGGGAGAATCGAATTTGTCAAGCTGATGGAAAAGCAGTTTCATCTTCCCGTCCTGGTCACCAATGATGCCAATGCTGCTGCTTTGGGCGAGATGTTGTTTGGTGCTGCAGGCGATCTTAAGAATTTTGTAATGATTACCCTGGGAACCGGCCTGGGAAGTGGTCTGGTGGTAAACGGGGATGTGGTATACGGGCACGATGGCTTTGCCGGGGAACTCGGTCACGTTCTGGTATATGATCATGGCCGGCAGTGCGGCTGTGGTAAAAGAGGTTGTCTGGAAACCTATGTATCAGCTACAGGGATTAAACGAACCGTGTTTGAATTATTGGCGCAAGAAAACATGGAGAGTGCCTTTCGAAACATTTCCTTTTCCAAGTTAAAACCCAAGATGATCACCTCCCTGGCCGAATCGGGCGATCCCATTGCAATTAAAGCCTTTGAGAAAACCGGCTTCCTGCTGGGCCGGGCCCTGGCTGATACGGTGGCCCATATTAGTCCGGCTCGCATTTTTATTTTCGGGGGACTGGCCAAGGCGGGGAAGTGGATCATTGATCCAGCCAAACGTAGCATGGAAGAACATCTTTTACCCATCTACAGGAACAAGATCGATATTGTTCCATCCGCTCTTTTGAAGAAAAATATTGCTGTTCTGGGTGCTGCAGCGCTGATCTGGAACCGCCTGGAAAACAAATCCGGGGATACCTGATCCTATTTTTTCAGGATCATTGTAACATCGTGATCCCAGTTAGACCGAACTTCAATGGTCTTAATAAGAAATTCAACGGGCTCGGGTTGGACCTTTTCTAAATAATTACCCGTATCCCATTTTCCGTTTCCATTGAGATCGTGAATAAATTTCAGCTGGTACTTATTAGGAGCTAAGAAAGGAAAGGCATACTGCCCATCAGCCTCCACACTAAGCTCCTTTGCTACTGTTTTGCCACTGAAAAGCTGGACCAGCACCCGGTGCTTCACATTATTCAGTGTGAGCAGGATCTGGCCATAGTACTCCAGATCGCGTGTTTTAAAGTTTACATCCACCGTATCATGCGCCATGGGGTAAATGCTTTCCAGGGCCCCGGGTAAAACCAGTATTCGGTACCTGGAATCAGACTCCCAGGACGCAGACAGGGCGGCCCGGTATGGATCCAGGCTATCCGCCCTCACCTCAAAAGGAATCGGGACTTCCACCGAATCGGGAATATGGTACAGGGAGATTAGCGAATCATTGATTTTATCCAGAGGGAAATCTATCCGAAACGACAGATCCCTGTTAATGTCTTGGTTCCCATTGGCCCGGATGGTAAGGAGCTCCAGCGTCTCTTCTTTCTCCGTGTCCTCCTTTCGCTGCGATCGGCTCTTTTTGCTCTTGCTGGCATCATCCCGGTAGGAAAACAGCAGGGTGTCTCTTTTGACTACATATTGTTCGCTGGTATCCTTCACGGTATAGTTCGCAACGATCCGTATACTGTCGTGGTTGTAGTGAAGGGAATCCAAAATCCAAAGCGTCAGGCTATCCCGGTTCGGAGACATATCTTCCAGAAAGCGTGGTGCGCTCTCCTGTTCTGGATGGATAGAATAATAAGAAAATGTGTCTGTGAGCGGAAGAGCAAAGATGAACTGGATTTTTCTTCGGTCCTCTCTGGTGTAATCGGTCAGGTACTGGATCTCGGAGGCCTCCGTAAACAGCAGCAAATCAATATAAATGGAATTCAGATCCGGGCCCTTTCGGGCCAGAGAATCGACCACTGCGCCGGTAGAGTCCACAGCCAGGCTGTCCCTTACTGCCGATGATACCACGGAATCTCCCAGCAAAAGCCGGGTAAGATCGGCATTCAGAATCAGACTGCTATCCAGAAAGGCAATCTCTTCCGAGGGAAGGTCAAAGAGCAAATTGTTGTTTCCGTCATTTAAGGCAAACACCTTGTAGACATCGGGGCGCAGGTTATTTACACTGAAGACCCCGCTGTCATTTGAGCGCCCTACATAGAGTGGGATATCTATCAAAGGTACCGAATCCCGGAGATCGGAGTAAAGCATAATGGAGATCGGATCTTCAGGTTTTTCCAGGTTTTCTGCATATTGTAGGGTTCCCTTCACAGAGAGCGAATCAAGAATCTCACCGGTGGAGAAAACATATTCGTAATTTTGCAAGGTGTTCCCTGCGTGAAGATCTTCAATGGCGCTTCCAAAATTGAAGGTATAGGTGGTATTTATCCTGAGGTCCTCCTCAAACTCGATGATCAGGGTCTTTTTTTTCAGCTTTACCTCCGGTTTCTCATCCATGGGCGGAGAAACAATCAGCTCCTGGTTTACACTGTTCAGGACAATGTATTCATCAAAAGTAATCAGGATCTTATTCGCATCAAAAAGTGTGGAATAATTTGGCGGCTCACTTTTTACCACCACCGGGGGATCCTCATCAAGGGGTCCTCCCGAAGGGGATCCCTGCTGTGCACAGCTAAAGCAAACCAGAATAACAGAGAGAAGCCAATAGTATTTTGCAGACACGTTGTTTCAATTTAGTGCAAACATACAAAGATATACGCTTCAGGAAAAACCCCCGGAATGTTATTATATTTGTAGCCTAATCTCTAAGGCGAACAACTATGATTTTTGAAGCTATCACCTGGAATGTGGATCCCGAAATTTTCAGCATAGGACAGCTCAGTATCCGTTGGTACGGTTTGATGTTTGCTTCTGCCTTTCTGTCAGGCTACATTGTTTTTACCAGATTTCTTGCTACCGAAAGGCTTAGCTCTGAAATGCTGGACCAATTACTGATCTACATTGCGGTAGGTACGGTTATCGGGGCAAGGCTGGGACATTGTTTTTTTTATGAACCGGACTATTTCCTGGCAAATCCTCTGGAAATTCTGAAAATCTGGAAGGGCGGACTTGCCAGCCATGGAGCAGCCATAGGAATTCCTCTCTCACTCTGGCTTTATATTCGTAAATATAAACTCTCTTTCCTCTGGCTCATTGATCGTATTGTCATTGTTGTAGCCCTGGGGGGAGCCTTCATTCGGCTGGGAAACCTGTTTAATTCCGAGATTTACGGGCTCCCGACCGATCTGCCCTGGGGCTTTGAATTTGTGCGCGACAGGCTGTATGACTCCAACACCGGAGATCTGTTACCCACAGTCGCACGTCATCCCACTCAGCTCTATGAATCGCTCAGTTATATCCTGATATTTGTGGCTCTGTTTCTCTTTTACCGGAAAAGGTATATGAAGGTTCGAGACGGATTTATATTTGGAGTGTTTATGATCCTTCTTTTTTCGGCCCGCTTTTTTATTGAATTCGTGAAAAACGATCAGGTTGCCTTCGAGGCCGGAATGCAATTTAATATGGGACAATTACTTAGCCTTCCGTTCATTATAGCGGGAGTAGTGATGATCGTGTGGACCGCTAAACGGCCCCGCCACTTCACCCTGGAGCCTATTCCAAAAGCCCCGAAAAAAGGTCGAAAAGCTAGCTAAAAAGGTTCTTTATGGAGACAGGTAATTTCTGGTTTGCATTTGGCCTCACCTTGTTTGCCGGCTTATCAACGGGCATCGGAAGTGCACTGGCTTTTTTTACCAAAAGTACCAATACACGTTTTCTCTCCGTAAGTCTTGGTTTCTCAGCGGGAGTGATGGTATATGTCTCTTTTGTGGAGATTTTACAAAAAGCACGTATATCTCTGATCCCGGCGTATGGAGAAAAAATGGCCGCCTGGTATTCGGTGCTCGCTTTTTTTGCCGGAATCCTGGTCATCGCCCTGATCGACAAATTGATTCCTTCTCAGGAAAATCCTCATGAGATCAGGAAGGTTGAAGAGATGTCCACAAACAATGTAAGAGATCCAAAGTTGGTGCGCATGGGGCTGTTTACAGCCCTGGCCATTGCCATACATAATTTCCCTGAGGGAATAGCTACCTTTATGGCCGGTCTCACCGATCCTACCCTGGCTATCCCCGTAGCCGTGGCTATCGCCGTTCACAATATTCCGGAAGGAATTGCTGTTTCTATCCCTATCTCCTATGGCACAGGGAATAAGAAAAGGGGCTTTTTTCTTTCTTTTCTTTCCGGACTGGCCGAACCGATAGGTGCTCTGATCGCATGGCTGATTCTAATGCCCTTTATGGACGGTAATCTCTTTGGGTTTATCTTTGCCGGTGTGGCAGGCATCATGGTGTTTATATCTATCGACGAGCTCTTACCTACGGCCCGGGAATATGGATTGCATCATCATTCCATCTATGGCTTTGTGGCGGGAATGGCCATTATGGCACTTAGTCTATTACTGTTTATCTAGATGGCGAAGAAAAAATATAAGCGTAAACACTCTCACCACCATCACGCAGTAAATGAAAAAAACCTGCTGACCGTCACCCTTCTGAACCTGGTAATTACGATTGTGGAGATTGCCGGGGGGGTTCTCTCTGGCAGCCTGGCCTTGCTCTCTGACGCTCTTCATAATCTAAGCGATACCTTCGCTACCTTTATTGCCTACCTGGCCACCATTGCGGGCAAGCGTGAGGCCAATCAAAAAAAGACATTCGGGTACAAACGATTGGAAATTCTGGCCGCTCTGATCAATGCGGTGATCCTGATAGTCATAAGCTTCTTTCTGATTAAAGAGGCCTGGCACAGGTGGCAAAACCCAGGCACCATTAACTCTATGATCATGCTGGTTGTGGGAATGATCGGCCTTCTTGCCAATCTCTATGCGGTCCTCATCCTGAAAAAAGAGGCCAGCAAAAGTATCAATGTCAGAGCGGCCTACGTCCACCTGATCGCCGATAGCCTGTCTTCCGTGGTGGTAATCATCGGGGGGGTGCTGATTCGAATTTTTAAAATCGACTGGATCGACCCGGTCATCACCTTTATGATTTCCATATATATCATACGTTCAGGCTTCCTGATCCTTAATGAGTCAGTCAATATACTGATGCAATCGGCCCCGGAACACCTGGACCTGAACAGTATTAAGAAAAAAGTTGAACAAGTGCCCGGGGTACTAAACCTGCATCATTTACATGCCTGGATGCTGACGGACCGGGAGATTCATCTGGAAGCTCATGTGGAGCTGAATACGGATATGAAGCTTAGTCATGTAAATCCCATCAGGCAACAAATCGAAGCACTTCTGAAAGAAGATTTCGGCATCGGCCACATCACCCTGCAAATGGAGTTTAAAACTGAACATGATCCCCGGTTAATTCATGCCAGCCCTGACCGATGAAGAGGGAGCAACATATCATCCGGGCCTCGTGGTGGTCCATTACAGGCAACACTCTGCTGGCTTTTTTGAAACTTTCCGCGGGGCTTATTTCTGGAAGTTTTGCGGTGATAGCCGATGGCATCGATTCTGTTTCTGATATTGTTTCTTCCCTGGTGGTCCTGATAGCTGCCCGAATCATTGCCAAACCTCCAAATATCAAATTTCCCTATGGGTATAAAAAAGCTGACACGGTAGCTACTAAAGTTCTCTCATTTATGATCTTTTTTGCAGGGGCCCAGCTGGCCTACTCCACCGTAAAGCTTCTGATTCGGGGGGAGAGCATGGAGATTCCGGGAAACCTGGCCATCTGGATCACCGTGATTTCCATTGGCGGTAAATTTATTCTCTCGCTCCTGCTGTTCAAAACGGGTAAAAAAGTAGAGAGTACGATGCTTATGGCCAATGCCCGGAATATGCGAAATGATATATTTCTCTCCTTTAGTGTTCTCGCCAGCCTGGTCTTTACCATGATTCTCGAGGAACCCCTGATCGATCGCATCATTGCGCTTCTGATTAGCATTTTCATTATGTATGAAGGATTCCGGATCTTTATGAAATCCAATATTGATCTGATGGATGGGATTGACAACACAGAGCTATACAAGCGCCTTTTCGAATCGATTCATCTGGTCAAGGGGGCCCATAATCCCCACCGGGTCAGAGCCCGAAAAATTGGGCATTACTACATGGTAAACCTGGATGTGGAGGTGGATCCGGAGCTGACCGTTAAAGAGGCTCATGAGATAGCCAAAAACGTGGAGAAAAGCATTAAATCGAATCTTCGAAATATTTACGACATCATGGTTCATGTGGAGCCCCTGGGCAACCGGGAAGAAGATGAAAAATACGGTATCACAGAAACCGAGATTCAAAAAGAAAAAAGAAAAAAATGATTACCAGGGATTGGCCCATGTATCGGGTGATACTTGAGAACCTGCAGTTGCTGCCTCTTTTACCTCGCTTCAACCTGAAACCTGGTTTCGGTGAGCTGAGCGTGGATGAGGTCTGCGAGGCTCATGGAGTGAATACGGAATTTTTCCTGGAAATTGCTAACGCCTATCTGGATGAATTGTATGTCCCCGAGGAGGGACTGGCCCTTTTTCCTCTGGGTACCATGGTGACTTACATTACCTCCACCCATACCTATTACAAAGAAATTGCCCTGCCCATGGTGGAAGAGAAACTAATGCGACTGATGGACCATTCTTCCCTGTCGGAGAAAGAAGTGACTCTGATACGTACTTTTTTCAATGACTACAAGGAAGATTTTATGGCCCATCTTTCCCAGGAGGAGGAACAAATTTTACCCTATGTGCTTGAACTTGAAAGACAGGCCTCCCTGGATAAGCCAGATCCTTTGTTCCTGGAAAAACTTCAGGCGTATTCCATCCGTGAATTTGAGAAGGAACATACTCGTTTGGAAACAAGCCTGAGTCATCTTTCTGAACTCATCATTAAATACCTGCCTCCCTTTGACGATCTGCAACTGTGTCATCAGGTATTGAATGATCTGGCAAGCCTGATGAAAGACCTGGTCGATCATGCTGACATGGAAGATAAAGTGCTGATTCCCAGGGTTGCAAATCTTGAAAATCTCCTGCTAAACAGGTCGTCTATTTCATGAGGTTTTCGGGTTTCATACTGGTTCTGGATTCCTATATCGTCCGAAAAGGGCTGATCTCCGTGCTAAACCGGATTCAGGGAGTCCGGGTGTTGAAAGAATTTAATGCGGCGGATCCTTTTCAGTCTTATCTGGAGGATCACCCGGTTGATTTTATTATTATCAGCCAGTCGGCTTTCCGTCAGCGTACAGACCTGTTTATATCGAACCCTGAACTGCTGGAGAAAACTATCCTGCTGGAAGAACCCCAGGCAGATGATCAGTTGAAAACTAAGCCTGTGCAGGGAATTCCTGCTTCTATCCATCTGATGGAAAATAAAGAGGCCCTGAGCGCTAAAATTCAAAGCCTGCTGGACCATCGCTATTTTAAAGCTTCCGGGAATGAGCCCCTGGGTCTTTCACCCCGTGAAACTACCATTGTCAGACTGGTTTCCATGGGACTCACAAACCGGCAAATTGCAGAAAAATTATTTCTGTCTGCCCATACCGTTATGACCCACCGGAAAAACATCAGCAGCAAGCTGGGAATTAAATCTGTTTCCGGACTAACCATCTATGCCATTGTAAATAACATTATCACCCTTGATGAGGTAAGCTCCTATCCTGCTAAGTAATTCTTATATTTGTAAAAATTTAATCCATCCAACATGGCTGAAAAGAAAACCAACGTAAATGCACTATACGGAGTCCTCGGATTACTGGTTGTTATCCTGGGTGTTGCCGTATACATGCTGCTGGATACCCGGAAAAATCTGAACCTGGTTTCTACAGATCTGGCTGAAAAAACAGAGTTCTTTCGTATAGAGAAAGATTCCCTGGAAGGAGAACTTCGCAACATCTACTTCAGGTACGACACACTTGAAACCAATAATCTGGAACTGCAGGTGGAGATGGAACAACAGAAGGAAAAGATCGAAAAGCTTATCTCACTTCAGGCGGAGGACGCTTACAAGATCCGTATGTACCGCAAAGAGATGGAAACCCTGCGTTCTGTTTTACGGAGTTACATTGTACAGATCGATTCCCTGAATATGCAAAACCAGGAGTTGCTGGCCGAAAATAAACAGTTGAGAAACACCGAATTGAGGCTGAGTTCAGAAAAGAAACAACTTGAAAAGGATAAAACCCAGTTGGAAGAAATTAAAGACCTGGCCACCACCCTGCAGGCTTCTCAGATCGACCTGGTCCTGCTAAACAAACGCGACAAAAATACAGACCGTATCAGAACGGCTGTGAAAGTCAGGGTTGACTTTGTTCTCAGGGCCAATAAGGTAAGCCCCGCCGGAGAGAAGAGCATCTATCTGCGAATTATCAGGCCAGATCAGGTGGTCCTGGGTTCCCCGGAACTGGAAATGATTGAAGTAAACCGTGAACAGATTCCGGTCTCTGCTTCCCGGGTAGTCAACTATGAAAACGAGGATTTGCCGGTCTCCATCTTCTGGAATAACGATGGTGAAATTGTGCCCGGTGAACATAGCGTAGAGCTCTATTCCGAAGGAAAAATTATCGGACAGTCCTCTTTCGTCCTTAAGTAAGTATTCTCCCCCGGTATGAATATTGGAATTATCATCGGGCGGATCGGTGGGGTGGACGGTGTGGCACTGGAATCCGAAAAGTGGATCGAGGTTCTCAGGGCTATGGGCCACCGGGTCTATACTCTTTCCGGCCAATTTCAGGAGCGCCCCATGGACCCCGCTACAGAAAACCTGGTTCCTGAAATGTCTTTTTTCTCCCCCGAGAGTTTCTGGAGCCAGAAAAAAGCATTTTTCTACCCGGAAACTACTCCTGAAGAGCTTATCGAGCACCTGAATCTCTATTCTAAGGTGATCTACAAAAAGATCATGCACTGGATCCAGGAACGCCAAATCGAATTGCTGATCTCGGAAAACGCTTCTGCTCTCCCCTCTCATCTGGAAATGGGAATGGCCATCAATAAGGCGGTACATAAAACCGGGATACCCACCATCACCCATGATCATGATTTTGCCTGGGAACGCGGAGACCGGTATCTGTCTCCTCATAAGGAGATCAATGAGTTTGTTTCTGAGGTTTTTCCGCTCAGGGCACCTAATTCGGTGCATGCCGTAATTAATAGTCATGCGGCTTTGACTTTAAAGGAGCGATTTGGGCGTGAGGCGATAATGGTTCCCAATGTGATGGATTTCGACCAGCCATTCGGCCTGCATACAGAGAAAAATGAGGCCCTGGCCGAACATATGGGGTTTCAGAAAACAGATCTTTTCCTCTTTCAGATTACCCGCATTGTCAGGCGAAAAGGGATCGAGTCTGCCAT
Organism: uncultured Bacteroidales bacterium; assembly: GCA_963751705.1. Lineage (GTDB taxonomy): Bacteria > Bacteroidota > Bacteroidia > Bacteroidales. The sequence continues at coordinate 511,181 of CAVVVN010000001.1, forward strand.
ACGCTTAATTCACGAACTTGACGATACAAAGATAAAACTGATTATTACCGGCAATTACGCAGATGATGCCGGAAGCGCCTATTACAATGAGCTGGTCAACCTGATACATGACCTTAAGCTGAGTGAACAGATTCGTTTTGCCTACCATCTTTTTCATAACAAAGGGCTCTCTAACGGCAACGGAGAGGTGCGTTTTTCACTGTCGGATGCTTATGCCAAGGCTACGGCATGTACCTATTTCAGTACCTATGAGGGCTTCGGTAATGCCTTTGTAGAAGCGGTTCTGGCCAGGAGACCCATTTTCGTTAACAATTACGTGCCGGTATATATGCCGGATATCGGCAGTAAGGGATTTAAAACTGTCATGATTGAAAATGGAGAGCTTACCGGCAAAGCGTTAAGCGAAATGGCCGAAATCATCTATAATCCAAAACTGGCTGCTGAAATCGCCGAGTTTAATTTTAAGCTGGGTAAGAAGGAATTTAGTTTTGATACCCTCAGGGAAAAACTGGATCAGTTAATTGGCAAGGCCCTGAAAGCGGCCGGACGCTAATCCATAAACAGGGCCCTCAACACTTGATCTGTAATCAGCCACTGTGCCGGATCAATGGCAAGCTTTCCGTCTATGCGGACCAAACTACCAGATCCGAGAAAGGTCCGGGCCTGATTCTCAAAATGTACCCGATACTCTTTACCGAAAGCTTTTTCTATATGGCCGGGATCCGCACCCCATTTGGTTCTCAGCGAGGTGATCAGATAGTCGTGGTATTTTTCCTGCCTGGAAAGAAGCTCCGTTTCTTCTATATTTTTTCCGGAAGACACACGATCCATATAGTCTTTCAGGGAAGAGATATTCCAGCTTCGTCGCTCTCCATCGTAGGAGTGAGCTGAAGGTCCGAGCCCCAGGTAGGCTTGGCCCGTCCAGTATAGCATATTGTGTTTCGAGAAACTTCCATTGAGCCCAAAATTGGATAGTTCATAGTGATCAAATCCGCGCGTAAGCAGCCTTTCCCGCATGATTCTGAATTGTTCAACGCTCTCTTCTTCAGCCACCGGTACCAATCTCCCCTTCTTTCTCCAGTGATCAAACACGGTTCCGGGTTCAAAGCTCAGGTGATAGGCAGAAAGATGGTTCACGGGTAAAGAAAGCGCTTTTTCAATATTCAGTTCCCACTCCTCCACGGACTGTCCGGGAATTCCATAGATCAGATCCATGGTCAGATTATCAAAGCCGCAATCTGCTGCCCGCATTATTCCCTCTTCGGCCTGTCCCGCCTGATGAGACCGGCGCATGAGTTCCAGATCTCTTTGGTGAAAAGATTGTACCCCCACACTCAAGCGGTTAAAGCCCATTTGGCGTAGTATCTTTAAAGCAGCCTCCTCCAGGTCCTCCGGATTACACTCTATGGTCCATTCGGAATCCTCCCGGAAGTTGTGGTACCTGCCAATTGCATCCAATATTTTTTCCAGGTGGAGGGGAGATAGAAGGGACGGGGTTCCTCCTCCCAGATAGAGTGTCTCCAGGTTCTTGCCTGGATTTTTTTCTCCCTTCTGCCTGATCTCCTCCACCAGTGCATCCACAAAGCTATCCATGTACTGCAAGCTGACTGCAAAGAAAAAGTCGCAATATCTGCAGGCCTTTCTGCAAAACGGGATATGCACATATATGCCAGACATCTTTACTCCATGGTAAATCCGATAATAGCGCTGGAAACAGCTCTGGGCTCCGGGGGCAGGGCGTAAACATCCTGCTCATAATTGCGGTTATAGGGGGAAATATTCAGCGTGGAAGAGCCCACTACCAGGGTGCTGCTGCCACCAGGATCAAAGCCCATGGCTTTCTCCATGCCATGTTTCAGGAGAATCTCAGCCATATCGTGGTGCGTGGCTCCCACCGATTCCCTGATTCTTCCGTTTACGGTCAGAACGGCCAGTTCATTTCTCTGGTTGATCCCCACCGCAATTTTTGGTCCGCGCATATTTGTATAATCCAGCCTGGCAGCCTGTGTGCGAATGGAGTTGGGACTATTCCACCCCTCCAGCTCCATATCAATGATGCATTTGCCCTTGTCCAGTAATAAAGGTCCCGCTTCCACCGCATGCCTCACCCCTTCCAGGCCCGGAATCTCCAGTTCCAGTATTTCTCCAGGTTTCAGGCCCACGGGAAGCTCAGATGGATGCAGGACCAGGGTCAGTCCCACGGGAATAAGAGGAACCCGCTCCCCCTTCCGGGTAAGAACAATCTCCTTGACCACATTCCCGGAGAGGCGTATAAGAGCTCTTCCGTTTCCCTCGATCATCTCCTCCGGATAGAGGAGGTCAAAGTAGGCCCGGGCAGTATGTTTTCCTGTGGGATTATACTCCCTGCTTTGGAAGACAATATCCCTCCCTTTCCAGGAAACCTTTAGCCCCTCCTTACAATTAACCCGCCGGATATCCATGGAGCCATCTTCAAAAATCAATAGAGCTGGTTTATTAAAAAGGGGGGGCGCTGTCTTGTTTCCCTCTGTAATAAGCAAACCCAGGGGAGAGCCGATATAGGTTTCGGGTAATCCAAGTTTTCCAACCAGTTCAGGATTCAAAATATAACCGCCGTTCCAGGCGATCCTGGCAGTATGGCCGGTCTTTTTCTTAAAGGCCTGAACTAACTGTCCGACCGTCCGGGGTTTGCCCCCTGAAGAAACCGCCTGAAAGTCCCAACGCTGCTCCTTGAAATTCAGGATGGCCAGGGCTCCATTATAGGGCAGGCCATCGGAGAAGAGTCCGCTAATGTATCCATAGCTTACTGCCTCTTCCTGAGACTCTGCTTGCTCCATTTTCGTAAGTACATGCCTCAGGGGGCTACCCTTGTGAATCGCATCTTCTTTTATGGCCGCTAAAACCTTCTCCTCTCCCAGATTTTTTACCAGTTTTTTATATAACTCACTATTCATTCCCCGATCAAAATCTTTCGCGGTTTGAACGGGAGCCGGATAGGATAGGGTGGCCCTAACCCCGGCCGGCACAAATTGAATATACCCGCTTGATAGGGGGATACCCATCATATGGGCCTTGATTTCATTGGCCACCTTTCCAATATGAAAACGATCCATGTCAACCAGGTCGGTCATCATGCTGGCATTACTGCGATTGGACAGCAAATATCCCTTTTGATCCCTCACCTTTCGCAGGACCTTCAGCGCCCTGTTGCCCAGCTGCGGGAAATGTATTCCCACGCATAGCTGTTTGGTTCGAATAATCTGGATCACTTTAAATTCATAAAGCAGTCTTAACTCTTCCGATTCTCCGGTAATGATATAATCGGTGATTTCATCCTTATTCAGCTGTTTTCCCAGATTCTTTTCCTGTGCAAAAATATAGACCACTTGTAAAGTTGACGCTTTCTCCTCCAGCATCTCCCTGGTAATACTCTCCTCCATGGGAAGGTTCATTCTGGATCGGATCGACTGAAGAGCAAAGAACTCCAATTCATACATGATGTAGGCCCCCGGAAAATAGGCGATGGGTCGGTTTTGCCTGAGCCACTCTATTAAGCGCTTTCTGTTATCAATGGCCAGGTAGGAGCTGCCGGTCAACTGCATCAGGGCCAGGTTCCAGTCGGTGAAAAACGGAGGACTCAGGTCTACTTTATTGAGGGGGGCCGGCTGCACGATCCTTATATATAGCAGGTTGATTAAGCCTGTTAGCTCCTGGAAAGTATAGTCCTGGTAGGGATAGTGGTAGTTGTTTCGGTGCCGGTAAGACAAGGAATGATCATGCTGTATGGAGCGGCTTCCCTCTCTGTATTCAAAAAGTGTCTCCACCGCATTGAAAAACTGGTTGAAAAACTTTTCTGGAATATATTCTGAATCGGGATCATTGCTTATGATGGTACGCGAAAAATGCAAAGCCATTCCCCGGATCCGTTGTTGCTCCACTCTGAAAAAGCTGGGATCAATCAAAGACTTCAACATAAACATAAATCTTAGTTGCGCGTAGCCTGGAAGATATTGACGGGTTGTGGTGTCCATCAAAGCCTCCAGGTGCTCACTCCTGAAACCGACCATCTCTCGGTAATCATCCAGGCTTTCGCAAACATATCTCAGGGTTTTTTCATTTCCGCGAAGCTGCTCATAAAGACGGTGCAATATCTGGTGCAGATTATTATTAAGCGCTTCCAGGCTATAACGCTTCAGCACCACCCGCTGATTGTGCCTGATTTCATCCATATACCGGTGTGGGAAAAAGATTCGGTCGATGATCCTTTGTACCATCCCCACAGATATACGTTTCCCTTTAAATTCCAGCACCATCAAACGATCCCGCTCGTCCAGGTGTTCTCCGATCACATCCGAATATACTTTCTCTGGTTCATATCTTCTGCAAAAAATTGGCGTACCGCAGGCTGTAGCTTCAATAATGGGCAATCCGCGCCCTTCTGTTTTACTGGGCAATAATACCAGAGAAGAAACATTATACAACTCCGAAATCCCCATGGGTGTGTCAAATCTCTCCCTAAATGAATCCCGGTCTATCTCGCCGAATAGCAGGGCAAGGTATACCCGCTTTCTTAATTCAGGTTCCACTTCCTCCAGAAGATCTTTGAATCTTTTGACCAGTTTTTTATAATAAGCATAATGCCCGGCTGCAATGGGTCCCGTGATAAGCAGGGTCATCTTTAAATGAGAAGTTTTACGGAAGCGCAGCTTCATTTCTTCCTCCTGGAACATTTTGAGCAGAAGATTAAAGGAGGCCTCGATCTTTTTTCTGGATATGATTCTCGTGGGCTGCAGCAGAAGGATATTTTCGTCGATAAAACGCTCCACCCCTGCTGTGCGCTCGCCTATCAGAATAGGTCTCTGGTTGCTCTCTGCCACCAGTTCACCCGACAGGACATCCTCCACCGAATAGCTGACCAGTTTGTCAGCATATCTCGCCAGCATCTGCTCCAGCTGAAGAAAGGTGTTGATGTTTTTCCGCTTATCTGCTTTGGTATAAAGTGTGGTATCCACTGCAGTGCCTATTTCCATGACATTGGCCGGATTATGGCCATTAAGACGGATCAGGTGCTCTTTTTGTCCCCGGTTTATATTTACATTGATCCAGGCCCGGGATTGCCAGGGATAAAGGATTTCCAAAAGGGAAAACACTTCTCCCAGGTGGCAATTGGTAAAGAAGAAATCCCTTGGGCCCGCTTTACCTCCCGCCCTCTCCCTGTCCAGGGGGCACATACCATCCTCCCAGTAGAAATCATGATTATTGTTGATTGCGGGTATCTTCAGGAATTCGGATAAGAGCACCAGGGCAAGCGCATAGGCCACATTCCCCGGATTAGAACAAACATTGATTATATAGAAAAGGTTTATTCCCTCTTCCTCTATGTAATTGCCCAGTTCCTCCACAATGCCCAGCGTCTGTTTCCAGAGCTTCCGGATAAGTTCGTTATAGACAGGGCCCCCTCTTTCGAGCCTGCTGAAGTAGAAGTCCCGGTAGAGTTCCCATTGGTTAAACCCGGCCAGATCGGGAATTACCTTTTGTCTGATGTCCTTTTGGATAAATGGGGCTGTTTTCGAATGGATCTCCCCGGCAATGTAGTGAATGGGGATTCCGGGGATATTACGTCTCATTAATGCGGCATATTTATCCACTTCAATGGTCACCCCATCTACCATATAATGAAATGTGAGGAAGGCCACTCCCCCTGTTCTAAGCCTTTCCTTGTATTCCTCGTATGTGCCTTCCTGCTGAATGGATGGATAGTCCCGTTCTTCCCTGAATCTGTCCAGAAAAAGCCCCAGGTCGAACCAGGTTTCGATTTTTTCTCTATTTAGTACAGCCAATAATTCAGCTACTTTCATTACAAAATAATTATCATATTTTTGTAAGCCTGTCTAAGCCCTGCCGATATGCTAAGGTACGTGTTCCAGTATAAATTTTCCATCCTTCTGGCCATTCTGATTGCTTTGTTGAGCCTGATACCCGGCAGCAGTATGCCTGGCAGCTCCCTGTTTTCCATTCCCCACTTTGATAAAATAGCTCATTTTTCCATGTATGCCCCTTTCGGCTTTATCGCCTTGATGGAGAATCGATGCAAGACACAATGCTTTAGATATCACCTGTTTATTGTTGCAAGTGTCTTTTTGCTCAGCGCTTTAATTGAAATCCTGCAGGCAACGGTCACGACGGCCCGGGAGGCGGAATGGACCGATCTGCTGGCCAACTTTGGCGGCTTAATTGCGGGTTATCTGGCATACAGGCTTTTAGGCGGATACAGGTTGTTTCGCTTCCTTAAATCCTGATCTTTTCGTTTCCTTCCCTGAATTCCGACACCAGATCGGCTATGGTTTCTGTTGTGTACAGCGTTTTAATCCCGCTTCTGAGTTTTGCCAGTTTCTTGTGCATGCTGCAGGGGTGGTCCGGATCACAGGGGGTGGTCCGGATCACGCAGGTATTAAATGGCTCTTTACCTTCCATGAGCTCTATAATCTCCATAAGAGAGATATCCATGGCTGGCTTTCTGAGACAAAAGCCCCCATGGGGGCCCTTCGTAGAATCAAGTATTTGCTGTTTTACCAGACCCTGCAGGATCTTTCCCAGAAAAGGTGGCGGAATGCCAAGTTCGCTTGCTATGCTTTTTATGCCCTCCTTTTTGTCGGGAGAGGAATAGAGTTCCAGGTAAATTAAAGCCCTGATGGCATATTTACTTGTATTGGATATCATCTTTCATTTTTGATCGGGATCTTGCTAATTCGGATATCGTGCCGCCCTCCCTCATACTCCGTGTTAAGAAAGGCATCTAAAATTTCTTTGGCCGTTTCCAGGTCAATGTATCTGGCTGGCAGAGAGCAAATGTTTGCATCGTTATGTAATCTGGCCATCCTTGATATTTCCTTGTTCCAGCAAAGGGCCCCTCGAATTCCCTGATGCTTATTGGTAACCATGTTGATCCCGTTTCCGCTTCCGCAAAGAGAAATGCCCATATGAAACCTCCCCGATTCGACCGCCTCAGCCAGGGGATGTCCGAAATCCGGATAATTAACCGCTTCCGCGGAATCTGTTCCAAAATCACTTACCACGTATCCTTTATCTTCCAGATACTTTATCAGGGCAACTTTCATATGGTATCCTGCATGATCCGATGCAATGGCCAGGGTTTCTTTCATTATTCTTTCTTTTTAACAATCCGTATGTTCATTTGTTGTTCATTTATTTTAAAAAACAGCTTTCTCCTAGGACTCCCTGTCCGAACCCGTTAATTAAGCTAACTTTACCATGAATGATAAACAAATTTTCAACATCCGCCGGGTGCATTCTTCAGATATAGTTATTAAAACAAAGTGTTTTCAACAACTGTTAAATTTATTTGCAACATGCCTGTTTTCAAAACTTAACAAATATCCTGGTTGTTAATAGAGTGTGTTAAAACATTCATCAATGGAATATGCAAAGATACTTTCTGTTTTTTTAAAACAGAATTAACCGCCTATCATCATTATTAGATAGATTTATTATTTAATATGATAATATATATATTATGAATATTGTGAATAAATCGGAAATGGAGAAAAAGGGTTTTATAGACCTTGATGTGGATAAGTCGCTTGATATTGTTAAAGAAATCAAGCGTATGCAGAAAGAGAAGAATGCAGTGATCCTGGCACACTTTTACCAGGAAGGAGAAATACAGGATATTGCTGACTTTGTGGGAGACAGTCTTGGATTATCCCAGCAGGCTGCAGCTACCGAAGCAGATATCATTCTATTTGCAGGGGTGCATTTTATGGCTGAAACCGCTAAAATCCTGGCACCGGAGAAGAAGGTTTTGATCCCGGATACGCAGGCCGGCTGTTCCCTGGCTGACTCCTGTCCTCCAAAAGAGTTCGCAGCATTCAAAAATAAATATCCTGAGCATACAGTGATATCATATGTAAATACGACCGCTGAGATCAAGGCGTTAACGGATATCATTTGTACCTCAACTAACGCACTTCAGATAATTGAGAGCCTTCCTGAAGATGAAAAAATCATATTCGCACCAGATAGAAACCTGGGAAACTATATACAGAGCATCACCGGAAGAGAGATGGTCATTTGGGATGGTGCCTGTCACGTGCATGAGGAGTTCAGTCTGGAAAGGATTCTTGAACTGAAGAAGGAGTATCCGGATGCCCAGATAATTGCGCATCCGGAATGTGAAAAACAGATTTTGATTGTGGCCGATCACATTGGATCCACTTCCTCCCTGCTGAACTACACGATTAAAAACAGCGGGAATTCATTTATTGTGGCCACGGAATCAGGTATTTTACACCAGATGAGAAAAGAGAGTCCCCATAAATTATTTATTCCGGCTCCTCCAAAAGATTCAACCTGTGCCTGTAACGATTGCAAATACATGAAACTGATCTCCCTTAAAAAGATATACAATACTTTGAAGTATGAGCTTCCTGAAATAACTTTGGAACAGGATTTGATGGATAAAGCCAGGGGATCAATTTTAAGAATGCTTGAAATATCAAAACGTCTTCAATTATAAGTCAGCTTCATGAGTAAAGGGATTAATAGATATCTGTTTCTTCTCCTGATTTTGGGATGCTGCCATATGGCCCTGCAAGGACAGGGAGAGGAAATTGAAAATGGATTTGTCCAGATCTTTTATCCCAACAATCAGGTTTCCAGTGAGGGAACCATGAGGGATGGAAAACCAGATGGGTTCTGGCGTACCTACTATGTAACAGGAGTCATAAAATCAGAAGGAAAAAGAACTAATTATTTGCTGGATAGTATCTGGAATTTTTATAACCAGGCAGGTGAGCTGACCGAACAGATCTCATATAATATCGGGGAGAAAAATGGATATTCCAACAGGTATAGTTACAATAATCCTCAGAATCCGGGTAGACCTACTCTGATTTCAAAGGAGTTATATGTAATGGGAAGAAAGGAAGGAGCTTCCTATTACTACCATCCCACCGGGGAATTGAAGTTAATCGTATTTTATAAAGATGGAAAGAAACAGGGATTGTCCAGAGAGTTTTCGAAGGATAGTACCCTGATCACTGTGGTGCAGTACAAGGATAATTATGTCGTGGACCGGGAACGCCTGAACAGAACGGATGAAGAGGGAAATAAACAGGGAACTTTCAGAGAGTATTACGAGAATGGTAAGATAAAGAAAGAGGAAAACTACCTGGATAATCAACTTCATGGTTATTATAGAGAGTTTGACGGAAAGGGAGAATTACTTATGGCCCTTCGTTATGAACGGGGTCAGATCATGGAGGAAATTGACGAGGATCTGAGAGAGCTGCTGGATATGAAGAGCACCTTTGATTCGGAAGGAAGACTCATTTTTACAGGAGGATATAAGGAGGGTGTGCCTGTGGGAATCCACCGCTTTTATGACACCACAGGGGTGGTAGAAAATGCCCATCTCTATAATGAGCTGGGCCAGAAGGTTTCGGAGGGAATTATTGATGAGCAGGGGAATAGAAAGGGTAGCTGGACCGATTTTTACCCGACTGGAGAAGTGAGGGCAAAAGGAAATTATTTAAATAATCAGCGCTCCGGAGATTGGACCTACTATTTTAAAAAAGGAGGAATTGAGCAGAAAGGAAAATTTGAACGTGACCGATACCGGGGAATTTGGATATGGTATTATCCCAATGGGAACAAATGGAGAGAGGAGAGTTATTTTAATGGAAGAGAGGATGGTCAGTTTGTGGAATACGATCCTGTTGGAAATATTCTTACCAAGGGAAATTATATTGGTGGGGAAAGAGAAGGGGAATGGATCTACCAGGTTGGGGATCATGAGGAGCGCGGCAGTTATGTCATCGGACTGAGAGAAGGTGTTTGGAGGTATTATTATCCCGATGGGGAATTGAAATATGAGGGTGTTTATTCACAGGGGAATCCAGATAAAAGACACAAATATTACTATCCGGACGGGACCCTGAAGGAGGAGCAGTATTATGAGCTGGGCATCAGAGAGAAAAACTGGAAAAAGTATGATACAGAAGGGAACCTGGTCATGACCATCACCTACAAGAACAATGAAGAGTTAAGGATCAATGGAGTCAAACTCAAACTCCCTGATAGTGATATAAAATTAATTCGCTGATTAAGGCATGGAAGAAGATTTTGAATTCAGGGGAAAGAGTTTATCGGAAACGGACCTGGAAGTTGAAGCCCGCTTAAGACCTACGGTTTTTTCAGATTTTGATGGCCAGAAAAAGATCGTGGAAAATTTGAAAATCTTTGTAGAGGCTGCCCGATTGCGGGATGAAGCACTGGACCATGTTCTTCTGCATGGACCGCCGGGTTTAGGAAAAACAACCCTGGCGCATATTATTGCCAACGAGATGCAAGTAGGTATTAAGATTACCTCCGGACCCGTTCTTGATAAACCGGGCGATCTTGCTGGCCTTCTGACCGGACTGGAAGAAGGGGATGTACTTTTTATTGATGAGATCCACAGGCTTTCCCCCATAGTGGAAGAGTATCTCTATTCCGCGATGGAGGATTACTGCATCGACATTATGATTGATAAAGGGCCAGCAGCACGTTCGGTACAGTTGACGCTGCAACCTTTCACCTTAATTGGAGCCACCACCAGGTCCGGCTTATTAACCGGTCCTCTTCGGGCCAGGTTCGGAATCAACTCCTTGCTGGAGTATTATGACGCAGGAATACTTACGGGTATTGTAAAAAGATCATCTGGGATCCTGAAAGTGGAGATCCATAGCGATGCTGCTGTTGAAATTGCTTCCAGGAGCCGGGGAACTCCAAGAATTGCCAATGCCCTGTTAAGGAGGATCAGGGATTTCGCACAGGTGAAAGGGAATGGAATTATTGATATGGAGATCACCAGGTATGGACTGGATGCATTAAATATTGACCGTTCCGGCCTGGATGAAATGGACAATAAGATCCTGATAACCATTATCGATAAGTTTCAGGGGGGGCCGGTAGGACTGAACACCATTGCTACGGCGGTGGGAGAAGAGGCCGGGACCATTGAAGAGGTGTATGAACCTTTTCTGATCAAGGAAGGCTACATCAAGAGAACGCCCAGGGGAAGAGAGGTTACCAGAAATGCCTATGAGCACCTCGGGAAATATAGGGATAGTCAGAACTTTTTATTTTGATATTTTATATATATTTGTGAGGAACTGAAACGGAAGCAATTATGTTACACAATTTAATTAAGAATGCAGGTCTGCTGGTTATACTTATTGGTGTAATCTTTTTAGGTATTGTGGTATTTACCGGGATGCAAACAAATGCCTATCTTATGCTTAGCCTGGTTCTTGTGGTTGGAGGTCTGCTCGCCCATATTATCATCAACAGGTTTGTTGACTGATTTTTCAGGCTAAATATTTGCCATATGCTTCAATCCTGGCTTGTCCAGGATTTTTATTTTGCGGCCGTTTATTTCAATATATCCCCTGGATTTAAATTCCGATAACAGCCTGATAATTGATTCTGTTGCTGTGCCGACGATATTGGAAAGCTCTTCACGGGTGAGTGAAAGTTTAAGTACACCCAGAGAGTCTTCTCCGAATTCTTCATCCAGATGTATTAAAATTTCGGCCAGCCTTTCCTTCACAGTTTTTTGAGCTATATCGGTAATATACGAGTTCGCCTCTCCAAGCTCTTTGCAGGTTAACTTCATTAATTCTACTGCAAAATTGCCGTTGGTCTTTACCAGATTAAGCAGTATTTCGGTGGATATATTACAAAGAAGGGCATCCTCAATTACCTCTGTGGTGGTGCAGGCAGGCTCGTTGCTTACCACGGAACGATAACCAATGATATCGCCTGCTTTGGCAAAACGAATGATCTGTTCTTTCCCGTCAAAACCGGTTTGATATATTTTAATAATCCCCGATCGAACACAATAGAATCCTTTCATGCGGCTCCCCTGCCGGTACACGATTGAACCTCTTTTGTGGCTTTCTGTTATCTTGTTGAGCATGATCTCCTGTAACTCCTGTTCTTCCAAGTGACGAAAAAGAGTATGTGTACGGAGAGAGCAGGAATCACAGCTCATGGCGAAAAGATTGTCATCCATCCTGAAATTGTATAATTTTCAAAAATAATTAAATATCAATTGAAAAACAGCGCAATGAAAGAAACAATCACAGCGAGATGGCTCAGCGACCTGGCCTTTGAAGCAGAAGTGGACGGACATAAAATATATATGGATTCATCCATGGAGCATGGAGGGAAGAATACAGGACCAAAACCTAAACCCCTGATGATGGTAGCCCTGGCCGGTTGTACAGCGATGGATGTGGCGGCCATACTGAAAAAAATGAAGGTGGAGCTTGAAGATTTCTCTGTGGAGGTAGAGGGAGAGGTCTCCGAGGATCACCCCAAGAGATTTTTAGGGATGAAGGTCATTTACCGGGTGAAAGGAAAAGACATCAACCGGAAGAACGTGGAAAAAGCCGTGAACCTCTCTTCAACCAGGTATTGTGGGGTATCAGCCAACTACAGTAAAGCCTTTCCCATTACCTACGAAATAATCATGGAGGAGTAGGCTTAATAGGCCGCTTTGAATTGCTCCAGGAAGCGCAGATCATTTTCAAAATAGAGGCGAAGGTCTTTTACCTGGTATTTCAGCATGGCTACGCGTTCGATGCCCATGCCAAAAGCAAAACCTGTATATTTTTTCGAATCTATACCATTAAATTCCAGCACATTAGGATCGACCATGCCACACCCAAGGATCTCCAGCCAGCCCGTGTATTTACAAACATTGCACCCCTTTCCGCCACAGATCTGACAACTGATATCCATCTCCGCCGAAGGTTCTGTGAAAGGAAAGAAAGAGGGACGCAGGCGGATTTCCACGCTTTTTCCAAACATTTCCCGGGCAAAATGAAGCAGGGTTTGTTTCAGGTCCGCAAAGGATACATTCTCATCAATATATAGCCCTTCAACTTGGTGAAATATGCAATGTGCCCTGGCGGATATGGCTTCATTCCTGAAGACGCGGCCCGGAGAGATGGTTCTTATGGGAAGAGACTCTTTTTCCATGACCCTCACCTGCACGGAGGAGGTGTGTGTGCGGAGCATGATATCTGGATCTTTTTCAATGAAGAAGGTGTCCTGCATATCCCGGGCCGGATGTTCCGGGGGGAAATTTAAGGATGAAAATACATGCCAGTCATCTTCAATTTCCGGACCCTCTGAAATGGTATACCCCAATCTCCCAAAAATAGAAATGATTTCGTTTCGAACAATAGAGATGGGGTGCCTTGCTCCGATGAGGTGCGGCGGACCAGGAAGGGTAAGATCCCGGGTATCCTTACTGCCGGATTCTTCTGAAATATGAGCCAGAAGAGTATCTACCCGTTCGCTCACAAACTGCTTCAGGTGATTGATCTTCTGCCCCACCTCTTTCTTCTGGTCGGCAGGAAGTTCCTTGAAATTCCTGAACAATTCGGTAAGCGCTCCCTTTTTACCCAGATATTTGATTCGGAACTGTTCCACCTCTTCTCTGGTTTCAGCCCGGAACTCTCGGGCTTCTTCCAGGAGTCTCGCAATCGTTTGCAGCATATCTGATTGAATTAGAGATACAAAAGTATAAAAATCCCTCTTATTTGATGAGGGAAATCGAATAGATTACATCCTCCAGGGGGCGGTTATAGTTATCGACCGCTGTGGAAGCGATGGCATCAAGCACCTCCAGACCCTCTATCACTTCTCCAAAAACGGTATACGCCCCGTCCAGGTGAGGGGTTCCTCCCAGGGAAGTATATACCCTGGCACTCTCTTCGGTGAAGCTTGCCCTCCCACTCTGGCTTAGGATATTGATTTCCTCCGGGGTAAGCACTCTCCCCTGTACCAGGTAAAACTGAGAACCTGATGAAGCTTGTTCCGGGTTTACATTATCCCCTTTTCTTGCAGCAGCGAGAGCTCCCTTTTTGTGTATCAAATCTTTATGAAATTCTGCAGGAACGGTATATCCGGGACCTCCCGATCCCAGCCTCTGACCTTTTTCAGCTCCTGTGGAATGGGGATCTCCCCCCTGGATCATAAAATCTTTGATAACACGGTGAAAAAGTTGGTCCCTGTAAAACCCTTCGTTTATCAATTTGATCATATTGTCACGGTGAGCCGGGGTTTCATTGTAGAGTTTAATCAACATGTTGCCCATAGTAGTCTCTATTTTTATCCATGTTTCATCCTGACTTTTTTGAGCCATTGCGGGAATTGCGGATAAAAAGATGATCATTACCACGGAAACAAAAGATACAGACAAACAATTCTTCCTCATTTTTGATGTATTTTTAATATAGAATAGTTCTGCAAAGATAGAATGAATGTTGAAAAAGTATGTTATTATAGGTTTAGTAGCTTTACTGCCGTATACGGTTCTGGGTCAATCTGTGGGTCTTGTGCTTAGCGGCGGGGGATCTAAAGGTTTGGCACATATTGGAGTGATCAAGGCCCTGGAAGAAAACAGAATCCCCATTGATTATATAGGAGGAACCTCCATGGGCGCCATTGTGGGTGCCTGTTATGCCATGGGGATGAGGACCGATGAAATCATGGAGATCGTGCGCTCGGATGATTTTCAGTACTGGATGCAAGGTATTCTGGAAGATAAGTATAAATACTATTTCAAGGCAGATGAACCCGAACCTGATATTATTAATGTGGGAATCGATCTGAAGGATACGGTTCCGAAAACCAGATTACCCCTGAGCGTGATTCCCAACCACCTGATGGACTTTGCTTTTATGGAGATTTTTTCCAGGGCCAGTGCAGCTGCGGGATATGAGTTTGACAGCCTGTTTATTCCATTCTTATGCAACGCCGTTGATATAAGCAACAACCGTGAAGTTGTATTTAGAAAAGGCGATCTGACCCAGGCTGTCAGAGCCTCCATGACCGTTCCACTATACTTCCGCCCCATTGTGATAGAAGGGAATATTATGTATGATGGTGGGATTTATAATAATTTCCCGGTTCAGCATGTGCTTGAACATTTCAATCCGGATGTAATCATTGGCAGCAAGGCTGCAGAGGGAAATACTCCTCCAGATGAATTTGATATTCTGGCGCAGATTGAGAACATTGTCATGAAACCGTCCAATTATAATATTGATGCGGACAAAGGACTTTTGATCGATATGGATTTCAAGAAGCAATCTCTTCTTTCTTTTGATAAGCTGGATGAATTTGTGGAGGTGGGTTATAAAACCACCATGGAAAAGATGGATAGTATTAAACTGCTTGTCCACAGAACGGCCGAAGATACCGCAAGCCTGAATCGAAGACGGGAGGTATATGTAAACAGCTTTCCGGAACTTCGCTTTAATGAGTTTGAAATAGAAGGATTAAATGATAGCCAAAAACAATATGTGGAAATGAGTATCCGGAAATCAGATTCTATTCTGGGTATAAGGGAAATGAAACGGGAGTTTCTGAAGCTATCTAATGATAAAAGTTTGTTCTATCTCTATCCGAGAGCGATATATAAGACTGAAGACAGTTTGTTTACTATGAATCTCAGGATCATCCCACAGGCCCCGCTGGAAGCCAGGTTTGGCCTCTTTTTCTCCACTACCGGGTTGGCACAGACCTACTTGGGATTCAGTTACAGGCAGATTTCTGAACTTAGCACGCACCTAAAGGGTAGTGTACAGTTCGGACGTTTTTATGATGGTGTAAACCTGGGTTTCAGATTTGATTATCCAGCCAGAATCCCGGTTTTTTTCAAGGGGACCTTCAATTACAACGGATATAAATACAACACCTATAATACTAACTTCTTTTTCAAGGACCTGAAACCCTCTTATATCACTGAAGATGAACTCAATTTCAGGTTTGATGTGGGATTTCCATATAAGATCAACGGGATTATTAAAAGCGGAATCGGAATCGGAAGGAACAGGGAAATTTATTACATGACCAAAGATTTTTCTTCCACCGACACCTCTGAGGTTTCCAATGTAAATAAGGTTTCTCTCTATTTTGCCAGCGATAGAAATACTTTGAATAATAAGCAATTTGCCACCGAAGGAACACACCGGGAACATGCCATAAGGGCCGGATATGGAATGGAATCCTATCTTCCCGGTTCCACTGCCCTGGAAGAGAATAATAGTAGATCCAGTTACTACTGGGTATCGGCAAGAGTCAAAAATTGTGGGTTTATTCCTGTTTCATCCACGGTTTCACTTGGGTATTATTTTCAGGCGGAGGCTACGTTTAAACCTCTGCTGAACAATTATTATTCAACAATTATTGAAGCGCGGGTTTTTCAACCAAATATGATTACCAGGGGGCTGTTTATGGAACATTACCGGGCACACCAGTTTCTGGCGGCCGGAGTGATGCCGGTGTATAATTTTTCAAAACAGCTTCATGCCAAAGTAGAAGCCTATGCCTATTTTCCGGTGCAGGAAATTTTCAGGGATGTGAATAATAAGGCATATTTAGGCAGTTATTTTAGGAGCATGAAAACCATGTTTTTCGGGTCACTAAATTTTGTCTCGGTTGCCGGACCGGTATCCCTGCAACTGGGATATATAACTGATGAGGAAAATCCATGGATTGTCCAGCTAAGTTTCGGCTACCTGCTGTTCAATAAAAAATCGACCGACGAGTAAGAGAGGCCTTGGATAATGCTACTTTTGCAGAAACCTAAGCTGCATTTTGAAGAATCCCATTAAACAACTATTTGGGCAGACGGCTGTATATGGACTGGGGATCGTATTGCCCCGCCTGCTTAACTACTTGTTACTAACCCCATTTTATACACGAGTATTTGATAGGGCCACTTACGGAATAGTCACCGAGCTCTACGCTTACGTGGTCTTTCTTCTGGTGATCTTAACTTATGGCATGGAGACGGGATATTTCCGCTATGCCAGTAATTCAGCACAAAAGGCCAAGGTCTACAGTACCGTCATCAGCTCGCTATTTGTCAGCTCCCTTCTTTTTATTCTGCTTGTTCTTTTCTGGTCGGGGTCCATCAGCGCTGTTATGGGGTATGAATCGCATCCGGAATATATAAAATGGCTGGCAGTAATCGTTGGAATTGATGCTTTTACAAGCATTCCTTTCGCAAGGATACGGCTTCTAAATAAGCCACTTAAATATGCATTGATCCGAATAGTGGAAGTATCTATCAATATTGGACTGAACCTCTTTTTTCTTCGGTATTGTCCCCGGCATGCCGAGTCGGAGCTGGTCTCTCTCTTGTATAATGAGAACATTGGTGTGGGATATGTTCTGATCTCCAATCTGATTGCTTCCTCCATTAAACTTGTATTACTGGTGCCAGATATCCTGGTGGCCTTTCAGGCCAGGTTTGACTGGAAGCTGTATAAAGAAATTCTCAAATATTCATATCCCCTGCTTATCGCCGGATTAGCAGGAACAATTAATGAAGCCCTGGACCGTATTCTCTTAAAGCACTTAATACCCTTGGACCAAAATCCCATGGAACAGCTGGGAATATATGGGGCAAACTACAAGCTTGCGGTATTGATGACCCTTTTTGTACAGATGTTTAAATATGCTGCCGAGCCTTTCTTTTTCTCAAAATCGGGCGAAAAGGATGCAAAGAAGCTTTACGCAGACGTTATGATGTTTTTTGTAGTCTGCGGATTATTTATTTTCCTGCTGGTCAATCTGTATCTGGATTACTTTATTCTATTTATTGGCTCCGATTTCAGGGAGGGAGTACAGATTGTGCCGGTAGTGCTTTTGGCCAATCTGGTCATGGGGATTTTCTTTAACCTGTCTATTTGGTATAAATTGACCAATAAAACACGATTTGGAGCCGTTCTAGTATTGCTTGGAGCCGTGATAACAGTGGTCATAAATACGCTGTTCATTCCCAGGTATGGGTTTGTGGCCTCGGCATGGGCCCATCTGTTTTGCTACAGCACCATGGTAATCCTTTCTTATATTTGGTCAAGAAAGCATTATGCCATCCCCTACCGGGCAGGAAGGATCATGATATATATCGCCATAGCCCTGTCTATATATCTTATCAATACACTATTTTTGCAGGATATTGGGGGACCGGGTGACTTGTGGGCACTGTTGTTGTTGTCGGTTTTCACAGTGGCCGTCATCTGGGGAGAAAGGAGCACGTTTAATCAATATAAAAGCACATAGTATTTATGGATGTGAAAATCGTCAACCGTTCAGATAACCCTCTTCCGGAGTACAGCACCACGAGTTCGGCGGGAATGGACCTCCGGGCGAAGCTGGATCAGGATGTAAGCCTGAAACCCCTGGAGCGAAAACTAATCCCCACGGGATTATTTATCGAGCTACCGCCAGGATTTGAGGCTCAAATCAGACCCAGAAGTGGATTGGCATTAAAAAAAGGGATTTCAGTTTTGAATACTCCCGGAACCATTGATGCCGACTACAGGGGAGAAATAGGAATTATTTTGGTGAACCTTTCATCTGAGGAGTTTGTGGTTAAGAACGGAGAACGAATTTGCCAGATGGTGATCAACAAAGTGGAAAGCATTAAATGGAAGCAGGTAGAATCCCTGGAGGAATCCATACGCGGAACCGGTGGATTCGGACATACGGGCACAAAATAAACAGAGAATGAAGAGAAAAGCGCTTACAGGCCTGGTGATGGGGGTATTCTTTTTCCTGGCCGTTGTGGTTCAGGGGCAGGAAGAGGAGGACAACAAGGATTACCAGTATGTGTTGATAGAAGCGGTGAAGCAAAAAAACCTGGGTAATTTACCGGAGGCCGTGAAGCTCTATAATCTGGTTATCAAAGACAAACCGGATTGTGCAGTGGCCTATTATGAATCTGGTTCCATTTATCTTGTTACCAATCAATATCAACTTGCCCGCAGATACCTGGCACGGTCTTTTGAACTTGAACCGGGAAATGAATGGTTTACCATTGCCTTTCTGAATGCCCTTGGAGCGCTGGAAGAATATAAAGAAGCTGCTGAAATCCTGAAGGACAAAATCAAAAGTGATCCGGACGAACCAGAATGGGAGTTCAAACTTGCTGTGACCTATTTTACTATGGGAAAAACGGCAAAGGCCAGAAAAATACTGGATAAAATAGAAAAGGAGAAAGGATTCAGCGAGAAAATAACTCTATTGAAGGCCTCCATATACGAGAGTGAAGAAAAATACGAACTGGCTACAAAGGAGATAGAAAGGGTGATGAGCATATTCCCGGAAGCTATTCAGTTTCGCATTGTGGCCGCGGAATTATGTTTAAAGAACGGAGATCAGGATGCTGCCGCCCAATATTATCTGGAAATTCTGGAAGTAGATAGTCTGAATATATTTGCTCTAACCAATTTGACGGACTATTACCGGCAAAAGGAGGATTTCAGGAACAGTTATAAATATCTGGCAAAATCCTTCAGTAGTGAGCAGATAGAAGTGAGCAGAAAAACAGCCATACTATCTTATTATTTATCTGATGATGAGCATGTTCAACTGTATTTCAAGGAACTTAACCGGGTGATTGAAGCATTCACTGAGACTCACCCGGATGAAAGTGATGTCCGATTGCTGGCCGCAGATTTCTATATACAGAACCTGGATTATACAAAGGCTTACGCTAATTTAAAGCACTACCTGGAGCTTCAGAAAGGCACCTTCAATATATATATGCAGGCGATATTGCTGGCCAATGCGGCCGCTATGGATGAGGAACTTATTTACATGACGGGGAAAGCTTTGGAAATGTATCCCGACAGCAGTGATATCAAGTTTTTCAGGGGCCTGGCTTTATATCAGAACGGAAGTTTTGAGGAGCTTATTCTCAACTTCGAGGGGGTTTCACACGACCAGTACACCTCTCCTGAGTATGCGTCGCAGGCGAAAATGCTTATTGCTGAGGCGTATTACCGAACCGGCGATTTTACAAAGTCAGACTCTTTGTTTGAGGCTCTGATCATGGAAGATCCGGGGAATTATATGGTTTTAAACAACTATAGTTATTACCTGGCGGAGCGGGGAGAAAAGCTCGAAAAGGCTAAAGAATGGAGCGGGTTGGTGGTAAAAAACAATCCGGACAATGCTACATTCTTGGACACCTATGCCTGGGTATTATACAAGTTGCAATCTTTCGAAGAAGCAGAGAGATATATCCTGGCGGCCCTGGATAAGGGAGGAGAAAATGATCCTGAAGTAAACGAACACGCAGGAGATATTCAGGTGGAATTGGAAAGTTATCAGATTGCAAGATCCTATTATTTAAAAGCCATTATACTGGGTGGAAACAGGGATACTCTTGAAAAGAAAATTTCCAGCGCAAAAGCAAAGGAGAATGAGTAGGATTCGTTCGGGTTTAATCATTTCTGCAATTTTTTTACTCAGTCAATGCGGAGTAATGAAAGAGACCATTCAGCCGGTTAATCGCGAGCTGGTGGGCGTGGAGGGGCTGCTTCAAAAGTGTCAGAACAATGATACCATCAGAAGCATTTTAATTAATAAGGCAGAAGCGATCCTGACTTTTGATAATGAACGCTATGAGGTTACCGTGACCCTTTATTCCAAGAGGGATTCGATCATATATCTTTCAGCAGTAAACAGCGGGTTTGAAATATTACGGGCCTCGGTAAAACATGATTCCATACGGGTGATTAACCGCATGGATAAGATTGTATACCGGGCTCCGCTTAAAAGAAAGTATGGGTATCAGTATCCGGTGGACTTTAAGGATTTGCAGAATCTGATTTGTTCCTGCTATTTATGTAATGATCTTGATATGGCCAGGGATGATCGTATAAACAGCGTAGTCTTCGAATTTGATGAGATGCGGATTAAGAAAAGAATCTCTTTAAACAGGATTGGCCTGGATTTACGTATTTTTGAATTTTATCACCAGGAAACTCACAAATATTTAATGGGCGAACGGAGAGACGATTCCTTTAAAATATATTCGAATTTTATGATAAGCGAATTCGAAATAGTGGCCCGCGGGGGAAATCGTTCCTTTAACCGGGATATCGACATTAAAATGGATGTGAATCCCAGAAAATATTCATTTACAGAGCTAAGATGAAAAGAGCTATTGCCGTTCTATTTGCACTTACGCTTATTGCCGGGGTCTCTTATGGGCAATCAAAGGAAGAGCTGCAATTACAGAAGCAAAAAGCTTATGATGATCTGAAGCTTACAAAAGAGCTAATGGAAAAGACGTCGGCCCAACGATCTAACACCGTGAAACAGCTGCGTCTTCTTCAAAACGGGATCAACGCCAGAGCCAGATTAATCTCTACGCTGGAAGAAGAAGTGATCTTGTTGAACAATCAAATTAGAGATACGGAGATAGAAATGGGCCAGTTGAGCCAGGAAAATAAGAAGAATAAGGAGGAGTATGCCCGTTTAATCTATTATGCTTACAGAAATCACACCGATTATGAAAAACTGATGTATCTGTTGGCAGGCGCTACCATATCACAGTCTTATCAGCGTTACAAATACTTAAAATACATCAGTGATTACCGGGTTCAAAAAGCGGAAGAGATTGAGGCCTTCATGGAGGAATTGGACCGGAAGAAAAGACAACTGAATGAGCTCAAGAATGAAAAACAGCAAGCATTGGAAGCGAAAGAATCCGAGCAGGGAAACTTGCTTGTTCAAAGGAGCCGGGAAACAGAACTGGTAAACAACCTAAACAAACGGGAGGCTCAGTTGAGAGAAGAGCTTAGAGAGAAAGAGAGGATCGCCAGGGAGCTGGAAGCGCGGATACGAGAGATCATTGAAGAGGAGGCGAGAAGGCTTAACTCGTCCAATATTTACGCCGCCCTGACCCCTGAACAGGAGCTGGTTGGAAGTGATTTCAGAAAGAACAAAGGAAAATTGCCCTGGCCAGTGGAAAAGGGTATAATAACGGCGGGTTTCGGAAACCAGGAAGTCCCGGGATTACGAGGTTCGAGCGTTCAAAATAATGGGGTGGATTTTACCAGTGCTGCCGGGACAGAGGTTAGGGCGGTGTTTGAAGGAGAAGTGACTAAAGTTTTTGCAATTCTGGGTGCCAATTATACCGTGCTGATCAGGCACGGAGAGTTTCTGTCCGTCTATCAGAACCTGGTGAATGTGAGGGTTAAGACCGGTGATAAAGTGTTGACCAAGGAAAGGTTAGGAGAGGCTTTCACGGATGAAACTGAGAATGTAGCTTCGGTACATTTTGAAGTGTGGCAGGAGAGGAATATACTTAACCCCGAGGATTGGATAAGTAAATAACGATTTTTTGGAACCTTTGAGGAATAGGCACCGTATAAGAAGCGTCCATTGGAATTGTTATGAGAAAAGATCTGAATATTCCCTCTGAAATAGGAAACCTAAGTTTGGTAGAGAAGGCCATTGATGAATTGTCGCTGGAACTTGATTTAAGCGATGAAGTTTATGGGAATGTGCTTGTGGCTACCATGGAGGCAACAAACAACGCAATTATACATGGCAACAATTCCGATCCGGAAAAACATGTAAAAATCGAAATTTTGTGCGAGCAGAAAGAGCTGCAGGTACACATTGAGGATCAGGGAGTAGGATTTGATTATTCAACCGTACCCGATCCTACAGCTCCTGAAAATTTGGAGAAAATAAACGGGCGGGGAATCTTTTTAATGGAACGGCTTTCAGATGAAATTGTATATCTGGAAGATGGCCGAATAGTCGTGCTTAAGTTCAGGATTTAGTGTCCGTCACATTTCATACCGAAAATCAAAAATTTTCTTTTAAGCAAAAGCTGCGGCATAAACGCTGGATCAAATTCTGGATTGATTCGCAACATGCGGTATGCGGAAAGATAGCTTTTGTATTTACGTCAAACGAGCAGATCAAGCTTATTAACCGTGAGTATTTAAACCACAACGACTTCACAGATGTTATAACTTTTGACTATACAGAAGGGAAGGCGATCTCAGGAGATATTTTTATAAGTATCGATCAGGTCAGGCTAAATGCCCGGAGTTATGGTAAAGAAGAAGAGGATGAATTACGCAGAGTAATGGTTCATGGGGTACTACATTTACTTGGGTATGGGGATGGTAATAAGGAAGAGAGAAGAACCATGCGTCAAATGGAAAATGAAGCATTACATTTGTGGTTGAAAATGGTTTAGAATGAAAGCTCAGTACGATGTGATTGTGGTTGGCGCTGGCCATGCGGGCTGCGAGGCTGCTTCCGCAGCTGCGAATATGGGATCCAGGACCCTGTTGATCACCATGGATATGACAAAATATGCACAGATGTCATGCAATCCAGCCATGGGGGGTATCGCTAAAGGTCAAATAATCAGAGAGATAGACGCAATAGGGGGCTATTCGGGAGTTGTCACTGACCGGGCCATGATTCAATTTAGAATGTTAAACAGGAGCAAAGGACCCGCTATGTGGAGCCCCAGGGCACAATGCGACAGATGGCTCTTTACCCTGGAATGGAGGAAAATTCTAGAGGGACTTCCAAACCTGGAGTTCTGGCAGGACACGGTAAATAGCCTGATAATTGAAGACGATCAGGTTCGGGGAGTTGAAACCATTATGGGAATTAGCTTTACAGCCAGGAAGGTTATCCTAACTGCGGGAACTTTTATTAATGGCTTGATGCATGTTGGGAAAGTGCAAATGAAGGGAGGAAGGATGGGAGACTCACCCTCTTTCGGCTTGAGTGAACAATTGGCGAAGCATGGCTTTGAGGTGGGTCGTATGAAAACAGGGACCCCGGCACGGATCGATGGCAGAAGTATTGACTTTGAAAAGCTCCAGGAACAACCCGGAGATATGGAGTACAGGAAATTTTCCTACCTGGATTATGAAATGGACTATAGCAATCATAGGAGCTGTTATATAGCTTATACAAATCTGACAGTACATTCTGAGTTGGAAAAGGGCTTTACTGACAGCCCCATGTTTGATGGCACCATTCAGAGTATTGGTCCGCGCTATTGCCCAAGCATTGAAGATAAAATAGTGACTTTTTCAGAGAAGGAGGAGCATCAGTTGTTTCTGGAACCAGAAGGGCTAGAAACCATCGAATATTATATCAATGGATTTTCTTCTTCTTTGCCATGGGAGGTACAGTACAATGCTTTGTTGCAGATCGAAGGTCTTGAACATGTCAAAGTGTTCCGGCCCGGCTACGCCATTGAATATGATTACTACCCCCCCACCCAACTTTACCATACCCTGGAGACAAAGAAATTAAAGAACCTTTACTTCGCTGGTCAGATCAACGGAACTACCGGATACGAAGAAGCTGGTGCGCAGGGTTTGATGGCAGGGATCAATGCAAGCCTTCGAATCAATGGAGATGAAGAGTTTGTGTTGGGAAGAGACCAGGCCTATATCGGTGTCCTTATTGATGATCTGGTAACCAAAGGAGTTGATGAACCCTACAGGATGTTTACCTCGAGGGCTGAATACCGGATTTTATTGCGGCAGGACAATGCGGATGAGAGACTGACAGAATTGAGTGCAAGAATGGGCCTGGCAAACATTGAACGTGTGAAGCTTTTACAAAGCAAGAGGGAGCTTGTAAATAGCCTGGTTGATTTTATGAAGTCCTATAGTGTGGCTCCTGCTGAGATCAATGAGTTCCTGAACAGATCACAAACTTCCCCTCTGAAGCAGAAGGTGAAATTAATAGAGCTAGCTAAGCGCCCACAGGTAATACTAAACGAATTAATAGAAGAGATAGATGGTCTTCGGAAGGTTAAAGAAAAATGTGGCCGCAGGGCAGGAGAAGTTATTGAGGCGGCTGAAATAGCCATAAAGTACGAAGGGTATATTGCCCGGGAACGAATCATGGCCGATAAGATAAAGCGCCTGGAAAAAATAAGACTGGATGAAAAATTTGATTACGACCGTCTAAAAAGTATTAGCACCGAGGCCAGGCAAAAGCTGGGCAGAATTAAACCAAGGTCTATTGGACAGGCCTCAAGAATATCCGGCGTCTCTCCCAGCGACATAAGTGTACTGCTCATATATATGGGCAGGTAGTTCCACGTGGAACGTTTCGGATAAAATCCAGAAATATGAAGAAAGAAAATGCCGTAAGTTTTTTGAAAGAAGCAACGCGCTCCATTCCGGATTATCCGAAACCAGGAATCATATTCCGGGATTTGACAACGATTTTTCAAAACGGGGAGGCCTTTGCATTGGCCCTTGAAATGTTGAAGGATTGTTTACTGGATGAAAAAGCCGCACAAAAGTCTTTCGAGAAGTTTGCTGGAATTGAGGCAAGGGGATTTGTTTTGGCGGGGGCACTTGCTGCAAAAATGGGAGGCGGGGTGGTTTTGTTGAGGAAGCCGGGAAAGCTTCCTTATCAAAAAAGAAGAATAGAATATAAGTTAGAATATGGAGAAGATGCCCTGGAAATGCATGTGGATACAATTAGTCCTGGAGAGAAAGTTGTTGTGGTGGATGATCTTCTTGCAACAGGAGGAACTGCGGAAGCAGGTTGTAGACTGGTGGAGGAGGCGGGAGGAATAATCGTTAAAGTTATATTCCTGGTTGAGCTTCCTGAGCTGGAAGGAAGAAAAAAACTCAGCACTTATGATGTGGACTCTATTATTACATTTGAAGGGCACTAATTCGCCTGGAAGGGAATATAACATGCCTCAGCTTTTTTAGAGAGAGGTCTTTTAAAAGGGCATAAAGATGAGGCCCTTAGAGATAAAAATGCCCCCCTGAGGATCAGATTTAGAGCCGGGAGAATGCCATATTTAGTTGGGAGGTGGCCCATGACACGGAAGGTGCATTATAGACAGGCTTAAAATGAGTGATAAATTTGATATTTCCACAATTCTTTCATCCCTGACAGATCAATCCGGGGTATATCAGTTTTATGATAAGAATGGAGAAATCATTTATATTGGAAAAGCAAAAAATCTAAAGAAACGGGTCTCTTCCTATTTCACCAAAAAGAAGTTCGAATCCTATAAGATTAAAGTACTGGTTGATCGGATCGATGATTTGAAAGTCATCGTGGTGGATAGTGAATCCGATGCACTTCTGCTGGAAAACAATCTGATCAAAAAACACCAACCCCGGTATAACATTCTTTTAAAAGACGATAAAACTTTCCCCTGGATCTGTATTAAGAATGAACCCTTCCCCCGGGTATTTTCTACCAGGACCATTATTAATGACGGGTCAAAATATTATGGACCCTATACTTCAGCCTATGCGGTGAAAATCCTGCTTGGCCTGATTCGCCAGCTTTATCAATTAAGAACATGCAAGCTATCCTTAAGTGAGCAGAATATAAAAGCGGAAAAATTCAAAGTATGCCTCGAGTATCATATTGGAAATTGTAAAGGCCCGTGTATTGGATTACAAAGTCCGGAGGAGTATGAAAAGAATATCAGTCAAATCAGGGATATTATAAAAGGGAACCTAAGTGATGTACTCACCTATTTGAAGGGTGAAATGAAAAAATACGCTGCGGAATTTAAGTTTGAGGAGGCTAACCGGTTTAAGGAGAAGATCGAAATCTTATCCCGGTATCAAAGTAAATCCACCATTGTTAATTCCGCCATTCACGATGTGGAGGTTTATAGCATCATAAGTGATGAAAAGGAAGCCTTTGTTAACTTTCTAAAGGTGGTAAAAGGAGCCATCGTTCAAGCTCATACGGTGGAGATCAAGAAAAAACTTGATGAAGAGGATAAGGAGCTACTAGCCTTTGCCCTTACCGATATCCGGAACAGGACTGAAAGCAGCTCCAGAGAAATTATCGTTCCGGTGGAAATGAAGGAGTATTTTCCTCATTTGAAAATTACAGTTCCGAAACGGGGCGATAAATTAAAGCTGCTGGAGTTGTCCTTAAGAAATGCGAAAAGCTACAAGCTGGAAAAAATGAAAAGGAGTGGGTCAAAGAAAACAGCAGGAGCGACAGAAAGAGTACTCAAAGCCGTGCAAGCTGATTTCAGGCTTAAGGAATTACCCAGGCATATAGAGTGTTTTGATAATAGCAATATGCAGGGAAGCGAACCGGTTGCGGCCTGTGTTGTCTTCAAGAACGGGAAGCCGCAAAAGAAAGAATATCGGCACTATAATATTAAGGAGGTAGAGGGAATTGATGATTTTGCATCCATGAAAGAGGTTGTATACAGGCGCTATAAAAGGCTATTAGATGAGAAACAAGCCCTTCCGCAGCTGATCGTGGTCGATGGGGGAAAAGGCCAGTTGAGCTCAGCCCTGAGCAGTCTGGACCAGCTTAATCTCCGGGGTAAAATTGCCATTGTTGGAATTGCCAAGAAGCTGGAAGAGATCTATTTTCCAGGGGATCCGGTCCCTCTCTATATTGATAAAAATTCAGAATCTTTGAAGCTGATTCAGAATCTCAGAAATGAGGCGCATAGATTTGGAATTACATTTCACCGGCTGAAACGCTCGGGAGCTATGACCAGCTCCGCCATGGAAGGAATAAGTGGAATAGGGAAAAGATCCATTGAGAAATTGTTCAAACGGTTTAAATCCATAGATGGGATAAAAATGGCGACCATCGAGGAGCTCACGGAAGAGGTGGGATTATCCAGGGCGAGGCTCATACAGGAACATTTTCAACAGAGGCGGAACTAATTTACTTATTTCGGGATACTGTAAACTCTACAAGATCTCGAAGGGAAGATCTGGAGGGAGATTCAGGAAAGGTGTAAAGTATCTCCATGGCGGCTGATTTATATTCCTGCATTTTAGAATTGGCATACACGATCCCTCCCAGGTCATTCACAAATTGGACTACTTCGTTAACCACGTGCTGACTGCGATTTCCATTCTTAATTTTCCTGATGATGGCCTTTCGCCTGGCTGAATCTGCCTGGTTTAGAGCGTAAATTAGGGGCAGGGTGAACTTTTTATCTTTTATGTCGTTCCCGGTAGGCTTACCGATGGAACCATGTTGTTGATAATCAAAGAGATCATCTTTGATTTGAAAGGCCATCCCTATATTAATTCCCATGTCATATACCCGATTAACCACCTCCTGGCTGGCGCCGGCAGCCTTGGCTCCACAAGCCGTGCAGGAAGCAATGAGACTGGCCGTTTTTTTCCG
This sequence comes from uncultured Bacteroidales bacterium, assembly GCA_963751705.1. Lineage (GTDB taxonomy): Bacteria > Bacteroidota > Bacteroidia > Bacteroidales. The sequence continues at coordinate 539,192 of CAVVVN010000001.1, forward strand.
AATAACTTCGTAATACGTCTCCATATCGATATTCAGACTTCGGGATTTCTGAATCTGTAGCAATTCCCCCTCACTCATTTCCCTGGAAGCGTGAGAGACGATCTCCAGAAGATCATAATTTTTTCTTTCTACAGCCAACAACAAGCCCTGGGCAAGCAGGTAATCCCCAAAGAGGACGGCCACCTTTGATCTCCAGATGGCGTTTACTGAAAAAACTCCGCGGCGCTCATTGGATTCGTCCACCACATCGTCATGTACCAGGGTGGCTGTATGCATCAATTCTACCAGAGAGGCAGCGGTATAGGAAGCCTCGGTGATCTCCCCGGTGAGCCTGGAGGAGAGGAAGACAAAAAGCGGGCGCATCTGTTTTCCTTTCCTGCGAAGAACAAAACGGGTAACCATGGTCAAAAGAGGTATATTGCTGGAAACTTCTGATTTGAATCGGGAATCAAATTCTTTCATTTCACGGCTAACAGGCTTCCTGATGGTATCCAAAGTGATCATTGGCATTCATTGAGAGTTTTCAAAGGTAGAAAAAAGAACTCTGAATAGCGTCAATTTTTAAGAGGGGAGAAATAACATATTAAATACCTTAAATATTAATATATTTGTATTTGATCAATATGTACTGCTTAAGAAATCATAAATTATGGAGTTTTCGGATCTAAAACCTGAAGAAGTTGAACGTGCTGCAAATATGATCAAAGCCATTTCTCATCCCATGCGGCTGGCAATTCTGGGTTATCTGGGAGAGGGAAATCAACTGAATGTGACCGAAATTCACAATTTGCTCCACATTGAGCAATCCACAGCATCTCATCATCTTGGCATTTTGAAAGATAAGGGCATTCTTGCCTCTGTGCGGAAGGGAAAAAACACCCTTTATTACCTGAAAAGAAAGAATTTGAGTACTCTGGTAAAATGTATCAGCGAATGTGCCTGTGATTGAAAAATATGAAAGCATGAAGAAAGTTAGGCTTACCAAGGAGTTTCATTTCGAAATGGCACACGCCTTGTGGAACTATGACGGGCTATGCCGGCATATACACGGGCACTCTTACAAACTTACGGTAACGGTTATTGGAGAACCCATAGCGGATGCAAACAGTCACAAATTGGGAATGGTGCTTGACTTTACGGATCTGAAAGCTGTGGTCAAAGGACCTGTAGTCGATCACTTCGATCATTCCCTGGTAATATATCGCGGAGCAGAGAGCGCCCTTCCTGATAGACTAAATGAGATGTATGGAAAGGTGCATCTTGTTAATTTTCAGCCTACTTGCGAAAATCTTGTTATACATATTGCTGAAAAGATTAGCCCCCTTCTCCCTTCAGCCGTGCAGTTGTTTTCTGTGAAGCTCTATGAAACGGCCACCTCCTATGCCGAGTGGCACGCAACAGATAATCAGTAACTAACAGATAAAATAGTGGAAAAGAAATTATTCCTCCTGGATGCTTATGCCTTGATTTTCAGGGCATACTATGCATTTATTTCAAACCCCATGGTCAATTCAAAAGGCCTCCCCACTTCAACTGTATTTGGGTTTACCCTGGCTCTTGAAGAGATTCTTCGAAAAGAATCCCCATCACATATTGCCGTGGTTTTTGATCCTCCCGGTCCCACCTTCCGGCATGATATGTTTCCGGAATACAAGGCTAACAGGGATGCTACCCCCGAGGATATTATATTGGCAGTGCCCTATATAAAAAAGCTGGTGGAAGGCTTTAATATTCCGGTTATAGAAGAATCCGGATATGAGGCAGATGATGTTATAGGAACCTTAGCCAAACAGGCAGAAAAAAAGGGTTTCGAGGTGTATATGATGACGCCTGATAAGGATTTTGCACAGCTGGTATCGGAGCATATTTTTATGTACAAACCCGGCCGGGCAGGAGGAGGGGCCGAAGTGCTGGGGCTTTCTGAAGTGAGAGAAAAGTTCCTCGTGGAACGTGCAGAACAAATAATTGATTATCTGGCTTTAATGGGAGATTCGGCCGATAATATTCCGGGAGCTAAGGGAATAGGTGAAAAAACAGCCCAAAAGCTGATTGGACAATTTGGGTCTGTGGAGGGAGTATACGGAAATATTAATGAACTTAAAGGGAAACAGAAGGAGAATATCGAAAACTCCAGAGAGCAGGTAATGCTCTCCAAAGAACTGGCAACCATTGCGCTGGATGTACCCATCCAATTCGATCCGGCTGATCTAAAGCGGAAGGAGCTAAATCGAGACCAGCTCACAAAATTATTTAATGAACTGGAATTTAAAAACATAGCGGACAGAGTGTTAAGCTTAAGCCTGTCTGCGCCCACGGGATCGACCAGTGAAAGCTCCCCGGACCCCAAATTTTCAGGTTCCGCAAGCGGACAGGGAAACCTGTTTGAGGATAACAGTATGCAGAGAAAGGCAGAACTGGAGACTTTGTTCGCGTCCATTGATTCTGTGAAGCACCACTACAGCCTGATCGATACCAAAGAAGGAGTTAAGAAGCTGGCAAAGGAGCTTTCCGGTTTAAAGTCATTCTGCTTCGATACAGAAACAACCGGCCTGGATGTGATGGAAGCAGAATTGGTGGGTATGGCATTCAGCTGGGAGGCAAAACAGGCAGCCTATATCTCCTTTAGTGAAGAGAGGAAAGAAATTCTGGAGTGGCTGGAGCTTTTAAAGGAACCCTTCGGTAAGGAGGAGATTGAAAAGATCGGGCAGAATTTAAAATATGATCTTCACATCTTAAAGAATTATGAAATAGAGGTAAAAGGCAGCTTATTTGATACTATGGTTGCACATTTTATCTTAAAACCCGAACAGAAGCACAATCTGAATATTCTGGCAGAACAATACCTGAATTATACCATGATTAGTATCGAATCCCTTATCGGGAAAAAGGGTGCCAGACAATCATCTTTCAGATCCATTTCCCCGGAAAAGGCCAAAGAATATTCCGGTGAAGATGCAGATATTACCTGGCAGCTGGCGCAAATTCTCAAAAAAGAAATCGCGGATAATGGCTTCCTCGAGCTTTCTGAAACTATTGAAATGCCCTTGATCCCTGTTTTGATGAAGATGGAACATCAGGGGGTTAAACTGGATGTGAAGGCATTGAATCATTTTGCAATCAAATTAAGAGAAGATATCCTGGAAGCGGAGCAGCAAATATATACGCTGGCAGGCATGGAATTTAATATCAATTCGCCCAAACAATTCGGAGAAGTACTGTTTGAAAGAATGAAAATAGTGGAGAATCCCAAAAAGACGAAAACCAAGCAGTATGCCACCGGCGAAGAGATACTGATCCAATTAAAAGACAAGCATCCCATTATAGGTAAAGTATTGGAATACAGGTCATTAAAAAAACTTCTCAGCACCTATGTTACTGCTCTCCCCCTGCTTGTAAAGCCAGGGACCGGAAAATTGCACACTTCTTTTAACCAGGCCCTGGTTACCACAGGCAGGCTCTCATCGGTAAATCCGAATCTCCAGAATATACCCATCCGGGAGGAGCGCGGAAGAGAGATCCGAAGGGCGTTTATACCGGAGAAGAAAAAAAATGTGTTTTTTTCGGCTGACTATTCTCAGATTGAGCTGCGAGTGATGGCACATTTAAGCGGTGATGAGCAGATGATCCAGGCCTTTGTCGACAAGGAGGACATCCATACGGCCACGGCTGCTAAAATATATAAGATTCCCATGGAAGAGGTTAGCAAGGAAATGAGAAGCCGGGCGAAAACAGCTAATTTCGGAATCATATACGGCATTTCAGCTTTTGGCCTATCCCAGAGAATGCAAATTTCCCGAACGGAGGCAAAAGACCTTATCGAAGGGTATTTTGTATCTTATCCCAAAGTGAAAGAATTTATGGATGCCTCTATCCGAATGGCCCGAGAAAAGGGATATGTGGAGACCATGTTTGGCAGAAGACGATACCTCCCTGATATTCTTTCAAGGAATTCGGTTGTACGGGGGAATGCGGAGCGAAATGCCATAAACTCCCCCATACAGGGCTCCGCTGCAGATATTATAAAAATAGCCATGATCCGCATTCAGAGGGCCTTTGAAGAAGAGAAACTGGGGTCGGCGCTGATTCTTCAGGTTCACGATGAATTGAATTTCGATGTTCTGCCAAATGAGCTTGAAAGGGTGCAAGAGATTACCAAAATGGAAATGGAGAATGCCACCAGATTGTCAGCACCCCTTATTGTGGATATGGGCGTGGGAGCCAACTGGCTGGAGGCACACTAAGACTTTAGTTCTAATTGTTAGCTTTCGCGAGGGCTCCCTTGTTTCCGCTTAAGACTTCTTTCAGCATTCCGGGTTCATTAAGTATCTCGCGGGCTTTGTCCAGTTGAGAGTCTTCCTGTATTTGTTTCAGTATTCTTCCCGCCTGAAAATAGTACCTGTTCACAATCTCTTCCGCAAGGATCTGTTTGATCTCCTTTTCAAAGGTTTCCAGATCCTTAAGATTATTGTGAGCAAGTTTCTCTTCCAGGGAGGAGAACTCTTCACTTGCTAGCTCGTAATATTTTTCTCTTTTGGCGCTTTTCACAAGCGTGGCAAAGGTCTTTTCACTGGCCGTTTGAAACTCAAAATCTTTTTCTTCAATGAAATCTTTAAATAATGCATACTCATCACTTGATAATGAGTAAGATTTTGGAGAACTTATTTCATCATTTGTGTTTCGGTACCGTGTGGCAAAGTCAAAAAATAAACCCTGAGTATAAAGCTGGATGGCAATTTCTGAAAGCATTTCCGGGATCACTTCAAAATCGGGCTGAATTCCTCCACCATCATAGACCAGACGTCCGTTTTGGGTTTGGTATTCCGAAATGAGTGAATCGGGGATGACTCCCACACTGCCATCTTCATTGCGATGGGTATAGTCAAGCGCCTGGATACAACGACCACTGGGAATATAATATTTAGCGGTAGTTACTTTTAATTGTGCGTTGTATTTGAGAGGCCTGGAAGTTTGCACGAGGCCTTTACCAAAGGTGCGTTGCCCAACAATTACGGCCCGATCCAGGTCCTGTAAAGCTCCTGCCACAATTTCAGAGGCGGACGCAGATCCACGGTTTACCAGGACCACCAGGGGAATCTCCCTGTCCAGAGGCACCTGCGTGGTGGAATATTCAGAATCCCACTGTTTCATCTTCCCCCGGGTGCTTACAATCATTTCGCCTTTATCAACAAACAGATTACAGATTCTTACCGCTTCTATCAGCAAGCCTCCCGGATTGGAACGCAGATCAAGGACCAGGGAATTTAATTGATTCTCTTTCTTTAATTCATTCAAAGCATTTTCAACCTCTTTGCTGGCGCCACTTGTAAAATTAGAAATGCGGATGTATCCCGTCCCCTGATCAATCATTCCGTAATAGGGAACATTCAGAATAGATATTTTCTCTCTGGATAGTTTAAACTTAAGGGGCTTTTCTTCTCCGTAACGTTCAATGGTCAGAGAAAGCTCGGTGCCGGGTTTCCCTTTTAAGCGCTCACTGACCGATTCAATTGCCAGGTTCCTGGTATCTACCCCATCCACTTCTAAAATCAGATCGCCGGCTCTTATCCCTGCCTTTGCTGCGGGAAAGCCTTCATAAGGTTCTGCAATCATTACCTGTTCATTAGACCTTCTGATCAAAGAACCGATCCCTCCATATTCACCGGTAGTCTGGAATTGAAAATCATCCATGTCGGATTCCGGTATATAGTCTGTATAGGGGTCAAGCGAGGAAAGCATGGCCTCAATACTGGTTGTGACAAGCTTTTCAGGATCTGTTTCATCCACATAAAACATGTTTAGCTCCCTGAAAAGAGTGTAGTAGATATCCAGGTTTTTAACCAGTTCAAGATCCTTATTTTTTAAGGTAGAAAAACCAACACTTAAGAGGAAAATAAGAAATCCAGCCAGATATAAGATATGTTTATGCTTTTTCATTCAGATCATACTTTTATAAAACTCATATTATCACTTGGTTCAAGCGGGTATAAAGGAACTACAAAGAAATTAATTCTTCCCAACATTTAACTTTTTTTTAGAAAGTGTGATATGTATCTTTGTGGACAAATTTTCTACAAATGCCGGGCCAGGATACTGTTGTACATGCTATTTTTAAAGGCTCTGCTATAGAAAGCACATCCTATACGGGTGGAGTAGAGCTACTTGAAAGAATGCCGCTCCACCAACCCACCTGGTATTTTATCTTTCTGTTTCTGCTGATCGGACTATTTGCCTGGATCAGGCTCTATTATGGCAACATTTTAACTCAAACTGTACAGGCCTCCACAAATTTTCAGGTAGCAAATCGGATGTTTCAGGATAACAGCTTGTTGCAGAACCAATTAGACATCGTGCTGTACCTGTTTTATTTTCTGAGTGTGGCTTTTATGCTTTTCCACCTGGAGATGCGGGTAGGCCTGAAGCCATATGAGTTGCAGGGAGCTTCATTATACCTGTTTAATCTGGCCTTTCTGGCCGGCTTGTTTATTTGCAGAACAGTGCTATTCAATGCAGCAGGATTATTGTTCAACAGGCTGAAGCTCGTCAGAGAGTATTTATACAATATTTTCATATTTAACAAACTGTCAGGAATGGCTGTTCTGCCCCTGATGTTCCTGCTGGTTTATACAAGGGGAAGCATCCAGGTGGTGTTTTTCTGGATTAGTATTTTTGTCCTTGCGGGCATTATTGTAATGAGAGTCATCAGAGGAATTGTATTTTCTTATCGAAAAGATATTTTAGTATTCTATATGTTTTTGTACCTTTGTGCCCTTGAAATAGCACCTCTTGTATTATTATACAGGTGGTTGGAAGGTGTCCTTTAAGAGAGAAATTAAAACGGAATAATATGGGAAGAATAAGGAAAATCCTTGTTTCTCAGCCAGAGCCTGAGAATAACAAATCACCCTATTTTGATTTAGCAAGCAAACATAATCTGAAAATTGATTTCAGGCCTTTCATTCATGTGGAAGGTGTTACAGCAAGAGATTTTCGGCAGGAAAAAGTGGACCTGGGCTCTCACACGGCAGTTATTTTTACCAGTAAAACCTCAATTGACCATTATTTCAGAATGGCCGAGGAGACGCGGACCAGCATTCCCGACACCATGAAATATTTCTGTGTGTCAGAGGCCACAGCTTATTATCTCCAGAAATATATCGTTTACCGTAAAAGAAAGATTTTCTATGGAAACGGTATGATCCCGCATCTGGTGGAAGTCATGAACAAGCACAAGGATGAGAAATTTCTGCTGCCCCTTTCTGCTGCACACAAAGAGGAGATCCCCGAACTGCTGAATAAAGGCAGCTTTAATTTCTCCAAAGCCATACTTTACAGAACCGAATGCAGCGATCTATCCGACCTGGCCGATGTGAATTATGATATCCTGGTCTTTTACAGTCCTTCAGGGATTAAGTCACTATTCCAGAATTTCCCCGATTTTAAGCAGAACAACACAAAAATCGCCTCCTTTGGTGCCAAGACGGCAAAGGCAGCAGAAGAAGCAGGATTAAGGTTGGACATTACAGCTCCACAGCCTCAGGCCCCCTCGATGACCATGGCCCTGGAGAACTTTATAAAGAACTACAATAAGAGCAACGGGAGATCGTAAAGCAGTTTTCATTTTCAAAAAAAGAAAGACTTTCCAGCAGGAAAGCCATTTCACTTCTGTTTGAAACGGGCAAATCTGTCTATGCCTCCCCCATTCGGATCATTTTCAAATTAGAGGATCGGGGTCCTTATCCGCTTGCCATGGCCGTTTCGGTTCCCAAAAGGCTTTTTAAGCGGGCAGTTGATCGAAATCTGCTGAAACGAAGGATCAGAGAAGCTTACCGTCTGAATAAGAGCGACTTATATAAATTAATGGAGCAGAAAAATCAAACCCTTCATATGCTTGTCCAGTACCAGCAAAGAGAAATTACGGATTTCAGAAACATTGAGACGGGACTGCTCCATGCTATGGTAAAACTGGCAGAGAAACTGAATGAGCAATAGTTGATTAGCGGATTACCGTCCGGCCTCCCAGGCCGATCGAAAGTTCCCGTCTTACCTTTTCAAGACTTTGGATTCTTACGATGATCTGGTTAAGAGTTTCCAGATCCTTTTTCTTTTCGCTTTCCCCCAGCTCTTTACGCAATTGAGACAGGGCTTTTTCAACAACCATCATTTTGTAGGAGAGAAGGGTTTTTGGAATCTCAAAACCCAGGTTTTCTCCGGGCAGTTCCACATAGGCCTCTTTGCGTTTCCAGACTTTACTTAGTTCATATCGCGAGGTAAAAATATCCACCGCCAATTCCCGCACCCCGGGGTGATCGTGGTAAACGAAATAGCGCTCTGCCACCTCCTCCCCTCGTTCAATCAGATCTTTTACATTTTCAAATATCTGATTGTAAACCAGATTATTAAACTCCAATTCATCATTTTGAATTTCTCTGATAATATACTGGGCTACGCTAATCTCAGAATGCTCCTCTCCGCTTATATGAAGTTTCTGGTTGCCAAACTTGAGCAAGAAATAGATAATCTCACGTTCTTCAACTTCAGAATAAATATTCTCCACGAAGCCAGGAACAACGGGTTGTTTTGGCAAGGTGCTAAGGCCCGGATCACCGGGCTGTCGTCGACCTGTTTGTTCCCTGCGCCACTGTTGTTCCTGTTTTCGAAGACGGATCTTATTGACTTCGTTATAGAGAACCTGTTCCTCTACCCCCAGAAGCTGGCCGCTCTCTTTCAGAAAAACGCTCCGCATGATCCCATCGGGAATGACGGATACGGATCTGACAATATCGGTGATCAGCTGGGCTCGCCTGATAGGATCGTGCCGGGTATCAGCCAGCAGAAGCTCGGTCTTAAAGGAGATAAAATCTTTCTCACTGGATTGAATATATTCCAGAAACTCGGATGAACTGTGAGACCGGGCATACGAATCCGGATCCTCTCCCGCCGGGAGCATTACCACCTTCACATTCATCCCCTCTTCCAGAATCATATCTATGCCCCTGAAAGAAGCCTTGATTCCGGCTTCATCCCCATCATAAAGGATGGTGATATTCTGTGTAAATCGTTTGATTAAACGGATCTGGTCTGTGGTTAGGGCTGTTCCGGAAGAAGCCACCACGTTTTCAATCCCGGCCTGATGCAGGGAAATTACGTCCGTATAACCTTCCACCAGGAAACATCTGTCCCCTGAGACTATGGATTTTTTTGCCTGAAACAAGCCATAGAGCACCCGGCTCTTGTGATAGATATCAGATTCGGGGGAGTTCAGGTATTTAGCGATATTCTTATCAGATTTTAAGGTTCTGCCCCCAAAGCCGATAACATTACCTGAAAGAGAGTGAATAGGAAAGATTACCCTGCCTGCAAAACGGTCAAAGAGATAATTTTCCCTTTCAATGGAGAGTCCGGTTTTTACCAGGTAACTTTGCTTATATCCGTTTTTTCCGGCTTCCTCACTAAATGCGTTTCGTTTTTCCGGACTGTAACCAAGTTCAAATTTTTTCAGAATATCATCACGAAAACCCCGCTTTCTGAAATAAGCCAGACCTATGGAACGCCCTTCGTCACTTTCCAGTTGAGCAGAGAAGTAGGAAGCAGCAAAGGCTGTGACTGTCATCAGACTCTCTCTTTCATTCTTTTGCTGGATTTCCTCTGCGCTTAGCTCTCTTTCCTCTACGGCAATATTGTAACGCTGGGCAAGGTACCTGAGGGCCTCCGGATAGGAGAGTTTCTCATGCTCCATCAGGAAACCTACCACATTGCCTCCCTTTCCCGAACTAAAATCTTTAAAAATCCCTTTTGCCGGGGAGACAATAAAAGAAGGTGTTTTTTCATTGGAGAAGGGGCTGAGCCCCTTGTAGTTGGCTCCGCTTTTTTTCAGAGTCACAAAATCAGAGATTACCTCCACAATATCGGCGGTATTGAATATTTGATTTATGGTTTGCTGGTCAATCATCCTGTCTAAATGTAAAGAAACTAATTGTTCAGCCAAAATCTTATATTTACGTGAAAGGAATAATTTTATCAGAAGGGAAAATGAAGTTTGGAACGGTGATTAATTGCACGGATGGGCGGGTTCAGTACCCGGTTCTGGACTATCTGAAAAAAAATTTTGACATTGATTTTTTTGATTCCGCGAATGAGGCGGGCCCTCTGAGAACCCTGACTAAAAAAAGTGATAAATGCCGCTTGATTACCTTAAAAGAGCAAATCCGGGCATCGCTGGAAGATCATGAGTCAAAATTTATCGCCCTGGTGGGCCATCATGACTGTACTGATAATCCTGGTGACAGGGCGTTTCAGGAGGATCAACTGGACCAGTCTCTGGATTACCTGCAACGGGCCTTTGGAACCGGGATCACCTATCTGGGGCTCTATGTAAATGAGCGGTGGGAGGTGGAAGAATATACCAGACTTGAAGCAGAAGAGCAATATAAACCGGGATAATCATGAAAAAGCTGGTGGCGCTGACCGGTGCCGGGATGAGTGCAGAGAGTGGACTGAGGACCTTTCGGGAAATGGGAGGCCTGTGGGAGGAGCATAATGTATACGAAGTGGCCAGTCCGGGCGGATGGGCCAGCGACAAGTCGATGGTTCTGCGCTTCTATAACGAGCGAAGGAAACAATTGCTTGAAACCTCTCCCAACAAGGGTCACCATGGGCTGGTGGAGCTGGAGAAAGATTTTGAGGTTTTTATTGTTACACAGAATGTGGATGACCTGCATGAGAGAGCTGGATCGAGCAACATCCTGCATCTCCATGGCGAACTGAGAAAGTCACGCAGTACCGTGGACCCTGGGCTGGTATATGATATTGAGGGATGGAAACTTGAAGAAGGAGATCTATGTGAAAAGGGGTCTCAACTGCGCCCCCACGTGGTCTGGTTCGGAGAGGCCGTAACTGCTCTTGAGGAGGCGGTTGAAGTGGTCTCTTCAGCGGATGTTTTTGTTATCATTGGAACATCCATGAATGTATACCCGGCAGCGGGATTGATCAATTATGTTCCTCCCGGGGCGCCTGTCTATGTGATTGATCCCAATGAAGTGGCCATCACGGGTCACCCCAGATTAAAAATTATCGCCTCAGGCGCCGGTGAAGGGGTTCAATTGCTGATTAAGGAACTCAGGAATGACTAGGATCAGGTACAGGAGTGTTTTCGTATTTTTCTGGGTAATTTTTGCTCTGACAGATACTGCTGGACAACATTTAAATGTTGGACTGTATGGAGGTGTAACAGCCTCACAGGTGGACGGTGACTCTTACACGGGATTCAACAAGCTGGGACTTTGTGGCGGATTCTTTATGAACCGGCCTATGGATTACAACATCTCCTGGCAGCTTGAAATAAAATATGGATCACGGGGCGTTTATAAAGGGCCTGCCGATAATGATCTGACACTTTACCGGAGTGTTTACCATATTGTGGAGCTACCCTTATCGGTTCATTACCTTTTCGAGGATAAAATATTGCTGGAGATAGGGACTTCGCCAGAAGTGCTTGTGGCCACCAGGTTCTCGGATGAGAACGGATTGATGGATCCTTCCACCTACCCTGAAAACAGGAGATTTGGCTTAAGTGTTTTTGCAGGCATAGGATACTGGTTCAATGGAAAGATCATGGCCGGGCTCCGGTATACAAACTCGGCGATTCCCTTCCGCGATCCGGAAGAATGGAACCATCCTCTATACAGGGGGTATTTTCACAATGTTATTTCCCTCACCCTGGCTTACAGCCTGGTTCATCAGTAATCTAGGCGCAGGCCACGGTTGCTATGTAAATTCTGCAGTTGAATTGGCTCAAAAGTGCCTGGCAACAGGCTTCCAGAGTTGCTCCGGTAGTCAGCACATCATCGATAAGTAAAATCTTCTTATCTTCCAGGTTCCCGCTAGAGTCGGAAAGCGCAAAAACTCCGGACATATTCTCAAATCGCTCCTGGCGGGTCATGGTGGTCTGTGAACTGCGGTAATCTTTTCGCTTAATCAGCCTGGCAGCCAGGGGAATCCCTGTTATTTCAGAAACTCCCAGGGCAATGATCTCACTCTGGTTATACCCCCGCTGTTTTAGTTTTCTCCTGTGAAGAGGTACCGGGATCATCAGTTCACATTCCGAATAAGGAGTGTTCAAAAGAGCCTGTCCAAGCAAACGACCCAGGTAGAGTCCGGCCCTCCTGTGCCCTTTGTATTTTAACTCGTGAAGCAAAGACTGGTAAGCAGAGCCCTTTTCAAACCGGAACAGGGAAGTTGCAGAAACCACAGGAACCCTTCCCCAGAATATCTGACTGACCGGGTTAGAATCCTCCTTTTGGAAATTGGTTCTTGGCAGGTTCGTTTCGCAGACAAAACAAAGAGCCTGCAGGCGGGAGGGTAGTCTTTTTCCACAGACCAGGCAGTTGGACGGAAAGAAAAGAAGCAGCAAATCTTTAATCCAGAGCATCCTCTTTTTAGGATTGATGGATGGTTTTGCTATTTATCAGCCAGTTTTTTTGTGGAAAGTAAGCCGCAGGCGGCCCAAATGTCCTGTCCCCGGCTGGCCCTTATGGTGGTGGTTATACCCTTGGCAGTAAGCTTTTCCTTGAATAAGTTAATGGTCTCTTCATCTGGCGATTCAAGTGGGGTGTCGGGGATGGGGTGGAAGCGGATCAAATTGATCCGACAACGGATCCCATGAAGGATCCTTGAGAGTTCGTTCACGTGTGCCGCCGAATCGTTAAAGTCTTTAAAAAGAATATATTCGAAGGAGATCCTTCGTTGCCGGCCAAAGTCCCAGGATCTAATCTCTTTTAAGACCTCTTTCAGGGGATAGACCTGCTGAACAGGCATCAGTTTACGACGCTCCTCATCGAAGGGAGTGTGCAGGCTTACCGCCAGGTGCGCATTGCTCCTGTCAAGAAACTGAAGCATAGCCGGGGTGATCCCTATGGTAGAGACCGTTATTCTTCGGGGGCTCAGGGCAAATCCCCAGTCCGATGTAAGCACCTCCAGACTTTTTAGTACCTCCTCCAGGTTGTCCAGGGGCTCACCCATCCCCATATAGACAATATTGGAGATCTCTCTCCATTCCGGGATACTCCGAAATTGATTTAGAATTTCTCCTGAACTCAGATTTCCCTGGAACCCCTGTTTACCCGTCATACAGAAGAGACAACCCATCTTGCAGCCCACCTGCGAGGATATGCACAAGGTGCTTCGTTTAATTTCCGGGATATAGGCCGTTTCAATAAACTTACCCCCGGCCGCCTGAAAGAGGTATTTCTTGGTTCCATCCACCGACTCCTGTACCTCCACCGGAGGACGGATCCCTGTCTCATAGTTATCCTCGAGCAGTGCTCGTGCTTTTTTCGAAAGATTAGTCATCTCCTGTATGGAAGCGACCTCTTTCTTATACAGCCATTCAGCCAGTTGTGTACCGGTGAAAGAGGGAAGCCCATGGGTCTGACTTAGTGCTTTCAGCTCTTCCAGGGTCTTACCGAACAGAATTTCGCGCATGTATCAGAAATATATTTCCGAGATGATATGATGAAAAGGGATCCCCTTGCTGATGAGCAGGTCCCGGGTTTCAACTACCATATCAGCACTCCCGCAAAGGTAATAATTTAGTTCCGGATCCAGGTCCTGCTGTTCTTCCAGGTAGCTCGTTACCCTTCCGGAATAAACCTCCGGATCTTTTTCTGCGCTGCAGCACCGGATGTAGTTTTTGCCCAGGACTTCCTGGAACTCGTCGTAAAAATGAAACTGTTCCAGATAGCGGCTGCCATGTATCAGTGTTTTATTTTTTCCCAGCCCCGAGCAAAACATCGCGTAGTAGGGGGCAATTCCGGTGCCGGTGGCAATCCAGACCGCAGGTTCCTCTGTTCCGGTAAACTCTCCTCCCGGGGGAGTGATCCAGATGCTGTCCCCGGCCACTAAATCTGAAAGCTGGGGGGTCAGATAACCCTCGTCTACTACTTGGTAAAGAATCCGGATATCATCTTCCTTCTCCCCGCTGCAGATGCTGTAGAGACGCCGGGCATCATTTTCCCGGAGGGTAATTCCAATCACCTGTCCGGCTATAAAATCAAAGGGGCGTTTAAAACTGATCAGGAAAAGGCCTTCGGAAAGTTCTTCAGAGGAGAGGATGGAGACCCGGGTTAACTCTTGTTTATTGTTGCTTAACATATTAAAGGGGTTTTTTTCCTACAAACCGGACGACAGAAGCTTCTCCCTGGTGAAAGGGCCCCTCGTTGAGTTTTCGGACCATTTTTTCGAGGATAAGGGTTTCAAATGCAACAAAATCGTCAGAGAGGATCTCTTCATCAACAAGCATTTCAAGAGATCTGGGACCTCCCGTATCCCTGCCCAGTTGGTCCTTATGGAAAGCTTCCAGGACCAGCGTTCCTCCCGGTTTCAAGGATTCGAAAATACGCTGATGAAGATACTTCCTCGCGGGGTGTTCCAAATGGAAAAAGATAAGCCCGGCAAGATCATAAAATTCAGATTTAAAGGAATAATCCTCCAGCTGACAGACCTGGTAGTTTATGCGAACTTTCTTTTCAGAGGCCAGATCCACGGCTTTTTCATATCCGGGAAAACTTTGATCAAAGGCCTCCACTTCCCATCCTTTTTCGGCTGCATAAACGGCGTTTCTACCCTCCCCCTCACCCGGAAGAAGCAGAAATCCCGGGGTTAATCTGTTCATCTGAGTTGAAAAAAAGGCATTGGGCTCTTTGCCGTATACATAATTTTGGTCACTATATCTTTTATCCCAGAGGTCTTTCATTTTATACAATTTAGACGAACATAGTGATAACCAACTTAGGGGAAAAATGTTGATTTAAATTTTTTTTACTTTCTTGTGTGCGCTAAACACAAAAGAATTCACATGAAAAGAATGTATTTATTGGTGATTGGAGTGCTGGTTTCTGCCCAATTATTAATGGCAGGCGGACTGGTAACCAATACCAACCAGAGCGCTGCATGGGTGCGTATTCTATCCAGGAACGCCACCCTGGGAGTTGATGCAGTTTACTTCAACCCCGCAGGACTTTCCCAATTGAAAAACGGACTGCATCTTTCAATATCCAACCAGACCATTTTTCAAACCAGAAACATCTCCAGTGATTATACCTATTTGTCCGGGGACCCCGCTACTTATGAGGCTGATTTGATGGCCCCTGTCTTCCCCAGTATATATGCAGCCTTTAAAATGGATAAATGGACCTTTTCCGGAGGCTTTAATATCATTGGCGGCGGAGGTAGTGCCGATTTTCCAACTGGACTTCCTTCTTTCGAGATCCCAGTTGCCTCCCTGGTACCCTTGTTACAGGGCTCCTTAGGACCATTAGATCAGGGCATTCTCGCAGCCTCAGGAACAGATCCAGGATTTAGGAATATAACCGGATATAATTTAGACGCCTCCTTTCTCGGAACCTCCACCTATATGAGCTACCAGCTGGGAGCTACCTATGCCGTGAATAATATGATTTCGGTCTTTCTCGGTGCCCGAATGGTGACGGCCAAGAACAGCTATGAAGGTTCTCTGAGCGGAATTACCATTGATGCCCCTGCGGCCTATGGAGGGACCCAGACAGCGGGAGATTATCTGAGGTTTGTGGCCCAGAGCTACGATTTCATGAGCGGTGGAGCAGATCCGATTACCGTGGGCACCCTGAACGGAACAGCAGCCGGCCTGGATATTGCTACGGCCGATGCGAACCTGAATGCCATCCAGACGGGAACAGGATTTACGCCGATCATCGGGGTAAACGTGCATATTTCCGACATGCTGAATATTGCTGCCAAGTATGAGCATCATACCAAGATCGAACTTACCAATGAAACCGAGGTGGACGATGTAGATATGTTTCCTGATGGAGAGAAGGTGAGAGCGGACCTTCCCGGTATGTTAGCCCTGGGTGTGGAAGTGAAGCCGATAAAGAAACTTACTGCCAGTTTAAGTTTTAACTACTTCCTGGATAAATCAGCCTTTTACGGGGACACAGACGAAGGCGGGGAGCAGATAAACAATGATCTGACCATCGATCAGAATGGCTACGTTTTCTCTGGCGGACTGGAGTATAAGCTGCTGAGTATTCTTGGCGTAAGCGCCGGATATTCCACCGGGAACAATGGAGTGAACGCCAACTACCAGTCAGATCTCAGTTATGCACTGAAGAGTCAGACTATTGGCGGGGGACTATTTGTAGATTTAGGAGAAAGGATCATTGTCAATGCGGGTGTCAGCTTAACCATGTATGATGATTACAGCAAGTCACAGTCCTATCAACCTTCCGGATTTCCTTCCGCTATTCCATTTACCGATACTTATGGAAAAAACACTTTGATTGTGGCCCTTGGGGTGGATATCAGTCTGTAATAAATTTATAACGAATCCTAAAAAAACCGTCCTCCCGAGAGGGGTGGCGGTTTTTTTATGTATCACCTTCCAGGCGGCTGATCACTACAGCTCCAACACTATCCGAAAATACGTTGACCGTGGTACGGAACATGTCCAGGATCCGGTCTACAGCCAGGATCATGGCCACTCCCTCCAGCGGGAGCCCCACGGCATTGAGAATGATACTTAGCATGACCAGTCCGCTCATGGGGATGCTGGCCGCACCAATGGAGGCCAGAACGGCGGTGAGAACGACAATACCCTGTTGTGCCAGTCCCAGGTCAAATCCGTAGGCCTGGGCAATAAAAATGGCAGCCACACATTCATAAAGAGCTGTTCCATCCATATTGATGGTGGCCCCGATGGGTAGTACAAATCCAGCCGCTTTTTCTGAAGCCCCCGAAGTTTCAGTGACCGCTTTCATGGTCAGAGGAAGGGTAACAATGGTGGAACAGGTTGAGAAGGCAGTCATCAATGCCGAGAGCATGCCCCGGTAATGTTTGACCGGGCGGACCTTCCCTATGTATTTCAGGATCAGCGGGAGGGTGACAAAGAAATGAATAGCCAGGCCAGCCATGACTACCAGGAAAAATTTTCCCAGAGAGGCGAAAGCCTCAAACCCGGTTCTGGCAACTATGCCGGCAATAATACCGAATACTCCAATGGGGGCAGTCCAGATCACAAAGGAGGTCAACTTCATCATGGTTTCAAATGCGGCCTTAAAAAACCCACCCAGAAGAGTTTTTTGGTCCGTTTTCAGCCGGGTTACAAAAAACCCAAAAAGGAGGGAAAAGAAAATGACCGGGAGCACATCACCATTGGCCATGGCAGCAAAGGGATTTTCCGGGATCAGCTCAAGCAACATTTCTCCCAGGCCCTGGTCAACCACCCCAATCTCTTCAGGCTGTTCCATCAGTCCAATATTGCCCCCTCTTCCAGGTTGAAAAACATTCACTAGCAGCTGTCCTGTCAAAATAGCCAGAACACTTGTAGTAATGTAATAAATAAACGTGCGTAAACTGATCAATCCTAATCCTTTACTACTACCAACCTGAATCACCGCACTAACAATGGAAGTAATTACCAGGGGCAGGATGGCCATTTTGAGTAGTCGAAGAAAAAGCTCTTTCATGGGTTCGGCCACCGGAAGAATAGGCTCACCAATCAGCCATCCAAACAGGATTCCCAGGAAAAAGCCTGCGAAAATCAGATAGGTAAGAGTGTGTTTTCCGTGACGCATAATTTCAATTACGGGAAAATACCGCACAATTAAAAGCGCTTACTTTTCAACAACCCTTCGATAATCGTGACATAAGCTCTATTTTTGGAAGACAATGTGTTACGAATGACCATTCCTAAAAATATCGTGGAAACACCCTTGATGAAACAATACTACTCCGTCAAGGCAAGTCACCCGGATGCCGTGCTGCTCTTTCGGGTGGGAGATTTCTATGAGACTTTTGGGGAAGATGCCATACGAACCTCTGAAATACTGGGCATCACACTTACTAAAAGGGCCAATGGAGCAGCCTCCTCTGTGGAGCTGGCGGGATTTCCATACCATGCCCTGGATAACTACCTGCCCAAGCTGGTACGGGCCGGACAAAGGGTGGCCATTTGTGAGCAGCTGGAGGATCCCAAACTCACAAAGAAGATTGTGAAAAGGGGGATTACCGAACTGGTTACTCCGGGAGTTACCTACAATGAGAATGTACTGGATAACCGGGAAAACAACTTTCTGGCCAGTCTCTATCTGGACCGGCAGCTTCACGGCATTGCTTTTTTGGATATCTCCACCGGGGAGTTTCTGACTTCTCAGGGCGATCAGGCCTTTATAGATAAATTGCTGACCAGCTTTAAGCCTAAAGAAGTCCTGGTGCAGAGAAGCCATCGCGAACAGTTTCAGGAGATGTTCGGAGAGTCCTATTTTACTTTTCTGCTGGAGGAATGGGTCTACACAGAGGAAAATGCCAGGGACAAGCTTCAGCAACAGTTTGGCACCCAAACCCTGAAGGGATTCGGAGTCCAGGAGATGAATCATGGGATCATCGCCAGCGGAGCCATTCTTCAGTACCTGGATCTGACACAACATACCCACACGGGACACATCTCCCGCTTATCCCGTATAGAACGGGAGCATTATGTCTGGCTGGACCGGTTTACGATACGGAATCTGGAAATTTTCCAATCCCTCTATGAAGGAGCACCCACCCTGCTGGATGTGATGGACCGGACACTGACCCCCATGGGTTCTCGCCTGATGAAACGATGGATAGCGCTTCCCCTGAAAGATGTATTGTTGATCCGTGAGAGGCATAACATGGTGGAACATATCAGCGGAGCCGAAGAGTTCCGGGTATTTCTGTCCGGTCAGATCAAACAGGTGGGCGACCTGGAAAGAATCATCTCCAAGGTGGCCGTAGGCAGGGTCAGCCCCAGGGAGCTTATCCAGCTGAAAATTGCGCTGGAGGCCGTTGCTCCTCTAAAAGAGCAATGTGAAGACTCAGAGGAAGTATCCCTGAAGCAGCTGGCCGCTCAGCTGGACCCCTGTACCGGGCTTAGGGAACGTATTGAAAAAGAAATCGAGTCGGAACCACCCGCCCAGGTCAATAAGGGAGGCGTGATTGCTGCCGGTGTGTCAGCGGAACTCGATGAACTTAGGGAAATCATGTATTCGGGGAAAGATTACCTGGTGGGCATGCAGAAAAGGGAGATGGAACGGACAGGCATTTCAAGCCTGAAAATTGGATATAACAACGTGTTCGGCTACTATATCGAGGTGCGCAATACACATAAGGATAAGGTGCCCGAAGAATGGATCAGGAAACAGACGCTTGTCAGTGCCGAACGATATATCACCGAGGAGTTAAAGACCTACGAGGAGAAGATCCTGGGGGCAGAAGAGAAGAGTCTGGCCCTGGAAGCGAAGCTATACCAGGAACTGGTATCAGGGATAGCCGTAGGAGTGAAAGCCATTCAGTTAAATGCCTCCCTGGTAGCGCGTCTCGATTGTCTTCTCTCCTTCGCAGTTGCAGCCCTGGATAACGGATATTGCCGACCCGAAGTGAATGATTCCACCTGCATTGAGATCAAAGAAGGGCGCCACCCGGTCATAGAACAGCAACTGCCGGTGGATGAGCTATATGTCTCCAATAGTGTAAAGCTGGATGATAAGGAGGAGCAGATCATGATTATAACCGGGCCCAACATGTCAGGGAAATCTGCATTCCTCAGGCAAACAGCCCTGATCACCCTGATGGCGCAGGTGGGTAGTTTTGTTCCGGCCCAGTCGGCGAGTATTGGCTGGGTGGATAAGATCTTTACAAGGGTGGGTGCCTCGGACAATATTTCTCTGGGTGAATCCACTTTTATGGTTGAGATGCTGGAGGCTGCCAGTATCTTAAATAATCTTTCGGAACGCAGCCTGGTGATTCTGGATGAAATTGGGAGAGGGACCAGCACTTACGATGGAATTTCCATAGCCTGGGCCATGGTGGAGTATATCCATGAACAGCCAGGAGGCAGGGCAAAAACTCTTTTTGCCACACACTTTCATGAACTGAATGAAATGGAAGCCTCTTTCGCCAGAGTCCGAAACTATAATGTTTCCATCAAGGAGCTGGACGACCGGGTTATTTTCCTGAGGAAGCTGGTTCCGGGAGGCAGCGAACATAGTTTTGGAATTCATGTGGCTCAGATGGCGGGAATGCCCAAAAGCGTCGTTAAACGTGCCAATGAGATATTAGCAGAGTTGGAAAAAACCGGCGGAGATAAAAACTTAAGCAAGCCTGTTTCCGATCTGGCCGGAAGCAGGGAAGGGCTCCAGATGAGCTTTTTCCAGCTGGACGATCCTGTATTGAAGCAGATCAGGGACCAGATTGCGGATTTGGATATCAACAACCTGACCCCGGTGGAGGCTCTGAATAAATTGAACGAGATAAAGAAGCTATCTGGATTATAATCAGTCTTTTAATGCAGTATCAATCTGAAAAATTGAACGATTTGGCTTGCAGGATTGGTTTTTGCATACTATATTTGCAATCCATTTGCGGGAATAGCTCAGTTGGTAGAGCACGACCTTGCCAAGGTCGGGGTCGCGGGTCCGAGTCCCGTTTCCCGCTCAAAAGAGAAAAAGGGTGTCCGGTCGGGCACCCTTTTTTCATGCTATCCAACAAGGCCACAACTGATATATATCAGTATTGTCCATATACAAGAGATCCATCGAATCTATTTATTTGTAGAAAATTTTAGCCTACTTAAATCATTGGATATGAAAAGATTTATTATTAGCAGCTTGTTTATGACATTTGCCTTGGTCCTGGTTTCAGGGATATCCCCCTATCTGAAGGTAGCGGAGCATGAAGGCTCCATGACCGGGGCCGTCGGGAAGGTGAAAACTATTCTGGAGGAAAAGGGCTATGACATCCTTGGACAGTATCAACCGGCAGATAATCAGGATTTATATGTGCTGGTGTTTACCAGCGAAGACCTGATCGCATTCTGCCGGAAATCGAAGGACCGGGGAATGCTGGCGGCAGCCATGAAAGTTGGCTTTCAGAAGAGCGGGGGGAAAATAGTGGTCTCCATAGTTAATCCGGAATATCTTTTTTATGCCTACTTCCGGGAGCAGATGGAAAAGGACCCCTTTAAATCAAAGGCCTTACAGCTGGCTGAAGGAGTAAAAAACACCTTTCAGGGAACAGGATTTATGTCTCAGCCCTTTGGAGGGGATCTATCTGCGGATAAATTGATGAAATACCGCTATATGGCCGGGATGCCCGGTTTTGATAAAGAAGTATCCCTTGCCAAGTTTAATAGTTACGCGGAAGGGCTGGCTGCTATTCGATCCGGATTGTCCAAACAGGCTAATACCCTGCAGATTTATGAAATTTCCAGTGCAGATAGTAAGATGGCGGTTTTTGGAATTGGATTAAAAAATAAGGAGGAAGGGGAAGCCCACTTTTTACCAATTATCGGAGAGAGTCATGTGGCGGCCATGCCTTATGAGCTTATCCTTCAGGGGAATGAAGTAACCATGTTACATGGACGCTATAGATTTGCACTTCACTGGCCCGAGCTTACTATGAAAACATTTACAAAAATCATGAGCTCCCCGGGAGATGTTGAGGATGCAATGAAAGGTCTTTTTGAAACAGATTAAAGCTTTTTGATTAAATTTGCAGCTCATTTTGTAATGAATGCAACTACCAGCCTGATGCCCGGATGGCGGAATTGGTAGACGCGCTGGACTTAAAATCCAGTGGCCAGTAATGGCCGTGCCGGTTCGATCCCGGCTCCGGGTACAGAACCGGAAGAAAGAGATTTTTGATCTTGTTCTTCCGGTTTTTCATTTTCTAACTCATTGGTATTCTGAAATATCCACTCAAGAACCTTGTTGTATGAACCGAGAAGGCAATAGCTGACAAGCTCACGAAGGTGCAACCTGAGTAATTGGTTCGATATTTTTTGTTCAGTATAGAGTTTTTTCACTTAACCATGTTTAGCTACAATGGAAAAACCCTCAGGAAACTTATTCCCTTGTGAATTCTCATTGCCATTGTAGTAGCCATATTATCCTTGATAAAGCTGAAAATCAGGAGATTCCTTTTGGAATAGATGGATGCCATTTTTCGCTTTGGCATCGGTCCCGGCATGCCCGACAGCCATATTCATGGTCAAAGCCACGTGCACTGGGTTATTTGAAACAGTCTGGTTCGTGGTTTTAACTAAGAATCCTTAACTTGAATCAAAAACTAAATCCTATGGAGACTATTGTTCAGGTAATTCAGGTGTTCATTGCCCTCTCGCTTTTGATGGTCTGGCTGGTCAGGCCCAAAATAGAAAGCGGGTACCGAGGCGGTAATGCGAAAAACATGAAAGAAGAGTTTGGCGTATATGGCTTGCCTTATTGGTTCATGATCCTTATCGGAATTCTGAAAGTTGGATTTGCGATACTCCTCATTATCGGACTCTGGTTACCAGGATTCACCCTGATTAGTGCCATTGCCATTGCAGTGCTTATGAGTGGAGCGCTCGCCATGCATATGAAAGTGAAAGATCCGCTAAAAAAATCCTTACCAGCACTTACCCTATTGCTCCTGAGCGTAGTAGTCCTAATCTATACCATATAAGCTGAATGAAAACAGTTATAAGTTGAAGGGTTCTCCTGTCAGGGGCAGCACATACTACTGGTTCTTGATTTCCTTCCTTCTCATGGGCATGGAATCAATGCGGTTAAACAATGTTTCCGCATTGATTACTGTATCTTGTCTTAGTTTAACGCTCCCGTCTAGACCTTTAAGGATGATTTCAAAGCCTGAGTCCGGATTTGTCCATCCGGTGAATTCTGTGTCTGTCTGTTTCCAATCCTTGCTTTCAAAACCCACCCGGAATTTATCCTTCCAGAAGGTGTATATAAGCAGCTTTCTTTCTTCCAGACCTGCCAGTTCGTTTTTAAGGATTGAAATTTGGTTTAAGTAGTTTTCAGATTTCAATTCGTTCACATGGATTAGCAGGAGACGGGAATCCCACTGGTGTTGTTTCAGATCCTGGGCCGATAGAAGTGATCCTCCGGTCAATATTCCCCACCCAAGAAGGATTCGTAAATATTTCATTTTAAAGGTCTGTTTATATAGCGATTAACAAGGTAACATCGTGCTTGTTCGGATTGAAGCGCTGTAATTGGAATTTACATTCGGTTCAATCTGCCACCGAACACGGCAATTATACAGATCCTTCACGTCTTGGATGTAATGTCGATCAAGCCAGATGCAATATATGTTAAGGATAAATCAAATTTTGAACGCATCAGTCGTATGACCCACTGATAAAATACAACATACAATAAACTTAAAAGCAATCTGAATGTTACTCTTTTATGAAGAATATTTTAATCATAGGAGCATCCAGTGGAATAGGAGAACATCTAGCACATTTGTTAAGTATGAATGGTTATAGCGTGTATGGAACCTATTACAACAAGCAGGATAATAAGACATTGCCAAATTTAAGGTACAGTTATTTCGATGCAGCAGATGAAGCCCCGGATTTCGAATTTTTACCTGACACCCTGGACGGTTTCGTCTATTGTCCCGGAAGCATAAATCTTAGGCCTTTCTCAAGGATAAAGCCAGAAGAGTTCATTTCAGATTATAATTTGCAGGTTGTGGGAGCCATCAAATCCTTACAAACAGCCCTGCCGAAATTAAAAGCTTCAAAAACTGCTTCTGTCATATTTTTCTCAACTATTGCGGTTCAAAGCGGGTTTTCTTTTCACAGTCAGGTTTCTGCATCAAAAGGTGCAATCGAAGGTTTAACCAGGGCATTAGCCGCAGAATTTGCTCCAGCAGTGCGTGTAAATTGTATTGCACCTTCTTTAACGCATACACCTCTGGCAAAAAGCTTAATAAATACCGACCTTAAAATGGAGGCGAATGCAAAGCGTCATCCAATGAAACGGATTGGTGAGCCTGAAGATATGGCAAATATGGCCGCTTTTCTGCTTTCAGAGAAATCATCGTGGATTACTGGTCAGATTCTTCATGTGGATGGAGGCTTGTCGACATTAAATACTTAATGAAAGGTTGAAATATGACTGCTTCATCAATGCTGCTGATAAGCAAAGCAGATCTTGCAAGCATGAGCAAGTTGCAGCGCTTAAACCTGGTGAATAGTTTATCGGGGTATAAACCCGCTAATCTGGTTGGAACATCATCAGAAAATGGAAATACGAATTTGGCTATCCTGAGTTCAGTGATTCATTTAAGTTCGTCTCCGGCTTTAATGGGATTTATGCAAAGGCCTGCAGTTGTTCCGAGGCACACCTATCAGAACATCAGGGAGACAGGTTATTTTACTTTAAACCATATTCAAAAAGAGTTTGCGCAAAACGCTCACTACACATCAGCCAAGTTTGAAAAGGATCAATCTGAATTCGATCATTGTGGGTTTACCGAAGAGATTATCGATGATTTTCCGGCCCCCTTTGTGAAGGAAAGTTTACTTAAAATAGCATTGAAATATACAGAAGAGTATCCCATAAAATCGAGCAATACCATACTTGTGGTCGGTTCAATTGAAAAGGTATATCTTCCATCTGGTGCAATGCTTGATAATGGACAGCTGGATTTAAACAGCATTAATTCAATTTGCATTTCCGGCCTTAATAATTATCACACTGTCAGTCAATTTGCGTCTTTTGATTACGCTCGTCCGGGTAGTTTCCCGTTGAATGAATTTAGTCAAAAATGAAGTATCAACGCGGTATCATGTGGTTTAGAAACGATTTGAGAATCCATGATAATCAGGTTTTGAACCAAGCTATAGCCGAGTGCAGAGAGATTATTCCTCTTTATGTGCTGGACGAAAGATCGTTTCGCACAACCAGATGGGGATTTCAACGCACCGCTTCCTTCAGGGCCCAATTTATTCTTGAATCACTACAGACTCTTCATTACAAACTGGAACAATTGCATTCTCAACTCAATGTATTTATGGGAAGGCCTGAAAACCTTATTGCCCAATTGAGCAAAACATTTAGCGCAGAAGTGGTATATGCTCAAAAAGAAGTAACAACAGAAGAAATAACCATTGAAGAGGCACTAGTGCAAACCATTAATTTAAAACTTATATGGGGCTCCACACTCGTTCATATTAGCGATTTACCTCTATCAATCAAGGATATTCCGAAACATTTTACTCCATTTCGCCAACAAACCGAAAATGCGCTCAAAGTCAGAGAACTAGTGGATCCTCTCCGGCATATATTAAGTCCAGAATTACCAGATTCCAGTTGGCCTGATTTTGAACAGCTAAACATCAAAAAACCAGTGATTGATTTTAGAAACCTTTATATTTTTAAAGGTGGTGAAGATGAAGGATTGTTTAGATTAAATCATTATTTCTTCGATACCGGGAACATTTCGCGCTACAAGGAGACCCGCAATGGTCTGGATGGAGCAAATTACTCAAGCAGATTTTCACCCTGGCTGGCCAACGGCTCCCTGTCGCCACGAATGGTGTACTGGCAATTAAAAAAATTTGAATTGCAAAAAGTAAAAAACGAATCCACATATTGGTTATTTTTTGAGCTGCTCTGGAGGGACTATTTTAAGTTTGTTGCCCTTCAGCAGGGTGCTAAACTGTTTCACAAGCAGGGATTTACAGGCCAGGATACGAATTTTGGCTTTGAGGATAAGGTATTTACTTCCTGGTGTGGGGGGCAAACAGAGTATCCTTTGGTGAATGCCTTGATGAATCAGTTAAGAGCTACTGGATTTATGGGTAACAGGGGGAGGCAAATCGTATCTTCATATCTCTGTAAAGACTTAAATCAGGACTGGCGTGCAGGAGCTGCCTGGTTTGAGTTTCTTCTGATCGATTACGATGCTGCCAGCAATTATGGGAACTGGGCTTACCAGGCTGGGGTGGGAAACGACCCTGTAAAGCACAGGCGATTCAATATTGATCTTCAAACCAGCAAATTCGATCCAGAGGGTAAATTCATCAGTATCTGGACCGGTGAGGACTCTGGTCAAAAAACGTCAAATGATCCCTCATGAACAGCCTGGGTATTGTATTTCCACATCAGCTGTTCGAACAAAATCCACTGTTTGACAAAACGGATCAATTCGTTCTTGTGGAGGAAGGTCTGTTTTTTAATCAGTATAATTTTCACAAGCAGAAGCTCTTATTTCATCGTGCTTCCATGAAATTTTATGCGGACTATTTGGTGTCCAGGAAGAATAAAGTACTATACATCGAATCTCATGAGGCAGAATCCGATATCAGAAAATTACTGCCTTTTCTCAGAAATAGAGGGGTTGATCATATACATTATGTTGACGTTACCGACAACTGGCTGCAGCAACGCATCGTTCTTGCAGCCAACCAACTTGATATAAAATTTGAGATACATACCTCACCGCTTTTTATGAATTCATATAAAGATTCGGTGAGCTTCTTTTAGGAAAAAGAACATTCAGGCAAACGGAGTTTTATATCCTGCAGCGTAAAAGGTGGAACATTTTACTCTCAGAGGAAAAGAAACCACTTGGGGGAAAGTGGACCTACGATAGCGACAACAGGGTGAAGTATCCAAAAGACAAACAGGCGCCCTTGTTGCCCGTTGTGAAGCCAGGGAAATACCATGAAGAAGCTCATCGTTATGTGCAAAAGCATTTTAGCTCAAATTATGGTTCAATTGAAAAAAAGCTATACTATCCAGATACTTTTGAGGCAACGAAAAAATGGCTGGAGGCTTTCTTCCACGAGCGATTTTTTGATTATGGAACCTATCAGGATGCCATGGTACATGGTGAGAGTTTCCTACATCATAGTGTTATATCGCCAATGCTCAACGTTGGGTTGATTGCACCAGGGGAAATAATTGACAGTGCAATAGCATTTGCAAAACAAAACAACGTTCCCGTAAATTCCCTGGAAGGTTTCATCCGGCAGATTTTAGGCTGGCGTGAATTCTTGAGAAGGCATATACGTGGTAAAAGGATCGGAGGAACGAACAACTAACTTTTGGGGGTTTACCCGAAAAATCCCCAAATCATTTTGGGATGCCTCTACGGGTATATATCCTATTGATGAAACCATAAAAGGCATTTTGAAAACCGGTTATACCCATCACATTGAACGACTAATGATATTGGGTAATTTTATGCTGCTCTGCGAGTTTGATCCTGATGAGGTATATCGTTGGTTTATGGAAATGTTTGTCGATGCCTATGACTGGGTTATGGTTCCCAATGTTTACGGGATGAGTCAATTCGCCGATGGCGGCTTAATGGCTACAAAACCATACATTAGCGGTAGTAACTATATACTAAAGATGAGCAACTACGCAAAAGGAGAATGGGTGCACATCTGGGATGGCTTATTCTGGCGGTTTATTGATAAGCAAAGGCATGTACTTGGAAAAAACCCAAGACTGAAAATGCTGATAATAACTTATGATAAAATGGATTCCGAAAAACGGGAGAAGCATGCATTGAACGCAGATACATACATTAATGGCCTGGAATTGAAATTCGACAGCGAATAAAGTAATCTACAGTATCGTTTAAAACTCGATAATTACCTTCCCTCTTGGTTTTCCGAATTCGGCCTTATGGAAAGCTTCAGACGAGTTTTCAAGTCGGTATACACTCTCGATCAGGGGTTTTTGACTGGCATAGCTGTATACCTTGTCAGCTCCAAGCTCACTCGCAATCGCAAAATTGGAAGGGCTGCAGGTGGCGCTTACAATAGCTCCTTTTGCTGCCTGGACCGCGAAATGACCCACTCCACCGGTTTCCCCGAAACCCGGTCGCCGGTTTAATAAGAAACCGCCCCGGGTCCAACATCCTTTACAATTCCTGCAAAGTCCGAATCAATGATCATTGGAAATTTTGAAACCAGCAAGAGTTTAAGTACTCCCTTTCTGATTTTCCAATCCACGGGATTTTACTGACACTACTTTAACCTGAACCAGTCCACAGTCCTTTTGAAGAGAAGACTCAGGTAATTCACCATATTGGAGCGATCCCTTGCACCTTAAGAAACCAGCTAACTTGCTTAAATATGGCAGATAACAACCTGATAAAGGTATTGTTGCTTTTTTGGAAAGAATTGAGCGGGTCGATTGACCCGGATAAACGAAAATCTATGGTTGTTTATAATGCAAAATGAGCTAATGATGATAACTAATTATACAGATTTATTATTCTTTTCTCAAAGATTCAGCATTTTTTGATTCCATCCAAGCAGATCAAATCCAAATCCTTCATAAACGGTTCGGAAAACAGCCCGGCTCCGGGTACAAAGCCCCTCAGGCTCTTTTGAGGGGCTTTGAGCGTTTTGATACAGGAAGTAGTATATTTAAGTTGTGTTCAAAGCCCTGAAAATATTTTTGCTGCTAGGCCTGATCAGTATTCCCGGGATAGCCCAGGATCCTCTTCCTGCGGTAATTGAAAGGGATACGGTATTGACCAGGGAGGATTCCCCCCACTTTGTTCAAGAAAATATTTCAATAGCCAATGGTATTACCCTGAAAATTAATGCAGGAGCTCAAATCATATTCTCCGCTGGAGTTGGCTTATACAATAGTGGCAGGCTCCTGGTAGAGGGGAAGGAGGGCGAGAAAGTTCTTTTCACCAGTGACTCCCCGGAAAGCAGGTGGAGTTTTATTTCCAACCAGGGTTCTTTTTACGCAAATTATTTGGTGGTACGCAGGGCGACCAGGTTTGTTACCAGTTATGGGGATACGGTCGTGGTGGAGAACTGTGATATTGCAGACACCTGGGGGGGCGCGGGCGATGATTGTATCGGGGTGCACAATGCAAGAAAAGTACTTATTCGAAATTCCTCCCTCACGGGGAATCCTGCTGCAGGCAAGACAGATGCCATTGATCTGGACGGTATTTCTGCTGATACCATAGTAGGTAATCGCATTCAGGGGTATTCGGACGATGGAATTGATATCGGCACCCTCAGCAGCAATATTGTGATAGGCGGGAATGTGATTGAAAACTGCGATATGGGAATAAGTATTGGCGAAAATAGCACAGCCCTGGTGTATGGAAACCTGCTCCTGTTTTCAAATGCCGGGATTCAAAGTCATACTGGCTCCATTGTTCATGCCCGGCAGAACACCCTTTACGGAAATAATTACGGAATCCGGGCTTTTCATAACGACGGAGAACTGAGTTCGGGAGGCACCATTACACTTTCAACTTCCATAATATCTAATTCCCTGCTTGGGGAGCTTACCCAGGTGGCTAATTCGGAGGTCCAAGTTGTATATACGTTGACCGACACCCTTATCCTGGAAGGAACGGGGAATAAAAGCGGCTTTGCCCGATTCAAGGACGAAGCAAATAAAGATTTCAAACTCTCCCTGAATTCAGAGGCCATTGATGCCGGCAATCCCGACCTGGATGGAGATGGATTGGATTACCTGGCCGATGAAGATGACAGAGATCCCGATGGTACCAGGCTGGACATGGGATGTTATCCATATTATCAATCGCCCCTGAGTTTTGTGGAGATTTCCCCTTCCAACCTGTCACTGGAAACAGATGATGCAGGGGAGTATAGCGACTGGTTCAAAATTATGAACCACTCCTCTTCCCCCTTTAATTTAAGAGCACATTATTTGTCAGATGATCCGGAACGGCCTCTTAAATACAAAATTCAGGAGGATCTCTATGTGCCTGCAGGAGACACGATACAACTATGGGCCGATGACCGGGATGACCTGGCTCAACTGCAGCTGCCTTTTAAGTTAAGCGGAAGTGGCGAAGCCCTTCTCTTAAGTAATCCGCTTGGGGTTTTAATGGAAGAGAAGGTTTTTCCCCGGATTCCTGTTAACTACCTGTATATACGAACTGAGATTCCTGAGAAATGGGTTTTTTCCACCTGGCCCGGCGGAGAAGGTGCCATAAGCTATGACAGTCTGAGCCGTGATCCAGAATACAGTAACCCGGGAGGAAGCTCCATTTTCCCCCTGACCCTTACACTCTCTTCCCCGGAACAGGAAGATTCAATATTTTACTCTTCCGATGGCAACGATCCCAAACTGGGAGAGCACTATCTGGCTCCCCTGGAGCTGCAGGAAGCTCAAACGCTTCGGGCAGTTATTTTAAAAGAGAATCATCTTCCAGGGTACAGCCAGGCGGCGAGCTTTTTCCCTGCAGGTAATTACCAATTACCCGTATACTCTCTTTCCACCAATGAAGAACATCTATATGGCCCCACGGGCATATATACCAACTACTGGGATTCGGGACCTCTATGGGAGCGCCCGGCTTCATTTTCCTATTACGGGGATGAAAAACAGTTCACCGTCATTGGCGGGATCCGAATTCAGGGTGGAAATTCCGTATTTATGCCAAAAAAGGCTTTCAGGTTACATTTTCGGGGCGGGTATGGGACCTCGGAACTGCAAGCCACTCCTTTTGATAAGGGCCCGTCCAGTTTCAAGAACCTGGTACTGAGATCGGGCTACGACGATGATATTACCACCCCTACGGGCACGCTGTTAAGAGATCCTTTCAGTTCAGAACTCTGGAGCAAACTTGGCGAGCTGGCGACAGCAAGCGATTTCGGGGTTCTTTTGCTGAATAATAATTACTGGGGTATTTACAACATCAGAGAGAGTATCAATGAGTATTTCGTGGAAGATCACCTGGGGATTCAGGATTTTGACCTGATCCGATTTCAAAAATGGGGTGCTGATCTGAAATATGGCACCATGGAAGAGTGGAACAAACTGGTCACATATTTTGACAGCACGGATTTTACACGCCCAGAGGCGTTTAACGAGGTCTCTTCCTTTGTGGATATGAATTCCCTCTTGAATCTCCTGTCTCTGGTCCACTGTAGCCAGTTCAGGTCCTGGACCTGGGGAGCATTTGCAATCAAGCCCAGGGATGGTCGCTGGAGCTGGGCCATTTGGGATACGGACCGATCTTATAATACCCTTAGCTGGAACGGATTTACAGAATACGCTTATACCAGTGCGGAGAAATGGCCCAATTTCATACCTCAGAAACTGATACAGAACCAGCGCTTCAGTCATGCCCTGATAAACAGGAATTGCGACCTGTTGAATTCCCTGTTTAAAGCTGAAAACGTCGTGGAGGTATATGATTCGCTTGCGGCCCGTATATCGCCTGAAATGGATGCTGAATTTGCACGCTGGAATCCCGGAAACCTGGGGAGATGGGAGCAAAACAATGAAAGTATCAGGAATTTCCTGAGACAGCGCCCGGACTATCTGTATAATCAGATGAAGGCCTATTTTGGAATTGAGGATACCGTTGGTATTACGATCAGGATAGAGGGGAATGGCAGGGTGAAACTGAACTCGCTGATTATTGATCAGGAGAGCTGGGAAGGGATCTACATGTCGGGAATTCCCATTGTCCTGGAAGC
The DNA here is from genome assembly GCA_963751705.1 of uncultured Bacteroidales bacterium. Taxonomy (GTDB): domain Bacteria; phylum Bacteroidota; class Bacteroidia; order Bacteroidales. The sequence continues at coordinate 570,483 of CAVVVN010000001.1, forward strand.
CTGGCCCGGTGCCGGGGAAACTTTCGTGGAGTGGAGGGGAATCTCGGATCTTCATCGCATAGAGCTTGATCCAGCGGAAAACCTTGAAATTGTGGCGGTTTTTGATAGCACTTCCGGTCCGGACGGCGAGGCCCTGGTGATCAATGAGATCATGTATCATCCGGAGAATTCTGAACAGTCAGAATGGATCGAACTATATAATCCCAACGCTTTTAGCATTTCTCTGAACGGATATCAATTCAGCGATGGAGGCTTGGACAATGTTTTCATCTTTGAGGAGAACACTATCCTGGACCCATATGGATATATGGTGGTCGCTGGCGACTCAGAATTATTTATAAGAGAGCATGGAAGCTCTATATATTTAAGGGGAAGCTTTAATAATGGAGAGAGTGGATTCAGGCTGAGTAATGAGGGAGAGTCTTTGATACTGAAAAATGAAAAAGGGGAACTGGTGGATTTTGTGAGCTATGATAATCAGGCGCCCTGGCCTGTGGAGGCTGATGGGGCCGGGCCAAGCCTGCAGCTTATATCGCCCGAGCTGGATAATAATCATTATTCAAGCTGGTACACCGCTACCCGGCTACTCTATTCACCGGGGGCGAACAATGGAGCTAATTCGATCAGGGAGAAACAGTCCGCCCGGGAGGGCATCCTGCAAGTTTACCCCAATCCCATGAGTGGAACCCTATTTCTGGAGCTACCTGAAGAACCGGAAGCAGAGATAACACTTGGCTTATATAGCCTGAGCGGGACACTGGTAAACCACACGCAAAGGAAGAATAAGGGTGGCCGGGAAACCCTGAGCTGGCAGCATGGATTACAGAGGCCGGGTGCATATATTTTAAAAATAAGGATCAACTCTTTACATGGAATGCGTGAAGAGAGCCGCCTCTTGATCTACTCCGGAAATTAAAGAAGGATTCCGGAAGCCCTTTTCATTTAAGGACTTCAATTTTACCATGCGCCACCGTCCGGCTGGTTTTTAGTAAATAGATATAGATCCCACTTTCGACTGCGGTTAAGTCAATAGTGAGGATTTTTTGGCTCATATGTTTGTGCAAAGTCTGGAGCTTTTTACCATTCAAATCAAAAAGGAAAAAGTCTATGGGCCCCTGATGCTCGGCAGGTATCTCCACGGTGCAGAAATCACGGGCCGGAAGGGGATATATTTGGAAGTTCTCCCGGAGTTGCTGAGCTACCTGAACTGAAGGATTAAACCAGAGGGTATAATCGGAACTCTCCTGTCCCGATTTATCAATGAAGCTATAGGTCAAACTGCTTGAACTGCCATAGGGCCCCTGAGGCTGAAAGACCAGATCAAAGGGATCATATAAGGTCCCCGGATCCAGGCTGCTTTCTCCCTTGTAGAACCGTCCCGCTCCGGTAATCTCTTTAACTGATACTCCAGCCAGTGCATGCTGGTCCAGGTCTGAATAGAATTCCCGGGATGAGCTAAACCCAATCACATGGGTTTCATAATTGGTAAAAACAGAGTCTTTTCCAAGGGGTTTCTGAAAGTCGTAGAATTCATGATTTGCAAGTCCGGGCGAGCCAAAGCTGTTTTCACTGAGGCCCCAGTTACTGCCATTGTCAGAATCATATACGATGCCCTTCAATTCGATACTAAAGCCTTTCTCCGGCAAAATGGGCCAGTCCGGAGAGGACCATAGCGCGACACTTTTCATAGTTTCTCCCTCACCGGATTTAAGGGAAAGGGTGACCTGGATGGAAAATCCTTGATTCATAGGGCCGAAGCACTGGATTGGCGAAGGAAATACTCCTGCAAAACGCTCCGGATCCTCAGCAATAATAAATCTTTGTCCAGGAGCTATGATGGTCGATTCATTGAAGGTGTACAACAACTCGATATCGTCTGCCATCAGATACCACCCTTCCAGATCAACAGGATCGGCGCCATAGTAGTAAAACTCTAACCAGTCTCCAGCATCATAAGTCTCACGATTATTTGAGTATACCTCGCATAACTGGATGGGAAAGGAAAGGTCGGTAGCCAGATAGTAAGCGACAATCTCCATGGAATCTGTTAACTGAAACTCCAGACTATCGTCCCTGCTTTGAAAGGGCTTCCATTGATCCAGGTAAAAACCGGGTATGGGGCTGCTAAGAAGTTCGTAGGACATTCCCGGGAAAAATTTCCCCTGAACGGGATCCTTTGAAACCTCCAGTCCGGAGAAAGAAATACTTCCTGCTCCGGGGGGCTCAACTCTGATGGAAAGCTCTACGGGCTCCTGGAGCCCGAAAAAATCATGGATATGGTTTAAAACCGTGTCGGGCCTGCGACGCAGATAATCCTCCACGATAGTACAGGCATTCTCCCAGTTTGACATGGATCTCCCCCATCGTTGTGCATGGAAGTTCATGTCATTTCTGTACAGGTTTTTCATGGAGTCCAGGGCCGGGATCGTGGTCTCATATTTAAACGAGGTGCTGAGTAACTGGGTAAAGCGTTTGATAAAATACTCTTTGTACGCAGTATTTTCGAGCAGATTTCGAATCAGTATATTATGGTAGCCATTGGACCAGGCCCGGTCGCTGAAAGTGAGCGACCAGGCCAGGGTGTTCCATTCAACAGCTCCATAAATGGAATAATCCAGTCCCAATCCATGATCGGTATCCCAGTACAACCACTGCCACTTCCCGAGTTCGGGTTTCCAAAATTTTACATTGTTTGACAACCAGTCATAGTTGCCCACAAAGACCTCTGTAATCCAATAATCAGTAAAATTCTCCAAATCTACCCCCTGCTCGACTATGTTAAAGTCTGCTTCCAGAGAGAGATCCCCGGTAGTATCTGCAAAAGAGAGTAATTCTGTCCAGGAGTCGTAAGAGCCCTCGATAATATGCAGGTTGGCATAATAACCAAATTCAAGTTCAATAAAATCAAAGTTTTCAGTCTCCCCGGTATGTGATTCAATATAATATCTGTCTTCTCGTTCGCGGAGGTTAAACAGGCCATGATAGTTTCCATTAAGAAACAGATTTACAGGCTTTGATTCAGAAATCATAGGACGCCTGTTGGATTGTTTTCCAAGGGTTTGAATCAGAGGATCCCGGAAATGTGTGTTTGTAGTTGCTTTGTTTACGTTGTCATTTCCACTGTTTCTCAGGATCAATCTTTTGAATTCATCCGGTGCCCGGTCCCCGAAGAAAGGATATTCTAACCAGCTATTGCCATATCTGGTCCGGGAATAGATATTTAAAGAGTAGGGCTGGGCATGTCTAGGTGCATGGAGTTGAATTCCGGCCCCGCCCCTGAAAAGGCTAATCCCATTTTCAATGTATTCCAGGGCAGCAGGCACCTCAATGGTGCTGTTATTACTGGATATGATGCCTGTACTCCCGAAAAGGGCCTCCGGTTCTGCTACCAGGGAGACCACGGGATTTTCGTAATCAGTTTCGTCCATCAGAATGGAAATGGTCAGCACAGGGCTATCCAGGGCGTCTTCCTTGATCAGTCTGGCCCTGATAATGGTGGTGGTACTGATCTCCATAGGAGCCTGGTAAAGCATAGCGGAACGATCCGGTTCAGAGCAATCTGTCGTGTAATAGATCTGTGCACCATTCACCTCAGCAAAGAGTGCCAGCATAAGCGGTTCCTTATAGAATCCGCCGGCCAGATTGGAAGAGGGCAGCGGGAGGACAGCCCCCGCACCAGGAAAGGCATTCGTTTCTCCAGGAGTTGCTTCGTCAAAGTAGTTCCAGCTCAGCCCTGCATCGGGGTATCTTCCAAAAGAGATGTTTGTTGTTTGTGTACCATAATAAAGCTGATCTACAGGAGTACCGTCTTCAGAAAATATACCCAGATATTCACCATCCCCGGAAAGCCTGAATGTGGCATGGCTATAGCCCTCTTCAGGTTCATCATCCGCCCAGATGATGAAATGCGCATTTGGGTCCAGTTCCAGGTCCACAATCGTGTCCAGTTTCCATTTAAATGGTACAGCAGGATCGTCTGTAAAATAGAGATCATTAAGCCGGACAGGACTGTCTCCAAAATTGAATAGTTCAATCCAATCGTCATCGTCTCCAGCCTGGTCAAAATAGGCCCCGGAATTTACAGCCATAAACTCATTGATTACCAAAGTATTCACTGAATCTACCCGGCTTTCATAGGTGAAATCGAAAGAGCCCATCAAAGAGCCAGCTTTCAAAAAAATGGTATCTGAGAGCAAGATGGTATCCAGCCGGGATTCCTGAGCAGAAAGCCGGAGGGTGAACAAAAGCATTATGGTAATCAGTACCGGGTATCTCATATCTACACTAAGATATGGAAAATCATAGTTTTGTGTTAATTTCATACATTGTTCCTCAACTCTTTGAAATGAGAAATTTTAATAGCAGGGCCATTGGAAATGCTGCCACCGTCGACCAGTGGACTGATGCCATGGAGCAGGCATTTATCGATACGGCAAAGGGTGTCGTTGAAGTGCCTCAGAGGGTGCATATTGATCGTGGCCCCAACACACTATTGCTGATGCCCTGTTTTGGAGACAGCTATTTTTCCACCAAACTTGTTTCTGTTTTTCCGAAAAATCTGACAAAGAAGGAGCCGATGATCTATGGGTCGGTTGTACTGAATGATGGTCAGACAGGCAGGCCCCTGGCAGTGATGGACGGAAGTAAATTAACAGCCATGCGGACCGCAGCGGTGGGAGCGGTGGGTATACGTTACCTGGCCCCTGAAACCGCGTCCACCCTGGGGGTGGTCGGTGTTGGAATACAGGGATTCCATCAGGCTCTTTTTGCCTGCCAACAGCGGCCCATAGAGAAACTCAGGATCCTGGACCGGTCCGCTGAGGTCATGAATCGCTTTGCCGAAAGGTTTAAACCCTTTTACCCGGACATCAGGTTATCCCCAGCCATAATGCAGAGGAGCTTTGTTTGAAATCGGAAATAATTATTACGGCCACTGGATCTCATCAGGCGGTTGTCCCGGCCCATGGGTCATGGTGGAAGGATAAAACAATTATTGGAATTGGATCCTACAAGCCGGAGATGCGGGAATTTCCCGATGAAATTTTTCCCGATCTAAAGCAGGTTTTTGTGGATACAGAGCATGCTCTTGCGGAGACGGGCGATCTGATGGAACCCCTTAAAAAAGGATTGATCAGGAAGGAGCAGATAATCCCCCTATGGGATTTGATTCTGAATAGAGTACAGCTAAAGGGGGAGACCCGGTTTTTTAAATCTGTGGGCATGGCTGCATTTGACCTTTACGGGGCAAAACTTGTTTATGAAAGCCTCTCCTGAAAAAAAGAAACCTATGTGCCAGCATTTAAAGTCAACGAAGTGGAATCCTCCCACCAGCTGGCTAAAGATTTCAACCATCGATATGCATACCGGAGGAGAACCCTTAAGGATACTGGTGGAGGGATATCCGGAAGTAAAAGGGGAGACCATACTGGAAATGAGGAAATACTTCAGGGATCACCTGGACCATATTCGCAAAGGCCTGATGTGGGAACCCAGGGGTCATGCAGACATGTATGGGGCAGTGCTTACCCGCCCCTTTACCAGGGAGGCTGACTTCGGGACATTCTTTCTGCATAACGAGGGATATAGCACCATGTGCGGACATGCCATTATCGCTCTGACGAAATTTGTGCTGGATACGGGGCTGGTTGAAAAAGCCGGAGACAGGCCACAGGTGATCATTGATGCCCCTCCCGGACAAATCGTATCCTTCGGGATTAGAGAAAAGGGCCTGGTTGGTACTGTATCATTTAAAAATGTTCCTTCGTTTGTTTTATTCAGAGATCAGCAGGTTGAGGTACCGGGATGGGGAGAAGTGGAATATGATCTAGCCTTTGGCGGTGCTTTTTATGCCATTGTGGATGCGGATAAATTAAAACTGTCCATGGAGCCAGCAGGAGTGAACAGCTTGATAGAGCTGGGCATGAAGATTAAGCATTGCGTGATAAATAAGCAAAAAATCGTCCATCCTTTTGAGCCGGATCTGAGTTTTCTGTATGGAACCATATTTACAGGAAAGCCTTTAAGTCCATCAAGCCATAGCCGGAATATTTGCATATTCGCCAATGGCGAAGTGGATCGATCTGCCACCGGATCAGGAGTAAGTGCGCGTGCCGCTTTGCATCATGCAAGGGGAGAGTTAAAATTTGGAGAACGGATGGTGATCGAGAGTATCCTGGGAACCACCATGGAAGTTGAGATTACAGAAATAACAAAGTTTGGTCCGCACGAGGCCGTCATACCACAAGTAAGCGGTCAGGCTTTTTATACGGGTAAAAACAGTTTCTGGTTCGATCCGGAGGATCCCCTGGCAGGGGGATTCATCATCAGGTGAACTCCTGTTTGTAACGGTATAAAACTTACTGCTCAATAACATAATGTTCTAGGTCATTTTAAATAACAAGGAGGTCTCTCTCTTTGTACTTTTAAGCTGGATTACTAAAACCCAACTATCATGTCTAAGATCACACGCGAAGATGCCCTGAATTACCACAGTATGGGAAGACCGGGGAAAATCGAAGTTGTCCCCACCAAACCATATTCCTCTCAGAGAGACCTTTCTCTGGCCTATTCACCAGGCGTTGCAGAACCCTGTCTGGCCATCAAAGAAAATGCCGAGGATGCATACAAGTACACAGCCAAGGGGAATCTGGTGGCGGTTATGTCCAATGGAACAGCCGTGCTCGGGCTGGGGGATATCGGGGCCCTGGAAGGAAAGCCTGTCATGGAAGGGAAGGGCCTTCTTTTTAAGATTTTTGCTGACGTGGATGTGTTTGATATCGAAATTGATCGCAAGGAGGTTGATCAGTTTATCGAAGTGGCCAAAGCCATTGCTCCTACCTTCGGGGGAATCAACCTGGAGGATATCAAAGCACCTGAGTGTTTTGAGATCGAGACCCGCCTGAAAAAGGAGCTTGATATTCCTGTATTTCATGATGATCAGCATGGTACGGCCATTATTTCATCAGCAGGGCTGCTGAATGCCCTGGAGTTGGTTGATAAAAAGATTGATGAGTTAAAGGTGGTTGTTAATGGAGCAGGCGCTTCAGCAATCTCTTGCGCAAAACTCTATATTTCCCTGGGTGTAAAGGCAGAAAATCTTATTATGCTTGACTCACGAGGGGTTTTAAATAAGAGGCGAGAAGGACTGAACAAGTATAAAAAAGAATTTGTCAGGGAAACAGAGGCCAATACTCTGGAAGAGGCCATGAAAGGAGCCGATGTTTTCCTGGGGCTTTCGGTGGCAGATGTGCTAACAGCGAAGATGTTAAAGTCCATGGGGCGGGATCCCATTGTATTTGCCATGGCCAATCCCAATCCTGAAATATCTTATGAAAAAGCAATGGCCTCCAGGGACGATATTATTTTTGCAACCGGACGCTCCGATTACCCCAATCAGATCAACAATGTACTGGGATTTCCCTTTATATTCAGAGGGGCATTGGACGTCAGAGCCACGTCCATAAACGAAGAGATGAAAATTGCCGCGGTAAATGCGCTGGCTTCTCTTACAAAGACAGATGTGCCCGAAGTGGTCAATAAGGCTTACAAGGTTGAAAACCTTCACTTCGGAAGAGACTATATAATTCCCAAGCCACTTGACCCCAGGTTAATCTACCATGTGGCTCCGGCAGTGGCCAGGGCAGCCATGGAGAGTGGGGTGGCCAAAGCCCCCATTAAGGACTGGGAAGCCTACCAAGAGTACCTGAAAGAGAGAATGGGCATAGGAGAATCGTTTGATTCATGAGGTAAGATTGAAAGCTCAGCAGAATCCCAAGCGACTTGTATTTGCAGAAGCGGCCAGCTTTAAAATGTTGAAAGCTGTTCAGACCATAATCCAGGAAAAAATTGCCAATCCGGTATTGCTGGGTGACAAACAGCAGATTAAACAGTTGATCGAAGAGTATCATCTTGACCTGAACGGGATTGAAATTCTGGATCAAAACGATCCGGAGATGAAAGCCACCAGGGAAAAATATGCGCAGAAGCTATATAAGACTCCGCCAACGAAAGGGGATGACCTATGTGGATGCGTTGAAACAGATGAGCCTGGCCAACCAGTTTGGAATGATGATGGTGACAGAAGGGGATGCAGATGCTTTTCTTTCAGGATTTTCAAGCAAATATGCTGATGTGATTAAACCAGCTATTCAGATTGCAGGCACCAATAATCCGCAGAAGCATATTGCCGGCATGTACATTGTGCACACCAAAAAAGGCCCCTACTTTTTTGCCGATACCACGGTTAATGTGCAGCCCTCTGCCCGCACACTGGTGGATACCACAGTCATGGTTGCTGAACAGGTTTCCCACTTCAATATTGAGCCGGTAATCGCACTGGTTGCCTATTCAAATTTTGGGGCCATCCAAGGTGCCAGCGCCATTCGTTCCAGGGAAGCTGTGGAGATCCTTCACCACGAATATCCGGAATTAATAGTAGACGGGGAGATGCAGATGAATTACGCCCTGAACACGGATTTGAGAAAACAAAAATTCCCCTTTACTAAATTGAGGGACAAAAAAGTAAATACCATTATTTTTCCCAATCTGAGTTCCGGCAATATTGCTTATAAAATGATGCAGGAAATCGGCGGTGGTGAGGTTACCGGGCCGATACTTCTGGGGCTCGGGAAACCCATACATATCCTACAGATGGAGAGCGAAGTTAGGGAAATCATTGATATGGCTGCTTTTGCAGTAGTAGATGCCCAGTTTCGCGGATAGTCTTCCATTAGTTAAAAAAACAAGGGCAGTCTTCTTAGAAAGCTGCCCTTGAACTTTTTTTATAATGGGTTAAACTCCTACTGGTAATCCACAAGCGAATCCATTAATTTCTTTCTCGTAAAGAAGATCCGGCTTTTCACAGTTCCTATCTTCAGGTTGAGCTTCTCAGCAATTTCCTTGTATTTAAATCCTTCCGTGTGCATTAAAAAAGGAATTTTTAACTCATCCTGCAGATTGTCGATGTGCTTGTTGATCTCTTTGTGCTGCATAGTGGAATCGGGTTTGATAAAGTTGGATTCCCGCGAGTTGTTAAGGTAATATAGATCTTTGGTTGTATCTACAATTGTATTTTGTCTGACAGCCTTCCTGTAGTTATTAATGAAGGTGTTTTTTAATATGGTATAGGCCCAGGCTTCGAAATTTGTGAACTCCACGAATTTATCTTTAGACGAGAGAGCTTTTAAGTATGTTTCCTGTACCAAATCCTTTGCTGCTTCCCTGTTGGAGGTGAGGCTGATGGCAAATCTTTCGAGCCTTTCTTCCATGTTTATCAGCTTGTTGTTAAACTCCATTGTGGTCATGATATGTGGTGCTTTAAGTTTATCTTACATTTAATTGTTTAACAAATATACGTTATAATTAAACACAAGTCAAGGGTTTGAATTTCACAACATGCTGAAATATACCAAATTCCAAATAAGAAGAATGGTGAAAAGCCCTGATAATAGAAGAGTTCCAGGTATTTTAATATGGCTATTCTAAATTAGGGGATATCCCTAATTTTTTCTCAGACCCCCTAGGTGCTCAGTTTGTCGAGGAAATCGTTGAGGTCGCTGATCCCTTTGAGATGAATATGGTTCGGGGAAATGTCTTCAGGGAGCTCACCCTTGCAGCTAGAAAAGTAAAGAATCTTTTTATCCGGCATAGCCACCCCCAACTCCTCCAGGTATAGACCCAGGTCAAAACCCGGTTGCAGGTTGGTGCTGGAGACCAGAACAAAATGGAAGGGTTTAGATGCACCCATGGCCAGAATATCAGAATAGGGAACCGACTGTCCCAGATAAATGACTTCATGATTGGCCTCCTTGATCAGGTATTGGGCAAACAGAAGACCGATTTCATGCCATTCTCCTTCAGGAAGATAGAGAAGGAATCTTTTACCTTTGGGATTGTAGGTATTTGATATTTTTTCCGTGGCTCCAATAATTTTCTGGCGGATCAGGTAAGTTACAAAATGCTCCTGAGCCGGGTATACGTCCCCCGATTGCCAGAGGATTCCCACTTTCTCCAGGAAAGGAGAGAGAACATCCGTTACCGTGGCCTTCAGCCCAAGATTATGGATCGATTTGTTGATCATTGCTTCCATTTTGTATTCATCCATATCGATCATGGCCAGGATCATGGAATCAATCAGGGTATCGCTCGTATGGGAGCTTGAGGCTACTCTGATAATTTCTTCTTTAAGCTCCAGGTCGTTCAGCTTGGCAATACTGGAAATTTTAATGCCATGACGGTACAGTACAGAAACGTTGAGGATCTTTTTCAGGTCGCTATCGGTATAATAGCGGATATTGGTATTGGTACGGTGGGGTTCAATCAGGTTGTAGCGCTTTTCCCATATTCGTATGGTATGAGCCTTGATACCGGCTAATTTTTCCAGTTCTTTAATAGAATATACAGCCATTTAGAGAAAGATAAATCAGAGTTTCAGTCAGTAAACAATGCACAGATCTCTTTTGTTTACACTTTCCCTAATAAATATTAGACACTCACTTTTTTTGAATCACCATAAGCCCATCTCTTATTGGCAGCATAAGATTTTCCACACGCGGATCTGAAGTGATCATTTTGTTAAAGCGATCGATTATCCTGGTGGTGGGATCGCTCACGGCAGGATCAAGGACCTTCCCTCCCCATAAAATATTGTCAGCAAGTATATACCCACCAGGGCGTACTTTCTCGATCACCAGATTGTAATAATCCGGATAGTCGTCCTTATGGGCATCTATAAAAACCAGGCCAAAGGTATCGTTTAGTGTTGGGATAAGCTCCAGGGCATCTCCATTAATTAAACGGATCCGGTCCTGCAGATTCGCTTTTTCAAAGTATTTCAGGGCAATATTCCGGAGCTCCTCATTCACCTCAAGGGTGGTTAATTCCCCTCCTTTTCTGAGTCCGCGTGCCAGGCAGATAGCGGAATATCCGGTGTAGGTTCCAATTTCCAGGATACGCTCAGGGGACAACAGTTTTGAAAACAAAGAGAGAAAACTGCCCAGGATATGGCCGGACAACATACGGGGATGTACCTCGTTGAGATAGGTGTGCCTGGCCAGTTCCTGGAGCACCGGATCTTCCTTATGGGAGTGTTCTACCAGGTAATTGTCCAGCACCTCGGCATCTGTAAATAGCTTCATTATTCAAAAATAAGGATGTTCAGCTTATCGGAATCCATGAGCTCATTGGCCGTATCCCGGAGCATTTCAGAACTAATAAGCTCCAGGTTTTTGCGAATGGCCTCCAGGTCGTCCACCTGGTTAAAAACCAGATATCGCTTGGCAGAGGTAAGCATCAGATGTTCGTTGTTTTCATAGGAGATGGCCAGTTGTCCCATCAGCTGTTTACGCGCGTGGCTCAGCCTATTCTCCGGGATTTGGGTGGTACGAAGTTTGCGAATCTCCTCCCGGGTTACCTGCATGGATCTGCTGAACTTATCGTTGTCACAACTGAAATAGATCATTAAAACCCCCGTATCGGTATAAGGGGCATAATGCGATTCTGCACTGTAGGAGTAACCTTTTCGTTCTCTCAAAGCCATATTGAGCCTGGAGTTCATTCCCGGACCGCCCAGGATATTATTTAACAAATAGAGCTGTAATCTTTTTGGATCGGGTAGAGCATAGGCAGGGCCTACCAGCATGCAGTGCTTCTGGTAAGCATTTCTTTTTTCAATATGCGTTTGGGCTGAAACAGAGTCCGGTTTGATCCGTTTTCTACTTCGGGATTTATGAGGAATCTCGCCATAATAGTTTTCAGCTGCCCGACAAAACTTCTTAAACGGGACATCACCCACCAGAGAGAGTACCATTTCTTCCGTTGCATAGTTCTCAGCCTGGAATTTTTCCAGGGATCCGTTCCGAAATTTTCTCAGGGATTCTTCTGTACCCAGGATATTTCTTCCAATAGAGTGCCTGGGAAAGAGCAATTCTTCGGCCCTGTCAAATATAAGCTCAGAAGGGGAATCTTCGTATCCCTGGATTTCGCTCAAAATCACTTCAGCCTCCTTTTGCCGCTCCTTTTCCGGAAAGCTGGAATGCCAAAAGATATCCTTTATCAGCTCCATGGCTCTGAGGTAATCCTGTTTTAGAAAGGAAGCATAAAGCGCTGTTTCCTCTTTGGTGGTGTAGGCATTAATCTCCCCCCCCACATCCTCTAATCTGGAAATGATCTGAAAAGGAGATCTTTTGGCCGTGCCTTTAAAGAACATATGTTCCATAAAGTGCGCCATGCCATGCTCCTCCAGGGTTTCATCCCGGGTACCCGTGTGGACAAGGAGCCCAAAATGGGCGACTTCTGATTGATTGGGCCGGTGAATGAGTCTTATGCCATTCTTAAGCTGATATGTCTTTATATCTTTGGACATTTCAGCCACAAAAGTATAAAATCCAGAGCATTTCAATTCATAATGGGAATTTTCCAAAAAAATACATAAATTTGCCTCGCTTTTTTACAGCATCGGTGCCATAGCTCAGTTGGTAGAGCACAGGACTGAAAATCCTGGTGTCCCTGGTTCGATTCCTGGTGGCACCACCGCCAAACCGCCAAAGCCCCCGAAGATCAAGTATCTGAGGGGGCTTTGCAATTTATGTTGACGGGAGTGTTGATGGATTTCACTTCTTGCATAATGTTCGTATCTAGAAGCTCTCCAAATATGCAAGAACGGAAGTTATTCATTTAAACCATAGGCAGATATTAATATCAAAGGGATAGACTTGAACTTAAATCGCCAATATCCCAAAAAAATGAAAATTCTACGATTGAAGTTGAAAACAAATACCTTCAGATTATTAATGCTGATTGCTTTGTTGTCTTTTCAAAAACAAGTGATCAGTCAGGAAAGTGTAAAGATTCAAAGGCTCACATCTGCCATCGAATTTGACGGTATTCCGGACGAAGCAGCCTGGGGTGATCTTGAACTATTCCCATTGACCATGCACAGGCCGAATTTTGGAAATGAGCCTTCGGAAAAAAATGATGTCAGGATCGGTTATGATGATGAATTCCTCTGGATTGGCGCAAGTCTGTACATGGAAGATGCTTCAAAGATCTATGCAGCTACAAAGAAAAGGGATGAGATGCTGTTCGACTTTGATGCCTTTGGAATTGTGCTGGATAATTACAATGATAATGAGAACGGATTGGCATTTTTCACTGCACCCACAGGACTCCGGACCGATTACACCATTTCCAATGATGCTGCTGGCGGTGGAGGACCCGGCGGGCCTGGGGGAATTAATACCAGCTGGGATACTTTTTGGGATGTAAAAACCACCAGGGATGATAAGGGGTGGTATGTGGAAATGAGGATTCCCTTTTCCAGTCTGAAATTTAAACCGGAGAACGATATAGCCACCATGGGGCTTATTATCAGCCGCAATATCAGTGCAAATAACGAGACCGATACTTATCCGCCTATCGATCCGAAATATGGGTTTATGGCAACCAATAAGCCCTCTCAAGCCAGGCAGATTGAATTTGCAGGGGCAAGACCCACCAGGCCGGTTTATATTTCGCCTTATGTGATCGCTGGGTATTCACAGGATTTTGTACCGTCTGAAGAGGAGACAGAATATACGCAGGAAAACTATCCGAAGTTTAATGCAGGACTTGATGTAAAATACAATATCAACAGCAACCTCACATTGGACCTTACGGCAAATACGGACTTTGCCCAGGTCGAAGCAGACGACCAGCAGGTAAATTTAACAAGGTATTCTCTGTTCTTTCCTGAAAAGAGGAAGTTCTTCCAGGAGCGATCCAGTTTATTTGATTTTAGCCTGGGAGGGCGCTCCGATAACCTTTTTTATTCCAGGAACATTGGATTGGTCGACGGACAACAGATCAGAATATATGGAGGAGCAAGGCTTACCGGCAGGTTAGGGAAGTGGGACATGGGTCTGCTGAATATGCAGACTGCACCTCACGAGGAGATTGCAGGTGAGAACTACGGTGTGATCAGGATGAGGCGACAGGTGATCAATCCCAACTCATATGTGGGAGGGATCTTTACATCCCGCATTGGAATGGATGGGAAGCAGAATTTCTCCTATGGAGTGGATGGTATTTTCAGGCTTTTTGGAGATGATTACTTGAACGTCAAATGGGCGCAGAGTTATGACAGCGAGATTGACAGTAAACTTTCTTCTTTTGATCCGTCATTTATTTTGATAAACTGGGAGCGCCGATCGGAAGAAGGATTTGCCTATGACTTTAATTATTCCTATTCGGGTCTCAAGTTTAATCCGGGGATCGGATTTGTGAGGCGAAACGGCTTACAGGGAGGTGGCGCCCGTTTACTTTATGGCTGGATTCCTGGTGACCAATCCTGGCTTTTTAACTACAATTTCAATGTCAGGGGCGACCGGTATGTCAGGCTTGAAGACGGGCAACTTGAATCCATGGAAATTTCACCCGGATTTGAGATCAATACCAAGAAGGGGATTCATGCCGAAATTTCAACAGAAACAGCCTGGGAAGGAGTGCAATATGATTTTAATCTATCAGATAGCATTGTCATAGAAGCAGGAGAGTATACATTCACAGGTATTGAGGCCAGGTTTGGAACCTCAGAGGCCAAACGGATCTCAGTCAGAAGTGATGTATACGCCGGGCAATTCTATGATGGAAACAGGTTGGGTTTTGAGGCGGAGTTCAATGTCAACTTTTCATCCAGCTTCATACTCTCTCCTGGTTATGAGTTTAATCATATTACCTTCCCGGACAGAGCGTCAAATAACTTGCTCAATATCCATGCGGTTAACATGAAAGCACAGCTTATGCTTAGCACCAAGTTCTCAGCCAGTATATTTGTTCAGTATTTAAACACCGAGGATGAATTCATGGGCAACTTCAGATTGAGGTATAATCCGCGGGAAGGCAACGATTTTTATCTGGTTTATAACGATAATCGTTGTTTCATTGACAGGCGGCAGATTGAAGGACATCCGTCTTTCCACAACAGGACTATCATGCTGAAGTACACCCATACTTTTATTCTTTAAATTTCCCTTTAGTATGTAACCTTAAGAGCAGAATTCCCACTTCAAGTTGTGGGAATCATAGCCATATTGCAAATTCCAGGCGCAATTGAGCCCCCTATTCCAATTTAGAACGAGTAGTTTATATTTTAGAATAAGAATAAAACACTATTCATAGATATTATGACATTTACTCTCCGGAATGGGGTTTTCCGTCATGCCTTAAAGCATGTAGTTTTGAAGTTATGGTAATGGGTGTGCCTCGTTTAATGGTTTGATAGATAATGCAACTCTGCTCGGCAGCTCTTAATAAGACATTCATTATTTTTTGGTTCGGAGCCTGAGCAACTAATGTCACATCAAGATGCATGGACTGATATCCAACAGCTATGGATTTGTCAATCATTAAGGTTCCTCTTACATCAACTTGAGCGCTAACAGTTACCCTTGTCTCTGTTAATTGAATATCTAAACGATCTGATATCAGACGGATGGTACTTTCAAAACAGCTGGCCAGTGCTGCGCAAAGCATATCGCTGGGATTCGGAAAATCCTGATCACCTCCAACTGCTTTGTGAATTCCGACCTTGAATGGAACTAGCAGATCGTCACTTACTGTAACAAATGTTCTAAAAGGATCATGAAGGTTTACACCATTCACTTCTGAAGAATGTATAATTGTGGCTAAGGAGGGATTACTCATGTATATCTCATTAAGAGCCATTTGCCGTTGTTTAACTTCGGATTGCTTTTTCATATCATTTTAATTTTGATCAGCTACAAAGGTCAAACATATATAGCTGAAAGCACTTGCTTTAAAGTCCAAACAGTGTGTTCTCAGGCCCAAATGCTGGAAATTTAATAAAGGATGATTTTATGTCGCCAGATATTGATCCTTGAACTGACGGGGTGGCAAGTTGAATTTGTTTTTAAATGCACGAATAAAGTGAGAGTTATTTTTGAATCCGCTTTCATAACAAATTTCATTAATATTCATGCTGGTTCCTAATAAAAGCGTTTCTGCATAATCAAGTCTTTTTGACTTTAACCATTTTGAAGGCGTTGTACGGAATTGGATATAAAAATCTCTCTTGAAGGAGGACAAGCTTCGACCACATAGTCTGGCAAACTCAATCATACTTAAATCTGATCGAAAGTTCCGCATCATCACATCCCTCAAATTTGATTTTATAGCATTACTGACAGCGTTAAAGAAATCCAAGATTCCAGTATTATCAGGATTCAGAATGATATTGAACAGCAACTCCTTAAACTTTAGTTCAACCAGGCTTTGGGGAATAGATTCTTTTTGCTTTAAATAGTGGAAAATACTTACAATCAATGATTGGAAGGTTTCGGTGGGGTGGATTGGAAAGACCTGCCCCAGATTCTTGTGCGGATCTGTTTTATTCGAGAAACTGCTGTTTTCAGCAATGAACTTCTTGATGAAATCGTCATTCAGAAAAAACAGAATCACACAGTATTCTTCTTCAAGATACTGTTTAGTCGAGTACACGCCTTTTCTGATAAAGAGGGAGTCACCAGCAGTTAATTTATAGACGGTTGAATCGGCAATCCAGTCTTTTCTCCCACTGATTACGTAAGTGATTAAGTGAGACTCTGTCCACAATCCGAATTCCTCAACATTTATTGGACATTTGTACTCCACAAAAAGGTAATCATCTCCGATGAGTTTATTGTATCTAGGATGTTGCTTAAAATATGTATATATGTCGACAAGCATTAGTCAATTTTTAATCCTGGCCCGACAACTTTCATGTCGTGGTCAGCAAAGGTCTTTTCAATCTCTCTAAGCGCAGGGGGTGAAGTCCAGGAATCTGTCGTTCGAAAAAAATCTTCCATTTTGCCGGCTGGCATATAGGATACAATTACTTTACCAGTATCGGTCAATTGTGCAAAAGCATGCTGAACATTTCTTGGAAGGAAAATAGTATCTCCCGATTTCATTTGATATTTATCATTACCAACTTGAAATAGATATTCACCCTCAACTATATAGAAAAACTCGTCCTGATAAAGATGAACGTGCAATGGAGGGCCTCCGTTTGGGGTGAACCCATTTTGTTCAAAAACAGCAAGGTCACCATCTGTGTCCTTTGACGATATTTTAATGTCTAAAACGTTTAATGTTATCCCCTTCATTTCATAGTGTTTGCCATATCTTGCTTCACCAGAACTGACTTTAAATCCTTTCTTCGTTCTATCCATAATTTTTGTATTCATTTTGGCAAAAGCTGATAAGGGAACTATAACTAGAGCTGACCAGATATATTTTCTTCGTTTCATAATCTCTTAGATGTTCTAACTACTTTATCGATAACAATATTCTTTACTTAAAGTTATGATTGACTGAAAACTATTTTTTAGTTCAGAGTAGCTATTACGAACATAAAAGGCAGCGGAATTACTCATTATACCATTTTGTCTATTAGTAAATATCAAAAGCAAAACAGACTTCTCATCCTAGGATAAACCGCATACCATCAACAGGATACGGAGATTTCCGAATTTTCACCTTATATTGACGGGATCCTAACTAACTCTAATGCAAACATTTACAGCAATATTTCCGCCGGATCATATCTCAGAGCATTGGGGGCTGGTGGCATCCGCCAAACCGCGAAAGCCCCCGTTAGTCTTAGGATTCTCGGGGGCTTTGCAATTTATGTTGATGGGGGCATAAATGGATTATCCTTATTGAAAAACTACGGTTTTCTTTCCATTTACAAGGATCCGGTGTTCGGCATGAAAATTCACGGCCCGGGCAAGCACAATCCGCTCAAGGTCCCGGCCTCGTCGTACCAGGTCATTTACGCTGTCTCGGTGGGAAATCCGGATGATATCCTGATCAATTATAGGGCCTTCGTCAAGATCTTCAGTAACATAGTGACTCGTTGCCCCGATTATTTTCACGCCCCGTTCATAGGCCTGCTTATAAGGATTTCCTCCCATAAAAGCAGGCAAAAAGGAATGGTGTATATTGATGATGCGGTTGGGATAATGATCCACAAATGATTTACTCAATACCTGCATGTATCTGGCCAGCACAATGGCATCTATGTTGTTTTCATCAAGCAGCTTCATTTCCGCTAGCTCCTGTGAGGGCTTACTATCTTTAGTAATGGGAAACAGATGGAAAGGGATCCGGTGATACTCTGCCATAGCTTCCAGATCAGGATGATTGGAGACAATAAGCGGAATTTCATAGGCGCTTTCTGAAAGGCGTTGTCTCCACAGAAGTTCCTGCAAACAGTGTTCATATTTGGATACCATCACCGCAATTCGAAGCTTCCTGCCCGTAAACAGGATATTCCAGTTGGCTTCAAATTTTCTGCCAACGGGATTAAAAGCACTTTCCAGCTCATTCTCAGGAATATCAAACCCGTCCATATCCCAAACTACCCTGAGAAAGAAGGTTTTATCATAGGAATCTACATGTTCATGAAGGGAGATGATATTACCCCCGTATTGGGCAATAAATCCTGAAATCATAGATACGAGTCCTTTCTGGTCGGGACTGGAAAATAGCAGGATGGCCCTGGTAGGTGAATTTGTCAGCACTGCCAGCATTTTTTATTAGGGTATAAACATAATCGAAATATTGAATACGTGGGAAAAGAAAAGTAGAAATCGACAACTCAATTACAAAGTATCTTGATCTAATTTACTCTGCATCAACAGAGGCCTTATCATCCCAGGATCCTATTTTGTATTGCTTCAAGCAGAAAGGACATAATTGTTGTTGTGAACAATAATTGTTTGTACCTGTTATAATACTCAATCGTTTGATTAATGGAAGATGTAAAGACCATACACGCCCTGGCATATTTTAACCTGTTGAAGACCGGGAGCTTCTTGGAGGAGCTGATTAAGAAAGCCTTAAAACCCCTGAATCTCACCCATGCACAGTTAAATGCGCTATATATTTTATTTGAAGTATATCCTGAACCTGTTTCAGCTACTGAATTAAAAAAGAGAATCTTAGTTAGTAATCCTGACGTTACCCGCTTGCTGGACAGGTTGGTCACAAAAGGCTACGTGCGCAGAGATACCTGTCCTGAAAATCGGAGAAAGATTGATATATCTCTGACCGATACAGGGAAGAAAACATTTATGGAGGCCCATCTGGCGGCAAAAGCAGCATTGGGAAATTTCTTTGAAACGCAAATTACTGAGGATGAGGCCAAAGAGCTTAGAAGAATATTACATAAAATAAGAATATAAACAACCAAAATCAAGGAAAAATGAAAACAAAAAATTTTCTATTAGTCATTGCCATGATAGTGTCTGGCAATGTTCTGTTTGCTCAAGCATTAGAAGTAAACACTAAAATGTCAAGTATCGATTGGCAGGGTAAGAAAATTACTGGCAAGCATGATGGAAAAATTCAATTAAAAAGTGGATCTCTTGAATTGAAGAATGAACAGATCGTGGCTGGTAATTTTGTGGTGGATATGACCAGCATCACGAATTCGGACCTGAAAGATGAAGGAACAAATCAAAAATTAGTCGGCCATCTGAAATCCGATGATTTTTTTGGAGTAGAAACCTATCCTACCGCTAGTTTTAAGGTTACAAAAAGTACTCCATTCAGCAACGGAAAAGCTACCCTTACCGGAAACATCACCATTAAAGAAAAGACCGAAACAATCACTTTTGAGGTTGTTAAGTCAGGAAATACATATAGCGCAGATGTGGAGATAGACCGTTCAAAGTTTGACGTCAGATTTGGCTCCAAGTCATTTTTTAACAATTTGGGGGATCAGGCAATTAATGATATCTTCACACTTAAGATTAAGCTTGTTGTTACTTAATATCAGGTGAGCATGGAAAAATCAAAGATAGCTGGCAAATCGCCTAAAATGGTAGAATTAAAGTCAGGAAGCACCTATGCGTGGTGTGCCTGCGGAAGGTCCTCCAATCAACCATGGTGCGATGGATCTCATAAGGTTACCAGTATAACACCTACTGTTTTTGTTGCTAAAGCCTCAGAGACAAAAGCCATGTGTATGTGCAAGCAAACAAAGAATCCGCCCTTCTGTGATGGTTCACATCTGAGTCTGGGGGATTGATCTGCAAAGGAATTGTTAATACAATTTCGCCCTGGCTCTATTGGCAAAGCCCCCCTTTATTCTTTGAATAAAAGGGGGCTTTGCAATTATAGCAGATATAAAATCCAGGCATGCTTATGGCGTAGGTAAGATATATCAATAAAACGCGTTTATATTAATAACAGGAGTCAACACTTGCACGGAATCTTTAACCCCGGAAATTTATAATGCCATGAATTCACCTGAAATTCAACAAGCTGATCAAATTTGGAATAGCCTTAAGATTCCAATTACCATATTGGCTGTGCTTGCCCCCATTATTATAGCCCTTCTTATATTTCGATACAAGAAGATCATCAAAGCTCTGGAAAAGAAACACCAGGACAATCAGAAAATAGTTGAAAAGAGACTGGAAATTTATGACAGGATTGGACCCAAGCTAAATGATATCTTCTGTTTCTATTGTTACAATGGAAATTGGAAAGAAATAAGCCCTCCAGACATAGTCAGATTAAAAAAGGAATTGGATAAGGATATAAATGTTAGCAGTCCAATATTTTCCAATAATATTAGTGAAAAGTATACTGATTTTATGCGTTTGTGTTTTGTCTCATTCTCAGGATGGGAACATGATGAGAAAATAAAATCACTGTATGAACTTCGGCAGGAAAATAATTTGGAATGGAAAGAGGATTGGATTCAATTCTTTGATACGAATAATGTTGTTGAGGCGATAAAATTAAAAGAGAAGTATGAGGCACTGCTCGAGTCTGTTAAAAAAGACTTGAGCTTTTCATCTTAGTCTGTAATAATCTTAAAGGCCCAGGCCTCTTTACAGGGAGGACTACTTATCACTTTTTTTGGTACATGAATGAGCATCCCGTTTCCTGATGTTTCCCATTTAAGTGTTCCATATCCAAGCAGCTCAACCCGGGAGCCCTGTTTAGCCTGTATACTATTCAGCCAGACTTTTGAAGGTAAAGTGGTCTCGTTCTTATCCGGAAGGTAAATGGCATATACGGTATCATCTCCCTTCTTTGTCAGGCATACTTTTCCATCTTTATAGGGGGCTATGGCCCGGGTTCCATATATGGCATCACCGTTGACCCTCATCCAATCTCCAATCTCCTTTAAGAGCACATAGGCTTCCTCATGCCAGCTACCATCAGGTCCCGGAGCAATGTTCAGCAAAAGGTTACCCCCTTTGGCAACAATATCCACCAGCATATGGATGGCCTCACGCCCACTCTTATAGCGGGCCTCCGGCACCCAGGACCAACCTCCACCTGCAATAATGCAAGACTCCCAGGGGAATGGAAGAGCGGCTTCCGGAACCCGGTTTTCCGGCGTAAGGTAATTCTGGTTCTTGCCGGGGACTGCACGGTCTACCACGATCAACCCTGGTTGTTTCTCTCGTGCTTTTTGCGCCAGTTCATCCATTCGGATATCCTGGTTCACCGACCGGCTCTTCATGAACCCGCCCGGGCTTTGCTCAGGAAATCCCTGGTAATAATCTCTTATTTGTCCCGGATCCTTTTTGGCCACCCAGCCACCATCCAGCCACAGGATATCCACCTTGCCATAATCCGTCATTAGTTCCATAATCTGCTTATGGGTAAACTGGACGAATTTTTCCCATTTCTCAGGATATTGTTCTGGATCATAATTCACGTTGCGATCCAAAGGCGGGAAGTAAGGATCCCAGTAAAACTCGCTGTGCCAATCCGGCTTAGAGAAATAGGCCCCTGCCCACATCCCCTGTTCCCGGAAAGCATCAAAGATTTCCTTAGTTATATTGGCTCTTTCATGAGTTCGAAAAGGGCTCTTCGCACCGCTTACCTTATAGTCTGTCTGCTTGGTATCAAACATGCAGAATCCATCATGGTGCTTGGTCGTAAACACCAGGTATTTCATCCCGGCATCTTTAGCTGCTCCCGCCCATTTTTCAGGATCAAATTCCACTGGATTAAAGGTGCTGATCAAGTTCTCATATTCCTTTTTGTATTCGAAGTAGTTACCTGGACTGGAACCAGATTTCCGTGCGCACCACCCATAGTCTTCCGGGCACAGGGACCAGGATTCAACGATGCCCCACTGGCTGTATGCACCCCAGTGCATCAGAAGGCCAAACTTCAGATCCTGCCACTCTTCCAATTTTGCCTGCACCAGTTTATCCTCTACCGGAAAATATTCCTGGTTATGATCGTGGACTGCCTGTCCATAAATATTGCCGCTAATGAGCAGGGTGCTGCAGAAAAACAGCATCAGGAACTTAGTAGACTGTGTTTTCATCTTGTACCTCCAGGATTGCAAGTATTATTATTTAATGGCTTATGTAACTTTATCATTTTAAAGATACGGCTTTATATATAATATGGAATTTTAGAATCTCTCTTCTGCTGATGAGTTTCCCCGGATTTTATCAAGCCAGAGGCATAGATTACGCCCCAAAAGGTGCTCCATCGTTCCATTCTCCAGGAAGTCACAGAACTATAAATACCCTACCTTTGTTTATGGACATAAAAATATTGCTCGCATTATGAGATATACATTTAAGCTTTTTCTTGCTCTTTTCCTTGTATTTTCAACCATACAGGCACAGAGTCAAAGTCTCAGGGAATATATCCCCGGATCCTGGCAGGGGGTGCTGAATGTCGGTGCTGTGGAATTGCGGCTGGCATTTAATATTTCCATAGGGGAAGATCTCTCTTTAAAGGCTACCCTTGACAGTCCGGACCAGGGAGCCGTGGATATCCCCATGGGGAAAGTAAGCCTGAATGAGGATTCTTTGAAAATTGAGGCCCCCATGATTCAAGCTTATTACATCGGAAAGTTCGAAGCTGATTCAAGCATCCAGGGGGAGTGGCACCAGGCCGGAAGAATGTTTAAACTTGATCTGGAAAAGGCAAGGGGAGCCTTTGTGTTGAATCGGCCCCAGGAGCCCCGGCCTCCCTATCCCTATAAGGAAGAGGAAGTATCCTTTCCTAATTCTGAACAGGGATTTTCACTGGGAGGAACTTTAACTCTACCGGAGGGGGAGGGGCCTTTCCCTGCCGCAGTTCTTGTAACCGGCTCCGGAAGTCAGAACAGAGACGAAGAGATCTTTGGCCATAAGCCCTTTAAGGTGATTGCTGACCATCTGACCCGAAAGGGAATTGCCGTATTGCGCTATGACGACCGGGGGGTGGGTTCATCCGGAGGTAATGTGGCAGGATCCACCACCGAAGATCTGGCAAGTGACGCCAGATCGGCCATGGATTACCTGTTAAAGCGTAGTGAGATAGATCATTCAAAGATGGGCCTGATCGGACATAGCGAAGGGGGGATGATAGCGTTTATGCTGGCCTCTTCGCTGAAGGACCTGGCATATATTGTATCCCTTGCAGGTCCGGGCGTGGACGGGAAAACAATTCTGCTTGAGCAGAGTAATCATATTGCCAGACTAAGCGGGGCGGTTGATGCTATTCTGGAGGACAACTGGAATGTCATGGACGGAGTGTATGAACTTTTGATCGAGAATGAATCCTATGAGTCCTGGAGGGAAAAAACGCTGGATTTCACCAGTAAGTTCTACTCCGAAAAAGGGAGGTGGAATTATAGCGATGAAGAAATTGAACGGGGCAAAGAAAACCTTCTGGCATCTATCTCAGAGGCTTCCTATGCCTGGATGCGGTATTTTGTGATGTTTGATCCGGCGCCTTTGTTTGGAAGCATTACTTGTTCTGTACTTGCTTTGAATGGTGAAAAGGATTGCCAGGTTCTGGCTGAGAAGAATATCAAGGCTATCCATGACGGGCTGACTAAGGCGGGAAATACCAAAACCTTGACCCTGATTATCCCTGGAGTGAACCACCTGTTTCAACATTGCGAAACCGGGCTAGTCAATGAATATGGTATTATCGAAGAGACCTTTGATCCAAATACCCTGGAGCTGATATCGGATTGGATCTGGCAGCAGGTGGATTAAACCGCAGTATTTAAAGCCTGCTTAGCCGATGAGTTTTATTCCTTTCGCCTGAATTTCAACAAGCCTTTTTTTGTAGAGGGCGCCCAGCGATTTTTTAAAAGCCTTCTTACTGATTCTCAATTGAGCATAGATCTCCTCCGGGGTACTCTTATCGCTGAGGGCTAAAAAACCTTTGTTCTCTTTTAACTTCAAATAAATTAACTCACTGTTTTTGTCGTTGAAATTACGGAATCCGAGGGCCTGGAGGGAGATATCAATTTTCCGGTCCTCACGGATTTTTTTTACATATCCCTGCAGCCTGTCACCGACCCGGATTTCCTGGAATATCTCGTTGTCAAACAAGAGTCCTTTATGGGTATGGTTGATAATCACTGAGAAACCCAGGTCTGTTTTTTGCAGTACGACCAGGGATACTTCTTGCCCTTCTTTCACGGTGATCTGATCGTTCTGCAGAAACCTCTCCACCCGGTTACTGGCATAGAGGCGGTCCGACTTCTTATCCAGATCCAGGTATACAATGTACCAGCGATCCACCTCCATATTTTGTTTCTGTTCCCTGAAAGGTACCATTAGTTCTTTTTCCAGTCCCCAGTCCAGAAAAGCACCGACACCGGTTACCGCTGAAACCTGGAGCAATGCAAATTCATGGAGAAAAATCTTGGGGGTGAGCGTCGTGGCTATTTTTTTACCCTCAGAGTCCCTGTAAACAAAGACCTTAACGGGATCTCCGGGTGTCATCTTTTCTGTGCAATATTTATTTGGAAGAAGCACCTCCTCGCCAGATTCATCTCGCAGGAACAGGCCAAATGTGGATCGCTTGGCAATTTTCAGTTCAATCTCTTTGCCTTGTTCAATCATTTACACAAGATATGCTTAAATTAGCTTACGATCAATTCAAAGAGAATAGCATGAAAAGAGCTCACCTGCCCCGGCGCCTGACAGGCATACTTCTGTCCGTAATGTTGATTGTTGTCTCATGTAAGCAGACAGAGGAAGCGGCCATGGTTAATAAGGATATTTATGTGGCAGCCTATATTTGGCCCTCCTGCCATTATGACCAAAGAACTGCGGATATTCTCTGGCCGGAGGGGATGGGCGAATGGGAGGTTATCCGGAAAGGAACCCCCAGGTTCGCAGGGCATTATCAACCCAAGATTCCGCTCTGGGGATATGAGATGGATGATGATCCTGCCGTGATGGAGAAATGGATCGATGCGGCCACGGAACACGGAGTCAATGTCTTTATTTTTGACTGGTACTGGTATGATGAGGGGCCCTTTCTCGAGAGTTCGATTAACAATGGCTTCCTGAAGGCAAAGAATAATGAAAAGATGCATTTTTACCTGATGTGGGCCAATCACGATGTAAAGAAGAATTATTGGAACCATTACAAATATGATTCCGATTCTCTTTTATGGACAGGCTCTGTGGACCAGGAGAATTACAGGATCATTGTGGACCGGGTGATCGACCAATATTTTCACAAGCCCAACTATTTTAAAATCGATGGCGAACCTGTATTCTCTATTTTCAACTTTCACAAATTTGTGGAAGACTGTGGGGGGCTTCAGGGAGCCAAGGAGGCGTTGGAATATTTCAGGGAGGAGACTGCCCGGGCAGGGTTTCCAGGATTGCATGTGCAGATTATTGCTTTTGGGGGGAATGAGAATAATCCCGGGATATTAAGCGAAAATCTGAGCGAAGGGAAAAGCAATAGTGAACTGGTTTCTTATTTGGGAATCAACAGTGTAACCAAATACAACTGGGGACAGGCCGAGGGACTGGAGGATTATTTGCTCTGGGGCGAGCAGGCCATGAAACGAAGAGCAAACTGGGATGAGGCTCTGGATATTCCATATATCCCTAATGTCTCCATTGGCTGGGATGATACCCCCAGGTTCCCGGGAAAGGGACAGCAGCATGTTATACACTATAATAAATCACCAGAGAGTTTTGCTGCTTACCTTCGCAGGACCGTGGACTATGTGGAAAAGCATCCCGATCAGCCGAGATTGATCACCGTGTTCTCCTGGAACGAGTGGGTGGAAGGGGGCTATCTCCTTCCGGATATGCGCTCGGAATATGGCTATCTGGAGGCTATTGAAAGGGTTATGAAGGGTAAATAAGCTAATCCGCCGAGCAGCTCCAGTTTGATGCTCTATATTTAGGGGATTTGATACCAGGACTGGATTTTAGTTCCAACAAATGTTATCTTACCAGATGAAATCATAAATATCAGTGTATGAAAAGAAGGACATTTATCCGGAACAGTATTGCAGGAGCTGCGCTCCTATCTGCCTTTCCCTATGAGGCACTGGCCCTGGAAGAAAAGCTATATCCCTATGATCGGGTAAAATTGGGCAATACAGGTATTGAAATGTCCCGAATGGCTATGGGGACTGGGACACACGGATTTGGAGGAGCCTCTAACCAGACCAGGCAACTTGGGATCAAGGGCTTGTCGGATATGCTGCATGCAGGCTTTGATGAAGGAATCAACTTTTGGGAAACCGCTGATCAGTATGGATCGCATCCTCATGTGGGAGCGGCTTTGAAAAAAGTGAAACGGGAAGAGGTGGTTATCCTGACCAAGACCAACTCAAAAACATACAAGGATGTAAAGAAGGACCTGGACAGGTTCAGGATAGAACTGGGAACTGATTATTTGGATATCATTCTTCTTCATGCTATTACGGATCCTCAATGGAATCAAAACTTCAAAGGAGCCATGGAGGCACTGGCGGAAGCCAAAGAGGAAGGTATCTTACGAGCCCATGGCATCTCCTGTCATTCCATTGGAGCTCTTGAGACAGCGGCGGATGAACCCTGGGTGGAAGTGGACCTGGCTCGCTTCAATCCGGGAGGGGCCAGAATGGATGCAGATGTTCCAACTGTTACAAAGGTTCTTAAGCGTATGAAGAGTAATGGAAAAGCGATCATTGCCATGAAAGTATATGGTTGTGGGGAGTTGCTTCATATGAAGGATGAATGTTTGCAATTTCAGACAGGTTCCGGAATCGCAGATGCCTTCACCCTGGGAATGGAGAGTATTGAACATCTCAGGGATATTCAAAAAAGACTACCAGAAGCAAGCGTAAGGGCCTAAGCCAAAGAGGGATGAATCAACTTACCCTTACCACGCCGGCTCTTCTCTTTTCGGCCATCTCACTCTTGCTTCTGGCCTATACCAATCGCTTCCTGGCTTATGCAAGCGTTGTCAGGAACCTGCATGCTCGTTACAAGGAAAACCCGAATGGAATCATTGCTGGCCAGATTCAGAACCTCAGAAAAAGACTGGTTCTAACGCGAACCATGCAACTTCTGGGGATTGGCAGCCTATTGCTGTGTGTACTCTGTATGTTCCTGGTTTATGTGGACCAGCAGCTTGCAGCTGAAATCATTTTTGGGATTGCCCTGGTTTTGCTGATCATTTCCCTGGCCGTTTCGGTTAGGGAAATACAAATCTCCGTAAAGGCACTGGACCTTCATCTGGGAGATATGGAACTATAATCGGGGGTCCAGGCGTTCACGCACCCAGGGACTTTAAAGCTTCCATGACCAGGAATACCGGCCATACAACTGCTTTAAGAAATCCGAGAAGGCCCATACCAAAATTGGTGGCTGCACCGATGTAATAAATCGCTGCGCCAATCAGGCCTAATCCGTATACAGCGCCTGCCGGGGCATTATTTTGATAATCTTTTGCCATGATAATAGTATTAAATTCAGGGTTAAAGGTGATCTAATTTACTATTTTTAAAACAAATAAATATTCAGTAGATCATAATTCGGAAAAGGAGTATGAAAATCTATTTTTGCGGATCCATCAGGGGAGGCCGGGATCTGGCTGAGACCTATGCTAAAATGATCCGGATGCTCGGGCAATATGGACAGGTTTTGACCGAACATCTCGGGAGTAATGAAGAAATTGAACGCAAGGATCGCATCCTGTCCGATAAGGCAATTCATGACCGTGATTTTGAGTGGATCTTGGAGTCAGATCTGCTGGTTGCTGAGGTAACCATTCCCAGCCTGGGGGTAGGATACGAGATTGGACGAGCAATTGAGATAGGGAAACCGGTTCTATGTCTGTTTAAGAAAGGTTCTGACTACTCCATTTCGGCTATGATTTCAGGAAGTGATCGGCTGGTGATGACTTACTATAAGGACCTGGAAGAGGTAAAAGGTATTTTCGCGGAGTTTTTTAAAGCGCATGTTCCTCATCGTACTTCCTGATTTTCATAAGGGCAGCCCGCTCTGCCTGTTCATACATTTCCCGGATATACTCATCCCCAAAATTAAAGGTGCGCTCCTCCACACTCATGGTGTCGATGCGGTCAAAAAGCATGGCTTTGGCCTGTGCAATGTCTCTTCCGTAGATGTGGTATGAATCGGCCTGCCAATTCATCCTCCCCAGGCGTATCTCTTTTCCATTTCTACGGGCTATCTCGTCAGCAATTACTTCGCGATTGAAGCGAATAAATCCGAACATGTTCATAAAACTGGCTCCCCAGGCATCGTTGGATCTGAATCGGATATTACAGTTGAGCCATTGCACTCCCTCTTCATCTTCCATGATCCGGTACCACAATGATTGAAGACAGGGGGGATCATATACCTGCAGGTCATGATTGGGCATCCAGGTGATCATCTGTGCCTGCCGGGTGAAGGGTTGATCCACCAATTTCTGGATTACATGTTCCACCTGGTCCACCTGAAAGCCCACATCTGTTCGGATCATCTTTCCGTTTTCTTCCACCCCTTCCTTCCAGGATCCGTATCTTTTTAATCTGCCATGATAGGTATATTCCCAGCGTGTATCATCTGGATCATTCATGTTTTTCACCCAGTGATCTTTAAATCCTTTAAGTTCCATAACGTACTCTTTAAGCTCATCAATGCCACCCGGAAAAGCCTGGTGAATCATCGGATCACTTTCAGGGTTCAAAACGGTAGCATTAAGGGTACAGTCCAGGCTCAAGGGATCTCCGGGCTTGTCATATTGGGTTTTAAAGCGGGTTCCTTCTTTGTAGAGCTTTACCAGTGCAGCCTCATAAGTAAGCGCGAGGGACTCGCCTGTGACGGAAAGTACGGGGATATTCATCATTATGAAAGGGTTTCTTTAAAGATATGGATCCGGGCAGGGATTGCCCAGCATTGTTGAAAGATTGTTCAATAAATGAATTTATGGAAACTTAGTTGTTTTTCAGTTTCAAGATTTCATTATGGTGAGAAACCACCAGCTTTTCATACTTCTCTCTGGAGCTTTTCCGGTATTGTTCAAACTCCTCCCTGACTGTCTCAAGCTCCTCCCTGACCTCTTTTGTTACCTGGTGAGTACGCCTGAACATCATTACCAGAACGACGGAAAGAGCGATCAATCCCAGGATAATAAACCACATGATTGTGTTATACAGGGCTTTATTCATCTGGATCCCCAGGAAAGAAAGACTGTCTCTGTTCCTGACCGCTTCTTCCAGTTCCTTGTTGGTCCTGGCCAGATCTGTATTCAGTGTTTCAATTTGAAATTCCCGTTCCGTTAACCGGCTGTGCAGCTGTTCCACTTCAAGCATGGCGGCATTGAGTGTATCCGTCACATTTCTTTTTAATTTCCGGAAGATATCATCACGGATGGCCCGGTAGTCATTGTAAACCCGGGTGTTTTCATAAATATAATCCAGTTGTGAGCTTATGGTGGCGGAGTCAAGTACTGCAGAGGCACCGGATTGTGCATACAGGTTTTTTGTATTCGATATAAACAAGCCTGTGAACAGCAGGATTGCCGTAAATGCAAAGAAAGTTTTTTTCATAGTAGAAGTTTATCGGTCCCGGTCTCAGTAATAGTAACGAAGTTACGGAATATATATGATTCTCGTGCTGAAGTATTCTGCCCCGGGCAGTCATAAAATCCCGTAAATGAGAATATTACGAGATTAAAAAAAGGATATTTTCTTACAGGTACTTGTGATATTCGGGGGGTAGATCCAGGTACTTGGAGTAGCGTTTAGCGTCCCGGCCATAAGCTTCCACCTTCTTTTCCTGAATTTTATAGGTGCAATATTCACCGATGATATTTGAAATATTGATTTCAAACTCTTTGCCCGAATCGTCGGTCATGTTGACTTTTACCAGGTGGCTGTTTTCCTCCTTGTTTAACTTGAAGTGGCATACCGGGCAATAGAATTTATATTTCACCCCTTCCTGCAGTTTAAAATCGGGATGGGTGGTTTTGGTATAATTGCCAAGTTCAGTGTCGAGGAATATCAGGCCTCTTTCGTTATTGGGCGCTTTGGCTGAAAATACAAGAGAATTCCCAATGTTCATCTTGCTTTTGCACTCCGGGCATGAATAGTTGTTTGACATATTTAGCTGTTTTATTGGTTTATAAATTGGATGATCTGTCTGGCTGTATCCTGAACTGAGGGAGATAGCCGATCCCCGAATTCAATATTTTCGGGCTGTATCCCGAGCACGTAGGTGGGATATTGAAAGAAATCTCCGAGTCTTCCAAGAGAAATGTTATGTGTGTTAAATGTATGATCTTCTATATCCTTTAATGCCAGCAACTTGTAGCTCCCCGGAAGCTCCCCCAATTCCATACAATCCACCAGGACAATTTCGTCCGGTTCCAGGGAATTGATTTTACCGATATAATTTTCAATACTGACCTCCACCGTAAGGGAACTGATACCCGCTCTCTTTATAATATTTCTGCTGATCACAACTCCCACACCATCATCGCTTTTCAGCACGTTACCTATACCGATAAATAATAATCGCCTGGCTCGGTGGAGCAATTCTTCTAGTTCTGGCACCTCTGTCTAAATAATTTCCTGTCTAAATATATTTAATAAGAACAGAGCGCATGCAATTGGGACAGATGATGTTGAACATATCTTTTCTTTTCAGGCCATCCCGGATCTCCAGACCGGTTTCTTCCTCCGGCGCCAGCTGGAGTTTTTCATTCAAGAGATTCAGGTTTAAGGTGGAAGCAAAAGCCTTTGGCCCCAATTTTTTATGTAGAAAATGAATATGTTCGTCGGTGGTGATTATGGCAGAGCAGTTTTTGCATACCACCAGGTTTTTTTCTTGTTTTTCAATGATTTTATCTCTCTCAAAAACAGCAAGATCGAAGATTTTATCAGAAAGAGTCACTCCGTTTCCCGTGATGCAGTGTTCCTGACACATTCCACAGAAAATACATTTGCCGAAATCTCTGGTAATTACCCTTTTCCCAGTAGCCCGATCGTCTTCAATGGTGATGGCAAGGGAAGGGCATACATTGGCGCAAGTTTCGCAGCCCACACAATTTTGATCGTCCACCTCCGGTTTCCCCCTGAAATCTTCAAAAGGTATATGGGGTTTTCGGGGGAAGGAGGAAGTATATGCCGGAGTTAGAAGTGATACAACGGCTTCCTTTAGCTCTCTGATTTTTGGATACCTCATTTCAACGCATCTTTATAGTCATCCTTGATACTCTTATCTCCCAGTTTTATGCCAGCATGGTAGGCTCCTCTCACCAGGGCGTGCGCTGCTACTGTGGCACTAAAAAAAAGAAGGGGTATGGCAATCAGAGCTTTGACACCGGCATCGATAAACCCGAAATGGATCAACACTCCAACCAGGATACTGCAGGTTCCAAGTGTGACACATTTGGTTGCAGATTGTAGCCTGTTGTAAACATCGGGAAGCCTGATAAGTCCGACGCAGCCAAACAGGTTGAAAAGAACTCCTATGGATATGAATATTGTAGTTGCCATGCTATTCGTTTAGTTTTTTACCGCTCAGGTACTTGGCGAGGGTAAGGGTTCCGATAAAGCTGAGTATGATCCATGCAATTCCGATATCCAGGATAAAGCTGCGTTCTGTCTGTATGGCAAGGATGGCGCAGATACCTACTACCAGAATTCCGAAGATATCAATTCCTACCATCCGGTCCGCAATGGAAGGTCCGCGAATCACCCGGTAGAGGCAAAATAACGACAGGGCAATCTGGATGTATAAAAGAAGAGCTAGCACGTTCATTATTCAAAGATCTTTTTGATGTATTTTTCGAATTTCCCTGCAATTTTATGGCGATAAACTTCTGGATCATCCGACTTCACATAGATCCAGTGCACAAAGAGTATGTCATCGATAATATCCACCGAAATGGTTCCCGGGGTCATGGTAATGGAATTGGCCAGCATGATTCTGGCAAATTCTGATTGCAGATCCAGTTTAACTTTAACGATCCCGGGCTTTATAGGCATGGCCGGATGAAGTACGCGGTAGGCCACATCAAAATTTGCCTTGATGCATTCCCAGGTAAAGATGACCAGGTATACCAGGAGCCAGAAATATCGAACCGGATGAAGGAATTTCACCACTTTGTGAAAAAAGTATTTTGTAAAAAGCAAGGCAGTGATCAGGGCAGCCACTCCCCCGGCGATAAGGTTGACCAAGGAGAGATCAAGGGTCAGGAGCAACCAGAAAACAAAGCTCAGAAAAAAAAGGGCCAGGTATCTCATAATCCTAAAATTGTGGTTGAATAGATCTCGGGTTGTATAAGCGCATCTATGGCCGGACTTAGAATGGTTTCACTAACAGATGGAAAGGCCAGCAGGCTTAAGGCCAGGCACAGGGCTGCCAGGAAGATCATGCTGAAAGACATGGGGAAGGGGACTTCCTTAATCTTCTGAGTGGCTGTTTCTGCTGCCTTATTATAGAAGGCATATCTTTGAAATTTTAAAAAGTAAGCCAGGGTGATGATGCTCACAATCACAGCCAGGGTGGCCAGTAGATAAAACCTTCCGCTGATGGCAGCAATGATGATGATCAGCTTGCTGAAAAACCCGTTAAAAGGAGGGAGCCCCGATATGGACATGGAAGCCACGAAAGAAGTGGTGGAGGTAATGGGCATGGCCTTTGAAAGCCCCCCCATTTCCTTGAGGTTTCTGGTATCCAGACGGTGCTCAAGCGATCCTGCATTCAGGAACAAAAGCCCTTTGAAAACGGCATGATTGATCATGTGGTAGAGGGCTCCTCCTATGGCTAATATGGCCGCTGCCTCGTTGTTTCCCCTCAATAAAAGGAGAATCCCCATTCCCATGGCCATGATTACGTATCCGACCTGACTGATACTTGAATAGGCCAGCAGTCTTTTCAGGTCCCATTGAACGATGGCCAGCAGAGAACCCACGACCATGGAGATGGCTCCCAGCGTGGTTAGGACCAGAGCAATTTCCTGACTAAATACGAACATATTGAAGAAGAGCCTGATCAAAACATAGATACCCACTGCTTTGATTAGGACTCCGGAAAGCATGGCTGAGATGGGTGATGGAGCTGATGAGTGGGCATCCGGCAACCAGGCATGAAAAGGGATAATGGCTGCCTTCAGACCGAATCCGGCAATTAGCAGCACCTGGACAAACAGGTAAAATGAAGAGCTGTATCCGCCTTCAAATACCTTCCGGATGTCGGCAATATTGAGTGTTTTTGTTTGCCAGTAAATCAATCCGATGGCCAGCAGGATCAGCATAGAAGCGAGCCCCCCAAGCACCTGGTATTTAAAGGATGCCTCCAGTTCGGTCTTGCCTACCCCAAAGGCAACCAGAGCATAGGAGGAGATAACCGATACTTCCAGGAATACAAAAAGATTAAAAAGGTCTCCACTCAGCACGACCCCGTTCATGCCGGCAACGATCAGGCAGAAAAGTGCATAATAGTTGCTTTCGGCAGTGTATTTGGCTATATATGAAAGTGAATAGAAAAGTGCAATCAATCCAATGAGGTTGATTATGCAAAGCATCAAAACGGAGAATCCATCCAGGACCAGGTAAATCCCAAGGGGAAGCCCCTCCTTGCCGATCCATCCTCCCATGGCGTACGTGATGGAGTTTTTACCCAGACCTGAAAATTCAAAGACGGCCATACAGAGAAGAATAAGCAGGGTCAGCGGAGCCAGGAACCTGTGAAATCCTTTAAAAGACTTTCCGAGCACCACAATCAGGAAAGCTGCTATCAAGGGTATGGCAACAAACAGGGGAATCAATGCTTCCATCTTCTATCCTCTTAGGTTATTTATTTCACGTATATCAAAGGTCTTATACTTGCGGTAGAGCCTTATGGCAATGGCCATAAGCATGGCAGTGGTTGCCAGGCCAATTACAATAGCAGTTAGCACCATAGCCTGGGGAAGGGGATCCACATAAATCTGTGCACTTAGTCCGGCATCTACAATGGGAGCCAGACCATTTTCGATATATCCAATCAACACCAGGATCAGAAATATGCTGAACTCCATGATCGAAAGGGAGATGGCAATCTTTATCAGGTTTCTCCTGGTGATGACCCCGTATAGGCCCACCAGGAATAGAATGAAACATAGGATGTAGACTATCATTTTGAGCTCTCCTCTTTAAAGATTACCAAAGCCAGGAAGATGGTCAGGATCGCTCCGGCCACTTCGATGCCTATAAAAATGTTATACAGCGGAATCACTCCTGCGCTGAGCAGTGCTCCCGCCTCCCCCTTGGGAAGATAGTTGAAGAAGAATATCTTACTGCCAAACAGTATGGCCATCAGAGCCAGTACCACGACCATCAGGATCGCCAGGCTTTCAGTGTTGGATGATCCGCCCACTTCTTTTTTAAGCTTGAGGGCACTGGATCCAAATGCCAGGATAAGCAGGATAAATGCACCGGCAATAATCGCCCCTCCGGCAAATCCTCCTCCGGGCGTCAGGTGTCCGTGCAGGATGATATAGATTCCATACATAAAAATCAGTCCCGCCATCAGCTGGCTTACCTTTTTAACAATTGAGGACATTCCTTCCATAGCAATTCTATTTTTTA
This sequence comes from uncultured Bacteroidales bacterium, assembly GCA_963751705.1. GTDB lineage: Bacteria > Bacteroidota > Bacteroidia > Bacteroidales. Next base: position 605,335 of record CAVVVN010000001.1, read on the forward strand.
CCTTTCATTCGAAGCAGTGTGAGCACCCCCAGGGCAGCCGTATACAGGATAACAGCTTCACCAAGGGTGTCGTAGGCCCTGAAATCAAACAGTACCCCGGTAACCAGATTGACGCTTCCGGTATGCTCCACCGCACCATACACATAGGGATCGGCCATCCTCATGGTGTGCATTCCCAGGGGATCCAGGGTTTTTATGGCCAGCAGGAAGAAATAGAACAAACCGGCAAAAATGATGAAACCCGCGATTCTGTTCAGCAGGGATCTTCGATCAAAAGGGACCTTAAGTTCTTCTCTTGTACTGTCCAGGACAACGGCGACCATGATTACAAGGGTGATGGTCTCAACCACAATTTGAACAATGGCCAGGTCAGGGGCTTTTAGCAACAAAAAACATATGACCAGGCCGTAGCCCACAATGCCCATGGCGATAACGGCGGAAAGGAGATCTTTTGCATGGAGGGCATAGATCGCTCCGATGATCATAAATCCAAGTATGATGGAAATGCTTAGTTCCATGTTGGTTCAGATTAAGTAATAAGTAGCAGCAAAAGGATCACAAGGCCGGCGAAGACCCATAGGGTATAGTCATGCAGTATTCCGGTGTGCAGGCGACCGAAAATGCTTCCCAGCCAGGAGATAAAACGCCCGGAAAGGTCATACAGGTCAAACCAGCGGTCTTTTGCTCTCCGGAACAGGGTATCGAGCCACCTGAATTCCTGAAAACTTTTATAGAATTCAAGGGTTGAAAAGGAAGTCTCTTCCTGGATCTTATCTCCCCCCACAAAGCTGTCGGAAGTCCTGAAATTTTTCAGGTTACCAATGAAATATATCAATATGCCCAGGGCAATGGATACTAAGACAAGCAAACTTACCGTGGATGATGCCCAGGAACCGGTATATTCAAAGGATCCTGAAACAGGCATGATTAACCTGGGAACTACCTGCCCGGTGGCAAATACCCCGAAGCCAATACAAACCAGGGCCAGGAATAGCATGGGGATCCACATGACCGGGGATACTTCCCGGATCTGCGAGTTCTGTTTCTGCTGTCGTCCCAGGAATATTCCCCCGGTGAATTTTATAAAACTGGCCAGGGTCAGGGCCGAGCCAAGCACTGCCAGACCAAGCCAGACCATCCAGAGCTGATTGGATAGACCGGTCCCAGTACCAAAATCAATGATTCCCTGATAGATCATCCATTTGGAGGCAAAGCCGTTTAATGGGGGAATACCGGAGATGGAAAGGGCGAAAACAAGGGTGACAAAGAAGGTGATCGGCATGGCCCTGGATAGTCCTCCCAGCTCTTCCAACTCCTCCTTTCCGCTCTGCTGCTCCACTGCTCCTGCTGCCAGGAAGAGGCCCCCTTTATACAGGGCATTATTGATCATGTGAAATAGTCCTGCGGCAATACCGATTAAAGAACCCAGCCCAAAGCCAACAATCATGTATCCCACCTGGGAGACCGCATGGAATCCAAGCAGGCGTTTATAATTATGCTGTACCAGAGCCATCATTACGGCGGTGATAATGGTGATTACCCCGAGGGTTAGCAGAACAAATCTGATCCAGTCGCTCAAAACAAACAGCTGGGTGGTTATCCGGGCCAGAAAATAAATGCCCAGGAGTTTGTCCAAGGAAGCAGGCAGGTAGGCCGATGAGCTTGCTGGAGCGGTTTCTGAATAATCGGGCACCCAGGTATGAAAGGGGAAAGCTCCTGCTTTGGTAAAGCTGCCCACAAGAAGGGAAAGGCAGGCAACTGAACGCACCAGATCGCTCGTTGGCAGAGAGATTTCATCCATATTCAGTGTTCCGGTAACTCTCCATATAATGGCAATCCCCAGAATCATAATTCCGTCTGATGCCCCGATAAGAATCAGGGTCTTTTTTGCCGCCTCACTGCTAGTAGGATCCTTGCCATTTGTCAGTCTGTAAAGGGATATTCCAAGGATGCCCCAGCAAATTATAAATAGCAGCAGGTTGTTGGCCAGAACAGCTCCAAATGAGAATCCCAGAGTGATCAGGAACCAGGCGTAAAAATTACGCATGACAGTTGAAGTTTTATAGGCGGTGGAATAGATCACTACCAGAAGAGAAAGCAGACTTATAAACAGAATAATGAGTTTACTTAAACCATCCAGGCAAAAGGAGCAGTATTTTTCAGCACCGGCCCAATAATCCAGGGTGAACACCAGCTCTTCAGCGCCGAAGAGAGAAAGGGCCAGATATCCCGCAAACAGGGTTCCCCCGATGGCAACAATGGCTTTGACCATCCTAAGCGCTGAGGGTACAAGGAACAACAGGATTCCAATCAATACGGGTATAATGATGAGTTGTATGGCCTGGTTCATGAGCTTGGCTTATTCTTGTTTTAGCAATTGCTTTGTGACGGATGCAGAGTGAGAAATAATCTCTTTGGCATTCATTATCCGACGGCCCGATTGCTGATCAAGAGCAACCGCCAGTCTTTCGGTACAGCAGTAACAGGGATCCACCGCTGCTAGGGAAATGGTGGCATCGGAAATGCTTTGCCCCACGCAGGATTTCTTAAAGGTGGCAATATTGGTGTAGCTGGGCGCTCTTATTTTATGACGTGCCGGTGAGTTGGAGCCATCGGACAGCACAAAATGAAAGACCTCTCCCCGTGGAGCCTCCGCATGTCCGGTTCCATACCCTTCCGGAATGTATTTGACCTTCACCGCCACCTCTCCTTCCTTCTCCTTCCTCAAGCCGGCAAGGCACTGTTCAATGATGGAGATCGATTCATACATTTCCAGCAGCCTGACCTGTGCTTTGGCAAATACGTCTCCGGCTTCAGCGGTGATCACTTTCCAATTGACCAGGGGATAGGCGGCATATGGATCATCGCGTCTCACATCAATGTCGACTCCAGAGGCTCTGGCAGTGGGTCCTACGGCAGCAAAGTCTAAAATATCCTGCCTGCTGAGTATCCCGACCCCTTTGGTCCGGGCATGGATTACCGGATCATCCATCACAGCTCCCACCAGCATATCGGTTTTTTTCTTCACCAGGGATAGGACCTCTTCGATCGCGGGGATCTTATGATTCTGGATATCCCGGCGCACTCCTCCAACTTTAAACATGGCATAGGAGTTCCGGTTCCCGCTAATCATTTCAAAAAGGTCCAGAACGGGCTCCCGGTACTTCCAGGCCCACATAAATACTGTATTATAGCCAAGGAAATGGCCCGCCAGACCCACCCAGAGCAGGTGGCTGTGAATACGCTCCAGCTCACCGATAATGGAACGGATATACTTGGCGCGATCGGTTATTTCCACTTCAGCAATCTCCTCCACACTGTTGGCAAAGGCGAAGGGATGGGAGGTGGAGCATATTCCGCAAATTCTCTCTACCAGAAAAAACACTTCATCGTAGCTCTTCTTTTCGGCCAGTTTCTCAATACCACGGTGGTTATAACCGGTTTCCCATTTTACATCCTTAACAATTTCTCCTTCACAGTAGAGCTTGAATAGTTCAGGCTCTTCCTGCAAGGGATGGTAAGGTCCAACCGGTATCAAAGTCTGTTTGCTCATGCTTGCGCCTCCCCGTTAGATTTGAATTTTTTCCGGTAAGGGAATTCTCCGATTGCCCAGTTCCCCTCGGATAATAGTTGCTCCAGATTGGGATGGTTTATAAAGTTTATTCCAAAAAGTTCGTGCATCTCTCTTTCTATCCAGTTTGTGGCTTCGAACATATTGGAAAGAGATTCAATGGCCGGGTTCTCCTGATCCAGAATCACATGCAGATTCAAAACCAGACCAGTGCTGTCATAGCTGAAATGGTAGTAGATCTCAAAACCTCTTTTGGTGTGTACTGCCGATGCGATAATAAATCTAAAACCAAGCTTCTTGAGCAGGTGCTCAGCCATGGAAAGCAGTGCAGCCGGATCGATGCGCATCGTTACCCGCAGGTCACTCCTGGCAGTCGATTCCAGGATCTCTTTAGGAAAGTTAGTTTTCAGTTCGTTCAGGACCATAGGGATCAGTTTTTACCAAGAAGTTTTACAATTCCTGCCAGGATCGCTTCTGGTTTCGGGGGGCACCCCGGAATATAGGCGTCTACCGGTATGATATTATCCACCGGGCCCGCAAAAGTATCCCCTTCTGCAAAGATCCCGCCGGTGCAGCCACAGGCTCCAATGGCCACTACCAGCACCGGTTTTGGTGCCTGCTCATAAATTTCGACCAGGCGGGGTTTGTCCTTCTTATTGATGGAGCCATTTACAAGAAGCACATCCGCATGTCTGATACTTCCCACCAGCAACATTCCAAATCGTTCCAGATCATACCTGGGGGTGAGGCAATCCAGGATCTCAATATCACAGTTGTTACAGGATGCTCCTCCAAAATGAAACAACCACAGCGATTTTTTGAAACAATAGCTTTTAAATCCCACGTTCTTAATATTTATAAGCCAAAGATTGCAAGCACAATAGCAATAATTGCCAGCAGATTCATCCAGAGAAAGAAAAAACGGATGGCCTGCTTGATCTTTACTCTTGGATTGGTGTTTCGGATAAGTGTAAGGAGCAGCACAACAGCAAAAAGCTTCAGAACGGCCCAGAGAATATTTATTCCTTCCAGTTTTGCCCCGTTCATCAGAATGGCCATGACAAAAGCAGGAAGAATAAAGAGGAGTATATATTTGGATAATTTGATCATAGCATAGGGAGTGCCGGAGTATTCAATAAATATCCCCTCAGAAATCTCAGTTTCAGCTTCCGGCATATCAAAGGGAACCAGGGCTAATTTGGCCTGCAGACAGAAAAGAGCCACAATAAATAGGAGTACTCCGGAAATGCTTCCAATAAACGGAACCCCTGATTGTTGCATCTGGATGATCTGGTACAAATCAATGCTCTGCCCCGATTTAAGAATGATCCCAACCATAACCAGCAGAAAGGTAAGCTCGTAACTAAGGATCAGTTTCATTTCGCGGGAAGCTCCTACGGCAGCCAGGGGATTCCCCGAGGAGAGGGCACCAATCACATAGGTCAGGGAAGGGATGGTCAGGAGATAAAAAATGACTATCAAATCTCCATGAAACCCGCTTGTTATGTTTAATAAAGGCAACAGAATAAATATTCCTGCCATGGTAGCCCCAAATACGGAGAAAACGGGAGCCGAGAGAAAAAGACCCCTGGCACCCCTGGCTGGCAGTATGGTCTCCTTAACAAGCAGGAGTTTGAAGAAATCATAAAAAGGCTGTAACAAAGGAGGTCCTTTTCGAAATTGTACCCTGGCTGTGATTTTCCGGTCAAACCAGGAGAGCAGGCCCCCAACCGCAGCCATAAAAAGAAACCCCGGGTATACAAGAAAATAGAAGAGGATTGTTCCCATGGAGATATTTTTACAATTGATCAGTAAGCCACATGCGTTCCCGCACAAGGATATGTTCACTCAGCTTATAAATGTGCTGTTCCGGATCCTCTTCCATATCAACCCGGGTGACAGCTCCTTCGGGACTGTCCTTGATCCACAATTCCAGCTCCTTCTCATCCGAAAGGTCATAGTAGTTTTTCTTATTCCGGTGATATTCAAAAAAGTCGGTCATCATGGTACCGAAGGGGCAGATGACCACACAGGATTTACAGGAGATGCAAAGATTGGTTGACCGGGATACAATTCCCCCGTCATCCTTCTCCAGTGCATCGGCGGGACATACCTCGATACAGGGGGCATCTGAGCACTTCCTGCAGGTAAATTGGAAGACAGCCAGTTCACGAATACTTTTTAATCCCTGGCTGTTTGATGAAACTCTGCAAAATCCTTCAGGAGGCGATTCATCACAACTGTGTTCCAAAGGACTTCTCAGTTTTTCCAGATCGATCAGGATCTTTTGTGCCATGTCAGTTCCAGATATGAGGTTGATCTTTGATTTCATCGTAGGTAAAAACCGGGCCGTCTTTACAGACCAGGTACTCCCCCATCATACAATGTCCGCATTTACCGAGGCCGCAAGACATGTTCTTCTCCATGGAGAGGTAAATATTCTGTTCCGGATATCCCATCTCCAGAAGCTTAATGGTCCCGTATTTCATCATAACCGGAGGTCCGCAGACCACCGCTAAGGAATTCTTGATATCCATGTGCACATCGTCCAGCAATACAGTGACCACGCCCACCCGTTCGCTCCAGTTTCCATTGGCCTGGTCTACACTTCGCAATACTTCAAATTTGGGTGTGTCCCGCAGTTCCTGGATATAGGGTTTATAGATACAGTCTTCGGGAGTTTTTGAACCGTAACACAGCGTGACTTTCCTTAGTTTGTCAGAGATGGCAATCAAGTTATAGAGCAGAGAGCGAATAGGAGCAAATCCACAGCCACCTCCCAGGATCAGGACCTCTTTGTTATAGAATTTCTCCACTGGATATCCTCGCCCGAATGGCCCCCTGATTCCCATAATATCACCTGGCTTCATTCGGTGCATATGATCAGTGACATATCCGGTTTTCATTACGGTTACTTCCAGCTGATCCGTTTGAAGGGGAGAGGAGGAGGGGGTAAAAGGAGCCTCACCTAGGCCGTCCAGGGTGACTTCAATAAATTGCCCTGTTGCAAATGAAAACTCTTGCTCCGGTACCAAGACAAATGTTTTAATCAACGGTGATTCATCAATCACCTTGGTGAGTTTACATTTCAGGGGCTGGTATATATTTTCATTCTTTCTCATGATATTAATTTGACAACTCCAGGAATAGTTCGTTCTTATTGATCTGACCAATACAGGCCTCAATACAGCGACCGCACCCGGTACAGGCTTTTGCCTGATATTTCAGGGGTTTCCAGACATATTTGCACAGGTAGCGGTTCTTGAACCTGTCAGGCAGGGGGCCCAGGGCATCTTCACCGCCGGCCACGCGTTCAAACCCGGGATACTGACAGGTGTCCAGCTGACGCACTTTTTCAAACCCTGGCCTATCGATCAGCAGGAAACAGGAACAGGTGGGACAGATGGCACTGCAGGCGCCACAGGATACACAGTCGGAAGCGTATTTTTTCCAGAGGCCATCCCCGCAGGTTTTAAGCAATTCCCCGGTCTCATCATAGTCCGGCAGGTCACAATTCTTTTTTGATAACAACTCTTTTACCTCCAGATGCCTGTTTTTAAGAGTCTGAAGGAGGGCCTCCTCCGGGTTAATGTTGACAACGATTCCCAGAAAGTTTAGAAAGGCTTCCCCTTTTTCCGTAAAGACAGATATCAGCACCTGCTTTTCAATGAGAGAAACAGAGAGGTCAGAATGCTCATTTCCCACAGGTTCAATTCCATAGCTGGTGCAATGACAATGTTCCTGGATACTCAGGCAATCGAAGGAGACAATGGTGGACTGTTCCCGTCTTGTCGCGTAGGCCGGATCATAATACTCCTGGTCCAGATAAATCTGATCCAACAACGAAAGAGCCATTACATCACAGTTGGGAGCGCCGATAATAATTACCGGTTTATTTCTGTTGGCCCCGCCAGTAACATTCTCTTTTACCGGGAGAAAAAACTTTTTCAGAGGAGTGACCGGCTTGGCTTTGTTGTAGCTGATTTCAGGAATGGTTTCTGCATCAAGTTTGACATAGTCCATACTAAAATCATTATCCACCGGGGCATATAGATCGTGAGATGATAGGAGTTGGTGAAGCCTTTCATCCCATTCATGCTTTGGGATAGCAATCCTAGTCATTTTTATGTGAAATATATAACTATAAAAGTAGAATCACACCTAATATCAGTCAAGCCCCAGGAATTAGAAATGTTCTAAAAACAAATACGCATAATCTTAAATACATGAAATACAGGTAAATAATAAGGTTTGAAAAGTTAATATTTTTTTGCAACTTGTGAAGAGTCAATTAAATGAAAAAATTTAATGTGAAAAAAAACACAAAATGCCCCTTGAGAAAAAGCCTGAGAAGGATCCTGTTATACCGGGGGAGCCTGCTACATCTGCAGGCCCTGGGAGTTCAAAAGGTTTACTCCTACACCCTTGGAAAGGAGACTGGAATCACCGCGGAGCAGGTTAGGAAGGACTTCTCGGAGTATCAAATCAAAGGCAAGCAGCGGGGAGGATATCAGGTGAATGAATTAATTGCTGAGATGGAAAAAATTTTTCACAAAAATGGCAGCCAGAATATCATTGTGGTGGGCCGGGGAAATATTGGTTCATCTCTGGCCAATTATGAACATTTTATAAAACGTCAGATCAATATCGTAGCTACTTTTGATATGGATCCTTCCAAGCAGCGGATCCGATCCGAAATTCCAGTCTACACCATGGACCGGATGAAAGAGATCATCGATCGATTTTGTGTTCGAACAGCTATTATTGCCGTTCCGGATATAGCTGCTCAGGGTGTGTGTGATTTACTGGTAAATTATAGAGTGGAGGGGATCATTAATTTCGCCCCTGTGATTCTGAAGGTCCCTGACCATATTATCGTGAATAATGTGAACCTGAGTGACGAAATAGAGAGTGTAATCTACTGTGTTTCTCTCACTGCAGATGATTGTCCCGAGTAAAATTGTTTCTTTATAGAGAATGCTTTACGGGGATTCACCTGCATTAATTGATTAATCTCTTCATCAGAAAATCCGCGTTCTCTTAGTTTCGGAACCAGAGACGTGAATATTCCGGTAAATCCCCTGAAAGATCCGCCGTTCGCTTCTTCTGGTTTGTACCATCCCGCATCGTGGGAGATCAATATACGGGACAGGTATCCCGCCTCTTTTAAGTCCTGAATACGATCTGCATACCAGTTTACATCATGTTGGCTTCCCGCTTCTCTGTCAGGGTTCACATTATCCAGGGAGATCCAGGTTCCCAACTGCGCGGCCCTGGTATTTCCCTCCAGGCTTCCCCCCTGAGCATGGACCCATATAAAACAGGAGGGATCCACGCCGTGGGATTGAAGTACGGAGATCTGCTCGAATGCTGGAGCATCGGGCCCGGTATGTGAAGCAATAACCAGCCCGGTTTGTTTATGGGCCAGGGCAGCTGCAGTAATTATCTTGAGATGCTCTTTTGATAAAGTATCATTCGCAGCCACAGCAATTTTAATAAACCCTGGCCGGACCCCACTGTTTTCTATTCCGTTTTCAAACTCATCTATCCACTTACTTGACAGCTCTTCTGCAGATAATTTGTAAAAGTCTGCAGGGAGGAAACGATTGTTTTGTGCCCCGTAATATCCGGTGTTGGTGATCAGGTGCATACCGCTCTGTTCAGACAGAGCTTTTAATATCCAGGGATCCCTGCCCAGGTAGGCCGGTGTACATTCCATCAGTGCTGATACCTGATGTTCCTGTATTTCTGAAAGATAAGGTAAAACCCGTTTCACTACCTCCTGCTTGTCCCACCGATGGTACCCGGTGCTGTCGGCTCCAATAAAATCAACCAGCACATGTTCATGGGTCAGTGTGATGCCCAAAGCGGAGGCAGGAATAGGACCATTTACAGTCATAATAAGCTGTTCTGCTTCCTTGCTGCAACTTAAAAGGACAGCCAGGATCAGGAATACTGCGATACGATTTCCATTTCTCATGATATAAATATATAAACTAACTCCAAACCCAGACCGGGGCTGCTGGTAATCCGCCATACAGGACAATATCAAATACCGCATGTGCAAGCATGGGGGGGACAACGCTTCCGGACAGTTCCCTGAGCGTCCCAAACAGAATTCCTCCCAGGAAGGTCCAGAAGATCAGGAAAAAAAAGTCAAACTGCAGCGGAACGGCCAGGGTCAGGATTACCAACAGTTTATAACAGGTATGAATACTGGAAGCGCTGAGGACGGAAAAAATTTTTCCCGCCGGACGCAGATGGCCCTGCATATATCCCCGGAACACAAACTCTTCGACTGCGCCAACAAGGGGTGCCACCAGAACAACTCCTGTGAAGCCCGCCGGTATCAGGGAGAGTTCAAAACGCCTGCGGGTAAGGATTCCCAGGGCTATTCCCAGCAGGAGGGCCGGAACCATGAAAAGCAGGATCCTGTGATTGATTTGGCCGAGACCAAAAGCCTCCTGAAAGGTTTTGTCTCGGGTGGATAATCCTATGATCACTGCAGAAAAAGTCAATCCAGAAATAGCTAGCAAAAGCAGAGGAAAGGAATGGTGCACAAAGGTGGCAAAAAGCAGGATTCCCGCAGCCGAAAGCAACACGTTCCGGACAGGGACGGGATGTTGCCTGATTCTCGAGGAGAGGGATGGGTTCTTTCCTTGCACCGGCCTATTTTTTAGTACGGAATACCTGGCGGAACAAGAGAATTAAGGGAATCAGCACTATCAGCCAGCCGGACCCCAGGCAAATCCCGCTTCCCGGGACGATGGTGGTATTAGGCAAAGATGCACGTAGTTCTTTGATAATATCTGGATTATCCTCAAACACCTCATCTGTTAGTATAAGCATTTCAAGCTGGTCCAGGGCCTCAAGCATTCCCAGTTGTTCCAGCTCAAGTTGAAGCACCAGACCGCGGAGATCAGTCAAGTGCTGAAGGGGTTCCAGGTTCTCAAGCTCTGTGCAACCTATCAATTCGACCAGCTCCAGCCGGGGGTGTTTTTCTGTTAACTCCTTTAGCTCCATTTGGGAGGTACCCGGGGGACAGGATAAGCACTTCAGGGAGTTTATTTTTTGAATGGGAGAAAGTTCAACTAGCTGCTCACAAAGGGTAAGCCCCAGTCGCGTCAAATCCGGAAGCTCTTCCAGTTTTTTGATATCAGAGAGTGTATCACAACTAACCAGAAACAGACTGGACAGTGACTGTGGAAATTCAATTACAGAAAGCGATGTGAGGTCAGATTCTGCAATGGTCAAACTTTTTAGCTTATGTAATTCAGACAGGGGGAGCAATTCTCCGGGCTGTGGTTCCCAGCTGGCAATGATCAGCGATTCGAGGCTTCCACAGCAGCGGGCCAGCCTGGCCAGAGCGGATATATTCCCATCAAGCCAGAGGAGCTCCAGATTTGAGAGACAGCTGCTCCCTTCGGGTTCAGGCAGCTTATCAGTAATCAGAAAAACTGGCTGACAGGTGGTGAGTAATTCTTTGAAATTCTCTAATCCATCCCCTCCCTCCATCACCAGTCCTTTTCCCGAAAGAGCTGGTTCATGCTTCTTTATGGTTTGAAGAATATTGTCTGTAACTGTTCCATGAATGAGGATCGTGGAAAGCTGTTTAACTTCCGGATCAGTCAAGTGGCTAAAGGCCTCCAGGGAGGAGGGTTCTGAAAGTTCCATATAATTCAGATTCCCATTCAGATATACGGATAGACCATTCAGGGTATCAAATCTGACCGTGAGCCGGTCACCTTGGCTGGAACGATACCTGTAATAGAACTGCAGTTCATCCTGGAGCATATAGAGCATATCTCCTTCGGAGACCGGGAGGACAAGCTCCGGGGAGTCCTCTGATTCCACGGTAGCCCCAAAAGTGGCAAAGGAAGAGCTTACATTGCATGCATAGCTCACTCCTTCTATGTGGACGAATTCTATCTCCGGGCCTGGGGTTTCGCTGCACCCGGTCATTGCTATTGCAATGATTATCCAAATGGGGAGAAGTTTTTTGCGTATCATTTTTTGAGCAGGCTTGTTGAGGTTCCCATCCTGCAAGTTATGATACTATAGTAGCTAAGTCAAGCCTTACTCATATTTAAGCGTATCGGCCGGATTCATCCTGCTTGCACGGATGGCATGGATGGAAGTGATCAGGACAGTGATAAAAATGCTAACCAGGGCAGAAACCACGAAGAGATACCATTGAATATCAATGTGGCTGCTAAAGTTATCCAGCCAACGTTTGATGACCAGGTAGGCCAGTGGCCAACTGATCAAATTTGAGATTAAGATAAGCCATAAAAACTCTCTGGATAACAGAGAGTTAACATTGGCTGTAGTAGCTCCGTGTACGCGTCTTATACTGATCTCCTTGGTCTTTCTCTCTACCATGAAGGAGGTGAGGCCAATAATGCCAAGGCAGGCAATGATAATGGCCAGGATGGTTAGTATAATGGAGAGTTTGGAAAAGCTGCTTTCATCCTTATACAGCGCAGAGAGCTCCTCATCCAGGAAGGAGTATTCGAAGGGTCTGGTTGGCGCTATATCTTCCCAGACGATCTTTATGTAGTCCAGGACTTCTTGGTAATTGTCAGTGTTGACCTTGACGGCCATATATCTGGTTAGCGCGGCGGCACCCAGGGGATTTTGGAGCATATCAAGAATGAAATTCTCTACAGGTTTATGTAGGGAAAGCGCATTAAAATCTGAAAAAACTCCGATGACACGCTCATTTCCATCCATCCTCATAGCTTTTCCAATGGCTTCTTCGTTGCTCCAGCCCAGGTGCCTGGCCATGCTCTCGTTAATCATAATTGCTTCCGAACTGTCTGAGGGAAAGTCCCGGGAAAAGGCCCTTCCTTCTACGACGGGGATATTAAAGGTCTCAATAAAATCATATCGGACCAGGAAGGCGGGATACCAGAAAGGCTGGTCATCGAACATGCCCTCCACAACCACCGAGCGGGTATTGTGGTTGGCGCCCAGAATATCCTCCATTCCGGTAACGGACAGTATCTGGTTATGCTTTTTAAGCTCTTCTGAAAACCTGTCAAAATGAAGGGCCGTATTAAATTTTGTGGGGATCAGAATCACCTGGTCACGGTCAAATCCCAGGTCTGCCTTTCTCAGGTAGTTCAGTTGCAGGTATGCTGTAATCGTGATGATGATCAGGGCCACAGAAATCAGGAACTGTACTATCACCAGAATCTTACGGGCCAGCCCTTTTCCCGCACCAGTAGAAAGGGTGCTTTTTAGATGGCTGGTATCCAATCGGGACAGGAAAAAGGCAGGATAAGCTCCGGAAAGAAAGCCAACAATGAGAAGCAGGGCCAGGCCAAGCGCCAGGCTGACCGGATGGATCACTAAACCCGTGTCAATGGATTTACCGGTAAAGTTATTGAAAGCCGGGAGCAGCAGTTCCACAAGAATTGCGGAGAGCAGAACTGCAAAAAAGGTAATAATCAGAGACTCTCCCAGAAATTGAGCCCGTAGTTGTCTTCTTTTGGCACCGGCAACCTTCTTCATACCGATTTCCCTTCCCCGTCCGGATGAGCTGGCAGTGGCCAGGTTCATAAAATTGATGCAAGCAAGGATCAGGACAAAAACCCCAATGGTTCCCAGGATCCGGATGTAGGTCTTCTTGCCATTGGGATGCATCTCATAATCATGGTGCGAGTTCAAATGTATATCGACCAGTGGCTGCATATAGAGCTCTATTTTCTGATCCTGGAAATCAGCATACTGCCTCAGGTGAAAATCGGGAAGCTGCGCTTCCAGTTGTTCGCGGGGGATGTTTTCATGAAGTTGCACATAGGTCCAGCAGGGATTCCAGATCCAGGTCTGGGGGAACTGTCCTCTCTGCATGATCCTGAAGGTGGAAAGGGAGGCAAGCATATCAATCTTGAAGTGAGACTGAGCGGGCAAATCCTTCATAATCCCGGTCACTTCAAATATGATTTGTTCCTCCATCCGAAGGGTTTTTCCGAGGGCCGGAGTGTTTCCAAAATATCTCTTTGCAGTACTCTCTGAAAGGACAATAGTATTGGGCCGGTCGAGAGCACTGGCCGGATCCCCTTCCAGCAGTGGAAAGGTAAACATCTGGAAGACATTGGAGTCGGCCATATAGAACCACTCCTCATTGAATTTCAACACTGAGCTGCTATCCTCCAGGTTTTCAAAAAGCATTTCTGAGATCTGAAAGTCAAAAAAACGTACCACCGATTTGATCATGTCCGGGTAATCCTCGGCCAGGGCCGGGCCAAAAGGAAAGGAAACCGTGGCCGCATCTTCGTGAATATCGTTAGAATCATAGAGCCGGTTCATGCGATAAATCTGTTTATGATTTTCATGAAAGCGGTCGTACTTCAGCTCATCGGCGACATAGATCAGGATGAACAGAAAACTGGAAATGCCAATGGCCAGACCCAGGATATTCAGTATGGAATAGTTGAAATGCTTCAGGATATTCCTGATGGCAATGGTCAGTAAATGTCGGAGCATCTGCTTCTATAATGGTGAATATGGCACCTGTAAATCTACAAATGCCTTACCATAGACTTTAAACATCAATATATCAGCGCTTTATAATAATGCAGATATCAACGAATACTCCTCGATATGCCCACTGGCGGACAAACACTGTCCGGATCCGTACAGCTCAGGAAGGATTACTCGCTGGCGTAGCTCAGAAAACCACCGGTAATTCTGGTAAGGCCGGCTTTGGAACTGATCAGGTTGTAAATAGCGTAAAGTCGCTGGTAGCTTACGTTCAGATAGATCAACTGGATATCCCTGTAGTTGAAGGAATTGATAACTCCGGACCGGTATTTTTCCTCTGAAATGCTTAGGTTCAGTTCGGCAGCTTCCAGGTTTTCATTTGCCACATTCAGTAATTCCAGCCTTACCTGGTGATAATCGAAGAGGTTGAAAAGTTCGTTGGTCAGCGCATGTTCCATCTGGTTTATTTCCACTTTGGCCACTTCCTCGTTGATCCGGGCGATTTCTACCCCTCGTCTTCTTACTCCCGCGCTGTAGATATCAAAAGAGAGACGTATATTTCCGTAGGGAGATAGGCTTTCACTGTTCAGGCTCTGGCTTCCACCAGAATATCCCCGGGTATGGCTATAGTCCATTCCTGCTCCCAGGGAGAGGGAGGGATAATAGGCCGATTTTTGCAGGGAAGTTTCATTCTCCTGCAAAATCAGGTTGGTATATTGATTTTTAAGGGACTGGTTGTCGGCTGTCATTTTCGCCAGCAGGTCGGCCAGGATAAACCCGGAAGTATCTGCCTCAAAGGTTTCGGCAAACTCCCAGGCTAATGCGGGTTCAACACCCATCATATAATTCAGGTTCCTAATGGTATTCCTGAGCAGCACCTCCTGGTTCATATAATCAGCCTTGTCAGTCAGGTAAACATTCTTTGCCTGCAGCACATTGTATGTGACAGATCCGCCCAGGGATTTCTTTTTCAGTTCGTACTGATAACGATCCTCTGAGAGATGCATCACGGTTTCAAGCACCTTTAGTTGCTCTTTCTGCAGGAGCACACTGTAGTAGGCCAGGATAATATCTTCAATGGTTGACTCCACCTGAATGGCCAGTTGGCCTGAAGTCAGATCCTCCAGGTTTTCCAGACGGGACTTGGTGATATTTACCCGGAATCCATCAAAGAGTGTCCAGTTTAATCCCATGCCTGCTGCGAGCCGGTTGGTGTACAGGCTGCTGTTCAGTTCATAGCTGTTATTATCAGAGGCGTCAAAACCGATAGTCGGGTATCGACCAGCCGTCCCCCAGTTGTTATTGATCTCTGCCACATCCAGGCTGGCCCGTGAGATAATCAGTCCGTAGTTGTTTTCCAGTGCCTCCTCCAATGCGGTGGAGAGTGTCAGGAGATTATCCTGTCCCTTTGCCAGGCTAAACAGGAAAAGAATACTGAGGATATAGGTCGTTTTTTTCAATGGTATCATATCAAATTATTCTTCAATGGCTGTTTCTCTTCTTCCCCGGTTCCGCTCAAACTTAAGTCTTCTTTTTTCCTGGATGATGGCGGTCTCCACCTCTTCACGTGAAGGCTTGACTCCTGTCCAGAGGTAGTGGACATAGACCCGGGCATCGTTCAGAAGCATGATCAATACCGGGAAAAAGATCAGGATAAAGATGGTTCCAAGGGCCACACCATAGGCCAGGCTGATGGCCATGGGGATCAGGAACTGGGCCTGAACACTCTTTTCAAACAACATCGGGAATAATCCGACGGAGGTGGTGAGGGAAGTCAGGATAATAGGTCTCAGCCTCACTTTACCGGCTGCTTTGACGGCATCCGCCACTTTCCATCCCTCGATGAGCAGTCCGTCAAATTTGGAATAAAATACAATGGCATCGTTAATAATGACCCCTGTAAGCGCTACTGCTCCCCACAGACTCATCATCGAAAGTGGCTGACCATGGAGGCCGTGTCCCCATGCCACACCCAGCAGCGATATGGGGATCATCAGGAGAATAATAAATGCTTTGGGAACACTCTTAAAGTGCATTACCAAAAGCAAAAAGATCACCATAAAGGCAAGCAAATAGGACTTCCCGGCCTGGCCCATGGCCTCCTGGCTATATTTTTGCTGTCCCTGGTAAGCATAGCGTATTCCTGCAAATTGAGCTCTTAGCTCGGGCATAATCTCCACTTCTATTTGGGCCAGGATATCGGGCACGGAAGCCAGGGGATCTATGGTTTCGGCTTCCACTCTGATCTCACGCGATCCGTTGAAGCGGTTGATGGCCACCGGCCCCCTCTCCATATGGTAATCGGCCAGCTCCGACAAGGGATACTCACCCTGGGCTGTTTTGATCTTCATATTTTCCAGCTGTCCCAGGGTAGTCCGATCCGATTTGGGATAACGCACCCAAACACGGAGTTCATCACGCCCCACCTGCAAACGTTGCGCCTGGGCGCCGTAAAATCCCTGTCTGACCTGACTGGCAATTTCAGCCTCATTCAAGCCCAGGAAATAGGCACGGGGTTTCAGATCCAGCCTAATTTCCTGTTTGCCCAGAGCAATGTTTTCGTTCACATCTTTCAACTGGGGCATCTCGTTGAGACGTGCAATCATGTATTCTTTGGCTTCGTCCAGTTCCTTCAGGTTTTTAGACATCAGTCCGATGGAAACCGGTGATCCCCACCTGTTGCGGCCTCCCACGGTGAACTTGCTGGCCTCCGGCACTTTTCCAATTTTCCTGGAAACCCTGTTGGAGATGTCGCGGCCCGAAATTTCATAGCCCTCCAGATCAATGGGATAAACATTGATGCTTCCGGCATGGGCTCCACGCTCCTGCCCGCTAAAGGAGCTTCCCAGGCGCTTGCTGGTACGTTCAATAATATTTTCATCCAGCCCAAGCTCTTCCGTAATTTCATCATTGACCTCCCAGATGGCCGTTTCAAAACGATCCAGAAACTCGAGGGTCTGCCTCTCTCCGTCGCCAGGAGTAAAAGCCACTTCAAGAGTGAACTGGTCAAAGTCAACCATGGGAAAAAAAGTATTACGGATATGTCCTCCCATAAAGAGGCCCATGGTAATCAGTACAAGAGCAATGGGGAAAGTGGCAGCAATGTACCTCCACTTGACCAGCCAGTTAAGAAAATAGTGGTAGACCCTGTCGCGAAGCCATACCATAAATTTTTCAGAATATTTCCTGAACCCACGGTTTTTCGATTCCAGACTTTTCCGGTTTAAGGTCTTTTCGTTTCCCAGGTGGGCAGGGAGGACGAGAAAGGCTTCAAACAAGGAGAAGACAAGTGCCGCAATGACCACAATGGCCACTTGCATCATCATTTCCATTCTAGTTCCTGCAAGAAATAGAAGCGGTGAGAAAGCGACAACGGTTGTGGCCACTGAGGTCAACACCGCAGGAGCCACCTCCATGGCGCCATCCACGGCCGCATGCATGGGAGTCTTACCTCTTTCAAAATGCAGATAAATATTTTCGGCAATCACAATGCCATCGTCCACCAGGATCCCGATCACCAGGATCATTCCGAAAAGCGATTGAAGATTGATGGTTACATCAAAAAAACTAACAATCATAAACATTCCCAGGAAGCTGATGGGAATCCCAAAGGAGACCCACAGGGAGAGACGGAAACTGAGAAACAGGGACAGGGCAACCACCACCAGGAACAAACCAAGCATGCCATTTCTGGTAAGCAGTTGCAGGCGGCTCTGGAGGATACTCAGGAAGTTCCTGGAGACGATGAGTTCAACTCCAAGGTTTTTGTCATTAAACTCCGTCATGTACATTTCGACATAATCGTTAATGGCGTCCAGATCCTCTTCAGGTAGTTTTTGCACATTTATGGATACGGAGGGTTTTCCATTGGTCCATTGTTTGTTGGGGGAGTCGGCAAATTTCGTTTTCACATCGGCCACATCCTGGATCAGTATAAAACTTCCATCGGCCTGGCCCCTGAGGGTGATGTTTCCAATCTTATTGGGATCGGCGCTGCGGGAGCGTAAACGGATCAGGAATTCCTCCTCTTCCGATTTAATCTCACCTCCAGATACATCCTGGTTGTTGTTTTGAATGGCCCGTACAACCTGGTCAAAAGTGATGTTGTACCGGAGAAGCTCTTCCTCCTTGATCTCAACTGATATTTCGAGCTGTGGATATCCGGAAAGGTTGATTTGACTCATGACTCCCGAGTTGAAAAAATCTTCTTCAACACGCTGGGCATGCTCTTTCAGGGTCATCAGGTCCATGGAGTCATTGTCCACCGGAACCAACTCAAGACTCATGGCGCCGGCACGCGATCGCTGTTTTGCAACAATGGGGCGCTCGGCAGCCGAAGGAAGTGAGGAGATCCCATCCACCGCATTCTTTACTTCCTGCAAGATCTCGTTAATGGGATACTCACCTGTAGTTTCAATGGAGACGGAAGCCATATTTTCCACCGATGTGGAGGTGATCTCTTTGATCCCGATCAATCCCCTAATGGCCTCTTCGATACGTGAAGTGACCCCCTCTTCCATTTCCACCGGTGAAGCCCCGGGGTAAAACACCGAAACCGATATAAAACGACTTTCGGTCTCGGGGAAGAAGGACTTCTTCATATTGGCCAGGCTGAGTCCGCCCGCAATGAGCACCACGACGATGATCATATTGGCATAAACCGGGAACTCTACAAAACGCTCAATAATCTTCCTCATATCCGGTCTTATTTATTTTGGGCTTTTTTTGCAGATTGCTCTTTGCTTTTTTCGCTGGTGCCGGGCTGTCCTGCCGGGGAGCTTTGCGGAGGGCCGCCCGGACCACCCGGAACCATTTGTTGTGCTGCTGCCTCTTTGTCGACCTGTATCAGGGTTCCTTCAGAAACATTGATCAGCTGTTGAACTACCACGGAGTCTCCTTCAGTCAGTCCGTTAAAAATAAGGGAGCTTTCATTGCGCTTGATCACATTGATCTGTTGTTTTGCAAGCCGGCCATCGCGGGCCACAAATACCTCATTGCTATTAAAAACCGAGTTCCGGGGGATTTCCATGGCACCCTCTATGGGCCTGACCGGGAAAGTGGCCATCAGGTATTCTCCGGCCAGCAAGGGTTTTTGGGGATCATAAGGAATGCTTATAAAAATAGTCTGTGATTGGGTATTTTCATCCACGAACTGGCTCTTTCGGATGACCTTTCCCTTCCAGCTGTAAGCGCCCTCTGAGCTTACGGTTACGGGATCTCCTTTTTGGATCCAGGCTGCATCGGCGCGCTTCATGGGAACTTCCAGTTCCAGGTGATCGGTATTGATGGCCCGTCCCACTTTGCCGCCGGTGTTGGTATAGGCGCCCAGCTCCATGTATACGTCTATAAAGGTCCCGTTGAATGGTGCCCTGACCGTATGCCGTTGCAGCTGCAGCTCATCCCTTTGAATATTGTAGTATTCGCTGATTACATTTCTGCTGGCCAAAAAGATCTTCATTTTATTGTTCTTGATTTCCGGCATGGGAGGCAGTGGTTTTTCCACATTGATGGAGGCGAAAAAATCAGTGAAGGCTTCCTCGGCTTCGGGAAAATCGATAACCAGGTCGGGAATTATACCAGCAAGTGTATTCTGATATTGGCTTTTGCGGGCCTTCAGAGAGAGAAGAGCCTCGTCTGGATACACCACAAATAGTACATCCCCCTTTGAAAAGCTGGCTCCTTTTTTTAAGTTCACCGTTCCCGGTTCAATTTTTCCTGAAGCTTCGGCCACAATATCCACTTCAGCAATAGAAGAAAGCCTTCCTTTTTCCGAAACTGTAGAGTAGATGGTGCTGTATTTCACAGGCTCCACATTCACATAACGACGCGATTCAATGGTCTGCCTGACGGGTGGTTCCTCCTTCATAGCGATTAAAAAACGCATCAATCCAAAGGCCAGTCCCAGGATAAAGATGGCACTCACTACGATGACAATTCGCCTGTCTATTTTTCTCATTATCTGTAATTAATAGTCAAAAATTCGCGCAAAGATAGCATTTAGACAAGGAACTTTCTAAAAGGTTTAAAAAATGAGAGGTTCAAATCTCTTTTTTATCTTTGGCTTATGGAGATAAGATTTGCACAGCAGAAGGATTTGCCTGTGATAAACGAAATCTATAATCAGGCGGTGCAACAGCGCTTTTGCACTGCCCACCTGGAGCCGGTGGAGCTGGAAGACAGGAGGCGGTGGTTTGTCGCTCACAATCCTGCCCGTTATCCGGTGTTTGTGGCCCAGGACGAGGGGCGAGTCCTGGGGTGGGCTTCCATGGGGCCCTATAGGGAAGATCGTCAGGCCCTTGCTCATGTGGCAGAAGCAAGTTACTATGTGGAGGAAACGAAGAGGGGAAAAGGGGTGGGAGGCCGTATGCTGAGCCACCTTATAAGGGTCGCCCCTGAATATGGATTTACCGTGCTTATTGCTATTTTGTTAAGTAGAAATCCGGCCAGTATTGCCTTGCTTCATAAGTTCGGCTTTGAAGAGTGGGGTAGAATGCCCGGGATTGCACAAATAGGAGGGCAGGAGGCCGACCATCTCTACTATGGCTATAAGCTCTGATCCCTGGCCTGTAAAAATGGAGTCTCCAGGGGCTCTACTTTTTCAATAATCACATCCCGGAACCTGTTTTTTGTGTGAACGGGGGTAGAAAACTGCACCGGGAGGTAATGTTCACCATAGCCATATGCCTGTCCTCCTGGATTCAGTTTTTCGATCAAAACGCGCTGCTCTTTCCCAATCATGGAGTCCATGTACCGGAGCCTGTTATCTTCGGATATCTGCCTGATGACCTCACTTCGTTCCGCCTTTACCCTCTCCGCAACCTGTTCCTCCATCCGGTCGGCCCTGGTCCCCTTTCTTCTGGAGTATCTGAAAGTGTGAATATGACTGAACCCCGCCTCCTTAACCACCCGGACAGTCTCTTTAAAATCCTGTTCTGTCTCTCCCGGGAATCCAACGATCACGTCGGTGGTGAAGTTAAAGTCGGGGATGGCTTCACGGAAACTTTCCATAATTTCCATAAAGGAACGAGTGTTGTACATTCTTCTCATTTTTTTCAGAATGGGATCGGATCCACTCTGAATGCAAAGATGAAGGTGAGGAGCCATTTTGGGGTGCCGGAACACCTTAAAAAATTCAGGACCAAAGCCATCCGGCTCCATGGAGGAAATGCGGACCCGAAAATCGCCGGGGAGCTCCACGATCTTTTCCAGGACGTTTTCCAGCTTATAGTGTTCAAACTCATAGCGCCCTATATTCACTCCGGTGATAACGATTTCCTTAAATCCATTTTCAACTACCCGGCGGATATTTTCCAGAATTTCTTCCAGTGGACGACTTAGTGCTCGTCCTCTGACCGAAGGAACAATGCAATAGGTACAGAAATTATCGCAGCCATCCTGTACCTTGATGGAAGTGCGGGTATGCAGGCTTTTATCTACAGTTTCAAATCCAAAAATATCTCCGGAGAAGGTTTCGGGATGAACAACCTCGCCTTTAAAGTGAGCATCTACCAGTGAGACGATCTGACTCTTACGTTCATTATCCACCACATAGGTGATCTTCTCATTAGCTTCCAGCTGCTCCCTGTGATTGTTGGCCATGCATCCGGTGACCACCACCAGGCCCGCCGGATTTTTCCTGGCTGCCTGATTAATGGTATTCCGGGATTTCTGATCGCTCTGGTTGGTCACCGTGCAGGTATTAATAACCGTAATATCGGCAGGGGTGGAATAGTCCACCACCTGATATCCTGCCTGATGAAAGCGGGTGACCAGGGCATCGGTTTCGTACTGGTTCAAGCGGCAGCCCAATGTTTTAAATGAGACCTTTTTCATCATGGCAAAAGTAAACAATCCAGTAGAGGATTTGTGCGAAATATGTACATTGTATTTTTATTTCACTGGCACCATAAATGAAACTCAAGATTAATCTTTTTGTTTTGATGCTGGCCCTGGTTCTTACGGCCTGTGTTTCCAATAATGATACTCCAACAAGCCATGCGGCCCCTCCCAATATTATCTATATCCTGGCCGATGATCTGGGTTATGGCGATCTGGGGTCTTACGGGCAGGAAAAGTTTGCCACACCCCACCTGGATCAGCTGGCCAGGGATGGCATTCGTTTTACCAGACACTATTCAGGGAGTACCGTATGCGCGCCTTCACGGTCTGCGCTGATGACCGGACAACATACCGGGCATACGCCCATCCGCGGGAATCAGGAAGTGAAACCAGAAGGTCAGTGGCCTCTGCCCGATTCGGCATATACCCTGGCTGAGCATTTGAAAATGGCTGGTTATGTGTGCGGGGCATTTGGGAAGTGGGGACTGGGGTATCCCGGGTCGGAAGGAGATCCCTTAAACCAGGGATTCGACCGCTTCTTTGGATACAATTGTCAGCGTTTTGCCCACCGGTATTATCCCGCATACTTGTGGGAAAATAAAGAAAAGGTCTATCTCGAGGGTAATGACTGGAGCAGCACCCAGACTTACGCCCCTGATGTGATTCAAGAGCAGGCCCTGGACTTTATCAGGAATAATCGCGATACTACTTTCTTTGTTTTTTTACCTGTGGTGATCCCCCATGCGGAACTAATTGTTCCGGGTGACAGTATCTTTCAGTATTACCAGGAAAAATATCCGGAAACACCCTATGTGGGAAAGCCCGGAGCAGATTACGGACCGGATATGCAGATATCCATGTATTGTAGCCAGGAACATCCGCATGCTACCTTTGCAGCCATGGTCCACCGGATCGATAGCTACGCGGGAGAGATCGTAAGCCTGGTTAAGGAGTTGGGGCTTACGGAGAATACGATCATTATGTTTTCCAGTGATAACGGTCCCCATCTGGAAGGGGGTGCTGATCCTCAATTTTTTAATAGCAGTGGGGGATTACGTGGGTTTAAGCGGGATCTTTATGAAGGAGGAATCAGGGTTCCCTTGATCGTTAGCTGGCCCGGCACCATAGAGAAGGGCCGGGTGTCGGATCATCCATCGGCCTTCTGGGATCTGCTTCCCACCCTGGCCGATCTGACCGGCAATGAACTGGAAGAGACCGATGGGATTTCTTTTCTCCCTGAATTGCTCGGAGAGCAGCAGCCGGAGCATCGCTATTTATACTGGGAATTCCATGAAATGGGCGGTAAGCAGGCGATCCTGCAGGATCCGTGGAAGGCTGTCAGGCTGCAGGCAGGGAAGAACCCATATGGGCCATTGGAACTCTATAATCTGGAAAGTGATCCCTTTGAAGAAAATAATGTAGCTGGAGTTTATCCGGATTTGGCAGAGACCCTTGCCAGGCTGATGGAAGATGCCCGGGAACCCTCGGCAAAGTTTAATTTTGGGAGAAAGACAAATTAGGGAAGCAATGTATAGGCAGATCCTTCTTGTTTCGCTTTTTCTGCTGTCAGCCCCCTCCTCCTGTGTTAAAAAGGACCCCGGACTACCGAATATTGTATTGATTATAGTCGATGATCTGGGATGGAAAGACCTTGGATTCATGGGCTCCTCTTTTTATGAAACCCCCCATCTGGATCGTCTGGCTGCTGAAGGAATGGTCTTTAACAGGGCCTATGCTGCGGCAGCAAATTGTGCTCCCAGCCGTGCGGGCCTCATGACGGGAATGTACGCCACCGCACATGGAATATATACAGTTGGCTCTTCTGAAAGAGGGGATTCCAGAACCCGAAGATTGATTCCGGCGACAAATACAATCACCCTGCAGGATCGTTTTTTCACCCTGGCAGAGGCTCTCAAGCAGGCTGGCTATTCCACGGGGCACGTCGGGAAGTGGCACCTGGGGAAGGATCCCTGCTCCCAGGGCATGGATTATAATGTGGGAGGAAGTACCTGGGGCCACCCCGGTAGTTATTTTGCCCCTTACGCTCCGCCCGGTCTGGAAGCTCCTGAAGGAGAGTATCTCACTGATCGCCTGACCAATGAAGCCATAGAGTTTATAAAGCGGCAACAGGAGCGGCCATTTTTTCTTCATCTGTCCTACTATGCGGTCCATACACCCATTCAATCCAAAACTGCGCTTGAAAAGAAGTATCTTACGAAAGGAACTGAAGCCTGTCAGAAAAATGCTGGCTATGCAGGGATGGTGGATAATCTGGACAGTTGTATAGGCAGTGTAATGCAGGAACTGGCTTTGCAGGGTCTTACAGAAAACACCCTGGTCATATTCACTTCCGATAATGGAGGGATCAGGGAAATATCCTGTCAGGACCCCCTGCGGGCCGGTAAAGGATCGTATTATGAAGGAGGGATACGAGTTCCCATGATCTTCAAATGGCCAGGCAGGATCAAAAATGGATTTCTAACGGAAGAGCCAGTTAGCCATCTGGATTTTTATCCTACCCTGATGGAGATAGCAGGAAAAGTGGGTCCCGAAAACCTGGATGGCGTTTCCCTCTGGCCCCTGCTGGAAGGGAAAGGCACCCTCCCGGAGAGACCCCTCTTTTTTCACTTCCCTGTATATCTAGAGGCCTACAGAATGGGCTACGACGATGGACGGGATCCTCTGTTTCGAACCCGCCCCGGATCTGTCATTATAAAGGGGAATTGGAAGCTTCATTATTATTATGAGGACGAGGGAATCGAGCTTTACAATCTTCTTTCAGATCCAGGTGAACTAGATAATTTAGCATACATAAAACCTATTAAATCAAAGGAATTGATTGGTGAACTTCAAGCTTGGCTTAAAGAAGAACAGGCACCTGTTCATTTCGACTTAAATCCGCAGTTTGACAGCCTGTTCGAAGAGCAGGAGGCTGCTGCTTATTATTGATCCCTCACCCTGCGAAAGTGACAGTCCTTCATGGAGCAGAGTTCACAGGTATAATCCCTGTAACTGACATCGGCCCCTATGCCAATGATACCGCTAATCGATTTGACCGGATTCATCAGGGAAGAGGCTGAAAGGGAGATGCCGCAGCAGCCCTCAGGGAACAGGCTAAACAATTTTTGTTGCTCTTCCACATCCCAGCCGCAATAACCCGGACTGTAGCGGTTGGTGATCTGACTCCCCTCTGACTGAACCCGTTTTCGGAGCTGTTCCTGCAATTGGTCAGCTGCCAAATCAACTAAAGCCGAAGCTACCAGATCAACCAGGTATCCCTCCAGGTAATTTCCCTCTGAAATTAATGCTCTGGCCAGCTTTTCCGGCTCCGGGCCGCCGGTGACCAGGAAGAAAGCATAACATTTTGAATGCTTCAGCATCTTATGAATGATCTTCCCTGAGTTAAAGGTGATCCCGGAAGCTTTAATCACCCGGGTGGATTTGTTTTCCAAAGCCTCTGCCAGGACATAGGCGCCGCAGGGAGAGCTAATTTCCAGGGTCCTGGCGATGTACTGATCGATAAGCCCACCTGTATGTGCGTCAATAAGTTCCGCTTGATCTCCAAGGAGCTTGGCAATCTCCCTCGGATCAATGCAGATTCTGCTTTTATCTATTTCCACATGGCAGGTATTTAAGGTCTCAAGCATCCTGTGAATATAATGGAAAATGTTAAAAGTAAGCTAAATCTGTTGACAGCCGGTGCTCCCGCGTTGTCCCTGAGTACTTTTGCATGGTTCTTAAAAATGTAAGGTTTAATCTGCCGGAGCGTCTAAAGAGCAATGGATAATAAAAAGTGAAAACATGAAACTAGTGAAACAATTAATATGCCCGGTATCCCAGGAGCGTGTGGACGAGAACCAGGTCAGGGCAACGGCACTGGGGGTGGTTATTACCATGGGTGCTTATTTTGTGACCGGATATGCGCTCTTTCCCGCCCTGTTGGCGGTGGACTTTTTTATAAGGGCATTTACCAAATTATCCTATAGCCCCCTGAGTTACCTGGCGCACCTTTTTGTGAAAATTACTGGGACACAGCCGGTTTTTATTGATAAGGCTCCCAAGATGTTCGCAGCAAGAATAGGTATGATACTTACCTTGATTACAACACTGGGAGTTTTAATGCATTTGCCCTTACTGGCCTATTTTTCAGGCAGTGTCCTGGTGCTTTTTGCCTTTCTGGAGTGTGGCTTAAACTTCTGTATGGGTTGCTGGTTATATACCTATGTGGTTTATCCGCTTAGCAGAAAAGATTAATAATCAATCTATCTATAAATGAAAAGACCTTTAAGGAACACCGTCCAGCTGTTTGTTATATCTTGTATGCTGTTGGTGACCCTGGCGGTGGAAGTAGAAGCCCAGGATATGGAGAAAAAACAAGAGAAACTGGCCGTGCTGTGGACATCGGGAGACATTGATGTTGCTGAAAAGTCCTGCCTGATGTACACCCATGCGGCCAAACGCAACGGGTGGTTCGATGAGGTTGTGTTAATTGTCTGGGGTTCCTCTTCCAGGCTGCTGGCCGAAAATGAGGCGCTTCAGGAGAAGGTAAAGGCCATGATTGAAGATGGGGTGATCCTCGAGGCCTGTATTTCCTGTTCCAATATGCTAGGGGTCACAGAGGAGCTCAGGGCCCTGGGAATAGATGTAAAGGGTATGGGAGTGCCTCTTACCAGATATCTCAAGAGCGGTTATCACGTGCTTAGCTATTGATGGGCCTTGCTATTATCTGACATTCTGTCTGTTTGAGCAGCCATGGCTTGATATTTGGACAGGATCATGAAAGTTTTGT
This sequence comes from uncultured Bacteroidales bacterium, assembly GCA_963751705.1. Taxonomy (GTDB): domain Bacteria; phylum Bacteroidota; class Bacteroidia; order Bacteroidales. The sequence continues at coordinate 632,022 of CAVVVN010000001.1, forward strand.
GAATGATCAATGTCAATAAAATTAAAAGCCGGTACAAGCATCTCTGTCACCTGGTCTCCACCAGACGGGTGAAAGATTCGCTGGACGTACTTAATAAACTGGTCAGTGAATCAGGGTACAGCGATTTTTTTATTCAGCAGGAACATCTGGAGCACACCTATGAGCAGATGCTCAATTATATGCTTGAGGGTGTTCAGGATCCGGAGAGGGACCGGGTCTACCACAAACTGCTGACCTCCATTCTCGAATTAGCCGACCGGGTAAAGGACCGCCTAATGGAGCAACATTCCGGATGGCATACCTATATTTTGAAGAGGGAAGTGGACCGGCAGCAGGAGTTGAACGGTACCCGGGTCATTGAAACCATGGACGACCTGAGTTTTAAACGGGAGCTGGATGAAATGATCGATGAAGGCAGAGTGTCTCCGGAAGCAGATGATGAGCGCCGACGAAAGCTATCTGCCGATATTTTCAAACATCTCTGGCTAAGCAACCGGTACAATGAGGCGGAGAACAGTCTGTCAGCAGCAATTATTTCCTGTCAGGATTTTGTATGGCATGAAAAGGCCCTCTATATCAGTGCGATTTTGCTTTCCGGTTTAAGATACTGGGATGAGGCAAAGGTTCACCGGCTTATTGATTTTGCTGTGGAAGAAGACCAGGAGGTGTCGGCCAGGGCACTGGTGGCCCTTGTTATTCTGCTTTATATATATGATCTGAGAGTGGAATTTTACCCCAATATTGTTCATCGGCTCAAGCTTATCAACGATGAGCTCCATCTGGAACAGAACATGGAGAAAATTGCTCTGCAGCTGATCCGTACCCGGGATACCCTGGAGATTGGCAGGAAGCTGCAGGAGGATCTGATTCCTGAGATGGCCAAGTTGAAGCCGAAGCTGGAAGATAAACTTAAGATGGATGATATTCGTGATGAGTTACTGGAAGAGGGGAGGAATCCGGATTGGGAATCAATGTTCAGCGAGTCGGATGATCTCTACAGGAAAGTAGATGAGTTTATGAAATTACAGATGGAAGGTGCAGATGTCTATATGACCACCTTTGCGCATCTGAAGCAGTTTCCATTCTTCAATGAAATGACCAACTGGCTGGTTCCCTTTCACCATGAGAATCCGGATCTGAAGGAGATTTATAATACCAGAAGCGATCAGTTTGATCCGGATATTTTTGTAGATGGACTGAAGAAAACGCCCTTTCTCTGTAATAGCGATAAGTACAGTTTTATCTTTAATCTGCGCTACCTGCCAGAGGAGCAGAAGCAGCTGCTTTCCAATGCCTTTTTAATGGAGATGGAAGGCATGCAGGATATGCTTGCGGATGAGCAGCTGACTTCAGGAGACTTCACCAAACGAACGGTATTTATCCAGTACATTCAGGATCTCTACCGCTTCTTTAAGATCTCGCCCTTTAAGAATGAGTTTGAGGATGTATTTGGAGGAAAACTGGATCTCTACCGGTCCAGTTTCTTTGGTCATATTGTCGAAGATGACTCTATTACCAGGAATATTGCCGAATACCTCTTTGAAAAGGACCATTTTGAGGAGGCCCTGGACATCTTTAATATGTTACTGGAAGAACAGGCAAATGATAAAGAGCTATTGGAAAAAGCCGGGTATTGCAGTCAGAAGATGGGGAATTACCGGGAAGCCATCAACTATTACCAGAAGATCGGCCTGACCGGGGAACCGAATCTCTGGACCCTGAAAAACATGGGTATCTGTTTTCGAAAGGATGGGGCCTTCAAACAGGCACTTGAAATCTATCAAAAGGCGGCCGTTCTGCAGCCTGATGATCAGACCAATGAATCACTCATCGGATTCTGTTACCTCAAATTGGGTGATTACCAAACCGCTTTGAAGCATTACTTTAAAATTGAGTATCTGAATCCGGGCAATCAGCATATTCTGCGTCCCATAGCCTGGTGCTACTTTGCCATGGGAGAGTTAGATAAATCGGATAAGTATTTTGCCAGGGTTTTTGAAGGAAGCCCCAGCTATTATGACTACATCAACTATGGTCATGTGCAATGGGCACGAGGCAACAAAAGAGATGCCGTAGAGCTTTATATACAGTCGCTGAGAGATCTGAATTTTCAGATGGAGGACTTTCTGAAGACCATGGAAGATGACCGTGAGATGTTGTTAAAGAACGGGATTAATGCCAAGGATATTCCTCTGATGTTGGACTATCTCCACTACCGCCTGATGAAATAAAAAAATAGCGGTCCGATATTGAAGAAAAAAAGCCATGGAATTCAACCCGTCTCTATGAGAATGGAATTGTAGTATCGAACCGCTATAATTTTATGTGTTAAGAACGTATTTCTTATTTAACAAAGATACGGAATTCATCCTACCAATCATTATCAGAAATAACCAAAATCAGGCCCTTTGTCAAAAAATTCGCCCAAAATTCGGTTTGCAAGTCGACTTGCACCGATTCTGAACCTTTCTGAGTTGAGCCATTCTTCACCCAGAATTTCCTTTACAATGTAATAATAAAGCAAGGCTGTTTGGGTGTCAGAGATACCCCCGGCAGCCTTTATTCCAATTTTTTTACCCGTACGGTTGTAATAATCCTTGATAGCACCGCACATCACCACCATGGCTTCAGGAGTCGCCCCGGGGGAAATCTTTCCGGTGGATGTTTTAATAAAATTGGCTCCGGCAAGAATGGATAGCAGTGAAGCTTTACGAATAAGCGAGAGGTCTTTCAGGCTGCCTGTCTCCAGGATCACCTTCAGGTGAACCGGACCCACGCGTTGTTTGATGACCTGTATTTCATATTCCACATATTCCAATTCATTCATCAGGAATTTACCCACCGGCATGACGATATCGATCTCCTCGGCACCCTGTTGGATAGCCTGTTCAATCTCCATGACCTTGATATTGGTAAAGGTCTGTGATGCGGGAAAGCCTCCGCCAACCGATGCAATACTGACCAGGGGATTATCCAGCTTCTCTTTTACCACTGAAATCAGCTCCGGATAAACACAGATGGCTGCCACACCTGGCATTTCAGGAAACAGCTCTGCCAGGCGATTTACCTTTTCACACAGCAGGGAAACACTTTCAATATTGTCCTGTTCACTCAGAGTGGTCAGATCGATTAAGCCAAAGATCTGCTTTAACAACTTTTTATTATTGCCGGGAGGAATGGCCGATTTTATCTTTTCCAGGGATTGCATTACCTCCTCCGGGTCTACAGTGAGGTTAAAATCAGAGAGGATTTTCATACGCGGGTTCTATACCCTACAATTTATCATTTTGTTGATGACGGTCAAAATCCCTCGTGGTTTTTTTCTCCAGATTCTTTTGAAGAGCCAGCTCCAGGTCTATCCCGGTCTGATTGGCCAGGCAGATCAGGACAAAGAGCACATCAGCTATTTCATTGGCCAGATCTTCGGCTTCTATATGCGCCGAGCCTTTCGATTGTTCGCCATAGGTGCGGGCCATAATTCTGGCTACCTCTCCAACCTCTTCGGTAAGGATGGCCATGTTGGTCAGTTCGTTAAAGTAACGGACACCGTAGGTATGGATCCACTTATCCACTGTTACCTGTGCCTCTTTTATGGTCATTATTCCCTGTTTTTTGTGTCAATGCTTATCGTAACGGGTCCATCGTTAGTCAGGCTTACCTGCATATAGGCGCCAAATTCACCGCTTATTACCTCTTTACCGAGCTCCTCCTGCACTTGACGGATAAAGGAATGATACAGAGGAATGGCTGTCTCGGGTTTGGCTGCCTTTATATAGGAGGGCCGGTTTCCCTTCCGGGTACTGGCGTGGAGAGTAAACTGGCTTACAATCATAATATCTCCATTCACATCACTTACCGAGAGGTTCATGATCCCTTTGTCATCGTCAAATATCCTGAGGCGCAAAATTTTACCGCTTAACCATTCTATATCGGGCGCTTCGTCCGACTCCTCAATACCAAGTAATACGACCAGCCCGGGGCCAATCTTCTTTGTTTTTTCCCTGTTTATGGTAATGGAGGCCTCGGATACTTTTTGAATAAGCGCTCTCATGAGAGGTTGTCATTGACCATCCGGTAGAGAGCCAGGCGGTTGATGGGCTTGGCAATGTAGTCATTGAATCCTGCCTGGAGACAACGGTGGCGGTCATTATTCATGGTATATGCGGTCTGGGCAATAATAGGGATGGAAGGGTGACGTGCTTTTATGATTCGCATGGCTTCATAACCATCCATTACAGGCATGTTAAGGTCCATCAGGATCAGGTCAACTCCTCCTTTGTGTTTGGTAATTATCTCCACGGCCTCTTTTCCGTTTTTTGCGCGAAGCACTTTCGCATCAGCCCTTTGAAGCAGGGTTTTCAGGTAGTAGAAATTAACCTCTTCATCCTCAGTGATCAGAACCACGCGATTGTTCCAGCGGTAATCGGGCATTCCCATTATTGGAGCCGTCTTTCCAGAGTCTTGCTTTTTCATGTTGGAGCTTTTATAGCAGATTATATTCTACCCTCTAATAAAACGCAAAAAGCGCTGGGGTTGGGAGATAGTTTTTAACAATTTGGCAAAGATACGGTCCGCTTATCTCAACGGTTAAAAACTCCATTTAAACCGCAAAAATCCAAAGGTATTATTCTCTCTGCGGGGCTTCCCTGCAGGGTCCCTGAACTCTGCGGTGAAGTGTTGAAGGATCAAAGAGAGGTCAAAGTTCCTCTTCAGGGAGAGGTCCAGGGAGGGCCCCAGGTAGACCCCTTTCCACTCCGGATACCAGATGGTGGCAAATCCCCCGTTGAACAGAGGAGTCAGGGGGTAGCTAATATTGCCGAAGAGGGACCAGGGTGTGAAGCCCAGGTTTTTTACATCCAGGTTACCGGAATAGAATTGCATTAGACTGTATACATCCAGGTCCCTGGCAAAGGCAGAATAGAATCCCTCCAGCTGGATCATCAGGGAGTTGGAAAAGGTATAATCAAAACCAATGGAAGTCATCAGATAGCCAGCAGTATCCCTGAACTGATCCAGGTCCCTGAAGTAGCTCAGCTCTCCCCTCACAGCCGATGAGCCTATATTGCCACTCCAGCCGGCGCCCAGGATCAGGTCCTCCTCCTGATAGACCCCGCCCAGGAACTGGATATCAAATCCAAGGGTGTTAAAACGAAAATAGGTGGCTGCAGTAACCCTGCCGGCACTATCGACTTTAGCGGCCAGTTCCAGAGTGGAGGCATTCCCGGTATAATAGGAGATTCGCAGGGCGTCACTACCCGGCCGTTCTGGATAATCGACCTCAAAATAGGAGTAAGAGTTGAAAATGTCGTTGGGGTTCCAGACAAAAGTTTGTCCCCAGTTGATTCTCTGGCGGCCAGCTTTGATTTCCAGATTAGCGAAGGTGAACTGAAACCAGAGGCGGTCCACCGAGCTGGTAAATACATAGCCTGCGCTATCTCCCAGGGTTCCGTCACTCACCCAGCTCATATCCAGCCAGCCCTGGTCCCCGTCCATGGACTCGGCATAGCCAGGAAATTTACGAATGGTGTTTCCAAGGATGGCCCTGTTTCTCACCTGGAGGGTTCCCGAGAGCCAATCTGTGGGGTAGACTTCCAGGTTGAGGCGATTGTGGAGACTGTTTTCCCAGAGCCACTGGTCCGGAATCCGGTAAATGGTCTGCATATCGGAAAGGTATCCGGTCAGGGAGATTTTATCCTGACCCAGAGCTTTTCCTGCAATCAAGCAAAAGAGTAAAATAGTATAAGGTAGCTTGGAAGACATGCACTACTTTTACTTGCGTTCGTCTGAGATCACTTTCCCATCCTCTACCGTAATGACCCTTCGGGCTTTTTTAACCACTCGTGCATCATGCGTGGAGAAGATGAAGGTAATCCCCTCTTCTTTATTCAAGTGTTCCATGATCTCCAGAAGGGTCTCGGTAGACTTGGAATCCAGGTTGGCGGTGGGTTCATCGGCCAGTACAAATTTGGGCTTGGAAGCCAGTGCCCTGGCCACAGCCACCCGCTGCTGCTGTCCACCCGACAACTTCGATGGCCGGCTTTCAATCCGGTCCTCCAGGCCTACGGCTTTGAGCAACTCGAAGGTGCGTTTATCCCGGTCTTTTTTGTTCCATTTCTGCAGGCTCATAATGAACTCTACATTTTCTTTGGCGGTGAGTACGGGGATCAGGTTGTAAGATTGAAATACGAAGCCGATATTGCGCATGCGAAAATCGATCAGCGCCGAGGACTTCAATCCGGCCAGGTTGGTCTGATCCACCAGGATCTCCCCTTCGGTTGGGCTGTCAAGGCCACCAATCATATTCAACAGCGTGGTTTTTCCCGAGCCTGAAGGGCCCACAATGGCCGCAAACTCCCCTTTTTCAAAATCCAGGGAGATTCCATTTACGGCGTGAACTTTGACTTCGGAGCTGTTGTATATTTTGTGTACATTCTTGATTTCTAATACTTTCATAACTTCTGTTTTAACTATTGGTATAAGGAGCTTATTCGGTTCTAAGTGCTTCTGCCGGATCCAGCTTCAGGGCTTTCAGGGCCGGGTATATGGAGGACAGAACACCGGTGAGGATAATCAGGACTGTAACCGTGAAAAAAAATGAGGTGGAAATTGTAGGATAGATGTGAGCAGGATAACCCATGGCTTCCAAACCCTCTGCATAAGAGGCAAAATTGATCCCTTTTCTGGCGGTGGCTCCAATTACTATCTGGCTGATGATCATACCTGCCACTCCCCCAACCAGGGAGAGAAATACCGATTCGAGCATGATCATATTGAATACCCGTTTCTTATTCATGCCAATAGCTGTCAACATTCCCAGTTCCTTGGTCCGCTCGAGCACCACCATCAGCATGGTGTTGACAATGCCGAAGGCGAGGGCGGCCAGGATGATGACCATAAAGATGGCGTAGAATTTCTGCACCATCTCTGTCATCATAGCCAAATCGGGCTGGAGTTCTTTCCAGTTCAATACTTCCAGCCCGGGTAACTGTGCACGCAGCGTGGCGCTTACTTCCTCCGTACTTTCCAGGTCTTCCAGGCGGATGATCAGCTGGTGGTAATCGTTCAGTCCAATTCCGGCAAGTTCCGCCAGATCCTCTTTTTTAACCAATACCTGGCTCATTTCATACATGCTGTTCTTGATGTCATAGATTCCTGCGATCCTGAATACAGCCCCGGTTTGCATCCCTTCTTTATCCAGGAAAGTGAGGGTCATTTTTGACCTGGCCCTGAAGGTCCAGGCCTCCCCTCTGATGACAGCACCAAAGGCGTGCTGCTCTTTTATGCTGAGTACCGCTTTCACCTCCTTTTCGAAAGATTTTTCACTTTTAAAGCGTTGACCGGAGAAAGGAGACAGTTTTTTCAGAACTTCTTCAGGCACCCCTTTGGCTGCCAGTCTGTCCAGTACCTCCTGGTCAATCTGGAAGCGGACTATGTTTAATTCCTTTGCCAGCTCGTGTCCGATGTAGGCCAGGTAGTGCGGGCTATCCTCCCCGAAGAAGCTGCCCGTTCCAGGAATCGTGGTTTCATACAGATGCAGGACCTTTTTTTCCTCCGGAGGATCGATCCCCAGTATCTGTATGCCAGCACTTTTAGTGGCAGTATTGGCCATCCCTGTAACAAGGATTCGGGAAGTAAGCGATTCCACTCCCGGGGTTTCCCGAACAGTGGTAAGGACCTGTTCCGGGTGAGGCACCAGCAACTTTAAATCATAGTTATCCCGAAAGGCTGGATCGTTAACATGGATGTGTGCAATTTCGTCATTCAGGGCTGCATCCACCCTTTGTTCAATGGCTCCGTTCATGACGGCCACTGCAAACACGCCGCCAAAAATTCCGATGCTTACTGAGACAATAACCACCAGGCTGCGCACCTTGTTTCGCCAGACGTTTAACCAGGCTGTTTTCCAGATCATATCTATGTGTATTATGCTCTTAAAGCGTTGACGACCTTCATTCTGAATATCTTTCGCAAAGGATAGCCAATGGCAATTAACACCATAATTCCCACTATGACCATCTGCCAGATATAATAGGTGTCAATGGGCCAGAAGGCCATTTTAGGTTCAAAACCGTAATCTTCGAACATCTTCGCTATTTCCCCCTTGAATACCAAAGGGTGATCCACCCCATAGAGGATGATTGCAGAAGCCACCAGGGCCCCGGCCAGGATTCCCAGCAATCCAATGAGAAACATTTCCAGGGTCATGATGGAGGCCAGTTTCTTCTTCTGCATGCCAATGGCTACAAGAACGCCAAATTCACGCCGGCGTTCCGCGGTCAGCATCAGCACGGTTCCAAAAACCCCGAAAGCTATGACCAGATAAAGAATTCCCAGCATAATCATTCCGCCTTTATTGTCCGCCTCCATCTGGGAGACCATCACATCGTTCATCTCGCGCCACTCCATCACCTTCTGATCCTGGGGAATCAGTCCCTGGATTCTCTCCAGAGTCCCTGAAATGGCTTTGTCCCTATTATCTTTTACCGCCAGGGCCAGGGAAGTTAGATTTCCGTCCGCGTTAAATAAAGCCTGGCAGATATTCAGGGGGAGGTAGACAATTTTATTGTCGATGTCGGGCAGGGGTAATTTGACAATCCCCTTGATCTCATATTTGCCGGCTGCAGTGGTTGCGTGGTAACCCTGACTAATCAGCACGATGGTGTCGCCTCTGCCCAGTTCCAGGTACTGGCTGAGCTTGTGGCCCACCCAGACACCGGGTTCCCCCATTCGGATGCGGCCGTTATCAAAACTGCAGTATCTTTCGATTACCGGCATAAGCCCGGGGGCCTCCTTGTCAGAAATTCCCAGGTCCAGTTGCAGACGAGCCGCATTGGTATAAGCCGAATTCTCAAACAGGGACAACAATTCCTTCACCTTATCAGGAATACCTGCATCCAGTTCAATCTTTTCAATGGCTTCCGGGCTCAGGTGGTATTTCACCATTCTGTCCAGTACCTTCGACAGGTATTTCTCTTTCTCGGGATCCACACCCATTACCAGGACTCCTTTTGTCTGGGGACCATTGGAAGCCAGGGCAAAGGATTCGAAACGGGGAATGGCGGCCTCCACATTCGCATCCATAAGGATTTGTTGTTCCAATTCCGGGTTATAAGAAAAGGTGTTGTCAACGATCTTTTCATCCCAGAAATCTTTGTGCTGGACCTGTATGTATCCCGTATAGGATTCAATGGCGTTTTTATACATGTGATCGTAAGAACCCAGTTGAAGCGATCGCATGAGCAAGGCAAAGAAAACCGCAAAAAAGATGGAAGCCGAGGTGATCAGTGTTCGGCGTCTGTTCCGCCAGAGGTTTCGCCATGCAAGTTTTAAATTATTCATAATAAAATAATTAGCATATTCTACTTAACGGACACGTTTCATGTTCTGCTGAGAGAAAAAACTCTCCTGGATAGCTTCATTAAATTTCATCTCCTTCATCTCAATAATGGTCATCTGTCCCTCCTCTTCAGCGGGAACCAGTTCGATCCGGGTGGGGATCAGGCGGTCATCCATGAGTTTAATAGCTGATCCGGTTTCTGTACGGACCAGGTAGCCGTCTTCGTCATAGAGTTCCGATTTCAGAAACAGGAAGTCCTTCTTATCAATCCAGCGAATCTGGTGCCCCCAGATGACAGCAGCGTCCTCCCGGGCCACCATTTTAATCTTGTAGCAGAGTCGGCCCTCAATTTGTTCCTCCCCTATGATTTCATGGGTATAATCGTTAACCACCGAAGACTCTTTCAGAATATCATCATTGGTATAGTCGGAACCCATCCAGCCCTGCGACATCATGGAGGGCGGAAGCTTGATAAGTCGGCTGATGGTCGGATTCCAGTTCCACATTTCGTTCTGCCGTTTTAAAAATGACTGGCCCTTGTCCCTGGCAGGGGAGGTAATCAGGGTCAGGGCGTATTCTTTACCACTTGTCCAGTTCTTGAATTCAATGGTTCGCTCCCAGGTGGGTCTGACGATGGTCATGGCCATGATACTGGTGCTGGTTTTCTCCCCATTGAATTTTTCATCGGCTTTACGTATGATCTCTTTCGGGGAGAGATCCTGTCCCGGCATGGAGCAGGATAAGACAGTCAAGATGACAACTGCGAGAAATGAGTGTTTTGTTTTCATGGGATATAGACTTCTATTCAATTGGGTTTTCTGGTAAACATGCTGACCACACGGTTCTCATAGGAGTTAAGCAGTTCGTCGGGCAGATCAACTCCGGGGTAGGCATAGACCATCAGTACCCCGAACCCTTCGATCAGGGCTGAAAAAGTAAGCATCTCCAGGGCTGGGTCCTCAAAACCCATCTCTGTGAAATACTGTATCAGCATGGGGCCAAATTGATCCATTACATTTATAAAAGGCCTACCTTCCAGGAACTCCTTGACCCTGGGTTGAAGAATAATATTGATGTACAGGATCCAGAATTGCTGGTTCTCACGGATACTGGAAAACACTTCCCTGACAAATCCTTCTAACTCTTCGGTGCTCAGTACCCCGTCATGGTCAGGATCAAAATAGTCCAGAACTTCACTAATCCCATTTTCAATGATGGCTACCAGCAGGGCTTCTTTGCTTTTAAAGTAGTTATACATCAAGCCTTTTGAAATACCGGCATGTTCGGCCAGTTGGGCTATGGAGCAGTTTGCATAACCCTTCCTGGCAAAGAGCTCCAGGGCAGCTTCCATGATCTGCTCTCTGCGTGAATTGCGCATCTCTTTAAACTGTTCCGGCGTTCTGGGACACATATTTATGACTGACCGTTCGGTCAAAGATAATATCAGGCTGCTATGAAATGCAAATTTTCAGAGGTTTTTTTTCACGGATGCTGTAACTTTCAGAATTTAGCTTCGTCTTATTTAGGCAATCAGATAGATTTCATGACGGTAGGGGAGTACAACAAGGCAGTGGATGCTTATGCAGACAAGCTATACAGGTTTATTCTTAAGAACTTGAAAGATGCTGCTATGGCAGAGGATATCATACAGGATACCTTTGAAAAGTTATGGATAAAACTGGAAGAAGTGAGTGGCCTGAAGGTGAAAAGTTATCTTTTTACCTCGGCATACCATACCATGATCGATTATATCAGAAAAGAAAAAAGAAACAGCCAGGTAGATCCGGCTACCCTCTATACACCGGCAGATACCAATCAATATTCAGATTTGGGAGAGGTTCTGGAGCGTGCAATACAAAACCTCCCGGCCGATCAAAAAGCAGTTGTAATGCTCAGGGATTATGAGGGTTATTCTTACAAGGAGATTTCCGAAATAACCGGGCTTAACGAATCCCAGGTCAAGGTTTACATTTACAGGGCCAGAGTTTTTCTGAAATCATATATTGGTTCCATGGAAAAAGTGATTTGATGATGAAGATTAACAGACATAATTACGAGGCATATTTGCTCGACCTCCTGGAGGGTACCCTGTCTGTTGAGGATGAGCAAGAACTGCACAATTTCCTGAAGCTGAATCCTGATTGTGCCGGGGGATTGGAGGAAATTGCACCCTGGGTTCTGGAGAAGGAGGAAATCAGTTTTCACCATAGTCAGTTCTTAAAAAAGGAATTCCCGGGGCCTTCCAGCCAATTAAGCGAGTTTAATTTTGACCTTTTCTCCATCGCCAGGATGGAAGGGGACCTTAGCGAAAAGCAGCTTGCAGAGCACCGTTCCATGGTGGCTTCGGATGACTCTAAGGCACAACAATGGCGGGAGTGGCAGCGGACCAGGTTGGAAAGGGCTGAAGTGATATTTCATGGGAAGGACCAGCTGAAAAGGAAAAATGGGCCAAGAAACCAGGTGCTCTGGATCAGCATGCTTTCAGCGGCTGCAGCTATCGCCCTGGTGATAGTCCTTCTGGTGTCCGGGCCTGATGTTTCCAGGCAGGAACTGTCTGTTGAAACTTCCCGGGAAACGATTCCGGCTCAGAACCTGGAGGTGACAGACCAGCCGGAAGTTCAGGTAATAAAGGAGGAAACAGAAAAGGAACCGGCCATGCAATTACCAGCAGTGCTGCCCATACAAAAGCCAACTCAGGAGGTAAAAGAGGTAAAAGCAAGTCACAATGCAATGTTCTCCATAAATAGAGATCCCAGGCGCCCACCAGAACTGAGTTCAAATTCTGCAGAGATTTCCAGGGAAGATTTATTGCCACGCGCTTCGAACATTTCAGCTCAACATATGAAACATTCTTATTTACCCGGGGAACCTGTACCGGACCAGATTATAGCTCTGGATATTCCTCCGGTTTCCATCCATATGGGTAGTTTGTCGCTTGCCCAAATTTATGAAATGGATCTTCAGGACGTTTTAGAGGACTATACTCAGGAGCGGGATGTTTCCCTGTGGACCATTGCCAATGCTGGATTAAAAGGCATCAATAAACTAGCAGGATCGGATATTTCCTTGCTGGCCTCCCGGGATGAAGAGGGTGAAGTGACCGGATTCCAGTTAAAATCAAAACGCTTTTCGGTGACCAGGCCTCTGGGACAGGCAGAATAATAGCTAATGCATGCAACCTGTAAACAAGCCTCTTGTCTTTAGTGGTAAACCCATGCCCATAATGATGAAAAAAATCACTCTTATTTCAGCTGTTCTTGCTGTCTGTTTCACTCTGTTTTCACAGGAGAGGGAGTACCAGACCATTCTGGATGACCAGGACCTGCGCATATCCGGAATGGGAGGGCCATTCATGCAGTTTACCGTGGTTGCTGGGGAATTCGGGCATATGATGGGTGGCGGCGGCGCGGTTCTGCTGAATAATTTTTATTTTGGTGGATACGGCCTCGGCTTAACCAATGCCATCCCCGATTATGTAAACGATAATCCTTCGGACCGACTGACCTTGGGCCATGGAGGTTTCTGGCTGGGCTATTCACTGTTTGGAGAAAAACCTATCCATTTTTCCTTCTCTTCACTGATAGGCTGGGGAGAATTTGGGATTATGCAATACGATGGCTATTATCCCTTTATCAGGGATAAAATTTTTGTGGTCGCCCCCACGGCCGAGATTGAGGTGAACCTGACCCGTTATTTAAGGATAGGTGCTGGAGTTTCCTACAACCTTTATTCCATGATGAATGAGAGTATGCATGGCTACAGAAGCAGTGATATCTCCGCTCCCGCCGGATTTTTGAGTTTCAAATTTGGATGGTTCTGATAAATAAGTTCCATATATATAAGGGCCATAGGCTCTCACCTGGAATGGATTGATTTCAGCTTACAGGTTTAGGAACCGCCTCCTTAAGAGGCGGTTTTTTTATCTTTAATCTTTCTGTAAATGGAGCCAAATAACTTCGCGATTCCAATCTAGGATCTCCGAAAGAATTTTAAGCGCCGAAGAAAAGGATGGAGATAGTTTCATTACATTTGATGGACCATGAAACAGGGTGAAGGAACCGTGATTAAATCCACAGGGAGTCAATTTCTGGTTAAAATCCAGGATAATCGAATTATTCCCTGTAGCATCCGTGGAAAGTTCCGAATCAAGGGCATCAGGGCCACCAATCCTGTGGCAGTTGGAGATCATGTGGATTTTGAGTGGCTGGACGACCAGGAAAGCGGAATTATCACCTCCATCCATGAGCGCTCCAATTACATTATCAGAAGGTCATCCAATCTTTCTAAAGAGTACCAGCTGCTGGCCACAAATGTGGACCAGGCCTGGTTAATGATCAGCATGACCCTCCCCAGGACCCTGACCCCCTTTATTGATCGCTTTCTGGTGTCGGCCGAAGCCTACAGGATTCCGGTCATCATTCTGTTTAATAAAATCGACCTCTATGGGCCTGATGAGAAGGAGGAGATGGATCATTTGAAAGCCGTCTATTCAGACATCGGCTATACCTGTATGCAGATGTCACTCCAGACCCGGGAAGGAGTCGGGGAGGTCCGGAGGGAGATGAGCGGAAAGGTCAATGTAATTTCAGGAAATTCGGGAGTTGGAAAATCAACCCTTGTTAATGTATTGGATCCCTCTGTACGTTTGAAAATCGGAAGCCTTTCGGAGTATCATAAAACGGGGAAACATACCACCACCTTCTCAGAAATGTTCGAGCTCACCGGAGGGATCAAGATCATTGATACTCCCGGCATCAGGGGCTTTGGGACCATTGATATTGAACGTGAAGAACTATTCCATTTTTTTCCTGAAATTTTCAGGGAAAGTAAAAAATGCAAATACCACAACTGCATACATATGTACGAACCCGATTGTGCTGTGAAAGCCGGGGTAGAAACAGGAAAGATCAGTGAATTCAGGTATATCAACTACTTGATGATGTTGGAAGAAGGGGATGAAAAATACCGCTAAGCCTGATTCCGGGTTGTTGGTAACTATCAAGTGGTTTTTTTAATCCAATTGAAAATAGTTTATAAGTTTATGGATTACAATCTAACCGGTTGATGATCAGAAGTAATATAATAACGGGATTAACACTGTTATTGGTTCTTGTCCTGAACGGGCTTGCCATTATTCAAGTGAAACAGAGATATCTTGATTATCTGAATCAAACTCTGTTGACTCAGTCACAGCTGTATGGGGGGCATATGGAGTCTACACTTCTGCAATTTTCCAGCGACATTAATCAGGAACTCGTCAACTATGACTATACCGAAATATTTGAGGATACAGAGAAATTCCAGGAAGCTACCCGGAGCCTCAGGCTTTTCTATACCAAGTACAGGGATCTGATCACCAGGATATCGGTTTATGACAATCGCAAGAATTTTTTTGCCCTCTATATGGAGGCAGATGACAATTTTGGAAAAGAGGATGCCTTTGTGGTGGATAGCTTTACGACCCGCAGGCAAATGGACCTTTCTGTTATTGAAATGGTGGAACAGGATGGTTCAAAACTGGAATATCATTACCCCTATTTCGGGCAGGATATTGTGACAGGCAATATAATCATACAAATGGACCTGCAGCATTTTACCGATAAAATGCTTAAACTCTATTCCCAGATTTCGGATATGAGCTGGCAATGGCTTATTGATTCAGATGGAAAAATAATAATTGATAATTTTAATGCGGATACCGTGTTGATCGAAGATCTTCAACTCTTGAAAGACAGTATCAACATGGAAAGCAGTGGAATGATCGAACACACGATCGTGGGGCTGCATGGAGGCAGGGAGAAGGTCTATACCGCTTACTATCCACTGAGTATCTATACCAAGAGGATGGGCATCATGTTTTCTCTTGGAAGGGGAGAGATATTCAAGTTATTTATCCGAAATAATTTACTGGTAAGCATTTTAACCCAGTTGCTGATTACCGGCCTGGTGATCTATCTGCTTCTGTTGTTGGGAAAGCAGAAGAAGCAGGAGAAACAACTGATGCTGTCTGAGATTGTTCTAAGGCAGGTGATCGAGCACTTTCCCATGGGGATTTTGATCATTGATACACAGAATATAATTCGAAACATCAACAGTGCCGGCCAAAAAATGTTATTTCTGGGAAAGTCCGGAGATCTGGTGGGGAAAGATTTCTCCAAACAGTTTCTGGTGTCAAACCGATACCTGCTGAGCGATGGTCCCAGTCCTTTTATGGACGATTCTCATTACCTCTATTATGAAAAGGATGGGATGGAGACGGTTATCTACAGGTCAGAAAAAACCGCCAATATTGGGGGTGAGGAGCTGAGGCTTATTGCCTTAATTGATGTCTCTGCCCTGGAGAGATCCAGGAAAGGCGAGGTTGCTGCCAATAAGGCGAAATCAGATTTTCTGGCGGCCATGAGCCATGAGATTCGCACACCCATGAATGGAATCCTTGGAATGGTCAACAGTCTGCTTGAGCAGAAAGAGAGTAAGGAACTCCAGGGAAAAATTGAGGTCATCAAAAGATCAGCCGAGCTATTGATGACCATCATCAATGATATTCTCGATTTCTCTAAAATCGAAGCAGGACGTATGATGCTGGAGGAAATTCCTTTTAACCTGGGCGAGGAGATGGAACTTGTGGTAGAATTATTTAAACCACTGGCCAAAGAGAAGGGCTTGAGTCTGTATATTGATATCCGGCCTGATGTCCCAAATAAATTGATCGGAGATCCTTTCAGGTTACGCCAGGTCATTTCCAATTTGGTAAATAATTCAGTGAAATTCACGGAAAAGGGCAAGATCGTAATTGGTGTTACCCTTATGGAATCGTTCAAAAATCATGTGAATATTCTCTTTACGGTTGAAGATACGGGAATTGGAATTCCAAAAGACAGACTCAAGGAGATCTTTGGAAGTTATACGCAGGCCAGGGGCTCTGTGCAACGGAAATTTGGAGGTACCGGACTGGGCACGGCCATTGCCAAACAGCTGGTTGAACTGATGCATGGGGAAATCTGGGTAGAGAGTCCTTCCACCGTTAAAATTGATGAAGAACATCCCGGGTCGAAGTTCAGCTTTACAATCGAGGCTTACTCCAACGAGCGGATCCCCAAGCTTTTTGATTTCAGCAAGATTGCGCGGCTCAGCGAGATCAATGTCCTGATACTAACAAAAGAATCCGATCCGGAGAGGAATTCCATGGCTCGTATGTTGCAAAAATTTGGGCTGAATGTTATTACAAAAATTTATCAGGATAGCACCGTCGATAGTGTGATTCATCACCTGCAGGTTAAATCCGAAGAGTACCAGCTGATCGTATTGGTGGATAAAAATCAACTGGATGGGTTTGCCCTTGCCCAGGGCTTAAAGAATAATAAATTAATCGACCACTATCCCGTGGTCCTGGTAAGTTCCAACGATAAGACAGGTAATTATAAAACCTGTCGAAAATTGGGAATAGATTACTACCTGATCGAACCTTTTGAGACCAAGGAGGTGATTGATATCCTGGACGAGAATTATCCCGGTATCGAAGACAGGAAGGTTCTGGAACCTATGATCAATGCCCTGCCGGAAGAGCTGTCCATCCTGCTGGCCGAAGACAACCTCATCAATCAGAAAGTGGCCCAATCCATATTTAAGAATATTGGCTATGAGATTGAGATCGCAAAAAATGGGAGGGAGGCTGTAGAACGGGTGGAGAAGCAGAAATTTGACGTAATATTCATGGACCTGCTTATGCCTGAAATGGATGGCTATCAGGCCACGGAAGAGATCCGAGAAGCGGGTAACACCCTGCCCATAATTGCTATGTCGGCGGATGAGACCGATGATACACGAAAGGCTGCATTTGAGGCCGGAATGAATGATTATGTAATGAAGCCGGTAAGGGTAGAGGGTATTAAGCAGCTATTAATCAAACTATTTTCAACAAAGATTTAGAGTCATGCGAGCACATGATTTAGATTACAGGATTATCGGTGATGATATCCAGCTGGTTGAGATTGAACTTGACCCCATGGAAACCGTTATTGCGGAGGCAGGCACCATGATGTATATGGACAGCCAGATCCGTTTTGAGACCAAGATGGGAGACGGATCAGATCCCAATCAGGGACTTATGGGAAAACTCCTGTCGGCTGGCAGCCGGGTTCTTACCGGAGAATCCCTGTTTCTCACCCATTTTACCAATCAGGGGGGGACCAAACAACGGGTTGCATTTGCAGCTCCTTATCCGGGAAAGATCATCCCCATTGAATTGGCCGCTCTGGGAGGTACCCTGACTGTCCAGAAAGATGGATTTTTATGTGCGGCCAAGGGGACAAAGATCTCCATTACCCTGAACCGGAGGATCGGTACCGGATTGGTTGGAGGAGAGGGGTTTATTCTGCAAAAACTACAGGGAGAAGGAAGGGCATTTATGCATGCGGGAGGAACGGTGATCGAGAGGCGCTTAAACAACGAAAGCCTGAAAATTGATACAGGTTGCGTGGTTGGATTTACCCCCGGGATCGACTTTAATATTGAAACCAGTGGCAGCCTTCGTTCCATGATCTTTGGAGGAGAAGGAATATTCCTGGCTACCCTGAGCGGAACCGGGACGGTATGGCTGCAGTCCTTGCCCATCAGGAAGCTGATCCAGGCTATTTCACCCTACGGTAAAAATGTAAGAAAGGAGAGCAGCTCCCTGCTGGGTAACTTCCTGGAACGGTAAAATCCTCCTTTTTTCCTGTTATGGCTGAACCGATAAACATAGAGTCTTTTATCTCCCTTTCGGCCAGGTTTCCGGTTATTGATGTGCGCGCCCCCAGGGAATTTCAGCAGGGGCATATTCCCGGTGCTTTTAATATTCCATTGTTTGATGATCATGAAAGAGAAGTTGTCGGAACCGCCTATAAACAGGTGAACAAGGAAGCGGCCATGTATGCAGGTCTTGAATTTGCAGGAAAAAAGCTGGTAAAACTGGCCAAGGAAGGGGAGCGAAGAGCCGGCAAAGAAAAGACCCTGCTGGTTCACTGTTGGCGTGGTGGAATGCGTAGCAAAAGCATGGTTTGGTTGTTTGAAACCTTGGGTCTTACTTGTTACCTTCTCGAAGGAGGGTATAAAACTTACCGCGGCTTTGTCCGGGAGGTGCTGGCATATCCGCTGAACCTGGTGGTCATTGGTGGCCGGACGGGTAGCGGGAAGACAGCCATATTGCATCATTTGAAGGAAATGGGAGAGCAGGTGATCGACCTGGAAGGGATGGCACGGCATAAGGGATCAGCATTTGGGGCCCTGGGAGAGCCTGACCAGCCCACTACGGAGCAGTTCGAAAATGAATTATGCCGCGAAATTCAAGGCTTAAAAGCCGATCAGGTAACCTGGATCGAAGATGAAAGCAGGAACGTGGGAAAGTGTGTGATACCCGGGGAACTGTTTTCCAGGATGAGGGAAACAACATTACTTTTCCTGGATATTTCCAGGGAGCAGAGAGCTTTACACCTCGTTGGTGATTATGCGAAATATGAACGGGAGGACTTAAAAGCCTGTGTGCTGAAGATCGAAAAAAGACTTGGGGGGGACCGCTTACAGGAAGCCCTTGAAGCTATTGACCGGGAAGACTATTACCAAACTGCCATGCTTACACTTCACTATTACGATAAAGCATATATGTACTCCCTGGAGAAAAATCATAAGCAGTATCAGATAATTTCAGCCTTGAAGGTGGATCCTGTTTTAAACGCAGAACTTCTGATTAAATATGAAAAAGAGAGAGGATTATGAATTACTGGCTCCTGCCGGAAGTTATGAATCGCTTACCGCAGCAGGACAGGGGGGGGCAGATGCAGTCTATTTTGGCGTTGAACAATTGAATATGAGGGCGCGCTCTTCGGCCAATTTTACCGCTGAAGATCTTCCTCAGATTGTTGCCCGGTCCAGGGAGCTGCAGATGAAGGCTTATCTAACCGTAAATACCGTGGTTTATAATCAGGAGCTTATCCTGATGCGTAAGATCATCGACCTGGCCTTAAAACACGAGGTTGATGCCATTATTGCTTCTGATCAGTCGGTCCTGCAATATTGTCATAGTAAAGGCGCCAGGGTGCATCTTTCCACTCAACTGAATATCAGCAATATTGAGACCTTGAAGTTTTACTCCAATTTTGGAGATGTGGCCGTGCTGGCCAGAGAGCTGACCCTGGAGCAGGTAGAGGAAATGTCCGGGGCTATTGAACTGGAGGGAATCCAAGGTCCATCCGGGAATCCCCTCCAGCTGGAGATGTTTATTCATGGAGCCCTGTGTATGGCCATATCCGGAAAATGCTACCTGAGCCTCCACGAGCATAATCAGTCGGCAAACAGGGGAAACTGTTACCAGGTATGCAGAAGGGGCTATACCGTGACCGATAAGGAACGGGAAGTCGAACTGGATATAGATAATGAATATATCATGTCCCCCAAGGACCTGAAAACCATTCATTTTTTAAATAAGATCCTGGACGCCGGAGTATCCGTATTAAAGATTGAGGGAAGGGCTCGATCGGCAGAATACGTAAAGACGGTGGTATCCTGCTACGATGAGGCGATTCACGCCTATGTGGATGGCTCTTTTTCCCGGGAGAAGATTGAAGCCTGGGATAAGCGCCTGGCAACTGTCTTTAACAGAGGATTCTGGGATGGATATTACCTGGGGAAAAGATTGGGTGAATGGAGTGAAAAATACGGTTCCAGGTCAACGCTTAAAAAGGTCTATATCGGTAAAGGGACCAACTATTTTGACCGGATCGGTGTGGCTGAAATTTTGATAGAGACAGGCAGCCTGAATGTGGGAGATCAGATCGTAATTATCGGTCCTACCACGGGAGTTATCGAGACAAGGGTGGCGGAATTAAGGGTGGATGAAAAAAGTTGCCAGACTGCCAGAAAGGGTGAAAGATGTTCACTGCCCGTGGACCAGGTGGTAAGGCGTTCGGATAAAGTCTATAAACTGGAATCCCGGTCCTGAACCGTCGGTTTTTTCAGAATAATCCGGATAATGGTGGAATCATAGGGATCAGATGAAAGAACAAAAATCTTTCCATCGTGGTAAGAATCAATAATACGCTTTGAAAGAGAAAGACCCAGGCCCCACCCTCGCTTTTTGGTCGTATAACCTGGCTTGAAAATAGTCCTGAACCTGGATTTTGTAATTCCTTTACCGGTATCCTCCACATCCACGATGACACTGTTTTCTATCTCTACAGCATGCAGGATGATCCGGCCTCTTCCCTCGATGGCATCGGTGGAATTTTTAAGAAGGTTTTCTATGACCCACTCAAAGAGGGTTTCATTGAGCTTGGTGGTGATGGGTTTTGCAGGCAAATCAAGGAGATACTCAATGCTTTTTGGGCCCCGGTTTTTCATATAATCCAGGCTTTCTTTCAAAATTGCAGTCAGGTCTGAATCCTTGAGAGCTGGTCTGGAACCGATTTTGGAAAAGCGGTCGGTGATCTTCTCTAAGCGGTCGGTGTCTTTTTGCATATCCTGGATCATCGAGGCATCCAGATTAGATTCCTTAAGCAGCTCCATCCAGCCCATTAAAGAGGAGATCGGTGTTCCCAGCTGATGGGCTGTCTCTTTTGACATTCCGTTCCATACTTCGTTTTGTTCGGCTTTTCTGGATATGCTGAAGGCAATATAGGATACCAGGATAAAAAGAATGATCACTCCCAACTGAACGTAGGGGAAGAAAATCAGCTGACGAAGCAGGAAGGAATCACGGTAAAACAAAAGCTGATATTCGCCAGGGCCCAGGTTGATCACCAGGGAATCATTCTCTACGCGTGCATGTTCCAGTTGCTTGTAAAGGTACTTTGGATTTTCAGCCTTGAGGGAATCCAGGTTTTTATGACTCAGTATTTCACCTTTTGCATTGGTCAGAATAACCGGGATATGGGTGTTGTTTTCTATCACTGAAAAAGGGAAGGCCAGTTCGGTCTCCAGGCCAGCACTGGTTACAATCCCAACTGCTTCGGCCCATAACTCCATTTTCTGCCTTTCTGTAATTTCGATATGGTTTACCAGCTGGCTGGTATACCAGAGGGAACTCATACCAATCAAGATGGCGGAAAGAAGCAGAATTTGTTTCCATCGCTGTTTTTTGCTGTATATGTCCGACCTGTGGTTGGGTTTCACTCCTATTCATCAATTACGAATTCAACGGCAGGTTTTTCCTGAACGCTATCCCGTTTTACTCTGTTAATAAGTCTGCGTTTTTTGTCCTTTTTATTCTTAACACCGGCGCTATCGGGTTCTTCGGAAAAGTCAAAGGTAAATGATTCATCCCGAACTTTCTGTGATTCATCACTTTCAGTTACAGTTGTATCACGTTTAAACAGGCCCAGTTCTTCTTTAAGGATCATTTTCAACTCCTTTTTTTCCTGAGTAAGGTCCTGGCGAATCTTCTCCGCTGTCTTTGCCCGATCCATCTCCACCTGGGCTCCCGAACCATCATTGCTAATCTTCAGAAAAAGTACTCTTGTATCAGAATCATCCTCGGCAATTTGGAATTCACTGTTCCTTGCAATTCGCGCTTTTTTATAAAGCAATTCGGATAATTTGAGCATGAGACGGTAATCGTAATGGTTATTAAATTGATGTGTTCCTGAAGCGGACATGTTCAGTGCATTGGTATGGATATCCATGGAGGGTATGATTACCTGTCCCTCCTTGATGAGGATGTTGTTTTCCAAAGTCTCAAACTGGATATTTTCCAGCTCCTCCACCTCGATAAAGCGGGAAAGAGCCAGGATGGGAGAGAAGCTGTTTAATTCACCATCCCTGATGTTCACACTGTTTTCACTGAGTATGGTTTCCTTCCTGATGGAGAAGGTGGAATCGAAGGTGGACGAAAACATGCAGTTACCGGAAATGGTTCCTTTAAGATGATTTTCAGTAAGCTGGTTCTGTCCAAAATTGTTGAAGGAATAGAAGAGTTTCTGAATGTCCAGGTTATAGAGGGTTGAATTGACATTAACAAAAATTTCTCCATCCTTATCCTGGGCTATTCCGTAATCTCCCGTAAGTGTCCCGCCCATGGTCTGCATGGTCAGGGAGTCAACCATTAATACCGGAGAATCATATGTGGCTAGGCCCCTGACATTGCTGGCTTCGAAACGTTGCATCCATAATTGGTTAATCACAAAGTCCAGTTTCAGATTGAGCTTGTCAGGAAAGTTTACGGCTCTGTTCTTCTTTTTATCTGCACGAGAGAAATTGTCAATGACTTCCTTCAGGTCAAAGTGATTGGTTCGAAGGCTTGCAGAGGCAAGCAATGTTTCATCTTTTTTAAGCAGAAAGGAGAGCAGGTTCAGCCCTGAGCCGGTAAGATTGAAATCACTCTTTCCCAATGAACCGGAGACCGATGGTTCCCAAAAATCGTTTTCGATATGAATGGTGCCATTGAGATTGGTGAATGGAATATCATCCTTGTGAATTTTAAACATGGCATCTTCAATGGATAGTCCGCCGGCCAGGTCAAAGGCCAGGAATTTCTGCCTCTTTGGTTTGAGTCTGTCGTAGGATCCCGAAACCGTAATATCGCTGAAAATGGTACCTTCAATCTCATCCAGAGGTATCTGGCTGTACCACTTGAGCCACTGTTCCGGATGGATATCTCCTTTCAGTTTGAAAAAGAAATCCGGGTCGTAGAAGTTTTGAATCCTACCGCTTACAGAGAGGTGGTCCTTGCCAATTACGGCAGAAAAGGATTCAATTTGGAGAGACGTGGTCACAGGATTAAATTCACCTCCGTTTGAATAGCTGCCACTGAGATTCAGGTTTTTCACCGAGAACGGTAATTTGTTCCAGGATAGATTCGCTTTTGAAGTTTGAAAATCCGCTTCAATTTTTGGAGTCAGGGTTGAACTTACCATTCCCGTGATCCTGGAGTAAAGCTGAAGGATCCCGTTTCCTTTAATCCCCAGGAGGGGATTGCTAATTTCACTGGGCAGGAGATCGAGAACTTCATGAATTTCGAGATCCCTGGCAGCAGCATAGAGGTCCATCTCAACTCCTTTGCCCTGGTGCACAATGAACTGCCCATCCATATCGGCCATGATACGATCCAGCTGAAGATGTCCCGATTTAATGGTATACAGGGAATCCGTGACATCCAGGTTCAGTTCTGCTTCAATCTCTCTGTCTGAAGCATAGAGGATCCCTTTGTTTGAGATCTCTCCCAACCATCCTGTCAGTGAGCCCCTGATCTGGGTGTCACGCTTTGAGATTCGTCCATTGAGGTCGATCCGTTTAAGAGTTCCAACGGAAACCAGCTGTTTGACCTGATTGTTAAGAACCAAAGAGAAATCATTGACCCTCAGGTTTGCCAGGTTCACCGGGGAGGCCTCTTTCCGCTTT
This sequence comes from uncultured Bacteroidales bacterium, assembly GCA_963751705.1. Classification (GTDB taxonomy): domain Bacteria; phylum Bacteroidota; class Bacteroidia; order Bacteroidales. The sequence goes on from CAVVVN010000001.1 coordinate 655,726, forward strand.
TCCGAAGATCCTGATATAATTCTGTAGTTTACTCCTCCCTCCCTGTCTGTATAGAGGTGCAACACCCCCTCTGTAATTTCCAATTGACGGATATTGTATTTTTTCCTGACCAGACCAATAAGATTGAAGCTGACGTTGATGCTTTTCGCACTAAGGAGGGTATCCGCACCGGGCCCCTCAAAATCCAGGGAATTAAAATGGTGACTGGACCAAACCAGCACATTCTCCAGGCGGATGGAGGTATTTGGAAATTTCTGAAATACCTTGACCGAGATTTCATCAACATCCACTTTACTGTCAAGCCCCTGGTTAATTTGATCCATGACAAAGGCTTTGAGATCATCCCCGTAAAATTTGACCATCACCACACTGGCTATGGTCAGAAGCAGCAAGGTGATCAGGACAAATGCCGACAGGTATTCAAGAATGATTTTTAGCCTCTGTTTCATCTTTGGTTCAGAAATTCACTTAGTTCAGAAATTCACTGAAGTCAAACCTATGGTCCAGTTCAAGCGGAGTCTGCTTGTGCCTGAATACCCTTACAGGCCGCTCCCCGGTCAATCTCATCTGATTGTTTTCTACGGTGAGCATACACCCCTCTCTAAGTCCAAGTACCGTATCTCCGGGATTGGCAGCAAGGTATTCCAAAATACGGTCCTCCCTGGTTTCCCCGGCATGTCCCGGGGGATTCAGGTCGGTATAGTGCGGATTGATTTGAAAGGGTACCAGGTTAAATGCCTTAAAACTTTCTGGTTCCAGGATAGGCATATCGTTGGTTGTCCGGATACTCGGGCAGCTTACGTTGCTTCCTGCACTCCAGCCCACGTAGGGTGTGCCTGCAAGTACTTTCTCTTTTACCGGCCCGATTAATCCCTTTTCCTGGATCATCTTGATCAGCTGAAAAGTGTTTCCACCTCCCACCACAATAGCTTCAGCCTTGTTTATTGCCGCTACCGGATCGGCCGCATGGTGTATGGAGCTAAGCTCATGTCCGATTTCGGCAAAACGCTCTTTTACACGGGCTTCATATTCGTCAAAACTGATGGTTACTCCGGCATAGGGGAGAAAGAGACAAGAAAGTTTTTCCTTCCCAAGGAAATCTCGGATGTTGTATTTGGGATAATCCAGATAGGCTTCTCCGGCATTGGTTGAATTGCTGATCAGTAGCAGTCTCATATGCAGTTCTTATTAGTTATGAAGCAAAGTTAATATTTTCGGAAAGCCACACATGCAAAAAAAGCCGGCCGCCAAGGGATATACCCGAGTGCGGCCGGCTCAACGATAGGGGTAAGATCTTTAAAACGAAAAAGCAAGTCCGATATTGAGGGGATAAAGTTCAGGCCCCAGATCTGCTTTAAAGAGAGGCGTCATGTAGTAAGTGGCGTAAAATCCCAGGGCCTTGTATCCTACCCTGGCAGTGAGCCCCCAGCGCAGGGGTGACAGGTTATAATCTCCTTTGGCTTTTTCTTTGGCTTTTTCACCATCTACAGTATATTTCATTTTGGTGTTTGACCACAGCTTTATTCCGCCAATCACACCACCTGAAACATAGATTCTTTTCCTGGGTGCCGGAATTTGAAACTCCAGTAAAAGAGGGGCTGTCAGATAGGTAATATTCATTTTTGATTTGCTGATATTCCCCGCATAATCTGGGACATATTCAATGATCTCCCCGCTGACAGGATCTTTCCGGATGCTGTTTTGTCCGTCAAAACTGTAATTGATTAATTCAAATCCAAGGCCGGAGACGATACCCACTTTGTCGGTACCCAGGCCAAAACCATAGTCTAAAATATTCAGGTTCCAGTTCCATGATTTACCGGTATTCAGATCCATATACCTCTCGTCTGGAGGCAGCGTCATAGAGTAATCCGAGGTGAGGTAGCTGTTCAGGCCCACTTCCAGTCCTGCAAAATGAGGCTTGAATCTTTTTTTCTTTTTGTCATTTGATTTTTTGGGAGGATCATCCATCTCCATTACCCTGACCTCAGTTCCGTTCTCTCCTTCTACAATGCTGATACCCCGGGAGCCAAGGACCACTTTGACGGTATCTCCATTTTCTTCAATGATAAGTACTTCGTTTTCTCCAAGAGTTACCCTGGATTTATCGGGGGTTTCAATGACTTTTACTTTTTCAATTACATTCACCGTGTCCCCTAAGGCGGGAGCCTCAGCCACATCCCCGATAACGGGGGCTTCTTCCATAACCGTGGCTTCCTCCATAACTGGCACTTCCTCGAGAGCCGGTGCTTCTTCAGGAACCGGCACTTCAGGCACAACAACTGGTTCCTGAGCTGCCAGAGGGAAGAATATGATCAAAACCATCCATAGTAAAACGATCTGCTTCATCTTGTCTGTTTTTATTGATTTTGCTGGTAAGACGGAATGGGCCGCAGGAAAGTTACAGCTTCAAAATTTAAGGCCAATAATAACAACATCGTCAATCTGATCCGTATCCCCCTTCCAGCGTTCAAATTCTCTGTCAAGGTGCAGGCCCTGTTCGTACATCTCTTTTTCGGAGATGGATACCAGCAGGTTTTTTAACGGGAGGTATTTGAATTTCTTGCCTTGTGGTCCGCCGAACTGGTCCGCATATCCATCAGAAAAAATATACACATGATCGCCAGCTTTCAGATCAATTTTGTGTCCGGTGAAGGGTTGCATGACTAAATGGTAGCTTACCGGCATTTTATCGGTCTTATATTCGGTAAGTTGGCCCTTTCTAATGTGGTAGAGGGAGTTGTTGGCTCCGGCAAACAGCATCCGGCCATTTTGCCGGTCAACTTTGCATACCACCATATCTAAGCCATCTTTAGCAGCTCCAGGATCGCCTTGTTGGTGCAGGGTTTCAATGATCTGGCGGCGTAACTCATTAAGCAGGCTATCTGGATCGATATCCGGATGCTTAGAGACTATTTCGTTCATCAGCGCCATACCGAGCATGCTCATAAACGCTCCGGGTACTCCATGACCAGTGCAGTCGGCAGCAGATAAATAATAGTGTTTTTCGTGTTCACTGAACCAGTAAAAATCGCCGCTGACAATATCACGGGGTTTAAACAGGATAAAATGTTCTGGCAGTTTTGCTTTAAGCAGGTCCGTGGAGGGAAGCAGGGAATTCTGGATGCGCTGCGCATACTGAATACTGCTCATGATCGCTTGTTGTTGCTGGGCAATCTGATCCCGCTGATATCTTGCAAAATCGCGCTGGGCCTCGATCTCGGTATTCGCAACCTCCAGCTCATGGGTACGGTCCCTGACCTGCATTTCCAACCTGTTTTTCTGAGCCTTTATGGTCCTGATCCTGAGGATATAAATAATGTAGGTGCCGGTAATAAACAGGACGATAACCAGGATCCGGAATACCCAGGTGTTGTACCAGGCTTTACGGATGGTAAAATCAAAATTTTCAGTATAGCCCCAGAGGTTGTTTTTCCCTTTTGCCTTATAAATAAATTTATACCTGCCTGGAGGAAGGTTATTATATACGGCTCTGTATTCGTTGCCCCGGTGGTAGGAGGAATATTTATTTCCGGTTCCTCTGAGGTAATACTCATATTCTATGGATTTCTCATCTGTAAATGAGAGCGCGCTGATTTCAAATATGAAATTGTTTTGGTTGTGCGAAAAGGACTTTCCTGTTTCGGCCTGAATTCGATCACCGTTCAGGAACATTTTTTCGATATAGCAGACCGGGGTATAGTTTATCGTTGATTTTGCCTTTATATTAAAATTGGAGATCCCATGGTAGGTCCCAACCCAGAGCAGATCGTTGCTGTCTATGAGGAGTCCGCCGGGCGTAATTTCATCGCCACTTAATCCGTCCTTGGTGTTAATGGTAAACTCAAATTCACGGGTATCGGTATTAAAGTAGGAGAACCCTTTATTGGTGCCCAGCCAGAGATAGGCTCTGCTTTTGGCAGGGAGAATGGATTTGACCATCATCTCGCGATCAAAGGTTGTCAGCTCCATTTGCTCGAAACGGCTATCTTTTACCAGCCCAATGCCGCAATCGGTACCAACCCAAAGTTTCTCGCCTTCTTTATACAGAGACCAGATGTTACATGTTGTTTTCTGAACCAGCTCAAATTGCTCCCCGTTGAAGGCCACAAATCCCGAGTTGTTGCCTCCAAGCACCCTTCCATTCAACTCAATAAGCTGAAAAATATTTGCTGTATACTTATTTTTTAATTCTCTTGGTTTGGAGTAAAAGTCAGGAAAGTAATAGATAATGCCGTTAATCCCGGTGAGCAGGAATATTTCACTCTTGGAGGTCACAAAAATATTCTCCACGCTGTGGGCAATTTGCGTAAAGGGTTTATGCCGGATGATCTCCAGGGTTCTGTTGCTTACTTCGAACAGACCTTTATTATTGGCCAGCAGAATGTTCTCATTGGGCAGGAGGGTTCCCGTGAATTTGGTATCCTCAGCTCCGATTCTGGGAGTGAAATTTACCAGTTGGTTATTGTGGAAGTAGAAAGCGCCATTATCCGAGGTGATCCATATCCTCTCTTGCTCATCCTGGAAAACAGAGTAGATATAACTGTTGATGGTTCCGGGGTAAAAATTACGCAGGCCCTTGCGGTTTGTCAGGCGCTGTAACCCCCCCGAAAAGCCGATCCAGAGATTATCTTCATGATCGATCAGGAAGGAGAGGATCTTGTTGTTTTTAATACCGAACTCCTGTTCGTAAATGATCGGTTTCTGGTCGGTGGAAATGACCTGCATGATTTTGGAATCGCTTACCAGCCATATGGAACCAAATTTATTGCTGGTGATATCCGAAATGATATGGACCGGAAAGCTCAAGCTTTCATTCAGGTTATAAAAGGTAGTATTTCGCCGGTCATCGATCAGCCTGGGGAGATGAGTAACGGTGAGTCCTTCCCTGGTGGATATCCAGATACTGTCATTGACATCTACATAGATTGAGAAACAATCCGTATCGCTCAGCTGAGAAACCTGATCCCTGATTGGATCAAACATATAGACCCCCTTGATGGTGGCCAATAGCAGATTTTTACTTTCCGGATCTTCAGTGATGCTATAAATGACCCTTGGTAGCAAGGAGTGTTCGGCATTGATAAACCTGGTAAGGCCCCGGGGATTTTCCAGGTAGACACCATCGTCACCCAGGAACCACCGGTTGTCTTTGGAATCGATAAAAACATGATGAAATGAGATGCCTTCCCACAGGATATCTGTTGCAGAATCGCCTGAAAATTTCGCAATACCACTGGTGGTCGCAAAATACATGGTTCCGCTACTGTCCTGCTCAATGTCCCGCACGGAATTAGCAGGCAAGCCATGCTCATGGTTAAAGACCATCATCTCCCTTCCATTGTACCTGACCGCCCCTGAATTGGTTCCAAACCACATATATCCTTTTTGGTCCTGAAAGATGGAGAAAACATCCTCCTGGGGAAGCCCGTCATTGGCACCATAGTTCACATAGGGTAACTGTCCGGTCTGAAAACTTTCATAATAACTGTTTATAAACGCTTCCGGTGCCTGTAAGGTATTTCCCCTGAGAGCCTTAACCAGTATTCCGATCAATCCCTGTTGTTGTGATCTGTGTATGAAACGCTCCACCTCTTTTTGAAGCTCCGGCTGATCCTTTCGAAGAGCCCAACAGACATCCACACTTCCCAGTTCCAGTTTTGCTTCCAAATCGGGGTAATCCGACAACTCACTGAACGCATTGTAGAGTATCGTGTAATCGGCTTTTCCCGCTAGTACATCTGGAATGAAGTTATTGATATTCTCACAATAGTAGTTTGTGATGCCGTTGTCTTTCAGAATATCTTCGTAGACGGTTTCGCTACCGGTGACTCCACGAAATTTATTCAGGTCATCCAGGGTCTCAATACGGACCTCTTTCCTTGCCACCACCGTATATGCTGAACGATAGACGGGAATGGTATTCACTTTATTGGTTCTCCAGTCCAGTGGCGCTATGGTCTCACAGGCAAGGTCAAAATAGTTAAACCATTCGGGAGTGTATGAAGAGTCCCGGATAATAATTCCATCTTCATTCTCCCAGTACATTTCAAAACTGGGAGTTACTACAAATTCAAGCGAAACCCCCAGATAGTCGGCGAATTCCTCTGCCAGAGCATGCATAAATTGCTTCTGGCCGTTTTGATGGTAAACAAAATCCCGGTCCCTTAGGGCCACCACCAGTTTGCGGGAGGCCAGGATCTCATCCAGGTTCCGGTGATACCGGATCATCTTCAGGTTTTTGTTTAGCCGGTCCAGGTAAGAGTTGTAGGTGATTCCAAAACGTTTATAAAAGATCTCATCCAGGAAGCCATTACTGGCTATGGTCTCAAAGAAGTTCTCCACCTCCTGGATCAAGGGGTTGTTCTTCTCAACGGCCCATGCTGTTCGGGAAATATCACTGATTGGAAATGCGATTTTATATTTCTGGTCATTATTTGCATTAAAATTCAGCGCCTCATCAGCATCCAGGACAATTCCGTATACGCGGCCCTTCTCCAGCAGGCGCTTGGCTTCTTCTGTAGATCCGGTGCTTACCAGTTCCATTGGCTCTCCCAGAGTGGCATTTATCTCCTTGAGATGCTGTTCAAAGGTGGTGCTGCCCAGATAGGCAATCCGTTTGTTGGAGAGATCCTCATAATCCCTGGGGGTCTCCTCCTGCTTGTTGATCATCAGGAGCTCGGCCGATAACATGGTTTCAGCAAAACCAAACAATTTTTTCCGCCACTCCATGATGGTGAAGGTTGAACAGATAATGTCGGCTCTTTTCAGAGCATCGGGGGTGTATTGAAGTTCCGGATTGCTTTCCAGGTCAGGCGGTATAGTGCCGTTTCTCATAAATACCTGTTCCCATTCGATAGGGACCTCGATAAGCTTTACATTGAGATAACGGGCAAGTTCCAGTGCCAGGTCGTAATTGATATTCTTGAGGTCGGTCTCAGTAAAAGCCACAAAGATTTTCCCGCTTCTTTTGATTTCATCCAGGCTCCTGCTGATTAGGGAGTGAGGTAGCAGGAATATGAGAAGAAGAAGTAAAAATCTTTTCAGAAACATGCCGTTTACTTTTCAAAAAAATCTTTGAGTCCGCCAAAATAATAAACGTCCCATCCATAGGTCATCTCTTCATAGGCTTCATCGGGGATGTTGCTATGGTGCAATTCTATTTTGGTATAGTGCCGTTCGGGGCGAAGGGTGATGGTCACTATTGATTTCTCCTCCTGATCTCCAAAAAACCATTCCTGTACGAGTTTACTGTTTTTTTCAAAGGAGATATTAATTCCTTCAATGTCTCCTTCGAAGAGCGAAAAATGGGAGCCTGGCTCTTCTTTCATTTCGGCCTTACTTCCTGTCCACAGGCTAAGGGCAAAGGGATTGGTGAGTGCGGCATAAATCTCTTCGGGACTTCCTTTGATGCGATAATATTTGCGAAGTTCTTTCATGTCTGGCGACTTTATCAAAAGTAAAGCTTTTTACGGAATACACCGCAGACCTATGAGATGGGCGGACTCAGTCAATTGGCTTGTATACTTCGGAAATCTCGATCTTGACAATGCGGTATCCTTTCCAGACTTCGATAGCAGCAAATACAATCCCCACAAAAACAGCGAACATCCCGGCATAAAAAAAAGCCACAATCAGCCAGTCAAACGCTGGAGTGCTATTGTTGATGGTGACTCCGATCAGAACGGAACTGACGATAAAGAGTGCCACGGCCAGGGAATAACTGAAAACAGCATTCCGTACCAGGGATATCCGGGCAATCAGGTGGCTGATCTGCAGCTCAATATTACTCAAGCGGCTGCTGTCATTTTCATCGATCATTTCCTGGTGAAATACTTTGCGTTTCTCCTCATTCAGCAGCCTGATCCGGTTAACCACCAGGCTGTACTTGTTATTCATGCCAAGTAAAAGCAGGCCGCAGGCTGAAATCATCAGTCCCGGGGCCAGCATCCCCTGAATCAACTGTACAATGGGTATCTCCATATCATTGATTTGATGAATACAAATGTTGTGAATTAATATGGATTTATCAAGATACAGGCCCCCGCGACCCGGTGCTCTTATTCATCCCTGAAGAACAGCTCTTCTTTCAGGGTGACAATCCGATCCTCGACAATAGCCCGGATGGAAACACCCTGATTGCTTTCCTTGTTTTCCGGGAGCTGATCCAGCGCGTCAATATAGCGCTCATAGTCAAGCAGGGCTTTTTTGGAAAGGTGCAGGCTGTTATCCAGGATGGAAGCCATAAAATAGAGCGATATCGCATTTGTGGAATCGGCAATCCAGGCCTTTTCGTATAAGGAATATGCCTCCTCATATTTCATCTCAAGGCGCTTGATATTGCCCTGTTCTGAATAAATACGTGAGACCACCGAAGGATCGGGTTTCATTAGCTCCAGGGACTTGTTCAGGTGCTGCATGGCTTTTTCCATTTCAGCGACGGTCGAAAGACTGGCACCCAGGAAGAAATGTACTTCGGCATCCAGAGTGTCCTTTTTTACAGCCTCTTCGAGGGCCCCAATGGCCCGGCCAAAATCGGCTCTGAGGTAATGGGAGATGCCTTTGAATTTATACGTAAATGCCGCAGAGTCTCCCAGGGCAATGGTATAATCGAACCAGTGCACTGCCTCCTCTGGCTGTCCTGTTTTATAATAGGCGTAGCCAAGAAGTTTGCTGAATTTAATACTGGTGCTGTCAATCTCCAGGATATGTTTACATATTGGGATGGCGAGCCAGGCTTTTTTGATCTGAATGTACTCGTTCCCCAGTGCAAAAGCCGCTTTCTGATTATCCGGGTAGAAGCGATAGGCCCTTTCATAATAGATCACCGCCCCGCTGCTGTTGAGCCTGTCGAGGATATCCCCCATCATCATCAAGCTGTTAAGGTTCAGGGAGTCGCTGACTAATATCTGGTTCAGGGCTTGGATGGCCTCCTGATACTGCTGCCTGAATGAAGCCATTTCGGCCAGCTTTAACCAGGAGGAGATGTCGCTACTGTCCGATTGAACAAGTTCTTGATAAGCTTTCCGGGCTTTCACATAGGCTCCTGCTTCATGGTACTGTCCGGCCAGCATACGGCTTAGACTCTTTTCTCCCGGGTAGAGTGTAAGGCCGTTTTGAAGAGTTCTGATGGCTTCCAGGGTCTGTCCCAACTGAGCTTCCGCGAGGGCTTTTAAATAGAAGGTGTTCAAAGCAGTGTCGCCCGAGACAATTGAAGCGGTCGAGACATTGATCACCTCCTGATAGTTCCCCGTGTAATAAAGATCCATGAGCTCTGACTGTGCCCATAATGATTGGCAGGGAGAAAGAATAAATGCGATGGCCAGTAGGAAAAAGCGGATCTTTGTCATGGGAAAAGAATGACCACTATGCGCAATGCATAGTGGTCATGGTATAAGGATTTACTGAAGAACGAAACTTACCGGAAAGGTAAAGATAACATCTACCGCTTTACCTCTTTGCTTTCCGGGTACCCAGTCAGGAGATGACGACACGACCCTTACCACCTCTGCTTTTAGCATTTCAATGTATCTTTCTTCGGGGTCTTCTGTGTCATCAGCAATTTTGCGGTAAGAAGCCACCACCACCTCGTCCATGGGTTTGCCTTCTATTTTCGCTATAGTCTTTTGATCCGGAATGATCACTTTACCTTCTTTATCCACAATAAATTTGATTAAGATCTTTCCAGTGACACCAGCCTCCACAGCCTCTGAAGGGTATTTCAAATTCGTTGCTATAAAGCGTCGGAATTCATTGGCTTCCTCTCCATTAAATGTGGGCATTTCTTCCACTACCTGAAATACCTCCATTTCCGGGGCCTGAGTAACGATCTCCTCATCAGCGTCTATGTCCTGGATCGATGCATCCTTATCGGTACACGATACGATAAAAAATGCAATAAGGCTTAGTGGGAGCAGCAGGGCAAGTTTCCACCTGCTTCCCAATTTATAGTTTTTGTTTAGCATGTTGATTCGTTTTTTAATTTGACTACTGAATTGATTAGAAATGGATGCGCATCCAATATATTGGTTTAAAATGGACAGTTGATATTTGCTTGGGTCGGTACCCCGGCGCAGCACAGCTGAATCGGCCAGGTACTCCAGGTTCTCAATCACTGATCTGCGGAACATCCAGGCCACCGGGTTGAACCAATTGATCATCACAAAGATTTCCACAAGGATCCGGTCAACGGAATGCCACTCTCTTTTATGTATGCATTCATGTTCCAGGATATGGCTGAAGGAGTCCTCTGCTTCTGCGGCCGGATCGACGAATATATATCCAAAGAATGAGCTTGCATGTAGTGCCGGACTGGCGAGCAGTGTAATACCGTCTACTTTGAATCGTTTTGAACGGGTAATAGCATATGCGATTCGGCCTAGTTGCAAAAACACTTTGCCTATACCAAGGGCGAGAATTACCAGATAGATTATCAAAAGGACACTGGAAAAAGAGATTTTACCTGCTGCCTCTGAGCTGACTCCCGATCCAAAAATGCTTACTTCCTCAAGTCTGATGGACAGAGGTGTCATCTGGCCAAGCGGTGTTCTCATGGAATCGGGCAGGAGGGGTAAAAAAAGAGGTAGCAGCAAAACGCCCATCAGGTATATTCGCCGTGTATTAAAGTTTTTATCCCTTTCAAAAAAGAGCTTATAGGCTACATATAGGATCATCAGGGAGATATTGAGCTCCACCAGATATGCAAACAGGTTATTCATTGCTGCCTTGGTTTTGTTTATGTTCTTCCATGATTTTTATAATCTCATCGGCTTCTTTAAGGCTGAGCGAGCTGTTTCTGCTAAAGTGTGAAACTACCTGTTTCATGGAATTACTAAAGTAATCCTTCATCAGGCCGGAAAACCTTTCATTGCGGTATTTTTCACGGCTGACCAGGGGATAGTACTGATGTGATTTGCCAAAACTGCGGTGACCTACGAATCCTTTTTTCTCCAGGATCCTGATGATGGTCGATACAGTATTGTATGCGGGTTTGGGCTCGGGAAATTTTTGAAGCAGATCTTTCACAAAACCCTCCTCTTCCTCCCAGAGGATCTGCATGACCTGCTCTTCTGCTTTGGTAAGTATGTTCATTTCTTGCGGATTACTCTTTCTGTCACAAAGATAAAACTAAATAATTAGTTAAGCAACTAAAAACTTAGTTAATTTCGTATTTTTTATCATCCGTCTCAACTTTTGCCGCTTATGTTATTTAGGAGGAGGCCTGCTAAGTAGCTATACTAAAGCAAATAAGGGGCTATTCTTATTTAGATCGAGTATTTATTGCCGCGCTTTGATAAATTATGACATTTGTTGTTATTAGATTCACATCAAAATTATATTTTTATCCGTTCATAATGTGAAATGAATAACAATATCGATCAATACACAATATATCAGCATAATACACTAAATATTTATTCAGCTCATGGAGACGATTATTGAAAATGAATTAGTTAAGGAGTTGGCCAACAAGCACGGCAGAACCCGTGAGAGCCTGATTCCCATCCTGCAGGACATGGTTGTGCATAACCGCTTTCTATCCAAACAGGACATGGTGGATGTGGCCAGAGAACTGGATATATCCGCTGCAGATGTATATGGAACGGCCACGTTTTACTCCTTTTTGGACACGGAACCCCGGGGAAAGTATATCATTCGTATTTGCAAGACCATATCCTGTGCCATGAAAGGCAAAAATGAGATTCTGGCGACCATTCAGGAGATCCTGAAATTGAATCTGGGAGAGACCAGTCCCGACAAAAAATTTAGTCTCCTGGAGGCCAATTGTATCGGATGGTGCCATAAGGCTCCTGCCATGTTGATCAACGATACCCCTTATACAGAGCTAACTCCGGAAAAAGTGACTGATATTTTACGTGAATACATCAAGAAATAATCAAAGAAAAAATACGAACATGAGCGAAAAGCATGTAAAAAGGGTAGATCTCATTTTTGAGAAAGCCGAATGCCAGGAAGTCCTGGGGAAGATCATGAAAATGGAACCGGACGACATCTGCCAGGAGGTGCTTGATTCAGATTTGAAAGGACGGGGAGGAGCTGGATTTCCAACGGGCCTGAAGTGGAGGTTTACAGGCGATGAGACGGATCCTGTAAAATATGTGGTTTGTAATGCAGATGAAGGCGAACCGGGAACATTTAAGGACCGGGAAATCCTGGACTGTGTACCCGAGAAAGTGTTTTGCGGTATGGCTATCGCTGGTAGGGCTATCGGAGCAAAAATCGGATACGTATATCTGAGAGGCGAGTATAAATTCCTGATTCCAAAATTGAATGAGGCTCTGAATAAATTCCATGATTTGATGGATGAGTTCAATCATAATTTCAGGATCAAAATACGGTTGGGAAGTGGCGCCTATATTTGCGGGGAAGAAAGTGCCCTGTTTGAATCCATAGAAGGAAAAAGGGGGGAGCCCAGGAACAAACCTCCCTACCCGACCAAATCAGGCTTGTTTGGAAAGCCGACCACCATTAACAATGTGGAAACCCTGGTTCACACCGTGATGATCATGAAATATGGAGCGGCTCATTTTAAAGAACTGGGGACTAAAGATTCCCGTGGATCGAAAGTGTTTTCCGTATCGGGCGATACCCCCAAAGCCGGTATTTATGAGCTGGAATTGGGCATGTCAGTACATGAATTTGTGCAGGAATTTGGCGACGGGGATACCAAGGCGGTCCAGGTGGGAGGTGCCTCTGGTTTCTGCGTTCCCAGGAAGAAGTTCGATGAAACCATTATTGGCTTTGAGGGTGTTCCCACGGGAGGATCCATGAAGCTGTTTAACTCCACCCGCTCCATGTACAATGTGCTGCATAACTATCTTGATTTTTTCACCGAAGAGTCCTGTGGACAATGCACCCCTTGCCGGGTGGGTTGCCAGCAGCTGCTCATGGGCGTGGAAGCCGTGAAACGTGGTGAGAAGAATTCCAAATATCTGGACGAGCTGGTCAAACTGGCCAAGACCATGAAACGTGCTTCCAAGTGCGGATTGGGTCAATCGGTAGGAAATGCCTTTGGATCCATTGTTGAGAATTTTAAGGAAGAGATTATTTACTAAGAGTAAAACAGATAAAAAAGAACCCATGGTAAGTTTATCGATTAATGGCATGCAGGTGAAAGTTCCCGAAGGGACAACCATTCTGGAAGCTGCCAAGAAACAGAATTTCAGGATTCCGACTCTCTGTCATCACGACGACCTTTGTGTGGCGGGAAATTGCAGGGTTTGTGTGGTTGAACAGTTGGGAGGAAAGGCACTGGTGGCCGCCTGTGCTACACCGGTTAGTGAAGGCATGCAGATTCTGACCAACTCATTGAAAGTTCGTTCAGCGCGTAAGCATATCATTGAGCTGCTGCTTTCGGAGCACAATGCCGATTGTACCAAATGTTATAAGAACGGGAAGTGTGAGTTGCAGAACCTCTCCAATGAGTTCTGCGTGGGCGATCATCTCTTTCTGGATCTGGAAACCTTTAAAGATTATACCATAGACAAGTTTTCTCCTTCCATTCAGAAGGATGACAGCAAGTGTATCCGCTGTCAGCGGTGTGTGCGTACCTGTGAACAATTGCAGGGAGTGAATGCACTAACCGTTGCTTTCAAGGGAGATCATCAAAGAATTACCACTTTTGAAGATCTCTCTATGGCTGAGGTGATCTGCACCAACTGCGGACAGTGTATTAACAGATGTCCAACAGGGGCCCTGGTGGAACGTACCTATCTGGATGAAGTATGGGATGCGATTCTAGATCCTGTGAAACATGTGGTTGTTCAAACGGCCCCGGCGGTCCGGGTAGGTCTTGGAGAAGAACTGGGCCTTGAGGCCGGGAACCGGGTCACCGGGAAAATGGTTGCCGCACTCAAGCGCCTTGGATTTGATTCGGTGCTGGATACTGATTTTACAGCAGACCTGACCATTATGGAAGAGGGAACGGAGCTGCTGACCAGGTTGAAGAAGGCATTGGTTGATAAGGATCCGGATGTGGCCCTTCCTATGACTACCTCCTGTTCCCCCGGATGGATCAAGTTTATTGAGCACACCTTTCCGGAGTACCTCCCCAATGTTTCTACCTGCAAATCTCCGCAGCAGATGTTTGGGGCACTTGCCAAGACTTACTATCCCCAGGTCAGAGAGCTGGAACCAAAAGATATTGTGAGTGTCTCTATTATGCCCTGCACCGCAAAAAAATATGAAGCAGACCGTCCGGAAATGAGGTCCAGTGGGTTTAAAGATGTGGACTATGTGCTGACCACCAGAGAGCTGGCCCGAATGATCAAACAGGCAGGGGTGGACTTCAATAAGTTGAAAGAGGACAAATATGACAGCATCATGGGTGCTTCAACCGGAGCTGCTGTGATCTTTGGTGCCACGGGGGGTGTCATGGAAGCTGCATTGCGGACTGCCTATGAGATTGTGACCGGACGGGAAGTTCCCTTTGAAGGTTTGAATATTAGCCCTGTCAGGGGTATAGAAGGGATCAGACTTGCATCTATTTTGATCGAAGATTGCAAAGAGGAGTGGAGCTTTCTCAATGGAGTGGAGCTGAAATGTGCGGTGGCTCATGGACTGGTTAATGCCAGGAAGCTGATGAATGGAGTGAAGAACGGTGAGATCAATGTCCATTTCATTGAGGTCATGGCCTGTCCCGGCGGATGCCTGGGTGGTGGAGGCCAACCTATCCCCACCAATGAGAATATCCGGAAGAAACGGACCGAAGCCATTTATGCGGAGGATATGTCCATGGCGATCAGGAAATCCCATGAGAATCCGGAGATCGTTGGAATTTACAAGGAGTTTCTGGGGGAACCATTGGGGCATAAATCCCACGAATTGCTGCATACCCATTACACGAAACGTGTCAGGTATTAAGAACAGTTAACCAAGGATTTTTGATGAGGGTGCCCCTTCTGAGGCACCCTCATTTTATTCATGGGGAAGATCGTAAATCCAGACAGTCAGATCCGATTCTGGTTCAAAGGTGGAGGGGGCCAACACAGTGAGGTAACTGGCACCGGATGAAATTCCCTCATTGTAGACGGAGCTTAGCAAAACGCTATCCTGATTATACTCCTCACCATGAAGCGAGACGGTGATTACTGCCCGGGCAGCAAAATCCTGGACTTCAAAGGGATCAGAGAAGCTAAAAAGATCCAGGTCAGAGACCACCTGTTTATCAGGTGTGCTACCACCCATATAGAAGTCTATGGATGATTCGCTTTGGGCCGCATGAAAAGTCTGGAACTTAACCATTCCTGCTGCAGGACGGCTGGTTTCTATTTCCCTTATGAACATGGAGGGATTCCCTGTGGTTCCACAGACAATGATACTGTAGAACTTATTCTGCTCCAGTTGGAAAAACTGACTAGCAAGCACCTCTTTATTCCCTGATTGTTTTACCGTGATGTTGATCTGCTCGGCTGCAGATTCAAGAATTATAGAGCCGGGAAAAAGCTCCGCATAATCCTTTGCATCAGGAACCTCCACCTCATTCACCTCCCAGATCACACTCTCCAGTTCCGGGACAAAATGATAAAGATTACAATAGGCCCGTGTGGGCTCCGGTTCCGGCTCTTCTTCTTTGTTACAGGATAGAATTATGGAAAGGAGGATGGGAAAAATAAATAGATTTTTCATAAAATCAGCTCTGTTCATTTATTCAAACAGCTCAATGCTTTCAGGCTGCATAAGTACCCAGATGGAATAAACTCCCTTGGCTGTACCCACTGGCACGTTTAGGCAGTTAATGGCTGATACGATCATCACCAGGATACGGGCCCAGGACCGGTATGAAAATAGGCCAATTCCGCCAATGATTCCCAGGGTGCTAAAAAACAGGAGGCTAAGTGCAACGAAATTCCCCACATAAGAGAGCACCTCTTGAGCAAGGGGCTCATCTTCAATGAATTGAAAAATAAACTGAAATCCGAAAAAGATAGCAAGCGCGCCAAGTAGCCCGAGTATTCCAAAACCAATGTGCAAGGCTCCCACGAAGGAGATGTGCTGTTTAATATTTCTCTGTTTTTCCATAATCTGTTTATAGGGGTAAGGTTACAAATAGTGTTCCGTAATTTAATAGAGAGGATGTTCATCCACCTGTATCATATAAGGAGATTCAATGGAGTTTTCGCTATGAGCGATGGTGCACAGATAGATTCTTCCGGATTCAAAAAGGGTATTGACTCTGTACGAAAGGATGGTGGAGTCGGCAGGTAAAACATTGGCCGGAGTGACAATGACTGCTTCCCAAAGTTTTTCAGGAGCACTTTCCAAATATTCAGTCACAGAGCTATAGTCTAAACTTGAGAGTACTTTGTCCTCGGGCTGATCGCCGCCAATATAGATATCCACGGGATTCAAAGTTGCTGCGGCATGCATGAAATGAAGTTTAATCATCCCGATGGTGGGGGGCCTGGTATCCAGAGCCTTACATAGAAGACGGGCTTCTTCTTCGCTGCCCAGAAGAGCCAACATATAGGCTCCATTTTCAACCAGCAAACAGGTAAGACTGTCAAGAAAAAGATCAGAATCAGAATTCCTGGTCTCGAAAAGCACCTCCTGCTGAGTTTGATCAAGCTGGATAACAGCCACAGCAGGCACTCCGTAGGAATGGCCGGAGCCAATGATTTGCCCATCAATTTCCCACTTTATATCATACGCTTCCGTGAGCAAGTTATAGTAATACTGGTAAGTATCTATGGTCTGGGGAAGGGGATCGGGATCCTTCAGGCATCCAGAAAGGAGTAATAACATAAACAGTAGAGGAGCTGCAATTTTTTTTATCATAACATCAGAGCTTTGTGAATTCCGCTTGCAAGTTAGAAAATTAGGGTGATTCGTTTTACAATCTGGCATCATACAATGCAATAAACTCATATGAGTTACCGCTCAATTCAAGGAATCTAAGGAAAGACGCAAAAGAGATCACAAGGGTTGCGTTGTTTTCATTGGGGTGAAAGCTGATCCGATCGGCCGACTGCAAAGCCTCATCAATAAACAGGTGGACATGATTATCCTGGTCGTTGATAATGCCAAAGGCCGATACTGATCCGGCCGTCAGGCCCAGGTAGTGTTCCATCCTTTTAGGTGAGGCAAAGGAGATCTTCCCCTGCTTCAGCCTTTGTTCCAGGTCCCGAATATTTAATTGCCGGCGATGGTCCAGAATCACCAGGTAGTGCCGGTTGCCCTTATGATTTCTAAAAAACAGGTTCTTACAGTGCGCGGAATCAATCTCTTTCCAATAGGGCAGGGCCTCTTCCACAGTAGGGACCGGAGGATGTTCATACAGGTCGTAGGGAATATTCTGCTTGTTCAGGTAGTTGATTACCTCTTCTCTTTTATTCATGACAGTTCTGCTTTGTTATCTGATCATATTACTAAGCTGAACGCGGTTCCGTACCCCTGTTTTCACAAAGATCCGGTGTGTATGATCCTTTACCGTCTGAAGCGAGATAAAGAGGGTATCACTGATTTCCTGGTTTGAAAGGCCCCGGCAAATGAGACGAACCACTTCACACTCCCTTTTGCTTATATCATGTTCAGCCGTAAAGGCAAGCAACTTGCTTTCAAAATCCTCCGGGAGCACACTTTCCGGCTCCTGGTATTTGTTCAGGTAAAGGTTCAGAAAAAGGATGGGGATCAGGTGCCAGGATAGAAAGACCATCAAAAACACCTGGCGAAAAAGGACATGATATCCGTATAGAGCCAGGGGGATTAAACATAACACCATAAAAACAAGGTACCAGGCACCAAAGATTCTGATGTGTTTTTTTGCCGGTAGGTCAGTTAAGAGGGCAGAGAAGTACAGGATATAGAGATAAGCCGTTAGGTAGACACCCCATATAAAACTGATAAACACCCAGCGTTGTGCAAGAATCAGGTCCCTGTAATCTCCCAGTTCAAAACGCGTTAAGCGCACCATGAAAATCCCGTATAAAACAAAGGCAGCTGTTAACACCAGGAAGTAAAAAATTATAAAAATGTTCGAGGGTTTCTTCCCAAAAAACTCCGCGATGCTCCTGAGGAACATAAATTTTGCAAGCGCCAGGAAGGGGATTCCCAGGAAGATGGCATACAGACTGGCAGAATGAATGACCTTCTGATTGATTTCCATCCTGGAAAGTAAGTGCTGAAGAATTCCTGATCCTGCCAGGCTGTAAGTACCAAAAATATAAAGGAAGACCATGTAATAGAAGAAGCTAGCTGTAAAAGGAATCTTGTAGCGCTTCATCAAACGGAAGGAGAAAAAGATAGAAATTGCACCGGCAATCAGTGGTATGATCAGTAATATAAGACGCCAGGCTTCGGCCATAATTATTGTTTGTGAAGCTTAATATACAACAAATGGATGGTTGAGTTTAAATGGAAAATAAAAATCCTACTTAAGTATAGTCGGCAGGGGATTCCTACTATAGTTGGATTTTTCAAACTACTACTTAAGTCTGAAGGAAGATAGATCTTCCTGCCCTACATTTGGTCTAAACTTAATCCTTTAAATTATGGTAACTATTCTAAATAATAATGAGTACGATTTCTTTCCGGATGCAGGAAAATCCTACTCAGTCGGATGGAAGGTGCTCATGGCCTATTTTGTGGAACTGCTGGTGATCTCTATTGTTTATATGATCCTGAGTGGGCCGGTGGGAGCTGTGCAGTGGAAAATTGATTCCTTTGAATGGTTTCTGGTTCCCCTGGTATTTTTTGGGATTATCTATGGCGTCTTTGTAGCGGGCCCCATTGATTATGGCGCCAAATGGGTCTTTCTGAAAGCAGTTCGGGGTGAGCGTATCGAAGTGCGGGATATTTTCGTAGTTTTTCAGCGCAACTACTGGAACGCGGTAATTGCAAATATTGTCGTAGGTATTATTGTGGGATTGGGCTTCGTTATGCTGATTGTTCCCGGAATCATCTTTGCTTGTCGCCTGGCCTTTGTACCCTACCTGGTTGTGGATCGTGAAATGGATGTGATGGATGCGCTCCGGGTAAGCTGGGATATGACCCGGGGATATGGAATGCAGATCTTTTTGATGGGCCTTCTGGCTATTCCGATTGTGATTCTGGGCCTGGTTTGTCTCATTGTGGGGGTTTTTGTTTCGGTGATGTGGATTTCTGCAGCCTTTGCTGTGATGTATCATGCCGTAGAGAAGAAAGACGGGATTCCTGATTTCAGGTATCCGGCGCAATGATTTTCTACCGGGCTATTCTGATCCAGAAGGAACCACCGTGACGTTCCACATTCTTTAGATTTTCATGATCCCAGATGGGAGCGATCAACTGGGATAGTTCTTTATCCTGAGAAATAAAATAGTTGGGAAGAATGGGTTCATATTTATCCGGATTGGACAGCAGATAGAAGGCCAGCCCGTATTGTTCCGTATAGAATCGGTCACACATGAATTGAGGATAATCGTAGGGCAGGTAGATATCATGAAGATGAACGATGACCCCCCGTTTAAGCCGGGGGAGGATTTCCATAAAAAATATCATGGAATCGGAGTTAGGTAATATATGATGTGAGTTGTCCAGGTAAAGTATATCATTCGCATTCAGCTCGTTCACAATATCAAGCTTGACATTTTTAAATGGTTCCCGGATCATCCTGTTGGGCAGCTGATCGATCTCCGTCCGGGGCTTAGGGTCAATGGAGATAAATTCCGTACTCAGATCTTTGTCGACAAAGGCTTTATGGGCCACTTTGGTGGAGTTACCCGATCCTATTTCAATGTATCTTTTGGGTTTGAAACGGGCAAGCATAGTGTATATTCCGATAATATCGAGGCCTGGCAGGTAGCCATTGTTCCAGGCAGGTTTGGCTTTATCGCTTTCCTTCTTTGAATCCTGGATCTCCCAGATGTTCTTTTTATTTGCGAGGGCTTTTTTAAGCAGTTTTTCGTATGTTTCCCGATTGGAATCAATGATTTTCAGCAATTCCGGATGCGCAGGCTTCCCATGTCCATACCTTGGTTTAAACTTTACTTTATATGCCAGGTAGAGATTCTGAAACTTTGGATTAAGAAACCTGTAGAGCTGTGTTATCATGGGGATATAAAGGTAAGCAAAAAGCTTATTTAAAATTTAGTTTAATTCCAATTCCCACCTGGGCATCCGGAGCATTATCAACCGAAAAATCTTCTCTTATAAAAACCGAATAAGCCAATGGACCTTTCGCGTATGAAAGTATCAGATAATTGGCAGATAATACCTTGTAGAGGTGAGATATGCTGTAGTGCCAGTGAGATACAATTCTTTCCCCGGTCAGCACAAGGGACTCAAAATCTTCCCTTTGGTTATAGGAACTCTGCATATGATAGCTCATGGCAAGTGAAAAATATCCCTCTTTTTTGCCTGGAATGATATAATTCACAAGTAACTCTGAACTGAGCAAAGACTTTTTATTGCGGAGCTGCACGCCTTCGCCAAAGGCCAGTAAATGCTGATGTAAGGAGCTAAGACTTACTCCCAGGCGCAATTGCTGGCTGTTGTTAAACTCTATGCGCTTGACAAACGAAGCGTTAAATCCAAGATCCAGTGAGGGATTAAACCGGCTGACATTTGCCCCCAGTTGCAATCCCATATTGGCATAAATATGGTGCTTTTCCAGAACTTTAAAACCGGGATAATGGGTGTATACCAGATCAAATCCCGACCAGGTGAGTTGGCCCTTTTCTATTTCCAAGGTTCGTCCCTTTTCATCTACATAGCTCATATAAGACTGATCCAGCCCATAGACTCTTCTGGCAAAAGGATCCTCTCCTCCCGAAATATTTGAATGAAACCACTCTATTAATCGATCGCTGGTTAAGAGCGAGAAGGGCACCTTGCCTTGATCCAGGGAGAATGCCCGGGTATTTATCCTTAATTCATGTTTATGGGAAAGAGGAATATTCAGGTTCAATTGAAACAACCGGAAAACCCCGTCGGCCTGAAACTCGATGCTTTTGGAAGGGGTATTCTCCTGATCATAGAAATAGTCTCTGTCGTTCCAGTCATAGGAACTGATGACCTTTATGTCTTCCTCATTCAAAGGCTGGTAGGCTTTCACATAGGGGAGCCAGACATTCCCGCTGGATAGATTGACCGTCAGAGAGATGTGTTCCGCGGCTGTAGTCTGAAAGTTGTGGTTTGTCCTGGAGCTGAGCATCCCCAGAGGGTGAGTAGATAGCCGGTTGCCGTAAAATACGGCTGGGAAGGCAAGGATGTCTGCACTATCCTTTTTTGTTTGGGCGAAGCAGACAGGGCTAAATAAAAGCAGGATAAGCAGGCTTGAAGCCAGCCCTTGCCGGAATCTGAAGATCCTTCCATTATGCAGAAACCAGCCCATGCTCTAATTTGTCTTGCTTGCGTGCCTCTCTCTACCTTTAGAAACCTGAATGCTTGGTACCAAAAGATTCCAGCCAGTGACAGCATCCCAGACCGGCCTGGACTGATAGGTACTTGCCAGCCTGATGGCGTACTCCGGTCTTGCATAAAGAGATGGACTGGCATCTGGCAGGTTCAGGAATAGTTCATATATCCCTTTTGAAAGAGTCTCGGGCCATTGAAATTCCATATCCAGGACCTGCACTCTATCCGGGAACCAATAGCGGGTATCGCAATCTATGGGGCTTCTGTAAACCTTTTTAGAATCCTTGTTTCGAAGAACCAATTCTGCTGACCGGTAGTTATAGGTTGAAGCATACCCCTCGTTTACAATTTCTAAGCGAATTTTAGAGGGTTCATTGGTTTTGATTACAGTAGGGAAAATCCCTTTTTTCAATATAAAGCGATAGCCCAGCTTCCGTTTAATATCTTCAATACACTTATTGTTCCAATCACCGTTTACAGCTCCGGACCAAGAAGTATTCAGGAAGGATGTATGAAAGCGTTTCAAATAATTTTCCGCATTCCCGCCCTCTGATATACAATCATTGTAGGGATTATAAACATCTTCACCCTTGGGTCCCCCGGGGCAAGTCTCACCGCCAAAAACCAGATAGTTAGTTTCTTTGGCGACGTAGGACTTGAGATTCAGCGTATCCACTGTTGCTGGCCAGGTATGAAACGAATGGTAGGTCCAGTAATCATCATAATTTGCCAGAATACAGTCATTATGATGAGCCAATCTTGCCTTTGCAGTTCCGCTAAAGGCTTCTTGTTCTTCCAAAGCATCAGCCTTTTCGGGATGGGCTTTTTCACCATCTAAAAAGCGTAGCTTGTAATAGGGTGCCCGTACTTGCACCATGCGGGATTGGGGAACCACATCCAAAAGGGCCGAAATCACTTCATTTCGATCCAGCCAGTGTTGTTTAGTGACGGGCCCGTGTTCCAGATCACCAAAATGATCAGAATAAAATTGCTCACCCCAGGGACCTATAAGTCCCATCTGTACAACGGCGATCACATCCTCATTTTTTGTCAGAACAGGCCTCAGCTGTTCCAGGTGTTCAAGAATGGTAGACTTGGGAGCATCATTAAATGGGGGATCACAGCAGGTGGTGGTATACGAAAAACGCAGTATTACTTTCATACCTGCTTCACGCACGATCTCCATATCGTTCTGGATATGATCCAGCACTTCTGCAGTAAGGGGCTCTTCCTTAAATTCATCGAAACGATACGAACGATAGATAAGGGAGCTGCCAACTTTAAACCCGCCTGCGGCCGGTTGCGGTTCTTTAAAGTCTAGCAAAGTTTTCAGCTCCAATGGGTTAAACTCGCTCATCTTTGCTCCAAAAGGCCTGTAAAATCCTCTTTCGGGATTTGTGAACTCCTCCATATCGGTGTCATATGTTAACTCCTGAAATTCCTTTTTTTCACAAGAACATAAGCACAGCATGATTAACAGACATGAAGATAGCTTCAGTTTTGGAGTCATGATATTGATTTTAGAGCAAGGTGACCTAAAAAAAAGGCGAAAACACTTTTTTTTAAAGTGAGTACGCCTTTTATTTTGTGGGATGTACTGGAATCGAACCAGTGACCTCATGCCTGTCAAGCATGCGCTCTGAACCAACTGAGCTAACACCCCGTCCGGTGGACAAAGTTATAAAAAAAGTGTGATTAGCGGTATGCAACTTCTTGAAAGGATTCGGCATCAATGATTCGCTGAATCTGTTTTCTGCCAATCACAATGGAAAGTGAAATATACCAGATGTTGGAAGATTCAAACAGGGAGTAATCCACTGGCTCTCCGAAATCAGTGCCGGTAAATTCCTGATTCAGGAAGTTCTCCAGATAATATTTGAACTTCAGGTTGAGGCCGCCGGGAAACTGGAGCCCGGCAAAGAATGAGGGGATCCATGGATTAACTCGATCACTGGTCCACTGGGTGAATTTGTATTTTGCGCCATCAATGAACTTCTTTTGTTTGTAGTGGAACATCCATTCATATTCTCCTCCGGCATAGAAGAAAAAGTTTTTATCAAAGGAGCCTATTTTGACAGCCAGGGGAAAGCCCAGGGAATAGCTCCTGTGCTTGATCTTGGTGTTCTTGTTAAAATCAGGGTCGGAATTGTCCACGTCGTAGCCTACATTCTGATATAAATCTTCCATGATCAGCCCAATATTTCTTATGGCAAACCCGGAGTAAAGTCCGAGATTGTTTGTCAGATCAAAATTGAGGTTCTGCTGGGTATGGAAGAAAAGGGTAAATCGCGGGTTGCTGCTGACTTTGGTTCCGTCGTAGTTCATCTGGGCTCCGGAGAATATTATTTCTCCTCCCCCGGAGTGATAGATGCGTTTTTGCTGCGCCTCCATGGTAGCATAGGTCAGGATCAGCAGTAATAGCAAAATATACCTTTTCATGTTCGGTAGTTGTATGAGGCTTTCAAATGAAGATTAAATAAAAATACAAAAAGTTTTACAACAGAGGGTTTCAAAGCGATTGGAGGTTTTCCCGGACCAGCAGCTCAAATTGATCCATCAACATCTGTAGCAAAGGATGGTTCACATCAAAGCGCGTGTCGTTGATCTGGCTGACCGGGAGCACCTTTGGGGAAGTGCCGGATATAAATACCGAAAGCAGCTGGTCCAGGTGGTCAACCGCTACCGGTTTTTCCAGAACGTCCACCCCGTTTTTTGTGGCAAGCTCTATGACATATTTTCTGGTAATCCCCGGCAACACCTTGCTTTCAGGCATGGTAATAAGGCTGCCGTTTCTGTCGATATAAAAGATGTTGGACCGGCTTCCCTCAGTAATCTGGTTTTGATCATTTATTAGTGCCGCTTCATAAACCGCCTGGTCCAGGATGTATTTTGAAACAGAATTCCGGAATTTATCATCCCATTTTTTTATTCCCGGATTGGTTCTGACATGTGGATAAATTGCCAGTTTCACCCCCATTTGATACATTAGCGGGTCGGGGTAAAAATAGGGGATAAAATAGCATAATAAGCGAGCATCGTCCCCATTGGACCTCTGAAGGCAAATCCGGATATTGCCTTCACTGAAAGTATTCTCTTGAAGGAGTAATCCCAGATTCTGGATAATGTTCCTATCGCTGGGGTATTTTATTCCCGAACCTGAAATGGATTGCTCAAGCCTCTCCAGGTGATCCTTTAAAAACAGCAGCTTCCCATCGATTAGCCGGACCACCTCGTAATAGATATCGGAAGACATATCAGGAACATAGCCCGACGTATCTGCCGATCTACCATTTACTACGTACCTGTTTCCTAAAATCTTCCCAGTAATCATTCCACCCTGATAGACGCTGCCGGATTCATTCGCGAGGCTTTCAAAGATTGCCAGCTGACAGTAATTACGGCAATGAATAGTGATAAAAGCAAAGATAGAATAAAGGTCCAGAATGGAAAGTCAATTCTGTAAGTGAAATTCTGCAGCCAGGGTTTGATGACAAAGTAGGAAAGCGGCCAGGCAATCAAATTGGATATGATTACCCACCTGGCAAACTGAAGAAGGAAAAGTGAAAGTATTTGATTCTGAGAAGCACCCATCACTCTTCTGATTCCGGTCTCCCGGGTTCGCCTTACAGTCATAAAAGAAGACAAGCCAAGAAGTCCCAGCGCCGCAATAAAAATAATCATAAGGGTAAAGGAAAGCACCAGGGCAAACACTACATGCTCCTCTTCATACAGGGCATCCAGTTCATCACTCAGATAGCTGTACTGTATGGGATAGGAAGGATGAAAGGCTTCGCGCTTTTCTATGACCCAATTCAGTACATCCTGCATCTGATCATTATTCACCCGTATATGGAGTAGGCGCAGAAACTGGACATTTTCTCTTAATACAAGCACCAGAGGCTCAATAGGATTGTGTAAGGATCCATAATTATAATCCTTTACTACCCCGATAACCTCAGCATCCGGAGTGGTGATATTCTGGACATTGGGGGCCAATTTGAATTTTTTCCCAAGGGCCTTGTCTCCCCACTGCATCGCTCTGACCACGGCCTCATTTACCACCACGGAGTTGTCCTGATCTGAAACAAATTTCCGGTCATAATAACGACCGGCCACAAGAGGAATTCCCATCACATCCAGGTATGTCTGATTGGTAATGATCTGGTTAAAGGTCATCTCCTGCATTTCACCCTGATTGTCTTCGATCATGATCACTGACTTTACGTGATTTCGGCCCGGAGCGGTAAAGGAGAGGGCGGTTTCCTCCACAGCCGGGTGCCTCTTTATCTCTTCTGTAAAAGCGTTCAGATTATTGAAAACTGCGGTATCATTTAGGGTGAGCAGCAATATCTTCTCCTTGTCAAAGCCCAGGTCTTTGTTCTGGATATAACGCATTTGTAATGAAATACTGATGGCCCCGATCACCATCACCGCAGATATCATAAACTGCACAATTACCAGTCCCCGCCTTAGCCATCCCCGGTCGGAAGAGCCTGGCCCATTTCCTTTCAGAATTGAAACCGGGTTGAATGAAGCCAGGTAGGCAGAGGGGTAAATGCCGGAAAGAAAACCGGTTAGCAGGGAGATTCCAAAAATAAAAAGCAACACTGCCGGTTGAAGCAGAATGGTCCCGTCAAATGATTTGGAAGTCAGGTCATTAAAAAATGGAAGTATCAGCAAAGCCAGCAAAGCCGCAAGAAGACCCGATACCAGGGCCATGGCCATAGATTCTCCCAGGAACTGGGCACGCAATTTCTTTTTATCGGCCCCCCCTACTTTGCGAATGCCAATCTCCTTGCTTCGGTTGGTGGCCCTGGCAGTAGTTAGATTGGTGTAGTTAATGCTGGCAATGGCAATAAGCAATACCCCGATAATCCCCATGATGTATACATAGTTCATATTTCCCCGGGGCATATCATACTGGAGCTCATCTTTCTGAAAATGCACGTCGGCCAGGGGAGTGATCCTCAGGTCAAAGGAGGCGTTTATCTGATCGCCCAATTCCTTCATGTATTTATCGTAAAAGTCTGGAAATTTGGCAAGCACCATATCTGGTGTTGTATTCTCAGCCAGCAGGATGTAGGCATAGGTGGCCATTTGCCAGAATGAGATGGCACTGCGATCATTAAACCGTTCGGCTCCGATTTGCTCCTCAATGGTTGCCGTGGAAATAAGGCCATTGTATCTCATATGGGTGTTATATGGGAGATCCTCAAAAACACCGGTAATTGTATAATTGGAACCATCCAGTGCCTTCATGCTTTCTCCAATAATATCGAGGGTTCCAAAGTATTTATTCGCCAGGGATTCACTTATGACCATGGTAAAAGGCTCATTCAATGCAGTTGATTTGTCCCCTGCAATAAAGGGTAGGGTGAAGATTTTAAACACGGTAGAATCTGCAAAGGCGATGCTATCCTCTTTGAAAGTATCCTCATCCCTCTCAAAGTACAGGTCGGGTCGAATGATCATTCGTACATATTCCTCTACTTCAGGATATTCATCTTTTAACGTTGGGGCCAGTGGGAATTGCACCCGGGCCATCAAGTCTTGTTTTTCGTTGATGGTAAAGTCAGCCTCCAGGCGATAGATCCGGTCGAGATTTTCGTTGTTTTTATCATAGGTCAATTGATCCTGGATATAAATAAATATCAGGATGGAGGCAGTAATTCCAACCGCCAAACCAAGCAGGTTCAGCAGGGTAAAAAATTTATCCCGCAGGGCATTTCTGGCCAGGGACAGCAGATAATTTTTGAAAAGTGACATGGAGTTCAGGATTTAGCTTATTCAATCTATGAATAATCCAATACCAGTGCCAAAAAAAATAATACTCTATAAATCATATAGTTATTAAACTGGCATCCATAGGAAGTTGTCCGTTTTCGTATATGGATTGTTCAGTATCGGACAGAGGCTGTATCGTAAAAAATAAATTGCTATTTTTGGTAATTCTGATTTAGCATGTACCCTTCATGAGCCAGCCGATTTTCTTTATCGATGATGACAAAGTGATATTGAATCTGATGGAATTTACCTTTCAGAGCAGGCATGACTATCAGGTGATCTGTTATCATACCGGGGAGGAGTGTCTGGAGAATCTTCATCTGAACCCGAGACTCATCGTTCTGGATCATATTCTTTCCGGAGCGGGCGAGGACAAACTCAATGGCCTGGACACACTTAAGGAGATCAGGAAAGTGAATAAGGAGATTCCCGTAGTAATTCTGACCGGACAGGGAGATGATACCCTGCTTACCGAATTCATGGAGAACGGAGCAAACAGATACCTGACCAAGGACCATTTTTTCATCGACTCGCTCATGGAAACCATTCAGCAGATGCTCAGTTGATTTTTTTAGTGGACCTGTCAGGATGAGTCTTCTCTTTAATCTACTTACTGTCATGAATTAAAGCAGGATTTTAGTTTTTTTATATGAGATAAATTTTTACTTTTGCACTCCCAAATTGAAGAATTGTGAGCAAGCGGGATTTATATGCAGTACGCATTTCGGGTTTAGGAGATGGCAATCACATTTTTTCATTTGAACTTGACAGGCGGTTCTTTGTTTTATTTGAGCAATCGGAAATCAGTAACGGAAATGTGCATGCCACAGTCGGGCTGGAGAAGAAACAGGGAGTTCTTTCCCTCCATTTCGAGCTCTCGGGTGAAGTGGAAGTTTTGTGTGACCGGTGTCTGGAGAATTTTATGACAGAGATACACAGCACAGACACCATTTTCGTAAAAATGGGGGATACCCCGGGTGAATTGGAGGACGATGTTTTGGTGATTGGAAGAAGGGATCATGAAATTGAGGTAGGCCAGTATTTTTATGAATTTATTGTGCTGGCACTCCCCTATCAGAGAATACACCCAGACGATTCCAATGGAAATTCAACATGTAATCCTGATATGATTAAACGGCTGGATGCTCACAGAATAAAAGAAGCGGACAAGGCGAAGAAGATTGATCCCAGATGGGATGTTTTAAAAGGAATAATTGAAAAAAACAAATAGCTATGGCACATCCAAAAAGAAAGACTTCAAAGACCAGAAGAGACAAGAGAAGAACGCATTATAAAGCTGAGGCTCCAACTCTCTCCACCTGTTCCACCACTGGAACAGTTCATGAACGTCATCGTGCATATTATGTGGATGGAAACCTTTACTACAAAGGGAAACTTGTTATCGACGCTGAAGCCGATATAGCATAGAAACAGTTACCTCAGGGCCTAAGCCCGGTAACCCATGCGCATTGGGATCGATATGATGGGGGGCGATTTCGCTCCAGGCTCTGTAATAGGCGGAGCAATTCTCGCCAGGGAGTCCTTGCCTGTTGACACGGAAATCATTTTGATCGGCAACCAGGATCTTGTCGCCCGCTACTCCGAGGAAAATCAACTCGACCTTAGCGGGCTTTCTGTTATACATACGGAGGAATATGTGGGGATGGAGGATCATCCCCTGAAAGCATTTAAAGAAAAACCTGAAGCCGGTATCTTTCTGGGGCAGCGTCTGCTGGCCAAAGGCTCTCTGGATGGATTCTGCAGTGCCGGTAATACCGGGGCTGTAATGGTTGGTGCCATGCAGATTATCACTTCCATCCCGGGGATTATTCGTCCGGCCATTGCCGCCACCATCCCCAACGTGGAGGGAACACAATCCGTCATTCTTGATGTGGGCCTCAATCCTGATGCCCGTCCTGATGTTTTATACCAGTATGGCCTCATTGGTACCATTTATTCAAATTTGGTTCATGGAATAAAGGAGCCCACAGTAGCTTTACTGAATGTGGGAATAGAGGAGAGCAAAGGGAACATGCTAACCCGAAGTGCCTATCAATTGATGAAAGACTCCTCCGACTATAATTTTATAGGGAATATAGAAGCCAATGAGATGTTTGTCACCAGCCGGGCAGATGTTATTGTAACTGATGGATTCATCGGAAATATGATGTTGAAGCAGGCAGAGGCATTTTATAAAGTTGTTTCATTGAAGAGTGTTGGGAATGGTTATTTCGAATTGTTTAATTTCGAAAATTTTGGAGGCACTCCGGTACTGGGCGTAAATGCTCCCCTGGTAATCGGGCATGGAATTTCCAATGATAAAGCGATAAAAAATATGCTCCTTCACACTACGGAAGTTGTGGGAGCAGGATTGGTCAAAAGGATTAAAAGAGAACTGAACAGATGAGCAAGATTGCAGCAGGAATAACGGGAATTCATGGCTGGGTGCCTGAATACAGGCTTACTAATGACGAATTGAGCACCATGGTGGAGACCACCGATGAGTGGATTATGCAGCGAATAGGGATCAAAGAGAGAAGGATCCTGAAGGAGGGTGCCACCTCCGATATGGGGGCCCGTGCCGTTGAGGGTTTGTTGGAAAAGACAGGAACCTCTCCGGATGAAATAGATCTTTTGATCTGTGCCACCATCACCGCTGATTATCATTTCCCTTCGACCGCTAACCTGATAGCTCATAAGGCGGGAATTAAAGGTGCATGGAGTTTTGATATTTCCGCAGCGTGTTCAGGGTTTTTATTTGGAATGCAGACTGCTGCCAGTTTTATCCAGTCCGGCCAGTATAAGAAGGTGATCCTTGTGGGGGCCGATATGATGTCGGCCATCACCGACTATACGGACAGGACCACCTGCCCTCTTTTTGGCGATGCGGCAGCAGCAGTTTTGTTGGAACCGGTGGAGAAGGAGCTGGGTTTGGTGGACGCTATTCTGGAAGCTGATGGAAGCGGCATGCAAAACCTTCATATGAAGGCGGGGGGTTCAGCCCACCCGGCTTCCCATGAAACAGTCGATGCAAGAGAACACTTCGTATACCAGGAGGGACAGGCTGTATTTAAGGTCGCTGTATCCAAAATGGCAGATGTATCCGTGGAGATTATGAAAAAAAACGGGCTGACTCCTGATACGCTTAACTGGTTGGTGCCACACCAGGCCAATATGAGAATTATTGAGGCGGTTGCCCGCCGGATGGGTATTCCCAAAGAGAAGGTGATGATCAACATTGAAAAGTATGGCAACACCACTGCCGCCACCATTCCGCTCTGCCTGTGGGAATGGGAGTCCCAGTTAAAGAAGGGAGATAACCTGATCCTGTCCGCTTTTGGGGGGGGATTCACCTGGGGATCCATCTATTTGAAGTGGGTCTATGATGGAAACAAGAATAATAACTAAATTTGCAGAAAAAGTAAGGTATGGCAAAAATTGGCGAAACAGAGAGCACCAACAAGATCAATATGATCAGCCTTGGAACCACCATTGAAGGAAGTATTAACTCCAGTGAAAATATCCGATTTGACGGTAATCTGATTGGCAACCTGAATACCAAGGGGAAAGTTTTTATTGGTCAGAGCGGAAATGTAACCGGAGAGATCAGGTGTAAAAATTGTGAAGTGGAAGGCGTGGTTGACGGAAAGGTTGTGGTGACTGAATTGTTGTCGCTTCGTTCCATGTCAAAAGTATTCGGAGAAATTAAAACTGGTAAGCTGGCCATAGAACCTGGAGCTACATTTACCGGAAAATGTGATATGGGTGGAAAGAAAGAAGAGATCACCGAGCAGGCCTCAAAAGTCAAAGGAGCGCAACCCTAAGAATTCAGGTCTGAATTCCTATGTCCGGTACTCCGGAATGGGTTTTCAGATGGTTGCTATTATTCTTCTTTTTTATTGGGCGGGTTCGAAGCTTGATGCCAGATCAGGGAACGAAAAACCTGTCTATACTGCCATATTAACCTTGCTGGGTGTTTTTGCAGGCCTCTACATTGTATTAAAGGACTTTTTATTCAGGAAAGATGATTAAGCGTGTCCGGTTCATCTGGCAACTCCTGGTTCTCGCTTCCATTCTGCTTATTCTTGGAATAGGGTTGATTCCACAATTGACCAGGGAGCTTTCCCTGTCGGATTACTTGATTACCCTGGCTTCGGTCACGCTGATTAATCTGATCACCTACCTGCTTATGTCGGCAGGGATCCTTAAAAAAAATAAGGAGGGTGTGGTTTATTTGCTTGGCGGAATAGGAGCTAAATTCCTTCTCTATCTCCTGTTTATCCTGCTTTTTTGGTTGGGCACAAAAATTCTTTCGAAACCCTTTATCCTTACATTTTTTGCACTATATTTAGTCTTTACTTTTTTTACGGCAGGGCATCTTCTTATGATGCTGAAAAACAAATAATTACATTGATCGTGAGCGAGAGATTTTTAGCTGTTTTTATCCGCCTTCTGATTGGATTTATCTTCTTGGTACCGGGCACCCAACTCTATGGACAGAATGAACATCATGAAACTATTGAGGGGGTTCATGAAGCGCCAGATACCCATTCGGAGGATGCCGGGCACAGTGACTCCGCTGACGAAGAGTTTAATGCAACTGAATATATCCTGGAACATGTGAGCGACGCTCATGAGTGGCACATCCTGACAAAAAAAGATGGGCAACATGTAAGTGTTCCCTTACCAGTTATACTTTTCAGCAAGCAATCCGGATTTCATATGTTTATGTCCAGCAAGTTAGCTCATGGACATAGCCATGACGGTTTTCAGATGGGGCACGGCACCATTGAAGTTCTCAATAAAAAAGGAGAGACCGTAGAGAAAAGCCTGAATGGTAAAATTATAGAAATTGATGAGCATGGCCAGCTGGTGGAGGCCGGTCTGCCTCTCGATTTTTCCATTACCAAGAATGTATTTATGATGATGCTTTCCGTCATCATTCTGCTCTGGGTGTTTCTTAGTCTGGCCAGGGCGTATAAAAAAATGGGAATCAGTGAACCCAAGGGGCTGGCAGGTTTTATTGAGCCGGTCATCGTTTTTATTGAAGAGGATGTTGCTATTCCAAATATCGGGGAGGAAAAATATACCCGCTTCATGCCCTATTTGCTAACGGTCTTCTTTTTTATCCTGCTGAATAACCTGATGGGACTGATACCCTTCTTTCCCTTCGGAGCCAACGTAACCGGAAATATTGCTGTGACTTTTGTACTGGCCACCATTACCTTTCTGATTACACAGTTCAGTTCAAACAAAGGACACTGGCAGCATGTATTCAACACCCCGGGCGTACCCAAGCCCTTGCTTGTTATAATGATTCCTGTAGAGATCATCGGATTGTTTACCAAGCCCTTTGCCCTGATGGTTCGACTCTTTGCCAACATTACCGCCGGGCACATCATTGTTCTGAGCCTGATATCCATGATATTTATTTTCAAATCCATATTTGTGGCTGCCCCCTCTTTGGTGATGGTGCTGTTTATGGATTTAATAGAATTGCTTGTGGCATTCCTGCAGGCATATATTTTCACTTTATTATCAGCTTTATTTATTGGAATGGCGATGCCTGAGCATCACCATGATTAATTTTCACTTTAATACTTACTTATTATGACTGGTACATTAGCAGCAATTGGAGCAGGACTCGCCGTAATCGGAGCAGGACTGGGAATCGGAAGGATCGGCGGATCAGCAATGGATGCCATTGCACGTCAGCCCGAGGCCGGAGGAAAAATCCAGACCGCTATGATTATTGCAGCTGCCCTGATTGAAGGAGCTGCCCTGTTTGCCATCGTGGTTGCTATGATGGGCTAACAAGGTGAGAGAACTGGACAGGCCTGTAACGGTTGGTTGCAGGCCTTTCTTTGAAAACAATTAAACACAAAATACTATGGATCTAGTAACACCAGGAATAGGAATGATCTTTTGGTCGACGCTGTTCTTTCTTGTTTTACTTTTTATCCTGGGCAAGTTCGCCTGGCCTGCTATTTTGACGGCTGTAAAGGCCCGTAACGAAAGTATTCGGCATGCACTTGAAGCTGCTGACCGGGCAAAAGAAGAGATGGCACAGCTGAAGGCCGACAATGAAAAAATTCTGGCTGAAGCTAAAGCGGAAAGGGATGCCCTTATGAAGGAAGCAAAAGAGATGAAGAATAAATTGATTGCCGATGCCAAGGAGAAAGCTTCAGAAGAGGCCCAAAAGTTGGTTAAGAGTGCAAGAGAGTCCATCCAGAGGGAGAAAGCAGGGGCACTGAATGAAATGAAACAACAGATGGCCAGTATTTCAGTTGAGATAGCAGAAAAGATTTTACGGATAAAGCTGGAAGATAGCAAAGCGCAGAAGGACCTGGTCGATAAGCTTATTAACGAAGCCGACCTGAATTAGTAAAATTATTAATAGATGATGCCTCGAAGCTTTGCTGAGAGGCAAATCAATTAATTGATTTATGAACGAGAGTCAGATTTCAGTACGTTATGCGAAAGCGCTGTTTCAAAGTGCGTCAGAACAGCAACTTCTTGATAGGGTTTCCATGGATATGGAGGTATTGGCCACTACCTGTAAGCTGGAAGATTTCCAGTATATGCTTTTAGTGCCTACTTTGCAGCCCAGTCAGAAAAAAAAGTTACTTGAGTCCATTTTTGAAAATAGTTTTACCAAGATCTCCTTGTCCATGCTTAACCTGGTTGTCAAGAACAAGCGGGAAGCATATTTACCAGGAATTGCCAGGAATTTCATGGATTTTTATCGCAAAGAAAAAGGAATTCGTAAAGCTACCCTGGTCAGCGTTCAAACCCTGGACGAATCGGCTATGGAAGGTATCCGTGCCTTGATTAGGAAAGCTTATGATTCTGAAGTGGAGCTCACTTCTTCCGTGGATGAAGATCTGATTGGAGGGTTTGTCCTGACCATAGAGGATATGAGGTATGATGCAAGCGTAGCAAATAATCTCAAAAAAATAAAAAAACAACTACTTAAAACCAGTATTGAAAAGTAATAGCATATGTCTCAGATTAAGCCATCCGAAGTATCGGAAATTTTAAAGAAGCAAATTGAAGGATTCAATAGCGAAGTTGAACTTGAGGAGGTGGGTACCGTGCTCCAGGTGGGAGATGGGATTGCCCGTATTTATGGATTAAACAGTGTACAGGCCAACGAACTTATAGAATTTGACAGCGGAGTCGCTGGTATTGTTCTAAACCTTGAAGAGGATAATGTGGGTGCCGTATTACTGGGGTCCACAGAATTGATCAAGGAGGGTGATTCTGTAAAACGATCCAGGAAAATTGCATCCATTCGTGTGGGGGAGCCTTTGTTGGGACGTGTAATCAATACGTTGGGAGAGCCCATCGACGGGAAGGGCCCCATCACCGGGAAGATGATCGATTTGCCTCTGGAACGGAAAGCTCCGGGTGTGATCTATCGCCAGCCTGTAAATGAACCTTTGCAAACTGGACTGAAGCCTATTGATGCCATGATTCCCATTGGACGCGGACAGCGGGAGCTGATCATCGGAGACCGGCAGACAGGAAAAACCGCTATCGCCATTGATACCATTATCAACCAGAAGGAGTTTTACGAGAAAGGGGAGACTGTTTACTGCATTTATGTGGCGATAGGACAAAAAGGTTCAACCGTAGCAAATATCCAGAAAACCCTGGAGGAGGCCGGAGCCATGGATTACACCGTCATTGTTTCAGCTACAGCTTCTGACCCTGCCGCCCTGCAGTTTTATGCACCTTTTGCCGGATGCTCCATTGGTGAGTATTTCAGAGATACCGGAAGACCAGCCCTGATTATTTATGATGACCTGAGCAAACAGGCAGTATCCTATCGCGAAGTATCGCTTCTGTTAAGGAGGCCCCCGGGACGTGAGGCCTATCCCGGAGATGTATTTTATCTCCACTCGCGTTTACTGGAACGTGCGGCCAAGATAATCCAGTCTGACGAGATAGCCAGTAGCATGAATGACCTGCCTGAGGCTTTAAAGCCGATTGTCAAAGGAGGTGGGTCCTTAACGGCGCTTCCCATTATTGAGACACAGGCGGGAGATGTTTCGGCCTATATCCCTACCAACGTGATCTCCATTACAGATGGACAGATTTTCCTGGAGTCCAATCTTTTTAATGCTGGTGTACGTCCTGCCATTAATGTTGGAATCTCCGTTTCAAGGGTAGGGGGGAATGCCCAGATTAAGGCCATGAAGAAAATAGCAGGAACCCTGAAGCTTGATCAGGCCCAGTTCCGTGAATTGGAAGCTTTTGCCAAATTTGGATCGGACCTGGATGCTGCCACCAAGGCGGTGTTGGATAAAGGGCGAAAGAACGTGGAGATCCTGAAGCAGGATCAGTATTCTCCCATGCCGGTTGAGAAACAGATTGCAATTATCTATTGCGGCACCAAGGGCTTACTGGGGGAAATCCCCGCCGAGAAGGTTCGGGAGTTTGAACTGGAATTCCTGGAATATTTAGAAATGAAACATAAAAAGACTCTGTCAGCTCTTGCGCAGGGAAAATTAACAGATGAAATAACCGGCGTACTTGAAAGTGCCGCCAGGGAAATTGTGGAGAAATTTAAGTAAGACCCTATGGCAAGTTTGAAGGAAATAAGGGAGCGAAAAGCCTCTGTGGCTTCTACCATGCAGATCACCAGTGCCATGAAGATGGTTTCTGCAGCCAAGCTTAAAAAAGCGCAGGATGCCATAGTCCAGTTCAGGCCCTATGCAGAAAAACTTCAGGAGATTCTGGCCAGTGTGGGTGACAGCATTAAGGATGATGAGGACAATAAGTATGCGGTACAGCGCGATAAGGAACGTATCCTGCTGGTCCTGATTACCTCTAACAGGGGTTTGTGCGGAGCCTTTAATTCAAATGCCATTAAAGCCACCATTAGCAGGGCCCTGACCACTTTTGACAGGCAGATGATGGCAAAGCAAGTCCATTTTATTGCCATAGGGAAGAAAGGGGCTGACTTTTTACGCAAGAATGGCTATAATGTGATTTTTAATGGCAGTGAGATATTTGATAATCTTAGCTTTGAACGTGTAGCTGAATTGGCCAATATGATCATGGGGCTGTTCACGGATGGAGAGTATGATCATGTGGATGTGGTCTACAATCGTTTCAAGAATGCAGGGACACAGATCTTAACCGAAGAGCAGTTCCTGCCCATTCAGGTGGAAAATCTGACGGAAGAATCGGGCCATGCTTCCTATGTGGACTATATTTTTGAGCCCAGCAAGAAGTATATTTTGGAGGAACTGATACCCCGTTCTTTAAAGTTGCAGTTCTATAAAGCGATCCTGGACTCCCACGCTTCGGAGCATGGGGCAAGGATGACGGCCATGCATAAGGCTACCGATAATGCCACTGAGTTGCTGAAAGAGCTGAGTCTGCAGTTCAATAAGGCACGCCAGGCAGCCATAACCAATGAAATCCTGGAAATCGTCAGTGGCGCCGAAGCTCAGAAATGATAGTACTTTGCCTAATACTCATCCCAGCTTTTGATGGAGATATCTTTTAGCTCCATCTTACAGATGGCATAGATGAAAGCTGAGGCCAGTCGGGCATTGGTAATCAGCGGAATATTATAATCCACCGCCCCGCGCCTGATGCTGTAGTCGTTGGATAATTCGTGGGAGGAGAGGTCCTTGGGTATGTTGACTACCAGATCGATCTTTTTGGCCCTCAGGTAATCCATCACATTGGGCTGCTGGTCCTCATCAGGCCAGGCCAGATCGATGGAGTCAATCCCGTTCAACTTCAAAAATTCTTGGGTCCCATGGGTGGCGAACAGATTATATCCTTTGTGAATCAGCATTCGGCATGAATTTACAAGCTCTACCTTGGAACGCATATCTCCCGTGGACAGCAGGATATTCTTTTCTGGAATGGTGTACCCCACCGACAACATTGCTTTCAGGATCGCTTCATAGTAGTTGTCCCCGATACATCCCACCTCCCCGGTGGAGGACATATCTACCCCAAGTACCGGATCTGCTTTTTTAAGCCTGGAGAAGGAGAATTGTGGTGCTTTGCATCCGATATAGTCCAGGTCGAAGATTGATTTATGCGGTTTTTCAATGGGAACCTTCAACATGACCCTGGTCGCCTGATCAATCAGGTTAACTTTCAACACTTTTGAAACAAAGGGCATGCTTCTGGAAGCCCTGAGATTGCATTCAATCACCTTGATATCGTTGTCTTTGGCCAGGAACTGCATATTAAAGGGGCCTGAGATTTTCAGGGCTTCGGCCATTTGCCGGGCAATCTTTTTAATCCTTCTGACAGTCTCGAAGTAGATCTTCTGAGGTGGAAAAATCATGGTGGCATCCCCCGAGTGGACCCCGGCAAACTCCACATGTTCGGAAATGGCGTAGGAGAAGAGTTCCCCGTCGCGGGCTACGGCATCAATCTCAATTTCTTTAGCCTGTTCGATAAATTCTGATACCACTACCGGGTACTGTTTGGATACTCTGGCGGCCAGGGTCAGGAAGCCTTCCAGTTCTTCGCGGTTCGAGACTACGTTCATGGCCGCTCCGGAAAGCACATAGGAGGGTCTGACCAGGAGCGGGAAGCCCACTTCATCCACAAAGGAGAATATTTCCTCCAGGCTGCTGAGTTCCTGCCAGCGGGGCTGGTCGATTCCAAGCTCGTCCAGCATCATCGAGAATTTGTGCCTGTTTTCGGCCCGGTCGATGTTTTCGGGAGAGGTCCCCAGGATGTGGACATTTTGTTCATGCAGACGCATGGCCAGGTTATTGGGGATTTGTCCGCCCACGGAAACAATAATCCCCTTGGGCATCTCCAGGTCATAGATATCCATTACCCGTTCGAAGGAGAGTTCATCGAAATAGAGCCGGTCGCATACATCATAGTCGGTGGATACCGTTTCCGGGTTGTAATTGATCATTATGGATCTGTAACCCTCA
This sequence comes from uncultured Bacteroidales bacterium, assembly GCA_963751705.1. GTDB lineage: Bacteria > Bacteroidota > Bacteroidia > Bacteroidales. Next base: position 693,792 of record CAVVVN010000001.1, read on the forward strand.
TCGTTAACCGTTTTTAATGCATTCACACTGCACCAGTCAAACTCTACGCTGGAGCCAATGCGGTAGGCTCCTGAGCCCAGAACCACCACGGAACGCTGATCTGTCTTGAATTCTATATCGTGTTCGCTCCCGCTGTAAGTGAGATAGAGATAGTTGGTCTGGGCGGGGTATTCAGCTGCCAGGGTGTCGATTTGTTTCACACTGGGCAGGATATTTCGCTGCTTCCGGTGTTCGCGTACTGCCAGCAAATTGGTGGATACATCTCCCTGCATGACAAGTCTGGCCACCTGGAAATCGCTGAATCCTGCTTTCTTGGCCTGAAGCAGCAGCTCATCCTCCAGGTCGGCAAGAGAGGGTACTTTTTCAAGCTCCTCGCTCAGGTCAAATATCTTCTTTAGTTTAACCAGAAACCACCGGTCAATTTTTGTCAGCTCATTTATCCGGTCAATGGTATAGCCTTGCTTAAAAGCTTGTTCGATAACCATGATCCGCATATCAGTGGGTTCCGATAATTCATGGTCGATATTCTCAATCTCCATCTCATGATTGCCCACAAAACCGTGCATGCCCTGTCCGATCATTCGGATCCCTTTCTGGATGGACTCTTCGAAAGTGCGCCCGATCGCCATAACCTCTCCCACCGATTTCATACTGGAATCGATCAGTTTGGAAACTCCCTGGAACTTGTTGAGGTCCCAGCGCGGAATTTTACAGACAATGTAATCCAGGGCGGGTTCGAAAAAGGCCGATGTGGTTTTAGTAATAGAATTTTGGAGTTGGTGTAAGCCGAATCCCAGTCCCAGTTTGGCTGCAATAAAAGCAAGCGGGTACCCGGTGGCCTTACTGGCCAGGGCAGACGAGCGGGATAGACGGGCGTTGACCTCTATGACCCGGTAATCTTCGGATTCCGGATCCAGGGCATACTGGACATTGCACTCCCCAACGATACCAATATGCCTGATAATATCAATAGATAGCTTTCTCAGTTTATGATATTCACTGTTGGTCAGGGTCTGTGAAGGAGCTACCACAATGCTCTCACCGGTGTGGATTCCGAGCGGGTCAAAATTTTCCATGTTGCAGACCGTGATGCAGTTGTCGAAACGGTCCCTGACCACCTCGTACTCCACCTCTTTCCAGCCTTTCAGCGACTCCTCTACCAGGATCTGAGGCGAATAGGAAAAAGCCTTTTTTGCCAGCTTTTCCAGGTCATTTTCGTTGTAGCAAAAGCCACTTCCCTGACCACCCAGGGTATAGGCGGCACGAATAATGATGGGATAGCCCAGTTCTTTTGCTGCCTTATGGGCATCTTCTTCCGTGGTAACAGCAATACTTCTGGCCGTTTTTACATTGATCTGGTCCAGTTTTCCCACGAAAAGCTCCCGGTCTTCGGTATCCATGATAGCCTGAACAGGCGTTCCCAGTACCTTCACCTGGTATTTCTCCAGGATTCCCTCCTTAAATAGCGCTACTCCACAATTCAGGGCGGTCTGTCCGCCAAAGGCCAGAAGAATGCCATCGGGTTTCTCTTTTTGGATCACCTGCTCAACAAAGTAGGGAGTAATCGGGAGAAAATATATCTTATCTGCCACATCCTCAGAGGTTTGTACCGTAGCAATGTTGGGGTTGATCAGTACCGTATATACATCCTCTTCCCGCAGTGCCTTCAGGGCCTGGGATCCTGAATAATCGAATTCCCCGGCTTCCCCGATTTTTAATGCACCTGATCCAAGGACGACCACTTTTTTGATTGATTCTTTCATGTGAATGGGCTAATTGACTGTTTTTTGCGGCAGGTAAAAATATAAAAAAAAGCCGAGAGAATGGCATGAAATCGAAATAAATGTATAAATTTGCAATTCATATGTATAAATATACAATATACCAATATGAGAAACAGGAACGAACGATTAATGGAGATTCGCAGGCTCATTGGAAGCAGGAATATTTCCAGCCAGGATGAGTTAAACAAGCTGCTAGAAAAGCAGGGTTATACTATGACCCAGGCTACACTCTCCAGGGACCTGAAATACCTGAAAGTGGCTAAGATGCCAGACGACAAGGCTGGATATGTCTATATCCTCCCGGACAAGGAGCAGGTGGTGGAAGAAGCTGAATTGGGAAATCAAGGATTGAGTGGCTTAATTTCTCTTGATTTCGCACAGGGCATGGCGATACTGAGAACCCTGCCCGGACATGCCGGAAGTATTGCCTATACCATTGACAACCTGGGTGCTTATGAGATTGCCGGAACCATTGCAGGCGATGATACCATCCTGTTGATTCCACGGGATGGGGTTAGCCGCTCGGACCTGGTGAATTTGTTAAAAATCAGAATGCCAGGCCTCTTGCAGGGGTCTGTAAAGTGATTAACTGAATAAATACTTAATTAGATGGTACAGAATATTGAAATTACCATTGCATCCAAAGCGCATCTGGAATATATTCCTGAGATTAAGGAAGCCATATACCAGGCATCTCTGCAGAAAGGCACCGGTATTGCAGTCCGGAGCACGGAATACCTGAGAACTAAAATTGAAGAGGGAAAAGCGGTAATTGCGCTGGGTAATGAGGGCTTGTGGGCAGGTTTCTGCTACATTGAATCCTGGGGACACAATAAGTTTGTGGCTAATAGTGGATTGATTGTATCCTCAGCGTTCAGGGGCGCCGGATTGGCCAGCGAGATAAAGAAGCGGGCCCTGGACCTGTCGGCCAGGCTCTTTCCCGGTGCGCAGCTTTTTGGCCTCACCACCAGCCTTGCAGTAATGAAGATTAACAGTGGACTGGGCTACCAGCCGGTTACATTCTCCGAACTTACCGATGATGATCAGTTCTGGAAGGGGTGTGAAACCTGTCCGTATTACGATATCCTGGTACGAACAAAACGGGACGACTGTCTTTGCACGGCCATGGTAATGGATCCCAAAAAGAATAGTAAAGTAAATGGAGAGGCAAAAGCTTCCCGAATAAAAGTAAACATCAACCATACCTGAGAATTCAATTATGGAAAAGAAAAAAGTACTGCTGGCTTTCAGTGGCGGACTGGACACCACCTTTTGTGCGGTCCACCTGGCCAGGGAAAAGAAGATGGAGGTCCATTCGGCCATTGTGAATACCGGCGGATTTCAAAAAGAAGACCTGGAACAGATTGCCACACATGCAGGAAATCTTCAGACTGCCTCGCACCAGGTCCTGGATATAACCGCAGATTATTATATGCGCTGTATACGCTTTATGATATTTGGGAATGCTCTCAGAAACAGAAGTTATCCTCTTTCGGTAAGTTCTGAGCGCACTTTTCAGGCCATCGCCCTGGTGGATCATGCCAGGAAAAATGGATTTAAATATATTGCACATGGATCCACTGCTGCAGGAAACGACCAGGTAAGGTTTGATCTGGTGATCCAGGTACTGGCTCCGGAGATGGAGATTCTAACCCCCATCAGAGACTTGAGGATTTCCAGGGAAGATGAGATTGACTATCTCCGAAAGTCGGGAATAGATATGAACTGGAGCAAGGTGGAATATTCCATCAACAAGGGCCTCTGGGGCACCAGTGTGGGAGGAAAAGAAACCCTTAGCTCCCTGGATGAACTCCCCTCAGAAGCTTATCCCACACCCATGCAAAGGTCTGGTTCTGAAACGGTGAGCATCGGGTTTGAGCAAGGCGAGCCCGTCAGCCTTAACGGACAACAACTGGAGCCCCTAGTGGTCATCAGGGAGCTTGAGAAAATGGCTGCTCCCTGGGGTGTTGGCCGGGATGTCCATGTGGGTGATACCATCATCGGGATTAAGGGCCGGGTGGGATTCGAGGCCGCCGCCGCCCGGATAATCATTGATGCCCACCTGGCACTTGAAAAGCATGTTCTCACTCGCTGGCAGCTGCATTGGAAAGAGCAAATCGGGCAATGGTACGGGATGTTTGTGCATGAGGCACAATACCTGGAGCCGGTGATGCGCGATTTGGAATCATTCCTGGAATCCTCACAGAAGAATGTTACAGGAGAGGTTACACTCCGACTCAGGCCCTATAGTTTTACAGTGACCGGGGTAAAGAGTCCCTTTGATTTGATGTCAGCCTCTTTTGCCTCCTATGGAGAGATGAACCGGGCCTGGACTGCGGAAGAGGTCAATGGGTTTACCAGGATCCTGGGGAACCAGCAGCGGATCTGGTTTGATGTGAATGGAAGCAGCGATCTGCTTAAATAATGTAATACCAAAAATATGGAACAAAAGATAAATACTATTGGAATCGTAGGAGCAGGAAACATAGGAATGGCTATTGCGAAGGGAATGGTAAGGCAAAAGGTCATTGATCCTTCGAAGCTATTCCTTTCACGTAGAAGAAATGGATTGTTGGAGGAACAAAAGAAGCATGGCTTTGCAATTACGGATAACCACACCCTGGCTTCCAAATGCGATGTAATTATACTGGCGGTGCTGCCCGGACAGGCCAGGGAGGTTTTGCTGGACCTGAAGGAGCACTTAGATGGCGCAAATAAAATCCTGGTAAGTGTGGTTTCAGCAGTAAGTCTTAAGGAATTAACGGAATGGAGCGGCGGGAAGACTGGGGTCGTCAGGATCATGCCTAATACAGCGGCGGAATACGGAGCAAGCATGACCTGTATAGCCGGGGAGGAAGAGTCGACGGTAAACCTGGTTAAAGCGCTATTTGATCCTCTTGGATCAACCATGGTGATCAAGGAAGCACTGATGCCTGCTGCCACTATTCTGGCTGCTTGCGGGATCGCTTTTTTCCTGCGTTTTATCAGAGCGGTATCCCAGGGAGGCATCCAGATTGGATTTCATGCCGAAGAAGCTGGAAAGATTGCGGCACAGACCGCCATGGGTGCGGCTGAATTACTGATGCAGACAGACAACCATCCCGAGACTGAAATTGATCGGGTAACCACCCCCATGGGCTGCACCATCTCCGGTTTGAATGAGATGGAACACTTTGGCTTAAGCTCGGCTATGATCAAAGGCATTGTAAAATCTTATTCAGAGATCAGCGATCTGAAATGAGCCGGGATCTCCCCTATATCGAACTCTTAATGGAGATGCTTTCCATCCCTGCGGTCAGCCGGGAGGAGCAACAGCGCTCCGATTTCCTGGAAGCCTACATGAAAGCATTGGGATGGCAGGTGAAGCGTATCCATAATAATCTTTTTGTTGGAGAGACTGAAGCGCCGGGAGCAACCATACTTTTGAATTCACATATGGATACGGTTCCCCCTGTGGATGCGTGGGAATCGGATCCCTTTTCTCCACAGCTAAAGGGGGAGAAGATCATTGGGCTTGGAAGTAATGATGCCGGTGCCTCTGTGGTAACAATGATGGCAAGCTATCATCAAATGAGAAAAAAGCTGCAGGATCACCTGAACCTGGTCTTGCTGATCTCTGCGGAGGAGGAGGTTTCAGGATCAAATGGAATCTCGGCAGTATTGCCTGTATTGGGTGACCTGGACGCAGTGATCGTAGGGGAACCTACAGGAATGGCACCCGCAGTGGCAGAAAGGGGATTGATGGTACTGGACGGGGAAGTGCGGGGGAAGGCCGGCCATGCTGCACGCAACGAAGGAAAAAATGCTATTTACGAAGCCATGGAAGATCTGAGGGCCATCGGACAATTGGAATTTACAGAGGAGTCGGAATGGCTTTCAAAACCCGGGGCACAGGTGACCATGATATCAGCCGGAACCGGTCACAATGTGGTTCCGGACCTCTGCACTTATGTGGTGGATGTCAGAAGTAATGATCGTTATGGAAACGAGAGATTACTGGAGATGATCCGATCGGTTTGCAGGGCCAGGCTCACCCCCCGGTCAACCAGATTAAAATCTACAGGATTGGACAATAATCATTTTTTAATGACGACCATTCATGCACTCGGATGGGAGCCCTGTGGTTCTTCGACCCTCTCGGATATGGCCTTAATTCCATTTCCGGCGGTAAAGATGGGGCCGGGCGATTCGTCTCGCTCACATACGGCCGGGGAGTACATTAAGAAGAGCGAACTGGAGCAGGGTGTGGCGGCATACTGTCATTTCCTGGAGCATATTAAAGTATAGAAAAGAAAGCCATATGAAACTTTGGGACAAAGAGATATCCACCGAGCAGCGCATCCTGGCATTTACCACAGGCAAAGATCCGGTATTCGATCTGGAACTTGCTCCCTATGATATACTGGGATCCATGGCGCATTCCATCATGCTGGCAGAAACAGGCTTGCTTGGGAAAGAGGAGGTGGAAAAACTTTTGGAAGCGCTGGACCGGCTATATGGCAAAGCCCGGGAAGGAAGCCTGAAACTGGATCCGGGGGTGGAAGATATTCATTCACAGGTGGAAATGGAATTGACCGCTAAATTGGGAAAAACCGGGAAAAAAATCCATACAGGACGGTCCAGGAACGACCAGGTGATGGTAGATGTGAAGCTGTTCCTGCGGGATGAAATCGGAGTGCTTGCGGGGATGACCCTGACTCTTGCTCAAATGCTGCTGAAGCAGGCCAGCACATTTAAACAGGTCCTTATGCCGGGCTATACCCATATGCAGGTGGCTATGCCCTCCTCCTTCGGGCTCTGGTTTGGCGGATATGCTGAGGCGCTGGCAGATGATCTGAGCTACCTGCATGGAATCTATACGGTGGTCAACCAGAATCCTCTGGGATCGGCTGCCGGTTTTGGCTCTTCCTTTCCGGTGGACCGGATACTAACCACAAAGTTGCTGGAGTTTGACGGACTGCATATCAGCTCGGTCAATGCCCAAATGAATCGAGGGAAGACGGAATGGTACGTGGGTACCGGGATAGGGGCCCTTGCCTCCACCCTGGGACGATTTGCCATGGATGCGGTGCTTTTTATGGGACAGAACTTCCGCTTTATTTCTCTCCCCCCGGAACTGACCACCGGATCATCTATTATGCCTCACAAGAAAAATCCAGATGTGCTGGAATTGCTCAGGGCCAAATGCAATCGCATGAACATGGTTGCTTCAGAGGTTTCGGCTGTTACGGGGAACCTGATTTCCGGATATCACCGTGATTTTCAGCTATTAAAGGAGATCCTTCATCCCGCCCTGGAAGAGCTGAAAAACTGCCTGGAGATGATGCTTTATGTGGTGGAGCATATGGAAGTCAATCCTGATATTCTGAATGACGATATCTATCAATATATCTACTCGGTCGAGGAGGTAAACAAAAAAGTCCAGGCTGGAGTTCCTTTCAGGGATGCTTACCGGGAAGTGGCTTCTGAAATTGACAGGGGTCGTTACAGGCCCAGCCGGGACCATGCTTATACCCATCTTGGAAGCATAGGGAATCCCGGATTGACGGAGATCAAAGTAAAACTCGAAAAGGCATATGCAAAGTTTCACTTTGTCAACAGTGGGGAGCTTGAAAAACGATTAATGAACTATTTCGGAAAATCATGACACACAGAAAATATTTAAAGAATAAAAAGAAAATTGTGATAAAGGTCGGCACCAGTTTACTGGCCTATGAGAATGGAAAAATTAACCTGCAACGGATGGAAAAACTGGTCAGGGTACTGGCGGACCTCAGCAATAGTGGCCGGGAGGTGGTTCTGGTCTCCTCCGGGGCAGTTGGGGTTGGTGTGGGAATGATCGGGCTGGACAAAAAACCAGATACTCTGGTGCAAAAGCAGGCTCTGGCTGCCATCGGACAGGTGGGCCTGATCAGGTTGTACCAGAAATTCTTCGATGAATACAATCTAATAGTAGCCCAGGTACTCCTGACCCGGGACGGATTGGAGAACAGCCTGCGCAGGAAAAACGCCAGAAACACCTTGCATGAGCTTATAAAGATGGGTATTATCCCCGTGATAAATGAGAACGATACGGTTATTACCGATGAGATTGAATTTGGAGATAATGACACCCTTTCTGCGGCTGTGGCCACTCTGATCCAGGCCGATCTTTTACTTATACTTACTGATACTGACGGGGTGTTTACCGCCGATCCGCATATTCATGATTCGGCTCAGAAAGTGCACAAGGTGATGAAAGCCAGCGAAGATCTGAAAGATATTGACGTGAAAGGCAGATCCAAAATGGGTTCCGGGGGAATGGCTTCAAAAATTGCAGCGGCCGAACTTTGCAGGGAGCACAACGTGGATGTAGTGATAGCCGATGGTGCGGATCCTTCAACCATTACAGATGTGCTTGCAGGAAAGGACCTGGGTACCTTCTTTGTTTCAGATGCCACCCAGATGGCGGGATAATCCAAATCTATTTACTATGAAGGAACTAATTGAGATCGGGAAAAGGGCACAGGAGGCTTCAAAACAGCTGGCACACCTGAATACAGATCAGAAAAACAGGATTCTAACTTTGGTAGCAGATATGTTGGAGAGTGCTACTTTGAGCATCCTGGAGGCCAATGCTGCTGATCTGCAACTGGGCGAAGAGATGGGCTTAAAAGGAGCCATTGTGGAGCGACTGAGCCTTTCGAGCGAAAAAATTAAAGGAATTGCAAATGGTCTCAGGGAGATTGTGCAGCTGGAGGATCCCATCGGAGAGATCCAGGAGATGAAGCAAAGGCCCAATGGTCTGCTAATCGGGAAAAAACGGGTGCCCCTGGGCGTGGTGGGGGTGATCTATGAATCAAGACCCAATGTGACGGCCGATGTGGCGGGTTTATGTATCAAGACAGGGAATGTTTGTGTACTCAGAGGGGGGAAGGAAGCCTTTCGTTCTAACCAGGCGATTGTGAAGATTTTCCACCAGGCGATTGCCGAATGCGGACTTAACCCCTATATGGTGCAGCTGGTGCAGGATACCACCCGTGAGAGCGCAAAGGCCATGATGAAGCTGAATGAATATCTGGATATACTGATCCCCAGGGGAGGGGCCGGACTGATTCAGGCGGTGGTACAGAATAGTACTGTTCCGGTGATTGAAACCGGAGTAGGGAACTGTCATATTTTTGTGGATGAGGCAGCAGACCTGGAAAAAGCGGTGGCCATTGTATACAATGCCAAAACCCACCGTCCCGGAGTCTGCAATGCGGCTGAAAGTCTGCTGGTACACGCGAAGGTTGCCAGGGAAGTGTTGCCCTCTATCGGCTCAAAACTGGCTGAGGGTGGGGTGGAAATCCGGGGTGATATACAAAGCTGTGAATTGATCCCGGCAGCGGTTCCTGCCAGCGAAGAGGACTGGTCGACCGAATACCTGGATCTGATAATCAGTTCTAAAGTGGTGGGATCGGTGGAAGAGGCAGTGGACCACATTAACAAATATGGTTCCAAACATTCGGAGAGTATCATCACAGAGAACTACAGTCATGCTCAATACTTTCTGGAAAGGGTGGATGCAGCTGCCGTTTACGTGAATGCCTCCACCCGCTTTACAGATGGATTCGAGTTTGGATACGGAGCCGAGATCGGGATCAGTACACAGAAACTGCATGCCCGCGGCCCCATGGGGCTCAAAGAGCTAACCACAAGCAAATATATCATCTATGGTTCGGGGCAGATCCGCTAGCCCTTGCAGGATTACTTTCCTGCTTGGAAGGTCTTGATATTTTCAATAAAAGTATCAAACAGAAAGGCCGTATCGGTCGGCCCACCTGAAGCTTCAGGATGAAACTGAGTGGAGAAAAAGGGTTTGGACAAGTGTTTCATTCCTTCATTGGTGTCATCATTCAGGTTAATAAACAGGGGTTCCCACCCGCCTTGCAGGGTCTTGTTATCTATGGCAAAACCGTGATTTTGTGAGGTAATATAGGCTTTGTCTGTTCCTACTTCAAGCACCGGCTGATTGTGGCTCCTGTGACCATATTTCAGCTTATATGTATCTGCTCCTGCCGCCAGGGCCATCAACTGGTTCCCCAGGCAGATTCCGAAGATGGGAGTATCAGAATGGTATGCCCGGGAAAGGTTATCAATAGTGGTCTTGCACTGTTTGGGATCGCCCGGGCCATTGGAGATAAAGAGGCCATCGTACTCCTCTTTGCTGATATCGTGATCCCAGGGCACCCTGATAACGGTGGTATCCCGTTCCAGGAGATAACGGATGATGTTGTATTTGACTCCACAGTCAATTAACAGAATCCTGTATTTCCCATTGCCATAGATCTTTTTCTCGCCCACACTTACCTTTGCGACCAGGTTCTCCTGGTTGGGATCGTAGCTTGGCGGTTCTTTCTCCTCAAAAACCACTTTTCCCAACATGGAACCCTTTTCCCTCAATAATTTGGTGATCCGACGGGTATCCACATCAAAAATACCGGGGATCTGGTTCTCTTGCAGCCAGTCACCCAGGCTTCGTTCGGCGTTCCAGTGAGAATATTCCGCGGAGTAGTCAGATATCACCAGTGCGGAAATATGAAGCCGGTCCGATTCAAAGAATTTATAGAGATCATTTTCAGCGTCTTCTCTGGGTACCCCGTAGTTCCCTACAAGGGGATAGGTAAGCACCAGAACCTGGCCTTTGTAGGATGGATCGGTCAGGCTTTCAGGATATCCGGTCATGGCTGTATTAAATACCACCTCTCCGGCAATGCTTCCTTCATGGCCAAAGGATTTTCCAGAAAAGGTGGATCCATCCTCCAGGATCAGTTTCATTGATTTGAACGCCATTTTTTATGAATTATCGTCTGATTCAATTAATATCAGGTTGTTTATAATCTGCTCGGCCTGTTCGGGGGTGACCCGTTTGGCAATAATTTTTTTATCCCTGTCGAGTACAAAAAGCTGCGGGTAGCTTTGCAGGTTATATATTTTTCTGAACTCATTGCTGTAGGGACTCCAACAATTGATCCATCCCAGCAGATGGTGCTCGTTCACAAAGTCCACCCACTTCTCTTTACCCTCAATGGAATTGATCACGTGGACACTGATGACCTCCACGCCCTTGTCCTGCATCCTGTCATATACCTCGTGCAGGGCCGGAGTTGTTTTCTGGCAGTGACCACAGTCAGCCTCCCAGAAATAGAGAAGGGTGTACCGGGCATCCACATCGTGAATAAAAAAATCATGCCCGATATGCGGATCTTTTTTAATGGCCGTATCCTGAGCCGCCATGCCAAAGTGCTCTTCAGGGATTTGACGCATGATCAGATTTGGGGCAGTCTGACCAATCAAGGTGGGTTTATTGCTTTCCAGGTTCTCTTGAAGCTTGGCAATAAATTCCGGGCTGCTCCAGCGGGCATCGGGGATATAGTATTTTTCGGCAATGTGAAAATAAACCCCGTCCATGCCGATAAACTTACTCTCTGCAAAATGGTTAAACAGGGTGATCAGCATATACCGGTAGAGTTCATCATCTTTTTTAGAACCCTCAAGCAGGTAGTCAACGGCCACCATCAGGGAATCAGGATGCTGTGGCACCGCCCTGGTTATATAATTTTTAATTTTTCCTTCATAAAGGGGGGTGTGCAGAAGCCTGATATTAAAGGGATCAAATCGGTCGAAGTAGTGCTCGCGGTAATAGAAATAGCGAAGGGAGTCGTCAAACCTTCTCTCTCCTTTTAGCATCTCCTCGGGAGGTAAGGGCTCCCTGGTGGCACCGATAAACTCCGAAACAAACAGGGTGGAATGTTCCGCTTCTATCCGGTCCATAAACACTTCCATTTCCCTGTTAATCTGTTTCTGCATAAGGGCGATGGCCGCAGTATCTGCAGCCGTAGCATCGCTGCCCATGCCTGTGGAGATCAGCTCCAGGTCCCGCCGTTTTTCCTGCAGAAATTCTTTATACTCCTGGAAGATGCGGTTATCTTCTGATCCGCGGAAGGAGACACTGCCCAGCAGGTCAGAGGTGTCTGCTCCAACAGAAAATTCCTGGTCATCACCAAGTAAAAAGTCAAAATAGTGCCCAGGATCCACATAGATCAGGTATAATCCTCCAACCTTTGCTTCTGTCCCCTGAAAAACTCCACGCCCATTCTGATCCACTACCGCAGTGTCTTTTGGAATCATCCTCGAGGTGAAATATTCTCCGAGAATGATGGTATCATTTGAAAGTCCCTTTAATTCGACTTCTATCCGGTATCCTTGTGCCGACAGGGAGATGGAGGTGAGAAGCAGAATGGAAAGCGAGCATAAAAGTCCCTTGGAAAATGTCATCAATCACAGCTTTAAAAATCGATCAAAGTTAATGATTCTATTTTAAAACATATTGTACAATCGCCGTGCCACACTTAGGGGAAAATCACTACCTTGCCTGTACTATGCATACACTTCTTGAAGCACAAAACCTGGTAGAGAAGCATATTCAGAATCTTTCCATACCGGAGAGCCCGGTTGAATTATATGAACCAGTCCGCTATATCCTCTCACTGGGGGGTAAGCGGATCAGGCCGGCTCTGGTAATCCTGGCCTGTGATCTGTTTGAAGGGGACGTGGCCTCTGCAATCATTCCGTCTCTGGCCATAGAGGTCTTTCACAATTTTACCCTGCTGCATGATGATATTATGGACCGTTCGGAACGACGCAGAGGCCATCCGACGGTGCATATCAAATACAATGAAAACGTGGCCATACTTTCAGGGGATGTGATGTCTATTCTGGCAAGTCGTTTGATGAACCAGGCTCCTGGTGTGGTGTTGAACGTGGTGCACGATGTTTTTACCCAAACGGCCATGCAGGTGTGCGAGGGACAGCAGATGGATATGAATTTTGAGGACATGCTTACTGTTTCGGAAGAGGAGTATCTGACCATGATTGAACTTAAAACAGCTGTATTAATAGCGGCCAGCCTGAAGATTGGGGCCATTCTGGGTGGCGCCTCCCAGAGAGATAGTGAAGACCTGTATGAATATGGACGTAATCTGGGTATTGCCTTTCAGCTTCAGGATGACCTGCTTGATACCTATGGAGATCCCGCATTGATTGGAAAGGACCTGGGTGCGGATATCGTGGACAATAAAAAGACCTTTCTGGTCATCCAGGCAATGAAAGCTGCTTCGCCCGCACAAAAAGAGGAGTTAAACGGGTGGCTCACCAGGAAAGAATTTAACAGGGAGGAGAAAATCGCGGCGCTGACCTCTGTCTTTGATGTGCTGAATGTTAAAGAATTGACGGAGCTAAGAATCCGAAAGTATTACCAGGAGGCCCTGGCCTCACTGGATCAGCTGAACCGGCCCAAAGAGTATAAGAGCGAGTTGTACAACTTCGCCTCTTTTCTTATGAATCGAAACCGCTAGGGCTAAGTTTCAACAGTAACTCTTCCTGCTTGAAATTCTGAAGAAGTACTCTGAGCTCCTCCATTTGGTACATGGCCTCATTGATCTCCCGTTGGATGGAAGAACTGTGCCTGGGCTTCATGGAGTTGAAATAATGAACCTTATCGCTCAGGTCCTGGTAGTGTTCCAGTAGTATGGCATTTGCTTTTTCTGCCTGATCACAGAGATAGTAGGCTTCAATGATCCCTTCGTGGTGAATGGCTCCTCCATCTCTTGTGGGCAGAGTGATCCCGGAAATAAACTGGTCAAAGGGGAGCACGTGGGATGGGGCCAGCTCCATACAGCGATCCAGGACTTCAATGGCTTTCTCCTTAGCTCCCTCCTCCAGCAATTGCAGGGCAAGACGTGTATAGAGACTTCGGAATCGAATAACCGACAGGGTACGAATGGTGTAATAATCCAGTTGCACATCCTCTGCATTCATTCGGCCCCATTCAAACTTATTCATCAGGCGGTCATACAGGGTGTCTGTATCAATATCGCCCATGACCAGGATGCTTTCGTAAGGGGTTCTATAGGGAACCAGTCGATATGCCAGGCCTTCAAGCCTGTAGAACTCTTCCAGTCCCAGTGAGCCGTCAAAGCCTCCCGCTGTATAGTATATGGGCCGGTCCCAGCGGTTGGATGCAATCATATCCAGCTGACCCAGCGAATTTTTCAGGATCTGTCCATTTGGCGGCAGAAGGATAGGGATCTGCTTTTCAAGGCGGTGTGCATCTTTTCGGGCAACGGTACCATTGGATACAACCCTTGCTGAATCCACCTGAAGGATCAGCTGATGGGTTGGAATAAAGTTGACCTGTTCCCCGCTGCGCAGCCTGACTTTGGCTTCGGGATTATCGCTCTTCATAAAATTGAGCATATAGTCAACGGTGGCCCATTGTTTGTGTTCTCTCACATAGATGCTGGTTCCGGGAATAGCTTCGTATTTTTCCTGAGGAATGGTAAAGGGCAGGGGTTCTGAATCGTAGTTTTTCCATCTGGCCTGGTCAATATACCAGTCCATATTGAACAGCATCATGTTGACGATTCGGACATCCTCCCGAACTCCTTCCACGTCCTGGACATACCAGAGCGGAAAAGTGTCATTATCTCCAACCGTAAAAAGGACCGCGTTCTTGCTGCATGAATTCAGGTAGTTTCTGGCAATATCTCTGGCGGTATAACGGCCAGAACGATCATGATCATCCCAGTTCTCCGCTGCCATAAGTGTGGGAACCGCCACCAGGCTGACCGCCGTTGCCAGGATGGCAGCGAGGCTTAGATTCAGTTTTGATTTAAGTATCTGGTACAATCCGGCCACTCCCATACCAATCCAGATGGAAAAGGCATAGAAAGAACCTGCAAAAGCATAGTCGCGCTCCCTGGGTTGATAGGGAGTCTGGTTCAGGTAGATAACAATGGCCACCCCGGTCAGAATAAACAGACTCATGACCACCCAGAAATCACGGGGATTCCGGTCCAGCTGAAAAAAGAGACCCACCAGTCCCAGTAGAAGGGGCAAAAAGAAGTAGGTGTTCCTGGCAGGATGATTTTTCATGGAAGCGGGTAAGTTCTTCTGAGGCCCGATTCTGGCAGAATCGAGCACCCCTATTCCACTGATCCAGTTCCCATTCAGCACATTCCCATTCCCCTGGATGTCGTTCTGTCTGCCGGCAAAGTTCCACATAAAATAGCGCAGATACATATGTCCGATCTGGTAGCGGAATAAAAACTCCATATTGTCCAGAAAAGTTGGATTTGCCGGATCGTTAATGGTTCCAAACTCCTGATAAGCCTGCCGGTGTGTGCCGTCACGGCTGTACATGCGGGGAAGCAGCACCTTGCTGCCCTTCATAAGCAGTTCAGGTTTGTAATAGGCTATCTCATACCGGTTCTCCTCTTTGTTTAAGCTGTACACAGGTTTTTTGTAGACCAGGTCCTCGACCTCTGCATTGTACTGGTGTCCCAGAATCAAAGGACGATCCCCATATTGCTCACGGTTCAGGTAAGAGAGCAGGGCAAAGACATTTTCCGGACGGTTTTCATTCATTGGCGGACCGGCCAGGGAGCGGATGATGATCAAGGCATAGGAGGAATATCCAATGATGATCACAGTCATGGCCAGCAGAATGGTGTTCCAGAGAACACTCTTTTTCCGGTACTGGGTCCGGTAGATTCCAAAGATTAAAGCCCCAAGCAGGAGAATTACATAAATTATAACACCCACATTATAGTGCAGGCCCACGGTGTTAGTAAAGAATTTTTCAACCACGGTGGCCAGTTTGACGATTCCGGGGATAATCCCGTACATGATTGACAGAAGGAGTATCACGGATACTCCCAGGGCTTTCAATACACCCTGACGGGTGACTCTTGGGTATTTTTTAAAATAGTACACCAGGACAATAGCTGGAATGGCCAGCAGGTTCAGAAGATGCACTCCAATGGAGAGGCCAATGAGGTAGGCGATCAGGATGAGCCATCGGTTGGAACCAGGTTGTTCAGCCACATTCTCCCATTTGAGAATGGCCCAGAAAACCACGGCGGTAAAGAGAGAAGAGGTGGCATATACCTCCCCCTCGACCGCTGAAAACCAGAAAGTATCTGAGAAGGTGTAGGCCAGGGCCCCAACCATAGCACCACCCAGAACCACAATTGTTTCAGCTCTGTTGTTTTTGTCCGGATCGATGAATACTATTTTTTTGAGCAGATGAGAGATGGTCCAGAACAGGAACAGAATAGTAAAGGCACTGGCAAAGGCAGATACCGCGTTTATCATCATAGCCACTTTCTCCTGGTCGGAAGTAAAGAGTGCAAACACGCGACCAATTATCATGAACAAAGGTGCTCCCGGGGGGTGTCCGACCTGGAGCTTATAGGAGCTGGCGATAAATTCTCCACAGTCCCACAGACTGACTGTAGGTTCGAGGGTGAGCAGGTAAACAATCAGGGCAATGGCAAAACTGAACCAGCCCAGGAGCAGATTTATTTTCTTGAATTGCATGAGTTAATCAGCTTCCTTTATTGATTTGACTGGCACGAATTTAACGCTTTTTTTAGCACAGCTGCTAAAAAACAAATGTTTTAAAATTGTTGACAAGTATAAATTGGAAATATATATTTGTGGTTCACTAAATCCAAAAGTCATGACTTTTGAAGGAATGAACGATCTGGATCAACCTCTCTACACGGATTATCCCGAATTCGAATACGAATATGCCAATATCCAGGAGCCCAATACGCTTCCTCCTGATAAGCAAAGCCTTCTTGTAGGCCTTGATAAGAGGAAAATCGATGGCGCCCCTGTTACTTATATTACCGGTTTTGTCGGACGACGCATTGATCTGATTAAAATAGAGGAACAGCTTCGGGATATTTGTCACACCTGTGGCTCCTCAAAAATGTATGATATTGTTTTAAAAGGGGATGTCCGTAAACGTGCTTTTATCTTTCTGAGGAATAACGGATATCTGGTGAAATTTGCAGAAAACTAACCTTCCATCATATTATTTGTACAACAAAGGCAGAATGATCTTCATTCTGCTTTTGTTTCTTTCGGCCGGACTGAGGGGTCAATTCTATGAGTACGGGCAGGACGCAGGCTCCCTGAAGTGGTATCAGTTTAAAACACCCCACTATTCCATTATTCACCCGGAAGGAGTTGACAGTCTGGCTAAAGCCTTTGCCCTGAGACTGGAGCATTATTATCTGAACCTGGGACAGTCGCTGGATCATCGCCACAGCCACATGCCTGTAATCATCCATAATGAATCGAGCTTTTCAAACGGTGTATTCGTCTGGGCACCCAAACGATTGGAGATATTTACCAATCCAGATCCCAATGGCTATAACCAGGACTGGCTGACCCAGCTGGCGCTGCATGAAGGCAGGCATGCGGTTCAGATCGACAAGTTAAACCAGGGATTTACAAAAGGGCTTTCTCTCCTTGGAGGGGAACAGGTAGTCGGAGCCATGGCTGTATTTCTTCCTTACTGGTATCTGGAAGGGGATGCGGTGGATTCGGAGACTCGTCTCTCGAATACCGGAAGGGGCCGGCAACCCTCCTTTGAAATGGAAATTAAAGCTCAGTTACTGGAAACCGGAAAACTCTGGTCTTTCTCCAAGGCTAGTATGGGATCTTACAGGGACCACATCCCCAATCATTACCAGCTGGGATATATGATGGTCAGGCACGGTAGACGCACCTACGGAGACAAGTTCTGGATAGACTTTCAGCAGTATGCAGCCAGGAAACCATTCTTGCTGAATCCCACCTGGTTCAGTATGAGGCGCTATGGCCTGAGGTCCAAAAAGCAGTTTTATGAGGAAGCCCTGACCAGCTATCAGGATCACTGGCACCGGCTGACCCTTGAGCGAGGATACACTACCATGCAGGATTGGAACAGTTTCCGGAAACATCCCTATACCAGCTACACCTTTCCGCATGAGATTTCGGAATCGAAAATACTGAGCCTGAAGACAGGAATGGACCAGATACCGGAATTTGTAATCGTGGAGAAAAATGAAAAGGATAAGCGTGTGTTTCGTCCCGGGTTTTTGAATTCGGGAAGGGTCAGTTTTTCAAACAAGCTTATTGTCTGGGATGAGTTTGTTCCCGATACCCGATGGAGCAACCGGAATTATTCCATCATTAGAAGTTATGATGTGGATAGCGGCATAGTCCGCAAACTGGGAAAAAAGACCAGGTATTATTCTCCGGTCATTTCAGGTGATGGGACTCGGATTGCGGTGGTGGAGCAAAGCGATAAGCATCAGTTCAATCTGGTAATTTTACATACAGACGGAACCCTGGATCAGGTAATCCCCTCTCCGGGAAACCGCTTCCTGCAGCACCCGGCCTGGATGGAAAACGATACGGGATTGGTGGTGCTGCTTTCCAGGGCTTCGGGTAAATCCTTGTACTCTTATTCCCTGCTTACGGGCAGGTGGACCAGGCTGTTTGATGCCGGACTGGATGATATCTCATATCCGACGGTACAGGGGAAGCGCATCTATTTCAGCGGAACCTTTTCAGGCATCGATAATATTTACTGCTTGTATATGGATGGAGGGGAGGTATACCAGCTTACCTCCACCCGCTTTGGGGCCTTCCATCCCCAGGTATCTTCGGATGGTTCCACCCTGCTCTTTTCCAACTACACTTCCAGGGGGTACGGCACAAGTACCCTGAAGCTGGTGGAAGGAAGCTGGAAGCCCCTGGACGAAGTGAGGGATCACAGGGAACAGCTCGATTATGATCAGAGCCCGGAAGAGAGCCGGATCAGTGAACCGCCTTTGGACGAAGCGTTCTCTAAACTGACTTCGGTTCCTTATCGAAAGGCTTTGCATCTCTTTAATTTTCACTCCTGGTTGCCGCTATATTTTGACTACCTGGAGCCTGAATTTACCTTAAATCCGGAGCAGCTGCCCGTGAATCCGGGAGTGTCCCTGATTTCTCAGAACAGGCTTAGTACCGCTGTGAGTCAGCTGGGGTATGAGTATAGCAATGGCTTTCACCTGTTTCACTCCGGGATCAGATTTAAAGGAAGGTACCCGGTGGTCAACCTCAATTTTGATTACGGGGGTGAACCCGATGTTCTGCGTTATGCCGAGGGCGATTCAATTATTGCCTTACCCCAGGCACTTAGTTTTACAGCTCAGACTTATATCCCCTTTCGGCTGAATACCGGGAAGTATCTTTCCTTGATCCAGCCGAAGATAGACTATAGTTACAAGAGAGAGATTCAGTACGATGAGACCCAGGAGAGCTATAAGCAGGGGTCCCATTATCTCTATTACAGCCTTTTTATTACCTCCTATTTGAGAAAGGGCATAAAAGAAATCCTGCCCAGAATTGGATTTTCCCTGAATGGAGGATATTACCACGCTCCCTTTAACAACCAGGTCTTTGGTTCGGTTGCGTTGGGGGGGATCACTACCTATCTTCCCGGTCCCCTGAGGCATCAGACCATCAGGCTATCGGCCTATCATCAAAAACAATACATTCTGGATAGCTCACGTCCCGCTTTTATCAATCTGATGGCAATGCCCAGGGGCCTGCGCGGAATTTATGGAGAGGAGCTGACCCGCTACAGTGCCGATTATGTGTTCCCCCTGCTTTATCCCGATCTCGAGATAGGAGCCCTGCTTTATCTGAAGAGGATCAGAGGAGCCTTGTGGACGGATTATATGGTGGGCAGCCATGTGATTATCCATGAGCCCAGTCCCCATTACGAAGACAAATCCTATGCAACATTCGGAGCGGACCTGGTGCTGGATTTAAATATTCTAAGAATCCCCTTTCCTCTATCTTTGGGAGGAAGAGTTACTTACGAGCCAGAAACCGGGAACTTCGGGTTTGAGGGAATCTACGCCATTGATATTAATTAGTTCCCTGATTTGAACTCCTTTGTAAGGGTAAAATAGTCCGGGTAACGGACCTCCCGGGTGCCGATCAAAACACTTGGTTTGATCTTCAAACTCACCTGGCTGTCCCGATCGCCGGCATTCAGGAGGCTTAACGCAAAGTTAAGCATGGAACGGGGATTGTCCCCCTCCAGATAATCGACCAGGTCGGCATGAATCCTCAGGGGAATTATATTGGTGCCTCCCGACGGTGGGATTTCTACTCGTTCCTGCAGGATTCCCTGTGCTACCTGAAGATCATCGATAAAAGCGATCCACTGAAGGGCATTGACTGCGGCTAAACTTGTTCCAGGATTCCGGACCTCCATATGGACGGTTATATCAAAGGGGAGACTTTTTTGCATCAGCTTCCCTGCAATAGCCTGTCCTTCCATAAAGCTGAAATCCGACCAGCTGTTTTTCTGACTGATATCTATTCCACATACAGCAGGTTGCTGAAGAGAATGAAGCCGGAATTCACATTTTGTAAGTGCGATAAGTTCATTCAGAATGGAACAGGAATTTACCAGGAAGATCAATGCCAGGAGGGTGAACAGTTTTTTCATGAAAATCAGGTATTGATAAATATAAACTTAGGAAATATCCGTTAGATAATGGAGAAGTTGGGTTAACATCTTATTTTTGCAGCGAATGGATGAAATATTTCAATACGGTAGAGCCGGGGTTAAAAATTTTTTCAAAGAGAATCAAAAGGCTATTCTCTATACGCTGATAGTTCACCTGGTCGTATTGATCACATTCCTTTTTGTGAAGGTGGAAGGGTTGAAAAACGATCAGGAACTGGGAATTGAGCTGGAATTTGAGGAGAAGACTTTGGAGCAGTTACTGGAAGAGGCTGAGGTGGATGTCCCGGCCGAATGGCTGGAAGAACTCCTGCGCCAGCGAGAGCTCTCCAGCAACAGGGCGGTAAACCTGAATGCAGAAGATAAGCTCAGCCAGGAAATTTCCACGGACGAGTACGTAAAGGATCTGCTGGATCAGATCGAGGAGGCCAGAAACCAGGAGGATCGTGAAAAACTGGAGGAGTTGCAATCGATCCTTGCCTCGGCCGACTATGTTCCTCCCACCCTGGAGGAAGAAGAGACCGCCGAATATGCCGGGCCTACCACCATCACATTTGAATTCCTTGAAGATCCCCGGAGCAGGGGTAAAGTCGAGCTTACAGTCCCCGTCTACCGTTGCCAGGGATCGGGAGTTGTGAAAGTTGAGATAAGTGTCGCGCCCGATGGCAGGGTGATAGAGGCACAGGTGCTTCAACCCATTATAGGGGATGATAGGGTCTGTTTTTCTGACGCTGCCCTTTCAGCGGCCCGGTCGTCTCAGTTCAGGATAGAACTGAGCGGGCCTGAACGGCACAGAGCCATAATCACCTATTCATTTATTGCGCAGTAGGAATCAATCCGAAGAGTCCCAGAGCTGGCTGGCCAATCTTGCAATGCTGTCCAGATCCTGTTTTTGCATGCAGTTGAAATGTCCCTTCGGGCACTTTTGATGCCCTATCTTTGAGCAGGGACGGCAGCTAAGTCCGGGCACTTCAAACTGAACCGAGCTGGAGTGGGCCCGGTAAGGGTACATCCCGAATTGCGGTACCGTATTGCCCCAGATAGAAATTATTTTTTTTTGAAAAGCAGCTCCGATGTGCATTAAACCCGTATCGTGTGTAATCAAAAGTCTGGCCTGTTTCACCAGTGAAGCAGATTGATGTATGCTGTAAGATCCGCATCCGTTCACCACAGGTTTATCGGGGAGGGAAGTTACAATAAGCTCTCCCGTATTGCGGTCTTCGGGACCGCCCAGGATCAGTACGGGATACTCAAGCTTTCGGCAGAGCTGGACCAGGCCTTCAGGGGGGAGCTTTTTTGTTTCGTGCTGGGCTCCGATGGAAAGTCCTATATAACCCTGTTGAAATATTTCGGGCAGGGAAGAGATGTGGACCTCTTCCTTTTTGGGAATAAAGTAATCAAGCCCCGCATTATCCCGCCTTTCAATAAAGGAGTTGATGGTATCCAGATTCCTGTCAACCATATGCTTGTCGGGCAAACGGTCCCATTTCAGATTGACCAGGAGCCATTTACGGAAGTTCAGTTTGCGGACTGAAAAATCGACCCTTCTTAATCCCCGTTTGATTTGTGCAGAGCGGAGATTGCGATGAAGGTCAATGACGTAGTCAATTTCTATCTTCCTTAAAACAGAAATGCAAGACTTTAGGTCCCCATCAAATAAGTGTATCTGGTCGATATAAGGATTCGCTGCAAGCAGGGAAGCATAGCCCGATTTGGTGAGATAATGGATTTCTGCATCTTCCACTTCGTGCTTGAGATGACGAAACACAGGAGTTGTAAGAACTATGTCACCGATAGAACTGAAGCGGACAACCAGGAATTTAACCATCTACATAAGTTCCTTAAAGAAGAGAATCAAAGCGATCCAGTATTCGGTACTGTGGTCGTATTGTTCAGAGAGAGATGCTGTCCCACGTTCACCAGAACCGACTTTTGGTTCAAAAAGAGTGAGGTAGTCCTGGTTTATGCCCGAAGCAAGTTCTGAAACATAGGGGAATTCAGCTTTACTGGAAGAAATAAAAACCGGCTTTTTCAGGTGAGCTATGGTGTCCTGGATCTTGATCTCGGGCATAAAATATTCGCCGGGACTTAGTGCAACCACTGCCCTGACATGCGGATTGGAAACAGCAACTTTCAGGCTTAATGATCCGTTGGCACCGCTTCCGAATAGAACAACAGGGTGATTGGATTTCCTGTAGGCGTAGTTGATGGCTGCCTCCACATCCTGTTCAATATCAAGGATGCCAGAATTAAGCCCCTCCTCTCTTAATTGTCTGGCTGTTTGATTGGAGACAAAATTATTGTTTCCGCCATTTCGAAGGTCCACGGCCAGACAGTTGTATTCTAATTTGCAAAATCTGCGGGCAATGTTTTTAAATTCGCCTCTGCTGGATCCCTGCTCGTGAAAAAGAAGGATGTAGGGCTTTTCTGAATCGACCAAATACTCATCTGCGGTAACTTTCAGGCCATCGGCAGCGGTAAATGTAATTGTTCTTACGCGTATAACATTGGACGAGCTAAATACAAACGATAGTGCCAGGATGCAAGTTAGAGATAAAACCTGTTTTGCTTTGCTCCTGAGATCTTTATGTTTTTGCAGTCTCGGCAAGAACTATGATTTTATTGTTTTTTGCTTCGATAACCCCGCCATCCACTTCAAAATACGTGGTACGTCCCTTCACATCAACGATTTTAATCTTTCCTTGATCCAGGGTAGAGATAATGGGAGCATGATTCCTGAGAATTTCAAAGGAGCCCTTGGAGCCAGGAACCTGTACCAGGTCAACTTCTCCTGAGTATAAATTTTTATCCGGTGCAATAATCTCAAGCAACATACCTCATTAAGCTTTTGTATCGGCCAGTAACTTCTTCCCTTTTTCAATAGCCTCCTCAATGGATCCTACCAGGTTGAAAGCCGCTTCCGGATATTCATCCACTTCACCATCCATGATCATATTAAACCCCTTGATGGAGTCTTCTATGGGAACAAATACTCCGGGGATCCCGGTGAACTGCTCTGCCACGAAAAACGGCTGTGAAAGGAATCTGGCAACTCGTCTGGCCCGGTGTACTACCAGCTTGTCCTCTTCAGAAAGCTCATCCATACCCAGGATCGCAATGATATCCTGTAGCTCATTATAGCGCTGCAAGAGCACCTTAATGCGCTGGGCAGTGTTGTAGTGTTCTTCGCCTACGATTTCAGCCTTCAGGATCCTGGAGGTTGAATCCAGTGGGTCCACGGCGGGATAGATCCCCAGGGAGGCGATTTTCCGACTTAATACAGTCTGTGCATCCAGGTGTGCAAAAGTGGTGGCCGGGGCAGGGTCGGTCAGGTCATCAGCTGGCACATAAATGGCCTGAATAGAGGTAATGGATCCCCGTTTGGTAGAGGTAATCCGTTCCTGCATCATGCCCATTTCCGTGGCCAGGGTGGGTTGATATCCCACTGCTGAAGGCATACGGCCCAGCAGCGCCGAAACCTCGGAGCCGGCCTGTGTAAAACGGAATATATTATCCACGAAGAAGAGAATATCCCTTCCTCCGCTCTCCTCATCCCCGTCACGGAAGGTTTCTGCCACAGTCAGGCCAGATAAGGCTACTGTAGCACGGGCTCCGGGGGGCTCGTTCATCTGGCCGAAGACCAGGGTAGCCTGCGACTTTTCAAGCTCTTCGTGATCGATTTTATCCAGATCCCAGGATCCTTCCTCCATGCTCTTCTGAAAGGCTTCTCCATACTTAATTACCCCGGATTCGATCATTTCCCGAAGCAGGTCATTTCCTTCCCTGGTTCTTTCACCAACTCCTGCAAAAACGGAGATTCCTTCGTATTTTTTGGCAATATTATTAATCAGCTCCATGATGATCACCGTTTTACCAACACCTGCACCTCCAAAAAGACCGATTTTACCGCCTTTAGCATAGGGCTCCAGCAGGTCAATCACCTTGATCCCTGTAAAAAGCACCTCACTTTCTGTGGAGAGCTGATCATATTTTGGTGGATGGTTGTGAACCTGGTAACCCTGACTGGAATCCACTTTACCAATCCCGTCTATCGCCTCACCAACCACGTTAAGTAAACGTCCTTTAACAGTATCTCCTTTTGGCATTTTAATCGCCTCACCGGTTGCTATCACCTTCATTCCTCGTTGAAGTCCGTCTGTGGAATCCATGGCGATGGTCCGGACAGTATGCTCTCCGGTATGTTGCTGAACTTCAATCACTAAGATCTGACCGTCTTCACGCGTAATTTCAAGTGCTTCATAAATGCTGGGGAGTTTTTCTTTAGTCTCTTCAAAACTCACATCGATTACAGGCCCGATCACCTGTATGATTTCTCCAATAATTTTTGCCATTAGAAGTATGCTGTTTTATGCGGTAAAAAGTAATTTCAGAAGCACAAATTTAGCACTTTTTTTGTGCGATCTATCTATTTTACACAGAAAGTTGATCCCTGAGAAAGGCTTGGATTTTAATTGATTATTTGAAACCAGAAGGGATCTATTTTCGTAGAATCAAGATCTAAACCTGAATCAAGTGAAATTTCCCCGGGTTATTAAAGTTACCTTCTTTCTGGCAGTCATGCTTCTGGCCGCATGTCAGAGTAGTTTCGGACAGATACACAGAGTTGGTGGTGGATTTACATTTTCCACTGGAGCCGAGTTCAATTATGGAGAGACAGGGAATCCTGGACTAGTTCTGAAGACCTGGCTGGCTCTGAACAAAGCGAGTACCTTACACATTGTTCCCTCTGTGACAGCCTTTAACCGCTACAAACTGGAGACCGGGTATTCCATACTGACCAATCTAATGTTCCAGGGGGATCTGGATGTTCAATATACTTTTTTCCAGGAAGGGAACGTTAAGACTGTAGCTTTTGGGGGAGGAAACCTCTGTTACCTGAATTCTGATTTTGAGCCTGTTGTGCTTACGGGGAATGAGACCATCACGGATGAAGCAGATTTTGCCGTAGGGGCAAATCTGGGTGCGGGACTTGAATTGAGAATGGCCCCCAAATGGGATTTTAATATTAGCGGGAAGTACCTCTTTTCCAAATACTCCCAGTTCATTATTTCAGTACAGGGAGTATACTATTTCAAAAGTAGGAGAAGGTCCTACTCGAGATGATTTTTTTATATCTTTAGTTCCTATTTATTGAGTATTAACCTGTTTCAGAATTGATAATGTTATGGCAAGTTTGAGTTTTATACTTGGAATGATTCCCAGCACCGAGAAGGTGGAAACAGCAGATGATCAACTGAGAGCTGATTATCAATCGTTCAAGGACTTTGAAAATTCCGATGAATTGAAAAACTACCTGGAGCTCGAAAAAGAGGTGAAGTCCAATGCGTTTAAGGTGCGGAAGAAAAAGATGAAGAAGGCTGCCTACAAAGATTCTGAAGAGTTCCAGAAAGAGACGGAATACCAGGTCTTAAAAAAATCCGAGAAGATTGTTTGGTATTACAGGACCAAGAAAAAATATCCTTTTAAAGAGATTGAAAGATGGGATCTGACCTTCGATGAGAAATTTAACGAAGGGAAGCTGGATAAATCCAAATGGTTGACTCAGAATTACTGGGGAGAGAAAAGCATGAATGAGTCCTATGCCATGGAAGATGACAAGAGCTTCCCCACCAATGGCAAGAACATAGAGTTTTATGACCATAAGGCCAGGATCGTAACAAAGCCGGGCCAGGTTGAAGGCCTGGTTTGGCGATCCGAGCAGGGATTTGTTCGCGAGGATTTTGAGTTTACTTCGGGCATGATCAACACAGCAAAAAGCTTTCGGCAGAAATATGGCGTTTTCAATGCCAAAATAAAGATGGCCGGCGGCTCAGTTGCCCAGGCATTCTGGATGGTGTCAGAGACCATGCTTCCGCACATTGATGTGGCCCGATTCGAAAATGGCAAACTCTATTCAAACTACTTTTGGGGGAATGGTGTTTCTCCCAGCAAATCACTGTCGAAAACCGGGGGAGCCAAATACGCAGATGAGTATTTCATTTATACCCTGGAATGGACACCCAATAAACTGACCTGGAAGATCAATGGCAAGGTTTTCAAGACCCAGACCTCCGGCGTCCCCCAGGAAGAAATGTATATTAATTTTTCCACCAGCCTCAAAAAGGATGCTGCCGAGACGGGGCTTCCCTCTGCCATGGAGATTGACTGGGTAAGGGTATATAAGTTGAAAGAAAAATAGGTCCGGTCCTGTTGGAACCTGGCCTGCCGGATATCCAGATTATATAGTTCAGAAAAAGTCCCTGTTCACCCTGGTGGGCGGGGTTTTTTTGTATTTTGGTCTCGAGAAGGCATCCCATAACTTATAAACTTAGATCATGAAGAAGATTCTACTTTGCTTAAGTCTCGTTTTGCTAATCAGTGTATCCTTCGGTCAGGACAGGATTACCGGCTTACCATTTGCCACTCGCTCCGAGGTGATTGCGCAGCACGGAATGGCCTGCACCAGTCAACCACTGGCCACACAGGTGGCTATCGATATATTAAAAGCCGGAGGAAATGCTGTGGATGCGGCCATAGCTGCAAATGCCCTGCTCGGACTGGTGGAGCCCACCGGAAATGGGATTGGAGGAGATCTGTTTGCCATTGTCTGGGATGCGAAGACAGGCCAATTGTATGGCTTGAATGCCAGCGGCCGTTCCCCCCGCTCACTCACCTTAGACTATTTTAAGGATAAGGGCTATGATCAGATTCCGGCCTTTGGACCGCTTCCAGTTTCTGTTCCCGGGTGTGTAGACGGGTGGTTTGAACTACTTAAGCGCTTTGGGACCATGGAGATGGATAAACTTTTGAAGCCGGCCATCACTTATGCCAGGGAAGGGTTTCCGGTTACGGAACTTATCGCACATTACTGGACCTCCGCCGGGTCTTACAGCCGCTATCCAAATGTGAAGGAAGTTTATATGCCAGGAGGAAAGGCTCCTGAAAAGGGGGAGATTTTCAGGAATCCCTCTCTGGCCAACACTCTTGAGCTTATTGCCGAAGGAGGAAGAGATGTTTTCTATAAAGGAGAGATCGCCAGGACAATCGCTAAATTTATGAAAGAACAGGGGGGATTTATTTCCTTGGAGGATCTGGCAAGTCACACCTCCGAATGGGTGGATCCGGTAAGTACCAACTACCGTGGATATGATGTTTGGGAATTGCCTCCAAACGGCCAGGGGATTGCCGCCCTTCAGATTCTTAATATTCTTGAGAGCTTCGATATAGCCGCCATGGGGTTTGGAAGCAGTGAATATATCCATCATTTTGTAGAGGCCAAGAAACTGGCATTTGAGGACAGGGCCAGGTATTATGCCGATCCGGCTTTTAATGAACTACCGGTAGAAGAGCTGATATCCAAAGAATATGCTGCAAAAAGGGCGCAGCTGATAAAGCCCCACAGGGCGTCTCGCAACCTGGATGCCGGTGAGATGGAGCACGGCAACACCATTTATTTGACGGTGGCTGATGGGGAAGGAAATATGATATCGCTGATTCAGAGTAATTTTCGCGGACTGGGTTCAGGCATGTGTCCTCCCGGGCTTGGGTTTATCCTTCAGGACCGGGGAGAACTGTTTACCCTGGAAGAGGGACATTTTAATGTGTATGAACCGGGGAAAAGACCTTTTCATACCATCATTCCTGCATTTATCACCAAGGATGGCTTACCCTTTATGAGTTTTGGCGTGATGGGAGGCTCCATGCAACCTCAGGGTCATGCTCAGATTGTTGTAAATATGATCGATTTCGGGATGAACCTTCAGGAGGCCGGAGATGCACCCAGAATCCGTCATGACGGATCTTCACAGCCCACCGGTACAGAGATGACCGATGGGGGGGTGGTAAATCTGGAATCAGGAATCCCTTATAAAAGTATCCGGGAACTGATGAGCCGAGGTCACCAGGTAGAGTTTTCAAATGGCGGATACGGGGGTTACCAGGCCATCATGTGGGATAAGGAAAAAGGGGTGTATTTTGGAGCTTCAGAGTCCAGGAAGGACGGGCAGGCTGCCGGTTATTAGTGCTGCTTAGAAGGGCCAGAACCTGGGAATAACCAGGAGAGAAATGATCAGTGCCAGTATGTTGAGTGGTAGCCCGATTTTATAGTAGTCACTGAACTTATAATTGCCAATACTCTGGACGATCAGGTTGGTCTGGTATCCTATAGGGGTAGAAAAGCTGGCCGAGGCTGCGATACAAATAGTAATAAAAAATGGTTTGGGATCCACTCCCAGCTGGATGGCTGCTGCGTAGGCGATGGGAAAGGTGATGGCTGCGGCAGCATTGTTTGTGATGATCTCTGTAAATATATTGGTAATGATAAAAATGGCTGCCAGTACCCCCAGAGGTCCAAATCCTTTTGAGATATTTATGGTGCTCCGTGCAATAAAATCTGCGGCCCCGGAATTCTGTAAAGCACGGCTGATCCCTATGGCACAGGCGATGGTAATCAGCACATCCCAGTTAATGGGCTTGGTATACTTCTTTGCAGAAAATATTTTCATAAGCGCCATAAGAACCACGGTAACTGCGGCAAAAAAGAACATGTCGAATTGATGTTTACCCTGTGCAGGAATAAACTGACCGGCCGTGGCTCCGGCGATCATCAGAAAGACAAGTATCATGGCAATCCACCTTCTCCGGCGGTCCTTGGCATCATCCATTTCGCCTTTTTCGGTCGCCATGTAGAATACCCTGGATTCGCCCCAGTACCTGGTGAAATCTTCTGTGGTCAGAAGCATCAGATTGTCACCAGCCTTCAGCTCCAGGTTTTTCAGGTTGGTGGTTATCCTTTCCCCATTGCGATGAACCGCCATAACTACTGCATTGTAGTGTCCGAAAAAATCGAATTCTCCCAGGGTCCTTTGAATACCGGGGAACCGGGGAGCCAGAACAACCTCTACCTGGCGCAGGGATTTCCTGAGGAAATCAGGGTCAACATCTTCAAGCGCTTTCATTTTTACCTCTGTAGCCTGTGTCAAATACCCTACATTTTCAGAGCTTCCTGCAACAATTAGCTGATCCTCAGGCTCAAGCACGAAAGGAGAATTGGATATACGGATGTGTTTTCCATCCCGGATTATTGTCCGTACTGTAAATTCATTGAGTCCCGGAAGCCGACGCTTTTCAATTTCTTTTCCGATCAGATTTGAATTTTTCGGCAAATAGAGATCGAAATTATACTCCCTGGTGTCGTTGGGGAAACTAAACCTGGGTATCTTCTCCCCGGGCAGGAGGCGGTTGGAGAATATGTTCATATAGAGGAAGCCGAAAAAGACTATAAATAGTCCCACCTTGGCCAGCTCGAACATACCCAGTCCGACCATTCCACGGTCGAGCATCATGCCATGCACCAGTAAATTTGTAGAAGTGCC
This sequence comes from uncultured Bacteroidales bacterium, assembly GCA_963751705.1. Classification (GTDB taxonomy): domain Bacteria; phylum Bacteroidota; class Bacteroidia; order Bacteroidales. The sequence goes on from CAVVVN010000001.1 coordinate 723,338, forward strand.
GATCAGGGTGCATGTGCCCCCGAATATGGTGGCATAAGAGAGGGGAATCAGGAATTTCTGTGAGGGCAAACTCAGTTTATCGGCCCATTTTTTCAACATGGGACCGAATATAATTACCACAGGAGTGTTGTTTAAAAATGCAGAGATGGCCGATACGGGGATCATGATCTGCATTAGCAGCCTGGGAATGGGTTTTCGTTTTTTCGGAAGGATAAGCGTGCCAATACGGTTCAGCACCCCTGATTCTTTTACCCCTTCACTGACCAGGAATAATAAAGCTACCGTGATCATTCCTTTGTTGGAGAAGCCCGACAATGCTTCCTCAGCCGATAAGATTCCGAAAGACATGAAAATCACCAGGGCACAGAAAAGAATCAGGCCAGGGCGCAGAATCTCACGGATCAGGGCAACAATCATCAAGAGGATTACGCCAAGGGCTATATAGGAAGTGATTGTCATTTCTTATCCCTTATGTCTACCCACTCCGGTAATGGCCTAATTGCGGGTCTCCTGCCATAAAAAAGATCATCCAATTTAAGTGCCAGATGCCGGAAAAGCAAATTAATTTTTATACCCCATCTGATAAAGCGGTGAAACAGCTCATCGGTGTGACTGTAAGGACAGGCTGCAATGCATCTGCCACAGTCGGTTCCGGGTGCCAGTAGTCTCCGAAATAGAACAGCATCGGCTTCGTGAAACCTTATCACGGGCCGCATATAGAGAAAGGTTTTTCCCCCTCTGACACGAAGAAAAAAGATCATTCCCAGGAATACAACCATGCAGAAAACTATAATTAGGGGGGTCATCCACTGAAGCTTCTATGCTGCAATAGTAAAAAAAAATAGTTAATTTGAACAGCGGCCAATCCTCAGGGAACCATGAAACGCTTCAATCATCTGGTGCTGCTGGCAATATTTATCTTGTCGGCATCCACTATTTTGGCTCAACAGGGCTTTACGAATGAAACCCGGGCGCTATTTATTCTTGATATCTCCCGATATGTCCAGTTTGCCGATTCTGCCAGGGGAAGCGACCAGTTTATAATTACTATTCTGGATAATGACTCCAATCTTTACTTTGACCTTGAGAAATTAGCGAGGACCAGGAAAGAGATTCAGGGGAAGCCAATAGCCATTAAGGTATGTACAGATATTCTTTATCTGCAACCCTCCCAGGTGGTTTTTCTGAACCGGGAAGATGGATTTGAGATCGAAGAGGTCATCAAAAAAACAAAAGGAGGACATACCTTGCTTATCTCGGAGGGGTATCCCTTTCGCTCCTCCATGATCAATTTCGTTGTTTTCGACGGAGAACCCAGATTTGAGGCAAATGAGGAGCTAATGATTCAGGAGGGCCTCTTTGTAAATGAGCTGTTTCTGGCCCAGGCCATTAAAACCCGTGAGGATTGGGAATCTCTGTATGAGGTTACAGAGGGGGAACTGGAAATGGAGAAAAGTATTACCGAAAAGCAGTATTTACTAATTGAGCAACAACAGGATCAGATACACGATCAGGAGCTTCTGATTCGGGAGAACCGTCAGACCCTGGAAAGCCTGAGAAAGGAGATTGAGGACAGGGAAATGGAGATTGACCAAAAAACAGAAGTGCTGCAGACCCAGGGTGCTGAGATTGAAATGCAAAAAGCGACTATTCAGGCACAGGTAGAAGAAGTGAGGGAGCAAAAGAGCGTGCTGGCCGATCAGGAGTTAAGCATCAGGGAACAAGAGGAAGCCATTTCACAAAAAGAGGAAAAGATCAGGAAGCAGGATGAAAAAATCGTGCTTCAGGCAGAGGCCATTCAAACCCAGAGAATTATTATATATGCAGTTGCCCTGGCCCTGCTCCTGGTATTTGGACTGGTCTATTTCATATGGCGTAATTTCCAGAATAAGAAAAGGGCAAATATCCTTCTGCAGGCTCAAAGGGATCAGATCGCCTACCAGAAGAAGCATATTACCGATAGCATAGAATATGCCAAGATGATCCAGACGGCCATCCTTCCTTCCATGGAACTCTTTTCCCATAAACTGGATCATTTCGTTTTGTTTAAGCCGAGGGATATTGTAAGCGGAGATTTTTACTGGGTGAAGGAATTGGACGAGAAAATTCTGATTGTCACAGCAGATTGTACAGGTCACGGGGTTCCGGGTGCATTTATGAGCATGCTGGGAGTCAGCCTGTTAAACGAAATAATTATCTCAAAAGAGATCAGCAGGCCGGATCTGGTTCTGAATCATCTTCGTGATAAGATCATTGAAGCACTCAGGCAGGAGAGCGGAAGCATCGTCAAAGACGGAATGGACATGACTGTTTGCCTTTTCGATCGCAAAACTCTGCAGCTTCAATTCAGTGGTGCCAATAATCCGCTTTATCTCATATCCGATGGAGAGTTAAAACAGCTTAGAGGAGACAAGATGCCAGTAGCTATTCATGATATCATGGATCCATTTATATTGCACAAGCTGAAGCTGAAACCGGGCGATACCTTTTATACCTTCTCGGATGGCTTTGCGGATCAGTTCGGCGGCCCGGATCGGAAGAAATTCCTGGCTAAGAACTTTAAAAGGCTGCTGCTTTCCATTCAGGACCTATCCATGATTGAACAGGGGAAACGCTTGGATGAAGTATTTACTGATTACCGGAAAGAGGTGGAACAGATTGATGATGTAGTGGTTATCGGTGTGAAAGCCTAATAACAGTTCCAGTAGGTAGTGGTCCCGTTGATGGTAACAGGGGGTGCGTCTTCTTTGTCAGTTAATTCATCTCCGCAAAAAGGCAGAGGTGTTCCATAGCTGACGTTTCCTTGCCCATCATCTGTGACCAGCTCACAGGTGCCGCACTCTTCAATGATATCACAAGCTGGAAGAATACCCATAGCCAAAAAAACGATGGCTGCAATTGCTATGTTTCTTTTTTTCATCTATGTGTCAGTTATCCTGCAAAATTACAATAACTAGCAGGGAAATACAATAAGGTATACGAGGCATTTTGGCAAAAGGTTCGATTGTAATGACGGCTAATTATTAAATTAGGCATAGTTTTGTTATATTTTTAAACGTGGCAAAAAGGAAATTCAAAATACTAAGAATAGCAGCCTGGATTGTGGCAGGGATTATTTCACTGGTCCTGATCGCAACACTTGTATTTTATCTGGGCAGGGAATATTTTCTGAACAGAGCTGTAAGCTACCTGAATGAGCAGCAGCCGGGAGAGGTGCAAATGGATCAAATGAACCTGATACCCTTCCTGAATTTTCCGGATATAACGCTGCAACTCCAGGGAGTTAACTATTATGAAAAAGAGTTTGGGGATAAGGCGCTCTATCAGGAGCCCATCCTTTCGCTTAGGGAGATCGGAGTCACCCTGGATCTGATACAGCTTATAAAAGGGGGAATCATGGTTTCGGAAGCTAAACTGGAAGATGGCTTCGTCTATGTGAAAGTCTATGAAGACTCGGTCACTAATCTGGAACATGCCCTGGGGTTCAGGTTTGGAGAACAGATAGAAAAAGACACTACGGAGGAAGAGAAGCCTTTGGCCATTGATCTGGATAAGATCGAGCTCAGGAATGTTCGTGCGATTTTAGACGACCGGCTTAAGAAGGAACATGTAAATGTGAAGGTGAACCGTTTTGAAAGCAGTTTTAGCTACCTTTCTGGAGAGGTGGTTGCCAATCTTGAAGTAGATATTGATATAGATAGTGTTAAATATCAAATAATCAATGATAAAGTAGATAAGAATATCTTACTTAATGGAAGTATAGTTTTTGTTCCTGAGACCCGGGAGATGAAAGTTCTGCCCAGTAGTTTAAGCGTTTCCGGATTTGACTTTGAGACCTGGGGAAATCTAAGTTTCGGAGAATCGCCCAGGGTAGATTTAGCCTTTAACGCTACTAATGAGGGCCTGGAACTGTTGAATTATCTTTTTAGAGGTATTCTTGATCTGGAAGAGATCGAGCAGATTGGTGAAGGGAGTATTGCCATGAACGGCACTGTTCAGGGAGAGGTGGGTGGAGAGGATCTGCCCGTTATACGTGTGAATGGAAATGCCAAAGACCTGGGATTTAAGATCAGGTCCCTGAACAGGGAGGTGACCGGTATTTCCTTTCAAATGTTTGGTACAAATGGGAGCAAAAAGGATCTGAGTGAAGCTTATTTGGATGTCCAGGACTTTAGTGCATATTTCCCAGAGGGATATATTAATGCCAATCTTACAGCGAATAATGTAAATTCACCGGAATTAAATATTGAACTGGATTGTGCCGCAAACCTGGAGGGACTGGAAGAGATGTTCAAAGGAGATTTTTTAAGCAGTTTGTCTGGTAATGTCTCTGTTCAGGGACAGCTGAGTGGAAGTGTTAAACGGAATGCCGGAAGTTTTCTGAAGGAAGGTGGTTACGTGACGGCTCTTTTCGAAGAGCTGTCCTTTGTGATGAACCACGATAGTCTGCAAAAGGATAGTATACAGCATATGTCGGGAGAACTAATCGTTCACGATAGCATTATCGGAACTAAGAACCTGCAGCTGGAAGTAAACGGGAATCCCCTGAACCTTGGATTCACCTCTGAAAATATTCTGGTATATCTGCTTGATTACAACAAGGATGTGAGGGCCGGAATCACCCTCTCCTCTGAATTGCTAAATCCGGCAACGCTTCTTCGGGACAGCTCCCTTTTCAATTTACTGGGTGGTGAGATTCAGGATCTGTTCCTGAAGGCGGAGGCTTCGGTGGAGAAAGGGGAACTGGATGATTTTATTCGCCGGGATTCTATTCCTGAGTTTGAATTTACTCTGGATAGCTTTGGGGTAACTCTTCCACTTATTGCCCCGATCTCTGGCGTGAATGCAGCATTAAGCTTTAGTCCCGACACGCTGTCACTACATCAATTGCAGGCAACTATCGGGGAGAGTTCATTGGATTTCTCCGGGATTATTGCCAATTACGGGGCTCTGGCCCGGCCCGATTCCGGGGGAGAGGTCTCACTTGATTTTAAACTCTCCTCAGAATTGATAAGAGCTGAAGACCTTTTTACAATTAAGCGGGAATTTTTGCTTCCGGAGGCCTATGGTTCGGAGCACCTGGAGGAGTTCCGCTTGTCCGGCAGACTGGAAGCTTCAGCTGCAGGGCTGGTTTATGACAGTGTCTCCATGGATTTTGGGATTGATGTGGCGGATCTTGGATGGGGTTTCCGATATTACCCCAGCAGGTTCAGGGATTTTCTGATCCAGATGGAGAGGAAGGGCGATACTTTGAGAATCGATAATTTTCAAGGCAGTGTGGGGAAAAATAATTTGAAATTATCTGCCACACTGGTGAATTTTGCAGACACCCTGATGGAAAACATTTATGGCAATGTTGAGCTAAAGTCCGACCTGCTCGACTTCAATGAGTTGCTGGCTTATGGAAAACCCCCAGAAGAAGAGGAGAGCCAGGAAGTGGATAGCCTGGAACAGGCTGCCCCTCTTAAACTCAATGAGGTGGCCTATCCAAATATTGAATTCCTGGTGGATATCGGAGAACTCCGCTATGACAAGAATACCGTATTCAGGACGAATGGAAAGTTCAGGACCAGTAAGGAAAAGATATTTTATATGGACCAGCTTGCCACTTCACCTGAAGGAAAGGGAATCCTTGAGTTTACCGGGCAGTTAAATGTTTCCAGTCCGGATCGTTTTTCCCTTATGGCAGATCTGGATCTGAAGGGGATAGATATCAGCGACTTGAACCTGGAACTTCAGTCCGGGGATACCATCCTGGCAGTGAATGATCATTTTCATGGGATTGTGGATGCAAGAGGATTGGCCGAAATTTTTATTACTCCGGAACTAAAGGTGGATCTGCCCACTTCAACGGCAGCCTTTAATGTCACCATAAGTGATGGGGCCCTGATTAATTTTACCCCTCTCCAGGCTGCAGGTAAATTTCTGGACAGTAAGGATCTGAATAATGTCAGGTTTGCAACGGTCAGAAACAGTTTTACCCTGACCGATTCAAAAATCACCATCCCTTTAATGAATGTGGAATCTACGGTTGGACAGCTATTGATTCAGGGAGAGCAGGGGCTCGATATGAGCTACCTCTATCTGGTACGTGTTCCCCCTAAACTGGCCAGGGAAGCTGCCCGAAGCGCCATGTCAGAAAGGGAAAAGGATGTTGGGGAAGATCAGGTAAACCAGATGAAACGAGGTGATTTTCTGATGATTACCGTTTGGAGCAATGGAAAAGAATCAGATTTTAAACTGGGAGATAAGCGGCGAAAGTTTCAGGAATGAGGGAGATTCGATTTGCTTTGGGCTATATGCCTCACCGTTTATGGGGAAGTATTATACTGGCCCAGGTACTTGAGAAGGAGTCAGGGAAGGAGTTTTATACCCCCGGGGAATTTATTCAGAACGACAGCTCAACCCTGGCTTATCAGCGCCTGAGTCCCATGCAGCGGGAGGTGCTTCAATTGATCGATAAATACAGCGACCGCAAGCTGCATCGGGTATTTTCCAGACAAAAAACAGTAAAACAGTTTCTGGATCAGGTGGACGACGACACCATCAAAAGTCACATCAGACCCTACATAGAAAAACAGCTCTTTGTGATCTTCCAGATTGCAAGGGAGAACCGCATTCCGGTATTTATAAAAGAGAAAAGCATCAGGAATGTTTTCCCTGAGGATTTTCTTCAGCTGGAGCGTGTACCCGCGATCCCCGTATTCAGCTTCCACTATCAGGATCAGCTTTCCTATGCCCTGTCCCTTTTTCATCGGGAGCATCAGCTGATCCTGAAGGATACTCCACTTGAAATTGTTACCAATGATCCCTGCAGCATTATTCTGGGCGATACGCTTTACCTGGTCAATGATATTGACAGTAAAAAGTTAAAGCCATTTATGAGCAAAGAACGGATCCTGATCCCGGCGCAATCCGAAGGAAAGTATTTTGCATCTTTTGTCAGGAAGGCCCTCAGGGATTATCATACGCTGGCTGAGGGATTTGAAGTGAAGACCATCAGGCCTCCACGGAAAGCCATACTTTCCCTGGAGACAGGGATATCCAATCGACCTGTCTGGATCCTGTCCTTACAATACGGGGGGCATAAAATCGCCCGTGAAAGTCGGCTGAAGCGCTTTGTAAATTACCTGGGAGAAGAAAAAGGGAACGCTTTCGAGATCTTTGAACGGGATCATGACTGGGAACAAGAGATGGTAAACCTCTTGAATGAGGTGGGACTCCGATCCAGGGATGAGGCCAGTTTCTACTTAAATCATAAGTTTAGTAGATCTGATGAAAGTGACATAAATTCAGCCGTTAATTTTATGAATGAATATGGTTCTACACTGGAAGAATCCGGCATAGAACTCCGGCAGCGGCTGAACAGTGAGTATTATCTGGGGACGATTCAGCTGGATATTGAATCAAAGGAAAAAGCCGATTGGTTTGATATATATGGTCTGGTTAGACTTGGAGACCTGGAGATTCCTTTTCTCTCATTCAAAAGTTATATTCTGGAAGGAAACAGGGAATATCATTTGCCCGACGGCAGAATCCTGGTGCTGCCCGAAGAGTGGTTTGCCCGTTACCTTTCCATGTTTGAATTTGGGAAGTCCACCGGGGACAGGATCAGGATACAGAGACAGCATTTCTCCATGGTAGATGAATCAGTCCGGGGAATGAATGCGGAGACCCTGGAGAAACTGGAGGCCTTAAACAGCGTGGAAACCCTTCCCCCAATGGCCCTCCCCGAAGGCCTGCATGCTACCCTCAGGTCTTACCAGGTTGAGGGATACCGGTGGTTATGTCTCCTGCAAAAGAATGAGTTCGGAGGTTGTTTGGCAGATGATATGGGCCTGGGAAAAACGCTGCAGGCTATTGCCATTTTACTGAGATCAAAGGAAGTGGGGCGGGATGGAGTTTCTTCTCCAGGGGAGCAGGGGGCCTTTGCGGAAGGGGGACAATTTTCTCTCTTTGGTCGGGCTTCCGAAAAGCAAACGTCCCTGATTGTTGTTCCGGCCTCTCTGCTTCATAACTGGGACAGAGAGTGCAGGAAGTTTGCACCGGGATTAAAGGTGCTTAGCCATATGGGGAACCAGCGCAACCGCGAACTGTCCAACTTCTCCTATTATGATCTTGTTATTTCCACGTACCATACCGTGCGCCAGGACAGCTTGACTCTTTCCGCCTTCCGTTTCCACTATATCATTCTGGATGAGAGCCAGATGATCAAGAATCCATCCTCCAAACTATATAATGCAATTATCTCACTGCAAGCGGAGCATAGACTGGTTCTGACCGGCACCCCGATTGAAAACTCCTTAACTGATTTGTGGTCACAGATTAATTTCGTCAATCCGGGCTTGCTTGGGACCCTCAGTTTTTTCAAACGCAGTTTTGTCCAGCCCATCGAAAAGAAAGGGGATGAGGATCGGGAAAAGAAGCTAAAGGAGCTGATAAATCCGTTTATCCTCCGGCGTACCAAAGATGAGGTTGCCAGGGAGCTGCCCCCTTTATTTGAACAGCTCAGATATGTGAATATGACCGACTCCCAAAAAAGGTTGTACGAAGAGGAGAAGTCCCAGGTGCGCAATGCAATTCTGGAGAATTTCGAGGAGCTTGGAATGGAGAAATCTTCCATCATGGTACTTCAGGCGCTGACACGTCTCCGGCAGATCGCTAATCATCCCGATTTGGTGGAAGAATTCAGTGGGGAAGAGTCAGGAAAGTTTACAGAGGTATACAGGGATATTGAGAGTGTTATTTCAAAGGGACACAAGGTACTGATCTTCTCCTCCTTTGTAAAGCATCTCGACCTGTTCAAGCAACGTTTTGAGGAGGATGGAATCGGGTACGCCTATCTGACCGGTTCAAGAAACCAGCGGCAAAGGGAGCAGGCCATCAATGATTTTCAAACGAATAGTAAGTGTTCACTCTTCCTGATCTCCTTAAAGGCAGGAGGAGTGGGACTTAACCTGACCGCCGCCGATTACGTATTTATCCTGGATCCCTGGTGGAATCCGGCCGCTGAGATGCAGGCCCTGAACCGGGCCCACCGTATTGGGCAGGAAAACAAAGTATTCGTTTACCGTTTTATCTCCAACGATAGCATTGAAGAGAAGATACAGCGTTTACAGGAGCGAAAACGTGAATTGGCAGAGACTTTTGTTTCTTCCAACAATCCCTTGAAATCACTGTCTGAGAAAGAGCTGCTGGAGCTTTTCACATAGGGGCAGAAGCAGTCTCAGAATCTTAAAACCAGCGTAGCCATGGCTCCCCCGGACAGGGGGGATAGTCCCACCTGGAGGGAGGCAGATTTGTTCTTTTCCATTTCCCTGGCGGTCTCTGCCCGTGAAAAGGCATAGGTGGTCATGGCCACGATGCTTGCCGTACCCAGGATCCCGCTGGCAATGGTCAGGGGCATGCTTGCTCCCCAATCAGTGGTAAATCCATAGAGGGCAAGGGAGGTGGGTAGGACAGATAGGGCATAGAGGGTCCAACCCAGCCTGGCCCTCGGATGGGAGAGCTCTTTCCGGATATCCACCGACCTGCCTCCCGCATAGATTACCGGGGGGACCAGCAGGATCATGGCAGAAGCCGGAATACCGGCAATACCAGCATTCCACTCACTTACCAGGGTGGAGATGAACATAAGACCGATCACAGAAGGCGCAGTGACATACCCAAGAGAAAGCGCTTCCCCGGACCATCCGGTAGTAAGGGCAGCTCCCGGGATGGTATCCGAAGTGGAAGATGCATTCAGTCCGGCCTCTTGTGCATGCAATGGACCCAGCCAAAAGAACAGCAGAGCCATAAAAGGGAAGAATTTCTCTATCATAGCACTGATATTTTGTTACAAGTTACTTATAAAATTAAATTCAGGTCTTACCTTTATTCTATGCGAGACTGCCTGGTCAGGGAACTGCAATACAAAACAAGCCGGTCATCAGGACCGGGGGGGCAACATGTGAATAAAACGGAGTCGCGGGTGGAACTGAGGTGGTCTCCTTACGAAACAGCCTGTTTGAGTGATTCCCAAAAAATGAAGGTGATCGGACGCCTCACAAAAAGGCTCACAGAGGATGGCAACTTGATTTTGGTTTCGCAAAAGTACAGGTCGCAATACAGGAACAAGGCTGAACTGACAGAAAGGTTTCTGGAGCTGATTTTTACCTGCCTTCTGCCGGTAAAGAAGCGCAAGCCCACCAGGCCCAGCAGGTCCAGTGTGGAGAAGAGAATCCGGAGCAAAAAGATCAGGGGAGAGCTCAAACGATCACGAAGGATGGGACCTGAAGAGTAAGTTAACACACTCAATAAATTATGCCAGCATCCACTCCAAAGGTATCTGTGGTTCTTCCCTTCTATAATGCCGAAGAGACTCTTTCTATGGCTCTGAAAAGCATAGCTGATCAGGATTTTTTCCATTGGGAGTGTGTGATGGTAGATAATAATTCCAGTGATGGAAGCCGGGATATTGCTGCCGGATGGGAGGAAGTCGATTCCAGATTCAGACTGGTTGAAGAATCCCAACAGGGAGTTATGTTTGCCTCAAACAGGGGGTGTGAAGAGGCCCGCGGGAGGTATCTGGCAAGGATGGATGCGGATGATGTGGCACGGCCGGGGAGGCTGAGGCAGCAAAGTGAATTTCTTGATTCTCATCCCGGGTATGGGGCTGTTGCCGGACTGGTGACTCATGTGGGGGATCCGGAAACAACCGGAGGTTTCAAACGCTTCGTGGAGTGGAGCAACTCCCTGGTCTGCTACGAAGATATTTATAACAGACGCTTTATTGAAGCTCCCATTGTAAATCCAACAGCCATGTGGAGAAGAGAAACCATGGAGCAGTATGGACTCTACCGTTCCGGTGATTTTCCCGAGGATTACGAAATGTGGCTGAGATGGCTCCACCAGGGAGTCAGGATTGCGAAGGTTCCTGAGGTGGTCCTGGACTGGAACGATTCGCCCGGGAGATTAACCAGGACGCATCCCATCTACAGCGACAGGGCTTTTTTTAAGATTAAGAGCCAGTATCTGGCCCTATGGCTATCAGAAAACAATCCCTATCACCCCGCGGTCTGGGTCTGGGGGGCCAGCAGAATCTCACGCCGGAGGGCCAGGCTCCTGGAAACTGAGGGCATTCGAATCGACACTTATATAGATACCAAAAAGAGCCGCCAGCTGGACAGGGAGCTCTTGTTCTATAAAAACATACCCGAGGCTGGATCTGGATTTATCCTGACCTACATCAGGCAAATGGATAACCGGGAGAAGATCCAGGCCTTCCTGGAGGAAAGGGGATATGTAGAGGGGAAAGATTACCTGCTGGTTTCATAGTTCAGAGTAGGGAATAAGGTTTTCATGTTCAAATGGAATTTCTGCTCCTCTCTATAAAGCTTTCCAGAGGATAATTTGCTACATTTAAGTTCTTCGATTTTACTTTCAACTTTATAAAGTGATACTATGCAACGCAGATCATTTCTTAAAAGTAGTGCGGTAGCCACCGGAGCCCTGGTTAGCGGTGGACTGGCACAAGCCTCGGCAGCTTCGGTTACAAAACCTGCTGCAGGCAAACATCAGTTCAAATTAAAATATGCTCCTCATTTCGGCATGTTCAAACACTCGGCCGGGGATGATCTTCTGGACCAGCTCCAGTTTATGTCAGATACAGGATTTACTGCCATGGAAGATAATGGTATGAAGGGAAGAGAGCTTGCCATGCAGGAGAAGATTGCCAGCAAAATGGCCAAGCTGGGCATGGAGATGGGAGTATTTGTGGCTCATACCATTTACTGGAGCGAGCCCAGTCTGACCAGCGGTAAACAGGACAAGCTGGATCAATTCCTGTCTGAGATCAAAGAGTCGGTTGAAGTGGCCAAAAGGGTCAATGCACGCTGGATGACTGTGGTTCCCGGATTTGTGGACCTGAAAAAGGACATGGATTACCAAACAGCCCATGTGGTCTCTGCGCTTAGACGCGCCTGCGAGATCCTGGAGCCGCATAAGCTTACCATGGTATTGGAGCCCCTGAATTTCAGAGACCATCCGGGCCTCTTTTTGAATAAAATGTCACAGGGATTTGCCATTTGCAAGGCCGTGAATAGTCCGTCCTGTAAGATTTTGGATGATCTTTATCATCAGCAAATCCATGAAGGGAACCTGATTCCCAATATTGACCTGGCCTGGGATGAGATTGGCTACTTCCAGATGGGCGATAATCCTGGAAGGAAAGAGCCCACGACGGGAGAAATTAATTATCTGAATGTGTTCAAGCACATCCATAAAAAAGGATATACGGGAATAATGGGGATGGAGCATGGAAACTCCATACCTGGAAAAGAAGGAGAACTGGCACTTATTGAGGCTTATGCCAGGGTAGATAATTTTTAAGGCTGCTATACCAAAGAAAACCGGGTTGCTCAGAAGGAGCAACCCGGTTTTTTATGCGAAAGGCCCGAGGCTTTCTAAATAAAAGAAGGTTTATTCCGGAGCTGAACCAGGAATCGGAGGGATTTTGTTCATATCAACCGGTCCCAGTTTAATCTCAGATTTTGGTCCCAGTTTCATGCCTGAGCCCATCATTTCCTCCCAGGTCACTTTTTTACCGGTGTAAGCAGACTCCCTGCCCATAATGGCCGTAAGGTTTGACTTGGCTGTCTCTTCGGCTTCAACAATCTGGTTTCCTGTGCGGATGGCTGCTACCAGGTCAATATGTTCCTGAACGTAGGGATCATTTTCCAGGCGGTTGCCCTCAGCATCTTCCGGAGAGGTGTATTCGTAAATGACATTCGCATCCCGATCAAAGAGATGTTGCCTGCCATCTCCGGCAATCATAATGCCCTTGGTACCTGTGATGTGCTCACTTACACTGTTGGCACAATCATTGATCTGGCGGCACATGCTGCCCATATGGACTTGCTTGTCGTACACAAAATCGATACTGAAATTGTCATAACAATCACCGGTGGGGCGCCTCAATCTGCTTCCCATTCCAACAGCTTCCAGGGGAGTGGCGCCCATGAACCAGTTGCTCACATCAATGTTATGGACATGTTGTTCCACAATGTGATCTCCGGAGAGCCAGGTCCAGTTAACCCAGTCGCGAATCATATACTCCATTTCGGTCCAGCCCGCCATCTGTTCTTTGTGCCAGAGCTTGGACATGTTCCAGTAAACATTGGTGGAAGTGATGTCCCCGATCATACCGGCCTTAACACGTGCATAAAGATTGTTATAGGACCACTGGTGACGCCTCTGTGTACCTGTTACTACGCATAAGCCGGCAGCTTCAGCCTGCTTGGAGGCAGCCATGACAGCGCGGGCTCCGACGGGATCCACAGCCACAGGTTTTTCCATAAATACATGTTTACGGGCTTCCACACATGTCTGGAAATGTTCCGGACGGAAGAAGGGGGGAGTCGCCAGAATGACGATATCCACATCTGTTTCAATCAGTCTCTTATAGGCGTCAAATCCGGTGAAACACATGGAATCATCCAAATCCACGTTTTTCTCCTCCTTGAGTTTCTTGCGGAATCCGTCGACCCTGTCCTGAAATACATCGGCCGCTGCAACAATACTCAATCCGGGTCCGGCATCCAGGAAGTTGATTGCTGCTCCGGTTCCACGACCGCCACAACCAACCACACCTGCTTTCAGGGCTTGTCCTTCAGGAGCGGCAGGCAGGAAAGAAGGCTCTTTTACCTCAGCGGCGCTTTCCTCCGGTGAACATGATCTGATCAGCTGACTGGCGCCTATGGCACCAATAGCACCAATAGCAGCAGTGTTTTCTAAAAATCTTCGTCTACTTGTTTTGTTGGTTGGTTTCATCTTTATAGTGAGTTTATGGTAAAATATATCCTTTGAAAGTTACAAATTAATCCCTTATAGTAGGGTCATTATATTCACAGACTACCCTGAATCCCATATGGAAACAATCGGAATACCACCAGACACTTTTGGGTATTTGAGGATCGGTATTCATCCAGGCTTCTGTTTTCGTATATTCCCGGGAAGCACTTCGCACATGAGCTGCGTCATCTCTGTAGGACCCTCCTCTGATTACCCTTTCTTCTCCTGCAGCGGGTCCGGCAGGATTTATCTGAGTGCCCGGAGGATATTGTGCGTAGGCATCTTCCGCATACCAATCGGAACAAAGCTCGGCCACGTTCCCAAGCATATTTACCAGGCCGTATGGATTTTCTGCGACCCGATCCGGTCCGGCCGGCTTGGCCCGGCTGTTTTCCATGTAGGTGATGTAGGTATTGATCCCGGAAGTATCCACCCCAAAAAGCTTGTTCCTGATCCCTTTTTTCACATAGCGTTTGGGATCGCCTTCAAAAAAATAGGGAGTGGTAGTCCCACCTCGTGCGGCATACTCCCATTCGGCTTCTGTTGGAAGCCTGTAGGTTTTTCCTGTGATTTCGGATAGCCACTGGCAGTAAACTTCAGCTGCATGAGGAGTCATGGTAATGGCAGGCATTTTCCCTTTTCCCCAACCCTGATCGGGAGCACCATAGGGAGGGGTGGGGCCCGAAATTGCATCCACTTCACCCTGGTCCGGGTTGACATAGGTGTCGGTGGTTTTTACCAGAGTTCCGGTTTGCTTAAAGAAAGCCAGATATTCATCCCAGCTTACCTCAATTTTTGCCATAAAAAATGAACGGACCGAGACCTCCACCACAGGACCTTCATTTTCATTTCGGAATGGTTCATCTTCCGGGCTTCCCATCAGAAAAGTACCACCGGGAATGGCCATCATTTCAAAACTTACACTGGATCCGGGAATATATTCAGTAAAGTTGTTGAAGCCATCCACCACGCCAGGTTTAGTATATAATTCCGCTTCCACAACTTCAGCAATTCCAAAACTGGTATTTTGTGCGTGAAGGCGATCCGGATCGTAGTGACCCACCGTGATATGGCAATTGATGCAGTGTAGTTTTCCTTCCTGCTTTTCGTAGTAAAGGTGTGCTTCCCGTCCTTCAGCGGTCAGACCAAGTGGATAATTATTCTGATGACAGTGTATGCAGGAGCTTTCAAAGGCATGTCCCTTGGCATATTCAATCTGCGATTTTTCCTCCCAGTTAAAGCTGGCAGAGTCCTTAAACCAGTTTGCCCAAACATCCCGGATGCCGGTCTTCGCCTTTTCAACCAAATACCCGTCTCCATGGGGAGGCAGGTGGCAATCCACACAATGCACCTGAATGCCTCGGTGATTATCATAGTGGGTGGAGCGTTTCCAGCTTTGGGTTGAATGGGGATGAACATGGCAGGAGGCACAATATTCATCGGTGGATGTTTTGACTACTGCTTTGTTTCCCAGGAAGATGAGCAGGGCCGTAACAAACATTCCGGACAGGAAAATGTATCTGCCGGCTTTTTTTCTCTTTAGTCTCATAATCAGTGAGGTAAAATAAGTGATTTTTGGCCTGAGATTCAAAAAAGATGTATCCGGTACACTTATTTAAACAGATTCTAATGTTTGACCTGCTCTTCGTATGGTGAAACTCTTAAAGATATACTTCGTATACTTGTACAAGGAATTCAACTGTTGTCATCTCATTTGTGTAGCGGATATCTTACCAACTAACTGACAATCAGTAATATAAGTTATACCTAAAATTAATGTAAGCATTAATTAAATGAAACCTGTACACCCTATCGTAACCCTCAAACAGCTTTCGGCTGAAGACCTGAAATTCTTACAAAACCTGGTAAAGAAAGGAGGTCCGGAGCCTCACGAGTATAAAGAATTTACGGCCATAATTAACAATCTGGAGGATCCTGAACTGGAGTATTTCAGAGATACCATCAAAGAGTCTTTAAATGCGAATACCCTGATTGGGCACGGTTATGTAAAACCTTTTGGATATCCTGGCGATTTTAGTATCATCCATAACATCTATAAGTTGTACGTGAATCCCGATAAAAAGTATTCTAACTGGGACCGGTTTTTCCAGGACCAGGCCGGGGCGCATGCGGTGCGTAACAGGAAGGATTATTTCCTTAAGCGTTGTGCCGAAGTGGAAAGTCAGGAGGGTGTAGAGAAACGAATTCTTATCCTGGGATCGGGTCCGGCCACGGATGTGAATGAATACCTGAAGAGCCGTCCGGACAGTACCATCAAGTTTGACCTGATCGATTTTGATCAGAATGCCATCGATTTTGCACAAAAGCAAAATGCAGAATTCAAGGATTCCATTGAGTATTTTAAGATCAATGTTCTCCGATTCAAGCCCTTTCACTGGTACAATCTCATTTGGAGTGCGGGTCTTTTTGACTACTTCAAAGACAAGCACTTTATCTATATGATCAACAAATACTACAAATACCTGGTCGACGGGGGTGAGTTTATCATCGGCAACTTTAGCCACAGCAATCCTACCAAGCGCTTGATGGAGGTGCTGTCAGACTGGTACCTGGTTCACAGGTCCAAGTATGATCTGGTGCGAATGGCCCTTGAAGCTCAAGCCAAGGAAGAGCAGGTGGAGGTAGATATGGAGGAGCTGGGAGTGAATCTGTTTTTACGAATAAAAGCCGCTTAACATGTTGAATCTCAAATCCATGTTTCAGGGTGACTATTTTGGGATGCCATCAGCTGGCCGGGATGACTGGAAGTTGAATCGACTAACCCTGGCTTTCTCGGGAGAGATCAAGCAATATGAAAAAGCGTTCAGGGATGACTACTTTGCACAATCCCTCAATCCCATGCGATTCTCCCTGGTGCTCTCTCTGTTTTTCTTCGGGATTTTTGCATTTTTGGATGCATTACTGCTTCCCGAGCTGAAAAATATGTTCTGGATCATCAGGTTTGGGATCATATCTCCACTCCTGATAGCGGTGATTTTATTCTCCTTTGCTCCTTCTTTCAAGAAGTTTATGCAGCCGGTGCTGGCAGCCATCATGTATATCACGGGACTGTCTATCATTATTATGACCATTTTTGCCGCCAACCACGCAGGTAATTATACCTATTATGCGGGTCTATTCCTGATTTTCATCATCGGCTATACCTTCATTAGAGCACGGTTTATCTATGCCACGGTTGTGGGCTGGTCCATTGTTGCGTCTTACGAAGTGGCCGCCATTTGGATTTCGGACACCCCCCTGGAGATTCTGATCAATAACAACTTCTTCTTCATAAGTGCTAATGTTATTGGTATGTTTATCAGTTACTACATGGAGCGTTCGGTCCGGAGGGATTTCTACATGAGGATCCTGCTGGAAAAAGAGCAGGAGAAGGTGCAGACTGCCAATAATGCACTGGAAAAGCGTGTTCAGGAAAGGACCCGGCAGCTGACACTTGCCAATAAGGATCTGAAAAAAGAGATAGAGATTCGAATGCGTCATGAGAAGGAGAAAACCCAGTTGGAAGGTCAGTTGGTACAACTCCAGAAAATGGAAACCATTGGGACTCTTGCCGGTGGAATCGCTCATGATTTCAATAATATTCTGACCCCGATCCTGGGGTATACCGAAATGGCTCTGGAGGAGTTATCCGATGAGAGCACTCTCCGGTACGATATAGAACAGATCAATAGCGCAGCCATGCGGGGAAAGGACCTGGTTCAGCAGATTCTGACCTTCAGCAGACAGGTTGATTTTGATAAGAAACCCTTGAGAATGGACCGGATCGTGACGGAAGTATTGAAGCTGATGCGATCCTCTTTCCCTTCCAATATAGAAATAAAGCAGGAGCTGGATAAGCAGTGCGGGACCGTACTGGCCGATTCCACCCAGATGCACCAGATTATCATGAACCTCTGCACCAATGCCTATCATGCTATGATGGGTGTAGGTGGGACACTTACAGTTGTACTGGATAAACAGAAAATAGGAAATAGGCAGCCTCCGGGTCTCGCCAAGATTGAAAAAGGTACTTATATACGGCTGACCATTACCGATACCGGTCACGGAATGGATAAACGAACCATGGAACGAATATTTGAGCCCTTCTTTACCCAAAAAGAGGTGGGCTCAGGTTCAGGACTGGGATTATCCGTGGTGCATGGCATCGTAAGCAACTATCATGGAACCATCGTGGTTGAAAGCGAGCCCGGCCTTGGCTCTTCTTTTATGATTTATCTCCCCCAACATTCTGAAACTTATATAGAGGAAGAGGATGCTCCCCAGGAATTGAAGAAAGGCAGAGGCAGTATCCTGTTTGTGGATGATGAAAAGGAAATTACATTTATGGGCAAAAGAATGCTGGAGAGCCTGGGTTATACGGTGGAAATAAAAAGCGATAGTGAGGAAGCGCTGGAAGCCTTCAAGAAAGATCCCTATAAATTTGATCTGCTGGTTACTGACCAGGCCATGCCGAAGTTCACGGGCACAGAGCTGATCGGGGAGCTCAAACAGATCAGACCCGAATTAAAAACCATAATAATTACCGGCTACCAGGAATCCATCCCGGCCACTACCATAAAACAATTTGGAATTGCTGATGTTATATCAAAGCCTCTCATATTAAGCGAATTCAGCATACTGATAGGAAAAGTTTTAAACCAGGATATAAAAAAAGCGTCATGACACCAAGTATTCTAATCATAGACGACGATCATCACATTTTGTTGATGGTAAAAAAAATGTTGGAAAGAGAGGGCTTCGAAGTGGATCTGGCCTCGAACGGTGAAGAGGGATTAAAGCTATTCAAAAAAATGTCAGTGGATCTGGTTATTACTGATATTATAATGCCTGAAAAGGAGGGGCTTGAAACTATCCGGGAGATGAAAAAACTGCGTCCCGATCTGAAAATTATTGCGATGTCGGGAGGCGGTAAAGTATCCTCTAAAAACTACCTGGACACTGCAAAGATATTCGGGGCCACGAGAATCCTGGCTAAACCTTTTACACAGAAACAGATGGTTTCTGCTGTCCGGGAGCTTTTGGGAGATGTATCCGGGGGCAATCCTTCTAATGGAGGAGACCAGACAGCGGATGGCTTAGAACAGGAGCAGGGCAGATAAGAGGGTAGTGACAATTACAATGATCCTGTAGACTTTTTCAGGCAGTAGCCTTACCAGCCAGATTCCCAGAAAGGCCCCCGCTGCGATTGCAGGTATCATCAATACATCCAGAAAAAAGGAGTTCAGAGTAATAGTCTTCCATGACCAGACATGCAGGGGAACCTTGGAGAGGTTTATAATGAAAAAAAACCAGGCTCCAGTGCCAATGAAACTATTCTTTGGAAGGCGCATGGAGAGTAGATAGAGGGCCATCACCGGGCCGGCTGCATTTCCTATCATAGTTGAAAATCCGCCCAGGAGTCCGAGACTGCCTGCAAACCACCTGGACTCAGGAATCTGCAGTTTATCAGATCTTAGATCTCTCCAGATGAGGATCCCGATACCCCCGAGAACCAGGGCCGCCAACAGTCGGTTGAATGTCAGATCTGAAATAGATTTACCTACCAGTGTGGCGACCACAATACCCAACAGAGCCCATGGAAGCAAGCGGAATATGTGCTTCCACCGGGCATGGCGGTTGTACCAGCTTACGGCAAACACATCGGCAAAGATCAGGATGGGCAACAGTAATCCAACAGAGGGTCGGCCTCCAAATGCGTTGGCCAGGATGGGAACCACCATCAGGCCCACCCCAGACAGTCCGGTCTTGGACATCCCGATCAGTAGTCCGCAGCTGGCCAGAAGCACCCATTGCAGAGTACTTAGTTCATATGACTGGAGGAAAGTTCCCAGATCAGACCTTGATAAAGATTTTCTTCCTGTACAGGATCAGCGCTGGCACAAAAATGATCAGCATATAGATCAAGGCATAGAGCAGGGAGGCAAGCCTGGGATCAATTCCAATCTGGGTCAGGCCATTCATGAAGGAGTTGTTTAGGGAAGCCCCTCCAATCTTCATGCGGTAGAAGATAAGGGTCAGTATTCCAGCCAGCACATAGGAGGTGATGGCGTTGGCTCCGTATACCCTGCCCAGGAAGGTCCATTTTTTATACCCCCACATATCGACTACCAGTATGCAGGTGGCCAGTCCAAGGGTTCCCAATCCCGAGGTGTAGAGCACATAGGAGCTGGTCCAGATGTTTTTGTTGATGGGAAAAAACCAGTTCCAGAAGCCACCAGCCAAAAACATGGAAAAACCTGCAAAATAGAGCCATACCAGGCGTTTATTCTCGTCCTTGACCGTCAGGTAGAGTTTTCCTATCAGCATTCCGATCATCCCGGAAACAATGGCCGGAAAGGTGCTGAGGAATCCTTCAGGATCCCAGGTTTTTTGCCACATGACCCCGGGGAGTATCAGCGTGTCAAGGTAGTTGGCCCAGTTCTTCTCGGGGAGCGAAAGATCAGGTTTGCCTATTCCAGGCATCGGGATGTAGGCCACCCAGACCCAGTATACCAGCAGGATGGCTGCACCAATCTTAATCTGCTGTTTCCAGTTGGTATTCAGAAACAGAAGGGCACAAGCCAGGAACACAAAGGCAATCCTGGGGAGTACTCCCACCCAGCGGATGTTTCCAAAATCAAATTCGGGGAACAACCAGAGGAAGATTCCCAGCAGGTAGATGTTCACCGAGCGGATCAGGATTTTCCGGTACAGGCTTTTTTTCGGGGCCCCTGCTTCCAGGCGCTTGGAGTAGGCCAGGGCAATGGAAACCCCTACAATAAACAGAAAGAAGGGAAAGATCAGATCGGTGATGGTGCATCCGTTCCATTTGGCATGCAACAGGGGCCAGTAGACATGTTCCCAGGAGCCGGGATCATTCACAATGACCATAGCTGCAATGGTAAATCCCCGGAGGGCATCCAGGGAGATCAGGCGCTTTGAGCTTGCCGGAGTAGTAGTGTCAGTCATACTTACTTATGTTGAAGGTTTTTGTAGCTTTGTTGTGACACTAATCTACAAAGAATTAAAGAATATATTTGGCTTCCCTATGAAAAGATCCATTCTGCTTCTAATGATACCTGTGATCCTCCTATCCTGCAATCAAACGAATTCCAACCATTCTGCCAGCGATAGTGGTGTGGCCCTGAGTTGGGAATTTAAGGGGAATCATCCTTCCTGGGAATACTACAGTGCTGCGTTTATCCTGGAGAATCAAAGTAAAAAAGTACTGGGCGATCAGGGATGGCTCCTCTATTTCAACCAGCAGGGACTGGGTGTAATTGACGAGTCGGTGACCGGCAACGTAAGCATTGAACATGTGAACGGGGACCTGCTGCGAATTGTTCCCGGGGAAGGATTTAAGTTGGAACCGGGAGCTTCTGTTGAAATTGCCTATCGAAAGCCAGGAGCTTTGCTTCTGGAGTCAGAAGCGCCCCTGCACCCATACATGGTCTTTGGAGAATTGGAGAATGAGGCCGGTGTGGCCATTTCCATCAGTGACTACTCCTTGCTTCCCTTTCCATCCCTGGAACAATTTTATCCCAGGGAAATGGGAATTGCGCTTCCCGATGCAGCATGGGTATTTGAGAAAAATAGCGCCATTTCCCTTTCAAAGCCGGGTGAGACAGGCTTGGTCCTGCCCACCCCGGCAAAGGAGCTTCACGGGGCTGAGACCGTCTCCCTGAATGAAAATATGCAAATCTATTACCAGGATGGACTGGCTGCCGAGGCCCGTTATCTCGCTGATAGGATGAAAGAGTTGACCGGCAAGACCCCAGAGCTTCTCGCGGGGGGCACGGGCGGTGCCGGGAAAATCTCACTGGTCACCAATAGTAAGATAAGCGGAGCTGAAGCATACCAGCTTGTTGTCAATAATGAAGAAGGAATTGTGATCTCAGGAAGTGAGCCGGCGGGGATTTTTTATGGAATCCAGACTTTTTTGTCTCTAATTCCGCCGGAGGCCTGGGCCAATCCGAATCCCGGATTGGCTATAGAATCGGTGCTGATAAGCGATCAGCCGGCTTTCAACTACAGGGGATTTATGCTGGACATCGGCAGAAATTTTGTTGAAGCAGGGGATATAAAACGATTGATCAGGGTGATGGCCTTTTATAAACTGAATAGGCTGCACCTGCATATGACCGATGATGAAGGATGGAGATTGGAGATTCCTTCCCTGCCTGAACTTACTGAAGTGGGGGCTTACAGGGGGTATACCCTGGATGGAAGGGATCATTTGAATCCTGCCTATGGATCTGGACCCGATCCTCAACCGGAAGGCAATCATGGTAGTGGCTATCTTACCCGTGAGACTTTCATTGAGCTTTTGAAGTTTGCCCATGCACATCACATTGAAGTGATTCCGGAAATCAACTTTCCCGGACACGCCCGTGCTGCCATTTATGCCATGGAGGCCAGGTATGATCGCCTGATGAAGGAGGGAAAACAAGAGGAAGCTGCGATGTACAGGCTTATCGATCCCAAGGATGCTTCAAGGTATAATTCGGCTCAGAACTTTCACGACAATGTAATCTGTGTATGTACCGAGGGCCCTTACAGGCTGTTTGAGACCGTAGTGGATGAAGTGATGGACATGTATCGAGAAGCTGGACTTACTCTGAAGGTTCTGCATACTGGCGGCGATGAAGTCCCCCGAGGGGTATGGGCTGGCTCACCCATTTGCCAGGACTTTTTGAAAGAGCATCCCGAATTTGGAAATTTTGAAAATCTGCAGGCTTACTTCGGAAGCAGGATTTTTGAGATTCTGGAAAAGAGGGACGTGGTCATGGCCGGATGGGAGGAGATTGTCATGAAGAAGAACGAAGAGGGAACCTGGATTCCCAACCCGGAGTTTGTGGGAACGGATATGCTTCCCTATGTGTGGAATAGTATTTATGAAAACCTGGATCTGGGCAACAGGCTGGCCAATGCCGGGTTCCCGGTAATCCTGTGCAATGTAACCAACTTCTATTTTGACCTGGCCTACACCCACCATCCGGCCGAACGGGGCCTGTACTGGGGAGGGTTTGTGAATACACGCAGTTCCTTTGATTTCACCCCTTATGATGTATATAAATGTACCCTGGAAGATAAGTGGGGTAATCCGTATAATCCTGAAACAGATTTTGTTGGAATGAAAAAGCTGGAGCCGGAAGCCTATCCGCGAATTATCGGGCTACAGGCACAACTCTGGAGTGAAACCGTAAAAGGCGGAACCATGGCAGAGTATTATTACCTGCCCAAATTGATTGGATTTGCTGAACGGGCCTGGGTGGGACAGGCAGCATGGGGAGAAATCACTGACCAGGAGCAGCGAGTAGAAGCCATGAACAAGGATTGGAACCGCTTTGCCAATATTGTAGGGCAACGAGAATTACCACGGCTTGATTACCTTTTTGGCGGGTTTAATTACAGGCTCCCACCTCCGGGGGCTGTTGTAACAGACGGCAAGCTTTATGCAAATGTCGATTTTCCCGGACTGACTATTCGTTATACTACAGATGGATCGGAACCTGGAACCGATTCTCCAGTCTATGGTGGTCCGGTGGAAGTTAGTGGAGAGATCCAGCTGCGATCATTTGATTCCCGGGGAAGGGGAAGCAGGATCTCCATGGTGAGATAAGCTAATTCCGGTATTTATCACTTAAGCCGATTCCCACCAGGATCATGGGGATTGCTTTATCCAGACCTTGTTGCCGGGTCTCTTCCCGCTTGGCCGGTCCAATATAGTCAGCAAATTCTCTTCTTTTTGGATGAGAGAGTGTATTAAAGCTAGCCTTCAGAGAGGGATTCTGATTAAAAGCTTGTTCAAGCTCGAGAGGGATCTCCTGTGCCGAGCTAATGCGCCATTGCCTGAGCCCTTTAGTGGTCCCTTCCTGTGCATTGATCAGTTTACCGGCACGGTCTTCCAGGAAAATTAGCAGGATTTACATTTGGGGCTATGGCTATTTAAAGGTATCCATACCGTTATAAGAAGATTGGCTATATTTGGCTTCTGAAAACAGAGGCTTATGAAAATACTTATTCTGTGTACCGGCAATAGCTGCAGGAGCCAGATGGCCGAAGGATTCCTTAAGTCATTTGATCCTGCCCTGGAGGTGTTCAGCGCAGGGACCGATCCTTCGGACCGGGTGCATCCCAAAGCACTGGTAGTCATGAGAGAAAAGGGGATTGATCTTTCAGATCATCAACCTAAAAAGGTCGATAAATTCCTGAATGAATCTTTCGACTATGTGATTACAGTATGTGGCCATGCGCAGGAGAATTGCCCGGTTTTTTTGGGTGAGGTGAAACAAAACCTGCATATTGGTTTTGATGATCCGGCGGAAGCTACCGGCACAGAGGAGGAGATATATACTGTTTTCAGGCGAGTCAGGGATGAGATCCAGGGGCGGATGTTCGCATTTCTGAAAGCGCTATAGCTATTTCAAAGTGATATATTTTCGGAGGTCTGAGATAAGGATACTATGAAGCTCTGCCTCATTCCCGGGGCTGGTTTCAGCGAAAAGGAAGCCAAATACAGAGTACTTATTTATATCCAGCTCTCTGATCAATAGAGCCTTCTCAAACTCCTTGCCCAGAAGTCTATAATCGAAACTCTTTATCTGCTCGGGAGCATAGCCAGAGTTATTGTTGAGGACAATAATGCTGAAGAGCTTATCTTCCTTGCCATTAAAGATCTTTGACCAATCCGGTTTTTCGTTTCGCATATAGAATTCATAGGGACTGATTCCGGTGGCAAGTCCCATTAAATCCGCTGTAGTACACCAGCCTCCGAATCTTAAAGGATTGACTTCAATGGGATTAATAGTTCCTTCATTGTTAATCCGTAATTCCACATGTGCGGGAAAATTCTGCAGTCCAGCCTGCTCGCCCAATGACTGAAGAAATGCTCCAAAAGAATTCTGATACTTTTGAACGATCTCCATGGAAGTGGTGTAAACCCTATCGCTAGTGTCCTCGCCTGAAGAAAATTTATGATGGAGAATATTTAAAATCACCACCTCTCCTTGAGGATTAAAGTAGCAATCAATGGCGAATTCTTCTCCTTCAATGTACTCTTCAATAATAAACACAGAGGTATCCAACACATTCGCCGGATAAATGGATTTCAGATTTTCAATACTCAGCTCTTTTTTTGCCAGTGCCCAATCCTCCTTACTTTTTACCACATGAACCCCTATGCTGAAGAATCCAACGGAAGGCTTAATAACAAAGGGGAGGGGCAGGTCCTTCAGGTTCAGACCCGGAATATCCCTAAGACTTACAGTTTTGAAAAAAAAATCGGGATAGGATCCCCGGATCAATTCCCTGAATTTGACTTTATCCTTAAATAGACGGGCCTGTTTAGCCAATACGGAGTCATGGAGATGCTTATCAATCCAGGTCAGTGCATTTTCGGAATTTGTATAAAGAGGAGTTTCAGGATTTTCCCGCATGTAAGCGGCAGCCTGTTCTTCGGATATCCAGGAGAGTGAATCGTCCTTTACTAACTCTCTGGCCACCTTGGTTGAAACAAGCTTATACTTATTCTCTTTAATTTTATCAATAAGATAATCTGAGGCATAGGGTAAATCAATTAAAAACATAGCTGCAAAGAAAGGGACTTTTTTTATAGTTTTCTCCACATGATACAGGCGTTTACATATCCTTTTTCGCTATGCTTAAATGCTCCGGGGATCTCGCCCTTAATTTCGAAACCCATTTTGTGCCAAAGCCGAATGGCCCTATCATTGGTTTTGACGACCATATTAAACTGCATGGCCCGGTATCCCAGGCGCTTTGCTTCTGTCAGGGAGAATTCTCCCATGGCTTTCCCAATGCCCTTTCCGAAGGCGGAAGGCAGTGTCATGTAGGAAGCATTGGCCACGTGTGATCCAAGTCCGGGGTAATTATCCTTGATGATGAATGTACCAAGCAGATCCTGCTTGATTTCGGCCACATAGGTATGCTTGTCAGGCCCGCACCAGTATTGCAGCATCTCTTCTTCGGTGGAATCAGGGGCAAATACGTAAGTATCCCCTCCTGCAATTACTTCATGTATAATCTGCCATATTTTCGGATGGTCCTTTTTAACAGATTTTCTGATCTGTATCATAATTCTAAACACATAATTTTTTCGGTTTGATCCTGCACCTGCATTCCTGGAGGTGCACTTTCTTCCATGAATCCCAGTAAATGAAAGAGTTGATGGGCCTCCGGCAAGTCCACGGTGGTTTGATGCCAGAGTGCCCTTGATTCATTCTCCATGCACCGGCTGATACAACGTTCAATCAGTTTTACCTCGATCTCAAAGTTTTTGTAAATGGGATTGGTATAAGGTCTGTCACATTCAAAACTGTCGTCGTCCAATCTTTTCAAAGCCACGAAGCCCACTATTTGTTCCTTGTACCTGGCAAAGAATAAAAAGCCCCCTTCGATAAAATGTGAGGGATCAGGAGCCTGAAGCGTAATGCCGTCTTTTTCCTCCAGCTGACCATTACCCTCCCCACTTAACCAGGGACCGGCCAACTCATGGAAATGCCTGTTTAGCCCCGGTTTGTAGTCAATCACCACTATTACATCTTTTTCTGACTGGGAAAGGCTCAGGTAGAGGGGGGTTTTTTCTATCTGGGAATCAATTCGATTCAAGGTATTCATAAAATCCGGGTGTCCGGTCTGAAATATTTTCTTCAGGGTGGAAGAAAGCGATATCCAGATGGGCTTTAGCCTGTATATTAGTTTCTGTCCTTTGGTGGTCAATGAAACCAGCTTTGACCGTCCATCGTCTGGATTAGAGATAATCTCTACATATTCAAATTGTTCCAGCTCCCTGAGTACATTCTTTACGCTTATGTGAGAAAAGTCAATTTGCCCAGCAATTTGCATGACAGTGATGGGTTCTTCCGCCAGTGCCAGCACATAGTATACCGGAAACCAGCTTGCTTTGAAGTTGATCCCGGCTTCCCTGTAAACCTTATCCCCGTCCACATACAGTTTTTCACTAATACGTCTAAATCGCGTTATACCAATTAGATAGCTCAGTTTTGCACTAACACTTGCCATATATCAAAGAGTTATAAAAGTCCTTTCTCAAATATATAAAAGACCTTTTATATATGAACTATAAGGAGCAGAATAATATTAGAAGGATTGATGCCCTACTCTGAAAAGGATATCTTTGCAGCTCAGATTATGGAAGTTCAAGTATCAGCTGTCATCATTAGCCACAACCAGGAGAAGAACATCGGGCGCTGTCTGGAGTCCGTGAAGGATGTTGTGGACGAAATTGTGGTCGTGGACAGTTATTCCAGCGAACGGACCGGGGAGATATGTAAAAAGTACGGAGCGGTTTATATCCGGCACGGGTTGAAGCGTAAAATGGAGCAGAAGATCTGGACCATTGAACAGGCTACATTCCCATACATTTTATCCCTGGATGCGGATGAATGTTTGTCTGAGGATCTAATACACTCGATTGCAGCGGTAAAAAAGGACTGGAGATATGATGGCTATTATTTGAACCGGTTGACTTCTTATTGCGGGAAGTGGATCCGCCACACCAGCTGGTCGCCCGGCCCTGAATTGAGATTATGGGACTCCCGAAAAGGCTCCTGGAAAGGGAGCGCTCCGAATGACCGATCTGTTTTGGAGAAAGGTGCCACAAAAGGGCACTTGAAAGGCGATTTGATTCACTACTCCTATTACACACTTAGTGAGCATGTTGATCAGATAAATTTGGATTCTACCAGGGAGGCGGACTCCAGCTTTCAGCTTGGAAGGAGATCTGGCATTCCGGGCCTCCTGGTCCGGCCCCTTTGGAGCTTTCTAAAAGAGTATGTTTTAAGACTGGGACTGCTTGATGGGTACCCTGGACTGCAAATAAGCATAAATTCAGCCCATGCGGTATTCCTGAAATACGTCAAGCTTAGGATTTTGCATAAGGAACATCAGGAGAATCAAAAGCAAAACATTTGTTTTTTTAATAGCACTCCTGCCTGGGGTGGGGGTGAGAAGTGGCATTTCGAATTTTCCAGCGGACTTTACCGCAAGGGCTACCCCGTTATGTTAGTCACAAATTCCAGAGGAGAGTTAAGAAGCAGGGTGATAGAAGCCGGAATGCCTTCCTACGGGATACATGTGGCTAATTTGAGCTTTCTGAACCCCGTAAAAGTATTAAGGATTGCCAGGATTTTAAAGAAAGAGAAGGTCAGGCTGATCATTATGAATTTATCGGCAGATATGAAGCTTGCCGGAATCGCAGCAAAAATAGCCGGAGTTCAGAGAATCATATACAGAAGGGGGAGTGCCATTCCCATTAGGAACAGTCTGATCAATAGGTTTTTGTTTCGAAATATCCTGGATGAGATCCTGGCTAATTCTTATGAAACCAAAAGAACGCTTCTTAAAAATAATCCCAGAATGATTGATCCCTCGAGGATCAGGGTCATCTACAATGGGCTCAATTTCCGGCAGTTTGAGACCAAGAAGAAAAGGCCCTGTTACCAGCGTGAAGGAGATGAGCTTATTCTGGGGAATGCCGGACGACTGGAGAAACAAAAAGCCCAGGAATACCTGGTGGATCTGGCTGTGGAACTTAAAAAGCGGAGGCAGAAGTTCAGAATCATAATCGCAGGGGAGGGCCGCCTGGAAAACAGGCTCCGGGAATATGCAAGATCCTCAGGGGTGGAGGACAGGATCGTTTTCCTTGGTTTTATAGAGGATATGAAAAGCTTCCTGGACTCTATCGATATATTTGTACTTACCTCCCTGTGGGAGGGCTTCGGTTATGTCATTGTGGAGGCTATGGCGAACAGCAAACCGGTCTTAGCCTTCGATGTTAGCAGCAATCCCGAAATTATCGAGGATGGAAGGAACGGCTATCTGATTCCGCCCTATGATATAGAAAAACTATCGGATCGGGTGGTTCAGTTAATGGAAAATCAAAGCCTAAGAATACAATTCGGTAAATATGCTAAAGAATCTGTTTATGAGAGATTTAGCTATGATCGTGTGTTTAATTTGGTGGAGAAATATCTGACAGAATACTAGCTTATTGTAATTATAAAAGGCCTTTTATATATATACATCCTTTTATACCGGAATTATCTCAGAATGATCTGTCCCCGCCAAAATTGCTCTCCCGAGCCATTCAGAAGCAGAAAGGTATAGACTCCGGGATCCAGATTACTCAGATCAACACTTACTGTTCCACCGGTCTGAGGTAAATCTGCAAGTCTTATGAGGTAACGCCCACTTATATCAAGCAGGTTGAACTTTAATTGACTGTCTTGCATCTGATCGGGCAGGTCAAAGTTAATTCTGCCTTCGGTGGGATTTGGATAAGCTCTTAGCCCGGGCACGCTGGAGTTTAATAAAGCGGTAAATTCCATGAAGAACTCTTCAGATCTTTCACTTGGGCATTGGTCCTTTTCTACCTGTACGGAGTAATATCCACTTTCTTTAATCAAAAGCGTATCATTGACCGCATCCATCAGTGGTTGACCATCCAGGAACCAAAGGTTATTGTCCCGAGAACTGGAAATTAAAATGGCGGTTCCGTCAGGGTAAGCAGCACGGATTTCGGGCTTTCGGGGAGTTATACAAAAAGATTGATTTACCGGCTCAGCCGGCTGGTACCCATCATTCCCTGACTGGTAGGCCGTTACGGATATCAATCCCGCACCAAAAATTAAAAGGGTATTATCCTGAAGCGCTGAATTCCCCTGTTCCAGGATATAGCTGACCGGCAAATCAGACGATGAGCTTGCGTTTAAGCTGAGTATGCCAATCCCTTCAGGTTGATCTGGTATCCCTGGAAAATCAATGGTCTGGGAAAGCCTGTCAATAATGCCATCGCAATCGTTATCCTTTCCGTCAGCTAAGGCCGGCGCCCCTGGATGCACACCGGGATCTGAATCATCACAATCATCGTTGAAGGACACATATCCGGGTGGGGCAGAACATGCTCTTATACTGTTTCCCGCACTTCCATGGCCATCATTGTCACTGTCCATAAAAAACATAAATCCTTCAATGATAGAAGGATCGGAATCGTTGCAATCACATGCTGCTCCTGCTCCATCCCCATCCTCATCTGTTTGGTTCGCATTATAGACAGCTGGACAATTATCCCTGGAATCTCTAATTCCATCCCCGTCGCTATCCTGAATCGCTGAAGTTGAAATATAATTCATGATTTCCGGAGCTGATTTCCCATGGGTATCCCACAAATTGTACATTATATTTCCTGCCTCATTGCTTACATTCTCGTCCCTTAGGAACTCAATAAACTCTTTTGACGTTGTTTGATAGAACAGGGTAACTTTGATAGAATCAGTGCTTATAGGAAGGGTATAATGGGTATCATCCCAGTACTGGCCGTTGGCATAGCTGTATCCCACAGGTGAGGACTGAATATAAGCATAAGCTTCATTGGTAAACCCTCTTGGAGGGATCCGGTTATCAGAGAAGATTCTGTTGTTTAATAGAAAATGATAGGATGGGCCTTCGGGCAATGCTGTTATTCCTGCCATCAGAGGGTCAAGCCCGGGCTTAATTTCATAGATTTTTGCAGCCGCATCCGGTGTCAGTATTCCTGTTTGATAGTCGTAGTGCCCGGATTCGAAAATAACTGAACCAGCCACATCCGCTGCTACCACATGGATCCAGATTCTTCTCCCTTCCGGGAAACCCGCAGGCAATTTGTGACCGCATTGGTTGGTTACCCTGACTGTAAGGGACAAATAATCTTCCATATCATTAATAGTCAGATCCATAGTAGCAGCCAGTTGAAGCAAGTTTCTGGCTCTTTCAACCCCGGAATCCAGTGCTGTGGCATCTACCTCGGAATCGTATAACTCTGCAATTATGCCAGGGATAAATGTGTTGCCTCCGGTCATATCGTGGAGCGGTAAATCAGTATGAAACCTGGCGTCTCTCCGGTCGGCTGATACTCCACTTATATCTTTCATATGACAATCCTGACAAGTGTAGACGTAGGATTTATTGCCTCCGAACTGGGGGGCAAATACTCCCGTAGGGGTATTATACTCGCTCATCAACCATTCACTATAGGTTCGGTCCAGAGGAAAAAGATCATAGGGATTAATTGAAGGTGCTGCATAAGCAAAGGCATTGGGAGCATATGAACCATCCGTTTGCCGGTTAAATAGTGGATTGCTTACATCGTGGCAGGTGCCACAAAGTGCTGATTCCCTGTGAAAGGGAGAATAAAAATAATCATGGTCGGCCTCCGAGTCAATTATGGATCCCCGTTTTGCTCTATCAGAATCGATCATATACATTCCATTCCCGGATAAAGGAGCAGGAGAGTCTATGGATTCCAGGTAGCTATTGTCTGAGGGCCAGGTATCAGCCGTGTAAATTGGATCCTGTGGAAAAGGATTTGTACCCGGGCTGAAGGGTTTTACCATTCGGTGGCAAACATCGCAGTGAATCCCTTCCCTGTCATCTTCAGTCAGTGCAGAACCATCAGTGGGAATGGACCTGCCCTGCAGCCAGCCTTCAGGAGAATGACAACGGATACACAGATCACCTCCGCCGGGCACATCCTGGTTGGTGATAGCCAGGCCTGCTTCGTACATTGGATCGCGGGTAGCCTGGGCCATCATACTCCCACTCCAGTTAAAGAAGGGTTCGACCTCCATATCATACTCCCCGTGACATCTTCTGCAGCGATCCGGACTTTCGAATCTTCCGGATTCACCCTCCTGAGAACCGGGAAAGAACACATCTTCTATGGTGCTGGGAGCGGTATAAGCGATAACAAGCAATGCTATCCCTAGAATACCTAGAGTTCCCTTGGAGTTCCTCCCTTTTAAAAAGGCTTTGTGACTGCTGGGTTTCATCTGTGAGAGTCTAATTGAAAACAACGCAGACAAATAAGTTACAAATTTTTTATGAATTATTATATAAGACTCTCATATAATGTATTTTAAATGATTTGCTGCAATGGAATTACCCAGGCTAACTTATAAAGCAATATCTGATATTTGGAGCTATCGAGTACCTAACCTGACCTATGTATGAAAGTTCTTGCATTTTTTTACAAAAGGCCTTTTATATTGTAAATAATTAATATATAATGACTTATGTGAGAAAGCAGGGCGGTCTTATAAAAAAACCCTGCTGCCGGTGGCAGAAGGGTTTGTACTTGTAGCTCCAACAGGACTCGAACCTGTATCTACGGTTTAGGAAACCGCTATTCTATCCCTTGAACTATGGAGCCGAATTTTTCAGTGATCGAGTGCTGCCATTTGCTGGCAACGGTCTCAATTTGCGGGGACAAATTTAGCTTAATTATGATATACCGCCAAATATCATTCTGATTTACTGACAGTAGCCTGAAAAAGTGTAAATTCCCTTATTTGAAATCTAAAGTGATGTGAAAAATGAACTTCAGAAGCTTTTTTCATTTTGCCGTGCTTCTATTTCTCAGCTCGGCGCTTATTAGCTGCAACAACAGGCAGTGGGAGTCGCTTTTCAATGGCGAAAATCTGGATGGATGGTCCGTCAAATGTATTGCAGCCGACCATGGAAAAGAATATTGGAGGGTGGAGGAAGGCAGTATCATCTGCAACTCTATGGGGGATAAGGAACATAATTATGTCTGGTTAGCTTCCGACCGGGAGTTTTCGGATTTTCATTTGAAGCTCAAGTTCCAGGTTTTCAGGGAATCGGATGGGAACAGCGGAGTTCAGTTTCGAAGTTTTTACGACAACTCTGAGAAAGCCACGTATGGTGGCTGGTTAAATGGCCCCCAGGTGGATATTCATGGTCCACTGCCCTTTCGGACCGGGTTAATTTACGATGAAACTGAAGGGGTCCGGAGATGGATCCACCCCTCCCTGTCCGATTGGAGGATCACGCCGGAGCAGGCACCCGCTGCGGCACTGGAAACCAGGCTGGTTTATTTTGAAGATGAGCCTGGAGCCTGGAACAGCATGGAGATTATTTGCCAGGGAATGAAGCTTGAAACCATTGTCAATGGAAACCGGGTCTCTGAATTTGATGGCGAGGGGATTCTGAATGATGAGGCACACCGAATTGGAAAGTCTGGAACAACTGGATGTATTGCTTTACAGTTGCATATGAATGATGAATTAAAGATTAAGTTTAAGGATTTTCTTATTAAAGATTTAGCAAAATGAGCGTCTATTTCTTGGCCAATATCAAGATAAATAACGAGGAGGAATATCAGCGCTACCTGGACAGAGCTGATGCTGTGTTCTCCAACTACCGGGGTAGGTACCTTGCAGTGGATAAGAATCCGGAAGTTCTGGAGGGTGAATGGAACAGCAGTCGAGCTGTTCTTATATATTTTGAGACGCGGGAGGATTTTAATTCCTGGTACCGGAGCGATGAATACCAGGAGATACTTCAGTACAGGCTTTCAGGGTCGGAATCCAACAGTATTTTAATTGAGGGGAATTCGTTCTTACAATAATATTAGTCAAATGAACAGCCAGAAACACTTGTTCCACCTGCCCGAAGGTATCCACTACCTGA
Source organism: uncultured Bacteroidales bacterium (assembly GCA_963751705.1). Taxonomy (GTDB): domain Bacteria; phylum Bacteroidota; class Bacteroidia; order Bacteroidales. The sequence continues at coordinate 756,677 of CAVVVN010000001.1, forward strand.
ATTGTGCATATATGTCTCCACTTCTGAAATCGGCAGAGGAGAAAGGGATTGAAGGGATGCGGCTCAAAAGAAATCCTCTCTCCATAAAGCCGGCAGACTTTTTTACCGGAGCAGTCAGTGTCAGGCAAAAATTTGCCCGCATCGTAGGGAGCACTCCGCAACAGATTGCTCTGATGCCCTCTGTATCCTATGGTATGAGCAGTGTGATCCGGAACATTCCCTGTGGAAAAGGTCAGCACGCACTGACTCTTTCCGAAGAGTTTCCCAGTTGCTACTATACAGCCCGGCGCTGGTGTCAGGAACATGGAGCCGATCTCCGGGTGGTGGCCCGAAGAGAAGATATTCCTCAAAGGGGCAGGGACTGGAGTGAAAGAATTCTGGAAGCCATTAACAAGGAGACTGCTTTTGTTGTGATGGCTTCGGTACATTGGATGAACGGGACGAAATTTGACCTGGAAAAGATCGGCGCCAGATGCCGGAAGTTTGGAACAAAACTGATCGTGGACGGTTCTCAATCGGTAGGAGCTTTACCTATCGATATCAGGAAGTCTAACATTGATGCACTGATCTGCGCTGCCTATAAATGGCTGATGGGACCCTACTCTACTGCGCTCTCTTTTATTCATGAAGATTTTAACCAGGGGGTCCCGCTGGAGGAGTCATGGATGACCAGACCCCAGGCTGAGCAATTCGAAAGGCTTACCAATTATGTAGAAGGGTATAAGCCGGGGGCCATACGTTTTGACGTGGGACAGAGCAGCAATTTCATCCTTCTGCCCATGCTGGATGAGGCTCTTGGACAACTGCTGGAGTGGGGCATCCACAACATACAGGAATACTGCAGGAAACAGGGAGCTGTATTGGTGGATTATTTTATGAAAAAAGGAACCCCCGTGGAGGATGAAGAGTACCGGGCCCATCACCTGATGGGCTTGCAACTGCCTTCCGGCACCCATGGCGAAGAGCTGTTGAGTGAATTACATTCCAGAAATGTATATGTGTCACTGAGAGGGGACAACCTCAGGATCTCTCTTAATGTATTTAACGAAGAAGCAGATGTCCGGGAGCTGATTTCGGCACTGGGAAAGTAAAATATTGTTTTTCCTGTAGTTTTTTTGCCCATCCTGTAACTAATGGCTTACAAACCAGAATCAATTGATTAAACAGGTAAATGACAAAGCATTTTTTGTAGAAATGGTTTTTACCCATATGGGGATCATCTACAAAATCTGTAATCTATATGCGGATGGGGAGGATCGGGAAGATCTGAAGCAGGAAATTATCTACCAGCTTTGGAAGTCTTATCCAAATTACCGCGGTGACTCCAAATTCCAGACCTGGATGTACCGGGTTGCGCTGAATACGGCCATGCTGGGTCTGAGAGCCCGAAAGATCAAATATACAGGGCTAACGGGTCAGGAACTCGGTATATCAGAAGATCCATACGAGGACCAGGATGAAGAAACCCGGATACAGCAATTATACAGGCAAATTTCAAGACTCAAGGATCTGGACAAGACCATTATTTTCCTTTACCTGGAGCAATGCACCTACAACGAGATTGCCGAGATCACCGGGATCAGCCAGAACAATGTAAGTGTACGACTGTCCAGGATCCGGGAAAAGCTCAGGGAGAAGTTACATATTCAAAATCAAGTATCATGAAACAGGATGAACTGATCCATATGTGGCAGGAGGGAAGTGAACGTTTGTTCAGGAACGAAAAAACGAACAAGGATATGATTACACAATACTTAAGCGAAAAGACATTGAAAGGAAATAGAAGCATTCAGTATAACCTGATTTTCTATGGAGCGATTCAGGTGGCTAACATTATCCTGATTTCAATGAATCTGGCTGGATACCAGAATAACACAAGCCTGATTTGGATTCTGATTTCGCAGCTGGCCATAAGCATCGGGATCCTTGGTTTCAGCATGGATATGTATTACAAATTCAGGGAGATTAATAATTATAGTGATTCCTTACTGAACCTGATAAAAAAACAGCTGTGGTTTTACCAAAGGCCCTATGAGATCTGGCTCTTCCTGGCCGCTGTTTCAGTCATCATACTGAGTAGCAATTTGAACCTGTATATTGATAACGACAATGGTTCCTATGTGATCTACAATAAGCCCATGTTTGTGGGGGTCACCCTGGCAGTTTTCCTTTTTATTTATGGGGCGCTGAAAGTGGCCAGCCTCTTTGGACTAAGAAAGCTGAAGGCCTACCTGTCAGATCTCCAGCATGGGGAACTGAATCAGAGCAAGCAGCTGGATCGTACCAGGAAACGTTACCTCTGGCTCTGGATAGTTGTTTTTATCTTACTTACGGGTTTACTGGTATTTGGAATACTTACTGCAGGTAAATAAGTATTTCCTTCTATATATCACTTGGTGGCCTTCCTGTAATCTTCAGGGGTATCAATGTCCAAAAGAATTCCAGGCTCATCGACCTCGACCTCCAGTACATCCTGTGGGAAGAGGTGGCGAAGTGCCCTGAGGCCTTTTTCCAGATCCAGTTTTTCCACCTCTTTCCGGTATTTCATATCCACAAGCAGGGGGTGTCCACGGCGATGATTATACACAGGGATCACGATTCCAAATAATTCCTCATTGTAAGCATCCATTATCCTGTTGGTGACCGTGGGAGGAATCCCAGGCTGATCGCCCAGGAATATAAGAGCTGATAAGGCATCGGCAGGAAGAGCTCTGATACCGCAAATGATAGAAGAGAGCATACCTTTTTCATGTTCCCTGTTGTGACAGAACTGCACAGGTCTTTTCCCGATAACCTGCATGATCTCTTCATGCATTGGGCCAAGCACCACCATCACATGATCCACGGCGGAGGCTATCACGTTATCAATGACAGTTTCAATAAGGGTGCTCTGATCGAAGGGAAGGAGTAATTTCTGGCTTCCCATACGCCTGGAGGAACCGGCTGCCAGTATGATGGCCCAGCTATTTCCCATATGATTCTTTTTTATTGTTGCGTACTTCCACCAGTTGTGCAGCAATACTGACGGCAATTTCCTGTACTGTTTTTGATCCAATGGGGAGTCCAATGGGGGTAAATACGGAGGACCACTGTTCAGTGGTGGCCCAGCCTTTATCCAGGAATTGTTTTTTCATGATCCCCACCTTGTGCTTGCTGCCAATCATTCCGATAAAGGCTGCATCTGAGCCGATACAGGCTCTCAGCGCTTCACCATCATGAGTATGCCCCCTGGTTGCAATGACTATATAGCTATCTTTTCCAGGTTTCTGCTCTCTAATTCCTACTCCTATCTCTTTGACAAACACGTAATCAGCGTCAGGAATATGTTGCCTGTTGGCAAATTCCGGACGGTCATCCACTACTATCACTTCAAATTCAAGGAGCGACCCCAGGTGTGCCAGGGCCTTCCCTATATGACCTCCCCCGGCAATTAGCAGCTGAGGTTTCGGTTTGATATGTTCCAGGGTGGCCATTTTTACCTGATGCTCAGGAATTGTTTTTAAATCAATACTGGTGAATCCATATCGAATGGCTTGCTTTACATGGGTTCCTACTACCTTCTTGAACACCGGGTCGATTCCAGAAGGGAGATCCTCTGTTCGTGCACCAGGCAACCAGTATCGACTTATGCTCCTTCCCTGGTCATGTTTCCGGCTGACTACCGTAAGTAGAAATCCCTCCCGGCGCGAGGAAAGGCTGTTTTCCATGGATTCCAGGGGCTTCAGATTAGCCGAAGGATCTGCATCTACAAGTACCCGGGCTTCACCTCCACAAATGGCACCTTCGCCTCCCTCATCCGTGTCCAGATTAAAAAAGAAATAATCGGAAACTCCGGATATCATCACACTTTCGGCAATATGTTGCACTTCTCGTTCCAGCATTCCTCCTCCAACGGTTCCGGCCAGGAGACCGGATTCTCCGAAAAGTGCTGAACTGCCGGGTTTCTGTGGGGTTGATCCTGCAGTATGCACTACTGTAGCCAGAACGGTATTGGATCCTGAGCGAATCTGTTCAAGCAAGGTATGGTAGATACTTCTCATTTATATTCTTGTTTTGGGAAAAAGCAGTCACGGGCAGAGAGTTTTGTTCTATAAAAATATGATTTTTATTGACTTCCCAGGTCTCAGGTCGTAACTTGCACTATAAGAAATCCCTCAAAATTCCTGATCATGAATAATCAGTACATGTGTCCTCATTGCAGGGGACATTTAAGGGTAGGAGGGTACATTGTATTCAAAATCCGGAATACAAGAAGGGAGAGGGGATTGTTGCTGGTGCATCCTGAAATCGGCAACTATTCCAGCATTAAACATCCACAGTTTCACTTTGATGAGGGTGAACGAATCGATTTCTTTTGTCCACTCTGCTTACAAAGCCTGGATGCTGAGCTGGATGAAAACCTGATTCAGGTGTTGATGATAGATGAGAATCTGAAAGAACACCAGATCTATTTCTCCCGAATTGCAGGGGAAAAGAGCACATACAAGGTCTCGGACGAGGGTATAACAGCATGCGGGGAACATTCCCACCGCTATACCATCTTTAAAATGTCCGAGGAGCTGCTTCAGTACCTGCACAATTAAGCCCTGCCCTTATAGCTTTTGGGCTGTTTTGTTAGAAAACAGCCCTGCTATTGTTATATCCTTTTAGAAGAAACTTTGGTAAAATGGAAAACCACAATAGTGTATTGAAGATCAAACCACTGGGATTTCCGTGGGCCACCAGGGATCCTTTTCTTTTTTGTGTTTACCATGCCGATGCCTACCCTGAGGGCGATGGAGCCTATGCTCCAGCCGCCTCGCTTGCAGGAAGGAACCTGGGGAGTGATTTCCAGATTAAAGATGGCTGGCGTATGTATCACGGGAGAACCATTCCGGGTTTTCCAGTGCATCCCCACAGGGGGTTTGAGACAGTGACGGTAGTGAGAAAAGGAATAGTGGATCATTCAGATTCTCTGGGAGGAGCAGGTCGTTACGGGCATGGGGATGTGCAGTGGATGACTGCAGGGAAAGGAATTCAGCATGCTGAAATGTTCCCCCTGGTAAACCAGGACTCTCCAAATCCTCTGGAGCTATTCCAAATCTGGCTGAACCTTCCCAGAAAAAGCACGTCCGAAAACGAAGTAGCCATCTGGTATATTGAGATGGAACCAAAAGCCGGATGCAGCCTTCCTCCGGCTTCGGGGGATATAAACCGAACCCTGTATTTTTTTTTTGAAGGGGATCAACTGGCAATAAATGGTACAGCCGGGGCATCTGGAAATTTAGCAGAAGTTGATGCGAAACACTCCATTCAGTTGTTAAACGGGAATAGTACGGGCAGAGTTCTCCTGCTTCAGGGCCGGTCCCCGAAAGGATGCAAGGCTGAGTTCGCCCCTTTCCTTTTTGGGATACTGGTTCGATTTTGCAGCGTTTTATCCCGATCCGAGTATTTACGGGAGTTTGTAGATTTCGAACAACAGCCAGGTGTCCGGATCGAGCCTCAGGTCTTTGGCCTTGAAAGAGGGGGTGAAGACAAAACTCTGGGAGGCGCTGTCAATAATTAGCGTCTTTCTGAAAGCTTCTCCCCGGGTACTGCGTAATTCAATATCGAGCGGAAACTCAAAAAGAGGCCCTAGTTGATGTTGATTTACGGTCAGATTAATCTTTTTTCCACGTCTCTTCCATTGCACGGAAAGCACAGGATGGCCACTTTGATAAAACCACTGATGGAAGAACTTCTCGTACTTTTTCCCGGTAAGGGACTCCACCACGTCCTGGAAATCTTCGGTAAGGGCATTGCTGAATTTAAATTTTTCATAGAACGCCTGAACACAGTCCTGAAACAACTCGTCTCCCATGGAATGTCTTAACATATGGAGCACCCAGCCGGCTTTTTCATAGGTATTCTTATTCAGGAGCCGGGTGGAAACAGCCAAAGTAGTATCGACAATGGGAGCCATTCTCCGGCGGGCAAAATTCAGCACCTGCTCCCTCTCATCCAGCATAGAGGCTACAAAGGCCTCCCGGCCAAAAGTCTGCTCGATATAGAGGTCGGTAAGATAGGTGGCAAATCCCTCACTCAGCCAGATGTGGTGCCAGTTCAATTCAGAAACTGCATCCCCGAACCACTGGTGTGCCATCTCATGAGTAATCAGAATTTCATGATCCTGCTTGCCGGTGACGGTTCGTTCGTGATAAAAGATGCAACTGGCATTCTCCATGCCCCCGTAAACGGTTTTGGATTGCACATTGGCCAGTTTGGAATAGGGATAGGGGGCGATATAGGATTCGAAAAAATCCAGGGGCCGGGTGGCGATGCTGTAATCAAAAAAACCTTCCTCGCTGTTTTGAGGATATACCCAGGAAGAGAGCGGTATCCCGGATTTGCTGAGCATCTCCTGGACTGCAAACGGACTAACACCAATTACCATGAGCTTGGAGGAGAGAGGAACTGTAGTGAGCCAGTGTGATATGATTTTTCCCGACTCTTTTTTTTCAGATACTAGTTCACCCACCGCTACCACTCCGTAATGGTCCGGTGCCGAGACAATGAACTCCACTATAGCTTTATCCGAAGGGTGGTCCACCAGAGGAAGCCAGTGATGTCCCCGGTTGGGCCAGTTATCTCCAAAAAAAGTCCGGTCCCCAAATTTATTTTTCGAGATGATCAGTCCATCCCCGGGAATCCCGCTGTAAATGATCCTGAAACGATGTTTCGATCCTTCCCGGGTATGGGGAATGCTCAAAGTAATTTGATTCTCCTGGTGAAGAAACTGCAGGTCCTTTCCATCAGCGGTGATCCGTTCCACCTTCATTCCTGTGCCATCGGCCTGGAATGAAGCCAGATCAATTTGGAATTGATCCAGCCCTTTTTTGAATACGATATCCATGTCAGCGATCCCACGAATCAGATTTGTGGAATCGTTCAGATCTATCTCAAAACGATAATTTAGCACATCAATGGACTCAAAGCGAGGGTGATGATCCTGGCTTCTTGAAGGCAGGAGAAGAAACAGAAAGAAAAGAGTAAACAGCAGAAGTCTTCGCATAATGAGCAGGTTCGAAACTGGAATTCTGGAGTAGAGCACTTGGATCAAGGATAAAAGAAGAGCTATTTTTGTGCTTTCTTAAAGCTGATGGCCATTCCTCCCCCGGAATTGTTGACCTTTGTTTCAAAGTGGTTTAAACCTTGCAGAAACTGCAGGTAATCCCGGTTCCAGCGAACCCCCGCTCTGTCTGATACATTGTGCGTGGTATAGCATCCACCTACTTTCAATTTAGGATCTACCGCTTCAAAGTAATTCTGATACCATCCTTTATCCGCATCGCTGAATACAAAATCAAAAGGTCCCTTCAGGTCTGGAACCAGCTTATGGGCGTTGGCAAGACGGGCATCAATGAGATGGTCCACCCCCGCTTCTTTGAAATTTTTAAGAGCCTCCAGGTGTCTGGATTCATCAATCTCAATGGTGATCAGTTTACCTCCCGTTTTGCTGAGTGCCCAGGCCATCCAGATGGTGGAGTGGCCGGTGGAGGTTCCTATCTCAAGGACTTGCTGGTATTTGTTCTCAAGAATGAGATCGTATAAAAGTTTTCCATCCGAAGCAGGGACATTCATATCGTACCATCCTCCATGTGTCTGAAAGAACTTCTCTACCTTATGATCAATATCCTCCTGACTGGTTTGCTGGGGAAAGGAGAGGATGGATATAAGGATAAGAAATGGGAATAGAATGGCCTTTTTCATGATCTTGCTTTTATCTGATTCAAATGTATGTCATTTGCGGAATTCTCACCGATTATTCATTGGGTTTTAACATCCCGAGGAGAATATTATTTAATTTCGAAATAAAAAATGAGTACCAAAAAGCATGCTGAACATCCTCATTTGACCGGAGAGCACCGGTGGGGAGATTCGGGTCAGTTAATCCTGTTGGCGATGTTCCTGGGGCTGTGGATTACCGATTCATTTATATTTCACTACTCCACCTTCCTGGTGGAGGTGGTTTCAAATTATATCCGTGTTCCGCTTGCTGGATTGATTCTACTTAGCGGCTGGTATTTTGCCCGGAAGGGGATGAAAGCAGTATTCGGAACCGAACGAGAGAAACCCGAAGTGATCCAAACAGGTGTTTTTGCCATGGTCCGGCATCCCATCTACCTGGGAGCAATCCTCTTTTACCTGGGGGCCTCCCTTATTACCATGTCTTTAGCTTCCTGCGCCTTTATCCTGGTGATCGTCGGATTCTATATTGTTATTTGCAAATATGAAGAACGTATTTTAGCAGAAGCTTTTGGAGATGATTACCTGAAGTATAAGAAGAAGACTGGCATGCTTTTTCCCAGACTTCGCTCGAAACAGGCTATTATCCCTTAAATGCATATTTGAATAGGTTGGACAGGGTTGGTTTTTGCCCCTGGATCAGGATCGCAGTTCTGAATATCCTTGCCCCGATCCAGACGGTAAATATGGTAAACAGAATTACTCCCAAAAGCCCAACCACCGGCTGCCACATGGGTATAGTTACCGAGGATGCCATTCTCATCACCATGACCGTGGGAGTAAAAGGCGGAATCAGGGCCATCGTCGTTGCCAGAGGACCCGTGGGATCGGCAATAACCGGTGCTATCAGGAACAGGGGAATGATGGCTGGAAGAATGCCTGGAAAGGTCAGAGATTGAGCATCCTTGTTGTCGTTACAGGTGGCACCCAAAGCCGCCATACCCGAACCCACCATCAGGATGAACAGGACGGTAAAGATAAAGAACCAGGGCAATACATCCAGGGGGATCAAAGACTCCATTCCCATGTATTTCAGGGTAAACACCCCTGCCCCCACATAAATGGCTGCGGTGGTCAGGGAAACTCCGATGCCCCCAAGCACCTTGCCCATCATAAACTGGAAAGGCGTGATCGTTCCCAAAAGGACCTCTGCAATCTTTTCATTTTTCTCCTCCATGACACTGCTAAGCTGTGGTATGGCACTCATCATAACCAGCATAAACATCAGAAGCAGGAGCACATAAGGAACCAGGAAGCTTTGAAGCTCATTGGTTTTTTCTGCCTCCTGCTGCTCCCCTGTTTTTTTGTCCACCGTGACCAGTCCCATCCCTTCCACATTGATCCACCAGAGCAGTTCCTGGGCCTGGGCCTCCTCCAGATTCAGCTCTGCTGCCCGCAGCTCTCTCAGGTTGTTGTTCACCACATTCTGGAACCAGTATCGTATCTGGTCGTTGAATGAGTGCTGGGAGTAATATTTTAGATAGGCCTCCTTTCCTTCACCCGCCGGGTGCAGAATATCTGGACCGATTTCAATAAAGGCATGCAGCTCCTGGGACTCGACTCTGGCAGACAGAGCCAGCTGCTGTGCTTCGGGATCCTGAAGATCCGGATCCAAAAACTCTACGATATAAGCTGCATCAATTTTATCCCCGGTGTTAGAGTGAAAGATCTCTGTGCTGTTTCTTGCCTCTAAGGCTTTATTCAAAGGGTCGAGCATCATTCCGGAGTGGTCGATCACCACAAAATGCTTATCATCCGTATCCTTGTTTTTCTCCATGATAATCATGGCAGCAAATCCGCCACCCATCATGATGGGTACCAGGATCAGACTGATTATAAAGCTTTTGGTTCTTACCGCGGCCCGGTATTCACGCTTAAATAGGGTCCAAATTTTACTCATTGCCTGCCTCCTTTCTCTCCGGGGATGCGATCCGGATAAATATGTCGTTAAGGGATGGTTTAGTTATCTCAAATTTGCTGATGCGGGTTTTTTTCAGAAGCTCAGCCAGGATATTCTGGGGGTCGACACCCTCTTCCAGCCGGATTTCCTGCAACTTTCCAAAATTATTGACCTTGTCAATGCCTTTAAGCCCCTCCAGAGCTTCGGTTCCCATATCTGATTGAATACGCAGCGTATCGTTGCCGTATTGATCCTGAATATTTTCAAGGGTTCCATCCAGCACCTTCTTTCCCTGATAGATCATAAAAATATAGTCGCACATCCGTTCGGCCATGGCCATGTCGTGAGTGCTAAAGATGATGGTTGCCCCCTTTTGCTGGAGTTCCAGAATGATATCTTTCATCATGTCGGCATTTACCGGATCCAGCCCGCTGAAGGGTTCATCCAGGATAATCAGCTCTGGCTGATGCAGGATAGTGGCGATAAACTGCAACTTTTGCCTCATCCCTTTACTGAGGGTCTCCACTTTTTTCTCTTTATACCGCCTCAATTCCAGCCTTTCGAGCCACTGGTCAATGCGGTCAGGAAGATCGGTCCCGTTATTCAGTTCCCCGTGAAACTGGAGCAACTCCCCGATCTTCATTTTTTTGTAAAGCCCCCGTTCTTCAGGCAGGTAGCCCACATTTTTGAGACGTTCGAAATTGGTTTCCTGACCATCAATCAGGAGCTTGCCTCGGTCGGGATACATGATCTTCATGATCATGCGGATGGTTGTGGTTTTGCCGGATCCATTGGGACCAATGAAGCCATAAATACTTCCCTTGGGTACCTCCAGGGAAAGATTATCAACAGCCTTTACCGATCCAAATGTTTTTGTAATACCGGATAGTTCAATAATATTCTTCATGAAAAATAACTTATGAGGAGACCTAAGTTATATATTTCAATTCAAATATTCCTGACCAGGGTCAATTTTCATGAAGCTTACTCTTCCAGGGTGCTCAGGTCTCCTTCCTCCTGCCCCAGGGCCCTAGCTTTCAAGACACGTCTCATAATCTTCCCGCTCCTGGTTTTTGGCAGGGAATCCGCGAAAACAATGAATGCGGGTTTCGCAATGGGACCAATCTCATCAGCCACATGCTGTTTCAATTCATTGGCAAGCTGATCTGAGGCTGAAAATCCATCTTTCAGAATAACTGTGGCATGAATGATATTGCCTTTCAATTTGTCCGGCAAACCGATGGCAGCAGCTTCGGTAACTGAAACGTGACTCACCAGGGCGCTTTCTATCTCAGCTGATCCCAGCCTGTACCCGCTTACTTTCATTACATCATCGTTTCGGCCGATGATCCACACATACCCATCCTCATCGATTTTCGCCGAGTCTCCGGTCAGATACCAGCCCTGTTTCTGGTAAAGTTGCCAGTATTTTTCAATGAACCTGTCCGGATCTCCCAGAATGGTACGTGCCATGCCTGGCCAGGGATTTTTAATCACCAGGTTTCCTTCCGTACCGGGATTTACCTCTTTGCCGGATTCATCCACCACGGATACTTCATTTCCGAAGAAGGGCTTCGTTGCCGATCCTGGTTTCAGGGGGGTGATGGGTAGCGGGGTGATCATAAATCCACCTGTTTCGGTCTGCCACCAGGTATCCATGATGGGGCAGTTGTTTTTTCCTATCACTTCGTAATACCACTTCCAGGCCTCCGGATTAATGGGTTCACCCACCGATCCAAGCAGTCTCAGTGTACTCAGGTCATGTTTATCGGCCCAGGAAGCACCATAGCGCATAAGGCCTCTGATGGCTGTTGGGCTGGTGTAAAAGACATTGACCCCATATTTCTCTATCATCTGCCACCAGCGGTTGGGATAGGGATGGTTAGGGGCCCCTTCGTAGAGGAGAATGGTGGCTCCGTTAATCAGCGGGCCATAAACGATATACGAATGTCCGGTAATCCAGCCAGGATCGGCAGCACACCACCATCGGTCAGAAGGCTGAATATCAAACACATATTTAAAAGTACTTGAAGCATAAACTGAATATCCTCCATGCGTATGGACGAGTCCCTTGGGTTTTCCGGTGGTGCCACTGGTGTACAGGATGAAGAGGGGATGTTCAGCGTCTGTTTGCTCGGTTTCGCACTTGGCCGAAGCGATGGGCATGCCCATTAAATCATGCCACCAGAAATCACGGTCATTTTCCATGTAGCACTCTTCCCCGGTCCGTTTGACTGTGATACAGACATCGATGGTGGGAGAACGACGCATAGCATCGTCGGCGATGGTTTTCAGCTTGGTGGCTTTCCCACGCCTGAAGCCTCCGTCGGCAGTGATAAGGATATTACTATGTGCATCAGCGATTCGCTCAGCCAGAGCTTCCACGCTAAATCCGCCGTATACAACACTATGGGCAGCCCCGATTTTGGCGCAGGCCAGCATGGCAATGATGATCTCAGGGATCTGGGGCATATAGATGGTGACTATATCTCCTTTTTTGGCACCCATGGCCTTGAGGACATTGGCAAACTTGCTGACCTCCCGGTTCAGTGCAAAATAGGAGTAGGTACGAACATCCCCGGGCTCTCCTTCCCAGATAAGAGCGAGTTTATTTTTTGTTTCTGAATTCAGGTGCCGGTCGATGGCATTGGCAACGATATTGGTTTTTCCCCCGGTAAACCATTTGTAAAAGGGTTTGGAACTGTCATCCAGTACCCGGTCCCATTTCTTATACCAGCTTAATTCTTCAGCTTCTTTGGCCCAGAATCCTTCCCGGTTGGTGATGGATTCCTGGTAGAGTTTGTCGTAATTTTTAACACGTGCGCGCTTTTTTACTTCTTTGGAAGGGTGGAATAAGGAATTTCCTGAATTTTGATCTGTTGCCATAGTTGCAGAATTTTATTTAGAAAACAAGGAATAGAATCTTAGGCTGAAAGACAAATTTTAACATTCAGAATGTAGAACACCTGTACCACGGAATTGTTTATCGTACAGGTGATTTCAGTGTAGCTCCACTGCAGCTTTATCTTTTTATCTTGCTCCTGCGGAATCCCTGCATCTGCAGCTCCAGATCGAAATTGGGATTGTACTCCTGGTCGTTGGTATAGATCACATTGCCCAGGTCATCCACCCACCGGTGATCCCATTGGTTGGTTCCCCGTTCTATTTCATTGGTATGGGGATTTATATAGTCTTCCTGATCGGTCAGGTTGAGATAGGCCTGGAGGTTGATTTTTGCATTGGTCTCTGTATGACTTTTCTGTATTTCCTGGCCTATTCTTTGGATATCGTTCATGGTCCTGATCATGGTACTTCCTCGTTGCATCTGTCCCCTTAGCTCCGCCTGGATCCATTGTGGGTTTAGTTGAACTGATTTGCCGATTTCCTGAAACAGGGGTTCCCAGTACGTGAAGGATGCCTCAGGGGCCCGGATAACCACTGTACTTCGATTTTTCCACATTCCGGCAGTATAGGGCCCCATATCATGGATGATGCAGAATGCACGTTCGTGGTACCGGACCTTTTCTTCCACATAGAAAAAATCCGCTACAGCAGAAGAATACCTGCTTTGCATCTCTTTAACTAGATCGGTTTCGTAGCAGAGTTTCTCTATCTCAGGCAATGTCCGGATTACCCTGACAGATACCTGAGTGTCCGGGTGAAGGTAAGGAGCCAGGTGGTTTTGAAGAAAGGCGGATGCATTCATTTTATGCAGTACGGGCATGCCATTGTAGAAACTGCCCTCGGGAAACATTCCGGCTACCATGGAGCCGGCCATGTCAACAAAATAGATATCGGGCAACCAGTGAATCTGAATGGTTCCTCCGGGGTCACTTTTTAATGCAAAATCAATTTTCGCTTCAATGGCATTTGCAGCCCCTCCTGTAGCCACAGGATCCCATCTGGAAATCCCGCCCTCCATCTCCCAAGCCCGGGGTTTTAGAATGGTGAAGGCTTTTTCAAGGGGTTCATGGACTTTTTCCAGAACCAGCTGCTTCGGCAGCTGGCCTTGGATGCGGGATGCAGCGAAAAGCATCCCACACATCAGAATGACTGGGAAATATTTCATAGAAAAAAGTTACGGAAAATTTGCTACAAGAGGATGGGCCAGTGTTTCCTTTTTGCAATTCTCTGCAAACGTTTATCGGGGGAGACCGCCACAGGATTTCCCACGGCTTCCATCACATACCTGTCCGTGTGTGAATCGCCATAATACCATGCTTCTTGGGGATCAATCCCATGGTCCCTGCAGAAGGCCAGCATTCGTACCTTTTTCTCAGGTCCGTAGACCAGTTTTCCGCTGGTATTGCCTGTCAGCGTTCCCCCGCTGGTTTCCAGCTGGGTGCAGATCATTGCATCCAGGCCCATGTATTTGGTAACCGGGCAACATATGGGATTGGTTGCCGATGATAGCAAAACTACGGAACCATTTGAAGCCCGGTGTTCGTGAATGGTCTCCAGGATTTCAGGCCGGATGGTATCCTTAATAGTGCTTTCAAAAATCTCCTGTGCCAGCGCTATGATTTCAGCTTCTTTCAGCCCTTTCAACCAGGAAAGCATCCGGTTGATCATGTGGGTGGGCTCCCCCAGGTTTAGTTTGTAGAGCAGGGAAAGCCAGACGGCCAGACGGTACTGTTTTTCACTCATGACTCCCCGCTTGCGGGCCTCCATCACCAGGTGGGTGGCACTGTTCCCGTCCAGAATAGTGTGATCCAGGTCATAAAAGGCGGTATAAGATGTACTAGTCATTAAAAAAATGCTTCCCTGCAGGATTGTAAATGATCTGGAGTGCTGCAGGCTATAAACTCACCTCAAAGGTAGTGTCAAAATAGAGTTCTCCATCCACCTGAAAGGGAACTTTTTTCCCCAAAAACGATGGTTAATTTCTTAGTCTGATAATAATTCACCTTTTTATCAGCAAAATGGCTTCAGGCGTCAGGAAAAAACTCCCGGTCCCGGTATCGCTTGCAGCCAGGCCTTTTCAATGATTAATCAGTTCTGAGGGCACAGGATCAGGGTCCCCGGCGTTTTGATTCTCATTGGAGGATCTTTTCCAGGGTTCTATGGTCACCAGGATGGCTGCTATAATCAGGATAATAAATACAATGATCCCAAAGCGTTGTTTTTTGCTTATTGACATGGAGCAAATTTAGAATTTTTAGTACTTTAAATGCTTACTGTTATGAAGAATTGCTGGTACATAGGGGATATTCACGGAGAGATTAGCCTTCTCGATAATCTGCTGGCAGCTATCCGGAAATACAAGCCTTATCAAATTGTCTTTGTGGGTGATTATATCGACCGCGGACCCCATACCCGGGAGGTGATAGATCGTATAATGGAGCTGGAAATGCCGGTAGCCTGCCTGATGGGAAATCACGAGCAGATGATGTTGAATGCCCTGGAAGATTCGGTGTTTGGGATCAATCCCATGGAGTTATGGTACCGGAATGGAGGGGAGGCGACTCTTCAGTCCTTTGGTTTTGCGGGATTTTTCAGTTTCCAGTCTCAGATGGAGGACCGCTACCTGAAATTCTTCCGCAGCCTGTTAATGAGCCACCTCACAGAGTCAGGACCAGATCAGAAGATACTGGCCACTCATGCGGGTATATCACCCGCCATTCCCGTAGCGGATCAGCTTTTACTCAAAGACTATCAGGACCTGCAACAATATTTGCTGGATAAACAGCTGGAAGCGGGGGACTCTTTTCTATGGGCCCGGGAAAGTTTCTTCGAAGGTTCCACCGATCTCTGGAAAGGATATCTGGTGGTGCATGGCCATACCCCCACACTAAAGCTAAAACGCTTTGCGGAGGCCAGGAAATATCCTCATTTTCATTTTGTGGGCAATGACCTGGCCATTCGCAGGGATGGGCGCGATGGACAGGTGGTATCGGTAGGGATCGATTCTGGTTCAACCATCAGCGGAAGGCTCTCCGGGCTGGGTTTTTTTATGGATACAGAGAATGGATACGGTAGTCCTGTTCAAATGCGGAGTCTGACGGTTACCCGCGAGGATATCATCCCCAGGGACCTGGGACCAATCGGTCCATAATAACTACCTTTGCTCTTTCGAAAGAGAGATAGTAATGATTGAAGGAATTAAGATAATCGGTTTTGATGCCGATGATACCCTGTGGGTCAATGAACCCTATTACAGGGAAGTCGAGGATCAGTTTGTGCAGCTGGTGACCTCTTATGGAGTTAACGGGAATATTGCAGGGAAACTTTTTGAGACAGAAATTGCCAATCTCAGGCTGTACGGTTATGGGATAAAAGCTTTTATGCTCTCACTGGTTGAATGTGCCATTCATCTGACAGATGGGGGGGTGTCCAGCAGAGATATCAGCCGGATCATTGGATTTGGAAAGTCCATGCTGGACCGTCCTATCGAGTTGCTGGATGATGTTAAGACAGTTCTGAAACAGCTGGCCCCGCATTACAGGCTGATTGTGGCGACCAAAGGAGATCTGCTGGATCAGGAGAGAAAAATGCAGCGCTCCGGCCTTGCGGATTACTTTCACCACATCGAGGTAATGAGCGACAAAAAAGAGCAGCAATACATGCAGCTTCTTAAGCATCTGGATATTCCTCCAGAGTCATTTTTAATGATCGGGAACTCTTTAAAATCTGATATTATTCCGCCGCTTGAACTGGGATCCTGGGGGATACACGTACCCTACCATACCACCTGGGCCCATGAAGAGGTGGACAATGAACCTGATTCTGCCCGTTTCTTTCATGTAGAGCAATTACACCAGGTTCTGGATCTGCTGCCACTTCCCTAGGCTTTCTCCAGGGATTCAGGCAACTATTTGGCCTTGGTTCGCGTTTCATCTAAGGGCACCCTAAAGGAATTCGAATATGAAAAAACTCAGATTTTATTTTACGGTCTTCCTCCTGGTAGGACTGTTTGGAACGGCCTCGGCACAGTGGGCTGTTGGAGCCCGTGGTCTTTTTGGTGTTGACGGCAATGCATACGGAGGTCTTGAACTTTCGGTTCAGAATATTGGGCGAAGCGAATTTGATCTTGGTTGGGCCAATGAGTCATGGAAATTTACCGGATTGAAGCTTTTCAGCTTGCTGCGAAACAGAAGTTTTGGACTTTACGCCGGCTTAGGCGGGGGAATCGGATATCTCAATACGCATGTGTATGATGAGTTTTACGGAACTCTGGCTATGAACCTGGGTACTTATCTGAAAGCTGGACCGGTGCAGGTGGGGCTGGATTGGAGACCGGAGTGGTATGTGATCAACCATTCAGGAAAGGATGTTTCCTTCAATGTAGCCCTGAGTGCAAGACTGGTGCTGGGAAGGTAAAGAGGGTAGTCTTTAACCATTAAAATTACGTACCCTTTCGACTCGCATGGCAAAAGGAACATTGTCGTGCGAAAACTCATATTCGACGGCATGGCTTCCTTCAGATCTACTGGAGGCTAAAAGCTGAACCTTTTTCATGCTGTTCTCCAGTTCAGAACTGAACTGCTT
This sequence comes from uncultured Bacteroidales bacterium, assembly GCA_963751705.1. Taxonomy (GTDB): domain Bacteria; phylum Bacteroidota; class Bacteroidia; order Bacteroidales. The sequence goes on from CAVVVN010000001.1 coordinate 773,829, forward strand.
TGCAATCAGGATCCGGATGGTTCCGTAATAGAGCTCGGTAATCATGAATACTCGCCGGATGCTTCCATCATATTCTCTCCAACGGGAGGCCTTCATCTGTTCCAGGAACTGGTCTATCTTAATACGCATCAAGTTGTTCATCTCCCTCATCTGAAGGTTTCCAAAGGTGAATTTGCTGAGTTTTTCTGTCACGAAATCAGCACTGATCTTTCCAATCTTGGGATGCTGAAACTCCTGGATAAATTCAACATTTACATCCACCATACGTGCTGCGAAATGAGCAGGGACAAGAGCTGTATCCTGGTTCTCTTTCCTGAACTGTTCCCAATCTTTTTTATTAATAAGTCCGGCATCCAGGAAGGCGGTATAGATGGTATTGGGCATTCCCTTCCGGGAGAAATCCGGAGGACCAAAGAGGGGATCCCATACCAGGTCCCCAAGAAAGATGCCTGCGTGTGAAGTGGGGATCAGCTCCAGTTTGTACTCCGATCTAAATTTTCGGATTTCCATGGCGGATTATTTACAATAGTCAATATCAGCTTTTTTTTGATCCAACGCAAACAAAAATATTATCATATCTCCGAAGAATTCCGTTTATTTGTGCGTCCAATTCACCCATATGAATATCCTTGATATTTTATTTCTGGTACCCTTGCTTTTTGCTCTTTACAGGGGATTTAAAAAGGGTTTGCTCCAGATGGCGGGTTCTCTTCTGGCACTGATTCTCGGAATATTTGGGGCCATCAAACTGCGACCCGTATTTGCATCCCTGCTGGATTCGATTTTTGATATCTCACCGGAATATTTGAATATCATTGCCTTTTCAGTGGCCTTTGTTTTTATTGTACTCCTTGTACATCTGGCAGCATATATGGTCGAGAAACTAGTTAAAGCGGTGGCTCTTAACCTGGTAAACCGTGTATTGGGAATGGGATTTGGACTGCTGGTTACCGCATTTGTTATCAGCATGATACTCTGGCCCGTAAACCAGGTCAACCAGGATAAACAGATTATTAAACCAGAACGTATTGAGGGATCTTTGCTGTATAAGCCGCTATCGGCGTTTGCTCCTGCTGTTTTCCCCTATTTGAGAAAACAGAATTGGAAAGAGTTTATACCTAAAAACAAAGAGGACACGGAAAATACCTTTCCGGTGGCAATATAATGATGCTTAATGGGTTAGTAAGTTAATGGCTTTTGAAATGGGAAGAATCTCTATTGATAAAAACTTAGTTGAAGAGTTAAAGTGGAGAGGAATGATCCACGATATCATGCCCGGGACGGAGGAGTTGCTTGGCAAAGAACAGGTAACTGCCTATGTGGGAATTGATCCCACGGCCGATTCGCTTCATATCGGGCATATGGTGGGCGTTATGATGCTAAAGCGATTGCAGCATGCCGGACACAGGCCAATTGCCCTGGTGGGAGGTGCCACAGGCATGATTGGTGATCCCAGTGGAAAGTCGCAGGAACGGAATTTACTGGACGAGTCCACCCTTTTAACGAACCAGGAAGCTTTAAAGAAGCAGATTGCGCGCTTTCTTGATTTTGAGACTGAAAGTTCCAACAGGGCTCTTATGGTGAACAATTATGACTGGATGAAGGAGTTCACCTTCCTTGGATTTATCCGGGATATAGGGAAACATATTACCGTCAACTACATGATGTCAAAGGATTCCGTGAAGAAGAGGCTTGGATCCGATAGCAAATCTGGAATGTCCTTTACGGAATTTACTTATCAGCTGGTGCAGGGGTATGATTTCCAGGTGCTTTACCGGGATCATCAGTGTAAGCTGCAAATGGGAGGCTCCGACCAGTGGGGCAATATTGTAACCGGGACCGAACTTATCAGGCGCATTGAAAGAGGGGAGGCCTTTGCCCTTACCTGGCCCCTGATCACCAAATCGGATGGAGGAAAGTTTGGAAAAACAGAGGAAGGAAATGTCTGGCTCGATCCTGCCCGTACCACTCCCTACAAGTTTTTCCAGTTTTGGCTCAATGTCTCGGATGAAGATGCAGAGAAGTACCTGAAGATATTCACCATGCTTAAACGCGAAGAAATTGAGGCCCTTATCGCTGAGCATGCAGAAGCCCCCCACCTGAGGGTCATGCAGAAGAGGCTTGCAGAAGAAATTACAGTGATGGTCCACTCCCGGGAAGAGTATGACATGGCTCTGGAGGCTTCAGGCATTCTTTTTGGAAAGGGAACCACCGAATCCTTGAAGAAAATCAGAGAGGATGTGTTTCTTTCGGTTTTTGAAGGGGTGCCTCAATTCGAGATCTCTTCCGCGGATATGAAAAGAGATGTACTGGAACTTCTGGCTGTGGAAACCGCTGTTTTTAGCTCCAAGGGCGAGGCCAGGCGAATGGTCCTGGGAGGAGGTGTCAGCATAAACAAACAGAAGTTATCCGGGCCGGAACAGCAGATTACAGGGGAAGACTTCATCAATCACAAATATCTGGTGGTCCAGAAAGGGAAAAAGAATTATTACCTCATAAGGGTAAAAGACCAATAACAAGCATTGATATGGAAAAAGCCAGGCAACCGGGGTATAATTTCAGCTCAGTGGATCTTTTGATCTATATCTGGAAGAAAAAATTCATTCTGATGGCAGTTGGTTTGATTGCGGGAATTGCTTCCGTCATAGTCTCCTTGCTGATCACTCCCATGTTTCAGTCTTCAGTGATTATGTTTCCGGCCTCAAGCACATCCGTTTCAAAGGACCTGCTTTCGCAGAACTATTCAGGACGGCAGAATGTGCATGGTTTCGGAGAGGAGGAGCAGGCCGAACAACTTTTGCAGATTTTAAATTCGGAACCCATTCGTTCCCGGATAATTCAGAAGTATAAGCTGCTGGAGCATTACGAAATCAGAGGCGACGAGAAATATCCTTTAACCCGGCTTTATGAAAAGTATAAATCCAATATCAATTTTCGTCTGACTGAATTCATGTCGGTGGAGATTTCGGTGATGGATAAAGACCCCGAATATGCCGCAAATATTGCCAACGATATTTCTGACCTGGTGGACACGGTGTACAATAGTATGATCAAGGAGCGTGCCTGGGAGGCATTTCACCTGGTTGAAAAGGAATACCTTGAAGCCGCTCATAATCTGACCTTACTAAAGGACTCCATGAATATATTGAGTTCCAGAGTCTCCGGAAATTTACAGACCAGCGGGGATCCGGGGAATAACCTGATTAAAGCTATTTCGGAAAACGGAGCTCTGTATATTACCATGATGAATATGCTGCGCTATGAGACCAGCCAGGTTTCTGATTTGAATCTCAAGTATAAGGAGGCCCGCCTTGAAGCTGAGCAGAATCTTCCTCATAAATTTGTGGTGGAAGCGGCCTATCCCTCGGAGAAGAAGGCCTATCCCAATAAGTCTCTGATCGTCATTGTATCTACCTTTGCCTCCCTCTTGTTTGCCTTAATTGTGCTGATTGTCATCGACAATGTGAGAGACAGGGTGGCCATACAGGAAGAAAAATGATAAACGGAATCCAGTCCAGGTATCCGAAGACTCTCTTATGGGGGATCCTTATCTCCTTCATTGTTTTGAACAGTATTATGCTGGCCCTGGAGATATTCTTCATCCCCCTGGTGCCTGCCGTGCTATTGTTCCTGGCCCTTGCCCTGGTTTCAGCCGACAAATATCTCCTGGTTATCGTCCTGTTTGTTCCGGTCTCCATTCCGCTAAGCAGGCTGGTTGAAGGACTAAGCATCGATATGTATCTTCCGACAGAACCCTTGCTGGCGGGCTTGCTCTTGCTCTACCTGATGAAATATCTCATGGGCGACCGGATTGATCTGAAGGTACTCCGACACCCGGTAACTCTGGCCATCTATTTTCACCTGGCCTGGCTGTTTATCACCTGTCTAACCAGTCAGGATATGCTGGTCTCTTTCAAAATGCTGGCTTCCAGGCTCTGGTTTATTGTGGGTTTTTACCTTCTGGCAACCCAGTTATTCAGGGAAGAAAAGCGCATGCATACCTATGTGTGGCTTTTTGTAATCACCTTTACCGGAGTGATTATCTATACCCTGATTCAACACCTGCCTTATGGCCTGGATAACCAGGTGATGGCGCATTCAGTTGCCGCTCCCTTTTACAAGGACCATACTTCCTATGGTGCCTCCCTGGGCTTTATGCTCCCCGTTCTGGTGGCCCTCTTCCTGCTTATAAAGCGAGAGGATATTAATACCAGATTCTTAATGGTATTATTGATCTTGTTGTTTGCTTTTGCCACCATCGTTTCTTATACACGAGCCACCTGGGTAAGCATCCTGGCGTCCTTTGGAGTCTGGGGCATTCTAAAATTGAAAATACGCTTTGAGATCGTTCTCGTGGGGATGGCTATCCTGGTGGGATTCTTCTTTTCCATTCGGACGGAATTGATGATAAAACTCGAACAGAATCGTGTGGAATCTTCCGGGGAACTGACAGAACATGTCCAATCCATTTCAAATATCTCCACAGATCAATCGAATCTGGAAAGACTTAACCGTTGGAGCTGTGCCTACAGGATGTGGAAGGACAAACCGTTTTTTGGATTTGGTCCGGGCACTTTCCAGTTTGAATACGGCCCTTATCAGCGTTCCTATGAAAAAACCCGTATCAGTACCGATTTTGGTACCATGGGGAATGCCCACAGTGAGTACCTGGGACCTTTGGCAGAGTCGGGCGTTTTTGGACTTCTGAGTATATTGCTAGTGGTTGGAACAAGTATCTATACCGGGATCCGGGTCTACGCCAGATCAAAAAAGAATTCCATCAGGATCTTTTCTCTGGCGGTGCTGGTGGGACTGGTGTCCTACTATTTGCACGGGGTGCTGAATAATTTTCTGGATACTGATAAAATATCGGTCCTTTTCTGGGGATATACCGCTATGCTGGTGGCCATGGATGTCTACCACCGGGACCAGCCCGAAGAGGAAACATTTACCTAGTGGAATCCCTTCTTCCCTGGGAATTGTGCACCAATGATGGAGATATCGTCAAAAATGGAGGCAGAACCCTCCAGGATCTTCTGATTTTTAATAATGGAATGGATATTTTCTTCCAGTGGTCTGTTGTTTATAAGCTCCTTTTCCAGGTTCTCCGTTCCAAATTCAATCCCTGAATCCTGGATGACCTCCACCAGTCCGTCTGTGTAACAGAAAAGTTTTGCGGGTTCTTCCAAGACAATTGCTGCTTCGTTCACAAAGGGGAGGTCATCCAGCATGCCCATGCCCACGCAACCACTGGCCAGCAGTGACAGCTTCTCTGAGCCTGGTTCGTATAGCAGCGGTGGGTTATGCCCCGCATTTACATACTTCAATTCCCTGGTCTTATAGTGATACCTGGCAATAAAAAGGGTAATGAATTTTTCTCCTTTGGCACTGTTGATCACTGTGTCATTCAGACGGTGCAGGGTGTCGGTGAGGCCATGTTCTGCAGTAAAAAGTGCACGGAGATTTGCCTGGAAATTGGACATCAGGATGGCTGCTGAAATTCCCTTACCGGATACGTCTGCAATACAGAAACCAACTTCATCCTTGCTCAGCTGAATCACATCGTAGTAGTCGCCTCCCACATCAAAATGCGGATGGTAAAAGGCTTTAATCAGGATATGTTCATTGGAGGGGAGTTTCTCATCGGCGGGGATCAGCATGGTCTGCATCTTGCTGGCCAGTTCCATTTCCCGCTTCAATGCCTCCTGGCGCAGGGTTTCCTGGAACAATCTTTTGTTCTCAATGGCAACAACGATAATATTGGAAAGGGTCTGTATGAATCGAAGATGTTTAATGATCGGACTGACCCCTTCTCCTTCCTCTTCAATGTCCCCGATCAATACGTATGCGATGGCTTCATCTTTATGCGTAACTGGGATGACAATATCAACCAGCTCGGGGAAGTGCTGAGGTTCTGAAGTAATAAATGAGATTTCATCAAAATGCAGGAGGTCCCGTTCCAGATCTACCTGCTGAAAGAAGCGGTGTCCGAATCCTGAATTCAGCAGACATTCCCACTTGTCAGAAAGCTTCAGGACGATCACCTTCCCGATATCGAGGTCATCAGTTAATAATTTCTCATAGCGGCGTATTAATTCACTGGTGGATACATTGTCATTGATTGCCAGTGTGATATCCAGTAAAGCGTTTAGTTTGAATGTGGAAAGCTTCAGCCGGTTTTCAGAAAATTTAGCCATTCAGCAGCGTTTATTCTATTTTTTTACTCGCTCAGAGTAGGAACGATCCCTGGTATCCACTTTGATCATCTCCCCGGTATCAATAAACAGGGGGACCATGATTTTAGCTCCGGTCTCCAGTTCAGCTGGTTTCTGGGCCGAAGTAGAGGCAGTGTTCCCTTTCTCTCCGGGTTCGGTGTAAGTCACCTGGAGTTCAACGAAAGGTGGCAGGTCAACGGTAAGAGGTGTCTCCGTATCTGCGTGAACTACAATTTCCACTGCCTGACCTTCCTTCATAAGATCTGCATTCTCAATCATATGAACCTGTATGGAGATCTGCTCGAAGGTCTCCAGGTGCATGAAATTCAGACCCAGATCGTCTGTATAGAGGTACTGGTATGGCCTTCTCTCCACCCGGGCCGTATTTACCTTCACCCCGGCAGAAAAAGTATTTTCAACCACTTTCCCCGTGGTCAGGCTCTTTAACTTGGTTCTTACAAATGCGGGGCCTTTTCCCGGCTTTACGTGCTGAAACTGAACGATGGTATAGAGGTCGTTATTATATTCAAGGCATAATCCGTTTCTAAAATCTGCTGTCGTTGCCATTTGGTCTGTTTATTATGTAAATATATCAATATATTATTTGTTGCCGGTACGGGTTACCATACCTTTCTCTTTGGTATGGTCGCAATGAAATCTTTCAGGTAGAAGGGCTCAAAATAGGCTACGTCCTCAAACAGTTTTTGAGAATACTTTGTGAGTACCGGAGCGATCATTGAGCTTGCTGTGGGATGGAAACCCTCCAGAAAATGCGCGTTTGGATGCTTCAGGAGGGCCTTACATTTTTCGGCTCCACTACCAAAAAAACAGACTGGATGTGTTTCCAGAATCTGGAGGTAACTGTCAGTGTCAATAATATCTGCGGCTACCTCCCTGAATATGTCGTTTTCTTTCGTGTAGAAGCCTGCATAGACCTCCATTCGCCTGGCGTCCAGCATGGGGCAGAATAGTAAAAGATCGCCAAACTCTGCGATCATCTCTTCTCCTCTGGAACTGGAGATAGCCCCGAAGGCCATATTCTCCAGGGTTCCCGTTGCCAGAAGGGGAATATGAAGTGCATAGGCAATGCCTTTTGCTGTGGAGACTCCGATTCTTAAGCCTGTATAAGACCCCGGACCTTTACTGACAGCAACGCCATTCAACTCTTTGAAATCCTTTCCGCCTTCTGCCAGGGCCTTCTTTATAAAGGCATTCAGGAGGGTTGCGTGAGAGCGTTCCTGACCACTCTCTACCAGTGAAAGTTGCCGGTTCCCTTCTGAAAGAGCGGCCGAACAGATATCAGTGGCCGTTTCAATATGCAGGATCAGGGGTCCGGTCATCCTCTCTTAGTCCCTTTTCTTTTTATCTCCCTCAAAGAGCTCCTCCTGGCTCACCACCTCCACATTCAGGTCATTCTTCAGCTGTCGGGAAATGGCTGAATAGGGAGCCACTATAACTTCAGCATCTGCATCTAGGCCTTCGGTAATTTCAATATAGTTGTTGTCCTGGATCCCGGTCTTCACCTTTCTCATATATGCCTTCCCTTCAGAAACCTCGAAGACTACCACCATGGGCTCATCGCTTGAAACCTTCTGGTCTGAGGGAAGCGTTGTATTGCTGACCGTTCCATCGGAGCTAACCTGGCCGATCTGCTGATCTTCACTGGCGGTAGCAGTACCCGTAGTATCCATTCGTGTGGTTACTGCCTGGATGGGAATCGAATAGATCCCGGTTCTGCGGTCTGTCTGGATATCGGCAGTGGCAGACATTCCAGGACGAAGCGGGTAGGGATTAGAATCAGAAATTTTATCTTCATAGGATTCGGGAAGCAACAGGACCTTTACCATAAAGTTGGTGACCTGATCGGTGGTTACCCCGGTGGTATTGGCGGAGACAGGAATTTCCGAAACCACCCCCTTGAAACGGGTATCGGGATAAGCATCCACTTCTATAATGGCAGTATCCCGATCGGTTACACGGACAATATCGTTCTCATTGACCTCCACTTCCACCTCCATCCGGTTCAGGTCCGCAATACGGAGCATCTCCGTACCTGACATCATGGAGGTTCCTACCACGCGTTCACCCAGCTCCACGGAGAGGCTCGAAACAGTACCGCTCATGGGAGCGTATATGGAGGTCTTGGTCAGGCTCTCATCTGCTTCGTCGAGGGTGGCCTGCGCACTCATTACGGAAAACTTGGCCGCCTCTTTCTCAGCAAGAGCTGTAGTGTAGTTTGCCTGGGATTGTTCGTATTCGGCGGTTGAAATGGCGCCCTCTTCGAAAAGCTCGTTGTTTCTTTTATAATCCAGACTGGACATTCCCAACTGTGCTTCAGCCTGTTTCTGCCGGGCCCTGGCATTATTCAGACTGGCCTCGGCCCTGTTACGTGCCATCTGATAGGCCTCCGGCTTGATTTTTAGCAGGTATTGTCCTTTTCTGACTTCGTCCCCCTCTTTCACTACCAGTTCCACGATTTCGCCCGATACATCTGGAGAAATAGCTACTTCGGTTTCAGGCTGAATTTTCCCATTTGCAGTGATGACTTCCACTATTTCTCTTTCGATACCTGTTTCAACAGCAACCTTGAGGTATCCCTCATCACCAAACCAACCCTGCTTTTTTCCGATAGCCAGCAGGCTAAGTATTACAACCGCTGCGACAACTATGATGATTATTGTTTTTTTTGATTTCATTGATTTGATGGATTAAAGTGTGATGGGTTCTCCCTGATAGAAATTGAGAATTTTTGTTCTGAAAATAAAATCGTATTTAGCTTGCAGAAGATCGGATTGTGTGGAAATCAGCTGGTTTTTCGACATGTTATAGTCCACCGTGTTTACCAGTCCGACTTCAAACTTCTTTTCGGTGTATTTAAATGACTCCTCCATGGAGATTAGAGCTTGCTGGGTGGCATTGAATTTTTTCAGAGCAGCCAGAGCATCCGCATAGGCCTGCTGGATGGAAGCATAAAGAGTAAGTCTTTGACTTTGTAAATCAAGTTGTGCATTTTCATGCATGATCCGGGCATTGGCAATATTGGTATTTACGTTCCAGCCGTTGAATATGGGGATAGACAGACCAAGCCCAATTCCGGCGGAGGTATTGTCCCTGACCTGTTCAAAAAACGGGTAGGCCCCATAGATGGGCATTTCCTGCGGGAAAGAAACCACTCCCTCTCCGCTCATGGTCTCCCCGATGGGCAGTTGCTGCGGGGGACCCAGGTCGACCACCTGTTGTCGTATATCCGAGTAGCCCGAATTATAGTTTGCTGACAGGTATAGTTGCGGCGACCGCCCCCCTTTTGCGATGGCGAGCCCCTTTTCAGCACTTTCCAGATTCAGCATGGCACTTTTTATCTCAGGCATTTTCTGTTCTGCAATCCGGTAAACTTCCAGAGCATTAATAAGCGGTGGAGTTTCATCCGGATCGGCCAAAACCGGGATATGCACTTCAAAAGCTGAATCAATGGGCAGGTCCAGGATTTGCTGCAAATTCAAAAGTGATATGGCGAGCTGGTTTTCCGCATTAACAACATTAAGCTCTTCCGAGGCATATTGTGCCTGTAGCTCCAGAGCATTACCCTTGGCCAGTTTCCCGGCATCTACCATTTTATTGGTACGTTCCACCTGCTGACCGGTAATCTCCAGCTGGCTGCGGGTGACTGCAAGAAGTTCCTGGTTGAACATGATGGACAGGTAAGCCGCAGCAATATTCAGGGAGATATCATTTTTCACCTTTTGAACATCCTCGTAACTGGCCATCAGGTTTAGTTCATTTTGCAGAATGGTGTTTCTAACCTGCAGTCCACTAAAAAGATTTGCTCTGGAACTTATTCCCATACTGATGGAGTTGATCTGCTGGTCATCCGTAAACTGGTAGGTGGTCTGGTCCAGCGCACGACCCCAGGAGAAGCTGTAGTTTGCACTTCCACTCAGACTGGGGATCTGTCCCAGTTTGGACTGCTTCAGCAGGTTTTCGTTATATTCGGTGTTCAAAACCGATTGTTTGATCTGAATGTTGTTCTCCATGGCATACTGGATGCAATCTTCCAGCGACCAGGGTTGCTGAGCCAGCAGGGCGAATCCCATAGTCAGCAGTGCCATAGAGAGCAGAATTGATTTTCGAATCATAAAAGTTTTTTTTAAAGAGACGTTAAAGTTATAGATAACAGTTCAATCTGTATGCAAAAAACACAAAATATATTGCATTATAAGGGGATCGGCGCTGTTTGTTACGTAAAAAACAGTCGTGCAAAAAATCTGGCCATAAGAATTAACCCACTGGGGGAGGTCAGGGTAACCGTACCTCGTCACATGAGTTTTCGCAGAGCAGAGGGATTTTTTCTATCCAGGCAAGAATGGGTCCTGAAGCGTTTGGATAGCCTGAAAAATAAGGATTGTGGCAAAACACTTCCTCCGGAAGGGGGCTCAATCCGGATCAGAGACAGAGAATACCCCCTCCACCTGAAAGGTAGCGAGAATGGGGTGGAGGCAGCTATCTGGAGAATAGTGGGAGAGGAGGCAAAACGCCACCTGCCTGGCAGGGTGGCTAAACTGGCGGCCAGGCACGGATTTCAGATTAACGGGTTAAAGATCAGGAAAATGAAATCCCGGTGGGGTAGCTGTACAGCCCGGAAGAGCATCAACCTGAACAGCTGGTTGATCATGCTTCCCGAACATCTTTCCGATTATGTGATTCTACATGAACTGGTGCATACCAGAGTTCCCAACCATGGTGAAAGATTCTGGGAGGAGCTCGATGCACTTACCGGCGGCTTATCAAAAAAACTCAGAAGGGAACTGCGAAATCAGCAGATCATGTGTTTTCCGGACCTGAAAACCGATCAGTAAATTCCAAAAATTAACTCGGCAGTAAAGGTAATGGAGTTGAATGCTTTGTCTCCTCTAAAATCCATATTATACGAAGGAACGAGACTTAAGAACATATGTTCGTCCAGCTGACGCTGGTAACCCACACCCAGCCCAAAGGATGACTTCACGCGATTCTTAATGTCTGTTCCTTTTAAGGCATTTTCACCGTACTCCTCCGATTTTGCTTGCAAGCCAGCCACCACCATGGTATTCAGCGTCGCAGTGAGCAAAAGGGTATTTCCACCCGATTCTAAAGGACGGAAATAGAAGGAAATGGGTATACCAACGGTGTGTTCCGTATAGGAAATACGAATCTTGTCCTCCGGGCCCACCGGGGTAATCTCAAAATCATCCGGGTAATCCAGGACGGAAGAGTTCCTTAAATTATAGTCAATTCCTGTTTTCAGGAACCAGTATTCAAATTCCCAGTACACAAAGCTTACTCCTGCTCCGAATCCTGGTTCACCAATAGCTTCGTCCCCTCTGATCCAGGAGACGTTCCCCTGCAGGTTCCCTCCCATGTAGACATTTATTTGTGCCAGGGAAGTCACAGAAAACAGTAGAAATACTGCCAGATAAATAGCTCTTTTTATCATGGGTAAGCGATTTTAACAAAGCTAACACATTATTTATTTGATCAATCAGGAATTTATCAAATCAAAGAGCCGCTTCCGTGGATGGAAGCGGCCAGGGTCAGACAGGAGCAGGTCTTTAGTGCAGAGTTTAGGCTGTGGGAAACCAGGCTATTGTTTATCGAAAACAAAGGTTTCGAACATCTCGCCCATGTCCGAAGCTGCTTCTGATTCCATGACCAGGTTCCCATCTTTCATGGACATGACCTGGGTAAGGGTATAGCTCATACCCTGAACTTCCCCATTTGTAACAACCTTCAGGGTTTTTGTTTTTTTATCAAAGGCTGCAGTGGATTTTGTGACAGAACCCTCTAAACCGGGATTTTCACATACTTCTCCGTCCAGGGTATAGTGCGACCTGCTTTCGTATTCCTGTCCATCCCATTCGCTTTGATTGGTAAGATCGAGTGTCTTCTTGGAATGTTCGACCTTCATGGCTTTTGGAGCAAGGCTGAATTCATAACCCAGTTCACTTTTCCCTTCATTGAGTTTCCACTCTCCGGAAAAATTCACTTTCTGTCCAAAGGCAGTGGCTGATAAAAAAGCCAGGGCAACAATAAGAACAAAATTTTTCATCTCTAAATAGTTAGTTTGGTGTGAGCTGCAATATAGGAAATCCCATGAACTTCCGGGCAGCTGTTTAGGGAAGGGGGAGGTATAAATAAAAAAGCCCTGCCTCAAATGGAGACAGGGCATCTTTATTTCTCTGTTGACCCGCCAGGGCTCGAACCTGGACTCTTCTGAACCAAAATCAGATGTGTTGCCAATTACACCACGGGTCAGAGGTGGTTGCGAAAACCGGCTGCAAATATACAAAATATTAAAATTAATTTGCAATTTTTTCCAAGCCTTCCTCGGTCATCTTCCAGGATTTTCCAGCCATATTCCAATCGGAAAGGCGATCCACATTGCGAACCCCTTCCAGAATGTCCCTGGTCTGACGATCAAGCACAACCACCTTTCCTTCCGGAACCCTGACTGTTGCTTCAACTCTTGGAAATCTCCATTTGTGGTCGAGTTCCACCGAGAAATAGGGATCCAGTACCAGTCTGTTCTCCGATACACGGAAGTGGTAATCAATATTGGCAGCATTTTCAGCAGCACGGTCCCAGGATCTGCCTTTCGACTCTTTATCAATTTCAAGCAGGAATTCTTCTCCCTCTGTTTTTTCAATGTCCAGGGTAATACGCCCGTAAAAGGCTTCTGCATCTTCAAGCAGGAACCATCTGTCATCCAGGTCGATGATGGATTCATCGTCCAGGTAGTCATCCTGGCTCTCGTTGATACTGATGTAGAGCGTGTCACTGCTTGTATCCAGCTCCTGTGAATAGCTGTCCCGTCCAAAGTCAGAATAGTTGGCGCTTTCAAAGGCTACAATACCAATGATACAAAAGAGGCTTACGATCCATAGGGTGAGTGCTCCAATGCTCAGTCCGCGGTTCCTGGTTTTTATATTGAAGATCAGTTTGACCAAACCATAAAGCATGGCTGCAACCGGAATCAGCAGAAGCAGGGTAATAGCAATCACAAGAAGGGTTACCGAAATAGGATCGGTAAAAGGCATAAGAATATCACCCAGGGAAAAACTATACGAATTGAACGGAAATACATGTACTCCAACAAATGGAAGGGCGATTAATCCGATCAGAAGCCCGATGCCTCCAATGACGAGGCTGGTTCCGATGATAATTAAGATGACCTTAACGAACACCAGAAGTATTTTTCCCAAAACGTCGAAAAAATCCGAAGTGGCCCTTTCTGTTTTTTTGTATGTGTCAGAATTTTTGGCTTTTGAGTACCCCTCTTTCACGTTATCCTTTACATTTTCGTACTCTTCACGAATTTTTTTTTCGATGTTGGAGACATTCACCTGCTCTCCTCGCATTTCCAGCTTTTGAGTGGCTGTCTCCGCCCTGGGGAGCACGATCCACAGGATCACATAGACCAGGATGGATGCGCCACCGGCAAAGAAAAAGATCACGAACAGCAACCTGAAAATGACCGGATCCACATTAAAGTAGGCGGCCAGACCTCCGCAGACGCCTCCTATCACAGAATTCTCGGGATCGCGGTAAAGCCTCCGGCTCCTGCTGTATGCTTCATGAAAGGTGCGTTGTGATTCGGCCTCCTCACCGGTATCGGCAATATCCTCTGGATTGCCCATGATATCGATTACCTCGTTGACAAGGGGGAGGGTAATGACCTGGGTCTCCTCCGTGATTTTCTCCTGGAACAACTCGGCAATTCTCGCCTCTATATCGTCGATGATCTCTTTGCTCTCCTGCTTGTTTAAGAAGTGCCTGCCGATGGTATCCAGGTAGGTTTTTAGTTTTTCATAAGCATCCTCATCGATGTGGAAGATGATTCCGCTTAAATTGATTTTAATCGCTTTCTTCATGGCATATGGCTTTATTTGTAGTTCTTAATTGATTTTACGGAGTTGATCAGGGCATCCCATGAGTCGTCCAGCTCTTTTAAATAGAGCTTTCCGGTCTCTGTCAGACTGTAGTATTTCCTGGGAGGTCCCTGGGTACTCTCCTCCCATCTGTAACTTAGCAAGCCGGCGTTTTTCTGCCGTGTCAGAAGTGGGTAGAGTGTCCCCTCGACCACGATCAGGTCGTTCTCTTTTAAAGCCTGGATGATATTTGAGGTATAGAGGTCTTTCTTAGCCAGGATGGATAAGATGCAATACTCCAGGATACCTTTCCGCATCTGTGCTTTTGCGTTGTCAATATTCATAGGTCTCTATTTTAATGCGGTGATGTAAATAAGGATCTTTATTGGACTGAATTTTCTGTTCAGGACAGAGATTTTCACTGGTGCTTTCTGACGGACAGAATTTGTGCTATCCTTTTTTTGAAACAAGGAATCCAGAGAAGGGCCTATCTGGCGGCGTCTCTTTTTGTCGGATTCAGCTGCCACATTTTTAGTTTCTGCAAGCGGCGCCTGAACCGGAAGGGGTTCCCGGACCAGTGGATTTGTAGCATAGGCCGTATCGATCATAGATTCTGGATGCCTGTGCAGGTGATGTGAGGTGATCAGATCAATGGTCGGTTTCTGGGCTGCCAGCTCTGAGGTGAGGAGCAAAACTCCCACCAGGATTGTTATTCTATATACTACTATGCATTTCATGCTATATGTCTATACAAGCAATATTACAATACAAAGATATATATAAATATTAATACCATGCAATACATAGTAGTAAAAAAATGCAAAAAAGTTGAAATATTGTTATCTTCGGGTATATGGAAATTATTGGAAACATCAGGAAAATGGAGTCTTTCCAGGAGAAAGTGGTACACTACTTTCTACCTCTTGGAACACAGAAAATTGATATGAATGAGTTGCTTGGAACCCCGATTTACATGGAATATCTGGGACAGATTCACTGTATCAGGTGTGGGCGGGAGACCAGGAAATCTTTTTCCCAGGGGTATTGTTATCCCTGTTTTACGACTGCACCTGAGACGGAGGAGTGCGTTCTCAGGCCTGAGTTATGCAGGGCCCATGAAGGGGTGGCGCGTGATATGGAGTATGCCGCTACTCATTGTCTTATAGAGCAGGTAGTCTACCTTTCACTAACCAGTGGAGTCAAGGTTGGGGTAACAAGAAATACTCAGATCCCTACGCGGTGGATTGATCAGGGTGCCATCCAGGCTGTTGAATTGGCCAGAACCCCCAACCGTTTTACTGCCGGACAGCTGGAGGTGGCCCTCAAAGCACATATTGCAGATAAAACCAATTGGAGACTTATGTTATCGGGATCGGATCCCGGGGAGGTTGACCTGATCCGCGAGAAGCAAGGGCTTTTAAGCCTTGTCCCTGCAGATATGGCATCATATATTACGGAAGATACAAAACTGGTGAAGCTTGAATATCCGGTGATTCAGTACCCGGAGAAGATCAGTAGTCTGAATTTTGATAAGGATCCTTTGGTTTCCGGGGTACTGACGGGAATAAAGGGTCAGTATTTGATGCTTGACAAGAACCGGGTGATCAATATGAGAAAATTCGGAGGCTACCAGGTAAGAGTACAGACCGGGCTTTAAACTTCCAGTGCCCGGATCTCCCTGCGCAGGTTTTCCCAGTTGGCTTCATCCAACTTTGCACCTATCAGTTCTATGACCTTGCCTGAAAGGATGGCCCCCATCTGACCGCAGATTTCCGCGGAGCGTCCTTTCATATGTCCATAAATATAGCCGGCAGCATAGAGATCCCCTGCTCCTGTGGTGTCAATGGCTTTTGCCGGTCTGACACCTATTCTGACCAAGCCTTCGTTGCAAATGCAGAAGGAGCCTTCTGCACCCATTTTGATTACAACCAAATCGCAAATCTTTTTGACCTCCCGGGCTCCCTCTTCCGGGGACAAGCCTGTCAGGGCTCTGATTTCTTCATCATTGGCAAAGAGGAGATTAACGTATTTGGAGATCATGGATTTAAAAAAGTCCACATTCTCCTCCACGATATTGTAGCTGGCCAGGTCCAGGCAGATGGTCAGGTCCGCATTTTTCGCAAGCCGTAAAGCTTTTTCAAACATCATACGATCCTGTACCAGGTATCCTTCCACGTAAAAATAGTCGTAGCCCTTAAAAAGATCCTGGGCAATATCATCTGCTGAGAGATCGATTGCAGCACCCAGGTAAGTTGCAAAAGTACGTTCGGAATCTTTAGAAATCAGGGCCATGGCCCTGCCCGTTTCACTCATGGTACGAAAAAGGATGGGTGTGATCTTATTGACCTGCATATCCTTCTTAAAGAACTTTCCATAGTCATCATTTCCCACCGTTCCCACAAAACCGGTCTTGACCCCCAGATGGGCCAGCCCGTGAATGGTGTTGGCAGCGGATCCACCAGAGGCCCTGGACTTGGGCATTCCGGCAGTCTCAGCATGGATGAAATTGGAGGTGTCCAGATCCACCAGGGTCATGCTGCCTCTGGGTAAACCAAAGCTTTCCAGGAGTTTATCATCTTCAATCTGGGTGATAATATCCACCAGGGCATTCCCCATTCCAAGTACTTTTGTCATTTTTGCTGCGTTTGTTGCAAATATAGGCTAATTGTATTTCTACCCACACATACGAATTTTTGTCGGGAAGGTTTTTTTGAAATGTATTGTTTTATTGATGAAAAGCAACTATTTTTGCGTCGCTTAATTAAGCACAGTGGACAACACTGGAAAATTCCTCAGTAGCTCAGTTGGTTAGAGCGGCGGACTGTTAATCCGTAGGTCGTAGGTTCAAGTCCTACCTGAGGAGCTCAAAGGCCCGGAATCTCCGGGCTTTTTTTATTCAGGGATTTTAATTAGAAAGCATTTTCAGAATTCCCCTTACGTAGCCCACCGATTCGGCCAATCCTGCCAGGGGCTGCTTTCCGTCCTTTTCGTATTCGAAACTGGTCACATGGCTATACCCTTCCTGAATCAGCATCCCTAGAAATCCTGGCAGGTCTATTACTCCATGACCCATTTCACAGGACTCCCCTGAGGGATCTGCCCGATCCACATCCTTAATGTGGATATCAAGAACCCGGTCCATATATTTTTTAGTCTCTGCTATGGGGTCTTCGCCGATCCGGACTGTATGACCGATATCCACACACAGACCCATCCCGGGATCCAGCTCTTTAATAAGCTTGTAGGCACTTGACACACTGGGATATTTTTTATCCCCCGGTCCGTGGTTATGAATGGCCAGCTGGATACCGGTCTCTTTCACTTTCTTATTGCAGTGCGCCAGCAGACTATGTTCCGGTACGCCAACAATCAGATCCATCCCTGCGTTTGCAGCATAGGCAAAGGCCTGGTCAACTTCTTCCGGGGTGTTCATATAAATAACCCCCCCTCCATAGAGATCAAGGCCGGAATCTTTCACTTTTGCGGCCAGGGATTGTATCTCCTGGGCACCCAGATCCAGCGGCATATGCATGCTTTTCAGGCAAAGCTTCCTGATACCCAGCCCCTGGGTCATGCTCATGGTCTCTTCCAGGCTGAATTCCCGGAAGGTGTAAGAAGCGATCCCCAGTTGAAACGGTATTCCTGGTTCATTGGAGTCAGCCGCTCGGGAGGCCGATAAAATGGAAGGAGCCTGGGTAGCCATAAGGCCTGCACCTGATAGCCGCAGGAAAAATCGTCTGGAAACGTGCATGAGTTCTGTATGGTGTTTGTTAAACCGGGATTGAAGAAGTTAAAATAAGAAAAAACTGATATATGGCATAGGTGGAGATAAATTTTTCTGTGTAACTTCATTTTCTAATTAGTAGCTGATCAAATAAATAACTAAATATAAAAAGTATATGAAGAAGAATAAATTAGTACTGCCGGTGGTCCTGCTGATGGTATTCCGGCTTAGCTCCCTTGCACAGGTAGATCCCATGTCACCCATGCCCAACGATGAAAGTGTACGTTACGGGGTACTGGACAATGGACTGACCTATTACATCAAATCCAATCAGGAACCCAAGGAGAGGGCCTCCTTTTATATTATCCAGAATGTAGGAGCCTTGCTGGAGGAGGACCATCAGAATGGACTGGCCCATTTCCTGGAGCATATGGCTTTTAATGGGACGGTACATTTTCCGGAAAAGGGGATCATCGACTTCCTGGAGCGGCATGGGGTTGCTTTCGGTGAGAATATCAATGCGTACACCAGCCAGAACCAGACAGTGTATAATCTCTCAGATGTGCCGGTCAATAAGCCTGGTATTCTGGATAGCTGTCTTTTGATCCTCAATGACTGGTCCAACTACCTCTTACTTACAGAGGAGGAGATCGATGCTGAGCGAGGAGTCATCAAGGAGGAGTGGCGCACCCGGAGGAATGCGCAATTCAGAATGTATTCGACTTCCCTGCAATACCTCTATCCAAATTCCAGGTTTGCAGAGAGAGATGTGATTGGGGACCTGGAGGTGATCGAGAATTTTGAGTATGATGCCTTGCGGGATTTCTATCACCAGTGGTACAGAACCGATCTTCAGGCCATAGCCATGGCCGGTGATTTTGATGCAGAAGAAATGGAGAAAAAAGTGATTGATCTGTTTTCAAAGATACCGGCAGTTGACAATGCACCCGAGCGGCCATTTTTTGAGATTCCGGATCATGAGGAGCTGGTCTATGGACTGGTTACCGATGAGGAGGCTGACCAGACCATCATTCGCTACATGATTCGCAACAGAAAAACAGACGATGGCCCTGAAACCTTTATGGGACACAGGGAACGTTATATTCACAACCTTTTTAACTCCATGATGGGTCAGCGGATCCAGGAGCTGCTGCAAAAGGGGGATCCTCCGTTTGTGATTGGCTTGATAAATTATGGGGACTTTGAAAGGGGATACGAGGCCTTGAGTGCCATTACCATCCCCAAACCCGGTCAGGAGGATGTAAGCTTCAGGGCCCTGATGACTGAACTGGAGCGGGTTAAAAGATATGGCTTTACCCAGGGAGAACTGGACCGGGCCAAGGCTGAAATCCTCTCCCAGTGGGAGAAACATTATAAAGAGCGGGATAAGATAAGCAACGAGGAACATATTAATGGCTATGTGGATCATTTCTTAAATGGGGATGCCTATCCCTCGACGGAATTTGGATACCAGGCGGTTCAGGCCATTCTGCCTACCATTACCCTGGGAGATTTTGATCAGCGTCTGGCGCAGTGGATCACCCCTGAGAATCAGGTATTGGTGGTTCAGGGGCCCGAAGCAGCGGCAGGAGAGGAAAGGCAGCATCTGACCGAGGCAAACTCCCTGGCCATATTGGAACAGGTTGCCAGTATGGAGATAGAAGCTTACCAGGATGAAGCCCTTGCTGAGTCACTGGTTTCCAGCGTACCGGATCCTGCAGGAGTGCTCAGTGAGAGGAAGCTGGATGTGCTGGATGCCGTGGAATGGACCCTGGAGAACGGGGCCCGGGTAGTATTTAAACGTGCAGATTTTGAAAAGGATCAGGTGGAGATCAGGGCTTACAGTGTTGGGGGGAGCTCCCTTTACGGGGACGAGGATGTACCGACCACAGATATGCTGACTTCCTTGATCCCAATGTACGGCGTGGGAGAGTTTGATGCCATGGGGCTGCAAAAGATGCTCACCGGGAAAAATATCTCCCTGCAGCTAAGCCTCAGAAACCTCAGTGAAGGATTAAGCGGAACAGCCAGTCCCAAGGATATGGAGGCAATGATGCAG
The DNA here is from genome assembly GCA_963751705.1 of uncultured Bacteroidales bacterium. Classification (GTDB taxonomy): domain Bacteria; phylum Bacteroidota; class Bacteroidia; order Bacteroidales. The sequence continues at coordinate 793,728 of CAVVVN010000001.1, forward strand.
CTGATTTATCTGTATTTTAATCAACCCAGGTTTGATCAGGAGGCGCATGACGCCATTATAGCCAGATACATGGCTTTTGTGGAAAACATGAACAACAATCCACAAAAAGTCATGGGGGATTCCCTGGGCCTGATCGCCACCAATTATCATCCGCGGACCAGGGTACTTGACCAGGAGTTCCTGAAGGATATCTCTTTTGACAGAATCGAGCAGGTTTACCATGACAGATTCGCCGATGCCAGTGATTTCATTTTTATCATCGTGGGAAACATGGATCAGGAAGAGGTAAAAGTGTTGTCTCAGAAATATATAGGCACTATCCCTGACCTGGAAAGGTCAGAAAGCTGGATCGATCGCAAAGTATACGAACCTGAAGGAAAAGTGGAGAAGATCATTCCCATGTCTCTGGCCACTCCAAAGGCCAATGTGAATATTCTGATCAACCAGGAGATGAGCTATGATCCCTATCACCGAATGGTGCTAAGAGTGATAGAGGGTATCCTGGACCTCAGGTATGTGGAGTCCATCCGGGAGGAAGAGGGTGGAACCTATGGAGTAAGGATCAGAACCTCCATTGATAAGTGGCCCCTGGAGAAAGCCAGCATGCAGATCAATTTTGATTGCGATCCCGAAAGGGCATCCGAGCTGAAAGGAAAGGTATACGATGAACTGAAGAAACTGGCCAGTGAAGGCCCCTCGGAGGAAGATCTTTCCAAGACCCTGGAAAATATTCTGAAGGACAGGCAGGAAAGCAAGGAACACAATGTCTATTTCCTCTCCACGCTCTACTCTTATTATCTCTATGGAATAAACTTTGATGATCCAAAGAACTATGAAGATATCGTCCAGGATCTCACGGCTAAAGATGTACAAAAGGTTATGCAGGCTTTCTATGATACTCCCAACATCGTTGATGTGGTCTTCGTTCCAAAGGAGGAAGCAGCAGTAGAATAACTTCAGAAGATCTGTTACACGCAGATATCTTGAACGGGCTCAGCGTAGCCCGTTCTTTTTTTAGCATGGTTCAGGGGCCTTTTAATATGCACGAGCGAATTTTAGAAGAGTCCGTGGATCTGTGCGTTGATGTTGTCGATAACTGTACTCAGGTCTTCCGGTTTATCGCGAAAATTGTAATTATCCACATTAACGATCTGCAGCTTCCCCAGATTGTAGGTTTCCACCCATGCTTCGTACCTTTCGTTCAGGTGTTTCAGATAATCCAGGCGAATATTGTTCTCGTATTTCCTGCCTCTTTGCTGAATCTGGTCCACCAGGGTGGGAATGGAGGCACGAAGGTAAATCAGCAGGTCAGGAGGTTCTATCAGGGAGCTCATCAGATTAAACAGAGCAAAATAATTTTCGAAGTCCCTGGTGCTCATTAATCCCATGCTATGCAGGTTGGGAGCAAAGATGAAGGCATCTTCATAGATGGTTCGATCCTGAATGATCTTCTTTCCCGATTGACGAATTTTGACGATCTGACTGAAGCGGCTGTTGAGGAAATATATCTGAAGGTTAAAGGACCAGCGCTGCATGTCCTGGTAGAAGTCATTCAGATAGGGATTATCATCCACATCCTCATACTGGGCTTCCCAGTTGTAATGTTTTGATAGTAAACTTGTTAATGTGGTTTTACCGGACCCGATGTTTCCCGCAACAGCTACATGCATATTCCTTAATTTTATGGGTGAGCCAGACTAAAGATAGTAACTTTTATCGGCTTAGAATGTTACTTAGCTCATCTAAATATTTCCGGTCGTTGGCCAGCCTCGGTATTTTGTTCTGTCCCCCCAGTTTCCCCCGTTTTTCCATCCATTTATAAAATGTTCCGGGTTCCAGTGAAACCACTTTTGGAAGCAATAGGGTGAGGTCCTTGTATCGTTTAGCTTCGTAGTCCGAGTTCACGGACTTCAATGTGTGATCAAGCACGCTGGTGAATTTATCCAGGCTTTCCGGCGGAGTTTCAAATTCGATCATCCATTCATGTCTCCCTTTGGAGTCATCACTCATGAACATCGGGCCGGCAGTATACTCTTTGATTACGGCTCCATTCTCTTTGCAGGCCTGCATCAGTGCTTTCTCCGCATTTTCCATGATCACCTCTTCACCAAAGGCGTTAATGTAAAATTTGGTGCGCCCGGATATCTTAATTCGATGCGGATTCAGAGAGGTAAAAACCACCGTATCTCCAATCAGGTAACGCCATAATCCACCGTTGGTTGTAATAATCATGGCGTAATTCACTCCCATCTCCACATCCCCAACGGTATAGAGGGGCGGATTGGGGTCCTCCAGGTGATCCAGAGGAATAAACTCATAGAATACCCCCAGGTCAAGCATCAGCAACATATCATCCCGTTTCAAATCATCCTGGATCCCGAAGAAGCCTTCAGAGGCATTGTAGGTCTCCAGGTAATTCATCTTTTCCGAAGGAATCAGCTTTTTGAAGGATTCGCGGTAGGGAGTAAAACTGACCCCCCCATGGGTGAAAAGTTCCAGGTTAGGCCATACTTCCAGGATGTTGTTTTTACCTGTGAAGTCCAGGACGGCCTTTAATAATACCAGGTTCCAGGAGGGCACGCCGGCGATGCTGGTGACGTTTTCATTGACGGTGTGACTGGTAATTTTGGCCAGTTTCTCCTCGAAATCGGCAATCAATGCAATCTCTGCAGCAGGGGTTCGGATAAACTGCGCCCAGAAGGGCAAATTTTTGATAATCACGGCAGAAAGGTCTCCATAATAGGACTCGTTGCTGAATTTATTTACTTCAGCACTTCCCCCCATCGTCAGGCCTTTTCCCTTGAGGATCGCGTTGTCAGGTTTCTGCTGGGTATAAAAGGCAATCACATCTTTTCCGCCACGAAAGTGACAATCTTCAAGGGCTTCATTACTTACCGGGATATATTTGCTTTTATCTGAAGTGGTGCCGGAAGACTTGGCGAACCACTTGATCTCCGTGGGCCAGAGCAGGTTCTGTTCGCCCTCCCGAAGCCTTTTGATATATGGTTTTATATCCTCGTAGGTGCTGATGGGCACTTGCTCCTGGAACTCCTTGATCGTGGAGATAGAGTCGAACCCATATTGTACGCCCCAGGTAGTGCGGAGCGCCTGTTCGATCAATTTTGAAAAGACCTCCTGCTGCACATCAAAGGGATATTTCATGAACAGCTCAATCTGGTGAAGCCGTTTCACATTCACCCAGGATATGATGGAGTTAAGCAGGGGCATCTCTTAGGTTACATGATCAGCATGGCATCGCCATAGGTGCCGAACTTATATTTCTCCTTGATGGCAATCTCATAGGCATCCATAAGGTAATTGTACCCTGCAAACGCCGATACCATCATCAGTAGTGTGGAATAAGGCAGGTGGAAATTGGAAACCATCCTGTTGGGTACAGAGAATTCGTAAGGAGGAAAAATGAACTTATTGGTCCATCCCTCATATTCTTTGAGGAATCCGTCCGTGGAAACAGAGCTTTCAAGAGTACGCATCACCGTTGTGCCCACTGCACAAACATTTTTTTTCGCTTCTTTAGCAGTATTTACCAGCTGAACTGCATTTTCCAGTATCTGAATCCGTTCAGAATCCATTTTGTGTTTGGTCAGGTCTTCCACATCAACGCTTCGGAAGTTACCCAGGCCCACATGCAGGGTAATGTATGAAAAATCAATCCCTTTGATCTCCAAACGTTTTAATAGTTCGCGGCTAAAGTGCATCCCTGCAGTGGGGGCAGCCACCGCACCCTCATGTTTGGCATAAACAGTCTGATAGCGTTCCTTGTCTTCCGGTTCCACTTTTCTTTCAATGAATTTAGGAAGGGGGGTTTCTCCCAGCTCAAAAAGAGTCTTTTTAAATTCATCGTAATCCCCGTCATAAAGAAAGCGCAGGGTTCTGCCCCTGGAGGTGGTGTTATCAATCACTTCGGCAACCAGGACATCATCATCTCCAAAATATAACTTGTTCCCAATCCTAATTTTCCGGGCCGGATCCACGAGGACATCCCACAGGCGCTGTTCTCTGTTTAGTTCCCGCAAAAGAAACACCTCAATCTCTGCTCCGGTCTTTTCTTTGTTACCGTATAAACGGGCTGGAAATACTTTCGTGTCATTAAATACCATTACATCCCCGTCATCGAAATAGTCTATGATATCTTTAAACAATTTGTGTTCAATGTTTTGAGTATCGCGGTGCAGAACCATTAACCTGGATTCATCGCGATTTTTTGCCGGGAATTTAGCAACTAGTTCAGCAGGTAAATTGAATTTGTATTGGGATAACTTCATATGGTAGGTTGTGATTGTTTATTTGTGCGAGCCTCGTTATACGTAAGAAACACAAAAAAGTTACAAAAGTTTAAGATTTTCAATAAAGTTCTCTAAAGTAATAGCTTGTTCGATCCTGTGAGGCCCTATTCTGGTGCGTCTTAGACCACATAAATGAGCCCCCGAGTCCAGCTTTATACCCAGATCTCTGGCCAGAGACCGGATATAGGTACCTTTGCTGCATTCCACGTGAAGGGTGAGTTCAGGTAATTTCTCCGACAACAATTCCAATCGGGAGATATGTACCTGCTGGGGCTTCAACTCCACCGTTTTTCCTTTCCTGGCCATAAGATAAGCCCGTTTTCCATCCACGCTTTTAGCTGAAAAAAGAGGGGGCATTTGTTCCTGGTCACCTGATAATTCAGACAGGGCCTGTTTAATGTGATCGGATGTGATATGTTCCCAGGGATAGGAAAAATCGATCCCGGTTTCCAGATCGAAGGAGGGAGTAGTGGCCCCCAATCGTAGCTGTGCGGTGTAGGCTTTATCCATATCCTGGAACTGCATGATCTGTTTGGTGGCTTTCCCAGTGCAGATGATCACCAGTCCGGTCGCCAGCGGATCCAGTGTTCCCGCATGCCCCACTTTAATTTTCTGAATGCCCAGATAGTGCCGGAGGGATTTACGAATCTTATTGACCACATCGAAGGAGGTCCATGTCAGGGGCTTGTCAATATAGAGGACCGCTCCGTCCAGGTATGTTTCGGAAGATGTATGTTCCATAAACTCAGGAAAAGATTATTGAGACGGTTCCTATGATGGCACAATAGAGGGCAAACCAGTAGAGTTTACCCTTTTTTACGAGATTGATCATCCACCTGCATGCCAGGTATCCGGAAAAGTAGGCTGCCAGGAATCCAATAATCAGCGAATTTGTGGCTATGGCAGCTTCTGAACCTGGAGAATGAGAGAGAATATCCAGAAAAGCGGCTCCGATGATAGGTACTAAGACCATGAGGAAGGAGAATTGCGCCACCTCGCTGCGTCCGTTCTTCAATAAAAGTCCGGCGGAGATAGTAGCTCCGGATCGTGAAATTCCAGGAATGGTTGCGATGGCCTGTGCAATCCCCATCAGAAAAGCATCCAGAAAGGGAATCGTCTTATTACCGGCTTTAACCAGCTGGGTGGAAATCAGAAGGAGCGCGGTTACCAGCAGGGCACTGCCTACCAGCACCAGGTTTCCCGAGAAGAGGGATTCAAGCTGCTCCCGGAACAGAATGCCCACGATCAGTACCGGGATCATAGACATCAGTATCTTGGAGACATAACGGGTCTCTTCGTTCCATTTGAATTTAAACAGTCCGCCGGAAAGTTTCAGAATATCCTTATAGAACACCGTGATCGTACTTAGTACCGTGGCAAAATGGACCAATACCGTAAAGGAGAGGCTCTCTTTTATCTCTACATTTAACAGTACTTTTCCAATTTCAAGATGTCCACTACTGCTTACCGGGAGGAATTCTGTAAGCCCCTGGACCATTCCAAGGATCAGTGCTTCAAACCAGGTCATTTGCGATCCGATTTGGGCTTCTTCATAATGGCCCAAATTTCGAAGATAAATCCAGCCAGTACGATGATGGGTGCCAGTGTAATCCGGCGAAAACTGAATATCTCCTCTTCATTAAATATGGTAGGATCTTCTGATTTTCCGCCAATCATCAGAATAAATCCCAAAACGATAATTGCAAATCCAATAATCAGTAGTAGGTAATTCTCTTTGGCCAGAGCAAAGCTCTCCTTGTCCGTGCTTTTCTTACTCATGTTGACTCAATTAGTAAAGCTTATCTGTTTTAATATTGAGGTATTTATTCACTGCAAAATAGGTGGATACCCAGTTGAGGATAATCCCTGTGAGGATAACTCCCAGCGCCAGAATAGAGAGCATGTCATAATCTTTGAAGGAAATTACCCCCTCAAACTCGTCCTGAAGCAGGTAGATCAACCCAAATAGGATCGCCAGTGCTATCAGGCTTCCTGTAAATCCGCTGGCTGCGCTGGTATACAGGAAGGGCCTTCGGATAAAGCCTCTGGTTGCGCCGACCAGTTGCATGGTATTGATAATAAATCGTTTGGAATATATAGACAACCTGATGGTATTGTTGATCAGGGTAACGGATATCAATGCAAGCAGGATGGAGAATCCCAGGATGATCAGGGTGATCTGTCTGATATTCTCATTTACGGCATACAAGAGGGATTTCTTGTAATAGACCTCCTCAATGGAATCATATTTCATCAGGTCCTGCTCAATGATCATCACAGAATCAGGATTGGCCCAGGGTTGGTGCAACCTGACCCGGATGGAAGGGGGCAGGGGGTTGTAGCCTAAAAAGCGGATAAAATCTTCCCCCAGCATCTGTTCGGTTTCCAAAGCAGCCTCCTCTTTGGTAATATACTCTGTTGAAAGAATAAACTCCCTGGAATCCAGTATTTTCTGAAGCTGGTAGATATCAGCCTCTTTGACATTTTCTTTGAGAATTACATTAAAGCCAATACTCTCCATGACCTGCTTACGGATGTTACGGCCGTTAATCAGCAAAAGCCCGACCATCCCCAGCAGTAATAAAACCAGTGAGATACTAATGATCGAGGTAATATAGGAGCTACGAATTCTCCGGGTATATGTCCTGCTATCCTTCTTTGACATGCCTGAAAAATTGGCTGTCGCAAAGATAGGAATTTAATCGAGGATTTTGGTCCACCCGAAGGAATCCTCCAGATCACCGTTTTGGATTCCAAGGAGGGTTTCGTAAAGCTTTGTAGATACAGGACCGGGGTTGATCCCATCCCCGAAAGAATAGGTAATCCCCTTTTCCACATCTGCCACTTTTCCTATGGGTGATATAACAGCAGCAGTGCCGCAGGCCCCAGCCTCTTCGAAGGTACTAAGTTCCTCCACGGGTACAGGTCGTACTTCCACTTTCATACCCATATGCCTGGCGAGATCCTGCAGGCTCCTGTTGGTGATGGAAGGCAGGATGGAATGAGATTTCGGGGTGACGAAGGTATTGTCCTTGATCCCAAAGAAATTGGCAGGACCGCATTCGTCGATATATTTCTTTTCTTTGGCATCCAGGTACAAGGCCGTGGCATAGCCATCCTTGTGTGCCTGTGCAATGGATCCCATACTGGCCGCATAGTTGCCTCCCACTTTCAGATGGCCGGTGCCAAGTGGTGCGGCTCGGTCATGATCCCTGCAGATCATAACATTCACCGGTTTAAATCCGGCTTTGAAATAGGGTCCAACCGGCATTACAAAAATCAGGAAAGTATATTCTTTGGCGGGTTTGACTCCCACTTCCGGACCAGTTCCGATCAACAGGGGACGGATATAGAGGGATGCACCGGTGCCATAGGGAGGTACAAAGCGCTTATTTAACATCACTACCTTTTCCACTGCTTCCTTGAATAAGTCCACTGGAACCTCAGCCAGAAGAATACCTCTGGCTGACTGGATCATTCTCCTGGCATTTTCTTCATGCCTGAACAGCCGGATGTGACCATCCTTGCCGGTGAATGCTTTCAGTCCTTCGAAGGACTCCTGCCCGTAGTGGAGGCAGGTGGCTCCGATATGAATCGGAAGATACTGATCCGAGCTTACTTCCAGTTCACCCCATTTACCGTCCTTATACAAACATCTCACATTATAGTCGGTCTTCATGATACCGAAGCCCAGGTTTTTCCAGTCAAGTTCCATGATAATATCTTAGAGGTTATTGTAAGAGACCAAAAGTAATCAAACTATGCCGCTGCAACAATAATGAAAGGATGTTATAAAAGGATGTTTTATATCCATCTCTCCTGCTCAAGGATGGACATTTGATCGTTTCCGGAAACTTCCCTCATCCTTCTGGCCGCCACAGTATAGAACTGAAAATCATATAATAGTTCCAGCTGCTGTTTTTTAAATTGCTGTCCGTTGATTTTTAAGCCGACCTGCCTTAATTCCTGGTACAATAGTTTAATCTGATCGGAATAATCGGGCCGGCCCAGGAATTCCATTTTAGCATCGATCAGGATTTTTTCCAGGCGGTTATTTGGATCAAACGGACTTTTGGTAGCCAGTATCAGATTGCATATCTGATCGATCTGACTTTCCGAGTAGTAATACTCGGGCAGGATCTCCCGGCAGATCACCGAGGAACGATTTTCGAAATTCTGATAATCCTGTGTGAGCCCGGTATAGAGCATCAGGGCGGCCGTCCTTACCAGAAGCCTGTCCTCCTGTTCAATCTCTTCAGAGCGGCAGAGCAGGAAAGATTGATTATAAACTTTTTTGGCGAACTCTACCCGATGAAAAGCCAGCGATTCAGGCAGGGTTGTCAAAATGCCTTCAAAAACCTTCTCCTCCAGGTCGCCTAATCTGAGTAATTGAAGCTTTGTATAAAAGCGTTTGTTGGGAATCTCCTTCAGGTCGACCGATAACTCCGGGCGCAATCCGCTTACATAATACATATCTATGTTCCCTTTGTACTTCACAGGTAACTTGCCCCTGTATTCACAAATGAAGTAGTCTTTCACCATTCCATAGGTGATCCCGGAGATGTTTATTTTTCCGGCAGTGCCCGAGGACTCCATCCGTGAGGCAGTATTTACGGTATCGCCCCAAATATCATAAGACATCTTTTTATGACCCACCACCCCTGCAATGACCGGTCCGGTATGGATCCCGATTCTTAAATCCCAGATTTTGGCCCTGGTGGATTTTAGTTCTCGCATATAGCTTTGCATCTCCAGGGCAGCCAGCACAACTTCCACCGGATTGGTGCTGTTTTTACGAGGAATACCCCCTGCGGCCATATAGGCATCCCCGATGGTTTTAATCTTCTCAATATTGTATTTTTCAACCACGGAGTCAAAGTGAAAAAAGAAGGTATCCAGTTCATCAATCAGTTTTTCCGGATTCATCTCTTCCGCTATTTTTGTAAATCCCTGTATATCTGAGAATAAGACAGTTGCCCGATCATATTTCTCCCATTTAGACTTTCCCTTGCCTTTGATTTGATCGGCGGTTTCCTTTGTCAGAAATTCATGTGCCAGCCTGTCCGATCTTTCTTTTTCAGCAGCCAGGTTCTGTATCTTGACTTCCATCCGTTCTGAAATCCTGGATTCAGCCCTCTGGTAGTTCAGCAAACGCCATTTTTGAAAAAGGAAGAGTAGCACAAGTAAGCATAAAGCATATGCCGAATATGCGTACCAGGTAGCGTAAAAGGGTGCTGCAATCTCAAATGATACTGCTGCGGTATCGCTAATTCTCCCATATAGATCCATCGCCTGTACCTCCATGGAATATTTGCCATGCTTCAGGCTGTAAACCGTGTAATCCCGGCTGGAATTCCATCTGGACCAGTCTGTATTTCCGGGCAAAACTCTGTATCTGAAAAGGGCTTCGGGCAAACGCTGTAATTCAAGCCCGGAGATATGAAATTGCTGACCATTTTCAGGATTCTTTGTTTCCCGACGGCTCACAGAGATTTCAACGGATTTCCTGTTCAAAAGGTGCAGATCAAAAAGTGAAATTTTGTCCTTTCCGGTCAGGTACAGAACACTATCCACGAAAGCCATATCAATGATTTCGCCCAGGGTTTGAATAACAGGAAAGGTGGAAAAGTTAGCGGGTTCATTCAGCTCATCGGTGTAGAGTACACGGGAAAAATAATTGCCATTGTTTTGAAGGATCCAGAAATTACCCCCGGTGGCTGGCAGGATCATATCAGATTCGGCGAGCAGTTTTGAACGGTGATTAGCGGGCAGCGGATGAAAGGTCTCTTCATTGGTATCGTAGCGATATACCTGCTTACTGCTCACCAGAAGCAGATCGTTTTTCACCTGCAGAAGCTTGTAGAGCTGTTCATCTGCACGAAAGGAAAGGGGAATGATTTTTTCGCCTTTGCTGTTGATCTTAAATACATTGTTGTTGCAGAGAAAGTAAGCGATATTATTATAAGAAATAAAGGAATGGGAGTTATGGAGAGCGGGGTCCAGTGGAGTGGATTTCCACACTCCGTTAAACAGGTTATACCTGACAGTTCCCTCCTTGCCCGAGGCTACCACACAGCCCTGGCTAATGGCCTGGATTCCTGTGAAGGACCCTTGGTCAATGACTTTTGCATGGTTTTCAGTGATCAGGTACAGGCCATCGGAACCTGCAGCGAAAGCCTGGTTGTTTAGGCTTGAGAACAGATGTATGGAGGGACTCGAATCTGGCAGCAGCTGGCTGATGGACCACAGGCCCTTCTGCATACTATCCTCAGAAATAGAGAATAATCCCCGGGAAGTTCCCAACAGGATATGGTCCTTGAAATTTATAGATTTCAGGATACGTCCCGTGTGGAAATCTCCGGTTTCAAGCAGGTTCAGAGGCGATGGATCATAGATCTGGTGTAGTGTATAGGCCCCCAATATCCAGATTTCGGTTTCGTTCCAGACAAAGATTTGTTTAATCCCGCCGGCAGAAATACCGATTTTGTCCCCGATCATTTCAATAATCTTCCGATTATAAATGGTATCTACAGGCTCAATCTGAGGGCTCCGGGGGCCCAGATATTTAATTTCAGAACTGGAAAACAGAAAAGATCCAATATCAGATTGGAAAAAAATCCTCCCGGAACTGTTCTGAATCCCTGTTGGGGTGAAACTCCGGTGGGAAGTTGGCAGGAGAAGTTTTCTGGAGATGGTGCGATACGAGTGGTCCGCTTCACGGATGATATATCCCAGGTCATCCCGGGCAACGTAGTATAAGGTATCGGAACCATTGCCGCAAAGGTAAACGGGGCCGTTCATGGGAAAAAAACCGGGCTCTTTACCATCTATAATAAGCAGCCCGCTATTTTTCCCGACGAACAGGGTTCCATTCTGGTCACGAAAAAAAGTTTCATTTGGAATCACACTGTACTGCGAAGGGAGGTTTATCTCTTGAATCCAGGGGGTCATTCGGAGCGTTGCCTCTTGCGCTAATCCCCAGTTCCAGCAAGCTACACAAGTGTTGAGAAGAAGAAAAATCAAGTAATTCCGGTATGACTTGAAGAATAAATTCATAACTTGTGTAACTCAGGTTGTGCTTCCTTCGTAAGACTATTATCAAAAGTAAAAAAATATATTTACCCTTAATTAGTAACCTAACAATAGGATCTTCATGGAAAAATTAGAAAGGCCTATTATCGTACCTTGGGATTTCTCACAAGTAGCTGAAAACGCTTTTCAGTATGCTGTAAATGTCTCAAAAGCGCTAAACAGAGAGATACTTCTTTTACACGTTGTGCATGAAGAGCACGATAAGGCTGCCAAACACAAGGAGCTGCAAGCATCCATAGATAAACTCGGGAAGGAGTATGGCAAAAAGCCTCACTTTGAGGTCGTTACCGGGTCTATTTTTCATGCAATCGGGGAGACCGCAAAGGAACTGAAAGCCGAAATGATTATCATGGGGACCCATGGAATGAAAGGGGCACAGAAACTGTTTGGGAGCAAGGCCCTGAAAGTAGTGGTTTCCTCCCGCATACCCTTCCTGGTGGTTCAGGGAAAGCCTACAAAAGATAAGATAGACACCATTCTGCTTCCCATTGATTTCAAAACTGAAAACAAGGAGAAGGCTAATTGGGTCTACTATCTGGCAAGAAATTTTGGATCGAAATTCATTATTTTGAAGTCACGGGCCAAGGATAAAGGATTTAGGCGGAAAATAATCTCCAATATTAAATATGTGGAGACCTTTTTAAAAGGACACGATGTGGAGTATGAAATTGTTACCGCCACGGGTAAAGAAAAATTCAAAAAAGAGATTATCCATTTTGCCAAAGAACATAATGCTGATCTGATTCTCGTAATGGCTACCCGTGATATACGCTGGGTTGACTATGTGTTGGGAGCTCCCGAACAGTATATCCTGGCCAATCCGGAAAATCTCCCGGTCATGTGCATGAATCCCAGACCAGCTAAAATTGGAGGTGGATTCAGAGCCGGAGGAGGCGCATAAAAGATTCAAAATAGCTAAATTCAAGGCCGCAACCAGTTGCGGCCTTTTTTTTGTGCCAATGGAAATAGTATTTGCAACCAACAATCTGAATAAGCTGGAGGAGATAAGTGCCCTGCTGGGGGAGAACTTTCAGCTTCTGGGATTGAAAGAGCTACGGATAGAAGAGGAGATCCCCGAGGATCATGAAACCCTGGAGGAGAATGCTTCTCAGAAAGCCTGGTATATTTACAACAAGACCGGGCGGAACTGTTTTGCGGACGATACCGGCCTGGAGGTAGATGTCCTGGACGGGGCTCCGGGAGTATATTCAGCCAGGTATTCGAGGATTGGTCACCCCACTTTTCCTGAAATGGAAGCGGCTCAGGGAAATATCAGGAAGTTGCTTCTGCAAATGAAAGGAAGCAAGGAGCGTTCAGCCCGCTTCAGGACTGTGATCTCCTTGGTTTTGAATGGGAAAGAGTATCAATTTGAGGGAGTGGTTGAAGGATCAATTACCGAAAAGGCTATTGGGAATGAAGGCTTTGGCTATGACCCCATTTTTATTCCTGCCGGATATAAAACTACATTTGCGGAGATGGAGCTTTCGGAGAAAAACCAGATCAGCCATCGTGCCCGGGCTGTGCAATTACTTGTAGATTTCCTGAAAGCCATGTAATATGTCCACCCTATTTGCGTATATATAGAAAGCATGGAGATGCGTAGCAGGCTATTTTTTATTCTTTTAGGGTTGAATACCTGGATTTCGCTTCCTGCCCCGGGTCAGGTTACCATGGGCCAGTGGAGGACTCATCTTCCTTACCAGTACTGTTCCCTGGTGGAGTCAACCAGTGACAGGGTGTATTGCTCCACCACAGGCGGACTCTTTTACTATAATCTGCAGGATAACCTGGTGGAGAAGATCTCCAAGATCGATGGGCTTTCTGATAACGGGGTTACAGCCATGCGGTGGAGCGGAGACCAGGAGACTTTGATCCTGGCCTATGAGAGCTCCAACCTGGATATTATCAGGGGCGGTTCAGTTTTGAATTTGCCTGATATTATGAAGAAGCAGATTACAGGAGACAAGACCATCTATGATATCTATTTTTTAGGAACGAAAGCCTACCTCTCCACCGGGTTTGGTATTGTGGTATTAAACCTGGAGAAAGATGAAATCAGCGAGACTTATCTGATTGGAGACAATGGACAGGTGCTCAAGGTAAACCAGGTCACATCCGATGGCACCTACCTCTATGCCGCCACGGACGAGGGGATCAGGAGGGGCTTGATTTCAGATCCCTTCCTTGTGGATTACAATGCCTGGGAGATGCTTACGGATATTCCCGGATCCTATGGAGCATTTGGATCCATTGCTTATTTTAAAGAGCACCTTTTCACCTCTGCAGTTGATCCGGCTGAGCAGCAGGACCAGGTTTATTATAGCAGTGGATCAGGATGGAATGCTTATCCCTATTTTACCGGGAATTTATGTCATGAGATATTGAATCAGGGTGACTTTCTGACCCTGGTGGATGATACAGCAGTACATCTGATTAATGAGGATCTTCTGGTGGTTCAGCAGATGTACAGTTCCCGGCCGCTTTCTGCTGCTCTGGATCACCAGGGCGATCTCTGGCTGGCTGATTACGGTTTGGGTTTGAGAACCAATCAGGGAGGGGGAACCTGGGGCATTATTCCCGATGGACCCTATGCCACATCGGTATTTGATATGGAATGCTCGGAGGGAGTACTGCACGCTGTGGTCGGAGCGATCTCCGCCTCCTGGAACAATTTATGGAAAACGGCAACCCTGGAGACTTTTGCAGAGGAAGAGTGGAGCTGGACACATAGCTGGGAGGACAGGGACCTGATTACCCTGGCCATTGATCCGGACGATCCCACTCATGTGTACGCCGGTTCCTGGGGCTCCGGTCTGCTGGAGTACCATGGAAAGGAAATCAGCCGGTACAATGAGAGCAATAGCTCTCTTCAAACCATCATCCCGGGCCCCTATGTGAGGATAGGAGGGGTGGCACTGGATCCGGATGGAAATCTGTGGATGACCAATTCCAATGTGGCTGAGCCTATTTCAGTACTGAAAGCGGATGGATCATGGAAAAGCTTCAGAGTTAACAATCTCATAAGTGGTTTTGGGGCACTGGGAGATATTCTGGTAAGCAGTTCCGGTCACAAATGGGTCATTGTACCCAGGGGAAATGGACTTTTTGCCATGGATGATAATAGGACCATTGATGATATCTCCGATGATCTTTACTACAAAGTAAGTGTGGTTGATAGATACGGGAAGGTGATTACCAACGATGTTTACTCATTTGCTGAAGATCACAACGGAAATCTCTGGCTTGGCACCAATCAGGGAGTACTGGTCATGTACAGCCCCTACCGACTTTTTACAGACGGTTCCATTTATGCCCAGGAGATCCTTATTCCACGAAATGACGGTAGCGGCTATGCCGATCCCTTATTGGGGACACAGATTGTCACCAGCATAGAGGTGGATGGAGCCAACAGGAAGTGGCTGGGTACAGCGGGTGGAGGCGTCTATCTGGTTTCGGAAGATGGACTTGAGGAGATCATTCAATTCAATGCGCATAATAGCCCCTTGCTTTCCGACGCCATCAAGGATATTTGTGTGGATGGACAATCCGGCGAGGTCTTTTTTGGGACGGACAAGGGGATTATCTCCTACAAGGGAGAGGCACTTCAGGGGAGCTCGGCCTACAATCAGGTAGTTGTCTATCCCAATCCGGTACGTGACACTTACGAGGGACCTGTCGCCATCAAAGGCCTGGTGGAAGGAACCACCGTAAAAATTGCCGATATGAGCGGCAACCTGGTATTTGAGACAGAATCACTTGGCGGACAGGCTATCTGGGATGGGAAAAATTTCAGAGGGGAAAGGGTGGCGACGGGTGTTTATATGATCTATCTCTCCAACCAGGAAGGAACCCTTTCCCATGTTACCAAGGTTCTCTTTATCCATTAACCTTTGCACGTACTGCTATGATCCGGAAAACCAGGGGGATTGTTCTGCACACAACACGGTATGGTGAATCCAGCCTGGTGGTGCATTGCTATACCGACCTTCTGGGCCGGCAGACTTTCATGATGAAGGGGGTGCGAAAATCAAGAAAACAGAACCGTTCCAATCTATTTCAGCCCCTTTTTATTCTGGACTTTGAAGTTTATTATAAAGACAGCCGGGATATTCATCTGGTGAAAGAGGTGAGCAGAGCATTACCGCTCAATTCGATTCCCTTCGATATCACAAAAAGTACCCAGGCCATTTTTATGGCAGAGGTCCTTTACAGGGTGCTAAAAGAAGAGGAATCTAACCCCATGCTGGCTAATTTCCTGATTTCAACCATTCAATATCTGGATACCCTGGAGGAAGCCTCTCCAGATTTTCACATTCTCTTTATGTTTCAACTGTCGAGACATCTTGGGTTTTATCCTCAAAATAATTTCGGAGAAGACAGGTTTTTTTTCAATCTGGCCAGCGGACAGTTTAAAGCTCATTCTGGAGATCCGGAGATCTTTCTGGACCAGGAGGCCAGCGAGCTATGGAGCCGGTATATGCAATCTGATTTACAGTCTGTTAAGGCGGAGGGATTCAATGGAGTTCAGAGGAAACAAATCCTGGATAACCTGATTCGTTTTTACAAATTGCATGTAGCCGGCATGGGAGAGATTCGCTCCCTGGAAGTTTTGCACTCATTTTTCATCAAATAGAGATTGCAGAAAGCCGCGATTATTCTTATGTTCAGGGGTAACTAACACCTATATATTGCGTATAAGCAACGAAACTAGCTTGAATCAGGTCCTAGTTATTGTTGCAAAGGTTTTATTTCCAGGTACACTTTTGAGTAACCGGATTAAATTTTTAAGAGGTGATCTCCGTCCAACCGGAAACCATACATACTAACCCTTCTGCTACACCATCCCCCGGTGGTGCAAGGATATCGAATCCTGCTCCTGGAGGCAGATACCTTGTTATCCTGTTTACGTTTCTTGGACTTCTCTTTTCAGGGTTAGTGATTGGCCAGACCAATGGAGATTATCAAACAAATGGTCCAGTCAATTTTGTTTTGCCTGACAACTGGCTGGTTTATAGCGGAGGTTGGATCCCAGCAATTTCAGCACCCGATTTTAATGATGGGGTAATAACCATCAATAACTGGCCATACAGCCACTGTAACTTCCTCAGTGATCCTTGACCAGGTTTTAGTGGAAACCGGAGGAGTGCTAACCATCAATAGCGGGAGTACACTTACTGTAAACGATGACACGGAAGCTTGGGATCTTGATGTAATTGGCACAATCAATAATTCCGGAACAATCACACCCACCGGGACAATACGTTTTCGTGCACCCTCCACCTACAATCATGCCCGTGACGGGGGAACAATCCCCACTGCATCCTGGAATGCCATTTCGGATTGTAATATTACAGGGGTTACCTCTACGCGTCCAGCGGGATTAGATCAGACTTTTGGGAATTTCACCTGGAATTGCCTAGGGCAAACTACTAATGTTTACATGCGCTCCAACATGACTGTTGCAGGGGATTTTTATGTTGCTGCGACAACCCCGGGTGATTATGATCCAACGGGAAGTGCACTCAGGATGTCTGATATATCTACTGGCTATACAATAAATGTCAGTGGTGATATGATTATTGACAATAATGCTACATTCAAATTGAATAACAGTGATGGTGGATGTACCTTAACGATTGGAGGTGATTTAACCATTAATAGTGGGAATCTTACCATTTCTACTGGTCCGGCAAATTCCACGGTGAATGTGGTTGGCGATGTGCTTGTTTCAGGGGGCACCTTGATGCCAATTGAAGATAATTATACACCCACTGTAGATGGAACCCTGAATGTTGATGGAGATTTTAGCCTGATCGGGGGAACGATTAGCGAGAATGGAAATGGGACTAGTACAATTAATTTTAACAGTGGTTCTAATCAGGTTTATGCAAATACTGGAGGGACTTTTATTGGGGCAATTGACTTTAATGTTACGGGTGGAAGTGTTTTAAATATGGGGACCAGCATCATTGAAGGAACAGGAGCATTTGACCTTAATGGTGGCTGTGGAATAATCACTGCTCATGCCGATGGTCTCTCTTCTACTCCAGCGACAGGCAGCATTCAGCTAACCGGGACAAAGTCATTTTCTACAACAGCTGATTACACATATAACGGTTCATCTGTACAGGTTACCGGTATTGCATTACCCACTCCTGTTCATGATCTGACAATTGACAATTCCAATGGTGTTTCCCTGACAAATGATGTTAGAATCAATGGGACCCTGTCATTGTCCTCAGGAGCATTTAGTTTAAATGGAAATGAGTTGACGATTTCAACAGCCGGAACCGTATCATGTGCAGGAACAGGAACCATCAACGGCAATGCAGGTTCCTCATTTGTCTTGAATAATAATATGGCATCGGGCTTCCCCGAAGGTGTTTTTCAAGACGTAACAATCGACTGTTCTGGAGGTGCAACTCTTTGCGGGAATGCTTCTGTAAATGGAACAATGACTTTAACAGACGGTAGGATAACTCTTTTCACTTACAATTTAACAATTAATTCTAGTGGATCATTCACCGGGGGTTCCGCCCCTAGTTACATTATAGCTGACGATACTGGGACACTCAATCAGACAGTTGGAGGCTCTGATGTTGTCTTTCCTGTTGGCGCAGCAACGACCTTTATCCCCGTCACTTTAAACAATAGTGGTACTCCTGATATTTACAGTATCCGAGTTTTTCTTGATGTTCTGGAAGATGGTAGCAGTGGGGCACAAGTTCCTGAATTCGATGACTGTGTGAATGCAACCTGGCTTGTAAGTGAAGCTGTAGTGGGGGGATCTAATTTAGATGTTACTCTCCAATGGAATGAAGCAGATGAAGGAAGTGGATTTGATAGAACAAGCTGTAGCGTAGGTTATCATAACGGAACAAGCTGGTCAGTTCAGGCATCAGCTGCAGCTGCAGGTGGTAATCCTTATACCAGAATCCGTTTAGGTGTTACAGAAGTTGGTGCTTTTGCTGTGGGAGAAGCCTGTACCAGGATGCATGATGACACTCCTCCAACCTTTACTATCCCGGCAGATATTACAATATTCTCGGATGCCAGTTGTGTGTATGATGCGAGTGTAACGGCTACTGGCGATGTAACAGACGAGGCAGATAACTGTGGAGTAGGGGATGCCACTTTTGTGGATGTTGTTGATGCTACGGATCCTTGTTCGATTATTATTACAAGGACGTGGAGTCTGGTAGATGATAATGGTAACTATGCAGCCGACCAGGATCAGCTTATAACTGTCGAGGACAATACCGATCCCACGGCCAGCAATCCTGCAGCTGTTAATGTACAGTGTTTTGCCGATGTGCCGGCGGTGGATATCACCGTCGTGACCGACGAGGCAGATAACTGCACGGCGGCTCCTGTGGTTGCCTTTGTCAGTGATGTGAGTGATAGCAATACCTGCCCGGAGGTGATCACCAGGACCTATAGTGTTACGGATGACTGCGGCAATAGCATTACCGTTACCCAGACGATCACAATTGAAGATATTACAGCACCGGTCGTTGCCGCGCCCCCCGCTGCGGTCAGTGTGGAGTGTATCGGTGATGTGCCTGCGATGGTTGATCTGTCCTGGACAGATAACTGCGATGGCACGGGCACGGTGACGGGCAGTGATGTGAGTGACGGGCTAAGCTGTCCTGAGACCATCACACGCACCTGGAGCTATACGGATGCCTGTGGGAACAGCGCAAGTGTGGCCCAGACTATTACTATCGATGATACCATTGATCCCACGGCCAGCAACCCTGCACCGGTGACTGTAGAGTGCATCGGAGATGTACCTGTTCCAGATGTAACGGTTGTAACTGATGAGGCGGATAACTGCACGGCTGCGCCCGTGGTGGCGTTCGTGAGTGATGTGAGCGATGGCAACACCTGTCCTGAGATAATCACCCGCACCTATAGTGTGACCGATGACTGCGGCAATAGCATTACAGTTACTCAAACGATCACCGTAGATGATACAATAGATCCTACGGCCAGTAACCCAGCCCCGGTCACTGTGGAGTGCATCGGAGATGTACCTGTTCCAGATGTGACGGTTGTAACCGACGAGGCAGATAACTGCACGGCGGCTCCGGTGGTAGCTTTTGTAGGTGATGTAAGCGATGGGAACACCTGTCCTGAGGTTATCACCCGCACCTATAGTGTTACGGATGACTGCGGCAATAGCATCACCGTTACTCAGACCATTACTGTTGATGATACCATTGATCCCACGGCCAGCAACCCTGCCCCGGTTACTGTGGAGTGCATCGGAGATGTACCCGCACCGGATATCACCGTAGTTACTGATGAGGCGGATAACTGCACGGCGGCTCCTGTAGTGGCCTTTGTAAGTGATGTGAGCGATGGCAATACCTGTCCGGAGATTATTACACGGACCTACTCCGTCACTGATGACTGCGGCAACTCGATCACCGTTACCCAGACTATCACGGTAGATGATACCATCGATCCCACGGCGAGTAATCCTGCACCAGTCACTGTGGAGTGCATCGGAGATGTACCCGTACCGGATATCACGGTTGTAACCGACGAGGCAGATAACTGCACGGCGGCTCCGGTAGTAGCCTTTGTTAGTGATGTTAGTGATGGCAACACCTGCCCGGAGATTATTACAAGGACCTACTCAGTAACTGATGACTGTGGCAATAGCATTACCGTTACTCAAACGATCACTGTAGATGATACCATCGATCCTACGGCGAGCAACCCGGCACCAGTCACTGTGGAGTGCATCGGAGATGTACCAGTACCGGATATCACCGTTGTAACCGATGAGGCAGATAACTGCACGGCAGCTCCGGTGGTGGCCTTTGTTAGTGATGTGAGTGATGGCAACACCTGTCCTGAGATTATTACCCGCACCTATAGTGTGACCGATGACTGCGGCAACTCGATCACCGTCACCCAGACGATCACGGTGGATGATACAATAGATCCCACGGCGAGCAACCCAGCACCAATCACTGTGGAGTGCATCGGCGATGTACCTGCACCGGATATCACGGTCGTAACTGATGAGGCTGATAACTGCACGGCAGCTCCTGTTGTAGCCTTTGTAAGTGATGTTAGTGATGGCAATACCTGTCCGGAGATTATTACAAGGACCTACTCCGTCACTGATGACTGTCTGAACCAAATCCTGGTCACGCAGACGATCACGATCAATGATATCACGGATCCAACGGCGAGCAACCCAGCACCAATCACTGTGGAGTGCATCGGCGATGTACCAGTACCGGATATCACGGTTGTAACTGATGAGGCGGATAACTGCACGGCGGCTCCTGTTGTGGCTTTTGTAAGTGATGTGAGTGATGGGAACAGCTGCCCTGAGGTTATCACCAGGACCTACTCAGTCACCGATGACTGCGGCAATAGCATTACCGTTACTCAGACTATTACTGTAGATGATACAATAGATCCTACGGCGAGTAATCCAGCACCAATCACTGTAGAGTGTATAGGCGATGTACCCGCACCGGATATCACCGTAGTTACTGATGAGGCGGATAACTGCACGGCAGCTCCGGTGGTAGCCTTTGTAAGTGATGTGAGTGATGGCAATACCTGCCCGGAGATAATCACCAGGACTTACTCAGTAACGGATGACTGCGGAAATAGCATTACTGTTACCCAGACCATCACGGTCGATGATACCATCGATCCTACGGCCAGTAACCCAGCCCCGGTCACTGTGGAGTGCATCGGCGATGTGCCTATTCCAGATATCACCGTAGTAACTGATGAGGCAGATAACTGCACGGCGGCTCCTGTTGTGGCTTTTGTAAGTGATGTGAGTGATGGGAACAGCTGCCCTGAGGTTATCACCAGGACCTACTCAGTCACCGATGACTGCGGCAATAGCATTACCGTTACTCAGACTATTACTGTAGATGATACAATAGATCCTACGGCGAGTAATCCAGCACCAATCACTGTAGAGTGTATAGGCGATGTACCCGCACCGGATATCACCGTAGTTACTGATGAGGCAGATAACTGCACGGCAGCTCCTGTTGTTGCCTTTGTAAGTGATGTAAGTGATGGCAACACCTGCCCAGAGATAATCACCCGCACCTATAGTGTTACCGATGACTGCGGCAACTCGATCCTGGTCACACAGACCATTACTGTCGATGATACCATCGATCCCACGGCGAGTAATCCAGCCCCGGTGACTGTAGAGTGTATCGGAGATGTACCAGTACCGGATATCACGGTTGTAACCGATGAGGCAGATAACTGCACGGCGGCTCCGGTGGTAGCCTTTGTAAGTGATGTGAGTGATGGAAATACCTGTCCGGAGGTAATTACCAGGACCTATAGTGTTACCGATGACTGCGGAAATAGCATTACCGTTACTCAGACGATCACCGTTGATGACACCATCGATCCTACGGCGAGCAACCCTGCCCCGGTTACTGTAGAGTGCATTGGAGATGTACCTGTTCCAGATGTAACGGTTGTAACTGATGAGGCGGATAACTGCACGGCTGCGCCCGTGGTGGCGTTCGTGAGTGATGTGAGCGATGGCAACACCTGTCCTGAGATAATCACCCGCACCTATAGTGTGACCGATGACTGCGGCAATAGTATTACCGTTACTCAGACGATCACGGTTGATGATACAATAGATCCAACGGCCAGCAATCCTGCTCCAATCTCGGTGGAGTGCATCGGAGATGTACCCGCACCGGATATCACCGTTGTAACCGACGAGGCGGATAACTGCACGGCGGCTCCCGTTGTGGCTTTTGTCAGTGATGTGAGTGATGGCAACGCCTGCCCGGAGATAATCACAAGGACTTACTCAGTAACGGATGACTGTGGCAATAGCATCACCGTTACCCAGACAATCACGGTTGATGATACAATAGATCCTACGGCCAGCAACCCGGCCCCTGTTACTGTTGAGTGCATTGGAGATGTACCTGTTCCAGATGTAACGGTTGTAACCGACGAGGCGGATAACTGCACGGCAGCTCCGGTGGTTGCCTTTGTAAGTGATGTTAGCGATGGGAACACCTGTCCTGAGATTATTACCCGCACCTATAGTGTGACCGATGACTGCGGCAACTCGATCACCGTCACCCAGACGATCACGGTGGATGATACAATAGATCCCACGGCGAGCAACCCAGCCCCGATCAATGTGGAGTGTGCCGCGGATGTTCCGGTTCCGGATATCACGGTTGTAACCGACGAGGCGGATAACTGCACGGCAGCTCCTGTAGTAGCCTTTGTAAGTGATGTAAGTGATGGCAACACCTGTCCGGAGATTATCACCAGGACCTACTCAGTAACCGATGACTGTGGCAATAGCATTACCGTTACTCAGACTATTACTGTAGATGATACAATAGATCCTACGGCGAGTAATCCTGCACCGGTGACTGTAGAGTGCATTGGAGATGTACCTGTTCCAGATGTAACGGTTGTAACCGACGAGGCGGATAACTGCACGGCAGCTCCGGTGGTTGCCTTTGTCAGTGATGTTAGCGATGGGAACACCTGTCCTGAGATTATTACCCGCACCTATAGTGTGACCGATGACTGCGGCAACTCGATCACCGTCACCCAGACGATCACGGTGGATGATACAATAGATCCCACGGCGAGCAACCCAGCACCAATCACTGTGGAGTGCATCGGCGATGTACCAGCACCTGATATCACGGTTGTAACCGACGAGGCGGATAACTGCACGGCGGCTCCCGTTGTGGCTTTTGTCAGTGATGTGAGTGATGGCAACGCCTGCCCGGAGATAATCACAAGGACTTACTCAGTAACGGATGACTGTGGCAATAGCATCACCGTTACCCAGACAATCACGGTTGATGATACAATAGATCCTACGGCCAGCAACCCGGCCCCTGTTACTGTTGAGTGCATTGGAGATGTACCTGTTCCAGATGTAACGGTTGTAACCGACGAGGCGGATAACTGCACGGCAGCTCCGGTGGTTGCCTTTGTCAGTGATGTTAGCGATGGGAACACCTGTCCTGAGATTATTACCCGCACCTATAGTGTGACCGATGACTGCGGCAACTCGATCACCGTCACCCAGACGATCACGGTGGATGATACAATAGATCCCACGGCGAGCAACCCAGCCCCGATCAATGTGGAGTGTGCCGCGGATGTTCCGGTTCCGGATATCACGGTTGTAACCGATGAGGCGGATAACTGCACGGCAGCTCCTGTAGTAGCCTTTGTAAGTGATGTAAGTGATGGCAACACCTGTCCGGAGATTATCACCAGGACCTACTCAGTAACCGATGACTGTGGCAATAGCATTACCGTTACTCAGACTATTACTGTAGATGATACAATAGATCCTACGGCGAGTAATCCTGCACCGGTGACTGTAGAGTGCATTGGAGATGTACCTGTTCCAGATGTAACGGTTGTAACCGACGAGGCGGATAACTGCACGGCAGCTCCGGTGGTTGCCTTTGTCAGTGATGTTAGCGATGGGAACACCTGTCCTGAGATTATTACCCGCACCTATAGTGTGACCGATGACTGCGGCAACTCGATCACCGTCACCCAGACGATCACGGTGGATGATACAATAGATCCCACGGCGAGCAACCCAGCACCAATCACTGTGGAGTGCATCGGCGATGTACCAGCACCTGATATCACGGTTGTAACCGACGAGGCGGATAACTGCACGGCAGCTCCTGTTGTTGCCTTTGTAAGTGATGTAAGTGATGGCAACACCTGTCCGGAGATAATCACCCGCACCTATAGTGTTACCGATGACTGTGGCAATAGCATTACCGTTACCCAGACGATCACTGTTGATGATACAATAGATCCTACGGCCAGTAACCCTGCACCCATCACAGTAGAGTGCATAGGCGATGTACCAGTACCGGATATCACAGTCGTAACTGATGAGGCGGATAACTGCACCGCAGCTCCTGTTGTTGTCTTTGTAAGTGATGTAAGCGATGGCAACACCTGTCCTGAGATTATCACCCGTACCTATAGTGTTACTGATGACTGCGGCAATAGCATTACCGTTACCCAGACGATCACCGTAGATGATACAATAGATCCTACGGCCAGCAACCCTGCACCGGTGACTGTGGAGTGCATCGGCGATGTACCCGCACCAGATGTAACGGTTGTAACCGACGAGGCGGATAACTGCACGGCAGCTCCTGTTGTGGCCTTTGTAAGTGATGTGAGTGATGGCAATACCTGTCCGGAGATAATCACCCGTACCTACTCCGTAACTGATGACTGTGGAAACTCGATCCTAGTGACCCAGACGATCACTGTTGATGATACCATTGATCCTACGGCGAGCAACCCTGCCCCGGTTACTGTAGAGTGCATCGGAGATGTACCTGCACCGGATATCACGGTCGTAACCGACGAGGCAGATAACTGCACGGCGGCTCCTGTTGTTGCTTTTGTAGGTGATGTAAGCGATGGCAACACCTGTCCGGAGATAATCACCAGGACCTACTCCGTCACTGATGACTGCGGCAACTCGATCACCGTTACCCAGACTATTACTGTCGATGATACAATAGATCCCACGGCCAGCAATCCTGCACCAATCACTGTGGAGTGCATAGGAGATGTACCCGCATCGGATATCACGGTCGTAACTGATGAGGCTGATAACTGCACGGCAGCTCCTGTTGTAGCCTTTGTAAGTGATGTTAGTGATGGCAACACCTGTCCGGAGATTATTACAAGGACCTACTCCGTCACTGATGACTGTCTGAACCAAATCCTGGTCACGCAGACGATCACGATCAATGATATCACGGATCCAACGGCGAGCAACCCAGCACCAATCACTGTGGAGTGCATCGGCGATGTACCAGTACCGGATATCACGGTTGTAACTGATGAGGCGGATAACTGCACGGCGGCTCCGGTGGTAGCCTTTGTCAGTGATGTTAGTGATGGCAACACCTGCCCGGAGATAATCACAAGAACTTACTCAGTAACTGATGACTGTGGCAACTCGATCCTGGTCACCCAGACAATCACGGTAGATGATACCATTGATCCCACGGCCAGCAACCCTGCTCCATTCACTGTGGAGTGCATCGGCGATGTACCTGTTCCAGATGTGACGGTCGTAACCGACGAGGCGGATAACTGCACGGCAGCACCTGTGGTGGCCTTTGTAAGTGATGTAAGTGATGGCAACACCTGTCCGGAGATAATTACCCGGACCTACTCAGTCACCGATGACTGCGGCAACTCGATCCTGGTCACACAGACCATTACTGTCGATGATACCATCGATCCTACGGCCAGTAACCCAGCCCCGGTGACTGTAGAGTGCATAGGAGATGTACCTGTTCCAGATATCACCGTTGTAACCGATGAGGCGGATAACTGCACGGCTGCGCCCGTGGTGGCGTTCGTGAGTGATGTGAGCGATGGCAACACCTGTCCTGAGATAATCACCCGCACCTATAGTGTGACCGATGACTGCGGCAATAGCATTACAGTTACTCAAACGATCACCGTAGATGATACAATAGATCCTACGGCCAGTAACCCAGCCCCGGTCACTGTGGAGTGCATCGGAGATGTACCTGTTCCAGATGTGACGGTTGTAACCGACGAGGCGGATAACTGCACGGCGGCTCCCGTTGTTGCTTTTGTAAGTGATGTGAGTGATGGCAATACCTGTCCAGAGATAATCACCAGGACCTACTCAGTAACTGATGACTGTGGCAATAGCATTACCGTCACCCAGACAATCACGGTAGATGATACCATTGATCCTACGGCCAGTAACCCGGCTCCAGTCACTGTAGAGTGCATCGGCGATGTACCAGTACCAGATATCACGGTTGTAATCGACGAGGCTGATAACTGCACGGCGGCTCCGGTGGTGGCGTTCGTGAGTGATGTAAGTGATGGCAATACCTGCCCGGAAATAATCACACGGACCTACTCAGTAACCGATGACTGTGGCAATAGCATCACCGTTACTCAGACGATCACGGTTGATGATACCATTGATCCCACAGCGAGTAATCCTGCACCAGTCACTGTGGAGTGCATCGGAGATGTACCTGTTCCAGATATCACGGTTGTAACCGACGAGGCTGATAACTGCACGGCGGCTCCTGTGGTAGCCTTTGTCAGTGATGTAAGTGATGGCAACACCTGCCCGGAGATTATTACAAGGACTTACTCCGTAACAGATGACTGCGGCAATAGCATCACCGTTACCCAGACCATTACTGTTGATGATACCATTGATCCCACAGCGAGTAACCCGGCACCGGTGACTGTAGAGTGTATCGGAGATGTACCCGTTCCAGATATCACGGTTGTAACCGATGAGGCTGATAACTGCACGGCAGCACCTGTTGTTGCTTTTGTAAGTGATGTGAGTGATGGAAATACCTGTCCAGAGATTATTACCCGCACCTATAGTGTTACCGATGACTGTGGCAATAGCATCACCGTTACCCAGACCATTGCTGTTGATGATACCATTGATCCCACGGCCAGCAACCCGGCCCCGGTTACTGTAGAGTGCATCGGCGATGTACCCGCGCCGGATATCACCGTTGTAACTGATGAGGCTGATAACTGTACCGCTGCACCTGTGGTGGCGTTCGTGAGTGATGTAAGCGATGGCAACACCTGTCCTGAGATTATTACCCGGACCTACTCCGTCACCGATGATTGTGGCAACTCGATCCTGGTGACTCAGACTATTACTGTAGATGATATCACTCCCCCAACGTTTACAGGCCCAGCAAATGATACCATTTGCAGAAATATGGATTGTAGCTATGATATCGATCCATCTGTGACCGGGGATGTTACTGATGAATGGGACAATTGCTCCATGCCCATTGAGGCTATCTATACAGACGATTTTACAAATCTGACAAGTTGTGATGTGGTCGGGTATATTATTCGGACCTGGACACTGGAAGACGCGTGTGGTAATTCTGTATCACATCAACAAACCATCTGGGTGGAGCCAGTCCCAACAGTAATACCGGTGACGCCTGATACGATTCAGTGCGACAGTGTATTCACCAATATCCAGCTTACCAGTCCCAATGTATTTACAACCGGTAATATCACATTTAACTACACTGTCACAGCTAGTGGTACTGTCACTGGATTTACGTCACCAGTTAACGGATTGCCATTGAATCATATCATTGCCGACCAGTTAATAAACCAAACCAATGAAGTACAAACGGTCACCTACAACATTACTCCGGTCAATCCCACAGCCTGTCTGAACGGTGCCGCGCAGACAGTGATCATTTATGTGAACCCTACTCCCCAATTCAGTGTTAGCTCGCCCGATACAGTGGTATGTGATGGTTCGACCGTTAATCTGGATGTTTCAGATGGGATGGGTGTGGTTGAAGGAGCAAAAGTATACGAGCTGAGCAGGACATACAATCCTGTGGATATTACGGTGGTTACTGGCCAACCGGATGGTGAATATTACCTGGCTACAGACGATATAAGTGACCAGCTGATTAACAATACGGATCTGGTACAGCCTATAACTTACCAGTTTGTAGCCCGCATACGGGATGATAGGACCGGGAATAATTTCGGCTACTGTGACCATGGGATAGATACCACCATCACCATTTGGATAAATCCCACTCCCAATATCTCTGTAGACGCCTCAGATAGTGTACTGTGCAATGGAGATACCACCCTGCTTACGGTCACGAATCCCAACACTTCAGTCAGGGGGAACTGGATCTATGATCTGGATGTTACTGCGGATCCTCAGATTTTCGGCGCTATTGGTGATCAGATCGGAGTGACAACCCCCTCCTATACGCAAATACTGACCAACAACGATTCAGTTGTTCGCAGGGTGCTGTATCATTTTATTCCCAGGATTGATCCGGATGATGGGGGAGCTGATTGTGAAAGTGGAAGAGATACGACCATAGTGGTCTGGGTGAATCCCACCCCAAGGATCCGGGTGAGCGCCGATACGGTGATCTGTAACGGGGAGACTTCGATAATTACTATTGGCAATCCCAATGATCCGATCAGGGGGCTCTGGAATTATGATCTGCTTGTAATTGCGGAACCTGAGATCGGAGGCGAAAGCGGCAGCGGAATTGACCTCTCAGCGCTCACTTTTTCGGAAACCCTGACCAACAATGATACGGTGGCCCACTATGTGGATTACACCTTTACACCAAAGATCTACAACGATGATGGCGCAGTGGATGCCTGTGTGAATGGAGATACCTCCATACGGATCTGGGTGAATCCCACTCCACAGATCAGGGTAGAAGCAGATACAGTGATCTGTAACGGGGAGACGGCGACCATTGCCATCAGAAATCCCAATATTCCCAGCCGTGGGACCTGGATGTATAACCTGGTCGTTACTGCTGATGATCCCTATGTAACAGGCTACAGCAGCGATTATATTGGAACCACTGTTGACACCTTAAATGAGACCCTGACAAACAGTGATACAGTAGTACATAAAGTGGAGTATCATTTTATCCCCTGGATTTCACCGGCTGACCTGGGCCTGGAATGTGGTGGTGGCCGCGATACCATAATTACCGTATGGGTGAATCCCACCCCGGAGATCAGGGTCAGTGCAGATTCCGTAATCTGTAGCGAGGGTACAGCTGTTATCAACGTTGCCAATCCAAATAATCCCATACGGGGATCCTGGACCTATAACCTGGTGGTAACGCCCGATCCTGAAATTACAGGCGCCAGTGCAAGCCAGGCAGGGATTACAAGCACACTTTTTAATGAAACCCTGAGCAATAATAGTACAGAGGCACACAAGGTTGAATACCATTTTACCCCCTGGATCAGTCCCGATGATGGTGGAGCTGATTGTGGAGGTGGCCGCGATACTACGATTACAGTCTGGGTAAATCCAATCCCGCGAATTGAAGTGGAGGCCCTGGATACGGTGCTATGCAATGATGAAGATGTTTTATTTGAAGTTAAGATTCCCAACATCACGGCGCATGGCACATGGAAGTACAATCTCACGGTCGATTATGGTGCATTTGTAACTGGCCTGGGCATAGGCGGTGAATATACAGCCGGGGATCTGAATCTGATGGATCACCTGGTCAATCCAGATACCGTGGCTCACAGGATCTCCTATCGTTTTACCCCGCGGATTACTCCTGGTGATATGGGAGCGGATTGTGGTTCCGGTGTTGATACGACTATCTGGATCTGGGTGAATCCAACCCCCGAGATCAGGGTAAGTACTCCCAATACGGTCATATGCAACGAGGACCTTATTAACATATTTGTACGCAATCCCAATGTTCCTGCGATGGGTGACTGGAAGTATAACCTGACAGTGGATTACGGAACTCATATTACGGGAAATAACATTGGTGGGGAGTATGATGCTACAGATGTGGTGCTTTCGGATCAATTGACCAACACGGACACCCTGTATCACTTTGTCAGTTATCATTTTACTCCGAGGATCTCACCTGCAGACCTGGATCCTGATTGTGAGAATGGCAAAGATACCACACTGATAATCTGGGTAAACCCAACCCCTGCTATCCGGGTCTATGCAAGAGACTCTATTCTTTGCAACGGCGATTCCGCACACATCTGGATTAGTAATCCCAACAGTTTTATCGGGGGACAGTGGGAGTATAACCTGACCGTGAATGCCGATCCGGAAATCAGCGGATCCAGACCAGGAGTTGACGGGATTACTGATACGCTGATCATCGATCCTTTGGTCAACCATGATACCATCGTGCACAAGGTGGAATACACCTTCACCCCAACCAAAACACCGGATCCGGATATCTGTGCCGGAGGAAATGATACCACCATCGTGATCTGGGTCAATCCCACGCCTGAGGTACGGGTTACTGTCAGCGATACGGTCCTTTGCGACGGAGACTCCGTCACACTGCAGCTAAGAAATCCCAACACTCCCATCCGAGGGATCTGGGACGGTAATCTGGAGATCACGGTCGATCCGGGGATTACAGGCGTATCTTCCGGAACTATCCCATTTACCGGGAATGCGGTTTATAATTACACCCTGAACAATAGTTCTGATGAAGCGCGGAGTGTCACCTATCGCTTTACTCCAAGAATCCGGGACGATGACGGAGACTGGTGCAATAATGGGATCGATACGACCATTGTGGTATGGGTCAACCCGGTCCCTGATGTCATTGTAGTTGCTGTTGATACCCTGATTTGTAATGAAGAAGTGGCTGATTTCAAGGTAAATAGTATGAATCCCTATGTCCGTGGTGAGTGGTACTATGAGCTTGAAGTAACGCCGGATATTGAGATCACCGGTGCCCGTGCCAGCAGTATATATCCCATAGACAGTATCTCCATTCAGGACCAGCTGATCAATAATGATACCGCTGTTCACAAGGTGGTCTATCGCTTTATACCAAGGATCGGGCCATCTGATTTCGATGGGGATTGTGAGAATGGACGTGATACAACGATAACGATCTGGGTGAATCCAACCCCACGGATTCTGGTCAGTTTCCCCGATACCATATTCTGTAACAATGATACGGCTACTATTTCTGTGGACGATGGATTGGGAATTGTATTCGGTGTCAAAGAGTATACGGTAACTGCTGTTTATGGGCCAGGTGTTACAGTAATTTCAAGGGCTTCAGGCTCTTCGGAAACCTTGTTATCGGGCACTCCGATTACCGATATTTATGTGAATAATACCCTGGCGGCGCAGCCGGTGGATTATACCTTTAGCCCCCGGATAAGGGATATCCGCGAGGGTCATATTGGAGAGTTTTGCTATAACGGAGATATCACCATCAGGATCTGGATCCATCCCACTCCAGACCTTCAGGTGGATGTTCCGGATACCATTATCTGTGATAACAGCCTCGTAGAGATTAATGTCTCGTCCGCGCAGGGCGGTATTACCGGAGGCACCCTGGTTTATGACCTGGTGGTTACTTACGATCCTGGGAGTGTTTCTGGCACCATTACAGCGGATAATGAGTATGTACCGCCCCAGTCCATTTCCGATCTGCTGATCAATAACAGCGATACGGTCCAATTGATTACCTACCACTTTACTGCCCGGATCAGGGACGACAGGGGAGGTTATGAAGGATCCTTCTGCAACAGTGGAAGCGACACCACCATTTATGTCTATCTCAATCCCGTTCCGGTACTGGATTATACCCTGCTGGAAGACAGTCTTTGCTACGATGATGGCTTTGTTATAGTCACGGATTCGCTGGCTTACGCCACCCACCCGCTCTATTATGAACTGGTGGTAACCAACGACAATGGCTTATCCAATGTAATTGATCCAGCCGCCTTTGGAGATACCCTGGCGGTAGCCAATATCCTGGATCAGTCCAATGTGCTGAATCCACACACGGGGTATGGCAGACTTACCTATAATATACTACCATTTATATCTACAGAAGGATGTCTGGGTGTCGATACCACCTTTATCATCGATGTGAACCCGGAACCCAGGATGACGGCTCAATTATCCAGACCGCAGGATACGGCAGTTTGCTTTGACCAGGGTTATCTGATCCTCATGAATGAACCCATTGACAGTACCACGGGCACCTTTGTATATGATCTGTATACCTACGGCTATACCGATGCTAATGTGGATAATGAAAGACTGTCCGGGGATTATGTCATTGAGAACATGGATCAGACAACGGTCAGAAACAATGGAGAATTTATAGAAGATATTACCTACAGGTATATCCCGGTAATCCGGGATGTCAACGGCCAGGGCAAGGATTGTCCCGGAACCTCCTATGACTCCATTACGGTTCAGGTAGCTCCCGAGCTTCGGGGTCTTCTGGAGCCCGATACCATTTATGTCGGTGGGCATGCAGTCAGGTGTTATGGACTGGAAGATGTGCTCTTACACTCCAATGTGAGAGGGGGATATTACCGCAATCCTTACGAGTTTGACTGGTATACCAATGGTGGATCGGCCGGCAATATGGTCCCAGACGATTCTGTACAGATAAATATGGGAATTGGAGAGTACTGGTTCGACGTCGTGGATGCGATCGGCTGTGCCTTTGGCGATACCCTGTTAATCACTCAGCCTGATACTCTGGAAGCTCCTGCGGTCATTGTGGATGCGACCTGCCTGGCTGACAACAGAAACGATGGCTCCATAGATATATCTCCGGTAGGTGGGATTCAGGGATACAGCTTTGATTGGACCGGGCCCTTCGGCTACAGCAGTACGGACGAGGATGTACTCACAGGAACTGCTGGTCCCTATCGATTGACCCTGAACGATACCAACCGCTGTGAGATCAGGGATATCTACTGGATTGGATCCGCGGAGGTAATCAGCATTGACACGACCATAACACGATATGGCAATTATGAAATTACCTGCAACGGGGAGAATACGGGAGAAATTTTTGTCAGAAGTATTGTTGGAGGATTCCCGGGTTATACCCTGGTGGCGGTGGAACAAACGACAGGAGACACGGTATATAACCAACCGGTAACACAGAGTGGTGGAATTTATTCGGCAACCATCAGCGGGCTGACAACGGGTGAATACCGCTTATGGGCCTATGATACACAACTTTGCTACAATGAGAATCAGGGTGAGATTACCAACTTCTTAAGAGAACCGGATACCATCTCTATTTCGCGCCTTCCGGAAGATATACAGGTTCATCACGATACGGTGGATGTAAGCTGTTTTGGGGCCGATGATGGCTTTATTAACCTGTTTGTTTCGGGAGGGCATACAGCGGATTACGAGAACGAATATACATGGACGGGCCCCCCGGGTGAAACGGACCTGGTGCAGGATGACAGTCTGCAGAGTTCCTTGAGCGGTGGAATCTATAGCATTTACCTGAGGGATTACTGGGGCTGTGAGCAGTGGGCCGACTTTACGCTCTTTGAACCAACGCCAATCACCCTGGATGTGGATTCTGTCCGGGTACTCAACGGGTGGAACATTACCTGCTTTGGGGACAGCGATGGCTTTATTGAGATCTCCTCCCATGGGGGTATAGAGTCCCACGACTATCTCTGGAGCCCGGGCTCCATGACGCTTGCTGATCCTTCCCAGCAGGATATATATGACCTGGTGGCAGATACCTTCCATCTGACCATCACCGACAGCATCGGATGTACCCTGGATACCGTATTTGAATTGATTCAACCCAATCTCCTCGGCATGGATACCATCATTCCACGCATTAACGAGTGGGAGATCGCCTGTGCCGGAGAATCTTCGGGCTCCATCACCCTCATTCCCCTCGGGGGAGCTGATTCATTGAGTAACACCTATCTTTGGTCCACCGATATCGGGAACCTGGGCGATCCCTCTTCCATGAACCAGGCCGGACTGCGGGAAGGAAACTATACGGTGCTCGTAACCGATATCAACGGTTGCACCTTTATGGAGACTTACGAACTGCTTGATCCCGATCCCATTGTGATAGATACCTTTATGGTGGATAGTGCTTTCTGTCACGGTTCGGCCACCGGCGCCATCAATATGATTGCCTACGGAGGGGTCGATCCCTTCAGCTATCTGTGGAGCAATGGAGAGCTAACAGAAGATATTGACAGCCTGCTGGCGGGCGTATATACCATAGTCATTACGGATGATAATGGCTGTATTCTTACCGATAGTACAGAAGTTTTTGAGGCCGACCACTTTGGAGTTGAGCTGATCGTAGCCAGTGATTATCATGGGGCCGTTATCTCCTGTGCGGATGGTTCAGATGGGATGATACAGGTGGATAGCCTGGGGGGCACCCCGCCATACAGCTATGCCTGGAACACAGGGGCCACGACCAGAAACCTGGTGAACGTGCCAGCCGGGACCTATAAATTAGTGGTGATAGATAAGCATGGATGTATCGACTCGGCCCAGGTGGAACTGGATGATCCCCTGCCCATTGAGTATTCCATGCAGCTACAGGATCCCTTGTGTTATGGAGATGCCACCGGTCAGATCGATTTCCTGATCACAGGTGGAACCATATATACGGTGGATGATTACGAGGTTTGGGTCAATGATATACTGACCGGGAGAGTGGCTGCGAACCTTCCAGAGGGAATTCATCAGATCCGGATCGAGGATTTGAATGATTGTTTTGAGGAGACCGAGGCGGAATTGATCGATCCCGATTCTCTGGAACTTAGCTTTGAGACCGTGGAGGCCTTCTGCAAGGACAGGCCTGATGGAGAGATGGATCTTTATATTGACGGAGGTATTTTCCCCTACGACATTTCCTGGAACATGGGTCTTCCCGATAATGAAGATTCTTTCAATGGAATCCCCGCGGGTGAGTATGTGGCCACGGTGACCGATGCCCATCTCTGCGTAAAATCCGACACCGTATACCTGGGCTATACCTATGAGTCCTGCCTGGTAATCCCCAATGCATTCTCGCCCAATGGAGACGGGTTTAATGATCAGTGGAGGATTGAAGGACTGGAGCTCTATCCCAATGCCGAATTGAGGATCTTCGACCGGTGGGGAAGCCGGGTGTATTATTCTCCCAACGCAGCAGATGATCCGTGGAACGGTACCTTCGATGGCAGGCCACTGCCCATTGATTCTTACCATTATATCATAGACCTGGAGAATGGGGATCCGGCCATCAGGGGGAACGTAACCATTGTAAGATAGGAGCGCACCGGAGAGAAATGAGAAGAGGAATTATCCATATTATATTACTTCTAACCCTGGGCCTGTCAGGTGATCTGATGGCGCAGCAGTTGCCCATATACTCTCAGTATGTGCTCAATGGCTTTCTGGTTAATCCAGCCATGGCCGGCCACGATGGGTTTACCTCCTTCAATACCACTGCCAGGCAGCAATGGCTAGGATTTGGTGAGGCTCCGCGAACTTACTCTGCCTCCTGGCAGACCAGGGTCCTTCGAAGGTCCTATAAGATTATCAATCGTCCGGTATCGAGTGATAACAGGCTCAGGCCCAGCACCAAGGGACGTGTTGGCCTGGGAGCCTATCTGGTCAATGATGTGAATGCCAAAACGGCCCGGACCGGGGCCTCTTTTACTTATGCCTACCATATTTACCTGAACAGGCAGCAGCTCTCGTTCGGACTGGCTGCCAAGGCCTTTCAGTACAGGATCAATAAAGATGATCTCACTTTTGGACAGGGTGGTGATCCGGTAATGGATGGCGTTTTCGTGGCCTATAGTCCGGATGCTGATTTCGGGGTATTCTTCCGGGACCCTAACTATTTTGTTGGATTCTCCGTAAGCAACCTGCTTCAATCCGCAATAAAAGTTGGAGGAAATAAGGTTGCAGATTTTTCGACCGACAGGCACTACTGGCTAATGGGAGCTTACAGCTTTAACCTATCTGATATCTTTGTCCTGGAACCTGGAGCTTTGTTGAAAACCTCGGAGAACTGGAATCCTCAGGCGGATTTTACCATGAAGTTATATGTCAATGAGCAATTCTGGGGCGGACTCTCCTACCGGACCAACAAGAGTATGATACTACTCCTGGGTGTTAAGGTGGAGAGTTTGTTTTTCGGCTACTCCTTTGACTGGGCTTTTTCAGAGATCGGGCACTTTAACTACGGATCACACGAAATCACTCTTTCCTACAAACTGGGTGACAATGCACGCCGCTACAAGTGGTTGAACCGCTACTAAGTCTTCCGGATGACATAGAAGATATTGGAAGGGGCAATTCTCTGCACTTTCTTTCGGGCATGATACCTGACATTCCACCCCAGGAGGGATGAGAGCAGGCGGTCTGTCAGGATATACCACCGGTACATGGTCAGGGGCTTTTTCAGCAAGCGTTTAAAGATCTTCTGGAACTGGTAGGTCATGGTAAGGCAGTAAGTCCTGGCAATGATTTCCACCTTCTTTTCCCTGAAGATCCTGTCGAAATGTGAAACCGGAATTCCCCTTTCGTTTTTTGTCAGCCCGGGCCTGGCCTGGTTCCAATCTCCCAGCGATATGATCGGTTCTCTGAGGAGGAGGTAGCCTCCGGGCTTTAAGACACGAAGTAATTCACCCAGCACAAAAGTGACATTTGGAATATGGTGCAGGGTGCCAAAACAGCATACCAGGTCGAAGGTATTCTCCGTAAAATCCAGGGTGCCGTCGATTTCAGGGTTTACATAGACTGGCTTTAATGATCCAAGTTTTTCGCTGCGAAGATGTTCGGATGGCTCGGCAATAGTCAGATGTTCAATTTTGTCAATGAGGGGTAAAAATTCATGTCCCCAGGCTGCACCCAGTCCCAGTACCTGATTAAAGCCGGGGACCTGTTTAAGATGGCGGAAGCCATGAATGCGGTTCAGTTCATGGTACTGGTAAGCGTAGTCAGAAAGCTCCTTGTTCCCCAGGTCCGCATAACCTTCAGATTCCTCCTGGAACCAGCGGGCAATCTGTTCCGGAGTGAAGTCATCGCCATATAGTTTCAAGCCTGAAAAACAGGCCTCAGCCTCAGGGGTTTTACTGCTGTCCATGGGCTGACAAGTTAATATTATTTGCTTTATTTGCATTGTGAAAAGGAAGATACTCCTTGTCAGTAAATCCCCCCGCACAGGAGGAGCCGCCATAGCCTCCCGGAGGTTAATGGAGGCGCTCCGGGCAAAAAATGTGGAGGTACATATGCTTGTACAGGAGGGAGCCGAAGAGGAGGAGGGAATCTTTTCAAGCACCCATGGGGTGGTCAAGAGCTGGATCAACCTGGGCCGCTTTGTCTGGGAACGTCTGGTATTCCTCCGGCAGGAACGGTCAAAAAGCATTCGTTTTCTATTTTCCCTGGCCAATACCGGGGAGCGTCTTACCCGGAACCGGCATGTGATGGAGGCCGATGTGATTCACCTGCACTGGATCAATGCAGGCTTTCTCTCCTTGCGGTCCCTGGGGGAGCTGCTTCAGATGGGAAAGCCTGTGGTATGGACCTTTCATGATATGTGGCCCTTCACGGGGGGCTGCCATTATGCTCTGGATTGCAGGGAGTATACCAGGGAGTGTGGAACCTGTCCCTATCTGAAGAGGCCCGGGAAAAGAGACCTGTCCCATCGTCTCTGGAAGAAAAAGGAGAAATTGTTCAGGAGCAGCGAGGTGACTGTAATCACTCCAAGCAGCTGGCTGCAGGAGTGCGTCAAAGCCAGCTCCCTGCTTCGGCACTGGGAGGTGACTACCATCCATAATCCCGTGGATCCCGATCTGTTTAAGCCAAGGGGCAGGGAAGAGTCCTGTGCGAAACTGGGGCTGGACCCTTCAAAAAAGTATATCCTCTTTGGAGCAGCCACCATGAAGAATGTACTTAAAGGATTTAACTACTTTCTTGAAGCCATCCGGATACTGGCCGAAGATCCCGAAACACCCGGGGATGTGGAGATCCTCTTGTTCGGTAAGACCAGGGGGGATGTAAGCCGGGCCTTTCCTTTGCCTGCCCGGAATATTGCCTTTGTTCAATCGGTCCATACCATGGTGGATCTCTATGGTGCGGCCCATCTTTTTGTAATCCCCTCGCTGCAGGACAATCTTCCCAACACCATCATTGAATCCATGTTATGCGGAACGCCCGTGGTTGGATTCAGGACAGGTGGAATTCCTGAAATGATCGAACATAAGGTAAACGGGTACCTGGCAGCAGGTAAGTCATCCGCGGATCTGGCAAGCGGAATGAAATGGATCCTTTCAAGGGACTCCTATGAAGATCTTTCCGCCGAAACCCGCCGGATAGCACTGGAGAGATTCTCCTGGGAAGCTTCTGTGGAAAAGCATCTGGACCTGTACAGTAAATTGCTAAATGAAGAGCTTCGATCATGAGGTCCACTCCCCAAATATCCATAATTACGGTGGTCTACAACGGAGCGGAACACATTGGCCGGACCATAGAAAGTGTAATCGCTCAGAGCTATAAGCAGATAGAATACATCATCATTGACGGGAACTCGACGGACAATACTCTGGAGGTGATCGCCGGATTTAAGGGAGTAAGCCGGCTGATAAGTGAAGCGGACAGCGGACTCTATGATGCCATGAACAAGGGATTAAACCTGGCAAGCGGGGACTATGTCTGGTTCCTGAATTCCGGCGATCAGATATATGCGCCCGATACGGTGGAGAAACTGGTCCGGGGACTGGATGGGTTTCCTGATATTATTTACGGGGGGACCATGATCATTGATGAGAATCAAAGGGAAATTGGCGACCGGCGCCTGAAACCTCCGGATCGTTTAAGCTGGAAATCCTTTCGTCAGGGGATGGTGGTATGTCATCAATCCTTACTTGTCAAGCGGGAGGTAGCTCCGGAGTTTAACCTGGAATACCGGCTCTCATCCGATATCGACTGGGCCATCCGTGCGGTAAAGAGTTCCGGGCAGATCCACAATACCCGACTGATCCTGTCCCGGTTCCTGGAAGGGGGGCTCACCGAGCACCATATTAAAGCAGGGCTGAAGGAACGGTTCAAGATTATGAGGGAGTATTATGGCCTGATCCCCACGATTCTCAGGCACTTTTTGTTTGGGATCAGGCTAAGCAACTTTTACCTGAAACACAGGCGAATATAAATTCTACGTATTGACTCAAAAGGAGAGCCATAATAGAGCGGTCAGAATAGCTATTACCACCTATATACTGAATATGGGGGGGATCAGTAATTTCATTTTGGAGCTGGGAAAGTTTTTAAAGTCCAACGGATTCGAGGTGACCGTTATCTGCACCGACGGAAAAGGGAACTGGTATCCCAGAATCCAGGAGGAAGGATTTCAGGGGAAGCACTTTTACTCCCGGATTTACGAGTGGATCCCCTTTGGCAGGATTCTGTTTGCCCGCAGGATTGGACGATATATGAGAAGACAATCTTTCGACTATATCCTCAATAATCACAGTTTCTATATACATGCGGCAGCGGGGTATATGTTTGACCGAAGCAGGATCATTCATGTGGTTCATAACCAGCTGGAGCAAATGGTGGAACGCGAATCCGACCCGGTCTCCGACAAGATTGTTGGGGTGAGTCCGCGCATTGAAGAACTGGCCCGCCAATTCCTGGCTCCGGCTTTGGTGACCCATATCCTGAATGGAATTCCCCTCCCGGACAGCGATTCAGAGGATGACAAAAACTGCTCCGACAGGCCCGGGGAAATCCTCTATGTGGGGCGAATAGACAACAGGCAAAAAGCTGTTTTTTTGATTCCGGCCATCATGAACTCCCTCCATGAACGGGGGCTCAGGTCAAAGATTACCATCGTGGGTGAGGGGCCTGACCTGGAAAAGCTAAAACAACTGACAGCCGACAGCTTGCTTACGGACTATATCCGTTTTACCGGCAGGGTGGACCCGGTCCGGGTAAGGGATTTTTACCGGGAACATAAAATTCTTCTCCTGCCATCAAATTTTGAAGGGCACCCGCTCACTTTACTGGAGGCCATGGCTTTTGGTTGTGTTCCGGTCTCCTCCCTTCTTCCGCAATGTACCGATATCTGCATCAATCAGGGAAGCTCGGGATATCTGGTGGAACCTGGGAGGGTGGATGAATTTGCTCAGCGGATCGCAGAGCTGCTTGCCAGCAGCGAACTTTTGAATATCTTGAGTAAGAATGCAAAACAAAGGGCCAGAGAGCAATTTTCCAGCACCATCGCCCATGGGAAGTACCTGGAACTGCTGCAATCTTTTGAAGGAAGGGAAATAAAGCGTGAAAGCGTCCCCCTGGTAAACAGGAAATATATGAGCTGGAAAGAGCTGGTCCCTTTTCAGTTGGTCCTCTTTGTAAAACGTTATGTCTTGAAAGCATCATAATATGGGGATAGTGATCAGGCAAAGCATTAAGGCCTCTATTGTCAGTTACGCCGGAGCAGTGATTGGAATGGTCTCCACCATTTTTATCTATCCCTATTTTCTGAGCCCGGAGTTAATTGGACTGAACCGGATTTTGATTGACTCGGCTTTCCTCTTCGCTTTTATTGCCCAGTTCGGGATCCCCAATGCGATTATTAAATTCAGCCCGCAGCTTAAAAAGTTGGGCAAACTCAGGGAAGCCTACAGGTATGCGTTGCTTCTACCACTCATTAGTTTTGTGTTTTTTGGAACCCTGGTTTTCCTGGGAAAAGATTATTTCCAGGGCTTCTTTACAGAAAACTCTCCACTGTTCAGCAAGTATTTTCTTGCGATTATTCCTTTTGGACTGGTCTGCATCTATATGGGAATCATAGAGAACTTTGCTATTTCCTATTACAGGATCACCATACCGAAGCTCATTCGGGAGATCATCCTCCGCTTTCTTTTGATTGGCTCCGCCCTGCTCTTTTTTTACCTTCAATTATCCATCGATCTCTATGTGCTGCTTGTGATCACTTCTTATGCCCTGGCGGTGGTGATCCTTTTCGCTTATTTCAAACGGCTGCAGCGGATCATGACCCCCGGAGAAAAGAAAGGCGGAATACCAAAGGAAGTGGTACGGGCCATCTTTCCTTACATGGGGTTTATGTTACTTGCCGGGATAGGCTCCAACGTGGTTACCAAGGTAGATGCCTTTATGATTTCGTCGATGATCGGTCTGGGTAGTACGGGGATCTATACGATCAGCTATTTTATGACCTCCATCATCGAAATTCCCTCCAGGGCCACCTTGCAGATCAGTTCTCCCTTTGTATCTGAATGCCTGGAGGATAATGATATTCCCAGGTTGAAAGATCTGTATGTACGCTACTCCACCAACCAGGCCATTATCGGGGGACTCCTCCTGGTGCTGCTCTGGGCCAATATAAACAGCATATTTACCCTGATGCCAAACGGAGATATCTACGAGGCCGGTAAATATGTGGTCCTTTTTGTTGGCCTGGGAAAGCTCATTGATGTGACTACCGGGATCAATAACCTGATCCTGATCTATTCCAGGTACCACCGTTACCTGATCCTCTTTGTCCTGATCCTTGGAATCATAACGGTCACCGGGAACTATATCCTGATCCCCATCCTTGGAATCACCGGGGCCGCTATTGCATCTCTGGCTTCCTACTTTATTATAAATACGGTTGTCATCCTGTTTATTAAATACAGATTGGGTATCCAGCCATTTACCTTCAACAGCCTTAAGATTTTCCTTCTTATTGGCCTTGCTTTTTTTATTAATTTTCTTCTGCCAACGCTCGACAGCTGGTTCTTTGACTCCTTGTACCGAAGCCTGATCCTTTTAATTATATTTGTTGGATTTGCTTATTTTTATAAGCTTTCTGAAGACCTGATTTCCATTGTCCGAAAAGCACTTGGCAAATAATAAATAGCATGCTGAACATCATCAACTGGTTCCTGAAATTCTTCAAGCTTAAACTGATACAACCCGGGAAAAGGATTGTCCCTTTTGACGTGGAGGAGGACTTTATAGAAATACACCGGCGGGCGCAACCCTATTCCATGGTATCCCCCGAAAGGCTTTATGCCACCTACCAGGCAATCAAGTATGTTGAAGCAAATAACATAGAAGGCGATGTGGTTGAATGTGGCGTCTGGAAAGGAGGAAACGCGATGGTTATGGCACTGACCCTTTTAAATGTGGACTCAAAGCACAGGGACATATATCTCTATGACACCTTCGAGGGAATGGTGGAGCCCGGTGAAAAAGATGTTGATTTTAAAGGGCAGCATTCGGGAAGTATTTGGAAAAAACACCAATCCGGGGACGTGAACGAATGGTGCTATTCGCCTCTGGAGGACGTGAAGGAAAATATGGCCTCCACCCTGTATCCCGAAGATAAAATACACTTTATCAAGGGGAAGGTCGAAGATACCATCCCGGGAACCCTGCCTGGTAAGATTGCGGTTCTGCGGCTGGATACAGATTGGTATGAATCGAGCGTTCATGAGCTGGAACATTTATTCCCCCTGCTATCCCAAAGGGGAGTTCTCCTGATCGACGATTATGGTCACTGGAAAGGACAGAAAGAGGCTGTAGATGCTTATTTTGCGGATAAGTTTAAGCCCCTTCTGAGCCGGACGGATTATTCCG
This sequence comes from uncultured Bacteroidales bacterium, assembly GCA_963751705.1. Classification (GTDB taxonomy): domain Bacteria; phylum Bacteroidota; class Bacteroidia; order Bacteroidales. The sequence continues at coordinate 836,133 of CAVVVN010000001.1, forward strand.
GACGCATGATGATCAAACTTGGCTGATGAAAGTAACATTCCTATTCAGCGGGCTGCCACACTATCTGATTGCCCTTTTAAACAGGCTGGTATCGGTGCATGGAATTGATGTTAACCTGATAATACCCAGGGGAAAAGGGATGTCTCTGGGCGAGGGAATCAAACTAGGAGATGCCGCGGGGGAGTATCAGTTTTCTGTGCATTTCCTGGACGAATTCAGAGGAAAATTAAACAAGCCTTATTTTAAAGACCTGCATGCAAGTCTTGCGGAGATCTCTCCGGATATCCTGGTCCTGGGTTGGCCCTATATTATTAATTATTACTTTGATTCCAGGGCGCGAAGGATCGTTCGGAAGCAAAATATATCTCTGGTTATCAGGGAAATTCCCTTTATGGTGGCCCCGAAAAACAGGGCCATGCGCTACTATAAAAAGCACCCGATTATCAATGAAGATCTGGAAGTGGATAATCCGCGGGGAGTAAAGTTTTTTTTCTGGGCATTTGGACTGAACCAAATGAGGCGCAGGTATTACCGTTTGGCCGATGCCACCATGATCTATGCCAGTCATGGTTATCAAATCCATGAAAGCTTTGGTATCAGCAGGGATAGAATCTTTCTGACCTACAATTCGCCGGATACCGAAATGATTGCCCAGACCCGCCGGAAGCTGAAGGAAGAGGGTTTGGGGGCTTCAAATCCCAAGCGTATCCTGCACCTGGGCCGCCTTGTCAAGTGGAAGCGGGTGGATCTTTTAATCGAAGCGGTGTCGCAGCTGGCCCACAGACATGAAGGTATTGAATTATGTATTATTGGAGAAGGTCCGGAAGAAGAAAGGCTGATGCAACTTGTCAAGGAAAAGGCCCTGGAGGGCTCGGTAAGCTTCCTGGGCAGCATCTACGATTCTGAGACTCTGGCCAGGGAGATCATGACATCGGGTATGTATGTGCTGGCAGGAATGGGAGGTCTCTCTATTAACGAGACCATGGCCTATGGCCTGCCTGTGATTTGCTCCAGCTGTGATGGGACCGAGCGGGACCTGGTGAGCGATGGCATAAATGGGCTCTTTTTCTCGGAAGGTGATGCGCTGGACCTGGCCGCAAAAATAGAGCTTTTGCTGGATGATCCTGACAGGTGCCTGGCCATGGGAGCAAAGGCTTTGCAGCTTATAGAGGAGAAGATCAACCTGAAGACAGTGACCCGGCGTTTTGTGGACTGCTTCACTTATCTGAAGCAAAATTAATTGGACTTATGGGATTAGATATTAATGGGGTAAAACTCTTGCTTCATGCAAAGCAACTCGAAGTAAACTTTGGGAAAGTTGTGACCATAGGCAGACAAATTTTATATCTGCGGGAGAAGGAATTGAAACGTCTCCTGGATCAGGCGGGCTACATAAATGCTGACACCCGGGCAGGCCTCAGGGTTCAAAGTCATGCAGAGCCCTTCTTGAGAATGCTGGGAGCTGAGCTTACAGACTCCCTGGATGCCTCTCCCTACGAAGATGCAACAATTATTCATGATATGAACCTGCCGCTGCCCGGGGAGCTCGTATCAAAATATTCTGTAGTGATCGACGGAGGAAGTATGGAGCATGTGTTTAATTTCCCTGCAGCCATTAAGAACTGTATGGATCTGCTGGAAAAGGGAGGATATTATATTGGGATTACTCCCGCAAATAACTTCCTGGGTCATGGATTTTATCAGTTCAGTCCTGAATTATTTTACAGGATCTTCAGTGCGTCCAATGGCTTTAAAATGATTAAAATGTATCTCTATGTGGATCGAAAAAGAGCTGTATTCTATGAGGTACTGGACCCCCTGGAATTAAAGCAACGGGTAACCATGGCCAATGCTTCACCTTCTTATCTCTTTGTTCTTGCCCAGAAGACAGAGCAAAAAGAGGTATTCAAGGTAGTACCCCAGCAGAGCGATTATGAGCATATTGTATGGACCCGGGAAACAACCGGCGCTCCAACTCAGGGAAAGGCCAAAAACTCTAAGTTTGCCAAGCTGTGGAAGCTTTCGACCGATTTATTCTTTAGGCTATTTCGACCCATGGGAAACAGCAAGCCCCAATTCGTAAGGAAGGTCACACTATAACAATTCCTTTTCCTCACGGGGCTTTGGAGTCTCCTGAGAGTAAAAATAGTAAGCGGTACCCCCCAGTAAGAGCAGAAGGACCAGCCAGGATCCCATCAGAGATATCTTTTCACCTTTCTCGAAAGGTTCAAAAACGAAGGAGAGTTCAACGCTGTGCTCTCCGGCATCCACCGGCAGCGCCCGCAGAATATAGTTGGCTCTCAACAGGGGAGCCGGCTCTCCATCAATGCGCGCCTGCCATCCACCTTCATAATAAACATCGGAGAATACCACCAGTGCCTGATGGTCCAGGGATACCCGGTAGCTCATCCGGTTTGGCCGGTAATCGGTGAGTTCCACCGTCCCGCTGGCGTTATTCTGCCTGATCTCCGCGGGCAGAAGCTCTTCAAAGCTGCGGTCCACCACAGCTACTCTGGTCAGATCGGTGTTGCCCAGGGCCAGGTACTCCTCATTCGCATTCTCCACCAGCCGGACCTCATTTACCAGCCAGCCATGGCCCATGGCGTGCGGATTCCTCAGTGGCTGGGAAGAAGGATTCAGAATAAAATATTTGGTGTTGAGCATATTCAGAACCTGTTGGCTGGCCAGAACAGAATCCAGCTGGGCTGGACTTGGCTGGGCATTCAGTACCCCTATAATATTTTGTAATCCCTGGGAGAGGTAGAGATCAATCAGGTCCTGGTACCTCCTCATTTTGATCCCGTGATAGCCCCCGATGGATTTATGGTGATAGGAGGTGGTCCCATCACTCCAGGGGGATACGGTCAGGTTGGCCACCCTGTAATGAATATCCGGATCCTGCAGGATCAATTCATCGGCCTGCGAGGTGGCCAGGGTGTTGTTTTGCTGCCTCTTGGAAACGAAATTGTCCTTATTCAGGTAGCGGTGATCAATCAACCATAGATCCACGGTTATCAGCAAGGCAAGCCCGGCAAGGAACCAGGCCAGCTTCAGTTTTTTACTGGAAAAGTACCAGGTAAGCACAAAGGCCATGGCTATCAGGACAAAACTACGGATGGCATCGTGCCTGAAGAGATAGATTCTTGCCTTTTCCAGTTCATCCATGAATTGCCTGAACTGGGATGCATACTGCATATCGGCACCCTGCAGCTGTTGGTTAAATATCAACTGTTCCCGCTCCGTGAAAAAGTTAAACAGTCCGGGGACCAGGAAAAAGAGCAGGGAAAGTCCTCCGGTCAGGCCGAAAGCAAGCAGGAATTGCCGCTTTTTTTCCTGGATCAGTCCGGGCTCCCTGACGATCCGGTCTATGGCCAGAAATGCCAGCAGAGGGATATTGAAGCAGACGATGACCAGAGTCATCTCCACGGTCCGGAATTTATTGTAGAAGGGCACATGATCCAGGAAAAAGTGTGAAAGTCCCGGGAAGTTGTTCCCCCAGGCCAGCAGGATGGAAAGCGCGCTGCTGATAAGGATCCACCAGCGCATGGGTCCCCTGATAAGCAGGAGTCCCAGTACAAAGAAGAATACCACAATGGCCCCCGAATAGTTATCTCCTGCCGTGGACATTTTTGCACCCCAGTACTGGTTCTGCCCGGCAATCGTTTCTCTGAATTGTGGATCCACCTTTTCCATGACTTTTTCATTCTCTCCCATGGCAGCCGTTTTACCACCGGTCATATAGGGGATCATCAGAGAGAAGGTCTCTACCTTGCCGTAGCTCCAGCTAAGGGCATAATCACTGTCCAGTCCGGAGGTCTGATTCTCCTGGTTGAGGGTAAGCTCAGGCTTTCCCCGTATACTCTGTTTGGAAATCTCATAATTAACCCACAGGCTCGAGAAATTGGGAAGCAGGGCCAGCACTGCGGCAACAAGCAGTACCGCTGAGGCGGTGAGATAGCCTTTAAGCTGCTTTTTAAGAACAGCATACACTCCTTTGGAGAGTACAATGATCAGGGAGAGCAGCAGCAGGTAGTAGGTGATCTGCAAGTGGTTGTAGTATAATTCAATTCCCAGTCCCAGCAGGAAAAGGAGACCCCCGGCAAGGAATTTGCCCCTGTAAGCCAGCAGGATCCCGGCCACCACGGGGGCCATGAAAGCAATGGCATAGGCCTTGCTGATGTGACCGGGCTGAAGGATGATCAGGTTATAGGAGGAAAGCGCAAAGGCAATGGCCCCAATAGCACTTAGCCAGGGAGAAAGCCGCAGGGTAAGTAACAGAATGTAAAAACAGAGAAGGTAGGTAAAAAGAATAGCTATGGGGTTGTTGGATCCTGCTCCCAGGCGCAATACTTTCGCGATCTCTCTGAAGACGGTGGTCCTGGCTCCTGTGGGCCCCACATGAAAAGCGGGCATCCCGGAAAACTGGGAGTTTGTCCACTGGGAAGATTCCCCGGTCTCTTCTTCAAAATTCTCCAGTTCCTGCCGCACCCCTTCAAACTGGGTCATGTCGTGCTGAGAAAGCACTTTGCCATCAAGCACCGGACTCATATAGGCCACGGCCAGGGCCAGAAAAGCCAGCAGAATAATCAAATGTGTTTTGGAGAAATTCTTAAGAGCAACAATGAGCGCTTCTTTCATATCCTCTGTTTTACTAAGTAATGCTTTCAAAGAGAGTTCTCATACTCACTTTTTCATGAATGATTCCCTGCAGTTCCGACACCTGTACCCGGTCCTGTTCCATGCTGTCTCTGTAACGGATGGTGATTGTATCGTCCTCCAGGGTCTGATGGTCGATGGTGATACAAAAGGGGGTTCCGATGGCATCCTGCCTACGGTAGCGTTTCCCGATGGAATCCTTCTCCTCGTACTGGCAGTTGAATTCAAATTTCAACTGATCTATGATTTTTCTGGCTTTTTCGGGCAGACCATCTTTTTTGGTCAGCGGGAAAACTGCCAGTTTCACCGGGGCAAGAACCGGCGGAATCTTCAATACCACTCTGGAGTCGGTCGATCCATCCTCTTTGGTCAGGGTCTCCTCGGTATACGCTGCTGAGATGATCTGAAGGAACATGCGATCGACCCCTATGGATGTTTCAACCACAAAGGGAACATAGTTCTTGTTGGTATCCGGATCAAAATACTGGAGTTTTTTACCGGAATACTCCTGGTGACTGCCGAGATCAAAATCGGTGCGGGAATGGATCCCTTCCACCTCTTTAAACCCAAAGGGGAATTCAAATTCAATATCTGTGGCAGCATTGGCATAGTGCGCCAGCTTGTCGTGATCGTGGAAGCGGTATTTATCATCCCCGAAGCCCAGGGCACGATGCCATCTCATCCGGGCTTCCTTCCAGGTATTGAACCACTCCAGTTCCGTTCCCGGGGGGACAAAAAACTGCATCTCCATCTGCTCAAATTCGCGCATCCGGAAGATAAACTGACGGGCCACAATTTCGTTCCTGAATGCTTTTCCGATCTGCGCGATTCCAAAAGGGATCTTCATCCTTCCGGATTTTTGAACGTTCAGGTAGTTTACAAAAATACCCTGGGCAGTTTCAGGGCGCAGGAATATTTTGTTTGCGCTTTCAGAGGTGGAGCCCATTTCGGTGGAGAACATCAGGTTGAATTGCCTGACATCGGTCCAGTTTCTGGATCCCGAAACAGGGCAGACAATTTCTTCGTCGATGATGATCTGCTTCAAATCTTCCAGATTGGAGCTGTTCAGGGCCTCTACAAAACGACCGTGCAGCGCATCCAGCTTCTCCTGGTTAGCCAGGACCCGTGGATTGGTGCTCCTGAACTGAGCCTCATCAAAGTTTTCTCCAAAACGCGTCCTGGCCTTCTCCAGCTCCTTGTGGATCTTCGCTTCGTATTTGGCCATCTGGTCCTCGATAAGAACATCCGCCCGGTAGCGTTTTTTGGAGTCTTTGTTATCGATCAGGGGATCATTAAATGCATCCACATGTCCGGAGGCTTTCCAGATGGTGGGGTGCATAAAGATGGCAGAATCAAGCCCCACCACATTTTCATGGAGAAGAACCATGGAGTCCCACCAGTATTTTTTAATATTGTTTTTAAGTTCGACTCCATACTGTCCGTAATCATAGACGGCAGCCAAACCGTCGTATATTTCACTGGACGGAAAAACATATCCATACTCCTTGCAATGTGCTACCAACTTTTTAAAGAGATCTTCCTGGGCCATCTTTGTTGTCTTTTTTGAAAGGACAAAAGTAATTCAATTTTATAAGACTAGTGCCAGTTGGCCGTGGTAAGCACCTTTAATATCTGACTGGCTGCCTTTCCGTCCCCAAAGATGGGAGGATAATCCCGGGGGGGTGCATCCAGATATTTCAAGGCAGCAGGGAGGATTTTTTCGGAACGGGGGCCGGTAAGGATCCCGTTCCCGGCTTCAATAATTTCGACCCATTCGGTCTCTTCCCGCAGCACCACCACGGGTTTTTCCATGAACCAGGCCTCTTTCTGGACGCCTCCCGAGTCGGTGAGGATCAGTTGTGCCCCCGCCTCCAGGCGAATCATATCCAGAAAAGAGACCGCCGGGATTAGCCGGACCAGGGAGTTGGAACGGATAAGTTCCATATGTTTTGAGTTTTGTTCCTGTTTGAGGATGGCTGCAGTGCGTGGATGAAGGGGAAGGATAATGGGTATGTTTCTTCCCTTTGAAATTTCATTCAGGGCCTGGAGAATGGATCCCAGGTTTTCCGGGATGTCGGTATTGGAAGGCCGGTGAATGGTGGCCAGAATGTAGGATTGATCTGCCAATCCGAGATTTTTTAGAACAGAGGAGTTTGTAATGGCCAGCTCCTTGAAGAAGAGGGTGTTATCATACATCACATCGCCGCTGTGATAGACCCCCTGCCGGTCGAAGGAAAGGGATTGGTTTTCGTGGTGCACAATCCCCTCCTTTGCCAGGTTATTTACCCCGGTCAGCGTGGGAGAAAAAAGAAGGGTACTCACATGATCACAGGCGATACGGTTGATCTCTTCAGGCATGTATTTATTGAAGGAACGGAGCCCTGCCTCGATATGGAAAACGGGAATATGCAGCTTGGCGGCTGCAAGAGCCCCGGCCAGGGTGGAATTGGTATCCCCGTAGACCACCAGGCCCTCGGGCTTTTCTTTGAGAAGGACCTCCTCAATCCCTTCGATCATGTGTCCAGTCTGGGAGCCGTGACTGGCAGATCCGATACCCAGGTTATAATCGGGAGAAGGAATCTGCATTTCCCGGAAGAATACCTCGGACATGGAATCATCGTAATGCTGGCCGGTATGCAGAATCACTTCTCTGATCCTGGTATTATACTCCTCGTGAATGGCTCTGCTTAATGCTGCCGCCTTGATAATCTGCGGTCTGGCTCCAATAATGGTAAGTAATTTGATCATGGAATCAAAAATAGTAGATTTAAATTATTCTATACAGGTTTTTCTATATTTGTCAAGTATTTGAGAGGACGCTCCATGGAGAAGAAGTATGATTTTCTGGTTATTGGCTCCGGGCTCGGGGGCTTGAGTTTTGCCCTTAAAGCGGCGGATCACGGGTCGGTATGCCTGATTTCCAAATCGGATATGGAGGAGACCAATACCCGCTATGCACAGGGTGGGATTGCCGCAGTCACCTATGAGCCCGACAGTCATGAGAAACATGTGGAAGATACCCTGATCGCCGGGGACCATCTGTGCAACGAGGAGGTAGTCAAGATGGTGGTCCGGGAGGCCCCTGAGCAGATCCGGGAGCTGATCCAGTGGGGCACCAATTTTGACAAGCAATCCAGCGGCAAGTATGACCTGGCCCGTGAGGGAGGCCATTCGGAACACCGGATATTGCATCACAAGGATAACACGGGACAGGAGATCCAGCGGGCCCTCTCGGGCCAGGTGAGGAGCCATCCCCGGATTGATCTGATGGAGAACCATTTTGCAGTGGATCTCATCACCCAGCACCATCTGGGGAAGCTGGTTAAACGGCACCTGACCGATATAGAATGTTACGGCGCCTATGTGCTGAACCTGGAGACCCATGTGGTGCTCCGAATACTGTCAAAAACCACCCTGCTCGCTTCAGGCGGTGCAGGAAACCTTTACTCCACCACCACCAATCCACCCGTTGCCACCGGCGACGGTGTGGCCATGGTATACCGCGCCAAGGGAATTATCGAGAATATGGAATTTGTACAGTTCCATCCCACCTCTCTTTACAATCCCGGGGAATCCCCTTCCTATTTGATTTCTGAGGCCATGCGCGGATATGGCGGCATTCTCCGCAATCAGATGGGTGAGAAATTTATGGATAAGTATGACCCCCGCGGAAGTCTGGCCCCCAGGGATATTGTTGCCCGGGCCATCGATAATGAGATGAAAGTGCATGGGCACGATTTTGTCTATCTCGACAACACGCACCTGGATGGACCCGCTCTGAAGGATCATTTTCCAAATATCTCAGAGAAGTGCAGTTCGCTGGGCATCGATATCGCCAGGGATATGATCCCCGTGGTTCCGGCGGCTCACTACATGTGTGGAGGGGTTAAAGTGGATATGGATGGCCAGACCTGGATCAAACGGCTCTATGCCGTTGGGGAGGTCTCTTCCACAGGACTTCATGGAGCAAACAGGCTTGCCTCCAATTCCTTGATTGAGGCCATTGTTTATGCAGAACGTGCTATGAAGCATGCCGTGAAGCACGCTCCGGAATATGAGTTTGTGGACCAGGTCCCTCCCTGGGACGATAGTGGCACTACCCATCCGGAGGAGATGGTCCTGATTACTCAGAACCTGAAAGAGGTCAAACAGATCATGACCAATTATGTGGGGATTGTTCGTTCCAATCTGCGCCTTGAAAGGGCCACTTCAAGACTGGAGATTATTTACCAGGAGACGGAGGACCTGTATAAAAAATCCAAAGTATCGCTCAGGATCTGTCAGCTTCGTAACCTAATCAATGTGGGATATCTGGTCATAAAGATGGCGCAGGCCCGGAAAGAGAGCAGAGGACTGCATTATAACCTGGATTATCCCAGAAAGAGTGAACAGGATTAAATCGGAGTGAACAGGATTGAATAGTTAAGAACGATCCCAGAATCCTCCGCTTACCTCCGGCCGCTCATTTCCGTATAACTCCCTGATCTCTTCCAGCAGCGACAGGATCTCTTCCACATCCAGCGAAGTGAGCAGCTTTATCCGCATCTCCTTGAAGTGAGGGAGCCCCTTGAAGTAGTTGGAAAAGTGTCTGCGCATCTCATAAATACCTACCGGGCCCTCTTTGAACTCCAGGGATTTCTCGAATTGCATTCTGGCCATATCCACTTTTTCCGAAACAGTGGGTTCAGGCTGTAGTTCTCCCGTTTTCAGAAAGTGTTTGATCTGTTTAAATAACCAGGGCTTTCCCACGGCAGCCCGGCCGATCATGATGCCATCCACCCCGTATGTTTCAAAGGCTGCTTTGGCCTCCACCGGGTTGGTTATATCCCCGTTACCAATAATGGGGATATGCATGCGAGGATTTTGCTTTACCTCTCCAATCAAGGTCCAGTCGGCCGTCCCCTTATACATCTGGGCCCGGGTGCGTCCATGGATGGTCAGAGCGGTGATCCCTTGATCCTGAAGCTGTTCTGCCACTTCCTTTATGTTTTTCTGCTGATCGTCCCACCCCAGCCTGGTCTTTACGGTGACCGGAAGGGAAGAGGCCTTTACAATGGCCCTGGTCATCTCCATCATCAGGGGTATATTGGCAAGCATTCCAGCTCCGGCACCCCGGTTGGCGATCTTGCGGACCGGGCAGCCATAGTTGATATCAATGATATCAGGCGCAGCTGCCACTGCCCTGTGGGTGGCCTCCACCATGGACTCCACGATATGGCCATACAGCTGGATCCCCATGGGGCGCTCATAGTCAAAAATGTCCAGCTTTTTCACACTCTTTGCACCATCCCGGATGAGTCCGTCCGAAGAGATAAACTCGGTATACATCATATCAGCCCCGAATTTCTTGCAAAGATATCTGAACGATGGATCGGTGATATCCTCCATGGGTGCCAGAAAGATGGGCTTCTCTCCCAGATCAAGTTTTCTTATACGCATGGTGTAAAACTAATGTAGGAACTAAGCGTGCAATTTGCTTTCTTTGTGCCTTCGGTCCGCCGCAAAAATACTAAAAAAACATGCCCAGAAGAGCATTACTTGCCGGTTTAAGGCCTGCTGAGAAGTTTCTCTTCTCCGTAGTGATACTTTTTATTCTTGGCTTGGTCTTTCAATTCCTTGGAGCATTTCTGGCAGCCTGGATTTACGGGTTCAGCGTTTCAGAAGTTCTGGCCCTTGGGACCTATGATGATCCGGACTATGTGGCGGCCTCCAAGCTTATCCAGATTCTGGGTTCCATAGGGACATTTATTATTCCTGCCTTTCTATTCTCCTATCTATTTGAGGGAAACCTCTTCTCTTACTATAAATTCAGGAACCAGACCGGGACGGTGTCCCTCCTGCTGATCATCCTCATGATGATCTCGGTGATTCCTTTTATCAATTACATGGCCGAGCTTAACCTGAAGATGGAGATTCCTATCCGGGCACTGGATAAGCTGCTTCGCAGCCTTGAGAGTACGGCGGAGGAAATGATGGTGGCTTTTACGGCCACTAAAAGTATTGCCGGTCTGCTGGTGAACCTCCTGATGATCGGAGTGATCGCCGCAGTGGGAGAGGAGCTGATATTCAGGGGATTGTTACAAAGACTGCTGATCGATATGATCAAAAATGTTCACCTGGCCATCCTGGTGACCGCCTTGCTTTTCAGTGCATTTCACTTTCAGTTCTTCTCTTTCCTTCCCAGGTTTGTACTGGGGGTGATCCTGGGGTATATGATGATTTACGGACGATCCATCTGGTATCCCATTCTGGCTCATTTTGTAAATAACGCCATGGGGGTGATTTACTATTATTTTAATTCCAGGGGAAGCGCAGATGATATGTTGGAGGAGATAGGAACCAGCACACTGATCCCGGTGGCTGCAGTGATCAGCCTGGCACTGTTTCTGATTTTCGGGGCATTCTGGCTGATGAAGGTAAGGATGTCTACTAACCAATATCCTCTATCCGCTGAGAAGACTGAAAAAGAGTAGCATTTTCCAGCTCGTTCTTACGAAATACATACACCAGACCATATTCAGATGCTTTCTCTCTGCGCATCTCTTCCGGAAGGTCATTATAGGTATGCTCCACCTCGTTCCAGATTTGTTGTATGACCCCATCCACCTGTGAACGCTGGTCATTCAGTTGCTCCTGTGCTCGCTGGCTGCGCAGCTTCAGGCTCTTCTGGTAGTTGTGATATTCCATAAATTTGTCGAAATGAACCTTCAATACCGCGATGGTTGGATTGGTGACGGGATTTAATCCTTTATTGCGCCTTTTCTTTTCTCCTTCAATGAGCTGCTTTCCCCACTTGATGACATCCTCTTCCGTGGAAAGCGAGGGTACTTTCCGTTCATCTTCTTCCAGCCCGAAATAATTCCTCGTCTCAGCATTCAGGTCGCCTCTTACGATGGCCATATTTACCACCTGCACAAAATGAGAAATATAAAGGCGCACCTTCTTTAAGCGCTTCTGATACTCTTTATTCTTTTCCGCCTGGAGATTCAGCGAATTTTTGTGTTCGCTTATGGCATTTTCGAACTGGGGAAGCACAGCTTGCATCCTCCGGAAAGAGCCCGGGCTGAAGGCCAGTTTAAAGGGAGGAAGATCTTTCCCTTTTGCATAGGCTGATTTCAAAGATTTCAGTCGTGACGAGTCGGTATTAGGTAAACGGCGATAAGGCATGTTAGTAAAATTGTTGACAACAGGTTAATAAATGGCTTAGCTTCTGCGAATATATTAAAACACCAGGGTTTAACAAGACTATTCGCATTTTTCTACGCTTTGGTTATTAAAAGGTTACAAAATTACTGCAGAAGCGGGTTGAAACACAAAATAATAATCTGCCCGGCCCAAAAATTGCCCCTTAATCAGAAAAACAAATTGCTCAAATCCTGCTGTTTATCAAAAAATGCAACTATTTTTAGTTTTCTATACAAAACACAACGAAAACGAAGAAAAGATGTTTGCAAAAGAGGTTTACTGGCAAAGAAGAAAAATGTTGCGTGCCCTGGTAGGCGATGGAATTATACTGATTCCAGGCAACGAGGAGAGCGCTATGAATTACAGGGCCAATACCTATCATTTCAGGCAGGATAGTAGTTTTTTATATTTTTTTGGGATCAATAAACCAGACTTCTACGGAGTGTGTGATGTGGACAACGACCGGGACACTCTCTACGGAAACGACTTTGGGATTGATGACATCATCTGGATGGGTGAGCAGCCCGCAGTCAGTGAGCTGGCTGCCAGGGTAGGCGCGGATACTTCTGCCTCCACCGCGGACCTTTCCTCTTTTCTGAAGAATTGCAGGGAGTCGGGCCGGAAAATACATTTGCTTCCTCCTTACCGGGGCGACCATACCATAACGCTGTCAAAATTACTGGGAGTGGATCACGAAGTCTTAGACAAATTGGTATCCAGGGAGCTTATCGCAGCAGTGGTAAAGCTGCGGTCCATCAAGGATCAGTATGAGATTGCCGAAATGGAGAAGGCAGTGGATGTGGCCGGAATCATGCATACCACCGCCATGAAGATGGCGTTTCCAGGTAATTTTGAGCGGGAGTTGGCAGGAGCCATAGAGGGGATCGCGCTCTCCCATGGGGGTCCGGTCTCTTTTCCTGTCATTCTGAGCATGGACGGTCAAACCCTGCACAACCATTATCATGGCAATGAGCTAACTGAAGGCAGGATGGTGGTTTGTGATGCCGGGGCTGAGACCTCCAAAAGTTATGCCAGCGATATTACCAGAAGCTATCCCGTGGGAGGGAAGTTTTCCACCAGGCAGAAGGATATTTATAATATCGTTTTACAGGCCAATACCGAAACTATCAAGGCTTCCATACCCGGGCGTCCCTACCGGGAAGTGCACCTGCTGGCAGCAAAGATCATTGCAGGCGGATTAAAAGAACTGGGCCTGATGAAAGGTGATGTGGATGAAGCCGTGGCCGCCGGGGCGCATGCCCTGTTTTTTCCGCACGGACTGGGTCATATGCTAGGCCTGGACGTACATGATATGGAGGGTCTGGGTGAAAACTACGTGGGCTACGGTGCTAGCGTGAAGCGAAGCGACCAGTTTGGCCTGGCTTACCTGAGACTGGGGCGGGAACTGGAGCCGGGTTTTGTGGTCACCAATGAGCCAGGGTGCTATTTTATCCCGGCACTGATTGATCAGTGGAAAGGGGAGAAGAAGCATGAGCAGTTCATTGACTACGGGCAGGTAGACAACTTTCGGGGATTTGGCGGGGTCCGGATTGAAGATGATGTACTCATCACTAAAACCGGAAGCCGTGTGCTTGGAACACCCATCCCCAAAACCGTGGAGGAGGTGGAGCAAACCATGAATTCATAATTCCTTAAAGAATCGCCCTGTAGTATTCCCTGTTCAGGCGTGCAATATTTGTGAGCTTTATCCCCTTGGGACACTCAGCCTCACATGCTCCGGTATTGGTGCAGTTGCCAAAGCCCAATTCATCCATTTTAGCTACCATGGTAAGAACCCGGTCTCTGGCCTCTACCTGTCCCTGCGGAAGAAGTGTAAGGTGGGAGACCTTGGCTCCCACAAAGAGCATGGCCGATGCATTCTTACATGCTGCAACGCACGCTCCACACCCGATGCAGGCGGCGGCATCCATGGAAAGATCAGCATGATCCTTCTTTACAGGAATACTGTTTGCATCGGGGGCGCTTCCTGTATTGATGGAGACATATCCTCCTTCCTGGATCAGCTTGTCAAAGGCTCGCCGGTCCACCATCAGGTCCCTGATCACCGGAAAGGCCCTGGCTCTCCAGGGTTCGATTACAATGGTGTCACCGTCCTTAAATTTGCGCATATGGAGCTGACAAACCGTAATTAATGAATCGGGACCATGAGGTCTGCCATTGATATACAGTCCACAGGCCCCGCAGATTCCCTCCCGGCAATCGTGGTCATAGACCACCGGTTCCTCCCCTTTGGAAATTAACTCTTCGTTCAGGACATCGAGCATTTCCAGGAAGGAGCTGTCGGAGGATATATCCTTGAGCCGGTAGTTTACAAACTTACCCCTGCTATTGGGATCCTTCTGGCGCCAGATTTTCAGTTTAAGGTTCAGGTTCATGACAGGCTATCTCTTATTTATAATTTCTTTGTTTCACTTCTATGTATTCAAAATTGAGGGCTTCCTTATGCATGACAGGTTCTTTATCTTCCCCTTTAAATTCCCAGGCAGCCACATAGGTAAAGTCCTTATCATTTCGCAGGGCTTCTCCCTCTTCGGTCTGGTACTCTTCGCGGAAATGACCGCCACAGGACTCTTCCCTGTTGAGTGCATCTCTGGCCATCAGATCACCAAGCTCAATGAAATCGGCCAGACGGCTTGCTTTCTGCAGTTCCGGGTTCATATCGTTTAATTCGCCGGGGATATTCACATGAAGCCAGAACTCCTCCTTCAGTTTCGCGATCTCCTTAATGGCCATCTGCAGTCCCTCTTTGTTCCGGGCCATTCCCACATGTTCCCACATAATTTTGCCCAGCTTCTTGTGGAGGGTGTCCACACTCAGGGTTCCCTTCACATTCATCAGCTTTTCCAGTTGCTCCTGCACCTCATTTTCCGCCTGATCAAACTCGGGAATATCCGTTTTAAACCGGGGAGTATTGATCTCATCGGCCAGGTAATTCTGAATGGTATAGGGTAAAACAAAATAACCGTCTGCCAGTCCCTGCATCAGGGCAGAGGCCCCCAGCCTGTTGGCACCATGGTCCGAGAAATTTGCCTCCCCCGTAGCAAAGAGGCCGGGAATGGTGGTATGCAATTCATAATCGACCCAGATACCTCCCATGGAGTAGTGGATGGCCGGGTAGATCATCATGGGAACTGTATAGGGATCATCGTCCGTGATCTTCTCATACATCTGGAACAGGTTGCCATATTTTGCTTCGATCACATCTTTTCCCAGCCGGTTGATGGCATCCTTGAAATCCAGGAAGACGGCAAGTCCGGTGGAATTGACTCCAAAACCTGCATCACAGCGTTCTTTTCCTGCACGGGAAGCCACATCTCTGGGCACCAGGTTCCCGAATGCCGGATAGCGCCTTTCCAGGTAGTAATCCCGGTCCTCTTCCGGGATATCCACTCCGCCGATTTCACCACTCTGCAGGCGTTTAGCATCTTCAAGTTTTTTGGGAACCCAGATGCGTCCGTCATTCCGCAGACTCTCACTCATAAGGGTGAGTTTTGACTGATACTCGCCGTGGACCGGGATACAGGTGGGGTGAATCTGAACAAAGCAGGGATTTCCAAAGAGGGCCCCTTTTTTGTAGCATTGCCAGGCCGCACTGGCGTTGGCTCCCATGGCCATGGTAGAGAGGAAAAATACATTCCCGTACCCTCCTGATGCCAGCACGACAGCATGAGCACTGTAACGTTCCAGCTTTCCGGTGATCACATCCCGGGCAATAATGCCGCGAGCTTTTCCATCGACCATCACCAGGTTAAACATCTCCATCCGGGGATACATCTCTACATTTCCCTTCTTCACCTGCCTGCTCAGGGCCTGGTAAGCTCCCAGGAGAAGCTGCTGCCCGGTCTGTCCACGTGCATAAAAGGTTCTGGAAACCAGTGCTCCGCCAAAGGAGCGGTTATCCAGCGTTCCTCCGTATTCCCGGGCAAAGGGAACCCCCTGGCCAACACACTGGTCAATGATCTCGTTGCTCACCTCCGCAAGCCGGTATACATTGGCTTCCCTGGAACGGTAATCGCCTCCTTTGATGGTATCGAAAAAGAGTCGATAGATACTGTCACCGTCATTCTGATAATTCTTGGCGGCATTGATCCCGCCCTGGGCTGCAATGCTATGAGCCCGCCTGGAGCTGTCCTGGTAGCAGAAAGACTTCACTTTAAATCCCATCTCCGCCATGGAGGCAGCGGCCGCGGCACCGGCCAGGCCGGTCCCGATTACGATCACATCCAGTTTTCTCTTGTTGGCCGGGTTGACCAGGTTTTGCTTGGATTTGTAGTTGGACCATTTTTCAGCCAGGGGTCCTTCGGGTGTCCTGGATTGTAGCTTTACCATATTGGGTATCTGTTATTGTTAAATGAAGTAGATGATCACAGGAATGAGCGTGTAGCCGGCCACAACCACAAGGGTGTAGACCAGGGCCGCCCCCTGGACCACAGGGGTATATTTCTTGTGGTCCATCCCCAGGGTTTTAAAGGCCGATTGAAATCCGTGAATCAGGTGGAAGCCCAGAAAAAAGAAAGCTCCGATATAAAAGATTACAAAGGGGAGGACCTTGAATTTATCCACAATTTCCGAGGCAAAATCGTGGTAAGCCACCCCATCCACTATGATCTCAGCGGCATGCCCGAATTTGGCTTTGATATAGAAATCCATGAAGTGGATCACCAGGAAGACCAGGGTAATGGCAGCGGTGTGGATCATGAATTTCGAAAAGAAGGAGGTGTTTGAATAGTTGGCCTTGTTGTACCTGCTGGGCCGTGCAATCCAATTCTGAATCTGAAGAATCAGGGCATAGATGATATGCAGCAGGAAGCCTCCAAACAAGACGATCTCAAAGATCTTTATCAGGATATTTGAGGACATAAAGTGGGCTGCTTTGTTATAGACCATAGGGTCTTCGTAGATGATAACCAGGAGGTTGATCCCCAAATGAACCAGTAGAAATACAATGAGGAAAATTCCGGCCAGTGACATTAACAATTTCTTACCAATGGAAGAAGTGAATATTCCGGACATATGATTACAATTAAAATAAGTTACTTAAATTGCTTTGGGCTGTGAACAAATATAAGATTTTCTGATTCTCTTAAAAGGGTATAAAGTATTTCCTACAGCAGTTTAAACATCTTCTAAAGTAAGTCTTTGCCTATCGAATGAAATCAAAACCCATCCCTGCTTCCTTATTCATAAACAACAGATCCAGGCTGGCTCAACTGATGGCCCCCGGCTCTGTAGCACTGATCCGATCTGGCGAAAGGCTCTTAAGGAATGGAGATCAGACTTTTCCATTCAGGCAACACTCAGATTTTTTCTACCTGACCGGGATCAACCAGGATAAGAGTTTCTTTCTTTTTGCCCCGGATCATCCGGACGCCGGTCTCCGGGAAATCCTGTTTATTACCAGGCCATCTTTGAAATCCGGGCTATGGACGGGATACCCGCCAGGCCCCGAGGAGGTCCGGGAGCTCTCAGGGATCCGTCAGGTCTGCTGGCTCGATGAGCTTGAGGCCTATTTGAAAATTCTAATCGGCGAGGAAAGCCTGGTTTATACAGACCGGGTCCCTGGAAAAGATCCGGAGGCCGGGGAGACTCCATATTCCCGAACAAAGCCACTTGCTCCCCTGCTTCAGATTCTTAGAATGATCAAACAGCCAGAGGAGATTGAAATGATAAAAAAGGCAGTTTCCATCACACATTCTGCCTTTCTAAGAGTGCTGAAAAAAATACAACCGGGCTTATATGAATACCAGCTTGAGGCGGAAATTATAGGAGAGTTCATTGGAAGGGGAGCAGAGGGGCATGCCTTTGAACCCATTGTGGCCTGCGGAAAAAATGCGTTGATCCTGCACTATGTGGAGAACAACTGTCTGTGCAGGGAAGGGGAACTTTTGCTTATGGATTTTGGGGCCGAGCTTAATCATTATGCGGCCGATTGCTCCAGGACCATCCCCGTGAACGGACGTTATACCCCCCGGCAAAGGCAACTCTACGAAGCTGTACTCCGGGTTTTTCGCAGTGCCCGGGAATTGATGAGACCGGGAACAGTCATGGCCGATTTTCACCAGGCGGTGGGCGAATTATGGGAGGAGGAGCATCTGGCACTGGGACTATACACCAGGGCCGAAATAGAGTCCCATGAAGGTTCTGAACCGCTCTGGAAAAACTATTTTATGCACGGGACTTCCCACTCCATGGGGCTGGATGTTCATGATCCTTTCGACCGCCTGAAACCCTTTGAGCCCGGGATGGTCCTTAGCTGCGAACCGGCCATCTATATCCGGGAGGAAGGGGTGGGGATCCGGCTGGAAAATGATATATTGATCACGGAGAAGGGTCCGGTTGACCTGATGGAGGATATTCCCATAGAAGCTGATGAAATAGAAGATCTGATAAATAATAAGTCTTAAGGAGTCATGGAAAAACGAATTAAGTTCAGGGATATTGACCTGGTTTATTCTGATTTTGGAGAGGGTTCCTGCATGGTACTGATTCATGGATACCTGGAGAATGGCAAAGTCTGGCAGCAGTTTATAGAGGGTTTTCCCGAAGGCAGGCGATTTATTGTTCCGGATCTTCCGGGTCACGGAAAGTCAGGTTACTGGGGAAAGAAACACAGCATGGAGGAGCTGGCAGAAGCGGTTCTGGCCATTCTGGATGCGGAAGGGATCAGGCAGGTATTTCTGGCGGGACATTCCATGGGAGGGTATGTCACCATGGCTTTTGCCGATCTGTTTCCCGATCGTCTCTCCGCCTATGCCCTGGTTCACTCGACCCCCTTTGCCGATACCAAAGACAAGCAAGAGAATCGTGACAGGGAGATCAGCCTGGTGCTCTGCGGGAAGAAAAGACAGATTGTACTGGTCAATATACCCAAGGCCTTCGCGGCAGAAAACCTGGATAGAATGCCCGGAGAGGTGGAGCGTTTAAAACAGATGGCCCTGAGCTGTCCGGATGAGGGGGTCATTGCTATCCTGAACGGCATGAAGGAAAGACCCGATCGCACTGCTGTGCTGAAAAATCCTGAATTGCCCCTTTTACTCATTGGCGGGATGAAGGACAATTACATTCCGGCGGAGGTTTTTGAAAAGCTGGTCTCCCTGGCTCCCCATGCACAGGTCCTGCGTCTGGAAGAGAGCGGTCATCTGGGGTTTATGGAAGAACCCGGTCAGGTGATCCGGGCTTTTATGGAGATGCAAAAATAATTTCCGGAGACCTAAAAAAGAGAGGACCCGCCGAACATGATCTCCAGGATCAGTTACGACAGGTCCCCGGGTGTATTCACTAACCCTAAATTCCTCTGTAACCTCTTCCGCTTCGTGCAACTCCTGAACCTTGTCGCTCCCCTTTCCCGTGGAACCCATCCCGCCGGGCGAATTGCCTGCTTTGCTGCAGCTTCATAAGCTGCTCATCGGTGAGAATATCTTTTACTGCGATCTGATGCTTCACCTGAAGCTTTTTCATGCTGTTCATCAGTTCGCTTTGCTCATCGATGGTCAGGTTTATCGCTTTCATATCCACCTTCTCCTCTGAAAGCAGAGTGCGTTCCCGGGCCTTTAATTCGGCCATTTTGTTCTTTAAAGGTGTCATGGTTTTGTAGTGCTCGGTGCGAAGGGTGGTCATCTTTTCCTGTTGTTCCTCGCTTAGATCAAGCCTGGCAAAGGGACGGTCGTAATTTTGTCCGCCTCCAAAAGCCCCCTGTCCTCTTCGGGGCGACTGGGCGTTCACTGTGGTAAGCATCAGGAGACCCAGTAACAGGACTCCGGCTGATTTTATATTTCTGCGTTTCATATCAAGAAAATTTAGTAAGACAAATAACAAATGCATTTGCCTTTTTGATTGTGCAGAAAGGAAAAGGTTTAATAAAAACGGATATCAGAGTGTGGCAATGGTATCGATGGCCACTTTCAGAGTATGGTCAAGGTCCGCAATGATGGGATAGAATCCCTCATTGTCGATGAGGTTCCTGGCCACATAGGCTTTGATAGTCTTCAGAAGAACCTGTTTGGATATTCTGATATCCTTGTAATCGGGCTTAACCCCTTTTTCGGTCGCATAAGTGATGAATTGAGGCAAAAGATCCTGGTCGTCCAGGTAAGCTTCAATCTCGTCTGCTTTGGAGAACTGATCCAGCGAGGACCTGTGAAGATCCGTGTAATAGAACGCAAAACGGTACATTAATCCCAGGTTGCGGACCTTGTTATAGTATTCCGAGGAGCCCGAGGTATCCACCGGGACAAATACGTCCGGCATAATGCCTCCGCCGCCATATACAATTTTGCCACCCGGAGTTACAAATTTCTGCGAATCATCGAACTTTATACTATCCTGATATTCATACTCTCCACGTGTCCAGCGATCTGCAAAATCGTGATAATAGTCTTCTTTTCCATTTTCATAGGAGCGCTGGATACTACGGCCAGTAGGGGTATAATAGCGGGCAACAGTCAGACGGAGGGCTGAACCATCGGAGAAGCGCATCTCCTCCTGTACCAGTCCTTTCCCAAAGGAACGCCGCCCGATAACCAGTCCCCTGTCATTGTCCTGTATGGCGCCAGCCAGGATCTCGCTGGCCGAAGCACTGGATTCATCTATCAGGACGACTAATTTATCGTTTTTAAGAATTCCCCTGGAGGTGGCATAATCATTTTCCCTTGGCCTGGTGCGACCTTCGGTATATACAATCAATTGTCCCTCTTCCAGGAACTGGTCAGCGATCATGGTGGAAGCTTCCATAATTCCTCCGCCGTTCCTGCGAAGATCGATAATCAGTTTTTCGATCCCCTGAGTTTTCAGCTTTTCAACCGCCTGCATAAATTCATGGTAGGTGGTCTGCGCAAACTGGCTGATCTTGATATACCCGGTATTATCATTCACCTTGTAGGCCACATCCACACTGTAAATGGGGATATCGTCACGGGTAATTTCGAACTCCAGTGGCGCCTTTTCGCCCCTTCGGTATATGCTCACCTTGACCACGGTGTTCTTGGGCCCTTTTAACATTCTGACGATATCGTCGCTGGGCATATTGACCCCGGCCACCACGGAATCGTCCACCATGATTATCCGGTCGCCGGCCAGGATCCCCACCATCTCGGACGGGCCATTGGGTATGGTATTGATAATGGCCACCGTGTCGTCTGTCATATTGAAGGAGACTCCGATTCCGCTGAAGTTACCCACCAGGGGTTCGGAGAACTTTTGAAATTCGCTGGCTGGGATATAGATGGAATGCGGATCCAGATTGTCCACCAGCGCGGGCAACACCGATTCGTTCAGCTCCGACATGCTAACGGTATCCACGTATTCATTGAGAATATACTGCAGTGCCGATGAAATCTTGTTCCCTTTTGGAGTAAGCGAAAAACCCGAGCCCGCACTGTTGCCGGGGCGGATGCTAAACTTTTGGTTACTTATTTCATCTGAAACAATCCCCCTGATACGGATTCCGGTAATCCAGTTACCCAGCAGGATTCCAATAATCAGTGCAATGCTGACAATTAATGGCAAAAAAATAATCAGTCTGTCTCTCCTGTTCCTCATGCTCCCTTCCCTTTAAAACATTTATCTCCTTTATTCATTTACCTCAGGCAAATGTACCAGCTCTATTTTTGCCCGATCCAGCAAATCCAATCCATCGGTGATTCTGTATTTTTCCTGGTATACCACCCTGACAATTCCCGACTGAATGATCAGTTTTGCGCACTCCATACAGGGCGATGTGGTGATATAGAGTGTAGACCCTTCACTGCTGTTGTTGGACTTTGCCACTTTAGTAATGGCATTGGCCTCTGCATGCAGTACATAGGTCTTGGTTCTGTCCTGATCATCCTCACACTCATTTTCGAAGCCAGATGGGGTCCCGTTATACCCGTCAGAGATGATCATTTTGTCTTTTACCAGCAGAGCACCCACCTGCCTGCGATGGCAATAGGAGTTTGATGCCCAGATCCTGGCCATTTTCAAATAGCGAGTATCAATGGCCAGCTGCTTCTCTCCCGGGATTGTGGTTTGCTCTGACATCGTTTGAGGATTGTGCCCAGGGCCGGGATCGAACCGGCACGATATTGCTATCACTGGTGTTTGAGACCAGCGCGTCTACCAATTCCGCCACCTGGGCAATGTGTTTCTAAGTAAATTAAGAACTATGTCACGTTTAATGACTGTATAATCTAACCTGGGTGGCGGAATTGGCCCTCTCCGCATGCTGGCCCCTCCCTGAAAATGTCCACTGGACATTTTCTAAACGGTCGGTCCTGCCACCTGGGCTAATGTGTTTCTAAGTAAATTAAGAACCAGTGCTAAAAGCGGAGCGAAGTTAATGCTTTTCAGGGTAATTGCCAAGCCCGCCAATAATCTCCGGGCTTCATGTTCTTAAATATCTTTTATGAAAAGATCCATTGCTAAATTTGTTGATCTTAAACTCAAGAAAAAAGATTTAGCATGAACAAGGAGTATCATACGAAGATTAGCCAGGTTTTAGGCCGGTTAGGGATCAAGGAGTTAAACCCGGGTGCCACCACGGGTCAGGTTTGGTTGGACACAAAAGGCGCGGTAAGCTCTTCGGTTTCACCCATTGACGGGGAGGTAATTGCAAAAGTCAGCAACGCCACAACAGAAGATTATGAATCGGTGATCATCAAAGCAGAAGAGGCTTTTACTGTTTGGAAATCCATCCCGGCGCCCCGGAGAGGAGAGGTAGTCAGACAGATCGGTCTTGCGCTTCGTGAATCCAAGGAAGATCTCGGCTTTCTTGTAAGCCTGGAAATGGGAAAAATCTACCAGGAGGGTCTGGGTGAAGTTCAGGAGATGATTGATATCTGTGACTTTGCCGTGGGGCAGTCCAGGATGCTATATGGATTTACCATGCAGAGTGAACGTCCGCAGCACCGGATGTATGATCAGTACCATCCCCTGGGTATCGTAGGACTGGTGACCGCCTTTAACTTTCCAGTGGCGGTGTGGGCCTGGAATGCCATGATCGCCGCCGTAGCCGGTGATGTGGTTGTTTGGAAGCCCAGCTCTAAAACTCCTTTAACTGCCATAGCTATACAAAATATCATCAGTAAAGTACTGAAAGATAACCGGGTGCCGGAAGGGGTATTTAATCTGGTAGTTGCCAAGTCGTCGGTGATGGGGGATAATTTTGCAGCCGACCGCAGGATCCCCTTATTTTCGGTTACTGGTTCCACGCGCGTGGGAAAACGGGTTTCCGGGATTGTGGGTGAACGCCTGGGATCGGCCATCATGGAACTGGGGGGCAACAACGCTCTGATTGTTTCGGAGCACGCGGACCTGGACCTGGCCATTCCGGCCATTGTATTCGGGGCTGTCGGGACAGCCGGCCAGCGATGCACCTCCACCCGCCGGGTGATTATACACAAGAAGGTATATGAAGAGGTAAAAGCCAGGCTTGTAAAAGCTTACAGGCAGGTATCCTCCCGAATAGGGAATCCCCTGGATGAGAAAGTGCTGGTTGGACCACTTGTGGACACCCTCGCAGTGGATCTGTTTACGGAAGCCATCGAAAAGGTGAAGCAGGAAGGAGGCAGTATTCTGTTTGGAGGCGAGGTGCTGAAGGGGGAGGAGTACCAGGCAGGAACGTATGTGGTTCCGGCACTGGCTGAAGTCAAGAACAGTTATCAGATTGTACAGGATGAAACTTTTGCCCCGCTGCTCTATCTGATCAAATATGGATCCATTGAGGAGGCCATTGCGATCAACAACGATGTGCCACAGGGACTTTCTTCGGCCATTTTTACCCTGAACCTGAGGGAGGCTGAACAATTTCTTAGCGGAGTGGGATCGGATTGTGGAATCGCTAACGTAAATATTGGAACTTCGGGGGCGGAGATCGGTGGAGCATTTGGAGGTGAAAAGGAGACCGGCGGTGGCCGTGAGTCCGGATCTGATGCCTGGAAAGCCTACATGCGCAGGCAGACCAATACCATTAATTACGGAACCGACCTGCCCCTGGCCCAGGGAATCAAGTTTGACCTTTAGAGTCACTGGGGTGCTGTATTCGTCGCTATACCCAGCGCTTCGCACTGGCTAAGGCTCCTCATTAAACACCCCAGATGACTAATGAATATTAGGGAAGCCTGTTGTATAAAACAGGCTTCCTGCTTTTATGGCTATAAGCGAAAAACGAGCGGCGCAATATTTGGAACAATTACACAATCAGCACGTATACCAAGGAGTGATAATCAAAATGAGAAAATGATGAAAAAGCGATTTAATTTGACAGCAGTTTTTGCACTGAGCGCATTGCTTTGGTTTACAGTTACATCCTGTGATAAGGAGCCCGTTGACCTGAGACCGGATCTACCCCCTGTGGAGACCATGATGATGGATTTTTCCGATTTTACCACTGAACCGGGAGGCATGAAAAGCAGCGTGCTAAGCTATGATAATTTTGTCTATTCCTATCTGACGGTGGGTTTCTGGAATACTGCGGCGGTTTTAGTTTCCGCACTTCCCGTAACAGCCTATACTTATGCCCTGACCCAAAGCCCCGAGTACATCGGCGACAATACCTGGGAGTGGTCCTTTGATTTTACCTGGAGCAACTTTAATTACAGCGCCACGCTCACCGGAGCAAGGATCAACAATGAGGAGTTCTCCATGGAGATGGTCATTTCCAATGCATTGATGTCCAGCGAAGGCGTTCTTTGGTTTGACGGCGTGGTACGTTATGATCATACTTCGGCCGACTGGACCTTCTATAAGGAAGGGACCATTGATGTTCTGGAGATTGCCTGGAACAAGGATTATCTAACTGAAGAAGCGGATCTGACCTATACCTACACGGAGCCATCCCAGACAGAGACAGGAAGTTATATCATGTGGGAATACAAACCGGGAGAGGTTTTCGATGGAGCCTACACGGTCTCCATGTCTGAAGGACTGACCAACATTGAATGGAATGTAAGTACCATCGAAGGACGGGTTAAAGCACCTGCACACTTTGAAGATGAGTACTGGCACTGCTGGGATTCCTACGCTAACGGACTGGATGACATAGATTGCGAATAAGCCGGTATTCTCGATAAAAATAATGGAAAGTGAGCCTGTTGTATGCAACAGGCTTTCTTTTTTTAGATGGCCCTGGTAAGGATCTTAGACTTCACCAGGTTGCGTGCAGTAAAGGTAATCCCATCGGTATCATACCCGCACTCCCTGTAAAGCTCCTCCTGAGTACCGTGTTCCACGAAGCGGTCCGGGATACCCAGGCGAATTATCTTGGCTTTGTAGCTGTTGTCGTTCATGTACTCAATCACCGCACTTCCCAGTCCACCTACGATGGAGGCATCCTCCAGGGTAATAATCCTGGTGAAATTGGTGAAGATGGTTTTTAATAATTTATTGTCCAGTGGTTTGAGAAAACGCATATCAAAGTGAGCCACACTGATGTCTTCCTTTTCCAGTAGCTCAATGGCCCTGGTAGCCTCATTACCAATGGGGCCCAGCGACAGGATGGCCAGATCAGATCCATCTCTAAGCTGTTGTCCTTTCCCGATTTCAATTTCCTGGAAGGGTTGTTTCCAATCTACGGTCACTCCACGCCCCCTGGGATAGCGGATCACCATGGGGCCCTTGGGATCCAGCTGGGCGGTATACATCATATTGCGCATCTCCACCTCGTTGAGGGGTGAGGCGATGGTCATTCCCGGAATACACCTGAAAAAAGCGAGATCATAGGCGCCATGGTGTGTGGCCCCGTCGGATCCTACCAGTCCTGCCCGGTCCAGGAAGAAAATTACAGGCAGATTCTGAATGGCTACATCATGAATGACCTGGTCGTATGCCCGCTGCATAAATGAGGAGTAGATGTTGCAGAAGGGGATCATTCCCGAAACTGCAAGTCCGGCCGAAAATGTGACCGCATGCTGCTCCGCGATCCCCACATCGTAGGTACGGTCGGGCATCTTTTCCATCATGATCTTCAGAGAAGATCCAGTGGGCATGGCCGGAGTGATCCCGATAATTTTTTTATTGCTTTCTGCCAGTTCAAGGATGGTCTCTCCAAATACATCCTGATAAAGGGGTGCCTGAGGCCCGTCCGGCACTTTCTTGATAATTTCCCCGGTTTGTATATTGAATTTACCAGGAGCATGATATTCGGTCTGATTCTCTTCGGCCCTGGCGAAGCCTTTCCCCTTTTGGGTAATCACGTGCAATAGTTTGGGACCGGGGATATCTTTCATATCCCTCAGGACCTCGGTCAGGTGAAGGACATCGTGCCCGTCCACAGGGCCAAAATACCGGAAATTGAAGGACTCGAACAGATTGCTCTGCTTCAGCAAAATGGACTTGATGGCATTCTCAATTTTCTGGGCATAGTTCCTGGCATTCGGGGCAATCTTATTCATATATCCCAGCAGGTTCCAGACATCATTCTTAACCTTGTTATAGGATTTCGAAGCCGTAATATCAAGCAGATAATCCTTCATGGCACCTACGCTGGGGTCAATGGAGATATTGTTGTCGTTCAGGATCACCAGCAGGTTTTTTCCGGCATGCCCGGCATTGTTCAACGCTTCGAATGCGATCCCCCCGCTCAGAGCACCATCCCCAATAACGGCCACAACCTGCCGATCTGCCTCATCTCTGTAGTCATTTCCTGCGGCCATGCCCAGTGCTGCAGAAATCGAGGTGGAGGAGTGTCCAACACCAAAGGCATCATATTTACTTTCTGAGGGTTTCGGAAATCCACTGATTCCTCCATATTTTCTGTTGGTGTGGAAAACCTCCCGGCGCCCGGTAAGAATTTTGTGACCATAGGCCTGGTGCCCCACATCCCAAACAATCTGGTCGTAGGGCGCATTGAAAACGTGATGAAGGGCCACGGTAAGCTCCACCACTCCAAGACTGGCACCAAAGTGTCCCGGATTGTTTGAAACTACCTCAATGATATACTGGCGTAATTCTGAGCTAAGTTGGCGTAACTGCTCCGGGCTCAGCGACTTCATGTCGTCCGGACTCCCGATGGTCTCCAGTAATTTATATGATCCCGCGTTCTCTGACATCTCCATTTTTCCGCTCTGCAAAGTTACAAATATTTATGTATGTTGATATCTTAAACAACCGAGAGGGAAAAATGGCAAACATTGGCCCCTATTTTTATGTAATTTTCTGCAATTGAACCGTTATGTAATTATGATGAAGCGGATAATATATATAATCCTGGGGCTGGCCTTCCTCGGTTCCTGCGTCCCGGCAAGTGAATTCTCCCAACTCTCTGATAAAAGCAGCTCTCTGCAGTCGGAGAGGGATGACCTGATGGCAGAAAATGAACATCTGACCGTCGAAAACCGGGAGATGATGGCCACGATCGACCAGGTGGAGGAACAGCAGAAAAAAAACATTGAGGACAGTATCCGGATCCAAAAGAGGGTGGAGGAGCTGGAAACGGAGATTGCTCAACTTGACAGAAAATATACCGATCTTCAATCGACCCATGATGCCTTGTTGAGGGGCAATGCCAGGGAGACACGCAGACTGCTCAATGAATTGCAGTCCAGCCAGGAAGACCTGACCGTAAAGGAGCAAATGTTGAGAGAACTGGAAGCAAATGTGGCGGGTCAACGCCAGGATGTGAACCGGCTGCAGGCTGAACTGGAAGCCAGGAATGCACGCCTGATGGAAATGGAGGAAATGTTGCACCAGAAGGACAGGATCCTGGATGATCTCCGGGAAAAAGTGGCCGATGCACTGATGGGATTTGAAGGGCAGGGGCTTACGGTGACCCGCAAGGACGGAAAAGTCTATGTATCCATGGACGAAAAGTTGCTGTTTCAATCGGGAAGTACGGTGGTGGATCCAAATGGGGTCCGGGCTTTAAAGCAGCTGGCCCAGGTGCTGGCCCGGAATCCTGAGATTAAAATAATGATTGAGGGTCACACCGACGATGTTCCCTTCAGAAAGGGCTCCTCCATCAAGGATAACTGGGATTTAAGTGTTATGAGGGCCACCTCCATTGTCCGGATCTTGCTGGAAGGCTCCGGCATTGATCCTCTGCGCTTAACCGTGGCGGGGAGAGGTGAATTTATGCCAGTGGATCCGGCTAAAACATCGGAGGCGCGCAGAAAGAACCGCCGGACCGAGATTATCCTGTCCCCCGATCTCTCGGAAGTATTCCGGATCCTGGAGCTTTAAATGGTCATGATGTCCTGATCCTTGGCCTCAACGATCTTCTCAATCTTTTCGGTGAATTCGTCGGTAAGCTTCTGAATATTGTCTTCTGCAGTTTTGGCCATATCTTCTGAAAGTCCATCTTTCTGCATGTTCTTGTATTCGTCGTTGGCTTCACGGCGCGCGTTCCTGATGCTTACACGTGCATTTTCTCCTTCCGTTTTCACCTGTTTCACCAGATCGCGCCGGCGTTCTTCAGTAAGCTGGGGAACGATCAGGCGTATCACCTCTCCGTTGTTGGACGGGGTGATTCCCACGTTGGATTGCATCAGTGTCTTTTCGATGGTGTTGATCATTGATTTCTCCCAGGGCTGGATCATGATGGTCTTGGCATCGGGAGTACTTACGTTGGAGACCTGATTCAGGGGGGTGGGAGTGCCGTAATAATCTACTAAAACTCCATCCAGGATATGCACATTGGCCTTTCCTGCCCTGATGCGAATCAATTCATTATCCAGGTGCTCAACGGCTTTCTCCATACGCTCTTTGGTCATTTCATAGACCATTTGGACTTCTTCATTCATGATCTCTGATTTTTCGTTCGCTCCCTAAATTATCTAAATTTTGATTAAAGTTCCAACTTTTTCCCCCGAAAGAAGTGCTTTCAGATTTCCTTTCTTGTTCATATCAAAGACGATAATGGGCAAATTATTCTCTTTGCACATGGTAAAGGCAGTTTGGTCCAGGATCCTTAATTCCTTATCCAGGGCTTCCGAGAAAGTGAGTTCCTCATATTTTAGCGCTTTCGGGTCTTTTTCCGGATCACTGGTATATACTCCATCTACCCGGGTCCCTTTCAGCACCACCTGGGCTTCCATTTCAACAGCCCGGAGTGTGGCTGCCGTATCGGTAGTGAAATAGGGATTTCCTGTCCCACCCGAGAAGATCACAATTTCATTGCGCTCCAGGGCCTCAATCACCTTTGGCTTGTAATAGAATTCTGCCACAGGTTCCATACGAATGGCCGTAAAGAGCCTGGCATTGGCCCCCTTCGACTGGAAGGCCGATTGAAGCGCCAGTCCGTTGATTACCGTGGCCAACATGCCCATATAGTCCCCTTTTACCCGGTCAAATCCGGCTTCAACCCCGGACATGCCCCGGAAGATATTGCCGCCCCCAATAACGATTCCTACCTGGATGCCCATGTGGGACACCTCTATGATTTCCTCCATGTAATCATTCAATCTGCCCGGGTCTATTCCGTGGGAACGGCCGGCCATCAGGGCTTCCCCACTCAGCTTAAGTAAAATCCTTTTATAAGTCATTAAGGGTACATTTTCCTTAAAAGTAGTAAAAAGCGAGTAAATGACCGGTCATATTACCAGTTCAGCAGTTTTTTCATCATTTCCTGATAAAAGATCTTCTGCCCTTTAAAAGTGATGGTGGGAGAGTTGGAAAAAATGATGCCTGCGCTGCGCTTATCCGGATCGAAGGAGACCACAGTGGCCACCCCGGGATCGGCCCCGGTATGGGAAGGAAGCCGGGGCATAAGGAGATAGTAGAGGAAACTATCAAATTCGTTGTAATTCCATGCGACTGCCTGGTATTTGGCTACATTCGGGTACTGGATCCGGAGAAACTCCTCCACGGTTGAAGCTTGAATCCATGTCTCACCATTGAGCTTTCCTTTATTGAGCAATAGTTTGATCACCTGGGCATAATCCGATACCGTGGTCCTGAGTTGCCCATCTGGATAATCGGCATAGCCATAGTGATTCAGCAGCTCAGGTTCCCGGGGATCTTTTTTGGTCGAAGGATGCATTTCATGGGGCCTGGCAATGTTCTGATGAGGGATGTCCCGGAGGAACCAGTAAGAGTTGTGCATCTGAAGAGGCTCAAGTATTTCTTCTTTCATGTAATCTGCAAAGCTAAGCTCAGAGATTTGCTCAATGATTAATCCAAGTATGACATAGCCCATATTGCAGTAGTCATATTCGGACACTGGTTTGTACTTATTGAAATTGTCTTCCGGGTCGTAGTAGCGCCCCCCCTCGGTGAAATAATTCTCCACAAAATCCATAAGCTCAAGGGGGGAGTCACCTCCTTCCGGGAGGGTGTAAAGGGGGGTCATGATATCCCAGTTATCCTTTAAGGAGGAGGTGTGGGTCAACAGCATGCGGATCGTAATTGCGCTATCCTGGAAATTTGGGTTTTTAATTGCAAAAGGCAGGTAGTTATTTACCGGATCATCCAGGCCCAGCTTTCCCCGATCATAGAGCAGCATGATCCCCAGTGCTGTCACAGGTTTCGAGCAGGAAGCAATCATAAAAAGAGTGCTGTCGTTAACCTCCTTGCCGGTGTTGTATTCCTGCAGGCCATAGCTGCCCTGCCAGACCAGTTCCCCGTCCTGAATGCTGGCTGCCTGCAGACCTATCACATGTGCCTTTTCCATCTGCTTTATAAAATACTTGTCCAGGCCACTCTGGTCCAACCGGGTATCCGGGGAGGTACAGGAATGAATCAGAAGAATCCCTAACAGCAGGAGAAGAAGTCTGTTTTTCATTTGAGAAAGCTAAGGTTCGATGATTTTTGTTTCAAGAAAGACGAAGAAGTTCCTGGAAAGTTGTATGCCCTTCTGAATTTCTACAGCCGCTCTTCATTTCAACAGCCTTTATTATTGCCCTGAGAGGCCTAAAACAAAAAGGCTGTCCCGCATCGTGCAGAACAGCCTTCCTGGTAAAAATACGATTTCTTACTTCACAGAAAACCTAAGGAAACCCGTAACCTTAAGGTCTTTATCAGCCTCTTTGATATACTGGGCAACCGTCTTCTTATTATCTTTAGTGAACTCCTGGTTCATCAGGGTACTCTCCTTGAGGAATTTCTTAACCATACCCTCTGCGATACGATCCACAATATTCTCAGGTTTGCCTTCTTCCAGGGCCTTTTCGCGACCAATCTGCTTCTCCTTGGCAATTACCTCGGCAGGAACATCTGCCTCATCAACGGCAACAGGAGCCATGGCTGCAATCTGCATGGCCACATCTTTGGCCACTTGCTCTTCAACCTCAGCTTTGTTGAATCCAACCAGAGTAGCCAGGTTATTCCCAATGTGGTTGTATGCCTGAACTTTTTCAGCCTTGATGAAATCAAAATAAGCCAGTTCCAGCTTCTCTCCAATGGTTCCGGACTGTTCGGTGATCAAATCTGACAGCACCTTTCCGTCCAGTGACAGCGCTTTCAGAGCTTCCAGATCTGCAGGTTTCTTAGCAATAGCCAGATCCAGAATGGAAGTGGCAAATTTCACGAAATCGTCATTCTTAGCCACGAAATCTGTTTCGCAGTTCAGAGAGATCATAGCACCATACTTGCCTTCAACTTTTGCCTGAACATTTCCTTCACTTGCTTCACGGTCGGCACGCTTATTGGCGATGGCCTGACCTTTTTTACGAATCAGGTCAATAGCCCTGTCGAAATTACCATCCGCCTCCTGCAAGGCTTTCTTGCAGTCCATCATACCGGCACCGGTTGTTTTTCTCAGTTTTGCAACATCTGCAGCTTTAATATCAGCCATTATATATTGTCTTTTAATGGGGTTATTTAATAGTAAACTCTAAATTGTATTACTCAGCCTTGGGCTCTTCTTTAACTTCAGCTTTTTCAGCCTTAGGCTCTTCCTTTACTTCCAACTTTTCAGCCTTGGGTTCTTCCTTTACTTCCACCTTTTCAGCCTTGGGTTCTTCCTTTACTTCCACCTTTTCAGCCTTCGGCTCTTCCTTTACTTCCACCTTTTCGGCCTTTGGTTCTTCTTTTGGCTCCTCTGTAACTTCAGCTTTTTCAGCCTTCGGTGTTTGCTTTACTTCTACCTTTTCAGCTTTGATTCGCTTCCTTTCAGGTTTCTCTTCAGTTTTCACCTTCGTATCCTCAAACTTCTCCTTGTTCTTTTCAAGCTTCTTCTCAGCCTTGGCTTTGGATTCGGTAGCTTCTTTATCTTTCTCCATCTTTCTTTCGTTCAGGCCTTCTGCAACGGATTCGGTCACAAAATCGATAATGAGTGAGATCGACTTGGAGGCATCATCGTTGGAGGGGATGGGGAAATCAATGCTACGCGGATCGGAATTGGTATCTACCATGGCAAAAACCGGAATGTTCAGCCTGTTGGCTTCACGAACAGCGATATATTCTTTATGCACATCCACGATAAACATAGCAGCAGGAAGACGGGTCAGATCGGCAATGGATCCAAGGTTCTTCTCAAGCTTGGCGCGCTGACGGGCAATCTGGAGCCTTTCACGCTTGGAAAGGGTTTCAAAGGTGCCGTCAGTGGCCATTTTATCAATGGCGCTCATCTTCTTCACAGCCTTCCGGATGGTGGGGAAGTTGGTCAGCATACCTCCTGGCCAGCGTTCTGTAACGTAAGGCATATTCACGGCTTTTACTTTTTCGGCCACAATGTCTTTTGCCTGCTTCTTGGTGGCAACGAAAAGAATTTTCCGTCCGCTTTTGGCAATCTGCTTCATAGCGGAGGCAGCCTCATTCAACATGATCTCGGTTTTATTGAGGTCAATAATATGAATTCCGCTCTTCTCCATAAAAATATAAGGAGCCATCGCAGGATTCCACTTTCTTTTCAGGTGACCGAAATGTACACCTGCATCCAATAATTCTTTAAAACTTGTTTTTGGCATTTTTTTAATTTTTGCTGGTCAACCAACAGGTAGCCCCTTAAGGGAGTCCTGCCAGTTTCGCAATGATTAAGAATAGATCTGTGTTTCTAACGCTTACTGAACTGGAACTTCTTTCTGGCTTTTGGCTGGCCGGGTTTCTTACGCTCAACAACGCGTGGATCACGGGTTACAAAACCTTCGGCCCTGAGGGCAGGTTTGTAATCGGGATTGATCTTGATCAGGGCCCTGGAGATACCGAGGCGAAGAGCTTCAGCCTGGCCAGTCATTCCACCACCGTCAAGATTCACTTTGATATCGTAATTATCCCTTACCTCTAGCAGGTTCAGGGGCTGTTCAACTACGTAATGAAGTTGCTTATCAGGAAAATAGTCTTTGAAATCTCTGCCGTTTACGATAATCTGGCCCTTGCCGTCACTCATATATACCCTGGCAATGGCAGCTTTCCTTCTTCCTATCGTATTGATAACTTCCATGTCTTATTTAATTTTATTAAAGTCAAGTTTCTTTGGTTGCTGTGCTTCATGCGGGTGGGTTTCACCAGCATACACATGCAGGTTGTTAAAGATGGCGTTTCCAAGCCTGCTCTTTGGGAGCATCCCTTTGACAGCTTTTTCAACAACTGATTCGGGTTTTTTTGCCAGCAGATCTTCGGGAGTCCGTTTACGCTGACCACCCGGGTAACCTGTGTGGCTGAAATATTTCTTATCGCTCATCTTTTTGCCGGTAAGCTTAATTTTTTCGGCATTAATCACGATTACGTTATCGCCACAGTCAACATGCGGAGTGAAACTTGGCTTATGCTTTCCTCTGAGGACCACTGCTACTACAGAGGCAAGACGTCCCAATACTTCGTCCTTGGCATCAACAATGTACCATTCCTTCTCAACGCTAGCTTTATTTGCCGATACGGTCTTGTAACTTAATGTATTCACTTTTATCAGTTTTGTGCCTAAATTTGTGGATCGCAAAAATACAATTAATTTCTTTAAAACAAGAAGATATCAACAATAAATTTGTTGAAAACTAGAGGCGCTGATAATCAATCAGATACTTATGCCCCGAGTTTGAAAATTGGGAGGTCTCAGAAAGGTCTTTTAGTCCCTGACCGGACTACAATTTGCAAATGTCATATATTAGTCTCTTTTATGCAATAGATATTAGCACTTTTAGTTAATGATATTACAGTACTGTTGTTCTCCTATGCAGCTAAGCCGAAAACAGATTCATGAGCAGGTCTATTTCTATATCCTGATTTTGCTCTCTATTACCCTCTCCTTTTCCGTCTATACTAGCTCCTTGTTTATGATTCTACTGGCGATCAACTGGGTGCTTACCTGGAATTTTAAGCAGAAGTGGAAAGGGTTTAAGGACAACAGGGCCCTGCAGGTCTTCCTCCTGCTTTACGGGCTGCATATCCTTGGATTATTGTGGTCAGAGGACCTTCGGTATGGGCTCACAGATGTCAAAATCAAACTTCCGCTGCTTCTGTTTCCGGTGGTGGTGGCGACCTCGGTGCCCCTTAGCAGGTGGCAAATTACGCGAATTCTCTTATTTTTTACCCTGGGTGTTTTTGTGGCAACTATGGCTTCGCTCCTAAAATTTTTGGGCTGGCTGCCCGGGGAGTTTCAGGATTACAGGGACCTTTCACTGTTTATGAGTCACATCCGGTTTTCCCTGATGATTGTGCTTGCCCTGATGATCTCTGCCTACTTTCTGTTTATCCAGAGAAATTCATTTTCAAGGCTGGAACAAGGATTTTTTCTGCTTGCCCTGCTATGGTTCCCGGTGTTTCTGGGACTGCTGAAATCACTTTCGGGGCTTGTCATTGTTGGTTTACTTGCCTTTTTCATCCTGTTGCGACTGGTTTTCGAAATTCGCGACCGGGTGATACGATTTATGGTATTTGTACCGGTGATTATGATCCCTCTTTTGTCGATCCTCTATCTGGGGAGCGCGATAAATCGGTTCTATACCATCGATCCGCTGATTGTAGAGGAGTTGGACAGGCATACGGTGGAGGGTAACGATTATCTTCATTATCCGGAGAACGGGGAGGTGGAGAATGGACACTATATCTGGATTCATATCTGTGATCTGGAGCTGGAGCGTGAATGGAGCAACTTGAGTGAGCTGGATTACTGGGGCCGGACCACCAATGGCAACTCGGTCAGAACCACCCTGATCAGATATTTGAGCTCCCGGGGATTGCGAAAAGATGCGGCCGGGCTGAAACAACTTTCTGAAAAAGAGATACGGGCCATCGAAGGGGGAACGGCCAACCATATCTATCTGGATCGCTTTAAACTTTACCCCCGGATCTATGAACTGATCTGGGAGATTGACCGCTACAAGCTGGGGAATACTCCCAACCGGAAGTCGGTGGTTCAGCGCTATCTCTACCTGGAAGCCGGATGGCAGATCGCCAGAGAGCATCTCTGGATCGGAGTGGGGAATGGGGATGTGTGGAAGGAATTCAAAAAATACTATGATTCGGTGCAATCCCCACTGGAAGCGCGATGGAGAAGAAAAGCACACAATCAGTTTCTAAGCTTTATGATCTCCTTCGGAATCCCGGGGCTGCTTATCTGCCTTCTGGCGCTGATAGCCCCGCCCTTTCTGGGGGGAAGACAGGCTTCCTTCCTGGCCATGGGCTTTTTAATCCTGATCCTCTTATCCATGTTGAGTGAAGATACTCTGGATACGGCCACCGGAACAGCCTTTACGGGCTACTTCTATGCTCTTTTTATGTTTGGTCCTGATTTCCCCTGGTTGCGAAAAAAAATTCCCGAGGCAGATGGGTAAACGCTTCGACAGGGAGTTTTACTGTCAGGATGTACTGGAGGTAGCGCCCCGGCTCCTGGGGCAGCATCTGGTAAGGATTGATCCTGGCGGGATTAAAACCACCTATGTGATCTCAGAAACCGAAGCTTACCGGGGAGGAGAGGATCTGGCCTGTCATGCCAGCAAGGGCCTTACCCCCAGGACCAGGGTGATGTTTGGGGAAGGGGGATATCTTTATATGTATCTCATATACGGAATGTACTGGATGATGAATGTGGTTACCGGCCCGGAAGGGGTTCCCCAGGCGGTCCTGTTCAGGGGTCTCCGGGAGCTGAGTGGCCCGGGCCGGCTTACACGCTTGCTGGGGGTGGACCAAAGCTTCTACGGGGAGGATCTGGTCCGGTCCGGACGTATCTGGATCGAAGAGAGCGGATCGATTTCTGCGTATTCAGCAGGCCCCAGGGTCGGCATTGATTATGCGGGGGAGCCCTGGAAGAGCAAACCCTGGCGCTATCTTATGAATCTTTAACTGTCCCCGGGATTCTGTCCACTGGACTCAAACCCATAATTATTTTATATTTGCATACTTTTTAATCCTCACATACCGAATGAATGGAAAATTTCCGTCGATATAATCTGATCCTCGGATGGGGCGTATTTCTGGTCTCACTGATTGTCTACCTGCTTACCATAGAACCCACCGCCTCTTTCTGGGACTGTGGGGAATTTATCGCGACCGCCTATAAGATGGAGGTGGGACACCCTCCGGGAGCACCTTTTTTTATGGTGCTTGGACGTTTTTTCACCCTGTTTGCAGGGGGAGATGTGACCAAAGTGGCTGTGACCATGAATGTGCTTTCGGCCATGGCCAGTGCTTTTACCATTCTTTTTCTGTTCTGGACACTGACCCACCTGGTGAAGAAATTCTTTAAGCAGGATGAACAGAACGGTATCGTGGCCATGATCACTGTTTTCGGGGCTGCCCTGGTGGGCTCTCTGGCCTATACCTTCTCGGACTCCTTCTGGTTCTCTGCCGTGGAATCCGAAGTCTACTCCACCTCCTCTCTCTTTACCGCGGTGGTTTTCTGGGCCATACTTAAGTGGGAAAACGTGGCAGATGAGCCCGGGGCCAACCGCTGGCTGATCCTGATTGCCTACCTGATGGGGCTTTCCATCGGCGTTCACCTCCTGAACCTGCTTGCCATTCCGGCCATTATCATGGTCTACTATTTCAAAAAATACACCCCCACTGCCAAAGGAGTTCTGGCAGCGTTGGCGGTCTCCGTGGGCATCCTGGGAGTGATCAATTACATGCTGATCCCGGGTTTAACGGCCATTGCCGGAAAATTTGAACTGGTGTTTGTGAATGGCCTGGGCCTGCCGTTTAATTCAGGAGTCATCGTCTATGTATTGCTTCTGTTCGGG
The DNA here is from genome assembly GCA_963751705.1 of uncultured Bacteroidales bacterium. Lineage (GTDB taxonomy): Bacteria > Bacteroidota > Bacteroidia > Bacteroidales. The sequence continues at coordinate 873,017 of CAVVVN010000001.1, forward strand.
GGGATTATTGCCGGGATTTACCTTACCCATAAAAAGGGGAAAGTGCTCTGGAACACCATCCTCTTAAGTCTGTTCGTGATCGTCGTGGGTTACTCCTCCTATACCATTATTGTGATCCGGTCGGCGGCCAATACGCCCCTGGATGAGAGCAACCCGGATACGGTATTTTCGCTGCTCGACTATCTGAACAGGGACCAGTACGGGGATAATCCACTGGTCTACGGAGCCTACTTTAATCACCGGCCCACTAGCATCAAGGAGGGGAAGCCCAGCTATTACAAGGGTGAGGAAGAATATTACCCGGTGGATAAGAACCGGGAGTACGTATATGATAAATCCGCCAAAGGGATATTTCCAAGGATGTGGAGTACCCAGGACAGGCACGCCAACGAGTATATCTACTGGGGTGGAATGAGCGAGGCCGATCTCTATGATGTACAACGCGACGCCGAGGGAAATCCGGCGATGAACCAGTATGGTACCTATAGCTATGATCGCAACAGAGCGGTCGGAAGACCCACCTTTGGACAGAATATGCGCTTCTTCTTCCGTTACCAGGTGGGATATATGTACCTGCGCTATTTCATGTGGAACTTTGCCGGACGGCAGAACGATATTCAGGGTCACGGGGAGTTGACCAAGGGGAACTGGATCAGCGGCATCAAATTTATCGATAAGGCCAGGCTGGGACCCCAGGAGGACCTGCCCGCTTACATCGTGGATAACAAGGGTCACAATAAGTATTATATGCTGCCGCTCCTGCTGGGGCTTTTGGGGGCCTTCTTCCACTACAAAAAGCACAACCGGGACTTCTGGGTGGTGGGCCTGCTCTTTGTGCTCACCGGATTCGCCATCCTGGTCTACCTGAATCAGTACCCCATCCAGCCCAGAGAACGTGACTATGCCTATGCGGCCTCCTTTTATGCCTTCGCCATCTGGATCGGAATCGGGGTGGCCGGATTGATCGAATGGGCCACCAGGAGAAAACGTACTGCACTTACGGCAGCAGCCCTGGTCCTGGCCTCACTTATCCTGGTTCCCGGGATTATGGCCAAAGAAAACTGGGACGATCACGATCGTTCGGATCGCTACACGGCTCCTGCTTTTGCCAGGAACTTTCTGAACTCCTGTCTGCCGGGAGGCATTATGTTCACCAATGGGGACAACGATACCTTTCCGCTCTGGTACATCCAGGAGGTGGAGGGGGTACGGACCGATGTGCGTATTGTGAACCTGAGCTACCTTACCGCCGACTGGTACATTGAGCAGATGAAGCAGACTTTTTACGACTCGGAAGCTCTTCCCATCAGCATGACGCGGGAGGAGTATGTACAGGGATCCCGTGACTTTGCCTACCTGGTGGATAATGCGGGCGTATTGATCAAGGAGAAGTATGAAGTCAACAGGGATAGCTATGAAGAGGAGACCATGGGGATCTACTCCGACCTGGTACAGCTCCTGGAAAGCTCCCTGCTTCCTCAGAATCACGCCAACGATTACAATGCCATCAAAGCGCTGGAGCGTACTATGGATCCCCTGCGACTCTATGGGTATATGCGCACCTTCAATTCGGAGGAGATTGCCACCCGCATTCAGCTGGATAAGGCGGAGATGAATGCTCTTACCACCAGGATGGAGTCCATGATCAGGCGGATCGATGCAGACTATGCACCCCTGAAGGAGGCCTTTGCCTTTTTGCTGAGCGATGATCCCCGCTTCCAGCAGGGACAGTACTTTATCCCGGCCAAAAAATTTGTGATCCGGGCCGATTCCGCGGCCCTGGCCTCCTGGGTGGTTCCAGAGAAGTTCCAGGAGAACCAGGTGGACCAGGTGCGTTTCAGCATCAATGACCAGGTGCTGTATAAGAATATGCTTACGGTGATGGATCTGCTGGGGACCAACGATTGGGAGCGCCCCATCTACTTCTCTACTACCGTGTCGTCGGACAATTATCTGAACCTGGAACCCTACTTCGTGCGTGAAGGTCTGGCCCTCAGGGTAGCGCCCATAGAGTACAGCAACCTGAACTATCTGGGCAAGGTGGACACCGATGACATGTACAAAAAGCTAATGGAAGAGTTTGACTGGGGCGGACTGGATACCCCGGGGATCTATATGGATGAGAACAACCTGAGGATGACCATACACTACCGTTATGCCTTCTCCGTCCTGGCCGGTGCCCTGACCGATGAGGGAAGACTGGATGAAGCCAAGGAAGTTCTGGATCGTTGCATGCAGCGCATGCCTGAAGAGAATGTCCCATACAATGCAGGGATCACTCCACTTATCCAGGGATATTTTGGAGTGGGGGATACGGCCACGGCCAATGCCATGGTGGAGAAGTATGAACAGAAACTTACCTCAGAGCTGGATTATTACGTGCTCCTGTCCAGGAGCAATAAGTACCGTTTTGCCAAGACCGGCAATGATTTCCTGGCTGCAGTCAGGGATATCAACCAGCTTCGGAGCATGTGCCTGGGCTATGGCGAGATGGAGGCTTCCCGGCGTCTGGAAGAAAAGCTTACCATGTATGGTCAGGAGTACGACAGGCTCTTCAGGTAACATTTTGTAAGTCTATACGTTATTAAGGAAGTATGCTGATCGTAAGGCCACCTTCTTTGCTTACGCGTGCATTGCACCGAATGACGTGGGACCTCCAGGGGGAACATCGGGAAGTGTACCTGACTTTCGACGATGGACCTACTCCAGTGGTGACTCCCTGGGTTCTGGACCGCCTGGAGGAAGTTGAGGCAAAGGGGACCTTTTTCTGTCTGGGCCGCAACGTGGACAAGTATCCTGAACTCTACACCCAGATCCTTTCTGCTGGCCATTCCGTGGGTAATCACAGCTACAGTCATCTGAGGGGATTTCGTTCCAGTGTCAGGCGCTATATGGAGGATATTGAACTGGCCTCAGGCATGATCGACTCCAAATTGTTCCGTCCCCCTTATGGCCGGATTTTTCCCGGGCAGGTGAAAGCGGTGCTGGAGCAATACGACATTATCATGTGGGATGTGCTGAGTATTGACTACAACAGCGGGCTCAGCGGCGAGCGCGTTCTTCAGAATGTGACCCGGAATGTGAAGCCGGGTTCCATCATTGTGTTTCATGATTCGGATAAAGCCGCAGACAACCTGTATTACGCTCTGCCCCGGACCCTGGAGCATTTAAAGATGGAGGGATATAGCATGAAATCCATCCCCAGCACCGGTCTTACCCGGGAAGATCATACCATCCATTGAACGTAGACCACCAGTCCCAGCAGGATCCACAGGATCAGTTCGTGGATCCACGGACTCTTTTTTCGGCTAAAGTAATTGGAGAGTGCAAAGGTGACCGGAACGGCGATAAAAACCAGGCTGGAAGGATCGTAGCGGGCGATGAACAGAAAAAAGAGGAGCCCGGCCAGAAACATGTAGAACAGGACCTGGTAAATGTTCTGAGTCATGGTTTTCATGGATTGAAAACGATTTATCATATAGATGCTGGTGATGCCCAGCAGCAACAGGAAAAAGCCATAGAGCATGTAAACACTGTAATGATAGGGCTGAAAGGTCCCATGGATGGCAAGATTCTGGTGTATCACCTCCACAAAACCGGCCCCATGGTCCCTGATGCCCCAGAACCAGGTAAAAAGGAACAGGGCCATCAGCAAATAGGCAACTACGGGGTACACGAGCTCCCTCCAGGTCACGGAGCGCATGGTCCAGAGACTGACCCAAATGAGGGGAATAAACCAGATCAGGTTCAGGTAGAACATGCTTCCAAGGACCAGGATCAGAGAGGCAGTAAAGATGTTGAGTGTATCCGGTTTTTGTTCCTGGCCCTCAAAAAGAATCACAAAGCAGAAGAGGTAGAAGAGAGAACCTATTAATGCCGGGCTCACCTGCCTGGCAGCGGGCAGGGCTGCCGCAAAGAGCAGAAAAAAGATCGCCGGCATCAGTGAGCGCTGTTGCAGAAGTTGATATTGTACCCCGATCCGGATCAGCATGTATCCGGTCAGCATAAATATCAGCATGGTCACCAGGTGGTTCAGCACCGGCACCTTGTGAATGGATCCAAAAAGCAGGTTGTAGAAGGGCATAGAGCTATGGGGTGCCAGCTCATGGAATCCGCCGGCCCTAAAGACATCAATAAAAGATGGAATAAACAGGGCAATCAGAAGCAGGAACATAGCTCCGGTCCCCAGCAGGCGGTCGTTTTTAAGGATCCGGAGGAGAATCATAGATCGAACCCAATATCGCTGCGGTAATATTTTCCTTCAAACTGGATCTTTTCCGCATTCTTATAAGATTGATCCAGGGCCTCTTTCATACTGGATCCGTAGGAGCTGACCGCAATGACCCGGCCCCCGTTGCTGACCACTTTCCCGCCCTCCACTTTGGTGCCGGCATGAAACACCACACTATCCTCCACCCGGTCGAGTCCGGTAATCTCTTTCCCTTTCTCATAAGAGCCCGGATATCCGCCGGAGACCAGCATCACCGTGCTTACGGTCCGGTCATCCAGTTCAATCTTCATATCCGACAAATTTCCGTCCGCAGTGGCCTTCATTAACTTCACAAAGTCCGTTTTGATCCGGGGCAGGACCACTTCAGATTCGGGATCGCCCAATCGCACATTGTATTCGATCACATAAGGATCGCCCCCTTTGTTCATCAGCCCGATAAAAATAAATCCCTTGTAATCGATCCTCCGGTCTTTCAGTCCCTGGATGGTGGGTTTAACGATGCGTTCCTCCACTTTCTGAAGAAACTTCCTGTCGGCAAAGGGTACCGGCGAGATGGCACCCATTCCCCCGGTATTCAACCCGGTATCGCCCTCCCCAATCCGTTTGTAGTCCTTGGCCTCCGGGAGCATCACATAGCCCTCCCCATCGGTCAGCACGAAAACCGAAAGCTCGATCCCGGTCAGATGCTCCTCCACCACCACCTTTTTGGAAGCCTTTCCGAACTTCCCCTTGAGCATGTTCTCCAACTCCTGCTGCGCCTCCTCCAGGCTATCGATAATCAGCACTCCCTTTCCCGCTGCCAGTCCGTCCGCCTTCAACACATAGGGCGGATCCAGCCTGGCCAGGTAGTCTTTTCCCTCGGAGACGGTATATTCGATAAAGGTGCTGAATTTCCCGGTGGGGATCTTGTTGTCTTCCATGAAGATCTTGGCAAAATCCTTGCTCCCTTCCAGCCGGGCCCCCGCTTTTCCGGGTCCGATCACCGATACGTCCTGCAGGTACAGATCCGATTGGAAGAAATCGCTGATCCCGGCCACCAGCGGTACCTCGGGCCCCACTACTACCAGATCAATGGCTTCATCCAGGACCAGTTTCTTGATCCCCTCAAAATCCTCCACTCCGATGGGAACATTGGTGCCCACCCCGGCAGTCCCCGCATTCCCGGGCGCAATAAACAGGTTTTTCAGCTGAGGGCTCTGGGCCATTTTCCATGCCAGGGCATGCTCCCTGCCGCCGGATCCAATGATCAAGATGTTCATAATCAAATATTTAAAGTATCAATGTTACTTCACACGGTTATTATACGGCCACTGAAAATCTTTACTTCGTAAACATTTATAGGTGGCCTTATTAACAACCGTGTTTCATATCGTATAAGTTAATATAATTTGAAGCAGGGAAATAAACATCTTGTATCGTTGGAATCCGTGCTTCTAATTAATATAACGTGGGCAGTAAAAATAGAAAAGGCCGTCTTCAATATCAAAAAAGACGGCCTTTACTTATTATTTAGTTATTGTCTTATTTCACCATAATGGCGGATCGGAGGGCTTCGCCGTTGATCCGGACCATGTATAGCCCTTTGGCCTGATCGGACAGGTCCAGGGTTTCATTGATAAGGCCTCCATTGGGGAATACCTTACGCTTCAGAACTGTTTGTCCGGCCATATTCACCACCTCCATCCTGCACTTACGATCCTCAAATGGCATCTCAATGGTTACGATGCCCTCAGTAGGATTGGGATAGATCTTCACCTCCGCATCCTCAAAATCACCCACCCCGAGAGCACTGGTACGAATCCACATTAATATCGATCGAATCGGAGTATGAAGGCCCACAATTTTGAAGGTCATTCACCGCTACGACATACCTGCCGGAATCTTCATAAGCAAATACAAAGGTCCCAAGTGCCTGAGGACTACCGCCTGGAAGCAGTTGAAAGGTATAAGGTTGATTTCCTCCAGATGCAGTTACCACAAGCGATCCATCCGTAACCTGCTCATCCCCTCTCCAATCCGTATGGTGAAGTATATCATCCTTAGAAACAAAATTAGCTAACAAGGTATCAGGTTGCGTTAAAGTGATCAGAGGGCCAACTTCAGTACAACCTTCCGCATCAATCACAACCACCTGGTAGTCACCTGCCGGCAAACCAGGATAGTAGGCACTTGCTGTATAAGCTGTATCCATTGTCAATAGAATATTGCCATGGAGTTCCAAAACCACCTGATGCTACCACCTGGATTGATCCTGTTGAATCTCCATAACATCCTGTTACATTAGTTGGGATAGTATTGTCAACTGAGATTGGGAGGCAGCCAATTATACCAAAAGCACATATAGAAATTATACCGTATCAGATGTATATATGCTAT
>CAVVVN010000002.1:0-413365 GCA_963751705.1 uncultured Bacteroidales bacterium
GAGAGCCAAACAGATTGATAAAAGTATATCGAAAGTGAAGACTTCAAAGGTTATGATCCTTATGATAGCTTACTTTCCTGGATCCCCTTCAAAAGATTTGGGAAATGGCCACCTGTATTGGCCACCCAAATACAAGAAATTAAATCCAGTCAATATAAGGCCTCCTCCTGGGGATTCAGAAAGAAAGAAATCCTAAAGGAAACGGAACTTCTTCTCCAAGCATATTCAAGATTATGGATCTCTACAAAACAGGATCACTATCTTGATATGGCCAAAATCTTTTTACATGGCTGAAGAATAACTCATGCTGAAGGGTATAGTGGCTATTGCTGGGGATACAATTTCCCATGGGCCAGCCCAACTGCCACTGTTGAACGCTATACCCCTTCATCTGTAGTAACTGCATTCTGTGTAGGGGATCTGGTCTTATCCAGGCTACCAGAGATCAGGAAGGAGCCATAATAATAAATAGTGCCGCTGATTTTATAAAGAAAGATCTGATTCGATTTAAGGACTCCAGGTATATCTAGCTACACTCCTATAAAAAGAGATATTTGTTATAACGCCAGCCTCCTTGCTGGCGAGATAATTGCTATGAATTATAATCTTAACAGATTGGAGAGACTCTCAATTGGCAACTGATATTGTCAATTTCGTTTGTTCCCGACAAAAAGATGATGGTAAATGGATTTACAGTTTTGACTTAAATCAGGCCAACTGAACGAACCCAGGTTGACTTTCATCAAGGATACATTTTGGAGAGTATATTTGAAATCAAGTAATTTGTTAAATATTAACAACCCAAAATGGAGTAAAGCATTAATCCAGGGAGCAAATTTCTATTATCACCAACAGTTTACCCGATCGGGAAATCCCTGTGGCGCTTTCCCAAAAAATTCCCTGTTGATATTCATAATCAAAGCCAGGGCATAATAACCTTTTCAAAGCTTAAAACCCTAAACCCAAATAATAAACTCTTCGCAGAAAAAATTGCTAAATGGACGATAACAAATATGCAATCGAAAGATGGCCATTTCCAATATAGAATTTACCGTACCTACCGAATCAGGACCTCATATATGAGATGGAGTAATGCTTGGATGCTCCTGGCACTAACTTATATTGATAAATGAAATTCGCTTTCTATATGGGGCATCCAGCCCATTTTCACCTGGTGAAGCATGTGATAAGGAATCTTACTAATTGTGGTCACAAGGTATATGTATATTATACAGAAAAAGGATATACTGAAGGAGCTTGGTAAGGAATCGGGTTTTACCTATTTTAACATACTGCCTAAGGACGTTCAAAATACAAGATCGGTATTATTTCAGCTGTTCTTAAAAGGTCTTTCAGATTATTTAAGATATGTATAAGGCTTAAGCCTGATATTCTAGTAGGGACTAGTGTTAGAGAATTCATTTATGACCAAACTGCTAGGTATACCCTCTGTGAACCTCAATGAGGATGACACATCAATTCTGCCTTTGTATGCGAAATTGAGTTATCCTTGGGCCAGTGTAATTCTATCACCTCAATCATGTAACAATGGCAAATGGGAGTTAAAAAGCACGAAATACAATAGTGTTCATGAACTTGCATATCTGCATCCAAATCATTTTAAACCAGATCCCAATATATATAATAAATATATATGGGGCAAAGGCAGTTCTGTTCTTATGGGTCTCTGGACTTTCTGCTCATCATGATAGGCATGCTCGTGGTATCAGCGATCAGACCGCACTTCTCATTATTAATAAATTAATCCCTCACTATGAAGTTTACATAAACTCTGAAGGAAGTTTCGGAACTGCTAGAATATTTAGACTAACAATAAATCCTAGGGATATCCATCATGTGCTATCCCAAGCAGCGTTATTTATTGGTGATAGTCAATCCATGTGTGCTGAAGCAGGTGTTCTGGGGGTTCCTTTTATTCGTTACAACACTTTTGTTGGTAGATTAGGTTACCTGAAAGAACTGGAAGAAAAATACGAACTTGGAATTGGTATATTACCAGGTGGAATTAATGAACTTGAAACTCAAATCAATTCCCTGATTAAACTAAGAACCACAAGCAAATCTATTCTGAAAGAAAAAATAGTATGCTGGCTGACTATACTGATCTTTCAGAATTTTAACCTCTTATTTATTAGATTATTTCCCTAAGACTAATGTAAAGGTTAAACTAAGAGAATAAGGAGTTGTTGGAATTTATTGTTTTGGTTTTCTGGATTTTATCGGCTAATAAATGGTCAGGAAACCTACTGAGGATGATTCTCTTGAATATGATAAGCCTGCAATAATTGAGTGGATTGGATCTTGTTGAGTTCGGATGCAGCAATTATCCTGTTGATTTTAAAATGCACAGAAGATATAAATTTAGGATTCTTGAGATGGAATCTCCAAATATTAGATGGTAAGTAAATGATTCAATTATCAACACTAATTTCACTTATTTATTCCTTTCCCAATAAACAAATCACAAGTTTTTTGCGAATCAAAATAGGCAAGGACCTTCCAATTCACAATCCAAAGAAAGACCTGCAACATACTTTTGAATCATTAATAATTAAATACTAAACATCCATTTTCCATTGTAAATTAATTTTGGTAAGTGCAACGAATAATTTGAAAACGTTGTCAGAGACAGAAAGACTCGGGATAGAACTTTAGAACAAAATAAGATTTACAACGTATGTATTCTAAGTATACAAGTTGAAGTATCATTTTTGTTCTTTAATAACTTACTATACAATTAGGGGGTATGCAATTGAGCAATAAGATTAGACGCTTAACTTTTTTTCAAGCGGTATTTGGGATACTGCGAAATTCCGTGAGCTTATTTGCAGGCCCACAGAATAGCGCGAAGTATATTTCACCAAGTCAAGATATTGTTTCGATATATTTTAGTGAACCTGTTCCTTATTATCGGACCTCACAGGATTAAGTATTGATGTTGGAGGAACTATTCATATCAAGGTCCGGCTCCTGCTGGAATGGCTTTAGCAGGTATTACTGGAAATAGAGTTGATATAAGGTTGTTTTTTAGTTTCCAAAATCGAATATCCAGTATTCAGATGTTATAGCTGGAGTGTTTGTTACTTATGATGGAACAGGGGATTTACGGCAATCTGCAGTACCAAATACCTCGGTGGGAGCCTTTGCTAATATTGGCTGAGAATGACGTAATTATAAACTGCAATATGCTTTCCGCAGTTCAACAATTGGTACTGCTGCTAAGTTCTGGTCCTTGTCAGCCTATTACTGTTCAAATATATGTAGAATGGAATTGGTTACCAATTGCAAGAAATAGTATACACTTTCATGATACTCGAATGAGGGCTAGAATTTCATCGAATGATATTGGAGGTTCCCTGGAAGTTCTGGCTTTGAATGAAACTGCTCTGGGATCTGGAAGGTTTACTGCTGTGTCAAATCCATTTATGTATCCTGTTGAAGACGTTTGTACGTTCTCGTTAACCGCCTTTCCAATGATGCTTTCCGATCCGGGTAACTCCAAACAACCCAACTGTGTGTGCAGGAGGTACTAGTCAGCAAGATTACGTACTACCTGCATATCGTTAGGACAATGAAGAATTAGACGGAATTCTATCGATAGTCCCACCATTAGGTTCGGACCCAACACTTTATTGTGTTGGAGAAGATATCCAGGGCTTTGTTTTTGATGATGCAACAACATTTAACTGTAATATTGCAGTTGAACCAGATCGCCCCAATGAGGGTGACCGCTGGATGAAATTTGTATATGGGTCTCATACAACTGCCGGAATTCCAAATGTTTGGATTGATGTATACGGAACGCCAGTCTATGTCACCGATGCTAATGGAGATCCAATAACAGGCCCTTTACTGTCGATCCCGCTACCGGTGGAGTGTTGCTCCCTATACAACTCCCAGTGGATTCTTTGAAAGTGAAGTAATTAATATCCCGGAGACCATGCACAGCTCCAATTGCATCCACTTATCCAATTCATCACATTGGCAATTATTCAACAGACGAAGGAGGTGACGTGTTTGGAGTAACTCTTCAGAATTGGGGGCCATGTAATCAATGGGATCCTTTCTTTCCTGCTGCTCCTATTGAAATATACGACGAATTGAGACTAATCCCTGCGCCACCCCCTCCTACGGCACCCTCGCCTGAAGAATGCTTTGAATCTGTAACACCTAATATAATCGCTACAGGTACAGGTGGAACAATAAACTGGTTTGATGACACACAACTTAGAGATCCTCAGGATTTGGTATAATACAGGGGCGACATTTACGCATGGGGAATCAGCTGTAGGTACATACAATTGGTGGATAAATGAAACTAGAAGTACTGGTGGCCCCGATGTTTGTACTTCTGATACTTCAAGAGTGACTTTAACAATAAACCCCATCCCAAATAAACCTAATATTAGTATAACTGGACCAAATTCATTTTGTTTTGATGGTGGAGCGACGAATGTGACCCTAACGGCGAATCCTTTAGAGCCTCCAACTGTTTTAAGCTATCAATGGTATAGGAATGGAGCTCCGATTGCAGGGGGAACAGGGATTTCAATTACAGTTGATCAGATTAGTGAATCAGGAAGCTATACTGTTCGTTCATATGGTATAAATCCTACAAACTGTCCCAAGTCCACTTTCAGATCCAGTCACAATCAAAATTGGTGAACCAGCAACTAGTTGAAGCGGGTCCAGCAGCCACAATTTGTTCGGATCAAACTTTCAATACTGCTGGATCTTTTGGTGGTGGAGCCTCTTCGGTAATCTGGACCACCTCAGGAGATGGATCATTTCGTAATTCGACTGATCCTACTACAGTTTATACTCCTGGGACCAATGATATATCTACAGGTACTGTGACCCTTACATTAACCACCAATGATCCACCTACTGCTTGTCCTGCGGAATCTGATTTTATGGTGCTTTCTATTGATCGAGCACCATCGGTATTTGCAGGTGCTGATGCCAGTATTTGTGTGTCGGACAATTATCATATTGTGGATGCGACTGCTTCTAATTACAATACCATTGCCTGGACCATTGAATCTGGACTGGGAAATGTTAGTAATCCTGGAATAATCAATCCCACATACAATACCAATGCTGGAGATGCATCTTCAACAGTTACTCTTACGGTTGACAGCAACTGCCAATGGTGTATGCACGGATATATTTGATGAAATGGATATCCTAGTGGATGCAACACCGTCAGCTTCAGTAGGTGCTGATCAGGAAATCTGCGATGTTTCTACTGCAACATTGGATGGAAATTCTGCAGGAACTGACCTCAACAACAATGCACGGGGAGAATGGGCCTATTCAGTAACAATCTGGTATTCCAGGAATCCTTTACTGGATCCTCCGATGGAGCCCAGGATGGCTTAAACTGGAATCTGGACTTGAGTAATACAATTTATCCAGATGGACTACATCGGTACGCATTATGAATAATGAAATGGTGGCTCAAAGGGTATCCAATAATACTGGATTTGCCTATTTTGAAACAGAAGATATTGATATTTCCACTTCTGGAAATGTAAAAGTGACTGTGGATCTGCGTTCTGCAGAGCCTCAGGATATGGAACCTCAGGATTTCATAAATGTATATTATGTGATCAACGGGGGCCTGAGAATCAGTTTCCCATTAACGGTGTCAAATACCGATCATTTTGGATCAGGGTGGCAGAAGCATCCGGTTTAAGTGGTAATACGCTTAAAATCGTTATTCGATTCCGCAACAGTGCCAACGATGAATATCTACTATTTTGATAATATTGTTGTCCGCCAGGACGATGGGATCACGGTACCAACCATCACAGATCCTTCAGATCCTAACAGTACAGTTAACGGTTTATTGCAGGGGGATAATGAGTTCTCATGGACAGTATACTCTGAAAATGGGGGCTGTACACCTGCTGTAGCTATTCATACCATCACCCGTGATTTGCTGCCCGATGCAGCAGCAGCTGGACCGGATCAGGCTTTTTGTGAAACAGATAATACTACCCTGGCCGGAAACGTGATCACAGATGGAGGGACAGGTACCTGGACCCTGGAAAGTGGCACAGGTAGTATTACTGCAGCCAATAATCCCTTAAGTGCAGTTACAGGTCTTGGGTATGGCTCCAATGTGTTCCGCTGGACTGCAGAGAGTCAGCTGGGAATCTGTGCGGATAGCTGGGATGAGGTAAGCATTCAAAGGAATTACGATCCGCTGGATCTGAGCGGAAATGTGACGATTACGAAAGATCCTGTTTGTTATAATACAGGGGCAGAATTTACCATCACAGGCTCTGAGGCAGATGTGAATTATTACCTCTATATCGGTGCTGTACAGGTCGCGGGACCTGTCCACGGAACCGGTGGAGCTATTGTCATTACCTCCCCCAATATGACTGCCGGGGCCACATACAGGATCCGTGCGGTGAAGGATGTAACTCTCTGTGAGATCTTTTTTGGTAATTTCCCGGTGGCCGTGAATCCCCAGTTTACCCTGGCCCAGCTGGAGGAAGATGCCAGTATCTGCCTGAATGCAGATTATGATTTCCGGGTGTCTTTGACAGGGGGAAGCTCTCCTTATGATCTGGAATATTCCGCTACTCCGGGAGGAAATACCATCACTTAATAATTATGTCAGCGGAACGGATATCAATACCGGGAACCTGCTGGTGGACTACTGATTATGCCCTGGTATCGGTGGTGGATGATGAGGGCTGCCCGGCTGAAAGCCTGGGAACTCCCATTACGATTACAGTGGGTGCGGTTTATGTATCTGCGACCATCACTGCAGGTGCTGATATCTGTGAAGGGGAAGATGCGGAAATACGCCTGGTTTCTGTGGGTGGAGCTCCGCCTTATACCTATGAGATCACGGGTGATCTGGCTCCTGCAGGGGAATTTGATGTCTATGCAGCCGATACGACCTTGACCATAGCCGGACTGGGTGTGGGAGTGCATAATTACAACCTGATTACGGCCCGGGATGTATGCGGAAATAATGCGGCATCCATCCTGAACAGTCCCGACGGACTGGAGGTATTTGAGGTTCCGGTCATCACGGCCACCAACAATGCCGATCCCATCTGCAATGGGGATGATACGGATATTGATCTGTCTACGACGGTGCTTGGGACCATTTACAACTGGACAGTAAGTGACAATATGCCCGGTGGAAGTTCCTGGATTGGCGGGAATGCGCCCTCCAATGGAAGCTTTCACCGATGTGGGGGCCGTTTATACCCTGGCACAGACCCTGCAGCATAACAGTCCCACTTCGGTAACGGTGCAGTACCAGATTACCTCGGCCGGACCGGGGGCAACGGCCTGTGCAGGCAATACGGAAATCGTTAAGTGTGGAGGTGGCTCCTACGGCTGTTATTACCAGTGCAGCTTCCATGATTCGCTGCACCAATACGGCCTTCTCCTATACCATTACCAGTTCTACTCCCGGGGCAACTTTCTCCTGGGACCGGGCTGCGGTTCTTGGTATTTCCAATGGGGCAGTGGTGGGCTCTGCCAGCAATCCCATTTCGGAGACCCTGGTAAATACCACTTCGGGCCCCATTGATGTGGATTATATGATTACCCCCTCCATCCTGGGATGCCCGGGAACGCCTTTTACCTTTACCGTAACGGTGAATCCCACCCCGGCCATCAATGATCTGGCTGAGACTATTTGTGATGACGGAAGCTTTACCGTCACACCAGCCGATGGCGGCGATGGCATTGTTCCGGCGGGAACTACCTATAGCTGGGGGATTCCGGTAGTGACGGGCGGACTATCCGGGGGCGTGGCAGCTGCCGGACAGGTGAATATCAGTGGAACACTCAGTAATCCCACCAATACGGTTCAAACTGCCACTTATACGGTAACACCCCTTGCAGGATCTTGCACGGGTGCAACCTTTACGTGGTTATATACTGTGGATCCCACTCCGGCCATCTCTAATCAGACAGAGGCCATTTGTGATGATGAAAGCTTTACCACCACGCCCGTCAATGGGGCGGATGGCATTGTTCCGGGGGGAACCACCTACAGCTGGGGGGCACCCGTGGTAACGGGCGGAATCACCGGTGGAGCAGCCGGCGTCGGCCAGCCCAATATCAGCGGGACACTGAGCAATCCGGGTAATACGGTGGAGACCGCTACCTATACGGTTACGCCGGTTTCAGGCAGCTGTACCGGATCTACCTTTACCATCATAGTTACGGTGAATCCCACACCGGACATCAATGATATGAGTACCACTGCCTGCAGTGGCAGTGGCTTTACAGTATCCCCTGTGGACGGAGTTAATGGCATTGTTCCTGCAGGGACCACTTATAGCTGGGGGGCACCCGCTGTGACGGGCGGACTCCTCGGGGGGTGCTGCAGGATGCGGACAGGCCAATGTCAACGGGACCCTGACCAATCCCACCAATACCGCCACAGACAGCCACCTATACGGTAACTCCGGAAACTCCGGAACCTGTACCGGAGCGACATTTGAAGTGACGGTGACGGTGAATCCCACTCCGGCAGTCAATGATCTGGTTGCGACCATATGTGATGATGGAACCTTTACCCTGACTCCGGCAGACGGAGTGGATGGATTAATCCCGGCAGGGACCACTTATAGCTGGGGCGCTCCTTCTGTTACAGGTGGGGTCACCGGAGGCGTTGCTGCATCCGGACAGGCCACCATCAGCGGAACGCTGGATAATCCCACCAGTTCCACCCAGACAGCCACCTACACCGTGACTCCGGAAACTCCCACTTGTACCGGAGCTACCTTTGAAGTGGTGGTTACAGTGCACCCGACCCCTACCCTTTCGTCGACCCTGACTCCTGCTGATATCTGCAGCAATACGGCGTTTAACTATAATCCGACCAGCAATACGGCCGGAACTACCTTTAACTGGGACAGGGCCAGCATAGCCGGGATTACTCCGGCCGGACCCACTTCCGGGATTGGAAATCCGGGAGAGACTCTCCGGAATTTACCTCGGCCACCATTCCGGTCACTTATCAGTATACCCTGGCGGCCAATGGCTGCAGCAATGTGCAGAATGTGGTGGTGAATATTGATCCGGAACCGGTGATCACTCCCAATCAGATTGCCACGGAATGCTCCGGCAATGCACTGAACTATGAGATCCAGCTGGATAATTTCTGCTTATCCCGATGCCATCTTCACCTGGCCCCTGCCCACCCTGAATCCCATTGATCCCGGGTTTAGCGGGGGGAGTGCCCGGGCAGCGGCTACAGCTAATAATATTACTGATACCTATACCAACACCACTGGCCTGCTGGGTGAAGCCACCTATGCAGTGACCCCCTACTACAATGGTTGCCAGGGAGCCACGGTGGATGTGGTGGTGCAGATCGGTGCGCAGCCGGTACTGGATCCCAACCTGGATGATGAGGCCTGCAGTCGGGCTGCCATTGGATTACCCTCCAGGAAGCTCCGGGAAGTATTGTTCCTGATCGTTATGAGATTACTGCTGTGGATATTGATCCTGGCACTGGTTCCGGTGGTGCTAATAACGATGCCCCCATGGACGGAGTACTGGCCGATTACCTTTCGACCAACACGATACACCAATGGACTGGTGTGGACCTGGATGTGGTATATACCGTTATTCCCAAGTTTGGAGCCACCTGTATTGGCGATCCGGTGGATATCACCATCACCATTCATCCCGAGCCGGTTATTGTACCCGGACAGTCGCCCCTGGTTTGTAGTAAGGAGCCCATTGATTATGAAGTATTGTTGCTGCCGGCCAATACTCCGGCCGGAACGACCTTCGATTGGCCCGTTCCTGTTCTGTCCGATGTCTCCGGACAGGGAACTGCCGGTGCCGGTGTGGCTGCCGATCCGGCAGGGACCATTGCACCTGACCGATGCCATCCAGAATTACAGCGGGGCCAATATTACGGCCACCTATACCATTACTCCCACTTCGTGCCCTGGCTTGTGCAGGGAATCCCACAGATGTGGTTGTCAGGATCCAGCCCCAGCCGGTGACCACACCCATTGCGGGAGATGACGAGCTTTGTACGGATGAAATAAATATCATTTATCAGGTGGACTTCACATCCGGGCTCCACTTATGCCTGGACCGTACCGCCGCAGGTGGGTACCACCACCTTTGATTTCAATACCAATGTGATTATTATCACTGCTGCAGCTGCTGCGGGATCCGGAGATATTACGGTGGTCGAGACCAACAGCCTGGGATGTGCCGGCGATGTGGTAAGTCTGACCGTGGATGTCAGTGCCCCGGTGGCTGCCTGAGAATATTGTGGGAGATCCTGTGGTCTGTGCGCAATCGACCCATATCTACAGTGTAACGGACCGGGTAGGATCGGTATACAGCTGGACCATTCCGGGCGGAGCTGCCTTTGTGGGAGATCCTTCAGCCAGCTCCATCACCCTGATCTTCGGAAACAACGGAGGTACGGTTTCCGTGACTGAAACAACCGCTGCCGGTTGTGTAACAGCCCATAATCCATTTGCCGTAACCACCAATCCCCTGCCCACGGCAACCATCAGCAATGGAGGCAATGTCTGCCAGGGCGACGATCAGCCCCTGCAGGTAAGCTTTACCGGAACCGGACCATGGACCTTTACCCATGCCTATAACGGGGTGGATCAGGCTCCCATTGCCACTTCTGCCAATCCCTATACCCTGAATGTCAGCCTGGGAGGTAGCTATACCATCACCAGCGTGACCGATGCCAATACCTGTACCGGAACAGGCAGCGGAACAGCCGTGGTCGGGGTATACCCGACTCCTACGGGAGAGATTACCGGAACCACTGATATCTGTCCGGGCGAAAGCACGGTCATTACCATGTCCTTCACAGGCACGGCACCCTTCGACTTTACTTATACCGATGGAACCACTCCGGTGACTATTATGGGTCATCCTTCCGTGGTATATACCGCAACTGTTATGCCGGCGGTTTCCACCACCTATACCCTGACGGCCCTGTCCGACGGGCAACGGGTGTACCGGAACCGTTATCCGGGGCAGCGGATATTACAATGAATATCCCCGCAGTGATCAATCTGATCGGAACAGATCCCTTGTGTGCGGGTGATTTTAACGGGGAGATCGACCTGCAGATCCTATAGTGGAACTCCGGCCTATTCCTTCGCGTGGACCGGGCCCAATGGCTATACGGCCAATACGGAAGATATCGCCACTTCTGGAGGACGGAAGCTATAATGTCGTGGTGACCGATGGCAATGGCTGTGAAACCACAGGCAATGTGGTCCTGACCGATCCGGCCGTCCTGACCGTAAGTGCTGCGGTAAGCAGTACTTACAATGGAGCGGATATCTCCTGTAACGGAGCCCTGGACGGGGAAGTGACCGCAACACCAGCCGGGGGAACCGGAGCCTATGGCTTTGAATGGTTTGAAGATGCCGGCTTAACCATCAGTACAGGTCAGACGACGGCCATCGCCGGCGGACTGGCTGCAGGAACTTATTATATCCAGCTGACAGATGCCAATCTGTGTACAGCCACGGCCTTTGCGACGCTGACTGAGCCCACTGCGCTTGCGGTGACCGTGAATGTAACCAGCGATTTCAACGGGGCGGACATTACATGTGACGGTGCCTCAGATGGTCAGGCCACAGCCATGCCCACAGGGGGAACCGGGATTTATACCTATGAGTGGTTCGAAGATGCCGCATTAAGCGTAAGCACCGGAATTACCACCCAGGTTGCCAATGGCCTTAGAGCCAGGGATTACTGGGTTCGTGTCAGCGATGTAAACAATTGTGAGATTGTGGGTACTGTTACCCTGACAGCCCCGCCGATCTTAACTGCTGTTGCCTCTGTTTCGAGCAACTACAACGGAGCGGATATCTCCTGCAATGGAGCCTCTGACGGATCTGCCACCGTATTACCAGGTGGTGGCACCGGAACCTATACCTTTGAATGGTTTGACGATGCCGGTCTGACCAGCCCCATCGGGCAGACGACCCAGGTGGCCAGTAACCTGGTGGCCGGAACCTACTGGGTGGAAGTAACGGACCTGAACGGATGTACCGAATCCACCAGTGTCACCCTGACGGATCCTCCGGTTCTGAGTTTGGTTGTTGCGGTAAGCAGCAACTACAATGGAGCGGATATCAGTTGTGCCGGGATTGATGACGGACAGATCACCGCCACACCGGCCGGCGGTACCGGAGTTTACAGCTATATCTGGTACAGCAATGCAGCCATGACCATTACCATTGGTCAGACCACCGCTACCGCAGTGAACCTGGATGCAGGCACCTACTATGTGCGTGTTACCGATGTGAATGGCTGTGAGATTACGGGCAGTGCCACATCTGACCGATCCCCCGGCCCTGACCCTGAGTATTACCACTGACAGCAATTTTAACGGAAGTGGATATTTCCTGTAATGGGGCCACGGACGGACAGGTCACTGCCAATGTGGGCGGGGGTACCGGTGTATATACCTATACCTGGTATGATGACGCCTTCTTCACCAGCCCCATCGGGCAGACCACGGCAACAGCTACTGGCCTGGGTGCCGGGACCTACTGGGTAGAAGTGACCGATGAAAACGGGTGTAAGATTTATGATAGCGTAACTCTGACAGAGCCTGCCGCAGTGGCAGTAACGGCTGCCGTGACCAGTGATTATAATGGTAGTGATATCTCCTGCTTCGGAGCGGCTAATGGTGAAGTTACAGCTTCTCCCTCTGGGGGAACAGGGGCCTTTACCTATGTCTGGCACGATGATGCCGGCTTGGCCAGTCCCATCGGGCAGACCACCCAGACGGCTGTGGGACTTACTGCCGGGACTTACTGGGTGGTGGCAAGTGATGTAAACGGATGTTCCGAATCCACCAGCGTGACCCTGACAGATCCGTTGGTGCTGAGTGTCACCGCCGCAGTAAGCAGTAATTTTAACGGTGAAGACATAAGCTGCAATGGAGCAGCCGACGGTACTGTACTGGCATCCCCTGCCGGAGGCACCGGATTCTACTCCTATGCCTGGTATGATGATGCAGCACTGACCAGTTCCATTGGTCAGACCACCCAATCTGCCGTCAACCTGACTGCTGGAACCTACTGGGTGGAAGTGACCGATCAGAACGGATGTACCGCATCCACCTCTGTGACCCTGACCGATCCTCCGGCCCTGAGTTTGGTAGTTGCCGTAAGCAGCACTTACAATGGCGCTGATATCTCCTGTGTGGGAGCCAGCGACGGAGAATTAACAGCCACACCTGCCGGTGGTACCGGAGCCTATAGCTATATCTGGTACAGCAACGCGGCCATGACCATCTCCATTGGTCAGACCACTGCCACGGCGGTGAACCTGAGTGCGGGCACTTACTATGTGCGCGTGTTCGACGACAATGGATGTGTGATTTCAGGAAGTGCCACCCTGAACAATCCCCCGGCACTTACCCTGACTACCTCGGTGGACAGTGATTTCAATGGAAGTGATATCTCCTGCAACGGGGCCACGGACGGAGTGGTCTCTGCCAGTCCCGGCGGAGGTACCGGAGCCTATTCCTTTGTGTGGTATGATGATATCGGGCTGACCAGTCCCATCGGACAAACCACTCCCGCAGCGGTGGGTCTTGGAGCCGGAACGTACTATGTGGAAGTGACGGATGCCAACGGATGTACCATCTCGGGCAGTGTGACTTTAACAGAGCCTCCTGCAGTCAGTGTATCGGCCACGGTAAGCAGTGATTATAACGGAAGTGATATCACCTGCGTGGGTGCAGCAGACGGAGAAGCCACTGCCAGCCCGGCGGGCGGTACTGGGGCCTATAGCTATGCCTGGTTTGATGATGCCGGACTTACCAGTCCCATCGGGCAGACCACCATTACGGCCACCGGCCTTATTGCCGGTACTTACTGGGTCGAGGCCACGGATGTCAATGGCTGCTCTGCTTCAGCCAGTGTAACGCTGGTTGATCCGGCACCTATCACTGTGACCGCTGCAGTAAGCAGTAATTATAACGGAGCGGATATCTCCTGCAACGGGGCTTCCGACGGAGCCGTTACGGCCAGTCCGGTTGGAGGTACAGGTACCTACTCCTATGTATGGTACGACGATGCCGCATTGACCAGTCCCATTGGTCAGGCAACGCAGACTGCCATCAATCTGGCTGCCGGAACCTACTGGGTGGAGGTCACCGATCAGAACGGATGCACCGCATCCAACAGTGTGATCGTTACCGAGCCCGTAGCTCTGAGCGTAAGCGCTGCGGTTACCAGCGACTATAACGGACAGGATGTAAGTTGTGCCGGAGCTACGGATGGCGAAGTCACTGCTACTCCAGCCGATGGCACGGGGATTTACTCCTACGTCTGGTACGATGATGCCGCGCTGACCAGTCCCATTGGTCAGACCAACTATATAGCCAGCGGCCTGGGTGCAGGAACTTACTGGGTAGAGGTGACTGATCAGAACGGGTGCACCGCATCCACCTCTGTAACCATCACCGAACCGGTAGTTCTGAGTGTGACGGTGGCAGTTAGCAGTAACTTTAACGGAGCCGATATCAGCTGTACGGGAGCCTTTGACGGAGAACTCACCGCCACCCCGGCCGACGGTACCGGACCCTATAACTTTATCTGGTACAGCAATGCGGCCCTGACCATTTCCATTGGTCAGAATACAGCCACTGCCATTAATCTGGGAGCCGGCACCTACTGGGTGCGCGTGATTGATGCCAATGGCTGTGAAATCATTGGTAGTGCCACCCTCACCGATCCCCCGGCACTGACCCTGGGTATTACGGTGGACAGTGATTTTAACGGTAGTGATATTTCCTGTAACGGGGCCACGGACGGACAGGTGACCGCCAATGCAGGCGGAGGAACCGGAGTTTACTCCTATGTCTGGTATGATGATGCCGCACTAAGCAGTCCCATTGGACAGACCACCGCCACAGCCACCGGGCTGGGCGCCGGAAGCTACTGGGTGGAAGTCACTGATGTGAATGGATGTACCATTTCGGCCAGTGTCACCTTAACCGAGCCTGCTGTGGTTGCAGTAACAGCTGCCGTTAGCAGTAATTATAATGGAAGTGATATCTCCTGCTTAGGGGTAGCCGATGGAGAAGTGACGGCCAGTCCCACAGGAGGTACAGGAAGCTATCTCTATGCCTGGTACGATGATGCGGCTCTTTTGAGTCCCATCGGGCAGACCACCGTTACGGCAACCGGACTTATTGCAGGTACTTACTGGGTAGAGGTCACCGATGTAAACGGATGTGCTGCCTCTGCTTCTGTGACCCTGGTGGATCCGGCACCTCTGACTGTATCTGCTGCCGTAAGCAGCGATTATAACGGAGAAGATATCAGCTGCAACGGAGCAGCGGACGGAACTGTTCTGTCCACTCCCGCGGGAGGGACCGGTATATACAGCTATGTCTGGTATGACGATGCCGCACTTAGCAGCCCCATTGGTCAGACTGCTCAATCGGCCACGAACCTGATAGCCGGTACCTACTGGGTAGAAGTGACGGATCAGAACGGATGTACCGCATCCACCAGTGTTACGGTAACAGAACCTCCTGCCCTTACCCTGTCGCTGGCCATTACCAGCAACTATAACGGAGAGGATATCTCCTGCAACGGAGCCCTGGATGGAGAAGTCACAGCCACGGCAGGTGGCGGAACAGGAACCTATTATTATAACTGGTTTACCGATCCCGGCTACACGGTACCGCTGGGACAGTTCACTGCTGTTGCCATAAATCTGGCAGCAGGCGATTACTACCTGCGTGTCACGGATGTGAATGGTTGTGTAATCACCGCCAGCATCACCCTGACTGAACCGGTGGCGCTGACCGCGGCAGAAACAGCCCGGACAGACGTTAGCTGCTTTGGGGGTTCCGACGGTTCTTTAACTGTTGAAGCCACGCCTGGAACAGGAACGCCTCCCTATCAGTACAGCATCAACGGCGGGGCCACCTGGCAGGCCATAGGTACCTTTAGCTCCCTGGGAGCCGGCATCTATGTGGTGCAGGTGGAAGATATCAACGGATGTACCTTCCCCGTGACGGTGACCGTTACACAGCCTACACCCCTTGCAGCCACGATCCTTGGGGTGAACAATGTATCCTGTAATGGATTAAGTGATGCGGATATCAGCGTAGAAGCCACTGCAGGAAGCGGAACCGCCCCCTACCAGTATAGTATTGATGGCGGAACCAACTGGCAGGCAACAGGCGACTTTGCAGGACTGGCAGCAGGATCCTACACCATCACCGTGGAAGATGCCCTGGGTTGCCTCCTGGACATTCCCGTTAACATCACGGAGCCTCCCGTCCTGGAACTGAACCCCACAGCCGATGTGCTGCTGAATTGCTATGGAGATATGACCGGCACCGGGGCTTTCTATGCCGTGGGAGGGACCATCCCCTATACCTTTACGGAGGTAACTAATACAGCCGGGGCAACCCTGGCGGCTCCCGGGTTCAATTCCCAGAGCATCTTCGGAGCCGGAGCAGGAATTGTGACCATCCGGGTGACCGATGGAAACGGGTGCCAGACGGAGGCTACCATTACCTTTACTCAGCCTCTGCCACTGACTCCCGGGGATATTGAAGCCGACCAGGTCATCTGCTTTAGCGATGATCCGGTTCCGCTTACCGAAGCCGTGCCGGCTGCGGGCGGACCGGGCGGATATCTCTACCAATGGCAGCTGGCCTCCAATCTGGCCGGACCCTTTGTGAATATTCCGGGCGAAACGGCAGTCACCTATGATCCTCCTGCAGGTTTAGGCGCAACAACCTGGTACCGGAGAGAAGTACGCTCAGGCGTTTGTACACCCGAATATTCAGATACCGTAGAGGTGGTAGTGAATCCCCTGCCCTCTGGCCTGCTGACCGGCGGAGCTACCATCTGCCCGGGCGATGTGACCAACCTGAATGTCACCCTGTCCACCGGAGTGGGTCCCTTTGAACTGGAAATAGAGAATCTGGGTGTGGTGCCGAACTACAACACCGGGGATAATATCCCTGTCTCCCCTGCTGTGACCACCACTTACCGGCTGCTCCGTATTACGGACAGCAACCTGTGTGAGGTGCTGGATCCTTCCGCTTACCTGAATGGCTCAGCCACGGTAACCGTACGCGATCTGCCGGTGATCACTGCCGATCCTGTGGATGTGACCACCTGTGAATACAGCATGGTGACCTTCGATGGGGCAGCTACCGGATCCGACCTGGTATACCGCTGGGAAGTGTATGATGGCAGCACCTGGAGCGATGCCACCAATGGCGGAACCTATTCCGGTGCCACCACCACCAGCCTGCGGATATTCAGTGCCGTACGTGGAATGAATAACTACCAGTACCGGATGATTGCCTCTACCTGCGGAACAGCCGATACCACGGCCATAGCCAATCTCTTTGTGGAGACCGCTCCGGCGATCAGTGTACACCCCACGGATTCGACCCTCTGTGAAGGTCTGGATGCCACCTTCTCGGTGACAGCCAGCGGAGATAACCTGGTTTACCGATGGTTTGTGGATGATGGAAGTACCACCACAGAAATCGTGAACGGTGGTATCTATAGCGGACAGGGGACTCCCACCCTGCAGCTTACCGGTGTCGATCGCACCTACCATCTGAACCGGTACTATGTAAGGATTGACGGAAGCTGCGTGCCCTGGACACAATCGAATATTGCCTTCCTCTATGTGAATAATCCACCGGAAATCAATACGGAACCAGTGCCCAATATTCTTTGTGAGAATTCCAATGCGCTCTTTGAGGTGCAGGCAAGCGGGGAAGCCCTGATTTACCAGTGGCAGGAAAGCACAGACAACGGCAGTACCTGGAATGATCTTGCTGATGCAGGAATGTACGTGGGAACCTCCTCGTTCAGACTCACCATTTTCAGCGTGGACCGCAGCATGGATGCGAACCTTTACCGGGTTAATATCTCGGGTGGATGTGGTACACCGGTACAATCCGCAGAGGTGGAACTGACGGTGCAGACCGCTCCGGAGATCCTGGCTCAGCCACTTTCCCTGTCGGTTTGTGAAAACACTCCGGCCGGATTTGGTATCGATGCCCAGGGCACCGGAATCACCTACCAGTGGATGGTGAACGAAGGAAGTGGATTCAGGAGTATTGGTGTGGCCGAGGCCGAATACAGCGGAGCAGACAGTGATTCTCTGACCCTGCTGAGTGCGCAACTGACTCAAAGCGGCTATGCCTATATGGTGGTAGTGAGCGGCAGTTGTACTCCCATAGCAAACTCTGAAGCAGTGATGCTGCTGGTGGAACCCAATCCGGTAATTACCACCCAGCCGCTGAGTGATGCCATTTGTGAGAACGGATTCCACATCTTCACTGCAGGGGCCAGCGGGCCTGCCGGTATGAACTACCAGTGGTATGTGGACCGGAACGACGGCACTGGTTTTGTGGCCCTGGCGAGACGATGCCAACCATACGGGAACTGCTACCGAGCAACTGGCCATTTCCAACGCCCTGGTAAGCATGAACGGATGGCAGTACCAGTTCGAGGTAAGCACGAGCCTGTATGCCGGTCCTTAGCGCTATAGTAACGCTGACCGTCTGGGACAATCCGGTACCAAGCATTACCCCGCTGAGTGCCCACACCTATTATCCGCTGATCTGCGGTGGAGAGGTGCTTACCCTGGACGGTTCGCCGGTGGGTGGATCGGGGACCTATACCTCCCACCAGTGGAGTGGGGCCATTGGTCCGCTTTCGGGCACCACAACCCAGGTGGTTGACTTTGAGACCGTAGTGAAGGGGAATTATGCCCTGGCCTATGTGGTCACTGACAGCCGGGGTTGTGTGGGTACGGATGTGGTAACCATTGAAAACGAGCGGCCCACCGCCCAGTTTATCTCGGATGCAGTACCCTCGTGCGGATATGTGGATGTGAACTTTACCAATACTTCCACGGCCGAAGCCACCTCCTTCCTCTGGGACTTTGCTGACGGAACTACCAGTCCGGACAGGGATGTAACCCATGGCTTTGATAATATCAGTGCAACTGGCCAGGTGGCCTACTATAACATCATGATGGAGGCCATCAGCGACCATGACTGCCGCGATACGGCCAGGAGTGTGATCACCATCTATCCCAAGGTCGATGCCACCTTTACGGCCGATCCGACGGAAGGATGCCATCCACTCAATGTGACCTTTATTACGGCACCGGGTGCAGGCAATTACCGCTGGAATTTCGATGACGGATCCGCTCCTGTGGACGGAGGCTATGTGGCCTACCACCTGTTTGAGAACTTTACCACAGCGGCTGAGGTCCATACGGTGGAACTTACCACCACCTCCTTCTATGGCTGTCAGGATACCAGGACCCTGGATATTACGGTTGAACCGATCCCGGCTCCTAACTTCCTCGCAAGCCCCATGGTTCAGACCTATCCGGATGCTACGGTGACCTTTACCAATCTGACCACTCCGGGGCCATGGACCTATCTCTGGGACTTTGGAGACGGAAATACCTCGATCCAGGAGAATCCGGTACACACCTATGCCGATCCGGGTACCTACCCCGTGAAGTTCTATGTGAATAACGGGGACTGTATCGACAGTACCGGTGTTTCTGTGGTGATCCATCCCAGGGTGCCTGTGGCTGCCTTTGCGGAGCCTCCCGGTGGTTGTTCACCCCTGGAGATCCAGTTTGTCAACCAGAGTCAATGGGCGACCAACTATCTGTGGGACTTTGGCGATGGCTATGTTTCCACCCAGGAGAATCCCAACCACACCTATTACGATCCGGGTGAGATGACCATCAGGTTGCAGGTGAATGGTCCTGGCGGAACCGCCTATGCGTCCTGGACGATCAACGTGTATGAGACGCCAAATGTGGCCTTTAACTCGGCACCTGACTCGGTATTTGTGAAGGATAAGCCGGTCCGCTTCTTCAACCTGACCGCCGGTGCCACGAATTATCGATGGGACTTTGGGGACTATTATGAGGATGGGACTGCGGCCCCGCTGAATTTCTCCAACGCGGCCGATACCTCCCATGTCTATTACACAGAAGGTGTGAAAGATGTGAAGCTGGTAGCCTGGAACGAGCACTGTATAGACAGCCTGATCCTGCCTGCCGTGAAGGTAATCCCGGCTGGCGATATCCAGTTCCCCAATGTGTTCAGGCCCGATCCGGGTGGACCTAATGGAGGTTATGTCAATCCCGATGATCCCAACCTGGATCCAAATATCGCCAACAGTATCTTCTTCCCGGGTGTGAATAAGCAGGTGGATGAATACCATCTCTACATCTACAACCGGTGGGGCGAACTGATCTTCCAGAGCCACGACATAAACGTGGGATGGGACGGCTATATCCGGGGCACCCTGGCCGCACAGGGAGTGTACCTGTGGAAAGTGACCCTGGTCTATAAGAATGGTTCGCCCGACAGTATGGCGGGTGACATCACCCTCTTATGGAAACGGGCCCAGTAGGTTTGAATTAACAGAGAACTGGGGGTATTTTATATAGCAACCTGGCATTTTTAGCGAAGCTAATAAGCACGTTGCGGTAAAATACCTCCAGTTCCTTTTTAGTTGTGAATAAGCACGCTGTGAGGAAATCCCCTCTGTTCTCTGTTTGTGGTGAAACTTATTGGCCCGTTTTACGTAACCATATATTATATAACTGGAAGAGGATCTTTCAGAAAACTTGCTAATTTTAGTATATCTATAAGCCCCCTTTAGTGAAGCGATTCGCACTGGTCATAGGTTTGGTAGTGTTATTCACCCTGGTAAGGGGTCAGGATCCACAATTCACCCAGTTCTACGCGAATCCACTCTACCTGGCCCCCTCCTTTGCCGGGGCCACCGAGGGCGACAGGGTTACCGCCATCTACCGGAACCAGTGGCCCGAACTTAACAATGTCTTTGTCACCTACAGTTTTGCCTACGACCATTTTTTTGAAAATTTCAACAGTGGAGTGGGTGTGCTGGTCATGCGGGATGTGGCCGGAACGGGAGACCTGGGGATCCTGAATGCAGGAATCCTCTACTCCTATGATATCCAGGTGAACAAGGAGTTCCATCTTCGCCCCGGGATTCATTTTAACTACACGCAGATGGGGCTCGACTACTACAAGCTGATCTGGAACGATCAGCTCTCCACCGGGGGTACCGGGGGCGGGACCATCGAACAGCCTCCCACGGATGCCTACAAGCCCGATGTGGATTTTGCGGCTTCCCTGATCGGGTATAGCGACCGGGCCTGGGGTGGATTCACCGTGGACCACATGCTTAGACCCAACTACGGCCTGTATAACAACGAAGCTCCCCTTCCAATCAAGATTACCGTTTTCGGGGGTTACCAGATCGTGAAAAAGGGCCGGCTTACCAACCCCATTGATGAAACCCTGTCACTGGCTGCCTATTTCCAGCACCAGGATGTCTATAATCAGATGGTTTTGGGGCTTTACTGGCTCAAGGCTCCCCTGATGCTCGGCTTCTGGTACCGGGGGATTCCCTTCCTGAAAGGCGGCAGTGAGGAGCAATATCAGAAGGATCCCAGGGGAGATGCCATTGCCTTCCTGGTGGGATATAAAATGGACCAGCTACGGGTGGGTTACAGTTATGATTTCACCATCTCCAACCTGGTCTCCTCTACCGGTGGAGCGCATGAGGTCTCCATTACCTACGAATTCAAGACCAAGCGCAAACGGGAGAGACCACGAATGGTTCCATGCCCCGAGTTTTAAAGTTGAAATATGGCTCCCGGGAGATCTCCCTTGCTCTGAACAGAGAGATTACCCGGCTTAGCCATAAAGAGCCTCCGCTTACAGCCAGTCCCGAAAAGTTCAGGGAATTACTTGCCACCCGCCTAGCCTTCCCAAAAAATAAGATATCCAGTATCGGGATCGTCGTGGCCGATAAAACCAGGCTATGCCAGTACCCCACCTACCTGCCCGTACTTACGGATTATCTGGTCGGGTCGGGCATTCCACCCTCCGGGATTAGCTTTTATATCGCCTATGGAACCCATGCACCCCAGAGTGATGCTGAGTGCCTGGAAAGCTATGGGGAGACCTATCGACAGTTTCCTTTTGTGCACCATAACAGCAGGGGGACTGAGGGCTTTCGGAATCTGGGAACCAGCTCCCGCGGTACCAGTGTACGGATAGCTGAACCGCTTTTCCACCACGACCTGCTGATCAGTTTCGGGGCCATCCTGCACCACTATTTCGCCGGGTACGGAGGGGGCCGTAAATTGCTCTTCCCGGGCCTGGCAGCCTATGAGTCCATCCTGGAAAATCACCGCCTCTTCCTGGATTTCAACACCCGGACCCTGGCGGCTGCCTGCCAGTCGGGGGAGCTGGATCACAATCCCCTGGCACTGGACCTGGAGGAGATCAATCAGCTGCTTCCTCCCCGCACAGAGATCCATGCCATCCTGGATAGTCAGAAGCAGGTGTGTGAACTATATACAGGAACAAGCTACAGGGATTTCAGGGAGGTGTGCCAGAAGTATGACCACTATTTCAGATCGATAGAGAAGGGACAGTTCGACCTGGTGATAGCCAGTGCCGGAGGCTATCCAAAAGATATTAACTTCATCCAGGCACATAAATCGATCCATAACGCCGCTTCCTTTTTGAAAAATGGTGGAAAATTGGTCATATTTACAGAGTGTCGTGACGGAACCGGAAACCAGGCTATATTGGATCTTTTCAGATTGGGCGACCGGGAGACTATTTTCGACCGGCTCGACGTTGAATATAAGAACAATGCCGGGACCGCCCTTTCCATGCTGGAAAAGGCAGAACGGATCGATATCCGGATGGTCACTTCGCTTAAGGAAAAAGAGGTTCAGCTGATGGGTGCTAAAAAGATATCAGAGCGGGAAGTTCAATCGATACTGGACCAGGAGACAGGCTCCGTGGCAGTTCTGGAGAATGCCGCCATGTTATACAGGTAGTGAATTCATGATATTAAAAACTAAATATATTGCCTGGCTGATCTTAGGATGCTTGCTGTTAATCGGCGCTCCAGCTCAGGCGCAATACCTGCCCACCCATATCTCCAACCAGGGGATCTACCTTTTCCTGGATGAACTGGCCAGTGATAAGGTAATCGATCTTCATTCCCTGGTTAAACCCTATGGGAGGAGAGAAATTGCCGAACTGTTGCAGGAGGCAGACTCCTCGCGATCCATACTGAATGGGCGCCAACAGGCAGAGCTGGATTTCTACCTAAGGGACTATTTCAAAGAGTTGCCTCCTGGAGACCCAGGTGCTACTTGGTACAAGCTGGTTATGGCTGGGGAACAGGAACAAACGCTTTGATGTCTTTTATTACCGGGACTCCCTCTTTCAAATGACCGTCAATCCCATTCTTGGAAGTGATCTCTGGGCCAACCAGAATGGTTCCTTCTACCACTGGTGGAACGGGGTGGAGGCCTCCTCCACCATAGGCAGGTTTGCCATCTGGGCTTCCCTGCGGGATAATCACGAGTCCACCGAACTAACGGCCAGGGACTTCCAGAACCAGCGCATCGGAGGTGGCAATATCAAGGCTTTTGCCGGTGGGAAAAGGGATTACTGGGAACTTCGTGCCGGGATCACCTATGGCTGGAACTGGGGACATGTGGGTGTGATCATGGATCAATTTGCCTGGGGGGAGAACAATGCCGGGGCCAATATATTCTCGGGACGTACCCCTTCCTTTCCCAGACTGGAGCTGGCCATGGATCCGGCTCCCTGGTTCCGGTTCACCTATGTACATGGATCACTGGTTTCCGAAGTGGTTGACTCCTCCCTCTCTTTTACCACCTCCACAGCCTATGGCACCGATTACCGGGAAGTATATCACCCCAAGTATCTGGCAGCCAATATCTTCACATTTACCCCTGTTACAGGGCTCCAACTCTCTGTCGGGAACTCGGTCATTTACGACTACCGTCAGCCTAAACTTGCCTTCCTGTTGCCGGTGGCCTTCTACAAGGCCATTGACCATAGCAACACCGCCTTTATCGAAAACATGAACTCCCAGTTGTTTTTCGCTGTATCCTCCAGGAACCTGAAGCATCTCCATCTCTATGGGACGGTTTTCCTGGATGAGGTGGCGGTAAAAAGGATCTTCGAACAAGAGAAACATAATTTTGTATCCTATAAGGTGGGAGTGGCAACTACCGTTCTTCCAAACACCCGGATATGGACCGAATATACCTGGACCAATGCGCTGACCTACCGGCATACCATTCCCACCACCACCTTTGAATCGAACCAGTATAACCTGGGGCACTACCTGGAGGACAATGCCAGGCAGTTCTATTTGGGCCTGGAATACCGGCCGGTCCGGACCCTGAATCTCAAAGCCTACTATAAGCGCTCGGAAAAAGGGCCCGATCATACGCTGCTTGGGGACCATGCCCCGGACGACCATAGCAGCCCCTTGATCCCGTGGTATGGGAATCGGTTCATCTGGGGATCCTGGCTACGTACCAGGTAATCAACGATCTTTATTTGAGACTGGGCTATGAATGGAGAAATGTAAGCGGTGAAACGGAGTACCTGGAGCTATGGACCCCGGAGGAGTACCATGGTAAGACCGGTACCTTCCGCATCGGACTAAATTATGGGTTTTAATACTTAAAATTAACATTAACTTTAAGGAATCAATAAATATAGTAAGGAATGGCAAAGAATATCTATCCCGTATTTGACAGAATATACGATCGCAAGGTAAAAGAGGAGATCCTCAGGCAGAGTGCCAAGGTGATCTGGTTTACCGGGCTCTCGGGATCGGGGAAAACCACCCTGGCGGCTAACCTGGAAAAGGAGCTCTTTTTCCGCAGGTTCTTCTGCCAGGTGCTGGACGGGGACAACATACGTGCAGGCATCAACAATAACCTGGGATTTACCGAGGAAGATCGTTTGGAGAATATTCGAAGGATTGCCGAGGTTTCCAAGCTCCTTATCAATACCGGGATGATTACCATCTGCTCCTTTATCAGTCCCACCGATGAGATCAGGGAAATGGCCCGGAACATCATCGGGGAAAATGACTTTATTGAAGTCTTTCTGAACCCCCCGCTTGAAGTGTGCGAACAACGAGATACCAAAGGCCTCTACAAGAAAGCACGTGCCGGCGTGATCAAAGACTTTACGGGAATCTCCTCCCCTTTTGAAGCACCCAAACATCCCGACCTGGAAATCGACACCTCTGTCACTTCCATTATGGACTCGGTAAACCTGATCTTCAATACCATCATCGACCGGATTACACTTTGATCAGCGCGCCCAAGAATTTACGATAAGCCATCTGTAACAGATCGCGTAAAGTGCTGATGCCATTTATGAGGCCATCCCGGTTTTAATCCTCATGGAGAAATGATGTAATAACATTCCTAAGCGGCTCCTCCTGCCATAAAAATGTGGATACGAAAATGGCACGCCGGCAATGCTGTTCAAGGCGGTTCAGGAAGGATTCTATTTTCACTCCAGATAATTGCTGGTACTCTCCGGGGATTCTACCCCAAAGAAAGTCACTCTGCCAGCCTGAGCCCCACCCCAAACATTCTCTCCGCACCCATTTGTCTGGCCTTTTCCAGAATCCTCTGAATGATCCAGATCCCACCTGTTTAAGGCTTCTGCCATATCCCGTAACCAGAACAAGTCGGATAAAAAGATGATGGGCCCCATGAATAGCCAGATAAAGAAAAGTGCCCTCCCGGGATCATGCAAGGTACAGACTGTCCTGCTATCTCCATGGATCGCTGTATTCTCCAGTAATCAGGTGCTCCATTCCACTCAGCAATCCCGGATAGGCAATCCGGGTATGAAGCTCCAGGAGGATCCCCTGCTCCGGATGGACCAGGGCCACATCGTACTGGTGCCTGAGATATATGTTCCACTGTTTGTCCGTTAGCTCTTTTTCAGGAAATTTGAGTACATATCCCAGCGCCTGAAGGACCAGAAGCGCTTGCTGCAAATCTCGTTTCACGGACCAGCAGATCAAGGTCCGCATTTGACGTTGGCTGATATCTCCGTAAAGATCTTGTGCGAGTACCGGACCCTTCAAAGGCAGCACCTTGATCCCATGGGATTCTAAGCTTTTCATAATTTCCAATAAATGGGATACAAATCCCATGGGTCCTCAAAGAGTCCTGTTGGATGGCCTGTTTCCATCTCTCTCTTTCCTCCTCCTCCAAAAAGGGCAAAAGTCCGGGGGCCAGAGGGAACAAGCGATGTCGCTGAAAAAGATCAAATAGAACAGTCGTATTAATTCCTTCCAGGCTGCCGGGAGTGTCTCCTTTCAGCAGATCAAACAGGACTTGTTGTTCGTTGGAAGGTAAGGGTCTGTTCACAGTAATACAAAAATAGTATTCCTGCGCAATTACCAGTATTTGTTCCTGACCAGGGTAAGGTCGCCATGAAGTTTGAAGGCCTCTCCATCGGCCCACCTACCGTCCACCATCCAAACATAGACATCGGGTGGTGCTGCTTCCTGGTGCAGGTAGCCATCCCAACCCTGGAACACCTCCCTGGTTTCGAATATGAGTTCACCCCTGCGCGTATAGATCCTCATATGGTATTCCACAGGCACCTCAATGTAGATGGGATGAAACAGGTCGATTCGCCTGGAACCGGGGGCAAAACTGCCATCTCCGGGTCCCGATGGATTGGGGCTGAAGGCCGTTGCAAATTTGATCCGGGTTTCCGAGGACTGAACGACAATGGGCAGGTTTTGAACTGCGGTATCACTGCAGCCATTTTCATTGATCACCTCCAGCTTCACCGCCCGGGAATCGGGGGTAATGGTCTTCAGCTGGAGGGTGGGCTGGTATTCAATAGAAGACCAGCGGCTGCAGTCGATACAATCTTCATCCACCAGGTTCCAGGCAAAGACACTGCCCTCTGAGGAGTAGTTTACCAGGTTCAACACCACATGGTTATCGATTCCTTCCATTCCTTCTTCAATCTGAAAATCTGCCGTGGGTGATTCCAGGACCTCTACCATGGTGCGGGATACGGTTGGAAAACTCCCGTGGTTTTCGGTAGTCAGGCTGACCATATAGCGGCCCGGCTCCTTAAATTCGTAAACGGGATTCTCTTCCCGGCTGGTTTCGCCTGTTCCAAAGTCCCAGAAGCAGGATGTAGCATTAATACTCTGGTTAGTAAAATGAACTGTCAGCGGTGCACACCCGGACTGGATCGAAGCGGTGAAATATGCGACTGGGGCCAGCTCCTGCTTAAGTTCTGCCTCCCGCCCGGACGGAACAACAGCTAACACGGCACCGTTTTCCTGAAGTGTTTTGGATATCTCCTGTTCGACTCCGTTGCCGGCAAGCAGATTTGTATCCTCCAGAACATTGTCTAGGTTTTGAGAGGTTTGGGTGGAATTATCCTCCAACTTCCCGGCGTCGCCTTGATCGGTGCCGGAGACTTTAGAGTTTTCTCGCTTCCTGGCCTCAGCTGTTTTTTCATTGCGGGGATTGTGGTCGTATTCTCCCCAGGACCCTGTGTTTCAAGCTTATTTCTCTGACCCGCCACTACAAAGACAAGCGCAGTGGCTGCCAGCAGAAGGATTCCGGCATAGTAGATGTTAAACCGGCCCGGGTTGAAGCGCAGGAACTGGGGCCAGCGCAGCTTGCGCTGAATGGCCTTCCACGATTCTGGAGAAGGGCTCAGTTCAGCCCCTTCCAACCTGGTTCGCAGCAGATCTTCCATATGGAGTTTATCACTCATCTCTCTTTCTTCGCTCCTTTTTCAGTTTGATCAGTCTCTCCTGCAGCCACCTTCGGGCCCTGCTGTATTGTGATTTACTGGTATTCTCATCAATTTTTAATATCTCGGCAATCTCTCTGTGCTTGTATCCTTCTAATGCATAGAGGTTAAATACCTGCCGGTATCCATCAGGCATCTGTTGAATTAGTCCGAACAATTCCTCTTCGGTAAACTCAGCTTCTCCCCAGCTTTTGTCCTCAAACTTCGATTCGTTCACCTCCGCCAGATCATCATGGTAGCGGTGCTTGCGCATCTTATGATAGTGGGTGATGGCCGTATTGATCATAATCCGGCGCATCCACGCCAACAGCGGGCCATCTCCCTTAAACTCCTTGATATTCAGAAAGATTTTCACGAAACCTTCCTGGAGAATATCTTCAGCCTCATCCAGGTCCTTGGCGTACCTGTTGCATACAGCCAGAAGCAGGCGTGAGTAGCGCTTATACAGCTCCCATTGAGCAGATGGCTTCCCCTTTCTACACCCGGCAAGTATTTCCTTCTCCCCTATCATGGATGGGTTCACTTTTGTTGACCACGGTTTTGGTAACATGGTTGCATCGGCAACCACTATTTTACTACGAAATTTGGGTTCAGAAGGTTCTGCTTATTGTAGGAAAGCTCCTCCCCGGTATCGACCCGGTAGACATTCTTCCCGGAGGCTTTAACAACGGCGTGGGCAGCCGCTGTATCCCACTCCATGGTGGGGCCCAGACGGGGATAGAGGTCGGCCTCACCGGAGGCCACCAGGCATAATTTCAGGGAACTCCCCTTGTTCACCAGGCTAATCTCTTTTCTCCCGGTATCGAAAGCTTCCACATAGAGCCTGGTTTCCTCGTTATAGTGGGAGCGGCTGGCCACCACCCTGAACACCTTCTCCTCTGGCCCCGCCAGGGGAAGCAAATCGGAAAATTGCAGCAGGTATTCCAGGGCCTGGTCAAAGTATTTTTCATTCCGGCACCGGAACGCCCCTCTTCCGGGAATGCCCACATAAAGCTCAGGGATGGCGGGAGCAAAAACCACTCCGAACTGGGCAAGCCCTTCCTCAACCAGGGCAATGTTGACCGTAAACTCATCATTCCGCTTAATAAACTCTTTGGTTCCATCCAGTGGATCCACCAGCCAGAAACGCTTCCATTTGCTGCGTTCTGAGTAGGGGATTTGGCTTCCCTCTTCACTTAAAACGGGAATTTCGGTACTACTCAGGTGGTCCATGATAATCGAATGTGCTCGTTGGTCCGCCAGGGTCAGTGGCGATTGGTCTTCTTTGAACTCAATCCCGAAATCTTCCTTCCCGTAGACCTCCAGTATGGCTCTGCCTGCCTCCAGGGCCGCATTGATTGCTATAGAATAGTCGTTTTTCAATCACGTAAAGATAAAAAGAATCCATAAGTTTGTTCATGACAAGTTAAGGGATGAAACACCCTCAAGCACATAAAAGGATTTTATTTGACCTGAACCATCCGGCCGATTTCCATTTCTTTAAGCATCTTTTCAGTCACCTGCAGAGTCAGAATTATACCATCAGGGTGATAGCAAGGAACAAGGAGTGTCTTCATCTCCTGCTGGAAGAGGCCGGAATCAGCTATACCAGCAGGGGCTGGGGAAAGCATAGCCTGGTAGGGAAATACCTCTATGCCTTCCGGATTCTGGTGCAATTGAAGACGGTGTTGATTCGGTTCCGGCCAGGGCTTACCATGAGCCTTTCTTCTCCCTACCTGGTAATCATTTCCCGCCTTCTAGGTATCCCCTGCATCACATTTGACGATACGGATCATAATCCCCGGCTGCTGCCCCTGATCAAAAAATCAAGCTACCTGCTCTCTCCGGCCACCTATCCGCACCAGTTTCATAAATATCATTTTCATCTGCCTGTATTAAAAGAGCTGGCTTATTTGCACCCACAACAGTTTATTGCGGCTGAGGAGGAGAGGGAAGGTCTGTTTATCCGCCTCACCCGGACCGACTCCGTCCACCATTCCTCTGCTTCTAAGCTGGATGGAGAGCTGTTGATTCAGAAAATGGAAACGCTGAGCCAGGTCCATCCGGTATTTCTTTCCTCGGAGACAGAACCGGATCTTTCCAGTAGTAATACAATTCAACTGGCCGATCCCATCCGGATACACAGGGACCTGGACACTTGCAAGGTATTCTGGGGCAATAGTGCCACCATGGCAGCCGAAGCGGCGGTACTGGGAATCCCTGCCGTCTTCGTCAGTGCGGAAAAATTTGCCTATATCACAGAGCTGGAAGCTTACGGCTTGTTATATCACTTCCATCCGGAGGACCTGGAGGCCTCTTTTGCCCGGCTGAACGATCTCCTGGCCGGGGATCCTCCGGCCGACCAGTTCCGGGAATCGCGAAAGAAACTGCTGAGCGAAAAGCTTGATATGACTGCTTTTATGAGCTGGTTTGTGGAATTTCTTCCTGAGAGTGCCAACCGTCTGCTTGCAGAACCTGAATATGCCCTGAAGTTTATTCCGGGCAGGAAATAAAGGCCACTGCAACCCTTTAATGTTATTAAATAGTCTGAGAGATACATGAAATCTTTGTACTTTCATTCCGGGAATGTCAACTAGAAAGAAGCCAAGAGCGGGACTAATCGTCATCGACCTGATGATCCTGGCCGGATCCTATATCTTTATGGCCGGGCTGAAACCTGTGATGACCTCCTACCTGTCCTCCAGGTATATTAGTGGCTTTGCGGTTATGCTCTGCCTCTGGATCATAGCCTCCTTCTATTTCAAAAAATACCATATCTCCAGGATGGAGCGGCCTACCTTTCTTTTCAGGAATATCCTCTCCCCCAACCTGTTAACTCTGGCGGTGGTCTCTTTTATCATTTACACCTTTGGCACCACCTTCTTCTCCAGAATGATGGTGCTGGGCACCTTCGGGGTGGCCACAGGGCTGGAGATTATAGTCTTTAGTCTGTACACCTATCTGCTATCTTCCACGGAGTACGATGCTGCCACGGCCTTTATTGAAAAACCGCCCACCACGGATGATAAGCGGAAGCTGGATGCAGCAGTGACCCACAGCGACATCCACCTGGATGCAAGTACCCTGCGGGAAGCGATTATTGAGGAGTGCGGGGAACTGGCCGAACAGTTTATCGAGCAGCAAGTGCAACTGGATGATGTGAAGACCCTGATCACGGCCACCCTGACACGCTTTAACATTCTCCGGCAACCCGACAATTTCTACGAATCCATTGTCAATATCCGCAGGATCAACGATATCAAAGATGTCAATATGTTCTTTGAATCGGTGAACAGCAAATTGCCCCAGCATGGTAAGTTTATCTGTTGTGCCGAAACCTCCAATATGCGCCGTGAAAGGATCCTTCGAAAATATCCCCCGGTCCTCAACTGGATCGCCTATACGGGCGACTATATCATCAAACGGGTATTCCCCAAATTTAAACTCACCAGCAAGCTCTACTTCTTTCTTACCCGGGGGCAAAACCGGGTGTTTACCCATCCCGAGATCCTGGGACGGCTCTATGCCTGCGGCTTTGAGGTGAACGAGGAGAGTATGGTGAACGGCACCTACTTTTTTGTGTGCCGGCGGATCAAGGAGCCGGCCTTTGATCCCAATCCCACCTACGGACCCTTTATCACCCTCAGGCGCATCGGCAAAGGGGGCAAAATGATCAAGGTGTACAAACTTCGCACCATGTACCCCTACGCCGAGTACCTGCAGGACTACGTGCATAAACGAAACAACCTGGAGAACGGGGGAAAATTTAAAAATGATTTCAGGATTGCCGGTACCCGGTCCTTCCTGCGCAGGCTGTGGCTGGATGAGCTCCCCATGCTGATCAACCTCTTCCGGGGGGAGCTGAAAGTGATCGGGGTACGGCCGCTGAGTCAGCACTACTTCAACCTCTACTCCAAAGAGCTGCAGGAGAAGCGGATCAAGTACAAGCCCGGACTGGTCCCCCCTTATTATGCCGATCTGCCGGAGACCCTGGAGGAGATCCAGGCTTCTGAACTCCGTTACCTGGAGGCTTTTGATAAACGCCCCCTGCGCACCCAGTGGCGCTATTTCTGGAAGGCCTTCTATAACATTGTCTTTAAAAAAGCACGTTCGGCCTGATGTTTCCGGTTGCTCCTGATGTTTCCGGTTGCTCCTGAGTTTCCGGTTGCTCCTGATGTTTCCGGTTGCTCCTGATGTTTCCGGTTCTTCCGATTATGTTTATCTTCGTCCAAATCCATTTTGAATACATCCAATAATAAGATGATACTGCTTACCGGGGGAACGGGACTTCTTGGATCGCATCTTTTACTCAGCCTGGTCAGGGAGAAGAAGCAGGTGGTGGCGCTGAAGCGCCCCTCATCCAACCTGGAGGAGGTGAGGCGGGTGTTTGGCTACTATACCCGGAGTGCGGAGGAGCTCGAAGATCTGTTTGGGCGCATCCGCTGGATCGATGCCGATCTGATGGACCAGGTAGAGATGGTCCAGGTTTTGGAGGGCATGGAAGAGGGCGTTGAGCAGGTCTATCACTGTGCCGGCATGGTCTCTTTTCAACCCCGCGATAGGCAGAAGATGGTCCGGTTTAACACCGGAAGCACCTCCAACGTGGTCTTTGCCTGCCAGGCTGCAGGCGTAAAAAAGCTTTTGCATGTATCCTCCACTTCAGCCATAGGCAGACCCCCGGAAGATTCTCCGGCTACCGAAGGCTTGATCTGGTCAGCCGGCAAAACCAGCACCGGCTACGCCCTTTCCAAGTTTCGCTCGGAGATGGAGGTGTGGCGCGGCATGGAGGAAGGCCTGAATGCAGTCATCGTGAATCCTTCCATTATCCTGGGTTCCGGCTTCTGGGATCGTGGAAGCTCTTCCATGTTCTCTCGCGTGGCCGGGGGATTAAACTATGCCGCACCGGGCATAACGGGCTATGTGGGGATACAGGATGTGGTGGAGGCCATGCGACGGCTGATGGATTCGGATATCTCGGGGGAACGTTTTATTCTGAGTGAAGGGAACTATTCTTATCAGCAGGTATTCGCAATGATCGGACAGGCCCTGGGGAAGGCCCGGGAGCTGAAAGAGGTCACCCCCTTCCTGCTTAAAACGCTGACCCGGCTGGACGCTTTCGCTGCGCTGTTCAGAGGCTCCCGGCAAATCACCTCCGAGCATATCCGGGCTGCCTTTGGAGAGGTCCGCTTCTCCTCGGAAAAGGTCCATAAGGCCATCGGGATGGAGTTTACCCCCCTGGAGCAGGTCATCGAGGAGGTGGCCGCAAATTACAGGCGGGATTTTCCACAGTAGGAACCTCCAACTACAGATAAGACATACATTTATGACTGTGCAGAATGGGGCAACCCCCCTCCCTGAAAACCATGTGTGAACCCCTTTACACCGGGAGGGGGATTGGATGCTAACACTGATCTGTCTATATATGTTCTGAAGTGCCTTGTATCAGCCAGCAGATAGCAAAAAAAATCTCCCCATTATTAAACTTTTCTACTATATTTGTTGCCCGATAACAAACAAATAATCAGTTAATCAGATAAAAAGCAGACAATGAAAATTGCAAACATTGTAACGAATGTAATTCTTGGAGCAGCGGTAATCGTTTTGTTCGTTCTCCATTTTTCCGGAAATGACAGGAAAGTATCAGGAAATGATTCTGAAGGGGCAGCGCTGTTAGCCAATCCGGGTGATGTCAGTATTGCCTATTTTAATATGGATTCTGTCATGTCACAGTGGGATCTTTACTATGATTATCAGCAGGATCTGACTCAGAAGCAGACCGAACTGGAAGCCGACTTTGCCGGCCGCACGGAGACTTTCTACCAGAGTGTCCAGGATGCCCAGTACAAGATTCAGAAAGGTCTGGTGACCCGGACCGAGGCCGAGCAGCTTCAGCAGCAGCTGGCCACACAGGAGCAGAACCTCCAGGTTCTCCAGAACCAGTATGCGGGCCAGATCCAGGAAGAGGGAATGGTTAAGAATCGGCAAATGCTCGATATGATCGAATCTTATGTGGCTGAACTGAGCAAAGCCAATGGCTACAGCTACGTGTACTCCTACTCCTTTGGCGGCAACCTGATCTACGGTGCCAAGTCCCTCGATATCACTGCCCAGGTAGTGGAAGGTCTGAATGCCAGGTACGACGAGGAAACCGAACTAAAATAATGGGATTTGCCGATGCATACCTGCTGAAGGCCGGTTTGCGAAAGGCGCTTGTGGAACCGGGACCCCATCCCGGGCTTAAAATAGCTGTAATCCTGCCAGTATATAATGAATCCGGGCTCGAAAGATGCCTGGATTCTTTGTTTCAATGCAGCTGTAACCCGCTTGCGGAAAACTGCGAACGCGACGACAGCTCTTCCGGATTTCATGCCGAGGTGCTGATACTGATTAATGCGCCAGCCGATGCGCCAAGCTCTGTGTTGGAGCAGAACAGGGCCACTCTGGAGGCCACCCGGGCCTGGATCAGGACACATCCCCATCCCTGTCTGGATTTTTATGTATGGCTGGATCACTCTTTCGGAAAAAAAGAAGCAGGCGTGGGAAGTGCCCGGAAGATCCTGATGGATGAGGCGGCACGCCGCTTTAGTGCCCTGCAGCGCCCGGAGGGGATTATCGCCTCCATGGATGCGGATGCCGTAGTGCAGGACAATTACCTGGAGGCCCTGGTCCATCATTTTGAAAGCAGCCCTTTGAGGGGTGCTCAAGGAAAAAGACCGGGCAGTGCAGGTGGGAATGTTTCAGGACCGGACGGATGTTCCATCCGATTTGAACACCCCCTGGAGGGTGATCAGTTCTCCCCGGAGGTTTACCGGGCGATCATCCAGTATGAGCTTCACCTTCGTTATTACCTCCAGTCGGTGCGCTACACGGGCTATCCCTTTGCCTACCATACGGTGGGATCCTCCTTTGCGGTGCGGGCCGATGTCTACTGCAAAGAGGGCGGGATGAACCGGCGGCAGGGAGGAGAGGATTTCTATTTTATACAGAAAGTGGCCCAGCGGGGCAATTTCAGCCAGTGTAACGCCACCTGTGTTCTGCCCTCCCCCCGTCCTTCGGACCGGGTACCCTTTGGAACCGGACCGGCTATCCAACGGTTGACTGAACGCGAAGACCCTTTGATGACTTACAATTTAAAGCCCTTCGTAATGCTGGGAGAGTTCTTTGGGAAGATTGACCGGCCTGAAAAGCTGGCAGGGCCCTGGCCAGAGCCGCTATACTCCTTTCTAAAGGAGCAGGTATTTGAAGCGGCCCTGGAAGAGATTTCCAGCAACAGCGCCTCTGCTCCGGCTTTCAGGAAACGATTCTGGCGCTGGTTCTCCATGTTCCGGATCATGAAGTTCCTGCACTTTGCCAGGGAACGGGGATATCCCGATGTGGAAGTCGGGAAGGCAGCCTCAGACTTGCTGCGGCACCTGGATCCGGAAAACAGGGGGATTCCCAGTGTGGGCGCTGACTTGAAAAAACTTCTGCTGATTTACAGGATGCTGGATCTTCGATAGAATTGGCGTATATTTTGTTTTTGCAAGCATGTGTTTCAATGAAATGCCTGGTGGTACTATCATTTGCATGCACTCAAATGATAGTATCACTGACCGTTTTGTGCTATAGGCCTATCAGGTTAATTCTTGTAAAGGATAAACGGAGAGCTGGAGCTACTTTTTCTTCTTCTTGCCCTTCTCGTCTTGCTCTTCGATCACCACGAACACATCCTCGTTGCTTTTTTTCATCAGGAACTGTTCGCGGGCGTATTTCTCCAGGTTATCGCGATTGGTAGTGAGTTCATGCAGACGTGCCGAATCTACCTGAATCTGTTCCAGGTAGTACTCCCGATCATTCTCCAGCTGCCGAATCTCTGCTTTCATCTGGATCCGATCGACCATGTTGTTCTGGTCAAAGAAGAGCATCCAGATGGCAAATATCGCTAGGGTCAGCACATACTTGTTCCTGAGCCAGGGCCATATTTTCCTGAAAAAGGGTTTCACGCAGTAAAAATAGAGAAAAATGAGCTTTGCAGCCTGCACTTTCAAAAGAGACTATTAACAATATTTTTTGCTGCAAAGAGCTATATGGGTTGATAAAGAGGCAGTCAGCGTTGATAAAGTGATCTCGGAGTGGATAAAGGGCAATTTGGATTTGATCAATAGGTAAGCGTCGTTGACCAGCAGGCCTTGAATTCATGCATTATTTTACAACCTTTGTTTCCTGCGGAATAAATCCGTTTACGCTGTATGTACTCCACGAAAAATAATACTATGATCAAATCCTCTACCCTTGAGTTCAGAACATTCTTGATGTTTGTACTGCTCGCCGTGATGCCCCTGGCCTCGGCCATCCCGCCGGAAACGGAATACCGGGGCGAAGTGCTCCATGCGGGAGCTTTGAACGATGGGTCCTTTTA
Source organism: uncultured Bacteroidales bacterium (assembly GCA_963751705.1). Lineage (GTDB taxonomy): Bacteria > Bacteroidota > Bacteroidia > Bacteroidales. The sequence continues at coordinate 36,132 of CAVVVN010000002.1, forward strand.
CATCCCCATTGGCTTCAGCTTTGAATTTTACGAATATACCTACAACTATCTCTACATCAGCACTGAAGGTCTGATTAGTTTTAATAATATCATCTGGAATCACTGGCAAGAACCCATCCCCAGTACGGAGACTCCCAATAACTTTATCGCTCCTTTCTGGGACGGACTGGAAATAGATGATTCCGGGGATCTGATGTACCAGACCGTTGGTACGGCCCCCAACCGGAAACTCATTATCCAGTACCGGAACATGGCCTTTGAAGCCTCCACCATCTTAACCGGAACCTTCCAGGTCATCCTTTACGAGGGATCCAACAACATCCAGATGCAATACAGGTCTGTGGCCAATGTGGCCGCCATCCGGCCGCGGGGAGCTACCGCGGTAATCGGGATTGAAAATTATACGGGTACCGATGGGATCTCCGTTTCTTACCGTACCACCGGCTTTGTTTCCAATGGGAAAGCCGCGCTGTTTACCTACAATGCTGGAAGCTATACCCTGAATGCGGATGCCAACTACGACCCTGTCGTCCTGACCCATACCGTTCCCCGTGCAGCGCCAGCCGAACTGGTCAGTCCGGCCCAGGGCTCCACCGTGAGCGAAACGGTCCATTTTGAATGGGAAAATGCTGCCCATGCAGCTGCCTATAATGTGATTATCTCTTCGGCCTGGGACCTGAGCGCTCCCATCCACACTTCTGCCGATCTGACCGGGTATAGCTACGAATATACCCTGCCGGTGGACCAGACCTATTACTGGTCCGTTCAACCCAAAAACAGCGAGGGCATCTCTTCCTGGTCCTCCATCCGGTCTTTCCTTACCAGGGCTACGCCCCCGCTGACAGCTGTTCCCCAAACCCTGTATATATCACAGGGAGCAACGGAAGAGATTAGCCTGAGGGCCACCGAAGGAGATGGTTCTCCCAAGACGGCGACCATCGTTACACTGCCGGCAGAAGGAAGCCTTTACCAGGACGCGGGCGGATTTCCAGGAGCAGCGATCAGCACGGTCCCTACCGCTTTGAGTTCTGATTCCCATACCCTGTTTTACAGCGCAGACAATACTCCCGGAACCGGAGTGGGAAATTTTGATTTCGAGTTTGACGATCCGCTCAGCACGGCCGACACCGCAACGATCACCATTAACGTGCTTCCGCATGGCGTTCCAAATTTTGTATATGCAGCAAAAGCGACCGACCGTGTGGAGATCACTTTTGACCGGGATATGGCGGATCCTACCGGGAAACACCTGGAATTCGAGGTGCGGGATAATGTGGTAGGCCTGACTTCCACCTCCTGCCAGCTGAAGGCGGGTGATCCAAAAACCATTGTGGTATATGTGAGCCCGGCCATAAATACGAATAACGTGGTTAGCGTGGCCTACAACAGGGGCACGGTGCTGGCTGAATCGACTGGCATCTTGGAATCGTTTGATTATCAGATTGCTGACAGGCGTACCCAGGTGATCACTTTCGCTCCCCTGTCAGATAAACTATACGGGGATCCTGACTTTCCCCTTACGGCCTCCGCCTCTTCCGGGCTGGCGCTGCGCTATGAATCGTCCGATGTAAATGTGGTTTCCTTATCCGGCTCCACGGCTTCCATCAACAATCTGGGTGAAAGCCTGATCACTGTGACTCAGGATGGGAATACCACCTATGCCCCGGCAAGAGCGGAGCAGATTCAGCGGATCACCAAGCTGCCGGCTACCATCACCCTGAGCAACCTCTCGCAGGAATATACCGGTTCGGGCATTGGAGTTACTGTGGTAACGGATCCTCCGGGACTTACGGTCAACCTTTGGTACGATGGCTCTTTGAATTTGCCGGTGGACCTGGGTACCTATTCGGTTTTCGCTGAAGTGGACGACGAGGATTACGGCGGCAGCCGGAGCGCAGAGCTTGTCATATTTGATGCCACGGATCCTGTTCCTGATGTCTCCACACTGCCGCTTCTCACGGGGGAGTGTTCCGTTACACCAACGGCCCCAACTGCCACAGATAATTATGCCGGCACCATTACCGGAGTCACAACGACTACCTTTCCCATTACCACACAGGGGATTACTGTGATCACCTGGGTTTACAATGACGGGAACGGAAATAGCGTCAGTCAGACACAGAATGTGATTGTGGATGATGTAAGCAATCCGATGACCCCCACTCTGGCCGATCTGAACGGAGAATGTTCGGTAACTGCGCCTGTTCCCACCACCGTGGATAACTGTGCCGGAACCATTACAGGAACCACAACCGATCCCCTGACTTATGAGGTACAGGGAAGCTACGTCATCCAGTGGACCTTTAATGATGGAAACGGGAACAGCATCGTGGTGCCGCAGAATGTGCTTGTGGCAGATGTAAGCGATCCCCTGAGTCCCAGCCTGGATGACCTGACCGGTGATTGCTCGGTGAGTGCAGTGGCTCCCACCACCACCGATAACTGTTCAGGAATCGTGACCGGAACCACGTCCGATCCTCTGACCTATGAGGCCCAGGGAAGCTATGTGATCCACTGGACCTTTGACGATGGAAACGGGAACAGCATTGTAGTGCCTCAGAACGTGCTTGTGGCGGATGTGACCGATCCGGTGGTCCCCACCCTGCCAGACGTAAGCGGTGAATGTATAGCAACTGCGGATATCCCCACCACCACCGATGCCTGTGCCGGAATCCTGGTCGGAAGCACCAGGGATGCCCTGACCTATGCGACACAGGGGACCCATGTGATTACCTGGACCTTTGATGACGGACAAGGCAACCGAATCTATGTGCCACAGAATGTAATCGTGGATGATGTAACAGCGCCTACCGCAACTGCTACCGGGGATGTGTCTACCTGTGATGGAACTGTCAGCTCTATTGGCCTGACAGACATATCAGATAATTGCACCACTCCGGTGGTCACCTACGAGCTCAGCGGCGCCACCACGGGCAGCGGAACAGGTGATGCAAGTGTTGTGATTTTTGAACCCGGTGTCACCACGGTTACCTTTACCTTAGATGATGGCAACGGGAACAGCAGCCAGTACCAGCTTAGCGTCACCCACCAGGTTGTGGAAGAGGTGATGGTGACCCAGACAGATGGGACCTTAACTGCCAGTGCCCCGTCCGGAGGAAGTTTCCAGTGGATCAATTGTGAGGACAACACCCCCATAGAAGGTGCCACCAGTTCTTCCTTTATACCCACTACCAGCGGAGAATTTGCGGTGATTCTGACCCAGAACGGGTGTTCTACTACCTCCGATTGTTACTCGGTTACCATTTCCGGACTGGGTGACAGGTTGCTAAATCCGGATTATAAGGTTTATCCCAACCCGGCACACGATTATGTGACTATTGATATGATTCAGGAGCAGACAAATGCTTCGATCCAGGTGGTGGATATCACCGGTAAGCTGATTCACACGGAAGAGCTGGAGAGATTCACCAGGACCAACCTGGATATCAGCCGCTTTAAAGAAGGAATGTACTTCCTGCATATCCGGAGCGATCAGATCAACGGAGTTAGCAGGCTGGTTAAAGAATAAGCAGTCTGGTTGAAAAATAAGCAGTCTGGTTAAGAAGTAAGTGGTTTTTTTACTTACTAGCTAAAATGGAAAAGGCCGTCTCAGGAGGATTTGAGACGGCCTTTTCTTTTGTTACTCCTCCTCCATAAATGGGTAGCGGTAGTCTTTCGGTGGAATAAAGTTCTCCTTGATGGTCCTGGGGGATACCCAGCGCAGCAGGTTGATCATGGATCCTGCCTTGTCGTTGGTTCCCGATCCACGGGCCCCTCCGAAGGGTTGCTGTCCCACCACGGCTCCGGTGGGTTTGTCGTTGATGTAGAAGTTCCCCGCACAGTTGGATAATCTTTGGGTCAGGTCTTCAATAACATAGCGGTCCTGGGAGAAAATGGCTCCGGTGAGCGCATAGATGGAGGTGTTATTCAGAATGTCGAGGGTTTCGTCGATCTTCTCATCCTTATAAACATAAAGGGTCAGGATCGGTCCGAACAGCTCTTCCTCCATGGTCACGTATTTTGGATCGTGGGCCTGAATAACCGTGGGTTCAATGAAGTACCCGACCGATTTATCATAGCCTCCCCCGATAATCACATCCGCATCCTTGTCCTTTTTGGCCCGGTCGATAAATCCGGCCAGTTTCTCAAAGGTGGTTTCATCTATGACGGCATTAAAGAAATTGACAAAGTCTTCGGGGGGTCCCATTTTAATCCCTTTAACCATCTTCTCCATCAGGGTCTTTACCCTGGGCCACAGACTTTCAGGAATGTAGGCCCTGGAAGCTGCGGAACATTTCTGACCCTGGTATTCAAAGGCACCCCGGACCATGGCCACCACCAGCGACTCGATGTTGGCTGAGGGATGGGCAAAAATAAAGTCCTTCCCCCCGGTCTCCCCTACAATGCGGGGGTATGATTTGTACTTGTCAATGTTTCCTCCGATGGTTTTCCACATATGCTGGAATACCTCGGTGGAGCCGGTAAAGTGAATTCCGGCGAAATCGGGATGGGAGAAAATCTCGTTCCCGGCAACCGGTCCGGATACAAACATCAGGTTGATTACCCCGGCGGGAACTCCGGCCTCCACAAATGCATCCATCAGCACCTTGGCCGAATAGACCTGGGTATTGGAACACTTCCATACCACGGTATTACCCATCAGGGCAGGTGCAGAGGGCAGGTTCCCTGCAATGGAGGTGAAATTGAAGGGAGTAAGGGCAAAAACAAAGCCTTCCAGCGGACGCTGTTCCACCCGGTTCCAGATCCCTTCTGTGGAGATGGGCTGCTGTTCGTAGATCTCTGTCATGAACTTCACATTAAAGCGCAGAAAATCTGCCATTTCGCAGGCACTGTCGATCTCGGCCTGCATGACATTCTTCGACTGGGCAAGCATGGTGGCAGCATTTATCGTGTCCCCATAGGGTCCTGCAATCAGATCGGCCGCTTTGAGAAAGATCGCAGCGCGATGTTCCCAGGACAGGGCAGCCCATTTTTCTTTAGCTTCCAGAGCAGCCTTTATGGCCATCTTCACATGGCTGGCATCGCCCTTGTGGAAATGGCCAAGCAGGTGCTTTATCTCGTGCGGCGGATGAATGGAGACCAGGTTCCCGGTCCGGATCTCCTCACCACCAATGATCATGGGGATGTCCAGTACCTGTGACCTCAGCCTTTCAATTTCCTTTTTTAAATCGGCTCGCTCCCTGGTTCCCGGAGCATAGTTTCTTACCCGTTCGTTCACGGGCTCAGGAACTTTAAAAAACCCTTTTGACATAATCGTTTTGTTTATTTTATAAGTGACTTAATTATCAGCTTGACTCCCTTTTACCGGCGGCAAAGATACTGCCTTCCTCCCCATTCTGCCACATATTATACAGCAGCTAAAAAAGCAAGAAAAAGCTTTTAACCCACAAAAACAGTGGGTTTTATCATGTTTTAAATAAAAAGGGCCCATGGGGGAGTGTTGCACAACAGAAAGGGTCAGAAAGGGCATGAACAAAATCCATTCTGGTATGTTATTTATATTGAATCTGAATAACTATTAAGTTTAATCATTAAACCCCGAAAAAAATGTCATTCCAATTACCCGATTTAAGTTACGACTATAAGGCACTTGAGCCACATATCGATGCAAGAACCATGGAGATCCATTATACGAAGCATCATGCGGCTTATACCGCTAACCTGAACAAAGCAGTGGAAGGAACGTCCCTTGAAGGCAAATCCATCGAGGAGATCTTTGCTGGGATATCTGCCCAACCGGCCGCTGTAAGGAACAATGGTGGCGGTTTTTTCAATCATAACCTATACTGGTCCGTCATGGGGCCCAATGGTGGAGGCGAGCCCAACGGGGCCCTGCTTTCAGCCATCAATGGAGCTTTTGGCTCCTTTGCCGAGTTTAAAACGAAGTTCAGCACTGCTGCAGCCACCCGCTTTGGCTCTGGCTGGGCCTGGCTGGTCAAGCAGGCCGACGGCTCACTGGCTGTTTCCTCCACTCCCAACCAGGACAATCCCCTGATGGACGTGGCCGAGGTCAAAGGTACCCCCGTACTGGGTATCGATGTGTGGGAACATGCCTATTACCTGAACTACCAGAATCGCAGGCCCGACTATATCGCGGCTTTCTGGAATGTGATTAACTGGGAAGAAGTTGCAAGACGCTTTAAGTAAGCTAGTAGTAGTTAAGTTAGCTTGAGTGCAGAGGCGTTCCCAAAAGGAGCGCCTTTGTTTTTTTGCTCCAGTCTGATTATTCCCCTCTTCTTAACTCCCTTCTTTCGAAGAGGACAAAATTCGCCAGTTTCAGATATTCGGTGACCACTTTCTGAATATCGTTTTTGCTCTTCCACCATTTGTCCGGATCAAATGAGGTGTAAGGGTTGGGGCTGCACCTGACTACAGGCGATTCATCCAGGGGATGCAATGCAGCGCGGAATATTTTGAATGCCCGCCGGGTATGCCAGGAGGAGCTCACCAGAAGCAAGGTATCCAGGCCGCCATTAGTATCCGTGTCACTCAGCGTGATCAGGAAATCCCTCACTATTTCAGCTTCCATACGGGAGGAGCTGGCATCCCCGGGTAAAATCAAGATACTGTCGGATGGAACTCCCAGGGCTGTCAGGGCATTACTGGCCTGCGTACTGTTACGGATCAGCATAACACCCCGCTCTTCCAGGGTTTGGATAGCCCCCATGCCCTCCTCCACGATCCATACCTTTCCCGCTACCTCTTCACTATACAGATCTGCGGTTTGCAGAACCCTTTCCGAAATGCTGCCCATAAGCAGAACCATCACATCGGCATGTGGCGTTTCATCAGCCTTCACCAGCCAGCTTCCGGCCTTCCGGCAACTTCCCACGGCCAGCAGGAGGATCAGGATAAGCGCCACCACTGTATAGTTTCTGGATTTAGAGTTCATGGCTGATTCGTAAATATCATCGTTAAATGGCCGCAGCTTCCACCTCCTTAAATACCCGGGTGAGGTTTCCGCCCCAGATCTTTTTGATCTCTGCAGCGCTGTAGCCCCTGCGCACCAGCTCCAGGGTGATATTGCCCATCTGGCTCACATCAAAACAGTCCGCCAGTCCGCCTCCCCCGTCAAAATCGGTTCCGATACCCACATGATCGATGCCGATCAGTTCCACGATATGGTCGATGTGATCCACCGCATCGCTGACGGTAGCCAGCTCCCGGGGAAAGTCCCGGTCCACCGCGTACCAGTCCTTGATAAAGGCCTCTCTTCCGGCCTCGTCCAGCTCATAATAATTCCCGTGTTTTACCCGGACCATCGCCCGTGCGGAGTCTCTCTGCGGATTTGGAAGGGGTGTAAGCACATACTCGCTTAAAATACACATCTGGATGACCCCGCCATTCTCCTTCAGCTTCAGCAGCATCTCGTCGCTCAGGTTCCGGGGATTGTCACACAGCGCCCGGGCACAGGAGTGCGAGGCCATAATGGGGGAGCGGCTAAGCTCAATGACCTCATAAAAACTGTCATCGGAAGCGTGTGAAACATCAATCAGCATCCCCAGATCATTCATACGTGCCACCACCTCTTCGCCCAGGGGGGAGAGCCCTCCATGCTCGAGGCTGTCGGTGGAAGAGTCACAAATATCGTTGTTTTCAGTATGCACCAGGGTCACGTAACGGATCCCCTTTTCATAATAGGTATCCAGGAGCTCCGGATTGTTGCCAAGGGGATAGCCGTTCTCCATGCCTATGTATATGGCATGCTTTCCCATTTTGGAGATCCGCGCCAGATCATCTGCCTTTGTGGCTACCTCCAGGTCTTCGGGGTACTTTTCCACCATGTTATAGATTTCCCGGGTGATTTCCAGGGCCTCCTCCATGGCCTCCCGGTTGCCCTCGGTAGTGCGTTCACCCTGTCCCACGAAGACCGCGAACCAGATCCCGTCCATGCCTCCCTCTTTCATCCGGGGCAGGTCAATCTTACTTCGGGTTACGCGGGGATCGTTCCTTATTCCAAAATCGAAGCCCATGCGGTTGAGGCGCAGGGGGGTGTCGGTATGGCTATCTACCGTGTAGGCCGCTGCATGAATACGGGCGGCTTTTTTTACCAGTTTGGTTTCAGAATCGGCACAGCCTGAAAGAACCAGGACTGTCGCCAGCAGGGTGATCCATGTTCGCATGAGATACTGGGATTAAATGAATGCGCAAATAAGCCAAAAAAGCGGATAAATCAAAGCTGATCTATTCACTTAGGATCGGGTAGCTGAGAGAAACCTGAATGACACGGTTTTTCCACTGATCGATGTAATAGGTGGATTCGGTGGTCACAGAAAAGCCTTCGATATACCTGATTCCGATACTAAGCTTCATGGACAGGTTCAGTTCCGCACCCACGACCACCCCGAAATCAGTGCTTTTATAATACCCGGAAGCATCGATGGCCTCTTCCCCATCCGGAATCTGCTTGGCACAGGTCATAAAGCTGAACTGCGGCCCTGCATAGACATTTACCAGGTCCAGGACCTGAAAGCGGACCAGGACCGGGATATCCACATAGGATAAATTGTCCTGCCCGGAGAAATAGGGATCACTCCATTTGGACCCTTTCCGGGAATACATGAGTTCTACCTGGGCGGCCACTTTTTCCAGAAAGAAGAAGTTTCCATAGGCTCCTGCATGAAAACCCGGCTTAAACTGGGAATCCACATTGGTGGCTGCTCCCTTGGTGGTCTGGGTGGAAAGGTTTAATCCCGCTTTGGCCCCAAGCTCAAAGAGTGACTGAGCATGCAGGCCGGTGAAAATGAACATCAACAATAAAACAAGTAATTCTTTTTTCATGACTGAATCCAGTTTTGAAAATGAAAGATCCTCTGCTGATTCAAGTTATGGAATTATTGAATATCAAACAATGTGATAAACAGTCAGATTCCGAAAGTTCAAGGGGATGCAACTATGATGCAGTGTGGTACTATCATTTGATTCATATCATTTGATGCTATCAGTATAGATCCGGGGCACGTGGCTTCATCAAACCGAAGAAGGAATTCAATCTGGAAGATCAGCCGGATGATCTATCCGGAGGATCCATCTGGATGATCCAGCTTACTCTTCCCAGATGGCATAGCTGAGAGAGAGCTGGAACACCCGGTTCTTCCACCGATCCGTATAATAGCGCGAATCGGTGCTTACGATCAACCCTTCGATGTACCTGACTGCAATATTCAGTTTTATGGGTAAATTCAGCTCTGCACCCACCAGCAGTCCGACATCGACCTCGTCATAATAATCAGAGACACTGCGGGCAACTCCTTCCTCCGGCACACGCCAGGCTCCTGTGAAAAAACTGAACTGGGGTCCGGCATGTATATTCAGCAGGTCCAGGACCTGAAAGCGGGCCGTCAGAGGAACGTCAATGTAAGTAACGACCTCTTCGCCGGTAAACTGCAGATCACTCCATAGGGATCCTTTCTCCGAATACAGGAATTCAAGCTGACCTGACATTTTTTCTGTATATAATAACCTCCCGAAAATTCCCATATGGAAGCCTGGTTTCCAGTTTGTTTCCACATTGGTGGCCGTTCCTGTTGTGGTTTGTGTAGATAGGTTAAATCCTGCTCTGGCTCCAAGCTCGTACCCGTATTGTGCGTGAATCCCGGTGACGAAAAGTAGCAATCCCAGAATAAGTCCTGCATTTTTCATGACTAATTCAAGTTATGGAATTTTGCCAAAACAGAAACCAGTCAAATCTAGAATTATTTAAGGGGGAGAGCTCAATCCGGATGATCCAGCTTCCCGGCCATAAAACGTTCCAGGATGGAATCGTCGTTGATCTCCTTGGAGAGGGAAGCGATGGTCTCCATGGGCACATCGTAGAGATCCAGGACCAGCATCCCGTCCAGGGCGTCGTTAAACTTGGGATCCAGGTTAAAGCCGATGATGCGACCGTTAATCTTCAGATAACGCTTGAGCAGAACCGGCATGGTGTATTCATTGGGTTCCACCTCTTTGATAAAGCGGTCAAACTTATTCAGATCCTCGGTATTCTCCAGAATCACCTCCTCATCCACATTGAACCCGGGCACATTGTAGCGGGTGCGCGGCCTCACATACCGGGAAAGCTTCTGGTCGAAGTAATTTGCACGTATATACTGCATGATGAGTCCCCGGGAAAACTGCGAGAAATTGTTACTGATGCTGACGGGGCCAATGAGGTAGCGGTACTCGTTATGTTGCAGCAGAAAGTAAAGGATCCCTTTCCAGAGCAGGAAGAGCGGCATGGGTCTGCGCTGGTACTCCTTAATAATGAAGGAGCGTCCCAGCTCCAGCGACTGCCTGAGGGTTGGATGGAAACGGCGGTTCATGCGGAAGAGGCTCTGCAGGTAGAAGCCCTTGACCCCGTAACGACGAAGGATCTCCTCCCCCTTCCCCACCCGGTAAGCGCCTACGATCCGCTGCTCCTGGTTATCCCAGACGAAGAGCTGGTTGTAATAGAGGTCATACTCATCCAGGTCCATGGAGTGATTGGTCCCCTCTCCCACTTCACGGAAGGTGATCTCCCTGAGCCTTCCCAGCTCCAGCATGATCTGTGGAATCTCTGTACTGGGGGTGCAGAACACGTCGAACTGATCGCTGGAAAAGAGGGTATACTCTTCGCGGATCTTCGTGATTTCATCCAGGATAAGCCCGGGTTCGATGGGAGCGGCTATGGCTTCGGGCTTCTTGTTCCGGTTGATGCGGGGCCTGAAAAACTTCGTTACTTCCAGCACCGAACCCAGCGCATAGGTCTTGGCCCTCAGGTAGCGCCCGAAGGTGCTGATATCGCTAAAACTCTCCTGCTCTTTGACACTTACCGGATTCCCGATGCGGATCCGGATCTTCTTGTGTTTTTTATTAAATACTTCGGCCGGAAGGCGAACGGTTCGCAGCGAGGGATGGATCAGTCCCAGGATATGGAACAGGCGGGAATTGGAGCCCTGGAAATAAACCGGGACCACCGGAACCTCGGCCTTCTTGATCATCTTCATGGCCGGGTACTGCCATTCCCGGTCGCTGATCCCATAATTATCTTCGTTGTAGCTGGATACCTCTCCGGCAGGAAAGATTCCCAGTACTCCCCCGTTTTGCAGCTGCTCCAGGGCCAGCTTCACACCCCCCAGGCTGGATTTTGCGTCTTTTCTACGTTCGAAGGGATTCACCGGGAGCATATACTCCGACACCGGCTTAATCTTGTTGAGCACAAAGTTGGACATCACCTTGATATCGGGGCGGACTGCAGAAAGGACCTTCACCAGAAGCATCCCGTCGATGCCCCCGAAGGGATGGTTGGAAACGGTGATAAAAGCCCCGGTTTTGGGGATTTTTGCCAGTTCCTCCTCGCTGATTTCATAGTCCAGCTCCAGCTTTTCGATCAGGGCATCAATAAAGTCCATGCCTTCGAGGTGACTGATCTCCTCGTAGAGCTTGTTCAGTTTATTGATCCGCAGGACGGTCATCAGCACTTTGGCGGCACTTCCGCCACCCCTGCCCCTCTTAAATCTGGCGGCCTTGATAAAATCGTCTGTTTCGACCAGTTTCAAATTTGGAGTTTTAGATTTACGCTTCACTACGGTTAAAGTGTGCTACAAAGATAGAGAAAGTTTATCTTTGAACAGTAAATCCCTGAAGTTAGGCAGCCATGAAACGATCCCGCATGCTCCTGCTGGCCCTGCTGTCAGCCCTGCTCCTCTCCATCCCCTTCTTCCGTTGGGGGACCGGGTTTTTCCTGTTGGTGGGCTTTGTACCGCTTCTTTTTGTGGAGGAGGAGATCGCGAGCCGGAAATCCAGGCGGGCAAAGAAAGATCGCAAAGGCTCGGTGTTGGGCTATGCCCTGCTCACCTTTGCGCTGTTTGTGACCCTCACCACCTGGTGGGTTTACTGGGCCACCTGGACCGGAATTGTGGCCTCGATAATCGTCAATGGCGGCTACATGACCCTGACCTTCCTGGTCTTTCACCGGGTGCGGCGCAAACTGGGCGACCGTCTGGGATATGCCTCCTTTGTGATCTTCTGGCTGGCCTTCGAGTTTCTCTACCTCCGTGCCCAGGTTAACTTTCCCTGGATTTTGCTGGGGAACGGATTTGCCAACGATGTGATGCTGATCCAGTGGTACGAATGGACCGGGGTACTGGGGGGATCGCTCTGGGTGCTGGTAATGAATATCGCCCTCTTCAAACTGGTGAAGGGCTGGCTGGCCAGGCGCTCCTCGGGAGCTAAAGCCGCCCTGGCAGCTAAGCGGAAGCAGTTAAGCTGGGTGCTCGGCCTGCTGGTGCTCCCCATGCTCCTCTCCCTGGTGCGTTACCTGACCTACGAGGAGAAGGAGGATCCCTATGAGATGGTGGTGCTGCAACCCAACATCGATCCCTTTGAGAAATTCGGGGTCATTCCACAGGAGCAACAAATGGAATTCCTGCTGCATATTGCCGATTCCCTGGTGACTCAAAACACGGACTATATCATTGGTCCCGAGACCTTTATTAATCCACCCCCCGCGCTATGGCTTTCGCTTATTGATCAGCATCCCCAGGTGCTGAAACTGCAGGCTTTCCTGAAGGCATACCCAAAGGCCAAACTGGTGATTGGGGCCAGCACCTATAAACTGTACAAAGAGCCCTCGGAGTTCACCTCTACCAGCCAGCCCTACCGCCGGGGCCCCGACCGCTATGACTATTTTAACTCGGCCCTGCAGCTGGATGCCAGCGGGGAGATCCCCGTCTATCACAAGTCCATGCTGGTCACCGGGGTGGAAAAGATGCCCCATAAGGAGCTCCTGAGTTTCCTGGAGAACCTGGTGGTGGAGCTGGGAGGGACCATGCGGGGCAATGGCACCCAGGAATTCCGGGAGACCTTTGCCTCCCCCCAGGACGGGACCCGGGTTGCGCCGGTCATCTGCTGGGAATCGGTGTTCGGGGAATATGTAAGCGAATACGTGAGTGAGGCGGGAGCCAACTTCCTGTTTATCATCACCAACGACGGCTGGTGGAAAAACACCCCGGGGCACCGCCAGCACAATAGCTATGCCCGCCTGAGGGCCATCGAAACCCGCCGCAGCGTAGCCCGCAGCGCCAATACCGGAATCAGCTCCCTGATCGACCAGCGGGGCGTGGAGCTGGCCCGCCTCGGATGGTGGGAACGCTCGGGACTCCGGGGCACCCTCAACAAGAACGACCAGATCACCTTCTATGTGAAGCACGGGGACTACCTGGGACGGATTGCGGTGCTGCTGACTGTGATTCTCCTTCTTTACTCCATTGTATTCCCATATATAAAAAAGTAAGAGCTCTTCTTTAGCCTATCCTGCTAAGCCCCATCAATTGAAAGACTTAGAATCCTAAACAGGGAGAATCACCCTGGATCGATATCTTCCGTATTATATGAATTTACCGGTGTTCTGTTATAGGGTTGTCATTCAGATGCCTTACCTTTATTTATGGACCAATACCCTTGCAACATGTCAATTATTGAGCTTCTGACCTCCTTACAGGGTTCCAGAAAGAGCGATGAAAACATTTCACGGGCCGTGGAAATCACCCCCCCCGGAAACAGTGAGGCCGTGTCTGAGCTGATAGCTTTGCTGACCAGCAAAGCTACACGACTGGTATGGGGTGCTATGGCAATGCTGCTATTCTTCTTTCAGCCAGAGGTTTTCTCTTACAATGGTAGTTCCAGTCCCGATACCACCAGGGCACATCAAAACTTTGTATATGCCCTGGAGAAGTATGAAGCGGGCGATTTTCAGGAAGCCATAGAAAAGTTTGGCGATGCTGCCACTCAGTTCAGAAAGAAAAGGAGGTGGGAAAGGGCCATCGAATGCTATCTGTTTGAAGTCAAAGCCAGGAGTATGAATGCGGATGAGGAGGGACTTATCGACTTTTGCAAATCAAGCCTTGACCTGGCACAGGACAAGCTTGGGGAAAGCCACCCGCTTACAGGAGCCTGTTTTAACAGGCTGGGAGAGCTTTACTACTTTGCACATGTGCATGATCTGGCGGACCAAAACTTTAAAAAGGCATTGAATATATACTCCCGGGGGAAGGATCCTGATTCATTGGCTATTGCAAAGGTATATGCTAACATAGGGGGGTTGAAAATGAACCTCTCCGAATATGACAGCGCAGCTGTTTATATTCAAAAGGCGCTCGATATCCAGCTGGAACTGCTTGATTCCTTAGATATAAAGTTGTTGCCTACCTATAATACCTATGGGGTCTTGCAGTACTATCTGGGGAATATGGACCAGGCCATTTATAATTTTGATAAAACACTGCAGCTACGATTGAATAAGTACGGGGCGAATCACCACGAAGTGGCCAGTAGCTTCAACAACCTGGGCAGTGCTTATGAAAAAAAGAAGGAATTTCAGCGAGCCGTGGATCTTCATCAACAGGCCCTGAACATCCGCAGGACTGCACTTGACAGCTTGCATCCTAATATTGCCCTGTCATTAAATAACCTCGCCAATGCATGGTATGGTCTGGGTGAATATGAGAAATCGAACGAGTATCATTTCGAAGCCTTGAGATTGAGAAGGAAAATCTTTGGCGAGAATCACAGAGATATTGCCATGAGCTATGCCAACATCGGGCACAACCTGGTACTCCAGGATAACCCGGATAAGGCCACCTACTATTTCAGGAAAGTCCTCCCTATTATGATCAAGCTTTACGGACCGGATCATCTATTAACTTCCGATGCATATGCAAACCTGGGATTACCGTTTTACTATTCAGGAGCTTATGACAGCGCCTTCCATTACATGTTTAAAGCATTGAGGATCAGGGAAAAAATTCAGAATGGCATCAATTTGAGCGTAGCCAGGAGTTACAATAATATCGGGGCCCTTTACAAAGATAACCGCGATTTTGAGCTGGCACTAAGCTATTATAAGCGGAGTGCAGAAATTTATGAAATCCTGCTTGGTGAGCAGTGCAATCCACTGTCCGGATCCTACAACAACATGGGGGAAGTTTATCTCGCTTTGGGCGATTACGATTTATCTTACGATTATTTCAGGAGATCATTGGAAATTGACATCGCAAATCTGGGACCTGAAAATCCACAACTGGCCGCAAGATACCTGAATCTGGGAGCAGTTGCTGCTGAAATGGGCAGACATACTGAATCTCTTGTATACAATACAAAAGCCCTGAAATTCCATGTAAACGCCTATGGTGAAAACAACAGGCTGGCCGGCTCTATATACAGCAACATGGCCATGGACTATGTTGAAATGGACAGCCTGGAGATCGCCCTGGACTACCTGAACCGTGCCATTGATATCTTACATGCATTTTATGGCAAACCCCATTATAATCTTTCTTCTCTCTATTCTGAACGGGGACAGTTGCTGATGGAGATGGGGGAGAGTGATAAGGCCGGTTTTGATCTGTATCAAGGATTAATGTTCAATTATTACGGAGAAATAGATCCGGATCACCTTGAAGAAACGGATATCAACCAGATTATTGATAAAAACCAGTTTATTGAATCCCTGGTGGCCCTCGCCGGGTTCAATGATTTCATTTTTTCAGCTAATGAACGAAGCGATCTTCTTGCAAAAAATCTGGTTATTTACCAGCTCATCGCTGATATCTCCATCAAACTCCGGGAAAACTACAGGCTGGAAAGATCGAAGCTACGGGCTTTGCAAAAATGGGATTACCTCTATACAGAAGCGTTTAAAACTGCGGCGGACCTGTTTGAAATTTCTGGCGAAGAGTATTATCTGAACCAGGCATTTCGTTTTGCCGGCCTGAAAAAAGCTTCCGCTTTAACGGATGCCATTCTTATTAGCCAGGCGATGGAAAACTCCGGGATTCCCGACAGTATTATTTTTCTGGAGAAATCCCTCAAAGCAAAGCTGGAAGGCCTCAGGCAAAATCTTCTGGAAGTCGATGATACAGCAGCTACAGTTGAAGTGGTAAAAACTCTGGAGAACCAGATAAACAGCATTAGCATCCAGTTAAATGAGCTATACATTTCCATGGAGAAGGAGTATCCCAGGTATAACACCCTCCGATCCCGCTATCCCGAGTATATGCCTGAAGAGATCAGTGGATTATTGAATAAGGAAACGCTCTTGCTTGATTTTATTGTGGCTGATTCTGCCATTTATTCAATCGTAATAAGTCATCGGGGCAGATGGATTGAAAAAACAGAGCTGCCTGCTGACTTCGGGAACCGGGTAAATGAGCTTCTCCGATCAATTAAAAAGTACCGTGCAGCCGAGTATATCACTATTTCTAAAGAGATTTACGGCACTCTTTTTCAACCCCTGGAAAAGTATTTTGCAGGAATCCATAAAATCATTACGATCCCTGACAGTTACCTGCTCCTGCTTCCCTTCGACATTTTAATTAAGAATGAACCCGGAATTAAGAACCTGGACCTCAGCACCCAGGATTATCTCATTACGCGATTCGAAACAGTTTCCCACTACTCCACCGACCTGTGGGTAAGATCCTACCTGAAGCATCATACTGCAGATGCGGCTGATTCAGGCTTTTCCGGGTTCCTTGGATTTGCTCCTGTGTTCGATGTTTCCTCTGATAGTACCGGGCTTTTACTGGCTGAAAACGACTCTCTGTACACCGACCGGGCCGTGGTGGACAGAATGTCACTGCGGGAATTGCCATTTTCCGGACAGGAGGTGGATAAGCTCGTATCCCTGTTTACCGGGTTTGGAATAGCGGCCAGGGGAGTGTTGAGATCCGAGGCAACTGAAGAGATGTTCAGGGCAACTTCGGGGAACTATAAGTATGTCCATCTGGCGACTCATGGCTTGATCAATCCTGAAAAACCGGAACTGTCAGGCCTGGTGTTTCTGGAAAGAGACCACTGACACCATTGAGGATACGCCAGAGCTTTTTATAGCCGAGAAAGAGAATGACGGGGTGCTCTATACCAAAGAGATCTATAACCTTGATCTAAATGCCGATCTGCTTACACTCAGCGCATGTGAAACAGGCGCCGGTAAGCTGGTAAAAGGAGAAGGCTTACTCTCCTTTGTCCGGGGATTCACCTATTCGGGGATTCCCAATATGCTGATCTCCTACTGGAAGGTGAATGATAAAACCACCGTGGATTTTATGTATGATTTCTACGAGGGAGTCTTAAAAGGAGGCTCTTACTCTTCGGCTTTAAGGAAAGCTAAACTTGCAGCCATATCCAGGCAGTCAACTTCGTTCCCCTCTTCCTGGGGAAACTTTGTGCTTATCGGAAACTGAAATGTCTCAGAACCGGTATCCAAGCTTGATTCCGGCTTTGACCATATAGGCCCTGGGATCGAAGAAAAGAAATACACCACTTGTAGCTGAAATACCTATATAGAAATCCCTAAAAAAATACTGGGAGGAAACTTCTGCCGCCCAGTAGGACCAAATCTCATCATAATCATCAGGCAGCAGCACATCGTAAAGGAAATTCAGCTGCATCCTGAAATTTTTTGAAAAATTCAGCATATAAGAGGGTGAAAGACCCAGGAAGAATCGGTTTTTCTCCGGATGACTCCAACCGTACCCTGTAAGAACATACTCCCGGTAAAAACCTGTGCGAACACCCGCATAAAAGCGGTGATCTCCAAACCCGAAAATATCCCGTTCGTACCCAAAAGTAAAGTCAGGATTGGAAGTATAAAATTTCTCAGTTCCTCTCTTTTCAAGGTGATGGTTCAGAAGTACAAATACATTGTTCTTCTGAAGGGCTGCTTCCTGTTGCTGCCCTGCTACAAGCTGGCACAGAAAAACGGGAATAAGTAGAATCAAGCTCTTTTTCATGTTGGATGGGGGTTTCATTTGAATGGGTTATCCATTTTGATTGAGGTATGTATTTTGACTTGGGTATTCATTTGAATGGGTTATCCATTTTGATTGAGGTATGTATTTTGACTTGGGTATTCATTTGAATGGGTTATCCATTTTGATTGAGGTATTTATTTTGACTTGGGTATTCATTTGAACGGCTTATTCATTTCGATCGGGGTGTTTCTGCCAGGGGAAACTGCATTATGGACCTGGACATTTCCACCAAACGTTCCTCTTTTGTTATATCATACGGGACCACAAATTGTCTGATTTCCAAAACCTCTCCTGAGTTGGGATCCATAATATAGGCAACAAACAGGGTGCTGTTATCAAGGGCAAAAGCACTGGGATCAGAGTAGCTCACCGGATATCCGTAAGTGGCAGTTTCATAGCCTGATACAGCTGCCGATGCAACGACCAGACCCATATTCCCGGCAATTCTGCCAGCAGTTGGCTTCACACTCCTGCACCAACCGTAAATCAGGAGCTCCTCCTCTCCTGACTGCTTAAGCTGGTCCAGGACCGGTGAAAATAACTCCCTGTAATTATCCAGGATGCCTGCAACAGAGGGAGCCTCCGGATAATAAGCCAGCAGCTCCGGAGAAAGGGATCGCAAATAGGCTATAAGTTCAGCGGATGCCTGTTGCCAGTTGGATTTCTCAGCTAACTCCAGCACAGAGATGGTCGTATCCGCCTGGCTCGTTTGTAACTTTTGGTTCAGGTCGATCCGGGCTATCCGGGATAGTTCCTCTGATTCTTCATATTTATCCAGGGCACCCACCCCTTTGTGCAAAACAATGTCCACGTGTACGGGCAGCAGATGGGTATTTTCCAGCTTCAGTTCCACCGGTTTCCGGAGTAAAGGGGGAATCCCTTCCACAGGTCTGAGATCAAAATGAAGCTCAGGTGGAGAATCCTTGAAAACCGTCAGGGTATCAGGATAGTAACCCCGCTTCATGGCTACAAAATTTTGAGGGTCCGACTTGCCAATAAAGATTACTTTTTCGTCAATGGGATGCTCATTGGTGGTCTCTCCGTACCCAACGATATACGCACCTTCGGGGTGGGAGCTGATGATGAATTTCCGGGATGCACAGCCTGAGGTGATCAGCAGGACAAGGCACACCGTTGATAGGACGAGTGTTCTCATCTGAATAGCGTTTTTATTCTATTTATCGTATAATAAATCTGTATCCGATGGAAACCCCAACGGGGAATAACCTGGTTTGAAAATCAACGTTATAGACACTTTCCAGGATATCCATGTATTCGTTCACCTCTGCTTTTCTGATGGGCACAATGATGGCGAAGGACCAATAACCCCGTTTCATCGGATTGCGGTGAAAATCTACACCGGCCCCCAGGGTTGGGCCATAAAACAGTTTGTCATGCTGGGAGGCATTTAAGACAGCGATTGCAGCATTGTAGCCATACATGGCCAGACCAAAGGGGCGGACTCTGGCCTCGGGCTTCTTCGGAATATGCCTTAATTTTACACCCGCATTCCAACCTGCTCCGGCCATTGCATAACCCACTCCTCCAAAGAGTCCCACATTTTTTATGGGATAATAACTCAGGTTTCCACCAAAGCCCCCGTAGTCCAATCCTCCTCCTATCCCAAGGGATATCTGGTCCACCGGAGTGGATACCTGAAAAGGAGTTTGTGTGTTCCCATTTTGCGCCTTCAGTTGAACCGTCAGCAGAAGGATCAACCCAATAGTTGTCAGGGTTCTCATAAGCTAAATTTTTAGTGCACGATGAGGATATTTATTGACTCATGGAGATTATCCATTTACCATTGATATGAGCCCAGATTAAAAAACGTTATAGGAAATCCGGAAAAACTACCGGATGTAAATTTTGCCGGTATGCAGGGATTCCTCTTCATCGGTCAGCTGCCAGTAATACAATCCTTCCGGAAATTTTATAGTAAAGCTGTAAGGGGACGTTATTTTTTCTTCCAAAAGGATCTTCCCCAGATTATCTAACAGAACAAAAAAGAGGGTATCGGCTCCTGCTCCCTGGTATCTGATTTCAAGAGATGAACCGGAGCTGCATTCGATGCTGTCCAAAGGTGATTCAACCAAAAGATTGCCCGCACGTACATGGATTCCTATCCGGTTCTCATAGACAGGATTTGCCCGGAAGGCTTCCAGATTTGCTATCCGTTCCCTGGCAGGCGGGGGAATATCCTCTCTGCCAGATTCAGTTACGCCGGTACTATCCTCCTGTGTATCCATATCCTCTGTCGAAGCATTTTGAGAAAAGGTGGATGGAGTTTCCTGATCAGGAAGAAGAAAGAGGCCGATCATTAGAGCCACCCCTGCAGCAGCTGCCACATACCAGATCCATGGCTTAAGCTTTTTTGAAGGCTTATCTCTTTTCCTCGCCGGCTGGAATGTGTTTCTGGCTTCATATCTTTCCATGGAGCCATAGATCCTTCTCCTTTCAATGACCTGCTTCCGGCATTCGGTACAGAACAGCAGGTGTTCTTCAAATATATCTCTGTCAGGATCAGATAGCTCATTTCTGAGATAGCTCTCTATCCACGTATCTCTATCGCTATGTATTAACTCCCGATTCATTGTGGCTCTTTTTTGATCCCTTCAGTCTGCTGATAGATCGTCGCGATCTTTCGCAGGGCTTGCAGTTTCTTTTGTCTGCAATTACCATCAGTGATATGAAGGGCTGCAGCTATCTCTGAAAGCTTCTCCCCGTTGAAATAGTAATGTTTCAGAATAAACTTCTCATCACTTGAAATGGAGTTGTGCATGATCTTTTCAATAAGATAATACCTGTCATCTGCTTCGTAAGCCTCTTCTTGCAAGGATCTGAACAGAAGACCAGATTCCGTATCAGGCCATTTTTGCTTGTTCCAGATCCTCTTCCTGCTTCCCTCCATAAATTTGAGCTCAAGGATCCTGAAGTAGTAGGATTTAAATTCCCGCGAAGTTTCAAACTTGAGGTCTTCAGTGTTAACTTTTTTAAATAAGGTCAGGATGGAATCCTGGTATATATCGCTGCTTGCTTCGGCATCAATTTTCCTCTCTGATAGCCATTTGGCGGCATATATGTATAAGCGCTCATACACTTTCTTCCATGCTTCGCTATTTCCTTCCCTGATCAACTTATAAAATCTGACATACTGATCCTTCAAAATTTCCCTGGCATACCGGAAGACTGCCATTTTATAGTCTGCATAACTCCCTGCTTCCAGTAATCCGGACAATAATTCCTTTCTGAACCTGGAAAATACTTCCTTCACCACACTCCCGCCCATCCCGGTTCCTTCACCTGATGCCACCCAATCCAACTCAATCTTTTCTCTCTTTGCCCAACTGTTCAGGATGATTTCCATATGAGACCGAATGCCTGACCATGTCTCTTCATCAGAAGCCTTTAGCCGATCAAGTAGTATGTTAAACTCATCCCCTTTCATACAGATATGTCGGATCTCCTGGTTTTGTTAGGCCAAATGGAGCTTATCCTCAGATAATAATATAAGTAATTCTCAGCAGTCGCATGATTATCTATTTAAATATTTTGCTTAATTGTTGGATCTCCAATTTCTTCATAAGCATTTATTAGACTAAATTCAGGCATGCAAGACTTCAAAACAATCAAAGCAACGGATGTCACTGACAACGTTTTCAAACTTCTGGATAAAGACTGGATGCTGATTACTGCCGGTACCCTGGAAGATTACAATACCATGACCGCCAGCTGGGGCCATATGGGTATTATGTGGAACCTGCCGGTGGCCATCGGGTGGATCCGGCCGCAGCGTTACACCTTCGAATTTGCCGAGAAGTACAGTCATTTCACCCTGAGCTTCTTTACAGAGGAGTACCGCAAGGCCCTGCAGTTTTGCGGATCGCACTCGGGCCGTGATTTTGATAAAGCTGCCGAAACCGGACTCACTCCGGCGGTAACGGAAAAGGGAAATGTATTCTTCCGGGAGGCCCGGCTGGTGATGGAGTGCCGCAAGCTTTACAGCGATGACCTGAAGCCTGAAAATTTCATCGCCCCCGAAGTGGCAGCAAAGCACTATCCCGGGAAGGATTTTCACCGCTTCTATATGGGGGAAATTGTGAAATCCTTTGCAAGAGATTAATACTCAGCTCCCGGTCTTAGTCTCCGATGGTGAGGGTATCCACCGGGTTCATCCTGGCGGCTGTGGTGGATTGCCAGGTGACGGCAGCCAGTGCTATTCCTGTGACAAGTAATCCGGACAGTGCCAGTACCCACCAGGGAAGTGTGGCCCGATAGGCGAAGTTGATGAGCCATTTATTCAGGGCCCAGACGGTAAGGGGACAGGCAATGATAAAAGCGATTCCCACCCATTTGAGATATCCAAGATTTAGCATGGATACGATCTGCCGGGACTGGGCCCCGTGGATTTTGCGGACTCCGATTTCCCTGGTGCGACGCCTGGTCATAAAAAGTGATAATCCGTAAACCCCCGAAATGGCAATTAGTATGGACAATACTGTAAATATCCTGATCACATCTGATAAGTTGTGTGAAGCTTTATACTGTTCGTTCAGCCGATCCTCCAGGAGGAATAATTCAACTGGTCTGCCCGGAAAATGCTTTTCCATCATTCCGGAGGTAATTTTCTTCACAGTTTCCATTTGACCCTCGCTGAAACGGATCATTAACCAGCTGTTATAGTTGGTTTCAGGATTTCGGGTGACAAAAGCAAAGTTCCCGATCCCATTGTGTAAGGAGCTAAAATGGAAATCTCTCATGACCCCGCCGACGACAAATGGAGTCCCTGAATCACCCAGATTCTGATCCTCTTCCCCTGAAGCAAAATTGCTGGTAGCAATCTCCTCCGGCGAAAAATCCTGTAATAATTGCCTGTAGAAAGTCTCATTAATTATCCAGTCCTCCAGGGGGCCCTCCGGTGAGCCGAATTTTTCCAGAAGATCAATCTCAAGCGTCTCTACGGTTCCGGCATCCACCATCCTGAATCCGAACTGGTAATTATTTCCGCCAGCTGCAAAATTCATGCTCTGAAAGACATCCACCGGATGGTGGTGGGCGGTGGAAGCACTGATCACCCCTGCCTGCCTCTTAATCTCTTCAACAAGCAGACTGCCCCTGGGCTCCTGGCCAGGTATTCGGGCTATCAGGACATTCTCCGCTGAATATCCAAGGTCTTTCTGATCCAGAAAACTGATCTGTCTTTTAATCATCATGGAAAAACCCACCAGGAGAATTACGATGACAAATTGAAATATGCTTAGCAGGCCAAAAACGCTGAAACTTCTTCTGCCGGGTACTGAAATAAGTGTGCCCAGGGCAGTGAGGAAGATCACCAGGACTCCCGCAGCGAGACCCAGAAGGGCCATCTGTGCGCTTAAGTTCTGAAATGACCAGCCTGATCCAAAAATCGTTTGGAGCCTGGTTTCTGAGTAAGCAATAATCAGCCAGGTCAGAAACAGGCTCAATACCACAAGCATAGCTATTTTTAGAAGCGACAGGTGGATCAGGTCTGTATTTGTTGCGCCCAGTATTCGCATAATGCCGCTCGCCTTGCTTTGCTCATAGGACTGTACGATGACCATGCTGGTGAAATTCAGGGTCATGAGGACCAGAATAAGCAGCCCCACGCTTAATAAGATATACAATATTGATTTACGCGTTACAGGCCTGGGTTCCCTGTTGATATCCGGAGTGAAATGGATGTCACGAACGGCCTGTAATTTCGAGTTGAATGATTCTATGGCAGGCCCCCTGCTACCCTTCAGGAAAGGATGCACCATATCTGTCAGTGAAGGTTCCAGATCTGTGACCGGCACACCCTGGAACAGTCGCACATACACATTTGCGGCAGAGAATTTATTGTCCTTCAGTTGATCCATTCGCTGGGAAAAATGACCCTGCTGGGAAAAGATCATTTTAGATCCAAAATGCATATTATCTGGTAAAGATTTGAAAATGCCGGCAATTGTAAAGTAGCCTATACTGTCGTTTCTTAGTCCTTCGATATTTTTGAGAAAAATCACTTTGTCCAATGCATTATCTGCCGGAAAAAAAATCTCAGCCAGTTCCCGGGTAATAAAAAGCTTATTGGGCAATCCGAGATCCTCCTTCCGTCCTGAGATCAGCTCCAGACCAAAAAAATCAATAAATCCTGTGTCTGCAATAAGGGCTTCCGACACGGAATAATCTGATTCATTAATATTTATATTGCAATTGGCAGCATAAATAAATGATGTGTGGTTTTCCACTTCAGGACGGTCTTGCAGTGCATCTGGGTAACAGGCAAAGGTTCGTGCCCAAAACTGACCCTCCTCCCCAAGACGGGTAATAATCCGGTAAGTCCGATCAGAATCCGGAATGTGTTTATCAAAGCTAATTTCGTGAAAATAATAGGTGAGAATTATAATGGATGCAGCCAGTGAGGTAGCCAATCCCAGTAGGCTGATTATAGAAAAGGATTTTTGTTTTAATAGAATCCTGATGGCAAGTTTAGCTGTATGACTTTTCATTTAAGCGTGCATTGTTGAGAATTCAAATATATAACTTATTTATAAGTTAACATAACGTATTATTATATTATGTAACTTATTTTTAAGTTCAGATATCTTTCCTTGCCATGCAACCCGAGAACTCTTACCTTGTCTTTTCCATTGAAAGCATAATACTTTGACGACAAAATACGAGGACATACACAGGGATGTGATCGAATCGTGCATGAAAGGGGATATTCGGGCGCAGTACCAGTTATACTCTCTTTACAGCAAAGCGATGTATAACATCTGCTACCGGATGACCAATGAGAGGGAGGAGGCGGAGGACATGCTCCAGGAGTCGTTTTCCTATGCTTTCAGTAAACTGGGTTCTTTCAGGTTTGAGTCGTCCTTCGGGGCATGGTTGAAGCGAATTGTTGTGAATACCTGTATCAACCACCTAAAGAAAAAGAGGGTGGACCTGGTTTACACGGAACAACAAAACGACCCCCTTCCTGAGGACGACAAGGTGGATTACGAGGAGATCCGGTTCCAGGTGGAAAGTGTGATGAAAGCCATGGAACAGTTGCCTGAAGGATACAGGGTCGTATTTTCTCTCTACCTGCTGGAAGGGTATGATCACAAGGAGATCGCACAGATCCTGGGCGTGTCCGAATCGACCTCTAAAAGCCAGTTTTTAAGAGCCAAGCAAAGAATAAAAGAAACGTTGATGAGCCATGAGTGACCAATTAGAAGAGTTTGTGAAGCAGCACAGGGAGCAGTTTGATCTGCATGAGCCCGATCCATCCATCTGGCTGAAGATCCCGCCTGCCAGCCAGAAAGTGAAGCAGGAGCACCGGCCCATGCGATGGCTGCGAATAGCTGCCGCTGTGGCAATGATTTTTGCGGGTTCCACTGCAGGGATCTACTTCCTGACCGGAGAAAAGGCCGATACGGAGCTCTCAGGCAAAGAGCACTCAGGCAAAGAGCTCTATCGGGAGATTGTGGAGACCGAGGAGTATTACAGCCGGCTGGTCTCGGACCGTTACGAGGAACTGCAACCCTTCCTGGTTTCGGATCCTGCAGCAAAGGAAATGCTGGCCACCGATATGGAAGAGCTGGATGAGGTCTATAAAGAGCTGAAACTGGATCTGAAGGACAATGCCTCTAACCCGGAGGTGATCGAGGCCATGATCCTCAATTACCGGGTGAAACTGGAGATCCTGGAAGACTTGCTTTATCAACTAAAAGAAAAGGAGAATCAAGATTATGAAAAAGTTGAATCATATTCTCTTTAGACCCAAGAGACTGCTGATCCTGTGGGCGCTGATCCTTTGGGCTCTGACGCCGGGCACGCTGGCTTCGGCCCAGAACCACACGCATAAAAGCGAGGTGTACAGGAGCTTTCCTGCCTCCCTGGAAACCACCCTGGAAGTCCGGAATAAGTATGGCAAGATCCAGGTGGTCCCCTGGGAGAAGGATTCCGTGTCGATCCGGGTGGATATTTCCCTCAGCGAATCAAGCAGTTCCAAATTGCGAAAACTGAAAGATGATATTCAGATAGACTTCACGGGAACCAACAGTTATATCATTGCTAAAACAGTGATTGAGAGTGAAAGCGGAAGGCTGGCCTCGGAGCTGAAATCCATCGGCAATACCATTGCCGGTAGCAATAAACGGATGGAAATCAATTACATGATCCATCTCCCGGCTCATATGGATGTGGTACTGAGCAATAAGTTCGGGGACATCTACCTGGATGACCTGGACGGGCAGGTGGATATTGAACTATCCAACGGGGTTCTGAAGGCCAACAGGCTGGAGGGCAATGCGGTGATCTCCCTGAGCTTTGCCAATGGAATGATCAAATCATTGGGATCGGCCAATCTGGATCTCTCCTACTCCGACCTGGTGCTGAATGAGGTGAGCCAGCTGGACCTGGTCAGCAAATCATCCAAGCTGAATGTGGACAGCGTGAATGTGTTAAAGATAGATTCCCGGAGAGACAAGCTCTATTTTAAGCAGGTGGAGTTTTTTTACGGCAAAAGCAATTTTACCCAGGTCTGGGTCTATGATTTCCTCCGGGAAAGCGACCTCCATATGAAATACGGGGAACTGACCATCGAGCATGTGCTGCCCGATTTCAGCAAGATCAGTGTGGAATCGGAATATGCCGATATCACCCTTTACTTTGACCGCTCAGCTTCCCTGGCCTTCGATATCCTGCACCATGAAAAATCCATGCTGAGACTCCCCGGTTCGGAACTGCTCACAGAAGATTCTCCCTCCGGAAAGGATTTTTACAGGACCGCAGGCACCATAGGTTCAGGCAAGCAGGTGGGACAGCTGAATATTGATGCCCTTCAAAAATGTTTTATCAACATCTCCTATAAGTAGTGATATGAGAAACCTTTACATCATCATATTCCTCCTCTGTCTGTCCCCTGTCGCTTTCTCGCAGTTCTACGCAAAAGAGGCGGGTCTGCGGGGCGGATATTCCTCCGGGGTCACCTTTCGGGTGAACCTGGATGAGACCCTCTCCTACGAGGGCCAGTTCAGTTACCGGGATCAGGGGGCCATTTTTACCGTGCTCCGTCAGCAACACCAGGAACTGGGCATAGACCTCCTGGGAAACTGGGAATTTCTGTATGGATGGGGGGTGCACGCCGGATTCTACTTTACGGATAGTTACCGGATATTTTACAGGCAGGTTTACTTCGGAAGGCAGATCTTTACCCCCGTACTGGGACTGGATGGGTACGTGGGACTGGAGTACAAACTGGCGGAATTCCCATTGAGTTTCGGGATGAGCTTCCAGCCCCATATGGAAATCTCTCTGAAGCAGGTTTTCGGAATCAACCTCTGGGACTTTGGGTTCCAGGTCCGTTACAGGTTCTAACATTAGGAAAAACAAATACCGCATAAAATCAAACAAACGCTAATTGCACCGCATAAAGACAAACAAACGCTAATTGCACCACATAAACGCAAATAATCGCTAAATGCATAGCAAACAGATAACTGAGATTTAAAACAAAAAAGATAGAGATGAAGAGATATTTTACAATGATCCTTATTCTGGCACTGGCACTCCCGGCTGTGGTGGCCCAGGAAGCCGGAAGTGAGATGCCCCAGAAAAAACAGAAGAAAACTCCCGGAGAGTTACAAACCCTTTTTGACCCCCACTCCGGCAGCGGGGGTTACGGCGCCCTCTCCATCGGGTATACAAAAATTGACGCCCGGGATGCCCTGCTGATGGGTGGTCGCGGTGCATGGGTGATCGGACACGGATTCGGACTGGGAATGGGTGGATACGGATTTGTCAGTGATCCGGTCTATGATCCGGTGGACGAGCTGAACCACGCCCTGGCAGGAGGCTACGGCGGATTGATCATGGAACCCATCCTCTTTGGGTGGTTCCCGGTTCACCTCTCCTTCCCCATCCTGCTGGGTGCCGGGGGAGTGGCCAATACCTCCTATAGCGCCGACTGGTACGATCCTTATGAGTACTATGATGGCTACGTGGAGGATGCCTCTGCCTTCTTTGTGGCTGAAGCAGGTGTGGAGCTGGAGTTTAATATGGTGAGGTTTTTCAGACTTGCCCTCTTTGCTTCCTACCGCTACACCTCCGACATTATTATGGAGAATACTCCCGCCGATGCCCTGAGGGGCTGGAGTGCGGGGATGACCTTTAAGTTTGGGAGTTTCTAAAACTTCTTCGGAAGAAGAGAGCTAATTATTCAGTGGTCGACTGAATAGTGTTGGGCCAGGATCCCGGTATTGCATCTGGTGGATTCTGGCCCTTCTTTTCGCCACAGGGCTTTTATTTTATCAGGCCTACCTGGCCAGCGAAAAGAGAAATTCCAGTCCGCCCTCTTTATATTTTCTGGCCGAGATCTCCCCGTGATGCAACTGGATGGCGTTTTTCACAATGGCCAGGCCCAGTCCGGTTCCGCCGGTCTTCCTGGAACGTCCGTCATCGATCCGGTAAAAACGTTCAAAGATGCGGGTCAGATGCTTTTCATCCACATCATTGCCGGTATTGGCAAAGGAAAAATAGTAGTTCTTCTTGTCCTTGAGAAAGTTGGACAGGTAGATCTCCGAATTTTCACCCCCATATTTGATCACATTATCGAAGAGGTTGTAGAAAATGGAAAACAATAAAGACTTATTCCCGTTGAGCTCCAATTTCCCGCTCAGGTCCACGTGTACCTGGATCCGGTGCTCATCCAGTTTCAACTGCAGCTGATCCTGAACCTCCGCCACCACCTCCTTGAGGCGCACTGGCTTAAAGGTATAGTTCTCACCTGCTTCCTCTATTTTATTAAGAGTGGAGATATCTTCAATCAGGTCTGAAAGCCTGCGGGCCTGGGCATGGGCCTTCTCAATAAAGTATTTCTGTTTCTCCGGAGAAATGCGATTGTTCTGAAGAGTCTCCATGTAGCCCATCACCGTAGCTACCGGGGTCTTTAGTTCATGAGCAATGTTGGAGGTCATCTGTTGCTTCATCAGCCTTCGTTTCGCAAGCTTGGTATCATCGGTAATCACAATCTCAAAGCTCCTGTCCTGGAAGAAGACACACTTTATATGGAAATACCTGGTCCCCTTTTGCAGTTCCATTTCCATTTGAGGATGATCGTCTGTTCCGGGCTCCAGGGAATCCTCCAGTTGCCGGTCTATGAAGTCTATGACAGGTTTTAGTTCCGCTACCTCAAATATCTTTTCCGCCGATATGGTTGACTTTTCGGATATCAGGTTCAGGTTCTGAATAAAATGGTTGTTGGCCAGCACCTTCTCCTTTTCCGCGGAGAAAAATGCAATTCCTTCATTCAGGGCGCTCAGATGGCTGTAAAGCTTGTTTTTTTCAATGAGCAGGTTTTGCTGCATATCGTTGAGCTCATTGTACAGGGAGGTGAACTCCTTGCCGATACTGCCCAGCTCATCCTGGGGGAATTCCATGGCCTTGCCCGGTTCCTCTCCACTCCGGAGACGGACAGTAAAAAACTTTAATTTATCGATGATCTCATAAAACCTCCTGGTGATATAGTGCAGGATCAGGGAGGTTACCAGGAAAAGCAGGAGCAGGTAGAAAATAAAAAGTTTTTCCACATGCAGGAAATCCTTAATCCCCATATCGTACAAGGTAGCTGTCCTCACAAAATAATCGGTGTAGAATTTTGCATAATAGTAGTAGCTTCTGCCAGTGGTGGCAGACTCCCTGATATTCGAACCAGATCCTGATATCACCGCCTGACGAAGCTCGGGACGTTCCAGATGGTTCTCCATACCGGTATAGGCTGAAACCTCGCTGTCGTACATCACCGCTCCCGTGGGACTAATCAGCGTAAGCCTGATATTCTGAGCCGGTAAGATCTTCATCAGGGAATCCATCAAATGGAAAGACCCTGAATCCACAATGGAGTTGATAGATAAATAATTATGAGCCGTTTCTGTGATATTGGCCAGGGTGTTCTCCAGCTGACTAACCTTAAATTTCTTTTCCCGGTCATACTGGAAAATCATGACCAGGAGCGTGTACACGGTAAAGATCGCGGAAAACCAAATAAATAATCTATGCTTGAACCTCATTGCTCTTCGTTTTTTTCATAGGCGTACCCATAGCCCTGTTTGTTCTTGATGTAGTTCCCGTAGCTCCCCAGTTTTTTCCTCAGATGCGCCACATGCACATCCACCGTTCTTTTGTTTACAATGGTATCTTCTTCCCAGACCCGTTCCAGGATTTCGTCCCGGGAAAGAATATAGCCTTCCGACTTAAGTAACAGGGCCAGAATTTCGAACTCCTTTTTGGTGAGATCCAGATCCTGCTTACCAATTTTCACCTTTCTTTTTTTAAGGTTCAAAACCAGCTGATCATGCTCCAGAGTCTTCTGAACTCCGGCTGAGGCTTCGGAGCTCCTGCTTAGGACAGCTTTTACCCTCACGATAACCTCCTTAATGGAAAAGGGTTTGGTAATGTAATCATCAGCTCCCAGGTTAAACCCGGTGAGTAATTCATCTTCGGCGGTTTTTGCCGTAATAAAAATGATGGGGATGGACAACTTCTGGTCCTTACGAAGCAGTTTGGCCAGTTTGAAACCCGACATCTCTCCCATCATGACGTCCAGCAGGATCAGGTGAAAGGCTCCCATATCCTTCTTCAAGGCTTCCTCTGCCGAATAGGCCACCTGTGTAGCAAATCCCTCCCCTTCCAGGTTAAACTGAAGGATTTCGCACAGGTCTTCCTCGTCGTCGACAATCAATATTTTATACTCTGTCTGTTCCATTAGAGGCGCTTTCTCAGTTTTTTTTACTTTCCTGATGCCTGATGTTGGATCCTGAAATGGCATAGATGGACGATTCCGCAATGTTGGTGGCATGATCGCCGATGCGCTCAATGGAAGCAAACATGGTTCTCATATCCAGAAGGTTATTTAAAATATCCTGCCTCTTTTTTGGCAGTCCTGCCACTTTGATAGCCTTTTTTAACAGTTTTTTATTCAAAGCATCAAAGGTGCTTTCGCGCTGTATGGTCCCTTTGGCCATTTCCTGGTCACTGTTCATAAATGAAAGCAGCGATTTGGAGACCATGCCCGAAGTCTGTTTTAACATCTGCTGCAATGCTTTCCTGGATTCTCCCAGGAGTTCCGCATCCTTCAAATCCTTATAGCTCAGGGTAACAGATATCACCAGATCGCCCACCCGCTCCAGGTTAATGGTCATGTGGTAGATGGCAAAAAGTCTTCTAAGCTCCCCGGCCACCGGCTGAAAGAGCACAATGGTACGGATGATATGCTCATCCAGCTTTATTTCGTACTGGTCAATAAGCTCCTCGTTTTCTGTCAGCTGTTGAATGATCTTTTCCGGTCCTTCTTTCTGCTCTTTTGTGAGCAATTCTTCCAGCAGCTGAAGTTGCTCCAGTACCAGGTTGGAAATTTTCTCAAAGTCCTTCTCAATCTTCTGTATGGCCAGTTCTCGATTCATGGCTAATTCCTTTTATCCTGTAAAGTTAACTGAACTTTCCGGTCAAATATTCTTCGGTCCGTTTATCTACGGGGTTTATGAACATATCCTTGGTTTTCCCGTATTCAATCAATTCTCCAAGATACATAAACATGGAGAAGTCGGAGATTCGTGCAGCCTGAGCCATGTTATGGGTTACCATCACAATGGTATAGTCCTTTTTCAGGGTGATTAACAATTCTTCCACCTTTTTTGTAGCCACCGGGTCCAGGGCCGAGGTAGGTTCGTCCAGCAGGATCACATCGGGACGGAAAGCCAGGGCCCGGGCAATGCAAAGCCGCTGCTGCTGCCCACCGGACAGGAAGGTTCCCTTCTTCACCAGGGAGTCTTTTACCTCGTCCCAAAGCGCCACATCCCGCAGCGATTTCTCCACGATATCTTTCTTTTCGCTCTTCTGCAGGCGAATACCGTTCAGCTTGTAGCCCGCGATGACATTATCATGGATACTCATGGTGGGAAAGGGATTGGGGCGCTGGAATACCATTCCGATCTTGCGCCTCAGCATAATGGTGGACATCTCCGAGGTATCCTCCCCGTTGAGAAAAACATCACCGGTGGTTTCCACATTGGGATAAAGATCATGCATCCGGTTTATAGCTCTCAGAAGGGTACTCTTTCCGCAACCCGAGGGTCCCATAATGGCTGTAACCTGGTTCCTTTTTATGCCGGCACTCACCTTGGTTACTGCGGTGTTCTCCTTATTATAAGATACTGATAAAGATCGCAGCTCCAGGACAGGGTCGGATATATGTTTTATAAGTTCACTCATTTTCTAGCTTCTTCTGGCAATAATTTGTCGGGATAAGAGATTCAGTAACAGTACCATCATCATCAACAGCAGCGAGGACGACCAGATCAGATCCACCATATTCGGATCGTTATAAAACTCCCAGATCAGCAGGGGAATCGCACTGGTGGGTTTATCGATCTGAAAATTCACCTCCATACTCCCCAGCGCTGTCAGCATCAGAGGCGCCGTTTCTCCAATAATCCTGGAGATGGCCAACAGGATGCCTGTGAGCAGGCCGCTGAATCCGGATGGAATCAATACCCTGAGGATGATCTTATGATAGGGAACACCCAGGGCAAATCCAGCCTCCCGGATAGTTTCCGGGATCATCTTCAGGGTTTCCTCGGTGGAACGAATGATCAATGGCAGCATCATGATGGCCAGGGCGGTACTACCGGCCAGAGCTGAAAATCCATTGGTAATATTTTTTACAACCCAGAAATAGGCGATCAATCCCAGCACGATGGAGGGGACTCCCTGAAGAATATCCGTAATGTCACGGACGAGGGCTGCATATCTTTTTGATTTCTGGTCATAAAGGAAGATCCCGATCAACAGGCCCACGGGGATGGCGATCAGGGAGGCGATCAAGACCATATAGAAGGTTCCGGCAATCCCATTCAGGATGCCCCCGGGAATAATCTCTCCGGCTCCCACAGCAAGCATGGCTTCATAGGTATCGGGGGCCTTCTTTGTGAAAAAATCAAAGTTGATCTGCCTGTATCCTTTGGCTACCAGCTTGTAGACGATAAGCAGAATGGGTGAGATGGTGAGCAGGGAGAAAAAGATAACCCCCCCCTGAAAAAGCCGGTTCTTCCTGATCCGCCTTCTGACTGTACTGTCTCCGATATTTTCCCTGGCTTTGGACATCAGCTAGCTGTTAAACCTTTTAATGATCATTTTGCCGATCCCATTTATGATCCCGGTAATCACAAAGAGCAGGAGCCCGATGCTGATCAGTGCACTCAGCTTCAATCCTTCGGCCTCTCCAAACTGGTTGGCTATTACTGAGGCCATGGTATTCCCGGCACCAAAAATACTCTCAGGGATAATATTCGCATTCCCAATCAGCATGGTTACGGCCATGGTCTCCCCCAGCGCCCTCCCGAAGGCAAGAACAAAACTGGTGAAGATCCCTGAACGGGCATTGGGGATCACAACACTGAGAATCACGTCCCTCCTGGTTGCTCCAAGGGAATAAGCGGCCTCCTTGAGTTCCCCGGGAACCATCTTGATGATTTCCGTAGAAATGGAGGTGGCATAAGGGATGATCATGATGGCCAGAACAACGCCCGCGGTAAATACTCCAAAGCCCTGGGCATTCAGCCCCAGGCTCACAATCAGAGGACGGAGCACGTAAAAGCCCCACAGGCCATAGACTATGGAGGGGATGCCAGCCAGCATATCCACCAGGGTTCCCATGATTCTGGCTATCCGGGTGCCCCGATAATACTCCCCGATAAAGAGGGAACTGGAAAAAGCAAGCGGAAAACAGAGAACAATGGCTATCACCGAGGTCATCAGGGTTCCGGCAATAAAGGCCATAGCCCCATACTCCTCCCTGCCCTCTGTGGGATTCCACTGGGAGGAAATGATAAATCGTAACCCAAACTCCTTAAATACAGGAATGGAGCCGTTCATAAGCGACAGCAGCATTCCTGCAGTAATAAGGATGATCAGTAAAGAAGAAAGAAATAAGACAATCTTTACAACTTTTTCACTGTTTACCATAACTTCCCCATAACCGGGTTTTATTTAGTTTAACAGGGACTTTCCGTCATATACCACCGTTCCCAGGATCGCCTTTGCCTGCATCACGGTTTCTGCGGGAAGCGGGGCATAGTTGACCTGCTGGGCCAGAGCCTGGGCATCTTTTTCAATAAGCCAGGAGAGAAATTTCACCGTCTCTTGAGCCTGTGCCAGGCTCCTCTTATTATAGTTTTGCTCCTTATACAGGATGATCCAGGTGAATCCACTTATGGGATAAGCCTCCGGATCGCTGGAACAGGTCAGCATCACCTTGGTGTCGGCAGGGATCTCGGCCCTGGCAGCAGCACTGATGCTTTCCAGGCTCGGCAGAATATAGTTCCCGGCGCTGTTCTCCACCTGGGCCACCGGGATTTTTTGTGCAAAAGCAAATTCGGATCCGATATACCCCACTGCTCCCTCGGTTGCCTTAATGGTTCCCGCTACTCCGGGATTTCCTTTGGCTCCAATCCCAACAGGCCACATCAGAGATTTGCCCCTGCCCACCCTGGTTTCCCAGTCAGCACTGATTTTACTCATAAAATCGCTGAAGATGTGGGTGGTTCCGCTTCCATCTGAACGATGCACCACGGTTACGGGCATATCTGGAAGTGTGATCCCCGGATTTGAAGCCCCAATCTGTGGATCGTTCCACCGGGTGATGGTCCCCAGAAAGATATCCTGGAGGTTTGCATTGGAAAGTCTCAATGCTTCCACACCCGGGATATTAAAGGCAATCACCACAGCCCCGATACAGGTGGGAATGTGAACAATTTCTCCGGGCATTTCAGCCTCTTTGTCCTCACTCAAAAAGGCATCTGTGCCCCCGAAGTCCACTACCCGGTCTGTCAGGCTCCGGATACCTCCGCCGGATCCGACACCACCGTATGAGATGGATTGACCTGAATTCTCTGTGTAGTTTTTGATGGCTACATTATAAAAAGGAAGAGGGAAAGTTGCTCCCGCTGCACTAAGATCTACAGGGGCTGATTCCCTGGTTCCGGATTTATTATCCGACCCGCTGTTTCCACAGGATGCCAGGAAAAGGGCGATGGCTAAAATTAAGGTGTAAGCTTTCATCTATTTGTTTTTTATTAATGGAATTTAAAATTTTATTTCCAGACTCAGATAGGCGGAGTGGAGCATGGAACTTCCGTCGGCCGGGATCCATCCCTGGTAGTTGGGAGTGATGATTAAACCTTTTACAGGATGAAATTCCACCCCCGCAATATACAACTGGCCATCATCCCCATAGTTCCATGGATCTGTATCTCCACTGAGCTCAGGAGAGGAAAGCTTGTCGTAGCGGGCAAAGATCCTGGCAAGCTTAGACTGGTAGGAACCATAGAAGGAAAGTCCTCTAAGGTGATTGTTCTGAACCATCTGATGGTTCCACTGGTAGTTATATTCTGCACCCAGATCCAAATTCTCCACACTGTAGCCCAGGTATAAAGCCAGGGTCTGCTGCACGGCCTCCCGCCCCATATAATCGTATGAGGTCCGGAAAACGAGCCCGCTAAAGGGTTTCAGGGTCGCACCAACGCTATACTTCAGAATGCTATCCGATTCAATGGACTTATACCCTTCCCCGTTGGCAAGGGTTAGGTCTGCGCTCACCAGGTCATGGAACTGGTAAGCCACAAAGGCTCCCAGGTCAGCACTGGGACCAAACTTATGTTCATCCATAAAGGACTTGTACAGGTAACGTCCCCCCCACAGATCCTCCTGAATCTTGAACTGATGGAGCCCGATCATACCGATCCTGGCTAGCAGCTTATCATCCTTATATTGCATGAAGGCGTTCTTCAGATAGGCGGTCATTTGAAGTTTCCCGACACCCGGGTCACCCACGTCCACGATCAGTTTTCCGGAAATCTTCTCGCTTAAATTGGCCTGGTACCCCAGGTAGGCACGCTGAATCTCAAAAACTTTGCTGGATTCACCATCGGAGAAGGTGCTGTGATAGTTGGTATAAATCTTAATGGTCCCCCTGCCATTGGGTGTATACTCTTCTGTCTCCTGAGAAAAAGCGTTCCAGGTCAGAAAAAGCAGGACCAATGAAAGTAGTGTGGTTCTTATCATCATATCTACAGTTAAATTTGATACAAAGAAACCACTAGGTGGTTACGGCTTGATTAAGCGAATGTTAAGATTCGGTTAAGATTTTCTTCACAATTGCTTCATATACAAAAGGGTACTCAGCGGGTTCCCTGCTTCAGCCAGGCCAGGTAGGAGGCCACATCCAGGTCGGTGCCCCTGGGCTCACCCAGGACATTTCCTTCGGCATCCATGATCACATAAAGCGGGATGGTGTTGGTGCGGAAGTTGGCTATTTCAAAGTCGATGTTCTGCTGACCAATGGTCTTCTTCACCTTACCGTCCACCTCCGAGGTGTACCACTCCGATTCGGGGAGCTTGGTACGGTCGTCGGTGTAGAGGGCCACGATCACAAAATCGTTCCGCAGGGTGCTGAGCACCTCCGGGTCGGACCAGACGGCCGCTTCCATCCTCTTGCAGTTGGAGCAGAAATGCCCCTTGAAATCGATCAGGACCTTCTTCCCGGTAACCCTGGCACAGGCCAGCCCTTCCTCCAGGCTGTAAAACCCCTGCAGTCCGAAGGGCATGTGAAACAGATCGGCATGCCTGACCGGCGTACACTCTTCCGCCACCTCCGCCGCTGCCAGGGGAGCTCCCTGGTAAACTGCCTGCCGGGTCAGATCCAGCCCGCTGGGAGACTTGGGGGGCAGCAAAGGCGAAATGGTCTTCAGCTCATACCCGAACAGTCCCAGGAAGAGGTAGATAACAAAGGTGAAGGAAGCCACACTCAGCAGCAGACGCGGTACCGATACAAAAGGCAGGTCGCTGTCATGGGCGAACTTGAGTTTTCCCAGCAGATACATGCCCAGCATAAAGAAGAGTACGATCCATACCCCCAGGTAAAGCTCCCGGGTCAGGATCTTGCTGGTAGGATCCAGGGCCATAAGGAATTTCATACTGAAGGCCAGTACAATAAAGCCCAGCACCACCTTTACGGCATTGAGCCAGCCTCCCGACTTGGGAAGTCCCTTTAGCCAGGAGGGGAAGATGGCAAAGAGCGTAAAAGGAATGGCAAAAGCCAGTCCGAATCCAAACATGCCCAGGATGGGCTTCAGGGCCAGTCCGCCTGCGGCTTCCACCAGCAGGGCGCCCACGATGGGACCGGTGCAGGAGAAAGAAACCAGGACGGTGGTCACGGCCAGGAAGAACACCCCTCCCAGTCCGCCTTTATCCACCTGGCTGTCGGCCTTGTTGGACCAGCTGGAGGGAAGAACCAGTTCGAACATGCCAAAGAAGGAAAAGGCAAATACCATAAAGAGGGCAAAGAAGATCAGGTTGGGGATCCAGTGTGTGCTAAGTGCATTGGCCGCATTGGGACCCACATTGGAAATGCTTACGATCACTCCCAGCAAGGTATAGATGGCCATGATGGAGATTCCGAAAACCAGTCCCCGGAAGACCCCGCGGGCCCTGCTTTCGCTTCCCTGCATAAAAAAACTGACAGTCATGGGGATCATGGGAAAAACACAGGGCGTCAGCAGGGCCAGCAGCCCCAGTCCGAATGCCAGCCAGAAGAAGCGCCAAAGCGACTTTTCCCCCTCCAGGGTAGGAACCCCGGCCACACTGGTATCAGAGTCCACATTGCTATCGGACTTCGCGTTGAAAAGTCCGGTCAGCGTCTCCGTTTCGCTTTCTCCGGCCCCCTCTTCCGTACCGGGTTCCGCTTCATAAACAAGCATTTCATCCGTGGCCGCCGCTCCATCCGTGGCAGCCGCTACATCCGCGGCAGTTGCTCCGCTCCCGATCTGCACTTCGAAGGAAAAGGGCACGCCCTTGGGGGGGAGACAGACCTCATCGTCGCATACCTGGTATTCGATTTCCCCGGTAATTTTCTGAGCGCCGCTTCCCTTAAACTTCACCTTCTGCCTGAATTCAGCCTTTTTCTCAATGGTGCCCACCTCCATCTGGAAGCCCACATCAAATTTGATTTTGGGTTTGCTTACCTCAATAATATCACCCACCAGACTGTAGGCTTCAGATTCATCATACCAGGGGGTGGTGGCAATGGGTCCGCCTGCAGGGAGCTTGGCCGAATACAGGTGCCAGGGATAATCGATCTCGGCAGAAAAGACCAGTTCGGCCTCCTGTCCCTGCACCTTGTCTACGGAGAAGGTCCAGCTTACAGGATCTTCCACCTGTGCAAAAATGGATGTGGCCATCATAATAGCCACACCCATCAGTATCATTGTCTTCTTCATGAATTCTTTAGTTCTTGTCTGCAATTCTAAACAATTCTTCCCTTGAAAAGTTTACAGGCTAATGCCGCTTTCGGCGGAGCTCTTCACCCTGTTCGTTGTAGATTCTGAACTCCAGGAAATGAAGGGATTCCACCGAGTTGATTTTGATCTTGCATTTCAACTCCTTGCGCCACTTGCGCTCCTCCGAGTTAAAGCCTTTGGTCAGGTAGGTGGCCACAAAGGGATGCAGGGCCACTTC
The DNA here is from genome assembly GCA_963751705.1 of uncultured Bacteroidales bacterium. Taxonomy (GTDB): domain Bacteria; phylum Bacteroidota; class Bacteroidia; order Bacteroidales. The sequence goes on from CAVVVN010000002.1 coordinate 74,483, forward strand.
CAGCTTTGCACTCTGGTGCTCAGAGATCAGCAGCGAAAGTTCATTCTTCACCAGTTCAGGAAAGAGGATCGGAGGTTGAGCCTTACCGCTACCCGCACAGGTGGGGCAGTTCTCGGCCGTCTCGATATGCATCTCCGGACGTACCCGTTGCCTGGTGATCTGCATCAGTCCGAACTTACTCAGGGGGAGGATGTTGTGTTTGGTCTTGTCCGCCGACATGGCCTCCTTCATCCTGTCATAGAGCTTCTGTTTGTTCTCATGCCTGTGCATATCGATAAAATCGACCACAATGATTCCACCCATATCCCTCAACCGGAGCTGACGGGCCACTTCATCTGCTGCAGAGAGGTTCACCTCCACCGCGTTGGTTTCCTGGTCGCTGGAAGATCGGGAACGGTTCCCGCTGTTCACATCAATGACGTGGAGGGCCTCGGTATGCTCAATGATCAGGTAGGCTCCCTGTTTAAATGAGACCGTTTTACCGAATGCAGCTTTGATCTGCTTCTGAACCCCCAGCTTGTCGAAGATCGGCTCTTTACCTGTGTAAAGTCTAACAATCTTCTCCTTCTCGGGAGCCACCTCCCGTATGTAGTCTTTAATTTCGCCGAACACCTTTTCATTACTGATATGGATGCCGTCGAAGTTCCCGTTCAGGTGATCACGAACCACCGCCGATTCACGGCTCAATTCAGAGATAACCATTCTGGGGAGTCCCTTGGTGGTGAGATGATCGAAGGACTGTTCCCACTTTTTCACCAGGGTGCGTAATTCATTGTCCAGTTCGGCCACTTTCTTTCCTTCGGCCACGGTCCGAACAATGATGCCGAAGTTCTGCGGACGGATAGCCTGCAGGAGGTTCTTCAGCCGGTCTTTCTCCTCCTGGGAGGAGATTTTGGAAGAGATTGAAATTTTATCGGAGAAGGGCATTAAAACAATGTTCCTTCCCGCGATGGAAATTTCGGAAGTCAGCCTGGGGCCCTTAGTAGATATGGGCTCTTTGGCGATTTGTACAAGGATGTATTGCCCCTGCTTGAGGATCTCGTTGATCTTCCCGTGCTTATTAATATCAGGAAGACGCTTGAACTTACTGATGGACATGGGTCTTCCCTTTTTGGCAAGGACCTGTCCCAGGTATTTGTTCAGAGAACTGAATTGTGGGCCTAAATCTAGGTAGTGAAGGAAAGCATCCTTCTCGTATCCCACATCAATAAACGCAGCATTTAACCCGGGCATGATTTTTTTCACCCTGGCCAGGTAGATGTCTCCTACCGAAAAGCGCTGCTTAAGCGATGATTCATTTAATTCAACGAGCTTACTATCTTCAAGTAGAGCAATTGAAACCCTCTCATTCGTAGAGTTGATTACCAATTCACTGCTCACAATATTTTCATTTATGAAGATTAAGCTAATTACTAAACAGAAATAAACCTAAAGCCCATTTAGGGTGCTTTAGGTTTAGTTCATTCAAGAGGTTGAGAAAATCTATTTCCTCTTCTTGTGCCTGTTTTTCCGCAAACGCTTCTTGCGTTTGTGGGTAGCCATCTTATGTCTTTTTCTTTTCTTTCCGCTCGGCATCGTACTATAATTTACTTCACATTGGTTTTCACCTTGCTAACGAACGTCTTAGCAGGCTTAAAAGCAGGAATGGAATGTGCGGGAATAATGATGGTTGTGTTTTTGGAAATGTTGCGGGCAGTTTTCTTGGCCCTCTTCTTCACGATGAAACTTCCAAATCCCCTCAGGTATACATTTTTGTCACTGCTAAGTGAGTCCTTCACTGTCTCCATGAAAGCTTCTACAGTTTTCTGGACAGTTACCTTTTCTATTCCCGTGTTCTTGGAAATCTCGTTTACGATATCTGCTTTAGTCATTTTTAAAAAACCTTTAATTATCAATGATTTACATTAGTTTCTCTGTTGGGAAATGCAAATATAAATACTTTTGCCTGAATATAAAATTGATTTGAATTAATTTTTATTTTAGTGCGCTATAAATAAGTGTATTATCAATTTGCGGAGGCGAAGGTAATGAAATTTGGGAGAATAATCCGGGAGTGGTATAAAAAAAACAAAAGAGAGCTTCCCATGAGGCAGACCCGGGACCCTTATCGCACCTGGGTCGCCGAAGTGATCCTGCAGCAAACCCGTATGGATCAGGGACTTCCCTATCTTGAAAGATTCCTGAAAGCCTTTCCGGATGTGGCGGCTCTGGCTTCAGCCCCGGAGGAAAAGGTGCTGAAACTCTGGCAGGGGCTCGGCTATTACAGCCGGGCGCGCCATTTGCAGGCTTCTGCCAGGCAGGTGGTGGAGCAGATGAACGGGCTTATGCCGGGTGATTACCAGGGATTGCTGGCCCTGAAAGGAGTGGGCAAATATACTGCAGCGGCCATCGCCTCCTGGTGCTATGGCGAGGCCAGAGCCGCGGTGGATGGAAACGTCTCCCGGGTAATTGCCCGTCTGTATGGCATTGAAGAGCCCGTCAATGTCCCTGCAGGTGAAAAATTGGTTTATGCCCTGGCCGGAGAATTACTCGATGGCTCCGATCCCGGGGAGCACAACCAGGCCATGATCGATTTCGGGGCTATCATGTGCACCCCCCTGTCCCCCCGCTGCGAGGAGTGCCCCCTGGCCACTCACTGTCATGCTCATTTGAGTGGAAACATAAAAAAGTTCCCGGTAAAGATCCGGGGAAAAAAGCCGGTGTCCCGCTGGTTTTACTTCTATATTATGACTTCCAACGGGGAGACCGTCCTGGAGAAGCGGGGCAACACCGGTATCTGGAGGTCGCTCTACCAGTTCCCCATGATGGAATACAGGGTGCCCAGAAGCGAAGCAGAAATGGTGCAGGATATCGGGGAGCTCTATTCGGGTGGGGAAGTAAGGGTGACAGCGCTTTCCCCTCCCATCCGGCATCAGCTGTCCCACCGTACCATTCATGCCCGCTTTGTCCACGTGGAGTTAGCTTCCCCCAACTCCGGTCTCCCGCCAGAATGGATGCTTGTCCCCGTGGGACAGATCGATCAATATCCGTTACCCAGACTGATCCACAGGTACCTTGAATCAGTCAAAATTTAGTATCTTTGCACTTGTATCTAAGATGAAGATAATTTAATCATACCCTATGTCTGTAAATAAAGTCATCCTTGTGGGGAACGTTGGTAAGGACCCCGAAACAAGGTACCTCGATGAAACCACCGCGATTACCAAATTTCCAATGGCCACGAGCGAGACCTATAAGAACAAGTCCGGTGAGCGGGTTTCCACCACCGAGTGGCACAATATCGTGCTGTGGAGGGGACTGGCACAGGTGGCAGAGAAGTACGTAAAGAAGGGGACCCAGATCTACCTGGAGGGACGTATCAAAACCCGTTCCTACGAGGATGCCGACGGGAACAGGAAATACATTACTGAAATTGTGGGCGATCAGATGCAACTGCTGGGAAAGAAGCCGGATGATGGAGAGGGTGGAATGCAGGGCACAGGTGGATACGCCGGCGGAACCGCCCAGGCCTCAGGCACAGAGCAAACTCCCCAGGATAAACCGCCGGTAAGGCAGCAGGCCCCCGCCGAGGAAGAAGGCCCTGCTGAGGATCCTTTTGATGGCGGGGATAACGGACCGGACGATCTTCCGTTCTGATTTATTAACCTTCAATTCCAGGTTTGGAACCGGCATTTATACTCCTTTTGCAACAGACCATACTGATGCCTCTCACCTCCGGGGCTATTATTGGTATGGTGGTGGTGGCTTTTTTATTAGCCTGCTCGGCCATGATCTCCGGATCGGAAGTGGCCTATTTCAGCCTGGGGCCCTCCCACATCAATGAGCTGAAGGAGCAGCCCACAAAAAAGGAGATCATGGTGCTCTTCCTGCTGGATAAACCCGAAAGACTGCTGGCCAGTATACTGATTACCAATAATTTTATCAATGTTGGCATCGTCATCATTGCCTCCTTTGTCACCAGCAGCATCTTTAATTTCTCCCACACTCCCCTGCTTGGCTTTGTGATCCAGGTCCTGATGATTACCTTTCTGCTGCTACTTTTCGGTGAGATCATGCCCAAGGTTTATGCCAACCGTTTTGCCCCCCAGTTTGCCAGGCGTATGGCAGTTCCCCTGTTCATCCTGGACCGGCTGTTTCAACCGCTGATCTTTATCCTGATACGTTCCACCCGACTGGTGAACCGGAGGCTGACCAGGAAGGGGCAGAATATCTCCATGGACGATCTTTCTGAAGCACTGGACCTGGCCACTGATGTGGTGGAGAAGGAGAAGGAGATGCTGGAGGGGATTGTCCGCTTCAGCAACCTGGAGGTATGTGAGATCATGAAACCGCGCACAGATGTGGTTGCCGTGGATATGGAGGCAGAGCTCTCCACCCTGATCGCGGTGATTATCGATTCGGGATATTCCCGCATCCCGGTCTACAAAGAAACCTTCGACCACCTGAAGGGAATCCTGTATGTCAAGGACCTCCTTCCCCATATCAGGCAGCTCGACAAATTCAACTGGCAGAAGCTGATACGGGAACCCTTCTTTGTTCCGGAAACCAAAAAGATCAATGACCTGCTGAAAGAATTCCAGGACAAAAAGATCCATCTGGCCATCGTGGTGGACGAATACGGGGGCACAGAAGGGATCGTTACCATGGAGGATATCCTGGAAGAGGTGGTGGGCGAAATTACCGATGAATCGGACGGGGCGGAAGAGTTCTACCGGAAGATCGATCCCCACACCTTTATATTCGACGGGAAAACACTGCTCAATGACTTTTATAAGGTGACTGAACTGGATGATGAGCTCTTTGACGAGGTGAAAGGGGACGCCGAGACGGTGGCAGGATTGCTCCTGGAGTTAAAGGGAGGATTTCCGCGGGTGAATGACAGGATGACCTGCAAGGGGATCGAATTCACCGTGGTGGCCATGGACAAGCGCCGGATTAAGGAGGTCAAGGCCTATATTGAAAACCCGGAAGAGAAAGCATGAAAGGGAAAGACAGTAAAAGCTCCGCAGGAAGCACAAGCACTTCCGGCAGGCAAAATGATAGCAGCCGGACCCCGGGTCTGGCAGGAGGATGGATGGTTTTCCTGGCTCTGCTGGTTCTGGCAGTTTCCTGCAAGGAATCCTATACACCCAAACCCGTGGGATATCTGAAAATCGACTATCCGGAGAAGAGCTACCGGCTCTACGATGACCAGGAGTTTTACCAGTTCGAGATCCCTGAATATGCCACCATTGAACAGGACCCTGGTTCCATGGCTGAGGAGGGATGGATCAATGTTTCAGTCCCTCAACTCAACGGAAAGATCCACCTGAGCTATAAGGCCGTGGATGGTCAGCTGAACGCCCTGATTACCGATAGCCGGGAGCTGGTCTACAAGCACACCGTCAAAGCGCAGGGGATCGTAGAAACCCCTTTTATCCAGAGGGATCAGAAACGGTTTGGAATGATCTACGATCTGAAGGGAGAGGTGGCTTCAGCGGTTCAGTTTTTTGTGACCGACAGCAGCGATCATTTCCTCAGGGGATCACTATATTTCAACTGCAGGCCCAACCGGGACTCCCTGAATCCGGTAATAGATTTCCTCCGGGAGGATATCCTGCATTTGATCGAAACCACGCAGTGGAAGTATTAATCAAATTTTTTTAACTTAGTCACCCCTCGCGGGGGATCTAACTGAGATATTGTGGGAGTATTTTTGAAAACAGAAATATTACCGGATTGCCATTTGGGCGTGTGGGAGATTACGGAGGATTTTGATACACTCTACAGCATGGTCAACCTGGTTGACGTAGAGAAAGCAAAACTCGACAGCTTCAGAAACATCAGCAGAAAGATTGAATGGCTCAGCGTCCGTGCACTGGTGAAAACCATGATTGGGAAAGATACCCGGATCCTCTACAATTCCGAAAACAAGCCCTTTGTAAGAGGCAATACCCATAACATCAGTATCTCTCACTCCAACAATCTGACTGCCGTGCTGATCAGTAAGGACAAGCGGGTGGGAATCGACCTGGAATTCATGTCGGGAAAGATCAGTAAGGTCGCCAATAAATTTATAAACGCACGGGAGGACATCATCCAGGATCCGGAGCAGGCCAAATTTCACCTGTATCTGCACTGGTGCGCCAAAGAAGCGCTTTACAAAATATGTGATAAACAGGACATCAACTTCCGGGATGGAATAACCATTGCCCCCTTTGTACCGGAGGAACATGGATTCATGAAGGGTCACGTGATCAATGGCAACGGAGAGGAGAATTTTGAAATGGAGTATTTACAACACGATAACTACGCCCTGGTCTGGTGCGTCAAGAAATGAACAATTTCTACCAAAAGCTGCAGGACAGGAGCAAAAAACGGATCGCTCTGCTGGTGGATCCCGACGGGTACGACACGAAGAGCCTGGAGAAGTTGATCGGCTTTATCAATCTCCACCCCCCTGATCTCCTTCTGGTGGGAGGCAGTATCCTGTTTAAACCCATTGAGATCACCATCGCCGCACTGAAGCTGGGATGCAAAATACCTGTCTTTATCTTCCCGGGAAATGTATATCAGCTATCCGACCGGGCGGACGGGATCCTCTTTCTCTCCCTGATCTCAGGACGAAACGCCGAGTTCCTTATCGGGAACCATGTACTGGCAGCCCCCCACCTGAGCCGGGCCGGAATCGAGGTGATCCCTACCGGGTACATGCTGATTCAAAACGGGAACGCAAGCTCGGTGGAATATATGAGTCATACCCGGCCTATCCCCGGAGATAAAACGGATATCGCCGTAGCCACGGCCATGGCGGGAGAAATGCTGGGCCTGAAGGCCCTTTACCTGGAAGCCGGAAGCGGGGCAGCCCGGCCGGTGGCGCCTGGCATGATCCGGGCTATCCGAAAGAATATCTCCCTGCCACTGATGGTAGGAGGAGGGATCCGCACCGCCGAAACAGCCCTGGAACTTTTCTCTGCAGGGGCCGACATGATTGTGGTGGGGAATGCCATGGAAACAGATCCCGGCCTGATCAAAGCTTTTTGTGAGACCAGGGACTCTTTAAATAAGCCTGCTGCTTCCTAAGAGCGCTATTTGACCAACTCCCGGATCACTTCCCCCGTCACATTATCAGGCATGGAAATCTCCAGAAATGAAGCAATGGATGGCGCGATGTCTGTAGGGGACACCCGGTAGGGAATGCTGACCCGGTTTATCTTCCAGCCGTAAAAGATCAGAGGCACATGCGGCGCATACCTGAACTCCTCGTAAATCCCGCCTCCCACAGAGCTGTGTTCCACCCATCCGGGGGTGAGGTAGAGGATCACATCCCCCGAACGTTTCTGATAATAAGAATTCTGTATTCTGTTCATTACCCCGTCGGTGAAGTAATTCTGCTGCAACACATAGGCCTGAAGAGCGTTGGATACCCCGTTCATCTGCACCATAAAGCGGGACACCTTGTCCTGCACCTCTTCCAGGGAAAGGTTGGAGTCCTCGATCAGCTGATGATTCAGGTAGATCTGCTGGGCGTAATAAAAGGTGACCCATTCGCCTCTGCCATAGATGGCGTTCAGATAGGATCTCAACAGAGAAATGCTGGTCCGGTAATTGAAAAAACCGGAGGGGATCCGATTTTCAGCCAGATAGTTGGGATCCACGGCCAGGGCATTTTCTGCGCTCAGGTACACCAGTACATTTTCCAGTCCAAGCTGCTCATCCAGAAACTGGAGCAGGTGGGCCAGATCCTTGTCCAGCCTCAGGTAGGTATCCTGGGTCTCCACCGACCAGGTGGAGTAATGCTTTGCCAAATATTTTGTGGCATTAAACCCTATATGGATCACATCGGTGTACTCGTGCCGGCCGAGCTCTTCATTGACAATGGCTGCAATGGCCATATCCTTGGTATAGGTATTTCCCCAGGGGGTGGCCAACAGCACGCTGTAATCCTTTCCCTGCCTCCCCCTGGAGCTGATCTTTGCCAGATCGTAGGGAAAGGTAATCTGTCCGTTGATCCCCGTTTCAAAGGGATTGTTGTCCAGCATGCTCTCGCTGTATTCAGAGATGGGAAGAAGGGTCTCCCAGGTACGTTCCAGGTAGAGATCCCGGTAGTTTTTGGCATTAAAGCCCTGCACCCAGCCGGGGAGTGAGTCCATATAATAAGTGCTGCTCACCCAGTTGGCCTGAACGGGATCGAGCCAGTAGGCCGCCGTGGCCGTATGCCCGGCCAACATGACCGCTGCTCTGGGATCCATGGAGACTCCTATGGAGCGTGATTTGAAGCGGCTCTGCACCCTCATCTGGTCGGTGAAGGTGCGGCTGTGCAGGGCCCGGGGGGAGTAGTTCCCTGTCCCGTAGGACCCCCCGATGGTGGTCTGCTCCGGGTCCTCAATACTGTTGACGATTTCGTTGGAAAGGCGCCGGTACCAGTAGTCCGATACAATGCCGTGTTCACTGGGCCTGGTGCCCGTAGCGATGGAAGCAAATCCCACTGCCGGATCGGTAATCAGGTAGTTGTACCGGGCATTCTTACAATTGGCCCCGGTGGTGGCCATTTTTTTGAATCCCCCTTCCGAAAACTTATCCCAGTAGACAGACAGGTAATCGTACTGCATTCCCGAAACGGTGATCCCCACAATCAGTTTGGGTTTCTGGGGGGGGATCTTCTGCCCCTGCACGGCGACCATTGCCACAACAAGCAGCAGCATTATTCCTGCCCAACGTAACGTGTTTTTACCCATAATGCTTTCTTTCCATATCATATATTTAAACACCCAACAGGGCGCTCACCTGCCGGAAGACATTCTCTCCGGTGAATCCCAGCTTTTCATCCAGCACCTTGTAGGGCGCTGAATACCCAAAACTCTCCAGTCCGAATACTTTCCCCTTCTCCCCAACCAGTCCCTGAAGCGTGATTGGAAGTCCGGCCGTCAGACCAAACACCGGCAGACCCTCCGGGATGACTCCCACCTGGTACTCCCTGGTCTGATCACGGAAAAGCCCTTCTGAAATTACCGAGACCACCCTGACTTTCACGCCCTTCTTCTTCTCCAGCAGTTCCGTTCCTGCCAGCAGGGTAGCTACCTCCGAACCGGAGGCCACCAGAACCACATCCGGGTTCCCTTTGCAATCTCTCACCACATAGGCCCCTTTCTCTGCCTGAAGCGCATCGCTGTACCTGTCAGAACCTGGCAGGGCGGGAATATCCGGGACCCCCTGCCTGGAGAGTATGAGGGCCGTGGGAGTGAGATCGTTCTTCAGGGCCATTTTCCATGCGACCGTAGTTTCCCGGGCGTCGGCCGGACGAAGAACCAGCATGGAACGATTGCCCTGGTGATTTTTCAGGTGTTCCAGCAAACGGATCTGTGCCTCCTGCTCCACCGGCTGGTGGGTGGGACCATCCTCTCCCACCCGGAAGGCATCGTGGGTCCACACATACTTCACCGGCAGCTGCATCAGGGCAGCCATGCGTACTGCAGGCTTCATATAATCGCTGAATACAAAGAAGGTCCCGATCACCGGGATCACTCCCCCATGCAGGGCCATCCCGTTGGCAATGGCAGCCATGGTCAGTTCGCTGACTCCGGCCTGCAGGAAGGAGCCGGAAAAGTTGCCCCGGGTAAAAGCTTTGGTATGCTTCAGGTATGCATCTGTTTTGTCACTGTTGGAAAGGTCTGCCGAGGCCACGATCAGATTTTCCACCTTCCCGGCCAGGCTGGCCAGAACCGCTCCCGAGGCCCCGCGCGTGGGCGCGCCCGCCTTCTGCTCGATGGCGGAAAAATCGATTTCCGGGAGGTTTCCTTCCAGAAAACTCTTGTATTTTGCAGCCAGCCCCGGATGGGCTTTTTCCCAGGCTGCCTGTTCGGCCCTTCTTTTTGCCACCCTCTTTCGTTTCTCTTCCAGGATGCCGTGGTAGGCCTTCTTCACCTCCTCAAAGATCACAAAGGGATGTTCCGGGTCCCCTCCCAGATTGGAGATGGTCTTCTCAAAAGAGGCTCCGGCTGCCGACAGCGGCATCCCGTGCGTGGAGGTTTTTCCCTCGAAACTATTGCCCTGTGCATCCAGGGCCCCTTTGCCCATGATGGTTTTCCCAATGATCAGGCTGGGACGCTCTTTCTCGGCCAGGGCTGTTTCAAGGGCCTGGAATATGTGGAGCGGGTCGTGCCCGTCCACCAGGCTTACATTCCAGTTCCAGGCTCTGTACTTGGCGGCCGTATCTTCGGCAGAGACCTCCTCGGTCCGGGTGGAGAGCTGAATATCGTTGGAGTCATAAAACATGACCAGATTGGAAAGACCCAGGAAACCTGCGATACGTCCGGCGCCCTGGGAGATCTCCTCCTGAATACCGCCATCTGAGATAAAGGCATAGGTCTTGTGGGAAAGCCACTCCCCGAAACGGGCTGCCAGAAAACGCTCGGTAATGGCCGCACCCACGGCCATGGTATGACCCTGACCAAGGGGCCCGGAGGTATTCTCTATGCCGCGCTTCACATCCACTTCCGGGTGACCCGGTGTGGGGCTGCCCCACTGACGGAAAGAGCTTAGCTCTTCCATGGAATAGTTCCCGGTAAGGGCCAGCACTCCGTAAAGCATGGGCGACATGTGCCCGGGGTCCAGGAAAAAACGGTCCCTCAGCGGCCAGGCTCCATCATCCGGGTCAAACTGGAGGAATCTGGAGTAGAGCATCTCCACAAAATCGGCCCCACCCATGGCTCCGCCCGGATGCCCTGAATTGGCTTTTTCCACCATGGCGGCGGCGAGTATACGAATGTTGTCTGAGGCTTTGCTGTGGATCTGAAGGTTCATGAAATGGCTGTTTTAAATGGAAGCCCAAAATTACCCATTAATATTTAAAACCGCGTCACCAAGAGGTGCTTCTTTTTTGCTATTTTTGAACCAAAATCAACATAGATGGCATTAAAATGCGGTATCATCGGTGTGGCCAACGTGGGCAAATCCACCCTGTTCAATTGCATGTCCAATACCAAGGTGGAAACCTCCAGTTTTGCCTTCACCTCCAGCAAATCAAACATAGGGGTGGTGAATGTCCCCGATCCCCGGCTCTATAATCTGGAGAATTTCCAGCCCACCGAAAAAATCATCCCTGCAAGCGTGGAAATCGTGGATATCCCCGGGCTCGCCAGAGGGGCCAACCAGGGAGAAGGTGTGGGCAACAAGTTCCTCACCGATATCCGGAATACCGATGCGCTGATCCAGGTGATCCGCTGCTTTGATGACGAACAGCTTCCCCATATCGACGGGTCGGTGAACCCGGTCCGGGATATAGAGACCATTAACCTGGAACTGCAGGTGAAGGACCTGGAGTCCGTGGAAAAAAAGATGGAACGGCTGGCCAGAATTGCCAAGTCGGGCGACAAGGATGCAAAAAGGGGCCTGGAGGTGCTGGAGAAGTACAAGGCCCACCTGGAAGATTTTCAGAATGCCCGCAGCCTGGAGATGAATGAAACAGACCGGAAACATGTGGAGGATCTTTTCCTGCTTACCAGCAAACCCGTGATGTATGTGTGTAATGTGGAAGACGAAGCAGCCATCCCTGGCAACAGCTACGTGGAGCAGGTCAGGGAGTACCTTTCCGGGGAAGAGGCCGAGATCCTGGTGCTGGCAGCCCGTCTGGAATCGGAGATTGCCGAACTGGAGGATGAGGAGGATCGCAAAGAGTTCCTGCAGGATGCCGGACTGGAAGAGCCGGGAGTCAGCAAGCTCATACGCTCGGCCTACTCCATGCTGAACCTGATCTCTTTTTTCACCGTGGGGCCCAAGGAGATCCGGGCATGGACCATCCGCAAGGGTGCCCTGGCTCCCGAAGCAGCAGGTGCCATCCACTCGGACCTGCAGCGCGGCTTTATTCGTGCCGAAGTCATGAAATATGAAGATTTTATCAGCCTGGGATCGGAGCAGGCCTGCAAGGACAAGGGCAAGCTTTCGGTGGAAGGAAAAAACTATGAGGTAAAAGAAGCCGATATCCTTCATATCAGATTCAACGTATAATGGTGCAGGGGCAAAAAATGTTGCAGGAGCGGATCCGCACCGCTTTCCTGAGGCTCCAGATGATGATCCTGCTGTGCCTGTTGAGCCACCTGGCCCCAGCTCCCCTGGATGCACAGCGGATCAGCTCGGTTCGTTTTGACGACAGCGATATGGCCCTGGACCTGGCCGAGGCCCTCACCTTCCGGAAATATCCCACCTACGACCACTACCTGGAGATGATGCAGGGCTTTGCAGCTTCCTACCCGGAGATCTGCAGGCTCGATACCTTTGGCTACTCCCAGGAAGGACGGCTCCTGCTGGCACTCAAAATCAGCGATCAGGTGGAGGAGGAGGAAGCGGAGGCTTCCTTTCTTTACAGCTCCTCCATGCATGGCGATGAGGTGCTGGGCTATGTACTCCTGCTTCGCCTGGCCGACACCCTGCTGAGTGGCTATGGGGTGGACAGCGAGATCAGCACCCTGGTGGATCACCTGGCCATCTGGATCAATCCCCTGGCCAATCCCGATGGCAGCTTCCACAATGATAACGACCTTTCCCTGCTTAATGCGATCCGCACCGCCAGGGACGGGACCGATCTGAACCGGGACTTCCCGAGACCGGACCTGGGACAGGAGGACGATACCACCGGGCGGGCCATGGAGAACAGGTTTATGATGGAATTCCTGAGCAAACACCGTTTCAGCATGTCGGCCAACCTGCATGGAGGCGAAGAGGTGGTTAATTATCCCTGGGATTTTACCTCCTGGCTGCACGCGGATGATGCCTGGTACCGCTTTGTCTCCCGGGAATATGCCGATGAAGCCATGGCGGTGGATCCGGATTATATGTGGGGATGGCCCGACGATGGAATCACCAATGGATGGGCCTGGTACGAAGCTCTGGGTACCCGGCAGGACTATGTGAACTGGTACCTGGAGGGCAGGGAGGTCACCCTGGAACTCTCCATGGATAAGCTGCTTCCTTCAGACGAGCTGGATCAGTACTGGAACATCAACCGGCGTTCCCTGATTAACTATATGTCTCAATGCCTGTACGGGATCCGTGGAACAGTCACGGACCAGGAAAGCGCTACCCCGGTCCGGGCCCGGATCCAGATTGAGAACCACGACAGCCTCTACTCCGTGGTGCACAGTTCCGAAACTTTTGGGGATTTCTACCGCCTGATCAAGGAGGGCGTGTATGACCTGATTATCTCCGCTCCGGGCTACTTCAATGATACCCTTACTTCGGTAAGCGTTACCGACTACCAGGCCACAGAGCTGATTATCCAGCTGCAGCCCTATGGCCTGTCGGCCCATCCACCCGAGCTTTCTTCCTTTCGGATTTACCCCAACCCTTCTTCAGGAGTGGTTTATGTGGAAGGAACAGCGATGCCTGCCGGTGAACTGCTTATCTCCCTGTACACCCTGGATGGCCGCCAGGTATATAAAGATACCCACTCTTTTTTCGGAGAGCGTATTGAAATTTCCACGGAGTTTTTAGACCCCGGGATCTACATGATCCGTTGCACCCTGGGAACACTTTCCGGGACCTACAGATTGCTTGTCCTGTAGCTTTACTGAGGATAAATAGCCGTACAAGCGTTTTTTCATCTTGCGATTTTGTATTTTTAGGGCCAAACAGCGTTTACTCCATGATAAAACAAACTGGCGCAAGCTTCAGAGGCCTGTTCTTTCTGACTTTCCTGGCTCTGCAATTTATTCCGGGTATTCAAGATCCGGGCGCCCTTTTTGCCCAGACAGTCACCACCGGCAGAGCGCCCACTTCGCGTATCCTCTTTATTTTTGATGCTTCCAACAGCATGGCCGGGCAATGGGACGGGGAGCGCAAAATTGATCTGGCCCGGGAAATACTTTTCGAGATGATTGATACCCTGGAGCTGAAGGAAAATGTGGAGATGGCTCTGCGGGTTTACGGTCATCAGAGTCCGGTCCCCCCCCAGGACTGCAGCGACACCAGGCTCGAGGTCCCCTTTGATAAACAGAATGCCACCAAGATCAGACAAACCCTGAATGGGATCCAGCCAAGAGGCACCACCCCGATTGCCCGCTCTCTGGCCCAGGCTCCGGAAGATTTCCCTCCCTGCGGGAGCTGCCGGAACATCATCGTGCTGATCACCGACGGGATTGAAGCCTGCGATGGCGATCCCTGCAAGGTTTCGCTTGAACTTCAGAAGAAAGGGATCATTCTGAGGCCTTTTGTGATTGGTATCGGAAGTGACCCGGGATTCAGGGAAACCTTTGACTGTATAGGAGAATATTATGATACTCCCACCCAGGAAGAGTACCGGGAAGCCCTGAAGGAAGTGATCACACAGGCCCTTAATACCACCTCAGCCCAGATCAATCTGCTGGACAGCCGGTCAAGACCCACGGAGACCGACGTGAATATCACCTTCTATGACCGCTATACGGGGATCATCCATTATTATATGATCCATACCCTCAACAGGCTTGGAAATCCGGACACCCTGTCCCTGGACCCCATGGTAACCTATGACATCGGCATACAAACCATTCCCCCCTTACGGATCGATAGTGTCAGGCTGGTGGCCGGGAGACACAACACCATTTCTGTGGATGCTCCCCAGGGTTACCTCTATATCCGCACTTCGAGAGGAACGGCCTATGAGCGTGAGCAGGTCCTGGTGCGAAGGGCCGGGGATCAGGAATTGATTAACATTCAGGAAATCGGATCCCTGGAAAAATACCTGACAGGCTCCTATGATCTGCTGATCCCCATTTACCCGCTCATGGAAGTTCGCGGTGTGGAGATCAGCCAGAGCAATACCACCACCGTGGAAATCCCGGCTCCCGGCTATGTGACCTTTAACACGGGAGAGGCCGGGGCAGGCACCCTTTACCAGATGAAAACATCGGGGAAACAGGAATGGGTGATGAATCTGCGCGAAAACATCAGAGTTCAGTCCTATAACCTTCAGCCAGGTTCATACCGGGTCGTGTTCCGCAATGACAATCATAAATCCTCCTCCTTTACCACGGTCAAGGACTTTACCGTAAAAGAAGGGAAACCTGAAAGCATCAAATTCTATTGATTGAAATCTGACTATCAAAGTATGCAGGAATATGCCGGTATGGGATGACAGGGAAATAGTTGAAGGATTTAACACCCATGGCAAGGAAGAGGCGTCTTTTAACCAGCTGGTGGGCAAATACCAGGAGCGTCTATACTGGCATATCCGTAAGATAGTGATCAGCCACGATGATGCAGATGATGTCCTGCAGAATACCATGATCAAAGTGTGGCGTTCCCTGGGCTCCTTCCGTGCCGAATCCGGGCTATACACCTGGCTTTACCGGATCGCCACCAATGAGGCCCTCTCCTTTCTGAAACAAAAAAAGAAAAAGGCCTTCGCTCCCTGGGTGGATATGGAGGAGCAGATGATTGAGAAACTGGAAGCAGATCCCTGGTTCAACGGGGATGAAATTCAGCTGAAATTGCAGGAAGCCATCCTGAAGCTGCCTGAAAAGCAACGAATCGTATTTAATATGAAATATTTCGATCACTTGAAGTATGAAGATATGTCGAAGATCCTGGGAACTTCGGTGGGGGCCCTGAAAGCCTCCTATCATCATGCGGTTAAAAAAATTGAAGCCCTGCTGGATAAGGATTAAACCTTTTTTTGCCTTCAGGGTCAAACCAATACCTGAATAAGAAATGAATATGGATCGTAAAAAACCGGATTTGCAGCAGGAAGCGCTGAAAAAAAATCCTTTCGGAGTACCGGAAGGCTATTTTGAAAGCTTTTCTGATCGGCTGCTGGAGCGAATTAAGGAGGACCAATCCTCCCTGGTTCCTATACGAAAGATCGGAACCACTGCCCGTTGGATGTCCCTGGCAGCAGCTGTCCTGGCTGCGGCCCTGATCTCCACTTCGATCATCCGTCTTAACTCTTCAAAGGATTCAGAGGGAATCTATTCAGATCTGGCGATTCTGGAACAGATGCAGGTTTTAGAAGATGACCGCTACCTGTATGAGCTTCTGGATGAAGAAACGAGCATCGAACTTGATGAGGACGAGGCTTTTGCCTCACAGGCCATTGAATACCTGGCCATCAATGATGTGGAAATGGATCTTATTTTTGAATAGTAAAAAGACAATAGATTATGAAACCCCGAATTTTATATATTCTCACCGCCATTATGTTCCTGTGCGCCACTTCAGGAGCCCTGAATGCCCAGTCCAAAGAGCAGATCGAAAAATTCAAAGAGGAGCGCAGGGTATACTTCACAGAAAAGCTGGAGCTGACCGAGGCGGAAGGCAAAGCCTTCTGGCCGCTCTATGAGGATTTTCAGAACAGGAAGATGAAACTGGTAGAGGATGAGCGAAATACCTGGAGCTATGCCCATAAAAACGCAGAGAACCTCACAGATATGGAAATCCTGGAAACCCTGAATAAAGGCTATAACCTGAAAGAGAAACAGCTGGAACTGGAAATGGAATATTATCAGGAAAAGTTCCTTGATGCCTTACCAGCCAAAAAGGTACTGAAACTGGGTAAGGTGGAATGGGATTTCCGTCGTCACCTGCTTCGCAAGCTCCGGGAAGAAGGCGGTGGCAGCCGTGGCCAGGGAGGAGGTTCCGGTAAAAAATCCGAGGGGCCAGAGCCCTCTGCATCGGAACCCGCTCAATTCTGGTTCTAGACTACCTCATATCTTCCGGCGAATAATCGCGCATCATAATCAGATCCTCCGGCAGGTCCAGATCAAGCTCCTGCAGGAATTTCACACTGAGTTCAATATCCCGGTACATCACCTTGTCATCCGTCACAAAAGAAACCTGCTTACGGTAATCCTCCAGGAATTTTTCCAGAATCGGACTGCTGCGGGCCGGGCGCCTGAATTCCAGGGCCTGGGCTGCGTTATATAGCTCAATGGCCAGGATCCGTTCCAGGTTCAGCATTACCTGATAGGCCTTGGTGGCTGCATTGGCCCCCATGCTTACATGATCCTCCTGTCCCTGGGAGGACTCAATGGAATCCACCGAAGAGGGGGTACAGAGCTGCTTGTTATGACTTACCATGCTGGCCGCGGTGTACTGCGGAATCATAAAGCCTGAATTAAGTCCGGGATTAGCCACCAGGAAGGGAGGCAGGCCCCGGGTCCCACTTAGCAGCTGGTAGGTGCGCCGCTCGGAGATGTTTCCCATCTCGCTCATGGCAATGGCCAGGTTATCCAGGGCCAGGGCCAGGGGCTGTCCGTGGAAATTCCCTGCCGAGATGATCAGGTCCTCCTCCGGAAAGATGGTGGGATTATCGGTGACGGCATTAATTTCATTACGAAACACATAGGCCACATAGTTTATGGAGTCCTTGGAAGCTCCGTGAACCTGCGGGATGCATCTGAAGGAGTAGGGGTCCTGCACATGCTTCTTGGGTCGCTCGATGAGCTCACTTCCCTCCAGCAGCCACCTGATCCGGCGGGCGGTGACCAGCTGGCCCTGGTGAGGGCGGATCTGCTGAATCAACTCGTGGAATGGTTCCAGACGGCCATCAAAGGCTTCCAGGGAAAGAGCGGCAATCATATCTGCCAGGTGGGAAAGTTTAAACACTCTCAAACAGAGGTATACCCCGTAAGCACTCATAAACTGAGTTCCGTTCAGGAGCGCCAGTCCCTCCTTGGATTTCAGCTCAATGGGCTCCCACCCCATCTCCTGCAACACCTCAGCGGCCTGCTTCCGTTTCCCCTTCACATTCACCTCGCCCATCCCCAGCAGGGGCAGGCTCATATGCGCCAGGGGAGCCAGGTCGCCCGAGGCTCCCAGAGAGCCGTAGGTATAGACTACCGGCAAAATATCGTTGTTATACAGATCGGCCAGGCGTTGGACCGTTTCCACCTGAACCCCGGAGTGACCGTAGGAAAGGGACTGGATCTTCAGAAGTAGCATCAGACGGGTAATCTCCTCACTCACTTCGTCCCCGACACCACAGGCATGTGACATCACCAGGTTCTTCTGTAATAATCCCAGGTTCTCTTCCGAGATCACGGTATCGCAAAGCGAGCCAAATCCGGTATTGATCCCGTAAAGGATCTCCTCCGTATTTTCCATCCTTTGATCCAGATAGTCCCTGCAGACCCTGATCTTCTCAATGACCTCGCCGGATAATACGATCTTTGTTCCTCCCGAAATGATCTCTTCAAATTTCTTCCACCCGATCTCCTCGGTTGTCACCAGGTGCACCTTATCCATATCCTTGAAATTTAAAGTTCAAGTACAGAAAAAAAAATGAGCCAGTGTCGGAATAATAAATGTTATTTGGCAGAGGATAATCGCTCAATCAGCTGTTCCGGGCTAAGCCTCTCCTGCTTTCCGCTTTCCATCTCCTTGAGTGTGATAAGCCCATCTGCGATCTCCTGTTCGCCTACCAGCGCCACAAAGGGAATATTCCGCTTGTGGGCATAATTCAGCTGTTTCTTCATCTTTGCCTGGTCGGGGTAGAGTTCTGAAGCAATGCTGCTTTTCCGCAGACGGCCCAGGATGGGGAGGATGTGCCTTACCTCCTTCTCCCCAAAGTTCACAAAGAGCAAGCGGGTATCCAGGGCCGCTCTTTCCGGGAAACGCTCCAGTTGAAGCAATACGTCGTAGATGCGGTCAGCGCCAAAAGAGACGCCCACGCCCGATACCCCGTCCAGACCGAAAATACCGGTCAGATCATCGTATCTTCCTCCTCCGCATATACTGCCCATGGCCACCTCAGTGGATTTTACCTCCAGGATGCTTCCCGTATAGTAGCTCAGGCCCCTGGCAAGGGTCAGGTCAAATTCAAGCAGAGCCTCCACGGGATCGCTCTCCATATAGTTAAACAGGCTGCGCACCTCGTTTAAGCCCTCCCGTCCGCTTTCAGATCCCTCCAGGAAATCCCCCAGAAAAGTTAGCTTTTCCTCATTGGTCCCTTCCTTCTTCAATAGAGGAGTTAGTTTCTTTATGGACTCCTGGCTCAGGCCCTTCTGCTCCAGTTCGTTCAGAACTCCCTCCAGCCCGATCTTCTCCAGCTTATCCATGGCCACTGTGATATCGGTCATTCGTTCCGGTGCCCCGATGGCCTCTGCAATCCCTGCCAGTACCTTCCGGTTATTCAGCTTGATTACCACCTCCAGTCCCAGGGCTTTAAACACTTCGTCGATGATCTGGATCAGCTCAAATTCATTGAGCAGGGACTGACTCCCGATCACATCCACATCGCACTGGTAAAATTCCCTGTAACGCCCGCGCTGGGGGCGATCTGCCCTCCAGACAGGCTGAATCTGGTAGCGCTTGAAGGGAAACGTGATCTCGTTGCGGTGCTGTACCACATAACGGGCAAAGGGCACGGTCAGGTCATAGCGCAATCCCTTCTCCGAAATCATGGTCCCCAGCCTCCCGGCGGGGACCCCGGTGAGCTCTTCCGGACCGAGCTTTGCCTTAAAATCGCCCGAATTCAGAATCTTGAATAATAGTTTATCCCCTTCATCCCCATATTTCCCCATCAGTGAAGAAAGGTTCTCCATGGCCGGCGTCTCAATGGGCAGATAGCCATGCACTTTAAAGATCCTGAGGATGGCATCAAAAATATAGTTACGCCTGGCCATTTCCAGGGGTGAAAAATCACGGGTTCCTTTGGGAATGGATGGTTTATCGGCCATGGAGTTCTATCCTCTTATTTGGTGGCCCTTGCCAGTTTTTTAAAGTCACTGGCCAGAAAAGCATCCGGATTTTTTGCATTCACTTTGTGATAGTCGAAATAGTAAAACTTGGCCTCGTCCAATCCGATAAGTATTTTATATACCCGGGCATTCATTTTCTTGCCTTCGGGCCCCACCTTATGCAGCACCACGGCATTTTCATCCTCGGCCATGATCAGTTCCTTGATGGTCTCCCGGTCCACAAGCTTTACCTCGCCGGGATATATGGCTTTGATCTTTGCCAGGGAGGAGACATCCCTGGCCAGTTCCTCTTCGACCAGGTACAGGGTCTTCCCTTTTACATCTGCCATATTCTCATTATAGTATTTGTAGACATTCTGACTTACAATCTCGTGCTTCCTGGTGATTAGTTGAACGTGGTACTGAAGGAACCTGATCATGATCCCCAGCTTGTAGGCATATAGATCCCCGTCCACGCCGAAGTAACTCATGGGAATGTTGGCCACATCCCTTAAATCATCGATAGACACCCGGTTGCCGCCCAGTGACAGACAGAGGAACTTGTACCGGGTATTTGATCTGTCCTTCTCAAAACTTACCCCCGCCAGATAGAGAAAAGAGGCATTTTTATCCTTGCTTTTCTCGGCGAAATCTTCCATTTTAAGAAACTCATATTCCGTAATATCCCAGAATTTATTTACCGCATCCTGGATCTCAATATTATAATCCGATATGGCATTGCTTTCCAGCACTACGTAAGTCTTTGTGGTAAAAAAATGATCCAGGTCCTCCTGGGTAGGTAAATACTCTCTCTGAGCCTGCAGCTGAATCATGGGGATTAACAGTAGCAGGAGGGCATAAGACTTCTTCATTACTTGCTATGGGTTTGGTTATTAATATTTGCTTTCCGGAAAGTACAGCGGATGTTTTTCATTAAAGCGGCGAATAAATACAAACTTCATCTGCTTCTTCTTCCGCTTGGGAAGGGCATGATACTCATCTGCCAGCTCGGGATCCCGCATTAACAGTACCTCCACGCTCTCTGTGTCATACTCCATCACATCGCCCGTATAAAAGTCCAGCAGATACTGCTGCAGATCCGTACTTCCTGCATTGGACCGGGGCATGGAATAGCGGTTGTAATAGTAGGCATTGGAGTAGTAGGGATTGTAATAGTAGGGATCGTAATAATTCGGATTGTATGTGGTAACAGTAGCCACGAAATGACAGATGGTCCCCATAAAACTAATCCTGTGGAATGCAGAGCCCACATTGATGTAGAGGATTCCATTTCGGCTGTAGCCCCATATATCGGCTGTTTTAATCACTCGTTTTACCGCATTGTCATCATAAATGATGATCTCCTTCTGAGCGGTCACCTTGTCATAAAAGGCCCGGTCAAACAGGTCCTCATCGGTCACTATGCGCGCCGGAGGAATGGGATCATTCTCCAAAACACGCTCAAAATTTGGAAAAATTCCGTCCGTGAACTCAAAGTCGGGGGTATAAAGAACCCTCTCTCTCTCCTGGCTCTCCTGTGCCATCAACAGGGAGCAACAAAATAGCAATGCGAAAAAAACGACTCTTCTCATAATGCGACCTTTCTCTATCTAAACACAAAATTACTAACTATTATGTGTTTAAGGCACAAAAATAGAGCCAATATTTTTTATCATTGCCCATATTTAACTTTCTTTGGAAAACTAAGCCCGAATTTGGAATTGTATGTTTCTCGATTTTTTACAAAAACTTCTCTCCTTTAAGGTAGATGACCAGATGGAACAGTCCCTGGCAATCAGGGCTAAAAGGATCAATTTCTTTTACATGATCCTCATATTCTCCCTTTTTCTTTTTGTCGTATATGCAGCTATCGCCGGTCAGCTTGAGCTACTGTTTGTTAATCTTGTATCCCTGGGACTGGCTGTGCTGCTGTTTTACCTGGTTCCCGCCGGCCGGAAAACCGATCTGAGCAGCATGCTTGGGGTGGTATTGACCGCTTTAATATTTCTAAGCGCCTATCTGTTTAATGAGGGAGTATCCGCCCTGCTGGTACTTGCCTTCTACCTGCTCTTTCCACTGGTAGCTGTTGGTTTAAATGGCCGTCCTGGAATCTATGTTGCCATTGGGCTGGGAATTCTGACCATAGGCCTGAATTCACTCAGGCTGTTCGAATCCTCCATCCAGCTCGATCTGTTCAACTCCCTGGTATTCTACTTTGCCTATACGGTGGTAATTTTTGTATCCATCTACCTGGAGCGGGCCAACAGCAAATTAATGCACAGCCTGCAGGAATCAAAAAAGCAGGCAGAGTTGACCATTGTCAGCAAGGATGACTTTATCAGCAAGCTTTCGCACAAGCTTCGAACCTCGCTCAGTAATATTGCACTGATTAACAATCTGGTACATGATGAAAGGCTGAACTCGGAACAGAAGGAGTTGATGGAAACCCTCAAAGCGTCCACCAATCTGCTTATCGAGGATGTAAACAAGATTGTTCAGATTGCCTCACCGGGGATCGTGGACTACCAGAAGAGTATCACCTCCTTTGATCTGACTTCCGTTCTGGAGAAATGTCTGAATATTCTGAAATCCGGTGGAGGGACAGGGGATGAGGTCTCCATTTCGCGCCGTGACAATCTGAATCACTATATTATAGGCGATCCCAGCCTGCTGCGCAGCCTGATTGTGAACATCATTCACGGCGTCAATGATTACCGGGTAACCGGTAATCCTGTAAAACTTGAGATTCGATCCCTGAAGGAGACTCCCAGCCAGGTGAGACTCGAGTTCAGATTTCATGTGGAAACGGATGAGAGCGGTTCACTGGTAGAGTATATCCGCTCCCTCTATCATGGGAACGCTCACCCCGGCACCAACCTGGCCAATGCCTATATCCTCCTGCATGAGATCGACAGTACGATTCTGGCCGAACGCGAAACGGGCGGAACTACCATTCGCTTTCTCCAGGACTTCACCAAAGATCCCACCAAAGCCAGCAATCATCTGGGAACCTTGGAGCTGGAAAAAAGACCGGTAAAACGGGGCACCTCTCTGAAAAATGCTAAAATCCTGCTGGTTGAGGACAATGTGATTAACCAGAAGATTGTGATACTCAGTCTGAGCAAGGCGGTCAGTCAGATCGATGTGGCCCTGAACGGTAAACAGGCACTTGAAATGTTCGGGCTCAAAAAATATGACCTGATCCTGATGGATATTATGATGCCCGTTATGGATGGGATCACGGCAACCAAAAAAATCCGCGAAATTGAGTCCACCGGAGATAGTCATGTGCCCATCATAGCCGTGACAGCCAATGCCCTGGCGGGAGACCGGGAGAATTGCCTGGCTGGCGGGGCGGATGAGTATATTGCCAAACCCTTCACCACCGAACTGCTTATCAGAAAGATGCGAAACTTGCTGGCTTGATCCCTATAATGGTCTGGTCGTCTATTTGAGGCTCTTTAGTGCCCATCCATTCGTTCATATTCTCTTCCAGTCTCCGGAGCTGTTCTGCCATGGGGAGCTGGTGAATGGACATCAGAAGATGCCTGAACCTCCGGTATTTGTACTTCTTTCCCTCCGGCCCGCCGAACTGGTCCGGGTAGCCGTCGGTGAACATATAGAGCATATCATTCTCTCTGATTGCCACCCTCCGGTTTTCAAATTTTCCGCGCTGAAGTCCATAATCAGGCCCGACAATAATGCGATCGCCCTTCATCTCCAGGATTTCATGATCCCTGATAATATAGAGGGGATTGAATGCACCGGCAAACTCCAGTATCCGCGATTTATAGTCGTAGGTGCAGAGGGCCAGGTTTATTCCATCTTTCAGGGAAATGTCCTCCGTATTCCCCAGGACGATATCGAACTGTCTGTTCATCTCATTGAGAATTCCGGCGGGATCGAGGATTCCCTTTCCCACAGTAATCTGCCTCAAAAATTCCAGGCCAAGCAGGGACATAAATGCACCCGGAACCCCATGGCCCGTGCAGTCGGCCACCGAAAAAAGCATTTTGCCGTTGATCCTCTTGGCCCAGTTAAAATCACCGCTAACAATCTCTTTAGGCCGCTGGTAAATAAAGGACTCCGGGAAATAGGCTCCCAACTTCTTTGGCGTCAGAAACATGGCCTTCTGAATTCTTTGCGCATAGGTGAGGCTCTGTTCATAACCCCTGGTCCGGTCACGCAGCTGGTTTCGATGCTTCAGTACGAGCAGCGATTCCTGTTGCTGCTTTTTCATCCTGCGGAAAGCGCTTCGATACTTCCTGGTCCTTCTATTAAACAGCAGGATATGTACCAGGAGACTACCGAGCACAAAAATGACAAGCAGCAGGAAAAACTGCTTATAAAGGCCTGATATGGTAGCTGGGATCCATTCCATGTCAGCTTTGACAAATGGGCATTCTAAAGTGATTAATGCCTCAAAGATATATGTAAAAGCTGTATTTCATTACATTAATCGCATGAAAACGAGTTAAAAAAGAAGGGTGCCCTTTTGAGACACCCCCTTCTGATACTACTTTTCAGGGGATTCACCCCCAAAGGCTTTAATCATCCTTGCACTTTGTAGCAGCTTTTCCCTTCTCAGCGTCCTTCTTCCGGGACTCCATGGCTAACTTTTCAAGCATATCGGTGGTAACCGATTTGGGTCGCTCCAGCGGATAGCCGAGCGCACGGTCCCAGATCAGGTTCGCTGTAATTCCAATGGAGCGGCCAATCCCAAAGAGTACGGTATAAAATTCATATTCAGTAATTCCATAGTGCCAGTGTATAATACCCGACTGGGCATCCACATTGGGCCAGGGGTTCTTAGCCTTTCCTTGCTCTTTCAGAATGGGTGGCACCACCTTGTAAAGCATATCGGTGTACTGGAACAGGAGATCATCTTTCATATGGCTCTGGCAGAATTCTCGCTGCAGCGTGTAGCGGGGATCCGTTTTACGCAATACGGCGTGTCCAAAGCCCGGGACTACCTGTCCTGAATTCAGCGTGTCCCATACAAATTGTTTCATCTCCTCCTCCGTGGGTACCTGTCCGTCCATCTTCTCCACCAGATCCTGCAGCCATCTGAGCACCTCCTGGTTAGCCAGTCCATGCAAGGGTCCGGCCAGCCCATTGATCATGGCTGAGATGGAGAGGTAAATATCTGATAAGGAGCTTCCAACCAGGTGTCCCGTGTGTGCACTTACGTTTCCACTCTCATGGTCCGCATGAATGATGAAATTGAGCCTCGATACATCATCGTAGGGTTTGGGGATGCCCATCATATGAGCAAAATTGGCTCCCATATCCAGATTGGGATTGGACTGGATACGCTTGCCATCGCGATAAAGCTTGGCGTAGATATAGGAAGCAACCTCAGGTAGCTTGGCCAGCAGGTTCAGCGAATCCTCGTAGGTGGGATCCCAGTAATCCATTTTGCTGATCCCTCCCTGGTACTTCTTGGCAAAAAAGGACTCACGCTGCATGGTCAGAATGGCAGCAGAAAAGATGGCCATCGGCGGTGAAAAGGAGGGGAAGGCGTCAATCACCTCATAGACGTAGCGCGGAAGGATCCTTCGCTTCCTGAACTCATCGGCCAGGTCAGCCACCTCACTATCCGTTGGAATATCGCCGGTAAGCAGCAGGAAATAGAGCCCTTCCACATAGGGCATTTCCGCACCAGGGGGCTTGGGAAGTTTTTCAAATACTTCAGGCAGGGTATAGCCCCGGTACCTGATGCCTTCCTGGGGATCCAGGTAGGAGATATCAGTTACAAGACTTCTCACCCCACGCATGCCACCTATGGCCTGCGCAATGGTTACCTCGCCCACAACCACATCACAATAATCCGTAAGTAATTTTTTTGTTCTTGGTCTCCACTCTTCGATTTTCTGGTGGAGCCGTTCTTTTAAGGATGCTGACATAACTATTTAGGTTTTATACAGATTTAATAAACAAATAGGGTTACACAATATAATATAATTATCGAGATATGTCAATATAAGACCACCTGCCCTAGGGTATAAAAGGCGAATATTTTCTTCAGCTATCTGTAAGATCAGACAAGAGTAATGGGGTTTTGTTCCAAGAAAAAAGACCGCCCTTTTCAGGACGGTCTGTTCACAGCTTTATTGGGAATGGATAATCAGGCTGTTTTAATAGCCGTAGATTGCAGTGGATCCCAGTTCCTCCTCAATACGAAGCAGCTGGTTGTACTTGGCGATCCTGTCGGAACGGCTCAGTGAACCGGTCTTTATCTGACCGGAGTTGGTGGCCACGGCGATGTCTGCAATGGTAGCATCTTCGGTCTCCCCCGAACGGTGCGAAATTACGGAGGTGTATCCGGCCCTGTGTGCCATCTCAACGCAATTCAGTGTCTCGGTCAAAGTTCCAATCTGGTTTACCTTGATCAGAATAGAGTTGGCACAATCCAGTTCAATTCCCTTTGACAGATAATCCACGTTGGTTACAAACACATCATCACCAACCAACTGGCAACGATTGCCAATCAGTTTGTTCTGAATCACCCAGCCATCCCAGTCAGCCTCATCCATCCCGTCTTCGATGGAGTCGATGGGATATTTGTCCAGCAGCTCGGCCAGGTAAGCAGCCTGCTCCTGAGAGTTGCGTTTGGCTCCGCCTTCGCCCTCAAACTTGGCATAGTTATAAACGCCTTTTTCAAAGAATTCAGATGCAGCACAGTCCAGTGCAATGGTAATATCTTTACCTGGCTTGTATCCGGCAGCTTCAATAGCCTTCAGGATGCTATCCAGTGCATCTTCAGTTCCTTCCAATTTAGGTGCAAATCCTCCTTCATCACCTACGGCAGTGCTTAATCCCCTGTCTTTCAGAACTTTTTTTAGTGCATGGAAAACCTCGGCACCCATCCTCAGTCCTTCTTTGAAAGTACTGGCTCCAATGGGGCGAATCATAAATTCCTGGAAGGCAATGGGAGCATCTGAGTGAGATCCACCATTGATGATATTCATCATGGGAACAGGAAGGTGTTTGGCATTGGTCCCACCGATATAACGGTAGAGAGGCATCTCGCAATACATGGCTGCGGCCTTGGCAACGGCCAGACTTACTCCCAGCATGGCATTGGCACCCAGCTTGCTCTTGGTTTTGGTTCCGTCCAGTTCGATCATTTTCTGGTCGATGGCCACCTGTTCCAGAGAATCCATTCCTACCAGCTCTTTGGCAATAATCTTATTCACATTGTCTACAGCTTTCTGGACGCCTTTGCCCAGATAACGGCCTTTGTCACCATCTCTGAGTTCCAGGGCTTCATTTTCACCCGTGGAGGCTCCGGAGGGAACTCCTGCCCGGCCGACAAAACCACTGGCCAGTGTCACTTCCACTTCTACGGTTGGGTTTCCACGTGAGTCAAGAATCTCACGTGCATGAATATCAACAATTTGTCCCATGATAATTAATGTTTTATTGGTTATTAGACTTTTATGTATTTTGAAAGGATAAAAAAAAGGGATAAAGTTAAAGTTACTCTATCCCTTATATTGTGTTGAAGATATCATGTAAAGATTTGCTTATTCTTTCTTTTCATCTTCTTCCTCAGGTTTTTCTTCCTGGGCATCCTCTGCAGGAGCCTCTTCAGTGGCAGCCTCGTCTACGACCGCTTCTTCAACGACTGCCTCTTCAACGACTGCCTCTTCAACAACCGCTTCTTCAACAACCGCCTCTTCAACGACTGCCTCTTCAACGACTGCCTCTTCAACAACCGCCTCTTCAGCAACCACCTCTTCAACGACTGCTTCTTCAACGACCGCTTTATCAGTTGCAGGCTCAGTTTGTTCTTCAGCTACTTCCCCGGCGACCGCGGTACCCACTGCAGGGGTCTCTTCTACTTTCTTCTTGCTTGCTCCGCGACGGCGACGGCTGCTTGTCTTCTTGCTTGCTGCTTTTTCTGCCAGCAGATTTTCGTTGAAGTCCACCAGCTCGATCAGGCACATATCGGCATTGTCGCCCAGGCGATTACCCAAGCGGATGATCCGGGTATATCCACCGGGACGGTCAGCCACTTTGGCGGAGACCTCACGGAACAGCTCTGTGACAGCATCTTTGTCCTGCAAATAACTGAACACCACCCTGCGTGAATGGGTTGTATCGTCTTTACTCCGGGTGATCAAAGGCTCGACGAACCTCTTGAGGGCCTTTGCTTTGGCCGTGGTTGTCTCGATCCTCTTGTGCATGATCAGCGAAGATGCCATATTGGATAGCATGGCCTTCCGGTGTGCACTCGTCCTCGATAAGTGGTTAAAACTCTTCTTATGTCTCATTGTTCTTAATCCTTGTCCAGTTTGTATTTACTTGTATCCATGCCGAAGGTCAGGTTCATGTTCACCAGAAGCTCTTCCAGCTCGGTGAGGGACTTTTTACCAAAGTTTCTGAATTTCAGCAGGTCATTCTTATTGAATTTCACCAGGTCACCCAGCGTATCCACCTCGGCAGCTTTCAGGCAGTTGAGCGCCCTTACGGAAAGATCCAGGTCCACCAGTTTGGCCTTCAGCAGCTGGCGCATATGCAGAACCTCTTCATCAAATTCTTCGTTGGCGAATTTCTCATCGGTATCCAGGGTGATCTTCTCGTCGGAGAAAAGCATGAAGTGGTAGATAAGAATCTTCGCTGCCTCCTTCAATGCCTCCTTGGGATGGATGGATCCGTCGGTCTCGATATCAATTACCAGTTTTTCGTAGTCGGTCTTCTGCTCTACCCGGTAATTTTCGATATCGAATCTTACGTTCTTGATGGGGGTAAAGATGGAATCCACTGCGATCAGTCCAAATTCGGCTTCTGAAGGCTTGTTTTCGTCGGCGGGAACATATCCACGTCCCTTGCTGACGGAAACTTCCATTTGAAGCTTCACATCTTTCTCCATGTGGCAGATAACCAGCTCGGGATTCAGCACTTTAAATCCACTGAGGAAGCGCTGCAGGTCCCCTGCTTTGAACTCCTCCTGGCCGGTGATGGTAACGACTACTTTCTCATCGTTTACATCTTCGATCTGTTTCTTGAAGCGTAGCTGCTTCAGGTTCAGTATGATTTCTGTAAGGTCCTCTATCACACCAGTGATGGTGGAAAATTCATGCTCAACGCCATCGATCTTAATGTTGGTAATGGCATACCCTTCCAGAGAAGAGAGTAAGATGCGCCTGAGGGCGTTCCCTACGGTAATACCATAGCCGGGCTCGAGAGGTCTGAACTCAAATTTACCATACTTGTCATCGGCTTCAAGCATGATGACTTTATCTGGTTTTTGAAAAGCTAAAATGGCCATAATAGGAATGATTATTTTATTTTGAATAAAGTTCGACGATGAGCTGCTCCTTGATGTTTTCGGGGATCTCCTCCCGCTCGGGGCGGTTCAGAAATATGCCGGTCATGGAAGCCTCATCAAATTCAAGCCATGATGAAGAACCGTACCTGGCGGTGGCGAGTGCATCTGTGATTACCTCCAGCGATTTCGACCGCTCCCTAACACCTACAGTTTCACCTGGCTTGAGTGTGTATGAAGGAATATTCACGATTTCACCGTTTACGGTGATATGCCTGTGCGACACAAGCTGACGGGCACCGGCACGTGTATTAGACAGACCCAGTCTGTAAACCACATTGTCGAGCCTTGACTCCAGCAACTGAAGGAGCACCTCACCGGTAACCCCACCGCTTCGCTGTGCCTTCTGGAACATATTCCTGAACTGCTTTTCCAATACACCATATGTATACTTGGCCTTCTGCTTCTCTTTTAACTGAATACCGTATTCTGAAGCCTTACGTCTGCGTTTGTTGTTCCCGTGCATTCCCGGGGGATAGTTCTTCTTTTCGAACGACTTGTCGGTCCCAAAGATGGGATCTGAAAATTTACGAGCAATCTTGGTTCTTGGACCTCTGTATCT
This sequence comes from uncultured Bacteroidales bacterium, assembly GCA_963751705.1. Taxonomy (GTDB): domain Bacteria; phylum Bacteroidota; class Bacteroidia; order Bacteroidales. Next base: position 104,007 of record CAVVVN010000002.1, read on the forward strand.
TGCCATTTATTTATCTAATTAATTGTTTATAATCCTCTCCAGCTTGGTACAATACCTTAAGGCTGAATTATACCCTCCGCCTTTTGGCGGGACGGCAGCCGTTGTGCGGCAGCGGTGTAACATCCACAATTTCAGTTACTTCAATGCCTGAGGCATGAATGTTACGTATGGCCGATTCCCTACCTGAACCGGGTCCCTTGACAAATACCTTCACCTTTCTCAGCCCCATGTCATATGCCACCTTGGCGCAGTTCTGTGCTGCCATCTGTGCAGCATAGGGTGTATTCTTCTTGGAACCCCTGAAACCCATTTTACCGGATGAGGCCCAGGAGATTACCTGGCCCTGATTATTAGTCAGGGAGATGATGATATTGTTAAAGGAGGCGTGAATATGCGCCTGACCTGTAGGTTCAACCTTAACTGTTCGCTTTTTTGACGATCCTGTCTTCTTAGCCATAACCTCTTAACTCTTATTTAGTTGCTTTCTTCTTGTTTGCTACTGTCTTTCTCCTTCCCTTCCGGGTACGGGCATTGTTCTTGGTACTCTGTCCGCGGGTGGGAAGACCAATACGGTGACGAATACCACGGTAAGAACCGATATCCATCAGTCGTTTGATGTTCATCTGAATGGAGGATCTCAGTTCACCTTCCACCTTGATGTTCTCATTTTCATTGATTTCCTTCCTGATTGCTGCGATCTGGTCATCATTCCACTCTTGCACCTTGAGATTGCGATCGACGCCTGCGGCATCAAGAATGGATTGCGCACGGCTGCGACCAATCCCATAAATGTAGGTCAGGCTTACTTCACCTCTTTTGTTTTTGGGCAGGTCAACGCCAACTATTCTAGCCATAATGCTTTTTTGTTTATTATATAAAATCTTTATCCCTGTCGTTGTTTAAACTTGGGATTCTTCTTATTAATAACGTACAAGCGTCCTTTCCTTCTGACTATTTTGCAGTCGGTGCTACGCTTTTTAACAGATGCTCTTATCTTCATGTCTTTATATATAAAATACTAACTTCTAATTTCTATCTTCATTTCACTACTTGTAGCGGAATGAAATCCTCCCCTTGGTCAGGTCGTAGGGCGACATTTCAACTTTGACCCGGTCTCCCGGTAACAGTTTTATATAGTGCATTCTCATTTTCCCAGAGATATGGGCCGTAATTACGTGTCCATTCTCCAACTCCACACGAAACATTGCATTTGACAATGCTTCGGTGATTACACCATCCTGCTCAATTGAAGCCTGTTTTGCCATTTAATTGCTTTGTATTTTTAACTCTTCGTCTATATATGAAAAGGTTGATAATATATCTGCCTTCCCTTTATCTACAGCCACAGCCCATTCAAAATGTGCCGATGGCCTGTTGTCTGCCGTGCGAATGGTCCATCCGTCAGGATCCTGCTTGATCTGCCGGCGTCCCATATTGATCATGGGTTCGATGCAAAGGACCATTCCCTTTTTTAATTTGGGACCGCTTCCCCTTCTTCCGTAGTTGGGAACTTCTGGAGCCTCATGCAAATGACGGCCCAATCCATGTCCAACCATCTCCCTGACCACGGTGTATCCGGCCTGCTCTGCATGTTGCTGGACCGCGAAGCCGATATCCCCGACCCGGTTCCCTTCAACTGCCTGCTCTACCCCTTTCCGTAAGCACTCACGTGTTGTTACTAAAAGTCTGCGAACCTCTTCACTCACCTCACCAACCTGGAAGCTGAATGCTGAATCACCATAAAATCCGTTCAGAACCACTCCACAGTCGACCGACAGCTGATCGCCCTCCTTCAGGACCACCTTATCTGAAGGGATCCCATGAACCACCTCGGAATTGACAGAGGTGCAGAGCGTTTTGGGATACCCCTGGTAACCCAGGAATCCGGGAACAGCCCCATGGTCACGGATAAAGGCCTCCGCTACCTGGTCTAGCCTTTCGGTGGACACTCCCGGCTTGATGTATTTGGCAAGCTCGGCCAGTGTCTTGGAAACAAGCTGATTGCTCTCTCGCAATAACTCAATTTCGTCCGCAGTTTTAATTAAAATCATCAAAGAACGTTCTACTCTCTCTTATATGGCAGCTGCACTGCCAGTCCGGCCCTTAATCCTTCCCGACTTGGTCAAACCGTCGTAGTGGCGCATTAACAGGTGGCTCTCGATCTGCTGCAGGGTATCCAGGATCACACCCACCATAATCAGGAGGGAGGTTCCGCCGAAAAACTGAGCAAAACTCTGGTTGACGCCGCCCATCATTGCGAAGGCAGGCAATATAGCCACCACAGCCAGGAAAAATGAACCCGGAAGTGTGATCCTGGACATTATACTATCCAGGAATTCGGCGGTTTTGCGACCGGGTTTTACCCCCGGAATAAATCCGCCGTTCTTTTTCATATCTTCTGCCATCTGAGTAGGATTTACAGTAATGGCAGTATAGAAATAGGTGAAGAGGATAATCAGCATGGCATTGGTGAAATTGTACCAGAATCCAACCGGATTGCTGAATACGGCTGCAAAACCGGATGCGGCATCGGCCTTGGCAAAACCTGCCACGGTGATGGGAATAAACATAAATGCCTGGGCGAAAATGATAGGCATAACCCCGGCTGCATTCACCTTCAGGGGAATGTACTGGCGTACACCGCCATACTGCTTGTTGCCAACGATCCTCTTGGCATACTGCACCGGTATCCGCCGCGTCCCCTGCACCAGCAGGATCGTTGCCATAAATACCACAAACAAGACCAGGATCTCCACCAGGAAGGCTACCAGTCCGCCACCCTGCTGCTCCAGGCGCGAGAGAAACTCGATACCCAGTGACTGGGGCATTCGGGCAATGATCCCGATCATAATGATCAGCGAGATTCCATTCCCGATCCCTTTGTCCGTGATCCGCTCACCCAGCCACATAATAAACATGGTCCCCGCGGTGAGGATGATCATGGCGGCCATTCGGGAAAAGTTTTCTGAAAAAGCCTCTGCAGGTAGCTGGTAACGCAGGCTGGTAATGTAGCTTAATCCCTGGGGAATCAGAATGGCCACGGTCAGGTACCTGGTAATCTGGTTGATCTTCCTTCTTCCACTCTCTCCTTCACGCTGCAACTTCTGGAAGTAAGGAACGGCAATACCCAGCAACTGCACCACGATGGATGCGGAGATGTAGGGCATGATTCCCAGTCCGAAGATGGAAGCCCTCGCAAAGGCGCCACCTGTAAAGAGGTTAAGCAAATCGAGAATTCCTGACCCTCCCTGCCGGCTGCTGGCCAGCCCGGAGATGATAACCGGATCGATCCCTGGCAGAACAATATGGGTGCCCAGGCGATAGATCAGGATGATCCCAAGAGTGTAGAGAATCCTGGAACGCAGGTCCTCAATCTTCCAGATATTCTTTATAGTTTCAATAAACTTTTTCATCAGTATCTTTTATTTATCTGATTCTCAGATAAGCTCCACAGTCCCTTTTACCGCTTCAATGGCTGCTACCGCTGATTTGGAAAATGCATGGGCTTTCACATTCAGTTTTGTCTTCAGTTCCCCGTTACCGAGGATCTTCACCAGGCTGTTCTTCCTGGCCAGTCCGGCTTCCACCAGAAGATCCATATCAATATCCGTGATCTTCCGTGCATCGGCCAGTTCCTGAAGTGTGCTGATGTTAATTCCCTTGTATTCCTTGCGGTTGATGTTTTTAAAACCAAATTTGGGAACCCTTCGCTGCAGCGGCATCTGTCCGCCTTCAAATCCGGTCTTGCGGGAGTATCCCGAGCGGGACTTCTGTCCCTTATGACCGCGTGTGGAAGTACCACCGGTGCCCGAGCCCTGTCCGCGCCCGATCCTTTTTCTGCCTTTGGTAGACCCCTTTGCCGGTTTTAAATTGCTTAAATCCATCTTATATCGTCTATATATGTTTCTACTTTACTTCTTCCACTACTACCAGGTGAGACACCTTCTTTACCATTCCCAGGATCTGGGGAGTGGCTTCCACCTCAATGGTCTGGTGCAGCTTTCTAATTCCAAGTGCCTCCAGGGTTCTCTTCTGCCTGACCGGCTTCTTGATCGCACTTTTAATCTGGGTGACTTTAATTTTTCCCATCGTATAATTGAATTATCCGTTAAATACTTTGTCCAGAGAAACCCTCCTCTGCTGCGCAACCGCATTGGCATCCCTTAGCTCTAAGAGTGCATCAAAAGTTGCCTTCACCAGGTTATGAGGATTGGATGAGCCCTTACTCTTGGCCAGAACATCCTTCACACCAACACTCTCCAGCACGGCACGCATGGCACCACCGGCCTTCACCCCTGTACCACTGGAAGCGGGCTTGATAAATACCTTGGCTCCACCGTACTTCCCATATTGCTCATGAGGGATGGTGCCTTTGATAATGGGTACCTTGATCAGGTTTTTCTTGGCATCTTCCACACCTTTGGCAATGGCTGTGGTCACTTCATTGGCCTTACCCAGTCCGTGTCCTACAATGCCTTCTTCGTTACCTACCACAACAATGGCGGAGAAACTGAAGGTACGGCCACCCTTGGTTACCTTGGTTACGCGCTGAATGCTAACCAGGCGGTCCTTTAACTCGAGGTCACTCGTCTTAACTTTTCTGATACCTGTCGACATATCTTTCTTTATATTTTAAGTCCGCTTTCCCTGGCAGCATCAGCTAAATTCTTTACTCTGCCATGGTACAGATAGCCGTTTCGGTCGAATACGACTTTATTAATTCCTTTTTCTTTTGCTTTCTCGGCAATTCTTTTACCCACAAGCTTGGCCTGGTCCACCTTGTTGACCTTTTGCGAGGCAATCTCCTTCTCTTTGGAAGAAGCTGATACCAGGGTCTGACCCGTTACATCATCAACCAACTGCACATAGATCTGCTTGTTGCTGCGGTAGACAGTCATCCGGGGACGTTCTCCACTCCCGGAGAGCCGTTTACGGATCCTGTACTTAATTCTCTGCCTTCTGTCTGCTTTTGTTAAAGCCATCTTATTATTCTTTATGCTTATTTATTTCTTCTAAACCATGGCATTATACGGAGGCTGCTTTACCGGCCTTACGTCTCAGCTGTTCTCCGACAAATCTGATCCCCTTGCCTTTATAAGGCTCCGGTGGACGAAATGAACGGATCTTGGCCGCAACCTCCCCAATCAGCTGCTTATCAATGCTGGTCAGGGTAATGATGGGATTGGAACGCCTCTCTGTAACTGCCTCAACCTTTACCTCGGGGGGCATCTGAATGACGATATCGTGTGAAAAACCAAGGGCCAGTTCCAGGCGGTTGTTCCCTTTTACTTCGGCTCGGTATCCAACACCCACCAGCTCCTGCTTAATGGTATATCCCTCTGAAACACCCACGACCATATTGTTCAAAAGTGAACGGTACAATCCGTGCTTTGATTTATGGTCTTTCTCCTCGGTAGCCCTGGAAACAGTCACCTGCTGATCTTCCACCTGCACGGTGATATTCTTGTCCACCTGCTGCTGCAGTTCCCCTTTGGGACCCTTCACGGTAACCAGGTTGTCGCTGCTTACCTCTATGCTTACACCTGCCGGGAGCTCAATGGGTAAAATTCCTATCCTTGACATTTGTTTGTTCTCTTAATCAATTAATATACATATGCTAATACCTCTCCGCCGATTCCCAGGCTGCGGGCTTCCTTGTCGGTCATAACGCCCTGGGAGGTGGATATAATAGCTACACCTAGTCCGTTCAAAACCCTGGGAATGTGTGTGCTGTCCACATACTTCCGTAAACCGGGCTTGGAGATGCGCTGTAAAGATTTGATGGCATTGGTTTTGGTGTCGGGATTGTATTTCAAGGCAATCTTGATGTTTCCCTGGGGACCTTCCTCTTCGAATTTGTAATTCAGGATATAACCCTTCTCGAAAAGAATTTTGGTCATGTCCTTCTTCATATTTGAAGCAGGAATTTCCACCACTTTGTGTTTGGCCATCACAGCATTACGGATGCGGGTCAGATAATCTGCAATCGGATCTGTCATTTTTTCTCTCTCTTTATAAATACTTTATACCAATATATCTACCAGCTGGCTTTCTTAATACCCGGGATCAATCCTGAGGAAGCCATTTCCCTGAAGGTAATCCTGCTGATACCAAACTGACGCATATACCCCTTGGGGCGACCTGTCAGTTTACAACGGTTGTGAAGCCGGATGGGATTTGAATTGCGTGGCAACCTGCTCAGCCCCACGTAATCGCCTTCAGCTTTAAGTTTTGCTCTTTTTTCAGCGTACTTTTCAACCAGTTTCTGACGCTTCACTTCGCGAGCTTTCATTGATTCTTTGGCCATAGCTCTATTTTTTAACGTTTTTGAACGGAATACCAAATGCTTTGAGCAATGCTGCTCCCTCTTCATCTGTCTTGGCAGAGGTTACAAACGTAATCTCCAGCCCCATGATCTTGCTGATCTTATCCAGGTCAATTTCCGGAAAAATGATCTGCTCGGTGATCCCCAGGGTGTAGTTTCCGCGTCCGTCAAACTTGGCGGATACCCCTTTAAAGTCACGAATCCTGGGAAGCGCTACCACAATCAGCCGCTCCAGGAACTCATACATACGCTCGCGACGAAGGGTCACCTTCACGCCAATGGGCATTCCGCGACGAAGCTTGAAGTTCGAGATATCCTTAGTGGAAATGGTCTGCACGGCTTTCTGCCCTGCAATCAGGGTCAGTTCTTCCTGTGTCACCTCAATTAATTTCTTATCGGCAATTGCCTGTCCGACACCGCTGTTAAGCACAATCTTCTGAAGGCGCGGGGTCTGCATCACTGATGTGTAACCGAACTGCTCTTTCATCGCAGGTACGATCTCATCGGTGTATTTCTTCTGTAATCCAGCTATGTATTTCTTATCCATTACTTGATCTCCTCACCTGATTTTCTGGCGTAACGCACCAATTTGTTTTTAGCATTGAGTTTCCTGCCCACCCTGGTGGCCTCTCCGGAGGAGGGATCCACGAGGTTCAGGTTGGAAATATGAACAGGGGCTTCCTGCCTGGTGATTCCACCCTGGGGATTGTTGGCATTGGGTTTGGTATGCTTCGACACCATGTTCACACCCTCTACGATGGCCCGGGCTTTGTCGCGGTTCACATCCAGGACCCTGCCCTTTTGTCCCTTGTACTCGCCAGTGTTGACGATCACCTGGTCTCCTTTTTTAATATGTAATTTCTTCTGCATGGGATTGATCATTTACTATATTATAATACCTCAGGAGCCAGTGAAACAATCTTCATATAAGAATCCCTGAGTTCTCTGGCAACGGGCCCAAAAATACGGGTGCCACGCATCTCATCCACGTTGTTCAGCAAGACCACCGCATTGTCGTCAAAACGGATGTAGGAGCCATCCTTGCGTCTGACCTCCTTTTTGGTCCTTACCACTACTGCTTTGGATACGGTTCCTTTTTTCACTTCCCCGGAAGGAATGGCACTCTTGACGGTAACCACCACTTTGTCGCCAATGGATGCATACCGTTTTTTTGTTCCGCCAAGTACGCGGATAACAAGAACCTCTTTGGCTCCACTGTTATCGGCTACGGCTAATCTGCTCTCTTGTTGTACCATGATTACTTAGCTCTTTCGATAATTTCTACTAATCTCCACCTCTTGTTCTTGCTCAGTGGCCTGGTTTCGCTGATCTTCACCATATCACCCACATTACAGGTGTTCTCCTCATCATGAGCCATGAACTTGGTAGTCTTATTCACGAATTTGCCGTAAATGGGGTGCTTGATCTTCTGCTTCACAGAGATGGTAATGGATTTCTCCATACTGTTGCTCACCACAACACCAATACGTTCGCGTCTTGTCTTTCTTGTAGTTTCCATAGTCAATATTACTTTTCGGACTGCTCCTGCATTTGCCTGGCCCTCACTTCTGTTTTCAACCTGGCGATGTTCCTGCGTGTCTCCACAATCTTATTGGGATTATCAAGTGGAGAGACCGCATGGTTCATTTTCATGCGTACCATAAGGGTCTCCTCGCTTTCAAGGCGCTCCTGCAACTCCTGCAGTGTTAACTCTTTTATTTCTGAACTCTTCATCTTTCTTATTCTAGCTGAAAATTTCTACTCTTCTGAATAATCCCTGCGAACCACAAACTTGGTGGTGATGGGAAACTTCTGGGCTCCCAGGCGCAGCGCCTCTTTGGCAACCTCGAAAGACACCCCCTCCAGCTCGAAGATCATTCTTCCGGGAGTAATGGGATATACAAATCCTTCAGGAGCTCCTTTACCTTTACCCATACGAACTTCCGCTGGTTTCTTGGTAATGGGTTTGGCCGGGAAAATACGGATCCAGAGCTGGCCTTCCCTTTTCATATGACGGGTGATGGCCTGACGGGCTGCCTCAATCTGGCGTCCTGTAATCCATGCACTCTCCATCGCTTTGATCCCAAATGAACCGAATGCGAGCTGGTTTCCCCTCTGGGCGTTTCCTTTCATCCGCCCCTTCTGCATTCTCCTGTATTTGGTTTTCTTCGGTTGTAACATTGTATAAGTTTTTCCTGATTATACTTGATTCTTTCTGCCCTGATTAATTCCTCCGGTCATGGTGATCACGATCTTTTCTCGGGCCTCTTCCGCCCCCTTTGGGTTTCACGTTGCTGGAACCGATATTGGGGCTCAGGTCACGCTTTCCAAAAATCTCTCCGTTGCAGATCCATACCTTGATCCCGATCACCCCAACCTTGGTGTGTGCTTCAGCCAGAGCGTAATCGATATCAGCACGCAGGGTATGAAGTGGAATCCTTCCGTCTTTATAAGACTCGGTACGGGCCATTTCGGCTCCACCCAGGCGGCCGCTGATCAGCACCTTGATCCCGTCAGCACCCATACGCATGGTTGAGGCAATCCCCATCTTTATGGCTCTCCGGTAAGAAATCTTACCTTCCACCTGGCGGGCAATATTGTTAGCAACGATGGTGGCATCCAGTTCGGGACGCTTCACCTCGAAGATGTTGATCTGAACCTCCTTCTTGGTAATGTTCCTCAACTCCTCTTTCAGTTTGTCCACTTCCTGGCCACCTTTACCGATGATAATACCCGGACGGGCAGTGTTTACGGTAACGGTGATAAGCTTCAGCGTACGCTCAATGATAATCTTGGAAATGCTGGCTTTGGCCAGACGGGCATTCAGATATTCCCTGATCGTATTGTCCTCCACAAGCTTGGCGGAATAATCTTTTCCACCATACCAGTTGGAATCCCATCCTTTAATGATTCCCAGGCGATTACCTATTGGATTTACTTTTTGTCCCATCTATGCTTGATTTTCTTGTTCTTGTACAACTTCTTGTTCCGCAGACCCATTCGCGCTATCAATGACAATGGTCACGTGATTTGAACGCTTTTTAATCCGGTGAGCCCTTCCCTGAGGAGCCGGCTGAATCCTTTTCAGAGTCCTGGATACATCCACCTTGGCCTCTTTCACAACCAGATTGCTCTCTTCAATCCTGGCACCTTCGTTCTTGGTCTGCCAGTTTGCGATGGCAGAAAGCAGAAGCTTCTCCACTTTACGCGAAGCCTCCTTGGAAGAGAATTTCAACATATCCAGTGCTTTGTTCACCTCAACACCTTTGATCATATCGGTTACCAGCCGCATTTTCCTCGGAGAAGTCGGGCAGTTACGCAGAACCGCGTAATACTTGTTCTTCTTCTCTTCTTTTAACTGATTCGCTCTATTTCTTTTTCTTGCACCCATTTCTATAGCATTATAATATTATCGCTGCTTTCCACCGTGACCCCTGAACATACGGGTAGGTGCAAATTCACCTAACTTATGTCCCACCATGTTCTCCGTGACATATACCGGGATAAATTTGTTTCCGTTATGGACGGCAATGGTATGGCCCACAAAATCGGGAGAGATTACAGATCTCCTCGACCAGGTTTTGATTACAGATTTCTTTCCGGAATCGTTCATATCAAGAACGCGCTTCTCCAGCTTGAAATCGATAAATGGTCCTTTTTTCAGTGAACGGCTCATGCTCTATTTATTTTTTGATTTTCTCTTTTCAATAATGTATCTATCTGAGTACTTCTTCTTGGCGCGGGTCTTGTACCCTTTGGCCGGCATCCCGTTCCTGGAGCGGGGATGTCCACCCGAGGCACGACCTTCACCACCACCCATGGGGTGATCGACCGGGTTCATGGCTACACCACGTACGCGGGGACGGCGTCCCTTCCAGCGTGAGCGTCCTGCTTTCCCGCTTTTCTCCAGGCCGTGATCCCCATTGGAGGTAACCCCGATGGTAGCGCGGCAAGTGGTCAGAACCATCCTGGACTCTCCTGAAGGAAGCTTGATGATGGCATACTTTCCATCTCTGGAAGTCAGGGTTCCATAGGAACCGGCGCTTCTGGCAAGCATACCGCCCTTTCCCGGCTTCAGCTCAATGTTGTGTATATCTGTTCCCAGGGGAATGTTAGCGAGAGTCAGGCAGTTTCCCAATTCCGGTGCCACGCTTTCGCCCGATATAATCTTTTGACCCACCGCCAGTTTTTCAGGAGCAATAATGTAACGCTTCTCCCCGTCGGCATAAACAACCAGTGCAATTCTTGCAGAACGGTTGGGATCATACTCGATGCTCTTCACGCTAGCCTCCATATTATCCTTGTCCCGCTTGAAATCAATCAGACGATACCTTTTTTTATGACCGCCACCCATATAGCGCATGGTCATTTTGCCGGTATTGTTACGACCGCCACTTTTCTTGATGGGCCTGAGCAGACTTTTCTCCGGCTTAGCACCCGGGGTAAGATCATCGTAGGCAGAGATCTCCTTAAAACGCTGACCCGGGGTTGTGGGTTTATACTTCTTAATTGCCATCTTTTCTTAAATGTTGCTGTAAAAATCAATTACTTCACCTTCGGCCAGGGTAACCACTGCCTTTTTGTAGGAAGGGGTTTTGCCCACTGAGATACCGCTCTTGGTGTAACGCTGTTTGCGTTTTCCAGCATATCTCATGGTATTCACTTCCGCTACCTTCACATCATAAAGTTCCTCCACTGCCTGCTTGATCTGCAGTTTGTTGGCGTCCTTTGCTACAACGAAACCATACCTGTTGAAGTCCTCCCCCTGGGCGGTCATCTTCTCGGTTACTATGGGCTTAATTAAAATATTCATGATCTTCCGATTCCTTGTTTATGCATTCTTCTGCAGAACGTCGAGTGAACTCTCCACGAAACAGAGTGCCGAAGCATTCATTATTTCGTATGTATTTAATTCAGAAAGAGTTATAACTTTAGAATTCTGTAAATTTCGCGACGACAAATATACATTTTTATTTCTTTCGCTGATGACGAAAACTGACTTTTTGTCGTCCAGTTTGAGGTTTTTCCGGATGTTAGCAAACTCACTGGTTTTAGGAGCTTCCAGGTTGAAATCCTCCAGGACTATCATTTGCTTATTCTGGACCTTGTAGGCAAGGGCAGATCTGCGGGCCAGTTCCTTCACTTTGCGGTTCAATTTACCACCATAAGTTCTGGGCCTGGGACCGAAAACGCGTCCACCACCTCTGAACAGGGGGTTCTTGATATCACCGAAACGTGCCGTACCGGTTCCCTTCTGACGCTTGATCTTCTTGCGGCTACCCCTGATCTCGCTACGCTCTTTTGTCTTGTGCGTACCCTGACGTTTGTTGTTCATGATCTGCTTCACATCCAGATAGATGGCATGATCATTGGGCTCAATTCCGAAGATCTCCGGGCTCAGCTTGACCTTTTTTCCGGTGCTTTCGCCGGATATTTTCATTACCTCTAATTCCATCACTTCTCAATAATTAAATATGAACCATTAGATCCGGGAACAGAACCTTTCAGGATAAGCAAATTATTCTCGGGAACAATCTTCATCACTCTCAGGTTAAGGATCTTCACCTTCTTGTTTCCGGTCTGTCCTCCCATGCGCATACCCTTGAATACCCTGGAAGGGTATGAGGAGGCACCCAAAGAACCCGGGGCACGCATCCGGTTGTGCTGACCGTGAGTGGCATCATTCACCCCAGCGAAATTGTGACGTTTCACAACCCCCTGGAATCCTTTACCCTTTGACATACCGGAGACATCTAACCAGGTGTCATCATGAAAATAATCCACGGTGATCACGTCACCCGCTTTCCAATCCTTAACAAAGCCCTTCAATTCTATCACCTTCTTCTTAGGAGTGGCGTTGGCCTTTGAAAAGTGACCCTGTTCAGCCTTGGACGTATTTTTCAACTTTTTATCATCAAAAGCCAGCTGAACTGATGCATAACCGTCAGATTCAACAGTCTTCACCTGTGTCACCGTGCAGGGCCCGGCCTGAATCACAGTACAGGGGATGTTCTTTCCGTCTTTATCGAAAATGGAAGTCATTCCAATTTTCTTACCAATTAATCCTGGCATAGTATACTGTTTTTACCTGTGTTAGACTTTGATTTCAACTTCTACTCCACTGGGCAGCTCAAGCTTCATGAGTGCATCGATGGTCTTGGGAGTGGAACTGTAAATATCCAGCAACCTTTTAAAAGAGCTTAACTGGAACTGCTCCCTGGATTTTTTATTCACAAAGGGAGACCTGAGCACCGTGTACACACGCTTGTGGGTGGGCAGTGGAACGGGTCCGCTAACCACAGCTCCGGTGGACTTTACTGTCTTTACAATCTTCTCGGCACTTTTGTCCACGAGGTTGTGATCGTATGACTTCAATTTAATTCTAATCTTCTGACTCATTATCTATCTGATTATAAACTTTTACCTGTTACTTTTTCAAGAACCTCCTTGGACAGATTAGGGGGCATCTGTTCGTAATGACTAAACTCCATGGTCGAGCTGGCCCTTCCTGAGCTGAGTGTTCGCAGTACGGTTACATAACCAAACTGCTCCGAGAGGGGCACTTTGGCCTTGATTACCCTGGCACCTGCCTTGGAATCCATTCCCTCTACCTGTCCACGCCTTTTGTTCAAATCGGAGATCACATCGCCCATATACTCTTCAGGGGTGACCACCTCCACGGACATGATGGGTTCCAGCATCACCGGATTAGCCTTGGAAGCGGCATGCTTAAAGGCCTGGCGTGCACAAATCTCAAAAGAGAGCTGATCGGAATCCACCGAGTGGAAAGAACCATCGATCAATCTCACTTTCAGACTCTCCACCGGGAATCCGGCAAGGGGACCATTGAACATAGCATTCTGGAATCCTTTCTCCACGGATGGTATATATTCCCTGGGGATATTACCTCCCCTGATCTCATTTTTAAACTCCAGTCCTTTGATGCTGTCTTCGGACGGTCCGATATATACTTGAATATCAGCGAATTTACCCCGGCCGCCTGTCTGCTTCTTAAATACCTCCCGGTGTTTCACCTCGGTGGTCAGGGCTTCTTTATAGTTGACCTGTGGGGTACCCACATTGCATTCCACTTTGAACTCACGCTTCAGGCGGTCCATCAGGATCTCCAGGTGCAGTTCGCCCATTCCGTTAATGGTGGTTTGACCGCTATCCACATCGCTGCGAATCTGGAAGGTCGGGTCCTCCTCTGCCAGTTTATTCAGGGCTATACCCAGCTTATCAATATCGGCCTGGGTTTTGGGCTCAATGGCAATACCGATGACCGGCTCCGGAAACTCAATGGCTTCCAGGATCATGGGCTTGCCTACTGAAGTAACGGTATCTCCTGTTCTGAGCTCTTTCAATCCAACTACGGCACAAATATCTCCCGCTCCAATTTCTTTTTTTGGAATCTGCTTATTGGCATGCATCTGGTAGATGCGGCTGATGCGTTCCTTTTTTTCCGTGCGGTTGTTATAGATCATCACTCCTTCCTGGAGTTTCCCGGAGTAAACACGCACATAGGCCAGACGTCCCACAAAGGGATCGGTGGCAATCTTAAAGACCAGACCGGTCATGGGTTCATCATCCCTGGGCTCCCTGGTTATTTCCTGTTCGGTCCTGGGGTCAATTCCCTTTACCGCGCCCACATCCATAGGACTGGGAAGCAGGTCGCAAATGGCATCCAGCATCCGCTGGATCCCCTTGTTTTTGAAGGCTGAGCCACACAAAACCGGAACGATATGCATGTTAATGGTAGCCCTGCGGGCATAGGCCATAAACTCTTCCACGGAGATGGAATCCCGGTCCTCCAGGAATTTGTTAAGCAGGTCATCGTCGGAAACACAAACCGCTTCCACCAGTTTCTCCCGCCACTCTTCCACTTCGTCAACCATATCCTTGGGAATCTCACAATACTCGTACTTCATTCCCAGCGTTTCATCCTCTTTCCAGACGATGGCTTTCCGCTCAATCAAATCGACGATCCCTGTGAAGTTCTCTTCAGAACCAATGGGGATTTGCATGGGCACAGGGTTGGAGCCCAGCTTATCGCTGATCTCCTGAACCACTCCGAAAAAATCGGAACCCACGCGGTCCATCTTATTAATAAAGGCCAGACGGGGCACCTTGTACTTGTCTGCCTGGCGCCACACAGTCTCTGACTGGGGCTCTACCCCGCCTACCGCACAGAAAACTGCAACGGCACCATCCAGAACCCTTAACGAACGTTCCACCTCAACGGTGAAGTCGACGTGTCCCGGAGTATCAATAATATTGATCTTGAACTCCGTATCGTGATGGTTCCAGAAAGTAGTAGTGGCTGCTGATGTAATGGTGATACCGCGCTCTTGCTCTTGTACCATCCAGTCCATTGTAGCGGCTCCGTCATGGACTTCACCGATGCGGTGGGTGATACCTGTATAGAACAGAACACGTTCTGTGGTGGTAGTCTTCCCGGCATCGATGTGTGCCATGATCCCGATATTCCTAGTATGTTTTAAATCTGGGCTCATAAGTGTCACACACTTACCTTGCAATAAATGCTATTTCAATATTTTTTTTAGAACCTAAAATGGGCGAAAGCCTTATTGGCTTCTGCCATGCGGTGCGTATCCTCTTTCTTTTTATAGGCACCACCTTCGTTATTATATGCTGCAACGGCTTCCGAAGCCAGTTTTTCACTCATGGATTTACCTGCACGCTTGCGGGCAAACAAAATCATATTCTTCATGCCGACACTAACTTTACGCTCCTGCCTGATCTCATTGGGAACCTGAAAAGTGGCTCCCCCCACCCTGCGACTTTTTACTTCCACCTGGGGAGTAATATTGTCAATGGCCTGCTTGAAAACCTCCAGAGGACTTTTCTCCTCGTTCTTGGTTTTGGCCTCAATCAGGTCCATGGCTTCATAAAAAATCTCAAAGGACTTACTTTTTTTGCCGTCCAGCATCATGTTGTTCACGAACTGAGTTACCCATGGATCCTTATACCTTGGATCAGGCAGGATAATTCTCTTCTTTGGTTTTGTCTTCCTCATTATAATAATATATATATACTATCGAGTACTGTCTCCTCCATCGCTAATGCTCAGGCGGACACTCATCTTATTTTTTCTTCGGTCTTTTTGTACCATACTTACTTCTTCGCTGCGTACGGCCTTCAACACCTGAGGTGTCCAGGGCTCCACGAATAAGGTGATACCTGACACCTGGCAGGTCCTTCACCCTTCCACCACGGATCAGCACGATACTGTGCTCCTGGAGGTTATGACCCTCTCCCGGGATGTAAGCGTTGACCTCTTTCTGGTTGGTCAGACGAACCCTTGCCACCTTACGCATGGCTGAGTTTGGCTTCTTGGGGGTGGTGGTGTAAACCCGTACACAAACCCCACGCCTCTGGGGACATGAATCCAGTGCAGGAGCCTTGCTCTTGTCGTTCAATTTTTTCCGGCCTTTACGAACTAATTGCTGAATCGTCGGCATATTGTATTGATCTTTATTGTATAAACGTCGTTAATTTCGGTTCGCAAAGGTAGAATTTATTTTCAAAAAACAATAATATTTTAATGAATAATTCCCCAATATTCCTCGCCTCCTTCCAATTACAGAAATATCAAGGGTTTTACCTCATCCACCCAGGTCGATTTTTTTTTCATCCCGATGTTTTAAACATTTGCCTCCCCGTTCAAAGAGATGTTCTGAAATGCATTTTTCGTCCAGCTTCCTCCTTTTTTATCAGTTGTTTAGATATAAAATTTTATTACTTTTGCATCACTATTTCTCAGGCTTTTTTGCATCTTTTATTTATATAATTAACTGAATACCTATTATTTAGATCCCGATGAAGACATATTCGACCGACCAGATTAAAAACATTGCCCTGTTGGGAAACTCCGGATCAGGGAAAACCACATTGGTGGAAGCCATGCTTTTCGAAGGTGGTGCGATTCCCCGCAGAGGAGATGTGGACCATAAAAACACCGTCTCTGACTTCCATCAGATCGAGCAGGAGAACGAGACCAGCATGTATTCCAGCGTGATGTACACCGAATACAATGGTAAAAAGATCAATATTCTGGATGTTCCGGGCGCGGACGATTTCGTGGGCGGCACTGTCTCCAGTCTGCATGTGGCCGATACCGGGGTGATCCTGGTCAATGCCCAGAACGGAGTTGAGGTGGGGACCGAGATTCACAGCCGCTGGCTGGAAAAATTCCATAAGCCGGCCGTGGTGGTGGTGAATAAATGCGACCACGACCATGCCAATTTTGAGAAGGCATTTGAAACCATCAAGGAGAGCCTGGGGGCTAACACGGTCCTGGCCCAGTACCCGGTGAATGCCGGTCCCGGGTTTGATTCCATCGTGGACGTTATTCTCTTCAAGCTTTTCAAGTATCCCAAAGAGGGCGGGACCCCCGAGATTAGCGATATACCGGAATCAGAAATGGAACGGGCAGAAGAGCTTCGTAACGAGCTGATTGAAAAAGCTGCCGAGAATGACGAAGCACTGATGGAGCTGTTTTTTGAAAATGACGGCCTCACTGAAGATGAAATGCGCACCGGAATCACTGCAGGAGTGATCGCCCGTGGCATGTTCCCCGTTTTCTGCATGTCGGCCAGGAAGAATATGGGTGTGGGTCGCTTTATGGAGTTCCTGACCAATGTGGCTCCCTCCACCAATGAAATGGGAACATTCACCACCACAGATGGCACCGAAGTGAAGTGTGATGCCAGTGGCCCTACTTCCATCTTTATCTATAAGACAGCGGTTGAATCTCATATCGGGGAAATTAACTTCTTCAAAGTGGTGTCCGGCACCGTGAAGGAGGGGGATGATCTGATCAACAACGCCACCAGGAACAAGGAGCGCCTTTCCCAGATTTTTGCCTCTCAGGGTAAAAATCGTGAGAAGGTGGCCTCCATGGCCGCAGGGGACCTGGGGTGTACGGTGAAGATGAAAAATTCCAAAACCAATCACACGCTGAGTTCACCCAGTGTAAGTTATGTATTTGATAAAATCCCCTTCCCTGAGCCCAAGTTCCGGACAGCCATCAGGACCCTGACCGAAGGAGATGAGGAGAAGCTGGGAGAGGCACTTTCCAGGATTCACCAGGAGGATCCCACGGTACGGATCGAATACAGCAAGGAGCTGAAGCAGATCATTCTATCGGGCCAGGGCGAATACCACCTCAACATTGTGAAATGGCAGCTGGATAATCTGTACAAGGTACCTACCGAATTTGTAGCTCCCAAGATCCCTTACCGGGAAACCATCACCAAAGCTGCCCAGAGCGACTACAGGCATAAAAAGCAGAGTGGGGGTTCCGGCCAGTTTGGGGAGGTGCATATGATCATTGAACCATACACCGAAGGCAGCGAGCCCAGGCCCATGTTCAAGCTGAACGGGAAAGAATATAAAATGGCCAACCGCGGGGTGGATACCCATAAATTAAGCTGGGGCGGTACCCTGGAGTTTGTTAACTGTATCGTAGGAGGATCCATCGATGCCCGTTTCCTCCCTGCCATCCTGAAAGGGATCATGGAGAAGCTGGATGAGGGACCCCTGACCGGTTCCTATGCCCGGGACATACGCGTCTATGTGTATGACGGCAAGATGCACCCGGTGGACTCCAACGAGATCTCCTTTATGCTTGCAGGACGGAACGCCTTCAGCAGGGCTTTTAAGGAAGCCGGACCAAAGATTATGGAGCCGGTATACGAGGTAGAGGTGCTGGTGCCCTCCGACTACATGGGGGATGTAATGAGCGACCTCCAGGGACGCCGTGCCATCGTTCAGGGAATGGCCAGCGAAAAAGGCTTTGAAAAAATCACAGCCAAGGTGCCCCTGGCCGAGATGAACAAATACTCCACCGCACTGAGCTCCCTCACCAGCGGACGCGCCATGTACAGTATGAAGTTCGACGAGTATACGCAGGTGCCCGGAGAGATCCAGGACGAGCTCCTGAAAGCGTACGCTGCAGAACAGGAGGAAGAGTAGCGCTCGTAATACCGTCTCCTCACTGAAAATCTTTCACAGAAAGATTTGTAGGCTTCGGAATACGGCATTACTCGCTAAAGCAAGCATATTTAAATAAAGGGCATCGCTAAGGTGCCCTTTTTTATTCCCATTCCCGACATATACTCCTCACCCAGTCACAGGCCAAACTAGAGAATAGGTAACAAATTAAATAAAAAGTATCTATTCAGCTGAAGGGATTACTCTGATACCGGGGTTGGAGGAACCTCCTGGCCATAGACGGGGTATTTATCAAGTCCTAATTTCTCAAGTATGGCCAGGTAGCGGGGATCCTGATGAAGGTGCAGAAACTGGATCTGAAAAGTAAACTCCGGGGATTGCAGATAGTACGGGCCTTTCTGAAGCCAGAAAAGTGCATTATCATCCTGACCGTCCATGGCATACAACCTTGCCAGATAAGAATAATCTTTCGTGCGTTCGGCATTAATATGCTCATTTTTTATTTCCCATTCCAATACACCATTGAAGCCGGTACTTTTGTAGATGCTGTCTGCTTTTACAATATCGTAATCAGGATAAGTTGCAATATATTTCCTGAAGGCATCATAAGCCAGTTCTTCATCACCCAGTTTCCAGTAACATTGATATTTAATCCAATGAACCCAAGGATGGTCCTCATGCAGCTCATTACCCCGATCGATTTCTTCAAGGGCCTCGTGTATCAGGTTTTGCCCCATAAACAGTTTCGCGCTAACAAACCTTTTTACAAATTGAAGCGGATCCAGTTCAATAGCCAGGTCAATATGCCTGCGTGCCTGTTTATGCTTCCCCAGGATACTAAGATGCTCGGCATAATAATGATGCGCCGTTGAATAATTCGGATTTAACTCCAGGGCCCTTTGAAATGCTTTTTCTGCTTTTTCCCAATCATTGACTAAATAATCGTATACAGATCCCAGAACTGTGTACGCTTCAGCCAGGTTTTCATCCTGTTCCAGCGCATGCATGGCCAATTCAACTGCTTTATCCCGACCTTCCAGTGCATCCATATGTCCCTGAATTGCCATCAGATTATAGGTGTCAGCTTTCCCTGCATAGGCCAGGGCATAGTCCGGGTCGGTCTCTATGGCTTTATCAAAATATTCCAGGCTTTTCAAATACCCTTCCTTAGTGCGTTTGTTCCAGTGAAACCGGCCCAGCTGGTATAATTCAAATGCCTTTATATTTTTAGTCCCGCTTTCCTGGATTTGAATTTCCTGCCTGGAA
The DNA here is from genome assembly GCA_963751705.1 of uncultured Bacteroidales bacterium. Classification (GTDB taxonomy): domain Bacteria; phylum Bacteroidota; class Bacteroidia; order Bacteroidales. The sequence continues at coordinate 123,574 of CAVVVN010000002.1, forward strand.
GTGAGAATCGCATTGAGTTCGGAAACGATTCTCAGGGCTATTTCACTTTGTGTTTTAAAAACATCCTCCAGATTCCGGTCATAGTTCTTTGCCCAAAGGTGGTCGTCATGAACTGCATCTATTAACTGCACTGTGATCCGGGCCTTGTTTCCATAACGTTGCACACTGCCTTCCAGAATATAGGCCACACCGAGTTCTGATGCAATTTCGGGCACACTCTTCATGCCCCTCTCCCTGTACATCTCCGAGGAGGTTCGTGAAATCACCTTCAGTTCTTCGATCACAGAGATCCTATTCAGCAGATCTTCCACCAGTCCGTCCACAAAATGTTCGTTTCCTTCTTCCAAGCTCAGGTTCTCAAAAGGAAGCACCGCAATGGATTTATCCAGAATTCCTTCCTTTTTACGTTTGCGATCGTCTGGGATGACATTTAAGACAATTAAGAAAATGATGACTAGAAGACTGACATAACTGGCAATCCTCCAGCCGTTGGATGTAGATTTCTTTTCATCCCCGGCTGCCCTGTCAACAGTGAGTGTCCTTTCCAGTCCACCTTCGGGATTCACGTCATAGATCCAGGAGAGAATCACCGCAATCAAAAAACCCACACAAAGCAGGACAATGATAAAATTCAGGGTCCAATCCGGCAATCCCAGAGAGGGAGAAACAATATCAGTTAGTTCCAGGATGACAAAGGCTGCAGCTGCATATACACTTATGACCCGGATGACTTTCCTGCGCTTTAATTCCTGCCAGAATAGAGATAATTTGCCGGGATGCTTGGGCATGTTGAATTGCAGTTAGTTAACTGCAAGGTAAGGCCTGTTGCCTTACAAGTCAAATGGTTCAAAGTGATTCGCTTGTTTTGTCCTGTTTACTTCGATAGTCCCTTTAGTTTTTCCTCCAGGGCACTGCCTCGCTCACCGACTGCCAGAATGATGCCATCGCCGTCGATGAGAAAGTTGATAGGTATGGACCTTACCTCATATTCTAAAGCCGGGGCCGATTGCCTTCCTTTCAGATCACTTACATGAGAATCCCACTCCAGACTATCCGTTGCGATGGCTGCAGTCCAGTCTTCCTTGCTTTTATCCAGGGAGACACTATAGACGGTAAACCCGGAGCCGTTTACAAACTCCTGGTCCCTGTACTGGCGATAAAGTCTCACCAGATGGGGATTCTCCCGGCGGCAGGGTGGGCACCAGGCGGCCCAGAAATCGATCAGAACCATCTGTCCGCGCAGGGAGGAAAGGGAAATCCTTTCTCCTGCAGGGGATTCCAAGACTATGTCAGGCGCCTGATCGCCAATATGGATGCCTGTCTGCACGCCGGTTTGCTCCTTTGCCGGAGCCAGGATTGGTTGACCCATAATTTCCCTGACACTTAAGGACAGAAGAAAGATGGTGGCCAGTACAATATAGGTTGTAGCTTTCATGTTCAGATTTTAGAAACTCGCCAAATATAACAAATTCCCGCAATCCGCTCTGTTTCCAGGAATAACACCGGAGTTGCACACCCAAGGCCCGGGACTAGGGGCAGGGAAGCAACTCCACCTTCAATGACGAGTCCCTGTTAGCACCTAGTCCTTTGATTCTGAAAAAAGTCTGGCACCTTGTGTTTCAAGAGTAATAAGAATGATACCATCCAATGAAAGCATGCAAATGATAGGATCATAGGCTAATCTTCCCGAAGTATTCCGTACCAGGCCTAAATCGGCAGATCTTACAGCAGCTCTATCAGCTTGTTATCCGCCCTGCCTGTTCCTGCAATCAGGGATTTGCGCGAATTTCCCTGGCGCCGTACCAGGAGTTGATATCGCCCCAGGGAACCAGTTCTATTTTAGCAGCTCCTTGAGTTTGTTATCCAGGTACTCGCCCTTGAGGCCCTTGGCCACGATGATCCCATCCCCGTCAATCAGGAAGTTGGCCGGGATGGCCATGACTCCGTACTGGGCAGCGGGGACCGATTTCCATCCTTGCAGATCGCTGACATGGGATTCCCAGACCAGTTTGTCTTTTTCAATGGCTGCCACCCAATCCTCCATCCGCCGGTCCAGGGAGACCCCGTAAACCGTAAAACCCGATCCATTGACAAACTCTTTATCCTTGAAACGATTATAGGTCTTTACCAGGTTTGGGTTCTCCACCCGGCAGGGGGAACACCAGGCGGCCCAGAAATCGATCAGAACCATTTTCCCCCGAAGAGAAGAGAGGGAGATCTTCTCCCCTGTGGGGGATTCAAAGACCAGTTCAGGAGCTCTTTCCCCAATTTTGATCCCGGTCTTCACACCGTTCACTTGCGCCACCTGAGCTTCAGCATTGGAGTTATTCCCACTTCTGGAGCTGCAGGATAAGAGGAAGAGGGAAACAAAGAATAGGTAACATACAGTTTTCATATTTCAGTTCTTAGGGGTTGTGGTTCAAAATTAGAAAAATCCTGATTATTAAGGCTCCCGCCGGATGGAGGCCCCAAGCCGGTTGAGCCGGGCATCGATATTCTCATAGCCCCGGTCTATCTGTTCTATGTTATTGATGATGCTTGTTCCTTCGGCAGACATGGCTGCAATGAGCAGTGCTACACCTGCCCGTATATCGGGCGAGGACATGGTAGTGGATCGTAAGCGGATGGTGTGATCCAGTCCGATCACAGTGGCCCGGTGCGGATCGCACAGGATAATCTGTGCCCCCATATCGATCAGCTTATCCACGAAAAAGAGCCTGCTCTCAAACATCTTCTGATGGATCAGTACGCTTCCTTTTGCCTGGGTGGCAGTGACCAGGATGACACTCAGTAGATCGGGAGTCAGGCCGGGCCAGGGAGCATCGGCAATGGTCATTATGGCCCCATCGATGAAGGTTTCAATCGTATAGTGATCCAAAGCGGGAATAAAAAGGTCATCACCTCTCTTCTCCAGGGTGATTCCCAGGCGCTGGAACGAGCCGGGAATAATCCCCAGCTGTTCGAAGGCCACATCCCTGATGGTAAGTTCAGATCTGGTCATGGCTGCCATCCCGATAAAGCTGCCCACCTCGATCATATCCGGCAATATGCTATGTTCTGTTCCTCCCAGCTGAGCTACGCCATATATGGTCAGCAGGTTTGATCCAATACCCTCTATCCTGGCTCCCATGCGGACCAGCATCCTGCAAAGCTGCTGGATATAGGGTTCACAGGCTGCGTTGTAGATCGTTGTTTTCCCCTCGGCCATCACACTGGCCATAATAATATTGGCCGTACCTGTTACCGATGCTTCATCCAGGTGCATATAGGTGCCTGTCAGCCTGGAAGCATGTACCTGATAAAAATTCTCAGCATGATCAAAATCGAAGGTGGCTCCCAAAGCCTTGAATCCCAGGAAATGAGTATCCAGCCTTCTGCGCCCGATCTTATCTCCTCCCGGTTTGGGCAGTACCGCTTGTCCATAACGCGCCAGCAGGGGTCCGAGGATCATCACAGATCCTCTCAGGGAGGATGAATGTTGGAGGTAGGTGTCGGTACGGAAATAGTCCAGGTCAACTTCCATCGCCCTGAAGCGGTAGGTATGCTCTGAAAGTTGCTCAATTTCCACACCCAGATCACGGAGCAGCTGTATCAGGAGCAATACATCCTTAATGCGGGGAAGGTTATGAATGGTAAGGGGCTCCGAAGTCAGCAGGGTGGCGCATAGTATCTGGAGTGCCTCATTTTTGGCACCCTGGGGTGTAATCTCCCCTTTCAGGCGTTGTCCTCCCTCAATGATGAACTTCCCCATGGATCAGGAATATGCTGACTATTGCTTGTGCTGATGCTGCTGGTACTGTTGCTTGTATTTTCCCTTTTTACCGCCCCCTTTTTGTTTGGGGGTATTGGGCCGGTTCTTTGCAAGAATATCCTTGGTTTCGGGCAGTTTTAGATCCGGGTTTACCTCCAGTACCCCTCCGGAGAGTACCTTCATATCACCAAAGATCTCCTCGTCACTTACCGCTTCCCTGTTCCAGGTTAGGTATGATTTTTTCATGTGGTAAGCAATCATCTTGACCAGGTCATCTTTTTCCTCGCCAGGCTCCAGGGCAACCGCCTTTTCAATCATCAGTACAATGGAGCGGCCATAATGCTTTTTGCGAATCTTGTGTTGATGATAGGGAACTTTTTCGGGTTTGCTTTGCAGGGATTCCCGCTCTGGCAATGGATAAGGCGAATCAATATCCAGATCAAAATCGGAAATGATGGCCAGATGGTCCCAAAGCTTATGCTTAAAATCAGCCACATCCCTCAGGTGCGGATTGAGGTTTCCCATTACGCCAATTACTGTCTGGGCAGCCTTATTCCGTTCTTCACGATCCTCAATGGACTTTATATGGTTCACCATCTTTTGTATATTTCTTCCGTATTCAGGAAGGATCAACTTATCACGGCTGGAATTATAATCGTATGTCATGGATGATTTTTAAAATAGATTTCTACAAAAGTACGGATTTTTCAATCAACTACCCTCAGCTTGGCGAATTTAAGCAGAAGCTGCTTGGTTCCAATGGGAAAAAGTACGGTAGCTTTGATGTTGGAGCCGTTACCCTCCAGTTGATGTACTTCTCCAATCCCAAAACGGGGATGCTCCACCCTGGTGCCAACCCGGATCATCCCGGGATCGGAAGGGATAAAATCCTTGGGGGGCGTTGTGGAGGATGAAGCAGACGAAGCCTGGGAGGCGCGGGTGGCCTGATTCATATGGACCAGTTTGCGGCCACCTGACTGGATTTGGGTGGGCTGCTTTCTTTGCTCGATGCCATTTCCGGGAAGGACCGGGTAGAAATCGGCTGGTAGTTCCAGGAACTTTTCGTCGATCTCCTTGATAAAACGGCTGGGAGAACAGGCATTCTGAATACCCCATTTGTAACGCAGGGCCGCGTAAGTGATAAGCGCACTCTTCTCGGCCCGGGTCAGGGCCACATAAAAAAGCCTGCGTTCTTCTTCCAGATCTTTGGGATTGTCGATACTCATCTGGGAGGGGAAAAGCTCCTCCTCCACGCCCGCAATGATCAGGTGCTTGAATTCGAGTCCTTTGGCCGAATGAATGGTCATAATGGTCACCCGGTTCTTATCCTCCTCCTTCTCCTGATCTGCATCCGTCATCAGGGTCACATCCTGCAGGTATTCAGCCAGCGTCAGGTCGCCCTCCCGCTCCCTGTCATCAGTAAAATCTTTGATCCCGTTGAGCAGCTGCTCAATATTCTCGAACCTGCTCACGTTCTCCGGAGTTTTATCCGACTGAAGATCCCTGATTATACCGGTTTCATTGGCAATGGTATAGGCCAGGTCAAAAGCTTCCATCTCCGGCAGGCGTTTCCGGAAACTCTTTATCATCCGGGTGAATTCCAACAATTTGTTCAGGGTTCCTTTGTTGAATCCCAGGTTTACCTGGTCGAGATGTGTCAAAACATCCCAGATGGGAGAATCCAGCTTTTCTGCATAGGCGTTCAATTTATCCACGGTAGTCTTCCCGATCCCCCGCATGGGGTAGTTGATAATCCTTTTGAGAGACTCATCATCCCTGGGATTCACGGTGATGCGAAAATAGGCAAGCAGGTCCTTTATCTCCTTGCGCTGATAAAAGGAGAGGGATCCGTAAACCTTGTAAGGGATATTCATCCGGCGAAGACTCTCTTCAAAAATCCGGCTCTGGGCGTTGGTCCGGTACAGAATGGCAAAATCTTTATGCTCCAGCTGGTCCCTGAAACGCAGGTCGGAGATGTGTCCGGCTACCAGGAAGCCCTCCTCCCGGTCGTCCGCAGCCTTGACCACCCGAATGGGCTCCCCGTTTTCATTCTTTGAAAATACCTCCTTGGAGATCTGACCGCGGTTCCGTTTGATCACAGAGTTGGCTGCATTGACTATGGTTTGGGTGGAGCGATAGTTCTGTTCCAGTTTAAAGATCCGGTAGTCAGGGTAATCATTCTTAAAATTCAGGATATTCTCGATGCGAGCTCCCCTGAAGGAGTAGATGCTCTGGGCATCATCCCCTACCACACAGAGGTTACGATGCAGCTCCGAGAGTTTTTTTACAATCAGGTACTGGGAATAATTGGTGTCCTGGTACTCATCCACCAGTAAATAATCAAAGGCCTCCCGGTATTTATCCAGCACTGCCGGATAATCCCGGAACAAGAGGTTGGTCTGCAGCAAAAGGTCATCAAAGTCCATGGCGCCAAAGTGTTTGCAGCGCTTCACATAGCGGTCATAAACCTCGCCCAGGCGCGGGCGCCGTGAAACCTGGTCCCGGACCTGGAATTCGCCACTGCCCAGGTATACGCCGGGGGTGACCAGGTTATTCTTGGCGGCTGAGATTCGTCCAAACACCTCGGCTGGTTTGTAAATCTTCTCATCCAGGTTAAGCTCCCTGACTATGGTCTTTACCAGACTGCGTGAATCGATGGTGTCATAGATGGTAAAGTTGGAGGGAAATCCAAGCACCTCGGCCTCCCGGCGCAGAATCCTGGCAAACAGGGAATGAAAGGTTCCCATCCATAGATTGCGGGCCAGATCGGGGGAAACCATGGTGGAAATACGCTCCTTCATCTCGTTGGCAGCCTTATTGGTAAAGGTAAGGGCCAGGATTCTTGAAGGGCTCACTCCCATGGAGAGCAGGTAGGCGATCCGGTAGGTCAGCACCCTGGTTTTTCCTGAACCGGCGCCGGCTATAACCAGTGCCGGCCCCTTATGGTTTAGTACCGCTTCCTGCTGCGCCTTGTTCAAATCCTTCCTGATAGCTTCCACCTGCTCCATGTTTTTATGGGCTGACTAAGATAGTATATGTTGATGGATAATAAAGACCCGGGATCGAACAGGAAGTCATAAATTATTGCACAGTTTTTTTAAAAGTTGCATTTTTACGGCCCCTCTGTTTGTATAATAATTTGGCAATTATTCGTTTATAGATTAAACATAAATAATGACACTAGCCCGAGTGGTTGATAAAAAGTATCTGAGATACCTGGCAACGGGATGTTTCGTGTTACTGGTTTCAGTGCAGGGCCTGTTAGCACAAATTAGCTCCCCTACAGCCGATCACGTGGATACTTTGACCTACCCCCCGGGAAATCCGGCAGAAGATCCCCTCTTTGTTTTTTACCAGATGGACGGACTGAGCAAACCAGGTTCCCTGAGCGCCACCTATTCGGGAGCGGGTCCTTTTAACTTTGATTGGAGAAAATACAATCCGGCAATTAATGGATTTGATCCCATATTCAGCAGTGAATCCGGGACCACCTCCACCATGTCCAATCTGGATGAAGGAGGATACCAGGTAAGGATCTGGAACGGGAGCGGTACGGATGTCTCCTTTATGTCCTGGGTTTTTTTGGATCATCTCCGTGACTCTGTGGTACAAACCAGTGAGGGAACTCTTCCAGGCTACCTATATACCTGCGATTTTGTGGCCATTTCAGGATATGTCTTCCCGGATACCCTGATATACTGGGATCCCCTGTCCCATTTAGAGATCAGCCGGCCTCTGGAATTCAGTTTTAAATGGACCTCGGACAATAGTGAGCTGGACATTCCCAATGATACCATCGTACTTCGCCCCAATATTTCCTACAAGCCGCCCTATAAAGATACCGAGTATTCCCTGACAGCCACCGATGAATTTGGAATGAGGGCCGTGGATCAGGTATTTTATGAGAGTATTCAGACCATGGCCCAGTTCAGTATGGAATACCTGGATAAAGTGACCGGTGAATACAGTCCTGATCTGACAGAGGAATGGAGCGCGGAAAAGGGGAGCCTGGATGCCATGCTCTCCGTCAGGTTTATAAACGAATCCCTCAATGGGGCCACCTACAATTGGGTATTCCTGGATACATTAGGGGGAGTGCTGGAGACTGAAACCACCTATGAGCTGGAGACCGTGACCGAATTCACCTATGAAACCGCCGATGAGTATTACTATCCCTATATGATCTCCATCAGCGAAGAGAACTGCATCGATACCTTTAAACTCCTGGAGCCCATTCATGTGGTGCCCTCACAGCTGGCTATTCCCAATGTTTTTTCCCCCAATGGAGATGGCACCAATGATTATTTCGTATTTAAGCACCAGTCGCTGGAATCGTGCAAGCTTACCATCGTGGACCGTAGCGGGAAGGTGGTCTATAGAAGGAAGATTGAGGATATCTATTCCTGGGAGGGCTGGGATGGAAATATGCACGACAGCAACCGCGAGGCCCCTGAAGGGCAATACTATTATGTGGTGGAAGCCCTGGGGTATGACGGCATGGAGTACCAGGATCCCAATATTTTCGAACAATGGAAGCTGAACCGCGGAAACAGTGGTACAGGAGGGTCCACTCCAGCTGAACCATCCGAGGGGGAATCCTCTACACTTTACACTGGCTGGCTATACCTTTACCGGTATGGGGGCGGATTATAGCGCCTATATAAATAGCTTTTAGTGAAACAGTTACGCATCGTAATCATTGTTTTCATCCTGCTTACAGTGGGGGCTTTTATCTGGCTCACTGCAGGAACAGATGCCCAATCCCTGCTCTTTGAGCGAATCAGGATGGCCGATGAGCGGATTGTGTTTCTTGTACTTCTGATCAGTGCCCTTACGCTATTAAGCACCCTCTCCGGGCTTCCCATCCTCTACCTCTCCATGGCCATCGGCTTCCTGCTGAACTTTACCCCGGCCCTGCTTATCTGCTGGGGGGTCAATGTGATTTCGGTGATGGCCTCCTTTTTCATGGTCCGCTCCGCCTTTACCGGCTACTTCAAAGAAAAATACGGGGAAAAGAAACTGATCCAACGCATCAACAAGAGAATAGGGAAATACGGCTTATGGACCGTGGTTTTCAGCCGGGGCATCTATATCATCCCCACCAACCTGATCAATTTCAGTTTTCCCCTGAGCAGCATTTCGGTCCGCTCCTACCTGGCCGGAACTGCCATCGGATTAATTCCCGAGTGCCTGATTAACGTGCTCACCGGTTACCTGATCAAACACGAAGTCATTCTTCTCTCAAGCCCCGAAACCAGAACCTGGCAGGTGTTCATTATCGGGGCCTTCATCCTGCTCCTGCTGCTGATTTTTTTACTGCTCAAATTACGCCAGGCCCGGAGGAAGAAGTTTAAAACATTGAAGGGGATTCCTTTTGAAAATTAGTCAAAATTGAAGCCCGCTCCTTTGGAGCCGATATGCGCATCGGTTCCGCATCTTCAACATTTTTTCACAATTTATTCACCTCACTTTCAAATCATTAATATTATATCTACCTTTTCCGTTTATCCCAAAGCCACGTGGGTACTTTTCATTTAGTACCCAATTAGTCAATTTTAACTATTACGAAGAAGATTTTTATTGCAAATTGCATTCAGAAATCATGAAAAAACTTGTTTTATCCATATTGGCTTTGCTGACGCTTTCCATTGGGGCTTATTCGCAATGTTTTATCCCCATATGGTCCGGCGTGCCCTCCCAGGATACCATGAGATTTCATATTACACTGGCAACTCTTAATGGAATTGATCTGCAGGTGGGCGATCAGATCGGAATTTTTGACGGGGCAGTATGTGTGGGTGCGGGTGTTTTGACCCAGGTACTTACAGGAGGAAATAGCCTGTTAATTGAAACCCTGGTAGATAATCCGATTACTCCACCGGTGGATGGTTATACTACCGGCAATGCCATTAGTTTCCAGTTCTGCCCTGGTGGTGTGCTCAGCAATCCGGCGGTCGTGCCTACCTATATTAGCGGGAGCACTGTTTTTGCTGCTACATCAGGTAGGGACTCGGCAGTGGTTGAACTGCGCGCGGTAAACACGGCCCCGGTCTTCACTTCCATAGAGGATACAGATGCACTGGAGGATGAACTCTATTCCTACATTGCCACAGCCAGCGACATTGACGGGGATGATCTTACATTCAGTGCACCCGTTCTTCCGGATTGGGCCCTGTTTGATGTGGATGCTCATGAGCTGAGCGGAACACCTGATAATGACGATGTGGGCTTTTGGGATGTGACCATCAGGGTCAATGATGGAACGGTGGATGTGGACCAGATTTTTATAATTGAAGTGATCAATGAAAACGATGCTCCCACCTTTACTTCCATACCGATCCTCACTGCCAGCCAGGACGCTGAATATACGTATACTGCTGAAGCTGAAGATGTTGATATTGGAGATGTCCTTACTTTCAGCGCAACGGTTCTTCCTGAGTGGTTATTCTTTGATGAGGATTCACAAGTTTTAAGCGGGACACCCGACAACGGGGATGTGGGTCCCCATGATGTGACCCTGACGGTTTTTGACGGAACAGTTACCGTGGAGCAGTCCTTTACAATTGAGGTGGGTAATGAAAATGATCCTCCGGTTTTTACCTCCATTCCGGATACCCTGGCAACAGAAGACCTGTTTTATTCCTCTGGCGGTACTGCGATGGATATTGACGGGGACTTCCTTACCTACAGTGCTCCGCTTCTTCCTGGATGGTTATTGTTCGATATGAATACCATGGTATTGTACGGGACCCCCGATAATGATGATGTGGGTGATCATTTGGTAACCCTGAGGATCTTTGATGGAACGGTTAATGTGGATACCACTTTTACAATTACTGTGGAAAATACAAATGATGCCCCAGCGTTTACGTCCATTCCAATTACCATGGCCACCCAGGACATAGAATATACGTATTTGGCTGTTGCCGAGGATGTGGATGTGGATGACACGCTTAGATACAGCGCCACACTTCTGCCTGACTGGTTAATGTTTGATGAGGATACGCAAATTTTAAGTGGAACCCCGGACAATGGCGATGTAGGGTTTCATGGGGTTACCCTGAGTGTATTTGATGGAACTCTTTCGGTGGAGCAGTCCTTTATCATTGAGGTGATCGATGAAAATGATGCCCCCACCTTTACTTCCATTCCGGACACCGTTGCCACGGAGGATCTGTTGTATTCCTCAGTGGTCACAGCAGAGGATATTGACGGGGATGGCATCATCTATAGTGCTCCCCTTCTTCCAGACTGGCTATTGTTCGATCCGAATACGCAGGTGCTGAGCGGGACTCCCGGAAATGATGAGGTGGGACGCCACAATGTGACTCTGAGAATCTTTGATGGAACGGTCACGGTAGACAGTACCTTTTCCATCCGGGTGGACAATGTGAACGATGCCCCCACTTTTACCTCCCTTCCGGATACCATGGCCCTGGAGGATGTGCTTTATTCCTCTGCCGTCACTGCCGAGGACATCGACGGGGATAGCATCAGATTCAGGGCCCCTGTGCTGCCCGCCTGGCTAAGTTTCAATGATACCACCCATATCCTGAGCGGGACACCAGCCAATGTGAATGTGGGGGATCATACGGTGACCCTGAGGATCTTTGATGGTATCGTCTTCGAGGACAGCACCTTTGTCATCCATGTGGAGAATGTCAATGATGCCCCGACCTTTGTCTCCATGCCCGATACAATTGCCCTGGAGGATGTGCTGTATTCTTCAGCGGTCACCGCCCAGGATATCGACGGCGACAGCATCATCTACAGGGCACCTCTGCTTCCCGCCTGGTTAAGCTTCAATGAAACCACCCATGTCCTGAGCGGGACACCCGTCCAGGACGATGTGGGGGAATTTAACGTGACCCTGAGAATCAGCGATGGAACTCTTTCGGTGGACAGCACCTTTGTACTCACGGTGCTCAATACCAATGATGCCCCCACCTTTACCTCCACTCCTATTACCACCGGCCTGCAGGGATCCCTGTACACCTATACGGTCACCGCAGAAGATATTGACGGGGATACCCTTATTTTCAGCGCCCCCGTGCGTCCTCTATGGCTGACCTTTAACCCAGTCACCCGGACACTGAGTGGTACACCCGGCAATGACCAGGTGGGCTCCCACAGTGTCTCTCTGGTAATCAATGACGGGACGGTTGATGTGGTGCAGTCATTCAGTATAGCTGTTGAAAATGTGAACGACCCCCCTTATTTTACCTCCACTCCCATTGAGGAGGCCCGTCCGGGATCCGCCTACACTTATACCGTCAGGGCTGAGGATATAGATGGGGATGCTCTGAGCTACACAGCACTGGTACTCCCGGGATGGCTGACCTTTAATGCCTCCACACATGTCTTGAGCGCGACTCCCGGGGATGAGGATGTGGGAGATCAGTTTGTGACCATCAGGGTCTCCGACGGCTCCCTCCATGCGGACCAGACTTTTATCATCACCGTTAGTTATGGCAATCATGCGCCCATCTTTACCTCCGATCCGGCCACCAGCATTGTGGTGGGTGAGTCCTATGTATATACCGTCAGGGCCCAGGATATTGACGGGGATGAACTGAGTTATTCAGCGCCCGTGCTGCCCGGTTGGTTAACCTTCTATCCAGCAACCAACGTAGTCAGCGGGATCCCCCGCCTTGCTGACCTGGGCCGGCACAATGTGACCGTCAGGGTCTCCGATGGAACCGTTACAGCTGACCAGACATTCCGCATCACCGTCGAAAATGTGAACACTGCACCCTTCTTCACCTCCACACCCTCCACTTCTATAATGGAGGACCACCTCTATGTATATTATGTGGCTGCCGAGGATGCAGATGGGGATGCCCTGTCCTTTTCTGCTCCGGTCCTGCCTGACTGGCTCAACTTTGATGCAGGTTCACTGATCCTTCATGGCACCCCCGGAAATGGAGATGTGGGGGATCACCCGGTGAGCCTGCTGGTGTCGGATGGTGAAGATACTAATAATCAAGACTTTACGATCACCGTGGAATTTGAGTCCGGGGTTGGGATCGATGATCTGAACTCGACCGGCTTTATGAAAATCTACCCGAATCCCAGCGATGGGAGATTTATAGTAGAGTTGGCCGGAGAGCTGGAGAAAGAGCTAAGCCTGCAGATTCTGGATCCCCTGGGAAAAGTGCTGATGCAGCAAGAATTCCCTCCCTACTATCAGATCCGGGAAGAATACAATCTGAACGATCGGCCTGCCGGCCTTTACTTTATCCGGATTTATCATGATTCGGGCCAGAGCATTGGGAAACTAATCCTCCGCTAGCTCCTGAGTAAGCATTTTTCTGAGAGAGGTTTCCTTAATGCCGCTTGTGGAAATCTACTTTGATCCCCTCTTCCCGGGCCAGTTTATTCAGCCTGTACTTGAATGTAAGCATAAGGTAACGGCCCGTGGTATTGGAGCGGGTTTCACGCAGGTAGTTCAGCTCACTCAGGCGCGTCACATTCTGGTTCCTGTCCAGCAGGTCAAAGCCTGACAAAGTGAGCACTCCACGCTTGTGGGCTAGAAAGAAATGGCTGACTTCTGCTCGCAGCAGAGGAACCCTTATGGCCCCATCCGTACCCAGATCCGAGTAACTGGTCACATCAGCTGTGACTTCAAAATGCCATTTCTCAGACGGGGTATAGCGGATGTCCGCAAACCAGCTTAGATCAAAGTAACGCTTATTGAGTGACTCCTGAATCTGGTACCAGGTGTGGGTCAAACTAAGGCCCAGACCTGATTCCACATCCCACTTCAGCTTTTTACGGTTGTCTGCACTGAGCGAGTAGCGCTGACTCAGGGTATTGTAAATGTTGTTAACTTCATTCACCTGGCTCAGTCCCCGGTTCCAACTCTCCTCGCCATCCAGGTTGATTTTGATCCCCAATTTCCGGATGGGTGTGGAGAAATCGATGTTCAGACGAGCATTGTAATCCCAATCCACATTGGTCAGGGTGGATATCTGGGCCAGATCGTCGGTCACAGTAGTGGACCAGTTAATCTTGTCGCTGGTATATCCGCCGCTGAGGGCCAGCATGAAAGAGGTAAAGGAGAACTGGTCAAAGATCAGCCAGTGGACCATGGCGGTGTGATTATACTCGGGGCGAAGAACAGGATTCCCGTAATAGACATTCAGGGGATTCAGGGAGTTCACCACTGGCAACAATTGGTTCACTGTGGGAGTATTTACCGACGAGGCATAGTAGACATTAAACTTTCTGCCAGCAGTGGCCGAATAGTCCCACGAAACTGTGGGGACAAAATAACTCAGCTTTGCCTCGGGATAAGCAAGGTCATTGAGGCTGGTCCCCAAACTTCCAAACTCTCCCAGGATCCCGATGGAAAGTTGTGATTTATTGGTGTTCCACCGGAAAGAGAATCCGGGCCTGATCCACCGGTAGTCTTTTTGAAAGTCAGGACTGAGCGAATCCACCGGGACACTGCCGTTTTCCAGGGGTCCCTGAACACGATCCAGCTCTTCCAGGGTCTCTCCCAGCCTGATTATGGGATCCAGGTAAAGGCCTTTCCCGATCTTCTGTGTATAGGCGGCCAGCAGTGAGAATCCCAGCCGGTCGGTCCGGTTGTCCTGAAACTGACTGAACAGATCCTGCTCATTGCCGGCGATATAATCCGTCTGGTTATCAATTTGAATTTGATCCAGTCCCCTGGAATAGTTTCCATCGGCGGAGAATTTCAGCACCGAGTTATTCTTTCCAAGCATGCGGTAATAGGTTCCCGACAGGTCTCCGCTGATCCGGTCCGACAGCTCCCCCCTGTCATTGAACTGACTGCTGACCAGCTCCTCCCCTGTCCAGGTTTCAGTTTCCTGCAGCCGGGCCAGGTCCCTATACATCAGGGCCACATTTCCGTTGAAGATCAGGTTATGGGTGGAGTCAAGCCTTCTTCTTAAGCCAAAGTTAATGCGGTGGGCCAGGTCCCCGGTCAGCTGCCCGGTCTGATCGCCGGTGAAGAAAGAACCGTCTTTGGTATAACGCTCTGTCAGGGTCTCCTGCTCCAGATCCTTATCACTCCCGTTTATCAGGTAGGAGATGTAGGTCCGGTTATGCTTATCGGTGGAATAAGAAAAGTTAAGTCCCCCGGCCCCGGAGGTGGCCAGACCGTCCACCGGCTGACCAAAATTGATGGGAAAGGCGGCGTCACCTTTCAGTGCAATCTTGGCTGATCCGCCACCGCCCTCCATGGCTAAAATTCCCCCGCTGAAATCCAGGTAGTCATTGAAGGAAAAGCCATACTCGTTCACATTGTTTATCATCCCCAGTCCGGCCATCTGGATCTTATCTGTAAAGCGGTACACTTTCCCGCTGGCCTTGTAGTGCTGGCCACTACCATACCCGGCGAGCACGTCCCCGAACACCCCCTTTTTCTTGTCCTCCTTCAATTCCAGGTTCACGGTCTTATTTCTTGTTCCATCGTCGATTCCTGTAAACTCCGATTCGTCCGACTTCTTGTCATACACCTTAACCTTATCAATGGCATCAGCCGGAATGTTCCGGGTGGCCACCGTTGGATCGCTTCCAAAAAACTCCTTGCCATCCACATAAACGGTGTTGACATCCTCCCCCATCGCCTTGATGTTGCCGGCACGATCCACCTCCACCCCGGGAAGTTTTTTTAAGAGCTCCTCGGTCATGGCGTCGGGGCGTGTCCTGAAGGCAGCTGCATTGTAAACCACTGTGTCCCCATGGATCTGAAGGGGCACTGCCTCACCCACCACTTCTGCTCCTTCCAGATCCACGGGCAAGGGCTGCATGAGGATATCGCCCACATCTGCTCCTTCTGCCCTGGGTAGGGTAATGGGATAATAGAAGGCCCGGAAGCCCATAAATGAAGCTTGTAACAAATAAGCACCCTCCCTGATGTTTCTGATTTCAAAATGCCCCTGCCCATTGGTGATTCCAAAGTATTCCATGGTGGAATCCGCCGGGTTCAACAGGACCACAGTTCCGGAGGCCAGTGGCTTTGCCTGATCATCGTATAAGTCTCCGAAGAGGGTCCAGCTCTGGCCAAAAGACTGAAGACCGAGGACTATCAGCCACAGCCCCAGAAAAATGCTCTTTCTATGCTTCATTAATTTTGTTGAATCCTGATCACTACCGAATGTGTATGTCCGCTACCCCCTTCACCTTCCTCCGCACCCATCTCTTTCATCTTCTCAGCCACAATGGCCTGATACTCCTCCAGTGTGACTTTTTTCCCCTTGCCGGGTTTTTTAATGGCCCCCTTTTCGATGGGCTTCAAATCAAGCTTGATGGCAGTCAGGGTCCGGTCGCCTCCGTCCATCTCCATGGCCAGCACCAGTCCGGGAAGGCCCGAGTATCTGCCCGGTCCGACTCCTACAGCGATCTGGGGAGTAAACCAAGCATGAATCTCTTTCCCCTCCACCTGGGTAATCGCCTCCTGGCAGGGATACTCCAGAATCATTTTTTGCTGGCCGGTCATCTTCCATTTTTCCGGCTTCAGCTCTGATTCAATCAGAAAAACCCGTGACATAAATTCTTTCTGCTCGATCATCTTCTTCTGAGCCAGATCCCAATAGCTAAGGTTATCGGGTTCATACATTTTAATCATCATCCCCCCTCCTTCCATGGGCATGCTCTCCTCCGGATCCTCCTTCTGAAGATTCTCAAACATAGCCTCCTTTTCTGTAAAACGCAGGACTTTTTCCGATTTCCTCTCTTTGGGGAGTTGCGCCGCCAGTTGCTCATCCACCCCTTCCATTTTGATATCCATCTTTACGATCTCCTGATAGATCACCTCCCCGGAAAGCAGAAAGCCTGAATTGGCCTGCTGCGCATGGATCAGTGCAAAGGAACACAGGAATCCAAAACTTAGTAGCATCTTTCTCATAGCTGTTTTTTTATTTCAAATGTATTATTCCCCCTGGAGTTTTATGGTTAATGCCGCACCAATGAAGGTTAATTAAGGTTAATGGAAAGAGATGGAAGCAGTTCCCTGCCTATATTTGCAGTAAATGAAGAGATCCGGAACCAGACACCGCCTGATGGCAGCCCTAATGATCAGTTCACAACTGCTACTCACCGCATTCCTGGTTTACTGGTTGGTGGGTCAATACCGGGAAGAACAAAAAGTGCTGTATGGCCAGCTGAAAAAAGAGTATTTCCTGGTGCAGGACCAATTGCTGGATTCCGCGCTGTTGAAGCACCTTGTCATGCCCTCGCTGGATGATTCAGTAATTGTAAGGATGAAGCAGGTGTTTAAAGACGCCCCCTTCGAAAAGGACTCCTTAAGCATTCACCTGGATGGAAGTGCCCTTCCCGACTCGGGAATACATACCTTTAATGTGAGCACCTCCTTTTCCGAAGAAGATAGAATGGTTCGAAGCGTGAAACTGTTCATCAATGAAAACCCCATGGCTTTTCATAGTAAATCCGGTGTTCATGTTTTCGCCATGAACCTTGATACAGTTTCCCTGTTCCTGAATATGGAGCGTGCCCTGATGGAGAAGAACTGGCCCTTTGCGCTTGAGTGGACCGGGGAGGATTCCAGCCAAACAGAAGCGGGCAAAATCCCGGGAATCATCCTGGGAGGAGGACCCGACAGCGCGTTTCCTGAGCTTCGTGTAAACCGGACCGCTGGCTACCTGTTCCGTGCCATACTGCCACAAACATTATTCGGCCTGACCCTGCTGCTACTTTCCGGATCTGCCTTATTATTTACATACAGGAGTCTACTCAGGCAGCTGGCTCTGAATAAGCTTCGAAATGACTTTGTCAGCAATATCAGTCACGAGTTGAAAACCCCCGTTTCCACGGTAAAGGTCGCATTGGAAGCCCTGAGAAGCTACGATAAGCAAATGGATCCCGGGAAAACGGATGAATATCTGGAGATGGCAAACAGGGAGTTGGCACGCCTGGAGTTATTGGTGGGGAAGGTTCTGCACCATGAAATGCTGGACAATCCTTCGCTGATACTTGAAAAGGAACCATCCGATCCGGGTGATCTGGCACGCTCCGCGATCCGGACCCTGGAAATTCCCATCCTAAAAGCAGGTGCCAGAGTTGTTCTGACGGAGGAAGGCGGACCCTGCCAGGTACAGGTGGACCGGGTTTATGTGGAGGGGATGATCATAAATCTTATTGATAACAGCCTGAAGTATGCAGGAGAAAATCCTGAAATCCAGTTACATATTACGTGTAATCCATCGGCCACCATTCTTTCAGTCACCGATAAGGGTCCTGGAATACCGGAGGAATATGAAGACCAGGTATTTGAAAAATTCTTCCGCAGCCCTGCAGGGAATAAACACAACGTAAAGGGATACGGATTGGGATTGAACTTTGCTTCCCAGGTGATGGCAAAACATGGGGGTAAAATTTCCTACAGCAACCTGCCCGAGGGGGGATGCCGTTTCACCCTTGAGTTTCCCCGGACAGAGTCATGACAACGAAGATACTCTACATAGAGGATGAGCCCTACCTGGGTAAAATTGTGAAAGAAACCCTGGAAAGTCAGGGCTACCAGGTGGTCTGGGAGACTAACGGGGCCAAAGTGATCAGACATCTGGAACCCTTCAATCCGGATATCTGTATCCTGGATATAATGCTGCCTCACGTGGATGGGTATGAATTGTGCATGCAAATAAAAGCGCTGAGACCCGATCTGCCGGTCATTTTCCTGACGGCCAAAACAGAAACTCCTGACCTGGTGAAGGGATTCGAAGCAGGGGGGACAGATTATATACGAAAACCCTTCAGCATGGAGGAAGTGATGGTGAGGATTGAAAACCAACTTGCCCTTGCAGGAAGTAAGGGACAGGCACCGGCCCCTCCCCCGGATGAAATTCAGCTTGGGAACTACACTTACCACCCCGGGCGTTACGAACTGGTCTCACCCCTGGAAACCTTCCGGCTTTCGCAGCGCGAAAGCGAGGTTCTTATTCAACTTGCCTCCTCCGTGAACCGGGTGATTGACAGGAAACAACTCCTGATGGCCGTATGGGGCGACGACTCCTTCTTCAATTCCCGCAACCTGGATGTCTACATTCGCAAGATCAGGGAGTACCTCAGGCACGATCCCAAGATCCGCATTCAAACCCTGAAAGGTAAGGGTTATCTTTTTCTGATCACCAAAACCTGAGCATCTGACAATATGTCAATTTCCCCGCCTTGGCTCAATATTTGACTTATCAGGGTCAACTTATTGAATTGAATAATCGTTTATAAATATGGTAAAACAGTCAGAACAAGCTGATAAACAGCAAAATAAAAAATTCGAAGGGGAAGAACCAGTAAATCAGGATCAGGTGCAACAGGAGGCGGAGCAGGAAGAAACAGCTGGAGAGTCTGAAGAAGAAGAGCAGAAAGAGCCAGAAAAGGAACCCACCGCAGAAGAAAAACTGGCAGAATTGCAGGATCGTTACCTGAGACTGTCAGCTGAGTATGACAACTTTCGCAAAAGAACTCTGAAAGAGAAGATCGATCTTCAGAAAAGCGCCAACGAAAAACTACTGGAGGCCTTACTACCGGTTGCGGATGATTTTGACCGGGCCATGCAGTCGGTGGATGAGGCTACAGATATTAAGGCTGTGAAAGAAGGGATGATGCTTATCTCGGGCAAGTTCACTGCTTTCCTTAACCAGCAGGGTATTAAAGAGATAAAAGCAGTCAACCAGGAATTTGACACAGATCTGCACGAAGCCATAACCAAGATCCCGGCTCCTTCAAAAAAGCTGAAGGGTAAAGTGGTGGATGTCATCCAAAAAGGCTACTATCTGAATGAAAGGGTCCTGAGATTTTCAAAGGTGGTTATTGGGGAATAGAATGGGAAAAAGAGATTATTACGAAATATTGGGTGTCTCCAAAAACGCGACCCAGGAGGAGATTAAGAAAGCTTACAGGAAACAGGCCTTGCAATACCATCCTGATAAGAATCCGGGCGATAAAGAGGCTGAGGAGAAATTCAAAGAGGCGGCCGAAGCCTACGAAGTCCTTTCCGATGCCCAGAAACGGCAAAAGTATGACCAGTATGGCCATGCAGCCTTCCAGAACGGAGGAGCGGGGGGCTTCGGGGGAGGAATGACCATGGAAGATATATTCTCCCAGTTTGGAGATATATTTGGTGGATTTGGCGGATTTGGAGGTTTTGGGGGTTTTGGTGGAGGCTCCAGGGGTGGAGGAGTTACCAAGGGATCCAACCTGCGGGTGAAGGTGAACCTGGACCTGGCTGAGATAGCCAAAGGGGTGGAGAAGAAGATTAAAGTGAAAAAGTACGTCTCCTGCGAAGACTGCAGCGGATCAGGAGCTAAACACGGAACGTCCAAAAGCACCTGTCAGACCTGTCACGGCAGCGGCCAGGTTACCCGGGTAACCAATACCTTCCTGGGACAGATGCAAACGGCCTCCACTTGTCCCTCCTGTCACGGCGAAGGAAACACCATCAGTGAAAAGTGCGAAGCTTGCTATGGCGAAGGAATAGTGAAAAAGGAGGAGGTGATCAAGATCAACATTCCTGCAGGAGTGGCTGAGGGCATGCAGGTAAAAATGAGCGGGAAAGGAAACGCAGCACGAAGGGGTGGCGTCAATGGCGATCTGCTGGTGATGATCCATGAGAAGAATCATCCGGACCTCACCCGGGATGGAAGCGACCTGCTTTACCATCTTTACCTGAGTATTCCACAGGCCACCCTGGGCTCCACAGTGGAGATCCCCACCATCGAGGGACGGGCCAAAATCAAGATAGAAGCCGGAACCCAACCGGGAAGGGTGCTGAGACTCCGCGGGAAAGGTCTGCCCGAGGTCAATGGATACGGGAAAGGTGATCTGCTGGTACAGATCAATGTATGGATCCCCAAAACGCTGGATAAAGAGGAGAAGAAGGTCTTTGAAAAGATGGAACACTCGGATACCTTTACGCCAAGGCCCGATAAAAGTGAACATGGCTTTTTCAACCGGATGAAAAATTTTTTTGAATGAATCGAGCAAGCGAGCTCAACAGAGCTAACCTTATTTCAGCCATTGAAGTTGTCAAAGACTTTAGCGGACACCGGGCACTGAACCAGGTGTCCATGGAGGTCCCGGAAGGCAGCATTTATGGTTTGCTGGGACCCAATGGTGCCGGAAAAACCACCTTATTACGAATCATCAACCAGATCACTGCACCCGACCAGGGCTCTATTCTGTTCGAAGGAGTCCCCATAAGCCAGGAGCACCGGTCTAAGATCGGTTACCTGCCGGAGGAGCGGGGACTCTATAAGAAGATGAAGGTTGGAGAACAGGCTTTATACCTGGCACAACTGAAAGGCCTTTCCAGGAAAGAAGCCATGAAGAGACTGAAGCTTTGGTTCCGGAAATTTGAGATTGAAGGCTGGTGGGACAAGAAAGTGGAGGAGCTCTCCAAGGGAATGGCCCAGAAGGTACAGTTTATCACTACCGTGCTGCACGAACCCCGGCTCCTGATATTCGATGAACCCTTCAGTGGCTTCGATCCCATCAATGTGAACCTGCTGAAGCAGGAGATCCTGCATATGAAAGAGCAGGGTGCCACCATAATCTTTTCTACGCACAATATGTCCTCTGTGGAGGAGCTCTGCGACCATATTACCCTTATTAACGAGTCTGAAGCGGTCCTGCAGGGAGAGATTTCTGCGATCAGAGAGAAATACCGGTCCAACAAGTACCAGGTGACTTTTTCGGGAAGCAGAGAAAGGCTGGCCGGCGGACTGGATCCCCGCTTTGAATTGCTGGGGGTAGAGGAGAACGGCATGGGCCAGAATGCCACCATACGGATTCTAAAAGAGGGAGACGGATCGGGAGCCCTGATCAGGAACCTATTAGAAATTACTGAGATTAAAGCCTTTAATGAGATCCTGCCGGGCATGAATGACATTTTTATTGAGGTGGTCAAAAACACCAATCAAAAGAGGGAGAACCGATCATGAATAAAATAGGTCTTATCATTCAGAGGGAATACCTGACCCGTATCCGGAAGAAATCCTTTATTATCATGTCCGTACTCGGACCCCTGATCTTTGCTGCTTACATATTGATCCCCATGTATTTTGCCACCCTGGAGGACAAGGAGGAGAAAAACATGGTGGTGATAGATGACTCAGGGCTTTTCACCAAACAGGGAGCGAATGGTCCTGTTTTCACCATCCCGGGAACCGAAACGCTTAAATTTCAGGTAATAGAGGGGGTCCCCATAGAAACCTTCCGGGAAACTTTTGAGGAGTCCGGGTACTATGGACTGCTATTTATTCCCGCCAACATCCTGGCCTCTGAATCCTCCCTGATCTATTCCACCAAACAGGTATCCTTAGAGATCTCTGAGTATCTGAAAAGCTCCATGGAGAGCGAGATTGAAGATTTGAAACTGGCGTCCCACCAGATTGAAAATATCGAGAAGATATTGGCTGAGGTGGAGACCAGCATCCATGTGAGAAATATTAAATGGACCAAGGATGGAAAAACCCAGGAGAGTAACACCGGGGTGATCATGGGGATCGGGTACCTGGGGGGAATGTTGATATTCTTCTTTATCTTCTTCTTCGGATCCCAGGTTATGCGCGGCGTCATTGAAGAGAAGGTGAGCCGCATTATTGAAGTGATCGTCAGCTCTGTCAAACCTTTCCAGCTGATGATGGGTAAAATCATCGGGGTCGGGCTTGTTGGTCTGACCCAGTTCCTCATCTGGACCTTGCTCTCGGCTTTACTTGTTACGGGGCTGAAAGCAGCGTTCTTTCCCGAGCTGAATCAGAGCCCTACGGAGCAGGTGGTGGCCTCTGACCTTTTTGACCAGGGAGCAGATGAGCTGGCTCCTTCTAACAGGGCTTCGGGGAGCCTGGCCGGAGAAGATATGGATATGGCCCAGGAGGTTTTCGCTTCACTTAAATCGATCAATGCCGGGGTAATCATAGCTTCCTTCCTCTTCTACTTTATTTTCGGTTACCTGCTCTATGCAGCCATGTTTGCCGTGATCGGATCGGCCGTGGACAATGAGACGGATACCCAACAACTGATCTTTCCGGTAATCCTTCCGCTGATCCTGGGCATCTATGTCATGATCAGTGCCATTAATAATCCGGACAATGCCCTGTCTTTCTGGTTCTCCATCATCCCCTTTACCTCACCGGTAGTGATGATGGTTCGGATTCCCTTTGGTGTCCCCTGGTGGCAGATCGCTCTTTCGGGCTCCCTTCTGGTGGCTACATTTATAGGGATGACCTGGGTGGCAGGAAAAGTATACCGCACAGGGATTCTCATGTACGGAAAGAAAAACAGCTATAAAGAGATCTGGAAATGGTTAAGGTATAGTTCATGATCACCGCAATTCTGGATTTCGGAACCAACACCTTTAACCTGCTTATTGCAGAAAGGCAGGAGCGCGGTTTCAAAATTCTGCTCAGCAAAAAGCAACCGGTAAAACTGGGTCGCGGTGGGATTCAGGTCAACCGGATTACTCCTGATGCGATGGAACGTGGCTTTGTGGCAATTAGTAACCACATGGAGACCATCCGGAACTACGAGGTGGAGGATATCCGGGCCTTTGCCACTTCAGCCATCAGAAACGCTGTAAACGGAGAAGAATTTACCGAGGAAGTATACCGGCGTTTTGGATTCCGCACGCGAATCATCCCGGGCGATCGGGAAGCGGAACTGATCTACAAAGGGGTTCGGCAGGCTGTTGAGCTTACCGAAGACAAAGCGATGATCCTGGATATCGGTGGAGGAAGCATCGAGTTTATCCTCTGCAACCATCAGGGAATTCTCTGGAAACAAAGCTTTGAGCTGGGCATGGCCCGCATCCTGGAACGTTTCAACCTTTCAGACCCCATCAGCGTGGAGGAGATACGCGCCCTGGAATCCTATTTCAGGCAGGAGCTAAGTCCCCTGTTGGAGGTGGCCGGAAAGCACCGGCCGGATACACTGATTGGTGCCTCGGGCTCTTTTGACACTTTCCACGCGCTGATCCTACACCGTCTGGGAAAGCAGAACGATCCCAACTTTGGAAGAGAGCTTTCCATGAAAGAGTATAGAAAACTTCACCGCCGTCTGCTGCTTTCCACCCTGGAGGAGCGCAGGGCCATGCCCGGCATGGAGCCGGTAAGGGTGGAGATGATTGTAGCCGCCACGATTTTTGTTAGTTTTGTGATACGTTCCTGCCAGATCACCCACCTTCATCATTCTGAATTTGCATTAAAGGAAGGGGTCATCTCCGAGCTGGTGGGCATCTAACTGGAAATAGAAGCATATGGTAAATATCCTTGTAATAGACGACGAAAGGAGTATTCGAAATACCCTGAAAGAGATTCTTGAATATGAAAAATTCAAGGTAGAGCTTGCCGAACACGGAGCCGAGGGACTGGAGCTCTACAAAAAGGGACACTTTGATATTGTGCTTTGCGATATCAAGATGCCTGAAATGGATGGTCTGGAGGTGCTGGAGAAGATCTTTGAGGAGGAGGGTGATGCCCAGGTGATCATGATTTCCGGACACGGAAACATTGACAATGCGGTAGAGGCCATTAAGAAGGGAGCCTATGATTTTATTGAAAAGCCCCTGGACCTCAACCGCCTGCTGATTACCATCCGCAATGCCCTGGATAAATCGACCCTGATCACCGAAACTAAAGTATTAAAAAAGAAGGTGAGCAAAGGCTACGATATGGTAGGCGAATCTAAAGCCATTCAACAAGTCAGGGAGATCATCAACAAAGTGGCTGCCACCGATGCCAGGGTCCTGATCACCGGGTCAAACGGTACCGGTAAAGAGCTGGTAGCGCGCTCCCTGCATGAAAACAGCACACGTTCTTCCGCTCCATTTATAGAAGTCAACTGTGCGGCTATCCCTTCCGAACTAATCGAAAGTGAACTATTCGGACATGAAAAGGGAGCCTTTACCTCAGCCATAAAGCAGCGGAAAGGAAAATTTGAGCAGGCCGACGGGGGTACCATCTTCCTGGATGAGATCGGGGATATGAGCCTTTCGGCCCAGGCTAAGGTGCTGAGGGCCCTGCAGGAGAATAAGATCACCAGGGTGGGCTCCGATAAAGACATTAATGTGAATGTACGTATCATAGCCGCCACCAACAAGAACCTGAAAACGGAAATAGAAAGAAGCAGGTTCCGGGAGGACCTCTATCACAGGCTCAGTGTGATCCTGATCCAGGTTCCCACCCTGAACGAACGGCTGGAAGATATCCCGCTTCTGGCCGAACACTTCAATGCTTTGATCGCCGAAGAGTATGGCAACGCTCCCAAAGTAATCAAGGGAGACGCCATCAAGGAGTTGCAAAAGATAAACTGGACCGGCAACATCCGGGAGTTCCGGAATGTGCTCGAGCGTCTGATCATTCTGTGCGACAAGGAGATCACCGGAAAGGATGTGATCAAATTTGCCATGCCCATCTCCAGGTAAGGCCCTGCACCTAGAACTGAAAGTAGATAAAAGGCTGCAGGTCGGCCGACCAGCCCTGGTAAATGATAAAAACAAGACAAACTGCGATCAGTACCTTGGCCCAGAGCGGGGTACGTATAAACCTGTTCAGCAGGTCCAGTTTCCATCTCTCCGGCACCCAGTGCATAAGGTAGCCAAGTGCCATCATGCCAAAAACCAGCCTGTAACTCCAGATTACCTCAGGTATAATCCTGATATCAAACTCATGAAGCACCTGGTGAATTAACTCATTGGCCTTCTCCATGGATTCAGAACGGAACCAGATACGCGTAAAGGTAATAAAGACAAAGGTGTTGAAGACCTTCCAGAAGTGAGCAGCCCAGTGCTTACTCTTTTCATAGGGCGATACCCTCTTCCAGAGCTTATAGACAATCAGTCCCAGCCCGTTGAGTCCGCCCCAGATCACAAACTGCCAGCTGGCCCCGTGCCACAGCCCCCCCAGCAGCATGGTAATCATCAGGTTCACATCGGTCATGATCCTGCCCTTCCGGTTCCCGCCCAGAGGAATATAGAGGTAGTCCTTCAGCCAGGTGGAAAGGGAGATATGCCATCGTTTCCAGAAATTGCCCACACTGGTGGCTTTGTAGGGAGAATTAAAATTCTTGGGCAAGCGGAAACCCAGGAAGAGAGCAAGGCCTATGGCAATATCGGTATAGCCGGAAAAATCCACATACACCTGCAGGGAATAACCAAAGAGGGCGGTGAGATTTTCGAATCCGGAGAATCCGGCAGGATTGGCAAAGATCCGGTCCACAAAATTCAGGGCGATGTAGTCCCCGATTACCATCTTCTTAAACAAACCCTTCAAAACCAGGAAGAGGGCAAAGCCGAATTCCTCCATGCTCAGGCTGTATCGTTTATACAGCTGGGGGATGAATTCCGAGGCTCTGACTATGGGTCCGGCTACCAGCTGAGGGAAAAAGCTGACATAAAAGCCGAAATCAAGGATGTGCTTCACCGGATTCACCTTTCCCCGGTATATATCCACTGTATAGGAAATGGTCTGGAAGGTATAAAAGGAGATGCCCACCGGCAGGAGAATGGCCGAAACTTCGAAATGACTGCCCGCTACCCGGTTGGACCAGAGAGCCAGGTGATTGATCACCTCCATATCCAGGTTGAACAGCTTGTTCAGGGTTTCCACAAAGAGGTAGGCATACTTAAAATAGGAAAGCAGAAAGAGGTTGATGAAAACACTCAAAACCACTCCGAATTTCTTCCAGGATGTCTTTTGAGCCTGGTGGATGAGGTTTCCCAGATAAAAATCGGAAACAGTCGAAAAAACCAGGATCATGAAAAAGAGCCCGGAAGTCTTCCAGTAAAAAAAGAGGCTTGCGGCAAAAAGGAAAGCATTCCTGGCTGCGCGCTGCCGGTAAATCCCTGAATAGATCAACAGCACTACCATGTAAAATCCCCAGAAAAAGAGCCTGGTGAAGATCAGGGGCTTCTCCTCGTGAAACAGGAAGATATCAGAGAGCAGCTGTATCACCGGCTGGAATTTTGCAGTTCATATTCGTTTAGTTCCAGCACCAGGGCATTGTAAAACATCTCCGACACCAGGTTAATTCCCAGACCGTTAAAATGAATATAATCCGGCGAGGCCAGGGGGGGATCGGCATGCACAAAGGAGGGCATGGAATTTTCTCCTCCCATGGCCTCGTAAAGATCCCAGAATCCACATCCGCTTTGCAGGGCTGCTTCCCTGAGTGCATCCCTGATGGCTTCCAGTCCGGGATAAGTCGTAAACCGGCCCTCCACGCGAAGGGACATATCCGAGGGGCCGATCACGATAAGCGGGGTATTCGGACAGGTCTCTTTAAAGAACTGAAGCTGCTTTTTGAAAGCCCTTCGGTAGTATTTTGCATTCATATAGGGGACCACATTGCCTCCGTATTGCAGTAGGATCAATCCGGGAGACAGGTGATCCAGCATAGCCTGCTGGGTTTCCCTGTTCATGCTGGTAAAGATGAGTCCCGATCCACCCCTCATGGCAATATTATCCATCTGCACGCCCCCCTCCGACTCCAGGGAAATCCCGTAGATTCTTCCTCCTTCCGGTAGCTTGAAGGAGATACAGACCTCCTGCAACAGCTCCTGATATCTGAAGTCGACCACACTGAATCCATCCGGAAGTCCGCGCAGCGTATCAGAAAACTGATCATTGACCCGAAAAACCACCGCGGCGTCTTCCACATAAGAGTGCATAAATACCCTAATCCGCGTCACCTGACCACCCCTGCGGGAAGTGTTGAAGCGGTAGTGCAAGAAGGGCCACTTCTCTTCCTCAGGTTTGGGTACCGAAGCAAAGGCTCCCATAATTCCGTAAGAGTTGTGCGATATGGTGCTATCCCTCTTTCCAAAATAGGTATAGCGAAGCCATTGGCCCGATTCCTCCTGCTGGTAGGAGAGGCTGCCCGAATAGAGTGGAATGGCCTGCACCAGCCCGGTGCCGGTTCCGCCAAAATGTTTCTGCAGCCGGTACCTGATCAGGGCGGTCATGCGGTCGCTTTCAATCTGAGAATCACCGAAATGGAGAATCCTTGTATGGCGATTATCCCCCCCTGCTGAACGTTTCAGGTTTCGGAAGAAGGAGTGTAGAAGCATGGAGTTTCCCGGTGGAAATGTGATCCGCTGCACGCTATGCTTGAGGCTGTCCACATTGGCCGGGATCACTTTTGGTGGAGTATCAGATTCAGGATCTTCGCTTACCGAGGAAGCCGAAAGTAAGTGTTCAATATCCACCGAGGCCCTGATGGTATCCTCTCTTTTCAGCTCTGAAAGGCTCATAAAAGAGAGCCTGAGATTGCCGCCCAGACTAATCCCCTGTTTTGGGAACAGAAGTGCCGTCAGGAGAAGTAATAACAGGACAGCCAGAAAAAATATGAAGATCCGCCATGGCTTCATACACAAATATAACAATTAGCCTATAGGCTTTATTTTAAGGAGCTGTCCAGGTTTTATTTTTGAAGAATCGGTGATCTTATTCAGCCGGGTGAGATCGGTCTCGGATACCCCCGGATACTTCCGGGCAATCTCCCAGAGTGAATCGCCCTGACGAACCCGGTAGGTGATATACTCCCCTGTTTCGGGACTGCTGGAGGAGCTGTTGTCCGAAGCCTTTGTCCCTGTGTCAACCGTGCGCCCTGCAAACTTCTGCTTTTCCGAAAAACTCATGGTATTGAGTTCTGCATAGCGGTCCGATTGACCCTTGGGTTTATAGATAACCAGCTTCTGTCCTGCCCGGATCAGGTTGCGGCTAATATTGTTCCAGTAACGCAGATCTGAAGCCCTTACATCATACCAGTCTGCAATGAATCCAACATTATCGCCCGATTTGACTGTATAGTAGAGCTTGGTGTACTTGTCCGAAGGGAGATCGACCCGATACGATGAGGAATAATGTTGAGGGGAGGCGACCTTTTTCCCGGGATCGAAAAAGATGGAATCCTTGTGGCTGAAAATGCTGTCCTGCAGGTCAATAAAAGCAGCAACACGCTCCTGGGGAATCGTAATGGCATAGCCCTTCTTTGCAGTTCCGGGGACAATATCCTGCCGGTACTGGGGATTGATATCCCGCAACAGGCCAATGGGAATATCGAGGACCTCGGCCACCTGTTTCAAATGAACAGGCTCAAACACCATCAGGGTATCGGTCACCCGGGGTAGGGAGAGCGGCGCCCTGCTAATCAGGTGGTCTTCGTAGTAGTTCATGGTGTAGGTGGCTGCAATAAAGGCCGGTACATACCCGCGTGTTTCTCTCGGAAGGTAGTAATAGATATCCCAGAAATTTCTCTGTCCTCCTGATCTCCTGATGGCCTTGTTCACATTTCCCGGTCCGCAATTATAGGCAGCCAGGGCCAGGGTCCAGTCGTGATAAATTTCATAGAGGTCCACCAGGTATCTGGCGGCTGCATGGGTGGCTGCAATAGGATCCCGCCTCTCGTCCACCAGTGAATTGATGGTGAGTCCGTAGTGCTTCCCGGTGCTGTACATAAACTGCCAGGTCCCAACCGCTCCTACCCTGGATACCGCTCTGGGATTAAGAGCCGACTCGATCACCGCCAGGTATTTTATTTCATAAGGGACCCCGTAGAGGTCGAATATCTCTTCGAAAGCAGGAAAATAATAGTCCGAGAGCCCCAGCATGACCCGGACCTGTTCGCGCCTTTTACGCGAATAGACGTTAATATAATTTTTGACAATCCTGTTGTAGGTAAGATCTACCACCGAGGGGATCTCTGCCAGTCGCTGCATATAGACCGAGTCACTGAAATCGGGCATCAGGGTATCCGCCTCGGCCTGGTAGTCATCGCTTGCCGTCTCCAGAGACTGGTTCACATACCACAGGTTGAGCAGGCTGTCCAGGTTATCTCCTGTCCGCAGTTCAATCTCACCCTCCATGGAAAAAGAATCCGCAAGCACACTCTCCAGCTCCGGGGAAAGCTGGATAGAATCAGGATTCAGCTCCTGTGACAGGGCTTCCCCGCCAAAAAAAAGCGAGCCCAGGAGGGTCGTAACACCACTTACTAATACGAAGGTTAAGTGCTTCATCTTCCTTTAAACGTTATACTGCATGTCAGACCACCGGAAAAACCGCTTTGGTTGCCTGGAGTCATCAATGGCCGGATGGATGGAGAGATCCCCAGAGCCAGATTGTCATTGACATCCCAGCTGTTGAGATGGGCATCCACGTAAGCATCCAGGATCTGAAGACCATAGACCGCTATCAAAGCGATATAACTCAGTTCCATGTTTCTTTTGCGGAATTCGAGTTTACGTTCATTTAAATCCGTATTTTCCAGGATATAATTTATGGTAGCTGTTTCATACTCCCGGGTATTGTATACAATCGCAAAACCCACTCCCCCGAATGCAGCCAGTACAATGGGCACCTTCCAGTATTTCTCGTTGTAGGCCTGTCCCAGTCCCGGAAGGACCAGGGCATACATCAGAGCCCTTTTGGGCGATTTGACTTTGGGGGCTTCCACCTGGGGGCGATCAGCCAGGACAATACCTTCTGAAACAAAACGATGGACAGAATCGGAATCCTGAAGGACAATTATGCTATCACTTTCCTGACTTATGGCCGGAAGCGTTATGAATAAAGAAAAAATTACAGCTACAGTGAATCTGTTCATTTACCCGGTTTGTCGAGGATGCTGACTATCCTTTGCAGATCCTCGTCCGATTTAAAAGGAATAACGATATGTCCATTCCCTTTATTGCTGCGCTTAAATTCAATGGTGGCTCCAAAATAGTGGCTCAGGTGTTCCCTTAGATCTTCATAATCGGAGCGAAACTCTTCCTGCCCCGGACCGACCGGGCTCACTGTATCTTTGGCCTTTTTTGCCAGGCTCTCCACCTGTCGGACCGACAGATCCTGGGAGAGAATTTTACTGAAGACCTCCAACTGGTAGTCTTTGTCCTCTATCCCTGCAAGTGCCCGGGCATGCCCCATGCTTATTTTTTTCTCACGTATCCCGTTCTGTATCTCCACCGGGAGATTCAGCAAACGCAGGTAGTTGGCAATGGTCGCACGCTTCTTCCCCACCCGGTCTCCCAACTCTTCCTGAGTAAGCTCGAATTCTTCTATCAGCCGGGCATAGGAGATGGCCACCTCAATGGCATCCAGGTCCTCCCGCTGAATATTCTCCACCAGGGCCAGTTCCATCATATTCTCATCGCCGGCCTCTCTCACAAAAGCGGGGATCCTTTTCAACCCGACCCTTTCAGCAGCACGTAAACGACGCTCTCCACTGATAAGCTGAAAAGTGTTGTCAGCGGCCCTCCGGACAGTGATGGGCTGAATGATTCCATGCTCCTTCACCGACAGGACCAGCTCGTTCAGGGATTCTTCATCGAAAGAGGTCCGGGGCTGGAAGGGGTTTACTGATATATTTTTTAGGGGTATTTCATTTACAGCTGAAGGGGAATATATCAGGCTACGGTCATCCTGCTCTTCATTTACGTCAATTAACGCACCCAAACCTCTTCCCAAAGCGTTCTTTTTTGCCATTAGTAAATCATTTAGTCCATTACTTTTTCTTCCTGCTTAAGCAGGGTCTCTTCATTCTTCTGAAGAATCTCTCTGGCCAGATTCAGGTGACTGACCGCCCCTCTCGACTCAGCATCATACAGAACGGCGGGCTTTCCAAAGCTGGGCGCTTCACTGAGTTTAATATTTCGTTGAATGATGGTTTCAAAAACCATCTGCTGAAAATGCTTGCGCACTTCGTCCACCACCTGGTTGGAGAGCCTGAGCCTGGCATCATACATGGTGAGCAGGAAGCCTTCAATCTCCAGGTCCGGATTCAGTCCACGCTGGATAATATTAATAGTATTCAGCAACTTGCCCAGGCCTTCCAGCGCAAAATACTCGCATTGTACCGGCAAGATAACCGAGTCGGCAGCTGTCAGGGCATTCACTGTAATTAGTCCCAGCGAAGGGGAGCAATCGATTAAAATGTAATCGTAGTTATCCCGCACCTGGGCAATGACGTTTTTGAGCATATACTCCCGCTCATTCATATTCAGCATCTCTATCTCAGCACCTACCAGGTCAATATGGGAGGGGATCAGATCGAGGTTGCTGATCTCGCTGTTCAGGATTATCTTTTTGGGATCGGCATCCTCGATGAGACACTCGTAAATGCTGGTTTTGACTTTCTTCGTATCAAAGCCAGTACCGGAAGTGGCATTGGCCTGAGGGTCTGCATCAATGATTAGGACCCTTTTTTCCAGCACCGCCAGGCTTGCTCCCAGGTTGATTGCTGTAGTAGTTTTCCCAACGCCTCCCTTCTGATTTGCTATCGCAATTACTTTACCCATCGGCCTTTTTCTTTAAATTTTATTTGGATTTAAAACGGGCTTCAAATTTACTATTTTCGAGTCCCCCAATAATTTTAGCCATTTCGTTATTGTAAACATTAATTTTTCATTTATAAACAGCTTTTCAACAAATTTCATTGATAACTCAGTATTCCCTATATTTGGTGCGGGCAATAAGTAAGATATGAAAAAAACAAACTGGATCGCTATTGTAAATATGGCAGCTGGCGGTGGTAAAACCAAAAAAGACTGGCCCACCATAGCACAATTGCTTCAAAAAGAAGGAATTAGATATGAACCCTTCTTCACAGACCGAAGGCTGCACGCCACGATTATTGCCCGGAATAAGATCAAGGAAGGATATTCCAAGATCATTGTGGTGGGGGGCGACGGAACCATGAACGAAGTGATCAACGGAGTATTTGCCCAGAAACGGATCCATACCACCGAAGTCATGCTGGGAATGATTTCAGTGGGTACCGGAAACGATTGGGCCAAAACATTCAATATACCCTCCGACTATGAAGCTGCCGTCAGGACCATAAAGCAACAGAAAACTTTTATTCAGGATGCCGGACTGGTTAACTACCGGAAGAACGGCAAAGAGTGGAACCGCTATTTCATTAATATAGCCGGGCTTGGTTTTGGGGCCCGCGTGGTGGAACGAACAAACCGCATGAAAGATAAGGGAAGAAGCGGAACCATGCTCTATTTCTATAACATCTTTTACAGTCTCCTCAGATACAGGTCCAAAAAAGCGGTGATTGAGATGGATGGGGTAAGCTATTACCGCAAGATCTTCTCCCTGAACGTGGGGATTGGCAAGTACAACGGGGGAGGGATGATCCAGGTGCCTCATGCCATAGCCGATGACGGCCTGTACAGCATCACCCTGATCAAGAAAATAGGCAAACTGAATGTGATTGCCAACATGAAGAAACTCTACAACGGGAATATTACCAAGCACTCCAAGGTGGAGACCTACATGGCCAAAACTGTACAGATAGCTGATTCGTCCTTGCTGAAGTTGGAAACGGATGGAGAAACGCTGGGTCACGGACCGGTCAGTTTCCAGATTATCCCCAGAAGCGTCCGGGTAATCTCAGGAGAGCTGACTGCCTGATTATCTGATTCTGATCTCAAACAGCAGGGGCCAATACTTCCCGGTAACAAAAAGTCGCTCCCCTTCCGGATCCCAGGCAATTCCATTTAGCACATCCGTGGTGGGTTTTCTGTCAGAGGCCTTGAGGATGCCTTTCAGGTTGATCCGCCCCTCCACGATCCCCGTTTCCGGGTCGATAATCACGATCTCATCGGTGAAGTAGCGGTTGGCCCAGATCTTCCCGTGGATATACTCCAGCTCATTCAGGCTGTTGGCAGGGCCCTCGTTGTGATAGACCTCAATTTGCCTCTTGATGGTGAACATCTCCGGATCAAGAAAATAGAGTACGTTGGTCCCGTCACTCATGATCAGCTCCGTCCCGTTATTGGTGAGGCCCCATCCCTCCCGGTTCTGGTAATATATCTTTTGAATCTCCTCGAAAGTTGTCTTATCGTAGATAAATCCCACCTGTGAGGTGTAGGTAATCTGGTAGATACGCTCTCCCAGTACCGTGATCCCTTCCCCGAAAAGGTCCTGATCCAGATCCCTCATTTTAAGCACCTCCCCGGTCTCCAGGGAGACCCGCCGGAGCGAAGAGGTCCCCCGATTACCGGTTCCTTCATAGAGCACTCCATCCACATATTCCAATCCCTGGGTATAGGCCCGCACATCATGGGGATAGGTATTCACCACCTGGTAGCCATACTCCACCGGTTTCACATTGGAAAGAAAGGTCAGCTGGGTGCTATGGTTCTCGCTTCCCCCTCCCTGGAAAAAGAGCCTCAGGCGCAGTCCCGATTTCCCGGTATTTTCCCCTTCTGTAGCCACCTTAAATTCAAAGCTTCCCCGGAGGACTTCCTCCGCGGATGCGCGAAAGGTATTTTTCAGATCCCCTCCGAGGTATACTCCGATGGAATCGACGCGGACCGAATCAGGTATGGAGAGAAGCACTTTGATCTCCTCTCCAAGGGGGAGAGTGAGAGGTGCAGAGGGTTCCAGCAGACTGGTAATTCGCTCTGGTTTGGATTGAGGCACCGGAATCCTTTCGGAACTTCCATTGCCCGGACTGCAGGAGAGGCCTGTACTTACAAGGATGGCAAGAAGAAGTATTCCCGGAATTCTCATGATTCATTGACTTTATTTCCCCAACCACTTACCTAAGAGGGTACCTTTCTTTTGCGTAAGGCTCTTTATTTCTTCCTCCAGGGTTGGCTTTTCATGCGGATTGATCATCTGGTAGATCTCGCCCCAGGGGGGAAGGCCTCCGATGTTCCGGTCATCGATAAAAAGATCCACATCAATTTTCCTGCTGTCATAGTCTTCATCAAATTCTTCCTCGGGATAACTGGAATTGACCGCATAAAACTCCAGTCCATTCCTGCGACAATACTCCACAGCATCCTCCAGTTCCCTTCCTGAACGATAGGTCCACAGGATCAGCTGGTGCCCCTGTTCCTGCAGGGCCCGGAGGGTCTGGAAGGCAAACATGATCTCCTTTCCTATCTCAGGATACCGGTGTTCAACGATAGTACCATCAAAGTCAACAGCTATTTTCAAGGGGCCTTCCATGCCAATATTTTACCGAAAATTTCGACTAAATTTAATCATTCCTCTTAAAACAGATCAATTACGGAAAGATATCTTTCTCCTGTATCGTAAGAAAAGGTCAATATAGTTGACGAGTTATTCTCCTTTTCAAGCAATTTTGATACCGCTGCCAGGGAAGCTCCGGTGGAGATCCCTGAAAAAATCCCCTCTTCTTTCGCGGCACGGCGCGCATACTCATAGGCGGCGCTAAGTTCCACCTGCAGCACACCGTCAATCAGCTCCATATCCAGGTTCCCGGGTATAAACCCGGCACCGATGCCCATGATTCCATGGGCTCCCGGCTCCCCACCGCTGATCACCGGGGATTCTGCCGGTTCCACGGCATACACCTTAATACCGGGCATGCGTTTTTTCAGGATCCGGGACACTCCGGTGATATGACCGCCCGTTCCCACGCCCGTAACCAGGTAGTCGATTCCCTCGGGAAAGTCATCCATAATTTCCCGGGCTGTGGTTAGCTCGTGAATGGACGGATTAGCCGGATTATCAAACTGGGAAGGGATCCATGCATCCTTTGTCTCACTGGCCAGTTCCCGGGCTCTCTCCATGGACCCCTTCATTCCCAGCTCACGCGGAGTGAGTATAATTTCGGCCCCATAGGCCCTGAGGATGCTTCGCCGCTCCACAGACATGGATTCGGGCATCACCAGCACGATCCGGTATCCTCTGGCTGCTGCCACCATGGCCAGCCCAATGCCCGTATTTCCCGAAGTAGGTTCCACGATGGTGGAACCCTTTTTTAACACTCCCTTTCGTTCTGCATCGTCCACCATGGCCAAGGCGATCCGGTCCTTGATACTTCCGCCCGGATTGTTGCGTTCCAGTTTCATCCAGACATTCCCGGCTCCGGGAAACAAATGGTTGATCCGAACATGCGGGGTGTTCCCGATGCCTTCCAGTATGTTTTCTTGTTTCATTTGTGAAATTTCATATTACAAAATCGATGGGCGTTTTAAAATCCTTGCGGTCCTTCACCAGGACCCTGTGGTTCCGGTAAACTACCGAATGGGGCAGGATGCTCTCCGTGATCCAGGTGTTTCCTCCTACCACGGTATGGTGCCCAATCACGGTATCTCCTCCCAGAATAGTACTCCCCGCATAGATCACCACATGATCCTCTATGGTGGGATGTCGTTTGGTATTTGCCATGGACCTCTCCACGGACAGAGCCCCCAGCGTTACCCCCTGGTAGATCCGTACCTCCTTGCCGATATATGCGGTCTCCCCGATCACGACCCCGGTTCCATGATCGATAAAAAACGGGGAAGCGATCTGTGCTCCCGGGTGTATATCAATGCCCGTCTTCTCATGGGCATATTCTGTCATGATCCGGGGAAGGACCGGGACCTTCAACTCATAAAGTATATGTGCCATCCGGTAGACTGTTATGGCGTAAAATCCGGGATAACAAAGAATAATTTCCTCCACACAGGTGGCTGCCGGATCCAGCTGGGTAACCGTAGCCGCATCGCAGGCCAGCTTTTCAAATGCTTCAGGCACCCTGGAAAAGAATTCATCCACAAGCTCGGAAGGGGAACGATCCAGTGATTTTCGAACGGAGTAGAGTAACTCCCGTAGTTTTACGGCAGAGCGATCCAGCTCAATGGCAATCTGGTCTTCCTCCACTGCACAATTCTGCCTGATTGGAAAGAGGGCATGGATCAGGTTCTCCAGAAATTCTTGCGACTGCTCCATGGAGGGGACGTCCGCACAATACCCCGAATTAAACTGGCTCAGTCTGCCGGCAAAAGCTCTAATATCATAAGTCATTCCTATGAAACCCGCCTGACAAGTAAAAGGTTCAGAAGCGAGAGCAGAATGTAGAACAGAATCACCAGGGAGAGCCCCCCCCAGCCGCTAAAGATCAGGATCCCTGCAGCCACCAGCAGGAGCAGGTAACGAATCAGGTTCCCCCTTATTCTGAAATGTTCAAACTTCAGACTGTACATGGGAACTGGCAGGATCATATGAAAGGCCATGATTAGCATGATGGCCCACATAAAAAAGAGATTCAGGGGGGTTCCGAAAATGGTGCCACTCTGCATAAATTGCCAGAATATACCGGTCCAGAAAAGCGTGTGGGCCGGGGTGGGAAGACCGTAGAAAAAGCTTCCTTCATCCTTCTCCGTATTAAACCTTGCCAGACGTATGGCGGAAAACGCAGGGATGAGGAGCACAGAAGCCAGTACAAACCACTGCAGGCTGCTATAGAAAGGAGCAGCATCTGCAGGCAGGGTCAGGAACAGGTTTTTAAATAGGGTATAAACAAAAACACCAGGTAACACTCCGAAGGAGATCATATCAGCCAGGGAGTCCAAGTGCTTCCCCAGGGAGCTGTGGGCCTTAAGCAGACGTGCCGCAAATCCATCAAGAAAATCAAAAACCGATGCAGCCAGCACCAGGTATACGGCCCACTGCCATTGCCCTTCCAGGGTAAGCACAATGGCCACGGTCCCGCAGGCCAGGTTAAGTAAGGTGATCAGGTTGGGAATATGAGGTCTCATTCCTCCCCTCCTGAAGCTACCCGCTTTTCAAACTGTTTCAATGCCCAGCGCACCGCCAGGTAGGCGACCAGAATCATAAATGGCCAGCTCAGATATCCGATTATCGCTCCTATATACATGGTGGAAAGTTAGTTAGTAAATGATTAATAGACATGATGCTCCTCCTGCATCTCCTGCTCATCGATCTTTTTCCTGTTCAGGGCCCGCCAGGCGATGATGATGTAGATCAGCACAAAGGGTACAAACAGAGAGACCCAGCTCATGGCCACCAGGGTATAGTGACTTGACGAAGCGTTCTGAATGGTCAGCGAACTCTGCAGATCATAAGCCGAGGGGTAGAAGGCAGTATGGTTGAACCCGGCCAGCATAAAGAGTGAAAAAACCACCAGAACCGTTCCGGGTCCGGCAAACCAGATTCCATTGCCCCCTTCCCTCAAAAGGCCGCTGGCGATGCCGCCCAGAACAGCCAAAACCCCCACCAGAAACAGCACCAGGACCACTGGCATAGCCAGTAGATTATGGAAATACTTGAATGCTTCCATAGAGACTTCCCCGTTTTGGGGATCCACCGCAAAACCCTCACGAAGCATAAGCCAGACGGTAAAGGACAGGAAAAAAACCACAAAGGGAATGGCATTGTTAAACAGTGCTTTTTTGCTCCGTACAAGGATATTTTCGTTATCGATGGTCTTCATAAAATAGAGCAGTCCCAGTACCCTGGCCAGAAAAAAGACCGTCAGGCCAAGTAAGAGATTAAAGGGGTTCAGAGCTGCCTCCAGTCCGCGAGCCCCGGTGGCCCAGGTAACGCTGTTCATTTCATTGAGAGAGAACTGCGCTCCCGAAAAGAAGGTTGCCACGGCCACACCAACCAGGAAGGTCCCCAGCATGCCGTTAATAAAAAGAAACCATTCATAGGTCTTCTGGCCCAGGAAATTACTGGCCTTGGTCCGGAATTCATAGGAAACTGCCTGGATAATAAAGGCAAAGAGAATGGCCATCCAGACCCAGTAAGCGCCCCCAAAGCTGGTGGCATAAAAAAGTGGGAAGGAGGCAAAAAATGCCCCTCCGAAAGTGACCAGGGTGGTAAAGGTAAATTCCCATTTCCGCCCCAGAGAATTTACCAAAATGGTCCGTTCTGCATCGGATCTTCCGATACGGAAGATAAAAGTTTGTCCGCCCTGCACAAAAAAGAGAAAGACCAGGATAGAACCCAGCAGGGATACAATAACAAACCAGTATTGTTGTAACGCTAAATGTGATAGATCTCCAAACATGACTATTTCCCTCCAGGTCCTTTTTTAATTTGTGAAATCATAATTCTTATCTCAGCAATAAAGAGCAGCGTAAAGGTGGCCAGGAAGATCCAGAAGGTGAGCTGGACCGCTCCGGGTTTTAAGCGTGTCACCGCAGAAATGGTAGGCATCAGTTCATAGACCACCCAGGGCTGACGTCCCAGTTCGGCCAGAACCCAACCGGCCTGACTGGCTATCCAGGGCATGGGAATGGTGATCAGCGCCACCCAGAGCAACCATTTATGATCGCCCCAACGGTTCTTAATACTGAGCCAGAGCGCCACGATGGTGAAGATCAGAAAGTGAGTCCCCAGAATGACCATGATATGGAAGGAATAGAAATTTAGCTTCACATTGGGAATCAATTCCTTCAATTCTCTTCCCTGGTAGTATCCATATCCAAAGTGCGCATAATACTCCTCGAGCCAGACCGGGTCAGTGAATTTTTCACGCAGGGCCGTGTAAGTGCTTTCGTCGCCCCGTTCCTTGGCTCTTTTCAGCTCCTTCAGGGTCTGAATGGCCACAGCTCCGCGCTCTATTCGCTCCTCGTAAGGCATAAACCCTTCCTCCTCGTTGCCGAACACCAGGTCTGAAATACCAGGAATAAAGCCGCTTGGTGTCAGAAATACCATATAGGAGAGGGCATTGGGGATCTCAATTTTAAAGATGAATTCCTCCCGTGGATTGGGCAGCCTGGTAGTATCGGTGCGCATGGCCCCAATGGCCACCAGGGGAGCATGGGTCTGACCCTCATAAAGAGCCTCCATGGCCGCAAATTTCATGGGCTGCTCCCGGGCAACGATCCTGGCCGAGGTATCTCCTGTGGCGATGGTGGCAATGGCTGCGATCACGCCAAATACGGAGGCAACCACGGTGCTTCTTTTGGCGAAGAGGATCTCTCGCTTGCGCAGGAGGAACCAGGCAGAGATACCGATCACAAACAGGGAGGCCAGCAGGAAGCTGGAAGTTACGGTATGAAGGAACTTGTTGACTGCTACCTCGGAGAAGATCACGTCCCAGAAATTGGTCATTTCATTCCGGGCCGTGTCGGGATTAAACAGGGTTCCCACCGGATGTTGCATCCAGGCATTGGCTACCAGGATCCACACGGCTGACAGGTTAGCCCCGAAGGCGGTCAGCCAGGAGGCTGCCAGGTGGAAGCGTTTGCTCACTTTGTTCCATCCAAAGAACATGATGGCAATAAAGGTGGATTCCATAAAGAAGGCGAGAATGCCTTCTATGGCCAGAGGTGCCCCAAAAATATCCCCTACAAACCAGGAGTAGTTGGACCAGTTGGTTCCGAATTCAAATTCCAGGATGATCCCGGTGGCGACACCGATGGCAAAATTGATCCCGAAGAGTTTCATCCAGAATTTCGTGATCCGCTTCCACTCTTCACTGCCTGTACGCACGTAGATAGTATGCATAAAAGCAACAATAAAGGAGAGTCCCAGTGTCAGGGGCACAAAAATCCAGTGAAACATGGCAGTGAGTGCAAATTGTCCCCTCGACCAGTCAACCAGTGACATATCAATTGTATCAAGCATAGAGTTATGGAGTTGTTAGTTGTTCCAATACGTGATTGGCCCTTTCTTCATCACTGTTGAAATCACGTTTCAACAGATCGGGAAAAAAGAAGAGCCTCAGAATGGCGAACATAATGAAAAGTTTGACCAGGATAATTGCCCAGAGTCTCCGGCCCCAGGTCATCTTCCTGAACCCATCCCGATAGAAATTATAGACTTTTTTGAGCATTAAATCCGGAAAATAATCTCGATTAATTAATTAAATTCAAAGCAAGAACAAATGTACTATTTTTACGAAATACAAATAATCAAAAATTTATGCAAATAAAGGTGGGAAATCCATCAAAAACGACGCATATTTGTTATACCACCCTCTAATCTGAAAAAGAGGAGATTGCCTAAAACCCGAAACTTAAAGGATGAAACGTAGACTTATCACCACGTTCTTGATTGTACTCTTCATACCGTTACTCGCACAGAATGAAGCAGATGTTGAAATCGGAGTCGTTGAAAAACTGGATCAATATGTCCCCCTGGATGCCTTGCTTATTGATGAGCATGGCGATACGGTGACCCTGGGGGAGCTTCTGGATAAACCCACGATCCTGAATTTCGTTTATTACCGTTGCCCCGGAATCTGTTCCCCCCTGATGGACGGGCTGGCAGATGCTATGGATGGAAACGATCTGGTGCTGGGGGAGGACTACCAGGCACTGACCATCAGCTTTGATGCCCGTGAAGGGACTTTCCTGGCAGTGAAAAAGAAGAACAACTACCTCAACCTGATGGAGAAAAAAGAGCAAGCAGAAAAGGGGTGGTTATTCTTTACCAGTGACAGTGCGAGTATCGCACGCTTAACGGATGCTGCGGGATTCCGCTATAAACCCACCGGGAATGATTTTATACATTCCGCCACCCTGATTATCCTGGACCCGAAGGGCAAGATCACCCGCTATATGAACGGAATCTATTTTCTGCCCTTCGAGCTGAAAATGTCCCTGATTGAGGCTGCAGAGGGAAAATCGGGGCCCACGATCAACCGGGTGCTTCAGTACTGTTACTCTTACGATCCCGAGGGTCAAAAATATATGCTGAACATTACCAAGATTTCGGCCACCCTGATCCTGTTTTTCGCCGTTGTCCTGCTGCTGGTATTGTTCTTATACAAAAAAAGAAAAACTACATAAACTATGAGCTCTACGCAAACTGAGAGTAAAGGATATAAATCTTACCTGGACGAGGACGGGGGGAGAAAGGGCATCTTTAAATGGATCCTCACCACCGATCATAAACGGATCGGGCTGCTCTACCTTTACACCATGATGGGCTGGTTCACTATAGGTGTGATTCTGGGTCTCCTGATGAAACTGGAACTGATTGCTCCAGGAAAAACCCTGATGGAGGCTCAGGCCTACAATGCCACATTTACGGTTCATGGCGTCATTATGATTTTCCTGATTGTAATACCCGGGATCCCTGCGGTTTTTGGCAACTTTATGCTACCCATCCAGATTGGAGCCAAGGATGTGTTTTTTCCCAGGTTAAACCTCTTCTCCTGGTAT
The DNA here is from genome assembly GCA_963751705.1 of uncultured Bacteroidales bacterium. Classification (GTDB taxonomy): domain Bacteria; phylum Bacteroidota; class Bacteroidia; order Bacteroidales. The sequence continues at coordinate 165,192 of CAVVVN010000002.1, forward strand.
ATATATGTTCTGGGCGGGATCCTGGTGATCATCTCCCTGTTTGGAAACGGCCCCCCCGATACGGGCTGGACCTTCTATGCCCCTTACAGCTTTAAGACCGGGACCAATATGCTGCCGGCAGCCCTGGGAGCCTTTGTCCTGGGATTCTCTTCCATCCTGACCGGTTTGAACTTTGTTGTCACCATCCACCGGATGCGGGCTCCGGGGATGACCTGGTTTAAGATGCCGCTGTTCCCCTGGACCCTCTATGGAACCGCCTGGATCCAGCTGCTGGCCACCCCGGTGATTGGGATCACGCTGCTGATGGTAGCCGGGGAACGCATCCTGGGAATCGGATTCTTCGATCCTGCCAAGGGGGGCGATCCCTTACTATACCAGCACCTGTTCTGGATCTATTCCCACCCAGCGGTGTACATCATGATCCTCCCTGCCATGGGAGTAATTTCAGAGATCATACCCACCTTTGCCAGAAAGACCATCTTTGGATACAAGGCCATTGTCTTCTCCACCCTGGCCATCGCCTTTGTGGGTTATTTTGTATGGGGACATCACATGTTTACCTCCGGCATGAGTGGCACCGCCCTCTGGGCGTTCAGCCTGTTGACCTTTATTGTGGCCATCCCAAGTGCCATCAAGGTATTTAACTGGATCTCCACCCTGCACCAGGGTTCCATCAGCACCGAGGTTCCCTTCCTCTGGGCCGCTTCCTTTATCTTTATTTTTATGATCGGGGGACTCACCGGACTGGTGCTGGGCGCTCTGGCCACCGATGTGCACGTCCACGATACCGCCTTTGTGGTGGCTCACTTCCATTTCATTGTATTTGGAGGAGTGGGATTTGCTTTCTTTGGGGCTATTCATTATTGGTTCACTAAGATCTTTGGGCGTATGTATGATAAAAGCTGGGCCAAAACCGGCTGGATCACTTTTTTCATTGGCTTTGTGTCCCTCTATGGACCCATGTTCTACCTGGGTATGAAGGGTATGCCACGCAGATATTTCGACTATCTGGATGAGTTTCACGGGCCCAACATCATCTCCACCCTGGGTGCCCTGGTGATGGTCACGGGATTTGTAATAATCCTGGTCAACCTGATCAAGTCGGCCCGGCATGGGGAACGAACCACGGAGATGAATCCCTGGGGAGGCACCAACCTGGAATGGCAGGTTCCCACGCCTCCGCCCCTGGAGAATTTTGATGAGATACCGGTCATAGATAAAGCAACATACAAATTCGACTAAAGCCGATCCCTATGTCAGAAAGCATTACTCATCATGAGGTACACAGAGACGATGAAGGTTCCAAGCTGGGCATCTGGCTCTTCATATTTACCGAGCTGCTGTTTTTCGGGGGACTCTTTATCACCTATGCGGTGTATCGTCAACGCAACCCCGTGGCATTTCACCTGGCCGCAGAGCAGCTGGATGTAATCATAGGCACCATCAATACCGTGATCCTGCTTATCAGCAGTATGACCATTGCCATGGCCACCACCGCCATACAGAAAAAGGATAAGCGGACCACGCTGATCCTGATAGGGATCACCCTCTTACTTGCCCTGGTTTTCCTGGTGAACAAGTACTTTGAATGGAGTGCCAAAATCGGTCACGGGATCTGGCCAGGATCACCCCTTCTGGAAGAACTGGGCAGGGGCGACACCCTCTTCTTCGGGCTTTATTACTTTATGACAGGACTGCATGCCCTGCACATTATCATTGGCATGGTCCTCATAGTCGTGATACTGGTCCGGGTAAGAAAGGATAAAATTACTTTTGATAATTTCCAGTTACTGGAGAACGGGGGCCTCTACTGGCACCTGGTCGACCTGATCTGGATTTTCCTGTTTCCTCTGTTTTACCTGATCACTTAAGCCAACGGATATGTCTGATACCACACCTCATATTGTTCCTTACCGCACCTATGGTCTGATCCTGCTCTTGCTGCTGGTCCTGACCGGGGTTTCAGTGGCAGTTACCCAGATTGAACTGACCAGGTGGGCCACCATAGTAGCCCTCTTGCTGGCCTCCACAAAATCGGCCTTTGTACTGGCCGTATTTATGCACCTCAAGTTCGATCAAAGGGTCTATAAAGTCATGGCTATCTTTGTTATTCTGGTGATAACTGCGGTTCTTGTTCTCACTTTCTTCGATTACGGATTCAGATAAATCATAAAACCCATGTATACTGCAGAACCACAACAAGCTTCCAATTTTGTAGCAGGCGTCGACCTGGCATTTGTGATTATTCTGGGGATATCCATTTTTTTCCTGGTGGCCCTGACAGTGATCATGCTGGTCTTTATCCGCAAATACCGCAGAGAGAAACATCCTGAAGCTATTCAGAATGAGGGCAGTAATAAACTGGAGGTTCTCTGGACCATCATCCCCCTTATCCTGGTTCTGGTCATGTTCTATTTCGGATGGATGGGTTGGAGGCCCATGAAAAATCCACCGGACGATGCCATGCGCATCAAGGCCATCGCCCGGATGTGGAACTTCAGGTTTGAGTATGAAAACGGCAAGGTGACCGACTCGCTTATTGTCCCCATCAATGAACCGGTAATCCTCGACCTGGTAGCCCTGGATGTGCTGCACAGCCTCTATATCCCGGCCTTCAGGGTGAAAGAAGATATGGTGCCCGGACAGGATAAGGTGATGTGGTTTGTCCCCGGGACCCCGGGGGAGTTTGATCTCTTCTGTACCGAATATTGCGGCCTGGAGCACTCCTACATGTTTACCGGCGTCAAGGTGATCCCCAAAGAGGAGTTTGATGCCTGGATGGCCGATACATCGGCAGTCATAGCAGTAGTGAACCCTGAAACGTCCCTGGCCGACCAGGGCTATGAAGTACTCAGAAGGAACGGATGCAATGCCTGTCATTCCAGCGACGGTAGTAAACTGGTGGGCCCTTCCTACCTGGGAAGCTGGGGCGCAACACGAACCGTGATGACAGGCAGGGAAGAAAGGCAGCTTGTAGTGGATGAAGAGTACATCAAACGTTCTATATACGAACCCAATGCCGATGTGGTGGATGGATTTAACAAGGGACTGATGCTCTCCTATGAAGGAATGGTTACGGAGCAGGAGGTGGAACTGATCATCGAATACCTGAAGGCACTGAATGAATAGGTTTCTGAAGCTGGGGAAGTTTAGCATCTCCATCCCTGTGGCCCTCACAGGGTTCCTGGGCTATTTTTTGGCCCGGCCCGCCGTTGACCTGAATGCCCTCCTTACCGTACTGGGGATCTTCCTGCTTTCTTCCGGTTCCTCCGCTCTGAATCAAATACAGGAACGCCATACGGATGCAAAGATGGAGCGAACGGCCAAACGCCCCCTGCCTTCCGGCCAGATCACCCTTGGCGGAGCCATCCTTTTTTCGGTGCTTTGTGCCACAGGCGGAATCGTCTTGCTGATGCTTACCGGATTCCCTTTGGCAGCAGCCCTGGGGACTTTTACTCTGACCTGGTACAACCTGGTCTACACTCCGTTAAAAAAGATCACCGCCTTTGCGGTACTTCCCGGGGCCCTGATCGGGGCCATGCCTCCCCTGATCGGGTGGACGGCTGCGGGGCGCAATCCGCTGGATATGGAGATCCTGGCTGTGGCTTTTTTGCTGTTCGTGGGACAGATGCCTCACTACTGGCTCCTGATGCTGAAAGTGGGTAAGGAGTTTCATGAAGCGGGATTACCGGTGATCACCAGCCTGTTTGATGAACGGCAGATACGCAATCTCAGCTTTATATGGATCGCCACCACCGGAGTTTGTGTGCTGATGCTGCCAGCCACTCCGATCATCAGGCACCGGGCCCTGTCTGTTCTTTTAATTGTTGCGGCTCTTCTTTTTCTTATCCGCATGTTCCGTCTCTCTTACAAAGGGAATTTGATGGAACATTGGAAAAAGGCATTTATTACTGTAAATTTGTTTTACCTGCTGATAATTCTGGGATTAATTGCAGACAGAATGATCTGAATTCATATAATTCTTAAAACCCTGACAACATGAAAAACGTATTTGCTTTACTTCTGATGTCTCTTTTGATATCGGCCTGTGTCCGAGTGAACACGGAGAATGAGCCTGTAAAGGAAGTTGAACCTAAAACCGACGGCGCCTTTATCCATATCAGCAAAGGTTCTGCCGACACCCATGATGTGCTGATGGCCTTAATGCTGGCCGATAAATTTTCCACCTCCAATGACGTCCTGGTGTTTTTTGACAAGGAGGGTATCGAACTGGTCACCAAAGATGCGCCAAACCTGGAGATGGAGCCCTTCGATGCATCCGATGAGATCTTTAAGCGCCTGGTGGACCTGGATGTGACGATCCTGGCCTGCCCCGCTTGCATGAAGGTTTCCGGTGTGGAAGAGGGGGACCTGAGAGAAGGGGTCAAAGTGGCCGAGAAAGAACAGTTTTTTGAGTTTACCGAGGGGAGAATTCTTACCCTTGATTACTAACACATATAGATGATGAAAAAAATAATGATGCTGCTTCTTGCAGCAGTACTTCTGGCAGCCTGTAACAACACAGGCAAAAAAAGCGATGAAGCAGTGGTTGAAGAGCCCGCAGCAGTAACAGAGTGGGTGGAAGTTACCCTGGATGTGCAGGGAATGACCTGCGAGGGCTGTGAAAATGCCATCAAAGCCGGGGTGGAATCCCTGGACGGAATTGCCAGTGTGGAATCCTCGCATGAAGAGGGCTGGACGAGGATAAAGTATGACAAGGCTGTGACCTCGGTGGAGGCCATAGAAAGTAAAATAACAGATACGGGCTACGAGGTAAAGGGCGAGCTGTAGAATCTCCACTCAACTGCCTGTTCCGGAATAAGCAGAAAGAATGGATGTGATCTTCATCAGTGGGATTTTTATGTCCTTCTTCATCGTCCTTTTGTTACTTACCAAGAAGCAGAAGGCATTAACAGATAAGATTTTAGCGATCTGGATCGCCGTAATCGGCATTCATCTTCTTGGCTTTTATTTTTACCAGCAGGGATTCTGGGAAGAATATCCGCATCTAATAGGCCTTACCGCTCCGCTTCCCCTGTTTCACGGGCCCATGCTATATCTCTACTGTCTTTATACATTCAGGGGAGAGCCGAAGTTCCGGTCAGTCGATTACCTGCATTTTGCCCCCGGTGTTGCCGGGTATTTGTACATGATGAACTTCTTTCTGTTTTATTCCGCCCGGGAAAAACTAATGGTGGACCGGGGAGAAATAGATGATTACAGGGTCTTCTCCATTGTTTTATTGATTGCCATTTTAATCTCCGGATTGAGCTATTCCATTCTTTCTTACCGCCTGACCATAAAACATAAACAAAGAATCGACGATCATTTTTCCTTCAGGGAAGGGATTAACCTTCGCTGGTTGCGCTACTGTATCATAAGTATCGGACTGGTATTCTTATCTGCCGTGCTTGTATTTCTGCTGCGAGATGCAATAGGCATTCCCTTTCCTTTCAATCCCGAATTTGTGATTTACACGATCCTGATCTTCTTTATTTTTTACCTGGGATATTTTGGCATAAAGCAGGAAAACATTTTTATAAATAATCCACCGGGTTTCTACCGGGAATCGGATAAAAGGCCCGATGGCGAGAAATATAAGAACTCAGGAATGAATGATGATCTGGCCCTGGCCTTGTATGAGAAGCTCGTGAAATTCATGGAGCTTGAAAAACCTTATCTGGAACCCAGATTAACGCTGGCTGACCTGGCGAAGAGAATCGACACCTCCCCCAACCACCTGTCGCAGGTGATCAATCAGAAAGCTGGAGTTAATTTTCACGATTTTATAAATAAATATCGTGTGGAAGAGTTCTTGAAGTTAAGCGGGCAAAAAAAACATTACAGTCTGCTTGCCCTGGCGCTTGAATCGGGATTCAATTCCAAATCCTCCTTTAATTATATATTTAAGAGGCAAAAAGGGTTCTCCCCATCCCAGTACTTGGCGAAAAAGGAACAAGATCTGTAGTCTGACAAAAAAAATCCCTGTTCGCCAATCCTGCTAAAATTTTCTAAGACTCTCATAGTCAACCCCGGAGAAGAACAAAATTATAGGATTAGACCTGTTCATGGCTCAAACCTGTAAGTTTGGGCGATTGCCCTGGTGTTTGCTTATTCCTTTGCTCAAAGAAATGTTGATCGAAAAATTAAGATTATGAAAACACCTGAGCAAAACAAACACATCATTAAGAAGTACAAAAGACCTTTCACCTTCTTTTTCCTCTGTACTGCTATTCCATGGGCCTTTTGGTTTATTAGCGGCTATTTAAGTCACCGTGAGCCGTTTACCCGGACACTGGAATGGGCAACCGGAGTTACAAGTATCTCCGGATTGCTGGCCCCGGCATTTGTAGCACTATTTTTTATTCTGCCTAACAAGGAGCTAAGAGAAGACTTTCTGGGGCGTATGGTCAATTTCAGGAAGATAAAACCCGAATATATTCTGATCACCTTCTTCCTGATGCTGGTCAGTATCCTTTGCGCGCAGGGGATATCCCTGCTATTTGGTTACCCGGTGGAACAGTTTTCATTCCGGGGTTCATTCACCTTCACTTCCTCCCTTTTCCCGGTTTGGTTCCTGCTTCTGGCCGCGCCGGTCCTGGAAGAGCTGGCCTGGCACAGCTATGGAACGGACAGTCTGGTTTCCCGCTTTAACCTCTTGATTGCTTCCTTGATATTTGCCGTATTCTGGGGGCTCTGGCATCTGCCATTATCCACCATCAAAGGCTACTACCACAGCAACCTGATAGAATCCGGTTTGCTCTATTCCATAAATTTCCTGGTCAGCATGCTACCCTTTGTCATTATCCTGAACTGGATATATTATAAAACCCACCGGAATGTCCTGTTGACCATCGTATTTCATATCACGGCTGTCTTTTTCAATGAAATTTTCGCCACCCTCCCCATGAGCAAAGTAATTCAGACCGCCTTGCTTCTGATTCTATCCGCTTATTTGGTTTTTCATGACAAAGAGCTGTTTCTCAAGCGAATCCAATCATGAATTACTTCAAGATCCCAGGGCTCTTATATTGTCTGAGGGCCATGCTAAAACCAATGTTTATATACCTATCCGTGATGACAACTAAAAAAAATCTGCTCATGCTATGCATACCCTGCCTGATAGGCTGCACCCAACTGGATCCCCTGTTCGAAAAAGCCATTCCCTATGAGAATAAACTCTATGATTCCCAGATCATCGAAGATCTCCCGGAACCCGTACAACGCTATTTCAGGTATGCCCTGGTCGACGGGCAGGCCTATATCAACTATCTCCGGCTAACGCATTCCGGAACATTCAAAACAGCCAGGGACAGAAAATGGATGAAAATTCAAGGGGAGCAATACTTCCGGGCAAATCCCCCGGGCTTTCTGTGGATCGGCAAAACCAGCACCTTTAAGGCAGAAGACAGTTACCTGGAAGGCAAAGGAAATCTTTCGGTCCACCTGTTCGGCTTATTGAGGATCGTGAAAGAAGAGGGGAATGAGGTAAACCAGGCTGAACTACTGCGCTGGCTGGGGGAAAGTGTATGGATGCCCACAAATTTCCTACCCGACGAGAACAGATCATGGACTGCGATAGATGATAATACTGCCAGGCTCACTTTTACCTATCAGGGTACTTCGGTCTATTACAAGGTCACGTTCGATAAAGACGGACCTATTATCAGCCTGGAAACTGAAAGGTATATGGGAGACAACCTGTTACCGTGGAGGGGCGAAGTCGGCAACTACTGCTGCCAGAACGGAATGATGGTACCTTCCGACATAGAGGCCAGCTGGATACTGGAGGACGGGCCTTATACCTATGCCAGGTTTCAGGTAAAAGAATTTGAGTATGGCAAAGCAGAAAAGTATTAATCCCGATTATTTATAAAACCATGTATAAAACATTATTCCTATACACCCTATACTGTCTGACCGGAGCATGCACACTGGCTCAGGTACCCCGTCAGAATATCCGGGGCCTTTGCTGCCGAATATGGGAACACCAGCTTGGTTTCAACGTCAAATTCACCATGATGGGACCCTATTGGCATCATCCCGTGGATCTTGCCGCAACGGAGCTGGCAGGTGAGATCATTTACGCGGAAGATCAACCCCTGTCTTACCGGCACTCCAAGCTGGAAAGCATCACAGATATTAGCATCAAATACCGCATAAACTCAGGGCGGGTTTCATCGGTGCTTACTATTCAGGTGAGGAACCTGCTGGGGAAGCAGTACCTGGGCAAACGTTTCAATCTGGAGAATAGGATCATTGAGAACCACTTTTTTTACAAGTCCGGTTCCCTTTCTCAGTTACAAATTGGAGTTCTGACCGTCTATTAATATATAGAGAATCACACAAAGATTGTTCTAGCCGATTTCATAATTACCACCCAAAACTATTTTGTACCATGAAAAAAATTGCTGTTTCCCTGCTGTTTACCGTGTTGATGTGCGCCTGTCACAGGTCGTACAAGGGGGAACTTCTATTTATCGAGCCAGAACAGGGCGATTCATTCAATTATCCCTATTTTCTTTTCATCCCGGAGCAGCTCGCCCCGGGGCTAAAAAGCTATCTCATTGTGGAACCAAATAATTCCGGCTTTGCCGACGACGATCTTCAGAAACATATCGAAAAGGCGGAAAGAATTGCCACCATGGATTTTTATCCGGGAAATTATGTGGCCCGGCATTTACATTATCCGCTAATCGTCCCTGTCTTTCCACGTCAGAAAACTCAGTGGAGGATCTATACCCATGCACTGGATAGAGATGTGATGCGGCAAAAAGACACCCCCCTGGAAAGATTGGATGAGCAGCTCCTGGAAATCTTTGAGGATGCGCGCCTGAAATTGCAGGCCAGAAACGTGGAAACGGAAGATCGCTTTATGATGACCGGATTCTCGGCATCTGGGACTTTTGTAAACCGGTTTACCGCCCTTCATCCTGACCGTGTTTTCGCAGTGGCCGGTGGCGGCCTGAATGGCCTGCTGATGCTTCCCGCAGATACTTTGCAGGGCATAAATTTGATATACCCCCTTGGCACCTATGACCTTTATGAGCTGACAGGGAAAGATTTTCAAAAGGATTTGTTTCTGCAGACTCCTCAGTTCTATTACATGGGCCAGTTGGATGATAATGATGCCGTTCCTTATGAGGATGCTTTCAGTCAGAATGAAAGGGAATTGATTTACCTCTTGCTGGGCAGGGAAATGATGCCCCGTCGGTGGGAACAGTGTAAGGTCGTTTATTTGAATGAAGGAGTAAATGCCCGGATCAACACCTATGAAAACATGGGCCATGAGAATCCTGAGTTCGTGAAGCAGGAAATCGTGAAATTTTTTAATAGCCAGCTGAGCAATGCCTCACCGGTAAACCAGTAAAAAAATTTAATACGCTGTTCAGAAAAAGCCGCAGAGAGCCTGAAATTTAAATGAAATAGTGAGGGCTACTAGGTAAAGGGCGAGCTGTAGCTTTTGCTATTTTACATATTTTTCAAACCAGCCAAGCTGTTCCCAGAGCACGTGCTCTATACTTTCCTTTGACCTGTACCCGTGATCCTCGAAGGGCAAAAGAACCAGTCTGGCCGTGCCTCCTGATCCCCTTACAGCTTCGTAAAAAATCTCCGACTGAAAGGTCAGGGTTCCCGGATTGGAATCGTCGTTCCCATGAATGATCAGGACCGGCTCGTTGACCTTGTCCGCAAAGAAAGTGGGCGAGACCTGGATGTATACCTCCCTGGCCTCGAACAGGGAGCGTCGTTCGGACTGAAAGCCGAAGGGCTGGGTGGTTTTGTTGTAGGAGCCGCTTCGGGCAATGCCGGCTTTAAACAGATCCGTGTGCGCCAGCAGGTTGGCGACCATAAGCCCGCCATGGCTGTGCCCGATTACTCCAATCCGCTCGGGATCGGTCACGCCCATCTCCACCGCTTTGGCTACCGCTGCCTCCGCATCAGCTACCAGTTGGGGAACAAAAGTGTTATAGGTGGTCTCAGGATCTCCAACCATGGGCATGGCGGTCTGGTCCAGCACCGCGTAGCCCTGAAGCAGGAAATAGAGGTGGGAAGCCCCGTTTAATCGCATAAAGCGCCGTGTGGAACCCCTGACCTGTCCCGCCGTGCTTGCACTGGCATACTCAAGGGGATAGGCATAGATCACTGTGGGCAGGGCCGTACCTTCCTGATATCCGGGAGGAAGGTGAAGCTGGAAGCTGAGAGGTACACCGTCCTCCCGCTCATATCGCACAATTTGCTTCTTGATCTGCCGTAATTCCGGTGTGGGATCCTCGAACTTTGTAATGGGCACCCGCTTCAGCTGCCGCGTGGCCTCCCCTTCTGCCGCTTTCATCTTTTTGCCCAGGGTGGCCAGGTAGTAATTGGGCACATCCACAGGGGACTCGGAACGCAGTATGAACTTGTCCCCATCACCGGCAAAGGCCACAAAGGATTCGTAGCGATCCGGATGACAGCGAAACAGCCGGGTGGTCTGGCCGGTCTCCAGGTCCCGAAGATCCAGGAAAGGCCGGTCGCCCTGTTCGGTTGCCCCGCTGCCCAGGAAATAGACTCCATCCTTAAGCTGATGCATGACCCAGCGGCCATTGGGTAATTGTTTCCTGAGCGGACTACCCGGATTGTTGTAGCGATCGCTCTCATCCATATCGAACCAGAGCCGTGAAGTGCCTTTGTCCACGTCCAGCAGCCAGGTATATCGCCAGCGACGCATCCGTTCATTTTCAGTGAGCATAAGCATACCCCCTTCTTCGGCCCAGACATTCATCCAGGGCTGGATCCGGTGCTCTGCTCTGAAGACCTCCTCAGCATCGCCTGTAAAAGGAGCATTCAGTCGCATGAGCCGGTCGCGATGAGGCACTTCGGCCATGGGATCCCCACCATCCAGCGCCTCCACCCAGTAAAGAGTGTGTGGTGCCGTGGGCCTCCAGCCAATGGACCTTGGTCCCTCTATCTCTCCATGGACAGGGACCGCATCGGCCAAGGGGTAGGAATAAATACCTGCCACCTTTTCCCCCTGAGCGTTCCAGATTTCGGCCTCCATGGCAAAACGCCACCAGGCCACCTCGTGTGACCAGGGTCCCACCAGGTATTCAATGAGGATGTACTTTCCATCGGGTGAAAAATCAGCATTGGTATATGGAGCAGGTCCGCCCAGAACCTTCATTTTACCAGTTCCTGGCTCCACAAGGACCAGTTCGCTGCTGGTATAATAGCTAAACAGTTCATCGTCATAGGCGGTCTCCAGCAAGTTGCGGGCCTCGTAGGTGGAACGAGCCGTGGCCCCGTCTCCTCTGCGGATTTCCGGGCCTGCAGGAATGAGGGGCGCTGTGGGAGCCGGTCCACGCTCCGGGATCCGAAATACCAGCAAGCCTTCCTGGTTGGGCAGCCAGGTCACAGGATTTCCCAGAAGGGGATTGAGCAGGATGTTTTCGATCTTCTTGATCTTGCCTTCCACCGACCCGGTCCACAATTCGATGCGGTCGGAATACCCCACAGCCAGGGCAAAGCGCTGGCCATCCACGTTCCAGCTTACCTGGAGAACCTCCGCCCCGTCAGGCAATTCAAGTGTTGTTTGGCTTCCATCTTCAATGCGTATGATATAGGGTGAAGTGCCCCCGTGATCACCGTGAAAACTGTTGTTGGCCGGATTGACCCGCATCCCGGCCAGTTTATGCATGGGAGCCGCCATTTCGGAAAGAGGAGGGTAGCTTGATGCTTCAGCCAGAAAAAGGTACTCCCCTGTTGGGGCTGTCCATATCCAGGGGAGTTCAGGTGCGTGAAGCACTTTCATGATCTCTTCCGGAGGGGTTTGCCATCCAGCTGCAGGATCCTGCGAAGCTGAAGGGGTATAAATGATTGCCACCATGACAACCAGCATCACCGATTTCATGAAATTATTACTCATTTATAAATGTTTTACGGGGTGAATAGATTTCTAACAACCAGTAAGTTAATAAATTCTCAGCTGATCAGCAATGTGAGAAATCCCATATAGAGAACCGCATCGGCGGTCAGGCGGAAGTAATCGTTGTTCCTGAAACGTGAAGGATAATACAGGATCAGCAATAATATGGTGCTCATTCCGACCAGGATCAATGCATACTGGGAAAAGCGGTCCATTTCAAACACCAGGAACTGCAGCAGACTTATCAGGTAGATGGCGATGGCCGTGCCCAAAAGCAGGTTCCTGGTATGCTTTTGCCCCAGAAGATTGGCCAGGGAGGCAATTCCCATTCGGGTGTCAAGTTTCATGTCGTAAAGGGAGATCACTCCCAGGTTCATCAGGAGAACCCCCATAAAGATCAGGGCTACCATCCCGTGACCTGCTTCAAATCCTTTCTCCATGGCAACTGCAGGTCCCAGCCAGGTCCCGGCCATATAGAGCAGGAGCACGAAAATTTCTCCGGGAACTGCCAGGAACCGGTTCTTTCTGAATACATGTCGCATGGCATAAAAAAGCAGCACCAGTCCGGCCAGGATCAAGGCATATTTAAAGAGTTCCCTGTTCAACAGATTGATGATCAACATGGCATCTGCCAAAGCGACCACACCCAAAGAGTAAATCACCATCTTCCTGTTTTTCAGCAGGAAATAGTGCATTTCACGTTCCACCTTCTTCTTGTTCTTCAAGGCATCCAACATATGATCGCCAGTGTAGAGCAGCCAGACCGTCATGGCCAGGGTGATCCACCAGATCCATCCCGGATCTGTGCCAAATAGCCTCGCGGCAAAACAGGAGGTGGCCAGGGCCCCCAATACGATATCAAGACTCAGGAAATGTAAATACCGGTAAATCTTCATGAAAAGGATCCATTAAGAAAGGGGCGAATTTAAGAAAACTTAACGGAACTCAGGTGTGGTGATTTTTGCACTCGTCCAGGTAGGGATGATTTACCGGGTAGAGTCCGGCTCTGCTCATTACCCATCCCGTAACCAGCATAAACAGTCCCGCAAAACCAACAAAGGATCCAATCTCCTGGAATCCCAGAACCTGCTCCCCAACGGTCCCCGGAAAGATCTGGATATAGAGATCGATAAACTGTCCGACGATAAGGAAGGGTATCACAATTTTCAAGAAGGTTCGATTCCTGGCAGTGGCCTTGGGCATCAACAGCACAAAGGGAAGGAACCAGTTGATAAAGATGTTGGCAAAGAAGAAGAACCTCCAGCCCTCTCCTCTGACCCGGGGAAGGAAATAGGCGGTCTCTTCGGGGATATTGGCATACCAGATCAGCATAAACTCGGCAAACCAGAAATAGCCCCAGATAATACAGAGCATGAAAATATAGCGGGAGAAATCGCCCAGGTGGCTCTTGTTCAGGAAGGGAAAATGGCCCCTCTGGTTCATTAGTAAAACGATGAAGGTAATTACGATGGCGGCGTGATGAAAAGCCGCCACAAAGTTCTTGATGGCAAAAATGGTGCTGTACCAGTGGGCATCAATGGACATGACCCAGTCGATCATTGCAAAAGTAAAGGTGATGATCACGATGAAAATAAAGACCTTGGACCGGTGCTCCAGTTTCCTGAAGACCTCAAGACCACCCTGCGCATCCTCTTTGAGGGAGAGCCGGCGGATGAGCACGAACATCAGGATCCAGAGCGCAAAGTAGAGCACCATGCGGGCGACCCAGAATGGCAGGTTCAGATAAACAGCCTTATGGGTAAGCAGCGGGTCTGAAGCCACCTCTTGGGTGTGACTCCAGTGGTAGAGGGAATGGGCCCCGAAAATCATCACCAGGAAAAGGATGGCTGCCACCGGCAGATATCCGGCCATGGCCTCAGGCACACGAATAAACCCGGCCGACCAGCCGGAATGAGTTACCCGCTGGATGGAAGCAAAGAGAAGAGCCCCTGCTGCCAGTGAAACAAAATAGACATTGTTCAGCAGGAGATTTGCCCATCCCCGTTGGGGATCCCCGCTAAACGCTGTGATAAGAGCAACTACTCCCACGGCTACCATGATCAGGGTGGAGATGATATAGATGCGTGATAGTTTTATTTTCTCTTCCATGATGTAATATTTAGGCCATCTAATTCTGCAAAGCTCTGATATGTAAAATAATCTTCCATCTATCATCCGGAGCAATCATTCCTCCATGGGCTCCCATGATCCCGTAGCCCACCATAATGGAGTGGTAGATCTCTCCGTCACTCAGGGCCATTGCCTGGTCACTGAGCAGACTGGCAGGGGGATAAGGATAGCGCTCGCTGGTATACAGATAGCCCTGTCCGTCACCTTCCGCACCGTGACAGGAGATACAAAAGATCCCAAAGGCCACCTGGCCCCGGGCCAGATACTCCTCTGTGGGCTGCAGTGGATTCAGCAGGGCTTTTCCGGCCGCTAAACGATCCTCATCGGTATTTTCATACGGGAAGGGGACCGTTCCCCTGGGCACGGTGCCTTCCAGGGGGACCCTCATGGTCAGGTTATCGCTGAAATTAGGATTGGGCGTATAGGATTCGTACGCGTAGGAGTAATACATATCTGGCATATAGTCCCACCCGGTACTGGAACGGGTCCGGTCGCACGAGACCAGTGCCAGCAGAACGAGGGAGCTTACCAGGATGTTTCTGTAGATCATAACTTTTTACTTTTCAATAACTTCAATGGCCCCGTTCTCTTTCATCACTGACGTGGCCCGGATAAGATCGGCTTTCTCTCTGTGTACCAGAATCACAAATTTATCATCGGTTGCCTCCTGGTGGTAAATGGGTTTCTCATTGGAAGGCCAGAGATTGGCCCGCCAGGAAAAAGTGAACAGACTCAGGATGGTAATGCTGAAAATAACCAGTATGATGGTAATCACCAGGAAGGAGGGAAAGGCATTGCTGGGTTTTCCCCCATAATTCATGGGCCAGTCTATCACTGCCGTATAGATCAGGAAGGCCAGCACCCCAATGGTCGCAAAAAAACCATAGAACCACCCCACAATGGTCATCCTGGATTTCCGGCCCTGCTTTTCCAGGATCTCATGGATCGGGTAAGGGGTAAAGATATCCTCGATCTCGATCTCCTGCTCCTTCATCTTCCTGAAGGCCTTAAGCAGGTTCTCCTCATCCCCAAATACGCCTATTAGATATTCTGAGTCCATTTGAAGTCTGATTTATTTCTTTTTTAACTGGTATCTATTTACATCTTTTACCTCATGGATGGCAATCATGGGTATGTATTTCATGAAGAGCAATACTCCGAAGATAAAGATCCCCAGGGTTCCCAGGTACATGGCAATCTCCACAAAGGTGGGGGAGTAAGTGGCCCATGCCGAAGGAAGATAATTCTTTGACAAAGAGGTGACTACGATATTAAATCGTTCAAACCACATGCCCACATTGATAAGAATGGAAATGATAAATACGATCACCAGGTTGCTCCGGATCTTTTTAAACCACATGAGCTGGGGGACTATGGCATTGAAGATAAACATGGCCCAGAACTGTTTCGTGAATTCGCCGGTGATCCGGTTATGAAAGAAGGTAAAGATCTCGTATTCGTTCCCGGAATACCAGGCGGTAAAGATCTCGGTCAGATAGGCGGTCCCCATGATCAGGGACACAAAGATCAGGATCTTGGCCACTTTATCCAGGTGGGCATCGGTAACATAATCCTCCAGCTTATAGATTCTCCGGAGGATAATCATCAGGGTCATCACCATGGCAAAGCCCGAAAAGATGGCCCCTACCACAAAATAGGGTGGAAAGATCGTGGTATGCCAGCCCGGTTCCACCGAGACGGCAAAATCCGTGGAGACAATGGAGTGCACCGATACCACCAGAACTGCGGCAATACCCCCCAGGATATAGCTCAGCCCTTCGTAGCGTTTCCACTCTCCCACCGATCCGCGCCATCCCATGGCAAAGAATCCGTAAACGGCTTTTTTTACTTTGGACTTTGTGTTGTCCCGGATGGTGGCAAAATCGGGAATCATTCCCAGGAACCAGAAGGATGCCGAGATCAGCAGGTAGGCTGTAATAGCAATAAAATCCCAGAAGAGCGGGGAGTTGTAATTCACCCATAATGGCCCCCTTGTATTGGGATAAGGGAAGATAAAGAAAGCATTCCAGATCCGGCCCATATGCAGTGCCGGGAAAATCGCAGCACAGCCAACAGCTACCACCGTCATGGCCTCGGCTGCGCGGTTGATGGACGATCGCCACTCCTGCCTGAGTATCAACAGAAATATGGAAAAGGCCGTCCCCGCATGACCGATACCGATCCACCATACAAAGTTAATGATGGCCCAGCCCCAGCCAACGGTATTGTTAACCCCCCAGGTCCCGATCCCCGTGGAGATGGTGACGTAGATGGACCAGAATCCCAACAGCATCATGATGGAGCTTATGCCCAGTCCCACGATCCACCAGAACTTGGGCCTGGCATAAAGCGGAGAGGTAATGTCAGCCGTGATATGGTTCAGGGATTTATTTCCCAGCACCAGAGGGCCCCTGACTTCCGTGTTGTACATATATCCTGTATTAGTTATTATCCATGTTGTTCATGTGTGGAAGAGTCCTCTTTCCCGGGAGCTTCAAGCTCCCCTGCTGCGGGCTCCACGTTCCGGACCCTGGTCAGGTATCCCACCGAGGGCAGTGTATGGAGCTGCTCCAGCAGATGATAGTTACGTTCCTCCTCCTTCAGTTTGCTCACCTTCGATTCCGGATCATTCATATCTCCAAAAACCAGTGCCCCTGACGGACACGACTGTACACAGGCGGGCTGGATTTCGCCATCCTTCAGGGTTCTTCCCTCCAGCTTGGCCTCCAGCTTCTTCTCCTGGATCCGCTGAACGCAGAACGAACACTTCTCCACCACCCCTCTTTCCCTCACTGTTACGTCGGGATTCAGTACCAGCCTGGAGAGCTCGCTGTTCTGGTTAAAATCAAACTTCTCATTATTCATGTACTTAAACCAGTTGAACCGCCGTACTCGGTAGGGACAGTTATTTATACAGTACTTGGTTCCGATACACCTCACATAGGCCACCTGGTTCAGTCCCTCGTTACTGTGCATGGTGGCCGATACGGGGCAGACGTTTTCACAGGGTGCATTGTCGCAATGCTGACACATCACCGGCTGGTGTAATACCCTGGGATTGTCGGGATCTTCACTGAAATAACGGTCAATACGCATCCAGTGCATGATCCTCCGCTTCCTTACCTCCTCTTTCCCGACGACGGCCACATTGTTTTCAGCAATACAGGATACCACGCAGTTGTTACACCCGGTACATTTATTCAGATCGACCATCAGGCCCCAGTGAAAGCCGTCAAATTTGGCCTCGGGATATAGGGTCTGGTGATGTGCTTCTGCTTCCAGGTGGAAGTGGTTTCCTGCTGATGGATCGGACTGGAACTGTTTCAGGGTGGTCTCCCTCACAATGGGTCTCCCCTCCATGGTATGATGGGTCTGGGTCCGTGCAAGAGGATAGCTGCGAACGGTAGGCTCCAGCTTGATCTGCCTGTTGGTATAGTCGCGATGGCCATTCCGGCTGCCAACCCATTGGAAAGCATTGATTCCTATCCCCTCACCCACTTTTCCGGCCATGGTGCGGCCATAGCCCAGTGCCAGGGATACGGTGCCCCTGGCCTGGCCCGGCTGGATCAGGACCGGGACCTCCGTTCCATCGATGGATACGAGCATCTCGTCTGTCAGTTCCATGGCCTCCGCATCCGCCGGGGAGACCGTCAGGTAGTTGTCCCAACAAGCCTTGGTGACCGGATCGGGTAATTCCTGCAGCCAGGGATTATTTGCATAACGTCCGTCATTCAGTGCCACCGTGGCGTAGAGAGTAAGCACCAGGTCGGACTCTTCAGTCTGGAGTTCCATCACCGGGGCGGAATACCCTTCAGAGGCAGACCTGGGAGATGCACCTTCAAAAAATCCTGCCTGGAGTGTTTTTACCCACCACTGTTCATCGCCCTGCAGCTCCGGAGGAGCAATCTGATGTTGCCACCAGTATTTCACCAGCTCTTCATAAGTTCTCTCTTCCCCGGACCACCTGATTAATGAATCCTGATAGGCCCGTGTATTGAAAATGGGATGTATGCAGGGTTGCTGAAGACTATAGGAACCGGACACGGGTTCTGCATCCCCCCAGGTCTCCAGGTAGTGATGATCTGGACAGATCAACTGGCAGGCACTGGCTGTTTCATTAAGTGCTGAACCCAGATAGGCGGTAAAACCCGCTTGTTTCATGGCGTCGAAGCCCCCCATGCTGTAGAGGGGATTCACATCGATCAGAATAAGGTTGTCCACTTCACCCCTGTTTAGAGTGTTGACAAATTCATTAAACTCCCTGTCATTCCCCCGCTTAAGCTCTATGGTGCGTTCCAGATCCAGGGTCCTGCCATAATTGTCCAGCATATGGTTGATCCCGGCCACCATTTTTTGTACCTCGGGGTTATTTGAACCGGAAACCACCAGTGATTTTCCACGGTTTTCCAGCAACTCCCCCACCAGCTTTCCCACCTCAGTGACACAGGGGGGTGCTGAAATGCCGGGCTCTCCTGTGGCCTCTGCCAGACGGTTATATATGGCAGAAAGCATCAATTCTGATTCAGAAGGACTCACCGGAATGCGCTCATCAGCACAGGATCCGGTCATGGAGAGCGCGGATTCCACCTGAACATGTTTGGACATATATGGATGGGCGGTGCTGAGCTCCCGGGTAGAGGCGTATGCACGGGCAAATTCCACCGGCGCGATCCATGTACCCAGGAAGTCTGCCTCAAAACTGAGGATATAGTCAGCCCGGTCAAAATGGAATCCAGGGATTATTTCTACGCCAAAGAGCTCCTTATGTGCCTCCCGGATCCCAGAAACCGAAATCTCATCGTACTGGATCCACCTGGCACCGGGATAGGCCTGTAGAAACTTTTGCAGGACCTCTCTGGTGGATGGACTGATAACGCTTGGTGTGAGAAGCACAGTATTCCCCGCTTCTCTTAACCTGCCGGTAACCAGGGCGTCTGCCTCATCCCAGGAAATCTTGTTACCACTTAATTCTGGTTCCTTATACCTGGCATCATCGTAAAGGTTCAGAACAGAGGCCTGGACCCTGGCGCTGGTTCCTCCGAGAGAAACAGGCGACTGGGAATTCCCCTCGATCTTAATGGGCCGGCCATCACGCACCTTGACCACCACGCTGCAGTATTCGGTTCCATCAAAAAATGTAGAGGCGTAGTAAGAGGCCTTTCCGGGCACCACCTCTTCCGGTTTTATCAGGTAAGGAATGGCCTTATGCACGGGTTTCTCACAGCTACTGACCAGCGCTGCAGATCCAAAGCTGAATCCCACCAGCTTCAGAAAGTCACGTCGCGATCCACTGGCCTGAACTGCTTTGCTGTCCAGCAGGTCCAGAACGGCATTCTTGTGCTTCTTTTCATCGCTGTGATCTACCTCAGGCTTCCTGCCATCTTTGTATTCTTCAATGCTTCTCCAATGCTTTTCCATGGGTAACACTTGGTTTAGTAGTGACATTTGGAGCACTCGGTCCCACCGGTCAGCTCAGCAGTAACCTGGTCTATCTCACCTGATTCTATGCGCTTATGAAGCTCCTTATACTGTGTGTAAAACTGATTATCAAAAAACTGGACCTCGGTATCACGGTGACAGTTGATGCACCAACCCATACTCAGGTCTCCTACCTGCCGCACCCGGTCCATCCACTCCACGGCACCATGGCAGGTTCCGCATTCGATCTTTCCAACAGCTACATGCTGCGCATGACTGAAGTAGACATGCTCCGGAGTGTTGTGCACCTTAATCCAGGCGATGGAGTTTCCCTGTTCGTAGGCATTCACCACCTTACTGATCTGGTGTTTTCCGGAATGGGTCCCTTCCCGGACAATGGAATGGCAGTTCCAGCAAACATCCACCCCCGGGATCCCTGCATGTTTGGATTGTTCCACGAGGCTATGACAATACTTGCAATCAATCTGGTTATCTGAGGCATGTACCACGTGAGAAAACTTTACCGGTTGATCCGGTTCATAGAGCTCCTGCCTGCCCAGGGAGGTTCCGGCCTCATAAAGCAATTTGGCCTGCCAGCCAAGGGCCACAAAAAAGATGATTCCCAGGATATAACGGCGCTTTACTTTCTTCAAAAAGAAAACATCCAGGATCACCCAGGTCAGTACCACTCCCAGTAGGATAAAGAGAAATATTTTATTGATAACCGGCTTCTTTTTGGTCAGTCCATGTCCCGCAAAATCATCCAGAAAAAGTTTGATGGTTTCCACATCGCTATCCTCCAGGTGAAAGGTCCGGTGCATCTCTCCCATGGTCTCACCAACAGGATTCAACACTGCCTTCTGGAACTCCTCCAGACTTCTGTCATGGTATTGAAGGGCAATTTCCAAGGCAGAGGGATTCCAGTTGAAGGTGTCAATCTCCACCGTATTGTGGCAATCAGCACAGGCTTTCGTATCAAACTTCCCGTCGATCAAACCGTAAAAGAGGCGCTCTCCGCGCATCAGTCCTTCGGTAGATGAGTGGCCATCATGCTCCTCCTGAGCTCCATAAATAATGGCGCCCGGTAAGAGAAAAAGGATGAATAAGGCAAGAGAGAAAGACAGACTTGAGATTCTTCTCATGAATTGGCAGGTTAATATTTAGTAAAAATTTCTTTTCGGGTGGTTTATGCAATTTAAAACCTTCACGGTAAAATAACAACAAGGATCTGAACTGTCATCCCTCCTGGCGAGGATATTTACTATTTGTATTTGGTATAAATAATTTATCCTATATTCGAATTATGCACTCGCTGTTTTCCGAATATTTCCTGCCGGTCACCCTGGCGGTTATTACCTTGGGGATGGGCCTTTCATTGACGGACAGGGATTTCAGGAATATATTCGTGCGGCCTAAAGCAGTGATCATCGGACTCTGTTGTCAGATGATACTGCTTCCTGTAATTGCCTATCTGATAGTGAGGTCAATTCATATAGATCCCTTATTTAAGGTTGGATTGATGGTCATTGCAGCCTGCCCCGGAGGGGCCACCTCCAACCTGATCACTTATCTGCTTCGTGGAAATGTGGCTCTCTCCATCTCCATGACTGCACTAAACAGCCTGATCACCCTCATTACCATTCCACTGGTGGTTCATCTGTCGCTGGAGGCCTTTGTCCAGGAGAATGCTGCCATCCGTCTTAATGTGGGTGAGACCATCCTGAAGGTCTTCCTGATTACCATAGTCCCGGCATTTGCAGGTACCAGGATCCGAAAACACTATCCCCGTTTTTCCACTGGCCTGGAACGGCCCCTGAGGGTGGTACTCCCACTGCTCCTGCTGGTAGTGTATGCCGGGGTTATATTCATCGACCAGGGGACCGGCGCAGCCACCCGTTCTGATTTTTTTAAAATCTTCCCCTTCGCCCTGCTGTTGAATATTCTGGCCATGGTATCAGGATTCCTGGTTGCACGGATCCTGCGCTTGCGGGTGATTAATCAATTTACCATATCCATTGAGGTGGGACTTCAGAACTCGGCCCTGGCTATTTTTGTGGCTGCCACCCTTCTTAAAAGCAATGATATGGCCCTGGTGCCCGTGGTTTACGGATCGTTCTCATTCTTCAGCACCTTGTTGTTTGGATGGTCGGTAAAAAAACTGGGATGGGTTCCGAAGATTAACGGAAAAGATGCATAAATCCGGCGGTTTCAAAAGGATTACTTCCGCCTTCTTCTTCAATCACGTAGTAATAAATCCCCTCCTCCAGCTCCTTTCCGTCCAGGCTGTTCCCATCCCAGATGATTCGTGGAGAAAGGGAATGAAAAATACGGGTGCCAGTGCGGGTAAAGACCGAAAATTCATAGATTGTAGTTCCATCGGTGGTCACTTCGAAAAAATCGTTGACCTGATCCCCGTTGGGGGTGAACACATTGGGAACTTCCAGGGGATCTCCCGCGGCTTCGGCAAGCATCGAATCCAGTATAATAAGCTGTTTTTCTGATAGTTGAATATTAAGCTGGGAGGAGTCCTGCCCCTGTCCATACAGACCTGGAAAGAGGAGGATGTTTAGACAAATCAGGGTCATATATCTGGTAATACTCATATCTTTTCAGTCAGCTTCTGGACCACTCTAAAGTTATTAAAAAATTCCTTGGCGAATACCCGGACCACCGTATAGGTGGGAATGGCAAGGATCATCCCAACGATTCCGGCCAGGCTGCCCGCCATCATAATCACAATAAAAATCTCAATGGGATGAGCATATACACTGTTCCCGAAAATTACCGGCTGGAAAACCAGGTTATCCGTTAACTGGGTAAGACCAAATACCAGGATCATATAGCCAAGCAGGGGGAGAAGTTGCGTGGCAAACTCCATCTCGAGATTTGCCGCAACTCCCAGGATAATTCCCAGACAGGCTCCGATCCAGGGTCCCAGGTAGGGGATAATATTCAGGACAGCAGCCACCAGTCCGATGACCAGGCCAAGTCTGAATCCCACTCCCACAATGGTCATCCCCAGGGTTATCAGGGTAAGGATTCCCGCCATTTGCAGCAAGATCCCGATAAAGTATCTCCTGAGCAGATGTTTGATGGATTCAAGAGCGTGCCGGAAGGCCTCCACTTTCTTTTCCGGAATGATGGTTATAATATAACTGGTGATCAATTTATCCTCCCTGAGCAGGAAGAAAGTGATAAAGGAGATGGCAAAAAGGGCCCAGGCAAAGTTGCCCAGAATGGAAGCCAGAGTGGCGATCAGGTCGGATATAACGTTGATATTTAGTATGGAGACCAGTCCTCCCTGCAGCTCTTCACGCAGCGAAACTGCTCCATCTCCCCCAAAATTCATTTTCTGGTACCAACCCTCCAGGTTTTCAATGGGCTTTTCGAAAGCATCCATGAGCAGGGCGGTATCAATATTAGATAGTTCCTGGGCCTCTGTTGCCACGAGGGGTATAAATATTCTGAAAAAACCAAAAAAAACGAACCAGATGAACAGCAGGGTGATCATGGCCCGGATGGAAATTGGAATCCGCCACTTTCCAATCCTGATCCTTCCCATCAAATGGACCAGCGGGCGGGTTATCAGGGAGAGCACCGATGCAATCAGAATATAGGCAACAATACTGGAGAATCGCCAGACCAGAAGTCCGAGTATGAAAATCACCGCTAAAACAAGCAGGGAATTGGGGCGAAACCAGTTTTTTGATGACATATTCACCCGTAAATATAGTGATTTATAATGTTGAAAATTTTTCTTTTGAATTCTGGCTTGTTTGGGTATTTTTACCAGGCATTGAGGAGGAGGACAATATGAAGCAGTATCTTGATTTACTTGCACATGTGATGGAGCATGGGACCCACAAGGAGGACCGGACAGGAACGGGCACGATCAGCACTTTTGGCTATCAGATGCGCTTTGACCTGCAGGAGGGTTTCCCGCTGATGACCACGAAGAAACTTCACCTGAAATCGATCATTCATGAACTCCTATGGTTCCTTGCCGGCGATACCAATATCCGTTACCTCAACGAAAACGGGGTAAGAATCTGGAACGAATGGGCCGATGAAAATGGAGAGCTGGGACCGATATACGGCTACCAATGGAGAAGCTGGCCCACCCCTGACGGGACCCAGATTGACCAGATTTCCCAGGTGCTTAAGTCCATCCGGGAAAATCCGGATTCCAGAAGACATATAGTCAGTGCCTGGAACGTGGGAGAGCTGGACAGGATGGCACTTCCCCCCTGTCACATTCTCTTTCAGTTCTATATTGCCGACGGGAAACTCTCCTGCCAGCTCTACCAGCGCAGTGCCGATATTTTCCTGGGCGTTCCCTTCAATATCGCCTCATATTCATTCCTATTGATGATGATGGCTCAGGTGACAGGACTCGAGCCAGGCGAATTTATTCATACCCTGGGGGATGCCCATATATATCAGAATCATGTGGAACAGGTAAAGTTACAGTTAAGCAGGGAGCCAAGATCCTTGCCCCGGGTAATACTGAACCCGGATATCCTTTCGGTATTTGATTTCCGCTTTGAAGATTTTACGCTTGAAGATTACCATCCTCATCCCCATATCAAGGGGGCCATCGCTGTGTAATATGGAAACAAAGATCCTGAAGAATATATCCATTATTGTTGCCATTGCCCGGAACCGGGCTATTGGAAAGGACAACAAACTGCTCTGGCACCTGTCCGATGACCTGAAACGCTTTAAGCAACTGACTACCGGCCATACCCTGATTATGGGACGTAACACCTTCCTTTCTCTGCCCAACGGAGCGCTTCCCGAGCGAAGACATATAGTGATCTCCGACAAGGCTGAAGAGTCATTTGAGGGATGTGAAATGGCCGGGTCCATGGAGGAGGCTCTTGCACTGGCAGGAAGGGACCAGGAATGCTTTGTCATTGGAGGTGGTATGGTATATAAGCAGTTCCTCCCTGTGGCAGGGAAACTCTATCTGACCCAGGTTCATGAATCATTTGAAGCCGACACCTTCTTCCCGGAAATAGATTTCAGTGAATGGAAAGCACTGGCATCAGAGGAGGTGGAAGCCGGGGAGCGTAACCAGTATGCTTTTACCTACACGGAATTTATGAGGTCCTGAGTTTTTATCCCTCTCTCTTCCAGAACCACTCCCGGTCCCAGGCTGTAGATAATCCCCCAGAGGGAACTGAAAGCGGTCAGCAGGTAAAAGAGCAGACTAAGGGCAATGGATAGACTCAGGTCCAGGCCCAGCCACTGGGCCCCCAGCATAAAGGTAAATTCCCTGGAACCAATTCCCCCAATGGTCAGAGGCAGAACAGCCACCATGGAGGAGATCAGAAACACAAAAAGGTAGCCTTCCAGGCTGCCAGGCACCCTCAGGGCCAGAAGGATCAGAAAGGCGGAGAGCAACTGCAGCATTTGCACCAGCAACGAGAGCAAATTGGTCGAAATGAATACCGGGAGCAGATAGGGGAAAAAACGCCAAAAAATCAGGTAGATCAGGGAAATGGAGAGGGGGATAAGGATCCATATGTACCAGACATAGGCAGCCATGCCAGGGATAAAGCAGAAAAGTAGCACCGCCATGCAGAAAAGGGCCAACACCCCAATGATCCGGTCCATCATCACTGCCCAGAATATCCTCCGGGTAGCTACCTCGTATCTAAGGTTCAGGAGATAAATCTTATACCCGTCCCCTCCTATCCCGCCAGGCAGAAACAGGTTGTAATACATCCCCAGGAGGTAGAGTTTCATATTGCTCTTTTCTGTAATATGAATCCCAATGGAACCCAGGTACTTGTTTAGCCTTAGCGACGAGATCATCTTGGAGAGAACAAAGAGGAGCAGGGCCCCGGCGAGATAGGACAGCTTTGATCCTGCCATGGTTTCAAGGACCTGCTGCACTTCGATCTTTGCAAAGACATACCAGAGTGCGGCAAGGGTGATCGCCAGCTTAATCAGGACTTTAAGCGCGGGTGTGAGTTTACTCTTCACGAAGGATGGTCCGTTTCACCCTGTAGGGCTTTTTGCGCTGAGACTCGTAGTAGGTCCGCATCAATATCTCCGAGATGATCCCGATGGTTATGATCTGAATCCCGCCAATGGTTAGCATAAATCCCAGCAGTAACAGTGGTTTTCCCCAGATATCATTTCCCAGCAGTTTCATAACCAGGAAGTAAAGATCGATAATGGCCCCGGCCCCGAAGGTGATCAGACCCAGGGTACCGAAAAAATGAATGGGCCGGTTCTGGTATCTTTTGAAAAAGACAATCAGCAAGAGGTCGCTTGCCACCCGGAAAGTCCGCCCCATCCCATAGTTGGATTTTCCAAACTTTCTTTTGGAGTGTTTCACGGGGACCTGCTCCATACGGGCTCCCTGAAGGACAGCCAGTACGGGTATAAAGCGGTGCAGCTCCCCGTAAAGCCCCAGGTTCCTGGCAATATCGCTCCGGAACACTCTTAAGGCACATCCATAATCCTTGAGTTTCACCCCTGTAATCAAGCGAATAAAGAAATTGGCTATTCTACTGGGTATCTTTCTGAAGATGGCCGAATCCTTTCGATGGATCCGTTCACCGGAGACCACATCGCAGTCCTTCTCCTTGAGTGTCTCAAGCATCATGGGGACATCGGCCGGATCATTCTGCATATCCCCATCCATCAGCACAATCAGTTCACCAACGGCCTGATCGATCCCCGCAGAGAGCGCAGAGCTCTGGCCGTAATTGGTGATCAGATCCAGGGCCACCAGGTTCTTGTACTCCCCCGCAAGCCTGCTTAGCTCCGCCCAGCTATCGTCCGTACTCCCATCATTAACCAGGATCATCTCATAGGAATACGAGGTAGGTTCCATGGCAGCACTGATGGCCTTGCACAGGGCTTCTATATTCTCCTTCTCATTGAATAAAGGAACCACAAAAGAGACTTTCTCCATCTACCTTACCGGCTTGTTTAGATCCCTTAAAGTAACCAAATTTTGCTATATTTCAGCTTAGCTAAGCAATTGATTTATGAAGAAAGACACAATCGCTTTGATAGCGGTTCTGGCCACCGGGATGCTGATCCTGAGTGTCTTTTTCGGCAGGGTGATTGTAAATCCGGATTCCTATCTATTCTCCACTTCCGGGGATGCGGTAAAGAGCTACTATAATTTTAGCTACTACCTGAAATATGATTCAGGAATCGATCACAACGGGATAAACTACCCTTACGGGGATCATCTTCAATACATCAATTCTCATCCGCTCTACCTGCAGATCATCAAATTTCTGGACAGATACATCTATCCCCTCTCAGAGCACGGGGTGGGTATCCTGAACCTGAGTATGATTTTTTCCCTCTTGCTGGCTATCCCATTTATCTACCTGGTTTTAAGGAAGTTTTCCCTCCCTCCCTGGTATGCAGCAGTGGTCTCCCTGATCATCCTGTTCCTGAGTCCGCAGGTGGACCGCCTGGGGGGACACTTTGAAATGGTTTATGCCTTTTTTATCCCGCTTTTCTGGTACCTGCTGATACGCTGGCAGGAGGCCTCCAGAAAAGCAGGATGGACCCTGCTCCTGCTGGCAACTGCCCTGGCCGGAGGGTTTACCAGCGCCTACTATGCCGCCTTCCTGGCCATATTTCCCATGGCCATCTTCCTGGTTCAGCTATGGAACCATCGCAAGGAGCTAAAGGGGTATGTTCCCGAGGGCCTGCATCTCTTATTGATCGCCATCCTGCCCCTTCTGCTTGTAAAGGGCCTGGTCAGCCTCACCGACTGGGTGGATGACCGGCCGGATAATCCCTGGGGATTTTTCGTCTTCCATGCCAATATCTTCAGCATCTTCCTTCCTTCCCACTCCCTTCTGAAAGAATTGACCAGCGGAATCATCGATATAAAATATACCTGGGAAGGACGTGCCTATGTAGGATTCCCGGCCACCCTGCTGGCACTTTCTTTTGTACTTACCCTGGCTCTTCCAGGTGGCCAGCCGGAAAAGGATCTCGTGGAGCTCCTATTTTCCCAACAGAAGACTCAACCTCTACCTGGCTGCCTCGGTGATCGTTCTGCTCTTCTCCATGTGCATCCCCTTTAAATGGGGCCTCGGTTTTCTAACAGAACTGCTTCCCCTCCTGAAGCAGTTCCGGTGCCTGGGGCGCTTCTCCTGGATATTCTATTACGTATTCACGGTATTCACTGCCACCTATCTTTATTCCCTTTACCGGGTCTTACGCAGGAAAGGATACCGGATCACAGGCCATGGCGATCCTTCTGATCATCCTTTCGTTCTGGGGACTGGAGGCCGCCTCAAGGATACACAACAGTACCCGAGGATATTTAATCAGAATGAACTGCTTGCGGACAAGGCTATAAATCTGGAAGAAATTCTGAAAGCAGCAGGAAAAAGCAGTGAGGAATTCCAGGGAATCTTTTTTCTGCCCTTTGCAAATACCTGCGGGGACAAGCTTCAGTTTGAAAGAGGGCTGGACGCCTTTTCAGAGGCCATGAGCTGCAGCATGCAGACCGGAATCCCGATCATTCAGAGTTATTCTCCGCGCATCTCCCTCTCCCAGGCCATGAGTTCCATTCAACTGCTGGCCGACAGCTCCATCTACAAACAGCGGGTGAACGATATGAATCAAAAACCATTGCTACTGCTGCTTGGCCCCGAGGAACTGAACCGCCAGGAGCAGGCCCTGCTTGACCGGGCAGAAACCTTCTGGTCGGGCCCCAGGTTCTCCCTGGCCCAGCTTCCGGTCGGCTCTTTCAACCAGGGATATGAGTCATGGAGGAAGCTGGCTGCTCCCCTGGCAGACAGCCTCCGGGGAACTGGCATGCTCTGCACCGGTGTGGATCCCGGAAAGGTCATCTACCAGGATTTTGAGGAGTTCTCTTCCGACCAGGCCTTCAGCGGCTCAGGAGCCAGGTATCAGAAGAAGGGAACTATGGAGTTATTCCGGGAGAATCTGTTTGAACGCTTTTCAGCTACTGAGCTGGAGCTCTCATTCTGGCTTCTTGTGGACCACCGCACCGACAACATGCCCACCCCGGAACTATGGCAATGGGAACGATACGGGTCAACTGATCCACAAAGAGAAACTGAATTCCACGGGAGGTGCACAATGTGGATGGAATGTGGGCCAGGGTCAGCACTTTCCTGGTTCCGGAAGAAGGGACGAAATACCAGCTCACCATCAGGGGTAAGTATATCACCGTGGATGACCTTCTTCTGAGACCCAGCGAAGCCAGGGTGTTGCTCCGGCAGGAAAACGGAGAGCTATTATTGGATAATTATAGGCTTCTAGTTGCGACTGATCATTGATTTTACTATTTTTTCCAACTCAAATCTAAACCTGAAAACATGAAAAAGTATCTGTTTACCGCCATTACCATTCTTTTTGTACCCCTGTTCCTGCATGCACAGGCCAACAAAATAGAGGGAACCTGGTACAACGATGAGAAGACTTCCACCATTGAAATTACCAAGGGTACCGACGGGAAGTATGTGGGGAAAATCAATTGGTTAGAGGAACCAAATGAGGATGGAAAACCCAAAGTAGACAAAGAGAATTCAGATCCCAAGCTGGCCAAGCGCCCTCTCTTGGGTCTGGCAATTGTAAATAGCTTCAAGTACGACAGCAATTCGAAAAAGTGGGAAGACGGGTCCATCTATGATCCGAAAAACGGGAAGACTTACGACTGTTTTGCCTGGTTCGAAGACGGAGACTATAATAAACTCTACCTCAAAGGCTATGTGGCCGGGATCAAAGCACTGGGTCGCAAAACCATCTGGACCAGGAAGAATTAGAGCTTTTAAGGAACTGCCGAAAAAACTAAAAAACGCTGTTTCTAATTGGGATTGTTAAAGTGTTTTAAAATCGTCCGGAAACGGACGGGTCCATCCCAAAAACGTTCACTTTTCTAAATAAACCAGAGCTCCTTTTTTTATATATTAACTTGTAATATAAATATTTAGAACCTTTGGCACAAATTATGTTTTAAATAACCTGAAAACAAATCTTACGTCCTTTTACATTTCACTAACGGGTGATACAGTAAAATTTCTTTTTAGGTTTAAGTGGTTAGTTAAAAGGGGCCTTCCGGCCCCTTTTTCTTTTGCTAATTTACCGGCTATGCTATTGATGCAAGAGGTAGGCTATGGCCACATATTCGGCCAGGGCAATCCCCTTGGCGGCATCGGTGTTCTTGTAGTAGTTCTTCATCAGGGGGGAGTCTCGTACGCCATCTCTGCCATGCTCAAAATCCCAAACCAGAGTGGTAAATTCCAGATGGTCCATGAGCTGTGCATTTGCCACCGGCTCTTTTACCAGTTCATTCAACATAGCTGCATACTTTTTAGCCTCTGTGATAAATGCTACCCCAGCCCCGTTATCCAGTATGGCATCTCTGCCGGCCGATCTATTGTCCTTCCCCTGGACTTCTTCAATAGAGGCACCGGGTTGCCCCACAAATGCAATCATCCCCTCCTGCATACCCGTAATCATCACTTGTAGGTCCCGTGCCTGTTCATGGATTCTTGTAATGACGGCCAACTGATCCATGTGCGCACTGTCACCAGCTATCACCAGGAGTCCGGCCGTACCTTCTTGCACCTCCTCCACCCGGCTCTCATTAGCCAATGCTTCATCCTGGTAAATGTTCAGCAAGTCTTTGGACATATTTATATTGCCCATCAACATCACACAGGCAATTCCCACCAGTAACATCACAATATAGGGCAGATTTGCCTTCTCCTTTCCGCTTTTCTGGAACACATTGACCACATAGAGTGGGATAAAGCCAATAAGGATAAAGCCGATAGCCGTATAAATCAAATAACCGGCTCCTGGCCAGTGTTGGATCTTAAAAGTGGCCCCGGCCAGCAGGAGAGCGATGGTCAGGTAGCCCACGATCGCGTATACCGGGTTCTTTTTCTCCAGCTGCGCGCGATGGTTGGTAATAAAGTACAGGGGCAGGAAAACAAATACAATCAGCACCATGCCCACCGTGATCATAATACCGGCACCGGGCCAGTGCATTCTCTTGAAAAAGGATCCAAGAATGGTCAGGATCGCCGAGGATAATCCAAAAATGTATGTGAAATTTTTCATGCGTTGGAATTTTTTGTCAAGGTTAAGCAGTGTTTGATGCTGGATCTCAGGTAAAGTTTTTTCGCCGATGGTATCGAGTACCTGGCTGTAGGAAGATTCAAAGTCTTTTCCTTCATCCATATACTCTTCCACCATACAGCATACATGGTCCAGCATATCATCCATCAAGCGTTCGTAGGTCAGGCCCAGCCTGACCAGGTCGGCTTTGATGCGTTCATAATTGTCGTCAAGAACAGCGGCAATCATTTCAGGCAGGGGTTGGTTTAAGCAGGTAGGTTAATGTGTTCACAAAATCAAAAAACTCATCCACCTTCTGCTCAGTCCACGTTCGCCCTGTCTCTGTCAGAGTGTAATACTTCCGGACCCGCTTACCGATGTATTCCACTTCGGTACTGATGTGCCCGTCTGCCTCCAGTTTATGTAAAACCGGGTAGAGTGCGCCGAATGTGAGCTTGATCTTACCGGCGGATAGCTCTTCCACCTTTTTGGTAATTTCGTACCCGTACATCCGTCCGTTGTCGGCCAACAACTTTAAAACAATGGTTCTCAAGGTTCCCTTTAACAAATCATTTGCGATCATAAAGACAAATATATAATATTATTATATATATGCAAATTATATATAAGTATATTGTATAATCAGCCCTCCTAAAATGTACTTGCGGACCCTCCTTATTAAAATAAGTGAAAAATAATGCCCGGATCCGGGTAACAATTCCATGGCCTTTCTGATTAAACGGTACAAATCAACATAATCACATGGGCAGATCCATTTGGGTCTGATCCTATGTGATGTAAGGCTATAATCATAAAAAGAGTTGGATATGAGACCTCTGCTGGATGAAAATGGGAAAAGAAGATTGGTATTTCTTACCCAGACGGATAAGGACATTTTAATTTATATGAACACGGATGCCTGGATCACCCCGGAAGTGAAAAGATTTAAGAATGAGCTTCTGGAACGAGCCGGAGAGAAGAATTTAAGAACAGATTTAGAAGGATGAACCTGAGTTGAATAACATGGAACTAAGAGAAATTTGCTGGGAGAAACCGGTGAAGGATGCCGTATGGAAGAAAGGCCGGATTAACCCTGACTACTCCCCGGAAGTGCTGCGCTGGGATGAAGAGGGACGAATCATGATGTACTCCAAGTATGGAAGAACAGATTCCATCTTCGGATGGACCATCAAAGCCAGAAATCCAGATTTGGATGAAGAAGGAGTGAAGAACCTGGACAATCTTTACCCGGTAAGCCTCTTCTCCTCGAAAAAAAGTAAATAAAGATTTGGAATCCCCGTCGACAGGTGGCCTACAAGGCTTTCGGTGCTTTCAAGCCGGCCCCGGAAAGCTGAGCCACCTGTTTTTTTTCATTTTTTTATCATTTTTTTGCCAAAATGGGGTAACAATTCCCTGCCCTTTCTGATTAAACGTTAATTCACATTAAAAACAAAGCATCATGAAAAAGAATTTAATGAAAAAGAGCGACCTGACTCAAAAGTTCAACAAAGAGATGATCGAGGACAAAAAACTAAACTTCCTGGTAGGTGGTGATGGTGATGGTAGTCAAGGTGCACTGGATGATCCCTGGTTGTAATGAGATAAAAAGATCAGTCAAAGCATATCGGCTTTCTCTTTTATCAGGAGTATTTTTTAAATACATTTACGTAGATTGATAAGCTGATAGTTTTGAGAAAGCTATTATTTTCTCTATTACTTGGCTGTTCATTTAATCAACGCTGTCTACGGACAGGATCCAGCATTGATTCTGCCCGTCACTTTTATATGAATCAATATCAGTTGGCCAGGACATCGGGGGATTTTGCCCGCTCGGAAATTTTCCTGCGACAAATTCTGGAAAGCAAATTTGAAATACCCGATAACAACCTGGCTCTGGTACATAATGCTCTGGGATATGTGTATTATGAGATTGGGACGTATTCAAAGAAGCCCTGGAGCAATACCGTCTGGCCGAAGAGCCTTGTTTCCCGAAACAGATCCAGGCATCACTTCAGCTCCGGATCAGCATCTATATCAATCTTGGAATATTCTACAATGGCACTGGGTGATTATACCAGTGCCCTGGAGTATAATAACGAGGCTGAACGATTGCTGAGGCAAATCCCTGTCTGGGATGATATTTCCTATGGCAAGCTATCGGCACTCTTACTCAATAAAGGAATTACCTTGTACCACCTGGGAAACTTTGAGGAGGCCAGGGAAGTCCTGAATGAGTGTGCCGAGATTAAAAAGAGGCACCAGCATCCCTACCTGGGAAGTGTCTATTTTAACCTGGCCCGGGTGTAC
The DNA here is from genome assembly GCA_963751705.1 of uncultured Bacteroidales bacterium. Classification (GTDB taxonomy): domain Bacteria; phylum Bacteroidota; class Bacteroidia; order Bacteroidales. The sequence goes on from CAVVVN010000002.1 coordinate 198,034, forward strand.
CAGAGCCTGGAAGATCCGGATCTTTCAAAGGAAAATTACCTCCTGGGAATCAGGCAATGGATCTCTGAGTATGATTCCACTTACTATGAACTGGCCAATATTTATCTTTATCTGGGTGAGTTCCTGTCGGGTCAGGGGCAAGCGGAGCAGGGATTTGAGTACCTGCAAAAAGCCCTGCAGAACTACCGGTTAAACTATGGGCCGATTCATCCCCTGACAGCGGCCTCTTATGAAGCCCTGGCCAGGCACAAGATGGATCAGGATGAATGGGGAGAGGCCCTGGACTATCTGCAGCTGGCCTTGCATTCCCTGACAGGTGATTTTGTATGGGCGGACCACTTTTCCAATCCGCTCACAGAGAGCTCCCGAAACGACCTAACCCTCCTGCAAATCCTGGCTACCAAAACTGAAGCCCTGGAAGCAGTTTCAATCCATGCGGGTAACGATTTAGAAAAACTGGCCTACCTGGAGGCGGCTCTCTCCACCAATCTTCTTTCCATTCAAGTACTCGAGCGGATCCAGAGCAGCTTTTTGTCCGGAGAAAGCAGGCTTTACCTGACTTCCCGGCAAAAGGATCTCTTTACAGCCGGAATTCGCCTCCGGCTGGCGCTGTTTGATCTGACTGGCCGGAAAGAGCAGATGGAGGAGGCTTTTTTTCTGGCTGCAAAGGGAAAGTCATCGGAACTACTGTTTGAAATGAAGGTCAAGGAATGGCTCTATCTGGAAAGCCTGTCTGATACCTCAGCCATCGTGGCCACTGAACTAAAAGAGGAAGTGGAACACCTATCGAACCTGATCCGCACAGAAACCATGGCCCTGCATCCCGATTCAGTTCAGATACTTTCCTGGCAGAACGAGCTCTTCCATACCCGGGACTCCTTCAACAGACATATGGAGCAACTTCGCCAGGAATTGCCCCAAATCAGCCATTTCGAAACAGACAATGCGGACATCACCATGGACCGGATACGACGGAACCTGAAGAGGAATGAAACCCTGGTGGAGTATTTCCTTGCCGGGACGGACGACGCAGGCAGGGTACAACTTTTCATCTTCGTGCTTACGAAAGGCGGCATCCAGGTGCACCGTTCCAGCCTGGACAACACCTTGTATAAACAGGTGGAAACCGTCGTGGAACAGCTTCATCATTTCGTCCCATACAGGGAGACCGAAGAACGCTTCGATAGTCTGAAGCTGGCCCTCTTTGGACTGTATCAGAAGCTGGTTGAACCGGTTGAGCCTTTGTTCAGGGGAAAGAATCTGCTGATAGTCCCCGACGAGATGCTCTCTTATGTTCCCTTTGATGCCCTGATCACCCGGGTGGATTCGGACTCCATTCTGAACTATGCCGGCATTTCCTACCTGCTGAAGCAGTATAACATCTCTTATATGTATAATTCCCACCTAATAAGGGGTTCTACCTCCCGAGGCCTGCGTTTCCCGGAAGTCCTGGCCTGGATCCCGGAGCAGGCAACAAACCCTGCAAATGGATTTGGGAAGTTGCAGGGAGCCGAAGAGGAAGTCCGGGATATCCTGGAGCTCGTCAGGGGACGCAGGGTCCCGAGGTCTGTGCAGAAGGAGGAATTAGCCGGTCTTTTACAGGAGAATTCCATTCTACACCTGGCCATGCATTCCCTGGCTAGCGAAAACAGGGGTAGCTCACCCTATTTTATGCTTGATACACTTAGCGACCCCCTGCTGGCAAACCGTATGCATGACTATGAGATAAATGGCCTGAATCTAGTAGCTCCCATGGTGGTTCTGAGCAGTTGTGAAACTGCCGGCGGACAGTTGCACATCGGGGAAGGGGTGATGAGCCTGTCAAGAAGTTTCCTGCAGGCTGGTGCAGCATCTGTGGTCCACACGCTCTGGCCCGTTGATGATGCAAAAAGCAGGGAAATTATGGTTGGATTTTATGAGGAAATCCAAAAGGGGAAATCCAAAAGCAGGGCCCTTTCCTATGTGAAAAGAGAGTATTTGGAACAGCACCCCCCCTTCTATACCCATCCCTATTACTGGGCTGCCTTTCAGATTACAGGCGACGACTCAGCTCTAAACAGCAAGAGGAGAGTCCCCTATATCCTGGGAACTCTCCTTTTTGTTCTTTTGATTGGGGCTTATTTAAAACGCCGAAGTTTCCGGATGAGGGCCTGAGCATCTTTTTTGTAGAGCCCGTCATACAATTCCAGTTTCATCAGAAGCGCTTTAGCTTTTTCAGGCTCACCGGTTTTAAGATAGCAGAGACTAAGATACCACAGGATCTCTGCCTGGTACTTGCTATCCGCACCCAGACCAGATTCAAGGATGCTTTGTGACGCTTGATATTGTTCAAGCCCCAGGTAGGAAAGAGCGGTGAAGAATTGCACCTCAGATTGTACCTCCGGAGCAGTTGCCAGCTCACTGAACTGGTCAATGGATTGCTGATAGTCTCCATCCACATAATAATTTATCCCCAGCGCCAGGTCGTTGTAGAGCACATTATTTTGTCCGCGTTGCGAGTAATCGGAGGCCTCCAGGGGACTGTAATACTGATCAAAAAGCTGGCCCTGGTCAAGCTGTGAGGGCAGGAGCCCGAAAGTAAGCAGCAGGGCCAGGGATGCGGCTATGGCCACTGCAACAGATATTTTTCTGATCTTGTTCCTCTTCTTTTCTCCTCCCGGGAGCATCGGCTGCAGTTCTTCTTCTGCAGAATCCATCTCAAATGCCAGGTCGGCCAGTGCCTCGGCTTCTTCCAGAAGCGGATCGGATTTCATCTCTTCCAGTTGAATCTTGGCCTTTAGATAGTCCGTGACCTTTTTGTTCAACTGGTAGGCATCGAAAAAATCCGGATCTTTTTGAATTTCCCGTTCTATTACGTACATCTCCTCAGGAGTCAGATCTTTGTATATATAATCTGCCAGTCTTTTGTTTATGTCTATGGTCGGCCCCATACTTCAGAGAATATTAGTCGATATCCAGGCTTAACTCGGTCTGTTTAATCTTTTTAAATGTGGGATGGTTCTGGATCATCTTCATTAGAAAATTATGGCACATACTCTTCCGCTTTCGTACATACCCATAGCTATATCCCAGCTTTTCAGCAATATCCCGGGGAGAAAGCTCCTTCAGATAACCTTCCAGAATTTCCTGACATACTTCTTCCAACTGCTTGAAGCTCTCCCAGAAAATGTCCTGATAAATCTGCTGATCTGTCTCCTCCGTAAAATCCCACTCAGGGGTAGTTTCCAGTTTCCGGACATGGTAATTCCGGACTGCCACCTGCTTTTCCAGGTGTTGTTTCCAGGTCTTTTTGCACAAGGCATAAACCAGGGTACCCAGCTTGCAATTCAATTCGAAGTCTTCCCGGTCCACCAGTCGCATAAGCGCAATCAGTCCATCGCTGAATACATCCTTGGCATCCTCCGGGCTACCTCCCATCTCCATCACCATCAGGCGTATGCCGTCCTGGAACTTCACCTGAAGATAATTAAAGGCTACATCCTCCCGCTTACGGATACTATCTATAATATGCTGGTCGCTATATGATTCCATGGCCCGGTCAGTCAGACACTTCGAGTTGCTCAAAGTTAGTAAAAGATGTTCATATATCTCTATGCAGCTGATATTTTACACGGGTGCCGGCTATGCAGTGGTAAACAAGCCATACAGCTATAAAAAAACCGCCAGGTAATTGCCTGACGGTTATATAAGTGGGGTGGAAGACCGGGTTCGAACCGGCGACCTCTGGAACCACAATCCAGCGCTCTAACCTACTGAGCTACATCCACCGTTTGGGTGTGCAAATTTACAAAAAAAATTAATCTCCAAATCCATTGCTTTAAATTATTCCTCGAGAAGCTGAAGAATGAGCCTGCCGTACTGTTCCATCACAGGGATTTGCCCGTACTTCTGCAGGGTTTGCTCCCTGATCGCCCTGGCGGAATAACGATCTATATGGGACATCATATCCTGCATGGCCCCAGCCAGTTTCCCGGCACTTCCGGGATCAATAAGAAGTCCATTGTCGGTGTTGACCATGGCATCGGGTCCGCCGGATCTGCTGGCAATTACCGGAAGCCCGGTGGCCATGGCTTCGATGAGAACCACCCCAAATGCCTCATACCAGGAAGGCAGCACAAAACAGTTGGCTCTTTTCATCTCCTCCTGCATTTCCTCCCTGGAAAGCCTGCCCAGGAAGCTGACCCGGGCAGTCACCCCCAGCTTCTTTGCCCTCCGCTCAAGCTCCTCCCTCAGGGATCCTTTTCCTGCAAGCCGGACCTGGAATTCTTGATCGCTTTGATCTGCGAGAAATTTAGCTGCTTCCAGCAGGAGATCCACTCCTTTTACAGCCTCCAGCCTGCCGGCCCAGAGAAACACAAATGGATCCCTCTGCCGGGGCTCTGCCGGAGGGAGGAAGAGGTCTTCCCGGATCATATTGGGGATCACCATGGATTTTCCCACGGCAGAAGGCACCAGGCTTTCAACCCCCCTTTTCTGACTGTCGGAGACCAGAACAAGTTTTTTGCAGTGTCCATAGGCCCGCTCAAACAGGGGGACATGGAATGATTTTACCATCTTTCTGGCCTCCTCGGTGCTCCAGACCAGGAAGCTGCGGTGCTCCACGATCAGATAGGGTATCCCGTGCTCCCGGTTGATCAAATAGGCTGCATATCCGGCCCAGGTCACACTGTGGGCCAGGATAAGATCGGGATGCCCAAACTGTTTTACATACTTCAGATAGATCCTGCCAGCCTGCCGGGCCCAGCCCTGAATGTTATACCTTTCACTCCCCGGCAGCTTCAGGTAGCGGGACCGGACCACCCTTAAACCGTTTTCGTCCTCAACCCTGTACCTTTGAAGAGCCGAAGTGCCAACCTGGATCAGCTTTCGCACCCCCACCAGTCGGTTCACCAGCACATCCACCTGCCAGCCCGCCTTCCGGATCGCTTCGCTGTGTTCCTTAAAAAAATAGCCTCCATCGGGAGGATACCAGGAAGGAAGGATCAGGATACGTTTTTTGTCTTTCATGCTTACTTCAGCTCAGGAAGGATCTTCTTTCAAGGTATGCCGGGAAATCTCCATACGGTAGTATTCTTCAGGCAGCCTTTGGAAATCTGCAGTCCTGGAAGGCAATTTTTCCCCGGTAAATATGGCGCACTTGGTATGACCTACGTGGTATACCTGCCCGGCCCGTTCAGCCCCCACCCCATCGAGTATGGCAGCCAGCACCTCAAAGCGCACCCGGTCGGGATGAAATCCGTAGTCGTGCCAGACCACCATGCTTTTGTCATGAACCAGGTACCTGAAAACGTTTTCCGTATCACTTTTGATAAACTCATAATGGTGGTCCCCGTCAATGAAGATCAGATCGAATTTCCTGTTGAGCTTCTTGAAATCAAAACTCCGGGAATCGCCACGAAGTTGGGTAACATTTGTAAGTCCCTTTGAGAATTGCATATGAGCGGCAATGGTACCGGAATGCATTCCCAGTTCCAGCATCTCCTTTTCGCTCAGGCACAGGCTAAAACAGCTGGAAGCTCTGGAGGCTATCGTTGCCACACTTTCTCCCCGCCAGGTCCCGATCTCAAAATAGGCGCAATTATCGATCCCCTCGGCCAGTCCGGCCAGCAACATCAGGTCGGTGGGCAGGGAGCCCCCATCCAAATAGGTCATAGGACCCAGTTTAATGGTTCCTGAACCTATCAGTTGATCCATCTCCACCAGGGGTAAGCCAGGGGCCAGGCCATGCTTTTTCTCCACATAGCTTTGCCAGGTATCTTCATCAGTCAGCACCCGGTTTAATAAAACCGGCTTCCGGAGAATCCACCAGAGTGCTTTGAATGCTTTTCCTATCTTATTCATTCTTCCCCAAGGGTATAAGCGGATCATCGGCCAGAGGATCTGTTTGCACCAGCTTCAGATACCAGAACAAGCTGTACCCTATGATAAGGGTGCTGAATCCACTGTAAAGTAAGAGACCAATATAAACATTTTCCAGGACCACCCCCGCCACCAGGCCCCCCAGTCGCGCCACCAGCTTGACCATATCAATCAGCATGGCCACCCGCTGCTTCTTATAGAGATCCGGAATAAATGAAAGGGGCATGACCAGACTCACCATAAAGATCCAGGGCAAGAGAATCTGGGCATACCTTCCCGCTTCGATCCACTTGGCTCCAAAAATGAACCCGAAGATCTCAGGGAAAAAGATTCCCAGTGCTATAAAAGGAAGCAGCAAGACCTGTGTGGTGCGTTTCAGAAATAAAATCACTTCAGGCCGCAAAGAGCTGTTTTTTTGCCTCTTCTCCGCGAAGCGCTGAAACAATACCTGGTAAAAGGCATTGGCCACGAGGTTCACCGGCCTGTAAAGGATCATATATCCAAAGGTGTATAAGCCCGCTATACCCGTGGAGAAATAGGAGCTAAGTATAAAAACCGGGAAGGCCCCTGAAAGGTTATTGATCAGCCCCTGCCACATATTGTACTTTGGAAACAGCTTGTACTGCCTGCCCAGACGCTTCATTTCGCTCCATGAAATCCATCCTGCTTTTGATCCATTAAGACGCCAATGCACCCCGAAAAAGACGAGGAACCCAACCAGCTGTCCGAATATCACGCCAAAGATCAGACCCGCAGCCCCGGCGATCACCACCCCCAAACCAAGTTTCAGAAGAGAGTTACTGATGCTCTGACCGATGTTGGCTCCCGCGATCAGACGATACTTCTTCTGCCGGTTTGAAAAGTTGCGGAAAGAGGTGAACCAGCCGACCATCAGGGTGGAAAGGGGAATGAAATAGAGCCATCCGGAGATCTCTTCGCTACCCAGCCAGCTGCAGATCATATCATTCATGGAAACCACGATTCCCAGCAATATAAGACTGACAAGCAGACTGATAAGACCGGAAAGTCCCAACAGATTGACCGCATCTTTTTCACTTTTCGGAAGTAAAATGGCCAATTCATATTTGGCCGTAGAGAAGATTATCGTGATATTCAATATATTCATATATAGACCGAATACCCCGAAATCCTCCTCGGTATAGATCCGGCTCAAAAGAATATAGATCACGACAGAAAAAGCCTGGGCCAGGGTGGTTCCGGAGATCAGGGTGGCCACGTTCCTGAAGAACTCGCTCTTCCAGATAGTACGAATGGCCCGAATCATAATCAAAAATAGAAATTTAACTGCAATTCTGTCAGTATTTGTCTCAAGCTGCGCTATGGCATGCCTTTTGACTCCCTCCATTGGATAAATTCATATATATTTAACCCAAAATAGAAGAAGATGAGAGCACTGAGGTCATCCAATCCTGCGATGACAGATAGGATTTTTGAGAAAGCCGGTATTGCTGCTGCAGGCAGCAATACCATGACCATAAATGGAGCCATTAGTAAAATAGGACTAATGTTGCTCATAGTGATTGCAGCTGCAGCCTATACCTGGAACATGGTGATTGGAGCCGATCCGGGCAGAGCAGGAACACTGGCACTGGTTGGAGCGATAGGGGGCTTTATAATGGCGCTGGTCACCATTTTCCGGCCACAGTCATCGGCCATTACCGCACCCATCTATGCCATTCTGGAGGGACTCTTTTTGGGTGCTATCAGCGCCATTGTGAATAACATGTACCCCGGGGTGGCCTTCCAGGCTGTATTGCTGACCATTGGAACCCTGTTTACCATGCTGTTCCTCTACCGGTCGGGACGGATCCGGGCCACACCCAGATTCAGACGCGGGGTGATGATGGCCACTGGGGCTGTATTTTTTGCCTACCTGATCAGCTGGATCCTGGGAATGTTTGGCATGCCGGTGGGTTTTATGCATTCTTCCGGACCAATGGGCATTCTGATCAACCTGGTTATTATCGTGATCGCTGCCCTGAATCTGATCATGGATTTCGATTTCATCGAGAAAGGTTCCCAGATGGGAGCTCCAAAATACATGGAATGGTACGGGGCCTTCGGACTGCTGGTCACCCTGATTTGGCTCTATATTGAGTTCCTGAGGCTGTTGTCCAGGTTTGCCGGAAGAAATTAAAAACATACGAGTGAGTAGTCTGGAAAAATATTTTGCACCCTTCAGGGAAAAGATAATCGGGAACGAGGCCACCTTTGAGTCTCCCTATGGAATAAAAAGAATCCTCTACGGGGACTGGATCGCCAGTGGCAGGCTCTATGAACCCATCGAGCAAAAGCTGCAGAAACAATTCGGACCCTACGTGGCCAATACGCATACGGAGACCACCCTGACGGGGACTCTGATGACCAAAGCCTATCACCGCTCCCACCAGCTGATTAAGAAACATGTGAATGCCGGTCCCAATGATGTGATCATAACCGCCGGATACGGAATGACCGCCGTGATCAACAAACTCATGCGGATCCTGAGCCTGAAAGGATGCGGGGGAAGTAAACAGGATTGTGTAAAGAAGGGAGACCGGCCGGTGGTATTCCTCACCCACATGGAACATCATTCCAACCACACTTCCTGGTTCGAAACCATTGCCGATGTGGTGATGATCCAGCCAGATGATCAGCTGAGGGTCGACCTAAATGACCTGAGAGCCAAGCTGGAGGAATACAAGGACCGCAAATTTAAGATCGGCTCCTTTACGGCCTGCTCCAATGTGACTGGCGTAAAGACTCCTTATTATCAAATGGCCAAGCTGATGCATGAATACGGGGGCCTGGTGTTAATTGACTTTGCGGCCAGTGCGCCCTACATGGATATAAATATGCACCCGGAGGATCCCATGGAGAAGCTGGATGCCATCTTCTTCTCTCCCCATAAGTTTCTGGGCGGACCCGGGGCATCAGGGGTTCTGATCTTCGACAAGGCCATGTATACGGCAGAGGTCCCTGACAATCCAGGGGGGGGTACGGTGGACTGGACCAATCCATGGGGAAACTACAAATATGTGGATGATATTGAGGTCCGGGAAGATGGAGGGACGCCCGGATTCCTTCAGTCCATCAAAGCGGCCCTGGCCATTGAATTGAAAAACCAGATGGGTGTGGAGAATATCATGAAACGTGAAGAGGAACTGCTTCAGATTGCATTACCCGGACTCCGACAGATTGACGGGGTCCAGATCCTGGCCAATAACGTGGACGACCGCCTGGGAGTGATCTCCTTTTACCACCCGTCCATCCATTTTAACCTCTTTGTGAAACTGCTGAATGACCGCTTTGGCATTCAGACCAGAGGGGGATGTGCCTGTGCCGGTACCTACGGACACTTCCTGCTGGAGGTTAGTTATGACCAGAGTCAGGAAATCACGGATAAGATCAATCATGGGGACCTGAGCGAAAAACCGGGATGGGTCAGATGGTCCCTGCACCCCACCATGACCGACGAGGAAGTGCGACTAGTACTCTATGCCGTCCGGGAGGTGACCCTCCACCACAGAGAATGGGCCCAAGAATACATTTATATATCAAAGAAAAACGAATTTATTCATCAAAACCACCACCTGAACCTGCCCGAGGAGAAGATGATGAGCGATTGGTTCGTTTTGTAAATAGAGATCCTGTGCCTCATGCATATTGTACCTGTAGATACTAAAAAAAGCGAAAAGCGCTTTCTGGATTTTCCCAGAAAATTGTACAACAACGATCCCAACTACGTGGTTCAGTTCGACAGCGAAATCAAGTCTGCATTCGACCAGCGAATAAATCCCTACTTCAAACATGGAGACGCAGTACGCTGGATCGCCGTAAATGATAAGGGTGAAACGGTGGGCCGGATCGCTGCCTTTTATAACACCCACAAGGACAATGCAGACTATGTACGGGACGGTGGTTGCGGCTTTTTTGAATGCATCGAAAATCATGAGGTGGCTAACTTGCTTTTTGATACAGCCAAAGCGTGGCTCCAGAAACATGGATATGAATCCATGACCGGTCCCATCAATTTCGGAGAGAATGATACCAACTGGGGTTGCCTGGTCCAGGGTTTTGTTCCCCCCGGCCTGGGGATGACCTATAACCCGCCCTATTACAAGGAACTGTTTGAAAGCTACGGCTTCAAACTCTACTACAGGCAGCTGGGGTTTCACCTGGACATCGTAAAACCTTTCCCCGAGCGCTTCTGGAAAATTGCCGAATGGATCGACAAGCGAAAGGGCTTTACTTACAAACATTTTGAACTGAAAAAAACCGCCCAGTTTGTTGATGATACGGCCTATATTTACGACCAGGCCTGGAGCCAGCTCCGGAAAGATTATACCCCCATGGACAAGGCCTCTCTCTACGATGAACTGAGGAAGGTTAAGATGATCATGGATGAGGAGATGATCTGGTTTGCTTATCATGGTGATGAACCCATTGCTTTTTTCATGTTTCTCCCCGATGCCAACCAGATTTTCAGACATCTGAATGGCAAACTCCATCTGCTAAACAAGTTGAGATTTCTCTATTACAAAAGAAATAAGACCATTACCAGGGCCAGGGGAACGGTAGCCGGGGTGATTCCGAAATTTCAGAACTCGGGGGTGGAATCCGGTATTTTTTTCCAGCTCAGAAAGGTGATGGATCGTAAACCACAATACACGGAGTTTGAACTCTCCTGGGTGGGTGACTTCAACCCCAAAATGATTTCTCTCTACCAGAATACCGGCGCTGAACATGTCAAAACCCATTACACTTACCGTTATCTTTTTGACCGCAATCAGGTCTACCAGAGATTTATGGAAGAGGCTGTGGATGAGTCAAAACTTCCCGAAAATATTTTGAAGTTGTAACAAACATTTCTATCTTTGCATTCCGTTTTGAAAAAGCGTTGGCAGAGAAAATTATAAGAAAATGAAAAAAGATATACATCCAAAGAACTACAGGCTTGTCGCATTCAGGGATATGTCCAATGGATTCACCTTCGTAACCAAATCAACCGCTCCCTCCAAGGAGAGCGTTAAACTGGAGGATGGAATCGAATATCCACTGATCAAACTGGAAATTTCCAGCACCTCACACCCCTTTTACACCGGTAAGATGAAGCTGGTCGATACTGCAGGTCGTGTGGATAAGTTTATGAACCGCTACAAGACCCACCTGGATAAAAAAAATAAGTAAGAGCTAAATTATGTTGTTGGAAAGCCATCTCTTCAAGGATGGCTTTTTTTTTTACTTTTAAAATAAAAAAGATGGCGCTGATCCTGTTTGATGATCACTCCTGGGACAATCTGCTTCCACTTACCTTTACCCGTCCAGCTTCTGCTCTCCGAATAGGAATTCTGACCATAGCGGAGAAATGGGAACATGATCTTCAAAGCAAATCCACCCCTCTGACCAAAGAATACCTGCAGGGCAAGTTTCCCTGCCGGGCCGGTGATGATAATCTATACGTGAATGCCACTCTTCTTCCCGAGAGCAGGATCCTGGATGCCATACAAGAGCTGCAGGAAAACCGGTCTCTTGTAAAACAAGGTGTTTTACTGGCAGTCCGCACGCGGGAGCACAAAGAAGTCTCTTTTAGTCCGGATAAATGGATCAGAGAAGGAAAGGAGTACCCTGGTGAGCTTTCTATGATCGACTACCCATGGAAGATCTTCCGGCTCAACGGCCAGGAAATAGAAGCTGATTTTCTCCGGATCACCGGTGGAAGAGAGAGTGAAAAACTGAGTGATACGGTGAGAGTGGACCGACCCGAAAATGTATTTGTAGAGCCAGGTTTCATCGGTGGATATTTTACACTGAATGCCACACGGGGACCCATCTACCTGGGGGCAAACAGTGAGATTATGGAGGAGAGCGTTATACGGGGACCCTTTGCTCTTGGGGAAGGGGCTGTGGTAAAAATGGGAGCCCGGATTTACGGTCCCACCACCATTGGGCCCTACAGTAAAGTTGGTGGAGAGATCAACAATTCAGTGCTACAGGCAAATTCCAACAAAGCTCATGATGGTTTTCTGGGAAACTCCGTAATTGGTGAGTGGTGCAACCTGGGTGCCGATACCAACAACTCCAACCTGAAGAACAATTATGCGGAAGTGAAGATCTGGAACTACCCCTCCGGCTCCTATATAAAAACCGGAAATCAATTCTGCGGCCTGATCATGGGCGATCATTCCAAATGCGGAATCAATACCATGTTCAATACAGGCACAGTGGTGGGAGTATCAGCCAATATCTTTGGTTCGGGTTTTCCGAGCACCTTTATCCCTTCATTCAGCTGGGGGGGTGCGGCTGGGTTTACGGATTATAAAATGGAAAAGGTACTGGAAACCGCTAACCTGGTTATGGAGCGCAGAGGCATGCAGCTGAGTCAGGAGGACAAGACCATCCTGAATCACATATTTCAGTACAGTAAGATATACAGGTCTTAATTTACTGCTCCAGTAAATCGTCAAAATCCTCTGAGAGCTTGATATCCTTTTGCCAGTCGTAGAGGGTCAGGCCCCTCAGATCGAAGTAATAGTCCCAATAATTTCTCATTGCTTCCACATAACCCCTGCGGGCCACATCCTTCTCCTCCAGGGCCACGTTCAGATCCAGCACATCGATCTTCCCGATTAAGAACCTCTGTTTGGTCACTTCGTAACGAAGATCTGCAATCGTATCTGCTTTTGCGGCTATGGCCACCTGGTCATCCTGCAGGTTGAACTGCATGACCTGAAGGAAAATATTCTCGTTAAAATCGATCATGGACTGGCTGACGTCCATTTTCACCACCTCTTCCGCCGACTGGGCCATGCGGTACCTGCCTTTTCCAAGGCCCCAGTCCAGGATGGGTATCTGAACACCCACCTCTACGCGCTGCTGCCTTGCCAGATCCGAATAGGAGCTACGGATTTCCTCATCCACTCCGCTGAAGCCGATCTGGGCAAACAGGTCGCCCCGGATCCCTTTTTGTGACCGGGCCTCGGCCACAGCCCGTTCAGCTTCCAGCAGCTGCTGCTCCATGGTCAGGATCTCCGGATTATTCTCCCGGGCTTCGGCAAGTGTCCTGTTATAATCCATAGTAATTTCCGGTACCCTGTTGGGGAGGATCAGCTTCAGGCTGACTCTCTCATTGAAACCCAGAAAAGAACGAAGCCTGGACTTCCGTAATTCCAGGTCGATGGTGGCTTCATTATATTGTGTTTCCGAATTAAGACGGCTCAGTTCCAGTTGCAACAGATCGTTCTCTGCAATGGTCCCCAGCTGGTAGCGACCCTGGGCAATCTGGTACAGGGTATCCGAATTGGCCAGGTTCTTTTCTGCAATTTCCAGGTTGATCTGTGCCAGGGCCAGGTCAAAGAAATATCTCACAGATTGCTGGCTCACGCGCTCCATGGTATTAATATAGGTCAGTTTGGCCGCCTCATATTTCATGGGTTCAATCTTCCGGTCCCATTTAAATTCATTGTAGCCGTTAATCGGCTGCATAAACCCGATGGTTACCGGGTAGGCGAGATAATTGGTCGGAGGTTCCTCCCCGAAATTATCGTTTCGCTGAAGCTGGGAAGATACAAATACGCGTCCCCCGGTTAGCCAGATGTTCTGGTTCAGCTGCATATCCAGGGAAGTTCTCATAAAGGAACGTTCTACAAACTCCTCGGTGCCATCGGGCTGGATCACACTCTCAGTGGCATTGGTCAGAGAAGGGAGGGTTCCCTCCAGGGTCAGACCGGGCCTGGTGCTGGCCATGTGGGCCCTGAACTCCCAATAAGAGCTTCGAAACCGGTGCCTCGACATCAGTGACATCAAGGATTGTTCATGAGCCACTTCAATGACTTCCGGAAGAGTGAGCTCAACCACCTCTGCTTCAGACTGAGACTGGGCAAAGGCCTGGATTCCAAGAACCAGTCCTGCCCCGATGATTACTTTGCGAAACATATTATTCATACCTTAATGATTCAATGGGATCTCTCTCTGACGCCCTTTTGGCCGGAGAGTACCCGAAAATAACCCCAACAGATGCTGAGACTGCGAATGAGATAATCACACTCACGGGTGTGACGATGGTAGCGATATCGGCAAAGTTGGTAATCAGCCAGGAGGCTAAAACTCCGATAATCACACCAACCAGACCACCGCTAACACTGATCAGGACTGCTTCGGCCAGGAACTGGACCACGATATCCCGCTTCTGAGCGCCAATGGCCAGCCGCGTACCAATCTCTTTAATACGCTCCATAACGGAGGCAAACATGATATTCATGATCCCGATACCGCCCACCAGCAGGGAGATGCTGGCGATAGCCCCAAGTACAATATTAAAGATATCCTTGGTCCGCTGCTCCTGCTTAAGCAGCAGCTCGGGTACGGTGATTTCAAAGTCCTTCACCTCCTCGTGACGCCTGAGCAGCAAACGCGCCAGCAGGTCGGTGGAGGGTGAGAGTTCGCTCGATTCATTCACCTGCACAATGATCCGGTCCAGCTGGTTGTAGTTGGACTCACTATCGTTGGCAGAACCGAATGCGGTGATCATCGGTCCTCGGCGCATTACATTGGTACTCCCCTTGATCCTCGTACCCACCAGGGCCCGGTTCTGGTATCTCATGAGCATGGTTTTCACCGGCACATAAATATTGTCGTTCATGACATTAACGCCGATGTTCTCAAAGCGGGTCAGGGTTACCGCATCTTTCTCCAACACTCCAATAACTTTCAGCCACACCTTGTCAAATTTGATGTATTTGCCAATGGCATTCTCCTTGCTGAAAAATTTATTCTTGATATTGGCTCCGATCACACAGACCGGAATGCCATTCTCCTCCTGGTACTCATTAAAAAAGGTCCCCTCTTCGATGGGGAGATTAAAAATCTCGAAATAGGTAGTGGATACCCCCAGCAATTTGGCACTGGCCCGTTTCCCTTCCTTGATCACATTACTGTTCAGGGTAATTTCAGGCGAAGCTGTATGCACGGTGGGAATAACCTCCAGAATGGCTTCCACATCCTGCATGGTGAGCCCCGGTGAGAACTTCTTCTTCTGGGTTTCTCCGGAAGCTTCACTGTCTTCACCTGAAGCAGCTTCAATAATAGGCGTGACGATAATGTTGTTCACCCCCACCATCTTGATCTGCTCGAGAATCTCCTGCTGCGCACCTTTCCCGATGGCCAGCATGGTAATTACCGCAGCTACCCCGAATATAATGCCCAGCGCCGTCAGGAGACTACGCAATTGGTTTGCCAGGATCGACTCAATGGCTATAACGATGTCATGCAAATAGCGTCCCATCCTACTGTGTCGTTGTTCGGTTAGTACTCCTGGCCTGGGGAGGTCCACTCTGGAAAATGCGGGGTTGTCTCGGCTGGTTCATCCGCTCCTGCATTTCCTTCCTCATCTGTTCCTCTTCGGCCTTTCTGCGTTGGATCTCCTTCATCAGATCAAGTCCGACGTACTTAAAGTTCTCCGGATTTTGCGGATTGGAGAGGTAGAGCATCTCCCCCTTTTTCAGTCCCATGTCCACCACAATATGGTTCTCGTTGGACTCACCCAACACCACTACTTGCTTATTGCCGTCCCTGGTATAGACATAAGTCAGGCTATCGTTGGCATGAACCGCTTCCAGGGGAATGAAAAGCACGCTGTCCAGTACCTGGGTAATCACCTGGTTGCTGGTGGTCATGGAGGGCCGGAGGATGGTATCCCTCTGATGCAGCTCAATCTTAACCTCAAAAACCTTCGCATCGGTATTGGGCAGTTGCTGCCCAATATTGGCCACTTCGGTCACCTGGCCGCTAAACTGTTTTTCCGGAAAGGCATCCACCCCAATTTGGACCTCCTGCCCTTTCTTTAATTTGCTGATGTCAATTTCATTCACGTAGGTCATGGAGATCATGGTGGAAAGATCTGGCAAGGTTGCCACCGCCAGGTCCCAGGTATTGATCTCCGAACCTGCTGTTCTTTTCTCACCGCTCCAGTCCTTTTTATAGATCACCATTCCCGAGGCGGGAGCATAAATATCAAACTTTTCCAACACCGCTTCCATCTCATCCTTGCTCCGGCGGTCCCGGGCCATATTGATCTCTGCCTCGCGCATCTCTGCCCGGGCCTGACTTACTTTCAGGCCATAATTACTTTCAGCCTGGTCATAAGCTCTTTTGGCTTTTTCAAGCTCAATTTCTGCCTGGCGGATGGTGGCCGGGGGTTCGTATTTTGACTGTTCCACAGTAATTTCAGCCTCTTCCATGGCAAAACTCAGGTTAAAAAGATCGTCGCGGAGCTCCCGTAGCTGCATGGTGGTATCCAGTTTGGTGCGCATATATTCCGACTCTTTCTGTTCCAGGTTATCCAGGATATCCTTCAGCGAGTTATCCGCTTCGGATCGATCCAGAGTGGCTACCCATTGGCCCGAATCCACAACTGTACCCTCGGGGATCAGTTCCTGGATCTTCACACTACGAATACGCAGGTTCCTGCTTCGCAATTGGGAAGGGGCCTGGATTTCGGTTTCACGAATGGCCTGCAGCTCACCGGTCACCATGACCGAAATTTCAAACTGTCCCTGTTCCACTTCCGTTTCCAGCACGATCTCTTTTTCTTTCCCGGAAAGAACCGAGTAAAGCACCAGTGCTACAATGATGACTACTGGAACAACAATGGCTATTAAAGTTTTCTTTTTCATGTCTCCTTTTGAAATATCTAATTAATCAATTCATTAATGGTCTGCATGGCTTCCGCCGCCAGGCGTTCAGCCTCTTCATGGCTGCCTGCTTCGGCATACAATCTGATAATCGGTTCCGTATTGGATTTCCGCAGGTGGACCCAGCCTTCGGGCATATCCACCTTGACCCCATCCACGGTATTGATATCATCCGCGGCATGTGCCTTCTTAAATGCCTCAAGCAACTGATCCGGATCAGCTCCATCCGGCAGAGTGATTTTATTCTTGGAGATAAAGTAATCGGGATAACAGCTTCGCAATTCACTGCACTTTAAGCCGCTTTCTGCCAGGTGCGTGAGAAATAAAGCAATTCCCACCAGGGCATCCCTGCCATAATGAAGAGCCGGGTAGATAATTCCGCCGTTCCCCTCACCGCCAATCACACATTTATGCTCTTTCATGGCAGTGACCACATTGACCTCTCCAACAGCAGAAGGAAAATAAGACTTCCCATGCCCTTCCGTTATATCCCTCAGAGCTCTGGTGGAAGATAGGTTAGAGGCTGTATTCCCAGGGGTCCTGGAAAGGATATAATCGGCAACGGCCACCAGGGTGTATTCTTCGCCAAACATGGTTCCGTCCTCACAAACTATGGCCAGCCGGTCCACGTCCGGATCCACCACAAAGCCCACATCTGCCTTCTCACGTACCATCAATTCAGAAATCTCAGTGAGATTCTCGGGCAGGGGCTCCGGATTATGTGGAAAATCACCCGTGGGATCACAATAGAGTTCTATTACCTCCTTTACCCCCAGTGCCCTGAGCAACTGCGGGATGATGATGCCACCAACCGAATTTACACAATCTATAGCCACGCGAAATTTTTTCTTTTTAATCTTATCAGGTTTAACCAGGTCCAGTTTCAGTACCTGATCGATGTGTTTGACGTCCATTCCCGCCAGAGGTTTAATCTCCCCTAACATTTTAACATCAGCATAGCTGTACTCATTGGCTCTGGCCATCCTCAGGATGGCTTCTCCATCCTCCCCGGAAAGAAACTCGCCTCTGCGATTGAGAAGCTTCAAGGCATTCCATTGCGCCGGGTTATGACTGGCAGTCAGGATAATGCCCCCATCAGCCTTCATCTCGGTAACCGCAATTTCAACCGTAGGCGTGGTGGCTAGGCCCATCCGGTATACATCCACCCCCATGGCCGAAAGAGTGGCAGTAACCAGTTGCTCCACCATGGGGCCGGAAATTCGTGCATCCCTGCCCAGGGCAACGGAAGGCCTCTCCTTGCCCGAGTCCCGGATTAGCCAGGCGGCATAAGCAGATGCAAATTGAACCGTATCAATGGGTGTCAGCCCTTCCGCAGGCCTCCCTCCGATGGTTCCACGAATACCTGAAATTGAGATCACTAAACTCATGATAAGTAGTTTTTTTAAACGCCACCAAAGTTAAAATTATTATTCCAAGAATGTACGTTAATAAGCCGTATCTTTGTAGCCTTTAACTTTTAATAAGATCAGGCCATTGAGTAGTTCAAAAGTACCAAAAAAAGAGAGCCGGAACGGAGGTAAAAGGCCCTTGCTGACCGGAGATAGTGGGAACCAGCCACTGCAGGAGAAACGCCAGCGTCCCGCAGCCAAAAAAAGCAGCCCGGGCACCGCGAAAAAATCCAGCCAGGACACCGCTAAAAAATCCAGCCGGGGCACCGTAAAAAAATCCAGCCAGAGCGCCGCAAAAAAAAGCAGCCAGGATCCCGCAACAAAGAGTGGCGACCTGATACGGCTTAACAAATATATTGCCTCTGCAGGCATCTGCTCACGACGGGAGGCAGATCAGCTGATCTCGGCCGGGCTCATTTCAGTGAATGGCAAGACCGTCAGCCTGTTGGGGAGCAAAGTGAATCCCGGTGATGAAGTCAGATACAACGGCGAGCGTATCCGTACCGAACGCAAGAAGTACCTGCTCTTGAACAAACCCAAGGACTATGTGACCACCACAGATGATCCAAAGGAACGGAAAACGGTGATGCTGCTGATCCGTGATGCCTGCCAGGAGAGGGTATATCCGGTGGGAAGACTGGACCGGAATACCACCGGGGTGCTTTTATTTACCAACGACGGGGAGCTGGCTAAGAAAATGACTCACCCATCCAGCAATAAGAAGAAGATTTACCACGTATTCCTGAACAAAACCCTGACGTCAGGAGATTTAAACAAACTTGCAGAGGGCATTACCCTGGAGGATGGATTTATCCAGCCCGATGCCATCAGCTACGCAAGCACGGAGAATAAACGGGAGGTGGGACTGGAGATCCATTCCGGGAGAAATCGCATCGTACGAAGAATGTTCGAATCCCTGGGCTACCGGGTAGAAAAGCTGGACAGGGTTTATTTCGGTGGTCTCACCAAGAAAAATCTTCCCAGGGGAAAATGGAGGTTTCTCACAGAAAAAGAGGTGATCCGCTTAAAAATGAATGCTTACGAATAGGATGACTCATAAAGCAGGATATGTCAACATCATCGGGAAGCCCAACGTGGGCAAATCGACACTGATGAATGCCATGGTGGGGGAAAAACTTTCCATTATTACCTCCAGGGCACAGACCACCAGGCACCGGATTCATGGGATCCTGAACAGCCCTGATTACCAGGTGATCTTTTCAGACACCCCCGGAATTCTCGATCCCAGTTATAAATTGCAGGAAAAAATGCTGAAAGCCGCCCGCTCGGCCCTGGTGGATGCGGATGTGCTCATTTACCTGACGGAGATCGGTGAAAAACCGGATCCGGAGGATGTCTTTCTCCAGAAAGTGGCCAGAGCAAAAGTGCCGGTACTTCTGGTGATCAATAAAATTGACCTGAGTAACCAGGAAAAGGTGAGAATATGCATGGAACAGTGGGAAGAAATTCTCCCAAAGGCGGAAAAAATCCCGATTTCCGCCCTGAAAAAATTCAATGTGGATTCTATTTTTCAGCGGATTCTGGAGCTCCTTCCTGAGTCTCCCCCCTATTACCCCAAGGATGCCCTCACCGATAAATCGGAAAGGTTCTTTGTGGGAGAGATGATCCGGGAGAAGATCCTGCTATATTACAAGCAGGAGATTCCATACGCCGTGGAGGTGGAAGTGGAATCCTTTAAGGAGGATCCTAAACTGATCCGCATCAGCGCCATGATCTATGTGGAGCGCGAGGGCCAGAAAGGGATCCTGATCGGTAACCAGGGTAAGGCATTAAAAAAAGTGGGGCGTGAATCCAGGCTGGATATGGAGACCTTTCTTCAGAAAAAAGTGTTTCTTGAACTCCGGGTGAAGGTGAAGAAAGACTGGCGCAACAATGAACGTCACATAAAGAATTTCGGGTATCGATAAGTTTTCGGAAGTATGGGAAATATTGTAGCCATTGTAGGAAGACCCAATGTGGGAAAATCCACCTTCTTCAACCGCCTGACCGAGACCCGTCAGGCCATCGTGGATGAAATTAGCGGGGTGACGCGCGACCGGCACTACGGGAAGGTGCTCTGGAATGGTCATGAGTTCAGTATAATAGATACAGGCGGGTATGTCACCAACTCGGATGATGTATTTGAAGAGGAGATACGTAAGCAGGTCCTGCTTGCCATAGATGAGGCCGATGTGGTGCTCTTCCTGGTGGATGTTATCTCGGGAATCACTGACCTGGACCAGACCATTGCCGGCATGTTGCGGAAGATCAAAAAGCCTGTTTTGCTGGTGGTGAACAAGGTGGACAACTCGAACAGGCTGTATGATGCCAGTGTTTTTTATGGTCTTGGACTGGGTGATTACTCGGCTCTCTCCTCCGTCAATGGGAGTGGTACCGGAGATATGCTGGACCGGCTTACCTCCATGTTTGAAAAGAAAGTGGAAGTGGAAGAAGAGGAGGAGATTCCAAAAATAGCAGTAGTAGGCCGTCCCAATGTGGGAAAATCCTCCCTCGTAAATGCCCTGATCGGAGAGGAGAGAAATATTGTAACTCCCATCTCGGGTACCACCCGCGACTCCATTCACACCAGGTACACCAAATTCAGCCACGATTTTTATCTGGTGGATACGGCGGGACTACGGAAGAAGGGGAAGGTGAAGGAGGACCTGGAATTCTATTCGGTCATGAGATCGGTCCGGACCATCGAATATGCCGATGTCTGCATGCTGCTCATCGATGCGACCATCGGTATAGAATCCCAGGACGTAAACATCTTTCACCTCATTGAGCGGAACCGGAAAGGGGTGGTGGTGCTGGTCAATAAATGGGATTTGGTGGAGAAGGAGACCCAGACCATGAAACAGTTTGAAGAGGTGATCAAGAAAAGGCTCGAGCCCTTCGTGGATGTACCTGTACTCTTTATTTCGGCATTGACCAAGCAGAGAATTCATAAGGCCCTGGAGCTGGCCATTGAGGTTTATCACAACCGCCAGGTTCGGATCCCCACCTCCCGCTTGAATGAGGTGATGCTAAAAGCCATCGAGGAGTACAACCCCCCTTCGGTAAAGGGCAAGTATGTCAAAATCAAGTATGTAACTCAACTGCCCACACATGCCCCTGCATTTGCATTCTACTGTAACCTCCCTCAGTACATCCGGGAACCCTATAAGCGCTACCTGGAAAACCAGATAAGAAAGCACTTCAAGTTTACCGGTGTCCCCCTCCGGATCTTTATGCGTAAAAAATAGGCAAGATTTTTGTAGTATTGTATCTGTATGAAAAAGATTAGGTCAGTTCTGCTCGCTGTATTGCTCCTGTTGCTTTCCTGCAACAAGATTGATCCGGTTTATCCCGATGAGCCAGTGATTGATTACCAGGGGTTTGGCCTGTTTATATCCATAGACGGACTGGGAAATAAGACGCTGATGGGACAGCTAACCTTTGACTTTACAGATGGTGACGGGAATCTTGGATTGCCTCCTCTGGTGGACACCACTGAGCTGAACCTGCCAGATACGGTCAAATACAATTTCTTTCTTCAGCTCTATGACCTTCAGGGTTATGAGTATATAAAAATTCCGGACGAGGACGGGGGCCTTCTGAAGTACAGAATCCCTTACCTGGACAAGCAACCCTTAAGCGGGGTCATGGACCTGGAGATCTCTTATCCCATAATCATACACGATACCATCTATTACACCTTCTGGATATATGACCGGGATTATAACCGCAGTAACATCGATACCACCGATGTGATCGTTTTAAGCGGTATTGACCTGGAGGAGGATTGATCAGATCCGGATCCCCATAAACAAGACATCATCTACCTGTTCCAGGTCCTCCTTCCAGAGGAAGAAATTACTCTTGATGTAGTTGTACTGCTCATCCATGGGTTTTTCGTGGATATCCCTGAGCAGATTTTTGAGCCGGACCATTTTGAACTTCCTGCCCAGCGGCCCTCCAAACTGGTCCGGGTAACCGTCGGAAAACATATATACGATATCTCCCTTATTCAGCATAAATTCCTGATCTATAAAATCCTTATCCACCCGGTCCTCATCCAGTTGCCCTCCAATGGAACTCCGGCTCCCCTTTACGTATATCTGCTCTCCGCCTGAATAGATAATCACGGGACGCATGGCTGAACTAACGGTAAACTTATGTGTTTTCATATCCACCTCGGCGACAATAATATCCATTCCATCATTGGAACCGCTGGCCTCCACATTCTGGTTCAGGGCCTCCCGTACCTCATGATCCAGGGTCGTAAGCACCTGGGATGGCCTGGTTATCCCGCTTCTGAGGCAAATATCTTTTATCAGGGTAGTCCCGATCATGGACATGAAGGCCCCGGGCACCCCGTGACCCGTTGAGTCGGCACAAACTACCATAAACCTGTTCTCATCCACCTGCTCGTACCAGTAGAAGTCTCCCGAAACGATATCACGGGGCTGGTAGAATACAAAACTGCCTGTAAAGGCATCATGCAGCTTTTTGATTGATGGGAGAATACTGGCCTGAATCCGCTGGGCATAGTTGAGAGAATCGGTGATATCCCGGTTCTTAACCTCAATCTCCTCTTTCTGCTGCACCACCTCTCTGGTCCGCTCATCCAGCTGGCGCTGGAGGTACTCCTGAATCGCTTTCTGGTTTCGCTCACGTATCTTAAAAACAGCAAAGATAATGGTCAGCACCAGCAAAATCAGTCCGAAAATAAACCACCAGGCCTTCCAGATAGGGATCCGCACGCTCAGATTAAAAGTCAGCGGCTCCAGGGAACAATTACCATTGCCATCACAGGCTTTTAACATAAAAGTGTAGTCCCCGTCCTCTACTCGTCCATAGTAGGCAAAGGAGAGCTCTGAGGCCCGTGACCACTCCTCATCGAAATTTTCCAGTTTATACTGATAGCTTACCTGTTCCGGATTAATAAGGTTGATTCCTACAAATTCGACCCGCAACCGGTATTTTCCATACTTGAGTTTGATGTCCTCCTGGGAACTCCAGGGATCCCCGTTAATTTCGATGGACTTAATGCTTAGCCTGGGTGCAGCGGTATCTTCCCGGGCCTGGTAAGTATTATATTCTATCACCCCTCCCGTGGAACCAAAGAGCAACTTTCCACCGGAAGTCACTGCCACAGCGTTTCGGTTGATATCGGATTTAAATCCGGATTCTGTGCCAAACTTCCTGACTGTCCGTCGCCCGGGGTTGATGGAACTCAAACCCAGCCGGTGTCCTGCCCAGATTTTACCGCTGGGATCAGCAGCAATGGCATAGCTGTTATTGGACTTGAGTCCCTTATCGGTAGAGTAGTAATGCAATTCTTCCTTGTTCAGATCAAATTGAAAAATACCGTCCCCTGCGGTACCTGCCCAGATTTCTCCCTCTTCACCCTCCACCAGGGTCAGGTACTCAATGTTCGGCCTGTCAGTCACCGGGATACGTCTGTCTGTATTGACACTGGCCAATCCGCCGGATTTTGTGGCAATCCACACCTCTCCCTTCCGGTCTACCAGTACATCATTGATCAAATTATGCGGAAGTCCGTTAGCCGTAGTGCGAAAGCTATACTTCCCGGTAAGCAGGTTCAGGAGACAAACCCCGCCGTTGGTGGCCACATAGAGTAGCGTATCGTTCCCATCGATGGCATTGACACTATTTTCCAGAGAGTTATTCGACTGTAAGAGGGGAAGAATCATGGAACTTCCGGCCCGTTTCCTGTATAAGCCCTTACTCTCGGTTCCCACATACAGATTGTGTTGCTCATCCGTATAGAGCGCGGTAATCTTATCCTCGGGGAGGCCGTTGCCCCTTCCAAGGAAGGAAGATCTTCCATCTTCTCTGACCATGGCGATCCGGCCCATTCCCCCAAACCATCTGGTATCTCCGTCCACATATATGGCACTTACATCGGTATAGCCCTCCTCGTTCCAGATGTTGTAGAAAGTGAAGGCCTGATCCCGCAGGACGGTTATGCCGTTCCCCGGTGTCGAGAACCACTGGTTCCCCTCCTCGTCCACAAAAATCTGATTGATATAGGGATTGGGTAGCCCGTTGTCCATATTAAACAGGAGGGAAGTACCCAGGTTTCCCTTTTCATCCAGGTCGAACCTGAAGATTCCTTCACTAAGGCTGTTGATCCAGACCCTTCGGTCTCCATCAAATACAATGGAGGCAACGCTGGCATAGTCAAGACCCTTATCCTGACCGATTTTTTCCACGCGGTATCCCGCCGGATCATATCCCTCCCCGGTGATCCTGAATAAGCCTTCATCATCTGTTCCAGCCCAGTACTCATTTTCATTTCTTGCCTTTTCCAGCTCCCGGACACTTCTGTATTGCAGATCGGGCAGCACCCCGGTATTGATATAGATCCTCAGGTCCTCATCATATCGATAGAGGCTCAGCCCATCCTGGGTAGCAACAAGCAGGGTCCCATCGGGCGCCTCCTGCATATCATAAAGAAACTTACCTACAAAGGGATCATCGGTGTTTTCCGGATCTCTCTCATAAATGATTTTCAGGTCCCTGTCTAATACCAGCAGCCCGCTTTGCTGACAGAGGACCAGTATTTCTCCGGAAGCACTTTCCCTGATGGCTGTTATTTTCGAACGGTGGTGATCACTGGGTGTTATAAGTCGGAAAGCTCCATCCAGGTATACCGACAATAGCCCATTTTCATGCCCAAACCAGAGGCGCCCACGGGAATCCAGCAGACTGGCATGTGCAATACTGGTGGTAATGGAATCCCCCTGGAACACATTTTCAAATTCGTTCCCGTCGAACCTGCATAATCCAAGCCCGGTTCCTATCCACAAAAAACCCTCCGGGTCCTGATTCATGGTATAGGTGAATTTGTCGAACAGACCCTCGTCCAGTCCATAATTGGAGAACTGGTAAGTCTGGGCAAACCCGAACAGGGGAAGAAGGAGGACAAGCAGGAAAACAGAAAATCTTTTCACCGAAAATATATTAGTTCATTTTAGTCAATGGGAACAAATTCCACCTCTCCCCTGTATTTGGGGACTCCTCCCAGGGGAATGCTATAGAAGCGCATGGCTTCCCCATACTGGTTTCTCACATTGACTACCACATTGTTGTTCCTCACCAGGGAGGGGGATTTTACAAACCTGAAATCCATGGAGTGTTCAATCTCCTCTTCCTGTATCCTGAGTTCATCCTGAGCCCAGTGATCCTCTCCGGAGGTTTTCACCTCCCGGCCCTGCCTGGCCACAGAGATCACCACAATATTGCCATCAAAGTCCCAATCGAAATTAGAAATCTGGACCGAAACGGTACCTTCATCCACATAGGGATAGATATGAGCTACCTCATCTACCTTGTTGTGCATCCTGAAGGAGTATTCATAGGCAAAGGCATTTGAGTTTTCAAGGCTTCGGTTTTCCGTGGCACTGGTGCTCAGATAATAACGGTACATATTCCCGTCATCGCCTGAAACCCCCTCACAGATCACCTTGAAAATGTAACTTTTGAACTCCTCCACATATTCGCCCTGGGCCGGGTTAAACGGACCAAAGGTAAACCAGTTGTTGTCGTAGCGGGGATTAGCGGTAAAAGCCCTTGTGGCCAGCAGGGTTCCGCTCTTATAGTTCCCCACGGGACTGGTCTCTTTGGCGGCCGGGTTGGACCAGTTACCCTTTCCACCAAAAACTTCAAATACACAGCGGGTATCGAATACTCCTGCGATCTCATCAATTTCGCCACCGGTATCCGGATCAAAAACACGGATAAAAAAGGGCTGGTTATAATCCTCAGGAATCTGGAAAAAAAAGGCCTGCGAAAAATCGTCATCTCCCCAATCGGTATCAGCACCCTTCCCGAAAGTCATCAGGTAGGGAATATTCTCCTCCACGTTTGGCACCGGCTGAGAGTATCCTATCGTGCAGATTATCAGCAGTATAATTATATAAACAAATCGGCTCATCATCCTCAAATTTCAATATTTACTAAAAATATGCAAAATCCATGCAACTTTGGCCAAGACTTATTAAATATGCTTGTACGAGAAAGAAAAGGGATGGGTTACTATTGTTCCTCAGGGAGTACCATAATATCTTTGAAATTAACCTTCACTTCAGGAGTATCTCTCCTGTTTCTCTTTCGCTGTTCCACCCCGAGCATCACACGGTACTTTCCCGGATACAGGTAGCTGTGAGTCACCTCTCGGCCCTCGCCATAGGTTCCGTCTCCAAACTCCCAGAGATACCTCCCGATATTAAACCCGGGCAAATAAGAATTACTTCCATCAAAGGACACCAGGGTATTTACCCTTACTGTATCGTCACAAAGGATCACGGCCTGCTCATACAAGCGGATGGGAAGGGATTTTGTATCCTGAACAACCAGAGTGTCCAGCAGAATATCATATACCATTAATTTACACTCGTAGATTCCCGGTTCCGGAAACTGGTAAATCACCTCGTGCCCGGGAAGCTCCAGGGTATCATTGATCACCCAATAGTAATTAAAAAGATTGGTATCCACCGTATCCAGGTTTTTGTCACGAAGCATGTACTTATAATAAGTCTTGCGGATGGGTTCGGGGGACTCAAAGGCAGGGATATCTGTATTGAAGGTAAAAATATCTTTGGTGCCTCCCCTCCCGTCACTGGTCAGGTAGCCCTGTTTAAAATCTTCGCTAAACCAGATATGGTACTCATTGGAAAGGGTATTAAAGGGAGCACCCAGGCGGTTGGCCCGGGCCCACTTTCCTCCACTATATGCAGTCTCGAAAAGATCAAACCCAGCCTTATGATTGTCATGCCCGTCCGACGAAAAATAGAGCCTGCCCGAAGGATGAATAAATGGATAGATCTCATTATCGGGGGTATTCACTTCGGGGCCCAGGTTCTCCGGTTTGCTCCAGGCGCCGTTCCTGAGTTTGGACCGGTAGATATCAAACCCACCTTGTCCCCCCGCATAATTTGCTGCAAAATAGAGTGTCCGGCCATCCTGAGAAAGCGAGGGGGAAAAGAGCCAGGCCACATCATCGTTAAACTCAAAGGCCCGTTCATTGACCCAGATCCCGTCCTCATTGTCGGCAAAATAGAGTCCCAGGGGATCGACCCTACCTAATGATGGGCGCTGTTGCGAAAAGACCATGGTTTTAAAATCGCCGCTGAAAGAGACCGGTCCCTCATGCTTTTGA
The DNA here is from genome assembly GCA_963751705.1 of uncultured Bacteroidales bacterium. Lineage (GTDB taxonomy): Bacteria > Bacteroidota > Bacteroidia > Bacteroidales. The sequence continues at coordinate 225,165 of CAVVVN010000002.1, forward strand.
CTGACCAGCTCAGGCCTGAAGGGCCCCTTTTTCCCTCCGCTCTCCATTATAAACATAGTATAAAGTTTCCTTCCCTGGGCATCGGTGGGACTGCTGGCCCCCACACTGTTGGATTCGGTAATATATACGATTCCCCCGTCTTCATAGGGAATGGCTGCAGCCTCATGAAGTCCGGTTGAGATCCTGGTCTGCTTTCGCACCTTGTAATAATCCTGTCCCACCGCCAGTGGCAGCAGCATTAACAGGGACCCTATGACAAGAATTGCTTTTTTCATCTGTTAAAAATAGAAAGGGTCATCGGGGATGGTTCGAATGACCGGTCTGAATTCCCAGCGAAGCACCACTTCATGACTTCCTCCAAGGGCCGACCGAACCACTCCTGTATTAAAGGTATAGGCATAGCCTATCAGCCACTGGGGATTCACCTGGAAGTTCAACAGGGCGATGACAAAATTGGGATAGTCATAGGCCCCTCCCACATAGATCCGGGAGTCCATTAACCCGGCGTTCAGACTTGCCTTGAAGGAGGTGTAGGCCTGATTGTAATCGATCCACAGGGAGGGTTTCAGGCGAAAATTGTCGCTGATATTAAACTGGTAGGCCCCGGTGAGAATAAAACGGTAGTTTTCCACTTTAGCAGATCCGATACTCTGGCTTTCCGTGGGAATGGAAAACAATTCCGGAACAGAAAAACCCACAAAGAATTTTTCCGTGTAATAAAGAACTCCGGTCCCAAAGTTGGGGAACCAGCGTTGATAAACCTCCGTGGGGAAGGCTGGATCGTCGCCATCACGGATCGCTATCCCGGTCATATCGCTGTTCACTCCCCACATGCCGGCCGAGAGGCCAAAAGCAAGACGCCCGCTGCCCAGATAGATCCGGTAGGCATAGGTGCTCATGATGGAGTAGAGGTTCTGGACATCGGGAATTGTTCTGTAGGCCACCACGGCGCCCAGGGCCACCTTGGAGTTGCCCACCGGGGTATGCACATTGAGCTGCATATCGCTGGGCCCCAGTGCACCATAAAGAGCCGAACGATAAAGGGAGCTGACACTGATGGCATCCCTGAAGCCGGAAAAGGCCGGATTGATGGTGGTCCAGGTGAGATGGTAATTGCTCACAGAAGGAACAAGGGTATTCTGGGCAGAGACATTTATCCCCACCGCTACCAATAGTCCTATGAGCCCAATTCTCTTCATCTTATTCCCGAACTACAACCACATAATCTTTAATTGGATAATTGTCTTTCCGGATAATTTCACCGCTGAGATAATCGTACTGGTACATGGTATATGTCCCCGCATAGTAATACGTACCGGAGGGAACCAGGTTTCCGTTTTTTGACCTGCCATCCCAGATCACCATCTCATCTTCCCTCAGTCCATTAAGGATCAGCGCCGGATCGACCACTATCTCATCCACGTTTTCGTGGGTGATGGTGCGGACAAGATTACCCAGGGAATTAAAGAAGGAGACCGTAAACTCATCCGCATAGGGCAGCCCCTGCATGATGTAGTACTCATTGATATTGTCCCCATTATCGGGCGAAAATCCATTGTATCTTTTTAACTCATTGAGCAACACGATGGTCACATCACTGGAGGTGCTGCATTTTCCTTCATCCTCCCCGTTTTCCACGGTCCAGGTAAAGGTATTCTCTTCTCCCAGTTCCAGGTCACTTACCTCGGTACGGGGATCATTAATATCCTCAATTCTTGCGCTGCCTGTAGTGGTCCAGGTCCCGATCCCCGCTGTGGGGGGATCGGCCCTGAGCTGTATCGTTTTGTCCAGGAACAGGGTGGTATCCAGTCCGGCAAAGGCGGGGGCCGGTTGTTCGAAAAAGTGCAGGTCAATGGAGTCCAGACCGGCACAATCTCCGGCCTCGCTCCTCACATAGATCCGGTATTCCCCATAATCGTCAGAGTTGTCCGGGATGGAGACATTATACTCATCCTGTCCGCTGCCCGGCGAGAAGAAGAGATTGCCGGGGGGATTGCTCCATCTGCTGGAGCTTCCGTTATCGGGATCCATCTGCAAGCTGGCAGTGGTACTGCAAACCTTGAAACTATCCCTGGCCACGCCATCCACCAGGATCTGTGGATCGGGCCTGCGGGAAAGATCCACATCCACCGGGCTGAAAGGCAGGTTGGCTGCAGGAGATATACAGGCATAGCCATCCTCCGGGTAATAAAGGATCGACTCGATTTCGTAGGTATAGCTGATGTTATCAGCCCCTTCCGTATCCATGGTGATGACTATTTCATCATTGTCCTGGTATACAACGCCCGGTCCGATTCCGGTATGCACCCCATCCTTCAGATATACAATCCAGGGGCTTAAATAGTGTCCCGGGGTCAGGCCAGACAGATTCAGATCAATCTGCAGGACCGTATCTTTTTCACAGGCTGTAAAATCTGCATCGGTAAGTGCCCCTCCGGGTAGCTCCATCACCGTGACCATCATGGCAGCGGAGGTGTCCCGGCAGGCTCCTATTTCCACTACCCGGTCGTAGTAGTAAATTAAGGTCCCCGGATCGGTATAAGGTCCGCTGGAATAAGCCTGCTGGTCTGAGCCCGAAATGTCCGTTGCATCTGCCGAAGTCTCTCCTTCCAGCCAGCTGCGCCAGGTATAAACCGGAGTGATCCCCACTTCGCCCCCTGTGAGGGAGACATGCCTCAGAGCCCTGGTATCATTAAAACAGATGGCCTGGGCGGCATCAATGGCATTTCCAGTGATCCCTGTATGTATATCCAGGTGGACCCTGTTGGAGGTATCAATGCACTGCCCATCGGGTCCGCTGATCACAATCCGGTGGTACCAGCGATCCACATCTGTGGAGAGTGGATCCGGATCCAGATAAGACTGTGATGCTGCCCCGGCAGAGGGATGGGTCCAGTCGCCCAATCCGGGATCCATCTCCATCTCGGCCAGTTCCCAGCGATATACGCGGGTCGGATCATTCCCTGCCACGGTGGCACCGCCTCCCGGCAAAGAACCATTAATTATTTCAGGGATATCCCCCTGGCACTTGATATCATCCACCGCGGTAATCACGTTGTTGGTGAGGGAGGGAAGTACATTGATTACGATGGAAGCACTGGTATCTTTACAGACCAGCTCCAGACCACCGGATCCAACGACCCTTCTATACCAGGTGGTATCCCCGCTCATAACTCCAGGATCGAAGTTGGTGGCCACATCATTGGCTCCCCCGCCTGTCGCCGGGACCCAGCTGGTCTGGTCCGTACTGGAGATCCAGGTATAATTGTACTGGCCCAGGTACCCCCCCCCTGGAGCGCTGCCGGAAAGCAGATCTGCCTGATCCTCCTGGCAAAGGGTCTGGGATGCACTTATACTATTGGTGGTGATAGCCGGGATATTCAGGATCTCCACATAGGCACTGGTATCCCTGCAGGCATTATCATTTCCCGAGAGTACGATCCTTCGGATATAAGTGGTCTGGCTCAGGGCCGGAGATTGATAGCTGATGGCTGTCTGACCGGGTATCACGGTGCCCATCGCCCCGGGAATGGTGGAGCTGAGCCACTGGTAACGCAGATCATCCTGGTCTCCATCGGAGGGCGCCGGACCGTTAATCAGGTCCGGTTGCGTATTGATGCAGATGGTGTCATAAGGGCTGATGTCATTGCCGGTGAGCGGTTCCAGCACCCGGACACGTTCCACATTGGAGGTATCGATGCAGACCCCGGCATAGGCAATTCTCCGGTAGTTGGTGGAGGTGGTCAGCCCGCCCGCCTGATAGGTGGGTTCCTCTATGGCAGCTGTTAGATCGGAATAGCTTCCGGGACCGTCGGGCAGGTGCTGCCATTTATAGGTAAAGGTCCCCCCGGTAGGTCCTCCTCCAATGGGGACCGCCGATTCAAAAAGTTCCGGGGCATTCCCCGAACACACCGTATCGCTGGCTGCAATGGTATTGTTGGTAATGGCCGGATGAACGAATACATCAATGCGGAAACTGGTATCCGCCAGGCCCAGAGAACTCACAATCCTTCGGTAATAGATGGTATCCGCAAGTGGCCCGGGATCATAGTCTTTTTCAATAGCCCCCGGGATATTGGCCCAAAAATTCTGTGTGCTTGAGCTGTCGATCCATTGGTAAGTGTAGGTTCCGTCCCCCCCCTTGGGCTCCGAGGCCACAATGGGATCCGGGTCCTGATCCGAACAAAAGGTAAACTGATTGGGGACCGGATTGAACAGGAACCCCCTGAGGGGCGCTACCAGGTCATTCCGCTTATAGGCTGCCCTGGGAGACTCCAGCGGATCATAGGGCGGGCCGCTTAAAAAAACTCCATTGGTGCCTGTGGAGAAGTCGGTCACCACACCCGGATGGGTATCTCCCGCCAGCCAGTAAACTCCTCCGCCCCCGGCACCTCCCATACCCGTGGTATCGGGCCCCTGGGTGTCTCCCCCGTCGCCTCCCACCGTTGAAAGATTCAGTGGCGTCTGGTAGCCGGCCACTTCCAGGATAATACAGCCGCCACCGCCACCTCCGGCACCCGCTCCACTCACTGCGGTGCCTGTCACATCGCCACCATCTGCCCTGATCCAGTGGCCATTCCCCTGGATGGTATCGGCGACTATGATAACAATCCCTCCGCCATTGCCCCCATCTGTATTTACGGAGGTGACCCGCCTGGTACCACTACCGCCGCCGCCTCCAAAAAAGATACGGTTTCCCCTATTAAAGGGATTGCCGTTTATATAGTAATACCCACTGCGGCCCAGGTCAAACCCGCCCTCTCCACCGGTAAGGGAATCTCCCGGGGCACCGCATTCGGTGGACTGCTCTCCTCCCCGCACTCCGGCCGAGTAGTTGGAACCACCCCCGCCGCCGGCCATAAGTCCGTTGCCTCCGCCCCCGCCATTGATATTGGAGCCCTTCCCGCGATTATACAGAAAGCGGGTATCGGTGGTGCCCTCTCCCTTGAGCCCGGACCACAGCTCTCCATCCAGATAAAAATAGGACATGGTATCCCCGTCCAGACAGTCAAAGGTATATAGATCATCCGTACTTCCGGGAGCCCCCTCAAAGCCATCTTCTGAGACATCGATATCTGCATCCAGCCGCAGCACCCCGTGTACAAACAGGGCCACCACTCCACCCGTGCCGGTGACAGGGTCCCAGGGATCAGCGCTCAGAGTGGCACTCACATTGGCATAGCGGTAGGAGCGAACCCGGATCAACTGGGCCACCTCCCCCACTCCCATGGGCAGGATTTCCGGGTTTAAAGCGGCATTCAGCACTATACTGTTCCCCAGTACCTCACCGATCAGAAAGAAGGCATATTTACCTGTATTCCGCGGATTCTGAGCATCAAAGCCAGGTGAATAAAGTTCATCGCCGGGGGGATATGAGGGATCTCCGGTTCCGATAATCGCCCCCTTGACGCAGTAGACCATCACCGTATCATCCACAGCAAATCCAGCGGGATCAGCCACCACTACCGTATCAGGATTAAAGCCCTGGGCGCTTTGAATCGCGGTGATGGAGGTATAATCGTTGATGACCCCGCTAATGGGAGTATAGGACTGGGAATAGGACTGCTGAACAGCTAAACTCAGTAATAAAGCAAAGAGGTATTTGGCTTTCTTCCGGTTCAATTCTGGGTTCTTATGGCAATCAAGGCGAAATATAACAAAAAAAACAGATGAAATTTATCTTTTATCTATGGATTCAGGCAGTTCCACATGGAAGGTGGTCCCCTCGTGCAACACGGTATCGTACCAGATTCGCCCCCCCAGGGACCTGATTATATTGTAAGAAATGGCCAGGCCCATCCCCATTCCCCCCGACTTGGTCGTGAAGTTTGGCTGAAATAGCTTATCCCTTATCTCCTCCGGTATTCCTTTGCCATTATCTTTAAAAGTGATCTTCACCATATGGTCCCCGTCTTTCTCCAGAGCAACCCGGATATGGCCTTCCCTGCCCTCGGGAATTGACTGAAGACCGTTTTTCACCAGGTTAATAAAGACCCGCATCAACTGCTCCTTATCTGCCATCACGTACACCTTGCTCAGCCCCCCCAGATCAATATGGATCTTCGCGCTGTCGCTGGACTCAAAAAGCTGCAGCATATTGTTCAGTTTGGGAACAAGATTGATCCGGCTGAGCCTGGCCTGGGGCATTTTTGCAAAATCGGAGAACTCCCGCGCGATGGCCGACAAGGAGTCAATCTGTTCAATGAGCGTGGCAGAGATCCGGGACACCATTTCAGGATCGGTCTTTCCTTCGGCAATAGCGCGCTGAAGGTGCTGTACATTCAGCTTCATGGGAGTCAGCGGGTTTTTGATCTCATGCGCAATCTGCTTGGCCATCTCCCGCCAGGCGGACTCCCTTTCCGACTGGGCCAGTAATCCCGCACTGCGTTCCAGCTCCTGGACCATAAAGTTATACTCCTCCACCAGGCCTCTGATCTCATCGCTGCGATTGTATTGGATCTTCTCGTTTTTCTGACCCAGGCTCACCTGGGCAATGCGGTTCTGGATCATCCTGAGGGGTTGTGTGATACGGTCCGCCAGAATGACACTGACCAGGAGAATTAAGAGCATCAGGATCATGTAGACGTTTATCACAGCTACTACCAGGTTGGTCACATCTCTGGCCAGGGCCCCCGACTGGGTGAAATAGGGCAGGTTCAGATAGGCCAGGAACTTGTTCTCGCTATTCATCAGCGGTACATAGGCAGAAATATACTTCAGGGCCCCGATATGCTCATCGTGAATATATTCGGATACATTCTCCCTGGATAAGTTTTCATAGACCAGGCGATTCATCCGGAAGCTCAGCAGTTGCCTGTCAAAAATCTCCGATCGGGAAGTGGCCAGCAGGTAGCCCTCCTGGTTATAGAGGTTTATATCGGTGTAGAAGACATTGGAAAATTTCCTTAACAATTCATCCAGGTTGTAGTAGTCATCGGATGACCAGTTTTCAATATCCTCTTCAAATTCCAGCTTATGCATCAGCTCGATATAGACTGAGCGCATGGTATTTCTCAGGTTATCGTTGTGCTTGACCCGGTATTGCTGGACAATGAAATAGATGGTCCCGGAACAGATCAGCACAAAAGTGAAAAATAGGACGGCCATCATTGAGTACTGGATCCTGTTCTTAAAGCTCCAGTTAAAGGAGGGACTCAGGCGAATGCTGATAAGCAGGTAGCCAAGTGCCGCCAGCAAAAAGCAAAAGGCAAAAATATAGGAGAAGAAGATCAGGTAGTCGATCATGGTGATGGACGGGCTTCCCACTATGATGGTGTTCTGTTCATCCACGTTATAGATGTTGTGATCGTAGCCATCCAGGGTGATGGTCTCAAATTCATGTTCCCTTCCGGTATAGTGGGAGCAGGCGGTCCGATAGGGAAAATCCCCTTCGTGGGAGAAAAGTTCTCCACCGTTGTAACGCGCAAAGGAGAACCTGCTGCTGGTGAAGGAGCGGTAGTTCTCATCCAGCAATAACTCGGGATATCCCAGCTCCTCAGAAAAAATCTTGGAATCAAGCTCAATATAGACCCTGTGTTCACTTTCAGCCTGGTAATAAGGGATGGATGCCAGGTAAGAGATCCGGCCATTCAGGTTGTCCAGAAAATAGAAATCGCTTCCCGGTATCTCCATGCCGTTCTCCAGGATCATCTCGTCAAAGAAAGTATAGCAATGATGGTACTCATCATCCGGAGGTTCCAGATAGACCCGGTCATCCGGGCGGCATACGGTGACCTGGATATCATATTTGCTCCAGTAGCCCGAGAGGTAGTTCCGGCGGAGGCGTTCAACCACCTCGTCGATGGGGATATATTCCTGGTTCAGATAACGGGCAAATACAGAATCGTTACGAATGGCCATGGAGATCTCGCTGAAGAGCATCTCGGCCACCGGGTCGTGCTCCGATGAGAGTTTGACCAGCTCCACCTCCCGCTTCTGTTCCACATTAATGCGATTGTTCTCCTGCAGCCTAAAAGTCATAAAGATGGAAATAAAGAGAAGCAGGAATATAAAACGTGAAAAAGGAATCCTTCCCTCCTGATGGTGCCTGATATAGAGCTGTCCGCCCAGAATAAGCAGGAGCGCAAGCCAGGCCTGCCAGGAGCTTTGCATACCGGGAATAAATGAAGCCGCCACAAAGGTCAGAGAAATGGAGACCGATCCGTATAGAAGGGGCTTTAACAGGGATCCTGATAGCAGGATAAGTGCTTTGTCAAGCACCAGTCCAAGCAGAAGAAACCACATCAGAATAAGGGTCAAACCCACCAGGGTGTTGCCGGTAAAGGTAGTCACCCGGTGCGCCTCAAAGGAGATGCTGGAATCCAGTACGAGGATCCGGATCAGCTGTTCAATGAGCAATAAAAGCAGGGCGGAGCCCACAAACAGCAAAGTCGCGAGACCTCTCTTCCACCTTTCTGATTCGATCTTCTCCAGATTTCCAAAGAGGTAGTAAAATCCTCCAAGCAGCAGAGCGGATACAGAGAATACCAACAGGGCGCCCAGGGAGGGAAAAAAGCGACTGGCAAAGATCTCAGGTTGGAAGAGCTTCGACTCTGTGAGCAGAGCTGGAAAAGAGTATTTAAACACACCCAACACCCCTGCCGAAAGCAGGAGAGTGATCACACCAAGCCACAGGTATCTGCTTCTGCCGGCTAAACGGTTCAGGACGGCACATAATCCGGCAAAGTAAAGCAGGAGTGAGATTAAGAGGCTGCAGGCAGCCAGGATCTTCAATCCTTGCATCCGGGGCCCGGCACCTGAAAAGTTCAGGGAAAACAGATAGTCCCCGGCCTCATTGTAGATAGCTTCGGACCCCTCGGCTTCGAAAAACTCAATGGCCACTGCAGGATCCAGTTTAAAATCCTTTTGAAATCCATTTACCAAAAAGGCGTTTTGAGTGCTATACTGTGTTTTTACCTCGATCATTCCCACCAGCCTGCCCTGTTTCAGGGGAGAGCTTACGGTGACATAGGATGCATTTCTCAGGGAGACAAAGGGCCTGTCCATCCGGGGCCGCCACCGGTCCGACACGGGGACGGTATGATCGGACCAATAGCTCAGAACTCCCCCTTCATAATAGAATATATAGAGCCCTTTCTTCGTGGCAAGCTCCTGATATTCAGAAGATTTTCTATCAAGCACCAGGGTCGGGTCTTCGCTTATGAAAAGAGCGTCCAGCTCTCTGAATTCCTTTTTGAGCAGGCTCTCCTTTCCATGCAAGACCTGTTCAAACTTCCTGGCATCTTTCCGGGAATAGCTGGCTTCCCTGAAAAGAGTGGCAGAAATGAATCCTACGATCATAAAAACAGAGGCTGCCAGTAGCAGTATTAATCTGGGATATCTCTTCTTATCAGGCATGGTGATATGGTTCCCCTTTTAAAATCGTGTAAGCCCGGTAAAGCTGTTCCATAAAGATCACACGAACAAGCTGATGGGAAAAGGTCAGTTTTGAAAGTGAGACAAGTCCATCGGCCTTTTCATATACCTCCTGTGAGAAACCATAGGGTCCCCCAATCACAAAAAGCAATTGATTTACCCTGCCTTCCAGGCTATTCAGGTATTCGGCAAAGGCGATGGAGTGGAACTCCTGTCCCCGTTCATCCAGCAGGATCATGTAAGAGCCGGGATTCAAGCGCTTCAATATAAGCCTGCCCTCTTTTTCCTGCACCTCCTTCATGGTCAGGTTCCGGGTATTTTTCAGGTCCGGGATTGTTTCAATCTGAAAAGGGACATAACGTTCCACTCTTTTTTTGAACAGCTCCACACCCTCCTGGATAAAAGGGTCCCTGGTCTTTCCGCTTTCAATGAGAGTAATGCGCATACCGGATTTATCGACAGGTTTTTTGTATCTTGCACAGGACCGCGTTATTGGCCCAATAGTTGCGGTGTGTTACAAACATACTTGATATTTAGATAAAGTGAAACAGAGGATATTAACTATTTTATGGATGAGCATGCTGGTTCTACCGCAAGTTTTAGGCCAGACTGTTCCTGCGAAATTGACCGAAGCCATTGGCAAGGGAGATGCGACTGCCATGTCGGCCTGGTTTCATCAGAGCCTGGAGATGACCATCCTGGAAGAAAAGTATGAAACCAGCAAAAACCAGGCCTCCAGGATTCTGGAGAGTTTTTTCAAAAGCCATACGCCTTCCGGCTTCACCATCTCTTTTGAAGGGACCAAGGAGCAATCCAAATATGCAATCGGGACCCTGAACACTTCCGCAGGCAAATTCAGGGTCAATATGTATTTTCTCACTAAAGAGGGCCAGCGCTTAATCTACTACCTGAGTATAGAAAAAGAGTCTCAATATGCACTCTGTCCATGACCTTGATTCTGCCATAGACTTCTGGTTCCGGGAGGATATCGGAGACGGAGATCATACCACCTTCAGTACTATTCCGGGTAGTGCCACCGGATCGGCAAAACTGCTGGTGAAAGAGCCTGGGATCCTGGCCGGTCTGGCAGTAGCCCAACGGATATTAAAGCGTTTCGATCCGGAAATTCAACTTCAGCCTCTGATGGAGGATGGTAGCAGCATCACCCCGGGCGACCTGGTTTTTCGTGTAAGCGGAAAAGTGCACACTATTCTGCAGTGCGAACGACTGGTGCTGAATGTGATGCAGCGTATGAGCGGCATTGCCACCACCACCCATGAATTTGTCAGATTGCTGGATGGAACCGGCACCAAAATTCTGGATACCCGGAAAACCACACCGGGAATGCGCTTCCTTGAAAAAGAGGCGGTCCGGCTGGGAGGAGGAGTCAACCACCGATTCGGGCTATACGATATGATCATGATCAAAGACAACCATATCGATTTCGCAGGAGGGATCAAACAGGCCATCTCCAGAACCAGGACCTACCTGGAAGAAAAAAAACTGGACCTGGAGCTGGTGGTGGAGGCCCGCTCCCTGGAAGATATTGAAGCCATTCTTTCCATGGGTGGAGTCCGCAGGATATTGCTGGATAACTTCTCCGTGGAACTGACCCGAAAAGCGGTCCGTCTGATCGATCACCAGGTGGAGACGGAATCCTCGGGTGGCATTACCAGGGAGACCATCCGCAGCTATGCGGAGTGCGGTGTGGACTATATTTCGGTGGGAGCCCTGACTCACCAGATCAAAAGCCTGGATCTAAGCCTTAAAGCAGATTTTTAAGATGGGAGCATGGAGTTATAAGGAGTTTGGAGCAGTACGCAGAGAATATGAACTTAGCCGGATGGACGAGTTAAAATTACCGGACGATCCGATCCTGCTCTTTGTGGAATGGATACAGAAGGCCGGCACTTCGGGGATTCCTGATCCCACCGCCATGACACTCTCCACCGTGGATGAGCAGGGCTCACCCTCCTCCCGGATCGTTCTGCTGAAAAAGATAGATCAGAACCGGCTTATCTTTTTTACAAACTACCGGAGCAGAAAAGCCAAAGAAATGCGGAATAATCCCAGGGTGGCGGCTCATTTCTACTGGCCCCAACTGGAACGTCAGCTTAAAATTTCCGGGGTGGCTCAAACGCTGGAGGATCTTGAGTCCGATCTCTATTTCAGTTCCAGGCCCTTTGAAAGCAAAGTTGCAGCCTGGGCATCCCCCCAGAGCGAAGTGGTCCCCGACAGGGATTACCTGGAAAAACAGTACCAGCTTTACCTGGAAAAATTCGAGGGATCCAAGGAGGTCCCCAGACCAGCCTTCTGGGGTGGGATGGCCATCGATCCCAAGTATATGGAATTCTGGCAGGGGGGCATGCACCGACTACACGATCGTTTTGCCTATACAAAAAAAGAGGAGGGTTGGAGCCGTGTCAGGCTTGCCCCTTAAGCTTTTTGATTTGCGCCCCCAGTACAGCTATCTTACCAGCAGCATCATCCATTTTTTGCCGTTCCTTTTCAACCACCAAAGCCGGAGCGTGCTGCACAAAGCGATCATTGCTGAGTTTTTTCTCCACACTTTTCAGAAAACCCCGGGTATAGGCCAATTCCTCTTCCAACTTCTTTAGTTCTTCAGCAGGATCGACCATGCCGCCCACTGGGACGTAATACTCCACGTTCTTCACGATAAAGGATAGGGCACCTTCCGGTTCCTCATTGATCAAAGCCACTTCGGACAGGTTGGCCAGCTTCATGATCACCGGCTCCAGGGACTCTCTGTATTTACTATCTTCGGAAATACGAACCATCAGTTTCAGGGCCTCCCTGGGAGCAATGTTCTGCTCCTTTCGAACCGACCGGATGGCGGTGACCACCTCCTTGATTTCCGCAAAATGCCTGCGCACTTTTTTATCGTAGCTTAGCGGTGCGGGCATGGGGGAAACCATCAGGCTCTCCCCCTTCTTCCGCTCTTTGATCAGCTGCCAGATCTCTTCGGTGATAAAGGGCATAAAAGGATGGAGCATATGCAGCAATTGATCGATAAAGCCGATGGTTCGCTCATATGTAAGCGCATCGATGGGTTTCTGATAGGCCGGCTTGACGGTCTCCAGGTACCAGGAGCTGAATTCATCCCAGACCAACTTATAGACAATCATCAGGGCATCGCTTACCCGGTACTTTTTAAACTGGTCCTCCACCTTTATAAAGGCACGGTTCATCTGGGTTTCGAACCACTTTACCGCTTCGGCTGAATGGGCGGGCTGTTCCAGTTGATCATCCACCTCCCATCCCTTCACCAGGCGAAAAGTATTCCAAATCTTGTTACTAAAGTTCCTTCCCTGTTCGGTAAGTCCCTCTTCAAAAAGAAGATCGTTTCCAGCTGGTGAACAGAAAAGCATTCCCACCCGCACACCATCGGCGCTGTATTTTTTCATCAGCTCGATGGGATCCGGAGAGTTCCCCAGCGATTTGGACATCTTCCTGCGTTTGTTGTCACGTACGATCCCGGTCAGGTATACCGAGTCGAAAGGCTTCTCCTTCCGGTATTCATAGCCGGCTATAATCATCCGGGCCACCCAGAAGAACAGGATCTCAGGAGCAGTGACCAGGTCATTGGTGGGATAGTAGTAGGAGATATCTTCATTGTCGGGAAAACGGATGCCATCGAAAACCGAAATGGGCCATAGCCAGGAAGAAAACCAGGTATCCAGCACATCTTCGTCCTGCTGTAGCTGATCAGCAGTCAACTTACTGTTTCCTGTTCTCTCGCGGGCAAGCTCTATGGCCTCTTCGACGGATTCGGCCACCACATAATCATTGGGCCCTTCCCCGTAGAAGTAGGCCGGAATCCGGTGGCCCCACCAAAGCTGACGGGAGATACACCAGTCCTTCACATTCTCCATCCAGTGGCGATAGGTGTTTTTAAACTTAGCGGGCTGCAGTTGTACATCATCGTTCATCACATGCTCCAGTGCCGGTGCACTCAAGTCCTTCATTTTCAGGAACCATTGCAGACTCAGTTTGGGTTCTATCACCGCATCGGTGCGCTCAGAGAAACCCACCTTATTCATATAGTCCTCGGTCTTCACCAGGTTTCCGGCTTCTTCCAGCAGGGGAATGATCAGCTTCCTTGCTTTAAAACGGTCTTCACCCACCAGCACCCCTGCCTCGTGATTAAGGCTTCCATCGTCATTGAATATGTCAATGGATTCCAGGTTGTGTTTCAAACCCAGCTCATAGTCATTGATATCGTGGGCGGGGGTGATCTTCAGTGCTCCTGTTCCAAACTCACGGTCCACATACTCATCCACAATGATGGGCACAGAGCGGTTCACCAGAGGCACCAGTACCCTGAGGCCATGAAATTTTCTGAAACGCTCATCCTCCGGATGCACGCATACTGCGGTATCACCCAGGATGGTTTCCGGGCGGGTGGTGGCGATGGTGATATATTCCTCTTCTCCGTCGACCTTGTACCGGAGATAATATAGTTTGGAAGCCACCTCTTTATGAATCACTTCTTCATCGGATACCGCGGTAAGGGCCTGGGGATCCCAGTTCACCATACGTACACCCCGGTAGATCAAGCCCTTCTTGAACAGGTCCACAAACACTTTGATCACACTTTCCGACAGGGCCTCATCCATGGTGAAACAGGTACGCTCCCAGTCACAGGAAGCCCCCAGCTTTTTGAGCTGCTCCAGAATTATTCCACCGTGGGTATGGGTCCACTCCCAGGCATGCTCCAGGAATTCTTCCCTGGTCAGATCGGTTTTTTTTATGCCCTCCTCTGCCAGCTTATTTACCACCCGTGCTTCGGTAGCTATGGAAGCATGGTCGGTCCCCGGCACCCAGAGCGCATTTTTCCCCTGCATACGGGCCCGGCGGATCAGTACATCCTGCAGGGTATTATTCAGCATATGACCCATATGTAAAACGCCCGTTACATTGGGTGGTGGAATCACAATGCAATAAGGTTCACGTTGGTCAGGAGTACTTCGGAAGAAGCCATTTTCCATCCAGTAAGAGTACCATTTATCCTCCACACTGGCTGGATCATATTTTGATGGTATATTCATGCCCGCAAAAGTAGTAAAAAAATGGGCCGGTCTGCAGCCCGCATGTCGTTCACCCCTCTGAAAATACCGTTCGCCGATTTTCCACTTTTTTTATCACAGAAAACTAAAAAAACTAAAAAAGTTTTCATATACTTGCCGAAAATCTCTGGAATTGGAAGTTAGAGAAAGAATAGTGGTTGAAGCGGGCATCCTGTTCGGCAAGTATGGCATTAAAAGCATGACCATGGATTCGCTGGCAGAGGAGCTGGGAATTTCCAAGCGCACCATATATGAACGCTTCAAGGACAAGGACACGCTGTTGATCGAGGTCGTCATGTACTACAAGAACCTGACCCAGCAAGAGGCCCTTCGACTTATCGATCAGTCAGACAATGCCATAGAAGCACTGTTCAGAATCATCAAAATGACCATCGACCAGATGATGCGCATGAGTCCGGCCTTCTTCCACGATTTTAAAAAATACCATCAGAAAGTCTTTAAACAGTTTTCCGAACCGGGGGAGATCCGCGATTTTAGTATGACCAGGCGCCTGCTTGAGAAAGGTATTGAACAGGAAGTGTTCCGGGATGATATTAACCTGGAGATTGTCAACCAGGCCATCCATTCACTATTTGACCTTTTTGGACATCAAAGCAGAATGATAGATGCCGGCTACCACCGTAAGGATATGTTTGATCATATACTCATTCCCTATTTCAGGGGAATATCCACCAAGAAGGGGCGAAAGCTCCTGGAAGATTGTAAAACCATACTAGAATAAACCAGACCGAGATATGAAAAAGAGAAAGATCATCCGTCTAATTTCACTGCTCCTGGCCTTGGGCTTCTTTGCTCCGGGAATCAGTCAGGAACCTGCCGAACGGCTGGTACTGGACCTGCAGGGAGCCGTCGATTATGCCATAGACTTTAATAAATCCCTGCAAAATTCACGCCTGGAGGTAGAGAAGTCCCGGAGATCCATCTGGGAAGCCATCGCGCAGGGACTTCCCCAGGTAGATGGAACCCTGGATTATATGTCCTACTTCAATTACGAGATGGAGTTTAATTTCGGGGGGGGCGAGGTGCCTGATTTTTCCGCGGAGGACCTGCAGGAAGCCTTTAACCAGACCCAGGCTGTCTTCCCCTTCTACACGACAAATGATGTGGGCCTGCTTGCAGCAAATACTTTTTACGAGGGACAACTTCAGGACATGGTCGGTCCCACCGCCATTATACTTTCGGACCAGAGTACTGCCACCCTGCAGGTCTCACAGCTGGTATTCAGCGGACAATATATTGTTGGGATTCAGACGGCCAAACTTGCCCGGAAAATTTCCGAGCAAAGCCTGACATACAGCGAATTGAATACCAAGGAGATGGTGATCAATTCCTACTACCTGGTTCTGATCACGGAAGAATCTCTGGCCATCGTGGAACAAAACTTGCTAAACCTGCAAGAGACCCTGGCCCAGACAGAGACGATGTTCAGGACCGGTATGGCGGAACAGACCGATGTGGATCAGATCCGCATCACCGTAAATCAGCTGGTGAATGCCAGAAATTCGCTGCAGAGAAATGTGGAACTGAACTATAATTTACTGCGTTTCCAGCTGGGTCTGGAAGCCAATGTGGAGCTGGAACTGACCGATCATCTGGAAGCGCTTTTTAGCAGTATGCAACCGGAAAATGCACTGGCTGTGCCCTTTGCCATTGAAAACAACGTAAGCTATCAGATGATGCAAACCCAGGAAGAGATCAACAAACGCCTGGTGGACCTGGAACAGTGGAACTACGCCCCGACCATTGCCGGGTTCTATAACTATAACAAGAAAATCCTTGTTTCCGGTTTTGACATGAACCCTAACCACCTGGTGGGACTAAACATGTCGGTCCCTATCTTTTCCAGTGGTATGCGAAAAGCGAGGGTAGACCAGGCTAAGATCGACTACAACATTGTCCAGACCAATAAACTTATCCTGGAGGACCAGTTGAAGCTGCAGGAGAAACAATTCAAATACAACCTGCAAAGCTCCCTGGAAAACTATTATACCCAGCAGGAGAATGTGGAGGTGGCTCAGCGTGTGTACGACAGCTACCGCAGGAAGTTTGAGCAGGGGATGGCCAACAGTCTGGATCTTACCCAGGCCAACAGTAATTACCTGGATGCTGAAAGCAACTACCTGAACTCCATCATGGAGGTGATGAACGCCAAATTGCAGCTGGATAAACTGATGAACAAACTTTAGTCCCAACGATATTGAAAACAAGACCTATTATGAAAATCCTATCTACCATGAAAACAATAAAGATTAGCCTGCTCATCCTGATTGCCGCAGGGGCCTTTACAGCCTGTAATATGCAGCCCCCGGGAGCCGGTTCAGAGACAGAAACAGAAGCTGTAAAGACACAAGCTGTCAGGGTCATGGAATTAGCTTATCAGGAAACAGCAATAAATCAGACTGTCACCTCTACCGTGGTTGCTTATGAGGAAACTTATCTCGCTCCGGCCATGTCGGGCCGCATCCGCTCGGTAAAAGTAGAGGTCAACGATCATGTGAAACAGGGACAGCTACTGGCGGAGCTGGACCGGAGTCAGCTGGACCAGACACAACTGCAATACCAGCAATTATTAACCGACCTGGCCCGGATGGATACCCTGCTCCATTATGGATCCATTACGCAACAGGCCCATGATCAATTGAAGGCTCAGGTGGAAACCACCGAACTTATCCTGCAAAATCTGAAGGAGAATACCCTGTTGAGAGCTCCCTATGCCGGAATCATTACCGGTAAATATTACAACGACGGAGAGCTGTTCTCGCCAACTCCCAATACTCCAGTTGGGAAGGCGGCCTTGATCTCTATGATCCAGGTCGATCCGGTAAAAGTGATGGTCAACCTGAGCGAAAAGTATCTGCCCCTGATCAGGGAGGGGATGAAAGCTACAATAAGCACCGATGTTTACCCCGAACTTAGTTTCCAGGGAACCGTATTCAGGATCCATCCCACTGTGAATGCAGCCACCAGGACCTTTACCGTAGAGGTTAAGGTTCCAAACAAACAGCATAAACTTGCTCCGGGAATGTTTGCCCGGGTAAGCCTCAGGCTGGGTGAAACGGAAGCCCTGATTGTACCATCCATCGCCGTGATGCAACAAACAGGGACCAACCAGAGGTATATCATGCTGCATGAGAACGGAAGCGCCAAAAAGGTCAATGTTGAAATCGTGAACAGACATAATGACCAGTTGGAAATTACTTCTCCTTCTCTTCATGGTGGTGAGCAGCTGATCTATGCCGGACAGAGCCGGCTGGAAGATGGCACCGCTGTAAATGTAGTGTCAGAATAATATAAAAGCATCTGAAGATGAGCATATATGGAAATGCGGTCAAACGACCGATCACAACAATCATGATCTTTGTGGCATTGCTGGTAATGGGAGGATACTCCCTGAACGAGCTGCCCATCGATTTCTATCCCGATATCGATTTCCCGGCCATATCGGTAATCACTACCTATTCAGGCGCCAGTGCGGCCGACATTGAGACTGTGGTGACCCGGACCCTGGAGAACCAACTGAACTCGGTAGGAAATCTGAAGAATATCACTTCCACTTCGCGTGATAACATGTCGGTAGTGGTATGTGAATTTGAATGGGGAACGAACCTGGATGAAGCATCCAACGAAATGCGGGACGCAATCAGCTTTACAGAACAGTTCCTGCCAGAAGAAGTGGACAAACCCATGCTATTTAAATTCAGCTCCAGTGCCATGCCCGTGCTGTTTTACGGGGTAACCGCCGAGGAGAGTTATGCAGCCATTGCCAATATCCTGGACGAAAAGGTGGTAAACCCGCTTAACAGAGTCGACGGGGTGGGATCCGTGTCCTTGATGGGTGCACCGGGCCGTGAAATTCAGGTGGACATTGATCCACGCAAAATGGAATCTTATAATGTGAGCGTGGAGATGATAGCCGGGGTGCTCAATGCAGAGAACCTCAACCTGCCTGCGGGAAACATGGAAATGGGAATGATGGATTATCCCCTGAGGGTCAAGGGCGAATTTGCTTCCAGCGATATCATTGAAGACATTGTGCTTACCAGTTTCAACGGGCAGACCGTATACCTGTCGGATGTGGCTACGGTAAGGGATACCATCCGCGATACCTCCCTGGATGAGCGCCTGAATGGAAAGACAGGGATGCGTATCATCATCCAGAAGCAATCAGGGGCTAACACCGTTCAGGTTTGCCAGGACATCAATGCCATGATGCCCGGGCTGATTGAAACCCTGCCAGAGGATATTGAGATCATAACCTTCTTTGATTCCTCAAAATTCATCAGCGATTCCATCAATAACCTGACAAATACCCTGATGTATGCTGCCATAGCGGTTATCCTTGTACTTCTCTTCTTCCTGGGAAGATGGAGGGCTACCTTTATTGTGGTGCTGACCATACCCATTTCCCTGATAGTCTCCTTTATCTACCTATACATATCAGGGAGTTCCATTAATATTATCGCACTCTCATCCCTGTCCATTGCCATCGGAATGGTGGTGGATGACGCCATTGTGGTACTGGAGAATATCACCAAACACGTGGAAAGGGGATCCAGTCCGCGGGAGGCGGCCATTTATGCCACCAACGAGGTATGGCTGGCGGTGATCGTCACCACACTTACGGTGGTGGCCGTGTTCCTGCCCCTGACCCTGATTGGCGGAATGACCGGTGAACTGTTCCGGCCCCTGGGCTATATTGTCACAATTACCGTGGTCACTTCAACCATAAGTGCTATCTCCCTGACTCCAATGCTGGCTTCAAAAATGATGAAACTGAGAAAGAAGCCAAAAAAAGTGCGGAAAATCTCCTATGACAACATTATTGGACGCTTCCTGAAATGGCTGGACGAGTTCTACGGACGTTCCTTAAGAATAGCACTTCGTTTCAGGTGGGGCACCCTGATCATTGGGCTCCTGATTTTCCTGGGATCCATGATGATGGCCGGTGGCATGGGTTTCGAGTTTATGCCCGAAGCCGACCAGGGATCTATGACTGCTGCCATTGAACTTCAAACCGGGCTCCGGGTGGACGAGACCACCAAGGTAGCACGTAAAATTGATGCATTTATTGAGAAAAATATGCCCGAAGCCCAGTTTTATTATACTTCATCCGGCTCGGACGACCAGGGAGGGATGATGTCCCTTTTCATGGAATCGGGATCCCACCGGATTAATATCAACTTTACTCTGACGGATCTGGAAACCAGGGAAAGGGATGTCTGGGAACTCTCCAATCTGCTGACCGAATACCTGGAAACGATCCCGGAGATTGTCAACTTTGACGTTGTCCCCAACGGGGGTATGGGGGGTACCACCGAAAACAATGTGGTGGTGGAGATCTTTGGCTACGATTTTGAAACCACCTCCCGGATTGCCAATGCGCTTGCCGACAGTGTAAGCACCCTGCAAGGTGCCACCAACATCAATGTAAGCCGCGATCCGTCCAAGCCCGAGCTGCAGATTGTGCCCGACCGGGAAAAAATGGCCCAGCATGGTCTGAACACCTATACACTGGCATCATCCGTGCGTAACCGGGTGGAAGGTCCGTATATGAGCCGTTACCGGGAGGAAGGAGATGAGTATGACATTGTGGTTCGATTTGTTGAAGAGGAGCGCAGTTCTCTCTCCAACCTGAACGATATCGCCCTGCTTAATATGCAGAACCAGGTCATACGCCTGGGTGAAGTGGCGGATATCGAAGAGCGCTGGTCCCCTCCCAATATCGAGCGTAAAAACAGAGAACGGATGGTTACCGTATCTGTCACCCCTTACAAGGTCCCTCTGAACAGGATGGCAGAGCAGGTACAGGCTAAAATTGACCAAATGGATATCCCCCCGGAGGTTAGTATTCAGATGGGAGGTGCTGTGGAGGACATGCAGGAATCCATGCAGGACCTGATGTTGCTATTGCTGCTGAGCCTGATCCTGACCTATCTGGTTATGGCTTCCCAGTTTGAGTCTTTAAAGATGCCCTTTATTATAATGTTCTCCATCCCCTTTGCTTTTACAGGGGTTATTCTGGCCCACCTGGTCACGGGTACCACCATGAGTGTGATTTCCATGGTGGGGGGTGTGATGCTGGTCGGGATCGTGGTGAAAAACGCCATCGTACTGGTGGACTTTATCAACCTGATGCGAGAGCGCGGCCTGGAACTGAAAGATGCGATTGTAGAATCGGGAAAATCCAGGTTACGTCCGGTGCTAATGACCTCCCTGACCACTATTCTGGCCATGTTGCCCCTGGCCATGAGTACCGGATCCGGTTCTGAGATCTGGAGCCCCATGGGGATCGCGGTTATTGGCGGTCTGATCTTTTCGACCATAGTCACGCTGATCCTGGTGCCAATCATCTATCACATGATGCTGCGCAGGAGCGATGAGAATAAGAAATCCGTGGAATACAGTTTCCTCAATGGAAATGAAAACGGAAATACCCTTGAAAACACCTAGAAAAATGAAAGCTGTATTTATAGTATATAACCAGAGTCATAGTGAAAAGGTCGAGTACCTGTTCGACAAACTGAATATCCGGGGCTTTACACGCTGGACCGACCTGACGGGCCGGGGCAGCGTGAATGGCCCGCCACATATGAACACCCATACCTGGCCGGAACAAAATACGGCCAGTTTGGCAGTCATGGAAGATGATGCTGTGGCGGGGATTCTGGATGGAGTACGCCGCCTGGATGAGGATAACAAGGATGTGGGGATCCGGGCCTTTGTCTGGGATATCTTGGATTCCTATTAGGCTCCCTGCGAACACGGTCTAATAGTTACTCGATCTTTTACCGCTCATGGAGGTGATCCTGATTTTCAGGATCACCATACGATCCAGGTTCTTCTGGTTAAATTCTGTCAGTTCAGGGGCTCCGTGCTGGGCCATAAGCACCTCCAATCCCTGCTGTTTGCTATAGTGGTCTGAAAGGATTTCCACTTCTCCATACCCCACTAATGAACGGTAACGGGTGCTCCAGTCGCAGGCCTGCTCGCCTGTGAGGATCTCCATGCTGTCTTCCACTTCAAAACACACTTCCGGGTTTTTACGCAAGAGATCGATCTTTTTTCCTTCCGGGGCAGAATGTATATAGAGGCAGCCATCCTTATACCCGTAGTTCACCGGAATCAGGTAGGGATGTTCCCCGTCCACCATGGCAAGCCTGCATATTAGCTGGCTTCTGAGTATTTCCTCCAGGCTCCCCCGGTCCCTGATTTCCTGTCTGGACTTTCTCATATTTTCACATGAAATTTCCTGTGAATATAGCTACTTCCTGTTGTTTATCATTTTCCCCTTCACTAAAATGAAGTACTTTTGAGGATTCTATTAAAATTATGAAAATTCCAACTATAAGCTCAATGGTCCTCACGGTTTTGGTCCTCTGTACCGCAGGATGTTCAGATACACCGGAGGAGAAAGCGAAGGCAAAGGGCCAGGATATCTGGTTCGAAGAGTATCTGCACGACTATGGAGAACTGGAGAAGGATAGTGATGGCTCCTGGTCCTTTGTCTTTAAGAATCTGGGGGAAAAGGCTTTTGTAATCAACCGTGTGCGATCCACCTGTGGCTGCACGGTGCCCGACTGGCCCCGGGAACCCATTGAACCGGGAGCCACCGGGGAAATAATGGTGAAGTATAACACGGCCACCACGGGAACCTTCCTGAAATCGGTTGTGGTATACTCGTCGGCAGCCAACTCACCCGTGAAACTTCAGATCAGGGGCAAGGTGGTGGCCACAGAAAAGGAAAAATTATAATACTCAAAGCTCAGGATAATATGCCAGGGATCTCAAAAAAAGGACAACAAATGCCATCATCTCCCATCCGGAGACTGGTCCCCTTTGCCGAAGAAGCCAAAAAGAAGGGAAGAAAGGTTTACCATCTCAATATTGGCCAGCCCGATATAAAAACCCCGGAAGTGGCCCGGGATGCAGTAAAGAATATGACAGCCAGGGTCATTGAATACAGCCACTCGGCCGGGAATGAAAGCTATCGCCGGAAGCTGGCGACCTTCTACCAGAGCCTTGGTATCCAGGTGGATCACACCGAGATGCTGGTTACCACCGGCGGATCCGAAGCGATCACCTTTGCCCTTATGTCGACCATTAACCCGGGTGAGGAGGTGATTGTCCCGGAACCCTTCTATGCCAACTACAATGGCTTCTCCGTAGCGGCCGGAATCAAGGTGGTCCCCATTACCTCCAGCATCGAAAATGGATTTGCACTCCCTCCCATTGAAGCGTTTGAAAAGGTCATTACTCCGGCTACCCGGGGAATTATAATCTGCAATCCAAACAATCCCACCGGTTATCTTTACTCGCAGGAGGAGCTGGAACTGCTCGGTGAAATCGTTAAAAAATACGACCTCTATCTCTACTCCGACGAAGTTTACAGGGAATTCTGCTACGACGGAGAGAAGCATTTTTCGGCCATGAATCTCCCTGGCCTGGAGGAGCACGTGATCATGTTTGACTCTGTCTCTAAGCGCTACAGCATGTGTGGGGTCAGGGTGGGGACCCTGATCTCCAAAAACAAAGAGGTAATCTCCACGGCTCTGAAGTTTGCCCAGGCCCGGCTGAGCCCCCCCTCCTATGGACAGGTGGCGGGTGAAGCAGCTCTGGACACACCCGACTCTTACTTCAAAGAGGTCTATGAGGAGTACCTGGAACGCCGTGATTTTATGGTGGAGGCCCTGAACCGGATGCCCGGGGTCAAATGTCCCACTCCCAAAGGAGCTTTCTACACCGTGGTACATCTTCCGGTGGACGACGCCGATCGCTTTGCCCACTGGATCCTCAGTGAGTTCGAATATAACAACCAGACGGTAATGATGGCCCCTGCCTCCGGCTTCTATTCCACCCCCGGACTGGGGAAACAGGAGGTAAGAATCGCCTATGTGCTGAAGAAGGAGGACCTGGCCATGGCCATGGAAACTCTGGCAGAGGCCCTGAAAGCCTACCCTGGTCGAACCAATTGATCCCGGTTCTGTTTTATATAGAGAAGGTCGTTTAATAATGACTACCTTTATCCACTTAACTTATAAGAAGAAGATTTGAATTTTGGTGATTTTGGGTTTGATCCTGACCTGATGGAAGGGATTAGTGCCATGGGCTTTGAAAAGCCCACCCCCATTCAGGAACAGGCCATACCGGCCATACTCGAAGGCAAGGACATTATCGGCTCCGCACAGACTGGTACAGGTAAAACGGCTGCTTTCCTGCTGCCCGTCATACAGAACATCATTGCCTCCAGGGAGTCAAGTAAAACCAGGGCTCTGGTTATCGTGCCCACCCGGGAGCTGGCCCAGCAGATCGATCAGCAGATGGAGGGATTCTCCTATTTCACCCCGGTCACCTCCATAGCGGTATACGGAGGAGGCGATGGCAGTCTGTTTGCCCAGGAGAAGAAAGCGCTCTCGGAGGGAACCGAAATGGTGATCTGCACGCCGGGCCGAATGATAGCCCATCTGAACAACAACTACGTTAAGTTTGACAGCCTGAAGTACCTGATCCTGGATGAGGCCGACCGTATGCTTGACATGGGTTTCCATGAGGATATCATGAAAATTATCCAGTACCTGCCCAAAAAGCGACAGAACCTGATGTTTGCAGCCACCATGCCCGATGATATCCGGAAGCTGGCACGCAAGGTACTGCACGAACCGGTTGAGCTGAATATTGCCATCTCGAAACCGGCAGAAAAGATTTTGCAGGTGGCCTACGTGGTCTATGAATCCCAGAAACTCCCCCTGGTGAAGCACCTGCTGAAAGGGCGCGACCTGAAAAGTGTTATTGTATTCTGCTCCACCAAGTTAGCCGCCAAGCAGCTGGGCCGGGAGCTGAAAAGAGAGGGGCTGATGGCCCAGGATATCCATTCCGACCTGGACCAGAAAACCCGGGAGGAGTTTATGCTTGATTTCAGGAATCGAAAACTCAACATCCTGGTGGCCACCGACCTTTTATCCAGGGGCATCGATGTGGATAATATTGAGTTGATCATCAACTATGATGTACCCCACGAAGGAGAAGACTATATCCACCGGATCGGGCGGACCGCCAGGGCCGAATCGGACGGGGTGGCCATCACCCTGATCAGTCAGGAAGAGCAGTACAAATTTTCCCGTATCGAAAAAATGCTGGAGAAGGAAGTTACCAAAGTATCGGCTCCTGAAGAGTTCGGGGACATCCCCGCCTATGATCCATCCAAAAACAGGGGCCGTTCAGGTGGCTTCAGGGGTGGCGGAAACAGGAGAAGCGGAAGCAGCCCGAAAGGGGGCGGAAGCTACAAAGGAGGTGGAAAAAACCGTGGTAAACAGTACGGGAACAAACCTGGGAACAGATAGGAACCCTACCTGCTTACGATAAACCGGGCCGAATCCCCCTCTTCCGATCTGAAGATATAAAGGCCCTCTTCCAGTAAGGTCACAGGTACCTGCTCTGTCTCCACAAGATCCATCATTTTCCGGCCCATTATATTGTAGATGGCACCACTTACCCGTTTATTAAAATGCAAGACTCCCTCACTTACCGGATTGGGATAGAGGATGAGGGTTTCTGCAGGAGCCGGGAAATCATCTGTGCCGGTACTTAAATTGGAGTACCTGGGCGTGGGGGAGGTAAAGGTCACCCACTCCGTTCCCCCATCCACCAGGCGTCCCATGGAAACATCCGTTTCCTGAAGGCCAAAGGTCACTGAATCCACCACATGGTACCCGGTGGAAGGCCGCTCTGAAAGCCGCAGTTTCTCTCCCTCCTTACTGATTTTAAAGGTCGCATGGTTTTCCCCCTGTTCCTCCTGATCATCGAGCCAGACCAGGTAAAAGTCCCCTGCCTGGAGATACCTCTCCGGAAACCTGTATTTACCGGGAGAACCCATATTATCACTCAAAAAATAGTCCGCCAGCCAGACTTGTTCCTCACTGGCATTGTAGATCTCCACCCAGTCATCAAACTCTCCAAATTCATCCTTCTTGACGCTCTGATTGGAAGCGACAAACTCATTGATATAGAGGGGTCCGGAGACAAGCGGATAGGATATAAGCAGGGTCGTATCGGGATAGCGATTTTCCTGGCCGCCCTGATCTGCGGCTGTAAAATAGAGTTCCACCTCGGTGGCAGCATCCAGGGAAAAGATGGTATCCCTGTAGCTGGAGGCCCCGGAAACAGGATCCGTCACGGTGGGACTGCTTTTCAGCAGGGTATTCCAGCTTCCCCCGTCAATCCGGTAGTGAAGGGTGGTCGTGATCCCGGGCTCATCGTCCTCCGCCGTCCACTCCAGTTCAATCTGCCCCAAACGAGGGCTTACTCTCACAAAAGAAAAGAGCGGCGCGGCATCCGCATCGATGGCTTCGGCCAGGGCACTGTCACTGCGTGCCACCAGAAACTCCTGTACCCCGTAAGTTACGTGGGAACCCCAGCCACCCGTCAGAGCGGACTCAAAATCGGCAAAGCTGAATCCCCAGTCCCGAGGATAGTAGCTATCCACTTCCACAAACGAACTGATCTGCTGTCTCCAGCGCAGCAGTTCGTTATTGAAGGCAGCAGAGGAAACATAAGCAGCCACCCGTTTGAGGTAAAAGGTATACTGCTCCCTGTACTCGTCCACTTCCAGTATTTTTTCAAAGAGGGGTCGCAGGCTCAGGTTCCAGTTATAGATGGATCGCGTCGTCCAGTCCACCTCTCTGAAATCGATCCCCACACTGTTTTCCAGGTTATAGGGAATATACTCAAACCTGCCGCTTACCTGATCACGGTAGAGAAAGTAGTTATTTTTATCGCCGCTATACCCGTCCCAGTTCCCCGTAATCACATCCACGGCCATGGCCTTCAAAAACTGCTGTACATTGATGAGGTTCTCCAGGCTTGCTTTCAAAGACGCCCCGCTGTTTTGATCCAGGCTTGTAATAAGGACAGCCAGATCCTCATAATCGTCCCAGTCTTCATTGGTTCGCAGGGCATAGGCACGTCGGCCCTGGTATTCATATTTATATACTTCCTGGCTGGCACCCAGGTATACCAGGTCGGCCGGCCACAAATTCCTGTAAAGGTTGCCATCGTTATTATCAAAGCGGGATTTTACGAAGCGTTCATCTATATGTTCTGTGTTCAGATAGACTCCGTAAAAGTTGTTGTTGATATAGAGCAGCACGTGATTGCTTCTTGATGCCGGCACACCCAGGTAACGGAACAGATCCCATCCCAGTTTCGAGCGGATCAGTGAGGGATCATTGACCTCGGCATTCAGATCCATTTTTTCAATGCCGTACAGCTCAGCCCCGGAATCAATGGAGTTAAAGGAGATGCGAAATGATTTTTTCTCCTTGTTCCGGATGGTATCGCCCCTGAACCTCAATCCCACATCCAGGGGTCCCACGATACTGTCACCGCGGGTAAAATAAAAAACTGCGAAGTACTCCGTATTACTTTCGGGATCTGTATAGAGACTCTGGAGATTGGATCCTGAAATGCTCAGATCAATCCGGGGCAGCTCTGTATCATCAAACAGAAATCCGGCTTCGGGGTGAATCACCTGGGAATCAGCATTATGGCTGGCTGTAAGAAGGGTAAGGAAAAGAACCAGACCTTGAGCAACTCTATTCATCTTCATAGATCAAATACTTCTTTCGAATCAACTTATACTGCTCCAGCTCCTGATCCCAGCTGGCCCGGATACGTGCCTCATCCCATCCTGCTTCTATCTGCTTTCTGAGTTCATCAGTACCCGCCAGCTTATCTATGAAAGAGGTAAAGAACTCCTCTTTGTGTGGAAAATCCTCATAGGCCTTCAGCAAAAAACGAAGTTGAATACGGGTCCACCCTTCCTCCGGAAAAAAGGAGCTCAGATCGGCACCATAGCAGCGCTTCCCCTCAAACTTCGGGTTCCTGGCCACACCGGGGATGCTTCTGGGTATAAAACTAAATTCCCCGGGAAGTTCCGGATGCCCGTACACTTCAAAGGGTTTATCGGTTCCCCGGCCCTCACTTAACACGGTGCCTTCAAAAAAACAGGTGGAGGGATACATCAGCACCGCATGATCGTTGGGGAGATTGGGGGAAGGCTTCACAGGCATGGAATATGGCCGGCCATGCGTATATGCCTCACAGGGAATCACTGTCACCTCACACCGGGCCCCGTGCTTGAGCCATCCCTCCCCGTTTATCATTCCGGACAGCTCTCCAATGGTCAGTCCGTAGACCACCGGGATGGGATGCATGCCCACAAAAGATCTGAATGCCGTATCGAGCACGGGTCCATCCACATAAGCCCCGTTGGGATTGGGCCTGTCCAGCAGAAGCAGTGGAATATTGTTCTCCGCACAGGCTTCCATGACATAATGCAGGGTGGAGATATAGGTATAAAAGCGTGTACCCACATCCTGCAGGTCGAAAATCATAAGCTCAATCCCTTGCAGATCTTCCGGCTCCGGCTTTTTGTGACTGCCATAAAGAGAGGCTACCGGTATGCCCGTAAGCGGATCGGTCCCGTCCTCAATCTGAACGCCGGCTGCCTGGTCGCCCCGGAAGCCATGTTCGGGGGCAAACACTTTCACAATCTGATCCCGTTCAATCCCGCTGGCCAGGAGTGTGTCAACCAGATGCTTCCCATCCACCAGAGAGCTATGATTGGCCACCAGGGCAATCTGCTTCCCCGCTATAAGCGGGAGATAACGGTTCATTTGTTCTGCCCCGCTTCGCAGCGGATTTGGATCGGCCGAACACGCCGTCCAGATGCCGGAAAGAATCAGGTAAGATAAGATTAACAATTTCCTCATATCTCAAAAATAGCTAAAAGATGGTTACCTTTGCTGAACCGAATTAAGAATCCTTGAATACCGAATTGTTTATCGTACGCCGGATGATCGGCAGCAGGAAAGAGGGACGCAGTTTCTCGCGATCCATCGTGGGAATTGCCATGTTTGGCATTGCCCTTAGCCTGGCTGTTATGATCGTAGCCGTGGCCATCGTTACCGGCTTTAAAAAGGAGATCTCCAATAAGGTAACCGGTTTTGGGGCACACATCCAGATTGAGAATATGGATTCGAACCTCTCCTATGAAACCACACCGGTACCCACCGGCCTGGAGAGTGTGTCCAGGATCTCTCAACTGGAAGGGATCAAGAATGTACAACCCTATGCCATAAAAGCCGGAATCATCAAAACCGGGGAAGAGATCCACGGGGCCGTGCTGAAAGGGATCGATGGCAGTTATGACTGGACCTTCATAGAAAAACACCTTTCTGAAGGGGAGCTGTTCCGGGTAAGCGATACAGTTCGAAGCAATAATGTGGTACTTTCCGGATCCACAGCCAGACTGCTGAATCTTGGGGTGGGTGATCGTTTTACCATGTATTTCATCCAGGATCCTCCCAGAGCCAGGACCTTTACCGTCAGCGGTCTGTACAATACCAGCCTGGAACAATTTGACCAGCTCTATATCTTTGCCGATATCAAGCAGGTACAGCGGCTGAATAACTGGACCGAGAGCCAGGTTAGCGGATATGAGGTACTGATCCATAAAATGGAGGATCTTCCTGAACTTACCGCCCAGGTCAGGGAACTGGCGGGTTCTGATTTTCTGGAGGATGGCAGCCGCCTGAAGGTGGAGACCATTTTGGAAAAGAACACCCAGATCTTTGACTGGTTAAATCTGCAGGATATGAATGTAGTGGTCCTGGTCATCCTGATGGTTATCGTGGCGGGCTTTAATATGATTTCGGGATTGCTGATCCTGATCCTGGAACGGACCAATATGATTGGTATTCTGAAAGCTCTGGGAACCAACAATGTATCTGTCCGGAAGATTTTCATGTACCAGAGTGCTTACCTGACTCTGGTGGGTTTATTATGGGGAAACCTCTTCGGACTTGGAATCTGCCTCCTTCAAAAATACCTGAACCTGGTGCCTCTCGATCCCAGCTCCTACTACCTGGATACGGTTCCCATCAACCTGAACCTGCTCCATCTGATTTTGCTTAACCTGGGGACCATGTTGATTACCTTCCTCTTTCTCCTGATACCATCCAGTATCATTGCCCGGATCTCACCGGATAAGAGCATCCGCTTTAACTAGGCCAAGGGCTCATATATCAGCAGCTTAAGGCCAGTGAGGATTTTGATTTAGGGATAAAATTCTTAACTTTCTTGTAGTCAAGCAAAAATACCTATGATCTTTTCCCGACTGAAATATCACTCCCTGGCCCTGTTTGTAGTTGGATTACTGTTCTTCAGTACGCTTTCTGGTGCCCCGGTAGATTCCATCAGCGCAGTTGGGCTTGCGAGAAACTTTTACCTCAGTCACTTGCCAGAGGGTTCCTTTTTAAAAGGAAGTAAGGAGTTTAACTTCTCCCTGGCCCACCGGGAATATGGTCAGTGGAAAGATCTTTCCGCTTTGAAAAGTGAATCTGCTTCCTCTCCTCTCTACTATGTCGTTAATGTGGGAGAAACAGATGGCTATGTGATTGTCGCGGGTGATGACCGTATTCCGGCCGTCCTTGGCTACTCCTTTACAGGGTCCTATTCCGTTAATAACCAGCCACCTGCCTTCCAGGACTGGATGGAAAATTATAAAGATCAAATCTCCTTTATCATCGCAAATGGCTTGGAGGGAAGGGGTGATGCAGCGGAGATGTGGGATAGCTTTGGAGGGGACTCCATGCCCAAAACTCCCATGGCCGAGGAAGATGTATCTCCATTGATCGAGGCCCACTGGAACCAGGGCTGCTACTACAATACCTATTGCCCCAACGATACGGAAGGACCCTGTGATCATGCCCTGGTGGGTTGCGTGGCGGTGGCCATGGCCCAGATCATCCACTACTGGGAACATCCTGCTTATGTGGATCACATACCCGGGTATACCCACAGCACCTACGGGTGGATAGAGGATATTGATCAGATTAGCTATGACTGGTCCGTCATGAGTAACACCCTGAACAGCTCCAGCAGTTCTCCGGAAATGGAAGCGGTGGGAAGTTTTTTATATCATTGCGGAGTCGCCGTGCAGATGGATTACGGACCTGATGGCTCCTCCGCATATTCCGGCTGGGCCCATTCAGCCTTACAAAATATCTTCTCCTTCTCGGACGAATCCGTATATCTGTCCAAAGATGCTTATTCAAGCAGTGAATGGGAAGAGATGCTCCGCACGGAACTGGACAATAGCAGGCCGGTGTATTACCGGGGAAACAGTGACGAAGGAGGGGGTCATGCATTTATTTGTGACGGATACATGGGAAGCGACTACTTCCATTTTAACTGGGGGTGGGGAGGGAGTCACGATGGCTATTTTTACCTGGACCCCTTAAATGTTGATGTAATCAACTACCATATCAGCCAGTGGGCCATAATGGGTATCATGCCAGACAACGATCCCTGCAATAATGTGATTCACATTGGCGGATGTGGCCCCGGTCATGTCCAGACCTTTAGCAGTGCATCCAGTACCGGGATCTGGGACCTGAACCTGTGCGGCCTTGAAGCGAATGGCACGGAACAGGTATATTCGTTTGTGGCTCCCGCAAGCGGCACCTACAGTATTGAACTGACCGCCACTGGCGATCATGTGCTCTATGGATGGAGCACGGCCTGCCATCCAGGTGAATGGAACTGTATTGGTGATCTGAGTTACCAGGAGGGTAGTTATGGGGCCATGGAGTGGACCGCCGGGGAAAGCTACTACATCATCCTGAAGGGGCTGGACAATGTTGGGGAAACCCACCAGTTCCATATCAACTGCCCGGAGGATACCCCGCCGGACCTTCAGCTGGACTACTATCTGTTTGATGATGATAACAACGGGGAGAGTTCGGGAGACGGAGACGGCCTGATTGAACCCGGAGAAACCATTGAACTGACCTTCTGGATCTTTAATAACGGACCCGGAGATGCGGAGGAGGCCGGGATTCTTCTAGAAACCACCAATTCTCATATTCAATTTGTGAACCAGGATATCTACATTGGTCCCATCTCTGCAGGTGACAGCAGAAGTGGTACCGGAACGATTAGCTTTTCAGTGCATGAGGATTGTCCGGAAGGAGACATCGTTTTTAATCTGAATGTATTTTCGTTGCAGCAGGACAGGGACGAGGAGTTTCTCCTGCATATTCATCCGCCTCCTGCAGATCCCTGCAACTATATCCTTCCCATTTCCGGATGTGGTCCCGAGCATAGCCAGTTTTTTACCAGTGAATTCAGCAGAGGCTCCTGGGACCTGACTCTCTGTTCCTTTGAAGCAGCAGGTCCTGAACGAATATTTAGCTTTGTGGCACCGGAATCTGGCACCTATAGTATTGAGCTGACTTCTGCCGGCGACCAGGTGCTATATGGGTGGAGCACAAGCTGCAGTCCTGAGGCCTGGAACTGTATCGGAAACCTCAGTACCCAGCTGGGAACTTACGGCAGCATGGACTGGATTGCCGGAACCACCTATTACATTCTGCTGAAAGGGCTGCAGTATGCGTCTGAAAGCCAGCGCTTCCACATTAACTGCCCGGAACCACCCCCTGCAAACCTGCGACTGGACCAGTTTAGCATTGACGATGATGATAACGGGGGAAGCTCCGGAGACGGTGACGGATTGATTGAGCCGGGGGAGACCATCGAGCTGCTGCTTAGCCTTCATAACGACGGACCCGGCGATGCGGAGGATGCCGGGGCCATTCTGGAAAGCAGCCAGGTGGATATTCAATTCCTGAACCAGGATATCTTATTCGGTAGTATTCCGGCAGATGAAAGCCGAAACGGAACCGGACCTTTCACCTTTACCGTTGGGGAAGATTGTCCGGAAGGAGACCTTGTATTTAATCTGAATGCCTATACCGCTCAGCAGGACTGGAACGAAGAGTTTTCCCTGCATGTGTATCCGCCTCCACCTGACCCCTGTGAGCATATGATCTCCATAGGTGGATGTGGCTCAGTTCACACCCGGACCTTTACCAGTGAATCCAATTCCGGTAGCTGGAACCTGAGTCTCTGTGGCTACGAGGCTTACGGCACCGAACAGGTATATAGTTTTGTGGCTCCGGAAAGCGGGGTATACAGCATTGAACTGACGGCCGCCGGTGGTCCTGTCTTATATGCCTGGAGCACTAGCTGTAATCCTGATGGGTGGAACTGTATTGGAGACCTGAGCTCTGAGCCAGGGAGCTATGGCAGCATGGACTGGACCGCCGGCAATACTTATTACATTCTGTTGAAGGGACTGGACCATGTGGCTGAAACCCATCAATTCCACATCAACTGTCCCCTGCCGGCGGCCTTGCCCCTCCTGGGTATATTCAATCAGCAGGTGGATGATGACTTTAATCAAAGCGGTGACAATAACGGGGTACCCGAACCGGGTGAGAGTTTCAAACTTACCCTCTGGGTGAACAATACCGGAGAAGGAGATGCTCACAATGTATTTGCCGGGCTTTCTACGGAAGATCCTTATATCACCATCAGCGATTCGGATGACTTTTTTGGATTTGTTCCGGCAGGAGAATATAAAAAATGTCAGGATGGATTTGTGGTGACGATTTCTGAAGAATGTCCCGCAAGGGTGATTACATTTAATCTTGCAATCAGTTCGGAGGAAGGAGTCTGGTTTGACCAGCTTACCCTAACTGTAATCACGGGTATTTTTTCAAATCCTGCCGGGGAGAGCAGTCTTTTGGTGTATCCCAATCCCTCAAAGAATTTGATCTTCCTGGAAAGTGAAAATTCCATAGAAACACCTATGGAAATTAAGTTAGTGGATAACAATGGGCGGTGTTTGCTTGTTAAAGAACTGGATCAGGTCTACGCAAAGGAACCCATTGCCATAGATGTTTCAAACTTCACCAGTGGTAGCTATTTCCTGAGTGTGACCTACTCTGATAAGAGGATGTATCAAAAAATAATAAAACTTCAGTAGCACGGCCCGCAAAATCTTTATGAACAAGACCGTAAATCCGGAATGGTGGAGAAGAAGCCTGGAGGGTCCATTACCAGGTGAGAGTGCACAGCTAAAAATGGCTCCCACCTACAGAGGCAGATTTCCGGACCAGAAGGAAGCAATTCGGGCCGCGGT
Source organism: uncultured Bacteroidales bacterium (assembly GCA_963751705.1). Lineage (GTDB taxonomy): Bacteria > Bacteroidota > Bacteroidia > Bacteroidales. The sequence goes on from CAVVVN010000002.1 coordinate 258,690, forward strand.
ACTGGCCCTGCTCTACCCTTCCGGGGGCGTTGCCCACCTTGTATTTATAAAGCGTAATGAATACGATGGTCCCCACAGCGCCCAGGTCTCCTTCCCGGGGGGTGCCTGGGAGGAAGGAGATCATTCACTGGAGGACACCGCTATCAGGGAGACCCGGGAGGAACTGGGTGTCTCCGGATTCATTGACATCCTGGGAGCCCTGACACCGCTACACATTCCGGTCAGTAATTTTATTGTCTATCCCTTTTTAGGATGGATGCCTGAAGCTCCTTTGTATGATCCCGATCCTTCAGAGGTACAGTATGTGATTGAAGCAAGTGTTTCAGAATTGCTGAATCCGGCAAACAGCGAATCGGAAACCATCTGGCATCATGGCCGGACCATAGAGGCCCCATTTTACCGCGTTGGAAAAGAGAAGATCTGGGGGGCTACTGCAATGATGTTGAGCGAATTGCTTCAACTGACTGGGAGACTTTCATCACATCCTGGTTAAGGATATTCTTATAGTGCTCGTAGCGGTTCATAATATCTCTCACAAAATTGTAGGTCTCTATCCCCCGTGCAAAGCCATGACGGACCACGGGATCTGAATAATAATCGGGGTCCGACTTTTTCAGCAGCCACTCATCCACACTTCCAAACCAAAGGTTTGGATCAGATTCATAGCGCTCAGCCAATCTTCTTGCATCCTGGATATGTCCCAGTCCGATGTTGTAGGAAGCCAGAACAAATTTAGTCCGTTCCTCCGGGTCCGGAATCACTTCATCGAAACGATCGTCCAGCCACTGAATGAAACTGGCCCCTGCCCGGATCTGCTCTTCAGGGGATGAATCCGGGCTTATTCCGTAACTCCCCGCTGTAATAGGCATCAGCTGCATTAATCCGAAGGCACCTGCCCAGGAGATTGCGTCAGGGTTGAATCTGGACTCCTGATATATCACAGATGCAAGCAACCTCCAATCCCAGCCAATGCGCTCACTTTCTTTTCTGATGATCTCATCATACCGGGATATTTTTCCGCTCCCCAGGGTATAGTATTCACTGTGAATACTCCTGTAAGAGTGCCTGTTATTGAAGTACTTATGATATAGTATCGCATATTCATCGGTCCTTCGAAAGCTGTTGATCCACTGGTTAACCACCTTTAACAGACTATCGGAACGGGGATGGACCGCCCAGGCCACGTGCTGGGGAAAAGAGATGGCCGTACCCACATCCAGTTCAGGGTAGTAGGTGGCATTGACCAACCCCACATTCTCATCACAAACCGCATAATCGATTTCTCCCAATGCTACACGCTGGATAAGCTGTTCCGATTCCATATTAACCTGCTCGATATGGATCCCTCCACCAATCTCATCGGAAAGGGAGCGTAAACGGGCTTCATATACCGATCCCCTCTGCACATAAACCGTTTTCCCCTCCAAATCCAGCTGGTTTCTGATCAATGCAGATTCTCGCTGCAAGCTGCTCATTTTCTCCCATAGTTCCGGTTTTCTCTGAACCAGCACCTGTCTGGTTTGAAGAAGCGGTGCAGTGAAGGCCACTTCCGACTTTCTCTCCGCCGTGACCGTCAGATTCATGGCAATCAGATCCACCTTCCCTTCCCGGAGGTCACTGAAATTCTGGTTAAGGTCATTGCTTACACTCACATCAAGAGCCAGATTCATGTGGTTTGCCAGCCTCTGCAACATCTCGTACTGAAATCCAAGGGCCTGCCCACGATAGAGGAAGTAGCTGATGGAATTATACTCTGTGACTACTCTTAACTCCCCGTTCTGCCGGATCAACTCCATATTTGTGATCCGGTTCTCCGGGAGCAGCTGTTCGATATCCCGGAACCTTGACTCATTCCCCTGCCTGCATGATCCCAGGCTAAGCAGCATGGGAGCGAGCATCAGCAGGATCACTGCTCTTATATTTAGCTTCTCAGTCATAGAAGTACCATATGATCCCCAACCTGAAATGCCGGGGTTTCATGGGATAGGAGTAGGCCGTATAAAAATTGTTACCTGCTAAGCCAGGACCCTGCAGTATATTGTGATAGGTAGCAAACATCCGGGTCTGCTTTACGCGGAAGGCCAGGAATACATCCAGGAAGGGGTATCCTCCTACATCATACTCATCCTGAAGATGGAAAACTCCGGTGGCCGGCATATAAGCGCTTGCCCGGTACTTGGTGGTGTAATAGAAATCAAATCCCAAATCTGCAACCAGGGCCCCTTTAAAAAGCGACTGGTTCCAGTAGTTGGACGAATAGAGGGCAGCCAGGGGCAGACGAAGCACTTCCTCTGCGGTGGTATATTGAACCAGAAGTTTGGTTTCGGAGTTGTAACCCCCCAGTTTAAAATGCCTGGACATATGGGCGGTAAATACCAGAAGGTCCTTGTCGTACAGGCGGGGCAAAGCATCCTCGTCCCAATAAATATAGTTGGATATGTAAGAGGTCCCCAGCCTGATATCTGTATCTTTGTTGTCACTCTGGATAAATGCTTCTCCCTTGATCCGATACATGGCCGGGAAATCGTTTTCCCACTGTAGGAATGAGGAGGAATACCGGTTGGTAAAATAGTTCGGTCTGGAACTTTCAAGGCTGGCCCGTAGTCCCAGGTCTGTCCTTCCTCCCAGTTCTCTGGAGAAGGTGAAATGCAGCTTGAAATCGTTCTGATTGTACCCCAGCAGATAGTAAGTCCCGTCGATGACCCAGTCCCAGATCCCGGTAGTAGGGCCTGCCAGGTGAAAGCCCAGGCTTACGTCGTTAAAATGATCCAGCTGAAAGTCACTGACCACTGTATCCCTGTCCAGGGAATCAATATAAAGGGTCTGGGGTGAAAGCATACCAAAGCGCCTGAACTCATGTCCGGCAAATATCCGTGCCGAGATCTTATCATAATCTGAATCACCCAGGATCAACTGGAACACGTTGGAGATCCTATCCTCTGAAGCAGAATCGAGTGCCTCTGAATCCAAATAGTAATAATTCCTGTAAACCGGTGATAGCAGGTCCATGTCCACCTCATCCGAATAATCCTTTAGCTGCCGCTCTATGATCAGCTGATGCGAGAGGGCAAGGGTCTTTCCGGTGCTTGTGCTGTTTCCCAGGCTGTCTGTATGTATCTGCCGTTCCAGGAGCTTGTATTTCTGTGTGGTGAACAGGGACAGGTTCCTGTAGTGGGAATTTGCCTCCTCCAGGTTCACTTCATATTCATACCATTGATCCTTCACATCCAGTAAAAATGAATCCCTGTTTGCGATCCCTCCATTGTCCCCGGCTTTTACATCGTTATAGTAGAAGGTCCCGAATATGCTATACCGGTCCCTGGCATGACTCCCGAACAGTCCGGCCCGGTTGTTCTTGGTTTCCTGGTTCAGGTATAATTCCTTGCTGGAGATTATATTAAACTCCAGCCCGAAGTTGGTATATGGAGAGGCATTCTGTGTGTGAATCACCTCAATATTATCCTCTTTCCAATCGTTCCCGGGGATGGTTGAGTAAGAAAGAGACGTAAAGGGAGTCCTGGTATTATAGAAGATGGTCCGCTCCGCGGTTTTCATGTTTGGTTCCCAGGCTCTTCCAAAAAGGAATTGGGTGGGATCCTGCCTTAACATAAAATCCACGTGATTCATCCCATGACCAAGAATCCCAAGCGACTCATAACTGAATCCATGTTCATAGGCCGGATTAAAATGCCGTTGCACCTGGTGCATATTGGTGTCCAGCTGGACCTCCTCGAAACGGGTGAAATTATGCTTCAGCATCCAGGTATTGATTTTTCTGGTAGTATCAATGACCTGCCCCTGTGCATGAACCGCAAAAGCAAGAACCAAGACTGATATGAAATAGAATCTTCTCACCAATGGGTGCAAATGATATGCTAAATTAGCAAAGTATCACAAACAACAACATGTATAAAAAAATCCCGCCCGGAAAACCGAGCGGGATTAAAAAAGATAGGCAACGACCTACTCTCCCACAATACGCAGTACCATCGGCGCAAATGGGCTTAACTTCTCTGTTCGGAATGGTAAGAGGTGGGTCCCCATTGCAATAGTCACCTAAAGTCTTCAAATAAGATTGACATACTGGAAGAAGTATCTTTTAAATAGCCTTGAAAAAAGCTCACGGGCAATTAGTACTGCTCGGCTATGACATTACTGCCTTTACACCTGCAGCCTATCAACGTTATCGTCTTTAACGGCCCTTAAGGGATATCTCATCTTGAGGCAGGCTTCGCGCTTAGATGCTTTCAGCGCTTATCCCTTCCAGACGTAGCTACCCTGCAATGCAGCTGGCGCCACAACAGGTACACTAGAGGTCTGTCCAACACGGTCCTCTCGTACTAGTGTCAGGTCCTCTCAAATATCCAACGCCCACGACAGATAGGGACCGAACTGTCTCACGACGTTCTGAACCCAGCTCGCGTGCCACTTTAATGGGCGAACAGCCCAACCCTTGGGACCTTCTCCAGCCCCAGGATGTGACGAGCCGACATCGAGGTGCCAAACCGCTCCGTCGATATGAGCTCTTGGGAGCGATCAGCCTGTTATCCCCGGCGTACCTTTTATCCTTTGAGCGATGGCCCTTCCATACGGAACCACCGGATCACTATGCTCTACTTTCGTACCTGGTCGACTTGTCAGTCTCACAGTCAAGTACCCTTATGCCATTATACTCTACGCATGGTTACCAATCATGCTGAGGGTACCTTTAGAAGCCTCCGTTACTCTTTTGGAGGCGACCACCCCAGTCAAACTACCCACCAAACACTGTCTCCCCGAAGGGATTAGATTCCAGATAAATGAAGGCTGGTATTTCAAGGTTGACTCCACGACTCCTGGCGAAGCCGCTTCAAAGTCTCCCAGCTATCCTACACATCATTTACCCAAAATCAATGTTAAGCTATAGTAAAGGTGCACGGGGTCTTTCCGTCCCGTCGCGGGTATCCGGCATCTTCACCGGAACTACAATTTCACCGAGCTCATGGTTGAGACAGTGCCCAGATCGTTACACCATTCGTGCAGGTCGGAACTTACCCGACAAGGAATTTCGCTACCTTAGGACCGTTATAGTTACGGCCGCCGTTTACTGGGGCTTCGATTCAGAGCTTCTCCCGAAGGATAACCCCCCCTCTTAACCTTCCAGCACCGGGCAGGTGTCAGGCCTTATACATCATCTTTCGATTTCGCAAAGCCTTGTGTTTTTGATAAACAGTCGCCTGGGCTATTTCTCTGCGGCCATCTTACGATGGCACCCCTTTTCCCGAAGTTACGGGGTCATTTTGCCTAGTTCCTTAACCATGAATCACTCGAGCGCCTTAGGATTCTCTCCTCGACTACCTGTGTCGGTTTACGGTACGGGTACCTTATACCTGAAGCTTAGGGGTTTTTCTTGGAAGTCTGCTTAGGGTCACTATCCGCTTGCCCGAAGGCTCACGGTACTATCAGCGTCAGCATCTCCAAGCTATTAACCCGGAGATATACCTACAACCTTTAACGTGCTATTCCGTCAGCACGCGGACCTTTCACTACTTCGTCATCCCATCGCAGTATAAGGTAGTACTGGAATATTAACCAGTTGTCCATCGACTACACCTTTCGGTTTCGCCTTAGGACCCGACTAACCCGGATCCGATTAGCGTTGATCCGGAAACCTTAGTCTTTCGGCGAGCAGGTTTCTCACCTGCTTTATCGTTACTTATGCCTACATTTTCTTTTCCAGCCGCTCCAGCAAACCTTACGATTCACCTTCGATGCAACTGGAATGCTCTCCTACCACTCATAACTTACGTTATAAGTCCATAGCTTCGGTGGTATGCTTATGCCCGATTATCATCCATGCACAATCGCTCGACTAGTGAGCTGTTACGCACTCTTTAAATGAATGGCTGCTTCCAAGCCAACATCCTAGCTGTCAGAGCAATCGCACTACGTTAGTTCAACTTAGCATACACTTGGGGACCTTAGCTGATGGTCTGGGTTCTTTCCCTTTTGGCGCCGGACCTTAGCACCCAACGCCTCACTCCCGAGGAACATGTCATAGCATTCGGAGTTTATCAAGGGTTGATAGGCGGTGAAGCCCTCTAGCCTTATCAGTAGCTCTACCTCTATGACACTTGTACTCGAGGCTGCACCTAAATGCATTTCGGAGAGTACGAGCTATTTCCCAATTTGATTGGCCTTTCACCCCTATCCACAGCTCATCCAAACACTTTTCAACGTGAACTGGTTCGGTCCTCCACTGTGTGTTACCACAGCTTCAACCTGGCCATGGATAGATCATCAGGTTTCGCGTCTACCCCCACTAACTAGACGCCCTATTCAGACTTGCTTTCGCTTCGGCTTCGTTCCTGAAGAACTTAACCTTGCTAGTGAGGAGTAACTCGTAGGCTCATTATGCAAAAGGCACGCCGTCACCGCATAAAGCGGCTCCGACCGTTTGTAAGCGCATGGTTTCAGGTACTATTTCACTCCTCTGTTCGAGGTGCTTTTCACCTTTCCCTCACGGTACTAGTTCACTATCGGTCTCTCAGGAGTATTTAGCCTTACCAGATGGTCCTGGCAGTTTCACGCAAAATTTCTCGTGTTCCGCGCTACTCAGGATACTACTAGGATTTTAAATTCTTACATGTACAAGACTTTCACTTTCTATGGTTTAACTTTCCAGAAAATTCCATTTCGAATCTATAATCCATGTTGTAGTCCTACAACCCCAATGTCGCCGAAACGACATTGGTTTGGGCTCTTCCCCGTTCGATCGCCACTACTTAGGGAATCACTATTGTTTTCTCTTCCTCCGGTTACTTAGATGTTTCAGTTCGCCGGGTTTGCCCTCCTTGCGGAGTACCTGGTCTTCATCCAGGTGGGTTTCCCCATTCGGAAATCTACGGATATAGCGGTTATTTGCACCTCCCCGTAGCTTATCGCAGCTTGTCACGTCCTTCATCGCCTCTGAGAGCCTAGGCATCCACCATACGCTCTTACTTACTTTTTTCAAATACGGTTATTTAAAAAATCTTCTTTCCAATATGTCAAAGAACCTTCGCCTATCCGAATTCATCGGAATCTGGCAGTAGTGGAGAATATCGGAGTCGAACCGATGACCTCCTGCGTGCAAAGCAGGCGCTCTAGCCAACTGAGCTAATCCCCCGCACTTTAAGTAGTCCCGCCCAGACTTGAACTGGGGACCTCTACATTATCAGTGTAGCGCTCTAACCACCTGAGCTACGGGACTGTTATCTCCCGCTCAGCATCCCGTCATCCCGGATGTTACATGCCTGCAACACACTGAGCATCGGGATATTCCAGTTAAAACGTTAAAATGCGTTTAAACAAGGATATATAAAATAATGAAGTAAGATAGGAAAGAAGTCATCGTAAAGAACCTCTCTAGAAAGGAGGTGTTCCAGCCGCACCTTCCGGTACGGCTACCTTGTTACGACTTAGCCCCAGTTACTAGTTTTACCCTAGGCCGCTCCTTACGGTTACGGACTTCAGGTACCCCCAGCTTCCATGGCTTGACGGGCGGTGTGTACAAGGCCCGGGAACGTATTCACCGCGCCATGGCTGATGCGCGATTACTAGCGAATCCAGCTTCACGAAGTCGAGTTGCAGACTTCGATCCGAACTGAGATCGGTTTTAGAGATTAGCATCCTGTCACCAGGTAGCTGCCCTTTGTACCGACCATTGTAACACGTGTGTAGCCCTGGACATAAGGGCCGTGCTGACTTGACGTCATCCCCACCTTCCTCTCGGTTTACACCGGCAGTTTCATTAGAGTCCCCGGCATTATCCGCTGGCAACTAATGATGAGGGTTGCGCTCGTTATGGGACTTAACCCGACACCTCACGGCACGAGCTGACGACAGCCATGCAGCACCTTGCAAGCCGTCCGAAGAAGGATCAGTTTCCCGATCCGTCGTTTTGCATTTAAGCCCAGGTAAGGTTCCTCGCGTATCATCGAATTAAACCACATGTTCCTCCGCTTGTGCGGGCCCCCGTCAATTCCTTTGAGTTTCACTCTTGCGAGCGTACTCCCCAGGTGGATCACTTAATGCTTTCGCTCAGTCGCTGACTGTTTATTGCCAACAACGAGTGATCATCGTTTACGGCGTGGACTACCAGGGTATCTAATCCTGTTCGCTCCCCACGCTTTCGTACCTCAGCGTCAATCATAGCTTAGTAAGCTGCCTTCGCAATCGGTGTTCTGTGTAATATCTAAGCATTTCACCGCTACATTACACATTCCGCCTACCTCAACTAAATTCAAGAAAACCAGTATCAATAACAGTTCCACAGTTAAGCTGCGGGATTTCACTACTGACTTAATTTTCCGCCTACGTACCCTTTAAACCCAATAAATCCGGATAACGCTTGCATCCTCCGTATTACCGCGGCTGCTGGCACGGAGTTAGCCGATGCTTATTCGTACAGTACCGTCAAGCTTCTACACGTAGAAGTGTTTCTTCCTGTACAAAAGAAGTTTACAACGCGTAGCGCTGTCATCCTTCACGCGGCATGGCTGGTTCAGGCTTGCGCCCATTGACCAATATTCCTCACTGCTGCCTCCCGTAGGAGTCTGGTCCGTGTCTCAGTACCAGTGTGGGGGACCATCCTCTCAGACCCCCTAAACATCGTAGTCTTGGTGAGCCGTTACCTCACCAACAAACTAATGTTACGCATGTCCATCTTTAACCGCCGGAGCTTTAACTATAAAAAGATGCCAGATCATAGTATTATGGAGTATTAATCCGAATTTCTTCGGGCTATTCTCCAGTTAAAGGTAGGTTACAAACGCGATACTCACCCGTGCGCCGGTCGTCGCCTGTCCGAAGACATCGTTACCCCTCGACTTGCATGTGTTAGGCCTGCCGCTAGCGTTCATCCTGAGCCAGGATCAAACTCTTCATTGTAAAAAAAATTTAATTTGCTCAAGATTCTTCACTCCTTAAAATTCATTTGGAATTTTAGGTGACTTCTTTACCTATTTCTTACTTCAATATTTTCAAAGAACTTTGTTCCGTTTTCACTTACGTTTTAGCGGATTGCAAAGATAATAACATTATCCGAATCCTCAAAAAACTTTCTTCACAATTTCAACCCTTTTTAGAACAAGTGCTTGTTAAAAGCGGATGCAAAGATAAGTGCTTTAAATTTGATTCTCCAAATCTTTTTTTGATTTTTTTTATAATAAATCATATTGGCCTGGGAATCAACAGATTTTAAAACGCTTTTCAAGGAACACCGCTTCTATAAGCGGCCTGCAAATATAGAGCTTTACTTTTAGCTGGCTAACAAAAACTTCGAAAAATGATGTAATTTTGTTTCTTAGGCAAAACGAATATGAGTGATCGACTGGTTATTGTCCCTACGTATAATGAGATTGAGAATATCGACCGGTTGGTGGATGCGGTCCTGGGGCTACCTATAAAGGTGCACCTTTTGATCGTTGACGACAACTCCCCGGACGGCACCGGTACCAGGATCAAAGAGCTGCAATCTAAACATACCCGATCGCTTCATCTTTTGGAACGCCCGGGAAAACTGGGCCTGGGGACCGCATATATTAAAGGGTTCCAGTGGGCCCTGGAAAGAGGCTACCAGTATATATGCGAAATGGATGCCGACTTCTCGCACAATCCCGTTGACCTGCCCAGGTTGATAGAGGCCTGCGAGAAGGGGTCGGCCGATGTGGCCATCGGATCCAGGTATATTTCGGGAGTAAACGTGGTGAACTGGCCCATGAGCCGGGTATTGATCTCTTACTTTGCCTCGGTCTATGTCCGGATGATTACCCGCATGAAGGTTCGCGATGCTACCGCAGGCTTTGTCTGTTATCGCCGGGAGGTTCTGGAAGTGATTAAATTGAACAGGATCAAGTTTAAAGGATACGCTTTCCAGATTGAAATGAAATTCAAGGCATGGAAATATGGCTTCCAGGTGGTGGAGCTTCCCATCATCTTCACAGACCGGAAAGAGGGAACCTCAAAAATGTCAGGCAAAATAGTGAGTGAAGCCATTTTCGGGGTAATCGGATTAAGCACGGGCAGCTGGTTCAAACGCTATGACAGGAATCATGGCTGACTCCGCAACAGGCACCCGGGGAAATATGATAACAGAGATATTATGAATAACTACCTGATCAGGAACGCAAAGATTGTAAACAAGGGGAAAATAAGCCACGGCTTTGTGCATGTCAGGGGCGGGATTATACGTGCCATCGGAACAGGCGAGCCCGGGGTGGAGCAGGATCTGGCAGAAGTTGTTGATGCCGGAGGAAACTACCTTCTCCCTGGTATCATCGATGATCAGGTTCACTTCCGGGAACCCGGATTGACCCACAAGGCAGAGATCGCTACAGAATCGAAAGCGGCTGTGGCCGGGGGGATTACTTCTTTTATGGAAATGCCCAATACCAAACCGCCGGCTACTTCCATCGAAGAGTTGGAGAAAAAGTATACCCGGGCCTCGGAGGTCTCCATGGCCAATTACTCTTTCTACCTGGGAGCCACCAATGACAATATGGATGAGATTAAAAAGCTCGATCCTTCAAAACACTGCGGGGTAAAGGTATTTATGGGATCCTCCACCGGAAACATGCTGGTGGACGACCGGAATGCGCTTGAACTTATCTTTGCCGGATCGCCGACTCTGATATGCACCCACTGTGAAGATGAGGCTACCATAGTGCGAAATATGCAAAAGGCAAGGGAGGAGTTCGGGGAAGAGGTACCGGTGGAACAGCACCCGCTGATCCGCAGCGAGGAGGCCTGCTATCTCTCCAGTTCCCTGGCTGTGGAACTGGCCAGAAAACATAATACCAGGCTCCATGTACTCCATATATCCACCGCAAAAGAGCTGGAGCTGTTCCAGCCGGGAACCGATTTCGAAAAGAAACGGATTACCGCTGAGGTCTGCCTTCATCACCTCTGGTTTCATGATTCGGATTATGTAAGAAAAGGCACCCTGATTAAATGGAATCCTGCCATTAAAACCATGCATGACCGCGATTCCCTGCTGGCGGCTGTCCTGAATGATACACTGGACGTGATTGCCACCGATCATGCACCGCATACCATAGAAGAGAAACAGAGCAAATATTTCGAGTCGCCTTCGGGAGGCCCTATGGTCCAGCATTCACTAATTGCAATGCTTGAACTGGTTCACCAGGAAAAAATAAGCATCGAAAAGGTGGTGGAAAAGATGTGTCATGCCCCTGCCCGGTTGTTTGCTGTGAAGGACCGTGGCTTTATTGAACCCGGATTCAAAGCAGATCTGGTCCTGGTGGATATGAATCAGGAATGGAAGGTGGCCCATAGCAATATCCACTACAAATGTGGCTGGTCTCCTTTCGAGGGCGAGGTTTTCCACTCCAGGGTAAGCCATACCTGGGTGAATGGGAAGCTTGCTTATAAGGACGGGCTTTTTAATGAGATGATCCGGGGAGAGAGACTGGAATTCGAAAGAAGTTAAACCCTAATAACTATGCCCATGGACAAAAGAATTTACGTACTATCCAAGTTCCCGATTATCACGGGTCTTTCATTGATTGTTGCACTTTTCCTGATACTTACCGCTTGTAATTCAGCGAAGAAGGAGCAGACCGAAATCGAGCAAAAAAATCCAAAATGCAAAGTGGAAAAAACCTTTTTTGGATTGATGCCTGAGGGTGATTCCGTCATGCTGTATACCTTGAAAAATGAGAGTGGTATTGTGGTCAAGATCACCAATTACGGCGGCATTATTACAGAAATTCACACTCCCGATAAAAATGGAAAAACCGGGAATATTGCTCTGGGATTTGATAATCTGGATCAATACCTGGCGGGTCATCCCAATTTCGGCGCACTGATCGGCAGGTATGGCAACCGGATTGCCAAGGCTCAATTTACCCTGGACGGAGTCACCTATCCGCTGAACGCCAATAATGGGGTCAATACCCTTCATGGCGGGATCCTTGGTTTTGATGACGTGCTCTGGGACGCTGAAGTGATCTCCTGTGACGAGCGATCGGCCTTAAAACTCAGCTATCTGAGTCCGGATGGAGAGGAAGGCTATCCCGGTAATCTGCAGGTCACCGTTACCTATGAATTGCTGATGGACAAACTCTTTATTACCTATGAGGCGGAAACTGACCAGGCCACTGTACTGAACCTGACGAACCATACTTATTTTAACCTGGCTGGCGAAGGGACCATTTTGGATCATATACTCTATATCTCTGCCTCAAAATATACTCCCGTGAATGAGGAGCTGATCCCCACCGGTGAACTTGCCTTTGTGGAGGGGACTCCTTTCGACTTCAGGAAACCAAGGGTAATCGGGGAGCGTTTTGACCAGCTGGGCAACGATCCGGTGGGGTATGACCACAACTTTGTTTTGGACGGTTCAGAGAGTGAACAAAGGCTGGCGGCCAAGGTGCTGGACCCAAAGTCAGGCCGTTTTGTGGAAGTGCTGACCACAGAGCCCGGGGTCCAGTTTTACACCGGGAACTTCCTGGATGGATCACTGCTATCAGGTAAAAGAGTCTTTGCGCAGCATACGGGATTGTGCCTGGAGACACAGCATTTCCCGGATTCACCCAATCAGCCTGATTTTCCCAGTACCGTGCTTCGTCCGGGAGACAAGTTTGTGTCCCAGACCATCTTTAAGTTCGGAGTGGAGTAGCAGGATAAGCAGGCAGTCCATACAACAGGATAACCATGGATTACAAACCCGGGGAGAGCCAGATCTCTGCCCGGACTATCTCTCCACTTCTGGAGAAGATCTTTGAGCTGTGAGTGGGATCCACACAGTGCCCCTGGATCTGAACCTCCGCTCCATCCACAAGATGCAGGATAATTTTTTGTTCACCCGATAAATGGTAGAGCACCGGAACCTGGCAATAGGTAAATGCCAGGGTATCTTTCTCCAGAAATTCCCTGTGTTTCTCTCCCTGCACATCCACATACTGAAACTCCCCGGGCGCTGAAAGAAACTCCTGTCGCCGGAGGAGGACTGGATTGAAGCGGATCCTACCTTCTCGGACCTGGATGCCCAGTTCCCCCCATCTGGCTATAATATCCTCCTTCACCTGTCCGGTCATACCGGGTTGCTGGGCTCCCCTGTTCCGCGGAGTATGCGAATAAGGATCCGTGGGAAAGGCACCATATACTTCAGGATCCTTATTCAGGCCGATTCCAGCTCTGATTTCGTAGAAGTGGGCAGCCAGCCTGCCAAGTATTTCCGGGCTATTTCCCTGTTCAACTGCCCTGAAATAGGTTTCACAAACCGCCAGAAGCAGTTTTGATACCATGTGCCAGTAGATACTACCCAGGCCCTCGTAGCCATAAAAGGTTCCTGAACGTCCCGTAAAGGATTGGTGATCAAAGATATCTTCATAGATCCCCAGGATCAGCTCCCGCTCCGTTTCAAGCAGCCCTGAATACGCTTCCGGCAAGCGCTCAAGTGCCTTCTCCAGGAAGCCGGCATTTCTGAAATCGGAGTGAAAGTGAAAATTCCCGTTCACATCCTGCACCAGGATCTGCCCATCCGAGTTTTGAATCAATGTTTTAAGCAGTTTTGAACGATCCACCTCCTCCGCGGGTATCAGATTTTTTTCCATAAACAGGGGAAGTTCCCGGTCGGGATAAAGGATATAACTGTACTGATCCTCCCGGAAAAGCCTGCCGGTCTTCAGCGAATCCAAAAGCTTTATGGACTCCTCCACCTTTAAATAACCGGAACTTAGAACGGCTACCTGACCCTCCAGCATTTCATAAAGCCGCCGCAGTTGGACCCGGTCTCCATCCACGCGGATCAGGTTATAGGCATGGTAGAGGTGGTCCTCTCGCCGGTTGGAGGAGATGGTGGAATCTATGGCCGACAGGGCAAACTCAAAAAAGTTAAGCAGCTGAGCTTTGGATATCTCCGTTTTTTTACCTGAAAATCCCTCCTGATATATGCGCTGCCGGAACTCGCTCCCTGCTTCCCCAAACTGATCCATACAGCGCTTCATTCCCTTTTCTGTCAACATCTTATCCGGGTCTTTAAGCTGAAGCTCCAGCGCAGAGCTCATCCCGGAGAAAAAAGTAGCCAGCTCTTCGGAAAGCATCAGGGATTCCTGTGGAGAATCTGTCAGAAGTTCCCTGCAGAATTGTATAAAAGCACGCAGGTAATAGGTGGTCACCATGGAAACCCCATAGCCAACCAGGGCATTATTGGCATCGTTCCATTCAGGTCGCTGGGTATTCATCCAGATTCCGGCTCCGGGAATGAAATTTGAAAGTTTGGAAAGCAGGGTTGCCAGAAGCTTTTCTGCCAGGTTTACATGCATCACCTGCTCTTCCCTGTTCCAGATCAATCTTCCGTCCGATCCCACTGTTTCCACCCGGGTTAAAATGAGCTTCTCAAGATCATGGTCAAAAAGAATGGTATTCTGGGGATCCAAAAGGAGCTCCCTGTATGCTTTGATCCGGTAAGGGACATTGGCGTAGGTGAAGAGCTCACTGCTAAGGAGTTTCTGAAGCTGACCCGGATGATGGCTCGCTGAAATCTCCAGGAATTTGAGCAGGTAGATGATCTGGTGGTCCCCCCAGTAACCAATGTTTGACCAGGGGTCTGAAGGGTCGGGAACTTCCCAGTCGATGCCATTGCGGGTGATCCTGTAGGGGTTGTAGCCATCGGCAGTGGTCGCATTTACAAATTTGCTGATCATGCTCTCCACATAGCCCGGAAAGGAAAGGGACAGGGCTTCCCAATTCTGGAAAATATCCCGCCAGTTTCCCTCATAGTCCAGGTTCCTGCTGCCGTCCTCTTTCCTGTTCTCAATGGAAAATTTGTTCCATGGGCGGCTGGGATCCCCGTGCCTCCTGCTGAAGGTCAGTGCCAGGTATTCATAGCTTAAGCGGATAAGAACGGGGGATTTCCGGGAGCCGGCCCTCTTCAGGAGCTGGCTGTAGGAGATAGTTGTTTCACCCTTTTCCAGGAGTCGTTCCGCATCCTGAAGAATGGTGGAATTGGCTTTAGAGATAAATGCCATAAAATCCGCTAAGGGCACCTGGTAATTATCCATAAAGATCCCCCCTCTCATCACATTGAACAGTACATTGGATAAATGTCTGGTGGTACTCAACTCATCTTCTGTTTTTTGCATCGCATCCGAAGAGGCCAGCAGGGAGATCAGCTCCCTTTCGCTTTCAACGATATCAGCCAGCACCAGCTCGCCGGGTGTCTTCTCTGATTTGAGCAGCTCCACCAGTCCGGCAACTCCGGCCGCATCCTGGTTCACCTCAGCGATCATGCTCCACTGCTGCTTTTTTCCGGCAGGTAACTGGAGGGTCGAATAAACAAAGTAAGCCCCCCGGGTGGCCTTGATATCATGCTCCTGTTCAAGTTTATATCCTGACCTGAACGCATCCAGCTGCAAACTGGAGAGCAATATGGTACTGTTCTGAAGCCCCTCGGACCATACGGTATTTACTTTCAGGGATTCGCTGGGCTCGGCCGTGTCAGAGGGCACCGAACTCAAGCGGTAGAGGCCCAGAGTAGTTCCCGGAACCAGCTCCTGCCGTTTATAGGCATCCAGGAGGTTGCTGGAGCTTAATTGAAGGCCGCTGTTCACACTGGCAGGAAGTATATTTTGCAGGCCATCCAGCAGTTCCACCTGTCTGGACCGCTTTCCCTGATTTACCAGTGCGGATCGCTTAACAAAGCCAAAGCGGTCGCTGTTATACCAGGTGTAGCGGAAGGTCAAAGCCAGATCCTCGTTGATTTCTTCAAATACCAGCTTGTTACTGAACAGGTTCTTATAGAGGTTCCTTCTGACTGCATAGACTCCGGGGGTCCCTTGAAAGGGTTCCCATAGCTTTAACTGATCGCCCTCGCGAAGCAGGATCAGGGTGCTGCTTCCGGTACGTCCTTTGAAGTCGTGGATCTTATCCTCAGAATAGTAAGGGAACAGCGCCCCTTCCGCGTTCTTACGGCCAGCACTGAGGGATCCGTTGCTGGAAATAAACATCCACTGATCAGAAGCACTCACCAGGCTAATGAAAAAATCGGGTATCCGGTCCACATTGGATATCTTATAATACCTTTCTCCCTCCAGCTCAACAAACTCACCTTTTACTGCTGATTCATTGACTTTCACAGGATTATTCCCAATGAAAATGTTCCGCCTTTTCATATATCAGGTCCGATTTAATGCGACATACCTATTGGCAAAAGCCTATTTTTTGACAAGTATCTTTTCCAGCTCTTCCAGGGATTTCCCTTTGGTTTCCGGGACCATGATCAACACAAAGACCAGTCCAAGCGCCCCGAAGATTCCATATATCAGGAAGGTTCCGGCAGTGCCCAGGGTAGCCAGCTCCCAGGGGAATACCAGCTGCACGGAGAAGCTGATCAGCGAGTTAATAAAACCCACAAAGGAGATGGCCAGTCCCCGTATCCAGTTGGGAAACAGCTCGGAAAACAGGACCCACATCACCGGACCAATGGATACAGCAAAGGAGGCCACAAAACCCAGGATCCCGATCAGGATCAGCCACGGGTTGCTGTCAATGGCCCCGGCGATCAGCTCTGATTCGTGCTCTTTCAGGCCTGAAACGCCCAGAATCTCTGTCAGTTTATCCTTGAACTTCACATCGCTGTCATACACCTCCCCCTGGATCGTGTAAAGTGCCTCCTTATCCAGATCTTCCGACAGCACCTCAATGGCCTCGCCTGTCAGGGAGTAGCTGGCCGAGTTAAATCCGGCTGCCAGAAGGAACATGAAGATGGCGATCCCGGCCATTCCAACACCCAGAAGGAATTTCCTGCCCAGGCGGTCAATAAACAGAATAGCCACGACGGTGAATAGAAGATTGGTCAAGCCCACCAGTATGGCCTGTGAAAAAGCTGCATCCGTCCCTATCCCGGATTGCTCAAAGATCATCGGTGCATAGAAGAAAACCGCATTGATCCCGGTGATCTGCTGGAGGATCGCTACGCCCAGTCCAATGATCAAAACCAGCCGGAGGGCAGGTTTAAAGAGTTCGGCCAGGGGTACTTTCTTTTTCTCCGTTCCGCTCTCCAGGCTCTCGGAAATATTTTTAAATTCCTTCTCCGCAGCCGCAGGGTCATTAGCTCTCTTCAGAACCACCATGGCCTCTTCCGTTTTTCCCTTCATCATGAGCCAGCGCGGACTCCTAGGGACAAAAAAGAGCGCAAAAAAATAGAAAATGGCAGGAACCGTTTCCAGTCCCAGCATCCAGCGCCAGTTATGTTCCGCGATTCCCAGAGTTTGCACCCAGCCAGCCTCCGAGGACCCCAGGCGGACAATCAGGTAATTGGTAAAAAAGGCCACGGAGATACCCAGCACAATATTCAGCTGGTTAAAGGAGACCAGCTGGCCCCTTCTCTCCGGGGGAGAGATCTCTGCAATAAATACCGGGGCAATAATCAGCGAAGCTCCCACTCCGATCCCCCCCAGCATCCTGGCAATCACCAGCATAACGAAATTTGGAGCCAGGGCGGAGCCCACAGCCGATATGGAAAAAAGGATGGCTGCATATTTAAGCACCGTCCTGCGTCCCAGCCGGTCACTGATGGGCCCGGATACCAGCATGGCCAGAGTAGCCATCAGCGTCAGACTGCTTACCGACCAGCCCAGCTGGATCTTGGTCAGATCAAATTGGGGCTCTATGAATTTCACAACTCCTGAGATTACCGAAGCATCGAATCCCATAAGAAATCCCCCCAGGGCTACAGTCAGCGCCACCCGGATGGTAAATAATTGGTTCTTTTTCATATGACTGACGAAAGTTTAAGTTTAGCTTAAGTTCAGGTTTGCCACAAGTTATCCTAATTAAGGGACTAAACAAAGATCAAAGTCTGAGTTCCCAACCCGGTTTATACTCGCGGTTCCAGTACTTCTCCATTTAAATCTGATCCGTAAGGGATATTCCGTCCCCAAGATCGCATCTCCACAACAAAATTCAAAATTCAGAGTCGGTTTTTTGTTTTTAGGCAGGGTAATTCTGAGCTTTGACATCTATACTGTATAATCAACCCCATATCTCCGTTACCATGAACCATAAAAAAAGTATTGCCAGGAACCTTCTGCTGACCATCACCACAGTACTGTTCTTTTCTTGCTCGGGAAGCCCTGATGCCAGTGATCCGGAAGTTTCCTTTCCGGATCTTTCAGGACCTTTCCTGGGACAAACCCTTCCCGACTCCCTTCCTGAGCTATTTGCACCTGGTATTGTCTCCACGGGGATGTTCACCCGGGATGTAGCCATCAGTCCCGATGGAAAAGAGATCTATTTCTGTGTGGCCATCGGCAACTACGCATATTCAACGATCCTGTATACCAGGGAGGTAAACGGCAGTTGGCTCCCTCCTGAGATTGTTCCGTTCTCGGGCGGACCCGGAGTGATGGATTTTGAACCAGCTCTATCCGCAGATGGATCGAAGCTCTATTTTCTTTCCAACCGTCCCGATGGTGAGGAAGCGGTGGGAGACCAGGATATCTGGGTGGTGGAGCGGGGCGACTCAGGCGAGTGGGGGCTTCCTGAAAACCTGGGAGAACCGGTCAATACCGATGGCGGAGAATTTTTCCCTTCTCTGACAAAGGATGGCACCTTATATTTTACCCGCAACGAAAAAGGGAGCAGCCTGAACCAGATCTTTCGATCCAGGTGGGTGGATGGAGCATTCCAGGAACCCGAACTCCTGCCAATACAGGTTAACTGCGGTACCAATCGCTTTAATGCCTTTGTTGCCCCCGACGAAAGCTATATGATTGTTCCGGCTGTGGGCATGCCCGACGCCTATGACGGGGTTGACTACTATATTGTCTTCAGGGACCAGAACGATCGCTGGTCCGAGCCGATTAATATGGGAACCCCGGTGAACAGTGATAATGCCCGGGGCTGGTCGCCCTATGTTTCTCCCGGCGGCGAGGTCTTCTTTTTTATGGCCACCAGGACCAATGAGATTGAGGAGGCTGACTGGAACTATCAAAATCTGAAGGCACTGAACGATTCCCCCGGCAATGGAAATGCCGACATCTACTGGGTAGATGCCGGCTTTATAAGAGAGCTGCAGCAAGCAGTGCCGGATCAATAGCTTTTTTTTTTAAAAATATTACTTTTAGGGATCAAATCAGATTCCAGTGCGCATAGGTAAAGTCATCCCCACATTTATTCTCCTTTTCATTTTTCTTCTTCATGTAGCTGGTCAGGAGACCATTCGTGCTGTCAGATTCCCGGCTCCACCCATCATTGACGGGATCATCAGCGAAGAAGCCTGGATGAATACCGAACCGGTCGCCTCATTTGTCCAGAGAGAACCACAAAACGGACAAGCTTTCACACAGAAAACAGAGGTCTATTTTGGACGTGATGATCACAACCTTTATATCGCATTTCGCTGTTTTGGCAATCCTGACAATATTACTGCCAAAGAGCTGGCCAGGGATGTGGACCTGGGGAATGACGACCGGGTCCAGGTCATACTGGATACTTACCTGGACAAAAGGAATGCATACTGGTTCCAGATAGGCCCCAGGGGATCGATTGGCGATGCCATCGTCAGTGAGAATGGTGCTTCCTTTAATAAAGCATGGGATGGAATGTGGACCGGTAAGGCCAGGATCCATAGTGAGGGCTGGGATGCCGAACTGGCCATCCCTTTTAAAACGCTGGGATTTGCAAAAGAGTCAGATCAGTGGGGCATCAAACTGATCAGGTATTATATGAAAAATCAAGAGAGCGGGTACTGGCCGGTAGCCAATCTGAACTCACACAAATTTCAGGTTTCAGATGCAGGAACCCTGGAAGGAATGGAAGAGATCAGTCAGGGACTGGGCCTCGATATTGTTCCCTACGGACTTGCAGGAACCGATTATAAGGAGGATGACGGGCATATCACACCTGTTGCCAATGCTGGTATGGAGGCCTATTATAACATAACCTCCAACCTCAAAGCAGCGATTACCATCAATACAGATTTTGCACAGACCGAAGTGGATGCACAGGAGATCAACCTGACCAGGTTCCGGTTGTTCTACCCCGAGAAGAGGGACTTTTTCCTGGATGGATCCAATTATTTTAATTTTGGAATTAACGGGGCGAGCGGCAACTCCTACAGCACCAGGCTTATTCCTTTCTTTTCAAGGCGTATTGGTCTCGATTCGACAGGAAATCCAATCCCCGTGCTTTATGGAGGTAAATTAACTGGCCAGACGGGTCAGTGGAACCTGGGTGCCATGTATATGAAAGACCGACGGGATGATTGGAAGAATTCAAATTTTGTGGTCACGCGCATCTCAAGGAATTTTGGGGATCAATCGCAGGTGGGGATGATCTCAACCTATGGGAATTCTATCAATGATATCCCCAATTACCTACTTGGATTGGATCTCCGGCTGGGGACATCGAAATTCAGGGGCGACAAGAATATGGCCTTTAACCTCTATGGATTGAAGTCCTCCACACAATTTACAGATCCAGAAATCCAAAACCAGGGAAGGGAGCTGGCCTTTGGTGCTGAACTTGTCTATCCCAATGATCTGTTGTATCTCATGCTGGGACATATGCAGATCCAGGAAAATTTTGTGGCCGGGATCGGTTTTGTTCCCAGGCCAGGTGTAAGGGAGAGCTACGGTGAATTACTGGTGGGCCCCAGGCCCGAACGCTGGGGGATCCTTCAGGTACAGACAGGAGCCGGAATAGATCATATTACCGGTTTTGATAACCGGTTATTGACCCGCGAATGGAAAATCACCCCCCTGAATATCAGGTTCCTTTCAGGGGATCAGGTGGGATGGAAGATGGCTTCCTCCTTTGAATTTTTGGAAGAACCATTTACCATCTACGAAGGCCATACCATTCCTGAAGGAGAATACCGCTTTTTCTGGCAGACTCTGTCCCTCCATTCAGCGCAACGGCGTAAACTATGGGGAACAATGGATTACCGGTTTGGAAGCTTCTACAATGGATCCAGAAATGAATTGAAACTAAAGAGTGGATACAAAGTAATGGTACCCCTGTTTGTAGGCGGAGAGCTGATCCGGAACAGCGTGGAACTCTCAGAAGGTGGCTTTACAGCCTATATCTACCGGGTGAACCTGAACATTCTCTTCAGTCCGGATATTACCCTTTATAATTTCGTCCAGTATGACAGCCAGTCAGAACGCATGGGATGGCAATCCAGGTTCCAGTGGATCCTGAAGCCCGGAAGGGAAATTTTCCTGGTGTGGAACAGTATTGTCAGTGATCCCTATGAACGCTTTCAAATGGAAGAGGCCAGTGCTCGTCTCAAAATAAAAATCACCATCCGATTCTAATTCTCCGGGCTTTCTACTCATAGTGCAGGGCCATGGCCGGATTGGTCCGGGCAGCCTTTAAGGAGGTAAAGGTCACCGTCACCATAGCAATAATGACCGACAGCAATGCTGCCATCGCAAAGAGCATGGGCTGGAATCCCACATTGTAGGGGAAATCTCTTAACCAGTCCTGCATCATAAAATAAGCCACCGGCATAGCAATCACAATGGAAATCCCCACTGCATACACCACACTCTTTGAGATCACGGTGATTATATCGGTTTCAGTGGCGCCCATCACCTTGCGGATCCCGATTTCCCGGATCCGCTTCTGGGAGTTGTAAAGAGTAAGACCGAACAGTCCCAAGTGAAGCAATAAAAATGGCCAGTATGGAGAAAATCATGGTGATGGCTCCGGTACGCTTCTCTTCTGCATAATAATTATCCAGCTGCTCATCCAGGAAGAAATACTGGAGCGGCTCATCGTTGGTAAACTCCTTCCAGGTCTTATCTATATAGTCCAGGGCGGCCTCCAGTATTCTCCTTACCTGCCGCCAAACGCAAAGTGATGTATCCATGCCAATCCCAGTCCTGAGGCTTCAACATGATGATTTGTGCTCCAATCTCCTCTTTCAAACTTGAGAAATGGTGGTCACTAACAACCCCGATGACCCTGAGTTCTCTATCAAATCCCTGATCACTTGGCTCCATAAATCTTGTATTCAAGGGATCCTCCAGACCATACATTCTTACCGTTGCCTCGTTGATCAGGCAGGCAGATGAGTCGCCAGGGAAGTCCCTTGAAAGGAACCTGCTTTCGGGTGTGGCCAGGGAAAATTTAAAGGTCTCCATAAAGTCCTCATCCGTATAGTAGACAAAGAGCATAGCGCTCTCTTCTATAGGCCTTCCTTGAATGGCATAGGTGCTGTTGTTATTGGTTGCGCCCAGATAGGCCGTAGAGTTGGTAGGCAGTCAGAATTGCGGAGTGAGTTGTCAACTCATTTTTGAAGGTCTGGAGCTGCCCATCCAGGGGATGCAAACGCTCCAGCACCACCAGCTGCTCCTTATCAAATCCCAGGTCTTTGTTGGTCATGTACCTGAATTGCCAGTATATTACCAGGGTACCGGCAATAATGATCATGGAAATGGAGAATTGGATAATCACCAGTGCATTCCTTAGTACGGTAGTTCCGTTTTTTGTGCTGGCATTTCCTTTCAAGTGCAAAAATAGGTTTGAAGGAGGCAAGCACAAATGAAGGATAACTTCCACTAAGCAGTCCCACCAGGATGGCAAGAAGGATGAAAGCAGGGATCATATACCACCGGAAAATATCTCCTAATTCCAGATTCAGTCCCACCAGGTTATTGAAGGGCCTAACAGGATCATAACCAGCAGAACAGTGCTATAACCAAAGAGATCAGGCTCAGGAATACACTTTCAAACAGGAACTGCTGTATCAGTTGCTTCCTGTCCGACCCTACTACCTTCCGCAGGCTCACCTCTTTAGCCCTGCTTAATGGACCTGGCGGTACTCAGGTTCATAAAGTTGATGGAAGCGATCACCAGGATAAAAAAAGCGATTACCCCGAATATCACCAGGTAGGTCCTGTTCCCAATGGGGCGGTATCCGTTACCGTTGGGAACATCGATCTCCTGATCCAGGTGAATATCCAGCAGAGGCTGTGTCAATATACCATATCTGTTTCCTGCCTCTTCAAACTCTTCAGGTGTGATTCCCATGAACTGTTGCAGCTGAGAGCGGATATTTTCCAGGACAGATGCCCTTATCTTACTATTAAGCAACTCCTGGTCAGTTCCGGGCCGTACCATTATATAGGTCATCATCCAGTTACTAAACCAGAAGGTGGACTTGCCTCTTTCGTCGGAAGAGTAGGAGATAATAAAATCGTAAACAAAATGAGAGGTCCTGGGCGCATCTTCCACAATTCCTGTCACCCTGAATAGATTGGATTCATTATCCATGGCAATGGACTTGCCAATGGGGTCGCCTTCCGGAAAATAGAGGGCGGCCTTAGATTCAGTCAACAGGACTGTCTGGGGTTCATCCAGGCATGTGGCCGGATTCCCCTCTAACAATTTAATGGAAAACATCTCAAAGAAAGAGGAATCGGCCAGCAGGATGCGATCCTCCAGATTTTTGTTGTCCGGATCTGCCCACACCAGCTGGTTACTTCGGAAATCGAAGCGGCAGAAATTCTCTATCTCAGGGATCTCTTCATAAAAGGTGGGTCCCGCAATGGGTGCGTTCCAGGCTCCTGTAAACTCTTCACCGGCCATCTTACCTTCAATATAGAGCCTGTAAATATCGGCGCCCCGTTCATTGAACTTATCATAGCTGGCTTCAGAGAGAATATAAAGAATAATAAAGATAGCACTGGCCAGGCCAATGGCCAGACCAGCTATGTTAATGGCATTAAAAGCCTTGTTCTTATTAAGACTACGCAGGGTTACACGAAAGAAATTTCTCCACATTATAGATTGTTATTTTAGTTACTCATAGTGCAGTGCAGCAGCCGGATTGATGCGGGCAGCCTTCAATGAGGTGATGGTCACCGTTAACGAGGCTATTATAATAGCCAGTAGAGCCGCTATGATAAATAACAGGGGTTGGAATCCCACATTATATGGGAAATCCCTTAACCAATCCTGCATCATAAAATAGGCAACCGGCATGGCAATCAGGATGGATAGTCCAACGGCATAACCCACACTTTTTGAAATCACGGTGATCACATTAGTCTCAGTAGCACCCATCACTCTACGTATGCCTATCTCCCTGATTCGTTTCTGGGAATTGTAGAGTGTGAGTCCGAAGAGACCCAGCGAAGCAATAAAAATGGCCAGGATCGAGAAAATCATCGTGACTGCCCCGGTCTTTTTTTCTTCGGCATAATATGAATCGAGCTCCTCATCCAGAAAGAAATACTGCAGGGGTTGATCGCTGGTAAATTCCTCCCACTTGTCTTGAATATGAGCCAGTCCGGCTTCAATATTCTCCTGCCCTGGTGCCAGTCGCACCGTAAGATAACCCGACCACTCCCAGTTCTTGTCCTTCAGAATGGCGATCTGTGCACCAACCTCGTGTTTCAGGGTCAGGAAATGGTAGTCCTCCATCACTCCTATTATCTTGAGCTCTCTGGCATTTTCCTGGTCATCAAATCGCCACATAATAGACTGATTGAGCGGGTCCTCCAGGTTATACTTCCTGACCGCTGCCTCATTCACCAGGCAGGCCAAAGAATCACTGGAGAAATCTTCAGAAAAATAGCGACTGTCTGAGGTGGCCAGTCCAAACTTATAAGTCTCCATAAAATCCTCATCGGTCCAGAAGGTATGGAAAAGCACCGTTTCCTCCATTGGCCTGCCTTTGATGGCGTAGGCATTGTTGTTGTTAGGAGCTCCCAGGTAGGCCGTGGAATTGGTTGCCGAAAGCACTGCTGAATGGCTTAGCAATTCCTTTTTAAAGGTTTGTATTTCATTTCCCGTTCCCAGGGGGTGGATGCGCTCCACTACCACCAGTTGCTCCTTATCAAAGCCCAGGTCCTTATTGGTCATATACTGAAACTGCCAGTAAATCACCAGGGTTCCGGCTATGATGATGATGGAGATGGAGAACTGGATAATCACCAGGGCATTTCTCAATATTGTAGTCCCGTTTTTTACATTTGCATTGCCCTTCAATGCAAAAATAGGTCTGAAGGAGGCCAGCACAAAGGAGGGGTAGCTGCCGCTTAATAGCCCCACCAGCACTGCCAGCAGAATAAATGAGGGTATCATGTACCAGCGGAAGATATCCCCGTATACCAGGTTCAATCCCACCAGCTCGTTAAAGGGTGTCAACAGCACTGTAACCAGGATAATGGCAATCACCAGGGAAACCAGGCTTAGAAAGACGCTTTCAAACAGGAACTGCTGTATAAGCTGCTTTCGGTCAGAACCCACCACCTTTCTCAAGCTTACCTCCTTGGCACGACTCAGGGAACGGGCCGTACTCAGGTTCATAAAGTTGATGGAGGCAATGATCAGGACGAAGAAGGCTATGATTCCGAAAATTATAAGATAGGTTCGGTTTCCATTGGGGCGGTAGCCGATATCACTGGGTACCTCAATACCCGAATTCAGATGGATATCCAGCAGCGGCTGGGGATGATAACCATATTTAGCACCTGTTGAAAACAACTCTTCTAAACTAACCCCCATTATCTGCTCAAGTTCTGGCCCGATGTATTTCATCGTGATGGTCTGCAACTTCTCATCCAAGAGCTCCGGATCGGCTCCTGGACTAACCAGCAGGTAAGTCTGCATATGATTGTTGAACCAGGAGGTGCGGCGGCTGGATTCATAGGTGGAATAGGAGCATATGAAATCATAGTCGAAATGAGAAGTGCGGGGTGCCTCCTCGACCACCCCAGTGACCCGGTAAAGGGTGGAGTCGTTATTCATAGCAATGGATTTTCCGATGGGGCTACCTTCTGGAAAGTACTGTTGCGCCTTTGAAACCGTAAGTACAATGGTATTTGGTTCATCCAGGCAAGTAAATGGATTTCCCTGCAGAAGTTTTATGCTGAAGACCTCGAAAAAGGTAGAGTCGGCATAGAGCAATTGGTTCTCCAGGTACTTATTGGCCGGATCGACCCACATCAGGCGGTTATTGGCCCAGTCGAAGCGGCAGAAATTTTCAATTTCCGGAATCTCCTCGTGGAAAGCGGGTCCGGTGATGGCACTAACCCAGGCACCCCTGAACTCCTCCCCGGCCATCTTTCCATCCATATAAAGCCGGTAGATATCGGCTGACCGCTCATTGAACCGGTCGTAACTGGTTTCGCTTATAATGTATAAAATGATAAAGATGGCAGAGGCCAGACCAATTGCCAATCCAGCGATATTAATGGCATTAAAGGCCTTGTTCTTGCTGATGCTTCGGATGGTAACACGAACGAAATTTCTCCACATATTTTTTTGTTTTATTTAAAATTCGTTTAGTCGTGACAAACATAGGGCTGGATTGGTACATTCCGTTTCTATTATTTCAAACCTTAATAGTACTTTCAGAAACTGTGCCACACAATCTATCTTACTATTAATGTGTGTCTTAAGTTCAATTTAGGGCCAAGTGGTAAGTCCGTTATCGGACAGGATTGTTCGTATTCGCACATTGGATTATTCAAGCCTTTTGCCCTATCTTGCGTTATCCTTATGACGAGCACTTAATAAAAATGTTACTATGAAGAACCAAACCCTTTCCCGCCGTGAGTTTGTCAGGCTCTCTGCTGCAGCTGCAGCCGGACTGAGTATACTGCCTGGTTTCCGTTTCGGACTTAGCCAGCTACCCGCACCCATGAAAAGAACTTTTGGAAAGATCCCCTTCGAGGTTACCACACTGGGGCTGGGTGGACAGGCCTCCCTGCAATGGACGCCTGCAGATGTGGACCCGGTTCCCATCATCCTGAAAGCCTTCAGGATGGGGGTCAACTATTTTGATACCTCCAATCTCTATGCGGACAGTCAGCTCCATTTTGGTAAGGCCTTCCGGGAACTGCATCTGATTCCGGGGGAAGAGGGCTATAATGAGAAATTGCGTGAATCCATTTTCCTTACCACCAAGACCCATCAACGCTGGGCCAAACCGGGCTTCCCGGAGCTGGAAAATGTAAATAACTGGTCCAATGGGGATCCGGCAGGAGGAGCCATTAAAGACCTGAAGAGATCCCTCTCGCAAATGTTTGGGGATGGTGAGGGTTCCTACCCGGAAGGTTCTTATGTAAATATGGTGCTTACCCATAACCTGAATTTTGTGGAGGAAGTGGATGTGATGTACCAGGGCTTGGAGACCCCGCTGAACCCGAAGGAAAACTTTGGTGTTCTGGTGGCACTCCGGGACTATCGGGACGGGACCAACCTCACCGGCTTGAATCCGAAGAATGAGAAGTTGATCAGGCATATCGGGCTTTCCGGTCACATCAACTCCCCGGCCATGATGGATATGATCCGGCGGGATAAATATGAGCTTCTGGATGCCATGCTGGTAGCCATCAATTCCAACGACAGGCTTTACCTGAATCACCAACACAACGTGATCCCGGTGGCCCAGGCCAAAAACATGGGAATTATTGCCATGAAAGTATTTGCCGACGGCGCCATGTACTCCAAATATGCCAACTGGACAAGGGATTCGGACGGGGTGGTCCGGAGCGTGGGAACCAGGGAACTTCCCAGTAAACCACTCATCGAATATGCACTGACCACCCCCGGCATTCATACAGCCATTATCGGGATCGGTCAAATCTCGGAAGATCACCTGAAATGCCAGCTGGTACAAAACTACTATGCAGCTCAAATCGCCCCCGATGGACTGAGTCAGAAGGAAAGAGAAAAGATCGAGCGTAGCACCAGGGGAATCAAGGAGGGGAAGACCAATTACTTCCAGCTTCCTTTCAGGGGACTTACTCCTCCGCAGGATATTAAAACCGGCGGAAGTGAGAAGGTGGAGATCAGCTGGAACAGTGCCCTGGCAGCCAATGAGCCACTCTCCCATTACGAGGTATACCAGGGAGATAAACTGATGGCTACCATTCTGCATGAACCGCAGATCACCACGGATCCATTCCGGTATAAGGTCACTGAAAAAAAAACCAGCTATAAAGTGGTCACCGTCGACCGGGCTGGCAACAGAGCCGAAAGCGAAGAGATCGTTGTATAAGTATCAGTTTTCCCCGAATCCTTTCCGTTCCATTTTTCCCCATTTGTTGCGGTTCAGGACCTTGTCTATGTTCCCTTTAATGGTCATCAACATCACCAGGGGATGATAAAACAGGGGTTCCAGGAAGGCCGTTCCCACGAGGCGCAACACATCCCTTCTTCTCTCATATTTGTGAAAGGTAATCTCCTCAAACAATACCGCCCAGATGGAGAGAGAAACAGCGAAAAAATAGACAAAGCCAAGCAGCAACAGAAAGAAAGGCCAGTTCAGGCTATTGGTAATCACCAGAAAGATAAACCAGCATATCCCCAGGAACTCGACGATGGGGGCCAGGTACTCAAAGGCCAGCCAGTAAGGATAACCCAGGATCCCCAGTTTGCCATATTTTCTGTTGAAGAAGAGTTTCCGGTGCTTGAAGAGAGTCTCCATGGTTCCCCGGGTCCACCGGCTTCGCTGCCTTGCCAGAATCTTTACGGTGGAAGGGACCTCCGTCCAGCAGAGAGGATCGGGAATATAGACCACATCATAGTCCAGGCCTTTATCGGCCATATACCGCCTGATACGTACCACCAGCTCCATGTCCTCCCCTACCGTACTGGTGCTGTATCCCCCTGACTCGATCACAATATCCCGGTCAAACATACCCAGGGCACCCGAAATAAGCAACAGTCCGTCCAATTCGCTCCAGGCCATTCTACCCATCAGGAAAGCTCGGGTATACTCCATCACCTGGGCACGGGGCAAAAATTTCTTGGGCAGGTTAATCTTCTGGATATGCCCTTCCACTATCTCACAGGAGTTGGCTATCCGGATCACGCCACCCGCGCCGATAACCCTTTTCTCTTTAGCCTCCATAAAGGGTTTGACCAGTTTCAGCAAGGCATCCGATTCCATGATGGAGTCTGCATCGATACTTACCACCAGGTCGTTCCTGCAGACATTCAGTCCGGCATTCAGTGAATCGGCTTTCCCTCCATTACTCTTATCAATCACCGTCAATTTTTTGAAGGAACGGTTCTTGGATTTATAAACCCCCCGGATCCTTTTGCATGGCAAACGGTAGTCAAAATAATAGTTGACCTTTTCCAGCTCATAGGACTCAATAATTTTCTCCAGAGAGTCGTCCTTGCTGCCATCATTTACCACCACCACCTCGTAGTTATTATAGTAAAGCGAAAGCAGTGTCCGGATATTGTCTATAATGGTTTCACTTTCATTGTAAGCCGGCGCGATCACGGAAAGAGATGGAGCCAGGGGGGAAGCTACAATGGAATTATAATCCACGTAACTGTTCTTCCTCAGATATTTCCGCAGGGTGATTGCAGAGAAAATGGTGAGGATCAGATAAGTGGTGAAAATCAGTGTGGTAATAATGAACACTGCATTCAGCACAAAGTATTTTAATATCTCATATGCTCTATCCATAGCTAGTAGATCCTTCCATCCAGTACATGCCGGATAATAATCTGGTAATTTTTATATTCCGATTTTGATTTCATCAGCTTGATCAACATGGAGATTCCTGGTTCATCTGTATTCTCCATGGCCTTCGTGGCCTCAATTTGCAACTGAACATCCTCCTCAGTATCCAGAACATTTTTCAAAAATTTCAGATACTTTTCATCGGGTACCTGGGAAAAGGTGCGCAGGATCTCCAGCCTATTGTTCAAGGTCTCCTCCGGGTATTTTTTGGCCATGGCAGGGAGCGCCATTTTAAGGCCAATCTGACCACATACTTTGTAGGAGGTAAAACGGACCTTTTCATCCTCGTGGCTGAAAAGCTCCAGGATCTCCTGTCCGGCACCCCGCTGCTTGTACCAGGAGACCATCTCCAGCGCGAACATTACCACCGTCTTATTCGGGGACGTAAACCATTGTTTAAAATCAGGAACTTTCAGGTTATGCTGGATCTGTATCTCATGCAGGGTTACCTGTTCCCAGAGTGAAAGAGGTTTCTTCAGGATGTCCAGAAACTCATAGGGATTCTCGTCCGAGAGCCTGACCATGGCAATCTGTGCCTCCATTCTCAGGATATTATTATTCGAATTCAGGCTCTTGATAATCCGCTTATTGGCATCCTTGATATTCATATAGGCCAATTCCCGGAATCCCTTGACGTTTTTGTGCCATTTGCGACTGTAAGCCTTCTCCAGGGAATCTTTTTTTAAGCCCAGCCGGAGGTACAGTGCCTGGATCACCTCCCTGATTTCTCCTTTGAGGTTAACGCTCAGGTCGATCATCTGGTCGATCAGAATCTGGCGGTTTATCCGGTTATTGGCTATCCAGTTCAGCTCCTGAAATGCCTCCTCCTGTTTCTCCTCATAAAACAGGTAATCAATCAGTGCTTCCTGGTACTTTTCCAGCAGGTAGTCCTTCAGCTCCTGTTCACGTTGTATCCTTCTTCTGTTAAGGAGGATGATGATCAGGAGAGTAATCATGGTTACAATCGAGTAGAGGATGACGATATAAAGGATGGTAACCAGGAGGGGCGATTTATCAAAACGATTCAACACTCTCTGGGCATAAACAGATAGCACCTCCGCTTGCTCGGGTTCCGGTTCACCGCTTTCCACTGCTGCACTATCCAGGGAAAGAGAATCAGGCTGCACCTGGCCAAAGGCATCCGCACCACTGCTGGCTGCAAACAGCAGCAGCAGCACCAAAGCCAGATATGTTGCCTTTACACTCATTTCTTAATTGCGAAATATGCTCCCACGCTCATATCTATCCGGTGTCTGTAATCCCTGTCTGCATACTCTTCCCATGCATAGCCAAACATGGTAAGGATCCGCACACCCGGTGAAAGCCGTTTGGAAAAAGCAAGGCGCCCCGATATAGCATTCAGCCGGTCCAGGTCAGATCAGGACCAGGATGGGTTCATCGGGGGCCGTCCCATATCCCAGGGTCAGGGTGAGATGGTTGAATTTAGAATCAAAATAGCGCCTGGCACTCAGATAGTAGGAGCCACTAATCCCATAATCTTTGAAAAAAATATAACTTCTGAAAGAGAACCAGTAATTACCCGCATATTTCTCCTCGGATAAGGTGAGAAAGGTGAAATGCCGGTCCCAGTAAAAATATCTCATCCCGGCTGAGAGCGCAAATCCTCTGGGTAAGACCTGCCACAGCTCTGCCGCTCCGCGGTGACCGGGGAAAAAGTTGGTCCCCCCAGTGGGAGAAAATCCATATCCCAGGAGAGCATAATTTTTTTTCCCCAATGTCAGATAGGCATCCAGGTTCAACTGAATATCCGTGTTTTGAGCCAGGTTCCCCGCAAAATACCCTCCGTTCAGGGAGGGGATCAGTGTCCCATATTTGAATGGAAGCTCCCCCCCGACTGTTATCATGTGCCAGTTACGCACGTAGGGAACAGCAAAATGGTCGTAGGAATACAGGGCAAAGAGCTCCGTACTTTTGGACAGGGTGCGCGGCTGCTGCAAAGCCACCCGGTATTTCTCAAAAAGTCCGGCTGAATCGTACTTGATTTCTGCAGCCAGCTGCTCACAGGAATCAAGCCGGGTTTTATTATTCTGCCAGTAGGCCAGATCTGCACAGACCTCATAAGCTTCATAAAGTTCCGGGGCTTTTTGAATCACCCGGTCAAGAACCAGATAGGCTGAATCAAAACTGGATTCCCAGCCATGGATCCTGGCCAGGTATAGTGCCGCATCAAAGTAGTTCTCATTCTCCTCCAGCAGAAGGTAGCCTATCTTCTTGGCAGCACCGTAGTCCCCCGCAACGGCCAGGTCGCGCATACGGGCAAATTCACTTTCAGGATCAGCCTGGAAGGATATATCCTGCCCAAAGAGCTGAATCAGGGAAAAGAGTATAAAAGTACTTATTAGGGATATACTTCGCATTCTGTGTTTCAATTCTTGCCAAAATGGGCATTAACCATATCCACTATCACATTCAGATCAAAAGGTTTGGTCAGGTATCCGCTGGCTCCCAGCTCTTCCGCATGCCTTTTGGTCTCCGCATTGGTAATGCCGGTAACCACGATCACGGGCATCTTTACCTCCATCTTTGTATTGATATAGCGTATGAGCTCCAATCCTTTGGTATAGGGCATGTTGATATCTGTAATAACCAGGTCAACCTTCTCTCTGTCAAGGATCTGGATCCCCTGAAATCCATCGGTGGCCTTGAATACATTATAACCCGCCTTCAACAGGGTAAATTCAATGGTTCTAAGCGTCATTATATTATCTTCACACACAAGGATATTCATAGATATTGGTCCTTTCTACGCAATTTATTCAATTATGATTCGATGTTGCTCCAGGTTTTGGTCAATGGCCAATATAAATAGATAAACTCCTGGTTTCGCATTCTGAATCTCTACCCAGCTATTTGCCTGCTCAAGCTGCCGGAAGAGGATCTCCTTTCCAAGCATATCCACCACCCTTAAATTTGCCTCCTGGAAAAGCTCCGGAATCCTTATATGGAAACGATCCTTGCCGGGGTTGGGATAGATGGAGCTTTCCCCCGAAAGCAGCTCATCCCCGGAAGATAGGGGATATCTCACCTGCAGCTGCACAGGAACCAGTGCCGAGCTGGCAGTCCCATCTTCCAGGTAATACATGAAAAAATCATCCCCGATAAAACCGGGATCGGGATCATAAAAAAAACTTCCATCGGGATGGAGAAAGAGGCTCCCGTGCTCGGTAGTGCTTCCAAAGGGGAGACGGACCTGCATTTCGTTTCCATCTATGTCAAAATCGTTCCGGAGCAATCCCATTTCAGGTCCCGGCTCCAGTATTTCTCCCGCGATCACCCGAAAGGTATCGGCCCGTCCAATGGGCGGGGAATTAAACTGGGCCAGCCTCTGTTTCATATAATGAAACGACTGCTTTTTACGCTCCACGGGGGCTTCATTGACAATTTTCTCATAATCCCAGGGGCTCCAGTTATATTTCCCGCTTTGATATACTTCATCATGGAGCACAACAGTCACAGCAATACCGTCGGTAAGCGTATCCCTTTGATCTATGACCAGATCCGGTCCTTCCATATGAGACCTGTAATGCATGGCCCGTCCCACCGTAGGAGCAGGGAAATTCAGCAGGGTCCAGGGGATCCGGATCTCCACGCTGTCATTAAACAGGGTAACCGCATTCAAAAACTGGTAGGGGTCCTCCGAAGTGGAAATTTTCAGTTCCCCGATATACTGGATACTGTTATAAAAATAGCTGGTCTGCCACTTCACAGGATTCCAGAGTCCGTTGTCGCTGGAGGTGGAAACCAGCGTGTCCAGCCTGTCCAGATCCTTTACACCGAACACATCATAAGAGGGAATCACATACAGTTGGGCCAGGTCTCCGTCCATTGGGATCTGAAGTGCAAACTCGGCCCGAAGGGTATCAGGTGACATCCCGATGGAATGGCCATTGGGGAGTAGCGACTCGCCCAGCTTGGTCTCATAGGTGTCAAATGCCACCCAGAGGGTGTCCTCGCCGTAAGTAGCTGTTTTCATATGAAGGCGCACCCTGAAAAAAGTGTAATCGGAATGTGCCTGGATACTGGTAATGGAGCTGTCCGGGAACGAAGCTGTCTCGGTAAAGGCAGCCGAAGGCGGCGCATAGGATAGTATCCCGAAATTCTGTTCCGGAGCTGTGAGGTTGTGCCACAGATAGCGATATTGCGCGTCCGAGTAAGGGTTTGTAATCCAGGTCTGTTTAAACCACTCATCAATCAGGGAAAACTGCACTCCCCCGGCACACCCCGAGTACTCTATATTATCAAACATCCTGATATTGTGAAATCCCTGCTCCTCCTCTGAAATACCTCCGTGGTGCATTCCGGAAGGTGCAAGGTGTGCGGCTCCCCAGCTGGATGGCACGCCGAATTCAGCGATGATCAGCGGGATATCCTGGTAATGTGCCTTCAAATCTTTTAAATAGCCCAGGTAACTATTGGGCCCAATGGAATCCGATTCAGCCAGGTATATGGGATCCTGGATGATGAAATCGGGGTAGTAGGGATAGGCATGGTATCCGATAAAAAAGCCCGGCGAATTCTCCGTTAACAACAGGTTGGCCAGATCGATCTGCTCCAGGTCTTCTGTACTTCCAACATGCTCTTCTTCAGTTGGATGGGTCAGGGGATCCAGGGTGGGCCAGGATGAAAATCCGCATGGTCGGACTGACTGATATTGCTCATTTTCATACTGCAAGAGGCCATCGAGCCGCTCTGCCAGCCAGACTTCCACCGGATCACCTGCCGGAAGCTGGAAATAAACTCCGTCATAGGAGATATCCCCGGGGTGCGCCTCATTGGTCAAGGAAACCTCTATGGGATATATCTCCCGGCCTGGCAGGTAAGCAATGACCCAGGGGGAAATATCCGAGGTAAAGTCCCCGTAGGCTTTCCCGAAGCGTTGAGCAATGCTGATGTCGCCATGGACAGCGGACACCACTTCCCTGATCTCATTGTCGAAGAAGGCTGTCTGTTCATACAGATCCACCGCGGACTCGTTCTCCTCCAGCCAGACCCCATGAATCACCAGCAAAGGATTTTGGGGATTTTCCAGGTTATAGGACCTTAACTCTTCATAGAACCTTGGAAAATGCATGGTATATAAGCGGATGGTATTGTAGCCTGCCTCCTTGATCAGCTCAAACCACCGACGGTAATCCTCTGCGGTGGCCGCCAGTTGTCCGGGTTGGGTTCCGGGCACTGAAACCCCCAGGTTGATGCCCTTGATGAAAATCGGGACATAGTTAAACCCGTTCCAGATAGCAAACTGGTCTCCCTTGATGGCATAAGCACCTCTGTAGGGCTCTGGTTCGTTAACTGCGTTCAGGAGTTGAGTGAATAGAGGACTTATAAGCCCCTGACCTACAATAAAAAGAGTGAAAAGTGTCAAACGAATAACAGGCTTGAAGTACTTCATTGGCACCGTATAGGATATAAGCGTATAAATTTACTGATCTTTCCGAGAGCTGAGGCTTTTTTAACAAATAGTTTTACCCCAAATCACGAATCAGCAACTCAATATTTTGAACTCCCCGCTGTTCCATGATCAGCTCCTTATTGATCATGACCCGGTCGATGGTGGACTGATCAAAGTAGCGGATGGTTACCAGCTCTAATCCCGTCTGATAGGCTACCTTAAATTTCTCTTCCAGTTCATCAATGACAAGCCTCAGTTTCCGCTTGTCGTTATTTACGATCATCTTAAAACTGATGGCCGAGTTTTGCATCAGGTTGATCCTCAGTCCATGCTTGCTAAAGATCCCGAAGATCTCTTCCAGGTTGTTCTCGTTGATAAAAGAGAAATCCAGGGGAGAAGTGCGTATCAGCACCTGGTCCATCTTAAAGATAAATGAGGGGGTTAGTTTATCATAGGAGAGATTCCCAACCAGGGTCCCCGGTGCATCAGGGTCCACAAAGGACTTCACATGCAGGTCTATATTCTTGTTCTGCAGGGGTTTGATAGTCTTGGGATGGATCACACTGGTGCCAAAATAGGCCAGCTCAATTGCATCCAGGTAGGATAGTTTTTCGAGCAGGATGGTATCGTCAAAATATTTGGGATCCGCATTCAGTACCCCCGGCACATCTTTCCAGATGGTGACACTGTCAGCTTTCAGCATGTAAGCTAGAATTGCAGCGGTATAGTCCGATCCCTCCCTGCCCAGTGAGGTCGTCTGGTCGTTAATGGTGGAGCCCAGGAATCCCTGGGTAATCAGGATGTCTTCCCCGTTAAATGCAAAATTCTCATTCACCAGCTGATTCGACAGTTCCCAGTCAACCCTGGCTTCGCGCCAGGTATTATCGGTTTTTAGTGAACGACGGATATCTATCCAGCGGGTCGGAACTTTCGCAGAGTTCAGAAAATGACCGATGATAGTGGTGGAGAGCAGCTCTCCGTAGCAGATTAGCTGATCATAGTCAAAATCATAATTGAGGGTTGGCTTTTTTGCCAGTCTGTCGGCCATGTTCCCAAACAGCTCCTCCACTTCGGCATATACTTTTTCCCCTTTGTTCTCAAAAAGCCCATGGATCACCTCCAGGTGGTAGGATTTCAAGTCACCAAACTCCTTTTTCAGAGCTTCACTCCTCCCGGCTACATAATGATCAATAATCCGTTCAATGGCATTGGTGGTTTTTCCCATGGCGGATACCACCACCACAATCTGCTCCTTCTGGTATCTCTGGAGAATCTCCACTATATTTTTAACTGCCGCGGCGCTCTTCACAGAGGCCCCTCCAAATTTGAATACAAGCATACTCTATTGATTATTCCTGACCGATGCGCAAAATTAACTAAATCTTCATTCTAAGCAACCTGGCCAGCCGCTCCCCTGTCCGTTCCAGGAGTTGTTCAGCGTTTTTCAGGGAAGTTTCCAGGTCGCCTGGTTTTTCCTGGATGGGCATTAGCAGGTCGAATCCCTCTTCATACAACTCACCCGCATCCTCCTCCAGGGTACCTGCCACCCCTATCACAGGCTTCCCATGCTTTCGGGCCAGTTTAGCCACCCCATAGGGAGTTTTCCCGAAACGGGTCTGGGCATCCATTTTTCCTTCCCCGGTAAGCACCAGGTCCGCTTCCCGGATTTTCTCTTCAAGTCCAACCAGCCCGGCAACCATATCAAATCCTAAGGTCAGGCTGGCATCCAGAAAAGCCACCAGTCCCGCTCCCAGTCCGCCTGCTGCCCCGGCTCCGGCCAGGGTGTTCACCTCTTTCCCCAGCTGATCCCGTATTAGTTCAGCAAAGTGAAGCAGGTTCCGGTCCAGTTTTTTTACCATGGCCTCATCGGCCCCTTTTTGCGGACCATAAACGGCGGAAGCTCCCCGGGGACCTGTCAGCGGATTGTCCACGTCGCAGGCCACTACAATTTCAAGTCCTCCAAGTCTGGCATCCAGGCCATCCAATTGAATCTGTTCCACTTCGCCCAGAGCACCACCTCCCCGGACCTCCATGGTCCCGTACTTTCCTTGAAATACCACTCCCAGGGCCTGGGCCATACCCGATCCTCCATCATTGGTGGCACTGCCTCCAATACCCAGCATTATCTTTTTCACACCCTGATCCAGGGCATCTCTGATCAACTGACCGGTCCCAAAAGTGGAGGTGATCCAGGGATCCCGCTCCCCAGCCACCAGCAGTTCGATTCCTGAAGCCGCTGCCATCTCGATGACCGCTGTCTCCCCATCTCCGGTAATGCCGTAGAAAGAGTTTATTTCCCGCATTAAGGGATCCATAACCTGGACCTCCCTTCGTTTCCCTCCCGTGGCATCGATCACCGCTTCCACAGTCCCTTCACCCCCGTCGGCCAGCGGAAGCAGATTACAGGAGGCCTCCGGAAGTATCTTTTGGATCCCCCGTCCCAGGGCGGCAGCCACTTCCATGGCGCTCATACAATCCTTAAAGGAGTCGGGGGCTATCAGAATATTCATCTCACTGGTAAAATTATTGGATTTTTTTGGATATTTTGATCCCTCCTAAAAAACTGTGCCCTATGTCTGTCGGAATCCTGGCCCTGCTGGCCGCCCTTCCCATTGCAGCCATCTTTGTTTTTATGGTGGGTTTCCGCTGGCCCGCCACCAAAGCCATGCCCCTGGCCTTTGTGATTACCCTTCTCCTGGCCCTGTTCATATGGAAAACTCCCGGTAACTGGATTGCAGCTTCCACCCTGAACGGGGTGGTCATCGCCTTTAAGATCCTGTTTATCGTATTTGGTGCCCTGCTGCTCCTGTTTACCATGCGTGAAAGCGGTGCCATCGAGGCGATCAATCGTGGATTTACCAATATTTCAGCCGATAAGCGGGTGCAGGCCATTATCATAGCCTGGCTCTTTGGTGGGTTTATAGAAGGATCGGCAGGTTTTGGAACCCCGGCAGCGCTGGCGGCTCCCCTGTTGCTCTCCCTGGGATTTCCGGCCCTGGCTGCAGTGATGGTGGCTCTGATAGCCAATGTGACCCCGGTTTCCTTCGGATCGGTGGGAACACCCACACTTCTGGGGATCCAGCCCTCACTGGATATTCCTTCCGTACAGGAATATATCGCCCAATCGGGTCACACCTACGCCGAATATATGCAACAGATCGGGGTGTGGACTGCCCTGCAGCATGCGCTCCCCGGACTGCTTCTGCCCCTGATTATGGTGATGATGATGACCCGTTTCTTCGGGGAGAAACGCAGCATCAAAGACGGACTGGCCATCTGGCCCTACGCCCTTTTTGCAGGGTTCTGTTTTGTGGGACCCTATGTGGCTGTGGCCCTGCTTCTGGGGCCCGAGTTCCCCAGTTTGCTGGGTGGACTCCTTGGACTGGCCATCCTGATCCCTGCTACCAAAGCAGGTTTCCTTGTTCCCAAAACAAGCTGGGATTTCCCCGACAGATCGCTGTGGGAAAAGAATTGGGTGGGCTCCATCAGTATGGAGAAACCAGGGGTAGCCAAAAGTACCATTCTGAAGGCCTGGATGCCCTATGTATTTATCGGACTGCTGCTTGTGCTCACCAGGGTTCGCAGCCTGCCCTTCTATGGCTGGGTAAAATCGGCAGATATTCCCTACACTGGATTGTTTGGCACTTCGGTAAGCGGAACTATTGATCCCCTGTATAATCCCGGTATCATGCCCTTCATTCTGGTCTCCCTGCTCTGCATCCCCCTCTTCGGGATGAAAAGAAGGGAGGTGGGAGCCGCCTGGTCAGAGGCCCTTAAACGAATCAAGAATCCTGTGATCGCGCTGATTTTTGCGGTCCCCATGGTACGGATCATGATGCAGTCGGGGAACAATCCGGAAGGCATCGTTGGGATGCCCATTGCCATGGCCACTGCCATGAGCAGCATCTTCCAGGGCAGCTGGCCACTGGTGGACTCCTTTGTAGGGGCCCTGGGCTCCTTTATGGCGGGATCCAATACGGTTTCCAATATGCTTTTTTCCCTGTTCCAGTTCTCCGTTGCCCAGCAGCTGGGCTTCTCCACCATCCTGATCGTGAGCCTGCAGAACATCGGTGGCGCCATGGGCAATATGATCTGCGTACACAATGTAATTGCGGCCTGTGCCACGGTTGGACTGGTAGGTGTGGAAGGGCTCCTGATCCGGCGAAACCTCCTGCCCATGGCCATTGTGGGTGGCATTGTGGGGATCATCGGCCTGATCCTGGTCTATACGGTGGGACAGGGAATGCTCTGAAAAATAATAAAAACAGATAAATCATTGTATCTTTCTGAGGCATGAAAAAGATTCACCTTTCAGCAAGATATCCCCAGAATTTTATTCTTCGGCAACCGTTCCGGGGAGCGCTGATCTTATTCCTGTTTCTATCGGTATTTATGGTATTATACCAGCCATTTAGTGCCTCGGAGAGCCGCTGGTTCAATTTCCGCGCAAGCATGCTAGTATATGCCTTTACCGCCTCTCTGACCGCCTTATTCCTTATCCTCCTTTTAAAGAAGACCCGCTTCTTTGGACAGAAAAAGCGTTGGACCCTTTCCCGGGAACTCCTTACGATCTACCTCGTATTACAGAGCATGGGTATAAGCCTTTTCCTGCTTGGCTTTATTCTGGAGGACAACTCGGCGATAAGGCGATGGAGCCTGCACATCTTTATTGATTCCTGCAAATATGCTTTTCTCATCGGAATCCTCCCCTTTGCCTTTTTTACGGGATTGAATTACAGGTACCTGCTGATCGGGGACGGCCCCTCCTTTCTGGATATGGATGAGGAAAAGGATGATAACAAGGAGCCGTTGATCCATGTAAGCTCCTCCCTGAAAAAGGAGTCCCTTAACTTTCGAGTCAACGAGTTGCTTTTTGTAAGTTCCGATGGCAACTATGTTGAGTTCTTCCTGCAGAACGACAGGGAGGCCAGGAAAATACCCATCCGGAACTCGATCACTAACATCGAACAACAGTTCAGGAATATACCCCATTATTTCAGATGCCACCGGGCCTTCATAGTTAACATGAAGTCCGTTGTATCCAAAAAAGGGAATGCCCTGGGCTACCAGCTTACTCTTAAGGATTGCAGACAAAAGATTCCCGTATCCCGTCAGAAAGTCAAAGCCTTTGACAAGCTATACGGGGAAGTGGCCTCCTAGGGCATTGTTATTAGTCACAATTCCTTGCTTTTAATCACAGAAACAGCTGGCACTTTTGTCACCCGTCACATTTCCTTTCAGAGTATCCCATTAATTTGATACTCTCATGAAGCATTCGTCCATTTGCATAGTCATTTCATTAACAATGATTTAAAACAAGACTAAGATGAAAGCTTTAAAAAACATGACCTATTTGATTTTCCTGGCAGCAGGCTCTCTTTTCTTGCCCGCGAGCTTAAATGCCCAGATATCTTTCCATATACACGGACGCGTGACAGACGCAAATGAACAGGTGCTCGCTTTTGCAACCATTGCCCTGTACAAGGAAGCAGATTCCACCTTTATCTCCGGCACCGTATCGGACCAGGAAGGCTATTTCAGCCTGTCCCATTCGGTCAGCGAGAACTGTTACCTGCTGCTTAGTTTTGTTGGATTTGAAAACCATCTGGAGGAAATCAGCCTGCAGGATGAAGCTTCTGTTGAACTGGGTACTATCCGGCTTTCCGAAGAGCGAATCGAGCTTGCTGAAGCAAGCATCATCGGCGAGCGAATCAAAGCCAGGCAGGAGGCCGACAAAACTACCTACTATGTAAATAAGCAAATGGAAAAGACCTCAGGCACTACCATGGATCTCATAAAATACATCCCCGGGGTCCAGGTGGATCTTTTTCATAATGTCTCGCTGGAAGGCAGCAGCAAGGTCCTGATCCTGGTCAACGGAAAGGAGCGGGATGAAACTTTCCTGCATCAACTGGATCCTGCAAGGATCGATAAAATTGAAATCAGAAACCAGCCCGGTGCTGAATTCAGATCCGATGTTTCGGGCGTGATCCATGTATTTTTGAAGGATGAACAGAGGCCTGGCATCAGCGGTCATTTCTATAGCGAGATTCCCGTCCGAAAAAATGAAGTCTATGCATTTCCTTCTGCAAACATCAACCTTTCTATGAAGAAGGTAAACCTCTATGCATCCTATGGCGGAGAGCTCAGTTATTTCGATATTGAGGGAATAAACAATAAGAACATCACCCTTTCAGGTCAGAATGTCCTGATCGCCCGCTCAACA
Source organism: uncultured Bacteroidales bacterium (assembly GCA_963751705.1). Classification (GTDB taxonomy): domain Bacteria; phylum Bacteroidota; class Bacteroidia; order Bacteroidales. Next base: position 299,820 of record CAVVVN010000002.1, read on the forward strand.
AAAAAGGCCCAGGAATACTGGTCACACAAAATCCACTATGGACTGGACATTCTCCCTGACAAAAGGAATATGATATCCGTATACGGATTCGTAAATCCCTACTCCAGTGAATTTGACGGGAAGGTGAGTTTGAGTGAGTTCCGGTCAGATTCGCTGATGAATAGCTGGACCGCCAGGCAGGATGACAGAGACCGAAACCTGAATGCCTATGGGACCGTCTATTACAAACACCTGTTTCGCACCCCGGGTGGGGAATTGTCGGTGGATTTGAACTACTACGGTTTCAGGGGAGAGAACAACAGCTGGCTGGGTTTGGAAAATGGTGATACACTTATGAGTAGTTCCCATCCCATACACCATGCATTCAGCGCACGGGTGGATCTTCAATTACCACTGGTGGATGGGCTTATATTAAAAGCAGGAATTAGGGAAATGAGGCAGGAGATGAGTGATTCATTCTGGAACACCTTTCAACTTGGGGAGCTGATTTCAGCAGGATATGTGTCCCTGGCACTGAACAAGGGAAAAATTCAAGTGAGTGGCGGATTAAGGGTAGAACATGCCTTGCAGGATCTCGCGGATTCGCAAACCGGAAAGCTCCTGAGCCTCTTACCTCGAATATCAGCCAAACTTGACTTGACAACTAAAAGTACGCTGGGTATCTCCTATCGAAAGACACTTGAAAGGCCCTTCATCTCCCAACTTAATTCGAACATCAAAGTCATCGATACCTATAGTTCGATTCAGGGAAATCCTGAACTGGCACCGGCAGCGCACCAGGAGCTTTCTTTGGATTACTCCGTCCTTCTAAACAATAACTACCTCTCCATGGCCGGCTTTTATACTCGCACAGATCATCGAATGGAATACCTGGTGACGGTTTCAAATAAGCCGCATGCCATGTATAGCATGCAAAACCTCGGGCTCATGGACCAGGTCGGAATTAAACTCCTCGGGAGTCTGAAGCCCCTGAAAAGAGTTTCTTTCAATCCATACCTGAAAGTCTATGGGGTTTTATCCAGGGGAAACCGGCTGGCCCATGAGCATGGTATTGCGGATCAAAAGGGGATGGTACTGGAGTCCGGGTTCTCCCTCTCTGCCCTATTCAGGAAAGATTTTGTACTAAGTACCATGTTTAAGTATAACAGTGCCCAGATCGGAATCCAGGGAAACTCCTTTGAAGATATGCTCTATTTTTTTTCCATTGAGAAGACCTTTAAAGACAAATACATGATTGGACTAAGCACTGCGGTCCCCTTCCTTAAATCATTTACCTACCAGGGCTCCGAGACCACCAGGAAGGATTTGAATGAATATTCAGAAGATAACATTCAAATGTCCCTGATTCCCGTATGGATGAAATTCAAATATACCTTTTCCTCCGGACGGAAGAACAGGCGGATTGAACGATCGGACGATTTTATGGAGCAACCCAGAAAAAATGGTTTGTTTTAATCCGTGTGAAGCCGCGTCAGTGATACTGATTCCATCCATATTATCCTTACTTTTACTTCCATAATATAACGAAACTATGAACAGAGCGAGTAACACTGCGATCCCAGGCCGGTCAGGCAATTGGGAAAAACTGGGCCCAGGTCTCTCCAGGCAGATCCTGGGATGGGACAATCAGATCATGATGGTCAAGGTCAGATTTGAACAGGGAGTCGCAGCCAGTCAGCATAAGCACTTTCACACCCAGACCACCTTCTGCCACAGCGGGAAATTCGAATTTACCATCGATGGGAAAGCATATGTAATCGAGGCGGGGGATGGCTTGTATATCGCTCCCAACCTGGTCCACGGTGCCGTCTGTCTGGAAGCGGGTGTGGTCCTGGATGTGTTCAGCCCGGTGCGGGAAGATTTCCTGGACGGATCACTGCCCTCCTACCTGGCAGAGAGTAAGTGAGGCCAGTCCGGTAAGACTTTCCCGATGGCTGGGCTCAGCTATTGAGCTGCATGTATTTTTCCGCCTGCTGAACCATATGGCTCGAGCCCACAAAGAACGGAATCCGTTGATGTATAGTTGTGGGCTTGATCTCCAGGATTCGATTCCCCATCCCGTCAGTTGCCTTACCCCCTGATTGTTCCGCCAGGAATGCAATGGGATTGCATTCATAGGTAAGTCGGAGCTTCCCTTCAGGGTAAGCATTGGATTGCGGATAGATATAGATTCCACCTAAGAGCATGTTCCGGTGGAAATCTGCAACCAGGGACCCAATGTATCTGGAGGTATAGGGTCGCAGGGTGACTGGATCAATTTCCTGGCAATACTTGATGTACTGTTTGACACCAGGAGGGAAATTCAGATAGTTGCCCTCGTTGATGGAATAGGTATGGCCCAGCTCAGGGGTCTTAATTTCCCGGTGCGAGAGGAAGAACTCACCAATGGAAGGATCATAGGTAAAACCTGTGACCCCAAGTCCTGTCGTATAAACCAGCATGGTGGAGGACCCATACAGCACATATCCCGCGGCCACCTGTTCGGTTCCCGGCTGCAGGTAATCTGTTTCCGTGGACGGAGTTCCTACCTCTGAAAGCCGGCGGTAAATGGAAAATACCGTACCGATAGACACGTTTACATCAATATTGGAGGAGCCGTCCAGGGGATCCATGCAGACAATATACTTGCCCTCCTTCGAGAGGTCACTTTCAAAAGTGACCAAATCCTCTTCCTCTTCGGTGGCCAGACCGCAGACCTCAATGCTGGAACCCAGTATGGATTTGAACTGTTCATTTGCAAATTCGTCCAGTTTTTTCACCTGCTCGCCCTGGATGTTCTCTTTACCTGTTTCCCCCAGGATATCTGCCAGACCGGCCATGCTTACTTCACGATTCACAATCCTGGCAGCGATGACAATGTGACTCAACAAACGACTCAGATCCCCAGTTGCATATGGAAATGCATTCTGCTGTTGTACAATAAATTCGTTTAATGTAAGCGCCCTGAATTTTTTACCCATTCTGACCTAGTTTCAATTATCCTGTAAATATAAGAACCTAAACAGCCCGAGAAGGTTCATCTCCATGTGTCTCAGAGCAGTCCCGACCCACAGCTCGAATGACTCTTTTTTACTATGTTTGCGCTGCAATAGATCATGCTTCGGAATCCCTATACAAAGCATCCCCTTTTTGGTGGACTGACCGATTCGCTCCGCAAAGATGGGGGGAACCAGGTTCAATTCCTGGAAGGACTGGCCGGATCGGCGCGCTCGGCACTGATCCAGGCCTGCCTGGGAGAACTGAAGGGTTCGCACCTGGTGATCTTCAATGACAAGGAGGAAGCTGCTTTCTTCTACACCGACCTGGTGACTCTGGAAGGAACTCCGGACCGAACCCTCTTTTTCCCTTCTTCCTACAGGCGTTCGGTTCAGTACCAGCAGACCGATGAGGCTAATATTATTACCAGGACCCAGACCCTGAGACGGCTCTCAGAAAGAAGGGTGGCCAGCTTTATCATTACCTATGCGGAAGCATTGGTGGAATCGGTGGTGACCAAAAAACAGCTGGGTGAAAACACCCTTGAAATTAGGAAGGGTGAAAAAATTGATATGGCTTTCCTGGAGGAGGTGTTGCAAACTTACGATTTCCAGCTGGTCGATTTTGTATATGAACCCGGACAGTACGCCATCCGGGGCGGGATCGTGGATATCTTCTCCTATGCTTCATCTTTTCCATGCCGCATCGACTTTTTCGCCGACGAGGTAGACTCCATCCGGATCTTTGATACCGACACACAACGTTCCCTGGAAACGGTGAAAAAAGTGAACATTATTCCCAATATCCAGTGGGAACACGAGCGGGGAGAAACGCGTATCTCCTTCCTGGACTATATTCCCTCCTCTACCACCCTATGGCTGGATAATCCAGGCCTAATCACCGATCAGGTTCAAACTTTGTACGACAAGACAGACTTCCATACTGAGGAGGAAGTTTCCATCTCCAAGGAGCGTTTTCTGATTCCCGGAACGAAAATCGGGGAACAATTGAAGCAGTTTAAGCAGGTGGTCTTCGGGGTACATCTGAACCAGGACAATGCTTTGACCTGGAGCTTCTCTACCTCTCCTCAACCTGCTTTCAATAAAAACTTCGATCTGCTGGTTTCAAATATGAAGGAACAATCGGCCGCAGGCTATACCAACTTCATTCTCTCCGACAATGTCAAACAGCTGGATCGGTTAAGGGCCATATTCACGGAGATCGATCCGGAGCTGCAATACGAAACCATCGGTCAGACCCTCCATGAAGGATTTATGGACCAGGAACTGATGCTCTCATTCTATACAGACCACCAGATCTTTGAACGCTATCACAAATTCAGGTTTCATGACAGGTTTAGCCGGAAAGAAAGCCTGTCAGCCAAAGAACTCATCGGACTTAATCCAGGGGATTATGTGGTACATGTGGACCATGGGATCGGGATATTCGGGGGACTGGAGAAAATCGAGGTGAACGGAAAAATGCAGGAGGCTATCAAACTGGTATACAAGGACCAGGATGTGCTCTATGTGAATATCCACTCCCTGCATCGCATTACCAAGTACAAAGGGAAAGATACAGATCCTCCCAAAATATATAAACTGGGAACCGGCGCCTGGCAGAAGTTAAAAAGCAATACCAAGAAGAAGGTGCAGGACATTGCCCGCGAGCTGATTCTGCTATATGCCAGAAGAAAGGAGCAGGAAGGTTTCTCCTTTTCGGCCGATACCTACCTGCAGCAAGAACTGGAATCCTCCTTTATTTATGAGGATACTCCCGACCAGTTGAAGGCCACCGAAGATGTAAAGGCCGGGATGGAGGCAAAATTCCCCATGGACCGCCTGGTCTGCGGGGATGTGGGTTTCGGGAAGACCGAAGTGGCCATCAGGGCAGCCTTCAAGGCAGTTGCCGATAGTAAGCAGGTGGCGGTGCTGGTCCCTACCACCGTCCTCGCTTTCCAGCATTACAATACATTCCGGGATCGTTTGAAGGATCTTCCCTGTACCGTGGATTACCTGAGTCGCTTCCGCAGTTCGGCCGACCAGCGGAAGATTTTGACCAGGCTTAAAGAGGGGCAAATAGATATTATAATTGGAACCCATAAGCTGGTGGGCAAGGAGATTGAATTCAGGGACCTGGGCTTGCTGATCATTGATGAAGAGCAGAAATTCGGCGTGGGGGTGAAAGAGAAACTGAAACAGATGAAGTTGAATGTGGATACCCTTACTCTGACTGCAACCCCCATTCCCAGAACCCTGCAATTCTCCCTGATGGGATCCCGGGACCTGAGCATCATCCATACACCACCACCCAACCGCCACCCCATTATTACCGAATTGCACCCCTTCAACGAAGAGATCATCAAGGAGGCCATTGAATATGAGGTAAGCAGAGGTGGACAGGTCTTTTTTATCCATAACCGGGTACAAAACATCATGGAGATCAAGGAAATTGTCGATCGTGTGGTTCCCGGGATCCGTTCAGTGGTGGCCCATGGCCAGATGGAGGGCAGAAAGCTGGAATCTGTGGTGCTTGATTTTATGCAGGGCGATTATGATGTGCTCATTGCCACCACCATCGTGGAATCAGGACTGGATATTCCCAATGCCAATACAATAATTATCAACAACGGTCAGAACTTCGGCTTGAGCGATCTCCACCAGCTCCGGGGGCGTGTGGGGCGATCCAATAAGAAGGCTTTCTGCTACATTTTTGCACCTCCTGTTACGCTTCTTTCACAGGAGGCCATAAGAAGGCTAAAAGCCATAGAAGAGTTTTCCGCCCTGGGAAGTGGCTTTAACATCGCCCTGCAGGATCTGGACATCAGGGGTGCCGGCAACCTGCTGGGTGCTGAACAGAGCGGTTTTATTGCCGACATTGGCTTTGATACCTATAACAGGATTCTAAATGAAGCCATCTCAGAATTGAAGGAGACTGAGTTCAAAGGCCTTTATGATAAACCGGCAGATGCCAGGGTCCAGGTACCGGAAGAAATTCTTTACCTTGCTGATTGTCACGTCGATACGGACCTGGAATTGCTTTTCCCAGACAGCTATGTTGCCAATATCAGCGAACGGGTGGAACTCTACCGGAAACTGGATGCCATTGCAGATGAAAAGGGCCTGGAAGAGTTCAGGGAAATGCTCGTGGACCGCTTTGGCCTTCTTCCCGGACCTTCCGAAGAGTTATTAAAGGTCGTACAGCTCCGCTGGCTGGCACAGCGCACAGGTGTTGAAAAAATAGTATTGAAAAATAGCGTTCTGATCACGTATTTTGTAAGCAATCCTGAATCACCCTTCTACAGCTCTGAGAAGTTTAAAGAGGTGATAAAGAATATTCAGGCCAATCCGGGGATCTTCAGAATGCGTGAAGACCAGGAGAAACTTAGCCTGAGAAGTGATCATGTAAACAGTGTGGGAGAAGCTTATCAAATTTTACAAAGACTGAGCAACTAAGATGAACCTGGTTCTTGACCTAGGAAACAGTTATGGAAAGATTGCCGTCTGCGACCATAAACGCGTGGTCGAAACTGCAAGCTATGAGAAAATTACCAGCCGGGAAATTTCCTATTTTCATATTCGCTACAGTGGATTAAAAGGTGCCATTATCTCCTCCGTGGTCAATTATTCCAGAGAGATCATCGATTACCTGAATAATCTCTACGACATCTGCATCGAACTGAACCATTCTACACCCATTCCCCTTAAAAACAGATACCTGACCCAGGACACCCTGGGATATGACCGAATAGCCGCCGCGGTGGGAGCCTATACCATTTGTCCTGGAAAAAACGTTTTGGTCATAGATGCCGGCACGGCTATCACCTACGATATTGTGACTTCCCGGGGAGAATTTCTGGGGGGAAACATCTCCCAGGGCTTAGAAATACGTTTTAAATCACTCAATAAATACACCAATCGCCTGCCACACCTGGAACGACCTGAAACAGTACCACCTCTGGTGGGAAGCACGACCCGTGAGGCCATTCAGTCGGGGATAGTGAACGGATTACTGTTCGAAATGGATGGATTTATTGGAGCCTTTAAGAAGAACTACCCTAAATTACAGATAGTTTTAACCGGGGGCGATGCAAAATACTTTGTTGGAAAGCTAAAAAGTACCATCTTTGTGGACCCAAATCTGAACCTGATCGGACTTAACAGAATATTGGAACACAATGCAGAAAGAGAGATATAGTTCATTTATAGTCAGTTTAGTTTTCGCACTCCTTTTATCCACCCCACTTCAGGGCCAGTTTAATACCTATTCACCCTATACCCGTTTTGGGCTGGGTGACCTGGCCAAGCGGGGGTTCGCTCAAAACCTGGCTATGGGAGGAACCGGACTGGCCATGCATGAGGGCAACCGGATCAACTACCTGAACCCGGCCTCCTTTTCTGCCCTGGACAGTACTTCGGTATATTTTGATTTCGGACTCAACTCCTTTCATAACCAATACGAGACCACGGATTTTTCCAATACCTGGTGGAACATGAACCTGCACCACGTGGCATTTGCATCCTCCATGGGGAAATACTTTGGTTTTTCGGCCGGAATCGTGCCATACAGCAGCATTGGGTATGACATCAAACAGGAGTACAACGATTATACCCATGGATTGGCCATGGATACCTATTACCAGGGAGAAGGCGGGATCATGAACTTCTATGCCGGGACCTCTATTAAACTGCTTGAAAGTTTCTCTCTGGGGCTCACCATGAACTATCTGATGGGCAAATTAACCCGGGAAAGAGAGGTGGATTTCCCTATGAACTCAGGATACTCCAACGTGAGTTCCACCGAATATCTGGACCTGAGAAAACCAGTTTTCACCCTGGGGCTGCAATACCGGGAGGTTTTTGGAGACAAGTTCTTCATTACCCTGGGCGCTATCTATGACTTTAAAGCCAGTACCGGGCTTTCAAACCAATACCTGATAAACAACGATTTTTATTCAGATTATGCGGAGGATCCCATTTATATCAGTGATTCTGTGCAGATTGATCCGATCTATGTCCTGGGAGCGGATACTGCATTAAACACCCTCCTTATACCTCAGAAAGTTGGCGTGGGAATTTCATTTGGAATCCCAAATAAGTTGATAGTCACCGGGGACTATTATATACAAGACTGGACCGGTTCCATGTCGGGCGAAAACTATGCAACGACCAAGGCCTCTTCTATGCACTTCGGGGCCGAATTTACCCCGGATGTGACAGCTATCAGAGGCTACCATAAACTCATGAGCTACAGACTGGGAGGATATTTTTCCAATTCCTACCTGATGGTGAACGGACAACAGCTGGAGGACTATGGCATAACTTTTGGAGTAGGATTACCGGTAAATACGCTCAGGTCAAGCATCAATGTGGCTTTCACTCTGGGTACCAGGGGTACCACCGAGTACAATTTAGTGAAAGAAAATTATGGAATTATTACATTTAATGTAACTTTACATGACCTGTGGTTCAGAAAAAGGAGATTTGATTAAAACCAGAATAATTGAACGGTATGAAAACGAAAGCCCTCAAAACCATTTTATTGACAGCTCTGTCCCTTTTGTTTGTCCTACCTGCTATTTCACAGAAGGGGATCGAGGACGGATCAAAATATGGTAAAGGCCAGGACAGCATTAATTGTATCAAGAACCTGTCTCTTTACCGGGAGTTTTTCAAACACAGTAATTATAAAGATGCTATCAACCCATGGCGACAAGTGTTTGGCGAATGTCCTGCTGCCAGTGAACGCATGTACGTAGAGGGGATCACCATGTACCGCAAGTTTATTGAATCCACCTCCTCAGAGGCGCGCAAAGAGGAACTGATCGACACCTTAATTATGATCTACGACAGGCGGATCCAGTATTTTGGCGGAGAAGGAAATGTTCTCGGAAGAAAGGGAATTGATATCCTGAGGTACCGAATGCAGGCGCCCGACGGTTCTGTGAACACCGCCGCAGTAAATGATGCCTACAACGACCTGAAGCGAAGCATTGATCTGGAGAAAAATGACCCCAGGGATGCCACCCTGGTTACTTTTATATCAGCTGGTATTACCCTGAATCAAAAGGGAAAGCTGAATGACAACCAGGTGATCGAGGACTATTTCATGGTTACGGATATCGTTGACCCGCTACAGGATAAAAGTTCCCGTTGGCCAAGGGCAAAACAGACCATTGATGATAATATGATCAAAAGTGGCCTGCTCACCTGTGATGCACTGAACAGCTATTTTGAACCACAATTTGAGGCCAAAAAGACCGATGAGAAATTCCTGGCTGATGTGATCAGGTTCTATAGTTCTGCCGGTTGTGACAGGGCTGACCTCTATGTGAGTGCATCGGAACAGATGTACCGGATTAACCCAGGTCCGGAATCGGCACACCAGCTGGCCATCCTGCTTATCGCTAAATCTGACTTCCAGAAAGCGGCCACCTACCTGAAAATGGCCGTATTAGGAGAAAATATTGATAATAACACCAGGGCAGAATGGTTTTATGAGCTGGCCGTAGTCAGCATGGCCAACAAAGACTACTGTGATGCCATCGCCTATTCCCGGGAAGCCGTTGCCTATAAGAGCGATTACGGGAAAGCTTATTTAATTTTAGGTGATGCTGTTATCGCTTCCAGGGATAACCTGGGTGATGATTTTGAGAAGCGTACCGCCTTCTGGGTGGCAGCAGATAAATATGCCAAAGCCAAAGCTGTGGATCCCGGTGTAGCAAATGATGCCAATAGGAAGCTGAACGATTATGCTGTCCAGTATCCCAACCATGAGGAGGTGTTTTTCCGGGATATCAAAGATGGCGACTCCTACCAGGTTAAGGGCTGTATTAATGAATACACCACCGTCCGGTCCAGGAAATAGGAGTGTGGAACACGATATAAAAGGCTATCCGGATGGATAGCCTTTTTTTTGTCCTCCCCTTTGAAGGAATATATGTATCTGGCATATATCTCGTAAGGATATTTGAGGAAGCGCCTCTAGCGGGCACGCAGTGGCCGGTTAAGCGCCGGATACCCTATCCTGAGAGATTAGAAGGCCCGGTAAATTTATCCCGGATAATCCCTATCTTTGCAGCGATGCGAACAGGCTTGAATACCCGGGTTGTCCTACTGCTACTACTGCCCCTTTTATGGAGCGGTTGCGAGAACGATATTGAACGGATCAACATGTTAACTGATGAGACTATAGCTCCTACGGTTCAGGGGACAAACATCCAGGTGATTTACAGCGATTCGGCTAAAGTCAAGGTCCAGATCCTGGCACCGGTCTATAAACAATACCGTCATGCCGAACGGCCCTATATGGAATTTGAAGAAGGGCTGGAGGTCTATTTTTATGACGACTCGGCAAAGATAGAATCTGAAATAAGGGCTGATTATACCATTTACTATATGGAAGAGAGGCTCTGGCACGCCACGGGTAATGTGGTGGCTCAGCAATTTGAAACCGGGGATGCGCTCTATACGGACGAGCTTTTCTGGGATGAAGCTGAAGAATTGATCTATTCGGATATGTATACCCGGGTTCACAGTGAAGATAATGTCCTCTATGGGAAAAATGGATTCAGATCGCACCAGGACCTGTCCAATTGGCAGTTACTGGGTTCAAGCGGCACTATAAATGTAAAGGATGAGGAGTAGTATATCCGGTTTTTTTGAGGTGGTCTGGTTCGTTCTCGGCGGACTGATGCTTTTTATGGCAGTGGATCTGCTTCTGGATTCGGGCTTTGGAGATAGCTGGTATTATTTCCTCTTCTCACTGCTTGCTTTTTTTATGTACTTTTTAAGGAGACGATCGAGAATTTCACGCCGCTAGCCATGAATTATCTGAATCTGATCACCCTCATTCTGGTTTCCATTTTGTTTTCTGCCTTTTTTTCAGGGATGGAGATTGCATTTGTCTCCTCCAATAAGTTGAGAATCGAGATTGACAGGAAGCAGAAAAAAGCCTTTGCAGCTTTGGTCAGTTATTTTACCAAAAATCCTTCCAGGTTCATTGCCACCATGCTTGTGGGAAACAATATTGCTCTGGTTATTTACGGGATCGCCTTTGCCATGCTGCTGGAGGAGCCGTTCCGCAGGATCCTGGGAGAAAACTCGGATGCAGCCGTCCTTCTCTTACAGACCCTGATCTCCACCCTGATCATTCTGCTTACTGCAGAATTTCTGCCCAAGACCCTCTTCCGGATTAATCCAAATAACTCCCTGAGGCTCCTTAGTCCGCCCATCATGCTCTTTTATGCGCTGCTCTACCCTATCACCATCCTGACCATTGCAATCTCCAATTTTACCATGAGGTACCTGCTGAGGATCAAACCCGATAACGCATCGGCAGAGCCTGTGTTCGGTAAGGTGGACCTGGACCATTTCCTTACCACGGTAAAACCGGAACAGATTCAAAATGGGGAAGAGACAGAAGATTTAAAGATATTTAAAAATGCCCTGGAGTTTTCGGGTTTAAAGGTCAGGGAGTGCATGATTCCCAGAACCGATGTCATCGCCCTGGAGGTGGATGCTTCCCTGGACGATCTGACCGAACGCTTTATTGAAACCGGTTTAAGCAGGATCCTGGTATATAAAGAGACCATCGATAATGTGATCGGATACGTAAATTCCAAAGATCTATTTAAAAAACCGAAAAAGATCAATTCGCATCTCATACCCATACAGATTGTCCCGGAAACACTACCCGTTAACAAATTACTTACCGGATTTATCAAAGAAGGAAAGAGTATTGCCCTGGTGGTGGATGAATTCGGAGGCACCTCCGGACTGATCACCACCGAAGATATCATAGAGGAGATATTCGGGGAGATAGAGGATGAGCATGACAGCAGTGACCTGGTGGAGCAAAGCCTGGATATAAATCACTTCTTGCTATCCGGTCGTCATGAAATCGATTATCTCAATGAAAAGTACTCCCTGGATATTCCTGTCTCGGAGGAGTACGATACCCTGGCAGGATATATCATCTACCACTACGAAAGCATCCCAGAGAAAGAGACCTCCGTGGTACTGGATAACTTCCTGATAACCATTACAGATGTCAGCTCAAACCGCATCGAAGAGGTAGAGTTGAAGGTGATCCGTTCCTGATTATCCAATTTTCATCTTTTCTATGCGTATTAAACCTCTAATTATTACTATATTCGTACGCTCAAAAATGAAGGAAGAATTAGTTAAACAGTTTATATAAATGGCAACATTACAGAATATCAGAAACAAAGCGGGACTACTTGTAGCCATCGTCATCGGACTTGCTCTTTTTGCATTTATCCTGGGCGACATGATGGGATCAGGATCAAGCGCCATAGGTAAAAAATCCGTTGCGGAGATCAACGGTAAAGGGGTGGGGGTTACTGACTACATGAACCGGGAAAAAGCCCTGCGGGAATTTTACGAACTTAATGCCGGTGGGCAGTCCCTGGACGCAGAACTTGAACGGCAGATCCAGCAGGAGACCTGGAGAAGGCTCATCAGAGAGACCATCATGGAACGCTCCTATGAAAAGCTGGGGCTTTTTGTAAGTGCCGATGAACTGAAAACCATGATAACGGGCGACCAGACCATGGCATTAAATGGTAATCCAACACTCAGTGAACCGCACCCCATCATCCGTCAGATGTTTTCGAATCCGGAAACCGGGCAGCTAAACCGTGCCGTGATGACCAATTATTTTAACAGCCTGGACAATCCGCAGTTTGCCCAGGAGAAAAAACGCTGGCTGTTTATTGAGAATGAGATCGTGGAGGAAAAGATGAACCAGAAATATTTTAACCTGGTGAGAAAGGGATTTCAACCTTCCTCTCTGGACCTGAAAGACTACCTCACCGAAACTGCAAAGAGCACAGACTTCGCGTTTATCTCAAAACCGTTTTCTGAAATTGAAGATAAAGACATCACGATCACGGATGCAGACCTGAAAGCCTACTACAAAAAGCATCAGGAAGCCTATAAGCAGCAGGCCTCCCGGACTTTTCAATACGTCGTATTTGAGGTAGAACCCAGTGAAAAAGATGTGGAAAGTGCCTTGTACTGGTCCAATCAAACCAAAGTGGAATACAACAGAATATCCGGCGAAGAGATTCCCCGTTATGTAAACGGGACCTCAGATGAGCCCTTTGATACCAGGTTCTATACCTACGACGAGTTACCCGAAATGATCCGGGATTCTGTTTATAATGCAGATGAATCCACCATAATCGGACCCTATCGTGATCAGGAATCTTTCAAACTGGCCCGTGCCTACGATAAGCAGATGAGGCCCGACTCCGTCAGGGTCCGTCATATCCTGCTCGGCCTCCAGGCCTATGGGGGCAACAGGCAGCTAATTGAGGATCTGGCCGACAGCCTGAAAACCGTGATTGAAAACGGTGGCAACTTTAACCAGATTGCCCTGGAATACTCCGCCGATGAAAGCAACCGGGCCATCGGTGGTGACCTGGGTTGGTTCACCGAAGGAAACATGGTGACAGCCTTCAACGATGCCTGTTTTGAGAATCGTAAAGGAGATATTGTCACGACTGAAACCCAGTTTGGCACGCACATTATAAAGATTGAGGAACAAAGCAGACCCGTTCAGAAAATCCAGCTAGCAAGCGTGGTGAGGCATATTTTTGCCAGCGATGAGACCAACCAGGACTACTATAACCGCGCAGTGAAATTCAGAGGGAAAGCCACCGATCTGGAGAAATTCACAGAACAGGCCAGAGAATTCGGACTGGATCCCCGCTTCGCTCCCAACATAACGAAGGACCAGGCAAGTATTCCCGGCATCGAGGATCCCATAAGGATCACCAAATGGGCCTTTACCTCTGAAGTAAACAGCGTTAGTAATATTTTCAGTCAGGCCGACGATAAATACATTGTTGCTGTGCTTACAGAAGCCAGGGAGGAGGGATATGCAAAACTGGAAAGTGTCCGCGCAGAGCTGACCCTGGCTCTGAAAAAAGAGAAGAAGGCTGAAAAACTCGTGGAGCTGCTCCAGGGACAACTGGCAGGGGTCAATGATCTCGCTCGGTTTGGATCGGAGAATAATGAAAATGTAGGTGAAGCCACCCAGATCAAATTTGCAAATACTTATGTGGCCGGAGTTGGACTGGAGCCTTATGTGGTCGGTGCTTCCATGTACCTGCCGCTGGATCAGATATCCGCTCCTCTGGTGGGAGAAAGCGGAGTATTTGTAATTGCGGTGACAAACCGTACGGAAAATCCGGTGGCGGATGGTGCTGATGAGGCTGCTAAGACAAGATTAAGATACACCCTTGAATCGAGAAGCAATTACGAAGCTTACAATGCGCTGGTGGATGCGGCTAAGGTAAAGGACAATCGTCTGGAGATCTTCTACAACTAGGCTCCGTAATTAACATCTCATAGCTGAACCCAGCCAAAGGCTGGCTGAGGCTTATTCGATGTCAATTACTCCGCGAGGAAAGCATACATAATATGACTAGTTTAAAAAAGGCACCCGGAAGAGTGCCTTTTTTTTAGATCCAGATTTGTAGAATCAACCATCCCCGGAGGAGGACCCCTGAAACGCAATATTGGTGGGCAGACACCAATTTCAGCTACGGCTGGGTTAGCTCCTCCGGGTGTAGGCTAATCCACGTTATCGTGCAGGTAGGAATTGTCCGGGCGCAATTTAGGACCTTCCTCTCCCTCCTGTTTATCCGTAAGACGGTAGCGGGAGACCTCTTTCTGCTCCGAATGCTTCTGATGGTCGATGGGTATCTTCTTGCGCACATAGGCCGGTACATTCTCCAGCTCCTCTATCTCATCATCACCGCTAATGTTCAGATACCCCCTTTCTCTCAGCTTCTCATGGGTCTCACGAAGTCTCCTCACCCGGTCGGCCAACTTTTTTTCCTTGGACTCGGGATCTGTCTCTTCAGACTGATCCATCAGGATATACTCTTCCGAATCTTCTTTGTCTTTCACTCCAAAGGATAAGGACGCCTGCTGGGGAATCACATTGGAATGTTCATCTTTCAGGGTGGCTGCGCTGCCGGTATCGCGCAGGGGGACCTTATGTGTCTGTTTTCTGCCCACATAAAGCTCGGGGATGCTATTCATCCTGAAACCGGTGGCAATGATGGTCACACTGATCGCCTCACCCAGGGATTCGTCACTTCCGATCCCCCAGATCAGAGTGGTATCGCGTGCAGTGGCACTGACCACATAATCTGTGATCTCACTGACCTCATCCATGGTAATCTCCTCCGATCCCGAGGTGATATTGAGCAATACGCTTCTGGCTCCTTCGATGTCGTTGTTGTTCAAAAGAGGTGAAGTGAGGGCCTGCTCAATGGCCAGTCGTGCCCGCTCTTCTCCTTTGGCGGTGGCTGAACCCATGATGGCCACTCCACTGTTGCTCATTACTGTCTGTACATCTGCAAAATCCACATTGATATAGCCATGAACGGTAATTATTTCTGCGATCCCTTTGGCGGCGATGGCCAGGACATCATCTGCCTGCTCAAATGATTTACTTACAGTCAGGTTCCCATAGATCTCTCTTAACTTCTCATTGTTAATCACCAGCAGGGAGTCCACATGATCTTTCAGCTGATTGATGCCTTCAATGGCCTGGTTGATGCGCTCCGGACCTTCAAAGCGAAAGGGAATGGTGACTATGGCAACGGTCAGTATTCCCATCTCTTTCGCAACCCTGGCAATAACCGGGGCAGCCCCGGTGCCGGTTCCTCCTCCCATGCCGGCTGTTATGAAGATCATGTTGGTATTACTGGACAATACCTCCTGGATCCTGTCGATGCTCTCATTGGCAGCCTCTCTTCCAATCTCAGATTTGCTGCCGGCACCTCTCCCCTCTGTCAGGGCATCTCCCAGTTGCAGCTTTATAGCCACTGGGCTATTATGCAATGCCTGTGCATCGGTATTGCATACCACAAAATTTACATCCTGGATCCCCTTTTTGAACATATGGTTCACTGCGTTGCTTCCACCACCTCCTACACCAATTACCTTGATAACGGATGAACGCTCGGGCGGCAGGTCGAAATTTATTAAATCTTCCATGAGTTTGGATTTTCTACATTTTCACATCAGTCTCATCAAAAATATCACTGAGGGTATTCTTTATATTTTCCAGGATCCTGCCCCCCTTCATCCCTTTCCTGGCCTTCTTTTCTTCTTTAGGCTCCTCTTCAGCTTCCCCATCTTCCTGGACCAGGGGCTCCTTGATCTTTATCTCTTCCTGCTTCTCCTCATAGTACTCCAGTCCTTTTAGAAGGAGTCCCACCGAGGTGGAGAACATGGGCTGATTAATCTCATCGGAGGAGTCCGCCGCCATCATTTCCCCGGGGAAGCCAAGGCGTACATCCATTCCTGTTTTAAATTTTACCAGCTGGTTCAGGTGTTTCAGCATGGAACCACCCCCTGTCAGCACGATACCTGCACTCAGTTTATCCATGTAACCTGAATTCTCGATCTCATAACTGACAGCATCGATGATCTCTTCCATGCGCGACTGGATGATATAGGCCAGACTTCTGAAACTGATCTCCTTGGGCTCTCTTCCCGAGATGCCTGGTATGGTGACCACCTTATCTTCCTGTGCCAGGTCGCCCAGGGCCGATCCAAACTGGACTTTCAGTGACTCTGCCTGCCGTTGCAATATGGCACAACCCTCTTTAATATCACGGGTTATCACATTTCCTCCAAAGGGAATAACGGCAGTATGACGGATCACATCATCATAGTATACAGCCACATCGGTGGTGCCACCCCCAATATCCACCAGGGCAACCCCGGCCTCCTTCTCATCGTTGGTGAGCACCGCAGCACTGGAGGCCAGAGGCTCCAGAACCAGCTGTTTCACCTCAAGTCCAACCCGGTTAATACATTTTTCAATGTTGCGTGCCGATGAGATCTGCCCGATCACTATATGGAAATTGGCTTCCAGCCGCTTCCCGAACATCCCCACGGGATTTTTCACACCGGTCTCATTGTCGACAATATAACTCTGAGGCAGAACGTGCAGGATCTCTTCACCCACGTCCACAGGGATCTTATGCATATCATCGATCAGGTTTTGCAGATCATCCCGGGTTATCTCCACATCGTAGGAGTCCCGGTTGATATACCCCCTGTTCTTTACAGATTTGATATGCTGCCCGGCGATGCCGACAAACACTTCATTGAATTTAATATCCGACTGCGCACTGGCCTCGGAAGAGGTGGTTTGAATTGCATTCACAGTCTCTTCGATATTTAACACAACCCCTCGTTTAACCCCTTTGGAAGGAGTCTGGCTGATGCCCAGGACTTCCAGTTTGCCCTGTTCATTCAACCGGCCTACCAGGCTAACGATCTTGGTTGTACCGATGTCAACCGCAGCTACAATTTTGTCTTTTGTTGCCATAGTCTTAACGTTTAGTACAAATTATTTGATTGGTGTATTTCAAATTAATGGTTTCATAACTGTTCCATCCATAGTTTGAGAGTCCCTGTTCATACAGCAGTTCCAGGTTTCTCAGTTTTTGCTCCCACTGCTCCATGCTCCCCAGAAGAATCTGGTGCGCACCCACCCTGGGTATCAACTCATACTCTCCCCGGCGATTCACATAAAGCTGGACGATCTGTTCGCTCCAGAAGGGATGTTCGGAGATAAAAGCACAGAAATGATGGATCTTTTGCAGCTGTGCTCCAACCCGGCCATCTTTATCCGGAGTTTCGATATTTCCGGATACCAGCATAATATGAGGAACAAACTGCGTTGAAAGCGGCAGTACTCTTCCTTCCAGATCGAGATAGAATCCCTCCCTGCCCTCAGGCATGATCCGTACCAGCGGGACTCTCTGTTCTAACCATATCTCCATTCTGCCTGTCACATCCGTGTTCACCTCGGCTCTTTTGATATAGGCATTTTCCTCCAGCATACTCTCCAGTTCTCTGGTATTAATCTCTTTCAAGGGGTAGCCCTGCAGCTGCAATCCGTCCGATTGTATCATGGCCCTGATATCCGAATCGCTTACAAACCTGCTGTTCACCGTATCGGAAAGCACCACATCGATTTGCGTACACAATACCTGGTCCGCTTCGCTGGAAACAAATCCCAGGATCACCACAAACCATGCAGCAATTCCTATCCAGGTCAATATTTTTAAAAGTTTAGATATCATATCCTCATACACCACTCTTTCAGTGGCTTAACAAACTGGTTAATATCTCCCGCTCCCATGCTTACCAGCACTTCCGGATCCCGCTCTTTGACCACCCTGATCAGCTGCTCCCTGGCAATAAGTACCTTTTCATCCAGCTGCACCCGCTCCAGCAGCATGCTGGAACTAACTCCGGGAATCGGCTCTTCCCTGGCCGGGTAGATCTCCATCAGGATCAATTGATCCAGCATTTCCAGGCTGCGGGCAAATCCATCCGCAAAATCCCGGGTCCTGGAAAAGAGGTGAGGCTGAAAGATCCCGGTTATTCTTTTACCCGGAAAAAGAGCTTTTACAGAAGAAAGGAAGGCGGCTATCTCGGTGGGATGATGCGCATAGTCGTCGATATAGACCCTTCTCTCGCTATGAACCTGAACATCGAATCTTCGCTGTACCCCCTCATACTCCAGCAGGGCATGGGCGATACTATCCGGGTTCAACCCCATCTGGTGTGCCACGGCCACAGCTGCCAGTGCATTTTCCACATTCAGCAAGCCGGGGATCTTTAGTTTAATCTCCGGAAGAACTGAATGGGGAGTAACGACCCTGAAGCTGTAGCCCAATCCCTCAAGAGTCAGGTTCTCCACATGATAGTCGGCCTCCTTCTGATCGACCGAATAGGTAAAAGCGCTTATGTGATAGGGTATGGCAGGGGTCAGCCCGTATTTCAGAATCAGTTTTCCTTTCTCCCTGATCTGACCGATAAAGGATTCAAATCCCTTGCGTATATTCGCTTCCGAATGATAAATATCCAGGTGGTCCGCATCCATGGAGGAGACCACG
This sequence comes from uncultured Bacteroidales bacterium, assembly GCA_963751705.1. Taxonomy (GTDB): domain Bacteria; phylum Bacteroidota; class Bacteroidia; order Bacteroidales. The sequence continues at coordinate 318,760 of CAVVVN010000002.1, forward strand.
GCGATCTCCGGGAACAGGGTCAGGAAAGAGCGGTCGAATTCATCTGCCTCCGCGATAATTACCTTTGAGGCCGGATCCAGATAGAAATTGCTGGAGCTGTTTTTACTGATTCCCCCGAGAAAAGCATTGCATCCCAGGGTTGATGAGTGGAGAATGTGAGCCAGCATGGTGGAGATAGAGGTCTTTCCATGAGTCCCGGCGATCCCTACGCCTCTGCCTGTATTAAACACCTCTCCCAGGGCCACCGAGCGTTTAATCACCCGGAATCCTCCTTTACGAAAATAGTTCAGCTGCTGGTGTTTCTCCGGAACAGCCGGGGTATAGATAACCAGGGTGCGTTCCGGATCCCGGAATACCGTGGGAATTAGCTGGGAGCGGTCCTCAAAATTGATCTCAATCCCCTCACGAACCAGCTGATCGGTCAGGCTCGTCGAGACCCGGTCATAGCCGGCCACCGCTTTACCCTGACTCACAAAATAGCGGGCAAGGGCACTCATTCCTATGCCTCCCGCTCCAATAAAATAGACGCTATCGAGATTTGTCCAGATCATTGTTCAGTCAATATTTTTGTTACCTCGGCTGCGATCCTCTGCGAGGCATCAGCAATTCCAAGTTGTTTGATATTTTTAGATAAAATCTCTTTCTCCCTCTCGTCCACCATAAGTGCGAGCATACGATCCACCAGCTGCTCCCTGGCCTCCTCATCCCTTACCATCAGGGCCGCGTTCCTGCTTACCAGTGCGGCAGCATTGTGGGTCTGATGGTCCTCGGCCACATTGGGCGAAGGCACCAGTATCACCGGTTTACCCACCACGCACAGCTCGGAAACGGTAATGGCTCCCGAGCGCGATACAATCACATGAGCCAGCCCGTAGGCCAGGTCCATTCTGGAAATAAAGGGCAGCACCCGGATATTTTTTTGCCCGCTGCGCCGGACCTTCTCCTCCACCTCCTGCTGATAATACTTTCCACACTGCCAGAGGACAAGCAGATCGTCCCTGTCCAGCTTCTCCAGCCCCTCCATAAAACTCTGGTTCAGCGTACGGGCACCCAGACTTCCGCCCATCACCAGGCACACCTTTTTTCCCGGCTCCAGATTAAATTCCCGGAAGCCTTCTTCCGGATCGGGAGACAGATTCAACAGATTTTGCCGCACCGGATTTCCTGTGAACACAATCCGGTCGGGCGGGAAAAAGCGCTCCATATTTTCATAGGCCACACAAATCGTACGGGCCGAACGGGCAAGCAGCCTGTTGGTCACGCCCGCATATGAGTTCTGTTCCTGGATCAAAAGAGGGATCCGCTTTCGCGCAGCGGCCTTCAGAATGGGTCCACTGGCATATCCCCCCACCCCGATGGCCAGATCAGGAGAGAAGCGCCCTACGATCCTGCGGGAACGAATCAAGCTCCGCATCAGTTTGTAGAAAAAGGAAATGTTTTTCAAAGACAGCCTCCGCTGGAATCCTGCGATCGGCAAGCCCTCTATGGGATATCCCGCTTCGGGAACCTTCTCCATTTCCAGTTTACCCAGGGCACCCACAAACAGAAACTCCATGGAAGGATCCTCCTTTTTCAAGGCATCAGCAATAGCGATGGCCGGGAAGACATGTCCGCCAGTGCCGCCCCCTCCGATCAGGATACGATATGTATGCTTCTTATTCATGGACTTCAAACTCGGTGCGCTTCAAATTATCACTCTCCTCTTTCAGTTTTTCACTTTCTTCTTTCAACCTATCACTTTGCTCTTGCAGCTTCTCAGCTTCTACTCTTGCCCTTTCGCTGGCATCATCCTTGGTTCCCCAGCTCACCGACAGGATCATCCCGGCAGCCATGCTGGTAAAAAAGATGGATGAGCCACCCATGCTTACCAGCGGGAGGGTCTGACCGGTAACCGGCACCAGTCCCACCGCCACTGCCATATTTACAAATGCCTGCAGCACAAGCCCCATGGAGAGGCCAAAAGCCAGGAAGGCCCCATAGGTGCTTTTACTCCGGCGAATAATCATCCCGGCCCTGAAAAAAAGCCAGAGATAGAGGGCAAGTACCAGGATCCCCCCGATCAGCGTCCCATATTCCTCGATGATGATGGCATAGATAAAATCCGAGTAGGGATGGGGCAGGAGGTTTCTCTGCGTGCTGTTGCCGGGCCCTTTCCCGAACAGTCCCCCCTGCACAATGGCCACCTTGGCCTGGTCCGCCTGGTAGTTATCTCCCTCACCATCCACATAGTTTTCTATCCGGTTTTTCCAGGTGGAGATCCGTCCGTCACGGTCAAGCAGAAGCGATCCTCCGATAAATATGGACAGGGCAAATACCCCGGTGAAGATCATTAATGCCAGGTACTTGACGGGAATCCGCCCCACAAACATCAGGCTGAAAGCAGTCACAAAAACAATCGCTGCCGTGGAGAAATTGGCCGGCAGAATCAAAATACAGGTTCCAATGATGGCCACGGAGATCTTCCCGAAGACCTTCCTGAAATCTTTGATATTGTTCTGGTTCACCGAAAGGACCTTGGCCACAAACATCACCAGTGCAATCTTCGCAAAATCGGAAGGCTGTATGGTGAGTCCGGTGCCCGGAATCTGCAACCAGCGGGTAGCCTCATTAAGATTGGTGCCGATTATCATGGTAATGAACAGTAGGGGAAGAGCCAGGTATAGGGCGAAGACCGATAACCTGCTGAAGACCCGGTAGGGGATCAGGTGTACAAAGAAAATAATCAACACCCCAAGCAGGATAAACTTGAGCTGCCGGAACAGATAGAAGAAGGTATTTCCCGACCGGTGCTGATAAGCCAGCGATCCGGTTGAGCTATAAACCGACAAGAGTGATATTACCAGGAGGATAATAACCACCATCCAGATAATCCTGTCCCCTTTTATATACCTTCTAATTTTCATTCCAATCCTTTATCACAGGCTCCTGACTGCACTCTTAAACTGTCGTCCCCGGTCCTCATAACTCTCAAACAGGTCGAAACTGGCACAGGCCGGTGAGAGCAGTACAGTCTCCCCATCCCGGGCCAGGAAATAGGCCGCCTTCACTGCCTCTTCCATATTTCCGGACTCCACAATGGATTCTACTTTTCCACGGAATGCCTGTATAACTCGTTCGTTGTCCTTGCCCAGGCAGACAATGGCTTTCACCTTGTTCTCCACCAGGTTATAGAGTTCAGTATAATCATTGCCCTTGTCCACACCCCCAACGATCCAAACCGTCTTTCCTTTAACACTCTCCAGGGCATACCAGGTTGAATTAACGTTGGTAGCCTTGGAATCATTGATAAAGTTGATCCCATGAACCTTCATAACAGTTTCCAGCCGGTGCTCCACACCCTGGAAGTCCATCAGGGCCTCGCGAATGACCTCGTTCCGGATCTTCAGGACATTCCCGGCGATGCCGGCTGCCATACTGTTGTAGGTGTTGTGTCTTCCCTTCAGTGAAAGTTCCTGAACGGACATACTGAAGTCTACATCATCAAACTCGATATGCAGCTCTTCTTCGTTCTCTATCCAGGCCACATCCTTCACCTTTTTCTGATAGGCAAAAGGAAGTTGTTCAGCCCTGGTAACAATCTTTTCCAGCTCCTTAATGGTAATTTCATCGTCGGAACAGAAAACAAAGTACTCCTCCTCTGTCAGATTCTGAGTAACCCTGAATTTTGAGTCCACATAATTCTGAAAATTGTAATCATAGCGGTCCAGATGATCGGGGGTGATATTGAGCAAAATAGCAATATCTGCTTTGAACTGGTACATCCCGTCCAGCTGAAAGCTGCTCAGCTCCAGCACATAGTAATCATATGCCTCAGTGGCTACCAGGAAAGCAAAACTGCGCCCAACGTTACCCGCCATTCCCACATTCAAGCCTGCCTTTCGCATCATATGGTGGATCAGAGAGGTGGTAGTGGTCTTCCCGTTACTCCCGGTAACACAGAGCTTTTTTGCATTGGTATAGCGGCCTGCAAATTCAATTTCTGAGATAATGGGAATCTCTTTCTTCCGAAGCAATTTGATGATAGGGGCGCTCTCGGGAATCCCCGGGCTCTTGATCACCTCAGTGGCATTGGTGATCAGCCGCTCGGTATGTCCGCCCGATTCATAAATCACCTGATATTCGTCCAGTAGCTCCCGGTAAAAAGGTTTAATTTTTCCGGCATCCGAAACGAAAACATCAAATCCTTTGGTACGAGCCAGGATGGCTGCTCCCGTCCCACTTTCACCTGCACCGAGAATTACAATACGTTCTCTGTTTTCCATAGGGTATAGTTTGTTTTATTATCTGATCTTCAGGGTTACAACAGATATCACCGCCAGCATAATTCCCACGATCCAGAACCTGGTAACAATCTTTGGTTCCGGATATCCTTTTTTCTGGTAGTGGTGATGTAAGGGCGCCATTAAAAACAATCTTCGGCCCTCCCCATATTTTCTTCGGGTCCTTTTGAACCAGGCCACCTGTAAAATCACGGAAACGCTCTCCACCAGGTAAATCCCGCACAGAATAGGAATCAAAAGCTCCTTCCGGATTACCACCGCAAACACCGCAATGATCCCACCCAGGGCCAGGCTCCCGGTATCTCCCATAAATACCTGGGCCGGATAAGAGTTGTACCATAAAAACCCAATGGTAGCTCCGATAAAGGCCCCGGCAAATACCACCAACTCGCCAGCATTGGGGATATGCATAATATTCAGATAGTTTGAATAGATAGAGTTGCCGGATAACCAGGCCAGTATTCCCAGGGTGACCCCGATGATGGCCGCAGAGCCCGTATTCAATCCATCCAGTCCATCGGTAATATTGGCCCCGTTGGATACCGCGGTAACAATAAATATGACCGCCAGAACGAATATGATCCAGACCAGGTGGTCGGCATACTTCCCGCTGAACCATACCAGCCAGGAGTAGTCAAACTCGTTATTCTTGACAAAGGGGATGGTGGTCAGCGGCCTCTTATGCTCTGTCACTATAAACAGGTTCCCCGCCTGGTCCACCTTCATCTCCTCGGTCTTGTACTCATTGAAGTTCTCCTGAGTCACCTGGATCCGCTCACGTATCATCACATCATCGCTGAGATAGAGGGTGACTCCCACGATCAGACCCAGTCCCACCTGGCCAAACACCTTGAACTTTCCTCTCAGGCCCTCTTTATTCTTCCTGAATACTTTGATATAGTCATCCAGAAATCCGATCAGACCCATCCAGATGGTGGCCACCAGCATCAGGATGATGTATATATTCGTAAGATCTGCAAAGAGAAGCACCGGGATGATGATGGAGGCCAGAATAATAATCCCCCCCATGGTTGGGGTACCCTGCTTCTGTTTCTGCCCGTCCAGGCCCAGGTCACGAACCGACTCGCCAATTTGCTTGCGGTGAAGCATGGTTATGATCCTTTTACCCACGATCATGGAGATTACCAGGGAAAAAATCACCGAGAAAGAGGCCCGGAACGAGAGGTACTGGAACATCCCCGCTCCCGGAAAATCAAATTTGTCTAAGTAGTCAAAAAGGTGATATATCATCTTCTATCCCTTTAAATATTCTTTCACTAAGGCCATATCGTCAAATGGCCGTTTCTCGCCGGCAATCTCCTGTGTTTTCTCATGGCCCTTTCCGGCCACCAGAATAATGTCTTTCTGTCCGGCTATGATACAGGCGGTGCGTATGGCTTCTTCCCGGCTCACAATGCGCATGGTACGTTCCAGCAGATGTTTGGGCACCCCCTCCATCATATCATCCAGGATCGCTTCCGGATCTTCATTCCTGGGATTATCGGAGGTAAGGATCACCTTGTGACTGGCCTCGGAAACAATCTTTGCCATGGCCGGACGCTTACCTTTGTCCCTGTCCCCCCCTGCGCCCACCACGGTGATGATCTCCCCACCGCTCGCAATAACTTCATGGATGGTATCCAGCACATTCTTCAGGGCATCCGGAGTATGTGCATAGTCCACGATTACCGTGGTCCCTTTCCCGGATCGAAAAGTCTCGAATCTCCCGGCAACCGGATTTAGTTCACTGAGTGCTTCCATCACTTCCTCTGCATGCTGTCCCAGTAAGATGGAGGCTCCATAAGCACAAAGCAGGTTCGATGCATTGAACCTTCCAGGCAGTTTAACCCAGACTTCTTTGCCATTGATCTCCATGGCCGAACCCTCCAGGTGCAACTCCTTGAGCTTTCCCCTGAATTCGCACATAGACCGGAGACTGTAGATGTGTTTTTCCGCCTGGCAATTCTGCAGCATCACTCTTCCGTTCTTATCATCCCCGTTCACCAGGGCAAAAGCATCGTCAGGCAGCTGATCGAAATATCGTTTTTTCACGTTCAGGTACTCCCTGAAATCCTTGTGATAGTCCAGGTGATCGCGGGTCAGATTGGTAAAAATTCCCCCGTTGAACTTCAGGCCTTCCACCCGTTCCTGGTCGATGGCATGGGAAGAGACCTCCATAAAACAGTATTCACATCCGGTATCTGCCATTTGCCGCAATACCTCATTTACCTTTAGGGGATCGGGGGTGGTATGGGTGGCCGGTCGGGACTCTTCCCCGATCAAAACCTGGATTGTGGAGATTAATCCGGCCCTGAATCCCATCCTTTGAAACATCTGGTACAGGAGGGTGGCAATGGTGGTTTTTCCATTGGTTCCGGTAATTCCCACCAGGCAAAGTCGGGAGGAAGGATGTCCGTACCAGGCAGCGGCCATCAGGGCCAGGGCCTTCCGGCTGTCCCTTACACAAATTGTGGGGATGGCGCTTTTTGCCCAGTTCCCAATCTCTTCACAGACCACCGCTGCAGCGCCCGAAGCAAGGGCCTGATCCACATAGAGGTGCCCATCGGCCTGGACTCCCCGGATGGCCACAAACAGATCCCCCTGACCTACCTTCCTCGAATCGAAAGTGATCTTCCCGATAAGGGGATCCTGATCGCCACTTCTAGCGGTGATTTCCAAATCCTGTATGAGCTCTTTCAGTTTCAACTATCCTTCGTTTATACTCATATCCAGGACAACCACGCTCCCTTTCCGGATCGTACTTCCCGCTTGCTGCGATTGTCCACGTACTGTTCCCCTGCCACGTGCCACCACCTTTAAGCCCCGGCTTTCCAGCAGAAAGACCGCATCTTTCAGTCCCATATCAACTACATTGGGCACCAGCTGGGAAGAGATCTCCCTGGAAGAAATAAAAACTCCTTCCGGGGTACTTCGGGTAGAAACCCAGAGGCTGTTTTCGCCCTGCTTTTGTAGGGGTAGATGGAGGTATTCAAAGACTGAAGCGAGATCCTCACCGCTGCCGCTTTTGGAATAGGGAGCCTGCACGCTTTGCTCAGCCAGTATTTGCTGATCCTGCTGCAGTTCGTAGTCCCTTACATAAATCCGGTCGGTGATCGCACGGAAAATGGGCCCCGCCACCACATTTCCGTAATAGATCTGTTTGGATGGGGCATTGACCACCACTATGCACGAAAACTTGGGCTTTTCGGCCGGGAAATATCCCACAAAGGAGGCCTGGTACAATTTGGAATATCCCTCCTTACTGAGAGATACCTGTGCGGTACCTGTCTTTCCGGCAATCTTATAATGACTGTTGGCCAGGTTCTCAGCGGTCCCGCTGTCGACCACGCCTTCCAGCATCTTTTTAATATTTACCAGGGTTTCCCTGGAGCAAATATGGTTGTTCAGGACCTCTGTCTCCCCGCGTTTTACCACCTTGCCATGGGACCGGATCTCCTCTATGAACACGGGTTTTATCATCTTCCCCTCATTGGCCACCGCATTATAAAAGGCAAGCATCTGCAGCGGAGTTATAAGGACCTCGTAGCCCATGGACATCCAGGGAAGGGAGATCCCCGACCAGGAATCATTATCCGGATATTTGATATTCGGCTGACCCTCTCCCTTGATCTCGATGCCCAGCTTCTGGTTAAGCCCCATCTCATAGAGGCGGTTTATGAACTGCTCGGGCTTCTCTTTGTAGTTTTCATAGGCCAGTTTGGTGATTCCCACATTGGAGGACACTTCAAATGCGCGCTGAACAGTGATTTTCCCAAGCGCTGAACGCTGGCTGTCTTCTACCTTATGACCATAATAGCTAGTCTGGCCATTGCCCACATCAACCAAATCACCCGGTTGAACATGGCCATCTTCCAAAAGGGCTATCATGGTGGCCAGCTTAAAGGTTGAGCCGGGTTCGGTGGACTCCCCGATAGCGTAATTGTAATCCTCATCGTAATTCCCATTCTCATCCCTGGAGAGATTGGCAATGGCCTTTACCTTACCGGTTTTTACCTCCATCAGTACCACGGTGCCATGATCGGCCTCATGTCTGGCCAGCTGTTCCAGGAGGGCATTTTCTGCAACATCCTGAAGGTCCAGATCTAATGTGGTAACGATGTCCTGGCCATCTTCGGGTTCGATTTCATTGGCATCGTTAATGGGCATCCATACCTCGCCGCGAACCTTTCGCATCAAGCGGTAACCTTCCACCCCTTTAAGTTCCTTATCGTAAGCCCCCTCAAGTCCCACCACGCTTTTATAATCTTGCATGGGATATCCAATGGTCCGTGCTGCCAGTAGATCATAGGGCCGCTTCCGGCGGTTTTGTTGCACATACTGGACCCCTCCCTGGTATCTCCCCAGCTTAAAGATTGGGAACTCCTTCACCTTCTGCAGCTGGGAGTAGGTGACATTTCGTTTAACCAGATAGAAACGATTTCCATTTTCCCGTTCCCTGACCAGCGCTCTTTTATAGGTGGTCCAGTGCCGGTCGCCAAAAAGTTTTGAAAGAGATTTTGCCAGCTCGTCCACCCCGGAATCAAAAATTTCGCGGGTAAAGGATTCTGAACGGAAGTCCATCCGGATCTCGTAATAAGGGACATCAACGGCCAGCAGCCTGCCATCGGAAGAGAGAATGTTTCCCCGGTTGGGCTCTATCACTTTATGCCGGACTGTGCTGCTCTCCTCCTGCTCCCACTTTTCCTTTTCAAACAACTGCAGGTGAAGTGCTTTTCCGAGTATGGACAGGCCAATAAGCAAAACTCCCAGGTACACCAGGGAGGTCCGTATCAGTATGTCGCGCTTCAATGACATATTACTCTTCCTTATAAATCAGTTTCCGGGGAGGCTCCAGATTCTCTTCCAATCCCAATTCATACCTGTTTACCAGCTGCTTCACTTCCGACTGCCTGCTGATCCTCACCAGCTCCGAAGAGGTGGAGATCGACTTTGCACGTAACTCTTTCACATCGCTCTGCAGTTGATTCAGCTGAATCACTGTCTTCTCCGCATGATTCCTGTTGGTAATAGAGAAAAAAGCGATCAAAACCAGCAGCAGGATAAAGCGGGACTGTTTGATCACTGCTTTACGGGTCAGCACGTTGCCATCCACCAGATCCCGGAAGGATAAACTCTTTTCCTTCTCCTCGATGGACTGATCAAATTCTATGTTCTTCCTCTCCCTGCTCATGTTTCAGTTCGTTCAGCAATTCTCAGTTTGGCGCTCCGGGCCCTGTTATTTTCTTTAATCTCCTCCTCCGAGGGGGTAATCACGCTCCGGTTCACCAGTTTCCAGGGTGATTGTATATTTCCATAAAAATCCTTTTCTATCACGCCCTCCAGATTCCCCGACCGCATAAAATTCTTAACGATCCGGTCCTCCAGGGAGTGGTAGCTTATAACCACCAGTCTTCCCCCTGCCTTCAGGCAGTCTGCTGTCTGAACAAGCATCTCCCTGAGGGCCTCCATCTCCCCGTTTACTTCGATCCGCAGAGCCTGATACACTTTGGCCAGGAACTTACTGGGCTGTTTTTGGGGGATTAAACGCCCCAGTGCTCTCTCCAGATCTCTCGTAGATTCAATTCTGGCCTCCTCCCTGGCCGCCAGAACAGCATTTGAGATGGCAAAGGCGGATCCGAGTTCTCCGTATGAACGGAAGATTCTGACCAACTCTTCCCGTGGCGCCTCATTCAGCAGCTGCGATGCCGTCTGCCTGCTGCGGACATCCATGCGCATATCCAGTGCCGTATCTGATTTGAATGAAAAACCCCTCCCGGGTTGGTCGATTTGAAAAGAGGAGATACCCAGATCAGCCAGAATTCCATCTACTTGCTCAATGGCATGGTATCTCAGGTAGTGTTTTAAGTATCTGAAGTTTGCCCCGACAAAAATGAGCCGCTTGTCATCCGGAACATTGGCCAAGGCATCCTGATCCTGATCAAATACTACAAGCCTGCCATTTTTACCCAACTTGTTTAGAACTTCGAGGGAGTGCCCCCCTCCTCCAAAGGTCAAATCAACATAGGTGCCCTTTGGTTTAATGTATAGTCCGTCAATGCTTTCATGCAACAATGCTGGCTTATGATAGCCCATCATTATTCCTGTTCATCTATTGATCCACCTAATATTTTCTCGGCCATGGCAGCAAAATCATCATCTGCCACGCTGACCCTCCCATACTGATCCGAAGCCCAGATTTCAATCTTTCCCGATTGCCCTGCCAGAACCACCTCATCACTGATTCCTGCATACTCCATCAAGCGCTTTGGAAGAAGCATCCTGTTATTTGCATCCAGGGAAACCTCTGCAGTCCCTGAAAAAAACATCCTGAGAAAACGTGCATGCTCCTTGTTATAGGGATTGGTACGCGAACGAATCATTTTATTCTGCCGCTCCCACTCCTCCATGGGGTACATAATCAGACAGGTCTCGAACAGATCACGTTTCAGTACGAAGCCATCGGAAACCGCCTCTTTACTCTGCTTTTTGAAAGCAGAGGGGAAGGAGAGCCGTCCCTTGGAATCAAGTCTTACCGTATAGTCTCCGATAAACGTAATCATAGGGTTATCACGGGTTTAGGGGTAAAAGTAATATTTTTTAACCACTTTGTACCATTTTGTCCCACTTTTTCCCACTTTGTTAATAACTTATCTTTTAATACTTTTGTCTTTGCATTATGGAGCAGGGCTTTCCCAATTGAATATAAATGGACGAAGCAACACATAAAAAGAATTTTAAACCAATCAATATCAGGGACTTATTCATGGATAAGAATCCCAGGTTGGCCCGGTGGATCCCCGGATTTGTTTACCGCATATTATCCCGCATCCTCCGGATAGATTTTATGAATGATCCGATTCTTTATAACCATGGATATAAAAAAGATGTGGATTTCGCCAGAGCTTCCATTGAGGCCTTTAATGTCACGCTGGAAGTAAAGGGCCGGGATCATCTTCCCCCGGAAGGCCGCTTTATTTTCGTGGCCAACCACCCCCTCGGAGGTTTTGATGGCATGATGATAATCAGTGAGTTGTCCCGAACTTATCCCCATCTGAAAGTCCTGGTAAACGACCTGCTGACCAATGTGAAGAATATGGATGGAATTTTTGTGCCCATCAATAAACACGGAGCCCAGGCCATGGATAATGTACGCCGCATCAATGCCATATTTGATTCCGACGAACAGGTAATGACTTTTCCGGCCGGACTGGTTTCCCGGAGGAAGAAAGGGATCATCCGGGATACGGTCTGGCATAAAAACTTCATTACCAAAGCCAGACAATCCAAAAGAGATATCATCCCCATACATGTGAGCGGCAGATGTTCCAGTTTCTTCTACAACCTGGCCAATACCAGGAAATTACTGGGAATTAAAGCCAACCTGGAAATGTTCTTTCTTCCCAACGAATCATACAAGCACCGAAACAAACATTTTGAAATTATTTTCGGTAAGCCGATTCCATTTTCTACATTTGATAAGCGTTATACTCCTGTGGGGTGGGCAGCTCTTGTCAAGGACTACACCTATAGCCTGGTGGAGAACCCTGAAGGAACTTTCAGCAAAATAAAACCCTAAGTTGTCGAACATGAAAATGAAAGACATTATACCCCCGGTTCCGCTTGAGGCCCTGAAAGCAGAGCTAACTGCGGACCGGTTTATTCGGAAAACCAACAAGGCCGGAAACAAAATATATATTATTAATGCCGAAAACTCACCGCATACCATGCGGGAGATCGGGCGGCTACGGGAGCTGAGCTTTCGCAATGCGGGCGGCGGGACCGGACTGGAATGTGATCTGGATGCCTATGATACCGGGGAGAATTCCTACCAGCAACTGATTGTCTGGGATCCTGATGAAGAGACTATCCTGGGCGGATACCGTTTTTATATCTGCGATCCCGGCAAATGCATTAAAAACGGAGAGGTAAAACTGGCCACCGCCAAGCTTTTCAATTTTTCTGATGAGTTTGTAAAAAATTATATCCCCCATATGATTGAACTGGGACGTTCTTTTGTGCAGCCTAAATACCAGAGTACCGCTCTCCGGCGAAAAGGGCTGTATGCACTGGACAATCTGTGGGACGGATTGGGTACCCTGGTTCTGGACTATCCCAACAAGAAGTATCTGTTCGGAAAAGTAACCATGTACCTGCACTATCACCAGTTGGCCAGGGATATGATCCTCTTCTTTCTGAACAAGCATTTCCCCGACAATGAGGGACTGGTCACACCGAAAGAACCCTTAAAGATGGCGACAGACAGAGCAAAACTTACAGCCGTCTTTACCGGTCAGAATTATGAGGAGGATTATAAAATACTCTCCAGGGAAGTGCGGTCCTGCGGGGAAAACATCCCCCCCCTGATCAATGCCTATATGAATCTTTCACCCTCCATGAAAACTTTTGGTACAGTACTGAACAAGGGATTTGGAGATGTGGAGGAGACCGGGATCATGATCACGGTGAATGATCTTTACAAAGCCAAAGTGGAGCGGCATGTACTCAACTATGTGCCCAAATCCTTACTGAGGATCAAGAACCTCCGGAGAAGAGACCTGAAGATCCAGAAATTGATTAAACGTTTTACTATTTCCAAGCGGAGATAGGGAGAGCTCTTTAGCCCGGGATTGGAGTTCTAATAGGCCCGGATATTGATCCCGTGGATATAATTCAGGAAAGAGGTGCTCACTACCTTGTTTCCTCCCGGAGTGGGATAATCCCCCGTGAAATACCAGTCCCCCTTGTCATCCGGGACCGCCTTGTGCAGGTTTTCTATGCTTTGGTAAACGATTTTCACCTCAGCCTGCACATCAGAATCGGTAAGCATTTCTGCGATCTTCGTGCTCACCTGTTGGCGGGTAAAAGGCTTGTAAATATCCTTTACATAATTTACGTACTCTTCTTTGGGAAGATCTTTTTGCTGACTGCACTTCTTATAAACTTCGTTAACCACATGCTCCATCTGGTTCTCCTTCAGCAATTCAATCGCTGCCTGGAAGGCGGCAAAATCTCCCAGCTTGGCCATATCAATACCATAGCAGTCGGGATACCTGATCTGGGGGGAGGAGGAGACCACCACAATTCTTTTGGGGCCCAGCCGGTCCAGTATTTTAATAATGCTCTGCTTCAGGGTGGTTCCCCGGACTATGCTGTCATCAATAATGACCAGGTTATCCTTACCACGACGAATGGTCCCGTAGGTAATATCATACACATGGCTCACCATATCTTTCCGACCCTTGTCCTGAGCAATAAAGGTCCTCAGCTTGAGGTCCTTAATGGCAACTTTTTCGATGCGGGCACGTTCCTTCATGATTTTCAGGATATCCTCCGGGCTGCATTTCCCCTTCAGCTTCATCAACTCATCCATCTTCTTTTCCACCATATGATCTTCAATGCCCTTTACCATGCCATAAAAGGCAGATTCAGCGGTGTTGGGAATAAAGGAGAAGACCGTGTCTTCCACCTCGTAATCGATGGCCTCAAGGATCTGCGGAACCAGGAGCTCACCCAGCTTTTTCCGCTCACTGTAGATTTCCCGGTCGCTTCCCCTGGAGAAATAGATCCTCTCGAAGGAGCAGGATTTTTTCTCCTGTTTCTCCCTGATCTGATTCAAAGAGATCTCCCCGTTTTTTTTCACGATCAATGCATGACCGGGAGGCAGTTCCCTGACCTGGTCAAAATGCAGATTCATGGCTGTCTGAATGACCGGGCGCTCAGAGGTGACGATAGCGATCTCCTCATCGTGGTAATAGTATGCAGGCCTGATACCCCAGGGATCGCGCATGGCAAAGAGGTCCCCATGACCCAGCATCCCGGCCACCGTATATCCTCCGTCCCACCGTTTGCTGGCACCTTCCAGAATCTTGGATAAATCCAAGTTCCTGCCTATCTTTTCGGTTATATCCCGGTTGGAATAACCCTGGGATTTGTAGGCATCAAACAGCTCCTGGTTCTCATTATCCAGAAAATGCCCCACCTTCTCCAGCATGGTCACCGTATCGGAATATTCCTTCGGATACTGACCCAGGTCGACCAGGATATTAAAGAGCTCATCCACATTGGTCAGGTTAAAGTTCCCTGCCATGACCAGATTGCGGGTGCGCCAGTTATTCTGCCTCATAACGGGGTGCAGATTATCGGGATTGTTAGCGCCAAAAGTACCATAGCGCAAATGCCCCAGGTAGGCTTCTGCAACAAAGGGCAGGTGAGCTTTTGCCCAGCTGGCATCCATAAAAGCCTCGGGATGTGCCTTTTCCTCCTCTTCGTAACGGGTGTAGATCTTTTTAAAAATCTCATTGATGGCCGACGACCCGCTATCCCGGTAACGGTTGAAATATTTTTTCCCCGGGGGAACATCCAGCTTCAGGCTGACCAGGCCCGCTCCGTCCTGTCCCCTGTTTCGCTGTTTTTCCATCATCAGGTACAGCTTTTCCAGCCCGTATCTCCAGGACCCATACTGTAACTGATAATATTCCAAGGGTTTAAGTAAACGTATCAGTGCAATCCCGCACTTGTGTTTCACTTCATCTGTCATATGGCAATCCGCTAATCCTCATTTTTCAGATTAATGTAGTCCTCTCTGATAATTGAATTGGGGAAATCCCTTTTGATCCGGTCCAGTAGTTTTATTGCTTCACTCCTGGTCCGGCAATCACCCACATAAACTTTGAAGTAGGGTTCATCGTAGCGATTATAAGCGTCCAGGCCCCGGTAAAGGGAGAGAAACCGGGCTCTTACCTGTTGCTGTTCCTCCTTGGCTCTCACTCCACTTCCGGAATAGATCCGGATGCGGTAACCTGGGACCCCGGAAGATTTCATATTTTGAGCTATCAGTTTGTTATAATTATCCAAAATCAGGCTATCCAGCTCAAGTGTGACCTGGTCACCGGGTCCTTGCTCCTGGAGTATTTTCAGCAAGTCTCCCGAAGAGCCACTCTGTCCCCGCTGGCCCAGCACCAGGTTAAAGGAGAGCGTGAGACATAAGAAAAATAAAAAGGAGCGTGTCATCCTGTTGTTTTGTGAGGACAAAATTAATCAAATTTGCCTTCTGTTTGTCATACAATAGATAAATTGCTTACATTCACTTCATGCAGGAGGAAACACGCAGAAAACGGAGGCGTACAGAGGTTCTGTCCGGTTTAACAATTATCCTGGCAGTAGCCAGCTATGTGACCTCCCTGTTGCTGGACTTCAATTTTGTAAGTCCTTATGCCACCCTGCAGGAAGACCTCTCCTATCTCTTTACTAACCAGAGGAATTTGCAGATTAGTGTCTGGGCCTGGATGGGGACCTCCATCATCACTTGCTTGTCCATTCCTCCCTTCCTGATGCTTTTCCATAAACGGATGAAGGTTTTCCACTATGTTAACGCGCTCTGGTTACTGGGTGCTGCAGTGGGATTTATGCTGATGGGAATTGCGGGGATGCACCTGTATCAGGAACTGGGGGTAGGGGCCCAGACCCTTATGGATGAATCCGATGAACAGCTTTGGATCAAATTGCTGGGGCTTTTTCAGGAGGAACAGTTTTACAGGCGTATCGGAAGCAGCTTTGTTGGTCTGTTCGCCATAGGCCTGGCGCTTTCAAGGGTCCAGATGAAGAGGTTTCCGCTTTTCGCCACAATCCTGCTGCTTGTCTGTGGCCCCACCATGATTTTTTTCAACTGGTACGATCCCGATCACCTGGTCCGGACTGCAGCCATGGCAGGCATCGTGATCGGGGTAAGCACCTTCTCCGTAAGAGTAATAAATAAGGGATTATAAGTGAGGCCCTGGCTGACTACTCCATGGCCTCGGAGACTTCATCTGTTACATTCAGGTTGTGTGAAACCACCTGCACATCGTCATCATCTTCAAATTCCTCAATGATTTTCATGATCTGTATGGCCTGTTCCTTTGGCAGGTCTACCATATCATTTGCGATCCTCTGCAGTTCGGCGCTTTCTGGCTCCAGTCCCATCTCCTGCAGTTTCAACTGTACACTATGAAAATCTTCCATGGGTGTGGTGATCATAAAGAAGTCTTCTTCCAGCTCAACTTCTTCCACGCCGGCATCGATCAGCTCCAACTGGAATTCATCGGGATCCAGTCCGCCTTTGGCCAGACTGATGATCCCTTTCCGTTCGAACATGTATGAGAGAGATCCATTGGTCCCCAGTTCTCCGCCCCGTTTGTTAAAAATGGCCCTGACATTGCCGACGGTCCGGTTCCGGTTGTCGGTGAGGCAATCCACATAAACCAGAATTCCATTGGGAAGTTTTCCTTCAAAGGTCAGTTCCAGAAAAGAAGAGTTGTCTTTGTCGGCTTTGTTAATGGCCCTCTGAATGGTATCCTTGGGCATATTCATCCCCCTGGCATTCTGAACGGCGGACCGGAGCCTGGGATTGGATTCAATATCAGTTCCCCCCTCGCTGGCTGCAACGGTGATTTCCTTGATTAGCTTGGTAAAGAGTTTTCCCCTTTTGGCATCATTGGCGCCCTTTTTGCGCTTTATGGTAGACCATTTGCTGTGTCCGGACATAATTTCTATTCAATAGTTATTGCAAAATTAGAAAAATGCCGCTCTTTTTAAAAACATCAGCGCTGGATCACCTGAACCCCTCCAAAAACGACATCCACCTTGATATCGATGGAAGCCGAATCCTGCCTGTAGGAGGCACTTTCATATACGGTGGTGCCAAAAACCGCATTGTTGCCATCCGGCAGCTCAGCTCCGGCAAACACAGCATCTGCCTGAATCCTGACCGGTTTATCCCGGGGAATGATAATCTGAGTCCCCCCGAAAACCGTACTCACCTTTGCCCGAAAGCTCCCCTGTTCCAGGTCCACATTGGTGAAATCGTACACCCCCTTGCCAAAAAGCACGGTATACTCTTTCCCTGAATCGGGATTATCGTAGACCCTTTCATTAAAAATAGTCTCCTCCGGGCTAAAGTGACGCTCGGAGATAAAAGTTCTTCCAAACAGGACTTTAAGTCCAAGCAATACAAGGAAAATCCCTACCAATACTTTGAATACCGGGAAATCAACATTAAATACCACTTTTATAATCAGGGCCACTCCCAGAAGGAGTAAAAATGCCCCCCAAAATAATCCTGCTCCCATTTTCATCTTATTTAAATTTATAAATAATAATGTATTCTAGTGCAAGTATAAGGCATGACGGCACGTAAAAGTAGCCTAAATCGGTAAACTGCTCTTTATTGTCGGTCAATGGTCTTTTTTCTACCTTTGCGCCCATGTCAACCCGCAAACTCTATATTGAAACCTATGGCTGCCAGATGAATGTGGTGGACAGCGAAGTAGTTGCAGCCATCCTGCAACAGCGCCAGTATCAGCTGACTGAAGATATTCATGAGGCCGATCTGATACTGGTCAATACCTGCTCCATCCGGGATAATGCAGAGCAGCGTGTCCGGTCCAGGCTCAGGGAGTTCAGGAAAATCAAGAAAAGGGAAAAACCTGTTTCCGTGGGGGTGATAGGTTGCATGGCCGAAAGGCTCAAGGAGAAGCTGCTGGAAGAGGAGACCGTGGTGGACCTGGTGGTGGGGCCTGATGCCTACCGGGACCTTCCAGCACTGTTGGAAGAGGTGGAGAGCGGTCAGAAAGGGATCAATACCCTCCTTTCGCTGGAAGAGACTTACGGGGATATCCGCCCCGTAAGAATGGACCGCAACCATGTGACCTCCTTTGTAGCCATCATGCGGGGGTGTAACAACTTCTGCGCCTATTGCGTGGTACCGGGGACCCGCGGCAGGGAGCGAAGCCGCGATCCCGAAACCATCCTTAGAGAAGCCAAAGATCTCTTTTCCAATGGCTACAGGGAACTTACCCTGCTGGGACAGAATGTCAATTCCTACCGTTGGAAAGAAGGAGAGAATCAGCTAAAGTTTGAGGAGCTTCTGGAAAGAGTGGCGGAAATTGACCCAAAATTCCGGGTGCGCTTTGCCACTTCGCATCCCAAGGATCTCTCGGATGAACTGCTGCAGGTAATGGCAAAATTTCCCAACCTGTGCAGGTCCATCCACTTGCCGGTGCAATCGGGCAGCAGCACCGTACTTGAAAGAATGAAACGAAGGTATACCAGGGAACATTATATGGACCGTGTATCGGCAATTCGTAAATACCTCCCTGATGCAACTATTTCCACCGATATTATTGCAGGATTCTGCGGAGAGACCGAGGAGGAGCACCAGGAAACTCTGAGCCTGATGAGATGGGCAGACTATGATTTTGCCTATATGTTCAAATACAGCGAACGCCCCGATACCTTTGCCGCAGAGAAATTGCAGGATGATGTGCCCGAAGCGCTTAAAACCCGCCGGTTAAATGAAATCATAAAGCTGCAGTCTGAACTTTCATTGGCAAGCAAAAAACGGGATGTGGGCCAGACCTTTGAAGTGCTGGTAGAAGGCACCTCAAAAAAATCGCAGGAGCATCTTTATGGCAGAACCTCTCAAAACAAAGTGGTGGTTTTTCCGAAAAAAGATCTGAAGCCCGGCGACTATAAGGATATTACGATTACAGACTGCACTTCGGCCACCCTGATCGGGTCCTAATCCAGCACCATCAGGATCTTCTCCCTGGTATGCATGCAACTGACGAAAACAAAGCGATCCTCCAGCTCCGTCAGCTTAATCAGTTCAGCTACTTCCTCCGTAATATTGCAGAGTTTAAACTGGCTTCCAACTTCCCTGGCCCGATCCGAAATCTCCAGCAGCACATCAAAGCCTGCAGAATCTATAAAACGTATATCCTCCAGATTAAATACCACATTTACACCGGGTTCTTCAACCAGTTCCCTAAGCTGTTGTTTGACCAGCTCTGAAAACAGGGTATTCAATTTGTTTACCTGGAACAATTCCACCCTGTACTGATTCTCTTCCTTTGCAATCTTAAGCATCTCTTAATGGTCAACTAATTTTAGGGGTACAAAGTAAATGGCAACAAAATTACCCCGAAATAAAACGGCACTAAGTTATTCACAAATAATTGTGAATTAGAATTTTTCGCTTATCCCCAGGCCGAATAGCGCAAAATCATATTTCACGGGATCATCCGGGTCGAAAGCCCGAAGCACCTGGTCCAGCTCCTCTACGGCCCTGGCATCGTTCTGTGTTCGCTTCAGCAAGCCCAGTTTTCGTGCGACCGTTCCGGTATGAATATCCAGGGGGCAGGAGAGTTTAGCCTGGGATATGCTCTTCCACAGGCCAAAATCAACGCCGGCACTATCCTTTCGAATCATCCATCTCAAAAACATATTTATCCTCTTTGCGGCGGATCCTTTCAGGGGATCCGGGAGGTGTTTTCGGGTCCGTTCCGGATGTGGCAACAGGAAAAACTCCCTCTTCAGGTGGTGAATAGCCTCTTGCAGGGACCGCTCTGTCTGATGCAAGACAAAAAGCCCTTCCAGACCGTTCTTCTTCAGGTAGAGGTGTTTCAAAGCCTGAACAAAAAAGATAAAATCAGTTGCATTAAAGGTGCGGTGAACAAAGCCAGCCAATCGGTCCAGATGCTCTTCTCTGTGGTTTATTACAAAATCATAAGGGGAGTTGCCCATAAGCCCCATCATTTTCTGAGCATTCCTGATTATGGAAATGCGGTTCCCCCAGGATATGGTGGCCACCAGGAAACCGGCTATTTCAATATCCTCTTTCTCCTCATACAAATGGGGTATCTGAATGGGATCCATGACAATAAAATCAGGATGATTGTACTGCAGCGCTTTTTCATTCAGGAATTCCCGCATCTCTTCAAACTCCAGCTCCATGGCTCATGCTTTGTTTAGGGAAATTATTACTGGAAGGCCTCCGGATACCCGTCTGGCGCATTGCTGTCGAAAATCTTCCTGAGCAATGCTTCATCCAGGTCCATTCCTGAAAATTCTGTACATCTTGAATGAACTTAAACTGTTCTATATTCTGATATAAATCTTGTGCTTATGGAGCCACTGGCACATATACCACAGGATAAACAGGACCATGGCGTTGGTCAGAATGGAGGCTGTCAATTCTCCCATCCAGCCAAAGAGGGCAAAGGTAAAAGGATGCAGAATGGATTCAATAAGGACGGCACCCCCCACATGAGCAAAGAGGTAAATAAACAGAGGATTCATGCCCACTACCCTGAAAAAAATTGACCACTTCTGCTTCTTTTTTATATCTATCAGCCAGTAGGAGAAAGCCAGAGTCAGAAAGGTCCAACCGCCGCTTACAATCACAAAAGTGGAAGTGCTTATGCGCTTGATAATCGGTGTCAGGGGGCTAAGCCCATATCCGAGCACCAGTCCGATCACACCAGCTATGACTAAGATTTTTAACTTCTGGCCTTCCTTCCTCTGACTCATCAGCAGCTGTCCTGCCAGAACCCCCCAGATGGTATGGGCAGTGGTGGGAATGGCATTGAAGGAGACCCAGTGTCCATTCAGATCTGCCCCTCCGTATTGCAGATCCAGCCAGGTACCGAAATTCTCATTGGGGCTAAAGGCATGGTTGAAGCCTTCCACCCAGAAACCCCGGTAAATCAATTCGCTTAGTGCAAGCAACAGAAAGGAAAATATGATCTGAAACCGGGCTGGTTTTTTCATCACCAGGAAGGCCAGAATATAGGTCACGGCCAGTTGGGCCAGGACATTCTGGAACCTGAAAACGATCTTTCCGGCACTGATGCAGTAGAGCGCCCAGCCAATAAACAGCAACAAGAAGGCTCGTTGAATAATATGCCGGTTGATCTGTCTTTGAGAGTGCCCGCGCTTCAGGCGATTGGATAAAGAATAGGGCATGGCCACGCCTACAATAAACATAAAATAGGGTTGGACCAGATCCCAGAATCGAAGCCCATTCCAGGGCTGATGCCGGAACTGCCCGGCAATCGCATATATAAAGGAACCTTCAAGTGAAGGATCGTGAAGCGCTGAGAAGAAATGGGTAAATTCAGCTATGAGCAAAAACATGGTTGCTCCCCGGAAAAAATCTAAGGATAACAATCGTTCCGGGCGATGGGAAGAAGAGGGATCAGTCATAACATATCAAAAGTAGCTAAGAGCTATTTCTTATACAAGCGGTGCTCCAATATTAGCTGCGGAATATCCTCAGTCACCCTTTTTCAGATTTATTGTCAGACTCAACTCCTTAAGTTGATCTTCAGAAATTGTGGAGGGTGTATCGATCATCACATCCCTTCCCGAGTTGTTTTTGGGGAAGGCAATCACATCGCGGATCGAATCGATGCCCGCGAACAGAGCCACCCAGCGGTCAAATCCAAAGGCGATCCCCCCGTGGGGAGGTGCCCCATAACGGAAGGCACTCATCAGGAAACCAAATTGTTTCTGGGCTTCTTCCTTGGTAAAGCCCAGCTTGTCGAACATCTGTTTCTGTAAATCCTCATTGTGGATCCGGATGGAACCACCCCCAATCTCCACCCCGTTGATCACCAGGTCATAGGCCTTGGCCCTGACCTTGCCCGGATCGGTACGGAACAGCTCCAGGTCTTCTTCGTAAGGACTGGTAAAGGGATGATGCATGGCATGAAATCTTTTAGTTTCCTCGTCCCATTCTAACAGGGGGAAATCTACCACCCAGAGGGGCCTGAATACCTCCGGATCGCGAAGCTTCAGCCGGTTGCCCATCTCCAGCCTCAATTCACTCAATGCCTTCAGGGTAAGTTCACGCTCACCGGCCAGCACCAGGATCAGGTCTCCCGCTTTGGCTCCAAATTGTCCGGCCCACTGTTTCAGGTCAGCTTCCTCATAAAATTTATCGACCGAGGATTTCATTGTTCCATCTTCGTTGTATTTCACATAGACCAGCCCCTTCATTCCCAACTGGGGACGTTTGACCCAATCGCTTAGAGCATCGAGCTGCTTGCGGCTGTAATCTGCACAGCCTTTCGCACAGATTCCACCCACATATTCGACCGAATCAAATACCTGAAAGCCCTTGCCCTTGACCAGCTCGGTTAATTCGCTGATCTCCATGCCAAAGCGTATATCAGGTTTATCGTTTCCAAAACGCCGCATGGCCTCTGAGTAGGACATTTTGGGAAATTTTTCCACAATTTCCACCTCTTTGATCGTCCGGAACAGGTGCCTGGCCAGGCCTTCGAAAGCATCCAGTAAATCGTCCCGCTCCACAAAGGACATTTCGCAGTCGATCTGGGTAAACTCCGGCTGCCGGTCGGCCCGCAGGTCCTCATCCCGGAAGCACTTGACTATCTGAAAGTACTTATCAAATCCAGCCACCATCAGCAGCTGCTTGAAGGTTTGGGGCGACTGGGGCAGGGCATAAAATTCTCCTTCATTCATACGGGAAGGCACCACAAAATCCCTGGCCCCTTCCGGAGTTGATTTGATCAGTACCGGGGTTTCCACTTCCAGAAATCCCTGTTCACTCATGTATTTCCTGATCTCAATGGCCATCCTGTGCCTTAACTGCAGGTTTTTACGCACCGAAGTTCTGCGTAAATCCAGGTAGCGGTATTTCATGCGAAGGTCGTCGCCCCCGTCGGTCTTATCTTCTATGGTAAAGGGAGGGGTTTCTGAACTGTTCAGGACATCCAGCTTCTCCACCAGAATTTCGATATCGCCGGTAGGAATCTGGGCATTTTTGTTGCTGCGCTCCGCCACCTTTCCTGTGGCCTTTATGACAAACTCTCTTCCCAGTTTACGCGCTTCCTTACACAGTGCGGGATTGGTCTCCATATTAAACACCAGCTGGGTGATTCCATAGCGATCGCGGATATCCACAAAAGTCATCCCACCCAGATCCCTGGATTTTTGTACCCAGCCCGAGAGAATCACCTGCTCCCCCTCATTCTTTAGGTTCAACTGCCCGCAATTGTGTGTCCTGTACATATGATTCTATTTTTTTTAACTTTATTAGCTGCAAATTTAGCAATTTTAAAGAGGAAGTGTAAAGAAAGCTTATCTATCATGGTATACCCGGTACTCTCCGATGAATATTTTATGAATGAGGCACTTAAGGAAGCTCAGAAGGCCCTGGATAAAGAAGAAGTGCCGGTGGGAGCCGTGATAGTGAATCAGAACAGGATCATCGCCAGAGCCCACAACCAGACCCAGCAGCTGAATGATGTGACCGCCCATGCAGAAATGATCGCGATTACCTCAGCCACCAACTTCCTGGGGGCTAAATACTTGACAGGCTGCACCCTCTTTGTGACCCTGGAGCCCTGTGTGATGTGTGCCGCCGCCCTGAAATGGGCCCAGCTGGACAGGCTGGTTTTTGCGGCCTCCGATCCTAAGGAGGGTTTCTCCAGGCTGAAGGAGCCCCTGCTGCATAAGAAAACAGTCCTTGTCCCTGGTATTCTTGAAGCACAGGCCTCCCTGCTGCTTAAGCAATTTTTCCTGCATCGTCGCGGCTCAAAAAACTAGAATTCTGCCAGAATTCCATAAAGAAAGCTTAGGTCGTGTCAGGCCTGGGTGATCCCAAACCCGGCCCGCTCCAGATCCCCCCAGTATCCGGGATAGGATTTGCTTACGACCCCGGGATCTTCAATGGCAATGCTTCCCAGACTAATGGCCAGAGGGCCAAAAGCCATGGCCATCCGGTGGTCGTGATAAGTAGCAATGACCGCACCCTCTAAGGGTTCACAACGGGATCCATCCCAGGACACCCATTCCCCCGCCGGATCATCCTCCAATAAAAATCCGAGCTTCCTGAGCTCAGCACCAAGGGCCTTTATCCGATCCGTTTCCTTCACCCGAAGGGTCCTGGTTCCGGTAAAACGGAAGGGAACTCCAAGGGCACACAGGGTGGTCGCCAGGGTCTGAACCAGGTCGGGACAAGCAGTAAAATCATAGGCAAAGTGCCCGGGCCAATCCACCAGGCAGGAGCTTAGATGCAGGCCATCCTCCCTGAAGGTGCTTTGTACTCCCAGGGCCTGAAAGAGGCGAACAAGCACCGAATCGCCCTGCAGGCTCTGCTTATAGAGTTCAGGAAGATGAATCTCCGATCCGGGAAGCAAGGCGGCCACCTGGAACCAGTAGGAGGCTCCGCTCCAATCTGATTCAACCCTAAAATCCTCCATGGAATAAGTGCCCTGTGGCACGTTAATCTTTTTTCCGTCAAAAGCGGCCCCGGCCCCGCAAAGATTCATCAGTGACAGGGTCATCTCTATGTAAGTAGCCGATACCACCTCTCCATTTAAGTGGAGGATCAGACCCTCTTCCAGACTTGGACCGATCATCATCAAAGCACTGATAAACTGGCTGCTGATCCCTGCTTCAATTGCAATACTTCCACCCTTTAAGTTTCCACCCTGAATCCTCAGGGGTGGACAGCCTTCATTTTCCAGATATTCTATACGGGCACCCAACTGTTTTAGAGCATCCACCAGGGGACCAATGGGCCGTTGCTTCATCCGCTGTGAACCTGTCAATATTACTTCGCCGGGCTGTGTGGAAAGATAGGCAGCCAGGAAACGCATGGCCGTACCTGCATGCCCCACATCCTTTATATCGGACTCTGTATTAAGAGCTTTGATTAGAACTTCCGTATCATCACTGTTAGACAGATTATGTAAAGGGGCCCGGGAACCGGCCAGTGAACGTATGACTAGCATCCGGTTGGAGATGCTCTTGGAGGCGGGAATATGTATGGTATCCTTTACTGCATTTAATGGAGCAGAAATGACATTTTTCATAAATCAAAGATAATAATTAGCATATATTGCGACCCTGAAATATTTGCATGTAAACGACAACCATGAAAGAAATTAATTTTGAAGATACAAAGACGGCTTTTCGTATCAAGTCGGACCGCGACCTTCGCAGGGCATATATCCTTTTTAAACTGATCTCCTACCCCATCCTGGTGAAAATCGGCAATCCGGTAATCAAGGTATTTTCAACACTGAGGATTCCTGTAGGATGGATCGTGAAGCCCACCGCATTTAAGCATTTTGTGGGCGGCGAGACTCTGGAGGATTGCCAGCCAGCCGTGGAGAAGCTCAAAACCGCCAATGTTTACTCAATTCTTGACTATTCGGTGGAAGGAAAGGAGTCGGAGAAAGCCATTAAGGCCGCACTGGAAGAAACCCTTCGTGCAGTAAAGAATGCCGGTAGCAACCCGGATATCCCCTTTGCTGTATTCAAGCCTACTGCCTTTGGCTCACACCATGCCCTGGAAGTGCTCAGCGGCGGAGGAATTCCTGATGCCAAATGCCAAGAAGAGGGGGAAAAATTCCGCAACAGGATTGAAATCCTCTGCAAGACTGCCTTTGAAAACCATATCCCCATCATGATCGATGCGGAAGATACTTACATCCAGCATTTCATCGATAAAGTGGTGATGGAGATGATGCAGAAATATAACAAAGAAAAATGCATTGTTTTCAACACCTACCAGATGTACCGTCACGACCGGATTGCTATCCTCGAGGCAGATATTAAGAAGGCACGTGATGAGAAATTTTACCTGGGAGCCAAGTTTGTGCGCGGTGCCTATATGGAAAGAGAACGGGCAAGAGCCGATAAAATGGGCTATGAGGATCCCATTCAACCCGACCGGGAAAGTACGGACCGGGACTTTAACCTGGCGCTGAAGATCTCCATGGACAACCTGGACGTGGTCTCGATCTTTAACGGAACGCACAACGAGTATAGCAGTAAATACCTGGCCGACCTGATGATGGAACAGGGGGTGGATCCTGCAGATCAGCGGATCTGGTTTTCCCAGCTCTATGGGATGAGTGAACATATCAGTTTCAACCTGTCGGCCGCTGGGTTTAATGTGGCAAAATATGTACCTTACGGTCCGGTTCGTTTTGTACTTCCCTACCTGATGCGCCGTGTAGAGGAGAATACATCGGTTAAAGGGCAAACAGGCAGGGAGCTTAGCCTGATCAAAAGGGAGCGGCAACGGAGAAAACATGAAACTGGATAACCAAAAAAACACCTACCGTATCTGGCTGAGCAGGCTGGTCATGACGATGGTCTTTGCTCTGATTATCCTGATCCTGATGTTTGTAGGCTGGTTTGACGATCTTGAGGCAGGGATCACCAAATACCACCTGGTTATAGTGATCTCCGGAGTCTATGTACTGATCAACTGGATCAACTTTTTGAAACGTCCCTACTTTGTTTCTTACAGCGATCAGGGGGAGATGATTGTGGTCCGTTACTACCCGGTAAGTATGTTTACCAGCCGGAAGAACTCCATTGAAATTCCCAAGAAGCAGTTTGTGAAATACGAACTAAAACCTTTCTTTTTAAAGACCCAACATTACCTGATCCTGTCCCAAAATTTCAGGGGCAAGGTGGCACAATTCCCTAAAATCAGCCTTTCGGCCATGGACAAGGATGATCGCGAAAAACTGCTTCAATCTCTGGATAAATACACTGACCGGAATCTACAGCATTAAGATACCCGTGTTACCCTTCTCATGGAAATAGTGTATGATACTATCAGATGACACGATTCAAATGATAGTAACAGCCCTGGAAGCAGAGCTGTGAACTATACTCTGCCGATCAGGTGTATAACACCATCTCCCTCTCGGCGTCCCAACCCATTCCTTTCACATAAGTGTTATAAAGTCCGGGTTCAGAGAAGCCATCCCATACCACCTCATGTTTGCCGGGTTCAAGCCCCTCAGCTTCCATACGCCAGATGATTTCCCCATGGCGGTTCTTGATATCCACATATACATCCCCCTTTTCCGGAACGGATAGCTCCATTACAACCTTATCCTCTGCATTGGTACCGAGTGCCCGAATGGAAGGCGGATCCGGACGGATGATTTCTCCTGTGGCTTTCCACGAACTATAATCGAAAGGTTCATCACACATATGGTATTTATCCTCGTCAAATCCATAGGTATTTTTTCTAAGATAAGCCGTCAGAAGAGGAGTCCTTTTAAGCGAATCAAGCTTCACCTTTTTTGCCTTACCATCTTTCCAGAGATAAACCGGGATATCGTGCGGATCAAGCACATCTGAAAGACCACGCTCAATTCCAATGTGGAAAAGCCCGAAATTCCCGGGTTCATGTCCGCCAAGCCAGTGTTCTATAATGTCCACCCTGAATGCATCCATCCCGAAAATCACCTGATTACTCATATAAGTCCTGCCTTTCCTGTTGTGAGGCCCTCTTCCGAACCCGTCGCCATCCAGGCTATAAGTACCTTCAACAATATTGATTCCTGTTCGGGTAACACTGTAAGAATCAAGCATGCGCTGAACCCATTGCTCCATAAAAAGCCCCCCGGTATAGGGCGGAATGTCCATCAGACTGTCCCATCGTGGAATGCCGGCTTCCACATGCTTCAGGTATAGCTTCTCGATCTTATCCATATAATCCGGCTGGAAAAACTGATGATAACGCTCGTCATATGATTTGAATATATTCTGATGCCCGCCACAGAACTGGTGAAATTTCCTGGCCGTGATTCCCTGCAGATTTTTAATGGCACCGGTAAGCCCCATTCGGTGCGTTTTGAATTTTGCAATATTAATCAGGAAGGTCTCGGGGGCATTCATGGGGGCCATAAATCCTACCTTTTTGAAAACAACTCCGTCAACTTCCTCGAAAATCACGTCCCCAGGCTCCAAATCCCAGTAATCCTTGCTGGTCAGATCTTTCAGATCGAAATTGTTTCTTTCTGCCATCGCCGTGTACCCATTGGACTCCCAATATTGAGGACAGGCACATTCCCTTAAGGAAAAATTCTGAGGGCCCTTATTTTTTACCCCTTTTAAAAAACCTTCAATAAAGTTCAGGTCAGTGGTGATGCCCAGCTTCGCTGCCGGATCAGATCCGGGCCTTCCAGTACATGTCCAGTTAGGCTTACAGTTTATATGGGTCGAATTGAGGTATCCTTTCCCCTTCGTGCTTGTTACAAAGATCTCACCGGCCAGCTTGTGGGCAGCATCATAGATGGGTTCAGAATCCGTTTTTTCTTGTACTTCCGTGAGATTTATAAAAACCGCTTCAGGATGTTCCTTAATAAAGGGGTGAAGGTCAAATCCATCAGTTTTGGACGCAGCCCCTTGAGCCAGGGTAGTATATCCAGGTCCCACCAGTCCAGCTATACCTGCTGCAGAGGATACCTTTATAAAATCTCGTCGCTTCATCTTCAGTGAAATAAAATAGTGAGCAGTAAATATACTAATCTTACAGAGTATGCGCTTAGCTTTTGTATATTTAAATACTCATATAAAATTGCACCATCACGATCAGTATACTACCATGAAACAAATCCTCAGATCCGGAAACTCCTTGACTGCTGTTTTTATTATGGCTATGGCATTGATTTATCTGCCTGAAATTCTTGTAGTTGGACAAACATCGGTAAAAAATGTAAATTCTATCGAAGTGGATAATGATAATATTAAATGGTTCAGTACAGATGCCGGTCTTGTAAGCTTTGATGGGATAAACTGGAAAATTTATCGGGACAATCATGGATTACCCATACAGGATCTGCGTAGTATTACTTACGTGGATGATGCCAAAGGTCCAGAACTCTGGATTGCTTCGCCCGAGGGAGCTACTGTCACCCGGCTGCCCCTTGATGAACAGACAGAAGCTATTACTTACAATCCTGAAAACGCTCCCCTGATAAGTCAGGATGTGCTGGGCATTGCAGCCGGAAAAGATAAGATTCGCTGGTTTGGAACAGATAAAGGAGTATCGGCCCTGAGCAAGGATAAATGGCTAAGTCCTGATTATAGCGGGTTTTACACTGATCGGATGTTTATGGAATATCCCATCACCTCCATGGCCACAAATCCTGAGGGAGATTCACTCTATGTAGGAACTGAGGGCGTGGGTGTTTTCAGAGTTTACCGTAATGAAGTTGATGGGATTTCAGGGGCATCCGTCTATGCTCAGTGGGGACCTATTGACCTGCCTTCTGACTATATCCTGAGCATCTACGTAGATCCTGATGGTACAAAATGGTTTGGAACAGAAGAGGGCGTAGCCAGGCATACCGGAAATAACACGCTTGATAACTGGACGGTTTATTCGAGCGAGGATGGTCTTGTGGATAATTTCGTTCAGGCCATCACCGGAGATAAGAAAGGGAATATCTGGTTCGGGACACCAGCCGGGATATCTGTTTTTTCAGGGTCCTCATGGATCACCTACACCACGGATAACGGCCTGATCAGTAATAATATACTCTCCATAGCCACAGATCTTAAGGGAATCGTCTGGATTGGAACGGATAAGGGAATATGCAGTTTCGAAAACGAAAAATTCACCTCTTACTAAAAGGTTTCAGGCTTTTATGTAGTTCTTTCATTGCCGGGCATCGATAAACAGGTAAACTAACACATCAATCCTGTAAAAGATGCCTCACCCTTCCCGACCCGAATTGCTATATCAGATCGCCTTAAGCATGGCTCCGTCCATTGGCCCGATTACAGCCAGAAGACTGATCTCTAAAGCCGGATCAGCCAGAGAAGTGTTTCGCATGGACAGGGCCACCCTGGAAAAGATCCCGGGGATTGGTCCGCTTATGTCCAGCTCCATCCGTTCATCCAGCCTGCTTGAAAGGGCAGAGAAGGAGATGGAATACATCCAAAAAGACCGGATTTCCGCGATCCATATGGATGATTCCGAATACCCCAAGCGCTTACTAGAGTGTGAGGACGCCCCTATCCTGCTCTATTGCAAAGGGAAGGAGGGGCTCAATACTTTCAGGGCACTTAGCGTGGTGGGAACCAGGAGAGCCTCTTCCTATGGCAAGGAACTCTGCCGCTCCATTGTCCTGGATCTGTGCTCCAGGATCGGGGATCTGGTGATTATCAGCGGGCTGGCCTTTGGCATCGATGTGATTGCCCACCGTGCAGCACTTGAAGCCGAAATCCCTACGGTAGCTGTACTTGGTCACGGCCTCCATACGGTTTATCCCTTTGCACATCGTGAAACCGCGAAAATCATCAGTGGACGGGGCGCCCTGGTCACTGACTTTCACTCAGCCCTGGGGCCTGAGCGGAACAACTTTCTCAGGCGTAACAGGATCATAGCAGGCATGGCGGATGCCACCCTGGTGGTGGAATCAGCTGCAACGGGTGGTGCCTTGATCACCGCTGCCCTGGCCGCTTCCTACCAGCGGGATGTGCTTGCCGTTCCGGGACGCGCTACCGATGGCCGTTCCAGAGGGTGCAACAGACTTATCAAGGATCATGTAGCTGCACTGGTGGAATCGGCAGAAGATGTGATCAAGCACCTGAATTGGACAGAAAATGGATTCGATCAAACCATACACCCCTTCAGGAGGAGAGCATTTTCAGATCAGGAAAAAATACTTCTGGAGTTGATGGTCCGGCATAATGGAATGGGGCCTGGGGAGCTCAGTAACCACTCGGGGATGCCTATCCAGACGGTTTTATCGCTACTGACTGAAATGGAGCTGAAAAAATGGATCACCCAGGAGCCCGGAAACCGCTACCAGGCGATAATCGAACTTAGCTGAACAATCCATGTGCCGAATACATGTTATTTGATCATGTTTAATGACATACAAAGCATATGATAAAGGGCATATCCAACTGTTTCAAATAATTTTAGATTTACTGCACTTGTAAACTTAAATAATTGATATGGATCCAAAAGTTGAACAATTCATGGCCAAAATAAAGGCTAAAAACAATGCAGAACCGGAATTTCATCAGGCAGTCCAGGAAGTGGCTGAATCACTGATCCCCTTCATAGAAGAGAATCCAAAATACAAGCATGCCAAGATACTTGAAAGACTTGCCGAACCCGAGAGGGTGATCATGTTCAGGGTTCCCTGGATCAATGACAAAGGTGATGTGGAAATTAACCGGGGATTCAGGATTGAAATGAACTCAGCCATTGGACCTTATAAAGGCGGGCTCCGGTTTCACCCCACGGTGAACCTGGGAATACTGAAATTCCTTGCTTTTGAGCAGGTGTTAAAGAACAGCCTTACCACCCTGCCCATGGGAGGGGGTAAAGGAGGGTCCGATTTTGATCCCAAAGGAAAATCAGACAACGAAGTGATGCGCTTTTGCCAGAGTTTCATGACGGAACTTAACCGGCATATTGGACCCAATACAGACGTGCCTG
Source organism: uncultured Bacteroidales bacterium (assembly GCA_963751705.1). GTDB lineage: Bacteria > Bacteroidota > Bacteroidia > Bacteroidales. The sequence continues at coordinate 350,098 of CAVVVN010000002.1, forward strand.
CGGGGGACATCGGGGTAGGTGGTCGCGAAATTGGCTATCTGTTTGGGCAGTACAAACGCATCAAAAATGAATTTACAGGAGTATTAACAGGCAAAGGCCTGGAATGGGGAGGTAGCCTGATCAGGCCCGAAGCCACCGGCTATGGCGCCGTCTATTTTGCAGAGGAGATGCTGAAAGTCAAGGGTGATTCTCTAAAGGGAAAGATAGCCACCGTTTCCGGATCAGGAAATGTGGCCCAGTTTGCTGTACAGAAACTCACTGAACTTGGCGGGAAAGCTGTCACCCTTTCTGATTCCTCCGGATCCATTTATGATCCTGACGGCATTGATAAGGAAAAGCTGGCCTGGGTCATGGATCTGAAAAACAACCGGAGAGGCCGTATTAAAGAATATGCGGATCATTTCGGATGCGAATATTTTGCAGGGAAGCGTCCCTGGCATGTAAAGTGTGATGTAGCTTTACCCGCTGCCACGGAGAATGAGATTGATAAGAACGATGCTGAAACCCTGGTGAAAAATGGCTGCTTTGTGGTCAGTGAAGGAGCCAATATGCCCTCTACCCCTGATGCCATAGAGGTCTATATGGAAAAGAAAATTCTCTACGGTCCCGGCAAAGCTGCCAACGCAGGAGGTGTGGCCGTTTCCGGACTCGAGATGACCCAGAATAGTATGAGACTTCCCTGGTCGAGGGAAGAGGTAGATAGCCGCCTGCAGACCATCATGAAGAATATCCACCAGACCTGTGTGGACTTCGGAGCTGAATCAGATGGGTATATCAACTACGTGAATGGAGCTAATATTGGTGGTTTCGTGAAAGTGGCAGATGCCATGCTTGCACAGGGAGTTGTTTAGGACCTTCCCGGAAGGGTAATCCTCATAACGGAGTAGTTTGATCCAGGGTGTATAAACAGTGGCCGTTCAGCTACGGATTTTTGCACCCTGGATTTTTTTCTTCTATCCTCTCATTGTTGTATGTTTGTAGCCTCTGAAAAAAATGTATATCGACTCACATACCCATCTCTACCTGGATGCCTTTGACGCGGACAGGGAACAGATGATCCAGAGAGCCTTGAATGCCGGGGTAGAGGGTATGTTGCTTCCCAATATTGACAGTGCTTCCATTGAGTCCCTCTTCTCCCTGGCTGACCAGTACCCGGAAAACTGTTTTCCCATGATGGGACTGCATCCAACTTCGGTCAAAGAGAATTACCGGGAGGAGCTGGAAAAGGTTCGAGCATCCCTGGAACGTAAAAACATCATTGCCATTGGCGAAACCGGTATTGATCTCTACTGGGATAAAACCTATGCCAGGGAGCAGGAGGAAGTCTTCGCTATCCAGATCAGATGGGCCATGGAGCTGGATCTGCCCCTGGTTATCCATGCCCGGGATTCGTTTCAGGAGATTTTCCGGGTGCTGGACCGGGCAGGTGGGGAAGGGCTCCGGGGAGTGTTCCACAGTTTTACAGGAGGCATGGATGAACTTGAACAAGCGCTTTCCTACAACTTCATGATCGGGATCAACGGCATTGTCACTTTTAAAAACTCCAGGCTGGCCGAGGTGGTCAGAGCAATCCCCACATCCCGGCTCCTGCTGGAGACCGATTCCCCGTTCCTGGCACCGGTTCCTTACCGGGGAAAAAGAAATGAAAGCAGTTACCTGGTAGAAACTGCAAAAAAAACGGCAGAAATTTTCAATTTAGGCAAAGAAGAGCTTGGCCGTATCACCTCAGAAAACGCGAAGATTTTGTTCCGTTTAATCCCCCCAAATGAAAGCTGATAAACCCTCCATATTAATCATCTATACCGGTGGCACCATTGGAATGATCACCGACACGGCCAATGGATCGCTGAAGCCCTTCGACTTCAGTAAAATTATAAAGCAGATCCCGGAAATCAAGACCCTGGGCTACCGCATCGAATCCCATAGTTTTTCGCCCCCCATAGATTCCTCTGAAATCAAACCGGAAACCTGGGTAAGAATTGCAGAAATCATTGAGGAGAACTACCAGGAATTTGATGGCTTTGTCATTTTACATGGAACCGATACCATGGCTTATTCGGCTTCTGCCCTAAGCTTTATGCTGGAAGATCTGGCCAAACCAGTCATCTTTACAGGATCCCAGCTACCTATCGGGGCTCTTCGAACAGATGGAAAAGAGAACCTGATCACCTCCATTGTGATTGCAGCAGCAAAAGAGTATGGCAAACCGGTAGTGCCTGAAGTCTGTGTCTATTTCGAGAGCAAGCTATCGCGCGGAAACAGAACCACCAAGGTCAGCGCGGAGCAATTTAATGCCTTTCAGTCGGCCAACTACCCCTACCTGGCAAATGCGGGTGTACATATAATTTATAACAGGAAAGCTGTCAGGTATCCTGGTAAATTCAGGAAGCTGGTGGTTCACAAAAAATTCAATAATCATATCGCTATCCTGAAACTTTTTCCTGGCATTACCCCGCAATATCTGGATGCGGTTTTTGGATACAAGGAACTAAAAGGATTGATCCTGGAAACCTACGGGGCAGGAAATGCACCCACTGAATCCTGGTTCCTGGAAAGAATTGAAAAAGCAGTGGATAAGGGAGTGTTCATTCTGGATGTTACCCAATGCAGCCGGGGAAGCGTGGAGCTGGGAAGGTATGAGACCAGCAGACACCTTTTAAATGCCGGAGTAATAAGTGGTTATGATATCACTACAGAAGCTGCCACTACCAAAATGATGATATTGCTGGCTCAGAATCTGAAGACTGAAGAGGTTAAAATGCTTTTAAATAAATCCCTTAAAGGAGAAATCACTCATCCATGAGTGCTTGTTTTAATATTTTTTTGTATTTTTCGCCGCAAATTTCCCCCCCGGAAAGGATGTTTTAAGAAAGGGGGGTAGTTCTTACAAAATTCTGAAGATAAGCGGGTTTGAGCGACCCTGTTAGTCTTTACAGGTATTACGGAGAGGTGCAGGAGTGGTTGAACTGGCACGCCTGGAAAGCGTGTGTACCCCTAAAGGGTACCGAGGGTTCGAATCCCTCTCTCTCCGCAAAGTTCTTTGCATAAGCATACGCTTATATATAATCGTATGAGGTGAGTTTTGGGGTTCGAACCGAGCCTGAAAAGCGAGTTGACTAGAAACTGAAAGATTAGAGTAATCCCTCTCTCTCCGCAAAATTCTTTTACATATCGTATATTTGCGTTAAATTGTGAAAGTTTAACCGATTTTAAAGGAAATAATCACGTTAAATAAATAAAGTAAAACAAACAAACAACACCATGAAAAAATTATTTGCATTGATAGCCGTATTCGGGATGCTTTTTATGGGAGCATCAATCTTTGCGCAGGATGAAACTACGGAATCTCCTGCTGCTGAAGAGACCACTCAGGTTGCTGAAGAGGTTGTAGCTGAGCCAATGGCTGCTGAAAAAGAAGGTGGAATTGCTGTACTGCACACCACCCTGAAGACCAAATTCATTGAAGGTGGTGCCGGTTTTATGGGCGCTGTACTGCTGACTTTGATCTTCGGCCTGGCCCTGGCATTTGAAAGGGTTATTTACCTGAACCTGGCCTCCACCAACACTGAAAAGCTCCTTGACGCTGTAGAAGAAGCACTGAACAGCGGCGGTATAGAAGCTGCCAAAGAGGTGTGTCGCGAAACCCGTGGACCTGTGGCCAGTATTTTCTACCAGGGCCTTGACCGTGCTGATCAAGGCATCGATGTGGTTGAAAAATCAGTCGTATCCTATGGTAGCGTGCAAATGGGTCTCCTGGAGAAAAACCTCTCCTGGATCTCCCTGTTTATAGCCATTGCCCCGATGCTTGGTTTCATGGGAACAGTAATTGGTATGATTGATGCATTTGATAAAATCCAGGAGCAGGGAGACATTTCTCCAACAGTTGTTGCCGGTGGTATCAAGATCGCTCTTATTACTACAGTAACCGGTCTGATGGTCGCAATTATCCTGCAGATTTTCTACAATTACCTGGTGTCACAGATTGACGGGATCGTCAATAAGATGGAAGATGCTTCTATCTCACTCGTAGACATGCTGGTAAAACATAATCTTAAAAAATAGGAAGCTATGGCTTTTTCTAATTTAACAAAAATCATACTTTGGGTGGTTGCTGGGATCTCCCTGTTGGTGGTTGCTTTTTTCTACATCGGTCCCAAGACGCTGGATTATGATGCGCTGGAACAGAGAGTGGAAGAGGCTATAGCCCCGGTAGACCTGACTCCGATGACCCAAATTCCCGAGGTGGATACAACACTGACGGACTCCGTGGCGATTGCTGAAAATTTAGCGGCCATCCAGCAAGCTGAAGAGGAACGAGCTGCAATACTTGCGGCTCCCGTTGAACCCCCACCGAGTATCAAGGAAGTAACAAATGGCTGGGAATACCTGGTGTATTTTCGTACCGATATTGCGCTCATCTGGGCCTATATCCTCGTGATCATAACAATGCTTGCGTCTATTATATTTCCTCTTATCGCTGTTATCTCGCACCCAAAGGCACTTATCCGTCTATTATTGGTGCTCGCTGGTGCCGCAGTCCTGGTAGTGGTTTCATACCTGTTGTCCAAAGACACACCCATTGAAATCATTGGATACACCGGAACGGGAAACAGCGATCCGGGAACTCTGAAAATGATCGATACAGTCCTTTTTATAACCTATATGCTTTTTGGATTGGCTCTCGGGTCAATTCTCTATGCCATTATTTCAAGGGCATTCAAATAAGAATCAATAGAAAAACAAAAACCGATGGCAAGATCAACACCGGAAGTTAATGGAGGTTCACTGGCGGATATCGCCTTTCTCCTGTTAATATTCTTCCTGGTTACCACCACCATGGACATTGATACCGGGATCACCAGGCTTTTACCTCCTGAACCCGATCCGGATCAGGAGGATGTACAAGTGAGGGTGAATCAGCGCAATGTGCTGGTGGTACTTCTCAACCGAAGCGACCTTCTGATGGTGGGCGGTGAAGTGATGGACAGACTGGCTTTGAAAGAAAAGACCATTGAGTTCTTTACAAATCCACTGAATAAAGTGGACCTGCCGGTTATGGAAGAAACTGAAGTCCAGTTTCCTCCGGGCAGTTCATCTATGCTTCCTCCAGATGGAATGTGGCGCGGTCAGGTTTCCAAAGGGGTAATCTCCCTTCAGAACGACCGTTCAACTACTTACGGGAAATACCTGCAGGTACAGAATGAATTGGTGGCAGCTGTGAACACGCTTCGAAACGACTTCTGCAAACTCTATTTCGATAAGAAATACGATGATTTGAATACAGCGAACCCCATCGAAGAGGAGATTCAGGCAGGAATCCGCCAGATCTATAAGATGAATATTTCCGAGTCGGAACCCAAAAACATAGGAGGACGTAACTGATGTCTAAATTCAGAAAAAAAAGTGGGAAAGGTCTTCAGGCGATTAATACCTCATCACTTCCTGACATTGTTTTCATGCTTTTGTTCTTTTTCATGGTGGCGACAACAATGAGGGAAACCGAGGTGCAGGTGAAGGTGAAAGTACCTGAAGCTACAGAGGTGAAGAAACTGGAGAAGAAATCCCTGGTTAGTTATATCTACATCGGACGCCCCGTGGCTCACGTGGCCAGGATGTATGGAACCGAACCTCTGATCCAGTTGAACGACAAGCTGGTGAGTGAAGAGGGCATCCCCTATGAATCGCTCCAGGACTTCGTACTTTTTGAGCGAGAAAAACTCCCCGAAACTGACAAGAACAAAATGGTCATGTCGCTACGGATTGATGAGAATATCTCTATGGGAAAGGTGGATGATGTGAAGCAGGCACTCAGGCGTGCGAAAGCCCTGATCATCAACTACTCGGCCCGTAAGGAGTACCGGGAACAGGGAAGACAGAGGTAACAGGAATAGATCCAATCATACAGAGGGCGCCCATACGGGTTGCCCTCTTTTTTTTATTTGTCCAGCCATATATACTCTCGCTGCTGAAAATTGCTCCGCAATTTATAGGCGTTTTCGAGTACATATGGCGTAGACATCAATAAAAAATGGGCAGCCTGTATGGGCGGGAAAACGGAAAGCTAACGAAAAAAAGCGGCTATTCGTAGAGGGCGGAATATACCTGGTCGACCATATCCTGGAAGGTTTCCGGCTGATCGAAGATGGAACGTTTCTTTAAGAAGCGTTCTATGTGATAAAAGAGCTTGGTTTTATCACTGCCCGTATACTCCTCAATAGAACTGGCAAAGTAGAGCTCACTGATATTTTTATCGTAGAGCTTTTTTACCGAGTTCCCGATTCCAAAAAGGAAATAGTATTTGGATATGGGGTTTGCAGGATTTTCATAATCACAATAGATTTTATCCACGTAACTCCCGTTCTCATAGATCACCACCTCCCTTACAAACCCTTCATAGGTATAGAAGATCCACTCCCCGTGGCGCTGACGGGTTTTCTTAAAGCCCTGGAATTTGATCGTCCCGTCGTTATAGAATTCCATTGCAGGAATATAGAACTTCCCACTGGGGGCTTTTACTTTTCCATTTTCCAGAACTCTATCCTCAATACCAAAATAGTTCAAATAAGGCATATCCCTGATAATCTCATCCGGCCGGGTAAAATCATCCGGCTTCTGGTAATTGGCACCTGCAAACACCTCCTCGGCGTACTCTATAAGCAGTTCCTGTTCATAAATGCCATCTTCATAGGCCTTCCGGTCCCTCAACTTTGATATGAGCAGTCCCATATCCTTCTGCTGGCCACCACTCATATCTAAAAGGCCCATGGAAGTAAGGATCATCTCCTTCTCATTTCTAAAAAGAAAGGTGTTCAACTTATCATGATAAAGGATCCTCAGGTTCTTAAACTCCTTGAACCAGCGCTGGCCCCTGATCTGGCTACGTTCCCTCCCATACAAGAGGGTGATCCGGACATTACGCTGATCAGCCTGCTGAAACCTGAGAATCACACTCTCATGCAGTTTTAATACCGGAACACAAAAGACCAGTTCATTAATCGCCTCGGAAATCAGGCGATCAATCTGGTAAGATGTCCCTACCGGTGATAGGAATTCGGCTGCCATTTATCAGGTCCTTCTACTGTATCAAATTCTCGCTAGTGAAATTATGTAAAAAACTAACGGGCTTTCGAAGGAAATATCAACATGGCTGTTTATTCCCGGGGTTTTTTGACCAGTGCGTCTGACCTTTGACAAACAGCAAGATTATCAAGCGATAATGAAATAAAAAAGAGGGCTTTTACCCTCTTTCTTATTTAAACTCCATGGTGACCTCAGGAGGACTCGAACCCCCACCATGGGAACCGGAATCCCACGTTCTATCCTGTTAAACTATGAGGCCATTATGGAGCGCAAAGTTAATAGTTTTTTATAATTTCGCACACTGAATCAGAAGCTGACAGAATGGATTATAAGTTTGCAGAAATTGAGAAACGGTGGCAGGACTACTGGGAAGAGCACAAGACCTTCAAGACCCCGGATGATTTCTCAAAGCCAAAATTCTATGTGCTGGATATGTTTCCCTATCCTTCGGGCTCCGGATTACATGTGGGTCACCCGGAAGGATACACGGCTACTGATATTGTTGCCCGTTATAAGAGAATGAAAGGCTTCAATGTGCTCCACCCCATGGGATGGGATGCCTTTGGATTGCCTGCAGAACAGTATGCCATCGAAACCGGGACACATCCCTCACTGACCACACAAGATAACTGCCTTAACTTCCGCAGGCAGATCAAATCCCTGGGCCTGGGCTACGACTGGGACCGGGAGATCAATACCACGGATCCCTCTTATTTCAAGTGGACCCAGTGGATCTTTATCCGTCTGTACAACACCTGGTTCGACGAAGTTTTGCAGAAAGGACGCCCCATCGAAGAGCTGGAGATCCCGGAGGAGATTTCAAAGGCAGGGGAAGAGGCCGTCAAAACCTATATAGCAGAAAAGCGGCTTGCCTATTACGATGACGCCCAGGTCTGGTGGTGCCCCAGCTGCAGGATCGTATGTGCCAATGAAGAAGTGCTCAACGATGGTACGCATGAGAAATGTGGGAACCTGGTAGAGCGAAAGAACCTGAAGCAGTGGATGCTGCGGATCCCTCAATATGCCGAGAGACTGCTGGAGGGGCTGGAGGAGGTAGACTGGCCCGAAGGGGTGAAGGATATGCAACGCAACTGGATCGGACGTTCCACCGGGGCCGAGGTGGATTTCCAGGTGGCAGGAAGCAATGAAATTCTCCGGGTATTCACCACTCGTCCCGATACCCTGTTTGGGGCCACTTACATGGTGGTGGCTCCTGAGCATCCTATTTTAAACGTGCTTACCACCGGAGATCAAGAAGCAAAAGTGGAAAGCTATGTGGCTCAGGCGGGGTTGAAGTCAGAGCTGGACCGCTCAGACCTCTCCCGGGAAAAGAGCGGAGTTTTCACAGGGTCTTATGCAATTAATCCAGTAAATGATTCCAGGATTCCCATCTGGGTGGCCGATTACGTGCTGATGGGCTATGGGACCGGAGCCATCATGGCCGTTCCCTGTCACGATACCCGCGACTTTGAATTTGCCTCCGCATTTTCACTTCCCATTCCATGCATCCTGGATCCTGATACGGATGATCAGGCGCTGAGAGAGCAGGTACTCCTGGGGAAAGCTTGTTGGACCGGTGATGGACGTTATGTCAATTCTGCCTCCTCTGCCACAGGACTGGATATCAATGGCCTTACCAAAGAGAAGGGGATCGCCAGAACCATCGAGTGGTTGCAGCAAGAAGAACTGGGTACAGAAGCGATCAACTATAAGATCAGGGACTGGCTCTTCAGCCGACAGCGTTACTGGGGAGAACCCTTCCCTGTTATCCACTGGGAAGATGGAGAGATCTCCCTGCTGGAGGAGTCCCAGCTGCCATTGGAACTCCCTGAACTGGAAAAGTATGAGCCGGGAAGCCATGGGGAATCTCCCCTGGCCAACGCCAGGGAGTGGCTGCACGTGACCGACTCCAATGGCCGCAAAGGCAGGCGTGAAACCAATACCATGCCGCAGTGGGCCGGATCCTGCTGGTACTATCTCAGATACATTGATCCAAAGAATGATCAGGAGCCCTTTTCCGGGGAAAAAGAGAGATACTGGCTCCCCGTGGACCTCTATGTAGGAGGGGCCGAACATGCGGTCCTCCACCTGCTATACAGCCGCTTCTGGCATAAGGTCCTCTTTGATCTGGGAATAGTCTCCACCAATGAACCTTACTCCAAGCTTTTTAACCAGGGAATGATCCTTGCCTTTGCCTATGAAACAGAGGCTGGAGCCAAAGTCGCAAGCGACCAGGTGGAAGAGCGGGATGGTCAGTATTTCCATACTACAACCGGTGACCAACTGAAGCAGATTGTGGCCAAGATGTCCAAGTCACTTAAGAATGTGGTTAACCCGGATGATGTGGTATCCGGATACGGCGCGGATTCCCTCCGCCTCTATGAAATGTTCCTTGGTCCCCTCGATGCGGTTAAACCCTGGGTCGAAAATGGCGTGAAGGGCGTCTATAATTTCCTGAACCGGGTCTTTAGATTCTTTGCCGATCGGGACCATTATCATACGGGCGATGAAGATCAGGAAATTTTGAAGTCACTGCATGCCACGATCAAAAAGGTAAGTAACGATGTGGAAGCACTTCATTTCAATACAGCCATCTCCCAGATGATGATCTTTACCAACCTGGCCATAAAAAAAGGCAAGGTAAGCCCTCAGACAGCAGAAGCTTTCATCAGGGTGCTGAGCCCTTTTGCACCCCATCTGGCAGAGGAGATCTGGAGCATCCTTGGGAACAGCGGATCCATCGCTGAAGCCGACTGGCCTCAGTATGAGGAGTCCCTGCTCCAGGAAGATTCCTACGAATACCCTGTAATGATCAACGGGAAGCTCAGATTTAAGATACAGCTCCCATTGAATCTGTCAGAGAAGGAGATTAAAACCCAGGTCCTGGCTCATGAAACTGCACTGAAATGGACCGGGGGAGATGATCCCAAACGATTTATCCATGTACCCCAAAAGATTATCAATATCGTAGTATGAAAAAACGACCGGGAATTCAAATCAACGGGATTTTGATGCTGCTGGGATTGATTGGAGCTTCCATACTGGTGCCAGCCTGCAATCCAGCAGCCTCCCAGGTTGAAACATCCGAAGCCGGAAAAATGGTGCAGCCTGATTCTCTTGCTCCGGAGATAAATCTCTACGGGGTCCCGATGGAACTCTACCAGATCGAAGAAGGAAGGGTGCGTCGTAATCAAACCCTTTCAGATCTTTTGTCGCCACTGGGACTGAGCATGCAGGAGATTTACAGGATATCCCTCCTGCCGGACACCCTGATAAATGAGCGTAAAATTAAGCCCGGAAACCGTTATTTGTTTTGCACCCTGAAGGATAGTATTTCAGAGTCATTGGGCAATGCCGGGAATATTTTTATCTATGAAAAGGATCTCCTTCATTTCGTGGTCATTTCCATCGATCCCGATTCCATCTGGGCAATTAACAGACAAAAAGCGGTGGATACCAGAATGCTGTCTGCATCCGGAATCATCGAAACATCCCTGTGGGAAGCCATGCAGGAAAGCCAGGTCAATCCCATGCTGGCCATAGAGTTAAGCGAAATCTTTGCCTGGACCATCGACTTTTTCGGGATCCAGCAAGGCGACAGATATAAGGTGATCTATGAAGAGTCCTATGTGGATTCCCTCTCCCTCGGAATAAACAAAATAGTTGGAGCCTGGTTCTATCACAATGAGACTGATTTCTGGGCTATCCCGTTTGAACAGGACAGCGTTCGAAGCTTCTTTGATGAGGAAGGTAATAGTCTTCGCAAAGCCTTCCTGAAGGCACCTTTAAGGTTTTCCCGGATCAGTTCAGGGTTCTCCCATTCCAGATTCCATCCTGTACTAAAAATCAGGCGACCACATCACGGGGTGGATTATGCGGCCCCCTCGGGGACTCCCGTTCATACGGTTGGGGATGGTTTCGTAACCCAGGTAGGGTATCAGAGCGGAGGAGGTGGGAATTATGTAAAAATCAAACATAACAGTGTCTACTCCACCACCTATATGCACCTTCGCGGCTTTGAGAAAGGAATCAAACAGGGGGTCTTTGTCAAGCAGGGGGATGTAATTGGCTACGTAGGCAGCAGCGGTCTGGCCACTGGTCCGCACCTCGACTTCAGGTTCTATAAAAACGGCAGCGCAGTTAATCCGCTGAAAGTGGAGGCTCCTCCGGTTGAGCCCATCCATGAAGAAAACAGGGAGTCCTATGCTCTGGCCAGGGCCTTTACCATGGGCCTGTTAAAGCTCCTTTAGCAAGTCTTCAACCACGACGGGGAAGTGTTTATATTCCAGCTTATGGATTCTCTCAGCCAGACTGTCCGGGGTATCGTCTGATTCAAGTACACAAGAGGCCTGAAAAATGACATCTCCCTCGTCATACTCCCGATTCACATAATGAATGCTGATACCGGACTCTTTCTCCCCGGCAGCCAGTACAGCCCGGTGCACATGATTCCCGTACATTCCCTTTCCACCGTATTTGGGAAGCAGTGCGGGATGTATATTAACTATCTTATTTTCAAACAGTTTCAGCAAATTACCAGGGACCAGCCATAAAAAACCGGCCAGCACAATAAAATCAATCTGTCGTTCGACAAGTTGATCAAGCACATAGTCTGAACCATAAAACTGTTCTCTGGTGAATGCAAGCACCTCTATATCATAAAATTGTGCGCGTTTGATCACCCCTGCCTCCGGACGGTTCGTGAGGACTAACCGCACCCTCCCAAACTGGCTCGTTCGAAAAAAACGGATCAAATTTTCCGCGTTTGTTCCTGATCCGGAGGCAAATATGGCTATGTTCTTCATTTTTTTTTGAAAATAGTCGAATTTTGCATTTCTTTGCAGCGTTAAAAATAACTAATATTATTAATTAAAAATTTATAGTCATGTCTGACATTGCCTCAAGAGTAAAAGCAATTATCGTTGACAAATTAGGTGTTGATGAGAATGAAGTAACATCCGAAGCCAGTTTCACTAATGATCTGGGAGCTGATTCTCTTGACACCGTTGAGTTGATCATGGAATTTGAAAAGGAATTCAATATGGGTATCCCCGATGATCAGGCTGAAAACATCTCCACCGTTGGTGATGCTATCAAATACATTGAAGATAACGCAGAGTAAGGGTAACTAAAGGTTCCAAAACTTTTTAGTATGAGAAGGGTTGTTGTTACAGGATTGGGGGCAATCACCCCCCTGGGTAATAATATACAGGACTTCTGGAGCGCACTTGTAAATGGTGAAAGCGGAAGTGACTGGATTACTCATTTCGATGCTGAAAAGTTCAAGACAAAATTCGCCTGCGAGGTAAAGAATTATAACCCTGAGGATTATTTTGACCGGAAAGAGGCACGCAAGCTGGATCGCTATGCCCAGTATGCCTTAATTGCTGCCCATGAGGCCTACCTCGATTCAGGACTTGATACGGCCACACATGATAAGGATCGTGCAGGGGTTATATGGGCCTCCGGAATTGGGGGAATTGAGACTTTTGCCAAAGAAATGGAGGGCTTCCTGGAAGGTGGGAAAACTCCCAGGTTCAGCCCTTTCTTTATCCCAAAAATGATCTCTGATATCGCAGCGGGGCATCTCTCCATGAAATATGGATACCGGGGACCCAATTATGCTACTGTTTCGGCCTGTGCCTCTTCTACCAATGCCATTATTGATGCGTTTAATCTGATCCGCCTTGATATGGCCGACCTGTTTATAACAGGAGGATCAGAAGCATCGGTAAATGAACCCGGAGTCGGGGGATTTAATGCCATGCAGGCCATGTCCACCGACAATGACAATTACAAAACTGCCTCCAGGCCATTTGATGTGAACCGCGATGGTTTTGTAATTGGTGAAGGCGGAGCCGGTCTCATTCTTGAGGAGCTGGAACACGCCAAAAAACGGGGTGTTAAAATCTATGCTGAACTGATCGGAGGCGGATTATCAGCCGATGCCTACCATCTAACTGCACCTCATCCGGAAGGAGAAGGCGCCAGGCTGGTGATGACCAATGCCCTCAGAGATGCAAAAATTACACCTGAAGAGGTGGATTATGTAAATGTTCATGGAACTGCGACTCCCCTGGGGGACATTTCTGAAACCAAAGCCATTAAGAAAGTCTTCGGGGAACATGCCTATAAGCTTAATATCAGTTCGACCAAGTCAATGACCGGCCATTTGCTGGGTGCGGCAGGAGCCATTGAAGCCATTGCAGTGATTAAGTCAATCGTTCATGGGATTGTCCCTCCAACCATTAATCTGAAGGATCTGGACCCGGAAATTGATCCCAGGCTGAACCTGACCCCCAATAAGGCGCAGGAACGTGAGGTAAATATAGGCATGAGTAACACCTTTGGTTTTGGAGGACACAATACCTCCGTTATTTTCAGGAAATTTAAGGATTAAGACATTGAAGAACCTTAGGTTCTATGTGGATCTGGTTCGCATGCTGGGCTTCTTCCCTCGCAATTTATCCCTATACAGACTCGCCTTTATACCCAAGTCATCACGTCAAATGAATCCCTCCGGAAGTCTCCTCAATAATGAACGACTGGAATATCTGGGCGATGCGGTGCTTGATACAATTGTAGCCGACCATCTTTTTAAGCACTTCCCTGAGGGTGATGAGGGGTTTATGACCAAACTCAGAGCCCGTATCGTAAAACGCAAGAATCTGGATTACCTGGCCATTAAGATTGGAATTCCCGCTTTGATTATTTCCGGAACTACCACGGGGAGTCCCTCAAAACATATCTATGGTAATGCACTTGAAGCATTCTTTGGGGCCATCTATTTGGATAGAGGTTACCGGGCTGCTAAAAAATTCTTCGAAAAAAAAGTCATGAAGCGCCATATTGACCTTGTGCAGCTGTCGCGCAAGGATCCTGATTATAAAAGCAGACTCATTGAATGGTGTCAGAAGAACCGGACGGTAATAAGCTTTGAAAGCAAAGAGGAGCCAGCTGAGGGTAGTAAATCACCTTCCTTTGTTTCCATCATCCATATGAATGAGGAGGAGAAGGGAAGCGGACGGGGCGATTCAAAAAAAGAGGCCGAACAACAGGCCTCAAAGATGGTCCTGAAAAGCATTCATACTGATTAGCTATGGTAAAAAAGCACAAACTGGAGCTGGCTATTGATGAAGATTTTTGCCTGTTGGGCCTGGTTTCGGATGAAACAGATTACAAACTGAGCTGGATGATTAACCGTTCCCTGGCAATGAACTTTGAGAAAGAGGATGATCTCCAGCTATTTCATCCCAAACTGAAAGAGGAGCAGATATTTTCCCTTTTCTCCTACCATGACGATGCTGCAATGATCACCTTCAGGATCATTAAAAACCGGGCTGAAAACGGATATTACCTGGATGAATTAAAGCATATTGACTATCTGATCCATATCCAGGGAGAGATCGATGCCACGAGGATCAGTGGTTTTATGCATTCGATCAGCAGACTGGAGCCGGTAAGAATGTGCGTCCCTTCTGACCTGACCAGGATTAAAAATAAAGAGAGACTATTGCTCTGGTAATTAAAACAACCATCTCACAAGGGGGTAGATGACCGAGTAAACAGGGAGCTCCTGGTAATTCTGATAGCCCTCCTGGTAAAGACCATCCATGATGGTCCCCTGTTTTAACAGGGGTCTGAAAAGCTTCCTGTAAAAAGGTAAAAATCCCATTACCAGGTCAAATACCATATCCAGAAGGAAGAGCAGGCCTGCAACAAGCAGGTACACGTAAGACGATAGCTGTATATCAAATCCGGGGCCCGTGGTGCTGATCAAGCCAAGACATGCCACCCAGATAACTGCTTTTATAATTAGTCCCGGTGTAAGAAGGTAAGTGACCTTGGACCGGACCTTTGCCAGCTTCAACAGGACAGTGGCAAACAATCCTCCTGCCAGCAGTCCGGCAAAAAACCTCCACAAAATGCTCTGTACCGGAAATACAAAGAGGAAAGCCAGGAGAAACAACACCTTGCCCAGGGAGGCCATGCGGTGATAATAGAGCGCTCTGGCGCTGCGGGGAATAAGCACCCGCCTGACCTTATTTTTGTACCTGGCCATATGGTCCAGGGCTCCGAAAGACCGAACTTCAATATCTACGGTTTTTAGCAGCTCGACTTTGTATGGCTTGCCATCAGCCATGGCCCCGCGACAATAGCAGCATTTGTCTTTGCTTGGTTTCCCTGGCACCAGCCTGAAAAACCTGGAAAGATCCTCCCAGCTTACATTCAGTTTTCCCAGGCGGAACCAGATTTTTCTCTTTTGGTATATATAGACCAGGAGTACCACCCCCATCAACATAAAAATGGAGGTGCCCGCCAGGCTTGCGGGATCATTAAAAATAGCTATACCCAGAGGGACTAAGATGGCTGCCACTGCAAAAAGAAGCAGAATGCCATTTCCTGCATACTTCAGGAGCAGCAGGGGATCGTGCCACTCGGGACGCTTAAAATAGTCCTCCTGTTGCTTCTTTTTCTCTCGCTGGGCCCTGGCCCGTTGCTGCATCCTTGCGCGCTCTTGTCTTCTTAGCTCATCAACCAGCAGGTCCTCATAAGAGGAAGCCCTGTCCGTTTCCCTATCCAGATGTTTCAGTAAAAAGTCATGGGCTTCTGTAATCTCCTGAAATTTCCTGGCCGCAGAAGCACTTGTATTCCGGTCGGGATGGTATTTAAATGCCAGTTTCCGGTAGGCACTCTTAATCTGCTTTTTTGTAGCTCCGGGAGCCAATCCCAGTACTTTGTGGTAATCAAGCTGAGCCAATGAGGAGTGTTTTATGCAAGTTATTCATTCATCTTAAAGCAACAAAAAAAGCTGCCCGCCGGGAGGACGAGCAGCTTTACACCAATAAACCCTAAAACTAAACCAATTGCCTGCTAAAGCATCTTTAAAAACTACTACTATCTATACTCTTTCTTCTCTTTCTTCTTGATAACCTTTACCTCCACATCTACCTCGTGGTCCTTTTCCTTATCCTGATCCTCATCTTCATCATGGTCCACATCCATTTCCTCATCCATGCTTTTTCGGAGGACGATCACCTTCACATTTGAATCTTCTTTGCCATCGTGTTCTTTCAAAATTTTTATGATCTCCGTCTTCATATCATCATCTCCCTCGATCACATATACACTTTCGTCCCTATCCATTAACTTATCATCCCCTTCTATCACGGTCCAGGATCCTTCTTCATCATCTGAAACCATCACTCTAATCTCTTTCTTCTTTACTATAGGGCCTTTTTCCTCTTCTTCCTCGGTCCACTCGAGGGCATCTCCTTTATATTCCCTGAGCTCAGTATTCTCTCCATCCTCTGAAATAAACACCATGGCTTTTGTATGATTCTCTCCACTATGCTCCATATGAATATCCTCGCCTGTGAGAAGCTCCATCATTTTCAGGGCATGGTTGGCCTCAGAGGCATCCTCAAAAAGGTAGGTCGTATCCTTGATAAGCATCCCATCCTTTTTTACCACCACGCTGACTTCGATCTTTTCCTGAGCCAGAATTCCGGCCGAGAACAGGATGGAAGCTGCAAGAATCCCTGTGGCTATTTGTAATTTTTTCTTCATGGTACTCTTTTCCAGAGGTATGGGACAAATCTATTCCGGAATTTCGTTAGATAGGTTTAAAGGAAGTTAAAGATTGTTAAAACACTCTGGATGAACCAGTGAGGACTGCTATCTTTGGACCATGAGCCGAACCATTCTGTGGATAGTATCTGTGTTTCTTGCACTGGCCATGGTGGCCATGATCCTGGTTCAGTTATACTGGATCAGACGCTATCTGGACGCCGAGGAACACCAGCTTGGTCTGGCAGTAATTGGCGTACTTTCGGATATTTCCGACGAGCTGGTTCAGAACGAAACTGTGATTTCTATTCTGGATGAGATTCGCCCCCCTGTGCTTCAGCATCAGAGCCAGGCCGTCTGGAATTTTCATATTGATTCCCGCAGCTCCTATGACCGAACCAGGGGGAGCATCCATGTTGCCCTGGAAACAGATGACCTCGGGGAGATCAGAGAAGATGAGACCGCCAATTTTACATACATGGCCCCCGACAGGTCTCTGAAAAACCAGAAGGTGGCCATGATCAACGACTCCCTGCTGGTGGTTCTGGGTGAAGATACCACTCTGCAGGACACCATCCTGGTTTCAGCCATGAATCCTGAACTGGTCCGCAGGGAGTTGAGAAGACAGATAGAGAAACAGGAATTCTTCGTTGATCATATTGTCAAGAAAATGCTGATGGACGAAGGGGAGGTACTGGAAAATATTTCAGCGGAAATGATTGAGGCTTCCCTCTCCGAAAAACTGAGCTCCCGAGGTGTTGGAATCCCCTTCGAATATGCTGTTTACGAACAGGGACACCCCCCCTATTTCAGTTCGCCAAACTTCAACGAGTATGAGCAGTGCCGGTATTTCAGGAGGCCCCTGTTTCCCAGCAGTGTATTTAACCGGTCCACCTATATCTCCGTGTATTTTCCACAGGAGAAGCAGCTGATTCGTAAATCCATGGGGATTATGGGCGGTTCTTCTCTGACCATTACACTGTTTATTATCCTCATGTTTAGTCTGACGCTTTATATCATGTTTAAACAGAAGCGTCTTTCAGAGATGAAAAATGACTTTGTCAACAACATGACTCATGAACTAAAAACCCCCATCTCTACGATCAGTCTTGCCTCACAGATGCTGAATGACCGTTCCATCCCGGAGGAACAAAAAAACCTGGGACAAATTTCCAGGATCATCCAGACGGAGAGCAAACAGCTGGGTTACCAGGTGGAGAGGGTGCTTCAGATGGCCATATTTGATCACGGTGAACTGAAATTGAAGAATGAAGCAGTTAATATGCACGATATCATCGAAACAGTGGCGCAAAACTTCCTTCTCCAGATGGATAAGCGGGGAGGAAAACTGGAGTTTCTTCCCGAAGCCGATCAGGCCGTGGTCACGGGCGACCTGGTCCATCTAACCAATGTGGTATCCAACCTGATGGAGAATGCCATGAAGTACACCACCAGAAATCCAGAAATCACCATCACCACACTAAATGAAAATAACTCTCTGATCATCTCCGTGGCCGATAACGGCATGGGAATCAGCAAAGAGGACCAGAAACGGATTTTTGATAAGTTCTACCGTGTTCCCACCGGTAACCTTCACAATGTAAAGGGCTTCGGTCTTGGACTCAGCTATGTCAAGCTGATCGTGGAGGAACATGGAGGGAACATCAAAATAAAAAGCGAGCTTAACAGGGGTTCCAGATTTGATATTCAATTACCTTTGGAGTAGCATAACAACAGAATGACTCATGAATGAGATAAAAAACCGAATATTACTGGCAGAGGACGACGAAAACCTGGGCTCGCTGCTCCAGGAGTATCTCCAGGCAAAAAATTATGAAACCGATTGGGTCACCAATGGGGAGAAGGCTTTCAGACATTTTGAACAGTTTCACTATGACCTCCTCCTGCTGGATGTTATGATGCCTGTGAAAGACGGTTTTACACTGGCCTCAGAAATAAGGATCATGAACAGCAGCATTCCCATCATATTTTTGACAGCCAAATCCATGAAGGAAGATGTCCTGGAAGGCTTTTCCCTGGGAGCCGATGACTACATTTCCAAACCATTCAGTATGGAGGAGTTGCTGTTCAGAATTGAAGCAATTCTCCGAAGAACCAAAGGGACCCGGGGCGTTGACAAAGAGCACTGGGAGATTGGATCCTTTACTTTCGATGTAAATAAGCAGATGCTAAGTGGCAATGGTATTGAACAAAAACTGACCACCAAAGAGTCTGAACTTTTAAAGCTGCTCTGCAACAATATGAACCAGGTTCTGGAGCGGAATTTTGCTCTGAAGGCCATCTGGATAGACGACAACTACTTCAATGCCAGGAGTATGGATGTGTATATCACCAAGCTTCGAAAATATTTGAAGTCGGATCCCGGGGTACAGATCATCAATGTGCACGGAAAAGGGTATAAGCTCGTACTGGACGAAGGATAAGCGGGTGGACCTTAATCCAATTTGAGTACTGCCAGGAATGCCGATTGGGGGACCTCAATATTCCCCACCTGCCGCATTCTTTTCTTTCCCTTCTTTTGTTTTTCAAGCAATTTTCTCTTCCGGGTGATGTCCCCTCCGTAACATTTGGCCGTCACATCTTTCCTCACTGCTTTTACCGTCTCCCTGGCAATCACTTTTGCTCCAATGGCAGCCTGGATAGCCACCTCGTACTGCTGCCTGGGGATGAGTTCCTTCAGTTTCACACAGATCCTTCTGCCAAAGTCATAGGCATTGTCCCGGTGTATCAGGGTGGAGAGGGCATCCACCATCTCCCCGTTCAAAAGAATGTCCAGTTTCACCAAATCTGCCTTCTGATACCCGTGGGGATGATAATCGAAAGAGGCATATCCCTTGGAAATACTTTTTAATCTGTCATAGAAATCAAACACGATCTCTGCCAGAGGCATGTCAAAAGTCAGCTCCACCCGGTTGCTGGTGAGATAGACCTGGTTTTTAAGGGTTCCACGTTTATCCAGGCAAAGATTCATAATGGATCCCACATATTCGGATTTCGAAATTACATGAGCGGTAATATAGGGCTCTTCAATGTGATCAATGGCAGTTTGGACAGGCAGTCCGGAAGGATTATGGACCTCCACCAGTTCCCCTTTGGTCGTCATTACATTGAAGGAGACATTGGGTACCGTGGTGATCACATCCATGTCAAATTCCCGGTCGAGCCGCTCCTGGATAATCTCCATGTGCAGCAGCCCCAGGAAGCCGCAGCGGAATCCAAAACCCAGAGCCGCCGAGGACTCCGGGACAAAAGTAAGCGAAGCATCATTCAGCTGGAGTTTCTCAATGGAGTTCCGAAGGTCTTCATAATCATCTGCGTCTACCGGGTAGATCCCGGCAAAAACCATGGGCTTTACATCCTCAAACCCGGAGATGGCCTTACTGCAGGGACGGTCCACATGGGTAATGGTATCTCCTACCTTCACCTCCCGGGAAGTTTTAATGCCTGAGATGATATAGCCCACATCACCAGCTGCAAGTTTCTTTCTGGGTTCGGTGCCCATTTTCAGGACTCCGATTTCATCGGCATCGTACTCTTTCCCGGTGGATACAAATTTAACCATCTCCCCCTGCTGGATGGTTCCGTTCATAATCCGGAAATAGGCAAAGATCCCCCGGTAGGAGTTGAAGACCGAATCAAATATCAGGGCCTGCAATGGAGCATCCGGATCTCCGCCCGGAGGAGGAATACGTTCCAGGATGGCTTCCAGAATCTCCTCAACACCCAGACCGGTTTTCCCGCTGGCTTCAATAATTGTATCTCTGCTGCAGCCGATAAGGTCCTCGATCTGATCCTTGACCTCATCGGGCATGGCACTCTCCATATCCATCTTGTTGAGGATGGGTATGATCTCCAGGTCATGATCTATGGCCTGGTATAGATTGGAGATAGTTTGTGCCTGGATCCCCTGGGTAGCATCCACAATTAACAGTGCTCCTTCACAGGCGGCAATGGAACGACTCACCTCATAGGAGAAATCCACGTGACCAGGAGTGTCTATCAGGTTCAAAAAATAGTGTTTGCCCCCGGATTCATACTTCATCTGAATGGCATGACTCTTAATGGTAATCCCGCGCTCGCGCTCCAATTCCATATTATCCAGCACCTGATCCTGAAAGTCCCTTTCATCCAGAGTGCCGGTAGCCATCAGCAATCTGTCGGCGAGGGTACTTTTCCCATGATCAATATGGGCAATGATACAGAAGTTGCGAATGTTGTCCATAAAGGATTGGCCTTTTTTTAGCGCCCACAAAGATAATGAATCTCCGGAATAAATGTGTAGGCGCCAATTACTCTTCAGGATCTGTTATTTTCTCCGCATTTAGCCCGTCAATAAAATAAAAAGAGCCTGCTTCCGTAGAAACAAGCTCTTGAAATATATAGGTGTGATAAAATACTACATCATTCCCATTCCGCCACCGGGTCCGCCAGCTGGCATTGGGGGCTCCGGCTCGGGGATATCCACAATTGCACACTCGGTGGTCAGGAGCATACCGGCAATGGAAGCGGCATTTTCCAGAGCAATACGGGCCACCTTGGTAGGATCGATAACTCCAGCTTCAAACAGGTTCTCGTACTTATCGGTTTGAGCATTGTATCCATAATCACCTTTCCCCTCCCTGATCTTATTTACAACCACTGAGCCTTCCAGTCCGGCGTTTTCAACGATCTGGCGAAGTGGCTCTTCAAGGGCCCTGCGCACGATAGCAATACCTGTGTTCTCATCTTCGTTTGCTCCCTTGAATTTCGCAAGTTTTTCAACAGAACGAAGGTAGCCAACTCCACCACCGGGGATGATTCCCTCTTCCACTGCAGCGCGGGTGGCACTGAGTGCATCGTCAAACAGGTCCTTCCTGGATTTCATTTCTACCTCGGAAGCTGCTCCAACATAGATCACAGCAACACCGCCTGCCAGTTTGGCAAGACGTTCCTGAAGCTTCTCACGGTCATAATCTGAAGTGGTATTCTCGATCTGCTTTTTGATCTGCCCTACTCTTGCTTCGATCATCTTTTTTTCACCGGCACCATTTACAACGGTTGTATTCTCCTTGTCGATGGAAATTTTTTCAGCCTGACCCAACATGTCCAGTTCAGTACCTTCCAGCTTCAATCCCTTCTCTTCTGAAATCACAGTGCCTCCGGTCAGGATGGCTATGTCTTCCAGCATCTCTTTCCTTCTGTCACCAAAACCGGGAGCCTTTACAGCAGCGATTTTGAGTGATCCGCGAAGCTTGTTTACTACCAGGGTAGCCAGAGCTTCAGCATCCACATCTTCGGCGATGATCATCAGCGGACGACCAGTCTGTGCGGTGGCTTCGAGTACGGGAAGCAGGTCCTTCATGGTGGAGATCTTCTTATCGTGAATCAGCACGTATGGATTCTCGAGAACAGCTTCCATCTTCTCTGTATCTGTCACAAAATATGGAGAGATATATCCCCGGTCAAACTGCATACCTTCCACGACATCTACATAAGTGTCTGAAGATTTAGACTCTTCGATGGTAATCACTCCCTCTTTCTTCACCTTTGACATGGCTTCAGCGATCAGAGCACCAATAGAAGATTCATTGTTGGCTGAAATAGATGCAACCTGCTGAATTTGCTTATTGTCATCTCCCACTTCCTTGGATTGCTCCATAAGACTCTTTACAACCTCAACAACTGCTTTGTCTATTCCCCTTTTCAGGTCCATTGGATTGGCACCTGCGGTTACGTTTTTTAATCCCACCTGTACGATGGACTGGGCCAGTACAGTGGCAGTGGTGGTGCCATCACCTGCATCGTCGTTGGTCTTTGAGGCTACTTCCTTCACCATCTGGGCACCTACATTCTCTATAGGATCTTCCAGATCCACCTCTTTCGCTACTGTTACACCATCCTTGGTAACCTGGGGTGCACCAAATTTTTTCTCAATAATTACATTGCGACCCTTGGGCCCCAGTGTTACTTTGACAGCGTTAGCCAGTTGATCGATACCGCTTTTCAGCTGGTCACGGGCTTCCATGTCAAATTTGATCTGTTTTGCCATTTGAATTATTTTTTAATTGGTTTTACTTACTTGGAAATGAATAAAACATCACTTTGTGACATAAGAAGATAATCTTCTTCATTAATGCTAAGTTCCTGACCGGCAAATTTACCATAAAGAACCTTGTCACCCACTTTCATCTCCATGGGTTCGTCCTTTTTGTCTGCTCCTACCATTACCACTTTTCCATGCTGTGGTTTTTCCTTCGCTGTTTCGGGAATGATGATACCACTGGCGGTTTTTTCCTCAGCCTCTGAGGGCTTTACAAGAATTTTACCAGCAAGGATCTTACCTTTAAGTTCTGCCATTTTTGTTTTGTATTTTATAAGTTCGACATTATCAAAATCGCTTTCTCTTTAACATAATTTGTGCCAAAGGAGCAATTCAAAAAAAAAGTGTCAGTAATATGACATACTGACACTTTTTATCGTGAAATAAGTTCTTATTGCTTACTCTGTGTCACCTTCGACAGGCTCCGCACCAAATGATTCAGGAAGATCAATGGTCTGTCCGGGCTGGTCCATGATGGTTTCATCAAACTGGCCCTGCAAACGTGAATTTTCATCCGCTCCGGCTTTTGGAACCGTAAGTCCGGCCAGCAGGCTAAAAATAATCAGTGCAGATCCCAGAATCCAGGTAGCTTTCTCCAGAAAATCGGCAGTTTTCCGAACTCCCATATACTGGTTGGACGAGGAAAAGTTTGATGCCAGTCCACCACCTTTTGAATTCTGTACAAGTACGATTAAAATGGTAAAGATGCAGGTAACAACAATCAATACCGTAAATACTACAAACATTTTAGTGCCTCTTTATGAACGATTTATATTCCTAATTTTCTCAATTTGAGCTGCAAAGTAAGCACTTTTTTCCGGATATTTCAAACTTAATTTCTCGTAGGCATAGATGGCCTTGGCATAGAGTCCTTGCTTCACATAGATCTGAGCCAGAGTGTCGGTTATAAACCCATCATGCTCCCTGATGGAATCCAGGGAGACATCTCCCTTCAGGCTGGTTTCCTGATCCGCCCGGATGGGTCCGGGTTCACCTCTAATAAAGCTGCTGATCAGATGATGGCTGCTATTCTCCCGGATCTGTTCCATCTGATCGATGGATGGCATCTCCTCACCCTCTGGCTCTTCCGGCTCCTCCATTCCGGTCTCATCCTTTTCCAGAGAAGCAAAAAGCATATCGCTGTCTAGCTCCTCTTCCTCTGAATCCTCAAGGGAAGCCTCAGCTGGATCAACATCCACCTCCTCATCCAGAAGTTCCAGGAGCTCTTCCCCCGCATCCTCATCCAACTCCAGCAGATCCCCTTTTGCTTCCCGGCCCAGATAGGGGGCATGTTGCTCAATGATGACCTCCGCTTCTACATTCCCATCATCGGAAAACTGAATCATCTCAGGGCTTTCATCCACAGGTTCCGGCTCAGGTTCCGATGGTTCCACCGCTGCCTTAACCAGCTGCAACAATTTTTTGCGATCCGTGGAGTAAACTGCTGCTACTTTAAGCTGCTGTTGTTTTTCATGGCCCAGTGCCTCCATTATTCGAACCTTCAGTATATGAGCAACACTGAATTCCGGAAAATTCCGGCAAAGCATATTTACCTCCTCCAGGTCGGCCGGGGCGTAATGTTTGCTGTCTAATAGGCGAATAATATCTGAAGCGTTCATATAAACTCAGGTTACCAGGAAACAAATGCTCTATTAAAAATATCTTCCACCAGGTTCTCAACGATCAGTTCAATCAGCTCGTCTTCCACACTGCTCAGATCCTGTGAGGCATCGTAGTCTTCATACCGGGAGAAACTGGTATCATAATCCAGCTCTGGTTCTATGGCATTGGCATATTTCACCCGTACTGTAATGGTAAGTCGGTTACGCGCAGCAGTTTCTGACCCGGTAATGGCTGTAGGCCGGGTCGCATATCCGGTGATTTCCCCTGTGAACTGCACATCTCCTCCCTGATTGGTAAGTTCCAGGCTGGTATTGCTCTGAATCTTGTCCTGAAGTGCTTCGGTAAATACATTGCTGAGCTGTGCCTGAACCAGGGGGGCCCGGTTCTGAAAATAATCAACGGAGTAGCTCCTCACCTCCGGGGAGATATTCACCCCGCTGAAGGAGTATTTTACACTACACCCTGTCAGTGTCCCCAGAAGGGCAAAGGAAGCAGCCACCAGTCTGATATTTAAAGCGGTTTTTCTCATCACCTAATCAATATTGTACTCCTTGATTTTTCTATAGAGGGTCCTTTCGGAGATCCCCAGATCCAAAGCCGCATACTTGCGTTTTCCGTTGTGCTTATCCAGTGCCTTGATAATCAATTCAATCTCTTTGTCTTCCAGGGAAAGAGACTCTTCCACGATCTCCTCCGTATCCATAATATGCTCCTCATCTCTTTCTTTCCTGGCTGAAGCCTGTTGTGTGATCAATTGCTCAGCATCTTCCGGCATTTCATCAACGCTGGCATATAACTTTTTAATGATCCCTTCATTCTCCTCTTCAATGTCGGTGCTCATAGATCCCTTCTCTATGATTTGAGCCACCAGCTTTTTCAGATCATTCATATCACTCTTCATGTCGAAGAGTACTTTGTATAAAATCTCCCTTTCAGAATTGAAGGCCTCCTCCTTTACCGACTCCTTCCGGATCAAAGCCGGCAATCGGGTTTTATGATAATCAGGCAGGTAGTGCATCAGCACTGCAGCCGTAACTTCTCTCTCCTGCTCAATGATGGAAAGTTGTTCAGTAACATTTTTCAACTGGCGCACATTGCCTGGCCATTCATAATTCAACAATATCTGCCGGGCCTCCTCATCCAGGCGAATGGCCGGCATGCGGTAGCGCTCGGAAAAATCTGCAGCAAATTTTCTGAATAGCAGCAGGATATCATTCCCGCGTTCCTTCAATGAAGGCATCTGGATCGGCACCGTATTCAGGCGATAGAACAGATCTTCCCTGAATTTGCCCTTTCTTATTGCCTCCATCACATCCAGGTTGGAGGCTGCAACCAAACGCACGTCGGTCTTAAGCACTTTGGAGGAACCCACCCTGATAAACTCCCCGGTCTCTAGCACCCTCAGAAGACGAACCTGGGTGGACAGTGGTAATTCTGCCACCTCATCGAGAAAGATCGTTCCCCCGTTGGATACCTCAAAGTACCCCTTCCTGGTCTCGTGAGCCCCGGTGAATGATCCCTTTTCATGCCCGAATAGCTCCGAATCGATCGTACCATCCGGAATAGCTCCGCAATTCACCGCAATATAAGGACCGTGCTTTCTAACCCCAAGGGAGTGAATTATCTGGGGAAACACTTCCTTTCCGGTTCCACTCTCTCCCGAGATCAGGACACTCAAATCGGTCGGGGCCACCTGACGGGCAATATCAATGGCCCTGTCCAGCCCGGGATAGGTGCCTATGATCGAAAATCGTTGTTTAATTTGTTGAATATCCATGTTGCTTTCTGACAAAATAACCTGAAAGTATGACAAAATTACAATTTTCGGCGGATTCAAAAAGGTTTATCCCCATTGTTTCCTATTTTTGAAATAAAAAAGGTGACTGAATTCCTGGGTATTATTCCTGCCAGATATGCTTCCACCCGTTTTCCTGGGAAACCACTGGCCATGCTGGGAGACAAAGCGATGATTCAATGGGTGTATGAGCGAGCTTCCTCTCTTTTCGAACATCTGCTCGTGGCCACCGACGATGAGCGAATAAGGCAGGCGGTTCAGCAATTCGGGGGGAGGGTCTTGATGACCTCTCCTGAGCACAGAA
This sequence comes from uncultured Bacteroidales bacterium, assembly GCA_963751705.1. Taxonomy (GTDB): domain Bacteria; phylum Bacteroidota; class Bacteroidia; order Bacteroidales. Next base: position 376,570 of record CAVVVN010000002.1, read on the forward strand.
GCGGTACCGAACGTTGTGCGGAGGCAGCTGAGTTATATGAGCGAGAAAGTGGGCTCCGGTTCTCTCATGTAGTTAATATACAGGGGGATGAACCTTTGATCCAGATGGAACAACTACAGACCCTGGTCTCCTGTTTTCAGGCTCCCGGAACCGGCATTGCCACCCTGATCAGGCAGATGACAAACAAAGAAGAGCTGGCTAATCCCAATATAGTTAAAGTGGTGGTGGACCAATCCTTCCGGGCCCTATATTTTTCCAGAGCCCCCATCCCCTATGTCAGAAGCAGCAAAGCTGAAGGGGTTCCCGGAAACCTCCCCTTTTATGCGCATATAGGGCTCTATGCCTTCCAGCGGGAGATCCTGGAAGAGCTGGTACAACTCTCTCCCTCCGTCCTTGAACAGGCCGAGTCTCTGGAACAGTTGCGGTGGATGGAGCATGGCATCACCATCCGGACCGCAGTGACCAGCCTTCCCTCCATAGGGGTCGATACTCCGGAAGACCTGGAACGTATCCGGAAACAAGGAGCCTTCTGACTTCCAGTGCACTATTCGTAATGCAAAGTCCGGGCAGGATTTCTGCTTGCAGCACGATATACAATCAGAGTCACCGACAAGAGGGCGATAAACAGGGCTGAAAAAGCCGAAACCAGATAGATCCAGGGCTTGAATCCAATGTTGAAGGGAAAGCCTTGCAGCCAGTTCTGCATAAACAGATAGGCAGCTATCCAGGCCATCAGAACGGAGACCGCCATCAGAAGCATAAACTTTCGGGAAACCACCAGGATCACATCGCCGATGGTGGCCCCCATGGCCCTTCTGATCCCAATCTCTCTTATCCGGCGATGGGCGCTGTGGAGGGCCAGTCCCAGCAGTCCCAGGCAGGCAATGAAAGTGGAGAGGATCGCAAAGAGCAGGGATAAGCGTCCGGTACGCCGCTCCTCCTTATAATAGTTGTCAAGCTCATCGCTCAGAAAAAAGAACTGGAATGGGGCATCCCCGCTCATCTCCATCCAGATGCTTTTAATTTTGTTCAGGGTAACGGGAATCCCCCTGCCCGCCACACCAAGACGAACAGTAATTATACCCGACCAATCCATATCTTCCTTCTTGTACCTGATCATATAAGGTGCAACGGGTTCCCGAAGGGAACTGTGATGAAAATCCTTCGTCACTCCAATAATTCTCAGCTGGTTGGTATCCCCGTCAAGGGAAGTTTCCAGGAGGATGGTATTAAAGGGATCGGAGATCCCGAATTCTGATACGGCAGCTTCATTGATCAAAATGGAAGACTCATTGCCCGGGCTGCTTGGATCAAAAAACCTGCTCTGGTCATCGGCCAGATGAAAACTGTAAGTCCGCATAAACTCCTCATCCACATAATTAGTGGCAAACAGATAATTTTTGGCAGCCTCTCTTCCCTTGATTTGATAAGTCTCTGTGTTGTTATTGTATCCCAGATAGGTAGTGGAGTTACTCGCTGAAACCACCCCGGGTATCTTTTCTATTTCGCGGCAGAAGGTCTGAATTTTCTTATCCAGAGGGTAGGTCCTCTTTAGAACCACCAATTGCTCCTTATCGTATCCGAGCTCCTTGTTCAGCAAGTACCTTAGCTGAGTTGAAACAATCAGCGTTCCCACAATAATGGCCACAGAGATCGTAAACTGGAAAACCACCATCACCGATCTGAAGAACCCGGCCCTTTTATTTCCCAGGAAACCACCCCGGATCCCGTCGACGGGTTTGAACCTGGAAAGGAAAAGGGCTGGGTAAATACCACTGAGGAGTCCCACTGCCAGGGCCATCAGGAGCATTATTGGAAAGAGGTAATAGTATTGAATCTGTTCCATGCGTAAATCCAGATCCATGGCCTGATTGAACCAGGACAGTGAAAGCTCTACCAGGATCAGTGCAATGGCAAGAGCCATCAAACTCAATAGGACTGACTCGGTGAGAAACTGGCGAACAAGCAAAAATCTCTGGGAGCCCGCCGCCTTTCTTATCCCAATCTCCCTGGCCCTGGTGGCGGATCTTGCCGTAGAGAGGTTCATGAAATTAATGGAGGCAATCACCAGGATAAAAATAGCCACTATGCCAAAGATTCGAATATAGAGCCTGTCATGGACCGGACGAAAGCAGGAGTCTATTCCAACTTCAATATCTGGCTGGAGATGAATATCAAGTAAAGCTTGCAGGTATATTCCGTATTGGTTCCCCCCCTCGGCCCACTCTTCGGGTCCTACTCCAAGTATGGATTTGAGCTCGCCCTGGATATGCTCAGTCATCACTTCAGCCATTTTTTGCTCCACTATCCCGGGATCAGCCCCTCGTTTTAGAAGCACGTAACTGTAAATTGAATTCTGAAACCAGGTTTGCTTGCTCTCCCAATCCAGGGTCGAAACTGAAGCAATAAAATCAGCGAAAAAATGGGAATTCTGCGGCAGGGCTTCAAACACGCCCGTCACATTGTACAAAATACTATCGCTATTCACATGGAGCGGAAGTCCCAGTGGGTCTTTATCGCCAAAATAAAGCCTGGCCTTCTCCTCTGTAATCAGAATGGAATTGGGCTTTGAAAGTGCCGTATGCGGATCGCCCCGAAGCATCTGGATACTGAAAACATCAAAAATGGCCGGATCGGCAAAAAGAAAGTGATCTTCCTCATGCCGGTCCCCTTCATACCAGATCAGATTCTGGTTATAGACATCAAAGCGGACATACTCAACGATTTCCGGGATCTCCTCCGCAAATGCAGGGGCCATAACCATGGATGTCAGGGGTACATGGAAGGTCTGATCTCCAATAACTCCATCAATATATAGCCTGTGTATTCTGTGTTTGTGCTCATGAAAGCGGTCAAAACTCACCTCTTTGAAAATAAACAGCAGGATCAGGATGGAACTGGCCAATCCAATGGCGAGCCCTGATACATTTATCAGAGTAAAGACCTTGTTCTTACTTATATTTCTTAAGGCTACGGTAAAGAAATTCCCCCACATATTACAGCGATTGTTCTGGGTAAAAACAGTTTTCGTGCCACAATGTTTAGTGCACTTAAGATAAATTAGTTAACACATAAATCACTGGGTGCCCGTTGAGAAAAGTGTGCGAAAATGGACCTGTACTGCACGAAATAGGACAGCAGGCTTAGATGTGCATAGAGACACGGAAGGTATAGAGGGAGTATTCCTTTGTCAGGCTCTCAAAGGCATATTCCAATTTACTTCCGGTTGTTTTGGCCATTTCAATAAAGCCAAGTCCGGCTCCCCCTTTGGACGAAAACTCGCCATTGGTAATGATAGACCGGTAGAGCTCTCTCAAAGCAGCACTATCCTGGCTATTCACTTTGTCTATTTTGTTTTTCAAGGGATTCACCTCCTTTTTCTTCACGGGGTTGGTGGTCTTCATCTCAATTTCAGAGTCGTTCACGCTTATCTCCAGGGAGGGACAAAAACCCTGGCCGGGTTCCTGGCAGATAATTTGCTCACTGTATTTGGAAATATTCTCCAGCGCCTCAATCATTACGGAGATCATCTTCTTGTAAACCTTGAAGGAGAGCTGATGATCCTGTGCCGCCATCTTAAATTCTGACAGTAAATAATCTATGGTACTGAAAGAAAGTGGCCCCTGGTATGTCAGGATAGACTTACTAAGCATGATGCATCCGGTTTGACATGAAATTTAAGAAAAACTATATTAAAGTTTCGTCCTTGTTTTCCACATACCCGGAATCGACCTTGAGAGATGCGCCAAAACTGGCCTCAACGGCCAGCTTGTCGCATCTTTCATTTTCAGGAATACTGGCATGTCCTTTTACCCAAATAAACTGAACCTTATATTCCCGGTACAACTCCAGGAAACGCTGCCAGAGATCTACATTCTTCTTCTTCTTGAAACGTTTGGTTTCCCAGGAAAAAACCCATCCTTTATTCACTGCATCAGCAACATAGCGAGAATCCGTATAGATTTTCACACTCAGGTCCTTACGTTTCAGGGCTTCCAGCCCCCTGATCACAGCAAGTAACTCCATCCGGTTATTGGTGGTTAAGCCATAGCCTTCTGAAAGCTCTCTGCGATGTGATCCATATATCATCACCACACCCAGTCCACCAGGACCGGGATTACCCCGGGCAGCGCCATCAGTATATATGACTATTTCTCCCGGGGTCATGGTTGCATTACTCAACAATCGTCATTTCATCCACCAGATGTCTCGCTCCGGCATACTTATCTATGACAAAAAGTACATACCTGATGTCCACATTGATGCACTTCTGAAGCTCGGTCTCAAAAGCCACATCACCACTCATGGCTTCCCAGTTGCCATCAAAGGCGATTCCGATCAGCTCTCCATTCCCATTCATCACGGGACTTCCGGAGTTTCCACCGGTGATATCGTTATTGGAGGTAAAGCAGACATTCAGGGTTCCATCTACCCCGTAAGGGCCATAATCCTTTGATTTATAGAACTCTTTAAGTCGCTCAGACACTACAAATTCAAAGTTATTGGGATCCTCTTTTTCCATCACTCCTTTCAGTGTGGTATAATGCGTGTAAAGAACCGCATCCCTGGGATAATAGTCCCCCACAACACCGTAATTCATTCGCATGGTGGAGTTGGCGTCGGAATAGAAATCCTTCTCGGGATTCATCTCGATCAGTCCTTTCAGGAACAGCCTGGTCCCCCTGTCGTAGCCCTCATCAAACTGAGACATCTTGCCCCGTACTTCGAATAGCTTCTGAAAAGCCTGTACTGCCTGATACCCGGGATCTTTCTGTAATACTTTCAATGAGGGATCATCCATAAATGCATTGTACCGGGCCTGATCGGTTAAAAACGACTTCTTAAAGTAGTTATCCACATACTTTACGGCATCGCCTTTGAACCTGGTTTTAGCCTCCAGGATGGAGGAAGGCAGGTATTCATCACTCAATTCATCCATTAGCAGGGCAACCATGGCGGTCATCACCTTTTTATCCGTAGGGGCATTGTAGTCTTTGTAGAAGCCTTCCGCGCGCTCCTTCAGGGCACTGGTGATTGTTTCAATTCTCGCCGGATCAGGCTCCGGATCAGAAAGAGCACTCTCCAGTTCTCTCAGATTGCGTCCAAAGCCCACCGTTTCTATTCCCTGGTAATAGGCCTCCACTAAATAACTGAAAGCCTTCATCAGCTCCTTCCTGCCCTCAACGGCAGTCTGAATATCCGTCAGGGCATTTCCATAAAGCGCCTTACGCTCTTCATCCTGGTTTACCCATTCTGTGAAATCAGCCTCAATCTGCTGCTTTTTCTCGGTTACCTTCAGCTTCTTCAGTCCCTGGCTCATTCCAATAGAGTTTTTCCAGTAATTGGAAGAACGGGAGTGTTTGGATGCATACTGGATCCGAACTTTCTCATCGGCTAGCATATCTTCCATGATCAGGTCCAGCTTTATTCCCCTGACCTGGATCCGGATGGGGTGATCAATCTCCAGAGATTCCTGAATTTCCCAGGAGGTCATATAACGCGAGGTACTTCCGGGGAAGCCCATAACCATTGTAAAATCACCTTTCTTATAGCCTTTCAGAGAAATAGGAAGGTAGTGCTTTGACTTCAGCGGAATGTTTTCGGGACTGTAATCGGCTGGTTTTCCATCGGGACCGGTGTAAACCCTGAACATAGAAAAGTCGCCGGTATGGCGGGGCCACATCCAGTTGTCGGTGTCATGCCCGAATTTTCCAATGGACTCGGGTGGTGCTCCCACCAATCGGACATCCCTGTAGGTTTCGGTGAGGAACAGGAAATACCTGTTGCCGTTGAACATGCTTCTGATAACCGCTTCGTACTCATTGCCCTCAGTAGCATCTGTGATAATGGTTTCCGAAATAGAACGCACCTTTGAAGCACGTTCCTGCATTCCCATCTCTTCATTCAGTTCAGGAACAATCCGGTCGGTCACCTCCTCCATCCGTACCAGGAAAGTGATGGTTTTTCCCTCATTGGGCAGCTCTTCGTCCCTGCTCATGGCCCAGAATCCATCTTTCAGATAGTCATGCTCCAGGGAACTGTGATTCTGGATCTCCCCATAGCCACAGTGGTGGTTGGTCAGTAAGAGTCCGTCCGGAGAAACAAGTTCGGCCGTACACGATCCTCGATCCAGCGCTCCGACGGCATCCTTCAGACTGGCCTGATTGATGCTGTAGATTTGTTCGGCTGTCAATTGAAGACCCATCTCGGTCATTTCATCCATATTCACCTGCTTGATCAGGCTCAACAGCCACATGCCTTCATCCGCATGTACTCTTGCCTGGAAGGAAAATACCAGGACGGTCACTAGTAGAAAAAACTTCTTCATCTTATAAAATTTATGTGTTCTGTTAATACAATTCAGGGAAAATGAACTGCAAATATTGCAAAATTCTTCCTGAAACCACTATGTAAACAGCTGTTTTGTAGCTATCCTCGCATGTTTAATAAAATTCTATCTGCATCTGGTCATCCAGCAATTTAAAGGAGCGCCGGTGGTAGGGTGTGGGACCATGTTTCAGTATGGCCCGCCGGTGCTCCCGGGTTGGATACCCCATATTATGTTCCCAACCATAGGAGGGGTACTCCTGATGGAGCGCTTCCATGTATTCATCCCGGTGAGTTTTAGCCAGTACGGAGGCGGCAGCAATGGAGGCGTAGATTCCATCCCCCTTCACAATGCAGGAATGGCTTAAATCCCCAAAGGCTTTGAAACGGTTACCATCGATCAGAAGATGTTCCGGCTGAAGCTGAAGTTTTTCCAGGGCCCGGTGCATGGCCAGAAAGGAGGCATTCAGGATATTGATCTGATCGATTTCCTGCTCATCTACCACACCCACTCCCCAGCTCAAGGCCTCGCGTTCAATCACCAAACGCAAGAGCTGCCTCTTTTTTCTGGAAAGTTTCTTGCTATCGTCCAGGATTGAGTTTCTAAAATGGGATGGAAGGATTACAGCAGCGGCAAATACGGGCCCTGCAATGCAGCCTCTTCCGGCTTCATCACAACCGGCTTCCAGATCCCCTTCCCTGTAAAATGGTTTAAGCATGGCTTTCAAGCACCTGCTCCACAGAATTCCACAACTTCTCAGCTGTATGATCCCAGCTGAACAGGTCGCGCCGCATTCTCCCTCTTTCGATAAGCTCCTGGCGAAGACCCTCCTCGCGTACGAGTCTGATCATGCCATCCCGGATGCTGCCCGGACTGTCAGGTGAGGCAAACAGTGCTGCGTCCCCTGCAATTTCAGGAAGGCTGGTCACATTGGAAGCGATAACCGGGATATCACAGGTCATTGCCTCCAGTATGGGAATCCCAAATCCTTCAAAAAAGGGAACAAAGGTCATGGCCCAGGCGGCTCCCAGGACCTTATTGAGCTGTTCCGGACTTAATCTGCCTGTAAAAAGGACATCCTTTTTGTTTTTCATCTTCTCCAACTGCTCCTCCATGGGTTTGGTCAGGAAAAATTTCTCCCCCACAAGTACCAGTTTATAGTTGCCCCTGACTTCATCCTTAAACAACTGGAAGGCCTTAAGTAAGTTGGTTATATTTTTCCGTGGGTGGATACTTCCCACAAAAACAAAATAGGGTGAGCCTTCTGTGTATTCCTTACGAACCTCTACAGCCTCTTGTTCACTTAAAGGATGATACCTTTCATTTACTCCATTATACGCCAGATCGACCTTTTCCTCAGGCACCTCATACTGGTTAATGATATCTCTCCTGGAATATTCTGATACGGTAACTATCCTGCTGGCTTCAAGAGCAAATTTCGGGAAATAGCGCCTGTAGTATTTCCTTACCAGCCAGGGCAGGTCGCCCGGCCGGTGAACAAAGTTGATATCGTGGATCACGGAAACGGAGGGTACCTTGGTACCCAAGGGAATAAATCCGTCTGTGCTTAGAAAAAGGTCCGGGTTTTTGCGGACAAGGTATCTTTTGACCCGCCATTGAAACCAGATGTGCCAGAGGATGGGATGACGCGTGGGCGGGCCCAGTACCACCGGGCTTACATTCTCTCCAAACACCACTTCGGGGCTATATTTCCGGTCAAACAGAAAAATAAAATCAACCTCGGGATGTGCCCTGCAGATCCGTTTCAGAGTCTCATAGGTAAACCACCCTATACCATCCAGCTTTCCGGGCATAAGAAGCCTGGTATTTACCGCAATTGTTATTCTTTTTGTTCCCTGATTCAAGGCGCCCTTCAATATTTATGGAGCGAACTTATTACATTTGTATTGATTTAAAAAATATTTACGCCCCCGAGTTTGAAAAAGCACTTCATCACCAACCTCTCTCTGCTGATCTTTCTGAATCTGCTGATCAAACCCATCTGGTTTTTTGGCATTGAAGTAGGGGTACAGAACAGGGTGGGTGAGGAGATCTATGGCTTTTACTTTTCTCTATTCAATTTTGCTTTCATCCTGAACATGTTGCTGGATGTAGGGATCAATAATTACAACAACAGATCCATTGCAAGGGACCACAAGCTGCTGAAAGGCAATCTGGCGGCCATCGTCCCCCTTAAACTATTTCTTTCGCTTATATATGCAGGAGTGGTCCTGGTTTCGGGTAAGATCCTGGGCTACTCCCTGGCACAGTTTCAAATGCTCGGCATCCTGGTTTTTAACCAGTTTCTCTCCTCGTTCATCCTGTACTTCAGAACCAATATCAGTGGCCTGCAATTATACCGGACCGACAGCCTGCTTTCAGTCATGGACCGAACACTGATGATCCTCTTTACCGGCTTGCTTCTCTGGGGTAATATAAGCAGTGAACCTTTTCAGATAGAGTGGTTTGTCTATGCACAGACCATCTCCTATACCCTGACCCTGTTCACCAGCGCCGCTATTGTGCGCTTCAGATCCGGATCCTTTTTCAGACTTTTCAGTGTTTCTGCTTCCCTGAAAATACTCAGGTCCAGCTACCCCTTTGCCCTGCTTATTCTGCTAATGGCGCTTTTTAATCGTGTTGATTCAGTGATGCTGGAACGTATGCTGGAAAATGGATGGCAGCAGGCGGGAATCTATGCGCAGTCTTTCCGGATCTTTGAGGCAGCGACACAATTCTCCCTTTTATTCGCCATGTTGCTGCTCCCTATGTTCTCCCGGATGATACAACTGAAACAGAATGTGAATGAGCTGGTACGAATCGCTCTGCCCCTGCTTATGGTCGCCGGTCTGTCCGCTGCCATTGCTTCCAATTATTACAAATTTGAGGTGATTGATCTGCTTTACCACGAAACCGCCCAGTACAGTTCAAGCATTTTCGGCCTTCTGATGATTGGCTTTATTTTTGTCTCCATCAGTTACCTCTATGGCACTCTGCTTACTGCCAATCACAACCTTCGCCAGCTGAATAGCTTGGCAGCGCTAACCGTAGTGCTTAATATGGGTCTGAACCTTATTCTGATTCCCAGATACCAGGCCCTGGGAGCTGCCATCTCCAGCCTGGTCTCCCAGGCCTTTTACGCACTTGTACAATTTGTTCTCGCCATACGCCTGCTGCATATCCCCGCCAACAGGGATATCCTGAAGAAACTGGCCTATTTCCTTGTTATAAACCTGGTTACAGGCTACCTCTCCCTGTATGTTCCGGGCTGGATCCCGGGCCTGATGATCCTGCTGTTAACCTGCATCGGCAGCTCCATCCTTCTGGGCCTGATCAGGCCTTCAAAAGTGATAGCACTCCTGATGGAATAAGTTGACTTTATCTATGAAAGCTTGTAACTTATAGCTCAGCTATTTAAGTTACAATGAAAAATTCACCGATCTGCTTTTTAGTATTACTCTGTATGCCATTTTCCGGGCTTTGCCAGGTGCCGGAAATCATACTTAATGACCTAATTGTCTCTAATGCATACAAAAGCTCTGAGCGTATTGACAGTATATACTATTTCTCGGGACACAACGGAGATTTTGATCAGGAGCTATGGCGAACAAACGGGAGCGAAGAGGGGACCTACCGGGTTGCCGACATCCATCCGGGGGGGGCCGCCTGGCCCGGCGAATTAACCAGGGTCGGAGAAGATCTGTTCTTCATGGCTGCCAACCAGGATGCCCCTGAACAGCTTTACAAGACCGATGGAACTGAAGAAGGAACGCAATGGATATTTGATGTGGATCCCGATCAACTGGAACAATATCATATGCTGACCTCTGCCGGAGGGCTGCTCTACTTCAGAACAACCAGGCCGGTAATTTTTACTGAGCTTTGGGTATCAGACGGGACCAATGAGAATACACATATGGTTGCGGATATCTGTGAAAATGAGATTTCCTATCCACGTGAATTAACTGAGTTTAATGGCTCGCTGGTATTCATTGCTGAAGATTGTGAAGGCAGTGGTGGGACCCTTTATCGTACAGAGGGACTAAACGGATCAGTAACACAAATCGGGGGAAATCATGTTCATCAGTTAATGACTAACGGTGACCGGCTTTTCTTTGTTTCCACTCTGGAAGGTTATGGGGGCGAACTATGCGCAAGTAATGGAACGTTATCTGATATTAGCATGGTCTTTGACATTAATCCGGGGGAAGGGTCATCCGATATCTACCATATCACACAGTTGGACACTCTGCTTTTTTTTAGGGCATATGAACCCGTACACGGCTCTGAGCTCTGGTCTTACAACCTGAATACATCCCTTGTAAATCTGGTTAAGGATATTAGTGTAAGTCCTGATGCCACTAACAGTTCTTTCCCCGATGAGCTCTTTAGCTATCAGGGCAAACTGTTTTTTGAGGCAAATGACGGAGTGCATGGGAATGAACTCTGGATTTCCGATGGAACCGACGAAGGGACCTTTATGCTAAAAAATATTAATATAGAACCGGGTGATGTTCCTTATCATTCCTATCCGAGGAATTTTTTTGCTACCGAAGACCAGCTCTACTTTGTGGCCGATGATGGCATCCATGGTTTAGAGCTATGGCAGACAGACGGAACCGTGGAAGGTACAAAGATGACTGCGGATATTTGGCCCAAAAGTAATGAATCTTCTGATCCTGGTGGATTTGCTGAAGTAGGTGATTACCTGGTCTTCAATGGATGGTACGGCAAACGTACCCTGCTACGTTTAAAAATTAATAACATCTCAACCGTGGGAATAAAAGACCCCGTATCCGAACCCTCCCTCTTTCAACTGTATCCCAATCCGGCTCATTCAAGCATTATCATCGAACCCGGTACAAAAACGGATATCCGGTATCGAGTTCTGGATCTTTCCGGTCGCGAGCTTTTACATGGCTTCATACGAAATGGAAGTAAAACCCACCTGGATCTCTCTTCCCTGAGTTCCGGACTCTATTTAATTCAGGGAGAATCAAAACACGCCAGCCAGACTACAAAGGTCACGAAAGAATAATATGAACCCAGGTACCTGAGTGATGTATGCATGGCAAGCCTGCTATGTTGCATCACCTTGGCTGTATAGAATGCAGCAGGGTGTCCAAATTTGCATTTTACATACTATTTATCATTCAAAATATTTCATATAAATCTGTTTTATAATATTTTATATTTTATATATGGTGTTTTTTACTCTCATATATATTTCGATTCTATCACATGTTAGGAAGTTGTTGATTGTAAATGCTACCTGAAAGCTACTTTACGCCGGCCTTTGGTTATTTTTGGCCAAACAAAAGCGTAGACATAAGGTGGATCAAAACAATAATGAGAAACTCAGGAGGACCCATAGAACCTCCATTCTATTTAACCAGAGGGAGCAGGAAGCAATTAAGCTCTATTGCGATAAGTATAAGATCAGTAATAAATCCAAATTTATGCGAGAGGTTATCATGACAGATATCCTTAAGAAGTTTGACGAGGATTATCCGACGCTCTTCGAATTTGAAAAGCCCAATCTTTTCGTCAATAATAAATAGACGGATCGCTTCTGCCAGCAATCCTTCTGCTGGCTATCAACACTTTTTCATCCGGGCCTGAGGTGGATCAGATAAGTTCCATGGAATAGATGATGGCTTCCAGCTGCTTAAGCTTGATCCGTTTTTTCTGGTTGGGGTGGTATACATACCCATCCACTGTGACGATTCGTCCCCTTTTGACATCATATACAGAGTGGCTCACGAAAGGGCCTCCCATAAAGCCATTCTCCAGGTCCCACAAACCTCGCAACTCCAACACATCCATATCATTATTCTTCAGATCGTATGCGATGGGTTCAAACATTTTGGAGATAGCCATATAGGAGCCATCTCTGGGACCCTTCACATATTGTTGGGTGATCTTATTGCGCTGCTCTATTATATTAGCCACATTCAGATCCTCCGGGCCATTGGCGGGAAAATCAAATACCTGAATTACCTGTGAAAGGTCGGGTGATTCAATGGATACCGAGGTATACTCTTCCTTACTAAAATCCATATTGTAGCCACGGGGTATGGCCAGACGCACCTGGTGATGGGTGGCAATATCTTTCTGTATGCCCGGATCCTTGGAGTCCTTATAGACATTCATCAAGCGGTTCCTGTCGTACTGGACCAGGAATCCCCTGATCTGAGCCTCGTTTGTCTCGATGATCTCTTTTAAGGCAGTGGAGGTGGGCGCCTCAATCTGGACCATAATCTGGGGTTTTGCCCAGATATTCTCTCTGTACCGGATTTTGGGTTCCAGGCCGGAAGATACGGTCGTCAGAACAATGGATCGATGAAACTGGTAAACCCCGTCAAATGATGAGGCGGTTACCTGGATCACATCAAAAAGAGGCTCCGACTGGGGAAGTCCGGGATACTCCTCCTTTAAAATATCCTGCAAAAGCTCTCCAGCTGAATTTTCCCAGTTAAACTGGTCCATCACCACAAGGACCTCTCCGGCACCTCCGGTGATATTGGGCATGATCTTCCCAGCCATTCCACCCTGCTGCTTAACAGTATCGCAGGAAAAAGTGAGCAGAATGAGCAGAGCAGAGACAAAAAAGCCTGTCAGTTTTAGCAGACAGGCCTTATGATTTGCAGGAATACTACTTCTTTCCATCTTTTACTTTCTTAGTGTCCTCGGTATCGTCCACTATGATTTCATCGTCGGCATTATCTGCAGTGGCTTTCTTAAATTCCTGCATTCCCTGGCCAACACCGCGCATCAGTTCAGGTATTTTACGCCCGCCAAAAAGCAGCAGGACAAGCAAAACAATCACTACAATTTGCCAAACTCCTATTGCAAGGGTTATAAAAGCTTCCATCTCTTTCAAATATTTATAAGGTTTGTACTACAAAAATAGCAATATAATTCTTCTAATTTTTAAATAATCCAATGATGTCGTTCAGATTTGCATAAAGTAGCAGACTCAGGAGCAGCACCATTCCAACTATCTGTGCATATTCCATAAACTTATCGCCCGGTTTTCGACCGGTAATAATCTCAAACATCAGGAACATCACATGCCCTCCATCCAGGGCTGGGATAGGCAGAATATTCATAATGGCAAGAATTATGGAGAGAAATGCGGTCATGTTCCAGAACCTTTCCCAATCCCATGTTGACGGAAAAATGCTCCCAATCTTAATAAATCCTCCCAGCTCTTCATACGCCTTGGTTTCAGGCTTAAACAGCATTTTCAGTTGCTTCAGGTAACTCTTGGTGATATCAAATCCACGATTGATTCCGGCAGGAATAGACTGAAAGAATGAATATTTCACCACTACACTTTCAAAGAAAGAACCGTAGTTCTTTCTGTAGAACCCAAAATTGCCCTCCTCATTGGTTGCAACCTGCATGTTCAGGGTATCGGCATCGCGCAGCACCGTAAGATCAAAGGAAGTGTTAACTTCCTTTTTGGTCAAATCCATAAATTCATCGTAGAAATGGACGGGAGTTCCGTTCACTCCAATAATCCTGTCGTTCAGCTTGATCCCGGCGTTTATCATATTGCCCTTTTCCACCAGACCTCCGATTTCACAGGGAACTCTGGGTTCCATTGTATATTCCAGCTTCAGTAATTTGGAGGTCATTCCTTCCGGTACCTGAATATCCAGAATGGCACCGTCACGTTCCACCTGGATCACCTGGGTTTCATTTACCACAATATCGTGGTGAATGGCAATCCATCGTTCCACTTCTTTCCCGTCAAGAGCCAGAATTTTATCTCCATTTTCCAGTCCAAGATCCTTGAATTCGTCCACGAACATGTACCCGTACTCCAGCCGGTCCACCGGAACATACTCCTCTCCCCACTTAAAAAACACCAGGATGTAGATCACCAGGGCCAGCAGGAAGTTCACCATCACTCCTCCCAGCATAATCAGGAGACGCTGCCATGCTTTCTTGGATCTGAATTCGTGTGGTTGGGGGGGCTGCTTCATTTGTTCCCGGTCCATGGATTCATCGATCATCCCGCTGATCTTCACATAACCCCCAAGCGGTAGCCATCCAATGCCGTATTCGGTATCTCCGATCTTCTTTTTGAATAAAGAAAATCCCGCATCAAAAAAGAGGTAAAACTTCTCGACCCGTACTTTAAATATCCTTGCCAGGGTAAAGTGTCCCAATTCGTGTAAAACAATCAGAATCGACAGGCTTACAAGTAGTTGGGCTATTTTAACAAATACATCCATTCGTGCTAAATTTGTTCTTGCGCGACCCGCCTTGCCTGCAGGTCAGAATTAAAATAATCTTCCAGTCCGGGAGCTTTGATGAAGTCCGACCGGTTTAAGGTGTTCTCAATGAGACCCGGGATTTCAATAAAACCGATCTTCTCCTCCAGGAATGCCTCCACCGCTACTTCATTGGCCGCATTTAAAATACAGGGCCAGTTCCCTCCCACCTTCATGGCCTCATAGGAGAGTGCAAGATTACGAAAAATTTTTGTATCGGGCTGCTCAAAAGTAAGGCTTGGATAGTTTAAGAAATCAAATCTTTCAAAATCGGATTTAAACCTGTCCGGATAGCTTAAAGCATACTGTATGGGAAGTCTCATGTCGGGCAGCCCCATCTGGGCCTTGATGGAACCATCTGCAAACTGAACCATGGAGTGAATAATGGATTGTGGGTGGACCACTACTTCGATTTCATCAGGTTTCACTCCAAACAACCATCTGGCCTCAATCACTTCCAGGCCTTTGTTCATCATCGTAGCTGAATCGATGCTTATCTTGGGGCCCATGTTCCAGTTGGGATGTCGCAGGGCCTGTTCGGGGGTAACTTTTTTCAGCTCCTCCAGTCCCCGTTTTCTGAAGGGCCCTCCCGAAGCGGTCAGAATGATCTTTTCGATCCGGTTATTTCCTTCACCCACAAGACATTGGTAGATAGCCGAATGCTCCGAATCCACCGGGATAATGGGGACCCTGTTTAAGGCAGCTTCCTTCATGATCAACTCGCCGGCCACCACCAGAGTCTCTTTGTTGGCCAACGCAATGCTTTTACCCGCACGGATTGCTTCGATGGTTGGTTTTAACCCGCTGAAACCCACCATGGCAGTGAGTACCATATCTACGGAATCGAATGTGCATACCTGTCCGATGGCATCTGCACCACCATATACCTTTATGGGTTGGCTTTCCAGTGCATCCCGGACTCTTTCGTAATGCTGCTCATTCCCGATTACCACCATATTGGGCTGATACCGCAAACTTTGTTCAATAAGCAGATCCACATTATTTAAGGCGGTGAGGACCTCAACTTCAAAAATATCAGCGTGTTGAGAAATGACTTCCAGGGCCTGTGTACCTATGGATCCTGTGGAGCCAAGAATGGCAATTCTTTTTTGCATGGCTTAGAAAACAATATAATCTGTTGGATCCAGCGGAACTCCGTCATGCCACAGCTCAAAGTGGAGGTGCGGCCCGGTGGTGAGTTCCCCGGAATTACCCACTATGGCGATGGCATCTCCGGCAGCAACCTTTTCCCCTACCGTTTTAAACAGGCTGGCATTGTGCTTGTAGGACGTCATCAGTTCATAATTATGCTGAATCTGAATGACATACCCGGTTTCGAGGGTCCAGGTGGACATGGTCACGGTACCATCCAGTGCTGCCTTCACAACCTCATCGGGTTCAGCTACCAGATCAACCCCGAAGTGGCCATCAGCCGGACTGAATACTCCGGTAATGATGCCCTGTACAGGGGTGAAAAAATGCATGTCCGTCAGATTTCGGCTTCCTTCTGCATCATCCAGGACGCTCAGCCTGAATTGTTCCTCCGCTTCCACCTGCCGCCTCAACAGGGAATCATTGTTAGAGCGCCTGAAATTTATAGCATGCGCATCAACCATGCCACTTGTATCGTTCATATACAGCTCCGGTGCTTCTCCTGAAATAATCCTGTTCAGGTTATCAAAATATAGATCCCGGACCGACTGCTCTTTCTCCAGGGAGTCCACTTTCATCGCATTGGAGCGAATATGCTGACGCATGGCCGCATCTGGATACCCTGGTATTAACTCACGAATACTGGTAAAGGCAATCAGAATATAGGTTATGGCAATCAGAAGAAACAATATAACCCCAACCAGAGCAATCAGGTTCAGCCTGGTCAGCCTCATGTTACCCACTTCTTCGAATGTGTCCTCATTTAACAGGACCACACGGTACTTATGGATAAGCTTTTGGAACAGCTTCCTTGGTGATTTTTCCGACATGGGGCAAAGATAGCACCTTTACTGGAAATCAAACATGGGTAAGACCTCTCTTCTTATATAGGCCTCGCCAATTTCCTGCTTTAGGAATCCCTCTCTGACCATGGCCTCATCCTCGGAGATAAACAGTTCCATGTGTACCAGGGTCCAAGGCCTGAATTCGTAAAGTGGATTATCAGATTCCATGACATTCATGGTAATCATGTAATCGGTCAGGCTGGTGGTGTAGCCGACAAAAATTTTGTTGTTCGGAAAAGAATAGAGTACGAAAACTTTATAACTCATATGCAGCCCTGGTCTTTAGGTTACTTCAAAATACGTGAAATCTGAAAAAAAGTTTCCTGCCCGCGGAGATAAATGGTCACCTGGCTAATTAGGAGCTGATTATCAGAAGGATAATTTTAATACTTCAGATGAATCCTCTGGAAAGACCGGATATAGGCCACCAGATCAAGTCGTTCCTTCCCGCTTAGCTGTGGATGGTCCTTATCTCCATACCCCCAGGAAGGCATGGCAGTCCGGGTTCTACCCAGGCTTATGGTTGCCAGCAGGTAGCCATTGGAAGCCGCGCTCAGAAGCTCCTGGTTATTCAGGGCCGGAGCTTTCAGGCCTTCGCCCGCAGTTCCATGACATTCTGTGCAATGCTGTTCAAAGAGGAGTGCTCCTTTCTGCTGCTCTCCGGGATTGCTTCCCTGGTAAACATAGCTCAGTTCTTCCCGGGCAGTTTTCCGCATATGTCCTATGATATTGCTGATATCCTGCCTCTCGAGCTTCTCCTGGTTGTAAACATCGGTCGACCAGCCAAACATGGCCGTATGGGCACGACCCAGCGCAATGGTCTCATACAGCATCCTGTCGCTTGCAGCATCCAGGAAGTCCCGGTTAATAATGGAGGGTCCGGTCTCTCCCTCCCCGAATTCTCCGTGACAGCGGAAACAAAGGAAATGATAGCGGAGTGCTCCCTGTTCCAGATCAGCTTCGGGCAGTATAATTTCCCCGGATAAGGGAACACTCCTTCTCCAGGATGTCAGATAGGCAATCAAGTCGGCAAGCTGTTCATCCTCCAGATTCACCCAGCCCGGCATGGCAGTGTTTCGCCTGCCATTCAAGAGGGTTTCAGCAATAAAAGCATTATCCGCCCTGGCTAGAAAGCCTTCCTGGTTCAAAGCCACAGCCACATCCCCATTGCCTTCAATACCGTGGCAGACCCTGCAATAATTTTCATAGAGTTCCCTCCCCCGGCTCCTGTCTCCCCTTTTTCCAGCAGGATCTCTGCTCCTATCCCTTCCCCTCAGCCCTTTCAGATGCCGGGTGATTCCATCCAGCTCGCCCGGACTCAGGCCGGATATTCCTTCTGCCCAGCTTCCCATCTGGCGGAGACTTCGGCCCTTTTCAAGGGTAAAGCGTATATACTCCGGTGAGGCCACCCTGAGAAAATCCTCATTCCCGATGGCCGGAACCCCGGTTTTAAATTCTTCATAGCCTTTTCCCTCTCCACTTTTACCATGACAGGCAGAACAGAGGTGCGAAAATCCGGATTCACCTTCCATGCTTTGCCTGTTCCCTTTAAATTCCAGGAGGGTGGCCATGGAGAAATACTCAAAGGAGATATCCGGTTTGGCCAGCCCCATTACAAAGGTTGCCAGCGCATCCATCTCTTTTTCTTCCAGGTCAATCCGAAGCATCTGAGACCCTGGGGAGACCATTTCCGGATCCCTGAAATGCTCCTTCAGCCAGTTGGAGATCGTCTGATTTCCCTGTATATTTTGAAAGCTGTACTCATGCTTGGTCTTCTCGCCCTGCTCGGTCAGATCAGGGCCCAGGATCCCCCCTACACCTCTGGCCTGGTGACATCCCAGACAGCCTTCGGCAGCAAAAATGAGCTTTCCTTTGATAAAGACATCCATCCCTCCTGAGGGACCGTTCCGATCCACATCCGCTTGTTCCGGGGACTGGTCGCTGAAAATGGCCAGGTGGCATTTGCCACAGGAAGACTGGATATAAGGTTGCTCCAGCAGGGGATAGGGCCAGTGTGTTTCCTGAAGCTGACCGAATGCTTCCTCCCGGGAAAGAGCCCCGGGCTGTCCACCATGACAGATGGTACAGCCGTACTGTTGTATGGGATGGTCCACCAGGTAAGATCCCGGGTGGCTTGTGTGAGGCTGAGCGGCCTGCTCCATATCAGGATTTTCCAGGCCATGATGACAGGAAACGCAGCGGTCTGAACGATGAAAAGCGGGCAGATCAAGCTGGAAAATACCCCGCTCAAAGGCATCAAATCCCGGTTCCCTGTTTTCCTCCAGGATGGCTGCATATTCTTTCTGTACCCTTCGCCACTCCTTATTCGTCCCTTCACTGATCCAAACAGCAAACAGCAGGATAAGCAGCAATCCTGCCCCGATCAGCACGAATATCTGTGCCCTGTATCTGTATTTCTGTTCGTCCATCATGAAAACTATACAAGCGGCCACTGGCTAGGCGACCAGAAAAAATCCCAGTTGGGTCCCCTGAACCAAATACCCATGGCTGTGAATATAACCAGCGCCACGAAAGTGCAGGTAAACAAAGATAGTGCCCCCATACGAGTGGATTGACTCCGGCGCCTTACCAACTCAGCCACCAGGATAAATACGCCCCCTGTAAGGGTCGCCGGATTGATCAGCATCACAAACCATTGGGAGATCCCCGGGAACCAGGTCCTCAGCCAGCCAAAACGTATCATTACAAAGAGCTGAATCAGGACCAGAATAAAAGCAAAAAGAGCAGAGCGTCCTACCACTTTCAATCCCTTTCTCCCGGAGAACCAAAGTCCCACATATTTATCCTCCCGGTCCCGGTAGGGAATGGAAAAGAGGAAAATTAGGTAGAGCACCGGGATAAGTAAGCCTCCCGCAAATGCCGAGTAGGACACCAGCTCCTGTATGCCCAGAAAGTACCAGGGAGATTTAGCCGGGTTCTCAGGAAAGGATGGATTGGCCTGTTCAAGCAAAGGTGCATCTGCCAGCAGTGCAATAAACAGCACGACCAGCACAACCAGCAACAGGAGTCCCAACTCGGTCCACATCAGCACCGGCCAGGCATACCACCTGTTGGTACTCCCTTTGTCTTCCTTGTATTCTAATGGTCTGCTGAGTCCCCCGTCCTTCCGGATCCTCCAGAAATGAACCCCCAGCAGAATCAGCATGCTAAGAGGAAGAAATATTACATGCAGGGCAAAAAACCTGGACAGGGCAGCTTGTCCGACAGTTTCGCCGCCGATCAGAAGTTTCTTCAAAAATCCACCCGGGTCAATGGCAGAGGTAATTCCAAGCAGGTCGGTTAGTTCCCTGGCAGATGCGGCAATGTTGGAACCGATGGTTACCGCCCAATAGGCAAGCTGATCCCAGGGCAGCAGGTAGCCACTGAAGTTACTGAGCAAAGTGACCATCAGAAGCACCACCCCGATCACCCAGTTCAGGGAGCGATTCCCCAGATAGGAACCTGTATAGAATACACGCAAAAGATGCAGAAAAACCAGGATAACCATCCCCTGGGAGGCCCACCGGTGCATATTCCGGATAATACGTCCACCGGGAACTACATGGACAATATCCTTCACAGACTGGTAGGCTGCATCCACCGAAGGGGTATAATAGATCATCAGGATAAGCCCCGTAAACAGCATGATCAGAAAAAGAAAGCCCAGGATGATACCCAGCCCGAAGGTGTAGGCGGGCTTCATGGAGTGTATATGAACCCTGTTAGCATGGATATGCAGGAAAAAATTCCGGTTCATAATCCCTGAAGGTTTTCTCTTGTTTTCCATGAAGCCTGTCAGGAGGTTAAGAATTTATCTTCGGATGGAACGCTTTTCCCGGGATTGACCACTATTTTCCCACCGGCATCCCTGCTTATGCGATACCAGGCCAGATCTCGGGGAGCTGGACCCGAGAGCACCTTTCCTTCATCGTTATAGCAGGAGCCGTGACAGGGACATTCAAATCCGTCCATGCTCTTCTCCAGGGTACATCCCAGGTGGGTGCAGATGGCCGATACAGCCTTGACCCCTTCATGATCCCGATAGACATACAGCTTATGTTCTTCCAGAAAGGTAAAGGTGTCCACGGGATATTTCCTGGGGTCGTCCAGTACGATGCGTTTCTTTTCGCCGGCCAGTCTAGGAAAGAATTGCCTCAAATAACTGAGGGCGGCCACGGCTCCGGTAAAGGTCACCAGTCCGATGGCTGCCTTTCCAATAAAACTTCTTCTTTTCATAGACTGTCGTTAAAACACTAAAATTATATAGATTCTTTTTGAATAGAACGGACATCGGAGTCGATTTCTCTAATTTATATACATTTGAAATTACATCATTTCGAGATATTTAGACATGAAGAAGGCCAAGGTGCCCCGCCTGTTCGGAGTTGTGTTACTGCTTTTTTTATCCCTGCTGGTATTCCTGGACTGCAAGCGCTCAGGAGAAGCTTCAGGGACTATAGATCAAATCGTTAATGTTGAACCTGGGGCCATGTACACGGGCCGTGAAAGTTGCAAAGAGTGCCACCAAAAGCAGTACGATCTATTTCATGGCTCGGATCACGACCAGGCCATGGACACTGCCATCGCTGAGACCGTTCTGGGGA
Organism: uncultured Bacteroidales bacterium; assembly: GCA_963751705.1. Classification (GTDB taxonomy): domain Bacteria; phylum Bacteroidota; class Bacteroidia; order Bacteroidales. The sequence goes on from CAVVVN010000002.1 coordinate 397,784, forward strand.
ATTTTAATGATGTCAGCTACACCCATTACGGTGTCACCTCCAGGTTCTTTATGTCCGACGGAAAGTACATGGTTCATACGGAAGGACCGGATGGTGTTATGCTCGACTACCAGGTTTCCTATGTGTTTGGAATCCGGCCCCTGCAGCAATATCTCATAGAATTCCCGGGTGGAAGATTACAGTGTCTTCCCATCTGCTGGGACACCCGGCCCAAAGAAGCGGGCGGACAACGCTGGTTTCATATCCACCAGGATGAAGCTATTCCCCCGGACGACATCCTTCACTGGACCCGTGTCACCCAGAATTGGAACTACATGTGTGCCGAATGTCACTCCACCAACCTGAGAAAGAACTATTCCTATTCCGAGAAGGCCTACCACACCACCTGGAGCGAAATTGACGTTTCATGCGAAGCCTGCCACGGTCCGGCCTCGGAGCATATCGACTGGGCTGAAAAGGTGGAATCAGGCAGCAGTCCAGATATCTACCCGGATATGGGCCTGGTGGTTCGTTTGAAAGATACGGATAATGCCACCTGGATATTCGATCCCGATTCAGTAACTGCCAGGCGTTCGGTTCCAAGACGATCGGACGAACTGGTGCAGATGTGTTCGAGATGCCATTCCAGAAGGGCCGTAACTACCGAGGATTACTACCATGGCGGATCCTTGCTGGAAACACACTGGCCCTCCCTACTGGAGGAAACTCTTTACTTCCCGGACGGACAAATTCAGGATGAGGTCTATGTGTATGCTTCCTTCCTGCAGAGCAAAATGTACCAGGCCGGCGTCGTCTGCAAGGATTGCCATGAGCCCCATAGCGGCCAGGTATATGTAAATGGGAATGCCCTCTGTTACCGCTGCCATATGGCCACCGAGTACGGGCCCAGGAAACACCACTTTCACGATCCGGCCAAAGAGGGGGCCAGCTGTTTTGAGTGCCATATGCATGAACGCACCTATATGGTGGTGGATCCGCGTCGCGACCACAGCATTCGTATTCCGCGCCCCGATCTCTCCGACAAACTGGGAACCCCCAATGCCTGCAACCAGTGTCACCCGGAAAAAAGTACCCAATGGGCCACCGACTACCTTCGTAAATGGTACGGTCAGGACCTCCTGGATCAGCCTCATTACGGGGAAGCTTTCTGGGCCGGGCGCATGCGTTACCCGGAGGCCCAGAAGGAATTGCTCAGACTGGGAGCGGACCCGGATCAAGCTCCTATGATCCGGGCCAATGCCATAGCCCTCCTGGGAGGATATCCTGATGCAACTACCGTTGAATTGCTCCGAAAAACCATTATTGATCCCGATCCATTGATCCGTTATGCTACCATGACCGTGGTTGAGTTTGCCGAACCTGAATTTATCAGGGACATGGCCGTACCCCGGCTGAAGGATAGTGTTAAACTGGTACGCTTAATGGCCGCCAATTCCCTGGCCGCAGTCCCCCGTAACCTGATCCCCAGGGAAGCCCTGGCAGCCCTGAACACAGCCCTGGAGGAGTACAATGCCTCCCTGATGATCAATGCCGATCACCCTTCAACTCATCTCAACTTCGGAAACCTATACCTGAATGCAGGCCAGTATGAAAAAGCCGAAGCTTCCTATAAAGAGGCCATCGAACTGGAACCGGGACTGGTGGGACCCTATATAAACCTGGCAGATCTGTACCGGAGACTACAGCGGGATGATGAAGGAGCAGAGGTGCTGCAAAGCGCGCTGGAGAAATATCCTGACCTGGCTGCCATCCACTATGCTCTGGGTCTTCTTAAAGTAAGGCAGGGCAAGCATAAAGAGGCTATGATCTACCTGGAAAATGCCACCAGGCATGACCCTGAGGATCCGCACTACAGCTATGTCTATGCCATAGGCCTCAATTCACAGCAAGAGCCCATGGAGGCCCTGAAGGTGTTGGGAGCTGCCGTAAAACAACACCCTTACGACCGGAACATCCTCTATGCCCTGACAACCATCTCCATGGAGAACGGCATGCCGGAGCAGGCGCTGTTTTATGCAAAAAAGCTGGTGGAGTATTATCCGGATGACGCGAACTATCAGCAGGTATTTAGTGTTCTGTCCAACTAGTTGAAAAAACGATTATAAGTTATGATCTCTGAAAAAAAAAGGCTCTCTTTTCTTGATCGCTACCTCACTCTCTGGATCTTCCTGGCCATGGCTCTTGGCGTATCAGCGGGCCATTTCCTTCCTTCCATTGCAGACTTCTGGAATAGTATGAGCCGGGGTACCACCAATATCCCCATTGCCATCGGTCTGATAATAATGATGTATCCGCCCCTGGCCAAGGTGCGCTACGAGGAACTGGGAGATGTATTTCGTAACCGCAAAATTCTGATCCTCTCCCTGGTCCAGAACTGGATCATTGGTCCGGTATTGATGTTTATTCTGGCCATTATTTTCCTTCGGGACTATCCCCATTATATGGCAGGACTGATCCTGATCGGGCTGGCCCGATGCATTGCCATGGTCATAGTCTGGAACGACCTGGCAGAAGGGGATCCCGAGTATGCGGCCGGACTGGTGGCTTTTAACTCCATCTTCCAGGTGTTGTTCTTTTCAGTCTATGCCTATGTATTCATTACTATTTTGCCCCGCTGGTTCGGGCTGGAAACCTTTGTGGTGGATGTCTCTATGGGCCAGATCGCCAAGAGTGTGTTTATCTACCTGGGAATTCCTTTCCTGGCTGGTTTCCTTACCCGCTTTATCCTGATTCGAGTGAAGTCGAAGGACCGGAAAGAAGCAAAAGAGTGGTATCACGGAAAGTTTATTCCGAAGATCAGCCCACTTACCCTGGTAGCCCTGCTCTTTACCATATTTGTGATGTTCTCCCTTAAAGGTGAAACCATTGTGGAGATTCCCATGGATGTGGTTCGCATCGCCATCCCCCTAATCATATATTTTGTGGTCATGTTCCTGGTCTCCTTCTTCTTAAGCAGGGCCCTGGGAGCAGACTACCCCAAAACCACCACCCTGTCCTTCACAGCTGCCAGCAACAACTTTGAACTGGCTATCGCAGTGGCTGTGGCAGTGTTTGGAATTAGCTCCGGAGAAGCTTTTGCCGCAGTTATAGGCCCCCTGGTGGAGGTGCCGGTACTGATTCTGCTGGTGGGAGTGGCGCTGCGATTCCGAAAGCGCTTTTTCAGCAAAGCAGAGAGGTAATTTTGAGAATCGCCCAAAATCCACTATATTTGCATCCGCTTATAAAGTAAGCAGCGTTCTAAACAGAGACAAATTACCAAAGATATATTGCGGGGTGGAGCAGTTGGTAGCTCGTTGGGCTCATAACCCAAAGGTCGTAGGTTCAAGTCCTACCCCCGCTACTAGAGAAAGCCTGGTGCGCTGAAAGCGTACCGGGCTTTTTTATTGCCCTGACGTCAGGAGCTTGCTCATGTAAGCCAAGGGTAAGAAAAAAGCCGATACGAGCGGAGCGAGTGCGGGTTTCTGGTAGTAAAGCACCTCCAAATGGCTCTCGTGAGGCCGGAGGCCGAACAACACTACCCCGCAGGCCGGTCACACTACCCCCGCTACTAAAGAGGACTCCTCTCCATTTTCGGTGGGGAGTACTTTTTCGATCCCCTCTGAATCACTTTGAGATTAGCGTTTTGCGAGAAATAAGGAATATACTCTGTAGCATGGGAAATCAATTCAAGAACAACATCCAGGCCCCATTGTAAGAAGGAAACAGGCCTTACTTCCAGCCTGTCCCGGAAGGCGTGACTGGTTACCCCTGGTATTGTTCGGATTTATAAATCCGGGCGGAATGAATATAAAATCCGAACATTTAGCGCATGCAGGGTTACGATCTTTGTATGGTAGTTAATACAAAGCACGAAACCAGGAACTATGAAATTCATAAAAATAATCTGTCTGATCTTATGGCTTGGAACACTCAGGGGCAACAGTCAGGGTATAGCTCCATCTCCTGACAAACAAAGCAGGATCTCCCGTTTTGTTTACCATGAAAAGCTTGCATTTAAACTAGGCTATTTCGGTGAACTGGTGCTACATCCCGGCATGACTGTCGGGGTGGATTATACCTTAACTGGAAATAACTGGCTCACTGTTCATTGGGACATTGATGTGGGCGGGAAACTGAAGCACCTTCAAAATGGTACTCGCGATCCGCCTTCGGCGGAGAGTAACACTGTCCCCGCTACTTAAGGTGCATTCGAATGAGATTCCATTTCTAAACCTTTCACCAACACAGGTGTTGTAATGAGGAGAATATCTACTTTTTAGCTTCATGACCGAGTTTACCATCGCCGTATTACCCTTTTTAAACTTCAGCGCTGACAAGGATTATGAGTATTTCAGTGACGGGATCACAGAAGAGATCATCAATGCACTGGCAAAGATAGGAGAATTAAAAGTAACCTCCCGGACATCTGCCTTCTTCTACAAGGGGCAGAATAAACCGATCAAAGAGATTGGGGAAGAGCTCAATGTATCCATTATCCTGGAAGGGAGTGTACGTCTGTCCGGAAAGCAGGTCAGGATCACCGCACAGCTAATTGATGTGGCTGAAGATTATCATTTCTGGTCGGAAACCTGGGATAAAGCGCTTGAAAACATTTTCGACATCCAGGATGAGGTCAGCCTGCTGATTGCCGATAAGCTGAGAGAGCATCTCGGTCACTTTGACATTCGGGAACACCTGGTGGAGAAGCAAACGGATAATATTAATGCCTATTCCTACTCCTTAAAGGGCAAATTCCTCAGGAACAAATGGAATCCCGAAGATGTAAGGACAGCTATTAACCTTTATGAAAAAGCGCTGGAGTTGGACCCGGACCACGACGAATCATATGTGGGACTTGCCGATTGTTACAGTTTCCTGGGGACAACCGGATTCATGCCCTTCGATGAAGCCTGGAAACAAACGATCAATTATACCAGGAAGGCGCTAAAGTTAAACAGTAAGTCCTCCGGGGCCTACTACCAATTGTCCAATCAATCCTTCTTTGTGGAGGCCAATTACGGGAAATCCCTCAGGGAAATGCTGAGGGCCATTGAACTGAATCCAAACAATGCCGAAGCACATGAATTTCTTTCCTTCCTTTATATCATAGCAAAAGACAGGGAGAAGGCCTTGGAGCATTTGGGAATTGCACTCTGCCTGAATCCCCTGTCAGAAGAAACCAAATTCTTCAAAGGCTATTACCATTACATGATTAAAGAATATGCCGAAGCCCTGGATCTTCTGAACAACTGCCTGAGCGTAAACGATAAGAACATCCCTGCCCATTCCATCAAGCCCCTGTGTCTGCTGAAAATGGGCCGCTATGATGAAGTCATATCCTATTTTGACAACATACCGCCAGATGTGGTGATTGAAGGAGAAAAAACGGGCGCCATTGCCCTGGCCTATGCGCTAAAAATGGACGATAAAAATACATCGTTGTATAAAAATAAGCTTAAAGAACTGGCTGAGGGTCCTCATGGCCAAACGGCAGATTCCTACCTGTTTACGCTGAGCGCAGTTCAGGGGGATGCTGACAAAGCCTTTGATTGGGTGGTGAATGCCATTGATAATTCTCTCTCGCTTTTACTACTCAGATTTACCGATCCCCTGATAGATCCAATCACCAGGGACCCCAGATACAAGGCTTTTTTACAGACCATATATGCAACGGAGCCTGGCACGGAAGAGGAAAAGGGAAAAACGGCCCTGCTTGATGCCCGGACAGTGGCAGACTATTCAGCGCGATTGATGGAGCATATTTCTGCAAACAAACCCTTTTTAGAGCCGGATCTGTCTTTACGGGAACTGGCCAGACAAATCGAAATTCACCCGAACCACCTTTCCTGGATATTAAACCAGAATCTTGGGATGAACTTCAATGCGTTCATCAACAAATACAGGATTGATACTTTCAAGTCCATTGCCAGAGCAAAGGAAAACAAAAAGCTTACCATTGAAGGGATGGCCTTCGAAAGCGGCTTCAATTCAAAAACGGTTTTCAACACCTGTTTTAAGAAAGAAACCGGCCTCACACCCAGTCAGTATCTGAAACAAGCGCTTTAATTTTCATTTTTCCTTCCCTTTTGTTCGGAATTACATTTCCGAACGTCCTGCCTGACATTCCGAACGCTTACCCGCTCCACTTGTATCACCTTTGCATAAAATCATAAACAATAAATTTGAACACTATGAAAGCAATTGTATCTACAAAGTACGGAGCACCCGAGGTCCTTCAAATGAAAGAAGTCGAAAAGCCGGTTCCCGGGGAAGATGAGATCCTGATTAAAATACATGCCACAACCGTGAGTTCGGGTGATGCACGTATGAGAAGAGCTGATCCATTCGTGATCCGGCTGATTTTTGGATTCAGTAAACCTAAGAAATCCATTCCGGGGGTTGTTGTAGCCGGGGAAATTGAGGCAGTAGGCAGCTCAGTAACAAGGTTTAAGGCTGGAGACCAGGTTTTTGGTTCAAGCGGAATGGCCTTTGGCGCCCATGCAGAATATGTGACCGTACCCGAAGATGCGGTACTTTCCCTTAAACCGGGAAAAATCAGCTATGAAGAAGCCGCTGCCATTCCCTTCGGCGGAACAGCGGCCATGCATTTTTTGCGATCAGCCAACATCCTGCCAGGCCAGAAGGTGCTCGTCTATGGGGCTTCAGGTGCTCTGGGTACAATGGGTATTCAACTGGCCAAATACTTTGGGGCAGAAGTTACCGCCGTGTGCAGCTCAGCCAACTTTGACCTGGTGAAATCGTTGGGGGCCGATAAAGTCATTGATTACACCAAAGAAGAATTTACCAGAAACAGGGAGCACTATGATGTTGTCTTTGATACCCTGGGCAAAAGTCCACTGGGCAAAACACTCAAGTCCGTTAAAAAAGACGGACAGGTCCTGCTAGCCAGTGCCGGATTGGGTACCATGATAGGAGGCGCCTTCAGATCAACCTTCAGCAACAAGAAGATCCTATCCGGTGTTATCAAGGAAACAAGCGAGGACATGAATTACTTCAAAGAATTGATGGAAGAAGGGAAACTGAAGGCAGTCATTGACAGGATCTATACCCTTAAGCAGATATCAGAAGCCCATGCCTATGTCGATAAGGGACACAAAAAAGGAAATGTGATAATAGCGATTAACCACCATGCGCTGGAATCATGAACCGAAAAAGATATTATTTCCAGTTTACAAATAATGTTAATCCATTTGCACTATGAAAAAAACAGATATACTTCCCCCGAATTCATCCGCCAATTCCCCCAGGCTTGAAAAAACTAAGTCCCATCCATTTTGGCGATGGTTCTGGCTCACTTTCCTTGTGGCTTCACTTGCTTATGCATGGTATTCATTTTATGTGCCTGAAAATGATGTGGTCTGGGCCGGCAATATGGCCCCGGCTCGGGAACTTGCCTACGATTCCGACAAAAACATGCTTCTATTTTTCACCGGAGAGTGGTGCTCGCCATGCCGAATAATGAAGCGTGAAGTTTTTGCGGATGAGGAAGTCATGAAGGCCATTAATTCACAAGTTATACCAGTAATGATTAATGTTGATGACCCCAATGCGGAAGAGCTCCTAAAGCAGTATAAAGTTGGTGGTACACCGGTAACAATTTTTACTGATCCTCATGGAAAAGTACTTGATTACGCAGTTGGAAAGATTGGGAAAGCGAAATTCCTCGAAATGCTTGAAAACTTGGACGCAGCGGGTTCCTAAGTACGGATGAAGCATTGTGAAGACCTGATTACAGGGAATCGGTTCGAAGGTATAATTCCAAACCTTTCCGGGAGAATCCCTAAGCTCTGAATTAGCAGTAAGATATTCCTTTGTATCCGGATGTAAAATGTTATTAATTTCGTTCAATCATAACAAAAAAACTATGGGAAAAAGAACATTATCATTGATTTCAGGTAGCAGCTACCTCATCATTTTTTTTGCGGCCATTTTTGCCAATTTCTTCGTGCTGGAATCCATTCAAAATGAACCCTTGGCAACGATCCGTGACCACCATATGCTGGTCCGGTTCGGGATCCTGGCTTTCCTGATCACTGTGGTGTTTGACGTGGTGGTGGCCTGGGCGCTGCAGGAACTCTACAAGGAACATAGTCTGACTGTTCTCAGTACCTTGTTCAGGATGATGCATGCAGCCATTATGGCAGTGGCGGTATTTTCATTGGTGATTTCGCTTTCCTCCAGCAGCGAAAAGGAAGTCCTCAGGCAGGCAGACATCTTCAATATCATCTGGCTGATCGGCTTGTTCTTCTTCGGGATCCATCTGGTCCTGCTGGGAAAGATCATCGGCCGGCCCAGGCTCATCGGTATTTTCCTCGCCCTGGCGGGTATCATGTACATGATCGATACGGGAGGCCATTTCCTGCTCCCGGATTATGACAGCTATGCCTCGGTTTTCCTGGCTCTTGTTGCCATTCCGAGTATCGTGGGAGAGATGTCATTTTCCATTTGGCTGATTATTAAGGGAGGGAAGGATAAAGAATAATAAGGTCATGAAGAAACTGCTGAGAATAGTATTAAAAGCCATACTGGGAGTTCTGATACTCCTCTTACTGATCGTAGCCTTCCTGGTCATCAGGTATTCTCCCCGATACATCTACCGGCTGGCCCGTTACCATGTGGCTGATGTGTATGATTATACACATTTCGAGAACAGGGTGATCCGGGGATCAGACAGCACATTCAACTTCCCTGTTTACCCGGATAAATCGTATGTGGAGACTCTATTCAGCCAGAAGGTGGAATCATATGGCTTCGGCAGCCTGGAAGAGTGGGCGGAAAAGTCCTATACTACCGCGTTGATCGTCATTCGCCGGGATACTCTCCTTTATGAGAAGTACTTCAACGGCTTTTCCAGGGATTCCTATTTCCATTCCCAGTCCATGGCCAAATCCTTCATATCCACCCTCATTGGTTTTGCCATCGAGGATGGATACATAGGGGGCGTGGATGATCCGATGACCCTCTATATCCCGGAATTGCTGAAACGGGATGAGCACTTTGCCAGGATCACCCTCAAACACCTGCTAACGATGCAAAGTGGGATAAAATACACGGAGGCCTATCTCCCCATTGTTGGAATTCACGCCCCCTGGCATGACGAGGCGGTAGGATACTATCACGGCAATGTCCGGAGGCTTCTTCTAAATAGGACAAAGATCGCCGTCGAACCAGGAAAAGAATTCCAATACAACAACTACAATACCTCCTTCCTGGGACTGATCATAGAAAGGGCAACGGGAAAAACGGTTTCCGAATACATGGAAGAAAAGCTATGGTCACAAATCATGGAATATGATGCCCTGTTTTCAGTTGACAGCAATAGATCGGGCTTCGAATACATGCCCAGCAGGCTGATCGCCCGTGCCATTGACTATGCCAGGTTCGGACGACTGTTCCTTTATGAAGGAAACTGGGATGGCAGCCAGCTGCTCGGAAAGGACTGGATTCGTGAAGCGACTCTGGAGGACACCACGGTATCACGAGAGATCTACCCGGACTGGATGGGAAAGGGATGCAGCAGGACCTACTATACTTACCAGTGGTGGGGCCATGTGAACTGTGATTCCAGCTACCAGTTCTTTGCCTCTGGAAACCTGGGGCAGGAAATCTACATCCTGCCTGGGGAAGAAACGATTATCGTTCATTGTGGTAATTCGTTGGGTCTATATAACGCAGACATGCTCAGAAGTGCCTCTGCGGCAATCAGGAACAGAAAATGAAATAACATGATACATAAAAAAAGAAAACCTATAAAAATCTATCCTACAATCGCGATTCTAATTGCCCTCTTCTACATCCCTGGATGTATTTCTTTAGTACCCTTATCCGATACGGTTCAATCTGAAATTGAAAATGCTCTTGACCGGGGATTTGATGGCATCATAGTCTATGTAGATCAAGGCGGAGATGCGGCAAATTACGCTGCCGGATGGAAGAACCGGGAAAACAGGATCCCGGCAGATCCCCAGAGTTTATTTAAAATTGCAAGTATCAGTAAACTTTATATAGCCGCTGCTGCCACCAAGCTCATTAATAATGACAGTCTGTCTCTGGACAGGACTCTTGCGGAATACCTTCCAGAGTATGCAAACAGGATTGAAAATTCTCAGGGAATCACCCTGAGAATGATGTTGCAACACCGGAGTGGCATTCCGGATTACATTGATCACCCTGATTTCCCCTGGACCGAACCACCTTTGGGGATCGATGATGCACTGGACATTGTCCTGGATATGCCGGCTGACTTCGACCCGGATAAGAAATACCAGTATTCCAATACGAACTACCTGCTGATCGGAGAGATCCTGGATAGGATCCTGGGCTATAGCCACCACCAGTATATCAAACGAGAAATACTATGGCCTCTTGAGCTGTACGACACCTATGGCGCGCTGAGTGAGGTCAACCTGGATGAGGTAATGAGTGGCTACTTCCTTGGATATGATCCGGACATAAAGCAGAATGATTACCAGATCCCCGGAGGCTCGATGCTGGCAACCGCACAGGATGTGGGCGTATTTCTGAGAGCACTTATCGACGGCTCCCTGCTTAACACGGACGAACAGGCAATCTATTCATCCATTTATAAATATGAGCATACTGGAGAGTTGCCGGGTTATCAAAGTATTGCAAGATACCATGAGGAAATAGATGCAGTTGTTATTCAGTTCATCAATACCAGTGGTGGAAGTTCATGGTCAAAATCAGAATCTGTCTACAGAAGAATCGTCAGAATTCTGGAAAGGAATAATTAACAATCTCAATGATATCTCTCATCAAATCAAGGTTAGATATTTCAATCGTATAGTCTACTAGAAGAAACCTTGCACGAAAGTGCAGGGTTTTTTTATTTCAGGGTGTTAAGCTTGCTCATAAGCCCTGGAGTAAAAAAGCACTGAGGGAGCGCAGCGACTCAAGGTTTCTTTTAGTAAAGCACCCCCAAAATGGCACTCGTGAAGCCGAAGGCTGAACAACACTACCCCCGCTACTAAGCAGGAATTCCCACCATTTTCGGTGGGGATTTCTTTTTTACTGTCCTTTGTATTCCTTGTAAATGAACGCTTTACACTAAATAAAGCATTAACTTTTGAAGTTAGATATTGCCGTTTTTGTGTATCTATTGCATACACCGGCGTAATTGAGCACCCTACACCGTTTTAAACTGAGCAGTCCCGCCGGAGTAAAGTGAGCAGTCATTTTTCAAGCCGTAAAAGAACTCAACCAAACTATCTAGTTTGACCTAAATTTACCTTTTTCTCTTAATAATTCTAATCTGATATTTCAACAGGCTTCTCTCCGATGATCTCATACCACCCTGCCACTGGTACCTGAGAGGTAATAAGGATAGACCCTTTCCCATGCCTATCCTTCATTATCTCCAGTAGAGCAAGCCTGTTTGGGCCATCCAGAGGCTGAAGTCCAAAGTCATCTAGAACCAACAAGTGTTGTCTCTCCAGCCTGGAGATCTCTTTAAGGTAAGATCCATCAGCCTTTGCCATTCTTAACCATGCAAAGAGCTTTGCTGTATTATAATACGCTACCCTGTACCCTTCAGTACATGCCTGGTAACCCAATGCAGAGGCAATGTAACTCTTACCGACACCAGTGCTGCCAGTTATTAGAAGACTTTCTCCTTTACTAATAAAGCTACAGTCGAACAGACGCATCATTTTGTTACGATCGATATTCCGGGATTCATCATATACGATGTTTTCAACTGAAGCCCTTTACCGGAACCTCGCATTGATGATGTTCCTTCGGATCTTTCGGTTTTGTCGATCATCCCATTCAGCCTCGATCATCTGGGCTACAGAGGAAAATGTTACCGGAAGCTTCTGAAAAATCAGATTAAGGCAATAAGGGATTCCTTTCGTACAAGGGTTTTTCCTGCCAAATAGTAGGGATTACCCCCAGTTAATTTCGGAAACTCCCCTAACCATGGCAAGGCAGCCCGGCATACCTTTGTAGTGTATCAATACTTCAAGGTAAAATGCAACTGAAACAGAAGAATACCAACCCTCAGATAAGTCAGGATATCCTGGTTATTGCCGACTGCATTCATGGAGCTGAAAAAGCCGCCTCGTTTGCATCAAGGAATTTGCTCCTTGCTGACTCAACAATGATGCTGCTACAAACTTATCAGAAGCGAGCAATTGGCCAGAGTATGCTCCGAAATATCACACCCTTATTGGAGAAAACCGCCCGTCAGGAACTTTCTGCACTGAAAAATCAGATAGTCAGTAACAATGGCATTAACCCAAAAAACATTTCGAAAGTAGTAGTGGAGGGTAAGTTGCTTTCAGTGCTGAAGCAAAGGTTTGGGAATATGACAGATACTGCAGTTGTCCTTGGATTTGATCAGGGAACGCCCGAACCAAGTACATACTGCAAAAAACTGATAGTATCCATCTTAAAATCAGGGATAAGACCCTTGTACATAGTAGGCAATGGTATAATCCTGGTTAGTAAAGACAGAGTTACCTATTTCTCCGGAGACAAGGATTTACAAGACGGGGCCTACTACCAGTTTTTAAGTAGGATTTTTACCGGATTTGGCTTAAACCAGTCGATTATGGTTACCAGTGAGGACTCTCTTTTGAAATCAGATAAGAACCAGGCAAACTACCTGGATTTTAATAGCTGGAAATTGAAGGATGAATACCCCCTGGCTGAGAAAATATTCAGAAGCCTGAAAGAAGGAAGGGATGATGATGCCATACAAACAGTTAAGCTATCCTAGCATGAAATATTCAGCTCAAATAGAACGAATACTTGTCCCGGTACCCTTAAACCGTAATATGATTGCACCAATTAATCAAGCCATCTATTTCCATGAGAAATTCGGGTCAGATATCGTGCTGCTCCACGTAGAAAGTGGGTTGCCCTTTCTTCAAAAATGGTTTCCATGGCGAATACAGAAAAAACACCGAAAGAAGGCCTTGAAGAGATTTCGTCGTCAGGTGAAGCACTTTTTTCCTGGGAACCCACTTTTGAAACATTTTGAATATCAGATTGTAACTGGTAAGCTTATCCCCTCCATTCTGAAGGTGTCGAAGAGAAGGAAATCCGATTTGGTTATTATAAAAAAGGCAAGAAGAGCACAAGGTAAAGCAAGTATTTTCAGGAAGGAGAATGCTGATAAACTTATCTCCGATTCCAAATGTCCGGTAATGACCATGTTTAAAGAACCTAAAATCAAAGGAATCAACCGGATTTTGCTTCCGGTTGACATCACAAAGAATACAGATAAAAAGGTAGCATGGGCAATATCCCTCGCAAAAAAATTTAGTGCAAGCATCCATATTGTTTCCGTTCAGCACCTGGAAATTGAGAGTGTGCATAGTCTTTCTTACAATAAAGGAAGAAGGATTGAGCGGGATATTAAAAAGCATGGGATTGATGTGGATCTGGCACTATTAAAAGCGGAAAAAAGAACAGCCGATGAGGTTGTACTTGACTACGCAAAAAAACTCAAGCCGGACCTTTTGTTGATAATGACACATCAGGAGACGATCCTCTTTGATAATTATCTTGGAGCTTTTGCCAGGGAGATAGTCCACAAATCCAGCGTTCCGGTCATCAGTATTGTCCCCCAGAAGGACAGCCTTATCCTCAATTTACTTGAATCCATGGAAGTGCGGGAGCCGGCTCTTCAGTAGAGTCCTAATACACAATTATAATTGATAAAACAGCAGAGCGATTCCAAAAAATCCGAAAGGGAGGATATTGGAGTGGGAAATAGTTTGTATTGACAAATCCTTCGTAAAAATATTTTGCGAAATACGAGTCGGCCGAGTAAGTCAAATTAGGGAATTGATAAAAAACTTAAAACAACAAGGAAAGTGGCAAGAGAGAATAGTAAACGAACAGGAAAGCTGATAGCCATTCAGGACTCACTGGTGAATGCGCGTTTTCAAGGGGATGTGGTTATGGGGGAAACGGCCCAGATCTTCGTAGATGGCCAGTCGCTGCAGGCTGAGGTGCTGTCCATTTTCCCCGATCCGGACAATGCCGATGCCGGGATCGTGGAGATGCAGGTATTTGAGGATCTCACCGGTGCAAAGATTGGGGACCTGGTTGAGTTTACAGGGAATCCTCTCTCGGTACTTCTTGGGCCGGGATTGCTCACAAGCATCTGGGATGGGCTGCAGAATCCCCTTTATAAACTTGGGGAGCAGAACCCTTACCTGATGCCCGGGATGAAGGCTCCACCCCTTGATGAAGAACAACTCTGGGACTTCAGCCCATCCGTTAAGGTTGGTGATGAACTCGCCGGTGGTGATTCCATTGGAACGGTTCCCGAAGGAAGGTTGGAGCACAAGATCCTGGTCCCTTTCAGTCTGGGCAAATGCCGGGTGGAAAGCATCATTGGAAAAAGCAGGGTGAATATCACGCAGAAAGTGGCTGTCGTGGTGGATGAACACAATAAAAACCACGAGTTAAAGCTTGCCATTCGTCAGCCGGTGAAATCCCCCATACCCTTTAAGGAGCGTGCCATCCCCAGCAAGGCCATTTCAACGGGAGTGCGGGTCATCGATCTGCTGGCACCGGTAGGATACGGGGGAACCGTTGGAAACCCTGGTCCCTTTGGCGCAGGTAAAACTGTAATGCAGCACACCCTGTGTAAGCATGCCCTGGCCGATATCATCATCATGGCGGCCTGCGGCGAGCGCGCTGGTGAAGCCGTGGAGGTGTTTAAGGATTTTGCTGAATTAAGTGATCCTGCCACCGGAGAGAACCTGATGAACAGGATGTGCATTTTCGGAAACACCTCTTCCATGCCGGTGGCTGCCCGCGAGGCGAGTGTGTTTATTGCGCTGACGGTTGGAGAATACTATCGTTACCAGGGATACAATGTGATCATGCTTGCAGACTCCACCTCCCGCTGGGCGCAGGCACTCCGGGAGAGAAGCGGCCGACAGGGAGATATTCCCGGACCCGAGGCATTTCCCATGGACATCCCCGATCAGATCAAGGGTATGTATCAGCGTGCCGGTGTGGATGTGGGAACGGGGGGATCACTGAGCTTTATCGGGACAGTATCTCCTGCAGGAGGTAACTTCCAGGAGCCCGTCACCCAGGCCACCATGGATGCAACCGGAGGTTTCTGGGGTCTGTCACAGGATCGCGCCGATGCAAAAAAATACCCGGCAATTGACCCCCTGGCTTATACCAGTTCGGTTTATGACGGTTTCATTTCATGGAAGGACCGCAGGAAGATCATGGGTACACTGGAAGAAGCCAATGGTATCGACCAGACCATCAGTACAATCGGACTGAAAAAGGTTCCCGTCGAAAAGTATGTGGTATTCCAGAAAGGACAGACCATTGATTTCTGTGTCCTTCAGCAGGATGCCTTCCACGACCTGGATGCCTGCACCAGGCCCGACCGGCTAAATGTTCTGAACGATGCCGTGCAAAAGCTTATCGAGAGTCCCATTAAGTTCTCGTCCAATGGTATGGAGGATGAAGAACTGAAAGAACTGGTGAAGATAAAATTTGATGAACTGCGCCAGTGGTGGAAGGAGTGGAACATTACTGCAGAAAGTGAGAAGCAGATGGCCGAACTGGGCAGCAAGATCG
>CAVVVN010000003.1:0-1951532 GCA_963751705.1 uncultured Bacteroidales bacterium
AATCTCCCAATGTATACAATTACCCGCATTATTTGTTGTAACCTTTTGCAACCCATTCCTTCGCTGCCATACCATTTTGATCCCACACAATCCTTCCTTCCCGAATTGTTAATTCAGCTTCAAGTCTGCGGTCCCCGGCCATTTTATTACCCCGGGTATCGATGAAACCAAAGCTACCCTTTCTTACACTCAACACAACAATGTCTGCAACTGACCCTTCACTTAAATTACCCAGGTCTTCGCGTTTAATAGATTGTGCAGAACTCCATGTAGCCCGGTAAACAATATCTTCAATCGCCATTCCCATATTTAAAAATTTTGACATAATATCGAGCATGTTTTTCATTCCTGAATTCATGCTGAAACGATGAAGATCTGAACCAAAGGAATTGGGTAAGAGTCCTTGTTCTAAAGCTGGTACCGCAATATCAAAATGGAACATGCCTCCACCATGTCCCACGTCAAAATGGACACCTTTGTTCTGCGCTTCCAACACAAATGGCCTGATCTTTCCTTGATCATCAAGCAGGCACATTCTGTCGGAAGCCGCACAATACGAATGGGTATAGATATCACCCGGCCTCATGCGATTAAGTATTCCTTCCAAAGGAAGCAGAGGAAGATGACACTCAACAAAGAGAGGAACATTCGCCATATGTCCCGCCTCCAGGGCCCTGTCAAATGGTGTCCAGTCACTTCCTCGATAATGTCCGATTTTGACACCAACAATAATATCTGGAAATTGCTCTATAACAAGAGCGGTCATTCGGGAATCCATATCATTAACATCTTCCTCGGAAGGAAATCCGGTCATACCGGAACCTGCGATGTTTAGAAAAGAGAGTACCCTTGTTTTTGACCGATCAATTACCTGTTTTTTGAAAACCGGAAAATTACGCCATCCTGAGGTTCCCGCATCTACAACAGTTGTAATACCTGCTTTCAAGGTAATATCATCAGGAGAAACACTGGAAAAACCATCTGCAAAACCTGAATTGCTGCCAACAAAAACATGTGTATGAAGATCTATGAGTCCGGGAGCTACATAGAATCCAGTTACGTCAATTACTTTTTTGGCATTTGTTGCAGAAATATTGGGCGAAACTTCAAGGATTTTCCCATCTGTAATGGCCACATCCATTCTGGAATCCATCTTGTTTTTTGCATCAATAACATGCCCCCCTTTCAAAAGAATATCTATATTCTGAGCCTGCCCTGTCTGAACTGGAGCAAATAATATAATACCAAGCAATACAATGGCTGATACAGTTGATGACGCAGATTTAGGGCTTCTATACATGGTTAAAACTTTTATCAAATAATGTGCGTTACGGATCAATAAATATACAAATCTTGCTCAATGTCAGTTTCTTTAACTTTAGTATATTTAAGCTATTACAAGTTTACCACTGATGATGGTCTAGTCAATGACTTCGGCCAGGTTATTAGTGACGATAAGAAAGGTAACCTTTGGATCGGAACCGATACTGGAATAACCAGTTATGCAAACAGGAAATTTAATAATTACTAATCCCAATTTAATCTTATGAATCGCAGAGAAATTCTCAAACAGTTGTCTGTTATTCCTCTGGTGGGGACAACCATGACACCGGATCTTTTTGCCAATCAGGCTCCTGCAATAAAGCAGAAAACCAAGGAAAACATATATCGTTCCATAGGTGTTGAGCCCATTATCAATTGCAGAGGCACCTTCACTATCATTGGCGGATCTGTTGAACGGCCAGAGGTGATTGAAGCAATGGAAGCGGCTTCGGGCTATTTTGCCCAGTACGATGAACTTGCATATGGTATTGGACAAAAACTTAGTGAGATAACAAAAACTGACTGGGGTATAGTCACGGCAGGTTGTGCCGCTGCCATGAAGCATTTCACCGCAGCTTGTGTGACAGGAGGAAATCCTGAAAGGTTAATCCGCATACCCGATCTCACAGGAATGGAAAAGACAGAGGTGATCTGTCCGAGATATTCCCGAAATGTTTATGATCATGCTGTACGAAACATTGGTGTCAAGGTAATCACTGTTGAAACTGCGGAGGAGATGGAGAAGGCCATCTGTGAGCGTACGGCTATGATTTATGTGCTGGCATGCAGGCACTCAGAACAAGGCCAGCCATTTTCCTTGGAGGTCATAGCCGAACTGGCCAAACCTCTCGATATTCCAATTTTAGTGGATGCTGCTGCGGAAAATCTTACCATTCCACCTGTACATCTTGCCCAGGGTGCCACGGCTGTGGCCTACAGTGGAGGTAAAGCCATATGTGGACCACAGTGCGCTGGTATATTACTTGGTAAAAAAGATATTTTGATGTCAGCATGGCAGGCGAGTTCGCCACATCATGGTCCGGGACGCGATAACAAAGTCGGGAAAGAAGAAATGTTTGGTATGCTGGCAGCTGTGGAAGCCTGGACTACCCGGGATCATGAGGCAGAATGGAAGAGATGGATGTCTTGGCTGGATCTTATATCTGAAAAGATGCTTACCATAAAAGGCATTGAAACGAACATCACACAACCTGAAGGATTATCAAACCATGCACCTGTTTTGCATATTCAATGGGATCCCGACCAGCTTAATATCACCGGAGAAGAAGTAGCCGAGGAAGTAGCCAGAAACAAAGTAAGGCTCGCTATAGGAAGCAGGACAAGAGACAACAATACATCCGTAAATATCACACCAAACCAGATGCAGCCGGGTAACGCTGAGGTGGTAGCAGAACGTCTTTATGGCATTTTATCACAAAAACGAGTTCCCCCCAATGACACATTGAAAGCTGCCAATGTGGATTTAAGTGGGCACTGGGATATAGAAGTCTTTTTCCCCAGCAGTAAAAGCCAGCACAAACTGTTTGTAGAACAGGATGGCAACTGGATTCAGGGGAAGCACCAGACTGATTTTGAGCTTTTTGACCTGGTTGGTATGGTAGAAGCTGACCTTGTAAAAATGAGAAGTAATTATCGTATTCCGGGCAATTCCCTGACCTATCTGTTTTCAGGTGAAGTGAAAAATGAAAAACTAACAGGATCCATTTTTTTAGGTGAATACCTTACCGCTACATTTACGGGAACCCGTACACCCTACGATAATAATAAAAGGAGAATCACCATACCTGGAGGCCCCCCATTGGCCACTTAAATCTAAAATTATACTAATAGAGAGTTTGGACTATTTTTTCATTATCCCTTTTACTTTTCCTGATCGCTATTGGAAATACCGGCTGAAGTGAGCACCCAATACCGGAGTAAAGAGAACAGCAATTTCGGATAAGATTGAGCACCTGAAATTGGCAGCAATCATTTAATTATCAAGGTAAATCGAATTCGAATGGTTATTGGCAAACGTTTGCTCACCTAAATCCGTTGCTGGGTGTTCAATGTGACCGGAATCTGCACTAAATTCCGACCTATTAAGAATTGGAATAAAAAAATATCTCAGGAAGCACTATCAAACTCTCTTTTTCATTTTTCTGATCGAACCAATAAACAAGAAAGGAAACAACTGCCTTAATGGGCAAATAGCCTTCCGCTTTTAGTTTTTTAATTTCCTCTAATTGCTTAGATGAGAATTTCAGTATATGCTCGTTATTCTTGTCCAGGCAACGCTTCAAATGACCCGTTGTAATGTATCACCAGGCGCTCTTTCGCCCTGGTCATAGCCACATAGAGGAGTCTTCGTTTCTCATCCGTTGACATGTCAAAATGGTTCAACATGATATACACGTTGTCAAACTCTTTACCTTTGGCCTTGTGCATGGTTGAAACCAGGACGGTATCGGTTCCGGCTTCTGCAAAATCTTCCATTTTCGACTCGTTGATAAATAGCTCCAGATCAGATATGTATTTGGTTTTAGGATGTATCAATTCGAATTCCCGGATAATGTTGAGGCAAAGCAAAGCCTGTGCACTTTTTCCAAATTCAGTGTTGAGTTCTCGCCTAGCCTTTTCCAGCTGTTTAGTGGAGATTACTGGTGAATCGTCAGCGGTCTTCAGTAAGCTTAGAAAATATCGAAGCTCTTTAAGATTCTGCAGGTTAAATCCTGTATTTGACTTGTATCCTAAAGCACAGTAACTTGTAGAAAACCAAGCCCATTATTTATGTCCGCCAATTCCAACCCGCAGTCCAATTTCGGGATCATGGCAATACTGTGCTTATTCTGTCTACTTAATAATAGCGCTAACGCTCAGAATACTTCTGTTGCAGATTCTCTAAAACAGTTAATTGATCCTGCCATACAGGATTCCACCCAGATAGGCATCCTGTCTGAACTTGGCGATCTCTACTACAGGTCACAGCCTGACACTGCATCTCTTTACTATCACATAGCACTGGAGATTGCTAAAGATATTAATAACCCGCTTGCGGAGGCAGAATGTTTAAGATCCATTGGTACGGTACATCAGGTAATGGGAGAGTATGACTCAGCACTGGTGTATTACTCAGAAGCCCGAACCATGCTGGAGGAAATTGGGGATATGAACAAGACCGCAACCTGTTATAACAATATAGGTTATATCTACAAGCTTAAAGGCGACTATGCAGAAGCCATAGATTATTTCTACAGGGCCCTTAAAATTGCTGAAGACCTTGGCCAGAAAAGACAAATGGCCAGGACTTATAATAACATTGGCAGTGTACATTTAATGCAGGGTTCCATTCAAAAATCCAATGAGACCTTTGAAAAGGCACTGGCCCTTTATGAAGAGCTGAACTATACCGATGGTATAGCCATCTGCAATATTAATCTGGGAATTAATTATTTCAACGATGGGGATTTTGAAAAATCGCTTGAATACCACAAAAAAGCACTTGAAATACACAAAGAAAATGATAATAAACAGGGCATATCGATCTGCTATGGCAATATGAGTGAGATCTACAGGAATCTGGACCAATTAGATAAAGCGGTGGAGTATTCCCTTTATTCCATTGAACTGTATCAGGAGATGGGCTATAAAGAGGGATTGGCTGCTTCTTATGTCAATGTGTCTAACTTAAATATTAGGCTTACATATGCTGCTGAATTGTCTGATCCGAAAAGAATCTCTTACTCGAGCAGGGCCGTTGATTATGGTAACAAAGCTCTGGAGCTTGCCAGAGAAATGAAATCCTTCAGTATGGAAAATGCTTCCGCAGAAGCCTTAATGTATGCTTACCAGAATCAGAATAATTTTAAGAAAGCTTTGGAGTTTGCTAATGTTTTTATTGCTACCAAAGACAGTATGTTCAGAGAGGAGAAAACGAATGCCATGCTGGAAATCGAAACCAAATACGAAACGGAGAAGAAACAGCAGCAGATAGAATTGCAGGAATCACAAATAATAGCCAAAGATGCTACTATCAAGCAGCAAAAAACATTCAGAAATGCCCTGGCAGCCGGATTCTTTGCAGTAGTTATTATCGTGTTGGTGTTTGTCCAAGCCTATTTACAAAAAAGACGGGCCAATAGGAAGATCATGGAACAAAACGAGCTCATCTCAGAAGCCAATGAAGAACTGCAGCAACTGAATGAAGAAATTAATACCCAAAAAGAAGAAATAGAAGCCCAACGAGATCATGTTTTCAATCAAAATAAGGCTATCACTGATAGCATTAATTATGCCCAGAGGATCCAATCTGCCATGTTGCCTCCTGAAACCTATATTGCTGAGCTGCTAAATGAGAATTTTATCCTTTATAAACCCAGGGATATTGTAAGTGGGGATTTTTACTGGATTAAACAGGTGAACCAATACATAGTAGTGGTGGCAGCTGATTGCACAGGTCATGGAGTGCCGGGTGCATTTATGAGTATGCTAGGGATCAGTTATTTAACTGAAATAGTGCAAAGAAGGGAGATAACACAGGCCAACCAGGTGCTAAATGAACTGAGAAAGCAGATTAAATATTCCCTCAGGCAACATGGCGGACGCGATGAAGCAAAAGATGGGATTGATATGGCATTATGCGTATTTGATTTGAAAAACAGTATGATGCAATATTCGGGAGCAAACAATTCATTGTATCTAATCAGAGATATGGATGGAAAACCGGAACTGAAAGAGATTAAGGCAGATCGTATGCCCCTGGGCTTTTATCAGGGCAAGGATAGCTCATTCACCAATCATGATATACCACTAGAACAGGGTGATACTATTTATGTCTTCTCTGATGGATTTATTGATCAGAAAGGGGGTAAGGATAATAAAAAATACATGAGTAAAAACTTCAAAAACCTGCTTTTGAAAATTCATGACCAACCAATGTTTGATCAGAAAGACATCCTGGATAAAACTCTCTTAGAATGGATGGGAAGTAATTCTCAAATGGATGACATCTTAGTTATTGGGGTGCGTGTGTAGAATATTCCTTCCAGGTTGATAAATTGAAATGGTAAACAAGTAGTCAGACTTTTGTAGAATAGAGGGTGCAGTTGATGTAGCCCTGACTCTTTCATTGATTTTAAATTCTATCGTTTTTACAGTAGCGACCCCTATTCGGATACCCATTGAGTACATATATTCATAAACTTCAGAATCTCATGCGTATTAAACGTCAGGTTCGACTCGTCCTGTCTCCACATGGATTACCTTTTGTGCCTGACAGCTTACAAAAGCAAGTTTTGTATCTTGCTATAGAATCCTAGCAAAAATCACCATGAAAACTCGAATTACTGTAAACGCGTTTACAATGATTGCCTTGCTTGTGGCAATGCTTTCTTGCCATAGCTATTCAGAAGATGGCAAATCTCCTACCATAACAAAAACCTTTGAATTAAACCAGCCTGGTACATTGAACTCCAAATCAAATGGTGGTGGAATAACGGTATTAAGCCATAATGAGAGTATAGTAGAAGTTCAGGCATTCGTTCGAAGAAACGGAATGGTTTTATCTCCTTCAGATCCTGAGGTGGCTGATGTTCTGGAAAACATTGATTTGGAGATTGAGAAAAATGGTTCCGTCATTACTGCGATCGCTAAACGCAAAACAAATTTCAGTCTATTTAAGAATATGGGCATTTACTTTACCATTATTGTCCCTCGTGAAATGTCGTGCAATGTAACATCAAGTGGTGGTGGATTAAGAATTTCGGGCGTGGAAGGCACACATGATTTTACTAGCAGTGGTGGCTCTGTTATTCTGGAAAACACTGCAGGAACGACCAGGGCAAAGTCATCCGGTGGCAAAGTTAAAGCGACGAATCACATGGGGGATATTCACTTAACATCCAGTGGTGGTGGCGTTACTTTAGATGAAGCTCAGGGCAGTGTTTATGCGCGTAGTTCAGGGGGTGGTGTGCACCTGACGGATGTTCATGGAGAAGTGGATGCCGGCAGCAGCGGTGGCGGAGTTAGTGTTTCGGGAGAATGTGATTATGTGAAAGCCAAATCCAGCGGAGGATCGGTCCGTGTTAACATCAGCAACTTAAGCAAGGAATTACACTTGCAATCCAGTGGGGGTGGAGTTGATGCCATTATACAAAATGGTGATGAACTTGGACTTGATCTGGACTTGAGTTCCAGCAGCGTTAAAATTGAGTTGCAAAATTTCTCCGGCCGATCTGAAAAGGATCGTGTGAAAGGAACAATGAATGACGGCGGAATTCCTGTATATATGCGTGCTTCAGGAGGAAGTGTTAAGGTGCGATATGAGGAGTAAGAGGAATATGAAGAAATTATTTTTTATTGGAATAGAAACTCCTTGTCCAGTGGCCATAATTTACCCTGAGAAGTCCCGCCGGAGTAAAGTGAATAGCTGTAAGATGGCAGTGCTTCCATATACTGATCGAACTGGTGAACCCCCGTCATGTTGAGAAAAGTGTAGATAAAATGCATTTATATCACGATAAAAATGTATTTCAGCACAAATATATCACGATAAAAATGAATAGATCCGCACAAGAACAACTGCAATACTGGAAGATCAAGCCAGACCGAAAACCTTGTAATACTCCCTGAATCCTGGACCAGAAGGTTAGTTAGAAATAAATGTTTTTTTTTTACAAATCAGATCTTTGGTACCGGAAATACAGAGAATTAACGCCTGTAACGGCCATCCGTCTTTTTCCTGTTTGCGAAGAATTCCTGTTTTCTTTTTTGCTTTTCCTTTTCTGCTTCTTTTTTCTCAGCCGCATTCATTGGGCGGTCCGTCTGGGGGAAAGGGATTGTCTTTAGCGATGGGGATATCGTAGTTGATGACGTAGCTCAGTTTTTCAATATCGATACCCCGGGCGGCGATATCTGTTGCAACCAGTACACGGGTTCTCCCTGCTTTAAATCCTTCCAGGGCTTTTTGCCTTTGCGTCTGGGCTTTGTCGCCATGTATTGCAGCAGCGTTGATTTTTTTCTTCTGGAGGTTCCTGGCAATCTTGTCTGCCCCATGTTTGGTTCTTGAAAAAAGCAGGACCTGGTTTATGTTTTCATCCTTTAAAATGTGAACGAGCAGATTTTTCTTATCTGCCTTATTTGTGTAGTAAACCTTTTGCTGTATGGTATCGGCTGTGGAAGATTGTGGTGCTACCTCGACTTTCACAGGATTATGAAGGATGCTTTGAGAAAGCTTGACAATATTCGTTGGCATGGTGGCTGAAAAGAATAAGGACTGCCTTTTCTGGGGGAGTAAAGCAATGATTTTTTTGATGTCGTGAATGAAGCCCATATCCAGCATACGATCGGCCTCGTCGAGAACGAAATATTCAATGTGTTTCAGGGTTATGATTCCCTGGTTTATCAGGTCGAGCAGTCTCCCGGGGGTGGCAACCAGCACATCCACCCCTTTGCGCAGGGCAACTTCCTGTGGACGCTGTTTGACTCCACCAAAAATGACCGTGTTGCGGATATTTGTGTATCTGCCATAGGTGCTGAAGCTTTCCCCTATCTGAATGGCCAGTTCTCTCGTGGGAGTAATGACCAGCGCCTTCGTCCGGGGTCTATCGGCATTGCGGGATTCGTCGTGGCATAAATGCTGAATGATGGGTATGGCAAATGCAGCTGTTTTTCCTGTTCCGGTTTGTGCACTTCCCAGTACATCCTTTCTATTCAGGATCAGGGGGATGGCCTTTGCCTGCACAGGAGTGGGGATGCTGTATTCTTCTTTTCTGAGTGCCTTTAGTACAGGATCTATAATATTAAGGTCTTCAAATGTCATATGAATTTATGGTTTGATCCGCCGCATGCGGAAATAGAGGAGCATAAATGAAGCGACAAAGGCAGCCTATTTCTTGAAACTGGTACTATGCAGACAGAGATAGGGGACAGACTATTTCATTTGGTCAACCAAATTATATCTTTGGGAGTTTTCGTCCATGCGTATTAAAACCTATCAGCCGATAGAAATTTTCCTTATATGTCTCGCTGATCGGGATCATTTTATCTCTGGATTTTATTCTGTTCAGTTCAATAAGGCATATTCCAGAGTAACTGAGCACCCTATTCCAATTTTGATTGAGCAGTCAGCATTTTCAAATAAATAAGAATCACTATGCCTTGATATGATGATATCTACACTCCGGAATGAGGTGTTCAGTTCTTCCCGGAATGATCTGCTCACTTTGCCCCGGTAAGAGGTGCTCATTTTGACTGGAATCTCCACTTAATGGGGTCATCAGGATCTGCTTTTCTTCAACCTGATTACTTTGCCATAGGTAAGCTGCCGCCAGATCCACTCCACAGGTCCAAAACGGAAATACCGTAACCAGAGAGAACTAAAGAGAATCTGCAGGGCGAACACGATCAGGACAAAAAGTACAGAAAACGAGAAACCATAGGAAAAGGCATATCCCAATCCTATCCCGTAGAAAAAGCTTATACTGATGATGGTCTGAAACAGGTAATTGGAAAGGGCGGTTCGTCCTATCGCGGCAAACCAATTTAACCAGGCTTTGCGACGGGTAACCATAAGTGCAACGATGGCACAATATGCCAGTGCCATGGGGGTTAATGCCAGAAAATTAAGCACATACTCCGGAAAATCGGACATCGCACCATCATTCGCAGAACCAAACTCCACCCAGGTGCGCAAAAGATTCATGGGCAATCCGATGACCATGCCCCACCACATGATTTTTTTTATCAGCCGTGTATTGGACAGGAGATCGTTTTCCAGGATTTGCCGCCCGGCATAAATGCCAATCAGAAACAAACCAAGCACTTTGAAAGCACGCCCTTCCATAAGAATGCGCGACAATCGCAAAAGTGGCATCATCAGGTTAATCTCCATCCATGTTCTGAAATTGGTGATTGCAAAGTAGGCGGGCAGACTGAAATTTGAATCTAAACCTTCTGTGGTTTCTTTCGATAGGATCCGGCCTGCCAGTTCAAAGAATCTTCCAGACAGATAAGCCGGGTAAAACGTGTTGGTGAAATACATAATCAACCAGTGAAAAACCGGCATAAATAAAAGAATTACTGCCCAGATCAGTAATTTTTTGTTTGTAAAGTGACGGAAGCTTATCAAAAGAAACCCTAACAGGGCATACAGGGCAAGGATATCACCCAGCCATAGTAGAAATAAATGAATCCCGCCGATGAGCAACAGTCCCGTCATTCTTTTCATGAAAAAGGGTACGAAAACACGGTCATCTTTCTTCATACGCTGGTACTGCACCGCAAAACCAATCCCAAAGAGGATGGAAAATACGGAATAAAACTTCCCGTCTACGAGAAGAAAATCCAAAACACGCAAAACATAATCCAGGGTAGCTGTATTCATGGACAGTCTTTCGGCATCAGACATAAAGTTTACACCAGAAAGAATTTTAATGTTGGCAAGAAAAATGAACAGTATGGCAATACCCCGCAGGATATCCAGGTAAAGAATGCGTTCTTTTTGGGGAACCGGTGTATCCGGTCGATTCGTTTCAAACAGTTGAATCTTCTCAGAGTGGAGTTTGCTTTCTTCTGCCATATTTTTCAGGAATTTCCATATATGAATTTCCCGCGCTTTTTCATTTCGAGTTTTAGATTAACTATCCGTCTCAGCAGAATTCTCAGGATTAAAATATCCTTCCAATTCAACTAGAGTCTTGTTAGAAGTTAAAAGGTCTTTAACGAGTTTGCCTTTTTCTAAAATCACAATGCGATCGCTTACTTCGGCAATATGATTTAAACGTGGCTGGAAATCAACATCGTCAGGTGATCCTTAAGCTGCAGGTCTTTAAGCAGGCTTTTAAGACGAATCTGAGAGGAAGGATCTAAGTTGGCAAAGGGCTCATCCAATATTAAAACTTCTGGTTGGCTGATAATCGCGCCAAAGATGCCAATCTTCTTCTGGTTCCCTCTGGAGAAATCGCGAATGTATTTGTTTTTATTCAGAATCTCGTCGCCAAAGAAATCGGCAAAATCATTATAAAAGACATGTAATTCGTCTTTGGTAACGCCGTTAATATCAGCAATAAATTTGAAGTATTCTTCGGGTTTTAAAAAGTCAATTAAAAAGCCTTCATCTAAAAACGAGCCGGTGTATTTTTTCCATTGGCTGTCTTTGTTTACAGCAATGTCCTTGCTCAATACCTGGCCCTGGTCTGCTTTGATCAAATCTAAAATAAGCCTGAATAGCGTGGTTTTTCCAGCGCCATTGTTCCCAACCAAACCAAAGGATTGACCTTGTGGAATTTCTAAATGCTCTATATCTAAGACTTTAACTGCGTTATATGCTTTGCTTAGCTTATCTATATGAATCATGATGCTATTTTCTTTTATCTTACTTATTTCTAAAACCTTCCGACATCAGGTATCGCTTACTAATAAAACGCCGGGTAATCAAATCCAGAAACTTTTCCCGGAATAATAACCCTAAAATACCAAGAGCTGCTATGAGGGCAAAACCAATATTAGCCTGTCCCAATGCACGAAAAGGTAAATGGATTAAAATGGGAAGTACCAATAGAGGGATCATTAATACAAAATGCCGGCCGCTTACCCCTTGATAGTTAAAAGCAGAGCCTTTGGAAAGATCCATGTGTTTGTTGTTATTCGTTGCAAAGTAGAGTAACAAAAGGCTGTTGACACCAATGTTGAACAAAAAGCAAACACTATTGATGATTAGAATCTCTATGCCGAAAAAGACATAAAATGTAGATAAAAGGAAGATGATAGCGCTGGTAGAAAGCATCAGAAAGTATTTGGCTTTTATGTAATCTTTATAGGTATTGTTTGCAGTAAGCATTAAATCGAAATGTCCCGATTCCCAGGCAAAGAAATATAAACCAAAGCTCATCATAAAACCTCCGGATATGAATAGCCCTATGAAAATTAGAAAACCATTCATTTCGAGAATAAGAAGGTTTGGTATAGAAGAATAAGCCATACAATAAGAATAGAGGTGCCATAAACAGCATGGTTCTGGTTCGCTTATTCCGGACGCACATTTTTAGTTCGAGTAAGGCAAAGGTTCCGATCTTTCCGAAACGATCTAAATAGGTGAGATTTTCCAGGCTGCTTCGTTGATTAGAATCACCTTTACCAAAATCTTCTAAAGAGAAATGTTTGTAGAGCAATTGGAAATTGAGGTAGTAGGCCATAGCAAATAGTAAAATCCCTGCCAGCAGCCACAGCGGATTCTGTATCACTTGCATAAAAACATTCGAGGAAATGCCCTGGAAATTAACGATCTTAAGCTGATCTGATAAAAGGAAACCCGCGACAGAAGCCAGGAAGATGTAAAATACATATTCGTGCTTTATCTGTACTCTTTTTATGTAAATGGATAAATAATTAACGAATAAATCACCCATAATAACGATGGCAACTATCATCCAGAATGTGTAAGCATCCAGGTGTTCGTGCAAGCCAGCAGTTATGGCTAAAGCAAAACTAAGTGGGAGGATATTCAGGCCGTTAAACAAAGGCTTGGTGAGGATAAAGTGAACGAGCTTCCTTTTCTTAATGGGTAAATTAAGATAGGGTGTTACCATAAAGGTTGGCAGTTTCTGCAACATATATCGGCTCACAAGAATGGCCAGAAAGAAATAAAATCCATAGCGCGATAAATCGGCAACAGGATCTTCCGAATTTTCGGCAAGTTCAGAGCCGAGGTAGAAGCCTCCTCCAAGCAACTCAAGGAATAAAATAAAAAAGATAAATCCCATAAATATTTTAATCCCAACACTTTTGGAGGCCGCCACAGATCGAGTAGCAGCTTTCCATTGATGGGATAGTAAGGTGCTGTTTTTCATAGGAAGAGGTATTATGATTAACGCTCATTAGATGTAGGTATTGACAGCCTGGTATGTAATATGAATATAGGGAATAAAAGTGAAAATATGTGGCAAACAATAATCAGGCACGACCTGTTTATTGACTGTATACCATCTAAGGAAGGAGGAGCTAAGCTTGCCTCCTGGTCGGGACAATGAACAGGGGAATGGAACTCTGATTCATTACACTTTCAGTTACGCTTTCCACTATTGCTTTAGCATAGTCGCCTTCTTTTATCAGTCCATCTTCACTCTGCAGTAACGTGGGTCTCACGTCCACATAACCACTATAGCCCAATATCGGATCGAATCCGGGGGTGGTGTAGAACCCCGTATCCTACCTTTCTGAAGGGTTTAAATTTATTCTCTACCTCCAATCATGTCATCCTGCCACCATCTCAGCACTTTCCACAGTCCGTAATAAGCTGTCTGGGCCTGTGAGGGCCATGTGGCGGGATTATGGACCTTGTAACTGGGTCCGGCATCATCGAGTATCTGCTGACATTTCTCAACGGAGGTTTCGGATAGTGCCTTCCAGGTTTTAATCCCGGCATTATGGAATAGTTCTTCGATCTTAGGACCGATCCCTTCTATAACCTTCAGATCATTTTCAGCGATCTTTTCTCCGAAATCACTTGCTGCCAGTGAACCATCGAAACCAAGTTCCGCGGAAGCGGATTTTTTGCTTAAGCTGTCAATCTTACTATTCAGGGAGTTGATCTCTGACTGCAGTTGTGTTTTTTCGTTTTTACAGGCGTCCAGGTAAGCACGCAGGTTTTTGTACACTTTAGAATTTTTTTCTACGAGTCTGCCCAGAAAATAGCCCAGCAGGGCACAGATCAGGCCAACCAGAATTGGTATTAGTATGCATGGAATAGACATATCGGTAGGTTTTATGATTTATTTAATGATGACATCTGCTCGTCTGTTTTTCGCTCTTCCTTCAGCTGTATTGTTATCAGCGATAGGATCGTCCGGACCTTTGAACGAGGTAGCGATTTTATCCGCATCGATGCCATTCTGCACCAGATGGTTTTTAAAGAAAGCAGCCCGCTTCTCGCTCAGGGTCCTATTCAGAGCACTTGGACCGGAAATATCGGCATGCCCTGTGACCAATAAGCCATCGTTGGGATTGTTTTCAAGGTAATCGGTGATCTTTTCGAGCATATCCATGTTGTTCTGTTGCATGATGCTCTCTGTTTGATAGGCTTCAAATTGAACGATCGGGGCATGGTCATTTATCTGTTTTTTGATAGCTCCCCAGTCCACCAATGCAGAAGAATCGGGTGCAGGGGTGACGGGTTCCGCTACTTGCTGGTCGGGTACAAGAGTTGCGTTGGCTGCATCAGTTTCAGAACTCTTGCCAGGGCCATCGGAATCGCAACACACATACCAGGACAGAAAAGTACCAATAATGATCGTCAATAAAATACTCGTAAATAGATGAGTTTTTTTGACATGGCATTTTGGTTTAGGTCCACATAAGTTACTAAAAATTAGGCTGATTCACAAATGCTCTAAGGGAAGTTTATGGTGCCCTGCTGTGCATGGATTCAGGATCAAAGTGCGGGGGTTTAGGATAATGAGCTTGCGGAGTTTCAGGTATTGCAAAAATCAGTTTCGAGGTTCTGGTATGTATACCAGCGAACACAATGATTTATACTCTCTTTTACTGGAGAGGCAGGGGGATATTCATTCAAAACCTGATTCGAAATGTTGCCATACCATAAGGTAGAAGTGTAACCGTGTCTGCAACTGGTTCACCAGGTTCTTCACTCATAGTGCAGGTACGAACTGACTTCGGTGTTCCAGCAGGAAAAGTAAGTTTTACTGTTTCCTGTTTAGCAGAAAGTGAGCGCAAACGAAGAAGTGTTTCTTTTCCATCGCCTAAGGATTTCATAATGCTTACATACACCTGGTTGTTATCTATTGCAACCAAAGGTTTGGTTTTTGGATTTACATTTGCCGTAACATGCACCAAAGGTTGCGCTTGTTCCATCCCGAACCTGTTGGCAGCAGCAACATCAAATTGTCCATGTGGAAGAATACGGTAGCGGAAAGTTACCGGACCATCCTGCGTTAATGGGAAATTGGTAATCCAATGGTTGTTCATCACCCATGAATAAATGGTTGAACTGGGTTCTAGTTTGTCAATCCAGTTACCTTCGTTTCCCCATTTTGTATCAAGATTGGCTGTCATATTTCCATATTCAAAAAGTGGGGCATCCAACGAACACCAGGTTACGCCATTTTTTTCGTTTGAAATATCGAGCCATCGTTGCATGGCAATCCAGTTCCTGTTTGCCTGTGGCCACTGGTCTTTCTCCATTTCCATTACACCCCAGGGTATGTCAACGCGGGTTTTTCCGTTGGGGATATCGAAGCCAAACCCAAAATGAACACCATCCTTTTCGATCAGTGGAAGTTTATCTACCACATTGGTAATTTCTACCCACGGCTGCCCTTGTACAAGTCGGACAGCACGGGACACACTTCGACAACCGACAGCTTTTGAGCTAACGCGCAATTCAACTACCAGTGGACCTGATTCCGTTGTGGTAATAACTATGCTTGAATCAGCTTTCGGGTCATCAACATTTGCCCGCAACCAGCGGAAAGCGTTCAATCCTCCGTTAACATTTACATCGGCGAAATTGTGACCGTTAGAGAGATTGATCAGTTCTGTAATATTTCCTGAATTTGGGTCGACAGTAACCCGAAGCTGCCCGTTATCAATTGTTGTGTTAGTTATTTTACACCCATTTGAAAGCGGACTTTTTCCACTTACAACACGAAAGTGACGAGACCCAAGTGCTGAAACGTCGGAACACATAAATACAAGTTCTCCAGTGGAAAGCCGTTGTGCCGGCACATCCTTGCCTTGTTCATCGGTAACCCGATCGCCGCGAAGGCTTTCGGCTTGCGAAAGTTTTACGAGCCCACCATGATTCCATGAATGGGTGTTAAAAACAGCCACTCCTCCAGCCGCTGCACCTTCCGGTGGTCCAAGTGCCCCATTCGATTTGTCAGTAGCCGGGGCAAGTGCGTCATCAAACAAAACCTGTGTACGATTACTGGCCTGATGAAAATAATCTTGTTTAACTTTCCAAATGGCATCCTGGAAATAGGGTTCCGAAGGGTTTTCGAAACACCAGGTATGCTCTGAACTTAGCGAAATATAACGCCAAGCCTCATCAAACTCATCGCGCGGTATGGACTTTCCAGGACGGAGCATCGTCCAAACTGTTTCTGCCTGTGCGAGCTTTTCTTTGGCATTGCGATTCATTGCAGTTAGCTCCGCGGCAGTGCCCAATCCATCCGTCCAATATTCGGTAAAATCTCCTTTTACCTCGGGAAGCTCGTCTCCATATTTTTTTTCTATCATTTCCATAATTTCGTGGCCTCCGGAAGTGATGATATGAGGGAACGCATATTTTTCGTTCCATGCTTTTACTGCATCGGGAATATCGGCATCCAACGGACAGTTATCCCAAAGTGTCCAGGAAAGCACCCAAAAATCGTAGGGGTATTTTGCCTGTTCCATTTCAATCAGTTTTTCCGTAAAATCGACATTGGCGCTGCCGGTTTTAATAACTGCCGGAATTTTGGATAAGTCTCTTTGCCCAAACCACGGGCGTCCGGTCTCTGCACCTTTTGTCATGCTTCCGCTGTTGGCATAACCATCGGGTTGTAAAAACAAAACTTTTGATGTGCCATCGGGCCCAACCCACCAAAATGGAAGCTGACTAATTCCTTCGTGCGTAAGACCCGAACGGGTTTTGTTTGGCCACGACATAATATAGCGTACTCCTTCCTGTGCCAAAACCGGAACCAATCCCCACGACATGCCGGGGATGTCAAATTGCTGGAAAACATCCATTGGTTTGCCTGTTAGTTTTTGCATTTTCCGACTGAAATGAAAGGCATGGAACAGTTCTTCATCGGAACACACACTGGTGTTGAGGTTCAAATAATTCGCATCCACACACAATTGTCCGTCGCGGATGGCTTGCAGGACATTCTCCCGCTCATCGGGCATGGTTTGCCAGAGCCGTTCCAGCGGCCAGGTTACTTCCGGATTCCACCGGTAACGGGAGCCTTCAGGAAAATCTTTAGTGGCTTTTGCAAGTTTGATGCCTTCAATAATATTGGTTTTGTGCAGTATCTCAACGTTCTTTTGAGTATTTGTATAACCAATATCAACATGGGCATGGTTGTACAGGTAAACGTTCCAGTGGCGCATGGGTGGAACCAACACGGTCTTTTTCAATTTCTTTTTATTCTGAAGTAAGGTCAATGAAACTTTTGCCTCTTTATCAACTCCAATATTTGCCGGCAATAACACACTACAAACAGAGTCGCCACTTTTCTGAATATTAAGTTCCGTGATTTCTGTCTGCTTGTTAAAAGCAACTTCTATTTGTGCATTACCGGAGATTTTTCCACCTATAAATGTGATTTTAACTACCCTGCCCGGCTTGCCATCTTTGCGATAGCCATAAACCGGTTGGGGCACACATTTCATATCGGTAGGGAAAGACATATTTCCTTTTTCGCCTTGTTCCAGTTTTTGCTCAAACGCAGCATTCTTTTCTTGTTTTCCTGCAGTTTCCATACTTGTACCTAAAAGCATTAAAAGCGACAACGAACATAAAATATAAGCCTTCATATTTTTTCAATTAATACCCTTTTGCTCTCGACAGAACTATTGGATTTGATTTAACGCCTTCAATCTTTTCGCTTAATTTCCAGGTATTATTATCGACGGGTTCCAATGTCCAGCTTTTTGTCGGATCTGCCAGCTGTTTTTTTATTCTTCGTGAAAAAGCATTGGCAGCCCTTGC
Organism: uncultured Bacteroidales bacterium; assembly: GCA_963751705.1. Lineage (GTDB taxonomy): Bacteria > Bacteroidota > Bacteroidia > Bacteroidales. The sequence goes on from CAVVVN010000003.1 coordinate 18,035, forward strand.
GTCTTCCCATGTTCTGATGACTTTGAAAATGGCATCCTTGTGTGGACAACTTTCAACATCTTTCTGGTTGAGGTGCAAGCTGTAAGTTACACCAACTCCCACTGAAATGGCTTGAATATGTTCATATTGCTCAACTGTTGAATTGGCGTTTATGGGGAAATTGCCCCCAAAAGAAACCGGAAAATAATTGGAATAGGTTACATCCCGAAGGTCTTTGCCCTGACTTGTGGTACTGCCCCATTCACGGGTTTCGGCATCGTATAGGTTTTTACCTCCGCCAACATTCCAGATACTTTGGTAATGCCATGAGCCCTCGGATAAAGTGGCCCCTGTAAACCGGATTGGAGGAATTCCATGCATGGCAGCTCTTTCAAACATTTTTCGAAAAAACCGTTTTGCCGAGTAGTAGCCATGTCCGTTGTTGAATAAAAACTCCTGACCATCAAAGTCGTAATAGCCTAAACCGTTGATGTAACAAACATCGGCATAGTATTCGGCAATTTTATCCTGCAATTCCATGTTGGGAATCAAGCCATCATAACCGTAGTTTAAAGTTACCTGCAATTTGTAAATGGTGTCGTTTGCCTGATGAACAGATGGTTGGGTGCCCCAGTATCCGCGTTTTACATTTAGAAGTCGATAAGGTTCTGTATTTGAAATGCCCAGATAATAAATCAGTTCCTTTCCTATTTTTATCATGTTCAGATTTTTGGCATGACCCTCCCAACTGGCAATCTCTTCAAGATGCGTAGGATCATCGACCAGGATGATGGTATCCGTTGGGCTGATGCTTTTAACCAACACCCGTTTTTGCTGATAACACAGGCTGTCGCTGGGGATCGGGCTGGCATCCTTTGTTCCGGGAGCCAAAGCATTGGTTATTGTGGTTCTCCCGATTATAATCCCCTGTTTTGCAGCCATTTCAGAAAACTCTTTGTGTGACTTATTTCCAGCTGTTAATTTTATCGGTTTCTTCTCAAAATTTTTCCCGTCAAGATAAGCTTTGTTGCCACGGTCGGGCCTTATAAAACCCTGGTCGTACAAACTGATGGCCTTAAAACCTAATTGCGATGTATAGGAAATAATGCTGTCATACAATCCTCCGCTGGTGATGGCGTCAGGAACAAAGGCTGCGGGGTCTTTCACCCACTTTCCGTTAAAAGTTGGATAAGGCAGCCCTTCCGATAAAACAATATTTTGAATCACATCCATCAAAGCAGTACTGTCGGGGCTGCCCCACAAAGCAATGGAAGAGCCAATAAAATCTACTCCGGGCAATGGCTGAACTTCCAGATGGTTAGGCGTATTGGCAGCCATATTGGGAATAAGCGAATAGTAAACTTCTCTTTTGAAAGTTCTGTCTCGTGAGTGATAATTGATTGAAATTCTTCCTTTGTTGTCCACCCTTGCGGCATTGCCGTACATTATCCGGTACCAGGGTTCTTTATGGGCATAAAAAGCCACATCACTGATTCCGTTACCTCCAAGGGTGAAGACCTGTCCTTCATGCAAATCGTCGGGTAAAGGATAACGGGCAGTGTCCGGGGTATGAATGATATATTGAAAAGGAGCGGCATCGGCAATTGTTTCAGAAGTGCCACCCAGCGTATTGTCGTCCAGGGCAAGCATGCCAATGGCGTAATTAACAGCCTCGCTGGTATCTCTTGCTACACCAATAATTTCGCCAAGAAGATTGGTTATATTGGTATGATACGGTCCCCATTGAACACCATCCGCACCATTGCGGGGTTCGAGCGATTTAAGTGTCAGTTTCAGATATTTTTCATGCGGATCAATTAACACCTGCGCAACTGAACCGTTTTGATAAGTTAATGAAATGATTTTATCGGTTTTGTTGTACTCGGCAGACTGCGGTTCGTAATACACTTTTTCAGTACCGTTGTAAAGGCTTAAAAATGGCGAAGGGTTATCGGCCGGACTAAATTCCCTGTTGGGACTTACCGTGGTATTCTTCATACTGGTAATAAAACCCTGATTATTAATCTGGATTTTAAAATAGTCAGAACTAAAGTCCCATTGTGTTTTGGAGCTGCAATTAACCAGGAATAACAAAACAAAAAGGGAATAAAAAATGGGTTTCATAATATTTTTCGTAAAAAGTTACTTAATCAATCTCTGAGGATACCCCCTGGTCGTTCTATTTCCTTGCCTTTATCCTTCATTCACGGACCGTAAGTTAAGCGAATAATTTATGATTATTTTTAATTGCTTAGATTAGCTTGAAGTTTACTATAAAACTGGATGAAAAGGAATGTGATTATATATGGGCTCCTACTGTTGGCAGGCGCTTGCACGAATCCGCAGGGGAATACCGGAGCCACCCTGATTACAAAATGGCAGGATGGAAAAAAAGGAGCTGTCTCACTTACCTACGATGACGGTTCGATCAACCAGTTCCGTAAAGCCCTGCCCCTGATGAACGAACTGGATATACCGGGGACTTTCTTCATCAATACAGGATCCATACCGGGTTCAACCTACAGGGGCACCTTCATCGGCAGGGATGTGAAGGAGATCATCGAAGAGACGGCGACCATCCCAACCGGGAAGGAGAATTTTTTTGAAAGGGCAGCTGCTGCATCCTACCTGGGTTACAGGGGGACAACAGAGGATTACTACCAGGCAGGTGCGCGTTTCGATGCCGGACAACCCGAAGCTGCATACCGTTTGATCGACGAGCTATATAGAAAAGTCCGGACCGGGGGCTATCCTCCCGTGACAGAGCCAACCGATCCGGTCAACACCTCGGAGGAGATTACCTGGGATGATCTGAGGAAGTTTGCCGAACAGGGGCATGAGTTTGCCAGCCACATGGTTACGCACCCGCGCCTGTCGTCCCTGGATGAGCCTAATGTGCTGTACGAGCTGGAGAAAAGCAGGCAGGAAATTCTCGATCAGCTGGGAGAAAGACATACCTTCTCCGCGGAAGTCCCCTTCGGAACCGAACATGAACGGGCCATGGAATATGCCCACAGCTTCTATCCCGCACTCAGGAATCGAATGCCCGAGCCCTACCTGGAAGAGCTGAACCGGTCGAGCCGGCAGGCTCCGGGGTCATTCGAAAAGGAATATGTCCAATGGCAACGGGGGGCCCTGACAAGAACGTCGCTCAGGCAGATGAAATCGTGGATCGATACCACCACGGCACATGATAACCTATGGCTGGTCCTGGTCTTCCACGGAGTGGACGGTATCGGCTGGGAGGCCATATCCAGCGATACCCTCGACACTTATTTCAGGTATATCCGATCCAGGGAGGAAGACCTTTGGATAGCGACCTTCGGTGATGTGACCAGGTACATGCGTGAACGAATGAGTGCTACTGTCACCTCGGAGCAAAAAGGCAAAAAGATACTGGTGGATGTCACACACCCCTTGGATACCTTAGCGTATGATCTCCCACTGACGCTTAAGACCTATGTGCCGGCCAATTGGCAGGATGTAAAGGTGGAACAGGGAGCGAAAAAGCAGATCCAGGCGCAAACCGACAGCCTGGGTACCTATGTCTTATACCAGGCTGTGCCGGGAGCAAGCAAGGTCCTGCTTACCAAACAGTAACTAATAAATCCAATATCCGCACAACTATGACACCCCGTGAAAGAGTATTAGCCGCCATGAATATGAAACAACCTGACCGGGTACCTGTGATGTGCCAGTTCAGCATCGGGTTTATGAACCAGCAGCTCAAAGAAACAGATATCACCCCCATGGAGCTCTGGTATGATGCGGATCGCTACGCCGAGGCCCTTTTGTGGCTGCGGAATCGTTTCGATTTCGACGGGATACTGGTGAGTATACACGGACATTATCCCGACTGGAGGGAGAAGATCCTTAAGCTGCAAAGTGACGGGGGTGTGGAGACAGTTACTTTTGAAGACCGGGTAGAACGTTTTGTGGAGGACGACCTGCTGGTCGGTACTTTCTTTAAACCCCGTGAAAAGCCCCTGGAGGATGTGGATCCCGATAGTATTCCAGAGGTGCTGGATTATATTCCTGCTTCAAAGGGCTGTTATATTTTTATCGATCGCCGGGACCCCTACCGTATTTTCGATATTCTGGAGGAGCATACAGGGGGGATGTATTCGCTTCACGGGGAAGTGACTTCCCCCCTGGATTACCTGCTGGACCTGCTGGGTTATGAAAACGGATTGCTGGCCATGATCACCGAGCCGGAAAAGGTAGGCCGGATCATGGAGAAGTTTACCGCGGGGGTGGTCCGTATGACAAGAGAGATGGCAGCCCATAAAAGCGTGGATGCCATTAAGGTATCGTCTCCCTTTGCAGGGATGGGTTTTATTTCGCCGGAGTTTTACCGCCAGTTCGAACTGCCCTATCTTACCCGGGTGGCTGATGCGATCAGGGAGTCGGGGAAGACCGGTTATCTGCATACCTGCGGGCATATTCACGACCGGCTGGAAATCATGGCCGAATCGGGCATTCCCGGACTGGAGTGCCTCGATCCGCCTCCCATCGGGAATGTGAAACTGGACGATGCTTTCAGGCGCATCGGAGACAAGATGTTCATTAAGGGCAACATTGATTCGGTCAATACCCTGCTGGAGGGAACCGATGAAAGCATCCGTGCAGACGTGGGGGAGATCATGCGCATAGGGATGGCCAACAAAGGCTTTATCCTGAGCACCGCCTGCTCCATTTCGCCCAGGGTGCCCAAGGAGAACATACAGCTCCTTGCACGGATCGCTGAAGAGTCCGGTTACTACAGGTGATCAGATAGTTATGTTGGAGATTCCAGTCGTATTGAGCCCCCCATACCGGGGCAAAGTGAGCATACAATTCCGGGATTTATTGAGCACCTCATTCCGGAGTTTAGATATCACAATATCAATGCATAGAGATTCTTAATAATTTGTAAATATGTACTGCTCCGCGCAAATTGGCGAAGGGTGCTCAATTTTGCCGGTTTATGCACCCCTGTCATACAATAATTCTCTAACTTGTTGGTATAAGACCTGAAGTCTAACCACACATGCTTTACGATGAGAATCCGCATGACCGTTCTGATCCTTCTAATCTGGATTGCGGTAAGCTCATGTTACCGCCTGGTATACCTTGAAGATGATCTCCGGGAATCAGGTCCGGCCGGGATCAAAGTATTCAACGAATCCATTATTCACTCTGTCGAACTGACCATAGCTGAGGCTGACTGGCAGGCCATTATCGATGAAGCAGCAGCTTATGAAAACACAAATCCGGACCGCCCCTATTATCAGGCGCAATTAAGATTCGACGGGGAAACACTGGAGTACGATATTGGGGTCCGGCTCAAAGGACATATCTCCATTGATCACTCATTTGGTCATAGCTTTCCCTTAAAACTTGATTTTAACCGTTATGCAGCGGATCAGACTTTTGATGGGCTTAAAAAGCTGAACCTGAACAATAACTTTGAAGGCCCCCCTTTAACCATCGTCCGTGATTTTATTGGCTACAACGCCTGGAGGGAATTTGGGGTGGCCGCTTCTCGCACTGCCTTTGCGCATGTGCATGTCAACCAGGAGGATCTGGGTCTCTATGCCCTGATAGAACAGGTGGACGGTGGTTTTATCAAACGGCACTTTACCGAACCTTACGGGGACCTGTACAAACCCGAGCAGATATCAGGCACACTGGAATACCGTGGTCCCCGGATCACCGATTACCCCGATATCGGTCACAAGTGGCCCGATCAAAGTGACCATTCCTCCCTGCTCCATGCCCTGGTTGTGCTGGATACCGGGCAGGCAGGCGAGATCGGTAAAGTGTTTGATATTGAGAGCGTTCTCACTTACCTGGCCGGTTTTGTTGCTCTCGGGGCCTTTGACTACTATCCCATTACCGGGCATAACTATTATCTCTATGAATCAAATCCCGGGAGGTTCATGATGCTGCCATGGGACATGAACGGGAGCCTGGAAGTCATGAATCCACCCTTATGCAGCCCCTTAAGCGGAAAGCTGTCACGGAAGCTGCTTGAAGATCGGGACCTTGAAAACAGATACCGGGAACTTCTTAGCGAGTTTCTTAATTCAGCAGGTTCGGCCGAACACCTTACCGCCCGCCTTCATACTGCTCAGAGCCTGATCGGATCAACGTTTCCACCTGAAGCATTCGAAGGCTTGCGGCAGGATATCATGGCACACATTAACTGGCTAAGAGCAGAGATCGAGTCCACGTCCAGCTGCCTGACTGATCTACCCTGATCAGTCCATGGATTTTGGATCGCAGGACCGTATGCAGGTAGGCCCAGATGGCCGATGCCTCGTCGTCTGTGATCCGCGGGGCAGAGGGGGCGAAATTCAAGCGGCTGCCCGATAAGCAGATTCAAATAACGGAAGGCTCCCTCTTTTGGCTCACATTAATAGAATAGTGGGGAAGTGCTTTGGTATGGGATGGACTCCTCCTGCGTCCTGAACCTTATAAGTCACTAACATTAAATTCAAGCCATTACCGACAGTCATTTCTACGAGGTATCCGAGTTAGACGCTTATGAGTGAGATATACCTTTATTTGACTCATATACCACAACAGAGTAACTTGCAGTAACCAACTGTTGATTCTCGATGCCCGCCAATCCCAATAGACTATCTCAATTCTGGCAGGAGTTAAAAAGGCGTAGAGTCGTTCATGTAATTATAGTGTATGCTACTGCTGCCTTTGTAATCATAGAGTTAGTTAATAATGTGACCGAGCCGTTAAATTTGCCTGACTGGACGCCCACATTTGCTATAATCGTTCTTATTATCGGATTCCCGCTTGCCCTGATCTTTTCATGGATATTTGATATTACACCTGAAGGAGTAGAAAAGACTAAACCTGCCGATGAGATCAGGGTAGGTGTTCCAGCACACCCTGCAGATAAGAAGACGGGAATTCATTGGGGGAGCGTCATTAACTGGAGCATCACAGCCATTTTGATGATCATAGTAATTACCTTTTTATTATTGCGTTATGTCGATTTCTCAGATCCAGTATTGGTCCATAAATATTCAATTTATTTACCCGACAGGGACTTTCTGAAAAGTAGTGAAAATGGTTCTGCAGTAGCGATCTCGCCCGATGGAACAAAACTGGTATTCGTGGCACAGCGAGAGGGGACCTCCTATTTGTTTCTACGTGCCATGAATAGCTTTGAGGCTACTTTGATTCCTGGTACAGAAAGTGCCACAGCCGTATTCTTTGCACCGGATAGCAGGTGGGTGGGCTTCTTTGCTGACGATTATTTAAAAAAGGTATCCTTGATGGGTGGTGCACCGCAAATTGTATGTGAAGCAAAGCTCTTAAGGGGTGGGACCTGGTGCACTGATAATACTATTATTTTCGCAGGCACCTATAAAAAAAGCCTGTTTCGTATTCCAGTGGAGGGCGGCACTCCTGAGCAGCTGACTACTGCAATTAAATACACCAGGGAAGGAAGTGAAGCTTCGCATATGTGGCCACATATACTGCCCGGAGGTAAAGAGGTATTATACACCATTGCGCAGGGTGTAGAGGAGAGGCGAATTGCAGCTTTTTCTCTGGAAACAGGCAGAAAATGGGATCTTTTCGAACCAGGCAGCCATCCACAGTATATAAGCACCGGACACATTGTGTATACCTGGAAGGGAGAGCTGCTGGCAGTTCCGTTTAACCGCAAAAAAATGGAGGTCACAGGTGAACCATTTTTAATTTACTCAGGGGTAAAGTCTTCTTTATCTGGCAGCGCACATTATAGTATTTCAGATGAAGGATCATTGTTATTCGTCCCTGGAGAAGTTACGACATCCAATAACAGCCTTGTTCTTGTTGATCATGAAGGGTTGGCTGAATCCCTGGGATTCCAGGCAGAGATTTACCAGTCACCCAGATTTTCACCAGATGGGAAGCAACTGCTTATTACAAAGATTGAGGAGAATGCCAACCTGTGGATCTATGGATTGGATCGCGGTACTTCCCGGCGTTTCACTGAAGAAGAATTCAATACGTTCTGGGCCATTTGGAGCCCTGATGGTAATGAGATTGTATTCAATTCAAATTTGTACGGAGGAACAGAAATGAATTTATTCAGGAAAAGGGCATTTGGCAACAGCCAGGAGGAGCGCCTATCGACCGGCAATTACCATCAACTGCCTAAATGCTGGTCAAGTGATAAAGAGCTGCTGCTTTATTCTGAAGGGATTCATCCTGAGACAGGGATGGATATATACATGCTTCCTTTAAAGGGAGACACAGTTCCGATCCCTCTATTTAATGGTCGTTTTAATGAGACCCATCCCATTCTCTCTCCCGATGGAAAATGGATAGCTTATGTATCAAATGAATCAGGACTGGATGAGGTATTCGTGAGCTCTTTTCCCACTTTGGATTTTACTATACAGATCTCTACCGAAGGTGGGGTTGAACCTTTATGGGCACCTGATGGTAAAGTAATTTATTTCCGGGATTACACTGGTAATAAGCTATTCAGAGTATCCTTTACTACAGGGCCGGAGATAGATGTTGGGGAGCCAACACTTCTTTTTCAGGGAACCTATAAAAGTAGCATTCCCTGGGGACGCAACTATGACCTGTCTCCGGATGGCAGCAAGTTTCTTATGATCAAAGAGGAGAGTGTAGAATCTATATCAAGCCAGATCAATGTTATCCTTAACTGGAATGAGGATTATCCGGAGTGAATATCAACAGCTTATTAATTGGATGGCACCAACCTTTTTCTAAATAAAAAATCAAAAGTCAATCATTCATCACAATCGATCCCTATTCAGATCCGGCGATACGGCGCAGGATCTCCCTGCATATGGAAAAGGTTCCCCCTGGCTATATGATGGGCCCTTCCCTTGATTATCCGGTGGTCATATATATGGTAACGAGAACTGTATCCCGATCACCCGGGGCTCAAACTGAGCAATGCAGAACAGTTTGTGCACCTGGCGGGTTTTTAATTATGCAGGGTTATAAGTAATTTTATTGTAGCTTTCATTATTGTAGGGTGCCATAAATCTCTATGGATCTAACTTATTAGCAGAATGAAACTTTTTGAATTTAAGAACAGCACGATCAGCATTTCCATGGAGCTATTTTTCAATGGAAAGGATCAACTGGTTTTTGAGGGCTATGACATTGGGTCGACTGTGGATGATTTCTGGGGGGATTCCGATTATGAGTATGGTTTTACTGTTGAACCGCAAGAGGTCAGAAAACTTTGCAACCTGCTGGAGGTGAAAGCAGATGACAAAGGTGCTCTTTTGCAGGAGATCAAAAACCGTTTTGGTGGGAACCATGCGTATTCCAAACTGACCGCATTCCTGGGAGAGAATGATATTGATTTCCAAGGCTCCTCCTGGGTTTAGGAGTTAGAATGAGATTCAATATCACGTTCTGGCAATTCTGCATCCCAGTCTTCCTCTAAGAGCATACTTTATACAAAAAAAAGAGCCGTTTTTTAGTCGTTTTCTGTCTAAAACTACATGATCCGGACCTGCGAAGGACTGTAAGGTTTTCATAGCATAGCTGCCTGACACATTGGCTGTATCGTAATACATATTCCTCAAAAGCTTTAGTCCTTTGGCCGGTTCGCCTTTAGCCAGGAAGTCATATAGTGTGTGACCGTTATTTGCAGTAGCTATTTCTTAGATTTTTATGGCTTCGTGAAGTGTCATTTCCTTTTGCAGGATACATTGAAATAAAAAGAATTAACGCCGGTAACGGCCATCCGTCTTTTTCCTGTTTGCGAAGAACTCCTGTTTTCTTTTTTGCTTTTCCTTTTCCGCTTCTTTTTTCTCAGCCGCATTCATTGGGCGGTCTGTCTGGGGAAAGGGATTGTCTTTAACGATGGGGATCTGCTTCTTAATCAACTTTTCGATGTCTTTGATGAAGACGTTTTCTTCGGGTTCGCAAAGGGAGATTGCGTTTCCCGATAAACCGGCCCTTCCTGACCTGCCAATCCGGTGAACATAGGTTTCAGATTCGTTGGGGATATCGTAGTTGATGACATAGCTCAGTTTTTCAATATCGATACCCCGGGCGGCGATATCCGTTGCAACCAGTACACGGGTTCTCCCTGCTTTAAATCCTTCCAGGGCTTTTAGCCTTTGCGTCTGGGCCTTGTCGCCATGTATTGCAGCAGCATTGATTTTTTTCTTTTGGAGGTTCCTGGCAATCTTGTCTGCACCGTGTTTGGTTCTTGAAAAAAGCAGGACCTGGTTTATGCGTTCATCCTTTAAAATATGAACGAGCAGATCTTTCTTATCTGCCTTATTTGTGTAGTAAACCTTTTGCTGTATGGTATCGGCTGTGGAAGATTGTGGTGCTACCTCGACTTTCACAGGATTATGAAGGATGCTTTGAGAAAGATTGACAATATTCGTTGGCATGGTGGCCGAAAAGAATAAGGACTGCCTTTTCTGAGGGAGCAAAGCAATGATTTTTTTGATATCGTGAATGAAGCCCATATCCAGCATACGATCGGCCTCATCGAGGACAAAATATTCAATGTGTTTCAGAGTTATGATTCCCTGGTTAATAAGATCGAGCAGTCTCCCGGGGGTGGCAACCAGCACATCTACCCCTTTGCGCAGGGCAGCTTCCTGTGGATGTTGTTTGACTCCACCAAAAATGACCGTGTTGCGGATATTTGTGTATCTGCCATAGGTGCTGAAGCTTTCCCCTATCTGAATGGCCAGTTCTCTCGTGGGAGTAATGACCAGCGCCTTCGTCCGGGGTCTATCGGCATTGCGGGATTCGTCGTGGCATAAATGCTGAATGATGGGTATGGCAAATGCAGCTGTTTTTCCTGTTCCGGTTTGTGCACTTCCCAGTACATCCTTTCTATTCAGGATCAGGGGGATGGCCTTTGCCTGCACAGGAGTGGGGATGCTGTATTCTTCTTTTCTGAGTGCCTTTAGTACAGGATCTATAATATTAAGGTCTTCAAATGTCATATGATTTTATAGTTTGATCCGCCGCATGCGGAAATAGAGGGGTATAAATGAAGCGACAAAGATAGCTTATTTGTCGAAACTGACTGTAGAAGTTGAAAAGCAAGAATTATCAATAGACTTGTAAATATCCAGAATAGGAGATTAAACATTAATTGAATCGACTTTTTCATGATGTCAGTTATTTGGTTTTGAACATTTCAAAAGTCGCAGCAATAATCCCATTCAAGAAATAAGTTCTGTATAATCAGGTGTTCTGTCTGCAAAATGAATTTAGAAGTCCAGTTCGAAAAAACATGTACCAGTTTATCGACTGTAAAGCTAAGTGACTGAATTATAACCTTTCAATAGGGGTGGGTATCTTTACCCGCAGCTCCACCATTCTGAGATTTGAACCGAATTCCTCAATTTTTGTTTAACTATCCCGAAAAGTTCATGTTTCAGAAAAAGCCATTAAAATGACCAAAAAGCTCATACCCTCAATGATCGTTCTCCTTTTGATTTCTTCCTTTGGAATTGCACAAACCCCTTCTCTGGAATATACCTCAAAAGATAAAAACCTGAAGCTTCGCGGAGTAGCCGAAATTGGATTTCTGGCAGTGCTTAAGCATCAGATTCAGTTCAGCAACAGCGGCACTTACATCAATTATGTACAGGATGGTGGGCAGGATGTATTGTTCCCGGTCAACAGAATTTCCCTGGAACTGGAAATCAAGGAAAGGCATACGATAACCCTGCTGTATCAGCCCTTGAGGCTGGAATCTACAAATTTGCTTCAAAGGGACGTGCTAATAGACGGTCTTCTCTTCCCCGCCGGCACGAGTGTCAATTTTTTGTATAATTTCCCCTTTTTCCGTATCAGTTATATGAAGGAATTGGCGCCTGATAATGAAAAATTCGACTTTGCACTGGGGGCCTCTCTGCAAATCCGGAATGCGACCATTGCTTTCGAATCCACCGACGGCAGCCTTTTCCGCTCTAACAGGGATATCGGACCGGTTCCCATCCTGAAATTCCGAACCAGGTACAATGTCAACAGCCTGACCTACACTGAAATTGAAGCGGATGGATTTTATGCACCTATCAGTTACCTCAATGGAAGTGACAATGAAGTTGTCGGAGCCATCCTGGATGCCAGCCTGCGCCAGGGTTTACATATTAATGAAAACGTCGGGGCATTTCTGAATCTTCGCTATCTGGGCGGTGGTGCTGTGGGGTCTTCCGATGATGATCCGGGACCCGGTGATGGTTACGTGAAAAACTGGCTACACTTTCTAACGGTGACCTGCGGTTTCATCTATGAGTTCCCTTCATTCTGATGAAATATGGAGGTCTTTAAAATAAGACGGCGTTTTTTTGTTTACGGAGTTTCAGTTGTTGGAAATGCCCTCATTTGTTCTTCTCCCGGTCCCTTGGTTAAACATAGGTGACCGGGGATCAACCCTCTATAATTCTAATTTAGCCACCTGACTTATAATCAGGAGCTTGCTTCTACTCACCTTATTCGGATTAGAGAATAATACTAGTATGTACTACGTTATATAGCCGTGTTTGTAATGATGAAAATATTCTTTAAATCCCAAAAGAGATTTATTATATTAATTGTTGTAAGCCAATTACTTACAACATTTTGTTCCCAACAACTTTATTCTGAATCTTCGTTTCTGAATATTGAAAGTCAAACGGATAAGAACAGGCTCAAAGATTTTTTGGACGCAGGTTATGAAAATGTGATCAATACGCACAATACAAACGCCAATGAAATCATTAAAACTGCTCAAAAATACCTTGGGGTACCCCATTGTATGGGTGGAACAACAATGGAATGCATGGATTGCTCCGGATTATTGCTTACAGTTTTTGCTAATTACGGCATTCAACTGCCCCATAACTCGGAAGAACAGGCCAGGTATGGAAAAATAATAGCCGGAATGGATGAACTTATAAAAGGGGATCTGGTCTTTTTTATCGGAACATATAAAACAAACAGGTTCATTACGCATTCGGGTATTTATATCGGCAATTATAATTTTATCCATACTTCGACTTCAAATGGCGTCACAATCACTTCACTAAACGACCCCTGGTGGAACGAAAAGTTTATATTCGGGACAAGGGTTATTAATTAATATCAGGTATAAGCAGAGAACCTTGTCTGGCATCAAAGGAAAACCGCATAATCCTGCCTGTGAATGATGTAACTTTTAGCCATAATTCTATAACACTCCTAACTGAGAATAGTGTGACATTTGCTCTGTGTTGATTCACTTATAAACAAACAAAACGTCAGAGAAATGAATGCACCAAATTCGCCTAAGAAAATTACATGGATTATCGGTTTGATCCTTGGAGGCCTGGGAATTATTGGCCACTATGCACAGGTCCAGGTTTTGAATGAATACAATTACTTGCTGCTATTGGTAGGTTTTCTGGTGCTTGCAGCAGGAACCACCTTCAGGGAGATTTAGTGGATTCGAAGTTTATTTATCCTGCTATGGCTCATTTTGGAGCAGTATGACTGATTTTACTATAGCGTACTTTCTTCTCTTTCAACAAAATATATATGATATAATTTGGTACCAGTTTGGCGCCAGGATTTCTCTTTTTTGATGGAATCTCCACCGGAGACCCCTAATCTTCCTCCCCCAGAGCAACAAATGCCGCATGTACCGGCGAGGGACAGGGACTGTCGAGGCCTTTCACGGCTTTCCAGATCACCTCGCTGAAGCTGATGTCCGGGGCGCTGTCTTCTTTGGAGAAATCGAATTTCTCACTCAGCTCCGAGTATGCGCTTACTTCGTTATTCTTTTCATCCAGATCCACATGGATGTCCCGGACCGTGAACCGGGGATGATCGGGCCGGATATCAAAACAGTCATACATGGGCGTGGCCGCTGCATCGTACTGGCTCATGGGGGGAAGTCCCAGGATCAGTTCTATGGTGCGCAGCACGGAGGTGGTGGAGTACATGGTGTGATCTACATATCCGTGCTTTACATACCCGCCTGCCAGGTAGGCCGTCGAACGGTGTGCATCCACGTGATCGGGGCCGTTCTGTGCGTCGTCCTCCAGGATGAATATCACACTCTCTTTCCAGATCGGCGATTGGCTCAGGTACTCGACAAACAGCCCCACGGCCAGGTCATTGTCCGCCACATGGGCATTGGGCGTAGGACGTCCCACATTCAGCCCTTCGGTATGGTCGTTGGGGAAGCGAAGGGTGGTCAGCTGGGGAACGTTGTTGGCGGCAAGCAGGGCATCGAAATCCCGTTTCCACTGGTAGAAACGGACGGTGTCCCTGACCCGCATGTTCCAGCCGGTGAACCAGGGACAGAGATGACCTTCCAATACGGGTATATTCGGCTGATCGCCACTGGCAAACTCGCCGTAGGTGCGATAGCTTACCCCATAACGCTTGCAGAAATCCCAGATAAATCCGTCCCGGTTGTTGGCGATCTCCCGGTTGCCCTCACCGGAGTATCCGCCTCCCCGTCCCCCGTAAGTGGTGGGCCAGGTTTTTTCCAGGAAGTCGGTGGCATAGGCTCCCACGCTCCAGTTATGGCCGTCGGCACTCACCTCGCTATCCACATAAAAGTTATCCAGCAGCACGAATTCCTCTGCCAGGGCATGCTGATTGGGGGTGATCTCCTTTCCGAACAGGACCAGGTCCGGGTCCCCGTTCCCCCCGGGCATATCCCCCAGCACCTGGTCGTAGGTGCGGTTCTCTTTGATGACATAAAATACATATTTGATCGGGGAAGCATCCCCTAACTTCTGCGGGATGGGATTGGCCGGATCCACGTTCATGGCTTTATCTTTTCCGGCCCTGAAAGGAGTGTTGTTGTACACCGCCTGAGAATAGATGCCTGCCTGTTCCGGTACGGGAACATCCATGACCTGCATGGTCCCCTGGAATAGCCCTGCAATGTATTGCACCCGCATAGATTTTGTTTCGCCTCCCTGCTGGTAGATCACCTCCTCTCCCCTCCGGTAGGGGTTGGGACCGTGGGGATTCGTCACATTCCTGTTCCCCTTTCCGTTTGCAACCAGGATCTTGTCCTTCACTACCCGGACACAGGTGGGATACCAGCCGGTGGGGATAAATCCCTTTCCCTTCGAGGAACCGGGCTCGGACACATCGAATACGGCCAGGCAATTATTGTCGGCATTGGCCACATACAAGGTCCGGTCGTCCTTCCCGAGGGCCAGGCTGTTGCTGGTCGATCCGGAGGGGGAATCCGGGTAGAGCGCTGCATTCAGGACCTCGATGACCTGGTGTGAGGCAAGCTCAATGACCGATACCGAATTGTCGTTGGAATTGGCCACGAAGAGGTGCTTCCCGTCGCGGGTCAGGGCCAGGTCGTTCGGATTATCCCCCACGGGAATAAAAGCCTTGAATTCCTGTTTCTCTGTATCGAGGATCACCACCCGGTTGCAGCCCCAGCAGCTTATGTACAGCTCATCCCGGTCCGGGGAGAGCAGGCAGGTATAGCCCTCACCGCCCAGAGAAAGGCGCCGGACCGTTTTCCGTTCTTTCAGATCATAGATATACAGGCTGTTATCCTCGGTGGTCACCGCATAGAGCAACTGCCGCTCTTCGTCCACCTGGATGCCGGCCACCCAGATCCTTTCGGGCCAGGGCTTTCCGATCCGGAAGGTATCGGCAGGAATAAGCTGCCCGTCAGAAATGGAGCATCGGACCACCCAGTTGTCGTTCCCGCCCGAAACATAGAGCGATTTCCCATCACCGGAGAATACCAGGCCCAGCCACGATTTGCCCATTTCCACCGAATCGAGCAGGGTGAAATCCTTCGCGTTAAAAAGCTGGACCTGCTGCGTGCTCTGTCCGTTGTTAGTCACCGCCAGCAGCTCTCCGGAGGGGGAGACAGCCATGTTTAAAGGCAGATCGCCCAGGGGAACCATATCACCCACTGGCGTTATACTCCAGCCGTTGCTCAGGGTGACCCGCTTCGATTCAATTTCACTCAGGGTTTGAGCAGAGAGGATACCGGTGAGTGCCAGGAGACTGAAGAAGTATAGAATTTTTTTCATATGGCTGAGACTTTTAGTTCGGAAGGAATGCACGAAGTACATAAGATATAAATATACAAAATCAGGACGGTATTATTTATGAATATCCATCCGATAATTGTAGTTCCTGAGGCGAATGATCTTTAGAACTTTCAATTATCCACGGTAATGAGTGCCGAAAAAGAAGCAGGGGAACTTCACCTCATCTCTTTGCTACAGCAGAGGATTGAAGCCTGAAATCTCCATAAGTGATCGGTGTGACCCCATTGGCCGACTCCTAAGCTCTGCTAAGTGCATCAGAAGACTTTTTTGGAACCGGGAAAGATATAAGCTGCATATTTTCTTGATATTCGCTGCAATTTTGCCTAATTTTATATCAAAGGAAATCGAAATGCAAAAGAAGAAAAAGCCTTATGATCCGCTGGAAGATTTTCCCGCCTCACTATCCGATAGCGAGGTGCTTTACTGGCTCAGGACCAGGGAAGTGGACATCGACTTCCTTAACCGGTTAAAGGACTGTTCAGCAACTACCGATGATATAATCGCAGGCTGGCTCAACATAAGTGTAAGGACGCTCCGCAACTACAGGAATCCTGCTTACCGGATCAGAGAGAATATCAAAGAGCAGGCCCTCCTGCTCATGGCTCTGTTTGTACATGGGAACGATGTATTTGGAAATGCAGCACAATTCAATGAATGGCTGAACAGGGAAAACTTCTACTTTGAAGGACGTAGCCCTTCTTCCATGCTCAATACGGTGAGCGGAATACGCTTTGTTAACGAACGCCTTCATGCAATGGAGTATGGAGACAATGTCTGAAACCCTTGAAGTCTACCGTCTTTGCAGGAAGAAATATGCAAGAAAATTAATCGCATCGGGATTCGCCAACCGTTGGAACAGTAAAGGTCAGAAGGTAATTTACTGTGCTTCCAGCAGGTCACTGGCCAGCCTGGAGCTACTGGTACACAGGAGCCGGATCATCCCGGGAGAACCTTATGTGATGATGGTCATTTCCATGCACGAGCCAGCGCTGATGATCACAGATACTCCATTAAGCTCATTGCCCGAAAACTGGCGAAGCATGGGAGCCCTGGGCACGCTTCAGAAATCAGGTTCACAATGGTACGACAGGCAGGCCTCCCTGGCACTCCGGGTGCCTTCCATCGTCATCCCGGAAGAATACAACTTCATGATCCATACAGAACATCCCAAATTCCAAACCCATGTTTCCATCCTGCGCCGTGAGGATTATTTCTGGGACAAGCGTTTGTTTGTGAAATAAGCATGCAGATGCAAGTAGTGAACGCAGTAAATATATGAACGTAAAAAGCAAAACAAAAACTTAGGATTCAGTAAAACTGATCGCTTACGCGGCATAGTTCCACCCTTACGATCCCTTCACTATTGTTCAATTGTGGAGTTCAGATAATGGTGAAAAATCACGTAATAAAAGGTGGTATTTATTACTCACGAAATTGAAATGGATGTCATAATTAATTATAGTGTATCCGTCCACAGCAAAGCTTAAACTTTTTACCGCTATGACAGGGACAGGGACTGTTACGTCCAATCTTCCCTGCGTTTTTACTTAAGTTCCGCGATGACATGTCTTGTTTAAATATTCTTTTTAATAGATCATATAATTCAGGATGGTTTCGCTCAAGTAATTTTGGTCGCTCAAAGAAGTATTCACTCACAACTGAGAAGAATTCAGCTCTGTTGGTGCCGCCATAGGGATTGATGTCTGACTCCCCCTCATATAGCTCATCTATCTTTTTATTAATCAGATCTATCCACGGAATTGAATATTGCTTTTCCAATAGTAATGAGGGAATTCCATCGATGGATCCATCGCTCATATCGATCAAATGAACGAACTCATGAATAGCAGTGTTTTTCTTGTCTGATTCATTTTTAAATCCATGTTTCAATGCTGGCTTGGACAGGATCATTTTGCCTTCCATATACCCATTGCCAACCATTCCCAGTATATCTCTTTCTGAACCTTCAGTGTCGAATTTCTGGTTGAACATTGATGGGTAAAGCAGAACCTCATGAATATTGGAATATTTCCAATCATTAAATTCAAATATTGGAATCACAGCACTTGAAGCCACAAGTAATTTATCTGTTGTATCTACGGTGGTTTCGATGCCTGTTATTCTGCAATTCAAAAGGAATTCCTGAACTTTGTATTCAAATCTTTTTTTCTCTTCCTGGGATAATGAATTATAAAAGGATACCTCCTGATTTAATATAATTCTCCAATCTGCTGGAAAAGGTTCTTCCGGCACTTTCCATCTTGATGTATTTCTACGAATCAACCTCCATAGAAAGAAAGCAATGACGATTATAATAATAACAGATATCAGGGGGTCCATATAGATACTCTATCATTTTTAGTGATTTCCGGCAACTTTATAAGCACAAATCTATAATTTGTTGGACTGAGAAAAAATTCTTAGCAGAATATCTAATCGGTAAATAGCATTACACAACTTTTGGTAGCGCAACTGAGCACTCCATTCCATTCTACACTGGCATGAGGTGCTCCCCCTTACTGGAATTTCCAGCAGCCTTCCCTGAAGAGCAAAGTGTTCGCAAAGGAAGCTGGATTTTGAGTTTTAGAGAACAGCTTTGATATGAGTAATGAATCGCTTAATTTTAGGCTAGCTCAATCTAAACGATATGAAAAAAATCTACGCTTTATCAATTTTGCTGTGCTTTTCGCTTATTGCATTTGGACAGTACAGGGATGGATCAATGAAATTTATTGTAAAGGACAACAGGATATCTACGGCAAAAAAATCTCAACTAGCCCCTGGCGATGTTTATTACTCACAAGATTTCGAGAATTACTCAGCGGGTGATATGACATTCATCGATAACGACGGACTATCAGCTCATGAAAATGTGGGCGGAATTGGTTCGAACTGGAATGTAATGGAAGGTGTTGCTCTTACCACCTCATGGTTAATCGACGGTGACAAGACATCCGATAACTGGATGATCACACCCTTGATCTCAATGGGAACAGATCCCTATTTGTCCTGGGAGGGCTATTCTTACGATCCTGATTATCCTGATGGCTATGAAGTCTTAATCTCGACATCAGGAAATGCTATTTCCGACTTCACAACAGTTTTATTCAGTGTGAATGCTGAGGAAGCGGAATGGACAAAGCACCTTGTGGATTTAACGAGCTATGCAAATCAGGATGTTTATCTCGCATTTCATCATAATTCTACTGATATGTATGTGTTGGCCATTGATAATATCCTGGTCACTCACCTGGTAGACTTTGATATTTCCCTTGATTCCTACAAGTTGGAAAAGTACATAAAGCCTGATGAAACAGCAGATCTTACTCTTTCCATTGAGAACATTGGTCTTGAGACCCTCAATTCCGTAGAACTCAACTACCAGGTGAATGACAATCCGGTTCAAACGGTTCTGGTGGATAATCTGGGGCTGACATACGGAAACAGTCTGATTACCATCCATGATGAACCCATCTCATTTTCAGAGCCGGGAAAATACGAACTCAAAGTCTGGCTGTCAATGATCAATGGAGGCAGCGATAGCAACAGCAGTAATGATACAATAGAGGGTCGGTTTTATATGGTTTCGTCAACATTTGAAAAGACGGTATTGTTAGAAGAGTTTACCGGTACATGGTGTGGCTGGTGCCCGGATGGTTTTCTGATTCTGGAAGATCTTCTTGAAACATACGATAATTTAATCGGTGTATGTCTTCATGCCGGTGACGTCATGGCTACTGCAGAAACAGGGGAAGTTGCTAATACATTTGAAACATTCTTTCCCGGAGCCAGTGTTGACAGATATATGCTGAGCAGCGATGGGATAATACTTGACCGGGGAAGCTGGGAAAGTGGAGTCATTCAAAGGAGTAGTATGGCTGTGCCGGTTGATGTTGACTTTACTCTTTCCTATAATAGTGATACCCGGGAAATCCTTATTGATGCCAGTGCTCAGTTTTCACAGGAAATGACCGAAGATTTCCGGTTCAATTGTTATGTGGTTGAGAACAATATTGATGAAGATAGCCCGGCCTACGATCAACAGAATTATTACAGTCAGAATGACAATTATCCGGGTCATCCATACTATAATGAACCTGAAACTATGACTGAATTTGTGCATAATCATGTGGTCAGGGAAATGCTTGGCGGAGCCTGGGGGGCTGAAGGAAGCATCCCGGAGACAGTGGTAGCCGGAGAAACTTATACCCATCAGTTCACATATAGCATCCCTGAGGAATTTAATGCAGAGCAGATTTCACTGGTAGTTGTTGTTCAGGAATACAACGAAGACTATACTAAAAGAGAGATTCATAATGCAAAAGAACACAAGTTGAATTTGGGTAGTATTGCGCTTTATACCGAAGATGGTACGCTGATTGATGAAGGTGAAACCATCGAGGTAGATGGTCTTCCTTCAGAGCTGAGTTTGGAGTTAAACTATTAGTTCAGAATATTGCCGGTACCACTACCACAATAGGAGTGGAAAAGAGGTTATTGAGGAAGTCGCCGGAACGACAAATACCTTCTGCTGGGCAGGAACCTGCTACGCAAATGATGTAATGGTTTCCTCAAGCAATGCAGTTATGGGGCCCGATTCAATCAGCACAGAATTCCGCGCTGATATAGCACCTAATGGCAATGCTGGTGGTCAGAAAATGCGTTATACTTTCTTTAATGCGGATGATACAAAAGATTACAGCAGTGTTTATGTAGTATTTAATATTGCTGATGGAACAGGAATTGAACAACGGAATACCAGTGATCTGAAGATATGGCCAAATCCGGTACATGCAAATGAGGTGCTCAGTATTGATTTCTCTGCATCTAAGGCAAAATACCATTCTGTAAAACTCTTTGACAATACATCAAGATTATTGATGGACCAGGCCATAGATCCTGCATCCGGAAAGCTGGAAATCCAACTCAGCCAGTATCAGCTTTCATCAGGAACATATTATATCCTCCTGAATTCAGATAAGGGCAATGTGGCGCAGCCGGTAGTTGTTGTCGAATAAGAGCAAACACTGTTATACTTATTTTAAGTATGAGAAATCTTAACATAATCACACTGATTGTTTTTATTTTGATCGGCGTAAACGTGCATGCTCAGGATAAGCAAGTCGGATCTTCCCAGGGTTGACATAAAAGACCTGACGGGAAAAACCATTAACACATCTTCACTGCTCGATGGTGATAGTCCGGTGATATTGAGCTTCTGGGCAACCTGGTGCTCACCCTGTATCAAGGAATTGGATGCGATTTCTGAGAACCTTGAAGACTGGCAGGATGAAACGGATGTCAGAGTGATTGCAATCTCGATTGACGATTCAAGAACAAGTATGCGGGTGGTTCCGCTTGCAGATGGCAGGGGATGGGAATTTGATGTTTACCTGGATTCCAACGGAGATTTAAAACGTGCCATGAACGTGGTGAATCCACCTCATACTTTTGTGATTAATACAAAGGGTGAAATAGTCTATCAGCATACTGCCTATGCAGAGGGGGATGAGGAAGAACTGTTTGAACAGGTAAAGCAAGCTCTATAAACTAACTGATCAGATCACTGTCAGCATGAAACTTGCCAGAATTGTTTTTATTGTCAGCTGCCTTTGCATACTCTGGAACGGGCAGCTGTTTGGCCAGGTTCTGGCCGGATCCAGTATACATGGCAGTTTCGAGACTTTGGCCCAGGTATATACTGCGGATTCTACCATTGAAGCGGTGCAACCCAAGGAAGTCTTTTTGTCAAATTCATACTTCAACCTGACCTACTCATTGGGCAATTTTACTGCGGGGGTCAGGTTTGAAGCCTATCTGAATACCCTTGAAGGATATCCGAATCCCGAAAAGGCAAATGATGGTGTGGGTTTCCCTTACCGTTTTCTTTCTTACGATGCCGGATTTATTGAGATTACAGCAGGAAGCTTCTATGAGCAGTTTGGAAGCGGTTTGATCCTGCGTGCGTATGAAGAAAAAGATCTGGGCTATGATAATGCCTTTGATGGTGTACGAGTAAAGGCGCGTTTGTTCAATAGCGGGATTGTCTTAAAAGGAGTCATTGCAGAGCAGAGATACTATTTTGAAAAAGGTCCGGGCATTGTTCGGGGCATTGATGCAGAATTTGATTTTAACAGTCTGCTTAAGAAGGAATGGAAGACCCGGATTATACTGGGAGGTTCTTTTGTGAGTAAGTACCAGGAGAAGAATGAGACCCGGTATAAACTGCCGGATAATGTAGCTTCATTTGCAGGCAGATTGACACTTAACCGATCCGGTTTTAATATTAACGGCGAATATGCCTACAAGATCAATGATCCTTCCATCAACAATGACTTTATCTATAAAGACGGACAGGCCATTCAGATAAATACTTCCTATTCCCGCAAAGGATTCAGTGTACTTGTTATTGCTAAATGGGCCGACAACATGTCCTTCCGTTCCGACAGGAATGCCACGGCTAACGATTTACAGATTAACTTCTTATCTCCGGTAACCACAAGCCACACCTACAGTCTGCCTTCCTTTTATCCCTATGCGACACAGGAAAATGGTGAATTTGGTTACAGTGCCGAACTGAGCTACAGGTTCCGGAAAGGATCAATGCTCGGAGGAAAATACGGTACACATGTTTCACTTTCTTACTCACGGGTAATGAGTAGTAAACGTATCGCTATCGATACCCTTGAGATTGGTGAAAGCGGAACGCTGGGGTATATTTCACCCTTCTTCCAGTCCGGTGATGAATTGTACTACGAGGACTTTAATACGAAGATCACAAAGAAGTTTTCGAAGGAATTTAAAGGAGTACTGGCCTATTATCACCTCAAATATAATAATGACATACTCCTGGGTGCGGAAGGCGAGGGCATAATTACCTCAAACATTGTGGTTGCTGATCTTAGCTATAAGATAAAGCCAGAAATTCAATCAGAATGGAATTGCAACATGCCTGGGTAGACAAGGATGACGGAAACTGGGTGTGTGGATTACTTGAATATACCTTCCATAACTGGTTTGTTGCTGCAATGGATCAATATAATTATGGAAACCCGGATGGGAAGGTTCATTATTACTATTTCTCTGTGGGATACAGACATAAGGCGACCCGGGTTCATCTATCCTACGGTCGACAGAGAGAAGGGGTTCTTTGTCTGGGTGGGGTTTGTCGCACGGTACCTGCATCAAACGGTCTGATGCTGAATCTTACACATAGTTTTTAATTATGGATGACAACTAAGAAGGGATGATGATTCGATTTCTCAAAGCCATATTTTCACTACTGATCGCCCTGACTGTGATCCTGGGTTGTGATGTAATTGAACCTCCCTATACGATTGAGGACAATGAAGCTGACACCACGAGATTTCCGGTGCCCGAGTTCCCGGAAAAAACAGAATATGTAAAGAAGGTCTTTCTTGAACATTTCACGGGTCATAAATGTGGTAACTGTCCCCGCGCCGGTGAAGAAGTAATTCGATTGGAACAGATCTATCATGATCAGTTAATACCACTTGCCCTTCATGTTACCGCCTACTTTGCAGGTGCCGATGAAACAGGGTACTTTAGCAATGATTACAGAACTCCAACAGGCGATGATCTTGACTACTATTTTGGGATTGAGGCCGCCGGATTACCCAGGGGACTTGTAAACAGGACTGAATATAATGCCCATACAATTCTGGTCTATTCTGATTGGGAAGGGGCGATTGAAGCGCAGTTATCGACCGGTCCTCTTATCGATATGCAGATCATTACCCAATATGATGCCGACAGCAATGATTTTGCCGCACATATCCAGATCCACCTCCTTCAGGATTTTCAAAACACCCTCAATCTTTCTGCATTTATTGTGGAAGATAGTATCGTGAGTGCCCAGAAGGATTATAACGAAGATCCGACAGTAATTGAGGACTATACCCACCGGCATATGCTTCGCGCCTCACTGAACGGAACCTGGGGAGATCCGCTCTTTGAGAGCCCAGCAGCGAATGGGCAGAAAATAATCAAATCTTTCAGCACTGCCATCGATATGGAATACAATCCCCTGAATTGTTCGGTCCTTGCATTTGTGTATGATGCAACTACCCTGGAGGTACTTCAGGCGGAGGAGGTAAAAATCATCCAGGAATAGTTGTTGTGCTTTGCTTCCCAAAATCATTTATCCTACACGCCGTATATTTCATTTGGCATTCTCCCCACCATGGCATAACTTTAGCACCCTAAATCCCGGCAATCATGAATCTAAGAACGATCCTGCACTTCATTGTTATCTCATTGTTCTCCTTAATAATCTTTGCTTGCGGATCAACAACATCAGTCGTTATAGAACCTGATGTGGAAGTATTTGTCAAACCAGGTGTCGTCTTTTCTAAAGATGCCAGTATTACTGTATTAAGGAAGGCAACCCATAGCACAAATATCCTGGGGAATAATACGGATGGAGATGTGATGGCGCAGAGGGAATAATTACCAACGAACTTATCAAACAAGGATTCAATATCATCTCCAATTCACTTGCCAGGGAAGCTATCAAGTTTCATATGGAATCTCGAGGATCTGACTACGAAAATAGTGAAATGAGTACTGAATTGTATATGGTTAAAGAACTTAATTCTGTGTATTCACTTGAGTTTGAAGGAGTAGGTACACTGGATATGATTCGCTTACCGAAACATTATGATTTCACTAGTTTCTCTGCTACACTGACAGACCTGAATACAGGTGAAATTATAGCTTCGGGCAACTTTGTTGGCAATAAACCGGTTGACTATGTGTGCAAGAAGTTTGGGGAACAACTGGTGTCGAAATTGCAACTAAAGGATTGATATTCAATTATTAAGAATTAAATTTATTCTTCTTGACCGGCCCTGTCGATTGTTAATCTTTTATGGGGTCAGCTGACTGTGCTTTTGGGAATATATGCGTGTGCCTCACCTCTTTTGTTGAATGTTTTACTAGTATTTACTGAACATTGTATGTTTTTCATGGTTACTCTTTTATGAAAACATTAGTAATCGCGGGGTTCCTATTTATAAGCATGCAAATGAATGCACAGGAAGTATATGATTTTTCTACTGATAGCAAATCGGGCGACTGGTTTGTGGTAGATGACGGGGTCATGGGCGGCCGTTCCCAGGGCAATGTAGGGCTGTCGGAAGAAGGACACGGGGTTTTCCAGGGTACGGTATCACTGGAAAACAACGGTGGGTTTTCCTCCATTCGTGCCCGCATGGATGGGCTCGAAACGAAAGGCTACTCGGCTTTTAAAATCCGCCTGAAGGGAGACGGAAAGAACTACCAGTTCAGGGTACGTTCGGAGCTGAATGAAAGGCAGTCTTATCAGTACGAATTCCCGACTACGGGAGCATGGCAGGAGGTCACCGTACCATTTGATCAAATGATCCCGACTTTCAGGGGTATGCGGCTGACTTGCCTAACTATCCCGGCGAAGTGTTGCGCGAATGCTCCTTCCTGATTTCCAACAAAAAGAACGAAAGCTTCAGACTGGAGATCGACAGGATCTGGCTAGAAGCATCCCCTTCATAATACCACTTACACTCCTCAGCACAACAATTATGGCATCATCTATAGAAAAGCAGAAATACAGGCTGGTAGAGTCCGGTAAAAGAATACGAAATCCGTCACTACCCGTCGGCCATGATGGCCACCATATATAGTCCGGCAAACTCCTACCGGCAGATTTCCACACCCGGGTTCCGGGCGCTGGCCGGATTTATCTTTGGCGGGAATGAATCCAATACCAGGATTGCCATGACGTCACCGG
The DNA here is from genome assembly GCA_963751705.1 of uncultured Bacteroidales bacterium. Classification (GTDB taxonomy): domain Bacteria; phylum Bacteroidota; class Bacteroidia; order Bacteroidales. The sequence goes on from CAVVVN010000003.1 coordinate 43,829, forward strand.
TGCATATGGACATCAACGATAGCGAATCAACCATGAGTTTCGTTATGCCATCGAAATTCGATGAGCAGAGCCTGCCCAGACCCAGGGATTCGAGGGTGAAACTGGAAAAGAGCCAGGATGAATATGTGGCCGTGTTGAAATTCGGCGGCTATGCAAACGATGCAAAGATCGCCCGCTACTCCGGGAAGCTGAGGAAGGCCTTGGATGAGAAAGGTGTCAGCTATTCCGGGAACTTTCGCTTTCTGGGTTACAATCCGCCCTATCAGTTCATCGGCCGAAAGAACGAGATCATAGTCTCGGTCGACTGGAAGGAATAAAACTGCGGAATGCTGCCCCGGGTGCCCAAACCGATGCAAGAATACACCTTAACCGAGATTCGATTCAATATCCATCTTTTGATGCAGAATCCTTATGATCTCAACGACCTCGTTATTTCTCCTGAAGAATATCATATGCGATTTTACATATACTACTGAATACCCCTCTCTGACATGCTCCATAGATTTCCCTGAGGTCGCATTCTCAGAAATGAATTCAATTTCGTTCATTATCAGGCTATGGTATCTGTCCGCCTGCTCTTTTGACCAATGTACATAGGTATATTCCCAAATACCCTCTAAGTCTTTAATAGCGGTTTCACTTATTCGGTATTTTGCCCTTTTCATAGATGCTTGCGATGTAGCGCTTCAAGATGTGCCTTGGGGTCAAAGTCCTCAACGAAGCCAGACTTCTCACCCTCTTCGATAGCCGCTCTTAAGGCTTTGATCTTGTTCTCTTCAGCTTCGAGTAATCGTAAAGCAGTCCTGACTACTTCGCTTGCAGAACTATACCTTCCCGTTGAGATTTCATTCTGAATGAATTTTTCAAAATGGTCCCCTAATGATATAGATGTGTTCTTTCCCATTATTATCGTTTTTCACAAAGTTACCAATTATTGGTAACCGAGCAAATTTCCGTACATGGAACATTAGATTCATTAGCCGCGAAGAGACTCTAAGATCCATAGTATTCCCGGAGCTTGATATGTACTCCGGTAGCCCGGTTGCGGAAACCATGCACGCAGATGGCCAGGAGCAGCAAGATGGCACCTGTGAGCGCCGTCCACTGAAGTAGGGGTATGCTGTCCCAGTGACGCAACGAGATTGCAAGTAGTGCCCATATGCCCACCGCGGCAAACTCCCGCATATTGCGAAGCAGGATCATGAGCAGGTTCAGCACGACTGCCACAATAATCATCACAGTGGCCCAGCCCTCTGCACTAAGCAGCGCCTGCCATTCCAGACTGACCAGCAGGGAGGATACATTGGCGATGGTTGCCACGGCGATCCAACCGCTGTAGATACAGATCGGCCACCATACAAAAGCAATGAGGGGAAAGGCGCATCCCAGCGTTCCATATTCAGCCGGATCACCAGGATCAACAACGAGATCAGGATAACAAGCATCAACACCAGGGAAAGACCCACATACTCATTCAGCCATGCATAGAGCCACAGGATATTGGCCAGATTGGCAACCGTCATCCATGGTCCGGCCTGCAGGATGAAATCACTCTCCTTTTCCTTGCTGAACGCCCTGCGAAGCTGGAAGACCGCATAAGCAATCAGACCCAGGTAGATGATCCCCCAGATGGCGAATGCGTAGCCCGCAGGGGTAAACAGCGTGTCGTACTTATCGCTGATCCCGCCCACCGTATTCCCATTTATCCCCCCGGCGCTTGCAATGGAGTTGAATGCGATGGTGGCAGCAATAACCACTGCGTTGATAACAGCCAGTGTCTTTTTCCCCGATGGAGTTTTAGTAGATTTCCGATTCAATGCAATCTATGGGAAAGTAATCCTGAGGAGTGCCCTTATACGGAGAACACAAACTGGATTCTTGTTTTGGACGTGGGTCCGACTCTCCATAGCACCTATAGTGCACCCGCCTTACTATCAGATAAGGCATGTGTTGATAACGTAATTGATTTCAATTTACTTATCTGCTATCTTGCTCAATAGGAAGACATAGATTCATGAACTACCGAATTGAAAAAGCCCTTGCCTTTTTATTCCTGTTGCTTGTACTGCTTTTAGACATGGTACCTATTCCTGATTGATGACTTTGTGATTGAAAGCGAAGAAAGAATTACAGGGGTATTCGCCTCACTGGCCATGGGATTTGGGATATTCCAGTTTTGGTTAATTGAGCTAAATACTGACAGGCGAAGGCTATATGATATGCGGTACGAATCCTATAAAGAATTTGTCCTTCATACTGAGTGTGTATCTGAATCAATGCATATCGAAATGACCGGGGATGAAGTAGGTAGCATTCACAATCTGCTGAGTCGCTTAATGAATCATTTAGACAGAATAAATTCTACCATTGCAATGTCAAGTGATTTTCTTTTCCCGGGGCTGCATCTCAGTCCAACAACAAAATCGATGGTAAGTATTGTTGGGAATATCCTGACAAGGACAAATGAGTTCCGCTTGAAGGTTGAAAAAGCAAACCGGGAAGGTAAGGATATTGCCCGGGATTTTCTGCATTCCCATGACAGAATGCGCTGGCATAATGAGATCAGAGAATTGCTAAATGAGCTCCATACCAGCAAATCTGATTTCTACCGCTTATTAAGGAATTATTTAGAATAGGTCAGAGTCTTATTCGTGACATCCCTCCTGCTAGGTCAGCTAAATGAATATCCCCTTTCTCTTTATCTTGCATATACCCAATTCCTCCAAGGGATAGAAGCTTGACAACGATATCAGGCATTTTGTATCTTTGATTTTGGCGAAACTGTAGAAAATGTTTCATGAAGGATCTTTGATATGAATGATGACCAATTCTTACAATCAGGTGAAACTGTTGATTCGGTTGTCTGGCCCTTATCGCGGCGAGACTTCCTGAAGATTTCGGGCAGTGGTGTTTTTATATTCTTTACGCCAGGAACTCTAGGTACGATCGCTCTGCAGCAGCGGGGCAGCAATTATCCCACCGACTTCAATGCGTATCTGAAAATTGGTGAGGATGGCCGGGTGTCTCTGTATTGCAGTAAAATTGAGATGGGGCAGGGGATCATTACATCCATGGCACAGATGCTGGCCGAAGAGCTAGATGTGGCGCTTGATTCGATAGACATGGTGATGGGCGATACCAGGCTTTGCCCATGGGATAGCGGCACTACAGGTTCCCGGAGTACGAAATATTATGGGCCGCCCCTTCGACTGGCAGGAGCTGAAGCAAGGGCGATATTGCTGCAACTGGCTTCAGAACAACTGAATATTCCACCTGAGCGCCTGCTTGTTATAAATGGGGTGGTTAGCGATAAGAGGAATGCGGCCAGCAGAGTGTCTTACGCAGAGCTGGTAAAAGGAAAGCAAATCGACCGGCACATGGCGGATGTGCCCATAAAGTCTATTTCCGGACATACGGTTTCCGGCACGCCCACTTTGCGAACGGACGCAAGGCAGAAAGTGACAGGCGAAGCGAAGTTCACGGGTGATGTGAGGCTCCCGGGCATGTTGTACGCAAAAGTCCTTCGACCACCCTCTCACGGGGCCACACTGGCCTCGGTGGATGTCTCCCGGGCCAGGAGCATTCAGGGTGCGATGGTGATTCAGGAAAAGGATCTGGTTGCCGTATTGCATGAAAGGACAGGGATGGCAGAAAAAGCACTTGCATTAATTTCTGCAGAATGGGAGGTACCTGAGCCGGAAGTGGATAATAAGCTCCATTTTTGATTATCTGAAGAAAGCGGCCCCCGATGGCCGCGTTTATTTGGAGACCGGGAGCCTCCCTGACGGGCATGCTGCAGCGGAACAGATCGTAAAAACGGAATTTTACAATCATTATGTGGCTGATGCTCCGATGGAACCCTATACGGTACTGGCGCAGGTACAGGATGAGCTGGTGACTGTTTGGGCCTCCACACAGGCTCCGTTCCGCGTCAGGCAAACAGCAGCCGAGACTCTGGATCTGCCGGAAGAAAAGGTTCATGTACTCACTCCTTTTGTGGGTGGGGGATTTGGCGGTAAAAAATCAGGTCAACAAATCAGTGAGGCTGTTAGATTATCGAAAATTTCCGGGCGTCCCGTACAACTTGCATGGAACCGGAGAGAAGAGTTCTTTTATGATGCCTTTCGACCGGCGGCTCTGGTTCAACTGGAATCTGGCTTAAATGCGCAGGGCCATATTACCTTCTGGGATTGTGATATCCTGTTTACCGGTTCGCGAAGCTCGGAACCGATTTATAACATTCAGCATTCCCGTGTAAGAACCCGGAATTCGGGCAGAGTGCATCCATTCGGAACGGGCGCCTGGCGGGGCCCCGGAAGCAACACAAACGTTTTTGCCATGGAATCGCATACCGATATTCTTGCGCAGGCAGCAGGAATGGATCCGCTGGCATTTCGATTGAATAACTTGAAGGACGAACGTATGATTCGTGTGCTAAAAGCTGCTGCAGATAAATTTGGACATCGTTTTGATAAGAGCCCCAGTGGCAAAGGATACGGCATCTCGTGTACAAACTATTTGAATACCTACGTGGCCACCATGGCACAGGTAGCTGTGAATCAAACAACAGGAATGGTGAAGGTAGAACGCTTTGTGTGTGCTCAGGACATGGGTGAGATCATAAACCCACAAGGCGCGAAACTACAGATTGAAGGTGGGATTACGATGGGGCTCAGCGCGGCTCTTTCCGAGGAAATTGAATTCAGTGGCGGGGAAATACGAACGGAAAACTTCGATTCTTACCAGATTACCCGGTTTTCCGATGCGCCACCGATTGATATTGTGCTGATCGATAATCCGGAGCTACCCCCCCAGGGTTGTGGAGAGCCGGCGATCACGACCGTAGGTGCTGCGCTTGCCAATGCCATTTTCGATGCTGTTGGAGCCCGGGTATATACATTGCCTATGACACCGGAACGGATATTGGCAGCTTACAGCACCGGATCCAGTATTCCCAATTTGGATATTCGCTAGTCCGGAGGAAAGGATAGCTGGTCCCCGCGGCCCCGACAGATTATGGATAATTAATTCGCTGTATATGAAGATCTTATTAATTTCACCGGTAAGGGATCCTCATAAATTTACCAACAAGGGAATTTTAATCCCTCAGTTGGCATTGTTTATACTTCAAGGTCTTACCCCAAAAAAGCACGAGGTAAAGATTGTTGAGGAGGAATACATGGAACTGGACTATGAGGAAGATTGCGATGTTGTGGCAATTAGTTGTCTGACCTCAAATGCATACCGGGGATATCGTATAGCGGATGCATTCAGGGAAAAAGGAAAAATAGTCGTGATGGGAGGGATCCATCCTTCGCTGTTACCTGATGAGGCACTGGAACATGCCGATGCGGTAGTTATTGGAGAAGCGGAGGGAGTATGGGAGAAAATACTCGAAGATATTGAATGTGATAAGCTTCAGGAGAGATATCACGAACCCAACCCCGATCTGGACCGGTATATCCCCAAAGATTATTCTGCATTGGCTAAAAAGCGGAAGTTTAACCTGGTCCCCCTGCAAACATCACGGGGTTGTCCGTACGATTGCGATTTCTGCTGCGTAACGGATATTTTTGGAAAGAAAATCAAGCTTATACCGGTAAAACATGTCGTGAGGGATATTCAGGAATCAAAGGGGCGGAATTTTATTTTCCTGGATGATAATATTATTGGTCATAAAACGTATGCCAGGGAGCTCTTCACTGCATTGATTCCATTGAAGATCAGGTGGGTCGGACAATCATCCATTTCCTTCGCCAACGATATAGAACTGATGAAACTGGCCAAGCAAAGTGGATGCAAAGGATTGTTCATTGGCCTGGAAAGTGTGGTGGAAAGCAACATTCATCAGTTCAAAAAACTTAAAAGCCTGGAAGACACCAAAAGAAGTATTAAGAAAATACTTAGAATGGGCATCATGATCCAGGCCTCGGTGATTTTTGGCTTCGATGACGATACCCCTGAAACATTCAGGCAGACTATTAAATTCTTAAGGAAGAATCGTATCAGTTTGGCCTCTATTAATGCGTTAACTCCATATCCTGGTACCCGTGTATTTGAGAGATTTAAGGCGACCGGGAGACTTTTACATGAAAAATGGGAATACTATGACCACCATACGGTGGTTTTCCGGCCCAGGAATATGACTCCGCTGGAATTGCAAATTGGTAAAATCAAGGCCAAGACTGACTTCAGTAAATTATTCAGTATCGCTGTTAGGGTCCTGGGAAATTTTCGGATGCCCCTTTTATATATTGCAACAAACCTGGGCTACCGAAAACTTGCTATAACAGAGAATAGAATCATCCGTAAATCCGGACTCCATCAGCTGCCGGACAGCGGTAATCCTGCCGATTGGCAATAAATGCTTCATAACCCCAACCAACTATCCAGATTCTGGAGGAGTTTAAATAGAGGAATAAACTTCAAATATTTGGCATCCATGTTTAGATCGCCTTAGTGATATTTGAGGCAGGTGCTCGCCTGCGATGGAATTTCCAGACAAAAACAAAGGCACGTGTTTTGAAGTAGACAATATAACCACGAACAACAAGCACATAACCAATTAATATCCGCTGAAATGAAAAACCAGTCCATAAAAAGGTTTGCCTACGGTATCATAGGCATTTCGCTAGTTTCTTTCGCATTTCAAAGTTGCTTCACCACCAATAAAATCTACGCCGAGAATGATTTGGTATACTCTACAAAACGGTTTGAACTTAAATATTACGTCAAGGATCGTGATCGGCGATCTCCCCTTTTTAGCATCACTCAATCAATCGTCAAGGAGATTAATCCCCAAAATGAAATATCATATTCTGCTTATGATGTCTTATCATTATCGAGTTCCAGCTTCAAACTTGATGAAAAAGTAATCTTTATTATTGATAATGAGACTTACCCTATGGTTATTGACGAAATTGAACTTGAAAATGTCAGAAGCATCTCAGAAAATACATCAAGTATTTCTACTTCTGATTCTACCTCTGTATCTGTCGTTACAGGTTATTCGGAAAATAACAGAAAACTAACAAGATTCAGGTATAAAATCCCCCTTACTACTATGGAGAAAATTAAAGAATCGAATCAAATATATCTGCGTTATTATTCTGGTCCTGATATGATAACTGTTAAGCCAAAAATGAAGAGCATTAATAAGTTGAAACAACTATGTGATATGGAATAAATAAGTTAGCTTGGCAAACATAACTATTGTCCAGGATCTTAGTCTTGGGTACAGCTACCCATCATGGGTTCCAGATCACTACATGTTTCAAAAGCTGAGATTTCAACTGTCTGCTCTCCACCAAATATATCCACACACGTACAGGTTCTTTTTGAACATCCGAAGATAGCTAGGAATAAAAAGCAGATCAAAATGATTGGAGCTCGTTTCATAGGAAATAGGTTCTTAGTGGATTAGTTTATTAAAATACGAAAATCCAGACTTTCCTCCAAAACCCAATGGATAGGTGTTTGTCACCCCCAATGCGATGAATTATAATTGATATCAAATATGACACCTAATCGGATAATATTAGGAACCAGGTTAACGAAAACGCACTCGAAAATTTTCTTGTTGATTTTTCCGTGATTCACTGGTTTAGATTGCTTATTATTATTGGACTTAACCAGTGGCCCTTTTATTCGGGAGTGTTATCCTGCTTCAATATTTAACATGTTATTAACTGGATTAATCCCAGGTTATAATTATATTTAATAATCACCAAAACAACTATTTGCCTATGGGGAAAAATTCTACAAAAAAATGAAGGGATAGCTTAGTGTATTATTCCGCTCAATAATAGAGCCTTATACAATGAGTTTGAACTTTTTAATAGTCGTAAATCCTAAAGTCGTAAACCCTAAAATTTTTATTATGAAAAAAACCTTAAATGCCTGAAGACAGTTCTAAAGGTCTTTTGGCATTCTAAAGCATTCTTAATTGGTAAGATTGCATTGTTTTTACTACTATTCGGAGCAGTTCAGGTGATGGCGCAGGAGCGTACTGTCACTGGTACTGTCTCTGATCAGGATGGTGCATCCATACCGGGGGTTAATATTGTAGTCCAGGGAACATCCCAGGGTACAGTAACGGATATGGATGGTAATTACTCTATTTCAGTAGATGACCCCAATGCTGTACTTGTGTTCTCCTTTATCGGATTGATTTCCCAGGAGGTCACTGTTGGAACTAATACTGTAATAAACGTCACCCTGGAAAACAGATTTTGCAGCTCTGGAAGAAGTGGTGACAGTAGGTTATGGAACCATGAAGAAGGTAAACCTGACCGGTGCAGTATCTAGTGTGAATATTACACAAACCCTTGAATCAAAACCTGTTGCCGATGTAGCAAAAAGCCTGCAGGGTGTAGTTTCGGGTGTTACCGTTACGTATAGCAATGGAAACCTTAACTCAGAACCAAATATCAAGTTAAGAGGTTATGGTTCGGTTAACGGTTCCAGCAATCCTCTGATTCTTATTGATGGCGTTGAAGGAAGGTTGTCTGATGTAAACCCTGAAGCTATTGCTGAAATATCTGTACTTAAAGATGCAGCTTCATCTTCGATCTATGGAGCCAGGGCAGCTTTTGGTGTTGTGCTTGTAACTACCAAAGAAGGCATACCAGGAAAAACTGTAGTTAACTATTCGAACAACTTTGCCTGGAGCACACCCATTTGGGATATTAAACATGCCCATATGGAGGAATTGATGGAATCAATTCATGTTGCAAAAGACAGGAATAACGGAGGTGCACCTTTTGCCTTTGGTATGGGTGGAACCGACTGGAGAAATAATAGTATAGCCTGGGAGGAGCAGTATGGATACCTCGGAAGTAAAATGAAAAATGATATAATGCTAGAAGGACGTGATTTTGAGGTTATCGGCGGACAGTTTTATTGCTACAGGTCATTTGATGTATTCGACCAGATATTAATTGACAATGCTTTTTCTCAAACACAGAATCTGTCAATTAGCGGAGGATCTGACAAAGTACAATATAATCTGTCTTATCGGTATAATGCTAAAGAAGGCATGTATGAAGTAAATACTGAAACCCTGGACAGGCATAATCTGAATCTTAATGTCTCAACAAAACTGACAGATTGGGCTACTCTGAATTTCAAATCGATGTATTCAAAGAAGACCTATGAAGAGCCCTTTAATTACAGGACAGGTTCCCTGGGATATCTTTTCTATGCTTTAAGATGGACAAGTAACTGGCCATATGGACTTTCTGATGGCACCTATTTTGGCGCTCCTGAGGGAACCAGCTTTATTGGTCCGATAGGATACCTGAGAGAGGCAAACCGGAACCACCTGGAAAGAGATTATTCAAGAAATACGATAGAAGCATTATTTGATGTATATACCTCTGATAAGCATGATGTGAACTTTAACACAGATTTTTCTTATGCTCATTCAGGTGAGGTAGATCATGAAAAAGGTGGTTCTGTACCCATGATCAACTGGTGGAGCCAGGGAAATACTCCTGTATATGAACCCCTCCATTATGCAACAACATCTTCGAGGAACCAGACAACTGTTAGAAACAGGAACAGTGAATTATATACATTCAATGCATATTTTGATTATACAAATACCATGTTCGATGGACACACATTCGATCTCTTAGGTGGTATGAACGTTGAGAAAAGTGAGTATTTGTATGTATATACAAACAGACCTTTTCTGTTAGACCCCAACCTTCCTGAATTAGCCCTTGCCACCGGTGATCCAAATGTAGATAATTCCAAGGTAAACTGGAGTGTTCTGGGTTTCTTTGGCCGGTTGAATTATAATTTCAAAAACAAAATCCTCTTGGAATTTAATGGAAGGATGGATGGATCTTCAAGATTCCCCGCAGGAGACAGGTTTGCTTTCTTCCCTTCTATGTCTGCTGGTTATAAGATCTCAGAAGAAGATTATGCCAGCTTTTTGGAAGCTGCAAGAATCAATAATCTTAAGGTGAGAGCATCCTGGGGACAGATTGGCTACCAGGATGTAGGACAGTTCGCGTTCATTCCAACAATCAGTAATTCTACAGCCAACTGGATCGTGAGTTCTGCATTGGAAACAACATTCAGCAATCCAACAGCTGTAAATCCTTCACTTACATGGGAAACCATCGAGACACTTGATTTTGGAGTAGATATAGGATTATTTAATAATAAGGTTGAGCTGATATTTGACTGGTTTCAACGAACCAATAAAGATATGTTAGGTCCCGGATCACAATTACCAGTAGTATTCGGAGCTTCCATACCACAGGTCAACTCAGGAGAAATGCAAACCAGGGGATGGGAACTGACGCTTAATGTTAAACACAGATTCAGTGATGATTTCAATGTATTCTTTACCGGTGTTCTATATGATGCTACTGCAGAGATCACAAAATGGAGCAATGAAACAGGTATTCTGTCTGATTTCTATTCCGGGAAAAAAATTGGAGAGATCTGGGGATTTGAGTCCGACAGGTTATACCAGGCTGAAGACTTTGACGTGGGTGGAAACTTATTACCCGATCAACCAATTCCGGATACTGACATTTATTCAACCGCCTTTAACCTTGGTCCCGGAGACACTAAATATGAAGATCTGAATGATGATGGCTTTGTTGATAAGGGAGCATATACCTTAGCGGATCATGGGGACCTGAAAGTAATCGGAAATAGTACTCCAAGATATGAGTACAGGTTCAGATCCGGCGCAAATTATAAGTGGTTCGATTTAAGTATTTTCTTCCAGGGTATCGGGAAGAGAGAGTACTGGGCACAGGGGAATGTAGCCCTGCCTGCTTTCCATTACTCTAATATATTTGCATACCAGGAAGACTTCTGGAGTGAAAACAATACAGATGCCTTCTATCCAAGGCCTTTCACTTCCAATTTAGAAAATTATCTGACTAATCAAAGAGATGTGGGCCAGTTGACTCTAGCCGGATACACAAGATTGCGAGGCATAAACAATTACGTTCCTTCGTCAAGGTATCTTCAGGATATGACTTATATGCGTCTTAAGGAACTGACTGTGGGTTTCACTTTGCCAACTAACATCACAGAAAGAGTGAAAATTCAGCATGGAGAATATATTTTTCTGCTTATAATCTTTGGGAACACATTTGGTCATATATTCCCGTTGATCCGGAATCACAAACAACTTCAAACACCGGGTTTGTTTCCTATGGTAATGACATCCCTTATTCAAGAAGTTATTCATTTGGATTACAAATAACATTTTAGACTATGAAAAAAACAATAATTATACTATCAATTATATTAATTTTCACAGCTTGTGAAGATTTTTTAGATATTCAGCCAGAAACTGAATTTACCGATGATAACTATTGGACCAGTGAAGCGAACTTAAAAGCGTTTTCATATGGTTGATATAGCGCTTTCCTGGGTTACGGTACGGGAGGATTCTTTGGTGGAGATCATTTCTTCAGTGTCCTTACGGATGATGTAATCAGTCTTGATCCAAGAGTAGAAGATGATTTTCCCACTACTGTTCCATCATCCCAATCCGGTACACAATGGTACTGGTCAGATATCCGAAGAACCAATGTTATGATCCAGGGAGCTAAAAAAGCCCCTGTAAATGAGTCTGTCAGGGACAAGTATATTGCCATTGGCCGACTTTTCAGGGCTATAGAGTACTGGAAAAAGTACGCAGTTTCGGAGATGTACCTTTTATAATGAACCCATTGAGAGTACAGACAAGGATGCATTATACAAAGCCAGGGATTCACGTGTAGTTGTAGTGGATAATATCGTAGCTGATCTGAACTATGCTATTGCTAACCTGGATGAGGTGGATGATAAGGTTCATGTAAATAAGTGGACTGCATTGGCGTTGAAATCAAGGATATGCTTGGCTGCTGCAACAACATTTGAATACCATAATGTTGCGGGCTCCAATCCGACCCCTTTGTACCAGGCCTCTTATGATGCATCAAAGGAATTAATGGATAAGGGTCCATATAGCTTGCACAGCAGCTATATTGAACTTTTTACCAGTGAGGATCTGGGTGGGAATTCCGAAGTTATTCTCATGAAAAAGTATAATGAAAACCTCAGGCACAGTATCCTTAGTTTTATTTTTCATGAACCATACTTCGGGTTTACACTGGATGCCGTTTCCTCATTCTTAATGGAGGACGGAAAGCCGATCAGTTATGATGGAGGTACTCATCCTGATTATACCGAATGGATCTTTAATACAACGGACACAATTATTAAGGCGTATACAGATTACGATATCCCTGTTGCTATAACTGCAAACAGGGACAGGAGAATTAAGAATATCATCGATACGACCAGGGTCGTATTCCTCTTTAACCAAGGAATACCGATGTATTCTCCTGCGAAATATGCAACCTATGCGGAGATTGCAACTCAACCAACACAGGGAGTACAGGCAACTACCGACTGTCCTGTTATCCGTCTGGGAGAAATTCTTCTGAACTATGCAGAAGCAGCTTATGAGTTAGGGACCATTACGCAGACAGACCTTGACAATACAGTAAACTTGTTGAGAGCCAGGGCTGGTGTTGCTCCATTAACCCTCGACATTGGGTTTGTTGCTGATGACTAGGATCCGACTGTTGATCCATTATTGTGGGAGATCCGAAGGGAGAGAAGAGTGGAGCTGATGCTGGAGCCATTCAGGAAGTGGGACCTGTTCCGATGGGAAAAAGGTGACTATTATAACAGCGGATGAAGCTTTTGTTGGTATAAAGCCTGATCCGTCAGTCGTTTTTGAAGCTGGTATCAATGTTCTGCTTAATCGCGATGGATACCTTTATGCACAAGTCACCGGCAGACAGAAGAACGACCTGTTTGAGGACAAGATGTATCTCTATCCCCTACCGGCTGACCAGATTACACTGAATCCAAACCTGGACCAAAATCCGGGTTGGTAATAGTCATGTGTTGAAGAATAAAAGGCTGTCTAAAAGCTAACTGAGACAGCCTTTTATTCTATACTTTCTGCTTGATTCCTATTAAATCTTACATTATATATTATGAAAAAGCTAAACCTATTCTTACTCGCAACAATCTTACTGAGCCTGTTTTCATGTAACCAACCTAAAGAAACAGAGACCAAATCTGAAGATATTGGTATTATTCCCGGAGCTGACCAGACAGAGCAGTTACCTTTCATTACTTGAAGGAAAGAATGTTGCCATGACCCTAAACCAAACCTCCAGGATCGGGGACAAACTCAGCCTGGACAGCTTGATCTCCTTAGGAATTAATGTGGTTAAGGTATTCGGACCGGAACATGGTTTCAGGGGAGGGAATGTTTATGATTCTATAGATACTAAAACCGGAGTGCCAATTATTTCCCTTTACAGGGGTAAACACAAGCCTTCTGTAGAAGACCTGGCCAATGTTGATGTTATGATCTATGATATACAGGATGTGGGTGTACGGTTTTATACCTACATAGCAACATTACATTATGTTATGGAAGCCTGTGCGGAGAATGATGTGGACCTTATTGTATTTGACAGACCCAATCCGAATGGCTTTTATGTTGACGGACCTGTTCTTGAAGAGGGATTTGAATCAGGTGTTGGACTGAATCCTATACCGATCCTTCATGGATTAACCATAGGAGAATATGCCTATATGCTCAATGGTGAAGGATGGTTGGCGAACGGAGTGCAGTGTAACCTCAAAGTCATCAAGGTTAAAAACTATGAACCTGGAATGCCCTATGAATTACCCATCGATCCATCACCAAGCCTGAATACCAAGCAATCCATTTTGTTATATCCTTCTTTGTGTTGGTTTGAAGGAACTGTAATCAGTGTGGGACGCGGAACTGATCCATTAATTGCATTTACTGTACTGGGCAGTCCGGAACTGGAAGGAAAATATTCCTTCTCATTTGACGTAGTTGTCGATCCGAGATTTGTTTTTAGTGAGTTTGATACGGTTCCCGTTACACATTACGGTCTTGATCTCAGGGATTACGATACTGACATTTTCAGGGAGACCGGACAACTCAATTTGCAATGGCTTATTGAAATGTACAACGCTTATCCCGATAAAGATAAGTTCTTCCGAAAGGACGCTAAAGGAGAGTAAGGTGGGTTTCAACTGCTGACCGGCACAGATAAACTATGGAAACAGATTGTTGAAGGAAAAACTGAACAGGAAATAAGGGAAAGCTGGGAACCAGCACTTTCTGAATATAAGAAGAAACGTAAGAAATACTTACTCTATCAATAATTTAATATTACCATATGAAAAGGATTAAAAAATTTACGTTCTGTATTGTTTTCTCTTTTTTTATTGCCTCTTTTTACAGGATGTGATTCAGGAGTTGAAGGAGCCACACGGTTATCGAAAACGGAAAGATTGAACTAGGCTTCGATAAACGAGATGGTTCAATATCTTATCTTCCTTGAGGTTGAAGGCTCCCGTGACCTGATTGATTCAAGTCTCATACAGGGATCGCTATGGGAAATGGATATTATCAAACCTTCAGGGATCGAAAAAGTGGATATGTATGCTGCTGTAAATTTTAGTTTCTCAAAACCTGATCCTGGTACACTGTTGCTGGAATGGAGTGATTTTCATCACTTGAAAACAAGGACCTTAAAATTGTCGCAAAAGTAAAACTTGAAAATGATAATGCGATGTCTCATTGGAGCATATCTCTTGAAGGAACGAAAGGCATGGAGATAACCGGATGATCTTTCCAAAATAGTGGCATAGCTGATATGGGTGATGAATACCTTGCCACTCCAGGGTGGCTGGGATATCTTTATGACGATCCCAGGGAATCACTTGAGAAATGGCAGAAAAAGTCTTGCCAGGGTCTGGAGGACAGGCAAGCTATAACTATAGTTACCCAGGAATTTCTCTTCAGATGCTGGCCTGGTATGACCCTGACACCTATGGATTGTATCTGGCCTGTAATGATTCAGCAGCCTACAGTAAGACTTTCTCATTGTCTATGGATAGCCTGAGAATTTGACCTATAAAGTAATTAACTTCCCGTCTGTAGATGCAAAGTCAGACCACTATTCACCGCAATATGAAGCCATAATAGGAGTTTTCCAGGGTGATTGGATGACAGCAGCAGAGATATACAGGGAATGGGGAGAACAAAAATGGTGCAGGGATAGCCGGCTGAAAAATGACCTTGTACAACCCTGGGTGAAGGAAACAGGCCATCTGGGTGTGGAACAGGCAGACTTCAGAAAGGGTACTTGAACCCGCAATAGACCTGAAAAGAGGAGCAGGTCTTCCGGTTAGTGTCTTCTGGCATTGGTGGCATAATTGTTCCTATGATGACGGATTCCCCGAATATATACCCCCAAGGGAAGGAAAGGAATCGTTTGTTCCAGCCATGAAAAAGGCAAATGATAACGGGGTCAGAGCCATTGTTTATATGAATTCTTTCCAGTGGGGAACTGAAACAGAGAGCTGGAAAGACGAAAATGCGAACGATATGCCGTAAAAGACCTTAATGGGAACACCAGGTCGCATGTCTATAACATCTTTACAGGGAAATCACTGACTAATATGTGTATGGCAACAGACTTCTGGCAGAACAAATATGCCTCTCTCTGCGACAGCGTTGTAAACACCTATGGAACCAACGGGGTGTATATGGATCAGGCCTGTATGAACCGCTTGTGTTATGACAAGAGCCATAATCATCCCATCGGTGGTGGTTCTTACTGGGTGGAGGGATTTACTGAACTTACAGATCTTATTCGGCAGAAAATTGCAGGCACCAACCAGTCAGTGCTTGCCGGGGAAGGGTGCTGTGAGGCCTGGCTCCCGATGTTGGACGTTTTCCTTACATTGAGTGTGAGCAAGGAGAGGTATGCAGGTGTTGGAAGCAGGGAGGTAATCCCTCTTTATTCTATGGTTTATCACAAATATGGGGTCTTGTACGGTAGCTATTCTTCACTCATAGTCCCTCCCTACGATGATTTATGGCCCAGGGAATATGCACCAAAAGAGCCTGAGGCATTACTGAGTGAGGATTTTAATACCCAGTACCTTATGGAGCAGGCACGTTCTTTTGTTTGGGGGGTACAGCCTACGATAGCGAATTACAGGGATTTCCTGGCAACAAAAAGGAAAGATGAGATTGATTATCTGATAAACCTGGCA
The DNA here is from genome assembly GCA_963751705.1 of uncultured Bacteroidales bacterium. Lineage (GTDB taxonomy): Bacteria > Bacteroidota > Bacteroidia > Bacteroidales. The sequence continues at coordinate 59,975 of CAVVVN010000003.1, forward strand.
AAAGTCAGGTACCAGGGACTTAAGTACTTGTTGCATGGAGATATGATGCGCTCTCCTGAAATGAATATCCCAGTGGAGGAGATAGATATATCGAGGTTATCCATATATGCGGGGAAAACAGGAAATACAGTTACAGCTTTAAAAGCGGAAGTTCCTTTAATTTATACGGGAGCATGGAAGGCTGATGACGGCAATGTGGGGATTGCAGTTGCGAGTATTTCGGATGATCCCTACCAGCTGAATTTTGGCGCTGATGCCAGTGACTATGAGCTTCCTTCCGAAGGAAATATCTATGTTATTGATGTCGAAGGCAGAAGATTACTTTCCTCTTACTCAGATGGACAAATCCAGGTGGATACCTTTCTGCCTTCAAAGGGACTTTGGATCGTGGAAATAAGCCCTGCTGATGAGTAGAAGAATTATCAATCGACTATTTAGCAAGGTAGCGCTTGACATATTCACAACAGCTTTCTTTGTTTTAGCCCTGGTCAACTGCTCGGCCCCAACAAAAAAAAGCGAATCCGGTTCTCCTGAGATTGATCAGGCTGTGACCGTTGGTGCTGACAGGCTCTTCTCCGAATTTGGCCACCTCATTAAGGGCAGGAAGCTGGCACTGGTAAGCAATCATACCGGTCGTTTGTCAGATGGGACACACCTGGCCGACACCCTGTTCAATTATCCTGATACTGAGCTTATTGTGCTTTTTGGGATGCACTTTAATATTCGCTCCAATGATTACTCTTTACCCAGAGACAAAGAGAAGGATATAGATACGGAAACAGGTCTGACAAAATATTCTCTCTACGGAGAAATCCATAAACCAACACCTGAAATGTTGGAGGACGTTGAAGTTATCATCTTTGACATACAGGAAGTAGGAGCCCGCTTCTATGAACACATAAATATCCTCGGGTTTATCATGGAAGCTGCAGCAGAAAACGACATTGAACTGGTGGTTCTTGACAGACCGAATCCGATTACCGGATTGAAAATGGATGGATTTATTACCGATAACGAATTCCTTTATAGCTTTGGTTCCTTTGCGAAGGTTCCTATAATACATGGAATGACGATGGGTGAGTTGGCCAGCTTATACAATGGTGAAAAGATGCTGAGAGGGGAATTACAGGCTAAACTTCATGTGATTGAGATGGTGGGATGGGAACGGTCCATGTGGTTTGATGAGACAGGACAGACGTGGATCAAGCCCTCTCCAAACCTCCCTTCATTTGAATCCTTACTTGCCTATACTGGCACCTGCCTTTTTGAAGGAATAAATGTCTCTGAAGGTAGAGGTACTGAAAAACCCTTTCAATATATTGGGGCGCCCTGGCTTGATCATGAACAGGCTGCATCATTGCTCAATGATCTTAAGCTGAAGGGTGTCATTTTTGAAGCGATTACATTTACACCACAAAAGATGCTTTTTCACGGCCGGCCCCCCTTCCTGACAGGTGAAGAGTGTAAGGGTATATATGTCAATATCCAGGATAGGGATCTTTTTGCCCCCTATAAAGCGGGCGTTGCCATGGTCTGGGCCATCCACAAACTTCATCCTGATAAAATGGAGTGGAATGAAAGAACGATGAACAGACTCAACGGTACACGCCGCTTGGAAAAGATGATCCATGACGGAACACACCCTCAGAGATTTTCGCATCCTGGGAAGAGGAGTTAGCCGATTTTAAGGAAATGGCAAAGGGCTATTTCCATTATTAATAAATGCCACGGCATCTTCAATAATAATTTTAAAACGCAACTTAGCTTATCTGGACGTCCAAATTAACGGGGTAGGTTCAGAACTCGATTCCTGGGGAATTTTGTAGAAACTACTCCGACAGACGCCTAAAAGCTCAGTCTTCTCCTTTGCATCCTCAGCTTTTGAGCCGCCTTTTTCGAACACTTGGTTGGCATCGGCCAGAAATTTGCTTTTCCTGGTCGAAATTTGCTTCGGAGGCAAATCGTCTTTCTTTGCTATTTCCTGGATCGATTATCTCTTTTCTGAGGCTTCAAAAGGACAACTTTAGTTTTAAATCCTGAGCTGTGATTTGTTCTCTTTTCAATTGACATAATTATGACCGAAGTGCTCAGTGGTTATTTCAGCTATTGTAAGGGGGAGTGATCAAATTGGGTTTCCAAAATTACACTTATTACCTTTAAGATGATATTGCGTTCATTCAATGATTCAGAAATCCAGTTCGAAAGAACGTATACCTTGATTTCGACTGAACAGCTAAGTTGCTGAAAGATAATCCTTAAAGGGGTGTGAGACTGCATATCCCGCAGGAGGCGAAGAAGATGAAAACTATGCTGAAGTGGTAAATGCTTAGTGAAAAATACCCCTACTGTCAGATTAAGTATAAACTATTACATATTATCTCCTGCCATCAGCAGATACTTTATTAAAACGACGATTCATCTTATGCTCCCCGTTATGGTAAATTTCCATCACGTATCTCCCCTCAGGGAGATGACTGAGATTCAATCCCGTTTCAGAATCCTTAAGGCCTGTATACTCATGACTCTCTACATATTCCCCATCTCTGGTGATTATTATTTTGAGTAACGACTCTTTGTTTGTTGTCGTATAAATGGTCAGGTTGTCCCTGACCATCCTGGGGTAAATATTCACTGACAGATGATATGCATTTGTATCCACCTTCATTTCATCGTCTGTTCTGAAACCATAAAAAATACCACTTCCGCAGTCACTTTCAAACAAGCGGATCAGGTTACCTTCCGTATCTTTCAGTCTCAGCCTTCCATATCCTGATCTTGCCATAAACCAGAATTCAAGTCCATCTCCTGCCGTATCACTCAGCATCATATAATAATGGTCTTCAGGAAGTCTGAGGGTATCCAGGTAAGTTGTTGCTGAATCGAGTGTTTCAGGTGTCTTCAGGAATACCGTATCATGTTTGCTGTTAACGATGGCCAGGGTATTATCTCCGGGTTTGTTATTGGTCATAAAATCCACTACAAATTCGGAAGGTATCGAAGGTATATCATAAAACTCTGAAGACATGGAATTATCTGCATCCCATTGATCCGTTTTCCCGTTAGGTGAATCCAGGATCACAAAGAATGTGTTTTCCCCGTTTTTTGCATTTATTGTTCCGGGAAGGGTAATGGTTGCGCTTTTATAAAAATCAAGCTCCCCGTTCCATACATAGGATGCAGGTTCAAATCCTTCCGTGACATATGTAATATTCAGGGTTCGGAGTGTCTTGCTTCCAAGATTCCTGATCTTAATGACCGGATCAAATCCGGAAGGATTAAAGCGGTTAAAATTAGCACGTTTGTTGGGTGAAATTATTTCCTCAATGGCCACATCATTTTCCTTATTCGGTTTGCCATATTGAAAATAATAAGAGGAGATCTGCTCTTTTGGCTGGTCTACATTATTTGCTGTAAAGGGCTCCATATTCAGATCGATGGTATGCCTTTTCTTCGTAAGCGGCATATCAATAATATCGGGTACCTGAAGGTCGCCCGGGCACCAGTATCCCCTGTCGAATATCCAGGTTCCCCCCTGCGGATATAAGGGATTGTCGCCACACTCTTTCCAGATATCGCGGCGGTCAATGACTTTGCCATCTAACCATAGCTCCCGCCACCTGCTGCAGAACTCACTGCACCCACTTGGCTGGTCCATGCCATGTCCGGTATGCTGTATCCGAAAACGGCCGAAGGCTGCATCCTCAGCCCTCTCAATCGTTATAGGAGCCAGGCTGTTTTCAATGTCATTTTCGGGATTCCCATACTGAAAACCGCCAATCCACATTTTATCCACTTGTATAAAGTCTGCCACCTGGAGGACCGTATACTGATTTCAAATTCTATGGTAAGATCCCACCCCAGGTCAGGTGATTCATAGCCTGAATGAATGTATTCTATCTCCACACTGTCTCTCAGAAAAGCCTGAAAATCGGTCACATCAACACGCCAGGTATAGGCCCATCCTTCTTTAAAATTAGAGCCATATGGCGTGAGCATTCTGCCTATCTCAAAGTCAAGCTGCTGGCCATTCACTCCGCCCTGGCGCAATATATTCACACGATCCAGGTAATCCCAGTGAGCAATGGCCCTGTCTTTCGGATATGCCAGAGTAAGGTTCATCACAATCCTGCGTATTTCCTTTGTTTCTGACGGGAAATTCCCCCACCCGATAAAGCTGTTAACCCCTTGTTTCGGGTTGGTTACAATAGTCACCTCATCATGGGTCCTTACATATTCTGTTTGAGAGAAAACATTGGTTATGCTTATTGCGATTGCTATAAGGGTTACAATACTTCGGTGTCTCATGGGCTAGTTTCTTATTTGTAAAGGAATAGTTTGAATTCCTGGGAGTCTTCTGTTCCTGTGTCAATGGTGTATTCTCTTTCGATATTATTTTCGGGACTGCTGACTTTAACCAGGTAGCTTGTTCCCTTTTTGAGTCTCATTTTCAGGTAATCATTCATATCATCTGTTTTTCGGGGTGAATAGCCAAAGTCTTTATTTTCTTCCCCAAGCATGATATCTATACGGCAACTCACCCTTGATTCAGATCCCTGGCTTTCTTCATTCTCAAATACTACAAAATTTGCAATGAGTTCATCCTCTCCCAGTGGGGCGATTTCCAGGGATGCCCGGTACAGATCCATATATCTTTGAGTGACATTATGCCCCCATACATAGGGATCTTCTGAGTTATCTCCCATGAATTCCATCCTGCGTTCGTATCGTGATCTCATCTCTTCCGGGAACATATTCAGGTCAAGCTGTTCAAAAAGGTGCATGGTGCTCACCCCGGCATAATAGTACTGTCCGGTTGGCTTGAAAGACACTGCATAGATCCAGTGCAGTGGATTTTTCGGATCGGCCTTACCCGCATCTGAAAGGAACCAGGATCTATTGAGGGTGTCGGGATAATACTCGATGAACTGCCATTTTTCATCCACCCAAACCTCGCTCCAGGTATGATTCCCCCTGAAGTTTGTCCACATGGGCGTCCCCGCAAGCCTGGATGGGATCCCCACCGAGCGGAACGCATCTGTTAAGAGGATAGAGAGGCCCGTACAGGTGGCCATATGCTCTGCCATAGCCTCCCTGGGGCTTGAATCTACTTTGGACCGTTTAGTATTATATTCAACCTGCACTTCATCTTTGATGGTATCGGCAATGGCAAATATGGCCTCAATGATATTGTCTTTATCATTTACATATTTCGAAAAGCGCTCATAAAAATCCTTCCTCCACGGATCCCTGGTTTCGGTGATATTGGCATAGGGCAGAACTTCGTTAAAAAATATGGAGTCGGGAAGCGCTGAACACCAGGGGTATTTGTCACGTGCCAGGTAAGCATATTCTATATTTTCGAGCAGGAAGTCTGCTGTCAGCGACGTGAGGTCTCTTTCAGGCATATAACTGATAAGAAAGGCCATCCCTTCTTTCTGAGGTAAGGCCGCTTCTTCCATGGCTTTCAGTAACTCGGAAGAGTTATCTCCGGCCTTAACCATGGCTGAATCCAGGAGTGAATAATAGTGCTTTGGGACTCCTTTATAAGTTGAATTGCATCCCCAGGACAGAAGAACTATTGAAAATAAAGTAAGTAGTCGGTACATGGTTATCAACTTATTGTAGGATTATTATCCTGACAAAACTATTACATTATTTCGAAATTGATCCTGTCAGGTCAATCACTGTTCTCACTTAAAAACTCATTGTACACTTTCAAAAATTCCCTCGGTGGGGTGTGCCATTCATGAATACGGGTTACACCGCTCAGGTCGCACATGGAGACAAAGGCATGCAACAATTCCTGGATCTCTTTTTTTGGAACCCTAAGCCCCTCTTCTTCAGCGATAGCCCCTCGTCTTCCTGTCACTTCTCCTTTCGCAATATCGAGTACGGCATAGTCAATTTGCATTCTTACGGTTTGTACCCTGAATCGCAGGTCGGGGTAATTCGCGACAGACTCTTCGGCCTTGCTTAGAATGCTGTAATAGCTTTCAATCATCTCTTCGCTCAGGAAGGTATCCCGGTGATCCCAGGGGCGGCCAAAGATATTTAAAGCTGCGCCGGTCTTTTCCATGGTATCGTGCATCAAATCGATGTACTCGCGGATGTAGGTGCCGGCTGCTCCATAATAGCCATTCAGGAAATCATCGATGATGGGATCCAGATCCTGGTAAGGATCCCACAGCAGCTTGGCCAGGATATAGGCTTTCAGCTCACAAAACTCTCCGCCGGCATCCCGGTTGGCCTGCTCAAACATGGCTGTAACCCCATTGCGGTGCAGGTACTGCAAATTGGGCTGAAGGGTCCGTAAATTGGGAAATGGGGCGATCAGATTTGCAAACTGAATGGTATAATCCCAGATAAGAAAATTATCATGGATCTGGTACCAGGCCTCCAGATCGGCACAGAATGCAGAATCTCCCTCTTCTATGGGGATATGACGGGGACTACCGATATTACAGAGCATGATGTTTACATTTTTCTCGACCGGAATTCCTTTGGGGGGACGGGTGGAGTACCAGTAGGCCAGCGTTGAAATGGTAAGATCGGGAAATTTCCGGGCCATCTTGTTAACAAAGGGCAGGATGCTTCCCTGGGTGCTGCCCGATTCGTCATAGGCTTTCTGACATTCCGGGCACCGACAGTATTGCGCATTATCCATTTGAGAAACGGACCAGTAGGTCAATTCCGGCCTGTCGTCTACGAAGGTCTTCAGGCTTTCATAGGCAATATCAAAAGCAGCTTCGCTGGAAAAACAGATGTCCCCCACATTGTGTTCTTCGGCACTGCAAAGCCTTTCCCCGTCGATCATGCTGTATAATTCCGGATTGCTTGCACAGTAGTCCTCTGGCGGAACCAGGCTGTGCGTGGTATGACACCAATTTCCCCAGTCGCCCTCCAGGTTGAAAGAGCCATGGTTATCAAGGCCGTGCCATTCCATATACTCCGGGTGGAATGCATCGCGGTAATAAACCTCGCGAAACTTGAATACGGGAATTTCTTTATCGTATATCGGGTTCAGGCGAATGTTGAATTGTGCCGGAACCACCGATACTTTTGAGGTGTATTTTCTGCAGCCCAGGTATTTTTCAAGAAAGCCATACACCCCGTAAAGCGTGCCTTTCTCTGAGCCGCCGGCTATGCTGAGCCGGCCGTTCCGGGTGCTAATTATATAGCCGTCTTCTTCCAGTTCTGCAAGTTCCAGTTCCGCAAATTCGGGCCTGTTTACCTGGCCAATGTTTATATCGTTCTTCTTTGCCGGGGTATCATCACCGACTATGTCGAAGTTGGCTCCCGTAATCTGATGTAAAAAGTTCTGAAGCACCACCGAGGCGTGTTTTTCCACTTCAGTGGGATTGGAAGGGATGACGATCCGTGATACGGCTTCGCCATTTTTGCATATACGGACGCCTTCTTTCTGGAAGGAAGTAAAAAACAAGACTGCTGCGAAAGAGGCAGCAATTAAGAAGAATGAAGATTTAGCTTTGGCTTGCATGGCATAAAGATTTCCGAAAAGATCGGAAAAAAATAAATACCTCCCTGAATTTTTAGCTCTGACCAAAGCGTATCTGGATAGAAATCCTGCAATAAAAGGCATCCCCAAATAGATGAACACCACTCAGGGAGGCTGCAAATATTCAATATGATTGATTTGTTGAATTTCCATGGAGTTTTGTGGCCATTCTTTTTGCACAATGAAATAATCCGCCTACATTTGTTCGGTATATTACGAACAATAAGCAGAGGAAGTTCTCGCCGATGCTCAAAAGACCAACAAATAAATTACGGATCATGAAGGATACAAAGGTTGAAATACCCGAATGGACATTTGAATTTCACGGACATAAATGTCCTGCAATGCCCATCGGGTATCGGGCAGGTCTCACGGCCATGAAGAAACTGGGTGTGGAAAAAGCCAGTAACAAAGAGTTATATCTCATTTGTGAAAATGGACCAGCCCATGCGGCTGCTTGCTTTTTAGATGGGGTGATGGCTGCAACAGGTTGCACGTATGGAAAGGGAATCGTGGAAAAATTAAATTACGGGAAGAATGCTATTGTGCTGGTGGATTTAAAAACCAAAAAGGCGGTCAGGGTTTCTATGCGACCGGAGTTTTTTGAACAGGCATTAAACTCTGAATTTGTAAAACTCCGCAAACAAAAAGTTGAACCCAGGGACATTAAACCCGAAGTGGTGCTGCCACTGATTGAAAATGTGAAGCGTGTTGAGGAACAGGTGCTTTTCTCCATAGGCGAAGTGTTCGATAAAGATATGCAACTGCCAAAAGGATCTTTTGATTGGCACAATTGCGCGGTATGCAAGGAGATTGTATTTGATAACCGATCCAGAGAAATAGATGGTAAAAGAGTGTGCATCCCCTGTTCCGGGCAACCATTAATCGACTAGCATGGAGTATTATCTGGCAGCGATTTCTTTCATTGCGGCCTTTGTGTTCTCTCTTGGAGGAATCGGAGCAGCGATAATATTAATTCCAATTTTGCATTCCTTTGGAATCCCTTTATCGGTGGCAAAACCTGTGGGTTTATTCTATAACACCATCAGTTTAACGGGAGCAAGTATTACCAATATCAGGAACAAACGACTGGATTTTAAATTGGGCATCCCCCTTATTGTCTTTTCATTGCTTTTTGCAATTGTTGGTGCCTATGTGTCCAAATACATTGCTACAAAGGTGATCCTGTGGATGTTCATTAGTTTTCTGGTATTCTCAGGATTTATGTTCCTGTTTTTTAAGAATAGAAAGGAAACGAATTTTCGGGAAGATGTTCCATTTATTTCACTTTCAATCATTGGTACAGTGGCAGGTTTATTATCCGGAATGCTTGGTATCGGGGGGGGAGGAATTATTTCACCGCTCTTACTTATGATGGGATTTAATCCTAAGAAGATCACGGCAATAACAGCTTTTGTCGTTCCTTTCTCTTCCCTGTCGGGATTTCTGACTTACTGGTCCATAGGATCGGTCGATTGGAAATTATTGGCGATAACCTCCCTTTCTGGTCTGGCAGGAGCAACCATAGGTACAACCTTCATGCAGAAGCGTTTAAATCCAAAAGTGGTGAAAAAAATCCTGGCTGTCATTCTACTGATTATGGCATTTAAAATGGGACTTAAATTCTTTTAAACCTTTAAAAAATAACATTATGGAACTAAAAACAATCGGTTTTATTGGTGGCGGAAGAGTCACGAAAATTGTACTTCAGGCCCTGGCAAACAGGCAAATCGAATGGCCTTCTGTACAGGTTTGCGATACCAATACGGAAGTATTGAAAGCACTTCAACAACAGTTCCCGAAAATTCAAATAACTGGTTCCTGTGAACTTGTTGCAAAGCAGGACATTGTTTTTATAGCCCTGCATCCGCCCGTTATAATGGAAATTCTGGAACAAATAAAAAATTCAGTTTCAGAGAAAACGCAGGTGGTATCATTTGCCCCAAAAATTAGCATCGAAAAAATAGCTTCGAAACTGTCCACAAAGCATATTGCGCGCATGATTCCCAATGCCACTTCTTACATCAATGAAGGGTATAACCCGCTTTCCTTTTCGGGGGAATATTCTTCCAACGAAAAACGTTCGTTGCTTGAAATGTTAAAACCTATGGGAAAGACTTTTGAAGTGGAAGAATCAAAACTCGAAGCCTATGCCATGGTCTCCGCCATGTTACCCACTTATTTCTGGTTTCAGTGGAAAGAGATGCAAAACCTTGGATTGCAAATGGGTTTAACTGAATCGGAAAGCAAGGATACGGTTCGGCAAACCTTAGTGGCTGCAATCAATTTGCTTTTTAATTCTGATCTGGGATTCCAGGAAGTAATTGATCTTATTCCTGTAAAACCCATCGGTGATCATGAAGCACAAATTTCTGAAATCTACCAGAGTAAGCTGATGGGATTATATGAAAAAATAAAACCCTAGAGTAAAGATTTCAGGATCACAAATTCTCTGAAATTGGTTTTGTTAATGCCAAGCTTCCGCGCAATTCCGGGGAAGCTCACCATTGATATGTTTTAGCTAACACGCCAATATCACCTAAGCCTGGTTTTTGGTCGGAACGATCAGAAGGGGTATGGGACTATCTTTGACTACGTTTTCTGTAACACTTCCCATGAGTATGTTTTCCAGCCATTTCTGACTGTGTGAACCCAGAACAATAATGTCTGCATGCAATTCTTCTGCGCTTTTTAGAATTGTTTTGGCAAAGTGGCCTTCTTTTACAAGAGTTTGAATAGTCTTGTCCCCCAGGAATTGTTTCGTTTTTTCCAGGTATTGAAGAGATGCATTTTTCAGTCCCTCTGCACTTTGCAGTACGTTGGGGCTTACGTCCACGTAGCCGGTATAGCCCATAACGGGAGAAAAACCGGGGGTGTCATAATTAGCCGAATCTTTTATGACATGCAATAAGATCACTTCGGCTTTCAAGGATTTTGCAAGTGAGAAACCTGTCTCCGCGACTTTTTGTGCAGTTGGATCATAATCCAGGGCAATCAGTATTTTTTTCATTTAAGTTCCTTTTTATTTGTAGTAAGGTACTCAATTTCCTCCGGAATATTCACTGAGGTTCCACCAGACTCTCAAGAGCCCGGAACAGCTGCCGCATCTTATCTCTGTTCCCGGTCTCGTTCAGGAACAAATAGATTTCATTGCCCGGGGGCATATAGGCGCTGAACAATTCAAACCCACGATCGGAACCATCCACACTGACCGTACCCTGATGAAAAGCTTTGCTATGCTCGGCGTCCAGCACCTTACCGGAACGGATATAGCTGTAGAACTGGAGAAGGTCGTCCAGAGTGGAATACATGCCGCCGCTGCCTTTGACAAGCCATGAAGTGGGCCCCCAGTTGGGCGGAATGTTGGGCAATCCCACAAATTGTGGCCCGCCACCAGCAGCAAAATCCGAGATTGCCAGCTCCTTTTTATCCCCGTACTCACCGGTTCGATCCATGCCGGCAGGTTCAAAAAAGTTTTCACTTATAAAAGTGATATAGGGTTTATCTGTTACGATTTCAATTAAGGCTGCCAGCAGTCCGAATGCGCCATGCGAATGTGAACGCTCCATTCCGGGCGCAAAGAGTAAGTCCTGGGAAAGCAGGCGTTCCACTGCAGTTTCCCGATCAATCCAGGCCAGATCAGGATCCCAATCCTCCTCTGTATGGAAGAAATCCGGGAGCCCCGACTGTCCGCTTAATAAATGATGAATGGTAATGGTACGTTTATCCCCGGGCACCTCCCTGAAATATTTACTGATTTCATCTTCGAGTTTTATCAGGCCCATTTGATCCAGCAGGTAAATGGCCGCTACAGTATAATCAATTGGCCGGGAGCCTGTGCCAAATACCGTGTTGATCTCGTTACAGACTCCGAGATCTTTGTTGGCAAAGCCAAAGGCACGTTTAATCATAATTACATCAGAGATTTTGACATAAATGACCCCCGCCATTCCCTCCTTTTCCAGCTGATCGACTGTTTCCGAAAGCTTGTCGAGGCTTATATTCATTCGATCAGGGGGAGCCAGCTCAAGGACATCCGAAATGGCCTGAGCTTCGAAATCCAGCACGATCTTCAAATGCTTTTCCACCTTTCCATCTGAAATAATCATCCGCACACCCTCCTCGTCTGGCTCAACTGTGATATCATCAAGGAAACCACGGCTTTCTTTACGTATCTTCATGAGCCTGTCAATCAGAGAATTCCGGTCTCCTTCCTCCCGCTCGACCATGGAACGCTCCATGAAAGTCAGGATCGCTGCATCCTCTGTACTGTTGAGCATCCTCTCCACAGATCTAATGGCATCCCTTACAAATTCCGGCGCTTGGTCCTGAGCATTCAGACCTGGTAAAAATGCTGCTAATACGAACAATGACAGGGCCGCCCTCCTAAAAGATTTGTTAATGGCATTCCTTTTACCATTCTTCGGACGGGTTAAAACAGGTGTTTTCATTTTCATCTGGGTTTAAATAATGGATCAAATATACCTGGTTGTGCGCTTCCCGATTCTTCAGGCCGCGAAAATGAAGGAAAATGGTTAATTTAAACCTATGAAAAAATCAGTAGTTATATCCACTCTTTTTGCTATTTGTATCAGTCTTTCTGGTCAAAGCCTGGTAAAAGAATTCCACATTGAAAAACAGTACCTGAATTTTCCCATAGATATGCAGCAGGGGCGGCAGAGGGTCCATTACCTGCTGGATAAGGACACGCTGACTTACGCGGTGATCCGTATCGCGGAAGGAGACCCCGATTACTGGGTGTTTAAAGATGTGTCGGCATACAAAGGGAAAAAACTTACCCTGACCTTCAGCGAACAGGTTGCGGGCATTGAGCAGATATTCCAGTCCGACCAGTTTGCCGGGGAAGACAGCCTGTACCGGGAAACGAAGCGCCCGCAGTTCCATTTCACCTCGCGCCGGGGCTGGAACAACGATCCCAACGGGCTGGTATGGCTCGATGGGGAATATCACCTGTTCTACCAGCACAATCCCTACGAAATTCACTGGGAAAACATGCACTGGGGGCACGCGGTGAGCCCTGATCTGCTTCACTGGGAAGAACTGGGGGATGCCCTGTACCCGGACCAGCAGGGAACCATGTTTTCCGGAACTGCGCTTATCGATAAGCACAACTCGGCTGGCTGGGGAAAAGACGCCCTGGTGGCCTTTTATACCGCCGCCGGTAAGCAGATGACCCAGAACGTAGCCTACAGCACCGACAGGGGCCGGACCTTTACCAAGTACGAAGGGAATCCGGTGCTTGGTCCCAACCGTGATCCAAAGGTCTTCTGGTACGAGCCCGCCCAGACCTGGGTGATGGTCTTGTATGAGGATAACTTTTTTGCCATCTACAATTCCAAAAACCTTAAAGACTGGGAATACAAGAGTCAGGTGAAAGGATTCTACGAGTGCCCTGAATTTTTTGAACTCGCTGTGGATGGCAGGGAGGAACACAAAAAATGGGTGATGTACGGGGCTTCAGGCACCTATATGCTCGGGGCTTTTGATGGTGCCACATTTACTCCCGAGCAGGGCAAATATTATTACTCCTGGGGCAGCCAGTATGCGGCGCAGACCTATAACAATGCCCCCGGTGGAAGAAGGATACAGATCGGCTGGGGACGCGTTGAACATCCCGGCATGCCTTTTAACCAGATGATGCTGTTCCCCTGCGAATTGTCGTTGCGTACTACCAGTGACGGGATCAGGTTGTTTTGTGAGCCCATCCCTGAAATCGAACACCTGCACGGGAACACTTACCGGTGGCAAAACCTGGGCACGGATGAGGCCAATGAAAAACTCCGCAGCGTTCAAACGGATCTTTTGCATGTGAAAATGGATGTGGAGATTGCACACGGACTGGGACTGGAAATTCTGTTCAGGGGAAACCCGGTGATCTATTACGATGGAAATTACAACCGTTTTAACGGTGCCCCCTATATCTGTGAAACGCCCGGCAGCTTCCGTTTTACCATTGAAATGCTGCTGGACAGGACTTCTGTGGAAGGCTATATAGATCATGGCAAACTCTTGATCGCGGAAGAACTGAAAAAGGAGGCTTCCCCGGAGGGTCTGCAGCTGAAAGGGCAGCTTAATATTCATTCGCTGGAAGTGCATGAAATGAAACCCATCTGGTAAAATCAAAGGAGCAATCATGAAATCCATCTATATTCTGTTTACCGCGCTTATTACCCTGATGCTTATTCCCGGATGCACGACACCCGGGCTTCCTTATGAGGTGGTGGACGATTATATGTTCGTTCAAAAGGAAGATCGCCGTAACGATTCCACTGCCTGGGATCTGGTATGGGAAGATGAATTTGACCAGAACGCTCTGGATACCACACACTGGTCGAAGATCGGCCTATATACCTCGGAGCGAATGCTGGAAAATTTTCCCGATACCCGGACAGATAAAAATGCCTGGAGAAAGATCCGGAGTAACTGGTCAAGCTATATGTGTTCCACCAACCCGGAGGCCCTGCAATTCAGGGATGGAAATATCCTGCTCAGGGGCATCATTCATCAGGATACCAGCGGGTGGGACAACCGCCCCTACCATACCGGCGGAATATGGACCTATAAAAAGTTTGCGTTTCAATACGGCCGGCTGGAAGTGCGTGCCAAACTGGATCCCGCTTATGGTGCGTGGCCGGCCATATGGCTCATCCCTCAAAAAAAGATTTATCCCGATCAGCATAACGGCGAAATCGATATCATGGAGCGATTGAATCACGATCCCTATGTCTATCAAACCATTCACAGTCACTGGAACCTGAACCTGAAACTGGAGAGCCCGCAACGTTTCACCACTGCCGAAATAGATACCACCGGCTATAATGTGTACAGCATTGCATGGTATCCGGATAAGATCAGCTTTGCGGTAAACGGGAAGATCTCCTTTGAATACGGGAAAATTCCTGGAGGAGGAACCTTTCAGTGGCCTTTTGACCAAGCCTTTTTCCTGATTGTGGATCAGCAGCTGGAGGGCTGGCCCGGGGACGTGACCCGCCCGGAGGAACTGCCCATCGATATGGCGGTGGACTGGGTCAGGTTGTACCAGTGAAAGGAGCATTCTCCCTTCTAATTTTTTAATATGAAAAAGACCAGTTTTCGTATCACTATATTGCTTTTCGTTTTTAGCTGCCTATGTTCCTGTATGCAGGAGAAAAGCCCTTCCGTGGCTAATACGACATCCATCCACCCCGATTACCTGGATCCCTATCGTCCGCAAATCCACTATTCCCGGGATACCGGCTGGCTGAGCGATCCCAATGGCCTTTACTACCTCGATGGTGAATGGCATCTGATGTTCCAGGGATTTTCAAACCGTGAAGGGAGGTATGAGGGGACCAACTGGGATCATGCGGTAAGCAAGGACCTGCTGCATTGGAAGCACCTTCCTACCGTGTTACCCGGCGGAAACCAGGTCAGCTATTATTCGGGTTGCGCGGTGGTTGACCAGGGCGTCGTCTGGGCCTTTTACACGACGCACTATATGGGAAAGCACCCCTCCACCCCTGACCGCAATAAAATATCCATTGCCCGGTCAGAAGACAATGGAAAAACCTGGACATACGGGGATCACCATCCCATTGCTAATCCGGAGTTTCCTCACGAGCGGGATCCTTCGGTTTTCTGGCACGAAGAAAGCAAGAGGTGGATCATGGCTACCGCCGGTACAGGACACATCCGTTTTTATTCCTCTGAAAACCTCTCGGACTGGACATTCGAAAGCGAAGCATTGTCATACCCTTCGTGGGAATGCCCTGATTTAACCCGCATGAAGGTAGAAGAAACCGGGGAAGAAAAAATCTTACTGATCACCAGTACCAACGGGGGAGTCGTAAATTCAACCCATGGCACCTGCTACCATGTGGGCACCTTTGACGGGCATGAATTTCATCCGGAAGATACGACAGCGGCAAAACACTGGATGGACTGGGGGTCGGACTTTTATGCCGGGATAACTTACTCCAATGCACCGGATAAACAGGTGCTTTTTCAGTCCTGGTTTGGCTGGCCCTGCCAGATCAACAAGGCTCTGTCCCGGACCACTAAATTCTCGGGGACTATGAACCTGATCCGCGAACTGACCCTGCATGTGGATGATAGCGGTGCCTACTATCTTAAATCAAATCCCATTGAGGCTTATAAAAAGCTTAGAAGTGATTCAAGCACCATTCAAAATCTAAGTATTTCAGGTCGCAGGAACATCCGGCAAAATATTGGCAGCCACGAACCCCTGGAGATCCTCCTGGAGGCCGGAATCTCGGAGGGGGCTGTTTTTGGCATCCGCCTGAAAAATGATTTTGGCGAGGATTATCTGTTTCAATACGACGACTGGCACGAACAATTCATGGGCGACCGGACCAATTCCGGAACAGTGCCCGGACATCTCAGCGGAACCTACAACAGCATGGCAAGAATGCCCTACCAGGCGCGGAACAACCAGCTTAAGCTCCGGATATACTGGGACGTAAGCACCTTCGAAGTTTTCGTGGATGACGGCAGAGAAGCCTTCTCCCAGCTGTTCTATCCCAGAGAACCATTTTCTGCATTGGAATTCTACTCTTCTGGAGGCGAAACCACGATCAAATCACTTGTGATCTATGATTTAAATAGTATCTGGAAACATCCTTCCCAGGGGCCTCATTTATAGGGATACCAGCGGGTGGGATAACCGTCCCTGTCATACCGGGGCATATGGACCTATGAAAAGTTCGCCTTTCAATACGGCAGATGTTGGTGATACTCTCTTCTCCCCTAAATCCTTCAAGGACAATACGGATCTTTTCTTCTAAGCTAGGCTTGCGGCGGGTGCTGCGTTTGATTTCCTGGACGATAGCCTCCGGGCCTGGCTTCTTTTTATCATTCGTGGCGATCTCAAATTAGCATTCCGTTAGACATTAAAATGGTTCTCTTAATTTTTCCTAATTCGGAGTCCGGTTAGTTTGTATACCTGCAGATTGAGCACCTCTCCATCCGGGGTGAAAGTTGGGTGAGAAACGGGGAATTGACCATACAGCAGGAATCACAAAAATATAGCCCCAATGAACCGCGATATGAAGAATTTATACGTACTTTAAACTAACTGCTTAACTGCTACTTGTAAAAAACTAAATTCCAAACAACACTAAAATGAGAAAAAAGGACCTTTTGACTGCCATTGCGATTTGTATTCTAATACTGGGTGTGCCTGGTTGTTCTGACAAACAAGCGGAGCTGCTTATTGATGACGTGCAAGGGGTATTAAGTGAGACTGGAGCTCCGGTTTCCGTTGAAGTAAACCTGAATGAGGATCAACTGACCGCAGCGAAAGAGGGGCGTCTGGGTATTTATGATCAAACAGGCGGAAGCAAGACAAAGAACTTAATTCCCGTCCAACTGGATGGTTTAAAAGAGGGATCCAAATCCCGGCTTGTGTTGATGATGCCGGAAGGAGAGACTGGCCCCCGAAGGTTTAAGCTGGTTGAAAACTCGACCCCCTTCATTGAAGTAATGAAAGCTACTCTTGATCCAAACAGCGGTCAGCTTGTGATTGAGCAGGAAGGACATCAGGTACTACAATACAATTATGAGACTGTTTATGAAAAGGATGTGATCCGCAATACAACCGAGACATTGGAACATCATATAAGGACAGAAAAGGACACTTTTGTGACTACCAGTATATACGCGGTACCACGCAGTGATTACATTCATCCATTGTATGGATTAAAGGGTGAGATGCTTACCCGGGATTGGCCGGAAGGTGGTCATCCTCATCATCGTGCAATTTTCTGGGCTTGGCCGGAAGTGGAATATGGTTTGGAACGTGGAGACATCTATGCATTGCAAAGGGTTTTTGCACGACCCACAGGAAATATGAAATCTACAGGGGGACCTGTATTTGCCCAGATCGAAGCTGAGAACCTATGGATGTGGGAAGACCGTGAACCCATTGTGCGTGAACATGCAGTGATTAACATCTACCGCTCTTCCCCTGTTGCGAGGGTAATTGATCTAACAATCAAACTTGATGGCTTGCAGGACAGTATTACCATTGCTACAAGGAATACGGACAGCTATGGCGGATTAAATTTAAGGATGCAAACCCCCCAGGGCCAGGAAATCTCTTATTATTCTGATCCGCCAGGGTCCAATCCTTTGCGGGCCTGGTCTGATTTTGATGGGATATTTGAGGGAAATGAATCAGCTTCAGGGCTGATGGTACTCCAGCATGAGGATAATCCCGAGTATCCGGGGAACTGGGTAGAGTATCCGAATCTGGCATGGGTACAACCTACCTTTCCTTCTCCGGGAACAAGGTACCCCCTTAGCAAAGATAATTCTCTTGTACTGCGTTACAGACTCATCGTCCATGAAGGGGGAAAACCTTCAGTGGATGTTGCTGAAAAGAGATGGGATGCCTATCATGCAGTATCCACACCAAAATATTATACTGACCAACCAGCCTTGAACAATTAAACTTTATTATCATGGAAAGAGAAAAACATATTACACGCAGACAATTTGTGAAAACCACATCGATTGCTGCATTTACAGCTCCAATCATTGTAAAGTCTTCCGCAATCAGTGGAAAAGGCATTTCTGCCCCAAGCGACAAAATTAATCTTGGAATCATCGGTTGTGGTGGACTGGGCAAAGCAAATCTTAAAGCTTGTCTGAATCATCCGGATATTGTTCTCACTGCAGCATGTGATGTTTGGAAGGAAAGGCTGGATCCAATAGTTGAAGCCCATAAAAAGACATGTACAGGGTATACAGATTACAGAGAATTACTTCAGCACAAGGGGCTTGATGCAGTCATCATAGCCACACCAGCACACTGGCACGCCATTCAGGCAGTAGAGGCAGCTGCTGCAGGTTTGGATATATACCTGCAAAAGCCCATGACCATGCATCTGGGTGAGAGCCTGGCAGTCAGAAATGCGGTTAATAAAAATAATGTGATGTGCCAGATCGGGACACAAATTCATTCAGGCGATCATTACCGCCGTATGGTTGAGCTGGTTCGCTCCGGAAATCTGGGCAAAATAGCTACCGTCAGAACATTTTTCGTTATGAATGAAGCCCCCAATGGAATTGGACTTGGTAATAATACCAAGAAAATTCCTCGGGGGCTGGACTGGGAAATGTGGGTCGGGCCGGCGCGGATGCAATCTTTTAATCCCAATCTGGTAAAGGACGCATTCTACCATTGTTTCTGGATGGACTTTAGCGGTGGATGGACACCAGGCATGGCACCACATATTACAGATCTGCCCATCTGGGCGCTGGAACTGGGATATCCAACTGAGATTAGTGCGACAGGGGGGAGATACATCATTAAAGATGATAGTGATGCCTACGACAATCATGAGGTAATCTGGAAGTATCCTAATCTGACCATGACCTGGATGCAGTCCTCAACCAACAGTCACGGGTGGGCATTCCAGGGAATGGACAAAAGTGGTGTTGGATATGAAACTGGTACGAGCAGGCGTTTGGGGATTTATTTCCACGGATCTAATGGGACCTTGATATCCGATTATAACTCGCATATTTTGATTCCTGAAGGTGACAGGATGAAGGGTATGGAAACACCTCCCCAGTCTATACCCTCTTCACCCGGTCAGGAGCTCGAATGGGTTGAAAGCATCAAATCACGCAAGCAACCCTTGTGTAATCCAAATTATCATCTCAAAGTTGATGCTCCGATTCAGTTGAGTATCCTGTCTATGAAACTCGGCAGATCAATAAGGTTTGATCCTGAGCAGTGAGCAAATTATCGGAGACCAGGAGGCCGCAAGACTGGTTATACCGGAATACCGGGCTCCCTGGAAATTCCCGGCTGAGTATTTATAAGCTAGAGAAGATTTTTTTCCCGGGCGGATCAAATAGATCTCGTTATTGGTTTAGGGTTTATCTGTAGATCAGGTTAGTTAATTTTAGAAGTAGTTTTAGTTAACATCTGCAGTGTTATTTGGTCCCCCGGTTTTTTAAACCCATATGTAAACAAAGAACAAAATTATGATGAATAAAAGTGATCGTCGGAGTTTTATTAAAAAAACCGGCATGGCAGGTATAGGCCTGGGATTGGCAGGATAAGGTATCTGGAGTATTTAACCAGGCTGAGCCTGAAAAGGGAAAACGGATTGGTATGATCGGATTGGACACGGGGCACTGTGTGGCATTCACGAAATCCCTCAATGATCCTTTGGCAGGTGATACCTATGGTGGATACAGGGTAGTGGCCGCAGTGCCTGAAGGTACAGATCAAATTGAGGTATGGAAAAACAGAATTCCGGAGTTCACAGCGGAAGTAAAAAGTCACGGGGTAGAGATCGTGAATTCCATCCCTGAATTGCTACAGAAGGTAGATGTCGTTATAATAACCTGTATCGATGGGAACAAACATCTGGAACAGGCACTGCCTGTACTGAAGGCAGGGAAAAGGCTATTTATCGATAAACCATTTGCAGCATCTCTTTCTGATGCCTATGCAATTGTTGAGGCTTCAAAACACTACAATGTGCCCATGTTTTCCTCTTCATCTCTGCGATACATTGATGGTGTAGATGAAATAGCCCTGGAAGAAACAGGAGCTGTGATTGGCGCGGACACCTATAGCCCGGCTCATCTTGAAGAGCATCATCCCGATTTATTCTGGTATGGGGTTCATGGTGTTGAGATCCTTTTTACAGTTATGGGAACCGGCTGCAGGTACGTATCCAGAAGTCATACGGAAGGCACCGATGTGGTTACTGGCATATGGGAAGATAAGCGTATTGGGACATACCGGGGCATCCGTGAAGGCAAAGGAGGCTATGGCGGTACGATATATGGAGAAAAGAAAATTGCGGTCCTGGACAAATACCAGGGTTATAATCCATTGCTGGAAAAAGTGGTGGAATTCTTCCGTACGGGAATTGTCCCCGTTACAGCGGATGAAACTTTGGAGATTTTTGCTTTTATGCAGGCTGCAGAAGAGAGCAAGAAACAAGGCGGCATCCCGGTGGATATGGCTTTGTTGATGGAAGATGCAAAAAGAACAGGTTTAGAAACTCTCAGAGTACAACTGCTATGAAAGCCGGAGTGTTTTTGATCGCTGGCGGATGGATACTTTTGGCTGCCACATCCGGGTGCAGTAAAAAAAATACCCCGACAAATCAAAAGCTGAATGTCCTGTTTATTGCCGTGGATGACCTGCGCCCGGAGTTGGGGTGTTACGGTAAAGAATACATGCAAACCCCTAATATTGACAAACTGGCTTCTGAAGGGAGGGCCTTCAGGAATCATTTTGTGTATTGTGCGGCCTGCGGTCCATCCCGCTCCACCTTGCTATCTGGTAATCGGACCCTGAATTGGGATGTTTTCAGAGACATCAGGGAGTCAGGCACAAAACCAGAGGGTATTTTCTCCATGCCCCAGTTATTTAAAGAGAATGGCTATGAAACAGTAGGCATTGGGAAGATCAGTCATCAACCCGGAGGAGTAATAGATTCCTACGCAAAACATACATGAGGTTCCGTATAGCTGGAATATGTCCTATGCTCCAACCGGTGAGTGGAATGATCCATGGAAGGCCTTCTTTTCATATGCCGGAGGGGCTGCACGCTTATATGGGTACAACCGCGGATCTGATACTGACCAGCCACCCTTTGAGGCAGCCGAGGTATCGGATAATGGATATGCTGATGGCCTGAACGCAGAAGAAACAATTAAGCAGCTTGCAGAGACTCAAGGATACAACTTTTTTTCTGGCTGTCGGATTCTATAAGCCTCATCTTCCTTTCAACGCCCCGAAGAAATACTGGGATCTTTATGACCCTGAAAGCATCCCTGAAGCTGACTACAGTCAAAAGCCTGTAAATATCAGCTCAGACATTTGCTTGCATGACGGATATCCCAGTTATGAGCCAAGAACCCATTACAGATGGGAAAATGATACCAGCAATTATCAGTTGACTTCTGAGCGCCAGAAGATACTAAAGCACGGATATGTTGCCTGCGTAAGCTATATCGATGCTCAGATTGGTAAAGTATTAAATGAACTTGATAAGACTGGATTTACACAAAAATACCATTGTTGTATTGTGGGGTGATCATGGCTGGCATCTGGGAGATTATGGGATATGGGGTAAATACACAAATTTTGATGTTGCTCTGAGAAGCCCTTTAATTATAAAAATGCCTCAGACCAGTGATCCAGGTCAATTTGCAGAGGGGATTGTTGAGACTGTTGATATTTTTCCAACCCTTGCAGATTTATGTGGTCTTCCGGAACCTCAGAATCTGGAGGGCATTAGCATGAAACCCATGATCTTTGATCCACATGCACAGGTAAGGAACTACGCTGTTGGTGCACGAAATGCCTGGGGTGTTCAGGGGAATACCATTAGAAGTGAACAGTACAGATTGATGATTTGGACAGATAATAATGGGGACACCCTGGATATTGAGCTATTTGACAATGCTGAATATCCTGTGCCCTTTCATAACATTGCAGATGAACAACCTGAAATTGTCCAGCAGCTTCTGAATATGCCTATCTTATAGTATGAATGAGTAGAATATTGATCATTCAGTTATTATTCTTTGCCGTCGAAATCTATGCGCAGGATACTCAGCTATTTAAACCGGATTCCATAAAAAGGGTTGTTGAAGGAACTCAGATTAGCACCCAAATCAAAGTAGATGGTGTTCTGAAGGATCCTGAGTGGTCAAAGGCAAAACTGGTGTCAGATTTTATCCAGATTGAACCCTCTCAGGGGGAGAAAGCCATACATAAGACAGAACTGGGGATTCTTTATAATACCCAATATTTATATTTAGGCATCTATGCTCAGGATTCTCTGGGCAAGAGATCCATCAGAGCTACGGATTTCAAAAGGGATTTTGATTTTAAGCAACATGATTTAATTACAGTGGCCATTGACGCTTTTAACGATAATCGGAATTCAATGGCCTTTGTCACCAATCCTTATGGTGTACAGCGGGATTTGCTTGGTTATGACGATATCTATTATAATCTGGACTGGGACGGCCTTTGGCAGGTCAGAAGCACAAGAACAGATTCCGGTTGGATCGCGGAAATGGCGATACCCTGGCAAACCTTGAGATATCCCGAAACCAAAGATACCACTCAGAACTGGGGGTTCAATATTTACAGGAACCGGCGTATGACCAATGAAATATCAGCATTTTCTCCTTTTCCCCGTTCAGTGAGTATTTTGCGAATGAACTATGCTGGTCTTCTGACCAATCTGCGTCCACCACCCCCTAAACCAAATATCCGGATTCAACCCTATTTTTTAAGCTCCTACGACAATTATAAAAATCTTGATAATACTGAGCATGTTACAGAGAACAATTACGAAGTTGGAGGTGAATTGAAATGGGCAATCAATCCTAACTCCGTACTGGATCTGACGGTGAATACTGATTTTGCACAAGCAGATGTTGACCATCAGGTGAATAATTTGTCACGGTTCTCTGTATTTTTCCCGGAAAAAAGACAATTTTTTCTTGAAAACTCTTCTCTTTTTGGCATTTCAGGGAGTCCAAGGTCTGGAGGAAGCGGCGGCCAGATGAGAATTCAGCCATTTTTCAGCAGAAGGATCGGTCTGGACGAACAAGGAAATCCGATACCGATTGATGCCGGTGCAAGATATGTTCACCGATCTGCAAAACATAATTATGGGGTTATGGCCATGCGGCAGAGGGAATTGGAAGATTCACCGGCCTCCAATTTTCTGCTTGGGAGGTATGCTGAAAATTTTGGCAAACAGAGTCGCATTGGTGGACTTTTTGTGATGAAGAATTCTAAAGATGGAACGCATTTCACAAACGTGCTTGACGGATTCTTCAGGCTGGGGCAAGCACATTCCATCAACTCCCTGATCACCCATACCAGATCCGGTGCAGAGCGTGAAGATGGATTTGCTGCATACATCCAGTATTATTACAGTACAAATCAATGGAAAGCCTGGTGGACCCAGTCTTTGGTTTCAGAAAAGTTCCAGCCTGAAATGGGCTTTGTTTCCAGGTCTGACATAATCGGTACAACTCCGGGCTTTATTTGGCAATATCGAGGTAGTAAACTGCCTTATAAAGGAAAAATCCGCGCCTTTGAGCCCGGCATAAACGGTGAACTCTTTCATCATACTTCATCTGGTGAATTGTTGGAAAAGCAAATAAATGTCAGGCCTTTCTATCTAAATATGCAATCTGGTGCCTATATGGGCTATAATTTACAGATCCATTTTCAAAACCTGATTAGTAGTTTTATTCCCCTTGGGGTAATCATCAGTGAAGGCGACTACAGGTATAACCGCCATCAACTGTTGATATCCTCTGACCCTTCTAAAATGTTTAATATCTCAGCCGACTTAAGCTGGGGGCATTATTTTAATGGCAAACTGCAATCCTATAATATTGTAGCTCAATTTGTTCCCATACCACATATATCCTTGCATTTTGAAATCGACCGAAATTATTTTGATGAAGTTGGAGATGAAGAAGTAACAAAAATGATTGATCTGTTTAGTATTGAAGGCAGGTTCGCAATTAATCCCCGTCTGCAGTTGGTCGGCTTTTATCAGCAAAACTCGGAATTCAGTTCTATTAATTACAACTTCCGTTTTTCGTGGGAATACAAACCTCTGTCATTTATCTATCTGGTTATTAACAGACAGGGATTTGATAATCTACAGCATATTCGGGAGACAGAGGACCATATTATTGCCAAAATCAATTTCCTGAAGCAGTTTTAAAGCATGGGCTCCTTTTACAATCAGGGTCCTGTCCCAGCACCCGGGAATGATTTATGGAAGTGGCAAGGAACAGGGTGATTGCCGCGAGACGAAGGATATGCGTTTTCATGTCCGGGTTCGACTATTGATTCAGCCACTTCTTGAAATCTGCAGACCGGTCTATGCTTACGATGGTCTCATCCTCTTTGTCTGGTCTGGGTTTCAGGTCCAGTTTCACTCGTGAGCGGGAGTAGGCTACCATATTTTCAATAGAGTCAATGTTAATCAGGTATTTGCGGTTTATCCGGAAGAACGAAGCAGGGTTGAGCAGTTCCATCAGCTTATCCAGTGTGAAATCGACATTGTAGGTATTTCCGTGAAAAGTCCTCAGGTATACCCCTTTATCCAGTACAAAAAAGTAAGCAATATCGGTCACCTCCACCATTTTGATTTTGCTTCCGACGGAGATCGAAAAGCGTTCCCGGTAGCGGGCGTCTTTGGTGGTAAGAAGATTGTAAAGGGATTGCAAATCGACGGAGCTGGTATGCAATCCGCTGAACTGGTCATACTTCTTCAGGGCCGATACCAGCTCTTCATGTACAATGGGTTTCAGCAGGTAGTCGATGCTCTTCAGCTTGAAGGCTTTAATGGCATACTCGTCAAAAGCCGTGGTGAAGATAACCGGGCTGGAGATGCTCACCTGGTCGAAGATGGCAAAGCTGAGATCGTCCTCCAGGTGAATATCCAGAAAAATCAGGTCGGGTTCGGGGTTTGATTTGAACCACTTCACCGATTCGGCGACCGATTCGAGTTCAGCCACGATTCTTATATCCGGGTTATACTCCAGGATCATCTTTTTTAAGCGTAAAGCCGCAAAGTTCTCGTCTTCTATAATTACAACTTTCATCTCTTTAAATATTATTCATTCTCTGCTTTTTCTGACTTCAGCAAAGGCAGCCGGGCAATAAACTGCTCGTTGGTTTTGATGAACTCGGGCATCTGTTCGGATACCAGGGCGTACCTCCGCTTTATATTCTCCAGTCCGACTCCTGTGGATGCCAGTTTTGTTTCGCGCAGATTCAGGTTATTCACGATGTTCAGCCGCTGCTCCTTATCAACATAAATCTCCATGTTCAAGGGGTGAGCTTTGGAAAAGACATTGTGCTTGATCGCATTTTCTATAATGAGCTGAATGGCAATGGGCAGAATCTGGTACTCGAAGTAGGATTTTTCAATATCAATCCGGATATTTATTTTTTTCATGAAGCGGATCTCCAGAAGGAAGAGGTAAGCGTTCAGGAAGTCCAGCTCGATACTCAGTGAAACCAGGTCCTTCTCCTTGTTTTCCAAAACGTAGCGATATACTTTTGACAGTTGTTCGGTAAAGGATTCCGCCAGATCGGGATCAATCTTGATCAGGGAAGTCAGGACATTCAGGCTGTTGAAAAGAAAATGCGGGTTTACCTGTTGTTTCAGCACTTCGAACTGAGACTGCAGATTTTCCTTCTGTACTTTTAATAGCTGGGTATTTGCCTCGGTCAGCTGTTTGGTCCGCTCGGCAACATGTTGTTCAAGCTGGTTGTTAATCCGCTCCAATTCTTCTTTGGCTTTCAGAAGTTTGAGCTCCTGCTTTTTTCTCTCGGAGATATCAATGATAATTCCTCTCCGGCCGACTATTTCTCCCTGACGGACAATGGGATTGCCAAATACCATGACGGGACACAGCGATCCATCTTTTTTTATGGCAGTAAATTCACCTGGTTCGGTGGCAATTCCCCGGGAAGACTTTTTGAAATTCTCAATAATCCGGGGCCTGTCCTCCTCGATAAAACAGTCGAGGGCCGATTGCCTGTTCCCCTGATTGCCGGGAAGGGTCCCGAAAAACTGATCGCCGGCCTTATTGCTCAGGACAATTTCCCCCTGCAGGTTCAGCTCAAAAACAGGCTGCGGTAGCAGGTCCATCAGGTCCTTGTACTTCTTATCGCTATCCTTTGCCTTTAGTTCCGCTTCTTTTCGCAGGCTAATATCCACAATAATTCCGTCCAGGAAGGAAAGTTCGCCCTGGGCGTTATATATTCCCTTGCCATTCTCACTTACCCAAACAGGCTGTCCTTTTTTATGAAGGATCCTGTATTCAAACTCGTAATGGGCTTTTTGTACAGTGGCCTCCTCGATATTTTTCCTGCAGTAATCCTGGTCGTCCGGATGAATAATCGAGGCGAAGGTGAGGGATGCATTATTGATGAATTCGGAGGCGTGATAGCCCGAAATATCAAATATCTTCTCGCTGATGTACTTCATGGTATAGTGCTCGTCGAAATAGCACCGGTAGGCTGCCCCCGACAGGTTAAACAGAATGCTGTTCAGCTGCTCCCGGCTCTCATTCAGCTTCCTGGATATGGCCTCCCGTTTTTTGATCTCATCCTCCAGATACTGGTTCAGTTGTTTCTCCTGGGCGATTAGTTTTTGGGCATATTTATTCTTTTCCTCTTCCATCTGGATCTGGGCCTCGGCCTTAGCCCGGTTAGAAGCCTCCGTAATCAGGCGCTGCTGTAATTCTTCCGCTCTCAGTTTTTCCTTCGTACTCTCATTGAGGTAGATCCACGCCTCCAGGATGGACATGAGGAAGGCGTTCACCACGGAATAGATGAGCATATTGTTAAACAATACATTCGGCAAGCCCTGCCTGTAACTGCTTATCCAGTGCGCAAGCGATGTGATCAGTGATGAGACCGTTACGGCAATGAGCAGCATGAGGGCAAACTGTATGGCCACCCGCTTCAGTGCCGCCTGACTCCAGGGGAAGTTCCGGTTTAGATATCGAATGACATAAAGATCGGGATAGGCAATGCAAAAGCCCGCAATCATGCTGTAAATCAAGCCCCTGATAAGCCTCCAGATATATTCGCTAAAATTATTCAGCTCGTGGTATCCGCTAAAATGATTATAGGTAATGATCACCACCTGCAATACCAGGACCAGGCCAAGCACCAGTTTGAAGAGCTTGTGGAAGGGAAGGAGTTTATGTATTTCCTTGAATATCATTTATCGGACAAATTTATTTCAGCCTTAAGAATGTCTTTCTCCAAAATTAAGCGAAAACGCTCAGCTTCTTCAAAAATCGGACTATGTGCCGAATTTTCAAAGGTGTAAAAACCTTTTAGTGGAGCATGGAGCTTATCATAATATTCCCTGGATAACTTCACATTTACTGTTAAATCGTATTTGCCGCTTATGAAATAGACGGGAAGGTCCAGGTTGGGAATGGTCTGTGTATAGTCTGTACTCAGGATTTCTTTTTTGAGATTTGTTTTTGGCAAAAAGAAGATTTTTGATTTCCAGATATTGATTTTTTCTTTAAGCGTATAGGCTCTGCAGGTCCATACCGGGACAAAAACACCCCAAAAAATGGAATGCATCTGACGCATGGTCCCAATACCTGATTTATGCATGGCTTTGTCCCGGATAAGCGAAGAGTGAAATGAAAGGATATCCGCGTCCGTTTGTAAATCTCTGAATTTCTTTAATTCTTTCACGGAGCGGTGATCCTTCTTTTCAATGAATTGCTTCCATAGATAATGATAGGCAATTCTTTCTGATTCAGACTGCCTGCTTATCTGGGCCATGGCAATGTATGCCTTGAAAAGCTGAGGCGCCTGTGACGCGGCTGATAAGGCAATGGGGGTTCCCCCGGAATGTGCCAGCAGATATATCTGTTCTTTCCCGAATCGTTCACGCAAATAGTTGCTCACCTCAATAAGGTCCGAGCTCAGCTGGTCCAGGGTCATGCTTTCAATTTTTACCGCGGGTGTGTAAGACAGTCCGCCTCCCCGCTGCTCCCAGTAACAGACAGTAAAGTAATCTTCAAGTCCGGGTTTGTATTTTTCAATCAAGAAATAATTCGGAAAAGCCGGGCCTCCATGGACGTACAGTAAAACCGGATTTTGGAAATTTTTGCTCCGGATAAACATCCCTTGCTCTACTCCCCCGATTGGTAAAAATAGTTTTTCAGACATACTTTTCCCCGGGCTGATTATGGCCAGAGTAACTATCAGAGCTATCAATAGCCCTATACCTATTGCAAATCCAAGAATCATCTTTTTAGCACCATTTTTCATGGAAGTTTGTTTCAGATCATTTTAACGGTCCTCGCTGGGTTCACACCGGTGCAGGTCCGGCAGGAACAGCTCCTTCATGCGGAACCCGGCCCTCAGGGCGAAAACCACATAAAAGCTTGTCAACAGCAGGTCTATGACTCCGGTGAACCAGAAAGTAGGAGGAAAGCCTTTTACAAAGGCCATAAAGTAGTAAAGAATGACTACGTAGAAGATCCTTCCAAACACCAGGCATCCCACGTTGAACGCGTAGCGCCGGAGGTTAAAGGAGGAAAGGATCTGCAGATAGGCAAAGCAGAAAAAGAAAGAGCCCAGGAAAACAGCATAGAATGGATCCATGGGCGGGTTGTCCAGGGGCCGTCCCGTGCCGATCCGGAACAGGTACAGGAACCCTGCGACGGTGTCCCAGATTCCACCCAGGGCAAAGGTGATGGCCAGCGCTTTAAGGGATTTTGGTTTCATTTTTTTTATTTCTGCAGGTTTTGGGAATAAGCGTTCATATGCAGGGTTATCAGACCGGTACCTTCCATGCTCTGGTACCTCAGTTTCCAGTTACCCGGAACAGCAGGGAAGGACTCGTTTACGTAAAGGTTTTCGGGACCTGGCAGAAGGCTGGTGAACACCGCTTCTCCCTGGGGACTTATAAGTTCCACCAGTAGCTGGCCCTCCATGACCAAAATTTCTCCCTTTAAGGATACCACCCGGGATGTACGGTCCACAAACATAATGGACAGGCCCCTGGAGTTTTCTCCGAAGTCTGCATCGAAACCAAATTGGATAACTGGTTCCTTCTGGCAGGTAAGGCATGCAAAAATTAACAGGATGAGTACTGGTAATATATTGCGTTTCATGATCTTTTCTTTTGGCTTGTTATTTTATTGTTTGGAATTCCGGTCTCATTTTTAAGAGAATTGGGAAGAGAACGGACCCTCCCCCCAATCCGAATCGATACCTCTAGAATCTTTTAAGAAATCCTATCCTTAAGGAAACATAATTGTGATTCATCTCCCTGGTGATTCCCTCAAATTCAGAGTCCCTCGACAGCGCATTGAATTTTATCCCCGGAGTAAAGCTCCAGTTTTTGGCCATCGGCACATCTATTCCGCCAGCCAGCTGCCATCCCAGTCCATGGCCCGTGTCGTTGAATACATCACCGTCGGAGTTTTCGGTTTCGATGTGGCTGTAAAGGCCGCCGGCCCTTAAATAATATTGTAAGGGAGAATTGCCGAAGGGATGCTTAAACTGTAAGCCAAAAACATACCCGGTTTCCTCAAAGCAGACCTGGTCTCCGGCAAAGGATTCTTCAGCGCCAAAACGGTTCCAGCCCCAACCGGCATAAACTCCTGTATGAGCTAAAAAGCGGTAATGGAGAATTCCTTCAAAGCCAAAACCGGGGTTCAGGGTTGATACATCTAATTTGTTGGTGGCCATCGATACCCCGCTGCTTAATTCAATGCCAAACCGTTTTTCATTTTCCTGTGCGAAACCGGCGACAGACTGCAGGCTGAACAGAACCAGAACTAATAATCCTTTTGTTTTCATTGTTGTGTTTTTTAGTAGTTAAAGATTGATGAAACAAAAGTATCCTGCATATACCCGCCGGAGAAATTTTACATGCTGAAGGCGCATATTTCCGGGTTAAACGTGTTTTACCAGGCGCTGGTCCTGTAAGCGCATATTTCCCCGATAAGCTTGTGATGGGTTTCGTAAAGAATCAGATCAGGTCCAGAATCAATGACCAGTGGATTCTTTCAGGAGTATCTGCTTCCAGGGCCTCGCTAAAATCAAGCAGATCGCTTTCTGCTGCAGGCATGCTTTGGACTCTCGCGGACTTCTTAAGATTGTCAAACTCGGGCCCGGCTTCTTCAACAGAACTAATTTCCGGAAGGATCTGGCTTATGTGCTCAATGATCTTATCCATGTCGGGGTGTTTGACTTCGGAGCGGATCTCGAGCATGAACTCGAGCACTCTTTTCAGGAGCCCTGCTTCCTGGATGCTTACATTAAATATGGAGTATTCGGGATCTTCATAAGAGTAGTTCCCATCCTTTTGAACAATGGGGGCATTAAAACCCAGGATATCGCTGCGCATGATTCTCAGGTCTTCCCGGATCGTTCTCTCCGAAATACGGGTGTAGATGCCCCTGTATTCCTTCAGCGCCGACGAACAGGCTTCGATCAGGTCGTCAATGCTCCATTTCCGGTATGGATTTGAAAGGCACCTGTCGATGGTTTTATAGCGGATAAGCGCGTTCAGGTTCGAAGGCATATTCTTTTTTTGTGAATGCAGATAGACTGCATTATGGGTGTTTAGGTTTGCATTGAGTTTGAAATTACAGATAATTCAAAGTATAAACAACCAAACATTCAGATTATGAAAACAATTAAAAAACAGTATCAGAAAGCAGGGAACATCGTAATGGTTCAGATGGAAACCCTGGAAGGGGAGGGCTTCGGATTTCTAACGGCCGCACCCGCCATTGACAAAGGGGCCCTGGAGATCCGGGAGGTGAGGAGTGAAGGCTCCGTAAATACGCTCCTGGCTATCAATCACACCGCACAGTATTATCTTCTGACTGACATGGACCTGTTAAAGGGAGCGAAGCAGAACAGGGTGGTAAATACCTCGGTTCTTATTGCACCTCATTCCAAGCAGGAAGTGAATGTTTCCTGTGTGGAAAGATCACGCTGGTCTTATAATTCGCCTACCTTTAAAGCCGTCCCAAGTATCCTGGATACTAAAATGCGGGCCGCCAAGGCAGACTCGCTGAAACGGGACAAGAAGGAGATGTTGGCTGAAACCCAGTCGATGATCTGGGGGATGATCAACGAAGAGATGGTATCGAATAATATTATCAACGACACGGAAGATTATACCACGATCCTGGAATCAAAATCAGCTGAGAAGGTCCCCAATCTTAAATTTCTTCCCGGGAAAAACTGCAATGGGTTGGCCGTATTTGAGGGCAAGAAACTGTTGTCTTTTGATGTTTTCGGGAACCGGGAGGCCTATCATTACTATTTTGATTTGCTGGCCGGGAATGCGTTAAGCCGGATTCAGGCTGAAGTTGGTACAGAAGCCATTGAACAGGCAGAGGCCTTTTACAGGCTGGATGAATACCTTGATATTTTCGAATCAGAGCTCGAGCCCCCGGTTGATTCCGATCGCGGGAACGTGGGCATGCTTCGCTGGTCGGGCGCTCAGCAATACCCTGGATTTGAACTTTCTTTTGAGGGCCATCTGGTTCATCTGGCCGGGTTTAGCAGGGAGTAGGGAAGGGGTAGAAATTTTTTCTACCCGCTATTCCCGGAATCAAGTGCTCAAAATAAATTTTTACTGAACAGCATAACCTGCATCAACCCAGGCGCCAAAATTGCCTTCCAGGCGATACACGTTCTTAAATCCGGCGTCTTCCATGAGCTGGGCTCCTGCCATAGCAGGGGAATCGGAATGACAATAGACCAAATAGGCCTTGGTTTTATCCATTCCTTCAATCAATTCGGAAAGATCAGTTCCTCCGGCACTTCCCCTGGCATTTGTTGCACCGGGCAAATGCGCTGTATTGAACAAGGGAGATACATCAAAAATCGCTTCAAAATCGTCTGCATCAATTTTTGATTTTACCACGATGGCATCAATATCTATGAATGAAACCTGGTCCCATGCACCAAAGTTGCCTTCTAAGCGGTGAACCTTGGAAAATCCGTTTTTCGTCATTAACTCAGCACCTGCAATGGCCGGCCCGTCGGAATGACAGTACACCAAATAGGTAAGGCTTTTATCCAATCCGTCGAGCATATCGCCCAAACCATCAACGCTGCCTGCATTGCTTGCAAAAGGCAGGTGACCCTGGTTGTATGCTGGGGATACATCGAATACGGCTTCGTAGGGTGAAATGGAAGCGTCATCTACAACATCGCTTTTTAATTGCGCAGCCATCACATCGGTATATGCTATTTCAGATCCCGGATTTTCCTCTTTTTCACAGCTGTAAAGAAAAAGAAGGCTTACAGAAAGCAGAACCGGGATTGTTTTGATGATTTTTTTCATGATTGGTATGATTTAATACCTGTATAACGCCTTAAAGGGTTTAATTTTCAATATTTAGCAAGGCTTAACGTTTTTTTAACTGAAATTTCCAATCACAGGCACCTGTGACTCCAGGAAAGCACTCAGTCATATTTGATGTGCATCAGGGATTACCAGTATATCTCAACCCCGTCGTTAAGAACGACTTCCGAACTATCGGCCATCACAGCAACCAGCGTATATAAATAGGTATTTCCGCTGCTGACTTTGGTGTCAAGATAAACTACGTCTTCTTTGCTGGGAAAGGATTTTATAAGTACCGGTGGATTTTGGTCGCTTTTTTTGTAGAGCACCACTTTTGTAATGTGATTGGACAGGGGTTGTTTCCATGAAATTTCCAGTCCATCCAGGCGTTTTTTAAGGTCAACAATGACATGGATGTTAGGTGGGTAATGATTTACGGTCGTATTTATTCGCCGTTCCGAAACCATGTTGGCATATCCCACACTCTCGATAGAGTAGAGGTATTTCCCTTCGGCACGGAAAACAGAATCAACAAAATGGTTTTGTCTTAAGATTTCGGAATTTAGTTTTTGAGTTTCACCCAGCGGTGTGGTCATGTAAACATTGTAACCGAGGGTTTTACCTTCGGCAGGAGGGGTCCACAATAGTTTGATGTTTGCGTTTTGTCCGGTGATAAAATCCAATTCGGCCGGGGGTAAAACCTTTTCGTGTTCCGGGATGTAGAAGCTCATTGTGTCGGAGCTGTTGCTTTCTAAAAAACCATCGCTAACGTTGCGTACAAAGTATTCGAGCCGTGTTGCGGATTTAATTTCGGGACTGCTGTCAAAAAAAACCTCTTCCCCGGCCAGACTCTGATTCATTTCGTTCATCAGCCTGAATTGTTTACCCTCAATACTTCTGTAAACCCGGAATCCAACACTATTTGTAGCCGGATTTGTCCAGTCCAGAATAATGCTGTCGTTTTTAAATACGCCATGAATATTGTTAGGGCGGAAGGGCTTTTCGGCAAAAGTAGCAAATGCCGGAATCCGCACACTGGGCAAGAGATTTCCAAAATAGTCGCGCACCACCATGTAGTAAAACCAGGGTTCGTTGGCTACCGGAATTACATCTTCAAAAGAGGTCATATCCGCGTCCAGTTCGGCAACTTTAACATAACTGCTGTCATAACTGCTGCTTCGGTAAAGGCTCATGCTATTGATGGTCTCCCGGTAATTAAATGTCCAATCGAGCCTTACCGCTTTTCTGTCTTCCAATGGAGTGGCTTTAAAAGATGTGAGCTGGGGTTTTGGCAACAAGCCAAAGTTATGCCCGTGTGCTGTTTCTGATTTTACAGCCTGCTTGTTCCGCATCACCTCTATGTAGTACAGGTACAATCCCTTTGTTGTAAGCGTTGTGTCAATCACCACAAATGCTGTAGTATCTCCACTATTAATTGCTTCTACAAATTGTATGGTATGAATTGGGGCAAAAGCACTTTCGTCCACTCCTGCTCGAAAAACCTGAAACTCAAGGGTATCGATATTCCCGGTTGTGCGCCAGGTTATTTCAGGAAAATCGCTGTCGCTAATCGATTTATCGAGGACAATTGCCTGCCCGAAAAGAATGGACGGAAACAGGAAAAGGCAAATAAAGTATGTGGTTTTCATGACTATTCTAATATAATTATTACTGGTTCATAAATGTGCTACAGCTTCCATCCAGCTCTATTGTGGAAGAAAAATCACCTTGAACGGTTGTTTTGGTACCGTACATGACTGCTATACATGCATCGTATCCACAAGCACCAACGCATAATTTGTTTGAGCCACAGGTTTTTATACTTAACTCATCATTTACATATGAGCCTTCTACTCCTACATAGTTTGTAGCATTAACACCTAAAAAGCAGCCAAGTATTGTCATTCCTGCATGGGCTTTCAAATATCCGTAACCCCCCACTTTAAATTCAGGATCCTCAGCAAAATCCAATTTAACGTAAGCTCCCAGACCGGCTTTAAGACCCACATCTAAAACAACGAGTGGTACGTTTTTATTTATAAAATTTCGTTGCCCTATCACATAGAATCCTTTGAGTCCGGATGCAAAACTGGGCGCACTGGTTTCAAATTGGCTAAGGAGGGGTTTTGCAAAGGCGTTTAAACTTCCATCGTATGCTCCGAGGATAAAACCGCCCTCAAATTGTTGCGAACTCAGCTCCACTCCACCAGCAACGCCCATGTAAAATCCATATGGGTCGACGCGCATTTTCATTTGTCCGCCCAATAATTTTGCAAAGCCCATGTTTAGATTTGCAGTAATTGTTAACTCGCCTACCAGCGCTTTTTCGGGGAACAGATACGCCATGCTTAAACTTCCAAGCGGCGTGTCAATCTCATCCACCGAAATACCTTTGCTACTAGCTTCAATCCCCCCATGAATGGTATAGGTAATTACATTTTCATCGCTTAACCCGGTTGAATTTGTATTGCAATCGAAAACCAACTCTCCCCACTGGTCGTTCGAGACCGAAATATCTCCCTCAATCACCTTCATCTCTTCTTTGCCAAAATTTATGGTTTGAGGAACAGCATCAATGACACACGAAGTGGAGGTTTTGCTCAGGAAGCCTTTCATGGTCAGTTCGTCGCCTCCGCTACCGGCAGGGGGTTTTATATGAAAAGTTCCGTGTGCGGTATATAAGCCCTTGCTCAGGGTTTGTCTGCCTTTAATCTGTTCTGGTTTAAAGACCGTGTTGGCGTTACAATCAATCACCGAACTAAGGGGTTGTAATTCAGCGCTTAGTTTGTTGTTTTCTTTGGTGTATTTAATATTTGCCAGGGTGGGGATCATGCCCGGGATACCCATATTTGGCATTCCTGAAAGGATGAAATATCCTGGGCCCGACATAATCTGGTCCACGTATATGGGCATAATATTATAAAAGGTCATTTCTTTGCCAATGCTTAACACCGTTGAATTATCGCTGAGCATTCCGATGGAGTTAAATTCCAAGGGTTTGTTGCAGTCAGCAAGGTTTTCCTCTGTCCATGCGGCCGGACCGTCGGTATTACCCACCACACTGATGCGGTAATGCCCCACACCCGCATCGAAATTGAATTTTGGTTCCAGATCGTCCGATAATTTCAGCTCTGTAATGTTGCCAATGCTCAGTCCTTTGGTAAAATCAATCTCCCCTTCACGCAGGGCATTTGGTCTTATATTCAGGCCTTTAATGGGTGCGTCTATACCCAGCCCGGTAATGATGATTGCTTCGGGAATCACAATGGCATCTTTTACCTTATCAAAATACCAGCCCGATTTGCTTTCAACCTTCCACTTTTCTAAATCAAAGGAGATCAGATTATTGGCATTTGGTTTTACCTCTATATTTTCTTTTGTAATTTCAATGATTCCGGCTTTTATTTTCAGATCGAGCGGCGGGGCTCCGTTTGCCATTTCGATGTTGGTGTGCAGGATTGCCCCAATTTGAATGGCAGCGTTGCTTAAATACGATTCTGAAAAAGTAGATGAGGCATTAAAGCCAAATACCCTGAAATCACGAATGGGTTCCGGTTTATTAGAGTTGTCCAAATCGAACACATAAAAACGGTTCAGGGAAAAGTTTGTGTTATTTAGTGTAGTGCTTCGGAACACCGTCATTTCGTTTTTAAGTGTATCGCTTCCCAGGTAGAAATCGCCATAAAAATCGTAAGCGAACCTGAAGGCAGCCAGATCTAATTTCAGGGCACCCGACATTTTTCCCAACTCGCCGTTCTTTTCCAGTTTTATTCGGGAAAGAATATATGAATAGGATGGGACATGAAATTTCCCTTCGAAACCACCCTCAATTTTTACTGGAATCGAAAAGGTTTCTGTTTCAACTGAGGGGTCCAGGGGTGTAATCTTAGCCCCCGTTTTTTTAACATTCAAATTTTTAAAGTAGATTTTTTCGTTTTCATTCAGGGTTGCGAACCCATATATATGAGGCAAACTGTGGAAAAATCCGCTGATGCGTGCATTGTTTCCATCCTTGCTCGAAAACTGTTCTATGCTTACCGGGAAGCCCCAGATGTTTGATAAATCCCAATTGTTTATGGCTGTTAGTTGAAAGTCGTACGATACAGGCGGGTAGGCAAAAGCACTAATAGAAATGGCCTTGCTCAGACCAATATAACTTGGGTTACTGCCATCTTTTACCACATGGATGTCTGCATTGGTAAGTTCAATCGGAATTCCGCCCAGGGTATATTTTCCTTCGGCATCGGTATAGGATTCAAGATAAACGGCATGGTTGTCGGTGCTTTGCAAGCGAATGTAAACCAGTGCATTTTGAATTGGATTGCCACTGGCTTTTTCTGTAATTATTCCCTTTATTTCCATGGCAGGTTCAAGCTCCAATCTTTCGTTTTGCCATTTATTGCTAACTGGAATATTGAAGGCTACCTGGGTGGGGGTGTAGTTGCTTGCCGAAACCTTAAGCAGGAATTGTTCGCCGGGCGATGGGAACAAAAGCTCGACTGTACCAACGGCATCGGTTTTCCCCCATACTAGTGAGTCGCCTACGATTACATCGGCATTGGCAATGGGCTTGCCGGTTACCTTATTCTCAAGCTGTAATTTCAGGCGGTGCATTTTTCGGTGAACGGTAATCGTTACCCGGTCATCGAGGTTCGTGGGTAGTATAAGAAGCGTATCGGCAAAAAATTGTCCTGAAAGTGGCAATACTTCTATTAGCCCGCCCCCGGGGTAAACTGGTATTTCAAATTGCTCTTCAGTAAAATAACTACTTACACTTCCGCTTAAGGTTTCTGTCTTTACATACGGATTGTTTGGCAATAATCTGAGGTAGGATTTAACAGGATTTCCCAATTCATCTACAACCTTTCCTTTCAAGGTTTGTCTCGCTTCGAGCTGAATTTCCTGAAAATATAATTCGCCGTATTTTAAATTTATAGGCAAATACTTAAAAGGTGTACGTGTTGTCCTTTTATAAATGGGACTATTCACCTGAAACCTTCGGTACGGCCCTATGGCACTGCCGTTAGACAAGTTGACTGATAAATTACGAAACCTGAAAATGCCAGATTCATTGGTATAGGTTGAGGTCCTTTGGGTATATCGGGGCGCCTTGCTTAAATCAGGATCTTCGTCGCCTTGAAAAAAACCAGGAAAGGTTTCAATTTCAAGTTTATCCTGATCATAAAGGGTTATTTCAATATCCTTTATACCAATGTTCTCCAGGTTACTTTCGGCCATGATGCGACCTTTGATTTCTGGAGGGGCAGCTTTTAAGGGAATTGATCTTTCGTAGGCATTTGGCGGATGATAATCATGGTTGAAAACAGTGCCTGTTCCCTGCCAGGTGGCAGCATCTAATTCTGCAAATCCATCGTTCGACGAACCAAACATTCTTTCAATACCTCCAAAAAAAGATTCAAAATTATACAGTGTTTCTTCGTAAGTTTCATCCGGGTTTTCCGATCGTGTGGCTGCGCTAAATAGGTAGGGCGTCTGCTTATCGCCATCGGTAATAAACCAATGCATCACCATGTGCGGAATGTCCACATAGCCATTTTGATCGGTTGCACCAATAAACACATCTTTAAATTCGCCATCCTGGTTTTCGAATGTCGTACCCAACTGTTGACCTTCGCTTAAAAGAACAGCAGGGTGTTCGTTACCCAGCTTTTGAATGTCGCGCAGTACTCTAACGATGGCTCCTGGTATGGGCTCTCCTCCCGGAATAGATTTCGGGAATATATCATAGGGTAGACTCGTTACAGTATACCCTATATCATATGCAGATACAACTTTCAGTCTTAAGTCATAATCTTTTATGAGCGCTACCTGTGGAGGTAATTGGATGGCATCGCCCCTTTTTGCAAAAATATCAATGTCGGGACTGCAGAATTTCTGGTTTTGCACTTCTATGCGTAAACTAATAATCCCCGTCCATAAGTGGTTGTTTATGGCATCTAAGAGTTCTGCTTCGGAGCCCATGTCTTCGTAAAATGCCCCGGTAAAAAAGTCGGAACTAAAATCGAAGGTAAAATTACCCTGGTCATCGGTAGTGGTCACCTTAAGCAACTGGTCGACGGTATTTTCAACCGTGTTATTTCCTACCTGGTTGCCCGCAACATCCACATAGATGTTATGGGGGCCAATCATGCCTGAAGAGAGTGGTTGAGGCTGATAAAACTCATCGCCTGTTTTTCTGCTATACCGGGCTATAAGGCTGATTGTTGTATTGCGAAGAGGCTCGGCATTACCAATATTTACAGTTGAACCATTTATATAACCCGTGCTGTGCGGTGGATTTTGCTGTAGGGTCAGCATACCAATATTAGATGCTGATGTGTTAAAACCATTAATACTTACATTATTATAGTTTGCATTGCCTCCCGTTTGTAAGTAAACATCCATCATATTGTTGTAATTGGCACCCTCGGTATCATTGGCACCCTCGGTATTTTCCGGTTCCTCATTCACGGTTGGAACGTAGGTCGATTGTCCCCCAACAGCTGATATATTTGCTTCGGAGTGTAATTTGGTAAGTAGCTTTCCTGAAATAACTGTATTGGGTATTAATTCGAATTGGTTCAAAAATTCCTCTAACTCCACATGGCCGGCAATTCCCAAAACGGGTTCAAAAGCTGGTTGTTCGTCGTCCGCTTCAACGGTAAACCAGCAAACTTCGCTTTTGCCGTTATTTTGAAAAACAAGGTTGCCATAAGGGTCGCTCGCCCCAACGGTGAATACGTACGTAAAGCCCGGTTCAAATTCGTACTTTGAGTAGTCGATAAAGGCAGCAGTTAAGTTGGTAAGTTCGGTGTATTCAACAAAAAACTCATTGCTGTTCATAACGTCGGCGGGATCAGCTTCCAGGTAATCGGGGACTTTTTTAATTTCCAGCTCATATTCAATATCCATAGGAGCACCTGCAGGCATGATCCACGAAAACAGTTTGCCCTGGCTAATGTTCTCTCTGGTATTTTGCCTGGAAGTGATGTCTGATGGGAATATACCTTTGATTATTTCGTCGGGGCTGATGTTTGTGAGGATAGCGCCACATTCGGGCTGTATAAATTCGGGGGCTTCTAGGTTAAGAATTTCAAATGGGGCACTGCATCCACCTGGCTCTTCGGCAGAAACGGGCTGGTTGGTGTTGTAGTTATAAGCCCTGACACAAATGGTATATGTGCCTTCGGGAAGCCCGGCACCCGAGTAAAGGTCTTGTTTATTTATGCCGTCGGTTTCAACATAATTAAAGTCAAAAATATCTTCAAGTTCTCCGGGGGTTATCGTTACCGGTACTCCATAGGTTAAAGTAATTGGCTGCGCCGGTTTCTGGTTTTTGTTGGTATAAATGCGGTTACCGACATCGTTGGACACTTCACCTTGCAGATACACATCAATTTCGGAATTTTCGGAGTTGAACGAAGTGTATTGCAGGGTTACAAGGATACGGTTGTTATCGATATAATCACTTACCTTATGCGAATAGGGTGGTATTACATTAACTATTACTAATACACTATTTTCCTGTGCACTGGTGCCGAGCGCCAGCAGTATTAACAGGATTGTTGTGATTGATAGTTTTTTCATAATCATTGTTGCATTTTATGCATTAGCCTACAAAGCCGGTACGGTTGTAAAACTCCAAGTTTCACTTTCTCGTGTTCCGCCTTGGTCGTCTTTTGCCACCACTTTCCAATAGTATGTATTTCCTCTTAAAAGTACTGGATTGAATGATGTGCCCGCTTGCGCCGAGCTCACCACTGTGGTCGGATTGGTACTTGTACTTAATATAACATCGTAAGTTACGGGATCGCCATCAGGGTCGGTTGAGGTTTCCCATGTTATTAAGATGTCGTCGTGTGGTATGTTTATTGCCCCGTTGGCCGGATAGGTAAGACTGAATGCTCCCGGGGGGTTGTTCGAGCTGAGCGTAGTAAAACTCCATATAGGGCTGTAACCCATTCCCCCTTTCCCATCGTGGGCGACAATTTTCCAATAATAGGTGGTATTTTCTGTCAGGCTTGGGGAGTAAGTGGTATTTGTTTGTCCGTTACTTACGATTGTTGATGGATTCGAATTTGTGCCAAAATAGACGTCATAGGTTAACGCATCACCGTCCTGGTCGGAAGGAGCATCCCAGATTAAAAGAGCATCCAGGGCCACATCTGGTTCTGCATCATCGGGCGCTGTCAGGTTTATCTCTCCGGGTTCGTAGTTAATGGTTGTAAAACTCCACACTGCACTTTCTCTTGTGCCGCCCTGGCCGTCTTTTGCCACCACTTTCCAGTAATAGGTAGTTCCGTTCGAAAGTGTTGGGCCGTAAGTTGTACCGGTCTGATTGGAGCTAATTACAGTAGTTGGGTTGCTATTTGTGCTTAATATTACGTCGTAAGTTACCGGATCGCCATCCGGGTCTGTTGAAGGACCCCATTCTAATAAGAAGTCGATATACAGATTATCTGTTGCCCCGTTGCCTGGCGATATAAGGTTAAACGCCCCCGGAGGATTATTTATACTGAGGGTAGAAAAGCTCCATACATCGCTTTCGCTTGTGCCTTCGGCTCCATCCTGAGCAATAATTTTCCAGTAATAGCTTGTGCCGGAAATAAGATCAGGGATAAAGGAGGTGCCCTCCTGCCTGGTACTAACCACTGTTACGGGGTCGGCTTCGGTCCCAAAATAAACATCGTATTTTACCAGATCGCCATCAGGATCTATTGCTTCTTGCCATACCAGTGAGTCACCTAAAACAATATTGTTTGAAGCATTTTCCGGGGCGGTAAGTGTTACTGCCCCTGGGGAAGTATTTAATTCGTCTTTTATACAACTATCGGTAACAAGCACGATAAGAATAATAATTGCCGGGAAGAGTATTTTTAACCTGTTCATATTTCTATTTTTTTCGTTTGTGCTAAAAGCTGTAGCTGTAACTAAATGTTACCCGGTAGCGGTTATACGACTTTGCAACAGAATCGTCGGGGTAGCTTACATCTGTAAATAGCATCCTCAAAAGAAAACTGTGTTTCCGCAAAACTCTGTAGTTGACATTAAAACCACCGCTTGATATTAAGCCTGAGTCGTTGTTCCGATTTGTTTTTTGCACCGAAGCGTTTAAACCAACCCTGAATTTATTATCGAGAAAAGATTTACTAAGCGAAGCATTACCTCCATAAGCATTTTGTGTAATACTAAAAGTTTCCATGGTATTGTAAATAAGCCCCAGGGCATAATTCAACGCGGGCGTTTTTAAGTTTTTCGAGTAATTCAGGGACAATATTTTGGTTTGGACTTCGCTATAATCCGAGGTGTTTTGGTTGAGGTCGTTCAGGTCCGACAGGTTAAAATTAAGGTTTAGCATGCCCGAACCTTTGGTGCCATTCAGTATTAAATAGGGATTTAAACTGATATTACTATTTACCTGGTATAGTTTTAATGTATCGTTTAGTGGTAAGCTCCCGGGTTTTTGGTCGATGCTGTAGTT
Organism: uncultured Bacteroidales bacterium; assembly: GCA_963751705.1. GTDB lineage: Bacteria > Bacteroidota > Bacteroidia > Bacteroidales. The sequence goes on from CAVVVN010000003.1 coordinate 101,880, forward strand.
GGTGTAATTTCCCGAGACGCCAAAATTATTGGTGGGTTTGTACGAAAAATTCAATTTGCTGATTAACTTGGATGTGGTGCTTATTTTATTGTATTTCAGGTTATTGGTTTGAATGCCAATGCTTCCTCGTACCGATAGTTTTCTTTCGAGAAGATTAAGTCTGGTGTTTAGGGTAAAATTTTCCAAATCGCCTGAAAAATAGTAGGCTCCCATGGACTTGTAACCAGGGTCAATACGTCGGTATTCCAGCCCCACGGTAAAGTTTTTTTCCATGTACTGAATCTGCGAAGAGATGGCATTTGCAAAATAGGATGATTGGTTGATATTCAGGAACTCCAATCTTTTTGCATTGGAGGGGTTCTTCAAATCGTTTTCATCGATGGGAGAAGCGAACACATTATCGGTATAAGCACTTATTGCAAATTCGGCATCGAATACTACTTTTTTTGCAATCGTAAGATGTGTTTGTGCACCAACAATACTGTTTGCCTCAGGCGTTTGGACATTTTCGAAATCGGGTCCGGCAAGGGTCGTTGTATCGTCGGCAATGTGCATAAACAGTAAATCGAAGTAATTATCGTCTCTGCCAATACCTAGTTTCAATCCCACACCTTTACGCGAAAATCCGGCAATTGAGTCTTGCGGGTTGTCCACTGAAGGTAGTTTTTTCTTGGCAAAGCGACCATACACTGCACCAAATCGAAGCATGCCGGGATTTAACTCCAATCCTCCACCAAGAAAATTATGCCCGCTCAGGGTGAATTTCGAAAACGAAATACTGCGGTAGCCAATGTGGGCCTTTGCCCACTTGTATTCGGGGCTTACCCCAAGCCTGTAGAAGGGGTTCGAAAAATCGCTGTTGTTTTTACTGAAGGTATAGCTTACAGGTAAAGATATTCCATAAACAGAGGTGTTTAGCGTTCCTGATATGTAATAAACAAAAGGGGTGATTTTACGCGTGGAATCGTTTGTGCCTGTAAAATTAAGCGTGGTCGAAAAACTGCCATTTAGTTTAAGCGGTTCTTGATTTCCAATGGTTTCTATGTTTTGACCAAAAGAATTTTGAATAAAAAACAGGAAAAACAGTATGTATAAACTTCTCTTCATATCCTTGTGGCATTATGTTCCTGTTAATGAACTTTGTTTTTTAATTCTAGCTTGAAAAGTTGTTGTCGGGTGAACACTTTTACACTTATGTCTAAAACGATGGTACTGCTGATACGAACTTCTGTCCCGATTTGTTTTAAAGGCAGGCGGTCGGTGGCAGAATCCGGACAGGATACAAAAAAGTAAGGGGAGATGGTCTTGTCTTCTTTTTCCTGGGCAAAAAGGCCCATGGAGAACGCTAATGCAGAAACGAAAAGCAACAGTAGTATGGGTCTCAAGTTAGGGTTGTTAGATTCCTGAATAAGCGCTGGTAAGAACAAGGTACAATAATTGCTTATTCGGTCATACAACTGGATCCATATTTTTCAGCAGTCTTTTCCTGACCAATCAAAATCGGCCCAAGTTAGTCAGCTTGTCCGTTCTGCCATCGATCACCCTAGACAGGTTAATGACTTTTTTTCGTTACATTCAGGCTAATCTTTAAGCTCTTAGCCAAATGATATTTGACGTAATTACCTGGAATGTCGATCCTGAAATTTTCACTATTGGTAATTGGGGCCCACGCTGGTATGGTTTGCTGTTTGCTTCTGCCTTTCTTTCCGGATATTTAATATTTAAGCGTTACCTCCGATCAGATAAACTCACCGCGGAAATGCTGGATCAGTTACTGATTTATAGCGCGATTGCTACTATCATTGGTGCGCGGCTCGGTCATTGCTTATTTTACGAACCTGACTATTTCCTGAAAAACCCGGTGGAGATTCTTAAAATCTGGAAGGGGGGACTTGCAGGTCATGGGGCAGCCATTACGGTTCCTGTTGCTCTTTGGTTATATATCAGGAAGTATAAACTCTCCTTCTTCTGGCTTATCGACCGTATTGTTATTGTGGCGGCATTGGCCGGGGCATTTATCCGGATTGGGAACTTTTTTAATTCAGAAATATATGGTTTGCCTACTCAACTGCCATGGGGCGTTGAATTTGTTAGGGATAGACTATATGATGGTGTAACTGGTGAACTGCTCCCCACGGTAGCGAGACATCCAACGCAATTATACGAGGCGCTGAGTTACATGCTGATTTTCGTGGGACTATTTATTTTTTACCGGAAGAAACATATGAAAGTGCGGGATGGATTCATATTTGGGGTCTTTCTGATTGCTTTATATACCGCCAGATTCTTAATCGAATTTGTGAAGAATGACCAGGTCGCATTTGAAGCGGGAATGAAGTTTAACATGGGGCAATTGCTTAGTATTCCAGCCATTCTTGCAGGAATTGGGATTATTATCTGGACTAAACTGAGACCAAAATACTTTTCGCAGGAACCCTTACCTGGCGATAGTATTTAATTCAATCGAGGTTGGCAGGAACTTCTACCTTGCAACCAGAGTTCAAGATGCAACAAATAGTGCACTGAATTTACAAAAGACTACAACCAGATTGCTATGTATCTGGCATTTTTCTCTCATAACTTTGTGTATATCAGATTACTTACTAAAAGCCTGAGTTATGAAAGCAACATGTACTACATCCGTAATTGCTAACTGCTTTTTCCCGGTAATATTGATGATTCTGACTGTTATATGCACCTGCTGCAGTGAGAATCCTACTTGGAGTTCTGCTGGCGAGGAGGTTTCATATGACAACGGGAACATTATCACGGAATTCTTTACTGTCTACCCCGCTGGAACTACCATTCATGCCTTTGGAGTGCCTGAAGCAAATAGATACCCATGGCCCGAAACCACTTTTTATACTTATTGAAATTGAGAATCTTCCTGGCAGTTGCAGTTTTTATGGAAACCCCGAATATCAGAGGATCCTTAATTCCCTCAAAACAAACCGGGAGGCTGAACATGAAAGGGTCCGGAAATGGCTTGAGGAGAATGATATGTAGTCATACTTCAATGCAGATACCTATTAGGAAGCCCATCGAGTCTTAAATCAGTATGGCATCAGTCACTCGCTGAGTTTGACCAGACAGCTCCCTGGGAAACCTGTGAATGATGTAACTCTTATTTCTAATTGTGTAATACATACTCGGACCGGGAGAACTAACTTTACAGATGTGCCTGGGCCATAATTATATGGTCCAATAAACTTCACAGCAATGAAAAATGCACTTTATGTTATTGCCGGATTACTGCTTATGATCTGGGGTATTTTATTCTGGGGCTTACACTCTGTTGGTGCCGTTCATTTCTTGTTAGGAGGGGCTTTCTTTATTATTCTGGTCAGGCTGGTTTTCAGCAAGCAATTGGGGGTCAGATAATGGGAAATTACCTTTATGTTTTGGCAGTTATAATGGTTATTGCCTGGATCATAGGTTTCTTCAGCACTGATGTTGGAAGTATCATCCACATTCTTCTCGTTATAGCATTAATTGCTGTAATACTCAGGGTTAATCAAGTACGAAAAGTCGCTTCGTAAATTAATATCTATACAGAAATGATCTATTTATATATTTTTATTCCCGTACTGGTGATATTGCTGGCCGGGATCAGGATCGTAAGGCCTACCCAGCGCGGACTCATGGAGCGGCTGGGAAAATATAACAGCCTGGCGTCACCCGGGTTCCACTGGATCATACCGGTTGTCGACAGACTTTTTATGGTCAATGTAACTGAACAGATGGTGGATGCCGAGCCGCAGGAGATCATCACCAATGATAATCTGAATGCAAGTGTCGATGCCCAGGTTTACTTCCGGGTGAAATCCGATGAAGAGAGTGTAAAAGGAGCCATATATAATGTCAATAATTATACCTGGCAGATTGTGAACCTGGCGCGTACCACCCTTCGTAATATCATAGGTACACTTACATTAAAGTCCGCAAACAGTGAACGTGGAAAAATCAATGCCGATCTTTATAAAACCCTGCACAATGAAACACAGGGTTGGGGTATTGAAATCGTCCGGACAGAGTTAAAACAAATTGATCCTCCCAGTGACGTTCAGGAAACCATGAATAAGGTTGTAAAGGCCGAAAATGAAAAAATCGCAGCCATCGATTCTGCCACTGCGGCAGAGACGGTTGCCGATGGTGTCAAACGTGCCAAGATTAAGGAAGCAGAAGGCTTCAAACAATCGAAAATTCTGCATGCCGAAGGAGAAGCGGAAGCCATCAGATTGGTCAATGAAGCTGCAGATAAATATTTTATTGGGAATGCGCAGTTGTTGAGGAAACTGGAAGCACTGGAGACCTCTCTGGAGAAGAACGCAAAAATAGTCATCCCCTCAGGGTCGGAACTGGTTAATGTTATTGGCGAAATGGCTGGGATTTTACCTCTGGAACGATAATTATATAAGATTTTTTTATGGCCGGTTCAAACTCAAAAAACGTAGCCCTCATCGTCGCTCATCCCGACGATGAAACCTTATGGGCCGGTGGAACAGTGTTGAGCCACCCCTCCTGGAATTGTTTTATCGTTTGTCTTTGCAGGGGAAGTGATGCGGACCGTTCCCCGAGATTTGCCCAGGCCTTGCAGGTGCTCAGAGCGGAAGGGATCATAGGAGACCTGGATGATGGGCCAGAGCAAAAGCCCCTTGACGAAAACGAGATCCAGCAAACCATCCTGGATCTATTGCCGGCAAATTATTTTGATCTGCTTATATCCCATCATCCGGCAGGGGAATATACACGACACATCAGGCATGAAGAAACGGGTAAAGCAGTTATTAACCTTTGGCACTCGGGAAAAATATCAGCAGGCGAGTTCTGGGCTTTTGCGTACGAGGACGGTCAGAAAAATTATTTGCCAAGACCCATTGAAACTACAGGAATCTATCATGCACTTTCAAAGCGGATATGGCGGAGAAAATACAGTATCATCAGTGAAATATATGGATTTAAACCTGACAGTTTTGAAGCCAAAACAACCCCTAGGGCAGAATCATTCTGGCCATTTAAAAATTCCTGGGAGGCTAAAAAATTGCTAAAAAACAATGGAACTTTGCTATGAAAGTCCTGGTCTTATATGATTACCCGCCTTCACCCGGTGGACTGGCCACCCAGGGAGACCTCTTATACAGAGGACTGCTGGAAATGGGTGTTGATGCCCACGCTGCGCATTTTGAATCAGCGCAGGAGAAGGAATGGTACTACCGCTGGTTTGCGCCCGATGTAGTGGTTGGTGTGGGTTATTGGGGCCATACCCCGCATCTGGTGCTGCATCCGCAACGGTATGGAGTTAAAGCTGTACCCTGGCTGGTCGCCGATGGCTACATTGCCAACTACCAGGAGGTACTGAATGCACTTCCGCTTATTCTGGTCACTTCCAACTGGGTAAAAGAAATGTATGTGCGCGATGGGATCGATGGCGAGAAAATCAAAGTCTTACCCGTCGGTTGCGATACAGAGGCTTTTAAACCTTACAAAAAAGACGACCCCAAGATCTTAGCGGTTCGCGAAGCACTGGGCGTTTCACCCGATCAGATCATGATCCTCACCGTGGGCGGCGATGCTGCATCAAAAGGGGCACAGGAGGTGATGCAGGCCCTTGCAGTCATTGATACCGAAGCACCCGACTGGAAATATGTTTGTAAAGTATGGCCCCAACCCCGTACCAAGCTGCAGAACCTGGCGGATCTGGAATTGGCCACAAGCCTGGGGATTGAAAAAAACGTTACCTACGCGACCAACACCATTTCACGAAATTTTATGCCTTACCTCCCGATTGGTTTATTTCTTTAATTAGTTCCCGGCCTTTCTCATCAAGAATGTCAGTAACAGCGACTTTTGCACCCGATTTTTTAAATATTAAAGCTTCCTTTTAGTTCTGTTTTATTCACAGCTTTAGATTTTTTTGCCGAAACTGGGGATACATTGGTGAATAAAATTTCATCTTACAAAGTTCAGGCTATTTGCAAAAGAAACCATTACATCTTTTTGATTATTAGTTACATCATTCACACATAAGGATGAATGCTTACGGGCAAGCCCCCTGCCCGACACAGGTATTGTTCAAAAAGGGATCCTTTTATATGGGTGGACGGGAATGGTCCAGACAGTGGTTAACCAGGGCCTCCAGACTGGCAGTACCTACACACATCACTTTGTCAGCACCGCCCCAGTAAATTTTAACGCTCCCATCGTCCTCCGGAATGGCCCCACAACAAAATACCACATTATGTACATAGCCTGTAATTTCATACTCCTCCTCGGGCTGCAGTATCCACTGATCTCCCACAGCCAGGATTTTTGAAGGATCCTCCAGATCGTGCAATGCTGCACCAAGTCTGTAAACGGACCCATCCATGGTAGGGAAAACACCATGGTAAATATGTAGCCATCCCCGGGAGGTTTTTATGGGCGGTGCTCCCGGACCAATCTTCATTTCATCCCAATGGTATTGTACGGGTCTCATTATGAGTTTCGACTCCCCCCAGTATTTCAGGTCCGGTGAGTAAGTGATCCAGATGGACCAGGGCGATATTTCAGAATGAGGACGATCCAGCCTGGCATAGAGGCCGTTAAATTTTTCCGGGAATATGACAACGTTCCGGTAGTCTGATTCAGTGATTAATGAAAACCTTTCAACGGTTTCGAAATTTATTGTTTTGGCCAGTCCAATGCGAACACCGTGCCTGGAATAGGCACTGTAGGTGATCAGGTATTCTCCATCCATCAAAACGATGCGTGGATCTTCCACCCCATAAGCTTCGTATTCTTTAAAAACTCCCTGGGTGGCAGGCACCATAAATGGTTGTTTATCCACTTCAAATTTATAACCATCATGACTCACAGCCTTTCCCAGTATACTTCGCCCGTTGAAAGTATGGGACCGAAATATCATAATATATCGATCCTTGTGCTTTACAACCGCAGCATTGTGCACCGTAGCTACCGGATAAGGAACATCCTCTTTCGTAAGGATGGGATTGTATGGATACCTGTTGACGATCATGAAAGGTTTTTGTCATGCTTATGAAATTCTTCATAGGCCTGCAACACGGTTAAGTGAGAGATTAAGTAGGACAATGAACTTTCAGCTCCCTGGTTTCGATTCACCCCATAGCTCTCAAATCCATCGCAACAACCTTTTGTTTCAAAATCGTATAAGCTCATTCTCAGATCGTTTTCACCCAGGAACCATAAAAATGAAGTGTAGAGTTGATTTAGATAATCTTTCTCTTTGGTTAAATGATAAGCCTGGTGGTACATTAATACCATGGCCATGGCATCGATGGGTTGCTGGGCAAAAACAGACCGCTCTCCATCTTTTTTATACCAAAGTTCGTTTCCAATGATCGACAGGTAATCATCTTTCATGGTATGGGCCGTCAGGAAATCCATGGAAGCAAGGGCCACTTCGGTAACCCGATCGTCATTGAGTATGCCAGCAGCATGTAAAAGGGCGAGTGGCAAAATGCCGTTATCGTATGCCAGCAAAGATTCAAACCACTTCCAGTCGGGCGATTCGTTCTCCTGGTAATGTGTGATTAATTTCAGTGCCATGTTTCTGAGCCTTTCGGTCATGGAATCGTCTGAAGGGTTGGTTTTAAGATAGTAACACATCCCAATCATAGTATTGGCTATGCCTCTGATGGATTTAATCTTCTCGAAATTGGGTGCAGCATTAAAAAACACCACACTCCCTGCTTGAAAATATGCATCATTGGGGGCATTGCCAAGCAGGTATCCCAAGGCCCAGATGGTCCTGCCAAAGGAATCTTCGGAACCTACTTCATCGAGAAAGTTCCTGTTAAAACTCATGAAGTTTCTGAAGGTTCCATCACGATTCTGCATATAGTGTATGTAACTCAGATAGATGGGGGACAGTTCAAGTGCCTTGTCGTCTTTCATTTGACCGTAGGCCATTAGTACCATAAGCAGGGCCCTTGCATTATCGTCCAGACAATAACCTTCCTTCAGGTTCGGGATACCAAACTTTGCATGTTGGATGATGCCCGTATCGTCTGTTAAACGATTGATATGGACCAGTGAAAAGGGAGGAAGGATAAGAAAATCCAATACTGTATCTTTCTTTTCTGCTGGCATGTATTCATTTTCCAGAATGGCATTGAAAAGCTCAACATATTTCTCTCCGGTTTTGGGCCAGGTAAAATTCCTTCCGTACTCAAGTGCCGTTTTTTTCAATTTATTAAGCTCCTCTGGATGATCCAAAAGTTCATTAATGGTGGAGGAGAGTTGCTTTGTATTACCAAAATCGAACAACCTTCCCCTTCCGTCGGCCAGGAGTTCTGCGGCATGCCAGTAGGGTGTTGACAGCACAGCCGCCCCAACCCCAACGGCATAGGCAAGCGTTCCGCTGGTGATTTGCGCTTCATTCAAATAAGGTGTGATATATATATCTGTTGCCGATAGATACTTAAATAGATCCTGGACATCTATAAATTGATTTAGAAACAGTACATGTTTTTCCAATTGCAGTTTTTTTACCAGCCGCATTAAAAATATCCGGTATTCTTCTCCTGAATGCCGTAATACATTGGGGTGGGTTTTCCCCAATATAATGTATAAGGCTTCAGGGTGCTTTGCAATGACCTCGGGCAAGGCATTGATGACCGTTTCAATACCTTTATTCCGGCCAATAAATCCAAATGTGAGCAATACATGTTTGTTACTCAACTTGAATTCTTCTTTGGATTTTGCGGGGCTAAATTTTATATCCGGGACTCCATGCTCAATGAGGGCAATTTTTTCCCGGGGCACCTCATAAATTTCCACCAAAAAATCGATGGCTTTCTGACTCATTACCACGATTTTTTGAGCCATCTTCCCAATTTCCTGCAAAACAGCCTTTTCGTTGTAGGTAGGTGTTTTAAGGATGGTATGCAGGGTCACTACCAATGGGATCTCCAGGCGGTGCAACAGGGGTAGGATGTACACGCCATTTTGCCCGCCGTAAATTCCAAACTCATGTTGAAGCATACAAATATCGGCGCCGCTTAAGTTGATATACTTTGCAGCTTTTAAATAGTCTTGCTGGTGTTCCTGGCTGATTTTTATCTTAACCTCCCGGGGGTACTCATAGGTCTGGTTATGATCATCGACTGCCACTACAACAGCTTCAAAATTAGGCTTACCTGCCTGCTTGTTTAGTAAAACAGAATCAAGCAGGTTCTTGGTAAACGTGCCTATTCCGCATTCCCTTGGCGGGTATGTACCAATGAAGGCGATTTTCATTCCGGATGATTTTATCTACATTTTGAATTTATCCTGGCTGGCTTTTACTGCGCGCTTTTCGACTTTCGCAGCCCTCTTTTCTTTCAGATTTTTCGCGGCCGGTTTTTTAGAGTTTTTCTTCGCTTCTTTTTCTTTTGACATCTTGTGTGTTTTTAAGTTTTAGATCTTGATCTACCTGATTCCATGTCACATAATGATTCCTTCATACCCGCTTTTAATTACTGTGATGATCATTTTAGAAGGATGAATTGCCATGATTAGATTGGAAGTGTGTGCCGGGACTAAAATGGCCTGACCGGCTTCAAGAGTATTTGAATGATTGTCAATTATTATATCAGATTTGCCTTCAATTATCTCAATAAAAGAGTCGAAGGGGGAAATCTTCTCCTCCAGCTTTTCACCGGCATCAATGGCTATCGCGATGATGTTTCCGGTTATTTTTCTTATAAGCGTTCTGAAAACAGCCGAATGCGGGACATATTCAACCAAATCGGCCAGAATGTGCGCCTTGGACTTTTCTATCTCTGAAACTTGCATTAGCCTCGTTTAATGTGTATAAAGGTATCCTTAACGAAGCCGGGAAGTGTTATATTATTTAGGATATTCCTTACATCATTCACACATCTTCCAGGGTTTGGCGTCTCTTGTTTTTGAGTTTTTTAAAGTGTGAAGGTGAAAGTCCTGTGATCTTTTTGAATTGGTTTGATAGGTGGGCAACACTGCTGTAGTGCAATTTATAGGCTATTTCAGACAGATTTAGTTCATCATAGACGATGAGTTCTTTGACCTTTTCAATTTTATGGGTCAGGTAGAATTTTTCTATGGTGATTCCTTTTACCTCAGAAAATAGATTGGCCAGGTAGGTATAATCGTAGTTGAGTTTTTCGCTCAGGTAATCCGAAAGGTTTATTTTGATTTGGTCCTCTGTATAATGTACAAGTTCGATAACTGCAGCTTTAATTCTTTCCACCAGAACACTTTTTTTATCGTCCATCAGCTGCAATCCACTTTTTTTAAGCGCAATGTCCAGTTGGTCCAGTTTCTCCCTGGGAACATCTTCCATGGTCCTCACTTCACCAATTTTCACTTCCACATAGCGCAGGCCAATCTTTTCCAGCTCGGTTTTCACCACAATCTGGCAGCGAATACATACCATATTCTTGATAAATATTTTCACGAGTGCAAAAGCCGGGTAATAAAAGGAATCATTTTCTTATAAATTTATTAAAAATATCAGTGCTGTGCGAACCACCAGCAAAATGACCCAAACAAATTGAGGGACTTGGAAAAAGCAATCGGGTATCTTTTAAGTTCAACTCATCGGCAAGTTCTTTCCTGGCGGAGCTTAGGTTTTTCAGAAAATTTGAAAATATTGACTGCTGAGCTTAATTGGGAGAAGGGTGCTTCTTTTACAGGGGACAGGTGCTGTTATCTGTTTAAGACTCTCCCGGCCCGGGCTGCCACCAGCTGGGAGGGTAAACAAAAGTCAGCTTTTTTGCTGCCTTCCGGATCTCCGGGAAAGCTAAACTGTTCGTAGGCTGTCAGATGGCCTTCGCATTGATGATAGGCGATGTGCCCGTAAAGAGATATCAGGAAATCTTTTTTTCTTCCCAGTTTCCACAGTCCTTGCAGATATTCGTTCAAGGGCCAGTCATCCAGCCAGTCCACGAAACGGGTCATGCCACAAAACTGGCCCCCTGCATGTAAACGGGCATCTACCAGGCGGTTGGCCATCTCCGGCGACAGGATATCACTGGACAAAAGTTCCGGCCAGTAACGGTAATTTGTGTAGCTGGCTTCAATGCCGTCTGTCAGATTTTCGGGCCGGGCCATACTTCCTTTATAGGCGGGCAACCACCAGTCTTCCTGTTTTTTTGGCCAGGTCTCTTCGATGGCCTGAAGGGTATCTGTTTTCAGTTTCTCAGCCGAGTTTAAAATGGTATCCATAGAGGTGCTGGGTGCGCCACCTGCCATTTTGCACAGTCTAACCCATTGCTTTAATCCTTTGACTATCCAGGCGTTGTTGTGGAAGTATTTTTCCACAGCACCTCTGGTATCCGCTTCCGGAACTCCTGCAATCAGACCATCTTCCTGCAAAGCATCGGCATGCAGGTTCAGTATATATTCAGCCAGCAGATCAATCTGCCTGAAGCAATCGTCCCACCACAGATCTTTCCCTGCTCTTTCATACAGCAGCGTTGCGGTGTGCAATAATTGCCCGTACTCTGCGATGGAAGGGCCGTAGTACATAATCTCTCCCATTGGCTTGGGAGGTACGAGCCAGTCATTGATATTGACAAAATTGATGATCCAGTATCGAAACAATTCGGAGGCCCGTTTATTCATCCCCCATGCTGAAAGTGCATCGACAGCTGCAATGATGGTGGGAGGGAAGCCATCGTGTTCCAACCTTCCATAGACTCCAACCCCGTATTTGGGATGATCTCCTTCAAAGGTGGCATCGATGTGTGCCAGGCCGACTTTAATGGAGTCGTCCAGGAGCTTATGGCCGGTATTAATTTCCGGGCTTGTTTTCAAATGGTCCACGATGCTTTTTATTTCAGCAGGATCAAAGGCTGCCTCACCGCTTTGCCCCGGGAACAGGGTCAACATCTGATCCAGGTCCGGCTCATCAGGTAAAAGCTTGTAAACCGGATCTTCTCTCATCTTCAACCATTCTTCAATTTGATTTTCATCCTTGCCGGCTCTTAATGGGGCTGGAAAAATGAAGGCAGAGGAAGCAAGGACTCCGGTGGTTTTCAGGTAGGTTCTCCTTTTCATTTTTAATTACGTTGATTTGTATTGCCCCCTCCCTTTGGCCTGTACCAGTCAGAAATAGAGAAATCGGGCTTTTTATTTGTTCCGAATCTAGCTCATTCGGCGTTCAATCATTTCAAGCATTGCCTCCAATAAAGATAAAAACCAATTTGAATTAAAACACGGGGTGAAGCTGTACTAACAGTCTGCCTGAACCGGGGAGTCCAGGTGTTTTATATCTGAACTGGCACTAAATGTATTGAGTTTCTCTGCTAGCCTGTTTGCAAGGGGAGGCAGGCCAATCTTGCATTAACTTGACTTGTGTCTGGCTAAAGGTTACCTTTGAAAATACACCTGATCGAATTGACTGGAAACTAATTTCTTAGAAGGATTATTGCTATTAGATAGTATCATATTATTACATCAGTTCAGGCGAAATATTATTATACATAATATCCAATTTAATTTTTTAAAACCTGGCATAATATGAAAAAGATTCTCACACATCTGACAGGAATTGTTTTGTTAATAACAATTCTGATGGCCGGTGGTTGTAGCCCGGCTAAAGGTTCCACAAGCCTCAACAGAAGAGCTTGAGTGTAGTCATCATCTATGTGAAAGCTGATTAAAGATAAAAGAGGAAAATCATCTTGAAATGTATGATTCAGGCGACCATGGATAATAGAGAAATCGATGAGCTTGAAACGTATGTGATGATCGACTAAAATATATTGGATGCTGGCCGACGATAGCGGATGGAGAAAATTAGGAAAGTCAAACCCAAAAATACAGGCGGAAAAATAATGCCTGGATACCGCCAAAGGAATTTGGCTTACTAAAACATTATATAAGCATGAAATACTCCGATGCATCAACAACACCACTGTAAAATACGAAAGAATATTTGCTATTAAGAGTGAAGGATCTGGAAGGAAACAACCTGGTGAAATCGATCCTTATTTAAAGATTCCGGACCAATGAGGATCAATAAACCTTAATCAATGTGTCATCGTATTATTTCAGCTTTTCTTGTTGTCTTTTTAACTGTATTATGTTCTCCGGGCCTTATTAAGGGACAATCCATTGACAGCCTGCTGTATTTAATAGACAATGACCTGGTTGAGGATGATGCTGAAAGATACGACCTTTTGTGCCAGGTAATTAAGGAGATAGCGGAACCTGTAAGCAGAATACGGTATTGTGACCAGGCCATAGAACTCGCCCAAAAGCTGGAGATCCGGCCTGCCCTGCCATATCATAAGAAAGGAGAAGCATACCTGGATTCCGATCAATTTGCATCAGCCCTGGACTATTTATTGCAGGCAGCCACCTATTACGAAAAAAATGATAATAGTGCCGGACTTGGAAGGGTATACAATTTAATTGCAGATACCTATGGGCAGCAGGGAAACCACGAAAATGAAAAACTCTATATTCAGAATGCTATCAAAACCTTTGAACAGATAAAGGATTCAATAAGCCTGGTTTATACCCTTCACAATTTCGGTTATTTTAATTACAGAATGGGGCAGTATGATACGGCGCTGGGCATATACACCGAGTCACTTGATCTGTTTAAAAAGTTAAACCATAAATTTGCATATTTCGTCTGTCTCGGCAACCTGGGATTGGTTTATTCCGGGCTGACCGATTTTGAAAAGGCAGAGGAATATCTTCTTACGGCAATTGATACCCTTGCCGGCTATGGTGATACGAGGAACGCACCAGAATTCATGACTGGATATGCAAGGATACTTCAGCAAAGAGGAGAAATTAACCAGGCCATTACCTATGCTTCCAGGGCTTTGGGAATCACAGATAATCTGAATTTTAAACGGGATGCATCACACTTGCTTACCCGCTTGTTTGAGATTTCAGGCAGGTATGACAGTGCCTATTTTTATCAATCATTATATATAGCTGCAAACGATAGCATAAAAGATATTGAGAGTGTCCAGAGAATGGCTAACCTCCGCACCGCATATGAAGTCGGGAAGAAACAGGATGAGGTGGATGCCTTGGAGAGAGATAAACTGAAAAATAGAATTATAAATATTGGGTTGGGTATAATTCTCATTCTGGCCATAGGGCTAGTCACCTCGTATTATAACAACCTGAAACGTTCCAGAAAGCTTACTGCAGCCCTCGAAGAACGCCGGGTATTACTGGCAAATCAAAGCTCGGAACTGAAAGAAAAAAATGACAAAATACTCAGGGCCTATGAAGAACTGACTGTGTTGAACAAGGCCATCAGTAAACAGAATGAACAAATTCTGGAAGCCAATGAGGAACTGACTGTTTTGAACGAGGCTGTCAACAAGCAAAAAAATGAAATTCTCGATAGCATCACTTACGCAAAAAAGATACAGGCTGCGATGCTGCCCCCTGAACAGTATTTTCATGAAATCTTGAATGATGTATTCATTTTATTTAAGCCAAGAGACATCGTGAGCGGGGATTTTTTCTGGATAAAGCATGTGAACCAGTATGTGATCCTGGCAGCTGCCGATTGCACGGGTCATGGAGTACCGGGTGCGTTTATGAGTCTGCTTGGAATCAGTTTCTTAAATGAGATCGTACTAAGAAGGGAGATCACGCAGGCCAACCAGGTGCTCAATGAACTCAGGAAACAGATCAGGAATTCACTCCGGCAGCATGGTCAGGCGGAAGAGTCCAAAGACGGGATCGATATGGCATTGTGCGTCATTGATGAAAAGAATAAAACGCTGCAATACTCCGGTGCCAACAATCCATTGTACCTGATCAGAGATAAGAACGGGGCTCCTGAACTAACTGAATTCAAGGCTGATCGAATGCCCCTGGGATATTACCAGGGCACTTTTAAAACATTCACCAATAAGGATATTCAACTGGAGTACGGGGATGTGTTTTATCTGTTTTCAGATGGATTTTTGGATCAAAAAGGAGGCAAGGATGGTAAGAAGTTCCTGAGCAAGAATTTCAAAAAGCTTCTACTGGAGATCCATCAGGAGCCCATGCGGGAGCAGAAAAACATCTTAGATAAGACCATTGGGGATTGGATGGGTGATACTTCACAGATTGACGATATACTGGTTATCGGAGTGAGAGTATAGATTATTCCATATATGAGAGGTTTATGGAAACCAAATACCAGTTCGTAATCGAATCGGGTTTGTGCAAGTTTTAAAATTCCGATTACTATTCAATAAGTGATGTCAATGATTTCAAAAACCAGATCCTCCTGGCCTCTTTTCAGGACAGGTTTGTCCCCAGTTTTCTTATTGATTAGTACTCTGGCCAGGGGTGAGGTAAAGGATATTTTCCCTTTGGAAATATCTGCCTCATCAACGCCTACTATTTGAAAAGTCTGAATGCTATTATTTGCGACTATTTTGAGCTTTATCAATGCACCGAACCTTATTTTATCCCGAGCCTGCTCCTTTAGCTTCACTATTTGGGCGGTAGCAATTCTATTCTCCAAGAGTTGTAATTTTGCATTGATATGGTTCAGGGCTATTCGTTTCTCATTTTCGTCGGAAATCTCCAGCTTGCTTTTTTCATGGAACAGCGCCTGTTTTTCTGCCAATAGTTCATTCATCCCCACCTGGGTCACATAGTTGCTTACTCCTTCTGGCAGATCAGCCCTGGGTGGTACCATCGGAATTTCTTCCTGATCGTCTTCTTTCACAAATCCTCTGCTCATTTTTTAGTTGAGTAGCTTTTACTCAAATATATGAAAAGGGGACCAGTGTGCATATTTAATGGCATGGAGCAACAAAAACCGGGGGTTTGTGAGCATATGATTCCAGCAATATTCAAATGAGTAGCGTACTGTTGACTTGTGTCTTAAATCACAGTAACTTGTAGTTAGTCAACCTTAACCGGAAGGTAAATAACTATTCTAATTAACTAAACCTAAAACTATGTTATGAAAAAATTAAGTCTCCTTTTAATGCTTGTTTCGCTTCTCACATTTTCTATCGGACCCGCCAATGCCCAGGTCAAATTAAAAGGTCTGAAAGATAAGGCGAAATCTTCTTTGGGTGTCAAAGAAACCCCCAAACAGGAACCTGCACAACAGAATGAAGCGACGGTTACAAATACAGATACCCCGGCGCCTCACAAGGCGTCAGAATTATTTATGTATCGAAATCCGGCAGCAATAAAAATGATGGCTCAAAGGAATCCCCAATGAAAAACATCGATAAAGCCATTGCCGCCGCTGCTCCTGGAGATGAAATAAGAATAGCCGAGGGGATTTATATGGGTACTTTTAATATCGGTTACCTTGAATCTGACAAGCCGGTAAAACTATATGGAAGTTGGGATGCCCAGTTTGCACAGCAAGATATTGTCAAGCATCCTACTGTTTTTCAGCCGGATAATGAAAGTGGTGGGAAATCAAGGAAAGCACTGCTGAAGTTTACCAAAGAGGTAGCCGGGACCATCGTGGATGGCATTGTTTGGGATATGGGAGAAAGGAATGTTTACCATGAGAAGGAAGGGATTGTGGAAGGCGTGGAGGGTGGAAGGATCAAATCTTCTACGGAAGCCTCTCCGGGGCAAAACAGCACCGTTGAAGAGCCAGCCATCTCCTTTGCAAGCGCTACCCAGGGTGGAGACATTACTATTCAGAATTGCGTATTTGTTAATGGGTCCAATTTTGCCATCCAGGCTGGTCTCCGGAGTGGGACATTCAGGGTGATCAACAATGTTTTTGTGGCAAACAAAATGGCTGCCGTTGAAATCTATGGGACCTGCTCGGGCAGCAACCAGCAAAGAGACATGGTCTCCTGCGGCGAGGTTGAGGTTGCGTACAACACCATTCTATTTACCTGGAGCCGGTTGAAGGATTTCCTGGATATGGGATACGGGGTAAGAATTATGACCAAATGCACCTATAATATTCATCATAATATCATTGGTGCAAGCATCATGGGAGGAATAGATAACAGCCGGTTCTGTAAGGATGAATTTATTAAAATTGATCATAATATCATGTTCGGAAATAAAGGCGGAGATCTCTATTACACACCCGCCAGCAACACCAAGCTTCAACTCACCGTAGATCAATTTGAAGACCTGGAATTCGAAAGTGCTGCAGGCAATGTCGGGCAGGCCCCTGAAATTCCTGTTAATCAGGCTTATATGAAAGGATTCTTTAGTGCAAGGTACTCGGAGACTACCAGTTATGATCCCAATTCCTCACAGAATCAGTGGGCACGGGCGCTGGGATTGAATCAACAGGGCACGATGAGCTCCAACGTAAGCATGTTTATGAATAAATATCCGTGGGAGGAATGCCTTAAACTTTTTGGGGCTTCATCGGAGGCCGGCGCACAGTTGGTTGAATGATAATTACCTAATAACAAATACTTATGAAAGACAAGGAGAAAAACAAAATCACGGGCTGGAAATCACTGGTCGACCAGCTGCAGGCTCAATTGGAGCATGGTTCCGAGGAAGCCAGGGAGGAATTTGAAAAGCAAAAGGGAAAGCTCTCCGCCTGGCTAAATTCCGTGGATGAAAAATTGAAAAAGACGAAAGATAGAGGCAGTGAAAAGGCACTGAAAATGAAAGCTTCCCTGGAAGAGTTGCGCGTTCAGTCGGCACTTGCCAGAGCCGAAACGGAAGATGAGATTAAAGAACAACAGAAAAAGATTGCCGAAGGTCTCCAAAAACTCAGGCACGAGATCTCTGAAACCTACGCAGAATCGAAAGAGAATGTCGAAGATCTCCGTGAGAGGATGGATGACAGCTTAAACGATTTTCAAACCCGCTTCGATCTTTTCAAACTTCAGTTACACCTGGGGGAGATGGAAGCGGAAGAAAACTGGGAGGAAAAAAAGCAAAGCATAGCCGAAAAATTATCGCATTTAAAAGCGAGATTAACCACAAAGAGCGATGAATTAGAAGATAAATGGGATGAATTTTCAGGAGAAATTTCAGAAAAATGGAAACAAATCCGGGACATCAATTAAAGCTTAAAGCCTATAAAAAAACAGACCCGTGTTAAAACCTTGTTAATACACTTTGATTATTTTGTTGAATAAACTATATTTATAAGAATTAATTCTATATTCTGATTCTAAACCTAAAAGAAATGAGCAGGATCCTTCTAAAAAGTTTTTCCGTATTTATGGCCATGGTTTTTTTATTTACGCAGACCTTGAGCCTCTCTGCCCGAGCCTCTGAAGCTCCTTTGCCCAGTATTGATGAATCTGTTCTGACGCTGGATGAATCGGCCCTGAATGAGGCCATGCAAGAATTGAATGTACTGGATGAATTCCTCAACGAAAATGCAGGAGTCACCTACACTGATCTGGAATCTGCCGGAAGTGAGTTAATTATCGGAGTTGAGAATTCCACTGCACCGCTGGGCATGGATTCGGAGAGTGAGCCACCTCTTGGGATACCTTCATTCTTATGGGGATGTATTCTTGGAGTTATTGGTATACTGCTCGTCTATATTCTGACAGATGGTGATAAGGTCGAAACCAGGAAGGCTCTCTGGGGGATGCTTGTATGGATAGGCGTTTGGGTTATTCTGTATGTGGGAGTATTTTCTAGTGCTGCGCTCTGGTATTAGCGGCTTCATTTCATAAACCGTAAAAAAGGTGCCCTTGATCTTTATCGAGGGCATTTTTTTACTATAATTAGGGATATTTCTATATAAAGCAGAGGATATGAAATATGGGTTAAAAACAGGTATCATAGTCTGTCTCTTAGGTCTGACAATATTTCAAACTGCACAGGCACAAGAGTATTACAGAGTCAACGCAGATTTTACTGTAAAGGTTAAACGCGCCGACGGCACTATGAACCTGACCAAGGGCTCCGTATATTACGACAAGAACATCAAGGAGCTTATTTATAGGGTCTCATTTCCTCAACCTGAAGTATGGGTCATTGCTGATACTTCCATGTTCAAGTTCAGAAATGACACACTCTATGATCGCATATCCATTCCATCAGTCAACGAATTTACTGTATTTCATCTGAGCTTAAATTCCGGAATCAGTGATTTCGGGATGAAAAGATCGAGGTTCAAGGTTTCCAGGGTAGAGAAGAAGAATGATCTGGTTCTCTCCTACTGGAAAATACCTGACAAAGCTGAAATCTCCATTGATCATATAGTGGTGGCTAAAAAAGAGAACCGTTTGGAAAGTGTTATCATGGTGGGAGATTCAGCTAATGTTCTAAGCCGGCAGTTCTACCGGAATTATATGAAATCCGGGGCATTTGAATTTCCCCAGCAGATCGTTCAAATCCTGCCCGGAAAGGATGGGGAAGACAATTATCAGGTCACGGAATTTAATAACATAAAGGTAAATGACATGGAAAACGATGAGCTGTTCCGTTATCGTTTTCCCACGTTAAAATAGGCTTTCATGGGTGATTCTAACAGACTTGTTCTAATCTTTCTGGTCCTCTTTGGTATGCTTCGTATTTGTCCGGCTCAGATGGAAATTGATGAAGAACTACTTGGTCTATTTCAGAACAGGGACACCCTTGGGCAGGACTTCAGATCTCCCCTCCGGGAAGCCACAAATGATATTACCACCGTCGCATCCGTGGGCTTCCTTTTTTATAAATCTTTCATTTCTTCTCAGGATAATCCTTCCTGTGTTTTCACGCCCTCCTGTTCGGAGTATGCCATGCTGTCCATTCAGAAAAAGGGTTTTTTTCTGGGCTGGCTGAACACCTTTGACCGACTATCAAGGTGTCACGGGCTGGTGCATCATGATCATTATCCTATTGATGTTGAGCATAATAGATACTATGATCCGGTGCAATAAGAAAACCCTGGCTGGGATACTCCTGTTTTGTATTGCTGCATTCCCGGGCTTTGCACAGGAGGATTTAATGAACTATGACAATTCTTTAAAGTTTGCCAGGTACCTTAGCCAGTCCCGTCAGTATGAGTTTGCAGCGGAGGAATATGAACGGCTTCATTTTCAATGGCCCGATGATACCACCGTTTCCTTGGAATTGGTCACCACCTACCGGCTGAACCGGGATTGTTCTCAATTCCTCAATTCTTACCAAATACTATCCCGCAATAACAGCTTATATACGCAAGAATCATTCTCCAAGGAATATTTAAGGTTCTGTTTAAGCTGTAAAATTGAGCACCCCCTCTATTTGGATATTACGTCCACCCTGGATCAGGATGAAAAAGCTTTTTATACCCTGGGATATTATTGGGCCCTTCAACAATATGATTCGGCATTTTCCTTTAACTCCCGGAATGCTGATATTCTTTCAGAATACCATCCGCAACTGTTTTCTCTTACCCAATCCTTTCAGATGCAGAGATTTAAGAGCCCCGCTCTGGCCATGGCCATGTCTGCAGTGTTGCCAGGAAGCGGTAAAGCCTATTCAAAAAGGTGGGGTGATGCAGCAATTTCCTTCATTCTTGTATCAACCAGTGCTTTTGCATCCTACCGTGCATTCAAACGGAAGGGGATTAAAAGTGTCAACGGATGGATTTTTGGGGGCGTAGCATTTAGCTTTTACTCAAGCAACATTTATGGTTCATATAAATCTGCGAAGCGGTACAACGAGGACCTCAGGAAACAATACCAGAATAATGCAGAAAGCACTATTTATAATGCATTTTAGCTGCATCTGCAGCACTCTCCTGTTTTCTCAAAGTATATCCCAGTTGAAGGAGTATTCTGACGAGCAATATGAGAAAGGGAATTACTCTATTGCCCTGAAAGAATTTCAACGGATTCTGCTGTTTGATGAGGCACATCAGTATAATGACCTGTATTCTAAAGTAGCAGCTATCTATTACGAATTGGAGGAGTATGATAAGGCTATCGTTTACTTTGATTTTGCCTGGAAAGCTGCCGGGAATGACAGTATAAAGATTGAACTGGCATTTAAGAAAATACTATGTTATTTTCAACTCAGGAACTATTATTCAGGGCTTTCGGAGCTATATGATCTGCCGGAACAACTTTCGCCCTATTTTGAGCGAATGAAGAACCTCTACTTTGCCATCTGCCATTTTGGGCTGAACGAAAAATATGAATCGCTTCAGTATTTTTCCCAGATTGTTGATTCCGTGGGCCTTCATCAAATTGATTCCTGTTTCGTGCAGCTTAACAAGCTTGAAAAAAAATACGATCCGGATAAACTGGAGATGATGAGCATTCTTCTTCCTGGCCTGGGGCAGACCTATGCCGGGGATTTGAGAAGTGGTCTGAACTCCCTGCTTCTTCTGGGGGGTATTGTCACCTACGCTTATCATACCATGCTCGTTTATAGCATCCTCGATGGCACCCTGGTGTTAACCTCGTGGTTTTACCGGTACTATACAGGTGGACATAGAAAGGCCTATGATCTTGGTGTCAAAAAAATCCAGGAGCAGAGAAATGAAACCTATCTCCAGGTTCTGGATATCACAAGGAATAAGGCCTCCGGTTAATCATTCAGGATCAAACTGACTTAAATTCAACTTGGGATCAAGACTTTGTGACGAAAAGCGAAGATTGTCCCACCTGGTTTTTTCTCCGGACATGGCTGCTTCTCTTCCCAAAATGGCAGTTAAGGTAGATTCAACTCCGGAAAATGTATCGTTCAGATATTTTCCGGTCTCAATGCTTTTTATAAATGCCGTTCCTTTATTCAGGTCGGCATCGTGCAGGGAGGATGTAAAAGCCCCGTTCCTTCTTTGCTCTTCGGTAGGTTCGTTATCCGCGTTTCGGATGATTCCCGAATCCCATGGGTTCTTTCCTGAAATATAAACTCCTCCGCTGTAATAGGCTTCGGCGATCCCTTCCGTCCCGATAAATTTTGCACAAACGCCTCCCCACTCGGTACCGTATTGGGTAGCCTGAACCAACACATTGGTGGAGGGGTACTCATAAGCTACCTGAAAATGTTTCCAGGTATCTCCGAGTTTTTGCGATTCATCCATGCCGCCGGTTCCGATGGCACTTTTGGGATGTTCCCGGAGGGCCCAGTTACAGACATCAAGCATGTGAATGGATTGGTCGAGCAAGGTGCCTCCTGACAGGGCATGAAACAGGTACTGGTTCCTGATTCGCTTTTCGTCGTAAGATTTCCCGGGGGTATCGTGTACCCTGATTTGGGCGGACAGATAATACAACTGGGCACTGAGGATCTTTCCGATGTCCCCGCGATGAATTCGTTCGACCATCTGTGCATAGGGGGTGGCATAGCGGATCTGAAAACCTATGGTCATACTTAGCTTTTTATCGTATCGCTCACCCACTTTCTCCATTTTCCGGCAGCCTGCCACATCGGGAGATACGGGTTTTTCGCAATAAACATGCTTCCTGGCAGAAGTGGCTGCTTCCATAAAATCGGCATGGGTATACGCTGGTGAGGAGATCAGGACGGCATCCACATTCTCATTCTCCAGAAGCTGCAAATATGCCTGCGATCCAACATAAGTAGATGATTTATCAATTTCAGGAAATCCACTTTCCTTGTTCTGAGCGTCAAGCCGGATTTTCGCTGCATCCAGTTTGTCCCTGAACAGATCGGCCATGGCCACAATGTTTGTATTGGTATTCCGCGACATGGAGGAGATGACTCCTGTTCCCCGTCCCCCACATCCGATGATCCCCATTCTGATGGCCGAATTTGCCTTGCTCCCGAATGCAATACTCGGGCTTACTATGGTTAAGGTGGAGATGGCTGCGGTGCCTTTAATAAATTTTCTGCGGTTTAGATGTGTCATAATGCTTATTGTAAAGTTTAGAACCAGTTCGCATAAATGTAAGAAAATGGCAGATAGGATCCGGGGATTGGGTATCCAAAATCACATTTTCTACCTTTATGGAGATATTGTTCTTTTGATTAAACATTCACACATGAAGTAATGAGATTAATCACATTTCTAATTACCTTTTCTTTGGTATGCCAGTTATGCGCCCAAAAGAAGCCAATAGATGTGTACCTCATCGGTGGTCAGTCTAATGCCACCGGACAGGGCTACACGGTCAATCTTCCCGAGGATTTTACAATTGATACAACGGTCCTGTTTTTTTATTCCGGAAGCTTAGGGGGCGGCGGTGTATCCAAACAATGGGGGCCACTCTGTCAGGCTTCTGAAACGCCTGATAAATTTGGAGTGGAGTTAAGCATGGGAAGTGTCCTGAAAGAACATTATCCTAACCAGGATATTGCCTTAATCAAGCATGCACTATCGGGATCGAACCTGTATGCACAATGGAATCCCGGGATTGATAACACCGATGAGCTTAACTTCGGACCGGAATTCAGGGAATTCATTCATACCGTTGAAGATGGCATAAAAGGATTAAGAGCATGCGGTTATGCACCTACAATCCGTGCCATGGTCTGGCAGCAGGGCGAAGGCGATGCCCGTGATATTTCCGGGATGGAAAACTCCAATAATTATGGTAAAAATCTCAGGCATTTTATACAGCGCGTGCGAGAGCAATTAAATTCGCCGGAGATGTTGTTTGTTTACGGCTATGTCATCCCCTTTCCTTTGGAGAGGTTTACAGGCAGGGAAGAAGTGCGTACTTCTCAAAAGAATGTGGACCAGGGTTCGGGACACCCCATGGCCCTTAAAGGTGCCTTTGTGGTTGAAACCGACGATCTGCCGCTGCGCAAAGATGAACCAAATTCGCCCTATCCCGATGATCGTGTCCATTTCAATACCTATGGGATCATTGAACTGGGAAATCGATTTGCCATAAAAATCATGGAAGAAATGAAATAATCCCATACATCGTGAAGTGCCTTCCACCTGATCACAAGATTGGTAATAATAGGAGTATGTGGGAAAAGCTACCTGTAGGTGAAGCGCAGGCCGAAATTTAATTGTCTGGGTGCACCGGGATAATAATAGCGGGCTGACTGGCCTCCAAAGGAAGGGGCATTGATCAGGATCATGGAAGCATGGGGTACATTGAACAGATTCCGTATCCCTGCATACCACTCCAGATGAAATGGCGATGAAGCAATCCCGAGTTTCCAGCTCAAACGTAAGTTGGTAAGATGGTATCCCCCATACAGTATATCATTGGCGTCGTTTATCCACTGCTTGCCCGTATAGCGGTGTTGGAGAGATATATGGACATTTTCAAAAGTCCCCGTAAGCTCTGCGGCCAGTTCCTGGAACGGAATGCCGGGAAGGGTATTCCCGGTATAATCTGTTCCCTCATCCACAAAATCGATAAAGCGGTTGTTGGACAGGGTATAAGCGATGCTCAGGGCAGCATTGTAGCGGGAAGAGAGGGGTTCCGGAAACAGGCTGGCTTTTATTAGAAGTTCAAGACCTGTATTTCTTGCCCTTCCCGCATTGATCCCCGTAAAGATATCCTCCGTGATTCGTTCAGTGACGAGCATATCTCTGAGAAAGATGCTGTATGCGGACAACTCATATTGCAAGTGATCAGCAAATAAACTCCCCCGGTTTCCAAGCTCCAGGTTCCATCCGGTTTCCGCTTTGAGCGCGTTATTTACCGTGCCTTCCGGAAGCAGGGTTTCTTCCAGGGACGGCGCCGAGAATCCGCTTCCTGCCGTGGCATAGGTCCAGATCTGCCCGCTGTGTCTGTAGCTGATCCCCAGCCTGGGAGAAAGCACCGGACTGTAGCCGTATTCTCCCGATTGATCGGTGGAATCTGCGCGGAAATTGGTGTGCAGGCTGTAGTTTAATAGGTTCACATTGAGGCCGGCATCCACAAGAAGCTTAACAGTGGGCCTCCATTGTCCCAGGATAAAACCGTTCAGGTAGCGCCTTATTTCTCCATGATCTGCCAGCAGCGTTCCGCTGCTTTCCGGAAGGGTTTCATAAATCTGCCAGTCATACCATTCGTGAAAATACTCAAATCCGGCCTGGAGTTTTATGGGTTGAATGTTGAACTCCAGGTATTCGCGGACACCCAGATTGAAGCTCCGGTCATCAAGCGTATTAAAGGGTCTTCGCTCAATGGGATCGGCAGAGGTAGAGAAGAGGGTAAAATGGTTCTTAAGCTTCCTGCTCAGCTCCGATTCGAGCCTGATACCGCCCAGCAGCTTCAAATATTCCTCGTATCCATGGATTTGCCCCCAGGATCCCCCGGACAGGGTCGGATTGTTCAAAAAATCTGATTCACTGAGAGAACTGGGGATTTCAGCATAGAGCTTGATCAGATGGAGGGTCAGTGAGAGAGTATGTGTCTTTCCGAACCTCCGGGCATTCATAAAGGCAGAGGTTCTCTGGTAGTTGCTGTTTTCCCGGTATCCGTCTGTGGAGGTCCGGCTCACCCCGCCTGCGATGGCCCAGAGATTTTTCTTATAGGTGCTGGTAAGGCCATACTTCCTGCTTCGGAAGGATCCGAACTCGGAAATTAGGGACGCAGAAAACCCCGGCTGACCTGGGTAAGGGGAAGTGAAACGTACAATCCCTCCCAGTCCGGGCCCGTATAAGGCTGAGGAGGGGCCTTTGAGAATTACCAGCTTGCCGATGGAGGAAACATCGATATCTTCCAGGGTGCTGATCCCATCGCCCGAGGTAAGTGGAATGTCGTCCAGGTAAGCCCTGATGCGGTTGGTATTGTATGGGGTGCGGGATCCCACCCCTCTGATCACCAACCTCTGTGTATTCAGGGTTCCGCTGGCCATATGTACCCCTGGAGCCAGGGCGATCAGATCGGAGGAGGAGAAAAGTCCACTCCTGTTTATTTCATCAAAATTCATCTGAAATACGGCCCCGGTGGCTTCCAGGGAACCTTCCCGGAAAGGGAGCACGCCAATGGTCACGTCTTCCAGTTTAATGGTATCGAGCGGGGCAGCTTCATGGTCCTGACTGCTTTGCTGGCCGAAAATGGCCAGACCTGTCAGGATCATTACCCCCAATGAAATCCCCGTCCTTATCCCCATCTGGCAATTTACTCAGAAATCTGCAATGTTATTTGGTGCCTGGATCACAACAACCACATGGAAACTTAATTATTCTTCCGGATACGCAACAGTGCAATTTGAAAGAATAATTATAAATTTAGAGAAGCGTCCTGGAATGAGTGTTTATTAATAAACATATTCTCCAATGAAAATTCTTAGCTTTCTTAGTATCGTATTTCCCTTACTCTTAATGAATTGTACCCGGGGCGGGGAGCCATCGGATCCATCCTACGTGAATACCTACAAGGTAGTCTGGGAAAGTCCGTCGAAAGATGCCTCGGGGCAGATGCCTCTGGGGAACGGCGATATTGCAGCGGGAGTGTATGCCATTGAAGATGGCGACCTGTACCTCCTGCTGTCGAAAAACGATGCCTATACGCAACACGGAGATATTTTCAAGACCGGCAGGGTGCGGATATCTCTATCGCCTAATCCCTTTGAAAGGGGCAAAGCTTTCCGGCAGGTCCTGGACCTGGAAACCGGTTCGGTGGCCATTGAAGCGGATGGCGTAAGCTTCCGAATCTGGGCGGATGCCAACCGTCCGGTATATCACGTGGAGGTGGTGACAAACAGGGAAATCTCAGTCACTGCAGAACCGGAATTCTGGGAGCGTTTTGAGAGCTGCGCTTTCAACAATTTTGATGTGACCCCGGGAACGCAGGATTCCGTAAGCAACCCACCCGTTCAGGATGTAAGGCTGGAACGCCATGGAACTGTTTTGTGGTATTATGCCGTTGGGGATCGTAGTGATTTTGATGCGGACATGAGCTATTACCAGGTGGAGGACCGGGCGCAGGATTTTCACGATCCCTATCGTTACAACACTTTTGGGAACCTGATGGAAAGCCCTGATCTGGAACTGGAGAATGGGGTACTGTCCGGCAAGGGAAAACGCTTTGACCTTCGGATCCATTCCCTTACCAAACAGACGCCTGAGATAGCAGAGTGGATTTCATCTATTGAAGAGCTGGCTTCAGTACCCCTAGATCTGGAAAAAGACTGGAAGGCGCATCGCCTCTGGTGGACTGAATTCTGGAACAGAAGCTGGATTAGGGTTTCCGATAACTCTTTGCCCGAATCAGAAAGAGAAAGCTTCAGCCATGAAGGGTATACGACCACCCGTAAGGATAGGGATGGCGGCGCCCTGGTGGCTCAGAGTTACAATGTATTCAGGTATATGATGGCCAGTCAGAGCAGGGGAAGGGTGCAGACCAAGTTTAACGGCGGATTGTTTACCCAGCCCTTAAAATGTACGGATGAGGACAAATGGAACAAAGTGGTCACCCCACAGGGAGATGGCAGCTACCTGAGCCACGAAGATGACCGCGACTGGGGCAGGCGGTTTACCTATCAAAACCAGCGCCTGCTTTACTGGCCCTTGATGATGAGCGGTGATTTTGATTTGATGAATCCTTTCTTCGAGTATTATTTTAAGCTGCTTCCGGTACGTAAAGCCATCACGCAGGCCTGGTTTGGCCATGAAGGCGCCTACTACAGGGACAATATTGAACCCACCGGCGGGGAACGGGATTGTGGCCGAGACGGGAAGCCCCCGAAGACCAAACCCGGTGAAAACAAGGGAGAGGGATATTATCACAGTTATTACTTCACTTCCGGACTGGAAACCACGGCGATGATGATTGACTATGTGAATTTCACCGGAGATGAAACTTTCAGGGATGAAAAACTGGTGCCCTTTGCAAGGGAGGTCCTGAAGTTTTTCGATCAGCATTATCTGCGCGATGAAAAGGGAAAAATACGCCTGGATCCGGCCATGGTTCTGGAAACCTGGTGGATCGCCGTAAATCCCGCCCCGGATGTGGCCGGACTGCAGTACTGTCTGGACGGACTGATAAGAATGGGGGCAGGTAGTGAAAAGGACCGCGATGAATGGCAACGGTTTCGGAGCGAGGTCCCGGAGGTAAGCCTGCATAAAATAGGTGGCAGGGAAGCCATCGCTCCTGCGGAGGTCTTCGAGAAAAAACAAAACGCGGAGAACGGGGAGCTCTACCCCGTGTTCCCCTTCCGCTTGTTCGGGCTTGGCCATGGAACGGAAGATATCGTGCTGGCGACCATGGATCACCGCACTTCCAAAAACAGCTTTGATTACAAGTGCTGGACCCAGGATCAGATTCACTGGGCGTATGCGGGAAATGCAAAGGAAGCGCAGGACGGCCTGGTCCATCGTTTTCGCCATGCCTCCACGCAGTGCCGGTTCCCGATCTACGGAAGCCAGGGACCGGATTCATGCCCCGATTTCGACCATTTTGGCTCAGGAAGTACGGCTCTTCAGAGAATGCTGGTACAGGAAGTGGATGGAAAAATTTTGCTTCTGCCGGCCTGGCCCGCCAGCTGGGATGCCAGTTTCAAACTTCACCTGCCTCAGAGAACCATCATCCGGGGTGAAATCAAAGACGGTAAATTAGTGGATTGGTCCATTGAACCTGTTTCCCGGAAAGCGGATGTGACAGTTTTCCCTCCGGTCTCTTATAAATGATGTTTTTGCCTGAGGTCCCTGATCCTGTCCCTGATTTTCGGGGACAGCAGCGTTGCCATGGACAAGATTCCCAGTAGCAGCCACAGAGGCACCTTCCCCAAGGAGGGACTCTGGTCCGCGGGTGCTGCCTGCCGCTCATTTTTCCAGAGCAGATAGAATAAGGCAGAAATTATGCTGACGATGACAAGTGTGATCATATTTGTTCTAGTTTATCCGGAAGCCTTAGCTTCCTTTCCTCAAGTTTCCTGTATCTCAATGTTATTACCATTCAGGTCTGCTTTTATCACGCGGTCAATATTCCCCTCATCGAGTATGGATATGCGCAGGAATTTCTGATTCTCAGCCGTTTCTACCTTCTCGCAGATACAGATACTCCCGGAGGGGAAATTTGAACGGATATAGGAACTCAACTCGGCCGGGACTTCCATTTCAGAGATTGTTTCGGCAGTCTCCAGCCATTTTCCCTGCTGATTGAAGACTGCGGTGTAATTGCCTCCCTTCGAGGAATAATCAAAATAATACAACTCACTTAACTCCCACCAGCTTCCTAATCTTGCTTCCTTGTATTTTGTTTCAAATGCGGATTTCACTTCCAGAGGAAGTTCCCTTTTTTGGGTATAGCCTGTGATACTTACCAGTATCAGCACTATCGTCCATAATTTTTTCATGACTTCCAGTCTTATTTCTTTGTTATTATGACTGGAATATTCGCTCAGGTAACGGGGATTTTATGAAAAAAACAGAGCTTAACCAGCAGGCTCATCGAATGCTCTGGCTCTGACCCAAACACGCCCTAGGAGCCCAGGTGGGTGATGGCATGATAACAGCTGCTTACCACGCCTGTCATCTTATCAAAATCCAGGGTGTCAATGGTATCCGACACCAGGTGGTAGTTGGGATTTCTCATAAAGGAGGTGTCGTTGATCATCACAGCATCGTAGCCAAATTTCCAGTAATTCCGCTGATCCGATCTGGCAGCAAGTTCATTCGCATCGGGAAAATCAATTCGTTCAACGGCCACCTCACCACATTCTTTCATTAAGCCATACACCTGTGTATTGAACTTGCGGCATTTTTCAATCCCCACCACCACAATGTAGTTGCCGGTATCGGGGTACATACGTGCCACCTCTTCTGAAGGAAACTTCTGGGAGCCGGGTTCATCCGAAAAGTAGCCGATCATCTCGTAACAGATCATGCCCAGCACATTGACTCCCGAGTCATGAAGGGACTTTGCATGGATGAAGCTCCCCATCTTTTCTGTGGTGAAGAAGGGCAGCTCTTCCAGGTTGTAGGCAACGAAATCGATTCCGTAATCCAGTTCAGGCTGGTTCTCCGATATGAGCCGTGCTGTTTCCAGCAGTCCGGCCACCGCACTGGCATTGTCGTCCGCTCCCTCCTGGTCGCCGTTCACATCATAATGCGCGCCAATGATCAATCGACGATCATTCTCTTCCCGGTAGGAAGCAATGATGTTCTTATACTCATTGCCTTCTGCTTCCCATATTTGCTCATGGGGGGTATACCCAAGTATGGCAAACTCCTCCGATATATAATTTGCCGCCTTTTCCAGGGAATCCAGGTTCTTGTAATTTCTATAGGGCCGGATCTTGCATAGGAAGTCCACATCCTTGTATAGTCTCTCTCTTTGGGCTTTAATCATGCGGCAAGATAGTTATTCCCGGTTTAATCCTGGATTCCCTCCTCATTCAGGCCTTTATTTGTCTCCTATATCTCAGAGTTGTATCTTGCCGGGCATAAATTTAATTCCTTATGCGCAGTATAGCCCATATTCTTTTAGCCGGGTTCCTATTCTTCCATCTCTCTTATGCTGCCGCACAAGATCAGAGGGTGGCAGATAGCCTGGCCAGGATCTATCAGGAAGATAAACTGGAGGGTACAGAAAAGTTAGAGTTGCTGAAAGGATTAGCCTTTAATGAGTTGAATGATAGGGAACTGACATTAAAATATGCGGAAGAACTCATCCGGCTGGCTGAAGCTGAAAAAAACAGTCGCTATCTTATTAGTGGACTTCTTTTTAAGGGAGGGTACTACGAAAAGACCGGAGACCTGGACATGGCCCTGGAGATTTTTCTTCAGACAGTCAATATAGCAATTGATGCACAAAGAATTGAGGACGAGGCTATAGCCTACATTTCTATTGCTGATGTTTATTCTATCATGGAAAACTACAGCAATGCAGAGCAATACTACAATTTATCCATACAGATATTGAGAAGTACGGAAGATTCACTTTCCCTGGCATCTGCTTTATTAAACGCGGGAGATGCCTATTATAACATGGGGAGGTATGATGATGCCTTGCGCTATTTTGAAGAGGCCGGCCCTATTTTCAGGAATTTGAATTATTTAGCTGGCATGGCCTATAATCTGGGTAATGTTGGGATGGTATACGCCAAGCAGGGTAGAGATGTCCTGGCAAAAAATAACATGAACGAGGCGATTGTCATCCTGGAAGAATTGCAGGATTATTACCCGATATCGGTCTACCTGACTATTATGTCTGATATTTACTTAAAGCAGAATGATATTGATGCAGCGCTGGAGTATACCAAAAGAAGTCTGGAGCTGGCAGTCACCTATGGCTTGAAAGAACAGATCGGTGATGCCTACCTGCAGCTTTCGAAGCTTCATGAACAAATGGGCAATCAGAAGGAGGCCTTTGATTATTACAGGAATCACATCCTTTACAGGGACAGCCTTAGAAACCTGGAAGCTATTCAACAAATGGCTGATTTAAGAACCGATTTTGAGGTTTCTCAGAAACAGATTGAAGTGGATCTGCTTACCCGTCAACGAAAAAATCAAAAATACATTAACATCCTGGTGGCCTTTGCTGCGGTGTTAATTATCCTGCTGGCCATTGGACTCTACAGACGCTATATTTTCATCAAGAAAACAAATGTAAAGATCAGCACGCAACGCGATGAGATTGAGTCGGCAAGGGACTTGCTTGAAACGCAACGTGACCTGGTAGTCCAGCAAAAGGACGAGATTATAGAGAGTATCAATTATGCCCAGAGGATCCAATCAGCCATGCTCCCCCCTGAGATATATGTTTCTGAGCTCTTAAACGAGCATTTTATTCTTTATAAACCACGGGATATTGTAAGTGGCGATTTTTACTGGATCAAGCAGGTGAAACAGTATGTGGTGCTGGCAGTGGCCGATTGTACCGGTCACGGGATACCGGGTGCCTTTATGAGTATGCTTGGCATGAGTAATTTGAATGAAATCGTACAACGCAGGGAAGTTACACAGGCAAACCTGGTTCTGAACGAGCTCCGGAAACAGATTAAGCTTTCGCTGAGACAGCATGGTAAACGGGACGAATCAAAAGATGGAATTGATATGGCCATAGGGGTGCTGGATTTAAAAGGTATGAAGCTGCAGTATGCCGGAGCAAATATTCCCTTGTACTTTATCAGTCATGTCAATGGAAGGCCTGAATTTAAGGAGATAAAGCCGGACCGCATGCCCCTGGGGTACTATCACAGTAAGGATATATCATTTGTCAATCACGATATACCGCTTGATACGGGTGATGCCTTTTATATGTCTTCGGACGGATTTATGGATCAGAAAGGAGGGAAGGCTGACAAAAAATACATGAGTAAAAACTTCAAGAAGCTGCTTCTGAAGATTCATGACCGGCCCATGCATGATCAGAAAGAAATTCTTGAAAAAACACTTTCAGACTGGAAGGGTGATCATTCTCAGATGGATGATATCCTGGTAGCAGGAGTGAGGGTGTAAATACCTTTGATCCAGCTACTCTTCCTCCCTGTCTTGATGCTGTGGAGAAAGTTATTTCACTGCTTCCCCAGTTTCACTACCCGCATGTATCTTCCGTCCAGAACCAGGGTCAGCAGCAGGAGCCTATCCTTGAAGGGTTAGGGGGCAGTTGCTCCGAAGGGAAAAACTCAGCACTGGCCCCCTGCAGTCCGGGCATTTCAATATCCAGTGTATGTTCTTCCAGGGTTCCGCTGGCATCCCTGCTCAGCCTGCTGATCGTCTTTACAAAGGGGACCAGATCATCCTGGATCAGCTCGCCATCCTGGTAGTAATACTGGCTCATTCCGCCAAAGAAGATGGAATGCATCTCGTTCAGGACGCTGTCATACATTACCGCTACTGCTGAATGGCAGTGGCTCAGGTATTGACTAAAGTCCGTAACCGGAGTGCAGGAGGATTCCCGGATATCCACCGGGTAGAGGAAGGGCAGATCGGCCCCTACCTGGAAAACTCCCGAGGAAATGGTGAACCCTTCCTGTCTGTCCGGAAAAATCTGGGGAAGGAGGTTGTAGTCCCTCCGGTGAAGGTGGACTTCGTATTTGATGCTGCTGTAGTCTGCGACAAGGAATCCACCTTCCGTATCTTCCAGCCTGAATTTCTGGATCTGGTTGGTGTATTCCTGGGAAAAAGTGGGATTTCCCATGGGATTGTATAAGCCATCGAAACCTTGTCCCCCCCGCCAGGTAAAACAAATCGTGAAGTTTTTCCAGGTGTCCTCCGCTGACCGCAAAACGTTCATCGCTAATTTGTTCAAAATAGGAAGCATTTGCTTCTCCTGCAATGACGGAGTTAATTAAGCCTGGAACATCGATGCGGGTTAAATAGGGGAAGGTAATATGAGAATCCAGAGAAGCTGCGTATGCGTATCCTCCAAGAAAATTGAGTGTTTCGCCATCCTGATGAAAATTCATGTTGGTCGACTGCATCTGCTCCCGGATGCTGGTTGGAAGGCCGGTAATCTCAGAGGACCAGAATTGCTTCCTTCCGGGTCAATCACATAAATCACCGTATTGTTCTCCTCCCCGGGAAAGGAATTAAAGGGCTGACGCCCATGCAGGCCGTCTTTTCTTCCACCCAGTACCAGCCATTTCCCTTCATGCTGGGCCCAGGCGTAGGAATGCAGTCCGGGTAGTCCGCTGATTTCCACGGGGACTAACTCCAGGCTGCAGGGGAAGGTGGTTTGAGCAGAAATCCCTGAGGATAATGCTGATAAAAACGCAACACATGCGAACATCTTCTTCATACAACCAAGGTAGGGTAAGAGAAATCTTCAGTCAGTGATATAGATGCTCGTTCATGGCATCCAGCAAGTATTCTTTGGGATCACTTGCATATTGCCAGAACATCATCCCTGCCAGGTGCTTGTCCAGCACGTATTCACATTTAATCCTTATAGATTCCTCATCGTCGTAGGTGATCAGCTGATTGGTTTCACTGTTGAACAGATAGGGCGCCTTTGCGTTTTCATCCCAGTACCGGACCAGGCCATTCTGGTTCACCAGGCTGTCTTTAAGGTAAGTGTATCCTCCGCCCCGGGCTCTTCCTGCAACCGGCATGTTGATGCCGCGTTTCTCGGCACTTTTCATGATCCAGCTCCTTCCATAAAAAGGCACTCCCAGAACCAGCTTTTCTGCAGGCACTCCTGCTTCCAGGAATAATTGAACCGTCTTATGGGCCGAAGCATCCTTTTCATAATCCTCCGGTGGATACAGGTTGGAATGATGACCTGCCGAATCGCCCGAGGTATAGAAGTCATAGGTCATGAGATTTACAAAATCCAGGTATTTAACAGCCTTATCCATTTCTGTATGCTCGATGTACTTGTCATTGGCTCCGACCGCGGTGGTCAGTTCATAATATTTCCCTGTAAGTCCTGAAAGCTCATCCAGTTCTTTCCGGAGCGCTTCGAACATCAGCGTATAATTTTGCTTGTCTTCCGGCCGGAAGACATTGTTATCCCCGATCTGACCCGGGTACTCCCAGTCAATGTCCACCCCGTCCAGATCATTCTCCGCGACAATCTCCACACTGGTCTTCGCAAATTTGGATCGGGATTCCGGGGTCAGGACCGCGTCTGAAAAATTCCCGCTCCAGGACCAGCCACCTATGGAAATCAATATCTTAAGGTCCGGATTGACATCTTTCAATTGATTCAGGATCCTGAAGTTGACCGTATCGGTCTCCCTGTTGGTCAGCCAGGCCATGCTGTCCTGCACATTTACAAAGGCATAATTGATATGCGTGAGTTTACTGGCGTCAATGAACAACTGGTCCAGCACTCCGCGGAAACCCGGGACGTATCCCACAATGATCTTTTTATCCGGGGCAGGTGCTTCCCCGGGTTTTTCTGAACAGGATACTGACGCAATGAACAACAAAAGCAAGAACAAACGGACAGATTTTCTCATGATTTCAGGATTGGGTTTAATCAATATTGCCTCTCGTAAATTAGCATATCGTTTCCTTTTGGCAAAATCGATGATTTTGATTGGAGATTTGGGGTAATTTTGGTACATTAGTGTTACGTTACTGTAAATTCGTGACACCCATGAAAAAAAGCACCCTGCCCACCGTTTTTTTACTGGTACCCATCCTGAGTCTGTTCTCCCAGTCGCTTACTGATACCCTGGCCATTGATGAGGTGGTGGTGACCGGCTCCAAAGTTGAGGTGGCCCGGAAGAACGTCCCGCTGACCGTCTCGCAGGTCCCGCGGGAAATCTTTGAAGAGGCCCCCGAATCGGCCCTGCTACCGGTACTTTCGGAGGAGGTCCCGGGACTCTTCATCACCGAGCGGGGCGTTACCGGTTTCGGTGTGGCAACGGGTGCGGCGGGACAGTTAAACATGCGGGGACTCGGGGGAAATCCCACCACCCAGGTATTGATTCTGCTGGACGGACACCCGCAGTTCATGGGGCTCATGGGACATCACCTGCCCGACGCCTATGTAAGTTCCGACGCCGAACGGGTGGAGGTGATCCGCGGACCTGCCTCCTTTCTTTACGGGTCAAATGCATTCGGGGGGGTGATCAACATCATCACTAAAAAGCAGAAACAGGACGGGCTCGAAGCCAATGCCCGCCTCCAGTACGGGTCCTTCAATACCCAAAAATTCATGGCCAGCATGGGGTATAAAAAGAAAAAATTCAATGTGTTTGCCTCCTTCAACCACGACCAGACCGACGGACATCGTGATACCTCGGACTTCAAGATCAGCAATGGGTACGTGAAAGCCGCCTATCGTTTTAGCGATCATTTAAACCTGCTGGTGGATTTCAACCTGGCCGGCTATGAAACGGCCGATCCGGGCATGACCGGAGCACCTGCCGGGGAGCGCATCGATATCCTGCGGGGCAAGACCTCCCTGTCGCTGGATAATAAAACGGAGAAACTGGAAGGAGCCCTCAAGTTGTATTACAATTTCGGAGATCATGACATTACCGACGGATGGCATTCCATTGACCGTATGATGGGGGTGATGGTCTACCAGGGGATGAAGCTGTTTCCCGGGAATGTTTTCACCCTGGGCCTGGATTACATGAATTACGGCGGGCAGGGAAGTCCTATTGTCACCGTATTGCGCAACGAGGATGGCTCGGTCATCATGCCCCCTACCTTCGAATTGTCGCCGGTGAACGATACCTGGATCGATATGAGCAATACCGGGCTCTATGGCACGGTCCAGCAACAGCTGTGGGATCAGCTGACCCTGAACGGGGGGCTCCGCTATGAGATGAACACCACCTATGGGAACGAGTGGATCCCCCAGGTGGGAATTTCCTGGAACCCCAAGTCCACCACCAACCTGAAAGCCACCATCTCGAAAGGCTACCGCGCCCCGTCCCTCCGGGAACTTTACCTCTTCCCGCCTGCCAACGACAACCTGGAGCCGGAACGCATGGTCAACTACGAACTGGGCTGGAGACAACAATGGATGAAGGGCAGCCTAAAAACCGAACTGAACACCTTTGTGAGCAATGGAAAGAACCTGATCGTGCTGGTTCCCCCAGCCGCTCCACCGCCGCCACAGTACCAGAACAGCGGTGAATTCAACAACAAAGGGATCGAATTCATGATCTCCTATACCTCCCGTCCCGGAATCAGGCTACATGCCAATTACACCTTGATCCATATGAAAACTCCTCTGCCGGGAACCCCGGGCCACAACCTCTTTACTTCCGCGGCCTACCGCTACAAAAAATGGCAGTTCCGGGCCAAGCTCCAGAGCATTTTCAAGCTCTATAACGAAACCGGCGACGGAGTGGAAGTGATCGAGAAGGATTACCAGCTGCTGGGGGTCCGCGTCGGCTACCAGGTCACCCGCTTCCTGAACCTCTACCTGGCCGGAAACAACCTGCTGGACCAGAATTACCAGATCAATTACGGGTACCCCATGCCCGGCATCAATGTCATGGGGGGTATGAACCTGAAGTTTGTCAAACATAAATAAACCTGCCATGTTCAAAAGAATCCCTGTAATCCTGTTGGCCCTGCTGCTACTTCAACCGGCGCTGGCCCATTATAAAGCGCGTTACCATGTGATTGTCGATACCGACGGGGGCATCGACGACCTCCGGGCCATCTGCCTGATGCTGGCTACACCGGAGATCGAAATCATAGCTATCACCACCGTCGATGGCATCCTGCCCGCAGAAGAGACCGCAAACAGGGTCCGTTCCCTGCTGAAGCATTACCGGCACGAAGGCATCCCGGTTGGAATAGGGAAATCCCAGCCGGGCAGATCCCATCCGGACAAGACGGGGAGTCCAGAGAAGACAGCCATGGCCCGCTCCATCCAGTGGGTAAGGGGGGAGGCCTCTCCCGTGTTCGAATCTCTGCCCGTCTCAGGATCTCTTCCTGATGCGACCGCTCTGATCCTCGAAAACATTGCCCTGGAAGAGATGCCTGTCGATTTCCTCGCACTGGGTCCGCTGACCAATCTGGCATCGGTCCTGCGGGAGGATTCCGGTATCCCGGACCAGGTCAGAACGGTCTACTGGTATAGCGATGCGCGTGATAAGCATGATTTTAACTATGCAAGTGATCCTGCATCCGCCTGCACGCTGCTGGAATCGGGTTTAAACCTGAACAGGATCAGTGCAGCCGGCAAGCAGCTGGCAAAGCTCCCCGGTTTTCTGGCAGGGATGGACACCATCTCCTCTCCTTATGCCCGGACGGTCAGGGAGCTTTACACAGATCCTGCACCGGGATTCCTGGATCATTTCATGGCCACGCACCTGGCCGACGACTGCGTTCCCCTCTACTTGCTCTACCCGGAGCACTTCAGCACAGACACCACCGCCGAACAACCCCTGCGCTCTGTTTCAATTGCCAGAACGGATGCTGACCTGTCCTCCCTTCTGCTGGCCATGCTGGACAGTGACCAGGAGGACACCAACATCCTCTTTAGCAGGTTCCCTGTGAATCCCGGACTATTCAAGGAGGATGTGGCACCGATCGTCCCTGCGATCATCGGAAAACATGGAATGAAAGAATGGAGGATCGTGGCGATCACCAATGAGTTCCACGAACATCTGGGCATCTATTCCATCCTGGGGGCCAAGATGGGCCTGCGGGCCAGGGAATACTTTCACGTGGGGATCGACGAACTGAAGATCCTGACCTTTGCTGGCAGCAATCCGCCTCTCAGTTGTCTGAATGACGGTTTGCAGACCAGCACCGGTGCCACCCTGGGACACGGGACCATCATCCTGGGCGAGGGAGCGGTGATGCCGAAAGCACGCTTCACCTTTAAGAACCGGACCATAGAACTTCAGGTCAGGCCGGATATCCGGGAGAAGATCAAAACGGATGTGGGCTTTGGAGTGCAAACCTATGGCTTAGATTCAACGGAATACTGGGTCTATATCCGCAAGCTGGCCCTGAGATACTGGCTCGAACTCAACCGATTCGAGATCTTCGATATCGTGGAGGTAAAATCTAAATGAGTTTGCCTGACAGACCGTAGCCCGGTCCTGTGGGCTGGGGATCCGCTTTTTGTTTGCTGTTGATTTCCGCCTTGAATTTATTTATATTTCCTGTCACACAATGACGAAAGTCCGCGATTTTTATAAAGGTGCAGGACGATTGATCCTTTCCCTTGGTCCGGGGATTTTTTGCATCGGATACACCATCGGTACAGGGAGTGTCACTTCCATGATCAAAGCCGGCAGCATGTTCGGTACTCAGCTATTATGGGTGCTTTTCCTGAGTGCTTTTTTTGCCTGGATCCTGATGGAAAGCTACGGCAGGTTTGCTGCAGTCACCGGCGAAACGGCCATCCACAGTTTCAGGAAATATTTGAAATGGGGAAAACTATGGGCGATCCTTACCATCACAGGAGTAGTCCTTGGGCAATGGAGTTCCCTGTCCGGAATCATCGGATTGACGAGCAGCGCGCTTTATGAGATGGTCAGGCTCTTTGTACCGGGATTAAAGGAGAACAATTACTGGGCCGTCCTGGGAATAGCCCTTACGCTTATAATTATTATGTATGCCCTGCTGATGGTGGGAAAATACTCCTTTTTTGAGAAAGTTCTCATCGTTTTTGTCACCATAATGGGACTTTCGTTCATGCTCTCCATGATCATTGTGCTGCCCGATCCAAAGGAGATTGCCCTGGGATTTATACCAAAGATCCCGGTGGGGGGGCAACTCCTGGTGGCAGCCTTCGTTGGAACAACCATGGCTGCGCCCACATTTGTTGTGCGGCCGCTAATAGTCAAGGAAAAAAAATGGGGAAAGGGAGAACTCAAAATACAGTCAAGGGATGCTTTAACTTCAGCTATCCTCATGTTTTTGATCAGTGCTTCCATTATGATCGCTGCCACCGGGGCCCTGTTTCATGAAGGAAAAGCGGTGATAAAAGTACTGGATATGGTTCAGGCACTGGAACCCGTGGCCGGAAGGATAGCTGTTAGTATTTTCATGGTTGGGGCCATGAGCGCAGGATTATCATCGGTGTTTCCTATTTTGATGGTATTGCCCCTTCTAATAAGTGATTACCGGGATGGAAAAATGGAAACCAGATCGCGAATGTTCAGGATCCTTGCGGGTATCGCCTGTGTGATTGGCCTCCTGGTACCCTTGATGGGTGCGAATCCCATTGTGGCTCAGATAGCGACACAGGTGGCCAGTGTTTTTATTCTTCCTTTTGTCATCGCTGGAATTATCCTATTGATCAATAAAAAGGATCTGATGGGTAAACATCGTGCCAGGTGGATGCTGAACTCCATGCTGGTTATAGCCCTTCTGTTTTCACTGATCATTTCCTATAATGGGATACTTGCTTTGATTGACCTGTTCGCAAATAAACTGTATTAATCACAGGAGAAAATAATCCACAGCAACTACCAGGCAATTATACCACTTACAACTCCTTCGCAATAGGGGCCCCGGCCTTCCGGAGTTTTTCCTCCAGGGCAGGCAGGGTGGTGTTTTTCAGGCTTCGAAGCTGCCCGGTAATGGGCTTCAGCTCCTCGATTCCCAGCTGGAGATTTTCACGGTGCATCGCGGTAGGGCCATAGGAGGTAGACAGGCCCTGCTGGGCCACAGACCATCTTGTTGCCAGGGTGGATCCCTCCTGCTCTCCCACCTGTTGCTGTGTTTGTTTGCCGTTCACCAGCTCGTTCAGCTTTTGCGCTTCAGCCTCCGCCCGGTACACCTCTTCCAGCAGAGCTCCGGCATCTGCCTCCATTCTGAAAGCGGCAGTTTTCAGCACAGTAATCCGCTCGGATGTTTCCTGCAGTGCTTTTCTTACGCTTTCGTATTCCAGCCTTGCAGCTTCAAGTTCCCTCCGGTATGCCTCGATCTCAGCAGGCGTGGCCGGCTCCAGGACCTGTTCATACAATGGTTTTACCTGGAAGGAAACCGCTTCCGTTAATTGATCCACTACTCCCTTATTCAGGGCATACAGGCTAACGGAATAGGTTCCCGGGCTAAGCATAAATCCCCTGGATTCCACCTTTAAAGCGGTATCGCTTTCCGGGTCCAAAAGATTTCCGGAGGCATGCCGGAGGTCCCAGCTGACCCGGTGGATGCCTTTCTTTGCAGGTGCTTTCACATGGTTGACGACTTTCCCGCTTGCATCCTTCACGGAGAATACCAGCAGGGGTTCATCTTCATGAAGCTCCGCCTCCACGGCCTCCCAGCCGGGGAAAGGGATGTCGCTGTTTGATTCCTTGAGTTTCTTCTCCTTTTCTATCCTGAGCTCTTTCAGGGATTTCAAATCTTCTTTCAGGTAATAAGTGAAGGTGGCACCGAAGGGCGGGTTTTCTGCCCGGTATTCCGAAGCACCCGGATCGATCGTTACGCCGCGGGGACGATAGAGCCACACATCTTTTACCGGGAAGAGGCTGGCCTTTGCCTGCAACAGGTCAGAACTTAGCTCGCGCAGCGGAGACAGGTCGTCCAGGATATAAAATCCCCGTCCAAAGGAGGCTGCCACCAGGTCGTTTTCCCGTCTCTGGATCTGAATGTCCCGGAAGGAGATGGTCGGAAGTCCGCCTTTCATGCGGATCCATTTCTCCCCGCCGTCGATGGTGAACCAGATGCCAAATTCGGTAGCCGCAAAGAGCAGGTCTTTTTGGACATGGTCCTGCACCAGCCGCCAGACCAGGGTGCGTTGATCGATGGTCCCTGAAATCAGGGTCCAGCTATTCCCGGCATCGGTACTCTTCAGGATATAGGGTTTGAAATCGCCGTACTTGTGGTTGTCGAGCGCTGCATAAACGGTAGAGGCATCAAAAAGGTCGGCCCGGATGTCATTGACAAAGGCGGTGGCGGGGATGCCTTTTATGGATCCCACTTCAATCTTCTTCCAGTTCTTCCCCCCATCCCGGGTCACATGGATCAGCCCGTCGTCGGTTCCGGCGTAAAGGATCCCATCCCGCACGGGCGATTCCCCCAGGCTGGTAATGGTGCTGTAATTGGACATGGCCAGGAAGTCCCAGGGATTATCCCAGCTCTGCTTGCGTCCCATGATGGGCTGTTCAATTCGTCCCAGCCCTTTGGTCAGGTCGCCCGATACGGTAAGCCAGCTGTCTCCCCGGTTATCCGATCTCCATACCCGGTAAGAAGCCGTATAAATACGGGCCGGGTCATGGGCACTGACCAGGATGGGGGTGTCCCAGTTAAATCGTTCGGGCGGCTCTCCTTTGCCGGACTGGGGCTGAATAAAGACCTGTTCACCCGTGACCCGGTCGATGCGGTGCAGGAAGCCCTGCTGACTTTCGCCGTAAACGATCCCGGGATTCCCGGGCTCTGTGGCGGTCTGGTGACCATCCCCACCGAGGATATGCTGCCAGTCGGCATTCCGGATGCCCTCTTCATAGACGGTTCGGGAGGGGCCGGCGTGCGTTCCGTTGTCCTGCGTTCCCCCGAAGACGTTGTAGAAGGGCTCGGCATCATCCAAAGCGAGTTTGTAATACTGAGTCACCGGGAGGTTGCCCATAAAGCGCCAGTTCTCTGCCAGGTCAAAACTTTCGTAAATGCCCCCGTCGGTGCCCACCAGCAGGTAGTCGGGATCGCTGGCAATAAAATTCATGGAGTGGTTGTCGGAGTGTTTGTTGAGCTCTTTTAAGCGGCTGAAGGTCTTCCCGTGATCCTCTGATACCTGGATCCGCACATCGGCCAGGTAGATCCGGCCTTCCTTATGCGGGGATACATAGAGCTCCTGGTAGTAGTGCGGCCCGGTGGCTCCGGCCACGGCGTCTGACTGTTTGGTCCAGCTGCTTCCTCGGTCCCTGGAGATAAACACCCCTCCGGTTCGCCGGTCCAGGGTAATGGCCGCATAGAGGACCTTTGAATCAAAGGGCGAGAGGCCCAGGCCGATCTTTCCCATGTTGGATTTGGGCAGCCCGGTGGTGAGTTTTTCCCAGCTTTGACCTCCGTCGGTGCTGCGATGGATCCCGGATCCCGGTCCCCCGCCCAGGTAGGCGGCCACAGTGCGGTGGCGCTGCCAGGTGGCAGCAAAAAGAACCTCAGGATTGTCTGGGTCCAGGACAATATCTGTAACGCCGGTCCATTCGTTCACTCCCAGCACTTGCTTCCAGCTGGCGCCCCCGTCGGTGGATTTATAGAGCCCGCGTTCGCCTCCAGGGGTCCACAGCGGACCCTGGGCAGCCACCCAGATGATCTCAGAGTTTTTTGGATGGACGATGATCTCCGAGATATGCTCGGAAGCCCGGAGACCCATGTTTTTCCAGGTCTTGCCCCCATCCAGACTTCGATAGATGCCATCACCGTAGCCCACGTGCCTTCCTCCCACATTCTCCCCGGTACCCACCCAGATGGTATTGGGATTCTGGGGATCAATGGTGACACAGCCGATGGAGTAGGAGCCCTGGTCATCAAATATGGGTGTCCAGGTGACGCCGGCATTCACCGTTTTCCAGACATTCCCGGAACCCACGGCTACATACCAGGTTTGCTCATCCCCGGGATGAATGGCGATATCGGCAATGCGGCCGGAAGAGAAGGCCGGGCCGATATTCCTGAATTTGAGTCCCGATATCAGGGAAGTATCGATCTTTGGTTCTGTTTCCTGGGCATACAGGGAGAGGCCAAGGAACAACAGGGCAATGGTAAAGTATTTCATGGTTTTTACATTTGGATCATTTCGGATATAAATGTACAACTTTGGTGAAAAGTGTGCTATTTGTTCTCCAGGAAAGGCGAAATTATCAGGAATGTCCACCTTGGCGCCCGGAAATGTGAGGAGCTCACTTCGAATCAAGAGCCATTTTAAAGCAGCTCTTTACGGGTTTTCCACTATATTTAGAAAACAAATGCACGCACCATTATTAACCTGAATCCAAGCATTTCCTGAAATGAAAAAGGTCCTCCTGTTGCTCCTGACTGTAGCCGTATTTACCGGCTGCAAGGAGAAAGAAAAGTGAAATTCCGGCCATCGATCCGGCATTTATTTCTTACGTCTCCGGATTTACCAGCGGGGTGATCTCGGCCAGCTCCAGTATGGTCCTGACCCTGGTATCGGATATTCCTGAAGCGATCAGGGAGAAGCCCTGGAGACGGAGCTTCTGGAGTTCAGGCCCTCGGTGAAGGGAAGTATATCCTGGGTGGACAGCCGGACACTGGAATTTAGTCCCGAGGGAAGCTGGATCCGGGGACCCTTTACCAACTGCAAGTTTCACCTGGATAAGCTGATGGAGGTCCCGAAGGGACTGGAAGTCCTGGAATTTCAGTTTCAGACCATTCAGCAGTCCCTGTTTGTGGAGCTGAAGGGACTGAACAGCCTGGACGATGAGAACCTGGAATGGCAGCAATTAACGGGATCCTGAAAACGGCCGATTATGCCGATGTGGAGCAGGTGGAACAGGTCCTGAAGGATCGCAGAATGGAAAGGCGCTCCAGATCTCCTGGACCCACAACAGCGAAGGTACGCAGCACGATTTTACCCTCGACTAGCATCTAGCGTACCAGGGAAAAGGAGCAGGTGCTGGTGCAATGGGACGGCAAAGGGATCCGGAGTGAGGATCAGGGGGAAGAGGTGGTAGCATTCCGGCTCTGGGCGATTTTAAATTGATGAACACCCTTGTGCGGCAGCAGCCCGATCAATATGTCAGCCTCTTTTTCTCTGATCCCATCAGCAAAACACAGGATCTGCGCGGACTGATCTACCTGGAATCGGGAGAGGAGCTTAAACTTGAGCTGGATGGAAGCCAGGTAAAGGTATATCCGGCGGTCAGGCTCCAGGGCAGTAAAAAACTGATGGTGAGCCAGACGGTCAGAAACACCCTGGACTTTAATCTGGTGGAAAGCTACAGCCGGGAGATCGTCTTCACCAACATCGATCCGGATGTGGCCCTGATCGGCGACGGGGTGATCCTTCCGGGTACCGATGGCCTGATCTTTCCATTCAAGGCGGTCAACCTGAAGGCGGTGAATGTAAGGATCATCAAGATCTTTGAAGACAACATAGGGCAGTTCTTCCAGGAGAATCAGTACAACGGAAACAGTGAATTGAAACGGGTGGGACGCATGATTCTGAATAAGGAAATCCCCCTGAGCTCCGACAAAGCAGTCGATCTGGGT
Source organism: uncultured Bacteroidales bacterium (assembly GCA_963751705.1). GTDB lineage: Bacteria > Bacteroidota > Bacteroidia > Bacteroidales. The sequence goes on from CAVVVN010000003.1 coordinate 146,137, forward strand.
ACCTGGAACATCTTCTCGCTGGATCTGGCCGAACTCATGGAAGCCGAGCCGGGAGCCATTTACAATGTGTCCATCACCTTCGACCGCTCCCAATCCCTGCTGCCCTGTGCGGCAGGCGAAGTAAAGCCCGCATTGAAGCCCTTCAAAAGGAACAGGGAAGTGGAACGCTTCAATGATCCGCCCACCGGAGATTACTATTGGGACTATTACTATGAGGACTATAACTGGAGTGAGCGGGAAGATCCCTGTACCGATTCCTATTATATCCATAAGAAAAATAGGAACGAGGCCTCCCGGAATGTCCTGGCGTCTGACCTGGGGATCATTGCCAAGGGGGGTAGCGGAACGGACCTGTTTGTGGCCGTGACCAGCCTGGTAAGCAGCGAACCCATCCCCGGTGTGGAACTGGAGATATATAACTACCAGAACCAGTTGATGGAAGTGAAGCAGACCGGACCGGACGGGATGGTGACCATTCCCCTGGAGCAAAAGCCCTTTTTGCTGATTGCCCGAAACGGGAGCCAGCGTGGCTACCTGAAGCTGGACGATGGATCGGCCCTTTCCACCAGCATGTTTGATGTGGCCGGTAACAAAAACTCCGAAGGCATCAAAGGCTTTTTCTACGGAGAGCGGGGAGTGTGGAGACCGGGCGATTCCATTTACATGACCTTTGTGCTGGAAGACAAGAACGAGATTCTTCCTGACAATCACCCGGTGCGATTTGAACTGTTTACCCCGGAAAGTCAGCTCTATCTGAACAGGACCCGGAGTTCCGGGCTCAACGGGGTGTATGATTTCCGCTGCCGCCACAGGGGCCGATGCCCCTACCGGGAACTGGCTGGCCAAGGTGACTGTGGGAGGATCGACCTTTAGCAGACCCGTGAAGATCGAAACGGTGAAGCCCAACCGGCTTAAAATCAACCTTGATTTTGGATCCGAGGTATTGAAAAAGGGGCAGGCGGCGGGAACCCTGAATGCCCTCTGGCTTCACGGAGCCATAGCCAGGAACCTGAAGGCCGATATTGCCCTGGATCTGCGTTCCACCACCACCAGTTTTAAAGAGCATCAGGGTTTTGTATTTGACGATCCGGTGAAGGACTTTGAATCCGAAGAGGTGGTGGTCTTCGAAGGAAGACTGGACGAGCAGGGGTCTGCCTCTTTTTCTCCGGGCATTCAGGTGGGTAAGGAGGCTCCCGGGATGCTGCAGGCATTTTTCAAGACCCGGGTGTTTGAGAATTCGGGCGATTTCAGCGTAGATCGCTTTCCGGTATTATACTCCCCCTACAGCACTTATGTGGGGGTAAAAATACCGGAGGGCCCGGGCTGGAACGGGGCCCTCTATTCCGATGAAACCAACCTGATACCCATTGTGACGGTGGACGAGTCAGGAAATCCGGTGGATGTCCCCGGGCTCCAGATTGAGATATACGAGGTCCACTGGAGGTGGTGGTGGGACAGGGATGAGTACGACAACCTGGCCTCCTATGTGGGGAACAGGAGCCGCAATCTGATCAAGAAGGACCAGATCAGTACGGTGAACGGGAAGGCCATGTACGAACTGAATTTTGGCGAAAACCTCTGGGGAAGGAAGCTGATCCGGATCACCGATCCCAGGGGGGGACACAGTACGGGCCAGACTTTCTATCTGGACTACAGGGGATACTGGGAGACCAACTCCCAGGAGGGCCCCGGCGGAGCTGAAATGCTGGCCTTTACCACCGATAAAAAGGATTACCGGGTAGGGGAGGAGATCAGCCTGAACCTGCCTGAGTTTGAGGAGGGACGAGCCCTGGTAAGTATTGAAACGGGATCGAGGATCCTTCAGACCTTCTGGGTGGAAGCGCCGCTGAAAGGACCCGTGAACATGAAAGCCACTGCGGAGATGGCTCCCAATGTCTTCATCCATGTGTCCCTGATACAGCCTCATAAAAACAGCATCAACGACCGGCCCATCCGGATGTACGGGATACAGTCCGTCAATGTGGTGGATCCCCATACCCTGCTGAAGCCGGTGCTTCAGATGCCTGATGTACTTGAACCGGAACAGGAGGTGACTCTGAAAGTTTCGGAACAGGAGGGGAGAACAATGACCTACACGGTGGCGGTGGTGGATGAGGGTCTGCTGGATTTAACCCGGTTCAGAACGCCCGATCTCTGGAGCCAGTTTTATGCCAGGGAGGCCCTGGGCATCCGCACCTGGGATCTTTACAAGTATGTGCTGGGGGCCCTGAAAGGAGAGATGGCCGGACTGTTATCCATAGGGGGGGATGAGTTTATTGAGCAGGACGATAAAAAAAATAATAACCGCTTCAAACCGGTGGTGCAGTTCTTCGGGCCTTTTGAACTGAAGGCAGGGAAAAGCAACAGCCACTCCTTTACCATGCCCAATTACGTGGGATCGGTCAAAACCATGGTGGTGGCAAGCCACCGGGGGGCCTATGGCTCGGCTGAAAAGGCCACCCCGGTGAAAAAGCCGCTGATGGTTCTGGCTACCCTGCCCCGGATGGTCAGTCCGTCCGAGACCGTAAGTCTGCCCGTGACCGTATTTTCCATGGATCCCGGGGTGAAGAATGTGAGCGTTGAGGTGAAGACCAATGAGCTGTTCGGGATCGTGGGACCTTCCTCCAAAAAGATCACTTTTGAGGAGGAGGGCGACCGGATGGTGGAGTTTACGCTGAAGGTAGCCAAAGGAATTGGGGCCGGACAGGTGGAGGTAGTGGCGAAGAGCGGGAAGCAGGAGGCCAGTCACCTGATCGATCTGCAGGTACGAATGCCCAATCCGCCGATCACCCGTTCGGTGAACGACATGGTGGAGCCGGGGAGAAGCTGGAAGAGCAGCTATGAAGCGGTAGGATTGGCCGGGACCAACCACGGGGTACTGGAGGTGTCGGTCCTTCCTCCCATGAACCTGGAGCAGCGCCTGAAATACCTGCTGCAGTATCCCCACGGATGTGTGGAGCAAACTGTCTCAGCGGTATTTCCTCAGTTGTTCCTTCACAGGCTCGTTGAACTTGATTCGAAGCAAAAGAGTGAGATCCAGGAGCATATCTCGACCGGGATCCGGAAGATTAAATCTTTCCAGGTATCCGGAGGCGGACTCACCTACTGGCCCGGGTCCTTTGGAAGCGTAAGTGAATGGGGAAGCAGCTATGCCGGGCACTTTATGCTGGAGGCAGAGGCCCTGGGATACGCCTTACCCACTGGCTTTCTCAATAACTGGATCAAATACCAGAGCCGGATGGCTAACAGCTGGGACCGGGAAAGGGAATACTTCGGCTACCGGAGAAGCAACGAACTCAACCAGGCTTACCGCCTCTATACGCTGGCTCTGGCAAAGAAGCCTGCACTGGGTGCCATGAACCGCATGCGGGAGATGAAGGAGTTGACGCCAACGGCCAGATGGACCCTGGCCGGCGCCTACCTGCTGGCCGGGAAGAAAGAGGTGGCGGAAGGGCTGGTGGCCGGACTGGGCACCCGGGTAAGCTCTTACCGGGAGCTCTCCTATACCTATGGAAGCTCGCTCCGCGACCAGGCCATGATTCTGGAGGTACTCACCCTCATGGGCGATCAGGTACTGGCCAAAAAGCTGGTGGATGAGATTGCAGAAAAAATGGCATCCCAAAGCTGGTACAGTACCCAGACCACTGCCTATGTGCTGCTGGCCATTGGGAAATTTGTGGGTGAATCGGATGCTTCCGGAACCATGACCTTCGAATATACCCTGAACGGAAAGAAGCAGAAGGTCTCTGCAAGTGCACCCATGGAAAGGGTGGAGCTTCCCTTCGACGGAGAGAATGGTGGAAGTATGGAGCTGAAGAATACGGACTCGCGTAATCTGTTTGTCTCTATGCAATTGGACGGAGTTCCGCTGGATCAGGCGGTGGAGGATGAGGCCAGTGATTTACGAATGGAAGTCCGGTATCTGGATATGGAAGGAAATCCCCTGGATCCTTCACAATTGGAACAGGGCAGTGATTTTATGGCGGAAGTGACCCTGACCCATCCGGGAGTCCGGGCGGATTACAAGGAACTGGCGCTGACCCAGATGTTCCCTTCCGGCTGGGAGATCAGGAACCTGAGACTGGATAACATGGAGTCTTCGAAAGAAAGGAGCAAGCCCGACTATCAGGATATCCGGGACGACCGGGTGTACAGCTATTTCGGACTGGACAAGGGAGAGACCAGGACTTTTGTGATCCTGCTGAATGCGGCCTACCTGGGAGAGTATTTCCTTCCGGCCGTCTACTGTGAGGCCATGTACGATAAGGAGATCCATGCCACCAGGTCCGGGAAATGGGTAAAGGTGGTGAGGCAGGAATAGCAGCATACATGTGAGCTCGCGGGGATGGTCGGCTGGTTGAACAGATATAAGTTTTTGCTGATAACGCTTGGAGCGGCAGTCATCGGCTTTTTGTTGCTTCCGGTGGTCCGTTTTGAGGCATACACCAACACCATCCTGGAGACCCGGGAAGGGGAACTCCTATCGGCCCGCATAAGCGCCGACGGACAATGGAGGTTTCCTCCCTGCGACAGTGTCCCCCATAAGCTGAGCCAGTGTATCCGCTATTACGAGGATGAATATTTTTACTATCATCCGGGAATTAACCCGGTCTCTTTGAGCAAAGCCCTGGTTCGGAACCTCCGGGCGGGAAGGATCGTGAGCGGGGGGAGCACCCTGAGCATGCAGGTGGTCCGCTTGTCCAGGAAAGGGAAACCCAGGACCCTCACCCAGAAAGTGATTGAGATGGTGCTGGCCCTCCGGCTGGAGCTGGCCCGGAGCAAAGAGGAGATTTTTGAGCTCTATGCCTCCTATGCCCCTTTCGGCGGGAATGTGGTAGGTATCGATGCCGCGGCCTGGAGGTATTATGGCAGGCCCTCCCATAAATTGTCCTGGGGCGAAGCAGCCACCCTGGCTGTGCTTCCAAATGCCCCGGCCCTGATCTACCCGGGAAGAAACCAAAAGGCTCTGCGTCTTAAGAGGGACGGGCTGCTGCAAAAGCTGGAGCTTAAAGGGGTTATTGATTCCCTTAGCAGTGAACTGGCCAGTTTGGAGACTTTGCCTTCCAGGCCTTTTCCCCTGCCTCAGCTTACTCCGCATTTGCTGGACCGGGCCGAGAAGGAGGGACTGGCAGGAAGCAGGGTGCGTACCACCATCGATCTCGCCCTGCAGGAACAGGTAAGCCTGCTGGTGGAGAGGCACCATAGGCTTTTAGAGCAGAATGAGATTCACAATGCAGCGGTCCTGCTGATCCAGGTTCCCCAACGAAGAGTCCTTGCCTATGTGGGAAATACAAGATCGGAGGATGAAAACAACGGCAGTTTTGTGGATATCATTGAAGCTCCCAGAAGTTCGGGAAGCATCCTGAAGCCTCTTCTTTACACCTTTATGCTGGATGAGGGGGAGATCCTCCCGGATATGCTGGTCCCCGATATTCCGACCCATATTTCCGGTTACTCTCCTTTGAATTTCGACCGGACCTACAGTGGAGCGGTACCTGCCGGGACAGCCCTGGTCCGGTCTCTGAATGTGCCCGCCGTACGCATGCTGCGTTCCTTCGGTCTGGAGAAGTTCCATTCAAAATTGCAAGCCCTGGGATTCTCCTCTATCGCTCAAAATCCCGGACATTATGGACTTACCCTGATCCTGGGCGGAGCGGAGGTAAAGCTATGGGATCTCTGCCGGGTATACACGGGAATGGCCAATAGCCTGAATCGCTTCCAGGAGTATGAGTACCGCTACGATCCTGGGCAATACCAGGCCCCTGCCTATGTCCTGGATAAGGATTCCGGGAAAGGTTCCGGACCGGATCCGGATCTGAAAAACAGCGGGATCATGAGCGCCGCTTCCATCTGGCAATGTTTTGAGACCTTGACTGAGCTGGAGAGGCCCAACCAGGAGGGAGCATGGGAACAGTTTTCTTCCTCCAAAACCATCGCCTGGAAGACCGGCACCAGTTTCGGATACCGGGATGCCTGGGCCATAGGAGTAACTCCAGACTACCTGGTGGGTGTATGGGTCGGGAATGCAGATGGAGAGGGCCGGCCTGGACTCACCGGGGTGAATGTGGCTGCCCCGCTGATGTTTGATGTATTCTCCCTGCTGCCCTCGTCCGCCTGGTTTGAGACTCCCTATGAGGAGATGATCGAATTGGAGATCTGCAGCGCCAGTGGTTACCGGGCCGGACCCGATTGTGCGCTTACAGAGAACAGGCTGATTCCCCAGGCCGGGGAGAAGATGGAGGTCTGCCCCTACCACCGGATCATTCACCTGGACGAGCAGGAGCAGTTCCGGGTGCACAGCGATTGTTATGAAACAGGGAAGATGGTCAATACCTCCTGGTTTGTATTGCCGCCGGTGATGGAGTGGTATTACAAACGGAAGGATCCACACTACAAATCTCTCCCTCCCTTTCTTCCGGGGTGCGGAGCGGTTGACGAGCAGCCCATGGAGTTAATCTATCCCAGGGAGACCAGGCAGGTATTTATCCCACGGGGATTGGACGGTCGACTGAGCCGGGTGGTTTTTGAAGCCGCTCACCGTGAATCCGGAGTTAGTATTCACTGGCACCTCGACGACCGGTACCTGGGGGAAACCACCCTGGTTCACCAGCTGGAATTCCTGGCCCCGGAAGGCTCCTTTACCCTTACCCTGGTCGATTCAAATGGAAACATCCTGGAGAAGGTTTTCGAAGTGGTGGGGGAGTAAGGAGGATTAGATTACTCCAGTATCAGATCCTGGTATTTTGGATATTTGACGGCGTATTTGAGAATAAGCTCCTGGTTCTCCTTTGGGTCCAGCTCAAGTATCCATTTTATCTCGCCGGTTTCTTCATTCCGGTTTCCCCGGCTGAGTTCTTTCACATCCACTTCAATCTCCTCCAGGGTCGACACGGGTACCTGGTCCAGCAGGATCAATCGAATGGCCTGGGATTTATTGTTCCGTGCCGAAATTCTCCATGCTCTTGTTTCCTCTTTTTTGGTACCAATGAACTTTTTGGAGGTCAGATCCTTTATTTTCTCGCGGTTTACGTCAACGCTCTTATCTCTTCCAAGAGAGAGGGTTAGAGTGTCCTGAATAAAGCGCACGTCAAGTATGGTTTTTCCGATATAGGTTTCCTCAAAGAAAATATTGGCTTCTCCCTCGAGAAGATTGTATTGCTCCCAGCCGGTCACATAAGCCAGCAGGAAGGCAGCTTTATCGATTTTAGGAACGCAATAGTATTCGTATGAAGCAGGTACCTCATAATTTGTCATATCCACGCTATAGCTTTTACTGTCCGATTTAATGGTATAGGGCATATCGATCCGAAATTCAACCGTTGTCTGATTCTCCAGCTGAACAGTTGGCAATGCCAGGCTGCTGCTGCCCCTGAGTTTTACCCGGGGAGCTGCTGACCGTCTGACAGGAGCGATCCCTCCATCGCTTTCATAATCTGCCGCATAACCCGTGACAACAATTTCATTGAGGGCCATCGCATCCTCTTGCATGAATACCGTGACATTCGCCTGCTGAATAGGAATTTCCTGGCTGGCATATCCTATGAAAGAATAAGTGAGGGTAGAGGCTCCTGATGGAATGGCAATGGAGTAATACCCGTTCAAATCAGAGACGGTCCCGATGCTGGTTCCTTTCACCACAACGTTTGCCCCCTGGAGCGGCTCCCCCTGGGAATCCAAGACTCTGCCCGAGACTTCATTTATGGCTGACTCATAGGAGGGTGGGAGGGACCCATAATTCAGGAAATATGTTTTTAACTCAGGTGCGGATCCTGAAAGACTAGGATTGCTGGACGAGAACAGCAACTCCACGTTTTCCCAGTCCACTTTTGTATCCTGATGTACATTAGCCTTGTATACCAGTTCCAGAGGTTCCCCAATGCTTTTGGCACGGATGTCATAGCTGGGGAACCAGCCGGCATTGGCAACCAGGTAGGATAATTCAATGTTTATTTTTTCTTCAGATTTTGCATCCACCGAAATATGAATTTCACCGCTGGGATACTCCTTTTTCGTAGAAAGGGAGTTGATCTGCTTTTCAATATTCTGCAACTTTATCCCCAAATCTGATACTTTTTTCTGTCTCTCAATTTTATCCAGTTTCAGTACGGTTAACCTGGAGCTGTAAAATTGTGAGGCTTCTTTCAGGTTTGACACGTTGAGCTCCTGGTTTTTCCCACCGATTTTTCTGTTTTCCTGGAGAAAAATAACCTCCTCATCGATGACGGAAATATGCGCATGCTCCACATTTATCTCATCCTTTATACGCTTGTAATCGGCCTCAAGCCTGGTTAGTTCCACTGATTTCTCAAGGCTATCCAGATAATTCAACTGGTGATTGACCAAAAGGACCGTAACTCCACCATTTACTTTTGCCTGCACACTTTTGGCCTGGATGTAGGGAGAAAGGTTTACAAACTTCAAAAGGGTCTTCCCGGGCTTTACCTGAACCTTGCCACTGCGGGTGATCTGGGCATTCTCAAAAAATACCGTAACCCTGTCCACGTCAGAGGGAACCAACTGCTCGGTATTTTTCTGGGCAGATATAAGGAGGGTTTGAGCAAGGGCAACAAGGATAACTATTAGCTTTTTCATGATGGAGTTTTGTATAAAGATGCAATTTCTAAATAATTCCATAAAATAATGGCTTTCAAGCTTAGGAACAACTAACACGGATGCCAGGTTCAAATGATTCATTTTTTCCGTAATTTGGAAGGAACAAGCTATTCCAGTAATATGGCTAAAATAAAATCATTGGCAGATTCGCCCGGCAAGCTGGTAAAACTTTTGTTCACGCTGATGCGCATTACCATCGGGTGGCATTTCCTGTTTGAAGGGATTTCGAAACTGGCCATCCCAGGCTGGTCAAGCGCCCCCTACCTGATGGAGTCCAAATGGCTTTTTTCGGGTTTCTTCCACTGGATCGTTTCCCATCCATCCGCATTGGCTTTTACCGATTTTCTCAATATCTGGGGATTAATCCTGGTTGGCACAGGCTTGTTCCTGGGTCTGTTCACCAGGCTCAGTGCCTGGGCCGGCATACTGATGCTCTTGTTCTATTATGTGGCAAATCCTCCCTTTATTCCCTCCAGTGTACCTGCCCAGGGACATTTCTTCCTGGTCAATATCAATGTGATCGAAGCGGCCGTTTTACTGATAATCGCTTTTCTGAACCGGGATTATCTTTGGAGTGTGGACCGCCTGGTCCGGGACCGTTTGCGACGGAAAAGAAGCGAGATCTTTCCCCCGGATGAGAACCAGCACCTGGAGATTCATTCCCGGAGGGAGGCGATCAAAAACCTGGCCTCGATACCACTGCTGGGAGTGGCTTTCTTTGGTATGGCCAGAAAGGTGGGATGGCTGAGCTTTGAGGAGGATCATTTAACCCGTACCGATGCCACCAGCAGCGCCACCCTGATGCAGGCCAAACGCTGGGATCTCAGCGAGCTGAAGGAGAAGGTTCCCACAGGCCGCATCAAAGATGTGGAAATGAGCAGGATCCTTCCCGGAGGCAATCTGGTGGCAGGTTTTGCCCATGCCCGTGACCTGATTTACGTATCCGATATGATTAAGAATTACTTTACCGATGAAAAAGTGATCGAAAACCTCTGGCTGTATGAGGCCTGCGGGATCAATACCATCGTGTTCAGAACAGATGAGCAAACCCTGCGGATACTGGATAAATACCGAAAAAGGGGGGGCAAGATCCAGTGGCTGGCCCAAACCTATCCCCGGGGAGAGGACTTTACCAACATACAGATGGCTATTGATGCCGGGGCGGTGGGCGCTTTTGTCATGGGCGGCATTGCCGACCGGCTTGTGGCCGAGAATCGCCTGGAAGAACTTGCCGCACCCATCGAATATATCCGGAGCCAGGGCTTAATCGCCGGGACGGCTGCCCATGCCATCCAGGTCCCCATGTCCTGTGTGGAAAAGGGTATCGAATGCGACTTTTTTATGAAAACCTTTCACCACGACAGGTACTGGTCGGCCCATGCCCGGGAAAACCGGAGTGAATTTATGCACGATCTGCCTTATGATATACTGGACCGCAACCAGTTCCATGACAATCTCTGGTGTGCCTCGGCCGGGGAGGTAAGCGATTTTTTCCTTTCCTGCAAGGTCCCGTGGATCGGCTACAAAGTACTGGCTGCCGGGGCCATCGGGCCCGGGGATGGCTTCAGGTACGCCTTTGAAAATGGGACGGACTTTATCTGTGTGGGCATGTTCGATTTCCAGGTGATCCCCAATGCCAATACGCTTACGGAGGTGCTGAACTCGTCCATGGACCGGGAACGAAGGTGGTTCGCTTAATTTTGTATTAAATTGACCGGAATCGGACTATTTTATGTCCGATATCGGACAATTACCGGACATCCGTGCAATTGTAACTCTTTAAATATCAAACTAAAACGTTTATGGCCCTTTTTTTGCTATAATTCCTAAAAATTTACAATGAAAACTGTTCGTCACCCCAGAATCCTGATCCTCTTCGCACTTGCTATGATCTTTCAACCCCCGGCATTTTCCCAGGAAATTATTACGGCCGAAGAATTTAATCCTTCGGATAATGCTGAACGCGGGAAACTGATCTCCACCTACAGGGAATTCTTTAAATGGAAAGAGTATCATCTGGCCCTGGAATCCTGGTGGACCCTGTTTAATGATTATCCTGATTTTAGTGAGAAACTTTACGTGGATGGAGCTGCCATGTACCATCAATTCATCGAGGAAAGCCCCGAAGGTCAGGCCCGGGAAAACAAGGTGGATACCCTGATGCTGATTTACGACCGGCGAATGGAATACTTTGGGGGAGAGGGAAATATCCTTGGACGCAAGGGAAGCGATTTGCTCCGTTACCGGAATTCTGATACGGACCAGGTAAAGGCAGCCTATGGCATGCTTCAAAGGAGTCTGGAAACAGAGGGTGTCAAATCCAGGGAGCCGGTCCTGCTCAATTATATTTCAGCCAGTCTTCTGTTGCTTCGAGCGGACAAAATAGATAACATACAGGTCCTGGAAGATTATTTTATGGTCAGCGGGCTCTTGGATCAACAGGAGGGAAGCAGTTCCCGCCAGGAAAGAACCAGGGCCTCCGTGGATGAGATGATATTGAATGAAGATATACTCTCCTGTACAGGTCTGGATCTTTATTTCGGGACAAGGTTTGAGCAAAACAGTGCGGATCCGGTCCTGCTTGACAAGATGATCAACTATTATACACTTGCAGGATGCAAGCAGTCGGATCTTTATGTAGCTGCCGCTGAAAAACTTTTCGAAATAGAGGCCAGTTCGGAATCGGCCCATAAGCTGGCCGTGCTTTTTATCGGCAGGAACGATCTCGAGAAGGCTGCCTTTTACCTTCAACTGGCCGTAGTGGATAAAACCCTTCCCAATGAAACCAGGTCAGAATGGTTTTATGAGCTGAGTATTATAAGCCTGGCCAAAGGGGATCCTTGCGAAGCCATCAGTTTTGCCAGGGAAGCCAAAGCCTATAATAGTGAGTTTGGCAAGGCTTACATAGCCCTTGGAGATGCCTTTATTGCCAGTCGCAATGAACTGGGGGATGAATTTCATCAGCACTGCGCTTTCTGGGCAGCAGCAGACATGTACCTGGCTGCAGCACGGGTGGATCCGTCCCTGGCCGAGGAATCCAGACAGAAGCTGGAACTTTGTGCTGCCCAGTATCCCAGCAAAGAGGACATTTTCTTTCAGGACCTCCAGGTTGGAAACAACTTTAAGCTGGGCGGATGCATCCAGGAAAATACCACCGTAAGGTCCAGGGATTAAGCGATCATTTCTCTTTCCAGACTCAGTTTTCCGCGAAGTACCATTCAAGGTATAATTGCACGAGATTGTGCAGCGATGATTCATTTGACACGCGCATTCCGCTTATACTTTGCCCTAAGATGTTAAAAAGCCGTTAATTCGACCGGAATCGCTCCCATAAAGGACTTTCAGACAAACAATACCTTCCGATTTTATGTTTAAAGATAAAATGTTTGGGATGAAAGCATTTATTATTCACAGAATCCTCATTCTGTCAGCACTTTTTATAGTTCTTCAGCAGCCAGGTTTTTCTCAGGCTGTGATTAGCCCCGAAGAATTTAATCCTCCGGACAGCGACAACCGGGGCAAGCTTACTTCCACGTACAAGGAATTCTTTAAATGGAAAGAGTATCATCTTGCGCAGGAATCCTGGTGGAACTTATTCCATGAGTTTCCTGACAACAGCGAGAAACTTTATGTGGATGGAGTTATCATGTACCGCTATTTCATTGAGGAAAGCCCCGAGGGTCAGGCCAGGGAAGACAAGATTGACACCCTGATGTTGATTTACGATCAGCGAATTAAATACTTTGGGGGAGAGGGAAATATTCTTGGACGAAAGGGAAGCGATTTGCTAAAGTACCGAAGTGATGATCTGGAACAAGTACAGGCAGCCTATGGTATGCTCAAAAAGAGCCTGGAACTAGAGGGGACCGAATCCCGGGAGGTGGTCATGCTCAATTTAATTGCAGCCGGCCTGTTGTTGAACCAGATGGCAATGATGGAAGAGAGCCAGGTCCTGGAAGATTATTTCCAGGTCACCGGGCTTCTGGAACAGCAGCAGGGAAGTAGTACCCGCCGTGAACGGACCCGGGCCTCCATTGATGAGATGATACAGAAAGAGAATATTCTTTCCTGTGATGGACTGGATCTGCATTTTGGGCCGCAATTTGAGCAAAGCAGCGAGGACCAGGGTTTGCTTGAAAAAATCATTAACACCTATACCTTTGCCGGATGTACCCAGTCGGCTCTCTATTCCGGTGCTGCTGAAAAACTTTTCGAACTGGAGCCAGGGTCCGAATCGGCCCATAATCTGGCCGTGCTTTTTATCGGCAGGAACGATCTGCAAAAGGCCTCCTATTACCTGCATATGGCCGTAGTAGGGGAAAACCTTTCCAATGAAACCTTGTCAGATTGGTTTTATGAACTCAGCATCGTTAGCCTGGCCATTGGAGAATATTGCGAGGCCATCTATTATGCAAAGGAAGCCAAAGCCAACAGAGATGATTTCGGCAAGGCTTACATGGCCCTGGGAGATGCCTACATCGCCTGCCGTACACAGCTGGGTGATGAATTTCATCAGAACTGTGCCTACTGGGCAGCGGCTGACATGTACCAGGCGGCTGCAAGGGTGGACCCATCCCTGGCCGAAGAATCCAGGCAGAAGCTGGACTATTGTGCCGCCATGTTTCCCAGTAAAGAGGACATTTTCTTTCAGGACCTCCAGATTGGAAACAGGTTTCAGGTGGGTGGATGCATCCAGGAGAAAACTACGGTCAGGTCCAGGGATTAGATTCGTTTTTCACCCTTCAATCCGTTGACTATTCAGACCAGTCAACGGATACAATTATTTCATTTTTCCTGTTAATTATCTGATAGGGAGGATTGTAACCCAGGTATCTGAAATGGCCATAGTGCCTGATTCCCTTTTCATCCAGCAGCTGTTTCAGTTTTTCGGTATTCTGTTTTATAGTCTTATCGGATGCATAACCCTTGAACCGGATGGCGGCCACATACTCTTCAGGGGTCTTCTCCAGTTTGACCTCAGAATTATCAGGATCCGGCAGCGTACCCAGTTCGTAGGCCGAAGGCATAACAAAGCTCATGGAAGACAAGGAATCATTGATATCCATATGAACGGGTGAGGTCATGGCAATCTTCGTTTCAGATTCGTTCCCACCGAAAATGTAGCCCGCAAGCTTCCGGAACCCCGGACCGGAAATCTCTTTGTAAGAGCGGACCTCAGCACGCACGGTAGCCAGGGTTGCAGACGGGTAAAACCGTATTTCAAATTCCTTGTCGGTATGAACAACCCGGTAGGCCTGTTCTTCTGTTTTGTTAAATGCCAAGATGTTACCTGTATAAATGATCAAAAGAGCAATAATGCCAAGTGTTTGCTTCATCTTAATTAATCTTTATCCTGCTTGAATATATAGGAAGAAGACAATTTGTCGATTGAATTGTTTGCTTCAATAGAAAAGTGGGTGACTCTTCGTCTGATGCGTATGACATGTGATACGCTTCCTACTTCAGGGAAAATATCAGCCTGCGGGGCTTATTCAAACGGCTTTCTGAACCTTACCCGAAGTATGGCAAAAAGGCGTGGTTTAAGTGCATGGTTGAACCGGCCAGGCTAAATTACAACCTGGAGAACAAACGCTTTCTTATAACCGGCAAAGGGGTGTAGATTTCGCAATACACCCGTTAAAAGGCAGCGTAAGTGGAACAATATGCGCTGACCGAGGAAGGATTTGAGATCATCGAAGGAGGCTTGTCCAGGATATACAGGCAGGGCAGAGACATGGGGAATATGAAATTCAGTCAGGAATCTCAATTCGTCATACAAATCATTGATTCATTCCCTGCATCTTCCTTCCAACATGATCCATTACTGTCTTTAATTCTTTCTCAGGACTGAACTCAAGCCAGGCTACCTCTTCTTCCGACCAGCCCACATGACCTGCCGGAAAATAAAATACCTCACCTGACTGGACCACCTCTTCCACCCCATCATCATACCTGATATGCATCGATCCTTTGAGCATGTATCCCCAGTGCGGACAGGGGCAGCTGTCGTTGGGTAATCCCTCAAGCAAATTGGGGGTTAAAGGCATAGGAGGAAATTCATTATAGGCAACTGCCATATTTCCCAAGCCATGCTGGACTTGCATTTTCGTGCCTGGAGCCTCAATGATAACCGGAAGCTATTCGAGTTTATAATGCATCGTAAATAAATTTTGGTTGATTAAGCTATTTAGCTGTTGATTTAAAGATTATTATGCCAGGAGGCACTTCAATGCTTCTCTGCATAATAATTTACTTATTCAGAGAGTCCCGTTGTAGCAGATACAAGCTTTACAAGTTACGTAAATTATTCAAGATCAAACTAGTATATTCTCATTTCACCCTACCCAATATTTGACTTATGTTCAATTATGCAGTAAATTGCACATAACCAACTGCTTATTTTCATTGTCCATGAATCCCAATCATAACTTTCAAATCTGGGAGGACCTGAAACGACTCCGACTTATCAAGCAGATAAAGAAGTTGCCTGCGACTACCTTTCTCTAAGATCTAATGGTATAGATCTTCCAATACTGGATTAATAATTGGATGATCTTAATACTTATCAGAGAATACCTAGTAATTCTAACAATAACACCATGCTGCAATTCTTTTCCGCAAGCACAAGCATCGTGAATTCCAGAAGAGCCATTACTGAATGCCTTGAAATTGCCCTGGAAGGCGAACCTAACCTGGATTGCGATCTGATCATCATCTATTCTGCCATGGGGCATAACTTTAAAGAGCTGCTCAACGAAGCGCATAAACTTGCTCCAAATGCCCAGGTGGTGGGCTGCACCTGTGCCGGGATTATCGGGAATGAAGGACCCAATGAATCATTAAGGGGCCTTGGGATTATGGCCGTGAAAGGTCCCAAGGAGGAGTTTGCTGTCTCCGGATCAGCTTTTGAAGCAACTATTGATCCCACCGAAACTGCTTCAGAGCTGGCCCGGGAATTGAAAAATAAGAATCCGGGAATCAGTATGATCTTTTGTCATCCAAGTATTTTGCAGTCGTCGCGGAGATTGATTGAGGGCATCGAATCGGTATTCGGACCGGATATTCCCATCGTAGGAGGAATTGCTATCGACAACATGAAGTTGATTAGCAATTTTCAATTCCTGGGAGAGCAGGTATTTGAACAGGGAGTGGTCCTGATCGGTTTGGCGGATCCTAGC
Source organism: uncultured Bacteroidales bacterium (assembly GCA_963751705.1). Lineage (GTDB taxonomy): Bacteria > Bacteroidota > Bacteroidia > Bacteroidales. The sequence goes on from CAVVVN010000003.1 coordinate 161,928, forward strand.
CTGGAGCTGATCCACCAGGGAAACCATGGATTCGATGTAATTGGGAAACCTTTTGTTGTCACAAAATCTGTGGACGAGCATATTTTTGAATTGGATGGCAGGCTACCCTGGAAATGCTGGACCGAAAGGCTGGGTATGCCGGAAACCTCCTCGGCCATTGATTTATTAAGTTTTGCCCCCCTGGCCATAGAACTGCCAGCGGAGCTGCATGAAGAGAATGGCAGTCCCTATTTGATATTTGGGGGTATGCCGTTTCCGGACGGAACGATATATGCCAATAGAAAGATTCCGGAAGCAACAAGACTCTGGCTGACCAGGAGGAATGAAAAAAAAATACTGGAAGAAGTGGATCGGATGATGGTTCAAACCCTGGAACAATGTGCTGGAAGAAAACCTGTGGCTGTATTCCATGCCGACTGCGCGGCAAGGGGAAAGTTGCTTTTTAACCGGGTCATAAAAGATGAAATCGTCAGCCGGATACAATATCCCCTGTGCAAAGAAGATAAAATACCCTGGCTTGGCATGTATGGCGGTGCTGAGCTTACTCCCTTGGGTGGCAGGAACGAGCTTCAGGCGTATACCTCATCTTTATATGTTCTTGTTAAACGCAAACAGGATATGCAGGATAAGGATATTCAGCTAAGTGCAGATCAGGTAAAAACATCAAAACTTTTTGAGTCCACCTCCATCAATCAGACCAGGCTAAAAAACCGCTTTATATGTTCTTCCACCTGGGTGGGCAAGGCCAACCACGATGGCTCAAGTTCGGCTACCTTAATTAACGGTATATCTGGTGTTTCCAAAAATGAGATAGGCCTCTATATTACAGAGATGAGCTTTGTTTCCAGGAATGGCCAGTGTGCAAATAATCAACTGGGGGTATACAGTGATAAACTTTTGCCCGGGCTCAGGCAACTGACTGAAGAAGTACACAGGTTTGATACCCCGGTGGTGATGCAATTGAACCATGGTGGTTTATTTTCTATGCCCCTCTTTACCGGGGAAGATCCCCTGGGTCCTTCGGAGCTGTTAATCCCTGAAGGTACTGTGGGCCGGGAAATGGCAAAAACGGAAATAAATGAGACCCTAATATCCTTCAAAGAAGCAGCAATCAGGGCTCAGAAAGCAGGATTTGACGGAGTGCAGATCCATGCGGCTCATGGGTGGTTATTAAGCCAGTTTCTTTCCCCCTATTTTAATCGAAGAAGTGATGAATACGGGGGAAGCCTTGAGAACAGGGCCAGATTTGTTCTGGAGGTCCTAAAAAGCATCCGTGAGGCCACAGGGAACCAGTTCCTGATCCTGGTCAAGATAAATTCGGAGGATAAAATCGATCAGGGATTTTCCATAGAGGATATGGTTCAGGTGTCGGTCATGTTAGAAGAAGCGGGTGCTGATGCCATTGAAATCAGCGGAGGGACCATTGGTGCACTTTTAATGGGGGCCATAGAAAATTCATTTTCTCCTGCTTCAAGTGATCCGGTATACTACAGGGGAGCTGCAGAAAAGTTAAGGGAAAAGATCAAGATACCCTTGATACTCGTTGGGGGAATCCGGACCTTCGAAACTGCCGACGAAATAGTAAGCACAGGAACTGCTGATTATATCTCTCTTTGCCGACCGCTGATACGGGAACCCGATCTCATTAAACGTTGGAAGTCGGGAGATCTCAGAAAATCAGAGTGCATATCTGACAGTGCCTGCTTCCAGCCCGGAATGGAAGGAAAGGGAGTGTACTGTGTGCATGTCAAAAAAGAAAAGTAATTGACCATAAACTTGTAACTATGCTACAGTTCTTTTCAGCCAGTACAAGCATTGTGAACTCAAGGCGAGCAATCACCGAATGCATCGAAGTGGCCCTTGAGGGTGAATCCAACCTGGATTGTGATCTGATCATCCTTTACACTGCCATGGGACATGACTTTCAAGAGCTCCTGAGCGTGGCCCATAAGCTTTCTCCTAATGCACAAATTGTGGGCTGTACCTGTGCCGGGATCATTAGCCAAAATGGCCCGGATGAATCATTGAAAGCCCTGGCGATTTTGGCAATCAAAGGTCCCAAAGAGGAATTTGCAGTGGCGGTCAGTAGTTTAGAAAAATATGTGGATGCCTATGAGACAGGCGTCAGGATGGCTAAGGATCTGAAAAACAAGAATCCGGGAGTAAGCATGATCCATTTTCTTCCTTCTGTTCTGCCGATGCCACCCTTTGATCAAGCCATTGCAGGGATTGAATCTGTTTTTTCCCCCGATACGCCTGTTTTCGGAGGTGCCTCAGTGGACAATATGAAAGGCATCAATACCTATGCGTTTCTTAATGATCAGGTCATAGAGAAAGGGTGGTTTGCCGTTGGTTTTTCAGATCCTACACTGAAGATTGTCACCCGGGCCAATCATGGCTTTGACGTGCTCAAGGGAATGCAATTGGAAGTTACACGATCCGAGTCAAATATTATCTATGAATTCAATCATCAGCCAGCCTGGACCTACCTGACGAACATGCTGGGAGTGCCGGACACCTCAGATCGCATGGAAGTATTGACCATAAGTATAGTGGCCGAAGAGATCCCTGCAAAGTTAGAGAAGGATTATGGGAGCAAATATGTGCTTCGTTCCTTGCTGGGTAATCGGACAGAAAATAGTTTTGCTTACCCTGCCAGCTGTAAAGAAGGTACAAAACTTTTACTGGCCAAGCGGGATGAACAGGGGATGTTCGATGGCGTGGATCGAATAGTCGAAGCAGATTCTGGAAACACTTCAGGGAAAAAAACCTCTGGCCGTATTCCATGCTGACTGTCTGTTGAGAGGACGATTCAGCATCAATCGCATTCTCAAGGATGAGTTCATCAACCGGATGCAATACCCTATCTGCAAGGGCGAGCCTGTGCCCTGGCTTGGATTGTATTCTGGTGGTGAGATTGCCATGATAGGTGGAAGGAACTGGTTTCATACATTCACATCGTCACTTTCTGTCATATACAGGTAAAACAGATTATCCGAAGATGAGATCCCAAATGAGCAATAATAAGCCAAGCTACGAAGAACTTATTGCTAATAGTGAGGACCTGCAGGGACAGGTGATTCGTTTTCTGAAAGTCGAACAGGACCTGATCAATACCAGGAACCAGCTTGACCGTGACCTGGCCGGTTAAATCCATCCAGTCCTACAGCCAGAGAATCATTCAGGCTGAAAGCAAGGAAGAATTTGCAGAGATCACAGTAGAATCGGTCATCGAAACTTTCGAGCTCGAATGCAGTGCCTTTTTCTCTTACGATAAGGTGGGGAATTGTCTGACGGTGAAGGGCATGCTTGGATTAGAAGCTAAAAATATTGATTGCCAGCTGGATGGTGCGTGGATCACCTCCAGGGGAATCCACCAGGAAGGAAAGGTAATGATTGAGAATATTATCCCCGATTCAGAATACATGGGAACCTTGGGGCTCTCCCAGGTGATAATAGCGCCCTTTCATGATGACAGTAAAAACCTGGCAGGAATTCTGATGGGAGGGATTTCTGAAAGAAAAAAAGGGGTATTACGAAGAGATCAGTGAGGAACTGATACCCTCTTTCATGGTATTTACCCAACAGATGAACTCTCTGCTTCAGAACTTTGAAGCCAAAAGGTATCTGAATGAAAAAGTGCAGCGCCGAACCGCTGAGGTCTTGAAACAGAAAAAGGAAATTGAGGAGAAGAATAAGAGCTCTATGAAGAGCAGACAGAGGAGCTTCACAGCATGCTGGAAAATCTTAAACTGGCCCAATCGCAACTGGTTCAATCCGAAAAAATGGCATCCATCGGCCAGCTTGTGGCAGGTATTGCCCATGAGATCAATAACCCGGTTACATTCATCAGTGCCGGGGTGGATTCTTTGCGTAACAATCTGGACGAGGTCAGGCAGGTACTGGACATCTATCACAGAATCACTCCGGAAAACTCTGAAGAGAAACTAAAGGAAATTGCACTGCTGAAAGAGCAGATTGATTATAAGCAGGCCATCCGGGAAATAAATAAACTGATCGATAGCATCAAAAACGGGACAGAGCGGACCACCCAGATTGTAAATGGACTTCGTACCTTCTCACGGCTGGATGAAGATGTACTTAAGTTGGCGGATATCCATAAGGGGCTCGATTCCACCCTCATCCTGCTTCGGAATAAATGCAAAAACAGGATCGAGATCATTAAAGAGTATGCCGAGCTGGCTCAACTGGAATGTTACCCCGGACAACTGAACCAGGTATTTATGAATATCCTCTCCAACGCTATTGATGCCATAGAGGATACAGGGAAGATTACGATAAGCACCTCCAAAGCTAACGGGTTCATCCGGATCAGTATCAAAGATACCGGTAAGGGCATTCCGGAGCATTTACAGGCAAAGATCTTTGATCCCTTTTTCACCACCAAAGAGGTTGGTGAAGGAACCGGATTGGGACTTTCGATCAGTCATGGAATAATCGAAAAACATAGGGGAAGCATCAGGGTAAAAAGCATCATCGGAAAAGGCAGCGAGTTTATAATTTCCCTTCCGGCTAAAACAAAATTTCCAGGATCGATGAAACACAATAAACCTCATCAGCGAATACTCTACATCGACGACGAGGAAGACAACCTTACAGTCTTCAATTCAATCTTCAGGCGGCATTATGAGGTCCACCTGGCCTGTTCCGGCAGGGAGGGCCTGGAATTAATGCGGAAACATGAAATGCAGGTAGTGATTGCCGACCAGAGAATGCCTGAAATGACCGGGATCGAATTTCTTGAAAAGATCATACCCGAATACCCTGATTGCATCCGGATGATTCTTACGGGCTTCAGTGATGTGGAAGCAGTCATCCAGGCAATCAATAAAGGCAGGGTGTACCGCTACATTACCAAACCCTGGAACATGGATCGCCTTAAAATTACTATTGACCAGGCCCTGGAGACCTATCATCTTAAACAACAGAACAAAAAGCTGTTTCTGGACCTCCAGGAAGCCAACAAAACCCTGGAAAATAAGGTAATTGAACGCACAAAAAAGATTGAGTCGCAAAGACGGGAAATTACAGAAAGTATTAAGCTATGCAAGTCATATTCAGCAAGCATTATTGCCCCCTAAAGCGGAACTGGAAAGACTCTTGCCAAGCTATTTTATTTTGAATAAACCCCGGAATATCGTCAGTGGCGATTATTACTGGCTGGCACAGAAAGGCCAGAAGGTACTTGTTGCGGTAGCTGACTGTACAGGGCACGGGATTCCGGGTGCTTTTATGAGTATTATAGGAATCACCTGTATGAAAGAAATATTGAATAAAACACTGAGCTATCAGGGCCAATGAATTCCTGAACCAGCTTCGCGCTCAGGTAATAGAGGCCCTCCACCAAACAGGAAGAAGAGAAGAGGCACGCGACGGGATGGAAATAGCCTTATGTGTGATAGATTTCGGCAAAAAGAAATTGCAGTTTTCGGGAGCCTTTCGCCCTTTGTATCTGTTACGTGACAAAAGCTTAATTGAATTAAGGGGAGACTCCATGCCCATTGGTCAATACGATAAGGAAGAGGAATCATTTAAGAATGAAGAATTGAGTTTTGAAGAAAACGATGTGATCTATTTGTTCACAGATGGGTATGTGGATCATGGGAGGACCGGAAAAAGATTCAAGTCTGAAGATTTAAACAGTTATTGATTGATATACATCAGAAGTCATTGCTGGAACAAAAACAAATATTGGAACAGGAATATGAAGCATGGAGGAACAATGTCGAACAGATTGATGATATCCTGGTGATGGGTATCAGATTTATCTAAATAATATTGACAAACGCTCTAAATACCAAATCAGGCTCATATTAGGAGATATATCATTATTTTATTCATATTAGCAGGCTTGTAACTTGACTTTAACTATGTACACCCCATGAAAACCCTTATTCGCATTGTCATATTGACCCTGGGCCTCCAGCTGGCTTTTGTCCATACTTCCTTTGCACAAAAATTTATCAGGCTAGACGATGACCTGAAGGCAAACAGCAAGCAGATGCAGGCTAAACGAAAAGGAATAAGCAGTGTTGGAAAATATGAATTCGGCCCCTACAGAGTCGTTTCAGGAAAGGGGGGATGGGAGAAAACCACCCGGAAATCGCCCTTGTTCAGCGATAATTCCTCCATCAAAATGTCGACCAGAAGTCCTTTGTTTTTGTAAACGAAAAGGCTGATTCCTCCTTTGCTTCGATCCAGGTGGCTGAAAATGTAGAAATCGATGGTGGCAGCTGGATTATAAAAACCTTCACCCCATGGTCGGATGCAGAAGTAAAAAACGGGGAAGGGATTTTTGAATGCACCTTTTCATTTTCTTCAGACACCGTTCTCTGGAAGCTGCTGGCCAGTGCAGCCACGGCCATGCTGGTCAGGATGATGTAAGGGAATGCCTGCTTTTAGCTACTGCAGCCACCAACTTCAAGATCAAGATAACATTACCTGTTCCCGGTGCCTCTTCCGGTTCCAGACAAAGCGGATCCGCATGGCCTCTTTGTTGCAGGCATCCACGCATCTGCCACATAGTATACATTCCGAACTGGTGACCAATCCCTTCCGCTTATCGATGTATTCCCTGAGGGGGATATTGGCCAGGCATACGGCTTCGCAGCGGCCACAGTGGTTGCAGTGTTCTGTATCGATCACCGGGATCAGCCTGGACCAGGTTGATCCAAGGGCAGTGAAGGATCCCATTACGCACAGATTCTTGCATGCCCATCGCTTCTCGAGCATCAGCCCCAGGATAAGTGCTCCAAGGGTATCATAGAGCCAGATATGCTGATAATGGGAATTCAGCTCGGTGGAGAAAAAGCCTGGGGCGAAACGGAATCCGCTGATCTCGCCACCATGCCTCCGGATGAAAAAAAAGGTAATAGAAGATGCCAGAAATAAAACCGGCGCCAGCAGTCTTAGCCAGGTAATTGGCTTTCGTTTCTTCTGCTTGAAAACCGCGTATCCGAATGGCAAATCCTGAGTAGTTCCCACAAAACAGAACCAGCCGCAACCGATCCGTCCGAACAGTGGTGATATCAGGATGAAGCCGAGCCAGATCAGAACCACGATGCTCACTACTCCCCAGTATATGGAGTGCCAGATAAATCCGAAGTTGAACCAACGGAAGAAGGCCGGAGTTAACAGCAGGAACAGAATGCGGCTCACCGTGTTCCAGAAAGATAATTTCTTCAGCATAGTTTAGGATTTGCGTTAGTACTGAGGCGTGAAGTTAAGCAGGGAAAAAATGACCGAGAAGAGAATCGTCAGAAAGCCCGTGACCTGGGTAATGGATGGTGTGAACCTGTCGATAGACCCGGTGGATCTGTCAGATCTCCACCAGTTCCCGGACCTTTTCGGAGTAACCGGCACTGCTTAACAATTCCGTCCGGTCATCATTTAACCTGACTTTATACCGGTTATGGGTATGTTTTGCCAGGGAAAGGATCTTCTGCCTGTTCACCATGTGTTTCCTGTGGATGCGAATGAATTGATGATCCAGCACAGACTCCAGGTAGCCCAATGAATAATTGCAAAGCAACTTCTCTCCATTTGTGCGGAACACCAAGGCATAGTTGTCATACGCTTCGATGTAAAGCACGTGGTCCAGTTCCACCAGGAGGGTTTCCCTGTTATGCCGGACGGGTATTCGCTCAAGGCGGGTGGTGTGTTCACGGGAAGAAAGCGGTTCGCCGGGATCCTTTTTTGGGGAAAATGGCTCATGGCTTATGTAGTAGAATGCAAATCCCAGCACAGTGGTGATTAGGGAGTTGGCCAGGTGCAACTCCAGGGTACTGAAGGGGGAATAGGAGGTGCGGTTGCGGATCAGATAACGAAATATATTCTCCAGTTCGGAAGCCACCATCGCCAGCACAACGAAGCTTAACAAAAGAAGGGCGACCTCCATAATTCTGGAACGTTCACCATAAAAGATGTGCTTGTTAAAGATGATAATCATCAATGGAAATCCGATGTTAATTGCGGTGAAGAGCTGTATCAGCAGTCCCTGTACAAAGGATTCCTTCCCCTGAAAGAAATAATGACCGATGGCCAGCACCACACCCACCAGGACAACCAGGTACAGATTCCTCAAAGGCCGTTTAATATCGATTCGTTTTGTTTCGGCTTTTTCCCCCATCGTCCCTAAAATTACGACTTACTTGGAATATACCGGCCGAATAACTGTACTTCCTTGGTCCGAACTAAATGTTATTGCTTTTTTGAAAGATACAAGCCGGCTCAGCTGTGCACCCAACCTTGAATTTACTTGAGTCGTCACAACAACGAATAGGAGCACTCATCAAAAATTCCGGTAGATATAAACGTGCACTTCTTTGGTAGAACCAACGATGAAATCACCGTATCGGAAGGTTGCATATTCCGAATCGTCTGTGGCTGATCTATTCCCCAGGTTTTCGGCATATACATCTACCCATACTTCATCCTCCGAGTTCCTGAGATTATAATAAGCTACTGTCGTTTGCCTGATGCCTTGCTCATTGGTGGGCCCTTTAAAAACAACATGTCCCGAGGTATCATCTGCACCGCAGGGTTCTTTATACAAGGTTTTCCGGAGCTCCTGGTCAGCGATAGGCTGTCTATCCGCATCTAATACATGTATGGTAGCTCTTAGGCTTACTTCTATTTCTGTATGACGTTTGATTTATGTTCTTTATCTATTGTAAAGACCTATAGGTCAAGAACTTTGTTTGTCATCGAATACACAGTAACTAGATAAAGGCAACTGATTTTAAAGAGCGCAACCCTGCTAGTGATCCGAATAAAAAAACAGGGACCTAAATGAATAGATCCCTGCTTTGTAAGTGTTAAAGTAGAAGCTTAGATAGCTTAGATAGCTTAGGGCTTGGGCGGAATAACCAGGACCTGTCCGGGATAGATCAGGTCGGGATTCTTGAGCATAGGTTGATTGGCTTCAAAGATGATATTGTATAGCATGGCATTGCCATAGACCTCTTTCGAGATTTTTGAAAGGTAATCCCCCTTCTTTACGGTATAAAATTGTTTTTCCGGTGCCGGGGGAGCAACTGGTGCAGGTTGGAGGACAACGATCTTATCTTGCACCGAAGCAATGCCTTCCACATTTCCGGCTGAGACAATAATCTTATTCTTATTTTCAAGAGTATTCACCTTGCCTGTAAGGGTCACCTCATCGTCATCAACAGATACCTGGATGGTAGTGGTGTCGAAGCCGAATTTTCTGATGTGGGCAGTGATCAGGTCTGCTTTTTCCTTCTCTTGTTTTGCTTCAGATTTCCCAAAGATCTTTTCGCCTTTGTCTTTAATAAATGAAATAAGTCCCATAATTTTTAATATTGTTTTGATTTTTACTACCAAAATGAACGATTGGTTTTCCATTTTGGCAGCCAAGATTAAACTTCGATTGAATAACGTGTTTCAGTAAAAATTGTTCGGAACAGAGGAAGATCCCTATGGAGGCAGAAGCATTCAGATCACCGCTATTTGAAGGTGGTATTGACAGGGGGTATTAATAGCCCTAACTTTATATTCGTAATAAATTCATTTTAATGGTTTTACTATGGCAAAGGTTTATTCATTGATGTCCTGGAATATTGAGCATTTCAAAAAGACCAGGGACAATCAATCTCAACATCGAATTGAGCGTATTACAACAAGAATCAGGGAAGAGGATCCGGATGTTTTTGCTATCTATGAAGTAGAGGGGAAAGAAATCTATGAATCCCTGGTGACAACTTTCCCCGGATACACGTTTCACATTACGGAAGGCCCTCAGGTCCAGGAAATACTTGTTGGAGTAAGAGGCGACATTACCGCTTTCTTTACTCAGAAAGTTGCCTTTAAATCGGGGGTCAGTGTACTCCGGCCCGGTGCACTCCTCACGCTTAGGATAAACAATGTGAATTACCCGATCTTGTTCCTGCACCTGAAGAGTAAAAATGATCCCCGGAGTTTTGGGCTCAGAGATGATATGATTTCGAAAGCAATCAAATTCAAGAAGACGCTTACTCAGGATAATATCCCACCCAACTATCTGTTTATCGGTGACCTGAATACCATGGGGATGAATTATAGTTTTGACCGGGGTATTGACGTGGATAATGAATTGAAGAAATCGGATAATTATGCCAGCCGCTATTACAAAATGCAAAGATTGGATAAGACCTATCTGAATACCTGGAGTAATGGAACAGGTTCTTCCATACCGGATAGTGCCCTGGACCATTGTTATGCCACGGAGCATTTGAACTTTCGGCTCTTCGATAATAAGGACAGCCGGCCGGGGACCAGTCCGGTGGACGTCAGAGGTTGGGTGGATACCCCGAATGCATCGGCCAAGGACAGGTGGATAAGCGAGTATTCAGATCACTGCTACCTGTACCTGGAAGTTCAGGATGGAAATAGCAATTAAATTTGTCTTTCTGTAACAAGCTGGTCTATGAGATTCAGCGGCACCCATTCAAACAGGGCTTGCTCCGTCAATTCTCTCTTCCACTCTGTCCGTGTGATCTCTTTTCTTGATTCGGTCACCAGAAAGGTGCGTATGTGGAGTTGCTTTGCCTGTTGGAGGATGCTGCGAGTGCCGGTCTTATTCAGGAAGGCCGCAGGCAGGAGGGCATCACACCCGACCAGGATGAGATCGGTGTATGAGAGTGCATCTGCAATGTTTTGGTCATCGATTAACTCGGCCCGAAGCTTTCGCTGACGCATTCTTTTAAAGGATTTCCGTCCTTCCTCCCCGGGCGAGGAGAGGGTCTGCAGGACCCGGAAGGGAATCTGCCTGCTATGCAGTTGATCCAGCAGGGAAAACACAGTTTCGCTGTGACTGTGGGTCAGAATAGTACGGCCTTCCGGCTCACACTTCAGCAGGAAGTTTTCGGTAAGCTTCCCGGCATGATCCTGCCAGTAAGAGCTGTAATCCGCAATAGAGCGCAGGGCTTCCCCGGGAAAGTTTTGCTTCTGCCCGGTCTGGGTGATCAGGGATGCAAGGAAGTTTTCAATGGCTGCAAAGTGACTGAGTTTTTCCCGGAGGGTGCTCAGCTGCTTACTGAATGCCTCCGGGCTTGTTTCGCGACCTTGAAGTTCCTCCTTCAAAGCGTCAATCAGGCGGTTCAGCAAGGCAACTGATCCGGATTCACGGTCATTCAGAATGGAACTGATTTTATCGGGCATGGGTGCAGGTTACTAATACAACTTGGGGAGAAAATTCCCCCGGACCACGAAGCTGATTTTCTGTGCAATCTCTTTGGCTGAATACTTGTAAAGATTCGCTCCAACCTCATAGAGGAAATCCACCTCCTTGTTAAATAGCTCATTGTCCGATAAAGCGACCCGAACGAGAAATTCAAACATGGGCTCCCGTTCAGCGGGATTGTATTGCATAATGGTGGTTGCCGATTGCAGGAACAATTTTTCCTGGGATTTCTGATCAATTATCCCATGCAGCAGTTCCTGCGGGAAAATCAGGTAATTGGCCAATCTCTCGATGATAAAATTATACTCCTCCTTTTTCAACTGATCATCGATTCCCGCCATCACCAGTCCGGCCGAAGCGATGAATAAACTCCTTTGCTGGTCCAATTCGGAATTCCTGATAACCAGCAACAGGTTGGTAAGTTCCGCCATATCGGAAATCAGTGTCGGATCTGGTTCAATGCTTGTATCTTCTTTAATTGACTTGTATACAGAGGATTTCGCAAATTGCTGCAGGGCTTTGATCCGGATGGGATTCATTGGATGCGAGGCCACATTGATGGTGTTTTCCTTCTTGAAGGATTCCAGTAACTTCTCATTTTCTTCCAGGAAGGTATTAAAATTGAGATTGAAGCGGTTCAGACTCAGGCCCGATGACATCTTAAAGAAAGCGGATACACACTTATTCAGGTCCCCGCACGCAATTAAGCCAAAGCGATCGGCTGTCAATTCGGAGAGTTTATCCCAGAGGGAAATTTTATTGTATAGTATGAGCGGAATTCCCTGGTACTCTGGAAATACAAACTCAATAATTTCACTGATATCAATATTCTTGCTCAGGATATGTCCCAGCTCATGCCCAATCACAAATCTGAGTTCATCTTCGTCCAAGCCATTTACCAGGCCGGAATTAAAATTGACCAGGTGGGGTTCATCCTCTTCCTGGCTGGAAGAAGCAGACGCATTAAAATCCGGCGCATTCGAAATATAGAACTCAACCGGTTCCCTGAAGTCCAGGGCTTCACAAACTTCCATAAATGGTTTGTACAGCTCAGGGAGTAAATCCTTCCCCAGTTTAAAACTGTGCCCCTCCAGCAGGTATTTATAGTAATTCCCGGACTTTTCTACTTTGGCCTCCTTCTTGATTTTCTGGATGACATCCCCTTCAAGAACTTCCCAAAGATTTTTACCAATTTCTTCTTCGAATTTTATTCTGATATGATCGTAGTCCATGGTTTAGGATTTTAATTAAAGATAAGCAAAAGCGTAAAATCGATTTAATGTTTTATTGCAGCTGTGGCTATTAAACTCAATTGTGTATCTTTAATCGAGAGGGAGTATCAGAAGGGAGATCCGGATAAGGAGTAAATCCGGTTAAATTTATATCTTCAAGTATGACAGACTATATCATTGTTTTTATAGGGGGCTTGATCGCTGGTGGGGCGGTCCTGTATTATATTAATCGTGAGAAGAAAAAGCGAATCATTTCTGAAAACTCCATAGTTCTTGTGGAGCGGGTGAAACAAGTCTTAAAATTAGTCACTGTGGAAGGTGATTTTTCTGAAATTGTAAAGTACAAGGATGTAAAACCAAGTTTGCTGGATCTGTATCATGCTGAAAAAAAAGCATTGGTAACCGTTAGTGCCAAGGCGATGGTCGGGTTTGATTTAGGGAAAGCGAAAATCACCAAAGATGATCGTACACGTACCATACGAATCAGTTCCTTTCCGGAACCGGAAGTCATCAGCATTGATGCAAATATTGAATACTACCATACCAGCAACAATCTTTTAAACAAGTTCGTACCGGAGGACCATACAGAGATTATTAAAATTACGAAGGAGAGTATTCGGAAAAAGATTCCGGAGAGTGGCTTACATGCAAAGGCCATTGAACAGGCCATACAACTTATGGCTGGGTTGGAGCAAATAGCAAACAGGCTTAATTGGAAACTGGAATATGGAAGTTTAAAATCGCTGCCCGAAGCCGATGGAAGCAAAGAATAAAATTATTTCCTTCCAAGCAAAGATCCAAGCAAACTTCCTCTGCCTCTTTTCTTGCCTCCGCCCAGTAACATCCCGGCCACATCATCAATCACACTGCCGTCGTTGTCAGCATCGAGTAAGCGGGTGACCAGGCTTTCTTGCTGCTGGCTCTCTCCACCCAAAAGTCCGCTGAGTAAATTTCCTATGCCATTTTGATCAGCAACATGTTGCTGACGTGTTTCTTTTCCCAGGAGCCCCATCAGTACCGGAGCTGCTACTTTTAAGGTATTCATAGCAGATCCTGCATCCAAACCGCTGGATTTGCTCACTGCATTGGCCACATTTTGCTCTTTGCCCTGAAAGACATGACGCAGAATCCCGGAGCCATCCTGCAGCACATCCTCATCAATGCTATTGCCACCCAAAACATCGCCTAATTTATCCAGGATATCTCCCCCATGTTTTTCATTTCCCAGGGCATTTAATAATCCGGATGCTCCCTCCGGGGTTTTTGCATTGTTTTTCATCGCACCCAGAAGCAAGGGTAAGGCCGCGCTCATTGCTGTTTTCGTTTTGGCTTTATCCTGTCCCAATTGCTTACTGGTCCCATTGATCAGGGTCTTCCCCAAATCACTGTTTAACAGATCTAAAATACTTGGCATAATTTTATTTTAATTTTAATTTACTATTACTCTTATCAATCTTATACTTTTCCTCCAATGGCTTCGTCCTGCCACTTTTTTAAGTCATCCCATTTTCCGAGATAAGCCAATTTAGATTGCATTGGCCAGCTGGCAGGGGTATGGATCCTGTATCTGGGGCCGGCTTTATCAAGTATCTCCTGGCATTTCTCCACCGGAGTTTCAGCTAAAGCTTCCCAGGTCCTGATCCCGGCATTTTTAAATAATTCTTCAATTTTGGGACCAATTCCTTCCACAATCTTCAGATCATTTTCAACGATCTTCTTTCCGAACACACTTTTAGCCAGAGCGGCGTTGAAAGTAGCTGAAGTTATATCGAGTTTAGCCGAAGTATCCTCGGCTTTAACCGTAGCTTTACCAGCGTCAGGTTGCCTGGAACCAGGTTTTTTTCTCAAGTCGGCGATTTCACTTTCCAGGGAGCTGTTCTCTGTCTGAAGCCGTTGTTTTTCTTGCCTGCAGGCGTCCAGGTCTGCACGTAGCTTGGTATATACTTTAGACTTTTTTTCTATCAGCCTGCCTAATAAATAACCCAGCAGGGCACAGATCAGACCAATAAGAATCGGGATTAGAATGCATAGGATACCCATCTCAGTAAGTTTTATGAATTAATTAATAATGACAACTGCTCGTCTGTTTTTTGCTCTTCCTTCAGGGGTACTGTTATCAGCTGTGGGATCATCGGGTCCTTTGAAAGATGAAGTGATTTTATCCCCGTCGATCCCGTTCTGAACCAGGGAACTCTCCAGAAAAGCGGCCCTTTCCCGGCTCAGTCTCATATTCAGCTCACGTGAACCAGAGATATCGGTATGTCCGGTAACCAGCAGGCTCCCGCCTGGATTATTCTCCATGTACTCTTTAAGTTCATTAAGCTTATTCAGCTCTTCCTGACTGAGGCTCCTTTCCGTCTGATAGGGCTCAAAGGTAGGGGTCAGGGGATTGTCATTCAGCTGGTCTTTGACTGCCTGCCAGTCTACCATGACAACAGAATCGGTTAGGGGAGCAATGGGCTCCGCAACTTGTTTTTCGGGTACCATTGCGCTGTCGGCGGCAGCAGCTTCGATTGTATCGCTTTTGACTCTGTCACCGCAGCAAAAATACCAGTACAGCACTGTACCAAGCACAATGGTCAATATTATACCCGCTAAATAGAGGGATTTTTTAGACATAGCAAATTAGTTTTAGGACGACATAAGCTACTAAAAATAAGGCGGATTTGCAAATGTCGAATGCTTTCTTTAATGATCAAAATAGCCCGTGAATGATCGTCTAAAAGACGGGATTGGTTTTTTTCAAACCAAAATTATTTAGGAATAAACATTCTTGGAGGTTTTTTGTTTATTAAGCAATTAACATTTAAATTCATTCCAATAATCGATATAATACTTGACAACCTTGGAATTAAACCAGATAATTAATTTTTTATAACCTCAAATTTTAACAAGAAATGGCGAATATTAAAGAAATTGAAGGTATTGGACCTGCTATCGAAGTAAAGCTAAAGAAAGCTGGAATTTCAACCACCGAAGCTCTGCTAAAACAAGGAGCCTCAAAGTCTGGGAGAAAAAGCGTTGCGGATGCATCCGGTCTTTCAGAAGCACAAGTGTTGACTTATGTAAATATGTCAGATCTGATGCGTGTTAAGGGAGTCGGTGGCGAGTTTGCTGAATTACTGCACGCTGCAGGCGTCGATACCCTGAAAGAACTCAGGAACAGGAATGCCGCAAATCTTCATGAAGCATTGCAAGAAACCAATGCAAAGAAGAAGCTGACCAGAAGGGTTCCATCCCTGGGAATGGTAGAAGATTTTGTTGACCAGGCGAAGAAGGCAACTCCTTTAGTTACCTATTAACTGGCAAGCCAGGCACATTTGGCGTATTCCGTGAGGGATACGCCTTTTTTTTGTTTGGCAGGATGGTTAATTATTGCTTTTAATGTTGAATATTATGGGCCTTCCCACATCGATTATTACAGCCTTTTACAATGTAGAGAACCTGTTCGACACCAACGACGAACCTTTGAAGAATGATGACGATTTTCTTCCCGGTTCGCGTTTGCAGTGGTCTGACTACAGGTATATGGAAAAACTGGAAAACATTGCGATCTCGCTCTCGAGCATACAGGCGGATCAGTTGCCGGCCATTATTGGCTTGGCTGAGATAGAAAACCGGACGGTTCTAAAGGATCTAATAACTCAGCGTGTATTTAAGGGGAAGTATGAGATGGTGCACTACGATAGTCCCGACAGAAGAGGCATAGATGTGGCTTTGCTCTATGACAAGACTCTTTTCACTGTTCAATCAAAAGAAAGAATCACCGTTCGGCTTGATGGGGAAGCGCAGAATCCTACCCGTGATATCCTTTATGTAAAGGGGACCTTTGACGGGGAGCAATCACTTCATTTTTTTGTCAATCACTGGCCTTCGCGCAGAGAGGGGACCAATATCACGATGCCCAGACGAATCACAGCCGCTCAGCAACTCTATGGTAAAGCCATGGAGATATTGAATTCGGATGCCATGGCCAAAATCCTGATCATGGGCGATTTCAATGATCTGCCAGTCAGCAGGTCAATCGCTGTACACCTGAACTCAAGGGCTCACCAGGGCATCAAATTCGATGAGTTTTATAACCTGGCCCATATCCCCTATAAAAGGAAACTGGGCTCTGTATTTGCCAGGAATCGGTGGTTGATGTATGATCAGATGCTGGTAAGCCTGGGAATGATGCAGGGGAAAGGAGTGAAAGTGACCTCATCCAGGTTAACGGTTCACTTTGATAAAAAAATACTATTTTGGGATAAAGGCAGGTCCATGTACCGGCCCAACAGGACTTATACTGGAAAGAAATATCACGGGGGCTTCTCGGATCACCTTCCTGTTTATGTTCAATTAAATATGGAATAAAACCGCTAAAGTATGAAATTGGAGAAACACCAAACCTTTAATCCGGATTGGAAAAAGGGTGAGATCAAGGAAAAAACGAAATCAATGCTCAAGGAGATTGGCGATTTGCAAAACAAGATGTATGCCGAGCAAAAGCATAGTCTCCTGATCGTATTCCAGGGCCTGGACGCATCCGGGAAGGATGGGCTTACCCGGGGACTACTGAAATATTGCAATCCGATCGGGATTAAGATAAAAGGATTCAAAAAGCCAACTCCCGATGAGTTTGCGCATGATTTTCTCTGGCGTGTCCATCAGGCTGCCCCGGCCAAAGGAGATGTACAGATTTTTATCCGGTCCCACTATGAAGATATTTTGGTTCCTTCGGTGGAGGGTTATTACACTAAAGAAATGATCGACCAGCGCTACGGACTGATCAATGAATTTGAGAAATTGTTGCAACACAACGATACCCATATTCTGAAATTCTACCTGAATGTTTCCCTGGAGACCCAGAAAGAACGCTTAATGGAGCGGATCGAACTAAAGGAGAAACACTGGAAACACAAGGATGGTGACTGGGAAACGCGGAAGAAGTTCGATAAATACCTGGAGGTATACGAACGGATTTTCCGGGAATGCAATGACGTCCCCTGGCATATGGTTCCGGCTGATAAAAACTGGCAGAAGCTTTATTATGTGGCCAACGAAGTGCTGAAAACCCTGAAGAGTCTGAACTCACAATGGCCTGAGCTGGATTCCACCCTGTTTGGGCCGAAATAGGGCATTTCGGCATTAACTGATAAAGGACCTGTAGGGATAGAGGTCCTATTTGCGACGTCTGGTGGTACTAACCCCGAGCGATCCCAGTAATCCTCGTGCAAGTTCGCGGGCCACGGTTCTTCCAACCTGCCGGACCATGGTATTTTTGCTCAACTCTTCCATGAAGCCCTTTTCTTTCCTGGTGGTTCTGGCCTTTTGGTGTTCCTCTTTGAGTACCAGTTGATGTTCCTCTTTTTGAGACTCTTCGATTTTCTCTTTCAGGATCTCATAGGCGGTTTTCGCATCGATGGTTTCATCGTACTCAGCTACCAGCTTGGAGGATCTGACCAGCGATTTGATTTCTGAATCGCTCAGGATATCCATCCGGGTCATGGGGGCTCTCATGTAGGTCGCAGCCAATGGCGTTGGGATACCCTTTTCATTGAGCGCCGTAATCAAGGCTTCCCCTATGCCCAGGGAGGTGATAATCTCATCGGTATTGTAAAACTCGGAGATGGGGTAATTTTCCGCTGTTCTCTTAATGTTTTTCCGGTCCTTTGCGGTAAAGGCACGCAGGGCATGCTGGACTTTCAGGCCCAGCTGTCCCAGTACATCATCCGGGACATCTGTTGGATCCTGTGTGCAAAAGAAGATTCCGACCCCTTTGGACCGTATCAGTTTCACAATGCTTTCAATCTGCTCGATCAGGGTCCTGGAGGCTTCGCTGAACACCAGATGTGCCTCATCAATGAAAATGGCCAGTTTGGGTACGTCGCTATCGCCCTGCTCCGGGAAGGATGAGTAGATTTCGGCCAGCAGACTCAGCATGAAGGTGGAAAATAATTTTGGCCTGTTCTGAATGTCCACCAGCCTGATCACTGAAATATATCCGTTTCCATTGGGATCCTGACGTAGCAGGTCATTTACATCAAAGGAAGGCTCTCCAAAGAACAGATTTGCTCCCTGTTGTTCCAGCTCGATGATGTTCCGTATGATGGTATTCACCGTGCTTGAGGAGATGGCCCCATATTCGGAATTGATAAGTTCCTTGCCTTCTTTGATGGAATATTGAAGGATTTTTTTGAAATCTGCAAGATCGATCAGGGGAAGTTTGTGGTCATCGCAGTATTTGAATAAGATGGAGACTACCCCTGACTGAACATCATTGAGCTCCATTAATTTGGACATGAGTACCGGTCCGAATTCTGTGACCGTTGCCCGTAGTTTCACCCCGTCGCCATGAGAGATGGTCATAAGCTCCACAGGCATGGCTTTGGCTTCATAGGGAAATCCGATCTTTTTATGCCGCTCGGTGATAAATTCCTTTTCTTCACCAGGCTGGGCCAGTCCGCTCAAATCGCCTTTCAGGTCCATCAATATGACCGGGACTCCTTTTTCAGAAAGTTGTTCGGCGATGATCTGAAGGGTTTTCGTTTTCCCGGTTCCGGTGGCTCCTGCAATCAAGCCATGACGATTAATGGTCTTCAGGGGTACTTTCACATAGGTTTCTGGCAAACATTCCCCATCAAGCATGGCACCTCCCAGGACAATGTAGTCTCCCTTGAAAGTGTAACCCTTATCCATGTGTTCCTTGAATTCTTTTTGTCTTTCCATTCCTTTGTGAGTTTTAACATTATAAAAATATCATTTATTATGACGAAGAGAAGCCTTCGCCATAATAAAGATATTTATCCTCTGTACTTGAGATTCTGTACGGTATCTGAAACTTACTATTCAGGCTTGTTGCCAAAGGTATACAGCAGTCCGATTCCGGTCAGGAAATTTGTCTGTAATTCATCAATCTGATCAAAGTCGTAGATGACCGTTGACATCAGGCTTACGGTCAGCGCTTTAAATACCTTTGCAGATAAGGACAGATCCAGCCGGTGGTCCCACTTGTTCATCTCAAACTCCTGGAAGTTGATAAATAGTTCATACCTGGCCTTGAAGTTGATATCTTTCACCAGGTCCTTATCAAAGCTGGCTACTATTTTGGATGCCAGCCATTCGTATCGGACAGTTTCCCCGATTTCTACACCGTAATTAGCCGGAAGCTGGTTGTGCAGGGTGGTATCGCTCACTATGGTTATTCTTGGAGAAAAAGGAGCGATTCTCAAATTAAAGAAATCATTGGGTTTGTATTCTGCACCCCAGGAGGAAGAAATAAAAGCAGGGGCCATGAAATTTGAAATCAAGGCCCTGGTTTCGGCACCATTGGCGTCCGTACCGAATTGGTAGCCCTTGGCGAACTGGGTTTGAAAATTCAGGGCGGTGTACAGGTTCCAGTTCTTCGAGAGGGCATAGCCCAGCTTGGTGTCCATATAGATCCGGTCGTTGCTTTTGCGTGCGTTCTGATCCTTGTTTTTTAAAATTCCATACTGGAGGTCCAGTGCATTGTCCCAGCTGATTTTATCTTTCTTATAATTCCAGGTCCCGTTGAAAAGGGCCGACAGGGAGATGTTATTGGTACCTCCCCCTGTCCAGTTTGAACTGAATGAGGCCGTGTTGAAATTAAATCCTATTCTTTCTGCGTACTGCCAGTAAGTGGTATCCTTCTCCTGGCCAAAAACAGGGCCGGAGAACATTAAGGCAAGCAGGGCAATATAAAGTTTATTTGTTTTCATAGATTTTCTTTTAATAATGGTTCAATGGACTACATAATCATTCTACCGCTGCTTTACAGCGTATAGAAAAAATCATGGAATGTCACTATAATTTGTTTCTTTGAATTGCAGGTTTACTTCTTAAGCAAATCCCTGATTTCGGTCAGAAGGACTTCCTCTTTGGAGGGGGCCGGGGGAGCGGCAGGAGCTTCTGCCTCTTTCTTCTCCATGCTTGACTTCATCTTGTTATACCCTTTCACCACCATAAATATGGCCAGGGCAACAATCAGGAAAGTGATAATGGTATTCAGGAACATGCCATAGCTTATGGCTACTTCAGGGACTTCAAGCTCTCCATTCATGGAAGCTTCTTGTAAAACAACCTTGAGAGTTGAAAAATCGACATTCCCCAACAGCATTCCAATGGGGGGCATGATAATGTGATCCACCAGGGATTTCACAATGGCTCCGAAATACAAAGCCATAATCAGGCCTACGGCCATTTCCATTACATTGCCTTTGGCAATAAATTGTTTGAATTCTTTAAGCATTTTTCTAGGTTATTAAATTAAACAACAGATAAGTTACTGAATCAATTCGAATTCGCAATGAAGTTCAATTGAGACATTGGGTTTAAATACTGCATGATCAACATACAGGTTCTCCATTTTTCAGAACAACGGTGGGTTAACGCATGAGTATGGAAAATGTTTAAGGATTCAGGATAAATCCATCAATTTGCTTATTCGTTTCTCCATGGGAGGATGAGTACTTAAGAGGCTTTGGATCCCTCCATGGAAAGGATTCACAATAAATAAATGGCTGTCGGCTGGATTCCCTCCTTTGATGGGATTTAAAGCCACTCCCTTTCCCAGTTTGTTCAGTGCATTTGCCAGGCCCATGGGCTTCCCTGATATTTTTGCGCCCCCTTCGTCTGCAGCATATTCTCTGACCCTGGATATCGCCATACGCATTAAAAAGGCGGCAAAGGGAAGCAGTAACAATCCGATCAGGACCATGGGATTCCTGCTTCTCGAGCTGGAACTATACCGTCCTAGTTGTCCCAGAAGGGTGATGGCACCCACGATGGTTGCGGCTACTGTGCTTGTGAGGGTATCCCTGTTCTTTACATGACTAAGTTCGTGCGCCATAACCCCTTCCAGTTCATCATCCGTTAGCAGTGCCAGGATTCCTTCTGTGGCAGCCACTGCGGCATGGGAAGGATTACGTCCTGTGGCAAAAGCATTGGGAGTTTTGTCTGGAATAATATATACCCGGGGCATGGGCAACTGGGCATTGGCTGCAAGCTTTTCCACCATACGGTAGAGGCGTGGATTTTCAGCTCCGTCTAACTCCCGGGCCTTATATCTTCTTAATACTATTTTATCGCTGAACCAGTAGCTGAAAACGTTCATGAGCATTGACACGAAAAACGCCACGATGGCGCCCTGCATGCCGCCAATCCACCCTCCTGCTGCAATAAGCATGATCGAAAGGACCGACAGAAGTAGAAATGTATGGAAGCTTCCTTTCATATTGTTGTTGTTAAAGAGTATATAAAATCACATAAGTAAGTTGATTTGAGCTGATTATTTCGTTAAATTACTCTTTAAATGCAATTACCCCAGGCTTATTCGTGCATAGGCTATCTAATCCTCTCGAGATTATTTATCAATTTGTTTTTGTTCAATTTATTAAAATTATAGAAAATGGCAGTACTGAAAGTTATTGAATTGATGGCCTCCTCCGATAAAAGTTGGGAGGATGCTACAAAGAAAGCTGTTGCAACAGCAGCAAAGACGATCAAAGGGATCCGTTCCGTTTGGATTCAGGACCAGAGTGCAGTGGTCAAGGGCAATAAGGTTACCGAGTTCCGTGTCACTGCGAAAATCAGTTTCGAGGTTCTGGATTAGTCACTTTATTAGTCCTGAGCTTCATATTACCTGAAGCGTTTTTATCTGTAGTGGGAGGATTATTTCCCGGAATGTATTATATATTCATTTCTGGAAGTAAACCTTCTTTGACTGTCAGTTTTTACCCTTCCTGATCCCTCAGCATACCTTCCTTTCCCAGGGATTTCAAGATTATTCAATTTACTAAGTCCTTAAAAGGATTAGGTTCTGAGTTTAGATCCACAAATCTTTGTTGTTTGAACCATCTCATTATCTTGCATAAAAAACAAGAGATGTATAGAATCTTTGTGCTTGTCCTTTTAGGGATCGTTCAAATGAGTTGCCATACGCAGGATTGGCCCGATTGGCGGGGCGAAAACAGGAACGGGGTATGGGAAACCTCAGGGATCGTGGAGCAGTTTGATTCGACAGTGTTCGACCTAAAATGGTCCACGGCCATCGGACCAGGATATTCCGGACCGACAGTTTCAAAGGGGAAAGTATATGTGACGGACCGGCTGGAGCGTCCTTCCGCAGCCGAGCGGGTGCTTTGCCTTGATGAGCACACGGGCGAACAGATCTGGGTGCATCAATATGAGTGTGTTTACGAAAATGTGGGCTATCCGGCCGGACCCCGGGCTTCGGTGGTCATCGAGGAGGGGAAAGCCTATTCGCTGGGTACCATGGGGCACCTGTTCTGCCTGGATGCGAAAACAGGGCGGGTATTGTGGCAAAAGGACCTGAATACTGAATATCAAATCAATATGCCCATCTGGGGCATATCTTCCACACCCCTGGTGGTGGATGAAAAGCTCATTGTCCAGGTCAGCGGCAGCTCCGGGGCCTGTGTGGTGGCTTTCAACAAGGATACCGGAAAGGAAATCTGGCGCAGCCTGGAAGACCGGGCAGGGTATTCTGCTCCGATTTTAATCGAAAAGAAGGGCGTACGGGTGGTGGTTAACTGGACGGAGCACAGCCTGTCCGGTCTGGATCCGGAAACCGGGGAGATCTACTGGCGCTTCCCCTGGACCACCGGCTCGGGAATGAGTATTGCGACCCCCGTGCTTTACAAGGATCACATTTTTGTGAGTGCCTTCTATAGCGGATCGCTGCTGGTTAAGCTGGGAGACGATTACACCTCTGCCGAAAAAGTCTGGCAGCGCTCCGGCGAAAGTGAGCGGAATACGGATGCCCTGCACTGCGTCATGAATACCCCGGTCATCCTGGATGATTTTATTTACGGAGTGGATAGTTACGGTGAATTAAGATGTCTGGAATTCTCTACGGGCGACCGGGTATGGGAAGATCTTTCAGCCGTTAAACGGGACCGCTGGGCCAACATCCATTTTATTCAACAGGGAGCTCGTACCTGGATGTTCAATGAGCATGGCGAACTACTTATTACCCAATTATCTCCCGATGGATTTACAGAGATCAGCCGGGCAAAGCTGATTGAACCTACACGGAAGCAGCTTCCCCGTGGAGTTACCTGGTCTCATCCTGCCTTTGCCAATAAGCATGTTTTCATCAGGAATGATGAGCGCCTGGTTTGTGCGGATCTTTCTGCAAAATAATTTGACCCTGGAGGCTTTATTGTCCTTTTGTGTTCCCCTTTGTTTTTGCATCATTATTCTCCTCACAGGGACTTGTGGGCCGCTTCTGACCATTCCCGGATACGGGATTCCTGTCGGCACTGATACAGACCGACCAATGGCCCATGGAGCCCGGATTTTTGGTGCTTACGGTCACTCGTAAATTGCCGGTGAAGAGATAATATTGCCCGGATTTGATTGCATAGGGGCTGCCTTTCACCGTGGCTTCACCACCGCCGCCAATGGGCATAAAGAAAAGACTGGTGGCAGAACCGGAATAACTGAAGTTTGCTTTGGTCAGGTTTTCCCTGGTAAAGGTCCCCGAGGGGGTTACCAGACAGAATTGCCAGGCTGAATTCCCCGGATTAATCCGGATCCCGCAGGCTTTTTCCTCCACGGTAGCAGATGCGGATTTGGAGTCGGTTCCACAGTCATTATTTGCAGCTACCACCACGGTATGCGATCCGGGAGCCAGTTTAAATCTGGCACTCAGGGCTCCTGTAGCGGGGACAAACTGGAATGCGTTTTGAGCTTTGCCATCCAGGGTGAGCGTGATTCCGGCTTTGTTCTTTACCCCGGAGACGGATCCCTGGAGTTCATGGCTGGCATCCGCACGATTCACTTCCTTCAGGGTGAAGGCTACCGTTGGAGGAGTGCAGGGTTCTTCCACCGCAACGTTACCTCTTTCGCTGTCAGTTCCGCAATCATTGTTTACAGATACCACCACGGTATGCGATCCGGGAGCCAGTTTAAATCTGGCACTCAGGGCTCCTGTAGCGGGGACAAACTGGAATGCGTTTTGAGCTTTGCCATCGAGGGTGAGCGTGATTCCGGCTTTGTTCTTTACCCCGGAGACGGATCCCTGGAGTTCATGGCTGGCATCCGCACGATTGACTTCCTTAAGAGTAAACGATACTTTGGGCGGATCGCAGGGAATTGTCACCACGGATGGTTTGTAGCTTATCCTGGAGAGAGCCTTATCCTCTCCACACTCGTTGCTGGCGCTTAGTAAAAGGGTATTGAGGCCGCTGACAAGGGTTAGGGAGCTGCTGACTAAATTGTTCTTGTAAGAAAAGGAGACTGCTTTCCCATTTACTATTAGCTTCAGCTGATCGCTGCTTTGTATATTCCGGACTTCGGCGCTTAGCGCATAACTTGCCTGTGTGGTCACCGTTTGTCCTTCGGCCGGATCAATCAGCCTGATAACAGGGGAGGGGCATGATTTGGTTTCCTTCAAAAATACCTGGTCTTTCACAGCACTACCTGACTCATTTTGAGCCTGAATGGTCACTTTATTTTCTCCTTCCTGCAGAGCAACTCTTGCAGTCAATAGCTTGGTGCCGCTGCTGAAATTGAAATTCCGGGTATTTGAACCATTGATATTCAGCGTGATATTATCTTTTGAATTTATATGTAAAACGGTTGCGCTCAGTTCTTCTGACGGTTCATAGGTCTTGAACGGGTGGGTCGCAGGGCTAAGGATGTTAATCTGTGGAGGGGAGTTTATAATTCCAGGGTCACGGCGTCCAGGATCACGGCGTCCAGGATCACGGGTTACAGGATCCTGGACTACAGGTTCACGTGTCACAGGTTCCTGGTAAACAGGTTCACGTGTCACAGGTTCCTGGTAAACAGGTTCCTGGTAGACGGGTTCCTGAAATACGGGCACCAGGTAGGTAAGGGTGGTCGACTCTGATGCGAATCCAGCTTCATTATGGACCAAAACCTCTATGTAATTGACCCCCTCTGAGAGGAGGAGGTTGGCTGATATCTCCCCCAGGTTGTTGAAAGAGAAATTGCTGATAAGGGCTCCGTTCAATCTAAGTGTAACGTCGTTTCGTCCGGCCACGTTCTGCGTTCTTGCACTCATGAGGAAGCGGTTCCTTGCAACCTCCTTCGGAATGGTCGGATTTATGAATCTGACTGCGGGAAGGGCCAGCTCTTCCGGATAGCCGAGGTAGACAGTAAGCTGGTCCTGTGCCCTGCCTGATTCATTAAAACCCTCGATAAGAAAATTGTTTTCGCCCTCGGTCAGAAAAACGCTGGTCTCTACCAAACCGGAAGCCGGGGAATACTCGAATGGAGTATTGTTCCCGTTCAGCGTGAGTTGAATATCCTCTTTCCGCTTGATGTTTTTTACACTGGCGGTCAGTTCGATCCTGTCTGAGTTAGCTGTAATCTGCCTTTGCCAGGGGGAAGTAAACTCCACCGATGGTTCAAGATTGACTACTTCACGGGGCTTGTCCAGCGTAATCAGTACCAGATCTTCGGCCGATGATCCCTGGTTTGTCGCATTTATCCGGATATTATTTTCTCCCTCACGCAGCCTGACACTTGCAATAAAGGTAGATGTGTTCACATTGTAAGTGAAGTTATTGTTCGGAAAATCGTTCTGGTAAAAACTGATGTTCCCGGCTCCGCTCACACCCTTCACCAGAGCCTGTATGGTATAACTGGGGGATGCTGTATGGTAAGAGTCAACGGGTGGATCGGTAATATGCACCGACGGGTAGGGGAGGGTAGCCGGTACAACACGGTTTGCATTTGGAACAGTATTTCCGTAGTTCCCGGTCACTCCGGAGGAATAATTCATAGTGGACGGGCCAGAATAGGTGCCACCTCTGAGACTCCACCTGAATCCCAGGCTTACATAGTTGTTCCGGTCTATCCCGGAGCCGGTAATTACTCTGTTGTCAAGATCGATGCCGGCGAAGCTGTTACGCTCTGTCAGGTAAAAGTTGGTTTTGAATTCAAGCCCGATAGTCAGGGATCTGGAAAGCTGGTACCCCAGAAACAAGCCTGCAGTTGGCAGAAGAGCAGCTTTGTTTACCAGGTCAGTTTCAAAGTCCCCGTCGCTGAGTTCGACCAGGTCCTGATAAACCACTTTGCGGTCGCGGTTTGGATCAATACTGCTGTAGTCATACAGCGTATTCCCGGCATCGTAAAGATCAGTAAAGGAACGCCCGTGGGTGATGCCGGCACCAGCAAATCCGGTAAGCACGATCCTGGTGCGCTCTCTCAGCCGGTTCAGGGTCAGGCCAAGCTCCAGATCGTAGTTGAAGAAGCCATAGCGTATGTTGCTGTAAGTATTATCGGGATTTATTTTGTGGTCAAAGGCCCTGTTTTCTCCGGCCAGGAAACGGAATTTCCAGTCAACACTCAGGAAGGCATTTTCTTTTTTATATAGCTGACTGCCCAATATAAAGTCGAAGCCCAGTCCTTTTGAATTGGCCAGATCCGATTTCTGATATGCCATTCCGGTGCCGAAACCGAGGGTCAATCCTCCATTGGTGGTAAAGCTGGCCTTTTGGGCCATGCTGCTGTTTACAACAAGTATGGCAAAGATAAATAACCCGAGGACTCGTGCTAGTGCTTTCATAAAGATGCCTTTAGGCATTCATACGACAGGAATTAAATATGGTTTGATTATAAATCGGAAAGTATGAGAAAACACATACAATCGAACAGATTGTATCATTGTCGCGAACTTTTGTTTAAGTTGTTTGTTAGAAAAAATGAACAGATTAATAATTAGAAAGATGACAAGAAGTTTAGTATTAACCGGATTATTCCTTATGATGATGGCTACTTTAAACGCACAGACGAATTTTTACGACTTTACCGTACAAGATATAAATGGGGAGGATTATCCTCTTTCACAATTTAAAGGCAAAAAGGTGCTGGTTGTGAATACCGCTTCCAAATGTGGATTGACCCCACAGTACGAAGGTTTGCAGGATCTTTACGAAAAATATGGGGGAGATAAGTTTGTTATCATTGGATTTCCTGCCAATAATTTCTTTAAGCAGGAGCCAGGGTCAAATGAAGAGATCGCCACATTCTGCAGTATTAACTACGGGGTAAGCTTCCCGATGATGAGCAAGATCTCGGTTAAAGGATCCGATCAGCATCCCCTGTACAAGTGGCTGACCTCCAAAAAGGAAAATGGAGTGGAGGACAGTAAAGTTACCTGGAATTTCCAGAAGTACATGATCGATGAAGAGGGACAGCTTGTGGGACATTTCTCGCCCAAGACAAAACCAGGGAATGAAAAGCTGGTCAGCTGGATTGAGAATTAAGGACCCGGCTACTTGACTATCCCAAGCTTGATTCCTAATGTGGGCATGACCCCTGAGAAGTCAATGTTCTGTAACTGACTGTACTTTGTGAATCCTGCTTCACCATCGTATTTACTCAGGCGCAGAACTCCTCCGACATAGACATCTGCTGTGATGGCCTTCCATAACACAAATTGCCATCCGGTGTAAAATCCACCAGAGAGCACATGGAGCTTTTGTGTGACCTCGATTATTTCCCACTCACTTTCTTCTTCATTGTATACCTGATCAAAGCCGGACAGAGCAAGCCTCCGGTACAAAAGAATGGGTGCCACATAGAGTCCCTTTGGGGACGAATATTCAGGTTTTCTCCTGGGCAGCAGATAATTTCTCCATGCAAAAGATCCGCCAAACCCGGAAATATTCTCACTTTCATAAGGAATGTAATCGTTCATGGCTGCACTGAAATATTCCAGGCTCTGGTTGGAAAGGTAGTAGTTGGCAATCCCATCTTTTGAGGCATAGGTGGCCATCCCTGACAATTCAATGGAGTTCCCCCGGTTTAATACTCTCTCGATGGAAAGCTGCAGGGTGCCTTCAAAGAGCTTCACGGGATAAATGGAGATGACATATTTATCGGGGGGTATGATAAAAGGCTCTGCAAGGGGATTGGCTTCCAGTCCGGATCCTGTTATATTCACCGGTTCCGGTAATGAGGCCATAAGTTCACTTTGTTCTTCAAGTAAAGATTGCTGTTTTTCTATCATTGAATCCAGCAGGAGGAATTTTTGATTAAATTCTTCCGGGCTGAAGGAGAGTTGCGCGATATGTTGCTCTATATCCCGTAATTGCTTTTCCAGTAGAGCAGGTTTTTCTTCCCAGAGCTGTA
Organism: uncultured Bacteroidales bacterium; assembly: GCA_963751705.1. Taxonomy (GTDB): domain Bacteria; phylum Bacteroidota; class Bacteroidia; order Bacteroidales. The sequence goes on from CAVVVN010000003.1 coordinate 190,494, forward strand.
TTTTGGAATCCAGAAGATCCAGTTTAGTTTCTGCCAGGTTCATTTTCAGATCGACCATGGCGATCTTTTGATTATCTGTTTCTTGTGCAGGCAGGGGCGCAAATCCGGACAGTATAATAGCGTTAAGGCATACTGCCAGGGTCTTGTAATTTTTCATAATATTTGAGTTTTTTGGGGTTTAGTAAGATAGATCTCAATGAAGATGAGAATTACTCTTCAGGGGTTGCGTTGGATAGCTAGAATTCAAGTTCCTTCTAAGCTGCATGCTACAACGGGACGGGACACTTGAAATAATCCTTAAATTTAGAGCAGAGGTATATTAGCATGATTAAGTACAAAACCACAGGTACGGTTGACTGTCTGAAAGAAGGCAGGAGAAAGTACTATTTCGTTCGGGCGGATATCAAAGATTGGGATACATGGCCTTTCCCCTCGGATGCATTTCCGATTCACCGGGGAAAGTCCCGCAACAAGAAATTTAAAAAAGGCGACAGAGTTACCTTTCAGGCCATTGAGAACAAAGGGGATTTGAGAGCCTGGAAAATTGTAAAACTATGGTCCGAAGACGATTAACATCCTTTTAGTGATAGACGATGCTCAGGCCGGCATAGCGGTAGCCTCCGTTATTCCTGAATTGCCCGTAAGGGATGATCCCGGCGTAATACCTGAAAAAGAATCCCACCTGATGGCCGGTTTTTTCAGCCAGATATTTCCACCCCGCATAGAGATTAAAATTCCAGCTTCTCGTTTCATCTATTGCCTCATCATAGCTGAACTTAAGCCGGTTATTGGCCTCCACGGACAGGACATTCATCCACCTGTCGGAGCAAAGAAATCCCCGCGTGCGCTGCAGATTCAACTGCAGGTAAAATTCATAGTTTTTTTCAGAGGGAGGCGCGAGCATCCCTTTGGTTTCCAGGCTGTCAGTGGTATAGTAACCTTTGTCCTGATTCCAGAGTCCGTGGAATCCGATCTTTGCCGAAAAGAGATTTGATTTAATGGTATCCGGATCATTGAGTACAGCAGCTATTTCCCATGCTTCATAGCTTACGTTTACCCTCCTGAAGCCGGGTAGGTCCTGGTAGCCATGGATGGAGAATTCATCCCCGATATGGGTGCTTTCATGAAATATGGGAACCAGTTTAAGTCCTATGTTCCGGATGTAAGGATGATCGATATATTTTACGGCCGCAGCTTTCAATCCAAAGAAATAATCTGTATTTATAACCGGGGCCGTATTCAGTTCATACATATCTATCAGCAGGATATTTGCAATATAGCCGCTGACACTGAATTTGAAATCTTTCTGCCTGTTTAGCAGGTAATAGATGGGGAGTTCTGTTCCCAGATGTACTTCCATAAAGGGCCTGCTGGCATAGTCACTTAAATAATAGTTCTCATCCAGCTTATTCAGCCTGGCAAACTCCAGCTTATTGGCAGTACTCCTGATCTCAGACAGAAAAGGCTTCAGGATATGTGATTCCCTGAAAAAGTAATGCTCCGGATCCTGCCCCTTCAGGGCTGACATGGAAAGGGTCAGCAGGCATATAATTAAAGAGACTTGTTTCATGGGAAGCGATATTGGTATTCCATAAATATATAATATTTTATTGCAGGTACTTGGGATTATCAAGGCTGACGGATGTTAATTATACCTTGTTTTGAGGTGCTTGCATTCTCCGGAATTAAGATGAAAGCAGAACTTTCCCAAAACAGAAATGTTAAAAAGCGAAGGAAAAGCTAAAGGTCCAGACGATAAGTTAAAGGTCCAAGGGATACGCTTATTCAGCCAGTTCTCCTGGCACAACTTCAATCTCCTCTTTATATCCTTTGCGCAGGATGCCCATGATGGCTTTCTTCCCGATGCTATCCTCATCGAGCAGGCGCTGCAGGCTGTCAATGCTAAATACTGGTGAGCCGTTGAATTCCACAATGATGTCCCCCCGCTTCAATGCCTGGTTCCTGATATGCCGCTGTTTTTGTAGATTTTCCACCTTTACGCCACTGCTTGATCCAAGTTTGTTGTAGTGGATGACCCGTAAGGGAATTTGCATAAACTGGCCTGCGATGCCCAGATAGCCCCGCTTGACCCGCCCATTCATGATCAGCTTTCCCACAATATATTCAGCAGTTCCGGCTCCAATGGCAAAACAGATCCCCTGTGCCTCTTTAATTACAGCCGTATTTACCCCGATCACCCGGCTGTTTGAATCCACCAGCGGGCCACCCGAGTTCCCGGGATTCAAGGCAGCGTCTGTCTGGATCACATTATCAATCATTCGTCCGGTACGTGATTGCAGTGTTCGTCCCAGCGCCGAGATGACTCCTGTGGTTACGGTGCATTGAAACCCAAAGGGATTCCCTATGGCAATGGCTAGCTGACCCACCCGGAGTTCCGTGTGCTCCAGGAAGGAAACAAAACTCAGGTTCTCGGTATAGATCTTGAGCACGGCCAGATCGGTATAGGGATCGAGCCCCACCAGATCCGCCTGGTAAGATCTGCCGTCCTGCAACTCGATTTCCATAAGCTCACTATCTTCGACCACATGGCTGTTAGTTACAATAAACCCTTCCGGTGAGATAATGAATCCAGAACCACCGGCTGCGGAACCGAAACGGGTTCTTGCTTTTTTCTTCACCTTTATATTGACTACGGATGGACTCACCTTTTCGGTCACTGAGATTACCGCTTGTGAATAGGCATCCAGCAGACCGGAGTCGTTTTGGATTCCCCGGAAATTCTTTTGAATTTGATCTGAAGATATATTGGATGATACTTGTATTGTCTCTGCCATGGTTATTCTCCTTATGATGATTCTCTGAAAAGGGCAACAACTATGCCTGCCTCAAATCCAGGAAGAAGTGGCAGCTTTCAGGCCCGTTACCGGGCAGAATGTCATGATTCGGGCTATTATAAGCCCTGTATTTTCGCTGATAATGGGGATTTTTTGCAGCTTTTTACTTAAACCCTTGATTATTTTGTTTCCTTTCTTTAGTGGTCGTATCAGCTTGCTAATTTTTTGAGGAAAACATCCATAATTTATCCAGAGTAAAGGATGCCATTGGAAAACCGATATGGAGTATCAGAACTAACGATATGCGGTTTATTTCGGTGGATACATACGAATTTCGTTTACAACCCTTCCTGCAATTACAGCTGATGAATTTGACGATTACTTGGCTTAAAGTTTAGATTCCTTAAACTGGGTATTGATACATCACCGGAAGCAGCAAAACCTGGGCGGCAGCCATCATGGCTGGTAAGGAATCGCCAGGCAGCTTTAATAACTCCCTGGACTATTCTTTTTTTGCCACTCCAAAATACAGGGTTCCATCCTGTATCCAGGCCATGTAAATGGATCCTGCCATTGCGAGAGATGGATGCCAGCTTTTTACATTACTTTTTGTATAAGCCCAATCATTGGCAATAAAACCGCTCTCCAGTGCCATCCAGACATGAATCTGGGGTTGTTCGGAAGCAGCTATAAGATAGTTGTTGTCGACGGTGGTGAGAAAAGGAACAGCTGAAGTAATTTCGTTATAACCAGCTGTACCGGTCATCACATAATAGGATCCCTGCGGAGCCCCGTTAGATCCTGCAATCTGATAGCCAACTTCGTGACCATTAAAGCTTCCTGGCTTGGCCTTTAATGCAACCACCATATATTCATGAGAGTTGGGATCATGTACAATACGTGTCGCTTTTCCCACCCCCGCATTCCAACCAGACATAAGTGTATGTTCGCTGACGGTTCCACCGGGGCTGTATAGCCCAATCATAACTTTTTGGGTTGGATAGTTATTCTCCAGGTAGGAGAAAGCATATTGTCCGTTACTTGTGTTATAAGTCAGAGAAGTTTTTTCACAGTCACCTGGACAGGTCACAAGGTGAAAGCGTTCATAAGGTCCGACATATGTGCCGTTGGCGGAAATCCGGGAAATATAAACATCATCGTGCCTGTCCTGGAGATAGGGATGTTCCTTTGTGATATAAGTAAGTCCATATTCCTTTCTTTCATGGTTCCAGACCAGGGATAGATCAACAAGGGTAGGGTGCTCGTTGCTAGTTACTGGCACATTGAATTTGATCTCCAGTGTCGGTGCAAGCATATTCAGATTGGCATCCATACGAATGAAATGAATGACTTTACCCTTCGTATATGCAAAGGCAAATTGTTTGTTGTCATTGTTCCATACAAGATCACTTAAATAGAATGGCTGATAGAGGTGAGGAATGCTTCCGACATTGGTTTTAGATGAGATAATATTGGCATTTTTATCCACCTTTACCATATTAATAACTGGCCAGGAGCCAGGCGTCGGAGTATGATAGTAAACGATTCCAAAATGTGATCCGTTCCATACAAGATGTGGTTCCCCGGCGGTTCCGCTTGTAGTAAGCGCTTTTCCCGTAAAGGCACAGCCAGTTAAACATAGACCTGCATAGAGAAATAGCAGTCCTCTAAGGAACTGGTATTGTTTTTCATGTGGATTCATGGCTTAATCTCCAAAAGACTTAATAATCCATTGTAAATGATAAAAAGATTTCGGAATATTTACCGGAAAGGTGTTTATCCGAAAAGGTTGAGCATCCTGACTATGGCTTTCACATGGACTCATTTTCTCTGAATCCCAATAGGTTAATAAATTTATTACATTCATAAACCAATTCCAAATTCCCTCACCCCAATGATGTCCTAGCTTGAATTCCGGACTTTCTCTTTCATGGTATTACACGGGCAGACTGTCCTATGAGCATTCTTTGAGAGGTTTTTTCAGTTTGAAGTTTTAGTTTTCGCCAAACGGTCAAATGATTAGCCGGGTGGAGGAGATAGTCTGCCCGGATTGGTTAATTTTGGTAGGGTAAACCACAGACCTTATGAAATCTCCTCTGGTGAACCTCCAATTCTGGAACAGGCAGAAGATGTTCTGGTTGTTTCATATCTCCGGCTGGGTGCTGGTCACCTTTATCCTGTATGCTTACTACGGTTCATCCCTGGAGGGCCCGGCACAGTTTTTCCGCTTTTTGTCCTATTATCTGGGTGGGTTTTTGATTACACTGGCACTCCGGCCATGGCTCAGAAAGGTGGCCGGCAGGGAGTTTCATCTCTATGCCCTGTTTCTGATTGTCTTCCTCACAGCTTTTTTTTCCACCATACTCATCTATATATTTCATTTCCTGGTAAGCATCCCCTCCCTTCAATCGGAATATCCGGATCTGACCAGTGTCAGGATCATTTACGACAGGCTCTTCTGGAAGTACCTTATGGGGGTTCATTCTTTCATCGTGTTCATGATCCTTTTTCTCTACCTGATCCTCTATTTTGGGACCAAAATCTATCTGGATCTGCGAGCCGAAAGGGAAGCCGCCAGGGAAGCACAGTTGCAGGCCCAGGAGGCCCAGCTGGCAATGCTTCGCTACCAGCTGAACCCGCATTTCCTCTTTAACTCCCTGAACTCCATCTGGGCCCTGGTGGACGAGGACCCGGCAGCGGTAAAAAAAATGGTCAACGAGCTTTCCGACTTTTTACGTTACAGCCTGCTCTTCGATCACCAGCCCTTCAAGTCCCTTTCACATGAAATAGAGGCACTGAAGAACTATTTCTCTATTGAGAAAAAACGTTTCCAGGAGAAACTGATCATAAATCTGGATATTGCAGAAAATACTAAAAACTGCCGTGTTCTGAGTTTTATCCTTCAGCCCTTTGTGGAAAATGCCATTAAATTTGGAATGCAAACCAGTGAAATGCCTGTAATGATCAGTCTTTCAAGTCAGCTGGAGGGAAAGGACCTGATCCTCAACATTTCAAACAGCGGAAACTGGGTGGATCCCTTAGAACATCAGGCAGAGGGCTCGGAATACAATGGAACGGGCCGCGGCATACAAAATGCCGTGAACAGGCTGAATATTGCCTATCCCGATCGCTACCAGCTTCTGTTTGAAAAGCTAAGTCAGAAGGTTGTCATAAAATTAGTTATTCACAATATTGAATCCTATGAATAAGTTCAAGGCACTTGTCATTGATGATGAACAGCTGGCCAGGAAGGCGATTATCAGCCTGATCAAGGACCATCCGGCCATTGAGGTGGTGGGGGAGGCCGATGATGCGAAACAGGCGGCCCGCTTGATTGAGAAACATCAGCCGGACCTGCTTTTCCTGGATATTCAGATGCCGGGAAAAAGCGGTTTTGAGCTCTTGAATGAGGTCAGTTTCCTGGGGAAGATCATCTTCGTTACGGCCTATGACGAATATGCCCTCAGGGCCTTCGAGGTCAATGCGCTGGACTACCTGATGAAACCCATCTCTCCGGAACGTTTTAAAAAGGCTGTGGAGCGCTTGAATGAGCAGGAAGAGCAGCCTTCTCCTCCGCTGAAGCAGGATCTGCGCTATGATGACCGGCTGTTTCTGCTCATGGGGAAGCATATGGTATTCCTGAAGATCAGCTCCATTGTCTATATCCAGTCACAAGGCGATTACACGCAGATTTTAACGTCGGAAGGTAAAAAGGGCCTGGTACTAAAGTCCATGAAGGAATGGAGCAGTCGTCTTCCAGATTCCCATTTTTGCAGAATTCACCGTTCTTACATTGTAAACCTGGACTTCGTGGAGGAGATTGAAAAGGAGTATAATTATGATTTCAGTGTTAAACTGAAGAATATGGAGAAGAGCCTTGTGATGAGCAGGCGCTATGCAAGACTTCTGAAGGAGAAAATGGGATAGATTCTGACCACTTACAGAGTCCTGTAGCCACCTGTCGAAAGCTCTCTGAAATACTGGATTTTTCTTGTTCTGTACCCTAATTTTGATGTGAAGAGCAGGGTGTTCCTGTCCTTGAAAAGTCTAAATCAGGATGAGTGTATTACAGTCAGGCGACTTTATTTCCCGAGTTATACTGGGATGTGTCCTGGGCCTGTCAATTCATGTAGAGTGTTTTGCCGGAAGTGCCTCTACGAAGCCAGGCTGTCAGCAGGCCGTACAAATCATCAGGGGACAGGTGGTGGACCAGGACAGCAAGGCTCCGCTCCCTTTTGTGAATGTAAGCCTGGAGACTGCAGGGAATACCAAAGGAACGGTAACTGACCAAAAAGGCTATTACTTGTTTACTGAGGTTCCCATCGGACGTTGTACTCTCAGGTTTTCCTTTGTGGGATATGAAACGGCCTACCTGAGGAACCAGGTTCTGGGTTCCGGGAAGGAGCTTGTTCTGAATATGGAGCTGGTGGAAGCGGTGCAGGAACTGGAGGCAGTGGATATCATTTATAGCCCGGAATCGGATGTGATCAATCAGCGGATAAGTGTTAGCGGCAGGAGTATTTCAGCCTATGATATTGAAAATACGGCTGGTTCCCTGACAGATATTTCCCGGACCGTTCAGTCGCTTCCGGGGGTAATATCGCCCAACGATGGCCAGAATCATATAATAATCCGGGGCAATAGCCCCAAAGGACTCCAGTGGCGGTTGGAAGGGATTGAGATCCCAAACCTGAATCATTTCTCCAATATAGGAGCATCGGGAGGAGGGATCGGGATTATAAGCAATCATATGATTGCCACCTCGGACTTCCTGACCGGGGCCTTCCCGGCTGAGTATGGCAATGCCCTGTCGGGGGTATTCGACCTGCGAATGAGAACGGGAAACAACGACCATCACGAGCAAACCTTTCAGTTGGGACTAATGGGAACGGAGTTGATGGCGGAAGGGCCCATAAACAGGCAAACCAATACCACCTACATGGCCCATTACCGGTATAGCACCCTGAAGATCGTTCAGGCCATGGGGGCAGATCTGGGGAGTGTCCCGGATTTTCAAGATCTTTCGTTTAAGATCTATCATCCCAGCAAGAGACTGGGGGTGTTTTCATTTTTCGGGATCGGGGGCCTGAGTCATGAGGTGGGGGAGTATGGCGAATACGTGATGAATTCGAATATGTCGACCCTGGGCCTGTCCAATAACCTGACATTGAATTCAAAGACCTTTCTGAAAACCACCATAGCCCTATCAGGATGGAAATATAGCTGGGATGAAGAATCCAATATCGGCACTGAATCAGAACCGGTGGATTATGTCTGGCTAACAGAGATTAAGGAATATACCCTCAAAGGGGACTTCAGCATAAACCGGAAATTGAATGCCAGACATAAACTTACCAGTGGATTGGTATTCGAGGAGGCATTTAACAATTCTTTTATGGGATGGTTTTCCGATACCCTGCAAAGCGGTTATTCCCATATAGATACCAGCAGCCGGGCAGCAACGATCCAGGCCTACCTTAATTGGCAGTACCGTATGAGCGAAAAGCTAAGGTTCAATACCGGGATCCATTTTTTGCAGTATTCCCTGACCCGAAGTTCTTCCCTGGAACCCAGATTCGGGTTTTTATGGAAAGTACACCCCCGCCATCACTTCAGTGCCGGATTCGGGATTCACAGCAGGAAAGAATCCATGACCCTGTATACAGGCATGATGACGCTGCATGATGGGGCTGTCATCCAGCCAAATATGGATCTGGAGCTAAGCAAGGCCAGGCACTATATCCTGAGCTATAAATTCCTTGCCACAGACCAGCTGAATTTCAAACTGGAAGCTTACTACCAGGACTTATACGACATTCCCGCCTATCCCTTTCCGCCCTACTTTTCCACCGTGAACAGCGACTATGGCTTTGAGGGGAATATCCTGGACAACTACGGGACTGCCTATAACAAGGGGATTGAACTCAGTGTGGAAAGAAGCCTGCAAAAGGGTTTTCATTTGAGGATGAACGGGACGCTTTACGATTCTAAGTATATAAATAAACTGGGGAAGGTGCTGGACACCAAATACAATGGATCTTATTCCATGAACGGACAGTTTGGTAAGGAGTATCTGCTGGGAAAACTGAAGCAGCACCGGCTAAGCCTGAATATGCGGTTGATATTTATTGGAGGAATGCGCTACCTGCCCATCGATGAAGAACAATCACGGGAGCTGGGGTACCAGGTGAGGATCCTGGAGGATGGGTTCACGGAGAAGAATGCGGACTACTTCCGGATAGATTTTCTGATCAAGTTTACCCGCAACCGGGTGAAGTTTTCCGGTGAATGGAGCCTGGATCTGATGAATCTTACCAACAGCCGGAATGAACTTTATTCCTACTGGGAAAGCCGCGAGAATGCACTACATACGGAGTACCAGAATCCCTTTATCCCGGTCATAAGCTACCGGATTCAATTTTAAGAAAGCAAAACAATGAAACAGATCATAATGAATTATATGCTTCTTCTGACAGCCTTGTTCCTGGTGCATCTCTCCGCTTGTGAGAAAGGGGAGCCGGATACTCGGTTCCCGGCGGATGAGTTTATTGCGGAAGGGACATGGACCGGAGCCTATTGGCCCACTTCGGGTTGGAGGTACTGCAAGCCGGAAGAGGTTGGTATGGATAGCGAAAAACTGAAGGAATTGAACGATGAAATCCTGCTGCTTCTGGAGCTGCATGTGGATGTGAACAGTGTGATGATTATTAAGGATGGCTATGTGGTGGCCGAGCAATATTATTCGGATGAGTACTCAGCCGATAGTCTGCATTCCATCTATTCCTGTACAAAAAGCCTGACTTCTGCTCTGGTGGGGATAGCTATGGAGCAGGGATACATAGTAGATGTGGATGTGCTGATGACAGATTATTTCCAGGAATATGAAATAGCGAATCTGACCGAGGCCAAACAGGCCATTACCCTGGAGCACTTGCTGACTATGAGTGCCGGGTTTGAATGGTATGAACTTGAATATCCCTACGGCGATGAAAGAAATACCTTCTACAATTTTGTCAGGAGCAGCAACCGGGTGCAATTTGCGCTGGATCGCCCCATGAGTGCAGATCCCGGCGTGGAATACAGCTATAACACGGGGATCTCTCACCTTCTTTCGGCCATCCTTCAGGAAAGCACTGGAATTCGTGCCGATTCCTTTGCGCTTGAAAATTTGCTGGAACCCCTTGGTATCACTCGATACTACTGGCCCATAGATGCCCAGGGTGTGGCATACGGGGGCAATGGTGTCAGGATGAAGCCGCGGGATATGGCAAAATTCGGGTATCTTTATTTGAAGGATGGTTTGTGGGAGGAGGAGCAGCTTGTCCCCGCCGACTGGGTCCAGGTATCGCAGCAGAAGCATATTGCGCGGAAGTACATCCCGGACAATTATTATGGCTACCACTGGTGGGTAAGCAATAACAATTATTATTCAGCAGTGGGATTCGGGGGGCAGTGGATCATGGTGGTTCCGGAGCAAAACCTGGTGGTTGTTTTTACCAATCATTTTGCAGAAGGGGACGAGCTGCAGTGGAGCACCCCGGAGCGGCTTCTGACTACCTATATCCTGCCTGCTGTAAAATAGTCTGAAAACCTGTGTATAATGAAGAAATCCAACCTTCTGTTTGTATATCCATTTTTATTCCTGGCCTCCTGCCTGGCAGGTCAAAGTAGCGATAGTGAGTTTATTGAAAAGGAGATCCGGCGGACCATGCGCAAACAACATCTCCCGGCCATGGCTGTCACAGTTGTAAGCGGACAGGAAATTCTGTACCAGGATGCGAAAGGGCTGATCGATATGGAGAATGAGATTCCCGCTTCGACCCGCTCAGTGTTCAAGCTATGGTCGTTGGCGAAAGCATTTACCGCCATAGAGATATTTCGTGAAGTTGAAGAAGGATTGGTTGACCTGGAGGCGCCATTAAGCACCTACCTTCCGGATTTCAGGATACAGAACAGCTTTACAGCAAATGAGGTTCCTACCCTCAGGGATATCCTTGCCCACCGGGGCGGACTGCCCAGGCACGAAGGGCTGATGCCGGCAGGGGTGGAGCGTGATGATCTGAACTACCTGGAGCGTTTTGAACTGGGCGCTTCAGGCTGTTACGCTCCCTATCCAGTGGGCACCCGCTACAAGTATTCCAACCTGGGTTATGATTTGCTTGGCAGGGTCGTGGAGGAAAGCAGAGATGAGGGATTCTTCAGGCAAATGAAACTGGAGTTGCTGAATAACCTGGGAATGCAGAATGCGGATTTCTATTCGGGGGCCATCGACAGTTCGCTACACCGGGCAATGGGCTATGAGTACCATAAAAGAAAGTACTATCCCTATGTGCAATACGATATCAATAACTTCCCCTCCGGAAATCTCTATGCGACCATTGAAGATCTGAGCGCTTTTCTGCAGGCTGTATTCCGGAAGGATCTGTTCCAAAAGGAGGAGACCCTGTCCCGCATGCTGGTGGATCATTACAGTAGACCCGGCGATCCGGAAACCATGGGTCTGGGATGGAAACTGGTCCCCATGGAGCATGGAGAAACGCTGGTGTGGCATGACGGGGGACCTACCGAAGGCATTGGCTCCCTGGTTGCTTTTATACCTGAGCAAAAGCTGGGTATCGCTGTGATTGGAAACGGCACGAGCTTCTCCGGTTTTTATGCCATCCAGTTTGCCCTGAAGATTTTGAACACGATGCTGGATGAACAGAGGGAGGATGAGGAGCAGCCTCAAAGAGCCCATTCAAAACCGGCTGTTTATCAGGTCTCAACAGAGAAGCTAAGGCTTCTGGAAGGAAGCTACTCGACCTTTGGCTCTGTGGCAGAACTCAGGCTAAAAGGGAAGAAGCTGAAAGCCAATCTCGGGCATATTTCATTGACCTTGATACCATTGAGCGATACGGAATTTGCTGTGACCCACTGGATGGAAAGGACCGGGCTGAGCAGGATTTTTGAACCGCCGGTGGACTTCAGGAAGCTTAGGATCAGCTTCAGGGACCTTACAGAATACTCAGCCACAATGATCCTCAATATGATGGATATCTCCTATGAAATCTGCCCCAGATATCCCGTGCAGACCGGGATTCCGGAACAGTGGAAAGCACTGTGCGGGTTCTACCGGCGGGCCGACCGGATACCCGGAGGTAGCTGGGAAAGTCCGGGCGAAATTCTTACAGACATTCAGATAGAAGAGGGCATACTGACCATGTCCGGAGCCTATGGTCCCATCCTGCCGGTTAATGATACGCTTGTAAGGGTAATAAGCGGTTCGTACCATGGGGAGTTCCTGGACTATGATCCCGAAACTGGAGTAATCTTTCACCAGAAATGGGCCTTTATTCCCGTAAACCTTACCGCAAGTTCGAAGTTATGACTTATCCTCTTGCTGCGGTTTTCTGGATTTCTTCAGATGATACTCATTCATTTGCCGCAGGAAAGCTACCACATGCAATTTTTCATGAAGGGACATGTTTGCTGCCATGGAGGAAAATACCTGTTGCATTTTGGGCAGGACTATTTGAATCTTCTGCCTGCCCGCTTCAGTGATCCGGATACGCTTTGCCCTTCCATCATCCGGGTCGTCAAATTCTTTTATGAATTTTCTTTTCAGTAGCCTCTTTAATACTTCAATTCCCGAAGGAGGCTCAAGCTGGTGCATTTTGATCAGTTCCATTTTCCGGTAACTGTCAACGAGACTGAGGTGATACAGGAAGCTGAATCCTTCGGGCGAAGATAACTCTGAATCAAGCAATGCTTCTTTTGCATATGCTTTGTAATGTCTGTTCTGTAAGGCTAGCAGGAAGGACAATTCCATGTCCAGAACATCAGGATCATGAACAGATTGTATGCCTGGTTCCTCTGCAAACAGTCTGGTATTTAGCCAGATGATAAAGGAGTTTAGGTCTGACTCACTTTCTGGATTCTCTTCAGAATAAGTTTCAAACCATTGAATTAGCTCCCGTATGATGTCGAAGGTTGTTTTCATGCTGCAAAATTAGGGAAAATACTTCAAAAAAATAATAAAAAACTAATTATATGTATGTATACGATATAAATATGTTATATTTGTATCGAAAACATAATAAAATAAAGTATTAATATTAAAATTGAATAAAATGAAGATTAAACCGTATGTAGTAGCTGAATACTACTATCCAAAAAGTGAGCATGTGGATGAGCTCATGAATATCCTGATTGAAACCTCTGCTATGATTAAAGAGGTGGATGGTGCCTTGATGAGTTTGTCCCTGAAACCCGAGAAAAAAGATGGACCCGTTACAGGTATTTCCATGTGGGAAAGCCGTGAGAAATTCACTGCATTTATGAGAAGCGAACACATGGAGAAAGTGATGAAATCAGGATTGGCTGAAAAGGTGAAGGGGTGGACAAGCAGTATCAAGGCTGATCTCTACACCATTGAGGAGGCCTGGCATGTTGAGTCGCACGATTAGTTAAGCATAAAGCCCACCCTCAGATATTCATGTCCCGGCAATCTGGCCGAAATAGAGGGAAATATTTTATCTTAAGCTTCATATACATCAGATGCACCCGCAAGTACATTTAAATCTGAACCTATGAAACGAAGAACCTTTATAAAGACCACTGCCCTGACGTCCGGAGCCATAAGCCTGGGGACCATGGACTCTTTCGGATCTGATCCGCACGAAAATGGGAAAAACCATTGTGGTCAATTATGATATGCAGCTTCCCCGTCCCTACGATAACCGCTGGACCGTCCAGGGAACGAGGGGAATCTATAATGAGCAGCGGAATTCACTTCATTTAAAAGGCATCAGTCCTGAATATCATGAATGGGAGGCGTTTCCTCCCTACCAGGATAAGTATAATCACCGTTTTTGGCAGAAGGAGGGCAGCTACCAGGGAGGAGGGCATGGCGGAGTTGACCTGATTGAACTGGGTTATTTTGCGGAGGCGGTTCGGGATCAGAAGCAAACCCCCATTGATGTTTATGAATCGGTACTAATGAGTTGTTTGGTAGGGCTCTCCGGTGAATCCATCGCCAAAGGCAGTCAGCCTGTCGAAGTCCCGGATTTTACCCGTGGAAAATGGAAGACCCGGGAACGTAGTTTTGCCATATGAAAGCCTGGGACTTAATGAATGGGGCACGGGTTGAAATTGTCAGGTATTTACTCTGATATACTCCTCCAGCCTGGATTCCCGGGGACCTATATAGTGAAAGCGCTCGGCCCATTCCAGGCCATAGGGCTTCCCCGCCTCTTTGTCGGAGGGGACTCCCCGTATTCGTTGGGAATCCAGATCCATTACGATGTGTTTGATGTAGTTGCTGTTGCTTTGTTCCTGGCTGCCTTCCAGCAGGGGCAGGGATTTGCCTTCTTTTGCCAGGCGTTCTTTCAAGCGGACTCCGGCATCTCCACCCGGTCCCTGGGTGACAATGACCCGGTTGGACTCCACTTTCTGATCGATGGTATGACTGATATCCACGATCCGGTTCACCAGCTGCGGGCCCCGGGCGTAATAATACCTTTCCTTCACGGAATGGGGCAAGATCCCTGCATCCTTATGCTCGGGGTAGTCGAGTCCGCCTCCCGCCATCCAGCAGGCAGATTCCACGGCACTGGCCGTTACATAGTGGTCCGGATTTTCCTCGTAATGTCCCCAGGGATCATAGGAGATGACGGTATCTACTTTCAGCATGCGGAACAAGAAGATCAGGCGGGCCCGTAATTCCACGATGCTGATGTTATCCATCCGATGATTGCGGTAGCCCAGGTCGTATACTTTACTAAGGCCCAAAATACGGGCTACTTCTTCATTGTCTCTCTCATTGTTCAGAATTACTTCGCCCTGGGTGGCCCCACGGCCCGCGTGGTCGTCATTGGTGGTCCGGATCAGGTAGCCGGTATAGCCTTCCCGGATCAATTTGGCAACCGTGCCTCCTGCAAAAATAGGAATGTCGTCCACGTGGGGTTGAATGGCAGCCAGCACTTTTCCCTGGTGGGGCAGGCCGGAGAGAACTTTTTCCACGACTACTTCTTCGGAAGTGCTAAGGACTTTTTCTTCGGTGCCCTTGTCCAGGGTGGACCCGAAGGAAAGAGGCGCCAGGCCAGCGGCCATGCCGGAGCTAAGAAATATTCTTCTTTTCATAACGAAAGCAATTTTGATTTTATAAGCTATTTCCCAGTAATTTATTAAATTCATGCATACAAATCGCAAATAAAGAGGACCTTATGAAGAATTATTTATGTGTTTTGGCTGTTCTGGGACTGTATGTTGGAATTCCCGCAATGAATGCTTCCGCGCAGGAGGACACGCCTGCGCACCCACCCTGTGTGGAAAAAGAGATCCCCCATTATGTGGCTTATAGGACGGCCACTCCCCCTGTCATCGATGGTCGCCTGGATGAGCATGACTGGCAAAAGGCTCCGCGTTCTCCCCGTTTCAGGGATCTGGTTTCGGGAAGGGACGCCATCCATGATACCAGAGCTGCCCTCCTATGGGATGAGGAGTATCTGTATGTGGCATACTGGATCGCGGAACCGGACGTGCAGGCCAGCCTGACGGAGCGAGATGCTCTTATATACCAGAACAATGATGTGGAACTGTTCATCGCCGGGAAGGATGGCTATTACGAATTTGAGATTAATTCCTTTGGAACCATATACGAGGTGTTTTTTATCTGGGATGAAGCGAATAAGGACGGGAAATATGACCAAATAGAAGGATTGTCTGTGAACCAGCCAGGACGTGTGCCATTTTTTGGCGTGGGTTACAAGGATCATCCCAGGGGTCCCAGGACAGGCTTTTTTAAATGGGATTTCCCCGGCCTGAAAACTGCGGTATTTGTGGATGGTACCATTAATGATTCCAGTGACCGGGATCGGGGCTGGACCGTGGAACTGGCACTGCCATGGGAAGGGATGAAGCTGCTGGCCATGGGGGATCAAAGGAGACTTCCTCCCGGCGACCGGGATGTCTGGCGGATGGATTTTTCACGCTTTAACCAGTACAAGGAGGCACCGCCCGCCGAAGATAATGGTGGTTGGGCCTGGAGCCCCCATGGGGTATGGGATTCACATGTGCCGGAATGTTTTACCTATATCCATTTTTCCCTGGATAATGTCCTTGTAGCGAAATAGACCCGCGTAGATGCTGTATTGAGCAGGGGGAGAATTAAAGTGGACCGAGTTATTCGTATTCAGGTTTTCCGACCTTGCCAATAAAAACGATAGCTCCTGTTGAGTTTTCTTTTATCAGATAGAGAAAGGGTTTATCTGCTTTAAAGTGGATGGCACTGCCTCCTCCTCCGGCGCTGGTAAGACTCACTTCTACAATGGTGGCTGCAGCGGCCTCGGTTCCCTCTTCCTGAACATCGATAAAGGTCTGGTGGATGACCCGGGAAATAAAGAGGTTCCCTCCTGGATTGATGCGGGTGAAGTCTGCTTCTGCTTCCGAAAATGCCACACCCAGTCCCAGGTCTTTCAGCGGATTATTCAACAGGTCCCTAAATTTATATTTGAACTTTGGTAAATCGACCTGGACACCCGTGTACCAGGAATTTTCGAACCAGGAATCCCAGTGGGCAACATCCAGATTGGTCACCAGGTCCGAAACTTCCTTCCCCTGGGCAGGGAGCATCACCACCATGCTGAAGGTACTGTCCCCGTAAGGAAGCTCAACGGCCGTGAAGTCCTCATTTGTGGTATATTGAAAATTACCGGAGACGCGCATAAAATCGGCCGAATGCATGCTGCCGTTTGCAAGCCTGAAATCTCCCTGGTAGGTCTCTCCCTTTTCAAACTCATATTTCCAGCTTGCATTGAAATAGATCGCATTGATCAGATACATCACGGCATCTGCGGGGATATAATCCAGCATATCCTGGATCTTATCGTTGGTTTTATCCTCGATCCATTGATTTATGATCTCTACGGTCTGGGGATTGTTAAAATCAATCTCCTTCACCTCTGCATCAAAATAGTCCTTATTGGTCTGAATAAACTCCGGTAATACCTGGAATCCCAGGCGGTACCAGATGCTGTTGGCAATGGAGAATTCAACCTTTTCATCCAGGTTCAGCAGCTGATCCATCAGATCCTTGTAACTTTCATTGACCTCCTCTGTGGTCAGATCACCGAAATGCAGCACATCATTAAATGCTTCCAGCGTGATCCCGGCAGCCCCGTTGTAAGTCATCCCCAGGGCATAGGATACACTCAGTGGTGAGATCATAAGGTTCTCCTCTTCACTCTGGCTGACTACCTCACGGAACAGTTCGAAGCCAAAGGCTTTGTCGGCCTCCAGAATCTCTGCAGCCTTTTTATTTAGAGTTATTTTTGGAATCTCCTTCTGGATGGGATCTGTTTTCTCACAGGAAGGCAGGATAGCTCCCGGAAACAGACTGGCTATAAAAAAAACGATATACCTTTTCATGATAAATGCTTATGAATTACGTAAGCAAGATGCAGAATTTGCATCCAGGGTTGCTGCCATAAGCAAAGTATTGGCGAAATATGCATATAGATCCAGGTGGTTTATTCCAGGGAAGCGGGAGCTGGACCCTCCACAGGCTCCTCTATGCGGTGGATTCCGGCTTTCGCAGCCAGACTTATAGTTTCCTCAATGATCATGGATTCAATTTCAGGCTTCCAGGTGCCTGGCAATCCGTATACCATTTGTGAGGTCAGTCCTTCGTAGCCTCCTTCTTCCAGGATGGTCACAGAAGGGATATAGGCCATGACATCATTGGAATAGCCTATCACGAAAATGTCCTGGCCAAAGAGTTGTTTGAATTGGATGGCATATTCCACGACCACTTCTCCCCCCATGGAGACGACCATTTGGTCTCCCAGACTCCAAATCTGCAAAGGATAGGGATAGGAATCCATAAAGCTTGCTCCCTCTTCCAGTTCTTCCAGAGTACGTTCGGCCCATCTTTTCAGGTAATCCACCGGTCCCTGAGCTATCTCAAGCAATTCCTCTTTTGAGGGGGGTGGATTTAATGGCAGTTCAATCTCCGAATAGCTGGCAGAAAGTTGCGGCGAAAGCTCCCGCATCTCCTCCTCCAGCACCCGCTCTACCGCGGCGGCCAGCTCCAGGCCGTACTGTTTTGCCAGTCCGACCGTCAGCCGGGGCAGGGGATTTTGATCTGCTCCGGCACCCTGAAAAAACAGTGCGGTCGTTCCCGGATGCGATTCTTCCAGGGCTATCTGAGCAAATCCCGGATAATCCCCGGAATAGTCATAACCGTCCAGAACAGTGGCATGACAGGCATATCCGAAAGCTACTGCCATTAATTTTTCGTTGGTATCCACGACTTTGAATACCGGAACGGCATGATCGCCAGGTCCTTTTAATTCTGTCAGCGAGCTCAGGGCGGAAGCATCGTTATTGCGCCTGTTGACCTGAAAGCGGGTGACTCCGTTTTGCGCATAGAGGCTGACCGGTTCCATGGAGCCGAAGGCTTCCCCCACCAGCTCAACCAACTTTTCTGCCAGCTGGCTGGAATAGAGTTCAACGGCGGCTATCTGCTGCCGGTCAAGCGAATAAATATCATACAGGGCATCCTTAAGCACAGGGCCGGAATGAGTATGGGTACTGTTGAGTATAATCTGGGCTCTTGAAAGCTTAAACTCGCTTTCCAGCTGATCCCGGATCTGATCCGAAAGAGCTTTGGGAAATCCCAGCAGGTCTGTGGTGATTAGCACTGCCTGTTTTCCGCCTGCATCTTCAAGGACCAGCACTTTTGCCCACAGATCATGTAAGGTGCCTTCCGATTGATGGTCCCGGGCGGCATATCCCGCTAACCACATGGACTGCCCTGGTGTAATGGCCATTCGTGCAACTCCGGCCCGCCAGGTGGATGACGGGGGACTTGAATCGCAGAGGGCCTCTGCAGAAAACAGTGTAAAAACCAGGAAGGTAGTGCAGGCTGAAAAAAGAAGGGAACGTTTCATAAGAGTTGCTTTCTATTATCATATATTTTCTGGACCGCATTTATAATATCGTCCATATCCTTTCGCTCTGCCAGTAACATGTTTTGGAAGAACCAGACAGCTTCGCGGGTCAGTTGATCATTTTCGGGGAGCTCATGTAACTCTTCCCGGTAGCGCTTCAGCCGCTCTTCTGTAAACAGGCGTTTATATCCCCTCGAACTCAATACTTCTTCCATGACACCATCCTTGTACTGGGCCTCGTATCCACTGGAACAGGGGATTCCTTCGGCTTGAAGAGCAGCCAGGAACTTCTCCCGTGGGAGACCATCGAAACACTCTTTTTTATAGCGGAGGGGATATATGTGGTAAGCGGATTTTGTGGCGCCTTCAGTGAGTTTATAGGAGATGATACCCGGGATTTCTTTTAACCTGGAATCCAGATAAAGAGCATTTTCCAGCCGTTTTTCTGCATCTTTTTTCGCCCGCTGCATCTGGGACAATAAGATGACGGCCTGAAACTCCATCATTCTTTTGTTTCCGCCAAGGAAGGGATATCCGGCGAAATCTGAAGCGGTTTTCCCGTAAGGTCTACCGCAATTATGGTAGGAGTGGCACCGGTCCATCAGAGTTTCATCATTTCCTGCAACCGCTCCTCCTTCTCCGGCAGGAATGTTCTTGGAGTTCTGAAAACTGAAGCAACCCAGGTCCCCGATGGTCCCGCACATTTTACCCCTGTATTCAGCAAGCCAGGCCTGGCAGGCATCTTCAATTACCGCAAGATGGTGTCGCTCTGCGATGGCCATAATCCGGTCCATATCGGCGGGAAGGCCAAAGATATGTACGGGCAGAATGGCTTTGGTGCGCTCAGAGATCTTCTCCTCGATTTTGAGCGGATCTATGGTAAATGTTTCCTGATCGGTATCGGCAAAAACCGGCAGTGCCTTCTGGTTAAACACCACATTGTAAGTGGCAATAAAGGTATAGGGAGATACAATTACCTCGTCGCCCGCATCCACATCCAGGACGGCCAGGGCCGTTTCAAGGGCCGCGGTTCCGCTGGCCGTGGCCAGAACCCGTTTGGCACTTATAAGTGAGGCATATGCTTTTTCAAACTCATCCACTTTGGTGCCTCTCAGGCGGAACCAGTCTCCACTACGCAGGACTTCTAACATGGGTTGTTCAGCATCCGAATTCCAGACCGGCCATTTTAACCAGGCAACGGTTCTGACCGCTTTTCCTCCAAGGATAGCCAGATCAGAGGCCGCCCCTGTTGTAGTATTCGTAAGAAACTCTCGTCTGGTCATTTTGCTGGGTTTCATGGTATAGGGATTTTATGTGGAAGTAATTTATTAAATTTAATTGCACTTGAAAAATAGTCGTCCGAAAACTTCTGATCCCAAATCTCTAAGTTTACTAGAGCGAATATACCATTAGCGTCTCCCCGCGCCGGAGGTACATCACCCCGTTTGAGATCACCGGGAAGGAAAAGTGATGGCCGCTTCCATGGCGTATGCGCATTTCGGAGTTTAATTCAGGTTCCCCGTCTTTCAGGCTAAAGCATTGCAGTTTACCATTATAGCCATAAACATAAAGTCTTTGGTTTGCTTGTGTAATGCTTCCGTTTTCCGCCCTGACAGCATATTTGATCCGGCCGTTTCCTGTGTCCAGAGCCACAAGTTTTTTGTTATCCAGGGTCGTATAGAGCCACTTGTCCAGCACCACAAATCCTCCGAATATATTTAACACCTCCGGGTTTCTCCAGATCTCGGTCAGGGACTCCCCATCTTCGGAAAGAGACAATTTAATGCTACCCTGGCCACGCTCCTCGCAAGCCACAAAATACAGATTCCCATCCTGGTGCACCACCGAATTGCAGTGCTCGTAACCATATCTGATGTCCTCAAGCCGGTAGCTTGAAAGCAGGGCACCATCCTGCCGGTCCACCACGTGAATGTAGTTCCTGGAGGTGCCGACCAGTATTTTCCTGTCAGGCAGGTTTAACAAAATGGGGGTGCTGTAGGCAAAGGAATCCTGCTTCACCGGGGCCGACCAAAGCAATTCACCCGTTAGACGATCCAGTGCCACCAGGTTGTTTACCCTCCCGCCGGCAAAGCAATACACCTTGTCCCTGTCCACCACTGGGGATTCCGAATAACCGAAATCTCCCAGCTTTCCGTTAAAGTCGTTTATCAGATCCACAGTCCAGATTACCGTTCCTTTGCGGGTATCAAAGCAGGACAAGTGGCCCATGCCGGATGCGGCATATACCTGCCTTCCTTTCACCGCGGGGGCGGACCTGGTTCCGGGAAAACTGGCTGAATACTCCACTCCCATAAACTCCTTCCCGTTTGGAGCTTTCCAGCGAAAGCTTCCATTCAGATCCAGGCATACCGTATAGCTCTTGCCCTGCTCTTCTGCATTTATGAAAATTCCTTCTTTGGTGATACAGGGTCCGCCATAGCCCCTGCCAAGTCCTTCGTATTTCCACAATAGAGCAGGAGCCTCCACCGATTCGCCGCCTGTCTGTCCACTTCGGCCACAGGCCAGCATCAGGCAGATCAGGGCCAGGCATATAAGGATACTTCTTCGCATGTGCATATGGTTGAATAAGTTACGAAAAAATAATCAATGAGAGCCGCATTACCCGGAGGACTGCACGCCGGAGATAAGGGTATGCCCTGCAGGGGCCTGGATTATCTTAAATCTTGACCACCAGTTTTCCCTTGTTCTTTCCATCGAAAAGATCGATGAAAGCCAGGGGGATCTTGTCAAAGCCCTCCACGATGGTTTCGGTATAGGTCAGTTTGCCTTCAGCGAGCCACGAGGTCAGTTGCTTCAGAGCCTCAGGGTATTTATCCCTGTAGTCAAACACAATGAATCCCTGCATCAAGGCGCTGTTTCTGACCAGAAGGGGCTGAAGGCTCATGCTTTGTGGAAGGGAGGTCTCATTGTAGACGGAAATGGCTCCGCAAACAACGATCCTGGCAAACTGCTTGATATGGACCATAACTGCATCAGAAATCTGACCGCCCACATTATCGAAATAGATATCAACGCCATCAGGACAGGCTATACCAACAGCTTTTCTTAGGTGCGGAGCGGTCTTGTAATTGATGGCCGCATCAAATCCAAGTTCCGTGGTCAAAAAGTCCACTTTCTCATCTGATCCTGCGATCCCGACCACCCGGCAGCCCCTGAGTTTTGCAATTTGACCGACCACGCTTCCCACCGCCCCTGCGGCACCTGAAACCACCAGGGTTTCCCTTTCTTTGGGCTTTCCGATTTCTGACAGGCCCAGATAGGCAGTCAGGCCGGTCATTCCCAAAATTCCCAGGTAGGCGGAGAGGGGCGCTTTGCCGGGATCCACTTTCATCAGCCCCTGGCCGTTGGATTTCTGATACTCTTTCCACTCCAGCATACCGGAAACGAAGTTACCCTTCCGGAATCCAGGGTGTCTGGAATCCACCACCTCGGCAATGATGCCCGATATGATGGGTTTTTGCAGTTCAAAAGGAGCTATGTAGGATTTTCCGCTGTTCATCCTGCCCCTCAAATAGGGGTCCACGGATACATAGCTTGTGCGCAGGAGCATTTCACCCTCTTTTATTTCCGGGTTGGCTTCTGAGACAAATTTAAAATCTGTGAGCCTGGGTCTCCCCACGGGTCGTTTCTCTAATAAGATGGCTTGATTCATTATTTTTCCAGTTGGTTCTCAACCTCTTTGATACTCTTTAGATGTTGGTCCAGAACAGTACGTATCTCCGCAATGACCTCGGGATGCTCGTCAGCAATGTTGTATCTCTCGCCGGGATCGACACTCAGGTTATATAGCAGGGGTTGCTCATGCACGGTGGGAGTATTTTCGACCTCCATTTCCGGAGCAGTAATAGGATGGGCGGTTTTGCTGCCATATTCCAGCTGGGTAATAAAATGGGCTTTGTAGTCCCCTTTCCGGATGGCATATACCTGCTGCCCCCGGTAATAAAAAACCACTTCTCTTTCCCCTTTCCCCTTACCTAAAAGCACGGGCGATATATCATAGCCATCGTAGAGGCGGTCCTGTGGAAGCGGAGTGTTGGAAAGGCTGCAGAAGGTGGGGAGAAGGTCCATGGTTGTTCCCAGTTCCATCACCACTCCCGGTTTCAGATTCTCCGGCCACCAGAAGATGGTTGGTTCCCGCATTCCTCCTTCAAAGGTACCTCCTTTGGCTCCCCGCAGCAGCCCGGAGGAACCCCCGTGTGTCTTAAAGATGTGCCAGGGTCCATTGTCCGAGGTGAAAACAACCAGGGTGTTTTCGGCCAGGCCCTCCTCTTTCAGGGTGCGGATGATCTGCTCCACGGACCAGTCAATTTCTTCGATCACATCGCCATAAATGCCAGCTATGGATTTTCCCTTGAACTCCCCGGAGCGAAATAAAGGAATATGGGGCAGGTTGTGTGCCAGGTATATAAAAAAGGGTTCGCCTTTTAACTCCTGGATCTTGCGGATGGCTTCCTCCGTATATCTTCTGGTAATGGTTCGCTGATCGGCAGGGCGTTCCACCACCACGGTATCCCTCATTAAAGGAACATTAAATGCCGAATAGTATTCGTCATCTGCAAAGGTAAACTGATCGGAAAAATAATCTTTCCCTTTGATCTTATCCATGTCGTTGGAATAGGGGATCCCGAAGTAGCTGTCAAATCCGTGACTGGTGGGTAGAAACTGGGTATGGTGTCCCAGGTGCCATTTGCCAATGGCCGCTGTTTGATAGCCATTGCCCTTAAGGGCACGGGCAATAGTTATTTCGCTCTGGGGAAGGCCCCCCTTGGAATCGGGAAACAGGACACGTCTTTTATCGCTGCACATGCCTGAACGTATGGGCAGCCTGCCCGTTAGCAGTCCGGCACGGCTTGGAGTGCATACCGGGGCCGCCACATAGAAGTTTGTCCATTTCTGGCCTTCGAAGGCCAGTTGATCAAGCGCCGGCGTTTTTATAGTGGGATGTCCAAAAACCCCCAGGTCTCCATACCCCAGGTCATCTGCAAATATGACGATAAAATTGGGCTGTTTGTCCTTTTCAGCATCCGGAGCGCACCCGATACAGAGGCTTGCGATAATCAGTATGATAAACGGGATTGTTCTTCTCATTTATATGGGTTTTAGGGTATATGCCTCCAAATGATCTTCCCGTGTTACAGGAGTATCTAAAAATAAATACTTTACCACTGATTTCAAAAATACTTGTAATAGCTTCAACTCCAAGTTCTTACAATGTTCCCAATATGGCAAAGACTGCGATCAGTGCTGATATAAAAATAAAGTAGTTCATATGCTTGTGTTTTGGTTCATAGACAGGAAATATAGGGAAATTATTTCATTGTAAATTAGAACCTTAGTGAATAGGACAGGGCCCGGCCGATACTAAGGAAAATGAATGCGCATGCCAAGGATACAAACATCATCGATTTGCTCATTGCTTCCGCGCCATTCTGCAAATGCTTCTTCAAGCTTTTTTTTCTGAGTTTCCATGGATTCCGGCTGAAGAGCCAGGAGCAGTTTCTTAAAGTTCCGGGTTTTAAACTTCTTTCGTTTTTTACCCCCATATTGATCCACATAACCATCAGAAAAGATATAGATGGTATCTTGTTCCTGCAACTTTATCACATGGGTTGAAAACTCTTTCTCCTCCCAATGTGTCCCTATGGGTTGCTGATCCCCCTTTATCACAAATAATTCGTAGTCCTCATTTTCCAGGGAGGAATAAGGTAACTCTCCTGTTTCCGCAGATCCTTCTTTCTTCCTGTACAGAAACAAAGGCCTGTTTGCACCGGCAAACTGAAGCTCATTTTTTTCCAGATCAACTATCGCGATGGCCATTTCCATCCCATCCGATTGATCGCCTTCGGAACCTTCGTGAGCGAGTATTTCCTTCACTTTGTTTCTTAAATGTCCCAGGATTACCCCGGGTGGCCTGATCCCGAAGGTCCTGAATTGCTCATTTAGCAGGGTAACTCCCAGCATACTCATCAG
Source organism: uncultured Bacteroidales bacterium (assembly GCA_963751705.1). Lineage (GTDB taxonomy): Bacteria > Bacteroidota > Bacteroidia > Bacteroidales. The sequence continues at coordinate 215,209 of CAVVVN010000003.1, forward strand.
GGCACCCGGAACGCCATGCCCGGTAGAATCTGCAACTACCGCTACTCTGTAGCCCTTAATCTCTCTCACCCAATAAAAGTCTCCGCTGATGATATCCTTGGGTTTATATATGGTAAAATAGTCGGAGAGAATATTTTCAATATATGGCGGAGATGGCAGTACAGCATTCTGGATCCTCCGGGCATATTTGATACTGTCTGTAATGGCCTGCTTCTGTTCAAGAACCAGCAGATGCTGTTTTCTTATTTTTTCTTCAGCTCTTACATTTTCAATGGCTCTGGCAATATGATCCGAAACAAAAACCATTAACTCTTCATCTTTCTCTGAATAGGCATCCGAACTATCATAGCACTGGATAGCCATCACCCCAATGGTATTATCGGAAAATTTCAAGGGGACACCCAGCCAGGAAGTTGATTGGGCTCCAAATAGTTTTATTTCACCCGATTCATAGGGGTCGTCCATTTCTTCATTGGGAAACCTGATGGGCTGGCCTGTCTTCCGCACCTGGTCAGTAAGGGTCCCAGACAGATCATACATGGTCACATCCAGGGATTCGTCATATACAAAACCAACTCCGGTAGTTTCAATATTATCAATCTCGTCTTCAAAGTAAGGAAAATAATACCTGTTGGTGGATTCATCATACAGTCCAATGAAAAAATTCCTGGCAACGATCAGTTTCGATAGTATCTCGTGAATGGTGGCGATGAATTCTCCAATATTTGTGGCTGTATGAGCCTCTTCCGATATTCGGAGAAGAGATTCCCATTTCTTGTCACTATCCTGATATATTTCTTTTAAATTGGGGGACACTCTATAAATTTCGTGCAAAGATAAAGTAAAAAAAATCAGCATGGATCTATCCCTGGCTTTTTGTAATTTTGACTATCCATTAATACTAATCCGATCCTTATGAAATCCGTATTTTTTTCTAGAGCATTTTTGCTTGCAGGCCTTTTACTCCTTTCCATGCCCACCTGTTACGGGCAGGATGATTCATCTGGTAAAATCCAGGGAACCTGGACAAAATCTATGAATGAGAGGCCAATTACCTTCACTCTGACCTCGGATTTGACTTATCAGGTAGAGTTTGCAGGCGATGAAAAGATAGACGTCTGGGGTAGTTATAATATTTCCGGAACCAATATCACCTTTACGGATGAAGGAGGAGAGTATAGTTCAGGAGTGTCTGGCGAATATGAATTTGAGGTGAGTGATACCTTCATAAGATTTACGGAGGTCAACGATCCTGTAAACGGTAGAAGAATGCTGGTGGAAGGCAACTGGTCTAAAGCTGCTGCTGTTGAGAAGTGATATCCTGGCCTGAGCCTGCTATTTGTCCCAAATTGTAAGTGTCGTTTCTACGCAGGTGATCTGCAACTGCCCTTCTGCTTCCATGGATCCCTTCAGGCCAAGCCTGACGGTATAGAAACCACTGTTTTCGTACACATGTTCCACCTCCGGGCCCTCCGCAAATCCCCCGTCGCCAAAATCCCAGATATATTGTTCGATCAAAAATCCAGGCATATTGGAGTGTTTCCCGCTGAAAAGCATGGGCACCTCTACATTTCCTGATTCACTGCAGGTAATGACTGGCTGCTTTTGATCAATTATTTCAAACTCCATGGAACTCTGCATATAAAAAGTACTATCGGTCCTGTTGTCTATGATGTTTAATCTGGCCCAGTGCTTACCGGCACCTGGAAAACAGTGGGAGACCCTTAATCCCTGCTTGCTGGACCCGTCACTGAAGCTCCATTCGTAGATGACCGGGAGCGAATCAATCGCGGGGTACTCCTCGTCCCAAAATTCATAACAGTAATTATTGGTTCTCATGGAATCACAGGAGAAGAGTTGGGGTATCTGGGTATAGAATTTGAATATATCATCGGTTTCGTCTCTGCTGCTTGAAAGAAATCCTTCGGAAAAGTCTGCGTTGGTGAAGAGTCCAAAATCATCTTCCTCGGAGTTTAGCGGAGATTCCAGGTGGATCGGGCTCATCCATTGCCCCCCCTCAAACCTGCTCAGGAAGATATCCTTTCCTCCCAGGCCCCCATGTCCGTCAGAGGCAAAAAACAAATCGCCATTGACTGCCATAAAAGGATAGGCTTCATTGCCACTGGTGTTAACCCTTGAACCCAGATTTCGGGGTTCACTCCAGTCTCCGTCTTTCCAATCAGATCTGTAGAGATCACTGCCCCCAAAACCTCCCGGTATGTCAGAGGCAAAATACAGGGATCTGCCATCAGGGCTGTAGCAGGGGGTGGTGATGGAGTAATCCGGATGGTTATGGGGGAAGCCCCCTGCCGGAACCCATTCGCCATTTATTTCATCGGCAAAATAGAGCCCCAGGCGGTTGCTCAGCTCAAAAACATTCCTGTGCCTGGCCTGTACCTCCTGATTTCTTGAATAAACCAGGTGCTGCCCGTCCGGGCTGATGGCTGCCGGGCCATCATTAAAGGGGGTGACCAGGGCCTTGCTAAGCACTGAAGGCTTCGTCTCCCTTCCCAGCGTGTCCAGCCTGGACTGTAAAATATTAAATAGCCCTTTGTTCCTGCCGTTGTGGTGGGTAAGCAAAAAGTCATACTCCTGATTGGAACAGAAAATGAGTGTGTCCCCCCGAAGCGAGGGACAAAATTCATCCCAGTACGGGCTGGATAAAGAAAGCTTCTGGACCGCGTAACGGGACTGCGCAAGTACCTGCCCCTGAATCAGCAGGAAGAGAAAACATATGGAGAGGAGTTTACCTGGGATTCTCATTCTTAAAAGTATCTGGGACTTATCACATTAAGCGTATACCTGAAAGTATAGCGAAGGGCCACTTCGTGAGAACCATGCTGATAGGAAGAGAGTTCAGATAGTTCGTAACCGTAAGAGTACCCGATGCGGAACTGGGGATTCACCTGTACCTGCAGGAGGGCCGAGAGTTGCTTATTGGTGCGCATATTGGCTCCCAGCCAGAAACGCTGCCCGTAGATGACATCACAGTGTATATCGAGTTGAGCTCCACTGGCGGGATTTACCCTTATCAAAGCGGACGGAAAGAGCTCGATGTTTTCGGAAACCCGGAACAGGTAGCCCCCGTTAAGCAGATAATTGCTCTCATCGGGCCTGAAAGCCATCTCGTAGTCGCCGCTTCCCGCACTGCTGAAATGACTCATAAAGAGTGGCATAGAAAAGCCCAGGAAATACTTTTCGTTGTGAAAATAGGCTCCCAGGCTGAATTCGGGTAAGACCAGCCTGCGTCCAACATTTTGCAGAAGTAAATCGCCCTGGTCCGCATATCGAATCAGATCCATATCTGAAGTGAGACTGCTGATCCCTGCCGCAAGGCCCAGGGCCAACCTTCCCGAACCCAGGGTTATCCGGTAGGCATAATTCAGCAGGAACCCGGTTTCTTTTTTGTTACCCAGTTTATCCCCCAATACTATCAGGCCCAGATTCACCTTTTTGTTTTTCATAGGGGTGTGGACCGAAAGGGTGGTGGTGCGCGGTGCCCCATCGAATCCGGTCCATTGCACCCTGGAGTGGATTCCCAGGTCCAGGGCATCCTGACTGCCGGCATAGGCCGGATTGATTGCCAGTCCGTTCATCTGGTACTGGTCCAGCAAGGGCTCAAGCTGCCCGAAGGCCGGTGTACCCAGGAAAAAGATCAAAAGGATATGCAGGAATCCATTTTTCATCACTGGCTCCTCCTGATTTCCACAAAACTTTTGATTACCCGGTCAGGCGGGATCTTGAGGACATAGTAGTATGTGTCAGAGATCAATAGCCGGTCCTTATGATCTTTTCCTTCCCAGTTGTTCTGGTAGTTATCATTCCGGTAAACCTCCTTACCCCAGCGGTTGTAAATGATAATCTCACAACCATTCATATCTTCCAGTCCCGGAAAAACAAGCACATCGTTCAGTCCATCGTTATTGGGTGTTATGACCGTATAGGTTTCTATGTCACTGACTGTGATTATCACTTCATCGGACACCGTTGGACAGATATCGGAGAAAAGGGCCCATTGAAATACATTTTCTCCCAGCTTCAGCTCGGTCACCCGGGTTGCGGGATCCTGTGGATCTGCAATAAGCCCCGATCCGCTTAACAGGCTCCAGGTACCGGTAGCGTTAACGCTTTCAAGATCTGCGGAAGGAAGCACTGCCTCCAGGTAGGTGGAGAAGGTAAACTCCAGGACCTGATCCGGCCCCGCGTTGGCTATGGGCAGCCTTTTGAAAACAACACGGACGGAATCTTCCCCGGTGCAAAATCCCTGCCTTACTTCCCAGGTAAACAGATATGCTCCATGAGCATCCACTGTGACCCTGGCCGTGGGATCAGTCTCAGAAGGGGAAAAGGAGGCGACTCCCGGGCCGTAATTGTTGATCCAGCGACCCGGAATATCCTGTGGCTGGACAGTCAGATCGTGCTGCAGGCCGCAGACCTGGACCTCGGGCCCCGCATCCAGTACCAGGGTTTCCTGGAAAGTCACTTCTATACTATCCTGGTCCTGGCAGATTCCGTTGGTTTCGGTCCAGGTGAACTGATAGACTCCGGGCATATCCACTGTTACCATGGCATCAGGGGAATCTGCTGCCGGCGCAAAACCGGCTGTACCGGGCCCCCCCGTCTGTGTCCAACTACCTGTCCCTATGCCGGGAATGGCGGACAGTTGAAAATCAGGTCCGCAGGTCACCCCCCCGGTCCCCGCCCGGGCAACAGGCAGGTCAAGGAAGCTTACTGTAACTGCCGAATCACTGATGCAGATCCCATCGGATTCGGTCCAAAGAAACTCATAGGGACCATATTCAGAAACAGTCACATTCGCATCGAATTCAGTGGTTGAAGGAATGAACAGGGCAGAGCCGGGACCCGACTGCAGGGACCAGGATCCGGTCCCGAAGGAGGGAACTGCATTCAACCCGAAAGTCAAACCGCAAACCTGTCCCCCGGCTCCGGGATCCACCGTAGGGGGAGTACTGTAGATTACTGATAAAGAAGCTGCCGAGATGCAGATCCCGTTGGTCTCTACCCAGAGGAAGGTATAGATCCCCGCCTGTGAAACAGTAGCCACCGCATCCGGGATCGTATCTGAAGGAAGGAAGCTTACCGAACCGGGTCCGGCCAGTTTGCTCCATTGCCCCTGTCCCAAAGAGGGGGTTGCATTCAGCTCAAAACTCAGGCCGCAAGTGTCTCCCGCTGCACCGGGATTTGCCAGTGGTTGCTCAAAAAACTCCACCGTAAAAATCGAGTCATCGCTGCATAAGCCATTGTCCTCTGTCCACATAAAGGTATAGGCCCCATACTGGTCCACCTGCACGCTGATCATGGGATCATTCTCAGAAGGTATAAAAGCGGCGCTTCCGGGCCCTGAAACCAGGCTCCAGACTCCTGTGCCTCCTGAAAGACTGGCCTGAAGGCCCAGGCTGGTCCCGCAAACATCTTCGTAAGGGCCCGGATCAGCTAAAGGCGGATTTATTACGGTTACAGTGACGGTATTGGAGGTATCCGGATCACAGCTTCCTTCCTGCGCGATTGCTCTGAAATAGGTGGTCTGGGTCAGCCCGGTTACACTTAGGAAGGGATCTGGATTGACGATGGAGGTGGAGGAAATGAACCCGTCGGTGGAGGACTGCCAGCCCAGCACCAGGCCGGAATATCCCTGAAGATCCAGCTGCAGGGTATGAGCTCCGGCGCAAACCGTCGTATCGTTCCCCAGGATCCCCGCTTCACTTTCTTGTAAAAGGATGGTGCGGATGGAATCCGTGCGGGTAAAGCTTCCCCCTACGGAATACATGAGGGAAACTGGGCCCGGCAAGCCGGCAGGATCGAAGATGGACCCTGTCACCCCGGGTCCGCTCCAGGCCCCCCCGCGGGTTCCCCGGTAAATATATTCAATGGCATCCACTGCAAAGCCTCCGCCCCCCGCGCCCTGGTTCCCAATATATACATAGCGGGTAGGGTGTTCCGCTATGATATAGTGCGATGCAACAAGATCCTGGTCAGTTTCAGGTTTGAAGGAATGTTCCACATAATCCACATTATCCTGAGAAACCCGCAGGGTCAAGGAAGTAGGATCGCTTATCAGGAAATAGGAGCGAAAATAGATCAGGTAGGGCTCCCCTGCGGGAATGGTATCTGTCAGATCCAGTATCATCCAATCCCCATCCTCATATAATCTGGCAGCAGCTGCGTCTGGCGGGCCCGCTGCATTGCCCGGGTCCGGCACTCCGGAGGAAGCCACTATTCTATCCGCAACTCCGTAAGTGAGCTCTTTCAGGGTGGTATCCAGGTCAATCAAACCTTGGTCCCTGCATAGCTCCTCAGGTAAGTCCCATGCAGGAAAATGCCCCGGGTCATAGGTACAGATGGAGAAGTTGCCGAAATCATCTCCGGAAGCCTCCCAGATCCTCACCCAGAGGGTGTCGCCGGGAGTCCGGTCAAAGAGGTAAGCCGACGCTGCCCGGTAGTTATATCCACTGTTTCCTGAAAAACATCCTTCCAGATTCAGGGCCCCGCAGCTTCCCGAATAGACGGCCATCTCCGTCTGGTACAACCACCCATCAACAGGGGGATAGGTATCGTCATCTGAAACATGGGTTCCAATAAACAGATTTCCCGAAGCGGGTATCACCACCATAAACCAGACATCACTGCCCGCATATGCTCCGCAGCCGGGATCGGGAATCCCGGAGCCGGTAGCTCCCAGGTTGTCATATATATCCGGGGAACAGGTGTCACCCACCGGAAGCAGCAGGGCAGCACAGGGGCTGTTATTGGGAGGAGGAGGCAGGGCGTCCTGCAACTTGGCCAGGTAGCCATTGTTGTTGCCATCTTCGGGCAGGATAAGCGGCCCCAGGGTCATCTCGTGATCATGCATGCCGGCAAGGTAGATGGATCTTCCCGGGCCGGTAGCCAAACCATATCCTTCATCATGCGAATCGGATCCGGCCGATTGGGCCCAGCGAAAAGCCCCGTTGGCGGTATAAGCTGCCACAAAAACATCTTCATCGTGAATGGCTGAAAGGGTGGTGCCGTCCGGGAACAGCAGATCATCCTTGTAATCTCCGGTCACAAAAAGGTTCCCGGAAGCATCCATATCCACACAGCGTCCGCGTTCATCCCCGGAGTTCGTGCTTGAGAGGACCTGAACCCAACCGGTGATCCCGTCAGACCTGGCCAGGGATGCCAGGAAAATATCATGATTCGCAGATGTGAGCAGGGGATTGCCCGGATATCCCGGGAAAAAGGCCTCGTCATCGATGGCTCCGGTAATATAAAGACTGTCCGCATCCATGGTGATGCCCCATCCCTCATCATGGTCCACACTGCCAATGGTCTGGCTCCAGGAAAACTGCCCCGCCTGATTATAGGCAGCCACAATAATGTCTGATTGCCCGTTATCCAGATTGCTTTCACTGTTTACAACTGCTCCTGAACTGTTCCGAATACCCAGGTTGCTGCCTTCGAAGTGCCCGATATAGAAGACATTTGCTTCATTTGCCACTACACCGTTAACCAGATCAAGGTCATTGCTGCCTGCCTCGGCGATCCATCGTTCGTCCCCGTCCAGGGAGTATTTGATCAGGAAAATATCACTTACGGATGGAACGGTTGCCATCCACAGGGAGCCAAAGGAGGCCCATCCGGTGGTGTTTCCCACTGCATATACCGCGTCCGAGGTGAGGCAGACATCCTCACCGCGCAGATCTCCAGAATTGGTAGCGCTTCGCCTTACCCAGATAAATTCGCCGTTGGGAGTATACTTGGCCAGGAAAAAATCCTCATCACTGGTATTGGAAAGGGTGGAACTGCCTGTATGGGGGGAGGATCCCGAGAAATAGATCGCGCTGCCTTCCCCCATCATGCCGGTAATATACACATTCCCGTCCCGGTCCAGGGCAATGGAGTTCACTTCGTCATCGTTCTCTCCACCCACCTTAAAGGCCCAGAGCAAGGCCCCATCCTGGTCGAATTTGGCCACGAAGCCATCTATACGCCCGTAGGTATCATCGAACTGAGTGGATGGATTCAGCCCGCCCGGGAAGGTAAGAGACAGGTCATCTTCCCAGTCACCCACCACATAAACATGGTTGGTAGACGTATCCACAGCTACCTGCTTGGCAATTTCGTATCCCCCGCTTGCAAAGGATCTGGCCCATTCCCAGGTGGGATCCTGCGCCCGGGATACAAAGCTCAACCAGGGAAGGAGTACCAACAAAGTAGCTCTATATATGGAGAAGTGAAATTTCATATACACGCTATTTATTTCCTTCGCCCCATGTTTTTCCGCTGTACCGTGGCCATAAAATACACTTTCTTTACTCTTAGTGACTAATAACTTATTCACAAACCAGCCCTGGTCCGCCGCCTTTCTAAAACCGGATGCCCATGACTGTGATATCGTCCACCTGCCCATGCCCCTTCATCCAGTCGTCCAGGGAACGCTGAAGTTTCTGTTTCTGCTCGGGCATGTTTAACTCATGGATCTCTATGAGCAGCTCCCTGAATCGCCTCCGGGAAAACTTCTTGTCTTTTTCTCCGCCGAACTGGTCCTCAAATCCGTCCGTATACAGGTATATCACATCTCCCTTCCTGATCTCAAGTTCATGAGGAGTGAATTCCTTTCCGGTAATGGCCCCGATCCCGATGGGCATGGGATCGGCTTTGATCATTTGAAACTCCTGATCCCGGATCAGGACCAGGGGATTGAATCCTCCGGCATACTGCAGGAGGGACCGTTCAGGATCATATACACACAACGCCATGTCCATGCCGTCATTGGCCGTATCCACACTCCCCTTCTGTCTCAATGCCTGTATTATCTCATTTTTCAGATTGTTGAGGAGGGAATCCGCTTCCAGGATGCCCCGGGTATTCACCAGGTCGTTCAGGAGCGTGATCCCAAGCATGCTCATAAAGGCGCCGGGGACTCCGTGACCCGTGCAATCGGACACCGTGACCACCAGCTTGCCATTTTTTTGTGCCAGCCAGAAAAAGTCCCCGCTTACGATGTCCTTTGGCCGGTTGAAAATAAAACTATCCGGAAATAGCTGGTGCAGTCGTTGTTCCGGCGGGAAAACCGCCCTTTGTATACGACGGGCATAGGTGATGCTGTCGGTTATGCTGGTATTGAAGCGCTGAATCTCTTCGTTCTGTAATTTGATGGCATCGTGCTGGGCTTCGATTTCATGCTTCTGCTGGACCACCTCCGCTGTGCGGGCCTCTACAGCCTTTTTCAGACTTTGCTGTTCCAGCCTGAGCTGGTATTCCCTTCGTTTTATATAAGCGGAAGCAAGCGAAAACAATCCAATGGTAATCAGCACATAAAACCACCAGCGTTTCCAGATGGGCTTTGCTATGATGATGCTGTACTTCAATGGATCCTCATTGAAGACTCCGTCCGAATTTATGGATCGGAGCATAAAGGTGTATTTGCCGTCCGGAAGTTGGCTATAAAGTACATAGGGATTTTTAAGGGCTTCGGACCAGTTATTGCTTAATCCTTCCATTTTATACTGGTAGGTCACTTCTGCAGGATTTCTAAAATACACCCCCACATATTCAATTCCCAGGTCATACCGGCCGGGGCGGAGCTTCAATTCGTTCCGGGGATTCAATTTCTCTCCATCAACCGAAATCGAAGTGATGGAAAGGGCAGGGGCGGGGGTGGACTTTCTTTTCCTGGAAGGCTGATAAGAGAGGATGCCGCTGGAGCTGCCGAACCACAGGGTTCCGCTTTCCTCTCTGTAAGAGGCACGGGGATTGAAACCCATGCTCTGTTCGATTCCGGCCTCCTCCTGGATCCTTTTGATAAAAGTATCTTCCAGACGGATCCTGCTCAATCCTTCTCGGTGACTAATCCACAGCTGTTGGGAATCATCGCTGATGAGAGATTGGCAGTAATCAGAGACCAGCCCATCTTCTTTGGTGAAATTCATAACGGAATCTCCGGTAAATTTCCATAGTCCGCTTCCACTGGTTCCCACCCAGGCATGCCCTTCCTGGTCCACCCAGGTGCAGCTGGTGTTCAGGGGAGCATCCAACTCGGGAGCATCCATTCGAAACACGGAGTCATTTTTAATGTAGGAAGGGGAAGTGCTCAGGGTGGAAAGCCATACCCCTCCGGATTCATCTATATAAAGATCATTTACCACATTGTATGGGATCCCGTTCCGGATGGTAAACCACTTTAGCTCTTCACTGGAGGTGTTCAATTTGCAAATTCCCTTGCCGGTAGCCACCCAGAGTACCCCGTCCCTGAGTTTTAAGGCATTAATTTTATTTTCCAGGCTTCCCGGGCTGATAAAAACCGGGCTGAATCGATTTTGAACGGGATCCCATCGGTAAATGCCACTTCCCCGGGTTCCTATCCACAATTCACCTCCCGGGGTTCCGGCTATGGCCGTTACCCGCTCCGCGGGAAGTCCGAATTCCGGACCAGAAAATTGTTGGTAGTCCCCGGAGCTGCGATCCAGGCGAATCAAGCCAGTTTCATTCCCGAACCAGGCCAGTTCCTGGTTCACATAGACAGCATGGAAATCATTATCAAGGTAGGGGTCGTCCAAAAAGAAGTAGGTGAACGCTTCATCCACCAGGCGAACCAATCCGGTTCCAAACATCCCCAGCCACATATTTTCCTCCCGGTCCTGCATCACAAACTTCACATTATTCCCCGGCAATCCTGAAGCTTCCGAAAAATTGATCGAGGAGCTAAACGCTCCCGACTCGTTCCGGACCAGCTTATAAAGTCCGCTTCCAAAGGTGGGGATCCATAGGTTCCCTTCTGTATCTTCGTAAAGCTGCTGGGGCCCTTCGATCCCGGCAACCGGGCCCATGTCCAGGGCCTCTGCCTTCAGGGTATGACCGGAAGTATTGTACCGGTAGATCCCTTCATCCGCGGTAAGAATATACAGGGTTTTTTTATTCCCGGATAAAAGCATGTCCTGAATCTTCGTTTCCGGAAGGCCTTCCATGGGACTGATCAACCTCAATTTCCTGGACTCATGCTCTAGAGAGTACAGGTAGACCCCATCAAAGGATCCCACCAGAATTTCCGTGGAGGAGAGCATTTCAAAGGTGAAAATGGAAGCTGGATGGAGCGTGTCCTGGTACAGCACGGGCGCCTGGTCCGGATCGATCCTCCAGATCCCCCCGGATTGGGTGGAAATCCAGGTGCTCTGGTCCCGGGTACTGAATTCTGTAACGCTGCCGGTCCCCTGATCCCCTGGCACCACCTTCGTAAATCCAATCCCATCATACAGGGAAACTCCGCCGTTCATATGTCCGAACCAGGTCCCCAGGTCATTGAGGTGGGAAGTGAGTATGAAATTATCACACAGGGAATCGGCATCGGTAAATACCTCGAAAGAATTTCCGTCAAAACGAGACAGGCCTTCCCCGGTCCCAATCCACAGGTGACCCGTATGATCCTGTACAAGCGAATAGACATAGGGCTGGGGAAGTCCGCTGCTCTCGCCATAATCAATCACTTTATGAAGCTGGCCACGGCATGGAAGTAAATAAAACAAGGAAAGCAGCAAGACTGCTGTCCTCAGAATATTCGAATATGTCCTAATTTTGCCCTCCATGCCCTGGCTCTATTGTTCAATGACCCTCATCTGGATCTTCGGTCTGTAAACGGGAATGCCACCGATGGGGATCACATAAAAAGGCAGCAATTCACCATATTGATTTTGCACCGTGATCACTACATTGTTGTTTTTGATCATTTTGGTCCTGTTTTTAATAAACTGGACCTCCATGGAAGTATTTCTCTCCTCCTCTTTCACCTTGAATTCCTGGGTGACCCAGTTATCCTCCCCTGAAATGGGGCATAACTCTCCATTCTTGGCCACCGATACAAGACGGATGTATCCATCGTCATCCCAGTCGAAATTGCTGATTTTCACAGATATGGTCCTGTCATCCAGGTAAGGATATATCTGAGACACATTATTCTGGTTATTGGAAAGTCTGAAGGTGTATTCGAAGGTGAAAATATTGCCTCCCTCCACTTCACGGTTTTGCTTGGGTTCAGTGCTCAGGAAATAACGGTACAAATTCCCGTCGTCTCCCGATTCCCCCTGTGCGATTATTTTGAATACCCTGCCGTCAAATTTTTCCACATACTCTCCTTCAGCCGGGTTGAAGGGTCCGAAGGTATACCAGTCGTTGTCAAAGCGGTTACTCACCCCAAAACTCTTGGATGCAAGCAGGGTCCCGCTTTTATAATTTCCTATGGGATCCAATCCCTGAGCGTCGGGATCGGAATAACAGCCGGCGCCTCCATAGACAGAGAATCTCACCTGGGTATCAAAGGCACCCTTCCCCTCGTCCAGCTCTCCTCCCGTATCCGGATCAAATACCCGCAAGTAAATGGGAGCGATTTGTGACGAGGGAACCAGCAGAAAAAAGATCTGGCAAAAGTCATCATCCCCCCAGGAGCGTTCAGCATCTGCCCCAAAAGTCACCAGGTAGGGAATATTCTCCTGTTCGGCCGGGGCGGACTGGGACCACGCCCATTGCGAAACCATCAGCAGGGAGCTGAGGATCAAGATAGAAAAGTATTTTGGACAGTGTTTCATGGCAAGTAGAGTTAAAAGTTTCGGGGTGAGAGGGTTTTGAGTCTGTTAAAGGGGAGATTGTAGCCCAGGAACAATTCATGCGTGCCCACATTGTTCAGGAGTTTCCCTAAGGACAGATCGTATGAGTATCCAAAAACATAACGGTTCATGTGCCTGTACCGGATCATTCCCCCCACCGTCTGATCAAATCTGAACATGGCCCCCACGCTTAAGTTTTCCCTGAAATGCACCAGCCCGGAGAGTTCAATCAGGGGGGATCTGCCTGCTGAAAACGCCAGCAGCAGGCCAGGATCCAGATGGATATTGTCATTAATAGCCTGCTGCCAGCCCAGGTCCAGATATAGTACCTGGCGCGAGCTGCTCCACTGGCTGGTCTCCTCCTTGTAAGGCGTAAGCGCAGAGTTCAGCATCCTGGGCAGTGACAGACCAGCATGAAAGCTGCCCCTCACCAAAGCTGCCCCGATCCCTACATTGGGCTGAAACTTCATGCCCGGGTCTTCCGCATACAGCGGATCACCCTGGTCCACCAGTTGCAGCTGGGCGATCCTGACCTGGAGGAGCCGGAATTCTCCCTGGAGGCCCAGATGCAGGGTGCTCGCCTGACCCATTTGCAGCGTATAAGAATACATGCCCTTCAGGCCGGAGTAGTGAACCGGTCCCATACGTTCATAATCCAGGCTGATACCCACTCCCACGTTCTTGTCCGGCAAGCGTGTGTGGAAGTTAAGGAGGTTGGCCGAAGGGGATCCCTCCCAGCTCACCCATTGTTGCCTGGAGAGCAGTGAGAATCCGGGAATATCCCGGTCACCCGCCCATGCCGGGTTATAGACCATCCGGTTTAGTGCATGTTGTCCGAAGAAGACCGGTTCCTGTCCTTCCACCTTAATAAGCAAGGCAAGGAGAAGTACCAGAGCCAAAACCGGCCGCCAGGGAGTGCCCGTTTTCCTATTCCCGGTTGATATATACAAAGCCTTTGCGAATCCCATTTTCTCCGTACTTGAAAATATAGTAATAGGTTCCTTCCGGGAGCACACCTCCCACAACCCTTCCCTCCTCGGGAGTCCCGTCCCAATCGTTCTGATAATTGGCCCGGTAATACACTGTGATCCCCTGCCTGTTGAAGACCATAAATTCATTGTCTGTGAAATTTTCTATGCCCAGAATCACGAATCTGTCGTTGTAGCCATCTCCGTTGGGTGAAAAGCTCTCCGGGATAAAGATCTCATCCGGATTTTCCTCCAGGACGAGCCGGATGCCTTCAATGGAGTCTTTGCATTCCTGGTAGTCTGTAACCATCACCCGGTAATACTCCCACCGTCATGCTGTCCGGATCCTCCATGGTTGATTCATACTCATCTGTCCCGGACCAGTATACCTGATAGGGAAGAGTTCCTCCCGTGATGGAAAGTTCCACCGAACCATCCCTGGCTTCATAGCTTGAGAGCGCCAAAACCGAATTCACGGTGGCCAACAGTAACTCGGGCTCCGTAATGTTTAAAGGTGAGGAGGTGCTGACACACTCGTTGCTGTCCGTTACAGTGACCACATAGGTCCCGGGAGCAAGATCGCTCAGATCCTCCTCCAGGGAGGTAAATCCGGAAGGTCCGGTCCACTCCGTTATATATGGCGCCCGGGCACTCACGCTAAGACTGATGGAGCCATTGTCCAGTTCGAAACAACGCACATGGGTCACCAGGGCGGAAAGTTGCGGTAATGCAAGCATCTCTGCGAGGGCTGAACCATTCATCATCAGCACAGAATCATTTTCCGGATTTATTGCTTCCACCTGATAGGTGCCCGGGTTCAGCAGGGGAGTCCAGATCAAGGAGCTCCGGTTCCCGCCAGGGTATCCAGTCTAATGGTATCGTTCAGAATCAGCGTGTAATTAATCCCCGGGTCTGAGTCCGACAAGCTTACCGAGACACCGGTGTCTCCCTCGCAAAAAGAGCCTCCTCCCAGGACTTCAAATGCCTGAAGGCCTCCAGGTAAATCCAGTTCGCTGACACAGATATCAAAGATCCCAGCATCGTTGTTGTGGAATTCCCAGAACCTGACCCAGAGCGTATCCCCCGGGGTCAGTCCTGTCAAGTGTGGCTGCCGGGCATCCTGGGGTGGTAGCTGCCATTATTCACATTGCATTCCATAAGTGTCAGATTGCCGCAATCCCCCGAATATATGGCCATGGCCCCCCGGTAAGCCCAGCCCTCGTTAGTTGGGATATTGGGCCACTGCTTCCGTAAAGGTCTGTATCTCGAGTGCATCACCGAAGCCGGAACTTCCATTTTGAACCACACATCGCCTCCCAGGTAGTCTCCGCAGCCCGGATCAGGAACACCTGAAGCAGGTGGCGTGCAAGATTGGTGTAGCGGTCAAAGGTGCAGGTGTCCCGCACCGGCAAGTTCAATGGCCTCACAGGGAAAATCGTTGGGCACAGCGCTTCCTTCCTCTGCTTCCTCTACTTGATGGAACAGACCTGGCTGGGACTGGTTGTCATAGGAGGCAGCAATCCAGGCAGAATCCCGGGCAATATCCGAGACCCTCAATTCATCCAGCCTTCCCCTGACCGATTCGGAGGTTGGGCATCCAGGTCATGATATAGATCTCCCTGACCGTATCCAGCTCAAAGTAGGGGGTGGGACCGAAATCTAGGGCTCCGTTCAGGTAACCGGTCACCTCGCTCCCATCCCAGCTTAGGGCCATATGGTACCAGGTGGCTGTATCAATGGTACTGCCGCTCCACCAGGTCATAGGTATTTCCCATGCCAGTTCCCCATTGCCCGTCGGGCCAGTAACGGACATACACCCTGTCTGTAATGGGGTCTTCCTGCCGGTGAGCAAATATATAATCGGAATCGAACGGGGGCAGGGAATCGGTATTGATCCAGAGTTCTACGGTGCCTGCTTCCGTATTGAATCCATTGACCGGCATGGTGGCGTAATCATCCTGTCCGTCGAACCAGACCGCTCCTGCGATCTTTCCCTCCCTGAGTGCATCCGGTAAGCATGCCCCCCATGGTGGATCCGTGGTTCTGGTAGGAGGTGGCGTCCTGCAGCTGTGGATCCGGGCCTGAAGGATCGTTGTTCATGTGCCAGACCGCGGTAAACTGGTTGCTCCAGACAGCGGAGGTATCCCACTGGGGCAAGGCATCGGGATTCCCAAAATAGAGATAGACCTCGGTATCTTCCAGTGCTGAAAGGGAGGGGATGCGTACCCATGCGATCAGGGAGCCATCCACCGGATCATAGGATTCAATCTCATAATCCAGGATGCTAAGCTTGATCCTGACCTGTAAAGCAGAGGTCCCGTGCCATCGCTCGAACCGGGCCACTCCGCCATTGATTTCTGTTCTGAGAATAGTATCAGTGTGGAAACCAGGCAGGGAAATCCGATCAGCGGATCGTTTCCGGGCACCAGGTTATGATTCAGGGTGATCTTTTTCCGGTGACTGTATCCTTCCAGCCACTGGGCTTCAAGTCCGGACCCACCGAACAGCATGGCTCCGGCTATGAGCAGAAGATTTATTTGACTGAATGCTTTTTTCATCTTTCATCCAAAATGATAAACTCCACCCTGCGGTTGAGCATTTTTCCCTTCCTCAGTGGTATTGGGGGCAATGGGCCTGGATTCCCCATATCCTTTACCAATAGCCTTTCGGCTTCAATTCCCTGGGATACCAGGTAATCGACCATGGATTGGGCCCGCCGTTGGGAAAGGGTCATGTTATATTCAAAGGAGCCCACATTGTCGGTATGGGCTGCTATTTCCAAACTGAGGGCCGGATAACGATTCATGATATTCACTACCTCATTCAGGATGGGATAGGAGGCTTCTCCAATGCGGTAATCGTCAAATTCAAAATAGGCATCCGAGAAATTGCCCAGGGCGCTGGTAAGTTGGAGCAATTCTTCTTCAGCCAGATCGGCCAGGATATAGCTCTTAACACTGGCATTCTCGAAGCCTCTTTCCACCACATCGGCATATACCTCATAGGTACCCAGAACATTTTCGGCCTGCCCCACCGTATAGCTGTAGAGGCTGTCTTCACGAAGGAAAACCTCCTTGATATCGTACACCCCCCGCAAGGGATCAAAGACCGAGCTGTCTGTGCTGATCCGTGAATCAGAATTGAGCACCTCCACCCGGAACACCGCATCCTTTTCCTGTGCTTCCTCCAGGGAATAAAAGGACTGAGAAATGCCGGCTTCCCTGCCGGCCGAATCCGGCATTATAATGAGCGAGCCCTCCTGTCTGGCCCTGTACATCGCAAGATCCTGGTGGTCCTGCAGTACTTCCACCACCTTGTAAACACATTCCCTGGGTTCCCATCCGGCCGAATCCGGCTTGCCTGTGACCATCAGCTGGATCCTGTACGTTCCTTTCCTGGGAAAAGCGTGCTCCACCTTGGCTCCCCGGAGCATGGTCCCGTCCCCGAATTCCCAGTAGTATTCTTCCACCTCCAGTCCCGGAAGATTTGTAGCCCGTGCATCGAACCCGGTCATCTCTTGGCTTACAAGGGCATCGGGGGAAGCAATATATGGCTGTTCCACATCGCTAATCTCCACCTCAAAAGAACTCTGGGTAAAAAAGGTGTTTCCTGTATTATTGTCAATGATATGCAGCTCCACCAGATAGTTGCCCGCACCCGGGAAGCAATGTTCCACTTCCAGGCCCCCGGCTCTTTCCCCGTCCCCAAAATGCCACATATAGCTCAAAGGAAGGCTATCAATCTTCATACTGCTTTCGTCAGAGAAGGCATAACAATAGTAATTCTTCTTCAGGCTGTCGCAATCGTAAAATTGAGGGAATGTGGTGCTGAAGCGGTAAATGTCATCCTTCTCCTGGCGGTTGGAGGAAAAGTAACCCTCCTTACTGTTCAGGTCAGTGATTAGCCCGAAATCATCCGCACTGGAATTGATTTGGGTATTCAGGAGCACCGGGGCAGCCCACTCCCCATGGACCTCCCGGGTGAAGAAAATATCCTTCTTGCCAAATCCCTTCAAGCCATCGGAGGAAAAGTAGAGGATCCCGGCCCCGTTTTCGAAAGGATAGGATTCATTTCCCCGGGTGTTAATAAGGGGGCCCAGATTAACAGGCGATAGCCAGCCCTCTTCCGACCGGTCACAATACCAGAGGTCAGCCCCTCCAAATCCCCCGGGCATATTCGAGGCAAAATAGATACGATCACCGTCGTGTGATAGGGCCGGTGTGGTCAGGGAATACTTGTTACTGTTGTAAGGGAACGGGGTGATCTCGGACCAGGCACTATCGATCCACCTGGCGCTGAAGAGCCCTAGCTGATTGCGGCTGTCAAACACATCCCGCCGCCTGGGATTCACATCCAGGTTCCGGGAATAATAAATTTCATTCCCCGTGGGACCAAAGGTGGCCGGACCGTCGAAAAAAGGGGTCAACAGTTCCTCCCAGAGGATGGGTACAGAACCCTGATCTGTGCTGTCCGCCAGTGAAACATACCAGATATTGGCATCCTCTATCTGGTCGGCTGATGTCTGTTCAGACTTTAGCTCTGTCTTTCGGGTGGAGCAAAACACCAGCCCGTCCCTGAAATAGACGGGGGAATAGTCATCGAACTGATCCAGGCTGATCTTTGCCTTGCTAACCTCATAGTTTTGTGATTCAGCTATTTGACACGAAGCAAGTAAAAGTGCCAGAACAATCAGTCGGATGCTAAGAGTACAGGTATCAGAATTAGTTATGGTATACATATAGACTGATCAGGATTTGTTCAGTAGTTTCTACGGCCTTTTCCGCGCTTTGTTACATGCCATGGTCTCTCTACAGGCATCAATAAGGAATCTTATCTAGTTGATTGTTTGCCAATTGTATAAATATGGATAATTATTCCTCACAAGTCCAGCCCCAGCTCACAATTTATAAACAGCTTAAACCTGAAAAAAGAGTAATTTTGAGCGTAAAATGAATGATCCCAATTGTGAGTAAGCAAGGATGGTATACAAATCGTCTAAATTAAAGTCTGTAGATCCGATCGGCCCTGCCTGTCAAAAGAGAATATACCATTCTCGTGAGGAGGCTGAGGATATGGTCCGGTATATCCAGGAGAAACGAATCGTAAAAGAGTTGTTTGCCTATCAATGCCCGGACTGTGGTTTGTGGCATCTAACTAGTAAATCAAAGTAAAGTGTATTTCTCAAAAGGCCTGTTTCTGTTCCTCCTCTTAGTATCCCTGGCCTGTGGAGCCTATTCCTCCGATACAGTCTCCGCAGCCTATCCGGCTCATGCTCATAACGATTACCTGCAAAAGCGCCCGCTCTTCGATGCACTGGAAAACGGGTTCCGAAGCCTGGAGGCGGATGTGTTCTCCCAGGGAGATTCCTTATACGTGGCGCATGACAGAAAGGACATTCAACAGGGGAGAACGCTCAGGAAGCTCTACCTGGAACCACTTAAGAAGTACTTTTCGGAGGATAGACCTACCAGTCACTGGAGCAGATTTTGAAAGAATTCCGGGAGATCCTCTGTCAGGCTGGCCCGGAAGGGTATCTTGGGCAAAGTGTGAAGATCGTGGTTTCCGGGAACCGTCCCATAGAATATATGAAAAATCAAACACAGCGATTTGCCTTTGTGGATGGACGGATGACGGATCTTACAGTTGCAGACTCTCTGTATCTGATGCCCCTGATCAGCGACAGGTGGACCAAATATTTTTCCTGGAGGGGAAAGGGTGAAATGCCGGAAAAAGAGCGGGCACAGCTGAGATTATTTGTGCAACAAGCCCATAATAAGGGCCAGATGATCCGTTTCTGGGCTACCCCGGATAAACCCGGAGCGGAACGTCAGGCTATTTGGAGGGAATTACTTGAAGCGGGAGTCGATCTGATCAACACCGATGATCTTACTGGTCTGAGGGAGTTTTTCCGGGCAGGCGGACTCCAATAATACAGATATCATCTATTTGACTGATCTCGCCGCGCCAGCTGGCCAGAGTGTTTTCAAGGATATCCTTTTGCTTATCCATGGATTCGTCCTGAATGGACAATAGCAGCTCTTTAAACCGTTTGGTTTTAAATTTCTTTCGTTCCTTCCCCCCGAATTGATCAATAAACCCATCTGTAAAAACATAGAGCGTGTCCCGGTCCTTCAGGGGAAGCCTTATGCTTGAAAACTCAGTTTCTTCCCAGTGGATTCCAATGGGCTGTTTATCCCCTTTTAATTCAAGTAGCTTGTGCTTGCCCTCAAGGGAGGCTTCAAATTCTGGTTCTGTATTTTTCACCAGGCTGCTGTTTCTGATCAGATACAGGGAATTCTGTGCTCCGGCAAAGTGGAGTTCGTTTTTCTCCTTATCAATGATGGCTATGGCCATATCCATACCATCTTTTTGCTCTTCGGCTTCGCCTTTTTGGGCAAGCATCTCTTTTACCCTGGACCTTAAATCGTCCAGGATCTTTCCGGGAGCATCCGGCCTGATTCTACCCAGTTGTTCATCCAGCAGGGTGATCCCCAGCATGCTCATGAAGGCACCGGGCACTCCATGTCCTGTACAATCCGCTGCAATGATTATAATGGATTTTTTCAGCTCTTTAATCCAGTAAAAATCACCACTTACGATATCCTTGGGTTTATAAAAGACGAAGTATTCAGGCAAAACTCTGTCCAAATATTCTTTACCGGGAAGTACAGTATCCTGAATCCGCTGTGCATAATCGATGCTATCGGTGATCTCCCTGGTCCGCTCCTGCACTTTCTGTTCCAGTTCCCGGTTGACCTGGTCCTTCAGTTGTTCATTTACTTTCAGCTGGTCGATGATTTGTTTCTGGATTTTTTCTCTTTCTACTTCATCCAGCCGAATTTTCCGCGCAATTCCAAAGGAAAAGATCAGGATTTGCAAAACGGCAGCTAAATACATGGTGGAACTGATAAAAAGCTTGCCTGCTATGGATTGATATATGTTCAGCACCGTGCTGGTGGATAAGGCATCATATAAGGTGATATAGATTAAGGGTATCAATACCAGATTGGCGATCAGGAAGTACCAGGCGGGGCGGAAACCAGCTCTGATTCGATGGATAGCGGGTAAAATCAGGATAAAAAGAGGGATGATCCCGACCGTAAGAATCCAAACAACTCTGAAGATTTCATTGAGGAGTATTGGATAGTTGAAATTAAACAGGGTTTCAATAAAGACCAGAAGAATCCTGATGCCCGTGAGAGTGAGCACAAATACAACAGCTCTGTACCAAAATTTTAATTGGTTCTTCAGATCCAAGTAAGCGATCCCGAACAAGAGGAAAAATATGGATATCCAGGACATGATATAGGGTTGGAACTTCTCGAGAAATTTCAGAAAGAAGTTGGTCTCTTTCCAGAAATATTCATCCAGGTATCCGTCTGAAATGAACAGGAAGATAGCCAGGCTTCCAATATAGAGGGCAAAGTATAAATATTGCCGTTCCCGAATCACTGCAAAGAGTAGCAGGAAAAAGGCGGAAATAATCAGCATGGTGAACAGGAAACCAAACAGAACCATCCGCTCGAATCGGTCATATCTGACTATCGTATCGTGTGCAAATGCCTGAAGCTGGGGTGCTTCTACGCTCTCTTCAGATTTCCAGCGAAGATAAAAGTTTTGTGTCTCCCCTTTATGGAGAGTTACCTGAACAGCACGCCAGTTTTTGTATATAAAATCGCGCTCTTCAATGGGTACCAGTATTCCTGATTTTTTTTCTATGATTTCCCCGGATGGCAATCTGTAAAAGAAATTCAAAGAGTCTTTCCCGGTCATCTCCGGGATATGGAGCAGATAGGTCCGGCTGGCTGCCAGTCTGCTTTCGGTGGTAATCTTTAGCCAGACACAGGGGGAGGAAAAATCTTTTTCGAACTGACTTGTTATCCCCCTCAGGTCTCCCTGAGAAGGGTTTACCGGGAAGAAGTACTGGAGGGTATCCTCCCGGAGGACCGTAAGGAAGGTGTCTGATGAGATTGTTTGTAGCCGGGCCTGCCCGATATGGGAGTCATAGGCGGCATCCATTTCATCGGCCAGGCTGAGCAATTGATCGCCCGGCAGCAGGCCGTTTTTTTCAGCAGGACTCCCTTTCTCCACCGCATAAACCGTGGTCTTGGAGACCAGGGGGTCCTTAAACAGGGAATCCTGCGAACTGGAAAGGATTTCCCGGATGTCCCATTCTCCCAGGGAATCCACCAGGTAGAGATAGTCGTAGGAATCGATCTGAAAGAGGTAGGGATCCCTGCGGAACTCCAGGCTCAACTGTTTTTCTTCCCCCTTTCGTTTAATCTTCAGCCGGATGAGTTTATCCGAGTGGTCCTGCAACAAGTTCAGGAGGTCTCGCCTGTTTTTTCCTGTACCTGAAACCATCGTGTCGTTGATGGAAATGAGTTGATCGAAACGCTTAAGTCCGGCTTTGTCTGCCGGACTGTCCGGGATCAGGCCTGCTACGATGGCCGTATCATTTTGATAGCTCACCTGGCTTATACCGGTAATGCCATCATAAACTATCATTGTGGTCTGTGGAAATGCCACGAATGGCCATATCAAAAGCAGGAGAGCTGTGACTCCCCTTAGAGTATTAAGTATGGGTTTACTCCTTAGCAGATATAAGAATTTCCGGATCAAATATGACACTTTTAGCATGGCCTCTTCCGGATAAAGATATGCTTTGAAATGGAATAAGCCAAAAGAGGTTCAATGTATTAGCCTCAAATCCTGGATTCTTTTTTATAACTTGAGGGGAGTACTGAGTTTGATATAAGAATCCAACCTAAACTATCGGCCATGCTAAGATTCTCAGGTATTCTTTCCACAGTTTTATTTTCACTCCAGCTAAGCTTTGCGCAGGAACCGGTGCCGGGCCACCTGGCAAATCCCGGATTTGAAAACGAAGCCATAAAAAGCGTGTTTTTCTTCACCGGAAACTGGCGGAATGGAGTACAGTTTTATGAGTATAATCCTTCCGATAACCGGGGACTGTATACCTTGCATCCAAGCGATGCCCGACATTTGGGATGGTCCGAGAGTCAACCCAACAGGGACTTCGCCCTTGAATCCATGCTTGATGCCGGAGTGAATGTGATTCACATGTCCAACTGGGGGCTTCCGGGCACAGACAACTGGGCACACTGGTCGCCCATGCAATCGTCCACCACTTCGCAAAATGAGCTGTTTAACGCCGCTTTGGGAAAGCAGATCCTGATTGCCCCTTACCTGGAGTCCTTCGCTCCAACTGAGGCTTACGATGGATATATTTTTGCAGATGATTTTCCCGGAACAGTGGCTAATCCTGCTCCTTTGCTGGTTTTAAGGATCGAAGATCTGGTGAACCGCTACCTGGTAAATCCGGACCATGATCAATGGCCTTCCAGGTGGGCCAGGGTATACGATCAGAATGGGGTGGAAAGATACCTGCTGTCTGTTATCCACGTAGCCTCAAACCAGGGGTCCATCACAAATCAGGAGTTTGCCGCAGGCTTTGACCGGGTGGCCGGGAAAGTATTTGAGAATACAGGGATTCATGTTGGATTTGCACTGGATATCCTGCCCCCCGACAGCTATGCTCCGGGTGTTTTCAAAGCCACTCCTGGTTCTACCGGATCGTGGCTGGAACAACAGGCGTCTGTCCTTGCCATCCAGTGCTTTCTCCCGGAGATATGGACGGGGATGAGCAATGAAAGTGCTTTAAACACCTGGAAGAGATCTTATCTGCTTTCCTGGAAAAATACAGGGATCCCCCTGATCCACGATCTCACTCCGGGCTATGATGCCCATATTGTTTTTCCAGCCTCCCCGGTTTATGGAAACACACAGTTTTGGCGTGATCTGCAAAGCCAGGCGGTCAGCGATTTTGGCAGTCAGTCGCTGACCTTTAATGCCTGGAACGGATATACAGAAGGGATGGCAGGTGTGCCAACGGTACAGTACGGGAATGCCGCATATCTCTGGATGTGTACCCATTTTGGGGGGAATTGTACCTCTTCATTGGAATGGAACAGCAGCCGGCTTTCTCAGGAACATCTGGAAGTACTGCCAAATCCCGTTTTGGATCAGGCCGAAATTCGCCTGAGGGATCCCATGGAACAAATTGTCTCCTATCAACTACTGGATGCTAAGGGGATTCTGCTGAAAACCCGGAGAATAAATAAGCAGGGTTCTTCAGTTAATTCTATCCCTCTGGAAGTGGAAGATCTGTTGCCCGGATTATATATTCTGATGGTACAATCCAACAGAGTCAGGTACACAAAAAAAGTGCTGTTGCTTTAGTTTTCCTGAAAGGCTCAAAGTGGGCTTAACTCAACTTTCCGGATGAATACTTCAGCAGCCTCTGATTGGATTTGTATACGTCCGCGGCTGGGCTTGACATGTGTGGACTCATTGACCAGCGTCCCGTTCAGGATTACGGTGATCTTATCCCCGGAGGCAATACACTCCAGGGTGTTCCACTGGCCTGCGGGTTTCTCCACATCCTGTTCACCACGGAAGCCAAGCACATCTTTCCATTCCGGATCGCGTCCCCACCAGTTGATTCGTCCCTGAGTTATGGTATGGGGGTGCCCGTTCGACGGGGAAAAATAGTGGTTGCCCTGCTCGTCGGAGCTCACCTGGCAGGTGAGCTGAAACTTATCGCTCCCGTCCCCAACCACAATAAAGTCTCCCGTTCCGCCTTCGATAATCTGGCATTCAATGGAATACATCCATATTCCCTGGGATCCCCCATCTTCGCCCTGGGAATGTAAGAGCAAACCACAATCTCTGGCATTTTGCAGTCTGGGCTCATAGGTCAATTCCCCCCATTTATATTCCAGCAGGATCCTATAGTTTTCATATACCTCATTGGTGGTGATGCAGCCCCATTCCTCCCCGGAGATCCGGATCATACCATCCTGAACGGTAAAAACTTCCTTTGGGTCCTGGTCGCGCCCCCGTTCCTGTAGGAAGGTATACCATCCGTTCAGGCTGTGTCCGTCAAATAACTGAATTTGTCCGTAGCTGCCTGTGGTGCTCAGGGCAGCTAGGAGAATAGCCAGACAATAAGATATCACTGCTTTTTTCATCGTCTCCTGGGTTTAATAAACTGATTAAAGTTACAAATGCTCTCCATATGGACAAATACTCCCCCGGATATTCAGCTGTCTCAGGATGGGAAAGCTCTATGTAGCTTTTATTCCGCTTTTGGCCCTCTGGACCAGGGTTTTGTTTCTTTTTTTATTTTAGATTTGGTGAAGAAATCGACAATAATATGAGGAGGATGATGAAGCGTTTGTTGCACACCGGAACCAGGGAAGAAGCTCTGAACATCCTGGTTCTTTTGCTGCGCATAAGCATTTCTGGCTTTATGCTGACCCATGGTTGGCCAAAATTAAGTAAACTGCTTGAAGGCGGGGAGATCCAATTTGGAGACCCCATTGGCCTGGGACCAGGCCTTTCTTTGATCCTGGTTGTTTTTGCGGAGTTTTTCTGCTCGATCCTTCTGGCTATCGGACTGGGGACGCGCCTGGCCGCCATTCCTTTAATTTTTACCATGTTTGTGGCGGCTTTTATCAGCCACGGTTCCGATCCTTTTGGCAGGAAAGAAACAGCCCTGTTATACCTCCTGGTCTACCTCACGCTCCTGGTGGTGGGCAGTCGCAAATACTCTGTGGATTATCTCCTGACCCGGACCTCCTGATACATTTTAAGTGAAGCACTCAGGCTTCCGCTCTTTTCAGCTTATTGTACAGCCAGGCGAAGAGCCAGCCCCCGATGATTCCGTAAATAAAGCCCCACACCAGGCCGACAAACGCCCCCCACCAGCTTACCGTATAGCCAAAAAACAAACCCTGAAGCTTAACAAGCTGTCGCCCTTCGTAATTGAATATGACAAATACGAAAGTTATGACCAGTATTGCTGTACCCAGAAGGATACCGGTCGATAATGCAAATGCCCTTTTGTCAAATTTCATATCCTTGATTTTGGAGTTAAAGCTAAGTTATATAAGCTTACCTGTCAACCTGCCTGGATTTGTTTATTTATTTCCCGGGGAGTTATTAATATTGTGGAATTATTAGAGCTATGTTTATCTTTAGCAATCATTCAGGGCCTGTTTCGGGCCCTAAAACGAAAAAAACCAAAATGAAAGGAAAAATAGCCACAGGGATCCTGTTGACCATAATTTGTCTGTCCTTCAAGCCGGGGGAGCAAAGAGAGGCAGAAGCCGGCACCACACCGCTATCGCTGCTTGATTATGTGAATCCTTTAATGGGAACCGATTCTGATTTCAGTCTCTCCAACGGAAATACCTATCCGGCCATTGCCACTCCGTGGGGCATGAATTTCTGGACCCCCATGACCTCTAAAATGGGGAACGGATGGACCTATAATTATGATGATAAGAAGATCAGGGGCATCAAACAAACCCATCAGCCCAGCCCCTGGATCAATGATTACGCAGCTTTTTCCCTGATGGCAGTCACCGGGGAACTGAAATACGAAGAGAATGAACGGGCGTCCTGGTTTTCACATAAGGCCGAGACAGTCAAGCCCCATTATTACAAAGTCTACCTGGCAGATTATGATGTGGTAGCCGAGGTGGCGCCCACCGAGCGGTCGGCCCACTTTCGATTTACCTTTCCCGAATCGGATTCCTCCTACATTCTTCTGGATGGTTTTTTTCAGGGATCCATGGTCTCCATCGATGCAGAAGAGCGCAGAATTACCGGGTACTGCAGAAACAACAGCGGGGGAGTTCCGGATAACTTCCACAATTATTTTGTGGCTGAATTTGACCGGGATTTCGAGCTCATGCATACCTGGGGAGATCAATGGAAGCTGAAGGAAAACAGTACGAGTAGCGAGGGGCAGCATGTGGGGGCTATTGTGGGATTTGCTACCGGGAAAGGGGAGACCGTTCACGTCAAAGTCTCCTCCTCCTTTATAAGTCCCCGGCAGGCCGCTCTCAACCTGTCCAGGGAGATCGGACAGGATTCCTTTGAGGAGACAAGGGAGAAGGCACGAACTGCCTGGGAAAAGGAATTAAGCCGAATTGTGATCGAGGATCCCGATGCGGACCATATCAAAACATTCTATTCCTGCCTGTACCGGGTGCTCCTGTTTCCCAGGAAGTTTTATGAATTCAATGAGAAAAATGAAGTAGTGCATTACAGCCCCTATAACGGGGAGGTCCTGCCGGGGTATATGTTCACCGACAATGGGTTCTGGGATACTTTCAGGGCGGTCTATCCCTTTTTCAATATGATGTATCCCACCTTAAACGGACAAATCATGGAAGGGTTGGCCAATACCTTCCGGGAATCGGGATGGTTGCCGGAATGGGCCAGTCCCGGGCACAGGGCTGCTATGATCGGTTCCAATTCGGCCCCGATCATCGCCGATGCATTTATGACGGGGGCATTAACCAAGGATGTGGATATTCTGTTCGAGGCCATCCTGAAGAATGCCAGGGTGGAAGAAGGGAGGCCCGTTAGTTCGGTTGGAAGAGAAGGCCTGGAATATTACAACAGACTGGGATATGTCCCCTACGATGTGGGCATCAACGAAAATGCCGCCCGCACACTGGAATATGCCTATGCAGATTTCACCATTGCCAGGATGGCCGAGAAGCTTGGGAGAGAAGAGGTAGCCCAACAATTCTACAAGCAGTCGCTGAACTATAAAAATGTCTTCGATCCCTCGGCCGGGTGGATGAGGGGCAGAAACGAAGACGGCTCGTTCCAGTCCCCTTTCAACCCACTTAAATGGGGGGATGCCTTTACCGAAGGGAACAGCCTGCATTATACCTGGTCTGTTTTTCATGATGTACAGGGACTGATCGATCTGATGGGGGGCAGAGATTCCTTTATTGGCAGGCTGGATACGGTTTTTGAAATGCCACCGCTTTTTGATGATTCATACTACGGATTTACCATTCACGAGATCAGGGAGATGCAGCTAGTGAACATGGGCAATTATGCCCATGGGAACCAGCCCATACAGCATATGATATATCTTTACAATTATGCAGGGGTCCCTTACAAAACTCAGCAACTGGTTCGAAAGGTGCTGACTACGCTATATTCGGCTACTCCGGATGGGTATTGCGGGGATGAGGACAACGGGCAAACCTCTGCCTGGTATGTGTTCTCTGCGCTTGGCTTTTACCCGGTTGCCCCTGCTACCGACCAGTATGTGATCGGAAGTCCGCTCTTTAAACAGGCCATTTTAAACCTGGAAAACGGGAATCAGTTTATCCTTAGTGCAGAAAAAAATGGGAAAGCGAACTTCTATGTTCAGTCGATCCGCCTGAACGGGGAAGAGTTTCGGAACAATTATATCCGCTTTGAAGATATTCAAAGGGGGGAGCTATGGTATTTCAGATGGCCGACACCGCGAATCGGGCCTGGGGGGCGCTGCCGGAAAATGTGCCTTATTCATTAAGTACATCCAAAGAATAGTGGAGACCAGCCCCCGAGACTGTTCTTAGCTTTAAAATTTTTAGAGAGTAAATTTCACACCCGTCAGTTTTTCAGATTCCTCCCATAGGCTTGCTGCATCCTGGAGATTATGCGATGCCTCATTGGATGGGACCAGTACCGGATATCCCTTCCATTCTCTTTTACCACCGGGCCCATAATACTCACTTCCTTTCACCTGGGGGTCGACGGAAGCCCGGATCTGGGGCAGAGCGCCCATGGCCTGGTCCTGCGCCATCCGTTTAAACAAAGGGCTTAGGATCTTAAATAAAAATTTGCCTTCCAGATGACGTGCCAGGTTGGTCATGGCTACTCCTGGATGGGCCGCTACGGCAATGGTATCCTTCTTTGCTGCTTCCAGTTTTCTCTGCAGCTCATAGGTAAACAGGAGATTGGAAAGCTTGGAGCGTCCGTAGGCTTTCATGGGAGAATACTCCCTGCCCTCTGAGAACTGAAGATTATCGAAATCCATTTTGCCATTTTTATGTGCGCCACTACTTACATTCACAATTCTTGCCCCCTCTGTGTGTAGCAATACATCCATTAATAATCCCGTAAGTGCAAAATGACCCAGGTGATTGGTTCCAAACTGGCCTTCAAATCCGTCTTTTGTGGTAAAGTAGGGAGTCATCATAATTCCGGCATTATTCAGAAGAACATCCAGTTTCTTGTAAGCAGACTTAAATGCAGAAGCAAAATTTCTTACAGATTCCAGGTCGCCCAGGTCAAGTTGCATCACCTTGATCTTGCCCTCCGGGACATCCTTCTGGATTTTCATCTTTGCTTCTTCACCCTTATCCACGGACCGGCTGGCCAGGACCACCTCGGCTCCTTTGCCGGCGAAGGCTTTCACTGATTCATATCCAAGCCCGCTGTTTCCTCCTGTTACCACGATGGTCTTCCCTGTCAGATCGCTTATATTCTCTATTGTCCAATTCATCTCTTTATCCTTCTTTATTAAATGTTTGAAAAAGATTAACAGCCAGGTCTCCATAATGTTCTCAACATTTCAGATAATTCAGGCAGGGCGCACTGCGGAAAATAGTACAGCTTTTTTGAGGAGGCACAGAGATTTTATACCTTCCCCATTGAAACTTAAAGAAGTTCACCAATTAAAAGATTGTACAGATGAAACGAAAAATCATGTTGCCAGTGGTCCTCAAATTCATGAGCCTTGTCTTTTTCGGAATATTGATTTCTTGTTCAGGCGGTAAGAAATCAAATGCCGACGCTGATGCTGCTCCACAAATGGAGGAATGGATCTCCCTGTTTGAGGGGGAAAGCCTGGATGGCTGGAAGCGCTATAACGCAGAGGAAATTGGCCCCCTGTGGACCGTGGAAGATGGGGCCATAAAATGTGATGGAGAAGGGCATGGGGAAGGAAGTCCTGAATTTGGTGGCTCCCTGATCACCCTGGAATCTTTTGGCAATTTTGAGCTTGAACTGGAATGGAAGATCTCAGAGGGAGGGAACAGCGGAATCCTCTACCATGTGGTTGAAAAGCCGGAATACAGTCATGCCTATGTCACCGGGCCGGAATTTCAGGTAAGAGACGATCCTCCTGCCGGCGACACCAGTTCCAACGAAAATCAAAAAGCTGGAGCAAGTTATGACATGTACGCTCCAAATTCCGCAAAAAAGTTAAATCCTGTTATGGAGTGGAATACGGCCAAAATCGTCTACAAGGATGGTAAAGTCGAACACTGGCTGAATGGAGTAAAGGTGGTGGAATTTGATGAAAGCAGTGAGGATTTCAAACTCAGGTTTGAAAAAAGCAAATGGTCCTCCGGGGAATATCCTTTCTGGAATTCTTATAAGGAAGGTTCCATTGGCCTGCAGGATCATGGGGCAGCGGTGTGGTACAGGAATATCCGGATAAGGCGCTTGTAATTCCATATGAAACAGCTTCTTTCAGAAAGTGTCCGCGCCCTGCTCGAAGAGCGTATCGCTGAAGCGGAAAAGCAAACAGGGGCCCAGATCGTACTTGCAACAGTCAGGCGGAGTGACAGCTATGCGGAAATTCCCTGGAAGGCCTTTGCAATAGGGGCATCCCTTGCGGGCCTGTTTATATTCTTCCTGGATCTGTTTGTGCGGGGCTGGCTAACAGATATTCTGATACTTCTTGCCGTGGTGGCAATTCTGGCCACCGGAATCCTATTTGTTCTCCTGACGGTTCTATCTCCGGCCTTTGCCAGGTTGTTTCTTTCCCAATCACGCAAAGAGATGGAAACAGCACAGTACGCTGAATCTCTCTTTCTCTCCAAGGAGCTTTTTTCCACAGAGGGTCGTAAAGGGATCCTGCTGCTGGTCAGCCAGTTCGAACGGCAGGTAGTGATCCTGCCTGACAAAGGGATCCGGGATCTGCTGAGTTCGGAAAAGCTGAAGGAGATTATTTTAAAAATGACCGGACACCTCAGGCAGAACGAACTGGGTAAAGCCATGGAGACTGGTCTTGGGAGTATCCGGGAGGCCCTGGGTTCCCCGGAACCGGGCGGGAGCTTCACAAACGAGCTTTCGGACGAAATAATTGAGGAGGAAGGGATATGAAAAAGTTTTCGCTTCTGTTAATCCTCATAAGCTTACTGGGCACTGTTCAACTAACCAGAGCTGCCGATATTCCTTATCTGACAGGCAGGGTGAATGACCATGCCGGAATCCTTTCGGAGCATACGCGTACAGAGTTAAGTGAGATACTTAAAGCACATGAAGAGAGGACAACAAACCAGGTAGTTATCCTGACCCTGGCTTCCCTGAATGGGGAGAATATTGAGGATTATTCAAACCAGGTATTCAATGCATGGAAATTGGGACAGGCAGATAAGGATAACGGGATCCTCATTATGGTTGTCCCGGACGAAAGACGAATGAGGATAGAGGTCGGGTACGGGCTGGAAGGAGATATGCCGGATATATATGCCAGTCGCATAATCAGGGAGATAATGACACCCAGGTTCAGGGAGGGAGATTTTGATGGAGGAATTGCAGAGGGTACCCTGGCCGTGTTGAAGGTTCTCGAAGGTCAGGATCTTCCAGCTTCGGGTGAGTTGGACGAAACATCTGATTCCCCTGCCTTTTCGGACTTTGCAGACCTGGAGAGTCCTGATATGCCTTTGACCGTGCGCATCCTGATAGGAGCGTTTATTTTCGGCATCATAGGCTTGTTCACCATTGTGGGAATTATGATGCCGGGCTTTGGATGGTTCCTCTACCTGTTTTTAATCCCCTTTTGGGCCACCTTCCCTATTATTGTATTGGGTTCAAGGGCTACCCTGGTCGTTTTTTTAGCCTATCTCATCGGGTATCCGCTGGTGAAACTATATATGAGAAGCACTCCATGGTATAAGAAGGCTAAAAAGGACCTGCGTACTAAAGGAAGAGCTTCTATCGGGGGTTTATCATTTTCATCTGGCAGCTCAGGCGGCTCATGGAGTTCAGGTGGCAGCAGTTCTTCAGGTGGATTCTCCGGTGGTGGAGGTTCCTCAGGAGGGGGAGGCGCATCAGGATCCTGGTAAATCTTTCTTATGTCTAGCGGCAGAAGATCCATTCCTTTTTAGAGGAAAGATCATTGTTGAAGTAATAGCCGTCTGCGTCAAATGCCTGGAGGTAACCCGGATCATTTATCCTGTTTTGAATAATGAAGCGCAGCATCATTCCCCTGGCTTTTTTGGCATAGATGGTCACATTACGGAATCCGGCTCCATCAGATTCCTTAAATACCGGAGTAATGATCTCGTAAGGAAAAGATCCGGGTTGAAGGGATTTGAAATACTCGTTTGAAGCCAGGTTGATCAGTACCCTGCGTTCCTGCAGGCCGGTCTCTTCTGTGATATGCTTTGGAATGATCTCTTTCCAGAATTCATAGAGATTCTTTCCCCTTGGATTTGTCATTTTACTGCCCATCTCCAGCCGGTAGGGAAGGATCAGGTCCAGGGGTCTCAGCACTCCGTATAAACCTGATAGAAATCGAATATGCTCCTGTGCAAATAAGAAGTCGGATTCATTTAATGATCTTGCCTGCAGGCCATTAAAGACTTCCCCGGAGAAGGCGAGGATGGCTTGCTGGCCTTCTTCAACAGTGTAAGGAGTGTGCCATTGTGCATATCTTTCAAAATTCAATACGGCCAGCTTATCGCTCACCTTCATCAGGTTTTTTAGCTCTGAGATGGAATAGGAGCGAAGCTGTTTTACCAGTTCTTCAGCCCGCTGCAGGTACTGGGGATTGCTAAATCGTTCCGTAATACCGTGTGGCGAAGTGTCTATGGTTTTTGCCGGTCCGAGTATGGTGAGCATGGGCCTAAAATTAGACCATAAATTTTATTTATCCAGCGATCTGAGCAATATAACTAGAGCCTTCTCATACCCTTACCCCAACCACCAGGATATCATCGATCTGGGATTGATTACCCATCCAATCGGTGAGGGTTTTTTCCAGGATGTTCTTTTGATCGAACAAGGGCATATCATGAATTTCCATCAGAAGACTCTTGAATTTTTTACTCATAAACTTCTTCCGGTCCGGTCCTCCCTTCTGATCTATAAATCCGTCCGAGAAAATGTAGAAGGTATCCCCGATCTCCAGCTTTATATCGTGATTGGTAAAGGCCCGGTCTTTCCCCTGGTGATAGCCCAGGGGCATGCGATCCGCTTTAAACTCGAGCAGCTCCGTGTTCCCATTCTCTTCACGTATGAGATACAGGGGATTGAAGGCTCCGGCATACTGCATGGTCCTGTTCTTCTGGTCGATCACGCAGAGGGCCATATCGATCCCGTCTTTGGTTTCATCGGGCTGTCCATGCTGGCGCAGGGAATGCTTGATCTGTTGGCGGAGTTCGTTCAGGACCTCAGCTGCCTGTGTTATCTCTCTTCTTTGAACGATCTCGTTCAGATAACTGATTCCCAGAAGGCTCATAAAGGCACCTGGTACGCCATGACCGGTGCAATCAGCAGCTGCCAGGATAATGTACTGGTTTACCTGCCTAATCCAGAAGAAGTCGCCGCTTACAATGTCTCTGGGTCTGTAGAGAATGAATGCTTCATCCAGCAGTTCATTGAAATAAGCCACCGGGGGCATCATGGCCGATTGGATCCTTTGAGCATAAGAGATGCTATCCATGATCTCGCTGTTCTGCCTGCTAATGGCTTCGTTTAAAACGGTTAACTCTTCATTAGCCTCTGTAATCTGCGAATTCTGTTCCCTTATTTTCTGGTTATCCCTGCGTTTTTGCACATAGGCAAATACCACTACAATGATGATCACCACCACGCCAAATAGTCCTGCTATCAGGGCATTCCGAAGTGTTTTTTGCTGCTGTATAGTGGCATCCCTGGCGATAAGCTGGGTTTCCTGCAATTCGATCTGCTGCTGTTTTTTTTCGGTTTCATATTTGGTATCCATCTCCTCGATGATCCTGGTTTGTTCCTCATTGAACAGGCTGTCGCGGGTTCTGATGAATATCTCGGCGTATTCCAGAGACTTTTCCGGATCGCCCAGGACCCTGTAGGCATTCTTCAGGGTGCTGGCCACATAATTCTGAACATACAGGGCATCCAGTTCTTCTGCCAGGGTGTAAGCTCTCAGACCATAGGAAACAGCCTGGTTCAGGTACTCTCGCCGCTGGTTTTCAGTGAGTGCCAACGAGTCGGCCATTACCTGGTAAACCCCGGCAACATTGCTCAGGGAGTGCACCATTCCGTCCTTGTTGTTGAGCTCCTCATGCATCTCCACCGAACGCAGATGATTTTCCAGGGAGGCCCTGTAGTTACCCAACTCATAGTTAATGGTGCCCAGGTTGCCGTATCCAACCGCAATCCCCACCTGATCGCCCAGCTCCCTAAAGAGCTCAATGGAAAGCTCAGAGAATTCCAGGGCCTCCTCGTTCTGCCCCAGGGAGTTCTTCAGGGAGGACATGTTCGTGTAGTAGTTGGACATTCCAGGTTTATCACCCAGTTCCTCTTTGATCTTAAAGGATTTTGTCAGGTATTCCATGCATTGCTCAGTGGATCCCTGTATGTAGTGGATAATGGCAATATCGTTGTAGCAGCTTGCGATTCCCCATTTGTTTCCTGCTTCCTCAAACATGTTCAGGGCAGCAAAGTATTCTTCCAGAGCCTGGTCATACATACCCTGGTTCTCTATGACCATACCGATAAATCGCCTGCACTGTGCCTGCAGTCCCAGGTCAGCCAGTTGTTCCGAGATTTCCAGCGCTTCCCTGAAATAGACGAGTGCCGAATCAGGCAGGTTATATCGAAACTGGTCTCCCAGCTTAATTAGAATAGCTGCCTTCGTGCTATCTTCCCTGCTTGTGGAAAGTTCCCTTTGCAGTGAATCGACGATGGCCTGATCCTGCGCATGTGCTTGGGCGAAGAGCAGCAACGTGACTGCAAGCGCCGGTAAAGCTTTTAGCAAATTCTTTATTTTACTCATATCTTAATGATTCCACCGGGTTTTTGTTAGCGGCACGCCAGCTTTGCCAGCTTACCGTGAGTAGTGCTACCAGGATGGCAAGGAGTCCGGCCAGGGCAAATATCCACCAACTCAGTTCTGTCTTGTAGGCAAAATTCTGAAGCCATTTATTCATGACGATCCAGGCAAGGGGACAGGCTATAATAAAGGCAATAAGCACCCAGACAGCAAAGACCTTGTTCAACAGGACCAGGACATGCGAGCTGCTGGCTCCATTGGTCTTTCTGATTCCTATTTCCTTCCTGCGCCGGGTGATGGAGAAGGCCGACAAACCCAGCAGACCCAGACAGGCAATGATGATGCCCAGCAGGGAACTTGCCAGGAATAACTTACTGAAGCGCTGCTCGGCCTTGTATTGCTCCTTATAAAAATCATCCAGGAAAAAGTAGTGGAAGGGGTTACCGGGATAATGGGAGATCCATATCCTCTCCAATTCAGAAATAAGCGTACTTACATTGGACATGTTTGCTCTAAGGGAATAGTACTGATTTCCGGGCTGATGGAAAAAACCGATGGGTCCTGGCTCTTCCTTCACAGACTGCTGATTGAAATCCCTGACCACTCCGAGGACTGTTACCTCGAAACTGCCGGATCTCAGGATATCTCCTACTGCATCTACCTCATCCTCAAACCCAAAATAAGCCAGGGCCGATTCATTGATAATTATATGACTTGAATCTTCCCTCATGGTTTCGCCAAAGCCCCTGCCCGAGATAAAACTTAAGCCATAGGTATCAAAGAAATGATGATCCACATAATACATATCAATCACCTTCTCCGTATTTCGTCCTTCCACCGGAATGCCGAAAACACGGGTGCTGATGATCTCTTTACCGGGAACGCTTGTTGCGGAGGAAACATTGCTGACCATGGATAAGGTTCTGATATCCTCTTTGAATGCTTCCATGTTATTCAAATAGGATTCATAGGAATCCGCCTGCAATATCCTGGGCCCGTCTATTACCACTAAACCTTCGGGAGTAAAGCCAAGATCATGATTCAACATAAATTTCACCTGGCGAAAAATGGTGATGGTACCGATAATCAGAATGATGGAAACAGCGAACTGGAAAACCACCAGGTAATTTTTCAGGCGCATGATCCAGCTTCCGGATCCGGTGGGGAGCTTTCCTTTCAGAACAAGGCTGGGAACAAATTGAGCGCTGTAAATGGCCGAAAGGGATCCGGTGAAAATAGTACCAGAAAGGAACAAAAAAATAAAAAGAAGTATAAGGGTCAAAAAATCAATTTGCAGCGGACTTTGCATAACCTGTTTAAAGAAGGGCAGTAAAAGAAAGACACAGGAAAAGCTTAGCAGCAGTGCGATGAGGTTCAACAGGGCGGATTCTGTTAAAAACTGGAAAATCAGATCCTTTTTCAAAGCTCCTGAAACTTTACGGATTCCCACTTCAAAAGCTCGCTCAGCAGAACGCGAGGTGGCAAGATTAAGGTAATTAATATATGCAATGAGCAGAACCAGCAAGGCGATGATCCCCAGGGCCTGAACATTCCGGTGGTTGCCATTTATTTCTAATTCATTCTTTAACCTGGAGTGCAAATGAATATCAGTTAGTTTAGTGAGCTTAAACTCCATCAGGAAAAAAGCCCGTTTCATAAAATCACCTAAAAAGTCTTCGGGTATTTGTGGCAGCTTGGCCTCCAGGGCATCCGCATCGGTACCCGGAGCAAGGAGCACATAAGTATAGACATCTGCTCCCCACCAGGAGTCATCCCAATTTCTGCGGCTCCTCTGTATCAGGTTCTCGTAAGATAGCAGGATATCAAACTTAAAGTGTGAATTTTCAGGAATGGATTTCACCACTCCTGTAATTACATATTCCTGTGCGCCGTCGATCTTCAGGACCTTGCCCATGGGATCGATATCGCCAAAATATCTCCATGCGGTCTCTTCAGTGATTACCGCATGATCCAGCGCTAAAATGGAAGAGTCGGCTTTTCCCCTGGCCAGTGGAAATGAAAAGAGGTCAAAAAACGAGGATTGTGCGTACAGGACGTCCCGTTCCTTAAGGGCTTCATCTCCATCTTCAAATCCATATTTTACCAGGCTTTCCGTACGATAAAAACGTGCATAGTTGAGAACCTCAGGAAAATAGTTCTTCATTTCCTTCCCGATTGCCTTGGATCCTGCTGCAGAATGCTGTTCAAGAACATCCTCTTCATAGAGTAAATAATCCACCCGGTAAATGTTATTCGCATTGGTATGAAAGGTGTCGTAGGAGGTTTCTGCTTTTATCCAGAAAACGATAAGTGTGAAAGCGATTATCCCAATAATTAATCCCAGAAGATTAATCAGGAAATATCCTCTATTAAACCTAAGATCCCGGATGGTCTGTATCAGATAATTCTTGAACATCGTATTTATACGGTGGAGGGTGTCCTCTTACTCAAGCTATGTTTTAGGATGATAGGGTCTGCGTCTCTTTTTTTCCTCCAGCTTATCTGCTATTTTCAAAATCACTCCTACCAGCAGAACGATCAGGGTGAGTCCGCCTAAACTGATCAGGAAAATGATCATAAACCTTTGATCATCTCTGAAGACCAGGTAAAAGACAAAGCCAAATACGGCAAATCCAATGACGGATAAAAAGAATTGTCTGATCTTCTCCATAACTATTACAACAAGTTACATCCTTAGACGATATAAGTCAATGGAAGCCCTGAAAAGCTATCAAGAGTTACCCGGGTAGCTAAATTGCAGCGGAGATGAGCAGGATGATCATGCCCAGCAGGAAGCTGGCCATGGCCAGAAATTTCTGGGACTTTTGTGCTCTGCGGAGTTTTGGAGAGGGCCCTTCTTCTGCGATTCTGGCCAGCCTGGGAGCCACTCGCTCAAAGGACAGCATGGCCAGTAAGACCAAAAGTATGTAGAGAGGAACCTTCAGGATCAAAAGCGCTATCAAATGGTTTTTTGATGAAAACACCGCACCTGAATTGAGGTGCAGAGAGGACATGAAAATCCCGCTGATTAAAAATAAAGCTATGGCTACATAGACCATTACCCGGAATCGTTTCATCACCGTAGCTGTGAGTTTTCCTGCTTCTGCTGGTGCCAGGGCTTTCCCCACGGCAGGGAGGTAGATGAAAAAGTTTGTGAACATTCCACCAATCCAGGCCACGGTGGCCATCAGGTGGATCCATTTAAGCAGAATTGGAAGGGCATCGTTTTCCATGAAGCGGTTATAAATAATCATTTCAATAACCATTTTCTTTCCTGTTTGTTTGGAAGGATACTCTTTTTCTAAGGAAAAAAACGAATGGTCCAGGCAACCATAGCAGTTGGTATATGCTCCTTGTTGATACTAATCATGACCTTTAAACGTTAAAGGTATTGACAAGTTTGAAGAAAATTAATACAACCCCTATGAAGAAAAAAGCATATGTAATCGTTCTTGCAGTTATGGTTACTTCAGGGTTTTCATCCTGTGAAAAAAACGATCCTGATTCGGATTTTATAAAAGGAGAAAATGCCGTGATAGCAGACCATACCATTGCTTTCGAAGAAACTCTCAGGGCCATCCCTGATGAATACATTAGTGCAGCGCGCGAAAACCTCCACATCGCCTATCAGCACACCTCGCATGGGACGCATGTCTCCTATGGGATGTTTGGATTGCCCGGGTACAAGGCCGGGGACGAGCTTAAATATGCCATCACAAACAATGATCCGCAGGCTGGTAAGCTTGATTTCAGAGACAATGTCATCGCCGCATATGCAGCTCCGGGTGAGAATGCCTCTGATCTCAGCCAGAATGAAACCGCATTTATACAGGCCACCAGGAACTACCTGGATGATCCGGACAATTCAGAAATCAATGTAGTCATGTGGAGCTGGTGCAATATTGCCTGGCATGAGGTCGAGGAGAATTATATTCCCGGAATGCAAACCCTGATCAATGAGTATGGCGAAGGGGGTAGCAAGATTGGATCCGGTGGAGGGAAGCGGGCAAATTCAGTGAGCTTTATTTTTATGACCGGACATGCGAACAGAAATGACAATGTGGGAGAAGGAAAACCCAAAAACCAGGCGGATCTGATCCTGGATTACTGTCAAACAAATAATTTTTACTGTCTGGATTATTATGGGATCGACACCCACGACATGGAAGGTAACTACTGGGAAGATGCCGGCGACGATGGGAACTCCTCCTCGGGAGGCAACTTCTATGCGGACTGGCAGAACAGCCACAGCGTGGGTGCCGGCTATTTCGAAAACAGAAGGTCTCCGGGAGGCTCAGTCACTTACGGGGAGCACAATACCCAGCATATTACGGCCAACCGCAAGGCCTATGCCATGTGGTATATTCTGGCCAGTATTGCCGGCTGGGAGTAAATTGCTCTAGGGTCCTTTTTTATAATTCTCGTCCCTGAAGAAGAGCTGTCCCTTGGTCAGCCAGGAGGTGCCGAATGATAGCATGACGAAGGATTCCAGCCAGAAGATTGGATCCAGGTCCCGCAGACTGGGGTAATGATTTTCAAGAAAGCCCATGTATACAATAATCAGGAGCAGTGAGGCTGTCATAACACTGCCACAGATGTAATAGACCACATTCCGTCTTCTTTTCTGGCGGCCCATGAATCTTTTTTCGCCGGTCACCATATCCATATGCGTCTTGGGGAAGAGTAAAAGCGAATAGACGATCAGGACGACGAAATAGATCAGCGCACTCAGGTTGTGCAGCTTTCCGACGAGGGGGTTCTGATTGCTTGCCGGGAGCAGGCAGGGCTGGCCGGGCTCACTGATGGTGCAGGGAAGAAAGGCTACTCCCAGGACGGCTATACAGCCCAGGTAACCTGCAAGGTTGTCCCTCCAGTCGTGCCCCCTGTAGGCGAAAAGGAAAAGGGCCACGGCACAGTTGTATCCCACAAAGATGTTTCTCATGTTGGTGTGATAATAGGTGCTGATGGAGCCCTGGACCTCCTGACATCCTCCAAACTGCAATGATCCGGCCACCAGAATCAGGGGAAGAGTAATCCCCAGGACTCCGATAGCCTGTCTCATGGTATAGTAGGAAATGATTTCCGGGGGTTTGTCCATGATCATGCTATCTTTTGAGGGAAAAGTGTTCTTATTCTACAGTTTCATAGTGTAAGCGCCAGCCCTGCCCGCTAATAGATTTATCAGTTACAAACCAGACCAATACCTCATTGGTCCTGGAAAATACCACGGGAGGGATGTTCTGACCACTGAACTTAGCAATAAAATTTTCAGGAATGGCTGTTTGGCCGTCCACCAGATATACAAAGTCGACATTTGCCTGGGTGTCCATTTGATCAAAGGTAAATTTGATTCTTTTTCCGGGCGGAACCCTAATGATCCATCTGCAGGAACATTTATTGGCATAGTAGTTTTCCCCGCTTCCATCGTCAATGCTCCCTGATTCAAGATCCAGGTAACGAGTATCACTGCAGTATAATCGGGTCGAATCTACAGTTTTACCCTGGTAGTTAATTCTGAAGAGATCTTTCTTTCGAAGCGAGCTGTTCTCCATCATTAACTTCAGTGAAGCAGAGGGGATAAATAATTGTGCAGGGATGTTTGCGAGATTATATTCGTTCCAGACTGAATCATGCACGACAATACGCAAAGTGTGCTTTCCGGGCTTTTTAATTTTCGATATATCGGGCTCCAGGTAGAAGCCCTGATACCCTCCTGCCGGGTGTATCTCCCAGTAATTCGAATTTCTACCTGCGAGGATGTTGATGGATCCTTTGGATCGAAGGGCGGAATAGTGCTTTTCCCGGTCTTGTGGCCTGGTGGCGTAGTCCAGCGAGTTGGTAAGATTTAATATACCTGCTCCCAGTTTGCCTCCATAGCTTGAGAACTGCCTGGGGAAAGGAGTAGAAGCGTTCATCAATGCTTCTTTCAGCTCCGTGTTCTTTAGGCTGTTATTTTTGGACAGAATGACAGCCGCACATCCAGAGACCAGTGCTGTTGCGGCCGATGTTCCCTTATCCTGTATATAGGCGTTATCCTGTTCCGGGTGCGCTCCCTTCACGTGT
Organism: uncultured Bacteroidales bacterium; assembly: GCA_963751705.1. Classification (GTDB taxonomy): domain Bacteria; phylum Bacteroidota; class Bacteroidia; order Bacteroidales. The sequence goes on from CAVVVN010000003.1 coordinate 255,708, forward strand.
TCTGCCGGTGCCGCAATATCGGACTGCATTCCATAGTTTGAATGTTCTTCCTTCTGGAACTTCCTGTTTATGCCTGATACAGCAAGGACTTCCGGAACAACGGCCGGATGCAGAATTTCTTCCTCATTAAAATTTCCGGCCGCACTTATTAGGAGGATCCCTCTGTTGTTGGCTTCACGAATTATTTCTAAATCTTCAGGTCCGGGATTCCCGCCGCTCCAGGCAAGACAGATGATATCTGCTCCATTTTCCATGGCGTACCTGATGCCCCGGTACCCATCCTTCAGATAGGTTTGACTGGCCTGGTTTGAAAGAACTTTGACGGGCATGATCTTTATTTTCCGGCTGGCGGCCTTTCCATAGTGGAGAGAGGCTATTCTGGTTATTATGCTCGATACATAGGTGCCATGGTAATATACCCTGCTTCTCCCTTCGGGTACAGAAACATCAGAATCATTATCGGAAATATCCCAGCCATTGACATCATCCACATAGTCGTTTCCATCATCGTCCAGTTGATTCCCGGGGATCTCCCGGGGATTCTGGTAGATGAACTCTTCAAGGTCCTGATGGGTGAGCCTGAAAGCATCATCCACCACCGCAACAAGCACCGGATTTGGCTGATCATCCGTGGAGCCTGAAAGCGGGATGTGTATGCTGTCGTATGCCCAGTCATCCCGGATTTCAGCTTCCTGCTGTGCATAGGCCGGAACAGAGAAAAAGCCGGCAAACAAAAAGATGCTTGCCGGCCGAAGGAGATAATTCATATCTTATTGGTACGTAATGGTGTGACTATGTGCGGGCATCTGGCCTATGGTCATGGTATTTGTTTCGGTTCCTCCACTTTGTCCAAGCGATCTGGTAGAAAGGCCCGGGCCGGTTCCGGGATGGATGGCCGTTCTGCCTCTCAAATCCGGAAGAGCAAAAGTGGTCCGTCCGTCCCCCCCATAGGTTGTGCCAAGAAGTGAGAACACGGCTGAATATGAGGAGATAGCTAACAACTGGCCATCACACATGGCATAGCCACGGGGCGCAAAATTTCCGGCAAACATATAGATTTCCGCTAAAAAAGGATCCGCGGCGGAACGGGATGGAAAAAGTCCTTGTAGCGCAATAATGTGATTTATACCCAGCCAGGGCTGCATATTGTTTTGTGATTGTCCACCCCCTGAATTTTGCACCAGTGCACTCCGCGCAACCCAATTTGCACCGTCAAAGGAGATCAGGTCATTGTTTACCGCTCCCGGGGGGCCGACCACCGGCAGTACGACAAGTCCACCATCACTCAGGTAAATGGTGCCGCCCACCAGGGAGAGTTGTTGCAGCTCGTTGGTGGGATCGGGATCCGCATCATCCACCAGGGAAGAGAGATCCTCGACAAGAGTTCCACCGGCATCTGTAATTTCCAGATTAGTGCCATTCAGGACAATACTGGTATTTAACTCGTTGGCCGGGTCCGCATCTAAATCCACCAGGGAAGAAAGGTCCGCGGTAAGGGTTGCTCCGGCATCGGTAAGTTCCAGGGTGGTGCCATTTAGGACTACGCTGGTATTAAGCTCGTTGGCGGGATCGGGATCTGCATCCTCCACCAGGGAAGAAAGATCCGCGGTAAGGGTTGCTCCGGCATCACTTAGTTCCAGGGTAGTGCCATTGAGAACAATACTGGTATTTAACTCGTTGGCGGGATCGGGATCTGCATCATCCACTGCATCCAGGATGGCCGCATTTGCAGTGGCAGCATGAAGCGCGTACGGAACTGCCAGTAGTTCTGAGACACCCATGGGTGTGGCATCCACGATGACCTCCACAAAATAGGGTCCGGCCGTCCAGTCAATCGCTGCAAACGAGACAGGATTTATGGAGCCAATCTCCAGGTTAACCAATCCAAATTCGTTGGTTGTGGTACTGTGCGTTTCTGAATAAACTACGGTACCGGTTTCAGAGAATTGATGTATGTCCAGTTCAATGCTGACAGTTACACCAGATTTTTCTATTCCATTGCTATCACGCAAAACTGCCTGGTAGTTAAAGGTGGCAGGTGTCTGACTAAAAAGTGCCATGGCCGAGACCACTAACAGTAGCGCTGTTGCGGTCAGAAGGCGGGAAACAGGTGGGTATTTTCTTTTCATGGGATTAGTATTTTACGATTTGAAATAATCTTGTTTCATTTTTTAAGTTTGTCACCTTCAGGATATACACAGCTGGTTCCAGCTTCCCGAAATTAATTGCAGTACGCTCATCAAAAACTTCAGCCCGTTCAACCAGGCGCCCTCTTTCATCAAAAAGCATGTAAGAGAACCCGGGCGGATCGTCAATCTGGAGGATTAGCAGATCTTTGACCGGATTGGGGAAAACAGACATCTGGATTACCGATTGTGCGATAACCGGGACGCCGGTTCGTAATCGCGTCTGATGAAAGCCCTGGGTTAATATTACCGATGAGGAGCTAAGTGTGGTGCTGATAAGCTCCCCGATGCTAAAGCTCAAATATCCGGAACTGTTCTGAAAAGATGCACCCGATGCAGAGACCAAATCATGTGGTTGAGCAAGTGCACCGGCGCAGCAGAAAAAAAGTAAAAGGGTGTAGCGTAGTTTTCGATCCATATGTAAGGGTTTAAGAGGGAATAAGTATGATTAAAACAAGACCAGGAGTGATTCGGTATTGTGACCTGTCACTTACCAGGGAAGCTTTGCGGGCGCAGGCCCTGCTCCCAGAGATAAATGCCTCACTTCGTTGGAAGGGAGGCGTCGTGTATGGATATAATCTATATTGCGGAAAAGAGGGTAGAAAACTGACTCATGCGCGCAAGTCAGCCGGGAAAAAGAGCTTAAAGATTCCGTCAATTAAGAACAAGATATAGAAATAGCATATAAAAGTCAATGGTGCCAGGAGTTTACAGCGAATTCAGCTCCCTGACAAACTGCTCAATCTCTTCCTCGCCAAATCCTTTCTCTCTGGCGGCTTCTTCCAGGGTGCCCCAGATGGGTTCCCCGCAGGCGATGCATTTGATCCCCTTTTCACTGAGATATCTGACAGAGGCCTTTTTCAGGTCTACCAGGTCTTCAATGGATATATCTTTTGTGATTTCCATAAATTATACAGACCAAAGTTAACAGTTAATCTTTGTCTCAGAAAATTTCCTTTCGTGATCCCTGGCAAAGGCAAGTGACCGGTTTGGACAGAGAAAATTGTGGAAGGAATAAACCGTGAAACTATTGTAAACAGAATTTCAGAATGGGCGGCTATCTCTTTTGGCTCTGCTGATGGCCTGGTGACCCGGCAGGGAAATACCAGCAGGCTCATACTCTCGGGAACTATGGAGCTCTTGTTTCCGGACCTTTTTATGGTCTACAAAAATGCATGGAGGGATATGTGAAAACCGAGCAACAGAATTCCAGTATTTGCTTTTTTACCGTGGTTTTCACCGTGAAAGACGGGAAAATGAAAAGCCAAATTAAGAATCTTTCCTATGAATACACAGATTTCCTGAGCAACCGGACCATTAGCAGGACATTGCATACCTGCTTTCCCATAAGCAGTAATGAACAGGAGGAGTGGAAGGCCATTATCACTCTGGTCAAGGAGACCTCGAAAGGTCTGGAGGATATGATGGACGCGTTAGTCGCCTTCATAAAAGACTATGAAAATGATTACAACATAGTTTTGGCTCCTTAAGCTATGATACTTTGAGGGTTTTACCTCCGGTATTTTTTCCTGGAGGCCTTCAGGGTTTTCTTGCGATGCTTTTTGCTCTTCTTGGCTTTATAGAATCCCTTGTTTTTGTAGATCTGCTCTCCTTCGAGCAACAGCAAGCCTCGTCTCTGTTCGGCGACAGAAATTTTTCGTGTACTGGAACAGGAGGTCGCGACTAACGGTATCAGAAGAGCAAGTCCAAAAATTATAGCTCTTTTCATAGGCCGGGTTTTAAAGGTCCTTAATCCATGAAATCTGTTCTTCGCTTACTAGGACCGGTAAATCTGACAGGAGGTTGCACGGTGGGTTCAACTAATCCCGGCGGGAATTCGTTTTTGAAGAGGGCAAGCAGTTAGTCTGACCTTACATCAGAGTGGAGAGCATAAGGCCAGAAAGATAGAGTGAACTGGATCAGATTTTCATTTGCGCCACGTCTTCCCAATTCTGACTGTCAACAGATTTCTCCAATGCTTCAAGGACCAATACGCAATTCAGAATGCTCTGGTGGGACCGGGGTTCTTTTCCGGTTCTGAACATATTCACCATATCGGTATAGCACAGTGCCGGATCACTCTCTTCCACACGGGATTTAAGTTCCGAAAACCCCTCTTCTGTCTCCACATAAGTTTCCCAGCCACTGGAAACATTCTTAAAAATGAGGTTGACAAATAGTCCATTTCTGTAAACCAGGTTGGCACTTCCCTGCTGCCCCTTCCTGGTGACCCTCACCCGAACGATCTCCTCGCCAAACATGAACATGAGAGGTTGAACAAGATGTACCCCGTAGAAAAATACCCCTCCGTATTTGGAATCCATCTCCACCGGTCCTGTTCGTACCACCTGGTTGATTTTTCCCATGGAGTCCAGCTGGTCTTTCATATCATAGGTCGCAGCGCTGTGCGCAATAGTGCTGTAGGATGTGACTGCCGTTCCATGCTTCCGGGCCAGTGCCAGGAACTCTTTTCCCTCGGCGGCTCTGTAACAAAAAGGTTTATCCACGAAAGTTGGAATGCCCTCCTTAATAAAGGGGGTGGCGGCTTGGAGGTGATACTTTGCATGCCGGTGATCAACAATCAGTGCATCAATTTCTCCCAGCATCTCCAGGGGATCTTTGACGATATTCGGGATATTTCCTTTTTCAGAAGCATTCCTTGCAAATTCATCGGTTTCACCCCAGACATATTTTACTTCCGCGGACGGAAATTTCTTGTCTATGTTGAACATCTTCCCGAACCCGATGGAATGTGAATTTTCCGCGCCGATAATCCCGATCCGCAGATGTTTTGGGTCCGGGAAAGGGGCCAGTAACTTCGAGGCGTAAGAGGCGCTTGAGGATGCAGCAAAAGCTGACAGGGCAGCACTTTTGCCCAGGGTATTGATAAAAGATCTTCTTGTTGTCATAGCTTCATCTCCCAGCCTTTTTCATAGGATCGCGACCAGTAGGTCTGCGCTTCTTCATCATCGAGTATGTGGCCATTTTCCGGATTGATCTCAAGGGAGTGCCCTACCCGCTGGGCTATGTTGCCCAGTTGGACCAGCAAGGTGCTTTTATGTCCGGATTCGATATCTGCGTTGAGCCTGTTGCTTCCTTCCCGTATCCCGTCAAAAAAATTATTGATGTGAATGGCATCCAGGTTGTTAAAGGGACTGACCAGGTTCCCCGTATCCATCTTTTGTTCCACTTTCACCTCTTTCACCACCTTATTCTTAAGATCATAGATCGTGTAGTTGTCGCCTCCAGGAAATAAAATGCTGCCTTCTTCTCCATAAATGAGTATGCCGGCCCCGCTTCCCTCAATGGGTTTCCCATTGCAGCTTCTTCCTTCCCAGCTCATGGAAACGCCTTCTTTAAAATCGAGGTTTATGACCTGGGTATCCGGGGTTTCCCAGTCATCCTGATATCGATACCTGCCCCCGTTTGAACTTACTTTTACCGGATAATCTACCTCCAGTCCCCAGCGCAACATATCGATCATATGCGTCCCGTTGTTAAGAGCCTCGCCTGTTCCCCAGTGCCAGAACCAGTGCCAGTTATAGTGAACCAGGTTATCTTTAAATGTCCGCCTGGGGGCGGGCCCCTGCCAGAGTTCCCAGTCCAGCCAGTCAGGCACCGCGCTCTCCTTCCCCGTGCCAATGGGTCCCCGGTTATTTGCATACCAGCCCTTCCCAAAATAGGCACGGCCAATCACTCCATCTTTAAGTTCCTGCATGCCTTGAATGACCTTTGGGAAGGACCTGCGTTGATTGCCCAACTGGACAGCCTTGCCGTACATTTTTGCTGCCTCTATAAGCAGTTCTCCCTCCCGGGGATTATGACTGCTGGGTTTCTCCAGGTAGACATGTTTCCCGGCCTGCATGGCCAGAAGAGCTGCTGGAGCGTGCCAGTGATCGGGGGCGGCTATGACCATGGCATCGATTTCTTTGTCCTGAAGTGATTCCCGAAAATCCCGGAATCCTTTGGTTTTAATATCCTGTAATGGTTTCAATTCTTCCTGACAGGCCAGGATGGCTCTCTTATCCACATCACAAATATGGACTACCTCACAATCCTTTTGCTGTGCAAAATTGGAGGCCAGAGCTTTTCCCCTGGAGTTTACACCCATCACCGATACGGCAATTCTTTCATTGGAACCCAAAATACGGCCATAGCTTTTTGCACTGAAGGCAGGCAGCATGCCACCGAACGATATAGCTGCTGAAGCGACGCTTGTTTTTTTAATAAAGCTTCTTCTTGAGTTTGAGGTCATAAGATATAATTTTGATAATGTCAGCTGGGGTAGATTATATGGCAGCAGTAAGATAGCAAGATAAATCCGGAATGGAAAGCTGGTGAAGCCTCAGGATCGTTGTTCGCTTGCCTGGAGTTCTATTTCAGGGGTTCCCCGCAGGTGGGACAGAATTTGTAGCCCAATGCTTTGTCAAACTCATGGCCGTTTTCGCATTTGAGTACCTGCTTTTCGACGTGGACCTCGGTTAACACTCCGTAAATGTTGCTGGAGGATGTCGCACTCCCTTTGTATCCAGTGATTAAAAATTCAATGCTCTGGGTTTTTCCGATTCTCAGTAATTCAAGAAACCGGTCCTGGGGACAGTACAATTCCAGGGTGATCTTGCTCCCATCCTTTTTGACTTCGGCATGTAAGATGTTCTGGTTGGCTTTAAGCCACTGGGTATTGTAGGACTCCGTTACCCTTACTGCATTTCCTGTAAAAAGGTCTGCGGCAGCTTTCTGATCAAAAGCATACACCCAGTCCTTGGGATTAGTCTTGAAAAGATCAACTCCCGCTGAGACTTTTTCACCGGCAGAATGGCTAAAGAACCTGACAATGGTGGCATTGTTAAATCTGATCTTTTTACCCCAGATGGATTTTGCAAAATCTTCATTGGTCCGCTGGATAATGCTTTGATGTGCCCCGACACATTTTTCCTGCGCGGTTTTCACCATCAATGTGAGTTCTTCCTCAGTAATTACCTGTGAATATGCTACTGCCGAGATGCTCAGGCATAACAGGAAAACAATATTTTTCATGGTACATGGCTTTTAGATGTCAGCTAATATAGGTACAACGGTTTTTTCCGGCTTTTATGATTCGAATGGATCCTATGCAAGTTAGGACCATTTGCCTTTGGAGTCAAATGGGGCGTCTACCAGCTTTTTGCGCGGAACGCGGCCTGGATCTCACGGGTTTTGGATCCCGGCATACCCTTGCCGATCTTCTTTCCCTCTACCGAGACCACCGGGGTCACCTCCCTGGAGGTGCTGGTGAGGAACATTTCATCGAAATCGTAAAGGAATCTGGCCTCAATGTTTTCTACCCGGATCTCAGGGTACAGGGACAGTACTTTTTTCCGTGTAATTCCCTTTAATATATCCTTTGCAGGAGTATATATTTGATCACCCTTTACAAAAAAAAGGCTGGCACGGGATGCTTCCGAGATATAGTGATTGTGGAACATAATATCCACGGCATTATATTCTCCGAGTTTCTTTTGAAGCCTCAGGGTGTTTAGGTAATAGAGTGTTTTGACCTCCGGGTTGGGACGGACGAACTCTTCACGGATCAGGTTTACTCCTTTCTCAAAACTTTCATCCGGCGGTTTTTTCCAGGGGATATTCAGGATAATAATATTTGCGGGTCCGGTGGCAGATTCCAGGTTATCCGAGTATCCCCCGGAGATGATCACCTTGAAGGCCCCATTGCTCAGGCCGTTCTTTTCCTGCAGGTCATAAATAAGGGAGGTGAACGCTTCCTGGTCCAGATCCACTTCAATGGCTGACAAGGCCAGTGAGGTGTAAAGCCTTTCCAAATAATCCTCCAGCCAGGGGATGCTCCCGTTCCGACTTCGAAAGAAGTCAAATACACCGTAGCCCCTTTGAAACAGGAGGTCCGTCACATGGAGCTTCAGATCCCCGAAAGGGACCATGTCACCGTTGAAGTAGGAAAAGTTGGGCCGGTTCATGAGCTCAAATGTAAGGACTTTAAAATATTTTTTAAGAAACATCGTTTAATAAGGGCCATGTAAATTAATTGCGTTTCTAAAATTCTTAAAGATGAAAGCAGGAAAGATATTTATGTTACTAAGTATATTTTTGATTGGTTCAGGCTCTCTGGCTTCTGGCCAGGAAAAAGCCAAGACACCCTCGAAAATCTCAGCGGGAATTCTTACCGGGTATAGCAGGGGTTATGGAATTCAGGGAAACATCACCCTGCACAACAGGCAGCTCCCCTTCGAGCTTCGGGCAGGGGTGGGTTATAGTCTTATTAATCCGGGCAGGGCCATGGATGCCCGCCGTATTTTTATTAACAATAATACAAATGGGACCCCTGAAAAGTCAGGCAGATCCATAGATTATCGCTTCGATTTTTTATTCCCCAAATCTGTTTTCGGACTAAAGCATTCTTATTTCATCATAGGTCCAAGGGGCTCCTCTTTTAAGGGGAATTTTGCCTACATCGGCGGGAACGAGGAATTTGATGTCGTCTCGCGGCAATGGGGAGCCGGAGCAGGATTGGAAACTCATTTTAACATGTCCAAAAATCTAAATCTGGTAATCGCCGCCGGGCTCGATTATTATTTGCCAAGCACTTTGCATGGGCATGATACCTCCTACAGCCCCGATAATGACAATGTGAATCCAAGAAATGACAACGAGAACGACGATGAGCCTTTCACCTATAAGGATGCCAATAAAGCCATCTACCAACCGGCCTTCATGCCCTTCGCCATGATCGGTCTGACCCTGAATCTTTAGGAGGTCCGGTGAGGGCTATTATTTTACCCGAACGGTGGTATTTACATTGATGCACCCACCCACTATGAATTGATTTCCTTCTTTAAAATCCCTGAAAAATGTTTCCTCTTTGTCGGGATACTGGCTGGCGCAGTTTTTCAGTTTCATATCGACTTCCTCTTCAAGAGAGGGATCCGCGGAGACAGCATTGACATACATGTCCGCCGCTGCCCAGAAAGCAGTCCGCTGCTGGAAATCATCACCCAGACTGGCCCGGGAGGCAATGAAAGCATCTCCCAGGAGGATATAGGCCTTCCCAAGATCGTTCTTAAGCTTGATGGATTCCCGGGCATAAACGATGGCCTGGCAATTGTCCTCAAGAGCCATGTTCACCACGGCCAGTTCGTAATACCACTGGGCCCTGGTTTCCTGATCGATATTGTCTCCCTGCACGGCCTCTTTCAGGTAGACGGCTGCCTTATAGAGATCGTTAATGGAAATAAAGCGGATAGCCACGTTGTGAGCCGATTCAGGACCGGGGTTCATTCTGTAAAGATTCTCTGACGCGGCTGCATATAACTCTGATCGGTCGCATCCGGTTGTAAAATAGGAGGAGATCACCGTTTCAAGAAATACCAGATCGTTTTTGCTCTCTTCAAATCGCGGTTTGAAATGCCTGTCGAGTGCTTCACAGGAAAGAATACCCTCCTTGAGTACCATTTCATCAATGGTGGCCCTGGCCCTTTCCCATCGCGAACTCTTTTTCTCCAACTGGACCAGGTTCCCCAGAATCATCAGATAGTCCGCAATAATAGTGGTGTCCTCGAGTTCACCCTTATCTTTCAGTGTAATACCTGAGGACATGCAGAGGACCAGGGTTGCTTCCAGTGATTCTACTCCCTGAATCTCTATGCTCCTTTTAAGCATTGTATAGGCGATTTTCACCTGATCAATATCGGAACCCCGATAGTTGAGCAGGTCTCTTCCCTTACGGCCAAGCACATTGCCCTCACCCCCGAAATTATCCATCCTGCGATCATAAATCAGCATCAGTGTATCGATAAGCCCCTCCCGGGCCGGACCATCCGGAGCGGCCTTTATCAGGGACCGGTACATGGTGATCCCATCTATATAGATCATTTCGCTGAAAGACGGGCAGTCGTTGAAGACCGGGCGCCAGGTGTCCAACGCATCATAATACAGCTGGAGCTTGAAAAAGGTCCTGTAGGCGGAGACCATCGGTCCACAGACGGTGCTGTCCGAGTTTGCACTGTATATTTTTACCCGGCTTTGCTGCGCGACTCCGGGCAGCACCAGCAGGAAGAGCAGTGCGGATATTAAAACCACTTTGATATTCTTTTTTCTCATAATTCGGTCATTTATGATTTAAGTCTTAGCAAAAATATTACGGGACATACCTGCCCCGGTCAACAGCATTATATTAACAGCCACGGTGATATTTTGTTTTAATAAACCAAGCATGCATCCACCAGCTTTTGAAGCTTCTCCATATCCGCATCTGAGGACTGCCTTAAAATGATATTATGGGTCTTTTGAATATCTTCCGGATTGGTACTGTTGTAGCGGATAGGAGGAATATCATCTCCGCAAACCAGCACGTTGTTGCGAACCGTATTGGGCTTTTTCGCCTTATGAAACCTCAGGGGGGAACGGGCGATGTTGTAGATAATATTATCTTCTACCAACAGCTCCTTGGTTCCCTCATCCAGGAACATACCATTGCTTTCAGCTCTGCCGGCATTGACCTGGACATCATGGATCCGGTTCTTTGTGATCCGGCTTCCCGGCTGCAGCCCCAGACTGTATATTCCTCCTCCGTCACTGAGTATATTCAAGATATGATGAATGTGATTGGCGTGGATGGTATTCTCCCGGCAGGGGGTCGGATCTGCGGTCCACATCCACCCCACTGAGATTCCGGTGTAGGGCAGGTCCCGGATCTCATTGTGCTCGATCACCGTGTTTGCCACCAGGCCACACCAGATTCCTACAGCCCCATGAAATTGTATCCCGCAGTTCTCGATGAGTGAATGACTCACCCGGTTATTCCGGGAGACCTCCTCAGGTACTGATACCCACCAGGGAACCCCGCCGGAGAGCCGGTCATTTCCTTCCCCGATACTTACCCCATTGCCTGAAATATCATGGATATGGCTTCGGGTGATCGCACAGTCCGCGCAGTTTTGCCGTATCCAGATACCGGATCCCCCGGTATTTCTGATGGTGCATTGGTCGAAATTGCAGTGGTCCGCCAGATTGAGTTCAATGGCTGCGGGTATCCTGCTCCAGGTCTCCTTTTTTGATGTTCGATCTGTATACATGCAGGCCTGGATGCCGCAATAACCGGATCCAGGCAGAGTCCAGGAGGTATTTTCAAAAGTGATGCCACTGAAATTGATATGTCCTACCCGATTTCTTTCATGGCCCTCTATCACCACAAGCTTTTCGGTCAGTGGTATAACCCCGGATGCATCTTCCATCCGCTCCCCTTCTCTCGGATAATAATATATTTTCCGCTGGTCAAAATTGGCGTACCATTCTCCCGGCTGATCACAGAACTCCGGAACATTTTCCAGGTAGTAGCGGGGATGCTCTTCCCAGTTTGTGAGGGTGAAGAAGTCTAAATATGCACCTATGGAATCCACCGCAATAAGCTGCTTTGCTTTTTGCTTAACCGACTTTACCGGGATGCGGGTGACCGACCAGTCATGCAGCAGGATCAGTTCGAGCCCTTCGGCACTTTCAATAGCTGGAATATCCTTTTTTTTGTAATAAAAATTGGTCCGCTGGTCCTTCCCTGCTTTCTTGATTCGCAGATAGCCCGAATCAGGATGCCGGGCCCTGTTGGCTCTGAGCCCGTTTACATAAAGTGATCTGAAAGTCCCCGGACAAGATGCAGGCAATTCTAAGGACCAACTACCGTCTTTCTCCTGCTTCCATCCCTCCACCCGGATTCCCCCGCTGATAATAACTTCTTCTCCGGGCATGGCATTCCATTGGATGGGAGCATCTGCAGTTCCGCCATCCTCAGGACCCAGATTCAGCGCTTCGGTCAGATAATAAGTTCCTCCGGACAGATATATGGTGACGGCTGCCTGACCGGCTTTATCAGCGGCCAGCTCTGCTGCTTTTTGGAGGCTCTCGACTGGATATGACAGGGTTCCATCTGCAGTATCATCTCCATCCGGGGCCACATAGATTTCGATGCTTTGAGCAGCACTGCCCTGGAGTATACAGCATGCCAGTATGCCTACAAGAAAAGTCACTTTCTGTATCATTTTTCTGAAATTTGCTATCTAAGATAATGCATTATTGAGAATTGCCAGCCGGGGAACGTAAGCCGTCTATGAAGATATCCCTGCTTATATAGTATATTTTGATTTGCTCCAGGAGATCGGCCGCTTTCTTACGGGTGGTATCGTGTATTTGCTCAATGGATCGGCTGTATCTGTCAAGGCTTGATTCATTATCCATAACGTACTTTCCTGATTCGAACAGGGCTGAAAGCTCTCTCATGATCTTTATGATGAAGTGGTTTGCTTGGACCACCTCATTGTAAATCCTTTCAGCTAAAGGTTCAATTTTTGGATGGTATCCATGGAAGAAGTCATATACTGCCAGGTAGTTGATGGCCCATTTGAAATAATTGTTCAAACCGCCGGGATCATGGAACCAGGTAGAAAAATGTTCGTTTACAAAAAAATAGAACTCATCCATGGAAGACTCATGGAACTCATAATCCAGGAAGCCCGGTCGTCCTTTTAATCGCCCTTCTTCCCTTAATTCCTTTTCAATCCTGGTGGCCAGGTAGGGCATCATTTTCAGGAAAAATACCGGCATATATCCATCCTGGCAGATCTGTTCCAGGAAATCGAGATTTTCATTCACAGACTGGAAGCTGGAGTCTGGCTGGAACAGCATAAATCCATAATCGATGCTGATCCCAAGGTCCTTTAAGATCCTGATCCCTTCTATGTGATCAGCCACCTCCAGGCGTTTGTTCATCTTCTTTAATCCTGCCTCTGTGCCGTCTTCGATCCCCAGATACACTTTGAACAGACCATGGGTTTTCATTAGATCGAACAAGCCAGAGTCCACCTCATCGGGCCGGCAATTGATCTTCCACAGGATCTGCCCCATAAGCTTTTGTTCCTTAAGTTCTCGACAGAATTCCTCCACCCAGAAAGTAGTCCTGCCAGCCTTTAAAGGAAAGTCATCATCCTGGAAGAGGAAAACTCTGCAATCGTGTTCCTTATGCAGGCCGGCCATTTCCTCCACAACCTTTTCCGGTTTTCTGATCCGTTTCACCGGACCGGGGGGCTGACTGTAAAACTCCCTGATATCACAGAAAGCACATTTATAAATACAGCCTCTTCCGGCCAGGAGGGTGGCATATTTCTTCTCGAGCGCGTATTCCTCCAATCCTGGCCTGTGGGGGAAGGGGAAGGCATCCAGGTCGGGTTCCAATGCACGCAGTTTGTTGTGAATAATAGCCCCGTTCGTTTTGTATGAGATACCGCTTACCTTTTTCCAGTCCTTATCCTGCTGAAGATGATTTGCCAGGTCCAGGATGGTATGTTCCCCTTCGAACCTGACTAAAGAATCCAGGGAAGGTGCCATTTCAAACAGATCCGCAGGCCTCAGGCTTGCAAAATGCCCCCCGGCGGTAAAATGATTCTGAAAACCATTGGACCTCAGGTATTCGATAAGTGTCTGAAAGTCATAAATATGGTTTTCAAAAATAACGGAAAATCCAACTAACAATGGATTCCGTGCCTTAAGTTCCTGCAGTATTTCCTCTTTCTCCTTTCTGACATCAATGATATGCACCTCGTATCCGGCTTCGGAAAGGATCGCATACATGTATCCAATCCCGAGATTTTCCCGCTTCTGAAAAGCGATAAAGACCACGGAGCTACTATTCATGGTTTGATGGATTTATGCCTGCAATCTAAGCTTGTTCATCTGGAGGATCTGTAGTATTAGTTTCATTACAGATTTCCTCAATCTGCCTTAGAACTTGTCTCAGGCTTATCTTTGAATCTTCCGCTTGAAAAGCTTCCATTATCTCTTTAATCCGCGTTAATCTGTCGTTTGGATTGTAGCGAAAAGGCTGGATTCCTTCCGTGTCTAAGTGCCAAACAATGGGAGGGTTAGGCATATTTTTACATTTTAAGGGTTAAGATCTTTAAACCCGGGCTCTTCAAGCAGTGGCTTCAGGTCCGGGTCAATTTGTATATAATCTAGAGTATATAGGGAGTGGGTGGCCAGTAAATCATTCAGGGTAGTAAAAGCGGATTCATATTCTCCGCAAAGGGTGTAGGTCCGTACCATGTCATACAGGATGAACGGAAAGTCAAAAGCGCTGTAGTTTTGGATTCCAAGTGAGAGCGCCTTCTGTCCGTGCTCAATAGCCTGCTGTTTCTTTCCTAATCCTGCAAAGGCCAATCCCAGCTTGCTGTGGTTAGAATAGGTTTCAGGATTTTTCGTGAGCTGAGCCTCAAAGTAAGCTATGGCAAGGCGGAAATTTTCGCTGGCAAGCTCTGCGTGACCGGCATATTTATGAATTTTCGCTTTGACCAGGCAGGCCTCACCCGGGCTCTCCTGAAGATCTTTAAACTCCTGCTCGATGGCAAACTCGATTTGCTGTGCCGCCCTGACATAGTTCCCTTCATACAGATTTAACTCTGCCAGGAATCTGTTGAAACTCCTCTCTGAATTTTCTATGCCCTGAACCAGGGTAGCTCTTGCTTCGTCAATTTTCCCCCTGAAAGCCTGACTATATGCCTTATTCACATAAGGAGCATACCAGTGGGGCATTAATTCTATGGCCCTGTCCTGACTCCGGTCTGCTTTCGAGTATTCATCCAGATATTGATAGGAAAGCCCGAGGTTTGTAAAATAAAGTGCATTCTGGGAATTGGACTCAAAGATTTTATCACTCAGGACATGTACTTGCCTCCAGTTCCCGAGCGTGGAATATATTTTCGACAGATAAAACAGGTATTCCGTATAGTTGGGTCTTAATTCACAGGCTTTTTCAAAGGAAACGGCTGCCAGTTCAAACTCTCTGATTCCATAGAAGTAATAAAATCCCATGGCCACATGTACCTCGGGGAGATCTTCGTTAATATTGGACGCATGTTCAATATCTTTTCTGCTTTCATCCAGAACTGAATGATCAAAGAAGCCCGCCCTGATCCCCATAAGTTTGGCCTTTGCCCGGTTGGCATAAGCTTCAGCAAAGGCCGGATCCTCCAGTATGGCATCCGAGTAATATTTAATGGCTGTGCTGAAACTAATGGAATCAGTATATGCATGTTTCTCTCCATTATTGTTACTACCCGTTTCGGAATTTGTCCAGGCATCCTGAGTGAAGGCATTGCCCAGGGAAAGTAACATTCTTGCCTGGGCCGAAACACCTTCTTTATTCAGGAGCGCTCTTTCATGCGGGGTGAGATAGGTGCGGAGTTTCCGGAAGATCTTGTTTGAAATATGATTGCTAAGCCGGTCGACTTCATTGGCCCAGGAGCCCTCTATTGCATAAGTTTCGGCCCAAATCAAATCGTTATCCTCTGCGGAAATCAGCTCAATAGCCAGGTGCCGGTTCTCCCCGGTCTCATAGGGTTCCCATTTGACCAGAATGCAAACCTTGAGATCTTCCCCCACCTGGGGGAATTTCTTGTTACGTCTCATATAAGTCCGGCATTCATCCCAGGGAATGACCTTGAAATCCTTTATCTTGGATAAGCAAGTGGTTAGTTTTTGCCCCACGAATTCATAGGTGCGGGCCTGGCTGGGATTCAGGGTAGGATCCTGATAAGGGAGAACTGCAATGGATTTGTCCAGGGCCCTGATTTGTTTTACCCGGGCATGGTCAACGATATTGAATGTGAGTAGTCCAATGATCAGTAAGACGCTTATGAATGTAGTGGTCTGGTAAGTCCTGACTTCTTTTTTAGGGATGGGTACTTTCTCGTCGGATCCGTATTCGGTTTTACGGATACCTCCGGGGGTGATATCATAGATCCAGGAAAACCACAGGGAAACAATAAAGCCTACTCCAAGCAGCACCACAAACCAGGTGGGTGGTTTATCGCGACCAAAAAAATTGGCCAGGTTTGTGGCAGCTTCAAATAACACCAGGGTTGAAGCACCGTATACCACTATTCCCCGAAATACCCTTCTGCGCTTCAGCTCCTGAACAAACCTAAAAATTTTGCCAGGCTTCATAGCTATAGCCGATTTACTATTTCGAGTCTAAGCAAAAAAGCCATATAAGTTCCGACAATTCCGGGACTTATCCAAGAAAGGTAAGTTTTTTATTATCAGGGATATGCTTCAGAGTAATCCCTGTCCATTGCAGGAATTTACGGGATCCTATTTTGAGGCAGCACGAATGCTCTTTTCGAACAGCTTTACGTGTTCCCGGAGACGCATGGTTCCGCAGCAACCGTCCCAGTTGAGTGTTTTTGGTTGCTCAGCCATCAGGCCAACAGGGGCATCCAGGATCTCTCTTTTTCTGAACTGTTCCCGAATGATCTCTTTTCGTTCTTCGTCTTCTTCCAGTTCAAGCATTTTATTGGCGATATCGGCGTAGGTGGCATTGTTTTCAGGACCCTGCCAGATGGAAGCGATAAGCAGGGAGGTCATGTATTTACCGACCTTGAATAAAGACTCAGCCTGGTCATATAAGCCTGGTTCCTGGTAGAGCTCGAAGAAATCAGCGAGGATATCATAGATTGCCCCGGTGAACACCCTGGAGATATCGTGAACTTCTGTGGAGACTTCACTCATCTTCAGGTCGTTGTCGGCATTTCTGAGGCCCATGGAACGGCCAAATGCCTCTCCGAATTGTTCCGCCAGGGCAGGGAAGAAGGTCTTGGCATGAAGATCCGCCTTGGATTCCACGATGATGGCTTCACAGACATCCATTTGGGCCAGCATGGTAAAAATGGCTACCAGATCGGCAAAAGATTCATGGAGGCCACCGGTTTGAGGATGCCAGCTGTTTCCCAGGTATTCCGGTTTCAAGGAGTCCAGGGCAGCATGTCCCACCTCGTGTGCCACAATATCAAAGGAACGGCAGCTGTATATCAGTGGATTTGATTCCTCTCCTGAAGGATGGAAATAGAAAAAACGGAGGGCCTTTTCATTCCTGCTGTAATAGGCATTTGCATCCAGACCGGCTCTCGGATATACCTCTATGGGTTCGGGTCCCCAGAACCAGTTGAAGTTCTGAGTAATATTCATCCGGTTCAGCGCTCTGCGAAGCATGGTCAGGACCTGCCTGACAATAGTGAAGGTATGTACTGCATCAAATTCAAGTGGATTCTCTTCCGGGTAGAAAATGAAATCATTGTCGTTATTCGCCACCACCCGGGGCATGCCCTGCAGAATGATGTCCTGATCGGCAGGGCCACTTTCAACCGGGGTGTATATGTATGAGGAACGGATCCCAATACTTTTAACACTGGGATCCTGTTTCCAGATTTTAACTCTGCTACCTGCCATGGCTGTTGTAAATAGGCTGTTACTGGTAATCAATGGCTTTCACATCCCTGAAGTAAACCCTGTGTGCTAGAGATGTTTTCCGGGTCTCATAAAATTCGACCAAGTTAGGGTTTTCCACGAATACGCAGTGATCGATTGGGGTGTCGTCCACGATCATTCCCGATAAAGCTTCCTTCTCATCGGCCAGTGTTATGACGATTGCCTGATCGTGGTAGTTGCGAAGAATGTCGATCTTGTCAATCATAATGATAAGAATTTTTGGTAGTCTCTGTAATGTATACGCAAAACTCTCCTTAAATGTTTTGAATAAATACCGGAAATTGCTAACAATTTGGAGCTTCAAGTAATTAGTTAGCCTGTAGTAACTGCCCTAAAAACACAGTGTGAGGGCAGATCGCCACCAGGAGTAATGGGAGCTTTCCAGCTCTTCGGCGGAAGGAAAAGGATAATAGAGGTAACTCTCCTGGTTCCCAACGAAAAAACCTGTTTTGATGGTCCGGTACGAGAGTTCTCCCTTGAACTGGCGGATCACGGTTTTGGTAAGACGGTGCTCGGACAGTATCAGAGTGGAGAGACAATCCCTCAGGTGATCCGGGTTTGGATAGGGAAGATCATGGATGGGAGCCTCCGGATGTCGGGCCAGCTTATTCAGTTTTAACTCGGCCATAAAAATAGCCGGTGCCGAAACCGGTTTTTTTGTATCTGTGAGGAAGGAGATGAACTCGGGTGGAGTTAGTTTGCTGGCCACCCGGGTGCTAATTGGATTAAACTGCTGATACAGGTGGACCAGATCTTGCTTGTTTGGCGTGAAAACTCCTGATTTCAGCTCCAGTACCTTTCCGTCGTCTGTGACCAGGTAGAGGCTCTTCATGGCTTCCAGAGGGGTTTTTTCCAGCACTCTGTATATGGATAGATAAAGGGAACGTTTGGGTTCTCCATTCTCATAGGGTATCAGCCTCTCGTTGAGGTAGTCTGCCGGCAGATCTGTCAGTTTACCGGGCTCCAGTTCCAGGAAGATGGCCTGTCCGCGCAACCTTTTTCTGGTGCCCACTGCCAGATAGTTGCCAAATTCAACCGGGGGAAGATGGGATGCCACAAGGGCTTCCGGAGTAAGCGATAAGTAGATGAAGTGTTGCATGATTGTTAGGATTAGGATGGAAAAAGTAATATGGGAAGATGGGACTCCTGAAGTATCTTTTTAAATAGGTTAGGTTTGAAAAGCTTCTCAAATATCCCACGTTTATGTACTGTAAAGGAGAGCAGGTTAATCTTGTTCCTGGAAGCAAACTCTTTTATCCCGTGAAACACATCCTCATCTTCAATTAACTCACATATTATGTAGTGTTGACTGTAATCTTTTTTCAGCTGAGAGTTTAATTCATCCATTCTCTCTTTCTTCGCAGGATTATGAGCCGTATCAATATGAATACAGGTGATCTGCATATCAAAGGGATCCACGATTTTTAACAAGCGATCCAGGGAGTTATGATCTCTTTCATTAAAATCAGTGGCATAGAGGATTTTAACCTTTTGAAAATCCTCCGGGGAGCTGGGTCCCGGGATGGCATATACAGGAACATCCAGTCCGCTGACAATGGAATTGGCCAGCCCAGCGAGCACACTCCTGGAGTCTTCTCTTTGACCAACGGTTCCCAGGACTATCACGTCTGGTTTGTACTTCTGACTGACTCTTTGGATATTTTCTATGATATTTCCCCTGGCCAGAGAGGAGTGTATCTTTATCTCTTTCATTTTCTGTGAATCCATGTAAGCCCTCATTTTATCGCTAAAATCGACGATATCGGTTTTAGCTTTCTTCTCTGTCGCCTTTATGGTAGTATTCAGATAGTCCAGGTAGGTGGCCGATTCTTTGATCCGAAGATCACTGATCGGATCGGAGTATACATGCAGGACCTTCAGTTCGGCACTGATCTTTTGTGCCAGGTGTATGGCATACTGGCAGGCGTATTCCGAGGCCTTTGAAAAATCGCTTGGAACAAGAATCCGATGCAAAAGATTGGAGGGCTCGAGCTCTTCAATGTTTTTGCCATATTCGTCCTTGATTCCCAACATGACCTGGATGGCTTTTTCCACATCCTCTTCTTTCACCTGAACCCGGACCTCATCCCATTCGCCTTCGTCAGTGTTCAATATGGCAAAAAAGCAGTCGATATTCTCACTTTCCAATTTCTCCTTGAGAAAGCAGGCAGTTTGGGACTGCTCATAGGTGGCAAGTGTGATTAGTGTAGGCATTGCAGTAAGTTTTTACAAGGTCCCTCTACTATTTAGAAAGATGAACGAGGAATTTGTTTACACTTAAAGCGTACTTTTTTTTCAGAAAAAATCGGCAATAGCGAAGTAGCTGGTTAACAGGCTATAAAAAATGATCACCACCAGGCTTATGTTCATCCAGGTCCCTGCTACATACTCCTTCATCAGTGCCTTTCGGTTTATCAGGATAAATATGGGAATGGCAACCGCAGGCAGGATCAATGCCTGGAAGGCCTGTGAAAATACCATCAGCAGGGGAGGGGTGGTATCAATAAACTGCATTCCGAATCCGAAAAGGACTCCAATGAGTCCCAGGACCCGGTACATGGGACTTTGGATGTTCCGCTTTCGTCCTGTATAATCTGAGATGAGCCAGGGAGCTATTAAGATGATGGGAAAAATGGAGGAAATTCCGGCACCTACAATTCCCAGGATCAGAATTAATGCAGAAATTTTTCCGCCCAGGGGCTCAAACAGGCTGATCATTTCGACGGTATTATTCAATTTCATTCCCATCACGTGCAGTGTGCCTGCCGATACAGCCATGATAACCAGGCTCAGGAAAAGCATCATGGAGGCGGATACTGCTGCGTCTCTTTTTTCCAGCTTAAGATTCTGAATAGTCCATCCTTTTTCGGCCACCACCGTGCTTCGCATAATAAATACAGCGGCCGAACAGGTCGTTCCTGTGATGGCTGCAATCAGGCGGAGAGTTCCATCGGTTTTTGGGATACTGGGTACCAGTCCGCCTGCTATGGAAGAGAAACTGGGCTTTACCATAAAAAAGACGAGTATAAAACTGAGCCCCATCAGAATAACCAGTGTGATCAGGAATTTCTCGAAAATCAGGTACTTCCCGAACCATAGCAAGGTATAAAGAGAAATAACCAGCACTATGGTGATAGTCAGCGTGCTCCATCCCGGTCCTCCAAAAAGGAGCCTGGAGGCTTCACGTATCAGATCAGTGACAATGCCGAATATTCCCATCAGGGCCAGTAGCTCCCCTATGACCAGGGCAATCAATATATAGATAGCCAGAATTTTCCCATACCTCAGATGTGATTTAATGGTGGAAAGCGCAGTTTTACCCGAAACAATAGTTGTCTTACCATAAGCCACCATCAATATGTAGGTGAAGATGCACGAGAGGACCAGTGCCCAGGTCAGGGTCATGCCATGCTCCGCACCCACTTTCGCCATGGTTGTGATACTGCCTGTTCCGATATTGTACCCGATTAAAAAGAGTCCCGGCCCAATGGCAGTAAGCCCCAGGAGCACTCTTTTTAACAGCTTTTTTTTCTCCATAAACCGAGTCTTACTCTTTTGAATAGACGACCTTTCCGGCCACCATGGTCTGCTGAATGACCAGCTGGCCATCTTCCATGGTAAAGAGGATCAGGTCGGCCCGTTTCCCCGGACTGATTTCACCCAGGTGGTCCAGTCCCAAAAGCCTGGCAGGATTTGTACTGGCCATCTGTATGGCCTCCTTCAGGTCACAGGAGGTGAACTTCATCATATTGCTGATGCACCGGCTGATGGGCATGGCAGCTCCTGCCAGGACATTCTCGGAGGGAAATTTCACTACATCTTCGGTGAGAAGATAAGTAAAACCATCCTTTTCATATTCACCCAATGGAAGTCCGGCAAAAGATACTGCGTCAGAAACGAGAATGGTCCCACCCGAACCTTTTACCTTGTAGAAGGTTCTGACTTCCTCTTTTGTTAAATGTGATCCGTCGGAAATAATGGAGATGGAGAGCCCGTCGTTTGAAAGCTGTGGCCAGAGTGGATTATTATGACGATTGATTTCATTGGCACAACCATTCCCCAGGTGGTTGGACAGAGTAGCGCCTGCATCAACCGCCTGATCAATAATAGCAGGTGTTCCGTTATGATGAGCCAGAGTAACAACAAGCCCCTTGTCTTTACATTTTTTGATAAAGGGAATGGCTCCTTCCATTTCCGGTGCTACAGCAACAAGCCTGATCCCCTGACGGGCTGCTTCCTGTAGTTCAGACAATTCATCCCAATCAGGCAAGCGGACATGCTTTTCAGGATGAGCACCCCTATAACCCGCTACCGGCGAAATATAGGGTCCTTCCAGATGGATGCCGGGCATGGACATTCCGATCACCTCGTCTTCAAGAATCTCCGCCAACAGGGAACAACTTTTTTCCAAACGCTCGTGATCACTTGTGATCAGGGTAGGCAGATAAGAGGTCACCCCCTCTTTCCATAAAGCCCTGGTAGCTTCCTGCATCATCTCCCGGGTCAATTCCTGGTCGGAAAAATCAACGCCCATATATCCGTTTATCTGGATGTCAATCAGTCCCGGGGCCAGGTAGACCTCCGGCGAGGCGGACGATGGGCTTAGGGATTTGATCCGGGTTATCTGTCCATCTATGATTTCAATGCGAACGGCTTTCCCGTCCCCATATAGAAGACCTTCTACATAGCTAGCTCCTTCGTTTTTTTTTGTACAACCATAGAATGATAAAAGGATTAAAACCATCGAAAAGCAGGCAGGTATTTTCATAAATGAGTAATTTAGAAAGATAAATCTGGCTAATAAAGATATTTTTAATTTCCATACCAGAAAAATAATATGGACAGCCCATGAAACGGAGAGAGTTTATCATCAGTACATCCCTGGTCTCCTTAGGGGGGATGACCCTGGGCATTCAGGCCAAAGCGCCTGAAGGGAGCATCATCACAGCCAGGGACATGCACGAATACCTGCGGAGTCTCCACCAGGTCTCTGAACCATCGGTGGACCGGATTGTCATCGGGGATCCGGATACAAAGATCCGGAAGGTCGGAACCTGTTGGCAGCCCTACTTCTCCACTCTTAAAATAGCAAAGGAGCAAGGTATCAATCTTATGATAGTCCATGAACCCACCTTTTACACACATTGGGATCTGGACCAGGAGAACGGCCTGTTCCATACAAGCCCTTCGCCAGCCAGGGAACATTATCTGGCGGCCATCGAAAAAAAGAAGCAATGGATTGAGGAGAATGAGCTGGTGATTATCAGGAGTCATGATGTGCCAGATATTCTCAAGGGTTTTGGAATGCCCTTTGCACTGGGCCAGGCTCTGGGATATAAACCCGGAGATATAGTCAGATCAAAGGACTACTATAATGTGTACCAGGTTGAGCCCGATAGTGCATGGAAGGTGGCCAGGAATATTGCCAGCAGCCTGAGGGTACTGAATCAGCCTGGTGTGGCCTTTTATGGAGATGGTGAGAGAATGGTGACCAGTGTGGGTCTTGGAACTGGATGCATCTGCGATCCCATGCAGTACCGGGAACTGGAACCGGATCTGGTGATCGCCATTGATGACACTGTCCGGACCTGGACCCAGACCACCTATGCGGAGGATACGGGCGATCCGCTGGTGGTGATCAATCATGGCACAGCCGAGGAGATGGGTATGAGGATGCTGAACCAGCATCTTACGCAGCATATCCCTGGCGTCGATTTTATTCACCTGAACCAGGGCTGCACCTACCGGTGGATCCCTGGCTGATATTCAACCTAATCAAAACAAATCTTTAAATGAAGAATTTCTTTTTACCCCTGCTATTCCTCTTTATTTTCTCTGTTACCTGGTCCATGGAGCGTGCCGATAGCACCAGATCGAAAAAGTTAAAAGCTGAAGCACAAATCAGCCTGAATAGTAATGGGATTGCCTATATTCCTTCGTTTTCTTTAGATAAACCCGCCCTTATTGGTATGCTTTCGCTGACCAAGGGACGGTTCAGTTATGACCCTGCGCTTTCCTACAGCCTGGAATTGAGGCCCTGGATCATCGATAACTGGTTCCATTATACGCTAGTTGACAGGCCCAAATTTGAATTTAAGACCGGTGCTGTGATCAGCTCTTTTTTCAGTGAATATGAGACCGAGGATGAAGTCCTCTGGCGGGCACAGAAATACCTGGCTGTGGAGTTTATCAGTAAGTACAAGTTTAGTCCGGCCGGCTCCCTGGCATTCACTTACCTGCTGGACAGGGGACAGGATCAGGGAACCACTAAAGGCCACTTCTTTAATCTTCAGGCCAATAGGTCCGATATTGCATTGGGAAAAAAGGCTTTGCTTTCGGCCAGTCTGCAGATCTTCTATATCAATTACACCGGTAATGAGGACGGTCTGTTTACAGCCGCTTTTGTTTCAGCATCCTTACGTGATATTCCATTTGCCATTTTCTTCCAGGGCATCCAGGTCCTCTCCAGCAATATTGAACCCTTCCCGACATTTAAATGGAATGTGGGCCTGGCTTACACCCTGTAGGTTCGGTCCAGGAAGCTTGCTGCGGCAAGTGGCTATTCACTCTGAACTATGGCCTTCCGGACCAAAGCGTGGTATTCGGCTGCAAAGGGAACTTCCATAAAGGGGATATACTGGGTGAAAGAAAGCAGCACCATGTTGTTTTTGGGATCTGCCTTAAAATCTGTTGATGCCATCCCGCTCCAGCCATATTCGCCGGTCTCCTGGTTTACCTGACCTCCAAGTCCGTAGCGGAAGCCTTCTTCGTAAGTGATGTGAGCAGGCATCTGTTCACTCATGATCATCTTAACGGTGGATTCCTTAAGGACACGTACCCCATCCAGCTCTCCTCCATTCAGGAGCATCTGTCCGAAGCGGCCGTAATCGGCGAGGGTGGATACCAGTCCGCCTCCCCCTGAAAAAAGGGTCACTTTTTGCTTAACCCCGTTTGTGAGCGCTTCCACAGGTACGAGTTCACCTGATTCCCGGTTTTTGGTGTAGATCATCGCCAGGCGATCCTGGTCCTCTTTGGGTACGTCGAAGCCAGTATCCTTCATTCCAAGCGGGTCGAACATCCTTGTTTGCAGGAATTCATCAAAGTGCAGACCAGACAGTACTTCCACCAGGTAACCGGCCACATCGATGGATACGGAATATTCATATTTTGTTCCTGGCTGATTCTTTAGCGGGATGGTGGCAAGGAGCCTTACGGCCTCCTCCAGTGTGCCAAGTCCCCATAATCCTTCAGGAGAAGCCTGAGCATACAGGGAATCCACATGGCTTACATCCCAGCCATAACAGAATCCGGCTGTATGAGTAAGCAGGTGCCTGATGGTGAAGGCTTCCTGTTGCTCCACCGCTTCACCGTCCACCCAAACCTTGGTTTCTTCAAATTCAGGAATATAGTCCGCCACCGGATCATCCAGCTGAAATTTGCCTTCATCATATAAGATCATCAATGCTGCTGTCGTAATAGGCTTTGACATGGAATATATCCTGAAGATCGTTCCTTCCTCCAGTGCCCTGTTTTCCTCAATATTGGCAAAGCCAATAGTCCGGCGGTGTACCTGCACGCCATCTTTAATGATCATCGTGGAGATGCAGGGAAGCTTGCCCTCATCCACAAGAGCCTGCATCATTGCATCGGCCTTGTTCAGGGTGTCTATGGAGAGGCCGGCAACCCTTTCTTCACTGCTGTTGCAGGAGATTACGGAGACCAGGATCAGTGAAAGAAAAAAAGTCGCGGGCACTTGCAGGGATTTGATTAATTTCATAGGTGAAAGTTTTAAGTATGCAGAGCAAGTTAGTGATTTTAGAATATTTTAAATGTCCATTTTAAATGCGATGACGAAAAAGAACACACACCCAGTAATGGTGCTTTCGCTTATGCTGCTTTTGCTATATTCCTGTGAAAAGACTCCCCTTGGACACGATAGTGAGTACCTGGCCGTTCCGGCTGGACGATCCTTCCTGGGGGCAAGTTCTGTAGATGTTAGTATTGCCGGCCTGAAGTATGAACCTGCTTATCTCTTTGATAGCTGTGGAGGATACTGGATACTGATACATAAGTCCTTACTTTCTTCCGGCGACAACATTAAAATACGTTTTACAAGGAGAAGTGAAGAGTTGATTCTATTTTCTGAGCTGGCAGGTGATAAGCTGGACTGGGTGTCACCTTCGACCTATATTGATTCCGATCATGAAGGGCTGATTTTAAAAGCCGGGGAGTTGACAGAGGGACTTAACACCAGGCTGGAGAAAGCAAAAGTGATCCATAACTATGTTAGAAATCACGTAGGATATAGGATATACAGGGATGCATCACTGGATAAGGC
Organism: uncultured Bacteroidales bacterium; assembly: GCA_963751705.1. Lineage (GTDB taxonomy): Bacteria > Bacteroidota > Bacteroidia > Bacteroidales. The sequence continues at coordinate 281,547 of CAVVVN010000003.1, forward strand.
ATCAATAACTGATGAACTTGCTTATGGTACCTGCATGAATGCCTCCAGGCTGTTTGTGGCACTCTGCAGGGCAGTGGATGTTCCGGCTCGCACGGTCTGGGGTGTTGTGAACGCACATGATGATATTGGTGGCTATAACAATCACCACCAGTGGGCGGAGAGCCTGGATGATTCAGGCTACTGGCACCCGGCGGACTTTGGCTACACCATTGATTTCGACCTGAATGATATCCGTTACCTGGACCTGATTTATGCCGCCGAGGAGAACAGTATTATTAGGAGCAGGAAGGACTTTCATATCATTTTTGAAAATCTGGTCTATACAAACGATTATCCCACCGCCATAAATGGAAAGATTAGGTTTAAACTTCTCGATGATAGTCGTCCCGATTCCATGGTGGTGGAGCATTCCTATGATTACTTTGTGGAATGAGTACCTGAGGCAAGAATATTATCCTTTGAATTCTTCAATATTCTTATTTTTTCAGGGGCAGTTTGGAGGGACTTCTGTCGTTCATCCAGATAGATCTGGGCAGAAAAGGCGCTGCATTCGCTGGATATTATATTTTTTTCTCCCTTGTTTATAAGAAGTTTTGTGGGAAGGGAGCTGTTGTCCTCTTCGTTCCCGGAATGTTGCATGGTGACTGTTTGGTTCAGGCGTTCCAGGTAATGAAGGTAAACGGTGTCCTTCGCGATGGTATAGGTTCCGGTAAATGTTTGATCCTCTTCCAGGGAGAGTTCAAAGTCCTTTCCATTTTCAAACAGCCTGATATACTGGGACTTGTCTACAGCTCCAAAAACGATATCCTGTCGCGGTCTGACCAGGAACAAACAGAAGATAAAAAAGGCGAAAATAAGCGTATTCCAGATTTTTTTCATAGTTTTTTTTCTTCAAGCTCTAATTTAAAGAGTGATACGAAAGAAAATTGGTTGCGTTACAATAACTTATTAACCCGCATATTATTCCAGTCAAGGGCTTTTTTTTTTAAGTTTACCTGAATACCAACTTTCATGCCACAGGATACTATTAAATCCCTGAAGAAGGAGATAGAAGAACTCAGGAGAGAAATTGAGCGCATCAATGAATCCTCCAGGAAGCAGAAAAAGGAACTGGAGCTAAGTATGGAGAATCTCAAACTTGCACAGTCCCAGTTGGTTCAGTCAGAAAAGATGGCTTCGGTGGGGGTGCTGACTGCCGGGATAGCTCATGAGTTGAACAATCCTATAAATTTTGTAAGTGGCAATGTATACCCTTTACAGCAAGACCTGAAAGAGGTGTTTTCAATCCTTGAAAAATATGAAAAGACCATCAAGGCAAAAAAACTTTCAGGTTTTTTTAAAGAAGTGGAGGCGAAAAAGGCAGAGTTGGAGTTCTCTTACCTGATCAAGGAGATCTTTAGCCTTCTGAAAGGAATAGAGGAAGGGGCTACACGTTCCAGTGATATTATAAAGGGGCTCCGGAGTTTTTCCAGGCTGGATGACGAGGCCAGCCAGTTTTATGATATTCACGAGGGTATTGATTCTTCCCTGGTTCTGTTAAAGAATCAGATCATCGACAAGAAAATTAAAGTATACAAGGACTATGGGGAGTTCGAGGGAGTGGAGTGTTACCCCGGCAAGCTCAACCAGGTGATCATAAATATCCTTACAAACAGTTTGCAGGCCATGGAGAGGGGTAAGGGCGAATTGTCCATCCACACGGTCAGTAGTGCCATTGGAGTCAAGATCATTATCAAGGACAATGGAAGGGGAATGTCCCAGGAAGTGAAAGAACATATTTTTGAACCCTTCTATACCACCAAAGAGGTGGGCCAGGGCACGGGGCTTGGACTTTCAATCAGTTATGGGATCATCGAAAAACACAAGGGAAACATTGATGTGATCTCAGAACCTGGAAAGGGAACAGAGTTTATTATTTCTTTGCCCAGGACGCAGTCAGATTCATCTATTTAACCGAAAGCCTCACCCCGAGGATCATGATGTCGTCTATCTGCTCCGATCCGGATCTCCAGATCTCATGTTCTTCCCTGAGAATGTGACTTTGCTCGTCCAGGGGCTTTGAATGGATTTCCTTCAGCAGGGCCTTGAATCTGATCGATTTAAAGGTCTTCCTCTCCAGACCGCCAATCTGGTCCACGTAGCCATCAGTAAACAGATAGATCATATCATCCTCCTGGAAAGGCACTTCCTTGTTGGTAAAGGGCACCTCCTTCACATTGTAGATGCCAATAGGCATGGCATCGCCCCTGATCACAATCAGCTGGTCCTTTCTCAGAAGGTACATGGGACGAAATGCTCCGGAGAACTGGAGCTTTTGATGGCTGGCATCCACCACACATAGAGCCATTTCCATCCCGTCCTTCGTTTCATCTTTTTGTCCGGTTTGCCCGAGAGACTTGATGATCTTGTCACGGAGCTCATTCAGTATTTCATTGGCCTTGATATGCTGGGCCTTATTCACGATTTCGTTCAGAAAGTTAATCCCCATGATGCTCATGAAGGCACCCGGAACCCCATGGCCGGTGCAGTCGGCCACTGCAATGATCACCCGGTCGTCTTTGTGTGCTACCCAGTAGTAATCGCCGCTGACAATATCCTTGGGTTTGTTCAGAATAAAATGAGCCGGTAAGATCTTCTCAAGTTCTTCGGAGGGAAGCATCAGGGCTTTCTGGATCCGGCTGGCGTAATGAATGCTGTCGGTGGTATTCATTCGCTGTCTTTCGATCTGACGGGTGCGTTCTATGACCTTGAGCTCCAGCGTTTGATTGGCCTTTATCAGATCATCGATCAGATGTTTGTTCTGAGATTTGAGATTGTATACTTCCAGGGCACTATCAATGGTAATCTTCAGATCTTCCCGGTTCCAGGGTTTGGAGACATAACGGTAAATATTCCCTTTGTTAATGGCCTGGATAACGGCATCCAGATCACTGAAGCCCGTCATGATCATCCGCATGCAGTCGGGATACAAAGGCACAATTTGCTCCAGGAACTCAATGCCGGACATATCCGGCATGCGCTGGTCCGTGATCACCAGCTGGATGTTGTGATTTTCCATGATCTTCAATCCTTCCGCACCGGAACCGGCCACGTAGATATGGTAATCCCTCCTGAAGGTGGACTTAAAGCTTATCAGGTTGTTCTCTTCATCGTCGATGTAGAGAATGGAATATATGGGATCTGAGTCTGAGCTGACCATGATTGCGTATAAAATTACACAAAGTTTTTAACAAGCCTTAGTCAATTACCAGGAGGCCTGATTATTCATCCGAGTGTATCCATCGGTGGTATGCATATGCAGGTTTCCGGATACCTACCGCAGTCCGAACCTGTAGGATAACTTGACCAGGAAGGTATTATTGGGTTTCCCTTCCGTAAACATAAGATTCAAATTATCCCAGGCATCGAAGCTGCCATCCTGGATGTAATGATTACGGGTCTGGGACCATACCAGGTAGGCTGTCGATCCGGGCAAAAACTCCCAGCGGATCACCAGGTTGGACAACCACTCATCCACGGTGAAATCAGGTTGATCAAAGCTGTAATCAGTAGCCATATCGCCATCTTCGTCAATCAGGTAGCTATCATCCTCCAGGCTGATCTGAGCGGAGGAATAGAGGTGGTATCTGTCGGTGAACTCCTCAGCTTTTGAATCGGTGATCATTTTAAAATCGGTGTACTCGCCTGAAGCCGTAAAGGGCTGGCCCCAGTACTGGATGGTCAGGTCGGGAGTTATATTAAAATTGATTCGAAGTGACATGCTCAATACCCGCTGATCAATGCTTCCAAAGAGATAGCGCTCTTCCCCGTTTATCTCCTCCTGACTTATATACTGAAGATCCTGAAGGTTGTGAGAGTATTCCGGGAAAAGGGATATGGAGAGGGTATTTATGGGTCGTATGGTCAGCAAAAGCATGTAGGAGTTTCTCAGGTAATAAGATTCTGCACCCCAGTTTACATTTCCAAAGAATCCACCCGAGATTGCTTTTCTATCGTCGCTCATTATTCTGTACCACACCCTACCTTCATTCGGGAGATGAATGGAGGGCCCGCCCCGGAGCATTCTGTTTGAAATCTGATGAAGGCCAAATCCCCCACCGAAACCTGCATTCCAGTAGTTTTTAAAGTTGGCATTGGTATTGTATTCATATCCGATCCCGGTGATTTCCCCCCCGAAATTATTGCTCACATACACATCGTTATTCAGGTTCAGGCTTCTAAAGATGCTGAACGGTTCGGTAAAACTATATCCCGTCCATAACACATTCAGGATATTGTCAGAAAGCTGCATATAGCCCATATCGTTGAGCTCAAGTCCCGGGGTCTTGAAAATATTCATATACAGGAAATTCCAGTTGCCTCCGATTTTCCCGAATTCAATTTTCCCCCCGACGCCTGACAAACTGGTACGGGTGTCATCAAACTCCAGGTAATCGGCATCCGGTCGCTGGTAATACCTGGCTGAAGACTGCTGTGTATTGGAGATGGCTTCCGCACTTCCCTGCACATTGCTCAAATAGAGGGCCGTATTCAACTTAAAATTGCGTTCCTTGAAATACTGCGTGAAATCGACTCCTGTGGTGGTGGCGTTTTTATGAAGGTAATCCATCTTGGTCCCATCCAGTCTTCTGATGGTACTGGTGACGGCCCCTCCAATGATCGTATTTCCCTTGTTGTAATCTTTCTGCACCCTTGCCAGGGAGTAGTTGGTAAGCGGTTCCACGGTTTCCCTGCGTTCGCTGCCTTCCTGAGCAATGCTGGCTTTTGTGTCGGCTGTGAGGGCCTCCATAATCCCCACAGACCAACCTTTTTCTGTTTTTCCAGTGAGCTTGGCAGCTCCCAGGATCCGGGTGAACTTTGGGACTTTGGTATATTCGTCATCCCCAAGGGATGGGTAGCCCTGAGGTCTGCGTCCTATCCGACGGGAGTAGAAGAGGTTATCGTTGCCCACATCCCCATCTCCCAGGCCCACATTAAAGCTGGTTATATTGTTTCCTTCAATAAAGAAGGGCCGTTTCTCTTCAAAGAAGGTTTCAAATGCGCTCAGGTTTACTTCTGAGGGGTCCGCTTCTACCTGTCCGAAATCAGGGTTAATGGTAAAATCCAGGGTAAGGTTGTTGGTAACCCCGATCTTTCCATCCAGCCCAATATTAAATTTTGGATCACTTCCATCTGCGTAAGGATTTCCATCTTCCGCTTCATAGGTATTCAGAGCTGCTACCCCGTAGGGGGTCAGATCCAGCTGTTTTCGCGGCTCAATCTCCTGGAGGCCATCCAGTTCACCCAGCGCATGAACAAATCCCGGAGCATTCCTGGGAACAGGATGCCAGAGGCTCAGTTCTTCTTTTCTGAATATCTGACGCGCCACTTCAAAGCCCCAGACCGATTGGGAATTTTTCTTGAAACGCAATTGAGTAAAGGGGATCTTCATTTCAGCAGCCCAACCCCACTCATGAACCTGGGCCTTCGCCTGCCAGATAGGATCCCAGGTGAGATCTTCATTCTGACCATTGTTGGACATGATCATGTCAAACCTCACTCCGGCAGAGCTTACTCCAAAAACGAACCCGGTGCGGAGGTCGAGGTAGCTGTCAAATACCACAAAGACCATATCCCCTTCACCATTGTCACGCCGGCTCATCCGGTTGGTGATGCTGTCCGGAGCACTATCAAGAGCCTTTACGGCCACGTAAATATTCATATCATCAAAGGCCAGCTTGAATTCGGTTGGCTGTGTGGGGGGCCTGTCGGCGTATGGCTCATTCTGCGTAAAATCACCCGCCCATTCGCCCGTTTGCCAGGCTTCGTCATCAAAATTTCCATTGATCACCGGGGCTATCTCTACCCGGTAGGCCTTGTACACTTTTTTGGGCAGATATTCGGTCTGGGCACTCAGGACCGCTACACTTAAGAACAGGGTGAGGATTGAAAGGGTCAGGGGTCTGTTCATACATTTCTATCTTTCTTCCTGTAAGACGATCAAAGTCTTTTGCTGTTACAGAAAGTTTATAGATTCTAAATTCAATGTGTTAAGGTAACACTTTCTTTTACCTGAACCACTACCCTGAACCGGAACATTGACATGGGGATTTATATTCACTATCTTGGCCGGACATATGGCGTATTAAGTCATTGATCTTCAATATATGTCAGGTGAATGACGCGGGAATGTCGTGTGAAATTCACCTTTAAGTCGTTCTATGTTTTTAAGTTAATTCCTAAAATTGCCTGAGAATTCCAATGAAAATGAAACAGCCTGAGTTAGGCAAAAAAATCGCTGACCTGAGAAAAGCAAAAGGCTATACCCAGGAGGAACTCGTTGAAAGATGCAATCTGAGCGTTCGAACTCTTCAACGGATCGAATCGGGGGAGGTGGTTCCCCGGAGTCACACCATCCGGGTGATCTTTGCCGCGCTGGATTACAAGGTCTATGATTCATCGAATATGCGCATCAGTCTTTTTTTCAGGCAAGTACGGGATCTCTTCAACTTAAAAACCAATACCATGAAAAAGATTTCAATTTTAACCCTGGCTTTTGCCGCAGCGGTTTTCGTCTTGCTGTCTGTTTGTATGGATGGATCTGCCCAGTCGGAAGCCAAAATCAGAAAGATAATCTCTGAAAATAACGTCAAATTTCAGCGCTGGTTTAATACGGGGCAGGTGGACTCTCTGTTGACAATATACAGTGACGACGCCTGCATCCTTGGCGTGGGATGTGGTAAAACAATTGTTCGTGACTTTTACGAATTTCAAATGCATATTTACAAGTTTGAGAGAATGGATGTGACCTCCATCAGTATTGCTGATTCAATTGCAGTGGAGAAGGGGCGTTGGGCCGTCAGTCTGAATTCGGGCGGTACTCTCAGGGGAGAGTACCTGACCGAGTGGCGCCGGCGGGACAAGAAGTGGCAAATCGTAAACGACATCTCCACAGCAGATTAAAACTGATATGTAAAATGCAAGGCGTAATAGTGACTACTGATGCCCGGAATTAGAGAGATGGCGTCCGACTTCTTGAATGGATTAAATCCCTTGAATGGTTCGAAATAATAAACCAGTTCCACTACCAGCATTCCTATTCCGGCACCCAGGATCACATCAGATAGCCAGTGTCTGTTGTTTAACATCCTGTAGACCCCGGTGCTTGCCGCGAAGGCATACCCGCTGTAAGCCAGCAGAGGCGAGGTTTCAGTGAACTCTTTATATAATACAGCTGCATTATTGAAGGCAAAACTGGTGTGTCCCGAAGGAAATGCATAGGGAGCCCCGTTGGGCCGCTCTTTCAGTGTAATATATTTCAGCCCCTGTGTTATTCCTGAAGTAAGCAGGTTTGAGATGAGTAAGTATTTGGTCTGATCAAACCAGTGGTTCCTGCCTTTGACTCCCAGGATATCTGCCAGGTATAATTCAGCAACAGGAGCATATTGCAGGTAATCATCCAAATCAGAATGAAAATCCTCTCTTAACCCGGACCTTAATCTCTCCTGGAGACTCTGTTCGAACTGACTTTTGTTGATTAAAACGCCCCCGGTGATCAGTGCTGCCGGAACGATGGAGCGGCGAAGTAATTTCTGCGGGTACAGGCTATCCTTTACCTGGGCATTTGCCGTGGAGGCACATCCCAGAATCATAAGCAGTAGATATATCTTTAAGTTGGGAGGAGGGTACAAATGGCTAATTCGTTCCATAGGACAGTACTGTCAAGGGGCGCAAGGATTACCAATATAAGGAAATATATTTTTTACTTTTACAGGAAGATGAATGGAGTCTCTTACCGGCCGGGATATATCGATTTGCATAGAAGCGGGGAGCTGAAACGCAGGGGAGAGGACCTGTGGGAAATTTACAGGGAGTGCCGGCTGTGTCCCCGGGAATGCCGGGTGGACCGGATTGCGGGGGAGAAGGGTTTCTGCCAGGCAGATTCAAATTTAAAGGTTGCCTCCTTTCATGCCCATTTTGGGGAGGAAGCTCCCCTGGTGGGCGTCGGAGGATCCGGTACCATCTTTTTGAGCCACTGCAATCTGGGCTGCGTATTCTGCCAGAACTGGGATATCAGCCAGCAGGGATCGGGAACCGAAGTGGAGGTGGCGGATCTGGCGGGAATGATGCTTCAGCTGCAGGAGCAGGGATGTCAGAATATCAATGTGGTAACACCCACACATTTTGCACCTCACGTAGTCCTGGCGCTGGATCTGGCAGCGGGGCAGGGTTTGCGGATACCGCTGGTATACAACACCTGTGGCTGGGAAAAAGCGGATATTTTGGCCATCCTGGAGGGTGTTGTGGATATCTACCTGGCCGATTTTAAATATATGGATGAAGGCAAATCGGCCCTGTATTCAAGCGATGCATCCTCTTACCCGGGAATAACCCGGTCTGCTCTTAAAGAGATGAACCGGCAGGTGGGAGTGGCTTTGCCTGAGCCAAATGGATTGGTATACCGGGGTTTGATGATCCGGCACCTGGTGTTGCCCGGAGAGGCCAGTGGCTCGGTGGAAGCCATGCGCTGGATCTCAGGTCATCTTCCCCCGGACACTTATGTGAATATCATGGTCCAGTACCGTCCGGCCTACCGGGCACACCTGTTTCCGGAAATCGATGCATATGTCTCCAGGGAGGCTTATCAGGAGGTGGTCCAGGAAGCGAGAAGAAGTGGACTGACAAATCTGGATGTGGATATCTGAATTCGACTGAAGTATAGAGAGATCTATGGAAAAGAAAAAAGCAGCGTATCTGGAAGGTACAGTTTCAATCTTAGCAAACCTGGCCCTGTTTGCCTTGAAATACTGGGCCGGGATTGTCTCCGGATCCATTGCCCTGATGGCCGATGCCTGGCATACCATGTCAGATTCTATAAGCTCGGTGGTGGTTATTCTGGGTGCCAAACTTGCCTCCAAAAAACCTGATAAGGATCATCCCTACGGACACGGCAGGTGGGAGCTGATATCCTCTATTATTATTGCAATAATTCTGGTATTGATAGCGGTTGGGTTCATCAGGGATGCCGTTGCCCAGCTTAAAATCCGGGAGTCTGCAAGTTTTGGAACCCTGGCCCTGGTGGTAACCATCGTGTCCATAGTGGTCAAAGAGCTGATGGCTCAGTTTGCTTTCTATCTGGGAAAGAAATCAGGTAATTCAGCGGTGAAGGCCGATGGCTGGCATCATAGAACCGATGCTCTCTCTTCCCTGATTATATTAATCGGTATCCTGGTAAAGGATTATTTCTGGTGGATTGACGGGGTTCTGGGTATTGCAGTTTCATTGATGTTAATGTATGCGGCTTACGAGATATTGATGGAAGCTGTCAATAAAATCCTGGGAGAGGTACCGGGGGAAGAGTTGATCCGGGAGATTGAGTCTTTCATCCGTTCTCTATACAAGTATGAGCTGCATCCCCACCATTTTCACATGCACAATTACATAAGCAGCAGAGAACTGACTTTTCATATAAAGCTTGAAAACCATAAAACGGTGGAAGAAGGGCACGCCATTGCCACGGCCATAGAAGAGTTACTGGATGAAAAACTGGACTTAAAGACAACCATTCACGTGGAGCCCTTTGATTACGATCACAAAAACGATTGATGAATCATCCCAAAAAAGTAGTAATTTCAGGTTCTTTTGCTTCATAAAGATGAGTGTTGCGACCCGCTTTACAATCCTGTTTTTCTTGATGGCCTTTATTCTCCGAGTCCCGGCCACTTTAATCGGTCAGGGGGGCTTTGTGGAACAGGTCGACCGGGCCCTTGGAAGTAACCAGGAGCTGGTGAACGGGATCCAGTTTACCAATCAGTATATCCGGTCGGAGGGTCATCCTTACTGGATAAACGGAGGCTTTAAGACCGGATCGGTCTGCATAAATGATTATTGGTATGAAGAGTTACAGCTTCGCTACAACCTGTTTTCCCAAAAGCTTGAGCTGGGGTATCTGACTCCCGGGGGATCCATGAACCTGATCATTACGGTACCTGAAAATATTTCTGCCTTTGTACTGGAGGGCTATACATTCAGGCGATTGCAGATCGGGAAGGAGCTGCCAGCCTATTTCCAGGTGGTCACCCGGGGGGGCTACACTTGCTATGTCCGCTGGAGCAGGGATCTGCTTGGAAACAGATCCTCCGGGACCAGCTTTAGTCCCATCGCTCGCAAATACTGGATGAAGCAGGAGGAGGAGTGGGTCTCCTTTAAGGATCAGAGAACTTATTTAAAAGCCTTCCCAAAGGAATTCAAAAGAGACTTGAAAAGGCTTCTCAGACAACGGCAATATTATTTTCAGCGTGCCAGCACAGGGGAGATGGTGGCCTTGCTGCAAGCAAGCTTTCAGCTTCTTGAAGAGAGGGGGAAGCCATGAGAAAAGGTTCAATTATCAGCCTGATTTTACTCCTGGCCTCCTTGCAAGGGATAAGCGCCCAGAACAGGGCCATTGTTTTTAGTGGCCATTTTGAGCAGACCCCCTTTGTAGAATTCGTGAAAGAGGTGGAGGCGCAAACGGGTATAGATATCTACTATCGGGCAAGCTGGGTGAAGGAGCTGTATGTGAACGTTTCGGGCATGAAACTCTCTCTGCTTCCTGTCCTGGATTCCATCCTTGGACCCTCTGGTCTGGACTATTACCTGGACGACTGGATGCATCTGTTCCTGACCGATGGCACCAGTCTGATTAACAGACTTCCGGACTATTCCCGGGCAAATGAGACAACATCCAATGAGGAAGTAGCCCTGGAGGAGACGAATGTGAGTGACCTTACCCTGGCTGAGCAGAAGTACATCAACGGAAGAAGGGTAAGGGTACTTGAGGAGATTCACGTGGGATCGGCAGACCAGGCCATACCCGGGAAGAAGGTTTTGGTCAGCGGTCATATTTATGACGAAGAGAGCGGTGAACCTATGGTAGGTGTCACTGTATATATGGAAGCCATTAAAAAGGGGGCATCCACTGCTTCGGATGGACGTTTTAACTTCCTGCTGGCTCCCGGAACCTATGGAGTGGTGTGCCAGAGCATAGGGATGGAGTCGCTTCAGTTTACCCTGGTGGTGCATTCCACAGGGGAAGTGGACCTGGAGATGCGGCGGACCCTGATCCCGCTGGATGAGGTGGTGGTTACGGCGGGACGGCACGATCATGTTAGTGGCAGTCAGATGGGTTATGAGCGGCTAAATTACTCTGTGTTAAAACAGGTCCCCCTGGTTATGGGTGAAAGGGATATTATAAACGTAGTGAAATTGCTGCCGGGGGTGCAGAGTGTGGGGGAGGGTGCTTCCGGATTTAATGTACGTGGCAGTGCGGCGGACCAGAATATGATTTATATCAATAAGGTCCCGGTATACAACAGCTCCCACCTGTTTGGATTTTTTACAGCCTTCAGCCCTGAGTTGGTAAAGGACTTCAGCTTGTATAAGAGCAATTTGCCGGCTTCTTTCGGGGGAAGGCTGGCCTCCTTTTTTGATATCCAGACCAAACAGGGCAATATGAAGCGTTTATCAGCGCGTGCAGGGATCTCTTCAGTCTCAGCTTATGCGGCCGTGGAGGGACCGCTGAAGAAGGATAAAAGTTCCATCGCCCTGAGTCTGCGATCCACCTATTCGGACTGGATCCTGAAACTGATGGAAGATCCCCAGCTCAGAGATAGTGAAGCCGGATTCAGTGATGCAAGCGGGGTCTATACCCTCAATGCAAGTGACCGAACCCGCCTGAAAGTTTTTGGGTATTTGAGCAGGGACCGCTTCAAACTGGGTACTGTTCAGGAATACACCTATGGCAACGCAGGGGCGGCCGTGGATATTCGCCATCACTTTAATCAGCAGATCAGTGGAAACCTGGCACTAATCTACAGCCGTTACCAGTTTAAGAACCAGGATACCCAACTACCAACAGCTGGCTTTGAACAGGACAGCTACATCAAACATTATGAGTTAAAATCTGATTTCGAATGGCTCTCCATGGGTCGTCACAAGCTGACCTTCGGGAGCAGTGGGATCTATTACCGGTTGGACCGGGGCTCCATTGAGCCTTATGGAGCCGCCTCTTTGAGGGAGCCCCTGGAACTGGGTCTTGAAAATGGGGTGGAGACCGCCCTCTACCTGGCTGATGAAGTGACCCTGACAGATCGTTTGAAGTTTTATTCCGGCCTGCGCTTTTCCAGCTTTTTCGCTCTGGGTCCTTCTGAGGTAAGAACTTATGCACCGGGCACGCCACGTGTGGAAGAGAATATCACCGACACTTTGAACTTCGGGAGGGGAGAACTAAGCCGGGCCTATGCCGGACTGGAGCCGCGGCTGAACCTGAGATATCTGCTCAATGACCAGTCCTCCCTGAAGTTTTCCTATAACCGAGGCTACCAGTATCTCTTCGTTCTCAGTAACACCGTGGCCATGTCGCCAACGGACCAATGGAAGCTGGTGGATTATCATATTGCGCCCCAGTTCCTGGACCAGCTTTCGGCCGGTTATTACCTGGATTTTCCCGGCACGGGTATGAGTGCTTCCGTGGAACTCTACCGGAAATGGGGACACCGGATCGTGGAGTACCGGGATGGTGCCAGTTTTACAGAGAGTCCCTTTGTGGAAAGTACAACCCTCCAGGGGAAGCAGAATGCCTATGGAGTGGAGACCATGTTCCGGAGGGATGCAGGCGGTCTGAACGGATGGTTGTCCTATACCTACTCCCGTTCATTTATGCTGGTGGATCTGGCAGCGACCGGTGAACAGATCAATGGAGGAGATCCCTATCCTTCCAATTTTGACCGTCCGCATAATGTATCGCTTGTGCTCAATTATAAAAGGGGCAGGCGGGTGAGTCTTTCCGGGAATCTGGTTTATATGACGGGACGGCCAAGCACCTATCCGGTTTCGGTCTACTATGAATATGAAGTTCCCTATATTCAGTATTCGGAGCGGAACAAGTACAGGATCCCGGACTACTTCCGGCTGGATGTATCTATGAATATTGAAGGGAGCCTGAGAAAACACAAACATTTCCATAGCTTCTGGATGTTGGGAGTTTATAACCTTACAGGAAGGAACAATGCCTATTCGGTATTTTTCCAGAACGAAGATGGATTAATCAGGGGATACAAACTCTCCATTTTTGCCCAACCTATTTTCACGCTATCATGGAATGTAAAACTTGGTAATTATGCCAGTGAATAAGTATCATATTATTCTGATTCTGGCGCTTCTGTGCGGATCCTGCCTGGAACCTTTCGAACCTGAACTTGAGGAGTCGCAGGAGGTGATGGTGATCAGTGGGATGATCAGTGACCGGCCGGGCCACCATGAAATCACTGTTTCCCTTTCTTCTCCGTATCGAGCCCCCACGTTTCGGGGGGTGGACTTCTGTACAGTAGCTGTGGAGGACCAGGAGGGTAATATGATTCATTACACCAATATTGGGGAAGGAGTGTACGTGGCTGAAATTCCGGCTTCCTTTCTTGAAGTAGGCGATGCAGTCAGCCTGCTGGTGATTACAGCGGATAACAAGGTGTACCGTTCATCCTTCGATACCGTCCTGGCTTGCCCGGAGCTGGATAGTGTCTATTACGAGTTGGGTCAGCTGGAGACTCCCGATCCGGACTTTACCCGTCCTGGTATCCAGTTCTATCTGGATATGTCTGGAAAACCAGGCGATTCGAGAAACATCATCTGGCAGGTGGATGAAACCTGGGAGTACTGGGCCTCCCTTTTTGGAACCCATATTTTGAGGGACTGGGGAGATTTGGAGGAGTTCCGGACCAACGTGATTTTTAAGTGCTGGAAACAGAATCCTCTGGATCATGTATATCTTGGAAGTACACGTAACCTGTCGACCAACGAGCTCAAAAGGCTGCCCCTGAACTTCGTATCCAATGAAACGGACCGGCTCTCTGTGACCTACCGGTTGCATGTAAAACAACAGTCTCTATCCTCTGAAGCATATGACTACTGGAAGCGGATGAACGACCAGTCAGTGGAGTCAGGCGGGATGTATGAAAAACAACCTGCATCTGTTGTTGGAAACATCTACAATGTGGACGATCCGGACGAGGTGGTACTGGGATACTTTTATGCGGCTCAGCAAAGAGAACAGAATCTCTATGTTCATAATAACATGCTCTTCGACTTTTATGTTCCTCATATTAAGTGCGAGTATCAACCCATGAGCACTATCGGGGTACTGGGGCCCGATCTTTTCCCGGTATACCTCTATATCCCGGGGCCTTTCCAGCCCTCCTTCTGGGGACCGGAGGAGTGTTTTGATTGCAGAGTACAGGGAGGGGATACCATTCAACCTGAAAACTGGGAATTTTGGTAGTCGGGCTACATAAAGAGAGCTTGGGATCCTTCCAGAGCAGAAGTATCCGGTGGATCTTACTCCTGGCAGTATTCATTCCGGGTTTGCTGGGTTTGTGCAGTTTCAATCTTTATGCACAGCGTTCTCCCTTTGATCCGGCATGGACAAATGAAGCGGCCCAGATCCGGGAAGAGTTAACTTGTTTCACAGACCGTTCACTCTATATGAGCGAGGACCTGATCCAGTTCAGAGCAATGGTGACGCTTAGCGGACCAGGTAGTTCCGGTCCGTGGAGTACGGTTTTGTATGTGGAACTGGTATCTGCAAACGGGCAGTCTCTGGCCCAGGGGAAATATCCCATTGATAATCAGTTGTCTTTTGGGGAAATAAGGATCCCCCACGATATGCTTTCGGGCCTTTACTACCTGAGGTTCTATACCCGATGGATGCGGAACAGGGGGCCGGAAACATTCTGCTACCTCCCGGTGCGTATACTTAATCCTCAAAGGACCGATTTGGACCAGGGTGCTTCCATGGATGCCCGGAACCTTGTTCCGGCTGCTGAGGATAGAAAGAAAACCCTGGAATTCCAGGAGCATGCCTCTTCTTATGAGCGGGGGGAGCATGTTTCCATGGAGCTGCTTTTTCCGGGAAGGCAAGAGCCTGATAGTATAAGTGGATGTGTTTCAGTTGTCCCGCTTGGGGTAGAGCCTTCCTCCAGTCAGTACGCGGTCCAGGGTGAACGAGAAGACTTCCGGGTCAACTTTCTGCCCGACAGGTATGGGCCCTCCCTCTCCGGTTCACTTCAATATCCCGGGGGACCTGACAAAGGGCTTCCTCCGGCGGTGATCCATTTTACCCTGATGAGCGAGGTGTCCGGATACCTGGTTTGCCGCAGTGATTCTCTTGGAAAGTTTACGGTGGCACTTCCAAAAAGAAGTGGAAAGCTGGAGATTTTTGTACAGCCTGAAGGTCCTGAGAACAGAGCGGTGGAGGTTCGGATAGACCAGGATTTTGATCCCCGTCATATACTTTTCCCGCACTCCCCTTTCACCTTGACAGACAGCGAAAAAAGGTGGGCGGAAATTATGGCAAGGAATCTTCAATTATCCCGGATTTACGGGCTGACTGTTCCCCCGGTGAACCGGAGTTCCGGCAAAAAGCCAAAGACGTTCTACGGGACACCCACCCGTTCGGTGGATTTGGATGACTATGTGCTTTTGCCTACGCTCCGGGAAGTTCTTATAAATCTTGTTCCGGGTGTAACTCCAAATGCCCGCAGGGGCCGAACGACGCTGCAGATCGAGAGTGAAAATCCATCCCTGGCCCTGTATGAGTCCCTGGTGATGGTGGATCAGGTGCCGGTTCTTGATATGGAGCAGTTCATGTCCCTTTCACCGGCAAAAATCAGACAAATCGATGTGATCGAAGATGTCTATGTCAAGGGGGATCTTCGTTATGGTGGGGTGATCAATCTTATATCCAGGGACCAGGATATGGCAGGAATAGATCTGCCGGAGCACTCGTTTTTTATTGATTATATGGCCTTGCAGCCTCCACTTGAGCCACAGCAGGATTCCGCCCTGGCAGATGATCAGTTACCCGATACGCGCAATACTCTGTTTTGGAATCCCAATTTAGCGCTCCGGAAGGGATCTTCCCGGGAAATTACATTTAAAGCCCCCGAATACCCGGGGAATTACGTGGTACTTTTCCGGGGTCACAGCAAGCTGGGGGAGGCGCATGTTGCTGAAACCCGTTTTAAAGTCCGATAAAGCTGCTATTTACCCTTTACCTATTTTCTTATTTTATTAAGCTCAGCGATTGAAATCTCCTTGTTGGGTTGAAACCGGGAAGAGCCCATATATTTTTTCAGACTGTATAACAATTGTTTTGCCTCCGGCCTGTTTTCAAGGTCCGTTTGAAGATCTGCTCCGCTGATCATAAGTTTACCTTCACCTACCTTGGCTTCGAAGAGGAGGCCCAGGGACCTGTTTTCAAACCAATCATCAATGATTCGGACAACAGGCTCTATGTTATTTTTGAATCCATCCAGCCGGATTGCCTGACCGTGATGCATGGCGTCCCACCATTGCCAGTTGGAGTGATACTCAGTGGGGAACTCAGCCAGAGCTGCATGATCAGGATCGCACAAGATTCCCAGGGTATGTGGAGCCTGTCCATTCGTCCAGGCGGTATTCCAGAAAATAGAGGAGAATCCCAGGGCAATATCTCCGCCAGCAGAGTCGGCCAGGGAATTTGGAGCCAGGGTCCAGAGGACCTTTCCACCCTGTTGAAGGACTTGCTTTGCTGCCTGGTCTAAAACGCTTGTCACAAGGATCTCACTTTTTTCCAATTCTGGCAAGGCCTGTGGGTAGACCCAGAAGTCCCAGTCATTGGAGTACTGGTTCACAGAAACCTCTAAATTCAGTTTTACCGCTTTTGTAAACTGCCCTAGCTCCAGGCGGATCATTCCCAGGCTCTGGGCATTATCCAGCAATAGTTCTTCCTTATTAAGAGTCCCTTCGGCCAGGGCTTCCCCTCCCGGTGAACTTATCTTCCAGCGAATATCCGGATCTAACAGGACCGCGCTGCCAAAATGGGCCGCCTCCACCTCTGCTTCAAAAGTTTCGTCATTGTAATAACTCCTTTTCTGCAAGCGAGCCAGGGGAACAGTTTCGTTGCAGAAGCGGCTGTATTCCCCGGGTGTGATATAGCCTTTCTCTTCCCAGAATGGATCCAGAACCCCCACCAGGGCAGTTCCCTGGCCTGGGAAATCATGCAGATCCAGCAACTGGAACCCTGCCATTTGAGGAGTGCGAAGGGCGGCTTCGATATCCGCCTTGTAACAGAGGGCCTGCAGTTTGCCGGATGCCAGCAGGAAACTGTCTGCAAGATGTCCCATTCCATTTTCTTCCAGAGATTCCTGGAATATTTCAAAGTTCCTGGCCTTCAATACCCCGTCGTATTTAGCTATCTCTTTGAGCTTAGGATATACACACCACTGTCCGATCTCATGACTGACATAGGGCATGGGGGTCTGCTCGATGATCTGCCTGTAGTCGAAGGCAGTTTGCGGGGCACTGCTGTTGATCATGCTGTTCAGGCCCTGACCCCATCCCTGAATACGGGCATTGGGATCGTTGTAATAGTCAGCCGTTTCAATATAGGGCCACCCGGCTCCCCCGGTATATACTCTGCGGGGATCTTTCTCTTTGAAAAAAGTCACAAAGGTGTTGAGATATTGCACCTGATTGTCTCCTGCCGGTTCGTTTCCATAGGCCATCAAACAAAAGGAGGGATGGTTCCCGTAAGCCTCAAGGATATGTTCAGCTTCCTCATAAAGCCACTTATCCAGAGTTGTACCATCCCCGATGGAAGCACCTGAGTTGGCCCAGCTGGAGCATTCTACCTGCAGATAGACTCCCAATTCATCTGCAGCAATAAAGGCTGCTTCAGGAGGGCACCAGGAGTGGAACCGGATATGATTCAATCCATGGGCCCTGACCGCTTTCAGCATCTTTTTCCAGTATACGGTATCCGTGGGCGGATACCCGGTTTTGGGAAAGATGGCACATTCCAGGGTGCCTCTCAGGAAGACCGGTCGTCCATTGATGGTAAAGCGTTGGCCTTCGGGCTTAAACTCACGCATTCCAAAGGAGACTTGCCTGGTATCTGTCCCTTCACCGGAGATCAGTTCCAGATCCATCTGATAAAGATTGGGATGAAACTCGTCCCATAGGGCAGGAGATTCTCCCATGGGATAACTGAACTTAAAGATTTCACCACTCTTACCCTTTTTTACGATGAACTTAAACACCACCTTTTCCTGCTTTTCTCCGCTTCCTTTGGATATGCTGCGGAGCTTTAGGATACAGGTCCGTGGCCCGTCGGCGGCATTCCCGGCTTCTACTTCTACTCTCACCAGTCCTTGTTCCACATCAGGATACAGCCTCACTTTATCCATATAAACCAGGGGCAAGGCCCGCAGGGATAATTCTCCCACCATACCGTTCCAGTTGGTCTGCGTATGATCGGCAAGGCTATGTGAATTTATCCCCGGATTGATCTCTTTGATCCGGTTATCGACCCGGATGGTAATATGGTGCTCCCCTGGGGCAAGTTGGTCGGTCAGAAGGTAGGAGTGGGGAGTCCCCAGGCTGTTCCGCAATCCGATCTCCTGATCATCAATCCACAACATGGTCTCCCAATGTGGTCTCTCCAGGTGCAGAACTATAGGTTTATTGGCCCATTTTTTAGGAACCTTCACCGTTTTTTGAAACCAGGCAGCACCCAGGTACTTTTTGTCAGGTTGTAGCCAGAAGGGGATTTTAATATTCCCCTCCTCTCTGTAGCGGGCATATTTTTCTGCCCGGTACCACGAGCTGTCCACAATCTGGCCGGTCCAGCTGGTGCTCAATGAGATATCATCTCCCAGGCCATTTGAGGCCAGTGATCCGGGCAGTGTGATTGTTTCTGTAAAGCTGGCATGGTTCAGCTCCGGGAATTCCGGGTTTTCCCTGTCCAGGTATACCTTCCACTGGCCTGAAAGATCTAAATACTGTTTTTTGTTTTGATTGCAAGCGGCCAAAGCCAGCAGGAGGAGGAAGCATCCAAGAAATTTTCTCATACCTATTATTTTTTAAGCAGGGTTTTTTCAATCTCTTCCAGGGATTTTCCCCGGGTCTCGATAAGTCTGGATTTGATATAGAAGAATCCCAAAATGCAGATCAATGCAAAAATCCAGAAACTTCCCGAGGCGCTGACTTTGTTGTTAATTATCGGAAAGAAATAGGCCAGAAGAAAGTTACCGGTCCAGAGCGCGAAAGTAGCCACGGCCATGGCGGCACCACGAACCTTGTTAGGGAATATTTCCGAAAGCACTACCCAGGTTACAGGGGCAAGGGTCATGGCATAACAGGCAATGGCGGTAACCACAAAAATCAAAAGTGGCAGCCCTGTTGAACCGGTGAAGTAAAGGGTGCCAACGATGGAGTAAATTAGGGCCAGCCCTCCTGCACCAATCAACATCAGCTTTTTACGTCCGATTCGATCCACCAGGCTAAGGGCAACCAGGGTAAAGATCAGGTTCACACTTCCGGTTATCATGACATTAAACAGCATATCCGAAATGGCATAGCCGGCTGCGGAAAATACTTCTTCAGCGTACAGGAAGATGACGTTGATCCCGCACCACTGTTGAAACAGAGCCAGGACAACTCCTATCAGAACCACGGGAAAGATTGATTTATTCAGAACGGAAAGGGGTTTAAGTTTACTGTTCTCAGAATAAAGGGAAGCTTCAATCTCCATGGAGGTATCCCTGGAATATAACTCTCCGCCTATCCTGCTTAATATGCTTCTGGCTTTTTTGGATTTCCCTCCCTTTATTAACCATCTCGGACTTTCAGGGACAAACCACATGCAGAGGAAAAACAGGCTTGCCGGGGCTGCTTCTGCCCAGAACATATACCTCCAGCCTGTTTGGCCATTCCATGAGTTGAGAATGAACTCCCCGCTGGCAGCATCCGGTACCGGTTCAGCTATGATCCAGTTCACGATCTGAGCCAGGAGGATCCCGATGACTATGGTGAGCTGGTTCATGGCCACAAATCGTCCCCGCATGCTGGCTGGTGCTACCTCAGCGATATAGACGGGAGACAGATTCGAGGCCAGTCCAATCCCCATTCCCCCCAGAACTCTGTAGGCAATAAAGGTGGAGAAATAGTTAGAACCTCCGGTCCCCGCTGCGGAAATAAGGAAGAGGATGGATGCCAGGATCAACAACTTTTTCCTGCCAAAACGCCCCGCGAGAAAACCTGAAATGATGGTTCCGAAAACACAGCCCACCAGAGCACTGCTCATGGCCAATCCCTGCAGGGAAGGATTCCGTGCGATATGAAAAAACTGCTCGTAAAAAGGTTTGGCCCCGCCTATGACCACCCAGTCATACCCAAACAATAATCCCCCCAGTGCTGCCACAAGGGAGATTCCGGTAATATACTTCAGGTTGAATCTGGTTTTAGCCATGCTTGTCGGACAACTTCCCTGTGTAAAGTAAGAAAAACAGGGGATATTCTGACGTGAAGTTTTTACTTTTAGGCATGAGTGTTATCCGTATTTTCGAGCAGCGCTCTTTTCAGATGAGGGAGGAGTATAAACTTCCGGTATTTTATTTTCTGGTTCTGGGAGCCTTTGCAGGCTGGCAGTCTTATTACAATCTGCACCTGGATGGGATCGGGTTCAGCAGCATGCAGATCGGAATCCTGAATGCGATTTTTATTTTCACTTCGGCCCTGGTAGTTCCTTTCTGGGGCATGCTGGCAGATAAATACGGAGGAAACCGGATCCTGTTGTTGCTCTCTTCGGTATGTGCCCTGATGGTCCTCCTGATCGGGGAGACCTTTAAGTTTCACTGGATGCTTATGCTTATTGCCGTTGTTTCAGTTTTTCACCAGCCCTCGGGAGCAGTGGTGGACGGAATGACGGTGGGATTTGTCCGGGCAAATCCACGGTTCTCCTATGGGCAGTTCAGACTTTGGACTTCTGTCGGGTATGCCTCCATTTCGCTGCTCGTAGGCTATTTGGCCCGCCAGGGAACGGATATCATATTTAAAGTTTCTGCAGGACTCTTCCTTGTTCTTTCACTGATTAACCTGTTTACGCTACCCAACAAACCTGTAACAGGGAGGAGTCTGGTCACTTTCCGGAGCTTTGGGATCTTCTTTAATAACCACCGGATGCTCTTTTTCCTCCTGCTTATTTTCTTTTTAGGAATTGCGGTTGCCCCACTGATGCAATTTATCAATCTGTACTATTTCGATATTGGCGCAAATGCCTCCTTTATTGGGTGGGTGTTTTTTCTCCAGGCCATTCCCGAAATACCGGCCTATCTTGTGGGAGTCAGGATCGTCAAACGCATTGGAGCTGAGAATATGATTCTTCTTTCCATGGGAGTTTCCATACTTCGATTAGTCTGCTACGGCTTTATCACTGTGCCTGAAGTAGCCATCTTTTTCAGTATTTTTCATTGCATCACCATTGCATTCTTTCTGCTTGGGGTGGTGGAATATGTACAGGCCCGCACACCAGATCACCTTCAGAGTACAGGGCAGGCCCTGATCTGGGCATTTCACTATGGTGCAGGAGTCAGTGTGGGCAATATCTTCCTGGGTTATCTGCGTGATGCCACCGGGATGCTGAAAGCCATGCATATTCATGCCGTACTTGCGCTGCTGGTCCTGGTCCTGACCGCGCTGCTTTTCAGGATTAAAAAAGTGGAATCACCTCCTGGATGACCATGGGAACTTTAATAAAGGACATCCCGGTACTTTCATTGTAGTCCGAAGAGGTGCATACAATGACCAGATCCAGATCCCTGATGATGAAAATAAACTGGCCCCCAAATCCAATGGCTAAGACCATTTCATGTTCTGTGGATCCTTCTTCGCTTGCTTCCTTCCACCATGGCTGGTTTTGGCTTGAGCGGTGCCACCATTGATAGCCATAGTTGAAGAACTCGCTCTCCCTGACCTGGGGAGCAGTTGATTGTTCGATCCATTCTTCCGGGACAATCTGCTTGCCATCCCAAGCTCCATGATTGAGTACCAGCAAACCAATCTTTGCCATATCCCGAGGTAACATCTGAAGAAACGATTCACAATGGGGCACTCCATTCTCTACTCTCCAATGATACCTGGTAATTCCCAGGGGACCAAATAATTTTTCCCTGGAATACTGATCGGCGGTCTGCCCGGTCAGCGAATAGATAATCCCTCCAAGCAGATAGGGACACTCTTTGTTATACCGGAATTCTTTGCCTGGTTCAGCTTCCAGCGGAAGGTTCAGAATGTGCTGGAGCAGTTCCTGGTGCTCCAATCCTATGTAGGAGTTATCTTCCTGAAAGCCTGCAGTCATGGTCAGCACATGCTCCAGGCTTATCTCCTTAACCTGGCGCTCATCAGGGAAGGTAATGTCCGGGAGGAAATCGGGCAATGGCCGTTTTACATCGTTCAGCTTATACTCATCCAAAGCAATGCCGGTCAGCATTGAGGTGATGCTTTTAGTCACCGAAAAGACATTGTGCAGCTGAGCACGGTCGTATCCGAAAAAGTATTCCTCAAGGACCAGTTCCCGGTCCTTGAGAATCAAGAGAGATTCCAATCTTCCGTATTCCTGGGCGACAACCTGCTCCAGGAGCCGGTATACTGCCGCAGTATCTTTGACATAATTAAAAATGGACCCGGTCAGCAAAGCATCTTCGCCTTCATCAGGTACCTGATATTCATAAATTAGACTTCCGTCCGGGCCTGGTTCCCGTGGCGCAAATAGCCTTCCTGCGTTTAGCTCCGGTGCTCTTATAAAGTCGAGTTTATCTTCCGGGATCAGCTCCCTTTCCTCCTCCGAATAGACCATTCCTTCAATTCTGTTCTTCTCCTTATTGATCGTCCCCACATAGATACTTCCGCTCCGGTCACGAATGGTAATCTGATTCAGCGAGTCCGCATAAGTGATATCGGAGAGACTCCAGTAATCGCGGAACTGACCCTCCCAGACAAAGCAGCCGCGGACAGACAATTCATCCATCACCGATCCACTAATCTGAATGGTGGCTTCAAGTGTCAAAGATTCAAAATGCAGGGCGGTTTCCGGGGTACACTTCCATAAGCCGTCAATGGATAGGTAGATTTCATCACGACTTTCTGATACCAGGTCGTTTTTTTGCCCTTTCTCCTGTCTGCAGCCGCATATAAGTGAGACAGAAAGAAGCAAAATCAGCATTCTTTTATGGGGTGTCATATCTCAAAGTTAAGAGAATTGATTATCATATGGGCTATTTCCGGTTTATGCCATCCAGCGACGGAAGAGCACGTCATAGATACCGTAATAGCGTTGTCCCTCTGAATCGCTTTCGCGAAATACAAGTTCCATTTTTTGAAGCGATTTCAGGGAACGTAAGACGGTGGCCGGATTCCCCAGTGAATAACGGGAAATGAAATCCGCCGAGGTAGGGTGAGGAACGTAGACATCTTTTGCAAGTGCTTTCAGAAGTCTCCATTGCGGAATAGTAAGCATCTCCCTGTAGCTGAAAAATACAAACTCCTGTTCTTTCAGGATCCTGTTGGCCTCTCCTTTCCAGCAAGCGGAATCAACTTTTCTTTCTGAGGCCAGGAAAGTCCGGTTACACAGGAGCTGGACATAATAGGTATGATAATCCGCCCAGTTCAGCATCTCTTCCGCCACCTCCGGAGCTATGACCTTTTTGTGTTCTGAAAACTTGTGAACAATAAAATCACGGTATGCGGACCCTGGCAGTTTTTCGATCTTAAGAAACTGCGTGCTTCTGAAAAAGGGACGTTTTGGATTTGCAAAAAGATCCTGCATCAGGTGTTGTTGAGATCCCGCAAAGATAAAAGTCACTTTGGTCAGTTTCTGAATGACAGATCTCAGCCAGGCATCGGTCTGTTCTTCCGGATAGTTGAGGATCTGCTGGAATTCGTCGATGGCTATTACGGTGGGCTTTGATTGTTGTTCCAGCAGGGTGAAAAGGTCCTGGATCGATTGCCTGGACTGGTCCCGGGTGGTACTAATACTGAAGATGGGTGTTCCCTGGAGGGCATCGTAGGTGACGGTTGGGCGTAAAGAGCGAATAAAGGTCCAGATTTTCTTTCCTGCCGAACTATTCTCCGGAATGACTTCTGCGATGGAGGAGGTAAATTGATTCAAGAGATCCCCTAGGGATTCCGTTGGAAGAATGTCCAGGTATATTTTAGTGTAGCTGGCTCCAAGATGATGATACAGATGCCTGATCAAGGCTGTTTTCCCCAGCCTGCGCAGGGCAACCAGGGTGGTGGAATTTCCTCCTTTCAGATTGCGTTTCAGGGCCGCCAACTCTTTTTCCCTGTCGCAAAAATACTCCGGGCCGAAGTAGCCGGTGGTTGGGAACGGGGTTCCTGGATGCTTCATAATTAACAAAGTGTATATTACAAAATGCAATATACATAATGTAAAAAATATATGCAAATATCACGAGGATCATATTTCATCCCGGCATCTGAACTAATCTCCTGCGGGGGAGCTCAAAAAAACAAGAGATTCCGCTTATTTTAGCTCAGCAAGATCTTCCAACGGATCCTCCTTGTAATACTCCTGAAACTCATTTGTAAGTGTTTCGGTGATATTACTCTTCAGGGCAAATTCGTTTCGAAGGTCATTTACATAGGCCTTAACTTTTACTTTGAGCATCACCTTGTGGCCAATTTTTTCCTGGAAAAAAAGTACGGAGATGGGCTTGTTAAGGAATATGTATGGAGAAACCTGGGCGGCTTCCATGGCCGATTGCCTGATCCGGTTCATATCGGCATTTAAGGGGAGATAGATTTCGGTAACGACCTGACAATTCTCTTCCCCTGCATTGGCATTGGAAACTGCCTGACTCATCACTTCTGAATTGGGAACACTTACAATGCTATCATCAGGGGTTATGATCCGGGTGGAGCGAAGTCCTATGCTGCTCACTTCTCCATAATGGTTCCCTATTTCTATTTTGTCGCCCAGTTGGAATGGTTTGTCGGTGATAATGATAATACCGCCAAATATATTCTTCACCAGATCCTGGGCGGCAAAGCCAATGGCTACCCCAATGGTTGCGGTAAAGGCAAGAACGGAAGCCATGGGCGGGCGAAAGACTGCCACCACTATAAAAGAGAGGGAACCCATCCAGGCCAGAATCCTAATGACAGGGATAAATCCCTTGATGGTGATCCGGTGTTTGGTGGTTCTTTCACCCCAGACGGATAGCAGAGCCGCTATGATTCGAACGAAGAAATAGGTAAGTACTAAAATGATGAGAGTGAGCAAAATTTTCGACAGAGAAAAATAATTGGACATTTCTCTGGTTTCCGTTGCTACACCGGAGATCAGCTTCAGTGAAGAGTCGATCGTGTCCGCAACAATGGTATCCGTAGTATTCGAGTATACGCTTCTGCTTAACAGGGTGGAAAGCAGGGCTGCCAGGGATATTTTCGAAAGAATTTTCATGGACCATTAATGTATTAAGTTCCTGTTTTTTAGAATCCTGACCACATGACGAAAAAGAATGCTATTCAGGATGAAGTATTCCCCCCGGTCTACCAGAATGGAGTCCTCCTTCAAGATGGTCAGAACTCTGCGACTTTTTTCCACCTTCTGGTTGAAAATCAGCGAGTGATATTCAGCAGATATTTTGCCATGCATCAAAATATGCAGCAGCGTATAGGCTTTTTCCATTGAGAGGTTCTCCAGGAATCCAAAATCAGGAGCGGTAAAATCACTTATTTCAACCAGATCGTTCTCAATGGAGTGGATCGATTGAAGCCAGAAATTAAGCGACAGGCTAATATTGCTGCTGGCAAATTCGTTGAGTTCGGCAAAAAAACGATCCTCAAGTTCGCTCTGAGATAATTTTTTTGTTTTGGCATTCTCCGCAGCACTAACACTCATTTGGTAGGATACCTGGTAACCGCTCAGACGGTTCCTTTTCAGCACAATATCCCGGATCTGTCTGCTGGTCAGGTTATCCATATGGATGGAATAATCGAAGTGCTCAGACAGTGCTATTGTTTTATTCAGGTAGTTATAGGCATATTTTGATACGGAACAGATCCATAAGATCTGATCGTCGCTTGAAACGATCAGGGAAAGGAGTTTCTGTAAGCAAGAAAATCCATTCACTTTTCTGAGAAACAGGCGCTCAAGTCCATCGATTATTATAATCCTGCGCTCCTTTAAGGAGGAAATATAATCCAACACGGACTGATCATCAGTAAGCTCCTCCTGTTTGAAAATTTCACGAAGGAGTTTGTAATAATCTTCCTCCGTATAATAGAAGTCTGATACCTGAAAGAGATGTATCCCGTATTTTGATTTCAGGGTTTTCGAATAGTAATAAAGCAGAGATGATTTGCCACTTCCGTTCTCTCCTACGACAAGGGATGCTGCAAAATTTCCCTTTAACCAGCTATTGTGAGCTGTGTTAAGACTGCTGATCTCCTCCTCTCTTGAAAGAAACAGGTTGAACTCCTTGATGGGGATATTATCAAAAAGATGCTGGTAAATTAAAGGCAATTTATAGATCCTTTGTTGGATATCATTCAGGTAGTCGGATATGTGGGAGGAGATCGGCTCGGCATGTGTGTCAAGCCTGAGTCTCTTTTTAAGATTTTTGTAGGATAACTGCAGCCACTTGGTCTGATTATTTACAAAGCTTGCTGTCCGGGTATAAAGACTTCGGGTGAAATCGATAAACTTCTTTCTTTTATTTCGAGATTCTGCAAGGGCTTTGGACTTCAGAAGATGCCCATAGAGTTGAAGAATGTTGCCGTTATCATCCAGTTCAGCAACGTGGTCCGTGAATGTTTTAAGCAAGGCTGATATTTCAGCCAGTTTATCTTTTTGCTGGACATTCAATAAATCTGAGATTCTTTGGGTAATATTGGACAGGCGTTTCACACCCTCCCGGAAGAATGTAATTACCTCACCTTCACCCATACCCTCCTTTTCAGTCAGTGAAATGGCAGAGTCCAGGTAGAAATCGATGATTTGATCATACTCGCTGAATTCACTAACGACCTTTTCCAGCGCAGTTCCCAGCTCATTCCTCTTCAATTCCAGTCCCCTTCGGAACTCTCTAAGCTGCTCGTACTCGATATATTCAGCCGGGGAGAAATGGAAAATTTCGGAGGGCTTTACTCCGCTGGTATACTTTGGATTACTGACCACTCCCACCTTTTCAGGAAATATCTCCAGCTTTTCTTTTACCTCATGCTCCAGTTTTTGCAAAAGTTTGGGAATATCTTCAGATGTCTGCAGAATGGAGTCCTGTTGTTCCTTTGTAAGTTTCCCCTTTTTCAGTTTATATAATTCAGAAACAAAAAAGCTGCGGAGAGCTTCCATTTCCGAGGTATCAGGATCAGGTAGCCGTTCCAGCAGTTCAGAGCTATACTTTCTTTGCTTTTCAATTTCCGGAACTAGTGAGCCAATAATTCTTTGCGAATAGATAGACTCCACCTGGAGATGAGCCGTGTTAACCGATTGGATGTATGCAAATAGTTGTTCACGAAATCGCCAGTCCTCAAAAAAAGCGAAAAAAGTGCTTTGCCAGGATCTGTTTACTTTTTGGAGACTCTCCAGGGATCTTTTAAACTCATGGTTTCGGCCCATACTTCGCAGGCGATTCATGGAAAGGAGCATGCCGGATCTCTGCAAAAGCACTTTCAGCTCATTTTCGAGCTCAGCAAAAATACCGGGAGGCAGAGCGGGTGATTTGAGTTTAGAATTTTCTTTTGAATCCGGCAGTCCTTCTGATGGAAGTGCATAGTCATTATGGATTATTGCAAACTCCGCTTCAAAGAGAGGCCAGTAGGATTCCATAAGTAAGATCTGACTTTCTTTAAGCACCTGGCGTATTTGAGCCAGGTATTCGGGAAAGAAATATCCCTGAAGCAGTTTCCTGTAGTGGACCTTGAGCGTCCTCGTTTCAATCTCTATTTCCTGTTTCCGGGAAGCCCTTTGGAAAAGCTTACCCACAGCCATGAAAAGCTTTTTCAGGCTCATATACCCCCATTCGAATTTCAGGAGTGTTTTCACTCTAAAGGGATCTTGTTTCCGGGCTTTAAATGAATTCCTGGGATAGGGGATACTCACGAACTCGGGTGAATTTGCCAGATAGGCTTCAATTTCGGTAGTAAACTCGTCCAGGATAGGTTTTAAAAAGGAATCAGAGGAGAGGGAGTTAAAATGTTGAGTCAGCACCTCCAGGTTTTGATGATGGAAGCGGCCTATATGATGCGAGCGTTCAGCCTTTTTTTCCTTTGGGGTCTTTAATTCACCAAGTGATTTCTGGTGCAAACGCAACGATTCCAGGATGGCGGTATGATTTGAAATCTCTTGGTTAATACCTTTGATAAACAGGCTGTTGAACTCATTAATCCGGGCCTGTAATGAGCCGAACTGGTCATCAGGATTAGGGGTGGTCATTTTAGTCAACATTAAACAGGGATCAAAGCTAAATGAATTATAGCTTATAACAAACAAGTACCAACTTTGTTAGCTAATTAAAGGAATACGAGATAATTAAAGATCAGGCCGACGAAAACGATCCCCAGGGCAACCACCCCCACGAAAATGCCGATCAGTTGCCACTTCAGGACTTTTTTCAGGATGATGATTTCCGGAAGTGACAATCCGATCACAGACATCATAAAGGCCAGTGCCGTTCCCAGGGTCACTCCTTTCTCGATGAGGACACTTACGATGGGAATGATCCCCGCCGCATTGGAATAGAGTGGGATCCCCACAAGGATCGCCAGGGGAACAGAATACCAGTTTTGATTGCCGAGCGCTCCGGCCAGATATTCATCCGGTACAAACCCGTGAGCGCCTGCCCCCACAGCAATACCCAATAGAATATAGATCCATATCTTCCCCACAATTTCCCTGACCACCTCTGCCCCGGCTGATATTCGTTGTTCGAAATTCATCTTTGTTTCCTCTTCAAGCTGCTGTTTGGAATGGGTTTTATACACCCAGTCGGCCACATACCTGGTCAGCTTCAGTTTTTCCAGGGTAAATCCTGCCAGTATGGCGATGGTCAGACCCGTGACTACATAAATCAGGGCTACCTTCCAGCCGAACAGCCCGATAAGTAAAATCAGGGCCACTTCATTGATCATGGGGGCTGCAATCAGGAAAGAAAAGGTTACTCCCAGCGGAATCCCGGCTTCCACAAAACCCAGGAAAAGCGGAATGGCCGAACAGGAGCAAAATGGGGTGACTATTCCCAGCAGGGAGGCCAGGACATTTCCGGTAAACAGGGATTTGCCCTCCAGGGCTTTCCGTGTTTTTTCCGGAGAAAAGTAAGTCCTGATGATCCCCACGACAAAGATGATCAACACCAGCAGCAGCATCACCTTGGGCACCTCATAGATAAAGAAGCGGAGCGTTTCGGTCATATGCTTCCCCGGGGCCATCTGGAAAATCCGGAACACCAGAAAATCGGCGATCTCCTGCAGGTATTTGTAGAGGATGATCCAGATGGGAATCAGGAGAATCAGCAAAGGAAGCTTGTTCTTTATTTTACTCATCTTAAAACCATGCAATTACTATATAATAGATTCCGATGCCAATGAAAATGACTGCTACTACTCTTCTGAACCACTTTTCAAAAGACTTTATGCGCATATACAGGGTCCCGATCCCGGAGAGTGTATAAGCAATCAACCAGGCGAATAATATTACCGGGATACCTGTGGCTAAGGCATAGACTACTGGCAAATGAAGTCCAGAGGAAGAAATGGTCAGTGGAATTAGCATTCCAAAATAGAGCACTCCACTGTAGGGGCAGAAGGCAAGTGCAAAAATGACCCCCAGTAAGAAAACATCCCAATAAGAGAACTTGCTTCGCTGTTGGAAGCGGGTGGTGAGGCGATTGAAAGCAGGGAATTCCAGATTTATGATTCCCAGCATAAAGATTCCGATGAGTAAGAGGAGGGGGCCAATAAATTTATCGCCATATCCCTGGAACAGACTGGAAATTTTAAGCTGATCGGCACCAAAGAACAGGATAAACGCCAGCGCAGTATAAGAAAAGGTCCTTCCAAGGGTATAGATAAGTCCATTGTAAAATACCCGGTTCCTGTTGCCAATATCCTTCCCGATAAAACCGATGGCCGTGATATTTGTGGCCAGGGGACAGGGGGAGATGGCTGTAAGCAAACCCAGTACCAGTGCAGAAACAACAGGCGTGGATGTATTTGCATACACCTGATTGAGAACCTCCTCCATTCGCTAAAGAAGTTCGTCTATGGTGGTTCTGACAATTTCATGAAATTTACCAGGGTTTGTACGGGCATTCATAAATCCATCATTGGTCAGGTTCACGCGGGTATCCCCTTTGATTATAAGAAGCGTTTGGCCTGAGACCTGAAGTGACTGCGCCCTTGACTTCCCTTCTTTATCTTCCAGGTTCAGAGAGGTGAATTCAATGTTACCTGCTTCCAGTTTCTCCGGGTAAAATAGTTCCAGGGCCATTTTAGTTTCATCCTCCACGGCATTGCAGGTGGCACAGCGTTTGGTATTGTGAAAATATAAGACCTGGATGTCATCAGTAGCGACGGTCTCGGCTTGCTGATTTTCGATTTCTTGATTTCCGGTTTTCTGGGTGTTGCAGGCAAGAAGAGCCAGAATTGCAAAAATAAACAGGAGTGAGGGGTTTAATTTTTTCATGGCTTATGAATTTTGGGTTAACAACTCTTTTAATACAGAAACTTTCGGGAGTTGTCCACTGAGAACTACTTTCTCATTGATGACCAGAGCAGGGGTACGCATAACCGCATATTCCATAATCTTTTGGATATCTTCAACTTTGGTGACGGTAGCATCCAGGTCTAACTCTTCAACAGCCTGCCTGGTTACCTTTTCCAGTGATTTGCATTTGGCACAACCTGTACCTAAAACTTTAATTTCCATTGTTCTGTTTTTATCCGTTCTTCGTAAAACTACGAACTAGTTTTATAAATTTTTTTATCTGTTCAGGAAACTATTGAAAAGGGATTGCGCCACTTTCCAGTTTTCCTGGTTCAGGCAATATTTGATTTTCGGAGCCTCAATTTCGCCCTGAATCAGACCCGCATCCTTTAATTCTTTCAGATGCTGTGACAGGGTTGATTTTGCGATAGGAAGCACATCGGTCAGGTCACCACTGTAGCAACAACTTTGCTTTGACAGTAATTCAAGCACATACATCCGGATGGGATGTCCCATGGCTTTGGCATAGCGGGCCATGGTTTTTTGAGTTTCAGAAATGACCTCTGGTTTATCCATCTTGTTCGTTAAATACCGAACAAAGGTAGATATTATTTTATAATATCCAACCTGTACTTTAATCCCATCGTGATCACTATGGAAACAAGGATAAGCTTCAGTCCTTCAACAGAGAGCTTATCACCCTGAAAGATGTAGAACTCCCTCTGAGCCGGAAGTACAAAGAGGAGGTGACCAATACCCTGGCTGGAAATTTGTTCCTTAAGAAAGCTTGATTTTTATTTTTTAAATACCTTGCGGGAGGAATCCATATGAATTACGCTCAGGCTATGAAGAAGACCTTAAAAATTTATTTGAATGCCGGTTTGGCTCTGCTAATTTCCATCTCCAGTTTTGGCCAGTCCACCTATGAAGGGATGGCTTTCCAGGAGAAAGACCCGGCCGACTGGGAGAACCAGTTTGTTTTTGAGATCAACCGTGAAGCCCCCCGGGCATGGTACATTCCATATGGAAGCCTTGCAGAGATGGAAGGGAACTCTATCCTGGAATCTGGATTGATCCGGTCCTTGAATGGATCCTGGCTGTTTCATCTTGCCCAGAATCCGGGTGAGCGGCCACGCAATTTTTTTAAGGATGATTATGATTCGGAAGGTTGGGACCAGATCAAAGTGCCTTCCAACTGGGAGATGGAGGGCTATGACTACCCCATCTATACCAATGTGAAATATCCACATGAGAAGAATCCTCCATATATGCAGAAACACTACAACCCTGTGGGTTCCTATAAGCGTAGTTTTAACATTCCGCCAGGATGGAAGAACAAGGAGATCTACCTGCGCTTTGGAGGCGTGAGTTCTGCCATGTACGTGTGGGTGAATGAAACCCTGGTGGGATACAGCGAGGATAGTAAAACCCCCGCTGAGTTTCATATAAGCCCCTATCTTCAATCAGGTGAGAACAGCCTGGCTGTGGAAGTCTATAAGTGGAGCGACGCCAGCTACCTGGAGGACCAGGATTTTTGGAGAATGGGGGGAATTACCAGGGACGTTAGCATGGTGGCCCGGAATCCCTGGCATATCAGGGATTTCAGGATAGTGGCCGGATTGGATCAATCCTATGCCGATGGAATTTTAAATATAGAGGTGGAGGTAGTGAACCTGGATGAAGCGGCTGAACCGGTTTGTACCGTGCAGGCAGAATTACGGGATATGCAGGCAAAAACTATCTCGGTTATGGAGATGCAGGTGGATTTGAAAGATGGACCCGCAGTGGTTCAGGTGGAGAACAGGTTCCCTGGTGTAAAGCCTTGGTCTGCAGAGATCCCCAACCTTTACCAGCTGGTACTTATGTTGAAGGATGCAAATGGGGAGCTTATTGAAACCATTAAGCAGGACGTGGGATTTCGCACGGTGGAAATCAAGGATGGGATGCTGCTGGTAAATGGACAATATGTGTACCTGAAAGGGGTAAATCTGCATGAGCATCACGACAAGCACGGGCATGTGGTCGATGAAGCCACCATGCTGAAGGATATTTTGCTGATGAAGAGTCACAATCTGAATGCAGTGCGAACCTCTCACTATCCACAGCCGGAGCGCTGGTATGAGCTCTGCAACAAGTATGGGCTTTATGTGGTGGATGAAGCCAATATTGAATCTCATGGTATGGGGTATGGGAAAGAATCCCTGGCAAAGGACTCTACCTGGATGGGGGCCCACCTATTCCGGACCCGGAACATGTATGAACGGGATAAGAATCAGCCATCGGTGATCATCTGGTCGCTTGGAAATGAAGCCGGAAACGGGATCAACTTTGAGGCAACATATAACTATCTGAAGGAGGTGGATGGAACCAGGCCCGTTCAATATGAGCAGGCACAACAGGCAGACAATACCGATATTTTTTGTCCCATGTACATGCGGATGGAGAGCATGGAGAGGTATGCGCTGAGCGAGGACGGGAAACCTTCACGACCTTTAATACAATGTGAGTATGCCCATGCCATGGGGAACAGCCTGGGAAATTTTCAGGACTACTGGGACCTGATTGAAAATTACCCAGCCCTTCAGGGAGGATTTATCTGGGACTGGGTGGACCAGGGTATTCTGGTTAGCACAGAGGATGGCCGGGAATACTGGGCCTATGGAGGTGATTTTGGCCCTGATGATGTACCTTCCGATGGCAATTTCTGTCTGAATGGCATTGTAGATCCGGACCGGGGGATTAAACCCACCCTCCTGGAAGTCAAGAAGGTTTATCAGAATATAGGGTTTGAGGCGTGGGATCTGAAAAGCGGGATTCTGAGCATTCACAACAAACATGCCTTTATGAACCTGGACCAGTTCTGGTTTAAGTGGAGCATTAAATCAAATGGGAAAACGCTGCAGCAGGGAGTCATCGAGAACCTGGATCTGCCTGGCGGTGAGAAAACGACGGTCGATCTGGCCTACCAGTTTGAGCCACAGGGGCAGCAGGAATACTTCCTGGTCATTGAGGCTGCCATGAAATCCGCTTCAGGGCTCCTGGGGGCCGGGACCGTGCTGGCCAGCGAACAGTTTCAACTGCCCTATCAGTGGGATGGGAAGGCGAAAAAAAGAGCTGTCCCGGATCTGGATGACAGTCGGGACGATCATAGCATTACGCTAAAGGGGCACAATTTTACCATTCAATTTGATCTGGAGAAAGGGATAATGTCCCAACTCTTTTACGAAGGGGAAGATCTCCTGCTTAAAGGACCCGAGCCTAATTTCTGGAGGGCTCCCATCGATAATGATTATGGAAATAACAACCACAACCGGGCGGCAGTCTGGAAAGGTGCCGGGACCAACCGGACAGTAAGAGAAGTGGAGCTGCTCAGGGATCATCCCGGTCAGGTTTCTGTCAATTTTAAATTAATCCTGAACGACGGGGAAGGAATGCCCATCGCCAATTACAACACCAGCTATACTGTCAACGGATATGGAGAGGTGACCGTCTTCAATGAGTTTGAAAAAACCGGAAAAAAGTTGCCCGATCTGCCAAGATTGGGAATGAACCTGTTGATGCCCCGGGCATTTGACCGGGTCAGCTGGCTGGGCAGGGGGCCTCACGAATCTTACTGGGACAGGAAAACCAGCGCCTTTGTGGATCTGTATTCCAGTTCTGTGGCAGACCTGTACTGGCCTTATATTCGCCCGCAGGAAAATGGGAACAGGGAAGATGTCAGGTGGGTAAGCATCGTTAACCAGAATGGAAAGGGTCTTGTCTTCAAGGGCGAACCCCTGATCGCTTTTTCGGCGCATCACAACCTGATGGAAGATTTTGAATCTCCCGAACGAACGGATGGCAGGCATGTCGCAGGCATTAAGCCTGTGAACCGGCATACTGTGGATGTAGTTTCAAGAGAGCTCACTTCAGTCAATATTGACTTTAAGCAAATGGGAGTGGGAGGGGACAATAGCTGGGGAGCGCAGACACATCCGGAATATATGCTCTCTGAAGATAGTTACTCCTATTCGTTCAAGATCATCCCGGTAAGTGGATTCACTACTGATGACTATTTGTTGGAGGCCTGTTCCAGATGATTCGGGGTCCGCATGACTCCGAGAGACCTGCGCCCCTAATTATTTTACTGTACCGGTAAGCTGCCCCGGATTTCTGGGACCAAAGGAGGCCCGGTATTCCGTGTCCCAGTAAAGTTTGTCGTTTTCAAATCTGAATTTAAACCTCAGACTCTGAGGTGTTTCATAATAGATCACTTTTACTTCATAGGTATCGGGGGATGTCCAGGCGCCACATACTGCTACTTTATCTGAAACCACCCGTGGATCAGCCAGCGTTCCGGGTTCCATGTTCTGGTAGCCAGCTTTCAGCATGGATTCTCCCTGATCAGAGGCGATGGTGACTTCAGTGGTGGGAGCTTCAAAATTAAAGGAGATGGATTGGATGAAACGGTCGTTCTCATCCAGGGTGTATGTAAGATCGCTGCGCTCTGCTGCCTGGGGGGAACTTTCGTCTCCTGCCACCGTGCTGATGGACAATCCCTGGAGCTTCTGGTTCAGCTGCTCCACTCCTTCCTCGTCTGGTGCAAGCGAAGCCTCCTGCATGGCAGGCAGCAGCTGCTCCCAGACCACATTGAGAATCCCCTGAAGATCATCGGATCCCGAGGTGATCGCCAGGACGGCATCCTGCTCGGGAAATACAATGCAATATTGCCCGAAGGCACCATCGCCCCGGTAGGCATTATAACGGCACCGCCAGAACTGGTAGCCATAGCCCTGGTCCCAATCGCTATCCGGGTTACTTCCATTGGAGGTTTGGAATGATGTGGCCTCCTCCACCCAGGCTTCGGAGAGCAGCTGCTTGCCTTCCCAATTGCCCTTCTGCAGGTAGAGTTGCCCCAGTTTGGAGATATCTTCCGTTCGCACGCTAAGTCCCCATCCTCCCACATTGATACCCATGGGACAGGTCTCCCAGGTAGGATTTTCAATACCCAGGGGTTCAAAGAGGCGAGGGGTAAGGTAGTCCAGGGTGGTTTTGCCTGTTACTTTCTGGATAATGGCTGAACACATATAGGTGGCCATGCTGTTGTAAAGGAAGTGGGTCCCCGGTTTGAAGTCAACCTTATGGGCCAGAAAAGCTTTTGCCCAGTTGTCAGTGTCCATATTCCGGAAACCTGGTTCCACTGCCTGCCCCGTATTCATCCGAAGCAGATCCCGGATACGCATGGCTTTCAAATGGGCAGAAGGCTCTTCCGGAAGATCTTCCGGGAAGTAGGAGATTACCAGGTCGTCGACGCTCAACAATCCCTCGTCCTGTGCAAGTCCTATGGCCGTAGAGGTAAAGCTTTTGGAAAGTGACCACAGGAGGTGTGGGCTTTCTGGTTTGTAGGGGGCCCACCAGCCTTCGGCCACAATAGAGCCATGTCTTCTTAACATCATACTGTGAATGGCGTCTGGCTGAGCACTCTCCAGGGCTTCAACGAACTGAAGAATGGACCTGGAGGAAATCCCCGCCTCTTCGGGAGTTGCATATGTGGTGTCGCTCTTTGATTCAGCCTTGTCAGGGGTGTTGCATGCAGTCATTCCCAGCATTGCTGCCAGGATTAGAAACAAAATGGATTTCTTCATAATTGCTAGTTTATTTAATCCGGCCTCCAACCCTCATGGGATCACCCTCGTATCCCAGAGCCTGCCAGTTGAGTCTTTTGGATTCCTTCCGGGAATGACAGGCTGTACACTTTAAGGACTGCGAGGCAGGGGCGACCATGTGGTTAATGGGCCAGTACATTATAGTTTCCACAAAATTATATTGCCCGGAGTATTCCAGGTTCGTGGCAGCCATACCTTTTTCTGCGGCTTCATTCCAATCGAATACTGTCCAGTAACCCCCTTCGCCAAACATTTTTGGAGTGATCAGATAACGATTTTTTGTATCGTAAATCTGTTTGCCTCGCATCAGCTTAAATGGGGTGATTTTGGCCGACTCATCATAGATATTCCCTGAAAGTTTGTTTATCTCCACCACATTTTCAGGATCAATTTTATGTCCCATTTGATAATATTCTGCTTTTCCATTGTACCAACGGTATTCGGGAATCACATTTTTCCCCCAGGTGAAGTCGCCTTTCTTTTTGTCGTAGGTGGGTTTTCCAAATTCATCCAGCTCAATCGTTTTGTCCTGTCCGGCTGTGGACCAGTCCCACTTGGTCAGTGTGGGCTCTGCACGGGCAAAGGCTGGGATATGGCAGGTTTCGCATGCTACAGAGCTTATATGATCGTTCACGATCTTTTTCTTGTGTGGCTTTTCTGTATGGCAGTCCAGGCAGCTCATGTGATTGCTCCCTGTGGACATGGATCCGTGACTGGCCCCCAGGATCATGTGATTTTCTCCGGCGTGACAGTCGGAACAGGAGAATCCAAGTTCTCCCATGTGGAAGTCCAGGGCAGGGGATGGATTGTTCATGCTGGCAGTCAGGTCGCCGTGTTTTACTCCCGGCCCACCTCCACCATTAAAATGGCAAACACTGCAACTTCTATTGGTGGTTTTTCCGACGCTCTGTGCCACCTTGACCAGGTCGACGGCAGGATCAGGCATCCCGGCTCCCGTGGGAGTTTTTTTATAGCTTCCGGACCGGTCGTGGCAAATCAGACAATCAATGTTGTTGGGATCTTCGAAGTCGAAGCTTTCATCTTTCCATCCGAAGCCAATATGGCAGCTGGTGCAGCGTGGCCAGTTGGAAGGCAAGGAGACGCAGTAGTTGTTGATGATGTTTTGTTTTCCGAAGGAGTTATCTCCCAGCCAGTTCCAGTGCCTGGTTTTCATAATCGCTTTGTCAATGCCATCATGGCAAAGCAGGCAGGTTTCTGTCACCTCCTGAGGGGTGCTAAAAGGGCCTTCTATAAATTCCGAATGGTCCTCCTGTGCAAATAGAGTGCCTCCAAACAGAAGCACAAATAGCAATGTTGCCAGGGTTTTCATATCATACGTTTTAAGGATTACATAAATGTATGATAATTTACTGACCCTGCCAGAATTCCTCGTATGTTATTGATGAGAATCAACTATTTATCATCGTCCGGATCATAAGAAAACACCTCCTCCAGGGGAGTGTTAAAAACATGCGCAAAGCGAAAGGCCAGTTCCAGGGAAGGGGAGTAGTTCCCCTTTTCGATGGCCACGATGGTTTGCCTGGATACCTGTACCCGGTCGGCCAGTTCCTGCTGGGTCATCTCACCTGCATCAAAGCGCAGTCGTCGGATGTTGTTCTGAATCTTACTGCCGGCCATTTCAGACTCCTTTCCTATAATAATAGATTTGCGAACCATTGTCAATAATCTCAGCGATCAGTCCGAAGACAACCAGCGCCATAAACATTCCATGAACCGGCATGCCAAGGGCCAATGCGGTGACAGAAAGTACGAATCCTCCGGAGAATGCGTAGTAGGAATTACGGGTGGCTTTCAGCCTGACCAGTTTATCCCGTTCATCCTCCTTGGGAACCTCCTCTTCCCGGGTGGCAATGGCATTGAAGATATGGAATATGATCTGGATAATGATGCGTGCCACTACGGAGACCCCGATAAAGATGAGAAAGACCAGGCCCCATTTACTGAAGTCCTGGGTTAAGTCAAAAACCCCCTGCAGCTGTCTCTGATAGACGATCCAGGCGAAGATCGCCGTAATAAGCAATCCACTGAAAATATTAACGATGTTCTGTTTTTCCCGATAAGTCATGATTTCTAAGATTATGTATGATAAATTATACTAAATGTAAATAAATATATACACAAAGATAAGTAAAATATACAAAATGTCAAGTAAACACGACAAATTATTTATAATTTCTATGAATGAAGATCCAGCCCGGGAAAGTATTCACAAAGAATCTGCTTTTCACTGATAGCAGTACCAAAGCTTTCTGTGAAAACATGATTATCGGCCTATGCGAGGGAGTTTACATCGAGGTCTCTTTGGTGGATGGTGTGCTGCTATGTTTCTATATGGACCTCCGGAGATGACAGCATGCTCTCATCAATCTCTTTCCCACTGAATTTATGCAATTTGGTAATTCTTGCTGTTTCCCGGTAAGCTGCAGGTATGATTCGCATTGCGTCATCGCTGTTGGAGGTTTTAATAATCAGCCATGCTTTGTTTTCCCCATCAATGCATCCCCATTCCGCACTTGTTACATAATGTGTTCTGGAGGATAGAAAGGATTGTATGGATCTTAAGCAGGAGGCCGAGTCGCCTCCATTTATTATCTCTATTAGGAATTTATCCATGAGTGTCTCTTTCGAAGAAATTTACGATCACTTTTGCAGATGAAGATTAAGCAAAAGGTAATTAACATCTTATTTAACACGCCTTAGGATAGTTAAAAACTGGATTTGGATTGGTATATGCACTATTTTCATTGCTGGATAGGAAAGCTTAAGATCTAAAACAGGAACTTATGAAAACAAAGATGCTATTCTTAGTACCAATAATTCTTCTGGCAGGTTCCTGCAGTGTGGAAGTCGAAAAAAACTCCATGGAGAAATGGAAAGACGAAATACTGGAAGCAGAAAGAAGCTTTGCAGAAATGGCAGAGAAAGAAGGAATTTCCAAGGCTTTTTTAAGCTATGCGGCAGAGGACGCGGTCATTATGAGAAATAACACCTTGCTCATTGGTAAGAATAAACTAAGAGAGCATTTTGAGAATCAGCCATCCATTGGAAAAGACGAAAAGCTTAGCTGGGAACCCGATTTTGTGGATGTATCCGCAGCAGGGGACCTGGCTTACACCTATGGACAGTTCATCTACTCGTATACGGATTCCACCGGAGGCAACGTGGAACTCAAGGGTGTTTTTCATACCGTCTGGAAAAGACAGGCTGATGGCTCCTGGCGCTTTGTATGGGATTAGTCATTCAGATTATGGGTAGTCACTATTGATATCCCATCTTACCCTGGCTACTTCGCTCCATTAGCTAAAAGTACTTTTACAATACTTTCATAAGCTGCCTCGGAGGCAAGCGAAAGAGGAGTTTTTCCATTTTTAGCAGAGGCATTCACATTGGCTCCGCGCTCGATCAGAAATTTCACGAGTGGCTCATTATTATCATACACCGCCCAGAAAAGTGGAGTGTAGCCACTATAAAAATCATTGGTATTGAGCTCATCAATTTCAGCGCCTTTGGCGAGGAGCAAATCTGCCAGCTCATAACCGATCCTTCCTGAGATGATTCCCATGGTGCAGTTAGTAAATGCCCCGGTACCGTTATTGGACCTGGCATTTATGTCAGCCCCTTTGGAAAGGAGTAACTCTGTTAGCTCAAGAGAGTTCATGGCAGCCATGATTAGAGCAGTGGCTCCGTTATCTGCGCGAAGATGTATATCAGCCCCACTTTCAATCAAAACCTTTGCCAGCTCGGTGTAATTGGAGTTACAGGCCAGGATCAGAGGAGTCATGGCATAAAATTCTTCACGCTCATTCAAATCGGCACCAGCTGCAATAAGCGTTTTTACTGCTTCAATATCATTGGCTCGGACTTTGTCAATAAACTCTGATTTCTGGGATAAGAGGGTGACAGGGAGGAGGAGGCCGGTAACCAGCAGTGTGGGAATAAATGCGCTCGTTTGGGGGAAATGCCTGTACATGATCAGAGTTTTTGGTATGGAATAAGTTTAGCACATTGCATAAACTTATCCTATCCCATGATCATGGGAGTTTAGTTCCGCCTCCTTCTGGCGCAACTACTCCAGTTTCCTTTAAAAACTTACTATTTCGTGGTCTCGCCACCCATTTCGGTGAATACGGAATCGACGGGCTCCCAGAGTTCAATTTTGTTCCCCTCGGGATCCATGATATGGACGAATTTTCCGTAGTCGTAACTTGCAATTTCATCCACAATGGTCACACCGTTTTCCCGCAGCTTGCGGACCAGGCCTTCGATATTCTGCACCCGGTAATTAATCATAA
This sequence comes from uncultured Bacteroidales bacterium, assembly GCA_963751705.1. Taxonomy (GTDB): domain Bacteria; phylum Bacteroidota; class Bacteroidia; order Bacteroidales. Next base: position 322,058 of record CAVVVN010000003.1, read on the forward strand.
ACTCTTTCTCCGAAGGATCGAAATAGTCGGTCTTTTCATCAAAGGGGCTCCACTGAAGGTAGTTGATCTCGTCGGGACGGTTGGCATTCCTGAACTCAAAGGATGAGCCATATTCGGTGATGGCCAGACCCAGGTTCTCGCCGTACCATTTCTTTGTTTTATCCGGATCCTTGGTGCGGAAGAATATCCCCCCGATGCCGGTTACTTTTGGAGTAGTATCTGCCATGACTTTCTCTATAATTCATTGGAATTCGGTTACCTTGATATTCCTCCACTGAACCTTGATGCCCCCGCCGGAGTGAATTTGAAGGGCGATGATTCCGTTCGCCTGGGCAATCATCTTATCTTCCAGGGTGATCATCAGGTTCCCGTTCAACCAGGTTTCCACCCGCCCGCCAACCACGCGTACCCTCATGCTGTTCCACTCCCCGAATTTCAAATACTTATCCAGCTCGGGATCCGGTTTGATGATCCAGCCACGGCCATAGGATTCGTAGATACCTCCAGTGCTGTGTCCCGGAGGGGCTACTTCGGCCTGCCACCCTGTGATTTTGGTTCCGTCAATGGAGGAGCGGAAGAACACCCCGCTATTCCCATCGGCACCCTGTTTGAATTCCAGGCTCAGTTCAAAATCTTTGTACTTCTTGTCGGTTCCCAGGTAGCCGTACTCTTTCTCGGGACCGCTCTCGCAGACCAGCAATCCTTCTTCCACGTACCATTTCTCAGTTCCGTAAATGGTCCAGCCCGTCAGGTCTTTTCCGTTAAAGATGGATTCTGTCTGTGCAAAGATCGCTGCCTGGCAACAAAGCAGGAGCGAGATGGAGAGAATGGAAAATCTTTTCATACTTGTAAATTTTGTTTGTGTGCCTGAAAGATACAATTCATTTTTGTTTTACTCCATGGGGAAGGAAACATCACTCTTCATTTTTGGAGCTGTTTCCATCCGGTTTATATGATCGATGAGCAGCAGGGCATATTTAATAGTCTGTTTCATTCCCTCCAGCTCCCACTCGGGGTGGAACTCATCCTTAACCGTATGGTAATCCTTTCCCCAGAATTCCGTGTAGTTCTGCTGGCCTGAAAGCTCATCCTCTCCTGCTGATACCCAGACCGAAGGGATGCCGTAGCGGGCAAAAGAGAACTGATCGGAGCGGTAAAAAAGCCCCTGGTTGGAGAGGGAGAAGGTGGAGTATTCCAGCTGGTTCTCTGCGGCCAGTTCCTGGAGGATGTCTTCGAAATCGGAAAAACGGGCACCGATACCCATGATGCTTTTTGCTTCACTCCAGACCGGGGTGGACTCAAAATTGATGTTGGCGATAATGCTGTTTCGATCGCAATTCTGGGCATAATATTTTGACCCCAGCAATCCCGATTCCTCCGCATTGCATGCCAGGATAGTGATGGTATAAGGAAGATCCTCCTGGAACTCCTTTAGCACCTTGGCAACCACCATCATGGCACCTACAGCGGTACCATTGTCTATGGCGCCATTGTATATTTGATCGCCCACTTTCCGTTCATCCAGGCCCAGGTGATCGATATGGGCACTCAGTACGATCCGCTCTTTGGACTTTCCAGGGATTTCGGCCACCACATTGCGGTTATTAACCTCCCTGAAGGAGTTCTCTCCCCGGATCCTGAACCGGATGCCCAGGTCCACCGGTTTAAATTCCCTTTTTGCCGCCTCCTCATAGAGCCTGTTCAGATCGATCTGTTCCGTATTCAACACTTTCCTGAGGCTGCTCTCTTGGATCCACCCCCTGAATTTCAGATTGTTCTGAAGGTCCGAAGCAATGAACAGTTCTTCTCCGGACCAGGAATTCTGCACCACGTTCCAGTCGTACCCGGCGCTTTCATCGGTATGGATCAGCAGGATCCCCGCTGCCCCACGGCGTGCTGCTTCCTCGATGTGGCAGGTCCATCGTCCAAAATAGGTGAGGGTGCTGCCTTCAAAAATATCTTGATGAATCATCCCCGGATCATTGACCCGGGTGATGATGATCTTATCTGTCACATCCACCTCCTTATAGTCATCCCAATCCCAAATGTCCGCCTTTACCCCAAAGCCCACAAAAACGGCATCGCATTCCAGGTCGATCTCTTCCTGCTCCACACTGAAGGTCCCCACCACCTCATCCAGGTAAGCCAGTTCCGTTTCATTGGCAGTGATTTCAAATCCTTCATTTGAGAATCCTGTCATTGTAAAGGTCTGGAAGTAGGAATCCTCCATCCCGGGGTCCAGGTCCAGAAGTTTGAACAGGCCCTGCATGGTCACCTCCGCCAGTTCGCCACCCCGGGTTCCCGGGGCGCGCCCTTCATACAGATCGTGCCCCAGCAGCTGGGCCACGCTTTCCATCTCGGCCCTGGAGATTCGCTCGATGCGTCGTTCAAGGGTAGGCTGATTATTGTCACAACTGCCCACAAGCATCATGGTCAGAATTATGCTTACTGTGAAATGCTTCATTGGCTCTCTGTTTATTTAGATTTTCAGGGCCGATCCCCAGTAGTTATAACTGGTAAGGCTCCACCCCGGCATATACTCAGTACTTATATTTTCCGTGTTGAATCCATGCTGTTCCAGAAGGCCGGGAATATCCCGGTTCAGATTGCAGCCTCCGCTTACACGCTTCCAGAGAGGATTCACCAGGTTCTGCCATCGCTCTGTACTTTTGCGGGGAGACCTTCCATGTTCCGAATAGAGCAGCACTCCACCTGGCTTCAGCACCCGGTGTATCTCAGTCAGGCTTTTATGGATATCATCTACGGAGCAAAGAGTAAACGTGGTGACCGCAGAATCAAATGTTTCATCTTTTGCCGGAATAGACTCTGCACCCGCTCTGATATACTCCACTTCAAAGGGGAGTTCTGAAAGATCGACACTCCTTATTTTCCAAACTTCCTCCAGGGGATCGATGGCCGTGAGATGGCTAACCAGTGATCCGTCGTAATGGGGTAGGTTGTTCCCTGCACCGATTCCTATCTCTAGAACCCGACCACTGGCCAGGGGTACGACCATGCCCCTTTTGGTATCGCTGGAGCCGTTGCTGCAGGCCCATTTAATCAGCCAGGGCAGAATATTTCTGGAGTAAAATCTCATCCACGGGCTAAATTTAATAAAACTCTGTGCCTAAACAGCAAGCTATTCTATTTCTCTCTTGCTCCCTGTTGTCAAATTACTATTTTTGTTGAGCCAGCATATAAAGGATAAATTTGCTGACAAGGACCAGAGAGATGATCACAGTTGCAATCACCTGTTATAACGAAGAGAGTTATATTGAACGTGCTGTTCGCAGTGCCCTGGCTTTTACCAAACCGGAAGGGGAAGAAGTGGAGTACTTTGTTGTGGATGGAATGTCAGGTGATAAAACAAGGTCCATTGTTCAAAGCATTCAGAAAGAATACCCTCAACTGCAATTGGTGGATAACCCACAGCGATATCAGGTATTTGGGATCAACCTGGCCATAGAGAAATCCAAAGGAGAATTCCTGGCATGGTTGGGTGCTCATGCGGTCTATCCTGCTAATTACCTGGAAGAGTTGTATCAGACTTCCCTCAGGACCAATGCTGAAAATGTGGGGGGGATCCTGCAGACATTGCCAGGTTCCTCAAGCTATTCCGGACACCTGGTCCAAGCCATATCAACACACAGATTTGGGGTTGGAGACTCTGGCTTCAGGGTAGGTCAAAGAACTGAAAAATATACAGATACGGTACCTTTTGGGTTTTATAAAACGAGCGTATTTCAGCGAATAGGGAAGTTTGATGAAAGACTAATACGTTGCCAGGATTACGAATTGAACAGGAGAATTATAAAAGATGGGGGTAAGATCCTGGTTAATCCAAACATTAAAGTAGAATACTACAATCAGCCCAGTCTGGGAAAGTTCCTTAAAAAGCAGATCCTAATACAAGGACCCTACAATCCTTACGCCTGGTATGTGGCTCCGCATTCCTTTAATATCCGGCACGCCATATCGGCCGTCTTTTCAGCTTCATTGATTGTAGGTATCCCACTTTCCATATTTTTCTGGTGGGCTAGACTTTTGTTGTTTAGCGTAATGGGGATTTATTTTCTTTTGGCACTTGTTTCGTCAGTACAACAGGCTATACGGTATAAAAAGCCAGCCGATATTCTGGTCCTGCCCTTCAGCTTTCTGGCCTTTCATGTTTCACATGGACTTGGAGTTTTACTGGGAGTATTCAGACTATTATTTCGGTCCTCACCGGTTCAGAAGGTTGACGGATTACAATAATCTCAGTCAGCCTTTTCAAGTTGACACCTGCTTATAAATCTGAAGATATTTTTCAGCCAGGTTTTTCCAGTTGAACTGACTTGCTTCAGAAAAAGCATTTTTTGAAAGATCTCTGTAATTAACAGTAATTCTGTTAATTACCTCCTTTAATTCAGATATGGAACCAGGATTTACTCCATACCCTATGGATCCTGGTTCAAACAGCCCGTCAATTCCTGTATTCTTTGAGAAGATTACCGGTAATCCCTGGCTCATAGCTTCAATATAAACCAATCCAAAGGTTTCCTTTTTAGAAGCCATAACAAAGATATCCGACTGTCTGTAGATTTCAATTAATCTAATGGGGTCTTCTATTCGTCCTAAATAGGAGATCCTATCTGAGTTCCGGATCATGCGAAGAACCTTCTTTTCCTCGCTGCCTCCCCCACCAACAATAGTTAGTTTTGCTCTTGAAATTTGGGCAAGTTTTATTAAGGCCGGAACGTTCTTGCGTTTCAGAAAACTTCCAACATACAATAGCTCTAATGGATTATGAGGTGTTTTTTCCTTGGTGGGAGCATATTCCAGGTAGTTTTCATTGAGCCCATTAGGGATGACCAGGGATTTTGATTCATACCGGCCTCCAAAGATTTGATGAAATTTTCTTTTCAATGAGGGTGAAATGAAAACAATGAAGCGCGCATTTTCCAGGATCTGCACCCCATAAGGTTTAAGCCATGGCTTGAACTTCAGAAAAACATCCATATCTGAGGATCTGATGGCTACCACAAAGGGAGTACCATATTTTTTATAATAGTAGTTTGCCAAAGACCCATCACTAAAAAGGGTATGCGCATGTAAAACATCGGGTTTGTTTCTGTAATACAGCGGATCATACAGTTGCCGCATAAGCTTCCGTTTTCTAGAAAAAAAGAGCTTTGTCAAAAGACTTAACACCAGCGGAGAATCTATCCGGAATGGCTTGTGTATGTCTGCTTTTCGGTGCTTCCGGTTTCTGGGATAGAAAACGTTTTGTTCAAGCCCTTTCTCCTGGAGTGCTGTAAAAAGCTCCTGGAAGAGCTCAGCGCCATAATTGACACATATGTGATCAACTATCATAAATCGTCTTCATTTTTATTAGCAGCCCATAACATAGTCCGAAAATCAGGATACCCAGGTTCCTGTTCAGCAGGGATTCGAAAAAGAATCCAGTTGCAAATATGATTGCCGCGGTCAAAATAAACCCTGAATACCCGGAGTGTTGCCTGGAAAACCCTGTTGGAAAAAGAAGAAACCATACCAGGCCGATACCAACAAGCAGACCGAACATCCCGGATGTTTCCAGGAACTGATTATGCGTATTCAATACCCTCCATGTATTGTTGTTGAAAGAAGAGGTACTACTGCTCTCTTCCAAGGTATCTTCGTAGGCTCCCGGTCCCCATCCAAATAAGGGTTTCTGTTTAATGAGCTTTGATCCATTCTTCCACAACTCGACTCTAGTGGCAAATCCTTTGACCTCGGCATTGGAGGTAACGGGATCAATATTTAGATCAATAAAGACCAGAGCCAGGATGCTCAGCGTTAAGACGGAAGCAGCTATAAACCTGGCAGTTCGGGTTATTTCAAGCTTCATTAGACTAAGGATCTTTTTAAGGGCATAAAAGCTCAGGATTAGTAACAGGGATAATATGGCAGCCCTGGAGAATGCGAAGATCAAACCGATAAAAATCAAAAGGCTGAAAATGACTATTTCTCTTCTACGCAGTTGGAGAATGTCCTGTTTAAGAAAAAGTAACGCAAGAGTGGCCAGGTAGAGCACTGAAAGGTAGGAGTGATGTATTCTAGAAAAGACAGCTGACTCCATATAATAATGCGGATTGGAGATAAATTTGTTTTTCAATTCAACCGCATCTATAAACATGATGGTCCATCCGAAATGCATGAACACCGAAATAATAACTCCGGACAGCAGGGCGGCATATTGAATTTGTATCTCCTGTTTGTTATGGATATTCAGAGCCACAGCCAGGAGGGCCATGGGGAGCCCGAATTTAATCTTCAGGAGTTTTTGGGTGGAGGGATCCGTTCCGGAAAAGAGGAAGGCGATCAAGTAGATAATAATCAGAATCAGGATTACATATAGGAATCCCCTGTTCTGCCTCATCCAGGTGCGAAGTACACCCTCCTGGATTCCCTTAACTAATCCGGCAGCGATGGCCATCGCTAGTAGCAGGTTGGATATTTGCTCCCCGCTGGGCATTATAACAATGGCCAGGGCCAGAATTACAGGCCCTGGGGAAATACCTTTCCATTTTAGATTGACAATTACCGGATACAGACAGTATACCAAACAGGTTCCCAAAATCAGAATGGATAGCAGAGCCAATAAGGAAGGGATTTCGGGAACCCTGTTCCCGGTGCTGACAAATATACCTGGAATAGATGTGCGGGTATAAAAATATAATGAAGCACCTATGGAATTTTTATTCGACAGCTTTTTAATGCTTGTTGCACCATTGGAAAGTTGATTCAGCTCTAGATTTTCTGATGCGATTAAATCTTTGCGTTTCAGGGAGAAGGAGAATTCCTTGCCACCCTCAATGGAGGCTGTAATTCTTGAAACGCTCATTTCTTCACCCTCCCGAAGTGATTGGATGTAGATAATAAAGTTTGTAATCCGATAAGAGGAGTCGATTCTGTATACGTAGGTGTCGGCAGGAATGGAGTCCCTCGTAATTAGCTTGGCTTTCTGTACTATTGTTGGATCGTTATAGGTTTGATAGACAAGCTCCAGGCTTGTTTTGTCCGGAATATGGCCTTCAATGCTAATATGTATGGGCTCCTGGATATAGCTCCGTCCTTTGATATTATTGTATGAGTAGATCAGGTACAAAGCAAATACCAAAACCGAAGCCCCCAGGAATAAGAGTCTTCTAATTTCCTTATGAGATAGATTTCTCATACTTACGGATGTTCCAGATGATGATTATCAGGTAGGAAAGATATATAATTATCAGCAGCAGATTATATACTTTCAAATAGCTGTCAATACTTTCAAAATTGATCGTAAACAGGCTAACAATGATCAAAAATTTACCTATTTCCCAGAAGGAATTAATTTTAATTCTATGAAGTCCGATCAGCACCTGCCCAAGGGGAGATATTATAATCAGAAGAGACCAGCTGCTAACCAGATATTTTGCATAATCTCCCGAAACTGTCCATTGCTTTCCGAACACCCAGCCAAATAGTTCAGGTCCCCAGAAATATATGGTGATAAAGAAGGGAATGGCAATCAGGATCCCAAAAAAAAGAAAACCTGAAAATAGTTTTTTCACGGAGACATTCTTATTGAAGGCTTCTGAAAAGCGCTGTAAAATAAGCTGCCCCAGGGAAACACCAATGAGGGCGCTCGGAACGGCCAGCATCCTTTGAGTTAATTCTGCATAGCCAACTTCCTGTAGGGAAAATTTGGCAAAGATCTGAAATGTCAGAGCGCTCAGAACAAAGGTGTTTAACAGGTTGGAGACGAAGGCGTATTTGGGTAATTCAGCATATTTTTTAGCGTTCTTCTTTATGCTTGCCAGAAGATCTTTTGGGAGATCCTTAATAAGATCTTTTCTTAGTCTGAGAGCACCGATCAGCGCAGCAGTAAAGCTCCCCATTGTCTCCCCAAGCGGCAATCCCCAGAACATTCCTGCAAAGCCGGATCCGACATGGATCACTCCTTCCGATCCTCTTCTGAAAATTTTTTGTGACGAGGATGCCATAAAGCGCTTCTGACGAATAAACATTAATTGAGAGGAGAGATTTATCAGGAAAAAGAGTGCCGAGAGAGGAATTAAATAGATAATTAAGGAATACTCCTCCGGAATTGCTGAAAACCTAACTCCAAAGCTGCTGAGTACAATCAACGCTAGTTCTGTGATCAGAAAGGAAATCATCCCAAGGAGCATGACGCCTAGGTAAATGGCAACAGAATCCCTTTTGGTTTTACTCAGGATAATGGCCTTTTCATATTTCAGAGAAAAGACAATAGCCAGAAGCCCTACCAACCTGAAATAGATATCAAACACTCCGAATTCCTCAACCGTGAATAGTCTTTTCAAAACAGGTTGAAGCAAAATAGGTATCAGCTGGGCGATAAAGGTCCCGCCCATCAGAAAACTGAGGTCTTTGAATATGCCTTTCTTAAGGAGGGAAATTGGATTCATTAAAGAGTTATGACTTTAGAGTCATTGCGATATGCCTTAACTCTCTGGTAATTGATAGCTTCAGTCTCGGAAAGAAAAGAATTCTTCTTTTGGAAGAAGGATTATGAGGAACTTTGAATTCATTTAATGCATTTTCGAGATTTCCTATTGCACCTATCCTTTTCCAAAATTCTTTAAAATCATCTTCAATGCTTTCCAGGTTTATGATCATGGATTTTGTCTTGTTGGATAGAAAGCTCTCTATGTTAGCATTCACAGTATCCACATAATCATAGCAGGCTTGTAAACGTTCCTCCTTTGTAAGAATTTCTGGTGATGTAACTCTTATGCCTTCACAAAAGGCATCCATGATACTTCTGTTGTAGAATCTTTTAGAATAACTGTGAGCAACTTTGTCCCTGTTTCTTGTTAGGTGGACATAAAAAGCTGAATCCCCAAAAATTTTGTCCAGTTGACCTAAATGCCAGCTTAAGCGATTATCAGCTTCAATATGCATATCTCCATATTCAAATCTCTTTTGGCCAAAGGCATTCGCTAATGATTCGTGACCAGATGTATAATTCTCTATATGTTCACACGCACGGATAATAGTTACTGAACCACTTCTTCCAGTTGTTAATATGAAAACTCTCATTATTATCAGACTTTATTATTCTCTTTCAATATGTAACGGGTAATGAATGGTGTTAGAGAAAGTAATGCAAAAATAGGGACATTAAAATGGCTGTCACTACTAATAAAAATAAAAATGAAAGTGATTGTATATAATATAAACAATAGAGAAAGCTTCTCTCTTTGTTTCCAGTAATAAACGAATGAAAGTATTAGAAAATAGATATAGAATGCACCCCCGATAATTCCTGAGAAGAGGAAGGATGAAATTATAGTATTGTGAGGATAATCAATCCGTTCTTCATCAGGATAAAACTTTTCACCAAATTTTTTCAGATAATCAAAACCTCCACCAATAAGTCTATCTTTCCATTTATATTCATTCATCCATATCTCAAATGAGTATTTCCATCGGGATATTCTCGTAGATAACAATAACTCCCTGGTATCTGCCAGCTCTATATCTAATCTTAACAATTCAAGACTATCAATATAATATGTCATCTCATCCGCGTACATGGGGTGGTTGTGGGTGTCACTGCAGATCAGTTCTATATCAGTAAAATCAACTATTGTATTAGCTTGCTGACTATTCATAAATGCTTTTACATTGCCATAATAGTTATTCTTAAATTGATAGGATGCAATACATTCAAACCATCCCTTGGTCAGTGGGAATATATCTTTATAAAGGTTAAAGGGATTAGTTTCTTCTTTATTTGCCCACCAACCAATTTGAAAGGGCACTTCATTCCCTTTTACTACACGAAATTTAAATCGGAAATAGTATGTCAGATTCTCATGGTAGAATAGTTCCCTTCCTTGATATATTAATGGCCAATAACCTTTACCTACTCCTCTGCTAACCCTGATAGCATTTCCGAATTGTGTATTGATTTGCTCATGTTTAATTGAGTCTGGGGTATCAGATCCCCAGAATTTTAAGCCGTTTTCGAAATTACTGTTATAAAATAAGTTAGGACCCTTTATACCAATGACCTGATCCAAATAACATGGTCGGCTTGTTGCATCATCACAGGTCAATTCAATATCAGCGAAATCAATTATCGTGTTCGCTTTCTGTGAATTCATGAATGTTTGAAGATTCCGTTGATCGTCCTTAAATCTATATGAGGCTGTATATTCGAACCAATCATTTTCGAGGGCCCTGATATTAAATGAAAGATTATTTCTGAATCCATCACCTTCATTTACCCACCAACCGATTCTAAACGGTACTCCTGATCCTTTAATAACTCTAAATTTGAACCTGAAGGTATAGCTCACTCCCTTGTAATAGAGAATACTTCTCCCATCATATTTTAAGGGCCAGAAACCTTTCCCATTATATCTGTTTACCCGAATGGCTTTACCATACTCAGTATCTATGATTTCATGTGTAATAGAATCCGGGGCGCCAATTTTCCAAAATTCCTGACCAAATATAAAATCACCATTATATAGCAGGTTTTTACTGTCTCTGTTGCCTTCGAAACTTGCCCAATAATTACCTTTCTGGTCAATATACCTATTGTTTATTTCGCCATTGATTGTATTGTTATAGGTGGAGTAGATATCCCAGTCTGTTCTGTCATGTTCATATTCTTCCACCTTTGGCCAAACTTTATCATAGAGTATGTTATAGGTAATACCAGGACTAATAATGGTACTATATCGATAGATTGTTTTTGTAATCTTTGACTTAGTGGATGGATTTTGTATAATCCTGGATCTGAAAGGTATAAGTGCAGTGATAACTGAAACGACAGCCAGGATAATCAGATTCAGGATAATCAGATTCCTGACAAGGATTCTATTCTTCCCCTTTTTTCTCCTGATCAAAAATATAATTCCAATTAGAAAAAAGAAGACCAATAGAATTATCCCACGGCGAGAGCCTGTTAATGCTGCATTTAATATGTATACAATGAGAATAGGGATATTGACAATTGGTTTTGTCCGAATGACTTCTCTTGAAATAGCATGGAAGAAAATGACCAATGAGAGGATGAAGTAAAAAGAATAAATGTTATAATCAGAAACAAGTGAAGTCCCACGTTTATAGAAAATTGAAAACCAATTCAGATCAAATTCTATTAGGTAATTCAACCATTTCAGAAGTCCAACTATTCCAATGAAGATGGCCATGAATATCCATCCAAGGTAGAGTCGGTTGAGTTTAATATGTCTCCTATATTCAATATAGATAAAATAGAATACGATGATTCCTAAGAAGTTAATAAGACCCTTTATGGATAGAGGTTCTATTTTTGAAGACAGACCAATGCCTAATGCTAAAAACACACCGAGGATTAAATATTCTTTGGTGGCAAGTGAGAACTTTAACAATACTTCCTTCCTGAAATTCAGAATAAACAGGATAGTAAAGCTCAGGAGCAGAATTCCAAAAGAAAGAATAAATGGGTATTTTAAAGGATCTGCGGTTGATCTGAACAGATACAATAGTATTGTCAGAATCCACAAGTTGGCAAGAAGACTATGTCTATCTAATTTCATTTAACTGCCGGAGCACTTCGTTGTTTATCTTCTTCCTCTCTTTATCGAAAAACCAACCGTATGTGTTGAAATAAATGATAGCAGATTTAGCGAATATCCTGAAGAGGCTAAACTCTTTTGCTGCTCCTCTTCTGTGTCCATGAAGAATTGCCACAGAAGGAAAATACAAAGTCTTGTAGAGTTTGTGGATCCTCCTCGACAAATCAGTATCTTCAAAATACATGAAGTACTTTTCGTTAAATGAACCTACCTCTTTAAGTGCAGAAAGATTATAGAGGCTAAAGCAACCTGAAAGTGAAGGTACATTAATTTCGATATCCTCAAATCTGGCAAGGACATGTTGCTTGTATTGTTTATTGAATAACCACTTCATAGGGCCTATAGTTCTGACTATCAGAAGGATAGGGGAGGGGAGTAATTTTGGGAGATACTGTACGCTGTGGTCAACGTTCAGTACTTTTGGCATAATCGCTCCTATTCTGGAATCAGCTGTCATCTTAGCAACAAGGATATCAACAACCTCAGGAGAATATTTAACATCCGGATTGAGGACGAAATGGTATTCAATGCCTATTTCAATTGCCTTTTTTATGGCGATATTGTGGCCGGATCCGAAACCGATGTTTGTTTCATTGTAGATATAGATAATTCTCTCATTTGAACAAATCTCCTGAAGGCTATTGTTTCTTGAGTTATCTACGACAAATACGATTCTCTCTGACCCAGAAGACAGGAAAGTATCTATAACTGATTTAACATCATCTTTTGGATTATGAAATGTTACAATTGAAGCCGATATCACAATCTTCTTACTTTAGTATTTCCTTATTAATGATCAAGAAGTCTTCTAACGAACAGAGTGAAGCAATAAATGGGTCTAAAAATACAATTATTTTCATCAAGTCATAAATAGGGAAATCTCTTTGATCAACATACATATGGAAGCTAGCTCAAGGAGTTCTTTCCCATATGTTTAAATCAAAATTGTATTTCTTTATTACACGGGCCGGGCTTCCAACGGCAATGCAGTATTCTGGTATATCTTTAGATACAACTGAGTTTGCTCCGATTATGCTTCCTTTACCGATACTTACTCCGGGTAGAATTGTAACAAATTCTCCAATCCAGACATTGTCCTTTATTTTTACGTCCTTGTGAAACAGAGGTCTTTCCTTGGGCACTGAATCTGGATGACTATCTTTGCTATCTCCTTGATAAGAACCATGAGACATGTCTGAGATATATACTTTGCTGGCGATTAATACATTGTCCCCAATCTCCACTTTAGATATGCCCGTGATATGGACATAGTCATTCATCTGAAAATTCTCTCCAATTCTAACTGTAACACTTCGCTTGTCCAAAGGGTAGGCTTCAATTCTACAACCTCGACCTGTAGTAAATCCTTTTCCATACTCCATAAATTCCAACCCTCTAAAATCAATAGGGAATCTGATAATTTTGGCTTTTGGATAAAAGAGACGTGATCGGATAGTATTTACGACTAGTCTAAGAAAACCTGAGAGCGTATATAGCTTGAAGTAGGATCTCATTTGATTGGCTGTTTACTATTTTCTTTCCAATTTAAGTAGGGCATTGTATATGGGAAAGGACCTTAATCCCAGGATTCTATATTTTAATTGAAGGAAAAGTAACTTCTCACTAGTATTAATTTGCATATAAACCTTTGAATTGCGCAAGATCTCATTATAGAAGAAGGGGTCACTAAATATTTGCTTCAGGATTTTTCTTTTTATTAGAACAGGTCCTTGGTTTTTCATGGATTGATAAATGATAGATATATACATTTTGAAAAACATGAACTTGAATCCATCTTCAAATAAATGCAACTCATCTTTTTCTTCTAGATACTGTTTTATTCGGTATACAACAGTTTTTTTGTCTATTATTTTCTCAGATAGCGTGTGCATAATTGATCCTGCTCGTTGTCGATAACCAAAAATAATTACATCCTCTTTGGAGACAACGCTTGCATGATAGATTACTCTGAATCCGAATTCTAAGTCTTCGTACCAGGTGTCCGTGGTATAAGATAGATTATTGTTAATGAGAAAATTACGTCTATATATTTTATTACATGAAGCCACGCTGATATCCAGAAACAACATTTTATTTACTATTGTCTCATGGTTGTTGATTACTTTCTCAGGAAGGTAGGTTCTATCATACCTATGCTTTGAATTTGATAATTTTTCAAATTCAAAATAATCACAAACTACAATGTCAGATTTATTTGCCTTTGCATTTTCCAGTGCCTTGTAAATTGACTCAGGATACAGAATATCATCGCTATCAAGAAAGAGGATATATTCTCCTGACGAAGCTGAAAGTCCTGCATTTCTGGCTGCTCCATTTCCAGCATTTTCTTGTTCAATTAGTATTATTCTTGGGTCTTTGCGTTGGTATTTTTCTAAAATCTGATAAGAGCCATCTGTACTTCCATCATCAATCAGAATTATTTCTGCGTCAGCGATATCTGATGCAATAATACTCTCAAGACATTCTTCCAGATATTCTTCTACATTATAAACTGGAACGATAATGGAAATCTGTATATACTTATTCATCAAGCATGATATTTAAGATCTTTTCAACTCTTTCAATCTGCAATTCTTTGGAGAATGATGTTTCTATTAATGATCTTGCATTTTGAGAAATCTCCTGATACATGCTTCTATTTTGAGTTAGCATAAGGGCATACTCAGCATAATCGTTTGGATCATTGTAGTTTGTAATCATTCCAGTATACCTGTCCAGGATGAGATCAGTAACTCCTCCAACTGCATTGGCTATAACTGGTTTTCCTAAAGCCATTGCTTCCATGACAGATCTAGGTAGACCTTCTGTTGAGGATGGGAAGAACATAATATCACATAAGTCGATATAGGGCAAAATATTACTCTTCCCAACTACGAAGGATACGTTTGATTCTAATTTGTTTGATGTAACAAATTGCTTAAGCTCTTTAAAGTAGTTTTGTGATTTATTGCCTAGCCCTGGATAGATTAGACCGCATAGGTATAGATGAAAATTATCCATTCTTTCCTTCAGAAGCAAAGCAGCTTCAAGAGCTATATGTTGTCCTTTGGATGGTAGAAATGCTCCTGAATGGACAATTTTTAAATCTTTATCATAAGCTTTTATGGCTTCGAATTTTGAACTTAGACTATTAATATCAATGGCGTTATGAACCACATACATACTATCCAAAGGGTGGTCACCACCACAAAATAGTGCCTGTCTGGTAGACTCAGAGACGCATATCAATCTATCTGTTATGCGTTTTAATACAAACTTCATTTTTGCCGGTATTTGATCTGGTGTGTACCATCCTCTTGCATAATAAACAGTTTTAAAGGATTTCTTTCTGAAACCGGTAAGATATGAAAGGCTGCGATCATCATAAACCATTACAATATCAGGTTGGAACATACGCATTTCAGAATGAGTCCTTTTCCTGGTTTTGAGCCATTTAAACGTGTAAACGAAGTACCTAATTAGATTAAAAAGTTTAATTCGGTGTTTTTTTATTATAAATGGCGAAGAAGATTTGGAAAGAAGAGAATAATCAATCTTATTTTCTTTGAGAGACTCTATATAGGGTTCAGAACTTCCATTGGTATCAAACAACTTTATTTCATGTGTTGATCCCAGTCGAGCAGCTAACTCTACGGAACTCATTTGAGCTCCACCAAAGCTAAAGGCGCTAGTTAAGAATGCTATTCTCATTATTTATCATATTTGACAACTGCAAAAGTAATAGTCTAAGGCCTTTCAAAAACTGATATAGGAGGATTGCCCATATAATTGGACGTAAGGGATCAAAAACAGTAGATCGTGGCATATATATAGCTAAAGCAACCAGGAATACATATGCAATCATATAATTAAAATTGTTGCTGTAATAGGCTTCTCTTTGAAATTTTGTAGCTAGCAGACCAAGTAAAAACATGAATACTGCGACTCCAGGGATTCCAAAATTCATGTATAGATCAATAACCATATTTGTCCCTAGCCCATAATGTGCATTATACTCCTTGGTTAGTATTCTGGCTGTAGATAAATCTACAGGATCTGAATCAAATACAAGTTGAGTAAACAAGCTAGGTAATTTGGGTATGGGAGAAAAGATCTGATGATACATGCTTTTTCCGTAACTAATGCCATTCTTTTCAACATATTCATACCCCGTATAGAGATTCCTGTTGTTGACAATAAGATCCATACCTATATCATAGAAGGAATTAAGCTGCATAGACTTCATTCCCTGTTTTATAGACACACCAGTTTCTGTTGAATTCTGATTAGTTTGAGCCCGGGCATATGATATGAATGTCAGGAATAGCATTCCGGCTAAAGCAATAAAAATGAAATTTCTGAGTCTCATCGGACTTACATAAGCTGTAAAGGAAACCAGGGTGATTAAGACGATCTGTATTACCGGTCCCCTGTCACCAGTAGCGATAAATGCAAAACAAAAAATCAGTAATGGAAATAGGATCGCTTTATTAAAGTTGATTACAGAGTTCAGGGTTGAACGGAATTGAGATAAATTGTAGAATGCAATTAATACGGATAACCCTAGACTTATCTGAAAAAGTAAAAGAAGACCTGGAGGAAGATCAAAGGTTGAACCGTAGTATAATTTAAGGAGCTCTTTACCTCCTAGAATAATTAGAATGATCAACAGGAGATACGTAATTGGAATTAGCAAATACTGGAGTGTCCGAAAATTAGTATTTGAAGAAGCATTTGAGAACTTCTTTTTGCCTATCTGAAGTGCCACACCAATATTATATGAACTTGCTGCTACCAAAGCAAGAGCGGTTGCTTTAGGAATTAAATTGGGATCGAACTCAAATCTGTAAACTCGGAAATAATAAGGTGAAATCGGATATATGGATACCGGATAAACAAAGTTGACAAAGAAGAAGCTAGTTAAGAATAACAGGTGAAAGTTGAAATAATTCTTACCAAGTGTGGAATGCCTTATTATCAAAATAGAAGAAACAATATATATGACAAAGAGTATGTTACAGTATGCAAGTGAGTAAATATCAGGCGCAATCACATATAGTAAGGCAGAAATAACAAACGTTACAATCGTGACAAAAAGCAATGATCTTGTATTCAATCTCTTCATTACATGAAGCTATAATTAGGCTATTGTCCTCTTTTCAGAATACGATGATTTATGAAATGTCCTGTTTCATTAAGCAAGATAAGAGCTCTATTTGGTAAAATCGAAGCCAATACTATTAGAAACTGTTTTAGGTTCAAATAACAAATAAATACGTTTGGTAACAGCCGGTCCTTAGGGCTCATTCCTTCAAGTCTCGTATTTATATACCTATAGACAATTCTTTTGTTACAGTATTTCCTTAAGAACTTTCTGGTCTCTCTATCTTGCTCATCTTTCAGAAGATTATCTATGGTGTTTTTCTCCCACTTTGCAGAAAAAGATTCAGTTTTAGTAACCATATTCACAGAATCTCTATGATAGATAGCTGAAATTTTAGGACTCCATGCAGCATTTCTAGCAATTGCCATTACACGTAACCAAGTATCCACATCCCCTCCCCTTCTCGCTTTTCCTTCCGGGAAACCATCCACAGATAAAAGCATTTTCTTTTTAATTGCCAGGCTTGAGGCGCAAAAAGGCATGTCAATCTCAATGCTATTCTTCAAATATTCTTTATAATTTATTGAGATTGGCCTGGATATGTTTGTCCTTTTCCTGAAAAGATTTGCTTCTGCTGATCTGCCTACAACTATCTCATTCCAACTTGTAGAAACCAGACCTGAATCCGGGAATTGTTGGATTAATTGAGTTAATTCCTCTAAATGATCTTTATACCATTCATCATCTGCGTCCAGAAAAGCTACCCATTTTGCTTTTGCTTCCTTTATTCCAAGATTGCGAGCTGCATAACCTCCTGGTCCAGGTACTGATCTTTCAAAAATCCGAATTCGCGAATCATTAAACTTCTTCACTTCTTCGAGACTTTTATCGGTGGATGCATCATTAACTACTATTAGCTCAAAGTCCTGAAATGTTTGTTGCAGCACTGAGCTAATTGATCGATGGATATGAGGTTCTTTATTATATACGGGTATAACAACGGAGAAAGATGGATTTATGAATTGTTCTGTCTGCGTGTCCATTATCTATCACCTTAATTAATTGAAGTAGGTTTTATAGGTTTCTGGTCAGAATGTATTTGATCCTGTATAGGTTTTTTCTTTGATGATAGGATCACCCATATTATAAGAAACACGTATGAGATAGCACCAACCACTGAAAACAGGGCAACCGCTTTTGTGTCTGATTTAAAGATTATAAATCCAATATATAGTGTGGCTAGCTTTATTGCAGCAGTAATAAAACCATATATCATATATCCCCTTTGGACATTAAGAACAGGCACAGCTGCAATGGCTGGCTTGTTTATGAACATAAAGAATAACATAAAGGTCATCCAACGGGCATAAACACCCGCTTCTATCCACTCAGATCCAAAAACAAATCCAAACAAGACTGGACCGAATACAATAACTACAGCAAAAGGTATACATCCAATTGCAGCCAAAGCAAGTGTGGCTTTTACAATCAGTCGAGTAAGATTTTCACCAGAATTTGAAGCCTCATTGATTCTGGGATAGAAAACATTGCCGACCGATCGGCCAATTATCTCTGAAGGAATACTAAGGATTCTAATGCCCAGAACATAAAATCCAGCTGATGCAGGGCCAAAGAGAGACGCTAACAATAGAACAGGGAGATGCTGGGAGGCTGCATTTACAAACGCTATTGGTGAACGATATAGTGGAAAGTCTTTATGTTTAATTGCGAGATCTCTGAGGGATGTTTTACTAGATGTTCTTTTTCCAGAGAGCATAACACCTTCTTTACGCTTTATTCCCAAATTCAGCAGAAGTGCATATAAGAAGTTATCAATCACTGTGATTACAATCAGTACTGACGCCAAAGGATGAAACCAGCCGATGGAGACTTTCGCAATGCTTGAAATTATAGTTTTAGTAACTGTGACTCTTGCAGCAACCATAAACTGTTTTTTGCGGAACAGCCATTGTTGCGCAGTCTGAAGCCACGTAGCAAACAGCATGGTAATTGGAACCAACCAAATGTATTTGTGTATGGATTCGGCATTCAATAGGGCCAGTATTTTATCATTACCAATCAGCAGCCCCAGTGAAACTAATAAACAAATGATTAAAGCAATGCGCATGGAGAGTGAAGCGATACCTTTTGCGTCATTGTCATTTTTTGGCAGGACAATAGCGATAGGATAAGTCAATGCAGCAATTGGAGTCAAGACTGCCACCAGAGCTGTAAAGGTCCCGAGCAAGCCAAAAGCTTCAGCGCCATATATTCTAGTAACTAGTGGAGAAAAGAGTATAGTAATTGCTTGAGCAATTACAGAACCAGAGGAAGCAATTATTACATTACGACTAAAGGGGCTTCTAACTAATTTCAGAAAATATTCTTTCAATACGGGAGTAGTCAAGGCATTGGAAATATTTTAGGATTATTGAGAGTCTTTAGGGATCCAGATCTTTTTTCTGAATTTTACTATTACTGCTAGCAGAAGTGCAAATCCCAGAAAATACCAAATTAACTTCTTTACATAAATGATGGATCCGCTTTCAGGGTTCATTGGTATCAAGAAGCCTTCAATTACGGTAGCCACATCACTATAAATGTTTAAATCCCTCTCACATTCCTGTTTCAATTCCAGCAGCCTGAACATGTCATTATGATAGGTTCTTACAGTTGCCTCGGAAGTAAAAACGATCTGAGATTCTTGCTGTCTTAAATGATCCGGGTTTGTATAATATTCTCTTTTTTGCAGGCTGTCAAGTTTTTCTATCTCATAACTGGTTTGCTTAAGTTGTGCCTCCAGTTCGGCAAGCCTTTGCTTGTTGAGGGTAATCAAATAAGGGTTTGTCTTCAAATAGTTAACCAGGCTGTTTTCCAGGGTTTGAATAAAAGCAGGATCTAAAATTCCAATACGAATAACAAACTCATTCTCCAGCTTAGCAACGCTGGTATCGGACAGGAACCGTCCGTCCATATCAATCCCGTCGTAGATTCCATCATCCCCGATATCGTAAAGCCAGAAGGTTTCAAGGCTATTTATTTTTCTGGCATCTTCCAAAGGTAGCTGAAGTTCAGCTGCAAGTGCGGAATAATTTTTATCACTGGCATATTCTCCAAGCTTGTCAAGACTGGACATAATGGTTTGATTGGTCGTGGCATTGGAACGCATGACCATTTCGGATTGATAGAAGGGTTCAGATGCTTTATTCAGGATGTACGCCGACAGAATGGTAAGAAGGACGGCGACAGCAAAATAATACCACTTCCGGAGAAGAAATACCAGGATGGATCCAATCAGATTGACAAGTCCAAGGAAGGCCTTCTTTAGGAATTCACCCAGCTTTGTGAAGAGGGTCAACAGGTCAATCTCATCCTGGTTAGGGGTATTTTGTTTTGAATTCGTGGGCATTTTGATATTGTTTAGAAATTAAGTTTAAAAGTACTTAATCTTAAGATGTTCCGAAAAAGAGTTTATTAAGAGTTGCCTGAATTTCGTTTCAGATATACGGGGATGAAGGATAGGGCAGTGGCCAGAGCAAGAGTAATCAGAATTAATAACATGGTATTAATATTTCTGAGTATGAGGGCAATGGCAATAAAAAGCATGTTAACAAACAGGATAATTGCTGTTGCTTTTAGATGGGATCCGCTTAAATCCAGCAGGCGGTGGTGAATATGGGTCCGGTCTGCTTCAAAGGGGGATCTTCCCCGAAAGATCCGCAGAATAAATACCCGTCCCGTATCGAAAATGGGTACAATCAGAACGCTTAATAAAATGGCTGGCGCCGACTGACTTTTACTCAGTAAAAGGCTGTCAGTTTCAAAATTAAGGAACCTGGTGGCAAATATGGCGAGAATCAGCCCTATCAGCATGGCACCGGTGTCTCCAAGAAATATCTTATTATTTTGACTGAATACATTGAAATAAAAAAATGCAATCAGGGAAGAGGCCAGGATGAAGCTCATAACCGCATAGGCCAGATGATTCCCCATGAGGAATATGATCCCAAAGAAAATCGAATTTAAGATGCCGATCCCGGATGCAAGGCCATCTATTCCGTCAATCAGATTAAAACTGTTTATAAGGGTCATAAACAACACATAGGTGATGACCAGGCTGGGGATGTAGGAAAGTTCATTTATACCTAAAAGGCCGTGCAGGGATTCCAGATGAAAATCTCCCGGAACCAGGATGAACAGAACGGCTATGGATTGTCCCAGGAATTTCTTATAGGCCACCATGGGATGCAGATCATCTTTTAGTCCCACAAAAAAGATGATCAGCATGGCCGCAATAATGTACTTTAATTCATGAGCGGTGGTAATCCCGGTAAATACTACCGACGAGACAATAACCCCGGCAAAGATGGCCACTCCGCCCAGGTTCGGGGTGGGATCGATATGGCTGGTCCGGCCGTTGGGTAGGGCCATTAGCTTCCTCACGACAGATACCCTCACAATAGAAGGGATTGCAACAGATGTAACCAGGAAAGAGAACAGAATTGCAATCCCGATCAGGACATATGGAGGAAGAAAAACCTCATAGAATTCTGTATTAAATATCATTTTGGTTGCGTCCCTTTCATTGGCAGATCTAAAGTAGGAATTTTAGTCCAGACTAAATTCTTTATTATTCCCTAATCCGCTTACTATCAACTCTCCGATATTCGAACGTAATGAAAGAGAGTTTATTATCCTGAAGGGGGCATGTTGATAATTAACATGCATTCATTAATTCTCAGTAATCACTCGTAACAATGCCTATTCTGCTCCCCACAGTTCGGAGGGAATGGCGTCGATGGTTTTGAGCTTAATTTGCCGGTAGAATACTTCGGCTCCCTCTGATTGCAGCTGGATCTTTCCCCTGGTCAGGGGCAGTTCTTCTCCTTCCAGAATATGGCGGCTGTTGGAAATGCGATTGTTCACCTGTCCGTTCACCACATGAACAGACCGGTTCCCGACCGTATAAATCTCCATGGTGTTCCACTGACCCGATGGTTTTTCAAAATCCTCACTTTTATGGCAATAGGATCTTTCCACCGAAAAGGTAAGCGTTTCTTCTCCGGGGGCATGCAGATAGAGATTATGCTCCTCGTCCCGTATGGCCTGGATATCGGCAAGCACGGTATCCACACTGATATAATCGCCGCAATCGCCTTCCTGTACCTGGCACTCCAGGGAGCGCATCCAGACTCCGCCCCAGGCACCTTCTTTCCCAATGGAGTGATATAGAATTCCGCTGTCGCGCTTCTCCGTCTTACGGGGCGGGAATTTCTCCGTACCCCATTTGAATTGCAGGCTCAGGTGATAGTTTTCAAACTCCTTTTCTGTCACCAGGATCCCGAAGGTTTCTCCGGAGATGCGAATGGCAGGGGCCTCATCCTCGTTAACTACCGTGAATACATTCAAAGGATCCTTGTTCAGGCCAATGGGCTCCAGGTAATTGCCTTCCTCATCCCGTGCTAAGCCCGCCACCTCGGAAGTGGGCTCGGGTCGCCTCTGATAGGTATACCAGCCATCCAGATTTTCCCCGTTGAACAGGATGGTCCAATCGTTCCCGGCGGCAGGTTCTGTGCCGGATTTATCCTTTGGTGTGGGATTGGAGCAGGAGAGAAATAGGGTGGAACAGATAAATACGCTGGCAAGAGCCTGGACGCTTAGGTTTCTCATGGATCAGTTATTATGGATTCGGATTCAAAGCTATAAATTATTTTCTGGATCAGGTTTTGTTAGCGAGGATCTAATGCGTGGATTATATGAAACAGCTATACCATGATATGGATTTTATTTTTTATTTTGGCTGTCCATATGAAAACAGCAGGATTAGTTTGTACGCTTTTGGGGCTTTCTTTATGCCTGGCCCTGCAGACAGGGTGTAAAGGAAAAGCAAGGGCGGAGGATTGGATTCCCGAAAAAAACAGGAACCTGGTCTCTGCCACGGCCTATCTCAATGACGGATGTCCCGAGATGGTCGATGCTGATACACGACTGGACAGCGTCTTTCTTTCGCAGGAGGGATATTTAAGTTTTTTTTACACGCTTCCGGGTCGCGAATACACGAGTATCAGCAGCACGGCTTTTTATGCCTATATGATGCCGGAGATCATTGATAATGTCCGGACAAACCGGGATTTGAAGATGCACCGCGATAGCAGCCTTACCATGGTTTTTAATTACAGGGACCGGAACGGAGTCCAGATCACCAAGCTTATCGTGGAGCCGGATAAGTATAAATGACAAGCAGGATCCCGGCAAATTTCACAAGGAATAGAAGGCTCAAGTGATCATGAATCACTAAATTGAGTTCATATTCTAAAAGATATGCGATCCGGAGCTCTCCTGGTTATTTCAATTCTCATCTGCCTGAATCCATCGAATGCCCAGGAGGTAAGTTTCAGGCACCTGGCAGTGGAAGATGGCTTATCTCAAAATACCATCAACTGCATTTTCCAGGATCGCTATGGATTTATGTGGTTTGGGACTCAGGATGGACTGAACTGCTACGACGGACTCAAGTTCACAACCTACAGAAGTGTTCCAGAAGACTCAGGGACCCTTTCGCATAACTGGATCTGGGATGTTCTGGAGGATAGCTTGCAGAATCTCTGGATTGCCACCTGGAATGGACTAAGCAAGTATGATCGCTCTTTGCGTAGCTTTCAACGATTTCTGCCCGACTCATCCGATCGCAGATCCATAAGCGGAACCCGGCCGGCCTCCCTGGTCCTGGACCGGAAGGGACAAATCTGGATTGGGGTCTGGGGTGGTGGTCTGAATGTTCTGGATCCGCTTACAGGTACATTCACCAAATACAGGAAGGCTGAGAATCCGGACCAGAATTATCCGGGTGATTTTGTGCGAAAACTTTATATCGACCGGGAAGGGACAGTCTGGATTGGGACCTGGAATGGCTTGTGGAGATGCCGGGTTGACCGGGACAGTACACTTAATTTTGAAAGCTTTATCCACAATCCGGAGGACCCTGCTTCCATCAGCAGTTTGCGTATTACTTCTTTTTGTGAGGACCGGGATGGAAATTTGTGGATTGGAACGCTGGGAGGAGGTCTTAACCGGTTTGACAGAGAGCTTAATTGTTTTGAGCGCTACCTCCATGATCCCGACGATGAGGCCTCTCTGAGTAGCAATGACATTGCCTCCCTGGAGGTGCAGACGGATGGCACCCTGTGGATTGGGACAGTATCAAATGGCTTGAATCGTTCAAAGCCGCTGGACCAAAGCTTTGCCCGATTCTATAATGATCCCTCCGATCCCAGCTCCATTGCCTCCGACAATGTCTATTCAGTTTTTGAGGACCGGGGAGGGGTTTTATGGGTTGGGGCAGGGGGATTGAATATCTTCAATCCTGATCTGCTCAGGTTTGAGCCGGTGGGAGAAATTGCAGTTCTGAAGGAGCAATTAGAGGGATTACCGGTATCTTCCATATATGAGGACAGTCAGGGCTTTATCTGGGCAGGCACACAGGGGTATGGAGCAGCCAGGTTTCATCCGGAATCAGGAACGGTAAGTTGGTTCAGACACTCCAGAGAGAATGCCAATAGTATCAGCAGCAATATTGTAACAGAGATTGTGGAGGACCAGAAGGGGATAATCTGGATCTCCACCAGTGGAGGCGGCCTGAACAGGCTGGAGCCATCTTCGGGCATTTGGAAACATTTCAGGGAGAGGAATGAACTGGAGGAGACCACGGGCCTGGATAATATCAGTGGGATCGTGGTGGATGAGCATGGAAACATCTGGATCGCCACCTCTGATGAAGGTCTTATCGTTTATGATCCCCGTTCGGATCGTTACCGGGCCCATAGAAATGAGGCGGCAGATCCTTCTTCCCTTTCCGGAAATTATCTGTTGCGCATCTTCCTGGACAGTCATGGAGATATCTGGGTGGGGACCTGGGGAGCTGGCTTAAACAAAATAGATCCGGAAAGCGATAATTGTACCAGGTATATGAGTGACAGGGCGGATCCGCGTTCTATTCCCGACAACATTGTACACTCCATTCATGAAGAGCTTTCAGACTCCACGAGGCTTATCTGGATTGGAACGGCCAATGGTCTGGCATTTTTTGATCCTGATCATCCTGAAGCCGGCTTTCACCCTTCTGCTGTAAATTCGGAACTTCCCAGTCGCTCCATTTACGGTCTGCTTACTGACCGGACTGGAAAACAGTGGATCAGCTCCAATGCGGGGATCTCCAGTTTCAGGCCCGACGACGGGTCTTTTATGCATTATACCCACCGGAATGGGCTCCCCGGGAGTGAATACAATGCAGGTGCTTTTCTGGAACTCCGGAACGGGATGCTGGCCTTTGGAGGGATTGGCGGTTTGCTGGTATTTCATCCGGATAGCGTATACGAAAGCAGCTTTGAACCTTCTGTGGCCCTCACTTCTTTTGAAGTGTTGCATAAGCAGCTTTACGAGGCCATTGAATTGAACGCCATAGAGCAGATTTCTCTGTCCTACAAGCAGAATTTTTTCTCCTTCGAGTTTGCCTCCATGGACTATTCAGATCCTCAGAAAAACAGGTTTATGTACCAGATGGAGGGGATCGATAAGGAGTGGATCCTGTCTGGTGATCGCAATTACGCCAGCTATACTAAAATTGATCCGGGGGATTATTTGTTCAGGGTCAGGGGATCCAACAGCGATGGGCGATGGAGCAGCCAGGAGGCCACCATCAGGGTGGTGATTACACCGCCCTTCTGGCAACGCTGGTGGTTCAGGGGTTTACTGGTGCTTGCCGGGCTAATGCTTTTCTATTCCATACACATATACCGAATCAGGCGGGTTAGGGTGATCGAACGGCTCAGGACTCAAATTGCCAGTGATCTCCATGACGACATCGGATCTGCATTGACTCGGATCAGTGTACATTCCCAGCAGATCCTGGCGCGTCAGGATCCGGAAAGGATTGTACAATCCACCCAAAAGATCAACGAACTGAGCCGGGATACCATCTCCACCATGAGCGATATCGTCTGGTCCATCGATGCCCGGAATGATACCCTGGCTGATTTTCTGGGCCGCATGCAGGATCTAACTCATAACATGCTTTCGGAGAGAGATATCAGTGTATCATTCCGGCAAAGAGGGATGGATAGCAGGAGACCATTGAGAGTAGAGGTCAGACAGAACCTTTACTACATTTTCAAGGAAGCCATTCATAATATCGCCAGGCATTCCGGCGCAGACTCTGTCGAGATCCGGGTAGAGAACAGTGACCATGGATTCCAAATGTGGGTGACCGACAATGGCTCCGGGTTCGATTCATCTTCGTCCAAAAAAGGTAATGGGCTCAGGAATATGAGAATGAGGGCGGAAAGAATAGGGGCGGTTCTGGAAATCTCAGGTTCCGGAGGCTGCTCTATAAAACTAAAGATGAATGGACTCTAGGAGCAATATAACATCAATATGGTATTTGGATTCAGAAGATACTTATGTAAACTGCAATTATGATTAGTGTAGCCATTGTTGAGGATGACCAGGTGATCAGGGAAGGGGTGCAGGAGTATCTGAACAGCCAGGATAATATGATCTGTACCGCCGCTAAATCTTCTGTCGAACATTTTCTGGCCGTTCTAAATGAAGAGACCCTGCCTGATGTGATCCTTATGGATATCGGGCTGCCCGGAATGTCCGGGATCAGCGGGATGAAATTGATCAATGAAAAATATCCCGGGGTAAGCATTATTATGTTCACGGTATATATTGATTCGCACAAAATTTTTGAGTCGCTCTGTGCCGGCGCCTCTGGATACTTATTGAAGAATACCACCTTCCCGGAAATGAAACAGGCCATTGAAATTATTCATGCCGGCGGTTCCATGATGTCCCCACCCATTGCAAGAAAGGTGATGGAACATTTTCATGCCGGTAGAAAAAGGCAGGTCGCCTCTCCCTTAACAGGCAAAGAGAAGGAGATTGTTCAGGGATTGGTGGATGGCCTGAGCTATAAGATGATTGCGGATAGTGCCTCCATCTCCATCGAAACCGTTAGAAGCCATATCAAGAACATCTATAAGAAGCTGCATGTGCACTCCAAGGCGGATGTGATCCGAAAATCACTCAGCGGAGAAATATAGACCGGCTTCCAAATCCCACAAACATGGGATACCCCCGCCTTTATGGATCCTGTAACTTGATGGAAATTTCAAAGCGGATCTATCATGAAAACGAACGCATTTTTATGGACGATTGTTTTGGTTTTCCTCCTGGGAATACAGCCGGCCCTTGGCCAGGAGAATCCAGCCCAGAAGATTAAGAAAGAGAGCCATAAGGCAATCAACGAGGGCATAGATAAGCTCTTTGGGAAAAAGAAAAAGAAAGAAGAGCAAACTGCTCAGCAAACCACTCAGCAACCGGCGCAGCAACAGCAAGAGCAGCAAGGGGATGCTTCCGGTCAGGAGCAGCAGGCAGGAGCAGCAGCCGAGGAAGCCAAACCTGAGCTTAAATGGGCCAAATATGACTTTGTGCCGGGCGATCGCATCATCTTTGAAGACAATCTGCTCGGGGAGGAGAACGGAGAGTTTCCATCCCGATGGGACCTGGACAGAGGAATTGTGGAGGTGGCTGAGTTTGGCGGAGAGAATGTGATCATGTTCAGGGATGGAGCACCAGCCATCATGCCTTATTTTGAGGAAGCCAAGGAGGATTATTTACCCGATGTATTTACAGTAGAATTTGATCTCTACTGCAATAACCTTGATTTTGAACTTTATCTCTACGACAGAAAATACCAGAAATCAGGTAGTCCCACCGGGTATACCTATATATCTATAGATAACGAATCGATGGAGTTTGGGCAATCATTCAGTGCTCATCCGGACAAGAATAATCTGGCCAAGAGAAGGTGGATCCATGTGGCAGTGGCCTATACAAACGGCAAGCTGAAAGCCTATATGGATGAGACGCGGCTTATCAACATTCCGCGGATCGACTTTGACCCCAAAGGGATTACCTTGTATACCTATCATGCCAAAGACGACCGCCTGTTTTATGTGAAGAATGTAAGGATCGCTGAAGGAGGGGTAAAATACTATGACCGGGTGATGCAGGATGGCAAGATCATAGCAAATGGAATCCGCTTCGATATCGGGAAATCCTCACTGAAGCCGGAATCCATGGGGGTGATCAACGAGATCTATGAGTTGATGGATAAGAACCCGGATCTGAAGTTCAGTGTAGAAGGACATACCGATAACGTAGGCGATGATGCCAGCAATATGACGCTGTCGGCTAACCGGGCGGAGACGGTGATGAAGACTCTGGTGGAAATGGGGATTGCTGAAGATCGGCTCACTTCAAAGGGACTGGGGGAGAGCATGCCCATGGATGACAATAATGTGCCTGAGGGTCGGGCCAACAACCGCAGAGTGGAGTTTGTAAAAATATAGGACAACACCATGCAATTACTTTTAAAGACTGGTACTGGATTAATAGGTTAAAGGCAAAGCTTCTTAAAGTTTAGGTAGATCCGTACCTGAATGGGGATGATGCCTCGGATGGAAATTCCCGATGGCATCATCCTTTATTTTATACGGTAGGCCATCAGGGCATCGCCATGCCTGATATAGAGTACCCCGTCAGCTACCACAGGGTGTGAGAAGTGATGGCCGTTTCCTTCTTCCACCTTGAGCTGACCGGCCGGTTCAAATTGTTTTTGCTCATAATTTACCAGGTTGACCGTCCCGTTATTCCCATAGATAATGAATTTGTTATCGGTGAAAATAATGCTTCCTGTGGCCACCTTGAGGGTATCGACCACGGTGCCGTTCTCCGGGTCCAGCGCCACCAGTTTGTTTCCCTTCACCGTGGTAAAGAGGTGACCATCCACAGCTACCAGTCCCCCGAAATTATTCAGGATCTTATTGTTGCGCCAAAGCTCCCTTAGGCTTTCCCCATCTTCTGACATACTCAGCTTTATGGCACCCTGTCCGGGCACATCGTTGGCCACATAGTAGATCAGGCCATTGTCGTATACCGGGGTGTTGCAGTGTTCCCCATCATACTCATACCCTTCCAGTTTATAGGAAGCAAGCAATTCGCCATTGCTGCGGTCCACGGTGAACAGGTGGTGCCGGGAGGTGGTCATCAGGATCTGGCGCTCTTCCAGGTCAATAAGAACCGGTGAGCCATAAGCAAAGGTGTCCCGTTGTGCCGACTGAGTCCAGGAAATCTTCCCTGTAAACCGGTCCAGGGCGGCCAGATTGGTGCTGGCCCCTCCGGGGTAGCAGTAGACATGCTTTTCATCTACGGCCACCGATTCAGAATAGCCAAAGTACCCGAGTATTCCATCCAGGTAGTCCGTGATATTTACCGACCATCGTTCCTTACCGGAGGAGGACTCGAAACAGCTGATTTGTCCCTGTCCGGAGGAGGTGTAGACCAGCTTACCATATACGGTGGGGGTGGACCTGGCGCCCGGGTAGGTGCTTGAAAAGCCCTCTCCCAGAAACTCTTTTCCGTTGGGCGATTTCCAGAGCAGCTTGCCATCCAGATCCAGGGCAAAGAGGTAGCTGTCGCCTTCCTGTTCACCGTTGATATAGAGCCCGGATGAAGTCACTGCAGGAGCGGCAAATCCCCTGCCCAGCCCCTTATAGATCCAGAGCAGTTCGGGGCCTTCCTTGGGCCACTGGTCTAACAGTTCCGTTTCGTGAAAGATGCCATCCCGGTTAGCTCCTCGCCATTGGGCACGCTCTTCTACTTTTTCCGACTGGCAACCCTGGGTCAGCCCAGACAGGAGAATCGAAATGATTATGATTGTGTTTTTCATGGTCTCATAAATCTACGGAATCTTTGCAGATTGACCATTGGATTTCAGTAAATGACCTTTATGGCAGGGTAAATGAATCCCCAGCTTGTTTGTACTACTCCCTTTTCCGCTTCCGCCTTTTAAACCACCCTTTCATTTTATCCCGCAGTAAAAGCACCAGCTCTTTACCCAGGAACGCCAGAGATGCGTAGAACAGAACCTCCCCGGCAATAAAAATGCCCAGGATAACTCCGCCTGTCTGTGCGGCCTTCAATCCCAGGGAGCGTCCAATAATTCCTCCGATAAGCGGGGATCCCACGATCAGCACATAACTGATTAGTTGAACCACCAGCATGGCTTTTTTAAAGGGGGTGTTTACCAGGTCCCTGATGGTCCTGACCCGGGCGGTCTGTGGGCTGTTTGATTCTTTCGTGGTCATATAGTAGAGTTAAACAAAAATGCCCTCGAAAAGTTGACGGCCAAATAGTTTTACTGATGCAATAAAGGTGGGGAAGCAACGGATCTTCTTTTTTCAGGGTCATTAATATCATAACAGACGCCTTCTTTGCGTTTCTTATAGTATACCTAAAGAAAAAGCCATGAAAAAAATCTTTGTTAAACCCGTAATTCTGTTGATCCTTTTTGCTTCCACCTTATTTTTAAGTTCTTGCAATAAGGGCGAGGATATCCTTGAAGCTGATCTGATCGGCACCTGGGATATCGGACAGGCATCTCTGGATGTAAAGGTCGGTCCCATAAGCCTGTTCCAGTTTCTTAAGACCACTTTCCAGCTCAGCGATCAGGATGCTCAGGCCTTGGTGGATGATCTTGTCTCCGAATTTGACGAGTTTGGCGGAACCATCACTTTCAACGAGGATTACTCCTATCAGATGCTTAATGGTGATTTTGGGGAGAACGGAACCTGGGAACTTGACGGAGATGAGTTGTACCTGACCATAACTGGTGAAATGCCGGATGATGATCCCCTGACCGTTGAGAGCCTGGATAGCTCCTCTGCACTGATCTCCTGGGAAGAGGACCAGGAGGTGGATATCACGGAGGACGGCTCCAGCGATTTTACAGCCACCATCGTCATTGAACTTAATCTTTCGAAGTAATTGGTCGCCGATTAATTCTGGTTAAGTACCTCTGTGGGATTTTGCTTCAGCGATCTCCATATACCGATCATGGTTGCAGCAATAGTGATCACAATCCCCAGAACTCCACCCAGTACAAAGAACCACCAGGAGAGATCGGTCCGGAATGCAAAGGACCGTAACCAACGCTCCAACAGGAAGTAGGAGAGAGGGATGGCAATTACCACGGAAAATCCGATGCGCTTGAGCATATCCAGGTTGGACAACAGGACAATGTTCTGGTACGTGGCGCCAAAAACCCTCCGGATGGTCAGGTCTTTGGTTTTTTTCTCCGCGGCGAAACGGGCCAGACCATAGATTCCAAGGCAGGAGATCAGTAAAGCCAGGAAGGCGAAGGATCCAATAATTTTTGCCAGCCTCATATCTCTGGCATACATTTGATCCACTTCATCCAGCAGGAACTCATGGGTGAAGGGGAAATCGCCGGAGAATTTCCGGAAAGTCTCTTGGATAAAGGTGATGGTTTCTGCCTGGTTTTCCGGTTCGATTCGTATGAAAACGTAGCGAAGGTGTCTGTAATGAAGGGGATTTATATTTACCACGTGAGGTAAGATCTCGGAGTGCATGGATATATGGTGGTAGTTTCTGAACACTCCTATAATCTCTCCCTCGGCTCCCCACATGCTAATTTTCTCCCCCACGGGATTCTCTTTCCCCAATAAATTGCAGGCCGCCTCATTGACCAGGAACCTGGAAAGATCAGCACGGATGGTATCGGAATAGTGACGGCCATAAATCATCTCATATCCAAAAAATGATGGAAAGTTGGAGAGACAGATGGAGTACCTGACCAGCGGATGGGTGGAGGGATCCCTGCCGACCCAGTCAATATTGGTTTTGTAATCCTCATTGATAGGATTCTTCTGGCCCGCGGTGACCTCCTTCACGGAAGAATGAGATTCCAGTTCCTCCATAAAACTGTATAATTGATTGCCCAGTTTTTGATTCAGAGGTACCTTGATCACATGATCCACACTTACGCCGGTTGGGGCCTTTTTAGCGAATTGAACTTGTCTGATCACCACCATGGTGGAGATCAGCAGGCAAATGGAGATTGTAAATTGGAGGATGGTTGTAACCAGCAGTACATTGGACCTGCTTTTTCCCTTTACAAATGTCTCTCTTAGTATATCGGTGGGGTATCCGCGGGTAAAAACCAGAACCGGGTAGCTAACAGTGAGCAGGCTGAAAACCAGGATCATAACGGCCAGGCCCACGAAGATCTGTGGTTGCTCTTTATATCCGATCTGAACGGTGGTGTTAAACAGCATACTCAGGCGTGGAAGCAGGAGTTCTGCCAGGAAAAGTGCGATGAACATCGCTGCAGAGGTCTGTATCAGGGTCTCCACGAATAACTGCTTACGCAGGATGCCTGGATTGGCACCAATGATTTTACGCATTCCCATCTCCCGGATCCGTTTGGTGTAATTGGCTGTGGAAAGATTCATGTAGTTAATCGCAACTATCACCAGGATCATCAGGGCGATAAATGAGAATAGCAGAAACTCTTTTCTCTTCCCAAAGGCCAGATTTGCTTTCTCAATGGCAACTAGTTTCAGCTGGTGATTTCCGGGTAGTTCACTGGGAAGAGTTTCATTGAAGTAGCTAACTAGTTTATCTTCAAAACTCTTTTTGTGGACCTCAGGATGCAACAATACGTAAGAAGGATCCCTCCAGGTCCAGCTGTTGTGGAAACCTGGCGGCAGCGGGAGAAAAAGGTCATAATCGAATTGCGTATTGTCGGGTATGTCGGCCACTCCTGTAATCTCTAGCAGCAGTTCTGCATTCATCAGTATTTGCCTTCCAACCGGATTCTCTTCCCCGAAATATTTTTTCGCGAGTTTTTTACTAAGCACCACTCCATCGGGCCGCTCCATCTGGTTTTGCCCGTTTCCGTGCACCGCCTCAAAGGAGAACATGTGGAAGAAACCAGTATCAACACAGGCTACGTTTGTTTCGTACACCGGTTCGTTATCGGGATCATCCGGAAAGAAGTCAAAAGAGGAGTTCACCTGTGTTTCCAGCCTGACCAGCCTGGAGTAGTTGGTCAGCTCGGGAAAGGTATTCTTCATTTCAGGAGCCAGGGCATAGGGGGTGTTTGAATCCAGAGCCCCATCGGGAAACTGTATCACCAGTTGATAGAGTCGTCCTCTGTTTTGGTGAAACCTGTCCACCGAATACTCGGTGCGGATCCAGCTGAAAATGATAACAAAAGAGGCCATACCCATTACTAGCCCAAGAAAGTTAATCAGGGTGGACCTTCTGTTTTTAATCATGATCCGCAGGATCATTCTGAAATGTGAGAAACTCATAAGTGCTGTTTCACTCCCTAATCCAAATGCAATGCCATTTAGCGTAATATACTGATATAATTTTAATTACAAGGTTTTAGCCCTGGCTGCTCTTAGATATATTGACTCATAATTGTACAATTTATACACTTTTCATAACTTACTTCTGAAATATGTATTAAAATTGGACATATGGAGGGCAAACTATTGATCGTAGATGATAATCCAGCCGTCCTCTCTGCTCTGGGGCAACTGCTTGAATCTGAAGTAGAGAAGGTCATTGGAATAAAAACGCCCGCATTGATCCCCGGGATCCTCGAAACTCAGGAGATTGATGTAATTATCATGGACATGAATTTCAGCAGGGGAGTCACAGACGGCCAGGAAGGGATTTCCTGGTTGAAACGAATCCTGAGGGATGATCCTGATGCGGTGGTGATTATGATCACTGCATATGGCGAGCTGGATCTTGCCATTGAAGCAATGAAATGCGGTGCCACGGATTTCATTGCGAAACCCTGGGACAATGAGAAACTGGTGGCAACGGTCCGTTCAGGGCTTATGTTACGAGGATCCAGGATGAAGGTCAAGCAGCTTAAATCAAAGCAGGACCACCTGTCCCACTTTATTGATGCCTCATATGAAAAGATTTGCGGAAAATCTCCTGAAATGCTGCGTATCCAGAAAACCATCAGAAAGGTAGCACCCTCCGATTCAAATATCCTTGTGCTGGGGGAGAACGGCACCGGGAAGGAGCTTATTGCCCGGGAGATTCATCAGGCATCCACTCGTTCCGCTGAAGTGTTTGTACATGTGGATCTGGGTGCAATCAGTGAGTCCCTGTTTGAAAGCGAATTATTTGGCCATACCAGGGGTGCTTTTACAGACGCCCGAACTGACAAGGCAGGGAGGATCGAGATTGCTTCAGGAGGCACCCTTTTCCTGGATGAGATCGGCAATCTTAAGCCTGCCATGCAGACAAAACTGCTCTATGTATTGCAAAACAGGGAGTTTTATCGATTGGGGTCCAATAAACCTCAAGTGGCGGATTTCAGGCTGATCTCCGCTACGAAC
The DNA here is from genome assembly GCA_963751705.1 of uncultured Bacteroidales bacterium. Lineage (GTDB taxonomy): Bacteria > Bacteroidota > Bacteroidia > Bacteroidales. The sequence goes on from CAVVVN010000003.1 coordinate 356,071, forward strand.
CAGGATCTCCGAAAAATGATTTCAGAAAAGCGATTCAGAGAGGACCTGTACTACCGGATAAATACCATTGAGATTACGGCACCCCCACTGAGGGAAAGAGGGCAGGACATCATAGAGCTTGCCAACTACTTTCTTGACAGATACCGGGAAAAGCACAAGAGACCTGGTCTTCTTTTCTCACAGGAGGCTTTGGATTGCATCCTGGGTAACCACTGGCCCGGAAATGTAAGACAGCTGCAGCACAGCATGGAAAGAGCAGTTCTTTTGGCCGATGGCAGAAGGATCGGGCCATCGGACATTTTTCCGGGTCAGTACTTTAGTCCGGAATTGGTTGAGACAAAAAGACCCACACTGGCCGAACTGGAAGGAATCACCATCAGGGAATCCATCCAGCGTAATGGTGGCAACCTTTCCAAGGTAGCACGCGAACTTGGTGTAGCCAGGTCGACCCTATACAATAAGATGAAAAACTACGGAATCTGACAGCCTTATGAACAGTCGAATATTTTTCTGGAACATTATAGCAAGACTCGCTTTGATCCTGCTCACCTCCTTTTTGTTTGTCTGGTTAGCGGAAACCCTGGTAGTGGAGTTTCTTTTCACCCTGGTGACCGGCACTATTCTGGTTTTACTGCAGGTGCTGCTGCTAACCAGGTACGTACTGGGAATTACCCGGGTGATGGAGCAGTTTATTGATGCTGTTGGAAAGGAAGAGATCCCTGAGATTCAGTTTGGACAAGAAAAAAAGCTCTTTCAAAAGCTGAAGGAAAGATCAAACCTGATCAAGAAGACTATGAATGCCAGGAGGCTGGAGAAGGAAAAAGCTGACCGGATCCTGATTCATGTTATCAATTCTGCAGATCCCGGGTTGTTTTGCTTCAACAGCCAGGGAGAGGTCCTCTTTGTGAATGAATCAGCCAGAGCCTTGATCTCCAATCAAAATCTGCTGCATATGGACGAGATCAGGGAAAGCAACAAGAAGCTCTGGCTGGCCCTGAATGAGATGAAACCAGGAAGTCCACGAGTGGTCAGGTTGGATCGTAAGGACCAGCTCTTGTCCCTCAGGCTGAAGGAGGTTCGGATCTTTGACGAGTACTACAGGCTGTTTTCGCTACAGAATATCCAGGAGGAGCTGCATAAAAATGAAACGGACTCCTGGCAAAAGATTATTCGCGTGCTGACCCATGAAATCATGAATGCGGTAGCTCCTATGCTCTCCCTGTCAAAGTCGCTTCAAAAAAAGATTAAAACTGAAAGCGGTAAAGAATCTGATAAAGTGATGGATGGTCTGAGGATGATTGAATCCACGGGGCAGGGATTAATAGAGTTTATAGAGGAGTACCGGCGTCTTTCATTACTCCCTCCTCCGAAGAAAAAGAGCCTAAGGGTGAAGGATAGCGTGGAAGGGATCTTGCTTTTCTTTGATGAGGAGGCAAAGGGAGAGAATATTCAGCTCTCCTTAGAGCTGGAGGATCCTGAAACTGAAATTCTTGCTGATCCGCACCAGTTTGAGATGATCATGCTGAATCTGCTGAGGAACTCTTTTGAATCCTTTTCGGATACACAGCTGGATAAAGCGGTCTCCATACGGGTGCTAGAGCAACAAGCAAGAGTGCATATATTGGTGGAAGATAATGGTACAGGAATTGCAGAAGAGCTGATGGACCAGGTGTTTGTTCCCTTCTTTTCTACCAAGGAGGATGGCTCAGGGATTGGGCTGAGCCTGGTACGACAGGTCATGAACAACCACGAGGGTTCCATCCACCTGGAATCCCTTCCTGGGAAACGTACCTTAATAACACTGGTATTTTAATCTTGGTCCAGAAGCCATTTGCTCCTTAAGAGTCACAGCTTTATCTTGTATATTACTAAAAAATTAGACCATGAGAAAAATAAGCTATTTATTGCTGCTGCTTTTGGCTGTGCTTAGCCAGGCCAGCTGTCAGGATGGAGAGAAGCACTACGAGCAATTGATGAAGGAAATGTTTGCCATGGATGGTCCGGGTGGTGTGGCGCTTATAGCCAAAGAGGGAGAGGCCCTTTATCGAAAAGGCTTTGGGATGGCCAACCTGGAGTTGGGCGTGGAAATGAAACCTGAACATGTCTTCCGTATCGGATCCATTACCAAGCAGTTCACCGCGTGTGCCATAATGAAACTGGCAGAGGAGGGGAAGCTGGACCTGCAGGATGATATCAATAAATATATTAAGGATTACCCCACCCATGGGCATACCATCACCATCGAACATCTGCTTACACACAGTTCAGGGATTAAAAGCTATACCGGGATGGAGGAGTGGACTTCTGAACTGAGGAAGAAAGATTTCACTCCCGCCGAACTGGTAGACTTTTTCAAGAATCAGCCCATGGATTTTGCCCCCGGGGAAGAGTTCAGGTATAACAATTCGGCCTATTTCCTGCTGGGTTATATCATAGAGATTGTATCGGGCAAGAGTTATGCGAACTATATGGAGGAGACTTTTTTTAAGCCCCTGGGGATGAATGACTCTTACTACGGTTCCACTTCCAGGATCATCCCTATGCGGGCGGATGGGTATGCCAGGGACGGGGATGGATTTAAAAATGCAGACTTTCTTAGCATGACCCAGCCTTATAGCGCAGGATCCCTTCTGTCTACCGTAGATGATCTGTTTACCTGGTACAGAGCTGTCATGAATAAGGAGGTAATCTCCGGGTCGAGTTTAGAACAGGCAACTACCTCATATGTATTAAACAATGGAAAGCCTACCGGGTATGGTTACGGATGGTTTCTCGGTAACATTCAGGGGAGCCCCAGTATTTACCATGGGGGAGGCATTAACGGGTATCTGACAGCCTCCCTGTTTCTTCCGGAGGAACAATTGTTTGTGGCCGTGTTTTCAAACTGCACCAGCAAGGATCCCAGCGATCTGGCAGTTAAAATGGCTGCAATCGCCCTGGGCTTACCCTATGAATGGGACAGCATTTCCCTGGATAATGATCTGTTGAAATCCTACGAGGCAGTCTACACCTCTGAATATGATGGGGATCTGATAATTTCTTACGTGGATGGAAGGCTTATTGCCAATAGAACCGGGGGCTCGGAAACGGTTCTGATCCCTTTTAAGAAGGATAAGTTCTTCGTTAAAAATGGCACCTCCACTTTTCACTTTGTAAATGGGAAAGGCCATAGCATTAGGTCTGTGATCACTAAAGGCACCGGCTATGAAATTGAATGGAAGAGAACCGATAAAGCGGTCCCCAGAATGGAGTCTGTGGAACTTGAGGAATCAACCCTGATGCAGTATGTGGGAAAATTTGAACTGGCCCCTGAATTTATTTTAAATTTCTTTCTGGAGGAAGGGAAACTGTTTACCCAGGCTACCGGCCAGGATAGAGTTGAAGTGATCCCAGTTGGAAAAGATGAATTCAAAGTGTCGGGCGTCGACGCTAAAGTAAAATTCAACAGGAATGCTGATGATGTAATAGAGGGATTAACTCTTTACCAGAATGGGGAACATGAGGCCATAAAGGTGGAGTAGCCACTGGAACCTCCTTTACCGGATTAATCTGTCTCCAGCCAGAGCCACTGAAATCCCAGTTCGTCGCCCTTACCCGGGTTGATCTCCAGGGTGATGGTGTAGTACCCTGGTTCAGGAAACTCCAGCAGTCCCAGGCGATGGGAGTTATAGCTGTCAATCTGCCAGTTGCTGTTGGGCTCTCCAACGAAGCGTCCGGTGTTATTGAAGGACGCGGATAATTTGCCCGTTTCTGATTTGACGGTGATTTTCCCTGTTCCTTCCTCTCCCTGGAAATTGTAGGAGAGATCGGCATGCAGGGTGATTGCCCGGTCCATATAGAGCTTCCACTGATATTTGCTTTTTTCAGAAACCTGGATATGCCCGGGAACAGTTCCTCCCCGGCTTGCGGGCATTATATTTGTATTTCCCTTTAAGAGGATGGCCTTGGAAGGGGTGAGGGAGTAGCCCCCGTAGACCGTTTGGGCGACAAGCCCATCCACCGTCTTAGGGTAATGGTCATATTCCAGGACCACTACAGAAACCAGCGGATCAGGCTGTTCCTCCGGAAGTTCAATGGAGGTTTTCACTTCTGTGCTTATTACAGGTAGTGCTGTCTGTTCAGGATCGGCCAGCAGGTAGGCTCTGAGCGGCGTTCCCTGGATACCGGTAAGCGGAAGCCTGTTATTCAGGGGCCAGTTATACAGGTGGAGGTAGAGCCGGGTGGTCCCCTCCTGAGTTTGCCTGCAGGTGATTTTTCCCCAGTCATGTTGATCCCTGACCAGATCGAAGGCCTGGCTCCCATAAATGGATTCACCGTTTACAGAAAGCCATTCTCCCATGGCCAGCAGGCGTTGCTCAATCTCATAGGGTACAGCACCATTGGCGCGTGGACCGATATTCAGCATCATGTTGCCATTCAGACTTACGTTTCCAATAAGCGACTGCAGCAGGGTGGTTGTGGATTTCCATTGCTGTTCCTGCGCGTGAAAGCCCCAGGAATGTGCTACGGTGGCAGGAGACTGCCAGGGGAACTCCTCCTTCTTACTGCCCAGCTGATTGTCTCCAAGTGTTTTGAAATCAATGTCCCGGTCCTCTTCGATGGAGAGCCCCAGCCGGGAATTGACCAGGCAGCCGGGCTGCAGTTCCCGGATGACCCCTTTTAACTGTAGGAGCTGCTCTTTTGTGACACAGGTGCGGGAGTGGTGGATCCACATATCGAACCAGATGATTCCAATTTCGCCATAGTTGGTAAGGAGTTCACGCATCTGGGGGATCACCTTTTCCTGCCAGTACCGGTCATAATCTGCTGCTGAGATTCCGTAGATTTCTTTGGAATGGTCCCAGCCATCGGGGTGTTCCCAGTCGACCCAATGGGAATAATAGAGCCCGAGTTTTAGTCCGTGCTTGTTGCATGCTGCAGCCAATTCCTGGATAATATCGCGCTTAGGATGGGTGAACTCGGCCACATCGTAATCACTCACCTGGCTGTCCCATAAGGCAAAACCATCATGATGCTTCGCGGTGATGGTGACATATTTCATCCCTGCCTTTTTTGCCAGCAGTACCCATTGTTCAGGATCAATGCGCTCCCAGTCAAAGCGATCCAGCAAAGTGATGTATTCATCCCGTGCGATCCGGTTCCGGTAGAATATCCATTCGGCATAGTCATTGTCGTTTCGAAGCTTTTCCCCTTTCCAGATCCCTTCGGCCCCGCTGTAAACGCCCCAATGGATAAACATTCCAAACCGTGCTTCAGTAAACCACTTGGCCCGCTCGTTCGTTTTAATCTGAGCTTGAGTATTTGTAGTAATGGCTGTCAAAACTAAAAACAAACAAAGAAATTTGAAGTAAAGCGTTTTCATAGACCTGCAAAATATGAAATATAATTTTTTTAAATAGCTTTCATTTCTTAAATGGACCACGGATCGCTCTGGCAGAGATATTTTGTATATTTTTATCAGCAGTCATAAATCAAGCATCCAGTTTTATTAAAATCAAGATATGAAATACCCCGCAATCCTTTTGCTTGCACTGTCTATATTTTCATGTCAAACAGATACTATATCAGATGTTTCTGTTCAGGGAGATCTAAAACAATGGCATAAAGTCAGCCTGTTGATCCCCGGACCGCAAAGCTCAGAGTATGCCGTTGAAAACCCTTTTCTCAATTATAAGTTGGAGGTCACTTTTTCAAATGGAAGCGATTCCTGGACGGTTCCGGGCTATTATGCCGCGGACGGACAGGCCGGGGAAAGCTCAGCCCGGGAAGGAGCCATCTGGAAAGTACATTTTCGGCCCGGATCAACCGGGACTTGGACCTATAAAATCTCCTTTCTGAACGGTAAAAATATTGCGGTGCTTGACGAGGCCTCGGAAGGGGAGCCGGTGGGTGCAGATGGGGCGGAAGGGAGCCTGGAAATCAGGCCCTCAGATAAGGAGCTACCCGATTTCCGGGCTCAGGGAAGAATCATTAACGGGGGAAAGGGCTATTTCAAGTTCCAGGGAACGGGGCAGCTCTGGATCAAGAACGGAGCCGATAGTCCGGAGAATTTTCTGGCCTATAAGGAGTTTGATCAGACCTATCGCTTTAGCCTGAAAACAGAGATCCGGGAAGGGGAGGCTGATCCTGAAAAACAGATACACAGCTACGGACCCCATGTCAACGACTGGAAGGAAGGAGATCCCAGCTGGCAGGATGGAAAAGGGAAAGGAATTATCGGAGCGGTCAACTACCTCCATTCAACGGGTATTAACTCTATCTACATGCTAACTATGAATATCCTGGGCGATGGAAAAGATGTCTGGCCCTATAGCGATTACAACGAGCGCTACCGCTTCGACTGCAGCAAGCTGGACCAGTGGGAGCAGGTCCTTGATCATATGGAAAGCCTCGGGATGATGGTGCACTTTGTACTGCAGGAGACCGAGAACGAGGTCCTGCTTGATGCCGGATATACTGATATGCAAAGGCGGGTATACCTGCGCGAGCTGGCAGCCCGTTTTGGTCATCATCTGGGGATGACCTGGAATCTTGGAGAAGAGAACGGGCCGCACCACTGGACTCCTATCGGGCAGACCGATCAACAGAAGAAGGATATGGCAGGGTATCTGAGAGCCCTGATCCCCTGGCCTGCGAACATCGTTTTGCATACTCATTCCGATGATGAATACCAGGATAAGTACCTGGAGCCCATGCTGGGGACCGGCACCATCGATGGTCCTTCCATGCAGATCGCCAATCCCGCCAGGGTGCATGAACGGATAAAACGATGGGTGGAGGCCTCCGGAGAGGCCGGGGAGCGCTGGGTGGTCTGTCTGGATGAGATTGGTCCCCACTGGCAGGGAGTTATGCCCGATGCGGACGATCCCGGTCACGATACGGTCAGGATGCATTGCCTCTGGGGGTCCCTGATGGCCGGAGGGGCCGGAGTGGAATGGTACTTTGGCTATCGTTTTGCTCACAATGATCTGGGCCTGGAGGATTTCAGAAGCCGTGATTTATGGTGGAAGCAATCCACGTTGGCCACGCGTTTTATATGCCAGTTCCCCCTGGAAGAGATGAGCTGCAAGGATGAACTTATTAATGTCCCGGGTGCATACTGTCTGGCCAGGGAGGGGGAACTCTACCTGGTGTATCTGCCGGCCGGCACCACCGGGGCGAGTCTGCAGCTGAACCAGACTGTTCCGCTTCAAGTGTTCTGGTTTAATCCCCGCTCAGGTGGCACTTGGCAGCCAGGGAGCGTGAGCTCCGTAAGGGGGACCGGATTCCGGTCCCTGGGTTCTCCCCCCTCGGATCCTGAGCTAGATTGGGTGGTGGTGGTCACGGCTTCCAGCCCGGAATAAAAATGATAAAGGAAAAAGTATACTTTTATTGGGATCCACCCATCGATCGACGATCCAGAAGCTAAGATGAAACGATTGTACTTAATTGTCCTTCTTATTCTGGCTATTCAAGCCCTTAGTGCCCAGGGACTTGCTCAGCCTTCTGGCCAGAATCTCTGGCCTGCTGTTACAAAGGAAAATAAACCATGGACCCGCTGGTGGTGGATGGGAAGTGCGGTGAACGAGCTTGAACTTCGGCGCCTGCTGCAGGAATACGCAGCAAAGGGTTTCGGAGGTGTGGAGATCACCCCCATCTACGGGGTCAAGGGAGAAGAGAGCAATTATATAAACTTTCTGTCTGAAGATTGGATGGAAATGCTCTCCGTAAGCATTGACGAAGCAACCCGGGTCAATATGGGAGTGGATATGAATACAGGTACCGGATGGCCTTTTGGAGGGCCTTCCATCGCTTCGGAAAATGCAGCGAAGATGCTCCGGTTTTATACCCTGGAGAGAGTCAGCTATGACTCTGTCCACTCTTTCATACACTGCTTTGATCCCCTGGCCGAAGAGACGCTTCTGGCCCTTTCCGGAATCAGCGAATGCGGGGAACGGGTAAACTTCCTGAGGGGGGGGAAGCCCTGGAGGACCTGGCTTCAAAAAGATGGACGGTGTACGCCGCAACACAGCAGAATACAGGTCAGATGGTCAAGCGGGCAGCCCCGGGTGGCGAAGGACTAGTGTTTAATCACTTTTCAAGCAAGGCTACGCTGCATTATTTGGACCGGTTTCAGTCTGCGATGAAGGGAAAGAATCCCGGGATCCGCTCCCTGTTTAATGATAGCTATGAACTCAGCAAGGCCAGCAGTACTTCAGATCTGTTTGAGGCATTTCAGAGCAAAAAGGGCTATGACCTTGCCCTCTATTTGCAGGAGCTTTGCTCCTGGAGAACTTCACCGGAAGCTGGACCTCCTGGGCGCACAGCTATGGAATCCGGACCAGAAATCAGGCGCACGGATCTCCGGCTAACCTGATCGACCTCTATTCCCTCGTGGATATACCTGAAGTGGAGACCTTTCATGCGACTTACTTCCCCTTTCTGGAAGAGTACCTGGCGGGGAGCGGGCACAGGTATACCGAGAGTAATCGCTTATTCCGGAAACTAGCCTCTTCGGCAACTCATATGAAAGGGGGAACACTGGTCTCCTGTGAAACATTTACCTGGCTGAACGAGCATTTTGAGACGCCCCTGTACCAGTGTAAACCTGAAATTGACAATCTCTTTACCGAGGGGATCAATCATCTGTTTTTTCATGGCACGGCTTACTCTCCAGAGTCGGCGGAATGGCCGGGCTGGCTTTTTTATGCATCGGTTCACATGGAGCCCAACAATCCACAGTGGGAAGATGTAGCAGCTATGAATCAGTACATTGCCCGCTGCCAGTCGATTCTCCAGACGGGGGAGCACACCAACGATCTGCTTGTATACTGGTCTCCCGATGAATACTATCACCAGGCGGAGGGACTGGAGCTGGGGCTTTCTCTGCATAACGCCGATAGCTGGATCCGGATGCCCGAGATGGATAGCCTGTATGCAGAAGGATACCAGTTCGATTTTATTTCCGACAGGATCATTGCTGAGAGCGTGGTCAAGGATGGGAGGATTTTCACTTATGGCAAAGTGCCCTACGAGGCTATTATTCTCCCACCAGCGAGTCGCCTTCTGGCCATAGTAAAAACTAATAGAACTCGAGTCAATACAGTTGTTTAAGAACTAATCTATGCTTTCCAGCCTGGCAAAAAAGAGATCAGGATCCAGGATCTCTTCCTCTGAAGGAGGGCGGTTGTGCAAGAGTATTTTAATCCCTAGTTTTAAGCCATTCTTATCCAGGAAATCGGTAAGGCAATATGCAGCGTATTTATAAAATATATTGTAGGCATTCTCCGGCTTCTCCAGATCTGATTTTTTCCTTGGAATATAGGGCCGTCTTTGCGAAATGGTCTCCTTCATTTTGGAGGTGACATATTCGCATATTCCCTCTTCAATAAATCTTGCCCCCGGATCTTCCCGTTCACTGTAGATTCTAAAAAAGGACTGATATGCCCGGTCCACTCTAATTTGATCCCGCCGCAACATCTCAATACTAATCTGGTAAATGTAGTGGTGGGTTAGCTCATGAAACACCGCTGCTTTTACAAAGAGGTTGGTGCTGAGTATGGTGTCCTGTCTGTACTTTGAAAGGTCTGCCAGTTCATAGGCAACAAATACCTCGGCATTGCTTATAAAAATTTCGTTTGGATAGTAATTACCCAGTTCCAGGGGATTCTGTTCGTTGTTTTTGGAAAGATCCTCCGTGTAGAGGTTGGCATTGTGCAGGGTATCACCAATGAACTCCTGGAACTCCAGGATTAGTGCGTCCCCTTTCTCCTCCACATAGCGATCGATCCCCTTGCTGGTAGGCCGCCCGTTTTTTAATGGGTATTCGGTCCGCTGCTGCAGAGGAAACAGTAAAAAAAGAATGATGAAGAATCTGTACATCTCGGATAAATTTAAGCTTCCTCTTCAAACAATCCTAGGATGCTCCAGAAAGGGAAGGTCCCGGTGGCATCCATATCACCCCTTCCATAGACAAAGAAATTACTTAAATTGTTGTCAGTTTTCAGTAATCTATGAATATGAAAATATTGAAGCAACTATTATCTGCATTCGTAATGCTTACAGCTCTGGGATCTCCTGCACCGGCACAACAGGCACTATCGGGAGGGGGAGAACCGGTGTCGCCCGAGGTCCATAAGGACCACCGGGTGACCTTCAGGATCGTGGCACCCGCGGCGGAAGAGGTGAAGCTGTCGGGTGACTGGATGCCGGCTGATGGGTGGGTCCCCGGATCGGTTCTCATGGAAAAGGACGAGAAGGGGTTGTGGACTTATACGACAGCTGTGCTGGAACCGGAGCTCTATGGATATGTGTTTATCATTGACGGAGTCCGGACCAACGATCCCGCTAATGTTTTCGTGAGCCGCGATATAGCCACCAATACCAATATTCTGCTGGTGGAAGGCGGTAAGGCAGATCTGTACCGGGTGCAGGATGTGCCCCATGGAACGCTGACCCGCTGCTGGTACTCATCACCGGGTCTTAAAATGAACCGCCGGATCACCATCTATACTCCTCCTGCTTATGAAAGCAGCCAGGACAGCTACCCCGTCCTCTACCTTCTGCACGGGGCCGGCGGGGATGAAGAGGCCTGGGTTGAACTGGGACGGCTTACGCAGATCATGGATAATCTGATTGCCCAGGGCAAGGCCGAACCGATGATTGTGGTGATGCCCAACGGAAATGTCTCTCAGCAGGCGGCTCCGGGGGAAGGGATCAGGGGCTACTACAAACCTCAGTTTATGGAGCCCGGAACTATGGATGGGACTTTTGAAGGAAGCTTTAGGGATATTGTGAATTTTGTGGAAAGCAGATACCGGGTAAAAGCAGACAAACATTTTCGTTCAGTGGCCGGGCTATCCATGGGAGGCTACCACTCCCTGCACATCTCCAGGTACTATCCCAACACCTTTGATTATGTAGGTCTGTTTTCGCCGGCAATTTTGCCTAACCAAAGCACCAGCTCAGAGGTCTACAAGGATGTAGACGGGACTTTGAAGATCCAGATGGAAAATGGCTATCAACTATACTGGATCGGGATCGGGAAAACTGATTTTCTCTATAATAATGTGCTCAGGTACAAGAATAAACTGGATCAGATGGGGATGACTCATATCTATCGTGAGAGTGAGGGGGGACATATCTGGAAAAACTGGAGGACCTATCTATCAGAATTTGTCCCCCAGCTTTTTAAGTAGTCCGGTGGTCCGCTTCCAGTTTAGTTATTCAGCAGGCCCCCACCGGGAGTTTGCCAGGTCCCAGATGTCCAGGTAGCCAAGTTTGATAATGTTAAGCATCTTATCCCAGTTAACCAGATCAATATGATCGTCAGGCTGATGGTACTCGGGAGGAAAGCCTGCCATAAAATACATGATGGGCACATCCTTTTGCGAAAAAGAGGAGTGGTCGCTGCCCCCGCGGGGACGCTCAGAAGCCCTGAAGGCCACATCCAGGTTCAGCTTGTACTGTTCAACATTATTTTCGGTCAGCTCCTTAAGCACTGAATAGGCCCTGGTATAGTTCATGGTGCACATGTTCTTGAGGCTGTCATTTGCATTATCCCGGGAGATCATGTCGTAGTTGAGGTTCAAAATCATCTTTGCATCGTCATAGGGATGGTCGGCAAAGTACCTGGATCCCAGCAGCCCCTTCTCTTCTCCAGTCCAGGCACAGAATACAATAGTCTTCTCCGGCTTTTCCCCGGTGGCAAGGCATGCTTTGGCAATGCTCATGACCCCGACTGTACCGGAGGCGTTATCGTCGGCACCGTTCCAGATCCAGCCATCATGGATACCCAGATGGTCATAATGGGCACCGATCACTATGATCTCCGTGGTATCCTTCCCGGGAAGAACCCCTACCACGTTCCTGGCGCGGATTAGTTTGGAATCTACGGTAGTTTTGACCCTGAGCTTTTTCCCTGCCAGTACTTTCGATTCTGGCTTCAGGGAGCTCTGTACCTTTTCCTGGAAGGCATCCAGGTCCACTCCTGTACCCTCAAGCAGTTCATTCATAACCCGTTGGGAAACCGATATCCGGATCGTATTGCCACTCAGTTCATTTCCGGGAAGGCTCATACGAGTATCATAATAGGAGGCCCTTGGTTTTTCGCCTTCGTAGTTTTCTGAATTAATACGGAAGGGAAGGTTTGCGGCCCAGTTTTCTGTAAGATCCATCCCGGGATCCATCTCAATGATGGCGGCCACGCCTAACTCCGATGCACGGTTGTTTTTGGCACGCATCAGGGTCCACCTGCCACGTTCCCATTCCTTTGAGAAAGTCTGGTATGCTTTGGATTCCGTATCTCGGTGGCCAGGGTAACCGCTTAACCTGAGGATGATCTTATCCTTTACATCGATTCCTTTATAATCATCGTACCCATTCTTTTCATCGCTCAGGCCATAGCCCACGAAAACAATGGGCAGGTCAATTTCGGTTGAAACTCCCGAGGCCTGAACTGAAAAGTCTGTATGATAGGTAAAGTTAAAAGTACGCGAACCTCCCGCCGTAATTTCAGTCAGGGAAAGTTCATGATTCTCTCCTGCCCTGGTCTCTATCAGATTGAAATTCTGGTAGAAGGTTCTGTATTGTGTGGGACGCTTCCCGGCCATCCGTTCAGCTCTGGTGGGTCTTAGGGAGACCATATCTCCTCCGGGTGAAAGCCCATACACTTTGAATAGACTGGCAATATAATCAGCTGCCATATAGGCCCCCGGCGTTCCGGTCGCCCTCCCTTCAGTCCAGTCAGAGGCAAGAAACTCCAGTTGACCTTGCACCGCCTGAAGGGTGATGGCATCCAGCCCTTTTTGCTTAGCATCCTGGCCATTCGCAGGAGCGATTATATGAGCAAGGGATAAAATCAGGATAATTTGTGCAGCTATTTTCATGATAGGTGATTTATGGGGGATTACAGGTTTAAGGGGAGTGAATTTACATGAAAATTGGATATCCGCTTAGGATCAGAGTTGTCTCGGATTAATTTATCCTTTATTTAAAATGAGTCTTAAGTTGGATCGCCCCTCAGAGAGATAATCGTTTCTTTCCCTTGAAAACGAAGGAGTTATCTACCCCCCTGTATAATAAATCCACAAGTGATGAAAAATACAACACCTATGCTAAATAGCTAAAAAAGAGATACTTCACACCTCCCTGCTCTGGCGAGTGTTGAATAATACCACAGTCATCACCCAAAGCTCTTAGGTGCAGAACCTACTTAATCATCTTAATATCAGAAAGATATATTGTATTGGCATGGGGATTGATAAGAGCTTTCACAGTACTATGGCGCTATTCAAAACAAAATTTAAACCGAAAGCAATGAAAGCTGCAAAAACAATGACAATCTTGATGGGGATCCTTTTTTTCTCCATCACGGCCATCCAGGGGGCACCTGAAGAGAGGGGTGATTCCGGTAATGGTGAACTACAGGTGCTGTGTAGCCCCGAACTCGAAGGCCTTGCCAATCAGCTGGCGAGTGCGTATAGGAAGGAAAACAGCGAGCTCCGGATAAAGGTGATGCCGATTCCGGATATCCAGGTTTACGGTGCCCTTAAGCAGGGAACCATCGCCCTGGTTAATAAAAATTGTTTGACGGGGAATAATGCGGAGACCTGTTTCAAATTGGTGGTGGGCCGAGAAGCCATTATTCCAATTATGAATGCTGGTCACCCGCAAAGAGATCTGATACTCAAACAGGGTATCTCACCCGAAGGATTTAGAAGAATTTTTACCAGCCAGGGCACCATAACCTGGGGAGAAGTCCTTGCTAATTCAGATGTCAATCCAGTACATGCATATACTCCCGGAGGAGCCTGTGCCAGAACTTATCTGGCCGAGTTTATTAGCACCGAATCCGGAAACCTGAGTGGAAGTGGGATGATGGAAGCGGATGAGATGTTGACTGCGATAGCCGGGGATCCCTATGCTCTTGGGTTTTGTAGCCTGGCATGTCTGATGAATGCAGGGAACGAGGAGCTGGATCGGGCCATCGGTTTGGTCCCGGTGGATGCTGACGGAGATGGACATATAGGGACCTTTGAAAATATCTATACTTCCAGCTCTATGCTATCGCATTCCATATTTGTTGGGCGCTTTCCACGCAAGCTCTACAGCTCCATTTATGCCCTTTCTAAAGCTCAGCCGGTGAATGAACCGGAACGGGCTTTTTTGGAATGGCTGGTAAATGACGGGCAGGAGGTGCTGGTCCCCGCCGGAATAATGGAGCTTGGATACGCAGAACGGAATTCAAGGATGGAACAGTTGTCGGGCCAGGAAAGGGCCATGGCAAACGTCCAGGCGAAAACCTCTCCTGCCGGGATCTACCTGGTGGTAGGTGGGTTTTTTATCCTTCTGGGGTTTTTGGTCTATGCCCTGGCCAGGATAACAGGGAGAAGCAGGCTGATACCGGAAGCCAGCTTCCCAAAGGGCGATGGGACCAGAACTTTTCCCGACGGTTTCTTTTTTGACCGCTCACATACCTGGGCCTTCATGGAAAAGAATGGATGGGTAAGAATTGGACTGGATAATTTCCTGCCCCAAATCAGCGGTCCTGTAACCAGGGTAGTTATTAAGCAGCCGGGAGAGCGGATTAAACGGGGCGAACATTTCCTCACACTGATCCAGGAAGGTAAGCGACTGGAGATAAATTCGCCCCTAAGCGGAATCATCAGGGAGCAAAATGAAGATCTGCTTGAGGATGCGTCTCTTCTTAACAGTGATCCCTATGCCACAGGCTGGGTCCTGATGTTGGAACCCCTCAACTGGCTTGCTGAACTAAAGTCTTTTTTCATGGGACAGACCTATACTGACTGGTTGAAAAAAGAGGGAATCAGACTCAAAGCTTTCTTCACTTCAGTCCTGAACCTGGAGAATAGCGCAAATCCGGAGCTGGTCCTTCAGGATGGAGGCGAAATCAGAGACGGGGTCCTGGAGTCCTTCGGGCCCGAGCTCTGGCAAGAGTTCCAGGAAGGTTTTATTAACACTGCAAAATAATCAAGCACATCCAACTAATTTAAATGATATGGCTATTGACAGAAGGAATTTTTTCAGGGCTTTAGGGATAACCGGGCTTGCTCTTGGCAGCGGTAAAAAGCTGAATGCTGTTCCTGAAAAAGGAGACGAAAAAGAATTTTATGGAATCCTGTACGACTCTACACGCTGCGTGGGTTGCCAGAGTTGTGAAGTGGCCTGTGCCCTGGCCCATGGACTTCCGGAACCCGATCCTGAAGATTATCCCATTCCGGGAGTTCACCGGGAAACCAATGAAAACAGGCGTACGGTGATTAATGCTTATGAACATGAAGAGCTGGGAGAGATTTATGTGAAGACCCAGTGCATGCATTGCTGTACGCCGGCCTGCGCTTCAGCCTGCCTGACACAGGCCATGCATAAAACGGAGGAAGGACCAGTGATATGGCGAGACAAAAAATGTATGGGCTGTCGCTACTGTATGGTATCCTGTCCCTTTGATGTTCCAAAATTTGAGTACCACAGTTCTAATCCGGACATTGTAAAATGCGACATGTGTTTTGACCGTTTGAAGGAGGGTGAGTTGCCAGCCTGTGTGAGCGATTGTCCGGCAGAAGCCCTCACCTTTGGCACCCGCAGGGAGCTGATTGCTGAAGCTCGACGCCGGATTCATGAAAATCCTGATTTGTATTATGATGGCATCTACGGAGAACACGAGGCTGGTGGAACCGGCTACCTCTATTTGTCCCCCCTTCCCTTCGAAGAGCTGGGATTTAATACGAAAATCCAGAAGAAATCCTATCCCGAATTGAGTAAAGGATTCCTTTATGCTGTCCCGTCCATATTTATCCTTTGGCCCGCCATGCTACTGGGAATCCATAATGCTACAAAGAATAATTCTAAAAACGCCGAGGACCATGAATAATTCAGAAAAGATTATACCCAAAGATAACGACGGCCAACCGCTTGTGAAATTTGTACTTTCCACCCTCAGGCCTCATGGAGGGATTTTCACCCCGTTCAATGTTATCTCCGTACCGATCATTACCCTGGGAATCGTTTTGATTGTCCTTCGTTTTGTGAATGGAATAGGTTCCATTACCAATCTGACACAGGAGGTCCCCTGGGGACTCTGGATAGGATTTGATGTGGTAACCGGTGTGGCCTTTGCAGGGGGTGCCTATGTAGTCACCTTCATGGTCTATATCCTGAATATTCAGAAGTACAAACCCATCGTGAGGGTTACCGTTTTGAATGGCTTCCTGGCCTATGTGTTTTATGCTGGGGCACTGCTGCTGGACCTTGGGAAACCCTGGAATGTAGTTAATCCGATAATTGGGAACAATTTTGGGGTAAGCTCAGTACTCTTTCTGGTGGCCTGGCACTTCCTGCTTTATATGGTTGCCCAGCTAATTGAGTTTTCCCCCGCCATTGCCGAGTGGCTTGGAGCCAGGAAAGCCCGGAAAATTCTCTCCTGGATGACCCTGGGAGCAGTGATCTTTGGAATTACCCTGTCTACCCTGCACCAGTCGGGACTCGGAGCACTCTACCTGATGGCCAGGGAGAAGATTCATCCCCTCTGGTACTCGGAATTTATCCCCATCCTCTTTTTTGTATCCAGTATTTTTGCCGGCCTTTCCATGGTAATATTCGAGGGTTCCATCAGTCAACGGGTATTTTCTGACCAGATTAGTAAAAAAGATCATATGGCCCACGACGGTATCATCCAGGGGCTTTCCAAAATCTGTGCCTTTACTCTGATGATCTATTTCTTCCTGCAGATTGTGGTCTTTGTTCATGGCAAACACTGGATATACCTGAACTCACGAATGGGGACCTGGTATCTGGTGGAGATCCTGGGATTTGTTATCCTGCCCATGATCTTATATTTTTTAAGTTACCGGAACCGGAACATTACCCTGGTAAAGATCTCATCCCTGGTGACCATGGTGGGAGTTATTATTAACCGGCTGAATGTTACGGTGATCGCGTTTAAATGGGATGCTCCCACACACTATGTGCCTTCCTGGCAGGAGATTGTGGTAACCCTCACGGTACTTTCCATTGAGATATGGATCTTCCGCTGGCTGGTGAGACGCCTGCCTGTTCTCCGGGAATCTCCCTCCTGGGTTCCCGGGGACGATCATTAATCATTCTAAGTATTAACCGTAAATATATACTCATGGAACAGTTTGTTTATTCCGATATTTTCGATACCAAGGGCATTGAATATATCATTGTGATCTTATTCTTTACGCTACTCATCCCTTTCTGGAGAATGCTCAACAAACCGGGGAAGCTGCAGGAGGCTAGAGAAGGTGCGATTCAGGCACTTAATCTGCAGGCATTACGAATCCCGCAGGGCTTATTGTTCAACCGGAACCATACCTGGAGCCACCTGGAGAAATCGGGTTTGGCCAGCGTGGGGATGGACGATCTGTTGGTGCACCTGACTGGTGGAGTAGAGTTGAATTACCTGAAGGAGCAGCAGGAAAAGGTCAAACGGGGTGAACCCATCGCCAGGATTTCCCAGAAGGGAAAGGAGCTGGTGATCACTTCACCCGTAACAGGGACTATCGACCAGGTGCATAAATCCCTGGAGGATCATTCTGAAGAAATTCAGCTTAATCCATACAGCTCCTGGCTATACAGGATCAAACCAGAAAAATGGCAGGAGGAGACCGGAAATGCTTTAATGGCCGACCGGGCCTCACAGTGGGCCGGGAGGGAACTGGAACGTTTTCGTGATTACTTGGCTGAAACGGTCGCCAGGTCTTCCGGTGCCGACCTGGTGCTGCAGGAAGGTGGCGAATTGACAGGGCACCCGCTCAGGGAGATGGATCAGGTCGCCTGGAAAGACTTCCAGGAGAAGTTTCTCCAACTGGACACATGAGGATAGGATCCTTTTTAGTAATTTTAAAGTTTCCCGGCGACAGAGCCGGGAGGCTTTTCATTTAATATTCCGGTGAGAAATCTTATTCCTAAGAGAGGCAGTAGCAGGGTGGTCCGTAATTTCATCCGCTTCAGATCATCCATTTATGGCAGGGTGATCTTCATCATTACCGGATCATTGATCATTGTGTTTATCCTGTTCAACTTGATTTTCAGGTCGGTTTACATGGATTTTTACAACCGGACCATCAGCCAGAATGGCGACAATATAAGTTCCATCATCGAAGGATCGCTTTACTACTCCATGCTGGAGAATGATAAGGCGATGCTGCAACGCACCCTGGATATTATCAGTACCATGTCTGGTATTGATGAGGTAAACCTGTACGATGACCAGAACCAGCCAGCCTACTCTTCGGTACACCGGGAAGAGGACTGCCATTGCGATCCCAACTGCATCTCCTGCCATCCTGAGATGACATCCCGCTTTTCCAGTACAGAAAAATCTTACATGGTAATAGGTGATGTCCCTGAATGTGGAATACATCAGCAGGTGCAAGGGATCAGGCACCTGTTGATCCGACAGCCCATACTCAACGAACCTTCCTGCTATACGGCGGCCTGTCATGCCCATAGTGAAAATGACAGGGTACTTGGTTCTTTGCTGGTATCCATGCCTCTGGAGGACCTGGATGCTTTTTCTGTGAAGTCCTCCACTGACTTCATGCTATTAGCACTGCTGATTATTGCTGTACTGGTTACCTTCCTGGTGATCTTCACCAGCAAACGGATCAAGGATCCGCTCAATTCGCTTATTCGGGCCAGTGAGGCGGTCTCTTCGGGAGATACCAGTATTCGCCTGGAAATTGAGCCAAACCTGCTGGATGATATGCGGATGGTCTCCCTGGCCTTTAACAATATGCTGGATAAGATGGATGCGGCCACCAATGAACTGCAAAACTGGTCACAGCAGCTGGAATATAAAGTGCAAAAGAAATCCGAGGAACTGTCCGATGCACAGAATGAGTTGATTCATGTGGAGCGGATCGCTTCTCTGGGTAAACTATCCTCCTCGGTGGCTCATGAAATTAATAATCCCCTGTCTGGCATTCTCGTGTATAACAAATT
This sequence comes from uncultured Bacteroidales bacterium, assembly GCA_963751705.1. Lineage (GTDB taxonomy): Bacteria > Bacteroidota > Bacteroidia > Bacteroidales. Next base: position 375,037 of record CAVVVN010000003.1, read on the forward strand.
GATATATAAGCAGCTGAACAGTGAGGAATTCTATCATCCCAAGAAAGAATCCATCCTGAAAAACCTGAAGCTGATTGAAACCGAAACCAAGCGCTGCGGGGATATTGTACGTGGCTTACTGGATTTCTCCAGGAAAGAGCAGGAAGATTTTGAACCGGTTCATATGCATCCCTTGCTGGATGAGACCTACAGGCTCATGACCCACTCCATCAAAATTGCTGATATCAGTTTTAAAACAGATTACAGGGCTGGAAACGACCGGGTAATCTGCAGCCCCAATCAAATTAAACAGGCCTGTGTAGCCCTGGTGGTCAATGCCTCCGAGGCGGTACAGGAGCATGGCGAAATCATTATTGGTACAGTCAATCCGGATCCGGAGCATCTTACCCTTCGTGTTTCTGATAATGGCACGGGAATTTCCAAGGAGGATTTTCCTCATATTTTTGAACCTTTCTTTTCCACCAAGAGAGAAACAAGTGGAATCGGACTTGGACTGTCCATTGTGCATGGGATTGTGGAGAATCACAAGGGGCAGATTGAGGTGAAATCTGAACCTGGTCAGGGAACAAGCATTGAAATTACACTTCCTCTGACGGAAGTTTAAAATAGAGAATCATGCCTAATCGAATATCCATTCTGATCGTCGACGATGAGGAGTCCGTGAGGGATTCCCTCTACAACTGGTTCATTGATGACGGTTACCGGGTTGAAAGTGCGGAAAATGCCAAGAAAGCACTGGCCCTGCTCCATGAAAAAGAATTTGATATTGTCCTGGCTGATATCAAGATGCCGGGGATGGATGGCATGGAGATGCACCGCAGGATCCGTGCGCTTCCCCACGTTCCCATTGTGATCATCATGACTGCATTTGCATCGGTCGATACCGCCGTGCAGGCCTTGAAAGAGGGTGCCTTCGACTATGTGACCAAACCTTTTGATCCGGACGATCTCTCTCACTTGATCCGTAATGCGGCCACACAGGTTGCCTTGAAAGCTGAGAATGAGAACCTGAAGGAGCATGTGACTAATTTGGTCGATGTGGAGGATATAGTGGGCGAAAGTGACGCGCTGAAGAAAGTACTGAAGGAGGTGGAAAAAGTGGCACCAGCCGATTCGTCAGTGATCATTACCGGCGAAAGTGGTACCGGAAAGGAGCTGGTGGCAAGAGCCATTCACTCGAATTCCCCCAGGAAATATTTTCCATTGATCAGCGTTCACTGCGGGGCTCTTTCAGAAAGTCTTTTGGAGAGTGAGCTGTTCGGACATGAAAAAGGAGCATTTACCGGGGCGGTCTTTAATCGGAAAGGGCGCTTTGAAATGGCCGATGGTGGTACCATCTTTCTGGATGAGATAGGGACCGTCTCTTCCAAGATGCAGGTAGAATTGTTACGCGTTCTTGAATCCAAAACATTTGTGCGTGTGGGTGGAAATAAGGAGATCTCTTCCGATTTCAGGGTGATCTGTGCCACCAACCGGGATCTGAAGGAGATGGTAGCCAGTGGCACATTCCGGGAGGATCTTTATTACCGGCTAAATGTGGTGAATATAAAGATCCCTCCCTTGCGTGATAGACCTGATGATATCCCTGGTCTGGTAAACCATTTTATAAAAAAGTACTGCACCTCCATGAGCAGAGATATGATTTCCATCGATCCTTCAGCCATGAAGCATCTGGAGTCCTTCGAGTATCCTGGGAATGTTCGTGAGCTGGAGAACATGATCGAACGCGCCATTGTGGTAGGTAATGGGAAAGTGATCAAATTAAATGACCTGCCCATGGGTAAAGAAGTGATCAGTTCTTCCATCGAAAGCCTGGATGACCTGGAGCGAAAGCATATCGCTAAGATCCTGGAAAAATACAGCTGGAATATTTCCCGGTCTGCCAAAGCGCTTCGCGTGGACCGGGCAACGCTTTACAACAAGATAAAAAAATACAATCTTAAACAGGACTAATCCGATTGGAGGCCAGGAGCATAATACTGGTGTCGTGCGGACTTTTCGAGAAAAAACTGACAGGAAGGGTCGCGGCTGACGTGTCCCGGGAGTTTCAAAATCCCGTGGAGTTAAAAGATTGCAGTTTGGATATTAGTCATTTCTATAATCCGGGGCGCCGGCAGTATGATGCCAACAAGCTGCTGACAATGATCACCCAGCGGGCCCCATCCGGTGCTGTGAAAGTAGTGGGTTTGGTGCGGGTGGACCTCTATATTCCCATTCTGACCTATATTTTTGGACAGGCCAGCCTGGGCGGCTACACCGGCGTGGTCTCCCTTTACCGCCTGCGCAATGAACACTACGGTCTGGAGCCCGACTATGAGCTGCTCATCGATCGTTTTAGCAAGGTGATCATCCATGAGCTGGGGCACACCTTCGGTCTTATCCATTGCAGCAATCCTGTCTGTGTCATGCGCTCCAGTACTTATGTGGAGGACCTGGATCAGAAAAATAAACAGTTCTGCTATCGCTGCAGGGCAGAATTGAACCGGGTTCAGGACCTCTACAGCTAAACAGCTTTATGGCCTGCTACTGTTGCCGGTTACGATGTTGCCTTCTTCGGTCCGGGTCTGCTGATCTGCCCCTGCCTAGCCCACGGCCTCTGTTGGAAACGACCGAAGTTCCGCTTTCCATGCCCAGCAGGTTCCCGAAGCGGATACCCACATATATGGTACGCGGGGCAGTCGGACCATAAACATAGGCCGGATCGCGGTCTATGCCCAAATCGAAATCCTCCTGGTAGGAGTTCAGCATATTCTTGATACCACCGGATAATTCCATGGAGGCCCCATTTAGTTTTATGGTATATCTCAGCTTCAGACCCAGATCGAAAAAGCTAACTGAGCTGCGCAGTTCCCCGCCCGGATTCTCTGTCCCAAAATAGGGCACCAGCATGCTTCCGGTATAGTTACCAGTTCCCGACAGGCAGAATCTTCTGCTGAAATCCCAGTCCAGGGCGAGGAATCCATAAGTATTGGGGGCCCGGAAGAAGTGCGTTTCACCGAATTCCTGCGTTTCATCAAATTCACTGGTTTGAAGGGTGAGCCCGGAAGTCATAAAAAAATCCCTTACCGGGCGAAGCTTGAACTCCAAGTTTATGCCCTGAACGGTGGCGCCACCTTGAGAATTAACCCGGGTGTAGATTACTGTTCCTTCTTCATCGGGTTCGCCTATTTCGTTGGCAAAGGCATCCACCAGCCGGGTATAGAATGCTTCCATCAGCAGACCCGTATAGACAGATCCTATTTGCCTGTTGAAGTCCAGGGAGGCCATCAGGCTGTGTGAGGCTTCCTGCTTCAGATCCGGGTCATTCCTGTGCAGGACCTGCCGGGACCCTGAGGTCTCGATGTGCAGGTCCTCATCGAAGATCTGGGGGGCCCGATATCCCTGTGAATAGCTGACTCTTGCCTGCAGTGCTTCCATAAGTTCATACATCAGACTTATCCGTGGACTAAATACGTTCCCGTCTTTTGCTGCTTCGGCATCTTGGGCCAGATCATTAATCTGGTAGTGATCGAAGCGGGCACCCAGGGCTGCTTTGAAGCGAGATAGTCTAAGTTCATACTGGGCAAAGGTTCCGGTGGTGACGGAGGATTGGTCGCTTACTAGGGTATTGGCCGTATGGGGGATATCAGTGATGACATTGCCCACCACAGTGGCATTGTCCAGATCGGGGAAGCCCAGTTTCTGATCCAGCAGAAATCCACTGGTGTTCTCCACCCCCCAGACCAGGGAGGATCTGTCGAAAACCGCCTTGTACTGTAGCCCCATATTGTATGACCTGTCCCGGGTGTTCCCGTAATCACTCAAGGATTGTGCTGCTCCGTAGTAAGAATCCCTGTTCAGGAATTGTCCGGAGACATAGAGTGACAGCATATCGTAATCCCGGAAATAGCGCTCGTACGTCAGACCGGCCACCTTCATTCGGTGGGTGAGGGCCTCGGCAATATCACGTTCATGCAAGGGATAGTCCTGCATATTGCCTCCGTTGCGCTCTTCCTGGATGGCGAAGAAATCAAAGGTCAGTCTGTCTTTGCTGCTGAAACGGTGAAAAATCCTGGTTCCAAAGGTAATATTATCCAATGGGGCCAGTTCAGAAAAGCTGTCGTCGTTGGCATCAAACAGCTCCCGCTTCCGGGTGTACCCATAGAGGGAGAGCCCCGATTTATGGTCATCTGAAATGACAGAGGTATTCAGGTTTATTGAGTAATCGGCAGCAGGAGCTCCCGAGTTGTCCATCCCTATCCCTGTCAGGGCATAGGTGGCTCCGCCTTCGTAACTGTTCGTGGTGGGATCCTTAAGTATAATGTTGATGGTTCCGGCAATGGCGTTGCTGCCGAACAAAGCTGATCCGCCACCACGAACTACTTCCACCTTTTCTACCATGTTGGAGGGGATCAGCTCCAATCCGTATACTCCGGCCAGACCACTGAAGATGGGACGGCTGTTAATCAGGATCTGCGAGTAAGGTCCTTGCATACCGTTCATTCGCACCTGGGAAAATCCACAGTTCTGGCAGTTGTTTTCCAGTCGCAGCCCGGGCGAAAAATTCAGTCCTTCTCCCAGGGTCTGGGACTGGGAGGAGTGGAAGATCTGCTTGCCTATGGTATTTACAATTACCGGGGCTTCGGTACGCTTCTGCTGGCTTCGATCGGCCGATACCACTACCTCTTCCAGGTTCAATATGTCCTCTTCCAGTTCGAATTTTATTTCGATGGTAGTGTGCTCCCGGAGGGTGATGATTCTTTCCTGGCTTTTGTATCCTATATTGGTGACCACGATAATCTGCTCTCCCTCCGGAAGGTTGATCAATTGGAAGTGTCCCGTTTCATCGGTGGAGGTGCCGATGGTGGTTCCTTTCAGGGATACGTTGGCAAAGGGGATGTGCTTACCCCGGCAAACCACATGTCCCACGATATTGGCATCGCTATCGAGCTTCTGGCCCATGCCGAGCTGGAAAAGAGAAAAAAAGAAAAGGCTGGTAAAAATATGTAACTTTTTCATGGTTGATTTTTGCATGTAATAGAAACCTGAAACAGGAGTAATAAGCCAGGGATCGCGTCAGGATTCCTGGTTCTCTTGCTTACATGCAGGCGGGAGGGGCTCTTCCGGGAGAGGCCGGGATCAGTGCCGGGAGTATACTGCTCCTGTAGGTTACTCTGAAAAGAGTGCTTGGACCGGAGAAGCTAAGGACAGATACGGTCAGGGCAGATAGAAGCAGCACATCCTGCAAATCCAACAGTAAGATCTCCAGGGAGGAATGCTGGTGGGAAGCAGTCTTTTTGCCTTCTGCGTGATTCGAAAAGGGGTGGGCGTGTGTCACCAGGGAGCCATCGGGCAAAATATGCACATGGGTATAAGCCGCCTTGTTTAGCAGCATAATCCCCATGACCAGGATCATCAGGCCCGATCCGGTTTGCTTCAGCCATAGTCTGCTTCTGCTGCTCATCCATGCAAAATAACAGGATTTCAGTCCATACGGCAATACTTACATCAGGGTATTTATCCGGAAAAGTTTATTTATACTAATTCTAACATATAAATCGGGCTGTCAGGATTGTTTTGTATTTTTATTCCATGAGTAAAACAAGTTCACGTTTCAACGAAATAAAAAACCTGCTTGGGAAACCCTATCTGGATCTGGAGTTCCTGCTTAGCTGTTTTTCTGAGGTACTGACCGAGAATGGCGAATCTGAACTGGCCGCACAGCTCCCCTGGATCTCCGGGGAGGCTCCGGATTTTTCCGGTGATAACAAGCATAAGCTTTTGCAGCTTTACTCCATCGCTTTCCAGCTCCTGAATCTTTCGGAGGTAAATGGGGCTGTTCAAAACCGCCGGCGGACCATGGACAAGGAGGGGTTGGCAAGCGTAAATGGATTGTGGGGAAGGGTATTGTCTGATTTGAAGAAGAGGGGTGTAAGCGGGGAAGAAATCATGGAGGAGTTCCTGCACATTGAGGCCGAACCGGTGCTTACTGCTCATCCTACCGAAGCCAAGCGGCCCGTGGTGCTTTCTCTCTATCGCCAATTATACCTGCTCCTTGTGAAACGGGAAAACGCCATGTATAACCGTTTTGAACAGGATGAATTAAAACACGACATCAAGCGGATACTTCACAAACTCTGGTTTATTGGAGAAATCTTCATTGAAAAACCGGCTTTGGAGTCAGAACTTGAAAATGTGCTTTACTACTTTTACAAGGTGTTTCCCGAGGTACTTCCTTTTCTTGATTACCGGCTCAGGCAGGCCTGGGTTGAAGCTGGTTATGACCCTTTGCTGTTGCAGGACTCCACTCGGTTTCCTTCCATAACCTTTGGCAATTGGGTGGGAGGTGACAGGGACGGTCACCCTCTGGTTACAGCTGAAGTAACCACAAGTACCCTTCAGAAATTCAGGATCCATGGATTAAAGCTGGCCCTGGCCCAGCTGGACGATCTTTCCGAGAAGCTTGGCATCTATTGCGGAATGGAATGTTTGACCGAGGATTTCCGCAAGCGCCTGAATGAACTTGAATCGGAGCTGGATTCCACTCCGGTCAACGATCAAAATGAACCCTTCCGCTACTTCCTAGGAATGTTAAAGTTAAAATTACCGGTGGCAGAGCGTCAGAGCGGGGGTGTGGAGCTGGTCGATACGGAGTATACTTACAAGCATTCCGATGAATTGGTCAGGGACCTGAACCTGCTGAAATCATCTCTGATCCACTACGGGGCCTGGTCTCTGGCTCAGTATGATGTGCAGAAAGTGGTGCGGCACCTGGATATCTTCGGCTTTCATCTGGCTCGTCTCGATGTCCGGCAGAACAGCCAGTATTATGAGGAAGCTCTGATGGAGATCATCCGTACAGGCATCCCTGACAGGAGCAAAGGTATTTTAAAGAACAAAGGGGCCCTGGCTGCATTTATACGGGAAGAGCTTGTCCACAACCGGCCCTTCCTGACACGCACTGAATTTATAGCCTCAGATCAGGCAAGAGAAGCTGTGGAAACTTTTCATTCCCTGCGCAAGCATACCCGCAATTATTCAGAGCGTGCGCTTGGTTCCCTGATTGTAAGTATGACAAGGAATGCAACGGATCTGTTTACCGTTTTTCTTTTTGTGCGGGAAGCGGGATTATCTAAAATGAGCCCGGAGGGATTGCTTTGTCCCATGCCGGTGGTACCACTTTTTGAGACCATTGAGGATCTGAAGGAAAGCCCGCGTATTCTGGATGAGTTCCTTTCGCATAAGGTCACGATCAACAGCCTGGAGTATGTAAGACAAAAACGAAAGTGGGCCCAGCCGGTTCAGGATGTGATGATCGGTTACAGCGACAGCAACAAGGACGGGGGCATCCTGGCCAGCACCTGGCATCTTTATGATGCACAGGTGAAGTTGGCCGCTGTGGGGAAGAAGCACCAAATAGATATCCGTTTCTTTCATGGAAAAGGGGGAACCATCAGCCGTGGGGCAGGACCCACACACTGGTTCCTGAAGGCTCTTCCTGATGGCACGTTGACGGGCCAGATCCGGGTCACAGAGCAGGGGGAGACCATAGAACGGAAGTATGCCAACAAAGGAAATGCGGCCTACAACCTGGAGTTGCTTTTAGCCGGGACGGCCCACCAGACGGTGTTAAACCGGCTGAAACAGCCAGTAAGCGATCCCCTGCGGCAGGCCCTTTTTTCCTATATGGCTGATGAGAGCTACAAAGCCTTTAAACAGCTGACCCTTCATCCTTCATTTATCCGCTTTTACGAGCAGGCTACCCCCATTGATGTGATTGAGTCCAGCAAGATTGGTTCCAGGCCATCCCGGAGAAGAGGGAAAAGAAGCCTGGAGGATCTCAGGGCTATCCCCTGGGTATTCAGCTGGACCCAATCCCGGATGCATATCTCCAGCTGGTATGGGGTGGGCACCACGCTGAAGAAGATGAAGCAGGAAGAGACGGATAAATTCATACAACTGAAAGAGCTGGCTAAAGGAGATAATTTTGTACGTTATGTGTTGACCAATGTGGATACCAGCCTGGCGGCCACCGATGAGTCGATTATGAGTATGTACGCCGGACTGGTGGAAGAAAAACAGGTGAAGCAGGATATTCTTGGACTGTTGCTGCGGGAGCTGGAACTGACCCGGGAGATGATGCTTGATTTACTGGGTAGTCCGCTGGCCACACGGCGGGTCAATCACCACCTGTCCACCCGCTTAAGGGCTGAAGCGCTGCTTCCCCTGCATCAGGAACAGGTCGAACTGCTGCGCGCATGGAGGGACGCCAGGAAACAGGGAGATAAAACCCTGGAAGAGAAGCTCCTGCCGGACCTGCTCCGTTCTGTAAACGCCATCGCCAATGCCATGGGTACCACAGGTTGATCTTCATTTTTACTATATTAAGCTTTCAACTAAACCATTCGCGCTATGACATTCAATAAAGCTGTTATCCTTGGAAGGACCGGACTAAGTACCGGACGCCTTGGGATTTCCTCCAGCTATGGCGCCCCGGCAGCAGCCTTTGAAGAGGCCTTTGAGCGGGGCTGTAACTATTTTGTCATGGGCAGTTTTATGAAGGGGCGTTCCAAAGAGATGATCCGGGCCATTCAAAACATCACCAAAAAGGGCGACCGGGAAAAACTCGTTGTCTGCCTGATGGAGTATACCCACTCTTATATCATAGGGAAGCGCCATTTCTTCAAGGGACTGAAGCAGCTGGGTCTTGAGTATGCGGATGTTTTGATGCTGGGCTATTATCCCAAAAAACCCCGGGAACAGGTGATGGATCTTGGCCTGGACCTTAAAGAGAAAGGGGTGGTACGGCACCTCGCACTATCAGGGCATAATCGTAAGCTCTTTCCCAAATTACTGGAGAGTCCCATCGATATTTTCCAGGTTCGCTATAATGCGGCAAACAGCGGGGCCGAAATAGATGTGTTTCCCTTTTGCGGAGGAGAGAAGCGGCCTGGAATGATCTCTTTTACGGCCACCCGGTGGGGGCAATTGCTTAACGAGAGCAAAATGCCCTCCGGCGAAAAGCCATTGACCGCAAAGGATTGCTACCGCTTTGTGTTAAGCAATCCGGCGGTGGATATCTGCATGACCGGGGCCCGCACCCAAAAAATGATGCAGGAGAACCTGGAAACTCTTGAAGCGGGACCCTTAAGCCCGGAAGAGATGGAGCGGATCCGCCGCATCGGAGACCATGTTTACGGGAAGCCAAGGCCCTGACTTTCTCTCAGGAGTTCATGGTAGTTATTTTTTGCTTATCCAGGGTGAAGTATCCGCGCATCAGATTGGCGGTGAGACAGGAATGCACCGGCAGGAACAGGAGGTTTTCTCCAATATGAACCTGATCTATCAGATCTCCACAGGGTTCCACAAATCCGTGTTCCTGAGAGAGGCTGGCAAGATAGATCTCCCGGGAGTTTTCTGTCCAACCCGATTTTGTTTGCTGCACCAGGAGGCCAAATATGGATCTCCCGTGTAAACCCATGGACTCTTTGGAAAAGTGCACGGCGCCTCCATGGACCAGGATCTTGTCGCCCGCCGGGTACCTTCCGGCCACCGGGCACTCCATGGACACGGCAATCTCATCTAAACGGCAGGCACCCAGGGCATGCTGAAGCAGATCGTAAAACACAAAGTTACCGGGAGTGAGCTCATCAAGCTCCCCGAAATCCTCCTGGATGCTGCAGTTGGGGGTGTCGCCATAGAGGAGTTTTGGATTATAAATCCCAAACTGTTCCTTCAGGCCTGCCAGGTCACGGATTGCCTTCTGGTGTATCGCATCTCGCTCTTTCGTGGTTCCGGCTTTGTAGGAGTGGCCGGCATGACAGTAGAATCCACGGAATTCCAGGCGGGGATTTGCTTTGGCCTTGACGATGATCTGTTCCATTAAATCGGTATTCTCCGTTTTGATCCCGGTCCTGCCATAGCCGGTATCAATATCCAGGTAAACGCCTACCTGCCTGGGAATATGATTCAGAAAAGGGAGAGCGGCCGGACTATCCACCAGGATGGACAGACTGCAAAGCTCCGATAAAGGGATCAGGTTTTCCATTTCGCCCGGCTGGAAAGGAAAAGCCACCAGGATATCCTTCCAGTCCGCCTGTGCAAAATAGGCGGCCATCGGGAAAGAGGATACGGTGATACTCTCTACTCCGAAATCCCTGAACCAGGAAGCAATTTCGACACTCTGGTGCGTTTTGCAGTGTGGCCTGAGTGAAAGATTCTGGCCCGCAGCTTTTTGGGCCATCTTCTCCATGTTCAACAGACACTTCTCTTTATCCAGCAGGAGTTTTGGCATATTTTACGGGATTATTCAGGGTTCTGTTCGTTCCCCATCATGTTTTACGTGTGATTATTTCTGAAAGTATAAGACTGGAGATGCAGAAGAGGAGGAAGAGGTAGAATCCTTCCAGGAGCTTCGTTCCGTTGGTGGTGAGTATTTCCACCGCTTCAGTCGACTCGCTTAATTGATCGAGCTGCGAGCCTATGATCCCGTTGAATCCCACATAGGCCATAAACAGAGCCACTACCAGCACATCGGCCATGGACCATTTTCCCGATCTGATTACAAAGAAGCGGATCAGCCAGTGTTCCCTCAGCTTCTTGACCCGGTAGGAGTAGAGCAGGGAAGAGATCAGTTTCAAGGAGGGGAAAATGATACTGAAGGTGAATACCAGGATGCCCACAAAGACCATGGGCAGCGTCCCTTCCTCCATCAGGATGCGAACCACATCGGTGATACTCTTGCTCTGGAAGAAGATGATGTTGTTGGTAAAGGTGATATTTTCTCCCATCAGCAGGAACATCAGCTGGTCTATCCTCGCTTCCAGGTCTATCATGGGGGTGGTGATCCCGCCCAGCAGCAGGCAAAAGGAGCCAACAATCAGCAGGGTAGACTGCAGGTGATTGAGTTTTCGTTTCGTGATCAGGTTGACCAGGAAGGTCATGGTGACCAGGAACATGATCAGGATTACCCGTAACTTGATGGCCCTGATTTTCAAATCTATCTCTGCCTGTATCAATTCCTTGCATACTTCTTCATCCATGCAGTTATATTTCTCCAGCAGCGCAAGCAAAGGATCCATGTGATCCAGATTGTAGGTGGAGGCGGTCAGAGCATTAAGTTTATTGGTCAGGAATTGCTGAAGAAAGGCCTTGTTTTCCGGTTTATTCAGTTCGTCTATGAGCTGGCTGGCATAGGAGGGGACACTGTCGCGCAGGGGATCCAGGTTGAGGGTAAATCCGGAGAACCAGCTTTTTATACCTGAGAGCCTTCCAGAGCTTCTTGATTTCATCATCAGCTCCACATCATCAATAAGCAGATATAGTATATTTTCCAGATTCCGGACCACCTTCTCCCTGCTATCAGGAGTCAGTTGGAACTCCAGGATCTTTATGCTCAAAATAGTCGATAACTGATTGCTCCATTCGTCCACATTCAACAGGCCATACCGTATGTGGTTGATCTCCGCCAGGTCAGTCTTTAACCGTTGGTTCTGCCTGGCCAGGGATATATACTGGATCGTCAGAACCACGGCAGCAACAAGTGCGAGGGTGCTGATAACGATTTTCAGATGGGCCCTTCCAGGTCTGTTCTCAATCATCGGATTCTCCCATAGAGGCACCATAAGTTACTTAAAAAGATTTTATCTCTTATATTTGAGGCTTCTAATAATTCCATAGACCCGTACAGATGAAACTTAGCACTCTCTTCCTGCTCCTGGCAGGTATTGCTATTAATTTAACCACTTATGCACAATCTGATCCTGTAATGGAGAAGATCGTAGAGATCGGTCAGAGTGATAACCAGACCATGGAGCACCTGGATATCCTTTGCAACCGTTTCGGAGGAAGACTTATTGGTTCGGATGCTTATGAGAATGCATCCATCTGGGCGGCCAGCAAGTTTGATGAGTGGGGCCTGGAGGTGTTGATGGACGAGGTCGGGGAGTTACCGGTGGGTTTTAACCGGGGCCCCTGGTTTGGAAGGCTGATCGGGGAAGAGGGAAAAACCCTTCATTTTGCAACGCCCTCTTATACCTCGGGAACCAGGGGGGTGCAGCGCGGACATGTGCTTATTGAACCCAGGACGGAGGCTGAATTCAAGCGGATGAAAGGCGCCCTGAAAGGTGCCTGGGTGCTAATAGGAGGAGAGAACCAGGGATGGCCTATTGATTTTTCGGTGGAGGCTGACAGTCTGCGGGACTCCATCAAACTGGTCAACATGGAAACCGATAAAATAAACAGTCAGATCAGGCGTGAAAACAGGGACAACCTCGGAACGGATAAGCCTCAGAAAGAGTTGCTGCCCCTGAATGAGGAACCAGCTCTTTTTTACCGGGAGATGGTTGAAGCAGGGATCCTGGGTATCATCCAGTCGGCCCCGACCCCCATCAGGGTACTCTATGACCGGAAGAACCTGCATAATATGACTTTTGAAACTCTTCCCACCGTTCCCGATATCAAACTGGATGAGCACCAGTATAAAGAGATCTATCAAATGGCAGAGGAGCGCCGCTACTTCCAGCTGGAGTTTGATATCCGCAACCATTTCAAGATGGGGCCGGTAAAATACCACAATGTGATCGGCATCATACCCGGAACCGAATTCCCGGATGAATATGTGATCGTGGGAGCTCACCTGGATGCCTACGATGTGGCAACAGGTGGAGTGGACGATGGATCGGGGGTAACGCCTTCCATGGAAGCTGCGCGCCTGATCATGGAAGCAGGAGGAAAGCCCAGACGGACTATCCTGGTTATTCTCTGGGCAGGAGAGGAGTTCGGTTTGTATGGCTCCACAAGCTGGGTAGAGCGATTTTGAAGCAGATTTGGGAAAGGTCTCCAATATGCTTAACCGCGATGGTGGTCCCACCGTACCTGTCAGTTTAACGGTTTCGGCTGAACAGATGGAAGATTTTAAAGAGATCGCAAAGATGATTAATACCATTAATCCCGAATTTCCCCTGGAGTTAAAGGAACGTACGCCCAGGCCACGACCGGAGAAGGCATGGGGAACCGATAGTGGGCCCTTTGCGGTGAAAGGGGTGCCCACCATTACCTTTGATTGTGCCGATCCCAAGGGATATAATTTTGATTATCGGGAGATCTGGCACACGGAACGCGACCTCTACAACAAGAGCATCCCCGAATACCAGGAGCACACTGCCACCGCAACCGCTGTGCTGGTATATGGTCTGGCTATGCTGGACCACAAGCTTTCCCGGGAGGGCTATTATGTGGAGAAGAAGCGAAAATAGTTTTCCGCTGAATCTTTAAGTAGACTCTTAACTGTCACTATTTGAGAGGCCCAATCAATTCTATAATGGTGCCGTCAGGGTCCTGAACCAGCACAAAATGGTCCTGTTCATTTAATGGGACGGGAGTGTCTCCCAATAACTTAACTTTATATTTTTTTATCCTCTCGAGAAAGGGTTGCAGGCTGTTTACATGGATGGTGATGTACTGCATGCCGGTATCATCCTCAATGTATTTGGGCATGGGGTGTGCCCCTTGCTTGTTGAAACTCATCAGTTTCCACTGGTTGGCATCAGGATTGTCCTGCAGTTTCAGCACATCCACATGGAAGGCCAGTCCGTCGGTGAGACCGGAAGACTTTCCGAATTCGCCATCCACATCAAATTCACTCACCTTCGTCATACCTATCACCTTGAGATAGAAATCAAGAGATTTTTGCAGGTCTCTGGTGACTAAACCGACACCGATGAGACCGCTGGAAAATTCGCTCTGTGCCATGGTCTTCGAGCTTAAGGTTGTTAGTACAGTGATGATTAAAAAGACGCTTAGTTTCTTCATGGGCTTAGGATTGTTTGGAGATTGTTTTATTTGCCTTTTACACTATCATATACCAGGACTTTCTCCCACAGGGAGGAGGCATTTTCAATGAACTTTTTATGAGCTGCATGATCCTGGTAAATATCATGCTCCTTCTTTGAATCGAAGGTGATTAACAGGTTGTAGGAGTAGGTGTTGTCTATGACCTCGCGATTGGTATTGGCAGGGGGACCAATATGGACTTTCTTAATTTCCTCTACCTGGTCTACGAAGTTCTTCAGCTCCCGGAGGAATTTACTTTTTACTTCCGGGGTATCATTGATCAGCCAGAAAAACACGATATGGAAAAAGCCCCCTTCGAGTTCCTTGCTATTCCCTTGCGTATTGCTTGTTCTATCCGGCTTATTGGCCCTGCTGCTTGAACTCAGAGCCAGCAAAGCGGCCACCCCGCCCAGATTTCTGATAAATTTTCTTCTTGCTTTCATGATAAACTGGTTTGCATTGAATTTGGTGCTTCAAATTATACATAAATATAAGGGATTACAAATTCGCCATTCGAATGTGTATATTTACTTTATACTGAGATATAAGAGCTATGAAAGCACTGGTATTAGAGGAATACAACAAGCTGGTATATAAGGACTTTCCGGATCCTGTTCTGGCGGAAGATGAAGTGCTGGTGAGGGTGAAAGCGGTGGGGATCTGTGGTTCGGATGTGCATGGAATGGACGGGAGTACAGGCAGACGAATCCCGCCCCTGGTGATGGGACATGAAGCTGCCGGTACCATAACAGCTTTTGGAAGCCTGGTATCCGGCTGGAGGGAGGGGGATCGCGTGACCTTCGATTCCACCATCTATAAACTGGATGACTGGTATACCCGAAAGGGCATGTACAACCTGAGTGATGGCCGTATGGTCCTGGGGGTTTCTCCTGAAGAATATCGCAGGCATGGGGCCTTTGCAGAATACGTAAATGTCCCGCAGCACATCTTGTACAGGATCCCCGAAAAGGTAAGTTTTACACAGGCTTCCATGGTGGAGCCGGTGGCCGTGGCAGCCCATGCGGTGGAACTGACTCCCCTTCAGTGGAATGATACCGTGGTGGTAGTGGGCTGCGGGATGATCGGACTGTTTGTGGTCCAGGTCCTGAGGGCCAGGGGATGTGGAAAAATAATCGCCATTGATCTGGACGAGAAGAAGCTGCAGCTTGCCACGAAACTGGGAGCCGATACAGGCTTTAATCCCGCACGGGATAATATCCGTCAGGAAGTGCAGAAACTGACCGAAGGGCGGGGTGCAGATGTGGCCTTTGAAGTGGTGGGTCTCAGCGAAACCCTAAAGACTGCCATAAATTCGGTTCGAAGGGGAGCAACGGTTTGCCTGGTTGGAAACCTTTCACCGCTTGCGGAGATCCCTCTCCAGGCAGTGGTTACCCAGCAGATCCGGCTGCAGGGCAGCTGTGCCATCTGCGGGGAATATCCGGCCGTACTGGATATGATTGCGCGCGGTGAGGTGAACGTGGAAGCGATCCTGAGCGCAGAAGCTCCTTTATCCGAGGGTGCAGCCTGGTTCCGGCGGCTCTATGACAAGGAGCCCGGCCTGATAAAAGTCGTATTAAACCCCTGATATAAATGACTCAACAATTGAAGACTGCCCTGGTGGGTATTGGAAAAGTCACCGATATGCATGCCCGTGCCCTTGTTAATCTCAAAGAGTCGCATTTTACAGCGGTTTGTGGCAGAAGCAGGGAGAAGACCGAAAACTATGCTGCAGGCCACAGGGTGAAAGCCTATACAGATGTGACCGAAATGGTGAACAGGGAGAAAATCGATGTGGTGATTATCTGTACTCCTCATCCCAACCACAGGGAACCAGCTATTGCTGCTCTGGAGGCAGGAGCCAACGTCCTGATTGAAAAACCCCTTGCTTCCTCCCTGGAGGATTGTGATGCCATGATCGAAACTTCCAGGCGTTGTGGAAAGCAGATCGGGGTCATATGTCAGCGGCGCTGGTATCCTCCGGCCATGCGGGTAAAGATGGCCATTGATGCCGGGAAAATTGGCAAACCTGTTTTTGGTACCATAAACATGCTGGGCTGGCGGGATAAGGCCTATTATGAAAGTGATCCCTGGCGGGGAACCTGGAAGGGAGAAGGAGGAGGTGTGCTGGTGAATCAGGCACCCCACCAGCTGGATATGCTACAGTGGTTTTTGGGCGAAATCGATGAACTTTATGGTCAGTGGTCCAATCTGAATCATCCTTATCTTGAGGTGGAAGATACGGCCAATGCCATCCTGAAGTTCAAAAATGGGGCGGTGGCCAATATCATCGTCTCTAACTCCCAAAAACCCGGCATTTTCGGGAAAGTCCAGGTGCATGGGGAGAATGGGGCTTCTGTGGGGGTACAAACCGATGGGGGTGCCATGTTTGTGGCCGGGATGACGGCCATCCTGGAGCCGCCGGTCAATGATCTCTGGACCGTGCCTGGAGAGGAGCAGATGTTACCGCAGTGGGTGAAAGAAGACTCAGAGTTTTTCAATAATCTGCCCCGTCCGATGGACTATTTTCATGAGCGAAATATTGAGGATTTCCTGCAGGCCATCCTGGAGGGAAGGGAGCCCATGATCACCGGGAAGGAGGGCCGGGTTACCGTTGAGATCTTCACCGCCATCTATCGTTCCACACGAGACGGCAAAGCTGTGAAGTGGCCATTGAACCCTGAAAACAGGAAGGATTATGACGGCCGGACCTGATGTTTATACCCTGAAATTATTACTTAGGACAAATCAAGGACCAGGCTTAGCTTTTCCATTAATTCTTCCACTATAATGGGTTTGCTAAGGTACTCACTGCATCCGGCCTCCAGAGCTTCATTCCTGTCCCCAACGAGGGCATAGGCGGTTTGTGCGATAATGGGGACGGTCTGATTAAATTCCCTGATTTTCCGGGTAGCTTCAAGACCATTCAGCAGGGGCATCTTCAAATCCATCATGACCAGGTCGATATCCGGATGATTCCTGCACACTTCCACTGCCTCCTTTCCCGAAGTGACATGCAATAACTCCCGGGTCAACTCCTTCAGTAAAATGGAGAGGTGCAAATAGGAGGCAATGTCATCCTCAGCAATCAGTATTTTCAGAAGTCCTGGAAGGTTGGGGTCTTCCTTGACAGGCTTTGCTTCAATATTAACGGTCTCCTGTTTATCCGCGATCACCAGGGGAAGGGTAAAATAGAAGGTGGACCCGCTGCCAGGCAATGATTCCACCCATATCTTTCCGCCCAGCAACTCAACCAGGTTTTTTGCTATAGCCAGGCCCAGACCAGATCCTTCGTATGCATTCCTGTCATCAATATCAGCCTGTTCAAAGCGATTGAATACCGCTTCCTGCCGGTTTTCAGGAATGCCGATGCCTGTGTCCTTTATATAGAATTGCAGCATTTTGCTTTCTCCTGTTGCTGCCAGGCTGTAGCCGAACTCAATAGTTCCCTTCAGGGTATATTTGATGGCATTCTTTATCAGATTCGTGAGCACCGAATTCAACTTTTGCTCATCCGTTCGAATGATCAGTTTATCCTTTGAGCTTCCTTTGTTGCAGCTCAGATGCAGTCCTTTTTCACTGGCCTCCTGTTGAAAAAAGTGATACAGGTTGTCCAGCAGTTCATCGATAGGGGTATTGTCAATAACTATATTGACCTGTCCTGTTTCCAGTTTGGAGATATCGATCAAATCATTCACCGTATCAAGTAAACGTTCTCCACTCTTATTGATAATATCGATATAAACTTGCTTTGATTCTTCGGAGAGGGATGGCTTTGCCAACAGGTTGGTAAAGCCAATGATTCCATTCATGGGAGTTCTTATCTCGTGACTCATATTGGCCAGAAAGGCTGTTTTCAGGCGATCACTTTCTTCAGCTTTCTCTTTGGCATATCGCAATTGCCGGTTGGTCGAAATCATATCCTGTTCGGCCTTTTTCCGTTCCGTAATATCCATAGCTGTAAATGTGATTCCTTTCTGAAGGTCTTCTGCATCCATGCTTGTGTAGCTGAGCAATATGTCCATGCTGCTGCCATCCTTGCACCTCCAGACTGTTTCGATGGTGACCGTACCCATCTCCTTGATATCCCCCTGTTTCACCAGGCCCACCCGTTCAAAATCCACTTCAGAATGATAGAGCATTCTGGAAGACTGGTTAAGGAGCTCCTCCTCCTCGTATCCTGTAAGCTCACAGAGTTTCTCATTTACTCCGGTGATTTGGCCCTTGACCATCACTCCGATTCCCACGGGCGCTGCACGAAAGATACTCTTGAGGTATTGTTCACTCTGTTGAACCAGGGATTCGGCCTCTTTAATCCTGGTGATATCCTGGATGATCCCGGTAACAGTGTTATCCTCCGGATTGTATTCAGCCATGGAGCGAACATCTATGATCTGACCTGTAATTTGATTCTTCAGTTTAAACTCAACATCATATATATTATTCCCTGCTATCAGGTCGAGCAGTGCCTTATCCAGCCTTTCCCTGTACTGGGGAAGGGGAATTTCCTGGATTCTATCCAGGCTAAAACCTGGTCCCGAAATTCCATATATATTTCTGGCTTCCTCGGACCCGTTTGCTTCCCGGGTATTCATATTTATGTTCCAGTAACCCATCCTGGCAATAGATTGGGCCTTCCTCAGACTGGCTTCACTCTCCAGAATCTGCAACTCGGCCTTCTTTCTTGCTGTGATATCTATCAGGGAAGCTATACTCTGGAGGGTGCCGGGTATCAGGTCCACTAACAGACTTATGTATTTGATGTTATGGTAGCGATCCACTAATCTGAACTCATATTCTGTGGGGGTTTTCTCGGGATGGTCTCTGCGCTGAGTATGCCAGCGAGTCATTTTTTCCAGATCCTCATGGAAAACAAAATCGGTCCATTTCATCCGGTTTACAATCTCCTTAACCGGGTAAGCCACCAGCATGCTGAATTTTGAATTAGCCAGTGAGATGGTCTGGTCATTTTCAAGGATAACCGTGGCGGTCCCTGTTTTTTCAAACACGGTTCGGTATTTTTCCTCGCTCTTTTTCACCTGTTCCTGCAGGGTGATTTGTTTGGTAACATCTCTGACGGCTGAGATTCGAGCTCTTTTTCCCTGGAAAGTAACTTCCTTTGATTGTAGTTCAACAATCAACAGGCTCCCATCTTTCTTTTTGCCGGTAACATGATAAGGCTTAGATACTTTATTCAGCATCTTGGCCAGAACCTTTGCCCTGTCAGCGGCTTTGGGAATATAGTCCAGCAAGTTCTTGCCTACGGCTTCCTTGCGGCTGTATCCGGTCATTTTGAGAAATGCTTCATTGGCATCCAGGACGATGCCCCTGCTGTGCACCACAATGCCTTCGAAAGTGGATTCCGCAAAAAACCTGAATTTTTCTTCACTCTCCAGCAATGCTTTTTGTCCGTGTTTCTCCCTGGAGATATCTCTGAAAAAGATAATATGGGAAGAGGAATCTTTCCGGATATTGGCGGAAATGGCCAGTGCCGTATCCTTGTATTCAATTTCGAAGGGATCCACGGACTGCCCTAAAGCCATCTTATGTAATGCTTCCGTGACCCTACTCAGCGCGGGAGGGAAGACAAATCTTTTAATCAGTTCGAACCCGTTGTTTCCCACGACTTCTTCTCGCCTTAGCTCGGTGATGGAACAGAACGCGGGATTCACATCCAGGATATTTAGCTCTTTATCTGTGATCATAATCCCTTCCAGAGATCCATCCATCAGATCCTGAAATTGCCCTCGCCTTTCTCTAAAAGTGAGCAGGTAGGAGGATTGCTCTCCCTCTTCCAGGAAGTTTACGGCCATATCCACCATGAATTGGTGATCCCTGGATACCTTCAGGAGAATCCCTTCATATTCACCAGGTTCCAGCAACGTCCCCGGAAACAAACTGGCTCCGTCCATGCCGCGTAGTTCCTCCAACTGGATTCCCAAAGAAGCCGATGCCAGACTGTTCCCCTCAATCACTTCGAGATTTTCTTTCAGAAGCAGAAGAGCGGGGACGGGAATGAATCGGACAGGAGAAGCACTCATGAGGTAACAATTATTTAGCTGTAAATGTAATATTCTACTTTTTAATAATCAGGATTAAATAAAAGGTTAATCTGCGGCTATTCAGAAAGCTTCTAATTCATGGCCGATTGATGGGTTATTTCCCAAAAGAGCATTATATTGCCAGCACACTCCTCCATAATTCAAAATCGGCCATGGATAGATCATTTCTAAAATTAGTTCTATTGACTGGATTGATGATACCGGCAGTTTTTTACTCCTGCTCAACGGAAGTGCCGCAAGCGACTGGCCCTGAGGTGGCCCTGTGGTACAATGAGCCTGCTGAAGTGTGGAACGAGGCACTCCCCATTGGGAATGGAAGGCTGGGGGCCATGGTTTTCGGCCGGACGGATGTGGAACGTATCCAATTGAACGAAGAGTCGATCTGGAGCAGAAAAGGCTCCTACGAGAACCGCGATGGCAGTCAGGCGATTCCGGCTGTGCGTAAACTTTTATTTGATGGAAAGTACCGGGAAGCAGAGGATCTAGCAGTAAAAGAGTTGTTGCAGGAGCGGCTTCCAACCGGGACAAATGCCTACCAAACCCTGGGGGATTTGACGATTATCTATGAAGATAGCTCGGCTGTTTCAAATTACAAAAGAACACTTCGACTCGACAGTGCCCTTGTTCAGGTAGACTATACCAGGAGTGGGATCGATTATCAACGTCGGATATTCGCTACCGCCTTCGACAACGTCATTGTCTTTCGTGAGAGGGCCGGAGAAGGAGGGACAATCGACTGTAAAATAAGGCTTTCCAGACCCGGAGAAGGGGAGGTGGTTATGTACAAGGAGGATATGATCATTATGAAACAGTATGTGGATAATGGTCAGGGTTTGCTCTTTGAAACCCGGGTGAAACTTATCCTCAAGGATGGTTATATCCATTCCGATGGAAATGGCCTGGAGATAAATGGAACCACGGACCTTGAAATCAGGATATTTGCAGCCACGGATTATTTCGGTGAAGCCAAATGGGAAGAGTGTGAGGAATGTATGAACCATTCCATGAAATGCAATTACAATCGCGTTTTAAAAGAACATATTCAGGAGTACCAGGGACTGTTTAACAGAGTTTCCATCGACCTGGGGGCTTCCCCTTATCAGGATCTTCCCACCAACGAGAGACTGGATCTGGTTTCAAAGGGGAAAAGTGATCCCGGACTGGCGGCGCTTTACTTCAATTATGGCCGATACCTGTTGATCAGCAGTTCACGGCCAGATGATCTGCCTGCCAACCTCCAGGGGATCTGGAACGAACATCTGGCGCCTCCCTGGAATTCAGATTATCATATCAACATCAACCTGCAGATGAATTACTGGCCTGCCGAGGTTACTAACCTGTCGGAGTGTCATCTTCCCTATCTGAAATTTCTGGGAGACTTGCGGGAGAACGGACGGGAGACGGCCCGGAAGACCTATGATTGCAGGGGTTTTGTGGCCCATCACACTACCGACATCTGGCATCAGACCCAGCTCTTTGGTTCCCCAAACTGGGGCATGTGGCCTATGGGAGCTGCCTGGTCGGCTACCCACGTCTGGGAGCATTATCTTTTTACCGGCGATTATGCCTTTCTGCAAAACTATGGCTACGACCTAATGCGTGAGGCGGCTCTATTTATGTCCGATTTCCTGGTGGAGCACCCGCGTACAGGAAAGCTGGTAAGCGGGCCCTCTATTTCTCCTGAGAATCGCTTTATCACACCTGCAGGGGATACAGCAGCCATCAGCATGGGTCCTGCCATGGACCTTCAGATCGTCTGGCATCTGTTTACTTCCGTGATCGAAGCCAGCAAGGTGCTTAACCGTGATGCTGAGTTCAGGACCCTGCTGGAAAGTCAGCTGGAGCAACTGGCACCGGTGGAAATTGGAAGGGATGGCCGGATCCTGGAGTGGTCCGAGGAAGGATTGGTGGAGCTGGAACCCGGGCACAGGCACATAAGCCATTTATACGGACTTTACCCCTCTTCCCAGTATAACTGGGCCGATAGTCCCGAATATATGGAGGCAGCTGAAAAGGTTCTTGAATATCGCCTGAAACACGGGGGGGACATACGGGTTGGAGCAGGGCCTGGATCATTAATTTCTATGCCCGG
Source organism: uncultured Bacteroidales bacterium (assembly GCA_963751705.1). Classification (GTDB taxonomy): domain Bacteria; phylum Bacteroidota; class Bacteroidia; order Bacteroidales. The sequence continues at coordinate 397,000 of CAVVVN010000003.1, forward strand.
CTGAAGGATGCAGAACTGGCTCACCATCATGTTCAAAAGCTCTTTGAACTATCTACGCTTCCCAATCTTTTTGACAATCATCCGCCCTTCCAGATTGATGGGAACTTTGGCGGAACTGCCGGTATCGCAGAGATGCTGATTCAGTCGCACGCCGGATATGTGGAACTGCTCCCTGCTCTTCCGAAAGAATGGAAGAACGGCAGCGTAAGAGGACTAATGGCACGGGGTGGCTTCCAGGTGGATATGGCATGGCAGGATGGAGAACTGACGGAATTGCTGATTCTTTCCAAACTGGGAAATGTCCTGGAACTACGCTTTGCTACCAGTGAGGCTTCACTTGTAACCTATGAAGGCCAGGTGATCACTCTCGAGGATGTAATGAGGGTGCTGTAGCTTATTCAGATCTGTACTCCACCAGAAGAAAGGGAAGATCCACTATTTTTGGCATCTGGAAGAAGAAATTCTTACCTTGTCATATATATAATCATTGAAATTATGAGTAAAATAGTGCGATCAGGACATATAGGAATCCTAACATCGGGAGGAGATACCCCTGGCTTAAATGCAGCGATCAGAGGGCTCGGAAAGACCGCTTCCAAAGGTGGCGCCATGCAGGTCATTGGATTCAGGGACGGTTTTCGCGGCTTAATGGAGAACCGCTCTGTGCGGCTTGACAATAACATGCTTTCGGGAATTTTAACTCTGGGGGGGACCATCCTTGGAACCAGCAGGGATAAACCCCATAAAATGCCCATGGGGGGAAAAAATGTGGATATGACCGATGTGATCGTGGAGAATTATCAAAAAAATCATCTGGATGTGCTGGTATGTCTGGGGGGTGGGGGCACCTTGAAAAATGCCTATAGACTCTCCCAGGCAGGATGTAATATCATTACACTTCCCAAAACCATCGATAACGATATTGTTGGTACGGATGTGACTTTTGGATTTGATACAGCCCTGGGCATTGCGGTAGATGCCATCGACCGTTTGCACAGTACCGCATCGAGTCATCACAGGATCATCATTGCGGAGATCATGGGGCACCGGGTAGGATGGCTTGCCCTGGGAGCTGGAATGGCGGGTGGAGCAGATGCCATCCTGATCCCTGAGATCCCCTACACCATAGATAAACTGGCGGCAAGCATCCTGGAACGAGTAAGCCGTGGAAAACGATTCAGCATCGTAGCCGTAGCAGAGGGGGCCATCACTGTGGAGGCCGCCAAAAAGATCAGGGCTGTGGAGAAAAAAATGGAGGAGGCAGAGGGGGAGGAACGGGAAAAACTAAAGAAGGAAGTGAAGCGGCTGGACAAAAAATACAGGGGATCTACCATGGAGATGGCGGAAGAACTTCAAAAAATTACCGGTTTAGAAACCAGGGTGACCATCCTGGGGCATTTGCAACGCGGGGGAACACCCTCGGCTCTTGACCGGATGCTGGCCACCAGGCTGGGAACCTCTGCCATTGATTATATCAGGGAGGAACAGTATGGAATAATGGTTGCTGTGGATGGTGAAAAAACAAAGGCCGTACCCCTTGAGGATGTGGTGGGGAAAATTAATTACGTACCACCGGATCATTCCTGGGTGATCGCTGCCAGGGAACTGGCCACCAGTTTCGGGGATTAATCTGAGGGACTCCCTTTTTTACCTACTCTGCTTTGTAACTTGGATGTCTTGGACCCTGTCCCAGGTAGGGAACCGCATCAAACTCATCTCCCCCTCCGGTGGCCCTGGGATCCCCGGTGGCCAGTAACTGTTCCATCAGTTGTTTGGATAGTTTCGCTTTAATTTCTGCATAGGCGGGATCTTCCGCCAGATTTACCAGTTGCTCCGGATCCTGCCTGCAGTCGTAAAGCTCTTCTGAGGGCCGTTTCCCAAAGGCCAGTTCATAGAGTTCCTGGTGGTGCTGGTCCTTGTCCCGGTTCTCTACCATATAGCTTTTGGTGGGACCGTTATCACAATCGCCCAGCCAGCAGTAGGGGATGGCTGCTTCCAGATAGTTGGGTGTTCCCGAGGGCCAGCGCTCTTCTTTGAAGTTTCTGATATAAAGGTAGTCGTGGGTGCGTATGGCGCGCACGGGGTAGCCTCCCATACCTTCTTCCTGTCCCGGCACATGCCGCTCTTTTCCGTGCAGTACATAATTGCGATTCTCCCTGTCCACAAAACCTTCTTTTGAACTTTTGAGAAGGCCTGCAAAGCTTTGTCCTGTCATCACCTCAGGAATTTCAACACCTGCCAGCTCCAGGAAAGTGGGAGCCAGGTCGGTGGTACTAATGAAATCGTCCAGCACCCGGCCAGGCTCCCCTATGCCGGATCCCCACCGAATAGCAAAGGGGGCCCTGACACCCGTGTCATAATTATTGGATTTACATCTTGGAAAGGGCATTCCATTGTCGCCGGTCATCACAATAATGGTATTTTCCAGTTCGCCATACTCTTCCAGGATCCGGATGGCACTGGCCACCAGGGTGTCGAAACGCTGCACCTCGTAATAATAATCGGCCACATCGCTTCTGACTATCTCTGTATCGGGAAAGCATTCGAAGAGGCGGATTTCATCCAGGTTTATTCCACTCTGCACCCCGCTTCCCCGGTCGTAGGGTCTGTGGGGATCCGAGGTGCCCAGGAAAAAACAGAAGGGCTGACCACTCTGGTTTTCCTTTCGTTCAGCCATAAATGCTGCAAAACCTGTATCTGTATAGTCGTGACCTGCCGGGTGGCGTTTCCAGTCGCTGATATCGCCGGGTCCCCAGCTTTTCCTGAAGCGACCGATCTTATAGCCGGCATCCTCCAGGAGCAGGGGATAAACAGGAGTAGCCGGATCCAGGGTACTCCAGAGATTGGCTCCGGGTCCCAGCCTCCAGTGATACTGGCCCGTGAGTATGGCATTCCTGGACGGGGTACAGGAGGGAGAGGAGATGTAAGCATGATTAAAGAGAACTCCCTCCCGGGCCAGGCGATCAAAAGCCGGCGTCTTCACAACCGGATCTCCATAGGCTCCTGCATGAGGCCATCCCCAGTCGTCGGCAATGGCAAAGAGGATATTGGGTCGTTGGACCGATTCTTTTTTGCATCCCGCTGCAAGCAGAGTCAGTGCTCCCAGGCAAAGTATAGATGCTCTTCTGAATTTTCGGGCTATTTTCATAGCCTGAAAATACGGAATCTTTTGTTTATTTCATTCCTTCCAATTCTGCCTCAACCAGATCCTCCCCCCAGGCAGGCCAGAATGGATTTTCGTTCTTATAAGCCTTGAATTTTTCCATGGCAACAAGGAAGATCGGTTTGGCAGGCCCGGGACCACCTCCCATGAAATCGGGCATATTCAGGGTCATCATTCCCTCCATGTAGTAGGCTCTTGGGTTTTCCGGATTCTGGCTCTTCGAGGTATTGATGGCTTCAATGGCATTCATGTAAAATATGGGTCCCCGGGATTCCGGGTCAACACTCATCATCCCGATGTAATACAGGGCATCCAGCACAGATAGCTCCGATTCTTCCGGGGCCAGTTCAAAGGCCTTGTCAAGGAGTTGCCTGGCCTGTTCCAGCATGAGGTCTTTTTCATCCGGTTCCGGATTCGGAAAGCTCCCGGTGATGAGGATCCTGGCAGCATGGTAGGCGGGAAGCCACTGATCAGGATAGGCTAGGGCTATTTCTTCAAAGCCGGGAACCAGCTCCAGCTCAGTGACCGGATCAGTTGACTCATGCATCTGTTCAATGATTGAACCCATGGCTTTGTTATACTTTTTTCCCTGGGCCATGGCTGCCATGGTCAGAAGGATCAGGCTGAGAAGGAAAAGTGCTTTTTTCATGATATCAGTTGGTTTGGTTTAGCAATCACGCCTAAAATTACGATGGGTCTGCCTGGAAAGAAAATATTTTTCGCCGGGTTGTAGCTTTCGGGGATGAATTGAATTTTTTTGCCTGTGAACCGGGAATGCTAGCTATCGAGCCATTCCTTGAACGTTGTAACCCGCTCCCTGCTGATGTAGATCTCGTCGTCGTCCGAATGCAGCAGCTTTACTTTTAGTTTGCTGGACGACAGGGTAAGCACGTCTCTGATGGCTCCATGTGAAACCAGGTATTTCCGGTTGATACGATGGAAGAGCTTTGGATCAAGAGTTTCTTCCAGTGCCCCCAGGGTGTAGTCAACCACATAGTTACGGTTTTCCGATGAAAGAAGATAGGTTCCTTTCTGCAGGCTATAGAAGTAGAGAATGTTTCCCACATCCACCGATTTGATGTGTTCTCCCACCCGGACCATAAAACGTGATTTATAGGGTCTGCTGATCATATCCCTGATATTCTTAAGCAGATCCCCGCCAATGGCCGGAATCTCCAGCTCCTGGTTGAAGTAACGATTGTATTTAGCGAGTGCAGCCCGCAGAGCCTCCTCCGATACCGGTTTCAAAAGATAATCCACACTGTTGACCTTAAAAGCCTTGATGGCATATTCCTGGAAGGCGGTTATAAAGATGACCGGGACCTCAATAGTCACCAGATCGAATATATCGAAGGAGAGCCCGTCGGCAAGCTGGATATCCATAAATACCAGGTGGGGAGCTTCATTGGATCGGAACCATTCCACCGATCGCTTCACCGAATCGATGACGGCTTTGACCTCGATCTGGGGATCGATCTGCCGGAGCAGGGTGCTGATCCGTTCTGCCGTCAGAGGTTCATCTTCAATTATTGCAACATTCATTACACGATGTTTTTGCCCGAAAAAGTGGGTATTCTTACGATGAAGGTGTCCGCTTCTTCCCTTACCAGCAGCGGATCATTTGAAAAATAGCTTATCTGCTTTCTCAGGTTTTCCAGTCCGGTGCCCAGTGAGGATTCCGAGACCTCCCTTCGCTTTAAATTGTTTTTGACAATTACATGTCCGCTTCCCGTGGATGTGAGTGTGATAAGCAATGGATGATCTTTGGATATTTCATTGTGCTTGATGGCATTCTCCACCAGCATCTGGAGGGAGAGGGGGATGACCAGCCTGTTCAGATCCAGGTCCAGACTGGATTCGACCCGGAGGTTCTCCCCAAAACGGATCTTCTGCAGAAAAACATAGTCCTCCAAAAACTTCAGGTCATCCCTGAGGGGAACCAGCTCGTTTTCGCGCTGCTCGAGCACATAGCGGTAAACATCCGATAGCTTGTGGACAAACTGGGTTGCTTTTTCACTATCTGTATTGATCAGGGTGGCCAGCGAACTTAGACTGTTAAAGAGAAAGTGGGGCCTCACCTGGTCCTTCAGGCTCTGGTACTGCAGAGCCAGATGGGCTCGTTTCAACTCTTCCTGCTGAATGGCGGCCGCTCTCCAGTTCTTGAAAAAGAGTACCGAGTTTCCCGCCACCAGGGAAAGAAACATAAAAACATATACCACCTTCAGGCTTGGGATGACAAATTCCAGAACGGACCTGAAACTCAGACCTTCGGTCAGTCTGATCCAGATGGAGAAGCCGACAAATATGATCACTGCAGAAAAAATTGTCATGGCCAGCACCTGGAATACCATTCTTTTTATGGGCGCTTTCAACCAGGGGATCCGCTTTTCAAAGTATATACCTATCCAGATCATCCCTTTCCATGCCGGATAACCAATGGCGATGGAGAACATGCAGTTCCGGAGAACCGTCTGCAGGTTCCATAACTCTTTGGGGATGGTGAAAAGGGAGATTACGTTTCCGATGAGGATCAGGATCAGCATATCCCTGAGTACTTTTAGGATGGTTTTATAAACCTTTTTGCGATTCATCGGGCGGGTATGAAGGGATACACAAGATACTTATTTGATGGGAATATTTAATTCAGCTTGGCCAGTTCCACGCGGGTAGCCGCTTCGCCCCATCCGGGCCAGAGTGGATCCTCCTTTGTGAAAGCTTCAAATTTGTTCAGGGCCTCTTCCAGGATTGGTCTGGCAATATCTGCACCTCCACCCATGGAGGGTGGCAGATTCAGTTTGTTGATCCCTTCCAGGAAATAGATCCGCGGATTTTCCGGATTTAGTTTTCTGGCATTCTCAAGCGATGCAAACATCAGTTTCATATAGGTCATGCCTCTACTCATGGGATCGACCAGAATCCGGGAAGGATAAAGGAAGGCCTGAAGCGTATACAGTTCAGATTCCTCCGGTTCAAGCTCCATAGCCTTATGGAGAAGCTCCTGTGCCCGGTCCAGGATCTGGTCCCTTTTTTCCAGGTCGTCCTCATCGTAACTCATGGAGATAAGAGCGTAGGAGGCATAGTAGTAGGGCATCCACTTGTTTTTCTCGGCTGCAGCGATACGCTCAAACTGGTTGGAGCAATCCACCAGCTGGCCCGGGTCGGAAGCCTGCTCCATAAGCTCAATGCTGCTCTTCATGGCAGAGGTGTAAGGGTCCTCCTGCCCCTGTGTGCAGAGGCTTATGGAAATCAGGAGGATCAGCATAACAGTCCACATAAATAACTTGGGTTTCATATTATCTGGTTTTAAAGTGAAAGCATACACATAAGGACAGCCATGGTACCGTTCGTGGGAACGATGGCCTGTGAGGGATAGATGCCCGACTCATCGGGAACTGGAGCATACTGGTATCCAAATACATTGTTGAATCCCAGAAGGTTCGTTACATTGAGGTGGAGGATGCAATTCCTGCTGAATAGCCTTGTTAAATAGGTAAGATTCACGCTGATGTCGTGATAGGCCGGGGTCCTTCCATCCATGAAACCGGGCAAATTCATATCATCGTAGGGCCTGCCGCTGGCAAAGGAGTATGTGATGCCTGCCAGGGTATTCAGGCGAGTAAAGAATCGTTTGTAAACCACCGAGAGGTTATGGGCCGATGCAAAGGAGGGGGCAGCAGCTTCCGGATAGTCCCGGTAGTCCCTGGAGGTGCTCAGAAAGCTGTAGGAGATCCAATAGTCGGAACCCTGCAGACTTTCACTGTCCCGCCAGAAGAGATCGATACCCTGTGCGGTTCCGAAGCCCTTATTGTTATAGTCTGAAGCCAATGGACTGTAGGGGGTGGCATATTTTACAAGCTGGTCATACTGTTTGAGATAGCCTTCAATGCGAAAGGTTCTTCGCAGCTTCCGGTATTGAAAATTGACTATATAGTGGTCGGCCCGTTCATGTGAAAGGCCGGGTGAAAACTGAAGGTATTCATTCTCTGGTTTTTGCCGGTAGAGGCCCCAGGCAAAGGAGACCTGGCTGTAGCTACCTGTTTTATATGCTGCAGATATTCTTGGCAGAAAGGCGGGCTCCTGAAGGAGCGAGGATTGTTCTGCCCTGACCCCGGTGCGCAGGGCCACCTTTTTGGATATTTTCCACTCGGTTTCCAGGAAGAGGGAGGGCTGCACATCTGTCAGTTCCATACGGATAGTGCTGTCGGCAGTTACCCTCTGACTGTACCATCCCTTGGTTATATCTCCCCCAAAGCGGGTCTTCAGATTTTCAGAACTCAGGTGCGTGAATGTAAGTTTCAGAGTGGCTCCGGTGGATAAGGTATTTACAGGAATCCCTCCAAAGTTGATTTTTTCACTGTCGCGACTGTAGGCCACCCCTGTTCGAATCAACCATTTCTCAGCCAGTTGATCGGTATAGCTGGTATTGGTATAGAGGTTCAGATTTTTCATGCTCATGGGATCTACGCTACCTGCTACAAAATTGTCATAGTTTATTGCCATGGACATGGAGTTAAAGGAGGCGAAGGACTTCAACAACCCTTTCTCGCCGACCTGCTGCCTGAACATCACCATCCCGTCTCCCAGAACCGGATCCCTGGTCCAGTCCACATTCTGTTTGAATAATCTATGGTGGAGGGCATTATTTGCATAGAGTCCTGTCGCAGCCAGCGAGCTCTTTTCCCATCGTTTTGCCCAGGAGGCATTGGCCCCGACACTCATGAGGGCTGCACTGGCCTTGTCCTCCGTCTCCAGTCCGTTCGTGCTCAGGTCCACAATGGAGGAAAGGGCATGACCATATTCGGCCGAGTAGCCCCCGGTGCTGAAGAGTGTTTCGGAGAAGAGAAGGGGCGAGAAGCGCCCCCTGGTGGGAATATTGGGCATACTGGAGAAGTATGGAGACTGGACCACCATCCCATCCATATAGGTTTTGGTTTCATAGCTTTCACCACCCCGTACAAAGAGCATTCCCTCTTCGCCCACTTTTTGTGATCCCGGCATGGTGGCATAGGCCCCGTAAATATCTCCCACCGCGCTTGCTGTGCTGGCAATATCGTAGGAGCTAAGGGTGGCTGATTTTTTCTCATCGCTTGCACTAAAAACGCCGGCTGTAATCACTACTTCGTTTAATTCGCTGACCGTTTCTCTTAAAATGATTGATACTGGTGAGTGAAGGGTGCACAGGTCCACTTCAAGCAGCTGCTTTTCAAAGCCGACAAAACTGGCAACCAGGACCTGTTTCCCGCTTAGGGTGGTAGTGAGACTAAATGTCCCGGCACTGTCTGTGGTGCATCCATCATAGGATCCTTCCAGGTAGACATTGGCAAAGGATACCGGATTACCTTTCCGGTCAGCGATCCTTCCTGTGATGTTTTGCTGTGCCCTGGCTCCTGCGCATGCAAGGATCAGGACTATGGGGATAATAGTTTTCATGTTCTGGAGTGTATTCTGAAATAAAATTAGGGAGCAGGCAGGGGCAGAAAAAAATAAAAGTCCTGAACCAACAAATATGAAGGATGAATGGTTTAATGGCCTGACAAATGGAAAATCCAAATCTTGCAGGTCCTAAAAGAACTCTGCTAATTCAGGGATGTGGGATCCTCGGAGTTTTCAGGCAGGGAGACCTGATGGAGGACCGTCAGGTATAGCAAAGGGGATTTGATCCGGGTGGATATGGCCCTGGACTACGACGCAAAAATCTTTGAGATAGCGTTACAAAAATAGTTCCCGGCGAAGCTCAGTGATAGGTGACTACATTTACCTTGTTCCATGCGCCCCTGGTGAAATCGGGAATTTTTACCGGCATTCCCTGGTTCACAATGGACTTCTCGGATAGCTCAATAATGGAGGACCACTCGGCAGCATCATAGACATCCTGATCCAGGGGCAGGCCATGGCGGAGGCAATGGATCAAACGGTAATCCATGGTGAAATCCATGCCTCCGTGACCGCCTACCTTCCTGGCCAACTCTCCCACCTCTTTGGTGATGGGGTGTTCATACTCTGCCAGAAGTTTTTCCATCTCCTCCTGTTCCATAAAGTCATGCGCAAAGGGTTCCAGCGCAATTCCCTGTACGGGCCATTTCTGGACAAAACCTTTGGTTCCACTGAGCAGGTGGATCCTGCTGTAGGGACGCGGACTGGTCACATCGTGCTGGATCATAATACTTTTGCCCTTTGCGGTTTTAATGAGGGTGGTGTTCATATCTCCGCGTGCATAATCCCTTTTTGCGTTATCTGACTCTTCCCCGTATTTCTTTTTCGCAAATTCGGTCATGCCAAACTGGTCGCTGGCCACAGAGACCAGGTATTCCATCTTATCGCCCCTGTGGATGTTCAGGACATGGCAGATGGGACCAAACCCGTGGGTGGGATAGAGATTGGCATTGCGGGTCTCATTGTGCCTCAGCCGCCACATATTCCAGTACCCGTCCTTTTCATTGAAGATGCCTTCCCTGAGATCATGAATATAGGCCCCTTCGGCATGTACAATTTCTCCCAGGAGTCCCTGTCTGACCATATTCAGCGTTGCCAGCTCGAAGAAGTCATAGTTGCAATTCTCCAGCTGCATGCAGTGCTGCCTAGTCTTTTCCGCGGTATTCACAAGCTGCCAGCACTCCTCGATGGAAATGGCTATGGGCACCTCGCTGGCCACATGCTTCCCCTGCTCCATGGCATAGACGGCAACAGGGGTATGCAGGTCCCAATGCGTACACACATATACCAGGTCCACATCTTCCCGTTCACAGACTCTCTTCCAGTCCTCCGGTCCGGAATAGACAGCGGCCTTCGGTAGCCCGGCTCCCTCCAGTATTTCCTGGGCCTTGTCCAGGTTTTCCTGCACCACATCACAGAGGGCCACGATTTCAACACCTTCCAGGAAGGTGTAGCGTCGTACGGCTCCTTTGCCCCTGGAACCCAAGCCTATAAAAGCCACGTGGACCGTATCAATGGGATCGCAGCGCAGCTCTATCACATCGGACTGCCCCTCCGGCCTGGGAGGTTCCGGGAACAGTTCCCTGGCCTTAAACAGGCTCTCCTCGCTCGGTTTATCAGAAGTTGCACAGGCTCCCAAAAGGATCATAAGAAAAAACACGGGCAGCAATAATCGGATTGGTTTCAGGCTTGTTTTCATTTTGTCAGTTTGTTAGCTGGTTCTATAGTTTTATTAAATCTAAATCTGAAGCAGGGCTGTCCAGGGTTAGGACCACCACCGTGGCAAGCTCATCGGGGAGCGTTCCGGGCAGCTTTAGGATGACAGAATCTTTCTTGCGGGTATACTTCAGGGGTGCACCGCCCTCCAGGAAAGCCACACTCTTTAAAACAATTCCCTCTTTCAGCGGCAGAACAAGCTTTTTGCCGGGCCCGCTTAGGAGGTGGAGGAAAATCCTGTTCTCCTTATGTGTGCTGACCATCTTTCGACCAGGCAGATAGGGCCCCCCTCTTGTTCCGTAAACTGCTTCCCCATTGATCGAAAGCCATTGGCCTATTTCCGCCAGGCGCTCCACCTGCCTTTGTTCCATGCGGCCATCGGGCATGGGGCCTACATTAAACAGCAGATTTCCGTCTCCCCCGATGGTTTGCAGAAGAGTGTGGATGCACTCTGAGGTGGATTTTAGTTTATCACCGGGTTTCCAGGCCCATTGTTCTCCAATGGTCATGCAGGTTTCCCAGGCATATTGATTATCAAAGGCGCCTACCTGCTGTTCCGGCGTCGCAAAATCACCTGCAAAGGCAGCACTTCTTGACTGATCTTCCATGCCCTCTCTTCCCTTGTCCACCCGGTTATTGATCAGCAGCTTTTCATCCAGCTCCCGCAGGAAGGCATACATATCCGAACCCATCTCATGGGTCCAGGCCCATTCCCACTCACCGTCAAACCAGATCAGGAAGCTGTTGTAATCCTTAACAAGCTCTGTCAGCTGGTTTTTCATGAAGGTGATGTAGTGGTTCATCTGTATCATTCTTGCAGAATCCAGTTCCCTGATTTCATCAAAACTGTAGTCGGGTGCCGGGTAATCCACGGGATAATCGTCCCGGTACCAGTCACAAATAGAATAATAGGTCCCGAATCTGATGCCCTGCCTGGCACACTCTTCTGCCAGTTCTTTCAGGATCCCTTTGCCATAGGGAGTGGCCGCCATATCGTATTCGGAATATTGACTGTCCCACAGACTGAAGCCATCATGATGCCGGCTGGTGATAATCAGGTATTTCATCCCGGCTGCTTTGGCCGCTCCCACCCAGTCCCTGGCTGAAAACAATTCCGGATTGAAGTCCAGGTAAAGTTTGTCATATTCCTCTATTGGGATCTCCCTGCCTCTTGACCAGGATATCTCCTTTCCCTTCAGGGCAACCGGGCCCCAGTGAATGAACATGCCAAAACGCATGTCCAGAAATTCTTTCAATGATTCCTGGTTGGTTTGCAGCTCAGGATTTAAATCTCCTCCTCCTGAAAACTGGGCCGATCCGATCATGGGCCACAGCAAGAGGAATAAAACTCCGCTAAATTGTTTCATGGGAAAGTCTTTTGCGCACATGCAATTTAGCATGAAAAATGCATAACTTTAGGAACTATGCTATCTATTTTACTTCAATTTTGGCTCCTTTTAGTTCCCTTGGGCTTGGGTGCAGGAGCAGGGGATGTCCCCCAAACGATATATATCCGTGTGAACCAGGTGGGTTACCTGCTTTCTGAAGAGAAATCGGCCATACTTTTCTCCAACAGACCTGTACGGGAGAAGTATGCCCTGGTCGATTCTGAATCGGAGGAGGTGGAGCTCTGGCTGAAGCCCTTACGGAGTAAGACAGAAACCTGGGGCGCCTTTGACTATTATTATCTCTGCGATTTCAGTCAGGTGACCCGGCCCGGAAGTTATTTTCTGAAGGGGGAGCGAACAGGAACCAGCAGTGGGGTTTTCCAAATATCGGATCAGACCTATGACCACCTGCAGGAAGTACTGCTTGAATTCATGCGGCAACAGCGTTGCGGATATAACCCCACACTGGATATGGTTTGTCACCAGCGCGACGGCCGCTCTTTTTACGGACCCATGCCCGATTCCACCTATGTGGATGTAAGCGGGGGATGGCATGATGCCGGGGACCAGTTAAAGTACCTGATCACGGGGTCCTATGCCACAGCTCATATGCTGCTGAGCTACTCCCTGTATCCAGACCGTTTTGAGGATTTCACCAATGCCCTGGGTCAACCCGGAGCCAATGGGATCCCCGATGTGCTGGATGAAGCCAAATGGGGATTGGACTGGATTTTTAAGCTGCATCCGGAACCTGAACAACTGGTGCACCAGGTGGCCGACGACCGGGATCACAGGGGATGGAAGATGGCCGACCAGGATCCTTCCGATTATGGATGGGGGGCAAACTCCTACAGAGTGGCCTATTTTGCCGATGGGAAGCCCCAGGGACTACATCTGTACAAGAGCGAGGCCACCGGGGTTTCCAACCTGGCTGGCCGGTCGGCTGCAGCCATGGCCCGCGCCGCACGCATTTGGAAGGAGGAGCTGGACGATCCCTATTTTGCCGGTAAATGCCTGGAAGCTTCCAGAAGCCTCTACAGCCTGGGAAAGGCAAAGGAAGGATTTCAGCAGGGAAACTCCTATGGAGCACCTTATCGTTACGGAGAGGAAACCTGGGCCGATGATATGGAATGGGGAGCCGCGGAGCTTTATAAGACAACAGGGGAGGACAGTTACCTGGAAGAGGCTAAAAAATATGCCCGGATGGCCGGAACCGTCTCCTGGATGCCCCTGGATACGGCCAAGCATTACCAGTACTACCCCTTTATAAATGTGGGGCACTATGCCCTGTACGATCTGGTGGACGCGGCATTTAAGGACAGCCTGGCGGCCTATTACCGGGCAGGGATCGAGAGCTGCCTGTCTCGGGCCGGAAAGAATCCCTACGGGATCGGGATTCCCTTTATCTGGTGCTCCAATAACCTGCTTACCAGTTTGATTGCGCAGATTATCCTTTACGAGCAAATGACGGGTGATGATCGTTATGCCCAGATGCTGGTGCAGCAGCGCGATTGGTTGTTTGGAAGAAATCCCTGGGGGACCTCCATGTTTACCGGGATCCCCGAAGGGGGGGAGTACCCGGTTGATGTCCATACCAGCGTCTATGCTATGGCAGGTCTGGAGGTTCGCGGAGGATTGATAGATGGCCCCGTGTTCGGAAGCATCTACCGGAATTTGAAAGGTTTGCTACTGAATGATCCTGATGAATTTGCGGCGGTACAGAATCCCTTCGTGGTTTACCATGATGATATGGGGGATTATTCTACCAATGAACCTACCATGGACGGAACCGCAGGGGCCATTCTTATGATGACCCATTTTGCCAGCCAGTAATATCCGGGAACAAAACAAGGGGGCTAGCTGCCTCTTTTCCGCAACAGGATATCCGTGGGTTCCAGGGTGACCAGGCAGCCTTTGGGCATCTTTAGCAATTCCTCTTTGATTTCCTCATAAAACTCCTCCAGTTTAGCTGTACTGTCCACCAGTTCGATGACCACCGGAAGCTTTTCGGTAAGCTCCCAGAAGCGGGAAGAGTGGATCTTGCTGCTGCTTCCATAGCCCATGATTCCGCGGAACACCGTAGCTCCGCCAATCCCTTTTTCTTTGGCTTTTTCAACGAGGTATTGGTAGAGTAGCTTGCTTCCTATCTTATCGGTGGTGCTGGCTTTGATCTTCAGCCGGCTGTACTCGGAATCCTTTTGTGCCATGTCTATCCCATTAATTTGGTGGAAATATAACCCAGGTACACTGCTAAGAATCCCAGGAAGATGCTTAATCCGGTGTATAGCAGCAGGGGCAGGATCTGTCCGTTTTTCAACAGGACCAGGTTCTCGCCGGAGAAAGAGGAAAAGGTAGTGAATCCGCCACAGAGTCCCACCATCAGGAACATCCGCCATTCCACGGTCAGGATGGGGCTCCTTTCTGAGATCCCGATCAGGAATCCGATCAGAAGGCTCCCCACTACATTCACAGTGAGCGTCCCGATGGGGATGGAAAACCACTCCACACGAGTGTTGAGCCTGGATACCAGGAAGCGGGCCACACTCCCGATAAATCCCCCGGTGCCGATCAGTAAGAGTTGTTTCAGCATCTTATTCCCTGTTCATATATTATCCTATCCACACCCTGATATACGACCATCTCTTCATTCTTAGTAAGCAGCTATTCCTTTAGCCACTGGTCCAGCCAGTTTTTAAATTCCCGCTGCCAGAGAATGCCATTCTGTGGGCTTAGCACAAAGTGGGTTTCGGAGGGGAAGAAAAGCATGCGGCTGGGGATGCCCAGCATCTTTGCAGCATTAAAGCCGGCCATACCCTGTGTATAAGGAATGCGGTAATCATGTTCTCCCTGCATAAACATTATGGGAGTGTCCCAGTTCTTTACGAAATGGTGAGGTGAACCGGCATAGGAATTCATGGCTACCGGGTTGTCCTTTTCCCAGGGGGCTCCCCCGGTCTCCCAGTGCTGGAAAAACATCTCTTCGGTAGTATAGTACATCATCTCCTCCTGGAAAACGCCGCAATGAGAAATGAAGGCCTTGAAGCGTCCTTCGTGATTACCGGCCAGCCAGTTGACAGAAAATCCACCGAAGCTGGCTCCTACGGCCCCCAGGCGTTCTTCGTCCACGAAGGGTTCGGCAGCAATATCATCGGCTGCAGCCAGCAGGTCCTGCATGGCCAGGCCGCTGTTATCCTTGCTCACCTGGTCGGTCCAGAGCTGACCGTGGGAACTGACTCCCCTGCGGGCGGGAGCAATGACCACATAGTCGAAGGAGGCCATCTGGCTCATGTTCCAGCGATAGCTCCAGAACTGGCCCAGTACTCCCTGAGGACCGCCAGTACAGAACATCACCGCAGGATATTGCTTGTTTTTATCAAAATGGGGCGGATAAATGGCCCATACCAGCATCTGCTTGTTGTCCACCGTGGTAACCCAGCGCTTCTCCACTTTCGGCATGGTCAGCTGGTCCAGCAGGTGTTTGTTCTCGAAGCTCAGTTCAGTGGCCTCTCCGGTGGCCGGATCAAGGCTGTAGATTTCCTCTGGCTTGGTCATATCCACCCGGGTGGCTATGAGCCTGTCTCCTGCTATGGCCACACTGTGGTAATCGTGCATACCTTCGGTAACTGCCTTGATCTCCATAGTCTTCACATTCATTTTAAAGATCTGCTGTTCGGAATTTACGGCACAAACGAAGTAAAGATTCTCCCCCTTATCCATCCAGGTTTCCCCGAAGGGTGAGTAGTCAAAGTCAGGGGTGAGGTAACTTAACTCTGCAGTACTCAGATCCATTCCGAACAGGCGTTCCTTGTCCGCTTCGTATCCTGCTCTTTCCATGCTGTGCCAGTAGATCATCCGGCCATCCGGTGAAAAAAACGGTACTCGGTCATATCCGAGCAATCCCTCAGTAAGGTTACTGGTTTCTCCACTTTCCAGGTCATACAGGTAGATATCCGAATCAGTACTGAAGGAGTATTCCAATCCTCTCACTTTCTTGCAGGTATACGCAATTCTTCTGCTGTCGGGAGACCAGGCCACCTCTTCCATCCCCCCG
Source organism: uncultured Bacteroidales bacterium (assembly GCA_963751705.1). GTDB lineage: Bacteria > Bacteroidota > Bacteroidia > Bacteroidales. Next base: position 412,751 of record CAVVVN010000003.1, read on the forward strand.
AAGGGCTTCATGGGGGAATCAAAGGGTTCCTCCGGCATCAGGTCGGTCCCCTCGCTGAACTTGCCATCGAAATCGGACACGAACACGTGACTGTATGCCCCGTCCTCCCAGGTGTCCCAGTGCCGGTACATCAGGTCATTGATAATACGTCCGTCGCTTAGTTGGAGGTCAGGGTGGAGGTCCTGAGTATTCAGGTCCACCTTCACTTCACGGGTATAAAGCACCTTGTTTCCATCTGGCGAAAAAGCCAGCCCGGTAATGCCTCCCTTTACTTCTGAGATCTGGCTCTTTCCTTTGCCATCTGCGTTCATGACCCAGGCCTGAATATCCCCTGAAGCTGAAGAAAGATAGACGATCCGCTTACCGTCGGGGTGCCAGACAGCATTAAATTCGTTCTGTGGTGTTTTGGTAAGCTGCAGTTTACCCGATCCATCGCTGTTCATTACGAAGAGCTCCCGGTTGCTGCGATTTTGTTCAATGCTATAATAGCTTACTCCATAAAGGATCTTTTCTCCATCCGGGGATACCTGGACATCTCCCAGTCTGCCAAAGGACCAGAGCACCTCCGGCGTCATGATATCGGAGCTGAGGCTTAGCAGATTTTTAGTAATCAGTGGAGCAGCGGCCTTCTTCTGTGCCTGGCAGGGGCTTAGAATGCCAAGGATGGAAAGAAGAATAAGAATTTTTTTCATGATATTCAGGTTTTATCTAAGGCATAAATGTAGAAAGAATTGTGGGGAGTAAACCGATCGGAAAGCATCAAATCAACGGACTGTGAAAATGTCCTTGAACATCTTGGCTTTATATTCTTCAGCCCTAGGAGCTTCGCAGGACCAGAAAACCACGCCCGACGAGGGAGTCAGCTGCCGCTTCCTGGCTCACTCTGAACTCCTCAGCTGGAGGAGAAGCAGCAGGGAAAGAGATATTATATCATTGTACCTATATTGTGGTAAAAATATTCAGTGCTTAATTTTCTCAGCATATGAAGCGGAAACATGCTTTAATTACAGGAGCCGCATCGGGACTTGGGCTTGAATTCTGCAGGCACCTGGCAGCAGACTCTTATGAGCTGGTGATGGTGGACAAGGATGGCGGGGGACTTGACCGGGCTGCACAAACGATCCGGCAGACCTATGGGGTGGAGGCTAAGCCCATTGTAAAGGACCTGGGAGAAAACAGGGCCGCAGAAGAGCTATTCGGGGAAGTGGATCAGTACGAGTTTGATATTTTGATCAATAGTGCAGGGTTTGGCCTCTTTGGTTTTTTTGCTGAAACGGACTGGACCATGGAGGAGCGCATGCTGCAGCTACACGTATTAAACCTGACCCACCTGACCAAGCTGGTAGTTCGGAAGATGATCGCCAGGGGATCGGGCAGGATAATGAATGTCTCTTCCCTGGCAGCTTTTCAACCCGGCCCCTTGATGAATATTTACTATGCGTCCAAGTCCTATATCCATTTTTTCTCCGAGGCACTGGCCAACGAGCTGAAGGGAACCGGTGTGACCATTACGGTATTGTTGCCCGGACTATTTAATACCAATTTCGCCCGCTCGGCTGCCAGGTATTCCGGATCGCCGGAAAAAAAGGAGAAGCTCGTGACGACCACCGTGGACCAGGTGGCCCGCAAAGCTCTGAGCGGGATGAAAAAAGGAAGGATCCGGGTCATCCCCGGTTTTTCCAATAAATTACTTGCTCTGGCTCCGCGAATTCTGCCTAGGACCCTGATGTTGGTTCTGCTGCGGAGAATCCAGGAAAGCATCCGGAAAAAGGAGGCTGGCTGAGTTCGAGCCAAAAAGTAAAATATAACATCATTATGGTATGAGTCGGACATTGACATTCCGCTTCTATTGGCTAACTTTGATATTGACCTTTCTAATGCATATATTTTTAACCCATAAAAAGGATAGATCATGAATAAAAACTATTTATTAAAAGGCTGGACAGTGATTTTTCTGTTCGCCATACTTGTTGCAGGATGTAACAAAGATAAGAATGAGGGGCCTCCCGATGTGGCGGAGTTCTCCTTTGATGACCAGGCGGTTCTGGACCGTTTACCGGACGGACTGCTGTCTTCCAGTGATCCCAAAGCACAGGAGTGCGTGGATATGATCGAGGAGGCTCTGGATATGTCTGCCTTTATGGAAAATCTGGAGGTGCCGGACAATGCACAGCGATCCTCGAAAAAAGCTTCCGGGGAGACCTGGTCGTGGACCTTCTCCTATGTGGGGGGAACATGGACTTTCTACTGGACCTATGATGAAGACAATACCAAGCGATACTGGACCATGGAAATCCAGTTTGGCGAGGGCCCCAGGTTTGACTACATCACCGCCTGGGAGATGAAGGATGGCACCGGTGGCGAAGTGGTCTACAGTTTTAACTGGGTGCAGATCTACGAGGAGGATTATGAGGATTATGTGGACCTTCACTGGACCTATACCTGGAACCTGGATTCCATGGGGAACTATTACTTTTCCTGGAGCTATGATTCGGACGGCATCGAGTATGACTACTACATGAATTACGAAATCGTCATTTATGCAGATGGTTCCGGGGAGCTGGATTACTACTTTATGGATGAACTCTACTATCACATGGAGTGGGATGCCGCCGGCAATGGATCATGGCACTACTATTTAGGTGGCTATGAAGAGTCAGGTTCCTGGACAGCAGGTTAGGAGTTAGCGGCTGAATCTGGCAGTCTTGAGGATTTTTACTATTTTAAATAAATGAAAAATATAAAAATCCTCAAGATTCTGACTATCCTGCTCGCCATTTCTCTCGCGATTGTTTCCGTAGCGGGTGCTTTTTTTCCGGAGACCTATGCACGTGACAGCCCCTCTCTGGGGGCCCAGGGAGTAGGGCAGGATTTGGTGGATCTGTTTGTAGGAGTCCCTCTTCTCCTGCTCTCTTTTCATTATACCAGCAGGGGGAGCCGGGTCGCCTCCCTGATCTATGGTGGGACCCTCTTCTACATCATGTATTCCTTTATTATCTATTGTTTCGGGATCAACTTTAACCGGTTCTTCCTCTTCTATTGTTTTACGCTCTCCCTCTCCCTCTACTCCTTTATCTTGCTTTTTTCGGAGCTCAGAAAGCAACAGGTGGAGGAGTGGTTTGAAAAGGCACCGGTGAAATGGGTCTCGATCTATCTGATCGTGGTGGCATTTATATTTTATTTTTTGTGGTTGAAATCCATTGTTCCTGCTATTTTACAAAACCAGGTACCTGAAGATGTTTCGGCATATAATCTGCTGGTGAATCCCGTCCATGTGATTGACCTGGTGTTTGCATTGCCGGCATTGGTAATCGGGGCACTGTTGCTCAGACGTCAAGATGGATTAGGGTACCTCATCGCAGCCTTTTCTCTTGTTTTTATGGTGCTCCTGACCCTTGCACTGGCGGCCATGGTACTGATGCTGGTGATCAGAGGAATCTCTGAAGATCACACGGTTGCCATCGTCTTTGGGGTCCTGTCCCTTACCAGCATTATGTTCAGTCTGCTCCTGCTCAGGAACGTGAGTACCGGCAGATCCACTTAAGCTTTTTCCTATGCGTTATTCCTTCCTTTTTTCCCTATATATTTTTCTTTCCGGAGCTCTTTCTGCACAAAATCAGATGGAGCTGGAGTGGTGGGTGGAATATAAAAAGGATACAGCCTCTGACCAACTGTTCAGGGCTCCGGCCAATGTTCCCGGGGCCGTTCAGCTTGATATAGCAAGTGCAGAGGCCTATGGCCCCTACTATTATGCAGATAACTGGCGGGATTACCTGTGGATGGAGGATCATGAATTTTTCTATGTGACCCATTTTATTAAACCCAGATTGGAGCCGGGGGAGCGCCTGGTATTTCGTTCCCTGGGGATTGATTACGAATTTGAAGTGTATTTCAACGGGCAAAAAATGCTTCATCAGGAAGGGATGTTTACCCCCGTCAGACTGGATCTCACTTCACAGCTAAGTGTAAATAATGAACTTAAGATCAGGATATTTCCTGTGCCCAAAAAACATCCTGAGCCTGCTGACCGCAGCCAGGCAGCAGCTTCCGTAAAACCGGCCGTCAGTTACGGGTGGGACTGGCATCCCCGCCTGGTTCCCAGTGGTATCTGGGACGATACCTGGTTGGAAATCCTTCCGGAATCGCACCTGGAAGAGGTCTCCGTGCAATATAGCCTGACCGAGACACTGGACAGAGCTTTTCTCAGGGTGGACGTAAGCGGGAGAAATCTCGGACCATGCAAAATAGCGTGGAATCTGTCCGATTCAAAAGGTCAAAAGATAGATATGGGCTATTTGAGCACCTACCAGGATCAGGGAGTGTTATACAGTGAACTGGCCGATCCGGAGCTGTGGTGGCCCCATGACCATGGCGAGCCCAATCTCTACTCCTATGCCCTGGAACTAATCAGTTCCTCCGGAAAAGTGCTGCAGACATACACAGGCCATATCGGGTTCCGGCGGGTGAAACTGGTGATGAACGAGGGGGCATGGGAGGAGCCCCGTGGCTTTCCGAAGACCAGGAGCGTGGCTCCCATACAGCTGGAGATAAACGGGAGGAAGATCTTTTGTAAGGGAAGCAACTGGGTAAATCCGGAGATTTTTCCGGGTACCATCGGTCCTGCCAGGTACGCTGAACTGATTGATCTTGCCCTGGGAGCCAACTTTAATATCCTGAGGGTCTGGGGAGGAGGCATTGTGAACAAGGAGGCTTTTTATGATTTATGTGATCAAAAAGGGATCCTGGTATGGCAGGAGTTTCCGCTGGCCTGTAACAATTATGAGGATAGCCCCGAATATATGGAGGTACTGAGACAGGAGTCGGAGTCGATCATCAGGCGTATACGGAAGCATCCTTCACTGGCCATCTGGTCCGGAGGTAATGAGCTTTTTAATTCCTGGAGCGGGATGACCGATCAATCCCTGGCCATACGGCTGCTGAACAGTCAATGCCTGAGGCTGGATCCAAACACCCCGTTTATCAGCACCTCTCCCTTGATGGGTATGGGACACGGGCACTATGTGTTTCGCGATCCGGACACCGGCGAAGAGGTCTATACAATCATAAATAGGGCACATAATACGGCCTATACCGAGTTTGGCATCCCTGGCCCCTCCTCAGTGGCCATCCTGGAGACCATTATTCCTTCCGAAGAACTCTGGCCCCCTTTACCAGGAACAGCCTGGGAAAGCCATCATGCCTACAATGCCTGGGTAGGGGATACCTGGCTGATGAAGGATATGATTGAAGACTACTTTGGCAGAGCGAAAAGCCTGGAAATACTGGTGGAAATGGGGCAGCTGCTGCAAAGCGAAGGGTATAAAGCGATCTATGAGGAAGCCCGGAGACAGAAGCCTTATTGCTCCATGGCACTCAACTGGTGTTTTAACGAACCGTGGCCCGCGGCGGCCAATAACAGCCTTATCAGCTGGCCCAACTGGCCCAAACCTGCATTCTCTGCGGTCAGGAATGCCTGCCGTCCGGTGCTTGCCAGTGCAAGAAACTATCAGCTGACCTGGAAGCGTGAAGAACTCTTTTCCACCCAGCTATGGATCCTGAATGACAGCTATCAGGCCATAGAATCCGGGGTGGTAAGGGCTACCCTGTTTTCCGGAAAGAAAGTCAAAGACCTGGGCACCTGGGAATTTGGCAGGGTGGAGGCCAATACTAATCTGGAGGGGCCTGTATTGAAAAAGCTCTTACCTCGCTGGGATGCCAATGGCTTTGTCCTGCTTCTGGAAGTTGAAGGACATCCCGAGTATAATTCAAGCTATTCTTTTGTATTATCCGAATAATCCCGCGGTTCCTTAGGCATCCATGGGATAGCGGAAGATGGGGTCGGTTTTCAGCGCCTTCTCTTTGATGGCTATTATCTCCTCTTTATCCATAGGTTTGAACTCCGTGGCCAGTTCAAGTGCCAGGGAGAAAAGATCCTCATGGCCGGGAGGGATGGCCGCTGTGACCGGGTGTGACAGGGTAAAGCGGAGACCCTCGCGGGCCTGCTCTTTTTCAGTAAATGGTTTGTACCAGGTTTTATCAATGTTCCGCTCTTCTCCCTCTTCCCATCTTCTCCAGGCCATCGCTTTAAGGGCAAGAATTCCCATTCCTCGCTTAGAAGCCTCCTCCATGACCTGGGGACCAAAGTTGCCATTGTACCAGGCAGCAAAGTTAAAGGGAAAGAGGATGGTGTCGAACTCATATCCCTTTATAAGTGCCAGGGCCGCTTCCACAGAATGGGCTGAAAATCCCAGGTATTTCACCTTGCCTTCCTCGCGTGCCTGCACAAAGGTTTCCATGGCTCCATCCTTGCCAAATATGGTATCCACATCCTCCAGGGTGGTGACCGCATGCAGCTGGTAGAGATCGAAATGATCCGTACGTAAGTTTTTTAATGACTGCTCCAGCTCTTTTCGGGCACCCTCTTTTTTCCGTTCCGTGGTCTTACAGGCCAGGAATACATTTTTTCTATAGGGTTCCAGGGCGGGGCCCAGCATCTCCTCAGCATTGCCGTAGGAGGGTGCCACATCAAAGTAGTTGATTCCAGAATCGATGGCCTCCTTCACCCGGCTGGCTGCCTGTTCGGTAGTCGCTTTGTCAACCACGATGCCCCCGAAACCGATCATCGAAATCATTTCCCCTGTTTTGCCCAGGGCACGTTTTTCAATTTTCCCCTTTCCCATCTCTCGGACAATGGCCGAAAGATTGGCCGGGAACATGCTGATCAGAGGTACGCTCATGGCTGTGGTTTCAATGAATTTTCTTCTTTTCATGGCTGATGGTTTTATGCCAAGATAAGGATTCAAATTCTCTATGTCAAGTCATTCACCAGAACTTACAGCTAATGTTGCCTCCTCGAGGGTTGAATAAAAGTCACTCATAATGGCTTCCGCGTTGAAGTTTTCCCAGACAATGATTTTCCTTCTATTTTCGGGCTGTTCCACCCACTCCTCATTCGTGTATTTGGGGCAGGGAATCTCCACTGCCTCGGCCCAGGAGGGATCTTTTACAATGGCTACAGCAGCCATATCAAAAAGGGAGCGGAAGCAACCATCTTCCAGGTGTGAAATATGCCTGAACAGGTCCACCGAATAGTCTCCAAAACAGGTGAAGCTTCCTCCATGCCTGCCGGTTACCGCGTTTTCCACCATCGGTCCCAGTCCCGGCATACGAACATAAATATTTTTCCGTTTTGCCTTTACCGCTGCAGTTCCGGAGGTTTCTCCATAACGTACGGTCACCATCTCAAAGGGCACCTCTTGTTCCAGGATATAGTTCATGGAGGCGATGTCGTTGTCCAGGTTGTATTCGCCCGGAGCCGGATAGTTGGCTCCCAGCCAGACAATGCGGATGTTTTTTGCAATGGAAGGCTCTTTCTCCAGGGCCAGCGCCACATTGGTTAGTTTTCCCACCGGCAGCAATACCAGGGGCTCTTTTCTTTTTTTCAGGGCTTCCCGGATAATGAAGTCCACCGCTTCCGATCCATCATATGCCTCCTGGTTCAGCTGCGAACTTATCTCCGCGAAGTCGCCATTGGCTCCCTTGATAACTGCTACCTGATCTTTCCAGCCCACCAGTTCCACCACCCGCTGGGCCTCTTTCATATGTTCCCCGATCTCACCACCACTAGAGGTGGCATTGACGGTGATTCCCAGTACATCAAAGGTCTGGTCATTCAAAAGCAAGTAAGCCAGGGCATGCTGGTCGTCCAGCTCGTTGTTGGCATCGGTATCAAAGATCACAGGAATTCGGTGATCGGCCAAGTTGCTGCTGCTATTGCAGGAAGAGGCAAAGCCAAGGGGTATCACCAGGAACAGGAAAAAGATCGTATTCTTCATGGCAGGTATCTCTGATTTAAGTTAAGCTTGGGCAATGAATTTACGAAATAGGTCCGGATCAGTACTGGTGGAAGGCATCTGAGATAAAAGAGAGTACTTCCGGAAGTGATTCTCTCCAGTAGGTCCAGGTATGGCCGCCGTCACGGATCCGGAACTCGTGGGGGATCTCCTTTTTACGCAGGGCAATATGGACCAGGGAGTTTCCTTCAAAAAGGAAATCATCATCCCCGCAGTCTATATACCAGCGGACCTGCTTTTCCCTATTCTTTTTCAGTTCTTCAGCATCAATGGCATTTATGAGCTCCAGCGCGCTGTGACGCTTATACCAGTTCTCCATTTGCTCCTTGCTTCCCGGTTCCCCGCCTTGCCGACGTGTCCGGCTTTCCAGCTCTTCCATGCTCAGAGGACCGCAATAGGCGCTGAGCGGACAAGCGGAAGAAAAGAGCTCCGGGTGATGAAGGGCATACATAAAGGTGCCGCCTCCTCCCATGGAGAGGCCTGAGATGGCCCGGTACTTTTTCTCTCCTTTGATGCGATACTGTGATTCCACGTAGGGCATAAATTCTTCAAAAAAGAAGTCCTCGTAGCGCCATTCATTCTTTGGATCGTTAAAGTATCCCCGCTGTTTGGCATTCCCATCCGGCATCACAATGATCATGGGGGTGGCCGAACCTTCTAAAATGGCTTTGTCGGCAATATGCAGGACCTCGCCGAACTGTACCCATCCGGTCTGGTCGTCACCTGCCCCATGGAGCAGGTAAAGAACAGGGTAGCTTCGCTCAGATGTTTGGTAGTCGGGAGGCAGGTAAATGGCGTATTTACGCTCCATATCCAGGATCTTGCTATCCAGGGTAAGGAGATCATATACTTTGCCAGTCTGGGCGGAAACCATCAGAGCCAGGGTCAGGATCGCAAGGATCAGGGGAACTTTTTTCATGTTTCTGTTTATTTTTTCAGTTAGCTTGGTTCTGGCATAAAGGTATAATCAATATTTATTAATCAGGGGTGTCAGCTGACAATTATGAGGCTAGAATAAATCGTAGCCGTCAAAATTTACTTCCAGTCGTAGGGGGTCACCTGGTAGACATAGTAATTGAGCCAGTTGGAGAATAGCAGACTGGCATGGGCCCTCCAGCGGATCACCGGATCTTTAGAAGGATCATCATCCGGGAAATAATTTTCTGGCACCGCTGTATTCAGGCCTTTGGCGCGATCCCTCTCATACTCGTTTTTCAGGGTATGCGGATTGTATTCCAGGTGGCCGGAGATAAAGATCTGGCGGTTATCCCGGGAGAGCACGATGTTGGAGCCCACCTCGGGGGACCAGGCCAGGGGGATCAGGTCGGGATGCTTTCTAATATCCTTCAGCCGGTTTTCGGTATACCTGGAGTGCGGGGCGGGAAAAAGATCATCGAATCCTCGCACCAGGGGATGCTTCCGGTCTGTGATCTGATGATCAAAAATCCCGAAAGCTTTGGCCGGCAGGAGATATTTTTGAATGCCGTAGTGATAGTACAGGCCGGCCTGGGCTCCCCAGCAAATATGCATGGTGCTGCTTACATTGCTTTTGCTCCATTCCATCACTTCACACAATGATTTCCAGTAATCAACCTCTTCAAATTCAATTAGCTCCACGGGCGCCCCGGTGATGATCAGACCGTCGTATTTATGCTCTTTAATCTCATCAAAGGTCTTGTAAAACACCTCCATGTGCTCCCGGGGAGTGTTCTTCGATACATGCTCATCCATATAGAGCAGGTCCAGTTCCACCTGAAGCGGGGTGTTGGCAAGGGAACGCAGCAGATCGGTTTCGGTGACCATTTTTACCGGCATCAGGTTCAGCAGGGCTACCCGCAGGGGACGGATGTCCTGCTGGATGGCGCGGCTTTCCTCCATGATGAAAATATTCTCTCTTTTCAGCTCTTCGATGGCCGGAAGATTGGTGGGTACGTTAATTGGCATGATGGACTATTTCATTAAATAACTGCTAATTTCTGACTTTTGTTCTCAAGTATACCATTTTAAGCAGAAAGGAGCCAAATAAACCCTGGATTAATTGACATGGCCCCTCCCGGGAATGCATCATGCAAAAGTAATTATAATAACCTGAAACTTCTGACCCCATTCTATTACTGCATGATTCATCCGCTCCTGTCTCAGGATAGCTAAAGGGTTTTTGACAGGTACCCTGCATCCCCAGAGCCTAAGAAATACTGGAAAAAAACTATTTGTTTCCAAAAACCAGTTGAAACATGCTGCCTGTTCCCGGGATGGATCGTACCCGGATGTATCCCCCGTGCAGCCTCATGATGTGCTGAGAGAAGCTGAGCCCTATTCCTGTCCCGGTTTCTTTGGTGGAGAAGAAGGGCATGAATATGCTATCCAGCTGTTCGGCCGGTATGCCGGTTCCGCTGTCTTCCACTGAAATGGTCACTTCGTTTTTGTTTCGTTTGGCTGAGAGAATGATTTCCCTGGGGGCTTGATTTTTGACTGCTTCCATGGCATTCTTGACCAGGTTGATAAGAACCTGTTCGATCATCCGGGTATCCATAAGAACTTGCAGGCTGGGGTCCGGACAGCTAATATTTAAATCGGTTTCCTGCTGTTCGGCCTCTTCTTTGAAAAGCCCGATGATGCGTTCCAGCAGGGCCGGAACCTCCGTTTGTTCCGTCTTGAATTCCGGGGTCCTGTATAGGTTGGTATAGGCATCCAGAAATACGGAAAGACCGCTGGCTCGTCGGTAAATGGTTTCCAAACCGGTCAGAATTTCCTCCACCTCCTCCTCTTTAAGGTGTTCCATGTCAATCAGTTTTCCCTCACTTTGCAGGCGCTCTGAAAGATTGCCGGCAATCAATTGGATGGGACTGATGGAGTTCAGGATCTCGTGTCTAAGCACCCGGAGCAATTTCTGCCAGGCTTCCATCTCATTCTGATCCATTTCCCGGCTGATATCACGAACCGAGACCAGGGTGATTTCTTCATTTTTCAGAATAAAACCTGAGGAGAGAAAGATCAGGTGATGGGACTGCCCGCCAAGCTCCATCTTTTTCAGTGTTTCTTTTCCGGGGGTAAAGCTTCGGAAGAATTCCGGAAGGTCCACTGAAACAGGAGCCAAGTCGTCCAGCTGAACCAAAGATAAGAGCCCAAAGAGCTCCAGGAAGGCCTGATTGATCATCTTTACCACTCCCTTTGCATTGAAGGCCACCAGTCCGAACTGAACATGGTTGACGGTTTCCTCAAAAAAACGTTGCTCGGCCTCGCGATCCAGGCGAACCAGTCTGAAATCGCTGATGAGTGCATTGAATCCGGCATGGATGGCATTGAAATAGGGATCACGGCGCACCCGGGAAAACTGCATGGTGGGATCGTCGTTGCTCATGGCATTGATCAGTTTCAGGAGATCCCGCCTGATGCGTGTCAGGTACCAGACTAAAGCGAAAGTCTCAAGAATCAGGACTACAATTAGCAGGGAAGAGGTTACCGGAAATTCAGGTTTTTGTAAATAGATACCCAGCAGAATGGAGGTTCCCACAATGGCTGCCACAAAGGCCAGGATGGACCATATGAAGCGGCTAAAGACCATATTTCTTCATTTTCTGGTACAGGGTGGAACGGTTGATGCCCAGGACTTTTGCAGTGGCACTGATATTTCCCTGTTCTTCCCTTAGGGCCTGAGCTATTACGGATCGCTCATGTTCTTCCAGGTTCAGGGTGCTGGCTGCCGGGCCCTGCTTTGTGCCAATAATGGATCCGGGGGAAAGGGAAATATTAGTAATCACCTCTTTTTCGGATAGGATCACCGCTTTCTCGATGGTGTGTTCCAGTTCCCGGATGTTCCCGGGCCAGGGATGATCCTTCAGTTGATCCATTGCTGAGGATTTTAGTTTCAGACCAATCTTTCTGTATTGCTCGCTGTATTTTTTCAAAAAGAAGGCCGAAAGCACCGGGATATCCTCTTTACGCTTGCGAAGTGGAGGGATCTCTATTTCAATGGCATTGATCCGGTAGTAAAGATCTTCGCGGAAGTTCTTCTCGGCAATCATTTCCTGGAGAGGCATATTTGTGGCAGAAATAACCCGAACATCCACCGACAGGGGCACCGATGAGCCCACCGGGTATACTTCGTTGTTCTGAAGCGCCGACAGGAGTTTACTCTGAAGTGACTGGGGAAGGTTGCCGATCTCATCCAGGAAAAGGGTACCCCCGGATGCGATCACAAAGCGTCCTTCCCTTTCCTCCTTTGCATCTGTAAATGCTCCCCTGGTATGGCCAAATAATTCGCTTTCAAAGAGGGTTTCCGGGAGTGCGCCCAGGTCCGTTTTCATAAAGATCTCATTCCTGCGTTCCGATAAGCGGTGAATCTCCCTGGCCACCACCTCCTTGCCAGTACCGTTTTCTCCCAGGATCAGGACACTGGCATCGGTACCCGCAATCTTGGCCACCATCTGATCCAGCTCTTTCATGGGGGCTGACTGACAGTGACAAATACTGAGGTCCTTTTCCAGCTCCCTGCTCAGGTGGGCCTGTTTCTTTTTAAGCAGGCTTACCTCCATCATGCTTTTTCTCAGTTTATAGGCGCTGAGCAGGGTGGAGAGGATCTTCTGCTCGTCCCACGATTTCATGATGAAATCCACAGCACCCTCTTTCAGGGACCTGATGGCCAGCTCCACATCGCCGTAGGCAGTGATAAATACCACCGAAGCATTGGGATCCTTCTCGCTGATCTTATTCATCCAGAAGATGCCTTCGTTGCCTGTAACCTGACCTGCCTTGAAATTCATATCCAGCAGAATGATATCGTAGGCATGTTTTTCCAGGCTGGAGAGGATCAGGTTGGGATTGCGCAGGGTATCAATCCTTTCAAAACTCCGGGCCAGGATCAGTTTTAAGGCTATAAGCAGATCATTGTTATCATCTACAATCAGTATGGAACCCTCTTTCCTGGGCATGTGAGCATAACTTTAGATATGTACAAATGTAAGCCATTGTTGGATTCATGCACAGTATGTGTTGGAAAATCCGACAGTTAATCATAGGAAGTACTAACTATAATGCTATTATTCAGCGCATTAAAATTTGTGGCACGAAATTGACATATAGAAGATTAAAATAGAACAAATGATTCGCAATTACCTTCTTATAGCTCTCCGCAATCTCTGGAGAAACAAACTGATCTCCTTTATAAACCTGGTGGGCATGGCCATCGGATTCGGAATATTTCTGACTCTGCTTTCATGGGTACGGTTCGATGCGGGCTTCGATAAGTTTCACGAAGATATTGAGAACATGTATGTGTTGAATATCCGGCTGAACCTGAGCGGAGCGGAATACACATCTCAACGTACGGGAGGGATCTATAACCGTGTTTTGCCTGAGCTCTTCCCCCAGGTTGAGAGCAGTTGCAGGGTGAGTGAGCCCAAAAAGTTTGAACTGGGGATCCCTGTTGAGGGAAAGGACACTGCAGCAGTCATGAAATACATCGACGAGAGCGGGGTGATTATGGTGGATAGCAACTTTTTCAGCTTTTTCTCCTTCCCATTGGTTTCCGGAGATATAGCAGAGGTATTTGCCGAAAGGGATCACATGGTCATTACCGAGACCCTGGCAGAAAAATTGTTCGGGGAGGAGGAAGCACTGAACAGACAGATCAGGATCGGGGAGGGAGGTTATTTTACTGTGGTTGCTGTGGCGGCAGATCCACCGGTTCAATCCACTTATCAGTTCAGCGCCCTCCTTGGATTCCATGTCCTGGAAGAACTGGGATACCCGGTCAACGGATATGGAGGCACTATGTACTTTAATAATTTCAAACTGACTCAGGGACGTGATCTGGTCGCGTTGAATGAAGGGATCAATAGGCATGTTGAGGAGAATTTCGAGGAAGATTTTGAATCTTATTTTTTCATGGACCGCTTTGACCGCATGCATCTTCACAACGAGAATGGGGGAGGGATAGGCTACCTGATTAACCTGATTCTGGCAGTTGTTATCCTGATGATTGCTTCTATTAATTTTGTGAACCTTACCACGGCCAGTTCTTCCATGCGACTAAAGGAGATTGCTATACGTAAAAGTGCCGGTGCTGGCAAAAGCCAGCTAGTGATCCAGTTTCTGAGCGAATCTTATCTTCTGTTATTGGTCGCATTCTATCTGGGTTTCTTTATTGCGGAACACCTGACACCCCTTAGCTTTCGATCATTTGGTGTGTACCAGGAGCACATCCAAAAAGGTTGGGGATTCTGGGCGCAAATGTCAGGTATTTTTATTATCACGGGACTTCTGGCCGGACTCTATCCTTCCCTTAAAATTTCAGGATTTAAACCTTTAAGCTTTTTTTCAGGAAAGGGTATAGAGAATCCAAACACCGGAAGAAGATCCAGGAGGGTATTGATCGTGCTACAGTTTGTCTTCTCTATTTTCTTTATCACTGTTTCCATCTTCACAGTTCGTCAGTTCGATTACCTGAGGGATGCCGACCTGGGGTTTAACAGGGAGGATGTTTTATATATCCGGACCAAGGGAAAGGTCTGGGACAAGTACCCGGTGATTAAACAAGAACTGGAACAACTTGCTTTTGTGAAAGGGGTAAGCTCGGCCTCCGATGTCCCTGTGGAGGTCAATTACGGTGAGGTCGACTGGGGGGAGCGGGAGGGTGACCATAATAAATTTGCCAGGGTCATCCGGACCAATGCCGATTTCCTGACCACCTTCGAAATCGACCTGCTTGAGGGAGAGTACTTTAGCCAGGCGCGTGATACACTGAACTACAATTATGTGGTGGTGAGCCATTCTTTAATCGATTGGATGGGATGGGAGGATCCGGTAGGGAGTGAAATGTACATATGGGGGCATGACCGCATCATCCTGGGTGTGACTGAGGATATCAATTTCTTTCCTTTTAACCTGCCTGGTATTGGGGGCGAGGCTCTGATTTACGTTTATGAACCGGTGCAGCAATACCTTTTTGTCAGGCTGGATTCGCACGCCTCTGCAGAGCAGCTGTCAATCATTGAGAAGGTCTTTCTGGCACACAACCCGGGATATGAATTGGAGTATGATTTTGTAAGCAATTATAAATACCCTGCTCTGGAAAGCTCAGAGGGCATCAAACTTATTTTCAAAATATTCTCTGCAGTGGCCATTTTTATTGCCATCATGGGACTGATCGGGCTCTCCCAGTTCAACAATACCCGCAGGACCAAAGAAGTGGGGATACACAAGGTGATGGGCGCTCAAACCGCTTCGGTGGTGAATCTTCTGCTTTCCGAATTTATGAAATTGGTAGTGCTCTCCAACCTGGTGGCCCTTCCCCTGGCTTACCTGGCTCTTTGGAAACTCTTCCAGTTTTTCAACTACTCCATCAAACTGAAGATCATGGTATTTGTGATTGTATTTGTCCTTTCAGTGCTGTTTTCTTTGCTTACTGTAATCTTCCAGGCCTTGAGAACTGCCCGCGCCAATCCCGTAGACAGTCTCAGGTACGAGTAATCCATTAAACCTGGGCCCATTCCGGGGCCCAGGAATGTAAGTTTATGCTTCGTATTTAAAAGAGAGTTTCACTTTGGTCCGGTAGAATTCGATCTTCCCGTCCTTCAGATGGATGTCCTTGGCCACCACCTCTGCAATGCGCAGGTCCCTGACCGTTTTTGTGCTTCAGAAAAATTATCTATATTGCCATTGTTAACACCTTTGTGTAAAAAAGTAACACGATGTCGGTCGTACGATTCGGGGTATCATTTGAGAAGGACGTGCTGGATGCGCTGGATGAATATGTGCAGGAGAATAAATATTCCAATCGTTCCCAGGCACTGCGACAGCTGGTGAACCGGCATATTGTAGAGAAGAAGTGGCAGTGCAATAACCGGGTAGCTGGATCAATAAATCTGGTGTATGACCATCACAGGCGAGACATCGCCAATCACCTGGTTGAAACACAGTTGCAATATCCCGATGAGATCCTTTCAGTACAGAGATTCACCCTAAATGATCAATATAGCATGGAGGTGATTGCCCTTAATGGAATCTCAGCAAGGCTCACCGAACTGGCCGAAAAACTCATTTCTGAAAAAGGGATCCAGCACGGGAAATTGACCATGAGCAGATTTGATTAGAGAGGAAAAACATGAAAAAAGATACGGAAAAGAAGTTAGTGACACTGGAGCAGTGGTTTAAGGAGCAGCCTGGTTCCATTGTGGCCTTTTCAGGCGGGATAGATTCTTCTCTCTTGCTTTTTTTGGCCAGGAGATGGCAGGGCAGGCAGGCTGCTATCGGGGTGATCTCCGATTCCGAAAGTCTGAAGAGGAAGGACTTCCAGCTTGCTTTGGCTTTCAGCAAACAATTTGATATCATCCTGGAGGTGATTGAGACACGAGAACTGGAGGATGAACGCTACAATGAAAACCCGGTGGACCGTTGTTATTTCTGCAAGGATCATCTTTATTCAGACTTGCAGAAGATCAGTGAGAAGTATCCCGGTTTCCCTGTGTTAAACGGTACAAACGTAGATGATCATGGCGACTATCGCCCGGGCATGAAGGCCGCCCTGGAATATGAGGTACGTGCTCCACTTGCAGATTGCGGGATTACCAAGGAGGAGATTCGGGAGATTGCCAGGCATTTTGAACTTCCCAACTGGAACAAGCCAGCCAGTCCCTGCCTCAGTTCCAGGATTCCGTATGCCCATTCCATTACCAGGAAAAAACTGGTGGAGATAGAGCAGGCCGAAGATCTGCTGAATAGTTTTGGTTTTGAGGATGTGCGGGTACGCCACTACGGCGATCATGGAAAAATAGAGGTTCCCAGGGAGGAGGTCCCCCGCTTGCTGGAGATGAAGTCTTCGTTAGTGGAGAAGATCCGGGAGATCGGATTCCCCGAGGTGGTGATCGATGAGGAGGGACTGGTGAGCGGAAAGTTAAACCGGAGTATTGGAAAGTAATAGGTATAGAATGTATAGCTGGAATCAGGAATGAAAAGGATATTATACTACGATTGTTTTGCCGGGATCAGCGGAGATATGAACCTGGGAGCCCTGGTAGACCTGGGCGTGGATGCTGCTTATCTGGAGAGTGAACTGGCCAAACTGAATATTAAAGGATTCAGGCTGGAGGTGAAAAAAGATATGCGAAAGGGGATCAGCGGCACCAAGGTCACGGTGGTGGTGGACCATCCGGAGAATGAAAAACACAGGCACCTGAGTCATATAGAAGAGTTGATAAACGCGAGCAGCTTGACAGAAAAAATTAAGCTTAAGTCCCTGGCCATTTTTAACCTGGTGGCGGAAGCTGAGGCCAAGGTCCATAACATATCCAAGGAGCAGGTCCATTTCCATGAAGTCGGGGCACTGGACTCCATTGCCGATATCGTGGGGGCTGCCATCTGCCAGGAGTTTCTGGAAGTGGATGAGATTCTTGCCTCCCCGGTACAACTGGGAGGAGGTATGGTAAAGTGTGCCCATGGCCTGATGCCGGTTCCGGCTCCGGCCACCGCTGAGATTGTTGCCGGGCTTCCGGTAAAATCCGGACTGGTGGACTATGAGGCCACCACGCCCACCGGGGCAGCGATTCTGGCAGCCACCGTGGACAGGTTTTCAGAGACAATGGACCTGAGCATAAAAAAAGCCGGCTATGGAATCGGGCAGCGGGACGGGGATATTCCCAATGTGCTTCGGGTATACCTGGCTGAAAGCCAGGGAGGGGAGTCGGGGGATGTCAGCGAGGAAGAGGCCGTGATGCTGGAATGCAACCTGGATGATATGAATCCGGAAAGCTATACCCATGTGATGGACCTGCTCTTTGCCGCGGGGGCAGCCGATGTATTTATTATTCCTCTGGTGATGAAGAAATCAAGGCCCGGACACATGCTCTGTGTCCTCTGCGCCGTGGATACGGTGAAGACAATCAAGGAGATCCTCTTCACGGAAACTACAAGCATCGGTTTAAGGGAGAACCTGGTGAAAAAAAGTATGTTGCGAAGAGAGCAGCTAAAGGTGGGCACCAAATACGGGGAGGTGGAGGTCAAGCGTAGTTTCTGGAATGGACGGGTAGTCAATGAGAAACCGGAATTTGAACAATGCCGCAAACTGGCCAGGGTGCATGGAGTCACGCTGGAGGAAATTCGCAAGGAGGTATTTAAAAACTTATAATGGATAAAACTGAAATCATCAGGCTTCTGGAACAGTTCAGCAGAGGTGAACTTAAACTGGAGGAGACGGCGGAGGAGCTTTCGGCGAAAGGACTGGAAGAGATGGGATTTGCCACTCTGGATACGGACCGTCACAAGCGGACCGGGATTCCAGAGGTAATCTACTCTGAAGGGAAAACGCCCCAGCAGCTGGCTGATATTGCCGGGCGGCTGCATGAAAAAGGTATCCCGATTCTGGCCACCAGGGCCACCCGTGAGAAATATGAGGCTGTCCTGAAGCAGGTCCCTGGCGCCCTCTACCATGAACTGGCCAGGGCCATCGTCTATCGGGCGGAAGAACAAAAACCTTCTGAAAAATATATTGCGGTGGTATCAGCCGGCACTTCTGATATGCCTGTTTCGGAAGAGGCGGCTGTGACCGCTGAATTTCTGGGGAGCCGGGTGGAACGCATCTACGATGTAGGAGTGGCAGGGATTCACAGGCTCTTTAACCGGATGGACCTGATCAGGAATGCGGCCGTGGTGATTGTGGTTGCCGGCATGGAGGGGGCACTGGCCAGTGTGGTCGGGGGACTGGTCGATAAACCGGTTATAGGAGTGCCCTGCAGTGCAGGATATGGGGCCAATTTTGGCGGTGTATCGGCCCTGCTCGCCATGCTTAACAGCTGCGCGGCCGGAGTGAGCGTGGTGAACATTGATAATGGATTTGGGGCAGCCTGCCAGGCTCACCTAATTGCAAAAGAAATCAGTTATTAATTCTTACTAAAGTTATTTTCGGATTATGAGTGAAATGATGGTCCTTTTGATGTCGGCGGCAACCCTGGGGGTGGTTCATACCCTGCTAGGCCCCGATCACTACCTTCCCTTCATTGTATTGAGCAAAGCACGTAAATGGACACGTACCCGGACTCTGTGGATTACTTTTATTTCCGGGGTGGGTCATGTGACCGGTTCCGTGATCCTGGGAATGATAGGGATCGCCATGGGTATCAGTCTGAGTAAACTGGAGGCCTTTGAAGCCAGCCGGGGCAGCCTGGTGGGGTGGATGCTGATTGCTTTCGGGATCCTCTATACCGCCTACGGGCTTTATAAATACCTCAAAAGGGGCGCACATATGCATGTTCCTGCCTTTCTGCGTCCCAAATCCATCCGGCATGCGGATCTGCACCTGGATGTCAATGAAATGAAGGCGGATAAGGCTGGAAAACTGACTCCGTGGATCCTCTTTTTGATTTTTGTGTTTGGGCCCTGTGAGGTTCTGATCCCCATGCTTATCTATCCGGCTGCCAACCAGAGTGGACTGGGTGTTTTTCTGGTTGCCCTTGTATTTGGAATTGCCACGGTGGGAACCATGATGCTGGTGGTCCTGCTGGGTTACCAGGGCCTATCCCTGGTGAGGTTCAAAGGGAGGGAGCACCAGTTGCATCTTTTCGCCGGTCTGATTATCCTGCTGGCAGGAGCCGGGATGCAGTTTATGGGCTTATAGCATGCTTTCTTAAAAAAGTTAATCCGATACAATCTTATAGAGATATTCGCTGGTGCGCATCAGAATGGCACCCCCGGTGAAAGCCGGAGTGGCCCAGATTTCACCCTCCAGAAAGTTTTTTGAAATCAGTTCAGGTTCTGGACCGGCCCTGTATACAAAGGTCTCCCCCCGTGTGGAACTGATATACAGCAGTCCGTTCGCGTATATGGGGGAGGAATGGTATTTGCCTTTCAGATTCTCTGACCAGAGCACCTCGCCGGTTTGGCCATTCAGGCAATAGAAAACACCTTTCGAATCGACTGCATAGAGCAGTCCATCCACATAAACGGGGGTGGAGAGTTGAAGGATGGGGGCTTTCATTCGCCACAGCAGATGGGTCTTCCCGATATCTCCACTGCCATCGGGATTAACCGCAAAAAGTTCGGCGTACTTATCGCCATCCTCTCCGGATATAAAGCTGGTATAAAAGTAAACCAGGCCATCGCCCTCCACAGGCATGGAGATGGTGGAATCATCGCCCTGATTCACCCGCCAGACTTCCTCTCCGGTTTCCGGATCAATGGCCATACAGGTCCTGGATCCATTGCTGATCAGCAGGTCGCGCCCTCTTACTTTTATTATGATGGGGGTGACAAAGGCTTTCTTCCCGATGGGGGCCATGGAATCGTAGATCTCTTCGGGTCGCTCCGCGATCCAGATGGTTTTTCCACTGCCTTTATCCAGGGCCAGTATCTGTTGTACATCCGTCCCCTCCATGTGAACAATAAGTTTATCCTTATAGAGAAATAAGGAGGAACCGGGCCCCTGAATATGTTCACACTGCAGATCGGTACGTTCCCATACGGTCTCCCCGGTGACACTGTTCAGGCAGGCGGTTCCATAGCGGCCAAAGTGCAGATAAACATATCCCTCTTCGATGGCCGGAGTGGGGGTAGCATAACTGTTCACCGCATGGATCCTGAAGAGTTTATCCGGATGAAAAACAAGCCGGTCGTGCAGCTTCTCTCCGGTCTTCAGGTCCACACACAGGGCACGCAGCTCTCTGCTCTCGCTGTTGGCGGTGGTGAACCAGACCTGGTCTCCCCAGACTACCGGTGAGGACCACCCTTTCCCTGATTCCGGAATTTTCCAGGCGATGTTCACGGAGTCGCTCCAGAGGGTGGGAAAGCCCATTTCCCGGGAGATCCCATTTAATTCCGATCCGCGGAAGTGTGACCAGTTAGCGGGATTCTGAGCCCATAGTCCGCTGCAAAGCAGAATCAGGCTTAAGAGTGTTCTAAAAGTTTTTTTATTCTTCAAAAGCAGCATCAAAATCTATATAAGAGGGCGGAAAATCCACCTTTCTCACAAAGGCGGCTGCCTCCGTGGCACCATGCTCGCGGTCCATTCCACTATCTTCCCATTCCACTGAGAGGGGACCCTGATAGTTTATCCGGTTGAGGGCCCTGATGATCTCTTCGAAATTGATTTTACCGCGGCCCAGGGACCTGAAATCCCAGAATCTGCCCGGAGCACCAAATTCAGTATGTCCCCCGAATACCCCTGCTTCCACCGGGACATCCGACCAGCCGACATCTTTCATATGCACATGGAATATCCGCTCGCTGAATGTAGAGATAAATTTGACGTAATCGACTCCCTGGTAGCCCAGATGGGAGGGATCGTAGTTAAATCCAAAGGCCGGGTGGTGGTTCAGGGCTTCCAGCGCTTTCCGTGCTGAAGCAATATCGAAAGCGATCTCGGTGGGATGCACCTCCAGAGCGAATTTTACCTCCAGTTCCTGGAACCTGTCAAGTATGGGTTTCCATTGGGCTGCAAATTTCTGAAATCCCTCCTCTATCATAGCTGTGGATGTGGGAGGAAAACTGTAGAGCATGTGCCAGATGGGACTGCCGGTAAAGCCGTTTACTACCTTGAGCCCCATACGCTCGGCGGCCTCTCCGGTCTTTATGATCTCCTCGGCTGCGCGACTGTTCACGCCATCGGGATCTCCATCACCCCAGACGTATACAGGTAAAATGCTTTTATGGCGTTCGTCGATGCGGTCAGAAACAGCCTGACCCACCAGGTGGGTGGAGAGGGCGAATACCTTTAATCCGTATTTGCCCAGGAGGGCCAGCTTTTCATTGCAGTAATGCTCGTCGGCTTGATCTACCTCAAAATGATCCCCCCAGCAGGCTAGCTCAAGTCCGTCATACCCGAAGGTCTTCGCTTTTTCACAAAGAGTTTCCAGGGGAAGGTCGGCCCATTGGCCCGTGAAAAGTGTAACTGGTCGTGACATATGCTGATAAGCTTAGAAAGTTAAACTAAAGCGGGCGTACCCAGATATTCCGGTAGGAGACTGGATTTCCATGGTCCTGCAGGTGGATGGGTAATTTCGCCGGGTGCGGATCATTTTTTGGCTTCCCGATATATTCGGTGGTTCCAAGAATTTCCACATGATTCTGAATCAAAACTCCGTTATGGATCACGGTGACATAGGCTGAGGAGACTTTCGATCCATCTTCGGCAAATACAGGTGCCTGGAAGATAATATCGTAAGATTGCCATTCACCAGGGGGCAGGCAGGCATTTACCAGGGGGATGGTCTGTTTATAGATGCTTCCGGCCTGTCCGTTATAGTAAGTTTCATTATCGTAGGAATCCAGTACCTGGACCTCGTACTTGCCCATCAGGAAAATGCCGCTGTTGCCTCGGCCCTGTCCATCTCCCTTTACCTCAGCCGGGGAGCGCCATTCGATATGGAGCTGCATATCCCCAAAGCTCTCTTTGCTTTTAATTCCTCCTGCCCTTGGTGCCACGGTCAATGCCTTTCCTGCGATCCATTTGGCAGGCCCTTCTCTCTCGCTCTCCCATTTATCCAGGTCGTCTGCTCCGCCATACAGAATGATGGCATCTGAGGGGGGGAGGCTTCCTTTTCCCGGCGTTACAACTTCAGGTTTTCTGGACCAGTCTTCTGTCTCTTCAGGTTTCTGTCCCTGAACATTCAGCAGCAGGCCACAAAGGCTTATTAGGGCAACAATTTTTTTCATGGGTTCTGTTCTGTTTGGTGTAAATAATAAAACTCTAATTTAAGAAAGTTTACGGATTGCGAATCAATGACTAAATTGTATTTTTATTTCTTCAGCAGATGGAGGTGGAAAACATTTCCGGGAACACCCGGTTATATTTAATAAATTAGATTTCATGCGTAGTTTTTTCGCTCTTGCCGCATTCGTTTTACTCATTTCCACACCGCTTTTCTCACAAGAGGATTATATCCCGACCTTTGAAGATACCCTGGAAGTCTACGAGGATTTGTTTGGTATCAAGGAACCTTTACACCTGACCCTGGAGTTTAATATCAAGGAGTTTCAGAAATCAAAGAGAAAGGAGAAGTACCATCAGGCCAGTCTGACCTGCCATGTGAGAGATTCATTTGAGGTGAACCATACCGTGAGGGTCAAGGCACGGGGAAACAACAGAATGGATATCTGCAATATGCCTCCATTCTGGATGAATATCCGATATGCAGGCATTGAGGCAGAGGATCTGCGCGAGGTTACAAAGATGAAGGTTGTGACCCGTTGTCGTCCTGCAAGTGTCTATAAGGACTACGTACTCCGGGAGTACCTGGTATACCAGATATACAATTTGCTCTCCCCCTACAGTTTCAATACCAGGCTGGTCAGACTCAGGTACATCGATACAGGCAGAAAAAATAAGGTTAGCGAAGATTGGGGCTTCATCATTGAGCCGGAGTTTATGATGGCCGAAAGAAATAAGGCCATGGCCATAAAGAGTGACAAGCTTTCCATCCGGACCGTCAACAAGGAGTGGATGGATAAGGTAGCTTACTTTCATTACATGATCGGGCAGGCCGACTATTCTGTTACCGGAAGGCACAACCTGAAAATACTAACCCTGAAGGAGTATGGCCCCACGGGCTTTATTATTGTTCCCTATGATTTTGATTACACGGGCCTGGTCAATACAAACTACGCCACCCCTGGTCCGGATCTGGGAATTACCAGCGTGAGGGAGCGCTATTATCTGGGGGCCTGCCGAAGCGAGGAGGTTCATCAGAAGACCATCGACTGGCTTGCCTCCTACCGGGAGGAAATCATTAATCTGATCATGGATTTTGAGTACCTGGATGAAGAGGAGAAAGTGGATATGGTTAACTATATTGAAAGCTATTACGAGACGAGCGAGCATAAAAATTTTATCCAGAGAAATATCACTCCTACCTGCCGCTAGTTGCATCCTGCAAGAAACAATTTTGTTTTGGTGTGGTTATTGTATTATGATGGGTACAATGAAACAAGCAAAGAAAAACAAGCATTTTGCAATCCTGGTAATTTTGGGAATAAGCATGCTTCTCTGGCTGCCCTTAAATGGGCAGAATGAATCCGGCAAGGCCGGGTCACCTAAAAATGTGATCCTGATGATCGGGGATGGAATGGGGATTTCACAGCTCTCTTCCGCCTACTATTTCCCGGATCAGAAGGAAAAAGAACATGAGCCGGCTTTTAGCCGTTTTAAGTATATCGGACTGGCCAAGACCTCTTCCGGACGGGAAGTGGTTACCCAGTCCTCTGCCGCGGCAACTGCTCTGGCTACCGGGTTTAAAACCTATAACCTGGCGGTGGGTGTGGACCTGGATACGGCGGTGCGTGAAAATATTGTGGAGATCCTGTCCCGCAAGGGATATAAAAGCGGGATCGTTGTCACCTCCTACATGACCGATGCCACCCCGGCAGGATTCTTTGCCCATCAGGCCGACAGGTATATGCAAGAGGAAATTGCCCGGGACCTTTTAAATTCGGAGATTGATTTTTTTGCGGGAGGCGGTTCAAAATACTTCCGGGATTCTACCGGAGCCTTTCCCTTTGAGGAGCATGGCATTGAAATAAATTTTAAGAAGCTGAAAAAAATCAGGAAACCAGGAGAAGGCACCAGGTATGGATTTTTGCTGGACGAGGAACGGATGCCCACCATGCTGCATGGCCGGGAAGATTTTCTGGCAAGGGCAACTTCCATCGCGGTGGACTATCTATCTACAGGGGAGCAAGGGTATTTCCTCATGGTGGAAGGATCGCAAATAGACTGGGCCGGACATGGCAACCAGGTGGAGTATATGAAAGCTGAGGTCAATGATTTTGAACGAACCATAGGGGCCGTTCTGGACTACGCGGAGCTGGATGGGGAGACCCTGGTGATCGTAACCGCCGATCATGAAACCGGCGGGTTTACGCTGGGGGCGGCAGGTAACAACAGCTACGGTACTTCTGATTACTCCAGGATAGAGCCAAGCTTTGCTTCCACCAACCATTCGGCAGCCCTGGTCCCGGTGTTTGCCTATGGCCCCGGTGCAGAAAACTTCATCGGAGTATATGAGAATACAGAAATTTTCCACAAATTAGTGTCATTGATGGAGTCTGAATAATCTCAATACCCTACAAAATGAATTCCTCTGACAGGGAGATTATCATTTCGATAGTCTCCGATGCTTTTAAGCAGAACCCTCGTGCCGTGGCGATGATGAAAAAGAAAAATCCCTCCCGGAGTGTTCGGCTGATGACAGAATACGCCTTTACCCTGGTGGAAAAATTTAACGGCATCTATCTTTCAAAGGATAAAACGACCGTGCTTTTTTATTACAGGAAAAGCCAGTATAAAAGAGGCTTTATGGATTACCTCCGCTATGTAAAAATGTTCCTGCAGGCCATCCGGTTTTCACAGCTGTTCCCCACTCTCAGGCGGGAGAAATACATTGCCAGTCTGCGCCCCGCTTATGAAGATTATATTTATGTCTGGGTCCTGGGTTCTGTCCCCAATAACAGAAGCCTGAATGGTCTGGCAGATATCAGGGATCATCTCTTTGGCCTGTCAGAGAAACTTCAGTTGCCTATTCTGATTGAGACGACCGTGGAGAAAGTCCGGAAGCTTTACCACTATGTGGGCTTCGAAGAGTATCACAAGTGGGAGGATAGCGAAGCCGGGATTGATGTCTGGTTTCTGGAACGTAAAGTTAATCCGCCCAGGCGGGCCTGATCAGGGTCTACAGCTGGGCGGCAAGCCAGTCACCCACTTCAGAAGTTCGATAGGGCTTCCCTTCAGAAATATCCTCGGTAACCACTCCTTCCTCCATGGAACGGTCCACCACTTTCCTGATGGCCTGTGCTTCCTCTGTGAGGTCCAGGGCAAGTTCCAGCAGCATCGCGGCTGAAAGTACAGTAGCCAGCGGATTGGCAATGTCCCTGCCTGCAGCCTGGGGGTAGGAGCCATGAATGGGCTCAAATACCGAGGTATGTATCCCAACCGAAGCAGAGGGCAGCAGCCCCAGTGAGCCTGTGATCACGCTGGCTTCGTCGGAAAGGATATCTCCAAACATATTTTCGGTGACCATCACATCGAATTTTTTTGGCCACTGGATGATCTGCATGGCTGCATTATCCACGAACATATAATCCACTTCAATGTCCGGAAAAGCGGGAGCCATATCCTGGGCGGTCTCTCTCCATAGTCTGGAGGTGGCAAGAACATTGGCCTTGTCTACCACGGTCAGGCGTTTATTCCGTTTGGCTGCGTATTCAAATCCCAGTACCAGGATCCGCTCTATTTCGGACCGGGTATAGACACAGTTGTCAAAGGCGGTATTCAGGTCCTCAGAGCGGCCTTTGTCTCCAAAATAGATACCTCCGGTCAGTTCCCGGATCACCACAAAATCAGCACCTTCCACCAGGTCCTTGCGCAGGGGCGATTTATGGATCAGAGAACTAAAGGTGGTCACCGGCCGGATATTTGCATAGAGCCCCAGTTTTTTCCGCATGGCCAGCAATCCCTGTTCGGGCCTCACTTTCGCTTTCGGATCGTTATCATACTTGGGATCGCCAATGGCTCCGAAGAGTACGGCATCTGAATTCATGCAGAGCTGGAAAGTCTCCTCCGGGAAGGGATCACCCACCCGGTCGATGGCGGTGGCGCCCACCAGAGCTTCTGTAAATTTGAAGTTGTGCCTGTATTTGTTGCCCACGGCCTTTAATACTTTGATGGCCTGTTCAATGATCTCGGGACCTATGCCGTCCCCTGCCAGTACGGCGATATTAAAATCCATTTATTTGTTGGTTTCTATAATGTTTAGCATTCTGGTGGTGCATTTGATGGCTGCAACGGTCTGGTCCGAATCCAGCGCCCGGGTCTTAATGAGATTCCCATCGTAGTTCCAGGTGATCATACATTCCACCAGGGCATCGGTCTTTCCTCCGGGGGGAATGCTGACCACATAATCGGTCAGCAAGGGGTGCTTCTTTTTCAGCTTGTCGTAAATTTTCCAGAGGGCCTTCATAAACGCATCGTATTGCCCGTCGCCCGAAGCAGTTTCTTCATACACAGAACAATCGATTTCAATGGCCACCGTGGCTACTGAGCGGAGTCCGCGTGCCACAGAGAGCTGAAAGTTCTTGATCTTGATCCGCTCCTCCACCCGTTTTCCCCGAAGTACATCGGAGATAATATAGGGCAGGTCATCTTTGGTTATAATCTCCTTTCTATCCCCCAGCTCTATAACCCGCTCCGTGACCAGTCTCGCATCCTCTTTGCTTAACTCGATTCCCAGCTCTTCCAGGTTCTTTAAAATGCTGGCTTTGCCTGACATTTTCCCCAGGGCATAGCTCCTCTTTCTTCCAAACCTTTCCGGAAGCAGGTCATTGAAATAGAGATCATCTTTCTGATCGCCATCCGCATGGATGCCACTTGTCTGGGTAAATACATTTTCACCGATCAGGGGTTTGTTGGCAGGAATGCGGATGCCGGAGAAGGACTCCAGCATCTTGCTGGCATGGTAGAGGTGTTCCTCTTTCACATTCATCTCGTATTTGAAATGATCTTTTACCACCCCGATGACACTGGAGAGCGGAACATTCCCGGCCCGTTCTCCCAGTCCATTCAGGGTGGTATGAATGCCGGTGATCCCTGCTTTGATGGCGGAGAATACATTGGCAGTGGCCAGGTCGTAGTCGTTATGTGCGTGGAAATCAAAATTCAGTTCCGGGTAGCGTGTAACCATATCCAGGCAAAAATCGTAGGTCTCCTGCTGATTCAGGATCCCCAGGGTATCGGGAAGCATATAGCGCTCGATGCTTTCATCTTTCAGTGCATCCAGCATCTGGTACATGTAATCGGGCGAGTTGCGCATGCCATTGGACCAGTCTTCGAAATAGATATTCATCCGGATACCCATCTCCCTGGCCAGCCTGAGCACCTCTTTAATATCGGCAATATGTTGCTCGGGAGTTTTTCTTAACTGGTTCTGGCAGTGCTTCAGGGAGCCTTTGGTTAGCAGATTGTTCACTTTCCCCCCGGCATCCTTGATCCATTTCAGTGAAATATCTCCATCAATAAACCCAAGTACTTCTACTCTATCAATATGTCCTTTTTCTTTGGCCCAGGTAAATATTTTTCTGGCACCCTGGTATTCTCCTTCAGAAACCCGGGCCGAGGCTACTTCAATGCGATCCACATTCAGATCCCCAAGAAGCACTTTGGCAATATTGAGCTTTTCCGTAGCTGTAAAGGATACCCCGGAGGTTTGTTCCCCGTCCCGGAGGGTGGTATCCATGATGGTGATTTTCATGATGTAATGGAATTAGATTCTCGATTTTTCGAATGTGCAATAATTTATCCTTAATGTTCAGGAGGAAATCGATATCGTCATAGCCATTGAGAAGGCACTCTTTCTTATAGGGATTAATATCGAAACTTTCCGTTTGTCCTTTCGACGGCAGGGTGATGCCTGCTGCTTCAGCAGGTCCACGCGGATCTGGGTGCCGGCATCGGGTTCAATGGCCGCAAAGATGGACAGCGAGGAAGGATTCTGATACCTGGACCGGAAGCAAGCCCGTTGTTCAGGGCATTGTTCTTGAAGATATCAGCAAAAAAACTGGATACCACCACTTTGAACCCATAATCATGAATGGCCCAGGCAGCATGTTCCCGGCTGGATCCGCTGCCAAAGTTTTTGCCTGCCACCAGGATTTTTCCCCGAATAGACATCATTGTTCAATACAAAATCGTCTTATGGGCTCATCTGTTTTTATGATACCTCCAGTCCCTGAAGAGGTTCTCACCAAAACCCTCCCGGGTGGTGGCTTTCAGGAAACTGGCCGGGATGATCTGATCGGTATCAACATTCTCGATGGGCAGGGGGACTGCCGTGGAGGTGATGGTTTGAAATTTATCGATGGACATCATGGAATTCGTTTAATATTACAATTCAGAAAGGAATTTGTTGCATTAAAGCAGATCTTGGATCTGTGACTATTCCTGTAACAGCTGCAGCAGCAGCGGTCAGGGGACTGGCCAGCATGGTTCTGGCACCGGGGCCCTGTCGGCCTTCAAAATTCCGGTTGGAGGTGGCTACGGCCAGCTTCCCTTCAGGTATCTTATCGTCATTCATGGCCAGGCAGGCGGAGCAACCGGGTTGTCTCAGTCTGAAACCGGCTGCTTCCAGACTTGCAGTAATTCCTTCTTTATGTGCCTGCTCTTCCACCTGCTTGGATCCCGGGACGATCCATGCCGTCACATGTTCAGCCTTTTTTTTTCCTTTCACAAACTGGGCCACTTCCCGCAGATCTTCAATTCTGCCGTTGGTGCAACTGCCCACAAAGACATAGTCCACCTTCCTCCGCAATGGGACTGCCGGCTTCGAAATCCCATGTAGGCCAGTGATTTTTCATAGGATTCCCTGGTGGCAGGCTCGATCTCCTCCACGGCTGGGATGCTTCCACTGATCTTGGCCCCCATGCCCGGGTTGGTCCCATAGGTGATCATGGGTTCAATATCGGCCGCATCAAAGTGCAGCTCTTTATCAAAGACGGCATCTTCATCACTATGCAAGCTGCCTTCCATTTCTCAACCGCCTTATCAAATTCTTTTCCGGCAGGGGCAAATTCCCGTCCTTTTAAATATGCAAAGGTGGTCTCGTCCGGGGCAATGAATCCGCCCCGCGCTCCGCTTTCAATGCTCATATTGCATACGGTCATTCTTCCCTCCATGGACAGGCTGCGGATGGCCGAGCCGGCATACTCAATAAAATAGCCTGTGCCGCCGCTGGTGGAGATCTTGGAAATAATATATAGGATCACATCTTTGGCGGTAACCCCTTCTGCACAGTTGACCATCCACGGTAATGCGCATTTTTCGGGTTTGGGCTGAAGAATGCACTGGGTGGCCAGCACCATTTCCACTTCCGAGGTGCCTATTCCAAAGGCGACACTGCCAAAGGCTCCATGGGTGGAGGTATGACTGTCGCCGCAAACCATGGTCATGCCGGGTTGGGTGATTCCCAGTTCGGGACCAATGACGTGCACAATGCCCTGGTAGGGATGGTTAAGTCCATAGAGGGTGATGCCGTGCTTCTCACAGTTCTCGGTCAGTTTATTTACCTGGAAGCGTGAAAGTTCATCTTTGATGGGCAGATGCTGATCCATGGTGGGGACATTGTGATCGGGAGTGGCCACCGTATTTTCCGGGCGGAAAACGCTGATCCCGCGGCTCTCAATTCCTGCAAATGCTTGAGGACTGGTTACTTCGTGTACCAGATGTTTGTCTATATAGAGAACTGAAGGTCCTCCTTCGATCTCTTCCACCACATGAGCATCCCAGATCTTGTCAAATAGTGTTTTTCCTGCCATTTGTGTCAAAATGTAAGGTAAGCCGCAAATGTAAGAAACTTCTGCTACAATTTGACAAAAAAACAGGGGTTTTAATATCAGATTATCACTTGTGTCTGAAAATAAGCACTTTGGTCCGGATTTTGCCGAAGCTGTAATTTTTTTAAATTTGAATATGCCGTTCCTGAAGCCCTAACCTCCGAATCAATTTGCTATTCTGGAGCTCTGCTTTCTTCTGCCACTTCCCTCTTTTCTCAGCTGGAGCAGTTGCATGTGCGGGAGGTGGATACCATGGTTACCTCCCTGGATATTTTTGATGAAACCGACTCCAATGAAGATCACACTCACCCTCGATTTAAAGAGATACCAGCGGGAAAAATTTAAAGGGGAATATATGCCGGTTCATTTTCAATACCAGTTAAATGATACGTTAAGGTGGAGAAAGAAGTGAGGTTGAAGGCCCGTGGCAAATTCAGGAGAACTCACTGCAGCCTGGCACCCTTCTGGTTGGATTTAAGAAAAGCAGATGAAAAAAATGAAGAACCCGAGGAAATTAAGCGGATCAAGGTGGTTACCCACTGCAAGGGTCCACAGTCCTATGAGGAGTATGTATTAAAAGAGTATCTCTGTTATAAGCTGTATAACCTTCTCTCTCCGGTTAGTTTCAGGGTGAGACTGGTCAAGATGACCTATGTGGATACCGGGAGAAAAAATAAAGTGACAGAGGGCTGGGCCTTTATGATCGAACCGGAAGCCCTGCTGGCCGAACGGCATAATGCCACCATGGTGAAACAGGATAATTTAACAGGCAGACTGTTTCGCACGGAGGAGATTAGCAGACTGGCGCTTTTCCAGTATATGATCGGGAATCGTCGATTATCTCGGTGCCGAACCGGCACAATGTGAAGATCCTGGGCCTGCCCGGATATTGGAAGCACAGGCTATACCCCTGTCCCTTACGATTTCGATTACACGGGGTTGGTGAATGCCTATTATGCGATTCCGGGAGATGACCTGGGGATCAGTTCAGTCAGGGAGCGATATTATCTCGGCCCCTGCAGGGAGGACAAGGATTATATACCTTCCATTGAAAACCTCAATCTTTACCAGGAGAAGATTCTCCAGGTGGTGAATGAGTTTGAGTACCTGGAGCCCAAAGACAAAAAAGGCGTAATTTCCTATCTGGAGGATTATTTTGACCTGTCTGAGCATCACAAGGCACTCATATACTCGCTTCAAAAAACCTGTCGTTGAGATATATTTTAGGATCTTCCTGAAATTTCTGCGTTTATTTTTGACGAATTGAAATTAATGATTGGAATATGCTAACAGTTCATAAGATTGGAGGAAGTTCCATGTCCAAATTTGGGGACGTACTGGAAAATATTGTGAAGGGGCAGGCCCCGGAGGGATTTTACTACAACCGGATTTTTGTGGTATCGGCCTATATGCATGTGACCAACTGGTTGCTTGAGCATAAAAAAAGCGGTAAGCCCGGAGTGTATGACCTGTTTGTGAAGAACATGGATTACAGGCAGGCCCTGGAGGATCTCCTGGAGAAGCTGATCCAAATCAATCATGAGCTGGAGGGGATAGGACTGGACCTGGAGGTGGCCGATGCCTTTATCCGGGACCGGGTGGAGCAGTGCAGGAATTACCTGGGAAGCCTGGAGGAGGTGAGGGCTTCCGGGTATGTGAATAAGCAGAATATCCTGCTGGCAGCCAGGGAGATCCTGGCCTCCATCGGGGAAGCGCATTCTGCCTTTAATTCGGTTAACATTTTGCAGAACAATGGGATAAATTCCGTTTTCGTAGATCTTTGTGGCTTTCACGATGCGGAGTACCTGAGCATTGATGAACGGATCAAACAATCTTTTGCAGAGTATAGACTTTTCCAGTATCGTCCCTGTTGCCACGGGGTATACCAAGGGGACCGAAGGGATTATGCGGGAGTTTGACCGCGGCTACTCCGAAGTAACTTTCAGCAAGATCGCAGTGGCAGGTGAGGGCTGACGAAGCGGTGATCCATAAGGAATACCACCTTTCAAGCGCCGATCCGGCCATAGTGGGGGTGGAGAATTCCAAAGCCCGTTGGGGCTACCAATTTCAATGTGGCCGACCAGCTGGCAGATATTGGGATGGAAGCGATTCATCCCAAGGCGTCCAAACCCCTGGAGGTGGCAGGGATCAATATCGGATCAAAAATACCTTTGAGCCCGATCATCCCGGGCACCCTTATATCCAAAGATTACATGGGTGAAAGTATCCCGGGTGGAGATCATATCGGGGACCGACCGGGTAATAGCCATGGAAGTGCATGATCCCCATATGGTGGGACAGGTGGGATATGACCTGAACCTGATGAAGGTGATACAGCGTCACAATATCTCCTATATCCTGAAAGCCACCAATGCCAACAGCATAACCATGGTCTTCTGGGAAAAGGATCTGTCGGAGCCTTTGCTAACCGAACTCAAAGGGCTCTATTTTAAAGTGACCGTGAAGGAGGCGGCCCTGGTGTGTGCCATGGGAACCAATATCACCTATCCCGGATCCCTGGCCAAAGCCAGCTACTGCGCTATTCCAGGCAGGAGTGAATGTGGAGGCGGTATCCCAGTCACTTATGCAGGTGAATATGCAGTTTGTGATTGGCAGGAAGGACTACCACACGGCTATCAGGGCACTGAACCAGGCACTCTGCCTGGAGGAATGAGAGCAGGGGTGACATTAAACCATTTATTTTAGGGAGGGTCCAAGTTAAAGCACTAACTAACTCATCTACTATGACTAAGACAGCCAGACCAGGTATTGCCTACATTTTAGTCAGCCTATTTTTTTCTATGTCTCTGATGGGACAGGAGCCTGAAGCAGATTCTTCGGTGCAACGAGAGGATGGCCTCCGTATTTTTATAGATTGTGCCCGCTGTGACATGAATTACATCCGTGATGAGATCCCCTATGTGAATTATGTGAGGGAGGTGAAAGAGGCACAATTATATGTATTGGAAACCAGGGAGATCACCGGAAGCGGCGGAAGAAAATACACCTATGCCTTTATCGGGCAGCAGGAGTTCAGTGGAATAAATGATACCCTGGTTTACTCCAGCAGACCTGATGATTCCAGGGATTACCAGAGAATCTGGAGAACCCAGATGCTTAAGATGGGACTGATGCCCTATGTGGCGAAAACGCCCCTGTTCAGCGAGGTGTTGATTAACCCTACCGATCGGGTGGAAGCGCCAGGTAGTTGAAGATAAGTGGAACAACTGGGTATTCGAATTGGAGGCCGAACCTGATTTTGAGGGTGAGGAGTCCTTCAAAGAGCTTTCTCTTCGAAGTTCGATTTCTGCCACCAAAATTACTCACGACTGGAAATTGGAGCTGGATTTTGACCACCGCTATACCCGTACAAAGTATACCTACGATGATACCCTCTATACCAATGATAAGAGCTACCAGGGGCTAGATCTGTTGATGGTAAAAAGCTTTGGGGAACACTGGTCGGCTGGGTTAAGGACCGAACCTGCTCTCTTCTTCATTATAACAACACCGGCTTCTCGGTAGATATTTTACCCTCCATTGAATACAATATTTTCCCCTATGCCAAGTCCACGCACCGTCAATTAAGATTCCTGTATGGCCTTGGAAGTTCGTACCGGATTTACACGGATACCACCATTTTCAATGAACTGGAGCAATTATTGTGGCAGCAGCAATTGCAGGTGGCCTACCAGGTGCAGGAGAAATGGGGTTCCATCAACGTGGCACTGGAGGGATCCCATTTCTTTCATGACCTCACCAAGAACAGACTCGAGCTGAACGGCTATGTAAATATCCGGATCCTGAAGGGCTTGTCGCTTCGCATAGGAGGTGCCGCAGCGCGCATTAATGACCAGCTATCCCTGGTGAGAGGGGAGGCCTCTGAAGCGGAAATCCTTCTTCAATTACAGGAACTTGAGACCAGCTACAACCTGGAGGGAGAGCTCGGACTGACCTACACCTTTGGCTCCATTTATAACAATATCGTGAATCCCCGTTTTGGCAACGGGCGAAGGTGGTTTTAGAAACTGAGTCAGGAGTTTAATTCCAATAGTTCGTTCCAGAGCTCCTCCGGAATATCCACCCCATGGGCCATATGTCTTCTTCGGTCCCGGAGTGCTCGCTGCCCCGGGTAGCGTACCTGTTCATGGAGGCTATGCAGGTATTCCAGGGTTTCCTCTATCATACTTTCCCTTTCTTTTTCAGTAAGCTGCCGTTTAAGGTCCATGGCTATAAAAACCTGAGAAAGCTCAGTTTCTGCCGGAAGCTCTCCGATTTTTTTTGTTGTGTTTCCGCCTGCAATCAAGGCTGCTGCCAGGTCCAGTACCAGCGCCAGGCCACTTCCCTTCCAGAGACCGGTGGGAAGGATCTGCTTTGATTCCAGGATTTCGCCCGGATCCCTGGTCAGTTTCTTATCCAGGTTATACCCTCCGTATTCGGGAAGTTCCAGGCCCTTTCTCTTTTGCCATTCCAGTTTTCCGTAAGAGTATTGACTCATGGCCATGTCCAGAACCAGGTGCTCTTTACCCCGCGGAATGGCCAGGACAAAGGGATTGTTGCCCAGTCCTGGACTGGAAGCTCCCCAGGGGGGCATGTTTGGCATGGTATTGGTCCACCCGATGAAGAGGAATCCCTGTTCAGCCGCTCTCCACCCGTAGGTTCCTCCCCGCATCCAGTGATTGGTGTTCCGGAGTCCCACTGCTCCGATCCCGTGAGAGGAAGCCAGCTCCAAACATCTGTCTGTGCAGAACAAAGCATTTGAAATACCGGCTCCCTGCCGCCCATCCCACTGTTCCATGGCAGGATAGCGGTTGATTAGTTCGGGCCCTGTTCCAGCGACCACGGTCCCCTGTTTCACGTCCTCTATAAACCTTGGAAAACGATTGATCCCGTGGGAAAACACTCCATCCATGGTGGTTTCCGCGAAGACCTTTGCCAGCTCGGAGGACTGTAGTGGAGAGAATCCGTTTCGAAGAAGGATCTCCCGGAACTTTTCTAGTAGCGTCTGGAACTGTATGATCATGAGTGCATTTATTACCTGAGTTTTGGGGGCACCTTCCCTCACGCTTATCCCTTCAAAACGGTGAGAATAAAAAGTTGCCTTGTAAGATACGAAGCCTGAAATTCTTTTATATCTTCAACCCTGTTAAAAAATCCCCATAAATGATGCGGCGCTCCTTTAATATTTTCCTCCCCTGTTTGCTATTGGCCCTCCTCCTGATGGGTTGTGGAGGAAAATCCCGGACAGAGGATAAGCAGGCAGAGAATCAGTCGAAGGAATGGCACATTACCGACGATCTTTCCGGAATCCAGATGGGTCCAAAGGAAGAGGAATCCTTCCGGCAGGCAGCCTTTGACGGGGACCTGGAGCAGGTGAAGCTGCTGTTGAAGCAGGGAGTTAGTTGCCATACCACGGATCAGGACGGGCATACCGCCTTAATGTTTGCTGCTTATAACGGGCATTCGGAGATTGTGCTGGCTCTTATTCATGCAGGAGCAGAAGTGGATCAAAGAGACCTGCTGGATCGGACAGCCTTGCTTTACGGGGCCACTGGTCCCTTTCCTGAAACTGTAAAGATCCTGCTGGATCATGGAGCCAATCCCAATCAGATGGATTCGGAGGAGCATTTTTCGCCGCTCATGCATGCGGCAGCAGAAGGGAACCTGGAGGTAGTTAAGGTACTTATGAACCATGGGGCGGATAAAACACTAAAAGATGTGGATGGCGACGATGCGAGTTTTTTTGCGGCTCAGGCCGGACATTCCAAAGTAGTAGAATACCTGAAAGAAAAAAACAATTAAACGTTCTCCCTTTGGTTTAGTCCAAAGGAGAACTGACCTGAAATTAATATGAGATATTCTTCAAATGGGGTCTGATCTGCACAGGCTATTTATTTCAGTGGTCTGTTGCTTCTGTTTGATAAATGTGCCACTGCAGGGGCAGCAGCTTGCCGGCGACTCTTCCGCGGCTTTTGAGGATCTGGTGGTTTGGGCCTTCGGTCAGGACCAGGAGCTGGTGAATGGCATGCAGTACTACAATAAACACCCCCGCAGCATGGGCCATCCCTATCTTCTGCAGGGATGGTCGCACCAGGGTTCCGTGACCATACGCGGCAGACTTTACAGCCAGATCTGGCTGAAGTATGATATTCATGCCCAACAGGTGGAGGTGGCGTACCGGACCATAAACGGGGCGGAGAACATGGTGATCCTGGTAGGGGACCGGCTGGAGGAATTCACCATCGAAGAGAACTATTTCAGGAGGATGAAACTGCAGGAGGAGGCCGGAGACCAGTTTTACCAGGTGATCGGGGACGGAGCTCTGGTTCTTTATATTCAGTGGGAGAAAATACTGGTACCGGTCAGTGGCGATTCCAGGTTTATTGAAGAGTATACGGCTCCCAAAAGAGATTACTTCCTGGAACTGGAAGGCAAGATCTATCCCTTTAGTAACAAGAGCAGCTTTGTTAAGCTTTTCCCCAAGGCCATTCAGAAAGATCTGAAAAGAATCATAAAGAACAATTATATTCAGATCAGGAGCGCTACTACTGAACAACTGGGACTCTTTCTTCTGGCCGTCGGAAATCATTTAAATGGGGGGAATTGATGTTCAGGATCCTTCAAATAATTCTGCTGATTTTACTCTTGTTGCCCTGCTCCCTGCAGGCCCAGGATTCAGATATCATTTTTAAGGGGACCTTTCAGGATGTTCCCTTCGGGGAGTTTGTTAGGGAGGTGGAAGAACAAACCGGAGTTCGTTTCTTTTTTCTGGAGAACTGGATCAAAGGCGTGAGGGTTACAGCCTCAGGGGAAGCGCTTTCACTCCGCCGGACCCTCGATAAAACTCTGCTCCCGGCTGGCCTTTACTACCACCTGGAGGAGGGGCGGCTGATCTACTTATCCAATCGGCAGGCTTTTGTGTCACAACTACCGGATTACTCGGGATCCGTGGGCAGTCTGGGTCAGCTGGAGGAAGACTCCGGGGGGCTGACTTCCACCGAGCAACGCTATATTGATGGCAGAAAGGCCGGAAGGCTGGAGACTCTGACGGTTGGGGACAGGAAAGAAGGAGGAGGCAAGAATGTGGCCGTCCTGCATGGAAAGATCTCAGATCTTGAGACCGGGGATCCTCTGATTGGAGCAACCATATATTTTGAGGAGCTGCAGAAGGGTACCGCCACGGATGTGAATGGCCGTTTTAATATGGTGGTCAGACCGGGTAAATATACCGTTGAATTTAAATGCATGGGGATGGAGGACCGGCACAATTACCTGGAAGTCCTCTCAGACGGTGATCTGGTCATTGCCATGGAAAAAAGTATCATAGCACTGACTGAGGTGGTTGTTCATGCCAACAGGTACCACAATGTGAGGGGAACCCAGATGGGATTTGACCGCCTCAATTACAAGGTTTTGAAGGAGGTTCCTGTGGTGATGGGCGAGAAGGATATTTTGAAGGTGATCCAGATGTTGCCCGGTGTTCAGACCGTGGGAGAAGGAGCCGCCGGATTTAATGTAAGGGGCAGTGCAGCGGACCAGAACATGATCTACGTGAACAAGGTCCCGGTCTATAACAGCTCTCACCTGTTTGGTTTCTTCACCTCATTCAGTCCCGACATTGTGAAGGACTTCACGCTCTATAAGAGCAATCTGCCCGCCTCCTACGGTGGACGACTGGCTTCCTTTTTTGATATTACAGCACGCCAGGGCAATTTGAATAAGTATACGGCCAGGGGAGGAGTCAGTCCGGTTACCGCACGCCTCTCCCTGGAGGGCCCCATCCAAAAAGGGAAAAGCTCCTTTATACTTGCAGGACGCTCCACCTATTCGGACTGGATCCTTGGTAGGCTGGAGGATCAGGAGTTAAGGGAGAGCAAGGCCAATTTCAATGATCTTTCGGGAATGCTGACCTGGGAACCGGGCGAAAAAACGCTGATCAAGGCATTTGGATATTACAGTCACGACTTTTTCAAACTGGGCAACACGAACCAGTATGAATATAATAATGCAGGGGGGTCCATTAATATCAACAGGAGGTTAAGTTCCCGTCTCAACGGCGATCTGGCCCTGGTGTATGGTACCTACGATTTTACAACCATCGATGAACAGGTGGCCTCGGAATCATGGACCCAGTCCTACCGCATTGAGCACTATGAAGCCAAGGTGGATATGGCCTGGCTCTCCCTGGGCAAACACAAGCTGACTTTTGGGGGAAATGCCATCCTGTATAACCTGGACAGGGGAGACGTAATTCCCTATGGGGATATCTCCATGCGGGTGCCCGTCGAACTTGGAATGGAAAAAGGCCTGGAGACTGCGGTTTACCTGGCCGATGAGATCACACTAACGCCCCGTCTGACCCTTTACGGAGGGCTCCGCTTTGCCACCTACCTGTCGCTTGGTCCGGATGAGGCCCAGGTATATGGAGAGGGACTGCCTCTTCAGCCGGGAAGCGTGGTGGATGTCATAGATGCCGGGCCCTATGAACTGTTGAAAGCCTATACGGGACTGGAGCCCAGGGTATCCTTGAATTTTATGCTCGGAGCCAATAACTCTCTTAAATTCTCCTACAACCGGGTGAACCAGTTTCTGTTTATGCTCAGCAACACGGTTGCCATTTCTCCAACGG
Source organism: uncultured Bacteroidales bacterium (assembly GCA_963751705.1). GTDB lineage: Bacteria > Bacteroidota > Bacteroidia > Bacteroidales. Next base: position 451,535 of record CAVVVN010000003.1, read on the forward strand.
ATCAATGGAAACTTTGCGATTACAACATCTCGCCTCCCTATGTGGATCAGGTATCCCTTGGATTTTACCAGGATTTTCCACGGGGCGGACTGAACACTTCGCTGGAGGTCTATTACAAAAAGATCCATGATGTGGTGGATTATCGCGACGGGGCCAGTTTTATCAGTACACCGCACGTGGAAACAGCGACCCTGCAGGGGCAGCAGGAGGCCTATGGCTTCGAAGCCCTGTTTAAAAAGAACATTGGAAAACTGAGCGGATGGGTGGCCTACAGCTACTCCCGTTCCATCATGGAAGTGGATTCTCCCCTGCCCACTGAACGAATCAATTTTGGAGATCCCTATCCATCCAATTTTGACCGTCCGCATAATCTGAGTGTGGTCACTAATGTGAAATTGAACCGCAGGCTCAGTTTTTCTGCCAACATGGTATACACCACCGGAAGGCCGGTTACCTACCCGATCTCCATCTACTATGTGGATGGGATGCAATTTGTGGACTATGCCAGCCGGAACAGCTACCGGATCCCGGATTATTTCCGGGTAGACTTCTCCATTAACCTGGAGGGAAACCTGAAGGAGCGAAAGCTGTTCCATTCTTACTGGATGCTTAATTTTTACAATGCGACCGGAAGAAAGAATGCCTATTCTGTCTATTTTCAGAACGACGAGGGAAGCATTAACGGATATAAGCTCTCCATCTTCGGGCAGATGGTGGTCACTCTCTCCTGGAACTTTAAATTAGGGAATTATGCCAGTGAATAGATATATTTTCATCGGGCTGATGGTGCTCCTGTGTCACTCTTGCATAGAATCCTATGATCCTGTGATCAACGAGACCCAGGAGGTGATGGTGATTGAGGGGATGATAAGTGACAGGCCGGGCATTCACAAGGTGGCCGTATCTGTGTCCACGCCCTATAACAATCCCTCTTACAGGCCTCTTAAAGGATGTGTGGTCTCGGTTCAGGATAATCTGGGAAACACAGAAGTATATTATGAAAGCATGGCGCAGGACGGGATCTATGAGGCCTGGCTGGAGGAGCCTTTCCTGGCCGTTGGCAAGGCTTACGCTTTACAGGTGATTACTCCCGGCAATCAGGTATATGCCTCCGATTACGATTCACTTCTGGCCTGTCCCCCCATCGACTCTTTGTACTACATAGAGAAGCTTACCAGCGGAGATAATCCGGACCAAAGCTATCACGGGCTACAGTTCTTTAATGATGTCAGGGGTCACCGGGGAGGCACCCGCAACTACCGGTGGAAAGCCATTGCCACCTGGGAGTACCATTCTCCCTACACGGCAGAATATGTCCGCTATAAGGGAGAAAACATTCCTTATATCAGGGATACGGTTTCCACCTGCTATCTGACGGAGAACATAACAACAGTCTATGCGGCCTCGACCCAGCTGCTTTCGGAGAACAATATCTATCAGAATAAGCTGCATTATGTATCCACCCAGACCCCCAGGCTGACTGAACGATATAACCTGATGGTGGAACAGCATTCTCTCACCGATCAGGCTTACGCCTACTGGGAAAAGCTGGCAGCGCAGTCGGCAAACTCGGCCAGCCTCTATGAGACCCAGCCTTCCAGCAGCCTTGGGAATATCTACAATGTGGACCAGTCCTACGAAAAGGTACTGGGCTGCTTTTATGCCACACAGATTCAGGAGGCCCGCATTGTGGTGGATAAGACCGACCTTAGTTTTCCGGTATACGGATATACCTGCAAGCTGGATACCCTGGTGGACAACAGCACCTTCATATACGACAATTATTATTACCTCTTCTCCCTCGCGCTTATTGGTCCGGGCCCGCCATGGCTCGGGGCTCCGAAACAATGTTTCGATTGCACCCTGCTGGGAGGAACCAATATAGCACCTGATTTCTGGTAGATGAAGCGTATTAGAGCTACATATCAACAATTGCTTTTTGCGGTACTGGCAGGATGGACTGCTGTGCCAGTATTAGCCCAAACGCCCTATGATGCGGTTTACCGGGAAGAGGCCATAAAAATAGAGGAAAAGCTACAGCTCTTTTCCGACCGTTCCATCTATTCGGTGAATGAGACCATTCATTTTGTGGCTGACTATTCAGTTAGCGGACCGATTTCTTCAAATACCTGGAGCAGTGTGCTTTATGTGGAATTAATCGCGGGTAACGGCACTCCGTTGGCCCAGGGCAAGTACCGGATTTCAGAAGGGAAGTCAGAGGGAACGCTGCATATTCCTTCCGAATCTCTGACAGGCAACTACTATCTGAAGGCCTATACCCGATGGATGAGAAACCGGGGGCCTCAAAGTTTTAGTTATACGGCCCTGAAGATTATAAATCCCCATCGGACCGAGGTGGCTGAGCACTCAGAGGATGGATCCGGCTCCCTTCGTGCAAAGCGGATGACCCCCAAGGAAGGGATTTTGGTATGTACCACAGCGTCTTCCATTTACCGGGGCGGAGAGGAGGTGCTAATACAATTAAAAGGCGCCTCCACCGTCTTGCTGGATCAGTTAAGCTGCTGTCTTACAGTAGTTCCGGAAGGTGCCATTGATCTTGAAGCAGGGACTTTTTTAACAACAGGCACCCTGGAGCCAGACTCCTTCCAGGTTAAATACCTTCCTGATCTGAGCAGTGATATCTCCATTTCGGGTACGGTGGTGGGTGCGGATCTGAATCCGGTAGCCTATGCCACACTGCATTTTGCTTTGCTTGGAAATGAGCCGGACTTTTTTGCTACCATGTCGGACATAAATGGAAGGTTTATTCTGACTGTACCCAGCGCAGCGGGCGACAGGCTGGAGTTTTTTGTAACACCGGAGCAGGAAGAGAGCGGTCTGGAAGTGCGGATTGACCAGGAGTTTGACTCCAGGACGGTGGCCTTCCCGGCAGAACCATTCAGACTTCCGGAGCTAGAAAGGGAGGTAGCCAGGAAAATTGCTCTGAATACGCAGATATCGAAAGCATTTGTGCCGGCCCTTGCAGCCAGCGAGCTAGCTTCTCAGAAAACCATATCAGAGGGGCAGCGAATCCCCTTTTACGGGACCAGGGTCAAGCGTCTGCTCATAGATGATTATGTTCGATTACCCAACCTGGAGGAGGTCTTTCTCAATCTGGTTCCGGAAATCCAGTTTTACAAGAAGCGGGGAGAGACCAGGATCCGCTTTATTAGCGATAATGAATCCATAGGGGTGTATAATCCCCTGATAATGATCGATCATATCTCCGTATTTGATCATGAGGCACTGCTTGCCCTGTCCCCGGATAAGATCGAGCGGGTAGATCTGATCAACGAGATCTACTTAAAGGGGAATGTGGCTTTTGGCGGAGTCCTGGCCATCCACTCCAGGAAGGGCGATATGGCTGGAATAGATCTTCCGTTAGGATCTTATTTCTTTGATTATCAGTCATTTAATCTTGAGAAGCCTGTATTAAAACCCTACGAGGTCACGGGAGAACGGGTACCTGATACCCGGAACACTTTCTTCTGGGCAGGGGATGTCCGCCTGGATAGGGACCAGCCAACTGAACTTGTTTTCCAGGCCCCCGATCTGCCGGGGAAATATGTCATCCATGTAAGGGGTGTGTTAGCCGGAGGGGAGGTATTCTCAGCTTCTTCCCTGTTCCAGGTGGAGTAGTGCACCCAAATTTCAATATCTTTGCAGCTTCAACAGGATTTATGGAGGAGCATCAGAAAGATTTTCCACTTCACGATTTTTATGGAGATATATACGGGACCTATGACCGGGTAAACCGAATATTTACCTTTGGCAGAGACCGCTCGTGGCGGAGGAGAGCAGCCCGGGAACTTCTGCAGAGCAAACCGGGAAGAGTGCTGGATCTCTGCACTGGTACCGGAGATTTTGTAATGGAGCTGGCGCGGCAGTCGCCTAACAGTTCCGGAGAAGTGATCCTGGAAGGCTTTGATTTCAGTGCTGAGATGCTCCGGGAAGCCCGGCGAAAGCAGGAAAAACTTCAGCAAAGGATGGAGCTTCCACAAATCAGGTTTTTGGAGGGTGATGCCGGGCAGATGCCCTTTGAAGAGGGGCGTTTTGATTCCATGGGGATCACCTTTGGGCTCAGGAACCTGGTGTATGAGAATTCCAACGCTAAAAAGCATCTTTCAGAGATGTACAGGGTACTGCGCAGGGGCGGACAGCTGGTGGTGCTGGAAAGCAGCAAGCCACGGAGCCCTCTCTGGAGAGTATTCAACAACCTCTATCTCCGGTTTTTCCTGCCTTACCTGGGAGCTTTGATATCGGGTAACCTGAAAGCCTATCAATATCTGGCCAGTTCTTCCAAGAACTACTATACCATGGAGGAGATGGAAAAGATACTGGAGCAGGCCGGATTTTTTAAACTTCGCAGCAGATCGCTCTTTCTTGGATCAGTGATGTTACTGGTAGTGGAAAAGAGATAGCAGGAAATTGTATCTTTGGACCAAGACTTTAACGGATGACTATTGAACAAATAAACAGTGCCTGCAAGAATACCTTTATGGAGCTGCTTGGCATTGTATTCACCCGAGCTACTGAGAATAGTCTGGAGGCCAGGATGCCCATTACCCCAAAGCTTTATCAGCCCATAGAGGTGGTTCATGGCGGGGCCCTGATCTCCCTGGCGGAAAGCGTGGGAAGTGCGGCCTCTTACCTGCTGGTGGATCCGGACCAGTATAATGTTCTGGGCAGTGTGGTCAACAGTCAGCATATAGCGCCGGCCAGGACGGGCACCCTTTTTGCAAAAGCCACCCTTCTGTTAAAAGCTGATTTTAAACATATCTGGGATGTCACAATTAAGGACGAAAAGGGCAAACTTATTTCCATCAGCCGTGTTACCAATAGTATTAAGCCAAAAAAGCCGGAAACAGAACGCTGAGCATGCACTATGAACAAAGGTCTTATAGCTATCCATAACGCCTGCATTACCAAAAATCTCCCTTTTGTAACCTTTCGCCTGCCCCTGCAGGAGCATTCCACCACCTATATCCAGACCACTCCGGAGAACGTGGAGTGGCTTAATATCACCGATATATCCGGGGAAACTGGCTTCCTGATGGCTCCTTTTGATACCAGGAACGGTCACCGGTATATCCTCATTAAACCTGACCTTGAGATCCAGGAGAAGGAGATCTCCAGGGAGACCATTCTCCTGGTGGAGGGGCTGGCCCCGCGACCCCAGCCTCAATGGAACCGGGCGGCTCCTGTAGTGACCGAAAGAGATGCCTATATGGAACAGGTGGATGCCATTAAATCGTCCATTGCCACCGGCGCCTTTCAAAAGGCAGTCTTATCCCGTATCAGAGTGGTGGAGGGTGAGCATATGGATATTGTTCCCAGGCTATACCAGGCCATATGCAGAAAGCACCCCAATGCCTTTACCTACCTCTTTAAAAGCGACGAACACTTCTGGCTGGGAGCCTCTCCGGAACCTCTGCTCAGGCTCCGGGACAACAAAGTGTCCACCGTTTCTCTGGCCGGAACCAGGCCTTATGCGGAGAAGCACCTTGATATTAATAAGTGGACTGCCAAGGAGGTCCTGGAACAGGAGTATGTCACCCGTTACATTCATGATGTTCTCAGGGCATTTAAGGTGAAAGATTACCGGGTCAGCTCCTCCTATGTGAAGAAGGCCGGGAACCTGCTGCATCTCCGGACCGATTTTTCCCTGGACTTTGCCCGCTTAAATGGCAGCTTGTGGGAATTTGTGGATGCCATGCACCCTACGCCCGCTGTGGCAGGTCAGCCCAAGGAGGAAGCCATTTGCTATATTAAGCAACTGGAGCCTCACGACCGGGACTACTATACCGGTTTTCTGGGCCCTATTCAGCCGCACGGGGAGACGGACCTCTTTGTAAATCTTCGTTGCATGAAGATAAACCCGGAATATATATCCCTATACGTGGGAGGGGGCATCACCCTGGAATCGGATCCGGCTGAGGAGTGGAACGAGACACAGCTGAAGGCTCAGTCTCTCCTGAAGATTATGGGCACCTTTATTAAACTGGAAGAGTGAGCTCCATGCATCATCTGCAACATATTGCTGAACTGGGTCCTCTGTTGACCGGACTTGGAGCCAGACAGGTTATTCTGGCTCCCGGAAGCCGGAATGCGCCTCTGATCCAGTTGTTCACCTCGGATAAGAACTTTAGCTGTCACTCGGTGGTAGATGAGCGTGCAGCCGCTTACGTGGCATTGGGAATGGCCCGGCAGCTGGATGAACCCGTGCTTGTGGTCACCACCTCCGGGACCGCAGTTTTGAATCTGGGCCCGGCAGTGGCTGAGGCTTTCCAGCAAGAGCTCCCCCTGCTGATACTCACGGCCGACCGTCCCCGGGAGATCCTGAAACAGTTTAATAACCAGGTAATCGATCAGCGCGCTCCCTATTTCAATTTTTCAAAGGGTTTTTTTGAATTTCCGCCCCAGCTCAGAGAAGAGCAGGACCTGAAGAGTGCAATGCGGACGGTAGAGGATCTATTCCGGGAGGCTCTCTCTCATCCTGCGGGTCCGGTGCATGTGAACCTGCCGCTCCTGGAACCACTCTATGAAACACTTCCCCCCTCCATACTTACGGCGAGAGAGGCCAGGCCCGATCCTTATTCCCGGCTATCCGAATTTGCCTCTCCTCCGGTCCCTGATCCTGCCGGCAGGAAGGTGCTGATCCTGGCCGGAATGGGATCTGAGAACCTATCCTTACAGAAAGAACTGGAACAGATTGTGCTCCATAGCCAGTCGGTGGTCGTGGCAGAGAATATCTCCAATCTTAGCTCGGAACAGTTTATTTCGACTCCCGAACTTGTTCTGCGGGGCGCTTCAGAGGCAGAACGGGCAGTTCTTGCGCCCGACCTGGTGCTCGCTTTCGGGAAACAGCTTGTCTCTAAAGAGATGAAGCTGTTTGTGCAGGCCCTGGATCATGTGGAGCTTATGGAGCTGGATGGGAAAGCGGAAAAGCATGCGCTGTTCCGGAAGCTGGCAGCCCTGAAAGAGCCGGATAATTTCTATCTTAGCTTATGGAAGGAGATCGAGCTTAGGGAGCGTAAACGTGCTGCAGCTTATCTCCGGGAGGCCCCCTTCGGAAATCTCACTGCCATGGCCAGGCTCCTGGAGGAGGTTCCTCCTTTTACCGTGGTGCATCTGGGAAACAGCAGCACCATCAGGAATTCACAGCTGCTGCCTGTCCGGCCCGACCTGGAATATTTTTCCAACCGGGGTACCTCGGGCATTGATGGTTCACTCTCTGCAGCGGTGGGGGCCGCTCTGGTTTCGGATCAACAGCACCTGCTGTTGCTGGGAGATCTCAGTTTTGTATATGATTCCAACGGGATGTGGAACAAGGATTTCCCGGAGAATCTGAAGATCGTTGTGCTAAATGACGGCGGAGGAGGTATTTTCCGGCTGTTGAAGGGCCCCGATCAGATGAGCTTTTTCGAGGAATACAGTGTGACACATCACCCGGTATCACTGGAGCTGCTCTCCGGAGCTTTTGGAAGGAACTTCGGGCGAGCCACCAGCTATGCGGAGCTGGAGCACCTGGCAAGGGCCCTGTTTGCCCCTGGTACAGGTTTATCGGTGCTTGAGGTGGATACCACAGCCAGTGATAATAGTCGTATTTTTAAAGAATTATTCAGTTAACAGGAGTCAGAGATGGAGAAAAGAAAATGGATTAGCCTCAGGGAATTTGAGGAGATCAGGTTTGAGTTATTCGAGGGGATCGCCAAGATCACCATAAACCGCCCCCGGTACCATAACGCATTCACTCCCGACACCACGCGGGAGATCAGTGAAGCTCTGGTTATGTGCAGGGAAAAAGCCGAGATCAGAGTGGTCGTTCTGACAGGAGAAGGAGAGAAGGCCTTTTGTAGCGGAGGGGATCAGAATGTGAAGAGTTTTGCAGGCTATGTGGGAAAAGATGGGGTGCCCCGGCTTAATGTGCTGGATGTTCAGCGTCAGATCCGAAGCCTGCCCAAACCGGTGATCGCCATGGTGAACGGCTATGCCATCGGGGGTGGACATGTCCTGCATGTGATCTGCGATCTCACCATAGCTTCTGAAAATGCACGTTTTGGTCAGACAGGACCGAAAGTGGGCAGTTTTGACGCGGGCTTTGGCTCTTCCTACCTGGCCAGGCATGTGGGGCAGAAGAAGGCAAGGGAGATCTGGTTCCTCTGTGAACAATACACTGCAGCCGAGGCCCTGGAAATGGGACTGGTCAACAAGGTGGTTCCCCTGGATAAGCTGGAGGACGTTACCGTGGAATGGTGCAATAAGATCATGAGGCACAGTCCCATTGCTCTGAGGATGATCAAGGCCGGCCTCAATGCAGAGCTGGATGGACAGGCAGGGATCCAGGAGCTGGCGGGGAATGCAACCATGCTCTACTATATGACAGAAGAAGCGCAGGAGGGTAAGAATGCCTTCCTGGAGAAGAGGGATCCGGACTGGGATCAGTTTCCTAAATTGCCCTGAGCTCTCAACTCAAAGATTTTCACTAATTTTACCCCGGATGAATACTGCCCAAATATGGCTCAAGGCATTCAGACTGCGAACGCTTCCGCTGGCTGTTTCAGCTACCGTTCTGGGAAGCCTGCTGGCTTATGCCGATAACCGCTTCCGGTGGGGGGTGTTTATTTTTGGCAGCCTGACCACTCTTCTTCTTCAGATACTTTCCAACCTGGCCAACGACTACGGGGATGCCCGCAAAGGAACCGACAATGAGCAGCGGCTCGGACCCCTGAGGGTCACACAAAGGGGGCTGGTAAGTCTTTCCCAGATTCGCTGGATGATCGGTGTTTTTGTATTTTTAAGCCTGGTCTCCGGCTCCTTGCTGATCTGGTTCGGACTGAGAGGGGACAAACTCCTGCTCTATGTCCTCTTTTTCCTCTTTGGATTCTCCGCCATCTATGCGGCCATCAAGTATACCATAGGCAAAAGACCCTATGGCTATCAGGGATTTGGGGACCTCATGGTATTCATCTATTTCGGTATCCTTGGAGTGGTGGGGACCTATTTTCTTCATACCCATTCCCTGCATCCGACGATTTTGCTTCCCGCCTCCTCGGTGGGACTGTTCAGTATGGGCGTACTCAATCTGAATAATCTGAGGGACCATGAAAACGATGCCCTCAATGGGAAAAATACACTGGTGGTGCGTATGGGAGTACGCTGGGCGAAAACCTACCATGTTATATTGCTCCTGACAGCACTGGTGCTCGCAGTAATCTATACCATAATAAATTTCGAATCCTATTACCAGCTGATTTTTCTGCTTCCGGTACCCCTTTTGATCTCAGATATCAATACCGTTATCACCAACACGGTGCCGGTGGAACTGAACAGGGAGCTGAAACGACTGGCCATGGCCACACTTCTCTTCTCCATTTCTTTTGGAATCGGACTGGTGCTATAAATGATCCGGGCTACCTATATCACCCATCCCCTGATCTTTGTCAGGCCCGCAGGAACCTCCCGCGGCATTCTGGAAGATAAGCCCTGTTTTTTTATCATTCTAAAGAACCGGGAGGGGACAAGGGGGATTGGCGAGGTCTCGTTTATACCCGGACTGAGTGTGGAGAAGCAGGAAGAGCTTGAGATCCAGGTGGATCATATCTGCAAGCTGATCAGCCGCGGGGAGATGCCCCCGGGACAGCAGCTGCCGGCACTACCGGGTGTGCAATTTGCCCTGGAAACTGCTTACCGGGATCTGGAAACCGGGGGGAAAGGCCTGCTCTATCCATCGGAGTTCACGGAGGGAAAGGCGGGAATTCCCACCAATGGCCTGATCTGGATGGGAACCAGGCCTTTTATGATCAGCCAGATCAGGGAAAAGATTAAGCTGGGATTTAGGGTGTTGAAGTTGAAGGTGGGAGCACTTAACTTTTCAGAAGAGATAGATCTATTGAGATGGGTACGTTCTGAGTTTGGAACGGCAGACCTGGAGATTCGCCTGGATGCCAATGGTGCCTGGACATCGGAGGAAGCCCGGGAGAAGATGAAAGAGCTGTCAGAATACTGGATTCATTCCATCGAACAACCCATTGCTCCGGGTCAGCCGGAGCTTTTGAAGCAGCTCTGTCGCGACACTGCCATTCCGGTGGCCCTGGATGAGGAGCTGATTGGAATACCAGATTCACACAGAAGGAGCGAATTGCTGGATCAGGTGCGTCCGGCCTATATTATTCTGAAACCCGGCCTGCTGGGAGGATTTTCAGTGGTGACTGAATGGATTGCCCTGGCCGGAAAATACGGGGTTGGCTGGTGGCTTACTTCCGCCCTGGAGTCAAATGTGGGACTTAATGCCATCGCGCAGTGGACCTGGAAGCAGAATATTAGCAGACCCCAGGGACTGGGTACCGGGGCTCTCTATACCAATAACATTCCTTCCCCACTCCAATTAAGTGGCCAGCATCTGTGGTACCGGCCCCGGGAGAAGTGGGACCTGACTTCCATCGCACAGTGACAAGCGGACCAGATATACAGGAGCCCTTGCTTCTCGAGGGTGATTCTTTCAGCAAAAAAGGCTTGCTTGACTATTCTTCCGGGCAGGCCGGCAATCTCCAGGTCCCCCCGTGGAAAAGAGAGGTATTTGCCTTTATTGCCCTGTTTCTGGATCCGGCGCATGCCCCGATCACTCAAAGCAGCAGTGGATCCACCGGCGATCCGAAATCTTTCATGCTATCCCGGGAAGCCATGTTACTTAGTGCGCAGAGAACCCTGGAGTTTTTCGGGCTGCGGAGAGGCGAAAAGGTCCTGCTTTCCCTGCCGGTTCACTATATAGCCGGGAAAATGATGGTGGTCAGGGCCCTGCTGGGAGGGCTTGATCTGCTGCTCAGGGAGCCCTCTTCCCGTCCCCTGAGTAAGCTAGGCGGATCCATTGCTTTTACAGCAATGGTGCCCTTGCAGGTGGAGGAGTCCCTGCGTTTTGGCGATCCCCTGGAAAGGATTTCCAAGCTGCTTATCGGAGGGGGAGAGCTTCATCCTGCCACCCGGGAAAAACTCTCCCTGATGGCTGCTCCGGAAGTGTATGAGAGCTTTGGGATGACGGAGACCTATACGCATTTCGCTTTAAGACGGATTAATGGACCTGGGCCCGGGCCAAATTTTAAAGTACTGAAAGGGGTGTCCATTGGACTTGATGAACGCGCCTGCCTGGAGGTGGAAGTTCCCGGCATTACAGCCGGACCAATGCTCACCAATGACCTGGTGGAGATCGATGAAACGGGAGATGGCTTTACCTGGCTGGGAAGATTCGATAATATGATTAATTCCGGTGGGATCAAAATTATTCCGGAATTGCTGGAAGAGCACATCCGGGAATGTCTTGGGTATGAGGTCCTGGTTCTGTCTGAGGCAGACAGAAAACTGGGCAACAGGCTGGTGCTGGTGGTCGAGTACGAGGGAGAGGATCCCCCCCTGGATCAATGGATGGAATTGCTCCGGGGAAAGCTTTCCGGCTATGAAGTCCCAAAGCGGATTCTTACCACAGCCTCCCTTCCCAGGAATGCATCCATGAAACCCGACAGAACATCTGCCCGGGAACTGTTGTTATAGTATTTAAGTACTAACTAATCCTGTTTCAAATGAAAGCGTTACGAGTTATTCTGATCATTGTTCTTGTCCTTGTGGCAGCCATTCTGATTGTTCCACTCTTCTCACCCGCTTTGGCAGAAGTGAGCGCGGAAACTACCATAAACCTTGAAGCGGACAGGATTTTCCCCAGGGTCGCTTCTTTTATGGACCGGGATCAGTGGGATCCCTGGTTAACCCAGGACAGCACCGCTGAGGCAACAATTGAATCCAGTGCTGCATATATTGGATCGACCTATGCCTGGAGTGGTGATAAAGTCGGCACGGGCCGTATGGAAGTGATCGCAGTAAAAGAAAACGAATATATTGAATCCCACCTTTGGTTTGGCGATGTGGAGGAGCCTGCCCTGGTAGAATGGCGTTTCGAACCGGTGGACGGGGGGACCCATGTCACCTGGTCCTTCAGTCAGGAGACCGCCTATCCCATTGGCAGACTGGGAATGATGTTCGGGAAAATCTTCCTGAACCAGAGTTTTGAACTGGGTCTGGCTAACTTAAAGGAGTGGATGGAAGCGATGCCCGCTCAAAGCAGTGCACTTGGTCCCATTAGCGTGGAGACTATGCCGGCGATGTTCAGCCTGGTGGCCGATGGTGCAGGGACCATGGGGACCATTGGAGAGCAGCTTGGAGAACTTTACGGACTGCTTTTTATGGAGGCCGGGAAGCAGCAGCTTGAAATTGCAGGAGCGGCATTTGTTCATTACCTGGATTATGATGAATCCACGGGGTTCTCCAATTACCGGGCCGGGATACCGGTAGATCAGATGGGGAAGGATGCGGGTCAGGTGAAAGCTGTGGGCTATCCCGAAATGGAGGTGGTCCAGGCCCTGCATACAGGCCCTTATGAGGAGTTTATTTCCTCTTATGAACAGTTGGGAACCTTTGTGGAAAGCAATAATCTCGAGATTAACGGGGAAGCGTTTGAGCATTACCTGGTGGGGATGCAGACAGAGTCGGATCCTGCACTCTGGCAGACTCTGATTGCCTTTCCGCTTAAATAGATGGATCAGCAGGAAATCGACAAAATTTTTTACCGGGATGGCTACCGGATCGCCCAGAGCTATCTCGACCAGGAATTGAGCCCGGTCCAGATGCAGGAGGCCATCGGGGCATTGTATGCGGCCATCGATGAACTCCTGGATGCCTTCCTTCACCGCGCCAGTGAGGAAGGACAGCCGGTGCATTGCAAGAAAGGTTGTGCCTGGTGCTGCCACCAGGAAGTTTTTGCTGTCACCCATGAGTTCCTTTATCTGAATGAGTTTGTTCAGAGGAAGCTGTCCGAAACAGAGCAGAATCAGGTTCTGGAGCGTGCCAGAAAGAAATTGAAACTCAGCATGGATAAATCCCTTGAGGAGCAGCTAAACATCCGCTCGGCCTGCCCCTTCCTGGAATCAAACAGCTGCCTGGTCTATGAGGCAAGGCCCATGGCCTGCCGGATCTACCTCTCCGCTTCGGTCTCTTCCTGCAAGAAAGAGTATGACCATCCTGGCGGGAAGCGTAGTTTCCCGGGGCTATTCGACTTTCCGCTTCGCGCAGGCCGTATGATGAACGAGGGCTTTGTGGCCTGTTTGAAAAAAGCGGGGCTGCAGGTAACCGAGCTGCCCATGGAGCAGGGGTTTTCTTCTATGATTACCCTGGGGCAGGGCATGAAGGAATGGATCAGCAGTAAACAAGCATAAGATACGCACTTATTTTAAGGAAAATTGTTTACTTTATCCTCATATGTTGCATGACCCAAGCCATAAGTCCACCCCTGAAATGTCCGGGGAAATCAAGCTGGATCAGAAGGAGATAGAGGTATTGAGGAGTCTGGCCCGTGAATGGGCCGAGATATCAAAGCTGCCCGACCACAAAGAAAAAGCCCGTTTATGGCAGAAGCTCAATGACCTGGAATCGGAACGGCCGATGGTCTGGATAAATGAGATTCCCTGGCACGAGATGAATTTCAATGAAGAATTGACCCTTCAATGTGAAAATTCCTGGGCCCGGTCCCAGGAGGATTTTTTGCGTAAAAGCATTTACCAGTGGAAGCATATGCCGGGAGACATGATCCTGAATCCCTGGCTGGACTGCCCCCTTTCCATACACAGCAGCGATTTTGGCATTATGGAGGATGTTGATCTGGCAGTCACCGATCCCAGCAGTGATATCGTTTCCAGGCATTTCAAGATCCAGATCAGGGATATGGATGATCTGGAAAAGATTAAGATCCCTGTTATCACCTTTAATAAGGAAGCAACAGAGCTTAGATATCAGTTGATGAACGATATTTTTGGAGAGATACTTCCCGTCAGGAAACAGGGGCAAACACATATCTGGTTTACTCCCTGGGACTACCTGATTCGCTGGTGGGGCATTCAGGAAGCCATGATGGACCTGATCCTGAGACCGGATATGGTACACGCCTTTTATGAAAGGATGGTGCAGGCCTGGATGAGCGAGCTGGACCAGTTTGAAGCTCAGAACCTCTTGTCCCTGGATAACAATAACACCCGGATAGGCTCCGGGGCTTATGGCTATACCGGGGAACTGCCCGGGGATCCTTTTGATCCGGACTGGATCAGGCCTCACAATATGTGGGGCTGTTCCAATGCACAGATATTTTCCGAGGTATCGCCGGAGATGCACTGGGAGTTTGCTTTGGAGCATGACCTGCAGTGGCTTGAACGCTGGGGCCTGACCTATTACGGGTGTTGTGAACCGCTTGCGGGGAAAGTCCACCTGCTGAGAAAGATACCCAATCTCAGGAAGGTAAGCTGCAGTCCCTGGAATGATACCCGTCAGGCGATTACAGAACTGGGCAGTGACTACGTGATCAGCCGTAAACCCAGTCCCGCCATATTTGCTCAGGAATCATTCGATTCCGTTCAGGCCAGAAGGGAGATCCGGGAATTCCTGGAACAAACCGGAGGGGAATGTCACGTGGAATTTGTCATGAAGGACATTTCGACGGTACGATACGATCCCCGGCGTTTATGGGAATGGGAAAAGATCTGTATGGAAGAGGTAAGTTTATTCAGGACTAAATAGCTGAGATCAAACAGGAAATGAAAGAGATTGCCATACCCGCCCTTGATCTGATCATCATTCTTGCTTACCTGCTGATCATTATTGCCATTGGTATTTTATCAGCAAGGAGAAAAAAAATCAGCAGCGAAGGGTTTTTCCTGGCCGGGCGTTCCTTAAGGTGGGGCATGATAGGGGCCGCGCTTTTTGCTGCTAATATCTCCACCATTCATATGGTCGGGCTGGCGGCCAATGGATTCAAAGATGGACTGGTGTGGGGGAATTTCGAATGGATGGCCACCTTTCTCCTGATTATCCTGGCACTATTTTTCGCTCCCTTCTACTTCAAAAACAAGATTTCCACCTTACCTGAATTCCTGGAAAAAAGATATGGACCCAAATCAAGATCGTTTTTTGCATTTATCGTGATCATTACCGCCCTCTTTTCCCACATTGGAGTCAGTCTGTACGCCGGGGCCGTGGTCCTAAAAACATTTTTCGGGATTGATATTATGGTCTCCATCATTGTAATATCATTAATTACAACGCTTTACAGCATTTTAGGGGGCCTCCGGGCCATCGTGGTCATAGAAAGCTTTCAGAGTGTTATACTCATTGGAGGCGGACTGCTTCTGACTATTTTATCCATGACCCTGCTTCAGGACCAGGGGATCCATTCCATGGCGGAACTAAAAGCTGTGTTAAGACCCAACCAGCTTGATATGCTGCAAACGGGAAAGAACTCCATACTGCCCTGGTACGCCATCCTCCTGGGATACCCGGTATTGGGGATCTATTACTGGTGTGCAGATCAGACCATCGTGCAAAAAGTCCTGGGAGCAAAAACAATGACCGATGCCCAGCTGGGTCCGCTGTTTGCCGGCTTCCTGAAGATTTTACCGGTCTTTATTATGGTATTCCCCGGAATACTGGCCTATGCCCTGTTTTCAGACCAGATCTCAGATCCCAATGATACCCTGATGGTTCTTATCTCCAATGTGCTTCCGAGCGGACTCATCGGGCTGATGTCTGCGGCATTGCTTGCCGCCCTGATGAGCACCATATCTGCAGCTTTGAACAGTGTGGGAACCCTGGTATCCATAGATATTATTAAGAAAATCCGTCCCTCTACACCGGATAAGTATCTGTTGCGAGCAGGACGAATCACCAGTCTGGTTGTAATCATCCTGGCCATCTCATGGTCCCCGTGGATCGGAAGGTTTGAGAGCATTTTTGATGCCATCTCCATCATATTATCCATGCTGTCTCCCCCGGTGGCCAGTGTTTTTTTGATGGGAATCTTCTCTAAAAAGGGGAATGACAAAGTGGCGCTCTATACGATGATCTTCGGACTGGTGTTAGGGGCAATCGTTTTTTGCCTGGACTTTGAACCCATTTCCGGATCCAAACTAATTACGGAGGGATTGGGAACTCCTTTTCTGATGCAGGCCTGGTGGCTTTTCGTACTCTCCACCCTCTTCTACCTGGGCTTCAGTCATTTTACAAAGCCCCGCCCGCTGGCAGAAATCCAGGATCTTATTTTTACCCGCGAGCTCGTGCAGGGATTTACATCCAGGATTAGCGGCTTCAAAGATCCCAGAATCTGGGCAGGGCTCCTGCTGCTTATCATGATCCTCTTATACAGCTATTTTGGATAATCTTCTTCAATCCAGATGATAGACCTCTTCCAGATCCGCCCACCATTCGCCCTCGTTGGCTGATTCAACAGGTTCCTGGCAGGGATCGGTAAGTGCCCACCAGAGATTGGTCATGGAATCGGCTGCCATCTTCGCCATGTCGGCATCGAAATCGTCCCCGCTGTATTCCAGGTAACTAAACAGCAATCCGTCCCTGTAGTAAATGGAGTAATTCTGAATGTTGCAGGCTTTGATCATGCTGTCTATTTCAGGCCAGGGATTCGCATGAAGTTCTTTATACTCCTCCAGTTTGTCCGGTTTAACCTGGATGACCCAGGCGTACCGGCTTACTTCTTTTACTTTTTTTTCTTCCTTTTGAGGGGAGCAGGCAAAGGTGAAAAGTGCTGCAAGTACCAGGGCCTCGATTTTCATGTGCATGGAAATACAGGTTTATAGGTTAATGAAGTATAGTTTAGAAAAGTAGAAAAATTATCTCTTATATTCGTATATGCAAAAAATCCGCCTCGGAATCATTCGCGAAACAAAAACCCCGCCTGATAAGCGGGTACCCTTTACTCCAGGGCATTGTCGCTCCATGCTGGATCAGTATGAGCAGCTGGAACTGGTGGTTCAACCTTCCGCTTACCGCTGTTTTTCAGATGATGAGTATAAGGCTGAGGGCATTACACTGAAGGAGGATCTTTCTTCCTGTGATATACTGATGGGGGTGAAGGAGGTGAAACTAAATGCGCTGGTGGAGCAGAAAACTTACTTCTTTTTTTCTCATACAGCGAAGAAGCAGCCTTATAACCGGGAGCTTCTGCAGGAGGTGGTGCAAAAAGGAATCCGGCTGGTGGACTATGAATATCTGACCGATGAGAAGGGAATCCGGGTGGTGGCATTCGGACACTGGGCAGGGGTGGTGGGCGCCTACAACGGCCTGAGGGGGCATGGACTGGCTACGGGTGCTTACTCTCTGAAACCCGCTTATGAATGTTTTGACCTGGAAGAGCTGCACCGGGAGCTGTCCAGGGTGGAGATTGGAAATTTGCGAATCCTGCTTACCGGAGGAGGAAGGGTGGCCGGTGGTGCCCTGGAGATCCTCCACAAAACCGGGATACGGCAGGTGGAACCGGCTGAATTTTTGCAGGAAGCGTTTGAAGAAGCCGTTTTTACACGCCTGGATCCCTGGCATTATACCTGCAGAAAAGATGGATCAGCTTTTGAGTTTACTCATTTTATAAAGCATCCGGAGCTGTATGAAAATTGTATTCAGCCCTATGCGGCCCGCACGGATCTGTTTATTGCCTGCCATTTCTGGGATCCCAAATCGCCTGTGATGATCACCCGTGAAGCCCTGGTTAGCGGAGAGCTGCCCATCTCACTGGTGGCCGATATCTCCTGTGACATTAAGGGGCCCATTGCCTCCACCATCCGGGCCTCTACCATTGCTTCGCCTTTCTATGGATATGATCCTGTTTCTGAAAAGGAGAGGCCACCCTTTGAAAAGGGTTCACTCACTGTGATGGCGGTGGATAATCTTCCTGGTGAGTTACCCAGGGATGCTTCTGCCGATTTTGGAACGGCCCTGATGGAGCATGTGATCCCCGAATTGCTGGGAATCAGGGACAGTGGCATGATCGGGAGAGCCTCCATCGCAGCAGCGGGGGCTCTGACTCCCGGCTATGATTATCTGAAGGATTACCTGGCAGGCCGGGAATAGTTAATCCAGGACCGCGCTTTCCACCAGGCATTCCACCTGAGGATGCTGCCAGAGAAAGGAAGCAGGCAGCTGTGGGGACACTTTCCCTTCCAGAAATCTTCCGGCTATCTCCTGTTTTCCCTTTCCGGAAACCAGCATAATAATCCTGCGGGAATCCAGAATCTCCTTCATCCCCAGGGTGAGCCCGTAGGAAGGTTTTTGTTGCAGGCTGGCAATCATGGGGTGTTTTAGGGATTCCTCTGAAAGAGCTGCCACATGACAGAAAGGTTCCAATGCCGGCGCCGGTTCATTAAGAGCCAGATGACCGTTGGCCCCCAGGCCCAGGATGCAGAGATCAATGGGGCCCTCTGCCTTAAGGATGGCCCGGACCCGGCTGCATTCTTTATCAGGGTCTGAAGGATTGGAGCTAAAGGATATATAGCGATCCCTGGATATGCTCAGAGGATCCAGCACTTTGCTTCTTAGAAAGTATTCACAGCTGACCGGATGGTTTTCCGGGATTTCGCCCCATTCATCCAGCTTCAGTATCCTCAGCTGAGCGAAGGGCTCCTCTTCGTTTGCGGCCAGGGTGGCCAGCTCCCGGTATAGTCCTTCGGGGGAACTGCCTGTGGCCGCGCAAAGTAAAAGATCAGGCTTTTCTGCCAGCGCTTCTAGGACCAGGTCCGCTGCCAGGCGGCTCATTTCTGAATAATCGCTGCACTGCCTGATATTCATGAATCATGCCTCTTCCAAAGGTCGAAGGGCCTGGCAGCGTCGGTATGGAAGGGCAGCTCCACCTTTCTCCCGGTTCCGGCAGACTCATAGGCAGCAAAGATAATTTCCAGGACGGCCTTCCCATCTTCGCCGCTCACCAGCGGTTCTTTGTCATTCTTCACACAATCCACAAAATGTTCCATTTCCTGGGGGAAGCCATAGTTCCAGTTTTCTTCGTACATGGTGTAACTCCAGCCTACGGTGTTTCCGGCCTTCTCCACGGCATATCCGACCCCTTTATTGCTATAGGTCTGGATGGAATTGCCCTGCAGTACATCCGCGTAGGCCACTCCCTCGCTTCCATGGATCTCGGCACGGTCGTCCATTCCGCCCGGTTTGGTCCAGCTCTCTTCAGCCATGGCAGTGACCCCGTTCTCAAACTCCAGGATGATGATGCCATTATCATCCCCTTTGGTCTTATCCATGTGCACGGTGGTGCTCATCTGGGCATAGACTGATTTCACCGGATTGTTGTTGTTGAGCCAGCGGAAGAACTGGAAGGCATGGCAGCCCATATCCATGGTTACGCCTCCACCGGAACGTTCCACATCCCAGAAATGGGGGGCATGCGGCCCATCGTGTTTTTCCGATTGCTTGAACAGGATGGGGAATCCAAGAGCCCCTTCATCCAGGAGACCTTTCAGCCTGACATATTTGGGGGTGAAGCAGAGCTCTTCCGCATACATCAGTTTCACCTCAGCTTCCTTGCAGGCAGAGATCATCAAATCAGCCTCTTTCATATTCAGACAAAAAGGTTTTTCCACCACGATATGCTTTCCGGCTGCGGCAGCTTTCAGGCATATCTCGCAATGGAGGAAATTGGGGGCTCCGATGATCACCATGTCAATCTCGTCCAGTGCAAGCATCTCATCCAGATCTGTAAAGTGATTGGGAATCTTGTGTTTTTCTGCGAATTCCTGAGCCTGTCCCGGAGGGGGTGACATGACAGCAAGTATGTCTGCGTCTTTGATTTTTTTGAAGGAATCTGCGTGTATGGAGCCAATAAAGCCCGCTCCGATCAGTCCTACTCCTACTTTTTTATCCATATTCGTCAGTGTTGTTTTGGTTTATAACGAGGGTGCAGGACAGAGTGCTGCGGCTCCCTTGATGGCAATGTCTTCGGTATCGGTGAACTCTACACGAAAATCCTCCAGAACCGAGGGAAAGGGGATCTCCCGGATGGATTCCCACATGCTTTCCTGGTACAAGTCCCTGGCTTTGGCCACCGAACCTCCAATAATGATCAATGGCGGGTCCACTGCCATGATAACGGTTTTAATGGCAGAGCCCAGGTGTTTTCCCATTTCCCTGTAAGCCTTCTGGGCCCAGGCTTCACCGGTTCTGGCTTTTTCGGCTACTTCTTCCCCGTTTTTCCCGTGGTTCAGTTTGAAATACATGCCACAGGTGTAATTTTCATAGATCCCGTCCAGGTAGGGCATGGTGCCGAATTCACCTGAGCAGCAGTGGGCATCGGGGATCAGGGACCCGTTTTTGATGATACCCGATCCCATTCCGGTCCCCAGGGTAATGCCAACAAAGTCCTTATGCCCGGCATAAGCACCAAAGCGGTATTCGCCCATGGCAAAGCAGTTGGCGTCATTGTCCACATAAACCGGCACTGAAAATTTGTCCTCGAGCAGGGCCTTGAGCGGGATCTCTTTCCAGTTTGGAATGTTCAAAACATCATACACCACTCCCCGGTCGCGATTGACCAGTCCGGGCACTCCCACACCGATTCCCTGTACCTGTTTATCCATCAGTTCCCCGATCAGCTCCCCCATCAGTCTAACAGCATCCATGGGATCCTCGGAATCCTGGTCGATCTTTGCCGAGCCCTGCTGAACAAGGATTCCACCGGTGATTTTTCCTGCGGCCACCTTGGTGCCTCCCAGGTCCACCCCAATCAGAGAGTAATTGTTCTTGCTCATATATGAAATAGCTTAGTTGAAGTGCCGGGGGTCGTCATTCCTGTTTTTGTCTTTCCACTTATCCATATTAGTCAGACTGATGACCAGCCCGATGGCTCCGATTCCCAGGAGGGCATATCCCAGCGGGCGGATCATCGCCAGCCTCATGGTTAGCAGTATACCTATGGCCAGAACAGCCATGCTGATGGCCCACATGGCCCGGTAATCGCGGGGTTTTCTTTGTTGATACATCTTAGCTTTTTTTCTTTAGATTTGAGATCATAGCCAGCGGATCACTGGCGGAGAAAATGGTATTTCCCACCACAAAAACATCCACTCCTGCCTGAATCAATTTTCCAATATTCTCCTCGGTAACCCCTCCATCTACCTGGATCAGGGTCCCGGCCCCGCTTTCATCGATCATCTTCCTCAGCTTCCGGATTTTGGCATAGGAGTTCTCAATAAATTTCTGTCCCCCGAAACCCGGATTGACCGTCATCACCAGCACCATGTTCAGGTCGGCCAAAACATTCTCCAGAAGGCCAACATCGGTATGGGGATTCAGGGATACGCCCGGTTTCATTCCCAGCTCCCTGATGCGATGGATGGTCCGGTGCAGATGGGTACATGCCTCGTAATGAACAGTTAACCAGTCGGCTCCCGCATCGCGGTATTCCTCCAGGTAGGTTTCTGCATTGATGATCATCAGGTGCACATCCAGGGGCTTTTTGGCCACCGATTTGATCTGACGGATCACGGGAAAGCCAAAGGTCAGGTTGGGGACAAATACCCCATCCATGATATCCAGGTGCAGCAGGTCCGCATCGGACTTATTTACCAGGTTTATTTCCTTCTCCAGGTGGAGAAAATCTGCAGTCAGAATAGAGGGTGCAATCAGGTGTTTGCTCATAACAGACGCTTTCCTGTAAAAATACATTTTTAAAATAATACGCAACCAATCCCTTGCTGCGTTTCTCTTACAAGAGTTAGTTTTATTACCTTTAATCCTTTTTTAAGATAAACAGAATCATGAAAGGGCACCTGCTTCTTACCGTAATTCTTAATATCTTCCTGGTAAATAGTCTGTTTGGGCAGAATATCACTTTCAGTGGCTATGTGCAGGATAGTGCCAGCGGGGAGAAGCTGATCTTTGCAACGGTATATGATCATCTTTCGGGGAAAGGTACCTCCACCAATGAATACGGGTTCTTCAGCCTGACCATACCTGCAGGTGAGGTTCGGCTCCAGGTCTCCTATGTGGGGTTCAGGACCTATTTGGATACCCTTACCCTGGATGCCAGCAGAACTGAAAACATCTCCCTGAAGCCCATGCTGGAACTGGAGGAAGTGGTGGTTACCACCAACCGTCCACGCGATGTGGTGCAGGATGCCCAGATGAGCGTGGTGCACATTCCCATCAAGGAAATTAAATCCATCCCCATGTTTATGGGAGAGGCTGATGTTATCAAAACCATCCAGCTGATGCCAGGGGTGCAGTCGGGCACCGAGGGAACAAGCGGGATCTATGTGCGGGGGGGAGGGCCGGATCAAAACCTGTTCCTGCTGGACGGGGTCCCCATATACAACGCCAACCATCTTTTCGGATTCTTCTCGGTCTTTAATCCCGATGCCATCTCAAACATTACCATGACCAAGGGGGGATTTCCCGCCCACTATGGGGGCAGGTTGTCCTCGGTGGTGGATATCCGCCTGAAAGAGGGGAACATGAAGGAGTTTCACGGAGCAGGTTCGGTGGGACTTATCGCTTCGAAGTTGACCCTCGAAGGGCCCATCATCCGGGATAAAACCTCCTTTATTGTTTCTGCCCGGCGCACCTACCTGGATTTGCTGGCCAGACCGGTGATCCGTGCCATCAATAAGCAGAACGGAATCGAAGGACTGAGCGGATATTATTTTTATGACCTGAATGCCAAGATCAACCATAAATTTTCTGACAGGGACCGGATTTATCTGAGTATGTATCATGGACGCGACAGGCTGTTTATTACTGAAGAGGAGCAGTGGATCGACAATGACACTTCGTACCGGCGAAAGTCCGAATCGGGACTTTACTGGGGGAACTTCACTTCTGCACTGCGCTGGAACCATCTCTATGGAAACAAGCTGTTCAGCAATGTGTCCCTTATCTACAGCAACTACAAATTCAATACTTTCGACGATACCCAGACCCTGGTAAACGGGAAGTATGATATCGGCTACGCGTATAATTATTTTTCGGGTATAGAGGATTATGGAGCGATTATTGATTTTGATTACCGGCCCGCTCCGGCCCATGCCATCCGTTTTGGAGGCAAGTACCTCTACCATACCTTTTCCCCTGGGATCGAAACCCTGGAATCCACCGACGATACCCTGAATTTGCAGTTTAACTCAGATCCCGTTTATGCCCATGAGTATTATTTTTACGGCGAGGATAATTTTCAGCTGGGTTCGCGGATCCGGGCCAATATCGGGCTGCACTACTCAGGCTTTTTTGTAAGAGATAAGTTCTACCATTCCCTGCAGCCCCGTTTTACCGGTCGCTTTCTGATTACTCCGGAGCTCTCTTTCAAAGCGGCCTTTTCTCGAATGGACCAGTATATTCACCTCCTGACAAACGCCACCATTGGCTTACCCACCGATATCTGGGTGCCCGCCACCGATCGCACCAGGCCCCAGAGCTCCTACCAGTATGCCAGCGGTCTGGCCTACAATTTGAAGGACAGCTGGTATTTTACCCTGGAGGGCTACTACAAGACCATGAATAATCTGATCGATTATTCCGAAGGCTCCAGTTTCTTTGAATACGGGGTTGAGTGGGAAGATAAAATTGAACGGGAGGGAAAGGGCCGGTCCTACGGACTGGAATTCCTGGCCCGGAAGGATGTGGGTAAGCTCAGGGGCTGGGTGGGCTATACCCTCTCCAAAGCAGAGGTGCAGTTTGCTAACCTGAACAATGGAGAGGTCTATCCCTATACCTACGACCGGCGGCATGATGTATCCATCGTTCTGATGTACCGTGTCAGTGACCGGACCGATATCAGTGCTACCTGGGTCTATGGGACCGGAAAGGCGCGTACCCTGGCGGTCTCCCGCTACGCACCCGACAACTATAATTTTGGACAGGGAGAATACTACCCCTATTCCTATTATTACAATAGCGAGATCGAGTATTTTAAGGGCAAGAATGCCTACAGGGAGCCTGCTTATCACAGGCTGGATATCGGTATAAACAGGCACCAGGAGAAGAAGTGGGGGACCCAGACCTGGAGTTTCGGGCTCTACAACGCTTACAACAGGCAAAACCCTTTCTATCTTTTCTTCGGCTATGATAATTATGGCAATCGAGCCCTGAAGCAGATGAGCATCTTTATGATGATCCCTTCCATCTCTTACTCATTTGAATTTTAGCCCTATGAGAAAAAGGACTTATATATGGAATTTGCTGCTGCCGTTTTTTTTCGGTCTAATGGCAGCTTCCTGCGAATCGGTTCTTTTCATAGAACTTGAGGAGTCCGATAAACTGATTGTTTTGAACGGAACCCTAGGCAACGATTCCACCGTGATGGTACAGATTAGCCGTACCAGACATATCCTGGATAATGCCGCCATAGAGCCCCTGGGGAATGCCACGGTAAACCTGTACAGGGGAGACAATCTTCTGGAGCAATTAATGTACATGGGTGAAGGCTATTATCGAGGCGCATCCTATCATCCAAAGGTGGGAGAGGAGCTCTCCGTTGGAGTAGAGTTGGCGGGATATCCGTCGGTATCAGCCCGTTGTGAGATCCCGGAGATTGTGGGGATCACCTCGGTGGATACCGCAACTGTAATTCAGGAATACGACGAATACAATTACATCTATTCCGTCGAATCCTTCCAGATGGATGTAAGCCTCAACGATCCGCCCGGTGTGGAGAATTACTACCTGCTGAATCTGGAGGTGAACAAATCCTATACTTCCTGGAGGGATACTACCTACCAGTTTATTGATTCTCTTTACCACAACGGGGAATGGCACTATTACGTGGCTGATACCTCCTATACTACCACAGATACCTTCCGCTATGTGGAACAAGCCCATATAAGCTCTCCCGACCTGGTGGTGGAGGCCGTTACCGACCAGGGAATTTTATTCTCCGATCAGTTAATTGACGGGAAGGAGTATTCGGTCCGTGCATTTACCAATCTGGGATCGGTCCGCTCGGCTGATTATGCTGTGGTCCATATCCGCCTGCATTCCATTTCGGAATCTTACTACAAGTACCTGAAAACCCGTCAGAAACATTACGAAACCAAAGAGGATCCCTTCGCGGTCCCTGTCATTGTCTACACCAATGTGGAAAGCGGGACTGGCTTTCTGGGTGGATATTCTTCGGATGTGGAGAGTATCATTACCTTTGTTCCCGAGTTCGATGATGAATACTGGTACTACCAATACTATAATGAATGATCGTTTATGAAGAGGTGATTGCCCGGCGGACCGGTATTCCGCTGAGGCAGGTGAAAAATACGGTGGAACTGCTGGAAGAGGGAGCTACGATTCCTTTCATCAGCCGTTACCGGAAGGAACATACTGGCAGCCTGGATGAGGTGCAGATTACAGATATCAGGGATGCCCTGAACCAGTTGAAAGAGCTTCAGAAAAGGCAGGATTATATCCTGAAAACCATCGAGGAGCAGGAGAAACTTACCCCGGAACTGAAGCGAAAGATTGAGGAGTGTCTCGACCCGGTACAACTGGAGGATATCTACCTTCCTTACAAACCCAAGCGAAAAACCAGGGCCACAGTGGCCAGGGACAGGGGCCTGGAGCCGCTTGCAACGATCCTGATGAAACAGCAGGAGATGCAGATTGAAAAGGCAGCTTCGGCCTTTCTGAATGAGGAGGTAGAAAGTGTGGAAGACGCATTGCAGGGGGCCCGGGATATCATTGCAGAATGGGTCAATGAGAACCCGCGGGCACGTAAAACGGTCCGTTACCACTTCGACCGCAGCGCCGTGATCTATTCGAAGCTGGTCAAGGGAAAAGAGGAGGAGGGAGCCAAGTTCAAGGACTATTTTGAGTTCAGCGAGCCCCTGAAAAAGTGTCCGGGTCACCGCATCCTGGCCATGCGCCGGGGCGAGCAGGAGGGTTTCCTGAAACTCTCTGTGGAGCCGGATTTGCTTCCGGTAAGGGATGCCCTGGAGGAGCTGTTTGTTCAGAATCCCTATGAGGCAGGGCAGCAGGTGGCGGAGGCAGTGAGGGACGCCTACAAGCGCCTGATGCAACCCTCCATTGAGAATGAATACAAGGCCCTTTATAAGGAGAAGGCTGATCAGGAGGCTATTAAAGTTTTTGCCGACAACCTGCGCCAGTTGTTGCTGGCATCTCCGCTGGGCCAGAAACGGGTGCTGGCTCTTGATCCGGGGTTCCGGACCGGTTGCAAGCTGGTTTGCCTGGATGAGCAGGGAAACCTGGTGCACAATGCGACCATCTATCCGCATCCTCCCCAGATGGACCGGGCCGGATCCACCCGCAAGGTGAGTTCCCTGGTACAGCAGTACAAAATACAGGCGGTGGCCATCGGAAACGGAACGGCCAGCCGGGAGACCGAGCGTTTTATCCGGATGATCCGTTTCCCTCAGGATATCGAGGTCTATGTGGTCAATGAATCGGGAGCATCCATCTACTCGGCCTCAAAAATTGCCCGGGACGAATTTCCCGATTATGATGTGACGGTGCGCGGAGCTGTCTCCATAGGAAGGCGCTTGATGGACCCCCTGGCCGAACTGGTAAAGATCGATCCCAAATCCATCGGGGTGGGACAGTACCAGCATGATGTGGACCAGGGAAACCTGAAAAAGAGTCTGGACGAGGTGGTGGAGAGCTGTGTTAACCTGGTGGGCGTGAATGTGAACACGGCCAGCAAGCATCTGCTCACCTATGTGTCCGGACTGGGACCGGTACTGGCACAGAATGTGGTGGACTACCGGCAGGAGATTGGCGGATTCAGCTCCAGGAAGCAGTTAAAAAAGGTGCCGCGTATGGGGGAGAAGGCCTTTGAGCAGTGTGCCGGATTTCTTCGTATTGAGGGAGCCAAAAATCCCCTGGATAACTCGGCCGTGCATCCTGAAAGTTATCATATCGTGGAGCAGATGGCTGCCGACCTGAAGGTGGATCTGACCCAGCTGGTCAGGGATGAAGTCCTGGTGAAGCAGATTCAGCTGGAAAAGTATGTGAAGGGAGGGACCGGCCTGCCAACCTTGAAGGATATCCGCTCCGAATTGGAGAAACCGGGCAGGGATCCCAGGGAGCAGATCGAGGTCTTTGAGTTTGACCAGACGGTATACAGTGTGGAGGATCTGAAAGCGGGAATGGAACTGCCCGGAATTGTCACCAATATCACCAAGTTCGGGGCCTTTGTGGACGTGGGAGTGAAACAGGACGGACTGGTCCATATCTCTCAGCTGGCGGACCGCTTTGTGAAGGATCCCAACGAAGTGGTGAAGATCCATCAGCATGTGAAGGTCCGGGTGCTGGAGGTGGATATGGCCCGTAACCGGATCCAGCTCTCCATGAAAGGCATTGGGAAATAAAGGACTCCATTACTTTTATCTGAATATCTCTGCTTATTCTTAGGAATGAACCCTTTGCTCTCCTGGAAAGTTAATATACAAATTCAAAGACATTCAAAAATGGATACAATCTCCGTAAACTATTGGGCAATTGCAGCCGGAGCTGTATTTTCAATGATCCTGGGTTTCGTTTGGTTTGGCCCCTTTTCGGCAAGAAATGGATGGAAATTGTGGGGGTGGATCCTGCAGAACTGGAGGCCAGAAATAAAATGCAAAAATCAGCCGGCCCGCTAAATGGAGTGCAATTTCTCCTGACTCTTTTTCAGGTACTTGTATTGGCCCACCTGATTGCCGATACCCAAAGAGATAGGTGGTTTTGAGCGCGCGCTCGTTCCCTGGTCTCTGAGTATACAGGTGTTTACAAACTGGCGATTATTTTGTATTTTCCAGATTTTAATAGGAAAGCACCTTTAATTATCTCCATATGCACGATTTCCTGAGTTGACAGATTAACTACCTCCACAGCTGAATTCCGGAAATCATCCGGGATCACAATTTTTGCAGTACTTATTTCAGGAATTTCAATTTCCAATTTGAATGAGTTTTCTTCCATTTCCCAATCCGATACAATCTGGCCCGCGGGAGAATTGAATGTGCACCTGCTCCAGTTGATATCTCCCACGGGCTTTGGGGCAATAATGATATGCCTGTATCCAATGGAATAGTCGGCCTGATAAATACCCCCTAATCCAGAATAAAACCACTCCATCAGGTGTCCCAGCATCATGTGCAGATTAGACACATTGGGAAGGGCCGCCCAGCTTTCGGTTAATGAAGTTGCTCCCTTCCTTATTTGAAGGCCATAACCCGGTTTGTCGCTTCGATTATTCATCTTATAAAGCATATCGGACCTGCCTTTTTCACTCAATACTCTGACCAGAAAATGGTAACCAATATCACCTGCAGTCAGGGCGTAATCATTACCTTCGATGGATTCAATAAGATTATTAAACACCATTTCCGTATCCTCTTCTGGCAGTAGGCCGGTATACAGGGACATGGCATAGGATGTCTGACTTCCGGTAGCACAGGATCCTGTTTCGGGATCATAAAATTTCTGCTGAAATGCCTTTCGGACTTCATTAGCCCGGTCACCGTATTTTGTAACATCACTGTCTTCGTGCAGTAGCTCTGCAACTCCCCTTAGCAGCTTTAAATCGTAATAATATATGGCTGTGGCCGTAAGCGCTTTGGGTGTTAATTGTGCTTCTCCTGGATGTTTAGGCCCCAGGTCATACCAGTCACCCAATCCGTGATAGAGTATACCGTATTTGGATTTGTTATGAAGGTAGTCAAGGTATTTCCGCATCATTGGATAAGCCCTTTTTAATACCTCCAGATCTCCGTACCACCTGTACAACTGCCAGGGGATGATGATCGATGCACTTCCCCATTCGGGCGAATCACGGAAACCCCCTTCAAAAGGAACATATTCCGGTGCAATATCCGGTACCAGCCCATTATCCAGCTGGGAGTCGATCATGTCATCCACAATTTTATTGTACAAAGGCTGTATGTCGTAGTTGTAATGTATGGATGGACCGATCAGATAGGTTTGCTCCAGCCATCCGAGCTTTTCACGATGAGGGCAATCGGTGGTCACGCTGGCCAGATTACTTTTAATGCTCCAGTTAATCAGATCGAAGATCTGGTTAAACAGGGTATCTGAACAACTGAAAGTTCCTACGGTAGGGGCGGAATTGCGGGTATGAAGCAATTTCAGTTCTACTATTTCTGTTTTATCGCTGTTCTGTTCAGGTTCAATAATTTCAACATCGGCATATCTGAACCCATAGTAGGTAAATCTCGGCTGCCACACTTCAACTCCTTCGCCCTTTAAGGTATAATTGAATTCGTAAGGACCGCCACCGCTTTGCTGGGTTATATTGCCTTCAGCATTAAGCAGTTCATCGGGACGGATTCTGATTTGCGCACCCCGGTTTCCTTTTACCTTCAATGCTATTATTCCCGAGGCATTCTGCCCAAAATCATAAACTGTTCTTCCGGTTTTTGATCTGGATACTATGATGGGAAGAAACTCCTCCATGACTTTTATTGGGTAGTCTTTTTCGGGAACAAGATTAGGGGTCGATTTGTCCGGGAAAAGAGGCTTTTGCCAGCTTTCATCGTCAAATTCATAGCTGCACCATCCATTCTGTTCAAGCCTGGCATCGTAATCTTCACCACCGTAAATGCTGCTGAAGGTAATGGGGGAAGGGCTTATCCTGCACCCTGCATCGGATACCACATTCTTGACACTGCCATTCTTTAGTGTAATCTGAATATTGAATATCAGCTTCGGGTAACCATAAGCTATAACAAGCTTGCGATATCGTTCGCGGTTCACATTGTAAAACCCATTTCCAACGATAACGCCTATGGCATTGCCCCCTTTTATTAGCTGCTCTGTAATGTCAAAGCTGTTGTAAAAAATACGCTTTTGATAACAGGTCCATCCGGGGGAAAGAAAACGATCCCCGATTTTTTCACCGTTCAGGTATAGCTCGTAATGCCCTAAGCCACTGATA
The DNA here is from genome assembly GCA_963751705.1 of uncultured Bacteroidales bacterium. GTDB lineage: Bacteria > Bacteroidota > Bacteroidia > Bacteroidales. The sequence goes on from CAVVVN010000003.1 coordinate 481,287, forward strand.
TTAATCGTGGCTCTTTCGATGCTGTCTTCCACGATGAAATCTTTCCGAAACATGGGTAACACGGATCTCTTAAGCCCTTTTTGCCCGAGGTGATCTCCGGAGCCATGTACCCCCGGGACGATCAGCATATTATCAGGGAGTTGTTCTATGGCAATCCATTTGGCGTCGGACCAGGTCTCAGATGCACCCGTCTGTGCAAGCAAATTATTTTTCTGTGTCCATCCAATGATAAAAGTGGCTGCCAGAAGCAGGAGTAAGGCTTTTCTCATATTTTACCGGGTTTTTGTTTCATATGCTTGGTCAAACTGTGGGATCTCCATGGAAACTCCTCCTTGTAAAGCGGATTCATGTGCAATTACTCCGGGGACCGTATAGGCGAGTGCCTCATAAATATCCACAGCTGGCCTTCTTACATTTAAACAGGACTCGACAAATTCATGCGTGATGAAGGTATGCGAACCATGATGTCCGCTATTGTGTCTTAAAGGCTCAGGAAGGAGTTCTGTATCCCACCAATATGGTTGATCGTAGATCTGTTTTTTTGCTTCGCTGCGCACAAATCCGGCATCATCCTTTCCCAGTTTCTCTGTTGAATGGATAATTATGGAATCGCTTCCAATTGGATTGGGCGAATAAAAGCTCATTTTATTTCCAATCCACTGTGCCCGTTCGCACCCCATATGGGCCCCTTTCCACCAAACATTTACGCGAAAACTATTGCCCCGGTTGGTCTGAAACATGGCCGATTCGTTCCAGAAGGGATTCTTGTATACATTGTCTTGCAGAATCGGATCATCGTTACCCCATCCCGTGCAACTGACCCGGGTCAGGCGCTCTCCGGTAACACTTATTAAGTGCGCCGTGCAGTGGGTAGGGTAATGCATGGGCGCTACCCCATGTCGCCAGGTACGCTTCCCATTTTCAAAATATAGTTCCTCCAGGCCATCGTGCTGGTATTCCGATTCGCAATAAAACAGATCCCCAAACTTACCTTCCTTATGAAAATTCCTGGCAGAAATTGTGAACTGCTGGTAATAGCTGGTTTCTGCCATCATATAAATTAATCCGGACTTTTTCACGACTTCAAATAATATTTCCGCTTCGCTTACTGAACCCCAGATGGCAGGAACCGCGCAAAGAACATGTTTACCATGGTTCAGGCATTCCAGTACATGTTTAAGATGATTTGGTCCCTCGGTAAATACTGCCACAGCATCAATGTTTTTATCCTTTACCAGCTCCTCCAGCGAATGATAAGATTTCGAACATCCATAGGTCTCCATAAGTTTACTGCGGCGTTCCGGCCGTAAATCACTCACCGCTTCAACCACACAGTCGGGATGTTCGTGAAACTGGAACGAACAGCCAAAGCGTCCTCCAACAATGCCGATCCTCAGCTTTCTATCTGAATTTGAATATGCAAGAGATTGATTCAAAGGAAGAGACATTCCCAGTGCTGCCATACTCCCCGTTTTCAGGAAATCCCGGCGTGATTTGCTTAGTACAAATTGTTCATCCATGAGCTTCATAGTTTAATGCTGCTTTACCATATAGATTTTATATCTTCCTGATGCCACGTCCAACGCTCCTTCTATAATCTCAACATCTTCAGGTCTTTCATCAGTCGAATTGACAACTTCAATGGTTGAATCCTGGTAGTCAGCCGGTATGATAACTTTCGCCCTGCTTGCCCGGGGAACCTCAATTGTCAGCGAGAACGCTTTCCCTTCCAGTTCCCAATCCGAGACAATCAGGCCGCTGTGTGAATTGTATGAGCACTTGGCCCAATTTATTTCACCGACCGGTTTAGGCGCAATGATAATATTCCTGTATCCGATTGAATTATCGGCTTGATAAATACCCCCTAATCCGGAATAAAACCATTCCATCAGATGACCGAGCATCATATGAAGATTGGATACATTGGGAAGGGCAGCCCAGCTTTCGGTCAGGGAAGTTGCTCCTTTTTTAATCTGCAATCCATATCCAGGCTTATCACTCCTGTTATTCATCTTATACAGAAAATCAGATCTGCCTTTTTCACTCAACACCCTGACCAGAAAATGATAACCTATATCACCTGCTGTTAAGGCATAATCATTTTGCTTTATGGCACCGATCAGCTTATTATATACTTTCTCATTATCCTGTTCAGGTAGTATGCCTGTATAGAGGGACATGGCATAGGACGTTTGGCTTCCGGAACTAACCACTCCTGTTTCAGGGTCATAAAATCTCTGTTGAAAGGCCTCTTTGACTTCTTCTGCCCGATCACCGTATTTTATGACCGCTTTGCCTGAAATATTCACACGGTCTGGAATACACCCGTCTTCGCGCTGCCCATTTAAAAGGTAGTATATGGACGCTAGTATTTCTTTTGGATCCATCAGATCACCGGCATATTCAACCATGTAGTAATAATCCCTTGTCCAGAGCGCTTTATAATTTCTGATTCCGTCGGGAGTATGGATCCAGGTATCTGAAGCTCCCTTCACCCGACATCCCTCCAATTGTTGAATTGTGGCTTCACGCATCCATTCCACATCCTTTTCCGACAGGCCGTAGGGATTCTTCTGTGCAAGTGTGCCCTGCTGGAAGAGCAGCAGATTGCAGCAGAATACTAAAATGAGTACTAAAACATTCTTCATCATCTGAAATTCTCTTTACTTAGGTTCTCAGTTATAATAGAACTTGGCAGATACGGTTGAACTCGAGTCTACTTTAAGCCTGACCCATTGCGCCATAAATCCATCCGGAAAAATATACGGTATATATTCGCCTGGCTTTACCAGGATGGTTTTATATGTGTGCCATGTATCATTTCCTTCAAAATCAATCTCGATGGTAAATGCTACATCATCCTTCCCCTTGTTCACTAAATGAAGGGTTTTCTTATCAAAACCGTTCATTAAAAAGGGATCGGAAATCTCGCCGGCCGTCACAGGGTCGTCTTGCCATACAGAACCCATCCCCGATGGTTTGCCGTAGTTCCACAGGTCATCGATATTCTGGAACAGCAAGCCCGATTGAGGTTGGCCTACTCCGTGGTCGGTCTGATCGCCGGCCATAACAAACATACCTCGCCAAAAGCAAAAATCTGGCACGATCCTCAGGTGATAGGAAATGGGTTTAATACCCCAGACATGCCCACCCCATGTCATCATGGGTAATTCATAAAAAATACCGAACACATCCATGATAAATCGCTCCGTTTGCACTTCGCGGATGCGCATCCACTCCGTGTTCCATGCATGGTCGAACGAATGACTTCCTTTGGGTAAGCGGTATCTCTTCCACTGTTTGGAACGATCATTATAGCACTTCAGAATGACCGATTTTGTATCCCAGCCTGTTGCAAATATGGGGTTCCCATATATGGAATAGTCGGCATACACCGCACTGTTCTTCCCCCCCACTCCGATAAAGGCTGTTTCTTCCAGAACGATCCATTCTTTGCTTTTCCCATCCCATTCTGCCAGACGCCCGGCAAAGGATTCCTTTAGAAAATCACGTTCATCATATGAATTATTGGCCACGACCACGCGTCCGTTCCCGGTATGCCCGTCCTTAAAATGCACATATCCCGTGGCAGGAATATGCAGTTCACGGACCAGATTGAAAAGCTGCTTCACCTCAAGGCTGTGCACATCACATTCAAAAAACAAGCCTTCCATGGTCAGAAAGTACACTTTGTTCTCATGATCTGTCAGATGTTCCATGGTAGCCGCAAGCCGATGTTTTCCCAGTTCACTGGAAGTACGCACCCTCCCCTGTCCGTTTATGAAATGTGGCCCAATAATGGCCTGGTTGGAAGGATTGTGGATCATGCGGTTGGCAAAAGTCCCCGTAATACTCTGAGGATGCTTTTCCATGGTCATGTCCTCACTTATGGCATAAAGTCCCATTCCTGTCCCCCGGATATGAGCAACATATCCTATCATCCACAGTTTATCGGCCCAGGGAACAAGAGCTCCGATCCCACTTTCGCTGCGCCCTTTCTCTGAGGCTCCCAAGATGGTAAGATGGGGAAATACGCCATTTACCTGCAGGGCTGTTCTTTGTGTTGCTGATTTTTTATCCTGGCCTTGGATGCAGGTTAGTAACATGATGTTTGCCAGAATGATTACGATGAACTTTTTCATGTGGATAGATTACAAAACTCCTTCGATTTTAAATACAGTGGCATATGGATTAGGTCTCTTTTCAGGGACGGAGAGGATCAGTTTTTCGGCATCCTGGCTAAATTCAATCTGCTCCTCACCACCAATCATCCCGATTGAGCGTATTTGACCAGGTATCTGTTCTGAGTTTAATCCCAGTGAAGGCAGCTCAATCGGACCTGCTGAAGGATTAAGCACAAACACATAGAGGGTGCTTCCTTTGGTGGTGAATCTTACCTCATCATTTCCATAGGCAGGGCTTTCACTGGTCCGTTCATTGAAATGCTCACTTTCCCGCTGTTGCTTAAGCGCTTCAAGGTCGGCTTCTCCTATTCCGCTGGCCATAAGGACTTCCAGGTAAGAATCCAGGTTATCCCCATAGATGCTCCAGGGCTTAGTTGCATAAATGGCTTCGCCGTTCAGGTTTACCCATGCCCCGATCTCATCCAGAATTTCTTTGTGATCAGGCGGAATGGTGCCGTCGGGCAGCAGTTCCACATTCAGCATCAGGTTTCCGTTCTTGCTGTTCATATCCACAAGCATTTCGATCACCGTGCGTGCGTTATGTCTGATGGGCCTGTCTTTCTTATAGAACCAGCTGCCGAAGGTGAGTGTTCCCTGCCAGCGATCAGCTAAAATCTCAGAAGCCCCGCCTCTTTCAATATCCCGGATGGTGGAGGGCTCATCCTGAATTTTCCCGCATACGATGGCATCCAGTTCTCCATATTTCTGCAACTTGAAATTGTAAAATGCCAGGCACACTTCTTTCCCGTAATCCCCATATGGAAATCCATAGCCATCAAACCACAGCATATCCACATCATACTTAATGGCCAGCTCCTTGGTCCGTAAGACCCAGTTCTCTTTCACTTCTTCGATCCACTCAGGGGTCCTCAGCTCAGGGGGCAAACCATAGAGCTCTGCAGGATCCAGTCCTTCCCACCACTTTCCAATCCCATCTTCTTTGGTCATGTGTCCGTCATAGGGCACGCCTTCATAGGGACCAGAGGTATCTGCACCAAAAGCCGGAAGCCACCAGTTGAGGAAACGGTCGTCATGGGAGCTTACACCAAAAGGCAATCCGTACTTCTTTGACGATTTCTCAAATTCTCCTATGATGTCCCTTTTGGGACCAATATTCACCGAATTCCATGCAAAATGGCTCGAGTTGAAATTATCAAAGCGGTCATGGTGGTTAGCCAGCGCCATGAAATACTTTGCACCTATGCTTTTAAAATACTCCACCAGGTGGTCGGTATCCAGATTCTCAGCTTTCCACTCATTGATTACGTCTTTATACCCGATCACAGAAGGGTGTCCATAGGTTTTGAGGTGGTATTCATAGGCATTTTCTCCCCAGAGCTGATCCCCCACATCCTGCTGATACATATGACGGGCATACCATCCGCCACCCAGTTCGGGCTGGGTTTGTGCGCCCCAGTGTACCCATATTCCGAGCCCGGCTTCAGAGAACCAGACCGGACATTCAAAATGCTCGCCTAACTCTTCCCAGCTAAGCTCTTTTTCCTTTTTTGGGGAACAGGCGGAACATATCAAGACAAGCAGCAATAACGCTGGTACATGTGTGATATTTTTCATGTTGCTTCGTTATGTGAAATGGTTAATACAAGTTAAGGTCTTATTAAGATTTTCACTACCAGTCCCGGAACCGAAATATCCCCTTCATCGTTTTCCTGGGTGCCGATTGCTTCAATCAACTTTCCCGGTATCCAGATTTCATTGTTCGCAATCTTTACCCGATCCGTAATGTCTATGGCGGATGTTGAAAGCAGATCCTGTGCCAGCACGGACACCTTTTCGGGCTGCTCATTTTCAAGCTTCAAACAGAGCGACCTATAGTTGCCGAAAATTCCAATCGGGGTATTGGTCGTAACTTCTTTCAGACACACATCGGCCAGGGGTTCGATCCAGCTCTTTTCCGGCATAACCCTGCCTTCCGTAGCTAGGGCAATGGCTCCGTTGGGAAATTTGGAAGCCATGACATAGGGACTCATCCCCTCAACGGTCACCTCAGGCAGTGCGATATTACGGGCCATAATTGCCGGAGCACTCTGTCTTACCATTTTCCCATGTGCAGGCTTGAACCAGGTGTGGTTCACTTCAAATACAATGCTGTCGATCAGGTTGTTGTCTGAATACCGGTAATCCCCATAACCTGCCGGCATGGGAGGAGCAATTCTTTGCCAGCGAGCCAGCCTGTCCATTTCATTCAGCCGCCTGTCCACATGACGGTCGCCGGCTATCTGCAGGTGGAAATCCTGTCCTTCAAATAATCTTGGGGTTAGCATGGGATGCCTTTTAACCGCCACCACCAAACCCAGAGCGGCTGCCACATTGCAATCGTCCTGTATATTCAGCAAAGCCCTGTATTCTGGTAAGCCGGCAGTCTGAACCAGCAGGTCATGTACACGCTGCATGGTGGTAGTACTTACCAGCAGGGGTGCGGCATCGTAGGTTCTGAATACGTCTGTGTGTTTCAATATATGGAGCGAGCTCTGTTTCTTAGTGCCGTTGATGCCATATACCGAAGGATAATCGTCCTGTCCGCTTTCATCCCATCCAGGATTTACCGGTCCGGCCCCGCTGATATGTTCCATCCATAAATCAGGGTAAATCTCCGCTTTCAGTGCGGAAGCATGAAAGTGTTCTGTGTCACCGCCATCAATCTTCCAGTATTCTATGCCCGCATACTTGCTCCATTCCACCAGCATTCGTATGTATCCTCTGCCGGGGTTTCCCCTGAACCATAAGCCCAGCCCCTTCCATCCCAGCGCTTTAATGTCCAGATTCATTTGCTTCAGCCTGTCTCTGGGCTCCAGGCCTGCGTATCGGGGATAATCGAGAGTATCCAGCATACCTGTGAAAAAGGTATTTTCCCTGATGTGTTTGTCCTGCCAGCCATGGTCGATTAAAAAGTAATAATCGCTTCTGGTTCGGGGAAGCATAATCACCGCCATTCCCTGGCCACCAAAGGTGGTTTCTTCATTGAGCTGGTCCCTTGCTGCTGGATTGGTGTAAACGGTTCCCGCATCCGGATTCGTGACTTCTTCCCCCTTTTTGATCAGGTAATTCTGCCAGTACCAGGTACACCAGTAATTTGGAGCATGGCCAGCTTTATCCGGCACCAGATTTTGAACTTCCTCGCTGGTTTTACATCCAAATATTGTGCAGAACAGTAGAAGTGCTATTTGAATGATTCTCATTTTTGTGTGTGTATGCGTGTTATTTGGCCAGGTGCATTGTTTCCTGATTCCCGAAACCTCTTAATACCAGATTGTCTTCATATATTTCAAATATTGCATAAGTGCTGGTCATATGCTCTACCATTCCATTTATGGTAATAAAATGTATCCCATTTTTGTATGTATACCCTCCCGAATGATTGTGTCCATTAACAAAAGCTACCACATTGGGCCTATTTTCAATGAGATCTATGATTTCATAATCATTCCACAAATTATGCGGATCATTTTGCGGCCTTAAAGGCAAATGAGAAAAAAGAATGACTTTCTGGCCCTTTAAATCTGCGCTATCCAGTTGCTGCTTTATCCACATTTGTTGTTCCTTACCGATGGCACCGTTCCAGGTATAATGGTTTGATCTATCCTGGGTATTATCATAATAGAAATCCACTTGCCTGGCATCGTGATGATGCAGCATATTTGAATAATAGGAGTAATCCGTAGCGTCCAGCACGATAAACCTCCAGCCTTTTTCTGAATACGCGTAATAATAATCAGGCATGGACAGCTTTTGCAGTAAATCTTTCAAACGAGTTGAATCAATTGCATATTCATGATTTCCCAGAAGTTGGTGGTTTTCAATGTGGGGGTGAAGCTTCTCATATATGGGCAGAATAGAATCAAAACTTTCCCAATCACTGTCAATAATATCTCCAAGGTTCTGGACGAAATCTACGCCATGATAATTAAAGCTGTCAATTGCCTCCTCAAGTTTCCATAAGGATTCCCGGTAATGTCTTGTCCCTGCAACCGGCTTATCCGCATATTGAGGATCAGCCACCAGTCCAATTTTGAGAATGGGCTCCGTATGGGAGCAAGAACTTAACATAATCAGCAGCCCAATCAGGAAAACCAGGTAGTACTTCATATTGCGTTTTTTTATATACGAATGCATATCATTCCCATCCTCTCTGGAAAGGCATATCATCATCCATAAACTCCACTTTTCTTAATATTTGTATAAGAGAATCCGTGATTTCATGCCGTTCCGATGCTATGTTCTTGTTTTCATCGGGATCCAGTTGATGATCATACAATTCCATGGCTACCACAGAGTCTTTTTCAGTGGCCCATCTTACGATTCGATATCGTTCGGTTCGGATGGATTTTCCCAGGGCATTATTCCGGTAATAAAAGCTTCGTGCAAAGCTTTGGCCCTTATTGCCTGGATTCTCCAGAATGCCTGCCAGGCTATGGCCGTCCAGGTTCTCCGGATACACCATGCCACATAACTCTGCAAGTGTGGGATATATGTCAATTGATTCGGTAAGATGGTTTAGTTTCCTGCCTTCAGTTGTCATGCCCGGCACCCTTATGATCAGGGGACTGCGTGTTGCTATTTCAAAATTTGACATTTTACCGAACATGGTATGCTCGCCCAAATGCCAGCCGTGATCGGACCATAAAACGACAATCGTATTTCTGGCAAGGTCCAGCCGCTCCAATTCATCCAGCACTTTTCCAATTAATGCATCCACATAAGTGACGCAGGCATAATAGCCATGTTTTAAGGTCTTAGCACTTTCGGGAGTCACATTTCCCGGACCATCGGGCCAGGGATAGTGGGTTGTAACTTCCGGACTGCTATTTATGCAATATCTAGGGTCCGCATTCTCTGGTATAAAATTATTCTCCGCCCTGGGGATTTCATCCCGGTCATACAGATCCCAATACTTTTTTGGAGCATTAAAAGGCAAATGGGGCTTGTAAAAACCCAGTGCCATAAAAAATGGAACATTTTGTTCTTTCAACATTTGGAGTTGTTTGATGGCTTCCATGGCATTTAAGCCATCGGGATATCCCTCATCATCAACCTCCCCGGCTTCATAGGGGATGCGTGGAGTTTCCATGCCAATTCGCATGGCTGTGTTATGTGCATCTCCATTGGAATAAGCGAAAAATGATCTCCAGGGTGTTTCCCATTTCCCCACTGCAGTGTATGTGGTGTCCCAACTGAATGGAATTTGTGCAGTCATCTGAGCCTTATCCATCACACCCCCCGGTTCATGGGTTATTTTGCCAATGCCAATGGTAAGATACCCGTTCTTTCTGAATAAATGTGGGAGTGCCACAGGGGAAGCCGGTTCCTCACCTGCTTCTCTCAAATCTTTCCAGGGATCCCATTGCTGGCTGACTTTCCCGGTTAAAAGAGAAGACCTCGACGGACCACAGATAGCTGCCTGCACGTAGTGACGATTAAACAGATATCCCGATGATGCCAGCCTGTCCATATTTGGTGTTTGAATGATTGGATTTCCATAACAGGCCAATTCCGGACGAAGATCATCCACACAGATTAGCAGGATGTTGGGACGGGGATTATTTGGTTCATTTACAGGATTGCCACATCCAAATACCAAAAGTGTAAATGTGACTGGAATTATTATGGAGAATGTTCTGCTAATGCGAGTTCGGAGTTGAGCCATAGATCTTTTCATTGGATTCCTCTACAAGGTAAGGAAGTCTGATTATGCAGGCAATAATTCAGAGATGAAGATGTAAGAAATGGGATAGTCTTCCGGAATAAGAATTATTAATGGTTGGGTGGGTGAGCTCATGTGCGGATGTCTTTCCATCTTTATTTTTTCACCCAGTCATCTTAAATAAACCTGCATACTAATTCTAAACACACTATTCCATGGCTGCCAACAGAAGACAATTTCTTGCCAGTGCAGCTGCCATAGGCGGTAGATCGGCTTTTCTTCCCCTGACCTCCTGCAATCCTGCAGGTGTTTCTGATTGTGAACCTCCGGATTACTCGGCCCTTGATGCGGCGCTTGCAAGACCTGTATTAAGAAGGGAACTGTTTCCCGACCCAGTGATCATCGAGTCGCTGGAGTTGCTGCGGGACAGGGATAGCACCTTTTGCCGTGTTCGTTCCTAAGACGGTGTGGAGGGTATCTCCATTGGCCTTCCCTGTTTCATTAAAAAAGTTGCCATCTGCATCAATGGCATTGGTCCAGTAGGAATTTTTCCAGTTCGGTTCCGTATTAGCCGTATAATGATTCCAGTTCCTGGAGTATCTGAATCCATTAAAATAGCCTTCGTGATTAAAGGCATTATAGCTGCCTATATAAAAGGTGCCATCGACAATGAGACTTACACAGGGGTAATAGTTGGTGCCGCCTGACCACATTCTGCCCATATTTTCAAATCTCAGGTTGAGGGGATCGTGACCGGTAATTCTTGCCTGTCCCACGGCCTTCGACCGAATATTGGAATTGGTAGCAAAACCTTCCATTACTCCATCGGTCCAGCAGGAATAGAGGTTTCCATCGCCTCCCGATTGCAAATACCAGGTATCGGCCCCGGTATAGTTTGCATACCTGCCGGTGAACATTACTTTTAAGATATCTTCGGACCGTTCGAAGGGACAATCTTCGGGAATGTTGTTTTCCCACTCATAATACGCATAGATTGGATTAATTGCCGGATCCGTAAGATCTCCTTCACGCTTCGTGTTGTCAGTTAACTGTGCAAATAACAAACTCTTAAAAACCAGGGTGATAAGAAGGACAAATGAGGCAGTCTTCATATTATTTTTTTACTGTCAGTATTTCTCTTAACCGGATATCGTTTGCTGAGGCTCCGATCATGATTCTGAATTCACCGGGCTCCACAACGCGCTTCATTTTTTCATCGAGCATGCTTAATAATTCCGGAGTAATTTGAAACTCCACTTCTTTTGTTTCTCCTTTTTTCAGGTGAATTCGCTGAAATCCTTTTAATTCCATGACCGGGCGTACCACGGAGGCATACAAGTCCTTGATATACAGCTGGACCACCTCGTCACCATCATACGATCCGGTATTTGTTATCCTGAATCGCAGGGTAGCATGCTCTTTCGAAGTGATTTCCCGGGAATCAAATACCAGATCACTGTACTCGAAGGAAGAATAGCTCAAACCAAAGCCAAATGGAAATAAGGGTTTTCCCGTAAGATTCCAGTAGTCATCCCCTCTTCCCGTAGGTTTATGATTATAATACAAGGGCAATTGTGCTTCATGGACCGGGAAGGTGATGGGTAGCCGGCCGGCCGGACTGTAATCACCGAACAACACATCTGCCACCGCATTTCCTCCTTCATCCCCCGGATACCAGACATCGACAATGGCAGGAACCTTGTCTATCCATTCTGTCATTGTTATGGCACTTCCTCCTACCAGAACAACTACAACAGGCTTTCCGCATGCCGCAATCCGGTCAATCAGCTCTTCCTGGTGTCCGGGCAAGGAAAGAAAGGCCCTGTCCTGAAACTCACCTTCATGTATCCCTGCCACCACCACAGCCACATCACTTTGTTTGACTGCATTCACAGCCTCCTTAATCTCATCTTTCCAGGTAAGTTCTACACCCAGGTCCCACACTAATTTCAACCAGACATTTCCAACAGTTTCATAGAACTCCACTTGAATATCGTATTCTTTGTCTTTCTCGAATCTGTATGCTGTTGTCAGTTGCCTGAATGTTTGCTTTTTCCAGTTATCGATAACAAGTTCGTTATTGATGTACAGGCGATAGCCATCATCCCCTTTTACTCCGATATTGAATACACCTGTTTCTGGTGAAACAAGTTTCCCGGTCCATCTGGCAGCATACCAATCGTAATTAATTTTTTTATGCTCGGGAGAAAACAGGGTCCACCTGAATTCAATTTTAGGGTCAATTCTTGTGAGTACGGGATCCCCTTCAAGTGCAATATTGTTGAAATACTCCCCTTTTAATCCAGGAACTTTCTGGTCGCCGTCATAGAAATGGAGACAATCCGCAGGGACCACAACAAATTCTTCAGATCTTCGACCGCAACCAGGGGCATAGCTTATTTTACAGCTTTTACCTGCTTTGTTTTTAATTCCCTCCAGGATACTTACTGGATTATTTCCCGGACCTGCATATCCGCCCAGTCGTGCTTCAGTAGCATCTGTGCCAATGAGAGCAATTGATCGGGCATCCTTGCCCAGAGGCAGGGTTTCCTGTTCGTTTTTTAATAGTACTATGGATTCCAGGGCGGCTTTTTTGGCAAGTTGCCTGTGTTCTTCCGTGCCATTCCATTTTGCAGCTTCACCGGGGTCAACGTATGGATCTTCAAACAAGCCAAGCTTGAATTTTGCCCTGAGAACTCTTCTTACGGCTTCATTTACTTTTTCTTGATCCACGTCCCCCCGTTCAAATGCCGGATAATAAAGTTCCTTATAATCATAGGTCACCTCAAAGATCACATCCAGACCGTTTTCAATGGATTGCTTTCCGGATTCGGGATAATCCTTTGAAGTCATTTGTAATAAATTTGTCAGGCCCACGGCATTGGCATCGGAGATAACAAAGCCATCAAAGCCCCATTCATCCTTCAGCTTCTGGTTTAGCAACCAGTCATTTGCTGTGCATTGCCTGCCGTCCAGGGAGTTGTATGCTGTCATCACAGACCATGCCTGTGCTTCCTGGAAAACAGCCTTAAATGCAGGAAAATAGACTTCTTCCAAAAGCCTTTCATTAAAATGAATGGGGTAACTATCTCTGCCACCATCCCCTACGTTTGCGACAAAATGTTTCGGGGTGGTTAAAACTCCCAGGTTTTCAAACTCTGAAATAAAGGCAAGCCCCATTTGCGTTGTCAGAAAGGGGTCCTCTCCGTAGGTCTCTTCCGTTCTTCCCCAGCGCACGTCTCGTGCAATATTCAGGACAGGAGATAATATTTGTCTGATACCCCTTGTTTTTGTTTCCATGGCAATGGCAGAAGCAACGTCTTTCATTAATTCCGTATTCCAGCTTGCTGCCAGTGCAATGGATTGCGGATAGGCAGTGGCCCCTTTTCGAACCAGTCCATGCAAGGCTTCATCAAAGGGGATGATTGGAATTCCCAGGCGGGTTTCTTCAACAAAGTACTTCTGGACCTCATTAACCAGGATTGCAGCTTGTTCAGCATTTCCTCCTTCGGCATAATTAAATACCTGTTGAGCAGTGGATGAGGACCGTGTATTGAATTGAAATCCGAATATCCCATCTTTATACTGTTCCATTCCATTTGAAAAATCACCTGGAACCATAAACAGCTGGCCAAATTTCTCTTCCATGGTCATTCTGGACAACAAATCTAACACCCGGTCTTCTATGGCCATATCCGGGTCCTTATAGATCAACTTATCCTCCTGCCTGCAGGAAGAAAAGATGGACAGAATCCCGGTAGCCAGAATTAATACTTTAGTTCGAATCATATATTTTTCTAATTTATATGTTTTGGAAAGGCAATTTTATTTGGAAAGATATTATTTATTAGGAGCGAAAACCAATCACTATGACCACCTGGGTATATTTAGCATCGATTCTGATTAATCAATCAAACTTACTTCTAATATGTCCTGACCAAAAGATGAGAGCGATAATTGAATAATTCCTTCCTGTAATTCTTTCCCACTGTAAATTCCATGTTCCTTTTCAGAAAAAAGTTGCTTTATGGAGTAATTGCGATCCGAAGCTACCCATGGGATGTTTATTTGTCTTTGCTCTGAACCTTCAGAACCTCTTATCACAACCACTATACCTTCAGTGTTTTCATTGAGTTTACCCCACCAGTGCCAATCTTTATCTGTGGGATCAGGTACTCCGCTAAATTGGAAGTTCCGATATATATTATATTTCCCTTGTAATTTTTTTAACAGATCAAAACGTTTACGATAATGGTCAATATTCTCAGGGGTCAATGAAAGCAAGTCACCGGCATAAACCGCAGGAGCTCCCATCAGAAAACTACAAACCTGCCTGTCTTGAATATCTGTTGCCAAAGCTCCGCGAACGTTAGCTGTTGCGGCTCCGTAATATTCTATCATATGTAAGGGTAAACCCCTGTGTTCAAAGAATCGTTGCCGTGCATTCCAGCATCCTTGTAGGAGATCCTTCTCAACCTGTTTTTTGTTTGCAAGTGACTCATATTCTGACACCAATTTTTTTCGATATTTAATAGGGCCTAATCCTGAATAATCATTTGGAGGGATATGATAAAAACAACCATACTTCATGGCAGCCAAATCGCAAGGTACACCGGGTGTACCCCAATAAATTTCATGCGTTATCAGGGTTGAGATATCGGGCGACATTTCCCGAATCAATTTTTGAGATGAAAGGAAACCACGTAAGCTTCGGAGATAAGATTCCTTTCGCGAGTGGCTCTCATGTCCATTTGCCATATCCCCCAGACGAATATTGGTAAAATCCTGTTTGAAGAATTTCGCCCCGTACCGATCGTTAAGATAAACCAGATCCTGGGCATAGTAATTACGCCAATCGCTGGCATATCCCATTCCATACCCGGAAAGTCGCTTCAATGGAGGAAGAACCATCGCATCCGGCAGCACCTTTAGATCTTTGGCATCCAATGATCTGTAGCAGCTAACCCAAAGACCAAGTGTCATCCCCTCTTCTTTGACCAGTTCACACAGCGAATCAAAGTTTGGAAATTTTTCCGCATGAGGTTCTGTACCGAGTCTGTCGATTTGCCATCCGTCATCAATTTGAAACAACTCAAAACCACATTGTGCCGCAATGGGGATTATCTGACGAGATATATCTTCCGTTATATATTGCGCATAATTCGACCACGTAGCATATCTTGGAGCATATAGCTCTGCATGGTCTGCCATAACTCCAATACAATTGCTTAAATAGGCCTGGTACTGATTTTCCACACATCTGTCCAAAGGTTTTGAGGTGGCTGAAACCGTTTTTATCAACTTGCCATCAAAGGCATAAAAACTTACTGGCTCAGATGTGAACCGACCCGCAGGTTTTAATATCCATTCAAAATATGATTCTGCATAACCCATTATGCCTGAATCTACATCAAACCTGCGGGTTGCTGAAGGAACTTCTGATCCCAAAATGAGCCCGTACGATTCCTCATTATCTGAAAAACTGCGGATACTTGCTGATACCGCTTTATCATCTGGGGTAAGGGCTTGAATATTGTTTAGTGTTTCGCCTATATTAAGCGGGGATAGTATTAGCTTATCTAACCTCAACCAGTTTGGAGAATTATTGACGACTTCCACCCATTGCCTGATTGCAGGATGGCCCTCATATATTTCATATATTAAAGAGATTGAAACATCCTTTAAAGCTTCCATGTGAATAGCTCTTACTCTCAGCGTTAGTCGCGTGACATGTTCTCGTGGAAATGAAATTATTGCTATCGATTTATCAAAATGTTTGTCCCAATCCTGACTATTTAGCGTGAGGGCCTTTTGCCAATGTGAATTAGGATCATCTGATTTGGATTCATTTATAATAAGTTCGTCTGTTGATCCAAAAGTTGCTGTGGATTCTATTGCCTGGTCTTTGTCAAATTCTGAAATAAGGGCTGGTTGTATATTTATCTTTGCACGGCTCAGGTCCAGTCTGACCTCTGGGTATGCTTTGCTAAGTAACTCATGAGTTCCTACTAAACAAGAAACGGTACTGATATTCACTTTATCTAAAGTAATTAGCCGTTTAAGGCTGCCAGCCTGGATTACGAAAGTGTTTGCTTCCCTTGTAATGCTCCATTTCGATTTTGTCGGATCAGCAAAATCGTTCTTATGTGCAGAAAGGGAGGTATTCAACAGCAGGACAATAATTGATAAACAAAAATGAATTAATCTGCTTTTCATTTTCAGCCTAATAAGTTTCATAATAGATTAACATTTTATGACTGCTTGCAGTACTCCGTTTGACGACAAGTTCTGGAACACTTAACTATGGTGGATATAATGTAAGACCTTCATCTCAATTATTCTGCGGATCTAATAGGCGATTTTACTTTCTACGGGTTGCTTTTTTACTCCAATCTTGTGGAAGGGTCTGGCAAAACCCACAGGCCTCATTCTTCCATAATCACTGATCCCTTCCTGCATCAGATCAATTTCACCTTCTTTTCTTAGCTCTCTGATTTCATCTCTTGCTCTTTCTAGAGAAGCAAATGGATTATCCATACTACCTGTACCGTTCGGATCGCTTCCGTGGGGTGCTACAAAGATCTGTGCTGGCTGGGAAGTGCATGAGGCTGGTATCATTTGATCAATAAGGTCTTTCCCCCGTTTTTCGGGAGTAACTTTTAGCTCTGTAATCTTACCGTCTTTCAATGTGCAGGCGATGATAGTATTATTTGGGGCAAACAATTTAAAATCCACATCCCAATCTTTTGGCCATGCCGGGAAAAGATAAATTTTGTCCCCTTCGTATTGTAACAGCATACGTTGCAGGGCTATCATGGCAACCGAGCCATGGCATTGATCGGGAACCCAGTCGTAATTAGGTCCCCACATAGTAGGAAAACGGTAGTAGCTTGTACCTGCATTAAAATTTTGAGCCATTAATTCTGCGGCTTCTTTTGTTAATCCTAAATAAGCTGCTTTTATAGCATGTTGCTGCCAACCTCTGTTTTCTCTGGATTCCCGCGCTTTAAATGTTTTTATTCCCAATTCAGTGTCATCTTTTCCTACAGCAAATCTGCGATAGGGGAACACCGCATATAATTCAGGATTTTCAACATTTTGCTTCCCACTGTATTCGTAGGCCGGGGCTAATAATTTCTCACCGTTTACTTCCCGGGTAGGTATTTCCGGCAATTCTTTGATCAGTCTCTTGTATTGTTCTCGCTGGGAGTTGCTTACTGTCGATTTTGGCAGTTTTAATAATTCGCTGCAGACTTTATGTATCCCAACTATTTCGGGCAATGGATTTACGGCAGTGTTGTATGTTTCAAGCGCCATTGCCGGGTCAAACAATATTTTCCCATCTTTATCGCGACCCCAATGCAAATCGTAAAAGTTTATAATCTCTGTCGCTATTGGAAGTATAGTTTCATGAAGCGCTTTATCATCTTTAGTAAAAGCATAATAATCCAGTGCCATTAGAGAAAACTCAAGTCCGCTTTGCCAGTAGTACCTGATATACCTGTTTTGAGTCAGGCCCAGAGGTAGATCCGTTCTGTCCCATCCGTAGTTCGACTCTGCAAATGTTCCCCAATGACGCATCGTCTCTATATAGAAAGCACCTTTGTGCCCGTAGTAAGTTTTTGTAGCAAATTTTCGAATGGGCAATGCTTCCCGGTACATTTTAAAAAGAGCTTGCATCAAATCAAAGTCTCCGGCTTCAAGCATAGTCCAATACGGCAAACGGGTGTTCTGCCACCAATAGGGGCCTCCCCATTGCCTGTAATCGCCATCAAAACCTGCAAATCTGTTTTCCAGGTTTTTGGTATCAACGGTAAAAATAGAACCGTTAAATTTTATGGGTGAGTTCCCTCTTCCGGAGCAGGCATTCATATATCGTTGCAAATTGTAATGCTTTGAAATTTTTGCAACTTTTTCTTTTTCGTCTTTGTTTTGTGTGCTCACAAAAATATGGCTCCTGTTCCAAAACGATTGCCACCAGCCAGTATGGGCATCCAATCTGCTTTCCCGGGATTCTGCCAGTACTTTACCGGCAATATCACCTATCTCTTTTTCCCATTTATCTATACTTTTGGTTTGAGCTGTTAATGCAAATACCGATACAGAGAATTGGCTTACTGCTTCTTCTGATTCTAATTTTGCGGGTGTTGTCTTTTGTAGCTTATCTGAATGGATCAACCCTCCAAATGTACTAAACAACAAAGGGTCTTTGCCTTTTTTTATGTATCCCTCCAGGCCCTGCATGGTCAGGTTAGACTCCCATATCGATCGTTCATTTCTATGGGCCCATATCACGTTTTCCTTGTCATTCTCAAGAATGGTATCTTTCTCCACAATAAATGATTTTAATCCATAAGCGGAATGAATCTCAACTTCATCCGCGATTTCTCTTTGTTCAAGTCTCCATGGTTCTGTTGCTACGGAGGCGCTAATCTGTTTCTGACTTTTCACATCAAGCTCTACTACAGGATCATTGGCATCTACCCAAACATCAATATCTACTTTATCTTCCCCTTCTCCTGCTTCAATGTGTATGACACCATCCTTCAGTATCAATTCCTGAGTAAAAGGTTCTCCCGTTTTAAATGGGTTGGGCGAAAGCGACAATCTTACTTTTCCGAGTTTCAGTAAGCGGGCATTTTCGCTCCATGCATCGGTTTTTGAAAGGTAAAACAGTAAATCCCCGTTTTCTTCCACCCAGAGGTTAATCCCGATATCGCCATTGCCTGCCGGCATGGAACCCAATGAATTTTTTGAAGGGGAATCCCAAATGACATTGCAATCATCTATCGTAGTGACTGATATGATTTTATTCAATTCACGAACAATATTCTTAAGGGATTGATTTGCCATTACCTGATAGCCTTGGGATTTCCAGTGAAACCTGTCCAATTTTGCCAGATGTAGTTTATCTGCAACCAGGCCGTACAAATCGTTTATTGAGATGTTGTATTTTTTCATCACACCGGCGGCCCATTCATTTCTTTGGGTAATGGTAGGATTGATCTCCTTGTTTAGTTCAGCCTTATCTTGCTCTGTAACAGGGGTAATACTAGCCCATATCAGCTTTGCACCTTTTGCATTTTCAATTAAGGTTTGAACATACTTTTCGAGCAGAGGGACATATTCGTCATCTTTGATGCGTCCCTTTGGCCAACCGTGTAATCCGATATTAAATTGGATGACATCGTACTTATTTGACGAAACTACATGCTGCAAGTCAGCAAAAAGATGCTCGCTTTTCAAATGTTTTGGGGTCAACCAGCAATCAACATTAGCAATCTGTTTAAGGCTATCTATCACAAGTTGTCGATAGCCATTCATAACGGAATTGCCGATGAGTAAGACATTTTTAAGGCTGTCGTTTTTTTCTTGTGCCGCATAAAACTTCCAGGGGCCGCCTTCGGAATGTAATCCAAGCTCTTCGTCAGTCTGCGCCTGGGCCAGACCAAATTGTAGCATACTCACTGCAACAATAATTAGATAAGGTAATGCTTTCATATTTTTTTATTTACTCCAGTTTTTGAAAATCAAAAATCTGTTCCATTTGAGCCCAGGCTTGCCCTTTTTTAGCAACGCCTGGAGTTCTACCGGATGATTATTCAGCTTGCAGATAGATATACCATCGGCTGTATTTCCAATCCCAGTTTCAAGTAACTTTTCTATCACCGCAACATGTTTTTCGCTCCTGTATTTCCAATTTCTTTTACTTGCTTTCCAGATTGAAGGCACCGAAGCGTTTGATTTGTACACCTTTGGCTGCAGTATCCAGGATTCGGAGACGAAGGGCTTCCGTTTTGACGGGTGTGAAAGATTGTATCCGTTTGTTGCCGATGCTCTTTCCAGCGGCAACGACGGTCCAGGTCCCATCTTTCTGCTTCGCATCTACTTTATAGGCAAGCACTTTCTGGCCTTCGCGGAGATCCTCCCGGATCAGAATATGATTGACTGAAACATCTTTAGGTAATTTCAACTCAAGTACTGTTCCGCTGCCACTAGTTTCAGCAATGCCCTCGTCGAACTGACGAATGAACTGGCCTAAAGCACTTGCGCGTTCCATGACTGTCTTGGTCATAAGGCCGCGCTTGTCAGGTGCGAAGTTGGGCAAAAAAGTAGAGCCACGCCCCACGGTGTAGAGATAATGTTCCTTCATCTCCTCAAGGGACTTAACTTCGGGGCCGTTCCAGAACCATCCGCCACTGAAGATGGTGTTTGACTCCCACACAATAAATTGATCGGCGTTGTCCCGATTAGCCGTCGGCCATCCCTGCAAAACTTTGCTGTCCTGGCGCCTGGTGGTATACCAGAGCGGATAGGCCGCCCGCCCACCATGAACACCACCTTCGGCCTGGGCATCCCTGGTAAGGGCAATGTCCATGCTCAAAAGCAGGCATCCTGGCTGCAGGCGTCGTGCCTCATCGACAATCTGCACCCAGAACTGGTCCACCGCAACCGGATCAAGAATGCCCTGGGTTTCGCCAATATGGTCCATCCAGAGATAAGTAATTGGACCATAGTTCGTCAGTAGTTCCCGAATTTGTTCGACCTGCATTTTAGTGAAGCGTTCTGCAGCACCCGGTTCGGCAAGCCGCTCCCTTGTAGTTTTAAACCACTCCTGGTGCCAGGAAATAGGATCACCAGGCTTAAAAATGTGGTGTGCGTCCATGTAGGACGAGATGTACAGGCAGGGCTTGATCCCATGGCGGCGACATGCTTCGACAAACTCGCGTACAATGTCGCCCTTGCCGTTTTTGTAGGGCGAATTACGGATAGAATAATCTGTTGTATTGGTGGGCCACAAACAGAATCCCTCCTCATGTCGTGCTGTAAGCACCGCATACTTTGCGCCCATCGCTTTCGCTACCTCCATCCAGTTATTGCAATCCAGTTGGGTGGGGGTAAAAATTTCCGGCGAAAATCTACCGCTGCCACCTGTACCCTGTCCCGAATATGTATTCATGCCATAGTGAATAAATAGTCCCATTTCCAGTTGCATGAACTCATATTGCATCCGATTGGGTTTTGGCAGGTCGTTGACAGGATTCGTTGACATCTCATCCTTAAGTGGTCCGCGGTCAATAAGCCGGGGGCCCTGGTACACCTTTAAACTTGCGGTGTCAGCCCGATCTTGTGTCGTTATATCACTGTATGAAAATATACCTATAGGGGTAAAGTCGTTTTGACCGAAAGCCATTATGGCCGCAAAAATTAGGAACAAAGTAACTACTTTTGATTTCATCTTTAAATATTAATAAACTGCAAACTCTCCAATTAATACCAAATCATCAAGGGATTTAATACTTCTGAAACGTAATTCGTCTGTTTCTAATTCAACAGGTACAATGTGTTTATGTCCAATGGTTTGGCCGGTATAAATAGTTTCCCACTTTCCGTTTTTCTTCGCATCTATTTCAAAAGCGGCAACCTTTTGTCCGTTGGAAACATCTTCCATTATCACAAGGTTATTGATGTTTGTTTTTTTGCCCAGGTCCAGAATAAATTCTTTCTCTCCGGCAGTGAAGGCAATTCTATTTCCAAACCTTTTTCTTAGTTCATCACCAAATTCTTTTGCGCTTTTTACAACTTCAGGAGGCATTAATCCACGCTTATCCGGCGCAAAGTTGGGAAGGAAGTTAGCACCAAGACCAATAGTCTTATAGTACTTATCAACCATTGTTTCTACCGAAACTACGCCTGAACCATTGTAAAACCAATTGCCCGAAAAGGGTGTATTCGCCTCCCAGGCAACAAAAAATTTACCGAAGGGATTACCGTGTTTACTATCGCTGTTTACCGGTCGGGTATGGACCGTTCCATCACCAGTATTAATTCCATACCACAGAGGATAATTAGCTCCCCCTGAGTGTCCTCCATTAAGCCAGTAATCGTTTCCAAAAATCATACAATTGGGTTGCAAAGCACTGACCAAAAGGTCTACTCGTTTCCAAAACTGTGCTGCTCCAACGTGAGGACACCCGTGATGGTCAAACCACATCATATCAATCTCACCATAGTTGCTCAATAATTCTGTTAATTGTTCAAGTTCCAGACGGGTAAATTTCTCCAGCTCTTCCGGTTTATCTTCAAAATATTTTAAATCTCTATAATCCCACTGGTTGGCATCGTGCCAGCTCGAATGGTATAAACCAACCTTAAGACCGTATTTTCGGGCTGCTGCCACATATTCTTTTATTACGTCCCCTTTTCCATTCTTCCAGGGGCTGGTTTTCACTGAATAATCTGTAGTTTCAGATGGCCATAAACAATATCCCCCTTCGTGTCGGGCCGTTAGCATCACATATTTTGCACCCATATCTTTTGCCACTTTCATCCACTGCTCGCAATCAAGATTGGCAGGATTGAACATAGAACCCGGTTGCTTTCCGTCACCTGCCGATTGTCCCGTGTAAGTACTCAGGCCAAAATGAATAAAAAGTCCTAATTCCAGTTCCTGAAATGCCAATTGCTTGGCTGAAGGAAGCGGAATAATACTGCTCTCGTCTGTTTTCTCCTTTCCATGATGACTGTAATCGCTTAACTCATTTTTTACTTGTGCATTAAGCAATTGCATTAGTAAAATTAGTATCGCGAATAACCTAATTCTCAACTTCATTTTACTTAATTTTAAGTATTTAGTGTTACTTCCCGGCCTTCACATTTGTCCCAAAACAAACTCCGGAATCGTTAAAACTATCGATAACAAAGTAATAATCCTTTTCAGGAAGTAACCTCGTAAGTGTAGCGCCGGTTCCGTTTCGAACATCCTGACTGCTATACAGTTTATCGGGTGCAATACCATAGCGCACTACATATCCTTCCGCCCCTTCAGACTTGTCCCAGTATATTCCTGCTGTTGTTGCACTTAGCCGTTGTGCGACGAAGGTATTAACCGGCTGGGGTAATTCGCCCAGGCCACTTCCAAAAATCCGCAAATCGCGCACTGCAAACTTTCCGTGGGCCGGCATATGAATATTGGTCAGGCGCACAAAGCGTGCTTCCACTGCCTCTTCTAACTGAATATAGTCATGCGGTACATCGGTCAGGTTGTTGCTTTTGTCAACTACCATTTCCCAGTCCATTCCATTATCAGAGACTTTCAGTGTGTATTGGTGATATAGCTGATCTTCAGCTTTACGTCCAAATGCCCTAGTGTCTTGTTCTGCAAAATTTACCTGTATTGCATTGATACGACATTTTTTCTCCAAATCCACTTCAAGCCATTCTCCTTTATCTGCCGTTTTTGCACTCCACCAGCTACGAATGTCCTCGTCGAAAGCGAGTCCCGGCCCGCCAAAATGATACGGCTTCTTGTTCTGCGGCTTCCTGTCCTGGCCCGGTAAAATACCCGTACCAGAATCAATACTGGATGAGCTCCGTGCAGGCTTATTGTAGGAGAGCAGCATCCATCCCACCAGGTTGCCTCCCAACCCCGGCTTACGTTGGCCCGGCAGAAACTGCGGAAGGTCGGCCAGGTATGTATCGCTATACATCAGGTCGTCATTATCAAAATGTGATGGATAGAGCGCTATACGTCGCTCCCACTGGTGAAAACAGCATACACTTACGGTCGCCACACTCCACCATGCTCCCTGTTTGTCTGTAAACCAGCCAGTATTGCCTGCACCGGTATTAAAGCCAACCGGTCGGTATGAAACCGGATTGTTCGGCAATTGGTGGAAAGGTCCCATAGGGGAGCGGCTAACATAGGCATTTATGGAGTAATCAATAAAAAGGAGTGATGGGTTGTGGCTCAGCTGAAAGTAATATAGCCCATTGTGTTTAGTCATTTGCGAGCCTTCCCAAGGTGGAAGTTCTGGATTCTCAGGGAAGGATTCATTGATTGGCAAAGCCTCTTTTGACTCAAAAAATCCCATATTTACAACAGGCTTTAACGGGCCAATGGTATCCAGGTTATTATCGGGATCAAGCTCGCGCACTGCATGAGAACGTGGAGAAGGGTTCACAGCGTAAAGGAATACGCGGCCGTCATCGTCACCAAAAAGCCAGTCGTCATTACTCGGATAAACAGGTCCTCTAACCTTGATCCATTTATCCTCCATTGGGGTGGTGGTCTTATAAAAAGCATCAAGCTGCTGGGTGTAGTAAAGTTCATCGTTGAGAACAGCAGCTGCAGGACCGTATCCTTCTACAGGTATTGTTTTGGGAACAACCAAATTCCAATGCAGCAAATCATTTGACCACCAATAGCCTCCTGACTTGGAAGCGAACAGATAATAATCTCCTTTATAAGGCACGATAAGCGGATCTGCCGCCTCACGACGACTTGGTTCAGTTATCATGAACCGGTAATCTATGTTTACAGGATTGCAAAAGGTACTTTTTACAGTTACTTTTTCCGGAGGTGTTATTTTTTCCAGAGTAGTTTCGTTGCGCGTTATCACACTTCCTCTTGTAAATAATTCTTTTTCCTGTGCATCAAGCAATTGCATAACTGCAATAAGCAACGCTAATAATTTTAATTTCATAATGGTTTTCTTCTAAATATTTACTCCAGATTTTTCTGAAAATCGAAAATCTGTTCCATTTGCACCCAGGTTTGTCCTTCTTCAGCAAAGGGTGGAGGGGTTTGGAATGGTGCCATTAGTTGCCCCCACTTCTTTATTTTTGCAGGGTAGCTGCTTGCATAGCGTTTACTAAATTCTTCCCACGATAAACTTTCGGGGAGCGATACAATCATGACCAGCCGAGTATCTTTCAGGTAGATTTTAACACTCCTTGCGCCACTTGCTTCATAGGTTTTTATCACTTCCGGCCAAACACCTTCTTTGCTATGGTAATATGTATACCTGGCAATACTGTCTGCATTATTTTTCAGGTTGCAGGTATAAACATAATCAACTGTATTTTCAGCCTTGGTTTCAATTTGCTTTTCGGATGGATGTGTATGACAACTATACATGGCCACAATCAGTAATAAGACCATTAATTCTTTTTTCATATGCTCTTAGTTAAAAAACAGGTATAAAGCAATCATTACAATTGTAAGTACGATCCATAAACCCCAAACAAGTTTGTTGTCTTTCACTTTTCCTAAAGTTTCTTTGATTACCGGCAGTTGGCTCCCCTTGTATCTATTACCATATAGTTTGGTTATGAGTACCATGCTTATCATGAAACCAATAAAAATATAAAACGATAAGAGCAAGGGATGTGGCCAGAAATCAGCATTTGGAAAGTTTAAAATGGAACAAAATCCAATTCCAATGCTGACAGCGGACCCCACAGAAAGGATAATATTGGCTCCCAGAGGACTTGCTTTTTTCCATAAAACTCCAATCAGGAAAACAGAAGCCAGCGGTGGTGCCAGGAATCCTAAAATGGACTGAAACAACATAAACAGATCAGAACCTTCTATTTTCCCAACTAACAGTGCAAAAAGAACTCCAGCCACGGAACCAATAAGCACTATGATACGCCCGATTAGAATCACCTCTTTGTTTTTTGCCTTCGGCTTAAAACGCCTGACGTAAATATCGAGTGTAAAAATGGTTGACAATGAGTTTAAGGCTGAATCGATTGTACTGATTAAAGCAGCCATAAGCACCGCCATGACAAGACCAATTACACCAGTGGGCATGAGCTGAGTAACCATGGTGGCATACGCTTCTTCGGGTGCGGCCAGATTTGGGAACAGGACAAAACAAAGAATGCCGGGCAGGATAAACAAGGGCATATCAATGATTTTCAGCCATCCTGTAAAATTGGTTCCAATCTGTCCCTGTTTCAGGTTTTTTGCCCCGAGAACAGACTGCACCATCGACTGGTCGGTACACCAAAACCAGATACCCAGTACCGGGTAACCCAGTATGATTGGCAACCATGGATATTCCGCATGGTCGCGAGGAAGAAAAAGATGCCAGAAATCGGATGGCACCCCATTATACACTTTATCAATTCCTCCAGCCTCAACGATACCGGTAATGGTTAGACCAAACGATACCACAATAAGCAATGTCATTTGAAAAGAATTGGTTATAGCAATGGCCTCCAAGCCACCGGCAACAGCAAAAAATGCAGAAATGCCTGCCAGTACTGAAACGGCCACCCATAAAGGCCACCCCATTACCTGGCTGACAAGCAGTCCCCCCGCATAAAGCGTTATGCCCAGCCAGCTTACCAGGATGGTAACCAGGGAATACCAGGCCAGCATTTCGCGCGATGTATTATTGTATCGTTTACCTATAAATTCGGGCAATGTGCTAACACCGGTTTTATTGTAATAGGGGGCAAATACCATCGCAAGCAGCATGATAAAAACAAAGGCATACCACGAAAAATTTGCGCCTGCAATGCCGTAAGTAAATCCGGATGCTGCAGAGACTATTAACATTGAAGGGCCAACATTGGTACCCCACATGGTAAGCCCGATACTTTTCCATCCCAGTGTTTTTCCTGCCAGAAACAGGTTTTCCCCTTCTTTCTTCTTTTTAATGAAACTCACCCAGAATCCAATGGCAATGAGAATAAGCAGGTAGAGTCCCACCACCAGAAAATCCAGGGTTTGTAAATATTGGTTGAGGCTCTTCATTTAATTTACTCAGGGATAATTTTTAATATTTTCCATATTTATGAATGGCTTTGCTCATTGCTTCAATATTGGCAGGATCACAATATTGGGTGATACTGTTTGAACTGCCACAAATATATCCTCCGCCCTGTGCAGCGTTTTGTATTGCATTTTTCACCAAGCTGTCTATCTCTTCAGGATTGCCGGTGCTTAGCTTATTCACATCAATATGTCCGCAAAAGGCTACCTGTTTCCCGTACCTCTCTTTCAAAAATTTTATATCCATTGCTTCAGGCTCAATAGGATGGATGCCATTCATTCCCAATGAGAGCAGGTCTTCCATAATTTCATACAACATGCCATCGGAATGGTAAATCCAGGGCTTGGTAAAATTTTCCGCCACTTTCCGGTAGTGCGGCATCAGGAATTGCCGGATATCTTCAGGAGATATGTAGGTAGAGGTTTTATAAGCAATATCATCCGTTGTCCATAAAAAGTCCATATCCAGCTCGCACAGGTTTGTTATCACTTTTGCCTGCCAGTTGCTGTAAAGTTCCATCATCTCTTCAATCAGGCCAGGCTGGGTATAAACCGACATACAAAAATTTTCAAAACTCATTCCCAGGATAACCGGGTCTGAGCCCAGATTGGTAACACAATAGAGTGCTTTATCCATGTCGCGATAGGAATTGATAAAATCGACAACGGGTTGATAAATGCTTTCATCATCGGGGTCGGGCAATTTTATCTTTTTTATGTCATCCATTGATTGAATTCCACCGGCAGTTACCAGACGCTGCCCCCCTTTTTCTTCGATGACCCCCATGTGTTTTATCCAGAAGGAAATACCCACGGCATCCAAACCTAAGCTCTCGCAAAGAATTTTGGTTTTTTCCCTGGTATCTGCAACTGTTTGTATAATTACCATGGGGCTATCGTCAATCGTCTTTATTGGCTCAGCATATTCCAACCCGTAATATTCAAGATACTTTTTAACAAATACAGGGTCTATTGTTAAGTCGATAAATGGCACCCTGTCCGGTTTTTTCTTTGCAAGCACCGAAAGAACTCTTTCTTTTGAATTCATTTTTTACACCATTATTACTTACATTTTCTATTCCACTTTTTCAATCTGTACCCCACCAACCAATCTTCTGGCAGAAACGATTTTATTTACCCTTTTTTCATAATCCAGAGGAGAAAGCACTTTTTGTTCAGAATTTCCCAGGGACTCAAAATCTGTTGCTTCAGCAATGAGCTTAAGGGCATCCTGTGCTTTATTATTCTCCGCATTCGATTCCAGCATTTCCAAAGCCTTTTGTTTAATCAGGTCTGATTGAGGGAGCAATATTTCTTTCAATGTTATTACAGGATTGGTATTCAGATTCTCTAACCCGGGACAGCCCACCATAAACCAGGCCTTATCTAAATTGGAGAAACAGTAGTTATAATTAAAGGGATGAACAATATGTGGCGATTCTGGCAAAGTAGGCGGCCATTGTCCATCTGAATTATAAGAATTAGTCAGGTGATACCATACTTTTTTCAGCGTTTTCTCATCCTTTACCTTCCCGGATTGAATTTCTTTTCTTACCACATCCTGCCACGGACGTAAAAGCCTTGCCATTGGCGTATTGGCCCAGGTAGATGCCCTGGCGCCATGCCATGCCGAGTCATCGTCAAAGCTTAGGGTGTCTTCAATAGCAGGTAGTTGTTTGCAAGCATTGCCAAATGTGGTAAAATCACCAAGTTTATTGCAGGCTTCCACAAGCTCAATCAATTTCTGTTTTGATTCGGGTGTGGCCTGAAAAACTTCTTCCGGCTTATTTTCATATTTTAACTTAAACCACCCGTTTGTGCCGATATACTCTGCATCATCGGCAAATATGATTAATGCTCCTTCCTCTTCCCCTTCTTTTTGCAGGGAATATTTTTTTATGAGTTCCAGGTACTTTTCTAAACTATAGCCCCGCATGCCCATAAAGTAGCGTACTCCAAATTGCGCTATCCGGTCGGTTCTCAGAAAAACCCTCAACTTTTCCTTTTCCAATCCTTCAATAGTATTAAACGGAAAATGAATTGCCTTTTCGTCTCCGGGCAAATCGTATTGAAAACCAAAATTGTAAAATGAGGGCCCATCTGTATGCTCCTTTTCATAAATTTCAGGGCGTAATGGCTTGCCTTCTTTATCTACAGAACGGCTGTATGCCTCGAAATCCCCTATCAAATACTTATAGTCGGATTCAGCTACCTGCTTGGGCACGTAACTTCTCCAGCCACACTCCGGATTCCAGAAACTTTCAGGCTGAATTCCCAGGTATCTTTTATATACATCCTGAGAAAAGGATATGGACCATTTGCCATCTTCCTCCGGGAAGTTGGGTAACATGGGGTGTGCATAGGGCGAACCCATAAATTCGCACTGCCCGGATTTAATGGCCTGTTTTAGTGCGTTAAGAACACCTGGCGTTTTTTCTGCCATTTGTTCTATGGTAAAACCACTTGCTTCAAAAACATATTTTATTTCAGGAAAATATCGGGCCATTGTGTTAATGGTCATTTCGTATGATTTCCTTATTACAAATTCATACCTATCCTCAGGTAAATAAGCATAGTTCAAATTGGCGTGGAATATTAATATATACTTCATGCTTATTTAATTATTCTATATTTTTTTGGTTTTTTGCCAGTTCAACAAAAGCCATAATGTTTTCAAATGATGTGTCTCCTTCAACAGAATGCGAGGGAGAGAATATATATCCCCCTTTTAATCCTTCGTTCAGTAATTTTTCCGATGCTCGTTTAACATCTTCAACGGTGCCGAAAGGCAATGTTTTTTGCATGGATAATCCTCCATGAAAAGATAGCCTTCCCCGGTATTTTTCCATCAAATGAAAAACATCCATTACTTCAGGCTGGAAGGGATTAAAACAATTTAATCCAATATCAATCAAATCATCAAACAATTCGCTTACTTGCCCGCAACTATGAATCATTACGTATTTTCCGGCATCTCGTACTTTCTTATACATGGTTTTTAAACATGGATACAAAAATTCTTTCCAGATATCGTAGCCCATTATCAATCCTGTTTGCTGTCCCCAATCATCACCAAAATAGACGGCATCAATATCGTATTCCAATGCTTTTTCTATTTGTTGCAGGTTGTATGCTGTAATTTGATTCAGGAGTTCTTCTGCAAAATCAGGATTTATCATAAAATCCATTAATAGATTTTCCATTCCCCGAAGGGTCCATGCCCGCTCAAATAGTGAAAACCCAATTTGAAACACTCGAAACATATCGGGGTTACTGGCAATTTTTGGTTCTATATCTGAGAAAAGAAATGCTTCCTTGGGATTTGGGAATTCATAGCCTTTTAATGTGGGCTCCTTTAAGATGGGAGAATCAATATTTCCTATATCTTTATCTATTCTTCTATCCCAGACAACTCCAAATATATCCCGAAAATCATCCGGCCCTACCTGCGTAAAAAAATTTACATCATTTCCCATTTTCAGAACATGGTTATCTAAGGGGATATCCAACTCGTCTGTTCCATAGTAATCCTGCAATATTTTTAATGGCTCTGCGGTAAATTCAAAAGACCAAGGAGTATAGGGAGGTTTCTCTCCATTTAAAACCATTTTTACAACTTCTCTTTTTCCCATTTCATTTCTTTTGTTACCCATTAATCTCTCAATTTCAATTTAATTATCCTTGCAAAAGGAATGAATGACCTCATAAACTTCTTTCTGTTCCTTTGGTGATGGCGAAAAGGTAACTGCCAGCAATCTCATCCCCGGCTGCCAGAGCGATTCAATGGTTTCGGCGACAATGACAGGATCACCCACCATTCTTGCATTCAGAATAATCCCAGTTCCGGCAAGCGTATTGGAGAAGGGAGCTGCCGGATTTGGCGCAGGATCGGTTTCTGCTGTAAAGGCGGCATCTACCATTTTCAGATCTTCTATTTTTAAAAACATTCCGGTTTTATCGGAGAAGTTTCCACAGGAATGATGCACCGGTCCGCCAAAGGCTTTTCCCAGTTTTATGAAAGAAGGACTTACGAAATTCATGTAACTTTCCTCGTCAACCATCACTACGTTGTCATCACTCATCCCGAATCCCTTAAAAACATGGGAAGAGGCAAATCCGTGACCGGGCCTGACCAATGCATCGCCAATCAGTTTTTCCTGCTCTTTGTAAAAATCGATTTCCAGTTCAGCCAGCACATCTAAAAATTTTAAAACCTTTTCAGGCTCTATAATCATGGAAACCAAAAAATTGCTGGTATCCACAATATTAGTAGCATTATTGAAAGGAGACTGGATGTCGCCCATCGACATGGGTATTCTGCCCTTTGTTTGGTCAAGAAAATATTCAATCATTTCAAGGGAATGTTTTCCGACTTCTGTATATTTTACAGGTTTAATATCGTATACCAGGGCTTCGTCAATGGTTTGAAATGCAGGTTTCACCGCTGGCGACTGGCCGGGATTCCAAATATAGTCCAGCCCGAATGCTGTTCCTATAAGGCCTATGCCATACCAGGGCTCCAGAAAATTCGGCACATCAGCCTGATAATCCATACTTTTTTGCAGCGCACCCAACTGCCATTCCAGCGATTGTTTCATATCGCGGCACCCGTAAGAAAAAACTTCGGCCACCCTCATGCGCCGGTACACCAAAACTCCTGATTTTGTGTGCATAAACTGCTTACACCGCTCCGTTAATGTGTGACAATATTCGCTGTAGGTATCAAAACAAAAATCGGAAACCTTTACCGGATCAACTTTTGTAGCCTGTGCATCGCTTTTACTTAGGTCAAATACTTTTTTTGTACTTCTCATTGTATTATCAGTCATCAAGTTCGGAATCTCTTTTCCAACTCATACTCTGTTATTTCTTATTTAGTTCAGCATATTGATTATGTCGCTGATAAGGCCTTTAACTCCCAATAAACATATATAGGCCGAAAAAAGCGATATCAGGGTCAGTATAATTATATCAATCCGTTTATTTGTGTTGTTACCCATCAAATCTTTCCTTGAAGTGAGATAAAACAGGCAAACGATGGAGACGGGCAAAATAATAGCAATACTTGCCTGTGATAGCAGCAAAAGGAAAACCGGTTTGAATTTCAGCGCAACTCCCAGTATAGCAATCAGACTTAGTGCGAACAAAATAATCCGGCTTCTAAGAGTTTTTGTATTTTGAACTTCCCCCCGGTAATCAATAATTAGCCAGGGGATAACTAACAAGTTGGGCAGGTGAGATGATATGCCTGCTGCCAGAATGCCAAGTGTAAAGACTGTTATTGCGGCTTTCCCGGCAAGAGGTTCCAGCAATGGGATCATTTCAGCCACATGGTTCATTTTTAAACCCTGGATGTGCAAGGTGGTGGCTGCAGTGATTAATACAGCGGCACTGATGATGAACATCAAAATTGCACTCACCAGGGCATCGCGTTTTTGAATGGCATTGTCTTTCATTTTCCAGCCAGTTGCTTTTACCACCTGTGAGCGGATGATAAATGCAAATACCGAAACGGTGGTACCTACCATTCCTGCAATAATTACCATAGGGCTGTTATCGCTTCCCAAAGCGCTTTGCGGAATCTGTGGGATAAAACCTTTTGCCAACTCTCCTACTGGTGGAAAGTTGATAAACATGGTTAGAATAAAGGCGCTGCCCATTATGGCGACCATCAGGGTAAGCACTTTCTCGAAAAAAGCGAAATTCCCTATCCACAACAGGCCATAAAGTACCGCTGTAATGATTACAGCCCACCATATCGATGCTATTTCATTTTCCAAAAAAGTTGCCGACCACACCTGCAAAACATCGGCTAATATGCCAAGCAAGCCGATTAAGGCGGCAAAAATCACCACAGCCAAAGGGATAATCATCCCCAGGGCCAAAGCCGGCTGAATATGTCTTTTTATTCCCTGAATAAAGGTCTCTCCCGTTACCATGGTGTATTTACTGAATTGCAGAATCAGATACCAGGTCATAAGACAGCTAAGCAGCAATGTCCAGAGCAAATCAAATCCAAAGTTGGCTCCTGCCTTCGACATGGAAGTAACACTGCCTGTGCCTACATTATATCCGATAATAAAAATACCGGGCATAATGCTGGCAATGAATGTCTTAATTTTGTTTTTCAAGTTAGTTTTCACCTCTTCAAAAAATAAATCACAATCATTCTTCAATGCTTACATTTGCTCCTTCCGGAAGAACTTACTACAAGTACCAGCGATAGTAATACGTGGTAGAAATTATGCCTAATAATCCATCACTTCCATAGAAAACATCTTTGCCACAGGATTTGAATTTATTCTGTTGTTAAGCTGAAGCTGGCAAATAATGTAACTGCCTTCTCCAAATTTCTTTTCTGCTGCTGCCAGGTACGGCCCCTGATCACCAGCCCAACTGGTGCGCCCTGATTTTAATATGGGTGTCCAGCCTTTTGCTTTAAAAACTTTATTTATAAATGGGCGAACACATTCTTTCTCACTGTTGTACCAAAATTTAAAATCCATTGGTTTTGCCCAGGAAACCATTTTGTGCCCAGTTTTTGGCGATACAAAATAATACGCACCCATGATGGTGTTTTCCACTCTCACTTCGCTGTTGGCAAGGGTATAATCACCTGCATCCAATTCTAAAAATACGGCTCGCTTTCCTGATTTTACCAGTTGTTCTACTTTCGATTTATTCTGATTATACCAGTTAAAATCGTCTATTAAAATTACAGATGCCTGTTCTAAGGACCCTTCAGCTTTCATGCCCAGCTCTTTCAGTATTTGGGCTGCTTCTCCCTCTGCCGAACTGACAAATATTTTAACAGGCTGAACTTCCTGTTCCGGAAACACTTCCAGTTCCAAAGTCGACTGGCTAATCTCATTTCCCTCATTATCAAATAATCCTGACCTGAGGGTGTATGCTGTACGTTTTGAAACCTTGGGTGCCCGGAATTTTATATAACCCTGAAATTCTGATGTATTCTCAGGGATATCGGGTGTGATGGCATTTGCAAAAACCACCTTCCCATTTTTTTCAAACTGGTATTTCAAGGTATAATCATCCGGTGCACTATTCAAATCATTACAAATCCAAGCTTCTGTAACTATTTCTTCCCCACTGGTAAAATCATACCGGTCTGTTCTCAGGTTTGCCAGTAATGGCTCCAATGCATCACGATAAACAAAAAAGGCTTTCTTGGGTTGCCTGTCAACATCCATTATGGCTTTCATCCACCCCGCAGGCCAGGCATCGATAAACAGGTGTATGGCAAATGAAACCATATGCGGATCCCTTCGAAAGGACTCTGTCAGTATTTTGGTTCCCCATGCCTGGTGCTTCTGACTGGCTTCTATCCAATCTGGTAGCGTATTTTGGGTATTAAACCATAAATAATGAAAATTTTGGGTTTGGGCTTTTGCTATTTTATCCGGAGTCCATTCCCTTGCTTCCTTCTTTGTTTGCGGCAGCCATTCTTCTGGATAGTATTTTCGCATCACATTTTCAGGATCCAGGCCTTCCGCTCCAAACTCTCCACAGGCATAATACCAGCCCGGCTTGGTGGGTATCCAGTGTCCCTGATGCAATTCTCCAAGACCTAATCCATGCCCGTTATACCAGGCATTATAACAGTGGTTGTCAGGTAAGCCGGGCGAGGGTGGGTCGTAATCCCCATCGGCAGCCTTGATCACCCTGTCTGGATTGGCCATATGAACAGCCTGATCGCATGCAGTAAAAAACCTTTTGTATTCTTCGAAAGTACTCATGTTCCGTTGCGGAAATCCTTCGGCATTGGGGAAACGTTCATTTATATAGCTTACCATTATATTGCATGGGTGGCTTCTCACCAGACGCTCCATTTCTTCGGCTTGTTTTACTGCTTCGGCCCATTTGTTAGGCCTTAGTCCTCCAAACAATGGCAGGTCGGTTTGGGTCATCATACCCAGTTTATCGCAAAATTCGTAAATCTCGGCTTGTACGGGGCGCTGGGTAAGCCGGTAAAAATTCATATGGCAGATTTTTGCCAACAGAATATCATCGATAAGCTGGTCCCAGTCTTTTTGAAAAACATCCTGCTGCATAAATCCCATGGTATTAGCTCCGCGAAGGCGGATCTTTTCACCATTCAAATACATCATTCCTTTGGGGGCCGAAACCGTATCCATGGTAAAAGATCGCATGCCAAACTGCTGAACCTGCACGTCTGTTAACCCGCCCTGCTCACTGTACATTTTCACTTGCAGCTGATATAGCCAGGGTGTTTTATTGTTCCACAATTTTGGATCAGGAATTTTTATTTTTGTTTTGAAGAAATTTACGCCATATCCCAGGGCGAGATTATTTTCTTTCCAATCCGTTGGTTTTGCCAAATCTCCTACTCCCGGAATATGCACGGTAGATGGAATGTATTCCAGGTCTTCAACCACCGTTTCTTCAAAATTCTGTCCGTAAACCGATAATTTAAATTTTACGACTTTGTTGGAACTGTAAAAATTATTTACCTCTAACCAGACTTCAGCTTCATCAGTGTCTAATAGCGGCCTCACAAAAATATCATGGATGTGCAAAGGAGAACGGGCTTCCACATAGCAGTCCTGGTAAATGCCCATTCCTGCCGGACTGTGGTGCCATCCGTGATAAGGATCGTCGTACCCCAGATTTGTTGCTCCAAATATTTTATCACCTTTGACTCTTTCTCCTTTTTCATTTGTCCCCCCTGTGGTCGTATAATCATTCTTTACCTGCACGACAAGGGTATTATTACCTTCTTTGGCGTAAGGGGTAATATTAAATTCAAAGGGGGCAAAAAAACCTTCGTGTGAACCTAAATATTGGCCATTGATAAAAACATTTGCCATGTAATCCACCGCCTTGAAACAGATAAATAGGGAACCTTTATCTATCATCTCCTTGGGGATGGGCATCTCTTTTCGATAATAGGTGCTTGCCCTTCCCAGGGGTTCACCAAAATGAGGAATCTTAAGCTCTTCCCACTTTCCTTTTCCTTCCAACACCTTATTAAAGTCTTGTTTATCTTCAGCTGACTCTATTCTCCAGGATGCGCTTGTCAGGTAAACCCTTTTCCTTGTCTGCTCAGTTGAGGGTGCATAATTTTCCAGAAATGCTTTATATTCCTCACGCATCTTCAGCAATTCTGCTTCCAACTCCTGTTGGGTATCCATTAATGCAAAGGGTTTAAAAGCGGAAGCTATATCGTTGGTTACAGGCAGATACTTTTCAGGCAAATCAGCGGGTACATTCTTTTTCAACAGATGTGTACGCACGGCCACATCCATATGGCCAATTTTAGCAAACTGATCTTCCTGTATTTTCTTTTCCTGCGCAATGGCCGCCGGTGCAAAGAGAAAGGCAGCTGCACCAATAGCGATGGTCCTTAAATAGTTAAGCATAACCTTATTTTTCTATTTTTTTCTCACTTCTTCTTTTCTATATGGATCAATATATAATCCCATTTTATCAAATGGCAATGCTTTAAATCCAGGGATCTTATCAAAAACTTCAGAATCAGGTAGAAGATTAAAGTTCTCGTTTTCATAATCCACAAAGCCGGGATCACTGTCTGTTCGAAGATTGTTTACATAGGCGCATTGAGCATGTTCCCCACCAACTAAATGCAAAGGATCTTCCGGTCCACCAACAATAAGGTTTCCTGACAATACATTGCGTCTTGCCCGCATTCCTTCCCACTCTTTTCCATCAACGATAGGATGTAAATAATTAATTAACTCAGGATATCTATCGGAATAAGGACTTTGATAAATATTGACATTTTCTAACAAACGCCTTCTCAAAAGGCCCTTCTCACCGAACATTGAAGGTCCTCCTCCGCTATACCAGGTATAATAATGTGCAGATATCACAGCCGTATGAGAAATAGGATCAATAATTATATTGTTTTTCATTTTCAAATCCCAACCACTATTCGTGAATAGTACACCATGTTTTGTACTCATCTTATAAAACACATTGCCATAGACCAATACATCCGTGCTTGAATCATCGCAATAAATCCCCATATTCATACGGTCAGGATTACCGCAATGGTGAATGTAATTGTACCTTATGATATTTCCTCGATCACTGGGATCACGACCAATATACCAGGGGGAGGTATCATCTGAATTAAGCGTCACGTGATGGATGTTATTGTACTCGAATAGATGCTCATTGCCATGAACATAAATCCCCTGCCATTCGGAATTGAAGATTTCACAATGACTGATTCTATTGCCACAACCATTAATATTAATCCCTGACCAAAGAAATTTGTTACGCCTGTTATAATTAAACACTTTGCAATTTTCCACATAATTGTTACCGGGTATCAATTTCCTTTTGCTTCCACCACTCAGATAGATTCCGCCACTACCGGTATTGTATACATCACAACTTAAAATACCGTGGTTCGTTCCGGCCTTCCGATCCCATTGGGTATATTTATAAATATGCCCTTGCAAATTCCCTATTCTTCTTGAAATGGGAACACCCTCATAGTCATCGTGCGTAACGAAGGGGAAAGTCTGCTTTGCTCCCTGACCCATGAATATCCCGCTTGTGCCAACATTTCTGACCGTGCACCCGGCAATCAGGTTATTCGTTCCTCTTTCTATATATATGCCTATACCTCTGCCCACTTCAACAGTTAAGTCTCGAATAGTTACATAGCTGGTACCTTCTAAGCATATAATAGGATCTTCCAGGATGGAAACCATTACAGACCCCGCTTGCATATCGTCAGGAGGCCAGAAGTAGAGCATACCAGATTCTTTATCCACATACCACTCTCCGGGACTATCGAGTTCATCCAAAATGTTATAGGCAACATACTGTCGAAAATCCCGACCGCCACCCACACCATACATGGATGGCTTGGCTAATTTAACCTGTCGCTTTT
Organism: uncultured Bacteroidales bacterium; assembly: GCA_963751705.1. Taxonomy (GTDB): domain Bacteria; phylum Bacteroidota; class Bacteroidia; order Bacteroidales. The sequence goes on from CAVVVN010000003.1 coordinate 518,603, forward strand.
GCGTATCAATTGATTCAACTAAGATATTATCGTCGGCATATCCATACATAAAAGTTCCCTGAAACCAAACATCCTTTTGTCCGGCCCAAACATCATGTCGGGGATCCGTATATTCAAATACACCTCCACGATTACTATAATCGCGAACTCGTGGCACTGAACCGGCATCTATTACTTTGCCAATTTTTATGTATCCTTCATTTGGATATCTCGCCAGGGTCATAGCCTCATTGTTGAAGAAAACTTCCATTTGCGAAGTCGTAACAGGCATGGCATGACCGTATTGCTTTATTTCACCAAAAGCCTGGATTCCCTGTTTTTTCAGCTTCACCTGGAGCACATTTTGAGCTGCATTTTTCGAAAGCCGTTTGAGAATGGCTTTATTGCTTACTTTATTAAACTTTTCAGGAAGAATACGCATACCGCCTGTTACAATGACATCTTCACCGGGTAAGGTTCGCCAAACGATAGGAGCATCCGGTTCTCCCGAATCATTCTCATTCAATACAAAAGAGGATGTCTGATCATATTGACCTCTACCAATCCAAATGGTAATTCCCCCTTTGGGCAAATCATTCGTTGCTTTGTATTGCCGGATTAAATCGCGCGCTGCTGTCAATGTGCGAACAGGCTTTTCTTTAGTTCCTGAATTATTGTCGTTTCCGTTAACAGTAACATAAATATCCTGAGCACTGGCAGCTGCGACCAGGCATGTTGTATAAAGTAGAATTGCAAAGATCTTAGGTTTCATGTGTGTTATTTAGATTCATTTCTAATGTTTTTTTTCCATTTCAGTTCTTTCGCTTTACCTTAATATCTATCTGCTTCGTACAAAGCCAGAATATTCTCAACCGAAGTGTTGGATTGAAAATTATGGCAGGGGCCCAAAATAAAACCAGTGCCATCAGACCCCAGTGTATCCTTGAGATATTTTACCTCCTTCAAAACATCTTCCCGGGTACCGAAAGGCAAAGTATGCTGGTTATCCACCGCACTGTGAAAGCAGACAGCCTTTCCGTACTGCTCTTTTAGCTCCGTCAGATTCCAGTCGCCACAGGACCACTGGATGGGATTCAGGACATCAATCCCCATATCAACCAGCCTTGGGATTAATGGCCGGCAATCGCCGTCGTTATGGTGCAACACTTTAATGTTATTTGCATGAGCCAGATCAATCCCACGTTGCATCTCACTTCTGTAATACTCATCAAAAATTGATATATCAGACAACAGGCCATTTTGAGCCCCCCAATCATCGGTCACCTGGGTGAAGTCTATCTTGCCGGTAGCCGCCTCAAAACAACGACCATGGTAATCTATAAAAAAATCGCTTATTTTTTTGATAAGCACTTTTGTGAATTCCGGGTCCATCATCGGATCTACCAGATTCAGTTCAAGTCCCCTGAGGTACTGATGAAAGGTAAACAGGGCATGGTAGCCACAACTAATGGTCCGTTCACCGCAGAGATCAATGATAGAAGGCAAAGCACTGTAATCGTAATCATCAGGATTTGGCCACGGGAAATCTTCCAGCTCTTGTATAGTTGACATCTTTTCGAACGGAAAAACCACCTGCTCGAGGTAAATGCCCCTCCCGTAAGCAACTTCTTTGTAGCCGAATCCCCATTCAGTATATAAGATTCCGTCTTCTTTTACCTGCTTATCACCCAGGTATGGCGGTCTGATATCTATAATCCCGTCGATTTTGAGCCTGTCCCAAAGCTCAATCAGAGCCTCAACACCCCGGGAGAGGTGGCCACCCAGCAAACCGATTGAATCGCTTTGAGTGTTTTTCCCAGCAGTAATGTTAAAATGCTCATACAGCATCTCCTGAACTTCAGGAGTGGCCCACATGTCGGTGGGTATGCGGTCAACCGGCCGATGGTTAACTGCTGCGAGTATTCGTTCTTTAGGTGTCATATTCATGTCCACTTACCAATTTTTTGTAACATAGCTATCTCTTCGTGGTGGCCTGACGAAGGAATGGTCAGCATAATTCCTTCCGGATTCATATCCGACATAAAACCATCCAACTCATTGGGCTGTAAAAATACCTGCACCGATTTACCGGCTGCCTGAATCTTATTAATTAAAGGTTTCCATGGCTCAATGGCCTGGTCCTTGCCCACACCCTGTACCCACTGGATTGCATCAATTTCCGGAATGGAAAGGATCGAATCAATGTTTTTTGCCACACCACGGCCATCGAGGTGAAAAACATTGTAATCCATTTGCTTTACCTCCTCCTGTAACAGGGGAAGGTAAAACTCATTAAAATCTTCCTGCGAAATCAGGGAAGCGAAATCGCAAGATGGCACATGGAATTTTCCTGATGTGGGTACCTCCATCCAGTTTACACTGGGTTGGCCATGTTTGCTTAAAAGATTATGGAAGTGGTCGAAAACAGTTTGAAAATCATCCGTAGATTTTTTTAGCAGTTGCTTCAAACCCTCCGGATCTAAAAGGATATCAAGGCAGACGGTTTCAGGATTTCGCCATGCGGCAACCGTATCAAAACCAGGATGAAAATCAGAATAGCCGATAAAAAAACGGCCGTCCGACATTTCAAGGGCCAATTCGGTCATCTCTTCCAACTTTTTAAAATAGGGATTCTCTGGGGATAGCTCAAGCTTATTTCCCAATTCAGGTATTGGGTCGTTGCTATGGATGGCATAGGAAGTTTCCTCGGCATATTCCAATTCAATACCGTATAAAGCTGCAAAAACATCAGGTCCCAAATTTGGCCAGAATACGGGGAAAGATTCCGCTAAAAATTCGCGAGTTTCCAAGGACTTAATAAATCGATTAATCTGGTATTCGGAATCAAACCAGCGTGCTTTCATTGAATCCCAACCGGAAATTGCTTTATCAATCTTTTTGGTCATATCCTGCCTGTGGAACTGTACCGGAACCCTGTCAATAATATCATGAGCCAACCAGGCTTTAATGCGCTCAAAAGCCTTTGAGGTATCCGGTTTTGTTTTTAAAAACAGGTTGACCATTGCCCTATTTTCCGATTTGATTCAACCATTCCAAAACTACATCCTGCTGGTCTTTTTGAAAACGGCAGATATCATCGGGAGCTTTAAATACAATATCTTTCCTGTCGGGCCAGGCCCTTTTAGCCTTATCTACACAATTCTTGACAGCCTTTGCATCCATAAAACGATCGTGCAGTGGAGCATAAATAAGCACATGCCGTGGAGCAATCAGTTGGATAACATCCTCGTAATCGTAGGGTATTTTTGATTCCTTATTCTGATATAATCCCAACTTGGGCAACACATGATGCCATTTCCATAAGCGCTTGATCCCTCCTGTTGGCTGTTTATCGGTATCGGTACGCATGGGGGTGAATCCGCTGAAGGAGGCTACTCCTGATATGCGCTCGTCCAGTGCCGCAGCATATAATCCAACCATGCCGCCGTAGGAAAAACCACAGATATAAATCCTGGACGGATCACTTGCCGGGACTTTTTCTGCAGCAATTCCTTTCCCTTCCACTAAATAATCAATCACATGGCTAAGGTCCGAAATAGCTCTGCCCAACAGTGACCAATGTGGGTATTTTTCATAAAAACCAAAGGCACTGGTAAGCTGATCGCCAAACCCGAACTGGTCGTAAGCCACAACAATATAACCTTCCTGTGCCAGCCGCCAGTAAATGGTGGTGCCTTGCACTCCGTAGCCTTCATTACTGCCATGGGAATAATTCCACGGATGAAGCCAGATAAGCGTTCCCTTGTAGCTTATTAATCTGGGGTCAAAATAAATGTTTCCATTCATATTCCTGCTAAAAGTAAAAGGTACCCGTTTTAATCCTCCGGTATTCCAGCGGTCTCTCGACCATGCAGGAACACCAAGTTCTTCTTCTGTTTTTAAATGATATGTCCCAGGGTCCTTACTATTTTCCGGTTTTTCACCCAGCATCCACTCAATCTTTTCTTTTACCGGGGCATGTTTAGCTAGTTTCAAATCTTCTTTTCTCTGTTTCGATTTCCACGCTTTAAAGTCGAATTGATGATGCAGGACTTCCGGAAAATCGTTTCTCGTTGCAGTGCTCCTGCCAAAAGTCATATCAAAATAGTCAAACATGTGTTTGGTGTGGGCTTCGGTAATAGGGCTATGATTCCCTGTCCGGTAACTCAGATAAATATTATCCTCTGCTCCCAAAAACCTGTACACTTTTTTTGCATTCAGGTAATTCCGCTCAACTCCGAAGGTAGGGTCGCTGCCATCGTTATAGGCAGTGTGTATCATTAAATTGCGTGGAGCTATTGTTGCCATCAGGGCATTCCCTTCTAAGGGCAATTCATTTTCGCGTCCTAAAAACTCTTTCAAACTTGCCTTGGCCCATGGAGCAGGATAATCATCCACCGACTCCATAAATGTTTGTCTGGATGCAAAGCGGTAAGAACATCCTGTTGGGGTACCGGAACTGCGGGCTATAACCGTCTTAAAACGCGTATCATAAGCCGCGGCATAAATCGATTGCTTGCCATACCTCGAAAATCCAGCGATACCTACTGCCGTGGTATCGATGTTGTAACCAGACTCCTTGTCCAATAAATAGTCCAGTGTTCTGCTTGCCAGCCACGCCTGTATTCCCAATGAAGATTCCCACCCTGCATCAGGGTATTCCTGTTTGAATATTTTCCAAATATCTTGATAGTGGGGATAATCTTCCTCCGTGTGATGTGTATCCAATCCCGGATAAAGACAGGCGACATATCCTCTTTTTATAGCCTCTTCAGCCCATTGTATCTGGTACGATCTGGGCTGTGTCAGAAATAAAGGGACTCTACTTTCACTGATATATTTTGGCTCCCATACTTCTATATTAAAAGATTGCTTATGAGGAGTATCAAAGGTTAAAACAATCCTTTTTCGGGTCGAGCCATCCGGTTGTTTACTTGTTTTAAGGACCTTTGCGGATAATAAGCTGGGACTTTCTTTTGGATAATGACCGATGTAATACTCACACCAGAGATTTTGTATTTCCTCTTTGCGCTTTTTCCAGTCTGCTTTTGTTTTGACCTCACTTCCATCAAGAAAAGTCATAGCATCTGGTAAATCGGCATTCTCATAGTTTTGTGAATAAGATTCTGATACAGAAAAAAACAAGATGCCAAAGAATAAAAATCTGATATAAATAGCTCCTTTTCTTAAATACCTTCTAATCATAGTATATTTCCTGAAACGTTCGTGTTAGATGCCTCCTTTAAAGATAAGCGTTTCTGGCTTTTCAATCAATGTGGATACCGAAATGCAAAAATACGTGCGAATCACACATGGCGCTTATACGATGTTTTGTTCTCGTAACTAGTCTTTCCTCCTTCAGTATAATTTAAGATTTGTTGAGCACTGGACAACAGATCGTCCACCCGGTCTTCTGTGGCGATATCCGGATCCTTATAGATCCACTTATCTTCGTGTCTGTGGGAAGAAGCAATGTTTAAAATTGCTTCAATAGCGCATACGGATCAGGACATATCTTAATTTTATAGCCGCTCCGATAATTCTGGTAATTCACCAAGATCCGTGCTGGGTTTATCCAGATAAAAATAGGAGGTAGCTGAATAATCATCTATGCGATAAAAATTCACCCAGCCCATGGGGAAGTCCGTTTCAAAAATATCCTTTGGATTATCTAAAAGCCGCCTGAACCCATTTGCCGATGCCAGAGAAATTGGTTTTAACGCCACATCGTTTTTCAGCAGGCTCCGCACATCGTCACGCATTCCCCCTCCAATTTGTTGTATGGTAGCCCTGAAATTCTGGTGAAACCCTACGACATCGGGAATATGAAATCTGTAGAACGCATATTGTTTGGTCTGGTTGTCAGCTACCGTGCACCCCTGGTATAGGTTGGTATACTCTCCCAGTCCCCATCCCGTGCCTATGTAATCTTCTGTTCCTGTTCCATTAATGGTAGGAAACTCCCCGTCATTATCTAAATACATTTTCACTTCTCCCTCGCCCCACCAGGTATGGCCATAGGCACTGTCCACATTCACTCCCATATTTACTCCAACAAACCTTCCCTTTCCTTCAATTTTCGGTAAGAATTCAAAATCTGTTCCTAATACGGAGGTCTTCTGACGCGTCCAGAAAGCATGGAAATACAGGGCATTATCCTCTAATTTATCCAGTCTCATGAAATCGATATCAAAAAAGATCTCAGGAATATCCATTTTGCTTTCGTTGGTGATCATCACTTTGGCTGCTTTTTTAAATGGCATAGGAATTATGCAATTAAACGACCGGCCTTCGGGATTGGAGAAAAGAGCAGATTCAAATTTCACCACTTTCGATAGTCCATAGCCAAAAAAATCACCAAATGGCACATCCACAGCCGGTTTGGCTTCTCCATCCCAATAGATTCTCAAACGCATGGATCTCATGATTTCTGGAGAGCGATCCCGTACCGTGAACCACATTCTTTGAATTATTCCAGGCCCCTCCACTTCCAGTAAGGTTTTTGACTGCCCGCTTTGCAAATCCTCAAATGCATTTCCTTTGGCTGTCTGATTGGTTTTTCCGCCTTCGCCTTTCAGGCCGTTAAGGTTTTCGAAGGAGCTCAGAGTACTGCTGTGGAAATTATCAGGAAGCATATACAGATTTTGGGCAAACAAACCTTTGACCAGTAAAATGCTGATTGCCAGGATAAAATACTTTTTCATAAACTTGGTATTAGCTAATAATCAGACAAAAAACAAGCAAGGTTAAGTTAGCTTATAATTGGAATTTTTTTGCCTCTTATATAAATAATATTCAAGCGGAAAGTACTGTGCCTTAAAGCATAAAAATATCAGTAAAATGTCTTACAATGCAGTATTATTCTGTCAATCTATTTTAGCAGCGGTCAGCCCTGAGATCTTTGGGGTTGTTTGTCTGTGACATATGTGGAAAAGCAGTTCGCGGATTACTTGATTTCTTCCCGGCCGTCCGAATATTTGGCGAATCTTCCCATCACATTTGCATGGACATGATCATGCTCGTTCCATGGCCAGCCGCCAAATTGGGTTCTTCGGTAATCGCTGAAAGCTTGTTGTATTTCTGAGCCACTATTCATGACAAAGGGGCCATGCTGTACTACAGGTTCGTCAATGGGCCGTCCCTGTAGTATCAGGCAAAGGGCGGCTTGATTCCCATTTTCTATGGTCACGGACTGGTCCGCCAGTAATTCAACGGAATGATATGGCTTAACATTAATTCCGGCCATATTGATTTCAGCGCCCTTGTAGAAATAAAGGGTGCGGTTTATTTCGAAAGAAGCAGTGGGTATGGTCCAGGCAGCGTATGCTTCCATCTTGATCAGCCAGATCCCCACCTCGTTATGCGGGTCTGCTGCCCAGGAGTCCGGAGCGGGACCAGGTGCGCTTACCTGGCCAATTTTACCTGCTATAAGCCTTGTTTCCGTGTATCGTCCATTCCCATCTTCATCTCGCACCAGCGGAATATCTTCAGCCCATAGCATATTGTAATAGGGCTTGCTGAATTTTTTTGCCTTTGGCAGGTTGAGCCATATTTGAAAAAGTTCCAATGAATTTGGTTCTTCCTTATTCAGGAGCGGAAACATTTCAGCATGCTGCAGGCCGGAGCCGGCAGTCATCCATTGCACATCTCCATTCCCGTACCTTCCAGATGCACCGTGAGAATCCGAATGATCCACAAAACCTTCCAGTACAACGGTTATGGTTTCAAATCCCCTGTGTGGATGGGCTGGAAATCCGGGGACTTTTGCACCGTGATACATGCGCCAGCCGTCCTTGATGGTAAAATCCTGTCCGAGGTTCCTGCCCTCCAGGGATACAGCGGGTCCCAGTTGGTCATTCCCGGCAGGATAATGATCAAGATGATGCACACAAAACAAAAAAGGATCACTGGTCTCCCAGGTAAATCCCAGGGGCTTAATGTTGGTGATTAGTTTATTATACATGACTGGTGCGTATTATTTAAGACAATTTACGGAAGAAAATCTTATTTAGGCATGCAAATTTTCATTAAATTCGGCCTACCAATTATAACTCCCGTTCTCATGAAAACAATCATCCGTATCATGCTGTTAATTCTGGCAGTATGGACCATTCAATCTTGTAAAACATCAACCTCTATGGAAGCACCTGTTGCTGCTAAGAAACCCCAAGAACTGACCAAACATGGACATACCCGCATCGATAATTATTACTGGCTAAGGGAGCGTGAGAATCCCGAAGTAATTGCTTACCTGGAGGCGGAAAATGCTTACAGGGAGTCGGTAATGAAGGGTACAGAACAATTCCAGCAGGAGCTTTTTGATGAGATTGTCGGAAGGATCAAGCAGGACGATGAAAGTGTCCCTTACAAGGAGAACGGTTATTTCTATTACACCCGCTATGAAGAGGGCAAGGAGTATCCCATCTTCTGCAGGAAAAAGGAGAGTCTGGAGGCGGCTGAAGAGGTGCTGGCCGATGTGAATGAGATGGCCGAGGGCTACGGCTATTACCAGGTGGGAGGCTTGAGCGTAAGTCCCGATAACCGGTATATGGCCATCGGGATCGATACGCTTAGCCGCCGTAAGTATACCATTTATATCAAGGACCTGCAAACCGGGGAGATGCTGGAGGACCAGATTCCCCTGACCACGGGAGGCTCCTCCTGGGCCAGCGACAGCAGGACCCTGTTCTATACCCAGAAAGATGATGAGACCCTGCGGAGCAAGGCCGTTTTCCGTCATGTCAGGGGAGAGGATGCCTCCGGAGATGTGCTGGTATATGAAGAGACAGACGAGACCTTCAGCACGGTTGTATATAAAACCAAATCGAAAAAGTATCTGGTGATCGGATCTTTCAGCACCCTGACCACCGAGTTCCGCGTTCTTTCCGCCGACAATCCGGAGGGAGCGTTTAAAGTGATTCAGCCGCGCGAACGGGGACTGGAATACAATATTTCCCACTTTGGCGATCACTTTTATATCATCACCAACCTGGAGGCCATTAATTTCAGGCTTATGAAGACTCCTGTGGACCGCACGGGTAAGGAGAACTGGGAAGAGGTAATTGCTCACCGGGAGGATATATTCCTGGAGGGCCTGGAGATCTTTAAGGACTACCTGGTGCTTGAAGAAAGGAAAGAAGGACTGATCGGTCTGAGGGTAATCCCCTGGGACGGTAGCACGGAGCACTATCTCGACATGGGGGAAGAGGTCTATTCCGCCTCCGTTTCCGTGAATCCCGAGTTTGACAGTCAGCTTCTGAGGTATCGCTACTCCTCCCTGACCACGCCCAATAGCGTATATGACTACCATATGGAAACCAGGGAAAAGACACTCCTGAAGCAGGATGAAGTACTGGGAGGAGGTTTCAATCCGGCCAATTATGAGGCCAAGCGAATTTACGCAAGCGCCGACGATGGAAAAAAAATCCCCATGAGCATTGTCTATCGCAAGGATATGGAACGGGACGGAAGTAATCCAACGCTTTTATATGGCTATGGATCCTACGGACATACCATGGATCCGGGATTCCGTTCTTACCGTCTCTCCCTGCTCGACCGCGGCTTTATTTTTGCCATCGCACACGTACGGGGCAGCCAGGTCTATGGCCGGCCCTGGTATGAGGATGGCAAACTACTGAAAAAGATAAACACCTTTACCGACTTCAATGACTGTGCCGAGTACCTGATCAAAGAAAACTACACCAGTCCGGCCCATCTCTATGCCATGGGTGGAAGTGCTGGCGGATTGCTGATGGGTGCCGTAATTAATATGCAGCCGGAGTTGTATCATGGAGTGATTGCAGCGGTTCCGTTTGTGGATGTGGTAACCACCATGCTGGATGAAGATATACCCCTGACCACCGGTGAGTATGACGAGTGGGGAAATCCCAATGAAAAAGCGTACTATGAATATATGCTCAGCTACTCTCCCTACGACCAGGTGGAGGCCAAAGCCTATCCCAATATGCTCGTGACCACCGGGTTGCACGACAGCCAGGTCCAGTACTGGGAACCCGCCAAATGGGTGGCCAAATTACGGGAAATGAAGACCGATAACAACCAGCTCTTGATGTATTGTAACATGGAGACCGGTCACGGAGGGGCTTCCGGGCGTTTTGAGCAGTTCAGGGAAACGGCCATGGAGTATGCCTTCCTCTTCAGTCTGGAGGGGATTACGGAATAGGTCCAGGGGCCTTTTACTTTCTGCCTGGAGGAATAATGAAAGATTATCAAGATGCTGCCTATAACCAATAAGACAAAATACAGGGTCCTATACGCCGACACCGATATGATGGGGGTGGTTTACTATGGAAACTACGGGAGGTTTTTTGAGATGGGGCGTACGGAAATGGTGCGGGAGATGGGCCTGCCCTATATCGAACTTGAGCGTGCAGGCATTGTGATGCCTGTTTTCTCGGTGGAATCCAAATACAGGAATGTGATCCGTTACGATGAGTTGATTACCATTGAAACTACTGTTAATAAACTACCGGAAGTACGGATGGAGTTCTTTCATAAGATCTATAATGAATCCGGATCCTTAGCCCATGAAGCCAAAGTTGTCCTGGTGTTTCTGGATATGAAGACAAACCGGCCGGTAAGGGCCCCGGAGCGCCTGGTAAAACTGATGGAGAACTACTCCGGCTGAAGTGTCAGTAAGGTGATCTCCGGGCGGATCCCCACCCGGCCCGGAAATCCTGTATACCCCAGGCCACGATTGACATAAAGTTGCTTTCCGTTCTTCCGGTAGAGTCCGGCCCACTGCTTGTAGGCCCATTTTGAAGGGCTCCACCTGAATTTTCCAATCTCAATTCCGAACTGCATCCCATGGGTATGTCCGGAGAGGGTTAACTGGATATCCTTTTTGTTGCTTACCTGAAGATCCCAGTGGGAAGGGTCGTGTGAAAGCAGGATTTTTATGCGGTCCGGATCCACACCCGACATGGCCTTCTCAAGCTCTCCCTTCTGCGGAAATGGGGGTTTGCCCCAGTTCTCGACCCCGATGATTTCCAGCGAATCACCATTGAGCCCTATGGTCCGGTGTTCATTCAGAAGCAGATCAAAACCGGAAGCCCTGTATTGAGTCTTTACCCGCTCCAGGTTGGCAGCCTCCTTTTCTTTGGAATCCCATTTGAAGTAAACCCCGTAATCGTGGTTTCCCAGCACGGCATATTTACCCATGGGGGCTTCCAGTTCATTCAGGATATCCGTGAAGGGATCCACCTCTTCCGAGAAGTTATGTACCAGATCGCCTGTGAAGCACAGCAGATCGGGTTCCAGTTTATTTACCATGGCGACAACCTTTTTAATATAGGAAGGATGCTTGTAGAATCCGGCCAGGTGTAAGTCGGAGAGCTGGACAATTTTTAATCCGTCGAAAGAACCCGGAAGAGCTTTGATCTTTACAGTTTCACGAAATACCCTGACATGGGTACGCCCTTTTGCCATCCCCCATCCAAATCCCACAAAGGTGAGAAGGCCCAGGATGGCCCCGGGGATCAGGAAGTATTTTCTCAGGCTGCCGCTATCCTTTCCCAGCAGACCAGAAAGCAGCGATGCCAGATCGCCCAGGAGCTGTGTAAGATTAAAAAGAAGCTTGGGAATATAGAGCATCAGGAAGATGCCTATTATCAGCATGATCCCAAAAAAACGGGAAGGATCACGCAAGAGCTGAAACCTGGAGCCAGCCACGATAAGCAGCACTGCCATCAGGATGCTGACTCCCCAATACAGGTAATAGAACAGTGCGTTAAAGTTTCCAGCTGGTGCAATTAACAGCCGGATACCCCTGAGGGCATACAGGTCCATCACACCCATAAACAGGATAAAAAAGAGGATAAAAAGGAGCGCTCTCATGGGATACAAATAAACAAGAAAAATCCTTTCTCATCCCTGAAAGGAATGTTAATTTAACAAGATGAAAACACTTCGTCCCTTAAAGTCCGTTCGATGGCTGATCCTGGCCGTCCAGATATCCTTATTTTCCGGAGTATATGGTCAAGCATCCAGGTGGATGGATTCCCTGGTGTCTCCCCTCCCGGAATTACTGGTCAGTGAGACCGGACTCTCCATTCAAACCAGCGAGCAGTGGGAGGAGATTCGCAGGCCGGAGATCCTGGATCTTTTCAGGGATCACATATATGGCCGGGTCCCGGAATCCGATATCCGGATAAATTACCGGCTTGTATATGAGGACCGCGAGGCCATGGAGGGAACCGCTATTCAGAAAGAAGTGCAGATGGAGTTCCTCAGGGGTGAGGATAGTCTGGAAGTGACCTTGCTTATTTTTCTCCCGAAGGAGACTTCCCTTCCGGTCCCCCTTTTCCTGGGACTGAATTTTTATGGGAACCATACCATCCATCCAGATCCTCAGATCTCGATCACAGACAGCTGGGTGAGGAACAATCCGGAATTTGGGATCCCGGACAACCGGGCTACGGAAGCTTCAAGGGGGCTACGGTCCGGTCGCTGGCCCGTAGAGATGATCCTCTCCCGGGGCTATGGACTGGCCACCATCTACTACGGGGATATTGATCCCGATTTTGATGATGGATTTCAGAACGGGATCCAGGGTTTGCTGGATCCCCGGGGGGCCGATCGCGGCCCCTCCTCCTGGGGTTCCATTGCAGCCTGGGCCTGGGGCCTGTCCAGGGCCATGGACTACTTCGAACGGGATGTGGAGATCGATCAGGAGCGCGTAGCTGTGATGGGCCACTCCAGGTTAGGCAAGACCTCCCTCTGGGCCGGGGCTTTGGATGAACGCTTTGCCATGGTGATCTCCAACAACTCGGGCTGTGGTGGAGCGGCCCTTTCCCGCAGGCCTTTCGGAGAACGGGTAAGCAATATTAATCGCTCCTTTCCGCACTGGTTTGCCTCCAGATTTCATGACTACAATGAAAAGGAGGCTGGCCTGCCGGTGGACCAGCACATGCTGATGGCCCTTATTGCACCCAGGGCACTCTATGTGGCCAGTGCTGAGCAGGATGACTGGGCCGATCAGCGGGGGGAATATCTTTCCCTGGTTCACGGGAGTGAGATCTACCGCCTGTATGACCCCGATATCTCTTTGACTCCTCAGATGCCAGGTCTGAATCAGCCGGTAATCAGAGCTAAGCTGGCTTACCACATCCGCAGCGGTAAGCATGATGTGACTGACTATGACTGGGAGCAGTACCTCGGGTTTGCCGATCAGCATCTTAAGATTGCCAGAGGAAGTGAGGGGAAGAATCCCGTAAACAGGGAGTGGCTGGAAGCGCGTTTGTTTGGAACCAGCCCCAGGCTGATCCTCACCCCCCGGCTGGAGCAAGAGATCTGGCAGGCCCTGGACCGGGGAGACAGCCTGGTGCTGAAAGGGCTGGAGCTAATCCGGCGATCTGCAGATTCCATGCTGGATCTGGAGCCGCTGGAGAGAGAAATGACCGGACGAAGATTGCTGGGGGTCTCCAGGGAGGCCATACGCAGGCTCACTACCCTGTCCCTGGCTTACCGTTTCCAGCGGAATCCACGTCACCTGGAGAAGCTGGAGGAGGAACTTCAGGCGGTCTGCAAGTTCAGTGACTGGAATCCTTCTCACTTTCTGGATGTGGCAGAAATGGCCTGTGGGGTGGCCCTGGCCCTAGACTGGGCCGGGGAGTGGATATCGCCCGGGGTGGGAAGGCTGGCACGCGCTGCCCTGGTAAACAAGGCCCTGAAGCCGGGTATGCCTGAGCCTGGAAACAACTGGTGGGTCACCACAAGCAATAACTGGAACCTGGTATGTCATAGCGGACTTTCCATGGCAGCACTGGTGGTCTTCGAAGAAAACCCGGAGCTTTCCGCTGCCATTCTGCAGCAGGCGGTGGAACATATCCCCCTGGCACTGGAGCCTTATGCTCCAGATGGCATCTACCCGGAAGGAGCCTCCTACTGGTTTTATGCCACCACCTATCTGACTTCGGTCCTGTCGGTTTTTGAAACGGCCCTGGGAACCGATTTTGGATTCTCAGCTGCCCCGGGTGTTATGGAAAGCGCTGTATTCAGCCAGGTAATGGCAGGACCTTCCGGCGAATATTTTAATTTCTTTGATTCGGGTCTCGGAGGATTTCAAAGTCTGACCCATTTTGGGCTGCTATCCTGGTTTGCAAAGCGATCCGGTTCAGAGTTCAGCTGGATGGCTTATGAGTCCCTCTTAGATAAGGAGTTGAAGGAACTAGAGCAGGTTAAGGGTACCCGCTTCTTTCCGGTACATTTTCTGAATATTGTTCAACTGGGCAGAGAAAGTGCGGGAGAGTTTGTATGGCCCGAAATCTGGTCAGGGGGTGGAGAGGAACCCATTGCTATCCTGAGGGATAGCCATAACCATCCGGATGCTTTTTTCCTGGCAGCCAAAGGCGGAAGAGCTGCAGATAACCATGGGAACATGGATGCCGGTTCCTTCATTTTTGAGCTGGACGGGGTCCGCTGGTCCGTGGATCCGGGGAACCAGAACTATAATGATCTGGAGCAGATTCTGGGAGGCGGACTGTGGGACAGGTCCCAGGACTCACCCCGATGGAGTCTGCTTACCAAACACAGTGGAGGGCACAGTACTCTGGAGGCAAACGGGGTGAGACACCTGGCCGATGCCCGTGCTCCCATGGTGGCCCTGGATTTTCGGGGTTCTGAGCCTCAATTCACTTTTGATCTTTCAGCTTTATATGGAACTCATCTGGAGAAAGCCCGGCGCACATTCACCCGTACAAGTGCCACAGGGCTCCGTGTTAGTGACGAGCTGAAATTCTCCCCCGGAACCAAAAGCCTCACCTGGCAGATGATCACCAGGGCCGAACCGGAAGTAAAAGGTGAGATCGTGGAGCTGCGACAGGATGGGGCGACCTTATATCTCCGGGTTCCCGGAGAGATTCCCTTTGAGCTGCGAGTGATCTCCCTTTCCCCGCCTCCTTTGCCCTATGACAAGAATATGGAAGGACTGAAGCGTTTGGAGATTCACTGGAACCGGGAGGATTTTCCGGGCAATACAGCCACTCTGGTCGTTGAACTTGATAGCCATGCATTTTAAAAAAAGAATTCCCCGGATCTTCTTAGGAATATCCCTGATATGCACCCTGGCCTGTTCAGCTGTTCGTGTGGATGAAGCGCCAAACTTTGTGTGGATCATTTCCGAGGATAACTCGGTCCACTACATGGAGCTCTTTGATCCTCAGGGCATCGCCACCCCCCATATAGCCCGGATGGCAGAGGAAGGGATCCGCTTCACTCATGCTTTTTCCAATGCGCCGGTTTGCAGCGTGGCACGCTCCACCCTGATCTCTTCCTGTTACAGCCCCCGCACCGGGACCCAGTATCACCGGCGCTCCACATTGGTCCCTCTGCCCGAAGAAGTGGAGATGTTCCCGGCCTACCTGAGGAAAGCCGGGTACTATACCAGCAATAACAGTAAGGAAGACTATAATTATATCAAGAATGAGGGGGTATGGGATGAATCTTCCACTACGGCCCACTGGAGCAAACGGGCAGCCGGGCAGCCCTTTTTTCATAAAGAGTCCCATCCGGAATCCCATGAAAGCCGTCTCCATTTTAAGGCAGAGCTGATGGACAGCTATAAGCCGGTATGTGATCCCGACAGCGTGTTTCTCTTTCCCATTCATCCGGATACGGACCTTTTCCGCTTTACTTCAGCCTACTACCGGGATAAGATGCTGGAGGTGGATACCATAGTCGGCCGGGTGATACAGCAACTGGAAGAGGAGGATCTGCTTGAGAGTACTTTCGTGTTTTATTTTGGGGATCACGGGGGTGTGCTTCCGGGCAGCAAGGGCTATGTCTATGAGAGCGGATTGCATGTCCCCCTGGTCGTCCGGATTCCAAAGAAATTCCGGCATCTGGTGAACCTGAAGCAGGGAGAAGCTGCAGATGGTTTTGTAAGCTTTATTGATTTCGGGCCCACTCTCCTGGAACTGGCAGGGATCGAGATTCCCTCCGGGATAGATGGAAGCCCCTTCCTGGGCCCGGGAGTGAGCCCGGACGAGCTGGAGGAAAGGCAGATCACCTATGGCTATGCGGACCGTTTTGATGAGAAGTATGACCTGGTTCGCACCGTCAGAAAAGGAGCGCTTAAATATATGCGGAGTTACCAGCCCTTTAATGTGGACGGATTGCAGAATAATTACCGCTACCTCTGCCTGGCGTTTGAGCAATGGCGCGACATGTACCGGAGGGGGGAGCTGGATCCGGTCCAGGCAGCCTTCTTTGAACCCCGGGAAGCGGAAGCCCTGTATGACCTCTCCAAGGACCCTTATGAAACGCTTAATCTGGCTGATGAGCCTGCCTATCGGGATCAGCTTCATGCTATGAGAGAGCTGATGAAAAAGTGGGTGAAGGGGATGCCCGATCTGAGCTTCTACCCGGAAAATTATCTTCTCAGGAATGCCTTCGGAAATCCGGTCCTGTTCGGAGAGCAGCACCAGGCTGAGATCGCTGCCCTGGTGGATATTGCAGACCTGCAACTGCTCCCCTTTAAAGAGGCTCGCGGAGCTATCTCGGAGGCCCTTCATATAGAGGACCCGCTTAGGAAGTACTGGGGTTTGATTGTATGCAGTGCCTTTGGTACAGAAGCGGTCGAATTCAAGGAGCGGGCCCTGCTCCTGTGCCAGGATCCGGATCTGCTGGTGCGGACCCGGGCAGCTGAATTCCTGGGCCTGAGCGGGCTGGGCGACCCGGTCCCGGTGATACTGGATGCCCTTTACAGGAGCCAGGACGAAGTGGAGGCCCTGCTGATCCTGAATTCTCTGGTCCTGTTGATGGACGGCCCCAGGGCATACAAGTTCGATCTGGACAGAGAAAGGCTTTCCCGTGCTGTTTCAGGGGATCCCCAGGTTCAAAGGCGACTGGAGTATATTTACTCCCGGATGGCTTCCTCCCTGGCAGCTGAATAAGCGTTAAAAACTGTACATTTGGCTATGATTTTATTTGAGGATTATCTGAAGGACAACCTGGTACTGCTGGATGGGGCCATGGGGTCCCTGATTTATGAAAAGGGGGTTTTTATAGACAAGTGTTACGATGAGTTAAACCTGTCCAGGCCTGACCTGATTGGCTCCATTCACGAGGAGTATGTGAGGGCAGGAGCCAGGGTGATAGAGACCAATACCTATGGTGCGAACCGCTTCAAACTGAAATCCCATAACCTGCTTGACCAGATGGAGGAGATTAACCGGGAAGGGGTCAGGCTGGCCAGGGAGGCTGCGGGGGATGAGGTGTATGTGGCCGGATCCATGGGGCCCTCAGGCCTGGAGATGGAGCCCTGGGGAGATACCACCCTGAAGGAGGTGTTTGATGGCTACGCCCTGCAGACTGACATATTGAGCCAGGCGGGGGTGGACCTTTTTATCCTGGAGACCTTTCAGGATATCAGGGAGATGGAACAGGCCATAAAAGCCATCTTAAGTGTCTCCGGACTTCCGGTGGTGGCTATGATGACTGTGGGAGAGGATGGAAAGACTCGTTATGGAGTGGACCTGGAAGATGTCACGCGTGTGCTGGCAAGAAGTGAGGCCTCTGTGATCGGGCTGAACTGTACCGTAGGGCCCAAATCCATGCTCGATTTCGTGGAGCAGATGGAAGGGATCACCGATAAACCACTCTGTTTGATGCCCAATGCGGGCCGGCCCCAATTTACCGATGGGCGGATGATCTACATGAGTACCCCGGAGTATTTCTCGGTCTATACCAAACGCTTTATTGACAAAGGGGTCCGGATGCTGGGCGGATGTTGCGGGACGACCCCCGAGCATATTTCTAAAATGGCCGATGCACTGGCCATGAAACAGACCCGCATCCAGCATTCCATCAAGGTAGGGGTAAAGCCTGTAAGCGAGGAGCCTCTTCCTGAACCCGTGGCAGTGGCAAAGAAGTCAAAACTCGCGAAAAAAATGCTGTCTGGCAGGCAGGTGGTTCTGGTGGAGATGGTGCCTCCCCGAAGCACCGATATCAGCAAACCCCTGGAAGGAGCCAGGTTGCTGAAGGAGCATCGGGTGGATGCCATTAATATTCCTGATGGCCCCCGCGCCACTGCACGAATGACGGGACTGGCACTGGCTGTTTTGCTGCAGAACCAGGTGGATATTGAAACGGTGCTCCATTATACCTGCCGGGACCGAAACCTGCTGGGCATGCAGTCGGACCTGCTGGGGGCGACTGCCATGGGAATTCGGAATATCCTGGCCATTACGGGGGATCCACCCATGATTGGAGATTACCCCCAGGCAACGGCTGTGTTTGATATTGATTCCATCGGACTGGTGCACCTGATCCATAACCTGAATCACGGGATCGATGTGGGGGAGAAGCGGATCGGGGATCCCACTGCCTTCTTCACCGGGGTGGGAGTGGATCCCAATAGCGTGAATCCGGAGAATGAGTTAAATCGCCTGCGCCTGAAGAAGGAGGCGGGTGCGGAATATGTGATTACCCAGCCGGTCTTTGATGTGGACTCGCTGGAAAAATTCCTGGAGAAAGCCGATCTGGGGGGACTTTCTCTGATCGCAGGAATCTGGCCGCTGGTTAGCCTTCGGAATGCCGAATTTATGAAGAATGAGGTCCCGGGAGTTTACGTGCCGGACGAAGTGATCAAACGCATTTCCAGGTATGAAACCAAAGATGACCAGCTGAACGCGGGCATCGAGATAGCGCAGGAAATGGTGGACCGTGTGGCCGGTTTTGTTCAGGGAATACAGGTGAGCGCACCCTTTGGGCGCTACCACCTGGCAGTGGAGGTGGCCGGGCTTTTGCTAAAGAATAACTAAATAACCAGAAATAATCCAAGGTATGAAACGAGTATCCGGAATGGCTATGACCATGATTTTCAGCTGCGTTTTTATATATGCTCAGCTGCATCCCGATTATGAGAATCCAAGGGTTTTTGAGCGTAATCAGGAGTTACCCCATGCCACCCTGATGCCCTATCCCGACACGGATTTGGCTCTGGAGGGTGAGCGGAAAGCTTCCCCATTCCATAAAACCCTCAACGGGACCTGGCAGTTTTTTTGGTCAGAAAATCCGGATCTGGCCCCCGGGGAGTTTTATAAACCCGGGTTTAACAGGGAGGCATGGGATAGCATAGTGGTACCCTCCAACTGGCAAATGGTGGGCTTTGGGTATCCGCTTTTCCGGAATATTGGACTGCCACATCCGGAGAAACCTCCGAGAGTACCTGAAAAATTTAATCCCACGGGATCTTACTACCGCAGTTTTGAACTGCCCGAAACCTGGAAAGGAAGGAGAACTTTTCTCCATTTTGAAGGGGTGCATTCGGCCTTCTACCTGTGGATTAACGGGAAAGAGGCAGGGTACAACCAGGGAGGAATGGAGCCGGCCGAGTTCGATATCACGCCCTATTTGAAGAAGGGTCAGAACAGCATTGCGGTGAAGGTGTTGCGCTACAGTGACGGAACCTACCTGGAGGACCAGGATACCTGGCGCCTTTCCGGGATTTACAGGGATGTCTACCTGATATCGACTCCGGAGACGCATATCAGGGATTTCTATGTGACCACCGACCTGGATGACTCCTACAGGGATGCCACTCTGAAACTTTCCCTGTTCCTGAAAAACTACGGGAAAAAGAGTACGGGTCCTTTTTCGGTGAAAACCACCCTGTATAACCAGAAAGGTCAGGCTGTAAGCGGTGGCCATGGACTTATTGGCAGCGGAGAGCTTGCAGGTGGAACGGAAAAGAACCTGGCGCTAAGTCTGGAAATCAGCAAGCCGGATAAGTGGTCGGCCGAGTACCCCCACCTGTATACCCTGGTGATGGAGCTGATGGAGGATGATACCCCGATTGAAGTGCTCAGTACCAGGGTGGGATTCCGTGAGATGGAAGTGATCGCCCAGGCCATCTGTGTCAATGGAGTAGCCATAAAATTTAACGGGGTAAACAGCCATATGCTTCACCCGGAAACCGGACATGCCATGGATCCGGAGACCATGCGAAAGGACCTGCAGCTGATGAAGCAGTTTAATATCAACTGCGTGCGCACCAGTCACTATCCTCCCAATGTGGAGTACCTGGACCTGGCTGATGAACTGGGCATTTACGTGGTGGATGAGACGGGAGATGAGGCGCATGCCTACACCTACCTTTCGGAGGACCCGGAATGGAAGGATCAATACCTGGACCGCATGAGAAAAATGGTGTACCGCGACCGGAACCATCCCTCGGTGGCCATCTGGAGCGCCGGAAATGAAAGTGGTTCAGGAGAGAATATCTGTGCCCTTATTGCAGAGGGAAAGGAGATTGACCCGAGCAGGTTCTGGCTTTACGGAGGGAACCAGGATGAAGATCCGCTCACCAACCCGGTACCTTGCGAGGATGTGGTGGGCCCCAGGTACCTGCAACCATTCATGCTGGAGCAGCGCTTTGGGAAATCGGAAGATCCCCGGCCCTCCTTCATGGATGAGTATATTGCTGCTACCGGGAACAGCCTGGGGGGCATGGACGATTACTGGGAGCTGATCTATAAATATCCCAGGCTCACAGGTGGGGCCATCTGGGACTGGATCAGTCCGGGGATCACCCGGGCGGTAGTCAGCACTCCCGACGATTCCCCCTACGGGATAAAAAGTGTCTTTATGAACCGGGCACATCTTGTGGCCGGGGAGACAGGAAAGGCCCTTTACCTGAGTGGACATGACGACTGGCTGGAGGTGGCCAGGGATCCTGCCCTGGACATTGAAGGAGAGGCCCTGACCCTTTCCTTTCGGGTCCTGCCTGAGGCTTACAATGGAAATGCAGCCTTTCTGACCAAAGGGGATTATCAGTTTGGGATCATCCAGTCGGAGCAGGAGCACCTGGAGTTCTATTTGAATACCGGCAGCAAAGTCAGTCTCAGGGTCCGGGTGCCGGAAAACTGGGAGAAGCAATGGCACCAGGTGACCGGCAGATATGATGGAACCAAACTGGAACTCTATGTGGATGGTGAGCTCCTGGGTACTTTGCCCTGCAGCGGACGCATCCGAAATGCACCCTACCAGGTGATCCTGGGAAAGAGTTCCGAGTTAAGGGACAGCCACATGGGTTATCTGTGTTTTGCCACCCTGGATCAGGTAAGGATCTTTGATTGGGTAGTCCCTTTAAGTGATTTATATAGTGCGGGAGAGTCCCTGAAATCTAGATCGAAGTTGTGGCTTGATTTTGAGAGCTCACAACAGGAAGGCTCATACTACTCCATCGGGATCCCGGGACGCACCTATGGTCTGATCTGGCCCGATCGCAGCATCCAGCCGGAAATGTGGCAGATGAAAAAGTCCCCTCAACCCATTCAGTTTACCATGAAGGATCCGGAAAGGGGAAGTGTTGAGCTTGAGAACCGCTATCATTTCAGGAACTTGAATGAGCTCAATTTCAGATGGGAGCTTACTGCAAATGGAGTGCCTGTTGAGGAAGGAAGGTTTTCTGCTGAACTGAAACCGGGCGAGAAGAAACTGCTAAGCATCCCTTATGGGATATCAGAGCTCCTGGATGGTACCGTGTATCATCTGCTGCTGTCTGCTTCAACGAAAAACGCAACTCCCTGGGCCGAAGCCGGTCATGAAGTGGCCTGGGAACAGTTTGAGATCCCTGTTAAACCCGGGTTATCTGAAAAAGAACCTGGTCAGGCAGCTCAGAAGCAAAAGGAATTGGTGGTGCTGGAAGATGATCAAAGGCTGGAGCTAAAAGGGGAGCAGTTTAGCTACATTTTTAATAAAGAGACCGGACTATTCACCTCCATGATTCTGGACGGAAAAGAGATGCTTCACCGTGGACCGCGGCTTAATGTTTGGAGGGCTCCTCTGGCAAATGACCTGGATTCATGGAATTTCTTGCGTACCGAACTGGGACATGTGACAGAAGGGATGGGAAAAGAGACGGCCAATGGCTGGCGTTCCATCGGGCTGGACCGCCTGGAACAGGTGGTGGATCGCTACTGGAGTGAACAGGAGCCCAACTTTGTGCGGATCCATGTGGAGGCCAGTTTGTTTGCCAATAATTATACCACCGGGTTTAAGGTATTCTATGACTATACCATCAAAGGAAATGGAGAGATGGAGATAAGGACCCGGGTTTCAGCCAGGGGAAATATGACCAAATGGATCCCAAAGATCGGGCTTCAACTGGAGCTTTCCAGGGATTTCCAGGAGATGGAGTGGTTTGGACGAGGTCCTTTTGAAACCTACCCTGACCGGAAGACCGGTGCCAAAACCGGGATATACCGGACTAGGGTGGAGGATGCCTATGTACCCTATATCATTCCCCAGGATTATGGAAACCGCTGCGATGTGTACTGGTTCAAACTGACCGACGGGGAGGGGAGGGGACTGCAAATTCAATCCGATCAGCTGTTCAATTTCAGTGCCCAGAAATACAGTACTGAAAACATGGACCGGGCTCATTACCCTTTTCAGTTAAAAAAGGAGGAACTTGTAACTCTGAACCTGGATTACCTGGTAAGTGGAGTGGGGGGTACAGCCAATTCGGTACTGAATCCGTACCGGGTGTCACCGGGGGAATATGAATTTAGCTTTTTCATCAAACCGCTTATCGAATAATAAAGCGGTCAGAATATCTGATTGATCTTTGGCATAAAGATCAGAAGGTAGGTGAAAAAGGAGATGCCGCTGAGCAGAGCAATCACCACATTGCTTAAGGCTTTTATCCGTATGGCCTGATCTGATGAGATGGAGTCGTCATACCTGGATGCCAGGAAGGCTGCATTTCTGTAAAATCCACTTAGCAGAAAAACAGAAGAGAGCAGAGCAATAATGGCCCATTGAAGCGAACTGATCTGCAGGAAAATCCCTGCTGAAATCACTGCAATGGTGAAAAGCAACTGCATCAGAAAAATACCCTCTTCAGCGGCTATTCTTCCAATCCCAATGTTATTTGCAGCACATCTTTTTACCATGGGGTCTCCTTACTGATATGACCAAATGTAAGGATTGTTCCGCGAACATCAAATTTTTTCAGATGAAAATTTTCAGGGATCAGATTTTTGAAAACCAGTATCCATGAAACGGCTCTCTCGCAGGATGAAGGTAGCCACCAGGGCCAGGAGGGCAAGGGCTACGAATAGATTCATGAAGCTGCCCAGGTACTGGTTTTCCCGGATACTCATGCCGGCCACGAAGATCATCCCTGTAAGCTGTCCAACCCATAAGAGTATCCCCTGCGAGCTTGATTCCGGCGCGGGATACGAGATTTCAGCCGCATACTGGAAACCCAGTGGCCCGGCGCTCATTACAAAGAAGCCCAGGGTAAAGGAAGCTGCCAGGGATATCCGGTATATGCTCACCGGATCACCGGCCAGGTCCCCGGCAAAGGCCAGACCGGCTACTGCCGGGACCATGCCTGCGATGCATAAAACCAGAAAGGGTTTTCTTCGTTTGTATCTGTCGCTAAGGGTGGGGATAATCACAGCCCCGATGATCCCTCCAATTAGCATCACGCCCCCTATCAGTCCGTCCGAATCTTCCACTCCCACTCGTTCCGCAATGGAGTCGGTCATCGAACTGATGGCATTGAATATTCCAAGCCCAATGAGGAAAAGGAACATGGTGATGCGCATATCCCGCTTGGACAATATATGCCTGAGCCCTCTGACAAAAGGGTAGCGCTCCCCTTCCCTTTCACCCTCCTGGTATTCCCTGTTTCTTATAAACAGAAGGCTGCAGATGGCGGCCACGACGCTGATCAGGCCGTAGATCCATAACATCCTTTCAAACCCGGTTCCATACCCGGGTTCTGAGGGATCGGAACCCACAAGCAAGGGGGTGACCAGCATGGCTACAATGATCCCAATATACTGGGCCAGGGCCAGCAGACCGGCAGCCATTCCTCGTTCGTACAGGGGGAACCAGCGCGCAGTGACGGCAGTAACCCCATTGAGGATAAAGGGTTGAGCAAGGGCCAGGCCGGTTTGGGCAATCAACACTCCGGTAAAACTGGAGGCAAAAGCCGCCTTCATTAAACTGAACAGGGCGAGCATCACCGCTCCCAGGGCAAGCCCGGTACGGATCCCGTAGGTGTCGATTACATAGGAAGCCGGAAAACTCATGACCAGGAAGGCGACCATATAGATCATGGCCAGGAAATCAATATTCAGGAAGGAATCCGGGTTGAACTGGCCTTGATAAAACAGTTCCGCCGGCCTTGCCACCGCCGCATGTGTGAGCCATTGAATCTCAATGGCTACCGTGATCATCATAAATGCCGCCAGAATCACATAACGATAGGCCGGGTAGGGTTTTTCCAGACTCATCTTATCTGTTTTTATCAGCCTGAGCGGAATACTTCCGGAGATAGATCCGGTGCATCAGATGGGCCTCAAACCTGGAGATGCTTTTTGCTCCTCCCAGGAATTCGGCTTCAATAAAGGCTTTGCAGGCTTTTTCCAGGACCTGGCAAACCACAAAAGCCTCTTCCAGGTCACGTCCCACACAAACAGCACCATGATTGGCCATCAGGGCTGCATTTCTCCCTTTCAGGGCTTTGACGGTAAGTTTTGTAATTTTTTTTGTGGATGGAAGGGCATATTCTGCCACCCGGACCGTGGGGCCGATGATCTGAGCCATATCATCCAGAATGGGAGGGACCTCCCGGCGAGCGGCTGCCACGGTTGAGGCATTCATCTGGTGCGTATGAATGACCGCATGGATCTTTTTCCGGGTTCTGTATATTTCGCAGTGAAGCTCCTTTTCCGAAGAGGGCTTAACTTTTCCCTCATGTTTGGAAGTGTGGTAATTCATCAGCACAATATCATCCGGAGTCAGATCTTCATAAGTCCGACCGCTGGGGGTGATCAACATATGGGTGTCGTCTACCCGGATACTGATATTTCCCCAGGTTCTGGCTACAAAACCCTCCTTCAATAATCTCAATCCCCCTTTTATGATCTGCTCCCTGATCCTGGTAAGCTCCTTGCTGTTTTCCATCTGCTTATATGTTTTGTTTGAAGCGCTCCTGGTTGGCAAAAATATAGGCTTTCCTCAGGGCCCGGTAGATTTCCTTATAGGAGAGAAAGAGCCTGGCATACCTCTCTTCCACGGCGGGGTCCGGTGTATACCTCCTTTTCACCTGGATACACTGCTTGACCTGGTGAAAGGAGTCGAAGTGGCCGCTGCCCACAAAGGCGCAGCTGGCTGCTCCCAGGGTTCCGGCCATGGTGGGATTGCCGATGGTCTCCACCTCTTTCCCGGTAATATTGGCGATGCCCTGCATCCAGGTTTCATTTTCCGATCCTCCTCCAATGGCCCTGATAACCTGGGGATTAAATCCAAAGTCGCGCCTGTAATTCTCAAAGATCCACCGCAGGTTAAAGGCCACCCCCTCCAGCAAGGCCTTTACGAAATGTCCGCGGGTATGCTCCTGTCCCAGGTTAAAGACCGTTCCGCGAGTGGTGGTGGAGCTTATCGGGCAGCGTTCGCCCAGCAGCCAGGGTGTAAAAACCAGGTGGTCCGATCCTGCCGGAATCCCTTCTGTCTCTCCGTCAATAAAGGCGTAGATGTTGCGGATGGCCGGATCTTTTTTTTCCAGTTTGTAGAATTTCTCGATCATCCAGTCCAGGTTGGCCCCGGCCGATTCAGTAATCCCGACCAGCAGGTTTTTCTGTGCATCGGCACTCTGTAGCACCACGGCCCCGTTTCTGTGCTTCAGGTTCTTCCCGGTGGTAATCCCTGCCCAGGCAGAGGTCCCCAGGTAGATATGGGCATCCCCCTCCTCTGTGGAACCTGATCCCACTGCCGCACTCTGAGTATCATCGCATCCTCCAAATACCTGCACGGAAGTTGGAAGTCCCATCGACTCTGCAGCCTCAGGGCTAAGAGTGCCTACCACATCGGTGGATCTCACCAGGGGGGGTAACTTTTTGATATCAAATCCCGATATCCTGAAAAGCATTCGTTCCCAGTCTTTCTTTTTCAGGTTAAACCCGTAGGAGCAGGCTCCTGACCATTCGAACACCTTTTTGCCTGTAGCCCGAAATTTCAGGTAGCCATTTACGTCCAGGATCGATTCGCTTTGACCGTAGATCTCTGGCCTGTTCTGTTTGATCCAGCGCAGTTTCGGGATCACATCCTTTCCGGTGATCTCCACTCCGATAAGTTTTTCAAAAGTCTTTTTGCCACCCAGCAGGCCCATGAGCCATTTAGCCTGTTCCTCGGCCCGGCCATCCACCCAGGTAATATTGTTCATCAGGGGCTTATCCTCCCTGTCCAGGGCTAGGATGCCCATGGCCTGAGTGGAAAATACCATTCCCATCACTGCACCGGGATCCAGCTTGCTCTCACTCAGAATAGCGCGGGTATTCCGGACCACCCCCTTCCAGTAATCTTCCGGATTCTGCTCCACCCACCCGGGATGTGGATATACAGACCCGTAGGCAGTGGTGGCCTGGGTGCTTATCTCACCGTGCTGACTGACCAGGGCACTTTTCACGCTGGAAGTTCCCACGTCATGGGCAATCACGTATGTCCTGGGTTCACTCATTTAGCACACTTGCCAGTTTTTCGTCCGGAACAAAGTTCCCTACATATGCTGAAAGACCCGTTCAAAACCCTGCAGGGCTTCGTCAATCACTTCATCGCTGTCGGCCATGCTGGTGTACATCCGGCTTCCGGCCAGCGTGACGATCCCTTCCACCATATAGGCAGCGCCCATCTCTTCCATCATATGTTTGCGGATCTTAATTTCCCCGAGGGTTTTGGGAATGGTCCAGAAGCGTTTCATATTGATGGGCAGGAACAGGGTGCCCGTGGTTTCCAGGTGACAGATAGAGCCCTGGTTGTAGGCCACATAAGGCAGGTCGTAGGAAGCGATCAGCTGCTTCAGTCCCCGGGTAAGCCGGTCCCCGGCAGCGCCTGCTTTCACACAGGCGTTTTGCTTTTCAATTTCCACCAGGGTGTAGTACCCTGCTGCTGAACTCAGGGGATTTGCTGCCAGGGTGCCCCCTACCATGGCTCGCTTCTTCCCGGTCTCTAAGCCGGCAGCCAGGTACTCCATCAGATCCCGCGATCCGCCCAGTCCCCCGGCAGCCGGATACCCACCGGCCACTACTTTCCCGAAAACGGTAAGATCGGGTTTTACCCCGAAATAGCCCTGTGCTCCGCTGATTCCGATGCGAAAGGCCGTTACCACTTCATCGAAAATCAAAAGGGCACCGTATCTGTCACAGAGTTCCCGGATCTGACTGTTATGGTCCTTGTCCAGGGGCCGTGTCCCGCTCTCGGGCCCCATGGGTTCGACAATGACTGCAGCCGTTCCTTGTCCCTTCAACCTGTTCCGGCGAAGCCTGCGCTCCAGCGATTTAATATCATTGGGGAAGGCCTCCTGGGTATATTTCCTGCTGGCCCTGGGGATGCCATGGGCATCAAAACCACCCGTTCCAGGGACACGAAGGGCGTAAATCAGGCTGTCACTCCAGCCATGATATCCGCCGCCCATCTTTATAATGTTCTTTTTTCCAGTTGCCAGTCTGGCCACCCGGATGGCTGCCATACAGGCTTCTGTTCCGCTGCCCAGCATCCTGAACATATCTACGCCCGGGATGTGCTCGCAGATAAATTGAGCAATCTTCAGCTCGTATTCGTGGAATAGTCCGGTGGACGGACCGGTGGTCGAGATAAGTTCCAGCATCTTCTCCTTCACTGCCGGATAGTTACTTCCCAGTACCGTGGGACCCCCTGCCTGCAGGAAGTCAATGTGCCGGTTACCGTCCTTATCGTAAAGGTAGGCCCCTTCTGCGCGGTCAAATACAATGGGGAAGGGGTAGTTAAAGGCCAGATTGTGCTGAACTCCCCCGGGAATGTATTTTTTTGCCTGTTCGATCACCGCTTTTGAGGAGCTGTATTTCTCCTCAAAGGCTTTCAGGTACTTTTCCATTTCGGGCCGCTTGATGGGACGGATGTCCTGATTGACCAGGAGATCGATCTTAGCATATATTTCCTTGGTGTTATGGTATTCGGAGATCGCAAATCCGCTGTTGGTAGTGGAGTTCATTGATTGAGTCGGAAGTTTTTTTTTTTGAAAAGCCCTGTGACATTTTGAATCGTTAACGAATGTAAGAAAACAAAATTCTGAAGCAAAATTGTATTATCTTACGACTCTCAACATTTAAAAGCAATTCGTATGAAAACAGTAAGATTATTATTCCTGGTGATTCTGGTGGCATCATTTAGTACCACCGTATCAGCTCAGAAAAAAATGGATCCCACCGGGACATGGACCTACGAGGCATCTCAGGCTCCTTATGAATACAGTTCCGGAGATATTGTTGTCAGTAAAGAGGGTAAAGAGTACACCGTTCAGATTGTACTTGGAGAATACTACAAGATGATGGCCGAGCAGGTAGTATTTGAGAATAATGAACTCTCCTTCACCGTTTTTATTGACGGAGAATCAGTGGATATCAAGATGACAGTTGGGAAAGAGAGTATGGAAGGCAACGCTTCCTATTCGGATGGGACCATTCCAATCACCACTAAGAAAAAGGCGTAGGTATTTTCCAGCAACCAAACGTTTATAAAGGACCGGGGATTTGCTCCCCGGTCTTTGTTTTTGTAAGCTGTGATCAGGACTTTTAATGTCAGGGAAAAATGAATACATTCTCCTGAGGTTTAAAGGGAAGTAAGTGTTACTTTTGAAAGACACAAGCCTAATAACTGCACCATGAAAAAATATTTATTTGTACTAGCAGCGATCCTTTTGTTTGCGCAAACCGGATTGCTGGCTCAGGGCTTTGATGGCCTCGACAATAATCTTTCCAATCTCTACCGGACCTCAGATGCTAAAACCCGCAGCATCTCACCGGAAAACTTCAGTGGTGAAAAAGGAAAAGGCGGAATGGCCGAGCTTGGAGAGGGTGCTGCCTCCCATGAGGCCAGGGATCTGGGTAAAGGATATAAGGTAAGTCCCTATGTGATCATTGAACCCGGGGAGACCTTTACCATGGCCGAAATTGAAGGTCCGGGAGCGGTTCAGCATATCTGGCTGACGCCCACCGGGAACTGGCGCTTTTATATACTTCGCTTTTACTGGGATGATGAAAAGGAGCCTTCCGTGGAGGTGCCTGTGGGAGACTTTTTTGGAATGGGATGGGGAGAGTACGCTCATTTAAACTCCCTGGCTGTTTGTGTAAATCCGGGAAGGGCCTTCAACTGCTACTGGCAGATGCCATTTAAGAAGAAGTGCAGGATTACCATGGAGAATATTGATGTGAATGCTACCCGGCTTTATTACCAGGTGGATTACGTGCTGACCGGTATTCCCGATGATGCCGCCTATTTTCATGCTCAGTTCAGGCGGCCGGCCCCGGACAGCCAGAAGGAGGCCTATACCATCATTGACGGCATAAAAGGGAAGGGCCAGTATGTGGGTACCTTTTTAGCCTGGCAGGTGAATAACAATGGCTGGTGGGGAGAAGGCGAGATCAAATTTTATATGGATGGAGACAAGGAATTCCCCACCATCTGTGGAACAGGCGCAGAGGACTATTTCTGTGGCTCCTACAATTTTGATGTGGGAGGACAGTACAAAGAATTTACAACTCCTTATTCCGGGCTTCATCAGGTGATCAGGCCCGACGGGACTTACAAAGCTAATACCAGATTCGGACTCTATCGCTGGCACATCACCGATCCCATCCGTTTTGAGAAGGATCTGCGTGTGACCATTCAGGACCTGGGCTGGCGCAGCGGACGCCGCTATTTGAAACAGGGGAGCGACATTGCCTCGGTAGCCTACTGGTATCAGACTGAACCCCATCAGGCCTTCCCCCCTCTGCCCTCCAAAGATGATCTGGAAGTACAATAATCTGAAATCCTTTAAACCCGGTATATCCCATGAAACATTTTCTGCCCTATTTTCTCTTGCTTGCCTTCCTGGCAGGTTGTGATCAGACTCCACCGCCTGCTGCAGTGGGCCCTCTGCCTGAAGCCAGGCAGCTCACGTGGCATGAACTGGAGTTCTATGCCTTTGTGCATTTCAATATGAACACCTTTACGGATATGGAATGGGGCCTGGGCGGAGAATCGCCGGAACTGTTTAATCCCACGGAGCTGGACTGCCGGCAGTGGGCACGGGTATGCCGGGATGCCGGAATGAAGGGGATTATTCTGACTGCCAAGCATCACGATGGATTTTGTTTGTGGCCCTCGGAGTATACGGAACACTCCGTAAAAAATTCTCCCTGGAAAAATGGCAAGGGAGATGTGGTCAGGGAGCTTGCCGATGCCTGTGAGGAGTACGGGCTGAAGCTGGGTTTATACCTTTCGCCCTGGGACCGGAATCATGCGGAGTATGGGACCGATGCCTATATTACTTATTTCCGGAACCAGCTTAGGGAACTGATGACAAACTATGGGGAGGTTTTTGAAGTGTGGTTCGACGGGGCCAACGGGGGGACCGGCTATTATGGCGGGGCCAATGAGGAGCGGCGGGTCGACCGGAGGACTTACTATGATTGGCCCAACACCCGCCAAATCGTCAGGGACTTGCAGCCCGACGCGGTTATGTTCAGTGATGCGGGACCGGGTGTGCGCTGGGTAGGCAATGAGGCTGGCTGGGCCGGGGAGACCAACTGGAGCATCATCCGCAGGGATGAGTTTTATCCCGGTTCGCCCAACTACAAGGACCTGACCTCCGGGCATGAGGATGGGACCCACTGGGTGCCGGCTGAAGTGGATGTATCCATCCGCCCGGGATGGTACTACCATCAATCGGAAGATCACAAGGTGAAATCGGTCAAGCAGCTGGTGGATATCTACTATCATTCCATTGGGAGGAATGCCTCTTTTCTTTTGAATTTTCCGGTGGACCGGCGGGGTCTGATCCATGAGAAGGACGAGGAACAACTGATGAAGATGGTGGAAGTGATTCGCCGGGACCTGGAAACGGACCTGGCCTGGAATGCAGCTGTTGAAGCCAGCCAGGTTAGAGGAGACTCCAGGAAATTTGATACACGCAAAGTGGTGGACGGCGATCCGGAAACCTACTGGACAACAGACGACGGAGTAAAATCCGCTTCGCTGACCTTCGATTTTGGAAGAGAGACCACCTTCAACCG
The DNA here is from genome assembly GCA_963751705.1 of uncultured Bacteroidales bacterium. Taxonomy (GTDB): domain Bacteria; phylum Bacteroidota; class Bacteroidia; order Bacteroidales. The sequence goes on from CAVVVN010000003.1 coordinate 549,652, forward strand.
CTTCCTGGTCCAGGAGTATATCCCGCTGGGTCAACGTGTGAAGGACTTCTCCCTGGAGGCCTGGGTAAACGGGGCCTGGGAAGAGATTGACCGGCAGACGACCATCGGTTATAAAAGGATATTGAGATTTGACCCCGTGACCAGCAGTAAACTCCGCCTGACTATCCTGGATGCCAAAGCCTGTCCGACCATTTCCAATGTGGAGATATACCATGCTCCCAAGTTACTGGAACCCCCTGTTATTGAGAGAGATAAGTTGGGAAGTGTTTTCATGAAGGCCTTTGATGAGGGCCTGGAAATCTATTACACTCTCGACGGGAAGGATCCGGATGAGAAATCAAGCTTTTATGCAGAATCTTTCAGGCAGAGGGGGCCTGTTGAGATCAGGGCTATGGCCTTTGATCCTGCCACCGGGGAATCCAGTTCGGTGACCCAGCACCACTTCGATATTTGCAGGGAACTCTGGAAAGTGCTTATACCCGATCCAGCTTTGTATGGGGGGGTGGAGGCAGTCATTGATGACAATCCGAGAACCATCTGGAGAAGTAAGGCAGAACAGGGTTTACCTCAGGCCATGGTGGTGGACCTGGGAGAAGACTTGGAACTTTCCGGATTCACCTACCTGCCCACTCAGCAACGTAACATCGACGGGACAGTCTCCTTTTATAAATTCTATGTGAGTATGGATGGCAAACTCTGGGGTACCCCGGCTTCATCCGGTGAATTCAGCAACATCCGGAACAGTCCGGTACTTCAAACGAAGATTTTCGAGGCCAAAACAGGCAGATACATCAAATTTGTAGCTGAGCGTGAGATCAACGATCTGCCCTTTGTGAGCATTGCAGAGCTTGGCGTGATCACCACTGGAAAAGAGTAACAAATGAAAAAAGGCTGTGTATCCGGAATAGCCCTGCTGGCCCTGCTGCTGATTCCTTATCAGGATCTTGCCGCTCAGCCTGGCGTTGACAGTTCACGGGTGGTGAGAATCCTTTCCTATAATATTTTTCATGGGGAAACGATGAAGGGGGATTTCGACCTGGACCGCATTGCCTGGGTGATTAATCAGACGGAGCCGGACCTGGTGGCCCTGCAGGAAGTGGATTTTTTTACCCGGCGGGCTCTGCACATGGACCTGGTCACAGAAATTGGAGGGCGCACGGGCCTGGCACCTCTGTTTGGAAGGGCCATGTATTTCGATGGGGGCGAATACGGGGAAGGCATATTATCCAGGTACTCCTTTCTGTCTACCCGAAACCATCCCCTGCCTGCAGGGGAGGGTAAAGAGCCCAGGGCCGCACTCGAGGTCCGGGTAATGCTTCCGGGCGGGGATACCATAGCCTTTGTGGGTACCCATTTTGATCATACCGGGGATCCTGACCGCATCAATCAGGCCGCCCGGCTCAGGGAGATTCTGGCAGCTATAAAACTCCCGGTTCTGCTGGCCGGGGATCTGAATGCAAGTCCGGACAGCCGGGCCATGGAGATCCTCTTTTCAGACCTGAAACCCAGCTCAGTGGATATGGCACCCACCATTCCTTCCGATGGTCCAAGGGCAAAGATCGATTACATCCTTTATGGTCCCCCGGAACGTTGGAGGGTGCTGGATTCCAGGGTAATCTGCGATTCCATTGCATCCGACCACTGTGCCCAGTTGAGTGTGCTGGAATTGTTACCTGCTGCTTATTGAGCAAAAATGACCTCGACCCGGTCTTTCAGTTTCACTTGGCCCTGAAGTTTCAGGTCGGAGTCACTGCTGAAGTTGCAGCTTACTCTGAGTGTGTGTTTTCCTGGATCCAGCCGGACCTGGTTCCAGTCCACTTCCAGATTCTTTTTCAGTGATCCCCTGGCATCATAAAGGAGTAAATTCCCAGCTCCATCGAATATACAACTATAGCCTGCTTCCAGGGAGACAGGAACAGCCATGGATTGTGCCCCATCCAGTTCCAGTAGGATCTCTTCGATCGCTCCTTCCTTACCTGATGCCTGGAGCCGGAAATCCAGGTCCTGCTTTTCGGTACTGATAAATTCCCATTCGCTGTAATGGGGTTGACCCGGCTGAAGTACCAGGTTATCATGCTCAAAAGGCTCCTTTTTGTAATGCTGCAGGTGGAATTCGTTCTCACTGAACTTATGAAGCGAAAAATCGTATTCCCCGGCTTTCAGCAATGTTTTTTGCTCTTCATTAAAGAGCTTTCTTTGCTTGGCTTCCTCCCAGGTCCGGATAGCTTCAATCACTTGCCCTGTATGAGGATTTTTCCCAATGGCACCTGGGTTTACCACCAGAGCGTAACCTGCGTTCCAGCCTGCGGCCCTGGCCAGCATCCACTCCATCTCCTCCAGGGTCGTTCCCGACTGGTACCAGAACCAGCCCAGCATATTGGGCTGATAATTGCGTTCCAGGGTGGCCTGGTTATTGAAACGGATCTCATTTTGACTTTCCCGCATTCCGCCGTACCAGGGTTCTCCCCAATTCATGTAGGTATTCAGATGCCAGTAGAAGTGACTGGACTGACTGGTTCCGTTGACCACCATATGATCCACACCTTCCAGGAAGCGGAGAGCAAAATAATCTTTGGAGGCATCGCCGTACCCTGTGGAATAAGCTCCTTCATGACCGTCAAAATCCATATGGCTTACGCCAGTTTCATTGAAAAAGTCCACCAGATTGTCGATCATCTCATTCTGGAGGTCCATGTTTGGGTAGAAGGTCTTATAAGGATGATCAATCAGGCGGGCAATGACAGCTCCTTTATCGTGTGCAGCAGGAGTAGTCTCAAAGGCTCCTCGTTTACAATTCAGCAGTCTGATGGGACTGTCTGTTGAAATCCCGGAAAAACGGATCAGCTCATCCCCGATGCGTACCGTCTGCAGGGTGGTGATCCGGTGATAAAAGCTGCTGTCTTTAATGGGGATCTCTGTGTCTGATTTTCCCAGATCCGAAGTAATCACGGTAGCTGCATATGTGGCAAGGCCCGGGTGCGGCAGGGGGCTCACAAAGGGATCATTGGTGGTAATAAAATTGGTCAGTGTATGCACCCCCATCCGGATGTTTCTTTCCCTGGCTTTTTCCACACAGGCCTTCATGCCCTCCCTGCCGTTGGGAAAGAGGGCAGGGATCAGCTCAAAGTGTCCCCAGGTGGCGAAGGGATGACTCTGGTACAGGCTGTAAAAACCCACCTTTTCCGTGAAATCAAGCATCATATCCACAGTGGCTTCCCCAAAATTACTTATAAGGTATGGACGGCCTGCGAGGGGCGAATTTTTTACCCATTCCCCATCTATCATCTGGTGAGGGAGACCTTCCTCTTGCTCAATGTGTCCAATCAGTTCCAGGACATTTTTCTCTTCAATACCAAAAAGTGCGATGGCCGAACCCAGGATGCCAAATTCCGGATTGGGGACCACTTCTGTATTTTGAAAATCATTCCATACCTCAATGGTTTGAGCACGGGTCCGGTCGATGCAAAAGGCCTGGAGACTGGATCCATATTCCTGGGGCAGCGCTGCGCTTCCACGGGGAGGAACCTTTCCCTGAGCATCGATCAACAATCCACCTGTGGTTTTCACATTCAGGGCCTGGATCCCGATGGCATAGTCCTGGTTGCGAACCACTCCTACAAATTCCCCAACTGTTTCTCCTATGGTGGTTTTGATGGGACCCCACAGTATGGCGTCCGTGCTTTGTTCATCCGAAAGACTCACCACTTCCAGTCTCAGGTAGTCTCCCTTAATCTGAATCTTCAGATCCACCTGGAGTCCGGCCGGAAATTGGTAGCTTAGCTGCTCGCCATCTGCTTTAAAACCAATGGGATCAAGTATCTTTCCCTCCGATCTGGCTCCCACCAGGAAGCTTGGTTCGACAGCGGCGTAATCTCTCTTATTTTGAATGTCAGTAAGTTCGGAGACAGCTCCACTTTCATCCAGACTCAGCTGGAAGGTAGAGGTAGTAAAGGTCACCTGGGCCTCAAGGACAATGCTAAAACTAATGAGGGCCAGGTATATGGGGAGTGCTTTTGGTCTGATCATGATGGAAAGTTTGAGTAATAATTCCCGGTTATTCGATTTCATCGGGGTAGGGTACAGGTTTATTTGTCGATGTTAATACTGGCATGCCTGCATTTACTTCTCTCAGGTAGTCGGAGAGTAGTGAGGCCAGTTCCTCTTTTATCCCCACTTCTTCATCTGCCAGATTTTTGGTTTCCGAAATATCCTCAGGGATATTATACAATTCCAGGCTCTGGTCCAGGTGCCTGTAGATCAGCTTCCAGTCGCCCTTCCGCACGCTGCTGTAGGGAAACTGGTCGTAGGTATGCGGGAAATGCCAGAAGAGGGGCCGGTCCTTTTCCCTTAGCTCAGGATCCTGCAGGAAGGGGACAAAGCTTTTTCCATCCACCACCTGGGTGACTTTGTTGCGGAAGTTCACTCCGGCCATTTCCAGGATAGTGGGGAAGAGGTCATCCACCATCACATACTGACTGTTGACGGAGCCTCTGGTCACCTGCCCGGGCCAGTATACGATCAGGGGCACACGGATCCCTCCCTCATAGGGTAACAACTTGTGCCCCCGCAGGGGTTTGTTCAGGGTGGCCTGCCTGGGCTGGCCATTGTCCGACATAAAAATTATGATGGTATTCTCCCATTGGCCTTTTTCTTTTAGCTGCTTCATTAGATCCCCGAGGGACTTATCCATTCCTTCGATCATGGATGCATAAACGGCCTCAAAATCCGATAGCTCCCCCCTGGTGTACTTTTCGTAAAAGCTACTGTCTGCTTCCCAGGGGGCATGAATGGCATAGTGGGACATATAGAGGTAGAAGGGTATTCTTTCTTCCAGGGCCTTTTCAATTTCTGCCTGGGCTTCCAGAGTCAAGGCCTCAGTCAGGTAGGTATCGGTTCCGTGGTATTTTTCCAGACCTGGTACATCCCAGATACGATCGGCGTTTCTCCATGCAGCGCTATAATTATACTGGCCATGATAGGATCCCGGTCCCCCGGCAGCGTGACCTCCAATATTCACCTCAAAGCCCAGGTTTAGCGGATTCTCCCCCGGTGTCCCCACGGCCCCAAAATGGGCTTTGCCTGCATGGATGGTCCGGTAGCCTGCTTCCTTCAGAAGCTGAGGCATGGTGGTGGCCTTTACAGTAAGCGGAACTTCCTCTCCCTGGGTCATGCCATTCATGTTCCACTCGGGGGGGGTGATCTCCTTGTGTTGCGGGTCGGGCGACTTGTTCTTTCGCAGGGTCCAGTTGGTGACCTGGTGCCTGGCTCCGTTCATACCGGTCATAAGGCTAATGCGTGAAGGGGAACAAACTGCATAGGCATAGGCCTGGGTGAATTTCATTCCTTCCTCTGCCAGGGTCTCCATATTTGGAGTGTGATAGATCCGGTTTAAGCGGGTAGGTTCGCTGTGAAAGGGCAGGGAGCAGTCCTGCCAGCCCATATCGTCCACGAAGAAGAGAATGATGTTGGGTTTTTGTTCGGACCGGCAGCTCAGAATCGAGGTGAGACTGATCAACAGGACGCTCAGGATTACTGGAATCTTAATTCTCATGTTATTCTTTTTTAAACCGCATTACATAACTGGCAGTGCCTTCCTTTCCAAAAAAATGATATCCGGAAGTTACATAGAGGTAGGCAGGCTCTTTATTAATCATCAGGATCTGAGGCCTTTCAAACTTAATGATATTTCCTCCATAATGCCTTCTGGCATTCTGAAGGGCCTTTTTCCCCAGGTATTTTTCCGCCGGATAGAAGCCCTGTTCACTGAGCTTAAAGTCCAGGCCATCGTCTGATACCCACAGGAGTCCGCCTCCTGTTTCAAGAATCCCGTGGTTATCGGTGGTAAGAAGACAAATCTTATCCCTGCGGATAAAGGCATACCCATCTTCAATCGTCTGTTTGTTGGAGGTTACCGGCTTTGGTAATTGCTTGTAAGGTCCTTCGATCTCCGTTGATAGGGCCAGGCCCATGCGTCCGCCTTCGGACTTAAAATACAGAAAATATTTACCATTGGGATGACAGAGCAGGGCAGGGTTGTTTACTCCGTTGGAGGCCCCGAAGTTCCAGTAAGTGGAATCTTCCGGGGGCGATAAGATCAAGCCGTCACCCTGTACCTTTTCCCAGGGTCCGTAGAGGGAAGATGAAAGGGCCATCCCAATATGCTGGTTGGCCGGGTGGGGGGGCGTTTTTGGATTGTTATTTCCGATGTAGAGCAGTACATAGCGATCCCTAACCCGGTCGATCGTGGGATTATGGACTCCGTACCTGTCCCAGGTGTCTTTCCCGGTTCCCGTGAGGGCAATATCCGAGAAACGGAAGGGACCTTCCGGTGAAGGTGCCACATAGTGGGCAATTTCACTGTGGGAACGCCAGCCAGGGTCCACTTTGTATTCTGCAGGCCATCTGGCCAAAAAGAGATGCGTCTGGCCCTTTTCATCCTGGATGGGCGAACTGCCCCAGACCATATAACCGGGCTCTTCCACTGCAATGCCCGCATATTCCCATAAATCGGCAAATTGTTTTTCCTGGTTAAAGGAAGCAAGCAGAATTAATAGGGCCAGGCATACTCCTTTCATTGGCTGCTGATCTTAAATGAATAGGCATAATCACAGGGCAGGAGTTCCGGGCTAAGGGCAGGGATCTTGATAAGCAGATTCCTTCCCATTTTACTACTTTCAAGCATCAGGTCCGTTCCCAGAAGCCTGATGCTTGTGCCCGGAGTGATTTGAAGGTCCCGGATCAAGAGGTCTTCTTTGGGCCAGCCGGGAACGATGACGTAGAGGTCATTTCCTTTACGGGTAAAGAAGGCTTCCCTGACTGCATAACCCGGCTGGGGATCCACGGTCTGCTTCAGGATGTAGTCGGCCGGCAAATAGTGGGTATCTTGGGGTTTCCAGTCTTTCTTTCCCTTCTCGGACCACTGGCAGGCAGGGTTCCATTTCCGGGTACCATAAATGGCCTCCCCGTTCACCCTCAACCAGTCTCCCACAGCCAGCAGGCGTTCCTGCATGATTTCCGGGATGTTTCCCTTTCCATCGGGCCCAATATCCAGCAGGAGGTTTCCCCCGTTGCTGACGGTATTGATCAACAGGTAGATCAGGACCTGGGCCGTAGCATAATCTTCTTCTGGTTCATTGGCATTGTATCCAAAGGAAAACCCGATACCCCTGCATTCTTCCCAGGGATGATTCCCCTCCATGCCTGATTCATACTCGGTGGTATAATACCCTCCGTGCTGATGCCGGGCACCCTTGCCCCAGCGGTCATTGATAACGACGGTCTCCCCGACGGGGGATTCATTGAATAACCAGGTGAGCAGTTCGGGGGTCTTCCAGTATTCCGGCTCCATGGACCACTCGCCATCGGTCCACACCACATCGGGCTGGTACCCCTCCACCAGTTCCTTGAACTGGGGAAAAAAGTGTTCATCCACAAAGCGCTCCTTATCGTTCTCCCACCAGGGATGGAACCATTCATAAAGCGAGTAGTAGGTGCCAAATTTTACCCCGGTATTTTTTACAGCCACTTCCAGTTCCTTCAGGAGATCCCGCCTGGCTCCCACCTCACCCGCGTTCCAGGGAAAACCCCAGGTACGGCTGGCTGTTTCACTGGGCCAGAGGCAGAAGCCATCGTGGTGCTTGGAGGTGATCACCATGTATTTGGCCCCGGCATCTTCAAAGAGTTTTGCCCATTGTCTGGCATCAAATTCTTCTGCCGTAAACAGGGGGCCGAAGTCATAGTAAGAAAAATCTTCCCCATAGGTCTTCACGTGATGGTCGTAAACCTCGGTGCCGGTAAAATCACCATTTCCGAAGAGTGTTTTGGTCTGCATCCAGTACTGGTACCATTCCGAGTAGGTGCCCCGGGGGCTCCAGGCAGGAACCGAATAGGGTCCCCAGTGCAGGAAGATCCCGAATTTGGCATCTTCAAACCAGGGAGCCACGGGACGGCTGTCCAGGGATTCCCATTGGGGTTCATAGGTCGTTTGTGACTGTGTGGCTTGAAGCATAAACAGACTCAGAACCAGGCTTAAGAAGTATCTTTTGTTCATAGGGGTTTATTTTATAAGGATGGGCAGGTAGCCATGGGCGGGAATGTTGACCTGGATCTCCACGCTGTAGTCACGGGAGAGTTCCAGCTCTTTCGCCAGGGTTTCGCCTATTTGTATTTGTGCTGTATTTGTTAATCCGGTATAGTAGAGGGGAAGACTGATCCTTCGCTCCAGGTCCTCCCCGGTGGGATTGTAAAGCAAAGCATAGCCCTTCATTTCCAATTTCGGATCCACATGCAGGATGCCGTCCCAGTCGCGCCCGTCGGGCCGTCGCAGGTGGATGATATCCGCATTCAGGATATCCCTGTATTTCTTGTAATGGGCAATCTTCCGGATCACCAGTTCTCTGGTCTCTTCCGTGTCGTAGAGCCGGGGCCCCCGGTAACAGGCCTGTACTCCCGAACCGTAGTTCTGGGTCATATGCATATCGTACTCCTCCAGGTGCTCTGCCAGGGGTTCCAGGGTGGCGGCTGCCCCGCCTCCGTGGTACTGGGTCAGGGGTACAAAGGTCCAGGCCATGGAAGGCGGCTTGAGCCAGGTTCCGTCGAAGATGTTCTGACGCCCCAGCAGGATCTGCTGTTCCCGGGGCAGGGACCAGTTCACCTCCCGGTAGCCTATGCCAATCTTATTGGAACCGGAGAGATGGTAAATATCCGGCAGGTTCATATAGATGCCCCTGGCGCGTAGGCGCTTATAAAAATCAGTGACCTGTCGCCACTGTTTCCACTGGGAGTCTCCAAAGCCCTCGTGGCCCGGATGGGTGGTGGAGGCGCAGAAATCCCCGGGATAGGGGCCATCGTGTTCCAGAACGCTGAATCCGGTCTTTTCTATAAATACCTCCAGCTTCCGGTAATATTCCAGCCCCCAGGTACTTCCGGCACAGGGGGCAGACCCGAACTTGGCTCCTCCGGGTTCTCCTGTCTCTTTGTCGATGACATCCGTTTCCAGACTGATCTTCCGGCTGGAGAACAGCGAGTAGCCTCCCAGCTCAATGCCCCTGCCATGGGCGTATTCCACCAGCTCCCTAAATTTCTGAACATTTTTCTTGGAGATATCCTCCATACTCAATCCGCTGCCGAAGCTCAGGATCACCATCTCGTAACCGGTCCCGGCACACTGGTCGATAGCTGCCTTTACCTCAGGTGTCCGGGTAGTCACCAGGTGCAGAAAGATGGGATTCTCGGTGATCCAGGGAGCCAGGGTACGGTACATCTTCCGGATGCTCAAGCCGTTTCGTTCCCGGTCCGTTCCATCCAGGGCAAGTACATAGGTCCGGAAGCTTTCAAAGGTTTTACCGCTATCCAGCTGGTGGTCCGGTCCGATGGCAGGCTGGCTCTTCAGAACACAGGGGGTCTTGTATTCCCAGTTGACCTGGGAAGTATATTCCGGATCCGGCTCCCATTGAATGGCATTGGGCGATTCCACATAGGTAAATCCTCCAAAGGCGTAGTCATTTTCCAGGTACAGGTTGGGCAGGTCCCAGCGGGAAGGTTCATCCACATAGTTGTTCTTCTCCGGGTGGGCAATGATTTCGCTGGTAAAATGATCGATTCGAATGCTTTGCTCCGCTTCATTGCTCACTTCGATCCATTTGCCCAGCAGGGGCAGGCCCTCAAAGATCTCATAATGCACTTCAACCTTTATCCCCTGGAGTTTGGGATGGGTATAATGGAAGATTACTTCTTTGCCCTGTCGTTCCCACTGGGTGGAGGAGGCCCAGCGCTTGCGCTCCCAGTAGAGACCCGGATCCAGCTCCCGGATTTCAAGCTCCCGGAATTCAAAGGAATTAAGCGGGGAGCTCATATCCTCGAGCCATTCCTGTTTCAGGTAGCCATGCTCTTTCTGTCCGTCCAGTCCCCCGACCGGATAGGACCTGCCGTCGATGGTCAGCAGAGCTTCCGGTTTCACCGAACGGATGTATTCCTCGCCCGTAACCAGATTTTTCAGTCCCACTGTGGCTGCGTTGGGGACCAAACGAATGGTCCTGGAGATCAGTCCGTTGGACAGGATCACCTCTTTTTTACTTTGATAAACACCGGCTCCAGTTCCAGGTGACTGGAGCAGCCAGTCATTTTTAGCAACTGGCAGCGCTGTGCCCGGTTCGCTTTGTGATCGGACAGGGAATACCAGCAGCAAGGAAGTCAGCAGGGTCAGGCAGGTTTTTATCATACGTATAGTTTTCCTAAAATTAAGATTTACTCCCCATTTTTTCAGAGCTTTGAGGACATTTTATTGGGAAAAGATCAGGGAGATAAACTAATAAGAGCTATATGCATCTTTCCATGGATCTCTTTCTCCAGGGGGACCTGTTTCATATAATTGCCCCATCGCAAGCTGTTGTAATCCCATTGATCATTTATTAACAGGGTGTTTTTGCCCTGGATCAGGTCAAAACGGCAGGCCTGATCTCCTTCAGAAAATATCTTGAGTTCTGCAGTTGTCCGGGTTCTGAGTGCATATTCATAGATATGTTCTTTCAGGGAGCGTACCTCGTTGGAGTAGGGCAGTTTCTCATCCAGTCCATAATAATAGAATCCCCTGGTGTCATGTTCCCATCCGTGCCCTGGTTTTTTCCGGTACTCTGATTCAGGTCTGTAGGACAGGAGGGACTCACCAACAGCACGTCCCGGATGTGAGTCCGGATATGCGGTAAAGTAAGGATCCCGCTTCCAGATAATCTTTTCAAAGGAATCTCCGCACAGGAATTTGATCCCGGCTTCCTGGATGTTCTTTTTATTTCCGTTCACGATAGCACTGTAATCAATCTCCATGTTTCCCTGTTCATCGATCCTGATAGTATAAAAGGCTTTGATCGTGTCATATTGCCCCTCGGTTTTCAGGACGGCTATGCCCTTCTCCAGGGAGAGCATGAAATCAGTACAAACCCAGTTTTTCGCCAGGTCATCCATTTGGATGGTAGAATACTGAATTGCATTTCCGGGAACCCGCAGGTTTAGGTAGGGGCCTGACTTGATCAGGGTATCCCTGCCCAGAATAACATCTTCCAACAGGCCAGTAGCGGGGTTGACTTCCAGGCGGAATTCCTTTCCGCTCAGGGTGATCTTATCTGACTTTTCAATGGTTTTTAAATCACCTGCCTGACAGACCGGCATCTTTACCTTCGAATGACCAAGGTGTAGCTCATAGCGATCAACCAGCAGGGTATCATTCTGGTAAAAATCCAGGTGGAGCTCTTCCCCCTCTTTCCATGAATTTGCCGGGATGCTTATGTAACCCTTCTGATGTGGTTTCAGTTCAGCACCTTCCAAACTGCCCGACTGTTCTGCATACTTCCAGAAAATCTTCAGCTCATTGAAATTGGTATGGTCAAAGCGGTTGTGCACCGGGATCGTTAGTGGCTTTCCGGGAATGAAAGAATCAATCCTTTTCACCAGGACGCGGGTGGGGGAATAGGCCTTTTTTGTTCCCCAGAATTCTGGCTTTTTCCGTCTCCAAGTATCCACAATGCCCCACTCACCATATCCCACACAGGGTCCCATATAGGCTGCCGGGATCACATTTTCGTCCAGGATGCCCCACCATTGATTAAAGCCTGGCAGTTCAGGGGGAAGTGCAAAGGTTTCATCCAGCATGCACCAGATGGCCCCTCCCAGTGCCCCGTCAGCTTCAAAGGCATAGGTCCACATGCTATCCAGGCTCTGTCCCCAGAAATTCCTCACATTGGGATCTTCCTTTAATTCAAAGTTGTTATAACAAGCTACATGGGCCCACTCATCAAACAGCACCGGCATTTTATCGTAGCTGAACTTGCTTGTCGAGATGCCATACTGGATCAGGTCCCCCTGCCAGCTTGGGTAATGCATACTCAGGATCTCATAATTCGTAAGTGAATCCGGCACCTGGCCAGGATAGCTGTAGATTATGGGGCGGGTGGGATCATTCTCTTTCACCCATGTGAAGGATTGAATGAAGTTGTCCCCAAAAACATTTTCGTTGCCAATGGACCAGATAATAACCGATGGGTGATTACGGTGGTTCCGGACCATCTCTTCCAGCTGGGTGAGGTAGCGGCCGGTGAATTCAGGATCGTCCTGGGAAGCTCCGCTGGCGCGATAGGCTTCGGTACGGTGCGAACCCACAAAGCAGACCGCTGTTTCATCCTCCACGTAGATCCCATATTGATCACAGTAGTCCAGAAATGCTTCTGAAGGAGGATAGTGGGAGGTGCGGATAAAGTTCATATTGCTCTCCCTGGCCAGAAGGACATCTTTCAGATCGTATTCCGGGGTGGTCATTCGTCCCAGGGTAGGGTGGATGTCGTGACGGCAGGCACCACGCAGTTTGACGGGCATACCGTTAACCAGCAATTTATTTCCATCAAGCACCACCTCTCTGAATCCGATCCAGTCACTCTGTCTGTAAAGTTCTTTTCCGTTGTCGTATATGGTGGTAACAGCCGTATATAATACCGGATGTTCGGCATCCCATTTTTGAGGTGAATCGACAGCCATGGAGAAGACCCCGGTTTTGGAGTCTGTATTCTTCTTAGCAGATCCAATCAATTTATTATCCGGACCATATAAGTCGACTCTGATTTCAGCCGACTCCTCCCTGCTCAGTTCAAAAAAGACCTTCAATTCAGCATTTTCATATTGTTTGTCCAGGTCTGTTTCAAAATATAGTTGTTGGAAGTGTTGATCCGGAAGTGCCACCAGCTCCACATCTCTTAAGATCCCGCCAATCTGGTGTTTGGCATAACCACTCCCATAGGAGATGTCGTCGCTGCGGTCTGTTATTTCCACCGTCAGGATCGTTGTCTCTCCGGGTGTCACAAATTCGGTGATATTGGAGCTCCATTTTGTAAATCCTCCGAAATGCTCGCGAACAAACTTTCCATTTACCCAGATTCGGGCATGACTGTAGACACCGTAAAAATAGAGGAAAATCTGGTTTCCTATGTAATCTGGGGGAACTTCAAATTGCTTTTTGTAGACATAAGGTATGTCGTGTTGAATTGCAAAGCCCTGCATCTGGCACTCACCTGGCACCTGTATATCTGACCAGGATTGAAGATCAAGCTCATTATCCCAGAACTTCTCAGGAGGAGACATAGAGAATTTCCAGGTGCCGTTCAGAGAGATAACCGGCTGATCTACTCCAGCTACCTCGATTCCCAGAGGATCAGGCTGTTGGTTACATCCGGTGCTTGTGAGAATAAGAAAAATCAAGGTAGGAACGAGGAGGTTTTTCATAGCTGCAGTCTTATTTCTTACCAAAAGATTATATATATCGCTGAAAAAATGATAATTATTACAATAGAAAGTATGTTGAATATTCTGTCAGTCTTGAAAATTTTACGAGATAGATCCAAAGCTGAGCTTCTTTTCTCACTTTTTTCCAGTAATGATAAAAGCACCATGATGCCAGAGATGCCCAAGAAAGTAATCATCATCTGATCAAGAAAGGGCATATCCGGGAATATAAATTTAATGGCTGCGGACAATGGAATAGAAAGAATGCATCCCCAGAGTGCAGCGGTAGAAGTAGTAGGCTTCCAGAATAATCCAAGCACAAAAATGGCTGTAATACCCGGACTGATCATCCCGGTATATTCCTGAATAAACTGAAATGCCTGGTCAATGCTTCCAAGCAAGGGTGCACAGATCACTGCTATGACCATGGCAATAATTCCAGAGATCCTTCCAACAGCAACCAGGTTTTTTTCAGAAGCATTCCTGTTGAAGTAGGGCTTATACAAATCCATGGTGAAAATGGTGGATGTACTGTTAATTATTGCGCTGAAGGAGGAGACGATTGCAGCAATCAGTGCGGCAAAAATTAATCCCTTAATCCCTGCAGGAACAATTGTTTCGAGCAACCATGGATAAGCCTCATCCGCTTTCCCGATATCGGCTGACAATGCAAATGCTGCTATGCCTGGGATTACAACTACAAATGGTAAAATCAGCTTCAGATAGGCAGCAAATACCATCCCTCTTTGTGCTTCACGCAGATTTTTTGCTCCAAATGCTTTTTGAATAATGTACTGGTTGGCTCCAAAATAGTAAATGCCAGCAATCCAGATTCCGCCAAAAATTGCCCGGATTCCCGGAAGGTAATAATAGTTGGGATCGGACTTTTTAATGATCATATGAAACTTATCAGGTATATCTGTCATCATGGTCTCAAATCCATGGATAATGCCCGCATTGCCACCCGCCTGATTCACGGCATACCAGGTGGTCACCAATCCTCCAATCAAGAGGAAGAAGACCTGGATGATATCCGTGCTGGCAATGGCTTTCAATCCATTAATGATCGTATACAACAGGGAAAAAACTGCCAGTCCGACGATCCCATATATTAACTTGATTCCAAACACTGTTTTCAGAGTAAGGGCACCCAGGTATAAGATGGAAGTCAGGTTGACAAACACAAACAGGCTGATCCAGAAAATTGCCATGATTGTTTTTATCCGGGTGTCGTACCTGAGTTCCAGAAACTGAGGCATCGTAAAAATCCTTTTATGGATGAATACTGGCAGGAAGAATTTTGCGACAACGATTAAAATAAGTGCTGCGATCCATTCGTAGGTGGCGATGCCCAGGCCAATGGCGTAGCCCGAGCCAGACATCCCGATAAACTGCTCGGCCGATATATTCGCGGCAATAATCGAGCTGCCTACCAAAAACCAGGGAAGCGATTTGCTGGCGAAAAAATAGTCGGAACTGCTTGTACCGGTTTTTTTTGAACGGGCCAATAGGTTACCCACTGCAACAATGACCAGTCCGTATACAATGAAAATGAGAATATCTAATCTGCCCATTGGGTACTCTCTGACTTAAACTCTGCTTTGTTCAAAGATTTTGACTCCTTCGATGATGGCAGTCAGGTTCTCCCATGGAACTTCCGGTTCCACCATGTGGGTTGGACCAATTACCAGTCCGCCTGCCTCACCACATGTTTGTAATCTTGAGATTGTCGTATGCAGCACCTCTTCTTTTGTGCCGAATGGCAATAATTCCTGTGTTCCGAGCGTACCCCAGAATGACAGGCGCTCACCATATTGACTGTGTACCTCATCAAAACTCATACACTCTGGTTGTACTGGATTTAAAATATCCACTCCGATTTCAATTAACTGTTCGATGAAGGGAAGGATGTACCCGCAGGAATGGTAAAAAATCAGAATATCCGGATTTATTTGCCGGGCCGAATTTATCACTTTCGCTAAACGGGGTTTCAGCCAGGTTTCCCATAGGCCCACATCCATCAGAATAGAATTCTGAGTGCCGATATCATCGCCCAAGGACAAAATATCCACACCCGCTTGTGCATAGGTAGTTGCCTTTGAAACAGCAAATTGGGTTAAGAGATCCAGCAAGGCACCTGCTTTTTCATCCACGGTCATCATATCTACCAGCAATTCTTCCATGGACCGCAGATACCAGGATGCTTCCCACACAGTCATCTGCATAAAAGCAAAGGAAGCCAGCCCTTTTGATCCCAGTTCTTTTACTTTTTTAGTCAGATTTTGCAGCTCTCCCTCTGGGATGGTAGGATAGGGATAGTCCAGGATCTCATGGAGATCAGCACCTTTTAAGGGGTGGTGCATTCGGGTCATGTGAAATGCAAATTCAGAACCTTTGGAATGTCCAATCCCGTATTCATCAAAAATAGTGCTGTCCGGAACCCTTTCTCGTTTATAAAGCTCGGGCCCGGAAACGAAATTCCGCTGCACATTCATTTGAAATGAGCGGTGACTAAGCCCAAAGTAACTTTCGTAATCCCTGTGTCCGGTCCTCCTTTCAAAATCATCTACCTGGGAGTCACACAGCACAAAATCAACCGGCACTGTTTCCATTCCTGATCGGCGAAGAACTGTTAAAATGTTCTCCCTGGGACTTATCATGGCTTCTGAGTGATAAGGCTCTTCATACTGTTATAATGCGTATTTTGCTTAAGATAATAATTTTGCTTGTATGAAGACTACACTTTTTGCCTTTGTTCTGATTGTAATCCATCTTTTAACGGGGGTACTATCCGCTCAAATAACTGAACGGAAACGACCTGAAGTGTGGGAAAATCTGGCCTTTGGCGGACGCTTTATGGACCGTTTTCTGCCCATCCCTCCTTTGGGAGATCTGAGCAGGGATACCTGGGGAGGTGAAAATGTAGTCCCCCGATATATCAATAACGGGATTGAAGATGAGGAGTGGTCCTATTGGGGAGGAAATGCTCTGAAGGGCCCCGATGGAAACTATCATCTCTTTGTATGCCGCTGGCGGGAAGATTCGCGAAAAGGACATATGGAATGGCCCAGATCCATGGTGGTGCATGCCGTGTCGGAAAATCCCCTTGGTCCTTACAAAGTACGGGAGAATATAGGCAAAGGCCATAATCCGGAAATTTTCCTCTTACAGGACGGACGCTATGTGATCTATGTCTACAAGGGCTATTATATTTCAGATGATATGAACGGGCCCTGGGAGTACAGGAATTTTGAGTTCGACCCGGGAGTTAAGCCCATTATTGAAGGCTTATCCAACCTGAGTTTTGCACGCCGGCATGATGGATCCTTCCTGATGGTGTGCCGGGGAGGGGGGATCTGGATCAGCGACACTGGTATCTCTCCCTACCGGCAGGTCAGTGAAGAAAGTGTATATCCGAAAGTGGAAGGAAGGTTTGAGGATCCGGTTCTCTGGCGTACCAATATCCAGTACCATATGGTGGTCAATGACTGGTATGGCCGCATTGCCTATTATCTCCGGTCTAAAGACGGAATCCAGTGGAAGGTGGATCCGGGTGAAGCCTATTTACCCGGCATCGCCAGGTATGAGGACGGGACTGAGGAGAACTGGTTCAAGTATGAACGTATGAAAGTCCTGCAGGATGAATTGGGAAGGGCCACCCAGGCACATTTTGCCGTCATAGATACCTTGAAACATGAGGATAAGAGTAAGGATAATCACAGCTCCAAGCATATCTGCATTCCACTGACCGTGGGTCGTCAGGTGGAAATACTGAACCGGGAAGTGATCGATGGTTGTATAGACAGCATCCGGATCCTGGTCAAGGCTGAAGAGGGCTTTGATCCCCATAATGATATGGATCTCGGATCACTCCGCTTCGGAGCACCGGAAGAGGTGAATTATGGCTTTGGAAGCAGGTTGATTTATATCCGGGAATCTGGTAAGGATCTGATCCTGATATTTGAAGGTAAGGGTAACGGACTTAGTAAGGATAATTTCACAGCTAAATTACTGGGGAAGGATGCGGATGGGAACTTACTGTTTGGCTATGCCCGTTTACCCTGGGTCGATTACCCGGATGACCCGGCATCTGATAAGACAGGCTACGATACAGTCCGCGTGAGTGACTACGGTGCTCTGGTGAATTCCCGGCAGAATGTCACCGGAGTGGTCCAGGCGGCACTGGAGGTGGCCAGGACTAAGGAACATCCCCTGTTGCTGTTCGAAAAGGGTCGCTACGATTTCTGGCCCCAGTACAGCGAAGAGCGGATCTATTATGAATCTAATACAACAGATATTAATCCCAAGCGATTAGGGATGCTGCTGGAAGGGATGGAGAACCTGGTCATAGATGGTGGAGGTGCAGATTTTGTGTTCCATGACCGCATGCAGCCGTTGACCCTGGATCACAGTAAAAAGGTGGAACTGCGCAATTTCACCATTGACTGGGATATTCCCCTAACAGCCCAGGCTGAGGTGATGGAGGTGAGTGACCAATCCATACTTTTGAAAATTGATAAGTTTGAGTCCCCTTATGTGATTGAAGAGGGCAAGATTGTTTTTGTAGGTGAAGGCTGGAAAAGCCCGTTGAGGAGCATCATGGAGATAGAGCGTGATTCCAGGCTAATCGCACCAGGGACCGGCGATCCGGGTTGCTGTGGCAGTGGATGGGATTGGGCACACTGGGAGGAGGAGGCTCCCGGAATGGTCAGAGTACATAAACCATTTGGAGAACAACGCCCGGAGGAGGGAAACTTTCTTATTCTCAGGCATAGCCGCCGTGACCATGCAGGCATCTTTATCTTCCATAGCAAGGATGTGCAAATCAAGCATGTGGAGGTATACCATACTGCTGGTTTGGGAATCCTGTCACAGTATAGTGAAGACATATCCTTGTGTGGAGTTAAAATGATTCCCAATCCAGATAAGAAGCGCTACCTGAGCGGTCACGACGATGGCTTTCATTTTTCCAACTGCAGAGGTCAGATCACTGTTAGTCAATGTGAATTTGCAGCCCTGATGGATGATCCCATTAATATCCATGGAACCAGTGTAAGGGTGGAAGAGATACTGGCAAACAACAAGCTACGTTGCAGATTCAAACATCATCAAAGTGTGGGATTGCAGTGGGCCAGAACTGGGGAGCTAGTAGGATTTCTGGAAAGCTCGTCCATGGGGACCATGGCTGAAGGCAGAGTAGAAGAGATAAAATTTCTATCCCCTGAGGAGTTTGAGATCTCTTTTGAACAGGCTGTGCCGGAGGGCCTGCAGGAGGGTGATGCCCTCGAAAACCTGAGCTGGACGCCGGATGCACTTATTACGCACAACCGCTTTATGAGTTGCAGAGCCCGGGGTGTGCTGGTTTCCACCCCTGGAAAAGTGGTGATTGATGACAACTATTTTGAATCCAGCGGTTCGGCCATCCTGATTTCCGGAGATGCCAATAACTGGTATGAAAGCGGAGCTGTCAAGGATGTGACCATCCGGAACAATGAGTTTGCGGCTCCCTGTCTTACTTCCCTCTACCAGTTTTCTGAGGCAGTGATCAGTATCTATCCTGAAATTCCCGATCTGGAGGGCAGGGAGGAAAAGTACCACCGGAATATCCGGATTCTGGACAATGAATTCCATCTTTACGACTATCCGGTTCTATATGCCAAGTCTGTGGATGGACTCGTGTTCAGGGGAAATCAATTGACACGGAGTAAGCGCTTTCCACCCTTTCATCCAAGGAAGTTTGGTTTCAGCCTGATTTCGTGCAAGAATGTGGAGATCTCAGGCAACACCATTTCGGATGAGATCCTGGGAAAGACTGTTCTCCTGGAGGGTATGCAGGCTAAGGACCTTCTGCTGAGTAGTGAGCAGGGTCTGAAACTCATCCGGGGAAAATAGTTCAGCTGGCTATTTCTTCCCCAGGATCCTGCTTTCGCCCGGTTCCATCTTAATCTCCAGGACCTCGCGGTCTGATTCATCGTTAAAGGGATCAGCCAGATAAATAGTACCGCCTTTTTCGGACTTGATCTCCACCCTGGTGCATGCTCCATCTTCCCTAAGGGCCGAGATCAGAAAGGCCCCCTCCGTCCTAAGGGTACGGAAGGAGACATCTTTCCAGGATTCCGGAATAGCCGGGAAAATATGGACAATGCCTGTATGACTTTGCAGGAGCATCTCATGGATACCCGAGGCAAAGGCAAAGTTGCCCTCCAGAGTAAAAGGACGGTAAGTCATTTTCGATTTTCCCGTTCCCGACTGGTCCCCGTTCACATGAAAACTGCTGGGCAGGGTGAAACAGGTGGCAAAATCTTTCAGAGCCCTTGCTGCATGTTCACCTTCAAAGGCCCTGGCATACAGGTTCCCCAGCCAGCTGTAGCTGTAGCCGGTCCACCAATCCGGTCCGTGTTTCTCCAGGTTACGAAGGGTGTTGCGTATGATCTCCTGCTCGGCAGGACCATGGGACATGTCCACCATTCCCAGGGGATGGAAGGCCATCAGGTGGGAGAAGTGGCGATGTGATTCATGATAGGGGAATCCCGGTGCAAACATCAACCCCGATTCCCCATCCACTGCAAGCTGTGGCCACTGCGATAGAATGATTTTCCACTGCTCGGCTTCCTCCTGTTTACCCAGCTCAGAGGCAAGTTCAGCAGCTGCGGAGTAAGTAAAGAGGATAAGGGACAGGTCATAGTTGGTGGTTTGTCCAAACCAGGCTTCCCGGGAGTTATCAAAGATCTCCGGACTGGAGCTCAGGAGCAGCTTTCTTTTGCCACTCTGGTCCTGCAATGCAACCTGATCCAGAAAGATGGCTACCTCCTTAATCCAGGGGTAGGCACGTTCCTTCAGGAAGGTTTCATCCTGACTGTATTTCCAGTGCAAATAGAAATGTTGTCCCAGCCAGGCAGATACCGTTGGGCCAAAGGAGTACTGGATCCATCCTCCCATGGGCACTCCTGTTAGTGTGGTCACTCCTGGAATATTAAGGCCATCCGCTTCATAGAACCATCTGGTAAACTTTTTTCCTTCACCCCGGATGCTCCAGAGCCAGTCCAGAAAGCCCTTTTCAAGGTCCAGCTGATTGCCTGCGTAGGCGGGCCAGTAACTAAGCTGGGTATTCAGGTCATGGTGAAAGTCCCCTTTCCAGGGGGGCAGGTTTCCATTATCGGCGGTCCATACAGCCTGCAGACTGATGGGAGGAGCGCCCTGGCGGGCAGCGGCTCCAAATTTATACATCTCCAGGTACCACTGCTTTTCCAGTATTGAATCGGGCAGTTTAATGGAGGAACGGGACCAGTATTGTTCCCACCACCCAAGCAGTGCTTCGCGGCTCTTATCGTAGCTGGTCCTTTGTGCCTGTTCAGTAAGATCTGCTGCCCGCGGGACCCCATCCTTTTCGGGGTAATGGGCGGAGATGCTCCAGCATCCTGTAATGCTTTGACCGGAGCGTTCCAGCTGGCAATTTACCTGGTAATTAAAGTTCTGCCACCCTTCCTGCCTGTATTCAAGCATGGATGGATCATTCACTATCTTCCCGGCCGGGTAGCCTAATCTCCTCAGATCCTGTCCCCCGGTTACCCTATTGCGCGAGGAGGATTCCGTATCAAGGGTATATGGTGGTGGCACCAGAGTTACTTCCTGCATGGAATCTGCACCAGTGATTCTGAACCACCCCACCGGATTTTCCGGATCCATAAATAGCTCCATGAAAATGCCGTTTTCCCAACGGATCTGGCACAGTCCATGGTGGGTAAAGAGCCTGACCGATTCCACCAATCCAAAGTCGCCGATGGGCAGTTCCAGGGCCGCCACGGGGATTTTGGAGGGGCCGGCTGCCTGGTCATAAGGTTCATCAAAGGCTTTCTGTACCTTTCCGTAACTGTTTTCCTCCCAGTTTTTGTATACCCAGCCATAGTTAAGTCCCTTTTTATAGACATTCTCCATGGGACGCAGGTCCCAGAGATCGGCCCGGTCCAGGGCAATCCTGAGCTTACCTTCCTTTTCCCAGATCAGGGCTCCCATGATGCCGTTGCCCAGGGGGATCCCCTCGTCCCAGGAAGTAGCCAGTTCTTCGAAGACCAGGTCATGAGGTGAGGGCAGTATGGAGGGTTGCGGGGATGCTTGCTTGGTCGAGCAGCCTGTTACTAAGAGAAAGGTGATCAGCAGAAGAAAATTTGTTTTCATGGGATTTGATATTTATTTAATAAGTAAGGCTTCACAGATTTTCCAGGCCATGAAATACATGCGTGGAATATGGAAGGGCCCTTTCCAGTGGTTCCCCTTAAGTGGGACAGATAGCCGCCCATCCCGGTGAAGGTAGCCAAACCATTCCCCATACTCCGGATCGGGGAAGTTTCTGAAAGTCCAGTCGTGTACCTGCCGGTGCCAGGTGGCATATTTCTGCTCCCTGGTAATCTGATAAGCCAGCAGGGTGGCTATCACCGCTTCGTTATGCGGCCACCAGAATTTCATATCATGCCAGTATTCTTGGACCGGCAGCCCTTTCACATCGCGAAAGTAGAAGATGCCCCCGTATTCCTGATCCCATCCGATTTCCCACATCCAGTCCAGCATGGTGCAACCCAGCTGTATCAGACCGGGATCATGGGCCCGGTGCAGGGCCTCTTTCAGGATAAACCAGGCCCCTTCCATGGCATGGCCCGGATTCAGGGTTCGTCCATCGAAATGATCTATAAATTCTCCCCCGGGTCCCACCGTTTCCATAACCGCGCGGTATTGGTGATTCAGGAAGTATTGTTCAATCTCCCGGATCCAGTTGTCTATCTGTTGGGTATATGATTCATCATCCAGGTTCGATCTCAGTTCCTGGGCAGTCACAATTCCGATCATGGGCACCCCCATGCCCCTGGTGGGGCGGTTGTCTGTATATTTGGAGGGGATCAGACCGGGAGTACTGTTATATTTCCGGAAGCTCTCGAAGCTATCCATGGCCTTCTCCCGGTAGTGTTCAATTCCTGTGGCTTTGAAATATGCCGCATAGGCTATGGCAGCAAAGGACTCGGAATAGACATACCTGCGCATACGAAGCGGATCCCCTTTCTTATCAAGCAGGAAGTACATTTTCCCCTGCTCATCATATCCATGGCTCTCCAGGAAGCCAATTCCGTGCTTGCCTAATCTAAGCCACTCTTCCCGCTGCTCTACCTCATTGTAAAGTGTCAGCAGCATCCAGGTGAAGCGGCCGGTCTGCCATACTCCTTTATCCGTATCGATGACAGTTCCATCCCTGTCCAGGCAAAAAGTAAACCCACCATCCTGCCAGTCAACTGCATGCTTTATCCAGAAAGGAAGGATATCTTCCAGAAGTCCTCTTTTATAAAGGTCCTGGTAGTGTTCTATGTTTTGTCTGTTTACCATATGACTGTTTATTCAGCCTGGATACTTTTCCAGGTAAAGCCTGATATTAGTTTACTATTTGGGAACAATAGGGAGCTGAGCAGAGAGAAACAAAGGGTGAGGACAATGCCAATAAAACCGTATAGTAGAAATGAGATCTGGGTAGTCAGACTGATCACAAGAAGTGATGCAGATCCCAGGACAAAACCAATTAGAGCACTTCTGGCCCCAATACGGGGGAAGAATATGCCCATCAGAAATAATCCTCCCAGTCCGCTGGCCAGCAAACCCAGAATATAATTAAAGTAATCAAAAAGTGAGAGGATACTCAGGGAGGCCATCAATAGTGCCAGAACCACACCAGTAAGTCCGAAAAACACACCGGACCACCGGGCCACCTTCAGCAAAATTCTGTCGGGGGTGCCTGGAAAAAAGTGTCTGTAAAAATCCGAGGTGAACGCAGTGGAGATGGAGTTTACATTGGATGAGACGGTTGACATGGTGGCTGAGAAAATGGCAGCAATTAACAGACCTGCCAGTCCAACCGGCATATTCGACATGATGAAATGGGGGAAGATGGCGTCGGTATTCTGCATGGTAAAATTTAGTTCACCGGGATTGGTTTTATAGTATGCGTACAGTGCAGTGCCGATGAAATAAAATACAACCAGTACCAAAACACTCATCATGCCATTCATTAGGATCCCTTTGGCAGCCGATCTTTCATCTTTGGTGGTCAGGTACCGTTGAATCACCGTCTGGTCGGCGCTGTAAGAGATGAGATTATTTGCAAGTCCACCCAGCAGGACCACCCAGAGGGTGGCGCTTTTCCAGCTGAGGGCCAGATCAAACATGGTAAATTTCTGGTTGTCCATGGAGACCTCAATAAGCTTGCCTGCTCCTCCATCTATCTCAGTAACCAGGAAAACTGCGGCAAACAGAGTTCCGCCCAGCAATACAAAACCCTGAATCACATCCCCCCATATCACTGCTTCCACACCACCCATGGTGCAATAAATTATGGTAATAATCCCCATGAGGATGATGCAGGTATAGATATCAATCCCTGTAACGGTGGTTAGTGCCAGTGAGGGGAGGAAGAGCACCAGAGCCATACGCGCAATCATAAATAGGATGAAAAGAGCGCTTGCCAGGAACCTGGTGGTATAATTAAAACGTTTTTCCAGGTATTCATAGGCGGTGGTGACTTTCAGCCGCCTGAAGAAGGGCAGGTAGTATTTCATTACCGGGAAGGCTACAATGAGGATTGCAATGGCCATGGGGAAATACTTCCAGTCGGTGGCATAAGCCTTTGCCGGGATGGCCATAAAGGTGATGGCACTAAGCATGGTGGCATAAATACTCATGCCGGCGGCCCACCAGGGGATCCTCCCGCCACCTTTGAAAAAGTCCTCTGTGCCCTTTTCCCGCTTCATAAAGTAATAGCCCAGAAAAAGCATTCCTCCCAGGTAGGTGATCAGCAGGATCCAGTTCAAGGGGCCAAATACCGGTTCAGGCTGTAATTCACCATGGTAGACCTTTGGCGAGCGAACTCCCGGCATGGTCTCCCCACTTATGACCAAAAAGCCGCTCTTCCACGGAACGATCTTTGCCCCGGCCGGAGCAGGATAGGGATACTGATCTCCTACGGTCCAGCTATCGGTTATGGTATGATAGATGAGCACCTCTTTATTAAATTTGTACCAAAGAGGATCGTGCGAAAGGTAGGTTTTCTTCCATAGCTCATAATCATTTATAGCCGCAGTATCCTTTATTTTGAGGGCCAGTTTTCCAAGATGTTCCTTCTTCCATGCTTGCTGAAAGGTAAGGCGATGCACCCCCCCCACGAACAAAATATGATTCATCCCTAGGGGAGTACCGTCCGCACCATGCAGGGAAAAGGGTTCATGGCCCTCGGGTATGATTCCGGCGATCTTGCGCCAGCTTTGAGTCAGGGGAGAATATTCCAGTCCGTCCGTGAGGATACAAGGCTCTTCCTGGTTTTCCGGATAACTGGAGCCACTGATCAGGTAGAGTCTTTTCTCCTCCGCACTGTTCTGCGCAACTACCACGGGCTGTAACCTGGACGGTCCGGGAAAGTCTTCCAGGATATTCCATTGAAATTGGCTGGTACCGCGCTTCGACAGATCCAGGGAAAGAAAGGCAGAGATCAGCACTCCACCGGTCAAACCACCTGCCACATACACGGTTTCATCAATTAGCGCTGCACCCAGCTGTGTCATGGAAAAAGGCAGGCTGGGCCACTCTTCCAGATCCAGGACACCGGCTTCCTCCTTCCATTGCAAGAGATATACCTCCCTGTAGGCATCAGAACTTCCATTCCCACCAATGCACAGCAGTCCCTCCGGCAGACTCACTGAAGCCCCATATGCGCATGGCTTTGGAATCTTGAATCCGGTCAGCCAACGCCAGTTCCCTTCACTCTCAGCAAAGACAAAGGCGTCATCATAGTACTTTTTTACACCTCCGTCGCGAAGCGCCTGATCCGGAAAATTGCACCCTCCTGCCACAATCACCACATCACCTGTTGTGCCGGCAAAGGGAGAGGCAAGACCTGGCTGGGTTTTCGCTCCGGGGATGGATGGAAGCTCAGGGTATTCTGACCAGGAAAAATGATTGCTGTAATTTGATTGGGCTGCAGCCTGTCGGGGAGGGGCTATCGGAAACAGAATGAGCAAGAGGAAAAGGAGTCGGAGGCCTGTCATGCGTTTAGTATCTAAGCACTTTAGTGGTTGCAATAGTCAAAGAAACCAATGGCTTCCAGATCCTTTTTCAGTTCTTTTTCTTCCCGATCTGAAATGCTCTGAAGTGGAATCCGGTTGGGACCGCATTCCAGGCCCAGGAATTTCATAATACGTTTCCCGCCCATAATATTGCCCCGGTACTTCCCCAGGATCTCACAAAACTGGTGCGACTGATGCTGAAGCTCCCGGCATTTTTCCATTGCTCTGTTCTTGTATGCCTGGCTCATTTCCCTGTATAGACTGAAACAATGATTGTAGGTTCCACCCACTCCTGAGTTGTTTCCATACACCAGCCCGTCAAGAAACATTTCGTCCAGTCCCCAAAGCATCTCGTACTTGTCTCCGGCAATATAGCGGCACTGTTCGAATTCAAACATGTTGAGGTAGGTATATTTTACTCCGGCAAAATTGGGGATTTCCTCCAGGGCAGCTTCCAGGAGATCAGTGACCGACAGGTGTACCCCATTCAAAGCAGGAATATGGTAGTAGTAGAAAGGCAGCCCGGGAGCTGCGGCGGCGATGCTTTTGCAGTAGCTAACCAGCTCTAAATTCCGTGTGGGAGGGAGAAAGGCTGGTGCCATGGCGGCCACTGCCCATGCACCTTTTTCTTCAGCGTGGGCCGCCAGTGTTTGCTGGTCCCTCAGATTTGTTCCGCCGGTGTGAACGATAATTTTCAATACTCCCTTGCTGGCTTCTATCCATTTTTCTGCAAGGGCCATTCTCTCCTCCCGGTTCAGCAGTGCCCCTTCCCCGGTACTTCCGCAAACAAAAGCGCCATCCAGTCCATTTCGAATCAAATATTCAGCGTACTCGGGAACCAGGTCCAGATGTAGCTCCCCGTTTGCAAGCAGGGGGGTAAAGGGTGCAGCAATATATCCATCAATTCTTTTCATGGGAGCTCTATTTCGATGAGGGTTTTTTGTAGCTGTCTTTGCCATCAGTTAGCCACTCCAGCGAGAAGCTGACAAACAAGTTCTGGGTGTAGTCATCTTTCTCAAACAAGAGGCCAATATTCCCGTTATCAAATACAGTTAAAGTAGAGTAGGCAGCACCACCTGGATATATGGTCTTCCCATTAGTCCAGGTTCGCCCTTCATCATAACTGATTCTGGCAGTGAGGTTCTCCCTCTTATTTTTATGATTTGCATTACAAAAAAGCAAGCGATTGCGCTCATATCCCTCTTCCATGGAGGTGTAGCGGATAATGCTGCCATTGCATCCGGGATCAGGCAGTGCCGGTTCCGGCCGGCTCTCCCAGCTTTGTCCCTGATCAGAGGAAATGTGCACCCAGCGCATACCCTCTCCGTTTACCCGGCTGTTGACCATCCAGCGACCATTGGCCAGCTCCACCACTTTGGATTCATTGGCGGGCTTTATGGGAGTGTCAATGAGATGCCAGGATGCTCCGTGGTCCTCGCTGGCAAAGAGAAACACCCCGCGGTCCAGATTCACCAGACAATGCAAGAGTTTTCCCGTTCGGGTCTGGATCCCCCGGCCTGAAGTGATAAATTTAAAATCTTTGTGCCACTCCGCTTTGGTGATCTGCCCGGTAATATCTTCTGGTTGACTCCAGCTTTTACCGTTATCCCCGCTCTTGATCACATGCAAATAATAGATATCCTTCTCCCTGTCCAGGTCCATGTAGTTATAGAACAGGAAGATATCTCCTGTCATACGATCGACAATCATGGAAGGGTCAGAGGCTGATTTTCCCTCGGGGAAGTCGACCACCCGTTCAATCTCTGTCCAGTTCTTCCCGTAATCCGGGCTTCTTCTGATCACAATATTAATGTCCCGGCTTCCCCTGAGGTCATTGCAGGAGGGCACCCGCTCGTCAATGGCAGCCACCAGATCCCCGTTCACGGCAGTTACCAGCGCAGGGATACGGTAGCAGGATATCGCATCATTTGCCGAGGCATTAAAAAGATCATGAACCTCCAGAAGGCCAGAGGCGAGGGCAGGTTCTTTATCCTGTGCAACTAAATAGATCCGGGGGAACAGACATAGGACTAATAAGAGTAAATTTCTTTTCATATTCCAAAATAAAACATTTAATTGAGCTACCGTAACGTAAATAGCAAAACATGAAAAAACTGGCTCTTGTATTCCTGTTCGCACTTGGCTTTATACAATTTATAAAGGCAGTTGATGGAGATGAAAAACGCATCCTGATCTATACCAAGAACGGAGAAGGTTACGTGCATGAGAATATTGCAGCCAGCGTGGCAGCTCTGGAAAAGATCTGCAGGGAGGAAGGGTTCCTAAGCGAAGTGTCGGATGAACCTTCTGTATTTACCCCGGAGAACCTGGCCAGGTTTGACGGCATTGTCTTTTCAAATTCCAATAACGAAGCCTTTGATAATGAAAAACAGCGAAAGGCTTTTCAGGATTTTATCCGGAGTGGAAAAGGATTTGCAGCCATTCATTCGGCCAATGCCTCGGAGCGTGACTGGCCCTGGTACTGGGCCATGGTGGGTGGGAA
The DNA here is from genome assembly GCA_963751705.1 of uncultured Bacteroidales bacterium. Classification (GTDB taxonomy): domain Bacteria; phylum Bacteroidota; class Bacteroidia; order Bacteroidales. The sequence goes on from CAVVVN010000003.1 coordinate 577,510, forward strand.
GTTCCTGCGCCATCCTCCCCACCAGGAGTTTGAAGTGGTGGTCACCGATCCCGCTCACCCCTCCACCTCGCATCTGCCTGCCCGGTGGACCGTTAAGGATGAGTGTTATTACTCCTTTCAGTTAAATCCGGATATTCATGTGCTCTTGTCCGTGGATTTAACGACCATCGAGGATGAGCAAAAGGCGACCTATCCCGGCGAAACCTTTGGTCAGCTCTTTCCCCTGGCCTGGTGCCACGAGTTTGAAGGAGGGCGTCAATGGTATACGGCCCTGGGTCACGATCCCTGGTTCTACGAGGATCCCCTGTTTGTGGAACATCTGCGGGGCGGTCTGCTCTGGATCCTGTTCCCGGCAGAGTAGGCAAAGAGCTTATTTCACATATTTCTCCAGCCACTGGTCTTGCTCCCACAGCATATGCAGGATGCTCTCTTTGGCACTGTAGCCGTGACTTTCCTTAGGCAGCATCACCAGTCTGACCGTGGCTCCGAGTCCCTTAAGGGCATTGAAATAACGGGTGCTCTGCAGGGGATAGGTTCCTGAGTTATTGTCCGCTTCCCCATGGATCAGCAGCAGGGGTGTCTTCATCTTATCGGCATGCATAAAGGGCGACATGGTATAGTAGACCTCCGGGGCCTCCCAGTAAGAACGCTCTTCGCTCTGGAACCCGAATGGGGTGAGGGTCCGGTTGTAGGCCCCGCTCCGGGCAATTCCGGCGGCAAACAGATCCGAATGGGAAAGCAGGTTGGCCACCATAAAGGCCCCGTAGCTATGTCCGCCTACGGCCACTTTACTGCGGTCGATATATCCCAATGCATCTACCGCGTCAATGGCCGCCCTGGCATTGGCCACCAGTTGCTTCCGGAAAGAATCATTGGGTTCCTCATCTCCTTCACCTACAATGGGGAAAGCTGCTCCGTCGAGTACTACATATCCTTTGGCTACCCAGTAGATGGGAGACCCGTAATTGGGAGCGGTGAAGCGATTGGGATTGGCCGTGGTCTGACCGGCACTGGATTTATCCTTGTATTCCCTGGGGTAGGCCCAGAGGATCATAGGCGCCTTTTCCTTCTTCTCCATGTCATAGCCCACAGGCAGGTAGAGCGTTCCTGAAAGCTCCAGCCCGTCGTCTCGTTTGTAAGTGATCACTTCCTTGTGCACATCCTGTATGCTCTTAAACGGATTTTCAAAGGCAGTGATCTGTTGCAGTTCATTCTTTTTCAGATTCCTGAAATAGTAATTGGGATACTCGGTGGGAGATTCAATACGAACCAGCAATCTGTTTTTTTTCAGATCATACTGGTTCAGGCTTTCAAGCCTGTCGGTATATTCTGACTGGTAGAGCCGTTGGCTTTCCCGGGTTTTCAGGTTCAACTGGTCCAGGAAAGGGAACTGTCCCTTTTCAGAGTACCCGCTTCCAAGCAGAAAAAGTCTGTTTTTGTGAATGGTCAGGACACTGCTTCCATAGGCATTTCTTTGGGTAACAAATCGCCCCGGATCGCTGTAACGATCCTGGTAATTCCGGTCAAAGAGTATCACCGGTTCACTGGAGGCATCTGAAGGGTTGAAGAGATAGGTTTTGGTATTCCGGCTGTTCCACCAGCGGTCGCTGGCCACTGCCACCTCTTCATTGCACCACTGAATGCCCCCGAAGCGGTTTATGGTTTTCAGGAGGGAGACCGGGCTACCATTGAAGGGCGCATCCAGCTGAAATACCTCATCCCTGTATTCCACTTCATTTTCTGGATCTCCTTCGTCAAGTGCAACTGCAAATACCAGGCTGGCAGGCAGGTCAGATCTCCACCGGAAGTTTCTTCTGCCCTTTTCCACTGCCATAAAGCCTTTGGGAAGGTCTTCAATCAGGGGCGTTTCAAGAACCGTTTCCACTTTTACAGCACCCCTGGTATAAATGGTGGTGTTGGAAGGAAAGCGATAATAGGGGACCAGGTAGGAAAAGGGTTTTTCCACCCTTGAGACCATCACATAATCCCCATTGGGGGAGAAGGAGATATTGTCATACATGGCACTTCCCATCCAGAGTTCACTGCTGCCATCCAGCCTGACCTGGTATAGTTCTGAAAGGGCAAGCTGCTCAAAGTTATGTTCGTCGTTTTTGTTCTGTAGCAGGTCCTGGTAGGTCCGGTTCTGAGCTTTTTTTCCGTCTGCCACCGAGATGGTCGGTCCGCTGGGGACCGCATTTTCCACATCGATCAGGCTTTCCCTTTTGGAAGAGATCATCTTGACCAGGATGGACTGGCTATCCTCGAACCAGTTGATTGCATCCCCCATGTTGGCATTGATCCGTGCCTCTGTCAGTTTTTTGACACTGGCCGATTGGATGTCCAGCACCCATAATTCCACCCCCGTGGAGCTCGTGTGCGTAAAGGCCATTTTGCGTTGGTCGGGCGACCAGGTAAAATTGGCCAGTTGCGCTGTCCCGGGCAATCCCGATATTTCTTGTACGGCAGCATCCTCTACAGTCAGGTTCTTAAGCTTGAGTGTATGGTAGTATCTTGTCCTGCTCCCTATATTGGTTGCGGGATCGATTCTCAATCCGCCCAGCCGCAACTCCTCTTTGGAGAGCTCCTCGATACTTTTAAAGGCGTCCCGGTAGAGAAGTATCATTGTTTCCTGCTCGTTGTCCATCAATACAGAAGGGGCCATCGGCACATCAACCAGTTGGAGAATCTCGTCCGATGGTTTTTGGTAATCCAGGTTAATCTGGGCGTACAGGAAGGGAGATAAGCCGGCTGATATCAAGATTATAAGGACTGCTCTTTTCATAATTCTAAGGTTTATCTGTTTAATATATTTTTGGCTCTATTAGTTCTGCCGGATCAGTTCAAGGACCGTTTCGGGCAACAATCCCCTGAAGTCATCCACCACCAGGGAGACCCCCTCATTCAGCAATTCCTCTTTACTGTGGGCAGAAGCAATGCCAACCACCTGCAAGCCTGCTGCCAGGGCCGACCGGATCCCGGCCAGGGAGTCTTCAAATACGATGCAGTTATCTTTGGGCAGGCCCAGTCTTTCCACAGTTTTCTGGTAGACTTCGGGGTGGGGTTTGCCGTGACTGACATCTACCTTGCCCAGGATGATCTCAAAGCTTTCTTTCATGTTCAGTTTCTCCAGCCCCATGGAGATGTTCAGGGGAGGAGCAGAGGTGGCCAGGGCCAGCCGGTGCCCCTCCTCTTTCGCTCTTCTTATGAAATCCTTCACCCCGGCAATGGGAGTGGCTTTATCCATATCCCGGAGGATGCGCTGATACATGCCATCCACCTCTTCCAGGTACTCTTCCATCAGCTCATGGGGGAGATCGTCCCCGAAAAGTAATTTCATCGAGGTGGGACCGGTACGCCCGCTGAGCATATTTTCGAAAGTAAACTCATCATACGCATATCCCTTTCCGTCCAGGAAGCTTTCCCAGGCAATCTTATGGTATGGATTGCTGTCAATGACTACCCCATCCATATCAAAGATGAATCCGTATTCCATCAAACTATTTTTCCCCGAATTTTACCCATTTTACTTCGTCGTTGTACCCTGCGCTCACCACCGTGTCGATGAATTGCATGCCACGTATTCCATCTTCCACGCCAGGGAAATCCAGCATCTCAGCCGTGGGTGCCTGCCCATTGGCTTTCGCTCTTACGGTCAGACTGAAATTCCGGTAAATATTGGCAAAGGCTTCCAGGTACCCTTCCGGATGCCCCCCCGGTGTACGGGTATTAAAAGCCGCCGCAGTGCTGTTCATGCTGGTTCCCACACGCAGGACCTGCATCGGTGCATCCAGCCATTTAAGGATCAGGGAATTGGGTTCCATCTGGGCCCATTTCAGGCCGCCTTTATCTCCGTAGACCCTGATTTTTATGGCGTTCTCCTCGCCGGCGGCTACCTGGGTGGCCATCAAAGTGCCTGTGGCACCGTTATCAAAGCGCAGCAGAGCTGCCCCGTCATCATCCAGTAGGCGATTTGGAACAAAAATCTTAATTTCTGCACAAAGCTCCGTGACTTTCAATCCGCTGATATATTCGGCCAGGTGGTGGGCATGCGTGCCGATATCTCCCATGCTTCCGGCTTTCCCGGATCGTTTGGGATCGGTTCGCCAGCTCGCCTGGGGGTTGCCGGTATCTTCTAATTTGGAGGAGAGCCAGCCCTGGGGGTATTCCACAAATACTTTGCGGATTTTGCCAAAGGCCCCGTCGGCGACCATCTTTCTGGCATGTTTTACGGCGGGGTAGCCCGAATAGGTGTGTGTTAAGGCGAATGTCAACCCGGTTTCATCAACTTTATCTTTTAGTTTCAGGGCCTCCTCCAGGGTGAAGGTGATGGGTTTATCCAGTACCACATGAAATCCATTTTCCAGAGCCATCATGGCAGGAGCAAAGTGCACAAAATTTGGGGTCACGATGCTGACAAAATCCATTCTCTCCCCTTCAGGAAGCTTCGCCTCTTTTTCAAACATCTCCTGGTAGCTTTCATACACTCTCTCTTCCGGAAGAAAGTAGAGTTTTCCGGATTCTTTGGAGATTTTAGGATCCACGCTGAAGCAGCCGCAAACCAGTTCAATCTGATTATCCATTAAGGCAGCCAGGCGGTGAATCGCCCCAATGAATGCATCGGTTCCTCCACCGACCATTCCCATCTTGATTTTTCGATTTAGCATGGTAGAAAACAGGTTTTGAAGTTGAACTGATAAAGCTAACTTTTTTTTCAAAGAGAAGAGGCCTTTTTTATTACTTTTGAAGGGCAAAAAAAGCTGATTTGATCTACCCGGAACACTTTGAATCCAAAATTGGTTTTGACCGTATTCGCGATTTGGTCAAGGCCCACTGTCTCTTTGATCCCGGCAGGGAGCGAGTGGACAGGATGGCCTTTATGACCGAGCATGACTCCATTCTTCAGGAACTGAAACTGGTGGAAGAGTTTTTGAAGGTCCAGGCACAGGAGGAGGAATTTCCCATCCAGCATTTCATTGATAACCGGGAAGCCCTGAAGAAGGCAGAGGTGGAGGGAACCTACCTGATGACCGAAGAAGTCTTTGGACTGCAAAAAAGCCTGGATTCCGTCCGGGCCATCTTACACTTTTTCAAATCCGAAAACGAGGAGCTTTACCCGGCCCTGGCAGAGCTCTGCAAACCTGTCAAGATCTTTCCCTTTGTGGGAGACCGGATTCAGAAGATCCTGAATAAACATGGAAACATCCGGGACAATGCCTCTTCGGCCCTTCAGCACATTCGAAGGAGCCAGCAGGAGAAGCAGGGAGCGGTTTCCAAAAAGCTGAATCAGGTTCTGGCCCGCGCTCAGCGGGAAGGATGGGTAGATGCCGATGCGGCTCCGACTTACCGGGATGGCCGTCCTGTGATCCCGGTGATGTCAGGAAATAAACGGAAACTGGGAGGGATGATCCATGATGAGTCGGCCACGGGGAAAACCGTATTTATTGAGCCGGCCGAAGTGGTGGAGCTCTCCAACGAGATCAGGGAACTGGAGTATGCCGAGCGCAGGGAAATTATTCAGGTCCTAATTGAGTTTACAACTGATATCCGGCCCTACATACCAGATCTGCTGGCTTCCCAGGAGTTTTTGAGTACCATAGATTTTATCCGGGCACGAGCCCTGTTTGCCATACGCCTAAAGGCCCTGAGACCGCAGGTAAAAAATGAGCAGTTATTCGATTGGCAGGAGGCCCGGCATCCCCTGCTTTATCTTTCACATAAAGCGGAACAAAAGGAGGTAGTGCCTCTCTCCTTTCAACTGTCTGATAACAATCGCATTCTACTGATTTCAGGTCCCAATGCCGGAGGGAAATCGGTGTGTCTGAAAACCATTGGCCTGCTGCAGTATATGCTGCAATGCGGGATGCTGGTACCCTGTTCCGAGACCTCGGTATTTGGGCTCTTTGCAGGAATTTTTATCGATATCGGGGACGAACAGTCCATCGATAATGACCTCAGCACTTACAGCTCGCATCTGCTTAATATGAAATACTTTTTGAAGCATGCGGCTGCAGATACCCTGGTGCTTATAGATGAGTTTGGCACTGGCACCGAACCCATGCTTGGAGGAGCCATCGCGGAATCAATCCTGGAACAGCTGAACCAGGCAGGGACCAGTGGCATTATTACCACTCACTATACCAGTCTGAAACATTATGCCACCTCCACGGATGGCATTGTAAACGGGGCCATGCTGTTCGACAACCAGAAGATGCAGCCCCTGTATCAGCTGCAGGTTGGAAAACCAGGCAGTTCCTTTGCCTTTGAGATTGCCAGGAAAATCGGGCTCCCTGAATCCGTGCTGAGCTCCGCTTCTGACAAGGTGGGGCAGGATCATATTGATTTTGATAAACATCTGAGGGAGATCCTCCGGGATAAGAAATACTGGGAAAGTAAACGGCAGAGGATCCGGCAATCGGAGCGAAAGCTGGAGGATTTGATGGGGCGCTATGAGAAGGAGCTCCAGGAGAGTGAGAAACAGCGAAAGGCCATTGTGAAAGAGGCCAAAGCAAAGGCCGACGAAATGCTCTCAGGGGCTAACCGGAAAATAGAGCAGACCATCAGGGAGATCAGGGAAGCTGAAGCTGAGAAAGAGAAGACCCGGGAAGTGCGTAAGGAGCTGTCTGAATACAGGGAGCAGCTGGAACTCGAGAAGGGAAGAGAGGAACAGAAGGTGAAGAAACAGCTGCAGGAGATCCGCAAAAGGGGAAGTGAGCTGGAGACCAGGCGTCCCGATCTCCGGCAAGGTTCAAAAAAGACCCTGGCCCAGAAACAGGTCAGGGAGGATCCCCAGATCAGGGTGGGGGATATGGTCCGGATCGGGGGACAGGAGGCAGCCGGGGAGGTGCTGGAGATCAAAGGGAAAAATTGCGTGGTGGCATTTGGAATGCTGAAGACAAATACCAAACTGGGACTGCTGGAAAAGATACTGTCGGAGGAGGCTGAGAGGCTCAGGAGAAAGGATCAGTCGAAGGTGAACCTGGGTGAATGGAATGTCAGCAGTCGAAGAGTACAGTTTCGTCCGGATATTGACCTGCGAGGAAAAAGAGCCGATGAGGCCATGGTTCTGGTGGTCGATTTTATAGATGAAGCCATCATGGTAAATGCCCGCGATCTGAGAATCCTTCATGGAAAAGGAAACGGAGTACTCAGGCAGCTGATCAGGGAGTATCTCCATACGGTGGACCTGGTGGAATGGTACGGGGATGCCCAGTTGGACCAGGGAGGAGCAGGGATCACCGTTATTAAACTGGAGGCATAAGAACAAGGAGGAATTTGCCGGTTCCGGGAACAGGATCCCGGATAAAAAACAGAGGGATTGAAAATAGAATTCAAAAAGAGAAAAGAGATTGAGGTGGAGAAGTGGGACCGGCTGATTGCTGAATCACTTGCGGAGACTATCTACCCCTATTCCTGGTATCTGGATGTGGTGGCGGAAAACTGGTCTGCCCTGGTGGTGGATGATTACCGCTTTGTGATGCCGGTGGTCTGGAAGAAGAAAGCGGGAATGAAATATATTTACCAGCCATTTTACACCCAGCAGCTGGGCGTGTTCAGCAGGGAGTATGTGGATCCTGAGCTGATCCGGAAACTGATCCGGATCCTCTATAAGAAATTCAGGTTCGCAGGGATAAATTTTAATTCAAAGAACCTCATAGGAGAAGAGGCTCCTTTTATTGTAGATGATAAATCCAATTACGTACTGACCCTCGATCGGGATTACGATACCCATTCCAGCCTGTATTCAAGCAATGCCCGCAGAAACATCAAGAAATCCATGGAACTATCTGAGTATATTGAAAGAAATCTTCCCGTAGGGGAACTGGTGCGCTTGAAGCGGGAGAATGATGTGATTCAACGCTCTGAAGAGGAATACGGCTGGATGCTTGATCTGTTTGAAACCATCCTGCAAAGGGAAGCTGGAAAGATCTATGCCATACGCAGCGGAAGTGACGTGAATGCGGCTGCTTTTTTTGCCTTCAGCAAAAGCAGAGCGATCTACCTGCTGTCGGCCTCCAGCCAGGTGGGGAAGGAAGAGAGGGGAATGTTCAGGATCGTTGATGCGTTTATCAGAGATTTTGCAGGAAGTGGACTGATCCTGGATTTTGAAGGTTCAAATATTCCTTCGGTAGCCCGTTTTTTTGGAGGATTTGGGGCACAGGCCGAAATATACCAGGGAGTCAGCTTCAGCCGTTTGCCTGCTACACTTACCAAGTTGAGATAGCATGAAAGAGAGAAAGTGGAATACCCTCACTTCCCTGGCCCGTCCCATGCAGATGGATCATCTGATCAGATGGTCGGGACAGTCTGTGGTATTCCCCTTTTACCATACCGTTTCTCCGGAACCCCTGCCGCATATCCAATACCTTTACCGGGTGCTTGAACCCGAAGAATTTGAAAGGGACTTGGAACAGTTGCTGAACTGGTATGAACCTGTTAGCCTGGGCTCTTTTCTGGATCAAAGTGAGGGAAGGGGAGGAAGGCGCCGCATGGTTCTTTCCTTTGATGATGGCCTGGTGGAATGCCATAGGTATATCGCTCCCCTCCTAAAAAAGAGGGGAATACCTGCCATTTTTTTTCTGAATAACAAATTTATAGATAACAAGGCACTCTTTTACCGCTACAAGGCAAGCCTCCTGATTCACCAGGGGAGGGAAGATTGCAGGGCCAGGGAGCAGATAGCTGCATTCCTGAAGATCCCCGGGGAGATGTTTGAGCCTTCCATCCGAATGATTGCATATAAGCAGCGCGCCCTGCTGGATGCCCTGGCCAGGGAAGTGGGTTTGGACTATTCGGGTTATCTGCGGTCCAAACCGGTGTACCTGAGCACTATCGAGGTAAAGAAATTGCTGGAATGGGGCTTTGAAATCGGTGCTCATTCCTCGGATCACAGAGATTTTTCAGGATTGGAAGCAGGGGAAATGATAGAGCAGGTCACCAGCAGCATTAGGGACCTGCAAAAGCGTTTCGATATCCAAAGCTCCTATTTCTCTTTTCCCTTCACCAGCGATGGCGTTCCAAAGAAAGTGATACATTCTCTGTTGGAAGAAGGGGAAGCTGCAGCCCTGCTGGGCAGTGCAGGGTTGAAGCGGACCGGTCATCCTGCCTTTATCCAGCGGATACCGATGGAAAAGCATAAGACAGCCGCGCTGGATACCCTGAAAACCGAATATCTTTCTTATCTCTTAAAAAGAGTGCTAGCAAGGGACCGTCTCCGGTATTGATCAGCCCGTAAACATCACATCCCCGTCTCCGTCGTGAATATGGGGATTGTCGGGGATCAGCCCGGCCAGTGCTTCATGTGCAAACACCTGTTGAGGCATCTTTCGAATCGAGAGAAACAGCTTTTTATAAAACAGAAGTTTTTTGATAAGCTCGGGATTGCGTATGGTGGTGTGTGTGCAGCCATTTTCGATCATGGTTCGGACGACGGTATCGGCCATGCAGCGGTGAAGGGCCTCATTTCCTGCAAACAGGTAGGGCACCGAGAGGACATCGTTGTGCTGAAGTAGCCACAGGATGCCCTCGCTGTCCGAATCCGGATGAATGGAATGGTATATGATGTTTTTAAAGCGGTTGGCCTGGTAGGAGAAGTGGTAATTGACCGTATCACATGTAAGTTCTGTGACCCAGGGATATTGCAGGGCCCACTCAAAGATTTCCCTGTCTCTCCGGAAGAGGTTTTCCTGTTGAAGCATGCTTACCAGCTCGGATAACTGGGCAACGAAGCCATCTACCTGCTTCACATGGCAGGGCAGCACCCGGGGAAATTTATATCTCTGAATTTTTAGTTCCCGGACCTGGTTAATCAGCTGGTCGCCTGATCCAAAAATCTTACGGAACCCCAATCGTTTGCCTAGCAGATCCTCACCGGCAGACCGCAGGTAGAACCGGAAGCCCTCCCGGCTGGCGATCCTCCGGTATCTGCCTGTGTGGTCATACAGTGCTTTGGATTCCGGCGCATAATTGGTATAAAAAAGGCGACCTTCCCACTGCTCCTCGGCCATCTCCAGCAGACGAGTGGAAATTCCCTGGCGTCTTTTATCCGGCCGGACCCAATTTCCACTTAGCCAGGCGAAACGCTGGGGATGATCTTTTTTGTCATAAAATAAATCAGGCAGGAGGGTCCGGTAGGCTATGACCTTGCCTTCCTGGCGCATCTCATATAGAACCGGGTCGGATGCCTGCGCCCTGGGATTCTTCAGATAAGACTCCAGGCGGAGCGGACTTACAGGTACATGAGAATCTGGTTTTGAATAGAGGGTGTAAAGATGGGGCTTCAGTTCCTCCAGGGTGTAGACATGCAGATCCATAAAGGGTTCTTAAACATTCTGGATCAGCTTATCGAAATCTGCTTCAGAGAGATTGGCGCTTAACAGCCGCCCCTTCTCACATTTCAATGTTCTTCCGGGGAAGCGCTTGATCAGGTTGTAGTTATGTGTGGCCATCACCACGGCCCTGCCACTTTGAGAGATCGCCATCAGGATCTTCATAATATCATCGGAGGTGGCCGGGTCCAGGTTGCCGGTAGGCTCGTCGGCCAGAATAACTTCCGGGTCGTTTAACAGCGCCCTGGCAATCACCACACGCTGCTGTTCCCCTCCGGAAAGCTGATGTGGCATTTTGTAGCCTTTGTAGCCCAGGTCCACTTTCTCCAGGACCTCTGCAATACGCTCATTGATCTCTTCTTTGTTTTTCCAGCCAGTGGCTTTCAGTGCAAATTCCAGGTTACTTTCCACCGTCCGGTCAATCAGGAGCTTAAAGTCCTGGAAGACTATTCCAAGCTTTCTTCTGAGCAGGGGAATTTCTTTGCGCTTTATATCCTCCAGGCAAAATCCTGCCACAATTCCCGTACCTTCGTTCAGGGGCAATTCTGCATTAATGGTCTTGATCAGACTGGTCTTACCGCTTCCAACCCTTCCGATCACATAGACGAACTCACCCTTGTTGACAGCGAGATTCACCTGTTCCAGAACGATATGTTCATCGACTGCAATTACCGCATTTTCAAGGGAGATGACATTGTCCAGAGCCATAGTATTAAAAATATGCGACTAAATTAAGAATTATAATCATACTAAAAATTAACATATCTCTGTTAATTAAAAAGAAATAGCTCCAAATGAGCCGCCTGGATTATTCGTACTTTTATCAAGTTAATCTCATCCTCATGATCCGTCAGAAAAAGAGAATCACCTCTATCATATTCCTCCTGGCTACATTTCTGGCCTATGGGCAGAAAAGTGCAGTGTATGATTATGGAGACAATGAATACCTGGAGGGCTTGGAACTTTACGAGAATAAAAAATATGGAGCAGCTCGCAGAGTGCTTGGAAATTTCCTGGAGGAGAATCCCGGTTCCAGGTCCGAGTTACGCTCAGAAGCCAGCTATTACCTGGCTATGTCAGCTGTGGAGCTCAGAAATGACGATGCAGAGTTTCTGGTCCACACCTTTGTGTCCGAGTACCCGGGAAGTCCCTATGTGGATATCGCTGCCTTTCGCCTGGCCGACTACTTTTATGATAAGAACAGCTGGGCCAAAAGTATTTCATGGTATAACCGGGTAGACCGTTACAGGATCGGAAAGGAGAAGCTGCCCGAGTACTATTTCAAGAAAGGCTACAGCTATTATAAACGAAACGACTTTGAGAATGCCAGGGTCAACTTTTATGAGATCCTGGAGTGGGATACCCCCTTTACAGGTCCGGCAACCTACTATTATTCTCATATTCACTACATGGATGGGAACTACGAAACCGCACTGAAAGGATTCCGGGATATCGATGAAGATCCTCTGTTCAGTCAGATAGCTCCCTACTATATTTCTCAGATCCTCTTTATGCAGAAGAAATATGAAGAGGTTCTGGATTACGCCCCTCCTCTGATGGATTCGGTTTCGGAACGAAGGCTGGGAGAAGTGGCCAAGATCATTGGCGAATCTCACTTTATGCTGAATGACTACAAGGCGGCCATTCCCTTCCTGGAGACCTACCGGAGCAATTCGAAATCCTATACCATCCACGACCGCTACCAGCTGGCCTTTGCCTATTACAATAATCAGGAGTATGAGAACGCTCTTCCGCTTTTTGAGGGAATCTCTTACCGCGACACAGAGATAGCCCAGAGTGCCCTCTACCACCTGGGTGATTGTTACCTGAAGACAGGGGATAAAAATAAGGCCCGGATCGCTTTCTCCAAGGCGGCCAATATGAATTTTGATCCTAAGATACAGCAGGATGCCCTGTTTAATTTCGCCAAGGTTACTTTTGAACTCTCATACAACCCATTCAATGAAGCCATTCGTGCCCTGGAACTTTATATCAGAACCTACCCGACGGCAGAAAATACGGATGAGGCATACAATTACCTGGTAACTGCTTACCTGGCTACCAGGAACTACTCCATGGCTATGAACTCCCTGGAGAAGATCCGCAGAAAGGATGCCAATATAGAGCGGGCCTATCAGAAGGTGGCCTTTTACAGGGGACTCGAACTTTATAAGAACCTGAGATTCACTGAAGCAGTGGATGCCCTGGAGGTCTCCCTCCAATATGCGAGCTATGATCCGCTTATTGCTGCCCGGACTTATTTCTGGCTGGGAGAAGCGGCTTACCGCACCGGCGACCGGCAGACTGCCCGGATGTACTATGCGGAATTCCTTAAAGATGGAAGCGCTCCGCAGCAGGACGAGTATTCCCTTTGCCATTACAGCCTGGGCTATCTTCATTTCGATGAGAAGTCCTATGAAGAATCACTCGACTGGTTTGGGAAATTCCTTCGTTTATCCAGCGGACAGGCCACTGCCAGCGTTTCAGATGCCTATAACAGGATGGCGGATTGCTATTTTGTCCAGACCCGCTATACGCAGGCCATCGAGTATTACAACAGAGCTATTCAGTCCGGGAAGGCAGATGTGGATTATGCCATGTTCCAGAAAGGCTTTACCCTTGGATTGCTGGACAGGACGCAGGAGAAGATAAATGTTCTGAACCAGATTCTTACCGCGCAGCCAAACTCTGCTTTTGCTGATGATGCTTTATTTGAGATTGGAAGAAGTTATGTGGTTCTGAACCAGCCACAACAGGCCCTGAGCTATTATGAACGGGTGATCAGAGAGCACTCAAATTCCAGCTATACGAACAATGCACTGAACCAGCTGGGCCTGATTCATTACAATGCAGGGGAGTACAGTGAGGCACTGAAATACTATGAGCAGGTGGCCACCAACTATCCCGGCACCGCTGAAGCTGAGAATGCACTGACCAGCATTAAGAATATCTATGTCCGGAATGATAATGTGGATGCTTACCTTGCTTTTGTCAATGGACTTGGACGTGATATTACCCGGAGCGAACAGGACTCCTTGTCCTATACCGCAGCCGAGATGATCTATATGCGTGATGATTGCGAGGGAACGGTGCGGGCCTTTATTGATTACCTGGATGCCTTTCCCAATGGCAGGTTCCTCTTAAATGCACACTACTACAAGGCAGATTGCCAGCTGAAATTGCAGCAAAATGAGGAAGCCCTGGAATCACTGGACTATATCATCGGACAGGGCCGGAATATGTTTACAGTGCCTGCCCTTGAAGCTGCCTCAAAAATCAGTTTCAGGGAAAAGGAATACAACAGGGCCGCTGACTACTACCGGGCTCTGCTGGAAACGGCCGAACAGAAAACGAATATTTTCGATGCCCAGGTGGGGCTGATGCGTTGTTATTTTCAATTGAAGGAATATAGCAATACCATCGAAGCAGCCAGGCAGGTGCTTCAGCTGGATAAAGTTCAGGAGGAGCACATACGTGAGGCTAATTACAAAATCGCCAAATCCTTTCATGCCTTGAATGAAATGGATTTCGCCTATGATTTCTATGAAAAAGTGGCGCATGAAGTAAACAGCAAGGAGGGTGCAGAATCAAAATTCCTGATGATTGATATCCTTTTTGACAGGGGGGAGATGGACCGGGCCGAAGAGTTGGTATATGAATTCATAGAGATGAATACCCCGCACCAGTACTGGATGGGTATGGCTTTCCTGACTCTCTCGGATATCTATGTGGAGAAGGGCGATGAGTTTTCGGCCATCAATTCTTTGCAAAGCCTCATCGATTATTATACGGTGGCAGATGACGGCATCATTGCCAACGCCAAACAGCGTAAGGCAGCTCTTACAAAACAGGCAGAAAGTGAGATTGCCCCCGAACCTAATTAACATGAAAGCAACTGAAATGAAACAGTTCAGAAAATATATACAGAGATCACTGGTGTGGATGCTCTTGTCCCTTCTGCCGCTGGCAACCATGGGTCAGCAGAAAGAGGTACGGGTGGTTAAACCCTATTCGCCCACCCTGTCCGGTGCCAAGAAGATAGAATTGCTTCCGGGACTGGATGAAGAGATAGAATTTGAGGTCCCGGTAATCAATTACCAGCTTTTCCCTAAACGCTATGAGAGTGAGTTCAACCTGGAACCCATTGTGGCGGCACGTATGGTGACTATGCCCCTGGAGAGGCTTTACAAAAGCCAGTTGACCCTGGGGTTCGGGAACTACCTGACTCCACTGGCTGAGCTGAATATTAATCAATTGAGGTCCCGTAATGGCACCTTCGGGCTGCACCTGAAGCACCACTCCATGAACGGGAAGCTCAAACTGGATAACGATCAGAAAGTGCCTGCCGGGTTTAATGAGAACGAATTTGATCTCTACGGCAGCAGGTTTTTCAAAAATTCGGTATTTGAGTATAATGCCGGAGCCAGCTACAACTCCTATGTACACTACGGGATCGATCCGGAGCTGGATACCAGCCTGACCCGGGAGCAGACCCTGCATCCCTATTTCACGGCAGAGGGAGCCATCGGATTGCACTCCATGCATGCCGACTCCTTTCATCTCAATTACGATGCAGCCCTGGAGTACGCCTATTTCACACACGAATTTGATCAGGTGGAGCATGGAGTCAAACTCAATCTGGAGTTTGATAAGAAACTCAGAGTGGTGGATATTGCCGGCGAACTCGGGGGAGAATACCTGGGTCACTATCCAGACTGGGACACCACCGTGGGCTCTCAAAGCGTCTTCTGGCTGAATCCGGCCATCGGCAAAGGCTCCGCCCAGTGGCGGTTCACGGGCGGCATCAATGTCTACGGGGAGGTGAGTCAGGAGGTATTTACACTCCACCTTTACCCCAGGGCCTCCTTCCAGTTTAATATGGTCAAAGAGGTGATAGTGCCTTACTTTGGGGTGGATGGTTATCTGGAGTCCAATTCTTACCGGAGGATCGTGGATGAGAATCCCTATATCGAACCCTCCCTGGGAATCAAACCCACTAACCACAAGTTGATCGCCTATTTTGGACTGAAGGGCCGCGTTACCAAGGCGGTGTCCTACAACCTCAAGGCCAGCTATTCCATCATTGAGGATGCCTATTTCTACGTGAACGATAACAGCGATCTGCTGCTGAACCAGTTTGTGGTAGTGTATGACGATGTGACCCTGGGCACGTTGCATGGAGAGCTGACCGTGCGTCCCAGCGATTCCTGGAAGTTTTTCCTGAAGGGGAACTATCACAGCTACATTACCATGGTCCGGGAAGATCATCCCTGGAACAAGCCTCTTTTTGATATCTCCCTCCAGGCACGGTATAGCATGAGGGATAAAATCATCCTGACGGCCGGAGTTTATACCATTGGTGAAAGGTATTTTGAAGATTACGATCCTGTTCTGGAAGAGACCCTTCCCCTGGCCGTGGATGTCAACCTGGGCCTGGAATACCGCTACAGCAAGCTGCTCTCCTTCTGGGTCCGTTTCAACAACCTGGCGGCACAGCCTTATTACCTGTACCATCAGTATCCGGCCTACCGCTTCCGGGCCATGCTAGGGTTTTCATATTCTTTGTAGTCCCTTTATGGTGATACAATAATGTTGGAGAAGTTCAGGCAGGAGCTACATGGAGTTGATGGATCGCCCTAACTTTATTACCTTTCTACCTTTCTAACAACTTATTATATGTACCTGAGAAAATTCTCTTTTCGTGAAAATGCAGGACAGAACATCGAGTGGCTTATAGATAATGTAAGCCTGGGCGAGATCAACCTGGTAGTTGGTAAAAATTCCAGTGGGAAAACGCGTACGCTGAATGCCCTGTCCGATTTGGTTAATATGCTCATGGGCAGGGGTACCGCTGCCACGGGACCGGTCAGTTATGAGTTGTTATTTAAAAACAGCGATGACTTTATGAAGTATGAGCTGGCCTATGACCTGGAGACCATCCGGATGGAACGATTATACGTGGGAGAAGAGATGGTTTTGGAAAGAGGAACGGAAGGGACAGGGATCGTTAAATACGCGGCAACAAGCGGTTCCATGTTCCTGGAATTCGAGATACCGCATGACCAGCTGGCCTGTTATGCCAAGCGTGATCGTTTGCAGCATCCTTTTATTGAGATCATCCATGGCTGGGCCATCAGCCTCAGAAGATTCAACTTCAGCGGTGATTTGGGTAAGACAAGATACGCGCTGAAATCCTCCTTTGATTCGAAGGAAGTGGAGTGGACCGATACTACCGCCTCTTTGGTACCCGTCATAACTTTGGCTGAGGAGGAGTATCCACAGTTCCATGAACTGGTGTTGAAGGATATGTTTCAGATTGGATATGAGCTGGAAGAGTTTGGAGTGATCAATTTTTCAGAGCGATTCAGCGGAAGCAGCCAGGATCGTTATGCGGTGTATACCACTGAAAAAGGACTTGAGAAGCAGGTGACTCAGCGGGATATGTCCCAGGGAATGTTCCGTGCATTCTCGGTCCTGGTGCAGGTTGATTATTATATTCTCTGCGGAAACAAGGGATTTGTGATTATTGACGACATTGGGGAGGGTCTTGATTTTTCCCGGGCCAAACAGCTGGTTCAGGTACTGATCGCTAAAGCCAAAGAGGCAAAAATTCAGCTGATCATGTCCACCAATGATTCTTTCATTATGAACGCGGTCGACATTGAAAACTGGGCGATTATTATGCGGGAAGGGCACAAGATCAGCCTGTATAATTACGAAAATTCAAAGGAGATTTTTGAGGAGTTTAAATTTACCGGCCTGAATAATTTTGATTTTTATGCCAGTGAATTCTTCAAATCGGGTTTCAGTGACGATTTAGAAGAAGAGGAGCAGGGGGAATGAGGAAGCTGGCCATATTTGTAGAGGGTCTTACCGAACAGATCCTGGTCAGGCAGTTGCTTCAGACGGTATTGGGCCAGAACAGGATCGCTATTCAAACCGTTAAAATTACGGGAGGACATAACGTACGAATGTCCTTAACGGTAATGCGTGCAGCTCATGTGGAGCGGCAGACCGATTACTACATCATGGTTTACGATTGTGGCGGAGAAACCAATGTGAAAGGTTACCTGATGGCGCACAGGGATAAACTGGTCTCCAGCGGCTATACCATGATCCTGGGTTTAAGGGATGTTTACCCGAATTTCCGGCGGGAGGACGTCCCAAAATTAATCAGAGGTTTAAATCACAGACTTCCTCAAAAAAAAGCAACTACCCATATCTACCTGGCAGTAATGGAAACTGAAGCCTGGTTCCTGGGAGAATACAAACACCTGAAAAAGCTTAACGGTAAACTTACCCCCCAGTATATTGAAAAAAGACTGGGATTTAATCCCCGGACGGAGAATATGGAGGACCGGGACCATCCATCTGCGGATATTAAAGCGGCCTATCAGCTGGTGGGTCATGATTATACCAAGAAACGGGACCGTCTGAATGCGGTAGTGCGTAAATTGGATTTTAACCATTTCACCCACGAGCTGGCACGTAAGATGCCAAGCCTGGGGACATTTATTGAAGGATTACAGGGTTTTTTTCAGGAGAATTTCTAAGAGACCTGCTTATGAAAGTCGATGCTGTAGCAAAGGAAATACTGGAGGCGCTGTCTGACCTGGGAAGTTCTGAGCGCCGTGAGAAAATGAGCAGCTATGCGCCCACCAGGCAAAAGACAATGGGAGTAACGAATCCGGATATCAAACAGGTGCTTAAAGAGCTCAGGTCCAGCTATCCTGATTGGAACCCTGCAGACTGGATCGATCTCTGCAAGTCCATGGTAGCCTTGGAGGTATTTGAGTGCCAGGTACTGGCATTTGAAATGATAGGAAGAGACAGGAAACTGCTGCAGGCCCTGAAGTTTAAGGATTTGGAGGATTTGGGTCAGAACCTGGACAACTGGGCCTCGGTGGACCACTATTCGGTGGGGATCTATGGGGTGCTCTGGGGCTCAGGGGTAGTGAAGGATGAGCATATCCATCAGCTGCTGGATTCTGAGAATTTCTGGGATCGCAGAGTGGCAGTAGTTTCCACGGTAGCACTGAATCTTAAGTCCCGCGGGGGAAAGGGCGATACAGGCAGGACCATTGCTGTTTGCGAAAGGGTGGTGGATGATCATCATGATATGATCCAGAAAGCGCTCTCCTGGGCGCTGAGAGAACTCTCCAAAAGAGACCGGGAATCGGTCCGTTCATTCCTGGAAATACATGAAAAACGGCTGGCAAACAGGGTCCTGAAGGAGGTGAATCACAAACTTGATTTTGGTACCAAAAACTGAAGCTGAATTTCCAACGCTTATTTGTTAATAACTTAACTGGTTTTCAAGGCTTTCCGGGATTGCAGAATCGATAATTTTTGCTATTTTTACATGAATTATTTAAAAAGCGAAAATTGATTTTTAAGCAATTGAAAATCAACTATATAATAAGAGATATCTGGAATGCGGAAGTGGAAGGAAAAAAAGCCTCTTGCAGGCTAAGAGGAGGGAACACAATCAAAAGAAAGTAAGGAAAGTTCAAATGGTGGTTCAAGTACCATCATTTATTCACATAAAGTAGAAAGATAATGAGTGAGAAGTTGAACAAAAAAGATTATTCTGCGGATAGTATACAGGTCCTGGAAGGATTGGAAGCGGTACGCAAGCGGCCTGCTATGTATATTGGTGATGTCAGTGAAAAAGGGTTGCACCACCTGGTTTATGAAGTCGTGGATAACTCCATTGATGAGGCCCTGGTCGGGCATTGTAGCCAAATTGATGTGACCATAAACGAAGATAATTCCGTCACCGTTGTGGATGATGGTCGGGGTATCCCCATTGATATGCACGAGAAAGAGGGTAAATCTGCCCTGGAAGTGGTTATGACCGTACTCCATGCCGGTGGTAAGTTTGATAAAGAATCCTACAAAGTATCAGGTGGCTTGCACGGGGTGGGGGTATCCTGTGTGAACGCCCTGTCCGGAACCCTGAAGGCAGAGGTTCACAGGGCCGGGGAGGTGTATGTTCAAACCTACCAGAAAGGGATCCCTGACGGTCCGGTTACAAAAGTAGGGACCACTAAAAAGACAGGGACCATCGTCACATTTAAACCGGACGAAACCATATTCACTGTTACGGAATTCAAGTATGAAATCCTGGCCTCGCGCCTGAGGGAGCTGGCATATCTGAACAAGGGAATTCGCCTCAATATCAAGGATATGCGGGAGATGGAGGAGAATGGTAATGGGAACGGAAATGGAAACAGTGACGAGAACGGGAATGGCCACGGCGAAAACGCTTATCGGCATGATGAGTTTTATTCTGAAGAGGGTCTCAAGGAGTTTGTAGCTTTCCTGGATGCCAACCGTGAATCGCTTATTGAGGAAACGGTCCATATCGATACGGAAAAGAATGATGTACCCGTGGAGATTGCTCTCCAGTACAATACCTCATTCTCAGAGAATATCCATTCCTATGTGAACAACATAAATACCATTGAAGGGGGAACACACCTTAGTGGCTTCAGGAGAGGCCTGACGCGTACCTTAAAGACTTATGCGGAAAAGTCGGGGATGCTGGCAAAACTGAAATTCGATATCAACGGAGATGACTTCCGCGAAGGATTGACCGCGATCATTTCTGTGAAGGTTGCTGAACCACAGTTCGAGGGCCAAACCAAAACCAAGCTGGGGAACTCGGATATTATGGGTGTGGTGGATCAGGCAGTAAGCGCCTCTCTGGCATATTACCTGGAGGAGCATCCCAAAGATGCCAAGCAGATTGTCTCCAAAGTGATTCTGGCGGCTACGGCACGTCACGCGGCCAGGAAAGCCAGGGAACTGGTTCAGCGCAAGAACGTCTTATCGGGCGCCGGCTTGCCAGGCAAGTTGGCTGACTGTTCTGAAAAAGATCCTTCAATTACGGAGATCTACCTGGTGGAGGGAGACTCTGCTGGGGGAACTGCCAAGCAGGGCAGGGACCGGGCTTTTCAGGCTATTATGCCACTGAGGGGTAAGATCCTGAACGTGGAGAAAGCCATGGCCCACAAGATCTATGAGAATGAGGAGATCAAGAACATCTTCACTGCCCTGGGGGTAAAGATGGGAACTGAGGAGGATAGTAAGGCACTGAATATGGAGGGTCTGCGTTACCACAAAATTATTATTATGACTGATGCCGATGTGGATGGTTCTCACATCTCCACACTGATTATGACCTTTTTCTTCCGGTATATGAATGAGCTGATCAAGAATGGCTACCTCTACATTGCCACACCACCCCTTTACCTGGTGCGCAAAGGAAAGCAGGAGAGATACTGCTGGAGTGAAGAGGAGCGTGAAGCCTTTGTAAAAGAGGTTAGTGGCGGAAAAGAGACGGGTGTTCATGTTCAGCGTTACAAGGGTCTGGGTGAAATGAATGCAGAGCAGCTCTGGGATACCACCATGAATCCTGAAAACAGGACACTCAGGCAGGTGACCATTGATAGTGCTGCAGAGGCCGATCGTATATTCTCCATGCTGATGGGTGATGAGGTTCCTCCCCGCAGGGATTTCATCGAGAAGCATGCCAAGTATGCCAATATTGATGCCTAGGCTTTTGCCTGCATGAGGGCCGTATATCTTTTACTTATTCTTTTGTAAAAATAGTTATATCACCTCCAACAAAATCAGCTGGAATCTTATATACACCTGTTTGTTCCGGTAAAATTTTTATACCATTAACCAAGGCATAATTTTTGGTGGTGCTTCCTTTAAATTCGAAGTTTATTCGTCCATTTTTGTACCGTAAATCAGCTTTAAAAGGAGCAGTATTCTTATATAAAGCGGGTTTAATAGTCATACTATCCCTTTCGAATTTTATTCCCATCATATGGTGTATAACAAAATAGATTATTTCTCCTGATGTCCAGGGCAAAAACCCCGTATGGTATTCCTGCCTTCTGGTGAGGGGGATTGCTTCCCAATATGCCCCGGTTTTACCTCCGCATTTATGGTATAGCCACTCGAGTGTATTTCGGCTCTGATCGAATAAACCGGCTTCATGTTGTGCCCTCATAATAAAGGTGCTGGCAAAAGACCAAGGCCCCGGTTGATCTAATTGTGAGCTTGTATGATACCTGTCATAACCACCCATTGTCCAACGCTGATTCTTTAACTTTTCCAATAAATTAAGCGTCTTTAATGATAAATCAGATTTCGCATCAACTATACCTAAAGAAATTGGAAGTGCTAAGGTTGCATCAGGCATTAAACTGCTTTTTTTCTCTTCCCAGGCAGGAGTAGCAGGGAAATAACCATCAATTTCAACAATATTTGCTTCTTCTCCTGTCACATTCCTTCTCTTAATAAAATGACCATCAACAACCAATTTCATGCTTGTATGATTTAACATAGCTTCTTTGATAATCGATGCTTCTTCTCTCCATTGTTGTTCTTTTGAATGAACATTCAGTAATTCAGATAAATCTGCAGCATCATTTAGCCCCTGAATAACCCATGTTTGATAAGCTAATTCATAGGCATCATTAAAAGTCCGCTCCCAAAATTCTCTTCTGTTATGAACCATTCCTGTTTCATCGCGAAAAATTGGATTCAGAGGCCTTTCAATCATTTTTATGATTTTCTCTCTGTATTCAGCTAGTAAACTATTATCACCCGACCAGTCCACATAGCTCTTCATGCAATGCATGAATTCTCCCATCTGGTCAAATTGTTCCCTGTCTGGAGCATCAAATACTGAACCTATCATTGTATTCCCCTCCTCCTTAATCATATTTTCCAACATGTTCTTTAAGGAGGCTCGTGCTAGTTCAAATTCTCCACAATGAATTAATCCCAAGGTTGTCAAGGATGCATCACGAACCCACTGTCCCCCATATTCAAAAATTCCTGCATCCATTCTCCCTTCTTCAGAAATACACCCGGGGAGTATATAACGACTGGCATCATATACTTTTTGAATTAATGAGTCCGATGTAGTAATAGTACTCGAGTTCTTCCAGCGAACAGCCTGTGCCAAAGCCTCAGGTTGGCAATTATTTATTGTGTTTCGGACAAAATCCAGAAAAGCATCTTTGCTTTTATCAATTGCTGTGTTCACAATCAGGAAGGTCTCGAATTTTATTTCCTCATCTTGTTTAATATTAAAAGGACCTGCTCTCATGGTTCCTTCTATTTCAGAAAACGAAACAAGAGAGTTATCCTTAATCGCAATTGCAATAAAATCCTTTTCGTGTTCATAAAAGATAAAATTATTCCCCACAAAGGTTGATTTACCAGGCAATGACAAGCTAAACGATACTGAATCTTCTCCTGCCAAATTTTTGGAATGGATTGTAATGCTGCGTTTAAATACACCCTGATTTGTAATTGGGGCGATTACTTCACTTATTCGTAATCCGCCAGCCCACCATTTTGCCTCAACCGAAGGAATTCCATCTTGTAGAACCCAACGGGTATTTGTATGGTGACCCATTGCGGTGAACCATGTATCCAATGTTTTTACTTTAAGTGCTGAAGATAAATAACCCCCATCTTCACTATAATTAATTGCCTGTTTTTTAAGCTTGGTTTGCCCGATATTTTCTGCATCATAAAGTAAATAAGTGAGAGCTGGAAGAACATTTACTTTTTCAGCCTGCAGAATCATTTTCACATTACCGCTTCGCAATACATAATAGGATCTGCCAGAGAAATATGCCTGGTCCATAATTGATTGATTGGAAAGAGGTGATTTCAGGCCGGGACACTCAAAGAGCATCATTCTGTTTATGGCCCTTGACTCATTCCATTGCATTTCAATCCATGGGTGATTAATTTCGTCGTCCATAACATTCACAGCGATATACTCATCGGACAGACACGAGGATGCGCTAATTTTTGCCAGGGGGGCAATATTGTCAGGACCTCCAAAAACAGGGCTTTTCAGGACAATGATTAGGACGAGAATTATTATTCTTTTGAGATCTCCGTGGGTATTCATAACCATATCTAATAATATTCTAAAATATATTTCACAGTCATCTCCTCGGCCATTTAAAACCAGGGAGATGGTTCCTTTGGAAATGTTCAGACTTTTTGAGATGTCTTGTAGAGAAATCTTTTCAATTCATTTATTTTACCAAACGGGTTGGATTAAAATATGGATAATTGTTTAAATAAAACACTCACGAAAAAATTATTTTTAGATTTTAATCGGTCGGGGTTCCCGTTAGCTGAAATATCATTAAATGATAAATACAATATTACTACTCAATGAAAGTGCCGTCTACTTTATATCATTCATAAGAATCATTGTTGTCGACCACCCGTTCCATAATCGGTTTAGCCACTTCATAAGCTTCTTCCACAAAACCATGGGCGATCAGCTGCTCAATCATACGGCCTCCAAACCAGTTCCAGTCACCTGATCGGAAAGAATACTGGTATCCTCTGTCTTGCGGATGTATTTGCCAATGTCCAGAATTAAAGAAGTTTCCCGGTGGGTTTCAACGGTATTATTGGACCTGATGTGTCCAGATCATCTGATATCCTGGAAAAGCTGACTCCGGGTCAAATGGCTGCCTCCAGCATCTCAATAGCCTTGTACAGCACGCCGGCCGAGCCGCGAAAGGTTCCCGATCCTTCGGGCTGGTTATCCACGGTGTACCACTCATAAAATCCGTCGTTGTCCTTCACCCTTTTTACCATGGGCTGCAGTTGCGCGTAGGCTTCCTCCAAAAAGCCATTTTTCACAAGCGCCTGGATCATGCGGCCGCCAAACCAGGTCCAGTCGCCGCCATTCTGGTACCCATAGGGATACATCCCTTTATTCTCAAAAGAGCCTTCGGGGTAGGGGGGATACATGGTTAATCCGATGGAACCGGCACCTGAAGCTTCAACGTTTTTTATCATCTTTTCCAGGGAGACTTTTATCTGCTCCTTAGATAACAATCCCGCTTCAATAGCCACGGCAGTCCCCCCGTGATAGTAAATTTCGTTTTCGTTAAACTCTTCGGGAAAAGGCGAGCCATCGAGATACACATGAGGAATAAACTTCTGATTCTGCTCATCCCACAGGTATCTCATGGTATTTTCAGCGATATCATTTCGAATGGGCTGCCATTTTTCTCTGGTGGCAGGAACTATCTCCATCAGGTTATCCAGGGCAATGAGCAACATGGCATTGTCATAAATATCCAGGCAGAATTTCGTGTCTTCGGTAATAAATACTCCCCAGGGATGACAGTGTTGTACATCCCCCCAGTCGGCGGTGGTTGCTCCCCAGATCAGGCCATGCTCTTCACTCCAGCGATGATTTAATAAAAACTCCATGGACCATTCCAGTCTTTCCGCAACGGTTTTATCCCCAATTTCTTCGTTCAGGAATTCGCTGTCTCCGGTCTTTTGTACATACTTGTAGACCGCCTGGACCAGGGAGGTTTCATGATCGGTCTCCACGGTGTTTTTATGGCCGGCGTAATCAGGTTCTAGCTCCGTAAATATATATTCATAGCCTACCTCAGTTTGAATGGCTTTTTCCTTTGGAATAAAACCATCAATGATATTTCCATCTTCCCGTTGAAGCCGGAAGAATACACGCAGGTTTTCTTTCAGTGTCTCTTTGGGATAAACTTCGGCCGATAGTTCGATGAAGGTGTTGTAATCCCGGATCCATACCTCCCCGTATCCATCGCCGGCATTAAATCCGGTCTTTACGATTTCTAAAGCTTTATTCTTTGTGAAATCATAGTATTCGTTTGATTGAACTTTGATGGCAAGGTCGTTCTGTTCCATCTTCTTATTAGTTGGAGAACAGGCAACAGACAATGCGAAAGCAACTATTATTATTCTGGAATTCATAAACTCTTCGATTTTAGATTAACTCAATTTCTTTTTTGCTTGTAAAACTGATACAGAAGGAATAACGAACCATAATAATACCGCGGAAGGAATCAATTGTTCCAGTGTATTGCTAAGCTCAAAATCAAGTTTTACTCTGTCAACACCGATTCCAAGCAGATCGCAGAAACTAGCCACGAAAAAGGCCATTAAGACAGGCGAAATTATTCTCAGAGATATTTTTGTGTTATTCATTAAGTTACTCGTTTAAAGTGACATAAGCTTAGCAATAATAAGATGAGTGTTACATTTTTTCAAGAGCTGGTAACACGTTTTTATAGAAGGTATCATCAAGCAGAGTGGCACTACCGATAAATGAGGCGTTTTCTTTTAATTCCGAAGTAGCAACTTCTATTTGTATGTTTGTATCTGTAAAGTATTGATGCAAATATGCTCCATACAAATGATAGGCCTTTGAAATATTCCCACCCATTACCAAAATTTCAATACCGGATTTCTTAATCCAGGGATGAAGGAACAGCCCCATTTTTTCACCAAAATCGTTGAATAGATCTTGAGCTGCAGATGTGGTCGCAGCCAAATCGGCAATCTTTTTTACACTCTCCATCTTTTCTCCAGTAGCTTTTTCATAACGATTGATCAGACCTCGAGTTGAAAAATAATCATCAGCAATTCCATCTTCGAAAGGCAAATGCCACAAACAGCCGTTCTCAGGAACGTGGTTGCCATCAACCACAGGAATATCATTTTTTACAAATGCAGAACCAAAACCTGTACCTAGTGTTACCGATAATGAACAGTTAAAATCTTTTGCTCTTCCAACCTGATCTTCTCCAATAGCAAAGGCTGTTGCATCATTTATAAACCTGATATTAATTTCATCAGGCATACCCAGGTATTTTCGAAGTTCTACCGGTACATTCACACCTTTAATATTTACATACTTTACGTTTTCGCCGCTAAACAATGGAATCCCATCCAAATAATTGAAAGGCCCGGGCATAGCAAAGCCAATGCCTGCTACATTATCCAATCCAACTTTTCCAATCGACTCCGATATCGTATTGCCCCACACTGAAATAATCTCATCCGGCTGACCAAGGTTATCCAGGTCGCTTTCAGAAAATGTCTCAGGTAAAAGTGTTTTGTTAACATAATTGTAGGCCATACAACTTACATGGCTACCTCCAACATCAACACCAATGGCTATTTCTTTCATACTTATCTATTTATGCTAATTGTATATGTGAAGCGTTCCGCAACGTAAAAGCCAATATTGTATTCCAACGGACGATTACCAGGGTCTGATACAAAGCGCTCGCGGACTAATACAGGACTATCTTTGTCTATTTGCAATTGTTCAGAAGTAATGTGAGAAGCTAACCTGGCGTTAATACGTTCGTTTGAATAAGTAGGACGAACATGATAGTCCTTTTCAAGTATGTTATATAATGGCCGTGTGTAATCCTCATCACCTTTTAAACCAATACGAGGGTGAAAATAACTTTCGAAATAAACGAATGGGCCTTCTTTATCACCTCGCAAACGACTCAGTTTAAAAACAGATGTTCCGATTTCTAATTCGAAAAAGTCTGCTACTTTCTTTTCGGCCTTCACCCATTCTGTTTGAAGTTTGTAGTTCATAAAACTCACTCCTTTTTCATTCATTTCCTGAGTAAAACTGAGCCAGTCGTTTAAATTTGTGTTAACCTGCTTCTGCGCCACTTTTGTACCAACCCCCCTTTTTCTTTTAAGCAGGCCTTCATATTCCAATTTATTGGTAGCTTGACGTAATGTATTTCTGGAGATTCCAAGTTCTTTTGCCAAATCTATCTCTTTAGGTAGTAATCTGCCATTTATATACTCCGGGAGTCCGATCATTTTCCTTAGCATCTCCTCCACCTGAAAATGAAGAGGAACAGGACTTGCATGGTCAATCTTTAAATCCATCTTACAATTATTTGAATTGAATAGCCCTTTTGTTCATATGTTTGAACATATGAATATAGGCAATGGATCCCATATGACAACAAAAAAACCTGATACATTTTGTTTCATTTAGATATTATTTTCCGGGATATGCAATCCAGCTAACATCCAATTCAGATTTAGAGTTTATCTTCTCATACTTGAAGAGAATTGACCTTATTTCAATCTTGCTGGGCATCTCGCTTTCCTCGTATTCTCAAGAGAGAGATACCATAAGCATACACCTTTTAGAAGCTTCCACTATTTGTAGAATCCTGTTTACCTTACTTTATGCGTGTGGAGAAATTCTGCTTGTAGTAGCGGGAATATTAATTAAATTGCATATTGATGATTGGAATAAAAACAAAAACCACAGAAATACTGAACGGCAATACTAATTAGCACTGAGGGAAGAATCCCAATTAACAACGGCGAATTAGAACATGCAGCTAGCCGCAATATAAAAAATGCTGATAACATTGTAGAATTGGGAAATCATATTGTGCTAGCCCCTTAATTCCCTGGAAAGTTTAACTCATAAAAGCAATTGTGAAATGAATTCACAGGAACGGATATTAGGCAGTATCAATCACAAAGAACCGGATAAGGTCCCTTTCGATCTGGGAGGCACTTCCGTTACCGGTATCTCAGCCATGGCATATAATAAACTCAAGGCAAAGCTTGAAATCAATTCTCCAACAAGAGTTTACGATGTAGTACAGCAACTGGCTATGGTGGATTGGCAGCTTATTGATTCCTTTGGGATTGATGTTCTGGATATCAACCGTTTATTTATGGAGGATGTAGCCTGGAATCGGTATACATTAGGAGATGGGAGTATAGGAGAATTTCCGTTCTGGTTCTTACCTGAAACTAATGAGGATGGATCATATTTCATTGAGGATAGCAAGAAAAGGGAAATCGCCCGGATGCCGAAAGGGGGTATGTGTTTCGACCAAATGTATTTTCCATGGGAAGATGGATATCCCGGGGATTTGAATACCATAGGTGAAGCATTTCAATCAATAAACTGGATTGCACATTCACATACAAGTTTTATTAATATTAATGATGAAGAGTTTAGGGCGCGGACCTTACAAATGCGTGAATCTACCGATAAAGCAATTGCAATGTCTGGGGGAGTTAAACTTCTGGAGCTTGGCTTTTTTCTGAGGAGAATGGACAATTTCCTTATGGATCTGCTTGTTGATCAGTCGAGCGTTTCAAAACTACTGGATAAACTGATGGATTTACATTTATCTAAATTGGAAAAGAAGTTGAATGCGGTGGGGGACCTGGTAGACGTGATTAGATTTGGGGATGACCTTGGCATGACAAGAGGCCCATTCATGGACCTTGACATCTTCCGGAAGCTATTCCTTCCCCGGTATAAAATGGTTTGTGACTATGTAAAGCAAAACAGTAACATGAAGATATTCTTCCATTCCTGTGGAAGCATCAGACAGTTTATTCCCGATTTGATTGAAGCAGGATTTGATATAATCAATCCTGTCCAAACCAATGCTCATGGAATGGATCCTGTTGAATTGAAAGAAGAATTCGGACGAGAAATTGCTTTCTGGGGAGGTGGAGTTGATAACTCCTTGGTTTTACCCTCCGGAACTCCTGAGGATGTACGGGCCGATGTATTGAAACGCTGTGAGATTCTTTCCAGGGATGGTGGATTCATATTCGCACCTATACACAACATTCTTCCTGAGGTACCCCCTGAAAATATACTTGCTATGTGCGAGGCCGTGAAAGAGTTTAATACTTAAATAGGTCCCTAATTCGCTTATTATTCCCAATTCAGCCATATCCAGCACAATTCATTAAATGATTTAATCCCGAATGTTGTTCATGAGGGTAGTAAAATAGGCTCGGAAACTCTACTTTTGACATGACCCATTAATGGGAGGGGTCAAACGCCCGATTTCTCTACTTCTGACTGTTACATAGAATCGGGAGGAGCTCAATAAACTATTAGTCAAGAATATACATTATGAGAAGTATAAATTCAATAAAATACTTGGTAATATTATTGAATTTCCTGATTGTCAATTCATTTGATACATATGCACAGAAATCTATCCCATCGCAGATTCGAACTTTTAAAACCCCCTCGGAAACAGCGCTGTTACAAGAGAAACATCTATATGTTTTTAACGGGAGTACTTCGGTTGGTCTAAGTCCAGATTATTTAGGGTTCCACCGGATTGTTGCACCGCCCTATTTTGCATTCCCGTTTAAAGCGGACCTGCAAATATTCGGGCAAGAGGTAAAAGTAAACCGTTTCGATTGGTATCCTTCGGAATGCGTATTCGAGGGTGTAAAAATCAAGGGTGTTGAAACAACCATGCAGCTTGTGCCAATAAAATCCAAGCGGGGCGTGCTTATTAAGCTTACTTTAAACAACCTTAACCAGGAGGAAATAATTATTCCGCTTGGCTGGACTTTTTCCGGTTCTCCGGGCAAATCCCTGAACTGGGAGTGGTCAGCGGAAACACGATCTTTGCTGACCAAACCCCGTGAAGCAGCAAGCTCCATTAAAACTGCTGGGAACTCTCTTTCCATACTTAGATTGGAAACCCGGCTGACAGCCTCCCTGTTCGGTGCTGATGTAAAGGCAGAAAATAACTCAATTGGTGGTGAGATTAAGCTTCAGACAGGAGAAAGCAAAACACTTTCGCTACTTGTTTTAATTGATGCTAAGGATAAGCTGAGCATTTCAGATGCACACGACTACGCTACCAAACTGGAAAACTTGATTGAAGAAACCCGTACCTACTGGACTAAGCTGATCGATTCCACAGGGGGACGCTTGCCACAATTGAAAGGGGGAACGCCCGAACTTCAGGCCTTTTATAATACAGGCTTGATGTCCTTTTTTTCAACACGTTTCGAGATCCCTGAATTTCTGTTCAATCCCTATTATGCCACAAGCGGTATTGATGGAGGTGCAGCCAACTGCTATCTTTGGGACCTATCTTATGCCTCATTCATTACTGCTCTACTTGACGGGACTGTAATGCGGAATCAGATACTCCGGTTTTTTGAGGTGAATATTGACGAATGCTATGCCTTTGACCCTATTTATGGTAAAGCACAGGGGCCCAGGTATTCATACAACTATTACAACATGGCCCGGTTGATGTATAACTATTTGGCAATTACCGGAGATACAAGCATACTTGATGAAATCATTGACGGGAAGACAGCTCTTACATGCCTGTACGAGGCTTGTTTAGGTTTCGAGAATATGGAAGAAGAAGTCGACCTTATCGACTATGGCAGTAACCATAACCTTTTGGAACTTAAAAAGACCGAAAATTACACCCATGTTACCCCAAGTCCCAATGGCGAAAGAGTATTGACCTATCAGTACCTCACTGAGATTTATAAGCTGATGGGGCAAAAAACTCCCCACGACTTGATTAAAAGAGGCGAGGTACTAAAAGAAAAGTTTATTCAAAAACTCTGGAATCCTGAAATGTTATGGATAAACACGCTCGATGAGCACGGCAATCCAAGGATATCTTATTCCATTCAAATCTTTGACATAATTCGGACAGGGATGCTGACAAGGGAACAGGAGCTTGGGATATTAACACATTTAAAAGAGGGGGAGTTCTTGTCTGAATGGGGCATTCACAGTCTGGCTGTTACCGACCCCGGATACGATACCAGGGATGTGGACTGGGGTGGCCCGGGAGCTTACACGGGTGATCCGGCAGAATTAGTCACCGACTTATGTCAGGCCGGTTACGCAGACCAGGGTGTAGATTTATTGGAGCGAATCCTCTGGTGGGGTGAGCTCCCATATCTTCCCCAGGCCGTCAGGGCAAACGAGAAAGGGTATCGTGAAGATGGACGAGCTAATGTAATTGCTGCCGCTGTAAGCTGTCAGGCAGTAATCAGCGGGCTTTTTGGTGTGAGCTTTGAGTTGAACCGAATTAAAATAAAACCCATTAACCATGCCATGATGAAGGGACTCTCTTTAACCGGGATAAAAGCAAGAGGACGCACCTTTGATATTGAAATTAACGAAAACAGCTTTACCGTAAGCGAAGCTGGCAATATAATTACTAAACCACTTGGAGAGGAAGTGATTTTCAATCTTAAATAGGATAATCATCCGTCAATTTAAAACAGGATTATAGAGGAACTGAAACAACTGATAGAAAATGAAAACGATACTAGTAATCGTAACTTTACTTCTTACATCTGTTCTGGAAACATTTCCACAAGGAAACCTGTGTAAAGAAGAAGTCACCGTTCAGGAAATCAATAATTCACTGTTTAAAGGTGATAAATACTGGAGGGGGGCTGATGGTGCTGCAAGTATTAATTTAGGAAAAAACAAAACCCTGTGGTTATTTGGCGATACATTCATTGACACAATAGGTACTGGAAAACGCACCAACTCCACGATTATAAGAAATAGTATTGCGATTCAAAAAGGTGAGGATATTGAGAGCTCTTCACTGACTTTTTATTACAAAGGAATAAATAAAAAACCTAAGGCATTCTTTGAGCTGCCAGGCAACAATTGGTTTTGGACTGGCCACGGTACAGTCGTGAAAGATAAGCTTATCATTTTTCTATTTGAATTAGAAAACACTAATGAAGGTTTTGGATTTCAGGCAGTTGGTTGGCATCTGGCGCTTGTGAAGAATCCATCCGATGACCCATTAAATTGGGATATCGAATATTTCAAAGGCCCCGATCCTTCAGACATTTTGCTTGGCTCTTCCGCAGTCTTGAAGGACGATCGATTTTTATATGCCTATGGCGTAAAGGAACCAGGCTCTCATGAAGTGTATTTGATTCGTTTTGAAATTGACCAATTACTAGTCGGTAACTTTTCATCAATGGCTTGGTGGTCAAATAACCGTTGGGTGAAAAATACAGGTTTTGCACCTGAAAATGCAGTTTTGTTCACTGGTCATACAGAGTTTTCAGTTCATTATCAAAAAGAGATCGAAAGTTATATGCAAATTCAATCTTTCGGATTCGGCCATGCAGAACTTGGTTATAGGCTCGCTGCTCAACCTCAGGGTCCCTGGTCAGAACCAGTCATATTTTATAAACCGATATTTACAGACGAACAGGAATTTATGTATTCCGCAAGAGCTCATCCTGAACAAACTTCAGAGGGAGTTTTAATCACGTATAACATTAATAATTTTGATTTTGGCAAACTAGTTCACAATGAAGAAATCTATTTCCCAAGGATAATAAAGTTGGAATTCTAAAAATAAATGCGAAGCAGCCAACATTATTAATTCTTTAATCATAAAACATTACAAAACATCAAATGATGGTTTTCTGAAACGACTATAAAAAAATGAAACATTTATTTTTTGACAGGAACATTTACATAAAAAGAAAGATATTTATCATCCTATTGATGATTTTTGGGATCAGTGTTTTTGCCCAGGAAAAAAAGAGTCAAGGGATGAACGAAATGTGGGGTAACCAGAAGAATATCGAAGTAGATTCCAAATCAACTAAATTTTCTTTGTTCAAGGATGGTAATTACTCCATGTTTATTCATTGGGGTATCTACTCGAATATAGCGAGCAAATGGAATGATACGACCTATTATGGTATTAGCGAATGGATAAAACATCCCGCACGAGCTGGTATTTCCGATGAGGAATATAGGGCAGAGGCCAAAAATTTCAATCCAGTCAATTTTGACGCAAATGCTATTACCAAACTGGCTAAGGATGCAGGCATGAAATATATCATCATTACCAGTAAACACCATGACGGCTTTGCAATGTATGATTCAAAGTGCAACGATTTCAACATCGTGAAAGCGTCTCCCTTTGCCCGTGACCCTATGAAGGAATTAGCGAAGGCTTGCAAGGATGAAGGCATTGGATTTGGCTTTTATTACTCGCATAATCAAGACTGGACATTTCCGGGAGGTAATGGTGGCCCCTCCAAAAACAGGAAAGGTAAGGAAGTTGGCTTTGATTACTACTTCAAAGAAAAATGTCTGCCACAAGTAAAAGAGATTACTACCCAATATGGCGACATAGCCATTGTATGGTTTGATACTCCTGGAAATATGGAGAAAAAGTATGTGGAGGAACTTGTGGAGGTAGTACACAAAAACCAGCCAAATGCGCTTATTTCAGGTCGAGCTGGACATGGGTTGGGCGATTACAAATCCTTGGGCGATATGAACATCCCACTGGAAAATGTGGAAGGTCTTTGGGAAACGGTAGATGTGACCAACGATTCTTGGGGTTATGCCTGGTATGATGAAAACTGGAAAAGTCCAAAACGAATCCTAAAATCGGTAATCTCAACAGTGGCTCGTGGAGGAACGTACATGCTCAATGTGGGGCCAAAACCGGACGGAACCATTCCTGAGGAAGCCCAAAGTGCCCTGAGAATTTCAGGTGAATGGATCAAACGTTATCCCCAGGTCATTTATAAAGCAGGAGCCTCTCCTTGGGGACGTCAATTACCTTGGGGAGATGTCACCATTTTTGAGGGCAAACTGAACTTGTGTATCTATGATTGGCCACTTGATGGAGATATTTTCCTTCCTGGATTAAAAAATGAGATACAATCTGCTCATCTCTGGGTGGACGGTAAACAAAAGCCATTGGAAACCATGAAGATTGGTAATTGGACAAAGATTAAGCTCCCTGCCCAACGGCCTGAAAAACTCATATCCGTAGTAGAAATAAACATTGATGGTGAGTTGGATGTCGACAGTAGTTTAAGTATCGATCCGGTTTATTCCACCGTGATTCCTGTGGCATTTGCAAAAGCTGAAAGTTGTGTTCTAAAGGAAAAAGCCTGGATGGAAAAGTTTGGAGAATGGAAGCACATCATACAAGTGCAAGACTGGACTACCGACGGCAAAGTTTCCTGGGAAGTAGAAGTGATGGAGGCTGGGTATTATCAGGTCGATTTGAACTACATAGGTAATGGTCGAACTGTGTGGCGAATTGAGAATGAAGAAGGTGATTTACTACAAAACCAACAAAACTCATCCACTGTATATAGTTACTATGAGATGGGTCTTTTAAAATTTGAAAATAACGGAAAGCATAAGGTTTCAATTTCATTTATAGAAGGAGAAATAGACGCGGTAAGCCTTAAAGAGATTAGGTTTACACCCTTAAAAAATTTAGAATAATCCGACTATCTTTTGCTAATTAGAGGTTAAATCCGGGCAAGCAATGATAAATTGAGTGGAGACTCCAAAATCTGTAAATAAAGATAAGTTTACCTGCGGTAGTATTACCTGGAGGTGGATGACAAAGCAGCAATAAGTTAGTTATAGCAAATAAAAATTGAGAATAAAAATAATCGAAAATAGAGTTTCAATAAAATACTTGGTAATATTATTGAATTTCCTGATTGTCAATTCATTTGATACATATGCACAGAAATCTATCCCATCGCAGATTCGAAC
Organism: uncultured Bacteroidales bacterium; assembly: GCA_963751705.1. GTDB lineage: Bacteria > Bacteroidota > Bacteroidia > Bacteroidales. The sequence continues at coordinate 612,058 of CAVVVN010000003.1, forward strand.
TTTTAAAACCCCCTCGGAAACAGCGCTGTTACAAGAGAAACATCTATATGTTTTTACCGGGAGTACTTCGGTTGGTCTAAGTCCAGATTATTTAGGGTTCCACCGGATTGTTGCACCGCCCTATTTTGCATTCCCGTTTAAAGCAGACCTGCAAATGTTCGGGCAAGAGGTAAAAGTAAACCGTTTCGATTGGTATCCTTCGGAATGCGTATTCGAGGGTGTAAAAATCAAGGGTGTTGAAACAACCATGCAGCTTGTGCCAATAAAATCCAAGCGGGGCGTGCTTATTAAGCTTACTTTAAACAACCTTAACCAGGAGGAAATAATTATTCCGCTTGGCTGGACTTTTTCCGGTTCTCCGGGCAAATCCCTGAACTGGGAGTGGTCAGCGGAAACACGATCTTTGCTGACCAAACCCCGTGAAGCAGCAAGCTCCATTAAAACTGCTGGGAACTCTCTTTCCATACTTAGATTGGAAACCCGGCTGACAGCCTCCCTGTTCGGTGCTGATGTAAAGGCAGAAAATAACTCAATTGGTGGTGAGATTAAGCTTCAGACAGGAGAAAGCAAAACACTTTCGCTACTTGTTTTAATTGATGCTAAGGATAAGCTGAGCATTTCAGATGCACACGACTACGCTACCAAACTGGAAAACTTGATTGAAGAAACCCGTACCTACTGGACTAAGCTGATCGATTCCACAGGGGGACGCTTGCCACAATTGAAAGGGGGAACGCCCGAACTTCAGGCCTTTTATAATACAGGCTTGATGTCCTTTTTTTCAACACGTTTCGAGATCCCTGAATTTCTGTTCAATCCCTATTATGCCACAAGCGGTATTGATGGAGGTGCAGCCAACTGCTATCTTTGGGACCTATCTTATGCCTCATTCATTACTGCTCTACTTGACGGGACTGTAATGCGGAATCAGATACTCCGGTTTTTTGAGGTGAATATTGACGAATGCTATGCCTTTGACCCTATTTATGGTAAAGCACAGGGGCCCAGGTATTCATACAACTATTACAACATGGCCCGGTTGATGTATAACTATTTGGCAATTACCGGAGATACAAGCATACTTGATGAAATCATTGACGGGAAGACAGCTCTTACATGCCTGTACGAGGCTTGTTTAGGTTTCGAGCATATGGAAGAAGAAGTTGACCTTATCGACTATGGCAGTAACCATAACCTTTTGGAACTTGGAAAGACCGAAAATTACACCCATGTTACCCCAAGTCCCAATGGCGAAAGAGTTTTAACCTATCGGCATCTCACTGAAATTTATAAGCTGATGGGGCAAAAAACTCCCCACGACTTGATTAAAAGAGGCGAGGTACTAAAAGAAAAGTTTATTCAAAAACTCTGGAATCCTGAAATGTTATGGATAAACACGCTCGATGAGCACGGCAATCCAAGGATATCTTATTCCATTCAAATCTTTGACATAATTCGGACAGGGATGCTGACAAGGGAACAGGAGCTTGGGATATTAACACATTTAAAAGAGGGGGAGTTCTTGTCTGAATGGGGCATTCACAGTCTGGCTGTTACCGACCCCGGATACGATACCAGGGATGTGGACTGGGGTGGCCCGGGAGCTTACACGGGTGATCCGGCAGAATTAGTCACCGACTTATGTCAGGCCGGTTACGCAGACCAGGGTGTAGATTTATTGGAGCGAATCCTCTGGTGGGGTGAGCTCCCATATCTTCCCCAGGCCGTCAGGGCAAACGAGAAAGGGTATTCTGAAGGTGAACGAGCCAATATAAATGCTGGCGCCGTAAGTTGTCAGGCAGTGATTAACGGGCTTTTTGGTGTAAGCTTTGAGTTGAACCGAATTAAAATAAAACCCATTAATCATGCCATGATGACGGGCCTCTCTTTAACCGGGTTGAGTGCACGGGGACACACCATTGATATTGAAATTAACGAAAACAGCTTTACCGTAAGCGAAGCTGGCAATATAATTACTAAACCACTTGGAGCGGAAGTGATTTTCAATCTTGAATAGGATAATCATCCGTTAATTTTAAAAAGTGTTATCGAGTTTCGTGGACGTAGAAATTCTATACATTTTTCCTAAACGATATTTGTTATTTTGTTCTATTGTGGAATCCTGATCTTAAAAATGTGAAATGGGCGACGACTGGCTTTTAGGGCAAAAAGTCATAATCCAAGTTTGATTTCTTTGATCATTACAGGTTTGTTATCTTGAAATTCGATGGTGTAATAATCGTTATGATAATAGACATGATGCAACTTACTCTCTCCATTAAAAGGCCAGATATCCTTATCCTCAATTGTTTCCCCACTGATTTGTGGATTAAACCCAAAGAAATTTCTTAGCATAACTTGGGAAATCCCAATGCCGGATGAGCTTTCTCTATTATTCCAGCCTCGGGAAGCTATTCGTACCCTGGCAGATTTTTCGAGTTTGTTATCACCCCATAATTCGTGTGCTTGCGACCAGCACCCTTCATGAGTGACAGGTTCAATGGCCTTATAAAACTCAAGTGCATCCTGGGGATATCCCAGCTTGGTCATTGCATCCATTACTTCAGGGATCCAGCCATCGAAACTACCCATAGGGCCATGGTCCGGACGATCGGAGTCTTTTGCTGCGATATCATTAAGCGATTGTGCCCTCATCCATGAATCAGTCCTTAATTCCCTATAAAGAAACTCCATCATTTCCTGTTTAATGGAGGGGCTGACATCATCTGCCAGAAACTTTCCGAAATAGATGAAATCAAGAACATGACGAACTTCCACTTTTTTATTGTCTCGGATACAGACTATTCCAGGCTCCATTTCCGGCATAAAGTTTCAGGATATTCTGCATCATCTCTTCGGCCTGCTTTTCTAATGAATCAGCCTTAATACTATTTCCCTTTTGCTTGTACAGATTTGCTGTTTCCCGCATCATCCACACATAACCAATATTAAACGAAGGAACAATATGTATATATGTGGGAACACATTCCAGAAGATTCCATGGATCAGATCCGAAATCAGCTAATTGATACACCTCATCTTCACACCCGGGAGTGCCATAAAGCGATAGATTCTGCCAATTTAAGGCATAAGCTTCCAAGTGATCTAGTACTGTCTTACTGCCTATTATTTCATCTAAGAATGCATAATCACCTGTGGTAACCAAATAGTCGTGGATTATTTTATACAAACACCAATAATTGGCGGAATACCCGTTGCCAACTCCATTGCCCCCGAAATTATCCTTCCCATAAAACTTATTTGGGTCAATCTTAATCCAGGCAATTATTTGCTCTTTCATCATCAATGGATCCACCACAGCCCAGAGTTCTGACCAAATTGCTATATCCCAAAAGAAAGTAGTTGAAGCACCCCATCTTGGTCCACCTGTCAGATAAACCCGTTCATGTTCAGGCAAGTTGGTGTTTAGCAAGTACAGCATTGTTAATGGGCCTGTATAGTATACCTTTTTAACGAGTTCGTCATCTGTCTCCAAAACAGGAAAACATCCCGAAACCAGGGATTTATCAGGTGTAAATAATTGAGCCCATTTTTTCTCCCAATCGCTTTTTACACTGGCGAATGATTTGTCAAAATTTGCCGACCACTCGCTTACATTTTCCTTAATTGTCGACATATTATCTCCATAGGTCATTAAATATTTAATGACTTTTGTTTCTCCGGGAGCTAAATCTAATTTCCAGGAAGCTTTTCCTCCGCAATTCATGGCATCTATCGAGGTGGGATTTGTCACCACTGAGAATGCTGTAATTGAGGGTGTGTTTTTATCGTGAATGTAGATGGTATTTTTTTCGGTAGTTGACTGATAATGTTCCGAATTCAATATTTCATCATCACCTGGCCATTCCTCATAAGGCAAGGGGTTTTCATTTATTTCATTTTCAAAAACATAGGGTCTTGAATCTTCTATTGCCTGGTTACGAGTTTCAGATCTATTTCCAGAGATGTCAGGATAGGGGTACCACCACTTCCAATCGCCATCATTATATTGACTAATAAATCCAATCATGTCTAAAGCAACATCTACATTTTGCCTTGTCTTTTTCTTATTTGTTATTTCTACTTTCCACAGGATGGCATCATTTTCTACCAACATTCTGGTAGAACTTCTAAGATCCAATTCATCCAGGTTTCCCTTTCGAAGCGCTTGGTATGGTTGCCAGCGGAAATGCGAAGCCCTGGGAGTTTCTCCGTTAATTTTCAAGGTTCCGGTATGATGTCCACCCGAATATGGAGCGGAAACAAACCAACTGATGGATGTCATATCTCTATTCAATAAGGCCTGGCCATGGAAGTTACGAATGGATGGTTCCATAGCGATCGTATCAGCTGAAACCCAAATCCCAGACACGTAGTCAAGAGAGGGAACTGAATTATTCATATGTACCTCTGTTTGTGGCCTGCTTTTACAGCTTGATAGTAGTACAACTGCTATAAGAAAAATTTCGAACTTGTTTTTAAGGTACATAAATTCAAGAGTTTGTAAATTGGATTCTTGTTCTATATGTTAGTATATCAGCATTTTAACATTTCCATTTTCAGTAAGCAGCTATTTGCTGTCGTCGGCATCCGGCTTGGTCTCTGGATTGCCTTTTTCCAGCAATACACCCGTTGAAGAACTCGTTATAGAAAAGAGAGAGTCGTTACGATGAATATTCACAAGTTTACCTCTAAAATCTCCCCTGACGGTTTTCGTGGAGTCTATTAGAACCGATTTTCCGATTTCCGGAGTAAAACCAAACATCGTATCCATAATTGTCTCTGCAAAAGCGCCGCCTCCTACACATTCCCTCATACAACCTCCGCGCATGGCGATACGAACCGGAGCGTCATACTGCGTTCTATTGGGGCCATAGAGTTCACGGGCCTGGCCATATACACCTTCAGCCAGGGCAGCCTGTGTTTGACGAAAAAAGTCTACCCCTGTATCCCACGCTCCCAGACGGCACATGGCCGCTGCTGTGAGGGCCGGCCAGGCATCGAAGGCTCCCATAGGTCCATGATCAGGGCGGTCAGAATTCGCCGCCGCCAAATCTTTGAGTGACATGGCCCGCATCCATTTTTTGGTGAGTAGCTCCTCTTCAACAAACGCAACCATCTCCTGCTTCATCTCCGGCGTTAAGTCATCGGTCATAAATCGCCCAATACAGCTAAAATCATAGCAGTGGCGCAATTCCACTCGTTGGCCATCCCGATGCAGCGCATACCATACTCCATCGCCTGGTTTGTAAAGATTCAGCACCTCTTGAGCAAGCTGCCCTGCCAAATCCCGCAAACGGATCGCTTCAGCTTTATTCCCTTGCAGTTCGTATAACTCAGCAACTTCACGCATCATCCATACATTTGCTGCATTGAACGAGGGAACACGATGGATATAGGCAGGTGCACATTCCAACAAGTTCTTGTTTTCACCGTAGTCGGCCAGCATGATTGTCTTATCTCGCTGGAGTTTCTGCCAGTTGGTTGCAAGAGTCTCCAGGTGTTTGAGCACACTCCGATCGCCCACCTGCTCCTCCAGAAACTCAGCATCATCGGTAACAGACAAATAGGTATTGACCAAACGAAAGATGGTCATGTCATTGGCTCCGTACCAACCGCCACCCTGGTGGCCTTCATTCATGAAATAGACCGGTCCACTGTGTGGATCACATTGGAGGAAGAGTCGCAATTGCTGCTTCATTCCTTGGGGCTCCAGCAATGCAAAAACCGTTGACCACATGGATGTGTCCCAGAAATAAACGACCCCTTTTGCACGTTCTCCACTTGTAATGAACGCCCGGTTGCACATCTTCAGGTTCGTTCTATGCATGCATATCAGCGTCAGAATGCTGCGGTAGTATATCTCGCGGATTTTTTCATCGTCAGTCACCAGCATTGGAAGGTGACCCGAGAAATGGCTGTTGTTGGGCGTGAACACCTCAGCCCACCGCCTGGCCCATCGGGCTTTTGCCTTCCCCCAGATTGTTTCAAAGTCGGCTGCCCATTCCTGGGCCGTCTGGATCGTCGGTGAACCGGATGTCCCGGCTTGCTGCATTTCATCATGTGTCATGACCAATGAATAGGTCAGCGTTTGTCCCGCCTTGAGGGTCTCCTCCCACTCCATGGCAGCTCGATCATCCGACCTCTGAGTGCATTGATTTGGTTTGACTGTTGGGACATGAGCCATGACCAGTTGTTTTTTTGAGGATTTATATACAATGATGTCGCCTTCAGAGCTTTTGCTCAGTTTTCCCGGCACGTCGAAGGCGAGATCCAAATGACAAGATTTATCAGAAGCATTTCTAAGCTCCACCTTATATAAAATCCCGGTGTCTTCAAATGCCATCCGCACGGTGCTTGTCACCTCCAGATTATCGATGGTCTTCTTCCTAACCGCCTGATAGGGATACCAGCGACAGTGGGTCGAGTTGTGCACCTGTCCATTGATAATGAGTTTAACCAGCGGCAAGGTATGATATTGATACCAGCGTTCACCACTTCCAGCATAAAGCTGCCCTCCCGGGTTGTAGTTTATACCGAGCATTTCTTCTGAGCAGGCTCCCATCTCATGGAAATTGTGCAGTGAGGGCATATGAACAATATCACTTACATCAAGCCATTCACTGGCCAATTCGTCTATTGTGGGAATCTTATTTATGGAACTCGCACTTAGAGAGCCAACACATCCGCAGATTGCGATACACACCATAATAATGCTCAATGGTTTCATTTCAGCATCTTTCAATTTAGATTTACAATAATTTTTTTGTTCATAGTTATATATCTAATATTCCTTCACAGAAAGAACAGGCGTACTTCTACCTGTTTCTTTATATTGCTCAAGCAAGGCTGTCATCTTTTTGACTAGCTCAGGATGCTTTGAATAGACATTGTTTTTTTCTTCAGGATCTTTTTTGAGATCATAGAGTTGTCCTGTTTCAGATTTTATCCATTTACCAGAAAAACCTCCTGCGCCTAATCCAAGAATAAGTTTCCATTCGCCTTGGCGAACAGCGAATAGCCCATTACCAGAATGATGAATAATTGCTTCCCGAAGTGGCTTATTTAACTTTTCTCCTTTAAGAATAGGGAGTAGGCTATAACTGTCTTCAGCGGCATTCTCTGGTAAATCTACCCCAATGATATCTGCGACTGTAGCCATAAAGTCAGTAAGGCAAATTGGTTCATCGCTCACGTGACCGGCCGGGACTTGTCCCGCCCATTTTACAATAAAGGGTACCCTGTGGCCGGCTTCCCAGGCATCTGCTTTGAGTCCTCTCCATGGCCAGTTAGGTGAATATCCATTTCTTTCTATAAAAGAACCAACTTCACCACAATGACCTTCACCACTTCGGGCAGGGGAACCATTGTCGCTTGAAAATATTATTAAAGTATTATCTATCACACCTTCTTTTTCCAAAGCTTCGATTAGTTGTCCTACAACTGCATCAATCTGATGAACAAGGTCGCCATATGGTCCAGCTTTGGTCGATCCTTTAAATTCTTCGGAAGGTGCAATCGGACCATGAGGTGCATTCAGCGGGAAATAGAGGAAAAACGGCATCTCACTTTTAGCACGATCATGGATGTATTCAATAGCTTTCTCGGTCAGGTCAGGCAAGACATTTTCAATCCTATAATCGTCTGTCATCGCACCACCATCTCCAGTTCCCCAATCGCCAGGTGTTTTCTGTACCGTTGGAACCTTGATCAGCTTATCGTTTTTGATGTATGCAAAAGGCGGGAAGCTGATTACATCATCGCCCCAATAATAATCGAACCCACGGGTTGTGGGACCTTCTGCAATTGGCATGGTATAATCAATTTCAGTACAATTACTTTCATCAACAGGTGTATCATCAGCAGTCTTCCAATCCCAGCCCAAATGCCACTTCCCAATGCAGGCTGTATGGTAACCTGCTTTTTGAAGCATACCTCCTATGGTTAGCCTATGGTCCTCAATCAAGGGCTTGCCCCAACTCCAAAGAACACCACTCTTCAACCGAGTTCGCCAGCAATAGCGTCCGGTAAGCAGACCATAACGAGAAGGGGTACATACTGAAGACGCTGTATGTGCATCTGTAAAACGCATGCCCTGACTTGCCAGGTGGTCAAGGTTAGGAGTTGGAATCATCGAATATGGGTTTTGGCAGTTCAAATCACCATATCCCATGTCATCAGCAAAAATGAAGACAATATTCGGATTATTATTCTCCTTATTAGCAGGAATACATGAAAATAAAGTAAGCATTACGCAAACGGTCAATGCAATAATAATTCGCATTCTACAATTACTTATTGCCAAATATTCTTTTCTTTGATAAGTCTGATTATTTCCCATTTATTCTCTTATTGTCCTACTGTCATAGCGATAAAATAAAGCTGGCGGGGGCGTATTTGCCCAATTCGAAATTCAATTCACCATTGACTATGGGTATGTTATCTCCTGAATTCTCTCCCCGAATATCTATAGCCTGTGCTTTGCTGTAATTCATACCTGGGGGAAAAGTAATCCTTAGCTTTCCGGAATTACCAGCCTGCTCCCAAACACGAAATATGGTCTTTCCTTCATTATTAAAATTTTGGCTAAAAGCAGTTATAACGACACCTGAGCGTGAACATTTTATACCCTCCCCTTGAACAGGTAGATTTCCTTTCTTTCCCGTGGCTCTTTTTGCCAGAAGAGGTGTTCTGGCCTCAAGTGAAGCTGTAAGAAACTTTGCTTCTGAGTCTTTCGTTTCAGCAAAGGTCCAGAGCCTGACACGAGAGCTCCAGCTGCCCGGGTACCAGTACCGGAAATTGGTATTCCACATGTTATTGTAAAGGTTCAGATATACAGTTGGCTTTTCGGGAACATAATCTCTTGAAAACTTCCAAATTCCGTGTTCCCCAAGACTGACAAGAGGATGGTCCAGAGGAACGATTGCAACTCCCGAGCCATCGGAATCAGTTATTGTTACCCCTGATCCAACTGCGAATAGGTGTCTGTTGGCGCCCGGGAGGAGATCTGTTTCAGGATTGATTGTTCCCAGGGCTCTGCCAATCTTAAATGTGGGATCATCTATATTGAAAGGTAAACACAACCAATCGGCTTCAGGCCAGTTATCTTTTTTCTTATTTAATATTTTACATTCTATATCAAGGTACGGCATTCCCTTTTTCAAGCTAATATGCAGCTCTGTAGCCGGTAAATGACGGGTTGGATCTCCCGGCATTTTTAATACGGCAGTTTGAATCAGGCCTTTTTTGCTAATGCTGAGAGAACCCTTTGTGGGAGATGCAGCACGATAGGGGACTATACTATCCGAAATCATTCCTGGTTTATGGATTCCCGGATGTGGCCAATCTTCATTTTCCGGGAGACCAAGGCTTCCCATGGCTCTTTTATTCTGGTATTTGAGTGTATAATCCAGACATTGCTCGTAGGTAAAGCGCTCATTTACATATTGTCCCAGTCCTTCTGTTGAATTTTGAACCACCCAGTCCTTGCCCGATTTCTTATCTATCAGTGATTTTATGATTCCCCGATTAGCATCAAAGCTTATTTTGTAGTATTCGTTTTCAATGAAACCGGATTGATCCTTTTTGTTTCTATTGGCACCCGTTGCATGCAATGGAAAAGTTTTATACCCGTTGGCAGGAATGTCTTCAGCGAATAAATATTGGCCATCTGAGTCGGGGATTTCGATAAGCTCTGACCTTTGCCAGGGTAAAGAGTTATATACCAGTACACGCTCCCCTTCCATATCAACGGAGCTGGCCAAAGTAGCCAGATCTGAATCGCTTGTTTTTTGAATGATTTTATTCGCCTTGCGAACATAGTTTGTTTTGTCCTCCCATGAATCTTCCAGGTTCTTGTATTCGTCTTTGGCCTGGGCATGAAACTCATCCCCATATACTTCTACAATTTGTGCCATCCCCCAGGTATGCTCCGCATACAGCATGATATTTTCGTATGCCATATTGATTTGCTCTGTGGCATCATCAACCGGCAACTTCCAGTATTGCATTTGAGTATTTAGAACTTCCGCGGAAGGAGCAAGGGCCTGCAGGTTTCTGTATACCTTCATCCCTCCCGGGTCGCTCATAACTCCATGAATCCAAGTATCCGGAGCTTCCTTTTTTACCACTGGCAGATCCGCTCCTGATTGTATGATGGCATCAGCAAAATCCTGCATTCTACCCATTCTGATCTTCACACCCGGCATTTTTTCAGCCACTTCATCAAAGAGGGGTTTTAATGCTTCTTCCTTTGGAGGGCCTGAATTATCAGGAGTGACAAGAATAGCTAACCATACTTTATGTGGCCATCCTTTTGGTGGCAATAAGTTTGTACCAATGCTCTCGCCTCCTGGATGATCTTCTCCTTTACTGCCACCCCAGGCCTCTGGCCAGAGAGCTGTGCAGGAGCTATAAATGGATGAATACAAGGTTAAAATCCGTGAACCATCCGGGCCTTCCCACCAGAACAATCCCGGATAATCCACTGACCCAGAAGGCCAGTTACAGCCTATATGAATAAATCTCACTCCCGAATTAGCCAGTCCGGTTGCCAGGGCAGTGCTATGCGAAGGTACGTCGGTGACTTTTGCATCATACGGCAATGGCATACCATATTTTTTCGCAACCAATGATGAATATTGCGTACCTCTGGCAAATTCTTCGGCACTCATAATATCGGAATGGGAGGTAAAGGGAAGGGCGTGAGAAACAAAGCGTCCCGACTTAAAGGCATCTTCCAGTTTTTCCCTGCGTTCCTGAGTTTGACCGTCCCAATCTTCCAGTACTTTGCTCATAACCCAGGCGGGAGCGGTCCACACAAATTGCTGATCGGCTGGTAAGTCCTTTGATTGTTCCATGACCGACAGTGCCTGGTCGATCATACTGGTTTGGAAATACGGAACGACTTCATCTATACGATGCGTAAACCCTATATCAAAATGAGTCTTGCATACAACGATAATCTCCTGAACATTTGATTGATCTTCGTCCGGATAATTCATATCCAGATGTTGTGCTTCAGATACATTGACAAATAAAGTCAAGTATAGCAGGGGTATTCCCCAATATTGATGTGAACCTGTTTTCTTGAGCTTCATATTTGCATTTTATGGGTTTTTTCAAACAAGAACGGAAGGATGTGTCTCAAGCAAAATCAATATCATTTCTCCAAAATAGGTATTCACCCACGAAAACCAGGGACGTGTGAACTTTTCCGGATGATCAGGGATATAGGACTCATGAATAAAACCGGTCCCCGCATTACTTCGTTTCAGCTGCTCAATACAAAATGTGATTTCATGTTTATCACGGGTGGTCAAGGCACGTGAAATAGTGCTTAAAGGCCAAATCATTTTAGGAGGCTCAGGATAATGTGTGCTTCCGATTCCCTCATCTCGTTTGCCTCTTACAAATTTCGGATTCCAATCGCTTAATAACCAAAGCCTGGTATTCTGATACACCGGATCATCTATGGAACAGGCACCTATGTAAGGCAATGACATCAGGTTAGGCACCGTTGATTCCTCCAGAAGTATTTGACTGCCATAGCCATCTACTTCGAAGGCATACATATCTCCAAAAACACGGTGATTGATGATGGCATATTCCTTGATAGCCTCATCAATCTGTTCGGCCATTTCAAGGCACAAAGAGGCATGTTTCTTGTTGTTTTTAATTTTATCCAGCATCTCTGAAAGATGTTTCAATTCTACTACGGCCATTAAATTGTCAGGCACATAAAAGGGGAAGACGCAGGCATCATCCTGGCGATGTGTGGCATGAATCATACCAATTTTCCGGGTGGGCCTGCCATAGCCATTATTGGCAACTACTTCGTTTGCTTTGGTTGATTCACGCATGAAGGTATATGGTCCCGGATCGTCAAATCGTTGTTGCTCACGAAGCGTATCGTAAATTAGCACCATCGCTTTTTCCCAATTCTCATCAAAGGGTTCTGTGTCGCCCGTTACCTTCCAGTATTCATAGGCAAGCCGTATGACAAACAGCAAGGAATTTATCTCCCACTTACGCTCATGCAACTCATCTTTCATATCCGTGATGTCGTTCACCCAATGCGTAGTTTCCGAGATATCCTTCTTGAAGGCATTGGCATAAGGATCCACCAAAACGCAATCGGACTGCCAGTTAATTAATCCGGCCAGCATCTTCCGGAGTTTCTCGTCTCTGCTTGCATAGGGAATATATGGCCACACCTGGCAGGTAGAATCGCGCAGCCACATGGCATTGATATCCCCGGTAATGATATGTGTAAGTGGCCGGCCATTTTCCTCTTTGTAGAAAACAGTTGTGTCCAGGGTATTGGGAAAACAATTTTCAAAAAGCCAGGATAATTCCGGATCTTTCAACTGCGGTTTTACTTTGGCTATTAACTCTTCAATGGCCTGACTGGTAAATAATCTCTCCTCAACTGGAGGCCTCATTGATTCGAATTTCTTGTCCCGAATGTTTGAATAAACTAAATGGTTTGATGCTGCTATTCCGGCAGCAGCGATACCTGCTTTTTTGGAAAATTCTCTTCGGTTCATAATTAGTTACTTAAACGTGACGCTTCTTGCTTCATTAACTTGATCGCTTTTCCAAGTGCCCCTGCAGCACCCAGAAATGTATTAGAACCATGTGGCTGGTGATCTATCACGGAGTACCACTCATAAAACCCATCGTTTTTCAGAACCCTGTCCAGGAACGGACTTATTTCCTGGTAGGCCAGATCCAAATGTCCGGTTTTGATCATGGCTTCAATGGCTCTTCCTCCCCACCAGGTCCAGTCGGCAGCATTTACATAGGTGTAGGGTGCTGCGCCATTATTATAAAAGCTTCCTAAAGGGTAGGGGGGATAGTTTATAATGGCTATGGTCATAGAGCCTGAAATCTCTTTAATCTCAAGCATCTTATTGAATGAAGCTTCGATCTCACTTTCATTTAAGACACCAGCCAGAATCGCATATACGGTGCCGCCCAGGTAAAATATCTCATTCTCATCAAATCCGGAAAACGGCGAGTCCTCCAGATACACATGAGGTATGAATTTTTGATTCTTTTCGTCCCAGAGGTGTTTTTTTACATTTGCGACAATAGCCTGTTTTTCATTGCTCCAGAACTTGTACTGCTCATCATCATCCTTGATCCATTCCAGATATTTACTAATAGCAAGCGCATAAAGCGCATTGTCATATACATCTATACACCAATGGGTATCCTCCGTAATAAAAACACCCCAGGGACTCTCCGGCTGAACATCGGTCCAGTCGATCGTTGTGGCGCCAATGAGCAAGCCATATTCCTCTGAATACATGTCCTCATTCAAAAACCTAAGTGCCATTTCGCATCGTTCAAGCACCGTCTTCCCGTTTTTCACTTCATATAGAATCTCTTTGTCCCCTGTAGTTTCAATGTACCGGGCAATGGCGAGAATTAAAGAAGATTCCTGGTCGGTTTCCACGGTATTTTTGTGAGCCTTATAAGCTGGAGCTGTTTCTGAAAATATATAATCATAGCCGGCTTCCGTATCTATCTCCGTATAGCCATCTACGATGTTGCCATCTTCCCCCTGAAAATCAAAAAACAATAAAAGTCTTTCTTTGATCACTTCCTTAGGATTAACCTCGAGTGCAACTTCAACAAATGTCGCGAAATCCCTGATCCATGTTTCCGGATAGTTGCTGCCTGCTTTGAACTGTCCGTCTTCCGGTTTCAGGGTTTCCCTGGCCATCTCATAAACTATATCAAGTCGTTTGTCTTCGAGAATTTTCTTGGCTGTTTCCGAATTTTGAGTTTTCTGGGTATCAGAACAACCCAGCATGATTGTCACTAATAAAATTGCGCCAATAAGATTTTTCATGGTGGATATCGTTTTTTAGTAAGTATTTAGCTGGAGCATACAAACAGACATTAAGCGAGAAATTATCTTTGATACGGCTGTTTTCTATTCCCCCAGTTTTTATTAGGTTTATCACCAAGTATTAATTCCAGGGTCCCTCCGTTCGCAAATTCATTGTGATTAAAAAAGCACCTTTCCCAGCTTTGCTTATTTAATTGTGCTGATTGAATGAACATATTTTCTGGGGAGCTATTCTTCGCTGAAATAACAAACTTCTTACCCTTATAATAGTCCGGATGCAACAATATTTCGACTTTCTCGAAAACAGGAGCAGTGATCTCGTAGTCTGAATTCATGGATGCCCCGCCATCCATCTGGAATAATCCAATGGCCATAAGCACGCCTAATGCCCCCATTTGCCCCTGATCTTCATCCCCATTGTATCCTCCATAGGGTGAGGTGTCGCCAAATGTATTTTCCTTTACCAACCTTACCCATTTTTGTGTGAGCCAGGGAGCGCCAGAAAAATTAAACAAATGAGCCATGTGGCAGGAAGGCTGGTTCTCATAATCAACCCAGCTTTTTGCATGTACTCCATGAGGTGCAATAAAATTATTGGGTAAGGCCTTTTCAAATGAATTTTCTAAAAATGTGGTGTACTTCTCCGGTCCGCCAAACAGGTCCATGAGACCATCCAGGTTGTGGGGAATAAAATTCGTGTAGATAGCAGCATTGCTTTCACAAAATCCCAGGGTGTTAAACTTTTCAGCTACGGGATTAAAGTCTTCAATCCATGAACCATCCATGTTACGCGGATGGATGAATCCGGATTCAGGATTCCACAAGTTGGAGAAGTTTTCGGAGCGTGCCATAAAAGACGCATAGTCCTGATCTTTACCCATAGACCTGGCTATCTGGGCAATGCACCAATCCTGATAGGCATATTCCAGCGTCATGGAAGCTCCATCTTTATGTCCCCCTCTACCTTCTATGCCTTCGGGCACATAGCCTCTTTCGGTGTAAAAAGACATGCCTCCGCCTGTTGGATTATCGTTGTGCTCGTACCCTGCCCTGTCTCGAATACCACCCGGGTAGGCATTCTTAAGTAATCCCTCGTATGCTAAATCAACATCATAATTGCGTATCCCTTTATTGTAAGCACAGGCAAAAAATGAAGAAGCCGGGTCCCCGATCATGACGTAGGTATAATTTCCTCCAGAGGGTCCCCTTGGAATCAAGCCTCCATTTTTATACATATCCACCATTGTATAGCAAAAACCGTCCATGATTTCCGGGTAAACCATGGACCATAGAACATTTATGGTCCAGTGGCTTCCCCACAGGGCATCGAAATTGTAATGGGGGAAAACCGGTTTTCCATGGGCATCTAATTTTATTTGTCTGATTACAGGTCTATCCCCTGTCATATCACAATAGGTTCCATTGGCATCGCTCACTATTTTTCTCCCCAGTAGCGCATGCCACAAATCGGTATAGAACTTGATCTTTTGTTTTTCTGTCCCACCCGAAACCCTGATACGTGAAAGCATGCTGTTCCATTCTTCTTTTGAATCTTCAACAGTCTGGGCAAAATCCCACCCTGGAAGTTCAGCATCCATGTTTTTTCTGGCATTTTCAAGGCTGGTATAGGATATGGCTACTTTCATTAATAGGGGAGAGCCATTTGATGTAAAACGCAAACATGTCCCATTGTTTTTTCCTTGGATTTCTGTTTCCGGATCAAGCAGTAAATTATTTTCCCAGCCCCTGAATTCCTGAATCTCCTGATTGGTTCTCGCAACAAAATACACGTAAGTCGCTTTTGGTCTTCTCCCGGTTTTGCCTAGTAGTGAGAAACCTTCTATTTCATGGGTATCCACTTTTTTCACATAGGAAGAATCGACTTTCCCATGTGCTAAAAATGCCCCTGTAAAGAAATTTATATATGCACTATCTGTTTTAGGGAATGTATATCTGTGGAAACCAACTCTTGTTGTCGATGTCAATTCAGCAATAATATTATAGTCATCTAAGACTATTTTATGATAACCGGGAACAGCGATTTCTTTATCGTGCGAAAATGATGATTTTGTAGCCTCCATTCCCAAATGCCCTTTTATTTGGCCAGTGGTTGGCATAACTGGAACACCGGCCATTTGCCATGCATGAATATGGCTGAAACAGCGTACATGTAAACTATCGTATAAATAGCCACTGTTCCAGCTGCCCTTTGTCCAGGTATCGGGACTCAGGCTGACCATACCAAAGGGACGACTGGCGGAAGAAAAATAGAACCACCTGCTCTTGTGAGTATCAATAAAAGGATTCACATAGTCAACGGGCTCCATATTGGAAGAACTATATTCGTCTGAAATGCTCGAAGATGCCGTAACTTCTGCCAAGGGGGCTATATTATTGGGCCCGGCAAAAACAGGGCTTTTTAGCATAGCAAGTAAGATGAGAGTTATCGTTTTCGTAAGATCTCTGTTGGCCTTCATATCAGGATTTATCAATGCATTTCATTTCTTTGGCAGTTTAGTATGCGCAATATTTGATTTTAAGAAGCAAATTGGATTAATGCGACTGAACCTTATAAATTCCAATGTTTTCTCATAATTCTACTCCAACTTGTTTGAGTGATCGCCCTTTTCCGTTGATATACCAATCGATTACAAGTCCTTACCCCATTCCTTATTGGGTTCGGGTCCCATTTCCAGGATCAATGATCCGCCATTAACAATATCTTGAAATTTTATACGAACCGTATTGAGAGTTTTATCATTGAAAGTTGCAGATTGAATGTAAATGTTTTCTTTTGAATTGTTTCGAGCTTCAATAGTAAACTGCTTCCCTTTATAATATTTGTTATCCAATTTGATTGTTATTTTATTAAACAGTGGGCTGGTGATATTTACCATTGGTTCTACCTCGCAGCCACCTTCCATTTCGAATAATCCCATTGCACTCATAACAAACCAGCCTCCCATTTGGCCTTCATCTTCATCGCCCTCCCATCCATGGTAAGGTGTAGAACCGTAATAAGTATCAAGAATTGCCCTTGAATATTTCTGAGTCAACCATGGTTTACCTGAATAGTTGAAAAGATACGGAGCTTGCATGTTCACCTGATTTCCCATATTAATGTAATATTCTACAGGCTCGGGCTGGTAGCGGTCGAGGGCATGTGCAGCGAACTTTTCATTAACAGATTTCTCAAAACCCTCTTCAAGTCTGGTATTGAACAGATCTTTGCCAATCATATCTATTAAACCCGGAATATCGTGCGGAACATATAAGGAATATTGCCAGCCATTTCCTTCAACAAAGTATTTTCCCGAGAAGGGATTGTAATCTTGCATCCATTCACCCATTGAATCTTTTGGTACGATATATTTTAATTCCGGGTGAAAATGGTTTTTCCAGTTCTCCGATCTTTTAATCAGATATTCATAATCGTCATTTTTCCCTAAGGCTAAGGCCATTTGGGCAACACAAAAATCGTCGTAGGCATAATCCAAAGTTCGGCTTGCCGGGTTCATTTCAAAAGGAACATATCCCTTCTTAATATATACATCCAGGTACTCATTTCCTGCAAGGCCGGAACACGGCTCTAGTCTTTTACCTTGTTCAGTAACCGTATGACTTACAGCCTGGTAAGCTTCATCAATATCAAAACCTCTAATACCTTTCTGATAAGCTCCTACTATCATTGCCGTTTCATGTGATACTCCCATAATACCTGTATATTCCACACCAGTAGGTCCAACACTTGTCCATCCGTTTTTTCTGTAAAGTTCAAGCTGTGTTTCAACATAATCTTCCATAATTCCGGGTGTAACCAATGACCAAAGACTGTTCAGATTCCAGTATGAATTCCAAAATGAATCACCTCCAATCATTCTTTGGCCCTCTGGCATTTGCTGTACATTTTCACATGGATCTATGTATTTCCCATCTACATCGTTCCAGGTTTGTTTTGCTGCGTAACTCCGGTAGAGATTGGTGTAAAACTTCTTTTTATCTTCATCTGTCCCGCCTTCAACTTTGACCTTATTTAACAACTTTGCCCATGTTTCGTGTACCCTGTTTTTTACCGCTTCAAAGTCCCATCCATAGGAGTCCATTTCGGTATTCAAATTGAGTCTTGCCTGATCGATACTAACCAATGAAATTCCAGATTTCACCATAATTGTTTCGTTGGTGTGTGTCTGATAGGTAACATATGCTCCAATATCGTTTTTGCCAGATATTCCGGTTGTATCTTTTGTAAGCTTTCCTTCGTTCCATCCATTGAAGGTTTCAAATGGGGTGTCAAATTTTAAAACAAAATTGAGGGTATATTCATTCCAGTTACTAGGATGAGCCCATCCGATACTGCATTTGGCAAAACCTTCAATTTCAGTATTGCTCACTTTTTTTATTTGAGCATCCTGGATTGAGTACCTGTATTCAGCAGGAAAAAAAAGGTCGATAAGAATCCTCGACTCTTTTTTTTCGGGGAAAGTGTATTTTTGAAATCCACAACGTGTGGTAACTGTCATTTCTGCCGAAACTTCGTGATCGTACAGATGCACTGAATAATATCCGGGAGAGGCTTTTTCGGTTTCTTTTAATATGCGGGAATGATACCCGGCGCCACCTCCTTTGTATGCAGCATCAACAGGTCTGTCATTAAAAACCAGGTCGGTTGTGGTTGGCATCATTCGTAATCCGGCCATTGTCCATGCATGAATATGGCTAAAACCAGAGATACTATTTATGGCATAATCATATCCACCCATCCATTCCTCACCCTGATTGTCAGGGCCTAGTTGGATCATTCCAAAAGGGGAGCTTGCAAATGGACCAAGCATCCATCGTGAGTTTGAGGTTCCAATAAATACATCAACGTAGTCAATGGGCTCTTTTATTTCCTGAGCAGTATCGCAGCTATTACAAACTAATATGATAATGACGATAATTCCATATTGTTTCATTATTTTGAATTTTAGTTATCCCTAATCGATTGATTAAGAGTCGATTGATAAAAGTTCTAATATAGTTTAGCCATTGTTTATCGTCTACAGAAACTGAAGGAGCTTACATCTGTTCCCACTCAATTCCAAGCCTCTTCAGAGCATAACCAGTCTCCCTCAAGTAGTCCCCGTACCCGGTCATCCAGTGAAATCCCGGCATCCGTTTGGCGAGCAGATGGCTATCCACATCGTAACTGATATCAATCTGCGAACGGCATATGTCCATAAAGGGATTATCTACAATGGTTCCTTTTAATCCCACATAGTGATTGACCTGGAAGTCAGGTATAATATTCGTCACTACCTGTCCTTTTTTCATCTCGACTTTAGGTGCGGCACCGTAATCTGATTCAAAGTGTGTAAGAATCCGGGCTGGTTCACGTTTTTTTCCATCCATTCGCCTGGGAGCAGTACAATGTGCAAGGGTAATAATTCCGTCATGCGGATAGGTTGGATCATTCAGAAAAACAGGGTTGCCTGATATATTGGCCAGCAGGATACCGGACGGAATTACCACAAAATCAGATTCGCAGAATGCAAGATACCCTGCATCATTCAGCAAACTGAGTGTCATGCAGGCCGAGGTCTCAGCCAGTGGCATAATGGTTCCCATGCACCCGTTGATGGTGATGGCCCGGCAATTCTCCCGATCCATGATCTTCCGGAATACCTCATCCAGAAGAAAGCAATTATCTAAATGACTGCGCTTTGTCTCCATGGATACGGTGTTATCCTCCAGATACTCTGCTGCCCTTATCCTGGCACGGTTTACCGCTGAGGGATCATTCTTTGCCTCAACAATGATTTTCCCAAGCTCATCGTAGGAGAGGGTTTTGATCTCGAACTTAAATTTATCTTTCACAAGTCCCGGAACCACTCCTTTGGGTTGTGCCCAACCCCCGGCTCCTCCGATGGCAAGGATGGTTGTATTCCGCGTGTTCTTTAATCCGCATAAAGCCCTTAGCCGCCAGAGTATCTCATCCTGGTTATCAATTACCACATCCTCCTCATCCACTCCGGAGAGAGCGAGCTTGTCCGTATGTTGCCTCAAATAGCGCGGACTGATAATTTCGTACCACAGATAGACGGGACCCGATTTATGCCGGCAAAAGAAGATCGTATCCTTTTCTTTTTGATGCAGGGCATCAAATGTATCCATCCATCCGCCCGCTGCATATATCAGATAGGTATCGGCCGTATCCAAATCGCCAATGCCTTCGATATCATCCGGTCCCTTAATGGCTGCTAAAGGTAAAAAGTTCACAGGAAAATCCGCTTCGGACTTGAGCTTATCCAGCTCCCCATTGATTCTTGAGATTTCTGCCGTGGCATCCTCTTCTGTCTGAATCCCTCCCCACGACCTCCAGCTGGATTGGGGCCGGTATTCACCAACACTGTATACCAGGATGGGTTTCACCACCAGGTTCTGCCGTATCAGACCCCCTGATTCCTTCAGGCCTGAATTTGCCAGTACTGACCAGGAAAGGCCTGAGAGGGCGGCTACCGACAAGGTGGTGCCTCCAGCCACTTTGATGAATTTCCTTCGGCTCATGGTGTCTCCATGAGCATCGTTAGGATTATGAGTGGGACAACAGCAGTGGGGGAGTGATCCGGAAAAATCTGGTTGGGACGTTTTCATACTTTTATTTTTTTGGTGTAACAAAATTTAATGGTCTCCTATTTGGAATCTGACATAGATGGCGGTGTGTCGTTTGGGCTGCTTTCCCATTCTTTATTTGACATTACTCCCATTCCTAAACGAGTTTAGCGCCTATAACTAATTCATTTTTAAAGTCTAATCCTGAACGTGATGTGCCTATATGTTTAAAAAGGATTTCTTCTACACGGGTTTTACAGCTTGAGAAAGAAATTAGAGCTATAAGAAATAAGGCTGAGTTCCTGTTCCAGATCATATTTTTATGAATAACAATCAAGTTATAGTATCCCTCAAGGGCCAAACCGGTTTTGGCCTTGAGGCAAAAAACACTATTGTGCTCCGCATGATTTTCTTACAATAAGTTCGGTTCTTAATCTAACTATTTCATATACCGATGTTGATTCCTCCATATTGCGCAATAATATATCAACTGCCTTATCTCCCATTTCGTCAATGGGTAAATGTACCGATGTAACAGCAGGGTCCAAGAGGTCGAAATCTCTTCTTTCTCCATAACTCACGATCGCCATGTCATCTGGCACCCTAATTTTCATTGATTTTAATGTCCTCAATCCCTCGGCTGCCAGATAATGGGTAGCAAATACGATACCTTCAATACTTCGAGGTTTCTGCACCAAAGCCTTAATAACCTTGCTCATATCAGTTTCTACGCAATCACGATGCAAATCTTGAATACAGCCTTTTTCCACCTGAAGGCCATATTTTTCCATGGTTTGCACATAGCTTGCTAAACGTTCGCGAATGGTCTCAAGGCTTGAGGAAGTTAAAATAAAAGCAATTCGCTTCCTACCTGATTGAATTAAGTGCTCTACAGCCGATGAAATCCCTCCATTATTATCAAAACCGACAAAATTGGTTTCAATTTCAGGATACACTCTGTCTATAAGAACAAAAGGAAAATGATCCTTTTTAAGTCTTAGAATACCTTCATTATTTTTCTGGCATGATGCAATTATTAATCCGTCCACCTGCCTGTCCAGCATCGTTTGAATTATTTTGGATTCTCTCTCAATTCTTTCTCCAGTGCTGCTGAAAATGACATTAAAGCCAGACTGCTCGGCCATTTTTTCAATTCTTCTGGCTATTGTTGCAAAAAACACATCCGAAATATTAGGCACAATCAATCCTATCATGTCACTTTTGCCTCGTCTTAAAGCCCTCGCTAACTGATTTGGATTATAGTTATGATCATTTGCAAACTTAATAATCTTCTCCTGGGTTACTTTGCTCACACGTTTCTCGTCTCCTCGACCATTTAATACCAATGAGATTGTACCTTTGGAGATTTTCAGGCTTTTGGATATGTCATCTAAAGTAATATGCTTCAATGTTCAATGCTTAGCCAAATCGGTTTGATTAATATATGAATTTTTGTAATATGAAGCCATATTAGGAATGATTTTCCCACATGTGAGCGGTCAAAGTTCCCCGAAGCTGACAAAAAGTGGTAAAAAATTATTCTTCCCATGTATGATCTATGGTGCACTTTCTGAAGGGATCATCATCAATTCTTTAATCCTGACAAGACCATCCTGTTCCGGCAATTCTGCGCTTGTGTTCTTTACCGAAATCTGAACAATCTGTTTTAAAGGCTCTCCCTGTTCAACTCTGGGAAAAAAGGGGGTTGGTTTTATTGCTACTATTTCCACCTCACCCGATGCAGCCCATGAAATGCAAGACACGAATACAAAAACAATCACCAAAATCTTTTTCATTCTTTTAATTATTTACAGGAGGATACTCGCGCAATCCCCACGTTTTATTTGGCTGGTCGCCAAGCCAAATCTCCAACTCACCACCGTTGGCAAAATCTTCATGATAGAACCAGAAATTATGCAGCTCCGCTCCATTCAGTTTAACCTTCTGGATGTAGCAATTATCCTTTGAATTGTTGTAGGTTTTTATGACAAATTCCCTGCCTTTGTAATAGGTATTATCCAATTCAATGGTTATCTTATCGAATACCGGAGCGGTTAATTCGTAGTATGGTTTTTGAGATTCTGTTCCAATAATATTAAACAGGCCTATTGACATTAAAGCACTTACACCGCCCATTTGACCCTGATCTTCATCATGACCGCCATAACCTAAATCGGGCGTAATGCCGCCATAAGCTTTCTCGTTTACCTGCCTTACCCAATATTGGGTTAACCATGGTTTACCAGCATAACTAAAAACATGTGCGTTAGAACAACCCGGCTGGTTGGCATAACTTAAGTACCCTCTACTGTAACCATTAACGAAATCGTTATGAATCTCTTTTTCAAATGCAAAATTTAATTTAGTGCAAAGAACACTATCTCCACCCATCAACATTGAGAGGTACCTTAAATCGTGAGAAACTCCCCAGGTTGTTTGCCATGAGTTTGCCTCTACAAAACCATTTCCATCAAGAGGGTCTTTATGGATAAATTTTCCGTATTGATCTTTAGGCAATATTAAATTGATTTCCGGATCAAAGCAATTTCTCCAAGAGGAAGAGCGACTCATAAAATAATGATAATCATCATATTTCCCCAGTTTTTTTGCCATTTGAGCTGCGCCCCAATCCTGAAAAGCTGCTTCAATAGTAATACCAGCATTGTTTGGCCACCAGCCATTGGTATCATAAAACTCAAGGTCATCTGCAAAGAATTCGCCCCCACCCATCATTCCTCCGGGAAAATGGTTCTTTTTTATTTGTTGGAATGCGTTTTCATGGTCCGTTTTTGTAAGGATATCTTTCATAAAAGCGCTTACAATCAGATTGGTCGCCGGACAGCCTGTCATGATAAAAGAATAGCCACCTCCAGATGGACCCCGGGGAAGTAATCCCCCGTTGTTGGAATAAGCCACCAACGATGAAGCTATGTCGTCCTGGATTTCGGGCCAGGCTAATCCCCAAAGCACATTCAGGTTCCATTGCGTCAGCCAAAAAGCATCGGAATTGTACATGTTATGCTTAAGCTCACCGTTGGCATTAATTCCGGGATTTTTTACTATGAAATTAGCATCGGTTATGAAGCCGTCGGTTAAGTTACCTGTGTTCGTCTTTTCCCCGGTAGTTCTGTCGGGGTAATCTCCATTCACGTCGTTTATACGGTGGCGACCCAGTAAAACATGCCACAGGTCGGTATAGAATTTAATTCGCTGGGCAACACTTCCTCCTTCAACTTTTATTTTCCCGAGCCATTCGTTCCAGGTATTTCTGCTGTCTTCTTTAACAGCATCAAAATCCCAACCAGTGCATTCAGCATGCAGGTTATTCCTGGCATTTTCAATACTTGTATATGAAACAGCTATTTTCATTTGTAACCCGTCACCTGCCTTCACCTTATATGCCATTGAAGTTCCGGCACTATCACCTTTCAGTGTTGTTATATTTTGAAACCTTTCTGTTCCATTCCAGCCGTCAAATGATTCCCATTTTTTATCGACCTGAACAACGAAGTATATTTTGACATCCTTTGGGCCCACATTGTAGGCCCGATCAACTGAACTAACCGAGCCTTCAAATTCCTGATCATTGATTTTCTTCACATCGGCATTGGTCATTCGGCTATTTCCCAGTAACCCATGCAAGGAAAGCAATAACTGGGCCTCTGTATTTTCTGTCCATCGAAAACGATAAAAGCTTACCCTGTCCGTTGAAGTTTGCTCCACCCAAACATTGCTTTTTGGAAGAAAGACCCGGTGATAGCCCGGTTGAACAATTTCATCGTCATGTTTAAAAGGCGATTTCCATTCGTTTTCACCCAGGGTTGGATCAATACTTGCCAGAGTAGGCATCAGGTTCAGTCCGGATAAGGTCCAGGCATGAATCTGAGGAAACCCCAAAATTTCTTCTAAAAAGTATGCATATCCTCCACCACTATTGTTCCAGTTTTTTGTCATAGGGGCAGCACAAACTAAACCGTAGGGTCGTGAGCCGGTAGCAAAAAGGAAAAATCGCCCTCTGTTGGTTTCAATATATGGATCAACCCACTCAACAGCTTCAATGTATTGATTGGGAGAAGGATATACTTCAATTTCGGAAAGGCCGGCATGTGCTCCAATATATTCTTTAGCAATAAAGCGAATAGATTTCGTTTCTTTCTCTACAAATTCAATCGCTTTAGCTGTGCCGTCATCAGGTAACTCAATTTCTAGTGTGCTACCATCGCTAAACTCCAGTTGTCCACTCAATACCCTGCCATTTTCGGATGGGAAATTGTAAACAACTACCTTATCGACCAATTGTGCCTCAGACCAGCTTAGCATCACCCAGGCTTCTTTTCCTTTCGCCATCCAATTGCCCTGGCCATTAATCGCAATAATGCCGTCATTAATGTTATGGCAGCTCAAGCGTTTGTTAAGCTCTGAAGAGGAAGTAATAGTAGCTGTTTTGGCAATACTAAGTGGTCTTGCCATAACAGATTGTGCAATGATAAGTAGTCCTGCAAATAATAAGTAAACCTTCATTTCTTAAGTATTATGTATTAAGTATTTCTACTAACTCTATCTGCTATCAAGGATGCATTGTAAATCAAGTCTCGATACTATCTCCAGACCTTTTCAATTTCATACAAGGACATTCCCTTTGTCCCTGGAATTCTCCTAAGCACAAATGGTACCGGAATACAAAAAAGTGAAAACATAAAGAAGGTGCCTGCAGGCGTTGCATTCTCATGCATCCAGGGTACAAGCTGACCGACCTTATGCAGGTATTCATCAGCCAGAATCCTGGCTGCCAGTTCACTATTTCTGTTACTTTGACAGGAACTGATACTAACAACGGCAAGCAGTAAAAGCAGGATTGATCGATACATTTCGAGCTGTAATTAAATGGCTGCTTCCAACATCTCAATGGCTTTGTAAAGCACTCCGGCTGAACCACGAAAAGTTCCTGATCCCTCAGGCTGGTTGTCAACGGTGTA
The DNA here is from genome assembly GCA_963751705.1 of uncultured Bacteroidales bacterium. Lineage (GTDB taxonomy): Bacteria > Bacteroidota > Bacteroidia > Bacteroidales. The sequence continues at coordinate 637,486 of CAVVVN010000003.1, forward strand.
CCATTCATAGAAGCCCTCGTTGTCCTTCACTCGTTTTACCATGGGCTGCAGCTGTTCGTATGCCTCTTCCACGAATCCATATTTGACAAGTGCCTGGATCATGCGGCCCCCAAACCAGGTCCAGTCGCCCCCGTTCTGATAGCCATAGGGATACATGCCTTTGTTCTCAAAGGAACCTTCGGGATAGGGGGGATACATGGTTAACCCGATGGAACCGGCACCTGAAGCTTCAACGTTTACTATCATCTTTTCCAGGGAGACTTTTATCTGCTCCTTCGATAGCAATCCCGCTTCAATAGCCACGGCAGTCCCCCCGTGATAGTAAATTTCGTTCTCGTTAAACTCATCTGGAAAGGGAGAGCCATCGAGATATACGTGGGGAATAAATTTTTGATTCTCCTCATCCCACAGGTATTTCATGGTATTTTCGGCGATAGCAGATCGAATGGGCTGCCATTTTTCTCTGGTGGCAGGAACTATCTCCATCAGATTATCCAGGGCAATGAGCAACATAGCATTGTCGTAAATGTCCAGGCAGAATTTTGTGTCTTCGGTAATAAATACTCCCCAGGGATGACAGTGCTGCACATCGCCCCAGTCCGCAGTAGTGGCCCCCCAGATCAGGCCATGCTTCTCGCTCCAGCGATCATTCAACAGGAATTCCATGGATCGTTCCAGTCTTTCCGCGACGCTTTTATCCCCGATCTTTTCATTCAGGAATGTGCTGTCCCCGGTTTTTCTTACGTACTTATAAACTGCCTGCACCAGGGAAGTTTCATGGTCGGTTTCTACGGTGTTTTTATGACCGGCGTAATCAGGCTCCAGCTCCGTAAATATATATTCATAGCCTCCCTCGGTTTGAATGGCCTTTTCCCTGGGAATAAACCCGTCAACAATGTTTCCATCTTCCCGCTGCAGCCGGAAGAATACCCGCAGATTTTCTTTCAGCGTTTCCTTCGGGTAGACTTCGGCTGAAAGTTCGATGAAGGTGTTATAATCCCGGATCCAGACCTCCCCGTAGCCGTCACCGGCATTAAATCCGGTCTTCACGATTTCCAGGGCTTTGCTTTTTGTGTAGGCAAAGTATTCGTTTTTTTCAATCTGGTCTTTTAGTTCGTTTTCAGGCTTTTGTGCCTTGCAGGCAAACAAGATTGCAAGTGAAAGAAATATACTTAAGGTCCTCATTTGATCTGATTTTGATTATAATCCAACAGTAAACGATTTACCACTCCACGGAGCTACTTCCAGGAGCAGGTCCGAGGCGATAATCTCCTTTCCCCGATGGGATAGATCGATTTCAATTTGCCGCTTTTCTCTGGGGAAAAGAGTGATATAGTTATCTTCCATAAACACCGGAAGAAGAAGCTCACCACTTTTTTTATCACTTATCTTCAAGCGAATAAAAAAGGCTGTTTCTTCACCCGTATTTTCAATAGCAACATTGAACAAAGCATGCTCTAGTTTCGCAACGCTTACTTCTATATCAGCCGGTTTTAGCTCTTGCAGCTTCAACCAGTCAGAATCATTGCTGGTGAGCCAGTAAAGGTTCTCATCAAGCTCTTCACCCTTGCTGCTCAGTAGTTTAAGCCGGGCAAAATAAAAACCTTCCGGCTTTTCATTCGCGAATAATTTACTGGCTACTTTGTATGAATTGGCTTTTACACTTGCCCTGGAACTGTTCTTTTCAATGGAGTTTCCATGGAGGTCGAATAACTCCGATTCAATGGTCAATTGCCTGGCATCGGCGTAGGTCTGGTTCTGGATACAAATGCTGGAATCATTGAGGTTTAACTGAATATGGAGGGGTTTGGCTCCATGACGGAAGCCGTAAAACCCTCCGTTCTGGTCCAGGAATACATCGTAAAATTGTCCGCGCAGAGAGGTCCAGGGATTCTGGTTCTTCCATACCAGCATTCCCGTATACTTATCCCACATGCCCGCATTGAAACCCTCCTGCAGGGCCCGGTATTGCTCGTAATTTACCAGCTGGGCCTTTTTACAGAAGTCTTCTATTCCCTGAATCTCTCCCAGTTGCTCAATGTATTTCCCGTAGCCGATGAATTTGTGATAGCGCCAGACAGGATTTGCCCTGTCCCTCTGGGGAGGCTCAAGATCTTTCTCATCCATCATCTTTCTCATGCTTTCCACATTGGGCATTCCCACCGAGCCCAGCTCCGGATTAAAGGGGTAGGATTGTGTTACAAAGAAGCGCTTTGGATCCTGGATCCCATAGGGGCCGTCTCCATTTCCTCCAATGGTATTTCGAAGAATACTGTCGGAGGTGGATTCGTTTACATAGTAGCGCGTTTCATCATACTTCGGGAAGATCTCCTTTTCCAGCTTCTCATGGATATCCAGTGGGGGAGGGAACTCATTTCCTCCGCACCACAGGTACAGGCTCGGATGGTTACGCAGCATTTTTATCTGGTCGATGGCGGTGCTTATGAACAGGGAGTGATCATCGGGGTAGGCCTGCCGGCGCGCCTGGGATTCCTTTTTGCGCGGATCCAGCCAGCGTCCGTTACAATCGCCGGAAACCCAGAAATCCTGCCATACCAGCAGCCCGTATTTATCGCAGGCCTCGTAGAATTCGGGGCGCTCGGGCATGGCCCCGCCCCAGATACGGATCATGTTCATATTCATTTCGGCATGCATGCGGACTTCTGCTTCATATCGTTCGGGTGACAGGCGAAGCAGGGCATCCGAAGCGATCCAGTTCCCCCCCTTGATAAAGATCTTCTGTCCATTGATCTGGAACACCCTTCCGCCAACCTCCTTGTCGAAATAATTAGAAGTTTCCCGCAAGCCAAAATGGAAGGATTCTGAATCCGAGACCCTGTCATTCTGTTTGAACTCCAGGTCCAGCTCATAAAGCCTCGCTTTCCCCATGCCATTGGGCCACCAGAGTTCCGGATCCTTTATTTCTATTTCATCAAATTCAAGCATTAGCGTTTCCCCGGCCTTCATGCTGGCCGGCATGGACCATTCCTTCTCACCAATGCGGGCTACCAGGGTTCCTTCCTGAAGGAGCTCAGAGGCATTAAATAACTCCGCAGAGATCCTAACATATGCCGGTTTCTGTTTCCCCCCGGGCACTCTAATACCCGGGACTTTCGGTTTCACAAAAGGATCCCGGATGTCTACCGGCCCGGTAATCTCCAGGGATACCTGGTCCCAGATACCGGTGTTCCTGTCGCGGATGGGACATATCCAGTCCCAGCCCGCTGTAAACTGCATGGTCACCGAGCGGGCAATGGTTCCGTCTCCCCCCTGTCCGCCGTTGGCATGGCCCACCGGATCCGGGGGCTCCACCAGCACAGCCAGCTTATTGGTTCCATTCTCGATAAGCATAGGGGTAATCAGGTATTTTTCTCTCAGGAACATGCCTTTATGGGTGTCGGTATTCACCCGTTTGCCATTCAAAAACATGTTTGCCGAATAATTGATGCCCCTGAATTTCAACCACACTTGCTGCCCCGGTTTCAATACTGGTGCCGAAAAACGGTTCAGAAACCAGAAGGTATAATACTCAGCTCCGGTTTCGTATATATCCGGGATCAGATCGTTATTCAATCCAAAGAAAGGATCGGGAATCTTTGTATTGTGTAACAGCGTAGTTAGAACCGTACCAGGAACCACCGCTTCCATCCAGTCATATAGTTGGAATTCAGGCGAAGAAATTTCGGTCCCGTCAACTGGAAGCTCAAAAGCCCGCTTGGCTTTCCATCCTTTATCCAGGATAATTTCCTGGCCCCTGGTATAGGATGTGCTTAGCGTTAAAAAAAACAGTATAAAACTTATAAGTCTGGGCATGTTGTTCAGGTATTACTTGTATTCGATTTCAAAAGTTAGTTCTAAGATAAGAGATTCTGGAAGCAGTATAGTTGGGTTTCGGATAAAACCGGAGCTGCCCTGGAATCCTTAATAGTGATCCTTATTTCGTTGGTCCGAACCGTATCGAAGGTCAGAATTCGTTTGTAGCCGATGGTGGTTCCCTCTTTTACCCTTACATAATCGTCTTCTATTTTGACTTCAACAGAAAAGGATTTAATCCGCTGTCCCAGTTCAATGTGCTCCTGTAATAGAATTGCATTGACTTCCTGAATTTCATCAAGCTGAATAATGATTTCCGCCGCGGTACTGTTTTCGGGAGCAGCCCAGAAGGTTCCGGGATTACCGTCTATGAGATTTTTCCCCGGATATCCTCTCCTGCTTGTTTCGGTACTGATCTTTTGCTTCAGGGCCAGATTGGTATGGAATGCTTCATCCAGGATCTGCTTGAATCCTTTGAGTGATTCAAGGTCATTCTTGTGCATAATCCCCCGGGTATCCGGTGGTAATCCGAGATTGAAGGATGCATTTCGACCCACAGTCTTCAGGTAGTGATCAAACAGTTCCTCCGGTGATTTTACAGCATGGTTCTGGTTTTCATGATAATACCAGCCTGGTCTGATGGAGAAATCACATTCCGAAGGCATCCAGAATCTCCCATCTTCATGACCTTCGCTTGCTTCCCAGTATTTGGTGAATCCCGGTGCCGGCCTATTATCTTCATCCCTCCCTTTTGGGGTGTACATACACCAGCTGGTTTCACCGGCCTTTCCTTCCTCGTTTCCCACCCACCTGATATCTCCCATATCAGAGAATATGACTGCATTGGGCTGCAGCTCCCTGACAATATTATAAATCGAATCCCAGCCATAATAGGAAAAACGGTCAATATTCCTGATGGTATCGGCCCCTCCATACCAGCCATCGCCCCCATTGGCCCCGTCGAACCAGACCTCAAAAAGTTCCCCGTATCCGGTAAGTAACTCCCTGAGCTGTTCATAATAGATTGGGATGTATCCGGCCTGACCGTAGACAGCGGAATTTCGATCCCAGGGGGAGAGATACACACCGAATTTTATCCCGGCTTTTTCGCAGGCAAGCTGAAACTCTTTTACCATATCGCCCTGTCCATTTTTCCAGGGCGACTTTGAAATGTTGTAATCGGTAGTTTTGCTTGGCCAGAGACAAAATCCTTCGTGGTGCTTGCAGACCAGTATGATTCCTTTTAAACCACCCTCTTTGGCAGCGTTTACAATCTGGTCAGCAGAGAATTCGGTGGGATTGAAGATGACGGGATCGGCATCCCCGTATCCCCATTCTTTGTCTTCAAAGGTAACCAGGTTAAAACATACCAGGCCGTACATCTCCACCTCATGCCAGGCGAGCTGCTGAGGAGTTGGAACAGGCTCGAGGGGTTCAATGGTCTCCGAACATCCAAAGAAGCTTATACCCAGTAACAGCAGGATCAGAATAGAAAATTTCATGCTTGTTCCAATTATTGGTTTAATGTAAACTCAGCCATCACCGGATAATGGTCGGAAAGCAAATGAGTTGCTTCCTGGTTAAAAATCACAACCTTCTCGCAGGTTTTAGCCAGGGCCGGACTGGCCAGGATATAATCAATCCGAACCCTGTTTTGTATAATGCTCCTGGAAGTCTGATCAAATTTTCCTATTAATACCGGTGTAGGAAATGTATAAGCTTCCTGCAAATCAGTAAGGCCCAAACAAACATCCACTGAAGGACAGGCCAGGAATTCAGAAATCACGGAGTAATCAAACTCTCCCAATCGAAGGTTCGAGTATGTTTCATTTATATTTTGCAGGGTTCTGTTCTTCAGAGCCGTGTTCTTTTCCATCCAGCTTGCATCAAAGGGGGAATAAGAGTTAAAGTCTCCAAGTATGATAAATGACTCGTTTTTGCTCTTTTTGATTCTTTCGGTAATCAGTCTTGCCTCATTCAACCGGATCTCACAATCTGCAGGAGACAAATGAACGATATAAAAGTCTATGCCATAGGATTCGCAATGTAATAATCCGTGCCAGAAAGGTTTTTCTACCCGTTCTTTTAACACAATAGGCCTGTTTGAGGTAAGTGCAGTTGGATAGCCTTCCGTTTTTAATAGCTGTACATAGGGATGTCCCCATTTCAGGGCATCTTCTTTCAGTTTTTCTTCCGTATAGGAGCACAATTCCTGCAGGGCAAGTACATCAGGCTTTTGATTTTTTATCCAAGCAATGCAGTTTTCTCTTCGGACAGAATCTTTGCCCCAGTCAAAGCCATTCCAGATGTTGTAGCTCATGATTTTTAAGGGAGGAGTGCTCGCTTTTTGGGCGAAGGCAACATTTGCCAGGCAAAGCAGGAGTAAAAGCAGCAGGGTACTTTTTTTAATAGTGATCATGATTTAATCTTTTATAGAACTTACACTTTCCCGGTATTCTTGTAGGAGCCTGTCCATCTCCTGAACTTTTTCCGGATGTGTTTCATAGAGGTTGACCCGTTGTCCGGGGTCCTCCTTTAAGTTGAATAATATCCCTTCTGTATGGAAATCTGTGTAGCCTTTTAATCTTTTAAATGATTCCGGGGGTTCTCTGTGCCCTCCCGAGGGGCCATTTATATAAAGCCAGTCTCCTTTCCGGATGCCCCAGGTATCTGGATAGGTATTATGTACCGTTGCTTCTCTATAAGGAGACCGGTGTCTTTCTCCCTTTAAAATTGGCAGAAGGTTATAACTGTCCGGAGCGGCATGATCGCTTAGCTCTATTCCGGCGATGCTGCTGAGGGTAGCCATCAGATCGACCTGTGAAATGACCTCTTCTGAAACCGAGCCTGCTTTTATTTCTCCCGGCCATTTGAATATAAATGGTACATGATGTCCTCCTTCCCAAACGTCTCTTTTGAGTCCACGGAAATCTCCCATACTGAAATGTTCAAAACTTTCTGCACGTTTCCAGGCATAGGCTTCCGGACCATTATCGGAGCTGAAAACCACGATGGTATTATCTTCCAGGCCCTTATCCATGAGGGCAGTTAACACCTGGCCTACCACCCAGTCCGATTGAAATACAAAGTCTCCGTAAGCCCCGGCCTCCGATTTTCCGTCAAACGCTTCGTTTGGGATGATGGGAGCATGTGGCGAGGGCAGGGCGAAATAGAGGAAAAAGGGCTGGCTGTGGTCCTGTTTGTGTATCCATTCCGTGGCTTTTTCGGTGAGGGCAGGCAGCACATCGTAAGGATTCCAGCCTGCTACTTTGGGACCGGGGCGAAATTCCCACGCCCCCTCTTTGGTTTCATATCCAACTTTATGGATGTCCATCTCTTCCGTGGGTTCTTCCGGAAAGCGGTCATTCTCCACCCAGGCGTAAGGTGGGAAATTGATGGTCCCGTCGCCGAAGTAATAATCAAAGCCCCTATCCAGCGGACCTCCGGCCACGGGTTTACTCCAGTCAATATCTTCTGGCAGATATACTTTTCTCAGGGCTCCCCATTGTTCCACTTCTCCCGAGGGTTTATTCCGGAATTCCCAGTCCCAGCCCAGGTGCCATTTTCCGATGCAGGCAGTGGTATATCCCCTGGTTTTCAAGACCTGGGGCAGGGTAATATCACTGTCCCTGAAGAAGGGCGGGCCAAATACTCCTACGATATCGTGTTGCCTGCGCCAGTGATAGGTGCCTGTAAGCAAAGCAAAGCGGCTTGGAGAACAGATGCCGGAGGAACTGTGCGCATCGGTAAAACGCATGCCCTCCGCAGCTAGTTGATCCAGATTTGGCGTGGGGATCTTCGAGTTCGGATTCTGACAATGGAGATCTCCAAAACCCATATCATCGGCATAGATAATCACAATGTTTGGCAGCTCGTTTGAAGTTGGGGAGCAGCTGGTAATCAGGAACAGGATGATCAGCGATATAAGTGTTGCTAGAGTTTTCGTTTGCTTCATTTTACTTCCGTATCAAGTTTAACCAGGCTCTCACTTACCTGAGGATAGAGGCGCATGGCATTTTTATAGTAGATTTTCTCCAGCACTTCCCCGGGCAGTGCAAGGCCTTTTATTTCAGGGCCTCCAAAAAAACCTCCCTGCACCGTGTCATCTGTTTCTAAAATCCTGAAAGCCCTGATATATTGCTCAGCCCGGAGGGCGGATTCGCTTTTATCCATCCATTTGCCCATATCGGTACCAAAGAGGATTCTGTCGGACCATTCGATCATAAAGGAGCGGAGATTTTCCCGGTTTACCAGGTGGTAATACTGAAAAGTAGCTGCCAGATCAATGTGCAGATTGGGGAAGGTGGCCAGGAGGTTTCGCAGGTAATCGATCTGGGCATCCTGGCATAATAGCCAGTTGCCATGGGCCACCACGGCGATTAGGTCCGGATGCTTTTCCAGTACATTTCTCCAGGCATTGATTTCCGTCCAGTATTCGATGGGATCTGCCAGCCAATTGGTTCTTTCTTCCCAGGGTCCATTGGGATCCGCGATGTGAATGGACGCTAACAAAAAGCCAAGTCTTTCCATTTCGGAAAAGGTAGCCTCATGGACGGGATGATCTATATAGGGGAAACCATCTTCTTTTTTGTCAAGCTTTCGGTACCAGGGTCCCGCCCAGATTTTATATCCAATAAATCCCTGTTTCTGAAAACCTTCTAAAGCATCAGGTGCATATTTTAATCCGTCATGTGCAGAATAATCGGCAATGGTACTCAAGATATGCCCCTTGCTGGCGGCCTTTACATTTTCCGGATTTTCAACAGGGTCATTTGTACCACCCAGGTTGATCCAGATAGCCAGGTCTATGTTATTGTTGGCCAACATTATATCCCTTAAATCAAGACAATTGGCGATCCCTGTCAGATCCGAACCTATATGAGCGTGCACATCAATTCTTGGAATATCGGGATAGTTGGTTCTGAATTGGCCGGAAACATAAAAGACGGAAATAATCAAACAAAAAAATGTAAAAAAGATGTGTTTCATAGATTCAGCATTTAATTATTTAAACTCATTGTCTGATTAAAGCGCCCACCTCCTGGAGCGTTTCAACATCAACATCTCTTAATTTTCCTTCGTAATTGGGACCCACATTTATAGAGAATATATTCCCATATCTCACTGCGCCCAGGTAGTCCTGGTAAAGTTTGTCCGGTGGATGAACCAGGGAATCATGAATGGGCAGGGAATAAAACCACATGGCACCGCCCTCGTGGGGAGGCAAAATAGGATAGGTAAACTCAGCTACCAGATATCCCCCGTAATTGGCCTCAGCATCTTTGTTATATTTTGTGGTACTGGCATCGCCAAGGGGCCCCGGTGTTCCCATTTCTCTGAGCGATAATCTTCCGGCGGGTTCCCCATGATTAAATCCTACAAAACAATCGGGCTGAAACTCATGTACCCATTGGACGGTTTCCTGATGACTCAGTCCCCCGTCTCCCACCGCATGATCCATCCAGAAAAACTCTATGGGGCCATACTGGGTACAAAGCTCCTTTAGCTGAGCTTTTTTCATTTCGGGATCCAGGCCAATTCCCTGGCTGTGGCCCTGGCCATCCACCGCACCCGGCCAGTTCCAGTCTCCCTCGGAGAAATAAAGGGCCAGCTTGATGCCGTATTTGTCGCATGATTTTCTTAATTGAGCCAGCACGTCGATGCCGAGAGGGCTGTTTGTCACTTTTTTATCGGTGGTTTTTGTATCCCAGAGACAAAAGCCATCGTGGTGTTTTGAAAGAAACAGGATATATCCCATCCCTGCATCCTTCGCTACTTTACACCATTGATCCGTATCACAGCCGGTGGCCTTAAAATAGGAGGCATCCTTATCCAGCGTCTTTGTCCATTCCATCCCGGAGAAGGTGCTGAAGGACCAGCAGATGAACATACCAAATTTCATGTCTGCTATACTTTTGGCTCTGATACTGTCGGGAGTGATCGATTCAGCGCTTGTGAGTTTTTCTCTGAATTCAGAGGAATCCCGGCCGGACTTGCTCTGGCTACATGATAGAAGAAAGAGAAGCAGTGCTAAAGAATACAATAAGCTTTTCATCAGTACGGAGTTTTAGTTAGTATTTTAAAATCTTCGGCTTTAATTTTCAGGGTTCGACCTGGATCAGTGTTCACGATCATACTTGCTCCCTGGTATTGAAGCTTCACGCTTCCTCCCTTTTCAGAGCGAATACGGGCATTACAGAGGCTTCCCGCTGACCACTGGATGTCGACTTCGAATCCGCCTCTGGCCCTGAGCCCTTTCACCTTTCCCTCCTGCCACTCACCGGGCACTGCAGGCAAAAGGTGAATTACCCCTGTGTGACTCTGGAGAAGCATCTCGGCGATTCCCGCCGTGGTGCCGAAGTTTGCATCTATCTGGAAAGGGGGGTGTTGTCCGAACAGATTGCTTGAAGTACTTTTTGAAAGGACTGTGTTGAGGCTTGCTTTAGCTTTCTCCCCGTTTTGAAGCCTGGCATACAGGTTAATGAGCCATGCCGCGCTCCAACCGGTGTGACCGCCCCCGTGTTGAATACGGTATTCAAGCGACCTGGCTGCGGCTTCGGCATATTCAGGAGTATTCTCCAGGTTAATCTGCTTCCCCGGATGAAGTGCAAAAAGATGGGACATATGACGGTGGCCGGGTTCAGCTTCCGGAAACTCCTCAGCCCACTCCATTAAGCGGCCATCTGATCCTATTTTCGGTCCAGCCAGCCTGTCCCTGGCAAGAGATACGGCTGCCACGAGGGGTTCATGAAGCTCAAGCACACCTGCAGAATTGATGAAATCCGTAAAAAGCTGCCAGATAACCTGCTGATCATGAGCAGGTCCCATGCTAATCTGGCATCTGGTTCCATCGGGTGCATAAAATGAATTCTCCGGGGATGCTGCAGGGCCGGAAACAAGCTCCCCCGTTTCGGGATGCTCGCTTAACCAGTCCAGATAAAACTGCACCGCACCTTTCAAAACGGGAAACATTCTTTCCAGAAACTGCCTGTCCCCTGTGAATAAATAGTGCTCGTAAATATGCTGACAGGTCCAGGCAGTAGCACCTGTGTGCATCCCCCATGATGCACGTTCGCCCGGTGCGGTAAAGCCCCAGACATTGGTTATGGGATGCACCACCCAGCCAGAACTGTTATACATGATATTGGCTGTCCGGCTACCCGGCTCCTGGATGGACTCAAGCAGATCAAAATATGGCAGGTGCAACTCCGGCAGATTGGTTACTTCAGCAGGCCAGTAATTCATCTGGATATTTATGTCCGTATGATAGTCCCCGTTCCATGGAGTCTGGATATCATTTGCCCATAAGCCCTGGAGGTTGGCAGGAAGGCTACCAGGCCGGGATGAGGAAATAAGAAGGTAACGGCCATACTGGAAGATCAGTTCCTCCAAATGGGGATCTGAATGGCTTTCCTGGAATAATTCCAGCCTTTTATCAGTAGGTATTGGCTTAGGATCGTCGGTTGATAGTTCAAGACTCACCCTGTTAAAATACGAATGGTAATCATCCATGTGCCTTTTGAGAAGCTCCTCATATGGCACTGCAACAGCATGTGCAAGATTTTCCCTGGTGAGCTTAATATAGTCTCGGCCCTTATAAAGCGGGTAATCAAGCATATAATCTGTGGATGCAGTGAGGTAAAGAACCAGCTCATTCGCATCCTTCACAAGCAAGGAGGTATCTGAATAATTCACCGTACCGCCTTTTGTTACAGCTTTCAATCTGACCATATATTGAAGTCCTTCCCCTCCTTGTCCATCGGTCAGAGTTCCCCTCATTATCAGTTGATCATCTTCCGTATAGGTGCTGTAACGTTCGGGGCGACTCAGAGAGCAGCTCAATGAAATACCTGCCTCCCTGTCTGCTGTATACCTTGCAACCATTACCTCATCCGGTTTGCTGATGAAGTGTTCCCTGGAATAGTTGATCTCATTTTGCCGGTATTCTACTCTTGCAACTGCGTCAGAGATATTAAGATCGCGGTAGTAAGCTTCGTATGGGGCCTTGTTGTCCAAATCCACCCAAAGATCACCCAGCGTCTGAAAGCACCCAAAAGGCACTTCTGCACCATTGCCATGCCCGGACCCCGCTCCTTTGCATATCTGGGTCTTGTTCGTTAGTGCAGTGGCCTCCCGGTACTTCCCTTCGAAAAGCAACTGCCTGATCTTTTCCCGGGCAGGCAAAGCATCAGGATTATCATTATCGTAGGGACTGCCTGACCACATGCTTTCCTCATTAAGCTGAATTCGCTCTGAGTGAACATCCCCGAAAACCATTGCTCCCAGGGACCCGTTGCCGAGAGGAAGTGCATTTAGCCAATGAGGATCATCATCCCATCCTCTGGGACTGTCCATGGCAGTGGCATCGGCAGGACTATCGTACCAAAGTTTCAAAGAGGATTGATTTTTGTTATTGTTGCAAGACAGCATCAGTATCGAAATGCAGCTAATCAAAAGGATAATGACAGTTCTTTTTGGCATAGTTGATAAAATATTATGCATAATAAGAAATATTTACCAGATCCGGTTTTCCCGGACCTACATTCATTTCCACCACATGCTCTCCGTAGCTGTTCTCTACCCGGGCGGTCTTTTTTGCTCTGATCTTGGCCCTGAAAGTGCTTTCCCTTTATACAGGGAAAGTTGTCCCTTAAATTTCCCCATAGGATGCACAGGGGATACTAGTTGCCTCTTTCTTTAAGCTAGCCGATGACTCCTTTGTGGCCTCCTGACCTTTTACGGTTCCATAGGTAATCACTGCAAAAGACAATACAAGCATAAGCAGGGCTACAAGAAGGGTACGGTAGGTAGACTTTCTGACTTCCTTCCATTCCTTCATGATTAAACCCACCAGATAGCTGAAGAAGATAAGCATGGTCATATGTATTCCCCAGCTGGCGAACATAAAATTTCCCATTCTGACATGACCCAGACCGTAGAAGAAAAACTGGAAATACCACAGCGATCCTCCTAAAATAGCTAATAAGTAATTTGGAAGTAGTGATTTTTCCTTCCTGCCACCGGTATGGAACAGCTCACCCAGGCTACCCTGCCTGATTCCCTTAACCAGGAACCAGATAAGGTTGGTAACAAAGCACCCGGCAGTCGGAATAATAATTTTTGCATTTCCTTCGAAATGCCCGGCTCCATAAATACTGGCGACATCCGATACCGGTTGGGCATAGCTAAGGGAAATCCCGAAAACTGCAGACAGGATACCAGCTATAAGTGTAAGGGTGAGGCCTTTCTTCATGTTGAACTTCTGAAGCTCTTTTTTGCCTGTCAGTTTCTCAATATCCCGCTCCTTCATATACCCGGCTGATCCGCATATCACGATCCCCAGAATGGAAAGAATCATTCCTGCAAGAACGATGGATCCTCCGGGGGTTAGGAATCTCTCCGCAAGGGTTCCATCCAATATCAGAGGAGTAATCGTACCTAGTACCGCAGAGATCCCGATGGAGATGGTGTATGTGAGTGAGAACCCAATGTGCTGAATGGCATAACCGAAGGACATCCCCCCAAATCCATAGACCGCTCCTAAAAGGAAGGGGAATATGATGGCCTCAGGAGGGGAGTCCCTGAATACGCTTATCAGTTCAGGGACCGTAAAGAAACCAATAAGCAGGGGCATTATTAGCCATGCAAAGAAAGACTGAACGAGCCAGTAAGATTCCCAGGTCCACCTTCTGACCTGGCTGAAAGGAAGGTAACAGGTCGATGCAGATATTCCTCCAACTGCATGCAGGCCAGTTCCAAAAACGGGATTTGGTGCAATCATTATATTTCTTTTCTAATCCTGGTGAAAGATTTCCTCCATATCTGCCCACCATTCTCCTTCTTCCCGGTTTTCTACGGGCAACATGCAGGGTTTACAAACATCCCACCATTTTTGAATTACCGGGTCGGCTGCCATTTCTGCCATGTCCGCGTCAAAATCGCTGCCCACATATTCGAAATACGCAAACAGGGTTTCATCTTTCAGGTAGATGGAATAATTTTTTATATTGCTTTTGGTAATTGCTTTTGCAACAGCAGGCCAAACAGCGGCATGCAACTCAACGTATTCTCCTATTCTGTCTGGTTTTAGTTTTATTATTTGTCCGAATCTCTGCATGCTTGATTTTATATTAAACCATTTTACATGCTACATACAAAATGGTATTATTGGATGATTAATTCTGGTACAAATTCAAATTACATTAAACATTGCTTCCACGTTGGCCGGTGAAATATCAGGCAGAATTGCTTCATGGCTTGGAGAAATAATCAAACCTGTTGGAAAAAGTTCTTTTAATTCCAAAACTTTTTGGCTAACCTGCTCCGGTGTGCCATTTACCAGTAATTGCTGGGCATCTACGCCTCCGCAAAATGAAGCTTTCCCTGCATATTTTTCTCTTAATTCTTTTGCCGACATGCCAGCTGCCAGAGCCTGGATTGGATGAATGGCATCAACATCCAGTTCAATTAGGTCGGGTATGATCTCGGCAATGGAACCACATGAATGATGAATAACTTTATAGCCATAAGCATGTGCCTGGTCGATAAGTTGTTTTGTGCCTTTATACACAAATTGGTGCAACAAATCTGGTGATAACATTAATCCGGTTTGACTGCCCCAGTCGTTCCCTATAAGTACAGCATCCAATTTATCACCTGCAGCTTTGTAAAATATCTCATTGGCTTCGAGGTAAAACTCTGTAATCCGGTCGATGACTGCCTGGAACATTTCCGGGGCTGTATACATCGATATCAATGCATTCTCCATACCAAAAGCAGCACAGGCATCCTGAAAATGAGCGGACCACATGATTCCCATCAAGGCATAATCCTGGGGTGCATAATCCACAGCTTTTTTGCAAACTTCAATATCCATGTGATCTTCAGGATTCGGCCAGCCAAACTCATCGATCCTTGAAGGGTCGTCAAAATTCTCAAAAAACCCGGGTGCAGTTAAAGTCCGTTCTTCATTTGAAGAGGCACCTTCTTGTGCAAAGTCGAAAGCACAGGCAATATGGTTTAATGGAGGCTTATTGAAAGGTACTTCGATCGGGTAAATATCATCACCAATTTTTTCTTTTAATTGCTCATATGTGCTTACCCCAAACTGTGTATACAAAGCAGGTAGTGCTTCTGCTACCGGTAATCCCAACCAGGAGGCAGGGTAATCAACCGGTTTTCTTTCTATGGTTGCATAAAAGCGTTCTTTCCGGTTCATATTCCTTTAATTCATTCACATGCGTTTATGGAATAAAGTCCAGCGGCAGCTCATTGAATACACGTGCCAGAACAGCAATATTCTTATCATCTCCCTGGAGACTGTCAATGGGCGATTCGAGATAATTCTTTATTGGAGGGAGCAAAGAATTTGCCCCTGGTTTGGTAAATCCATACAGCCCAACCCCGGCTTCAAGTGCATTTGGGACAATGACTAAGGGGTCCTGGTTGTTCCAATTGGCCAGGCAGGTAATTAATCGGGTATCTTTGCCAACCATATCTTTTACTGCTGTAACACCTTCCATATCGCCCGCTTCGTTCATCAACCAGTCTATTTGCTGAAACATTTTTGAATCGGCGATGTGAGGATGTTGAATATCAAAACAGGTTAACCAGAGAATACAGTCAGGATTGGTTTCTTTTGCTGCCCTGTAAATGACATCCCAGCAGGCAGCTATTGCCAGGCGGCTGTAGGCATTATACTCTTCCGTTGAAAGCTTTTCTTCTCCGGGGAATTCATTTCCCATAAGCTCTTCAAAACGTTGCTTCTCGCTTTCGAGCCATTTCCCATCGTTACTTTCCCTATTGGGCTGGTAAAACCAGTCAATCATAAAACCGTCAATACCGGTTTTATCCACGGCATCCCGAATCACTTCATCCAGGTATTTCAGGTATTTTTTTGTGTATGGAATATGCCGGTCGTTTGGATAAGCGTAACTATAATCGGGGTTTTCCATCCCCCAGCGGGTATTGGAGCCTATGCATAAGTAGCCCATTACTTTCATTCCTTCTTTATGTCCGAGGCGTACCATTTCAGGAAGAAAATCATATCGTAAGCCAGGTTGTTCAGGAACCACACCATTTTTATACCAGGCATAACCATTACAGGAAACGATAAAGGTTTGAATGGTATTAACCCCCATATCTCTATACCATTTGATATGCTCTTTTGGATTTGCATCAGCCCATAAACCTGGTGCAGCAAAGGCATTCGGCCCCCCATCTCCCCAGTTAAAATCCAGGTTATATGCCTTGATTGAAGTTTTTTGGCCAGTCTTAACTTCGCCACAAGCTGCTAATAACAAGATCATTGGAATGTAATAAACTGCCAGTCCCCACCTGTTTTTCATAGCTCTATGTTTCATTTTTCTTTTATCCAGATACATTGCCCCTTCCAGGAGCAAATTTGGGCTCAAGTACATTAATTTAAACCTGTGCATACCAGGATTACTGAAGCCCGGCATCCGCAATGATGCGGGGAACGATAGCTTCCCAGCCTACGGACATCAGGTGTATGCCGTTAATCCCCTGTTTTCCCTTGATTTTATCAATGATCTCCAGGGCGATCTCCACCCCCAGTTCTTCATAATCGTCCTCCTTAGCATCCTCGTAACGGTCCAGGATGCGTTGAGGCAGCCTGACCCCTGGTATATTATGGTGCAGGTACTGTGCCATACGTTTGCTTCGTATGGGAGTGACCCCTGCCAGGATATACACTTTGTCAAGGATGTCTCTTTGATCAAGGGCTTCCAGCCAGAGATCCAGCCCTTCGGGATCGTAAATCAGGTTGGTCTGGAAAAACTGGGCTCCTGCATGGATCTTCTTCTTTTCGCGGAGTGCCTGGAACTTTGGTTCTGAGGCAAAAGGAGAGGCCGCAGCACCCAGGAACAATTTTGGAGGACTTTTCATTTTCCGCCCATCCAGGTAAATGCCTTCATCCCTCATTCGCCGGAGAATCCAGAGCATCTGTACGGCATCCATATCCAGGATATTGGTATTGCTGGTAGGAGTGGGGCCAATCCGGGCATTGTCGCCCGTGATGCAAAGCACATTGTATACCCCCATCACATTGGCTCCCATGATATCCGATTGCAGTCCACTGCGGGTTTTGTCCCTGGCTGCGATCTGCAGCACCGGATCGGCACCCAGTTCAGCAGCGATCTTGCTGCAGGCCATACTGGACATGCGCGGACTGGCAGAGGCGCTGTCGGTAAAATTTACGGCTGTGACCAGCTCATTTACCATGGCAATATCGCGTTTCAGCTTTCCTGTGGCGGTACTTAGTGGAGGGCTAACCTCTGCGGTGATCACAAATTTGCCTGCTTTTAACTCTCTCTCCAGGGGAGAGAAGGGCTCCTCGTATTTCGGGGAGTGGTATTCCGTATCCCCTTCCCACCACTGAGGTTGTCTCACGGGTTGAAAGACGGCCTCCCAGGACTCCCTTTTCTTTTCTTTATCCCCGGAGAAGCGTGCCTTGATAAAGCTGCCCGTTCCGTGTGTTCTGATGGACCGGACCACATCCCCCCAGGTTTCTGTTCCTACCTTGTCCCAATCCAGGGGAGGCAGTACTTCAAGCAACATTTGCTCGCGTCCCATTTTAAAGGAGCGCTCATAAATCTTGTACCAGATACAGGGCCGGGTCTCATCCACATAGCACTTTTCGGGGGTGGATCCCCCACATGGACCATTGCGCATGCCCTTGGGGCACTCCATGGGACAGATGAAAGCTGTTTCCTGCAAGAGGCAGTTTCCGCACATACGGCATCCGAAGAGAGGCCCTTTGATGACGCGCTCCACCCTTCGCAGGACTCTTTTTCCAAAGGGTTCTTTTTTAAAAGGCAGGAAGGGGGGTTGCCAGCGTCTTCCAGGAGTGAATATAGCCATTTATAATGCTTAGAAAGTTAATAAAATCCATCGAATCAAGTTTCTATGGATTGCATGTGCTCCACGAAGCGCATGGCAAAATCATCCCTGTTCCTTACCAGGTCCACCGCTCTCACAAAGGCTGTTATTTTGCTGGGATTGGCGATGGGGCAGCTAAGTCCGTTCCAGATGGAAAGTGCCATATGGGCGTTGTTCAGATGTTCCCGGCCAGGCAGGCCAAAGCTCATATTGCTGGCACCCTGGGTGATGTTTAATCCCAGTTTTTCATGGACCAGGCGAATGGTCTCCAGGGTTACCAGGCAGGCCAGCGGATCTGCACTAACCGCCATGGCCAGGGGATCAATGATCACGTTTTCCTCTTTAATTCCAATGCTTAGGGCCCGTTCCAGTATTTTTTCAGCAATTTTCAGCCGCTTTTCCGGATCATGGGTAATTCCCTCATCATCCATGACCAGTCCGATGACTGCTGCATCATATTCTTTGGCCAGCGGCAGCACGGCAGCCAGGGATTTTTCCTCCCCGTTCACAGAATTGATCAGGGCCTTTCCCTGTATTACTTTCAGTGCAGCCTCAAGGGCAGCCGGATTGGGCGAGTCAAGGCAGAGGGGTACCTCTATTTCTGCCTGGAGAGCTTTAACCGTTGCGGGAAGCAGGGTCACATCATCCACCCCGGGATAGCCCACGTTTACATCCAGGACCTCGGCACCGGCATCCACCTGGCTCTTGCCCAGCTGAATAGCGAAATCAAACTCATGCCTGGAGAGAGTCTCCACCAGCTTTTTACGTCGTGTGGGATTTATGCTTTCTCCAATGATAACAACCGGACCTTCCGTGTCAATGATCACCTCTCTGTTTGTTCCTTTGAGTATGGTTTGCATGCTTCTAGTTTTTTGTGTAAGGAATTTACATCAGACCGGTAATGTTACCCTTATTGTCGATGCTGATGTTTTCGGAAGCCGGATGGGCCGGTAATCCGGGCATTCTCATAATGCTTCCGGTGATCGGTATCAGGAAGCCGGCACCAGAGGCTATCTCTATTTCCCTGACCGTGATGATGAAATCCTTGGGTCGTCCCAGCAGGGCCGGATTGTCGGAAAGGGATTTCTGGGTTTTTGCGATGCAGATGGGCATGGTCTCAAGTCCCAGCTCCTGAATCTTTTTCAGGTCCATTTTGGCCTGGGGAGTATAGTCCACGTGCTCGGCTCCGTAGATTTTAGTGGCCAGGGTCTCTATTTTCTTTATTACATCCCAGTTCCAGTCATACATGGGATCAAAGGCGGGTGGATTTGATTCCGCAACCTCCACAACAAGTTTGGCCAGCTCTTCAGCCCCCTCACCTCCTTTGGCCCAGAGGTCTGCCACCGCGCACCGGATCCCAATCTCTTCGGCTTTATCTTGTATCAGTTTGATCTCCTCTTCCGAATCAGTGGTAAATCGGTTGATGGCGACCACAGGGATTACATTAAACTGTCGGATGTTTTCCAGGTGTTTTTCCAGGTTGGGAAGTCCTGACCTGAGAGCCTCAACATCCGGAGTTGTCAGTGATTCTAGCGATGCACCTCCATGATATTTCAGGGCCCGGATGGTGGTTGTGAGTACCACCGCCTTTGGGGAGAGACCTGCGCTCTGGCATTTGATGTCGAAGAATTTTTCAGCTCCCAGGTCGAAACCAAAGCCAGCCTCGGTCACCGTATATTCAGAAAAGGTCATTCCCATTCGGGTGGCAATGACCGAATTGGTTCCCTGGGCAATATTGGCGAAGGGTCCTCCATGAATGATGGCCGGATTCCCTTCCATGGTCTGGACCAGGTTGGGCTTAATGGCATCCTTAAGAAGGGCGGCCATGGCTCCTTCAGCTTTCAGGTCGCGGGCAAAAATGGGTTCTCTTTTATGCGTATAGCCCACAAAAATATTTCCCAGCCGGATCTTCAGGTCGTGGATATCCGCTGCCAGGCAGAGGATGGCCATGATCTCGGAGGCTGCGGTGATATCAAACCCGGTTTCCCTGGGTACCCCTGAAGTGGTTCCGCCAAGTCCCACGATGATGCGGCGCAGAGAACGATCATTCATATCTACCACCCGCTTCCAGGAGATGGTCCTTGGATCCAGTCCAAGTCCGTTGGTTCTGCTCTGGATATTATTATCAATAATTGCGGCCAGCAGGTTGTGTGCCTTTTCAATGGCGGAGAAATCACCTGTAAAATGCAGGTTGATATCCTCCATGGGAAGCACCTGGGAATACCCCCCTCCTGTTGCTCCTCCTTTAATCCCGAATACGGGACCCAGGGAGGGTTCGCGCAGCACTACCGTGGATTTCTTGCCTATACGGTTAAGCCCTTCGGACAGGCCGATGGATACCGTCGTTTTTCCCTCTCCGGCAGGGGTGGGTGAGATGGCAGAGACAAGGATAAGCTTACTTTGAGCTCCCTTCTTCTCATCAATAAGGGAAAGGGGAAGTTTAGCCTTGTATTTTCCGTACATTTCGATTACCTCGGGATCTATTCCGAGTTTCTTAGCAATCTCAGAGATGTGTTTGAGATTTACTTTTTTTGCGATGTCAAGGTCATTCATTTTAGGTGTATTGAATAGTTAGGAGGAGGTTTTATTCCATTTGCTAAGGTAAATGAACCAATAGGCCACCCCGACAAATAGAGACCCTCCTATAATATTACCTAAGCTTACAGGCAGCAGGTTTCCCAGTAAATAATTTTTCCAGTTCAGAAATGCCAGGTCCGCCGGGCTTTGTTGAATCTGTGACCAGAACTCAGCTGCTGCAAAGTTCTTTACCACAATTCCAGCCGGTATGAAATACATATTTGCTACACTGTGTTCAAATCCTGCTGCTACAAAGGCAGTTACAGGAAATACAATGGCAACAACCTTTCCCTGTAGTGAGCTTGCAGAATAGGACAGCCAGATGGCAAGGCAAACCAGAATGTTGCAAAGGATACCCAGGGTAATGGCCTGCATAAATCCCAGCTCACATTTGGCCGCGGCTATGTTCAGGATATTAGTCCCAACCATTCCTTCTCCCAGCATGTGGTGGCCCGATATCAGAATGAGAAGGACTAGTGAAAAGGCTCCAACCATATTTCCCAGGTAGACCACCAGCCAGTTCACAAGCAACTGCCGGTTGCTAATCTTATAGCTTGCCCGGGCCATGACCATCAGGTTATTTCCTGTGAAGAGTTCTGCACCTCCGGCTACTACAAGGATCAGTCCCAGGCTAAAAGCCAGCCCACCAACTAGTTTACCAATGCCGAAATCCATACTCGAACCTGATGTGACCAGTGTTGAGAATATGGCTCCCAGAGCTATAAATGCTCCTGCCAGTACTGCCAGGGCAGAGGTTTTAAGAATTCCGTTATGGGTTTTCTGCACTCCTGAATCTACCGCTTTCTCTGCTATTTCATCAGGAAGCAGAATACCAGAAGCCGGATTGGCTGTATAGAATTCTGTTGAGCCGATCATATGAATGTAAAAATAAGGTTTGCTCCTTAAGCAAGCATCAACGGATTTTTCTAAATATGATGCTATTTTTGCATATTATCACATACATGCATATTATATACTAATTAAACGGCGGCAGGCGTAGTTTCCTGTATTGACTGGGGGTTTTCCCGGTGTTTTGTTTGAATTGTTTATTGAAATGGCTCAGGTTGTTAAAGCCACAGTCGAAACTGATATCCACAATATTCAGATCTGTATTCATCAATAGATTACAGGCGTAGTCCACCTTAATTTTATTCAGATAGCTGAAGATGGTTTGTCCGGTGGCGGATTTAAAGAATCGACAAACTGAAGCGGGTGCTAGATGCACCAGGTTGGCAATCTCTTCCAGGTTAATTTCATCTCGATAGTTATTCATGAGGAACTCGTGGATGTTGTTTACCCTGGTGTTGCTGGTCTCAAACTTCGATTTTACGTATCCCTCAGTGGCCAGCAGGGTGAAGGATTCGCTGTTACCAATAATGTGTAATATTTCATAGAAGAGCATCAATCGTTTCATCCTGCCCTGGTAGGGGAGTTGGAGCATGATTTTACTTACCTGGTTCAGGGTATCCCCTTTAATCTGCATTCCCCTTTCGGAGAGTTTTATGGCACGTTTCACGTCCTTAAATTCCGGCAGGGAGGTAAGCCCCTGAGGCAGTATATCCTGGTTGAAAAGCAGATAAACAGATTCAAGAGTTCGCCCTGAATGCTGGGTTCTGGCCATTTCCCCTGAGATCCAAACATGAGGAATACGGGGACCAATGAAGATCAAATCCCCCGGATGAAAAGATTCAACGGAATCTCCGACAATGCGCTTCCCGGATCCTTCGGTGATAAAACTTAACTCGAATTCCTGATGGTAGTGCCAGGAAGTTTGTTCAATATGGTCCTGGAAAACACCAATGAAAAAGGATTCATCAGGATTGGCTTTGAGTTCTTCCAGAAATTGCTTCATTATGGTTTAATTTTATGTAAAAATATGGAATCTGTTAAAATAGCATCATAATTGGTGAAGTAAATCTCAATTTTGTTTTACAGAATCTTTATTTTTACTATGGCATATAGAAAGGAATTATCAACACTAAAAAACCTTAGCAATGAGTACCACATTAGAGAAACTGTCCATAGCCGTTGAATCAGGCAAAGTAGATAAAAATTCACCCTTTCCACCCCAGATGAAGGGAGAGGATGGAGCTGATGAACTTGCTAAACTGGCCCTTGAGGAGGGAGTAAAGCCTTCCGCTGTACTTTCCGATGCCTTGGTTCCTGCCATGGACCGCGTTGGACAGAAATTTTCTGAAAACAAGATTTTCGTTCCCCAGATGTTGATGTCAGCCAAGGCCATGAGCGCTGCCATGGCTCACCTGAAACCCTTTTTTCAGTCAGGAGACGTGGTGGCAAAGGGAACTTTTATTATCGGAACGGTTAAAGGTGATTTGCATGATATTGGCAAGAACCTGGTAGCCATGATGGTCGAGGGAGGTGGATGGAGCATTGTTGATCTGGGTGTGGATGTGAATGAAGATACTTTTAATCAGGCAATCGCTGACCATCCGGGTGCTGTTGTGGGATTATCGGCTCTTCTGACCACCACGATGGCCAATATGGAGGTGATCGTTAAGAAGATCAAGGAAGCAAATCCTGAAACCAGGGTCCTGGTGGGAGGTGCTCCCCTGAATGATGAATTCTGTCAGAAGATAGGCGCAGATTTCTATTCCCCCGATCCACGCGGAGCAGTGGAGTATCTGAAGGAATTTGCCGCCTAGGTTTTGCGCAGCGTTCTGATCCGGTTAAAGCCTCTGGACAAACAAATTTCCGTAGCCAGGGGTACCCCATTGATAGATGTTCTACATGAATTTGGTGTTGAATTTCCTTGTGGCGGGAAGGGGAATTGCGGTAAATGTAAAGTGAACTTGCTTCAGGGGGATATCCACCTGAGTCCCGGGCACAAAAGGAAACTTGAGGAGCTTGGTCTTCCCCCCGGGTGGAGGCTGGCCTGTATGAGTAAGGCCGAGAGCGACCTGGTTCTGGAGGTGGGTCAATATGAAGCAATGATCCAGGCAGATGACAGCCCTTTCGCCTTCGAAGCCCGGTCTGGTTTTGGTGTAGCAGTGGATCTGGGCACCACGACCCTGATAGCACAGCTGGTGGATCTTTCCACGGCCCGGGTCCTGGCCGTGGAAACAGCTCTGAATCCGCAGCGGAGATGGGGGAGTGATCTGATCTCCAGAATTGAATCTGCATTGGACGGAAACGGCCCGGAATTAACCCGGATGATTCGCAGGGAGATTGGCCGGATGCTGGAGAATCTGATGGGTGACAAACAAATCCAGTTGGAAAGGATTCTCCTGGTTGGAAACACGGTAATGCATCACCTGTTTTCCGGCCTGGATGTCCGTCCGCTTGCCTTTTATCCCTTTGATTCTCCAGACATAGGCACAAAACACTTTACTCCCTCTGAACTGGGCTGGAGCATTCCCTGCAAAAAGATCTGTTTCTATCCTTCCATAGGAAGTTTTGTGGGAAGTGATATCCTGGCCGGAATATATGCCACGGGGATGTGGAACCGTTCCGAATATACGGTCCTGGTGGATCTGGGCACCAATGGGGAGATCGTGCTTGGGAACAGGGATAAACTTTTGTGTGCTTCCACTGCAGCGGGCCCGGCCTTTGAAGGGGCAAAAATATCCATGGGCATGCTGGCCACTACCGGGGCCATCTCTTCTGTGCAAGAGGATGCATCGGGGATAAAGTGCAGGGTCATCGGGAATGTTCCGGCCACCGGCATCTGTGGAAGCGGCCTGATAGATGCAGTTGCGGTGTTGCTGGAAAAGGGGCTGTTGGGCAGTTTCGGGGAGATTCTTTCCGGTGACGCTTCCCTGGCTCTAACCGACAGGGTGAAACTGACGGCCAGCGATCTTCAGGAATTTCTGCTGGCCAAGGCAGCCATTGATGCAGGTCTTGCAATTCTATTGCGGAAATTGGAGCTTGAACGGGATGATATTGCCAGGATTTATATTGCAGGGGCTTTTGGAAGTTATATTAACCTGGAGAGTATGTCTCGTCTGAGCATGTTGAATTTTCCGGCTGATCGGTTCCGAAAGCTGGGGAACTCGGCCCTTATCGGGGCCAAAATGTTTCTGTTTTCAGACAAGGGTGCTGCAGCATCCATTCTCTCCCTGACAAGCCATGTAAACCTGGAATCGGAGCCC
This sequence comes from uncultured Bacteroidales bacterium, assembly GCA_963751705.1. Classification (GTDB taxonomy): domain Bacteria; phylum Bacteroidota; class Bacteroidia; order Bacteroidales. The sequence goes on from CAVVVN010000003.1 coordinate 661,884, forward strand.
GACTTCCAGGATATTTTTATTGATCGGATCAGTCTGGTTCCGTCATCCAGTTGAGTCCGGGCCAGTTTTCAGAAGCTGTGTAATTCTGTTCCGGACCCGTGGTGCTTCTTCCCTTTTGAATATATTCTCTAAGCAGGCTCGAAAGCTCTTCCACCAATTGAGGGTACTCCCCACTCAGATTTTTGCTCTCCCCCGGATCTTTCTCCAGGTTGTACAGCTGGAAGGGGGGCAGGGAGCCGATTTCGGGTGCATCTGGTTTGGGATCGCTCCACCCGCCTGAGCCCGGACAGAGAATCAGTTTCCAGGGGCCCTTCCGGATGGCAAAGGAACCATTAACGGAGTGGTGGACGGTGGCCTCCCGCACTGCCTGATCACTCTCCCCAAGCAGTGCGGGAAGAAGGGAATAGCTATCCACTCCGGCTGAGGGAGCCATTTCGGCTCCGGTGATCGCTGCCACCGTGGCCAGCAGGTCGGTGAGACAAATCACCTGGCTGTTTTCAGATCCTGCCTTTATAAAACCGGGCCACCGGGCCACGAAAGGAACGCGATGTCCACCCTCAAAAATATCGGCCTTATGCCCCCTGAAATGATAACTGGGATTGTGGTTGTATTTGGCCAGTTCCTGGTAGTTGGCCTCGGGTGAACAGCCATTGTCGCTGGTAAAGATGATCAGGGTATTTTCTGAGATTCCATGTTTTTCGAGGGCCTGCAGGATCTGCCCTACGGTAAAATCCACCTGAAGTACAAAATCCCCGTAAGGATTTGTATGGCTCTTCCCCTCAAATTCTTCTGTTGGGAGGATCGGAGTATGGGGTGCAGGAAGGGGAAAATAGAGGAAAAAGGGATCCTCAGGCTGCGTGGTCATATGCCTTTCAATAAAGGCTAACGCCTTTTGTGTAAGAACAGGAAGAACCTCCTGATGAACAAAGTCCTCCCCGGTTAATCCGTTTCGCCACCAGCCATATTCCGAGGCGTTTTGGGTATATTTGATGGGAATCCTGGTGGGCCGGTCATTTTCGATATAGACATAGGGAGGAATATCCAGCGAAGCTGTAATCCCGAAAAAATAATCGAAGCCCAGGCTGGTGGGTCCGCCTGTTACCGGTTTCGAGAAGTCCACACTGTCAGACTCCCCTTCATGATACTGCCAGCCAAGTCCCAGGTGCCACTTGCCCACACAGGCAGTGCGGTATCCCTGCTCCTGCAGGAGGGTGCCAACGGTGGTTTCATTCTGGCGGATAAGGGGAGGATCCCAGCTCCATAACACTCCCTGCTTCAGGCTGGTCCGCCAGGAATAACGTCCTGTCAGCACGCCGTAACGGGTGGGGGAGCAGACTGCAGAGCCGGAATGGGCATCGGTAAAGCGTATTCCCTCCCTTGCGATCTGGTCGATATGCCTGGTTTCCCAGGCAGCCTCAGGGTTCATGAGAGAGACATCCCCATAGCCCATATCATCGGCCAGGATATAGATGATGTTGGGTGATGGCCGGCTGTCTGGCTTTTTGCATCCTGCGGAGAGGAAGATTAAGCTAAAGGAGAAGAGTAACGGGGCCAAAAAGCTGGTGGAATTTCTCATTGCAAAAATTTTAGGGGTGATTGAGCAATCGTGGTGCTCCGTTTTTTATCCGTATCAGGTTAGGGACACCCTGCCTGTTTCCCAGATCATCAAAAGAGATGGTTCCGGTGGCTCCACTGCTGTAAGTGGATGCGGAAATGTAATCCGTGATTGTTTCACGCTCTGTTCCCACATGCAGAATGGCGCTGATCACCAGATTTACTGCATCGTAGAGGTAGGCAGAATGGCTGTCGGGCAGGGTATCGTAGAGTTTTTTATCGAACAGATTAACAGGCATATACACGCCTTCGTAATTCTCCCAGGATAAGTCCCGGCTCTCAGCACCCATGGCAAAATGAAGGGTGCCATATATCTTCAGATCCGGGGTTTTCTCGGTGAGGCCATTTATAAGCACTTCCAGAAACGGGGCATAAAAGGGGACTACCAGGTGATCCAGTTCACTGCTGATGAGCTGTTCCAGGACCTTATCCAGCTGAATATTGTTAGTATCCAGATTAAATAAAAGAGGTGCCATGCCGCTCACTCTGCCTGCGGCTTTAGTCAGGCTTCTAAGCGCATACCTGGTATCATAGGTATCTATGGAAAGGATCCCAATTCTTCCTCCGCCTTCTCTCATTATCTGCTTCAGGATGACTTCCGCTTGCTGGTCATCATTGGGTACTACCCGCATAAACCAGGGAACAAAGGCCTGGGAGAGCGTGGGTTCTGTGGCAAAGGTTTCTATGTAGGTGAGATGTGATTTGGTGGCCACCTGCTCGGCCAGGTGTCCGTTTCTGCCATCAAGCGCCCCTATGATAGCGCGCACCCGGTCTTCGTAAACCAGGCTGACGGACTCCTTGGAACCCGCTCCCCAGAATCCTTCAGCGGTGCGGATAACCAGTTCGAATTTGTGGTGCTTGTAGCCCCCTTCAGCGTTGGCCTCCTGAATGGCCAGTTCTGCTGCTTTTGCCACTTCCATGTGACTATTGTCGGGAAGAAGCAGCCCGATAGCTATATTCCCATGGGGGGACAGATGTTCCCCGGAGAGGCCCTGCTGATTCTGAGCCCCTGCACTGAAAGACAGGGCCAGCAATAGGAAGATCAGGTATGAAAGAAGCCGGGTCAATGCCAGGCCCGCTTAAAGCACATGAATGCTGCGGCCCACAGCTTCAGCAACTTTCCGCAGGTCTGCCATCATTCTCTCAAACTCCTCCGGGTAGAGGGATTGTGAGCCATCACAGAGGGCTTCATCGGGCCTGTAGTGTACTTCCATTAAAAGACCGTCTGCTCCGGCAGCAATGGAGGCTTTTGCCATTGTGGGCACCAGGGAGCGTATCCCGGTTCCATGACTCGGGTCAACGATGACCGGAAGATGCGTACGTTGTTTAAGGACCGGGATAGCATTCAGATCAAGGGTGTAGCGGGTGGCTGATTCAAAGGTCCGGATACCCCTTTCACAAAGGACCACCTGGGTATTTCCCTGGGACAGAAGATATTCGGCAGCATGAAGGTACTCATCAATGGTGGCCATCATCCCCCGTTTCAGCAGGATGGGCTTTGAGGTACGTCCGGCCTCTTTAAGCAGGGGGAAATTCTGCATGTTCCTGGAACCGATCTGAAGCATATCCACATACCTGGCAACCGTCTCCACCTGCCGGGTATCCATCACCTCTGATACCACGGCCAGACCGGTCAGGTTTCTGGCCCGCTCCAGCATTTCCAGACCCTCTTTTCCCAGTCCCTGGAAGCTATACGGAGAAGTACGCGGTTTAAAGGCGCCGCCTCTCAGGATGGAGGCTCCACCGGCCCTGACCCTTAGTGCTGTTTCGCTCAGTTGTTCTTCACTCTCCACAGCACAGGGTCCTGCCATGATTACCACCTCCTTACCACCAATTTTTATCCCATTAACTTCTACAATGGTACCCTCCGGTCTGGAGCTTCTGCTGACCAGTTCGGGATCGTCTGTTTTGATTATGGTGTCGATACTGCACGAATCTGTTTCCATCTCTTTCTCTTCTGTTATAGCTTGAGTTTATTCTAATATTATTTCCATTCCTGCAGGGGAGAAAATATACTCTCCCTCCTTTAATTTCAGCCAAAATATGGGACCAATATCGTTCCAGGATGCATCAAAGATGATCTCTCCGGTGATCCCATCATAGCCCTGAAGTTTTTAGATCGGTGAGCTCATCCCTGATCAGATATCTTGTTCAGCCCAACCTTTCGTATGGCATTAATGGTCATGTTCATGCCATCGTACGCATGGGCGGCAAATACATCTGGTTCCATGCCCGAATCGTTTCTTATAGTTGCTTCTGAAAAGCTTTCAATGCAGGGGATCTGCCTTTGGATTGTACTGACAGGTGGTGACTATCCCATTCGGCATTCTCTCCGGCAGTTTCCAGAAAGAGCGGATTTACTGCCCGGTCGGAAGCAAGATACGGGATAGTCCATTCCCATCTCCCGCATCTGGTTCAGAATCAATCCCATTTCCAGTGCATTTCCCCAGAGCAGCACTGCATCCGGATTGGAGTTTTCAATCCGTTCAAGCTGGGTGTCAAAATTGGTTTCCCCGTCATCGTAACGGACCTCCAGTACAATGGGATATCCTATTCTCAGGGCTGCATCCCGGAACTCCATGACACCCACGCGCCCATAGCGGTTATTCAGCCCGCAACACAGCCACTCGTTTATGATCCTTTTTCCGATGTATATGTGATCCACCAGGGCATAGCTGCTCTGCCTGTCATCGCCAATGACTCCGTGATCACCCAGGGGATATTGGTTTCTGTGAAGGTGGGATCAGGATCGCCTGGTATTTACCCACGGGATCTCCAGTTTCAGGGCCACCCGGATGGCCACATGGGAGTTAACATCATCAATGGTACCCAATACGGCCCAGACACCTTCGTCTCTCATCTTGACCACTTCGTTGGCGGCAGCACCCCAGAGGCCCACATCATTGTGAGGCATAATTTTGAAGGGCAAGTCCTTTGTATCCCCCCGTTGCATTGGCCTCTTCCAGCTGCCAGCATAGCGCCCTGGAGCAACTGGTTGCCCTGGGGGACCAGCACATTCCCTTCCAGGGGGGCCAGCACCCCCAGCCGTGACTTCTGTCAATCCTTTGGGCTCCTTCTTTTCACGACCGGCACCCAGTAAAAGCCTGGGGCTCATGAAAGTGATAGTATATATGCATCCTGATAGTTCCCATAGGGAAGCATGCTTCACTGGGAGTGTTGCCGTAGTTGTTATCCTCTTTCTCCTGTATACTGTGCATTGAAATCTGCATGTGCCAAGAAACAGGAAAGACACCAATAATTCCCAGCAAACAGGGCTAGTTGTATTATGTTTTTAGCTTCTTTTCATCTTTTAAGTTGTTTATCTCTAATTAATTCGTGTGACCACGGCTTAGTCCGTAGGAGGTGGCCACCCAGATATGATCATCTCCTGGAAATCCACTCCGATGGTAAATTCGTGGGCGATCCCGGTGGGATCAGTTTTGTAGTGGAGTTACCCCATCCTTGTAATAGAGCCGTTGTCCTCCGCTGTCCGTTTTTTTTGTAGCTGATCCATTCTTCGCTGTTAAAACTGCTCAGGCCTTCATCTGTGCAGATAAAGGCCACATCGCCATTAGCTTTTACAAAATTGATAAAATTACTGGCCAGTCCGCTGTCATGGTCAAAATAGCCTTTCCAGTGGGTCCCGTCGTAGCGGCTCATCCCGAAATAGGTAGCCACCCAGAGGATCCCGTTGGCATAGTGATACTGCTGTGGTGATATCGTGCACCACCCCATCATCAGGGAAAAGGTCGATCTCCATTTCTCCGTCCGGATCCACATAATCCCGGAATTTTCCGGTTCTCCTTCTGCTATTCAATCACTCCGCCTCCCCAGGCTGCAATAAAGATCTTATTGTCCCCTGCACAAACACTATAGGTCCAGGGTTCGTGCATGGGGGCATTCCGTTCCGTATAGATGGCCCACTCCTCTTTATAGGTGTCATAGTGCCCGGCTCCACCACCGGTGGCACACCATACATCCTTGCCGTCACATACCACAGAATAGATCACATCATTGGCCAGTCCGCTGTTAAACTGGGTAAAGGTTTCAAACTTTCCTCCCGAATAGCGGTTCATTCCCCCCAGGGTTCCGATCCAGACATCGCCTGTCAGTTCACTTACATCAATGGAAAGCACTCCTGGATGAGCCAGGCCATCCTCCACGGTAAAGGTTTTGAATTTATCATTTTCATAGAGCACCAGGCCGTGACTGGTCCCGATCCATACCCGGTCCCCATCGGCCCGGACACAATAGATCTTATTGGCAGGCAGACCGTCCTTGGTGGTAAAAGTTTTCCAGTTTCCATACTCCGGCATGGTACTGTTCTTCTTCACTGGCTCAGAGGCCAATCAAAAACATGGGAATCAATCAGGCATAGGCCCGCTATGGTCAGTGCTTTTTTCATTTCTCCTTTTCTTTTTTTTGAAACTGAAGCTTCGTATACCCTGGCTTCTTCCATATAGTTTTCCGCATCCCCGATGGATTTCAGGTATTCCACCAGGTCATTTAACTGGTCCTTCGTCATATCATTGGCCACACCATGCTCATCATGGTCATTGAACTTGGTCCAGATCTCCTCCAGGGTGTGAGCCTTTCCATCGTGCAGGTAAGGGGCTGATTCATAGACATTGTTCAGCTGGGGGACATCGAATTTCATGGGATCGTCCGAGTCGGCCAGGGTGCCCACATCGGTCATCTCCAGGTTGGTAAAATAGGGAGGAGGGTGGCAGGTATAGCAGCGGTTCTCCGCGGGGATCTCATTGCCGTAATTATCGTGGGTCCGGTAAAAGATTTCCTTTCCCCGTTCCTGTTTTGCCGTTAGTTCACCCTTGGGATTAAACCGCAGGTTGGGAGGATTCGGATTGCCGGTTATGATGTAGGCGACCAGGGCATCCAGTTCCTTGTAGGTAAAGGCCTCGTTGCGGGTCAGAATGGTAGAGAAGCGCATGCCGTCCTGCTTGTAGATGGTCTGGTTTTTCCCGTTCCACTTGTAAGGCGGAATATCTCCGATATCCCTCAGGGTCTGTACATTGGCCAGGTTTCGGCCCATGTCCGTTCCGGCCATGTTATAGACCAGTCCATCCTCATGGACGTCCGGGTGACAGGTATAGCAGGCATACTGATTCTGGAAGGTTCCCCCTGCATTGTTCAGGACCTGCTCTCCATGCCGGGCCACCGTACGCCTCCGGGGTCCCTCCAGTCCTATGTTACCCACCGTTTCCAGGGTTTCGGTATTGATCACTGCGATCCGGTCATCCAGGCGCTCGGCAACATAGAGCAGCTTGCCATCGGGAGAAAGAACCATTCCTTTGGGATTGGCCCCCGTGGGAATGCGGCCCAGTACATAGCGGCTGCTTATTCCCAGGTGGTTGGCATAGTCCTCCAGGGCATCATCGGGGACTTCGGAGAGCACCTTACGGAGCTCGTCCAGGTCAATGGCCGACACCCGGTCCACTGCTCCGTGCGACACGAAAGCTCTTTTTCCGTCGGGGGTAATAACCAGCCCAAAGGGATCAGCGTAGAAGGCATTGGGTTCATCCAGCAGCAGCTGTACCATACGTCCGCTTTCCCTTTCGATGATGCCCAGGCCCTGGGTCATCATCCAACCCCGTTCGATCTGTACCGTAGGGATCAGATTTTTCGGACGGATCAGGGTGGCCAGCACCAGGTCGCCCGAGGGGGTCACCTCCACCGTTTCCATGATGTAGGCATCCTGGAACATCAGGCGGTCGTTCACACGCTGGTACCTGGTGTTGGTAACGGTTAATTCAGTCAGGGGATGGGTCATATGTGGCACATCCACGCTCCGGCGGCTGCTCACGTAAATCTCACTGCCATCCGGGGTCATGGCGGCCGAAACAGGATTGTTACCGGCTTTCAGCCTTCGGCGCTCCTCCATATTCTCCAGATCGAAAACCGAAATGTTGTTTGAGTAGGAGTTTACACACCAGAGGTGCTTTCCATCCGGACTGATCACCATGCCCGCTGGACCTGATCCACCCACCAGGGTATCCGTCACCCGGTGGCTTTCCAGGTCGATGCGGTAGATGTTGTCGGCCCACTGGTTACTCACATAGGCGCTCTGACCATCCGGACTGAGGGTTACCGAATGGGGTTTTAATCCCACCGGGATCTTTTCCAGAACCTTTCCGGCATCTGCTTCTACGACCAGCAATTCGTTGGATTCCTGTCCAACCACATAAAGCGTTTTTCCGTCCCGGGAAATATCCAGTTTGTAAGGGGAGACATAGGTCTCGTTTATAAGCCTGGCAAGGAAATTATCCTGCTGGGTATACAGGTGACAGGACCAGCAGGTCCGGGGATGATCTTCCGTTGCTGTCATATAGTTCACATGGCCGCGTGCCCAGCGTCCTCCAAAGAACAGTATTGCTGCAAGTACCAGGATAATCGCTCCGCTAATTATTAAACCTTTCATTCGTATCATCTGCTACCTCCTCTCTTAATGGCTGGTTTCTTCTGTTTTGCTTATCAGGACCACCGGATCCTCCTTTACGGCGTGGGGCTGGTAGTTCCTGGGGGCCAGCTCCGGGTTCACATGACATCCCGTGCAGGCCCGGCGTTCATTGGGGCGCAGGTAGATCCAGTCTGAAGGTCCTCGAATAAGCTCTCCCTGGCTATTCAGGGTTTCGAAGGAATAAGGGGTGTCCGCATCCAGTTTCAGGTAGACCGACCCGTCGTCCTTTGCTTCCACCACGGCCACTTCACCTTCCAGGGTGGAGATACGTATACGATCGGCCAGGCTATCGCCCCTGATCCCTTCATGAACCGGAAGCATGCTGTGGTTGATATTCTGGGTCATCAGCAGGGCGGTACTATTGGCCGCGTCCACTTCGCTGGGAAGAATTTTTGGACGGGGATCCACTCTGGCAACTAACAGGGGATCCACCAGGTTTTTTTCTCCCAGGAAAAGAGCTGCCGGACTCTCCGGGCTTCTGGGATCGAAACGGTAGATCCCGTAAGTATCCCCCCCGGCCGCCAGGTAGCTGACCAGACAGGTGCTATCAATTGTCGGGGAGACCGATTCAAATGTGCCATCCAGGCCCAGAGATAAGTTCTCGAAAGTATGGAGCGGGCGACGGTGCAGCACCCTGCTCAATTGTCCGTCTGTGCTAATGAAGTAAATATATCCATCCGGTGAATCCATTCCCCCGCTCACAGGAAGCAAGTCACAGCAGCCGGAACTGTAAAGCTCTGATTTGGTCCCGTCGGGACGCATAATCATCAACTGTGGATCCCGGGTTTCAGGATATACCTGCTGACTGGAGTACAGGATGCGGCCTTCCCAGAGTACATTCGGGTAAAGGTTTTCGGCCGGATTGTGGGTGAGTTGTGTCAGGCAGCAGCCATCCCTCATACACTTCCAGAGCTCCTGCACCTTTTTTCCCTTGATGGTACCTTCCCGGCTGAAGACCACATTGCCATCAGGGAGGGAGGCTGGCTGGGTACAGTTTTCGGGGAGATCGGTTACCCGGCTGACAGCATTTTTTTTGAGGTCCAGGACCCAGATCTGCCAGGGATCCCCCTCCTTCTGTTTCCCCTGGAAATAGAGGTATCTTCCCTCATGGGAGAGGGAGGGGGAGGCGCTGCTTTCAAATTCACTGAGCAGGACCCCGGGGGTGCTTTCATTTCGTTCAGGATTCAGCAGGACAAGCTTTGCCCCATCCAGGCTACCGGGCATGCCCGCTAATTCAACAGCTATAATATTTCCTTCAAATTTCTTGCTGCAAGAGAGAGTTAATAGGCCGGACAGGCCAATAAAAACAGCCATCCTGATTATGCCTACCCATTTAACGCTCCCTAATCTTCGTTCTCTCATTCTTCTGTAATGGTAAGGATCTGATTGATTTCCGGGTTTTCAAGCCGTTGGATCTTTCCCGATGGCCAGCGGACTTCCACAAACTCCACTGCTTCGGTCTTTCCCAGGCCAAAATGCATCCGGTGATCGTTCTGGGACAGATAGCCGGTGGTGCTCCTTCTGACCCCCACCTGTTCCCTGTCCCCTGCTGATATTTTTACCAGGGCGCCAATGGCGTCCCGGTTGCTTACGGTCCCCACCAGCTGAAAGGTGATCCAGTTATTCTCATTGCCGCGGTTGTTTCGCAGGAAAGATCCATAGTTGTCCAGATTGACCACATAGCCATCCAGGTCCCCGTCGTTATCGTAGTCGCCGAAGCAGGCCCCGCGTCCCACGTTCTCTTCCTGGAAATAGGCTCCCAGTTCCACGGAGATATCCACAAACTTCTCTCCATCCAGGTTCTTGAAGATCTGGTCTTCCTGTCCATAAAGATGTTTCAACTCGCCGTTGGCTTTGAACAGATCCACCAGCCCGTCGTTGTCATAATCAATAAAGGAGGAGGACCAGCCCACATGCTGGGCCGCTGCCATGGAGATCCCCGAGGGGTAGGCCATATCCCGGAAAACCCCGCCACCCTGGTTCTGGTAGAGGGAGCAGTAGGTATCGTCCGACATAAAGACATCGATCAGGCCATCGCCGTTATAGTCCGCGAAGTCCACCGACATACTGATGGTGGCCTCTCCCGCCTGGTTGAAGGCCATTCCTGTTTGGGTTCCATGATCCACAAATCCCTTGCCTTCCAGGTTATGGTAGATGTTGTTCACCATATGATCATTGGCCACGAAAATATCTACCCAGCCATCTCCGTCAAAGTCCGCTGCCCCAATCCCCATGGCCCGGCCATCGGGATTGATAATGCCCATGGCTTCGGTGACATTTTCAAATTTGTTATTGCCCAGATTATGATACAGCGCATCGATCTGCCCATCGTAGGCCATAGGGCCCGGGAAGCCGTCCGGTGCATAGAAGTACCCGTATTCCGGGTCGTACTTGATATAATTACCCACGTAGAGGTCCAGCAGGCCGTCGTTGTCATAATCGAACCAGACTGCGCCCACACTGCACTCATTTCCTGCCACACCTGCCTTTTCACTGATATCCGTGAAGGTGCCGTTGCCATTGTTCAGGTACAGCACATTGGGCCCGTAGTTGGTGATGTAGATCTCGGGGTAGCCATCGTTATTGATATCCCCCACGGTCATACCCATTCCATAGCCTGTATCTCCCACGCCCGCTTTCTGGGTTACGTCCTCAAAAGTGCCATCCTGTTTGTTCCGGAAGAGCTGGTTGGTATGGACTTCACCGGAATGTTCGCCCTCGCTCAGACCTTCGGTAAAGGAGCCATTGCTCAGGTAAAGGTCCAGAAAGCCATCCTGGTCATAATCCAGGAACACGGCCCCGCCACCGACCGTCTCCACCAGATTGTCCATATGGTCATCGCCAATGCTGTGTTTAAAATTGATTCCGTTATCGGGTGAGATCTTCTGGATGAAGTCCCCATTATCTTCTGGTACAGTGGCCTTTGTTTGTTCAGTATCGTTACTTTTTTTATCAGGCGACTGGCATCCTGTCGAAAATAGGATGAAAGCAAACACTAATACCAATGGGGCAAGTTTCATAGATATAGTTTTGGTTTCGGGCTCTAAATATAGTAAAGAAGTATTCTAAATAGCGTCCGGATATTTAAAAACATGGGCCCTTTTAACCTATTTTAACACTGTGTGTGTTTATTCCACAAGCCCGTATCCCTGCCGGAAAGTGAGGTATTGATCCGGCTCTGGTCCCCGGTAGATCTCCCGGGTGCCATCGGACCAGTTTATTTCCAGGCTGTCAATCTTTGGATTTTTACCCAGTCCGATATGAAGCCTGGGATCGCTGTTGGATAGATAAGTGCTGGTCCATTGATTGATATAGACGGCTTCTTTTTCACCCTGGTATACCACAACAGTGGCACCAATGGCAGCTGCGGCTCCCTTCTTACCTTCCAGGGTGAGGCCGAGCCAGTGGTTCTGATTATTGCAGTTATTTCTGAGCAGGACCGCCGTGGCCTTCAGGTCCACATGCGAGACTATAAGATCCAGGTCCCCGTCATTATCATAATCCCAGGTGGCTGCAGCGCGTCCAGAGCGCTTCTCACCAAAGTAGGGATGATGTTTGATGCCCACATCGGTAAAACGTCCTTTCCCGTCATTCTCCATCAGAAGCGGATACTGCAGGATCAGCTCTTCGCCATTGCCATTGGCTGAGAAAAGATCCAGGTCGCCATCGTTATCGTAATCAAAGAGCGCCGAAGCCCATTGTCCCTTGCCAGCGAATGCGCCTTCAATCCCGCTTTGCTTGGTAATGTCCTCGAATGTCCCGTTCCCCAGGTTGCGGTAGAGTGCCCCGTATCGCAGATCCGGAACCAGCAGATCCACGAGGCCGTCCCCGTCCACATCCCCGATGGCGCCATGCATGGAGCCGGTGGTTTGTCCGTGACTGTTTACCGCCACGCCGATTTCCACCCCAACTTCGCTATAGGTGCCTCCTTCATTGCGAAACATGAAATTGGCCTGGTGGTCATTGCCCTGGAATATATCCAGGTCCCCGTCCCGGTCGAAATCATATACTGTCAAACCCATACACTTGGAATCCGGATAGAAGAGTCCCAGCTTTTCGGTGACCTCCAAAAAGCTACCGTCCTCCTGCTGCTGGTACATCATGGAGGCCTGTCCCTTATATTCCGAGGGGTGTGGCATCAGGTCCGGGGTGGCCGGGGAGACATATTCAGGATCAAAGGCCAGGAAGTTCCCCACAAAAGCATCCAGTCTCCCATCCAGGTTATAGTCCCAGAAGGAGACTCCTACGCTCCACTTTACAAAGCCGTTCAGACTGTCAGGTCCGGCCAGGCCAAGTATCTCCGTAATGTCGGAAAAGGTACCATCCCCGTTGTTCCGGAAGAAGACATTGGGACCATAGTTAAGCAGGTAGAGGTCCTGGTCCCCGTCCTGATCAATATCGACCGGACCGGCAGCCATGCTCCAGTGGCGGTCATCCAATCCTGCCGCTTCCGATACTTCCTTAAAGGTTCCGTCTCCCTGGTTGTGGTAAAGCCTGTTGGGGGTGTTTTCAAAGATCCTGCCCTCCTCATCGGAGATTCCTTCCAGCCAGGTTCCATTCATCATGTAAAGGTCCATCCAGCCGTCCCCGTCATAGTCAAAAACGGTCACTCCTGAACCACTGCTCTCCAGTATATTCTCATAGGTATAGTCGCCGAAGTTGTATCTGAAATCAATTCCGGCATCAGATGATACCTCTGTAAAACAATCCCCAGATTGATTACAGGACAAAAGGCAGGTCAGGCACATACTGCACAGCAGGAAAAAAGTTGATCCGTTTCTCAGATTCATATTCATTAATTTGCGCAAATATAATCAAATGATTCATGCAGGAATATAAGCTTCATTTTTGCTATATTAGCCTCGACCAATCCAAATAATCATGCCTGAAAAAGGACCAGTCCGTAAAGTGGAACTTCAGAATAATGAGGTGGAAGATATGCTGGGAAGGGTTCCTGGATGGATTACCAGGAACGGGATGATTCTCTTTGTTATTCTCTTTGCCCTCTTGCTTTTTGGAAGCTGGGTATTTCGGTATCCCGATGTTAAAAAGGCCAGAATTGTGGTTACTTCCGTCAATCCGCCCGCAGACCTGAAAGCGAGAACCAGCGGGAAGATTGCCAGATTATTTGTGGTTAATAATGAGCAGGTCAGCAGAGGAGATGTGCTGGCTATGATTGAGAATCCGGCGGCCTATGATGATGTGGTGGCGCTGAAGAAGAGCCTGCTTTTCCTTGATACCATTTCCATTGAGGAGATTGGCGATGACCTGACTGAGATGAAGAATGTGAAGCTGGGCACGGTCCAGACTCATTACTCCCTTTTCCTGAAGGTGTACCGGGATTATATGGAGTTCCGCAGGATCGATTATCACCAGCGAAAGGTAGAAACGGCAAGAAGAGAGCTTGGGAAACAGCGGGAGTATACCCGCAGCCTGTCGGAGAGGATCTCTACCCAGGATCAGGCTGTAGTAATGGCCAACAGGCAATTCGACAGGGATGCATCCCTGTTTGAGGGGGGTGTGATCTCCGAATCTGATCTGGAAGCGTCACGTTCAGCATTGCTTACGGAACGAAACAAGCTCCAGGAAATAATCAGTCAGATGGCTGAAAATAATATTGATATTTCCAGGACCGAGAACCAGATTGTGGACCTGGAGCTAAAGCAGCAGGAGGAGCGTTCGGGAATGATTTCCAACCTGGAAGAGGCATATAACAACCTGAAGGCTTCCATCACTTCCTGGGAGCAGACCTTTCTCCTGGTGGCCCCGGTGGATGGATCGGTCACCTTTACCCGCTTCTGGAGCGAAAATCAAAATGTAAAACTGGGGGAGAAGGTTTTGACCATCATCCCTGCCGAATCGGGCTCTATGATCGGCAAGATCAGCTTGCCCCTGCAGGGAGCCGGAAAAGTGAATGTAGGCAACCAGGTCAACATACAATTTGATAATTATCCTCATCTGGAATATGGAATGGTCAAAGGATTTGTAAGTAATATTTCAGAGATTTCAGAGGATGATTTCTATACGGTGGAGGTGGAACTGCCCAACGGACTTCGTTCCTATTATGATTACGAAATACTTTTCAGTCAGGATATGCAGGGAGATGCGGAGATCCTGACCGATAAAAAAAGGCTGCTCGAAAGGGTGTTGAATCCCATTAAATCGGCCATCTCCAAACAGGCTGAGATGTGATTTCACGGCAGAGGAATCCTGTTAGCGCTCCTGATCTTTTTTCCTGGCTGGGAAAGCTGATATTACACTCCGCCTTTCTTTCCTATTATAGAGATGTTTTATAACTTGCGAATTTATTTTTAGAACCGTTTAATTTTACCCCGCAATGTCCAGAGTCCGAAACGGAATAATTATAGGCATATCACTAATCCTGATGGCTGCCATCGTTATAGTAGTATTTATACCCTTTGACAAAGCTTCTTCTCAGGATCAGGATGTTCAAATCACAACAGTAGAGGTCGGGAAGGTAGTAAGATCCTTTCCAGGTGAAGGCATTGTGGAACCTCAGAGCGAGGTCATAATTCTGAGTCCTGCTTCCAGTATTATCAAGGAGATTCTAAAGGAGGTAGGGAACCATGTGAATGCAGGGGAACCGATCATCATACTGGACCCTTCTCCCGTCCAGATCGAGATTGAAGATATACAGGACCAGCTGGAGATGAAGCAGAATTCGCTCACTAAAAACCGCCTGAATGCCCGCAGCACGAAAGTGGACCTGGACTACAATGTGCAGGTGAAAAACCTGAGGATAGCTTCTCTGAAATCAGAACTGGCTGACGAGGAACAGCTGCTTGAAGTAGGGGGTATCTCTCCGGCAAAATTTGAAAAAACAAAGCAGGAGCTGGAGCTGGCCGAGCAGGACCTGTTGATGCTCAAGGAAAAGAACTCCATCAAGTTGCAGCAACTGGAAGCGGATGAAGAGGGTTTAAGACTCCAGATCGAAATGCAGGAGAAGCAGCTGGCCCTAAAGGAACAGGCTTTGAGCAAGATGATTATCCGGGCCCCGTCGGCCGGGATTATTCTCTCGGTCAGGGGGAAGGTTGGCGAAAAGGTGGATCATGACAGACTGTTGATTGAAATGTCCGATCTGACCAATTTCAAGATACAGGGCAAGGTGGATGATGATTATTCGGAACAGGTAAAAACCGGGACCAAGGTTTATGTGGCGCTGGACAGTGAGAAACTGACGGGAGTGGTTGGAACCGTAAATCCCGTGATCCGGGACCGGAAAATTGAGTTTGATGTGAACCTTCGTGAAAGCAACCATTTTAAACTGAGGCCCAATATGAATGTAAACCTGGAAATTGTCCGGGAGGAGCGCGATAGCGTGCTGAGGATTCACAACGGTCCTGCCCTTGGCCGGGGACAGGAACATACGGTGATTGTGCTTCAAAACGGGAATGCCGTGGAACGAAGCATTAAGACCGGACTGAGAACCGAAGAATTTGTGGAGGTTCTGGAAGGACTCTCGGAAGGCGACCGGGTGATTCTGTCCAACGTATCTTCTGTAGAGGATCTGGAAGTGCTGGAGGACCTATAATGAAAAGAAGCTATATCCTTGGAAATGGACTTTTGTTGCTGCTGCTCTTAAGCGCTGCCCGGACCGGTGCCCAGGATTCCATTCGCTACTCCCTGAGCCTTCGCAATGTGGTGGATATGGCCATTTCCCAATCCTCCGCGGTTAAATATGTGCAAAACCAGGATGTGAACTACTACTGGCGCTGGAAAAACCACCAGACGCGCTTTCGTCCCCAACTGGTCCTTTCCGGAAGCCTGCCCAATTTTCAGAACCAGACCGCTCCCATCACACAGCCCGACGGAAGCATTGTGTTCAGCCAGGTTACCCAGTTGGAGACCTCGGCCCAGGTGGCACTGAGTCAGCCTATCCCGCTCCTTGGAGCCTATGTATATGCCGCGTCCGGTATTGTCCGCCTGCAGGATTTTAACAACAGTACCACCGGGTTCTCCGGAGTTCCCGTCAGCGTCGGGATCACCCAGCCCCTGTTTGCCTATAACTGGATGAAGTGGTCGCGGATGACCGAACCGCTGGTCTACGAGGAAGCACAGAAACGGTTTATCGAAAACATTGAAGAGATCTCCTACAATGCCACTTCCCTCTTTTTTAATTATTTGAAAATTCAGACCAACTTCTCCCTGGCCGAAAGCAATCTCGCCAACAGTCAGGATAATCTGAAGATTGCCAATGTGAAGAAGGAACTGGGAAATATTTCAGAGAATGATTATTCGAGGATACAACTTTCCGTATTCAATGCACAGAAAGCCCTGAACGATGCACGCATCAGTCTGAAGAACGCCGATTATGAATTGAAGAAATATATTGGGCTGGACCAGGGCAGGACGATAGAACTGATTATCCCGCTGGATATGCTCCTGTGGGAGGTGGATCCGGATGTGGCACTGAAAGAATCCCTGGAAAACAGAAAGGAGACTCCGCAGTTTGAGCGGAGGCTTATCCAGGCCGACCAGGATCTCACCAGGGCCAAAAGAGAAGCAGGGGTGGGGGCCACGCTCAGTATGAGCTACGGGGTCTCCAACAGCGCCGATAATTTTAACGGGATCTATGAGAATCCGGAACAACAGCAGAATATCAGCCTGGCCCTGAGTATGCCTATTATGGACTGGGGACGCTCGGAGTCCAGGGTGAAACTGGCCGAGTCGCAGCGCGAACTGGTGCTCTATGATGTGGACCAGGACCGGCAGGACTTCGAACGCGGGGTGGTGGTACAGGTGGAACAGTTCAACCTGATCAAATCGCAGATTGCCACTGCTGAAGCGGCAGACAGGGTGGCTGAAGAGGGATATAAAATTGCGCTGAAAAAGTTCCAGAACGGAGAGATCAGTATCACGGACCTGAATATTTCCCTGCAGGAAAGAGAATCTGCCAAGCGGGATTATATCCGTTCCATTGAGAATTACTGGGAGTCCTATTTCCGTTTGAGGGAAGTGACCCTGTACGATTTTGAATTCGGACAGAAAATATACTATACCAATCCCAGTCTGACCTCTGAACAATAGATTCTAACCATATAGAAACCAAGAATACATGAAAAAACAAAAAATGCTGCTGGCGCTGTTGATGGTTTTTACGGTCACACTAACTGCCCAGGAATGGGTGGACCTGTTTAACGGTAAGAACCTGAAAGGCTGGGAAAAGCTTGATGGATCGGCCGAATACCGGGTGGAGAATGGAGAAGTGATTGGAGTGTCAAGAACCGGAACTCCCAATACCTTCATGGCCACTAAAAAAGTATATGGAGATTTTATCCTGGAGTATGAGATGAAGATGGATCGCGGACTGAATTCCGGGGTGCAGTTCCGGAGTGTGGCCGTTCAGCCCGATGGTTCAAAGCGGGTCAATGGCTACCAGGTGGAGTGCGATGACCACGACCAGCGGCCCTGGGCCGGAGGAATTTATGAAGAGGCAGCCAGGGGTTGGCTCTATCCCATGGCCTATAATATGAGTGTTACGGATGCCAATAAACGGGGAGAGTGGAATAAAGTACGGGTGGAAGCAGTGGGCAGTACCATTCGAACCTATATCAACGGAGTTAATTTCGCCAACCTGGTGGATGATGCGCGCGCCGAAGGGTTCATCGCCCTGCAGGTCCATGGAATCGGGAACGACAAAGCTCTGGAGGGAAAGGAGATCCGCTGGAGGAATATCCGCATCCTTACCGAGGAAGCTGCGAATTATATGCTAAGCGGGGTGGAACTATCTCCCGAGGTTAGCTACCTGCATAATGCCTTATGCCCTGCCCAGAAAGCGGAGGGTTGGAAGCTTCTGTGGGATGGAAAAAGCAGCCAGGGCTGGAGAGGGGCCCAGTTGGAGGATTTTCCCAAACAGGGATGGAACATGATGAATGGGCTGCTGACGGTGGAGAAAAGCGGAGGTGGCGAGTCGGCCAATGGAGGGGATATCGTAACGATCAAAAAGTACAAAAACTTCATCCTGGAGGTGGATTTCAGAATCACCCGGGGAGCGAACAGCGGGATCAAATACTTTGTGGATCCCGATCTGAATACCGGCGCCGGTTCGGCTATTGGCTGTGAGTACCAGATACTGGACGACCAGAACCATCCCGATGCCAAAGCGGGTATTGCAGGGAACCGGACCCTGGCCTCCCTCTATGATCTGATTAAGGCCGATGCCCTGCTGTATGGGCAGGACAACACGCCCAAGCGCTTTAATGGGGTGGGTAGCTGGAACCGGGCCAGGATTGAGGTCCGGGGTGCAAAGGTGGCCCATTACCTGAATGGGATAAAGGTGGTGGAGTATGAACGTGGAACCCAGATGTGGAAGGCGCTGGTGGCCTATAGCAAATATGTCAACTGGCCTGCATTCGGAGAGGCGGAAAGTGGGCATATCCTCCTACAGGATCATGGAGACGAGGTAAGTTTTAAGAATATCAAGATACTGGAATTGTAGGCATTCTTTAACATTTGTTAAGATTTGCACTATCGGAAAATCTCTATATTTGTGATCTGACCCTAGATCTGAGCAAGCTGAGCATGGTGGAACAGATAATTATGAGGAGTGGCTCTAACACTCTAAACGGATTCAATTTTGATCATATAGTCCCTGCTTCAGGGGCCGACTTTCAGGAACAGATCAAAAGTTGCATGCAGCAGCTGAATGCATTTATGCATCAGGAAGAGGACCAGCATCTTTTTATCACCCAGCAGACTTTTTTCATTTCGGCACATTCCAGGGATGAATATGAAACCCGCTCGGCCATCATCAAAGATCAGTTATCGGAGCTCTGTGGATCCAATCTACCGGCAACCAGCATCGTGGCCCAGTCACCTTCAGGCAACCGGGATGTGGTACTGGAACTGATCTGTACCAAGGATGCCGAGGATAAAAAAGTGAGCTATAAGTCCCTGTCAGGGCTTCACTACACGGTTATAGAATACCAGGGCTACAAGACCTTACACTGTGCCGGATTGATGGGCGAGGTGAGCGATACCATTACAGAAGCTTCAGAGAGGGCATTTAATATGGCCCTTTCGATCCTGGGTAAGGAGGGTCTTTCCATAAGGAACATTATCAGGCAGTGGAACTATATTGAGCAGATCGCCCTGGTAAAGGATCACGAGGGCTCTCCGCAGAATTACCAGGACTTTAACGATGTGCGTGCCAGGTATTACGACCAGGTCCAGTTCGATCAGGGCTATCCGGCCGCCACCGGCATCGGTCAGGATACAGGAGGGGTAATTATCGGGTTTATAGCCGTTTCGGATTCCGAAAATATCCGCATCAAGCCCATCGCCAATCCGGGGCAGATCGATGCACATCGCTATTCCGAGTTAGTGCTGGAAGGAAGCTCCAGTCAGAAATGCACTCCGAAATTTGAGCGTGCCAAGCTGGTAAGCATTGGATCCCGGAATTATATCTATGTATCCGGCACCGCTTCTATCCTGGGAGAGAAAACCGTACATGAGGGGGATGTGGAGAAGCAGACCCTGACGACCATTGAGAACATCAAAAGACTCTTTACCAAAGAAAACCAGGATAAGCTGGGCCTTAGCTTTGATGTTTCAAAGATCCTGTTCTCCCACCTGCGCGTCTATGTGAAATACAAAAAGGATATCCCCGCTGTCCAGAAGGTCTGTGAGGCGGAATTAAACTGTAAGTCTTCCCTCTTCCTGGAGTCAGATGTATGCCGGGAAAACCTGCTGGTGGAAATTGAGGGCGTTTTTACCGCCTGATCCACTTTTCCTCTTTTTTACTTCTTTTTAGGGCTTACCTGCACGATCACCCGCTGGTACCGGGTCAGGGCGGGACTGCCATCGTCTGTCACCTCCAGGATAAAGTGCATCTCCTGTGGAATCCCCATAACAGGGGCGGTAAAAGAGCTTTCATCCGATTGTTCATTTTCCATTTCCAACCAGTAGACAGAGTTTCCCGCTTCCCGGTAGTAGATCCATCGATAAGTGAGTTCATCCCTATCCGGATCTGAACAGCCCTCCGCCTTCAAAACCACTTTTTCGCCCTCCTCTGCCTGAATGGGCCCCTGCTGTGCCAGGGAGACCAGCGGAGGGTGGTTCGTTTCTTCATAGCTCCTGGTACACCAGTCCATTCGTGCCGCAAAATCGTTCTGGAAAGCTTCGCGCCAGCGCCAGATGGTGGCCTGGTTACCCGTATGATGCTGCTGATCTATGTCCGAATAAACCTCGTCCACGGCATTGGTCCACAGGGGGCGGGTTTCGGGTTCGAAGAAATACAGCCGGGTCCTGGGGATGTAATACTCATAGCGCCCGCCCCAGCTGCCATAGTCGGGGTGCTCACTGTTCCCCAGTCCATTGCTGATCAGGTAGAGGAAGGAAGGACTGTCTCCTTCCATCAGGTAGGCCACATCCGGGTATTCTGCTCCCAGCGGACCATGGTTTTCCTGGATGTTCTGCCGGAGCCATTCCTTGCTGATGAGCTCCTTGTTTCCTCCCGGGAAGCGACCATGAAAGATATCCCCGGAAATCCCGTTCCAGGTGGCAAAGTGGTAGCCATTCCTTTCGCCGTGCCCGTATCCGGGGCTGCAGATATAGAAAAGATCCGGAAACTTCCTGCGCATCCACGGACCGGAGTCATCCTGGTCGGAGATGGCATAGACCCTCAGCTTCTTCACATACCTTTCCAGATCCCCCGGAGAGGAAGTCTGTTCCAGCTTCCACAGAGCCTGTGCCAGGCAGTTGGGTCCGCCCCAGGCCAGTACCCACAGGGGCCGCGGATCCTCTTTTTTCAGCACTTCAATGATCCAGTCCGATCCCTCTGAATCCTGGCCATCCCCCACACCTTCCAAACCATATTTTGGAATCCCCACTTTGGTGAGGGCCTTAAGTTCTTCAAAAGTCGGATAATCCTGTTCATGGAGCATTAGATTGGGCTGAACCTTCTGGTAGGCCTCCAGGATTTCATGGATCCGCCAGTCGGCTACCTGGTCCTTTTGCCAGAAAGAAGTGGTGGCAATGAGTCCTTCTATGTGGAACATATGGCTGTAGGTAAGGAAGCGAACCAGCGACTCCGCATCATCGGGCTCATTTTCTATATCAGTAAGCACGATCACCCTGGGTTTATCTTCCGGCTGAGTTGACATGGCAGGCATGGCGGCAGCTTCCAGGAATATAAAGAGAGCAGTGAAAAGTCCCGTAAATTTCATATTTTTTGTTGATTGTAATTATTGGTAAATTATGTCCGGTTCCAAAAACTAAATGTAAGCAATAGCCATGAAATTCAAAGCTGTTTATTTGTTATTTCCCCTCCTTTCTCTGGGCCTCATAAGCAGTTGTGAGTCCGTCCCCGCAGATGAAAGCAGGGACTATCCCATCAGCCCGGTGGATTTTACCCGGGTTAAACTGCAGGAGGGATTCTGGAAGGATTGGGTGGAAACGGTTCATGAGGCCACCATCCCCTTCGCCTTTCAGAAGTGTGAGGAGACCGGAAGGATCAATAATTTTATATATGCTGGTGGAATCAAAGAAGGCAGGTTTGAAGGTAATTACGGTTTTAACGATTCGGATCTCTATAAGATCATGGAGGGAGCAGCCTATGCCCTGATGATCGAAGATGATCCGGAGCTGGCGGCCTACCTGGATACCCTGGTCTATTATGTCTCGGAGGCGCAGGAAGAGGATGGATACCTCTATACGGCGTGGACCCTGAAAGCCAATGAATATATTGATTTCCACTGTTGTACCTATAGCGACGAGGGAAGGTGGATTGAAACCTCCAACAGCAGTCATGAGTTTTATAACGCGGGACATATGTACGAAGCTGCCGTGGCCCACTACCTGGCCACGGGCAGCAGGGCATTTCTGGAGGTAGCCCTGAAGAATGCAGATCTGATCTACGAGGTATGCATCACTCAGGGAAATAATTATGTGCCGGGTCACCAGGAGATAGAGATCGGTCTGGCAAAACTGTACCGGGTGACCGGGGAAAAACGCTACCTGCAACTGGCCAAACACCTCCTGGATATCCGTGCCGGGGTATTGGATGTGGAGTACAGTCAGGCCCACCTGCCGGTCACGGAACAAAAGGAAGCCGTGGGGCATGCGGTCCGGGCCAACTACATGTACAGTGCCATGGCCGATGTGGCTGCGCTTACGGGCGATAGTGCCTACCTGGCAGCCATCGGGCATCTCTGGAACAATGTGGTGGAAAAGAAACTCTCCATCACTGGTGGGGTGGGAGCCAGTCGGCACGGGGAAGCCTATGGCGCAAACTACGAACTACCCAACCATCCCTATAATGAGACCTGTGCGGCCATTGCCAATGTCTACTGGAACCACCGCATGTTCCTGCTTTCCGGGGACTCCAAATACATGGATGTGCTGGAACGCTCCCTCTATAACGGGGTAATCTCCGGATTGTCCCTGGATGGCCGGCTCTTTTTTTACCCCAATACCCTGCAGCATGACGGGGTAAGCCCATTTAACCAGGGGGTCAACGGGCGTTCTCCCTGGTTCTCCTGTTCCTGCTGTCCTTCCAACCTTTCCCGCTTTGTTCCCTCGGTGGCCGGCTATGCTTATGCAAGCCGTGGAGAGGAGCTTTATGTGAACCTCTTTATGAATAGTGATATGTCCATAGAGACTCCCGGGGGTGAACTCCGTATTTCACAACGCTCCTCCTATCCCTGGGAGGGACTTATCGAGCTTGACTTTCTGAATGAAAAAGAAGTAAAGTCCAGGCTGTTCATCCGGATTCCAGGCTGGGCCCTGGACACTCCCGTACCCTCGGACCTGTTCCGTTTTGTTGACAAGCAGGAATTTTCACCCCACCTGCTGGTTAATGGCCAGGAGGTGGAGCTTTTCCTGGAAAAGGGCTATGCAGTGATACCCGGTTCCTGGAAGCAAGGAGACCGGATCATCCTGGAGCTTCCCATGGAGGGCCGGGTGATCAAAGCCCATGAACAGGTGGATGCCAAAACTGGGCTCCTGGCGGTTCAATACGGACCGCTGGTTTACTGTGCAGAAGAAATCGACAACGAGGTGGATGTTCTTAATGCCGGGATAACTGCTGAGTCCGGTTTTGACGCAGGCTTTGATCCCGATCTCCTTGGAGGCGTCAATATTCTCAGGGGGCAGGAACTTGTTTTAATTCCCTATTACGTCTGGGCCAACCGCGAGGTGGGCAAAATGAATGTCTGGTTTAAAAATCTGAATTAATTAACACACTACCTGTTTATTATGAAAATCCTGTCCATAGTCTGTTCGCTATCTTCCCTGGTCCTTTTAGCCGGCTGTGTTCAGCCGAAAGAGTCGAAGGAAGCAATAAAACCCAATATCATTTTCATCCTGGCCGATGACCTGGGATATGGAGACCTGGGATGCTATGGTCAGGAACTTATTGAGACCCCGAATATTGATGCACTGGCTTCTTCAGGGATGAGGTTTACCCAGCACTACTCGGGGTCCCCGGTATGTGCGCCCTCCCGCTGTGTGCTACTTACAGGAAAACATAGCGGGCACGCCTATATCAGGGGCAATGATGAGTGGGGCGAGCGGGGCGATGTATGGGATTACCGGGCCATGATTGCCGATTCCACCCTGGAGGGACAACGCCCCCTGCCTGCTGGTACCAGGACCATCGCCTCCCTGTTACAATCGGCCGGGTACCGGACCGGGATGACCGGGAAATGGGGACTGGGAGCCCCCCATACCGATGGGATCCCCGGCCGGCAGGGCTTTGATTTTTTTTGCGGCTACAACTGCCAGCGGCAGGCCCATACCTACTATCCGGTACACCTCTATCTGAATGAAGCGCGTTTGTACCTGGGTAATGATACCGTAGCTCCCCACGCCAGGCTGGAGGAAGGAGCCGATCCGCTGGATCCGTCCAGCTACGCGCCATTCACCCTTTCCTCTTACGCCCCGGATGTGATGTTCGGGGAGATGATCCGCTTTGTTGAGCAGGCCGGCGGGGATCCCTTCTTCTTCTACTGGGCTTCCCCCATTCCCCATGTGGCATTGCAGGCACCCCAGCGCTGGGTGAATTTTTATGTGGAGAAGTTTGGAGACGAAGATCCCTACCTGGGGGAGCAGGGTTATTTCCCCAGCCGCTATCCCCGTGCCACTTATGCAGCCATGATTTCTTACCTGGACGAACGAGTCGGAGAACTGGTCCGCACTCTGAAAGACCAGGGGGTGTATGACAACACCCTGATTATTTTTTCCTCCGATAACGGTCCCACCTTCAACGGGGGAACCGACTCTCCCTGGTTTGACTCGGGAGGCCCATTTAAATCGGAAAGAGGGTGGGGGAAAGCTTTTCTACACGAAGGAGGGATCCGGGTGCCCCTGATCGCCAGCTGGCCCGGGAAGATAAAACCCGGATCAGAGTCGGATCATATTTCTGCCTTCTGGGACCTGCTACCCACGCTCTGCGAAATTGCCGGAATGGAAATTCCTGAGGAGGTGGATGGTATCAGCTATCTTCCTGAATTGATGGGCGAAGGCGGGCAGTCACAACATCCCAATCTTTACTGGGAGTTTCCCGCCTCGGGTGGACAACAGGCCGTCCGGATGGGGTCCTGGAAAGCGATCCGGAAAAATATCCTGCAGGGGAACCTGGAAGTGGAACTTTACAAGCTGGATGAGGATATCCAGGAACTGCATAATGTGGCAGCTGAGTACCCGGAGATCGTACAAAAGATGGAGCTTATTCTTAAGAGTGAGCACAGCACCCCGGAACTGGAAAGGTTCCGGATGGAGGCCATCGATGGGAGCGAAAACTAGCGGCTGACCCGCCCTGAGGCATCTCCGCCCATCAGTTTTTTTACCTCCGCCACACTGACCCGGTTATAGTCCCCGTAGATGGTATGCTTCAGGCAGGAGGCAGCCACCGCAAAATTCAGGGCCGACTGCAGATCCTTCCCGTAAGTAAGGATTCCGTAGATGAGTCCCCCCATAAAGGAGTCGCCTCCGCCCACCCGGTCCACGATATGGGTGATGTTATATTCAGGAGCTTTGTATAAAACAGAACCATCATAGAGTACTCCCGACCAGGTGTTATGACTGGCACTGATGGACCCTCTCAGGGTGGTAATGACCTTTTTGCAACGGGGCACCTGCTTCATGATCTTTTTTGACACGGACAGGTAGGCCTCTGCTTCCACTGCTCCGCTGGTCACATCCACCCCGTCGGGATGGATATCCAGCGCCATGGCGGCATCCTCTTCATTGCCCAGGATAATGTCGCAACCCTGCACCAGCATGGGCATCACCTCCCGGGCGGATTTTCCCCAACGCCAGAGGTTCTTACGATAATTCAGATCGGTGGAGATGGTAAGTCCTCTTTTAGTCGCGGCATCAATGGCTTCCTGGCAAACCAGAGCAGCAGATTCGGAAACGGCCGGGGTAATGCCGGTCCAATGAAACCACCCTGCATCCTGAAATACTTTCTCCCAGTCAATCATGCCGGGTTTGATTTCAGAGAGTGCCGAGTGTGCGCGATCATAGATGACTTTACTGGCCCGGTTTACTGCACCCATTTCCAGGAAATAGATTCCCATACGTTCACCGCCCCAGGCGATATCTTCCGTTCCGACTCCCAGGCCGCGCAGCTCTGTGGCGCAGGCATTACCCAGATCGTTGTCTGGCAAGCGGGTTACAAAACTGACCGGGATGCCATAGTTGGCAAGCGAAACAGCCACATTGGCTTCTCCGCCACCAAAGGTGGCACTGAGCCGTGCGGATTGCATAAACCGTTCAAATCCGGGAGCTGCCAGCCGCAGCATCACCTCTCCAAAAGTGATCACTTTTTTCATGACTCTAGTTTAGTGATTTTTTTAGGGATTGCCAATGAAACTGCTGCATGAACATACCGTGCCGCGATATTAGTAGATCCTGGATCCCATTTTGACAATGGAGGTACTATCATCTTCCAGATAATAGGTAAATACCAAATACTTTCCTCGTTCAAATTTTTCGTATTGCGTGTACTCCTTTACCCGGCGCAAGAATACGAATCCCGAGTCCTGGTTGGGCTCAAGCGTGTATAGGTTGCCCAGTATGATTTCCTTTTTCCCCAATTGAACAGGTCTGATCGTCAGTACCCATATGGTGGAGTCTTTATTTAAGGGAGCTAAGAATTTTTTGGAATAGTATTCACAAACAGGATCTGTTTCAACATCTCCTAACAGAGTTGCTGGATCCTGAACCTTCCACCAATCTTCAGTGGTATCAGTTACCTGTTTCAACTGGCGAATGACATTTACATCGCAACTGTCCTCCACGAAGGTGGAACGGTTTGCCGACGATAAAAACATCCTTTGAAAAGGAGTGCAGGATATAAGGGAAGTCAGAATAATCAGTGCAAAAGCTTTCTTCATATAGGCGTGGAATTAAGCCGGCTTATTCGTACTTGTATCTTACGACAGGGGCCTCCGGGTCTGCAGTCCATTCCTGCATACTGCCATCGTAAAACTTCACATTCGTATATCCCAGTTGTTCCGCTAAAATAAAATAGACTGGACTGGCATATCCTCCGGCTCCGCAATATACAATAATCTCTTTATCCTTATTTTCCCCCAGTATGGTGCTGGCCATTTCGGCGACTTCCAAGACATCCCTCCAGCTAAGCCAGCTTGCAGCATCTGTCTGCTGCTGCGGATTTGTCCAGATCCATGTAGCGGATAACAGCTTTGAAGTGGGGATATGACCATCCCCGGCTGACAGGAAATCCCTTTCGATGCCGAAGTAAGAATTGGGTTCCCGTGTATCAAGCAAGAGGGATTTACCTAATTTGGCCTCAATATAGTCCTTCTGAACAAACATTGCCCCTTTCGTTTCTCCCTGGTAAATTGTTTTGTCCGGGACCACATTTTCAGTGGATATTTCTCTTCCTTCAGCAAGCCATTTGGGGTATCCTCCTTCCAGAATTGCAACGTTTTCAATTCCGGCGTATAGAAGAGTAATTGCCACTCGCCCGGAAAGTGTCAGTCCATAATAGCCAGCTTCCAGAGAGTGCGTTATATCTGTTTCCCCAAACAGAATAACGGTTGATTCCGCAGTAATTCCTGCATTTCCAATGGTCCTGAATAGGGCCTCATCTGTTGGTAATTCCATCCACAGTCCACAGTCGGGATCCATAAAGCACTCGAAAAAATTTCCAGGGGCAGTGATGTTTACGGAGCCCCTGATGTGCCCGATTGCATAAGTTTTCGGATCCCGCAAATCAAGGATCACCAGGTTCTCATCTTCAAAATGCTCATCCAGCCACTGGGTCGAGATAATAGCATCTATGCTCCGGGAAGATTGTGTTGTTGATTCCGGTATTACATCCCTGCCTGATAATACCAGATGAAGTGAAAATAAGGCCAGTAACGTAACGAAGAATGCTTTCCTATTCATGGTCCACAGTTTTTATATCTCTAAGACGAAATGGTGACCAGATATACTACAATCCGGTCATCAAAATGCCAAAGGGTGAAACTAAGCCGTGTTAAGGCCGGCTTTAGTATAAGGTCATAATTTGCTGATCTTGTATTTGATCAAGGTATTTATGTCCTCTAGTTGAGACTTCATTCTCCCCTCAATAACAAGGGGTTTTAATTTACCAATTGCTTTGTGATTTAAATAGGACTCTTTAATAGAGTCGTCAATTATTAATCCAGGTATTCCACTCCCACTCTTTTCCGTGAAATAAAATGCAACCTTAAAACAGTCTGACCACACAGATAACCAGAATACAGTTTTCTTTTTATAGGTATTTTTGCATAACCATGCTTTACCATCTTTATAGTATCGCCATTCAGGACTTAAACCAAAATCTTCCGATTCTATTGTGTCCATAAACTCCCTGAATACTGGATATAGATTACCAAGAACCTTTCCCAACACTTCAGCTGTTGGAAAAATATCGGGATCTTTAAGAAGTGGATTTTCCATAATAATTGAACGGTGGAACTAAGCGGCGCTTACTACTCAGTTGTTTTTATGCACTGAAGATTCAGGCGTCCGCTTTAGTGATACCTATGTACCCCGGAATCACCAGAAAGCAGGATCATTGAACTCCTTAACGCAGGTAGGGAGGTCATTGATGTTAGGAATTGGATCGCCCGTTAATGACTGCCCCAGCCAGCCTTCTGGCATCGTAAGTTTCAGCGGCGCCTGAATAACATCCTCTGAAAGCCAGCTAAACCCCACCTTGGAATAGAAAGATGGATCACCATATGTAATGGCTACGGACACAGATCTATTCTTCAACTCCTTCAGACCAAAATTGATTAATGATTGACCAACGCCTTTGCCTTGATGCACAGTGCTAACAGCTACTGGAGCGAGCATGAAAACTTGAATGGGCCCATTAAAACGAAGACGAGTAAAGAAAATTGATCCAATGATTGATTCGTATTCGTATGTTCCGAGACATATAATATCTTGATTGTCAATTCCAGAAGCCAGCTTAGAAGCAAGGCCGCCAATCAATTTGCCCTCTTTTTCTCCTTCAGATGAGGTGAAAACAGAAGAGAATAGAGTGGCTATTTCTTCCTGGTTGTTCTTGCTGAGTATTTTGTGTATCATGATGGATCCTTCATGTATTTTTCGTTCAGTTGGTTAGGGGACATAACATGCATTCTACCGAAAATTGCGGCATAAGAAGCGGAGTGGAATGGATATGCGGCCATTCAAAGCTCTTGCTATGATTTATGAAGCGGGTTTCATGACAGGTTTTTGGGACAATACTGATGAGGATTGCTCCTGGCTTTCCATGGCTCCGCCTTGTTACTCCCAAATGGGATATTTTCGCATTCCGGGAGTGACTAAGAAATTTACGAAGAATTGAATAGCATAACAACCATTTCTGGAAATAGACCTTTAAAAGCCATAAGCACTATTTCTTTATCTGTAAAAGGCCGGAATTCAAGCATTCACAGTATTTATTTTGGAAGTTCTTTTATCATTTTAATACTTTTAGCAATCAAAACCCTGTTCCCATGAAAAGGCCCCTACTCATGCGCTTCTGTAGATTCCTAGTTCTTGTTCTGATTCCCCTGAGCTTTTTCTGCTGTCAGGCGCCCGAGCGGACCGGGTCCGGATCAGGCCGCCCAAATATTCTCTTTGCCATTGCGGATGATGCTTCCTGGCAGCATTTTGGGGCCTATGGCTGCGACTGGGTGAAAACGCCGGCTCTGGACAGGATTGCCCAGGACGGGATCCTGTTTACAAGGGCCTATACACCCAATGCCAAATGTGCTCCCTCACGTTCCTGTATTCTTACCGGTCTCAATAGTTGGCAGCTCAGGGCAGCGGCCAACCACGTTCCCTTTTTTCCTCCCATGTTCAGTTCTTATGTGGAGGTACTCGCAGAATATGGATACAGGGTTGGCTATACGGGGAAGGGATGGGCCCCGGGAGTAGCCATCGACAAAGAAGGGAAGTTTCGTGAACTAACCGGAAAATTATACAGTGAGCATAAACTGGCTCCTCCCACGCCTTTTATCGTGGGGAATAATTATGCTGCTAATTTCAGGACCTTTCTGGAGGAAAAAGATGATGGAGAGCCTTTTTGCTTCTGGTACGGGGGGCATGAGCCCCACCGTTTTTATGAGTTTGGTTCGGGAATGAAAAAGGGTGGTAAGTTGCTTGAGGAGATAGACCGGGTGCCCAACTTCTGGCCCGATGTAGATACGGTACGCCAGGATTTGTTGGATTATGCCTTTGAGATTGAACATTTCGACGCTCACCTGATGCAAATGCTGGAGATACTGGAGGAGGCCGGTGAGCTGGAAAATACCGTTGTGGTGGTTACTGCCGATAATGGAATGCCTTTCCCGAGAGTGAAGGGACAGGTCTATGAGTATTCCAACCATCTGCCTCTGGCCATCATGTGGCCCGGGGGAATTAAGCATCCTGGCCGGGTGGTGGATGACTTTGTAAGCTTTATCGATTTTGCGCCTACCTTCCTGGAGGTGGCTGGTGTGGAGCCCGGGAAATCGGGGATGCAGGAGATGGCGGGCAGGAGCCTGACGGAGATTTTCTATTCAGAAAAGGAGGGACAGGTTACAGAGGAGCGTGATTTTGTGCTGGTGGGAAAGGAGCGGCATGACCTGGGAAGACCCCTGGACCAGGGCTACCCCGTACGGGGGATTGTGAAGGGTGAATGGCTCTATTTGCATAATTACCATCCCGATCGCTGGCCGGCGGGTAATCCCGAAACCGGATATCTGAATTGTGATGGCGGGGCTACCAAATCCTATATTCTGAATCAGCGACGGATTTATGGAAATTGGGAATTCTGGGAGCTCAATTTTGGGAAACGGGTGTCGGAAGAGCTTTATAATATTAAAGAGGATCCCTGCTGTCTGAATAACCTGGTGAATGATCCTGCATCTGCTTCCAGGCTGGATGAGTTAAAGAGTGAAATGACCATGAAGCTGAGGGCCCAGGAGGATCCGCGTATCCTGGGGAAGGGGGAGGTTTTTATGACTTACCCTTATGCCCAGTCGAACCGCGGGTTGTATGAGAAGATTATGGCCGGGCAGGAGGTAAATACCGGCTGGGTGTATGACTCGGACTTTGAGCCCGAATGGGTGGAAAAGCCGGAGTGAAAGACCCCGTATTGAGCATGATCTTCTGAATCCCGGTGAAGATGATCCAAACTGCATTCAAGAGCTTTCTGCCATAATAAAAGCCTCCTTTTTTTTACCTATATTGAAGGGCCCATTGTTTGATGAAATTCTACGTTTTCAAATGAGCTATATTTCAAAAAGAGACTACACCAGCTACAAACGTTACTGTAAGACGCTGAGCCTGGAGGATGATCCGCAGTTGATTGCGGAATACAAAAAAGTACATATGCCGGAAAATACCTGGCCCGAGATTACCCGGGGGATGATCGAGGTGGGAATCCTGGATATGGAGATCTATATCACAGGTAGCCGCCTGTTTATGATCATGGATACGGTGCCCGAATTTGATCATGATCGTGACATGGCTGAACTGGCTGCCAAGCCTCGCCAGTCGGAATGGGAAGCCTTTGTTTCCAGGTTTCAGAAAACTTCGTCCGGATGCCAGTGCGGATGAAAAGTGGCAGCTGATGGACCGCATTTATAAGTTGGAGCGTACGGTATGATGATTGATGCGCATCATCACCTCTGGAGATACAATCCTGCGGAGTATGGCTGGATCGATGGATTCCATGTCCATTTTAAAGCGCGACTACCTTCCTGAAGATCTGGAACCGGAACTGAAAGGTGCCGGTGTCAGCGGGACGGTGGTGGTGCAGGCCAGGCAAAGCCTGGAGGAGACCCGCTGGTTGCTGGAACTGGCGGAAGAGTACTCCTTTATTAAGGGAGTGGTGGGCTGGCTCGATCTGCGATCCCCGGATCTGGACAGGCAGCTGAAGGAGTTTGCTTCGCATTCAAAGCTGGTGGGAGTCAGGCATGTGATCCACGATGAAGCAGGACGATGAATTTATGCTGCGTACTGAGTTCAGGAAGGGGCATTGCAAAGCTTGAAGCCTATGGACTTTGTTATGACCTGCTCTGTTTCCCAGGCATCTGGAACGGGCCAGGGTCCTGGTGGAAAGTTTTCCCCGTCAGCGCTTCGTGCTGGACCACCTGGGCAAACCGGAAATAAAGGCAGGCGATTCTGGAACCCTGGAGCAGTGATCTGAAATCCCTGGCCGCTCTCCCCAATGTGTGGTGTAAGCTATCCGGGATGGTCACCGAGGCCGACTGGCAAACCTGGACCTATGCGGACCTGCTACCCTATATGGAGACTGTCCTGGAGCTTTTTGGGCCGGACAGGATTATGCTGGGAAGCGACTGGCCCGTATGCAGGCTGGCAGGAGAGTACAGCAAAGTGATGAAGATTGTTCCGGAGTTTATTGCAACTTTGAGTCAGGCGGATCAAGAAAAGATATTAGTTCAGAATGCCATAGAATGCTACCAATTAAAAAATGAAAGCTAATGGAGACGCGAAAGTTTAAGGTGCTTGAAAAGCAGTACCTGGTTCCTTTTATACTGATCACATCCTGTTTTGCCTTCTGGGGATTTGCCAACGATATAACCAATCCCATGGTCAAGGCCTTTTCAAAGATATTCCTGATGAACACGGTTCAGGGTTCCCTGGTCCAGGTAGCCTTTTACGGAGGCTATTTTGCCATGGCCTTTCCGGCAGCCATCTTTATCAGGCGTTTCACATATAAAGCAGGAATCCTGGTGGGACTGGGTTTATATGCCACCGGGGCCCTGCTTTTTATCCCGGCCAGTGCCATCGGGCTCTATGCTCCTTTTCTGATTGCTTATTTTATTTTGACCTGCGGACTCTCTTTCCTGGAAACCAGTGCCAATCCTTATATCCTCTCCATGGGCGCCGAGGAGAGCTCCACTCAGAGGCTCAACCTGGCGCAGTCTTTTAATCCCATTGGTTCCATTACAGGGATGTTTGTGGCCAAGACCTTTATCCAGGCACGTCTGGATCCTGCAGATACAGCTGCACGTCACCTCCTGGGACCGGAAGAGTTCGAGGCCATGAAGATGAGTGACCTGAATATCCTGAGTTCTCCTTATATCGTTATCGGGGTGGTCATCATTATGATGTTTATACTCATTGCAGCGGTGCGAATGCCAAAAAATGCAGATTCCAATAAAACCATCGATTTTTTCCCGACCCTTAAAAGGATCTTCTCTCTTCCCCGGTACAGGGAAGGCGTTGTGGCCCAGTTTTTTTATGTGGGGGCACAGATCATGTGCTGGACCTTTATTGTGCACTACGGGACCCGTTATTTTATGAGCCAGGGCATGGGAGAGCAGGAGGCCGAGGTACTGTCGCAACAGTTTAATATCGTGGCCATGGCCATTTTTATCGTGAGCCGTTTCATAAGCACCTTCCTCATGCGTTATGTGAGGCCCGGGCGCCTGCTGATGCTATTTGCCATTGGCGGATTTGTGAGCATCAGCGGGGTGATCCTTTCCCAGGGAATTTTTGGCATGTACTGCCTGGTGGCCACTTCTGCCTTTATGTCCCTGATGTTCCCGACCATTTACGGAATAGCCCTCCGGGGACTGGGCGAAGATGCCAAATTCGGGGCAGCCGGATTGATTATGGCCATCCTGGGCGGATCGGTCATGCCACCATTGCAGGGAGCCATCATTAAACAGGGCATCATCTTTTCCATGCCGGCGGAGAACATCTCTTTTATTATCCCCCTGATCTGCTTTGTGGTCGTCGCCATATATGGCTTCCGGACCAGGACATTTGCCCATTAGAACCACGGTATTTAGCGATGAAACTGACGGAGAAGAAGGCATTAGGAAAAAGCGGCTTGCTGGTCCCACAGGTCATATACGGGACCAGCTACCTGGGAAATCTTTACCGGGAGCTGAGCCCGGAGGAGAAGCGGGCCCTGATGAAGAGCTGGTTCGATTGTACGGAGAAGCCGGTGGTGATCGATACTGCAGGAAAATACGGGGCCGGACTGGCCCTGGAAGTGATCGGCAAGGGATTGGCCAGACTGGGAGTCAGCCCCTGCGACGTGGTCATCAGCAACAAACTGGGCTGGTACCGGGTTCCGCTCAGAACACCGATGAGCCCACCTTTGAACCTGGCGCCTGGGCCGGATTACCAATGATGCGGTACAGACTTTTGGCTACGATGAAATAATCAAGTGTTATAAGCAGGGGGAGGAATTACTGGGTGGAACTTACCATGCAGAAGCTGGTATCGGTTCATGATCCTGATGAGTATCTGCTGGCAGCCGGAGATGCCGGCCGAACGTGAACGGCGTCTGGACAGAAATCCTGGAATCCTACCGGGCCCTCTTTGATCTGAAAGCAAAGGGAAAGTACGGGCCGTGGGAATTGGATCCAAGGACTGGACCATTATCAAGGAACTTTATGAACAGGTGCCTTTCGACTGGGTCATGTTTGCCAATAGTTTCACTATTTTCAGGCATCCGGCGGAGATTCTGGAGTTTATGGACCAGCTGAACAGGGATGGGGTGGGCATTATCAATTCGGCAGTTTTTCATGGAGGATTTATTACCGGAGGCGCAAATTTGACTACCAGGAGGTGGACCCTGCTTCTGAAACGGGACAGGAACTTGCTTGCATGGAGGAAGGCCTTTGAGGCTATTTGTCAAGAGTTCCAGGTCTCCCCGGGTGATGCGGCACTTCATTTTGGCCTGTCGCATCCGGCCATTGTCAGCATTGCCCTGAACACCAGCAAGCCGGATAAGATGAACCGGAATGTGGAGATCCTCCAGAAGGACCATTCCTGCTTCATTCTGGACCGTCCTGAAGGAGAAAGGATTGATGGACCCGGACTATAGATATTTATAAATAGAGATTAATGAAAGCAGTTGTTATATCTGACTCCCGGAAAAATGTGATAGTGAAGGACCTTGCAGCTCCCGGCCCGGATCCGGGGAGGTATTGCTGAAAATGAAGTACGTGGGCTTTTGTGGCTCCGATCTGAGCACCTACCTGGGTAAGAATCCCATGGTCTCAGTATCCCAGGATCCCGGGACATGAGATCTCCGGGGTGATTGCAGGTCTGGGAGAAGGGGTCCCGGCGAAGTTCAGGCGTGGGGGATGCCGTAACGGTGGTGCCCTATACCAGCTGTGGACACTGTCCCTCCTGCAGAAGAGGAAGGAGCTATGCCTGCAGGGTGAACCAGACCCTGGGAGTTCAAAGGGAAGGAGCCATGCAGGAGTATATCACCCTTCCCTGGCAGAAAATTCTGCTGGCACCCGGACTGAATGAGCTGGAGCTGGCCATGGTGGAGCCCTTACGGTTGGATTTCATGCCATCCGGCGGGGAAGGGTGGAGGCATCCGATGTGGTGATGGTGCTGGGATGCGGGATGATCGGTGCCGGGGCTATCGCAGCAGCGGCTGACCGGGGAGCCACGGGTGATTGCCGTGGATATTGATGCGCATAAACTGGATCTGGCCAAAGCGCTGGGAGCGCAGCATACCATAAATTCAAAGGAAGTGGATCTGCACCGGGAACTGGAACGGATCACAGGAGGTGATGGACCGGATGTGGTGGTGGAAGCAGCCGGAAATCCACTCACCTATCGTGCAGCGGTGGATGAAGTGGCCTTTACCGGGCGGGTGGTCTGCATTGGTTATGCAGGAGATGAGGTTTCCTTTGCCACCAGACTCTTTGTGCAGAAGGAAATCGATATTCTGGGATCGCGAAATGCCATGCCCGAAGATTTCAGGGACGTAATCACCTATCTGGAGCAGGGAAGTTTTCCCCTGGAAAGGATGATCACCGGGAAGGTAAAAGCGGAAGAGGCGGCCCGGGCGGTACAAGAGTGGGCCAGCGATCCGGGAAAAATCATGAAGATCCTACTGGATTTTAATTCCTAAAACTATAGTTGATGATGAAGTATTTGAGCTTGTTATTTATTGCTTATGTTTGTTGGATGTACAGGCCCTGAAAAGCCCGGGACAGCTGATTCGGAACCCTTTACTGCCGATTGGGAGTCTCTTTCCAAACACGAAGCCTCACCGGAATGGTTCCGGGATGCCAAGCTTGGGATCTATTTTCACTGGGGAGTATATTCGGTTCCGGCCTACGGAAACGAGTGGTATCCCCGCCACATGCACCAGGTGGGAAATCCTGTGTATGAACACCATGTAAACACCTACGGGCATCCTTCTGAATTTGGCTACCACGATTTTGTGCCCCTGTTCAAGGCCGAAAATTTTAATGCAAGCGGAGTGGGCCGAGCTTTTTCAAAAGGCGGGGGCGCGATTTGCCGGTCCGGTGGCTGAACATCACGACGGTTTTGCCATGTGGGACAGCGAATGCCACTCCCTGGAATGTAGCGGATATGGGACCGAAGATGGATATCACCGGCTTGCTGGCTGCTGAATTGAAAAAACGGGATATGAAACTGATCACCACCTTTCACCACGCCAAGCATTTGCAGCGGCACGACAGTATCCGCACGGAGGGACATGAGCCCTATAACTGGAGCCACTATCCTTATGTAAAGGGAATGCCCACTGCCTCAGATGACCCGGAACTTCAACTCCTTTATGGCAATATCCCCGAGGATCAGTGGCTGGAAGAGATCTGGTTTGGAAAGCTGAAGGAGGTAATTGACCAGTACCAGCCGGATATTATCTGGTTCGATTATGTGCTGGATCAGATCCCGGAGGAGTATCGGCAGAAGTTCAGTGCCTACTACCTAAATAAGGCAGAACTTTGGGACAAGGAAGTGGTGATTGTCCGAAAACAGGAGGATCTGCCTATAAACTATACGGTGGATGACCTGGAGAAATCCAGGAAGAACGAGATCGGGGTGGAGCCCTGGATGACCGATGAGACCATCAGCAAAGGAAGCTGGTGCTATACGGAGAACCTGGAGATCAAAGAATCGGCCGATGTCCTTCACGTACTAATTGATATCGTGAGTAAGAACGGAGTGTTGCTCCTGAACGTCTCTCCCAAAGCAGATGGCACCATACCGGATGAACAGAAGCAGGTATTGCTGGATATGGGAAGCTGGCTCGATATAAACGGAGAGTCCATTTATGGAACACGTCCCTGGTATACCTTTGGTGAGGGCCCCACCAAGGAGCCTGAAGGCCATTTCAGAAATCATCAGGAGTTTCTGAAGATCAAATATTCCTGGCAAGATGTGCGGTATACCACCAAGGGCGATTTGATATACGCCACACTTCTGGGTTGGCCCGGAGCAGGGGAGAAGATTATCCTGACTGCTTTTGCAGAGGATAATCTGTCTGATCCTCTGGAGCTGGCTTCCGTTTCTATGATAGGTAACAACGAACAGATGGAGTGGCAGCTGAACGAAAATGGACTAAGCCTGATTACCCCCAAAGAGGTCCCCAGCGAGATGGCTGTCGTATTTAAGATTGAAACCCGTTAAATAGAAGAACTGATGCATAGAATTTTCCTCGGATTACTGTCACTTGCGCTGCTCTTTTCATGCAGCAGTAAGAAGGAGCCGCCCAATATCCTCTTTATCTTTGCCGACGATCAATGCTACAATACCATCCGGGAACTGGGAAATCCGGAGGTACAAACCCCTACGCTGGATGAGCTGGCAAGGCAGGGAATGGTCTTTACCACAGCCTACAATATGGGTGGCTGGCACGGGGCTGTTTGCGTGGCATCGCGTACCATGCTCAATACCGGCAGGTTTCTCTGGAGGGCCAATGCCCTGGAGAACCAGCTGGATACCCTGGCAGAACGTGGTCAGCTCTGGAGCAAGGAGATGGAGCGCCTGGGATACGATACTTATATGACCGGTAAATGGCATGTGAATATACCGCCTCCGGAGATTTTTAATCATGTGGGTTCGGTCCGGGGAGGGATGCCCGGGGCGGTCCCGGAGATGTACGACCGGCCCCTGGATGAGAATGATTGGGAGTGGACCCCCTGGGACACGACCTTTGGAGGATTCTGGGAGGGCGGGGTTCACTGGAGCGAGGTGGTGGCCAATGAAACCATGGGCTTCCTGGATTCGGCAGCGGTATCTGACAAGCCCTTCTTCATGTATGTGGCCTTTAATGCACCTCATGATCCGCGCCAGTCCCCCAAAGAGTTTGTGGATCTCTATCCCCTGGAAAATATCTCCCTTCCTGAGAATTTTTTACCGGTCTATCCTCTCAAGGATGAAATCGGATGCCCGGCCACCCTGAGGGATGAGGCGCTGGCGCCCTTTCCCAGAACTGAATATGCGGTAAAAGTGCACCGGCAGGAGTACTATGCCATAATTTCTCATATGGATGCCCAGATCGGACGGATCCTGGCACACCTGGAGCAGACCGGTCAGGCCGGGAATACCTATATCTTCTTCACGGCCGACCATGGACTTTCGGTGGGGCAGCATGGATTGATGGGCAAGCAGAGTATGTACGATCACAGCATGCGTCCGCCCCTCCTGGTTGCTGGACCGGGGATTCCTGCAGGCAAGAGGGAGGAGATGGCAGTTTACCTGCAGGATATTATGCCCACGGTGATCGAGTATGCCGGGGGAAGCGTACCCTCATGGGTGGAGTTCAACAGTCTCAAACCCTTTATTGAAGGGGAGAGCACTCTCACCTCTTATCCGGAATTATACGGAGCCTATATGGATCTGCAAAGGATGATCCGGATGGATGACTACAAACTGATTGTCTACCCCGGGGCCGGAGTGCTGAAGCTGTTCGACCTGTTCCATGACCCAAACGAGCAGCATAATCTGGCTGGAGCAAGCCGGCAGCAGGAGCGAATCCGGACCATGTTCGATAATCTCGTGGAGATCCAGTCAGAAATGGGGGATACCCTGAAGCTGGATCCAGCTATCTTTGGTCTTTAAAAGAGTTTTAACTGTAATTGAAGAAAGTTTATGGAGCTAAAAAAAGATGCCAAATATGCCATGATAATCCCCACCAGTATGGGGATCCGGATAACTCCGGTCAATGGCCAGCCTGTGAACAGCAGCGAGCTGTTCAGAATGGATGTCACCAGCGCGGAATCCAATGTGGGAAGCACCGCCTCCTACCTGGGACTGCCGGTGAAGATCCTGACCACCTTTGTGAAAGAAAGTCCCATTGCCCGGAAAATAAAGGATAACCTGGCCAGCCGGCATATGGATTATGAGGGCCCGGAGGTGGAACAGGGAACTCCCTGGGGCTACCGCCACCAGATCAATATCGCAGATTCAGGGTATGGTTCCCGGGGCCCCAGGGTATATAATGACCGGGCGGGTGAAGTGGGACGCACCCTGAATGTGAAGGATTTTGACCTGGAACGGATCTTCGGCAAGGAGGGGGCCGGGATTGTGCATCTGTCGGGCCTGATTGCAGCTCTGTCGCCCGAGACCAGCCAGTTCTGCCTGGAGATTGCCAGGGCAGCTAAAAAAAATGGGACCCGTATCTCCTTTGACCTGAACCACCGGGCCTCCTTCTGGGTGGGCCGGGAGCAGGAACTGCATGAGATTTTTACGGAGATCGCTTCCATTTCGGATGTGCTTATTGGTAACGAAGAGGACTTTCAACTGTGCCTGGGCATAGAGGGCCCGGAGGCAGGAGGCAAGGACCTGGCTGCCAAGATCGATGGATTTAAGGGAATGATCAATCGGGTAAGGGAGGCTTTCCCGGAGGTTTCCGTGTATGCCACCACCCTGCGCCAGGTGCTCAGTGCCAATCTCCATATGTGGGGTGCGATTATCTTTGAGAATGGAAACTGGCACGTGGTGGAGCCACGGGAAATCCATGTATATGATCGCATTGGTGGAGGAGACGGCTTTGTGGGTGGTATGCTCTATGCAATTCTGAGGGACTGGGAGCCAGAGAAATGGATCCAGTTTGGCTGGGCGGCAGGAGCCCTGGCAGCCACCCTGGAGACCGACTATGCCCAACCGGCTGATGAAGAACAAATTTGGAGCATCTGGCAGGGAAATGCACGGGTACAGCGCTAGCCATCAGCCAGGAACTCTTTAGGAGTCAGCTTTGTATATTCTTTGAAGATCCTGTAGAAAGTGGATTTGGAATTAAACCCGCTTTCGTAGGCCGATGCCATGATGGTAAATTTCCTGTTATTGGATTCTTTCAGCTTTTTTAGTACAGTCTGCATCCGGTAGTCATTGATAAGATTATAGAAATTTGTATCCATTTCATGATTCAGGAGTCTGGTTAATTCATTTTCACTGAGCTCCAGCATATCAGCCATTTTTTCCAGGGTTAAATCACAATCCAGATAAGGCCTCTGATCCTGCATCAGGCGATTTACTTTTTCGATTAGTTCCTGATTATTCCTGTTATCCCCGTTCTTCTTATATGTCTTTTTGTTTTGTGTTTCCAAGCGAAATGAAGCTGTTACCGTCCCATATCCTGTAACAAAAGCC
Source organism: uncultured Bacteroidales bacterium (assembly GCA_963751705.1). GTDB lineage: Bacteria > Bacteroidota > Bacteroidia > Bacteroidales. The sequence continues at coordinate 701,818 of CAVVVN010000003.1, forward strand.
AGTAAGGCAACCAGAATATGAAAACTGTTTCTCATACGGGTGTAAGCTTCTTCATTTTGTAAAGGAAAAAACAGTAGAAGACAGGCAAACAGCAGGATAAGAAATTTGTCAAGAAGAAGCAGGAGACTGAGTTTTGATGGAGTGTCCTCTAAAAAACTTCCGGTGATATTTTTCTTCTTGAGTTGTATGATAAATGCATAAGCATCATAAGCAAAGCTTGCTGTACCAAACAGGACGAGAACCCTCCAAAACAGCTTTATTTGAATTCCGGTCCAGACACAGTATGCACCCAGAAGAACTGAAACTGCAAGCAGAAGCCAAAAAGGTTTAATCGCTGTTTTTATCAGGCTAAGGCGCAATTTTTCCAACTGGTAGAAACTTATCGAGAGGGTCAGCAATAGAATGCTGACCGGGGCCAGATTCACAGGTATTTGTCTCTCAAATACTGTATGGATGTATAGCAGGAGGTAAATGAGGAAAAGGGACATGAAGGAGACTGCCAGGGACAAGTGATTTCTGGAAGGCTCCCTGACTAACAGGGTGGCCCAAATAAAACTCTGAACGAAAACCACGGCTATAATCGTTTCCATTTCAGTTTGAGTTTTGGAATGATTTCAGGGCATTCTCGGCTTCTTTCCCTTTATTTGTTCCAATCAGGATTTTTTTCCCATCTTTTAATTCCAGCTGAATCCCAACATTGCCGCTTACATTATAGGCTTTCCCGTTCTTCCCATTAAATGCAGTTCGCATGCCCCAGCCGCCAAACTCTTTCACCGGGCTGTAAAGCCTAACATAGCATTCGCTCACCTGATCCCATGGGAGGATTTTTGCTCTTCGGTGAAAAGGTTTGTACTGGTAAATGATTTTGTCCCTGCTAATTTCTGTATGGAGACGACTTGCCATTACTAAATAGGATAAAAGGAATAGTAGCCCGAACAAGGGGATATACCCCCAATCAGGAATTGGATGCGTCCCAAAAGGCGTATTGAAAACGATCTGTTGAATGCTTCCAAAAAGGGTGGTTGCACTTAACACAATAAGCAGATACCAAATCCATTTTTGAGTTTGTTTCTGTTCTTCCTTAAATAAGATCTTCTTTTCCATTCTTCTATTTATTGAATTGTTCCTGACAAATGTAAAAATTGATCTACTTTCAAAAGTCCCAATCGTTTATCAGGACTCTTTTTCTTTGTCCCAATGAAATGGGACCCTGGTGAAAAAATACTAATGTCCGGAAAAAAAGTCACCCCAGGAATATATTTCCGGCTTTAGCGGGCTTATGACTATAATTGATATTTTAGGAGAATGAAAAGTCGACCGCTTACGGACCCCTACCTGATGGACAAGGAGTCCATTCAGCCTGCTCCTGAAAGTTTTAAGCAAAAGCTCAGGTATCTGGGACCCGGATTTATCCTCTCCGCCTCCGTGGTGGGTTCCGGGGAATTGATTGCCACCACTTCCCTGGGCGCCAAGGCCGGATTTGTGACCCTATGGGTCATCCTGGTCAGCTGCCTGGTGAAGATTGTGCTTCAGCTGGAGTTCGGACGCCTCTCCATTACCCGGGGGGTAACCGCCATGACTCTGATGAATGAAATGCCCGGGCTCCGTTTTGGAAAAAGAAAGGTCAGCTGGGCCGTCTGGTCCTGGCTGGTACTCTGGATCTTCAAACCACTGCAGCTGGGCGGGATCATCGGGGGGGTGGCCATCATTCTCCACATGGTTGTTCCATCCCTCTCCATAGCGGTCTGGACCATTCTGGTAGCCTTTGTGGTTATAACGGTCATGCTCTTTGGCTTTTACGAGGTGGTGGAGAAGATCTCCCTGGTTTTTATGGGGCTTTTCACTCTCTTTACGCTGCTGGCCCTCTTTATGGTTCAGAGCACAGAATTTGCCGTAAGCTGGCCCGATATTGCCGAGGGGCTTTCCTTCCGGCTGCCTAAAGGAACCGTGGGATTTGCTTTTGCAGCTTTTGGACTCACCGGGGTGGGAGGAGATGAGATTCTCTCCTACAACTACTGGTGCATCGAAAAGGGTTATGCCCGTTTTACCGGGAGCAGGGACGGATCCGCTGAGTGGAATAAACGTGCCAGGGGATGGATAAGGGTGATGTATATGGATGCTTTTTTGTCCATGATCGTCTATACCATCGTCACTGCAGCATTTTTTTTACTGGGTGCAGCCATTCTTTATGAGCGGGGCGATCTGCCGGAGGGTTACCAGATGATTGAAACCCTTTCACGCATCTATACCGATTCGGTGGGGCCCACTGCCAAGAACATCTTCCTGGCGGGTTCCTTTGTGGTCCTTTTCTCCACCCTGTTTGCTGCACTGGCTATCAGGACCCGGGTTTTCTCGGATCTCTTTGGAGTGGTGGGCTGGTTTGATTTCACGGATGTGCGGACCAGGCTCCGGACCATCCGGGTTCTGGCCATCATTTTCCCTGTATTGTGGACCATCGCCTTTCTGCTGATTAAATTGCCCGTGCTGATGGTGACCATCGGAGGGATTGCCACCTTTGTGATGCTTTTTATTGTGGTTATTGCCGGAACCTGGTTCCGTTTCGGACCCGGCGAAAAGCCAGTCCCCCCGGGAAGAATTTACCGGGTATTCCTGATTATCTCCTGCCTGGCCATAATAATGGTCGGGGTCTACGGAATCCTGAAACTATTCTGATCCGCAGGATTCTTACTCCACAAACAGGATGGAGGCCGGAGCCGGCAGATGTACCATCGTTCCTGTCTCCGACAAGATCCCGCTTTCGGCGTCGATATAATATAAACGGATCTCATCTGAACGCTCCCCTGCCACCAGCAGCATTTCCCCGGAAGGATCCAGGTTAAAATCCCTTGGCCAGTTGGGGACCCGTTCCATTACCTGGATCCGGGAGACGGTCCCGTCTTCGTTGATTTTAAAGGTGCTGATACAGGAATTTTCACCGCGGGTGGATGCGTACACATACTTTCCATTGGGATGTACCCTGACTGCTGCAGGGTACTTCATCCCCTGGTGCGACTCTTCGACGGTACCAAGGGTATTCAGTTCGGTGAGGATTCCCTTAGCACCGTCGAAGGCGCAGGCGGTCAGGGTGGAGTTAAGCTCGTTCACAATGTAGAGCGAAGCTCCATCCGGATGAAAGGCCAGGTGCCGGGGACCCGTACCGGGGGCCAGCTTAAAAAAGGACTGGGCCGGGTTTGGACTTAGCATTCCGCTTTCCGCATCAAAGGAATAGATCCATATCTTGTCAGTACCCAGGTCGGGTACCAGCAGGAAATTCTGCCCGGGATCCAACACTACCTGGTGGGCATGTGGTCCATCCTGCCTGTTTTCCACCGGTCCTGTCCCTTCCCCGATCATCACGCTGCTGGCCACTTCAATCTCCCCGTTCTCTTTAACGGGAAGCGCTGTGGCATGTCCGCTTCCGTAGTTGGCTGCAAAGATATAGTCCCCCCGTTGATTACAGTGGATATGACAGATCCCCGATCCTTCGCTGGACTGCTTATTAATGAGTTTCAGGGCCAGGCTCTGGGGCTCGACGGAAAAGGAAGAGACTGTGGAGTGACCGGTCTCTTCGCTCCAGACTTCCTGGTCAATGGCGAAGAGATACTCGTTTCCGGGCGACAGGTCCAGATAGGAAGCTCCCAGGGCTCCTGCAAAGGAGTCCACCACGCTCAGAGATCCTCCTGCAGGATCCAGTTTACACAAATAAATGGAATGGGAGAGGCTCCCCTTGGAAGATCCAACGTAAAAATTCAACCCAGATTCGGGTTCTATGCCTGCACCGCAGGCGGCCAGTACAATGACCGCAAAAAATACCAGTTTTTTCATGTTACAAACTTAAGACTTTATTCTTTTTTTATTTCCAGATGGATTCCATTTCTTCCAGAGTTTTTCCTTTGGTCTCCGGAACCAGTTTCAACACGAACCAGGCTGCCAGCAATCCCAGCAGACCGTAGATCCAGTATGAGAATCCATGCTTGAAGAGCCGGGTGAGGACCGAGCTTTCATTCATCATGGGAAAGGTCCAGGAGATGATCAGGTTTGCCATCCACATGGCAGCCACGGCAATGGACATGGCCCCTTTGATACTGTTGGGAAAGATTTCGGACAACAAAACCCAGGTGACCGGTCCCCAGCTCATGGCAAAAGCTGCGGTATAGCTGAGCATAAAGATCAGGGAGACCAGACCAATCTTCCCGAAGAAAAAGGAGAATCCAAGGGCCAGCATGCTGAGGCCCATGGCTACTGCACCAATAATCATCAGGGGCTTTCTGCCAAAGCGGTCTACCGTGAAAATAGCCAGCACCGTAAAAATGAGGTTCACCAGTCCGACCACTATGGTCTGTAAGAGGGAGGAGTCGTTTCCCGCCCCCATACTCCTGAAAATGTCCCCGGCATAGTAGAGTACCACATTGATCCCCACAAACTGTTGAAATACCGCAAGCAGGATTCCAACTACTATCACTAAGCCACCAAAGGTAAGCCAGGGCGCCCGCCTGGCTACCAGGGAGTCCTTGATTTCAGCGAGAACGTTTTCGGCCCCGGAGGGATAAATCCTTCGCAGCAGGAGAAGCGCTTTGTTTTCCTGGTTCTTTAGCACCAGAAAGCGGGGAGATTCGGGAATAAAAAAGAGCAAGAGGAGGAAGAGGGTGGCCGGGAGGAGTTCCGAAGCAAACATCCACCTCCATCCGGTGGTATTGATCCATTCGGCAGCCTGACCCCTGGCAATGAAGTAGTTCACAAAATAGACCACCACCATTCCGAAGATAATTGCAAACTGGTTCCAGGATACCAGCTTTCCACGGATGTCTGCCGGTGCTATCTCAGCGATATACATGGGAGATAACATGGAGGCCAGCCCCACCCCAATGCCCCCGAGAATCCTGAACAGGATAAAGGAAGAGATGGTGGAGAGCCCTGAAAAATGAAGCATTTCCGGCATGGCCGATCCCAGAGCCGAGATCAGGAAAAGGATGGCCGAAAGAATTAATCCCCGCTTTCTGCCCATACTTTGCCCGATGTATCCCCCCAGCGATCCCCCGATAATACATCCCACCAGGGCGCTGGAGATGGTAAAGCCCTTGATGGAGTTGGCCAGCGATTCGCTCAGGACCTTCTCTCCCCTCAGAAAGGTCAGAAAGAGTATGGCGAGGCCGCCTCCCCAGAGGAACCCGATGATTGCTCCAGCTTTCCCCTTTTTAAACAGCCTGAGAATAAAGCTGCTGACAAAGCCCAGAATGACCAGCATGCAGATACTGACGATTGCCTTGAACTGCACGATGGTGGCGGATGCCAGAGCCGGATCGCTCTCCAGGGGCGTAATAAAGAACTGCCTCAGGGCTTCCGTGGCACCATTGATCACTGCTGTATCATATCCGAAAAGGAGCCCACCGAGGGTGGCGGTCAGGGTCAGCGCAATAATGATTGGCGGTATGGGATTTTTACCCTTCTGTCTTGGCATTCAAGCTATTTTATATACTGGTTAATAATGGACTCATAGAGCTCCTGTTTTCCGGAGCTCTGTTTGGGTTCCCCATGGACCCTGGCCAGGGCGCTCAGCTCTTCCAGAGTCAGTTCTCCCTTCTCGAACCGGGCTCCGTCGCCACTGTCAAAGGAGGCGTAGCGATCCGCTCTCATCTTCTTAAAGGCTGATTTTTCCAGCATTTCCAGTGCGATCTCAAAGGCTCTTGCAAAGACATCCATTCCGGCAATATGGGCTATAAAGATATCCTCCATATCGGTGCTGTTGCGCCGTGTCTTGGCATCAAAATTGATTCCGCCTGAAGTGAATCCTCCAACCTCCACAATGGGGAGCATGGATTCGATCAGTTCATACAGGTTGATGGGGAACTGGTCGGTATCCCAGCCATTCTGGTAGTCGCCCCGGTTGGCATCTATGGAGCAGAAGAGGCCGTTATCCACAGCCACCTGCAGTTCGTGCTGGAAGGTGTGGCCGGCCAGGGTGGAATGGTTCACCTCGATATTCATCTTGAAGTCACCGGCCAGCCCGTATTTCTGAAGGAAGCCAATCACGGTGGCCGTGTCAAAATCATACTGGTGTTTGGTGGGTTCCATGGGTTTGGGTTCAATCAGGAAGGGCCCTGTAAATCCCTTACTGCGCGCATAATCCCTGGCCATATGTAAAAATTTGGCCAGGTGTTCCTGTTCCCGCTTCATATCGGTATTCAGTAAGGACATATAGCCTTCACGACCTCCCCAGAAGACATAGTTCTCTCCGCCCAGGGCTATGGTGGCATCCAGGGCATTTTTCACCTGGGTGGCCACCCAGGGAAGAACCTGGAAATCGGGGTTGGTGGCGGCCCCGTTCATATAACGCGGATTGGAGAATACATTGGCGGTCCCCCAAAGGAGCCTGACCCCTGAAGCTGCCTGCTTCTGTTTGGCATATTCCACCATGGTCTGCAAATTGGACTCATATTCACTGACCGAGTTCCCTTCTGAGACCAGGTCAGTATCGTGAAAGCAGTAGTAGGGTGCGCCAATCTTGGTGAAAAACTCGAAGGCTGCGTCCATTTTATTTTTGGCGCGCTCTATGGCCGTGTGGCCTGTTGCCCAAGGAAAAAGCTGAGTCCCGGGCCCGAAAGGGTCCTCCCCCGTCCCGCAGAAGGTGTGCCAGTAGGCGATTGCAAAGCGCATATGCTCTTTCATGGGTTTTCCGGCCACGATCCTGTTTTCATCATAGAATTTAAAGGCCAGGGGATTATCCGATTCCCTGCCTTCGAATAGAATCTTCCCGATGCCCGGGAAATACTCTTTGTCACCTAGTAAATAGTCCATCTTATTTTTGTTTTATCAATTATAAAAATCTCCTTTCTATTCGTTTATGCATCTGTCCAGAACAGCCAGCCAGTTTCCATAAAGCTCCTTATATTGTTCGGTATGTGCATGTGTTGGTTCCACCACCATCCGCATATTCAGATTCTGAAAAGCCTCTTCGAAGGAAGCGAAAGTACCGGATCCGATTCCGGCTCCGTTTGCAGCCCCGATGGAACCATCCGTATCATACAATTCAATGGTTGATCCGGAGACCTCTGCCAGGGTCTCCCGGAATACAGAACTCAGGAACATATTGGCCATCCCGGCCCTGATTACCCTCGGGTGGATTCCGATCTCTTTCAGGATCTCCATGCCATAGTGCATGGCGAAGGCTACTCCCTCCTGGGCTGCCCGGACCAGGTGGGAGCTGTTGTGCATATTAAAGTTTATATTCTTAACAGTTGCTCCCACGTCCTTGTTGCCCAGCATGCGCTCAGCCCCGTTTCCAAAGGGGAGCATCAAGAGTCCCTCTGAACCGATGGGCGCATCGAGTGCCAGGTCGTTCAGTGCCGGGTAGTTCATTTCTCTCTGGGCCAGGTGCTGTTTCAACCAGGAATATTGTATTCCGGTCCCGTTGATGCAGAGCAAGACTCCCAGTCTGTTCATTTCGGGACTGTGGTTTACGTGAGCAAAGGTGTTGACCCTGCTGCGCGGATCATACTTTACTTCATCGCTTACCCCGTATACAACTCCGGAGGTTCCTGCAGTCGCTGCAATTTCTCCCGGATTCAGCACATTCAGTGAAAAGGCATTATTGGGCTGGTCACCCGCACGGTAAGCAACCCGGATCCCGGACACCAGTCCAAGCTCTTCGGCTACGGCTGCTGAAAGACGTCCCTGTTCCGAAAAGGTGGGGACAATATCAGGGACCAGGTGCTGATGAATTCCGTAATATTCCAACAAAAAGTCAGCCAGGGAATTCTCTTTGAAATCCCACATGATCCCCTCGGAAAGGCCCGAAATGGTGGTGTTGATCTCCCCGGTAAGCTTCATGGCGATGTAGTCACCGGGAAGCATGAATTTATAAGCTTTTTCATAGATCTCCGGCTCATTCATGATGACCCAGCTGAGCTTGGAGGCAGTGAAGTTCCCCGGTGAGTTCAGCAAGTGAGAGAGGCACTGTTCCTGGCCGAGCTTATCCATGGCATATTCGCCGTGGGAAACTGCCCTGGAGTCGCACCAGATGATCGAGGACCGCAGGAGCTTGTGATCTTTATCCACCAGCACCAGTCCATGCATCTGGTAGGCGATGCCTATGGACTTGATGGAGGAGGGATCGACCTCTGCGGATTGCATCACATCATTGGTGGCCAGTTTCAGGTTGGACCACCATTGTTCCGGGTCCTGTTCGGCCCAGCCAGCCATGGGGGCCTCGATCTTCATCTCTTTTTTGGGGTAGAAAGCTGAAGCCACCTGACGGCCTGATTCTGCATTGATCAGGCTCGCTTTTACTGAGGAACTTCCGACGTCATAGCCAAGTAAATACATAGGGAAAGAGTTTGATTATTTCATTAGCAGATTGGGTAGCCAGAGGCTCAGTGAAGGAATATAGGTAACCAGCATCAGGACCACAATCATCACGATAAACATGGGAAGCAGGGGTTTGATCACCTGCTCGATCTTCAGATTGGCCACACTGCAGCCGATGAATAATACAGAACCCACCGGCGGGGTACAGAGCCCTACGCAGAGGTTCAGAACGATGATGATGCCAAAATGGATAGGATCCATGCCCAGCTGGGAAGATACGATGGGCAGAAAAATGGGGGTGAAGATCAGCACTGCCGGGGTCATGTCCATAAAAATTCCCACAAAGAGCAGGATAAAATTGATGACCAGAAGTATCACCAGGGGATTGTCACTTAGACTCAGCAGACCGCTGCTTACATTTTGCGGAATGTTCTCATAGGACATGATCCAGGACATCCCAATACTGGTGGCCACCAGCAGGAGCACAATACAGGTAGTGCGGACCGACTTCAGGATAATGGAGGGAAGATCCTTCAGGCTTATCTCTTTGTAGATCAGAGCCAGTATCAGTGCATACAATACGGCCACTGCCGAAGCTTCGGTGGCTGTGAAATATCCCGCTACGATCCCTCCAATGACAATAACCAGCATTAACAGGGAAGGGAAGGCATCAATAAATTTCTTAAATGCGTATTTGAAAAATTGCCAGTTTGTGGCCGACTTATAGACGGAGTAGGCCAGTAGCAGAAAGAGCAGGCCGTAGAGGCTACCCTTAAAAGCGAGGGCAGAAACTCCATGAACCGCTTTAAGCCCGATTCCGGCTCCCACGAGAACTGCCGAGATCAGCAGCACCTTTCCCAGTATGGTGGTCAGTCCTTTCAGCCCCTTGTTTTTCAGGACCATCATGGACATGGCCACCAGCATGATTCCGAATCCAGTGAGTATTCCGGGAATATAGCCAGCCAGGAAGAGTGCGGTGATGGAAGCGCCCCCGCTGGCCAGGGAATAAATAATCAGTATGTTGCTGGGAGGGATGGTCAGCCCGGTGGTCGCCGAAGTGATGTTGACGGCAGCGCTAAAACTCTCATCGTAGCCCTCTTTCTTCATCTCCGGTCCCATGATACTGCCTATGGCAGAAGTGGCCGCCGCCGCCGATCCGGATATGGCCCCGAAAAGCATGTTGCCAATCACATTTACGAAGGCCAGTCCGGCCGGTAGCCTGCCCACCAGGACCCTGGCAAAGTTGATAAGCCGCATGGCAATCCCCCCGCTGTTCATGATGCCCCCTGCCAGCACAAAGAAGGGAATGGCCAGCAGGGCAAAACTATCCAGACCTGTGGCCATCCGCTGGGCATAAGTGGTCAGGGCCGGCACAGTGTCGATGGACATCAACATGGTCAGAATGCCGGAGATCCCTATACTGAAAGCAATGGGCACTCCGATGATCAGGAGGATAACAAAGCTGAGGACGAGAATGAGAACTTCCATACTAAGAGGAATGTTTTAATTTGAGCATATGCAGCACCTCATAGTAAATGATTATCAGGCCGCTGAGGGGAAGGACAATATATACGTATCCCAGCGGTAGCTGGAGGGCTGCCGATTTAACCTGCAGTACAAAACGGGTATAGACCAAAACCGCCCCGCCTGTTACCATGACCGAAAGGGCAAATAATAAGATGAGGGAGTGAATAAGGTATAGCAGCAGGCGCTGCCTGGCAGGCGGGGATCTCTGAACCAGGATATCAATGGCCAGGTGCTCTTTTCTTCCTGCCACATATGCGGCACCCAGCACACCCACCCATATAAGCAGGAATCCGGCCAGCTCATCGGTAAAGGAGCTGGGGGAGGAGAGGAGGTAGCGGCTGATTACCTGCCACAGCACATCCACTACCAGCACCGACATCAGGATGATCAAAAATATCTCCAATACCTTGTTCAGGTTCTTCTGGAATTTCATTATTTCTAGTTTACTTCTCTGATTCTTGTGATCAGATCAAACAATTTTTCGTTCTCCCGGTACGACTCCAGTAATTTTTCGACCTTTTCGGCAAAGGGTTCCTTATCGGGATAAGAGATTATCACCCCGGCCTCCTGCACGATCCGCAAGGACTCCTTTTCGGATTCAGCCCACAATTTCCGCTCAACTGCCACAGATTCATCCGCAGCCTGTTGCAGCCACTCTTTTTCCTGGTCGGAAAGCTTTTTCCATACTTTCTCGCTGATGATCAGCACATCGGGAACCATGGTGTGCTCGTTCATACTGTAGTATTTGCAGACTTCGTAATGGTGACTGGTGTAGAAACTGGGTGGATTATTCTCAGCTCCGTCCACCACCCCGCTTTGCAGGGCCGTGTAGAGTTCTCCCCAGGAGATAGGAGTGGGGGAGCCCCCCTGAGCCTTTACCATCTCCATGGCTGTGATACTTTTCATTACCCTTATTTTCATTCCTTTCAGGTCGTCCGGATGAGTGATGGGCTTGTCGATGGTGTAGAAACTACGGCTTCCCGCATCATAGAAACAGAGTCCCCTGATCCAGAAGGGTACGGTGCTCAGGAGAAGTTCATCTCCTATTTCACCGTCCAGCACCTTGAAAGCATGCTCTTTGGACCGGAATACATAGGGCAGTCCAAGGACCTTGAACTCTTCGGTAAAACTCTCCATAACGGCAGCAGAAACCTTGGTGATGGCCAGGCTTCCGATCTGAAGCAGCTCCACACATTGCTGCTCGGAACCCAGTTGCCCGCTGGGATAAATATCGATGGTAAGTTCGCCTTTGGAGATTTCCTCGCAGCGATCGGCCATATACACCATGGCCTGATGTACCGGGTGGGAGGGATCCAGTCCGTGGGCCAGTTTAAGGACCCTTCCCTGCTGCACATTTACGCATCCGGTGAGAAAAAGCAAATAAAGCGTGCCCGTAAAGATCAATCTTAAGTGCATCTCAGGAGGTCCCCTTCAGTTTAGTAATTATATTCAGGGCATGCCTGGCTGTTTCCTCCAGTTTTTTATAATCTTTCTTGTGGATGATCTCCTTTGAAATCAGTTGGGATCCCATTCCCACGCAGAAGGCACCGGCTTCAAACCATTCCGTCAGGTTTTCACGGGTGGGTGATACCCCTCCCGAGGGCATGATATTGGACCAGGGGCAGGGCCCCAGGTAAGCTTTCAGGAATTTGGCTCCTCCCACAGTAGGACCCGGGAAAAGTTTAACCACTTCGGCTCCCAGCTCTTCCGCTTTATTTATTTCCGAGGCAGTGGCACACCCGGGCATCCACAGTACCTTGCGGCGGTTGCATACCCGGGCCATTTCTTCATTTAACAGGGGGGAGACAATAAATTTAGCTCCCATCTGGATATAAAGAGAGCAGGTTCCGGCATCCACCACGGTTCCAACACCCAGCAGGAGATCGGGCATCTCCTTGCTGCTCCATTTGACCAGCTCAGCAAAGAGCTCATGGGCCAGGTCCCCCCGGTTTGTAAACTCAAAGATCTTCATGCCTCCCCGGTAACAAGCGGATATCACCTCTTTCATTACCTCCAGGTCCGGGTTATAATAGAGCGGAATGGCTCCGGTCTCCCTCATTTTAAGAGCAACATCAATTCTTTTCATGCTTAAAGATATTATTTATTGTTGGTTGAAAAAGACCAAAGGCTGGGTCCATCTCTCTGCCTCGCCCTGCAGATAGTTTTGAATCTCTTCCCCGGATTTCCATTTTGGATCTTCGTATTCCCAGAAGGAATAGAACCTGTAAGGGATGGGCTCTCCCGGTGAGCTCTTCAGCACGGCATAGTAGGTCTGGGTAATCCCTTCACCTTCCTCTTTGCTTTCCCCGGTCATAAGCAGCCTGGAGCTGGGTACCATCAGCGCCATGGCCAGCAGGGACCCATCCTCTGCCTGGTGATCCAGGGTATAGAGGGCTGTGTATTCCTCATTCAGTTTTACGATATGGAGGCTGTCACTTTTCATGTTCACAATTCCCGGAACCAGGGCCAGACGGACTTCCGATCCGCTGTACGTGACCAGGCTCTGGTAGTAGTGGCGGCCCGCTGTGATTTCGACCTGATGGCTTACCTTCAGCAGGAGCTCTTCCACCTTCCAGTCGCTGAAGTTCAGCTCGAACCTGCTGCGCAGGGGCCCCTCGAAAATAAGCTCATAGGTGCCGGATCCAAGATCGCCTACCCGGTACAAAGAGTCATTGAACATATATGCAATGCCACCGGCTCCAAGGCTGGTTCCAACTTTCAGCACATCCATTCCCCATTCCCCGGGTTCATGGTAGCTGGGTTCACCCTCTTTCCCCACCTGTTCCAGCACCATGCTGGAAGTTGTTTTCCCGAAAATATCCATTCCGTTTCGCTGATCCATATAATTTCGGAATCCGGCCACGTCATTTTCCCATGCCACACCTTCCATCTGAAAGGCAGCAGAGGTAATGCCGTCATAGTTATGGTAGGAGACTCCTTCGAGCCTTTGAGCCTGTTTCAGTTCCTTATAGTTGTTTTTTGCATCCCCCAGGTGCAGATTGGTTCTGGGAGGAAACTCCGGATAGTCAGCCGGAAGTACAAACTTCAGTAAGATATTCTGGGAAGCCTTTGCCTCTATGTTGCATAGTGCAAAAAGTTCGTCCCACTGGCCATCTCCATTCACATCGTCGGCTTGACAGGGGATATAGGTTCCCTGCTGGTCTTTGAGCACTGGAAGCTGGTCATCGGGTATATCCAGCCATTGGGATATCTCGGTCCTGGTAAGCAGGATGATGGCATCACTGCGTTTTTGATCCATGGGGTTGCTCACCTGGAGGCTTAGCTCGGGGACGGTGCTGCAGGAGCTTACAAGCAGTCCGGTGAGCAGATAGAACATGATGTTTTTTGCCATGACTTTAATTTCAGAAGTTAATACAAGTTACATTTCATTTGATGGTTTTCCAATGGTGGCCAGAATCCCGCCATCCACATAAACCACCTGACCATTCACAAAATCGGAGGCTTTGGATGCCAGGAATACTGCCGTGCCGGCCAGATCGTCCGGATCACCCCACCTGCCGGCAGGTGTCCGGTTGATAATGAAATTCATTGAAGGGGTGCCCATCCACGCGGATGGGTGCTGTCTGTGTCGGTGGCAAAGTAGACCGGGCCAATGCCGTTGACCTGTATATTAAATCTGGCCCATTCGGTGGCCATGCTGCGGGTGAGCATTTTCAGTCCCCCTTTGGCCGCTGCATAGGCAGAAACGGTATTTCTGCCCAGTTCACTCATCATGGAGCACATATTGATGATTTTGCCCTGTCCCCTCTCCACCATTCCCTTTGCCACGGCTTTCCCCATAATAAAGGGACCGGTCAGGTCCACATCCAGTACCTGCCTGAATTCTTCTGCCTTCATTTCCAGGATGGGGATGCGCTTGATGATGCCGGCATTGTTGACCAGAATATCAATGGGCCCTACCTCTTTTTCGATCCGGGCAAGCATTAGTTCCACTGCAGCTTCATCTGTAACATCCAGAACATAGGTAGTGGATCCTGATCCCTTTCGCAGCGTACTCTTTTTTGGCGACTTCCAGTTTGTCCGGGAATATATCATTGATCACCATGGTGGCTCCGGCATTGGCAAGTCCCGTGGCAATGGCCATGCCAAGGCCATGGGTTCCTCCCGTAACCAGGGCGGTCTTGCCTGTTAAATCAAATAGTTGTTGTGACATATTCTGTGTTTTTAGCGTATTTCATTGGGCTGGATCATATCCATGTCCCCGTAATCAAGATTTTCACCGGCCATCCCCCATATGAAAATGTAATTGCTGGTTCCCGCTGCGCTAGTGGATGGACCATGGAGGGGAAATAACGGCCTGTTCGTTTTGCATCCAGATATGCCTTGTTTCTTTGGGATCGCCCATAAAATGGCAGATGGCCTGTCCCTCGGGAACCTCAAAATAAAAATAGGCTTCCATGCGGCGGTCATGCAGGTGGGGAGGCATGGTGTTCCATACACTTCCTGCTTTTAATTCCGTCATTCCCATTTGCAGCTGACAGGTCTCAATGACCGGGTTGACCAGCAGCTTATTGATTTTTCTGGCGTTGGATTGTTCCAGGGCACCCATCTCTGCCACCTCTGCATCGGCCAGGGTGACTCTTTTACAGGGAAAGGCCTGGTGTGCGGGAGCAGAATTAAAATAGAGACGTGCGGGTTTCTCCTTCTTTTGACTGATCATCCGGATATTTTTAGAACCGGCACCCACATAAAGTGCTTCTTTATAAGCAAGTTCATAGTTCCATCATCCACGTGTATGGTGGCTGCTCCACCCACATTGATGATTCCCAGTTCGCGCCGATCACAAAAATGGTCTGATTTCAGGGGTTCAATGGAGGTGAGTTCCAGCTCTGTAACGGGAACAGCACCGCCCACAATATAGCGGTCATTCATGGAGTAGACCAGATTGATTTCCCCGGGGACCATCAGCGTTTCAATCAGGAATTCATTTCTGAGCCTTTCTGTTCCGTACTGCTTTGCATCCTCCGGATGGTTAGAGAATCTTACTTCGTAATTGATTGCCATAATATCTGTGTTTATTTTTTAATAAGTGAACTGTTTCTGATGATAAGTTCCGGTTTCAGAATCTGCTGCTTACAGGAGCCCGGACTGCTCTCCTCTTTCACGCAATGGAGGAACATTTCGGCCACCATCCTTCCCATCAGCTCCCCTCGCTGGTCCACTGTAGTCAATGAAGGTTCCATAAAGGCAGTGAAGGGTTCATTGGCGAAGCCGCATACACCCAGATCGCCTGGTATAGAAATCCCTGCTCGTTTTGCAGCCTGCAATAAGCCCAGGGCCGCAAAATCGCCGGCACAGAAGAATGCTTCCGGTTTCTTATCCATCTTCATTCCTGTTTGAAAGGCAGATTCTCCACCTTCCTGGACCAGGTCCCGGGATCAATATCCAGGACGGGGGCACCTCCATACCGGCTTCCTGCATGGCATGCAGGTAGCCTTTTTTTCTGTTCCGGTAGATATTGATGTGTTCTGGGCCCGCCACATGAAGGATTCTTCGGTATCCCTGTTCCAGCAAATGCTTTACACTTAAGTATGCCCCCAGGTGGTCGTCCACCACCACGGATCCCGTTCTATGTCTCCGGCAGAACGCGGTCAAAATAGAAAGGCTTTATTCCTCTTTCTGTGAGCCTTTGAATATGGTCGTTCCGGGTAGTCTCCATGGAAATGGAAAGAAGAACCGCATCCACCCGGGCATGGATCAGGGTTTGGATGGCAGCGATCTCATTTTTCAGTTTTTCATGGGTCTGGCAAATCATCAAATGGTAGCCTGAAGTTGCCAGCAGCTCTTCCATACCTCCGATAATATTCGCGAAGAAGTTCCGGTTGATCCGGGGCACGATTACCCCCACCGTTTTACTGCTTCCCATCCGGAGGGCCGAGGCCACCACGTTGGGTTGATAATTGAGTTGTTCTGCTGCCCTTTTTACTGCCTCCCTGGTAGAAATACTGATCCTGGGATTGTCCTGGAGTGCACGGGAAACGGTTGACGCTGAAACATTCAGCTCCCTGGCAATATCGTGGATCGTGATGTGCTGTTTTTTTGCCATGTTTCCAAGCAAAGTTACAAAAACCGTACAATCGATTGCGCACTTTTGAGAAAAATTATGTTTCACCCAGGTCATTTGTTATATTTACTTTACTAAAGCCCGCACCATGAAAAATAAAACCTCCCTATACCTGCATCTGATCTTTGCTGTGATTGTTTTTCTTGAACTTGCAGGCAGAATCCTGGATAAGATCCAGATCGAGTACTTTGTGAAACCACTGATCATGATCTGGATTGCCCTGTATTTTTTACTGAATTTAAAGAAAAGTGCTTTAATCATTCCTGTATTGATCGCCTTTTTCTTTTCCTGGGTAGGGGATAACTTCCTGATGATGTCGGGGAAGAATGAACTATTTTTCTTCGCGGGTGTGGGTGGATTTTTCCTGGCCCAGCTGAGCTATATATTCACATTTGCCAGGTACAGTGAAAATGGAGGGAAGGGATACCTGCAGAGAAAACCCTGGTTGTCCGTTTTTTTTCTGGCCTATGTGGCTGGAATGCTGGTCCTGCTGTTTCCCGGTCTGGAGGGGATGATGAAAGCCGTGATCACGATCTACGCCATCTCACTGATGCTGATGTCCATGATGGCCCTGAACCGGAGGGGAAGAGTAGCTTCTGACAGTTTTAAACTTGTTTTTGCGGGTTCTCTGCTCTTCCTCCTGTCCGACAGTATGATCGCATTTGACAAATTCCATAGCGAGATTCCCCTGGCCGGCTTCCTGATCATGCTCACCTATATAGCGGCTCAATACCTGATCATGCGTGGATTGATCCTGGAAGAGTAAGCAGGGCCCTAATACCGGCGAACGGCCTCCAGGGCCGGATCTATGCCCTGCATATACTCTTCAAAGTCAATGGGGGTTTTTAGTTCTGGCTCCAGGCTGGAGGGATCTTCTTCCAGCAAAGAATAGTAAGTGCTCGGGTAACTGACCACCAGTCTGGATTCCGGAAGCACAAAACGTTTTACCTCGCCGAAATGGTTAGGTCTTCCGGAGGTCTCTTCTCCCACCAGGATCACTTTCATGCTTTTTATAAAATCCACGGCGTTTATGAGGGCTGCAGCGTCGGTGCTTCTCCCGACCATTAAAAAAATCTCCCCATGTTTCTTAGTCAAGGATCTCTTTATTTTCCTGATAAATTCAGTCCCCTGATCGGCATGTCCCCCCATGTTGAAACGAAGATCAAAAACCAATTTGTCAATAGCTTCCTTCTTCAGTACCTGAATCACCTGTTTTTCAAACTCTTTAAAAGAGGGCATAAACAGGGCAGAGGCCCCTGAACCAAAGTCCTCCTCGGCCTCCCGGCTCCAGCAACGGTTGTACTGAATGTAGTAAAGCTTTTCAGCTTCAAAATACTGCTCCACAAAATAGCTGTTCTGATCCTGCCACCCGAGGGGCAGGGCCAGGGGCCGGACCCTGACCAGTTCTCCCAGTTCATAGGGCAGGAATACCGGGACCTCTTCCCTGGCGCTGCCGCTTACCGTCAGCGAGAGTTCATTCTTTCCGGCAAATCCAAAATATTCAAGTAGCTGAACCCAGGTGAGCATGCGGGGGATCCTGTTCTTTAATACGGAGGGGTTATCCAGGACCAGCAGAGTAGCCAGGGAATCGATCACCACCTCAATGGGGAAGCCATTGATGGCAATCAGTTTTTTACCCAGGGCCGCTTCATACCGTCTATCCGTCTCCAGGACATAGATTCCATCTGCAAACCAGTAACAGTCAAAGGGAAGGATCCTGGATTTGTCGATCAGAAAATGATAGTTTATCTGGGTATGGGCATCTCCCATATCAGCCATAAGCTGCTGAAGTTCAATGCTTACCTGGAAAAGTGTCTTCCCGGAGGTCTTCGAGGCCAGCTCTTTCATTTCATGGAAGTACCAGGTTGAATCCCTTTGAAAAAAGAGCCTGGGGTGTTTCTCCGCCAGTTCCCTGGCCAGGAGATCAATTTCATATTCCCAATCTATAAGCTCCCTGGTTTGTGCGCAGATCCATTGCACCTGAATCAGGAGCAACAGGCACAGGCTCAATTTTAGTTTCATGGAAAAACTTTCAAGCCTAAATATACTTAGTTAATTCTGAAACGAAGCCCTCCATAAAATTTCCTGCCGAAAACCGGCCCCCAGATAAGCGAACTATCGAACCACGGACCGAAGGGATCATCACTGGCCAGTATGGGATCCTCCTGAATCATGGCAAACAGGTTCTCAATTCCCACGTAGAGTTCCAGTTTTTTAAATACTGTTTTACCCAGCTGAAGGTTTACCAGGGAGTATGCCGGCGAATAGTCCTCCAGACGATAGGGTTCCGGACTTATATCGGTGGAGGGGATCCGCTTGGCTCCCTGCCAGCTCCAGGTAATATCGAAACTCCAGAGCCCCTGAGTGGTATAGGCCATATTAATAAAAGCCCGGTGTTTGGCAACCAAGGGGCGGGGCAGGAGTTCGTCCCCATAGGTGGTCCGTACATCATTGATCCGGTAGGCGAGCCGGATATCGTAACGCTCCAGGGGTTCCATATCCAGCTGTGCCTGGAGACTGTTGGACCAGGAGTCCCCCTCCAGGTTGTAAAAGTGGACCTCCCTGGGATCCCGGTCCAGGTCAATTACTACCTGGTTCGTAAAGCGGGTGTGGAAGAAATCCAGTTTGAAAACCGATTCTGCTTCTCCCAGCTGGAATCCCTGTGCCGCATTGATGCCAAAGCTCCAGGCCACCTCCGGATCAAGTCCATAGGGTGAATCTGAGTTGCCTGAATGCAGGATAATGTTTCGGGAAGAAGCTAAGATACCAGTGTTTTCTGCAAAAATAGAAGCGGTTTTTTGCCCTCTGCCCGCAGAGGCCCTGAACACCGTCTTTTCCCGGGGCTCATAACGGAGATGGAGCCGGGGAGTAAAAAACAATCCGTAAATATTGTGAAAGTCTGCCCGTAGTCCGGCAACTGCGGTAAACATATCCAGATGATTAAAGGTGTACTCCAGGAAGGCCCCCGGAACCAGTTCCCGCCTCTCGTAGATATCCGAACCCAGGGTTTCCTCATAAAGGTCGCCCTGGAAGCTGAGCCCGGTCCGGTACTGGTGGTTGGTATTCCCCAGGATGGATTGGTAGATCAGGTTGGAATAGAGGGATCGCTGGTCGGCCAGGTAATCAGTCAGCCCGAAGTAGGCATCCTGCCTGTGCACCATTCCGGACAGCTGGAAACCCATGCTGGCATAAGGCTTGTTCTCGAAGATCTTTCCGATCTTTACCCAGCCCTCCATACGCCGGGTATTCATTCGGGATCCCCAGTAAGACTGTTCATCCCTTGGAGTTTCCGGATCAAACTGCACCTGGCCTCCCACCTGGTCAAGCCAGACATATTTATATCCCAGCTGACTTTGTATCCCGTTTGCACCTTCGTACTTGAAGCGCTTCATGGCCACCACCTGGTTGCCGGTGGGGTGATCCACAAAGCCATCCCCGTTATGGTCCAGCTGTAACGGCCTGGTGTTCCCATGAAGCAGCAGACTTCCGCTCCATTTTTCGTTGATCCGGTAGGCGGTTTGAATATTGGACTCCATCCGGCCTGCACCGTTTCCGTATAGGTTCAGGTAGAGCCTGTCACTGTTCTCCGGTTTGCGAAGCTCCACATTGATCTGCCCGGTGATACTCTCGAATCCGTTTACCACGGAACCGGCCCCCATATTCAGCTGGATCCCTTCGATCCAGGTCCCGGGGGTATAAGTAAGTCCGTAGAGGGCCGAGAGCCCTCTTACATCGGGCATGTTCTCCCGCATGATCTGCACATAGGGGCCTGCCAGTCCTAACATCTCGATTTTCCGGGTACCGGTAACCGCATCGGTAAGTCCGGCATCCACCGAGGGATTGGTTTCAAAGCTTTCGGAGAGGTTGCAGCAGGCTGCCTTGGTCAACTCCTTTTCATGGATGTTCTGAATGTTATAAGCGCTGCTGAAATCGATGGAGGTGGGCTTGATCCGGTGAACTACCTGAACCTCTTCCAGCATCAGTGCTTTGGAGAAGGCCACTTCCACTTCGGCGGGATAATCCAGGTAGAGGGTATCGTTCTGGTAGCCTACATAGCTGACCACCAGGAAAGCGGCGCCCTCCTCCAGGGGAATGGAAAATCGTCCGTCCTTCCCGGTAATGGTTCCATTGCCTGTGCCAGCCCAGTGAACATTGGCTGCAAGCAGGGCTTGTTTTTCTCCCTGCTCTCCAATTTCGTAGACGTAACCTGTGACCTTGGTTCCAGAGTGTTCCTGAAAGTGTGGATTATTGGGGTCCCGGTATTTGCAGCATTCTGGCAATGCTTCATAGACCGGGTCCGGTGCCAGCATCTCTTCCGTATCATGCCCCACACTGGCGATCTTATAATGGAGTTTTCTTGATTTAAACTTGTCCGGATGGATGTTTATGCGCAGTTGATGGCTTTCCGTATCCCAGGAGGCTGATTCAACTCCCCGGACCGTAAGTGCGGCTTTTTCGATGCGTGTTTTGCACATGCCACATGCTCCATTCACCCATATACTAAGAGAATCTGTTGCGGCTTCAGGGCTTGCCTGAGCGTGTTGGCCGTATGCACCAAAGACGATGCATAGCAGCAATGCTATAATAGGTTTCATGTGAAAGTTGTTTTGGTTAACTGAATATTACTTGAAGGATATGCAGTTATCCAAAACGGGGCGGTTGAAGAAAGTCGTCTGAATATTCGAAAGAGTAGCTGTTTGTATAAGGGCCATAGTGATAGCTTTGTACTACGCTACCCGACAGTTCCATAAAACTGTAGTTCAGAGCCGTTATCTGGTACTGGCAGGAGCAATCGCACCCGGGGGGACACTGCTGGTCCTCTTCACAGGGTGCCTTGCTGTCCTGCTGGTTTTCTTCTGTACTGCAGCAATCAGAACCGCAATCGGAGCAACATTCCACTGGGGACCCTTCTTCAGGGAGCTGGAAACTCGCCCAGAGATTCTCCGTGCTCACAAAGAGCAGGCAGGCGGCCAGTATGATTGCGATTCCTTTCATTTCAAGCACAAGTATAACAATTTTCCTGTGCAGATGTTTAAAACCTGAAATTTACACGGGCCCCGAGTCCTTTGTAAGATCCTTGCTGGAAACCCACATATATACCCAGATCCATCATAAAAAAGAGTTCATTCAGGCTGTAGCCCATCTGAATATAGTGGGGTGCCTGGGGCGTATAGAGATAGGTGATCCCCAGCGACTCTTTCCACAGTCTCTCACTGAACCAGGGAAGGTACTTGAGCAAGAGGTAGGAGGAGTTTAGTTTCACATCGGCAAGAACCCAGTATTCAGAAGTGCTTGCTTCGTAATAATCCAAAAGCATCAGGGCACCGTCAAAGCCTGCCATGTCGATGTAAAGCGGGCTTGATTTAAAATGTTGAAAATCGGAAAAGTGCAGGCTGCTGTTTCGGAGAAAGTAGCCCGAAGCCAGGGACCAGTCCAGGGTGGATAGCAGCCCAGTTTCAGTGGAATGCCGGATTTCTGCCGAAAGGAGGCTGAAGTCTGACCATCCCTCATTTTCCACGGGGAAGGCGTGCCGGTACTCCAGGGAGAAGGTGGGCCATTTGGACGGACGAAGGTCCTTTCTGTAAGTCCGCACCCGGTAGGGCTGTTTGGGCGTGAAATCAAGGCGGATAAGGCCCAAAAGTTTCTGAAAGTTTCCCAGCGAGGGATCATCCGCCTGGAGTTCTCCGGGAATATTCAGACCAAACTCCTTGCTGTTCCTGTAAAAGAAAGAAAAGTTGCTGTGGTTTGCCAGGCTGTTTTGCCTTCCGTAGGTGGCAGAAGTGCTCAGCACCCATCCGTTGGCCACATCGATCCGGTTATAGAGGGTAGCATCGATCTGCTCATATTTTTTCATATAGTTTTCACGCAGGAAGAGGGTATACAGCATATTCGTGGCCTTTGGGATCCCGGTGGAACCATTAAAATCAGAGGAGGTGTAATTCAGGTAAATGGCCAGCTTACCACGGGCCAGGGGTGCATACAACAGATCACTGTTCCAGGTAATCATGGGGGCAGCTCTGTGAAAGGAATATTCTGCTGCCAGGTAGGATCGCAGAGTAAACATGGTGTCGGGTCTCCAGGTCAGGTGAAAGGCCTGCCCGTACGAAAGACCGTCCACGGTGTTGTATCCCAGTCTTTCCAGGTCGAACAAACCGTCATGGGTGAGGCGAAGCCTTCCCCTGCTTTTGGTATAGGTTCGTCCGGTCAGGACTCCCCGGAGCCTTTTCTGCCTGTGTGAAGTTCTTATGATGGTGTCGGAGCCTGGCGTAGCAGCTTTCTGGATCCCTATGATGGAATCCCTCACTTTCAGGGTCAGATGCTCTTCTGGAGTAAGTGGAATGGGGCGAACCGCATTCCAGTAGAGCGAGTCATTTTTCACGGCACTATCTGCCACAGAAAAGGTGGTGCCGGTCTGGTTCATCTCTCCTCCCTCCTGATCTGGCGTGGTTTTTCCAGCCTCTTTTTCCATAAGCTTGGAGAGCCGTTGGACATCCCGGTTTGTCAATTCATCTTTTTGAAGTAATTCGTTAATCTTTTGTTGCTCTTTGGAGTCCACCTGCTCGTCCGGCTGTTCATCGCTGTCTTCAATTTTGGTGGTGCCGGTGAAATAGGCCTCCGGAAGGTTGGGATTCAGGTTTACATCCGTGTACTTTAAAGAGGAGACATAGGTCACATTGGCCAGGACCCCGGCAATATCCACATCCACCCCGATCTGGTGGTTGACAGGCAGCCAGGCATCCATAATCACATTCCCAAAGATCTGCTTGAGCTTTACGGTTCCGGCAATGGTATTTACTGAGAGATCCGCAGAGTGGAGGCACCAGATATCTTCCACCACGTAAAGGTAGCCTTCGCACAATTGCTGACTCTTTCTTTTGGGCGTAACTTTGATCTTGTTGATAATATGGGTGCCTTCCAGGAAGGTGCCGTCAAATTTGAAGCGGTAGTAGGAAAATGCATTCCTGGCCAGGGGGGAGATGATCCCCTGGATCTGTTGCTGGTAAAGGCTGGCATTGACATAATCCATGGGGTTTACGTTCTCTGCGTAGCCGGGCAGGGTGTTCTGAGAAGCAATGACTCGCATCTCATACTTGTCGGGAGCGGTAAACTGCACCTCATTGAGCGACTCCAGCATATAAGCCTCACCCTCCTCTACCCGGATATTGTTCACCTGAATCCTTCTGGCAATGGCCCTGGGCATTTTTTCCAGGAGGGCAGAACCCTTGATGTAAATCTCTGCCTGATAATTCAGGACCTCGTTGAGGTGGTAATTGGCCAGGCCGATGGTCTTCCGCATGATCCAATAGGCCGGATCTTCTCCGGAGGCGCTGATTCTCACTTCCGGGATCATATAGGTCTGGGGGGGCAGTTCAATCACCAGCTCGGTATATTCCGCACCCACTTGTATGTTACGTGAGACTTCCGTATAACCCAGACTGCGAAAAAAAATGGTATAGCTGCCCTCGGGTAGTGGTAAGGAAAATAAACCCAGAGCATTACAGGTGGTTCCCCTGGTCAACTCCTTGATGAAAATAGCTGCATAGGGGACCGGTTCGCCATTTGAATCCCGGATCTCTCCCTTTATGCCCTGGGACCGGGCAGGAATCAATAAAAGCGTCAGAAGCAGACTAGCAAGGACCGGTTTAAGCGTAATGTTACCCAAATTTCTGTTGTTTACTGCAGCGCAAAATACTCTTTTGCGTTGTAATAACACACATTCTGAATCAGATTATCGATCATGGTCGCCTCGTTTGGGATCTCACCCTTCTCCACATCCTTCCCCACAAGGTTGCAAAGAATCCTGCGAAAATATTCATGCCGGGGGTAGGAAAGAAAGCTTCTGGAGTCGGTAAGCATCCCCACAAAACGGCTGAGCAAGCCCAGAGAGGAGAGAGTATTTAGCTGGTCGATCATTCCATATTTCTGATCCATAAACCACCACGCGGAACCAAATTGCATTTTCCCGGCTGTTTTCCCATCGTTGAAATTATTGACCATGGTAGCAATCAGGGCATTGTCCACCGGGTTAAGGTTATAAACGATGGTTTTGGTCAGTTGGTTCTGTTCATCCAGACGATCCAGGAAACGGGACATGGAACGGGCCATTTTAAAATCTCCCATGGAATCGAACCCGGTATCGGGACCCAGCTCCAGAAAGCGGCGGCTGTTGTTGTTCCGGAGGGCCCCCACATGGAATTGCTGGGCCCAGCCAGCTTCATAATCCATGACAGCCAGTTCGATGAGCATGGCGGATTGAAAAGAGCCCACCTCCTGTTGATTCAGGGAACGTCCCTTTCTTATTTTCAGAAATATTTTTTCAATGTCCTGGTGATCAAATTCTTTGGCATAAAAGGTCTCCAGTCCGTGGTCGGAAAGCCGGCAACCCATCTGGTGGAAGTAATCATGACGGTTCTGAAGTGCGGTGAGCAGATCCATATAGGAAGAGATGGAGGTATCTGAAGCCTGCTCCAGGGCATCCAGGTAGTGGTTATAGGCGGCAGGATCTTCCACTGCCATGGACCTGTCAGGTCTCCAGGCCGGGAGCACCCTGGTTTTGAATCCATCCTCGCTGATCTTCCGGTGATGCTCCAGTGAATCCACCGGATCGTCTGTGGTACAGATCACCTCTACGTTCATTTTCCGGATAAGCTGACGCACACTGAAGGAATCTGATTGCAGCAGTTCACCGGCCCTCTGATAAATGCCAGGAGCGCTTTCCGGATTCAGCAGTTCCCCGATGCCAAAGTAGCGCTGCAGTTCCAGGTGTGTCCAGTGATAAAGTGGATTGCGCAGGGTATCGGGAACCGTAGCTGCCCACTTCATGAATTTTTCCTGATCTGTGGCATCGCCGGTGCAGAATCGTTCCTCTACGCCATTGGCACGCATGGCTCTCCATTTATAGTGGTCCCCTGCCAGCCAGACCTGGGAAAGGTTCTCAAATTTTGCGTCTTCCGCGATAAGTTGCGGATCCAGGTGGCAATGGTAATCGATGATGGGCAAGTCGGCAGCTACCTCATGGAAGAGCCTTTGTGCCGTTTCACTCTCCAGCAGGAAATTTTGATCTAGAAACTTCTTCATGGGAAATAGGTTTAAAACAGTCTCTGAATGTGTCTATCAAATAAATTTCCGGTTACCTGTTCCCCCACCACTTTCTCGTGGAGGCGGATCATGGAAAGATACTCTTCACCCATTTCTGCAGCCACTTTATAGCCCACATGTATCAGCTGTCTGAAGCCGGGATGATAAGAGGAATGCCCGGGGATATTCCGGAGGGTATCGGCGAACCTCTGGCTGTCCCACTGTTCCACCTCGGCCGGCTGAGGCAGAGAGGCGGGATCGATATCTATGACTGCAGCATATGGACCGCACAGTTCATCCTGCCTTTTGAATGCCCTGTAGTAGATCTCCTTGGCCATTTGGAGGGCATCCCCACCGGCCATAGCCAGTCCGGTCACTTCCTCGAGCCAGGTGGTGCCGGCAGTTTTCACATGAATCCCTTTGTCGTGTTTCCTGATCAGTTCCCCCATGACCGGATAGATGCTGAATTTGTCACTTCCCGAGTGTACACTTAGTTTCAGGTTCCGGGGGAGTCTGAAGGTCTTTACTGCATAATCAATGACCAGCAGATCCTCTTCAAACTCTTTCCTGAAATGCTTCACATCTCCCACATAATCAACCCCCTTGTTAAATCTTCCGGTAAACTTAGGGGCGATGGTCTGGGCCGGGATTCCGTATTGACTGATCATCAACAGGATGAAAAAGAGCTCCACAGGCGTCTGAGCATTTTCAACTTCGTCCATGGAAATCTCTGCAATAAAGTTGTCGGCTCCCTTATGTTCGGCGATACGGGCAAAGATGGCAGCCGCTTCTCTGACCGCGCCCAGAAAGGACCTGGCGATTCTAACAAGCAGATCTTCTGTCACCAACATCGCTTCAGCGATGCCCGGTATGGCCAGCTCCCCTGCATAAGACGAAGCCTTCTTTAAAAACTCCTCCAACTCCTTCCCGCTGATGTCGGAACCAATATAATCGGCCACATCCAGGGTAAAAAAATTGGCATAGTCCAGGAAGGGCTCCACCGTTTTCAGGTTAATATGATCCGCATCCACATAGTAGGGCCCGGTCCATTCCAACTCTTTTACTGCAGCCTCTGCTTCCAGAAGGGTGTCTTTTGGAGAGGAATGAATAATCTGGTGCTCTCTGTTTGATTTGTTCCATACGGGGACCATCTCAATTCCCATATTTTTAGCCTGTATCAATGCCTTAAGCTGCGCAGGACCCTGTTGACCGAACCTGTCACCGATCCCAAAGGAGTACTTCTCTAGTTTCATTTGGCTTCTTGATTTCCGTGTACGGACACGAAATTAGGTAATTTTGTGACTTTTTCCTAAATAAATTGTTTAATTTTGGTTGGGATAAGTGAAATAAGTCGATGAATAAAATTAGCATAAACGACTGAAATATAAAAATATATGTCCAGGGTCAGGATCAAGGATATCGCTGAAATTGCCAATGTTTCCATAGGGACAGTGGACCGGGTGATCCACAATCGGGGAGAAGTATCTCCCGGGACCAGGGAAAGAATACAAGAACTGCTGCAAAAGTTCAATTACAAGCCTGACATGGCGGCCCGTTCACTGGCTCTGAAACGCGATATACATCTGGCCGTAGTTATGCCAAAGGTTATCGGGGATCACACCTTCTGGAAACTTCCTCAGCAGGGCATTCAGCGGGCACTTGATGAGCTGGACAAGGATCAGGTGCATATCCACCACTTTTACTTTGATCAAATGGACCGGGAAGGGTTCACAGGCCTTGTGGACCAGTTCCCATACGAAAAAGTGGAGGGGGCGCTTTTTGCCCCGGTTTTCGAGGAGGAATCCTCTGTTTTCCTGGACCGCTGTGATGGCAGGAATCTTCCGGTAATTCTGTTTAACTCCTACCTGGATTCCCCTTCTGTAAGAAGCTATGTGGGCCAGGATGCCTATCAAAGTGGAACTGTGGCAGCCCGGCTGATCTCCTACGGATTGGAGCCGGGCAGGGATGTGGCCATTATCAACATGTCTGCCAGAAAGGACCACTATGCTCATATCATAGAGAGGGAAAAAGGCTTCCGGGCCTATTTTTCGGATCATCCGGGCAGCGTGAGACATCTGATCAGTCTGGATCTGAATGGGGCGGACGACCTGCTCCTGAGCGCAGAACTGGACAGGCTTTGTGCATCCTACCAGATTGCCGGAGTTTTTGTGACCAATTCAAGGGTTCATAAAGTGGCCCCTTTCCTGAAAAGCGCGGGCCGGGCCCATGTCCGCCTGGTCGGCTATGACCTGCTTCCCGAAAATATCGGCTTTCTGAAACAGGAACGGATCGATTTTTTACTATCTCAGAAACCTGAAGAACAGGCATATAAGGGAATAAGTGCACTTTTCAACCTGGTGGTGTTTAATCGGGAACCCTCAGAGAAACAGTGGCTCCCTATTGATATTATTACACGTGAGAATCTTGCATATTATTAACCAAATCAATATATAGATGGAACATGCAGCTGAGAAATCTTTAAAGGACAAAATCTGTGTAATAACCGGAGGCGGCGGGGTGCTGGGGACTTCCATGGCCAGGGGACTGGCCTCGGCGGGGGTGGTCACCGTGATCCTGGATATCGATGAGGGGGCGGCAAAGAAAGTGGCTTCTGAAATCTCCGCTGATCTGGGGAAAAGAAGTTATGGATACAAAGCCGATGTGCTGGACAGGTCCTCCCTGGAAGAGGTTAGGGAAAAGATCCTGGAAGAGCTGGGTGAGATCGATATGCTGATCAACGGAGCCGGTGGGAACTCGCCCAAAGCCACAACCAAACTGGAACAGCTTACCGAAGAGGATCTGGATCATCTGGAGGATGGTTTCTTCGGACTGGAGCTAAAGGGATTTCAAAGGGTGTTCGACCTGAATTTTACAGGGACCCTGCTGCCCACCATGGTTTTTGCCAGGGATATGGTGACACGGCAGAAAGGAGTGGTGCTGAATATATCCTCTATGAATGCCTATAAACCCCTCACAAAGATCCCGGCCTATTCAGCTGCCAAAGCTTCCATAAATAATTTCACCCAGTGGCTGGCGGTCCATTTTGCCAGAGTAGGTGTCCGGGTCAATGCCATAGCTCCCGGATTTTTCCTGACCAATCAGAACCGCTTCCTGCTTACCGATGAGCATACAGGAGCCCTGACGGGCCGGGGGGAGAAGATTATTTCCAACACTCCCATGGGGGTATTTGGTGAGCCGGAGGACCTGAATGGGACGGTGCTGTACCTCTTATCGGATATGAGTAGCTTTATTACCGGGATTTGTATTCCCGTGGATGGTGGATACAGCGCATTTGGAGGAGTATAATATGATCTATTTCGAACAGGGATCACCCGATACGGTGATGACAGACCAGGAGATAGGAAAGGCTCTGGCCGGGGTTTTCCAAACTATGGGTCCCAAAACCAGGGTGCTGGCCATACCGCCGGATATAACCCGGTTTCACAGCATGGCGGGACGAGTCACGGAGATGGCCTGGGAATATTATGGAGAAAGCCTGGTCGATGTGCTTCCGGCCCTGGGTACCCACAGCGCCATGACCGTAGAGGAAATTGAGAGGATGTACGGGGCCGTGCCTCCCTCCCTGTTCCGAGTACACGACTGGCGAAATGATGTGGTGTCCCTGGGCGAGGTCCCTTCCTCCTTCATAAAAACCGTGTCTGAAGGGAGAGTTAATTACTCCTGGCCCGCCCAGGTGAACCGGCTGCTGGTGGAGGGAGGACATGAGCTGATCCTCTCCATCGGACAGGTGGTCCCTCATGAGGTGATCGGGATGGCAAATTATAATAAAAACATTTTTGTGGGAACCGGGGGCCCCGAGGGGATCAATAAAAGCCATTACCTTGGAGCTGCCTTCGGGATGGAACGAATTATGGGCCGGGCTTCGACGCCCGTCAGAGAAGTGCTTAATTACGCTTCGGATCATTTTGCAGCGGAACTGCCCGTTCTCTATATACTGACCGTGGTGGGCCGGGACAGCTCCGGGAAGCTGGTGCTCCGGGGACTTTATATCGGGGATGATGAAGCCTGCTTCCTGAAAGCCGCAAAACTTTCCCTGGAAGTGAATTTCCAGATGCTGGAGCAGCCCCTTCACAAGGTGGTGGTCTACCTGGAACCGGAAGAGTTCAAGAGTACCTGGCTGGGAAATAAAAGCATTTACAGAACCCGGATGGCTATTGCCGATGGCGGAGAATTACTGGTGCTGGCGCCCGGGCTGAAAGAGTTTGGGGAAGATGCAGAGATAGACCGCCTGATCCGTAAATACGGATATCAGACCAGCCCTGAAATACTAAAGGCAGTGGAGGAGAACCAGGAATTGCAGCAAAACCTCAGTGCGGCGGCTCACCTGATCCATGGCTCCACCGAGGGAAGGTTCAGTGTGACCTATTGTCCAGGGTTCCTCACCAGAGAAGAGATTGAAGGGGTGAACTATCACTTTGCCGGGCTGGAGGAAATGATGCTGCGTTATAATCCCCAAAACCTGAAGGATGGGTTTAATACCCTGCCCGACGGCGAGCAGATATACTATATCTCAAATCCTGCCCTGGGACTCTGGTCCTGGAAGGAGAAGTTTAACACCGAGTTGGATGATTAAGATCGTTGCTGACAATAAAATCCCTTTCCTGGCCGGTGCCCTGGAGAGTGCTGCCAGGGTGGAGTATATGCCCGGGAGTGAGATTTCCGGCGAACAGCTGATGGATGCGGATGCCCTGATCACCCGGACCCGCACCCGCTGCAACAGGGAATTACTGGAGGGGACCTCGGTTCGCTTTATTGCTTCGGCCACCATAGGGTACGATCATATTGATACCGAATACTGCAGGCAGCAGGGGATCGAATGGACCAATGCCCCCGGCTGCAACTCCTTTTCGGTGGAGCAGTATGTGGTTTCCGCGCTGCTCTGGCTGGCTCATCATCGCCGCATCGACCTTCGCACTCTTACCCTGGGGATCATCGGGGTTGGAAATGTTGGAAGCAAAGTAGCAAATGCGGCCAGGGTACTGGGTATGAAGGTGTTGCTGAATGATCCGCCCCGGGAGCGACAAGAAGGAAGTGCTGAATATAGTTCCCTGGAGGAGCTGAAATCCCGGGCCGATATCATTACCCTTCATGTTCCTTTGAACAGGGGGGAGAGGATAACACCTATCATCTGGTCAACAGGGAGTTTCTTTCTTCGGTGAAGAGGGAGTCCGTCCTGATAAACTCTTCTCGTGGATCCGTCGTGGATGAGGAGGCACTCCTGGATGGGATCCGCACCGGTATTTTATCCGATGTCATCCTGGATGTATTTGAAAATGAACCGGATATCAGGAGGGACTTGTTGGAGGCAATTACTCTGGCGACACCGCATATTGCCGGCTACTCCCTGGATGGGAAGGCCAACGGTACCACCATGTCGGTTCGGGCTATCAGCCGGTTTTTTGACCTGGGTCTGGATCTATGGTCCCCCGCTAACATTCCCGCTCCTGAGCTTCCTGAAATACTATGCGATGCTTCTGACAATACTCTGAGGGAGCTTTTATGGGAGATATACAGCCAGACCTATGATATCTCTTCAGACGATCAACGTTTCAGGTCTGCGCCCGATCACTTTGAGAGGCTGCGGGGCGATTACCCCTTTCGAAGGGAGCCTGCCGCCTATGCGCTCAGAATTTTCCAGGGATACCCGGAGTTGAGTAGCATTCTGGAAAAGCTGGGTTTTGATGTATTATCGGACCACTGTATGTGAAAAAAACAAATAGATTCAATTAAATAATTAAAGTTAAGGAGAATGAAAACAAAAGCAGATATCGGACTGATCGGTTTGGCCGTTATGGGTGAGAACCTGGTGCTGAACATGGAGCGCAACGGGTTTACTGTGGCAGTCTACAACCGCACCATTGATAAAGTGGATAAATTTATTCACGGACGGGGCAAGGATAAAAAATTCATTGGCGCACATTCCATCGAAGAGTTTGTTGCCTCCCTGGAGCGGCCCAGGAAGGTTATGATGCTGGTTAAGGCAGGAAAGCCGGTGGATGACTTTATCGATCTGCTGCTTCCCCATCTGGAGGAGGGTGATATCATCATCGACGGCGGTAACTCTCATTTTCCCGATACCATTCGACGAACCCGTTTCGTGGAGAGCAAGGGAATGTTATTTATTGGTACGGGAGTTTCCGGGGGAGAAGAGGGCGCCCTGATGGGACCCTCCATTATGCCCGGGGGATCAGCGCTTGCATGGCCTCATATAAAAGAAATTTTCCAGGCCATATCCGCCAAGGTAGAGGATGGAACTCCATGCTGCGACTGGGTGGGAGCTGATGGGGCTGGCCACTTTGTAAAGATGGTGCACAATGGAATCGAATACGGGGATATGCAGCTGATCAGCGAGGCATACAACCTCATGAAGAACCTTCTGGGCATGTCAGCGGATGAAATGCATGAGGTCTTCAGAGAGTGGAACGAAGGAGAGCTGGATTCATACCTGATCGAGATAACCCGGGATATCCTGGCTTACAGGGATGAGGATGGTGAGCCACTTTTGGAGAAGATTCTGGATACGGCCGGACAGAAAGGGACAGGAAAGTGGACCGGGATCGAGGCACTGGACCTGGGAATCCCTTTAACCCTGATCGGGGAATCGGTGTTTGCCCGCTGTCTCTCGGCTATTAAGGATGAAAGGGTGGAAGCCTCCAAAGTACTTTCGGGACCTGTTCCGTTTTACGGGGGCGACAGGGCCCTGTTTATCCAGGATATCAAGAGCGCGCTTTATGCCTCCAAAATAGTCTCCTATGCCCAGGGATATACGCTGATGCGGGAGGCAGCCAGGGAGTATGGCTGGGAGCTGAACTATGGCGGCATTGCGCTTCTGTGGAGGGGAGGCTGCATTATCCGTTCCGTTTTCCTGAGCAAGATCAAGGAGGCATTTGACCAGAATCCTGCCCTGCCAAACCTTTTGCTGGATCCCTTCTTTAGGGAGAAAGTGGAAGCGGCTCAGGAAGGATGGCGAAAAGTGGTTTCCACCGCCCTGGTAAACGGGATTCCTGTCCCGGCATTTACCACGGCACTGAATTATTTTGATGGCTACCGTTCCGAGCGCCTGCCGGCCAATATGTTGCAGGCGCAGCGCGACTATTTCGGGGCACATACTTATGAGCGCCTGGATAAACCAAGGGGTGAGTTTTTCCATACCAACTGGACAGGCAGGGGCGGGGACACCAGCTCTTCTACCTATTCGGTGTAGAGCCAAATAGAAACGGGTGCCCTAAGGAGGCACCCGTTTTCCATATGTGATAAGGATAATATCCTAGCCATTAAATCCGCCAACGCGTTTATAACTGTCCTGTGCATTGATATAAAAAGCTTTATATCTGATGTAGTGGTTTCCCTTTTTGAACTCCCAGTGCACATTCTTGGCTTTAAAAATCTTTCCAATACAGGCTTCAAAGATCAGGTGATAACCGATACCGGTAACCTGTTCGGCTTCCAGAATACTTTTGAATTCCACACTCCTGTCGGCGAAATGTCCTATCACAGGAAGAGAATATTTCTTCTGCGCCCGTTTTTTTCTGGCTCCTTCGTTTATAATTGGAGTTCTTCTGACCTCTGCTAATTTATCAGACATATTTGCTGTTTTATCTCTAATACGTAAATGTATGTCAAATTGTTATCCCTGCGGTAAAATTAAGTAAAAAAATAGAACCTTCAGTGCGGGGTTTTATTAACAAATAGTGTATTTTTAACGAGCCCTGAAGAGAAATATCTCATGAAAACCCTCATTGCATACTCGACCACACTTGGGTGCACCGAACAGTGCGCCTCTAAGCTAAAAGACGATCTCGGTGAAGGGGTGGAGATGGTCCGCATCTCCAGTCGAAGAAGATACAACCTGAAGAAGCACGATACCATTATCGTCGGAGGTTCCATCCATGAAGGGATGATCCAGCGCTCGGTACATAAATTTTGCACAAGTAACCTGGACGTTCTGTTGAAGAAGCAGGTGGGCCTTTTTGTGTGCTGCATGGACCCGGATGCCAATGAGCAGGAACTTATCGATCGTGCCTTCCCGGCTCAGCTGGTGGAGCATGCGCTGGCCAGCGGTTTCTTCGGTGGAGAATTGAATATCAAAAAAATGAACCTGCTGCAGAAGATCATGACCCGGAAGGCTGCCCGGCTTCAGAAGGAACCCGAGATTGATTTTCAGCGTATTCTTGAATTTGCGCGTACCATCCACGAATTGGGATCAGACGATAATATCAATGGTCCCATCGTACACATGTGACGCGGGGCCTGTCAGGTAAATATCCCGGTATATTTGCTTATCCACTCTCCTGAAAGCCACATTCAATAGCCCCCCCCTGGTCTTTACTGTGAATGATCTTATGTCAGTATTGAAATGGAAACTGGCCATAATGGCAGCTGCTGTCACACCGGTACCGCAGGACCATGTTTCTCCCTCCACTCCCCGTTCAAAAGTCCTCACGGTTATGTTGCCTGTATGGGCATCAGCTTCCAGAAAATTCACATTCACTCCGCCTGGATCAAACCTGTCCTCTTGCCTGATCTTAGCTCCCAAGCGCTCAACATCAAGCTCATCCAGGTTCTCAGATAGTTTCACAAAATGGGGAGAACCCGTGTTAAGCAGATATCCATCCTCCATCTCTGTAATTCCTGATACATCTGCCAGTTTAAGACGGATTTCGCCCCGGGCAGTGAAGCTGGCTGTGTGTATCCCATCTATGCCTTCAAAAACTGTCTTCTGGCTGACAATTCCCAGCTTTCGGGCAAAAGCGCTGATACAGCGACCGCCATTCCCGCACATGGTTCCCTCCTTGCCATCCGCATTAAAGTACCTCATGGTGAAATCGAAGTTTTCGCTCTTTTCCAGGATGATCAGTCCGTCTGCTCCAATTCCAAACCTGCGGTCACAGAGCTGCCTGATAATTCCGGTATTGAAAGGGGAGTTTTGCAGACCTCTGCCATCCGTCATAATGAAATCATTTCCAGTACCATGGTATTTTGAGAAGTGAACAAGCATACAGCTTCATGCGTTAAAAAAGGTTAAAAGGGGAGTGCTTTGCCAATTATTCTTCGATTCAAGTTGTTATGATAGTAAATTGCCTTGTGCAAGGCACGGAATTTGATACAAGAATTCCGCTAAACAAAGATATTAATTAAAAAATAAATGATGAAAGCAAGGAGATTCTTGGGACTATTTGTAGTAGCCGTCCTGGGTGCTGTGGTGGCCATAGTTTTATATGCAAAGGTAGTTCAGCCAGAGACAAGAATTGTGGAAGTTCCTTCAGAGAACAAGATGCAATATGTAAATCTTCCGGGAGTTGTTTCTGGAAGCGCCCTGGATTTTACGGCAGCAGTGGATCAATCCATAGATGCAGTAGTTCACGTGAAAACCAAGGTGTTCCGG
Organism: uncultured Bacteroidales bacterium; assembly: GCA_963751705.1. Lineage (GTDB taxonomy): Bacteria > Bacteroidota > Bacteroidia > Bacteroidales. Next base: position 736,218 of record CAVVVN010000003.1, read on the forward strand.
GAGTATCAGGTAAATCCCCTGTACGAATTCTTTTTCGGGGAGCAACCCAACACAGAAGCTCCTCCAATCCTGGGCTTTGGTAGTGGTGTGATCATCTCCAGCAAGGGATATATCGTGACCAACAATCATGTGATAGAAGGATCGGACGAGGTGGTGGTGGTTCTGAATAATAAGCGTGAATATAATGCGCAGGTGATTGGTTCAGATCCCAACACGGATCTGGCCCTTTTAAAAATTGAGGCAGACGGGCTATCCACCCTGCGTTTTGGAGACTCCAATGCTCTCCGGCTGGGTGAATGGGTGCTGGCCATCGGGAACCCTTACAATCTTACCAGTACGGTCACAGCGGGAATTGTCAGTGCCAAGGCAAGGAACCTGCCTTTCCTCCGTACCCAGGAATTTAGCATTGAATCCTTTATTCAGACGGATGCCGCGGTTAATCCGGGAAACAGTGGGGGAGCTCTCATCAATACCCGGGGTGAACTGATTGGGATCAATACGGCCATTGCATCCCGCAACGGTGCATTTGTGGGCTATTCATTTGCAATCCCTGTAAGCATTGTAGAGAAAGTAGTTGAGGATCTGATTGAATATGGGGAAGTTCAGCGGGCCATCCTTGGAGTGGAAATTACGGATGTGACAGCGGAGCTGGCTGCGCGGGAGCGTGTAGAAAAAATTGAAGGAGTATTTGTGGCCAGGGTCCGTGAGGATGGCGCTGCCAGAAAGGCGGGAATCAAAGAGAAAGACATCATTATCTCCATCGATGATACCCGGGTAAACAGTTCTGCAGAATTACAGGAGACGGTTTCCAAATACAGGCCCGGGCAGGAAGTGAAGGTCGTCGTTAAAAGAGATGGAAACTTGAAACAATTTAACCTGATCCTGCGTAACCTTGAAGGCAGCACCGAAGTGCTTAAGAAAAGCGATGTGATAGAGGTGCTGGGAGCAAGTTTTGAACCACTTTCTGAGAGTGAAAAGCAGAATCTGGGTATACGTGAGGGTGTCAAAGTGAAATCGGTCAGTAGTGGTAAATTTAAAAAAGTTGGTATTGAGGAAGGATTTGTGCTCACTTCCGTAAACAAAAAGCCTGTTAGTAGTGTTAAGGATATTGCAGCAATTCTTAAAGATTCTGAAGGAGGGGTTATTATCGAAGGAATAGACCGGAAGGGTTCCAGGTCTTACTACGCATTTGGCATGTAGAATCTCCCGGATTTATAGTTTTATACATTCTCTATTTAAATTGATTATAGATAAATAACACGGTACCTTTGCTAAGTTTTTTAATTACAATTTGAAATCTGATTTGAGAAGCAGTACATGAGACAGTTAAAGATCACAAAATCCATTACCAACAGGGAAAGTGCTTCGTTGGACAAGTATTTACAGGAGATTGGTAAGGAAGAGTTGATCACTGTTGAGGAAGAGGTTGAATTAGCTCAACGGATCAAAAAGGGCGACCGGGCTGCCCTTGAAAAACTCACCCGGGCAAATCTGAGGTTTGTCGTTTCAGTGGCCAAGCAGTACCAGAACCAGGGACTTAGTCTTCCCGACCTGATTAATGAAGGAAATCTGGGTCTGATTAAAGCGGCTGAAAAGTTTGACGAAACCAGGGGGTTTAAATTCATCTCCTATGCCGTATGGTGGATCAGGCAATCGATCCTTCAGGCACTGGCTGAACAATCGAGGATCGTGCGTCTTCCATTGAACCAGGTTGGTTCACTGAACAAGATTAACAAAGCGTTTTCGAAGTTTGAGCAGGAGAATGAAAGAACACCCACCCCGGAGGAGCTCGCTGAGGCGTTGGACCTTCCCAAGGAGAAAGTGGCTGACACACTCCGTGTTTCGGGAAGGCATGTATCCGTTGATGCACCCTTTGTCGATGGTGAAGACAACAGTCTGCTGGATGTTTTGGTGAACAATGATTCACCCAATGCAGACAACACCCTTATCAACGAATCTCTCTCCAAGGAGGTAGACAGGGCTCTGGCCACGCTTACCGAAAGGGAAAGAGATATCATTAAACTGTTCTTCGGAATTGCCTGTCAGGAGATGACCCTGGAAGAAATTGGCGAAAAATTCGGACTGACCCGCGAACGTGTGCGTCAGATCAAGGAAAAAGCGATACGCAGACTCCGCCACACTTCCAGATCGAAACTCCTGAAGACATACCTTGGGTAAAACATAATTTGATCGTGAAGCGGGGTTGCCAACAGGCAGCCCCGTTTTTTTTTCAACTTTTTTCCGGTTCTTTTGTTTCTTTGACATTGCAATCGGAACAAATAGCTTCCAGTGGATGGATAAGAAGAAAAAAAATACCTGGTATGCACCTGCCGAGCGAGCAGATAGGGGAACCGTACTTGAGCAACACCAAAACTTCCAGGAAAATCAGCTCTTGATCCAAACTCTGGAATCCATTAAAACAGCTGTTCTGATTTTGAACAAGCATCGCCAGATCGTATTTGCCAACACTGCTTTTATCGATCTGCTGGAAGCGACTGATCTGTCTTCGATTCTGGGGCTTCGTGTGGGAGAGGCACTGCAATGTGTTTATTCGGCTGAAATGGCTGGCGGATGCGGTACAAGTGAGTATTGCAGGGAATGCGGAGCTGTTAGAGCCATGCTGAACAGTTTGAACCTGAAAATGGATGTGCAGGACTGCCGGATCACTTTGAAAGAGGAAAACCGGGCACTTGATCTGAGGGTCATGGCGGCTCCCATGGAACTTACGGGTCAGCCATTTACTGTTTTTACAATTATTGATATTGCCAGCGAAAAAAGAAGCCAGGCGCTGGAAAGACTTTTTTTGCATGATGTAAAAAATACAGCCGGGACTCTCCAGGGATTTAGCCAGCTCTTGATTGAAGAAAGGGAGATCGAGCTGGATAAAGTTAGGGATTCGATCAAGGAACTGGCCGATACCTTGCTGGATGAGATAGATTCCTATGGGCAGCTAAAAGAGGCAGAGAGCAGTGAGCTTAGGGTAAAACAGAGAAATTTCCATACCCTGGATCTTTTGGAAAAGATCAAAAACCTGTATTTGAAACATAAGTTGGCCTATGGCAAAAACATCCAGGTGGCATCTAATTCTGAGGATGTGGTCCTGAAGTCCGATGAAGCCGTTCTGGGTCGCATATTAGGAAATATGACTAAAAATGCACTGGAGGCCTGCAAGCCTGGCGATTTGATCACCCTGTCCTGTAGAAAATTTGGGGATCAATTCAGAGTAGCAGTGCATAATCCGGGGTGGATCCCCAGGGAGGTGCAATTGCAGATCTTTCAAAGATCCTTCTCAACAAAGGGAACCGGCAGGGGCCTGGGTACCTACAGCATCAGATTGCTCAGCGAACAGTACATGGGAGGTAAGGTGGGATTTACAAGTTCAGAAAGCGAGGGCACCACGTTTTACGGCGAATACCCCGTTTCCATGACACAATAAATGCTTAAGCCTGTTCCGGGTGTTTTTCGTCCAGCTTATTTAAAATTTCCTGGAAGGCATACATCTCATCGCGGAAACGGGCCGCTTCGATAAAATCCAGTTCCCTGGCTGCTTTTTCCATTTGCTTTTTCGCCTTGTCGATGGCTTTTTCCAGTTCCGTCTTTCCCATATACCTGACCACCGGATCGGCTGCAATATCGCTTCTGGCCTGGTCCGCATAGGCACTCTCCAGTCTCAGCTGATCACTGCTTTTATCGAACAAACTATGGGTAGATTTAATAATCTGGGTGGGGGTTATCTGATGTAAGTCATTATATCCCAGTTGTTTTATCCTGCGTCTATTGGTCTCATCAATGGTCCGCTGCATGGAGCCGGTAATCTTATCCGCATACATAATTACTTTTCCATTCAGATTTCGGGCAGCACGTCCTGCCGTCTGGGTCAGCGATCGTTCCGATCTCAGGAATCCTTCCTTATCGGCATCCAGGATGGCCACCAGGGATACTTCCGGCAGATCCAGGCCCTCCCGTAGCAGGTTGATCCCGACCAGTACATCAAAGGTGCCTTTCCTGAGTCCTTCCAGGATCTCCACCCGTTCCATGGTATCCACATCCGAGTGGATGTAGCGCGTACGGATATTCAGTTTTATCAGGTAACTGGTGAGCTCTTCGGCCATCCTCTTGGTCAGGGTAGTAACCAGGACGCGCTCCCTCTTGTCAATACGCTTATTAATCTCTCCGATCAGGTGATCGATCTGGTTCAGGCTTTGCTGGATCTCGATGGCCGGATCCACCAGTCCGGTGGGACGGATCACCTGCTCTACGATAACTCCTCCGCAGCGCTCAAGCTCATAATCGGCCGGCGTGGCACTTACGAAAAGAGTCTGGCCGATCAGATTCTCAAACTCATTAAATTTAAGGGGTCTGTTGTCCACAGCGGCTGGCAGGCGGAATCCGTATTCCACCAGGTTTTTCTTCCTGGAATAATCCCCGCCATACATGGCATGTACCTGGGGCAGGGTCACATGACTCTCGTCAATTACCGTGATAAAATCGTCGGGAAAATAGTCCAGGAGGCAAAAGGGCCTTGTCCCCGGTGGACGGCCGTCAAAATACCTGGAGTAGTTCTCAATGCCCGGGCAGTAGCCCAGCTCCCGGATCATCTCCAGGTCGTAGGTGACCCGCTCTTCTATCCGCTGAGCCTCAATGGCTTTTTGCTCCCCTTTGAAGAAATTTACCTGCTTCATCATATCGTCCTGGATTTCTTCAATGGCAGCCTTGGTCCGTTCCTTGGAAGTAATGAAAATATTGGCAGGGAAGATGGCCACTTCCTCGTGTTCCTCAATGGTATGTCCTGCCACCGGGTGGATGGTTTTAATGGATTCAATTTCATCTCCCCAGAATTCCACCCGGTAGGCCAGGTCCGTATAGGCCAGGTGGATGTCCACCGTATCGCCCCTTACCCGGAAGGTCCCGGGTTTGAAATCAACCTCGTTCCGGGAATAAAGTCCGTCCACCAGTCTCCGGAGAAATACATTCCGGCTTATGAGTTTCTCTTTTACGGATCCGGATGGTGGAGCTGTGAAAATCATCCGGATTTCCGATGCCGTAGAGGCAGGAAACCGAAGAGACCACCATCACATCCCTTCGTCCGGAAAGCAGCGTGGAGGTGGTGCTCAGTCTCAGTTTTTCAATTTCATCATTGATGGAAAGGTCTTTTTCAATATAGGTATCTGTAACGGGAAGATAGGCTTCAGGCTGGTAGTAATCATAATAGCTTACAAAATACTCCACCGCATTTTCAGGAAAAAACTGTTTGAACTCACTGTATAGCTGGGCTGCCAGGGTTTTGTTGTGACTGAGTACCAGGACCGGACGATCCAGCTCCCTGATCACATTGGCCACGGTAAAGGTCTTTCCGGAGCCGGTAACCCCCAGAAGGGTCTGGAACTGCTCTCCTGCCTTAAATCCATCCACCAGTTGTATAATGGCTTCCGGCTGATCCCCTGTAGGCTTATAATCCGACGTAAGTTTGAATTCCATACTACCAGGTGAATTCGACATAGATGGGGAGATGGTCGCTGGGGCCTCCAAAATATTGCGGTCCCCCGTAGGTGGCAGAGGGAAGACTCTCTCCGTACTTCTCACTTTCATATAGCATCCACTCCTCTTTCAATATCCGTCCGCTCTCAAATCCGGTACTCAGCCCTCGCTCCTGGTTCAGCAGGCTGTAAGAGACGATCATCTGGTCCAGCATATTCCAATTGCCCTGGTAATTATAGGTTCCCTCTCCCTTTATATTGTGCAGATCATAAAAGAGGTTGTATTGCTCCCCCATCTGGATATTTCGACGCTTGTTCTGGGCCGACAGGCCCTGACTAATACTCCGGTTGGTTGGCTCGTCATTAAAGTCACCCATGATGATCACTTTGAAATCCGACTCCCTGGCCATCAGCATATCCACCTGCTTCCGAAGCGTGATGGCGGAGAACATGCGCTGTCTCTCGGTCTCCTGCACCCCTCCGCTTCTGGATTTCCAGTGATTCACAAAAACATGAAGGCTGGAGCCGTCGGGTCCCGTTCCATGCACATGTAGTATTCCTCTGTACAGGTAGTCCGGATCTACCGGATCTTCAATGGGAATATATTCGTGTGACTTGTAACGTGAACAGATCGGGCCTGTAGAGCAGGGCACATTCGATGCCCCGGGGATCCTTACCATCCTCGTGAACAATGGCATATTCTCCCTTACGTAAGGCCACGCATCTTGATCAGATCTTCCAGAACGCCGCTGGTTTTCAACCTCCGCAAGACCAATGAGTGCCGGGAGCTCTTTTCCCGGAATGGAGAGGATAACCCGGGCCAGATCGGTCAATTTTTTCTCGTAGCGTTCATAGGTCCATTTTTTCTCCCCGGAAGGGGTGAATTCATCATCCTCAAAACCGGGAGAATTGATGGTATCAAAAAGGTTTTCCACATTATATGAAACCACCAGGAACGATTTTACGTTCTTCTGAGAGAAGAGTGCTTGAAGGGTGATTAGTAAAAGTGCAGCAAAAAATGGCTATTTTTTTCATAGGTGCAATAAGCTTATTGGACAAAGATATCAAACATAATGGGACAAAAACAGGATGAACTGTTAAAGCGAATCCAGAAACTGGTAAAGAAGAACCAGGACCTGTACGATAGGAATGAGAAACTGCAGAAGGCTCTGAATGAGCTGTCAGAGCAGAACGAAAACCTGAAGCTGCGCCTGAAGGAGTGCCCGTCTGGGTATGAAGGAAGGAAAGGTACAGGAGAGCGGGGAACGGATCAAGAAGTATAAGATGGCCACGGTCCTCTTTGCCTATATCGCAGGATTTAAGCATCTTACTGATAACGATCCTCCGAGGTGGTTATGGATCAGCTGGATGAAGTGCTTATTGAGTTCGACCGGATCCTGAAGAAGTACAAAATTCATAAGATCAAGACTATAGGAGATACCTATATGGCTGCTGGGGGGATCCCGGTGAAGAATATCACCAATCCCATCGATGTGGTTATGGCAGCTCTGGAGATGAATATTTTCCTGAACCAGCTCAGGCGTATCGATGGCAAACGCTACTGGAACCTGAGTCTGGGCATCCATACCGGTCCCGTAACCGCCAATGTTTCAGGCAAGAAAAAGATCACCTATGATATTAAAGGCGATACGGTCAATATTGCACACCGCATGCAGGGGGTGGGAGAGAGCGGAAAAATTCTGATTTCGGTGATGACCTACGAATTGATTAAAGAGTTTTTCGTGTGTGAATATTATGGAAAGATGCCGGTTAAATACAAAGGCGACCTGGAGATGTTTGTGGTGAACGGAATCCGGCCAGAGTTCTCCATGAGTGAACGGGGGGTCATGCCCAATGCCTTGTTTAATACGAAATTCAAGCTGATCCAGTTTACGGATATCCAGGAGATGATCTTAGACAGGCTTGAGAACGAGTTGCCCCGCTACCTCTACTATCACAATGTGAAGCATACCGTAGATGTGGTCACCGAGGTGGAGCTGATCGGATGGGCCGAAGGGCTGGACGATGAAGGGATCTTGCTCCTGAAGACCGCCGCCCTGTTTCATGATGCGGGGCATACCATTGCCTATGATGATCATGAATATCATGGCGCCCAACTGGCCAGAAAATTTCTACCGGATTATGGGTATACTCGAAGGAGCAGATCGAAAAGATCTGCAGGATAATCATGTCCACCAAATTACCTCCCCAGCCGGAGGACATCTTTCAGCAGATTATTTGTGATGCGGATCTCGATTACCTGGGCAGAAGTGATATGATCCCGGTTTCAAATACCCTTTACAAGGAACTGAGTGAACAGGATAAAATCGGGACGTTGAACGAATGGAACAAGCTGCAGTTAAAATTTATCTCCGGACACTCCTATTTTACCAAAACGGCAAGAAGTCTTACGGGAGGTAAACAAGCAGAAGCAGATCGAACGCATTAAGAGACTGATTACCGACGATTGATCCAAGAAGCTACTTCCCGATTTTAATGGTCAGATTGACCCCGTACATCAAGGTGTTGGCAAGGAGCACCTCTCCTGTTCCCGGATCTATCCCCTCTTCGGCGTGCCAGCAGTTGTCGAAAGCTATAAAGGCCTGGGCCCCCAGGTAAAATTTCTGTAAAATGTGCCAGTCATACCCATATTTAAGTGCTGAATGCAGCCCCAGGGTACCCTCCTCGTAAATTTCTGAGGTCTCAATCAGTCCGACGCTCACACCCAGTTCCGGGGCCAGATAGGAGTTTCCGCCCTTCAGGTAAAAGAGCCCTCCCAGGTTGATGGAGCTTAGGGTCCACTGCTGCAGGGTGGTGGGTACCCGGTATAGCCTGTTCCGATGGAGATCTCATTCAACAGGATATTGAAACACAGCCCCAGATAAAGTCCATAGCTTCTTTTAATCCGTGTGCCAAACTCCAGGTTTAGATTAAAAGGCGTCAGGGGAACTCTCTCATAGAGGGTCCCAAAATTGTGAGAGGCACGTGAAACTCCCACGCCTCCCCGGAAATAGCCCCCGGAAAAGAGCCCTGGATTTTCCTCCTCCAAAGCATTAAGATCCACCTGCTTTTGGCTAAAGGCATTTACTGACAGGAAAGTGAGGACCAGGAAAAAAACATTAGAAGAAAATTTGCGTATACTCATTTCAAAGTCGTTAGGTCAATATTAAAAATATGAAATCTTTCATCATACGCTGTGGGCTGATTTTTGTTTTATCAACATATTTTAGTGTAAACAGCCTGATGGCGCAGACGCTGCAGAAGGAAAACAGGGTGGCACTGGTGATGGGGAATGCCGCCTATCTGAATGGCCCCCTGAAAAATACCGTAAATGATGCCCGTGCCATGGCTGAGGTCCTGAAGACCTCAGGGTTTGAAGTAATTCTGAAGGAGAATGTGCAGAATCAGAATGAGATGAAACAGGCTGTACGCGAATTTGGAATGAAATTGAAAACAGGAGGGACGGCCTTGTTTTATTATTCGGGTCACGGGATGCAGGTCAATGGATACAACTACCTGATTCCCACACAGGCAGTGATGCATATTGAGCAGGAGATTGAGTATGAAGCCCTGGATATGGGATTTATTCTTGCCTATATGGAGAGCGCGAAAAGCAATGTGAATATTGTGATCCTGGATGCCTGCAGGAACAATCCTTTTTCAAGATCCTTCAGGGATACCAAACAGGGCCTCAGCACGATGGTGGCTCCCACAGGTACTTTGATTGCCTATTCCACTTCACCCGGTTCCGTGGCATCGGACGGGGATCAGGAATACGGATTATATACCAAGGCATTGCTGGAGCATATGCAGGAGCCGGGAGTAAAGGTGGAGGACGTATTTAAAGGAGTGAGGGCTGAGGTGCTGGAACACAGCGGGGGACAGCAAACACCCTGGGAGTCCAGCTCCCTGGTGGGCGATTTTTATTTCAGGAACGGTTCAGGTGCCGGCTATACGGCAATCACCGTAGCACCGGTACAGGAACAAAAGCAGGACCGGGAACCGGAACAGGTAAGTACCAGTGAGCTTACCCAGGCTGTGGAGGAGGCTATCACCGAACCGGAGCTCCAGGAAGTTGAGGGAATCCCAAAGGAAGCCTATAAAAACAGCGGGATTAAGGTTCCCTTTACCTGGCGGGCCATGTCCGATGGTACCTTTTACCTCTGGGTAGAGAAAGTGGATATCAGTCCTGCGACCATTTACGAGCTACATGGGAACAATTTGCATGTTTACCATCCGGCGAGCAGGCGGGTCTTTATTTTGAAATCATTTGTACAAAGGCTGGATGGGAGTTCCCACAGGGGAGTTACCTTCGATTAATTGCTTATTTTAGGGCTGGCAATTATTAAAATTTATACCCATGGCAGTCCGTTATTCTATTTTATCTCTAAGCTTACTTTTATACCTATCCACTCAGGCTCCTGCTCAGAGGCATCCTGCAAGTGGCGATCAGCTTGCTCATACCTTCTCCATAGTGGCCAGAGACACTGCCACCGGACAGATGGCCATTGGTGTTCAGAGCCACTGGTTTTCAGTAGGAACCATTGTTTCCTGGGGCCGCTCCGGCGTTGGAGTGGTAGCCACCCAATCCTTTGTGAATCCGGCCTATGGCCCTAAGGGACTGGATCTGATGTCCGGGGGAAAAAGTGCCGAAGAGGCCTTGCAGCTTCTGGTGGAAGCTGATCGCGGAAGGGATTACCGGCAGGTGGCCTTTCTGGATTCCAAAGGATCTGTTTCGGCCTACACCGGGAAGAGTTGTATATGCTCAGCTTCTCATGCCATTGGGGATAACTATTCGGTTCAGGCCAATATGATGCTAAATGAGGATGTGGTTCCGGCCATGAGCAAGGCTTTTCTGGATCATGCCGGCCTTCCCCTGGCTGAAAGGGTGCTTAAGGTTCTGCAGGCAGCCCAGGCTGCCGGAGGGGATATCCGTGGGAAGCAGTCAGCTGCCCTGATTGTGGTAGGACCTGAACCGGTGGAGGAGGTGTGGAGTGATCACCTGGTAGATCTCCGGGTAGATGACCACCAGGATCCTCTCGAAGAGCTGGATCGCTTATTGCGTGTCCACCGGGCCTATGAGCATATGAACCGGGGAGACCTGGCCGTGGAACACCAGGATATGGAGGCGGCTCTCCGGGAGTATGGGGCCGCAGAAAAGATGTTCCCCCGGAACCTGGAGATGAAATACTGGAAGGCTGTTGCACTGGCCAATAATGGCAGGATGGAAGAGGCCCTTCCCATATTTGAATATGTATTTGACCACGACCACCATTGGCGTGAACTCACCCGCAGGTTGCCAGCCTCCGGATTACTGACAGTAAGTGACCCGGAACTTCAGATAATTTTAAAGCTTTAGTAGTCTGAGTATTCAGTGGGATAGAGGAGGTATTTTGTGATTTTGGAAACGGTATTCTGATATCTGTCCAGGTTCTTCATCCTCTCCCATTCGGGATGAGCCCCGAAGTTCTCCCAGTTCTTTTTCTGAGCGGAGGTGTCTGCATGGGCGGTCATATAGATCAGGTGGGGCATATAAGCACTGGAAAGTACTTCGCAAAAGAATACCGGATTGAATTTTAACTCCTTGAACAGAGCAGATTCCCCTTCGTTAAACATCTCCACCTTCAGGTCGTAGAGTTTTTCAGTGGCTCCTTCGTAGCTCCTGAGTTCATAAACCCTCTCTGATCTGGCGGTGCTTAACTCAGGCACTACTAATTCTGGCGCTGCAGTGAAAGCGCGAAGAATCATGCTTTCCATACGGGTGTAGGGGGGACTGTCGTGCGGTGCATCGATATAAGCCTGCCCGGCCTGTAAGTATTCAGTGTCGTTCTTCAACAACTCGGGAAGCTGTTCAAACTCTTCTAAGGATTGAAAGGGTATCAGTAACATGGTGAGATCTTGCTGCTCAGCCAGCCCTTCAATGGGTTTGAATACCCCCACTTTTTGTATGCCTGACCTGTGCAGTGCAGGCAGGAGAGCATCCTGAAAATAGGCATCCAGCAGGGCTTCCTGTTCCCCTGTTTCGTAGGTGTAAATTTTCAGCTGGAAGTAGTCCAGAACGATTTCGTCCTTTTGCTCTGGTTCTGTGCTTACCTGGCAGGAGCTAAGGCTTATAAAAGCAATGGCAATTAGGAATAAGGGGGATCTTTTCATAACAATAGTCTTTAATTCAGCTTAAAGATAGGAAAGAAATTAGCAACTATTGAGGCAGCATGGGAAACAAGCGGAGGATCTCTTTGTCATCGGGCTGTTTTCCATATTCACAAATCTCAAATCCTTCTGCATGGTTGACCGAATTCCCTTTTTCGCCATACCATTTCACCAGGGATGCCCTGGTTGAAGGTCCGGGTCTGAAAGTCCTTCGCTTGCCCAGGTATTCCAACCTTCCTGCCTCATCTTCCGGGATCTGGTCCAGGGCCCCTGCAAGCCAGGGAAGCCAGTCAAAGTACTGCGAAGCATGGGCGGCCATTCCATAGATCTTTTTTTCAAATACCTCATCTATATCAATTGCAATATCTGCTTCAAAGGGATTTGGCTTTTGAAAACGGTCTTCAGCAAAGACAAAAACCGGGTTTTTCTTCAGTGCGGGCACATCGGGGGCAATGTTGGGAACCACCACCATGAAGGCCGCATCCTGCATTAAAATGGCCGTATACCTGTGATCCGGGTGATAATCGTTGGGCCGGGGACCAATCACAAGATCGGCGTTCCATTTCCGGATTTCCCGGATCACTTTCAGCCGGTTTTCGAGTGTGGGCATCAACTCCCCGTCGTGGTTATCCATAACCACGTATTCCTTCACCCCAAGTCTCTTTCCTGCCTCCTCTGCTTCGGCCATGCGGATCTTGGCCAGCGCACCACCTCCCTTGGCGTAATGACCGGCATCGCCATTGGTAAGGGATACAAATTTCACATTATGTCCCAGTTTGGCATAGAGCAGGGCCACACCGCCTGCATCGCCTTCACAATCATCGGGATGGGCTCCCAGTACAAGGATATTTAAAGGTTCTTCCTGTGCAAACAGGAATGCTGCTGCCAGTATCAGGCAGCTTATAAAAAGTATTCTTTTCATGGTTATCTTGTCTCTTAAATAAGTTTCATGGCATTCGGATCCCAGTTCACCGGTGCTCCTTTGTAGTAGCTTTCATTGGCCAGCAGGGCAGCCCCGGCAGCTCGTAGCCCAAAAGTGGAGTCTTCTATGATCTCACCCTGGCCACGAGTGGCTTCGAAAAACCGGAAAAAATGATCGTAATGCCCCCCCTTGTAGCCGGAGGGTGCCTCCCAGGTCGTTTCACCTGTATTCAGATCCCTGGATCTTTCATTGGCAAACTGCTTGTCATAGGCGGAAACAATTTCTTTCTGAGTTTCTTCGGTGTAGGATATCAGGGAATACCCTCCGGGTTTCATGCCCAGCTTTGACCGGACAAGTTTTACCTGGTCTGAGCCCACATGCATTTCACCTTCGGTACCTACCAGGCGGAAGCCATATCCCTCACCGCTGCCGGCTATAAAATTGACCCGGAAAGCCGCATTGAAGGCCGCATGGGTCTTGGTTTCCGGGTAATCATAGAGGGTGATGCTAACATCAGGTACGTCGCGGCCGTCGTCCCAATAGCGCAATCCGCCTGTAGCCTGTGCCCTGTTGGGTCCATTGGAGCTGATTACAAAATTCAGGGTGGAAAAGGCATGCACAAAGAGATCGCCGGCCACCCCTGTTCCATAATCCTTATAATTTCTCCATCTGAAAAACCGCTTCAATTCATAGGGCACTTTTGGAGCACTTCCCAGGAAAGTGTCAAAATCAACCGTATCCGGAGTTGCATCGGGCGGGATGGGATAATTCCAGGCTCCCTCGGAAGAGTAGCGGTCGTTGAACATATCCAGCATCACAATTTCCCCAATGGCCCCGTCTTCGTAGAGCTTTTTGGCTTTTTCATTTCCCAGCGAAGACATTCCCTGGCTTCCCACCTGCATCACCTTGCCTGATTTTTTATGTGCTGCTATAAGCTCATGCCCCTCTTCGAATTTCTGTACCATGGGTTTTTCACAGTAGACTGCTTTACCCGCTTTCAGGGCTTCTATGCTGATCCGCTTGTGCCAGTGATCCGGGGTTGCAATAATGACTGCATCCACATGGCCCAGATCCAGGATCTCGCGATAGTCCCGGGTGACAAAAATATCTTTGCCCCAGAGTTCCCGGGCCCTGTCACGTCTTCCAGCGTACAAATCACAGGCAGCCACCAGTTTTACACCAGGAACCTGCAGTGCCGTCGTGGTATCATAAATGCCCTGGATACCAGTACCAATCAGAGCCAGGTTGAGATGATCATTTGCTGCAAAAGACTTTGAAGAATAGGATCTGGAATCCAGCAAAAGGTTCTGCTTGTAACTTCGGGAAAGCACTGCCGGAGCTGAACTTACGGCAGCAGTACCCAGTACTGCTTTTTTAAGGAAGGATCTTCTTGAGTTTTGCTTATCGGACATTTTCATGGGAATATGGAGTGATTAATAAATTAGAAGGTGTACCTCCTAAGGAGGATCAATTGTATTGAAAATTTTTGCATTTCTTCAGCTCAATTTGTGCAATGGAGCTTGTTTGTCTTCCGCTGCAGAAGTATTCCTGAAGGTCAAATATATTGCCCAAAGTGCAGGGAACGTCTAGTTTTTTAGGGTATATAAGCTCTCTCATGGGGGAGGAATAAGTCCGGATCAAAATAGAAAATAAAATCCTGATCTGAAACTTAAAGCTGTGTAAAGGATAAAATTTTCGGCATATTTACAGACGGGACAAAATACAAAGCTCTAAGGAGATGGATATATATGGCGACAAGCGTGTGGTTCTGACACTGGATGCCGGTGGAACAAATCTGGTGTTTAATGCATTCAAAGGAGGTAAGCCAATCCTGAAGGGGATCCGGAAAGATGCTCATGCCAATCATCTGGAGCGTTGCCTGGCCAATATGAGGGCTGGCTTTCGGGAAGTCATGCAGGAACTGGAAGATGAGCCGGAGGCCATCAGCTTTGCCTTCCCTGGTCCGGCAGATTATTCCAAAGGCATTATTGATAACTCCAACAATCTGCCGGCTTTTAAGGGGGGCGTGCCCTTAAAAAGTATCCTGGAGGAGGAATTTGCTTTGCCTGTTTTCATTAACAACGATGGAGATCTTTTTGCATATGGCGAGGCACTGGGTGGCTTGCTGCCAGAAATCAATGCCAGACTGGAAGCTTCCGGGAGTCCCAAGAGGTACAAAAATCTGGTAGGATTTACCCTGGGTACTGGATTTGGTGCCGGTTTTGTATCCGATGGCCGGCTTATTAGCGGAGACAATGTAACCGCAGCCGAGGTCTGGCTCTTCAGTAACAGGCACAGTCCGGATGTTAATGCAGAAGATGTGGTCAGTATCCGGGCCGTGCAGAGGGTGTATGCGGCCGGAGCAGGGATCGGATATCCAAACGAACTGGAACCCAAGGATATTTACGAGATCGCCCTGGGTAAGAGGAAAGGGGACAGGAAGGCTGCCTTGAAGGCCTATGAGGAGACCGGACGGGCGCTGGGCGACACAGTGGCCAATGTGCTTACCTTTATTGATGGAATTGCAGTGATCGGAGGTGGCATTACAGGGGCAAGTGAGCTATATATGCCGGCACTCATGAAGGAACTGAATTTTAAATATCATCCGTCAAATGTGGATGAAATGCCAAGGCTGGTGCAAAAGGTTTTCAACCTGGATAACGAGGAGGACCGGAACAGTTTTTTTAAAGACTACTCAAAAACCCTTCAAATTCCCGGGACAGACCGTTCCGTCTCCTATGATCCTCTTCCCAGGCTGGCCATTGCTACCAGTAGCAGGGGGGCCAATGAGTCTATTGCCCTGGGGGCCTATGCCTATGCCCTGAACCAGATCGGAGGCTGACAACTCCGACTAAAACCTCCGTTTCAGCAGTTTGATAAGGATATAGGCCAGGGCGGAGACAAGAACCATGACCGGCAGCCAGAGTTTATCTATGGCCCAATGGTGATCCGTTATTCTGGTGTCCACCAGGTCAAAAAGAAAGAAGACCACAAATAGGGCCAGGAATCCGTTCTTCTCCTGCTTAAGTACTTTTCTCCAAAGGAAGGGAGAATCGGAGCTCTGCCAGTTTAGTTTGAAGGGGATAAAAATAGGAGTGCTTGCCGTCCATTTTAAATAGGCATCCCCGAATTTCTCTCTCAGAAATTCCTCCTCGGCAAATACGATCCTTTCATAGTAGATCCAGAAAAACAGGGTGAAAATCCCCACAAACCAGAGATTGCAGGGGAGCATGGCAATGCCCAGCCACATGAAATAGTTACCCACATAGAGAGGATTTCTGGAAATGGAATATAGCCCCTTCGTATTGAGCATCTCAGCCACCTGTCCCTGGTCGGTGTTTCGCCCGGAGGTGTTCTTCCCGCTGAAACCCACTGCATGTATCCGGATGGCTAAACCCAGAAGACTCACAAATATGGCCGGATCTTCCATCCAGGCCTGATTTCTGTCTCCAAAAACGATCATGGCCAGGCCAGATATGAGGAGTATCAGCGGGAAATAACTCCGGTACCGGAACAGGAAGTCCCCCTGGATTTTTAATTCTTCTCGCAAGGCCATGGTTCAATTTTGAGTTTTTTTAAGCAATCACCGTTCGGAGGCCAAATGTATGAAAGATATCTCTGTCCGAAAAACAGTCTTACTGCCACTACAATGATTAATCCCGCTTTCATCCTAATTTAATCTCATTTTCATAACTGACAAGCTAATTTGATATACTTTTGCCTGGTACAAAAAAAATACTTATGAAAGTTAGAGCTTATTTTCTGGCGATGATATTTGTTTTGCTCTCCTGTGAGCAGGATGCGCAGGAAATTATAAATCCTGAGGATGACAGGGTCAAGCCTGATATACATACACTTCCCATGAGACTTGGGAAAGACAGTGTTCCCTCCCTAAGAAGTGTCATTGATCCCTCCTTTCAGGCTGAACTGGAGCAGCTGGTAAACAGTAACGCCAAGTGGAAAAGACTGATCAGCCAGCGCAGAATGGCGGTTGGAATGGTTGATCTGAGTGATCCTTACAATCCCGTATATGCCAGGATGAATGGCAATGTGATGATGTATGCTGCCAGCCTCCCTAAGATAGGGATCCTTCTGGCCACCATGGATGCCCTTGAGAAAGGAGAACTGGAAGATTCTCCGGAAATCAGAGAGAAGATGCGTCTGATGATCAGTAAATCCAGCAATGTGGCAGCCACCGAATTAATGGATATGCTGGGGTTCGAGAAAATTGAGAGTGTGCTTCAGGATCCCCGGTATGCCCTGTATGATGAAGATTACGGCGGCGGCCTTTGGGTCGGCAAGAGATATGCTAAAACCGGCGAACGACACCCGGATCCTCTCGCAGGGATCAGCCACGGGGCCACTGTTTCACAGGTCTGCCGGTATTATTACCTGATGGCCTATGGAAAATTGATCTCCTATGAAAGGTCTGAGCAGATGCTGGAAATGATGGCGGATCCGGAACTGCATCATAAATTTGTGGCCAATCTGGAACAGATTGCCCCTTCAGCCAGACTCTACAGAAAATCAGGGACATGGAAAACCTATCATGCGGATTCGGTGCTGGTCTGGGGTCCTGAACGAAGGTATATTCTGGTCGCATTGATTGAGGATGTGGAGGGTGAAAAAATCATGAGAGATCTTGTAGTGAAGGCAGATAATCTGTTGAATTCAAGATAATACCTGTATTTTAGGTAATCTGAAATTACCTTAATATACAGAGTACTTATAAACATGAATATTGAATCATTTTTAAAAAGGACCTTTGATATTCGGGAAGGTGAGATGCGCAGGGCGCTGCTGATGCAGTTAAACATATTCCTGCTCATTACCACTCTGCTTATTATAAAACCCACCATCAATTCTCTTTTTCTTACAAATGTTGGAATTGAAAGACTGCCCCTTGCCTTTATTCTGGTGGCTTTAGGGGCCGGGATCATTATGTCCTTCTATTCCAGGTGGCTGAGGACTTATCCGCTTCAGAAAATCATCCAGAATACACTGCTGATCTCGGTGGCTACCATTACCGTTTTTGCTCTCCTTTTGCGATTTAACTATGTGGAAACCTGGGTCCTGTATCTCATCTATGTCTGGGTCGCTGTATTTGGAGTTCTGGTTGCATCGCAGTTCTGGGTTTTTGCCAACATCGTGTTCAATGCCAGGGAAGCCAAGAGACTATTTGGTTTAATCGGAAGCGGAGCCATCACCGGTGGAATCTTCGGCGGTTACCTGGCCTCCTTACTGGCTCCGGTCATCGGAAGTGAAAACCTTTTGTTTGTTGGGGCAATTTTTCTTTTCATTGCTATTTTTGTCAACCGCTCCATCTGGTTGAGCCCTGAACTGGGCGATATAAGCTTTCAGGGTCACAAAAAGCGGGTGGATAAAATGGCGGAACGCCCCCTCCGCTTGATCAAAGATTCCAAGCACCTCACCTACCTGGCGCTGATCACCATCTTTGGGGTCCTGGTTGCACGCCTGGTTGATTTTCAGTTTAGTGCCATATCCTCATCCAAAATTGCAGATGAGGATGAGTTAACTGCTTTTTTCGGATTCTGGTTCTCCAATTTCAATATCCTTTCTCTGGTGATTCAGCTCTTCCTTACAAGAAGGGTGGTTGGAGTTTATGGCGTTGGAGTATCTCTTTATATCCTTCCTGCCGGCCTGTTGATAGGCGCCCTGTCGGTGCTTTTTGTTCCCGGGCTCTGGTCGGCTGTTTTTATCAAATCGGTGGATGGTAGCCTGAAGCAATCCATAAATAAATCGGCCATCGAACTTCTGGTTCTCCCGGTTCCCACAGAAATCAAGAATCAGGCAAAGACATTCATTGATGTTGTAGTGGACAGTTTTGCCACCGGGCTCAGCGGAATAATACTGATCACCCTGGTCAACGGACTGGATCTTTCGGTCCGTTTTATCAGTATGATTATCCTCTTGCTGGTTTTCCTCTGGTTCTATTATGCTACCAAGGTCAGAAAAGAATACGTTTTGCTGTTTAAACGAAAGCTAAGGCAGTTCGATGACGTGGATGTAGAGGCACTTAATATCTCGGATGAGTCCGTTTATGGCGGGATAACGCGAGTGCTCGAACAGGGAACTGAGAAGCAAATCCTTTTTATGCTGCACCACACAGAGGATATCTGGCATGAAAAACTATTCAACAGCCTTCGAAACCTGCTGAAGCATGACAATCCGGAGATCAGGGCAGAAGCCTTGAGAAGGTTGTATCCACATAAGGCAGAAAGCCTTCTTCCGGAGGTTCGCTTAATGGTTCATGATCATGATTATCAGGTAAAAGTGGCTGCCATTGAGTATTTGATAGAACATGCAGCTGACCAGCGTGAAGGACTGATTGCCAAGTACCTGACGGACAAGGATTACCGTGTTAGCGGAGCAACTATTCTCAGTTTGGTGAATGAAACAAAGGATAATCCTGAGTTAAAAAACCTTTTTCAGCTGGAATCCCTGATTCTTGAGCGGATAGAGACAATAAAAAGTACCAGCGATCCCGAAGAGCTAAAATTCAGAAAAATCAATCTACTGCGAATCCTCGGATCAGCAGGGTATCCCGAGTATTTCCATATGATTGGTGAATCTTTCCATTCACCTGAGTACGAGATCAGAAAGCAGGCTATTCTGTCAGCCGGTCAAAGCCTCCATCCTGGTTTTATACCCCTGTTGTTACTTTCACTTAACGAGGATCCGTTCAGGGATGCAGCTGTAGTATCATTGGCCAACTTTGGCAGTTCTATATCTGAGTTTTTTAAGTCCGAGTTAGCCAGGGCTGAACCCGATTATGATATGATCCGCCAGTTCCCCAGGGTGATGGAGCGGATCGGGACACAGAAATCGGTCACTTTTTTATTCGAGATGCTGAATTTCGGGGATGTGGATGTAAGAGCACAGGCACTTGAATCTCTTACCAGGATAAAGTTGAAATTCCCGCATCTGGTTTTTAACAAGAAGCAGATTATAAAA
Source organism: uncultured Bacteroidales bacterium (assembly GCA_963751705.1). Classification (GTDB taxonomy): domain Bacteria; phylum Bacteroidota; class Bacteroidia; order Bacteroidales. The sequence continues at coordinate 755,742 of CAVVVN010000003.1, forward strand.
TTCATTCTGGATGAAGCCAAGCTTTATTCGGAGACCCTTTCTGTGATGTATATACAGCAAAAGGGAATTTCAGGGGAGAGTGGAGACCAGTCCAAGGAACGGAACACGGAAGTTTTTGAGGCCACCCGAAGACTGATCCTCCTGCTGGAACATCGTCTGGATGAAAACCTGGAGCGAATGTTTAAACTGCTTGAATTGAAATATCCTCCGGAGGAGATTGATACGGTTTTTAAATATATCAAAAGCGAAAAAAGCGATATACGGCTCAATGCCATTGAGTTTCTCGACAATCTGCTGGAGGCAAGTCTGAAAAAGGTATTGATCCCCATAATAGAGACTGTAACGGTGGAGACTATCACTCGTGATACACTGATGAACCTGAACGTGAGAATTCCAAATCAGTATCAATGCCTGGATTTATTGCTTCAGGGCAAGGACCGGCAATTGAAAATGGCTGTCATTGATCTGATTGAAGTGCTGAAAGAGAGCCAGTACACAGAGCTTTTGATCCCCTTGAGCCATCATGCGGAACCATCCATCAGGGCTTTAACCATCAGGGTTTTAAAGAAATTATCAAAACTTCGGGGCAAATAGCCCAGCTAAGGCTTTCGAATTGCCCGGTCGATCTTCGTGGCCAGAGCATTGTGATCTGCAGCAGAGTTTCTTTTCAGGACATTGGACATCAGTCCGACCATATACCTGGTACCGTCCGGGTCTTCCACAATGATTACGGAGTTCATGTAATTGGACACATTCCCCATGTATTTTTCACAGCTATACCCTTCTTCAGGCCTGCATTGGTAGAGGCTCCCTGATTTAAAATATACATGGGAAGCGCTGAGCGTCGAAGAAGAGGCGTACCTGATTCGCGAGGCGGTCATATACATCAGCCTCTTGATCTCCAGAGACGATGCTTCATCCACAATTTTTCCACGTTCCATGGCTACCAGATATTTCATCAGGCCATAGGGACTGGCAGAACTGCCTCCTGATCCGGGGATTATTTTTTTGGCCTCGCCTGTGAACATACTTCCAAGTTTCCATTCTTCCCTGGTGATCCCGGCCTCGTTCAGTGGATTATTCACCACATCCACAGCCAGTTTCATCAGCTCATTTTTCGGGGTAGAGCTGAAGTACTCGTTGGCCTCTGCTTCGCTGATAAAGGGATATCGTTTTCCGAATACATGCATGAGAATGGCTTCACGCCAGACCACATTGGCAGCCCCGTTATTACTTGCTGATAACATATGATCGGCCCACTCGTAGAGTGAAAACACATCATTTTCATTGATTCTTCTTCTTACCAGGGTTTTACTCAGGGTGTCAAATACCGGAACGGTGTGTTCGTCATATATGGCCCATTTCCCTCCCCTTACATACTTCCTTTTCAACAATTCCTGCCTTTTTTCAAAGGAGTCCGGATAGAGTTGCTGCAATTCCTTAAAAAGGCCTGCAATGACCACCAGTTTTCCAACACTCCCGGGCTGGAGCTGTTTCTTTTCCTGGCTGCAAGCATACCTGAGGGGACGGCCCGGACTCATATCCATCACGGTAATAGAATAGCTCTCATGCAGGTTGGGGAAAATGGCCAGGATCGAACTTTGCAGCTTTGGATCAGGTTTCGGGAACTCATTCAGACTGTCTCCCCGGACACCCGTCAGGTTCAGCCTGATATCATCGATGGACAAGCGAGCCCCCTGGATGGGGGGATTCGCCTTGATTTCCCCTTTCAGGACCATTTGAAGGTAAAGCAGGCGCCTGATACCCGTCAGACCATATCCATCGATGGGGTAAGCGTTCAGGCTTTCCGTGAAGATACCCAGTATGAGTATAAGTAATACGGGTAAGGAAAATATATGATTTTTTGTGCTCATGTCTTTTTACTGTTTATGGTAATCTAATCATCCAGCCGGATCATCAATTTCTTATTGTATGCAGGGTTTAGAGAACCCAGGTAATCAGAGGCAGCGGCATTTTTGTTCTCCACAAAGGGACGAACCTGAAACAGCCAGAGCTTATTGTCCTTGAATCCAAGTTCAATATCAAAGGGTCCGGATGTTTCTATCCCTGGTGTGCCAGGTAATTGTTTCCTGACCTGTCCGGCCAGTTTCATCAGGGCTTCGATATTCTGATTATTCAGGATCGGCATCTCAAAAGAGGTGTATTGTTTTACAGAGCCTCCGCTGGCAGGAAGCCGGATAAAAGAGGGCTCGCGGGCAGGAGAGAGGAGCAGCCTCTCACCCTCCTTGCTTAATAAATAGGATTCCGCAGCCTGTCCGTCAACGGCTCCCCCCGCCCCGCGGTTGAAGGCGACAGTCAGATCTTTCTCCTGCTGGTTGCTGATACCCCGTGTGACCATAACGCCGGAATAATCCACATCCACCGTGGGTATGATCAATATGGAAGGAAATACATTTTCAGGGTTCAGCAGGTATTGCTGGCGCCATTTGTAGCTGCGCTCCGTGTAGGGGGATGCCCATACATCCCTGATTCCCTGAAGGATTGCCTCCGAATCCGAAACATTAAAGACCGTCAGGTTAAGCCCTGCGCCGGTAAAGTCCTTCAGATCTTCCATATTGGTATCGCTTCTCAGAAAGACTGGCTGATGGCCCATTTCATGACCAAAACTGGAAATAAATGAGCTCTTTAGATCAGTCAGGAACTCCTCTTTAAGCCCAATCTGCTTTATGGCTTTCCGGAAAAATTCCAACTCTTGAAGCAGGTAGGCTTCAACAGACTGTTCATCTGCTCCGTCCAAATTCATTTGTTCTGCCCTGTCAAAGATCCCCTGGAGGTACTGCCAGTAGCTTACCTCTTTGCCCGGTATGATCTGATCCAGGTGCATGCGAAAAATCCCAAAGGGTACCACGATACCATTTACCACATGATCCGGGAACAAAATTTTCAATTGTCCCAGGTTGGCCGCCTTTGGTCCGCATATAACTCCTGAGGATTGAGCATTAACGGAGGAGAGCAGGATAATCTTTTTGCGGCTCAGGTCTATTTTTTCAACCGGGACAGACACCTTATCCTGATTCCTTTTTCGGGTCTCAATCAGTTTTTTCTCTGCCGGGCTGATCTGATCCAGAGGCTTCATGATTACCGTACCCGCGCTGGAAACAGCATAAAAAACCGCCTGTCCGGAATAAGCTTTCAGGTCTTCCAGGTTTTGTGGTGAAAGCACTGCATTTGGGATGCCCAGATTCCGTGCCAGAAGCTGGACATGAGAAACAGTGTTCCCTTCAGAAACGGTGGCAATACCAGCAACGGGTTTCAAATCCGGGGGCGGACTGTTAAAAACGTAGATCTTGTCCCTTTCCACTTCCAGATTTTTGGTGGGCCCGGTTATTACCACCAGTTCCCCGGCAGCAAATCCGGGATTCAGTCCCCTGATGTTCTGCTGCCCCTGAATATCCATAACATGGTTGGAATCAGGTCTATACCTTACCAGAGTCTTTCCCAGTAGTTCAACAATATGCCCATAATTCAGCAGGAGGGAAGATCTTACCCTGTCATCCATAAATCCGTTCACAAGTGTTTCAAATCCTTCGAAGCGATCCACCTCCTCGGTGTACTGCGCCCTGAACATGCCGGTTCCCCATTCTGTGAGCCTTCTTCCAGCATCAAAGAAATCCAATACTGTTTCAAGAGGAAGCTCTGTTTTTCCGGAAAAGCTAAGTGCATTGGATATCTGCTCCCATTCCCACATCTCAATATATCCGCAGCCTGCACATGCCATGCCCAGGGACTTGATACCATTGAGCTGCTCCCGTATGCTTTCAGGTTTGTAATTTGAAAGTTCGAGCATAAGCAGCCGCTCAACTGCTATGGAGAGATCCAGCGCGGCCACTCTTTCTCCCGGGCTTTTGAGCGCAGGAAGGTCTTCCCTGAGCAGGAACAAGGTGCGGGAGAGCGGGTCAATTCTGTAATGTCCCCCCTCAGCCCTGCTGAAATCGAAAAGTTCTGCGCTAATCTTTTTCCGTAGACCGGATTCGGGATCCAGTCGGTTTACATATTTGTTCAGTTCATTCAGATCAACTGGCTGATAAAGGATTTTCATGTCAGCCATCAGCTTGGAAAATTTATCTGTCAGATCCTGGTCAAGTTCTTTTCTGTGGGCAGACCAGAATTGCTCCACTTTCTGCAAGTCGCTTTCCTCGGGCTGCCCGTGAATTTTTACCCTTAGATCCAGAAAAGGAGGGTACTTTTCAGAAATCAACTTGGATACGTTCCTTATCTCCTGGGTCAGGTTGTTATCACCGAAATGGGGAACTACCTTCATGGATTGCCGTATCAAAAAGTAATTCTCGTTCAGTACCTGCTTATCCCCCATCAGCCAGCTGTAGAATTGCATGCCCCAATTGGCTTCGTCCTCTGCCTGGTAGGCTCCCCTGTAGAACTGGGCCTTTCTGAGTATCCAGCCATTGTCAATGGACTGCAGGTATTTTTCTATTTCATATTGTTTCAGGCGGGAATAAAAGTTGTCTGCATCCCAAAAATCGGGGAAGGGGGTCGTGGCGAGAATCTGTCCCAGAAACAGGTGATTGCTCAAGGAGAGAGCCCTTACTTCATCTTTATGCCTGGCTCTTTGAACACCACCGGGCTCGGGACATCTTTCCTGGGGAGGCAGTACGGTGCCATCCTTACAGAACCACCTGATCTCCTTATAGGGTCCCCGGCTATCCTTTTTATATTGTTCGATCCTTTTTTTGATCTCTTCATTCTGAATTTTTTGAGATTGAACAGGCAGCTGAATTAGCAGGAGAAGGGCCACGATAGTGAAGGCCCCTTTTAAATATCTATGGAGAATAGTAGGTGATTCTTTCATTAGCCTGGGTTTACTGAATGAAAACGAATGGATATGTCAGTTCCTTGCTTGATTACTGAACTTACATGAATTATACCCCCGTGAAGGGTGATTATCTTTTCTGCCAGGGATAATCCTATCCCGTGGCCTTTGACGGCCTTGGCATTGCTGGCCCGGTAGAAGGGTTGGAATACGGACGGGATCTCCTCCGCCGGAATCCCGATCCCCTTATCTGAGAAGCATATAATGATCTCTTCCTCCCTGCTGTCCAGGTTTATATCGACCCGGTGATCTTCTGAATATTTACATCCATTGTCCATCAGGTTTAGCAGGGCGGTCTTGAGTAATAGCTCATGGCCGTTAATCGTTAGCTTATCTTCATTATCAATTTGTTCCGAAAAATGTACGTTCACCTTGTACTGTTGCTGTCTTTTCAGGACCTCATTTCTTGCCTGCCAGATGGTATCATCGATTCTTACCTTTTCAAAACCGGTCTCAGGAAACTCGGAACTGGTCTGAGCCAGTAAAAGCAGGCGGTTTGAGATTTGATTCATGTTCTGAATATCTTCCAGAAGAGAGAGGATTGTTTCCCTGTATTCCTCCTCGCTTCTTTCCTTCATCATAATGACCTCCAGCTGTCCCGTAATCACTGTCAGCGGAGTACGCAATTCATGGGAAGCATTGGCGATGAAATTCTTCTGTGTTAAAAAGGCCATTTCAAGGCGGTCCAGCATTCTGTTAAAAGTTCGTGCAAGCCGGGTGATTTCATCATCCCCTGTTCCCTCATCGACTCTGGCATTCAGATTTGAAACGCCAATGGCTTCAGCCTGCAACATAATCTGGGAAATAGGATGAAGGGCCCGGGTTGCAAAGATCCTGCCGGCAAAGTACACAATTACCAGGCTAAGTAAAAATACAATCAACTGGATCAGGCGCAGATTATTCAGTTTTTGCAAGCCGAATATATCCGTCCCGCCGGCAAAAACAACAAACTGATCCTTGTTGTTTTCAAAATACTGACCCAGAATTTCAAAGGGACTCTGGGTCAGATGAATTTCCCCGTTGATTCTGGCCTTATTGATATCTTCCCTGGAGATATTCAGCTGAGCATTATAATCAGTACTATACAAAAGCTGATCCTGCATATCATAGATGACAATCTTTTCATTGGGAAGGTTTACGGGATTGCTTGATTCGATCTTTTTTAAAAGATCGGCATCCAGTGTTTCCGATTCAGTCAGAATTTGGGCCACCTGACTGACCTTGCCCTCCAGTCTGTCATAAAAATCCGCTTTTCTGGTATTCGAAAAGGATATATAAATGGTAAGCGAGGACAGCAATAGGATCAGGGCAAAAATGGCAATAAACTGATAGGCTAATTTTTTTCGAATCTCCATCACGATTCGTTTAAACAGTATCCCAGTCCAATTCGTGTCTGTATTAATTTTGTTTCAAAGCCTTTATCGATCTTCTTTCGTAAAATATTGATATAGACATCTATAATGTTGGTACCTGTATCAAAGGTAATTTCCCAGACACTTTCAGCGATTTCCGCCCTGGATACCACTTTCCCCTTGTTTTTCATCAAATATTCGAGCAAGGCGAACTCCTTTGAGGTCAGCTGGATGTTTTTTTCCCCTCTGATGGCTAATTTTTTATCCAGGTCAAGTTGAAGGTCGCCCACATTTATCCGGTTGGATGCATGGTTCGTACCTGTTCTTCTTTTGGTCAGTGCTTTTATTCTTGCCAGAAGTTCAGCAAATTCAAAGGGTTTGACCAGGTAATCATCTGTTCCCGCATCGAACCCTGCAATTTTGTCCTCCATGGATCCCAAAGCCGTCAGCATCAATACAGGTGTGTCAATGCCCTGCTTACGGATGCGCTTGCAAAGCTCAAATCCGTTGATGTAGGGGAGAATTACATCGATAATCATCAGGTCATAGCTCTTTGTCAAAGCGAGCCTTTCTCCTATTTGCCCGTCATAGGCAAGCTGTATCTCATATCCCTGTTCTTCCAGTCCTTTTTTTATGAAGTCTGCTACTTTGGGTTCGTCTTCAACCAGAAGGATGTTCATGTTTAAATCTTATACATTAAAATTTAAAAAAAACTGCTTCATCGCGGGTACACGGTGAAGCAGTTTTTATGTTTCATTTATCCTTTTTAGTTTTCCAGGTCTGCTGCGGGCTCCATAAGCTGGAAGAACTGGTCCAGCTCAGGTAAAATAATAATTTCTGTTCGCCTGTTGGCCTGTCTCCCATCCGCAGTTGTATTGTCCTCTTTGGGGATATATTCGGATCTTCCGCCTGCAGTCATCCTCTCGGGTGCAATGTTATGCTTTTTCTGCAGGGTACGCACCACCGAGGTGGCCCGCTTGACACTCAGGTCCCAGTTGTCAGCCATGCAGTCGGTTGAAATGGGAACATTATCGGTATGACCTTCAACCAGGATCTCCAGGTGATTGTGGTCATTAAGCACCCTGGCTATTTTACCCAGGACGGCGTCTGCCCGTGCGTTTATCACGGCACTTCCGGACTTAAACAGAAGTTTGTCCGATATGGAGATATACACCACCCCTTTTTTTACTTCTATGGTGATATCTTCATCCCCCACATCTGCCAGCGACCGTTTCAGATTCATAACCAGCGCCAGGTTTATAGAGTCCCTGTGCCGGATGGTGGAGGTAAGGTCCTTGATATACACGTTCTGGTCGTTCAGGGCCTCCAGTGATTTGCGGATACTCTCCGCGCCCGATTTACTGACCACCGAGAGATCCGCCAGCCGGTCAAGAAGGTTTGTATTAGTCGACTTGAAATACTCCAATTGTTGCTCCAGAAGAGCCGCATTATTTTTTTCATTTGCCAGCTGAGTTTCCAGTCGCAAAATGGAATTGGAAAGGTCATTATTTTCATTTTTAAGGTCATTGCTCCTGGATTCGCATTCTGCCAGTCGCTCTGAATATCCCATAGATCTGTCCTGTTCCATGGTCAATTTCTTCTTGGCGACGCAGGAGGAGAATAAGAGTGGGATCAAAAGCATTGAAATTCCTAGATAAGACTTCATATTCGAAAAAGTTTAAAATTTATTTATTTCCGGGCCTAAATTTAGCCCTGCGTGATGAATGCACCATGAAGATGACATTAAAAGAGGATTAAAATCAGCAAAGGATCAGTTCAGTAGAAGGACCCGGATGTTCCTCCACCTGACCTGATATGGGGCTGGATTGTCGCCCACGTCATGTACCTGCAGTCCAATGATACCATGGTCGCTCAGTCCATCCCGAAACTCGGCCACCACCACTCCGTTAACCATGGTCTTTATGGAATCCCCTTTACACTCGATCCGGTAGGAATTCCATTGTTTACTTTTAAATGCCTTGCTCTCCTTGGAGCCCTGCCGGGGCCACCAGGGAAGCATGGCACGCCGGGCCTCATCATAAACGCCTCCCGAGCCTCCGCCCGCAGCTATCTCGACCTGGTATCCGTAAACCCTGTCGGCTGGAATGGTCGTTGGCTGGTAGTTGCCCTCTTCGTTCCTGAACCAGAAAACCAGTTCCCGCGGTGCAATCTGACTACGGAACTGCACTCCGGAATTCAATTCCTCATCCTCAAGGAGCACCTCAAATTCCAGGATAAAATCGCTGAATTCACGCCTGGTGCAGAGAAAGGAATTGGGACTGTTGGGAACTGCCTGTCCCACAATGGTCCCATCTTCAACCCGGTAGGTGGCATTTCCGCTGTGTGCGGACCAGCCTTCCAGGGTTTCCCCATCAAATAAGCTGATCCATTTATCCTGTGCTGCTGTTGTTTGATTCAGAACAAAAAGGAATAGGAGAAAAATTGGGGATAGGAGAAGCAGTTTTTTCATGGCTTAAGCTTTACCGTTTAGGATACGAAGTTACGAAACAAACGGAAGATGAAGGGGATATATTTTAAAACGCCAGGAATTATTGCTTCAGGATTTTCCTTGTGCCGACAAAGCTGCCGTTCACGCGGAGGTTAAGGAGATAGAGACCCGGCTGAGGCATGGCCTGGCTGAGCACATCCGCCCCAAAATATAGCTCCTGTGAACCGTAAGCCAGATTAAAGCTGGTCCGGTAGGTGCTTTGGGCAAGCACGTTGATAAATTCGATCTCCAGTTCAGACTCCCGGTCCGCATAAAGCACCAGAGTAAGATGATTTGTCACCGGGTTCGGGAAGAGATTCAGATCCAGCCCTTCCAGGTCCGTCCCCTCTTCCGAGGAATAAGGGTACATATAGCCATCCAGCTTGCTGTCCATCCAGACGATCCGGTCAGATATCCAGCCTTTCAGATAGGCGATCTCATTTTCATAGCTGCCTCCCACATAATTATTTGCCCAGATATACTGGTCCAGTACGGGAAATTCTTCGAAATTCCTTTGCTGGGCATCGGCCAGCAGGGTGGTGAGTGAATCAATGACCTGGTCCACCCGGGTATCCGACAGGATGCTGCTTCTGTATCCCTCCCAGGAAGTAACCAGCTGATTGAAAAAGTCCGGATCCTTCCTTAATTTGATCCACCAGAAGGGATTGGACCAGTAATCTTCAGATAGCTTCGTCTCGCATTGCCAGCCATAGCTAAGGGAGGCATTGTAATAATCCGCATTTCCAAATCCGAAGTTAAAATCCCAGACGGGCCCGGCCTTTATGGGGCTCACCCTGTCCAGTTTGTCTTTGTCTTTATGCAAATAAGTACTGATCCGGTACCCATCCACATTCTTGGCCAGTTCGTTCACCAGGAAGAAATCGATAAAGGACTGCATATCGATATAGGGCTTATAGCCCAGCACAGGATCATAAAAGCGATCTCCCGCCAGGGCATTTTCAAACTCAGTCACGAAGTTTCTGATATAGCTTTTTTGCTCCTCGGCTATCACCTGGGATTCAGGGTAGTGATAGATCATCCGGATCTCATTTCCATCAATGGCCGGATAGGGAGAAACCCAGTTTTCTTCATCCCAATCCTGTTTATCCAGTTTGAAGATATATCCCCCGGTCACATCACGGCCGGATATTTCCTGGGGTTCCAGTTTTCCAATATCCAGCCGGAAGGTGTCCCGTTTGATCTTTTCCATCAATACATAGACTCCGGAATAGCTATCGTTAATAAAAAGTTCACAGAGCCGGGTTCTGGGTGCATACTGTCCCATCTCGCGGGCAAAGTGATAGGCCAGCACATTTCGAATCAGAGATTTGTCGGAATAGGGACCATGCAGCACCCAGTCATTTTCCAAGGGCATACCCAGCAGCGAAACATTGTTATTCTCGCCATTTTCCAATCGGGTTTCCAGTCCGTATCCTTTTTTGGCATAGCCCTGCGAACTGGCTCCCCGGAGCTCTATCCCTATTTTTCCGTCGTAGTCGTTGAATGTGCCGGGATACTCATTGAGGCCCGATCCATTATTCACGATGCCCATATGGGCCGTTATCTTTGGTTCATCCGGAATGGTCTGGCCATTTTCCGTAGTAATCACAAGGATGGGCAGGTTACTTTCAAAGGGTGCATCGGGATCCCTGAACCAGCCCGGGACCTGGTTATAAATAATGCTGCCTGCATCAACTCTCGCCTGGAGAAAGGGAGCCAGTGAAAAATCGCTGGAGGTGGGATTTACATTAATGCCCTGCACGGCTAAGATATTTTCACCGTCAAGCAGGTGGTTGCTGGATATACCCACCCGTGAAGGCTGCCCGCCTGTATACATGCGGGCTTCCTGGTCAATGGTGGGGGTATAATTGTAAGGGGGAAAGTCTGCTTCCACATTGAAAGATCTGGAAACAAGAGAACCATTCAGATAAACCACATAGGCATCATCATAATCGATATCCAGGAGCAGACTGTCGATAATTGATCGGTCGGCAACTGTAAAGGTACGCCTGATGTACAGTGAATAATTGACGGTGAGAACCGTGGTATCATCTCCATCCCCAAACCCAAAGCTGCCCTTTGCTGCAGTCCACGAACTATCATCAAATCCCAGAGTGTACCAGTCGGTGGGTGGTGGTGAATTACCTATAAGATAGTTCCAGGTAAAGTCAGCTTTTACGAGCGTTTCCCAGTGAGGCTGTGCCAGAAGTGTGGTTCCGGCAGCGTATATAAAAAGGAAAAGGATTATTCTTTGCATGAACAAATAGCTTAAAGGAATTTATCCCAAATATAGTTAGCTTATGGGCTATATAGCGAAATAAATTATTGGGAATCATTTTAAGTTAATATTTTGCGGGATGAAAAAATTAATGATCCCGTGCCTGCTTGTATTGCTTTTCGCAGCTATGAACTCTACTGCCCAGGAGAATGGAGAGCATTTATGGACCCGTTTCAGAGGATCAGACGGGATGGGTATTGACTTGAATACTGTTCTTCCCGACACCTGGGATTCCTCTGCTTACAGGTGGGTGACAAAATTGCCCGGTGTTGGACATGCATCCCCCGTGGTCTGGGAGACTACCATTTTTGTCACCAGTGCGGATGATGCCAATGATGTGGGGCTTGTGATGGCGGTTGATGATCAGACTGGAAATATCCTTTGGCAAAAGGAGTTCGTGGTAACAGACCTGGCCATGCACGTGGACAATAACCTGGCTTCTGCCACCCCTGCAGTGGATGAGCAGCAGCTATATGTGATCTGGTATTCAAAAGAAAAAACCATCCTGGCTGCGCTAACACACAGTGGGGAACTTCAATGGCAATCTGAATTCTCCGGAATAGAAGCCCGTCATGGTGGAGGTAGTTCCCTGGTTCTTACGGAGAATGCCGTAGTATTTACCCTGGAACAGGAGGAAGGTAGTTCCTTTTCAAGTGCCTGGCTGGCTGTGGATAAAGTCTCCGGCGAAATTGCCTGGGAACTGAAACGGGAAACCTGTGCCAGGAATTCATTTTCCACACCACTCCCGGTTAAAAATGACCTTCAGGAAAGTCAATTGATATTTACCAGCGAAGCACATGGATTTACAGGAGTTGATCCTGAAACTGGAACGGTTTTATGGGAGAATAAAGGCCTGTTAACTCACCGGGTGGTTGCTTCTCCTGTTTATGCCGATGGTCTGATATTCGGATGCCGTAAGGGAGAAGGAATGGTTATTGAAGCGGATCTCAACACCAATACCATCGCCGATACAGCCCGCTATTCACTGCCTCCTAATTTATCGCCTTACGTACCCACTCCCATTGTGGTAAACGGGCTTCTCTTTCTATACATGGATAATGGAACTGTAGCGTGTTTGGAGCATGAAAGTGGCAAACTTTTATGGAAGGAACGGCCTGCCGGGCCTCTTTACGGATCGCCGGTCTGTGTGGGTGAAAAGCTCTGTTGTGTGACTAAAAATGGCAGGGTCCTGGTCATCCGGGCCGATTCAAGCTATGAACTCTCGGGCATTTATGATCTGGGAGAAGGGAGTTTTTCTACGCCGGTACTTTCCGGGTCCGGGATGATTATCCGAACATTTTCAAAACTATGGTGCATTAAGAAATGAAGGTATGAGCTTAAGAAAGGATTTGTTTTTTGTTCTTGGACTCGTCGCCTTTTTTACCCCCTTTTTTCTTTTTAAAAGGCTGTTTGAAGTTTACTACCAGTTTAACCTGGAACATGGTTTGGTGATGAGCTTTGTCAAGTTCTTTTTATTAGCCACCCTTGGAGAGGTGATCGGACTTAGAATTAAAACTGGTAGTTACTATTACAAAGGCTTTGGACTGCTTCCCCGGGCCATTGTCTGGGGATTCCTGGGAATGACCATTTATATGGCCTTTGCGATTTTCTCATCCGGAACACCGCTGCTTCTGGAAAAAATCGGATTCAAAGATGCAGGTCTCTTGCTGCATGGGGATCTGAGCTGGAGGAAGGTGGTGGTTTCCTTTAGCATCTCTGTGGCGCTGAACTTGTTTTATGCGCCGGTCATGATGACTTTTCATAAAATTACCGATATACATATCCTGGAGAATGGGGGGACCTTGCCAGGGTTTTTACGGCCTATGGACTTTGCACGGATATTTAAGGAGATAAACTGGGATGTGCAATGGAACTTTGTATTTAAGCGGACCATCCCCCTGTTCTGGATCCCAGCTCAGACCATCACCTTTCTATTACCGGAGGAGTTCCGGGTGCTCTTTGCCGCCTTCCTGGGGATTGTCCTGGGCGTTTTGCTTGCGGTTGCAGCATTGAAGAGCGTCGGATCTTAGGCCGGGATCTGGATTTTACCTAAATTGTGCAATAAGTTTAACCAAATAATACATCTGAAATGAAACGCATTAATATTGTATTTGTAAGTCTTCTGATGCTCTTCTTATCTTCTGCTTGTAAAAACACCCCGGATGGAAAGCTCCTTTTTGGAGAAGACTACATTCTGGCCGCCTATGAGGAGGGGAGCTGGATGATCCAGGAGGATCAGCTGGTAGCCCTGGAAGATCAGGTTGCCTGGGCCCCCGGAGAATATGAAAATTTTGAGCTGAAGTTTGAATTCATGAATGAGGACGGAACGAACAGCGGGATCATTGTTTACTGTACAGATCAGGAGAACTGGATCCCCAACTCGGTGGAGATACAGATTGCCGATGACCATGGAAAGTGGGGAAGTGAACGCAAGGATTATCAGTGCGGAGCCATTTTCGGTCACCTCCCTGCCAATGAGCAAAAGGTGGTCCATCCCCCTGGAGAGTGGAACCAGATGGAACTTAAATGTAAGGGTCAGCTTATAGAAGTAGTGCTGAATGGCAAAAAAGTGACCACAATGGACATGTCCCTGTGGACATCGGGGACCACCAATCCGGATGGAAGCGAAATTCCAAGCTGGCTGCCCACTCCCTTTGCGGAGCTTCCGACTAAAGGATCCATCGGATTCCAGGGGAAGCATGGAGATTCTTCTATAAGCTTCCGTAATGTAAGGATCAGGGAACTGTAGGCTTTTGGCCTATCAGTACCTGTAGGCTGTTTTTTTTAACTGGCTAAGGTTTTTAATGGGAAAAGGCGGGTCCAGTTCAGCAGCCAGGAACCTGTAAATTTCTACCCTGATTTCGTTGGAGGATTTTGTGTCCATCCGGTCGAAGGACTGTCCTCCGGGAATTCCCTGGTAGATCTTGTACTGGAACTTCTTTTATCCTTTACAAACTCCACCCCTCCCGGTACTGCCGCATTACAAATTCATTGGCCGGGTCGAAGTTGGTAATCTTCATATTCTTAGCGTCCCAGAGCAGCTTTTTCCGTCCCGGATAGGAAGTTTCTCCGGATTTATTCATCTCATACTGATAGCTTCGAATGGCCAGGTTACCCATCAGCACCGCTTCTGTAAATGGTCCGGCATAGGCAAACTTTGAAGCTAAATCCGATTCTTCAACCCCCTTCATACAGGCTTCCACCCAGGCAACGTAGTGTCCTTCAGGCACTCTTTTTTCAGTTTTGGGAATCTGTTCCGTCTGTTCATTCAGAGATCTTGGCAGAAGCAGGGGTTGCATACCATGGTTGCCAATCATGATTCCTTTGCTGCCTTCGAAGATCACTCCATTATCTAGATTATGAACTTCATCTTCCTCGATGATCCCTTCCGGCATTTGAGGACGCAGACCGCCATCCATCCAGGTAAGACTTATATTACCCTTGCCATCGGTGCGGGGAAATTTCAGATGTATGATGGAGGAAGCCGGACAGCTTTCCAGGTAGTGAGCCACCTGAAAAAATCCTTCGTAGGCTGCGGTGGCACTGCATTCCACCTCCGTGGGATAGTCAATGGGCAGGATCCGGAATACCGGGTCCATAATATGGCAGCCCATATCCCCCAGGGCTCCGGTTCCGAATCTCCACCAACCCCTCCAGTTAAAGGGATGATAAGCTGGATTATAATCGATCTCCCGGGCAGGACCCAGCCAGAGATCCCAGTCCAGTTGCTCAGGGATAGCGTATTTTCCGGAGGGAGCTGCAACTCCCTGGGGCCATACCGGCCGGTTGGACCAGGCATATACCCTGCTTACATCTCCAATGAGTCCCGCATCGACAATCTCTTTCATGCGCCGAACAGGCTCCTCGGATGCTCCCTGGTTTCCCATTTGAGTTACCACCTTGTATCTGGCAGCAGCTTCGGTCAGGGCCCTTGCTTCTCCAATGCTATGTGTAAGAGGCTTTTGAACATATACATGCTTTCCCAGCTGCATGGCAGTCATGGCGGCCACCGCGTGGGTATGGTCAGGGGTGGAGACGGTTACCGCGTCGATGTGCTTGTGTTCCTTCTCCAGCATTTTTCTAAAATCTTTGTAAAAGGCGGCATCCGGGAAATTCTCCCTTGATTTGGCCGCCATCTTATCATCCACATCACAAAGAAAAGAGACTTTCGCATGTTTGCTTTGGGCGCAGGAGCTGAGATCCGAGGTGCCTTTTCCGCCGGCACCAATTCCCGCGATATACACTGTATCGCTTGGAGCAACATAGCCCGGTCCCCCCAGAACAAATCTGGGAACAATGCTAAAGGCCGTGGCGGCTCCGGTAGTTTTGATAAAACTTCTTCTGTCCATGGTTGGCTTGGAGTTGATTTTCGCTTTCATAGCTAATAATTTGAGTGGAAGAGTGGAGATACAATTTTGTGAATCTATTCTTAAGAAGCAAATGAAAGTCGTTAATTCAAAGGGGAATTCCAGATTTATCACTATGTTTAAGGATATGAATACAAAGAAGAAATCCAGGCTCTACTCGGTCCTGATCCTGCTCTCCCTGCTGCTTTCTGCGCTGACCTTTACCCCCCTGGTAATGCCTTACGGCAAGCATCTGCCCAGCCTTCTGCATCTCCCATATACCCTTTGGACCGGGATGCTGGTATCCATCCTTTTTGTTTGTCTGACCTGGCTGGCGGTGCGCTGGCACCCCGGCAGGAAGGAGGAAAAATCATGACCCTGTGGATCCTTATACTTGGGGGACTGTTTCTGCTTGCCCTGGTAGCGGCCTCCGTTAAGTCATACAAGCGTAACCGGACCCTGGATGAGTATATGCTCGCCGGGTTTAATATTGGGCCCATCATTGGGGTGCTGACCTTTGCTGCAGCACTCTTCAGTGCCTTTATATTTATGGGTATGCCCGATATGTTCCGGACCCAGGGGGTGGGTGCCTGGATTTTTCTGGCCGTATCCGACGGGGCCATGGTTTTCGGCATCATCTGGTTCGGATACCATATCCGGAAGAAAGTTAAAACAGAGGGCTTTAAAGGGGTATCCGGTTTTTTATCCGGAATTTATGGAAGCAAATGGCCCGGCTATCTGTTCTTTCTCACGGCCTTCCTTTTCCTGGTGCCCTATGCCGCCATACAGATCAGGGGCATTTCCATCTTTTTTTCTGCCACTTTCGCAGGGGTACTTCCGGAATGGGCCTGGGCCCTGATTATTGTAAGCATCATGCTTGTTTATGCGGAGGTCGGCGGTTTCAAAGCGATAGTTTATTCCGATGCCATCCAGGGCACTGTACTGCTGGTGGTGATCTGGTTGATCGGGATCACCTGTATCAAGGCTTTCGGCAGTATGGAATCCCTGTTTGCCGAAGTTGAAAGGATTAAACCGGAACTGCTTTCGGTTCCCGGACCCAATGGCCTCTTTACCTTTCAGTTTCTTGTCGCCTCCTTCCTGGCCATTATACTAATCCCGGTTACTCAACCCCAGCTTACGACCCGAATTATCGTTATGAGGAACTTTCGTTCCCTGAGCCGCATGGCAGTATCCCTGGGGGCCTTTGCCATATTGATCATTTTTTCTACGGTATTTATCGGCATGTACGGGGCGGTAAAATATCCGGATGCGAGCACTGCCGATTTTTTGTCCAATGCTCTGCTTTTTGACCAGAAAGACATCGTTGGAGCCCTGGCTATGGTTGGACTTTTTGCGGCCTGTCTTTCTACCACCAATGCGCAGATCTTTGCGCTGGGAACCGAATTGCGCTCTCTCTTAAAGGGTAGCGATAAAAAAGTACTTAGCCTAACACGCATTGGGCTATTTGTTTTTGCCCTGATTGCCCTGGCTTTTTCAACCCTGATGTCGGATGAGCTTGCCCTGCTGGCAAGAACCAGCTTTACAGGTACTTCCATGATGGCCCCCGTGGTTCTTTTTGCCGTGCTCTCAAAGAGAACCCCTCCCAAAGCCATCCTGTTTTTCTCAGGAACCGGACTGATAGCACTTTTGCTTTCTCTTTTCCATGTGATCCCTCAGGAGATATCCGGGATACGGCTGGATTTTCTGCTTTACATCTATCTGGCCGCCGGAAGCCTGGCGGTGGCAGCGGTGGATTTCTCCAGAGCTAAACGTGAAAAATCATGATCGTCGACAGAAAACTGAAACCATCGGATCTGGAGGGCCAGATCCGGCAGCTATGGTCTCTATCTGCAGAAAAGATCAGGTCCATTCGGGACCATTTTCCCGCTGAGGCCGGAGCCCCGGTATTTACTGCTGCCGGAAAATATACCACCCGGGGGTGGACCGAGTGGACCCAAGGTTTCCAGTTCGGATCATCCATTCTGCAATATGAAGCGGAAGCGGATAGTGAATTCCTGGATTATGGGAAGAAAAATACCCTGGAGAATATGGCCCCACACCTTACACACACCGGCGTGCATGACCATGGCTTCAATAATGTGAGCACCTATGGAAGCCTGCTGCGCTTGATGGAAGAAGGTAAGATCCCTTTCAATGAGTGGGAGAGGCAGTTCTATATTCTGGCCCTGAAAGTGTCATCCTCCGTGCAGGCCAGACGATGGACGGAAATCAAAGGTGGAGGCTTTATTTACTCGTTCAACGGGCCCCATTCCCTGTTTGTGGATACCCTTCGAAGCTGCCGGGTACTTGCTATGGGGTATCAGTTGAGGCATTCTCTGAAGGGTGAAAACGACCAGGATATCAGCTTATTGGGGAGGCTTTTGGACCATGCAAAGGCTACTGCGGAATTCTCTGTGTTTTACGGCGAAGGCCGTGATGCCTATGATGTTCCCGGCAGAACGGCCCATGAATGCATCTTCAATGTGAATGATGGGAATTTCCGCTGTGTGAACACCCAGCAGGGCTACTCGGGATTCTCCACCTGGACACGGGGACTGGCCTGGGCCATGCTGGGATTCTCAGAGCTGCTGGAATTTCTGGCAACCGTACCGGACCGGGATCTGGGACCCTTGGGGAACAGGACGCAAATTAAAGCATCCTGGCTGAAAGCCGCCCGGGCTGTTTGCGATTTTTATATCCGAAATACGCCTGCAGACGGGATTCCCTACTGGGATACCGGGGCACCCGGACTGGCCCGTCTGGACAATTACCTGGATAAACCCTCGGATCCTTTTAATGAGTTTGAACCTGTGGACAGCTCGGCTGCTGCCATTGCTGCACAGGGGCTGCTTCGCCTTGGAATGTACCTGGATAGTCAGGAGTATTTTCAGGCCGGGCTAAGCGTAGCAAAGCACCTGTTTGACGATCCCTATATCAGCAGGGCAAGGGACCACCAGGGTTTGATCCTGCATTCCATTTATCATCGCCCCATGGCCTGGGATCACGTACCGGAAGGATCTGCGATACCCCGGGGCGAGTCCAGCATGTGGGGGGACTACCATGCAAGGGAGCTGGCCCTTTATTTGCAGCGTATTATCCGGAAAGAGCCCTATTATACCTTCTTTACTACAATGTAAGCTTATGAATGATCCTGGAAAATTATGTTTGCACAGCATTACCACCAGGCCCTGGGAGATTGAAGAGGCCGCGAGGAAATACTCTGCAGCTGGAATCCGGTGGATCTCTGTCTGGAGAGAAGCTCTTGAAGGGCGCTCACCAGCAGTCGTTGGCCGTTTGTTGCAGGAGCATGGACTCGGGGTGGTTTCCCTGGTTCGGGGTGGGTTTTTTGCATCAGCGGAAGGGCTTAAACGAGAGGAGGCCATCGCTGAGAACAAACTCGCCCTGGAAGAAGCATCAGCCCTAAAAGCACCCATGCTGGTGCTGGTATGCGGGGCGGATCCCGCGCAGCCACTGGAGGATTCCCGGACCCAGATCAGGGAGGGGATTGCTGCCCTTGTTCCCATGGCAGAGAACCTGGGAATTAAACTGGGTATTGAACCCCTGCACCCGATGTATGCGGACACCCGTTCGGCCATCTCTACCCTCAGGCAGGCCAATGACCTGGTGGAAAAGATATCTTCTGAAAGAGTGGGAGTTGTGGTGGATGTCTATCACCTCTGGTGGGATCCGGATCTGGAGGCTGAGATCCGGCGGTGCGGGAAACTGGGAAAGCTGTTTGCCTTCCATATATGTGACTGGAAGGTTCCTACGGGAGATATGCTGAACGACCGGGAAATCATGGGCAAGGGCTGCATTCCTGTGCCACAGATCAGGAAGTGGGTCGAGGAGACTGGTTTTGAGGGCCCCCATGAGGTGGAAATCTTCTCTAATCATTACTGGGGAAAGGACCAGGATCGTTACCTGAAGGAACTTATAGAAGCATATAAATTTAAATCATGAACGAACATACAGCTCAAATCAGGAAAATAGGAGTGATCATGAATGGCGTTACAGGACGCATGGGCAAGAATCAACACCTGATCCGCTCCATAAAAGCCATTATGGACGAAGGAGGCATCCGGCAGGGAGATGTGATCCTGATGCCGGATCCGTTACTTGTGGGGAGAAACAGAAAAAAACTGGAGGCCATTGCGGCTGAAACCGGTATCCAAAATATCACGGATGATTTGGATAGCGTGCTTCAAAGTGATCAGTACCAGGTTTATTTCGATGCCCTGGTCACTGGACTCCGGGTGGAAAATGTAAAAAAGGCAGTCGCTGCAGGGAAGGATATCTATTGTGAAAAACCCAGCGCTGCAGATACCGCATCTGCTCTGGAACTCTACCGCCTATGCCAGGAGGCTGGAGTAAAGCACGGAGTGGTACAGGACAAGCTCTGGTTGCCGGGAATAAGAAAATTGAAGCACCTCATAGACGGGGGTTTCCTGGGAAAAATTCTCTCTGTCCGCGGAAATTTCGGATACTGGGTATTTGAAGGTTTTTCGGTAGAGTCCCAGCGGCCCTCCTGGAACTATAAGAAGGAGCGGGACGGGGGAATTATTCTGGACATGTTTCCCCACTGGAGATATGTGCTGGACCAGCTGTTTGGCAAGGTGCTCTCCGTGTCCTGCATCGGCAGCACAGATATTCCCGAACGAGTGGATGAAGAAGGTGAGGTATATAAATGTACTGCAGATGATGCCGTATATGCGATGTTTGAACTGGAGGGCGGGATCATTGCCCAGTTTAATTCCTCCTGGACTACCCGGGTTCGGCGCGACGATCTGCTGGTACTGCAGGTGGATGGGACCAGGGGATCTGCCATTGCAGGGCTGAGGGATTGCCTGATCCAGGACTATGAAAACACCCCCCGTCCGGTCTGGAACCCGGATATACCGCAGCCCATTGATTTTTATGACGGATGGCAACAGGTGCCGGGGGAGGAGAATTATCTCAATGCATTCCGGGCACAGTGGGAGCTGTTTCTAAGACATGTGGCATTTAATGATCCCTTCCCCTGGGATCTCCTGGAAGGAGCAAGGGGGGTGCAACTGGCCGAGGCGGGATATCAGAGCTGGAAGGACCGTTGCTGGATCAGCCTGGAAGATCTGGATAAAAAAGCGGGTAAATAAGATGAGGATCATGAAAAAGACTGCACTTATTACGGGAGGAACGCGGGGGATTGGACTGGGCATTGCCAGGGCCCTGGCAATGGAAGGATTTGATCTTGCCCTGAATGGCCTCCGTCCTGAAGTTGAGGTTCAGGAAGTCCTGAAGGAATTGTCAAAAACAGGTTCGGAGGTTTTTTATTGCAGGGGAAACCTGGCCCATCGGGAGGAAAGGCAACACCTATGGAAGCAGACCCTGGATCATTTTGAAAGGATAAATCTGCTGGTGAATAATGCAGGAATGGCTCCCAGGGAGCGGAAAGACCTGCTGGATACAGGAGAAGAAAGTTATCGTGAAGTGATGGATGTAAATCTTACGGGGCCTTTTTTTCTTACCCAGCTGGCGGCAAAACATATGGTGATGAATATACAATCCGATCCTGAATTCAACTCCTGCATCGTGAATATTTCATCGGTTTCGGCTTCTCTGGCCTCGCTTAACCGGGGGGAGTACTGTATCTCCAAAGCGGGTCTGAGCATGATGACCCAGCTTTTTGCGGTCCGGCTGGGGGAATACAATATTCCCGTTTTTGAGGTCCGGCCGGGGGTGATCCGGACCGATATGACCGCCGGGGTGACAGAGAAATATGATCAGATGATTGCAGAGGGATTAACACTCCTGCGACGCTGGGGGAAGCCGGAAGATGTGGGCCGTGTTGTGGCCTCTCTGGCCAGGGGGGATCTGGCTTATTCCACCGGGCAGGTGATCCAGGTTGACGGGGGCATGACCCTTGGCCGCTTGTAGTATACTTTTATGCAAGATCCCTGCAGTTCTAACTGGTCATGCCAGGTTGATTCCCCATGGTAATTTCCAGGATACCGCCCTGCGTGATCTCCTTGTGTTGCAAAAAAAGATCGGTCCGGATTTTACCGTTCAGGCGGACCTCTTGAATGTAGCGGTTTTCCCGGCTGTTGTTCTTGCTCAGGATCGTAAAGGTCTGTCCGGATGCCAGCTTTATCTCTACCTTCCTGAACAGGGGCCGGCCTATGGTCCAGACCGGACTGCCTGGCGCGACCTGGTAGAATCCCATGGAACTGAGTATATACCAGGCAGACATCTGCCCGCAATCTTCGTTCCCGATGATACCATCGGGTTCAGTTGTGTAGAAGGAGTGAAGGATGGAATCCACCATCTCCTGGGTCTTCCAGGGCTCTCCCGCATGGGCATAGAGGTAGGCAATATGGTGGCTGGGCTCATTTCCATGGGCGTACTGGCCAATGAGCCCGGTAATATCACCGCTGGCATTCTCCCCCTCGATCAGGGACGAGGTAAAAAACAGGGAATCCAGCCTGTTTACAAAGAGATCGCGCCCCCCATGTAAGTGTATGAGTCCATCCACATCGTGCGGAACAAACCAGCTCCACTGCCAGGCATTACCTTCGACATATGGAGAGGATTCATGATCTGAATACCTCGGATTAAACGGGCTAAGCCAGGATCCATCGCTGACTTTTCCTCTCATAAAACCACTGGAAGGATCAAAGTATCTGGTGTAGTTCCGAGACCGTTCCAGGTATCGTGCCTCCAGGGAGTCCTTTCCGAGCAGGTAGGCCATTCGTGAGATGCACCAGTCATAATAGGCCATCTCCAGGCCATAGGAGACCGATCCGCTAAGCTGGTCGGCCGGGATGTCCCTGTCCAGGTTCACAAAATAATTATGGCGGGTCATAGGGACTGCCAAAGCTGCTTGCCAGGAGGCACTGTATATTGCAGCCTCCAGGGCAAGTTCCCGGTCAATACCGGGGATATCCTTGCACAGGGCATCAGCCAATACTGCTGCTGCCGGATATCCGATCATGGTCCCGGTGTAGTTGGCGGCCAGCGGCCATTTGGGTAGAATTCCTCCCTGGCTGTATTTCAACAGCAGGTTGTTGGCCCATTGGGAGGTCCTCTTCTCGTCAATCAGGGTCATCAAAGGATGCAATGCCCGGAAAGTGTCCCACATGGAGTAAGTCGTATAATTAGTGCTGCCCTCATCCGCCTGGTGGATCTCACCGTCCATTCCCCGGTATCGTCCATCCACATCCTGGTAGAGTGAAGGTGCAAACATCGTATGGTAGAGAGCAGAGTAGAAAATCGTGTAGTGCTCTTCCTGAAGGGCATCCAAATAGATTTTACCAAGTGCCAGGCGCCAGGCATTCTCGGCGTCAGATTGTATCTTTTCAAAGTCCCAGTGAGGAACTTCCGCTAAGAGGTTCATCCGGGCGCCTTCCTCGTCGACAGGAGAGATGGCCACTTTTACCAGCAGTACTTCCTTGTCTGACAGCTCTTCAAAGCTGAGGATTGCCCATACATCCTGCCCGCTATGTTTGTTTTCAAGCGTAGATAATTGTCCGTCCGATACCACATAATCTATGGAAAATGGGCTGGAAAACTCCAGGTGGAAATAGGTCCTGTGATCCTTTGACCAGCCTGTTGAATGTTTGAGTCCACGCAGGGTCCTGTTATTGATCACCTCGAGCCGGTTAAGTACATTTTCATGTCCCCAGTTGCGTTGCAGAATGTGCCCAATATCCACCAGGAGATGTTTTTCCGATCCTGCACCGAAGCTGTAGCGGTGCATTCCCACCCGTTCGCTTGCGCTTAGTTCAGCCTGCACATCAAAATTGTCAAATGCCACAGAGTAATAGCCCGGGCTGGCGCTTTCCCTTTCATGGCTAAAAGCAGCCACCGGCAACTTTTCTCTGCCGGCTGCCTCCGGAAGGGGACCCGTGAAGGGCAGAAGCAAAACATCGCCCATATCCCCAATTCCTGTTCCGCTCAGGTGCGTATGGGAAAATCCGTAGATGGTGCTGTCCCCATAATGATAACCACTGGAGGCATCCCAGCCGTTCAGTTTTGTATCCGGACTCAATTGCACCATGCCATAGGGAAGGGAAGGTCCTGGAAAGGTGTGCCCATGGAACCCAGTTCCGATGAAGGGATCCACATAATTCAGAAGGTCCGCATGTTCCGTACCATCCTGGCCGATTGTGGTGTCGTCGTCAGAAGATCCCCTGCTGCATCCCAGGAGAAACAGTAGTATGAAAAACAGCCACTTGATCATTTTTTTTGATAGAAGTAAGCAATCTACAATTATAAAATGAGCTTGCCAAACAGGTAAATTGCCTGATATTCAGACTACTCCCTTAGCAGCACAGAATCAATTTCATTGAGTGTATCCGGATTTAGCACCCGCATTTTTACCGTGGAACCTTCTACGTAGAAGAGGCAGAGGGCATTTTCCACACTGAAGGATTGAGTGAACTCGCTCCAGGGCAGGATCTCCTGAGCATAATAGGGGGCGCCGGCTGCCCCGTTGTTGATCTGATAGATGGGCCGGCTGATGGTGAGCTTGTCCAGGGGATAGATCTCCGGGTAGATGGGCACCTCTGTTGTCAGCTTTAACCAGTTGTAATTATGCTCATCTCCGGTAAGAATGGCCAGGACCTTAGTGCTCTGGTTGATGAGGATATCCAGGTATTCGTCTCTTCGTTCAATAATTCCCTTGGCTACAGGCCTCCCACTAATATATGGCCGGTACTGGTTATTCCCGCTGTACCACATGTCGTCCCTGCTGTGGCCGCCATTTGGGAACACCGGCGTGTGTTGCGTAACAAAAACATGATCGATCAGCGAGTCCTGCTCGTACATGGCTACTGTTTTCTTAAGCCATTCCAGCTGCATATCCATGATATATCCATGGAGTCCGCCGCTGGTAAAAGGGTATTGACGGAGGGTGGGGGCGTACCAGTAATCACTGTTGAGCACGATCATGCCTACGTTTCCGTACCTGTAGGTATACACATTTTCTGAATAGGAGGGAAAGTCCTGGCTGTCCGGGTCCGGATCATACCTGCTGCCATCCTCACTTACCAGGTCGCTTACCGGGTTTACGAATGCTTCGGCATAAGCTGCCTCTGCGGAGAAGCTATCATAGGGGAAACCATCTATAAATGCTCTCATACGTCCGGCCGTATCAGAGAAAATATACCCCAGGGCTTCGTGGTTCCCCATTCCGGTGTTGATGGGCATGTAATGCCAGAAGGGCTCCAGCGCTTTCTTCCAGTTTGTATACTGGACTTGCTGTTCTTCGTTGTTGGTGAGGTACCCGTTAATCATATCTCCGGTAAATTGCATGAAGGCAGCACCCTCGGCGTGGGCCAGGGCGGTCATCTTTTTCATAATATAGGCATTGGCCCCGTAGATCATTCGCTCACCTCCGCCTGTGGCATGCCGGCTGTCGCTGGTATAGGCGAAAACAAAGGGCTCCCGGCTTCCATTTTTCGGAGCGGTCCGGAACTGATACTGCTGCTCCTGCCCGCCATATTGCACCGTATAGCTGTATTCCCTTGCCGGTTCCAGTCCCTTCACATGCCATTCATGGTGAAGAAGAGGTTCCGGATCTGATATAAGCTGGCCGTTCACTTTCAATTGCGCCTGCACCGGCAGGGTGGTGCGGCACCAGACCACAACCCCGGAATCCGTAAGCATATTAAGGAAAGGCCCCTCAGCAAGTGCCGGGACCACCTCAAACGGGCCGGTTCCCGACAGGCTGACTTCTCCGTCATAAATGATCATGCCCTCCTTATCCTGCAAACGGTACCCAATGGTCAGGAATCCTGTTTCTTTCCATCCGACAAAATCATAGGGGTAGCGAAAGTCATAGGGGATGTTAATCTCAGCCTTTCCTTCCAGGATTGGCCTGGTAAAGCGGAATATGGGAAGCGGATGTGCTACCTTTCCATAGGGGATCAGTCCGTAGGTCAGGGTCCCTTCCAGTCCTCCGAAATCAAAGATCAGCCCGTTTTCTGTTCCCACCGGATTGCCGTATACCTGCTGCAGGGTATACAGGGGTGGACTGGTATAAGCGTAGTAAGACGTGGTCCCTTGTTGCAATACCAGCTTTCCTTCCTCGCTGTAGGATATTTTGCTGTGGACAGCTGGTATCTGATTGTTTTGCTGGGCATGAATTCCACTTATTCCGGTGAAAAGAGTCAGTATCAGGGTCCATTTTTTGGTATATGCCATGTTGTCTGGGTTACTTGTTTAACAGTTTATTGTGCAATGTTCTCAGAGAAATGATTAAACGAACTTGGTTCAAAACAGGAGTTGTTAATTTTAATGGTACTGGTGTTTCAAACAAACACAAACCCGGATTTGTTCTGAGCATTTTGATTGATTTCCTGATTAAGCTGGGCTTTCATTAAGCTGGTTCCTGCCGCTGCAGCATAAGTTCTTTATCTGAAATATACGGCACAATGGGATAGACATAGTCTTTCATATCCACAGCTAAGTCTTCAGGTGAAGGGCCGACGAACTCTGTTTTTTTTCCAAGCAATCGAAAAGTATTATCCCTGGAAATTTCAGCGATGGCCCAGATCGGATCTTTATAGGGTACCGTGTATTTGATCCATGGAAAAGATTGATCCACTTCTTCACTATAACGGATATGCTGGAATTTTTCACCTAGCCATTGATAGGACATGCTGTTTATCTGCAGGTAATGAATGCCGTTTATGTTATTATAATAATCCTGGTGGTGGTGTCCTGAAAAAACAAGCTGCACCTTTTGATAACCCGCCTCTTCATTGGCGCGTTCCAGTATCCATCTGCTGGCCGTGGCGTTGTGAATGCCCCCCAGATCATTATCTAATCCCTGGTGGCTAAACACAAGGGTAGGAAGTCTGGTACCCTTCAAATCCTGTTCCAGCCACTGCAATTGTTCCTGTCCAAGAAATCTGGCATATCCTCCAGGACGGTTGGGGGAGGGATCCGGATCATTTCCATCCAGAATGATGAAATGGTAGTTTTTGCAATCAAATGAATAATACCGGCCTGGTGCACCCCAGTAGTTCACTACCTGTTCACGCGTAAAGCCCCCATCCATATCATGGTTTCCGAGCACATGATATTTCTTTCCCTGATAGCTGTTCCAGATGGACAAAAACTCCAGGTTATACTCGTATGGACGGCAGAAATCGCCCAGCTGAATAATAAAGTCGAGCTCTTGTTCAGTTGCCTCCTGAATAAAGGCTTTTAACCTTTGGTCCGCATCATGCATTATGTCCTTATGCACATCTGCGCAAAGACCAAACCTCAAGTTTTTCTTTTCTTCAAAAACTTTCGCTTTCGATGGAAGTGGAAACATCATAGTGGTACCTGCCATGGAAAGCGCTCTGATAAACTCTCTTCTGTTTTGCATATTGACCCTCTTCTTTTTGCAAAGTTACTGATTCAGGTTTAAGGAGAATGATTGACATTGACCTAAATTTTCTGTAATTTCCTCTCGGTGCGAGTTCTAAATGCATTACTTATTGCTAATTTAAGAGCGCATGATCCAAATTTTATAATCCGGAAAACTCCACGAATCAATGAACCTGAAAGACTTAAAAAGAAGAGAATTTTTAGCCAAGGCTACCCTCGGAACTGTGGGAGCTGCAGCTTTCGTATCGGCATGTTCAACAGAGCAAAAAACGAAAACGATCAATGAACCACCCAACTTGCCTGACCGTGCCCCCGACGGCCCCCTTATTAAGGCAGGGCTGATTGGTTGCGGGGGGCGTGGTACCGGCGCGGCCATCAATTTTTTAGATGCCGGGCCAAACCTGGAGCTTGTGGCCCTGGGGGATGTTTTTCAGGACCGCTTGGATAATTGCAGAGTCAAATTAAAAGAAGAGAAAGGGGTGGAGCTTGCCGATGAAAATTGTTTTCTGGGATTCGATAGTTATCAAAAAGTAGTTGATTCGGGGGTGGATGTGGTATTGCTTTGCACGCCTCCTCATTTCCGGCCCCTGCATGTGGAGGCGGCGATAAATGCACGCAAACATGTGTTTATGGAAAAGCCCATAGCCGTGGATCCGGTTGGGGCACGCTCCGTTCTGGTTTCATCAAAAATGGCGGAATCACTGGGACTGTGCATGGTCAGTGGTACGGTTCGAAGAGTGCAAAAGGATTATATGACCACCCAGATGAAAGTAGCGAATGGTGAAATAGGCGAAATTGTTGGTGCTAATATCATCAGGAACGGAGGTGCCCTCTGGTATAAAAAACGCAGACCCGAATGGACCGACATGGAATACATGATTCGAAACTGGGCGAACTTCTGCTGGCTTTCGGGAGACCACATCACCGAACAGTTTATTCACGAAATTGACGTAATGAGCTGGCACATGGGCAGGCCGCCTGTAAAAGCAGTGGGCTGGGGTGGACGCCAGAGAAGGATTACAGGCGATATGTATGACTTTTTTAGTGTGGAGTACGTCTACGAAAACGGGGTAAGAGCACACTGTGCCGCGCGTCAGATAAACGGATGCACCAACGGCAAAGTGGAACGTATTGTGGGAACCAGGGGAGTTGCCATTGCTTCTGGTCAAATACTGGATGAATTCGGGAATGAAGTATGGAAATATCCGATGCCTGAAGAAGGAGATGACACATCGGTCTGGAAAGTCACCAATCCTTTTGTACAGGAGCACATTAACCTGGTCACCGGAATCAGGACCGGAGTCACCGTTAACGATGCTGAAGCCCAGGTGAATTCTACCCTGATGACCATCATGGGCAGAATTTCTGCGTATACCGGGAAAGAGCTAAGCTGGGAAGAAATAATGAACTCGGACCTCTACCTGGGACCCAAAACCTATGTTTTTGGCCCGGTTCCCGGGATTCCAGAAGAAATACCCCTGGCCGGGGAAGAGAATAGCTTAACTTAAACCTAACTCTAAATATATCGAAATGAAACACTTGCTTTGTATTGCGGGACTGCTTCTGATGGCCGGAATTCTGTCAGCCCAGGAATCCCTCTTTCAATTTGGGAAAGAGATGGATCAGCAAGAGCTTATTTCAGGCAAGACTGCAGAATGGGAAGACCTTCACTGGATCCAGGTAAATACGGAAGCGGAAACCTGGAAAGTAGAGGGGAATGAGCTTATCTGTTCGGGACATCCCATCGGAGTGGTCCGTTCCGAAAAGCGCTATGAAAATTTTCTCTTGCATATCGAATGGACCCATATGGAACCGGGCGGGAATTCAGGAACTTTCGTGTGGAGCGATGCTGAGCCAGGCGACAACCGTTTACCAAACGGGGTCGAGGTACAAATGCTGGAACTCGATTGGGTCAGCTTGAATACAAAAGAGGGTAAGGCGCCTCCGCTTGCTTATGTGCATGGTGAAATTTTTGGTGTTGGGGGGGTAGAAACCCTGCCTGATAATCCAAGAGGACGCCGTAGTAAATCCTCTGAAAACAGGTGCAAAGGTAGAGGGGAGTGGAACACCTACGATGTGGTTTGTGTGGATGGAAGCATTAAGCTTTCAGTAAATGGTAAATTCGTTAACGGGATAAGTAAAGCCTCAAAAAAGGAAGGCTTTATCTGCCTTGAATCGGAAGGGGCTGAAATTCATTTCAGAAACATTCGAATCATTCCCCTGCCCTGATGCAATATCAACAAAATATTTATCTCGTACGTCTTCTTACATGTTAATCCCTTAAATCCAATATCATGAAAAAAACACTCCTCATCCTGATCTCATGTAGTTTACTGGCAGTTGTTTGCTGTCAGGATGAAAGCGGCATTGAAAAAGAAAAGAAAGCCATTAAAGCAGTTATCGAAGCGGAAAAGATTGCCTATTACACACAGGATCTGCAGGGCCTGGACGACTCCTGGCTACAGGAACCCTCCTCACGAAAACTTTTCCTGACAAGCCACGGAATTACGGAACTTACCGGCTGGGACCAGATTCATCAGAACAATAGGGAGGCAATAGAACGCGATTGGAATGAACATGTTGAGACGGTGCAATATTTAAATTATTCCATAAACGTATATGGAAATACAGCTTTGGTTTTGCATGACAGTGAACACAAGATTACAGATCACGGGGAGGAAAGCCTGCTCAATATGAGAAGAATTATCCATCTGGTAAAGATTGATGAAGAGTGGAAGATAGATTTGCTGGCGATGTATTTCATGCCGCATAATCAATTGGGAGTGGAAATCGAAATGTGATCCAAAGGGTAAAAAGTTATTGGTTTTAATAAAGATTATCCAGTTCCGGGATGTGGTCCTCAGTCCTGTAGGATTATTTCCATGCATATGCTATAATTTCTTCCTAAAGACATAGGGGTATTTTCCTTTAGCCGTGTGGTACAGTAAAAGCAACTAATGTTAAAGGAACAATTTTAAACTTTGAACCATGAAAACAAATTGGATATCCCTATTATCGATTGTCGCTTTTGTTGCATTGTTAGCAACAGCATGCGAAAAAGACCAGAACATTATGAATGAGGACGTGATCACCGCTGAGGATGAAATGATCACCGATGCCGCATTCGATGATGTATTCTCTGAAGTGGACGGTTTGCTGAACCTGATGGACCAGGGCAATTATGAATCTTCCTCCCTGAAAACAGCTCTGGGCAGCGATACCTGTCCGCATATTTCTGTTATCACTGAAGGATCTTTCTGGCCCCGTACCATCGTGGTTGATTACGCAGATGGATGTGATGTAAGCTGGTTCCAGTATAAGGAGCGGATCAGGAAGGGCAAAATTATAATAAAAGTTTCGGGCCCCATGTGGGAGGAAGGATCCTATCGTGAGGTAACTTTTGAGGACTTCTCCATTAATGATTTCAAGGTAGAGGGAAGAAGGACCGTAAGCAACGAAGGTACCTGGGATGAAGGGGAATACCAGGGTTTGCATTATTTCTCGGTACTGCTGGAAGGCGGGCAGGTCACCACTCCCGAGGGACAGGTGATCACCAAGGAGGTCAGTCGGACCCGTACCTTTGTGGAAGGATTTGATACCAGGTGGGATACCCGGGACGATAAGTGGCACATCAAAGGGGTCGCTAACGGTATCAACAGGAACGGAGTGGCCTTTACCCGCGAAATTATTAGTCCGCTCTGGAAGGAGATCGGATGCCGCTTCATTACCCATGGTACCATTCTGATCCAGGCCGAAGGCAGGCCCGATGCCATTCTGGATTACGGGGACGGCACCTGCGATGCCGAAGCCACCATTACTATAGATGGAGAAACTCAAACGATCCGTCTCAGAAGGTGGTAGCCTGTGAAGAACTAAATAGGAAATACAAAAAGAAAGCCACTTTTGCGAATGCGAAAGTGGCTTTGTTCTTTGGTCGGGGTGAGTAGATTACTCGCCACTCCGTGGCTCGTGATCTAAGGGGAGGTGAAGCTTAAAACAAAAAGCCTTGCTTCGCTTCGCTCCGCTCGGGCTTTTTCGCCGGCCTCCTCCTGCAAGCAAGCTTGAGCCGGAAGCCATCAAAAAAGCCCTGCACGTTCGTGCAAGGCTTCTTGTTTTGGTCGGGGTGAGTAGATTACTCGCCACTTCGTGGCTCGTGATCTAAGGGGAGGTGAAGCTTAAAACAAAAAGCCTTGCTTCGCTTCGCTCCGCTCGGGCTTTTTCGCCGGCCTCCTCCTGCAAGCAAGCTTGAGCCGGAAGCCATCAAAAAAGCCCTGCACGTTCGTGCAAGGCTTCTTGTTTTGGTCGGGGTGAGTAGATTACTCGCCACTTCGTGGCTCGTGATCTAAGGGGAGGTGAAGCTTAAAACAAAAAGCCTTGCTTCGCTTCGCTCCGCTCGGGCTTTTTCGCCGGCCTCCTCCTGCAAGCAAGCTTGAGCCGGAAGCCATCAAAAAAGCCCTGCACGTTCGTGCAAGGCTTCTTGTTTTGGTCGGGGTGAGTAGATTCGAACTACCGACCCCTCGCCCCCCAGACGAGTACTCTAAACCTGGCTGAGCTACACCCCGATCAATAGTGGTGCAAAAGTAATAATTCCTTTCTTATTGGCAAATAAGCGAGAATATATTGAGCGGAAAACAAGCTGTCATCCCGTCATCATATGGAGCTTGCATCAAAGTGTTGGCTGTAAGTTTGTCCGGGAACGGATGGATTGTAGCTCAAAAATGGATTTGGTACTGAATTTGATCAGGGGAGGGGGAATTTTTGTAATTTAAGTGTGCTTATTTCGACTTATAGATTAAGCAATTGGGAAAGAGTTCATACCAAGCACGTATAAATTTAATAAGTTATAAAACTATAAAATAATACAATGGAATTATTTAAACCCATGGGTAGTTCAGAGGAGCCCGCCAGCGAAAAAAAAGAACTTAACGTTTCAGAACATGTGAAGTGCCTGATTCTGGGGTCCGGACCAGCCGGGTATACGGCAGCTATTTATGCGGCGCGGGCCAATCTCAGTCCGGTGATTTATACCGGTATGCAGATGGGAGGTCAGTTGACCACCACCACTGAAGTGGACAATTTCCCCGGTTATCCGGATGGTACCGATGGTACGGCCATGATGGAGGACCTGAAAAAACAGGCGGAGCGTTTTGGAACCCAGGTGCGTTTTGGGATGGCCACCCGGGTGGACTTTTCCGGGAAAGTGAAACAGGTGGTCATCGACGATAATACACTCATAGAAGCCGATAGTGTGATCCTGGCTACCGGTGCCACTGCCAAATACCTGGGACTTGAATCGGAGGAAAAATTTAGGGGCTACGGGGTTTCAGCCTGTGCCACCTGCGACGGGTTTTTCTATAAGGACAAGGTGGTAGCAGTGGTAGGCGGAGGTGATACTGCTGCAGAGGAAGCGACCTATCTGGCCGGAATCTGCAAGAAGGTCTACCTGATTGTCCGGAGGGATGAGCTTCGCGCCTCCAAGGCCATGCAGAAGCGGGTTTTTAATACCAAAAACATCGAAGTGCTCTGGAAACATCAGACCAAAGAGGTGCTGGGCGACCAGGTCGTAAGCGGGGTGGAATTATATATCAATAAAGGGGAGGCCGGAGAGAAGATCGTGACCAAGGAGATTGATGGATTTTTCCTGGCCATCGGGCATACGCCCAATTCAGATATATTTAAAGAGTATCTGGACACCGACGAGGTGGGATATGTACAGACCGTTCCTGGTTCTACCAGGACCAATGTGCCTGGCATCTTCGCCTGCGGGGACCTTCAGGACAATACCTACCGGCAGGCAGTGACAGCTGCAGGAACAGGTTGCATGGCTGCCCTGGATGCAGAGAGGTATCTGGGGGAACTGGAATAGAATACGGAAAGAAATAAAAAATGGGGGCATTACGGCCCCCATTTTTTATTGCTTAGATACTCTAAACCTATACGCGAAGTGCGGAAATATCCTGGAAAGTATCTGATTTGTATTCTCCTGCCTCCAGTTTGGCACGGCATTCAGTAAAGGCCGCGATGGTCTCCTGAACGTCATCCAGGTTGTGCATGGAAGTGGGGATCAGGCGCAGCAGTATGTCTCCTTTCGGTACCACGGGATAGATCACCATGGAGCAGAAGATGCTGTAATTCTCTCTCAAATCAAGAATCAGGTTGGTGGCTTCAATAATGCCACCCCGCATGTATACAGGGGTTACCGGGGATTCAGTAGCTCCTATATCAAATCCGGCCTCCTTTAGTCCTGATTGCAAAGCATTGACCACGCTCCAAAGTTTCTCTCTCAGAGCGGGCATGGACTTAAGCATCTCCAGTCTTTTGAGTGCCCCAATTACCATGGGCATGGGAAGAGATTTGGCGTAGGTTTGTGACCGCATGTTATAGCGCAGGTAATCTACCACATCGGTTTCTGCGGCTACAAATCCGCCAATTCCGGCCATGGACTTGGCAAAGGTGGAAAAATAGAGGTCAATTTTGTCCTGAACTCCAAAGTGTTCTCCGGTACCCATTCCGGTGGCACCCATTGTTCCAAAGCCATGGGCATCATCCACCAGCAGCCTGAATTTAAATTTATCCTTCAGGGCACAGATCGTTTTCAGGTTTCCGAGGTCACCAGCCATTCCAAATACCCCTTCGGAAATTACCAACACACCTCCCCCTTGCTGATCGGCACGTTTTGTGGCACGTTCCAGTTGTTTCTCCAGATTTTCCATGTTATTGTGCGGGAAAACATAGCGTTTTGCCAGCGACATACGCATGCCATCGAGGATGCAGGCGTGCGATTCGGAATCGTAAACGATTACATCATTCCGGGTGGTAACCGCATCGATAATAGAAGCCATACCCTGGTAACCATAGTTCAGCAGGAAAGCATCTTCTTTCTGCACAAAAGAGGCAAGCTCTCGCTCCAGCTCTTCATGCTTTCGGGTCTGTCCAGACATCATCCTGGCACCCATGGGGTATGCCATTCCGTATTCAGCCGCTGCAGCAGCATCCGTTTTTCTTACTTCGGGGTGGTTTCCAAGTCCGAGATAGTTGTTCAGGCTCCATGTCAACACCTCTTTTCCGCGAAATTTCATATGAGAGGAAATTTCTCCTTCCAGCTTGGGAAAAGCAAAATAGCCGTGTCCCGCCTTCTGATACTGGCCGATGGGGCCTCTGTT
The DNA here is from genome assembly GCA_963751705.1 of uncultured Bacteroidales bacterium. Classification (GTDB taxonomy): domain Bacteria; phylum Bacteroidota; class Bacteroidia; order Bacteroidales. Next base: position 789,573 of record CAVVVN010000003.1, read on the forward strand.
CTTGGTAATTCTTTCAAAAATATCCACAGATCTAGGTTTTAATGATTAGACTGCAAATTTAGTTTTTTTTTTGTTGAGACGATACAATTGCTTCATAACACATAAACTGTTAAGGAAATTAAGAGGGTCGGGACAATAAAAGCGGTATGATTTTTGTTAAAACCTTTATGCAAATAAATGCTCAACTCTTTTATTATTAACTCAATAATTGTAATTTTGCGCAATGTTTAAAAACGGGATAGTTTTTGGAGCACTGTTTACTGGGGCTGTTTTGATACTCAGTGGATGTGGAGAGTACGATAAGATGCTGAAAAGCAGGGATTTTCAGATGAAATATGAAATGGGGGTCCAATTGTACGAGGCGGGTGAATATGCCAAGGCCGGTACCCTTTTTGATCAGGTCGCCAATGTCTTCAGAGGAACCACCAAAGCGGATACTGTCAAATATTACCAGGCAAAAAGCTATTATGGCCAGCGGGATTACATGATGGCCGGCTATTATTTCAACGAGCTTTCTTCCACTTATGCCAGCAGTGTATACAAGGAGGAGGCAGATTTTATGACCGGGTATTGTTATTACAAGCAGTCGCCGCGCCCCGAACTGGATCAGGCGACCACCTACAAGACCATTACTGCCATGCAAATGTTTATGGCAAAACATCCCACCTCTGAGCGGGTTAGCGAATGTCAGTCGATTATTATCGAAATGGCTGATAAACTGGTGGAGAAATCCTTTATCAGTGCACGTTTGTATTATGACCTGGGATATTATAAGTCGGCCATACTGGCACTCCGTAACAGTCTTATCGAGTATCCTGAAACCAAGTACAGGGAGGAATTAATGTTCCTGATTTTGAAGTCCTCCTTTCTCCTGGCTGACAACAGTATACCCAGTAAACAAAGGGAGCGTTTTCAGGCTACTATTGACGAGTACTACAGTTATATTGGTGAGTTTCCTGAAGGTCTCAATAACCGGGAAGCCACGAGGATGTACGAATCCTCCAATAGGTTTTTAGAAAATCATAATAAGGAATCATAATAGATGGATTACAAAAAAACAAAGGCGCCACTGACCACAGTGACCAGGGATTTGAATGACCTGGATGTAGAAACCGATAACATTTATCAAACTGTCGTGGTGGCTTCTAAAAGAGCCAACCAGATCAGCGTCGAGATGAAGCTGGAATTGAACAGGAAGCTGGAGGAGTTTGCCTCCTATACGGATAACCTGGAAGAGGTTTTTGAGAATCCCGAGCAGATCGAGATCTCAAAATTTTTTGAAAGATTACCCAAACCTTCTTTGATTTCATTGCAGGAAATGACCGACGATCAGATATATTTCAGGATCAATGAGGCCCCTGAAATAGAAGAACAGTAGTCTAGAATCCTTCCTGATGGATCTTGCAGGAAAACGTATTATTCTTGGAGTCACAGGTAGTATTGCTGCTTATAAGGCAGTCTATTTGCTAAGGCTCCTTATGAAGGCAGGAGCCGATGTGCAGGTTATTATGACACCCGCAGCCATGCAATTTGTTGGGCCTGTCACCTTTTCCTCCCTGTCCGGAAAAACCGTGTTATCCGATTTTTTCAGTACTGAAGGAGGCGACTGGAACAGCCATGTGGAAATGGGTGTGTCTGCAGATCTGATGCTTATAGCACCTGTGACAGCCACCACCCTGGGCAAAATGGCCAACGGGGTGGCAGACAATCTGCTGGTGACCACCTACCTGTCGGCCCGTTGCCCGGTTATTGTGGCACCCGCCATGGATATGGATATGTACCGGCATCCCTCCACGCAAGGTAACCTGGAAATTCTCAAGGGATATGGAAACCTGGTTATAGAACCGGGAGAGGGTGAACTGGCCAGTGGGCTGGAAGGTCCGGGCAGAATGGAGGAGCCAGAGGAAATCCTCAACTTTATCAGGCAGATCAATTCCGGGTCTTCAAAAAAAAAACTTCTGAATAAGCGGGTCCTTGTAACAGCCGGGCCCACACACGAAAATATCGATCCTGTTCGTTTTATTGGTAATCATTCCTCCGGGAAGATGGGCTTCGCCATTGCAGAAGCATTTGCCGCCGAAGGAGCGGAGGTATCCCTGGTAACAGGTCCTGTCACATTGGACACCTCTGTGAAGGGAGTGGAGCTGTTTCGCGTAAGGTCGGCGGGTGAAATGTTCGAGAAATGCAGGGCTTTGATGGAGCAGATGGATATTGCCGTATTTAACGCTGCTGTTTCCGATTTTACTCCTGTTTCAGTATCTGAAAGCAAGGTAAAACGAGAAAAGGCAGAGTGGACCATCCGGCTGAAAGCTACCAGGGATATTGCAGCTGAGATGGGGAAAATAAAAACGGCCGGACAGCTTCTGGTGGGATTTGCACTGGAGACCGATAATGAGCTTGATTTTGCCCGTCGGAAACTGGAAAAGAAAAACCTGGACCTGATCGTGCTGAATTCAATGCAGGACCGGGGAGCGGGTTTTGGAACGGATACCAACCAGGTGACCATGATCGACCGGATGGGGAATGCAGACAAGTTTGAATTGAAACCCAAAGAGCAGGTTGCCGTTGACCTGGTGCAGCGGGTGATAAAAATGTTAGAAGATGCGTAAGGCCGGACTTTTATTGCTTATTCTATTATTTTCCATGAACCTGCGGAGCCAGGAATTCAGGTGCAATGTGCAGGTGGTTAGTCAGCAGATTCAGGGGACCAATAAACAGGTTTTCCAGACCATGCAGAACTCCATCTATGAATTTATGAATAACCGGGTGTGGACCAATCATGTTTACACCATGGAAGAACGGATCGAGTGCAACCTCATGTTCAATATTACCGAACAGTTATCGGCGGATGATTTTAAGGGCACTCTTACCATCCAGGTCAGAAGGCCTGTATTTAATACCAACTACTATTCAACGACCATGAATTTCGTGGATAACGATATTCGCTTCAGGTATGTGGAGTTTTCTCCTCTGGAATTTGACCTGAATTCGCATCTTTCCAGTCTTACCTCCATCCTCGCCTTTTATGCCTACTATATCCTGGGGATCGACTATGACAGCTTTTCCTTATATGGAGGTACGCCATATTTCACCAATGCGGAGAGAATCGTCCTCAATGCACAGAATGCCCCTGAATCCGGATGGAAACCCATGGATGACATTGCTCATAAAAGCCGTTATTGGCTGGTTAAGGACATGATCGATACCGAATATGAGCCGGTCAGGGAGTTTAATTACCGTTACCACCGTCTTGGCCTGGATGTGATGGATGAGAAGGTAGCGGAAGGGAGGGCAGAAATCACCAACAGCCTGGAGCTGCTGCAGGACGTTTACCGGAAAAAGCCGGATCCGTATATGTATCTTTTGCGCCTGATATTCGATTGTAAGGTGGATGAGATCGTAAATCTCTATTCGGAGTCTTATCCAGAAGAACGCAGCAGGGCACATCTCATTTTAAGCGAGGTAGATAAGCCCAACACAAACAAATATAAAGCCATTCTGGATCAAACCCTGTAGGCCGTTCCAATGATCCAATCTCTCTATATAAAGAATTACCTGTTAATAGACCATCTGGAACTGGATTTTTCCAGTGGCTTTATTACAATTACCGGGGAGACTGGTGCAGGGAAATCCATTCTGATGGGTGCTCTTTCTCTGATCCTGGGACAACGGGTCGACACTTCTGTTCTGAAGCTGAAAGATGCCAAATGTATTGTGGAGGGGACTTTTGTTCCCGGAGAGAGGATCCGTGAGATTTTTGCTGCCAACGACATCGATTTTGAAGAGCCAACAACGATACGCAGAGAGATAGCCCCCGGCGGGAAATCACGTGCTTTTATTAATGATACCCCCGTAAACCTGCCCCTCCTGAAGGAGGTGGGTAACCTGCTGGTGGATATTCATTCACAACATCAGAACCTGAGGCTGAATGACCACCTCTACCAGATGGAAGTGATCAACCATATGGCCGGGATAGAAAAGGAGCTTGATCATTACAGGTCTACCTTTGGTGCTTACACAGAGATAAGCAGGGAGCTTGTGCAGCTTAGCCGGGATACCAAAGCCCTGAAGGAGGAACTGGAATATATGCAGTTTCAATATAATGAGCTGCACTCGGCCCACCTGGCAGAGGGAGAGATCGAGGACCTGGAAGCCGACCTGCAGAGGGCCGAGCATGCTGAAGAGATCCGGAGTGCACTTCTGGAATCGGCCGATCATCTGTCTGCCGAAGCCAGTGGAATTCTTGACCGCCTGGCCGCTTCCCTTTCCCAGATACAGAAGATATCGCAGTTTTACACCCCCTCCGTAGAGCTGGCTTCGCGTTTGGAGTCTGCTTACATTGAACTGAAAGATATCGCATCAGAGGTGGAAACAGAGGCCGGAAAGACGGGACTGGAACCTGGTGAACTGGAGCAACTCAGAGAGCGAATGGACCTCTTGTTCGGACTCATGCAGAAACACCGTGTCCGGCAGGTGGAAGAATTAATTGCACTGAGGGATCATCTGGGCGAAAGGATCGAAGCCCTGACATTTTCCGATGAGAAGATCGGGAAGCTGGAAAAGGAACAGTCCGCCCTGCTTCTTGCCCTGGAGCAAGAAGCAGGAGTATTGCATGAAAAGCGAGTTTCGAGCGCCAGGTTCATGCAGGAGAAGGTTGAGGAGCAGTTAAAGCAGTTGGGAATTCCCAATGCCAGATTTAAAGTGGAACTGGTGAAAACCGACAGCTATGACAGCAATGGATCAGACCAGGTAAAGTTCCTTTTCTCAGCCAATAAACAGCTGCCACTTGAAGAGATTTCCAGGGTGGCCTCCGGGGGTGAAGTTTCCAGGCTAATGCTCTCCATTAAATCCATGGTCTCGGACCGGAAAGGCATGCCCACCCTGATTTTTGACGAGATTGATGCAGGGGTCAGTGGCGAGATTGCCGATAAGGTCGGCGGAATTATGGACCACCTGGCAGAAGGGAGACAGGTCATGGCCATTACCCATCTGCCGCAGGTAGCCTCTAGAGGTGCTGATCATTTTGTTGTCTACAAGGAAGATACAAGTGATGCCACCTATACCAGGATCCGCAAGCTGCAGGCCGCCGAACGCATTACAGAGATCGCCAGGATGCTATCCGGCGAAGAGATAACAGAGGCGGCTCTTTCCAATGCCCGAGTGCTGCTTCGTATTTAATATATGATCGCACAATCTAAGAGTTTATTTGTTATTAGGGCAGTAAATAGATTTCAAATCAATGAACCATGGCTTATAATTTACTTAAAGGGAAAAAGGGAATCATTTTCGGAGCCCTGAATGAACAATCCATTGCCTGGAAAGTGGCTGAAAAGTCTCATGAAGAAGGGGCCGAGATTGTATTAACCAATGCACCCATTGCATTAAGGATGGGCACCATCAATGAGCTGGCAGAAAAGACCAATGCCCAGGTAATCGCTGCGGATGCCACCAGTCTGGAGGACCTGGAAAATCTCTTCCGGAAGTCCATGGAAATCCTGGGAGGGAAAGTTGATTTCGTACTGCATTCCATTGGAATGTCGCCCAATGTCCGCAAGGGACTGGATTATGATGAACTGAATTACAGTTATTATCACAAGACTTTGGATGTGTCTGCATTTTCACTGCATAAGGTCCTTAGTACTGCCAGAAAAATGGATGCCATAAACGAATGGGGTTCCGTGGTGGCCCTCTCCTATGTGGCTGCGCAGCGGACTTTTGCCGGATACAATGACATGGCCGATGCCAAGGCTATCCTGGAATCCATTGCAAGAAGTTTTGGGTATATGTACGGGCGCTCCAGACGGATCCGGATTAATACGGTCTCTCAGTCTCCAACCCCTACCACAGCCGGTAGCGGAGTGCACGGCTTTGATAAGCTGGAGGATTTTTCTGAACGAATGTCTCCTCTTGGCAATGCCACTGCAGATGACTGTGCCGATTACTGCATTACTTTATTCTCCGACCTGACCCGGAAGGTAACCATGCAGAATCTCTTCCATGATGGAGGTTTCTCCAGTATGGGGATGAGTTTCAGGGCCATTGAACAGTACGAGAAGAGCTTCAAGGATTGTCCCGAGTAGACAGCTTACCCTGATTCAGCTTTGGACTTACATCTTTTTGATTATTTTTGGAGCTGACCTTATAAGCTGAATTCTATGGGAGCAATCATTATTGCCAGCTATTTCTTAATTCCAGCATTTCTCCTTTACTACAGCACTCAGTTCTCCATTATCAACAAGATTGGTATTGTGGTGTTCTGCTACGGCATTGGGCTGGTCATGGGAAACATCCAGATTATTCCTGACTCCATTTCGGGGATTCAGGGCGATGTGATGGGAGTGACCATCCTTCTGGGAATCCCCCTGGTACTATTTTCCGAAAACGTGGTAAAATGGGCAAAGATGGCTAAAATCACCTTTATCTCCCTTTTGCTGGGAGTCGTATCAGTGGTGGTGCTGGTCTTTGTGGGATATTATATTTTCAGGAACAGCATCCCTGAAATCTGGAAGATTTCCGGGATGATGATTGGTGTTTATACCGGGGGAACCCCCAACCTGGCTGCCATCGCACGAGCCCTGGCGGTGGAGGAGGAGCTATATATATTGACACATACCGCTGAACTGGTAATCGGCGCATTGATCCTGCTTTTCCTGATTACTGGGGCCAAGCCACTGTTCGGGACCTTCCTCAGGCCCTATCCCAAGGGTAAAACGGTGGAATCAGAGCCTGTTCTGGACGTGGCCGATTTTGAAAGCTACGAGGGCTTTTTTAAAAGGCAGAATTTTGCAGGGGTTTTGAAGGCCTTTGGAGTTGCTCTGCTAATCTTCGGGATCGGTTATGGGTCCACCTTTCTTTTTAAAGGGGACGCCAAAGATACGGCAGCGGTATTGACTGTGACAACCCTGGGTATTGGTGCCTCCCTGATCCCGTCGGTCAACCGGATCAAAAGCTCCTTCCAGCTGGGGATGTATTTTATATACGTATTCTGCATTATTGTGGCTTCCAAAGCGGACCTGATAGCCCTTTTTGATGTGGAAAATATTCATCTGATGGTGAACCTGCTGCTCTATATTACCCTGGTGATTGTGGGCTCGCTGGTCTTGCACGCCATTCTTTCCTGGATATTTAAAATCAACGTGGATGATTACATCATCACCTCTACGGCACTTTCCAACTCTCCCCCCTTTGTACCGGTTGTGGCTGCTGCCATTCGCAACAAGGAGGTGGTGATTCCCGGGATGATCATAGGGGTCATCGGGTATGCCATAGGGAATTACCTGGGAGTGGCCATCGCCTATCTTCTGAAGTAAGATTGCTCAATAACATTCAGTGAGCCGCCGGCAATTTCATATCTTCGTGGTATGAGATTGGTCTTGAAAAATATTGGCAGCCTGCTGGTCATTGCGCATGAGCCGGCTCCCTGGGTAGCCGGGGAAGAGATGGCCGCTGTGGGTTCCATCCAGGACGCCTGGCTGGTAATAGAACAGGGAAAAATTGCCTGTTATGGGGAGGGCGAAGTGATTCCCTTTACGGATGATGAGGTGCTTGACTGCAAAGGCGGTCTGGTGCTGCCCGCGTTCTGTGATTCTCACACCCATCTGGTTTACGCCGGAAGCAGGGAAAAGGAATATGAAGATAAGATCAGAGGACTTAGTTACGAAGAGATTGCTAAAAGAGGGGGGGGAATTCTGAATTCGGCAAAGTTATTGTCTGATACTCCTGAAGATGAACTGTTCGAACAGTCACTGCCCCGGGCATTGGAGATCATCCGGACGGGTACCGGGGCCGTGGAGATCAAAAGCGGTTACGGACTGAATACCAGAGATGAGCTCAAGATGCTTCGGGTGATTAAGAGGATCGCTGCTGGGACCGATCTGACAGTACGATCCAGCTTTTTAGGGGCTCATGCGGTTCCGGCTAATTTCAAATCAGACCAGGAGGCTTACGTGCGTCAGGTAATCGAGGAGATGATTCCTGCCGTTGCAGAGGAGGGGCTTGCTGACTTTATAGATGTGTTTTGTGATAGGGGATTCTTTACCGTGGAGCAGACCGAACGTATCCTGGAGGCAGGAGCCAAATATGACCTCCTGCCAAAAATACATGCCAATGAGCTGGACTATTCCGGTGGGGTTCAGGCCGGAGTCAGGCATAAGGCCCTTTCAGTGGACCACCTTGAATTCGTCGGCGAGGAGGAGCTGGCTGCGCTAAAGGGGAGTCTTACCATGCCCACCCTGTTGCCGGGAGCATCCCTTTTCCTGGGATTAAGCTATGCCCCTGCAAGGAAACTCATAGAGGCCGGGCTGCCGGTGGCCCTGGCATCCGATTATAATCCGGGCTCATCCCCTTCGGGCAACATGGAACTGGTCATGTCCCTGGGAATTATGCTGCTAAAGATGCTTCCTTTCGAGGTGTTGAATGCGGTTACCCGGAATGGGGCCTATGCCATGGGGCTGGAGGCAACACATGGATCGATCACCCCGGGTAAAGTGGCCAACCTGATAATTACCAAAGCAATGCCTGGCTTTGGCTTTATGCCTTACAGTTATGGAAGCAGCCAGATAGACAAAGTGATCTTAAACGGAAAAATTCAATAAAGTTTTATGAAACAGATCTTAGAGTGTGTTCCCAATTTTAGTGAGGGAAGGGATATGGAAGTGATCAAGCGGATTACCGACCAGGTGGAGTCGGTTGAGGGTGTTAAGCTGCTGGATGTGGATCCTGGCTTAGCCACAAACCGGACGGTGGTGACCTTTGTCGGATCGCCCGGACAGGTGGTAGAGGCTGCTTTCCGGGCTGTGAAATTGGCCTCGGAAATCATTGATATGAGCAAACACAGCGGGGAGCATCCCAGATTTGGAGCCACCGATGTTTGTCCGCTTGTCCCCGTTTCTGGAGTTTCTATGGAGGAGGCGGTGAAGTATGCCCATCAGCTGGCTGAAAGGATCGGAAAGGAGATCGGGATACCGGTTTATTGCTATGAGAATGCCGCAAAGAGTCCCGGTCGCAAGAATCTGGCTGCGGTGCGATCAGGCGAATATGAGGGCTTAAAGGAGAAACTGAAGAATCCGGAGTGGAAGCCCGATTTTGGCAGGGCGGAGTTTGTTCCCCGCACCGGGGCCATTGCTGTTGGAGCCAGGGACTTTCTGGTGGCCTATAATATCAATCTTAATACCACCTCTACCCGAAGGGCCAATGCCATTGCCTTTGATGTACGAGAGCGTGGACGGACCAAACGGGAAGGAGATCCCATTACCGGAAATATCGTGAAGAATCCCGATGGAACACCGGTCATGATCCCGGGTTCGTTGAAGGAGGTAAAGGCTATCGGATGGTATATAGAGGAGTATGGCGTGGCACAGATATCTATGAACCTGACCAATATTTCCATAACTCCCGTCCATGTAGCCTTTGATGAGGTATGCAAAAAGGCGGATGCTCGCGGCATACGGGTAACGGGTTCAGAGCTGGTCGGACTGGTACCCCTGAATGCCATGCTGGAGGCAGGCCGGTATTTTTTAAAAAAGCAGCAAAGGTCCACCGGAGTTTCAGATGGTGAATTGATCAAGATTGCTGTAAAAACCATGGGGCTGGATGAACTGGGGGTCTTTGATCCAGGGGAAAAGATCATAGAATACCAGTTGAAAAAAGGAGAAGCCAGGTCACTGGTGGATAGGAGTCTGGCTGCCTTTATGGAAGAAACCGCCTCTGAATCACCGGCACCCGGGGGAGGATCTGTAAGTGCCTATATGGGTGCTTTGGGTGCAGCCCTGGCCACCATGGTGGCCAATCTCTCCTCGCATAAGAGGGGATGGGACGAGCGCTGGGAAGAGTTTTCTGATTGGGCCGAACGTGGAAAGGCCATCCAGGAACGCTTGTTACAGCTGGTGGATGAAGATACCAGGGCCTTTAATGGAATCCTGGAGGCTTTTGGGCTTCCCAAAGGATCCACTGTTGAGCAGGAAACCAGGAAAGCGGCCATAGAAGCAGCCACCCTGCATGCCATTCAGGTGCCTTTCGAGGTGATGAAAGTGGCTTTTACTGGGTTTGAAGTGGCAGAAGCCATGGCAGCGACCGGAAATCCCAACAGCGTATCAGATGCGGGAGTGGGGGCTCTGGCTCTGTACGCCTGCATGGAGGGGGCCTGGTTAAACGTCAGGATTAATGCGGAAAGTTTAATACTGCCTCAGGTAGAGCAAATCAAGAGCGAAGGTGCAGAGCTCATGAAGCGATCCTCAGACTTTCGAAGCAGGATATTGAAGCTGGTGGAGGGGAAAATTAGCTCCTGAAATATGAATTTCCTTCCAATTTCGTTTTAGTAATGGCTTAAATGATGTTATACTTGTGGAAACAAAAGAGCAGCGTGATAAAAAAACTGATCTATTCATTGGTTTTGTTGGGGATAGCGTTTCTGGCAAAGGGACAGGATCAACTGATCCGGGAAGGCTCGGTAGAGCAAAGGCGTGTTGAAATCCAATCCATTCAGCCTGATGAAGAAAGAAAGCAAACGCTGCGAAGGGCAGATAGTCTTCAACTGGCAAGCAGACTGATATTTCCCGATGGAAGGATTCTGGCGATACGGGGCTTTAACAGTCGCATGAAGCCGGAATACCTGACTACCCATAACCTGATGGCGGCCAGAACGGTATCTACGGATAAAGTCTGGAGTGGGGGCGGACTTGGTTATGAGCTGGATGGTACGGGTTTGGTTGTCGGAGTCTGGGATGGAGGGGTACACCGGGTCACCCATGTAGAATTTGACAATCGGGCAGTAATTATGGATGCTTCTGCCGAGGTGATAGGGCATGCGACGCATGTGAGCGGTACCATTGGGGCCAGTGGACTGAATGAAAATGCAAAAGGAATGGCTGGCGAGGTCGTGATGGAGGCTTATGATTGGGATCAGGATATTCAGGAGATGGATGCGGCAGCATCGCAGGGACTGCTTATTTCCAATCACTCCTATGGCCTGGTGGTGGGCTGGGATTATAACTCTGAAGAGAGCCGATGGCAATGGTGGGGGGATCTGGCTATCAGCGAGGAGGAAGACTATAATTTTGGATTTTACCATCGTGATTCCCGCGAATATGACCGGGTGGCTTACAAGCATCCGAATTACCTGATCGTTACCTCGGCCGGGAATGACAGGGGGGAGGGTCCTTCTCCTGGGACCGAACATTATGTTTGGGAATCTGGTCAATGGACCGCTTCCACAGCTGTCAGGCCAAAAGACGGTGGGGACGATGGATTTGACACGATGGGACCAGGCAGTACGGCAAAAAATACGCTTACCGTAGGAGCTGTCCGGGATATGCCCCTGGGGTATACAGGCAGGGAAAATGTAATGATTACCAGTTATTCTGCCTTTGGGCCCACCGATGACGGACGGATTAAACCTGACCTGGTTGCCAATGGTGACAGGCTCTTTTCCTCCTATTCGGGGGGGGATGAGGATTACCGGAACAGTTCCGGGACCTCCATGTCGGCACCCAACGCCAGTGGTTCACTGGCTCTGATTCAGCAACATCATTCTGATCTCTATGACTCTTATCTGAAGGCAGCTTCTCTGAAGGGGCTGGTTCTGCATACTGCCGATGACGCGGGGAACCCGGGGCCGGATTATAAGTTTGGCTGGGGTTTGCTGAATACCCTGAGTGCTGTAAACCTGATTTCAGATGAGCAGTATGATCGGGTACAGGAGGCTACATTTTCAGAAGGTGGAGAACACAGGATCAGGCTGTATTCCAATGGCGATGAGCCCATTAAGTTGACCTTGTGCTGGACCGATCCCGAAGGCATTATCCCAGTGGCAGGGCTGAATCCCGTAAATAGAATCCTGGTAAATGATTTGGACCTGAAGCTGGTGCGCCTGGTGGACGGAGTGGAGATCAGACCCTTTATACTGGACCCGCTTCATCCTGATAATGCGGCAATCCGGGGTGATAACGTCCTGGATAATGTGGAGCAGGTACTTGAAGAGACCCCGCTGAAGGGTTTTTATGAGGTGATTGTATCACACAAGGGGCCTTTATCCGGGGGGAGCCAGGACTTCTCACTGGTTTTTTCAGGTCTCACGAACGAATACTATGCCTCCGGTCTACTGGAGCTGACAGATAACAACGGGGAGTTTAAACTAACCTCAGCCCCTGAATATCTTCCGGATATGGATGCAGGATGGATCATTGAACCTGAGAATAACCAGTTAATTACCCTGTATTTTGACTTTTTCGCGACGGAGGCAGATAATGATCTACTTTTTATATATGACGGAGCAGATGAAAACGCACCTCTCCTGGCGCGTTTAGAAGGATCCCCTGATCCGGCTTCCCTGGAATTTACCTCCAGTTCCGGACAACTATATGTCAGATTTCAATCGGACGGCCAGAATGAAGAGCAGGGATTCAGGGCAGTTTACTGTACCACGGCCCCGGAGGAGAGCTCTCTGATTATCGGGGAATCTTATCCCTGTACAGGAAACAGTAGCCTCTATCTGGCATCCGGTGTTTCCGGCGTGGAATACCAGTGGTCTCCGCCGCCGGGCTGGGCCATAGACAGCCTTATTTCCGATGGAGCTTATCTAAGTGTGGGCGATGATCCCGGGCTCCTGAGCGTTGAGGTGCTGAACCGCTGCGGTTCCGGACCGGTCTCAAGTACCTGGCTTGAACCGCTCAGCTCGGTGCCCCGGATTACTAATTATGAGGCAGATAGCGCTCCCTGTGCCTCCGTGACCACCTTTGTTCAAGTGGACAGCATCCCTGGAGCCACTTACAAGTGGTCCCTGCCCCTGGACTGGCTGGGGTCCGGCACCGCTCATAAGCTGGAATATAAACCGGGATATGAACCGGGTAACATTCGTGTACAGGTTCGTAATGCCTGTGGGCCCGGAGATACCCTGGACTTAGCCATAGATGTCAAAACAGTGCCGGGAGAAACACAGATACTTACCAGCAAGGAGAAGCCCTGCGCACTGACCGTTCAGGAATTTTACGTGGCCCCGCTGGAGGATCACAGCTATCAGTGGAGTACCATCGATGACTGGACCATCGAGGGCGGGTCAGAGGGGGATACGGTATGGGTCTCCGTGGGAGCGGGATCGAGTTTTCTGTTTGTTGATGTGACCAATAAATGTGGCAGCCGCCTGTCCAACAAACTATATCTTACTTCACCGCTTCCAGATACCCCCAGCCTGAAAGTGACTGATAGCGATTACAAGGGCTACAGACTTATTTCCGTTAACAATCCTTCAGGCTACAGCACTTTTCAATGGTACCGTGACGGATTGGCCATTGAGAGTTCCCAGGGAAAGGAACCGGAATATGTGGCCCATCTTCCCGGTATTTATACCATTGGAGTCAGTAATCGCGAAGGCTGTGAGCTTATTCAGGAGGTGGAGAATGGCATTGAAATTGACCAGGAAAACCAGGATTATAGCGTTTATACGGGTCCATACGGGGATATTGTGGTTTTAAATCATACCAGTAACCAGGCTCTCCTAAATATCTATGATTTTTCCGGCAAATTAAGGAGCATTCAGACCCTGGATCCCGGGTACAATGAGGTCCCCTTCAGACTAAGCGGTACCTTTATCGTCAGAGTCTCAGGTAGCGGTAACACGCTCACTAATAGGATTTTCACCTATTAGGATTTCTCTTAGATCAAGCTGACCTCTAAATTTTTTTTGTATTTGCAGGATATATTATGTTAATTCAACATGAACGATATCGTACGTTTTTCCAGTGTTTACAAGCGTTTACTAGTGTCAGAATTGTTAATTATTGCTAACTAATTAATTTTTTTTTCATAGTTTTGATCTCTCAAATAGTAGAGCGAGCTAACATTGTATAAACCTAAAACCTTAATCTATGAAAAGATTAACTACGCTTTTGGCATTTTTTGTGTTTGCAGGAACATTCCTGTATGCCCAGGGGGTGCTGATTACAGGAACTGTAACAAGTGCTGAGGACGGAACACCTTTACCGGGTGTTTCAGTAGTGGTTCGCGGAACCACCATTGGCGCAGTTACAGATTTTGAGGGTAAATATTCCATTACAGTACCCGAATCTTCTAATACTCTTATCTTCAGCTTTGTGGGTATGAGGACCGCGGAAGTGGCCCTGGAGGGTCAGTCTGTTCTGGATGTGATACTTGAAACTGATGCCGTAGGTATCGATGAAGTCATGGTTGTTGCCTATGGTACCGCCAAGAAGGCTTCATTTACGGGATCAGCGGAAAATATCAGTCAGGATAAGATTGATAATATCCAGGCAACTTCTGTTTCAAAAATGCTTGAAGGTGCCACTGCCGGGGTACAGGTATCGACTGCCTCCGGACAGCCTGGATCAAATGCAACAATCAGGATCCGCGGGATTGGTTCCATCAATGCCTCAAGTGATCCACTTTATGTCGTAGACGGGGTACCCTATGGTGGAAACCTTAACTCCATCAACCCTGATGATATTGAAAGCATTACTGTGCTGAAAGACGCGACTGCAGCAGCACTTTACGGTGCCAGGGGCGCCAATGGGGTGATTGTGATCACCACCACAAGAGGCAGGGCAGGAAAAATGGAACTGGAAGTGAAAGTACGCCATGGATGGTCCGACCGGGCTATCAATGAATATCCAAGGCTGGGCCAGAAAGACCATTATGAGAAAACCTGGGAAGCCTACCGGAATTCACTGGTTTACGGAGCTGGTTACACCATGACTGAAGCTGGAGAAATTGCTTCATATGGTAGGGATGCAGGCGGGAACAGCATCAACACCGTAGCCCAGCTGGGAAACTACAATGCATATAATATCAATCCTATCCAGCTGATTGGTACGGATGGTAAGTTGAACCCGAGTGCAGTTCTGCTCTACCCCAACGAATGGGAGGATGTGCTTTTCCGGATAGCAAATAAGCAGGACTACAATGTGAATGTGACCGGAGGAGATGAAAAATCAAATTATTACATTTCACTGGGTTACCTGGATGAGCAGGGACTTATGGAGTTCTCCAATATGCAGCGCTTCAGTGGAAGGGTTAATGCTGAATCCCAGGTGAAGAAATGGCTGAAGATCGGCCTGTCCACCAATGCGGTGACCTACAACACCAATAACTTCAGCGATGGAAATTCCACTACCTCCAATCCCTTCTTCTTCTCCAGGGTGATGGCACCCATCTTCCCTGTTTACCAGTATGGCACCTGGAACTCGTCCAATGCCGGGCAGGTGATAAGGGACTCAGATGGAAATAAACTCTATGACTTTGGATCTGCAGAGATGACCTTTGACGATGGATATCATCAAATAGTACCCGGTCTTCGACCCTATGCAGGTACTTTCAACCTGGCAGGTTCTCTGAACCTGGATGAAAGATCCACCCAGGTGGATGCTGTTTCAGCCAGGACTTTTGCTGATTTCTCCATTCTTCCAGGTCTGAATTTCAGGACTAACCTGAGTGTGGACTTTAATGGAGCATCGGGAACCACCTATCAGAACTCTACCTACGGGGATGCCGCTGGTTACGGCCGGATTACCAAGAACTATGGCAGAAGGCTGGTTACCACCTTCAACCAGTTGCTTACTTATAACCGGGCATTTGGACAGGCCACCGTGGATGTGCTGGCAGGTCATGAAAACTACATGTACCAGTTTAATTACCTGACTGCTACCCGGATCGGCTTCCCCTTTGAAGGAATCAGGGAACTTGCCCCGGCCGCAACGGGTGAGGGTTCTAATTCCTACGAAAATAACGACCGCATCGAAAGTTTCCTGGGACGTTTGAACTTTGACTATGCGGACAGATATTACCTTTCAGCCAGTATTCGTGCGGACGGTTCTTCCAGGTTCCATCCGGACACCCGCTGGGGTACCTTCTGGAGTTTAGGAGGTAGCTGGAGAATCAGTGAAGAGAGCTTCCTGCAAGCCGGATGGGTCAATACCTTGAAACTGAAGGCTTCTTATGGAGTTCAGGGGAACAACGACGGTATTGGATTCTATCCCTGGCAGGGTCTCTATGGCCTGGGTAATGACAATGCCTCCTTCTCAGGAGCCCTGGCCAGTTCGCTGGAGCTTCAGGAGCTGATGTGGGAAGAGAACGGCAACTTCAATACCGGGGTTGAATTCGCCATCTTCAAACGAATCCGCGGTAGTTTTGAATACTTCGTCAGGAGTTCAAAGAACCTCCTGTTTGAAGTTCCCCAGCCCCGCTCACTGGGTATCGATACCAAGTGGGAGAATATTGGCGGCATGGAGAACCGGGGAGTTGAAGGCATCCTTTCTGCAGACATTATCGCCACGGATGATTTCCGCTGGAACTTTGATCTAAATGTAACACACTACAAGAACAAAATCACCGAACTTCCTCAGGAAGAGATTATTCAGGGATCTAAGAAGCTGATGGTTGGAAAATCCATCTACGAATTCTTTACCTGGGATTATGCCGGGGCTGATGCAGCCACCGGAGCGGCACTCTACTGGAAAGATGAGGTCGAGCTGGACGGAGGTGGAAATGAGGTGATTGATGAAGACGGAAATCCCGTACTGACCGGAGAAAGGTTGCTCACCGAGGATCCGACCGATGCCGACAGGTACTACCTGGGGACTTCGATTCCCACCGTATATGGAGGTATTACCAATACCTTCCAGTATAAGGGATTTGATCTGTCCATCTTCCTGACCTACTCCCTTGGAGGTAAATTTATGGATTATAACTACATGTGGCTGATGCGTGAGGGGGACCTTGGTTTTGCCTGGCACGAGGACATTCTTGACGGATGGACCGAGCCGCTTTCAACCGCCGGACTGCCCACAAATGCAGATACGGATGGGGCAACCAGATCCTACGATCCGGATATGATTCCCCGTGTGGAGGTAGGAAATACCGATCTGAGGTATACCTCCAGCCGCTTCCTGTTTGATGCCACTTATTTCAACATTAGAAATATCACTCTGGGATATAACCTTCCCCAGAATATGGCCAGCAGGATCGGGGCCAGCGGGCTCAGGGTATTTGTGACAGCTGACAACCTCTATATCTGGACCACCAATCCCGGTATGGATCCAAGGCAGAATTTTGGTGGAGACGCCTCAACGCAGTATTCACCGATCAAAACTTATACTGTCGGGTTGAATGTTAAGTTTTAATCAACGTAAATTATGATACATATGAAAAGGATAAATTCTTATCTGTTAATCGGTTTGTCGGCAGTCCTTATGTTCTCCTGTTCCAAGGAGTACCTGGATACTGCTCCCACCGATGCAGTTTCAAAAGATGTGATATTCGAGACTGTCCAGGGTGCCGAGGTGGCCGTTAATGGCATCTACCGCTGGATGTACAGCTGGGACCAGCTTGGGAATGGCCGTCACGATGACTGGGGTTATAGAACCCTGGGACTGAAGGCCGACCTGATGGGTCACGACATGAAGGTAGCTTCCCGTGGCTATGGCTGGTTTATCAGTGATTATAACTACACTGGCCGTGGTCAGGTTACGGACAATACCACTACCAGTATCTCTTATAACCTCAATTATGACATTATTTATAATGCCAATGTGATCATTGAGAAAGTAGATGAGGTTCAGGGTGACCAGACCGAACGCGACTGGATCAAGGCCCAGGCACTGACTATACGCGCCCATGCTTATCTCTGGCTTGCCCAGTTTCATGCTCCGACCTATGCAGGCAATGAAAGTGCCCCCTGCGTCCCGCTGAAGCTTGAATCTACCGAGGAGCACCTGCCCATGTCTACCGTTGGTGAAGTATATGCCAGTATCGTTCAGGACCTGGAAGATGCCATTGATCTGTTTACCAGTTCAGGGATTTCCCGTCCTGCTAAGTCCTATATCGATGTGCAGGTGGCCCAGGGAGTCCTGGCCAGGGCTGCACTGAACATGGAGGATTGGCCCACGGCCATTGCTGCGGCCCAGGCTGCCCGAAATGGCTATTCCCTGATGAGCGACGCTGAGATGACCGGAGGCTTTAATGACCAGAGTGTAGGAGAATGGATGTGGGGATTTGATATCAATGAAGAGCAGAGTACCATTTATGCCTCATTCTTCAGCCATATGGATCCCACGAGGCTCTCTTATGCCAGTCTGGGACTTCAGAAGCAAATGCCCGCATATCTGTATGATACTATTCCGGCTACGGATATCCGCAAGGCACTCTATGTGGATCCCGCTGACGACACCTGGTTTGATCCCTGGGGGACACCCATTATTACCTATGTGTCTGTGAAGTACAGAACTCCTAGCTGGGCTGCGGACTATATCATGATGCGTGCTGCTGAAATGTACCTGATCGAAGCGGAAGCTGCTGCTGAAGCCGGCCAGGGGGTTGTGGCACTGGCAGCTGTGAACGCCATTCTGGAAGCCCGTAATCCGGGTAGTTCCATCAGCCTCAGTGGGGATGAGCTGATCCAGGCCATCAGGCTTCAGAGAAGGATCGAGCTCTGGGGAGAAGGCTTCGGCTTGTTTGATATCAAACGCTGGAAAATTCCTCTTAACAGAAGAGATCACGATCCTACCCTTTGTACGGTCGTTAATCTGCCTGCAAATTCATTTGAATTCAACCTTCGGGTGCCTCAATATGAGATTGACGCAAATGATATGTTGAGTGAAGCAGATCAGATCGACTAAGGCTTGATTCCTTTAGGGTAAATTATAATTTCTTAAGAAAAGGGGGCTTCGGCCCCCTTTTTTTGGGGGGTAGTGTGATTCATCCTGTGTTTTGGTTTTTCTTTCTGTTGGGTGGAGTTTGTATTTAATTTTGAGCTCTGCGGAAAGAATATATGTTAAATAACGCCTGCGGGGAATAATAATAATCGTATCCCGGCGGCCGGGTCTGCCATATTCGAAAAATGGCAGACCGGGTATCAGGGCAGGTAAACAGCAGTATATCAGATTGATATAAATAGGGCAGTGGCTTAATAAATGTGTTTTTTCTTGCCGTGTTCCAATTGACCCGGGACTGATCCGCCTGAACTGCCCGTCAATATTGGGATGCATAAATTTTGTGTTTCATATTTTTTTTTTAGATTTGGCCCTGAATAGAGTCTTTTGCTAATTACTTATTAAACCTAAAACTTTAATCTATGAAAAGATTTGTTTTCGTATTGTCACTACTGTTGTTTGCAGGTTTCAACCTTTTGCAGGCGCAGGGTGTACAAGTTTCGGGTAATGTGACCAGTGCCGATGACGGCTCTGCTCTGCCCGGTGTATCTGTTGTGGTACGAGGTACCACAATTGGTGCTGTAACAGATTTTGAAGGGAATTACTCCATAACAGTTCCCGAAGGATCAGCCACTCTGATGTTCAGTTTCGTGGGTATGCTTACCCAGGAGGTTGCTCTGAACGGTCAGACTAGCGTGGATGTGGTTCTGGAGACCTCTACTACCCGACTAGACGAGGTGGTGGTTACGGCCCTGGGTATTTCCCGGGACAAGAAATCACTGGGATATGCTCAGCAGGAAGTTACCGCTGAGGATGTGAACATCACCAGTGAAATCAACCTGAAGAGCGCCATTGCCGGTAAGGTGGCTGGCGTTCAGATAGTCGGACAGGCCGGATCCATCCTTGATGAGTCAGGCCGTATCCGTATCCGTGGCGCGGTTTCCATGACTTCGGATGCTGATCCTCTCTATGTGATTGACGGGATCCCCACCACCAATCCTAATGTGGTGGACATGGAAAACGTTAAGACCATCAGTGTGCTGAAAGGTCCCAACGCGACTGCACTTTACGGACAACGCGCTGAATATGGCGTGATCCTGATCACCACCAAAGATGGTGCTGCGCAGGGTATAAGCGTGGAGATCAACAGCAACACCACCTTCCAGAAAGTAGCTTATCTTCCCAATTACCAGAACCTTTACGGGGGCGGTTATGACGGAGAAGACGAATGGGATGTGATGGATTATGCCGCAGGCAACTATCTGGGACAGCCCTATGCCCCCGAATTTGCGGTCTTTGACGGACAGCGTTCCATCTGGGCCGGGTATGCCGATGAAAGCTGGGGCCCAGCCTTTGACGGACAGCCTTACGTGGCCTGGTACAACATCTGGCCCGACAGCCCTTACTACGGGGAACTGGCCACCTGGGAAGCCCAGCCTGATAATATCAAGGATTTCTATAACACCGGGGTAACCCTGAAGAATTCAGTGGCCATCAGTGGTGGAGATGAGAAATTCAATGCCCGTGTGACTTACAGCAACCTGGATGTGAAAGGGATCATTCCTGAATCTTATCTGAAGGGCAACCAGGTAAGTGCCAATGTAGGCTACAAGGCATCTGACAGGCTCAGCATCAAAGGAAATATGAACTGGTCCAACAATCAGGTACAGGGTGACTTTAATGACGACTATTCTAACCAGACCACCGGATCATTCAACTCATGGTTCAACCGGAACGTGGAGATGGATAAAATGCGTGAACTGGTTGATCTGCAAACCACAAATGGATACCATGCTTCCTGGAATTACTGGGGCTTCAACCTGGGAACCCGCTTTGGTTCTGAAAACGGGGCCTTCTGGTACAATCCTTATTACTGGCTGAAACACTACCAGGATGTTAAGGACAGGAATTATTTTATAGGGAAGGTAAACGCCACCTATAAACTCACGGATCATATCGAGGTATCGGCTGATATGTCCACGAACACCTATAATTATAAGCGCTATTTTGAATTCCCGTTTGCACTCGGAAATTCTGCCGAACCTGACCTTTATAATGAGTGGGCGTCAGGTGGATTTGGAAACGAGAAGACACTGCAGGTGGAGAACAACTACAGTGCCATGGTGAAGTATGCCAACCAGTTCGGCGAAGTGGACGTTCAGGCTTTTGTGGGTGGAAACATCCGGACCAATTCCTATGACCGCTTCCGTGCCAACATGGATATTGAAGATGGCAACCAGGGTCTGGTGATCCCCGACGTATTCACCTATTCCAATGCCATTCTTCCTGTTACTCCCAATACCTGGAAGTATAACAAGGAGGTGCGCAGTATTTATGCCAGTGCATCGGTTGGTTATAAGCGCCTGGTATATCTGGACGTGACTGCAAGGAATGACTGGAGTTCAGCACTTCCATCAGGCAACAACAGCTATCTATACCCCTCTGTGGGAGGCTCCTTTATTCTTAGCGAGCTGATCGAGAGCTCTTTCCTGTCTTTTGCCAAGGTCCGTGCCGGCTGGGCACAGATTGGTTCCGACGTAGGCGCTCTGAGCCTGAATCCGATCTTCCCGCTTTCCGGGAGTCCCTACTTCGGTCTGCCCCAGATGTATACCAATGCGCAGGCTGTGGATCCCAATATCACTCCTGCCAAGAATACTTCTGTTGAGGCTGGTTTTGATGTCAGCGTTCTTGAGAACAGGCTGGGTCTGAGCCTTACCTACTTCAATGAGACCCGAGAGGATGAGATCATTCCTGTGGATATGTCCACAGCTACGGGTTATACCACTTACCTGACCAATGCAGGTAAATCTCAGAGAAGCGGTATCGAAATAACTTTGAATGCCACTCCGGTTCGGTCCGAAATTGTGACCTGGGATATCTTCCTTAACTTTGGTACGGTTAATTCAGTGATCCTGGAGCTCCCGGGTGACCTGGAGTCGATGGCTGCACCTGGAGGAAACGATGACTGGGGATTTGTTTACATGACCCATGAACTGGATAACAACTGGGGACAGCTGCGTGGCCGTACCATTGCCACCGATGACAATGGGAACTACATTGTGAATCCCACGGGTACTTATGCATACGAAACAGGACATTACTACGGTTCTGTACTTCCCGATTTTACCGGGGGTATCCTGAACAGCCTGGGCTTCTTTAACAACCTGGTCAACCTTTCTGCCTCCATCGATTTTCAGAAAGGCGGATTGTTCTACTCCCTCTCCGAGATGTGGGGTAACTACTCAGGGCTGTTGGAAGAGACTGCTGTCGACAATGACCGGGGCTCCAATGTTCGGGAGGATCCGGCCGATGGCGGTGGGGTCCATGTTACCGGCGTACTGGCGAATGGGGAAGCCTACAGCGAGTATATCGATGCATATACCTACTTCTCACAGTTCCAGTCCAATACCATTCCTACTCCTTTCATACACGATGCCAGCTATATCAAGCTGAGGGAACTGAGCCTTATGGTGAATCTCCCCAAGAGTCTGTTATCGAAAACCTTTATCAAAGGAGCCAGCATTGGATTTGTAGGTCGGAACCTTTGGATGATCGCCGTAGCTGAGGATAATATCCACGGCTGGGATCCTTCAGAGCTTTCACAGACATATGGAGAAAACGCACAGCTCCCGGGTACCAGGAGTTTTGGTTTCAATGTTAAGTTAACATTCTAGAACGCTTAAATTGATTTTAGATATGAAAAAACTATTTGTTATAATAATGGGTATCGCCTTGAGCTTCACGGGATGTGACATAAGCGATTTTGGCGATACAAACAAGAATGTGAATGGTCCTTTGGAGGGTAATACATCTACCCTGCTATCCGGTGCCATGACCAATTTTGCGACACGAGAGGGGCGTCCTTACCGGATTACCCCGACCCTCAATGTGCAGTACTTTATGCAGCTGGTATATAATGATGAAATGCTGTATGCAGATTATGCCGGATTCTGGCAGTCTTACTATGTACAGGTTCTTTCCAACCTGAAACTGGTGATCGATATTGTATCGGATCCTGCATCTGAACTCGATCCCGCAGTGCTTGGTAACGGAAATCTGGCCAACCAGCAAGCGGTTGCCATGATCTTCAAATCGGTGGTCTTCAAACGTGTTACTGACCTGTTTGGGGATGTGCCCTATTCCAATGCGCTGAACGCCGAGACTCTGACTCCCGCGTATGACAGCCAGGAGTCTATCTATGCGGGCATGATCGCTGATGTGAAAGCAGCCAGGGACATGATCAATGAAGGCGCTGAAGGCCCCACAGGGGATGCCATCTACGGAGGTGACATGACCAAATGGGTCAAGTTTGCCAACTCCTTTCTGATGCAGATGGCCATGCAGCTTTCTGAAGCAACCACAACCATCGATGCTGAAGGTGAATTTGCTTCCGCATTGGCTCACCCCGGTGGGGTGATCGAGTCCCTGGAGGATGAGGCATG
The DNA here is from genome assembly GCA_963751705.1 of uncultured Bacteroidales bacterium. Classification (GTDB taxonomy): domain Bacteria; phylum Bacteroidota; class Bacteroidia; order Bacteroidales. Next base: position 812,668 of record CAVVVN010000003.1, read on the forward strand.
GTACGAGTTTGATACCCAGAATGGATTTAATAATCCCTGGAACTGGATGCGTCCGGCAGACTATGGAGTTACTGAGGAGCTGATCAGTTCTATGAAAGGCTATGGAGACAATGCGGTGACTTCCAATACCACCTTTGATAACAGGATACTGGTGATGCAGGAAGACACTGCTGAAGCCGGCTTGCCTTATGGCTACCTTGACTATCAGGAAGCCAGTGCGACCGTTGCCTCTGTATTGCTCGATCCGGGAACCCCGATGCCCTTGCTTACAGCAGGCTATACCTGGCTAAACAGGGCCGAAGCTGCTTCCAGGGGGTGGACCTCCGAGGTGGTGGCCGATATGCTTACCAATGGAATCATGGCTTCCTATGCCTCCATGGAGGCGCTTTATGATCCCACCGGCGCACTTGCCATGGGTGATGGCGCCAGCTATGCGGCAGCCAGGGTAGCCGACATGAGCACTGAGGGAGAACTCACGGTGATCAGTGAAGAGAAGTGGGTAGCCCTTTATCCGCTGGGATATGATGCATGGTCTGAGTGGAGAAGGACAGATATTCCTGATTTGCAGCCTGCTCCTGATGCCATTAACAATGGACAGATTCCCAGGAGGTATAACTATCCCGCCGATGAGGTTAGTTTAAATACCACCAACTACAATTCCGGGGTAAGCACTCTTTCGCCTGCTTCCGACAACAACACTTCACGAGTTTGGTGGAACCAGTAAGCTTTGTGAAACATTGATAAAAAGAGGGTGCCCTGTGGTACCCTCTTTTTTATTATCTTTGCATGCCTGTACAGGTATTATTGAATCAAAAGATGACAGATTATAGTATTACCCACCTGCGCGAGTTAGAGGCAGAGGCGATCTACGTGATCCGTGAAGTGGGAGCACAATTTGAAAAACCAACCCTGCTGTTTTCCGGAGGAAAAGACTCCATCGTAATGTATCACCTGGCACGGAAAGCTTTCTGGCCCCAGGTGGTTCCCTTTCCCTGTCTGCATATTGATACGGGTCACAATTTCAAGGAAACACTGGAGTTCCGGGATCAGCTGATGGAAGATACCGGCGGCAGGGTCATTGTTCGCCTGGTCCAGGACTCCATCGATGCGGGCAAAGTGGTGGAGGAGACAGGTGTGAATGCCAGCCGCAATGTGCTTCAGACAGTCACCCTGCTGGATGCCATCGAGGAATTTAAATTCGATGCAGCCCTGGGCGGAGGTCGCAGAGACGAGGAGAAAGCCCGGGCCAAAGAGAGGTTTTTCTCTCACCGGGATGACTTTGGTCAGTGGGATCCTAAAAACCAGCGTCCGGAACTGTGGAACATCTTTAACGGAAAAAAGCAAATGGGAGAGCACTTCAGAGTGTTCCCGCTTAGCAACTGGACCGAGATGGATGTGTGGCAATACATCTACCTGGAAGAGATTCCCATTCCCCGGCTTTATTTTACCCACAAGAGGGAGGTATTCAACCGGGACGGGACCTGGTTGGCTAAAGCACCCTTTATGCAACTGAAAGAGGATGAGGCCTACGAACTTAAGGATGTGCGCTGTCGGACCATCGGCGATATCAGCTGTACGGGTCTTACACTTTCCACCGCCAACAGCCTGGAGGATATCATTCAGGAAGTGGCGGCAGCCCGCTCCACCGAACGGGGTGGCAGGTATGACGATAAGCGCTCAGAAGCAGCCATGGAAGACCGGAAAAAAGAGGGTTATTTTTAGATAAGTGGCAAAAAAAGGAACTTGAATAATGAGTATGAGAGAGAATCCCGCACCTGGTTACCTGGATATGGAACTGCTGCGCTTTACGACTGCAGGGAGTGTGGACGACGGAAAATCAACCCTGATCGGACGACTTTTGTATGATTCCAAGGCGATCTTTGAAGATCAGATGGAACAGCTGGAAGAAGCCAGCGAGCGAAGAGGGGAGGAGCAGGTCAACCTGGCGCTTTTAACGGATGGACTGCGTGCGGAGAGGGAACAGGGGATCACCATCGATGTGGCCTACCGCTACTTTGCCACCCCTAAAAGAAAATTTATTATTGCGGATACTCCCGGTCACGTGCAGTATACACGAAACATGGTAACCGGCGCCTCCACCGCCAACCTGGCCATCATCCTGGTGGATGCCCGCCACGGGGTGCTGGAGCAGACCATACGGCACTCCTTTATTGCCTCTTTGCTCGGGATCCCGCATATCCTGATCTGTATCAATAAAATGGATCTGGTGGATTATAAAAAGGAGGTATTCGATAAGATTCACGCTCAGTTTGAACCCTTCAAGGTACAGCTGAATATTGAGGATGTCCGTTTCATCCCCATCTCTGCCCTGAAGGGGGACAATGTGGTGGACCGGAGCGAGAGCATGGACTGGTATGAGGGCCCGACCCTGCTGGAGGCCCTGGAGACCATCGATATTCGAAGCGATGGAGACTTCAGGAATTGCCGTTTTCCCGTGCAGTATGTGATACGTCCACAGATGGAAAAGTACCACGACTATCGCGGATATGCCGGTCGAATTGCCGGGGGAGTCTGGAAACCCGGAGCAAAGGTTGCCGTATTGCCCAGTGGCATGGAGACCACCCTGGAGGCCATTGATACCATGAGCGGAGAGTTGAAGGAGGCTTTCCCTCCCCAGTCCGTTACCTTCCGCCTGGCACATGATATAGACATCAGCAGGGGAGACATGATTGTTCCGGTAGCTCAGAAGCCAAAAATAGGGCAGGAGGTCGACTTGATGCTCTGCTGGCTGGGCGAAAAACCCATGGTGCTGGGGGGAAAGTACGTGATCCGGCACACCACCTCAGAATTGAAGGGGATTATCCGGAGTGTAGGGTATAAGGTGAATATTAATAATCTGGAGGAAGACAAAGAGGACCTTTCGGTGGGGCTCAATGAGATCGCCAGGATCACCCTGAAGACCTCCAAACCAATCTTCTACGACTCCTATAAGGAAAATCATATTACCGGCAGTATCATTATTATTGATGAAGCCACCAACAATACCGTTGGTGCCGGAATGATCCTTTAGGCTTTTCAAATTTCCCGGGATCCCTCCTGGATCATGCGGATGACATCGCTTACAATCTGCTTGTGATCAAAGGCAAGCTTGGGGAGTTCGTTCAGTCCGAACCATTGCAGTGTGGATGCGTCACTGCCCGCTTTCGGACGGCCCATTTCCTCCTTCCAGATCATCACAAAGACCTGGGTGATGGTTCGTCCCCTGGGATCCCGTTTTGGTTCATCATAGGTATCGAAACGGATCAATTCGCCGGCCCTGATCCCGGTCTCCTCCAACAATTCCCGGCGAGCTGCCTCTTCCAGTGTTTCCTCCATCTCCATAAATCCTCCAGGAAGGGCCCACAGCTGCCTGAACGGGGGATATTTACGCTGGATCAGCAATATCTCGGGCAGCGTCTCAAGCCTCAGAACAGCAATATCCGCTGTGACAGCGGGCCTGGGATACTCATATCTGTAGTCAGGGGGCATATTCTTCTCCGGCATGGGATTTAGAGTCGTTTAATGACTCTTAAGTTATGGGTATATCCTTCCTTCTCATTGCTGAATATGCCATGATGATCCAGCGGATCGATGCTTACGCAGCTTGCACAGTGAATGAGCTTGTTGTCTTCCAGGATCATTCCCACATGAATGATCTCACCTTCTTCGTTATCAAAAAAGGCCAGATCCCCTTCTTCCACTTCGTATATGAAGTTGATGGTGGTGCCTAGCTCCGCCTGTTGCTGACAATGCCGGGGGATAGCTTTGCCTCTCATTCTGCAAAGCATCTGCACCAGTCCGGCTCCGTCAAATCCAAATCCCGATCTTCCTCCCGGAATAGCAGGCAGGGATACGATCCGTTTGCCGAACTCCCCCGGATCGAAGCCGGATCCGGGGATAATAAAGCCTTCTCTGCTGATAAACTCAAATTCACGTCCGTACCAGGTGAGGGTATTCCCCGTTTCTGTGTTCCAGACCGATCCTGCTGAGATGATCCGTTGTTGTCCCTTGGTCAGGTCCAGGACGATGGCTGATGGCAGGGCGAGCAGCCGAAAATTACTCAGAACCCCGGTATTCTCCTCATCTGGGGCATCTCGGAGTTTTACCCCCTGTTCCATTACCCAGGCTTCCGTTCCGTCAAATTCGGCTCTGATATGAAGCCAGTTCCCCCTTTTTTCCTGGAGGATGAACTCTTCCCCGAACAAAAGCTGAGAAATCATCATGGATGAGTAATCCGGCTCAAGCATCATTGGAATGTAGGCCTGAAAAGTACTTCCTTTGGTCATGCTTCGTATTTCATGGACAGACTGCAGTTTACAAGCTTTTGAACAAAAATACAAGGCTAAGGTTAAAAGTTGGATAAGATATTTTAAATTCACTTCATGAATTGGATAAAGGGCATTGTCAGATTCTGGAAAACCATTCAGATCGTTCTCATTTATATCCTCAGTATTGTACTGGTCTATTTTATGTTTCCCCGGGAAGGGAAGTTCCGTTATGAGTATACCAAAAACAAACCATGGATGCATGAGAACCTGGTGGCTCCTTTTGATTTCCCCATATATAAAGCGGATGAGGTGGTGCAAAGGGAGTTGGACAGCCTGCAGGCGAATTCCTATCTCTATTTCTTTGAAGACACCCTGGTGGGCCAGAGTATGATCGGCGCTTTTAACCGTGATTACGAGAGTATCGCAGCAAACATGGGATTGGAGGGGGAGCGGTCTGACCGATGGGCGATGACCGCCCAGCTGATTGACAGCGTATTGAAGGAGACCTATGTGCTTGGAATTGTCGAGCCGCATCCGATCCTGGAAGGGAAAGCGCCTGAGGAAACTTCGGTGATGGTGGTAAAGGATGGCCTGGCTGAAGAGCATCGCCTCTCAGCCCTGTTTACCGGACGATCTGCCTATCAATATGTAAGTGCCGAGCTGGAAGGGGCCCGGGAATCCTCCCTTGCAGTGATGAAACGAATGAATCTGAACGACTACCTGCAACCCAATGTGATTTATGACGAGGAGATGACCCTGAAAGTGCATCAGGCAGCCCTGGATCAAATGACCCTGTCCCAGGGTATGGTTCAGTCGGGGCAGTTGATTATTGCCAAGGGTGAGCTGGTGACCCAGTCGGACTTCCTGATCATTGAGTCCCTCCGTAAGGAGTATGAGTCCAATCCAAATGTGGGAAAGAACTACCTGGTGGTCTATGGGGGACAATTTTTACTGATCAGTCTGATATTTCTGGCCCTTTTCTGGTTTATCCGCTATTTCAGGAAGGAGTTCTCCATCAGCCTGAATCAGACTGTTTTTACCCTTGGACTGATCGTGATTATGGTGGGTTTGACCCGGGCCGCAGCCACCCACGAGGCAGTGAGTATCTATGTAATACCTTTTGTGCTGGTGCCCATCTTCCTGAAGACCTTCTTTGATATCCGTTATGCACTCTTTGTTCATATGATCACTTTGCTGCTGGCCGGATTCTGGGTCCCCAACAGTTACCAGTTTGTGTTGATGAATTTTTTGGCCGGACTGGTGGGCTTATTCAGTTTACGCTCCTATTATAAAAGAGGCATTCTTTTCTATTCCGCCATCTTTGTCATGGCCGCATATGCAGCTATCTATATCATCCTTTCCCTGTTACAGGAGGGCGATTTCAGCCAGATCAACTGGATCGACGTATTATGGATCGCCGGCAATGGGCTTCTGATCCTGACTGTCTATCCTCTGGTGTTCCTGTTTGAGCGTATTTTTGGCTTCCTCTCTGATGCCACACTGTTTGAACTGTCTGATTCCAATCAGCCTTTACTGCGCGCTCTGGCCGAAAAAGCACCCGGAACCTTTCAGCACAGCATGCAGGTGGCCAGTCTGTCCGAAGAGGCCGTGATGAAGGTAGGCGGCAATTCCCTGCTTGTGCGTGCCGGTGCCCTCTATCACGATATTGGAAAGATGGAAAATCCCCAGTATTTTATTGAGAACCAGCATGGCAGATCCAATCCGCATAATGATATCGATGAGCGGAGCAGCGCGAGGATAATTATTGATCATGTGCTTAAAGGGGTGGAGATTGCTAAAAAGTATGGATTGAATGAAAAGATTATCGAGTTTATCACCTCACACCATGGAACCGGAACGGTACAGTTTTTTTACCGGACTTTTATAAATACGAATCCGGGGGAGGAGGTGGATATCAGTGAATTTACCTATCCGGGACCAAAACCTGCCAATAAGGAGCAGGCTGTATTAATGATGGCCGATTCGGTGGAGGCTGCCTCGCGAACCTTGAAAACCTATACCCGGGAGTCTATTTCTGAGCTGGTGGAGAAAATTGTCAGCCGCCAGGTGGAGGAAGAGCAATTTTCTGATGCGGATATCACCTTTGCTGATATTACAGCCGTCAAAGAGATCTTTAAGAACAGACTATCGAACATCTATCACTCCAGGATTGAGTATCCGGAATAAGTCGCGATCTTACCCTGCAGGTGTGGGCTGAACAGAAAGGTCTTATTCAAGCAATTCGATAATTTCTGTATTGGGATAGGCTGCCGGATCAAATACAAAGGTACTTTCTGTAACTGTTTTATCTGTCTTGATCTCGGTGAGGATCATGGTATAAAGAATCCCCTCTTTGTGTTTGAGCTGGATCATCTCCAGTTTCTGAGAAACGGGATGTATGAACATCTTGAGCATGGAATAGGGTCCTGATCTATCTTTTGGATAGAGCTGAATCTCCACCAGCGATTTTCCCAACACGGGGGTCACTCCCATGTACATATAGTTAAAGTCCTTTTCGTAGGCCTTGATGATTCTGATGGGTACCGCCTGGAGATAACCTGGCTGATCAGGATCCGGTACACTTACGTAGACCTCCTCGTTTTCCGTGTTCTGGGAGTAGAGTTTTTCACCGTTATAATAGGAAATGTATTCATCGACTATTATCTTGTATTTCAGGCCTTTCATCCAGATCATCCCCTCTCCCTCAGCAGAAGTTTCCCGCATAAGATCTTCCCTGATATAGTCCATTTTGATCTTATAAGCTGTATTCATGTCAAACTGCTCTGATACGGCCTGCATATATTTATCAGCCCGGCTGTCCTGCTGGCCGATTACAGAAGCACCAACACTTATCAGCAGAGTCAGCAATAAAATTTTTTGGAGGTACTTCATGATTTGGTTCTCCTTTTAGGATAGACTACTCAAAATCTGTTCCAAACTGAATTCATCTTTAACCAGGACCTGTCTGGCTTTGCTTCCCTCGAAAGGACCCAGGATGCCGGCAACTTCCAGCTGATCCACAATCCGGCCTGCCCTGTTGTAGCCCAGTGAGAGTTTTCTCTGGATCAGCGAGGTGGAACCCTGCTGGTGCTGCACCACCAGTCTGGCTGCCTCTTCAAATTTATCATCTCTTTTGTCCAGATCCACTTCCGGAGCGGCACCTCCCTGTTCATCCACAGGATTGAGCATCAGGGCAGAGGGGTAGCCCTTCTGCTGCCCGATAAAATCAGTAACTTCTTCGATTTCGGGCCCGTCCACGAACGCACATTGCAGACGGATGGGTTCACTTCCACTGAGGAACAGCATATCCCCCCTGCCTATCAACTGGTCAGCCCCGGGGCCGTCCAGGATGGTCCGGGAATCGATGCCGGAGGTGACCCGGAAGGCAATACGTGCTGGGAAATTTGCCTTGATTACCCCGGTGATTATATTGGTCGTGGGTCTCTGGGTGGCAATCACCAGGTGAATCCCTATGGCCCTGGCCAGCTGGGCCAGCCTGGAGATAGGATGTTCAATCTCTCTTCCTGCTGTCATGATCAGGTCCGCGAACTCATCAATAATCACCACAATAAAAGGCAGGTAGCGGTGTCCCTTGTTGGGATTCAGTTTACGGCTGATAAATTTGGCATTATATTCCTTGATATTTCTGACCTGGGCCATTTTTAACAGGTTGTAACGGTCGTCCATTTCCCCGCAAAGGCTGTTCAGGGTATGTATCACCTGCTGCGTATCTGTAATAATGGCCTCTTCCGATTCCGGGAGCATGGCCAGGTAGTGCCGTTCAATCTTGCTGTACAAAGAAAGTTCAACTTTCTTGGGATCGATCATTACAAACTTCAGCTGGGCCGGGTGCTTTTTAAAGAGCAGGGAAGCAATGATGGCGTTTAATCCCACTGATTTCCCCTGACCGGTGGCTCCGGCAACCAGGAGGTGCGGCATTTTGGTCAGGTCAAATACAAAGGTCTCGTTGGAGATGGTTTTCCCCAGGGCTATAGCCAGCTCCATATCGGCGTCCTGATATCTTTTGGAGGAGAGGATGGACTTCATGGAAACGGTACGCGGGTTCTGGTTGGGAACCTCTATACCGATGGTGCCCTTTCCTGGAATGGGAGCTATGATCCTGATTCCCAGAGCAGAAAGGCTTAAGGCAATATCATCTTCCAGGTTCTTGATCTTGGAGATCCGGATGCCTGGTGCCGGGACGATCTCATACAGGGTTACCGTGGGTCCGATGGTGGCTTTTATCTTATCAATCTTGATGTTGTAGTTGCCCAGGGTTTCCACGATCTTGTTTTTATTGGAAAGCAACTCTTCGTTGGTCACAGTGGAATCCCCTTGATCATACTCTTTCAACAGGCTCAGCGGGGGATACCTGAATTTGGGCAGATCCAGGGTGGGATCGTACTCTCCCAGGGCTCCTTCATCGGGATTATAATCGTCGGGGTTGGTGCCTGAAACATCCTCAATGGTCATCTCCACATCCTCTTTCCCTGTACTTTCCTTCTCCGATTCTTGTGGCTTATCTACCATAGCTTCTTCCTTCATCCCTAAGGGTTCCCGGGGCAGCTCTTCCTCCACGACGGGCTCTTCCTGGATGCTTGCCGGCTCTTCTTTATCAGCACTAAACTCGGAATCTGGAGATGTTTCTGCAGACGAGCTAAAGGGACTTTCAAGTGTCCGGATCCACTCCAGGAAGGAAGTGGAGAATAGAATCATGGCCGTGTAGCAAATAAGCAGCAGAAAAATGCTTCCCAGGGTGCCAATACTGGCTATCAACCATCTGCTCAGAAAATAGCCATGCTGACCGCCCGGACCACTTCCCAGGGCCCCGTCCCCATTTCCAAATATCAGGCCCAGGGTCACCGAGATCAGAATCATCAGGATGAGGCTGTTGCGGATGGCCTTTACCGGCTGCAGCAATCGTATCCTGTACAGTGCCATGGCCCAGATGATCAGGATGGCTGGAAAAAAGAAGCTGGAAATTCCAAACCATCTGTTAATAAGCAGGTTGGATAGCCATGCCCCCAGTTTTCCACCTGAATTCTCTACCCTGACCTCGGGGCCGGAAAAAACTCTGGCCCATTCAAAATCCTGATCCGTTTTCCAGTTAATGAGATAAGAGATAAGCGAAAGGACCATAAACAAAGCGACCAGCAGAAATAATATTCCCAGGGCATACCGAAAGCGGTCGTCTTTGAAAAAGGCCACCACCGAACTCAGGAAACTGATGATAGTTTTTTTCTTCTTTTTTTTGGCCATTCTCTCCCTATTGTATGGTAACAATTAATGGTAATTATAACTTTCTAAGGTAATAATAACGGAATAACAGGGGCTATTCTTTTGTGAACAGGTTGTTAATAATTTGCTCCATGTAAGAGCGGCTGACTGCCCGGTATTCCTCAGGGACCGTGAAGCTTTCAGATTCAATAAGCCGGGATTCATATTTCTCCGTACTTAAATGCATTTTCAGCTGGCTGAGCTGGATCCTGAAATCAGAAAGGGGATGGTCAATGGAACCATACGGAGTGCTGAGGTTGGGCTTCCGCACAGTGAAATCGTGCGTATAATAGATATTGAACTTCTCGCTTCCGGTATCCACTTCCATCTGTTCCGAGCGCAGTCCTCCGATTACCGACTGCTTCCCCGTGTTGCGATAGGTCATGTTTACGGGAGCAACAATACCCGCCGGCAATTCTCCCTTCTCGCCCCGGTAATAGATCTTAGTTCCAAAGAGGTGTAAAAGCGTGGTGACCTTTTTGCGTTTGAGATCGGCAATTTGAATCAGGGAGAACTGGTTAAAAAAACCCTCAATTTTGGTTAGCACATAATAGTCGGTGTACCAGGAATCCATCCTGCCAGGCAATATATTCGTGGGCACGTCACCAGCCATACTTTCCAGGTAGGTGATGTGGTACCGTACATAATGAGCTTCCACAGTCTCAGGGAGGGTGACCTTACGGCGGCAACTGAAAAACAGGGGCGTAATAAGAATCAGAAGGGAGATAAGAAGTTTACGCGACACGCTATATGGAATAAATTTCCAGCAAACCTACATATAGTTTCATTTGTTTCCAAATGCGGTCGCTACGCTGAGTCCTCATTTTAAAAAGAGATTCAAGAGGGATATCAGGAAAATAGATGGTTAATATGTTTAATAAATTCTTTTTAAAAGCAGAGGAAGGAGCGGGATTATTTAGATTTGTTTTCGAAATAAAACGGTCTCATATGAACAAGCTTGCAGTTGTAGCACTTGGTGGAAATGCGCTTCTTCGCGACAATCAGGCGGGTACCATTGACGAACAGGAGCAGAATACCACGGATACCCTTGAAAATCTCGTTTTTCTCATCAGGGAAGGATATGACCTGGTGATTACCCATGGAAACGGACCCCAGGTGGGCAACATTCTCATGAGGAACGACGCCGGCGAGGCGAATTACGGAATTCCGCAAATGCCCCTGGATATCTGTGTTGCGGATTCCCAGGGGGGGATCGGCTATATGATCGAACGAATGTTACGAAATATCCTGGATAAAAACGGGATTACGCGAGAGGTGATCACCCTGGTGACCATGGCCCTGGTGGAAGAGAAGGACCCCTCTTTCCAGATACCCACAAAACGGGTGGGCAGGACTTATAGTAAGGAGGAAGCAGAACGAATAGGAGCGGAGAAGGGGTGGATCTTCAAGGAAGGAAAGAAACGTGAAGGGGGATATCGCAGAGCAGTGCCTTCTCCCATCCCCATCGGAATTATGAATGAACAGGTCATCGAAAAACTGGCCCGCCAGGGAGCCATAGTGGTGGCCGCCGGTGGAGGAGGCGTCCCGGTTTACAGGGATTCGGAGGGTCGTCTGCGACCATCAGAGGCGGTAATCGACAAGGACCTGGCTTCTGCTCTTCTGGGAGCAAGGATAGGAGCTGATGAGTTCTATATTCTCACGGATGTTCCATTTGTTTACATCAATTATGGCACAAGCTTACAGGAGGTCAAGGAGTTTCTGGATTACAGGGATACCCACTCTTACCTGGAACAGGGGATGTTCGGGGAAGGAGATATGGCTCCCAAGATCAGGGCTTGCCTGCAATTTATCGAGCAAGGGGGAGAAAAAAGTGTGATCACCGAAGCATTTAAACTGGAGGACAGGAGTTTCGGAACAAAAATCACGATGAATTACGACCAATAACAATTTGTATTATTTTTATCCGACCAATTAAAGAAAACCAAGTATTATGGCATTTAACCTGCGAAACCGACATTTTCTGACTCTGCTGGATTTTACTCCGCAGGAGATCAAGTTTTTACTGGATCTCGCTTTTTCATTAAAGAAGGCAAAGTACAGTGGAACCGAAGTTCCCACCCTGAAGGGAAAAAACATTGCTTTAATTTTTGAAAAAAGTTCCACCCGTACCAGGTGTGCTTTTGAAGTAGCTGCGCTGGACCAGGGTGCCGGGGTCACCTACCTGGGACCCTCCGGATCGCAGATAGGCTATAAGGAGTCTATGAAAGATACCGCCAGGGTACTGGGGCGTATGTATGACGGGATCGAATACCGGGGCTTCGGACAGAGTGTGGTGGAGGAACTTGCGGAATATTCAGGGGTGCCGGTCTGGAACGGACTGACCAATGAGTTTCATCCCACCCAGGTACTGGCCGATTTTATGACCATGATTGAGCATTCTGATAAATCCCTGGATAATATCAAGTTCTGTTACCTGGGCGATGCCAGGAACAACATGGGGAACTCGCTCATGGTCGGGGCAGCCAAGCTTGGAATGGATTTCAGGGCAGCGGCCCCTGCCTCTGTTCAGCCGCAGGAAAGTTTGGTAACAAAGTGCCGTGAGATTGCCGCTGAGACCGGGGGGAAAATTACCATTACAGACGATGTCAGGAAAGCAGTCAAAGATGTTGATTTTCTCTATACCGATGTATGGGTGTCCATGGGAGAACCGGATGAAGTATGGGAGGAGCGGATCAAACTGCTCAGGCCCTACCAGGTAAATATGAAAGTGATTCAGGCCAGCGGGAATCCGGAGGTGAAATTCCTTCATTGTCTGCCTGCCTTCCATAATCGAGCAACCATCGTCGGTGAGGAGATCTACCAGAAATTCGGATTGGAGGCCATGGAGGTGACCGAGGAGGTGTTTGAATCAGAACATTCCATTGTATTTGATGAGGCTGAAAACAGGATGCACTCCATAAAAGCAATCCTGGTGGCTACCCTGGGAGCCTAGAAAAAGAGGAACCTGATATAAAAAAAGAGGATCGTTCCGCAAACCATTAGTTTCAGTCCGACTCCGAGCAGGAAACCCATAAAGGATCCCCAGGCGGCCCGAAGAGCCTGCTTCTCTTTTTTGCCGGTGGTGATTTCACCAATGAAGGCGCCCAGAAACGGTCCGATAATTATGCCCAGAGGGCCAAAGAAAAGACCAACCACCACCCCGATGGTGGCTCCCCAGACTCCCCGTTTGGAACCTCCGTATTTTTTCGTGCCCATGATGGGGACCACATAGTCGAGGATGGTGACCAGGACTACGAAAAACAAAAGGATCCACAGAGCGTTCTCATAGGCTGCCCCGTGGTCGTTTGCATAGTCGGTCCATTTTAGCAAGAGTAAGCCTACCCAGCTAATAGGCGGGCCGGGGATAATGGGTAAGATACTTCCTATAAATCCAACCAGTACGAGTGCTGCTCCGAGGACAGCCAGGCTTATATCCATAATCTCTATTTTGTAATTCCTATAATATCATCAAAGGCTGCATAGACTACACAGAAGGAGAAGGGCATGGTCAGAAGGATCCCTACTCCCAGAGCTAAAACCCCCAGAAGGTTGATTCCTGCAAGGATCAGGACAAGCAGTAAGATCTGTCCGAAGTTTCCTGAAACACTTTGTCTGCTTAAGCGCATGGCTTCCCTGGGAGGTTTGTCATAAAACCAGACAAAGAGGTGGGAAAAAACATAGCAGACTGCCAGGTAGATTCCGGGAATGATCAATAAAAGAAGGCCCAGGAAAACTGCCAGGAAAATGATCAGGCTCAGTAAGATCAACGCTCCAGCCTTGTCGAACCCTCTGAAAAAATCGGGAATCTCAATCTGTTGTCCCTTGCTGGCCAGGCGGGCCAGATGAAAGTAGGAGCCCATAACCGGTCCTCCCAATAACAATCCGCTTATGGGATTGGAAAATATAATAACCGCCAGTACGGAGAAGACAATAAATTCAGAAGGAGCTTTTCGAAATAGATTGAATCCCTGCTGAAGGCTGCTCTCGATGGAAAGCCTGTAGCCGGACGAAGCTTCTTTTACCTGCTCCTCTATGTCAAATTCCACCTCCATTGCTAAACTTTGTTCCAAATTAACAAAAAATCGTACATTTATTAAGTTAGCAGGAAAGAGATGGAAGAGCATGAGAACCTGTATGAAAAGATTCGGGAGATTCTGGGTGAACGACCCGGAAACCTGAAAATACTGGAAGAGAAGATCGATATGGATCTTCAGATGGAGTATTACGAGTGCTCTATGAGAATAAGGCAGGGGAGGGACCAGGAGTGGGCCCTGGACCATATGCAGTGTCTGTCAGAACCGGGTTACTCCGAGGATGTGAAGAAGGAGATCCTGGCCCGCCTGGCCAGTGTAGCAAAGGTGGAGTGTTTCCGTGCGATCGAGGCCTTTATTCAGGAAGCTGAAGAGCCGTTGCTTTCCTGGGCAGTTCTGGCCCTGAATGAAAGCAGTATGCTCCTGGAAAGTAAGATACTGGATGAAAATCAGGTATTTATATCCACTGGTCTGGGAGGTAAAGATGAGAAATTGCGCTACTTTGTGGTTCTGATGTCAAGAACCAGGGTGGATCTGACGCCTTCACAGCAGATGGTTATAAAAAATGAGTTTGAGTATATCCTCAAGAAATTTGATGCCGTGTTGGAAGAATCAAATTTTTCCGGTTACCTGGCCACCATGTTGTTATTGCTGCCGATGACACACTCTCTGAAGTCAGTATTCAAGGAAGCCATTGATGAATGTAACAGGTATGGCAATTTCCTCAACGACGACTTTATTGTAACCAATGTACGGATCCTCTCTTTTGGGGAGATAGAGGATTTTATTGAGCGCAGGGGTGACAGGGATTAAGCGCTTTCTTCACCCAGATCTTCAAACTCCACGTTGGTGAAATCCTTTTCCTTATCCACTTCCTCTTCCACCGGAAGCTCCTTGCTAACATGCTCCATCACCTTGTCATCTTCCAGTTCTATGGGCTGTGGATTGGCTTCGCGGATAAACGCAATGATCTCGTTCAGGCTATCTGCAAATTTGTCAAAATCCTCTTTGTAGAGAAATAGTTTGTGTTTTTCATAGAAAAACTTTCCGTCGCGGTTAAATCTTTTTTTACTCTCGGTAATTGTCAGGTAGTAGTCATTCCGCCGGGTTGCTTTTACATCAAAAAAGTAGGTCCTTTTCCCGGCCCTCACAGCCTTGGAATGGATCTCTTCCCTTCCTGCTCCATCTGCTCCATATTCGTCAGATTTAACATTTCCTTCATCAATCATTACGTAAGTTTTGGTTAGGGTTTACTTAGTTCATTTTCAAAAGTGTAAAATATTTTAAACATATTCAAATTTTGCTCCATTTTAGCCTATGATGAAACTTGCTGCTGAACAGATGTATAATAGAATAAAAATTAGTGTAAATTTGCATCGTTAATGAAAATAGCTTCCGGTTCTTTTACACATGATCAGCAGGAGACAATTACGTATTAAAGCACTGCAATCTCTCTATGCTTACTACACTACAGGCAGAGAGGATATGAGGCGCTCGGAAAAAGAGCTTCACTTCAATATCGAAAAAGCCTATGAGCTCTATCATTATTTGCTACTTCTGATGATTGATGTCATGCTCTACGCAGAATCCCGTATGGAGATTGCCAGAAATAAGCGAATTCCCACGCACGAAGATCTTCATCCCAATACCCGCTTTATAGAGAACAGGCTGGCGAACCAGCTCAGATCTAATGAGCACTTGCTCCGCTTTGTGGAGCAGCACAAGCTCAACTGGGTCAATCACCCGGAATTAATCAAGGAGGTTTATACCCGTTTGATGGAAAGCAAAGAGTACGAGGAATATATGACTTCCGAGGAGAACGGTTATGCCGAGGATAAGCGCCTGCTTTCCTTTATATATTCGCATATCATCTTCTCCAGTGAGCGCCTGGACTCTATTTTGGAAGAGCAGAGCATTTACTGGAACGATGATCTGGAGTTCATCACCAGCATGATTGTGAAGACCTTCAAGAAATTTAAGGAAGAGGACGGACCTGACAAGCGATTAATGGAGCTCTACAAGAATGAAGAGGATGAAGAATACGTGGTGAAGCTGTACAGGCAGACGATCATTCACCGGGAAGAGTATGTGGAGTATATCAAAGAGAATACGAGGAACTGGGATCTGGATCGCATTGCATTTATGGATATACTGATTATGCAGATTGCTATTGCTGAACTGATCGCTTTTCCCTCCATCCCTACAAAGGTGACTTTGAATGAGTACCTGGAAATATCCAAATTCTACAGCACCTCTAAAAGTAGTGTGTTTATTAACGGGGTGCTGGACAAGGTGGTGATGCAGCTCAAGGAGGAGAAAAAAATTAAAAAATCGGGAAGGGGACTGATAGGTGAGAATGATTGATAACTCCAAGCTGATCCGGGGGAGCTTTTGGCTATTGATGAGTTTGGCTGTATGCTCCTGCGGTGGACAAAATGGCAGACAGTACCAGGCTGGCAGTCCGCTGTCGGAGCATACACAAAAATCAACAGGACAGGCTGTTATACATTTTGATACCCTGATACATGATTTTGGAACAATCATTGAAGGTGAACAGGTGGTCTGTTATTTTGACTACCGAAATGAAGGGGGTGAAGATCTGCTGATTTCATCGGTGGAGGCCACCTGTGGTTGCACCACACCGGATTGGAGTCGTGAACCGCTGGGACCAGGTGAAAGGGCGAGCCTTGCCATTATATTCGATGCATCGGGCCGCAGTGGGATACAGCGGAAGCTGGTTACGGTCAGATCCAACGCAAGTGCCCAGGAGGTTCGCCTGACCATACGTGCCAATGTAAATACTAATGTTTAATTAAATATACTAAAAGGATGAGTTTCTTATTTCAGATTTTAGCTGCACCTTCCGGACCGGGAGGCGCTGCAGGAATGCAATCACTTATTTTCTTGCTGCTGATCATCGTGGTTTTTTACTTTTTTATGATTCGCCCTCAGGTGAAAAAACAGAAGGAAGCCACAAATTTCAGGAATGCACTCAAAAAGGGTGATAAAGTGGTAACGACAGGTGGCATTTACGGAAAGGTGACGGATGTAAAGGATCGCACAGTCACCCTGGAAATTGCTGATAACGTGATAATTAAGGTTGATAAAACAGCAGTTGTAGCTGAGCCCGCCGAAGGGACCGCAGCCAAGAAATAGAGATAGCTTTGGAAAACGGGAAGCTCCAGAAATGGCCCAGGACAAGGGTAGGACAGAAACTTCAGTTCAGGAAACGTTTACTGTTATTTTCTGTCTTTTTTCTTATTTCAGCTGCTATCTGGTTGCTCAATGCCCTGAGCAAGAACTATACTTCCGTCATTGAGTATCCCCTGATCTATACGGATTTTCCGGAAGATAAGGTTAAGGTGGGGGAAATGCCCGGACACCTTGATCTTCAGGTCAATGCTCACGGTTATGCCCTGTTGAGATATAAGATGTTCCGGAAACCGGTTCCCATAAGCTTCAAAGTCTCTGCCTTCAATCTGACCAGAAGGCAGGACAGTTCCAGTGCCTATATTTTGACCCGTTACCTGAAGGATCAGATAGCCATGCAACTTCCTGCGGAGTTGCAACTATTGGAAATACAGCCTGATACACTGTATTTTCAATTTGCAGACCGGGTCACCCGGATGGTGAAGATCAGACCTGATTTTACCTATACCATCGAGAATCAATTTACCATCAAGGACGAGATTTTACTCACTCCTGATTCCGTTGAAGTCAGTGGTCCTGATCTGATCCTGGATACCCTCTCCTATGTCTATACAGATAGATATGACCTGGGATTGCTTACCCGGAATTACAGCGACAAGGTGCGCCTGCACAGGCAGGCTGATCTGCAATACAGTTTTTCCAGGGTGGCCTGCTTTATTGAGCTGGAACGTTATACAGAATTGCAGGTTTCGGTCCCCATTGAAGTGCTTAACCAACCTGATAGCATCCTTCTTCAGACCTTTCCTTCCACTGTAAAACTCAATTGCAAGGTGGGCTTAAGCAAGTATGACCGGATTGATCGCTATCCTTTCAGAGCCGTGGTGGATTATGACAAAATTGACGAACGTGTTTCCACCCTGGGCGTTAGCATTCAGAACCTGCCGGACTACCTTCTGGGCTATGAGTATTACCCAAAGACTGTTGAATTTCTGAAGACCAGAGAGTGATGTTTTGTGTTGGAATAACAGGGGGTATAGGAAGCGGTAAGAGCTTGGTGTGTAGCATATTAGAAAAATTGGGAGTGCCAGTTTACAATGCGGATGCTGAAGCACGAAGATTAATGAATAGTGACCCGGACCTCAGGGATGCCATCGTGCAAATGTTTGGAAAAAGGGCCTATTCCGGAGATGTTTTGAACAGGAAATTCCTGGCTGAATCGGTTTTTGGAGATCAGGAAACACTGGCTCAGCTCAACGGACTGGTTCATCCCGCTGTTGGGCAGGATTTTATCCGCTGGGCAGCCATGCAAAGGGGAAACCCCTATGTGGTGGAAGAGGCCGCCATCCTGTTCGAAAGCGGGGCACACAAGAAGATGGATCTTTCTGTTCTGGTTTATGCTCCCCGGGAACTGAGGATCAGCAGGGTCATAGAACGTGATCGGGTGGATCGGGAGGACGTATTAAAGCGAATGGGACATCAGCTGAGCGAAGAGGAACTTGTACATTTGGCCGACCATCTCATTTATAATGATGGAACGCAGATGCTTTTGCCCCAGGTGATTGAATTACATGAAAAGGTTTTAAACCGTATAGAATAAGTTATGGCAAAATTTGGAAAATGGGTGGGACTTGGACTGGGCTGGGCCCTGGGTGGTCCCATTGGGGGGATCCTCGGACTGGCAGTGGGTTCAATTTTCGATACCGGGACCAGCGCCGCGCCCGGGCAGACCAGAGGTCCCGGAACCCAAACCCTCCGGGGAGATTATGCAGCCTCACTGCTGGTGCTTACAGCTGCAGTTATGAAAGCGGATGGCCGGGTCATGAAAAGCGAACTGGATTATGTAAAACGCTATTTCGTTACCCGCTTCGGTACAGATACCGCCAACGAAGCGGTGGTTATGTTAAGAGATATTCTGAAGCAGGAAATACCGTTGCGGGATGTGACCCACCAGCTCTCACAGCGCCTGGAATACTCCTATCGTCTGGAAATGATCCACTTTCTTTTTGGAATTGCATCGGCAGACGGATCAGTAAGTGATGCCGAAAACCAGGTGATTCAGAAGATCTCCGGATTTATGAGTATTACCGATTCTGATTTTCAGAGTATCCGGGCCATGTTTGTGAGCCAGACCGATGCTTCATACAAGATCCTGGAGATCGAACCCACCAGTAGTGACGAGGAGGTGAAAAAAGCGTATCGCCGGATGGCCATGAAGTACCATCCTGACAAGGTAAGCCACCTGGGTGAAGACTTTAAAAAAGTGGCTCACGAAAAATTCAGGAAGGTCCAGGGGGCCTATGATCAGATTAAGAAAGAGCGTGGATTGAATTAGAAGTATTATATTTGCATCACTTTAGTCGGAAGCATGAAGACCATTCAGTTAAAAGACATACTTGCCATATCGGGCAAAGGAGGATTGTTCAAGTTTGTTGCACAGGCACGCAACGGTATCGTAGTAGAATCCCTGGAAGAGCATAAAAGGCACGTGGCACCTGCTACTGCCAGGGTGAGTTCCCTGGAAGATATCGCTATCTTCACCATGGATGAAGAGGTGCCGCTGGCCGATATTTTCTATATGATCCAGGAGAAGTCTGAAGGGAAAGAGACGATCTCGCATAAGGCCCCTGCGGAGGAATTAAAAAGCCGGTTCAGGGAGCTTGTCCCGGAATACGATGAAGACCGTGTTTATGTTTCGGATATCAAAAAGGTTTTCCAGTGGTACAACCAGCTGAATGAACATGAGATGCTTGAGGTGATCGAAAAGGAGGAAGACAAAGAGGGGGAGGACGATAAAAAGGAGCAGGCTGGCGACCAGAAGAAGCAGGGTGGCGACCAGAAGAAGCAGACAGGCAACCAGAAGAAGCAAAGCAGCGAAAAGGCTGCTGCGAAGCCAGAAAACAAAAAGAAGGACCCTAAATAGATTTGGCCTCCTGCCAGATCTCTTCCATCTCTTCTAGCGTCATCTCCTTCAGTGACCGGTTCATCTCCAGTGCTTTTTTCTCCAGGTATTTAAATCTCAGAATGAATTTTTTGTTGGTCCGTTCCAGGGCTGTTTCTGGTTCAATATCATACAAACGGGCTGCGTTTATAAGGGAGAATAGCAGGTCCCCGATCTCCTGTTCCATCTTCTCGGGTTCCTGACCGTTGTTCAGCTCGTGCTTCACTTCCTGAATCTCTTCGCCCACTTTGTCCCAAACCTGTTCCCTGCGGTCCCAGTCAAACCCAACGGCTCTGACCTTATCCTGGATCCGGTGTGCCTTGATCATGGCTGGAAGTGATACCGGAACCCCTGAAAGCACACTGCGGTTACCCTCCTTCATCTTCAGCTCTTCCCAGTTTTCAAGAACCTCACCGGCATCTTTCACTTTACGCTCCCCAAAAACATGGGGATGCCTGAACACCAGTTTGTCACAAATCCCATCCAGCACATCTGCCACATCGAATGCTCCCTTTTCCGATCCTATTTTGGAATAAAATACAATGTGCAGCATCAGGTCTCCAAGCTCCTTCCGGATTTCCTCCAGGTCCTGCTCCATAATGGCATCAGCCAGTTCATAGGTTTCTTCGATGGTCAGGTTCCTCAGGCTCTCCAGGGTTTGTTCCCGGTCCCAGGGACACTTCTCCCTTAATTCGTCCATCACCACCAGAAGACGTTCAAACGCCTTCAACTTCTCTTCCATACTATGCATGCTTTCCTTCTTTGAATTCAACCCTGATGGTTGAGTTTGTATTTAATTTCAGCAGTCCTGCTGCATTCCCATTCCTGATGGCGATCTCCAGTAAACCGGCCGAGTTAAAAATGGCCAGCAAATCTCCCGGTTCTGTCTCATTATACCGTTTATTAATACGTTTAACCACGTAGTGCTTGCTCTGAACAAAGATCTCAAAATCTTTTCCGTCTCCAATCCGCTTAAACAGATCCTGGGAGATATTTGTAATGGCATTCTGGTAGGAGTCAATATGAATGACACTGCCAATGATGGTTCTGTCCTCTATGGTCGCCCTCAAAGGGGTTTGCCTGTCATACTCCAGTACCGGGGAACCCAGTTTGGACAGTGGAGCTCCTCCCGCCAGTTTACAGGCAGCCTGGGCAAAAATGGTCAGGGCAATAAAGGTATCCGGTTCTTCCTGGAAGTCTTTGGTCAGACTGACCACCTCATCAGGTTCCTCACCGCCCAGCAGTCCCAGGATGCCATTATCTGCGCACAGGAAAAAGTGTTTGTCCTTTCTTGCGGCCAGCAGCTCTCCTCCCATCTCCGGCTCAGAATTAACCGCTATAATATGAATGGAACCTTCAGGAAAGTGCGTGAAACTGTTTCTGACCACAAAAGCTGCCTGGGCACTGTTAAAAGCTTTAATCTGATGGTTAATATCTATGATCTGAACGTCCGGACAGGCAGATAAAAGTTTTCCCTTGAGTGATGCCACATAATAATCGTGTTCGTTCCAATCGGACGTCAGTGTGATCATGTGCATGTGTTCGAGACAGGGATTTTCTTATTGGAATGTTGGAAAAAACAACTTAATTTGCACATCCAAAAATAGTGATTATAATTTAATTTATGGCGGAAAAACTGATCTATTTGGAAGGTGTCGATCCTGTTGATTTCTATGGTGTAAACAACGTCCGCTTTAATAAATTCGTTGAACTTTTCCCTGATATAAAAATTGTTTCAAGAGGCAACGAAATCCGTATTTCGGGGAAGAAAGATCGCCTGCTGGATTTTGAAGAGAAGGTGGATCTGTTCTTGCGTTACCTGAGGAAATTCCAGACAGTTACCCTTCCCGATCTGGAGGACCTACTGAGCGGCTCAGTGGACCATAAAATGGAGGCTCCCGGTCCGGATGGGGAGGTTTTGCTACACGGGGAGAGTGGAAGGAAGATCAGAGCTGTTACGGTCAATCAGAAACGGCTGGTGGATGATGGTATGCTCAATGACCTGCTGATCGCGGTTGGACCAGCCGGAACAGGAAAGACTTATACCGCCATTGCCATGGCCGTAAAAGCCCTGAAGGAGCGAGAATTCAAGAGGATAATACTGACCCGTCCCGCGGTGGAGGCAGGTGAAAAACTGGGATTTCTGCCGGGCGACTATAAGGAGAAGCTGGATCCTTACCTGCAACCGCTCTATGATGCTTTGAGGGATATGATCCAGCCAAGGAAACTGATCCAGTTTATGGAGGATGGTACCATACAGATAGCTCCCCTGGCCTATATGAGGGGACGAACCCTGGATGATGCATTTGTGATTCTGGACGAGGCGCAAAATGCAACTCCCAGCCAGTTTAAGATGTTTTTGACCAGGATGGGACCCAATGCCAGATTTATTGTAACCGGGGATGACTCCCAGGTAGACCTTCCAAGGAGGGAAGATTCCGGACTGGTCCAGGCTATCCGGATCCTGGATGGGATCCAGGGAATTTCCATTATCCGCTTCGATGACCGGGATATCATCCGGCATCGCCTGGTTAAATCCATTGTGAAAGCCTATAACGATTCCTAGGACGATACTGGGAGCCTGTTAGTTGAAAAAAAATATAACTTTAAAAAAAATAGATTCGGTTATGGCCAATGCACTAAAGGGGACTGCGTTTAAACTGGCAGGACAAAAAAGCCTGTACACAGGAAAGGTAAGAGATGTCTATAATATCAACGATGACTACCTGGTGATGGTGGTTTCAGACAGGATATCCGCATTTGATGTGGTTTTACCCAGAGGGATTCCTTATAAGGGGCAGGTATTGAACCAGATTGCCTCCAAGTTCCTGGATGCCACTTCTGATATTGTTCCAAACTGGAAGATCGACTCCCCAGATCCCAATGTTACAGTGGGTCATATGGCTGATCCCTTCAAGGTGGAGATGGTGATCCGTGGTTATGTAACCGGTCATGCCTGGAGAGAATACCGGGATGGAAAACGTATGTTGTGTGGAGTACCCATGGCTGAAGGGCTGAAGGAACACGATCGTTTTCCGGAACCGATCATTACTCCGACCACCAAGGCAGAGGAAGGTCATGACGAAGATATTTCCAGGGAGGAGATTCTCGAAAGCGGACTGGTATCAGAAAAGGATTATGTGCAACTTGAAGAATATACCAGGGCGCTTTTTCAGCGTGGTACAGAGATGGCCGCAGAAATGGGTCTGATTCTTGTGGATACCAAATATGAGTTTGGGAAGAAAGATGGAAAGATTCTATTGATCGATGAGATCCATACCCCGGATTCTTCCCGGTATTTCTATGCGGATGGCTACGCGGAACGCCAGGCAAGCGGAGAGCAGCAGAAGCAGCTTTCCAAGGAGTTTGTAAGGCAGTGGCTCATTAGTCATGGTTTCCAGGGAAAGGAGGGCCAGCAGGTCCCTGAAATGCCCAATGTTTTTGTTGAGGAGGTATCAGAGCGCTACATTGAGCTTTATGAGAGTATTACGGGCGAGAAATTTATAAAAGCTGATACCAGCAGAATTGAAGAGCGGATCCTAAAGAATATCAATGAGTTTATATCCAAATAGAAGCTATCTCTCTCTTTTTTTGGGAATCTTTTTCTTCCAGGCCCTGCTTATGGCTCAGGAGCCTGTAGCGGTGGAGAGAACCAACAATAAAGTGATCCTCGGGGGGACCGTTTACTATATTCATATGGTGAAGCCAGGGGAGACCCTTTATGCCATTTCTCGGACTTATCATGTTTCTCAGAAAGAGATTGCCATTGAAAATCCCGGAGTTATATCAGGACTCCAGATCGGTCAGTCTCTGAAAATCCCCGTTGATCCCAAACTGAAGGAAGAGGTAAATACCTCGGAGCTCCCGGATCCGGTGGAATCAGGGACCTATCACCTCGTGCAGCGTGGAGAGAACCTGTACAGAATCGCCAGGCTATATAACTTGAAAGAGAGCGATTTGACCGAGGCCAACCCCGGGGTCACTCCGCTGTCGCTCCAACCCGGGCAGCGTCTGAAGATTCCGGAAGAAGCAGGACCAGCAGAAGAACATTCCTACAATGAAGAAGGCCTGGTCTATCATACGGTCAAGATCAAAGAGACTTTATATAGCATTGCGGGCTACTATCAGGTGACCATAGACGAGATCAGGGCATTAAATCCGGAACTGGGCTGGGGCGGTCCACAGGCAGGACAGGTGCTCAGGATCCCCGCGCCTCTTCTTGGCGATCAGGAGGAGACACTCAAAACAGAGTACGAGGAGGATGAATCCCTTTTCTCCTCCGGAGATGAAACGGTAGAGTACGATTATAGCGAGCTCGATAACAGTCATGCGAATATCAGGCGTACCTATCGGGTGGCTTTCTTCATTCCTTTTGATCTGCAGGAGATGGAACCCCTGGATTCACTCTTAAAGGATGTAAGCTCAGAGAGCAGGAGAAACCGAATGATTGAGCGATATATGATGGAGCAGAGGATCCCTCAGTCGGTGCAATTCATGGAGCTGTTTATGGGATCCCTTCTGGCTATCGATTCCATGAGGCAGACCGGGATGAAACTGGAGGTACGCTATTATGACACCCGGAAGAGCATGGACCGAACCCGTTCCATCCTCAGTGATAAGAGCCTGGAGGATTTCGATCTTTTTCTGGGCCCTTTCTATGACTACACCCTGGAGCTTGTTTCTTTCTTTGCCTCAAAACACAAGATTCCTGTGGTAACCCCATTTTACAGTGATCTTGACCTGTTAAGGGAAAATCCCTACCTGTTTCAGTTAAGTCCCTCTTTAGAACGAGGCTATCAGGAAGCCGCCAAGCTGGTGGCCAGTAAACATATGTACAATATTGTTTATGTCAGGAATGAGGATTCACTTGATCTTGAAAAACATGGCTACTTCAAGCAGCTGATCTTTGAGGGCTTTGCGGCCTATCATCTCTCGGAACCCCCGGTGTTCAAGGAGGTCATCATGGAACTCCGAAATACCGATAAAATGATCCAATCCTTGTCATCCGACAAGAAGAATCTGATGGTGGTACCCACCTCTGATGAAGCCCTGGCCAGTACCGTGGTTTCCACACTCTATTATCAGCAACAGTTGAATAAGTATGATATTGAGGTGATCGGGGGGCCACACTGGACCGAGTTTTCAACCATCCAGTTTGAATACTTTCATCAACTTAGGCTGACTTTTTACAGCCCCTTCTGGGTGGATTATTACGACCCGCGAGTGGAGAAGTATATGTCTGACTTCAGGTCTCACTTCTACAATGAACCGACCCATACCTCCAAACAGGGTATCAACTATGGGATCCTTGGATATGACATGACCTTTTATTTCCTGAACGCTCTGAGGAAGTACGGACCCCGGTTTATTCTTTCACTTGATCAATACCGTCCGGAACTGGTTCAGGATCCCTTTACCTTTGCCCGTTTTTCCAGGGGAGGAGGGTACGAAAATGCCCATATCAGGTTTTATCGCTTTTTGCCGGATATGACCATTCAGGAGTTTGAGGTTCCGGAGCTGCCCCAGAGGAGAGATTTCTTTCGGCCCATGGAGGATCGAAGGAGAAGAAGATACCTGAATTTCGAAAGGGGAGTCAATTAAGCTTTTAACAGGACTGCTTTGTGAAGCTTGTCTGGCATGCTTAATTCTGCTCGCCCTGCTATCCTCCTGCTGAGGTGGTCAGCTATCTGGATTCGGTGCTGGGATGCCTGCGCACCGGGATTGCAGAACTGGAATATGCAGACCGGGTCAACCTGATAGTGCTCTCAGATCATGGAATGGGACCAAGCACCCCGGACAGATATGTGAATCTGAGTCCGCATAGGTGCTCTTTCCGCATCTTCTGCAAGTCACAGAGTGGCGACTTTAATGCGGTTTTTTAATAGCTTATACCATTTCCGGGAGGCTGCTACTTGGTCGCCTTCTCCAGCCTTTTCAGGATGGAGAAGATAAAGGCAGCTGAAAGCAGGCAGGTGACCACAAAGATGCCCCACAATTGCCATAACTGTATTTTTTCCCAGAAGAAGCTTCCGATAAACAGCAGCTTGTTACCTACCGCGGTTGCCAGCAGCCAGCCTCCCTGCATAATACCCTGGAACCTGGTGGGAGCCACTTTGGACACAAAGGAGAGTCCCATGGGGCTCAGGAAGAGCTCGGCAAAAGTCAGAACCAGGTAGGTCGACATCAGCCAGTAAGGCATCACCCTGGAGGAGTCCGGTACAGGATTCACACTAGTCACTTCTCCGGCAGCGTTTAAAATCTGCAGGTCCACCGGCGAAATCAGATTGCGGGACCCAATCACCATGATCACAAACCCCAGCGAAGCAATGATCATTCCGATTCCGATCTTTTTGGGAGTGGAAGGCTCCATCCCCTTCTTATTTAGCCATTCAAAGGCTGCCATGACCACGAAGGTGAGGGAGACAATGTAGAGAGGGTTAAAGGACTGGTATACCTCCGGTGCAATCGGGTTGGTGGCTGAACCTCTCGAGTAGAAGATGTAACTCAGCAGGCTGCCCCCAACAAACATCACTGCCCCAATGATCCGGTTTTTCATCTCACCCTTCCTGTTCAGGAGCATCACTACGCCAGCAATGCCTGCAAGAACTGAAAGCAGGCTTTTCAGCGTAAAGAAGAGGTAAGTAAATGCATCTACCGATTTGGCTGAATAATCACGGGCAAAGAAGGTCAGCGTAAGCCCGTTCTGGTGGAAGCCCATCCAGAAGAAGATCACCACGAAGAATACCAGGAGCAGGGATACAACGCGCTGTTTTTCTTCCTTGGTGGATATCATCACGATCCAGGTCACGAAAGATACAAAAAGACCAATGGCAGCGCCGGTTTTCAGGTCCTTGACAAAGCTGATTAAAACAGCTGTAATGGCTCCGGCCACCAGGGCTACAGGAATGGCCAGGGGCTTTTCCCTGAGGGTGATGGTTTTTTCTCCGGCAGCTTTTTCCTTCCTGGGAAGATGCTTGTGGAAGATCAGGTAGGCCAGCAGGGAAATCACCATGGCCACAGCAGCAATCCCAAAAGCCATATTGTATCCCTTTGAAAAAACTTCGATGTAAGAGGTGGTAAAGGCTCCCAGGTCTGTAACAGGACCATTCAGGCTTACGGCGTCGGCCAGTTGTTGCAGAACCGCCGTATCCTGGAGGGTTCCGTCTTTATAATGGTGACACAGCGCCGGAATGCTGCCGTCGTGCAGAAAACCATTGGTTTTTAACCACCAGTTCCGAATACCCATGGCAGCAAAGGGGGCAAAAAATGCACCCACGTTGATTCCCATATAGAAGATCAGGAAGGCGTTATCACGTACTTTATCGTATTTGGGATCATCGTACAATTGTCCTACCACGGCCTGGAGGTTTCCTTTGAAAAAACCATTCCCGATGGCAATGGTAAACAGGGCGATCACTGTAGCCGACAGGGGAAGTCCGGGGATCGCCATCATCACGTATCCCAGAAACATAATGACCTGCCCCATGGTAATAACTGTTGTATACTTTTTGGTGGCATCTGCCAGGATCCCGCCAAGCAGGGCCAGGGCGTAGATGGCAAAATAAAACCAGCTGTAGATATCTCCTGCTGTCTCTGCAGCAAGTCCGAATTTCGCTTGCAGGAACAGCACAAGGATCGCCATCATGGTATAGAAACCAAAACGCTCCCCCATGTTCGCAAAGAAGGCAACATAAAGCCCTTTAGGATGTCCTTTTAACATAGAGCAAAGTTTTTTGTGTTTAGTCTGATTTTCGTAATGGGCACAAATATAGAAATAGTTTTTTCTTAATTTTGATTAAAACAGCATGTTATGAAAATTTTCACTGCTGCTCAAGTGAGAGAAATTGATGCCTATACCATCAGGCATGAGCCGATCAAATCCATCGATCTGATGGAACGGGCGGCCATGCGTCTGACGGGGTGGTATGTGCGTCACTACCACACCGACCGGAAAGTGGTGATTTTTGCCGGTCCGGGTAACAATGGAGGGGACGCGCTGGCCATGGCCCGCATGTTGGCGGACAGGCAGTTCCGGGTGGAGTGCTACCTGCTCCGTTCTGGATCTCTGAGTGAAGATTGCAGAACGAACCTGCAAGGCCTGAAGGAGCAGGGAGAAGTTAAGCTCCGGGAACTTGGTGAGAGCGATGACCTCCCCCCACTGGAATCCGCTGACGTGGTGGTCGATGGGATTTTTGGTTCCGGGCTTTCCAGGAAAGTAAGCGGCCTTCCTGCCAGGATCATCAAGCATATCAATGAAGGGGCCGCTACGGTCATTGCCATCGATATCCCGTCGGGACTCTTCGGGGAAGATAACAGGGAAAATGATTACGCTCATGTGATCCGGGCCAGCTATACCCTGACATTTCAGTTTCCTTTTCTCTCCTTTTTCTTTGATCTCCATGAACCCTATGTGGGGAGCTGGAGAGTGCATGATATCCGGCTGCATCCCCGGGCCATCGCGGATTTGAAAACCGAGTATTCCACACTGGAGCCGGAAGAGATCCGGGCCCTTCTTCCCAAACGGGGAAAATTTGCACACAAGGGCAACCTGGGACATGCGCTGATGATTTCAGGGTCTTACGGGATGATGGGGGCCGCACTGCTGGCAGGGGAATCCTGTCTCAGGTCGGGTGCCGGCCTGGTTACGCTACATGTGCCCAAATTCGGTTACAGCATTGTGCAAACCGCATTCCCGGAGGCCATCGTTAGTCCCGACCAATCCGATATTCTTTTTAGTGAACCACCCGGACTGGAGCCTTTTAGCGCCATTGGCATCGGTCCCGGCCTGGGATGCAAGCCCAACTCCGGCAAAGGATTAAAGATGCTTCTGGAACGCACCCGGGTGCCGCTGCTAATTGATGCTGACGGACTGAATATTCTCTCCCAACATCCGGAGTGGTATGAGCTCTTGCCCGGGGGTACCGTCCTGACCCCGCATCCCAAGGAGTTTGACCGGATGGTGGGAGAAAGTTCCAACTCCTGGGAACGGCACCTGAAGCAGAGGGAATTTGCCCGTAAGCATCAGGTAGTTGTGGTTCTGAAAGGGGCCCATACCGGGATTGCTTCCCCGGATGGGAGATACTGGTTCAATACCACCGGCAACCCGGGAATGGCCACAGGTGGAAGCGGAGATGTGCTCACAGGACTGATTACCGGGTTGCTGGCACAGGGGCTCCCCTCCCTGGATGCAGCGCTGGTGGGCGTGTACCTTCATGGACTGGCAGGGGACCTGGCTGCTGAGGCTTCCAGTGAGGAAGCGCTGATTGCGGGGGATATGATATTGTATCTGGGGGAGGCCTTCAGGGAAATACATAGTTAAAATAAATTCCATATTATTGTAAGATGGTAAAGCGAATCGCTCTTAGATTATTACTGGTATTTGGATTGTTTGTGCTGATCCTGGTGGTAAACTTTGTGATCTTTCAAAGGACGGCCATTAAGGTGACAGACGGGGAGCCCATCGAGAACCGGGATCCGGAACGGGTGGCGCTCCTGGTGATCGATATCCAGGAAGGAACCACCGGAAGTATCTCTGTAACAGAGGGCTATGTAAGTCAGGCGGAATCCCTCATAAACCATGTAAACAAGCTGGTGGCAGCTGCAGTAGAGAAAGGCTGGATGGTGATCTGGGTCCGCAGCGAGGTAAATAATCCCTTGATCACCATATTAAACAGTACGCTGGCCAAGGGCTCCAAGGGAGCTGAGCTGGATGAGCGGCTGGATACTTCTGTCGGCCAGGTGCTTGTCAAGAAAAAAAGTGATTCTTTTAATGATACACCCCTGGATGCAATCCTTGAGGCCAATGGCATTGGCCGGCTTGTACTGGCCGGGCTGGATGCCGAGCACTGTGTTTATTCTACCGTCCGGGCGGCCGCTAACCGGGGCTATACGCTTAGGGTATTTGAGGAGACTGTGATTGCTGAAGAAGCCAGCGATTTGGCAGGCTTGCTGGAGACCTATCAAGCCCTGGGAGTGGAGCTGCGTTCCATGAAAGAGCCTGGAGATCTCTGATTCCCGGGAAATCTTAATATGTTTTTTTGTATCAGAGGTCCCGATGTGCTACTTTCGTCCTGTATTTTAAAATCTATCCTATGAAAACCTATTTCTATTATATGGCCCTTGCAGTTCTGCTAAGCGGATGTGCTTCCAGTGAACCGCTGCAACTTCTGGTGACTCCCCTGGGCCAGGAACCCGCAAAGGTTAAGGAACAATACCTATATGCCCTGCCTCAGACCGTATTGAAGGTGGAGGTGACGCTCAGTGAGGTGCGCAGTGTTCCCGGTCCCTACTGGGAGTATGCGGAGAAGTATCTGGGCCTGAAGGAGGTGGTGACGAAGAAATCCAGCAGCTGGAATATTTGGGATGTGAGCATCGAGCAGCATGGGGAACTTGATCCCAATCACTTCTATTCTCTGAATGTACTGGAAGGGAAGTTTGATCAGGCTTTACTTATTCCCTACCTGGAGCAAGGGACGCTTATGCAGGGCACAGAGATCCTCCATGAGTATGTGAAGGGCAATGGATTGCAATCCACCAGCCGCGATAACTTTGTTCGATATGAGGACCTGGGAGTGAATAATAATTTTGAGGAGCGCACGGAAACCATGTATAAGACCATCGTGACCGATACGGCCTTTATCGAGGTGCCGGTTCAGCGCACGGTCGTCGAGCAGAAGTCCTCCTCCACCAAAGCCAAGGAGGCGGCTGATTTTCTGCTGGAACTTCGAACCCGCCGTTTTGAAATGCTAACGGGTGAATATGAAGTTTATCCCGATGGAGAGGCCATGGGAGACGCCATTCAGAAGCTGGATCAGATCGAAGCTGCCTATCTTTCCCTGTTTACAGGCAAGACCATTACCAGGGTGGTAAAGCGTACCTGGTTCATTGTTCCGGACACCGGGACCGGGATATCTTCCTATCCCCTGGATCATTTCTCCGGTACACTGGGCTTTGTTCCTTCGGAACTGATGGAAGGGGAGCCTCTGCGGGTGGAGATCAGGCCCCTGGGGCAGATTAGCAGGGTGAGAGGCTACTTTTCAGCAAGCTCTGTTCCAAAGAATGCTTTACTCTACAGAATTCCGGACCTGGTCGAATTAAAGGTAATGCTGGGGGAAGGGGCACTGTCCACCCACCGTATCTCCATCTATCAGTCGGGTCATGTGGTTACCAGCACTATCCACTAGACTGGCAGAGCCGGCTATTTAGCCGGAATCTCTTCCAGGATGACTACCAGGAATTCCCAGAATTTCCTGACAGTATCGATTTGCACCTTTTCGTCAGGAGAGTGGGGGAAGCGGATGGTGGGTCCAAAGGAGATCATATCAAAATTGGGATAAACTCCACCCAGCAGACCACACTCCAAACCGGCATGTATGGCCTTGATTTCAGGGATTTTCCCAAAGTTTTTATGATAAACTTCCTGGCAGGTTTTCAGAATGGAAGAATCCATATTGGGTTTCCAGCCAGGATATTCTCCACTCAGGGTCACCTCTGCATCGATCAGTTGAAATACAGCAGCAATCTTCCAGGCGGTGGCCTCCTTGGCACTGTCCACAGACGAGCGTGTCAGACAATAGGCTTCAAACCGGCCATCCTTAATGCGGACTATGGCCAGGTTATTGGAGGTTTCAACCAGCCCCTTCATGGATTGGCTCATGCGTTGTACTCCGTTGGGACAGGCAAAGATGGCCCTGATAAACCTGGACTGTTCCTTTAGAGGAAGCACCCCGGAGGGCAGGGTTGCTGGTTCGCAACTAAAGCTGAGATCTGGTTCAGTTTCAGCGAATTCCCTGCGGTATGTCTCCTGGTAGGCAGCAACCATTTTCTCAAAGGCTCCTGCTTGTGCATCAGGGACCAGCAGAATTGCGTGCGATTCCCGGGGAATGGCATTTCTCAGGTCACCACCGCTGGCTTCGGCGAGCCTGATCTTCAGATCCGCCTCGGCCTGCATCAGAAAACGGAAGAGCACCTTGTTGGAATTTGCCCTTCCCAGGGGAATATCCATTCCTGAATGCCCGCCTTTCATACCCTTTGCAGTAACTTTATAAGCCTGGTACCCACCGGGGACACTTTCTGTGCTATACTTCTTTGTGGCTGCAACATCAATGCCGCCGGCACAGCCCACGTAGAGTTCACCTTCATCCTCTGAATCCATGTTGATCAGTATGTCTCCGTTCAGCAGACCCGGTTTCAGGCCGAAGGCCCCGGTCATCCCGGTCTCTTCATCGATGGTAAACAGGGCCTCCACCGGACCATGTTTCAGAGTGGTGGATTCGAGGACGGCCATGGCTGCCGCCACACCAATCCCGTTATCGGCACCAAGGGTGGTGCCATTGGCTGTCACCCACTCCCCGTCAATCAGGACCTCTATGGGATCTTTCTCAAAATTGAAATCCCGGTCATTATTCTTTTGCGGTACCATGTCCAGGTGGCCCTGAAGAACGACTCCCTTCCGGTTTTCCATACCCGGAGTGGCCGGCTTTTTAATGATAACGTTTCCCACCTCATCCACAATGGTGGTCAGCCCGAGACCCTCCCCGAACTTCTTCATATAGGCAATCACTTCGGCCTCTTTTTTGGAGGGCCTGGGAATCTGCGTAAGTGCATGGAAGTGTTTCCATACCTCTGCAGGTGCTAATTCTTTTATATGGCTCATTACGGTATATAGTTTAAATTATTCACTCTTTACAATATTGGGATCTTCCAGGCCATAGCCCTTTTTGGCGCTTTCTGCTTTCAGAAGCAGGGCAAAGACCAGGGCCAGGAGACCGAAGCCTGTGAAAATGGCCATGGGCAGGGTGTAGTTATAGGTGGCCACCTCCACCCCTTCTTTCATAACATAGCCGGTAATGCAATACTTCTGCAGCACCCATCCGATCAGGGCAGGAACACCCATCAGTCCCCAGTTCTGTACCCAGAAGATCAGGGAGAATGAGGTCCCCAGGTACCTGTCAGGAATGATTTTAGGAACCGAGGGCCACATGGCCGATGGAACCAGGGAGAACCCAATTCCCAGCAGAATGACCAGAGCAATGGCAATTGACCAGTGATTCAGGACGGGCAGGGTGAACATGGCATGGACAAAGATCAATATAACAGCGCCAATGATCATAATGGTAGCCCCTTTGCCTTTTTTGTCATATATTCCCCCAAATAAAGGTGTTAGCAGGATGGTCCCGAAGGGGAGTATGGCTGGAATCAGTCCGGCAGCTTTTTCACTCACCCCGAACTTCATCGTCATCAGGTCAGCAGCATATTTCAGGAAAGGGAAGACGGCGGAATAAAAGAGCACACAAAGAATGGCCAGGTACCACCAGCCTTTGTTTGTGACAATATGACCTATATCGGTGATCTTAAAGGACTCTGCTTTTTCCAGGTCCAGGTCCACTTCTGAAGCATCCAGCTTTTTATCCATAAAGGTATAGATGATAAAGGTGATCAGACCGATGCAAAGCAGCACCATACCCAGCAGGATGGGTTTGGAAACATGTCCCAATCCAAGGGCGATGGGGGAAGACACTCCTAGAGCCAGCGCGGTTCCCAGACGGGCTACTGCCACCTGCAGTCCCATGGCCAGGGCCAGTTCTTTTCCTTTGAACCATCGCACAATGATCTTTGATACCGTGATCCCTGCCACTTCAACCCCAACCCCAAAAATGGCAAAGCCCAGGGCGGCCATAAATACCTGGGCCTTGGTATCGAACCAGAGAATGTGCCACATGACTCCGTCAAGAGTTTCTGTGGATACGGCCCAGTATTTTAATGTAGCCCCTACCACCATGATGGAAGCTGCCATCACACCGGTGAATCTCATCCCCATCTTATCCAGGATCACTCCCCCGATAATCAGCATCAGAAGGAACACATTAAACCAGCCATAGGCACTGGTAAAAAATCCATATTCGGCGCTGTTCCAGCCAAGTTGCTGTTCCAGCAGGCCCTTCAGGGGGGCCATCACATCCGTGATATAGTACCCGGCGAACATGGTAAAAGCAACAATTCCCAAGGCCGTCCACCTGGCTGCTGCTGAATCTCTCAAACTCTGTTTAATCGCTTCCATTCTTTGAAGTTGGTTAATGAAGTCCTAAAAATAGAAAAAATAAGCGGCCAACGATGGTTTTATTAAACATAGTGAATAAGTTAAGTCGGCAGATATTCGATAAATTCCTATTTTCGCCCTGTAGGAGCCCGGATGTAAGTTTTGCAGCGGGCATACGACTATGGTAGCAGATGAAATAATAAAAGAAGGTATGAAGAAGGTCCTATTACTTTATTGTGTAACACTGTTGGGGTATAATTCAATGGCCCAGGATACGATCAGGTGGCACTCCATTGAGGAAGCCATACAACTGGCCAGCCAGGAACCAAGGATTATTGTGATCGATGTATACACCGACTGGTGCGGGTGGTGCAAACGAATGGATGCCACCACTTTCTCCCATCCGGAGGTGATTGAGACAATGAACCGGTATTTCTATCCTGTCAAACTTAATGCGGAGGGGAAAGAAGATATTGTGATCGGGGACCGGACCTTTAAGTTTGTGGATAACGGACGCAGGGGATACCATGAGGTTGCGGCCATCGTGACCAAGGGAAGGCTTTCCTATCCCACCATTTCTTATGTGGATGCACAGGGAAAGGTCCTGGAGGCGGCTCCCGGCTATAAAACAGCCGATCAGTTTCATGTGTACCTGGCCTATTATTCCGGAGGGGCCTATAAGATCCAGAGCTTTGACGAGTTCTCAGCCGGCTATGAATCAGAAGAGAAGCCGGTGATCCAGAACCTCTAGTACTGCTTCAGCATCATTTCCAGTTCCTGCCTGATCTCGTCCCGTAAAGAACCTGGCTCCAGGACATGGCATCCTTGCCCAGCCCGAGTACCAGAGAGCGGAACTCATAGGTGGGATGCACCCTGAAGCTGAATACCACCTGCTCCTCATTTTCCTCTAGAATATTCTGTGATTCGTGCCAGGGCCGGGTAATCAGGTATTGTGCCTGTGTTTTCTGAACCGCCAGCTTAATCAGGGGAGGAACGCCCGCAGGAGCAATGATGCCAATGGCATATTTAAAGTACTCTTCTGCATTAAAATCCGGTGGAGTGTAGCTGGCACCTTCGGCCACCTGCAGATCCCGGATGCGATCCAGGGCATAGGTACGTACCTTTCCTTTGAAAACATTCAGACCGACCATGTACCATCTGGATTGGTGCTCTTTTAGCAGGTAGGGGTGTACCTCGTTAAAATAGGGTTTGTCCTCGTAAAAAGGGAGGTAATAGAGGCGCAGCACCTCCTGCTTTTCAATGGCCTGTATGATGGGGTCCAGATAATGAATGCCTTTGATTTCCGGCGTCTTGCTGTAATGAATAAATCCCTGCTTCTGTTTGGAACGGTCCATGGAGTCTGTTTTATGGTTTAAAAATAGTCTTTCCTGTGGAATACTTAATATGATTATTGGACTCTTGATCGGCAGGGAAGAATGAGTGGAAAAATTACCGGGACCTGGTGCATGCAGAACAGGTTTCATTGATCAAATGAAAATGTTACTTTTGCTCTATAGATGGTCGCAAAGATCGGTGGCATAGGATCGCAAAAACCAGACCCCAGGAAGAGAGGGAAGTGCACACTGCATATTTCAAACCGTTCGGGCAGCACACTCAATCTGGTGATTCATGGAACGGAAGTGAATCTTGTCCGGGCCATGACCATTCGACGCAGCAAGCGGCTGTACCTGATCAAGGGAACCTATGTGGTGGAGGTTTGGCTCTCCAGCGGACGGATCCAGATTAAGCCTGTGAATATTCCACATATCAGTATTGAGAAGATCACCACCCGCAATGATGTTTCCATCAGGGGCCGGAAAATAGTGGCCGATTTAATCAATGACAGGGCCAAACTGGAGGTTGACCGGGAACGAAATGCCGGTGATATGAGCTGAGAATTTAATAATTTAAATTGGAGGCCAGCAGGGACTCTACCTCTGCGATGCTCAGGTTTTTTCTCCGGGCATAGTCCGCCACCTGGTCTCTGCCAATTTTACCCACAAAAAAGTACCTGGCTTCGGGATGCGCAAAGATCAGTCCGCTTACGGAGGCGGCCGGCATCATGGAATAGGTTTCGGTCAGACGAATGCCCTGTTTTTCAGCTTCCAGTAGTTCAAACAGTACCTTTTTTTCGGAGTGATCCGGGCAGGCCGGGTAGCCATGGGCAGGCCTGATTCCCTCATATTTTTCTCTGAAAAGATCCTGGATGTCCAGGGCCTCTTCGGGAGCATAGCCCCAGGTGTTAAGCCGTATCTCCTCATGCAGGAATTCGGTAAAGGCCTCTGCCAGGCGGTCTGCCAGAGCTTTTAGCATGATGGAAGAGTAGTCGTCATGATCCTTTTCAAATTCCTTCAGCTTCTCTTCAATGCCTATGCCTGCGCTTACTGCAAAAGCTCCCAGGTAATCCTTCACTCCCGAGCTAAGGGGAGCAATAAAATCGGAGAGACAAAGATTGGGCTGCCCTTCTTCTTTCAGGGTCTGGTTCCGCAGGTTGCTGAAGCGTGTTTGTATATTTTCCCGATTCTGGTCCCCGTATATCAGGATGTCATCTCCCTGGGCATTGGCCGGGAAGATGCCAAATACGGCATTGGCTGTGAGCCACTTCTCCTGGATGATTCTCTGAAGCATCTCCTGGGCATCCTCGTAAAGCTTTCTGGCCTCTGTGCCATATCGGGGATGCTCAAAGATATCGGGAAATTTTCCCCTTAGCTCCCAGGTGGTGAAGAAGAAGATCCAGTTGATGTATTTGCTGATCTTCTCCAGGGAAAAATCTGAGAGGGTCTGTAAGCCCATCTGCCGGGGTATCCGGATCTTTTGATCCGGCCAGCTTAAGTGAAGGCCCCTGGATCTCGCCTCCTCCAGGGTGAGATAGCTAATATCCCTGCCGGCTCCTGCGTAAGAATCCCGCAGGCTATGGTACTCCTCCCTGACGCCTTTGATATAGGAAGCTTGCTGTTCCGATGAAAGGAGTGCACTTACCACGGCTACGCTCCTGGATGCATCTTTCACATGGATCACGGGCTGACTGTAGGCCGGTTCAATCTTGACTGCCGTGTGGATCTTGGAGGTGGTGGCACCGCCTATTAGCAGAGTCTGTTTCATCTGGCGCCGCTCCATTTCTGAAGCCACATGGATCATCTCCTCCAGGGAGGGAGTGATCAAGCCGGAGAGTCCCACGATATCCACCTGCTGCTTTTCGGCTTCATTCAGGATCTTTTCCGTGGGAACCATCACTCCCAGGTCAATCACCTCGTAATTGTTGCATCCCAGGACTACCCCCACAATGTTTTTTCCAATGTCATGAACATCTCCTTTTACCGTGGCCAGAAGGATTTTTCCGGCCGAGTGGCTTTCCCCCGATTCTCCGCTGGCTTTTTCCCGCTCAATAAAGGGAAGCAGGGTGGCCACGGCGCGTTTCATAACCCGGGCACTCTTAACCACCTGAGGCAGAAACATCTTTCCTTCTCCAAAGAGGTCACCCACCACGTTCATACCGTCCATCAGGGGGCCTTCAATCACTTTCAGACCCAGGCCGTAGATCTGGTGGGCCTCCAGGGCATCTGCTTCCACATGATCGGCAATGCCTTTGATCATTGCATGTTTCAGCCGGGCCTCCACCGGCTCATCTCTCCAGAGATCCTTACGCTCCTCCACTTTTTCTGTCTGTTCCAGTCCTGAAGAGTATTCAATGAGCCGTTCGGTGGCGTCAGCTCTGCGATTCAGTACCAGATCTTCCGTAAATTCCAGCAGTTCTTTTGGGATCTCATCGTAGACCTGAAGCAGACTGGGATTTACGATCCCCATATCCAGGCCGGCTTTGATGGCATGATAGAGGAAAACCGAATGAATGGCTTCCCGGACCAAATCGTTCCCACGGAAGGAAAAGGAGAGGTTGCTGATGCCACCGCTTACCCTGGCATGGGGCAGATTCTCTTTGATCCAGCGGGTCGTCGATAGGAAGTCCAGGGCATAGTTGTTATGCTCTTCCATACCCGTGCCGATGGTCAGTACGTTTGGATCAAATACAATATCACCTGGGGGAAAATGAAGCTTTTCTGTCAGCAGCCTGTAGGCTCTTTCACAAATCTCTATACGCCTTTCATAGCTATCTGCCTGACCTGCTTCATCAAAAGCCATTACAATAAGGGCCGCACCGTAGGCCCTGATTTTCCGGGCGTGCTCCAGGAACTTCTCTTCTCCCTCCTTCAGGCTGATCGAGTTTACCACTGCTTTGCCCTGGATGCATTTCAAACCGGCCTCAATTACAGAAAACTTGGAGGAGTCGATCATCAGCGGAACCCTGGAGATCTCGGGCTCAGCCATCAGAAGGTTCAGAAAAGTGACCATTTCATGCTCGGCATCCAGCATGGCATCATCCAGGTTGATATCCAGGATCTGTGCCCCGTCTTCCACCTGCCTGCGGGCAATCTCCAGGGCCTCATCATATTTTTTTTCACGGATCAGGCGGGCAAATTTACGGCTTCCTGCCACATTGCAGCGCTCTCCGATATTGATAAAGTTGGATCCTTTGTAGGCGGTAAGCGGTTCCAGTCCACTGAGGGTCAGGCCCGGCTTAGGCTCGGCAGGCTTTCGAACCTTTCCCGCACCGGTGAGGGCGGCAAAGGCTTTGATATGTTCAGGGGTGGTGCCACAGCACCCCCCTACTATATTCACAAATTCGGAATTGATAAACTCTTTGATCTGCTTGGACATCTCTTCGGGCGATTCATCGTACTCTCCAAACTGGTTGGGGAGCCCGGCGTTGGGATGTACGGAGGTGAAAAAGGTGGATTTCCCCGCCATCTCTTCCAGATAGGGACGTATCTCTCTGGCCCCCAGGGAGCAGTTTAAACCCATGGAGAGCAGTTCCACATGGCTCAGCGAGTGCATAAAAGCCTCCAGGGTCTGTCCCGAGAGGGTGCGCCCGCTGGCATCGGTAATGGTGCCTGAAACCATCACCGGGATGCTTATCCCTGCCGATTCCAGGTACTCCTCTATTCCCATCAGGGCCGCTTTGGCATTGAGGGTGTCAAAGACTGTCTCCACCAGTAAAAGATCTACTCCACCCTCCACCAGGCCTTTCACCTGTTCGGCATAGGCTGCTTTCATTTCGTCGAAGGAGATGGCCCGGTATCCGGGATCATTCACGTCGGGTGAGAGAGAAGTGGTTTTATTGGTGGGTCCCATGGACCCGGCAACAAAGCGGGGTTTTTCAGGAGTGAGCTGAGTAAACGAGGCGGCAGCTTCCGCAGCGATCCGGGCCGATTCAAAATTTATCTCATAAACCAGGGCTTCCGCCTGGTAGTCGGCCTGGGAGACCGAGGTGGCATTAAAGGTATTTGTTTCTATAATATCCGAACCGGCCTCCAGGTAAGCCTGATGGATCTCGGTGATCACATCCGGTCTGGTAAGGGATAGCAGATCATTGTTGCCTTTCAGATCGCAGGGATGGTCCTTGAAGCGCTCCCCCCGGTAGTCCGATTCTGTCAGTTTATAGCGCTGGATCATGGTACCCATGGCCCCATCCAGCAGAAGGATACGTTCCTTCAACAGCCGGCTGATCTCTTTTCCGCTCCTGGTGTTTTTCATTCCACGAAATTACGCATTTTTGGAAAGAGAAGGGTTAAGCCTCAAAGGCCTGGGTAAAATCGGCAATGATGTCCTCTATGTGTTCGATCCCCACCGAGACTCTCAACAGGGTGGGGGAGACCCCGGCCGCAAGCTGTGCCTCCTCCGGCAATTGTTGATGGGTGGTGGCAGCCGGCTGGATAATCAGCGTTTTAACATCCCCCACATTGGCCAGGTGACTTACCAGTTTCAGATGATCCACCAGGCGGATGGCCTCTTCTTTCTTTCCTTTCAGGGTGAAAGACAATACGCCTCCAGCCCCGCGTGGAAGGTACTTACTGGCATTTTTCTGGTGCGGGCTGTCTTCCAGGCCGGGATAATTTACCTGGTCCACTTTGGGGTGTTTCTGAAGCCATCTGGCCAGTGCCAGGGTGTTTTCCACATGTCGTTCCATCCGCAGGGAAAGGGTCTCCAGGCCCTGAACAAAAAGAAAGGAGTTAAAGGGGCTCTGGCTTGGTCCCAGGTCCCGCAGGCCTTCCACGCGGGCCTTTATCATGAAGGCAATGTTCCCGAAGGGGCTTTCACTGCCGAAGGTCTCCCAGAATTTCAACCCGTGGTAGCCTTCACTGGGTTCTGTAAACTGTGGAAATTTCCCATTCCCCCAGTTGTAGTTCCCGCTATCCACAATCACCCCTCCAATGGAGCTTCCGTGCCCACCGATCCATTTGGTGGCCGATTCCACCACAATGGAAGCACCAAAATCAATGGGTCTGAATAGGTAGCCGGCTGCACCAAAGGTGTTATCCACGATAAGTGGGATATCGTGCTTTTTTGCCAGCTGTTCAAATTTCTCAAAATCGGGCACATTAAATCCCGGGTTCCCAATGGTTTCCAGGTAAAGCCCCTTTGTTTTTTCATCTATCAGCCTTTCAAAATCTTCCACCTCCAGAGAGCTTGCAAATCGCGCTTCCCAGTTGTAATTCTTGAAGGTCACCCTGAACTGGTTGTAAGTCCCGCCATAGAGATAGGGACTGCTTACAATATTGTCACCGGACCGCAGAATGGTACTGAAGGTGAGAAATTGTGCGGCATGCCCGGAAGATACGGCCAGGGCAGCTACCCCTCCTTCCAGGGCTGCGATCCTTTGTTCAAACACATCATTGGTGGGATTCATGATCCGGGAATAGATATTCCCGAACTCTTTCAGCGCAAAGAGATTGGCGCCGTGTTCCGAATCCTTAAAGGTGAAGGAGGTGGTCTGGTAGATGGGGACCGCCCGTGCATTGGTGGCTGGATCGGGGCTGTGTCCTGCATGGACCTGCAGGGTCTCGAAGTTTTTGTATGTAGTGCTCATATAAATTGGATTTTTTCGGTAAGACGTAGATATTGTTGAATAAAGTTTAGGTAGTGGAGGCGTTTCCTAGGCCTTACGCCCAGGCTCTTCTCCCATTCCCATAGGCAGTAGGCGGTCGAAAGAAGTCCTTTTATTCATGGTTTACTTTTATGTTATTATTTCCCTTGCGGGTTAGGTTGTGGCACCTTCGCCTGGGGCGGGTTGCCAGGGGATCAGCGAGCCTAATCTCTTACCCCTTCTCAATAACAATCGCAATGTCTGCGAATTGATGGATTAAAGATATGCGGAAGCAGGGCCATTGGCAAATCCTTCAGACTTTTTTCCCTCTTTTTATTTAGATTAGATAGTGTATATCTTCTGAATATAAAACAGTTAGGTATTGTTGTAATTCAGAATAAAAAGTAATGCTCAGATCCGTTGTCCCTTAGCTATTGTCCGGATTCTCAGCAAAGAGCTTGAAGCGGTCCATATTCAGCATGGTGTTGTGAATGAAGGCCTGTTTCATAAAGGGGACCATAAACATCATGATCCCTCTGAAGCGGAAGAAATTTACACTTCGCCACAGGGTGATTCCCGGCTCCTTCTCCAGGAACCAGTTTTCAACGGTGTTGTAAACGCCGCGTGCTTTATAGGCCATATGAAATTGTTCCGGAAACTTTTTATTCAGGATGGTTTCAATCATCACCAGGTCCCCCTTTCTGCCTTCGTAGACCAGCTCGGAGCGGGCCCCTTCCTCTCCGGGTTTCCCTTCCAGGTGGGTAAGACTCAGGAGTCCCGGTTGCCACTTCTTCAGGTTTTCGCTACTGTCAAACAATTCAAGGACCCTGGCCCGTGGCAGGTTAATCAGGATTTCACAGGTATATTTCATGTGGTTTAGGCTTCAAGTGCAATAACAAAATTACTAATTAATTGTTTGCTCCCTTTAGAGGGATTCCGCTGATTGCGAAGAAAGGTAAGAAGAAATTCAGGCTTGCTTAGGCGGAACTAAGATCGAAATTTATATTTTCGCCCTATGGAAATCGGAGAGCTCTATGGGAATCTGAAGACGGCCTACACCCCGGAGAACCTGGGCCTGGTCTCCGGACGCATCATTGAGCTGTTCCGGGATAAGAAATATGATGCATTGAGGGCCATGCAGAAGGTGGTAAACGAGTATACCACCTGTCAGGAGGAGAAGATCAACAAGGTGTTTTCACGCTTGATTATGCTTTATCATCCCGACCGTCTCCGCCAGAACCTGGAACGGTTGGACAGAGCTTACAGGGACGGGGACTT
This sequence comes from uncultured Bacteroidales bacterium, assembly GCA_963751705.1. Taxonomy (GTDB): domain Bacteria; phylum Bacteroidota; class Bacteroidia; order Bacteroidales. Next base: position 854,567 of record CAVVVN010000003.1, read on the forward strand.
CGAAGCACTTTATTCCATGTCTCATATTTTAACGGTTCAGAATCTGGAACCCGGACATGCCGTTTTAAGTTCAGTCATTACGGAGGAGGACCTGGCTGAAGAGTTTGGATGGGATGAAGGGGCAGATGGCTATTCCTACTTTATGGCCGAGGAAGAACTGGAAGCGCAGGAGGACCTGGAGCCGGGCATGGAAATGCGCAGCTTTCTGTCGGTGCTGAAGCGCCGGGTCTACGGCAATCTCAATGTGGATTTTCCCATGTACCTGCTGGAAGACCTGGAGGAGATCGAAATGGCCGATTATGAGCTGGAAGACCTGGAAGGGATCTCGGCCTGCCATTATGCCAGGGCGGTGGATCTGTCCAATAACAACCTTACCGATATCACCGAGCTGGGGGAATTAAAACAGGTGGAACGACTCTATCTTTCCAATAACCAGATCGGCTTGATTGATGCTCTGTACAACCTGAGTGTTCTGCAGGTGCTGGATATCTCCTTCAATGATGTGGATGACCTCTCCCCCCTGTTTGAGCTGAACTACCTGAGCTATCTGAATGTCATGGGGAACCGGATTCCCGCATGGCAGCTTGAAAAGCTTCAGCTGCAAGGCATCACCATTGTGGCATAATCACTTCAGGGCCCGGGCCAGGTCGTCTTTCAGGTCCTCCACATCTTCAATGCCCACGGATAACCTGATGAGTTCCTCCGAGATTCCTTCGGCTTTGCGTCCTTCCGGACCCAGGTGCCGGTGCGAGGTGTGGGCGGGAGAACAACAGATGGATTCCAGTCCGCCCAGGCTCATGGTGGCTTTGATCAGTTTCAGCTTTTTCTGAAAGTCGATTCCATTCTGCCCATCCACCTCGAAGGAGAGCATGCCCCCGTAGCCCTTCATCTGCCTGGCAGCGATCTCATGTCCCGGAAATGCGGGAAGCCCGGGGTAGTTCACTTGCTTTATCCGGGGGTGAACCTCCAGGAAATGGGCGAGTTCCATGGCGTTTTCGTTGATCCGTTCCACTCTCAGGTGAATGGTTTTAAGGCTGCGCTCCAGCAGGTAGAGGGTCATGGCATTCAGAGAACCCCCGAAATTTAAACCGGTCTGGTAGATCTCCTTCATAAGCTCCGCTTTGCCAGTTACCGCTCCGGCCAGGATGTCGCTGTGTCCGCCCATATACTTGGTGGCACTGTGAACCACCAGATCGATGCCCAGAAGGGCAGGTTGCTGGTTGACCGGGGAGGCAAAGGTATTATCGATCACGGATATGATGCCCCTCTTTTTTGACATTTCCGCCACAGCCTGTATATCCGTGATACTGAGCAGGGGATTGGAAGGGGTTTCGATATAGACCAGGGTAGTGTTCTCCCTGATACAGGATTCCAGGTCGTCGGCGGACTGGCTGGATGCCACGGTGCATGCAATCCCAAAGCGTTCGAATTCCCTCTCCAGGAAGTGGGAGGTGCCCCCGTAGAGCCCTTTCTGAAAGACCGCATGATCGCCTTTTCCCAGGAAGGTGAAGAGCAGAGTGCTGATGGCTGCCATTCCTGAACTGAACACCAGGGCACTTTCGGTATTCTCCAGGGAGGCAATCTTTCCAGCTACCGCCTTCTCGTTGGGGGTGTTCAGGTAGCGGGGATAGATGGTATCCGGCTGGTCTATATATTCGAAAGAAGTGGAGGTATAGATGGGGGAGTTGATCCCTTTCTCCACCTGATCATGAATGGTGCCGGCGTGGACACATCTTGTGGGAAATCTATCCATGGAGCAGTTTTTTCATGGCCTCCAGGTTCCGAGGATTTATTATTTTTTTGGATTCAGGAGTGTAAAGGTATTCGAACAGCTCTTTGTAATGCTCCTCCACCTTGGGGCGTATCACCTTGTAGGTGGGATTCATAAGCTTGTTCTCCACGGTAAATCCTTCAGCCAGGATCCCCATATTGGCAGGAATCCAGCGCTGGGGAAAAAGATCCCCGTATTTCCCGTCCTTGCGGTACTCCCGGATTTCATTGTCCACCAGGCTTAGGCAGGCCTTTATCCCTTCCTCCGAATCAGCAGTAAGCCCCTTTCCTTTCAGGTATCTTAGCAGGGCTTCCCTGCTGGGATGGACCAGTGCCGTTGTATAAGGGTTCTGATTGTTGTGGAGCAAGGCCTGGCTGACATATTCAGACTGATCCGTAAAGGATTCCTCGATTCCCTCAGGACTGAATTTCTCTCCGTCATCGGCAATCAGCAGACTCTTGTAGCGGCCCAGAACATAGAGGAAGCCATCCGGATCCATGTATCCCATATCCCCGGTATAGAGCCAGCCGTCCCTGATGGTTTCGGCAGTGGCCTCTTCGTTTTTCCAGTAGCCCTTCATGACGTTTTCGCCCCGCACCACAATCTCGCCCTTTTCGCCCAGGGGCACTTCCACGCCGTCATCATTGCATATTTTCACTTCCATGTTTTCCGGGATCCTGCCCGATGAGCCCATTTTGTAGCCATCCACGCTGTTGGCACTGATGATCGGACTGGCCTCGGTAAGTCCGTATCCCTGGTACATGGGGATCCCCAGTGCGTAATAGAATCGTTGCAGTTCAATATCCAGGAGGGCTCCTCCGCCCACAAAGAACTTCATATTGCCTCCCAGCCCTTCCCGTACCTTTTTAAAGACCACGGCATCAAAGAGTGCATAGAGTGGTTTGAGCAGGGCTTTCAAGCCCCGTCCCTTGTCCCAGGCAATCCCGTTGTACCTGTAGGCAATTTTCATACCGGCCTGGAAGAGTTTCCAGGTGAATTTCCCCTTGGCCCGCACCCCACTTTCAATGTTGTTCCGGAAATTCTTGGCAATAGTGGGAACGGAGAACATCAGGTCCGGTTTAATCTCTTTGATATTTTTCCCAATATTTTTGGTGGTTTCTATGGCATTTTTGCCCATCTCCAGGGAGTACATGCTGGCGCCCACGGCCATGACGGTAAAAATCCCACCTGTGTGCGTGAAACTATGGTCCCAGGGCAGGAAGAGGAAGAGCCGGAAGTCAGAAGGTACGCTGATTACAGTCAGGGCCTGCTCCGTATTGGAGGCATAGTTGTTCTGGCTCAGCATGATTCCCTTTGGATCAGCGGTGGTCCCCGAGGTGTAACAAATATTGGCCACATCATCCCCGCTGATGGAGTCGAAAAGTTTATTTAAGGAGTCCCGGTCCTTTTCCAGGAGTTTTTTTCCTTCTTCCATAATATCACCCATGTAGACTTCATCTTTCCCGTACTTCTCTTTGGGATCCATCAGGATGATCTTTTCCAGGAGAGGAAGCTCTTTTTTGATGGCCTCAATTTTCCGGGCCTGGCTGCTGGAGACCACTACCATTCTGGATTCAGAGTGTTTGATCCGGAAGCTCAGGTCGGCAGGTTCGTTGAGCTGGATGGAGATGGGTACATTGATGGCACCCAGGTAGAACATTCCCATCTCGGCCACCACCCACCAGGTTCGTCCCTCGGCCAGCAGGGTCAGGCGGTCACCCTTTTCGATCCCCATGCTTTTCAACCCGGCCGCAAACTGGTGGACCTGCTCACGCAACTCTCCATAGGTGGTGGGCTGATACTTTCCGTCACGCTTCTCCCACATATAAGGGCTTTGGGTATACTTATCCACATTTTCTTCGAAAAACTGTACCAGTGATTTCATATATTTAAGTTTTGAAAAGCAAAGTATGAAAATAGTTAAAATTGCCGGATATGAGAAGGCATTCTACTGAAAGAAACCTTTCTTATGCGGAGTAAAGATCATCGTATGAAAGCATCAGGTATCTCTGTTTTTCTCCTCTTTGTCTGCTTTTGTATCTCCTGTGGGATCCATGTGGGCGACCCGCTTACAGCCTCCGCTCCGGTAATTGTCTATAAGACCAAAATGGACTACCGGGACCGGGTATCGGTGCAGCTGTCCGCAGACAAAAGGACCATCACAGCCTATCCGGCCCCCTCAGATGTGCCTTTTCAAAAACCCCTTGAACTGGCAGAAGGATATCTGCTCAAACGTATGGTGGGGGATGCCTATTTATCCCTGACCATAGAGGAGTATGCAGGGAGCTCACGCAGATATTCCGCTGAGGACTTGCTGGAACTGGTGGTAGATATGGATCCTTACCTGGAAATTTTTGACTGCAGCGGATGCTGCGGCGGAGATACTGCCTCCCTCAATGATCTGATCAGAAAGAATAAGCTGTCCAGATGCAAAACACTTCGATAGCGTCTACAATTCAATAATTTGCTCCCGGTCGGGACCCACGGATACAAATTTTACCGGGACCTGGAGTTCCTTTTCCAGGAAAGTGATGTAGTCCTTTAATTCGCCGGGGAACTGTTCCTTGGAACGAACGCCGGTCAGATCGGTAAGCCATCCGGGCATTTCTGTGAATACCGGTTTGACTTCTACATTCAGATCGTAGGGCATCTGATCTGTCAGTTCTCCATTCACTGAATAGGCCGTTACTATCCGGATCACCTCGAAACTGTCCAGTACATCTGTCTTGGTCATGATCAACTGGGTCACCCCGTTCAGCATCAGGCTGTATTTTAATGCTACCAGGTCCAGCCACCCGCATCTGCGCGGCCTTCCGGTAGTGGCTCCGTATTCTTTCCCGATATCCCTTAGCTTTTCCCCCACTTCGTCCAGCAGTTCAGAGGGGAAGGGACCGCTTCCTACCCGGGTGCAATAGGCTTTGAATATGCCATATACCTCTCCAATGGCGGAAGGAGCTACTCCCATACCCGTACAGGCACCTGCGCAAATGGTGTTTGAGGATGTGACGAAAGGGTAGGAGCCAAAGTCAATATCCAACAAGGTTCCCTGGGCGCCTTCAGCCAGGATACTCTTTCCCTCTTCCATGAGACGGAATAACTCATATTCCGTGTCCACCCGCTTGAATTTACGGATCACCTCAATGGCCTCGAAGAATTTTTCTTCTTCCTCCAGGGTATATTCATAATCGTACAGTTTCAGCAATTGCATATGCTTCGCTTTCAGCGTTTCATATTTTTCCCTGAAATTGAGGTCGATATCCCCCACGCGCAGGCCGTTGCGACCGGTTTTGTCCATGTAGGTAGGGCCGATTCCCTTTAGCGTGGATCCAATCTTTGATTTTCCCTTGGCTGCCTCGGAAGCTGCATCCAGAATCCGGTGGGTCGGTAGGATCAGGTGGGCCCTTTTGGAGATCCAGAGATTCTTGGTCAGATCGATGTTCATGGCCTCCACTGTTTCAATTTCACGCCTGAAAATATTGGGATCCAGCACCACCCCGTTGGCGATTATATTCAGTTTATCTTCCCTGAAGATCCCGGAAGGAATGTTGTGAAGGACATGCTTGATGTTGTTGAATTCCAGGGTGTGTCCTGCATTCGGTCCACCCTGGAACCGGGTAATCACGTCATAGCGGGGAGTTAAGACATCCACTACTTTACCTTTTCCTTCATCTCCCCACTGGAGACCTAAGAGCACGTCAACTTTCATAAATATTAAGATTTTTTTTGCACAAGACTGAAAGGGTTGCTGGTATTAAATCCGGATAAAATTAAGAAAAAAACCGCTACCTATTTATTCCCGTCCTGGCCAAACTTGCTCCTTCCATAGATATAAAGGGAGTGGTGACTGGGTGTAAAGTTATTAAGTTCGCAGGCCGTCTTGATGATCTCCTCAATTCTGGGGTCACAAAACTCGATCACATTGCCAGAGTCCATGTCGATCAGGTGATCGTGCTGCATGCAGCGATATGCCTTCTCAAACTGGGCAATATTCTTACCGAACTGGTGCTTCACAACCAGACTGCAATCCAGCAGCAATTCAATGGTATTGTAGAGTGTAGCCCTGCTAACCCGGTAGTTTTTGTTCTTCATAAAGATATAGAGCGACTCTATATCAAAGTGCCCATCCCGGGAATAAATCTCATCCAGAATAGCATAACGTTCGGGTGTCTTCCGGTGCCCTTTTCTCTCCAGGTAATCTGTGAAGATTTGTTTTACCGTATCTTTGGTCTCCTCTTGCACCATACTTAGTCTAAGTAAAAATTACTTCGCAATATAATAATAATTTTAATTTAGAACAGATAAAGGGGGAATTTTACTCCGTCACATCAACCCGATGGACCGAATCCACTCCGCGAAGTTTCATCAGATTAAGGATCAGGTTGTTAAGATCTTTTTTATTGTGCACGTAGAGGTCAATGGTACCGTTGAAAATTCCATCGTGACCATGCAGATTGATGGTCCTCATGCTGATGTTTAACTCTTTGGTGATGGTATTGGTGATGGAGTTGTATACTCCAAAACGATCCCAGCCGTTCAGCTGGATCCGGGCCAGGTAGGAGAGTACCTTGTGCTGGGTCCACTTGGCGGCCACCAGCTTATCCCCCTGGCTGGACATGATTTTAACTGCCGTATTGCAGTCGGTCCGGTGAACCAGCACGGTGCCATCATCCTGCCTTACCGCCACCACTTCGTCGCCTGGAATCGGATTGCAGCATTTGGCCAGTTGGTAGGGGCTCTCCTCGGTACCAACACTTTCTCTCAGTATCATAGTGCCCCTGGAATCAAACTCCTCTTTATTCTCGATTTTTTTCTGAGACCGGCCCACCGACAGGTCCCATACCCTCACCCATTTATTCTTTGTATTCTTACTGAGAACCTCCTTCAGATCCTCCAGGGTAATCATTCCACTTCCTATTTTGGAGTAGAGTTCATCCTTATGGGTGGAGTCATAGGCCGGTACCAGTTTCTTAAGGATTCTTGAACTGGGAGTCAGATTCAGCTCTTTCAGCTTTTCTATCAGAAGCTGTTTTCCTACCTCGGTCCGGTTCTTGGTCTCAGCCTTCAGGGCATTCTTGATGGCTGTTTTGGCTTTGACCGTGCTGACAAACTGATACCATTCCATGGTGGGCTTCTGCACCTCTGAGGAAAGAATCTCCACCTGGTCGCCACTGCTTAAAATATGGCTCAGGGGAACCAGTTTGTGGTTGACTTTGGCTCCGATTGCCTTGTTCCCGATCTCCGTATGAATCTCATAGGCAAAATCAAGTGCAGTCGAATCTGTTGGAAGAGTGATGATGTGACCCTTGGGAGTAAAAACCATAATCTCCGAGGAGAAGAGGTTCAGTTTAAAATCGTCCAGAAACTCCAGGGCATCTCCTGAGGGGGTTTCCAGGGTTTCCCTGATTCGCTTGATCCATTTATCCAGCTCCGACTCCGGGGAGGTTTTATCCTTGTATTTCCAATGTGCTGCAAAGCCCCTTTCAGCAATCTCATTCATCCGCCTGGAACGGATCTGCACTTCCATCCATTTTCCGTTTGGGCCCATGACGGTCGTATGCAGGGCTTCGTATCCATTGGCCTTGGGAGTGGATACCCAGTCGCGGATCCGCTCCGGTTTGGGCGCATAGATATCCGTAATAATGGAATAGACGTTCCAGCATTGCGTTTTTTCAGGCACATCCGGTTTGGGTTCGAATACGATGCGAATGGCAAACAGGTCATAGATCTCTTCGAAGGCTACATTTTTCTGGTGCATTTTCTGCCAGATGGAGTAAATGGATTTGGGCCGTCCCGAAATGTCGAACTCAAATCCATTTTTCACCAGGGCATCCATAATGGGCAGGGAGAAATGATTGATCACATGCAAACGCCTCTCTTCCGTTAATTTGATCTTTTCCGATAATTCATTATAGACTTCGGGATAGCGGTATTTCAGGCTCAGATCTTCAAGTTCCGATTTCACCGTATACAGACCTAATCGGTGTGCCAGGGGAGCATACAGATAGATGGTTTCGCCGGCTATTTTAATTTGTTTGTTTCTTGGAAGAGAGCCCAGGGTGCGCATATTGTGCAGACGATCCGCCAGTTTTATAAAGATTACCCTGACATCATCGGAAAGGGTGAGCAGCATTTTCCGGAAGTTTTCCGCCTGCAGGGAATTGGATTCCTTGTCAAATACGCCCGAGATCTTGGTGAGGCCGTCAACGATAGAGGCGATCTTTTTTCCAAAAGCATTCTCGATGTCCTCAATGCTTATATCCGTATCTTCCACCACATCGTGCAGGATGGCACATACCGTACTGGTCACTCCCAGCCCAATTTCCTGGCTGACAATAAGAGCAACCTCCAGGGGGTGAATAATATAAGGCTCTCCCGATTTTCTGAGTGTTCCCTTATGTGCCTCATAAGCCATCTTAAAGGCTTTCCGGATTAGCTTCTCATCCTTGGGCGATTTGCAATAGGAACAGTTTTGAATCAAGCGTTCAAGCAGCTTATTAATCTTATCCTCGTCTGTTAATACCTTTTCCTCCATATAAGCTCTGCGTCCTTTTGGACGTGAATCACAAAATTAGTGATTTAAGGTAAAGAGTATGACAATGTGGAATTTTTTTTGGATCAGGGATACAAAACGGTCACATTCCCGGTGTAGGTTTTAAACAATCCGGTGTAGTCAGTATACTGGACATAGTAGACATAGACGCCTTCATTTACAAAGTCTCCCCCCTTGGAACGTCCGTCCCATCCTTTCCCCGGGTCTTTTGTTTCAAACATCTTCCGGCCACCCCGGTCCATTACCATCAGAACGTATTCCCGGGGAGCAAAGTCCATCTGCGGCTTAAATTCAAAATTCATATCATTGCTTCCCGGGGTGAAAGCGCTGGGTAACTGCATATGAGTTTCCACCGTTGCTTCCGTTATATTGGAGTAACTTATCGCTTCTTCGCCCAGCGCACCGGGATTACTCACTGCGCGTACCCTGTAATGCACCTCGCCGGGCTGAAAGCCATTCACAACTGACTGGATTGGTTCCTGCCACTGGGTACTCAGCGGTCCCATGGTCTCCAGATCCACAAAGTCCCCGCTTCCGTTTCTTCGCTGGATGACATAGGCTGCAAGCCCTGCTTCAAAAGTCTCGTAAGGGGTCCAGCTCAGGGTGATCATCTGGTTTTGTATCTCATTTACCAGCAGGATGTTGTTCCCGGGATTGGACTGGGAAAGTACCAGGGGGGTGGAACATTCATTGGGGAGAAAAACAGACTCCACGATGTACTGGTAACTGATGGTCGATGTTGAAAACTCATCCTGGAAAAGCTGGGTGGATTCGCTTATGTTCCAGAGGTTTTCCACCTCTATATAGGGGGTGTTAGGATTACTTCTCCTGGATATCCTGAAACTTTTAACCGGACCGTCAATATCTGCCGTAAACTGGAGTTCCACTGTTGCCTCATCCAACACTGTAACATGATCTATAATCAGGGAAGTGGGAGCTTGCGGATGCAAAGTGGCTACCGTTTCCAGGGCAGAGAGCGAGGATATCCCGGTGGGGGCATGAATGGTTTCAATGTAATAGCTGTAGGTGGCATTCCCCACTACATTCTCATGAATAAAGGTATTAGTGCCGGCCTGGACGAAATCCAACAGTTGCATGGGTTCATTTGATCTGCCACCGTAAATATTGTATCCGGCAATTTCTCCTTCCCAACCCTCGTAGCTGGTCCACGTAAGTGTATTGGAATGCGTACAAAGATCAAACTCTACGTAGAGGTCCACAGCTCTGTGCACATTATCGCTGAAAATACTCCTGATCGAATCATTGGTTTCAGCGGTAACTGCATAAGCCAGGTTGTGCAGCTCACTGTTCATGTGTTTAAATTCCAGGATATTGGAAGAGAATTCCAGGAGTTGAGAGAAGCTCATGTCAGGATTTCTTCTCCACAACTGATAGAAGGCGATCCCGGTATCGGTACTGGGCTCCCACCTGATGAGGACTCCATTGTCGGAGTGGTCTACCGTTACTACGATCAGATCCGGAATATCGGGCAGATCCTGAGCTGACGTCCGGAGAGGATATAAAAAGAGGAGCACTACAAGTAGTGCCGGAAACAGGATCTCCGGATATGCTTTTACTCTCCTCATTTCTAAAATAAACGTATTTCCCGGCTTTATGTTTTGTGATTGCCCTACACAAAGATAATAGTTATAAATAGAGCATACCCTATGGTTCTGTAGGGTAAAATGTTAATTTTGTCACTCTATGGCCGAAAAGGGGCTTTTGCATAGGGTTAATCGTTTTAAGATCAGGTATTTATCTGGACACAGGTTTCTCTATGTTCTCGCTGCTGTTGTGGGGCTGGCTGTGGGGCTGGCCGCGGTCGTTATCAAAAACCTGGTTCATTTCATTCATGAAGCATTGCAGCATGGATTTCAGGGCGATAACAGCAAGTATTACATCTTCTTAATTCCCATTGTGGGAATCACGCTCACCGTACTTTTTATAAAGTACATCAACAAGCATCCGGTGGGGCACGGGATTCCCAGTGTTCTCTTCGCCATTTCAAAGAACAACGGCATCATCCGGTCTCACAATCTCTATTCCAGCATTATTACCAGTGCACTGACTGTCGGGTTTGGCGGATCTGTGGGATTGGAAGGGCCTACAGTGGCTACAGGAGGAGCTGTAGGTTCAAATATTGGCCGGGCCCTTAAACTGAATTATAAAGAGGTCACGCTGCTGATTTCCTGTGCCTGTGCCGGGGCCCTTTCGGCCATCTTCAAAGCTCCCATTGCCGGAATTGTCTTCGCCCTGGAGGTTATTATGCTGGATCTCACCATGTGGGCCGTGATTCCCCTGCTGATTGCTTCGGCCACCGCTGCTCTTACCTCCTATCTTTTTTTGGGTCAGAATGTGCTCTACTCTTTCCAGCTTACGGATCCCTTTTTAATGGGCGAAATCCACTACTACCTGCTGCTTGGAATTCTTACCGGATTGCTTTCCGTCTATTTTACAAAGAGTTATATACGAATCTCCGGATTATTTGAGAAAATCAAGAGTCCCTGGAAGAGATTGTTTCTGGGCGGCGGGATCCTCGGTTTGATTATCCTGATCTTTCCACCCCTCTACGGGGAGGGTTACGACATAGTGAATCTTGAGCTGAGGGGAGAATATTTTCATCTCTTTGAAAACAGTTTTTTTGAAGGGTGGCAACATAGTTTTGCGCTCCTTGCGGTCTTTATGCTGCTTATCATCGGTTTAAAGGTGATAGCTACCACCGTCACCTTTTCGGCCGGTGGCATCGGAGGTGTTTTTGCACCAACCCTCTTTATGGGTGCCAATACGGGCCTGCTCTTCGGACTGGTCCTGAATCAGTTGGGGATTGAGGTATCAGTGAGCAATATGGCGCTGGTTGGGATGGCCGGAATGATTGCAGGTGTGGTTCATGCTCCGCTGACGGCCATTTTTCTGATCGCTGAAATTACAGGGGGTTATGAACTCTTTTTTCCGCTGATGCTTGCGGCCACCATCTCCTTTGGCACTACCCGCTATTTTGTAAAGAACTCTGTATATACAGTCCAGCTGGCCAAGCGCGGGGAGTTGATGACCCATCACAAGGACCGCAACATATTGCTGATGATGAAGGTGTCGACCTTGCTGGAAACCAACTTTAAAACGGTCCGTGAAGAAGATACACTCAGAGACCTGGTGGATGTGATTACCACCTCCAGCAGGAACATATACCCGGTAGTGGATGAAAAGAACAATATGAAAGGCCTGGTAAAACTGGATGATATCAGGCACATCATGTTCAACCAGGAGATGTATGACAATATCCTCGTCCGCGATTTAATGCATACCCCTGAGTGGACCATCGAAAGTACAGATCAGATGGAGGAGGTGGCCAGGCAGTTTTCTGAAAGTGGCCGCTATAATCTTCCAGTTCTGCAGAACGGGAAATATCTTGGATTTGTCTCCCGGGCCAGGGTTTTCTCCTCCTACCGGGAAATGCTGAAGCACTTTTCGGAGGAATAGCTTCCTTAAGCGGGTTTAAGGCCCGGTACACCTGAATAAAAACTCCTTCCTGGCATATCTTCCTGGAATTGGATTTTAAAAACATTCTAAATACCAGCCAGCCGGGGTTTTCAACAGACTGCCAAGGGATTATTTACTTATGTTTGTGCTGATCACCAAGCAAGCAGACTATGCCGAGTTTTGTAATAAGCGAGAAGTGCGATGGGTGCAAGGCCCAGGATCGTACCGCCTGCCAGTATATCTGTCCCAATGACCTGATGGTACTGGATAAAGAGACCAATAAAGCCTATAACAGGGCCGTGGATATGTGCTGGGAGTGTTACTCCTGTGTGAAAATTTGTCCCACCCAGGCCATTGAGGTCAGGGGCTATGCCGATTTTATGCCTCTGGGAGGGGTGGTTCAGCCTCTGAGAAGTTCCGACTCCATCATGTGGGCAGTCAGGTTCCGGAACAAGGTGGTAAAACGCTTCAAGTTTCCCATCCGGACCACTGCCGAAGGATCCATTGATCCGGATGCCGGTTTTAGCACCGGAACAGAGGACCTGAAATCACCGGTACTGAGAACTGAACCCGATTCCCTCTAATAAAAATTCCTGAGCAATGAATGCAGATAGAATGGAAACTGTAGTGGTGGAGACCGACCTCCTGATCCTGGGTGGTGGCATGGCGGCCTGTGGGGCAGCCTATGAAGCCTCCTATTGGGCAAAAAGACATAAACAACGTGTGACCCTGGTGGATAAAGCGGCCATGGAACGCAGCGGAGCTGTTGCTATGGGACTTTCGGCCATCAATCTTTACCTGGGGGTGAGCAAGGGGAATAATACCGTGGATGAGTATGTTAATTATGTGAAGAATGATTTGATGGGAATTGCCCGGAAGGACCTGGTAGCCAATATTGCGCGTCACGTGGACTCCTCCGTTCACCTCTTTGAGAAGTGGGGCCTGCCCATCTGGAAGGATGAGGAGGGCAACTATGTGAATGAAGGCAGATGGCAGATCATGATTCATGGGGAATCCTACAAGAATATTGTATCTGAAGCGGCCAAAAGTGCCCTGAAGGAACTTGGAGAGGACGGGACCTACTATGAACGCATTTTTATCACAGAACCCCTTATGTTCAATGATCGTTGTGTGGGTGCGGTGGGATTCAGTGTCAGGGACAATCTATTTTATGTGTTCAAAGCCAAAGCAGTACTGGATGTGATGGGCGGTGCTGTGCATGTTTTCAGGCCCCGCTCGGTGGGTGAGGGACTGGGAAGGTCCTGGTATCCTCCCTTTAACAGCGGAGCCAGTACCTATTTCACCCTGAAAGCCGGTGCTGAAATGACTTGCCAGGAGGTTCGCTTTGTCCCGGTCCGGTTTAAGGATGCCTACGGACCCGTAGGTGCATGGTTCCTGTTATTTAAGGCCAAGGCTACCAATGGCAAAGGGGAAGATTATATGGAGACCCGGGCAGCGGAACTTGAAAACTGGGCCCCTTACGGGACCTCCAAGCCCACCCCGGCGAATCTGCGCAATTACCTGATGCTGCTTGAACTGGAAGAGGGGAATGGCCCTATCTATATGCGAACCGATGAAGCCATTCAAAAGCTTGTGGCGGAGATCCCGGATGAGAAGGAGGCAAAACGAAAAATGAAGGAATTGGAATCTGAAGCCTGGGAAGACTTTCTGGACATGACCGTGAGCCAGGCACTGAGCTGGGCCTCTCATAATGTCATGCCCGAACAAACTCCTTCAGAGATATCTGCCTGCGAACCCTACTTCATCAGCTCCCATTCAGGCGCCTCCGGTGCCTGGGTGAGCGGTCCTAAGGACCTGGCTCCGGACGAACACCACTGGGGATATGATAATATGACCTCTGTGAAAGGGCTCTTTGCTGCCGGGGATGCATCCGGAGCTTCTTCGCACAAGTTCTCTTCCGGATCATTTACCGAGGGGCGGATTGCAGGCAAAGCCGCCATAGCTTTTTGTTTGGATCATCCCGAACCCTTTGAGATTGGCGAAGATCAGATTGCCGTATTAAAAGAGAAGGTCCTGCAACCCTTGAAGATCTTCGAAGAACACAGCGGATACACCAACGATGAGGATGTCAATCCCCACTATATCAAACCCAGAATGTTTATGTTTCGCCTCCAAAAGCTTATGGATGAATATGCAGGAGGGGCTTCGGTTGGCTTTAAAACTTCAGAAGCGCTGCTGACCAAGGGGCTGGAGTATTTGCAGTTTATGAAAGAGGATGCAGAGAAGCTGGCGGCAGGGGATCTGAACGAGCTCATGCGCTGCTGGGAAAATATTCACAGAATGTGGCAGGCCGAATCTCATATACGCACCGTACTTTTCAGGGAGGAGACACGCTGGCCAGGTTACTATTTCCGTACAGATCATCCAAAGATGAAAGAAGACTGGGAAGCCTTTGCCAATTGCCGCTGGGATCCCGAAACGGGCGAATGGGAGATGATTAAACGTGCCATACTTTAAACGAAGTTTATCTTGGACTTTCCGACACTGATCATAGGGGGAGGGATAAGTGGAATTACTGCAGCAGTTGAGCTTGCCGAGGCAGGAAAGCAGGTAGTATTAATAGAAAAAAAGAACTACCTGGGGGGCAACGTCAGCCAGTTTAATAACTACTTTCCCAAACTCTGCCCGCCCAGCTGTGGCCTGGAGATCAATTTCCGCCGTATACGTTCCAATCCGCGGATCACCTACTATACCGGTGCTACTCTGAAGAGTATCTGCGGAAGCAAGGGAGATTTCACGGTCAACATTGAGCTGAAGCCCAGGTTGATCAACAACCATTGCACCGCCTGCGGGAAATGTGCGGAAGTGTGCCCGGTGGAGCGGCCCGAAAAACTGGGAAGAAGTCCCGGGGAGAAGGCCGCATATATCCATCATGGGCTGGCCTTTCCCATGAAATATACCATTGATCCGGAGGTCTGTAGGGGGGAGGAATGCGGGAAATGCCTGGAGGTATGTAATTATTCGGCCATCCAGTTGGATGCCTCTTCCGCAGAGGTGAGTATCCAGGCTGGAAAGATTATCATAGCCACCGGATGGATGCTTTATGATGCCTCCAAGATTGAAAACTACCACTATCAGGAGGAAGCGGATGTGCTTACGAACCAGGAGTTTGAACATATGCTGGCGGCCTGCACCAGGGAGCACCGGGAGCTGACCAGGCCATCGGATGGGAAAGTGCCAACCCGCATAGCCTTTGTCCAGTGTGCAGGCTCCAGAGATATAAACCACCTTCCTTACTGTTCTGCTGTTTGCTGTTCTGCGTCGCTGAAACATGCCCTGACTCTGGAGGCTGAGTATCCGGATATGTTTAGTGAAATCTTTTATATCGACATGAGACTTTCAGGCAGGAATGAAAAACTGCTGACGAAGGCAGAAGCAAAAGAACGAATAACGCTCACCAAGGGA
Source organism: uncultured Bacteroidales bacterium (assembly GCA_963751705.1). GTDB lineage: Bacteria > Bacteroidota > Bacteroidia > Bacteroidales. The sequence goes on from CAVVVN010000003.1 coordinate 869,791, forward strand.
AAGGTGGGTCGAATTATATCTTCAGAAAGCGGCGAAGGGCTAGTCCTGGAGCTTGAGGACATAGGCCGGGCAAGGAAACGACAGGAAAGCTTTGATCTGGTGGTACTGGCCATGGGATTAATTCCTGCTCCGCTTGCAAGCGGGCTGGAGCTGAATGAGTATGGATTCTGTCTGCCTGAACAGCCTTCGGGAATGATTCCTGCTGCCTGCTGTAAACGTCCCATGGATGTTTCATCATCTGTAAAAGACGCCACTGCCGCGGCATTAAAAGCGATGAAGAAATGATGGAGGGGGGTAAAAGAAATATGGCTCTGGCGCTATGTACCGGGTGCAGCATCGGAGAAAGCCTGGATGTGGATAAGCTGTTTGAAACGGCCCTTGAGCACTGCCAGGGGCTAAGCTGCCTGAAGCATCATTCCCTCTGCTCGGAAGCGGGCCTGGAAGAACTGAACAGGCTGATCCGGGAGAAAGGGATTGACCGTCTGGCCGTGGCAGCCTGTTCACCCAGGGTGAAGAGTGCCGAATTCGGGCTGGATGGGGTACACACCGAACGGATCAATCTGCGGGAGCAGGTAGCCTGGGTGATGGAGCCGGGGCAGGAGGATACTCAAATGTGTGCTGAGGACCAGACGCGGATGATTCTGGCCAAGCTGGGGACCATCAATGAAATCACTCCCTATATTCCGGAAACTGTCTCTTCTGACATCCTGGTTGTGGGGGGCGGGATTGCAGGACTAACTTCTGCACTGGAGGGTGCCCGGGCAGGGTTCCGGGTTCATCTGGTGGAGCAAACGGGGCGTCTGGGCGGATATGCCGGAAGGCTCTATAAACTCCTGCCTGAGCGTGAAGAGGCCGCCACCCTGAAAGAGCCCGATATCCATCTGCTGGTGAAAGAACTCGAGGAGCACCCCGGGGTGGAGATTTACCTGGATACAAGGATTCAGGCCATCTCCGGCGAACCGGGAAATTTTCATGTATCCCTGGATCATTCAAAGGTTCCTGAATTGAAGGCAGGAGCCATTGTCACGGCCACCGGGTGGAAACCTTATAACACGGAGAAGCTAAGCTACCTGGCTTATGGATCGCCACGGGTTAAAACCCTGGAGGAATTTGAACTCTTTGTGCAGGAGGAACAGATTCCTGACCGCGTCCTCTTCATCCTGTGTGCCGGATCGAGGGATGAGCAGCATCTGGCTTACTGCTCCTCCTATTGTTGCGGGGCAGCTTTGAAACAGGCTCTTTATGTGAGGGAGCTTAACCCCGGGGCCGAGGTCTATATTATTTACCGGGATATCCGGACCATGGGTTTTCAGGAGGAATTCTACAAGATGGTTCAGGCGGATGATGCCATCTTTATGACCCAGGGAAAAATCGATACTGTCTCTGAGCGGGGAGACGGGATGGAAGTGACTCTTAGCGAATCGTTGCTGGATGAACGGGTGACCATCAGATCCGATATGGTCGTGCTGGCAACGGGCATGGTTCCAAATACCACCGCCGATCTGCAGCTTCAATACCGGCTTGGAAAGGGCCTGCCGGAAATTGAATACGATTTTTCAGACTCCCATTTTATCTGCTTTCCCTATGAAAGCAGGCGGACCGGGATTTATGCGGCGGGCACGGTCAGGGCTCCCATGGATATGGAGATGAGCAGGGAAGATGGAAGGGGAGCCATGATGAAGGCCATCCAGGTCATTGAATGCGTTAAACGGGGCGAAGCGGTGCATCCGCGGTCAGGGGATCTTACCTGGCCGGAACTGTATATGGAACGCTGTACCGATTGCAAGCGTTGCACCGAGGAGTGTCCCTTCGGGAGCTATGATGAAACCGAAAAGGGGACTCCCCTGGCCAATCCGGCACGTTGCCGGAGATGTGGGATATGTGTGGGATCGTGCCCGGAACGGGTGATTGGTTTCGCAGACTTTAATATTAACAGTGTATCGGCCATGATCAAGGCCGTATCCATGCCCGATGAGTTTGAGGAAAAGCCCAGGATTCTGGTATTTGTCTGTGAAAATGATGCCTACCCGGCACTGGATGCTGCCGGGATCCACCACCTTAACTATAGTCCATTTGTGAGGATCATCCCGGTGCGATGTCTGGGCTCCATCAACAAGGTATGGATCTCCGATGCACTTTCGCATGGCTACGATGGTATCCTGCAGATTGGATGCAAACCCGGCGATGATTACCAGTGCCACTTTATTCATGGCAGTGAACTGACAGAACAGAGGGGGGAGAATCTACAGGAAACCCTGGAGACCATGATGCTTGAACCAGAGCGGATCCAGACCAAATTCGTGGAGATCACCGAGCATTTTAAGATAGGGGAGATCATTAACGATTACGTGGAGGAGATCGAGCTGATGGGTCCGAATCCCTTTAAAAGCATGTAGATCAAAGCAGTCAACAGAATATGAAAGAGGCTTCCATCATACAACCGGACCTGGCGTTCAAGAGGGAGCTCAGCTGTTTGAGCGGTTCCCAGCTGAATCAGTGTATGCAATGCGGGAACTGTTCAGCCGTCTGTTCGCTGGCGCCGGAAGAAAGACCCTTTCCCCGGAAGGAGATGATCTGGGCTGGTTGGGGCCTGAAAGATAAATTGATCGGAAACGTGGATATATGGCTCTGCTATCAGTGCGGGGACTGCAGTTCCTCCTGTCCGCGGGATGTGAAACCAGCCGATGTGATTTCGGCCATCCGTCAGCGTAGCTATGTTCACTATGCCCGGCCCCGGTTCCTGGGCAAGCTGGTAAACGAGCCGCTCTGGCTTCCTGCTGCCATTGCCATTCCTGTGTTGGTGATTTCTCTGATACTTATGCTGGCCGGAACTTTCAGGATTCCCGAAGGGGCGGTGGATTATTCGGCCTTCTTTCCACACGCTTTGCTGAATGGAACCTTTTCGGGCATCACCCTCTTTTTTTATCTCCTGGCATCCTTTAGTATTGGAAGATTCTGGAAGGACATGAAACGCCAGACTCCTCCGGGCGATTCAGCCAGGATTAAGCTACCGGTTTTCAAGGTGCTGGGGGAGGTATTCTCCCATGCTTCGTTCTCCGGCTGTAAAGCCAGGAAGCTGGGAAAGCTTGCCCATATGCTGCTTTTTTTCGGATTTACCCTCTTGATCCTGGTCACCCTCTATGCCATTTTTGCCACCCTGAGCCACAACTACCCGCTTCCCTTTAGCAATCCATTCAAAATCATGGGGAATGCAGCTTCACTGATGATTTATACCGGCTTGGGCATCATGGTAGGGCAGAGGCTGTTTAACCGGAAAGTGTTTGGCAAAAGCGGGTACGCAGATTGGCTCCTGCTTGTGGCCATCGGCCTGCTGACTCTGTCAGGAACTCTTGTGGAGGCTGCCCGTTTTGGCAACTGGGCCTGGGCCTACCACCTTTACTTTTTCCACCTGGTGGCGGTCTGGTTTGTGATTATGTATCTTCCATTTACCAAGCTGGGGCATATCGCCTATCGAAGCGCAGCTTTACTCTATGCGCGCTCCATCCATCGAAAGTAGTTACTTAAAACTATTCAATACAGATCGCACGGAACCATGCAGGAGCAGGAGCCTTTTTGATTCTTCCATAGTTAAGCCCAGCTCCTCGCTGATCATTCGGGACCCTCTTTCAACCAGCTTGGCATTGGTCAGCTGCATATCCACCATCTTATTGCCTTTCACCCGTCCCAGCTTGATCATGGTAGAGGTGGTGATCATGTTGAGGATCAGTTTTTGCGCTGTACCCGATTTCATTCGGGTGCTTCCGGTAACAAATTCCGGACCCACCAGCGCTTCCAGGGGAATATCCACAGCTTCGGCCAGTTTGCTGCGGGGATTGTTGGTAATGCAGGCGGTCAACAGCCCATGTTTCTTCCCATCCTCAACGGCTCCAATCACATAGGGCGTTCTTCCTGATGCTGCGATCCCAACCACCACATCATTTTCCCCGGGCTTGAATTGAGCCAGGTCACGCCAGGCACCATCCCTGTCATCCTCGGCCGACTCCACCGCTTTCCTGATTGCCTGGTCGCCGCCTGCTATAATGCCTATCACAATATCATAGGGAACTCCAAAAGTGGGCGGAATTTCTGAAGCATCCACAATACCCAGCCGGCCACTGGTGCCCGCCCCCACGTAGAAAAGCCGTCCCCCCTTCATGAGTCTTGGAACAATGCCATCCACCAGTTTCTCAATTTCAGGGATGATCTTAAACACAGCCTTGTGTACGGTACTGTCCTCCTGGTTGATATTTTCCAATAACTTCCTGGTGCTCATTTGATCCAGGTTATCATAGCGGGAGGTGGATTCGGTCAGTGAGACGGAAGCAGACTGCTCCGGGCTATGTACCTCTTTGTGATAAGTGATCAGTCCATCAATGGGCGAGGGGATGATCTGGCTGATTTTGATCTGATGCTTCTTCATCACCTCTTCCAGAATCTCTTTAAAGTGGAAGGCTACCGATCCTGCGAAACCAATTTCCAGAGTCCTGTATTCGCTGTATTTACTGATGTTTTTCTTAAAAAAATCATCAAAGGCATCGGAGACAAGATCCCGTATCTCGGCGTGTTCTATATATTTTGCAGCTATCCGGCTTAAGGACCCCAGGTATCTGCTGGGTTGTGGCTGGTTATATACATTTTCCAGGATCAGGTCCATGGTGAGTCCCTCTTCCCGGATGATGGCTTCCCTCAGCTGATCGCTCAGGTTTCTCTTATGCAGGGCATTTACCAGCCGCTTTCCAATATCCGCTCCGCCCCCTTCATCACCCAGAGAGTAGCCCATGGCCGGGACCTTTTCAGAGATCTTACCTTCCTTATATATTCCAGTATTGGAGCCTGTCCCCAGGATGCAGGCAATGCCGCTTCTGTCCTGGAACAGAGCACGTGCCACACCCAGGAGATCATCCTGCACCTGGATAGCGGGGTGCACTCCGATCCGTTTTTGAAGCGATCTTCGGATAATCTCCTTCCTCTTTTCATTGGTAACACCCGATCCATAGAAGTAGATCTCTGAGATATTTTGTTCATCACTCTCAAAGTCCAGGCTCCATAGCTCCTCAACAATCTCTTTTTCACTGGAATGGTAAGGATTAATGCCCCGGGTGGACAGGCTACGGATCTTATCTCCGCTTATCAGTCTCCAATCGGTTTTTGTGGAGCCGCTATCTGCTATCAATATCATGATATAGTAATATGAATGATGTATGACAAATTTCCAGATTATATTTGTAAATTGCAAAATAAACCTCATCCGGACCTCTGAAACTCTTCAAAAGATCTAGTATGTTACCTGCTAAAATTCAGCGGCTTATACTTTTTTTCAGCTTTTGTGGATTCTTCATGCAGACGCTCCTGGCCCAGCCGCCCAAAAGGGAATTCAGAGGCGTATGGGTGGCCACGGTAGCCAACATCGATTGGCCCTCTGAAGCAGGCCTCACCACCCATGAACAGCAGGAAGAGATCCTGCGCCTTATAGACAGGCACAAGAAAAACGGGATCAATGCTATTATCCTTCAAGTACGGCCCACGGCTGATGCTCTCTATTTTTCTGAACTGGAACCCTGGTCGGAATTTCTTACTGGAGAGCAGGGGAAGGCACCCGATCCTTTTTACGATCCGCTGGAGTTTTGGATCCGGGAAGCCCACAGGCAGGGTATGGAACTGCATGCCTGGTTCAATCCCTACCGGATCAACCTGGATACGGCCGAATCTCTGAGCGAAGCCCATATGATACACCAGCATCCCGAATGGGTATTCTCCTATGCAGGGAGATCCTATTTTTCGCCGGCCAATCCCGCTGTATGGAACTTTGTCACAGAAGTGGTGGTGGATGTGGTCCGCAGATATGATGTGGATGCCATCCACTTTGACGATTACTTCTATCCCTACAAAGTTGAAGGACTGGAATTCCCTGACAGCCTGGATTTTGTCACCTGGGGAGGCTTGTATTATCCGGACCGTCTGGAAGCCTGGAGAAGGCATAACGTAGACACCATTATTTCCATGCTGGGTGCGGCCATCAAGGCGGAGAAACCATGGGTGAAATTCGGGATCAGTCCCTTCGGGGTTTGGCGAAACCGCTCTGAGGATGAACGGGGTTCTGAAACTACTGCGGGGACCTCCAATTATGACGGACTCTATGCGGATGTCCTGCACTGGCAGGAAGAAGGATGGATTGATTACCTGATGCCTCAACTATACTGGCGGGAGGATCATCCCGCGGTAGGCTTCTCCACCCTGGCTTACTGGTGGAACGATTTTAGCTTTGGCAGGCACCTGTATGTGGGACTGGCACCCTACCGGCTGGACAGGAAATCTAAACATCCGCAATGGCGAAAGGAGAAGTATCTTCTCAGACAGATAGATTTGATCCGGGAATTGGAGGGGCTGGACGGTTTCGGCTATTTCAGCAGCAAACATTTTTTCCGGAAAGAACTGGCAAAACTGAATAAAACCCTGCAAAAAAAGTATTGTCGCACTCCTGCCCTGGTTCCTGAAATGCCCTGGATCGATGCATCGGCTCCCGGGAAGCCCGGAGGCTTAAGGCAGGAAGGTCAGACACTGGTCTGGGAGGGGGCAGAGTTTGCGGATGAGATGGACCGCAGCAGGTTTTTTGGGATATACCGATATAAACCGGGGGAGAATACCCTGATCAAACGTGCAGGGAACCTGGTGCAGCTGACTGGCGAATCCCGGTATACTTTTGAGAAAGGAATTCCGGCAGGGATCTACCGCGTATCAGGAATTGACCGGCTCAATAACGAGAGTCAGCTGAGCGATCCCCTGGTGGTGGAATAATCATGCAAATAAATTTTTAGGGATGGACGATATTTTCAGGAACATCGGGAATAAACTTACTCTAAGCCAGCGTATTGAACGAACGCTTGAGAGTGCCATCAGAGAGAAGAAACTTCCGCTTGGTTCGAAATTGCCCACGGAGCGGGAAATGTGTGAATCCTTTGGAGTCAGCCGTACTGCATTGAGGGAAGCATTACGACGTTTGAGTGCCCGCGGATTGATCAACATACAGAAAGGAAGCGGGATGCACGTCAGTGAAATACACATTGAGGACGCCATTGACACGCTCCATCTTTACTATGATCTGAAATTTGATAAAAACCTGATCTCCCAGATCATCGAGGTCAGGTATGTGTTTGAACCGGAAATTGCACGGCTTGCAGCCTTGAACAGAACCCCCGGCGACCTGGAGGCATTGAACAGGAATCTGAGCGAGTTCGAACAGGGTGATCCCGACAATACCCAGCAGGAAGCCGATCTGGATAACCACTTTCACCTGACCATCACCAAGGCCACCCTGAATCCTATTGTGCAGATTAGCATGGAGCCCATCTACTCCCTGCTCCCCCGAATGAGAAACTATATTTACGGGAATATTGACGGGGAGAAGGCCTTTACCCTGAAAGCGCACCGGGCCCTGGTGGATGCCATCACGATGCAGGACGGCCTGCGGGCTTATGAGCTTATGAAAGAACACCTGGAACGAACCCGGGAGATCTACCATAGCCATATGAATCCGGAGATTCCCTGAGCCCTAAAAACATTTTCTTACTTGCCTTGTTATTCTCTACTTAGCGGAAGAGATGAGTAAAAAACTGTGCAGGGAAAGTGACGTTCTGGAAAAAAAGATACAGGATAGAAAGATGAAGTATCTTTGTAAAAGATGTAATAAACAATCTCCCAAAGAAAAATGGTGTTGCAAACCAAAGAAAATAAAGCGATGATATTGGCCGCCGGACTTGGTTCCCGGCTGAAACCACTCACCGATCATAAACCCAAGGCCCTGCTGGAGTGGGAGGGAAGGCCTCTGCTGGAACACCTTATCCTGAAGTTGAAGTCGGCCGGGTTTACTTCCATTGTCATCAATGTTCATCATTATGCCGCTATGATCATGGAGTATGTGAAGCAGCAGAAAAGCTTTGGAATAGAGATCGCGTTTTCCCATGAAAAGGATGAGTTGCTTGATACCGGTGGCGGAATCTCCTATGCTTCCTGGTTTTTTGGAGATGAGCCTTTCCTGGTATATAATGTGGATATACGTAGCAATATTGATCTTCGGGCCATGTACGAGGATCATCTGGCCAGTGGAGCAATAGCTACCCTGGCGGTAAAGGAGCGTGTTACCACGCGCAGCCTTTTGATGAATGAAGACGCTTACCTGAAAGGGTGGCGCGACAACCGGACCGGGGAGACCATCCTGGCAGGGACAGACGAAGACGGACTTATTCCAATCGCATTCAGTGCAATTCATATTATGAACCCCGGGATTTTCAAATTCTTTCCCAAAGAAAAACGTTTTCCACTGATGCCATTTTATCTGGAGCTGGCTAAAACAGAACCGGTCCGTTTGTACCGGCATGATCGTGATACCTGGGTCGATATGGGGAAAATGGAATCCTATACCTGATATTTTTCAACAGCATGGAATTAGACGAGAAGTTAGAGGCGCAAATCGCGCAGTGGAACGAAGAATTAAAGGATAAGAGTCCGGTGGGAGTCATTGGATTCTTTCTGCAGCATTTCGGGGAGCATATCGTACTCTCCACCAGTCTTGGACTGGAGGATCAGGTTCTGACCGAGATGGTCCTTCGCCAGAAGAAAGACACGGAGGTTTTTACTTTGGACACCGGGAGACTATTTCCGGAAACCTACGATTTGATTGCCCGGACCAATAAGCACTTTGGGATTCGGATGAAGACCTATTTTCCGGAAGCAGCCAGGGTGGAGCAGATGGTGGCAGAGAACGGGATTAATCTGTTTTACGATAGTGTGGAGAAGAGAAAATTGTGCTGCTCCATCCGGAAAGTGGCCCAACTGCCCAGGGCTTTCAAAAACAAGGAAGCCTGGATCTGCGGATTGCGGAAGGACCAGTCGGTCTCCAGGTTCTTTAATAAGCTGGTGGAATGGGATGCGGCCAACGGACTGGTAAAGATCAATCCTTTGATCAACTGGACCGAAAAGGAGGTATGGGAGTATATTAAAAAGCACAATATCCCTTATAACCTATTGCATGACAGGGGATTTCCCAGTATAGGCTGTGAGCCCTGTACCCGGGCCATAGAACCTGGAGAGGATATTCGTTCCGGCCGCTGGTGGTGGGAAAATGAGCTGCACAAGGAGTGCGGCCTGCATAAAAAATAGGGGGATTACTGGTGGATGACACCGGAACCCAGCAGTTCAGCTCCGTCGTACCAGGCTGCAAATTGTCCGGCCGCTACGCCCCGCTGAGGCTCCTTAAAGGTGATGTAAAGGCCCGATTCTTTTTGAACCAGAGTAGCCTCCTGCAGCTCCTGCCGGTAGCGGATTCGTACCAGATAGTCACGGCTTTCACCCTTTTGCATCTCCAGATCCTTTCGGATCCAATGGATTTCTCCGGGAATAATTTTTAATCCGCGTCGATAAAGACCCGGGTGCAGTTGGCCCTGTCCCACGTAGATACGGTTGGTCTTCACATCCGTGGCAATCACAAAAAGAGGTTCAGTTTTTCCACCCACATTCAGTCCTTTACGCTGTCCCACAGTAAAAAAATGGGCCCCCTGGTGTTTTCCGGTCCATTTCCCGTCCTCTTTGGCATAGGTCCATGGAGAGCAGAGGGCTTCCAGATCTGACGGGTCTTGTTTTTCAGAGCCGTATTGAGACAGATCGGAAGGGATTTCAAAAATATTTCCTTCCCGGGCCTTTAATTTCTGTTGCAGAAAAACCGGAAGATGAACCTTCCCCACGAAACAGATTCCCTGTGAATCTTTCTTTCCGGCAGAGGCAAGGCCCTGCTTCTTTGCAATCTCTCTGACCTTTGGCTTTTTCAGATGTCCGATGGGAAACAGGGTTTTGGAAAGCTGTTCCTGGGAGAGCTGGCATAGAAAATAACTCTGGTCCTTATTGGGATCATCCCCGGCCAGCAGGTGATGAATTTCTTTCCCCTTGATCCTGCTGCTTTCTTTTTTGCAATAATGGCCTGTGGCCACAAAATCCGGTTTGTATACTTCCGCTGCCTCCAGGAAAGCATCAAACTTGATTTCCCGGTTACAGAGTACGTCCGGATTGGGGGTTCGGCCTTTCTGGTATTCAGAGAACATGTAGTCGATCACCCGCTCCCGGTAAGGTTTGCTGAGATCCACCACATGGAAAGGGATCTCCAGTTTTTTAGCCACCAGTTCGGCAAAGACCACCTCTTCATCCCAGGGACAGTCCGCGTCTAAAACCCCTGTTTTATCATGCCAGTTGATCATAAAGAGCCCGATAACTTCGTAACCCTCTTCCTTCAGCAGGTAGGCTGCTACACTGGAATCTACTCCTCCCGATAATCCGACTACAACTCGTTTTGCCACTGGGTCTATTTTGGCACAAAAATATGAAATTCTAAACAATCCAATCTCTATCTTTACATAATGCCCCCCCTGAACATATATAAAGCATCGGCCGGTTCCGGAAAAACCTTTGCCCTTACCATGGAGTATCTGAAACTGCTCTTCGGGCAGGAGAAGATCCACCGGCATATCCTTGCGGTTACCTTTACCAATAAGGCTGCTGGCGAAATGAAACACCGGATCCTGGATAGTCTGTATGCACTGTCCCGCTACAGGGAGGGGGAGAAAAAGGAAGAAATGGATCTCCTGAGGGAGGCCACAGGCCTGGACGCAAAAACAATCCGGCGCAAATCTGAAAGCCTTTTAAAGGAAATCCTGAACGACTATTCCGGTTTTTCCGTGGGGACCATCGATAAGTTTTTCCAGAGCGTGATACGGGCATTTACCCGGGAGATCGGGATCCAGCCCGCTTATAATCTGGAACTGGACCATGGCCGGGTACTGTCACTGGCTGTGGATCGCATGTTCCAGGAGCTGGGCAACAGGAAGGACCTGCAGGAATGGCTTATTCGTTTTGCCGAAGAACGGATGGAGAGTGCCGCTTCATGGAATTTTAAAAATGAGATCATTACCCTGGGAAATCAACTGTTTTTGGAAGCTTTCCAGTCTCTGTTCGAGCATCAGGACATCGAGGTCCTGAACAAGGAGAACCTGGATCTCTACCTGGCTGATATTCGCAGCCTGGAAGAGGAAGGTAAAAAGCAGATTCAGGATCTTGGGGCACAGGCCATGCATAGAATTCAAGGGGCAGGCCTGAAACCTGAAAATTTTTCCGGGGGAGGCAGCAGTTCCATAGCGCTTTTATTCCAGCAGGCAGCCGGGGGAGATAAGCCAAACTTTACTGATAAACGCTTGCAGGGGATGTCTGATCCGGAGCGCTGGCTAAATAAGAATGACGGAGCAGAGAAACATCACCTGGTGGTCCATGAACTGATGCCGCTTTTAAAAAAACTCTACCAGCATTGGGTGCTTTTGAATACGGTGGAGGCCGTTCGTTCCTACTTTTTCACCCTGGGCATATTGGCCGATATCTGGTCTTATGTTAGAGAATATACCTTGGAAAGGAATCTGTTTCTGATTGCTGATTCAAGTCGTTTCCTAAAGGGTATTATAGGGGGGAGCCAGGTGCCCTTTATTTACGAGCGTACCGGTAGCCGGTATCACCATATTATGCTGGATGAATTCCAGGATACTTCCTTGTTTCAGTATGAGAATTTCAGGCCGCTGCTGGACAATTCACTGGCTTCAGGAAACAAGAACCTGGTGGTGGGCGATGTGAAACAGTCCATCTACCGCTGGAGAAACTCAGACTGGAAAATTCTGGCAAGCGACCTGGAAGAGGACTTCAGGCACCAGGATCTTCGAATAGAGAAACTGGACAAGAATTACCGTAGCTCCGAAAATATTGTACGCTTCAATAACTCCCTGTTTCAACTGGCTTCTGCTTTACTGGGTGATGAGATTTCCATGGAGTTGAGCAGCTCAGTAATCAGCAGGGAGGAGGCCCAAGGGGAAGAGGAGCGTTTTCGCTTAGCCTATGACGATGTGGTACAGAATATACCTGAACATCTCCTGGGAACCGGCGGACGAGTGCAAATGTTTTTGTTTGAGAACCAGGAAGTGGAGTTTAAGGAGGAGGTGCTAAAAGCCCTGCCAGAGTGGTTGGAGCAGCTGCAGGACACCGGAATTGAACCGGGTCAGATAGCCATCCTGGTGCGAAGCAGCAGGCAGGGCGCCAGGGTTGCTTCCAGCTTGCTGGAATATGCCAGGAAGAGCGGTAAGGGCGGGAAATTCCGGCTGATTTCCAATGATTCCCTGTTGCTGGTGCAGAATACCTCGGTCTCCTTCCTTGTAGCCCTGCTTCGTCATACCCTTCAACCCGAACATGTGGTCAACAATGCCCTGCTTAAACAATTATATACCCTATTACAGGACGAAACTACCGATGAGAGCGGGGATCGTTTTTTGCACCACCTGGATCCGGAGAAACTTTTCCCTCCAGTTTTTTCGGAACAAAAAGAAGGCTTGAAACTCCTGCCTCTTTACGAGTTAAGTGAAACCCTGGTGGAGATTTTTAAGCTGGGAGAGAGGCCTGAGGACATGCCCTATATTCAAGCTTTCCAAGAACTTATTATGGATCTGCAAAGGAGGGAAGCCATGGGAGTGGCTGATTTTCTGGACTACTGGGAACAGAACGGGGGTCAGAAGAGTGTGGCTGTTTCGGAAGCCTCCAATGCCATTCGAATCATGACCATACATAAAGCAAAGGGATTGGAGTTTCAGGCAGTCATTGTTCCTTTCTGTGACTGGTCACTAACCCCGGACTCCAGATTTACAAATATACTCTGGTGCCATACCGGCGGTACCGGACTAGACCGGATCCCGGTAGTCCCGGTAAAATACAAGAAGGAGCTGATTCATTCCAATTTTGCCCCTGATTATTACAGGGAACGAATGAAATCTTATATGGATAACCTGAATCTCCTTTATGTGGCCTGTACCCGGGCAAAGGAACAATTAATTCTAGGGCTTCCCCTTGGCAAGGGCAAGGGCATGAATCAGGTGAACGATTTACTGGAAGCGGTATTGGATAAGCAGCCCGTAAAAGAACCAAATACCCCACCCCTAAAAACTTTCCTCCGGGAGAGACATCTGGACTACGGTGAAAGCTGCCCTTCAGATTCAAAGGAGGAGATAGCCGATCCCTGGGAGTTTACAGACTACCCGGTAAACCTCAGGAGCCGTTCCCTGAGGATTCGTTTGAGAAACGACCAGTATTTTTTGGATGAGGCGGGCTTGTTCAGTACGGAAAGGAGTTATGGAAATATGATGCACGAGCTTTTTTCCGGATTGAAGCATCTGGAAGATCTCCCCTTAGTGATGGATCACTACGTGCAGTCGGGACTGGTTCCCCGAAGCGAAAGAGACTCGCTGGAAGAACTGATCCGCTCAAAACTAAATCAGCCCCTGGTCTCCGAGTGGTTTTCAGGAAGTAGCAGGGTGATGAATGAACGGGCCATCCTTTGCGGCGATTCCAGGGTACTTCGTCCGGACAGGGTTATGATCGGTGCCGGGAAAGTTACCGTGGTGGATTTTAAATTTGGAGAACAGCAAAAACCCGCATATCACGGACAGGTCAGATCTTACATGGAACAACTGAAGCGAATGGGCCACCAGCAGGTAGAGGGCTATCTCTGGTATGTGATGTTGGATCATAGCGTAAAGGTTGAGCTATGACTTATCCCTGGGGCACAGATCGAAGATTTAATGCATACAGCGACTATTTTCGCCGGAAATACGGGGAGCGTGTTCAGAAGATTAGCATAAATGCTGGATTCACCTGTCCGAACCGGGATGGGAAGGTGGGACGCGGAGGTTGCACTTTTTGTGATAACCGGGCATTTAATCCTTCCTATGAGGATGTCCACACTTCTGTGACCGAACAGATAAAGAAAGGCATGGAGTTTCATAAAAAGCGATACCGCAGGGCCAAAAACTATCTGGCCTATTTCCAGGCTTTCAGCAACACCTATGCGGACCTGGAACATTTGCAAACGCTTTACGAGGAAGCGCTTTCAGTGCCCGGGGTAATGGGCATTGTCGTGGGAACACGGCCTGATTGTGTGGACCGGGAGACTCTGGACTATTTTGCGGAGCTTTCAAATCGCTGTCACCTGGTGCTGGAATATGGGATTGAATCCCTGTCAAATTCCACCCTGGACCGGGTGAACCGGGGGCATGATGTTGAAAAGAGCCGATGGGCCGTTGAAGAAACAGCCCGAAGGGGGATACACGTGGGGGGACATTTGATACTGGGACTTCCGGGAGAGCAGCGAAGCGATTATCTGGATACGGCCCGGCAACTGGCCTGCTGGCCCCTGGATTCGGTCAAGTTTCATCAATTGCAGTTGATCAGGGGGACTGCCATGGCCAGGGAGTATGAAAATAAACCGGAGGATTTCCCCTCCTTTACTCTGGAGGAATACCTGGAGCTGATGATGGAGATAGTTGAGCTACTCCCGCCGCGTCTGGTAATTGAGCGCGTAGCCGGCGAAGTTACACCGGGGATGGGCCTCCGCGAGGGCTGGGGCCTGCGTTATGACGGGGTGTTAAAGGCTTTCGAGAAGCTTTTGGAAGAGAATGATAGCTGGCAGGGAAAGAAATTTATAGAAAGGAAATGACCGAGGCAATCCTAAAACAACTGGCAGATTATATGCTGCGAACTGCCCGGGAAGGAGAGGACGATCTGCTGGTCATCCTTCCCAATCGCAGGGCAGGTCTTTTCCTTCAGCGCTACCTGTCGGAGTCCACGTCTTCCAGTATGTGGATGCCGCGGGTAAGCGGGATTGGAGACTTTATTGAGTCGGAGAGTAAGCTCCGCCTGAGTGATCCGGTGGAACTTCAGTTTCGATTATATGACATTTATTCAGCCATGGTGGAAGAGCCGGAGTCCCCGGACCAGTTTTTACTATGGGGCGAAATGATGATTCGGGATTTTGATGAATTGGATAAGTACCTGGTCGATGCAGAGCAATTATTTCGGAATATCCGGGACCTGAAGGCCCTGGAGGAACCCCTGGCCGGTCTGGAGCCCGAACAAATCGAGTTTATCCGGCAGTTCTGGGAAGGGTTTTATGATGGGGATATGACTCCGGAAAAGCAGAAGTTTCTGCAAACCTGGGAGTTGCTGCCACGGCTCTACAATAAGCTGCAGGAAGAACTCAGGTCCTCGAAAGAGGGCTACCAGGGGATGCAGTACCGGGATCTGGCCGAAAGAATTCTGAAGGGGGAACATACTTTTGCGGGAAAGGGACGCATCCTGGTGGCAGGATTTAATGCCTTAAACCATTGTGAGAAGGTGATTTTTTCGAGACTTCTGGAACATGGGGCCTCTTTTTTCTGGGATTACGATCAGCGTTATCTGGAAGATGAGGCTGATGAAGCGGGACGTTTCTTACGGGAGAATATAAAACGCTTCCCGGAAGCTGAAAAGCTGGAAGATTTCCGGGGACTTAACCGGGAAAAGCAAATCCGGATATTTGAATTGCCTACGGATGTCCTTCAGTCCAAAACTGTGTACCACCTTCTGAAAGACGAGGATCCGGCTCTGCTGAGCTCAAACACTGATACGGCACTGGTCCTTTGTGATGAGGAATTGCTCCTGCCGGTCCTGATGTCCCTGCCCAATGGGGTGGAGGAGGTGAATATAACCATGGGTTATCCCATGAAGAATACCCCGGCATTCTCCTTCCTGGACAGCCTGTTGCGTTTGCATTCTCATACGAGGAAAAAGGCAGACGGAAGTGCCCGTTTCTACCACAGGGATGTGAACAATATCTTGCAGCATCCCTATTTCAGGAAGATGTATGGGGAAGCCTCCTTGGAGATCAGTCAGCAGATACTCACCGGGAACATGCATATGATCGACAAAGAGTTCTTTCATGGAGAGGTGGAGGAAATGATCTTCAGGCCCCTGGAGGATGCGGCCGCACTTCTGGCTTACCTTCGCAGGATCTTTCTGCATCTCCTGGAGCTGATTGCCGTGCGGGCTTACCAAAACGAAAACATACTTGACCGGGAATTTTGTTTCCAGCTTCTAAAACAGTTGAACAAGCTTGAAAGGCTGAGTGAAGGGCGAAGCGAGATAAGCTTCCAGTTAATGGAACGTTTGCTTAGGCGGTCCCTGCAAAACCTGCGGATCCCCTTCGAAGGGGAACCCCTTGCAGGCATGCAGATCATGGGCATTCTGGAGACCCGCCTGCTTGATTTTAAACATGTGATTCTGCTATCCATGAATGAGGAAGTAATGCCCGCGCAACAGGCAGCTTCCAGCCATATCCCCTATTCTCTGCGTCTGGCGTTCAGCCTGCCCTCCAGGGAAGAAAAGGACGCCATTTATGCCTATTATTTCTATCGTTTGCTGCAACGCGCAGGGCGGATTGATATTCTCTTTAACGGCAGCACAGAAGGAGTTTCCACCGGCGAGATGAGCCGCTACGCCAGGCAGCTGCTTTTCGAGAAGGGCCTGGAAGTTATCCGTCCGGGATTAAGTGTTCAGGCTCGGGAGATTAGCCCGATTGTGGTTGAACACGGGAGGGAAGTCGTCGAAAAACTCGCCCAATTCCTCCGGGGAGGTGAGAAGGACGCTTATCTTTCCCCCTCGGCAATAAACACCTATATCGATTGCTCTCTGAAGTATTATTTCCGCTATATCGCCGGCCTTGGCGAAACTGATGAAATATCAGAGGACATTGATGCCAGCGGTTTCGGGACTGTCGTTCACGACAGCCTGAATGAGCTCTACCTGGAGCTTGCCGGGAAGAATGAGGGATTCATTAACAAGGACGCACTTCAGGAGCTGCTGCGAAGTGGCAGGTACGAAATCAAATTGAAGGAAAAGTTTATCAAGCACCACTACAGGGGAAGAAAAAAGGAAAGCATAGAAGGAAGGAATATTTTGATCTTTAGTGTGATGCTTCGGTATATGAAGCAGGTGCTGGTAAAGGATCTCTCCTTTGCTCCTTTCGAGCTGGTTTCCGCAGAGGAAACCTACAGAAGAGTCCTGGATATTCAGTCGGGAAGTGAGTCCATTGAACTCCGTCTCGGCGGTAAGATTGACCGGATTGACCGGGTCAGGGGACAGTTCCGGGTCATTGATTACAAGACAGGCCGAACCGATCAAAAATTCCGGGATATGGATAGCCTCTTTGATGGGGAGTATGGCAGCAGGAACGGGGCGGCCATGCAAACCCTCTTTTATGCCTGGCTGGTGGGAGAACGCTATCCGCTGGAACCCTTGATGCCCGGGCTCTATACGATGAAAGGGCTTTTCGAGGAGCAGTTTGATCCTGCCCTGATCATAACAAGCCTTAAGAAAGAAGGAAGGGTCAGCTCATTTGCCCCTCTGGAAGAGACCTTTCTAAGCCTGTTAAAAGAAGTTTTGCAGAAGCTCTACGATCCGGAAGTGCCCTTCTTACAAAGAGTTTTTGATAAAAAATGCAGCTACTGCGATTTTGCCTCCCTGTGTCAGCGCGTCAGCAGGGAGTGAGTTCGGATATCGACCGCATGGAATCACTGCTTTTCTCCCTTCAGCAGATCCGGTCTGAGTTTGCGGGTTCGTTCCATGGACTGTTCATGTTTCCATTGTTCGATCCTGGCAGCATGACCGGAAAGCAGTATTTCAGGCACTTTCCACCCTTTGTATTCGGCGGGTCTGGTATAAACAGGTGGAGCCAGCAGGCCATCCTGAAAGGAGTCGCTCAGTGCCGAGGTCTCATCGGATATGGCGCCTGGAAGAAGCCGGACAACACTATCGATAATTACTGCAGCCGCAAGCTCACCTCCGGTTAACACATAATCCCCGATGGAGAGCTCCAAACTTATCAGGTGATCCCGGATTCGCTGATCAATCCCTTTGTAGTGCCCACAGAGGATGATTAAATTCTCAGCCAGGGCCAGGCGATTGGCTATAGGTTGATTGAAGCTCTTCCCGTCGGGGGAAGTATATATGATCTCATCGTATTCCCGTTCGGAAGTGAGCTGCGTGATGGCCCGGTGGATGGGTTCAATGGACATGACCATGCCGGCTTCCCCCCCAAAAGCATAATCATCCACCTTCCGATGCTTATCCAGCGAGAAATCCCTCAGATCATGAATATGGATCTCAACAAGCGCTTTCTCCCGGGCTCTCTTAACAATGGAATGATTGAGCGGACCTTCCAGTAAAGGAGGTAAAACCGTTATAATATCGATGCGCATTCTGCTTTGCTTTTCCACGAAGATAGGACAGTTTTTTTCTCAAAAAGAGCCCATTTAATGAAAAATCACTAATTTGTAGGATCGGCGACCTACTAATCCTCTACCTGTCATGAAAAATTCTGAGCTAAATGATCCTCTTCAGGAGCACATAAACAAAGAGAAAGATTTAGAAAGCAAACATCCAGAATCTTCCACCGAGGAGAGTAAAGAAGGCACTGAAGATCAAACTGATCTGCCAGTAAGCTCCGGTAAAGCTGTTTCTGCTGTGACAGAACCTGAAACAGATGAATCCACCACCCCGGAGTCCAAAGCCGCCCAACCTCTATCTGAAGCATCCGCGGAAAAGAAAGTTAAGTCTCCTTCGGCCAGGAGTAAATCCCATAAAGACACCCTGATTGATGATAGTGAGGAGGAGCAGAAAAATGCCTCCTATGATGATCTGGATAATGACCAGCCTGAAGATAATGAGGAACAGGTGAATTATGGTCTGCTTAGCAAGGAAGATCTGGTAAAACTGCTCAGAGAAAAGCTGGATAACCCGGGTAAAGGAAATATCCGAAAAGAGGTGGAGGAAATCAAACAGGTCTTCTATGAAAAAGTAGATGCGGTCCTGGAAGAAAAGAAGAAAAATTTTCTGGACGAGGGTGGAACCCTGGAAGATTTTAAACCTGCTGAGGAACCTGTGGAGACGGACATGAAAGAGTTGTTGTATAAATACAAGGGACTGAAAGCAGAATTTACCCGGCAGCTGGAAAAAACCAAAAAGGAAAATCTCCAGAAAAAGCAGGAGGTTCTGGAAGGATTCAGGATACTTATGGAGGGTCAGGAGAGTTTTGAAATAACCTTCAGAAAGTTTAAAGATCTGCAGAAACAATGGTTTGCAGCTGGAGTTGTGCCTCATCAGAACCTGAAAGACCTGTGGGATTCTTACAATTACTTTGTGGACAAATTCAATGATTATGTAAGAATGAACAGGGACTTGAGAGCCCTGGACCTCAAGAAAAACCTGGAACTCAAGGTCCAGCTTTGTGAGCGAACCGAAGAGCTGGATAAGGAGCCCAACGTTGTTCAGGCATTTAAAGTTCTGCAAAAATATCACACCCGCTGGAGAGAGATTGGCCCGGTCCCCCGTGAAGACAGGGATGAAATCTGGGAGCGCTTTAAGCAGGCCACCTCTGTAATCAATAAAAAACATCAGGAATATCACTCCAGGTTAAAAGATTCCTTGCACGAGAATCTGGAGAAAAAGGTCAGCCTGTGTGAGCGGGTGGAACAAATTGCTGCTACGGTGTATGAAACTCATGGGGCCTGGGTGGATAAAACCAACCAGGTGCTTGAGATTCAGAAGACATGGAAGACCATTGGCTATGCCCCTAAGAAAGATAACAATGCGATTTATTCCAGGTTCCGGAAAGCTTGTGATGTATTTTTTGGGAACAAGGCCAAGTTTTATGCTGCAGCCTATGAGGATCAAAAAGATAACCTCCAACTCAAACTGGAAATAGCCGAAAAAGCCGAAACACTGAGCAAGAGTCAGGAATGGAAGGAGACAACCAATGAGCTTATACAGCTGCAGAAACGATGGAAGGAGATTGGGCCGGTTCCCAGAAGGGATTCGGATAAATTGTGGAAAAGGTTCAGGGCTGCTTGCGATACATTTTTTGAAAATAAGTCAAAGTATTTTGAAGATATTGACTCTACCTTTGAAGATAATCTGAAAGCCAGGGAGGAGATTATTGCAGAAATGGATGCTTACCAGGTGGTTGAGAAGCGTAAAGAGAATCTGGAGGCACTGCATGATTTTCAAACAAGATTTAACGCTATAGGCTATGTGCCTTCGGGAAAGAAGGAGTGGATCAAGGACCAGTTCAGACTGGCTCAGGACAGACTGCTTGAGAAAATCGGCATGGACGAATCGCAACGGAGCCTATTCCGGTTTCGATACCGGATCGAGAGTATGTCCAGGGCTCCAAGAGCTGAAATGAAGTTGAATTTTGAGCGGGATAAACTGGTGAACAAGCTGCAGCAGCTTCGCAATGACATGAGTGTTTGGGAGAATAATATTGGCTTCTTTAAGCAGTCTGACAGCTCGGAAGAGACCATCCAGGGATTCCAGGAAAAAATTGACCTGGCACATGAGCGAATCGAAGTTTTTGAGGAGAAAATCCGTATCCTGGATGATATGGAAAATGAAAATTAAATCTTTACTTTTAACCCGAATTTAAATCTGGATCATTTTGGGTAGCACAAAGTATGTTTTCGTAACGGGAGGAGTTACTTCTTCCCTGGGTAAAGGTATTGTTTCCGCTTCCCTGGGAAGACTGTTGAAGGCCCGGGGGTATAAGGTGACCATTCAGAAGCTGGACCCTTATATCAATGTGGATCCCGGGACCCTGAATCCCTACGAACATGGGGAGTGCTATGTAACAGACGATGGGGCTGAAACGGACCTGGATCTGGGGCATTACGAGCGTTTCCTGGATATCCAGACTTCCCAGGCCAATAATGTGACCACTGGAAGGATTTACCAGTCCGTGATTAACAAGGAAAGAAGGGGGGATTTTCTGGGAAAGACTGTTCAGATAATTCCTCATATAACCGATGAGATCAAGCGCAGAGTCACTCACCTGGGAAAGACCCATGAGTATGATTTCATCATTACCGAAATAGGAGGTACGGTTGGTGATATTGAATCCCTCCCGTTTATTGAAGCGGTCAGGCAGTTGCGTTGGGACCTCGGGGTCAACAATACGGTGTTTATTCATCTGACCCTCGTACCCTATTTATCCGCTTCCGGTGAATTGAAGACCAAGCCCACCCAGCATTCGGTTAAGGTGCTTCTGGAGAATGGAATCCAGCCTGATATACTGGTCCTGCGTGCCGAACGTGAATTGGATATGGATCTTCGCAAAAAAGTGGCTCTCTTCTGTAACGTGGAGCAGGAGGCTGTGATCCAGTCCATTGATGTTTCCACCATTTACGAGGTCCCCTTGCTAATGAAGGAGGAGGGGCTTGATCTAATGGTGCTGAAGAAGTTGCATATTAGGGCCAAAGAGTCGCCCGATTTGGCGGACTGGAAGGATTTTGTGGAGCGCCTGAAAAGTTCTAAAAAAGAGATCAGGATCGCGCTGGTGGGTAAATATGTGGAGTTGCATGATTCCTACAAGTCCATTATTGAGTCCCTGTCCCATGCAGGAGCTATGAATAATGTGAAAGTGAAGGTGGTTTGTCTGCACTCCGAGGATATTTCAGAAAAGAATGTATCTAAAAAGTTAAACGGTTTCGATGGTATCCTGGTGGCGCCTGGTTTTGGGGACAGGGGTATCGAAGGCAAAATTTTTGCAGTGACCTATGCCCGTGAAAATAAGGTGCCTTTCTTCGGGATATGCCTGGGACTGCAACTGGCAATTATTGAATTTGCCAGGAATATTCTGAACTATAAAGATGCCCACTCCACAGAGATGAACAGTAGAACAAAACACCCGGTTATTGACCTGATGGAGGAGCAAAAGGGGATTACAGAGAAAGGTGGAACCATGCGTCTAGGGGGCTATGCCTGTTCACTTAAGAAGGGTTCCCTGGTGCAACAGGCCTACCAGTCGGATATGGTTCGGGAACGACACCGGCACCGCTACGAGTTCAATAACCAGTTTCTGGAGGACTTTAAGAAAAATGGGATGGTTCCAACCGGGATTAACCCGGAGAGCGGACTGGTGGAGATCATGGAGCAGCCGGGACACCCCTGGTTCGTGGGTACACAGTTTCACCCGGAATACCGGAGTACCGCGCTGAACCCTCACCCTCTGTTTGTGGCCTTCATTAAAGCTGCGATTAAATACAATAAGTAGCTTCTGCTGCCCCGTATTTTGCAATTCACCGAAATCTGGTGGATTTTCACTGAATTTATATTGATATACAGGCTAAACCATTACTTTTGTGCCTGAATATAAAAGCAGAAAATGGACAGAAATACAATTATAGGTTTGGGTATTATTGGACTCCTTCTTGTGGGCTATAGTATCTTTACCAAACCCCAGCGTGAAGCTCAGATGGCTGAACGCAGCAGACTCGATTCCATCGCCCGGGTAGAGCAGGTCAGAGCTATGGAAGCTGCCCGTCAGGCTCAGGCTCAGTTGCCTGCTGGAGATTCTGGAACCATTGCTCCTGGTGATTCTGTATCCATGGAGAGTTTATCCGGGGAGCTGGGAGATTTTGCAAATGCAGCCACCGGAACCGAAAAGAAGGTGGTACTTGAAAACAATAATGTGAAACTGGCCTTCTCGACTCTCGGGGGGCGGCCTTATACGGTTCAGCTGAAGAAGTATCAGACCTTCGATTCATTGCCACTTTACCTCTTTGATGGTGATTCCACAATTTTTGCACTTCAGTTCTTTGCTGACAACCGGAGAATCAATACCGGAGAGCTCTACTTCCAGCCAGTGATGGAGAAACTTACCAGTGAGGAGGGCCGTTCATACCAGCAGCTTACCATGAGCATGGATATTTCTGAAACGGCATCCATATCCTATATATACAGGCTGTTTGACGATGATTACATGCTCGATTTTGATATGCGTCTGCAAGGGCTGGATCAGTATCGGACCGACCAGATGGAGTTTAATTTCGATTTTTATGCGCCTTCACAGGAGAAGGGCTACCAGAACGAGGCCATGTATACCACGCTTTATTATAAGTTTAAAGGCGGAGATGTGGAGAGCTTTAAATCACGTTCTAAAAAGGAGCTGGAAGAGGTTACTGAAACCACCCGTATCAATTGGATTGCTTTCAGTCACCAGTTCTTCTCCACCATACTGATAGCCGATGAGCATTTTGATGGGGCCTATATGATGCAGGAGCGGTTTAATGATCCGGGAAAATATGTACGTCGTTATTCTGCCTCCATTGATATGCCCTACGACCGTACCGGTGACCAGCTTATCGGGATGCAACTCTATCTGGGACCCAACAAATTCAAATCGCTGAAGAGCTATGGTGATCTGGGCCTGGAGAATGTGGTTACGGTTGGAGGCTCCATGATACGCTGGATCAATGCCTTTGTGGTCATTCCAATCTTTGACTGGTTAAGTAAGTATTTTGTCAATTTCGGGATCATCATATTGCTGCTGACCCTGATCATCAAAGTAGCCCTTTTCCCGCTTACCTACCGTTCGTTTAAGTCGCAGGCAGTGATGAGGCTTTTAAAGCCGCAGGTGGATGAGATTGGCGAGCGTTATCCCAAGAAGGAAGATGCCATGAAGAAGCAGCAGGCGACCATGGATCTTTATAAGAAGGCTGGAGCCAATCCCATGGGAGGCTGTCTCCCCATGTTACTGCAGTTCCCGATCCTCTATGCCATGTTCAGGTTCTTTCCTACCTCCATTGAGCTCAGGCAGGAGGGATTTTTATGGGCACACGACCTCTCCACCTATGATTCAATTCTCGACCTCCCCTGGAATATCCCCATGTACGGGGATCACGTTAGTCTCTTCACCCTGCTTATGACCGTGACCACCATGCTCTCCATGAAATGGAACAACCAGGTTTCGGCTGGAAGCAGCCAGATGCCGGGTATGAAGACCATGATGTACATTATGCCGGTGATGTTTATGTTCATCCTGAACAACTTCTCGGCCGGTCTGACCTATTATTATTTCCTGGCCAATGTGATTACACTGGCACAAAACCTGATCTTTAAGAGGTTTATTGATGAAGATAAGATATTGAAGAAGATTGCCTCCAAGCAGAACAAACCGGCTAAAAAATCAAAGTTTGCACAGCGGCTGGAGGCTATTCAGAAGCAGCAGCAGCAACAGAAGTCTCTGGGCGGAAGAAAGCCACAACCCAAGAAGAAGAGCCGCTGAAAGGAAAAGATTATTGTAGCAGAATATTTCGAATGGCAGCCATTTTAAGGGCGGTAACAGCTGCTTCATCCCCTTTGTTTCCGAGTTTACCTCCTGCCCGGTCAAGGGCCTGCTGCTGATTCTCGGTGGTTAAAACACCGAAAATAAAAGGAATATCGTAATCCAGGTTCAGTTCGGTAATCCCTTTGGTGACCCCCTGGCATATATAGTCAAAATGACTGGTATCCCCACGGATCACGCAACCCAGGCAAATGACGGCATGAGGTGAAAACTGTTCAGCAACAATCCTGGCTCCATAAGGCAGTTCAAAGGAGCCGGGGACAGCCAGGGTACTGATATTCTCCTCTCTGACCCCGTGTTTTTTCAAGGTCATCAGGGTACCTTCCAGCAGAGCTCCCGTTATCTTTTCGTTCCATTCGGAGACCACAATGCCAAACTTCATGAAAGATCCATCAGGGATGCTGGCCGGATCATGATTCGATAGGTTTTTCAGGCTGGAGGACATGATGATTCTGCTTGGATAAGAATCTTTTACAGGGACATTTTGGATTCCACCCTTCCAACATATTTTTTAATCTCGTTCCCTTCAGGGGTTTCCGGGTAGTTAAATTCAATGACCCTATAGGTACTCAGAGCCTCCTCCAGCTTGCCGAGTTCTTCGTAAACAATGCCCAGCTTCTTCAGTATTATGGGGGTAGAGAAATTATTTTCGTATTTGTCAATCCCGCTTTTATAGGCAGAGATGGCCTTTTCCAGTTCGCCCAACTCTACATATGCATCTCCCAGGGTACTGTATTTAGCGGCACCCACCAGCAAATCATCCGTTTTAAATTTATTCAGAAGCTCAATGGCTGCATCATGATCGCCCAGCTGGTGATAACATACACCAGCATAATACCTTGAAATTTTGGCAGATTTGCTGAACCCGTAATCGTCCATTACATTCAGAAATCCCGGGTAGGTTCCATAGCCGTTTAAAGCAAGATTAAAGGAGTCCATTTCAAAAAAACGCTCTGCATAGTACATGTCAGCGGCAGCTTCCTCGTTGAGAGGCTTCAGATAATACCTGTTTCCGCCTATGATGACCAGTAATATAACAATCAGTCCACCCAGGAGATAGGTGAGGGTTTTTTGATTATCTTCTATGAATTGTTCGGAACGAGTTAGTGCTTGTTCAATGCCTTCCAGATTCTTATCGGTTTGCTTCACATTTTTTTTCTTCGCCATCACTCTAATTTTGGTGGAATTCAAAAACTTCCGCAAAAGTAATCCTTTTTTAGAAAAATGCCCTTTGTGGCGCCACAAAAATTAGCATTTTTATCTGGGTCCGGCTGACTAAGTGTCCAGGCTTCCAAATACCTTTTTTAAGAGGGGGGTGATTCTTGCAGAGACATTTTCTCTGATTTTCTTTTCTTCATCCTGAACCTTCATAAACATTCCATCCAGGGCTTTATTGGTGAGGTAGCCGTCAAGATCAGTATTTACCGGGGAGACATTGGCCAGTCTCCCGGCTACGGAATTGGCAAACAGATTCCATTTACCTGTAAGAGCTTCCCAGGAGTCTTTTGCGGAAACTCCGCCCAGGATATCCTTTTCGGTAGATTGGCTGATTTTCGGTTTATACAGCGTGTATAGATCTGCACGTGTAGTGTTAATAAGGTACTGAGTGGCGGCATTGTCCGTGCCCCTGAGGATGCCGAAGGCATCATTGATGGTCATCTGTTTGATGCTATTGATAAAAATTGGAGCCACTTCCCTGGCGGCATCTTCAGCTGCCCGGTTAATACTGAGGATAACATCTTCTACCAATTTGTCTCCCCCCGGAATTTTGGAGAGATTATCAATAATAATTGAGGCCTCTTCCGGAAGCAGTATCTTAACCAGTTCATCCCCGTAATACCCATTCACAGATGAAAGAATGGAAGAAGCATTTTTTGAACCTGTGATCAGGGCCTCCTTAAGACCTTCTGAAACTTCAGTCGCAGACAGCGGAGTGTCGGCGGCGACAGTTTCAATCAGTG
The DNA here is from genome assembly GCA_963751705.1 of uncultured Bacteroidales bacterium. GTDB lineage: Bacteria > Bacteroidota > Bacteroidia > Bacteroidales. The sequence goes on from CAVVVN010000003.1 coordinate 895,813, forward strand.
AGCTTAGTTCTGCACATCCGCTAAATAGAATCAACGATAGTGAAATAATTAGTAATTGTCTTTTTATCAATGTCTTAGGTTTTAAAAGTGTGTATTTAAAGATAAGTGAAAATTTCCAAAATGCTACAGGGAAAATTAGTAATTTTGCATATGCATCTGAAGACACTTTCCCTGGTCAATTTTAAGAATTATGAACAGTTGGATATTCCGCTTTCAGCGAAAATCAACTGTTTTGTGGGGGAGAACGGAGTGGGAAAGACCAACCTGCTGGATGCCATCCATTACCTTTCCCTTTGCAAAAGCAATCTGAATCCGGTGGATAGTCAGAATGTGAGATACGAAGAGGAGTTTCTGGTCATTCAGGGTGTCTTTGAAAGATTGGGTAAAGAGGAGAAAATTTATTGTGGAATACGAAAGCAGAAAAAGAAGCAATTCAAACGCAATCAAAAGGAGTACAGTAAACTCTCTGAGCATATCGGGCTGATCCCTCTGGTCATGATCTCACCGGCTGATGCTTTGCTGATCAACGGGGGGAGCGAGGAGCGAAGGAAGTTCATGAACGGTGTGATCGCTCAGTATAGCAGGGTATATCTGGAGAACCTGATTCAATACAACAGGGCATTGACCCAGCGTAATCGTTTGCTTAAAAACTTTGCTCTTGCACGGAAGTTTGATCCGGAGAGCCTGGAAGTATGGGATGAGCAGCTGATTCGCTACGGAGAACCTATCTTTGAGGAGCGTTCACGTTTTGTAAATGAGCTCTTGCCTGTTTTCAACTTGTTCCATTCACATATTTCCGGGATGCGTGAGCAGGTCAGTCTCAGTTACCAGGCACCACTGAAGGAAAGGAATTTCAAGGAGGGTCTGCGGGCTTCCCTTGAAAAGGACCGCTATCTCCAGTACACTACATTTGGCTTGCACAAGGATGACCTTGGAATGGAGCTGGGGGGGTATAGCTTAAAAAAAAGTGGTTCGCAGGGTCAGCAAAAAACCTTCCTGGTTGCTCTGAAACTGGCAGAATTTGAGTTCATCCGGAAACGGATGGAGATCCCGCCCATACTTTTACTGGATGATATTTTTGATAAATTTGATGCTGGAAGGGTGAAACAGATCATCAGCCTGGTGGCGGAAAACCAGTTCGGGCAGATTTTTATTACCGATACCAATGAGCAACGATTGCAGGGAATCCTGCAGGAGATTCCTGCCGACCACAAGGTGTTCAGGATCAATTCAGAAGCCAGCTTAGAAGAAATGCCCACATAAAATGCAGAGAAAAGAGGTCAGGAAAATCGATACGCTACTTCAGCAATTTGTTAAGGCCAACCGTCTGGAAAAGGGTTTGGCAGAATACAGGCTGATGAAGTCATGGAAAGATCTGCTTGGTATTTCTGTAGCCAAAAAGACCAAATCTATTCGGATACATAACCGCAAGCTCTATGTCACTCTTCACTCCTCTGTGGTTCGAAATGAGCTCAGCCTGATCAAAGAATCCCTGATCCCCAAACTCAATGAAGCTGCGGGGATGGATGTGATAGATGATGTGGTACTCAGATAATCAGAAGCGCTGCAGGCCCGAGAAGAAAAACGAAGACTCCACTTGCGCATTCTCATCCGAATCTGATCCATGTACCGCATTTTCCTGCATGCTTTTTGCATACTTCTTTCTAATGGTGCCCTCTTCTGCTTTCTCTGGATCGGTGGCACCAATTAGCTTGCGGTAATCTTCCACGGCATTTTCTTTCTTCAGAACAGCAACCACAATCGGACCGGAGGTCATGAATTCGACCAGGTCGTTGTAGAAGGGCCGCTCCTTGTGTACTTCGTAAAAACGTTGTGCCTCCCCCTTGGTGAGCCAGAGCATACGCATGGCTGAGATCTTGAAGCCTTTTTCATGGATCATGTTCAGAATAGGCCCGATGTGGCCGTTGGCTACGGCAAATGGTTTGATAATGGTAAAGGTGATGTTTCCAGACATAAAATTTTCAGTTTTAATAATGCATATTAACAAATAATATTGGGCTTTGTTAAGCCACCTTCAATATTTTTTAACTTTGATCCCTTAAACAGCGATGGAACTATGGTAGAGGAAGGAACAGCAAGAACAATACGAACCTGGATTGAGTCGTCCAGCAGGGTGGCGGTACTTACCCACACAAACCCCGATGGCGATGCAATTGGCTCAAGTCTGGCCCTTGCTCTGGCTCTGAGGAAGATGGGGAAGGATACACAGGTTGTGATTCCCGATGGCTTACCTGATTTTCTTCGTTGGCTTCCCGGAATTGAACTTGCCACCACTTTTGCCTATAAGCGGGACAAGGCCATTGAGATTATTGAAGGAGCCGATCTGATCTTCTGTCTTGATTTCAACGACCCAAAGCGTTTGAATGGGGTAGCAGAATTTCTTCAAAAATCAAAAGCGAAGAAAGTGCTGATTGACCACCACCAGGAACCCATGGAGTTTACTGATATTGCCATATCAGAGACCGAGAGGGGATCTGTCGGGGAAATGATATATCTCTTCCTAAAAAATGTTCTGCAAAGTGAGTTGTTGGACAAAGAGATTGCCACCTGCCTGTATGTGGCCATCATGACCGATACAGGAAATTTCAACTATGCGAGCAGCTATCCGGAGATTTTTCATATTGTTGGCGATCTTTTGAATTACGATATTGAAAAGGACCGGATTTATTCCAATGTGTATGATGCCTTTTCCGAGGATCGAATGCGCCTGCAGGGATATTGCATGCTTGAAAAGATGGTCGTGTTTCCGGAGTATCATACCGCCTATATCAGCCTGACCGATGAAGAGTTAATGAGGTTTAATCACCGGAAGGGCGATACCGAAGGATTTGTAAATATTCCTTTTTCCGTAAAGGGTGTGAAATTTACGGCGCTTTTTGTGGAAAAGAAGGACCGGATAAAAATTTCGTTCCGTTCGCGCGGAAGCTTCCCGGTGAACCTGGTGGCATCGGAACACTATCATGGAGGAGGGCATATCAATGCCGCCGGAGGGGATTCTTTTCTGAGTATGAAGGAGACTCTGGCTGGATTTGAATCTCTGTTGCCCGGATATGCTAAGAGGCTTAAAGATGAATAAGAAGTTTTATTACCTGTTTCTTACTTTTTCTTCTCTTCTATTGAATGCTTGCGACCCCCCGGTCCAGGAGCAAGAGGAGAGCGGGAGTAGCCAGGTGTCGGAACAATTCATCCGGGTCAACCAGTATATGCAGCAACGGCACCAGGATCAAATTTCGGCCTTTCTGGAGCGGGTGGGCTGGAAGGCCGAAGTCACCCCTTCGGGTTTATGGATCGTACGGGAAAAACCCGGTTCGGGGAGGCGTATCGTGGAGAATAGCAGGGTTAGCTACATCTTTGAATCCACGCTGTTGGATGGCACACCTTGTTACCGGGCAAGCGTGGAGAATCCCAAAGTGATTACCATTGGAAAAGGTGGAGTTGAGTCGGGTGTTGAACAGGGTTTGCAGTTTTTATCCGAAGGCGCGGAGGCCATATTCCTGATCCCCCCCCATCTGGGGCACGGAAATTTCGGGGATAGGGAGAAGATTCCGGGTAATTCGGTACTGATTTATAAAGTACAGGTTCTGAAGGTGGACTAAGGTTCATATATTATATTAATTTTGCACAATATTTTATATACAGTGGGGTTTTGAAGAGGAATGGAACCGCTGTTTGAAGAGAAGGAAATAACATGAAGATTATTAACAGAATATATCCCTACTTGATTTTGATTGCGGGCCTGGCTATGCTGGTTTCCTGCACAGAAGAAAACACGGATCAGGATGCTTTGGCCCAGGAACAACGTTTTTTCGAGATCTACATGGGAGCAAACTATCCCGGTGCTGTGCCCCAGCCCAGCGGTCTCTATTATATTGAGAATAAAGAAGGTACGGGCGATATGCCTGGTGATAGCTCCTGGGTTCTGATTAATCATGTGGCCTATACTCTTCCCGATGAAGCAGTATTTGACACTTACATCGAACGGGTGGCCATAGATCACCTCATGGAGGATACAATGGCCATGTATGGACCCTACAAGATGAGAAACGGGGTTCTGAATGAAGGGTTTACCGAAGGTTTGACCATGATGAAGGAAGGAGGAGAAGCCACTTTCCTCTTTACCAGCGAGCTGGGATATGGTTCCACAAATGCGGGCAATGTGGGCGCCTACCGATCCTTGAAATATGAAGTAATACTGCTGGAGGTACTTGGTGATGATATTGAGGCCTATGAAGCGACGAAAATTCTGGCCTACACGGATACCATATTTGGAATTGATGCCATATTCGACGAAACAACGGAGGCGACTATGTATTATGTGGTGGATTCTGTAACAGAAGGTGCGCCTGTTGCCATCGATTCAACCATCCAGGTAGCCTATAAAGGGTATCTTACCGATGGAAGGGTATTTGATGAATCCCCTGAGGATAATTACTATCAGTTTAAAGTAGGGGATTATGAAGCAGAAACCAGTCCCATCGTTGGATGGCACCTGGGTTTGGAAAAATTTAAAAAAGGAGAGAAAGGACGCCTGATAATTCCCCATACCCTTGCCTATGGGGAATTAGGAAAATTTACCAGTCAGGGAAATGTGTCTATTCCTGCCTATGAGATACTGGTATTTGAGGTGGAGGTGATCAGTGTGGATCCGGATGAAGAGGAGGAGGACCCAGGCGAGGAACTTTAATTTTCACCTACCTATAAGAAACAGAACCGGTCTTTTATGAAGGGCTGGTTTTTTCTTTTTCCATGCCCCTGCGCTTTTCGTAACTATAAACTCGGATTCCAGAGTAATATCGGCCGCAATACAGAGCTTGGTGGAAGGAATACAGGTTTCCAGAATATCCAAGAGTAGAGCGTCATTGCGATAGGGTGCTTCAATAAATAACTGGGTCTCACCTGAACGAACAGCCTTCTGCTCTATCTCCCGGATCTTTTTGATCCGCTCAGGTCGTTTTACAGGCAGGTAGCCATGAAAACAGAAACTTTGCCCGTTTAATCCGGAGGCCATCAATGCCAGCAGGATCGAGGAGGGTCCCGTTAAAGGAACCACCCTGATCCCCTTCTCGTGAGCTACACGGACCACTTCTGCCCCGGGATCTGCAACACCGGGAACCCCTGCGTCAGAGATGATGGCTGCATCCATCCCTTTGTCCACCTGATCCAGAAATGAAGGAATCTCCTCCGGCGGGGTATGTTCGTTCAACTCAATAAAGCTCAGGGAATCAATCTCTATCTCCCTGTTCAGACTCTTCAAATACCGCCTGGAATTTCTCAGGTTCTCCACAATAAACAGCTTGATATGGTTCACCCTCTCCTTTATTCCTTCCGGAATGGTTTCGGCAGTATCTGGATTTCCCAGGGTGTTCGGTACCAGGTAGAGGACTCCTTTCATGGGCTGTGTAAAGAATGAATTAATAAAAATAGTTATAACTTCGTGAATAGCGTAATGCAACAAGATACCATTTGAAAATTACTTTTCTTGGTACCGGTACTTCTCAGGGTGTTCCGGTAATTGGATGCAGATGTGCAGGCTGCATGTCTGAAGATGAACGTGACAAACGGCTGAGGTCCTCCATACTCCTGGAGCAGGGTGAACAGGTGCTGGTGATCGATACCGGACCGGACTTCAGGCAACAGATGCTGCGGGCAGGAGTTTCTAAACTGGATGCGGTTCTGTTTACACACGAGCACCGGGACCACATTGCAGGACTGGATGACATTCGTGCCTTTAATTTCATCCAGAAGAGCCCCATGGATGTGTTTGCGGAAGAGCGGGTAAGGCGGGCGCTAATTAGTGGGTTTCCCTATGTTTTTGCTGAAAAGAAATACCCCGGGATTCCCCAGGTGATCATGCATCCTATGTCAAACACTCCATTTCAAGTGGGAGAACTTAAGATCATTCCCATCCGGATGATGCACTACCGCCTGCCCGTGCTGGGTTTTCGAGTGGGTGATTTTGCTTACCTGACGGATGGTAACTATATATCTGAAGCAGAAAAAGAGAAGTTATTTGGGGTTAAATATTTGGTGGTAAATGCCTTAAGAAGGGAACCCCATATCTCGCACTTCACCCTTTCCGAAGCTGTGAACCTGATTGAAGAGTTAAGTCCCCGCATGGCCTATCTCACCCATATTTCCCATCAGATGGGTCCCCATTCAGAACTTGAAAAAGAACTTTCACCACAGATACGGCCCGCCTACGATGGCCTGGTGCTGGAGGTATAATCTCTTACCTGCTCCATCTCCTTTCCTGAACTGATAAATAAAACAGCAGTAAGAATACTGAAAACCAAAAAGATGATTCCTGCCAGGCTTAGGGCCTGCGGCAGGGAATACAGGTCCTTGACCCAACCCAGAAGTGGTCCGGTTAGGGCAAAAAGAAGGCGGATAATAAAATTTCTCACGGATAGCACAGTGGCCCTGATATGGGAGGCTGTGATCCGGTTAATGTAGTCTTTTAAAACCGGGGTGGCATAGCCCCTGATCAGGTAGAAGAGATAGAGGACCACCAGGCCAATGGGGAGATGGAACCTGCTCAGGGCCAGGTAGCCCAAAGGGAGAAGCAGGGAGATAAGTAGAATGGATCCTTTTTGTCCCACTCTTTTTTCAAGTCTGTGTGCCGTGTAGGAGGTGATAGCCACCGTCAGGTTCAGGGTGGTCCAGAGAATCCCGAACCAGGCAATATCGATTTTTGTATATTCAAAAAAGGGCTGGGCAAACCAGGCCATAGTCAGGGTAGCGGTTCCGGTTATGGCGCTGAAAAGGATGTTGCGTCTAAGTGGACGATCCGTAAAGAGGGCAAACCTGGCAATATGCAGGATCTCGCCAATCCCGGCCTTTATCAGGGGGATTTTGCGCGTGGGCTCCACCAGGGTAATGGCCGCAGGCAAGGCGATGAAAGCCACAAAAATCTGTGCAAAATAGGGGGTTCGGATCGTTATTCCGGCCAGCAAACCTCCAATAATCCCAGCCAGGGCTTCAGCGACGTTCCCCAGGGCGGTAATCCTGCCCTCAAAGCGGGTATATTTTTTCTCCTCGCCTCTGTCCAGCAGCGAATCATAAAGCATGGCCGAGTCGGCTCCCGAAATGCAGCTCTGCCCGATTCCCAGGATAATCTCGGCAATAAGAAAACCTAAAAAACCATAGCTCAGACTGTAGGTGGTAAACCCAAAGACCCCAAAGACTGCACCGATTATCAGTGTTTTCTTCCTGCCAATGACATCGGCCAGGTAACCTGAAGGCACCTCCAGGACCACAATAGCAATGGAGTAAACAGCCTGCAGGATCATGATATCCTTCATGGAAAGACCATTGCTTTCGTAAAAAGGAACCACGATGGGCATGTAGAGCATGAACCATTTGGCGGTCTTGATCAGGTAGAGCCGGATGATGTTTGGATGGAGTGATTTAGGCAAGAAAGCTGGTTTTGAAGTAAAACTATAAAAAGAGAAGCGATCGCCCAGAGATGTTTTAGAAAATATTTAATGAAATGGCTTTGTAGCTATCTTTGGATACAAACAACGGAATATGGGCATGACAGTTATTGAAAAGATCCTTGCAGCACACACTAACATGGATCAGGTGCGTCCCGGCGACATCGTGGATGTGGTGATAGATGCACGGGTAGCCCGTGATTTTGGAGGCGCAAATGTGGTCAAGCACCTGGAAGATAATGATTTGACCATAGATGATCCTGCTTCAACCTTTTTCACCTTTGACTGTAATCCCACGGGATCAGATCAGAAATATGCAGCGAATCAGCATAAGTGCAGACAGTATGCTCAGAAAGCGGGAATCAGGGTCTATGACATTGATAAGGGTATCGGGACCCATATCCTCATGGAGGAGGGACTATGCTATCCGGGTTCCACAGCGGTTTCAACCGACTCCCATGCCAATATCCTGGGGGCAATTGGAGCATTTGGACAGGGGATGGGCGATAAAGATATTGCCGTGGCCTGGCACAAAGGGTCCACCTGGTTCAAGGTGCCGGCAAGCGTTAAAATTATACTGGAGGGCTCCCTGGATCCCTCTCTTACTGCCAAAGATGTGGTTCTGAACCTCCTGGATAAATTCGGGGCCAGTACCCTGCTGGGCTATGCCATAGAAATGGAGGGGGAAGCAGCGGAAAAACTAAGCTTGGATCAGCGCATCACCATTGCCTCCATGGCCACGGAGATGGGGGCCATAATCATTCTCTTCCAACCAAATACAGAGGTGATCCGCTATTGTGAATCAAGGTCAAGAAGGAAAGTGGAACCCGTGCTGGCTGATGCGGATGCCCATTATGAAGAGGTCTTTCACGTGGATGTATCCAGGTTTACTTCCCGGATCTCCCTTCCCGGGAAACCGCATGATACCTCTGAACTTCCCACTGAGAAGGTTTGGATTGATTCGGCCTTTATAGGAAGCTGTACCAATGGAAGAATGGAAGACATGAGAGCTGCCGCTGCGGTTTTGAAGGGAAGAAGAGTGTCAGAAGGAGTGGTTCTGAAGATTGTTCCTGCCACAGACAGGGTCTGGCAGGCCTGCCTGGAAGAGGGATTGCTCGAGATTTTTAAAGAAGCCGGGGCCCTGGTCTCCAATGCAGGATGTGCCGGATGTGCCGCCGGGCAGGTGGGGCAGAACGGACCAGGCGAGATTACCATAAGTACCGGGAACCGGAACTTTCCCGGGAAACAGGGGCAGGGAGAAGTATACCTGGCTTCGCCCTCTGTAGTGGCTGCATCCGCCATTGCAGGGTACATTAGCACCTTTGAAGCTCTTCCGGAGCATCCTGAAACAAGGCAATACAAGCCAGGCACGGAAAACCGGTCCGGAATGAAAAAGGAGAAAAACACTTCCGGCTCCATCCCTCGTCCCAATGAAATTGAAGGACGGGCATGGGTTATCCCCACGGATAATATTGATACCGATATGATCTTTCACAACCGGCATCTCTCCATTACCGAAATTGACGAGATGGGTCAGTATACTTTTGGGAACCTGGAGGGATACGAGGACTTTGCGAAAAAAGTGAAACCGGGCGATATTGTGGTTGCCGGTAAAAACTTCGGATCGGGAAGTTCCAGGCAACAGGCAGTTGACTGTTTTATCTCACTGGGTATTCAGTGCGTGCTGGCGGAATCATTTGGAGCGATTTACGAAAGAAATGCCATCAACGCTGCTTTCCCCATTGTAAGTTCTGACCGTATTGCATCTCTGGAAATTGAAGAGGGAGAGAAGATCAGCCTGAATTTCGAAACAGGTGCCATTCGTAATGTAACCAAGAATATCCTGCTTGAGTCAGCTCCATTTTCAGAAGTGCAGATGGAGATATACCAGAATAACGGACTGTTTTAAAAAAAAAATTATGAGACTGATCATTCCAGAAGGGTATAAATCCCTTATTACTTTGAAGGAGACTGAAAAAATTCTCCAGATGTTAAAAGACCATTTTGAAGCGGGACTCTCAGCCGATTTCAGGTTGCGCAGGGTTACCGCACCGCTCTTTGTGCTGAAAGGCACAGGCTTGAATGATGATCTGCACGGTTATGAAAAACCGGTGGTGTTCCCCATTAAGGATATGCGTGGTCAGGAGGCAGAAGTGGTTCAGTCGCTGGCTAAATGGAAGCGGATGATGCTGCGGGATTATGACATCGCTGTGGGATACGGAATTTATACGGATATGAATGCGCTCAGGCCCGATGAAGAGCTGGATAATCTTCATTCCCTGTATGTGGACCAGTGGGACTGGGAGAGGGCCATTCACACGGAAGACCGGACCCTGGATACTCTGAAGGACGCTGTGCAAAAGGTATGGCAGAATATTAAGCGGACCGAGTTTTTTATACATACTTTTTATGCCAACCTGGAACCGGTCCTTCCGGAAGAGATCACTTTTATACATTCGGAGCAATTGTATGAGATGTATCCTGATCTGACGCCCAGGGAGAGGGAAAACAAAATTGCCGAAAAGCACGGAGCTGTATTTATTATTGGAATCGGCCATGACCTGCCGGATGGAAAACCCCATGATCTGCGGGCCCCGGACTATGATGACTGGAGCACAGAAACGGTGGATGGCTACCGGGGATTGAATGGAGATATTATTGTCTGGAACGAGATCCTGGAGTGTGCAGTAGAACTTACCTCCATGGGGATCCGGGTAAATAAGTCCGAACTGATGACCCAGCTGGAACTCACAAAAAAGCTGGAAGATGCTGAGCTACTCTTTCACAGGCGATTGTTAAACGATGAACTTCCCTCCTCTATCGGTGGTGGAATCGGCCAGTCACGGACGGCGATGCAACTGCTGCGGAAAGCCCATATCGGGGAGGTGCAATCGGCCATCTGGCCCGGCGAAATGGTGGACCATTGCAGCCGCTCCGGCATCAAACTGGTATAGGATAAAGCACGCGTAACTTTTACAGATAAACCTTAACTTCCCACCCATGCCTTCTACCTTTGTTGAGAAGATTTTTAAGGCACCGGCCGGTTCCATTGTATTTCACCGCCCGGACCTGATCCTGACCCACGATAATACCGGTAGCATCCGGCAGACCTTTGAGAAGATGGGAGGTCAGGAACTGCGCGATCCGGATCGGCTCGTGGTGGTACTGGATCACAATGCGCCACCCACCAGTGCCGCTCTGGCCAACAGTTATCAGGCTATACGTGACTTTGTAACACAACAGGGTGTGGAAAAATTCCACGATGTTGGCAGCGGGATCTGCCACCAGATCATGGCCCGTTATGCAAAGCCGGGTATGGTGATCGTGGGGAGTGACAGCCACACCTGTACTTCCGGGGCCTTTAATGCCATGGCAGCGGGCATTGACCGCACAGAAGCTGCCGGATTATGGTTGCGGGGGGAGACCTGGTTCCGGGTACCAGAATCTTTGAAAATAACCCTTGGCGGCAGGCTGAAACAGGGAGTTTACGCCAAGGATCTGAGCCTTTGGATCATTGGGATCCTGGGATCTGCCGGAGCCAATTACATGTCCATTGAGTTCCACGGGGATGGAGTGCAGAGCCTGAATATCTCCGACCGGATGACCCTGGCTAACCTGGCATCCGAAATGGGAGCCAAGAATGCGGTATTTCCGGCCGACCAGGTTTTGCTAAATTATCTTGGAGAAAAGCCCAACGGGGTATGGGCCGATGAAGGAGCTGTTTACGAACGGGAGATCGCCATTGACCTTGGGGAGGTCTATCCTCTGGTAGCCGCCCCTCATCATGTGGATAATGTGATGGGCCTGGCCGAAGTGGCAGGGATGGACATCCACCAGGGATTGATTGGGACCTGTACCAATGGCAGAATCGAGGATTTACGTGAGGCAGCAGTCATTCTTAAGAATCAAAAGGTAAAGGCTGGGGTACAGCTGCTGATCATTCCTGCTTCCAGAGAAATCTATCTGCAGGCCATTGAAGAGGGTCTGGTTAAAATTTTTCTGGAGGCCGGAGCAAATGTGCTGAGCTCCTCCTGCGGGCCCTGCCTGGGAACAGGGCAGGGGATCCCGGCAGATCATATGCGGATAATTTCCTCAGCCAACCGGAATTTCCTGGGCAGAATGGGGAACAAGAATGCCGAAATTTACCTGGCTTCACCGGCTGCCGTCGCCCTCAGTGCCATACACGGGAAGATTTCTGATCCCCGTAAACCCAACCAGGGGGCTGAAAAATTTCCATTCCGGAAGCAGCAATCTGGAAGTGTAAGCATAGAGGAAGGTGAGAGGCGGCGACAAAACGGAGTATGGGCTTACGGGGATGTGGACAATCTGAATACCGACCAGATGTTTGCCGGCAACCTGACCTACGAGGTACAAAGTTCTGATCCAGAGGCTATAATTCCTCACCTATTTAAGGGTTTTGATTCCTGCTTTGCCGAGGAACTCCAGAAAGGGGATATCATTCTGGGTGGAGATAATTTTGGCTGCGGTAGCTCCAGGGAACATCCCGCGGTGGGTCTGGCCCATAAAGGGGTAAAAGCTGTGATAGTTAAATCTGTGAACCGCATTTTTTACCGCTCTGCGGTAAATCAGGGACTGGCTCTTATCGTATTGCCCAAAGCGGTGGCCGCTTACCGGAAGGGCGACCCTGTTGGTATAGATTTTGCCGCAGGAACCGTAAGTGTAGGAAAGCAGGAGTTTCATTTTGAACCGCTTCCGGAAAAACTGCTGGCGATATTAGAGATGAAAGGGCTGGTAAACTGGATCAGAAACCAGTAGGACTGCTACCTGGATCCCTTCCAAAAAGGATTCTTTTTTATATCTTTGCATCCGAAAAACAGGGTTACTCGAAGCAAAGTATCTCGTGAGCTCGTTTCTTCGCAACTCGGTTCCGTAGCTCAGTTGGACAGAGCAACAGCCTTCTAAGCTGTGGGTCGCGCGTTCGAATCGCGCCGGAATCACATAAAACAGAAAAGCCTCCATTTCGGGGGCTTTTCAATTTTAGCGTTGCGATGAGCTCACGAGGGACGAAGTCCTGAGTAATCATAAAACGACAAAAGATTCCAGGCCTTCTACATACACACCCCAATAAATCAAAAAAAATAGGACCTCATTTTTTTTCATATCCGTTTCGATCATCTCTCAGCTATCAGTAAACAGGCGATACTCAAATCATTCAAACAGGAGTTGCCCCTAATTAGAAGGCCTTGAAATTTATAATTTTATATTGTAAATTATGATTGATAAACAAACCGGAAATGAGGCGATTTGACAAACGCTATCCGATGAGCCATCAGTTTTTTGGTTGAAGATGCTCTCTTTTTGCTCAGTAAAGTATTGACTGGGATTCAAAACATTCAAGAAACAATATCAATGGATTCATTATGAAAAAGCTTCTGGTTTTAATGGCGATGTCGGCATTTATGTGCAGCACTCTTGGTGCCCAAAACTTGCATCGGGTCAATAACAATACCGATTTCGATGCTGATTTTTCCACCCTTCAGGCCGCTGTCACTGCTGCCTCAGATAATGATACCATTTATGTGGAAGGTTCAGCAATAAATTATGAGGGAGCCACGATTGACAAACCATTGACCATTGTGGGCCCGGGGTTCTTTTTAAGTGAGAACCCGGAAACCCAGGCAAATAATACCAGTGCGACCTTTGATTCCGAAATAACATTTACCAGCGGTTCGGAAGGAAGTACCATTATGGGGTGCGATTTTTTATTCGCTAATCTGACCATAAGCGTTAGTGATATCTCTGTAATTAGAAACTATTTATATCAAATAGAGTTTACTGGCACCAGCAATAATATTGTAGTAATACAAAACTATGTTTACGCCAACATTAATGCAGGGACCGGGGATATTATGAATTCAATCATATCCAATAATATTATTAGAGGTGCGATATATGCACAAAGTACGAGCGGACCATTGATTGTATCGAACAATGTATGCTGGACAACAAACTGGGCTTATCCAATTGACTGCCATAATGCAAGCATCCAGAATAATATTATAAGCTATGAATTTTCCACCATCAACCTGAATACAGGCAATACCATCTCCTACAATATCCTGGCTGAAGATGGCACTGATGCCAACGGGAACCAGTATAATGTCGATATGGATATGGTATTTGCCGATTTTGACGGAAGCTTACTTCTGAGTACTGATGGCAAGTGGGAACTGATGGCAGGTTCCCCTGCACTTGCTGGCGGAAGTGGTGGGGTGGATTGTGGTGCTTTTGGGGGATCGACTCCCTATATTCTATCTGGCGTGCCCAACCTGCCTCATATTTATGAAGCTGATGTCCCGGCATCTGCCACTTCTGAATCCGGACTTCAGGTGAGTATCAAGGTAAAGAGCGGAGAATAAACTGCGTAAAATAAATCAAAGATGAGAAAGGCAACAATCTTATTCATAGCGTTATTTGTTCCGCTGCTTTTTTATGCCCAGGATATTGATTATGCGGAATATTTTATTGATTCCGACCCGGGTTTCGGCACAGCCACGCCCATAGCGGTTTCTGCGACAGGAAGCGATATTTACCTGGATTTCAATGCAGATATTGCTGCCCTTCAGCCAGGGATCCATTACCTGGTAATCAGGGCCCGGGATGATCAGGGACAATGGAGTCAGGGATCAAATACTGTTTTTTATCTTGTTAGGTCCCCGGATGTCAGTGAGAGCAATATTAATCAGGCCGAATATTTTATCGATACAGATCCGGGTTTTGGAGAGGGTGTCTCCATTCCGGTCCCAACTCCCGGAAACGATCTGACACTCGATCTTAGCCCCGGGCTTGAGAGCCTGGATCAGGGCATCCACTACATTCACTTCAGAGCACGAGATGTTTCAGGGAGATGGGGTTCGGTCGTAAATAGGGTATTCTTAATCGCAGAACTGCCCTCCTCAACCGAATCAGAGATTCAGCAAGTTGAATACTTTATTGATAACGATCCTGGTTTTGGTCTGGGCACCCAGGTAAGCCTGCCATCAGCCGGAAACGATATGACCATCAATTTCTCTGTTTCCTTAAGCGGATTGTCCGATGGGGACCATGTCCTCTATATAAGGGCTAAAAATGCCCTGAATAAGTGGGGAATGATCTATGCAGAAAGCTTTTCATATACCCTCGTTGGAATAGGAGAGGAGGAAATGACTTCTCTCTATAGAATTTATCCAAATCCTACCAGTGGCCACCTGCAGATCGAACTAAGCGATCAGCTCCCAAAGGGGTTCAGGATTAAGCTAATGGATCTGAATGGCAAACCGGTTTATGAAGGCGAATGCCATAACAATCTGTGTGAATTAAACCTTGAACTTCCAGCAGGAATGTACTTGCTAAATATTGAAACCTCAGAGCGCAGTATTTCACATAAAATAATTCTGGAATAGAGATTTATTTTCGCAATAATACTTTAAGTTCATTCATCCAGAGGAGGAATAACTCCCATCTGCTGGAGCATCCCGAGATTATCCATGCTTGCCCAGAGCTCTGCGATCTTTCCATTTTCAATACGGAACACCTCGATACCCTTGACAACGACCGACTTATTCGTGGCCGGGATTCCCATAAAAGCGCCCTTGTGTGTACAGTTTGCTGTCCAGACTTTTACGACCTTAGCTCCTTCTGCCCCATGATAGTAATAGAAGGAATAAGCCGCAACAGTGCAAGCAGTGCAAATACGTTCTTTTTCATGATTACCAGGTTTTTAAGTAAACTGATTAGGTTCCTGTCTAAACAAAAAGCCCCTTGGGCTTTGTCGAATGAAAAGACGACTATCTCCAGTCGGCATTTCGCATTGGAAAAAGCCTTTCTGTTCCGTCAGGTCCATACCAATGATTTTGGACCTACATTACTGGATCAAAAATATATTTGCGCCATTGGGGGAGAACCTGGGATGTCATTGGTTCCTTTTGTTTTCCGTGGAAAGATCTGTAAGATCACTGAAGCAATATCAATGGAATATGTGAATCCAGTTGCCTGTTGGTTCCGGAGGAAAATCCGGATACATCTCTGGTAAACCTTTTCCCATCATTGAAAAGGAGGGAGCTTCAATAATTCCAGCCAGGTTATTACCAGAACACCGGATTGGTCCATCGGAATTCATGAGGTATATTTCGAGTCATTGGGTCAATACCTACGGTCAGAGCTACAATCAGGTTTCCATCCGGGGAGTAATCCATATCCCTGAAGTGTCTGTTGGCTGGGGCAGTGGTGATAACTCCCTCAACGGTACCATCATGCTGAATATAGGAGAGTCTGTCATAATTTCCATATAATGATCTGTTCTCCAGCGGGTGACCATGCCAGACCTCTTCCTGGATTATTGTAGCCGGTGATTGGTCTCTTTGGATATTTTCATTTGATTGGTTCCATCCCTGTTCATGGTAAAAATATGCGGCTCCAGGTTATAGTGAGCTACATAGGCTACCTTGTTGCGAAGAGGACTTAATCTGGGTTGCCAGTCGTCAGAGTAATTGACGGTCAGTTGCACCAGTATGAGTCTCAAGACTGTCGCTGGAAAAGATTTCATAATCTCCTTCAGCGGTCATCCTGGTGAACATGAAACTCATTATCAGGCAGAGGCATGGTCCTGAAAGTAAGTAATTCACTTTTCACGGAAGCATAGGGATCGGAGGCTGTTACCTGCCAGTAATAGACTGTATTAAAGCTCAGGTTCTCCACGGTAAGCATGCGTGTCGGTGAGTCCTGTAGAACAGCTGTGCGTTTTCGTGATTGGATTCGTAAAGTTCCACATCAAACAGTGAGGCTATCCTCCGGATTGGCATCATGTTACGGTCCAGCTGAGGGTTAGATTAACCGCTTGATTAATGCTCTCCGTTAGCAGGTGAAAAAGAACCGCTGAAAACTCAGGAGGATCGTTATATTCACTGCTTCGCTCCATAAGGACCACCACTGTTGTGGTTTTGTCCTTGCTGCACGGAAACTGAAACTGATTCAGAAACATATCCGTTTTTCTTGGCAATCAGGTTGTAATCTCCTACTTCAATGGTCTTAAAAATGAAATAGCCAGCACTATCACTGGCAACTGAAACGCTGGGTGGATTGGTGGTCAGAACTGCTCCGCTTAGATTTATTTCGGAAGTAAAATCCATAACGGTTCCATCCAGGATACCTATGGCATTGATATCCAGTTTATCTTCATTGCAGCCCCTGAAGGAATAGAGCACAATAGAGCAGATGTAAACAGAATCAGGATTGCGGATAGCAATTTATTGAAACGTTGCATAGTCAGTATATAACATGAATACTCCGCTTCCCGCTTATTGCCGGGAAGCGTTCACTTATTTATAAATGTTGCCCTGGCTGATGGTAATCTTCATACCCAAGCGAGCCGGACTGGTTCACCTTGTATCCGATTCCATCCCTGGTTTCTGTCTGGTATAGTTCGTGGTTATTTCCGGTCTGCTTTAATTGAAAATCAAGGAAATCTGCCTCCAGGTACTGTTCAATAAAATTTCCATCTCCATTCTGGATCACTGTGTTAATGATATGATCGCCATTATGGATCCCTGAAAAACTGTTATCATTTCCTATTTGAACAATATCTGTGGCATTTTGCATGCCTGTCTGACCAAGTTTGGAAATATTATCGTTCCCATCCTGGTAGACTTTTACCAGATTCGGGTCTGTTTTTCGAATACTGCTGAATAAAGGCCTGGTTCATATCACCCATCTGTTGCAAGGTGATCCTGTTCAGATCTGACAGTTCCAGCTCCTGTTTCAGGGGCTGGTTCTCAATCGAGATCGGATCAATATCTCCAGCCTCAATGGTATTTAGGAATGTCAGGCAGTCCTAGGATCCTGGGCGAAAGCCGTCTATGAAGCATCAATAACAAACAACAGGCACATACCACTCTTACGGCACATTTGATTCTGTATCCCATAATTGGTTTTTTAATACCCTCCGGTGAATGCGCGCACCGGAGAGGTATTTTAAACAATAGTTCTATTTATCGAAAGCAATTACATCTGCCTTGTATTGCTCTTAATAGAGTATCAATTAGTAACTAAACGGCAAGCCGGTAGTAGCAGGATCACTCACCCCGTTAGCTCTCTGAAGAACATTGCTTTTATTCCTGTCACCCATTTGTACGATATCGCTAAAATTATCCCCGCCAATTTGAACTTCCTGGGAGAAATTACCCATACCTCTCTGATAGACATTGGCATCATTAGGCATGGCCCTGACTGTATAATACTGCAGCTGGTAGGCCTCGTTGTTTCCTCCACGTTGTTCAATAAAAGCCTGGTTGACATCAATTCCACGATGACCCATCACAGATCCTACGTCATTGATCTGAACCTGTAAAGCCACGCTACCCCTGCGGGAATTCTGAATGATAAAAGCATCATTCTGATACCCCACCTGGTCCTGCTGAGCCCTACTGAATTCATCCACCCGGGGACCTTGACGGATTCGTGCATCACTGATATAAGCATGTCCATCATAAAACTTGGAGGTACCCTGGTATTGATTGGCAATACCACGATCCCCAAGCTGGTTTATTCTTGCATTGTTCCATAAACCTTCCTGTCCCACATCTGCTGAATTCCCATTTCCATTCTGATCAACATCAGCATTCAGCTTTCCACCGAGAGGGAAAGCGCGGGAGAGGACAATAACTTGATCCACTTTCGCACTGTTCCTGTTTCCATTTTGGAAGATGTCAGAGGTGTTTTCATCGTATAATTTGGTATAGAGATTCTCCTGACTTACGTTCACTGAATTTCCATTTCCAAACTGATTGACCTCAGAATTGTTAATACCTGCACCCTCCTGGGAGACAAAGCTCATAGCATTTCGGTCTCCATCGGTGTAGACATTAGAGTAGTTGAGATCTCCTTCCTGGGTCACTTTAACATAGCTGCCGTTCCCATACTGTTGGATAAGACTCTCATTATTCTGAGCAAATAAAAAGCAAACAGGTAGAAGCAAAGTCAAAATAAAAATTGTTTTTTTCATAACTTCTGATTTTGATTAGTAAATGATTATTTAAGATTTGCGCATTAATTTATTTTCCTAGATAAAAGTTGATTCCAAGTTTTATGGTCCACCAAAAGTCGTTGTATTTACCGTTGGCCATCTGATCCACATAATCATCAAACATCCAGTAATACCCGGCACTTAGATCAATCCCGGTTTTCTCCGATCGGCATAAATTCCCAACCGATGGTGGCATTAGCAAAGCCGTTGTTGCTCCATTCATTCCAGGCCTGTTCCTCCCAGGGTGCAGGGCCCAGATTAAACAGAAAGCCTCCTCCGGCTTCTACATAAGGGGTGCTCTTAAAGTCGTTAAGAAGCCTGTATCTAAAATTCAAACGAGAATACTGGACAACCGTGCTGTAATAATCCTGTGTAGCCAGCTGTCCTGCTCCTAATCCAAGATCAAAGGAAAAGCGGGAATTCTGTAAAAATCCGATGGTGAGTTCTCCCATAGGACCCATGGTTCCACCGGGGATAGTCCCCATCGTAAATCATGGTGCCTCCCAATAATCCCAGTTTAAACCCGGAGCGATAAGGGGAGTGATTGAAAACCAAGATAGTCGGTCTGTCTGCATTTTCCTCTTTTTCTTCCAGATAAGTCCTGATGGCCGCTGGTATTCAGGTCATCTACATCTTTCACCTCCCAGAGGTCATCCAGCATCCCTTCAATAATCAGGGCATGGACAGCTTTATCAATGGCTTCCTGAACAGCAATACCGGAAGGTTCATTAAAGGTGAAACCCACTTCTGCTTCCAGTAGCTTTTTCAAAGAAACATACCGGAATATACCGGCATCCACTTTTGGGACAGGATGGTTTTGGAGGTATGGACGGTTTTTAAAATACGTACCGTTGGAGGTGGAAATGGCTCTCAGGTAGATGGAAACACGGTCTTCGCGATATTCAGCCGGATCCACCGGCCCCGAAATAGCGCAGTCCTGCGCCCCCCGTCAGAACATTGGTTTCATAAGAAATAATTCCTCCTTCAAGAATGATACCTGCAAATAGCAAAGGAGGCAGAAGTTGATTCTGATCCTGGTCCTGATCCTGGGCCGTGTAATTGGCCCTGCTGGATCGGATGATTTTTCTTTCATTTAGCAGATTACTAAGACCTTCTCTTTCAATGGGAATAAACCATCCAGATTCCTCAAGAGATTCAAGCAAAATGGAAGTGGCACCCTGGGTGACTGCAGTGGACCAGTTGGCTCCGATATCCGAAGGTTTATATTGCCCGGTCTGGTCACGAAACTTATATACCGCCACAACCACCGGCTCTTTGGGTTCAGGCAGAAGCTGCATATCTTCGTAAGCACTTGGAATTGGCTCCAAGCCTTGCTTCAGAGGTCTTCATGGGCTGCTTCATCATGGGAGCACATGCAAACTGCAAAAGCAGTGCGCCATAGAAAGAGATAGGTATGTAAGGTCTTTCTTCATCTAATAATAGGGTACAATAATAGTGGTTTCACTTCCGGTGATATATATCAATAATCCGGACCTGCATCCCTTCCGAAATAGGGGAGATATCTATTTCGTAGGAACCAAATTTGTAATATCCTTCGGTAAGACCCGTCTTCTCCGAACTGATTCCGGTAAAATTCCTGGGTGATCGCATTAAGCACCTGGCGATTAATATCTTCCTGGAGGCCTGCCAGGGGATCTTCTTCAGCCAGGAGATCACTCCTCTTCCGTATAAATATTCTGCGCCTGTGCCTGCCCGAGAAGCCAGTTATAATTGTAGGGATTACCTCCAAAGGCCGGATTGATAGGCTGATAGACAAAATCCTGGGCCAGGGTGGTGACCTGAAAACCTGCAAATAAGAATGTGATGGCAATCAAAAGCTTTTTCATGCTTGTGACTATTTAATGTTTGCGCTTAAAATATATTCAAAACGAATCATCAGATCCGTTAAAAAATTCCTGTACCAGATTGATCTGCACTCTGTAATTGTGCCTGTATCTCCTGGTAATTCAATAAATACTGGCTTGCCAGACTCACCGTATATTCAGATAACATCTCTATCATCTCCTGATTGGGCCTGATAAATTGCTTCAGGAATTCAAATTCGTCAATAAATACGTGTTATCTGCGTACCAATGCCCGGCATGGGCATTTCTTTAATGGTGATAGAGAAATCCGTAATACTGTGTTGGATTGCTCCAGTTACTATAAAAATTCATCATAAAAATCCCTGCCAACCTTGGTGATGGTTTCATCAAAAATCATCTCTCCAATCTCAAGATCCAGAGGATCTAGGGCCAGTTGAGTCTGTTGGGAGTGGTTTGGTTTTGAGCGTATCTCTTCCAGCATCAGTCTGAGCATTTAGGGTAGCTAATAAATGACACACTGATTATCAACACTATAGACGTATAAGCCAAATTTCATCACTTTTAAAGTAATACTTGACAATGTCGGTCCATTTACATTGTAATTCAGCATTACTAAAGTTATGGAGGTACCTGCTATTCGCCCAAAAATATGCAATAGGATGTTATCATTTCTTTGATGAAACGGGGTTCTATGCTCCACGAAATGCCTAAAATAGTTGAAAAAGAGCTGGGAATAGCGCTTTATCAGGGCAATACAGCAGTATTTCATACATGACGAATCATGTAAAATTTAAGGATGAAATGCAACAAAAATGACGCGATAAACACTAAAAAAATGTAAACGTTTCAAAAAAGTATCGTATAATTATAATGGTAAAAGATTATTTAAGATTTGCGCTTAAAATCTCATTTACCTGGGGGCTCCACACCGGAGCCCCTTTTTGATTATCAGCTACTTAGGATGGGTTTCTATTATTTTTTCAGTACAGGCAGTCTCAAGTGTGAAAGTGTCTCACCTGATCGAAAAATGCGGTGTGTCGCCTTTATAAATGCCTCTTCATCACACTCATAGATGTTGGTAAAAGTCTGTGGATTCCTGTCAAACAGTGGGAACCAGCTACTTTGTATCTGTATCATAATACGGTGTCCCTCTTTGAAGGTGTGGTTCAGATCCGGAAGAGTGAATTTAACCCTGCTGACTTCTCCGGGTTCAAAGGGCTCCGGGTAAGAGAAGCTGTTTCGGTATTTTCCCCGGAAGATATCCCCCCTGACCAGCATCTGGTACCCTCCGACCTCGATATCACGCGGTTTAAGTCCATGCTGACCTTCCGTGTCCGGAAAAAGATCGATCAACTTGACCACCCAGTCGGCATCGGTACCCGTGGTGGAGACAAATAGCTCCACCTCTATGGGACCTGCAACAGTAAGTTCTTCCTGCAGCACTTCCCCCTTGTACACCAGCACATCTGGACGTGTCGCGGCAAAGCGCTGGTCCTCTGAGAGGTACTGCCCATTGTAAAAGGATCGTGCACTTAGGAAGGGAGCTGTATAGGGCACCGGTTTATCCGGGTCACTGATATACTCATCAAAGGAATCCTCTGGATTCTCAGGTTTGCTCCAGGAAAGTGTCCCTTCCTCATCCAACCAGATCTCCTTAAGCTCCATATTTTCTGGCGGCCAGGTACTGTAGGACCTCCACTGGTCACTACCTGTTTCGAAAACCCAGGCCTCCGGGAGTTCCAGAGATCCTTCTCCTTTCAGGTAGTAGCTGAAAAAGGGGTATTCAATCTCATGCTGGTAGAAGTATTTATCTTCCTCTTTGAAGGGGATCAAACTTGGATCGTTGTACTCAGGAGCGCTCCAGCCTCCATGGGTCCAGGGACCCATTACCAGCATATTACTTGCGGCTGAATTATTCTTTTCTATGGTCTTATAGGTATGGAGTGCTCCGGAAAGATCTTCTCCATCGTACCATCCTCCAACTGTCAAAACTGCAGGAGAAATATCTTTCAGATGTGGCAGGGTACTCCTTTCCTGCCAGAATTCATCATAATCGGGGTGTGCAGTGAACTGGTTCCAGAAATCAATGCTTCCCTGAAGGTATTTTTCGTTGGCATTTTTTACGGGTCCCAGCTCCAGGAAAAAATGATAGGCATCCCCGGAATTGTATTTCGGCCTGGATCCCCTCCGGGTGGTGGGCTCGGGTCGCTCTTTTCCGAATACCTGGAAGAAATTAAAGCTCAGAGGCAGAGTAAGTGCCCCGTTGTGATGCATATCGTCCCATAAGAACCAGTCTGAGATGGGCGCCTGCGGACTGGTGCAAACCATGGCGGGATGGGCATTTATTGATCCCATAACCGTATAAAACCCCGGATAGGAAACCCCATACATTCCAACTTTCCCGTTGTTATTGTCAATATTGTTAATCAGCCACTCCACGGTGTCCCAGGTATCTGTAGTTTCATCCACATCATTTTTATCCCGGTAAACGCCCAGGACAGGACGCATATCCAAAAATACTCCTTCAGACATGAACTTACCTCTTACATCCTGGAATACAAAGATATACTTGTCTTTTTCCAGCCTATCGTTGGACGATAATTTGCCGCGCATTCTGTCCCCGTATGGACCGATGGAGTAGGGGGTTCTCTGCATCAAAATGGGATAGGGCTCTGAGTTATCTTTTGGGGTATAGACAATGGTATATAGCCTTATGCCATCCCTCATTTCAATCCGATATTCGGATTTCTCATAGTTCTCTTTTACAAAATTGTCCTGTCCTGAAAGCGGCAGAAAAACCATAAGAAAAAGAATCCCTAGAATAGTGTTCCTGGTCATGATTCCTGGTACTTTATTTAGAAATCCAAGATATAGAATTCCTCCATTATATTTCAGCTTTTCTCCAGCAGTGCCAGGGCGATATATTCCCACTCTTCCTCCGGGGAAAGCTCCGGGACACTTCTCCCGGCATTCTGGTACCAGTAGCTTGCGTTTCCCAGGTCACCTTCCACCCTGTGTAGGTAAGCGTGTACCCAGGATCCATCTGATGAAGGATCATTCTGTGCAATCCTGTGGGCATTTGTCCAGTCACCTGCCGACTCCAGGAGCAGTGCCTGTATAAGGGGAGGGATATCCTCCGGAAAGGAGCCAGCCTCTTTCCAGCTCAAAAGTTGTTCAAAAGGGATCATTTATCCAGTTTTTATCATATAAAGTTAAAAAAAGGCTGTCTCAAATACCCAAAGAGACAGCCTTTATCATCAGCGAGGAGGAAATGACCCTGGTGAACTACAGGGAATAGGGATCTCTGTACTGGTAATGCAACAGGGCGCTTGCAGCTCCCTCTGTATCATTCACAAATACTTGTTGAACAGGATCCCATTGAACGGGTACTCCCAGCTCACAGGCAATATTCCCCAGAGTACATACGGTGCAGGAACTGTGCCCGATCTCCACCGGAACGATAGGATCTACACGCTTTCTGACAGCATCGATGAAATTCTGATGGTGGGAGCCCTTGGATTCATAGGGTACATTACTGTCCTGATCTTCTGCTGCCGGAGGCATTAAAGAATCGTCAGAGGCCAGATAATGATCTCGTGAGACCTCTATCCAACCCTTATCGCCCAGGAACTTTACGCCTTTGGTCATTTTTTCATCAAAGGGCTCAGAGCTCAGGAGTATCCCGTTCTGATATTTAAATTTCATAAATTCAGTACCATCCCCGATGGGTGCAGCTTCTACAGGACCACTCCCGTCCATGCCAATTCCCCACTGGGCGATATCAAACATATGGGCACCCCAGTCGGTGGTAAATCCTCCACCCATCTCTTTGTACCAGCGCCATCCTCCCCAGAACTCTTCGTCTTTTGGAGGGTTCAGACTAATGGGGGGATTCAGCTCCTTGTTGTAATGAATATCGGCCGGAAGAGGACCAAGCCAGAGGTCCCAGTTCAGGTCTTCGGGAACTGCTTCCTCGGGTAAATCATAAGGTTTGGGAGGTGCTCCCACATAAGCATGTACTGTCTCAATCTTTCCAAGCGATCCCTCATGAACCAGCTTTACAGCATGCTGGAAATTTGGATCGGAACGTTGCTGGCTGCCAATTCCAACGATTCGCCCGGTACTCCGGACAGTTTTTACCAGCTCCTGTCCCTCCTTAATGGTGAAGGTCATGGGCTTCTCCAGGTAAACATCTTTTCCCGCATTGCATGCAGCAATTGCCACCAGGGCATGCCAGTGATCAGGGATGGCTACCACTACGGCATCTATATCGGGCCTGGCAAGCAGCTCCTCATAGTTCTCGTAGGTTTTTACATCAACACCCTTTTCAGCATTGGTGTAAAACTCATTTACCCGGTTCTCAAATCGGGTCCGCTTTCTTCCATAGACATCACAACCAGCCACTACCTTTACACCTTCAATGTTAATAAATGCGTTCATCAGGAACATGGCCTGCCGTCCCAGCCCGATAAAACCGAGGGTAATTTCATTGCCCGCTGCAGGTGAGGCACAGGATGATAGGGAAGGGATGATGGCTATACCGGCCATACCTGCGGCAGTGGTGCCGATAAATCTTCTCCTTGAATAAATTGGGTGATGTGTCTTTTTCATAATAAGGGTCTCCTAATTAATAAATTCATATTCAATGAATTCAAAAATAGTAAGTGATTTTATTATACCATCCAGCTTCTTTCCTTTTTTCTCAACAAAATCACATTATTCAGGGAGCAATTGTTGCCTGGCATGAGAACTGCGTAGTTTTTTTATATTTACATAAACATTTATTCCATGATGGACTCTTTTCAGTTTTCCTCCCTTCCGGAAATTATATTTGGGAAAGGGAAGCGAAACGAACTGGCCAGCGCAGTCAAAGCCAGAGGTAACAGGGTTTTACTTCTTACCGGGTCATCCTCCGTACATAACTCTGGACATGGGGATGAAATTATTTCCGGGCTGAAAGCTGCTAATCTGGAACTGAAACATGAAGTGATAGCCCATGAGCCATCTCCGAACCTCATAGATCAGATAGTCCAGAAATACAGGCCCTCCCGGATAGAAGTTGTTGTTGCTGTAGGGGGTGGAAGTGTGATGGATGCTGGAAAGGCAGTCTCGGCAATGATCCCGGTAGAAGGCAGTATACGAGACTACCTGGAGGGGGTGGGTGAGAAGAAGCATCCAGGGCATAAAATCCCTTTTATTGCGATGCCCACCACTTCCGGAACAGGAAGCGAGATGACTAAAAATGCAGTGATTTCGGAGGTTGGGGAAAGTGGATTTAAAAAGTCACTGCGCCACGATAATTTTATTCCTGAGCTGGCAATTGTTGATCCGGAGATGATGCTGTCCTGTCCCGCAAAGCTAACAGCAGCTTCCGGTATGGATGCCTTCTCACAACTCCTGGAGTCCTATCTGTCAACCAGGGCCAATGTCATGACGGATGCCCTTGCATTGCAAGGCTTAAAGCAGGTAAAAAGATTTTTGCTCAGGGCTTATCTGGAGGGTGAACAGAATCTAGAAGCGCGTTCCGGAATGGCCCTTGCAGCCCTTTTTTCAGGGATTACTCTCGCACATGCAGGTTTGGGACTTGTACATGGCTTTGCTTCACCTCTGGGCGGATTTTACCACATCCCGCATGGTGTGGCATGCGGTTCACTTATGGCCCCGGTTTTTGCCACGACCATCGACAATCTTCTGGAACAGCCGGATCATCCTGCTATCAAGAAGTTACTAATTGTCAGCAAGGTCTTTGCCGATTTCAAATACAAGCAGGATCTGGAATACCTTCAGGCCTTTAAGGAGAAACTGATTCACATTACCACGCTTCTGGAGGTGCCCCTCTTGTCGGAATATGGATTACAGGAGGAGGGAATTCAAAAAGTGATTGATTGCACTTCTCATAAAGATCATCCAGTGAAGCTGACTAATGAACAGATGGTGCATGTTTTAAAAACCAGGATCTGATTCTTTTTCCACGCTCAGGGATTTCACGCTTTCTTCCTCTATGCAATAGTAATATTCAAAAATGTGCTTCTCCTCATAGTTGTTCAGGGCTGGACCAGATAGGGTGCGGTCAAAATCCTGCTTGTGCCATACCTCTGGATTGATAAAGGGATTGAGCTCAGGATCATAATTTACCGTGGTACCATCCTTGTAAAACTTGATAGGTTCGTCATCATGGTCTTTTAGAAGTACAATCAGACTGTCGTAATAGAACGAAAAATAGGCATACCCATCAATACAATCACAGCCAATGGAGTAAAAGTCATCAGATACTCCAGGTTGAATCCAGTCAGCGTTGACAAATTCGGAGGAGTAGGGGAGTACATATATAGGAGTGCTGGTCTCATTTCTTATGGAGATCCAGGAAAGATCATCGTTGGCACATCCAGCTAGGGTAATCAAAAATATTATCCAAATAAATCCCCTCATATCCAATTATTTAGTTATCTCAATCCCTGTATTTGATAAGAATAGCTTGATGGCTATGGCCAGCAGAATAATTCCAAAGAATTTTCTCAGAATATGCAGGCCATTTGGTCCAAGTATCCGTTCAAAAAAGGTTGTGAGCCGGAGCACAAGATAGACAATTATCATATTTAATGAAAGTGCTATCAAAATATTTATACTATGATACTCAGCTCTTAAGGAGAGAAGTGAGGTGATGGAGCCTGCCCCGGCTATCAGTGGAAAGGCAATGGGGACTATAGCTCCTCCTCCACCTGACTCATGTTTAAACAGCTGTATTCCCATCACCATCTCAAGACCCATCAGGAGAAGAATGATCGAGCCTGCAATAGCAAAAGAGGAGATATCAACCCCGAAGATGGCCAGCAGGGGCTCACCAATGAAAAGGAACAAGAGCATAATGGCAAAGGCAACCAGTGCTGTTTGGCCAGGATATATATTACCGGTCTTTGTTTTGATATCCAGGATGATAGGTATTGAGCCCAGGATATCTATAATCGCAAACAGCACCATAAAGGCAGCCAGGATTTCCGTTATATTGAGGTGCGACATTTGCATGTAGAATTTTTTTGGACTGCAAATATGCTATCTTTTTAGGGGATGGCAATCAAAAAGGAGGTAATCCTTCCACTTTTCTTTTTTTAAACATGTTCAGGAGAAACCTGAGTAATATTTTACTGCTGGAAAGCCAGGCAATGTGCCTTCCATGCCTCTTGTTTTCCAGGAGTTTCTGGACTATCCAGGGGGTGACCCTTTCTGGTGTATCTGCCAGGATGTGAAATATCTTGATGGCTGACCGGTGTTTTTCGGGTTCTCCTTCCAGGGGTTTTAGGATCATATCCGTGACTACCATTCCCGGGCTGATACTTCCCACGGTCAGCGGGGTGTTTTGATACTCTTTGATAAGGGAACGGGTAAAGTACCTGACTGCCGATTTACTGGTTCCGTAAATAGAAGTGCCCTCCACGATCCTCCCGTCACTGCCCAGGCCTTCCATATTATAAAGAGAGCCGAATCCCTGTTGTTTCATACCAGCCAGAGCCACTCTGGAGCCCAGAATGGTCCCTCGTATGTTGGTATCAATCACAGAATTAATTTCGCTGGGATCCAGTTCAAGCAGGCTACGAGTCCTGTGATTTATTCCTGCATTATTGATCCAGATATCCACTGGCTGGAGTTTACTTGCCTTTTGCCAGAGAAGCTGCAGTTCTTCCAGATTTCTTACATCACAGGGAATTCCCAGACAGTGTGAAAAACCGGATTCCGTTTTCAGGGCTTCCACGGTGGAGAGAATGCTTTCCTTATTCCTGCCTGAGATAGTCACCAAACATTCTTTTTTTAGAAACTCCAGGGCCAGAGCTCTCCCGATGCCTCTGCTTCCTCCGGTGACAACTATGTGCAGCCTGGGGAAAGAGTTATGCATCTTTTGTTTTTATAAGACAACCAATAGCTCGTGTGCTGGCAGGAGCGGGTCTTTGTCCCATGATAAGAGCCCGTATGGCATTTTCTAAAAAATTGTTTGCTACGGACCTGGCATCCAATGAATTGTCGTCTATTGCGCCCATGTAGGCCACTTTGAAACCATTCCCGCTTTTTTCAAGCAGGAAAACTTGTGGCGTCCGGGTTGCTCCATAAGCCTTGGATACCTCTTCGCCGGTATCCTTCAGATAGGGAAAGGGATAGGCCTTTTCCGAGGCACGCAGTTTCATATGCATGAAGCTATCTTCCGGGGAGATCTCCGGATTGTTCGAATTGATGGCTACAACGGGAAATCCCAGATCGGCATATCTCTTGTGTAGCGCAATGATTCGATCTTCATAGGCTTTTGAAAAGGGGCACGGTACACTGGTGAATACCAGGATCACCCCTTTCTGATTGCTGTAATCGGACAGTGAGATGTAGGTGCTATCCACACTCCTTAATGTGAATGAAACAGCTTCATCTCCAGGTTTCAGCCCGCCATGCACCAGAACCTTGGCAGCCAAAAATAAAAGAGTGGCCAGGATTGCTTTTTTCACACGATCAAAGTAATAAATTTTGATCGAGAAATCTTAACTTTTGGTCTTAATCGTACATCCGATGGCTTTGGTCAGGGAAGGATCTGGCTCGGAACCTTCAAGCAATGCAGAGATGGCGCTTTCCAGGAATTTTTTATTGACTGATGAAGCATCCATGGCATTGTCATCGACAGTTCCAACATAGGCCACCTTAAAACTTCCCCCTGCCTTTTGCAGTAAAAAGATGTGGGGAGTCCGGGTGGCCCCGTATGCTTTATATATCTCCTGGCTTTCATCTTTCAGGTAGGGGAAAGGATATTCTTTCTCCTCTGCCCTGGCCTTCATTTTATCAAAGGTATCTTCAGGCGATATTTGATCGTCGTTCGGATTAATTGCCACTACAGGAAATCCCTTTCCAGCAAAGGTTTCATGCAGTTGTATAATCCTTTCTTCGTAGGCTTTTGCGTAGGGGCAGGGATTACAGGTAAATACAACTATCACCCCGTTCTGATCGCTGTAATCTGAAAGTGATACGGTTTTCCCATCCACATTTTTCAGGGAAAATTCCACTGCCTCATCTCCTGGTTTAAGTCCGGCATTCAGCATCAGAACAGCAATAAATGCCAGGAGGGAAGTAAGAATCGCTTTGTTCATATCATCGGTTTATTAGTGAAACATGTTTAAATAGTTCATCCCGGGTCAGTTCCTTTTCAAGGAATACCCTGTTTTCGCTGTTGTAGACAAGCGTGGCGGGGATCGCTCCCGTCCAGGAAGGTTCAATCCGTTCAATCCATGAGTTGTAATCCAGATCTGTCATAATAAGAACCTCTGCACTGATCTCTTTTTCCTTCAGGAAAGGGATCAGCCGTTTTTCAATCTGATCCGGAAAATCCAGGCTTACCAGAATTACCTTCACTTTTTTTGAAACAGACTGTCTGTGCAACTCCTCAAAATATGCGATCTCTTTTATACAGGGAGAACACCAGGTCGCCCAGAAATTCACGACATAGGTCGTATCATTCTGAAGACTGCATTGAGCGGCCAGCATATCACTGTCAATTTCTTTAGGGGACTGAGCCTTGCTATGACTGTGGATCAGGCTGGCAACCAGTAATAGAACCAGATAAATTCTCATCGAATGTTAAACATTAAGCCGGTTTTTTTGTTTTTAACTCGTGTGTTAAATATTCGTTAACCTAAAAGCGCAAGCATGTCATTTACACTGAATATTGGAGCATCTGCTCCCGAGTTTAATCTACCTGCCACTGATGGAAAGAGCTATGCACTCAAGGACTTTAGCGAAGATTTCCTGGTGGTTTTCTTTACCTGTAACCACTGTCCATATGTGATCGGGTCCGACGAGGTGACCAGGGCTACTGCCAATAAATTTGCTTCAAAAGGGGTCAGATTTATTGGGATCAATTCCAACAGTGCCGGTACTTATCAGGAGGATGATTTTCCACATATGGTAAGCCGCATGAAGGAGTTTAAATTTCCATGGCTTTACCTCTATGATGCGAGCCAGGAGGTGGCCCTGGCATATGGAGCTCTTCGTACACCCCATTTTTACATTTTTGATCGGGACCGTAAGCTGGTCTACACGGGAAGGGGAGTGGATCAACCCCGAGATTCATCCAAAATCACCGTCAATGACCTGGAGAGGGCTCTGGGGGAGCTAACTGCGGATTTACCTGTAAGGGTGCCGGTGACTAATCCAATTGGATGTAACGTAAAGTGGGAAGGAAAGGATAAGCACTGGATGCCTGCTGATGCCTGCGATCTGGTCTGATCAGGCGGTATATACCGTCCGGAGTTGTTTCTTGCCCAGATGAATCCTGCTTTTGACAGTACCAATGGGTATCTTCATGTTTTTTGATATCTCTTTGTAGGAGTAACCCGCAAGAAACATCCTTATGGGCCTCCCATAGGTTCCGGGCAGCATGTCAATAATTTCATACAATTCCTTTTTCTCCAGCTGATCGTAGGGTGCTCCATTGGATCCGCTGCTTTGCACCGCATAATTATTTAGTTCCTCACTATCATGAGTCAATTGCCGGTAATGACTACTTCTCAGGTAATTGATATAGGTGTTTTTCAGAATGGTATAGAGCCATGCTCTGATGTGATCGTTGTTATGAAGTCTATTGCGGTTCTTAAGAGCCTTGAAACTGGTCTCCTGAACGAGGTCAAGGGCATCTTCCCGGTCCTCTGTGAGCTGCAGGGCATAGTAGAAAAGCTGCTCCTGCAGTTGGACCAGATCATACATGAAATAGTCAGGATCGAAAGTATCTTCCCCGATTTTCATTTGATTTGGCAACTTTAGTTGCTGTAAATTACGAAATTATCCAGCACGAATCAACTTGCTTATCCGGAATAGTTTTCACAATTTTAAAACTCTTAATAATTTCAGTATTAAATTCTAAAATCCATAAGATGACTAAGAAAATTACATTGTACGCATTGGGAGTGTTGTTGGCAGTATTATTCACTGGCAATCTCCAGGCACAGAATACCCTCACGGAGGACGAGAAAAAAGATGGTTTTGTATTGCTCTTCGATGGAGAAACCAGCGATGGCTGGCGCGGATATAAAAAAGATGCTTTCCCTGACAGGTGGCTCGTAGAGGAAGGTACCATTCATTTAAACCCAGAAGCGGAAGGGAGCCGCGGAGATATTATTTATGATAAAATGTTTTCTAATTTTCACCTGAAGATAGAATGGAAAATCGCCGAGGCAGGAAACTCCGGTATCTTTTACCTGGGGGCTGAAAATGACGAATTTGGGGCCATTTACGCCACTGCTCCGGAGATGCAGGTGCTTGATAATGCCAAACATCCTGATGCCAAGCTGGGAAAAGATGGCAACCGCAAGGCTGGTTCCCTGTACGATCTGATTCCTGCCAAGCCCCAGAATTTTAAAGGGGCCGGGGAATGGAATTCGGCTGAAGTAATTATAAAGGACGGGCACGTAATCCATAAACAAAATGGGGTAAAGGTGGTCGAATATCACTACGGAACCCGCGAATGGGATGAACTGGTGGCCGGATCCAAGTTCCCTGGAATTAATCCTACATGGGCCAATCTGCAGGAAAAGGGGTATATAGGCCTGCAGGACCATGGAGACCATGTTTGGTTCAGGAATATAAAAATCAAAGAACTTTAAACAGACAGAGATGCAAAACAGAAGAACATTTATGAAAAGTGCCGCCCTGGCTGCAGCAGCTATTTCTGCAGGTAAGGTGGTAAGCGCAAAGGAAAGAGACAGTATGCCGGCAGTACAGGAGCATGGTGCACGTGAACTATTTTTTGATATTTCCCTGGCCCAGTGGTCACTGAATAAAAAGCTTTTCGGGAAAGAACTGGATAACCTTGATTTCCCTGCTTATGTCAAGGATAAATTTGATATACATGCGGTTGAATACGTGAATCAATTTTTCAAAGACGCCGATACGGAATATATTAAAGAGCTTTTAAAGCGCACCCAGGATATAGGAGTGAAGAATGTGCTGCTTATGATTGATGGTGAGGGAAACCTTGGCGATACAGATGAAGAGAAACGTAAGCAGGCGGTCGAGAATCATTACAGGTGGGTCGAGCACGCGCATATACTTGGCTGTCATTCCATCCGGGTGAATGCAGGAGGTAGAGGCACGGCTGAAGAAGTGGGCTTTGCCGCTACCAGGAGCTTAAGAACCTTAGGCCAGTTTGCAGCTGATTACGGAATTAATGTAATCGTGGAAAACCATGGGGGGTACTCCTCCAGGGCCAGCTGGCTGGTTAATGTGATCCGGAATACGGGTATGGTCAACTGTGGAGTGCTTCCTGATTTCGGCAATTTTGCAGTGGACCGCAGACCGGGTGGGGAAAAATATGACCTTTACCTGGGGATGGAGGAGCTGATGCCGCTGGCCAAAGGGGTCAGTGCCAAATCGCACAATTTCGATGAAGAGGGCAATGAGGTGGATAAAGATTTCTATCGTCTTCTCAAAATTGTGAAGGATGCCGGATTCAGGGGGTATATCGGAATTGAATATGAAGGACAAGATCTGAGTCAGGACGAAGGCATTATGGCCACCAAGAACCTGCTTATCAAGGCTGGTAAGTCTTTGATGTAGCAGGCTATCTGCTTTTCAGATAGACGTCAATATTGCGCGCTATCTTCTCTACGAGGAGCTCCCTGGATTCTTTTGAGGCCCATGCCATATGAGGGGTTATCAGGATCTTTTCCTTGTCAAATAATTTCAGCAAGGGGTTATCGGCGTTGATGGGCTCCTGTTCCATCACGTCGAGCCCTGCAGCTGCAATTACATTTTCATTCAGTGCCCTGGCAAGTTCTTTCTCGTTGACTATCCCCCCCCTGCCCAGGTTGAGCAGAATGGCACAGGGCCGCATCAGCTTCATTTTGTCATAGGTAATCAGGTTGCGGGTCTGGTTGTTCAGTGGTGCATGAATGGAGACTACATCGGAGCTTTTAAGAAGGTCTTCCAATTCAAATCGTTTGTAGGAGATGTGATTGTTACGTCCGGTGGTGGAATAAAATATCACTTCCATGCCAAATGATTCAGAAATTCTGGCTACCTGACGCCCTATGGTTCCAAGTCCAATGATCCCCATACGTTTTCCCTTTAACTCCCAGAAGGGTTCGTTGTGGTGGGTGAAGGACCCACTCCTGGAATAGGCACCGCTCTTGACGTAGCTGTCATAGTAATAGGGCTTGTTTACCAGGTAAAGCAACATGGTAAAAGTAAGCTGAGCCACTGAATCAGTGGAATACCCGGCCACGTTTTTTACTTCAATTCCATTGGATTCCGTATAGTTCAGATCCACATTATTGATTCCGGTGGCCGCCACGCATATCAATTTAAGCTCCGGGAGTTGTTTCATTATCTCTTCACTCATCTGAACTTTGTTCACAATCACAATCTCCTGGCCCTTGCATCGCTCAACCACCTGGTCCGGTTCCGTGCTTTCATAGATCTCAAGCTTACCCAGTTTGGAAAGCTTTTTCAGATTATCCACTTTTCCAATGGTCTTCTGGTCGAGGAATACGATGTTGGTCATGTTTCTTGCTTTATGGTGAATTAACATATCTGCTCTGAATTGGTTCAACAATAGCCCATAAAAGCAGGGTTGGGGTTAAGGATTGTTAAATGCTGCATTTTCCATGTTTTTTTGGATATTTTTATGTCAAATGCGCCTCAAAATCCTACTTCCGTTCTACTGCCTGCTGTTCATTACGCAGTCCTGCCTGATGGCGCAAACTGGCGATTCCCCTTTTCAGCTCTCTGCGATTATCTATGACGAGGCATTTATCCCTGTTCCGGCAAGTCACGTGATCAATATAAACAGTCACAAGGGTGATGTCACCGATAGCCTGGGCATATTCAGGCTGCCCGTGAATATGGATGACACCTTGCTGATCCGAAATATTGCATTCTGGGATACCCTTGTCACTGTTGTTGAGCTACAGGCGAGCAGGACCATAAGGTTACGTAGGCGAAATTACCTGTTGGAGGAAGCCAGGGTTTTTAAGTGGGGTGCCACCTATGACGATTTTCGTGAGGCCTTTGTTGGTATGCCCATGCAACAAACCCTCGGGGCCTCCATGGGTTTTCCTCAGCAGGATCCTGACAAAGTTCCCCTGGAGATGGATGAACAGGCCGTGAAAAGTGTAGGTCTGCTTCTGACTTCCCCCGTTTCTTTTTTTTACTACAACTTTAATAAACATGCCAAGTCGGCCCGGAAGGTATACTGGCTAAGTAAGAACCAGGAGAAACAGGATCAGTTTGATTCGATTGTAAATGGAGAAAATATATCCGGGATCACGGGCTTAAGCGGGACAAAATTAGAGCAATTCATGCTCTTTCTCTCTCGGCGGATGGTTTGCGATCTGAATTGTTCTGAGCTGGATATTTACAAAGAAATACACAGTCTCTGGAAGCTATTCCAGGAGTTGGATGAGCGGGGGATGCTGGAGTAGAGACAGCCTATCTGTTTGTGTTCTACCCGGATCAGGACCTTACAATCTCTTCCTTCTCCTTATCCCAGAATACACTCCGATTCTCTCGCTGTGCCATAATCCCCATGGCAGCAGCCACCCCCTCTTCAAAGGCCTGGTCGATGTTACAGCTGGGCTGCGTTCCTTCACGTATGGAATGTATCCACTCCGCGATATGAAGGTGGGTGGTATCCACCCTGCGTCCACCCCGGTAGGTGTAGAGCAATCCCCTTGCAGCAAAATACTGTTCGGTGGCTGTTGCTACGGAATCCACATTTTTCCGTCCGGGAATATAGGTGTAAATGGGCAGCTCCGGATCGATCAATCCACTCTTGATCTGCTCGGCATATCTGGTACTTTGCCGGTCCGCATATACGGTAAGGGTATTCCCGAATTCCATATATCCGTCGTGTCCCATGATGGTCTTTCCCCGGTTATTATTGCTGGCAAGGGAGGCGCTGTAGAGCAGACTGAAATCCATATCCGGATATTCCAGCACCGCGTTCCATACATCGGGTACCTCCCGAATCTCATTCACATAGTCGCCCCGCTTTTTATCTTTCCAAAAATAGACTCCCCCTGATGCAGCTGCGGAGCTTGGAATTCCCATGCCCAGGATTTGGTTAATCGCGTCAAATTCATGAGTGAGCAGGTCTCCGGATAAGCCGGTACCATAGTCCCACCAGCATCTCCAGCGGAAAAAACGCTCCGGACTCCAGGGGTGTTTCACCTCGCAGGGTTCTTCAAAGTGTGCCCAGTCCACGGTGTCCGGGTTGGCATCGGGATGAATATCATAGACCCAGGCACCGTTGGCAGAGTTGCGATTGGTGCAGACTTCAATCAGGTTGATCTTTCCAATAAGTTTCTTATCGATGGCTTCTTTGGCCTTGATGTAGCTT
This sequence comes from uncultured Bacteroidales bacterium, assembly GCA_963751705.1. Taxonomy (GTDB): domain Bacteria; phylum Bacteroidota; class Bacteroidia; order Bacteroidales. The sequence continues at coordinate 931,471 of CAVVVN010000003.1, forward strand.
TCCGTTTGACGACCCTGGTGCCCGAGCTGGTAAACAATTCCGCTTTGCTTCACTGCATCGCGTACCGCATAGGTTTCGTCCATGGTCAGGGTAAACCCTTTTTCGGCATAGACATGCTTCCCTGCTCTGGCCGCGTCAATGGTCATTTGAGCGTGCCAGTGGTCCGGCGTTGCAATTATAACGGCATCAATATCATCGGAAGCCAACATTTCGCGGTAGGATCTGTAACGCTTTACCGCTTCCCCCATTTTACCTCCAACACCCTCTCTGCCTGCATTGGAAGCGGCAGCCAAGGCATTCTCGGCGTGAATATCAAAAAGGTCGCAGACCCCACTTATGCGAATATTCAGGTCATCTTGCTCCAGAAAGTTGGAATAGCGATTATTATTTGAGTCATTCGCTTCTAACTTTTTCCAGTTGTCAATGGTTGCCGGCATAACGAATCCTGCGGCTTGCATCAATTGAGTCCCCCGGATTCCATATCCAATGATACCGATCCGCAGGGTATCCCCATCGTGTTTAAAAGGGAGGTATTCCTTTTCATCAGCGCTCATATTGAGCTCTTTGGCCAGTTTGTGGCTGCGGAGGTGGTCCTGTTTTGTTTTTCTCCAGGTCCCATATGCCATGGCACCCAGTACCGGTACGGTGGCCAAACCTTTGATAACATCTCTGCGGTTCATCTTGTTACCGCCCGTATCTTTTTCTTTATCACTCATAACAGTACTCTATTTCTTTTTGAACAGAAAGCGGTCCATGCCGATAATTCTCCAGGTAGGGAACAGCATAATTACCCAGAGGGTAAGTAATTCAATGAGGTTTTTATTGACCCAGAGGTAGCTTCCCTCGGTGGGCATGGCAAAGTTCACCCCTATGATAGCTGGATGAGAGAGGTAGTAAAATGCCAATAGGACGATACCGGCGATGGATGCAATTCTCGTGAAAAGACCCACTATCAGACCAGCTCCGATGAGGATCAGTCCCCACATATTCAGAAAATCCATCATATTCAGCAAAGCCGGGTTTCCGGCAATGGATTGGAACATCCCCTCGAATAGTCCTTTGGAGTCCATCAGGTATCCCATGGATGACCAGTTTGGATTTAATAGTTTGACTATCCCCTCATATAGGAAATGCCATCCAATGGCAACACGCAGGATCACAAGCGACCAGAGTTGCCATTTTGAGAAATCTGTATCTTTCATCATATTATTTTGAAATTGCGGCAATGGTTAATTGGAACAGGCGAATTTAACTATAATTGGACAAAAATAAATTAGACTGGCTTTAAATTGTAGTCTGGACACAATGATTTTTTTCTAAGTACTTACTCTGCAGGCTTCATTACGGCTAAAAACTTACTGATCAGGCCCTTTTGTTTATCGGGTATCCTTGAGTTCAATTTCGTTTAAGATTTTTGGTGATGATCAGGTGGTTTTTCTCTGAAATGCGGTGGTATTCAATATGATTGCAGAAAGCCCGGATAAGAGGCAAACCCATTCCTCCTGAATCTGAGTTAACAGGATCCGTCGATTGTTCCATTTCGTATTCCAGGGGATTGAAGGGAATACCATCATCGATCAGTTCGATTTCAATGTGGCTTTCTCCGGTGCTCAGCCTGATATCGATGAGATGTTCCTTCTGGTCCATAAAGGCATAGCGGATGATATTGGAAAATAATTCTTCAATGATCAGCTGAATTTGCTTGATCTCCGATTTGTGAACAATCCCCTCCTGCTCCAGAAATACCAGATCTTTTCGGATGCGGGGGATCTCCTGTATATGAGAATGGTATGTAAATGTGTGCTCCATGCTATTGCTCTCTGATAAATTCCACCGGATTGATCCGGGCCAGGCGAAGGGTATGATAGAATACAGCAATCCAGCTAAAGATGACCAGAATAGCTGCACAGACCGGGAAGACCCAGACCGGGATATCCACCCGGTATTTGAAATTTCGTAACCAGCGCTCCATCAAAAACAGGGAGAGGGGTATGGACACAGCAGAGGAGAGAATGGCCAGCCACAGGTAGTATCTCAGCTCCGGAATAATGATCTGATGGATCCTGGCTCCGTTGATCTTTTTCAGAGCAGCTGCTTTAATTCGTTTTTGCATAAAAAAACCGCTTAGTGCAAATAGGCCCAGGCCGGAAATAATAATGGAGAGGATGCTGAAACTGAGTAGGAGCCTGATCTGAACCAGCTCCGACCTGTAAATATCTTCTATTAAGGAAGAGGTGAATTTGTATTCCAGAGGGTAATTGGGAAACAGTTCCTCCCAGACAGTTCTTAAATGCTCCAGGGCCTTTTCCGGGCTTCCTGCAGGCAGAACAGAAAAATTCCATAACCAGGTGTATTTAGGAAAAATAACCATGGGTGAGATTTCATAATCGAGCCCGGAAAGATGAAAATCTTCTACAATTCCGCTGATAGGACCCGGCCAGATAAACCCGGGGTATGGGAAGTGCAGCTCCAGCTCTCTTCCGATAAGCTCCCCTGGATCATCGGAAATCATTCTGGCTGCAGTCATATTGAGTGCAAAATACTCCAGGGAGTCGGAGGAGTCATAGTGCAAAGGGAAATCCGAGCCGTAGATAAGCTCGATATCATAAAACCGGAAAAACTCCTGGTCTACAGGGAACAGGAATAATTTTGTTTCTCCTTCATCAACCCCATCTATTTCGAAGGTGTTGGCATCCATGGCCTGACCCGTGGGTTCTTCCATACTGCCGGTAACGTTGGCTATATGCGGACTCTCCAGCATTCGCTCTTTGAAGACCTGGAAGTTGTTCACAATTTCGCGATGAAGGTGGTGTAGTTGGATGGCGTCCTGCCTGGATGCTCCCAGCTGCTGGTTCATGGCGTAACTGGTCTGGCGGGAGATCAGGATCAGATTGGAAAGTAGGACGAAGGTGATGATAAATTCCAGGACAATGACCGATCTGACAAAGAGATTCTGTCCTGTCTGATCCCTTGGTACTCCGGGTTTGGAGGAGAGATGCTTTATTTGGAGACTCCGGTATAGCTTTCCGGTGGAAATCAGAGAGGTAATCAGAGCACCGGATATGATCAATACCAACAGCAAAGCCAGAGGGAGTATGACTACGGCTGGGTCGTTACCCATGAAGCTGCCTTCCTGTTTCTCGATGGCAGGGGCGATCAGAATGGTGAGCAGAATTCCAATCAGGTAAGCGATGCTCCCTATAAACAGGCTATCGACCAGGAATTGCCTGAAGAAAACAGATCTCCCGGCTCCCATTTGCCACTGGATTACAAGTTTTTGTATCTGTAGTTGACTTTTGCTATAGGAAAGTAGCGTAAAGTTGAACCAGGCCAGGATAAAAACAAGCATGCCGGCAACCATCACAATTAGAACGGTCCGGAACCTCACGTTGGTTTGGATCTCTCTGGCCTTATGGGAGCGCAGATGTATCTCAGAAACCGCTTGCAGGTGCGGAGTAATCTGCTTGGAATAGGACTCATCCACATGATTCTCAATAAAAGTTTTGAGCTGTGCTTCCATCTCTGTTGGGTCCACCGAAGGATTAAGCTTCATATAGGTCCAGGCTGTTCCCTCGTAGGTATGCGGGTTTTCAAAAGAGGTGAGGGCCGATATCTTGAAATGAGAGTTTGCTGGAAAATCTTTGATGACAGCGGTTATGGTATAGGTGAGAGGATCCACGCCGAACTGATGTATCAGGTCAATGGAGCTGCCCACCGGGTTCTCGTCGCCAAAAAACTTTCTTGCTGTCGTTTCAGTCAGAACCAGGGTAAAGGGCTCGGACAGTAGATTCTCAGAACTTCCCAGAACTACCTCCGGTTTAAAAATATCCAGAAACTGAGGATCACAACTATAAGCGTAGTCTTCATAGAATGATCGGTCCTCAATACGGAAGGCTGCTTTTCTGAAAGGTGCAATTCGTCCAAGTGCCTCGATCCCCGAGATCATCTCAGTAAAGGCGATCTGATTCAGGGCGCTTCCATGCAGGATCCTGGCTGTATGACGATAGAATCCTTCATAATCTTCTTCAAAGCTGAGCCGGTAGATCTGTTCCCTGTCCGGATAACTTCTATCGAAGGTGAGGTGCCAGGCGGACCATTGAAATGTGGCCAGGAAAGTGCTTATTCCAACGGCCAGTCCGATCACCACAAAAATGGCGTAAAGAAGGTTTTTTTTGAGGCTGCGTATGGTTAGTAAGAGGTACTTCCCTGTCATAGTCGAATCATGGCTGAAGCAAATATAGCGATTCGGCCCGCATTCATGCCAGCAGTTCGGGCTTAATTTTCCCCAAGATATTCCCTTATCGCTTTCATGGCATCCATGGCATCCCCCAGGATCATGTGGAAGCTCATAAATGCATGAATCATTCCACTGTATTCCAGGTACTCTACCCTGACCCCGGCTGCTTCCAGTTTTTCTGCATATTCCCTTTCGCTGTCCCGGAGCGGATCACACTCGGCCGCTATGATCAGGGCGGGGGCAAGATCCCCCGATAGCTCTGCTTCCAGAGGAGAGAGGTAAGGATCCAGGTCACTACCTTCGCTGCCCTTATAAGCGCTTCTTACTCTTCGAAGAAATCCTTCGCTCAACACATAACTTCGCTCCGGATCCTTTAAAAAATAAGTAATGGATGGATAATCGGTCTCCACAAAAGTAACGGCAGGGTAGAAGAGGACCTGGCGGAAGGGCTGTGGGGTCTGTTTATCCCGGCATACCAGTGTAAGCACGGTGGCAAGATTGCCTCCTGCGCTATCTCCCGCCACTGAAATCCGGGCTGTATCGACACCCAGTAGGGACCCATTTTGCAGCATCCACTGGAATACGGCAAAACAGTCGTTGACAGCGGCCGGGAAAGGATGTTCCGGAGCGAGCCTGTAATCTACGGATACAATAATCTGCCCGGTTACCCGGGCCAGCTTGCTGACCATGACGTGATATTGTTCCACACTTCCCAGCATAAAACCGCCCCCATGGAAAAACAGGATGGCCGGCTGTTGTCCCTGCAGACTTCTTTTAGTGGGGTAGTAGATCCTGACAGGTACTTTCAGGTCATTAAAAAAGAGTACCGTGTCCACCAGCTTTTTCTGAGGAGCAGTAAATATGCTCTGCAACCAGGGGGCAGGTTCTTTCAGCGTACTATCCTTCATGGCCTGGTTTATTCTATTCAGGATCGTTAGGGCGGCCGGCTTCAGATAGGTACCTGGTTCGGCCGTTGCACACTTCTCCTTTTTTCTGTCCGTTTTAGGAACATACTTCTCCGGATCCTCCGTGTAGCAAGAGAGAATCAGTAGAAGCAGAAAAACAGATATAAATGCCTTTTTCATTTGAGATCTATTCCGAAACCGCAATCAGCCGGCCGGCTGTCCTCAGGATCAACATCCCTTCACTGATCCCCGGAGTGACCAGAGAGACCTCTCCAAGAGGGATTTTTTTCAGGAGTTGATATTCTCTGCCGGCCCTGGCAATGTAAAGATCCCCATCCTCAGAAAGCATATAGAGCTTCCCGTCAGAAGCTACGGGTGAGGCAATAAAACTGGAAGGATTCACAGTCTCTTTATAAATGATTTCTCCGCTTCTCGGATCAAAGCAGCTCAGATTTCCGTTCCACCTGAGACGATAGAGCAGATTGTCATAAACCAGGACCGAGGTCATATAGGCTCCCTGCCGGTTATAATACCAGGCAAACTCATCTCCCGGGGAACTCTCTGACTCCGGGTAAGGTATTTCACCCCTGACAGTGTTCTTTACGGCCATCAATGGGGCCAGGGCGCCATGGGCACTATTAAAGAAAATCAGATCTTTCCACACAATAGGGGTGGGAACCGGAATATCGCCTCCTCCTGACATGCGCCATATCTCCTCGCCGGTGTGGAGATTGTAGGCGCCCCGGTGTTTGAACCCATTTACCACCACGCAGGGCTGGCTTCCATCAAAATAAATATTGGGAGTACACCAGTTGGTAATCTCATTTCTCTCCTGCCTCCATATGGTTTTCCCTGAGTGGAGGTCCAGTACTGCCACAAACGCAGTGTTCAGGGCATCGGCCTGGATGATCACTTTGTCCTGGAAAATTAAGGGTGAGCTGCTGAATTCCCATTCGGCCGATTCAACCAAGTTCCACGCGGACATAATCAGGCCAAAATCGCGTTTCCACAGCAGTTTTCCTTCCACGTCGTAACAATAGAGTCCTTCAGATCCGAAAAAAACGATTACATGCCTGCCATCTGTGGCTACAGTGGTATTGGCGTGGGAGGATTTTGGATGCCGTTTCACCTTTGGAATTCCCCGGGTTGCCTCTTGTTCCCAGAGGAGTTTGCCAGAATTCCTGTCAATGCAGAAGACTTTCCATACATGTTCGGAGGAGTCCATGATAGGAGCAATGTCTCCATACATGCCAGGCAGGTAACCCTCTTTGTCTTCCTCGGAGATGGCCGAAGTTATGAACACTCTGTTATTCCAGATAACCGGGCAGGAGAGGCCCAGGCCGGGAATTTCAATATTCCATTTCACATGATAGGAGGATTCTATGTTGAAACTGTCCGGAAGAAAAGCATTATCCAGATAACCAGAAGCAAAATATCCACGGTAAGAAGGCCATTGTCTGTTAGACTCCATGGATTTAAAAAATGCATCCGGGGAATCAATATGCTCCCCCAGAAGGGATTGGGCACCGGAATCCAGGATGAATGTCACTGCAATTATTAAATGTAACAGGAGTTGACGGGCAGGGAATTTCATGGGATATAGGATTTGTTTATACTTATAAAGTTATGATATTTTAAAAATATGATAACTTTGACTGTGCAGGTGAAATTGATCCAACCTTCTGTAGAGATTCTGAATGTCAGGATAGATGAACCCATTACCACCGCCACCGATCTGATTCTGGCAGCTATCTGCTTATATGCATTTTTCAGAATCCGCAAACTGGAAGGCACCGGGAGGGTAAAATGGTATTTCAAATACTACTTTTTTACACTCGGACTGGGAGCTATGTTTGGAGGGATCTTTGGTCATGCTTTTCAATACAGACTTTCTGAAGAGTGGAAACTGGTATCCTGGGTCCTGACACTTGGTTCCGTGGCACTTATGGCTCATGCCTTGCTGGAGGTGGCCAGGCCGCTTGTTAAACCTGTGATCACGCGGTGGGTCTCCAGGATTACCATGCTGGTTTTCGTGGTTGCTCTATTATATACCCTGTGGACCCTGGCATTCTCGCCGGTCAAGTACTATACCATCTTTGGAATGCTGATGGTAGTGGGTTCTCTCAGTTACTATGTCTATCGCAAGACAGAGAGCAGAGCTATGCTTATTTTGATGGGAGCAGTGGGAGTTGGTTTTCTATCTGCCATCATCTTTAGCCTTGAATGGGGATTAAGTCCCTGGTTCAATCACCAGGATATCAGCCATGTTATTTTGAGCTTCAGCGCCTTCAGCCTTTACAAGGGAGCAGCCCTGATCATGGATGGGGCCATACTCGGCCCCTGATTCTTTCTCAGCTGAATTAAATTTATTATTTTCCTGCGTTCGAATCCTAAACCGGACGCATGGGTAGAGTTACTTTAGTTCTGATAATCCTTATTTCCGGCCTTTGTGCCGAAGTCGTCGCACAGCGCTCTATCGTCGCGTTTCCCTTGTCCTCAGTTCCCATAATCGATGGAATTCATGAACCGGATAAATGGATGGGAGCAGATTCGGCAAGCGGGTTTTTCCAGATGGCACCGCTCGCCGGAGCGCTTTCTACCCAAAATACCATAGCTTTTATCGGGTACGACAGTGTTCGCATCTATATCAGTGTACTCCTGTACCAGGAGACGGAGGTGCTGGCCAAGGCCATGAACCGGGATGTGATTACCAAAGGCGATGACGGGTTTGCCTTACTTTTAGATCCCTACAATGACAACCGCTCCGGCTACGGATTCTGGAGCAATCCGCTGGGGACCCAGACCGATTTCAGAATCAACGATGATGGCAGGAGTGTTGATGTAAACTGGGATACAGAGTGGCAGACAGCATCTGGCGTATATGACTGGGGGTGGGCGCTGGAAATGTCCATACCGTTTAAGAGTCTCCGCTTTAAGCCGAATACCGATACCTGGGGAGTGAATTTTGGCAGGGTGTATCCGGCCAATTTGGAGACCACCTACTGGTCAGGTACTCTCAGTGATGATTTTAGAATCTCCCAGGGAGGAAAACTTGAGGGTATTCGGGTACCCTCCTCCAAAAGCAAGCTTTCCTTTTATCCCTATGCAACACTACGTTTTGAAAACAATGAATTTACAGGGGTAAACAGGAGGATAAGACCTGAGGCCGGGGGAGACATCAAATGGCAGATCTCGCCGAATATAACTGCTGACGCCACCATAAATCCTGATTTTGCCACAGTGGAGGCCGATCAGGAACAGATAAACCTGACCCGCTATGAATTGAACTATCCCGAAAAGCGTCTCTTTTTTCAGGAGGGAAATGAGATGTATGGAACCCGGATCAAAACCTTTTATTCCAGGCGGATCCAGGATATCATGTACGGGGCCAAGTTGAACGGGAAGGCCGGTAAATACAATTTCAATGCCATGAATGTGCGCTCCCTTCAGATGGATGAGGAGGATGAATCCCCCTCCTTTTTTACCACCGCCAGGCTTAAACGTGATTTCCTGGGATCCAGTTCAGTTGGTCTGACTGCTGTGGATAAGCGCAATGATTCCAGCTACGTCACGTCCATCAGCGGGGATTATGTGCTGAACCTGGGGGAGACCTGGAAACTCACCGGTCAGTTTGTGGCCAGTGTGCCGGGCGATCTGCTGTCCCACTCTGCATGGTTCCTTCGATTTGCTAAAGAGAACAACTTCTATCACATGCATGTGCGCTACACCGAGCTGGGTGAGAATTTCAGGGAAAATGTAAATCAGACCGGTTATGTGGTGGATGATGACCGCCGGGAGGTGGACAGTGACCTGAGTTATCGCTGGTGGATCCAGAACAAGGTATTCCGTTATATCGAGGTGGAAACCAGGAACAATGTATTCTGGGCCAGGACCACCGGAGTGCTGCGAAGCTGGAATATAAACGAGTCCATTGAGTTTTATCTTCAAAACCGTTTCTCTTTAACTTACAGCTATAACAACGAATATAAGCTGTTTGACAAGGATTATTATAACCACCGCCACTCCATTGACCTGGGCTATAATACTGCTGAATGGAGTTTTGCCTCCGCGGGATACTCTTTCGGGCATAATTTTGATCGTGACTTTCAGCGTTATTCCCTGGGGGGCAGGATGAAGATTACGGAAAAAATGGCTGTGGAGTATAGCGGTGACCTGATTAAGTTTTCCCCTGATGAGGAAAATTTCTCCACCCTGATTAATGTGTTTTCTGTGAACTATAATTTTACCAATGATCTGTGGGTGAAGTTATTTGCACAGAATAGCACCAGTACCAGTAAGCTCTATTTTTATGGCTTGGCCGGATGGCGATTCAGGCCACCTTTCGGGGCTATCTACCTGATCTATTCGCATGACCAGGAGGGCGAGCTTATGGGCGAGTTTGCCCGGGCCGATGCACTTTTTCTTAAGATCACGCTTCCAATTGCCGTAATTCGCTAATTCTTGCGTAACTTGAATGGAACTTAAAAACTCAAAAAGATGAATCGCTCGCAACATGCCGGAGAGCTGTTTCTCTCAGGATACAATTGTGCCCAATCGGTCTTACTGTCATTCGCAGATGACCTGAAATTCAGCAAAGAACTGGCCCAGAAACTGGCTGCTGGATTCGGCGGGGGAATGGGCAAGCAGCAGGAGACCTGTGGTGCTGTAACCGGAGCCATTATGGTATTGGGATTGCTGAAGGGTGAGGAGGTGAACAATAATGAAGAATTGAAGGCTGCTGCCTACGGTAGCGTAAAAGAGTTAAGCCGCGATTTCATAAGCGCTTACAAGACCACACAATGCAGGGAATTGATCGGCTGTGATCTGAACACTCCTGAAGGATCAGAAAAATTCAAGGAGGAGAAGATCATGGAAAATGTTTGTGCCGGCTGTGTAAGGAAGGCGGTGGAGATCGTGGAAGATCTCACCACCTAGTCCTTGCATCATTAACTACTGTTCCGTTTTAAGTGGATTCTCCGCTTCCCTGTAGAACCGCTGTTGCAGTTCCGTGGCAGCATCGTTATTTTTCAGGAAACTGATCAGTTCGGCCAATTGTCCGGCCTGACTATTCAGGCTAAGATTCCCTATCTCTTTGCTGGGGGAAGAGCCATCTCCGGCATAATGGTTGGGAAAGCTGGCATACCACCAGATCCCGGTGTACCCGTAGGGAATCTCCAATCTGGCCTGGTCTCTGCCTGACTGGGAACTCCCCCTGTCTGCATGAACCAGATCCGGCCGAATGGCATAGACTTCGGAGCTCTCCACCTCATCGGCGTGACCCCCATAGTCAGTTTTGCGCATCCTCTTCAACTCTTTATCCATAGCCGAATCATCCGGCCGGAAGAATACCACCGTATAGTCCTTCTGCTCTGCAAGTTGTGCCTGGCAGAAATAGGAAAAGAGGTTATTATTGCCGCCGTGGCCATTGACGATGATGATTTTTTTGATTCCGTTCCTCGCCATCTCCTCACAGGTCTCCTCCAGCATTTGCCAGACCAGTTCCGTGCTGTAGGCAACGGTTCCGGGTTGGTGCCTGGCTTCAAAAATCTGTCCGAAATAAAATTCCGGAAATACCAGGGCATATTCCAGCTCAGCAGCCCGGGAGGAGATCTCTCGTGCCAGGATCATATCGGTCGAAAGTGGAAGATGCGGTCCATGTTTCTCCATGATGCCAGCCGGCAGAATGCAAATGCCTTTTGAGAGCTCAACGGCCTTTACAAAATCCGGTGAAGTAAGTTCGTTCCACAGATAGGGAAGTTTTCCCTTTTCAGCATCCTGAGGCAGGGCAGTGGAGGTAAGCATGTTCAAAAGAGCGAGGGCAAAGAGCCCATGTTTTAGTTTCATAGTCCTGAATTAAAATATTTATAGTTAGCCAGGTGAATGTATCGAATTTATCGGGATATCCATCGCGTCCTCCAGATCATTCATGGCATTGATCAATCTCAATTTCTGATACCCGGCGAGGTCTCCGGGTGTGATCCTGCTCTCAAAGATCATTCCCTTTTTAAGCAGCGATGCCCGCATGGTCCCCGGCAACAGGGGAGTGTCGGGGGTCACCCACGTTTCTCCGCTCCACAGTACCACATTTGCATAGAAGCTGTCAGAAATGCAATCGTTTTTTACAATCAGGATGTCATCGCAATCCTCCCGTTGCCGGAACAATCTTTCCAGCTCGCCCCGGTCTTCCGCCTTGGATCCATACTCGATGTCATCTGAATAAACCAGTTTGAGCGATCGAATCCGACGGAATTGATGCGGTTCATATTCCACGAGCTCTATCTCTTTCTCATAGATCACCCGGCATTTGAAGATCCCCTGTTCCAATCCATGAGGGATCTGTAGGACCTCGGAAAGCAGGGGATGTTTTTTTAAGCCAAGTGCTTTCGAGCGGGTTCGCTCAAAACGTTCCTGGTGGAATTCCGTATTTAGCAGCTCTCCGTTTCGAAGCTGCATGGTTTCAATATACCGGGACATATACCTTTTTTAGCAGTTCATTATATTCCTTCTCCCAGTCACTTTTAAAAGTGATCCCCCCGCCACTCTTGAATACAAGCCCGTCTTCCTGCTTCTCTATATATCTTATGGCCACGGCCGAATCCAGGTTTTGCCCGTCAAAGTAGCCAAAAACTCCCGTGTAATAGCCCCTTTCATAAGCCTCCACTTCCTTAATAATCTCGATGGTCTTTTTTTTCGGGGCACCGCAGATGGATCCTGCAGGTAGTAAAGCGAACAGGATATCGCCCAGATTCTCTTTGAAATTTGCCGCTAACTTTCCGCTTATTTCAGAACTCATCTGTAAAAGTTCTCCCTGGTGGGTCTTTAGTTTCTCAATATATTTAAAGCGCTTCACTCGCACCTGGCTGGCAACGGTACTCAGGTCGTTCCGGATCAGATCCACGATGGTGTTATGTTCCGCATCTTCTTTGGGATCGGATGCCAGCAGCCTGTAGGCTCCCGGAATAGCGGCATCCATGGTGCCCTTCATGGGATTGGAGGTGATCGTATGGCCCTTTATCCTGATGAAGCGCTCCGGACTGAACACGACCAGTTTATCCTTCAGATACAGTTTAAAGGGAGCCCTGCTCCCTGTAAATATTTCAGACAACGTGTAATTGCTCTTTACCGGTGTAGGCATGGTCAGGTTCAGGAGGAAGGAATTCCCATAAAGGATCTGGTCCATTACCTGTTTAAAGGCCCGATGATACTGTTGCGGATCGGGCGGATTTGAACTCAGCTGGAAGGGGGGTCCCTTGCTTTTCCCCAGGCTATGATTCACCATCCCCGGCATATCCAGATAGAACCCAGCTGCTGCCGCTTTCTCCGGGGTGCTTACCAGGTTCTCTTCTCCACTGAAACTGATCAGAAAAACAAAGGGACTCTCTCTTCCAGCAAGATCATTGATCTTCCGGATGGCTCTCTGACTGGTCAATAAGTCCATTCGGCTTTCATTAGGAGGGATTCTGGTTCATGTCCAGCGCGCTGCGGGCAATACTGGTGGCATGGCTGTCAATGGTGGAATACAGAGCCAGGATCTCCAGGTGGGTTTTGCTGCTTTCAATGGATTCCGTCATCCCTTCCATGATCCGGTTATAATGTTGTTTTTCAAGCTCGCGGGAGAGGGTTCTGTATTCCTTATGTTTGGCCTTCATTTTTGTGGCTGTCTGCAGGTTCGCCTCCTCAAAAACCAGAATTGCACGATTTAATTGCTTCTCAATCTTCTGGTGAAACTCCCTCAGATCCTTTTTTCCCTGCTCAGAGAAATCATACTCTTTCAAGGACCATTTTTCGGCCCTGGTAGCCAGGTTTCCCGAGATAATATCTGCGATTTTTTCAAATTCGTTGAGCGAATACAAGAGCTGGAAAGAATCGTTCTGCTGTCGGTTATTCATGGTTTCCCTGTTGATTTTCAGGAAGTAGGATTTAATGGAATCTGCCAGAAAATTCACTTCCTGCTCATGAATATACACCATTCCCAGCGTGGATGCATCTTTTTCCAGGAAGGGAACCTGGATCAGAGAAAACATGGTCCTCACGATCATCCCCATCCGGATGATCTCCTGTTTGGCCAGATTTAGTGCCAGGGCAGGGGTGGAAGTCAGTCCCGTATCCAGGTACAGGGTGCGGAAGGCTTTTTCAGGAAGCTCCCTGGGCTTGCCGGCAATCCAGTCAACGAATCGGGCGACCTGTGGGGAAACGGGAAGAACCACCAGCATTAAAACCCCGTTTATCAGGGTATGGGCATTGGCAATTAATCTTGGCAAGGAGGCCTCCGGCGTAAGCTGTTCCAATAAATGACCGAGCCTGGAAGTCCAACCTGCAAAGAGGATCACCGAGATCAGTTTAATAAGCAGGAAAGCCAGGGCAACCTTTTTCGCCTCTTTTCCCGCTTTCAGACTTGCCAGAAGGGCGGTAACCGGTGTTCCCAGGTTGGACCCAAGCAGCAGTGGAATACAAGCATCCAGGGAAAGCAGCCCCTGAGATGCCAGAACAATCATGATTCCTATAAACGCACTGCTCGATTGGATCAATGCAGTAAACAAGGCACCCACCAGGATGCCAAGCAGGGGACTTTCCAGTCTGAGCAGCAAATCAATAAAAGGTGCATAGTCTCTGAGTGGAGCCATGGCGTCGGACATGATCTCCAGACCGAAAAACAGGAGTCCAAACCCAAAAAGGGAGGATCCAACGGCCCGGATTTTTTCCTTCTTTGAAAATGTCTGGATAAAAAAGCCGACAGCGACCAGCAGCAGACTGTATTCCGTGATTTTAAATGCGATTATCTGTGCGGTTATGGTGGTGCCTATGGCGGCGCCCAACAGTACCGGAATGGTTTGCCTGAACTTTATCAGGTTGGCGTTTACAAAGCTTACCAGCATCACGGATGTGGCACTACTGCTCTGAATAATAGTGGTAACCAGGGTCCCGATACCAGCACCCACAATCCTGTTCCGGGTGACATTTTCAAGGATGGACCGCAATCTTTCGCCAGCCGATTGCTGCATCCCTTCACTCATGGAATGCATCCCGGACAGGAACAATCCCAGGCCTCCAAAAAGGCTGATAAGCAATATCCATATCCAGTTCTTCCTCGAGGCTTTCGCGGTAAAAATAAGCTCGTTATCGGGAAACCCTTCCGCAATCCTGGCAGAGATCTGGTAAGTTCCCGGTTTGGAGCCCAGGGTAAGGGTTGTTCTGGCCAGCCCGGATGAGTCCGTGATAGAAAGCGGGTGGCTCAGACGGGCATCATTTTCCTGACTGGATGGTGCAATCAGGCGGAAGGCAACTTCAATTCCGGGAACCGGGCGATCCGAAGCATCCTTCAGGACTACCTCCAGGGGAGATGCCAGGGGATTACCGCAAATTCCCGTGAGCTCCAGCGTAGAGGAAGACCCGGGTGAAAGAGTCCACGGGGGAAGCCATACTTCTTTCTGAACAATAAGAGAATCCTGAGCTTCAAGGGGGGCTGCCAGAAGTAAAAGACAAATGCTATGTGTCAGAAGTCTCCTCAAGACCAGGAATTGGGTCTATAAATATACGAAACCTTGTCTATTGGGTTTCGTACCAATAGGAGGCAAACCAAAAAAGAGGGTATCATGAAGAGTGTATTATTCATGCCGATACTGTGGGTGGTGGCTCTGACACCCTCCTGGTCCCAGGAAATGGGGCTGAAGGTGAATAAGGAATTTGGAAATCTCGGGGCATATGTGGGGGGTGCGAAATTCTCCCCCTTCCGGAATTACTTTGCCTACAGCCTTGGAAACAATACCCTTAGAATTTACGACCGGAACTGGGAAGCCATTCTGGATCACCAGGGAAATCCTGAGGCAGGTAGCGGGATCTTAGCATTTTCGCCAGACGAGAAGTACCTGGCATATGGCCGGTACCGGGGCAAGAATGACATTGCGATTATCAGGCTGAATGACATGAAAGTGGTGCAGGTGCTCAATCAGCACTCTTTTTTTATCAATCATCTCCAGTTCAGTCACGATGGAAAATGGTTGTCTTCCTGTTCCCATGATGGTCAGATGATCCTTTGGAAAAACACCGATGACCTCTATGTGTTCAGCCAGCTTGTGGATGAGTTTGACTCCTATCTGTATCAATCCAGCTTTAGCTTTGATGACCGTTTTCTGGTAAGCGGGGATACCTACGGCAAGATATTAATCCTTCAGAATACCGGGGAAGAGTACGAAGCCTTTCAGCGTATGAATTTCAGAAAGCACGGAATAGAAGGAGTGGTTTTTCATCCGGAGGAATATACCTTCATCACTGGATCTTCAAACGGTCTCCGGAGGTACCGCCTGGCCGGGAAAACCTTTGCGTTAAGTGATTCAAGCAGCCGGGAAGCTTATATCAGAAACCCCATCAGCATGAGCCTGGATGGGAACTACCTGGCCTTTGGTCAATCCCGGAAGGCCGTGATCTCCAGGGTGAGCGAGGACTCTATTTTCCCGGTGGATTTTGTCTACCGGCACATGGAGGAGGTTCTGGGAGCCTCCTTTTCAGAAGACGGCGAGTTTCTGGTCACCTTTGGCATGGATGAGCAACTGATTATCTGGGAGGTGGACCCGGTTTTGCCTTCCGGCAGATCCCGGGTCGTGTCCTGGCTAAATTCAGATCTTTCCCTGGCCCAGCGCCGGTCCCTGACCCCCTCGGCAGTTCAGGATATCATCGGGGAGGTGAAGCGCGCTGAGACCCTTCCAAGAGATGAATTTGAGACTTCGGAAGAGTACCAGGCGCGGGTTGCCAGACTGGCTGACTGGTGTTTGATGAAATTGCAGTCAGCCATGGAAAAACATTATTCCGTCCGGTCCGGATCGGGAAGCGTGGAAATTCCCCTGCAGGGACTGGTGGGTTACAATGCGGATCTGCAGATCTATAAGCTCAGGTTTATGGAGACGGAAGCGGGAGTGGAGATACCGGTTTCAGCCGCCCGTAAATTCAAAGAGCAGTGGTCCAGGGCATACATCCGGGCCAGCAAATCCCGGAGCGGAAGCAGAGGAAGCTACAGGTACAGCTCCTTTGAGCTTTACAATCCGGCCGACAGAAGCTTCTATCCGGTAACGCCCCTGGAGAACCCCTTTCACCAGGAGAAGGAAAGGGAAATGCTCCGTTCTGAGTTCGGGACCGTGTCTGCCCCGGCCGGCCGGCAGGATTCCACCGGTGGAACCACTTATGCCCTCCTGTTTGCCTCCAATGTGTATGATTACTATGCTGATCTGGTTAACCCGGTATTGGATGCCCAGACCATTGCCACGGAGATGAGCGAGAGTTACGGGGTGAAAGCGGAGGTAGTCCTGAATCCTACTCTGGCTGAAACGGCTGGAGTGATCAGGGAGTATGCCTCAAAGTCTTATAAACCCGAGGACAACCTGATGATCTTTTTTGCGGGCCACGGGATCTATGACGAGGTGTTCCGGGAAGGGTATGTGATTTCAAAAGATTCAAAAATGGATGATCTGGGAAAAACCTCCTACCTTTCTCATTCCAACCTGCGAACGATGATCAACAACATTGATTGCCCCCATATCTTCCTGGTGATGGATGTCTGTTTCGGGGGGACCTTCGATCCCCATATGGCAGCTGCACACCGGGGCGCAGCTGTAGAGTACGCAGATATCAGTACCGACGAGTTTGTGGCGCGAAAACTAAAATATAAAACAAGGCTCTATCTGACCTCCGGGGGAAAAGAGTATGTGCCCGATGGAAGACCGGGCTTCCATTCGCCCTTTGCCCGCCGATTTATTGAATCTCTTCGCCACTACGGAGGAGACGATGGGGTGCTGACCACCTCGGAGATCCTTCAGTTTGTGGAGAAGGTAGATCCCCAGCCCCGTTTCGGAGAATTTGGAGACAATGAGCCCGGAAGCGATTTTATCCTGGTGATAAAGTAGGGTTCCCTTATGGGTAATTCTATCACCTCAAGCACAGTGCCTGCCCTTAATTCTATTTTTTCAAAATCTGATGCTGATGTTCTCCATACTCTAAACTAAATAAAAACAAAGTTACATTACTCATGCTTTAATGCTTCCACTGGATTTTTTGTTGCTGCCTGCCAGCTTAGCCAACTCACAGTTAACAGTGCAATTCCCATGATCAATAGTCCGCATAGTGCAAAAATCCACCAACTCAGATGGGTTTTGTAGGCAAAGTTTTCGAGCCATTTATGCATGGAGTAAAAGCCCAGGGGGACTGCTATTACAAAAGCCATAGCTACCCTGCCAATAAAGTCTTTGTTTAACATGACTAATATTCTATAGTTACTGGCACCATTTACTTTTCGGATCCCAATCTCTTTGATTCGTCTGTTCATCGATAACACAGTCAATGTAAACAGCCCCATACTGGCAATTACAATGGCCAGTAAAGAAAACATATCCATGGCATTTGCCAGATTTTCATCCTCCTGATACAATTCGTGGATTTGATCGTTTACAAAGTTTATTTCCAGGGGGTAGTCTGGAACAAATTTGTCCCATACTACTTCAATATTTGATACTGTCGATGGTACAGCCGGATCTATCCGGATAATGATTTCGCTATAAAAAATGGGGTTCAGCTGGTAAAATATGGGACCAATACCGGAATGCAGTGATCTGAAGTTGTAGTCCTCAACCACACCTACTATGGGACCATAAAATCCCCACACTTCTATCACCTTTCCAAGGGGATCGGTAAATCCCATCTCTTGTACGGCACTTTCATTAACCATATAGGCACATTGCCGGCTTTCCCAGTTTACAATGTCGTTTGGAAATTCCCGGCTAAAGGCACGGCCTCGATTTACTCGAAGCCCCAGTGTTCGGAAATAGTCATATGAGATAGATTCCCAACTCATCAAAACATTCTTTTCTTCAGGTTTTCCCTCCCAGCTAACCTGATCATCCCCGCTGGAAAATGCCCGTGAGGGGGATGAAGAGGAAAGCGTGGCATCCATTATTCCGGGAAATTTCTTCAATTCCTGGGCAAATAACTCAAATTTATCCCCGTTGATCCCTTCATCCAGATGCATGTTAAGCGGGATGGTAATCAGCTCATTTTTTGCATAACCGGTCTCCTGCCTGAGCATATGGCGGGTTTGTCTGTGCATTACAATGGTCGACACTGTTAATACGATGCATAGAGTAAACTGCGCAATCACCAGCAGCCTGACCATCGTTATCTCACCTTTTCTGGAGGAAGCCTGGTTGTTTAACAGTCTGACAGGTTTTTGGGCGGAAAGAATGAGAGCAGGATATATTCCTGAAAGAATCGCTGCAAACACTACAATGGAACACAGCAACACTATCAATTTAAAATTGAACAGAACAATTTCTGGCAGAAAAGAGAAGTGGGGGGCGATCAGATTCTGGTATAAAGCAAAGAGAAGGATTGCACTTAGTGTACTTAAAAGCATCAGGAATATCACTTCTTGGTAATGCTCCAGGAATAAGACTCTTCTTGAAGCGCCGAAAACCTTCTTTATACCAGTTCCCCGAATTCGCAGGGCAGCTGTACCCAGATAAAGAAACAGGAAGTTTACGATGGATATGCACAGGGTAAGCAGGGCCACTACGAGTAAAATCCTGAGATAGCTCACATTGGCGCTTGCTTTGGGTTCCCATGTCAGATCTCTGTTTACATGTATATTGCCTATAGCCTGGAAGAGAAGATTTATCTTTCGATCACTTATATACCTGTCAATAAAGTGCTCTGTTTTTCCTGATAAGTCTTCAATACCGGAATTTTCATTCAGCGAAATAAAGGTGTGTATGTCGCTTTCGTATTCCCAGCTGGGTTCTATCCAGATTTGTGTAAGTTTTGATATCTGGGCCAAGGGTAGTACCAGGTCTCCAAAAAAATTAGAATTAGTCTTAAAATCCTGAAAGACTCCTGTGACTGTAAATTCCTTATCCTGACCAATGCGGAGAACTTCTCCCATAGGGTCCTGCTTCCCAAAATATTTCCTCGCGGCCTTCTCTGAAATTACAAGCGAGTAGGGCGAAACAAGACAATCGCTACTTTTCCCTTTAATTAGTGGAAAAGAGAAAAAATCGAAAAATTCAGGATCGGCAAATATGGCTGTTCTCTCATTAGAGTTGTTTTCGCCAGCAGCACATGAAAGGTATCCATAGAAGAAACTGACCCTGGAGGCTTCTTCAATTTCCGGAAAGTTAGTTTTCAAAGACTGGGCGAGCGGTCCGAAGGTGACACTGTTCAGGCTTTCCCCCTCTTTCTGGATTACCCGAAATATTCGTCCGGAGTTGGGACTTTCATAATCGTAATGATACTCCTGATAAATATAGCTGACGATGATTCCAGCCGAGACCAGCCCCAGAGCCATGCAACTTATATGGATAATAGTAAGGAGGGAGTTTTTCTTAATGGACCGGACCAGGCTTGCTATTTTTGTCATTCAATCATGGGTTGGCCATATGTTCAGCGCTAATCGTATCCACAACATACATATAACTATCCACACCTTCCATCTTATCCTTCAAAGTTTGTTCAACTTGATAATCCACCGAAAAAGGATTTCCTTCTTCAAAGCCGCTAACAGCCGTGACAAAGGTGGTCCGTGGGATATTTACCTCCATCCCGGAGTTGGGAAGGTGGTACTGAATACTGAAATCGTTGCATAAAAATGTACTACCTGGCTCTTCACCAATAAAAAGGGCCTCGGTATGATACTTAAGCAGTGAGATCAGGTGCCCGGTTGTTGACAGGCATCCGCCGTTTACCAGTACAATGATGCTACCTTTGAAATGATTTTTATTGGGCTGCATGGGATTATAAAGAGGTTCAAAATCATCTATTTCCGGATTTCTCTTAAAATAGGTGAAATCACCATCTGTCAGATAGGAGAATAGTTGAGCTGCAAAGATGGGATGCCCACCCCGATTATCCCTCAGATCCAGCACCAGGGTGGGAATTCCGGCACTATTCAGATGTATGAATGTGGAATCCAAAAAAGAAAAGTAGTCTTCCATATTCATGATGCCAAAGGATTCTACTTTCAGAACGCCATATTCCGGATCGTTCTCCATATGAACACTATAGGGCCTTAACTCCTTTGGAAAGTAAGCCATTTGTTTCACCTTGTCATACGTGCAGGCTACCAGTTGTATGCCGGCTCCTGAAGCGGGGGAGGAGAATTCAATAAGAAAACTCTCGGAAGGGTCCAGCATATGAAAATAGTCTTGAAAGTTCAGGTTCAGCTCCTGGTATTTGGTGGTCATATTATTCCCCTCCGATGGAATGATTGAAAGTAGCTCACTGATAATCTGGTCCACAGGTCTATGGTTAATGACCAGAATTTCTGAACCTGGCGCTATGTCCACAGCAGGATCTTCAGATGAGGAGAGATAATATGCTTTCTTATCCCGTATAAATAATTTCAGCGGAAAGAAAAGTCCTTTTTCATGTATATATTGCTGGTATTGTCCCGGCAAACGGATACCCGTATGACTGCATTTAACAGATTCAATGAGGGGAGCAATCCTCAGATAGAATTGCTCCGGGTTCATGTCCTCGTTTAATTGTGAGTAGATTTCGTTAGCCTGATTTTCAAAGTCAGTCTCAGAAGTATAGGAGTAGAGACGAGGATGATGCTTCTTCAATTTATCTATTAGATCCTTGAAATCAGTTTTCAACTCTTCTATGGTGGTATCAAAATTCAGCCTCTCCTTGAGAGATGGTGATGCGTCTGTCGCCTTCACAGCAATACTGTCTTCATTGAACTTGCTGACCTTCAGGGGATGCTTTGTATTGTCGGGGAAAATAAAGTTCCCGGACAACTCTGTAATCTCTTCATTGAAGGTGCCCTTATAGGAGGTCTCCTTGGCAGCGATATAGAAGGACAGGGTATTGTTCTCGATGGAAATTTTGGTGAGTTCATCATCCTGAATGCGATCCTCACCGCTGTACATTAAGATTTTACCGGCATAGTTGCTTTCATCCGATTGATCCAAAAGAATAACAGTTTTAAACTGTTCCATAAAGTTGCCTTCCCACATGCCTGTATAGGCAGAAGGGGTTTGGGCCTGTGCATGCTGATACAGCAGGCACAGAACCCACAGGGTGATTAGCCCTGTTTTGGATATGATACTTATTTTTTTCATCACACTAGCTTCTTTTGGTAAAACAGGTCCAGCAGGAACCAGATGATAATTGAAATCAGATAGATTACTACCCCGGTGAGGGAAGTGATCATAGAGATTTTCAGTCCACCCATTAACATGGACGGGGATACATCACCAGCTGCCTCAATAGCAGAAAAGGCAGAAAAAAGCCCGATCATCTGACCCAGAATCCCGGTAATCATGGTAAATAGACCCAGAGATTTCACATACCTGAGTTGCTCCTTGAAATTCTTTTTTTCTGAGGCTTTTCCACTGGCAATGGTGATTGCAAAGTAAATAGCCACGGCTAACATGATCACCAATAATATGGTGAGAAGACTCATAAACAGGGTGCCACCCATAACAAACCAATCTTTCATAATTATAAATTTTAAATGAAACTTAATTACACTACAAAGTTAAGGGTGACAGGGGATACAGCGCAAGGTCGAATCCGGTTCTAAACCTGCATTCTGTCGATAATGGCCCTTTCAAGTACGATTTTTTGCGATATTTGGACTGATGAAAACCTGGCACCATATATTTTTCTGGATCTTAGTTTACGGAACTCTGACACTAATCTTCACCAGATGGACGGGCGTGGCCATGGAAGCGTTTTACTATGTTTCTCTTCTAATGCCAGTCATCATCGGGACATCCTATTTCTTTAACTACGTTCTGGTACCCCGCTACCTTTTCAAGCGCAGGTTCTTTCAATTCGGCCTGTATTCCTTCTATATGTTGGTGGTTTCGCTTTGTTTGGAAATGGTGGCAGGTATTCTTGCATTTTTAGTAATTGCATATTATGATATCAACGAAAACGGGATGCTTATCACCGACGTTTTTATCATGGCCGGGTTGCTCTATTTTGTAGTGCTTGTCATGTCCTTTATCCTGCTGATCAAACACTACTTTGTGGATCAGCTGGCCATAGACAATCTGGAGGAAAAGCAGGCTCAGCTTGAACAGGGATACTTCACCGTTCGTTCAAACAGGCAAACAGCAAATATCAAATTCGAGGAATTGCTCTACCTTGAAAGTCTGGCAGACTATATTGAATTTCATCTTGTCGATGGCTCCGTAATCACTTCCAAAGAAAAGATTAGCCATATGGAGAAAGCCCTGCCCGAAGGATTTCTCCGGATCCATCGCTCCTTTATTGTAAACAGATCGAAAATATCATCTTTCTCAAGGGAGTATGTGATGATGGGGGAGAAGGAGCTCCCCATAAGCCGAAGTTACAAGCAGAAGGCCCTGAGTATACTTAATGGGAATTAAGCGACCACAAATCACTCATCAAGTGCCCGTGACTCTTCCGGATTAAGTTTTGCCATGCGGGTTACTTTCTCTTTCGTTATCGTATTGGAGGAGAGGACCAGGATACAGATCACAAACAGAATAAGTTGCTTGGAATCCTGTAAAACAATAAGACCCACCAGAGAGAACAAGGCTGCTCCCTCAATCATGGCCCAGCGAAGAATCATGGCCGACTGAAACTGTTCAAATTTCCTGGCGAAAGAATCGCCCGCATCAATGGCCTCCATTCTGCGTGTTGACAGGGTATATCCGGCCGGAATCGCTGCCAGTAAAAATACATTGACATAGGTAAGCACATCAATTCCCGCTTTAAATTCAGGAAGCTTCATCTCATTGAGATAGACAGCCACGATGAAAAACAGAAGTAATCCTGTATTGAGCGCATAAAAGATAATTTTAAGGGCACGGTAGGCCACTTTAGGTTGAAATTTCTCTCCGATCATCTTCTGTTTGTTTGCGACTAAATGTAATGAATCGCTTATGAATTAAAAAGTGGAATGTAGTCAACTTTGTATAGATTTGCTCTTAGCGGGTAAACATGATCCGGAATGAAAAACTCAAAACTTTCTTTTGTCCTTTTAGCACTACTTCTATTTTCAGCTTGTTCTGAGAATCATCCTGAAACGCTTTCGGTCATGACCTGGAACATCTGGCATGGCGGACTCCATGGAAGTAAAAGTGTTGATTTTGAACAGGATACTGCAAATACTGTCCAATGTGCTTAAAGTGATTCTGCAGGAAAATCCTGATATCCTCTTTATGCAGGAGACCTATTGTTGCGGGATGGATATTGCCAGGGAAGCAGGTTATCCCTACTCCTGGAGAGGAAGTTCAAATCTGTCCATTCACAGCAAATACCCCATTGTTGATACCATAGCTATTTTCAGGCCCTTCAATTCACATGCAGTGGTCATAGTTGCAAAGGGGCAAAAAATACTATGCGTAAACCTGTGGCTGCATTATCTGCCTGATTTTTTCCAGGACATCAAAACTTTGTCGCCCGATTCACTGATCCTTGGAGAAGGTAGTTCAAGGCTGAAGGAGATGGATTCAATATTGCACTGTATTGACAGCCTGGAGAATAATCTGCATTTGCCCATTATTGTAGGAGGTGACTTCAATTCAGGATCTCACCTGGACTGGGTCGAGAGTACCAGGGACTACCATTACGGGAAAGTGGTCGAGTGGCCCGTAAGTAAACTGATGAAAGACCGGGGTTACACAGATTCTTTCAGGGAAGTGCATCCCGATCCCCTGCTTACCCTGGATGGAACCTGGGGATTTCTGTCGGATGATATCATCTCGGACAGGATCGATTACATCTACTATAAAGGAGCAAATTTGTCGGCTAGCTGTTCAAAAATCGTTCAGGACGATCCTCCGGGTGGATTCTTCAACTCGGACCACCGAGCCATCTTATCCGTATTTGAGTTGGCTGATCAGGGAAAATAGACGCTGATCCTGGACGAGGGTTTCCTATCAGCCAAAGACGACTGGAATTCCCATCCTGGGAATCAGGCTTTGAATAACGGAATTAAGTATCCAAGGGCACCTCCAAGGATTATTGTCATAGCCAAAATAGGTATTAATGATTTTGGTTCTTTCCACCCTATCAGAATACCAGACGGCATTAATACTAGCAACGCAATTAGAATGCCTTTAAGAATAGGTTGGACATCTATATCAATCGTTGCGATGAAAAACCCTACGATAACCCACATAGCAAATGCTGATAAATTAGCATCCCATGTGAGCTTCTTAATAATCATTGGGATTACATCAATAATTCCTGCAGCCATTCCCAGGAGAATTCCAATTAATATTGACTTCATGCGAGATATGTATTTGGTGATTGTTGCATACTATATTAGTTCTGAAAAACTGTACCTGTTATCTTTTATCTTGCACCGCAATTTTTCGTAGAACGGTGGGACTATAGTTCAGTGCATTCTACTAATATAGTTTTGGAATCAATTTCTTTGTCCTTGTTTGATAATCCAAATACTTTTGGCCCATTTGCTCAACCATAAATTTTTCCTCAATTCTTATTCGATAAAGGTATCCAATTATAACTGGGACAATCATAAATATAATGGATAACCAATTTGATAATGAGGTAGATACTCCCAGAAAAATTATCAACTGTCCCAAATATCCTGGATGTCTAATAATCTTATACAATCCTTTATCAATTAAAAGATGATTATCAATCTTTGCTACCGTATAGGAGAACTGTTTTCCAAGGGTCAAAATTGAAGTTATTCTGATAAATAGACCTAGTAATGTCAATACTGCTCCAATAATAAAAAAAGTATTCCATTCATCAATTCTACCAATTCTATTAGGTCTTATTAAAAAGGAAAGCCAATATCCCAATCCAATACAAATAAAAAGAAACCGAATACTCCCTTTGTCTCCAGATTGTTTTATTGTCGATTTTCTTCTTTGTCTCAAACTCATGAGAATTTCGAAAAATCCATATAAACAAGCAAAAGTTATAATGAATAGCAATTTCTTTTCCATAGTGGGAATGTTTTGCTTTAAAGTTGTGTCCAAGGTCTAAAAGACGCAATTACCTTTTTCAAAGGGTTATTATAGTGGGTAGAACGGTGGAACTAAGCTGCCGTAGTGTGGCGCGGGCTTTGCCTTTGATTGTTAAGAATTATTGTAGTTGTATGTAATCGCGAATCGCCTGACACGTGAAAGCGGTCAGCTTTATGATTTGTTCTATGTCAACAACATCATACTTTGCCATACTAAAATATTATTAGCGAAATGTACTTGAGGTAGAGCTAAAACACTTAATCCTGTAGCGGGATCATTATTTCCCAGTTTATTCTGTCAAGATCGTCCTCATTGAAATCAATGCGATCTAGTATAACGTAATTATCTCTTATACTATCCCAATTAGAATTAATTACAGTGTTCTTCTCGAAGAAATATAAGCAAGTCTTTCCATAAAATCCTGGAGGATAGCTACTGCAGAAGAGAGGTACTTCAGCAGATTTTCCAGCTTCGATTGTAAGGTTTTCAATGGTTTGTGTAGAAAATGGATTCTCCTTCCATAGAAGGGTATCTGGATAGATATTGCCAATTTTATATACAATTGCTTTGCTCGAGATATTTTTAATCTCCAATATGTTAGTTGGATGATGCTCTACATCCCATGAGCATTCAATTAACAATGAAGCCAAGATAGCTATCGGAATGAACTGTCGAATCCTTTTCATAATTTGATAACTCCAGAACAAAATCTAAAATTGTGTAACCCACATAAAAGAAACCTATTTGGTGAGAAATTTAGTCATTCTTACTAGACATAGAACGGTGGAACTAAGCCGCTGTAGCGTGGCGTGAGCTTTGCCTTTGCCGCGAAGGGCGTGACCCGCGTCACGATCGGCTTAGTGAATTGCTAAGTGGAAATCTCTGCACTACTACCTGAATGCCTCACCAGCAATATATGTATCAAAGAATTCTTGAAATCTTGTTATTAGGCCGTCCTTAAGTGTGAACAAATGCACAAAATCTGATTCATAAGTTTTACCTGTTCGAATTGCTAGACACTTTGTGTACCCCACAACAGCGACGGAATCATTGTCTGTAAGCACCTTTAGTGGCTCCAATTCCAATATCTCCTCTGCCTGTCGTCCAATGTTTACCCATTCCAGGAACCCTTGATGACCATATCGTGTACCACCTGCTGGATTAAATGGATTTTCAGGTTCTCCCCATTCAACATCAGAACTTAGTAATTCAACAATAGCATTAACATCTCGTTTTGCAAAAGCTGAATATAAGAGTTGTACAATTTTCTTATTCTCTTCCTGATGATTCATATTTCACTGATTTATTGCTTTATTAACATACTTAACGGTGGAATTAAGCCGCCGTAGCGTGGCGCGGGATTTGCCTTTTCCGCAAAGGGCGTGACGCGCGTTACGGTCGGCTTTAGTGATTTGTTCTACGGCCTATACTTCATTCTTCACATCGTGGCTAAGCGTTTACTTGCTAGGTATTTCTTCTAGCTCACTATTATGTTTAATGGTCATAGATAAAAAGCATTTTATCTGATGTAGTATGTTACATATTATTCAATTTTTATCCATGTTCTCCATACATTTCTCAGGTAGGCTATATTATCATATTCATCACGATAAAAACTGATTTCACTTGGTAATCTAGATCCTGGAAAAGAATATCGATAAACCATTTGTCCGATTTGTTTGAGTTCAATATCACCTCTGCCATTAAAATTGATATATAATTTATTCTCTTTCTCAGAGATATGAGCAGACCTAATGATATTTTTATTTACTACGGGTAATTTATAGTCTCCAGTTATTTCATCCCACTCAGTAATATCAAATTCAAGATCAACGGGTATAAATTCCTGTTCATTTAATACCACCTCCCATATTTTTTTAAACGATTCAATTAATTGGTCAAATGCAAAATTGCTAATGATGATCATTGCAAATTTGGCTTCAGGTTCTATTAATAAATAGGAGAATTGTGTCCCGGCCCCCGCATTTCCAATAAAATGCAAGTCCCCATAATCAAACATAAATATTCCATATCCATAAGCGTTATTTGGATAATTTAAAAATCCATAATAAGATGGAGCTGAAGCCGTAAAATTCTCACTGTGGCGCAAAGACATATTGTCAATAATATCACTTTCAAATACTTGTTCACCATCTATTTTTCCTTCATTCAATAAACATAAGGCCAGTCTTTCCAAATCCTGTATATTGCTAAATAAGCCACCTGCAGCTTGTAAAAGCGGCAATTCAAAATTATTGATAGATGGCATAACCATTTTTCTAGGATAATCATAATAATGACCCGCTGAAAATGATGAACAAGCAACTTTGTAAAAATCAAAAGTTGTATTTTTTAGATTTAAAGGCTCTATAACTGCATTTTCGATAGCCTCTGGATATGATTTCCCAGTAAGCTGCTCAATAATAAGGCTGATTAAAGCATAGCCGGTATTTGAATAAGAAAATACTTTGCCTGGTTCTGTAAAAAGGATAGTATCGCCTACATTTTTGAAGAACATGGATACTGTTGACAAGTCGGCTCTGTCTTCATAATCTATTAATCCCCCGGTATGCGACAATAACTGATGAAAAGTAACAGAAGATAGGCCAGGGGACAATCCTTTTATCACCGTTCCAACCTGCTCATGCAACCCAATGTTTGCATTGTTCAATTCTGTTAAAAGTGTAAGTGCTGTAAATATTTTCGTTACTGACGCTATCTGGAAAATAGTTGTATCTGTCACCACAACTTTTGTAAGTGAGTTTGCAAGCCCAAAGCTTTTCTCATAAACAACTTCATTCCCATTAATAATTGCAAGTGCTGCACCTGGGATCCTGGCTGCCTCCATTTCTTCAGTGATTGTCTTTTCAATAGCGGTTTTCTGCTGCAAAGTCAGCGTTTGCGCATTCAATGAATTAGCGACAATGCACAATATAATTTGGCCAAGAATCAATGATTTTTTCATAATGTTTGATTTCATGATTAGTATACCATAAAACTTCGATATAAACTTACCAATCAGATTTTTCCATCAATTATTTTAGAACGTAGAACGGTGGAACTAAGCCGCCGTAGGGTGGCGCGGGCTTTGCCGTTATTCGTCACCTGCGGTGGCTCATGAGCTCGCTTCGCTCGGTTCTGCAAAGAGCGTGACAGGCGTAAGCGGTCGGCTTTAGTGATTTGTTCTACGTCTATATAGTAGTTCACTAGTTCTCAGATGGATCAAAAGTTACTTCAAGTTGTTGCACTTTGGGGCGCTTTTCAGGAGTGAGAGTGAAGTAGATGCCTATATCACCATGCTCAGCATGTAGTTTATAACTTCCCCGGAGTTGATTTTCCGGCTGCAATTCACCTGTACTGTCAATTACGCCAGCTTTATTAAGCATTTCACTAATATCAGATATTCGACGTTCTCGTGATTTATCCAGGTAGAAATTTTCAGCCAGAATCTCCATTTCCAATCCCTTGTCCCAATTCTGAATCAATGCTGTTACCTGCTCTTGCTTCTTAAGCAAAATATCAGAGGCCGGAAGTTGCCTGGGTTCTATTTCAGTTGACTCAAGAAGTATTCTATATGCCTCTCTACGTGGTATAGGAGCGGTATATGTTAGGTTGCAAAATGCCATAATTCCAACTCCGTAATCAGGATAAAAGTCGTAGCCACCACCAAATCCGGGTAACGCTCCTCCGTGATTAACTGTTTTAAACCCATGACAATCTTCATTAACGCCAAGTCCAAAACCGTAACCATAGATTAATGCACAAGGATCACCATTCAAATCTCTTGCGCTTGCATACAAGCTGGGATTTCGGATAGTCTGCATTTCACGAAGTGTACTTCTTCTAACAGGCCCATGATCCGGGTCATTTCTGGGGGGCCAGGCAGATAAATGAAAGCTCACGTATTTAGCAAAGTCCTCTATTGTGGTGATCAATCCACCCATGGCACCATATGAGCCATCATGAAGCATGGGCTCCAATTTCCATTGTTCATCTTCCCATCTATATCCTAGGGCTAATTGCTCTTCCGGGACACTGTCATACTCCCAGTAGGTTTGATACATTTCCAGTGGATGCAAGATTTTTTCCTGTATATAGTCTTGGTAAGGCGTATTAGCTACCCGGGTAATGATATTACCTAACAATGCATAGCCTGTGTTACTGTATTCAAATTGATAGGAGCTTGGATTGGAAAATGATAAACCATCAGCAATTAGGTCCATCAACATTTGATCTGTCTCTTCGAGTTGTCGATCTCCCCATGGATTATCTTCAGGAAATCCAGCTGTCATGGTCAACAAATTTTCGATAGTAATGACTGGAGCATCCCTTGTCAGATATTCCAGATCATGCATCTCTGGGATGTATTTCTCCACAGGATCATCAAGGGACAGTTTACCATCATCTCTGAGCATCAAAATAGCCATGGCTGTAAAACTCTTAGTCATAGAAGCAATTCTGAAACAGGATCGGGGAGTGGCAATTAAGCTATCTTCAATATTAATAAATCCTGTTGCTCCACTGACAATCAGATCATTATCAACAACGATTCCATACGCTATGCCTGGAATATGTTTGTTCTTAGCGTGTTCCTCAATTAGATGATCAAAATCGGATGCTATGCTTTTTATTTTTTCATTCCGGTTATCCTCAAGAAAAACCATGGGCTTAAATGAGGTCGAGAAGGATCGGGATTCACTAGTCGCTTCTTGCTCTCCTTTGGGGTAAGGATTACATGAAACCAAGACTATAAGAAAACTGCAAAATACAAGCTGTCCTTTCCTATAAAGCATTTTGAATGAGTTTTAGATGTAAATAACTACTAATGAAAAAAATACTGAAATTATACAGAGATTTTATTTGTACGTAGAACGGTGGAACTAAGCCGCCGTAGCGTGGCGCGGGATTTGCCTTTGCTGCGAAGGGCGTGATACGCGTTACGGTCGGCTTTAGTGATTTGTTCTACGTCCAATATCTTTAATCTTTCTTTCGCTTGTTATCTATAGCCCTGATTGAAGGAAAAATAATTCCAAAAATAATCGCAAACCTAATTGATGCTTCCCAATCAATCGTCCCGATACCATGAGCTATCAAGCTATAAAAATAACTTACTATTATACTGACAATAAATGTGATTACGCACGTGATTACAAAATCCCGAAGAAAAGTCAATATTTTCATGATGGTCTCTTTGGTTATTTACTATTTTGAAATAAATGTGTTATAATCATTTACCAATTGTCTACAACGTCTAAATAAACGTTCTTCTCAGATATTTCCATTCTTTTTATTGACCGTAGAACGGTGGAACTAAGCCGCCGTAGTGTGGCGCGGGATTTGCCTTATTTTTTGCGAAGAGCGTGACACGCGTTACAGTCGGCTTTAGTGATTTGTTCTACTCCATTGTAACACCATTCAGTATTGCTCAGAAATCTGCTTTATAGAGCGCTGTCCATTCAATAGAACCTAATTGACCTTCAACTTTTCAATAACTAAAATAAAATCAATTTTTGCTGTAGCTCCCATTAGCTGAAACGTTGGGCGTACATCTGGAATGACTGAAATTAATTCCCCATCCATTTTATTTATAAAATTCTCTAGTTTCTCTTGCATATTATCCCTTTTGACGTCTATGCGATGTACGCGATACTTCATAACATTAATTTTTAAGGTCAATCATTTAACGTAATATTTCAGACTTTTTACCAAGGAGTAGTTTAGTGGGTAGAACGGTGGAACTAAGCCGCCGTAGCGTGGCGCGGGCTTTGCCGTTATTCGTCACCTGCGGTGACTCATGAGCTCGCTTCGCTCGGTTCAGCAAAGGGCGTGACACGCGTCACGGTCGGCTTTAGTGATTTGTTATATGATATTTAATTCGCTGATAGAATAAATTCCTCAATTTCATCAGCAATGTATTTCGCTCCCACTGAATTCTGATGTATCCCATCAGTTAGTATTAAGTATCCATTTCTTCGGGATATTTTGTCAAAACTCATGAAGAATAGATAGTGCAAGAGTAGCGATTTATAGGCTAGTCTTTGACTACTTAAGTAATCTTTCCCTCTACCATTATTCTTTTGATTGAGAAATTTCTTTTGCCTTTCGAAAACAGACAGGTATTCCACATTTTCATTACCTGCAATACTTTTAAGCTCTGTATTATACTCTTCAATAGTTTTATTTTCCAAAGAGTCAAGATTTTCACCTACAATTGGTAATGAGGCTATTGCGATCCTTGCATCTGTCTCAGCCTTCAATCGTTGTATAATATTTGTGATGTTATTCCTGAAGTGCAAAACTGATGGCTCGTGCGGAATTTTCTTCAATTTTCTTGTTAGCTTAACTAGCCTGGGATCCAAAGATGAAAGTACATCATTTGTCCCTACAAGTAGTATCACAAAATCAGGCGATGATTTTACTGCATTTTCGATTTTGCTTAGGACGTTATAAGATTCGTAACCAGCAACACCATGATTTATGAATTTATAGTTTTTAGTCCTCAACCTTCTTTTCAATATCTTCACATAACTACTGCTAGTCTTGCCTTGTGTTATGCTTGCGCCTAAAAAAAGCACAGTCTTTTTTTCATTCATACTATTAATGACTCAAAATACTTGAGATTATTAATTCAATTTTCGACTGTTTTGAAGTTTATGATTGGGTTGCTTATTAAATATTCATATAACGGTGGAACTAAGCCGCCGTAGCGTGGCGCGGGCTTTGCCTTTTCTGCAAAGTGCGTGACACGCGTTGCGGTCGGCTTTAGTGATTTGTTCTGCGATCTTACTTTCATTTTAGCCCACAGGGATTAAGGGTATGATTTCTGGGTTTAATACAATGTTGTGTGCTGTAGTTTTTTAATTACTTCTTCTTAAATAAAATGTAAAATCAATAGAAGAATTAAAAGTAAAAGACCAAAATACATTATTGGTCTAAGTCCAACTATAAGCTTTAATTTTCTTTTCTTTTGGCATTCATTATCTTTTAATTGGGAAAGAATTAAAAGAGTTGGTACTCCAAGAATCTTATAGCTGTTTCTGGCTTTTAGTCCAGTATTAGTAAGAATACGATAGGAATTATCCAATGATCTAATTGAGACGATTATTACAAAAAGGAGAATTATGATAACCAGTGGATGATAAGTCTTTCGCATTTCTGCATTCCATTCGTTAAATGCTTCTGGTTCCATTTTCTGGAACTCGGCAATTGTATATTCTAGTAGATGATTTTTATCTGGAGGTGGACTGATTTCTCCAGTAAATTTATCCATGTATTCGTACAAAAAATCCCATCCCCTTTCAATAAAGATTTTTTCAGCAAGCTGTTCAAATTTAGCTTGGTAGAGAACGTTATTTATTGGATTCATTCTTGAATAATACTTTCCAAAATCCTCGAGTGATTTATGTTTGAATGGTAAGTATTTATAAAAGGCTGAAATGGAGGAAGGAAGCTTCCATTCAGGTATTTTTTCGAGTAGAAAGCTGATCATTATGTAATCGGCGAAAAACTCGGATGTCCATCTTATTCCTTTTACCTCTTTATGGGATGAGATATAATGTCCAAGTTCATGTACCGCAACAAAATCCCAAAGAAATGCTTCATTCTCGCCATATAATGTTTGACCATCAGGGAGCTTGATTTTGAAAAGATTATGAACTCCCGCTTCAATTCGGTCCGGATCCCTTGAAAATCCATATATAAAATAGGGTCCTCCTACTAACGATCTCCAATCTTTTTTATTTAACACAAGTAACTTAATGTCGAATGTGTCTTGCAATTTGTCTTGATAGAAAATAACAGCGTCCTGAACAAGCTCTTGAAGATATCTGGCCTTTAATTCACTCCCTTCTGAGTAATACGTTTCAACTATGCCTGGTAATGTTTGTAAGTTGTCAAAATCAGATTCTTTGAATTCCTGCGCTCCTAGGAACAATGTATAAATTAGGAGACCTATTGAAATATAAAATTTCACTATCTAAAAATCCATGAGGAGGTTAACATACTAAACAAAGCTTAGCTCATAAACTATATGCAGATTTCTATACCCAACTTCTATGTACGTCCTATTCTTATATTATTTTTTCCTGCGAATTGTTTTAAATGCTGGCCTAGCTGACAAATGAAATTATGTGGCGTGTTGCGAATTCTATTATATACCTAACCAATAAAATGTATGTCCGGAAAGATTAGCCTTCAAGACATGTCCACTTATTTCTCTGACAAACTCAATATAATCAGGAGAGTCGGGATCAATAAGCTTAAACTTTGTTTTCGATACCTCTATTAATTTCATTTCTCCCCAATATCCTGCGACCAGCTTTAACTCTCCTTCACGCTGAATAACCTCAAAATAGGAGAGCCAGGGGCTATACGACCTATACTTTCCTGTAAAGTCATTCCATTCATCTCTAAGATTGCTGTCCATTTTCTGTCTATAATTTGAAGGAAAATATACTTGATCTCCATATACAAGTTTGAATAGGCCTGTACTGTCCAGTTTATTGAACGTCCAATAGTAAAGATCGAAACCTTGTTTAGGGGTATAGAAGTTGGTAGAGTCAATTTGGTCAAGAGTTATTCTTTCATCATCAGCTTCAATTATTAATGAATCATTTTCAGAATGGACAATTATGGTCTCTCCACTTCTGCCAACATACTTGCCTGAATACCCATCATGAGCCAGATTTGAGCTAGTAGTTTTCGCATCATAAGTCGGTATATCCTTTCCTTCAAATACCGATTTTGTTACTTGCATTAAATAATCGGCAACTTCGCGAACAGATCCGAATTGAGTATTAGCTGAAACAAAAACACCAATTTCGTTGCTTATATCCACTAAAATTCTTGAATGAAAAGCAACCATACCTCCACTATGAGAGAGTAGAATCTCGCTGCCATTTTTAGAAACATTGATCGCATATTGGTACCAATCATTCGACTGATGCTGCTGCGAAATCCCTGTAAAGAGATCAAAAGCTTCTTCAGAAATGATCCTTTTACTTGAGAAAGTTCCTCTGTTTATAAGCATCTGCATATATTTCGCCATGTCTGTTGAAGTGGATTGAATACATCCATCCCCTAATCCATACTCAAAGAAGGTGGCCTCCACTAAATCTCTTGATGAGTGATGAGGCCGATCATCAAATGGATAAACATATCCAATAGCCTGGAGTTCTCTTGATTCCATTGTTATACCAACTTTAGTGCTGTGCATCCCTAACGGTTGTATAATATTCTCTTGTACGTACTCCCTGTATGACATGCCAGATAAATGCTCAATCAGTAGATGTAATACTGAAAAGCCTACATTGGAATAATGAAATTTCTCACCTGGTTCCCATGATGTATTGAGCTGACCAGCGGAGATTCCCAGTGCAGGAGAAGGATAAATTCCATCATTATTAGCTATGATACCAGATGTGTGCGTCAGCAAATGGTGACCTGTAACTGGAGGATTATCATCATTGATATGGAACCATCCTAAATAATTTGATAAAGGAAGATTTGGATCAAACTTACCCTCATCGAATAATTTCATTAATGCTAGTGCAGTGAAAGATTTTGTTATCGAACCTATTTGGAATAGAGTCTCACTTTCAACTTTCTTTTTTAGTTTTAGATCTGCATACCCATAAGATTTCGAGATGATTAGGGAATCCTTATTTGTGATTGATATGGTATACCCAGGTATTTGTTGATTAATTATTAAATCATTGATATATAAATCGATAGCCTCCTCAGCTGCTTTAAAATTAGATTCAGCAGATGATTGGTAAATATTTGTGCATCCCCAGAATATTAGAAGAAGAAATGGAAATACAATTAACTTAATTTTCATGTTAAAGATTTTTAATGTTATAATCTATTTGATGGATATCCTGAAAATTTTCCATGCTTATAAGAGTTCGTAGAACGGTGGAATTAAGCCGCCGTAGCGTGGCGCGGGATTTGCCATTTCTGCGAAGGGCGTGACACGCGTTACGGTCGGCTTTAGTGATTTGTTCTACGCCCTTAGTATTTTTTGCTCTGTGTTTTTGAATTCATAATGCTTTGATATAATCTCTCATCACTCTCCGGACTTGGCCGTAAGAAAGCCATTAACATCTAACCAGTGTATAAAGGCATCAAACCAACGATTGCTGGTTCGATTGGGATTTCCCAGGCCGAAACCGTGACCACCATTTTGGTATAGATGAAACTCAACAGGTATGCCTGCTTCGTACCAGGAATCGATGACGCCAAACTGACCCCTGAAGAGAAAATCATCGGTGGCTATAACATTGAACATTGGTGGAGCGTCCTCAGGCACCACCACTGGGGCCATACCCCCATAAATAGGACCGATGAAGGCCAGGTCCATGGTTTGGGAGTTCAGCGTTGAGTGCATTGTGAGGCCTGCACCGGCCGAAAAGCCAATCATGCCTATTCTGTTCGTATCGATACCCCACTCCTCAGCTCGTTTAACAATCATGGCATAGGCGGCCTCAGCGTCCTCGAGCTGGTTGGAAAGATCTAGTTGCGGTGGACGGGGCGGTACTGTGTCATTAGAAGCATCGGCTGACCCGGCTGGGGGTGTGCGTGGACGATTCATCCAGGCTATGAAGTCATCGAGCAACTCTGGAGTCGGATGGAGCCGGTACTTTAGCACAAAAGCGGCGATTCCCTGCTCTGCGAGTGCCTCTGCGACTTCCCAGCCCTCGTTACCCATTGAAAGCCATCTGAAGCCTCCGCCGGGTGCCACAATCACGGTCGCACCGTTCGCCTTACCAGATTCCGGCAAGAAGGGGGTGAGGGTTGCAGTGGTGATGTTACGAGCCATCGGGTCGCCCCACTGGCGGAACCAGGTCTCTGAGGCGGGTTGGTTATCAACACCACCTGTGCCGAGCGGAATAGCATTCGGCTCGTCCGGGGTGTTAAGTGCATAAATTGTTCCGTCTTGCGCCATTGTTGATTCAGCAAAGAGGAGTAAGAAGGCCAAAATGGCCGTTTGAGCCAGGTTTTTAAGTGTATAAAACATGATGAGTTGATTTTGATAAGGTAATATCGAAATATGGTGAATTTATTAAACTTATTCTGAAATTTCCCTTCCAGTCGCATGCAAATTTTAGTAATTCCAAAGAAGCTCTTAATAAATGAATATCTCTCATTTTGTAATCACCTTTTAGGGTGCGTAGAACGGCCGGCGGCTGAGCCGCCAGTCTGGAGTCAAGCTCGCTTGGCGACATTCTGGTCGGCTCCAGGCGATTGTTAGGCTGCGCTCGCGCAGACTGACAAGCGGATGGGTACAGTCGCCGGCCGTTAGGGCCGCGCGAAGCGTCGGCCCTAACGGTGGAACTAAGCCGCCGTAGCGTGGCGCGCACTTTGCATTGGAATTCAACCCAGTGTTTTTGGTAGGTAGATTGCAAGGTACGTGCCACGCGTTAGCGGTCGGCTTTAGTGATTTGTTATATGTTTTTTGAAAAGAACGGAAAGGATTTATATGTGGACAATGGTGGATGATCGGCAATGGAATGGGATTCCATCCATCTCTTACTATCAATCTTTTAATGCTTCTAAGTATGTCTTATGAGACTTTAAAATAGCCTTGCCTATATTTGCACTTCCAAACAACCTGTATATCAAGCCTAAAATACCAGGTGCTTTAACGTCGCTTATTGTAGTCTCCAATCTTATTCCATTCTCCGTTGAAGTGAATTTATCGAGAAAATGCGAGTGAGCTGTGACTACTTTCCCAGCCTTATATTCTTCATCAAACTCTACCTCGAAAATATCTGGCTTGGAACTCTTCTTGATATTTGTTCGCTTCATAATACCTTCGTTGGTTTCGATGATCAAATAATCCCCTCCCTGTTCAAGGAGTTCAACGCTTGATATACCTGACATGCAACTTACTACTCCTTCATAGTAATTACCATGATTTTCGATTGCGTGTTCCAGATTTTGGAAACTGCATTCAATAATACTAGATCCCTCAAACCAATTCTTTTTCATAATGATTGTTTTTCATTTAGAGGAAAATAGCTGTCCTCATATTATACATATAACGGTGGAACTAAGCCGCCGTAGCGTGGCGCGGGATTTGGTTTTCGTTGAGCTGGGTTTTATTGGATTTTGCTGGTTGTGAATCGCGTGCCACGCATAAGCGGTCGGCTTTAGTGATTTGTTCTATGTCGTCGATATTCAGCAGTTTTGAAAAGATAATTATAGTCCGTGTTGGTGTATCTATTGTTTGAATAGATAAATGAATCCAATGCTGATCCCAGCCCTGGAATAGGAGTATCCTTAAATATCTCCTTCATCTCTTATAAATTCGATCTTTCGGATAGAATAATGCAGTGTAGACTCAATTCCTACTTGCGGGCTAAGAAACAACACATATCCAAGTTCAAGGCCCGCGTAAATTTCTTTATCGAATGATGGCTCGCCATATGAGTAATTTGTAGCGAATGCTCTCTCCCAATCACCTCCGGCAAATACACCTGCAAATAACGAATTGCCAAAGAATCTTCTATAAACCAATTCTCCGCATAGATTGATTTCGTTTCCCTTTACTCCGGAGGTATTGTTTGTGAACTCAACATTAATTCGGGGTCTGATTAGAAGTAGATCATTATCAGAGAAGAAAAATCCAAGCTTTCCTCCAAGCGTCACCTCATTCTTTTTATTGCCACGAACCTCTTGGATTCTATGCTTACTGTTCCAAAGAAAATCACCTCCAAAAACAATACTGGACTTACGTTTCGAATTGTCTTCTTGGCCGAAACAGAAAGACAATGGCAGGGTTAATACTAGTATGATAAGGAGCCTTTGCATGCTAAAATGAATAATATAGGCTGATGCTGAAACCAAAGTTATTGGATGGATCCAGGGGGTAATAAGGATTTTGATCATCCATAGTCACCAACCACCTCCAATAAATATGATATCCAAGCATTGGTTCGATATAAATGCTTTGTGTCAGCTTTTTTGATATACCTACACCGACCTGGCATTTCACTCCTGCTAATTTGGCCCAGGGTATGTAATAGTTTGAGGCACTGATCGGTGCCACAGTTTTCATTTTACTCCAGTTAAGCATGAAATGGGTAGTAGTTTGCAGGAACAGTTTCTTAGTGGCATAGTATCGAAAGGTTGGGCCAATGCTAATAGCATTTTCTGATATCATTACAGAATCACTATTAACGTAATACCCTGAAAACCCTAAAACTAAACCCGCCCAGTAGCGTGAGCTTGGTTTATTGCTCTCATTTAAAATGTGATAGCGGGCACTATCCTTAGCATGAATCGGCGACAGGTTTCTCAGGATTTTCGCATCAATTCCTAAATCGATGTCTTTTCTAAGACCATCATACAGGGACTTTTCTATGTGCAGGCGGTCTACCCTGAATCCGCCTCCAACGAGATTGTTGTCCTCGATCTGCGAGTGAAGAGAGATTGAAATAGAGCAAAGGAAAAGGAATGAAAAAAGCTTGGAGTGCATAATCACAATCTTCTCAGTCTATTCCCCACATTACAATGGGGGCAAGTATTACTAATCTAACGTCAATTGAAACCAGATAATTGCTTGTCTTCATTCTTCTTATTAACAGATTCTCTCAAGCATAGTCGTTCGAAAGCAAGACATAGAACGGTGGAACTAAGCCGCCGTAGCGTGGCGTGGACTTTGCCATTTCTGCAAAGGGCGTGACACGCGTTACGGTCGGCTTTAGTGATTTGTTCTATGTCTAAATTATTGTACTTCCCAAAATTTCCGATTCGTGAGTTTATGTGAATAACCGTACATAGGTTCAATTCTTCAGAATTTGTACTCCAATCCTATTTGATAAGCATTATTCTTCACATCGCTATATCTAAAAACACTAGATAATCCCTGTGTATACCTAAGACTTGCAGCCCACGAACTGCATAGTCTATAAGTAATACCAACGAAACCACTGAATTCAAATTTACTCCCCCCTGGAGCAACCTCAGATTGGCTTCTTAAGAAGTTCCCATCTTTATCATAAAGATCAGGTAAACCTGGTCGATATGCCTTGTCTCTCACCAATAGATTGAATGATGGTCCAAAATCAAAGGACAGATTTCTATTTACATAGTACTTCACATCAATGGGGAAAAGGATATAATCTAGGTTATAATAAGTGTCAATTGGACCACCGCCATAAGATCTTATATAGGCCTCAGCTCCGTAGGTTGCATAAAGAAGTTCTGATTGGATTGAGAAGTATTCAGAGAATGAGAATTCCGCTAGGACACCTGCGTAAAATCCAGGCTTCCTAAAGTTCTCCGAATAATCATCGGAGGTCATACCGCTAATATTAGATCCTGCTTTTAATCCTATCGAAGTTGTAGTTTGTGCTTTTGTTGAAAATGAAAGTACTATCAATAATGTAAGAATAACGATCCTGTTCATCTTGTTCAGTTTTTTGCTTAAAAAACATAAAAATATATTTTCTCTAGCAACTAAAATAGACATAGAACGGCCGGCGGCTGAGCCGCCAGTCTGGAGTCAAGCTTGCTTGGCGACATTCTGGTCGGCTCCAGGCGATTGTTAGGCTGCGCTCGCGCAGACTGACAAGCGGATGGGTACAGTCGCCGGCCGTTAGGGCCGCGCGCAGCGTCGGCCCTAACGGTGGAACTAAGCCGCAGTAGCGTGGCGCGAGCTTTGCTTTTGCTGCAAAGGGCGTGACACGTGTCACGGTCGGCTTTAGTGATTTGTTATATGGCATTAAAGTGCTAAAAGAGAATTCGTTGATAAATCTGATATCATATCAGCTTTCCATTTCTAGTATCTTCACAGAAAGCATCCATAAGTTTACTTTATCCTCTGGTAGGTTTTGCCAGAAATGACATTCTTCACTTGAAGTTCATTCAGTGCACCGACCTCTTCAACAATTTGGAGGAGAGTCCTGTTTTGATCTGCCAAAGTACGTATCTTTCTAACTTGCTCTGGAGATAAGGTCTTTGGTCTTGCTTCGATGACTTTGAGATAGTAATCGTCATCCTTCCACAATTCCGCGATAAACGGATTTGGCATACCTTTCCGTGGATTCTGTCTTGCATACTTCGCAATGGCCCTGTCTCTTTCCTCAAGGGAGATGTCACGGCGATTGATGATTCCATATTTGTGAAGTTCGCGAAGACCTTTAAATCCACCGGAAATCATATTTAAAAGATTTGGACCAATCCTATCAGTGTGATACTCTTCCCAGCTCATAGCCTCCTTGTATGTCAAATTGATGTTCAATAAATGTGAACTGAAATGAACATTAACTTGTCCCGTACTTTGCCGCCATGCGGAATGGAACCTCTTTCTGCTTCCTCGCCCCATCTCTCCCATATGCTCACGAAATCGTTCTAGCCAATTTCGCCCTGTGATACCAACATAGTGATAGTGATCAGAGCCAACTGCTTTATCGGTATACAAGTCTGAATATATATCTGCAGTGTTTATCTTTTGACTCTCATATTTCGAAATAGTATGCATGTAACACTGATGGCCACGATTTGCATCCCCCCAACCTTTTAGCAAAAACTGAAGAGGGACAATTGTTTTCCACGAAACCTTATTCTCATA
Source organism: uncultured Bacteroidales bacterium (assembly GCA_963751705.1). GTDB lineage: Bacteria > Bacteroidota > Bacteroidia > Bacteroidales. Next base: position 972,151 of record CAVVVN010000003.1, read on the forward strand.
ATTCAGAACTGTAAGAAAATTGGAGGGGTCGATCATTGGTTTCTGTATTGACTGAACGTCAATATCTCTATTATTGATGTTGGATATTAGAGAGATATCTACAGGCGAATTGCGCAAACGCTGTGAGCCACGCTTCAGATGGGATGTCTTCTCATTATGCATTATTAGTGCATCAATTAAGCCTGGCATCGCTTTGTCGATTTCTTTTTGCAAATAGTCATCGAGTATTCTTGCAATAGATAGTCCATGAATCTGAGGTAGGAGCGCTCGGCAATTTCTCTTATCTAGATACTTCAAGTTCATGATTGAATTTCGCTGAAGGTTTAGCGGCTTTCATGGAAATAATACTGGCCATATAACGGTGGAACTAAGCCGCCGTAGCATGGCGCGGGATTTGCCTTATCGCAAATGGCGTGACATGCGTGAGCGGTCGGCTTTAGTGAATTGTTCTGCGCCTTGTTTATACTCAACTTATTTACCAAAACATAATCCAAAACTGAAAAAAACAGCATCAGGGAATCCTAATCCAGTACGGAAAATAAAATTACTATTTGGTTCTTGATATCTATATGCAATTGAACTACCAACAGGAAAGAGCTCTGTAGTCCCCGTTATGTCAAGATGAATACCTAATGCCATTTCAAAATGGGAATTCCTCCTACCAAGAATATGTCCCGCTTCAACTGCAAGGGTAGGTCCAGAATAACCGTATACCATCATATGTTGATATCCGCATCTAAAGTATGGGCCAGGTACACCTGAATTAGTTTCCCTGAGAATTAGACGTTCATAATATATTGAGGCATTACCGATAAAGAAAGCCGAACCAATTTGACCATGAATTGCATTTGGCAGGAATTTTCTAATCTCATACTCGCTGAATAATCTCTGAGATAAAATAGAACAATTGACTAGAACACAGAAAAATATAGATAAACCTATGGATTTAAAGTTCAAGTTCATTTCACATGATGTAACACTTGTCTAATTCTAGTCGGACTTCTAAGGTTTGATCAATTTAATATTAAAGTGCGCAGAACATGTATTCTACTGCCAATTGCGGTATAATACCCTTCTTTGATTGATAATGCCGCAATTCAACCAGGGTAATTCTAGTCTTGGTACTGGACAATTGAACGGGTTTTAAGGTATTAGTGCCTGGGGAAATCACATGGCATTCCACGGCTTCGCCACGTCACTCCCTGCAGAAAGTTCTTCCGATCTGGGAGGAACAAAGAAATTTACAAAGAATTAGCATCTTTTACAATGAAAGCCTGCCGTTGGATGAGGATTCCAAAAATCACATTTGCAAAACCTAAAATCCACTTTATGATATTCACTTTGCTTAGCATTTTATTTCTCGTCCTTATATTTTCTTGCAACTCCCCTTGATGAACGCTGACATCATGAGCGTCAGAATTGATCTTACATCAATTTACAAGTATCAGATAACGATTGACACGCAGCCTAATCAGATGTACATTCTTCTGAGATCAATCTACAGGCGGCTGAAGCTTATCTACGGTAATCTAATGCGCTTCGCCAATCGACTAGCAAGAGTTTACATGCGTCTGATGTATCTGACAATCGTTTAACAGGGAATTACGTTGTCACTTCCTAAAATAGCTTGACAGATTTATACTTACAATTTAGTTCTTCTTTGCATTTAAAATAGAATTCCTGATCATTATCTTTTTTAACTCTGATAGTCCTGGATACTAGGTCACTTTTTCTTTCTATACCTATTTTCTGGTTTACATGATCTGTAGCTTATCCTGTTTCAGTATACCAACTCATTTCTTATTCCTGGATCTAGCAACACTATTATTTTTCTCTCCTGGTTTGAACAACACTTGCTTTCGCTAATGCTGATCTGCTGGTTCAAGTTTTTCTGTTACTCCTTCTACACTCTGCACTTTATTGCTCTTCGGATACCAGTGCTTCCTCAAAGGGCCAGTATGTTCATGAGCTTCAACAGGAACCATAAACCCCAAACTTCTATGAGGCCGTACATTGTTGTATTTAGATACTGCAACTTCTGTAGCTTCCAGCGCTTCTCTATAACTTATAAATGTCTCAGCCAGGTTATACTCATCTTTTAAGATCCCGTTGATCCGCTCTGCTATTGGATTTTCATATGGATCACCATTCTCAGTCATCGATATGCATATCCCACAACCTCTTAGATAATTCACATAATCATAGCAGCAATATTGGATCCCCCTGTCAGAATGGTGGATCAGATGCCCTTTTCTCACTTCCTCATTTCCATTGGCCATCTTTAAAGCATTCAATGCCCCTTGGCTAGATAGATCGGCCCATAAGCACCATCCCATGATTCTTCTGGAGTAAGCATCTGTAACCAGTGATAAATAGGCAAAACCATGTCGAAGCCTGATGTAGGTAATATCACTGACCCAGAGTCGGCCCACTGCAAATAATTGGATATCCTTGATTAGGTTCGGGAACTTGTGGAATAGATGATTAGAATTTGTTGTTCTCGGACGACGCTTTCTTCGTCGAACAAGTAACCCATGTGCACTTAGAAGAGAATAGAATTTATCTCTACCATATTTAATATTATGTTCCTGCAGAATAGGCGTTAACAGATATAGAAGCTTTTCCGCACCCATTCGTCTGTGTTCTTGTCTTAATTCCTTTGCCAAACGAAGAATGAAAACCTCCTGCATCTGTTGTTGTGATTGGCGCTTCTTGATATCGTACCAGGCCTGACGGCTTACCCCAAACAGCCCACAAATGATCGCCTTTGATACCAGCGGATACATCTGTGCCAGTACACTTACTGTTTGGGGCCAGACTTTTTTCTAATGGAGAGTTTATAGTCTGCCTCGGCAATATCGATCATCGTATTTAGAGCTATATTCTTCATCTGAGCTAGTTCTAACTTCTTTTCCAGCTCTTCAATACGCTCCTCCAACTTCTTGACCTCTGCCCTGTCCTTAGAACTCATTAATTCCAAAGATAAGTGTAATTCATCTGAATATAGCTCCTGCCAGCGTTTTATAACTCGTTTTAAATAAATGTGATGCAACTCAAATCTTGTCCGAACTCCATCTAAGGTTAGGTTGCCAGCGTCCATCTGGCTAATCAACCAACGTCGAAAACTATGCTCATAATCCTTGTAATTAAAGGGTGGTTCTTCAAAACCTTCCATGCGATCCGTTAATACTACTACATCTTTCATAGCTTGATTTTTGTGTCAAGCTATTTCAGTAAAAGACACTAATCAAATTCTTATATATCCTATCGTTCACTCGCAGCCTTATCGTTTGCATAGCACTTCTTTTCTTCAAAAATACAAATCCACATTGTGAATATCAATTATGGTACATACAACGGCGCAATTAAGTATCCTGCTCCCATTCACGCAGAGCTGTCAATATTTTCTCCTTCGATTGCGGAGTTTTTCTTTTTCTGAAGGACTCTCCTTTAATTCCATGCGATGCGGAGAGTAGACCAGACGATCAATAGTACGTAGTGCATTCTGCTTCAAAGGTACCGGTATCTGGCTCGCTATTTATATCCAATCCATCCTGAATCCATTACGCAACCCTGGCGAATCAATCTGCGTATACCTTGGGGATTTAGGGATATTCTGAGGTCAGATTAAGGAAAAACCCTGTTTCGCAAGCGAAGAATTCGAAATAGTCTTGTACAGAATGACACATAAACCACAATGAAATGACAACTCAAAAGAAGGAACCCATAGAATTGGATTGCATAGGGATGAGGTGCCCGAGACCCATTATAGAGATTGCCAAATTGGCGCGGAAAGAACCTGGCTCCCTGCTTCATGTAAAAGCGAACGACCTTGCCTTTGAAAGCGATGTGAATGCCTGGGTAGACAATTGCGGTGCCTCGATCGTACACTTGGAGAAAGAAGGAGATGTAATTCTTGTTCAAATTCAGTTAGCAGAATAAATACCATAAAAGATGGAGCTTAAGACACGTGTAAATCACTATTCAGAACTTGATCGGATGGATCGTCTGGAGGAGGAGATTCAAAGCCTCAGGAAACAGATTGAAGACCAACAAACAGATAACAAGGTCAACATCATTTGCTTCTCCCGGGAATGGGACCGACTTTACGCTGCCCTGACTATCGCCAGCGGTGCACTGGCCCTCGGTACTCAGGTTCACCTATTCTTTACCTTCTGGGCTGTTTGTGCCCTCAAGGATCCGGATAAAAAAAGCCAGTCCGACCGGACACTGCTTCAGAAAGTTTTCGGACGATTGATGCCTAGCGGATTTGGTGCTGCCCCTATGTCCAATTATCATTCCCTGGGACTTGGAAAGTATCTCTTTAGTAAACACATGAAGAAATCAGGTATCGGTGATATAGACATATTATTTAACGATGTCATGGAACTGGGGGCAGAGATTCATGTCTGCGATTCCTCCTCGGTCATGCTGGGGATAAGCTGTGAAGAACTGCTTGAAGCGGACAAGATCAACAAATGTGGAGTAACCACATTTCTCTCCCATGCGCTGAAAAGTAAAATGACCTTGTTTATATAATTCGGATAACATACATCTATAGATTAATCAGAAGAGAAAATAGCAATGAATAGCAATACTGATATAATGATTACGCTTACTACCGGTAAGCAGGATAGAGGTACACGTGCAACACTGGCTCTTTCCTGGGGATGTGCAGCATTGGCCATGGGACAAAATGTAAGTATGTTCCTCACTATGGATGGAACAGTATGGGCTTCAAAAGGTTCTGCGAAAGATGTGACAGTGGCTGGATTCGAGCCCCTGGAAGACTATTTTGAACAGTTCTGTGAGCTGGGGGGTGAATTACTGGTTTGTGCACCTTGTACTGAATACTACTGCTCAGTGGACAAGGATGCCATTGGAGGTTCTCTACGCTCTGAAGCAGAGCTGACTGGCTTGGCGACCATTGTATCAAAGATAGGGGACACTACGAAAACCATTACTTTCTAGGTATGGCTAATCAAGCTCAAAAGAAAAATCCAAAAGAAGAGCTGGTAGATAAGCTGGTTGAATTCGTGGCAAAAGCCAAAACCCAGTCCCGGGAAAATGAAAAAACCCGGGAACAAATCCAGCAAGAGCTTCGGGACTGGGAGATGGACCACAAGCGGCTGCTTGATACCAACCTCAGATTGTCAAGCGTGAATGCAGAATCGGCCGAGCTACTAGCTGAGCTTGAGTTCAAGAATCAATCTCTCGGAGAGCTAAACAGGAAACTTGCTGAAGCCAATGCAAACTCTGTGAATATGATGGTCGAGATTGAAGAGAAGAACGGAATTCTGGCAAAGACAAATAAGGAAATTGCCAGGGCAAATGCCCATGCTGCAGAGTTGATGGCCATTATCGAATCCAAAGATGAAGATATCCAGGAATTGAATAAATCCCTGTCCGGTGCCAATGCGAGAAGTGCAGATCTGGTTGCAGACGTGGAGCTGAAGATGATGGAGATCAATGATTTAAATAAAATCCTGACCAAGGAGATTGAAATAAGGGAAGTAGTAGAACAGGAGCTCAGGACATCCAATGCCACCAAAGACAAATTCTTTTCCATTATTGCACATGATCTAAGGCATCCCTTTAACAGTATCGGCAACTTCGTTACTCTCATGAGCAAGCATTCAGCAGCACTGTCGAAATCGGAAATCATTTCTCTTTCCAAAGATCTGAAGGAAAATACGGACAAAACCCGGGATCTGCTGGAGAATCTGTTACAATGGGCCCAAACCCAGCGCGGTACCACTCCTTTCAAGCAAGAAGTCATTGTACTTACTGAAATTGCTGATGAAATTGTATCTCTGCTTGAGAATGTGGCCAAGGAAAAGAACATCCAGATTGAATCGAATATCACATCGAAAACCCTGATTTTTGCAGACTGGCATATGGTTAGCACCATTTTGCGCAACCTGGTAAGCAACGCCATTAAATTCACCCCTGAAAATGGAAAGATCTCGTTGAGGGCTTCGAAAAATGATGGTATGATTCAAATCACTGTTAATGACACTGGAGTGGGCATGAGCCAGAAGACAATTGAAAAGCTTTTCAAGATTGACCAACAAATAGTTTCCAGGGGTACTGCAAACGAAAAAGGGACTGGTCTGGGCCTGATTTTGTGTAAAGAACTGGTAGAAAAGAACGGGGGGAGCATATTCGCAATGAGTGAATCAGGAAAAGGAAGCACCTTTGCATTTACCCTGCCGGAGTCGCCCTGAAGTAAGATGAATTCCTGACTTAGCTACAAAGCTTAACAATTTCAAGATCAATAGCCTGGATCTGTTCCCTGGTTGTTATTTCCAGGAACGAAATATTTGGTCGGTTTATAAAAAACCCCAGAACCAAAGTGATTCCGGGGCTTTTTTGTGAACGAGAGAGGAGTCGAACCCCCAACCTCCTGATCCGTAGTCAGGTGCTCTATCCAGTTGAGCTACTCGTCCAGCATTTCAGTGGCTTTTCTTACAAAAGCGAGTGCAAATTTAAGCAATTTCCCATAATTGCAAAACTCTTTTCCCTGCGGGCTTGAATAATTGCTCTTTGACAGTATTTAAGGAATCTCCATTCTGTTAGCCCGGGCTCTTAAACTTATAACATAATTCTTACATTTGGGCAAAAGCCATAAAAATGAAAAAACTACTCCAGATATTGGGGATCACCCTGGGGGTGATCCTGGTGCTTTTGATTCTTACCCCCATGCTTTTCAAGTCGAAAATTGAAACCTTGGTCAAGGAGAAGGTGAACGAGGAGGTTCATGCCACAGTGGACTGGTCAAAGTTCAGTCTTTCTTTCTTCAGGGGATTTCCCCATTTGAGTATTAATCTGCACCAGGTGTCGGTGGTGGGGGTGGAGTCCTTCGAGGGGGATACTCTTGCCGGGCTTCAGCGTTTTGAATTGCGGGTGAATCCTTTCAGTGCTTTCCGGAAGAATATTGAGGTGAAATCCATTCTTGTGGAAAGTCCGCTGATCAATGCCATAGTGCTGAAGGATGGATCGGCCAACTGGGATATTAGTAATATGGTCATCGAGGAGGATGAAACTGAGGAAAGTGCTGAAGCATCTTCCATGTCTGTCTCACTGAAACGCTTTGCTATTACAGACGGACGCATATACTATCTCGACGAGACTTCAGATATTGATGCTTCCCTGGAGGGATTTCATATGGAATTGCGGGGGGACCTCTCCATGGAGCAGACAGACTTACTTATATCCGGCGGCATTGACAGGATTAATGCGAAGATGGAAGGGATCCGCTATCTCCGGGATGGGGTATTAAACCTGGATCTGACAGTGGCTGCCAACCTGGTCGAAAACAGGTATAGCCTGAAAGAGAATCTGATTACTCTGAATGGTCTTGCGCTGGGTGTGGAGGGTGATGTGCTTTTGCTGGAGGATGATGCCATGGAACTTGATCTGAAGTTCTTCTCCCGTGAGACTACTTTTCAAACGCTCCTTTCACTGGTGCCGGCAATCTATCTTCAGGATTTCGAAAGCCTGAAGACCAGCGGAAATCTCCAGCTGGATGGAACCGTCAGCGGACTAATGAAAGATTCCATTCTTCCCGATGCTAAATTAAACCTGCAGGTAAGGGATGGCTATTTTGCCTATCCCGATCTCCCGAAAGATGTTTCTGATATTCAGATATCCCTGTTCGTGGACTACAAGGGTTCCGACATGGATAAGACCCTGGTCGATCTTCAGAACTTTCATTTGCTGCTGGGAGGAAATCCATTTGATATAAGCATGCAGGTCGATCACCCTGTCAGTGATATGCATGTGGCCGGCAAAGCTAAAGGCAGCATTGACTTTGCTTCGATGCAGGATATTGTGCCAATGGAAGATATGAGTCTCGATGGCAGGCTTGAAACGGATCTCAGCTGGGATACTAAAATGTCCTACATTGAGAATGAAAAATTTGAAGAAGTGGACCTTGATGGGTTCTTGCTGATTGAGGGAATGGTGTTGGAGACTCCGGATATCCCGATACCCATTTTGCTGGAAAAAATGAACATGTTGTTCAGTCCGAGAATTGTTGAGCTTACGGGCCTGGATGTGAAGATGGGGTCGTCCGATCTTCATATGGAGGGCGAACTGGAGAACTTCATTCCTTATGTTTTTGCTGGTGAGACTGTTTCGGGTCGCTTGAATGTTTCTTCCAATCTACTGAATTCCAATGAATTAATTCCAGAGCTGGAAGAATCCGAAAAGGGGGCTGCGCTGCCTGGTGATAGCATAGTGCCGGTAAGGGCCGACTCCCTGGCTGAACCTGCAAATTTTCAGATTCCGGACCGGGTGGATTTTATGCTGTCTTTGGATATGAAGAAAGTGTTGTATGAGAATATCATCCTGGAGAATATGACGGGTGAAATCAGGGTGATTGAGGGGGTGGCCGGACTGGATAAACTGGAGATGGATGTGATTGAGGGTCATATGAATACTTCCGGGTGGGTCGATACCCGCGGAGAGTATGCAGAGGCGGATCTCACAATGCAGATGGAACATGTGGATATTCGTACAGCTTATGAAACGTTCGTATCTGTGGAGAAACTGATTCCTATGGCGAAATTTTGCCAGGGAACTGCTTCCATAGATATGGAGTACCACTCCTTGCTGGACAACACCTTAGTTCCACTGTTCGGATCCATTGAAGCCACGGGAAATGCCTACACCAGTGGACTCCAATTTTCCGGGCTTAATGAATTTGTTCCTCTGGGTGATATGATTAAAAATGAAAAATTCAATGATCTGGCGCCGGGCGAAGTTACAGTCGGATTTACGGTAAGGGAAGGGCGGATAATCTTCAATCCGTTTGATATGAACGTGGATGATTCAAAGTTCACGGTCTCAGGATCACATGGGATAGATCTGAGCATGGATTATAAGGTAGACATGAACATCGCCAAAACAGATCTGGGAGCGGGAGCCAATGAGTTGATGCAGGGGATGACTGCCCTGGCGGCCGGTGCAGGGATCAAAATTCCCCAATCGGATTATATCAAAGTGATCGCAAACATTGGTGGTACATTCAACCATCCCAGACTGACTACCGACTTAAGCGGGAACCTGAAGTCCACCGGGGAGCCGGTGCAGGAAGCCGTGCGTGAAAAGATTACAGAGAAGGTGGAGAAAGTGGAAGAGGAGATCCGGGATCAGGCCAGTGAGAAAGCCGAAATGTTCCTGGCAAATGCAGAAGAGGAAGCGGCCCGTTTGGTGGAAGAGGCCAGGCAGGCTGGTGAAGCCCTGGTGAAGGAGGCTGAACTCCAGGGAGAGAAGCTGGTAGAAGAGGCGGGGAGTAATCCACTGAAACAGGTCGCGGCAAAAACAGCTGCGGGTGAACTGAAACGCCAGGCAGAAAAAAAGTCCGCCACGCTGGTGAGTGAAGCGGAAATTAAAGCTGCGGAAATCATTCAGAAGGCCCGGGACGAAGCCGAAAAACTATAAAGGCTCTCTTTTTCTCTTTCTATCCGGAAAGCCGATCAGCCTCAAGGTTTTTTGCCGAGTGGGCGTAGCGTGTCCGTGCCTATTTTTATGAGCATAGCGAAGAAATTCAGTACAGTCATGCTATGCCCCGAGAACAAAAAAACAGGCTGCCTCTTTCGAAACAGCCTGTTTGTATTTTTGTAGGCAGTATTTAGAATCTTTTCTCTCTGATACGTGCTTTTTTACCGGTCAGTTCACGGAAATAGAAGATGCGAGACCTTCTTACGCGCCCATGCTTATTGATGTCGATCTTATCAATAAATGGCGAAGCAGAAGGGAAAATCCTCTCAACACCAATATTGCCTGACATTTTACGAACCGTAAAAGTCTCCGTGTGTCCTTTTCCGCGCCGCTGTATCACAACTCCTCGGAACTGCTGAATACGCTCTTTATTTCCCTCTTTAATCTTATAGTGAACAGTGATGGTATCACCTGCACTGAAATTGGGAAGTCCATTCTCAGCGGCATATTCCTGTTCAACAACCTTCATTAAATCCATGATTCTATTCTTTAGTATATTCTAAGCTTCGATTTAACAGGTCGCAAAAGTACAAAAAAAATCCAGTTATTAATAAAATATATTCCGTTTTATTAACAGGAAATAATTATTAGTGGGCATCCTCCTGAGGGGCCCTCAGATTCTTACCGGCATCCTTCACCACGATGCTTTTCCACTGCTCTGAATAGCCGGGCTGATCGGGACTCAGCGGGTAGCCCTCCTCGCTGCGAAGAAACACCCCGTTTTCCTCCTTTTTGATGTTGCCATCAATGTACTTGACCAGCAGGAACTGCCCCAGCTCTTTATAGCGCTGGACGGTATAGTCACCCATATTTACGGAATAGTTGGTGATAAATTCTCTGGCCAGTTCCGGATTGGTTTCATACAGAACGCTGGCTGCAGCATCAATGGCGGCGATCTCTGTGATAAACTTCTCTTCCAGCTCTGTCTGAACCTTGCGAACATCTTCCATCATCACATTGTAGCGCAGATAAGAGAAATTTGATACAAAACTGAATGCCCAGAAAGCCGCAGTCTCCGAATAGGTAAGCAGATCCCCGTTTCCAACGGCGTACGATTCAGGAACACGTGTCATCCCCGAGTACATGGGGACATAGGTGGTAGCTGCAGCATCATCAATTCCAAACCAGAGGATCCCCCCGAGCCAGTCAGGTTTGATGGGTCTGCTTTCAGCTACAAAAGAAAAACCGGTTTGCTGGGTGGCGGTAGCTCGCTCGTTCACGTACATTTTTCCATCATACTCCCAGGTAAGAGGGCGCCAGCGGTAGGGGAGTCCAAAAGGTCCTGCGCCGGCATCTTTGGTCATATCCAGTTCGGTTCCTTCCAGGTGATCCCTCATGAAGTTCATCAGGTCCTTGTTGGAGATTTTCCTTTTGGGTTTGATGTAAAGAGGCATCCTGTTTTCCAGGTCTTCTCCCTTTACATAGGAAAAGTACTGGTCCATCTCATCATTGATGTCCTTAAAGAAGGACCAGACACGCATGTCGCAGAACCTGGCTCCTCCGAAGGAGATGGGGGCGTAGGTATCAGAAAAACTGAACTCCTCATCACTTCCTGAGTAGTAGCCCATCTCGCGAGCAAAGGAGATGACGTCGGGTGCGTAGAGACAGTTTTCCGGATCGTTCAGCGGGAACTGCTGGATCCTGGCCTGGTTGGCATGCCCCGACACGTAACCATCGGGAATCCTGACAGCCACCCAGACGGCACCTTTATGTTTGTTGAAGGTCTTTCCCTTCTTAGTTACCATCTCGTTGCCTTTTCCGATCAGTTCCATAATCCAGACCTCATTGGGGTCGGAAATGGAGAAGGACTCGCCCGAGCTGGCATAGCCATGTTCGGCCACCAGTTCCCCCATTATCTTTATCGCTTCCCTGGCCGTTCTGGCTCTTTGCAAGGTAATGTAAATCAGGCTGCCGTAATCTATGATCCCGGTGGAATCCCTCAATTCACTCCTTCCGCCGTAAGTAGTTTCGCCGATGGCTACCTGGTGCTCATTCATATTTCCAATCACCGAGTAGGTGTGGGATAGCTGGGGGATCCTCCCCAGGAACTTATTGGTATCCCATTCATAAACATCCAGCATGCTTCCGGGAGGATAGTCAGCCGCAGGTCTGAAATATAGTTCCCCATAGAGCACATGTGCGTCTGCTGCATAAGTGATCATTGCCGTGCCGTTGACTGATGCGCCGGGGGTGACAAGAAAATTGGTACACGCCAGGGCAGAGCTATTCCAGAATGCCAGTGCCAGGATCGCAGCTAAGATAAATTTCTTACTCATATTCTTTTTTTTAATTATTTGATTCAAAACTTACATCGAAATAAAACGCCTGCAAGATTTCATTTTTAAATTAAACTAGCAAGACAAGCTATCGAATAACATGACCTGGCGGATAAACAGGATAGAATTAGAAAAATTACAAACAGCTGTTTATTTCATATGCACCCCCATGTAAATTGGATATTATAATATATCAACGTTGTAAACATATATGCCTACCCGTGTATTATGGGGGTCTAAATTTAAAAACACTATTATTTATATATCAGCCATAAAATATACAAAAAAAACTTGTAGGGTTTTTCGAGAGTATATATCTTTGTGGCATGTTATTTGAGGTTAATTTTTTAGAAAACAATAAAAGGTAGTTTAGTTGGTAGTTTAGTTAGTGTTGTAGAAAAGGGTCAATCGCCAGATTAGACCCTTTTCTTTTTTTAAAACAAATAGTTCAGCAATTCCTTTCTCTCCTCATCTGACAGGCGGTGGTTCATGCCTTGGGCCCTGTTGCGGTTCATCAGGTCAAGGATTTCCTCTTTTTTCGATGCTGCTATGCCTGCTTCCCTGCAATTTACCGGACTTCCAAGTTTTTGGAAAAAGGACTCCAGGGAGGTGATGGTTTCTTCCACCGTATCTACTCCAAAAAGCTGTTGTCCCAACTGAATGATCCGCTTTCCTGCCCGTTCACTCATCAGGCGTAGCCAGGCCGGGTAGATTATAGACAGGGTGGCGCCGTGGGGCGTGTCATACAGGAAGGAGAGAATATGACCCAGAGCATGCACCCCCCAGTCGCCCGATACCCTTCCATACATGGTCGTATTGTTCAGGGCATTCGTAGCTGCCCACATAATCCGGGCTCTTAATTCATAGGACTCCAGATCTTCCATCAGGGCAGGACCAAAGGTCATGGCCTCCTGGATGATGGAAACAACAAAACGGTCGGAAAGAGTCGCTTCACCCTTTCCGAACCACGCTTCCAGGGAGTGGGCCACCAGATCCACGATCCCGTAGGCAGTATAAGAAGCCGGGACTGATTGGGTGTAGGAGGGATCCAGAAAGGAGTGGACCGGGTAAGTTTTTTCGTTCCGGTAACCAATTTTTTCTTTGGTTTTTTCATTCTGAAGAACTGCAACCGCATTCATCTCAGTTCCGGTTGCCGCAAGGGTCAGAACCGCGATCAGGGGCTTGGCCGCCTGAGGTTCATGCTTGCCGGTCATGACCTCCCAGGGCTCACATTTATCCGCAATGCAAAGGGCAATGATTTTTGCAGAGTCTATCACACTGCCTCCCCCCACGGCAACTACCATATCTACTCCTGCTTCACGACCGATCCTGGCCGCCTCCATCACATCTTCCACTCTTGGATTGGGCTTTATGCCATTAAATTCAGCGACTTCCACCTGGTGTTTCTTTAATTGCTCCAGCGTATCGTGATAGCTGCCGTTTCGGAGTACTGAACCTCCTCCGTAAACCAGCAGTGCCTTAGATCCCAGTTCGGCAGCGCTGCTTCCGAGTTCTTGGACTACCTTTTTCCCAAAATGAAGTTTGACGGGGTTGTAAGCGATAAAATTAATCATAGCAGTAAGTTTAAATGTTACTAATTGTTCCTGCAGACAGATCCTTCCTGCCTCCGGTCACACTGGCCAGGCAATTGATTTCCCCCCGGAACCTCAGGGTCCCCAGCAAAGCAAATATCAGAGCCTCCTTATAATGGATCAGTTTCTCCTCGGGGATCACCAGGCTTGCTCCGCTCATTTTTTTTAACCGCTCTACCAGGGTTTGGTTCAAAACACCACCTCCGCTTAGCAGGACGGACTGTACCCCGGCCTTATGGATCCCCCTGGAAATTTGAAAAGCTATGTGCTCCAGTACGGTGGCCATTAAATCCGGGGTATCCAGCTTGTTTTGCTGAATGCAGGGGAGGAACTTTTGCAGAAACCACTCTCTGCCCAGGGATTTTGGTCCGGTTTCTGAATAGTACTCCAGCCGGTTCAAGTGGTCGAAAAGCTCTTGCTGTACTTTCCCGGACCGGGCCATCTTACCATCCCGGTCAAAGGTCAGTCCCTCCAGGGCGGCAACGCTGTTCAGGGCCATGTTGGCCGGGCTCAGATCGTAGGCGATCAGCTGGCCCTGGCTGTTTACATAGGAAATATTGGCAAATCCGCCCAGATTCAGACAGCCCTCGTACTGGTGGAAGAGCATCCGGTCGCCCAGTGGAACCAGAGGAGCCCCTTCCCCTCCCTGGGCCACGTCTTCGCTCCGGAAGTCATTGATTACCATAAGCCCGGTTTCTTCGGCCATGATCCGCCCGTTCCCGGCCTGGTAGGTGACGCCTCGCTGAGGATCGTGTAAAATGGTGTGTCCGTGTGAGGCAACAAACTCTGGAAGCAGTCCGGATTTGCGATGAAATTCATTAAGCAGTCCGGCATAGTGATATCCAAGTTCCAGATCCAGCTTGTGAATCTTTGACATATTCCAGTTACAGGCCTGTTCCAGTTTTCCGAGAAGTTCATCTCCATAGGGAAAAGTCTCCGCTTCCAGAATATGGTAGTTCCATTGGTGATCCTCCCAACTCAGATCGCAACATGCCAGGTCCACCCCATCCATGGATGATCCAGACATTAATCCGGTGACCCTGTAGACTTTTTTCATCGGCGACTTTTTACCACTCAAAAGTAGTATGATAGAACTGGGTATTTCCTTTCTGATCGCTCACATAAAGTTCAAGTTCATGAACAGTTTCCCGGGCAATCCGCTTTTCATCAATTCGGTAGAACAGAAGCTCGTTCTTCGGGTCGTATTCAAACAGGGCCCAGTGGTTGTCAATATACCCCTCGTATTTGTCAATTCCCGACAGTTCATCCCGGATGGTGAAACGGAGCTCTTTTTTTGCCGAATAATCTGTTCCCTGGCTTCCCAGGGGGGTGATTTCAGGAGCCAGGGTATCAAGAGCCACGCTGAAAGCTCCAAAATTCCTGAGCCTGGCAACTACTGCACCCTCCTGATAGGCACCGCCAGCTGATTCAATTATACCCTTTTCATTGCGGGAAACGATCAATAATTTACTGCGAAGTCCGGGATCCACCGGCGGGCTCAGAATGGAGAGGGTATAGGGTAAATGTACCGGGACCTCTTCGTTTCCGATCTGGTAAAAGGGGGCGAGTGTGCTTTTGGCCCGGGGAGAAATGTGAATGCTGAAGTCCATATCCTGATAGAGCGCCCTGGCCGGGATCTCGACACGAAGGGGGCCCTCTTCATAACTGTTTGCCCGGTCGTATTTCATGGGGATCACCCGGGTGGGTTTGTTGGCCGGAGAGGGAGGCCTTCCGGTAACTCCCTGAAGCGTAAATGCCAGCTCGGAACTGTTTCCTGCATGGTCTGCGGCGATGATCCTGATCTGATAGCTTCCAGGTTTTTCCACTACCAGAGCTTTGTTATCAACCGATTTATCATAGATACGGAGCCTGTTATTGGGAAGGCGATACAGCCGGTGGGCTTTGATGCCGGATCTGACCCGCTCCTGATAGTCCATATGTGCATTCACATACCTGGTTTCCGAGAAGGCGAATTCATCCATGACATGGCTGTAAACGAGCTCGTTGTTCACATACATGGCCAGGGTATATATCCCGCACCTGTTGGCAGCTCCATCCAGGTAATCGTACACCTCCACACTGATACCCAGATTCCCGGCACCCGACAGCTTGCTTCCATACGGAAGGGTATAGATCTCATTGTCTTTCACAAGACGGCTTTTGAATTTGTCCCTCTGACCATTCACAAGGCTGCCAGTATCCAGTGGAAAAAGATAGACTGAATGGAACCTGGGAGCTATCCGGTCTTTGATCTCAAAGTTGTACTTGAGTACATTCCCGGGGTGCTGATTGCCAGAGGATCGAATCTCAAAATGGAGATGAGGCCCCGAGGATCCACCGGTGTTTCCTGAATAGGCAATCAGTTCTCCCTTATTCAGGGGAAAGCTTTCCTTACCGGGATAAAGGTCCACTGTAAAAGACTGGTTTTTGTACTGCATACGCTTTACATAAGCTGCAATATCGTCCCTGTACCGGTCCAGGTGTCCGTAAACAGAAGTCAGGCCACCGGGGTGGTTTATATAGATGGAATTCCCGTAACCATTGGCCTGAACCTTGATCCTGGAGATATACCCGTCATCGATGGAAAATACCGGAAGTCCGATTCTGCCCTGGGTTTTGATGTCGATGCCCGAATGAAAATGGTCACTCCTTATCTCTCCAAAGTTTCCGGAGAGATAGAGGGGGATATTCAGAGGAGGATGAAAGGCATTTCCATCCTGCCCCATGCTGTATAGCATAAGGAATTGTATAAAAATCAGGCTTATGGTTCGGGGGATCATCATCTTTGGAATATTGAAAACCCAAAACTAATTGAAAGTTTTAAAGGGATCAAAATAATTCTATATTTGTATTATATATCTCTGTTAAATGAGTGCTGAACAGACTCAAATACTTGAAGGAATCAGGCAAAAGATTCAATCGGCGAAAATCCGGTTGAAAGAGCAGCAAGACGAAAACGTCCGCTTGAAAATGCAAAATGAGGATCTTCAGAAATCGGTTCAGCAAAAACAGTCAATGATTGACGAATTGGAACAAAAAAACCAGAAATTATCTCTGGTAAAAGGGATCACGGCGGACGGTGAAGACACACAGGAAGCCAAGGTACAGATAAATAGAATTGTGCGGGAGATTGACAAGTGTATTGCTCTATTAAACAGATAAAACGGGGATGACGGAAGATATGCTATCCATAAAGGTTCAGATTGCTGAACGTTTTTATCCCCTGAAGATAAAGCGCCAGGATGAGGAGAAGATCAGGCAGGCGGCCAGGTTGATTAATGATAAAGTTCTGCAGTATAAACAGAGATATACGGATAAAGACACGCAGGATTTTATGGCTATGGCCACACTTCAGTTTGTGATAAGCCTGTTAGATTGCGAACAACAACAAAATGTTGTATCTTTGGAAGAGGAGTTAGGGAATTTAAGTAGTGAGTTGGATGAATTATTGAAATAGAGTAAGACGTTCTTATACATATTAACGAGTTTGCCCGCATTGTTTCTTCAATTATTTTTTGAACTCAACATTTATCATTTTGGAGCAAAGCTCGGATTGAGAAAAGCAGGCCAAAATTCCGGTTCGCCGGGATACTGAAATATTCAGTCATTGGACACTTGATATGATCTGGCGGTTCCACCCATGCTTTATGGGGTTTAATAAAATTTTGAGGGAATATGCGGGTTTTTTTATTTTCTAAAATGAACAAGCTATGGAACTGTTAACACAATTATTGGTGCTGCAGTCTTCCAAGGTCATGTATTTTGTGATAGGAGGTGCTTCATTGTTGTTGGGAGCAGGAGTGGGCTTTTTTCTGGTTAGCAGAGTTGCCAGTGGTAAAAGCTCAAAGATGCTCAAAGAGGCAGAAGGTGAAGCAGAGATGATCAAGCAGCAGAAGATACTGCAGGCCAAGGAAAAGTTTCTTCAGTTAAAGGAAGAACACGAAAAGCTCATCAATGAGAAGAATGGAAAGCTGAATGAGAGAGAGAATGAGGTAAAACAAAAAGAATTTTCGATCAACCAAAAGCATGAGGATATTCAACGGAAAAGGCAGGAGATTGAAACCGTTCGGGAGAATCTGAATGTTCAGCTTGAGATTATTGAAAAAAAGAAAGAAGAACTTGAACGCGCTCACCGTAAACAGGTGGAGCAACTGGAGACCATTTCTGGTCTTTCGGCTGAAGAAGCCAGGAACCAGCTGGTTGAATCTCTAAAAGAAGAGGCCCGGACTGAGGCCATGTCCCTGATCAATGAGATCGTTGATGAGGCCAAAATGACAGCCACTAAGGAGGCCAAGAATATTGTAATCAAAACTATTCAGCGAGTGGCCAGCGAAACTGCCATTGAAAATGCAGTGACGGTGTTCCATATCGAATCTGATGAGCTGAAGGGAAGGATTATTGGCAGGGAAGGACGGAATATCAGGGCCCTCGAGGCTGCCACAGGGGTGGAGGTGATCGTGGATGATACACCCGAAGCCATTATACTTTCCGCTTTTGATCCTGTAAGAAGAGAAGTGGCCAGGCTTTCATTGCATCAGCTGGTTACGGATGGACGTATCCATCCGGCCAGGATCGAGGAAGTAGTTGCCAAAACCAGGAAGCAGATTGAAGAGGAGATCATTGAGGTTGGAAAACGGACAGCCATTGATCTTGGGATCCATGGATTGCACCCCGAGCTTACGCGCATGGTTGGTAAGATGAAGTACCGCTCCTCCTATGGCCAGAACCTGCTGCAACACTCCAGAGAAGTGGCCAACCTCTGTGCCATCATGGCTACAGAATTGGGACTGAATGCCAAGCTGGCCAGAAGGGCCGGATTGCTCCACGATCTCGGTAAAGTACCTGATGATGAGCCTGAGATTCCTCATGCAGTATACGGGATGAAGCTGGCTGAAAAATACAAGGAAAAAGCGGAAGTATGCAATGCGATTGGATCGCACCATGATGAGGTGGAAATGACGACTCTTCTTGCACCCATAGTCCAGGTTTGTGATGCCATATCCGGGGCACGTCCGGGGGCGCGTCGTGAAGTGGTCGAATCCTATATCAAGCGTCTGAAGGAGCTTGAGGCCATGGCTCTTTCTTATCCGGGTGTGATGAAAACCTACGCGATTCAGGCTGGCAGGGAATTAAGGGTGATTGTAGGCAGTGAAAAAGTAACGGATAAGGACGCCGAGAGTTTGTCCTTTGATATTGCAAGGAAAATCCAGGATGAGATGACCTATCCGGGACAGGTCAAGGTTACAGTTATTCGTGAAACACGTGCCATAAGTTACGCCAAATAGTGAAAAAAGTTCTAGTTACAGGTACTGCCGGTTTTATTGGGTTTCATTTGGCCAGGAAACTGGTGGACCAGGGATATCATGTCACCGGAGTAGATATTATTAACGATTACTACGATGTGGATCTGAAGTATGACAGGCTGGAACTGTCAGGGATCCCGCGCAACAGCATTGCCTATAACCAGGTGCTGACAAGTAGTCTTTATGACAATTATCAGTTTATCCAGTTGAAACTGGAGGACAGGGAATCCCTGTTTGAACTATTCGCCAATCGTCAGTTTGATGTGGTAGTGAACCTGGCTGCCCAGGCAGGTGTCCGGTACAGCCTCACTCATCCCCAGGCTTATGTGGACAGCAATATCACGGGCTTTCTGAATATTCTGGAAGCCTGCAGGCATCATCCCGTGGAGAATCTGATCTATGCCAGTAGTTCCAGTGTCTACGGGCTGAACAAGAATATGCCCTTTTCAGTAAGCTCCAATGTGGACCACCCGGTTAGTCTGTATGCAGCCAGTAAGAAGAGCAATGAGCTGATGGCGCATACCTACAGTCACCTGTTTGGGGTTCCGACCATTGGCTTACGCTTTTTTACGGTTTACGGCCCGTGGGGCAGACCGGATATGGCCCTCTTTCTTTTCACAAAAGCAATACTTGCAGGAGAGCCCATCCAGGTATTTAATCATGGAAACATGGAACGGGACTTTACCTATGTGGATGATATAGTTGGCGGGATAGAACGAATGGTCCACAAGGGTCAGGTCAAAGGGGAGGAGTGGCAGCCAGAATCGCCGGATCCCTCATTCTCTTCAGCACCCTATAAAATTCATAACATTGGAAACAGCAGCCCGGTCAAACTGACCGACTTTATTGAAGCCATTGAAAAGGCTCTCGGAAAAAAAGCAGAATGGCAGATGATGCCCATTCAGCCCGGTGATGTGGAGCGGACCTGGGCGGATGTTGACTCCTTAAAAAGGGATTATGATTATAATCCAGGCACCCCTGTGGAAACCGGTATTCAAAAGTTTATTGATTGGTACAGAGCGTATTACAAGGTCTAGTCCAGGCTCATTTATCGGGATAAAGCAGGTTTTTAAGTGATTGTGCCTTCTCTGCCTGGCCTGAACGTTCATAGGCAAACTGCAGGTTAATGATTAGTCTTTCTATAATGTCTATTCCGGAACAGGGAGTAAAGTAAAGCTCTTTTTCTTCAATCCTCAAATGACGCAGGAAGTGCTTCAGCTCTTTCAAGCCCAGAGCGGAACCTTTATCCGAGGGATTGATATAGAACAGAATGTTATTGGGATCTTCATGGTACTCAGGATCGTAGTAACACAGAACAAAATTCCTCGGAAGGTTTACCCCGTAGATGGGAAGGTTTAATCTACGGGCCAGTTCGGCGTAGATCAATCCCAGCATGACCGGACTGCCTTTCATGGTGTCCATCACATGGTTGACCAGATAAAGTTGTGGCGAGTGCGCCTTTTTCAGGCTTTTATCGTACTTATGGATCTCATAGAGAAAATAGTTGATGACCTTCACTTTCTCCAGGGCGGTCAGCTCATTGTTCAGCTCCAGCCAGATATCCTTTTTTATTTTCTCTATTTTCTCATTTAAAAGCTCATACTCCAGCTCCGGATATTGAAAACGGGCTACCAGGAAAGCTCCGTAAAGCAGGTCGGTGCCCCCACCGAACCTCCAGCTGTCCATCCCTCTTTTCAGAGTATTGAACTGGATTTTTCGAATCACATTTTCAATGCGTACCTGCAGATCAGGTTTCAGAGTAATTTCCCATCTCTTCTCCAGGGGAGGGACTGCTTCTTCCCCCAGCTCTATGAGCCGATTTGAAACATTATCAAATACCAGGTTGTCAGGATCTTCAAGCAAACTGATCAGGGCTTCCAGTTCTCTATGTCCGTTTTCAGTCATCCTGATTCAGTTTTTCAAGTACCATCCGGATCAATGTTTCAACCGCTGTATGATACTCCTCTAAAAATTCAAGGCTTATCCGGTTAGCAACGGCAACACAAATGGTAATGGCCTGGTGGTTCAGAAGGGCAGACAGCGCATAGAGCGCTGAACTTTCCATCTCAAAGTTGTTGATGCGCATGCCTTCAAAACGGAAGGAATTAAGTTTTGCGACCAGCCCCGGATCAAAGGAAGCCAGTCTGAGGCTTCTGACCTGGGGGGCATAAAAACCCGGGGTTGAAAGAGTGATTCCGGATACCACCCCGGGTCCGGACAGCAGGGAGTGCAAGATCTCCGAACCTTTGATGAAGTAGGGTTCTGCGAGGCTGCTTTTCCAGGCTGTATGCTCCCTGAACGATTCGGAAAGTGTGAGCAGGTTATGCTTGCCAGGATCCTGGTAAAAATGGTACAGCCCGTCAAGGCCCCCGGCCACCCGGGTGATGATCTGTCCACCCGGAGCTATATCTCGATGCAGGGCTCCACTGGTTCCTATCCTGATTAGCTTCAAACTCTTTTTCCGGGACAGCGGTATACGTTTTTCCAGATCCACATTGACCAGCGCATCCAGTTCGTTGAGAACAATATCTATATTATCCGTTCCTATGCCTGTGGAAAGTACGGTCACTCTTTTACCCTTGTAGCTGCCGGTGTGGGTAACAAACTCCCGGTTTCCTTTCTCCAGTTCTATATGGTCGAAAAATGAAGATACCTGGCTGACCCTTCCTGGATCACCCACCAGGATCACGTGGTCAGCAATATCCTCCGGCAGCAGATGCAGATGGTATATACTCCCATCCGGATTCAGGATCAGGTCTGTATGGGAAATCGGTTTCAATATACTTTCTTTATCACTTATTCGATAAAAATAGTGTATTTTTGTAGCTGCTTTGAAAATACTTACTCACAACTAAAATATAGTGATATGAAAAGAACTCAATACTTGATTATAAGTGTGGTGGCCATTGTGGTACTGCTACTTATCTTTGGCAGTCAGATGTTTTATGTCCTGAAACCCGGCGAACGCGGCGTGGTCTTCAAGAAATTTGGAATCGGACTGGATAAGGAAAATATCTACATTCCCGGATTTCATGTAATAGCCCCCTGGAACGACCTGATCCGTTACGATGTAAAGGAGCAGAAGGCTGAAGAGACCATGGATGTGCTGGATAAAGGCGGCCTCTCCATCAACGTGGATGTGACCATTATCTTCAATCCGTTTTATCAAAAGATTGGTTACCTGCATGAGAATATTGGAACCAACTATGTCTCTGTGATGGTAATTCCAAATGTGAGATCGACGGTTAGAGCTGTTACAGGTCGCTATACGGCAGAAGAAATATATTCCACCAAACGGGGAGAGGTTGAGACCGAGATTATTGAATCGACGCGAAAAGCATTAGCCAGTAAGGACATTGATATGAAAGACCTGCTGATTCGCTCCATTACGCTGCCTGAAAAGATCAAAGCAGCCATTGAAAGCAAATTGCAGCAGCAGCAGGAAGCACTGGCTTACCAGTACAGGCTTGAGCGGGAAACCAGTGAAGCTGATCGTATGAGGATTGAGGCCCAGGGTATTGCCGACTACAACAAGATTATCAGTCAATCACTTACCGATAATATTCTGAAACAAAAGGGAATTGATGCCACCCTGGAGCTGGCCAACTCTGCCAACACCAAGGTGGTGGTTATTGGAAGCGGTGAAGACGGGCTTCCTATGATCCTGGGAGGAAACTAAAGAATATAGTTATGTTGCAGAGATCACAGACCCTCTTTCTTCTGGGGGTCTTTCTTCTTTCCCTGTTTTTACTTACAGGGCCAATTACACGATTTAGCCTGGAGGGTAACGAATTTGTGCTTAAACACTCGGGCTTATTTGATGCCAACGATGAAAAAATGGAGATGGCCACCTGGCCACTCTCCGTTATTTTCGTTTTTGTGGCGGTGCTGGCTTTTTTGAATATCTTTTTTTACCGGCATCGCATGAGACAGATTCGGATAGCCATTTTTTTGATCCTGCTAAATGCAGGAGCGCTTGGTATGATGTTTTTCTATACCTACATGGCCAAAATCCGATTGGAAGGGGCCCTGACCCTTCATCAATGGAGGTTTATTGTACCTCCCATAAGCATAATACTCCTCTACTTTGCATTCAGAAGAATTCGAAGAGATGAATTGCTGGTAAAGGCCTTCGACAGGATCAGATAATAACGATGTTGTTCTGATCCGTAATCTTCTCGCAGTAATGGCACTTTAGCTTTACCTCCGCTTTGGAGACTACCTCGAAGCGGGTATTCACCTTTTCGTTATTGGTAATGCATTTCGGATTTACACACTTTGCGATGCTGTTAATCTCATCGGGGATCTCAACTACCCGTTTCTCAACCACATCGTAATCCCGGATAATATTCAGCTTGGCACAGGGTGCCACCAGGGCAATTTTATTGATTTCTTCATCCTTGAAGAAAACCTTGGAGAGCTTGATGATCCCTTTTTTACCCAGTTTATTGCTCCCCAGGCTGTTCCCGATGGTTATCATCGTATCCAGTTTATCCAGGTTCAATATGGAAACCACCTTGAAAAGGGCCGAGGCAGGGATGTGATCAATAACGGTTCCTTCTTTTATTGCGCTGACTGATAGTTGTTTATCTTTCATCTTTCTTGCTTGTTCGATTGCACAGGTTTTATTTAACTCCCAGGATGGAGGTCAGTATTGCCATTCGGGCATAGACTCCGTTCCTTGCCTGGTCAAAGTAGTAGGCGTGGGGACTCGCATCCACATCTGTATGAATCTCATTTACCCTGGGCAGGGGGTGAAGCACCTTCATGGTTTCTTTGCATCCCTCCAGCATCTTCCGGCGCAGGATGTAGGCATTTTTCACCCGTTCGTATTCAATGGGGTCGGTGAAGCGTTCCTGTTGCACCCGTGTCATATAGATAATGTCTGCCTCCGGCAGGAACTCTGTCAGGTCTTTGCCTTCAAAATACTCCAGTCCCAGTTCATCCAGATACAATTTATAGGCTGGGGGCATTTTCAATTCATCGGGGGAAATGAAATAGAAGGTGGAGTTAAACTTGGACATGGCCTGAAGCAGGGAATGAACCGTTCGCCCGTATTTCAGGTCTCCGACCATAAAGATTTTCAGATTTTCCAGGGTTCCCTGTGTCTTTTGGATGGAATACATATCCAGCAAGGTCTGTGTGGGGTGTTGATTTGCTCCATCACCGGCATTTACAATGGGTACTGAGGAGACTTCACTGGCCAGACGGGCACTTCCCTCCAGGGGATGACGCATTACGATCAGGTCCGCGTAGTTGCTTACCATTTTGATGGTGTCGTGCAGGGTTTCTCCTTTGGAAGCACTGGTGGCTCCGGAATCACTGAATCCCACCACTCGTCCTCCCAGCCCGTTGATGGCAGTTTCAAAACTTAGCCGTGTTCTGGTGGAGGGCTCGAAAAACAGGGTGGAAATCACATATCCCTTAAGGATATCCTGCCGCGGATTCTTTTCGAACTCAGCGGCCAGTTCCAGGATCCTCAGGTAATCTTCCTTGGTGAAATCTGTGATTGAAACAAGATGTTTGTTCTTCATACGATGACGGTTTATTTTGATTTTAATATAGTGACTATTCTTCTATAAGTGATATCTTGCAAGCGTCGATTTTTGAAAAACTATCAAACACCAGCTCCGTCTGACGTTTCCACGATTTCAGGGTCAGAGAACAATTCAGATCAAACTCCTGCTCTTCAAATTCAAGCTGTAAGTCCTTGATCACCTTCATAACCGCATTCATGCGCTCATATTCAAACTCCACCTTTAGCCGGTCATACACCCGACGTTCTATGATACTGCTACGATCCAGTGCATCTGAGGCCGCTGAACGATAGGCGTTTATCAATCCCCCTACACCCAGTTTGGTTCCTCCAAAATACCGGACCACTACGACCAGCAGATCACTTAGTTCCCTGGATTGTATCTGACCGTATATGGGTTTTCCGGCACTACCGGAAGGTTCACCGTCATCGCTGACCCTGTAGCGGCTTAACTCCGGTCCAAGGCGCCATGCAAAGCAGTGGTGTCGGGCATCGTGATAGTTCTTCCTTAGTGATTCCAGATGCTGTTTTATGCTCTCTTCATTTCGGGCCTGATGGGCGAATGCCAGGAATTTGCTTCCTTTCTCTTTATAAATCCCTTCAGATGGGCCTGCTATGGTCAGATATTGATCCTTCATCTATACCAGTGTAAATAGCAGCAAGGCCAGTGCCGATAATACAATACCTATCCAGTTTACAAGCCGGAGTTTCTCTTTAAACACCCATAGTCCCACAAGAACACTCAAGGCAACAATGCTGATGTTGTTGGCCCCAAATATTACCGAACTGTCCATGCTTTTGCCGGCGGCCGAGCTATAGTTTAGGGCTTTGACCAGAAAAAAAATGGAGCCGAAGTTTACCCCCCCGAGCAGGACTCCCCATCCCCAGACCCTGGCTCTGATAAAGTGTTTGTTGTATTTCCTGAAAAACAACAAAGCCAGTACGCCGGCCAGAAAAGCATTCAGGAAAAGTATGGCACTGAACAGTGCGGTCTCCCTATCTTCCACATATTGCTGTTGCGCCAGTTTCACCATGGAATCCACCACTCCCATTCCTACAAAAAGCAGAAGGGGGATCACAAAAACACTTTTTTCGAGGGTTCCGTTTTCTGGTTTGTAAACGGTTAACACCACTCCTCCCAGTGCGATAAGTACAGCTGCTGCTTTCATCAGGCTAAGCTGATCGGAAGGATCAATAAGGAGGGAGAAGAGGATGGGGAAAATGACCGACATTTTACTGGCTACAGTGGTGACTGATAAACCGGCTTTTTTCGTGGAATGTGCTACCAGGAAGAACATCAAAATAAACATGATCCCGATAATCATGCTGATGGGCAGCCATCTGGAATTTATGATCGAAGCGAAATCCGCATTACCTGGATTGATCATAAGGCCCAATAGAGTGGCTACCAGGTAATTGATCACGATAACCGGGAAGGCGGGGATGTTAAATCGGCTAATGGTTTTAAAGATGACGAAAATGCCTGTGGAGGAGAGAATACAAAGGAGAAGAAAATGCATTCAGAATTTTTAGTTAAAAAAAAACAGGTCCGGAAAAGAACCTGTTTCTAATTGATCTTACATTTTTAGTTTTTTCTCAATTTCATCCACCTGAAGTCGGAACCGTTTATCGGTCTCAATCAGGTTGTTCACAGTTTTGCATGCATGTAAAACGGTGGCGTGGTCCTTTCCTCCTATCTGGGAACCAATGGTTGCCAGAGATGATTTTGTGAGGGATTTAGAGAAAAACATGGCCACCTGGCGAGCCTGCACAATCTCCCGCTTTCTTGTTTTTGATTGTAGCATTTCAAGCCCAATATTGTAGTAGTTGCAGACCACCTTCTGAATATAATCAATGGAGATCTCCCTTTTGGTGCTCTTAATTAGCTTATCGATCATCTCCTTGGTCAGATCCAGGGTAATCTCCTTTTTGTTGAGTGTCGACTGGGCGAGCAGTGAAATCAGGGCACCTTCAAGTTCCCTGATATTCTCTGAGATATGCGTGGAGATATACTCCAGCACCTCTTCGGGCAATTCTATCCCATCATTATAGGTCTTCTTCTTCAGAATGGCCATCCGGGTTTCAAAATCCGGTGCCTGAAGATCGGCAGAGAGCCCCCATTTAAATCTGCTAAGAAGCCTGGATTCCATCCCCTGTAGTTCTACCGGAGGTTTGTCTGAGGTCAGAATCAGCTGTTTGCCACTTTGATGGAGGTGGTTAAAAATATGGAAGAAGGTATCCTGAGTTTTCTCCTTCCCGGCGAATTCGTGTACATCATCAATGATCAGCACATCAATCATCTGGTAAAAATGGAGAAAATCATTTTTATTGTTGTTCCTGATTGCATCCACGAACTGGGTCTGGAACTTGTTGGCATTTACATAGAGAACTGTTTTCTCCGGGAAAATCTCCTTTACTTCAATTCCAATGGCCTGTGCCAGGTGGGTTTTTCCCAGCCCACTGTCCCCGTATATCAACAGTGGATTAAATGCGGTTCCTCCCGGATTTTTGGAAACGGCATACCCCGCGGAACGGGCCAGCCTGTTGCACTCTCCTTCAATAAAGTTATCGAATGAATTCTCCGGATTAAGTCTGGGATCAATATCCAGTTTCTTCAATCCGGGGATGACAAAAGGGTTCTTTATGGTATTTTCGCTGGCATCCAGGGGGACGGTGACAGGTGCATTCCGGATCTCTTTGTTGTTTCTGGCCGGGAATTTGACCGTGTAGGGCTTGCTGTTATTGAAGGAATTGTTTTGCATGATCACATTGTACTCCAGCTTCGCTTCCGGCCCCAGCTCTTTCTTGATCACTTTCCGGAGAATATCGATATACTGCTCTTCCAGGTACTCATAAAAAAAGGGACTGGGAACCTGGATGGTCAAAATATCATTTTCAAGCTTCAGAGGAACAATAGGCTCAAACCAAGTGCGAAAACTTATTGAGGGGACATTGTCTTTGATCACAGTAAGACAGTTGTTCCATATACGCTCATGCATTTTAAACGTCGATTTAGTATTAGAAAATTAGTTTATTAGCCTGTAGAATTCCCAAAGCAAAGATTGTGAAAAAAATAGTTAAAAAAAAACTCATGAGGACTTGAAAATCTCAGAAACAGTATATTGTTGTTAGGGTCAATAATTTATAGAACGAAAAAAAATATATATTTTATAACATTCAGTAAATCAATAATTTAAGATAAATCTTTTTTAAGTTCAGCTTAATGAATTGTTATAGAATCCTTTAGTCCTTCCAATTCAATTCTTTATTTAATGTACGGGCATAACTTAAGATCTAATTTAAACATTGAAAAGGATTTTTTGGTCAAAAAATCAAAATGAAAAAAACTTATTTCCGCCTGTTTTCTGCTGTTATTTTCCAAACAGAGAAAAATGAACATAATCCTTGGGATTTTCATTCAGATCTACCACCAGGCTGTCCAGGTTAGCCACCAGATTTTGAAGATTAACGAAAAGCGTATCTGAGTAGATCAGTTTTCCTGCTGTCCCTTTCCCGGAGTTTACCTGATTCAGCAGGCTTGCAAGTGCCTCGGAAGCTGACAGCAGTTCTTCAGAAATTCTTTGAATTCCGGCACTATCGATGGTTTCGCTGATGGAGTTCAGATGCTTGGTCATGGAAACAATTTCCCCCTCCTGGTCTTCCAGCATGGAAGTGAATGATTCCAGGTGCTGAAAGCTTTCAAACAGAGCACCCCCCGGCCTCAGGGTCAGTGAGAGGGATTCAGCTATCTCAGAAAGAGAAGACATGGTTTCAGCCGGGGCTTCCGATTCCAGAAGCTCATCAAGCTTGACAACCACGCTATCAAGCGATTCAGCAAGGCCTCCAATCTGCTCTACCACCGGCATTGCCCGGGCGCTGATGGAAGCAAACATATCCTCTTCCCTGAAAGATTTAATGGTATCCTGTTGCTGAAGCAGGCTTCCCTGGTCAGAGGGTTCAACGCGGATGGCTTTGGTGCCCAGAAGATCAGCACTGAAGAGCACTGCAGTGGAGCCTTTCCGGAGCGGATACCGTTTCTCCAAATGCAATATGACATGAATTGGCGGCTTTTTCTCAGCCTGAAGTTTAATGGCGTCGATATAACCGATTTTTACCCCGTTCATCACTACAGGTGCAGAGCTTTCTAATCCCCCGGAATCCTCATAAAATGCATGAAGCGTGTACGAAGTGCTGAGCATATTTCTGCCTTTCAGGTAGTTTATACCCCAAATTAATACGAGCAGGGTGACTATTCCGATAATCCCTACTTTGGCTTCACTGCTGAGTTTCATATTACTGATTCATTTCTTCCAGGGCATCATTCAAGGAAAGGATTTTCCCACCTCTCGATGCGACAACAAAAGCGTCTGGAAAGTCGGATTTGATAATTTTGCATCTTTCCAGGGCGGCATGATAGCTGCTCTCTGTACCAACTATATATTTATACCATCTGCCGTCCTGAACGACCCTCACCTCTTTGTATCCTCTAAAAGATGACGGTTCTGCGGCAATTTTGTTCTTGGAAGAAGCCAGCTGTATGCTGAAGATGATCCTGTCGGCTTTCGGTGCAGGGGGCTCATCGTTCATGTTTACTTCCTCTCCGGCGGCGGGTTCATCAGCAACAACCACGGTGAGATTGCTTCTTCGGTCAATCTCCTCCTTGTACTCTTTGAATCCCCGGTATATAGCTGAAGCAATAATCTCCTGTCCATACTGGGATAGCAGGTATTTCTCTTCCTCCTCGTTGGTAATGAAGCCGGTTTCCACCAGCACCCCGGGCATGGAGGTCTGCGCAAGAACCAGAAGTCCCTGTTCCCTGACTCCCAGATCATTTCTGTAGGCGCGCTCACGAAACTGGTTCTGCACAAAATCACCAAATTCAATACTCTGTTTGAAGTAGGTTTTTTGCATCAGGGAGAACATGATATATGATTCAGCAGAGGTCGGGTCAAAGTTTTCATAAACAGTTTCATAGTCTTCCTCCAACAGGATTACGGAGTTCTCCCTGACTGCTACATCGAAATTCTCCCCCAGCCGGTGTTGCCCCAGGACCAGAGTCATAGTGCCCTGGGTGTTAGGTTTGTTCGGGAGGGCGTTAACGTGGATGGATATGAACAGGTCTGCTTCGGCCTCGTTGGCTATATTGGCGCGCTCAATCAGTTTTGGGTACACATCCGTTTTCCGGGTGTAAATCACCTTCACCTCGGGTATGTTTTCCTCAATGTACTTTCCCAGCTTCAGGGCGATTGCCAGGGCGATATCCTTTTCCTTCCCTCTTTTTCCCACGGCACCCGGATCTTTTCCACCGTGTCCGGCATCAATCACAACTGTACGAATCCCTTTGGGCGGATCAATCCCCATTCTTTTACCTGATGCAGGGATCGAAATAAAAGCTAATATTGTTGATACAAGAAACGTGTGAAATAGCCGTTTTATATATATTGGCATTACCTTTGCGTTTGTCACAAAAATATAAGTTTATCCAGATTGCTTTACGATCGAATTAAGATATTTTTCATCATCTTACTAACTGTTATAAGCTGCAGGGTATTGTATGCTCAACAGCCCGATTCTGCAGTAGTGGCAGCTCAGCCTGCCCTGGATTCTCTGTTTCAGGCCATATCCGACAGTATGACTTTGGCCGATTCTATCCGCTCCGACACGCTTTTGGCCCCCCGGGCTGCCGGGGGAGAGGTTGAATCTGAAGTAAAGTACAGTGCCAACGATTCCCTGATATTTTCGCTGGATGGAGGGACCGTAGAGCTTTTCGGTGGAGCACATATAGCCTATGAAGATATTGTCCTGGAGGCTGATTATATCCGGTATGATATGGATTCGAGCCTGGTCACAGCTTATGGATTGCCTGATTCAACCGGTGCTTTGGCAGGAAAACCTGTCTTTACCGATGCCAGCAGCTCTTTCGAGTCCAAAACAATGAGGTACAATTTCAAAAGCAAGAAGGCCTATGTTCAGGAGGTGATCACGCAACAGGAGGGGGGATACCTGCATGCAGAAGAGACCAAAAAGCAAAAAAACGGGCATATACACCTGAAGGATGGGAAGTACACTACCTGCGATCTGGATCACCCCCACTTTTATATAGCCCTCACCAAGGCCATTAGCATGCCCGGGGATAAAATTGTTTCCGGACCTGCTTATATCGTTCTGGCCGATGTGCCGCTGCCCATTGGGCTGCCTTTCGGCTTTTTTCCCAATTCCATGACTAAAACCTCCGGAATCCTAATTCCCAAATATGGAGAGGAAACCAATCGGGGGTTTTACCTTAAGGAGGGAGGCTACTACTTCGCCATGAACGATTACATGGACCTGCGCCTTACTGGCGATGTTTATTCCAATGGGACCTGGGGAGTGAGGCTTGGAAGTAATTATAAGTGGAACTATCACTTCACCGGAAATCTGAATTTGCGCTATTTTAAAAATGTAAGCGGCTACAAGAATATTGAAGAAACTTATTCGGTGAGTAAGGACTACGCGATTGGCTGGAGTCACAGCCAGGATTCCAGGGCCAATCCCAATAGTTCGTTCAGGGCCAGTGTGAACCTGTCCAGTTCCTCCTACGACCAGAACCATACCAACAATATCAACAGTGTGATGAGGAACACCAAGCAGTCCAGTATCTCCTATACCAAATCATGGCCCAACAGCCCGTTTAATATGAGTGCTTCTCTGAACCACAGTCAGAACAGCAATACCAAGGCAGTGAATATGACCCTTCCAAAGGTCTCCTTTAACATGGCCAGGATCACCCCCTTCAAGCGTAAATCCGGGGTAGGCCCCTCAAGGTTTTACGAGGACATACAGCTGAGCTATACCAGTTTGCTGGAGAACAGGATTGCGACCACCGACACGCTCCTGTTCACCAGCCAGGTGTGGGATGACATGAAAAACGGTTATAAGCACAGCATCCCTCTGAGCCTGAGCATTAAGCCCTTCCGGAGAACACCCATGCTGCAGAGTTTTGCCATTACCCCTTCCCTAAACTACAATGGCATGCTCTATACCAAGCAGACCAGGAAGTATCTTACCTACAACGATGTAATTGATGATCAGGGAAATGTAACTGGATATACCACCACCATAGTTAAGGACACCATTAGTAAGATATCTTATGCGCACTCGCTCTTCCCCAGCATTGGCTCAGGGATATCGCCCAAGATATACGGAATGTATACCTTCAAGGGAAAGGGAAGGCTGGAACAGGTCCGCCATGTAATGACCCCCTCGGCCGGATTCTCCTATGTGCCGGATATGGGGAATCTTCAAGTTGACTATTACAGGGACCTGATTGATAAGGAAAGCGGGGATACCGTGCATACCTATTCCATTTATGAGGACCAGATTTACGGAACTCCCTCCACCAGGGGGGCATCCGGTTCGCTGAATTTCTCCCTGCGCAATAATCTGGAAGCTAAGATGCGTTCCAGAAACGATACCATTGATGAACTGGAAAAAGTCAGCTTGCTGGATAACCTGAGTTTAAGCACCAGCCTGAACCTCTTTCACACAGACAGCCTGAGCCCGGCATGGACCCCTATCAGTTTTAATGGCAGCACCAAGCTGTTTAAGAATAAGCTGAACCTTTCATTCCGGGGGGTACTGGATCCTTTCGGATACGACGAGACCCGGTCCCGGACCGCTGAAACCTGGTTTTCACAGACCGGCAAACCCCTTCGCCTCACCGCTGCCTCTATGTCTGCGGGATTCTCCCTGAAATCCAAACAAGAAAAAAGCGGCAGCAGACCAGGGCAGGAGGATCTGGATTCACAATCTCAGCTGAATAACGGGGAGATCGATTCCAGAGATCCCATGGGACAATACGATCCAAATATGGAGGATTATTACGGGGACTACGTGGATTTTGATATTCCCTGGTCGCTCCGGGTGGATTACAGTTTCAGTTATACGAAAAGGCAGGCTGAAAGTAAAATAATTCAGACCCTGAGAGCTTCAGGCGATTTCAGCCTCTCGCCCAACTGGAAGATCGGGTTTAATTCGGGTTATGACCTGAATACCAAACAATTCACCACCACCAACCTGAGTATATACAGGGATCTCCATTGCTGGGAGATGAGGATCTCGGTGGTTCCCTTTGGAACCTACAAGTCCTACAACTTCCAGATCAATGCCAAATCAGCCATTCTTTCAGATCTGAAATGGAACAAGCGCCAGGCCTGGCAGGATAACTTCCGTTAATTCCACTCATCTTAAGTGTTTATAGGCTTTGAGGCAAATATTTGTTTAATATATTTTAACAAAAGCTTAACATAACACTTCGAACATTTCCCGCCCTTGTCTGTTTCCCCTTATTGAAACTAAGGAAACTTTGAAAATTTCCCGGGTTTCCAAAGTGGAGAGTTACATGAAGGAAGTGAGACATATGTTGGAAAGGGTATTAGCGCTTTTTATTCCTTACGGAATTCGAAGTGTAACCATGGAGGATATTGCCAGAGAGCTGGGAGTGTCCAAAAAAACCCTGTACACCGAATTTAAAGATAAGGATGATCTGATCCGCAGGGTGATCGACTTTGATAGTAGCCAAAGCCGGACATTTTATGAAGAAATCTATGAATCCGACTTTAATGCCATCCAGGAAATCTTCCTGGTTAACAGCCGAATTCATTCCTTCCGCTCCCGGTATAGTGCCAGCTTCACCCATGATCTTAAAAGATATTACCCTGAAATATACCGGAGTTGGGTCCGGGAGAAAAGAGAGCAAATGTATAAAGTCATCATTGAGAATCTCCGGAAAGGGAAGCGAGAGGGCATTTACCGGGATGAAATTAAGGAAGAGGCCATCGGCAGCCTGTACCTGGCCCGGATGGAGATGTTGGACCATAGTGATATCATCCAGGAACATACGACCAGCTCTTATGAGTTTATGAAGGAGATTTTTTCCTATCACCTTCATGGCATATGTAATGAAAAGGGATTAAAAATCTTGTCCCAACTAAAGGAAAAAATGGAGAATCTTCAAGATTAACAGATATGAGAACAAAGATTATTATTCTAGTATTTTTAGCTCAAAGCACCAGCTTACTGGCACAGAATCAGCTGGCCGATACCGTATATTTTTCCCTGGAGGAGGCGGTGCTCTATGCCATGGAGCATAACCTGAACGCTAAGAATGCCAGATTGGATGTGGACGCCGCAGATAAAAGGGTCTGGGAAACCGCTGCAACAGGATTGCCCCAGGTGAATGCAAGTGTAAATTACAACTATAATATAAACCTTGCGACTACTCTGATCCCTGATTTTCTGGGAGACCCAAGCGACAAGATCGAAGTTCAGTTTGGAACCAAGCATTATGCGACAGCGGGAATTTTGGGAAATCAGCTCTTATTCAGTGGAGAGTATATCATTGGGCTCCAGACGGCCAAAATATTCAAAGAATTCTCGAAACGTAACATGGAGAGGACAGAGCAACAGGTACGGCAAACGGTTACCGAAAACTACTACCTGGTCCTCCTGGGAGAATCTACCCTGGAACTTTTGAAGGCCAACCTGGATAACGTTCGCCTTAGCTTTGAAGAAACTGTGAAACTCTATGAGACCGGGTTTGTGGAGGAACTAGAGGCCGATCAGCTGGAGGTGGCATTGATGGACCTCCAGAACAGTGTTCTATCTACGGAACGGCAGGTAAGGGCTAGCCAGAACCTGTTAAAGTATCAGATGGGGCTGGACCGGAATCTTACCATTCTACTGACCGACGGACTCCATGACCAGCTTGCCAAGGTCGATTATGAGGCTGCGCTGGGGGAGGAGTTTACCCTGGAGGAAAACCTGGATTATCAGATACTCAGGGAACAGGAACGTCTGGCGTATATGGATTTGAAATTGAAAAGATCCGAATATCTTCCTTCTCTATCGGCATTTTATTCCATGGATTTCGCAGCCCAGCGAAATCAGTTTAATTTTCTGGATGAAAATGAGAATTGGTACCGGGCCTCCATGCTTGGACTTTCTTTCAATGTCCCCATTTTCAGCAGCGGAATGCGCAGGGCCGGAGTTTCACAAAAACGAATCTCCTATGAAAAGGCCAGGAACAGTAAGGTCTTTGCCGCCGAAGGACTTCAGGTTGAATTTACTCAGTACAAGTATGATTTTGCCAATGCGCTGGAGCGGTATAACAGCGATAAAAAAAATCTGGAACTATCCGAAAAAGTGGTCCGGGTTACCAAAACGAAGTATGACAAGGGTCTGGCCTCAAGCCTGGAACTGACCCAGGTGAATAATCAGTATTTGCAGGCATTAACAAGCTACACAGGTTCCATGGTGGAGTTGCTGAATGCCAAGATCAAGATCGATTTACTTATGAATAGAATTTAATCAAATAAGCATGAAACAAATAGCTGTAATATTATCTCTGTCCCTCCTGATGGCCTGCGGCTCCGGAGGAAATAATTCAACAGAAGCAGAGCTGGACTCCTACCGGAAGAAAGTGGAAGAATATAATCTGAAGATTGCAGAACTGGAAGATGAACTGGGGGATGAAACAGAAGCCTCAACATCGGCGTCGGACCTGCCTGTGGAGATCAGGAAGATGATTCCGGAACAGTTCTCCAGGTATTTCGAAGTATCGGGAGCAATAGAGGCCCTGGAAGATGCCTATCTCAGTGCAGAGTTAAACGGGCAGATCCAGGAAGTAAGAGTCCAGCGTGGCGAGCGTGTTAAGAAAGGGGATACGATCATTAAGCTGAACACCGATGTTATTGAAAAAAGCATCGATGAAGTGAAAACCAGCCTTCAACTTGCCCAGCGGATCTATAGCAAACAGCAGGAGCTCTGGGACCAGAATATCGGAAGTGAAATACAGTACCTGGAGGCAAAAAATAATATGGAGTCTCTGGAGGCACGCCTGGCGACTCTGGAGAAGCAGCTGGCGATGTCTTATGTGACTGCACCTTTCAGTGGAATCATTGATGATATAATGTTGAAAGCCGGAGAGTTAGCCTCTCCGGGGATTCCCCTGGCCCATCTTTTGAACCTTAAAAACATGCGGGTTTCTGCAGAAGTCTCAGAGGCCTATCTGAATCATATTAATAAGGGTGATCTGGTAGCACTCCGGTTTCCAAACTACCCGGATGAGCTCATAGAAGCACCGGTAAGCCGCTTGGGCGAAGTAATTGATCCCCAAACCAGGACCTTCTCTCTGGAGGTTGAACTAAAAAATCCAGGAGAGAAATTTAAACCCAATATGCTTACATCGGTCAGGGTATGGGACTTTAGGGATAACAATGCCCTGGTGGTTCCTTCTCATATAATTCGAGAGGATTTCCAGGGGACTTATTTATTCCGGATATCTGATGAAAATGGAAGCCCGAAGGCTCAAAAAGTATATGTGGAACGTGGCATTACCGTACAGGATCTGACCATGATAAGCGACGGGCTATTACCAGACGATTTAGTAATTACCAAGGGTTATAATCTTGTCGCTGAAGGTACCTCTGTTCGTATTATGAACCCTTAGTTAATCAATCATGGAAGAAAAGACTCAAAGAGAATTTAAGCTCACCAGCCTTGCCCTGAAGAACAGGAATACCATTTTTCTGCTGACCGGGGTCATCATCCTATTCGGGATCATTTCTTATCGGAATCTTCCCAAAGAACTTTTTCCGGAGATTGTTCTGCCAACGGTGCTGGTTCAGACCTTGTATCCGGGAAATCCGCCGCTTGATATCGAGAACCTGATTACCAGGCCCATTGAAAAAGAGGTGGAAGGAGTAAAAGGGGTTAAAGAGATCACTTCCACTTCTGCCCAGGACGCCTCCCTCATATTTGTGGAGTTTAACACGGATGTGGATATCAAGGTAGCCCTGCAGGACGTGAAGGATGCGGTGGACAAAGCCAGGAGCGAACTGCCCAACGATCTGCTCCAGGATCCGGTGGTTGAGGATATAGATTTTTCCGAATTTCCTATACTGAATATTAATTTGTCCGGGAACTACAGTATTGAGGAGTTGAAGGAATATGCCGAATACCTCGAGGACAGAATCGAATCTTTGTCTGAGATCTCCAAAGTGGAGATCCGAGGGGTGGATGAACGGGAAATAAAAGTAAATGTGGATCTTCTGAAGCTGGAGGCCTATCAGCTCACCTTTGATGATATTGAATTTGCCATTTCCCAGGAAAATGTATCCATTTCCGGAGGGGAGATTAAATTGGGCGATACCAGGCGGTCGATCCGGACGGTAGGGGAGTTTGAGAGTATCAGTGAGCTGGAAAACATCATTGTTAAACGGGAAGACCAGGTGGTGGTATACCTGAAGGACCTGGCAGAGGTGGTAGACGGCTATGAGGAGGCCAAGACCTTTACCCGTCTGGACAATCAGTCGGTTGTCAGCGTGCAGGTCATTAAAAAGAGCGGGGAGAATCTGCTGGCAGCAACCGACAAGATATTCGGCATACTGGATGAAACCACTGAATCAGGTGCCTTGCCGGCGGAATTGAGTGTCACCCTGACCAATGATCAATCTGAAATGATCAGGATGCAATTAAGCAACCTGGAGAACAGCATGATCATGGGGGTCATTTTTGTCATCCTGGTCCTGTTTTACTTCCTGGGAACCAGAAATGCCCTATTTGTAGGGCTGGCCATTCCCATGTCCATGTTCCTGTCCTTCATCATTCTGAACACCCTGGGCTACAAGATAAACCTGATCGTACTGTTTTCTCTGATCCTTGCCTTGGGACTTCTGGTGGATAATGCCATTGTGGTGGTGGAGAATATTTACCGCTATGTGGATCTGGGACACCCTCCCTTTGTAGCTGCTAAGAAAGCGGTTGGGGAGGTGGCTTTCCCGATCATAACTTCCACTTCAACCACCCTGGCCGCATTTCTGCCTCTTGCATTCTGGGGAGGGATTACCGGGGAGTTTATGAAGAATCTTCCCATCACGCTGATCATTGTGTTGACCTCATCCCTGTTTGTGGCATTGATTATTATTCCTGTTTTTTCCGCGACTTTTATTCGGGTAGGCCCTGACCGGAAAAACAACATGCCTAACAAGAAGAGGGGGTATTTGGTTGCAGGCATTCTGCTGGGCCTGGGAGGATTGTTTTACCTGGCTGGCTGGAATACCGCAGGATCCCTATCTGTAATATTCGGACTCATCGGCCTTTTAAATACGCTGTTTTTCAGCAGGGCGGAGATCTGGTTCCAGGAGGTTTTTTTAGTATGGCTTGAACGGGCATACCTGAAAGTGCTGACCTTTTCCTTGCGTAAATACAATCCCATCTTCTTCTTTTTTGGCACCTTTCTCCTGCTGATATTTGCTGTTGGTTTTTTTATGGCAAGGGATGTGAATGTGACTTTCTTTCCGGAGAATGAACCTTCCTATATCAATGTGATCACTGAAATGCCCATAGGGACAGATGTGACGGCTACCAATGCATTTGTTATTGATTTGGAGAAGGACATCGAAGAGATCATTGCCCCCTACAGGGAGATGGATATTATTAAATCGGTGCTTTCAACCGTAGGAGTTGGGAATGAACAGTTTGAAACGGGCAGCGTGCCCAATAAGGCGCTTACTACGGTTACTTTTGTGGAATATGAGCTCCGAAAAGGAGTTGTTACCTCGGAGATTATGAGGGAAATGAGCGATAAACTGAACAACCGTTATCCCGGAGTAAAGCTCTTTATCGAAAAGGACGAATCCGGACCCCCTGCCGGGGACCCTATCAGCATTGAGATCAGCGGGGAGGAGTTTGAAGCATTGCTGTCTGTCGTCGACTCTGTCTCAAGAATGATTGAAGAATCAAATATACAGGGGATCGAAGGCTTGAGTATGGACCTGGATGTTGGCAAGCCTGAGCTTCTCATTAGCCTGGATCGTGATAAGCTGAGACGCTATGGCCTTTCCACTTACCAGGTGGCTTCAACCCTACGAACAGCCCTTTTTGGGCGCGAAGTGTCAGATTTCAAAGTGGGGGAGGAAGAGTATCCCATCAATATGCGACTGAAAGAGGAGTACCGCTATAATACCTCGTCGCTGCTTAACCTTATGGTTTCTTTCATGGACGACGGCCGGACCATACAGATTCCCCTTTCTGCCATAGCCGATGTGGAATATCGGAGTACTTACGGCGCAGTGAATCGAAAGGACCTGAATCGGGTCATAACCCTGTCCTCCAATGTAATCGAAGGATATAATGCGACCAGGATCAATGAACAACTGGCAGGCTTGCTGTCTGGCTATAATTTTCCCGAGGGCTATGGGTTTTCTTTTGGAGGAGAGCAACAGGAGCAGATGGAATCCATGGCCTTTCTTTCAAAGGCCATGCTGATTGCCCTGGCCTTGATCCTTGTCATCCTGGTAACCCAGTTTAACTCTCTGGTAAAACCGGTGATTATTATGGCCAGTGTGCTATTTAGTACTATCGGGGTATTTGGCGGGATAGCCACTTTCCGGATGGATTTTGTGGTGGTCATGACGGGCATAGGAATAGTCTCACTGGCAGGTGTGGTGGTGAACAATGCCATTGTTCTTATTGATTACATTGAAATGCTGAAAAGGCAAAAAAGAAAGGAGCTGGGATTACAGGAGGAGGAATTTCTGCCGGTGCATCATGCCACGGCCTGTGTGATTGAAGGAGGGCGAACCAGGCTGCGTCCGGTATTGCTTACAGCCATTACTACCGTATTGGGTCTGATTCCACTGGCTGTTGGATTGAATATAGACTTTGCTGGATTGCTCAGTGAGTTTAAACCTGCTCTTTATTTTGGAGGAGATATGGTGATCTTCTGGGGGCCCATCTCCTGGACAGTGATTTTTGGACTTACCTTTGCCACTTTCCTCACCCTGGTGATTGTTCCTGTCATGTATAAGATCACTGTGAATATCAGTAAGATGGTAAACACACGAATTATCAGGATCAGGAAACAGTAGTTTTTCCTAGAAGCTCACAAAAAAAAGGGTGTCATTTTAAGACACCCTTTTTTTGTTTAGATAGCAGGATTCCTTACTCGGAAACGATTTCAAAAGGAATATCCACCAGCACTTCTCTATGAAGTTTGACGGTGGCTGAATAGCTTCCGATCTCCTTGATCAGATCTTCTTTGATGGAAATGTTTTTCCGTTCTACATCAAATCCTTTTTCAATCAGCGCTTCAGCAATCTGGATCGTGTTGACCGAACCAAATATTTTTCCCTTGGTACTGGTCTTGGCACCAATGGACAGGCTTACCTTCTTAAGTTCTTCGGCCAGTTGCATGGCAGCTTCTTTCAGTTCCGCCTCTTTATGAGCCCGCTGACGGAGGATTTCCTCGTGTACCTTCTTGTTCTGGGCAGTTGCGTTAATGGCATATCCTTTTGGAATCAGGTAGTTCCTGGCATAGCCATTCTTGACTGTAATTATATCGTCCTTATGTCCCAGGTTGGGCATATCCTGTTTTAAGATCACATTCATTTCTCTTCCTCCCTTTATTTTAACATGTCAGTTACATAAGGAAGCATTGCCAGGTGACTTGCACGTTTGATTGACACTGCTATTTTTCTCTGGAATTTCAACGAAGTGCCCGTCAGGCGCCTCGGAAGAATTTTACCCTGTTCGTTCAGGAATTTCTTCAGGAACTCGGGATCTTTGTAGTCAATGTATTTAATCCGGTTCTTTCTGAACCTGCAATACTTTTTTTTCTTAATCTCTACCGTTGGCGGAGTTAAATATCTGATTTCTGAATTATCTTGTGCCATTATTCGTTCTCCTGTTTTTGTTCTGCTGATTTTCTTGCTCTTTTCTTCTCTGCATAAGCCACCGCATATTTCTCCATTTTCATGGTCAGAAAGCGAAGGATGCGTTCATCCCTGCGGTACTCAACTTCCAGGTTTGGCGATCAGGCTGGGATCTGCCCTGAACTCGATCAGATGGTAAAATCCAGTGGATTTTTTTTGAATGGGATAGGCGAGTTTTTTCAGCCCCCAGTCCTCTTCGTAAACGATTTCACCCTTGCCGTCGGTGATAATCTTCTTGAATTTTGCAACCGCTTCCTTCATCTGGCTTTCAGACAAAACGGGAGTAGCAATGAAAACGGTCTCGTATTGGTTCAACATGTATAAATATTTAGTTAATAAAAAATCGACTGCAAAAGTAGGAAGTTTTTGATTAACAGCCAAAAAATAGCAGTTTCTTTTCAATTTGTCTTTGATCCTTTCTGTTTCCTCATTTTGACCTTCGACTTTACAGAGTAGTTTCTTATCTTAGCAGGCGCAAATGGAAAAATTTATTGTATCGGCCAGAAAATACAGGCCGGCGAGTTTTATTAGATGTGGTAGGGCAGCCTTCCATAACCACCACTCTCCGGAATTCCATCTTAAATGATCACCTGGGTCACGCTTATCTGTTTAGTGGTCCGCGTGGGGTGGGGAAAACCACCTGTGCCCGGATTTTTGCCAAGACCATAAACTGCGAAAATATCTCTGAAACGGGCGAAGCCTGCAATCAGTGTGAATCGTGCCTCTCCTTTAACGAGAACCGATCCTACAGCATTCATGAACTGGATGCCGCCTCCAACAATTCGGTGGATGACATCCGGACCCTGACCGAGCAGGTAAGAATCCCACCCCAGATTGGCAGTTATAGCATATATATCATAGATGAGGTTCATATGCTTTCTCAGGCTGCCTTTAATGCCTTTCTGAAAACCCTGGAAGAACCCCCGGCCCATGCCATTTTTGTTCTGGCCACCACGGAAAAGCATAAAATTATCCCGACCATTCTCTCCCGCTGCCAGATATTCGATTTTAACCGGATCCGGGTGGAGGATGCGGTGGAGTATCTGAAGCAGATCGCCACTAAGGAGAACCTGGAGTATGAGGAGGATGCCCTGCATGTGATTGCCCAGAAGGCAGACGGTGCCATGCGGGATGCACTCTCTATTTTTGACCAGGTAGTCAGTTTTTCAGGAGAAAAGATCACTTACCAGGGAGTGATTCAAACCTGAATATCCTGGACTATGAATACTTTTTCAGACTGACATTTTCCCTGCTTGAGGGTGATGTGGCATCTGCCATGCTTCTGTTTGATGAGATTCTGTCCAAAGGGCTTTGATCCCGGAATTTTATCAATGGATATGCGTGCGCACCTGAGGGACCTGATGGTTTGTAAAAATCCTGAAACTGTCCAGTTGATGGAGGTGGGTGCGGGATCAGGGAGAAATACCTCTCCCAATCCGGCAGAGGTGTCATTGCCATTTCTTTATGAGGGACTGGAGATCTGCAACCAGGCCGATATACAGTTCAGGGGCAGCAGGAACCAGCGCCTGACCATTGAACTGGCACTGGTAAAACTGGCGAACCTTTCTGAGGTTTCAAAAAAAAAAATAGTCACAGTAGCTGAACCCGGACCATCTCCGGAACCAGCTGCACCAGCCGTCCCGGAGCCTGAGCCAAAAGCCGGGATCCGGAGGAGACAGTGGAAGCTCTGGCAGCCCCGGATGATCCCTCCCCCTGATAATGGGCTAAGCCGACTGATCAAAACTCCTGGGATTTCCATAAAAGAGAGTCTGAAAGGCGCTGAACCGGAACCTATGATCTCCGAAGTTATTCCCTCTGAAGAGGCTTCTGCCCAGGAGCATCGACCGGCGGAAAGTCCAAAAATCTTGGCGGATCCGGATTCCATCATTCGGGCATGGAACGAGTATGCCACCTCTATACAGAAGAGCAAACCACGGATATACAGCACCCTGATTCACCACAAGCCGGTGGTAAAAGGAGACGGAGTGGTTATGGTTTTGCTAAACAGCGAGGCGCAGCGGGATAATTTCACGAAAAATATTAAGTCCGCCCTGCTTAAATACATCAAAAAAAATACTGGTTTTACCAGCCTGGAACTTATCACCGAAGTATCTGAAAGCGAGGAAAATGGGAAGAAGATATACACCGAGCAGGATAAAATGGAATTCCTGCTTAAGAAGAATCCTGAACTGGGTAAGCTTAAATCCCGCTTTAATCTGGATTTTGACGATTGAACATTAAGAATTATTAATTGTATTAACACACATAACTCATAAGTAAGAAAATATGACCGGAGAAAAGATTACCAACCAAAAGGGAAA
This sequence comes from uncultured Bacteroidales bacterium, assembly GCA_963751705.1. Taxonomy (GTDB): domain Bacteria; phylum Bacteroidota; class Bacteroidia; order Bacteroidales. Next base: position 1,014,438 of record CAVVVN010000003.1, read on the forward strand.
AATAACTGTTCCCGATTATCCAATTGTTCCATTTATTGAAGGCGATGGCACAGGCCCCGATATCTGGGCAGCCTCTGTCCGAGTACTGGATGCTGCTGTGGAGAAAGCTTATCAGGGAAAAAGAAAAATTGTCTGGAAAGAGGTGTATGCTGGTGAAAAGGCCTATAACAAAACCGGCAAATGGTTGCCCGAGGAGACCCTGGATATCATTCATGAGCACCTGGTGGCCATCAAGGGACCCTTAACCACCCCAGTGGGTGGTGGCATCAGATCTCTTAATGTGGCATTAAGACAGATCCTTGACCTCTATGTCTGCCTGCGGCCGGTCAAATATTATAAAGGGGTTCCGTCTCCGGTGAAAAAACCCGAAACCACCGATATGGTGATTTTCCGGGAAAATTCGGAGGATATATACGCAGGTATTGAGTGGATGACGGGCACTCCCGAAGAGGGGAGAAAGTCAAAAAGTTTCTCCTGGAGGAGATGGGTGTTTCCACCATGCGCTTCCCTGAAAGCACCTCCATTGGCATTAAACCCATTTCAAAGCAGGGGACCTATCGCCTGGTCAGAGGCGCCATCCAGCATGCGGTTCGCAATAAGCTGCCCTCTGTAACCCTGGTCCACAAAGGGAATATTATGAAATTCACCGAAGGACAGTTCAAGCAATGGGGATACGAACTGGCAGAGGAGGAGTTTGGTGACCGGGTGTTTACCTGGAACCAGTATGACCGGATTGCTGAGAAAGAAGGGAAAGCAGAAGCAGATAAGGCACAGGATAAGGCCCTTAAAGCTGGTAAGATCCTGATCAAAGATGTAATTGCAGATGCCTTCCTGCAGCAAATCCTGACCCGACCGGCTGAATACTCCGTCATTGCCACCATGAACCTGAATGGAGACTATATCTCGGATGCCCTGGCGGCAATTGTGGGAGGAATTGGGATTGCCCCGGGGGCCAATATTAATTATGAGACCGGTCATGCCATTTTTGAGGCTACTCACGGAACCGCCCCGAAATATGCCGGACTGGATAAGGTGAATCCCGGATCGGTCATTCTCTCGGGGGTGATGATGTTGCAGTATATGGGATGGGAAGAAGCGGCCGACCTGATTGTTAAAGGACTGCAGGAAGCGATCATGAAGAAGAAAGTCACCTATGACTTTGCCCGATTAATGGACAATCCAACAGAGCTGAAGTGCTCCGAATTTGGTTCAGCCATCATAGAAAATATGTAAAAAGCAGTCAGTATTAACTTTAAATAAAAATCCATGTTACCAAAAAAAGTTGAAGAAATACTAAATATCCAGATTGAGAAGGAAGATTATTCCTCACAACTATACCTGTCCATGGCTTCCTGGGCTGAAAACAAAGGGTATGAAGGTGTTTCAAACTGGCTTTACGCGCAGGCTGAAGAGGAGAGGATTCATATGCTTAAGCTTGTAAAATATGTCAATGAGCGTGATGGAGTGGCAGTCATCCCGGGGATTAAAAAGCCGCCTGCCGATTTTAAGGATATTTTTACGGCCTTTGATCAGGTGCTGGCTCATGAGAAATACATCTCGGAATCCATCAATGAGATTGTTGCAGTGTGCATAGCAGAGAATGACTTCACCACACAGAACTGGATCCAGTGGTTTGTAACTGAACAGATCGAGGAGGAAGCATCTGTGAAGGCGATCATCGATAAACTGAACCTGGTGGGAAAAAACAATCTCTATATGTTCGACCGTGATATTATGTCCATGCGCGGCGGTGGGGAAAGCCCTGCAGAGTAAGGTGCCTATACACGGGGGAGGCCAGCCGGCCTGAATCTTTTTATAAGGAATACGGGGATGTGAGAACATCCCTGTACTTATTAAAGCCTGACAAAATCGCTGTTTTTTGATATTGGTATACTATTTGAAAGTAATGGACCAATAAAAAAGGGTAAATTTGTCCTTTCTCAACGATCATTATAAACCAAGATAATCACATCGGATCATGGATGTAGGCAAAGTAATAGGAAAATTTTTGGGTAATAAGGCGGATCGGGATATGCGCGAGGTCTTTCCTTATGTGGATAAGATTAAGGCCGCATATGAGCCACTGCCAGAGCTTAGCAACGACCAGTTGCGCGAGCGTTCTGCTCTGCTGAAGAAGCGTGTGGCGGATTTTGTGGATGAGGAAAAAACTCAGTTGGAAGCCCTGAAAGCCAGAGCCGAAGATCCGGAAGTAGATGTAAGTGAAAAGGAGGACATCTACAAACAGATCGATAAACTGGAGGAAGAGATTGATGCGAAATATGAGCTGGTACTTGATGAAATACTTCCCGAAGCCTTTGCAGTGATCAAAGACACGGCCCGGCGTTTTAAGGAAAACGAAGAGCTTGAAGTTACGGCCCTGGATTATGACCGGACACTGGCTGCTTCCCGGGAGTCGGTGGAGATTAAGAACAACAGGGCCATCTGGAAGAACCGTTGGATGGCAGGCGGCAACGAAGTGGTCTGGGATATGGTTCACTATGATGTACAGCTCATTGGAGGTGTTGCCCTGCACAGCGGAAAAATCGCTGAGATGGCTACCGGTGAAGGAAAAACCCTGGTGGCCACCCTGCCGGTCTTCCTGAATGCACTTACCGGGAAAGGGGTCCATCTGGTTACCGTGAATGATTACCTGGCCAAACGTGACTCGGAATGGATGGGGCCCATTTACGAATTTCATGGACTCACCGTGGATTGTATTGATAAGCACCAGCCCAATTCGGAAGCCAGGAGGAAGGCCTACAACTGTGATATTACTTTTGGGACCAACAATGAATTCGGCTTTGATTACCTGCGTGACAATATGGCGCACAGTCCTGGTGAACTGGTGCAGCGCAAACATAACTATTCCATTGTGGACGAGGTGGATTCAGTACTGGTGGATGATGCCAGGACCCCTCTGATTATTTCCGGTCCCATTCCCAAAGGAGATGATCAGGAGTTTGCAGAATATAAGCCCAAGGTGGAGAAGCTGATCACGGTCCAGCGGACACTGGTCACCTCCATTTTCACCGAGGCCCGCAGGCTCCTGTCTGAAGGTGATACGGAGAAGGCTGGCTTTAAACTGCTTCAGGCCCATAAGGGATTACCCAAGTATAAACCTCTGATAAAGCTCCTGAGTGAGGAGGGGAATAAGTCGCTCATGCTTAAAACCGAGAATCACTATATGCAGGAACAGTCCAAGAACATGCATCTGGTGACAGATGATCTTTTCTTCATTATTGAGGAAAAGATGAATTCTGTGGAGCTTACTGAGAAGGGAATTGACCTGATAACCGGCTCATCGGATGATCCGGCATTTTTCATACTTCCGGATATCGGATCGGAAGTTGCTGAAATTGAGCGGTCCAGCATGGAAGATAAAAAGAAGCTGGAGATTAAGGATAAGATGCTCCAGGATTATGCAGTAAAGTCGGAACGGATCCATACCGTTAATCAGCTTCTGAAAGCATATGCCATGTTTGAAAAGGAAGTGGAGTACGTGGTCATGGACAATAAGGTGAAGATTGTTGACGAACAGACAGGCCGTATTATGGAGGGCAGAAGGTACAGCGACGGACTTCATCAGGCCATTGAGGCTAAAGAGAATGTTAAAGTAGAGGCTGCGACCCAGACCTGGGCCACTATTACCCTGCAAAACTATTTCAGGATGTACCACAAACTGGCTGGTATGACCGGAACGGCGGAGACTGAGGCAGGAGAGCTGTGGGACATCTACAAGCTGGATGTTATGGTTATTCCCACCAACCGTCCCATTGTCAGGGACGACCGGGAGGACCTGGTTTATAAAACCAAAAGGGAAAAATACAATGCGGTGATCGATGAGCTGGTAAGGCTGAATAAGGAGGGCCGGCCCTCCCTGGTAGGTACCACCACTGTGGAGGTGTCGGAGCTACTGTCCAAAATGCTTAACATCAGAAAAATACCTCATAATGTATTGAATGCCAAGCTGCATCAGCGGGAAGCGGAAGTGGTTGCCCAGGCCGGAAAGGCAGGGACGGTGACCATCGCCACCAACATGGCCGGCCGGGGGACAGATATCAAGTTATCGGACCAGGTGAAAAAAGCTGGAGGATTGGCCATTATCGGGACCGAAAGGCACGAATCCCGGCGGGTTGACCGCCAGTTGCGTGGTCGTTCAGGCCGTCAGGGTGACCCCGGTTCTTCCCAGTTCTATGTCTGCCTGGAGGATGATCTCATGCGCCTGTTCGGATCGGAGCGTATTGCAGGCATGATGGATAAACTCGGACTGAAAGAGGGAGAGGTGATCCAGCACTCCATGATCACCAAGTCCATTGAGCGGGCGCAGAAAAAAGTGGAAGAGAATAACTTTGGAATTCGTAAGAATCTGCTGGAGTATGATGATGTGATGAACTCCCAGCGTGAAGTGATCTACAAGCGCAGAAGGCATGCGCTCTATGGGGAGAGGCTGGGGCTTGATATTGCCAATATGATGTTCGATGTCACCGAGAGCGTTGTGAATGAATATCATGGCAGCGGCGACTACGACGGGTTCAAACTGGAGTTGATCCGTTTTCTGTCTATTGAATCGCCGGTAAGTGCGGATGAGTTCAAAAGCCTGAACAGTAATGAACTGGTAGACAAAATATACGAGGATCTGCTGGTGGCATATAAAAGGAAGCAGGAGAGCATCTCCGAACAGGCCATGCCGGTGATTAACCAGGTGTATGAACATCAGCGCCAGGTTTATGAAAATATCGTGGTTCCGGTTTCGGATGGAACCCGGATTTTCCAGGTCCTTGCGAACCTGGAGAAATGTCATACATCCAATGGAAAAGAGCTGGTTCGCTCCTATGAAAAAAGCATTATCCTGGCAACGATTGATCAGTCCTGGCAGGAGCATCTGAGGGAACTGGACGATCTTCGACAGTCGGTGCGAAATGCCCAGTATGAGCAAAAAGATCCTTTACTGATTTATAAATTCGAGGCGTTTGAACTGTTTACCGCCATGATTGATAAGGTCAATAAGGATGTGGTTTCCACACTGATGAAGGCCCATATTCCCATTAAAGATCCCAATAGCGTTAAGCGGGCAGAGGCTCCCAAGAAAATGGACCTCAGTAAATTCGAGGCCAATAAGGATGATGTGAGCAGCTACAATGATCCATCCGGTGGAGGAAGAGGAAAAGATGGTAGAACCCAGGCTCAGCAACCGGTAAGGGTCGAGAAGAAGGTGGGACGGAATGATCCCTGCCCCTGCGGCAGCGGCAAGAAATATAAAAATTGTCACGGCAGGCCCGGCGCCTGAAGCGGCTAAGGGTTCCTAGTGAAGATCCCGATCCAGCTTTACAATCTCCTGGTGTAGTGCAGTGGTGACCGGGATTAAGGGGAGCCTGAGCATATTCTCTATCCAGCCCTGAATCTCCATGGCGGCTTTCACTCCCGCTGGATTTCCCTCTTTAAATATGGCTTTTATCATTGGGAAGAGCCTGTAATGCAATTCCCGTGCTTTTTCATAAGAGCCATCCAGGGCAGCAGCCACAAGAAGGGAGCTTAGAGCCGGATAAGCGTTTCCTATGACAGAGATAGCCCCGTCGCCCCCGGCTGCGATCATAGGCAGGGTGAGGGCATCATCACCGGAAACTACCAGAAAATCCTTGGGCCGCTTTCGGATAATTTCCATTACCTGGTCCATATTGCCCGAGGCCTCTTTCACCCCCACAATGGTCCCCTCGAAATCAGCTGCCAGTCTGAGTACCGTTTCGGCTGAAACATTGGACCCGGTCCTTCCAGGCACATTGTAGAGTAAAACCGGAAGTTCTGTAACAGAAGCTATGGCGGCATAGTGCTGGTAGATTCCTTCCTGGGAAGGCTTATTGTAATAGGGAGAAACACTCAAAAGTCCGTGGATATCCACGGAATCGGTTTGTTTTATGGTCTCAATCACGGCCCTGGTGTCATTCCCGCCAATCCCCAGCATTAAGGGGACTCTCCCTGCGGAGGCCTCTTTTACACATTGGATGATATCCCTTTTTTCTGCGGCAGACAGGGTAGGAGTCTCCGCGGTAGTACCCAGTACCACCAGGTAGGCAATACCCTGGTCAATTAGTCGTCTGGTATGGATCGTTAAACGGTTAAAATCCACCTCTCCGTCTCTCTGAAATGGGGTAATCATCGCCACACCGGTGCCTCTAAATGGAGCTGATTCAGACATGTTTATGCTAATTTGAGTGGTTTAAAATGGATACGTAGTGCTTTATCTGTTCAGAGAGGTAAGCCATGTCAACTTCTCCTGGAAGATTGATCATCAGATCGTAATCGTTCATCTCCTCCGTATAGCACCCTATTTTGAAGCGGGCAGGTGAAAGCTGCACCAGAAATTGAATTTCAAGGCGGTGGTTCGTATTAAAATCTATCAGCATATCCGGGTCTTCCTTCCTGAAAAGCTCCACATTTTCTCCCTTGGGTTGTAAATACCAGTTCAGATTACTCTTGTTAATGATATGTAGATCTTTCCAGAAAAGCATATCCGGAGGAATCTCCTTCTGGTTGACATAGCCATAAATGGTGCAGTCAATTTCATGATCTTTCAGAAATCCGCGAAACTCCCAGATAATTTTAAATGCATCCTTTTTTTGAGCATCAAATAAAATAACAGCCGATTTGGCAGTTTCAAAATTATGGACCAGGGTCTCTCTCTTAACCCCTTTTAATTTATTTTTCAGTACCCGTTTTCCAATATTTTCTCTAATGCCTGACATGTGAACAAAAATACAATTTAAATTGGATGTTATTGAGCTAGCATGGCCAGGAACTGTTCTTCCGTGATGATTGGAATTCCCAGTGCTTGCGCTTTCTGATATTTACTGGGTCCCATATTTTCTCCTGCCAGAATGTAATCGGTTCTGGCACTGATGGAAGCACTGTTTTTTCCGCCATTCTCCTGGATAATGACTTTGAGTTCTTCCCTGGAGTGCTTACTAAAAACTCCTGATATCACGAATGATAAACCGGACAGTTTTTCACTGACCGGCTCTGCACTGCCATTTATCTCCATCTGCAGTCCTGCGGATCTCAGCCGTTCCACCAGTTGCAGGTTGCTTTTTTTACTGAAAAAGGAGAGAAGGGATTGGGCAATGCGTTCTCCGATCTCATCCACCTGCTCGAGACTCTCCTGGTCTGCTATCATTAATTCATCCATACTGCCGAAGGCCTCAGCCAGTTTTCCGGCCACAGTTTCTCCCACGTAGCGGATACCCAGCGCATAAAGAACCCGGGGGAAGGGGACATTCCTTGACCTCTCGATGCTCTGGATCAGGTTGTTGGCCGATTTCTCCCCAAATCTTTCCAGTTCGGCAATCTGGTGGCTGCTGAGCCCATAAAGATCCGCAACATCCTTTACCAGTCCCTTCCTGAAAAGAAGGTCGATGGTGGCCTCGGCTGCATTGATTTCCATAGCCTTTCTGCTGATAAAATGTTCGATTCGTCCTTTGATCTGGGGCGGACATCCGCTGTCGTTGGGGCAGTAATGTGCTGCTTCGTCCTCTCTACGGATTAAGGGAGTGCCGCACTCGGGACAGGTCGAAATGAACTGAAAGAGTTGGCTATGTTCCTCCCTGCGGTCTTTATCGACCCCCACAATTTTCGGGATGATTTCACCTCCCTTTTCCACAAAAACATAATCTCCGAGCCGGATGTCCAGCAGGGCAATCTGGTCTGCATTATGAAGCGATGCTCGCTTGACTGTGGTTCCTGCCAGCTGAACCGGCTCCAGGTTAGCAACCGGGGTGATGGCACCGGTACGCCCGACCTGGAAATCAACGGACAGCAAGCGGGAAAGGGCCTGCTCGGCCCTGAATTTGTAGGAGATGGCCCAGCGGGGAGTTTTAGCAGTGAATCCCAGTTGTTTCTGCAGTTCAATGGAATCTACCTTGATCACCACACCATCAATCTCAAAGGGCAGCGTATCCCGCGCCTTATCCCAGTGGTCTATAAAGTCGAAGACTTCATGGATGGAGCGGGCCAGCAGACTGTATTCAGGCACTTTAAAGCCCCAGGAGCGAGCTGCATCCAGGCTTTCTTTCTGGGTCTTAAAGAGCTCCAGTTCTCCCGGAATGTAGTAAAACAGACAATCCAGGGGGCGCTTGGCCACCAGGGCCGAGTTTTGCATCTTCAGGGTTCCGGATGCAGCGTTCCGGGGATTTGCAAAGCGTGGATCTCCGTTTTTTTCCCGCTCTGAATTCAGTCTATTAAATCCCTCCACCGGCAGAATGACTTCTCCTCTGATCTCAAATTCGGAAGGAACATCCTTCCCCTTCAACTGAAGCGGGATGCTTCGGATCGTCCGTATATTGTGCGTTACATCATCCCCACGGGTGCCATCGCCCCTGGTAAGTGCCCTGCTTAAACTTCCATTCTGGTAGTTCAGGGCCACTGCCACTCCATCATATTTGAGTTCACAAAAATAGGAGATGTTTTCACCAACCACTTTTTTAACTCTCTGGTCAAATTCCCTGAGCTCCTCTTTATTGTAAGTGTTCCCCAGGGAAAGCATTGGGTAGCGGTGACTGAAGGATTCAAATTCCCTGTTCAGGTCGCTCCCTACCCGGCGGGAAGGAGAGTTTTCCTCATCAAACTGGGGAAATCCGGACTCCAGCGTTTGTAGTTCTTTTATTAACAAATCATACTCGAAATCCGAAATACTGGGTTTTGATTTTACGTAATACAGGTGGTTATGCCTGGAAAGAACTTTTCTAAGTTCCTCAATTCTTATTTTCGCCTGCTCCGGGGTCATCAGTAAGTCTTTTAACAAAAGTAAAAAATATTTCTCCGTAAGTTTTTATTCTCTACATTTAGCCAGATGAAAGCAAGATTAGGGCATTTATGGGTACTATTGCTTCTGCTGGCAGGCAACCAGACCATAAAGGGGCAGCTGCAATTTCCGGGGACTGCGATGGGTATTAACTCCAGTTTAAAGGCTGCCGAGGTCATGTATGTTCTTCCACCCGTGGATCCAATGGAAGTTGAGGCAGAAAAGGAGCTGAACAGGAAGAGCCATTCAAAGCCCCTGCGCTTTGCACTGGAGCGCCCGGTAAATCTCTCTCCTGAGACCCATGGTAGCTGGAGCATAGAAGGTGATATGGGGGTTTGGCGGGTGCATGTTTTATCGCCGGGGGCTTATTCGCTTGGACTTGTTTTTGGAAAGTATGAGCTTCTGCCCGGTGTAAAACTGTTTGTGTACGATCCTGCACTGCAGCAGGTAAAAGGGGCATTTACTTCAGGGAATAACAAAGCGTCCCGGGTATTTCCGGTGGGTCATATTCCAGGCGATGAGCTTGTCATTGAGCTGCAGGTGCCTGATGGAATGTTTGATTATGGGGAGCTGGAGCTGAAATCTCTTTCCCACGCCTTCCTGAAAACAGGGCATGGCGCCTTTCATGCAGCGGATTGTCCGGCAGGTGAGTTTGGGTGTTCGCAGAATTGTGAAATTGATGTGAACTGTGTGGAAGGGGATGATTGGTGGTTGGTCAAACCCTCTGTGGTAAGAGTTTTCACAACCACGCTATACTGTACCGGGGTCCTGGTGAACAATACCTCCTATGATGGCACACCCTATATACTCACCGCGGAACACTGCCTGAACGATCAGGACCGCGCTGACCTTACTGTATTCCAGTTTAACTATGAAAGTCCAACTTGTTTCGGGGAAGACGGACCACTCGACATGTCCCTGGAAAGTGCCACCCTGATCACCCATGGGGACAGCGTCGATTTCAGCCTGCTTGAGCTGGTACATACGCCGCCGGCTTCCTACGGGGTATATTATGCCGGATGGGACCGGGCTGATTTTCAGACCAACTCCACAGTGACCATACATCATCCCTTTGGGGATGTAAAAAAAATATCCATAGACGAAGATATCCCCTCTATTCCTCAACAACCTGGAGATGTTCCTTACAGCGGACTGGAGGATTATCATTACTTCTCTTACTGGTGGATCAAACGATGGGAGACAGGATCCACTGAGGGCGGATCTTCGGGAGGTCCGCTCTTTAACCTGGATCACAAGGTGATCGGCACCCTGAGTGGGGGAATAGCGGCATGCGGCGATTCTATCGGCTACGATATTGAAACGGATCGGGTGATCTATAATCTTGCCCCCAACCGAGATGACTACTTTTCCCGTTTTGGAATGGCCTGGGATTATGAGGAGTATAAAGGCAATGCCCTGAAGCCCTGGCTAGATCCTCTTAATTCGGGAACCGAGACCCTGGGAGGATATAATCCAACTTCCGCAGAGCCCTTAAAAGTTGTTTCAGGGAAACGCTTCCAGGTATTCCCCAATCCGGCAAGTGAGCTATTCCATATCACCTCCAAAGAGCCCATTCAGGAAAGGGGATCTTTTACCCTGCTTAATATCTCCGGAGCGCTACTGTTTAAAGGTGAACTGGATGGTGAGGGACGGGCCGAAATTCATACGGCCACCATGGCCCCGGGCCTCTATTTGATCCATATAGAAGTGGACAACTATCAGGAGCATCACAAATTACTGGTCGTAGATCCATGAGAATGCTTTCGCTGCTCATAGTAGCGGTTCTGCTGGTTCCGGGCTGTAATAAGCGCTCGGAATCCAGGGTTCAACCTGGTAACCTGGATTCCTCAGGGAAGGATGCTTACACCCGCTATGCTTCCGGATTCAGGGTCATTCATCAGGGTGCCTATACTCTGATTGAGGTGACCGATCCCTGGCAGCAGAGCCGGGATGTCATTTATACCTATGTACTTGGCCGGGACAAGAAGATGCTCCCTACCTCCCTGAAGGAGTTTCCGTTTATCAAAACCCCGGTAAAACGGGTGATCGCACTCTCCACGACCCATGTGGCCATGATTGAACAACTGGGAAGTGCCGGATCTATTGTAGGTCTTTCAGGTTCGGAGTTCATTTACAGTCCAAGCCTCAGAGAACGAATAGAGTCAGGAGAGGTGAAGGATGTGGGATATGGGCAGGGAATTGATTTCGAAGGCATCGTAGGACTGGAACCAGATGTGATATTTCTCTACGGGGTAGAGGGTCAGGTGGTTGGCACGCTGGAAAAACTCACCGACCTGGGAATCCCTGCTGTCTTTTGCGGGGAGTATCTGGAGCCACATCCCCTTGGTAAAGCCGAATGGATCCGGTTTTTCTCTCTCTTTTATGAAAAGGAGAAACAATCGGCCAACTTTTTCAAGGGCATCGACTCTGCCTATAACTTCCTCGCTGCACTGGCCTCCCGGGTATCATCTAAACCAAATGTTCTGACTGGGCTTCCCTGGAAGGATACCTGGTATATGGCCGGGGGGAGGAGCTTTGCGGCACGCCTGATTGAGGACGCAGGAGGAGCTTATCTCTGGAAGGAGACCTCTTCCACCCAGGCTATCCCACTGGACCTGGAGTCGGTTTACCTAAAAGCAGTAAAGGCGGATATCTGGATCAATCCGGGGGCAGCTTTGAGCCTGTCTGATATCCTATTGCTGGATGAGCGGTTAGGGGGCCTGAGTGTGCTGAATGCAGGAAAGGTATTTAATAACAATGCCCGTATCAGTATGGGCGGCGGGAATGACTACTGGGAGTCCGGTACGGTCCGGCCAGACTTGATCCTGGCCGATCTGATCCATGTGTTTCATCCTGATTTATTGACAGATCATCGCTTTGTTTACTACAGGCAATTAAAATAATCCTTACTTTTGGGTAATTCAAAACCACTACCCATGGCTAGCATCAGAATATTGAAAAAGGACATTAACAAGTTTGCTTTTGAGTTGTTGCAGGAGTGTTTTTCTTACAGGCACTATACGGATGAGCTTTCCGAAGATAAATTTGATGATGTAATCAGTAAGCTGGTACTGCTAAGAAACGATCTTATTTCCAGGACCAACCATCCTGAAACCGATGCTGAAGCCTCCTCCCTGAAGGAACATTACAAACAGGTTCAGCTGGATCTCTTGAGGCTTGCCGAAGTTGTAGAGGATCTAAAGAAATAGGATGTGAAAATCCGCTCCCGTAGTGTGATCATTATTTATGCGCTGGGCTTGTTGCTGTTAGCCCTTTTCTTGCTTGACATCAGGCTTGGAACCATCTCCATCGGTCTGGGTGAAATGCTTGGACACCTTTTTGGCAGATCATCCCTTTCAGATCAGCAGTTACTTATACTGACCAAATTCAGACTTCCACGGGTGGCAACGGCATTGATGGCAGGTGCGGCCCTTCCGGTGTGTGGCTTGCAGATGCAGACACTCTTCAGGAATCCGCTGGCAGGGCCCTATGTGCTGGGGATTAGTTCAGGGGCAAGTTTTGGCGCAGCCCTGGTGGTCCTGGGAGCAGGAGCAACCGGGATTGTGGCCACCTGGAGTCTGGCCATCGCTGCCTGGCTGGGGGCCGGTACTGTGATGGTGCTGCTGCTATTTGTTTCATACCGGATAAAGGATGTAATGACTATACTCATCCTGGGCATCATGTTTTCCAGCGGATTGGCGGCCATCATCAGCATCATGCAGTATTTCAGCCAGGCTTCGGCCCTGAAATCTTTTGTTATCTGGAGCATGGGAAGCCTGGGGAATGTTAGCGGGGCTCAACTCAGGATTATGGCCTGGGCCATTCTACCTCTTTTATTGATAACTCTTGCATACTCCAAGGTGTTGAACGGCCTGATGCTGGGAGAAGAGTACGCGCTGACCATGGGGGTCCGTATTCAACGTACCCGGTTGATTATCTTTGCAACTACCAGTATCCTTGCAGGCACCATCACAGCTTTTTGCGGTCCCATAGGATTCATAGGGATAGCAGTCCCCCATATGGCAAGATTTCTCCTGAAGCGCTCAGACCACAGAGAATTGATTCCAGCCAGCATGCTTACGGGCATGGTGGTGATGGTTTTTAGCGATATCGTATCCCGGCTGCCCGGAACGGAACAAATTCTTCCCATAAATGCAGTGACCTCCCTGATCGGGATCCCGGTAGTAATCTGGCTGGTGGTCATGAACCGAAAAGCGCAATCTCTCTGAGCATGACCCTGCCTGCTGATCATATTATCTCCCTTGACCGTTTTGCTATTGGCTACCAGAAAGATAATGACCTATTAAGAAATCTGACGCTTAGCGTTAACCGGGGTGAAATGGTGGCACTTATTGGGCGGAATGGCACAGGGAAAAGCACCCTGTTGAAATCGATAATTGGTTTGTTAGCGCCCTTGCATGGGGCCTGCCTCTATGAGGGTACCCCATTTACCGCATATACGCTTCCCGAGCGGGCACGCAGAATCTCTTATGTCTCCTCGCAGCTCACTCAGCTTCCTTCCTTGAGAGTAAGTGAACTGGTAGCACTGGGCAGAATGCCCTATACAGGTTGGATGGGGCGCCTGAGTTCAAAAGATGAGACTCTGGTAAAACAAGCTCTGAAAGAGGTCCAGCTGACCTCCTATGCCGAGAGGCCACTGGAGTACCTGAGTGATGGGGAGCGGCAGAGGGCTATGATTGCCCGCGCACTTGTTCAGGATACACCGGTCATGGTCCTGGATGAACCCACAGCTTTCCTTGATATTCCGAACACTTATGAACTCATCAGCCTGCTAAGCCGCTTCAGGGATGGTGGGAAATCGATTATATATTCCACCCACGATCTGGAGACTGCCATGCAGTGTGCTGATAAAATGTGGGTAATTCATGAAGACAGGGTTCTGGAGGGAGCACCGGAGGACCTGGGACTTTCGGGACTGTTTTCCGAACTTTTTTCCAGCTCGGGAATCACTTATGATGAACACGCCGGAAGATTCCTGTTTTCCACCATACAGAAAGGAACCACCAGTCTGGAAGGGAAACAGAAAAAGGCTCTCCGGTGGACCCGAAACACACTGGAGAGGCTGGGATACCGGGTGGAAGAGGGTGCCGGAATGAAGATTGAAGTTCGCACTGCCTCCGGGGAAATACAATGGATTCTTCACAGGGGGGATAATCCTCTTCCATTTAAAAACCTCTATTCCCTGGCCCGCTTCTTGGTACAAGAATAATATTTCAGTAATTTGAAGTCGTAAACTAAATTTCCGTATCATGAAGATAAAAAAGATCATTGCCTATACTTTATCAATACTTGTGCTTCTCTTCTCTCTGGTGGCTATTCTTGGAATCTGGGATGTGATCGATATGGAATACCTGATCGCAAGAATGTTTAAATCCTTGATGGTGATTCTGGCTGCAGCAGCGGTGGTTGTTTTAATTTTTTCCATTCTGGACAGGCCGGAAAGGCCCCTCCGGGATTATCCTGAAGAAAACTAGGAGAGTAATCTGAGAATCTTCTCTGCACTGGCCCTGTTGGAAAACTCCTGCAGGGCCTTTTTCCTCTTTCGGATCTGCAATTCATCAAAAGCTTGAATCATCAGTCCATGAATTTGCAGTTCCAGTTCACGGTCCGAGGTGGCAATGGTGCACAGATGTTCCAATCCGCTACCTTCCACCATTTCAGGATTTGCCAGACAGTGCCTCCCCATAAACAGAGCGTGCAGCAGTTTCAATTTTATGCCAGTTGCCTGAGCGGTGAATAGCAGGTTGATCTGTGCCTGCGCAATCAGCTGGTCCAGTGTTTCGTCTGAGGGATTTGCATACAACTGAATATTCTTGAAGCGGGCAATTTTCTTTTGAAATCCGGGAGATGGATTTTTCCCTGCAACTATTACCTGGTAAGGTAATCCTGCCAGCCTTTCTCTGGCCAGGGTAAGAAACATTTCCGAATTTTCGACTACCCCCAGATTCCCGTGATACAGGATGTAGGTTCCTAAGCCCTGAAGTGATTTCACTTCCTCAAAACGGTGAAATGCCGGAATAAACCTGGCATTCCCGTATAGATTGTTGAAATACCGGGTTTCGTGCTTTGCGATAGCCAGGATGTGGTCGGGATGCCTTAATATTTTTTCATAGCACTTTAATTTTGCTGCTTCCAGGCGAAAAAAAAGTTTATGATAGGGATCCCGGGCAGAGCGGGCCAGGCCCCTGTAATATTCGTGTTCGATGTTGTGTGCCCTCACCAGAGTGGTTTTCCTGGCCTGGATGCATTGGAGCAGCGCAGCTGTGGTATGCAATCCTTCAAAAAGAACAGGGAATGAGTCTCCAAGAAGATTCTTTGGCATAGAATTTGATCTCCTTGTAACTACGATATAGGGATCAGAGTGAAGCAGGTATTTTATTCCGCGGTTTCGAGGGTAATAATATACTTTGAAAGATAGATCCTCAAGTTCTTTGGAAGTTTTTCGTCCGTATTGGAAACAGTGCAGGATAATCCGGATCCCGGCCTCAGAAAGTGCCCGAATTTTATAAAAAATATCGATGACGCCTCCATAATCGGCCGGATAGGGGATATTGAAAGCGATTATATGAAGATATTGTGATGACATATTAAACCCTTGTCTCCCGGGCTTGTCCAAGTGTTAAAGATACAGCAAAAATTATTAACAATTTTTAAAGAAAATTTTAGAAAATTAGTGCAACTTTTTCGCAATTTGCACGTTATAAAAGTGTAGAAACATTATTGATTATCAATTAGATAATTTCGTTCTTTTTAATTCTACATTTCTTTTCATAGATTTAGTTTTAGGGTTAGTTTAGTTTTAAGGTCCCTCGGCGCTCGCCGGGGGATCTTTTTTTTTCGAGCCCCTTATATTGGTAAAATATCTCTAAATTGCCCAAAATTTAAGTACATGAAATTATTCCGATACATCCAGGGGGCAGGTTCATTTAAGCGCTACTACCGCTTGTTAAATGATCTGTATCGCACAGTGTATGGGAGAGAACTGATGCTGCACTTTCCATTCTACATGAAGGAGAACGAATCCTTTGTTCAGCGACAAAATAATCTTGTGGATCATTGTCTGGAGCATCTGGGCGATCTTTCCAACCAGGTTCTGCTGGAAGTGGGCTGTGGAAATGGGGCAAACTGCAAGTACATCTCTTCCCTTAATGATTCAGTTAAGATCATTGGCATCGATCTGAATGACGAGAATCTGGAGATCGCCAATGAAAGTATGGGTAGTCCCATGAACACAATTTATTCAAGATGATGCCCAGAAGCTCCTTCACATCGAGGATGCTTCGGTCGATCTGCTGATCTGCATTGAAAGCGCCCTGCATTATCCCGATAAGAACTCTTTTTTCAAACAGATCAAGCGGGTACTGAAACCCGGAGGGAAATTTCTGGTGGCTGATATTCTAAGAAGAAAGGAAGATCGCGGAAGGTCGCTCTGGTGGTGGAAAAAGACTATGTTGCTTCACCATACCAATGAGAATGATTACCAGGATTATGCAACTGGCAATCAGCTGAATTATCTCTCTATCCGCGACATTACCCCGGAGATTGTCAGAGGATATGAAGGGCACAGGAGCTGGATTCCAAGAGAGAACAGGAGCTGGATCTCCTTTGCCTTTCTACAGTTTACTCTGGCCATCCTGGTCAGGCTCTATCTGAAAGAGCTCCGGAAACACAAGAAATATATGGTTTTTAACGGAGTTCATGCCTGAGGAACCCTGGCTTCGTTTTGTTAGCATTCATTTTCTATATTTGCATTTCAGAAAACAGAAATGCATAAAATAGATCAAATTTTAAGGCTCCTTGTGGTGGATGCAGTCAGGCAGAATTGGGGAGGTGCACTGACAGCGGAACAAGTTCAGATCCAGAAGACCAAACGCGAATTTACCGGGGATTTCACCCTTGTGGTGTTTCCATTGCTCCGCCATTCGAAGCTAAGTCCGGAGGAGACCGGGAAAATGCTCGGGGAATACATCCTGGAAAAATCCAGCTTGTTGTCCCAATTCAATGTGATCAAAGGCTTCCTTAACCTCGTAGTGGCACAGGAATATTGGAAGGAGTTCCTGGAGGGAGACCTGCAGTCCGGAACTTACGGGATCCAGACGGCTGGCCGGGAATCTCCCCTGGTCATGATCGAGTACTCGTCGCCCAATACAAACAAACCCCTGCATCTGGGTCATATCAGGAATAACCTGCTGGGACATTCTGTAGCATCCATTTTGAAATCAGCCGGCCGACGGGTAGTTCAGGTGAATCTTGTGAATGACCGGGGGATACATATATGCAAGTCTATGCTGGCCTGGCAGCTGGATGCTAAGAAGGAAGATCCGGAGTCCTCCGGAATGAAGGGAGATCACCTGGTGGGCAAGTATTATGTGCGCTACGACCAGATTTACAAGTCGCAGGTGCAGGCACTGCTGGAAAGTGGTGTATCACCAAAAGAGGCTGAGGAGAAAGCAGCCGTGCTTGTGGAAGCCAGAGAAATGCTCAGGAAATGGGAAGCAGAAGATCCAGAGGTCAGGAAGCTCTGGGAGAAAATGAACAGCTGGGTCTATGCAGGGTTTGAGGAGACATACAGACGCCTGGGGATCTCTTTTGATAAAACCTACTATGAATCGGAGACCTATAAACTGGGCAAAGAACTCGTATTAAAAGGACTCCGGGAAGGGATTCTTTACCAGAAAGAGGATGGTTCAGTGTGGGCCGATCTGGAGGGAGAGGGTCTGGATCATAAGCTTTTACTTCGCTCAGACGGAACCTCCGTCTATATGACCCAGGACGTGGGAACTGCACATCAACGATATGAAGAGTCAGCTTTCGATTCGCATATCTATGTGGTTGGCAACGAACAGAATTATCACTTCCAGGTACTTGCCATTGTGCTGAAAAAGTTGGGGTATGACTGGGCGGACAAGCTGTATCATCTCTCCTATGGCATGGTTGAACTGCCCGAGGGGAAAATGAAATCCCGGGAAGGCACTGTGGTTGATGCCGATGACCTGATGGATGAGATGGAACTAACAGCCCGTCAAATGTCTGAAGAACTGGGTAAACTGGAGGAATTCAGTGAGGAGGAGAAAAGCCGGATCTACCGCCAGGTGGGAATGGGTGCCCTGAAATATTTTATTCTGAAGGTGGATCCCAAGAAGAATATGACCTTTGATCCGCAGGAATCGGTCGATTTTAACGGGAATACCGGTCCATTTATACAATATACCTATGCCCGCATACGTAGTGTTATGAGAAAAGGGGCGGAGCGGACCAGGGGTACAAGCCAGGAGAAGCTGAACGAAAAAGAGATTGCCCTGATCCGGATGATGCACGATTTCCCTGAAATACTGGATGAAGCGGCAAAATCCCTGAATCCATCGCTTATAGCAAATTTTCTTTACGAGCTGGCCAAGGAGTTTAATCAGTTTTACCACGATCATAGTATTTTGAGTGCAGATTCTGAAGCTCAGATAGCCCAGCGCCTCTTGCTTGCCGGGGCTGCCGGGAATATCATAGAATCGGGCATGAATCTTCTGGGGATAGAAGTACCTGACCGTATGTAAAAACGCAGGAGTAAGTTCACTATATGAAGCAGCGTATTGTAATAATTCTTTTTCTGGGGATGACTCTCTCTCTGTCGGGTCAAAAAAGCAGGGTCATGGCGGTGAAGCAGTTGATGGACACTGAAAAGTATCAGGAGGCCAAGGAGTCTATAGAATTGGCCGTGTGGAACGATAAAACTTCCAAATGGCCGCGGACCTACTACACAAAAGGACTGCTTTGCCAGACCGCTTATGAAGCAGGGATTAAGAAAAATGACAGCAAGCTTACCAGCCTTTACCCGGATCAATTGTTTGTGGCTTTCGATTCTTATGAGAAAGCCCTGGAACTAGATGCAACAGAGCGCCTGCATACGGTCATAAAACAAAAGTATTACCAGCTTTTCAATGATTTCAGGGCCATGGGAGAGAAGCTTTATAAAAAGCAGGAGTACCAGGAGGCGCTTCGTGCCTTCGAACAAGCCATAAAGATCGGGGAGAGTGAGCTGATTGCTGCCAAAACGGATACAAACCTGGTCTTTAATGCCGGCCTGGCCGCATATGAGAGTGAGAGCTGGGAAAAGGCCAGCAAATACCTGAGTATATTGCATGAAAATGCCTACTCCAGCACAGCCAGCCTGCTGCTTTCCATGGTTCTGTTAAATGCCGGCGATACCATCAGCAGTGAAAAGGTGCTGCTGGAGGGAATGGAGCTCTATCAGTACGATGATTCGCTGGTTATGTATATGGTAAATCAACTGGTAGTTTCTGACCGGCTGGGAATGGCCATAGAAATCCTGGACAGTGCCATACAGGTCAGGCCCGGAAACCCCATGTTTTACTGGGCAAAGGGATTGGTCCTCCGCAGAATGGGGAACTATAAAGAGGCCATTTCGAGTTTCCTGAAATCGGACGAAATTGCCCCCGACAATCCCACTCTCTACTACCACCTGGGGGTATGTTACTATAACATGGGGATCGATTTACGCGAATCGGCTCTGAATATACCCGAAAAAGAGAGGTACCGGGAGATCAGGGAACAGTACCTGGAACAATTCAGGGAAGCGGTAAAGTGGCTGGAACGATCCTATGAGCTGGACCCGAAAAATGAAGAGACCATATCCATCCTGTACCAGCTCTACTACCAGCTTCAAATGAAGGAAGAGCAGGAAACCTTCCAGCGTTTGATCGAGGACTAGAATTTAAACTGCAAAGAAAGTCCGATAAACTCTTTAAACTGAGTCTTGGCTACCTTCTTTTTAGAGCCATCAGGCAAGAGGAGGGCAGCTCCTTCTGAGTCGAGCACCGAAAAAAGCACATCATCGTCATAAATCAGGTGGAGATTCAGCCGGATGGAAAAGAACCAGTTGATCTTCTGGTCCATGATCAATTCCCAGTCCACATCCACATTCTGGGGATTATTCAGGTAACTGGAGAATAAGCGGACTTTATTTTCGAAGCTGAGATCCTTGTAGGGACTAAATTTGTTGTATATGACCACCTGGGTTCCCATCTCCTGTTTGGAACGCTTTCCATCCTCAATCCCGTGTTTGGTCTGGTCAATCGCCGCCGTATCCAGCACAAAGGTGTTCCTGTAGGACAGCGGGGCCAGGTTGATCGTGGTATTTTTAAACGGTTTATATTCCGCACCCAGGCCTATGGTCAGGGTGGCAGGATTCAGGAATTTGGAAACAGGGACCGAATCATTGGGATAATCGTAGCCTTTTGCCAGCTGGTTTTTCATGTAGAAGGAGGCACTCATACCAATCTTCCCCCAGGCATTCTGGTTATATTTTGAATTGATCTCCCACAGGTCATTGTTTTTGCGAAAGCCTTTTTCAGTAGTTCGAAGAGTTCCGAAATTTATTCTCATGTTATTGATCCACTGCGAATTGGCCTCTTTGTTATTATAGGTGGCTTCTCCCACCAGATCCATATTGGTCGTAAAAGAACCCTCCCCCCCTTTGGTCCAGTTGACCACATAGGTCTGGTTCAGGGTAAATGCGCTACTAAATGCATAATTCCAGTAGACAGGTTCCGGTTCGAGCACCTCCATGGGAGTGAGTGTTCTCTCCGGGATTTTCACAAACTCCGGAAGATGGACGATTTCCTCTTTTGTGAGGCGGTTTATGCTAACATCATCCTCCAGATAAAGGCTGATCTCGTGTGGGCCCGGATTTCCAATCCAGATGGTGATGGAGTCATTGTTGTAGTTTTTGACCCAGTATCTGTAGGCATCATCATCACCCCTGGTCAACCAGAACGGGCTCTTGTTTCCGCTGAGATCATTAATCCACAGGAGGCTGGAGTCGCGTTCGCTGGTAAACTCAAGTAGTTTATTTACCGCATATTGCAAGGAATCAAGCTGGTACTGCCCCTCCAGAATGTTGAAAGGCGAGTTTTCGGAAGCCTTCCAGATGGTTCCGGGCAAATAATAAAACACCTGTTTTCTGTCCCCAGTCATTTTCGCGATTCGTTCCGGGGTACTCAGGGATGGTATGACCCGGTTTCCAACAAAGGAGTACATGCTCATCCCCAGAGACTCAACGGCAAATGTGTCGATCAGGGTCAGGATAACCGTGTCAGGAACCGGCAGAGGGGACGCTGCCAGGGCTGAAGAATCCTGTTGTGAAATGGAATCCACAGCAATAAGCGGAGAGATCTGCCTGGAGCTGTCCGCCGGATAGATGAGGCGGACCTCTTTTTTCAGGTAGAGATCGGGGCTCCATCCATGCGGATCTACCAGGAAAGTAGAATCGTTTAACCACCTGAGTTTAATGCTGTCCAGGAGCACAGATTCTCCGCTTTCTACTTTTATGGCTGAAAAATTCTCCTGGCTAAGCCTTGGACGAATGGAATCAAAGGGTTCAACACTGTGGTCCAGGAGACGCTGGAGGGCAGACCTTAAAGGATCTTCCTGAGACTGCCAGAAGGAGCTGGTACTGACCACATGGTCCAGGTAAACCCAGGCATCCGAGGTGCTGAATTCAGGCTTAAGGGAAAGCGTATCACTAGTGATTGAATCTGATTCAATAGTTGTTTGAGCTGTAAGAGCACAGGCCATTAGACTGGCCAGCAACAGGATCGACAGTCGTTTCATTTTGTGCGTTTAGTTTCCGAATGAGTAACGGATGGCTAGCTATATATATTCCCTTTGGCAGCCAGAAGTGTATTGCTGAGCAGCGATACCCTGGTCATGGGACCGACACCGCCGGGTACAGGAGTAATATAGGAACATTTGGGAGCCACTTCATCAAAAACCACATCTCCTTTAAGCCGGAAACCCGATTTGGTTTCGGTGGAAGGAACCCGGGTGGTTCCCACATCGATGACCACGGCACCTTCTTTCACCATATTGCCTTTATAAATCCGGGTGCCCCCAGGGCGGCAATCAGGATATCAGCCGAGGCACACAATTCTTCCAGGTTCCTGGTGCGGCTATGGGCCACGGTCACAGTGGCGTTCATCGATTTCTGAGACATCAGAATGCTCATGGGTCTTCCCACAATATTGCTTCTGCCCACTACCACACAGTGTTTGCCGGAGGTCTCAATCTGGTAGCGCTTCAGCAATTCCACAATTCCAAAGGGAGTGGCTGAGACAAAGGAGGGAAGACCGATGACCGTTCTTCCCACATTCACCGGGTGAAATCCATCCACATCCTTTTTTGGATTGATGCTTTCGATGACCTTCTGCTCGTTGATATGTCCGGGAAGGGGCAGCTGTACAATAAAACCATCCAGTCCATCATCTTCATTCAGCTCCCTGATCTTTCCCAGGAGCAGCTCTTCTTCTACATCCTCTTCAAAGCGGACCAGGGTGGATCTGAAACCCACCTCTTCGCAATCTTTGATCTTATATGCCACATAGGTCTCACTGCCTCCGTCATGGCCCACCAGAATAGCGGCCAGGTGAGGGGGCCTCTTGCCAGCTTTAAGCATAAAATCCACTTCAGCTTTGATCTCTTCTTTGATTGCCTTTGCGGTGGCTTTACCATCAATTAATTGCATATTATCTCATATTTGGAATGCGCATTTTTTTCCGCTGAGGTCATCATCTTCATCATCTTCCTGGTTTCGTCAAATTGCTTCACCAGCCGGTTCACTTCCGGAACGGTGGTCCCGCTGCCATCGGCAATTCGCTTTCTCCTGCTTCCGTTTAACATGGCTGGATTTGCTCGTTCTTCAGGAGTCATGGAATTGATAATGGCTTCAATTCCTTTGAAAGCATCGTCATCCACATCCAGGTTTTTCATGGCTTTTCCCATGCCAGGGATCATGCTAGCCAGATCCTTGATGTTCCCCATTTTCTTGATCTGCTGGATCTGGGACATGAAATCGGTAAAATCAAACTGGTTCTTGGCAATCTTCTTCTGTAATTTGCGGGCTGCTTCCTGGTCATACTGTTCCTGGGCCTTTTCCACCAGTGAAACGATATCCCCCATGCCCAGGATCCGGTCGGCCATCCGTTTGGGATGAAAGGCATCCAGCGCATCCATTTTCTCCCCGGTACCCACAAACTTGATGGGCTTGTCCACCACCGAGCGGATGGAAAGGGCTGCACCCCCCCGGGTATCCCCATCCAGTTTGGTCAGCACCACTCCGTCGTAATCGAGCCTTTCATTAAATTCCTTGGCGGTATTGACAGCATCCTGTCCGGTCATGGAATCCACCACAAACAGGATTTCATGGGGAGAGACCGCATCCTTGATGGCTGCAATCTCCTTCATCATCTCCTCATCAATGGCCAGACGTCCTGCAGTATCGACAATAACTGTATTGTATCCTTTCAGTTTGGCTTCCTTGATGGCTGCTTTGGCAATCTTCACAGGATTCATGTTGCCCTCTTCCGTATAGACAGGAACACCGATCTGTTCTCCTACTACCTTTAACTGGTCGATGGCTGCAGGCCGGTAAACATCGCCTGCCACCAGCATGGGCTTGTTTTCCCTGTTTGCTTTTCAGGTGATTGGCCAGTTTTCCCGAAAAGGTGGTTTTACCGGAACCCTGCAAGCCGGCAATTAGGATAACCGTGGGATTTCCTTTCAGGTTGATGGGCACATTTTCGCCTCCCATAAGTTTGGTGAGATGATCATGTACAATTTTGACCATCATTTCAGAGGGTTTCACAGAGGTCAGAATCTTCTGTCCCAGTGCTTCTTCCTTGACCTCTTCGGTAAATTGTTTGGCTATTTTAAAGTTGACATCGGCATCCAGTAGGGCCCGTCTCACATCTTTCAGGGTCTCTGCCACATTGATCTCGGTGATCCTTCCCTGTCCCTTGAGCAATTTAAAGGAGCGCTCAAGTCTTTCTGATAGATTTTCAAACATCTGCAGTTAATTCAATTATCAAGCTGCAAAAGTAGCGAAAATCGACAGATCAAAGCTGTTCCACCCGCTATTCTGAGGGGCTTACCAGCAGGTTCCCAAGGATTGAAATATCGTTCAGATCTGAATAGTCGTAGATGTGGAATCCATCGTCCCCGATCATAAAGAGAAAGTTCCAGGGGAATCACATCATAGGCATGGATCCCGGGAAAGGATGCAGATTAAATGAGAGGTGATACTGTTTTCATCAGTGGCATCAAATACTTTCAAGCCGAATTCGCCTTCGCATACAAAAAGATTCCATCATCAATCCCCAGTCCATAGGGCTCGGTCATGCCATAGGAAGGCAGCCGTTATGGGATCAGACTTATCGCGATATCAATCACCTCCAGCAGATTCTGGGTACCTCCGCAGATATTGCCCGCACGAAGGGTTACATATGCCCAGTCTCCTTCCACCACCACCGGATCGCAGGCGGTAATATGCTGGTAGGTGGAAAGGAAATTGGGGGATGAGGGATTTGCCAGACTCAGAATATGCATGCCATTTGAGGTTCCCACATAGAGCATATCCTCGGCAATAAACACAGTTTCCACATTGCCCCAGAGATATAGCTCATTTTCTACCTTCAGATCTTGGTGTTGGAAATGTTTATGATCTTCAGCTTTATTGACTTTCCAGGGCATAGAGATAATCATCGTAGGTGATAAAGCGGGCCATGGAGCCTCCCACCCCGTAGGTGTTGTTCGTAGCTGCCCTTGAGTGCCGCCGTCAAAGCTGGATTCCAGCCGCATAGTCATAATAGATGGGCCAGGGGTAGGGATATGAGTGCATCTCCCGGGTAATCTTCTTCAACTCAAACTCGGTGATCACCCCCTTATCCTCGTCAATCTCATCCAGTGGATACTCGTAATCGTAGGGAGGAATAACATATTCAAACAGATCTTCAATTCGTTCGATCAGTTGGGGCTGTGCCGGATCGGAGATATCAATGATCAGGAGGTCCACATAACTTTCTGCATAGAGCAGATCATTCCGTATGGCCATATCCACATTTCCGGGGACTTCAATAAAAGCTTTTATCTCCGGATTGGCGGGATCGCTCAGATCCACCACATGAATTCCTTTCTGATATTCATTGATGTACATGTGGGAACCGTAGAAACTGATCTTTCCCGGTTTTTCCATGGCTATTCCGCTGCTTACTTTGAAGGAGGCGCGGAGTGTCTCATAGGACATATATACAGGCACATTGGCCAGATAGGTTTGTAATCGTTTGTCTTCACAGGAGCTCAGAACAATGATTAGTGATGGGGAACAGGAGGAACAGGCGTTTCATAGCTGCTTTTTTTTCTGGTTGTTTTGCTCGAAGGATGCAGAGAAGTGGCTGCCGGTTGCGTGGAGACGCAACCTTTGTTTCTCCTGCTTCATCCTGACAGAAACAAAGCCCTTATGAAAATGTATTCCTTCCGAAAACTAATAAAACCATTCTTTCTGAGCATATTATTGATGAGCTTTCTGGGTTCTTCGCTGTATGGCCCAGGAGATCGATCATGTCTATTTGAAATCCGGGAGTGTGATCCGGGGTAAGATCCTGGAGATTGATCCGGAGGATCATGTGAAGATCGAAGATTTGTGTGGCAATATATGGTTCTATCAAGATTGCCGAAGTGGAGAAAATCACTTCTGAACCCTATGAAGCATGGATGAGTAAGCAGCGAGAGCTCCCTGCATTCGAAGACGGATTTGTGAATATGACTTCCATCGGGTTTTTGGCCGGGTCCTCGCAAAACTCACAAGTGGCTCCATTCAGTCTGCTAATGGTGAATGGCTATCGTGCCTCAAATGGCCTGTTTGCCGGGATCGGGACCGGTGTGGAATTTCTTTCCACCACTTATATGCCCTTGTTTTTGGATCTGAGGTATGATCTGCTGGGTAAAGAGGTAGTGCCCTACGTGGTGGCCAAGGGAGGATATGCGCTCCCCCTCTCTACGGATCGTTCCGAGTATGATATCTCCTACGAGTATTCGGGGGGACCTCTGCTCGGGGTAGGAGTTGGATTAAAGATCAGGACCCGGAACCATTTTGCCTGGGATATTGAACTGCTCTATCGTTACCAGGAGACCTCCTACAAGGAAATTTATGACTGGAACGACCAGGAGTATGATTATACTGATATTTTTAGCCGGATCGAGATACGTTTAGGATTCTATATCGACTAATCCTGGCAAATGGATTAGGTTTTCCTCCCGGCCCGCTGATGCTTCGACCTTAGTGGGCCATTTTTTATCCCGATTTTTTACCGGAAAAACGCAGTACAAGATAACCGGAAATGCCAGCAATGGACGATCCAATCAGAATACCTGCCTTTGCCGAATCGAGTAAATAATCGTTTCCGAAGAACGCCAGGTTAGCCACAAAGATGGACATGGTAAATCCCACTCCTGCAAGAAGGGAAACACCAATTACCTGTTTAAAATTGACCTCTTCAGGGAGTTGGGCAAATCCAAGTTTAACAGCCAGCCAGGCAAAGAGAGTTACTCCGATTAACTTCCCGAAAATCAGGGATATGGCGATAATCCCTCCCAGAGAGGAGTCCAGACTGCCTCCACCCTGGAAAGAGACCCCTGCATTGGATAGAGCAAAAAGGGGCATAATCAGAAAGGCTACCCAGTCGTGCAATTTATGTTCCAGGTGCTGAAGGGGCGACTGCACCTTTTCGGTCCAGTCCTCCAGTTCGTCAATTCCCTCTATTTGCTTTTCGGTAAGCAGGGGGGAGGAGGGGTCGGCTGATGTTTTGATATCATCAACGATATTGCACAGGTTGTTCACGTAAGTCTCTTCTCCAATCTGCCGCCTGATGGGGATGGTCAGAGCCATTAATACCCCGGCAATGGTCGGATGAATCCCGGCTTTCAGTAAGAGGTACCAGATGATAATTCCAATGGTCAGAAATACTCCATGGGAAAAATACTTACGGTAGGAAAGAAAAAAGAGGACCCCCAGCAATAAGAGGGAGATACCTATAAGCGACCACTTGATGCTCCCGCTGTAGAACAAAGCGATGACCATAACGGCGCCCAGGTCATCCACAATGGCAAAGGCAATAAGGAATACCTTTAGCCCGATGGGTACCCGTTTCCCCAGCAGGGTCAGAATGGCCAGCGAGAAGGCGATATCCGTGGCCATCGGAATGCCCCAGGCGTGTGAGTTTTCCGGATTCCTGTTCAGGAGAAAAAAGACTATTACCGGCAACAGCATTCCTCCGATGGCAGCAAATAGCGGAAAGGAGGCCTTTTTAACCGAGTTTAGCTCCCCGATCATCAGTTCTCGTTTTATCTCCAGTCCGATCAGAAAAAAGAAGATGGTCATTAATCCGTCATTGATCCAGAGGATCAGTGGTTTGATCAGTTCAAAACCGGAAGAGGATATCCCAATCTTGAATTGCCAGAGGGATTGAAAACGGTCGGCCAGGGGAGAATTGGCCAGTATGAGTGCCAGCAAAGTGGCACCAAAAAGCAATATGCCACTTAAGCTTTCAATACGAACAAATTTTTGAATGGGGCTGAGTAGTTTTTTAACCATGTTAAGCTATATTAATAATTTTCAATTCTGCAGTTATATCTCCGGGAAGTGAATGATTCTTCATTGTCGGAATTAATTTACATATAATTCAAATACCACCTATCCTGGAAGGTAATAATGGATTCCTGCATTGGGTCCCAGGGGAATATCAAACAGCAACCAGATCACCAGCAGGATAATCCATACAAGCAGGAAGGCCACAGAATAGGGTACCATGGTCGCAATAATAGTTCCAATCCCTGCCTTGGGTTCATATTTCTGTACAAAGGCAATGATCAGAGCAAAGAAACTCATCATGGGCGATATCACATTGGTTACACTATCGCCAATACGATAAACTACCTGGGATAATTCAGGCGAATATCCCATGATCATGAACATGGGGATAAAGATGGGAGCCAGGATGGCCCATTTGGCAGAGGCACTTCCCATGAGCATATTGATGCTGGCAGACAGAAGAATAAACAGGATCATTAAGGGAATGAGTCCGATTTCGGATGACATGAGCAGGTTTGCACCCTTAACTGCCAGGATGATTCCCAGGTTGCTCCATTTAAAGTAAGCCACAAACTGGGCGGCAAAAAAGACCAGGACCAGGTAGAGGGCAAGGGTTTTCATGGAAGTCCCCATTCCATTTATGACATCGCTGTCATTTTTAAATTTACCGGTGACAAAGCCATAAACAAGCCCCGTGCCTCCGGCAGTTATAAAAAGCATGGCAACAACCCCTTTTATCAGAGGCGAAGTAAGCAATCCACCATCAACCCCCCTGAAAAATCCGTTTGCAGGAATAATTCCGATCATGGTAATTCCAACAATGATCGCAAGGGCTATCATAGCTGCTAGTAGCCCTTTCTTTTCAGAGCGATTCAGTTCTTCAAAACTTTGATCCTGAGAATCCACCAGACCTGTATAGGTTCCCAGCCTGGGTTCAATGATCCTTTCAGAAACAAAAGTGCCTGTAAAAGCGATAATGAAAGTTGAAGCCACCATAAAATAGTAGTTGCCTGTGGGATTCACATCATAGGCAGGATCGAGAATTTGTGCAGCTTCCGTGGAAAGGCCCGCCAGTAGTGGGTCCACAGTACCCAGAACCAGATTTGCACTAAAGCCCCCTGATACTCCGGCAAAGGCCGCCGCCATTCCTGCAATAGGATGCCTTCCCACCGCCAGAAAAATGACACCCGCCAGAGGTATAAGCAATACATAACCCACATCTGAGGCCATGTTGGATAAGATCCCAGCAAAAACAATTACAAAGGTGAGAATTTTGCCAGGGGCGTTAAGGACCAGCAAGCGAATAACCGCATGGATCAGTCCACTTTGTTCTGCGATGCCAATGCCCAGCATGGCCACGAGGACAATTCCCAGGGGAGCAAAGCCTGTGAAATTGTCGACCATCTCAAGCAGAATCCTGTGGATCCCCTCTCGTGAAAGCAGGTTTACAATTCCAACGGGCTCACCGGTTGCCGGGTGTATGGCCTCCCATTGAAGCAGACTTCCGAGACCTGACAGCAGCAAGGCCGACAAAGCAAAGAGAGCAAAAAGTGTTGCTGGGTGTGGAAGTGCATTTCCAGCCTTTTCGGTCCAGTCCAGCATCCTCTGAAGCAGGTTAGTCCTGTTTGGCTTTCCCATCAGGTTTTGGATGTTTTTGATAAAGGGTGAAAATAGGAAATCTTTTTTAATAAGAGTCCGGGGAGAAGCTGGCAAGATTTGCTTATAATATAATTATTATATATTATAATACATAATAATAGCCTTCAATAATTATATTAACTAATTAAAATAGCCAATTCCATGCTCCACCAGTTCATTGTACCTGCTTTTATTAAAAGAATACAAATAGGGGGCCTTATGGGCTCCGCCGGTAAGCTGTTTTTCATGGCGGTCCAGGAAATCCAGGTTCAACATTTTCTTCTGGAAATTCCCGCGGTCCAGACTTTTTCCCAGAATTTGTTCATACAAGGTCTGGAATTCTTTCATGGTAAATTTTTCAGGCAAGAGGGAGATTCCCACAGGCATATAATTAATACGGCTCCTGACCTGTTTCATGGCTTTTTTTACGATCTCATCATGGTCATAGAGCAACGCAGGAAGTTTAGAAGCAGGGATCCAGGTACATTCATCGCTCAGGATATCAGGGGTGGGAGCACAAGATCGCATATCCACCAGGGAGAGATATCCGGTACTGATAAAGCGCTGCTCAAGAAAGGAAGTAAAGCTTTTATAAGCGTCACCCAAAAGCCCGAAATCAGGATGCATATTCCTATCCCTCCTGTTCACGTCTCCAAAGGTATAGAATTGCTTCAGATAGGGAAGTTTGATTTTTGTCCGCTCCTCCAGAATTCTCGTGGCCGCCTCATCCATATCCTCATCCAGACGTATAAATCCGCCAGGCAGCATCCACAGCTCATGTTCTTTCAATTTTAATATCATTATATGGAGCTCTGTCAGGTCAAAGCCTATTACCACGCAATCAATGGAGACTCCCGGTAATAGCAGGGAGGGATCACCGAATAGCTCAGTTTTAGAGTTCTTTATTTTCATACGATAAAGGTATAAATTAATGTGTATGTTTCACACAATATTTAAATGTTGTAATATTATATCAAATTAATTTGATTCAAAGCGATGAAGAAAGCATTAAAAATTATCGGAATCACTCTGGGTTCCATAATCGGTATCATTGTCATTGTCTTCCTGGTATTTTCTGCCGGGAAAGGCAGAGCGGCTAAAGAATTATATGCTCAACTTGGAGGGGAAGCCCCTGAGCTGTCAGAAGATGGTCATACCTTTCGTGATCTGAATAAGAACGGAAAACTGGATGTATATGAAGACACGAGAGCTGAACTGGAAGCACGAGTGGAAAACTTGCTTGGGCAGATGACCCTGGAAGAGAAGGCGGGTACCATGTTTGTTTCCATGATTGGGATGACAGCTAAGGGTGAACCTCACGATAAGCCTGAACTTTCGAGAGATCCATTTGATCTGGTAATTGCTTTGATGGTTCCTCCCGCCTCAGAATTGCTGATAACAAAAAAAATCAACAGTGTCAACATTCTGAATGCCTATGATCCCGATGTCATGGCACTTTTCAACAACAACCTGCAGCAGATTGCAGAACGGATGAGGCTTGGGATCCCTGTCACCATTGCCTCCGATCCCAGGCATTCATCGGATAACAATCCGGGTGCTGCCATCCTCACATCCGCCTTCTCGGCCTGGCCCAATCCCCTGGGACTGGCAGCCACAAGAGATACTATGCTGGTACGGGAGTTTGGGGATATTGCCCGCCAGGAATACAGAGCCACTGGAATTACACTAGCCCTGCACCCTATGGCCGATCTTGCCACAGAACCCAGGTGGGCCAGAATCAATGGAACCTTTGGTGAAGACGCACATCTTTCTGCGGTGATGACAAAAGCATATGTGCTTGGATTTCAAGGTGATTCATTGGACGCAAACAGCGTAGCCTGTATGTCAAAGCACTTTTCAGGAGGAGGGCCTCAGCTGAAGGGCGATGATGCACACTTCGCTTTTGGAAAAGATCAGGTTTACCCGGGAGATAACTTTGATTATCATTAATTCCCTTTACAGCGGGTGCACTGGCTGCCCGCACTGCGCAGATAATGCCCTACTATGGAATTCCCCTCGGGCAAAGCAGTGAGGATGTTGGATTTGCATTTAACAAAGAGATTATTACCGACTTACTGCGGGATTCTCTTGGTTTTGACGGGGTTGTTTGTACCGACTGGGGCTATTATTAGCGATAGCAAAATGAAAGAGGCCGCTGCATGGGGCGTCGAACATTTATCTCCCACAGAAAGGGTCAGGAAAGTCCTTGATGCCGGATGCGACCAGTTTGGGGGCGAGTATATTCCCGAACTGATTGTGGAGCTGGTTGAAACAGGTCAGATCTCCGAGGAGCGCATTGATGTGTCTGTAAAGCGCATACTCCGCGATAAATTCAGGCTTGGACTTTTTGATAATCCCTATGTGGACGAACGGGAGGCCCTTAAAATTGCCGGGAACGAAACCTTTGTGGAGAAAGGAAAAGAGGCCCAGGCCAAGTCCATGGTGTTATTGAAAAACGAGGATCTATTGCCCCTGAAGGAAGGAGTTAAAGTTTATACTGAAGGAGTGACTGATTTGAGTGGGTTTGAAAAATATGGCGAGCTTGTTAAAGATCCTTCGGATGCTGATGTAATCGTAAGACGGATCGCTACTCCGTGGCAAAAACGTAAAGGAGGCAGTTTTTTTGAAAGCTTCTTTCGCGGGGGCAGGCTTCACTATTCAGAGGAGGAACTTGATGACATTCTGGAGTTAATCAGGCAAAAGCCATCCGTGGTTGTTGCCAATCTTTACCGTCCATCCGTTTTAAGCGAGATCAATGCGGAGTGTGGTGCCCTGATGGCTGATTTTGATACCTCCGATGAAGTGCTTGCCGATGTTCTTTTCGGGAAAAGGAAACTTCAGGGTAAGCTGCCTTTTGAGTTGCCCTCCAGCCAGGAGGCCGCAGAAAAGCAGAAGGAAGATCTGCCTTATGATTCTGAAAATCCGCTTTATCCCTTTGGGTATGGCCTTGCGCTTTAGATTTCAGATTACTCCAATCACTTGAACTGGTAAAGGAAGATAATGACCCCTTTTAACGCATGCTTTTTGCTTCCTTTGATTTCAAGGGTCACCTCCACCTCTGTCTTTGCAGTTCCCCTGAGGTTTGTAATTGCTTTCAGCTTGGTTACAATACGCACCTCACTGTCTACGACCACCGGCTGGCCAAACTTCAGATTTTCGATGCCATAGTTGACCAGCATGGTAATGTTATTCACTTCGACACACTGAAACCATAGGTGGGCGAGTAAGGAGACACTCAGGTAACCATGGGCAATCGTGGCACCGTAGGGGCTCTCCTTTTTTGCTCTTTCCACATCCACATGAATCCATTGGTGATCCAGTGTGGCGTCCGCAAACAGATTGATCTGTTCCTGAGTAATCTGATGGTACTCCGAAGTTGCCAGTTCTTTTCCTACGTACTGCTCAAATTCGTCGTAGCTGTTGATGATAATTTTTCCCATTGATCTCTTTTATAGGGGATAAACATATAATTGGCCAAAAGGTTTTACCTGGCTGCTATTTTTCAGGAAGCAGTTCAAGGGTGAGCCATTGCACCTTCGGTTTTGGCTCCGGGCTGAGGGTGAAATATACCTTCAGAGCTCTCCTGGACCCATAAAGAATATACGTTCCGCGTAGCTGATTTTCAGGAATCACCGGTCCGCTTTCCACGATTTCTCCGGTGAGTTTAAGCAGTTGTCCGGCCTCCTTCATTCGCTTTTCTCTGGAGATATCCAGGTAGAGGTTTGTTGCTACAATCTCTTCTTCGAGCGAGGGGTCCCAGTGCAGCAGGAGTTCTGTCACTTGTTCCTTTCTTTCCAAAAGTACTTCGGAGGTCGCAATAGTCCTGGGCGCGAACAGACCCTCTTCAATCAGCTTTTCTATCACCCGGTAGTTGGCAGTTTGGACCGCACCGCCCACATAGGTCAGGTTGCTGAAGGCCATGATTCCGATCCCATATTCCGGGTAGAACATATAGCTACTTCCAAATCCTGGCAGCCCTCCATTATGACCCACTTCCAGGATACCCTCCTGGTCCAACATGGAGACCAGGCCATAGCCATATGCTCGCATGAGTGGGCTGGCAGTGTTCCCAAAGCGCATGGCACCGGTATAGAACCTGGGATGGTTCATCCGATGCATCTCCCTGAGCGTGCTTCTTTTCACCGGTCCCCTCTCGTCATCACTTCTCGGGGGCCAGGCTGAAAGATGAAGCGAGATATATTTGCTGAAATCTTCAATGGAGGTGATTAGTCCGCCCATGGCTCCAAAGGCACCATCATGCAGGAGCGCTTCGCTTATCCAACTCTGATCTTCCCACCGGTATCCCAGGGCCAGGAGATTTGCAGGAGCATCACTGTATTCCCAGATGGTTTGTGTCATTCCCAGAGGGTAAAGAATGTTCGCAGTAATGTACTCCTGGTAGGGCATTCCTGACACCTGCTTGATGATCTGACCCAGCAATCCATATCCCAGGTTGCTGTACTCGTAGTGGAGGGAAGTAAGCGTAGAAAATGGGATGCCCTCTTTCACCTTTTCCAACAGGGTATCATCAGGGATATCCAGATAGCGGTCACCCCAGGGGTTATCTTCCGGAAATCCCGCAGTCATGGTCAGCAGGTTAAAAATGGAAACCGGAGTGGCATCGGCTGTGAGGTAGATCAGATGCTCCAGCTCAGGTAGATACTTGTGTGCAGGGTCTGAAAGAGAGAGCAGCCCCTCGTCCCTGAGTTTCAGAATGGCCATGGCCGTAAAACTTTTGCTCATGGAAGCTATCCTGAACAGCGAATGCTGAGTAACCGGAGCGCCACTTTTAAGATTTATGGTTCCGCTTCCTCCAAAGAAAAGGAGGGAATCATCCACCACCACTCCATAGGCTATACCGGGAAGATGATTGGTTGCGGCGCATTTTTCATAGTAATGATGAGCCCCGGCAAGCACTTCCCCGATTCTTCCAAGTCTCTCCTTATCTACAAAGTAAGGGGGCCGATAAGTGCTTGAATAGTTTACAGATGCCTGTTCTTTCGCCGTTTTACTGGAGGATGGAGGCTTACAGCCAAAAAGCAGTGCCAGAGCGATGGCCAGCCATACAGCTGATGGAGGGTTCGTTTTCATGTATAAAGGACGATTTATTCAAATAATAAGGTGGGATCCAGCGCATAGCGACCGAAAAGCTTGCCATAGATAGCCAGGCCACCAGGCATTCCTTCATCCACTTCGAAACGAATATTCACTATTCCATCCGGGGAGTTTCTGAGCAGATCCAGGGGAATATTCGATTTCAGAAGATAGCCATAAGAGCCTGCTTCTCTGAGTTTTCCATCCTGAAGCTGCGAAAACCAGGAGAGAACACCCCGGTGATCGGCCGGATCATCCTCCAGATAGAAGAGGTCCACTACCTTACCGTTCACCTTCACTTTTACCAGTGTCGGGTATTTATAGCTGTCCGTCATGGGATAAGAATTTGGATTCCTGCTGGGATCGATGGTGCCTCTTCCACGCATGTAATCACCCCCCAGATCACTCTTATCCTTTCTGTCCTTTCCATGTAGTTTTTTAGCCGAAGCCTCAAATACCAGGGTGACCTTTTTTAACAAATCCAGGTCCACAGCAGGGGGGACAGACACATCGTAGGAGAAATAGCCCATCCCTGCTCCATTCACTTTTAGTCCATTCAGGATATTCCACTGGCCTTCGGACCAGGAGCTTTCCTTGAATGAGTCTGGGCAAAAAGTGATTTTATCAGGCTTAACGGGAGGGTTGTAAACTGACTGATCCCGTTCTTCCACCAGGAAACTGGTAAAATTCAGATGATAGATATAAGCGTTCTCATCACGCAACCTCAGGGTGAGGTGATAAAGCCCCGGAGTCTCAGGCATCCTCACATAGAGCGGGGTCACTTCGCCATTGAAATAGGGGAGAGATTCCAGTATTTCAGTTTTTAAGAAGATATGCCTGAATTTTCCCTGGGAATCCCTGCCCGATAATTCATAGTCCAGGATATAGTGATCGGGGGGTACCTGCTCAGTCATCACCGACAGATACAGAGGAACCTTTATCAGTCCATCGGGCCGGACGGATTTACACAATTCCGATCCGGTAGAAAGATAAACCTTACTATGCAGGTGCCGCAGCTCCATGTCCGGGATGAAATCACTGAATCCCGGAAACTTTTCGCTGCGGTCAAATTTATAGTATCCATTCCATTCATTGATCACATCATGGTGTTCTGTGTAGAGCCATCCTGCCACTTCAGGATGCCTTCTGAATTCATTCATCATGATATGATAATCCCAGCTCCAGTCCACATCGCCGGTGCTGCCACTATATCCCCACACGTTTCCGCATTCGCTGTTAAACATGGGGACAGAAGTCTGTTTATTCCCTCCTATATAGTTCCACTGGGAGCCAACATAGGTGTTATTTACCACATTATCAAGGAATTCTCGCCATTTGTAGCCCGGCAGGTAAGCGTGCCAGGTATTGAGATCGGTCTCCACGTGATCATAATTACAGGGAGAATTATCCTCGATAAGCCGGCTCTTGTCAAGTTCTTTGGCTTCTTTATATTTCTCCCTGACCCACTGCTGGGTTTCTGGAAGGTAGGCCCTGTCCTTGCCTTGCCCGCTAAACAGACCCCATGTTTCATTAAACAGGACCCACGAGAAAATAGAGGGGTGGTTGTAGTCCCTGGCGATCATTTCGCGCATGGCATATTCCCACTCATTTTTTGCCTCCTTTTCGGGTTCGCCCCAGAAATTGGGCACATCGGCCATGATTAGCAGGCCCAGTTTATCCGCCCAGTAAAGTTTACGAGGGACTTCTATCTTGATATGGATCCGGTTGCCATTGAGTCCAATCTTCTTGGATCTGATTATCTCGTCCCTCATGAACTCGTCGTTGGGATAGCTGTAAAATCCTTCGGGATGGTAGGCCTGATCAAGACTTAGCTGCAGGTAAATGGGTTTGTTATTTAATGCCACATACGGAATGGCTGAACCGGGCAGATTCAGGATACTGATCTTTCTCATGCCAAAATAGCTGGAGACTTCGTCAAAAATGGTCTGGTTGTTATGAAGCTGGGCCTTTAGCTCATACAGGTAGGGATTCTCCAGGTCCCAGAGCTGTGGATTGGGAACCTTAAACTCAAATTCCACTTCCTGAGTTTTTTTTACAATTCTGGGCGAAGTGATCATACCTGAAATATCCTGATTTGGGAATAGAAGATTGATAAATAGATCCTCCTCTGCAGGCTGGTCCAGCAGAGCCAAAACCTTAACACTACTCTGATCGATGTCAGGGGTAAAATGTATCTGTTTCAGCGCAATGGATCCCCGGCACTCCAGGTACACGGTTTGCCAGATTCCTTTGGCTTCCCCGTATCCCTGCTTGCCCTCCAGTTTAAAGGGGAAAGGGGAGTCATCTACCCGGACTACCAGTTGGTGGGCCTTCCCGGCTGCTACATACTTAGTCAGATCAAATTCAAAAGGGGTATAGCCCCCCTGGTGTTCGCCAACAAATTCGCCATCTATCCAGATCTTTGTGAGCCAATCACATGCACCGATTACCAGGTAGGTTCTCTTACCGGACCAATCGACCGGAATATCTAGTCTGCGGCTGTACCAGGCTATATGTGCAAGGTTTTCTACACCTGAGAGTTTTGATCCCCAGGGGAAGGGCACGGTGATCTTATCCTTGAGCATGGGCCGCGTATGCCAGCCCTTTGCCATCCCAACATCCAGGCTGTCAAATTGAAATTCCCAGGTGCCATTCAGGTTGATCCAGTTTTCGCGCTGGAAATCGGGTCGGGGATGTTCCGGGAGAGGGATCTTCTGGGCACATAGATTCGTACTCAGTAGCAGGGCGAGAAGAAAAACTATATAGTTGATTTGAATTCTCTTCATGTTGGGCATTTTTGTGTTTAGATTTCAGTGATTGGGAATTATTCTTCAATGGCCACACCCACAAAGGAATCGGCTGTCCCGTAGTATAAGAACCACTTGGACTGGTAGCGGACCAGCCCTTCAGCAAAGGTGGTTCCTGATTTATACTGTCCGGTGACTTCGTGGGGTAGAGTAGGTTTTAAAAGACAGGTATCTGACCGGTAAAGTACCTTTTCCGGATCAAGTGGATCAAATACGATCTTCCCCACGGAATAGGTGCCCTTGGGCAGGTCTGGGGTGGCTCCCTCACCATCAGAATTCTTACCATTGTAAAGCAGGACAATACCTTCTTCCGTAATCACAGCCGGAGGGCCACACTCGGTCAGATTGCTGTCAAAGTATCCGGGGCGGGTTTCGATAAGGGCCGCAAGCTCGCCCTTATCATCCAGGGTCGGATACCAGTCATACAGGTTTTCTGACCAGGCCAGATTGATAAACTGTTCTCCCCAGTACATCCAGTACTTTCCATCGATTTTTGCAAGTATCTGGTTTTCATCCTCAAGCCGGGTGATCATGGAACCGGATTTGGACCAGTGATCCAGGAATCTTCCGTCGTAGGCCGATGCAAAAGCAGGTCCCTTTTTATCCCAGTTTATCAGGTCCTTTGAGAACGCGATGCTGAGCCTGGCTACATCCTGGTTCCAGGAAGTGTATGCCATCACATAGAGTCCCTCTTCATGGACCACCACTCTGGGATCCTCGCAGCCACCCGGGTAATCGTACTGCAAGTATTTACCGCTATCCGGATAAAGAACCGGGGTGGGATATATGTCAAAATGAAGGCCATCCTCGCTGGTGGCAAGACCTATTCTGGAGGTCCGACCTCCCAGAATGGCATCTGGATTGTCTTCGGCTCTGAAAAGCAAATGTATCCTATGGTCCTTAACGATGGCGGCCGGATTAAATACATCTGCTTTCTGCCATTGTACCCGTTCATTTTTGATGGGACAAATAAAAGAGTAGGATGAATCGGCACGAAGAATGGGATTCTCTTCGGGTTTCTGCAAATCAAGAAAGGCAACTTCTGCCTGGGGATTGACTCCACCGGCACATCCTGCCAGGATAAGCAGAGCCAGAAAATAAATGCTTCTTTTCATAGGATCAGTTTTATGCCTGTTCCCAGGCTTTTTTCATCAGTTTTTTGGTCATCAGGATACCCTCATGCTCACTCTTCTCCAGTCCTTCGTATTCAATCCCGATGTAGCCATCGTAGGAGGACTCCTTTACAAGCTTCATCAAGCGGTAATAGTCTATTTTTGTGTCCTCGCCCAGCTCGTTGAAGTTGTAGGATTTAGCGCTTACCGCTTTGGCATAGGGGAGGAGCTCCGCCACGCCCTGATACCGGTCATAGATATTCTCACACTCTCCCTGTGTGGTGCCCCATTTGGCCGAAAGACACCAGTTCCCGAAATCAGGGAAGGCCCCGAAATTGGGCCGGTTCACCTCTTTGATGATCCCGGCTATCAGGGCAGCATCGGAGCTGAACAGACCATGGTTTTCAATCACGATATTGATATCCAGCTCAGCGGCATAATCGGCCAGGCGAGACATTCCATCCATGATGGCCATCCGGAAGATCTCCCTGTCGGCATCTCCAAAGGCATTCACACGCATGGTATGGCAGCCCAAAAGTTTAGCAGCATGAACCCATTTAAAGTGATTTTCAACAGCTTGTAATCGTTTCTTTTCACTGGCAGCTCCCAGATCACCTTCATCATCCACCATCAGTACCAGATTATTTACCCCGGCAGCTTCTGACCGGGCCCTCATTTTGATCCAGAAGGACTCATCCCTGGCTTTGTCCGGGTAAAGACCATTCACGAATTCAATGGCATCGATCTGGTATTTTTCCCGGGCAATGGAGGCAAAATCCTCAGGATCCAGGGAGCCATTCCGGAAACTCCGGTGCAGGGACCACTGTGCCAGGGATATCTTAAGTACTTTTTCCTTATAGCTTTTTGCCATCAGGGGGGCGGTAGCGAGGGCGCCTGCTCCCAGTACGCTGCTTTTTATAAAGCCTCTTCTTTTCATTGGACCCGTTTTAACTCTGATTCATAGAATGATTCCGCGAATTTTTTTCCCAGATCGATATACCCTTCACTGTCATAATGCCAGGGATCTGAGTAATGGTAGTAGCGGGTTGATCTCACGATAGCTGCGTTTCCATCGGTCCTGGCGAATTTCTCCTGTGCATATTGCACCAGCTCCCCGTGGTCCCAGACTTTACCATCTGCAGGATCGTTCCATGAATCAGAAATTTTCCCTATGACCACGGGCAGGTCATCCATGCGAAAGCTGGCCCGGATTAGATCCATCAATCTCTTCAGGTTCATATAATACCTGCTGGCAATGTCTTCGGTATAACTTCCATCTGACTCCCCCTGCATCCAGACAATTCCGGAAGGGACCAGGATGTCAATCTTCCCGTCTCCATCCATATCAGCGGTGTTCATCGCCTTGCGGATGGTCTTCAGGAAATGATCATACTGGTTGATTCCCGCAATTCCCTGATAGTCTGCTTCCCAGCAGCCAAATATTCCTGTTGCCAGACTGTCAATGGAGCTTCCTCCTCTGGAATATTTGATCAGGGCAATACGTTCACCAGGGTAAAGCTCCTGCAGTCTGGCCGCAAAAGAGAGTTCCACACCAAATCGATCCGAAAGCATATTTACTTTTCCGTCTGACTGAAATCCGACCCCATGTCCAGGTTTCAGGGCCTCCCATATTCCCAGTCCTCCTTCAGGCTGATCATCTCCAGCGGGATTCCCGTGAAAGATCCAGATGTTTTTCTGGGTAAGGTTCAGGGCAACAGGAAGAGTATTGTTATGGCCATACCCATCCATGTTTGACTGGCCTCCCAGGTAGAAGACCCTCACAGTATCAGATTCCATACAGA
Organism: uncultured Bacteroidales bacterium; assembly: GCA_963751705.1. GTDB lineage: Bacteria > Bacteroidota > Bacteroidia > Bacteroidales. Next base: position 1,054,136 of record CAVVVN010000003.1, read on the forward strand.
CGGCTGAAATGGAACCTGACCCGAAAAGTGCAATAGCCACTGTTGCTAAGATACGGGCCTGTACTTTGAAATTTATTTTTCCCATTGTTCTACAGGTTTAAATTGGACATTCCGTAAGGCTATTCCTTTACAAAAAGTGTGTATTCAGAAGTCCACTCTTCCTGACTGCCGGGTTCCACCCGGAGCCAGATGAAGTTCTCAGGGCACAGAGTGGTCCGGCAGGACCAGAAAGCCAAACGGTGCAGGGGTTTGTCGATTGAATAGGTGACCCCGGCACCCGATTTATGATTTTGCACCGTGATCTGATGGTCAACTTCTTCCTCGCCATAGCCATGCAGCAAGAGAAAAAATGAATCTTCTTTCTGAAGGTCCCTGATGAAGAGAATTTCATTGTCCTGTATCTCCACAAACCCCTGAGGATCATCCTCCGTAGAAACAGGGAAGGGGAAGCTGATGCTAAAGGCGGTTCCGCTGGGTTCGCCATCTATCATAAAGAAATTATGATTGAACTGGTCCGTTTCAATCACCTTTTCTCCCATGTTTTTAAGTTTGTGCTGGAGGGTAAACCCATCGCTCTTTAGCTGAATAAGCTTCTCATAGAGGTAGCTGTATCCAATATCGCTGCTTAACTCATGTCTGAATGAGATCCAATCGCTTCCATGCTCCACGGTCCATTTCCCCTTGTCCAGTATTTTGTAGAAATTACGGAAACTGTATCCCTCTTCATCCGGCTTTTCAATAAGTCCAACGCCTATCCTGACATATTTACCCCCGGGTTCTGCCTCCTCGTATCCGAGACCGGGTTTAATATATCCCTCGACGGGACCGGGTAAGTCTTCATGAAAGAGGGGGTCATGGGTATCCTTCCAGTAACCAAAATATTCATGTTCCTTGTATTTCACGCTACCGATCACTCCGGACCAGTCGAAACGGGTGCCGCGGTACAAGCCATTTTCTGCATCCGGAAGATAGATTTTCATCTCCACTTCATCATTGGAAATGATCAGCGATGGATATTGATCAAAATTCATTTCATTAAAGGTACAACTTCCCAAGCATAGGGCGGTGACAGCCAACACTGAATTTAATGCTATTTGTTTCATATCTACATAAGTTATATTTTCCTGGTTCTATTGCCATCCGGGCATTTCATCCCTTGTAAGAACCCGGGGCAGCTCATAAATTTCCAAAATCTGTTCCCTGGTATTGCTCTCCTTTACCAGCTCGGCCCAGGGCATAAAGAAGACCCATCGGGGCTGATTTTCTAAAATTTCAGGAGTGGGTAGTCTGGAGCACTCGCCAATGGCCATTGGTTTATCTCCAACAATGGGCAGGATGTACTGGTACCAGGAGAGTTCATAGCCCTGGTCATAAATATCGAATCCAAAAAGGTCCCAATACTTTTCCCCCGGATTATATTGCTCAAAGTCCCGGCTCAGGTCCTGCATATCCCAAACCCAGATCAGCTTCGTCAGCCCTTTGTTTTTAGTGAAATAGTCGTGAGTGAGCTGATAAAGCTTTGCTGTTCCTTCCGGCCCTGGCCTGCCGCCCCACCAGAACAGGCCCTGGTTCATCTCATGGAAGGGACGAAACAGTACTTCAACTCCCTTATCTTCAAGATACTGCAGATAGAGTGCGATGGTATCCATCCTTGTTTTCCATTGCATATTAAGAGGAGTACCCTCGCTAATCAGTTCTTTCCATTGTTCCTCATTTAATTGGGCATTCAGTAAACCGGGATCCCAGCCACAGGGTTCTCCCTGATCCGGAGGGCAGGCATGCCACATCAGGTTAATGACAGCCCCCTTATTCCATTGTTTTTCAGCCTCATGGATCATTTTCCAGCGCTTATCCATATTCTCCTGCTGGAACAGGAAATCGCCACTCCAGAGGGCAGGATATTTCCCTGTGGTCTCTTTAATAAAGCGGGTCCACCTGTCGGGATCGGCATTGGGTTCTTTGTTATGTTGACCGGCTAGTGTTTTGGTGCCCGAGATACTGTAAATAAAATCCAGTGTTTTCGAGTGCTGCCTGCATAAATTCTGCGGAATCTTCTCAATATCCCTGTTGTGATCCTGGGCCAGGATTAAAGTGCTGATAAAGAGCTGACTGATAAGAAGTATTACGGTTGCAGGCTTTCTTTTTCGAATTCGCATTTCTTCAGAATTAGTAGTGCATTAGCCACAGGCCTTTCGCCAGTTTTGTCGCTTGGTATATTTACAATACCTTTTTCTTTGATCCACATAGTGGTAGAACCCCCACCGTCCAGATTGATGGCATCCAGGCAACCCAGAGCCAGTAAAAAATCTTGTACTTCAGGCAGACTCATTCCAAAGGCCATATCTGAGCGACCATCAATGGTGATGAGGATGATAGCCTCTCGGGTGATGCCAGCGCAGGTCCTGGGATGCCGGGTATATGTAAAACTCATATCTGGAAGTTTCTGAGGAATCGAATCCTTTAGCAGCAAAGGCCCTGATACCAACACGAAACTTTCATCTTCGGACTCCTCATAAAACTGCTCACTTCTGGCAGATTCTATCCCAAATATTTGGTTTTTATGCAGCACCATCGCACCATTAATAATACTGTCTGAAACCCCCCATTTTAAGCCGGGAGATCTGGTACGGCTATAGACCGAATCGTCTTGTTCAAAATAGCTCACACTACCTCCCTTATCCCTGTCAAAAAAGCTCCCGTTAATCGCCCCTATGGCAAAATGCTCTTCTGCTATCCGGCTTGTCTGAAATAACGAATCTGCTTGACAGGCAATTTCCATACGGTATCCGGAAAGAGCGTTCTTTCTCATTACCAGGAGATTAATTCTCTGAGGAGTGTTGAAAAAGGTGTCAGAAACCATCTGAAGATGACCTATGGAATCATTGCACATGCTTAGCGATTGTGCGCAAGTTGGGTAGGAGCTGCAGAAGCAAAAGAGTAAAATAAATAGGCCAGGAAAGTATCTGAAGGATCGCATGCATTAATTTTTTCCAGGGAAACAAGTTAATGAGAAATCTTAATAAAAAGTTGATATCTAAAAGCCCGGGCGCCGGAGCAGGGGAGCATATTTATATATATTACAAATATCAATTATCTTTACACCTTTAATAGTGGATTTAGATGAGCGAAAACAGGGAGCAAGTATTTGAAAATGAAGAGTTTCAAGTACTGTTACGGAAGTATGAGGATATGAAGAGCGGGGCCCAGCCAATCTTTTTTGATGTGGAGGAGTTTGAACAGATCATCGATTACTACCTGGACGATTTTCAGTATGATGAGGCAAGGGAAGCTGCGAATCTGGGGAAAAGGCAGCATCCGGCCTCCGTGGAAATTAAATATAAGTTTATCCATATTTATATAGAGCAGGGTCAGCCAAAAAAGGCCCTGGCCCTTCTGGATGAGATCCCGGTTTGGGAAGAGAACAATCCTGAACGTTATTTTTTGAAGGGTACGGCACTTTGCCTGACAGGGAAATTGAAAGAGTCTGAAGCTCAGTTCGACCGGGGTCTGGAGCTGTCTGGCGGCGAAACTTTTGAGGCCCTGATCAATATCTCCATCGCCTATGAAAATGTAAGACATTTTGAACAGGCCGTTAAATATCTGATGCAGGCCTACCATCAGCAGCCGGAGAATCTGTCTGTGCTCTATGATCTTGGCTACTTTTTTGATCGCCTTCATAGATTTGATGAGAGTCTGAAATATTACCAGAAATACCTGGATCTGGACCCCTATTCAGACAATGTATGGTATAACCTGGGAATAGTATACCATAAGCTTGAACAGTTTGAGGAGGCAGTAGATGCCTATGATTTCTCCATTGCAATCAATCCCGATTATGCATCATCCTATTTCAACAAGGCCAGTGTTTGGGTGAATGCAGGTAAGTATGAAAAAGCCATTGCCGCCTACAGGGAATTTTTGGAGGTGGAACCGGAAAACACTCAGGCATACTGCTATATGGGTGATTGCTTTGAACAGATGAACCGTCTCGAGGATGCTCTGGCCGCTTTCCGAAAGGTCATAGAACTGGATAACAGCGATCCCGAGGGATGGTTTGGAGCCGGAATGATCTATCACCGCCTGGGAAGCCAGCAGGAGGCCATTACCTATATTCTAAAGGCCATAGAATTTGACAACAAGAACCTGGATTACTGGATCAACCTGGGCTATGCAAATGAAGATGCCGGTTTAGCTGAAGAGGCTATAAAGTGTTACTCCTATGTAACTCATCGGGATTCCAACGATCTGGATGCCTGGAGTGCTTTAACGGGACTGCTTATGAAGGAGGGAGAACATGAGCTTGCACTGGGATTTCTCAGGGAAGCTTTTGTACACCATTCCCTGGATCCCGGAATCAAGGTAAAGATGGCCGTGTGCCATTTGAAACAGGGAGAGAAAGAGCTGGCGGCCAAGTTTCTGGAGGAGGCTCTAAAAGCAAACAGTGATCTGGAGTCTGAATTTGCATATTTTTTCCCTGAAGGTATCCGGGAACCTGAATTTGAGCGTATTATCCAACAGTATAAAAAGTAATTCCTTATGAATTTTCCACTCAAACATCTTCCTGAAAGAACTTCAGGAAAACGCGATTTTGGTCTGACTATGATGATGGACAAAGGATTGAGCCTTAAGGAGTCCGAGCACTTCATTGAATCAAGTGCTCCCTATACTGACCTGGTGAAATTTGGTTTTGGCACCGCTCTGATTACCCGGGATCTGAATGAAAAAGTAAAATTGTACCAGTCTGCCGGGCTCAAACCCTATTTTGGGGGAACCCTGTTTGAGATGTTCTTTGTGCGGGGGGAGTTTGAAGCCTACAGAAGATTTGTGTCTGAATCGGGCCTGGGTATGGTGGAGGTTTCTGACGGCACCATCAAGATGGAGCATGAGGAGAAACTGGAGTGCATTGCCACGCTGGCAAAGGATTTCGAGGTTCTTTCCGAAATAGGAAGCAAAATAAAAGGAGTGGAACTTTCCAATGAGCTGTGGGTTTCTCATATGAAAACTGAGCTGGAATCCGGGGCCTGGAAAGTCATCGCTGAAGCCAGGGAGAGCGGCACTATCGGGATCTATGAGCCTGACGGGTCAGCCAACAGTGCTCTGATCGATCATATCATGAAAGAGATTTCAGTAAACAATGTATTATGGGAAGCACCCCTTAAGGCGCAGCAGACCATGTTTATTCAATTAATTGGAGCCAACGTAAATCTGGGGAACATTGCTCCCAATGAGGTTGTATCCCTGGAAGCGCTTCGCTGTGGAATGCGCGGCGATACATTTTTTGATGTTTTGCCGGAAGAGTTTCACAGCAGAAAACAATAGCGCTTTGAAGAAGAATCTAAGCAGATATTTCTATGTGATGCTCCGGGGTATGGGCATGGGAGCAGCAGATGTGGTGCCCGGAGTATCGGGAGGAACCATCGCGCTTATTACGGGTATTTACGAAGAGTTGATCAACTCCATCAAAAGCATCAATCTGAATGCGGCCAGGTTGTTTTTTACGGGGCGCTGGGCTTCCTTCTGGAAGCAAATCAACGGAAACTTTCTTCTGGCTGTATTTGCAGGGATCTTTATTTCAGTGCTCTCTCTGGCCAGACTGCTGGAATACCTGCTGGAGCACCAGGCGGTGTTGATCTGGTCCTTCTTTTTCGGGCTGATAGTGGCCTCCTCCTACGTGGTTTCCCGCAAGATCAAAAAATGGAGCTATAAAAAAATACTGGCTCTGCTGGCTGGTATAGCAATCGCTTTCTACATTACCAGCGTGACTCCCACGACCACCACAGATGCATCGTGGTTCCTTATTCTTTCGGGCGGACTGGCCAGCTGTGCCATGATCCTGCCAGGTATCTCAGGTAGTTTTATTCTGCTTTTGCTGGGCAAATATTCTTTTGCTCTTCATGCTGTAAACGAGCGTATCCTTCTGGATTTGGTCCTTCTGGGTATGGGAGCAGTTACCGGTCTTATTCTTTTTGCGAACCTGCTCTCCTGGCTTCTGAAAAAGTACCACGATCTGACCATTACCATGCTGGTGGGATTTATGATCGGGTCTCTCAACAAGATCTGGCCCTGGAAAGAGACCCTGGAAACCATTGTGATTGAAGGCGAGGTTAAACCCCTGGTAGAGAAGAATATACTCCCTTCACTGGGAAACTCCGCCGATCAGTTCGGGATGGCTCTGCTGCTGGCTGCCACAGGGATCGCTCTGATTCTTTTGATTGAGCTTGGCCTTACGGGTAAAAAGACCAGCAATTAAAATGAGGCTTTTTGGACTGATAGGATATCCCCTGGGACACAGTTTTTCCGCTGCTTATTTCAATGAAAAATTTGAAAAGGAAGGGATAGATGCCGAATACCGGAATTTCCCCCTGGAAAATATATTTGGATTCAGGACCCTGCTGGAAAGTAACCCGGGTCTCTGCGGATTAAATGTGACAGTCCCTTACAAGCAAGCAATCATTCCCTATCTCGATTCATTAAGTTCCACAGCAGAGGCGGTCCAGGCGGTGAACACCATCTCTTTCAGAAAGAGTGGGGATCGCCTGAAGCTTGAGGGTGATAATACCGATGTGATTGGTTTCAGGACCTCGCTGGAACAGCATCTGAGGCCGCAGCATACTTCTGCCCTGGTTCTGGGTACCGGGGGATCCTCCAAAGCGGTCCGATATACCCTGGATCAACTGGGCATTTTATACACCCAGGTCAGCCGGACCCCGGGTCCGGACCGGAAGACTTATGGGGAGCTGGATCTAAAGATGATGGCAAACAACACGTTGATCATCAATACCACACCCCTGGGGATGTACCCGGATATTCTTAGCTATCCGGATCTTCCTTATCGTGCGCTGACACCTGAGCACTTGCTGTTTGACCTGGTCTATAACCCGGCTGAAACAGAGTTTCTTTCCAGGGGGAGGCAGCAGGGGGCTGCCGGGATCAATGGCTATGATATGCTGCTCCTCCAGGCCGAAGCCTCCTGGGAAATATGGAACCACGCATAAGAGATAACAGATGGCGCAAATATTTACAAAAGAGATTACCATTTCATCCTATGATCTGAATCCAAAGGGCCAGGCCAGATTGACCAGTATGGCCAATTTTTTCCAGGAAGTTGCTTATCATCATGCCAGTGAACTGGGCTTTGGCTATGATGATCTGAAAAGCAGAAAGACCACCTGGGTACTCTCCAGAATGCGAATTCATATGAAGCGTTACCCGGTTTGGAACGACACGATCATACTGGAAACATGGCCCAGCGGAGCAGAAAGGCTCTTTGCGCTCAGGGATTTCCGGGTAGTTGATTCCAGCGGGGAGGTGATTGGAATGGCTAGTACTGCCTGGTTAATCCTTGATTTGGATAGCCACCGCCTGGTTCGTCCCAAGGAGATGCTGGAACAGTTTAAACAGATTACCCACGGAAAAAGAATGTTTGACAAAGCCCTGGATAAAATTGCTGTACCAGAAAATGCCAGGCTGTTGAACACGCACAAGGTGGTGTTCTCTGACCTGGATATTGTGGGTCATGTGAACAATGTGAGGTATATGGAGTGGTGCTTAGATGCAATAATTACGGCAGAAAACGCAGCTTTGCAAATCCGCGAACTGGAGATCAATTTTACTCATGAGGCCCTGTTGGGCGAGCTGATACATATAACCGGAGCTGAGCTGGAAGAAGGTGAAATATTTTTTAAGGCCACCCGTGAGGCAGACGATCAGGAGATAATCACCGCCCGGATAAAGCTGGACTAAGCTGGCCTAGTCCGGATAGCCAATATCCACCAGGAAAAGGCCCTTTGCCGGGGCGGAGGGGCCTGCTTTTCTTCTATCCTTCTCCTGGACGATCTGCTTAAAGCCTTCAACATCTAATTTCCCAAGACCCACATCCAGTAAGGTGCCTGTTAAGGATCTGACCATATTCCGGAGGAAACGGTCGGCTGTAATTTCAAATACATACCCATTTTCCACCTTTTTCCAACGGGCATGGGTGGGCTTGCAGATATTGGTTTTCACATCGCTGTGCAATTTGGCAAAACTTGTAAAATCGCTGGTTTCAAGAATTACCTGGCAACAGCTTTGGATGGACTCCGTGTCCAGCTCTCCGTATACATAGTGGTTAAAGTTCCTCATATAGAGGGGTTTGATGGACGAAATATGGTAATGATAGGTCCTGTGAGTGGCTGAAAACCGAGCATGCATATCTTCCGGAACAGAAATAATTTTATGGACTACAATATCAGGAGGAAGGAAACGGTTCAATTTAAATAAAAACTGCTCGGACGAGGGATCGGGTATAATTGAAAAGTTCTTCTTATTGCCTGTGAGCTCCGATTTCAGATCAAAGTGAGCTACAAAGTGGGAGGCATGAACGCCTGTATCAGTTCTCCCCGCCCCGGTTACAGGTGTTTCTTTCCTGAAAAGTGCAGAGAGGGTTTTCTCGAGTACCTGCTGGACAGTTGGTTCATTGGCCTGAATCTGCCAGCCGCAATAATCGCTGCCATCATAAGCCATATGTATGAAGTACCTGCCCATAATGATCTGTTCAGTGGATAAATTTACCCTTTTCTTAACATTTTTTAACCCCTTGTTCCTTTCGATTGGTCAATTTCGCAGCTATTTTTGTTCACCGCCAATGGAGCGCGATTAACAATATGATTATTAACGAAAAAGAATCCATCATATGAGTCAGGACGTAAACATCAAAGAGCTCAACGAAAGGATCAAGAAAGAGAGTGAATTTGTAGATCTGATTACCCTGGAGATACAGAAGGTGATCATAGGACAAAAAGGATTGGTTGACAGATTGCTTATCGGTTTACTGTCTGACGGGCATATTTTGTTGGAAGGGGTGCCCGGACTGGCTAAGACATTGGCCATCTCCACCCTGTCCCAAACCATCGATGCTTCGTTCAGCCGGATTCAATTTACACCGGACCTTCTTCCTGCCGACCTCCTGGGCACCATGATATACAGTCAGAAGAAAGAGGAATTTATTGTGAAGAAGGGGCCTGTTTTTGCCAATTTAATCCTGGCTGATGAGATCAACCGTTCCCCCGCCAAGGTACAGAGTGCCTTGCTTGAAGTCTATGCAGGAAAAGCAGGTGACCATTGGGGAGACCACCTATAAGCTGGAACGCCCGTTTTTGGTTATGGCCACTCAGAACCCCATCGAGCAGGAGGGAACCTATCCTTTGCCCGAGGCACAGATGGACCGGTTTATGATGAAGGTAGTGGTCAATTATCCCAGCAGGGAAGAGGAGCGTCTTATTGTCAGAGAGAACCTGGCCAGTGAGTTTCCTTCCGCCAGCAGTATCCTGAAACCAGCGGATATCATGAAAGCGAGAGAGGTGGTCAAAGAGGTTTATCTGGACGAAAAGATTGAAAATTATATTCTGGACATTGTGTTTGCGACCCGGGAACCGCAGCAGGCCGGACTGGCACAATTTGTGCCTTTGATCCAGTATGGTGGCTCGCCACGTGCCAGCATCAATCTGGCCAGGGCAGCAAAAGCCTATGCATTTATTAAACGCAGGGGATATGTGGTTCCGGAAGATATCCGGGCCATCTGCCACGATGTAATGAGGCACCGTATTGGCCTGACCTATGAAGCAGAAGCAGAAAATATTACCCCAGAGAATATTATCTCGGAGATTCTCAACCACGTGGAGGTTCCTTAAACGGAGCATGATATGAATTGTTTTACACCACCCATAGTCTTGTTGACTTGCCTCTTGCTTTTTGCCACAGGTACGCTGAAAAGTCAGTCCATGATTGACCTGACCAAGGAGGAGGTGCGTGTAAAGGTGAAGAGCAAACATAAAGAGTTCAGGAAAGACCATTCGGTAGTGAACCAGCACTACAACTACCTGAAATATGTGAATGGGCTCCGGACACGTACATGGATCCTATATTTTACACCTGAAGATATTTGCAGGAGCACTAAGCTGGTTTGTGACTACGGAGAATATGACGACGTGCTTGAAGAGTTAAATGAAGCCTATGAAAAAACAGGCGAATTTGAATGGACCTATAAAATAAAACGAGATACGATTTTTGTAACACTCACCCGGCAGGAGTGGTATTTTACTGTGAGAGAAGCAAGAAATAAATAAGTGGAAGCAAAAGATCTCCTAAAGAAGGTAAGGAAAATCGAGATTAAAACCCGGGGACTGTCCCGGCAGATTTTCGCTGGTGAGTACCATAGTGCTTTCAAAGGAAGGGGTATGACCTTTTCCGAGGTTAGAGAGTACCAGTATGGGGATGATATCCGGAGCATAGATTGGAATGTTACGGCCAGGTTCAATCATCCCTATGTAAAAGTTTTTGAAGAGGAGAGGGAGCTAACAGTTATGTTGCTGATCGATGTGAGCGGATCGGGTGATTTTGGCACCAGGGAGCAGTTAAAAAGAGGGCTTATTACAGAGATAGCGGCCGTACTCTCCTTTTCTGCCATCGAAAATAATGATAAGATTGGAGTGATCCTGTTCAGTGACCAGGTAGAGAAGTTTATCCCTCCACAAAAAGGAAGGAGACACATACTCAGGATTATCCGTGAACTCCTGGATTTCGAAGCCCAGAGCCAGGGAACCGATATTTCAGAAAGCCTCCGTTTTTTAACCAATGCCATCAAAAAACGGTGCACAGCTTTCCTCATATCCGATTTCAGGGATAAGGGGTATGCCCGTTCCCTGCAGATTGCAAATAATAAGCATGATGTGGCTGCTCTCCACGTGTACGACCGGCGTGAAACTTCCCTTCCGGCTGTTGGCCTGCTGAGAGTCCTGGATGCTGAAACAGGCATGGAGCGGTGGATCGATACCTCCAGCAGCAAGCTTAGAGAAAGTTACGCCATGAAATGGGAGAGTCACAAAGAGATGATGAAAGAGATCTTCTCCAGAGCGGGTGTTGACTCTGTGTCGATCGAGACTGGTGAAGATTATGTGAAACCCCTTATGCGACTGTTTAAACTACGATAACATGTTTATTGTTAGTGTCATAGAAAAAGTCAAGGGACTTCTGACAGGAGCATTGTTTACACTGTTGCTACTTCCGGCTGAGGGACAGCTTATCCGGGTGCAATCCTTGCTAAGCACTGATTCTCTTTTGATTGGAGAGCAGATGCAGTATACCTTGCGTGTGGAGGCCGATGGGGAGGTGGAGTTTATCCTGCCACAGATTAAAGATACCCTTAGCAGTTCCCTGGAAGTATTATCCCTGCTATCCTCGGATACGATTGTTTCGGATCAAAGAAAGGTGATCGAGCGCAGCTATTTGCTCACTGTTTTCGATCCGGGATCGCATATTGTTCCTTCTCAGGAAGTCATTTATAAAAGGGGAGCTCTGCTTGATACTGCCAGAAGCATGCCCTTGATACTCCATGTGTATGCGCCGGAGGTTGACACCTCTATGCAGATTAAACCCATCAAACCTCCCATAAATACCCCGGTAACTCTGAAGGAGATTCTCCCCTGGGCTGGGGCCGGACTGGGAGCTTTACTGCTTGTGGGTGGGGCGGTTTACCTGCTGATCAGATATTTAAAACGTAAGAAGTATCCGCAAGAAGACCCGCAGAAATCCCTGGAACCTGCTCATATTATTGCATTCAGGGAGCTGGACAGACTGAAGAATGAAAAAATATGGACCAAAGGCCTGGTAAAAGAGTATTATACCAGTCTGACCGAAATAACAAGGCGTTACCTTGAGCGGCAATACGGGATTCCTGCCATGGAGAGGACTTCGGACGAGATTATCCACGCTTTCAGAAAGGTCAACCTGGAGGATGGCTTGCTGGATGAGATGCTCAAGGAGCTGCTGGAACTTGCCGACCTGGTTAAATTTGCCAGGGAAGACCCTCTTCCCGTAGATAACCAGACTCATCTGAACAATGCCTATATTTTTGTGCAGAAGACTTATCCGCAGTTTTATAGTACAGAGGAAAAAGAGGAGGTCGCCGATGAGTAATATTGAATTTGCATATCCGGCCTTCTTCTTTGCCCTGTTGCTTATTCCCTTAATGGCAGCATGGTATATATGGAGAGGACGCAAGGGTACGGCACCCATGAAACTGTCCGGGTTTGAAAACCTGGATGAAAGGATGGGATCCTACCGAATCTGGCTGCGACATCTGCTGGCACTGCTCAGAATGGCGGTTGTCGCTTTGATTATTGTCGTCCTTGCCAGGCCTCAGTCTTCCAACCAGTGGGAACAGGTTACTACCGAGGGGATAGACCTGGTTCTCTGTATGGATGTATCGGGAAGTATGCGAGCCATGGATTTCAGGCCCAACAGACTGGAAGCATCCAAAAACGTAGGCATTGAATTTGTGAATGCCAGGCAGGATGACCGCTTTGGATTGGTGGTATTTGCAGGTGAAAGCTTTACCCAGTGTCCCATGACCACAGACAGGGCCGTGGTGGTGAACTTCCTGAAAGAGATAAACTTTGGAGTTATCGAAGACGGTACGGCCATTGGTATGGGATTAGCAACAGCTGTAAATCGGATTAAAGAGAGCAAAGCCAAAAGCAAGGTGATCATTTTGCTCACCGATGGAGTAAACAACAGGGGAGACGTGGGACCGGTGACGGCAGCTGAGATTGCGGCCGGATATGATATCAGGGTTTATACCATCGGAGTGGGCTCCATGGGGACAGCACCTATTCAGGTACAGGATATGTTCGGCAGAACCGTTACCAGGGATATGCCTGTTGAAATAGATGAGGAGGTCTTACAGAAAATTGCTAAAACCACCGGGGGAAGCTATTTCAGGGCCACTGATAACAATAAACTCCGGGAGATTTACCAGGAGATAGATCAGCTTGAGAAAACCAGGCTCGATGTAAAGCAATTCAATAAGAAAAAGGAGGAGTATTTCCCTTTTCTGCTGGCAGCCATGATCCTGCTGTTAGCTGAAGTGTTCCTCAGATATTCCATTTTCAGAACCATACCGTAGCGATGATCCAATTTGCACATAAGGAAATTTTATGGGTCCTGCTGGCCGCGGGACTGATGATAATGGGCTACCTGCTGTTCTGGAGGCACCGCAGGTCTGCCCTGCAAAAACTGGGTGACCAGGTCCTGCTGGAGGAGTTGATGCCGGAAGCCTCTGTCTGGGCCCTGCACTGGAAGTTTATGCTTCTGTTTGTTGGAACGGTCCTGCTGATTATTGCCGCTTCAGGACCAAGGATCGGATCCAGGCTCCAGGAGGTGGAGCATAAGGGACGGGAGATTATCATAGCACTGGATGTTTCCAATAGTATGTTGGCTGAAGATATCAAGCCCTCCCGGCTTGAGCGATCCAAGCAGATGATCAACCGGATGGTCGACCGTATGTCCAATGACAAGATCGGCTTGATTGTTTTTGCAGGAGATGCCTATACACAGATACCCATCACCGATGATTATCCCAGCGTAAAGATGTTTCTTTCAGGAGCCGGACCTGATATGGTCTCGAAGCAGGGTACCGCTATTGGTTCAGCCATTCATCTGGCGGTCCGTTCATTCTCCTCAGATGTGAGAGAAGCCGGGTCCGCAGAAAGTGTTCCCAGCCAGGCCATCGTGGTCATTACCGATGGGGAGAATCATGAGGATGATGCCGTTGGGGAGGCCACACTGGCAGCAGAACAGGGAATCAAGGTGTATACGGTTGGATTGGGAGATCCCAACGGAGTTCCTGTTCCTATTTCTCCCGGCAGCAGTGTTACACGAAGGGACCGGGATGGTAATGTGGTGGTTAGTAAGCTGAATGACAAATTATTAAAGGAGGTCGCCCTTGCGGGAAGGGGAGCCTATATCCCGGGCGACCGGCTCAATAGTCTGATTGACGAACTGGATAAGCTGGAGAGAGCCGAACTAAAAACCCGCGTTTTTTCTGAATTTGCAGAACGCTTCCAGTATTTCGCCGGTTTTGCACTTTTGTTCCTGGTGCTCGAATTTTTTCTGCGTTCCAGGAAAAGCTGGCTTGTCATGCGACTGAAGTTATTTAATACAGATAAAGAGTAGTTTTAAATGAAAAGATCCGGGCTGATATTTCTGATGATAACCCTGTTTTTCGGTGTCTATGGACAAAATGAACGTAAGGTGATACGTGAGGGGGTCAGGGCTTATAAAGAGGGTGCGTTCGAAGATGCTGAAGTCCAGTTTCGGAAAGCAGAGAGCATCAACCAGGAGTCCTACGAAGCTGAATTCAATACGGGTACAGCTCTCTACGCTCAGGAGAAATATGAGGAGACCGTGAAGCAGTACGAATCCTTGCTGGATGCTACAAAGGAGGATGAAAAGACAGCGCAGATCTGGCACAATATCGGCAACAGTTTGCTGGAAGCCGAGCAGTATGCGCCAAGTATCGAAGCCTATAAGAACAGTCTTCGGAAGAATCCGTCAGACCAGGAGACCCGTTATAACCTGGCCTATGCATTGCAGAAATTAAAGGAACAGGAAGAGCAAAAACAGGACCAGCAAAATCAGGATCAAAATAAAAACCAGGAACAGCAGGAGCAGGATCAAAACAAAAATCAGGACCAGGAGGACCAGCAGAAAGAGCAGAACCAGGATCAAGAAAAGAGTAAGAACCAGCAGGAGCAGGAGCAGGAGCAGGATCAAGAACAACAAGCCGCCCCCCAGGAGATATCCAGGGAGGATGCCGAGCGCATGTTGCAGGCTATTCAGCAGCAGGAGAAAGATGTGAAGGAGAAGGTGGATAAGAAAAAAGCGGCCAGCGCCAAAGTAAAAACAGAAAAGGATTGGTAATTTCGGACCATGGGTAAAAAGTTACTGATATTACTAACAGGACTCTATATTTCCGGCTTGCAGCTGGAAGCTCAGGATGTCGTATTTACTGCATCTGCTCCATCGGCAGTTCAGGTGGGTGAGCAGTTCCAGTATGTCATAGAAGGATCGGAGCGAGCAGACGTCCGTCTCCCTGTCCTGGATGATTTTCAATTAATGGGCGGACCCTACTCCTCTTATTCCTCTCATTCAAATTGGGTCAATGGAAAGATGACGCAGAAAACCCTGGTCTCCTATACCTACATATTCAGGGCGCTGCGAGGAGGGCACCTTTACCATTCCTGCCGTGACACTTAAAGTGGGAAGGAAGGAGTATGTGAGCAACGAAGTGGAAATTGTGGTCAACCCGGCTGGTAGCCGCACTGCTCCAGGGGCTGCCGGAAAGGCTGAAAAGCAGGGAGCACCTGACGAAGGGACAGGCTTGAGCTCATCTGCTGACGAAGCTGTTTTCCTGAGGGTGATTCCTTCCAAAAAGGAGGTTTACATGGGGGAGCAGTTTGTCTCCAGCTTAAAAATCTACACCAGGGTAAACACCCGGCCCGGCTCAGCGGCAAGTGATCTGCCCTATGAAGGTTTCTATAAAAACAGCCTGGATCCTGATCCCAGTGCCTCCCAGCAGGATATAAACGGACAGGTTTATGTGAGCCAGGTCATTCAGCGTCATATATTAATCCCACAGAAAACGGGTGACCTGGAGATCGCACCTTATAAATCGGACTGGATGGTTCCGCAGCGGGTGGAACGCCAGAGAAGCAACAATCCGATAGATGCCTTTTTTAATGACCCTTTTTTCAATAGCTTCCAGGATGTACCGGTCACCCTCTCCACTCTTCCGGTAAAAATCCATGTGAAACCATTGCCTTCGGGAGCGCCGGTGGGCTTTACCGGAGCTGTTGGTGATTTTGATATGAAGGCCAGTCTTTCCTCCACTGAAATCGGAGTCAATGAAGCCCTTAGCCTGAAGATTACCGTAAGTGGCACCGGCAATCTTCCTCTGCTGGGTGAACCGGAAGTTAACCTTCCCCCTGATCATGACCTCTACGATGTAAGCCGTTCCCTTCAAACCAGTACTTCAGGCAATCGTATTTCCGGATCGGTCACTTTTGAATATCCCATAATCGCCAGGCATGCAGGGCGGTACAGGATTGCGCCGGTGCAATTTGCATGGTTTGATCCCAATACTGAGTCTTACAAAACAGCACTCACCGAAGAGTTCAATTTTTCCGTGCTGAAGGGGGACCAGGATGCTGGTTCCGCAGAGGTATATGTGCCTGGTGTGGTACCTGAAAATGTCAGGGATCTGGGTACCGATATCCGGGATATATCTCGCATGGCCCCGGTATTCAGTAAAGTCAATAGCTCCTTGTTTGGAAGTACCTGGTACAGGTTGTTTTATCCCCTGGCTTTCATCTTTGCGTTGGTGCTGATTATCCTGATGCGCTTGCTGGCAAGGAGAAACGCCGACCTGACCCTGGTTCGCAACCGGAAAGCGGGCAGATCGGCACGTGCCAGGCTGAAAAAGGCGGAACGGTATAAAAAAACCAATGATCCTGATCGTTTCTATGAGGAGATAGGGAAAGCGATCTGGGGTTATCTCTCCCATAAAATGAATATAGAGACCTCCGGACTCTCCAGGGAGGTGGTTTTGGAAGAGATGGGCGGCCGGAACGTTCCGGAGGAACTACAGCGTGAACTGCTTAAAATACTGGAGGAGAGTGAATTTTCAAGGTTTGCACCAAGCTCTGAAAAAAGTGATATGAGCAGATTATACAACGATGCTGCCTTGTTAATCAAGAATCTTGAAAACAGTCTGAAATGAAACAGGCCTCAATATTATTGCTTATTCTTTCTATATGGAGCTCCTGTTTAAAGGCATCCGGAGATAAGATAGTTATTGCGAATCTGCAGGTAGGTGCTGCGGATCAAATAGATCCTGATTCCCTGTTTCTGGAAGCGAATGCACTGTACCAGCAAGGCGAGTATGAACTTGCCCTGGAGCGCTACCATGCAGCGATCCTCGGGGGGGTTGAATCAGCGGATCTTTATTATAATATGGGCAATGCTGCCTATCGATCCAACAGTATAGGTCACGCCATTCTCTATTATGAAAAAGCCCTTAAACTGGAGCCTGCTCACGAGGATGCTCTTCATAACCTGGAGTATGTTTCACGTTATCGCCTGGATACCTTTGAAGAAGTTCCAAGTCTGTTCCTGGGTGCGTGGACCAGGTGGTTTGTCCAGATGTGTCCCGAACAAACCTGGAGCATCCTGGCACTGATATTTTTCATTGTGCTTCTTGCCGGGCTCCTGATATTCTTATTTGCCAGGCACATCGGTGTGAAAAAGACAGGCTTTATCAGTGGTATGATCGCCCTGGTTTTGTTCCTGGTCACATTCACTTCTGCGCTGTCCCGGCACAGAGCGATTGTTAAACCGGATGACGGCATTATCCTGGCACCTTCCGTGGTGGTTCGAAGTTCTCCAAGCCCCAGTGGAACAGAGCTCTTTATTTTGCATGAAGGAACCAAAATTAAGATCAATGAAGAGGTGTCCGGCTGGCAGAATATCAAAGTTGTTGATGGACGGGAAGGCTGGATAATGGTCCAGGATTTTGAAGTGATCTAAACGCAGTTTAATCCATGAGCAGGAGTTCCAAATAGATCCTGAATAAAACTGTTAACTTCGAAGGAATGAATAGTCTGGTCCTTGTTATACTGGCCCTGCTTGGTTACCTGCTGGCCTACAGGTTGTACGGAAGATTTCTGGGTCGCCGGGTTTTCCGCTTATCAGCCGATCGGCTGATGCCCGCACATGAATTCAGAGATGGCATTGATTATGTCCCCACCAAAGCCAATATCATCTTCGGGCATCACTTCACCACCATAGCCGGACTGGGCCCCATAGTTGGCCCTGCCATCGGGGTTATCTGGGGCTGGCTCCCCGCATTTTTATGGGTTTTTTTCGGGAGTATTTTTATGGGAGCAGTGCACGATTTCTCCACGCTGGTGATCTCTGCCAGAAACAGAGGGAGGTCCATTGGAGAACTTACCGCTGATATTATAAGCCCATCTACCCGGTATGCCCTGCAGTTCATTATGCAATTGTTGCTGTTTATTGTTCTGGCGGTATTTGCTATGATTGTGGGCTCTCTTTTTGTGACCTACCCGGAGGCTGTGATCCCAGTCTGGGCTCAGATTCCGGTGGCGGTCTGGCTTGGCTGGAAAATCAGAAACGGAAAGAATGAACTTTTATGGTCCATCCTTGCATTGCTGCTGCTTTATGCCTTCGTGATTCTGGGTGTGCGCTTTCCTCTGAGCCTGCCATGGAACAAGGAGGTCTCGGTCGTGGTATGGTGTGTAGTCCTGTTTATTTACGTCTTTTTTGCATCCACCATACCCGTGCAAAAACTGCTCCAGCCGCGTGATTATATCAACTCCCATCAATTACTGGTGGCCATGGCTGTCCTGATTCTTGGAATTTTTATTTCACATCCAGATTTTTCAGCTCCTGCTATCAATGAGGCTGCCTTTGCCCCCGGATCGGATGTGCCCGACCTGGCCCCGATACTATTTATCGTGATTGCCTGCGGTGCCATTTCCGGGTTTCACTCTCTGGCCAGTTCAGGGACCACGGTTAAACAGGTAAACAATGAACTGGATACGCTGCCGGTGGGTTATGGAGCCATGATTACGGAGAGTTTTCTCGCGGTGCTGGTTATAATTGCAGTGGGTGCCGGTCTGGGGATGGGCCTGGATACGGAGATGGGCCTCTTAAAGGGGCCGGATGCTTACGGACACCACTATGCTTCCTGGTCCACAGCCAACGGTCTCTCTGCCAAACTGGACGCGTTTATTATTGGCTCAGCCAATCTTTTTTCGTCCCTGGGGATCCCGGTGAAATACGGGGCTGCCTTTGTGGTGGTATTTATAGTATCCTTCGCCAATACCACCCTGGATTCTGCTGCCCGCATCCAGCGGATCTCCCTGCAGGAGATATTTACCGGGGCAGACGGGATTGTCAGACGACCGATCGCTAATCGCTACCTAGCTACTGCGATCATAGTGATTGCCGCTGCGGCAATGACTTTTTTCAAGCCCGGCGGCCAGGGGGCCATGGTACTATGGCCCCTCTTCGGCTCCTTAAACCAGCTGATGGCCGCACTGGCACTGGGGGTGGTCACCGTCTACCTGTATTCCAAAAAAATCCCGGTCTGGTACACCCTGCTTCCCATGATAGTCATCCTGGTCCTGACCCTCTGGGCCATGGTCGAGAACCTGATTACTTATCTAAGGGATGGTGAATTTTTACTCCTGGGGCTTTCCGGCCTGATCCTGATCCTGACCACCTGGTTGACCCTGAGCAGCGCCCGGGCACTCCTGGGCCGCCTGGGAGCTGGTCTTAGTAGATAACTGAAAAAGGTCCCAGCGATTCCGGTTTCATCTCGCTTAGCTCCACCTTCTCCACCCAGCTATATGCGCTTCCTTCCCTGCACCAGTTGATAAAACGGGTGCAGCTCTCCGGATCCCCGTTGATCACAGCCCGGACTGCTCCGGTGGGGAGGTTTTCAACCCAGCCCCTAAGTTGCATGGCCCGGGCCTGTTTTCTTGCGGCTGCCCTGAAGCCAACGCCCTGTACTCTTCCCTTAACGATGATTTCAAATTGACTTTTCATTGGAATGAGCTTGCTTCAAATTTAGGCAAATGTTTGAACAAGAGCTATCCTGCTTTGTTCAAGAGATAAAAGATCCTTCCTTCTTATGAGACCTGTGCTTGCTGTATTTTTTGGCTTCTGCGGCCTTATTGTTTCCTCCCTGCTTTTTGAGCCGGGACTCTTGGCTCAGCAAAGTTTCTACGAGTTTACCGTTGAAGACATTCACGGAAAGGAGTTTGACCTGGCTCAATTGCAGGGAAAAAAAGTGCTGGTGGTAAATACAGCCTCCACCTGTGCCCTTACCCCGCAATATGAGGCACTGGAAAGGCTCTACAGGACCTATGGCGGAGAAAAATTTATCATCCTTGCTTTTCCCAGTAATGACTTTGGACAGCAGGAACAGGGGAGTAACAGCGATATTGCCGGATTTTGTTCAGATAAATATGGAATCACCTTTCCGCTCATGGCTAAAATCCAAGTAAAAGGGGAGGGGATGCATCCACTCTACCGTTGGCTGACCAAAGCCTCTGAGAACGGGGTGGAGGAGAGCAAGGTCAGCTGGAATTTTCAGAAATATATGATCGACGAAGGAGGTACGCTGGTCGGACATTTTCCGCCCTGGAAAAAACCTGGATCTAAAGAGATTGTTCGCTGGATTACTGCAGAATAAGGAGTGTGTAAAGGACCTCATCCTCCATGTCAGTTCGGATCACCATCAGATTAACCTGTTCCACTTCCCTGCCGGGCAATTGCAGCTCCTGATCTTTAAATATTCCAGTGGATTTGGATCTGGCCGGATCAATAAACCCGGTAATAACATCGGAGGTGTTTTCAGAAGGGAAGAGCTTTTTAACCCTGCCGCCAATAACTTCTTTCTGTTTCAGTTTCCAACGCTTCTCTGCATGTCGGTTAAAAAATAGCACAAACCCCATATTGTTACAGGTAATCACGCTGTAAGGCAGCTCCTCGAGCACATGCACATACTGCTGGAGCTCCCTCTCAGACTTTGCAAGTTCCTCTTTTCTCCGGAGCTTGCTATCTTCAAGTTTCTTTTTCAGGTCCAGCGTGGCAAGACGCAGCTCCTCCTCCTGGCGGAGCAGTTTATCATGCTGTTTCCGGGATGCCAGTTCCATCTCTTTTTCCTTCGAGATCTCGTTGGCCAGGAATATCACTTTCTCCACCTCTCCGTACATATCATCCACAGACAGAAAAGTCGCCCTGAACCATAACTCCTCTCCAAACTTGGAGTTCATTTTCAACTGGCCCTGGAAGGCTTCCCCCCGGATCACGTTTTCCCATATTTCGTTAAATCGTTCCTGCTCTGCCGTTCCGAAGAAATCAAATACATTCATTTGGGTCAGCTCCATGATGGAATATTTGAAAGAGTCCCCGAACAGGCTGTTGCTCTCCTGAAGTTTACCGTCTGGCGAGAAAACCGCCTTGGCATTGAGGCGGTCAATGGCCTCAATCTGCCCTTCATAATCCAGGCTCTGCTTCTTCTGTTCGGTGGAATCAATGGCCAGGAAAAGGATCTTTTCCACGCTTCCGTCGTCCTGCCTTACAGCCGTATAGGTAGCCATGCTCCAGAGATCCTGGCCCATTTTGGTCTCATGCTTCATATAGCCCTCAAAGTGTCGTCCCCCCTTTGAAATGCCGGTCCAGATGGAATCAAACCAGATGCGGTCTTTTTCATTGATAAAGATGGAGATATGCTTTCCTTCAACCTCCCTGTTCCCGGCGTATCCGAGATTCTTCAGGAACCTGGTGTTGGCATAGAGCAAAATTCCATCCGTATTGTATTCAGCCCGCATCAGGGTATGGTTCACCGTATTGGTGAATCTGATAAAGATCTCAGCCTGCTTGGCAGCCTTTTCCTGTGCAAGTTTCAGGGCTTCCATGTTCTGCCTTGCCTGCTCCTCCTGAATGAGCAGCTGATCGGCCTGGGCCCTGGTCTCCTTCAACAGCTGCTCCGTCCGCAGGTTACTTGTCATGGTGTTGATGGTGGTGGCCAGGTTTTCTGCCACGCGCTGAACAAACTGGATCTTGTATTCCTCCATGGAGTTGAAAGAGGCCATTTCAAAAATTCCGAAAACCTGGTCGTTCCAGACCAGGGGTTCTATAAGCAGGTAATTGGGATTTGCTTTGCCCAGGCCGGAGGTGATGGTCAGATACCCATCTTTTAATTTGTCTGTATAATATCCTTTTCGCTCCAGAGCAGCCGCACCAATCAGACCTTCACCCCAGGCCACCCGTTTATCCGGGAATTTTTTCCGGTCGTAGGCAAAACAGGCCACCATTTCCAGGAATTTTTCCCCCTCCTTTTCGTCGGCCAGGAAAACTGCTCCCTGGTTGGCATCCAGGTACCTGACCAGACCCGAAATCACCGCATAGGTCATGTTTCCCATATCCAGGGAGTGCTCCCGGAGAATATCTCCAAACCTTGCCAGCCCTTCCGATATCCAGTTTCGTTGCCGGTCATCCAGCCGGCGCTGTCTTTCCATTTCCCGGTTTCGGGTGAGGGATTTCCTCAATTGATTCAGAGTATCGGATAGGCTTTGTTCGGTGAGACTGAGCTCCACATCGCTATTCAGGTCTCCGGCTATCAGGGCATTGGTGAATTGCTTGATCTCTTCATTTTTTGCGGTTTCCTGACCAATTTTTCTGGATAGTGTGTCCAGCTGTTTAAAGCGCCAGCTGGCAATCCAGGCCCCCAGCAAGAGGGAAGGAACGGGAAGCATATCAAGCAGGTAGAGAACGGGGAGGTCCTGATGTATCCTGGCTATCACGCTAAAGGAAAAGGGCGTATCTCGGACATAAAGAAGCAGGGTATACTCCAGGATCGTCAGAACCATTCCCAGTACAAAACCAATTGCACTGTACCGGATGATCATCTCCCTTTTATCCAATTCTAACATCCACTGCTGCTGTAAGCACTAAATTTAGTTAATATTTTCTACTTTTATCCTTCCTTTAAAATGCACCGGGCTATGCTTAGAATTCTGGTTGTCGATGATATATATACTAACCGCTATCTGCTTTCAGAGCTGATAAGACTGACCGGTAATGAAGCTGTGCTGGCCGAGAATGGGGAGGAGGCTATTGAAATTCTGAAGAGTCAGAAGATCCATGTGGTGTTTATGGATATTGAGATGCCGGTCATGAATGGGGTAGAGACCACCCAGTATATTCGCAATGAAATGCCATCCCCTTTGAATGCCATTCCGGTGATCGCTCTGACTGCCCATAATCCGGAGATATTCTTTGAAGACTATTCAGAAGCAGGATTTGATGAACTTATAACCAAACCCTATTCGGTCTCAAAGATTAAGGCCAAGATTCTGGAGATGGCCCCCTGAATTCATGTTACAACTTCCTGTGAATCAATAGGAGGATGTTCGTAAGAGCAAGCTGGTCCACTTCATTAAATGCAGCCAGTCGATCGGAATCAACATCAAATATGGCTGTTATTTCGCCATTCTTATTGAAAACCGGCAAAGTGATTTCTGATTTGGACCTGGAATCGCAGGCAATATGACCGGGAAAGTTTTGGACATCCGGGACCACAAGCGGAGCAGCTTTTTTCAGGGCTGCCCAGCAGACTCCCTTGTTTTTCTCAAGTTCCTGACAGGCCACCGGGCCCTGGTAAGGGCCCACCACCAGTTTGCCTGATTTGTAAAGGTAAAATCCTGTCCAGAAGAAGTGCTCCATTTTGTGATGCAGTACCGCGCAGATGGTGGCCATCCTGGCCAGGGGATCTTCCGTTTTCGAAAGCAGAGCCTCCAGTTGTTTGTATATGCGCGAATAGCGACCCGCTTTTTTTTTATTCTCCATTTATCTGGTTTTCATGGGCTCACAAAAATAGGAATTATTATCTTTGCCGATCATTTTTCAGGATGAAGTTAAAAGAAGAGATCGAAAGGCGTAGAACGTTTGCTATAGTAAGCCACCCCGATGCAGGCAAAACCACCCTGACAGAAAAGTTCTTGCTTTTCGGGGGAGCTATCAATGTCGCCGGGGCTGTAAAATCCAATAAAATCAAGAAAACGGCCACCTCCGATTTCATGGAGATTGAGAAACAACGGGGGATCTCTGTGGCCACTTCCGTGATGGGCTTTGAATATGGAGGGAAAAAGATTAATATTCTGGATACCCCTGGGCACCAGGATTTTGCTGAGGACACTTTTCGGACCCTGACAGCTGCTGACAGCGTGATCATAGTGATTGACGCGGCCAAAGGAGTGGAGGCGCAGACCAGGAAACTGATGAGTGTATGCCGGATGAGAAAAACTCCGGTCATGGTCTTTGTGAATAAACTGGACCGCCCGGCACTGGACCCCTTTGAACTGCTGGATGAAATTGAGAAGGAGCTGGAGATCCATGTACACCCTTTAAGCTGGCCTGTGAGCATGGGACCCGATTTCAGAGGCGTATACAACCGTTTTGACAAAACCTTTCGTTCCTTCAGTAGTAGCAACAAGCAGATTATTGGCGAGCTCGTTGAGTTTAAAAATCTGAAAGACCCTGAGTTTAAAAAGCACATAGCTCCACACGGCAAGCGTTTGGAGGAAGAACTGGATCTGATCGGCGGGGTCTATCCCGAGTTTGACAGGCAGGAGTACCTCTCCGGGAACATGGCACCCCTTTTCTTCGGAAGCGCCCTGAATAATTTTGGGGTAAAAGACATTCTGGACTGCTTTATCCAGGTAGCACCTTCACCCGGGATCATCGAAACAGAACAGCGGAGCATATCGCCCAGCGAAGATGCCTTTGCCGGCTTCGTATTTAAGATCCATGCCAATATGGATCCCAATCACCGCGACCGTATCGCTTTTATCAAGATTGTTTCCGGGAAATTTGAACGAAATAAAACCTACATTCATGTCCGCAGTGGGAGAAAATTGAAATTTTCCAGTCCAACCTCCTTTATGGCAGAGAAAAAATCCGTGATTGACGAAGCCTTTCCGGGCGATATCGTAGGGGTTCATGATACCGGTAACTTCAAGATCGGTGATGCGGTAACAGAGGGGGAAAAACTTTATTTCAAGGGAATGCCCAGTTTTTCACCTGAAATGTTCCGCTTTGTGGAAAATGCAGATCCCGCGAAATTCAAGCAGCTGGCAAAAGGATTGGAACAGTTGATGGATGAGGGTGTTGCTCAACTTTTTGTGAGTGTCGCCAATGGTCGCAAAATTATCGGAACGGTGGGTGCCCTGCAGTTCGATGTGATCCAGTACCGGCTTGAGCATGAATACGGGGCAAAATGCAGCTACGAACAATTCGCCATGCACAAAGCTTGCTGGATAGAGAGCGGTGATACGGAAAAGCTGAAGGATTTCCGGCTCAGAAAGTACCAGCAGCTGGCCAGGGATAAGGAAGGCAGGGAGGTCTACATGGCTGAATCGCCCTATGCCTTGCAGATGGCCCGTGAAAACTTCCCGGAAATCAATTTCCACTTCAGTTCAGAATTCTGAGCTGCTGCCTTGAGACACAGACCTCAATCGAACACCAGGTCGAGATAGCGGAGACGCTGGGAGGTCCATTCCCTCAGGTATTGAAATTCCTGGTCCAGGTCAATATTTTGATCCTCCCATCTGTTGTTCTCGCGTTCAATCACGCCACTTCGTCTCAGAATATCTGCGTAGTGAATCGCAGGAGCCATCAGTGAATCCAAAAGAAAAACCGACTCCCGGTAGGCCTCCCATTTTGTTTCAAGCAGCTCCTGGAATTCCTTAATGTTCAGCTCCATTAGCCTGTCATAGAGCTTGTTTTCCAATACGCCATTGGTGGAACTCTCGCCTCCATGCCACATAATTCCCCAGGAGCCTTCCAGATCCCATGGCAAGATCAGGAACTTGGATTGATCCGGGTACCGCGCCAGATAGTAATTTTTAATAATATTATCGTGCGCCAGGATCAGGTTGGTAAAGAGGAAATACTCAGCCAGATTATCCAGGTCAATCAGGGTATCTATTTTCTTCCTGAAAAGCTCATCCTCATCCAGGACCACTGTTTTTCTAAGTTCGGCCAGGGGCTCCCAGAAAAAGTAATCATCCGGGCAGACCTGTTCCCACCCTTCCCATATCATGGATTCAGGTGGAGTGCTGTTATAGGTTTCAAAGGCGGTGGCCCCTCCATTCCAGTCAATGGCCTTGTATAGAAGTCCTTCTGATCCGGGAGAATCCCTGGAGAGATGGAGCAATTTCTCATCCAGTTTCTCGGTGAGGCAATAGAGCCCCAGGTAGCTCTGGTTGATGAAAAGTTCCACGTAGTTTCCCTGTATACCGGGATTAGTGGTTTGCCAGGGCGTCTCACTCTTTTGGCTCCACATCTTCTCCCAGAGTTCAAAGGACAGTTTATTTCGCATGCGAAGCTTATCTATAAACATGGCATCCAGGATCCAGTCTTCGCCGGATCGCATACCCAGTAAGGGGGAGGACTGGTCCTTTTCATATACATTTTCCCACAACTCCAGTCCATAGGATTTTTTTTCAAGCTGGGCCGAGGTTCTGCCGCGAATTTCAATTCCTGCGTAAGAGGAATAACTGACAGTCCGGCTTCCCTGTCCATCCTTCAGGACATGCTGTATCTCGATCCTGCTTAATACCTTGGGCTCATCCCGGATATTCTTTTCTGTATGTATGTGGACCAGGGGCAGAGAGGTGAAGAATAGCTGGAAAGTCTCCGTTCCGCTTTTGTTTTGAGCCACCACAGGGTAGGGATGATTTATCCGCACCTCACCCAGATCATTTATCTCATTATTATTCAGCTTTGACCCATTTATGGAAATCGCGTCATACTCCCCAAAGTTCACCCTGGGTCTGAAGGAAGGGACGGTGTCTGAGGGCAAAGTGTAGAGTAAGAGTTTCCGGGTATGATCGGCAAAAACATAAACCTGGTCGAATTCCAGGACCCGCCCCCTAACCAGCCACTCGTCCGGTTCCCTGATCAGCTGCTCCTTGTAACAGCCTTTGAAAAGATGCAAAGTTAGCAGCAACGCGATCCCGGCCCATTTATATGAGGGGTGATCATTCAAAACTGATAGGTGTACTTCACTTTAAGGAGATAGGTCATGGCAGGTTCTAGCTCATTAATTTCCCTGTTGAACCCATAGGCAAATTGCAGGGATCCCAACTTTCTGGTATCATAGGTGATCCCTCCCTGTAAACGGACATACTCAAACTCGGCATAATACTCGGGCCTGAATAATTGAAAAAGTTCCCCTGACAGGAAGGGTTCTATCTTATTAAACCCGGTGTAACTGATCCTGAGACGGTTCCTCAGATACTTCTCATAAGGGATCTTCTGATCAAACAGCCTAAATCCTTCCACCTCCTTCTGGTAGCGTAGTCGGTAAGAGAGGGTAATAAAATCCAGCCGTCCTGTGTACCTCAGATCCAGCTTGTAGCGAGACAGGTTTTCATAGCTGTTGTCGGACTTTCTGTCCCTGGTGTAGCGGTAAGCTCCCTCCAGAGCAAAGTTCTTGTTGATCCTGTACCCTGCTCCTGCTTCTGTGAAGAAGTTATTTATCTCACTGATGTTATGCTTAAACCGGATCTGTTCTTCCAGGAAGAAGGTCCAGTCCTTCCCTGCTTTTTTTTCGATGGCTGCACCGGTCCAGAGTTGAAGGTCACGGACCACCTTCAGTTCCTGGGCGGCAAGTTGCTTTGCCAGTAAAAGCAGCATCAAAACTGTCATAAGTCGCAAGAGCGGGCTGGAGAATCCAGGAAAGAAGCTATTTTTCATATAAAATCAGTTCGGGGTACATGGGATTGGGCCTGCTTACGATTACATTAGAGAAGCTCATCTGTAGGGTGTCGGCGGCCCAGTGTTCCCGGTTCATGTTCCATACATCGTAAACACTGTTTTCCAGACTTGTGGAGTTAGCCACATGGATAGTTCCATGGTGAGGCATTTCGTAACAGTCCCCGTACCTGATCCCTATCCCATTTCGGAAAAAACTGCATGAATCCACTTCCACATGATGATTCGGACTGCTGTAGCCAAGTTCAAGTCCCTGGCCACAGTTGGTAAAGCTTGAGTTGCTGATCCGGTGCAATTTCACAGAAGAGGAACCACTGGAAAGAGCGGCCCCTTCGTGAAAATTGGCTTCGAACCTGCACTTGTTGATGATCACCTCTCCACCACCACTGGCACCGCTGTCGAGTCCGTCATCCTTGGCATACATAAAAATGGATTCATTAATCACTGCATTGGTGCTGTTCAGATAGAGACCATCGTTATCCTCATCCCTGTATTCAAAGCTGTCATCTGGAAAATCGGTAAAGACACAACGATCCATCAACAGTTCCGACTCATTCAGCTGTCCGCCGGTTTTCACTCTTTGAATCAGGCAATCGCTCAGTTCCAGCTCACAAAAAAGGGGATAGAAAATCTGTCCGATATGGTCAATGATGTAGCAGTGATCGAGGACCAATACCCCGTTTTCACTGTAGAAAAGCGCCTGCCGGCCGGCATGCCCATAGCTATATTCCCCGCCGCTGTTATAACCACTCCTGCTGAAAATGGTAAAGTTGGCTTCCACATGATTTCCGTCGGAGTTGCCAATCAGACCTCCCCAGTACTTGCTTTCCTCGCTACAGGTGACCGTCACCGGGGAGCCAGTCATACCGGAAAAGTAAAGTTGCCCGTCGTTATGGATATTCACTCCCGGAGCTACGCTAATAAAACTTCCGTTGCCAAAACTAAGTGTTATGCCTTCAGGAATGGTTAGTTTTTCCGGGATATGAATATAACTACCGGCAGGATAGTGCCGGTCAGCTGTCAATACTCCACTCAGGGGAAACGGTGCGGCATCCGGAGAATCTATATTCACGGGGAAACTCCTGCTATTAATTTTAAGTGTGTGTTCCCTTTGATCATCCGGGATCAGCAGGGAGCCCACTCCACGCTTAATTCTGAACGGTGCTGTGCCAATTTCCGCATCCAGGTACTCCTCGGAAAAAGTAAGCTCTTCCCCCAGAATCGCTATCAGTGGGACAGAAATTCCTGCAGGAGCGAAAGGAGGATAAATTAATTTCACAGTCTGGTCCCCCAACTCTCCTGTCTCCGGCTTCACCGGGGTCCACGGGGGCAATCCCCACTCAGTTTCCCCCCGCTCCAGATCCAGCAAGACTATCCGGATAAGCTCAGGAGATTCAGGGTCCGCTTCTTTCAGAAATACCTCTATCCGGTAGTATCCGGCTGTTTTCAGCTCCAGAATCCCCTTCTCCTTATTCACGCTTCCGTTTACCAGTAAACGATCCACCCTTTTACCCTTGTAGGAGCTGCAATCCAGGACCATGGCACCGGTATAGTTTTCCTTGTCGCTAAGCTCATCCAGTGTCAGCTCCAGTTGAATCCGGGTACAGGATAAAAGAGCGAAAACCAGAAACAGCAGGGAAAGTCTTACAAATCTCATGGCTGAATTTTATTTAGTTGTTGTTTCATCTCTGCCAGCCGCTCTTTCAGGAAAGCCTTTTTCTCAGTCAGGTTTTCTTCCCAGAGTTTAAAGTTTGTTTCGGTCTTATCAAACCTGGACTGCGAAACCACCTCCTTGTTGTAATAGAATGGGCTCAGTTCCTCCCTGACCTGCTGGAACAAGATATCAAAATCAAGCATGTTCATCCTCTCCACCATTCCTCTCAGGGTGTTCTCATATTGTTCGTAAAGATAGGGGTCCGTGGCAATGATATAGTCCAGATCATCCTCAATAGAGAAGATCATTTTATCTCCTATCTCATTCAGCACATCCTGATGGCTGGGATATTGCCGATCTCCGAACAATCTGCCGGTCCCCCAAGTGAGCCCTACTTCATGTGGGGTGGAGTGGAAGATATCATCGTAGTCCCAGGGAATAATATTAAACCTGATCTGATCCAGGTGAAGCAGCGCATAGAAATATACTTCATCCGTGTAATCGCCATTCTGGAGCAGATAGTCAATCCCCATCTTCCGATAATACTGCTCCAGATTCAGCCTTTCATTCAGCGCCATATAGAGCTCCTCTCCCTGCAATTGAGTGAGACCAGAATAGATCTCCAGGAACCTGTTTTCGTAGCTTTCCTTGGGGATCAGATGGGAGGAAGCTTCATATTCGTCGTCCTCAATACTATTGTAATAGCCCCGGCGCAGAATATACTCTGAACCGTTTTCCAGGTAGTACTGCTCCGGATCTTCCACAAGCAGGTAGACTCCCTGGGTGGCCCCGTTTATTTTCAGTTCCACGTACCTGTATAAGAGAGGCATGATCCCCTGCTCCTCCAGGATGCCAAAGGCAAGCCTGTTCTCAATATAGGTATAGTCCATGGCCATGGCTATCAGCTTAAACCTGCGAAGCAGCCTGGTTCTTGTGCCGTCCCCTCCACTTAGGAGAATGGGTTCATTGAGGACCACTGAAAAACTTTTTCGCTGAAAGCGAAGGGCCGATTTCCCACGGGTTCTGATCTCGTGCAGATCCAGGGCCTGATCGTCCAGAAGAAAGGCCATTCCCTCTTCTGCTATGGTGTAGGCGGTGTCCCTGCTTGTATTGATAAACTCCTGCATTCCCGGTGTGACCTGTAGTTCAAAGACCTTATCGATCTCCATGGGGAATTCCACCTCCTTGTAGCAGGAGGAGAATGTCATTAAAATCACAAGCAGTATAAAAAGCTTGAATGGACTCATTTTGCCTCTTTTACATTGTGACCCTAAAGAAAGCAAAAATGGTGCATATGGAGCTGCTCTCTTAGAGGATATGATTATATTCGTAACTCTCTTTCAAAGCAAATATTGTATGAAATATAATTCCTTTCTTCTCGCTATTTTTACATTGTTTTCCACGGTGCTAGTAGCTCAGCGGCCAGACTGGGAAGGAGGGTATGCCGATGGATGTACCTCCATCACGCTTGGAAAAATGGCCACGGTGGATGGTTCGGTCATCACCTCCCATACCGACGACAGTCACCGCACGCGCTCCTGGATGGATATTGTTCCGGCAGCCAGGCATCCGCGCTCCGCCACCACAACCATGTATAAACGCGTGGCCTGCGACTCCTTTGCCATGCCCACTTATGCCCATCTGCCTATCGGTGAGATCCCGCAGGTGAGGGAGACCTACCAGTTCCTGAATACGGCCTATCCTTCCATGAATCAGTTCCAGCTGGGGATTGGCGAATCCACTTTTGGAGGAAGGGAAGAGCTTCAGTCTGACTCCGGGCTAATCGATTGCCAGAGATTGTGCCGTCTGATGCTGGAACGTTGTAAGACTGCACGAGAAGCCATTGAACTGGCTGGAGAATTAACGGGTAAATATGGCTGGAACGATTTTGGCGAAGTCCTTACCATTGCTGATAAAAAAGAGGTCTGGCATCTGGAGATCCTGGGTCCCGGAAAAGGAGAGGTGGGTTCTGTCTGGGTGGCCCAGCGGGTGCCCGACGATCATGTGGCAGTGAATGCCAATGCCAGTACGATCAAAGAGATTGACCTGGAGGACAGGGATCATTTTATGGCCAGCGAGAACCTCTACCGCGTGGCCGCTGACCAGGGATGGTGGAAAGAGGGGGAGCCTTTCCGCTTCTGTTATGTGTACGCCCCCGAAAGCCGGACCTCACTGGCTGCAAGAAGAAGAGAGTGGAGGGTATTTGACCTGCTGGCACCTTCTCTGAAACTGGATCCCAATGCAGAAAACTATCCCTTTTCTGTGAAACCCGACAGCCTGGTCTCCCTGGCAGATCTCAGGAGGGTCTTTTCAGATTATTATGAGGGTACCCCCTTTGATATGACCAAAGATATGCTGGTCACTGACGAACAGGGAAAGAGTGTCATTTCCCCGCTGGCCAATCCGCATCTTCCCTACGATATGAACAAGCTCTTCCGCATCAACGGTGGATGGGGATGGCGAGGGGAGAGAACCATCGCGCGCTGGTACACCATGTATGCCACTATTATTCAGTGCAGGGATTGGCTACCCGATGAGATTGGCGGGGTGGTATGGCTGGCCCAGGACAATGTCTCCACCTCTATTTATGTGCCTGTTTATTGTTCGGTAAGCGAGCTGCCGGCTTCCTATAAAACCCCGGGGCGTCCAAACGGATATACCCAGGAGTCGGCCTGGTGGGCCTTTAACCGCCTGAGTACGCTAGCTGCCCAGCGTTGGGGGGAGATGCGCTACGATGTGAATGCGGTCTGGGATCAGTGGCAGGTCGAACTATTTGAAGGGCAAACGGCATTCGAAGAAAAGGCGCTTGAACTTCACAAGAGGGGGAAGAGTGAGGAGCTCGTAAACTACCTCACCGGGTTTACTATGGAGTGGGGGGACCGGGTGGTTCAGAAAGCCTGGGAACTGGGAGATATGTTATGGACCAGGTATGATGAAAAATTTTAGAAAATGAATCATGAAAATCGTCGCGGCTTTGCAAGCGACAACAATGCAGGAGTACATCCAAGGATACTGGAAGCCCTGGCTGAGGTAAACGCTGGCCATGTGATCGCCTATGGGGATGATCCTTACACCGGGCAGGCAACTGCAGCGCTCAAAACCATTTTCGGAGACGAAGCAGAACCCTTTTTTGTTTTTATTGGCACCGCTGCCAATGTGCTGGGTCTCTCCAGCATCACCCAGCCCTATCATGCGGTGATCTGTCCTGAAACCGCCCATATTCATGTGGATGAATGTGGAGCCCCGGAGAAGTTTTCAGGATGTAAATTATTGACTTGCCAAACTCCTGACGGGAAACTTACCACGGAACTGATCGCTGGTCATATGCATGGGATTGGCTTCGAACACCATGTGCAGCCCAGGGTGGTCTCCATTACCCAGGCTACGGAAATGGGATCGGTATATACGCTGGAGGAGATCAGGGCGATTGCCAGATTCACCCACAAACACGGAATGTTCCTCCACATGGATGGGGCCAGGATCAGCAATGCGGCGCTATCGCTGGACTGCGGATTATATGAGATGACCGGAGGTGCGGGGGTGGATGTGCTCTCCTTCGGGGGAACCAAGAATGGAATGATGTATGGAGAAGCGGTCATTTTCTTTAATAAAGCGCTTTGCTCCGATTTTAAATACCGCAGAAAGCAGGGGATGCAACTGGCCTCAAAAATGCGGTATATTGCGGCCCAGTTCAGTGCTTTCCTGGAAAACGATCTCTGGAAGGAGAATGCCAGGCATGCCAACCTGATGGCAAAGAAGCTGTTTGCTGCAGTCAAAGATATTCCGGGCGTGGAGGTAACCCAGGCCGTGGAGTCCAATGCAGTTTTTGCCAGGATTCCCCGGCACATTATTCCGGTTTTGCAGAAGGAGTTTTTTTTCTATGTGTGGGATGAAGAGCGTTCGGAAGTTCGATGGATGTGCTCCTTTGACACCACGGAAGAGGATATTAAATCCTTTGCTTCATTGCTAAGAAACTTGCTTTAGTCAGGGCAGCAAGAGGGAAGAATCCCCGTAACTCAGGAACCTGAAATTCTCTTTCAGGGCATAGTCGTATACCTTGCGCCAATCCTCCCCAATCCAGGCGGCAATCAGCAATAACAAAGTACTTCCTGGCATATGGAAATTGGTGATCAGTCCACTGATGGTGCGGAACCTGTATCCAGGTACAATCATCAGCCGGGTGCTGAAGTGCAGCTGGTTCAGATCCTTGCTCCTGCAAAATCCGATCAGCGCTTTCAGACTTTCAGACAGGGAATATCCTGAGGTAATTTTTCATTCTCCCACTGCTTAATGGCCAGTGAAAAGGGGTCAGGGGCAGGCTGAATTTTTATTTGTACTCCCAGCCAGTATAGTGATTCCAGGCTGCGGGTGCTTGTGGTGCCCACTGCGATCATACGGAAATCTCCCTTTCCCCATTGTTCCAGAAAACTCCGGGTCACCACCACCAGTTCCGAATGCATGCTGTGGTCTCTGGCATTCTTCTCCTTCACGGGAACAAAGGTTCCCGCACCTACGTGGAGGGTTATATGAGCCATGGGGACCTTCCTTTGATCCAGCTTTTGAATCATCTCCCTGGTGAAGTGCAATCCCGCTGTCGGGGCAGCCACTGAACCATTATTTCTGCTGTAAACGGTTTGGTATCGTTCCCTGTCGCTCTCCTCTGCTTCCCGCTTCAGATAGGGTGGGATGGGGGTACTTCCGGAATGTTCAATTATCTCTCCAAAGCTAATTTCGGTCGACTGCCATTGAAATTGCACCAGAAATCCTTCTCCCTGTCTCTCCAGGAGATAGGCCTCCAGTATAAGCTCTCTGCCCTTGATCCTGGTTTCCATGTAGACCGGGCCACTTTTCCATTTCTTAACATTCCCTACCAGGCAGTGCCAGGTGGCGGGTTTCTTGCCTGGAAAGCCAGCTCATAATCGGCCGGATCCTTGGGCTCCAGACAAAAGATCTCAATGCGGGCCCCCGTCTCCTTCCGGAAACGAAGACGGGCCTGGATTACACGGGTGTTATTAAAGACCAGACAGGAATCGACAGGAAGATGCCCGGGCAGGGCACTGAAGCTGTCATGGGATATTTTACCCTCTTTATAAAGCAGCAATTTAGATGCTGAACGATCGGGCAGGGGATATCTGGCAATCCTCGATTCGGGGAGTACATACTTGAAATTCTGAAGATCGGATGGAGGGTGGCTCGGCCATGCTTTACTTATGATGTCGGCAAAATTAACTATTTTTGCATAGTTCTTATAAATCTTGCAGTAGTTGATCCTGTCGCTGCAGGCTTCGGCCTGTGGAGGAAAGTCCGGGCAGCTCAGGGTACCGCACTGTTGAAAAACAGATGTCTGCGAAGGCATGGGTACAAAGAAGAAAATTACCGCCTCCTCACGGGGGTAAGGGTGAGAAGGTGGGGTAAGAGCCTACCAGTGTAAGGGGTGACCCTTGCAGCTGTTTGTCCTGCGGGCTGAAAGGCCATGTATACCGGCATTATAAAAGCTACCCGCTTCTGCCGGGGGGTAGGCCGCTCAGAAAAATGACAGGAATCCTGCGAGGGCAGGATACAGAACCTGGCTTACCAACTACTGCATTTTTTTACTCTATAACAGGTTTCTCAAAAAGAGAAGCATCCAGAGACTTATTGTACTCGATGGATTCGAAAGCAATGGTGCTAACCACCTGTCCGGACATTTTTGTGGCCATGTAGTGTGCCGTGGGAATGCCCTTTACCTCCTTGTAATCTTTCAGTTCCATCTCAATCTCGGTCTCCATTCCGTTGGCCATGGCGGTCATCTGCAGCCCGGTGATCAGAGAAGTCTTTTTATTGATAAAGATGGTCATATCTTCTGCCTGAGGGTCTGTGACTTTGATCTTGTATGCCGATCCATCATCGGTGGATCCAAGCAATTCGGCACTTTTTCCTTTGGCTTTGTAATTCCAGAGTGGGCTATCGATTTCAGCCTGTGTCACAATAGATTTAAGTTCCTCGCTACCCATCTGCTGGGGCTGAGAAATACCCATGGCCGGGGCATACATCCATCCGGTTGTTCCATTGTAAGTCTGTATGATTTTCTGGCCTGCGAAATCTGCTTCCACCCGTAACTTGTTGGGCCTGGCCTGGTAGAGTTTGATCCCTGTTTCCATCCCCATGGCAACCAGGGTGTTCTTGCCGATTAGGGTAACTGAAGTTATTTTTGCCAGTTTTTCCTGGCCGGAAGCCTTGTAATGATCGTTTAGTATCTTATCCAGGTCCTGTGCGGACAGGGAGATAGCAAATAATGCGATTGCGAAAAAAATAGTGAATCTGCGCATGGAAATATAGTTTTGGTTTTGGCCAAATTTACATATTTATTACGACTTCTCTAAGCTGGGTCAATTTTCTTAGAAGATCGTCCAGGAGGGCCAGTTGAAGCATATTCGCTCCATCTGATTTTGCTTTAGAAGGATCGGGGTGTGTCTCCAGGAATATTCCATCAGCCCCTGCAGCAATCCCTGCCCTGGCCATGGTTTCAATTAGTTCCGGCTGGCCTCCGGTGACCCCGCCAGGCTGGTTGGGCTTTTGAAGTGAGTGGGTCACATCCAGGATGACCGGGTGGCCAAATTCCTGCATCACCGGGATCCCCCTGAAATCAACTACCAGGTCCTGGTAACCAAAAGTACTGCCCCTCTCAGTGATCAGTACCTTCTGATTACCTGCTTCAAGCACCTTATCCACTGCAAACTTCATGGCTTCCGGTGAAAGAAATTGTCCTTTTTTTATGGATACAGCACAGGGAGTTCTGGCACAGGCAACCAGCAGGTCGGTCTGCCTGCAAAGAAATGCCGGAACCTGCAGAACATCCACAAATTCGGCTGCTTTTTCAGCCTCTTCCGGGGTGTGTACATCAGTGATTACAGGGATTGCGAATTGTTCGCCAACTTCCCTGAGAATAGCCAGTGCTTTGTCATCCCCTATACCTGTAAAGGAATCCAAACGGGATCGATTGGCTTTCCGGTAGGAGGCCTTAAAAACAAAAGGAAGCTGGTATTTCTCACTCAAATCAGCCAGGTGTTCAGCTATCTTAAAAACCATCTCCCGGCCTTCCACCACACAGGGTCCGGCTATCAAAAGAAATCCCTCATTCTCTCCATATCTCAGCGAAGGGATCACCGCTCTAAAATCCTTACTTTTTGTCATAGTTCTTTTTCTCTTTCCATAGCCTTTGGAGCCGGTTGCGCATCTCTTCCTCCCGGGGATTATTCGCTGGCTGGTAGAACTGTGGCACATCCAGCTCCCCGGGGAGATAATTTTCTTGCACAAAATGATTCTCGTAGTTATGAGCATACTGGTAATTCTCCCCGTAGCCCAGATCCTTCATAAGGGAAGTGGGTGCATTCCTTAAATGGAGCGGAACAGACAGATTGCCGGTTTGCTGAACAGTTTGCAGTGCCTGGTTTATGGCAGCATAGGCGGAATTACTTTTTGCTGAAGCAGCCAGGTAAATTGTTGTTTCTGAAAGAATGATTCTTGCCTCAGGCATTCCGATCATATGCACCGCCTGGAAACAATTGGTCGCCATCAGCAGGGCATTTGGATTGGCAAGACCAATATCTTCGGATGCAAGTATCACCAGGCGGCGGGCAATGAACTTTACATCCTCACCGCCTGCAAGCATCCTGGCCAGCCAGTAAACCGCAGCATCTGGATCACTCCCACGCACCGATTTTATAAAAGCTGAGATAATATCATAGTGCATCTCCCCATTCTTATCATATAGGGCCATGTTTTCCTGAAGCCGGTCCGTAACCATCTCATCTGTAATCTCAATGACCTGGTCCGTATGGAACTCTTCGCTTGAACTTCCGCTTTAACCACCACCTCCAGGGTATTCAGCAACTTTCTGGCATCTCCGCCGGAGTATTGCAGCATGGCTTTGTTTTCCTGAATCTTAATCTGTAGCTTCTTTAGATAGGGATCTTTTTCCAGGGCTCGTTGCAGCAGAGCTTCCAGGTTTTCCTTCGATAGTGAATTCAAAATATAGACCTGGCAGCGGGAAAGCAGGGGAGATATCACCTCAAAGGAGGGATTTTCTGTAGTGGCTCCGATCAGGGTTACAATGCCCTGTTCCACCGCACCCAATAGGGAGTCCTGCTGGGATTTGGAAAAGCGATGGATCTCATCGATAAATAGGACGGGATTGGGTTGGTTGAAGAATTGGGTTTTTTTGGCCTTCTCAATGGTCTCCCTGATATCTTTCACCCCGGACTGAACAGCGCTTAAACTGTAGAAAGGACGATCCAGCTGTTTTGAGATAATGCTGGCCAGCGTTGTTTTGCCCACTCCGGGAGGTCCCCATAAAATAAATGAACTAAGCGAACCCGACAGCACCATTTTGCGTATAACTGCCTTGGGACCCACCAGGTGCTCCTGACCGATATAGTCATCCAGACTGCTGGGACGCATTCTATCGGCAAGAGGTTGGTTGGGAAACTGAAACGCAGGCGACATGGCAGCAAATTTAGGTTTTTTTTATTTTTGAAGCCGAAAGTAAAGCACAATATGATGAAACGAATGAAAAGCAGAGCCCGGACACTTTTTTTTATGGCTGTTGCAGCGGGATGGATCCCCCTGTTCTCCCAGCCGCTCTCCCTGGATTTTATCTATGGAGGGGTTGAGGACGCAGAAACCATATTGCAGGAGTATCTGAGACCCTATGCAAATATACTGGGATCAGACCTGAATGCCGGATGGTATAATACTGCCAGGCCGCATAAGCTGGGAGGTCTGGATGTGACGGCTACTGTAAGCTGGGCAAAAGCACCGGCTTCGGCCCTCGCCTATGATCTGGGAGCTTTGAGCCTGAATGGAACGGTAGATCCAAATCCGAGCACTTTGGCACCAACTATTGCAGGTGAGCAGGAGGACCGTCCAGGCCTTTCTTACAGCACCCTGGTGGACATGGGAGGCGGAAATATGCAGGAGATCGAGTATTCCAACTTTGAAGTGCCTGATGGCACTGGTATAGATTTCATCCCCTTGCCCATGGCACAACTGACTGTGGGCCTTCCTTTTGGCACGGATGTTTCGGCCCGCTTTATACCCAGTGTGGGATACAAGGATTATGGGGAGAT
The DNA here is from genome assembly GCA_963751705.1 of uncultured Bacteroidales bacterium. Lineage (GTDB taxonomy): Bacteria > Bacteroidota > Bacteroidia > Bacteroidales. The sequence goes on from CAVVVN010000003.1 coordinate 1,092,083, forward strand.
CGGACTTTGGGGAGTGGGAGGGAAACACTCCATTTCACAATGGCTTCCATTTATAAATAAATTAAAATTTCTGGATATCAGTGTACAGGGGGGATATACGAAGGTCACTTCATCGGTTCATGTGGTGGTTGAACCCCTATCCTTTGTAGAGGTGGATAACTACCCGGATTTTGACTGGGATGACCAGTTTGTAACACAGAAAGTGGAAGGGTGGACCCTAAACCTGATTGCTTCACAAACCCTGCCTGTTATCTCCTTCTACCAGGGGATCGGCTTTGCCAGCTCCAGTGTGGAAATGTTGATGGAGGGACACTATCCCCTCCATATGGTCATCCTGGACGAAAGCAGTGCCGATTTTGGAAGAAGCACCTATGAGATATTGGAAAATCCCATTGAAACACGCTACAACAACTTTAATAACCTGCGAATGAATGTGGGAGCAAGAATCAAGCTGGGTGTGCTTACCTTGCACTACGACTTTACCTATACCCTGTATGCCACCCAGACCGTAGGAGTAGGCATCAGTTTCAGATAACTAAAAACCGTTCAGGTCCATGGTGACCGTGGGAATCAGTAAGAGCCAGCCCAGGAAAATAAGGATGATCATAAAGGGCAGGACCCACTTCAGCCACTTTTCATAAGGAATCTTCGCCACGCCCAGGACTCCAATTAACACCGGGGAGGTAGGGGTGATCATATTGGTAAATCCGTCACCCAGCTGAAAAGCCATCACAGTGGCCTGTCTCGACACTCCTATCAGGTCAGAGAATTGGGACATAATGGGCATGGTCAGGGCTGCTTTTGCAGAACCGCTGGGGATCACAATATTGATCATCGTCTGAATCAGATACATCATGCTTACCGAGGCCAGTTTCCCAAATTCCTGCATGGATTGCGCGATACTATACAACATGGAGTCAATGACCTTTCCATCTTCCAGGATTACCAGGATACCACCGGCAAGTCCCACCACCACCGCAGCTGAGAGAATATCACGCATTCCCTCAATAAAAAGTTTGGTGATCTGGTTCGCCCCGCGGTTCATGGCCATCCCCGAAAAGATACCCATCACCAGGAAGAGGGTGGCTATCTCCTTTACAAACCAGCCATAACCCATCACCCCAACGATCAGGTAGATAATGGTAAATATCAGCATGTTCAATATAAAGAAATGAACAGACTTGCGCAGTGTCAGAATCCCTGAAATGGCAAATAAGCCTGCGATGACAGGCAGGAAACTGAAGGTGTATTCGCTGTTCCCGATATGCAGGGTGGACAGGGGCTCCAATATGGCGAAAACAGTCATTCCCGACAGCAAAATGAAGAAGGTTATCCAGGCCATAAGCGGGGTATGATATTCCAGCTTATCCAGATCCACTCCCTCCTTTCCTCTCCAGTAGCTGTCCGTCTCATAGACCGGTGAGGCTTTGGGATTCTTTCTGATGCGGGCTGCATAGCGCAGTACCCAGCTGATTCCTATAAGATTGATTACCAGCCAGACAAAAAGTCTGTATTCAATTCCGGAGAAAAGGGGAAGGCTGGAAAGCCCCTGGGCTATCCCTATGGTAAACGGGTTCAACAGGGCTCCGGCAAATCCAAGTGCGGCTCCCACAAAACACATGCTTAATCCCACAATGGAGTCGTAACCCATAGAAATGGAGAGAGGAACGAATATGATAATGAAGGCTATGGTTTCCTCGCTCATCCCAAATGTAGCGCCAAACATACTAAAGACCAGCATAATCAAGGTGATAATCAAATTATCCACTCCCAGCCACCTGAAGAAGCTGTGCCGTTCAAGTCTCCGGCTTACCTTTAAAAAAGACTGAATGCCCACATCAATGGCCTTGCTGTCATTCATGATCCAGAAAGCTCCTCCTATGATCAGGATAAAAACGATGATATCGGCCTTGCCTGCAAAGCCATCAAAGAGTGCGCTGAAAACCTGCCAGGTCTGCGGATGTTTATCGGCCTCATGAAAGGATCCCTCCACAATAACTTCGCGTATGGTTCCATTTACATCCATACTTTCCCTTTCAAACTCGCCTCCCGGCAATATCCAGGTAAGCAATGCCGCTGCTGCGATAAAGCCAAATATGATTACATAGGTATGAGGAATAGCAATTTTTCTGGCCATGTATTTAGTTTTAAGTATACAAATATCACTGAAAATTCCGAGGGGAATAAAATTTCTTAAATTTATCACCTCTAAATTGCCCCTTATGCACCTGCTTCGTCTTCTCTGCCTGCTTTCCATGGTCCTTTTATCCCCCCATTTACCGGCCATGGATCCACAGCTTTGCGATAGCCTTAAGGCTGAGTTAGGGGGCGATATAGCCGACTCAACCCGATTCAGGCTTCTGTTTGAACTGGCAGAGGAGGTGGGCGCAGCTGATACGCTGCTCTCTTTTTTCTATTTGGAAAAGGGGAAGTTGATTGTAGAAGACCTGGAAGATATCGCTGGATGGGGACAGTACCATCTTATACTTGGTAAGATCAGAACCCGCGGCGGGTTCTATGAGCAGGCCCTTCTGCATTATGATCGTGCCCTGGCTTATTTCAATGAAGCTGATGATCAGCTGAGGTTTTTCGAAACGGTAAAGGAAAAAGGGAATGTTCACCTGTTCAGATCAGAGTATTCCATGGCTTTGAACCACTACCAGACGGCTCTGGAATATTACAGAAGAAATGAGCACCATCTGGGAATCAGTCGTTGCCTGAACAACATGGGAATCATCCATAAAAACCGGGGCGAATATGTGGAAGCCCTGTCGGTCTACCAGGAGTCTGTGATTTACCTGGATACGGTCCGGGATGCACTTGATATCTCACAGGCCTATATTAATATGGGAAACCTCTTCGTCTACCTGGGAGGATACAATCGGGCGCTTGAGTATTTTGCCAAAGCACTGGGAATCGCAGAACGCTTCAACTACCGGCATAATATTTCACTCTGCCTCTCCAATTCCGGGGTAATACAAAATAAACTGGGGAATTATGAAGAAGCCCTCACCTTTTACCAGCGCTCCCTGGATGTCAGCAGATCGCTTCATGATCCGGTCCAGACTGCCAACTGTTTAATTAATATCGGGACCAACTTTGCGGACATGGGTGAGCCGGAGAAGGGGCTTGACTATGTCAGGCAGGGTATGGAGATTAAGGTGGAGCTGGGCGATGAGAGGGCCATCTCCAACTGCTATATCCACCTGGCAGATATTTATGCCATCATGGAGGAACATGAGAAAGCGATTGAACTTTTTACCAGGGCCATTCCTGTCAAGGAGCGGCTGGACGATCCGGATGGACTTATCAGGTGTTACCTGGGACTGGGCCACAGTGCCCTGGAACAGGGGCGTTACATGGAATCGGCCGGGAGGTCTGAAATGGCACTGGAGATTGCACAGAAGATTGGGGCCATGGAATATATCGCGGAAGCTTACCTGATTAAAAAAGATATTGCTGTAAAACAGGGGGATTACCGGAGTGCCTACCAGCATGCCATGGCTCATCATGCCTATAAAGACAGCCTGATGGATGAGGCAACCTCCAAGGCGGCCATGGAGATGGAATTCCGGATGCGTTCCAGAATGCTCCAGCAGGAGAATGAAACTCTGCGTATCCAATCCAACCTGGACCGTTTGCTGATGCGGAAAAGAACCACAGTATTTTACTCCATTCTTATTATAGCCACCGTGCTGCTGCTGGGACTGATCCTGGTGCTGTACTTCATGCGCCGCCTGCGAAAAACTTCCCTCAAACTGGAAGAGAAGAACCTGGTCATCACCAGGCAGAATCTGAAACTGGACCAGGTCAATAAAACCAAAGACAGAATCATGTCGATCATAGCGCATGACCTCAGGGGTACCATTGGTAACCAGCTGACGGCCGTGGAGGTTTTAAACCGGATTGAAGGGGACGAAAAGGTTGAGATTGACCGGAAGCGTTTGTTGAGCAACCTGAAAAATTCCGCCTCCTATTCCCTGGAACTGCTGGAAAATCTCTTGCAGTGGTCACACATTGAGGAGGGTGCCACCAAGTACCACCCGGAGGAGGTGAAACTTAATACCCTGGTGAGTAACTGTCTTACACTTTACAGTGAAAGTGCCAAAAGTAAAGGACTTGAATTGGTAGAGGAGATTGCTGAGCCCATAAGCTGTTATGCAGACAGAATTATGATGGAGACCGTATACAGAAACCTGATCTCCAACGCCATTAAGTTTTCAAAACCAGGTGGAAAAATCACCATTGGGCTTGAAAGAGTGGATGGTTTGACTCATTTCCGCGTCGTTGACCAGGGAATCGGAATGAGTGAGGCAGAGGTGGATAAAGTTCTGTTAAATGGAGGATTTACGCGCAGAGGAACTGCCAACGAAAAAGGAGCAGGCATGGGGCTGACCCTGGTTCAGGAATTTACGAAAATTCACAATGGCAGCTTGTCCGTAAAAAGCGAAGAGAACCTGGGCAGCACCTTTGAAGTTATAATTCCCTGTATAAATTGACTATTTTTACCATGCAAGAAGGTTCGCATGGATATTACAGATAAATATTCCCCAATCCTGAAAAAGGAGATTCTTTCTCACTTTCGGAAATTGATGCGTGAATGTGGCGCTGAGTATGATAAAAAGTCGCTGGCGCTGGTCAAAACATCCTTTGAGTTTCTGCTTTCACATACCAGTGAGGAACAGGAGTACCACGGCATTCAATTGATAAAGTTCTCCGCCGGGCTGGCTTTTATGACAGTCAGGGAACTTGGCCTGGATGCCATCGGGGTATCCGCTGCCCTTTTACTGCACTGTGTTGAACTGAACGATATACCTGGGGATGAGCTTGCAAAGGGGGTAGGAAAGAGAACGGCCACAGTGATCGAAGAGGTACTGAAAATTAGTAAACTGAATACCACCACCAACCAGGGCCAGGCAGAGAACATGCGAAACCTCATTCTGACACTTGCCTCCGATTTCCGGGTGATCCTGTTGAAAATTGCAGAGAGACTTTACCTGATGCGACAGATGGAGCTTTTGAAAGAAAAGGAGCAGATTGAGCTTTCCTGCGAATCGAGATTTATATATTCTCCACTTTCTCATCGGCTGGGGCTTTACAATGTGATGTCCGAACTGGAAGATATTTCCATGAGTATCCTGGAAAAGGAGGCCTATGATTCCATAGCTCAGAAGCTGAAGGCCTCTACGCAACGCAGGAATCGATTTATCCGGGAATTTATTCAACCCCTGGAGGAGGATCTGAAGAAGGAAAAATTTAAGGTGGAGATCAAGGGAAGACCCAAATCGATCTCATCCATCTGGCGAAAAATGAAAAAGCAGAAGGTGGAGTTTGAGGAGGTTTATGATAAATTTGCCATAAGGTTGATCATCGACACCCCCTTAAAAAGGGAGAAAGCCGACTGCTGGAGGGCCTACAGCATTATTACAGACCACTATCAACCCAATCCAGAGCGCCTTCGTGACTGGATTTCAGCTCCCAAATCCAATGGCTATGAATCACTTCATACCACCGTGGTGGTGCCCGGAGGGGAATGGGTGGAGGTACAGATCAGGACCTCCCGGATGAATGAAATTGCTGAGAAGGGACTGGCAGCACACTGGAAATATAAGGGCATCAAGGGACAGGCCGGGATCGACCAGTGGATTGAACGGGTGAGAGAAACTCTGGAGAATTCTGAACTGGACGCCTCCAATCTTATGGAGGATCTCAAGCTGAGTCAGTTCAGTAAAGAAATATTCGTATTCACTCCCACCGGTGATCTGAAAAAGTTTCCTGAAAATGCCACGGTACTGGACTTTGCCTTTGATATCCATACGGACGTTGGTGCCTCCTGTGTGGGTGCCCGGGTCAACAATAAAAACGTTCCCATCCGCTACCGCCTGAAGAACGGCGATAAGGTGGAGATACTGCGGTCCAAGAACCAGAAACCGAAAATGGACTGGCTCAATGTGGTCGTAAGCTCCAAGGCTAAAGGGAAAATCAGGCAGGCGCTGAAAGAGGCAAAACTCAAAGAGGCTGAACATGGCAAGGAGATCCTGAAACGAAGATTCAGGAACTGGAAGGTTGAATTCAACGATAGCAGTATTCGAAATGTAATCAAGCATTTTAAGTACCGGGATGCCACAGATCTCTATTATGATGTGGCCACCGATAAGATGGAGCTGCTCCAGATCAAGGATTTTCTCACCAAAGCTGATAAATCCGTTGAAGCCAGGCCTGAGAGGATCGGGGAGGAAGCGCTGGACCGTATTGTAAAAACTGCTTCCAAAGAATCTGGAGATTTTCTGGTCATTGATGAGAAGTTGGACAGGGTGGATTACAAACTTGCCCCCTGCTGCAATCCCATCCAGGGAGATGCTATTTTTGGATTTGTAACCATCAGTTCCGGGATCAGCATCCACCGGACCAACTGTCCCAATGCCCAAGAGATGCTTTCACGCTATGGGTACAGAGTGGTCAAAGCACGCTGGAACAAGAGCGAAAAAGGAACCTTCTTCCCTGTAACTCTCATGATTACGGGGATGGATGACCTGGGAATCGTTAGCAATATTTCGGATGTCATCACCAAGGATCTGCAGGTTAATATGCGATCCATTTCCATCGAATCAAATGATGGAATGTTTGAAGGGAACATTACCCTGCTTGTCAAGGATACCCAGCACCTGGAGGCACTTGTCCGTAAACTGAAAAAAGTCAAGGGGATCCTGAATATCAAACGGCTGGATGCCTAATAACGGGGATCGGGTTTGTAGGGGAGCCTGGCCATCTTCTGCACCGTCATTCCGGGAAATCCAAACTCTTCGGTAATTTCGCCATAAAGCAGATAGATGCCATTCCCCCGGTAGGGATAGCGTTTCAGGGAGTCAGGGAAGTTGACCACGTCGAAGAATTCGCCTTCGGTATCCAGGAAACAGCCGAAATGCATCCATTGCTTGTGTTTGGTGCGCACGTACTTGATGGTAACCAGGTTGCCCAGCATGCGTACCTTCTTTCCCACATGCTGCATCATGTCCCGGGCAAGGATCTCGCCGCGAAAGGATGTTTCCAATAATTCGAAAGCGGGAATAGTGACGGGAAAACCCAGCAGTTCCATTTCGTCGTAGGCGTTTTCCAGTGAGGTCTGTTCCAGTTTGGGCAGTTTGAATTCCCGTTTCTGCACGGGGAAGAGTTCCCGCATGGGATCCTTTTGGGTCTGCTTACCCAGGATGAGGTGAGCATCCCAGAGCAGTTCCTTTTTACTCTTGCCGGTGAAGCGCAGGGCAGAAATGCGGATTAAAAGGATGACTTGTTCAAGGCCCAGGGGCACCCGATCCAGCAGGTCCTCAAGGCTTCTGTAAAGGCCTTCCTTTTCCCTCTCCTCCAGGAGCATCTGTATGCCCTTGCTTTCAAGGTTCTGGATGTGGATGAAGCCAATATAAATGTTCTTCTCCAGGATGGAGGTCTTATGCTGGCTCCTGTTCACGCAGGGCATATGGATGGTGGCACCCCAGCGGCGGGCCTCGTTAAAATAGACCCAGGTGCGGTAAAAACCGCCAAAATTATTGATCACGGCAGTCATAAATTCCAGGGGAAAGTGCACCTTCAGCCAGAGGCTCTGGAAGCTTTCCACAGCAAAGGAAGCTGAATGGGCCTTGGAAAAGGAATAGCCGGCAAAGGAGGCTATCTGCCGCCAGACTTCCTCCGTGAGGCTGTCAGGATAAGCTCTTTCTTTGCAGTTATCGAAGAAGCGCTGTGCAATACGCTCGAACTCCTTGCTGGAACGATACTTTCCGCTCATGGCCCGGCGCAGCACATCAGCATCGGCCAGGTCCAGTCCCGCAAAGTGGTGGCAGATCTTGATCACGTCTTCCTGGTAGACCATCACCCCAAAGGTTTCTTTCAGTTGTTCCTCCATGATGGGGTGCAGGTACTGGAAATCGTCGGGGTGGTGGAAACGGTGAATGTATTCCTTCATCATGCCCGACTGGGCCACCCCCGGCCTGATGATGGAGGAGGCCGCCACCAGGGAACGATAGGAATTACATTGCAGCTTGGTAAGCAGTCCCCTCATGGCAGGACTCTCAATGTAGAAGCAACCGTTGGTCTCCCCGGTTTTCAGCTGCTCGATCACCTGCGGATCCTTTTTGAACTCATGCACCCGATGCACATCCACCTCGATGCCCCGATTGTAGCGCACGATGTCCGCACATTCCTTGATGTGCCCAATGCCACGCTGACTCAGGATGTCCAGCTTCTCGAAACCCAGATCTTCGGCCACGTACATGTCCCACTGGGTGGTGGGGAAGCCCTTGGGGGGAAGGTCAAGAGCCGTGTAACAGGAGAGGGGCTCCTCTGAAATAAGTACCCCCCCGGCATGAATGCTCCGCAGATTGGGGAAATCCAAAAGCATGCTGCCCACCTCGTAGATGCGACGGGTGATGTTGTTGTTGTTCAGGGGGCTTTGCGGTTCCTTCACCAGGAGGTCGATTTCCTCTTTGGGCAAGCCATAGACCTTGCCCAGCTCACGGAAAATGGATCGGTCCCGGAAGGTGGAGATGGTGCCAATGAAGGCCGTGTGTCTGCGCCCGTAGCGTTTGAAAATGTAGTCCAGTACCTCATCCCGGTCCTTCCAGGAGAAGTCGATGTCAAAGTCCGGGGGGCTGGTCCGCTTGGGGTTGATGAAACGCTCGAAGTAGAGGTCCAGGTCAATGGGATCCACATCGGTGATACGCAGGCAGTAGGCTACGATGGAATTGGCCCCGCTGCCCCGGCCCACATGGTAGAAACCCCGGGACATGGAATAACGGATCACGTCCCAGGTGATCAGGAAGTAGGCTGAAAAACCCAGGCGGTGGATGATCTCCAGCTCGTGTTTAATTCGTCGTAAGGCCTCCTGGTTATGCAGTCCGTAACGGTAGGCCATGCCCTCCATGGCCAGTTTCTCCAGCAGGATTTTATCATCGTGGGGGGTGCCGGTGAAGGACTTCTTGTTCTTCACCACTTTGAAATCAAAGTCCATCCAGCACTCCTTCAGCAGGGCTTCGGTATTTTGAAGGATGGTCTTATGATCTTCATAGGCACAACGCAAAAGGTCCGGGGAAAGGAGTACCTCACTTCTGTCAGCCACCTGTGAAGGCTTCAGCTGGCTCAGCAGGATGTTGTGGTCGATGGCCCGCAGGTGGCGGTGCAGGGCATGGCCGCCTTCATCGAGAAAGCTCACCGGGTGCCGGACCACCAGGCGTTCCGGCTTCGTGCTCCAGCGGGAGGTGAACAGGGCATTCACCTCGCCCGGACGCACCCCGATGAGCTCCTGATCACGCATGCGGGGACCCCGCTTCCCTCCCTTTGCCTTCCATGGATTATCAGTAAAATCGTATATGAAGTACACCTCCTCCAGGGGCGGGGCCCGGTGGGGCAGAGGAATGCCCGTTTCGTTGTGGTAGGAAAGAAACTCGTTCAGGGCCTGGAATCCCTGCGGGTTGCGGGCAATGCCCGTGTACAGGTGGCGGTCCCCCTCCCGGTATTCCATGCCCGCAATAGGCGCAATGCCATGCACATGACAGGCCTTTATGAAGTCCACCATCCCCGTGGAGTTGTTGATGTCGGTAAGCACCAGTGCCTCTATGCCCTGCCTGGCAGCCTCTTCCACCAACGTTTCCGGGGCCATGGTGCCATACCTCAGGCTATAATATGAATGATTATTTAAATACATCTGCTAATGGGAACTATTTATCGATACCAATAACGATAACGGCGGTTTTTGAGATTATCCACCTGCTGCCGGTTTTCAGGATCAGGCACCGCCTTCTGTTTGTCGCTTTCCTCCTGGCGGGCTTCCAGTTCCTTCAGCTGGATGCCGCTGGCACGCTGCAGGGCATCGGCTCCGAAGCGCCTGCGCATGCGGTCCACAGCCAGGTAGAGGTGGACCATCTCGGAAGTGTCTTCAAAAAGGTTCAACTGCTGGGTGCCCCGGATCAGGCCGGAAAAACGGACTCCCACCAGACGGATGAGCATGCGGCGCTGATAGAGGCGGTCGAAAAGCTCCCGGGCTACGGGCATGAGTACGTGGTCGAAAGAGGTGTAGGGGATGCGTTTCTGCAGGGTATGGGTATCAAAGTTGGAATAGCGGATCTTGACGGTGACTATGGACACCAGCTTTTCCTCCTTGCGCAACTGGAAGGCCAGTTTCTCCACCATGGAAGTGAGCAGGTCGCGCAGTCCGGATACGTCCATGGTGTCCCGCTGGAAGGTACGTTCGCTTCCGATGGACTTGCGCTCCGAGTACTGCTCCACGAGGGTTGGATCAATGCCATTGGCCTTCTTCCAGATCACAATGCCGTTTTTTCCCAGCAGGCTCTCCATCATCTCCATGGGGATCTGCCCCAGGGTGCCGATGGTGCCAATGCCCATGGACCGGAGGAGGTGGAAGGTGCGCTGCCCGATCATGGGGATCTTCCGGATGGAAAGAGGGGAGAGGAAGAGTTTCTCATTCCCACCGGGGATTTCTATTTCGCCGTTGGGCTTGGCCTCGCCGGTGGCGATCTTGGATACGGTCTTGTTGATGGAAAGACCGCAGGAAATGGGCAGCCCCGTTTCCTTCATGATGCGATGCCGCAATTCGTGGGTCCACTGCATGCAGCCAAAGAAGCGGTCCATTCCGGTGATATCCAGGTAGTGCTCATCAATGGAGGCTTTTTCATAGACCGGGGCCGACTCGGCAATGATGTCGGTCACCATGCGGGAATGCTTGCTGTAGGCATCCATGTCGCCCCGGATCACTACCGCCTCGCTGCAAAGCTGCCGGGCCATCTTCATGGGCATGGCCGAATGCACACCGTATTTGCGCGCCTCGTAGCTGCAGGAACTTACCACGCCCCGGTCCGACATACCCCCGATGATCACGGGTTTTCCTACCAGACCACTGTTCAGCAGCCGCTCCACCGACACAAAAAATGTGTCCAGATCCATATGAACCACACTACGCTCCATCCTGTCTTACTCCCTGATTTGAGACTTTCAACTATTTTTCGTATCAGTTTTTCCACAAAGTAGAATGATTATATACTAATCATTTGTTTGATTACAATATAATCATTACCTTTATTCCATGCAAATATTTTAAGCGAACTCTTATGTATTTTGATTCAAATATTAAATTGCTGAGAAAGCGTAAAAAACTCACCCAGGATGAGGTGGCAATCAAGCTTCAAATGAAGCGTTCGACCCTGAGCGGTTACGAGAACAGGGTAGCACAGCCGGGTCTGGAAATACTCCTTTTATTTTCTTCCTATTATAATATTGCCATAGATACTTTACTGAAAGTGGACCTGGCAAAGCTCGGTGAAATGCAGCTGCGACAACTGGAGCACGGAGATGATGTATTTTTGAAAGGAGGTAAGCTGCGAGTGCTTGCCTCTACGGTAAATGCCCAAAATCAGGAGAATATAGAGCTGGTCCCGGTGAAGGCCCAGGCCGGATATACCAGTGGGTTTGCCGATCCGGAATACATCAGTGAACTTCAGGTATTCCAGCTCCCCTTTCTCTCAGGAGAGAAGAAGTACCGAACTTTTCAATTGAAGGGTGACTCCATGCTCCCCATTCCCGAAAAGGCCTGGGTTACCGGGGAGTATGTTGTGGACTGGAAAGAGCTAAAAACCGGGGAAGCATGTGTGGTTCTCACCATGGACGAGGGAATTGTCTTCAAAATTATTGAAAACAGGATCGAGAAAGAGGGTAAATTGATTCTCTACTCCCTGAATCCGCTTTATGAGCCCTACCTGATTCATGTGAATCAAATCCGGGAGATCTGGAAGTTCATTCATTTCATCAGTCATGAAATCCCGGAGCCAATGATTCCGGAAAACCAGCTGGTTCGAACCGTGGCAAGTCTGAAACAGGATATGGAACGCCTGAAGATGCTTAATTCAGACCATAATCATCCCCCAGAAGAGCCTCCTGCCGTCTGATCAGGCTCAGATAACGCAGCTGGCCGGTCAGGAATCCCTCTCTCTGCTCGGATCCATTCATGCAGATGAATTTGTATTTTTCTTCGGAGGAGAGATTCAGGGCAATGAGCACATCTTTCCGGCTTATATTCGCATCCTGACCGGAGCTGAGGAATTCATGGTCGTAATCCGCCCTGTAGCTTTTTATTAAATCCAAAAGGTCCTTGCTGATAACCGGATCATTACAGGGGAGGCGTTTGATTCGGCCCCCGGCATACAGCTTCCCTTCAAGTGGATTGTTATAACTGGAAATTTCAACGATGTCAAGCGATTCTACTACGATCACCATGCTTCCATCCTCTTTTTCCGCCACCACATCTTTTAACCTGACTTCACATCCGAACTCCTGCATTTCCTTGTTGATCAGAAAGGGGATTGCAAAAGTAATGCCCTGGGTGCGGGCATCATTGACAAGTTGCTTATATCGTGGTTCAAAGATATGAAGTGGAATGTCTTCCCCGGGGAAAAGGAAGATGCTAAGGGGAAAAAAGGGCAGTATCTCAGTTCGTGTCTCCATTATAATATCTATGCACCATTAACAAATGATGTTTTATAATTGTTTAACTTTTAACTTTTCAATATTGAAAAATGTGTTTTACTATCGAAATACATCTAAGCCGAAAAGCTATCGAGGAGAGATTCGGAGTGGATAGCTCCGCCCTGTATGAGTTTGACTTTAACTATTTCTACCGGGCATTCAACAATCCCTTTATTCCCGTAATCGCCCAGGAGGCCCCTTCCAGAGTCCAGCTGATGCAGTGGGGACTGATCCCCGCCTGGTGTCGCAGCCAGGAGGAGGCTGAACGGATCAGGAAAGGAACCTACAATGCCAGATCGGAAACACTGCATGAAAAACCCTCTTTCCGCACTCCATTAAGCAGGGGGCGCTGCCTGATAATTGCCGGTGGTTTTTTTGAATGGCAACTTGTTAATGAAGCAAAGATTCCCTGGTATATAACCCTCAAAAGCGGGGGGCCATTTGTATTTGCGGGCCTGTATGATTCCTGGAAAGATCCACTTAAGGGGGATGTTTTAAGAACCTGCTCCATTATAACGACCCGGGCGAATCCGCTTATGGAGAAAATTCACAACATCAAAAAAAGAATGCCGGTCATTTTACGAGAAGAGGCGGAGCGGGACTGGATTTCAGAAGATTCATCGCTCTTACAAAGGAAAAAGTTGCTACAAGCCATTGATGAATCTGACTTAAAGGCACATACGGTCAGTACTCGTCTTTCTGCCTCAGATGCAGATCCAACAGATCCATCCATAATCGAAGCAAGGGAATACCTGAGCCCGGGCACTTTGTTTTAGTATATCTTTTGTAGATATCAACAAGTAGAAAAAAAATCCATTTAATGTAAGCGTTTGTTTTATAACCATATGGCTTCTCTGGTTAGCAAATCATTGAATGATTGTTAATAAATCCTGTTCATTTAATGTTAAATTCTTAGCTCATTTTTTCTTGCAGCACTGCTACAAAGCATATACTTTTGGTCATACCAAGTGAGCGATAAAAGGCCACTCAGTTCTTTAAATGATTAAGTTCATTAGCTATCGGGGCAACCCGGCAGTGTGAACATGGGTCACGGGAACGGCTAATCAGGTATTGATGCTGTTCTCCCAGTTTTCGGACTGGGCTGTGCACTGGAATACCTGGACTGCTGTCAAAGGCATGAAGGGAGATTCGAAACGGAAACCGTAGAGTACCTGAAAACGCGGTGAAAGTTGTATACAGTTGAGCATTATGCATTGTCTATGGACAACAGCGATGCAAGTTGTCCGATTCGTCGGGCAGCGAGGGAAAGGCAAGGTTTCGGCCCTGTTTTTCAGCCACAATAACCGTAGCTTGGCGCGAATTAGACACTACGGTATCTAACAAGCGGAATGGGAACCAGATGCAAATTTGGCTCCCATTCGTGTTTTTATATACCTGGGTAATGAAAATTCTTTTGACTAACTGCCTGGTTTGAATTATCAACGGTTACAATTATCTCTACCAACGTCCGTTTTTTTATGCGAAGAGTGGCATTTTACATGAATATATTAATTCTTCGCACCTATCTCAAATAGCATGTATACACTTGTTTGTCAAACTATTATGGCTGTATTAAATTGCAGGACAAAATAGGCTCAATGAACAATTCTGATTCAAACTCATTTTACTGTAACTTTGTTCTACTGATAGGAATGTAATCGTTTCAACTGATATAGTTTTGAGAAAGATTTTAGTATTTGTTTCCCTGTTTGTTTTCTTCTTTTTTGGAGAGATCGCGCTAACCTTTTCCGACAAGGGTTATCCTTCTCTCCTTGATGATGAAGAAGTGCCATTCTCTCTGAGACTGGACAATCAGTATTCAGACTACGATGGAACTGAAAATATAGATATTCAGGTAAATTCATTTTTAAAGCGGTGGAAGATTGAAGGTGCAAGCCTGGCAGTCACCAAAGATGAAAGACTGGTATATGCCAAAGGATTCGGTACAGCCAATAAGGAAACGGGAGAAGAAGTAAAACCCGGACACCTCTTCCGTATTGCCTCGGTGTCAAAACTGATTACGGCCGTGGCCATCATGAAATTATACGAAGAAGGGAATATAGACCTGGATGAGCCTGTATTTGGAGAAGAGGGGATTCTAAACGATAGTAAATTCAGGAATTACAATGATCCACGGATTGAGGAAATAACGGTTCGCCACCTGCTGAACCATACAGCCGGATGGTCCCGATATGCTGGTGACCCCCTGTTTAATCCGCTGTATATTGCCAGGAAAATGGGTGTACCCGCTCCCGCCTCTTTTGAACATATCCTCCAGTTTACCCTGTTTCGTGATTTGAACTATGATCCTGGAACACATTACAGTTATTCGAACCTGGGGTATGCCGTGCTTGGGGAGGTCATAAAGAGAAAGAGCGGGATAGCTTACCAGGATTATGTGGTAATGAATATTCTAAAACCAATAGGGATTCATGACATGCACATTGGGAAGAGTTATTACCATGAGAAATACCCCAATGAAGTCAGGTATCATAGCAGTGCAGGTAAAATGACCATTTCCGCTATGGACGGATCAGGTGAAAAAGTCCCAATCTACTATGGGGGCAATGACATGGAGTTGTTGGGTCCTGCTGGAGGGTGGGTGGCTTCGGCGCCCGAACTAATTAAGTTTCTGACAGCCATTGATGGATTCGACGAACAGCCGGATATTCTTTCATCCGAAACCATAAGCATGATGTCGAATCCCGAAACTGCAGGTAAAGGATTATTCGGCTGGAGAGGCAGTGACAGCTACGGCACCTGGTGGCGCACAGGATATCTCAGTGGGTCATCAGCCCTTCTGGTCAGACAGAATGACGGTATAAACTGGGTGCTTATGACCAATACCAGCACCTTCAAACAATCGAGAATACACCGATATGTATCGGGTATGATGTTTGGTGCGGTTGGTGCTGTAAAGCAATGGCCGCTTATTGATCTATTCTCTATGGACGATCGGGGTCCGGAACCAATTACAGATATTCCGGCAACAAATCCGAAACTTTAATCAAACAATTGCCTTCCCTTGAATTTTTCCTTTTATCTTAGAGCGCTTAGACGAGCGTTTCATGGAGCTTTCATCTATTCTTCATATTGATTCTGAAAATCTGGCTGATTTTAAGGCCGATATATTTATCACCAGCCTTAGTTTTGAAACCCGGGGAACCAGCGTGGCCCGCATGATTGAAAGAGTCTCCTGTAAAAAGATTGCCCTGGAGGGCCGAAACGGCATCAAGGAATTCTCCTATCAGGAGAATAGCAGCTATTTGGAAGAACAGGGATTTGAAATCTTTCGGGTCGAATCTGAGCTTCCGGATGTGGAGGCCATTCTTCAAGGTACACAAGGAGAAAATATCCATATTTTGATAGATTGCACCAGCATGCCTCCCAGCTGGTACTACGAATTCTTCAGGTGGTTTTATGAGAACCAGGATGGAACCGGGAGTGTACACATTCGCATTGTGTATACCATGGCCAGCTATGTGCGGCAGCCCGGCCCGCATAAGGTAAAAGAGATTTCCGATTTTCTTCAGGAAGAGATGAAGCCTGCCAATGGTAAAAAAGTTGCTTTGATTCTTGGGATAGGTCAGGAGAAAAAAATCTCCGAATCAATCTATAAACTTATCAATCCTGATCTTCTCTATCTGTTTTACGCTGATCCTCCTGCAGAAAAGCGTTTTGTGGAAAAGGTCTTAGTGAACAACCATAAATTGATTATCAATCTCCCCATCAGGAACCTGATTTCCTATCCAATACGCAACGGTCAGGCCATATATCAGAGTCTGATAGATATCATTCTCCCCCTGCGTAACGAATACTCCATTGTATTGATTCCGCAGGGCCCGAAGATTTTTTCTGTGGCAGCTATGCTGGTGCATATGGGGTACCCGGATATCAAGATTAGTTATCCCGTTTTGAAAAAGCCTCCGGTAACGGACCGACTCCCCCATGAAGAGCCCGTAGTTCTTGATATATGCTTTGAAGGCGAAGAATAAAAACAATTTCCGGGCATGGTTGTTATACCAACGAAAACTCATATACCACACCACTTTCATTAGATATTATTATGGCAAATTTTGATATTATCATGCCTAAAATGGGTGAGAGTATTGAGGAAGCAACAATTACAAACTGGTTTGTAAAAGAGGGAGATCAGATAGAAGAGGATCAGGTTCTTCTTGAAATCGCCACTGATAAAGTTGATTCTGAAATACCTTCACCCGTAGAGGGAGTTGTAAAAAAGATATTCTTCAAACAGGATGAAGTTGTTGCTGTTGGAACAGTCATAGCAGTAATTGGGCTGGACGGAGATGATTCATCCAGCTCAGATGAAGTTGATTCCCCTGTACAGGAGAAACCCCTCACTGCCGAGAAGGACGAGCTGCCGTTGCTAAGCAGCAAAGAGCAGCTAAGTTCCACCCAGGAACGTTTCTACTCTCCACTGGTGAAAACCATTGCAGCCAAGGAGGGGGTCTCTCAGGAGGAGCTTAATTCCATTAAGGGAAGCGGATTAAATGGAAGAGTCCGCAAAGAAGACCTGCTGGATTATCTGGAGCAAAGAGGCAGTGCCGAACCAATCCAGGCTGCTAAACCAGAGCCAGTTGTCTCCGCACCCCAAGCTGCTGCTGTAAAGCAACAGGCTCAGCTTACGGTTTCCGGAACTGAAGAAGATGAGGTGCTTGAAATGAGCAGACTCAGGAAGTTGATTGCTGAACATATGATCCGGTCAAAGCAAACTTCTGCCCATGTGACCAATATGATTGAAGTGGATGTGACAGAGGTGGTAAACTGGCGAAATAAGGTAAAGGAGAACTTTCTTAAGAAAGAAGGGGTCAAACTTACCTACCTGCCGGTTTTTCTTGAAGCTACAATTAAAGCGCTGAGGGATTTCCCCCAGATCAATGCATCTGTGGACGGGGACCGTATTATTCTTAAAAAGAAAATCAACCTGGGCATCGCCGTTTCACTTCCTGACAATAACCTGATTGTTCCCAACATAAAAGATGCAGGAACATTAAATTTAACAGGGATCGCAAAAAAAATGACCGAATTGGCTGCAGCGGCGCGCAGCAATAAGCTAAATCCAGATGATATCAGTGGAGGGACCTTTACAGTGACAAATTTTGGTTCCTTTCAAAATGACATCGGTACCCCCATTATTAATCAGCCTGAAGTAGCCATTCTGGCCATTGGCGCCATCAAGAAAAAACCTGCGGTAATTGAGTCTGCTTTGGGAGATATGATTGCCATCAGGCAGAAGATGTGGTTATCGCTGACCTACGATCACAGGATTATAGATGGTGCTCTGGGAGGTGCATTTCTAAAGCGTTTGGGAGACTATATTGAATCATTCGATTTGGATACCGGAAATTTTAAACTCTAAGAGAAAATGTCAACAAGCAAGAGATATAGCATAAAAAAAACAGATAAGGAGACACTGGCCAAATGGTTTAAGCTGATGCTGGTAGGCAGGGCCATTGATGACAGGGCCCCAAATTACCTGAAACAGGCCATTGGCTGGTCCTATCATGCCCCCTACGCTGGACATGATGGCATCCAGCTGGCCATAGGGCAGGTATTTGACCGGGAACATGATCATCTGTTCCCCTATTACCGTGATATGCTTACCACACACTCCGCGGGTCTCACGGCAGAAGAACTGATCCTGAACGGGATATCCAGAGATACGGATGTGGCCGGAGGAGGCCGGCATATGTCCAACCACTTTGCCAAGCCCGAATGGAACATACACAATGTATCCTCCTGCACCGGGAATCATACCCTGCATGCCGTGGGACTGGCACGGGCCATAAAAAAGTATAAAGTACCCGGCGTCGCCATAAGCTCCCAGGGTGAATCGTCCGTGTCTGAAGGATACGTCTATGAAGCAATAAATGGAGCCAGCAATGAAAAGCTGCCGGTTATTTTTGTTTTCCAGGATAACGGCTACGGTATTTCTGTCCCAAAAGCTGACCAGACAGCCAATCGCAAGGTTGCCAATAACTTTACCGGATTTAAAAACCTGAAAATTTTTCACTGTAATGGGAAAGATGTCTTTGATAGTATGAATACCATGACCGAAGCTAAAGAATATGTGGCTGAGCATGAGCATCCGGTCATTGTACATGCCAACTGTGTCAGGATTCATTCTCACTCAAATTCCGACAGACATGATCTTTACCGCGACGATTATGAGCTGAACTATGTATATCAGTATGATCCGTTAGCCAAATTCAGGAGGCTGTTGATCAGATATGAGCGTTTTACCGAGGCTGAACTGGAAGCCATTGAAAATGAAGCGAGAGACGTGGTAAAGGCAGCCCATAAGGTGGGTTTGAGTGCCCCGCAGCCTGCTCCCGAGTCCATTTACGATTATGTGATTCCTGAACCGTATATCAGTGAGAAGTATCCCCAGGGTCTTCATAATTATGAGGGAGAGCCCAAGAAGCTGATCGAAGGCCTGAATGAGACACTGAAGGCTGAATTCCGTTACAATCCGGATACCTTTATATGGGGCCAGGATGTTGCCCATAAGGAAAAGGGCGGCATTTTTAACGTAACCAAGGGAATGCAGCAGGAATTTGGCAAGGAGCGGGTCTTCAACGGTCCCATTGCAGAAGATTTTATCATGGGAACAGCCAATGGAATGAGTCGCTTTAACGACAAACTCCGGATTGTAATAGAAGGGGCCGAATTTGCAGATTATTTCTGGCCTGCCATGGAACAGTTCGTTGAAACCACTCACGAGTACTGGCGCACTAAGGGCCAGTTTTCTCCCAATATCACTGTCCGGCTCGCATCGGGTGGATATATCGGGGGGGGGCTCTATCATTCGCAGACCATCGAGGGCTCTTTGACTCCCTTACCCGGAGTCAGGGTGGTATATCCCTCGTATGCAGATGATGCGGCGGGATTGTTGCGCACCAGCATGCGCTCCAGAGGGATGACGCTTTTCCTGGAGCCTAAGGCACTTTACAATGCACCCAAAGTAGCCACTCCCATACCTGATGATTTTGAGGTCCCCTTTGGAAAAGCAAGGATTCGAAGGGCGGGAACCGATCTCAGCATCATCACTTACGGAAATACGACACCTATGTGTGTGGAGCTGGCGGATAAATTTGCGGAGAACAACACCGCAAGCCTGGAGGTGCTGGACCTCCGTTCGCTAAGTCCGCTCGATACAGAAGCCATCCTGGAAACGGTGAAGAAAACGGGAAAAGTGCTGATGGTACATGAGGACAAGGTGTTTGGAGGATTTGGAGGAGAAGTGGCCGCCCTGATCAATGAGATGGCTTTTGAGTATTTGGACGGACCTGTGAAAAGGGTTGGATCCACCTTTACACCGGTAGGGTTTAACCGGATACTGGAAGCGGCAATACTTCCCGATATGAAGAGAATAGAAACTGCAGCCACAGAACTTCTGAACTATTAATTTGTAAAAGCTTCGCCATGAACAAAACAGCGATCATATATAGTTTTAACACCAAGAAGACGGGTAAGATTGCCACGCAGATCCGGGAAGGATTTAATGACCCGAATATAGAAATGGTAAACGCCGAAGAGCTTACTGAAGAACTATTTCTCTCTTATGAAAATCTGATCATGGGGGTTCCAACCTGGTTCGATGGTGAGCTTCCCAACTACTGGGATGAATTTGTTCCCGCCCTGGAGGATTTGGATCTGACGGGCAAAAAGGTAGCCCTCTTTGGCCTGGGCGATCAAAAAGGATATGCTGAAAATTTTCTGGATGGTGTGGGCCTCATGGCCACTATCCTTGAAGCTCAGGGAGCAAGCCTGGTAGGCTTAACATCCATCCAGGGATATGAGTTTGAAAGTTCCAGAGCGGTACGTGATGAGCACTTCCTGGGCCTGGCTATTGACTATGAAAACCAGGGTTCCATGAACAAACAGCGTATCGCAGCCTGGATCGAACAGCTCAAAAAAGAGTTTGGCTGATTTCTTTATTTGAATTTAAAGCATGTTGAATAGCATGTTTTAACTTTAAATTTACTTCTTTTGTGCTTTACACTTCTTAACCGCTAAACTGCATAGTCATGGCAAAAGATCGCGTTTTCATTTTCGACACCACCTTAAGGGATGGAGAACAGGTTCCTGGATGTCAACTGAATACCATTGAAAAAATTGAGGTGGCAAAAGCGTTGGAAGAACTCGGAGTTGATGTGATTGAGGCCGGATTTCCAATCTCCAGCCCGGGAGACTTCAATTCAGTCATTGAAATTTCCAAGGCAGTTAAGGAACCAGTGATATGTGCACTCACCCGTGCAGTAAAAAGAGATATTGAAGTGGCAGCCGAGTCTCTGAAATTTGCAAAGCGCCCCAGAATTCACACCGGGATCGGAACCTCCTATTATCATATTTATCACAAACTGAACAGTAATCCGGAGGAGATCATTGAACGCGGGGCTGAAGCGGTCAGATTTGCCAAATCATTTGTGGAGGATGTAGAGTTTTACGCGGAAGATGCCGGGCGGTCGGATAACAAATACCTGGCAAAAGTGGTGGAAGCCATGATTGACGCGGGAGCCACGGTAATTAATATTCCGGATACCACAGGCTATACACTACCCGATGAATATGGCAGGAAAATCAAATACCTGGTCGATCATGTGAGCAACATAGACAAGGCCATTCTTTCCACCCACTGTCATAACGACCTGGGTATGGCCACCGCCAATACTATGAGCGGTGTAATCAATGGAGCCCGGCAGGTAGAGGTAACCATGAATGGAATCGGAGAACGGGCAGGGAATACCTCCCTGGAGGAGATTGCTATGATCATGAAGAGTCGTAAGCACCTGAACCTTACTACCAATATCAATCCAAAAAAGATCTACCGTACCAGCAGGCTCGTGTCGACCCTGATGCGCATGCCCGTTCAGCCAAATAAGGCTATCGTAGGGCGAAATGCCTTTGCCCATTCTTCCGGAATACACCAGGACGGTGTTTTGAAACGAAGGGAGAATTATGAGATCATCAATCCTAAATCGGTTGGAATCAATGAGTCTTCTATCCTCCTGACTGCAAGAAGCGGCAGGGCCGCATTGAAGCACAGGCTTGGAAAGCTCGGGTATACCTTCAGCAAAGCTGCCCTGGACAAGATCTACGATGAATTTGTTGAACTGGCCGATTCCAAAAAAGAGATTGTGGACGAAGATCTGAAGATGCTGGCTGGAGCCAAAAGCAGGGATATTCAACGGAATCTTCATCTTTCAAAACTGCAGGTATTATGCGGTAAGGGGACCACCCCTGTAGCAAGCGTCTCTCTCAAGTGGGAAGGAGAGTGCCATACTGCTACCTCGGAAGGCAATGGCCCGGTGGATGCCTCCATCAATGCTGTAAAAATGATCCTGAATAAGAAGGTGAGAATTGAGGAATTCCTTATCCAGGCCATTACCAGAGGAAGCGATGATATGGGGAAGGTCCACATGCAGGTCGAACATAAAAATGTGGTCTACTACGGCTTCTCCGCCTCCACCGATATTGTAACAGCATCAGTTGAAGCTTTCATTGATGCCATGAGTCAGATTGTATAGCAGGGCAGAGGGGCTTTCCACGTTTTTTTACCTTAGCTTCCCGAATAATTTTTTCTAATTGTATGCTAAGGCTTCCAATAACATTGATCATTGGTCTACTTCTGATCTCCCCGAAGAGTTTCGGTAAATATACTGTCAGCGGGCACGTTCGTGATGCGGCGACGGGAGAAGCACTCATTGCAGCCAATGTAATAATTCAAGAACTTGGCACAGGAACCAGCACCAATGAATATGGCTTTTATGCACTATCTATTGAGCCTGGTTTCTATACCCTGATTTTTTCTTATGTAGGATATCTTACGGTTAGAAAAGCTATTGTACTTGAAGATGATCTGGAAATTGAAATGGAGCTGGAGGAGTTGTTGCTCGAGCTGGAAGAGGTGAGCATATCCTCTCAACGGAGCAACGCAAATATTACCCGGCTGGAGACTGGAAGTACTAGTTTACCCATCCAATCTATCCGTAAGATCCCGGCACTACTGGGTGAAATTGATGTGATTAAAGCCATCCAGCTGCTGCCCGGAGTGCAGGTGACCAGTGAAGGTTCCTCTGGTTTCAGCGTCAGGGGAGGGGGACGGGATCAGAACCTGATACTCCTGGATGAATCGGTGGTTTACAATGCCAGTCATTTGTTGGGTCTTTTTTCTGTATTCAACAACGATGCGATCAAAGATGTGAAACTATATAAGGGCGATATTCCCGCTCACTCCGGGGGTCGTCTGGCTTCCCTGCTGGATATCCGGATGAAAGAGGGGAATAGTAAACAGTTTGCCGCCAGAGGCGGGATTGGCACCATTTCAAGCCGCCTGACCCTGGAAGGGCCGGTCATTCCAGATAAAGTTTCCTTTTTGCTTTCCGGAAGAAGGACCTACGCCGACCTCTTCCTGCTCTTATCAAAGGATGAGAATTTGCGACAGACCAGGCTCTATTTCTATGATCTCAACGGAAAAGTAAATTATCGGATCAATACTAAGAACCGGATCTTCCTGTCCGGGTATTCAGGCAAGGACACCTACGCCAACAAAGAGTTTGCAGGGATGGTTTTTGGCAATCGCACTTTGACCTTACGGTGGAACCATATCTTTAATAGAAACCTTTTCAGCAATTTTACCCTGCTCAATTCTCACTATTTTTATGACCTTGGGACCCCTGAAGATTCTGAACAGGATTTCAACTGGAACTCCACACTTCACGACTACGGATTCAAAGCAGATTTCACCCTTTATCCAAGCCCTGAACATAAGCTTCGGTTTGGAGGATCGGGAATTTTTCATGTAATAAAACCGGGTGAGGTGAGCGCAGTCAGCGCCGGAGGTATCCAACAGCGTTTGGAGCTGACTCATAATCATTCCCTGGAGAATGGGATATATTTGTCGGCTGAATCAAAGCTGGGAGATAAGTTGTCACTCCGTTATGGATTAAGGTATTCCATGTTTCATAATGTGGGTCCGACCACCGTTTTTCAATACGACGACGAATACCAGCTGCTTGATTCCACCCTTTACAGCCAGGGCGATTTCTTCAATTTTTATCACGGATTGGAACCACGGCTTGCCGCCAACTATCTGCTTAATGAACAAACCTCCCTGAAAGCCAGTTATGCCCGTACAAGACAATATTTACAGCTGGCAAGCAATTCTACTGCCGGTACACCGCTGGAAATCTGGTTTTCCGCTTCACCCAATATTGAGCCACAGATCTCCGATCAGGTTTCACTGGGTTTTTTCAGGGATTTCCTGGAGCATAAGTTCCAATCCTCTGTGGAATTTTATTACAAGAAAATGAGCAATTCCATTGATTTCCGGGATCATGCCCAGCTATTGCTGAATCCAAGAATGGAAGGTGAAATCAGAGTGGGGGAGGCCAGCTCCTACGGAGCAGAATTGTATTTGAAATATGAATCAGGTTCTTTTTCCGGATGGATAAGCTATACGCTTTCTAAAACCACACGTAAAATTCCAGAAATTAACGGAGGAAATCCCTACCCGGCTCCCTATGATAAACCGCACGATCTGGCCCTGGTCCTGAGTTATGACATCACACCCCGTATCGGAGTGGCCGGTAACTGGATCTACAGTACCGGGATCCCCTATACGGTCCCATCTGGAAGGTATGAAATCATGGGCAACATCCTCCCCTTATACACAGGAAGAAACGAATACCGGTTCCCCGACTATCACCGCCTGGATCTCTCTGTGACTGTCCGGGGAAAAGAACGGGCGGGGAAGCGCTGGAGAGGGGAGTGGAACTTCACAGCTTATAATGCATATGCGCGGAAGAATATCTGGGCACTCAATTTTCAACAGGACGAGACCCAGCCAGATATAACCTATGCCGAAATGACCTATTTATTCTCCATCGTTCCGGCCATCACCTATAATTTTATCTTCTGATGGCCTGCAGTTTGACATACCGGCACCTGGGCTTATTGTTTATAGCACTCATATTCGCTTCTGCCTGTACGGAACGTATCGACATCCAACTGGATTCAACTTACCGGCGACTTGTGGTGGATGGAGCTGTGACCTCCGATTCGATCATGCATAAGGTGTTTCTCTCTCTTAGCAGTGATTATTTCTCCAATGAACCGGCAGCTAGTCTCGAAAATGCCGTGGTTGAGCTTTTTTATGACGACCAGACCATACCGTTTCTTGAAAGCAGTTTGATACCCGGGAGATATGAAAGTCCTGTAGCATTCAGGGGCGTTCCGGGTACCACATATACGCTTGTAATCAGTCAGATAGATGTGGATGGAAATGGAGTTGATGAGCGTTACCAGGCTGTGAGTACCATGCCGGGCGGAAGTGAAATTGAATCCGTGGAGCTAAAATATTTTTCTGCTCCAGTTGTTTCAGGGCATACGGTCTTCCTGTATGCCTATAATCCGGTGAATCAACGGGACTGGTTTGGATTTAAATTAATTAAAAACGGTGATGTTCTTACGGATTCCTTGACGAAGTACAGTGTCTTGTCGGACGATCTATTTGATACCGGCTATTTCCCAGGCTTACCCGTTGGTTTTTTAAGTGATGACAATCCCCGGGAAGCGGTCCATGCTGGAGATACCATCACTCTTGAAATGGACTGTATTGAACAGGCATACTACAATTTTGTAACAGAGGCTCAACTGGAGATTGCCGGAAGTTTTCCTCTTTTCTCTGGTCCCCCGGCCAATGTAACATCCAATATTGACAACGGGGCACAGGGTTTTTTTGCTGCCTACTCCATTGAAAGATTTTCCCTTATAGTAGAATAGAAGATTTTCCTCCAGCTTAAAATCCTGCAGAAAGTCACCATACAAAAAGGGTGCCCCGTTTGAGGCACCCTCCTGCATATCATTCAGATCATTTGATTAGTAGAGGTCCAGCTGATTTCTGTTCTTCACCACAATCTCAGGCGATCCGTCGAAGGTGGTTATCAATCCGGTGGTGGTGATGTGTTCACCCAGGAAATACTTCTCAGGTTTCCAGCTGTATTTTCGGGCAATATGTCCGGGGACAACTACTGTGAATTGCTGGTAGGGAAAGTCACCTCCAAAGAAGAGCAGGTAGTCATCTGTTTCATTATTGTACCAGGTGGCATAAACCCTGCCGTATACCATGGCCACCTCACCCAGATTGTACTTGGCATCAAAGACTGATATCATCTGGATTCTGTGTCCGTAATTATACCTCCAGTGGAACTCCGGATACCATCTGCGGTAGTCGCGGTACATGTTCCTGGTCCAGTAAATATGGTCATAGGAGGGATAGTACAGCACGTGATAATGATTGATATAAGTATCACGGTGATAGTGCAACTTAACTTTCCGGGTGGGATAGGCGTAGTGGTAATGATGTCCGCCATAATACCCCCTGTTGTTGTAGACCTTGGACTTTACAGGCGGATTGTAGCGTGCCTGGGTAGTGACCTTATTATTAGGTTTGCGATAGGTACTTCGCGGATTGTGCGTGGTGCTCATGCTCGCAGGTTTACGAGCCCTTTGTGTTTGAACAGTCCGGGCAGGCTCATTTGTTCTGGAATTCTGAGTCCTTACCTGGGGGCTTTGCGCCTTCCGTGCTGGCTGAGAAACTCTGGAATTCTGGGTACGAACCTGGGGGCTTTGCGCCTTCCGGGCCGGCTGATTGATTTTTGCCTGTGCCTTTTGCTCTGGCTGAGTGCTTTTTGCTTTATAGGTGGTACTTGTCCTGGCCCGCTCCTTTTTCTCCTGGGTAGCGGGACGACGTGCCGATTGCGCCTGTATAGTTGTCACAGCAAAAACCAGTGCGATCAGCATGGCGAAGGTATAGTTTCTGGTTTTCATGATTTCCTGGTTTAAAGTTTTACATCTTTGCTTATAGAAGTTCAAAATCAATGCCAAAAACAGTAAGTGTATTTTTTACGTGCCAGAATCAAATGTCGTAAGAATCAGGATATCAATCAGATGACTAAAAAAAAGAAAATCCCGGTTCATGAGTGAACCGGGATCCTCTTTCACAGATTCAGTTTTAGGGTTAGTGACTATGTTGTATTAGTCTGTAACAGTTCTGTGCAAGCAAATATAGAGGTTAATTTTGAATATCCAAATCTTCGCGATCCAATTCAAGCCTTATGGAGTCTAGCTTAGCCATCGTTTCCTCCATATCGTGTTTGATTTGATCTCAGTCGATCTCCTTTATCTCTTCAAGCGCCTCCCGCCAGGCCTCTTATATCCCCTCCAATGCTTCTGCCTGCTCAGCTTCCGTAATTTTCTTGGTAGAGGTGTCCGGAACCGCAAAGACTCGAACAGACTGCTTCAGCTGGAGATTTCCGAGCTAAATACAATGGCTTCGTAAGTGTAAAGCTCAGCTGTTTTCCATCCATCCCAGCCAATACCAACCTTGTATTTGGAGCAGGAACCCAGAAATTCGTTCAGGGTCCAGTTCTGTTTGACAGCTACCTGCGGCAGGAGGGTGCCCCTGTTGGTTCCATGTTTTATATAGATCCCATGTTGACCGATTACAATTTCTGAAGGATCATATATCCTTTGACGGGGAGTCAAGACACTGATTTCAATCTCGAGACGGGGAAGCTCATCAGAGAGAATGGCCTTGTACCTGTTATCCTCAAAAGCTGCAGAAACCGCCATTTTTTTTACATTATCATGCAAACTCTCTTCTTCTGAAAAGGTCCCGATGCATCCCCTTAATTCCTGATCCACATAAACGGATACAAAAACGCCACAAGTGCTCTTGAGTGTTTCGGTCATCTCCTCTTTGAGGGAGGGGAATGAATCCATGGGATCAATTCTTGCAGCTATGGCATGGAATGCCATGTTGAGCAGGGTTCTCTTCTCCTTTGAGGTGATTATCATGAATAAGCGATTAGCGAAATGTAATCCACAACTTCCATGGAGGGGGATACCTCACCGGAATGTCCCCTTGCCAGAATCTCAATCTTATACTCGGGAGATAAAGAACCGGCATACTCCATCAGGGCCATGATGGGGCCATAGCCACATACCGATATGCGCTTCTCAAGGACGGCCTGTTCTACCCCTGGAGCATTGTGTTTCATGATATTTTCCAGGACATACTGATCCAGTTCTCTTCCTTTATCGGGAGGCAGGAAGTGGGAAAAATCACAAGAAGCCAGGACCATGATATTCCTTTTGGTTTTCGAAACCGCCTGATTAATACTGTTTGCAATAAGGGCCGCAGTCTTGTGAGACTGGTCCGACATGCATATGGGGACAATAGAGAAGGGATGTTCAGATAGAAAGTATTGGATAAATGGAATGATTACCTCTGCTGAATGTTCCAGGGCATGAGCTCTTCTGTCAAAAGGAAGCTTCATTGCTGCGGACAGCTCAATATCCACCGGTACCTCTCCAATGGCATTCGCCCAGAATGCGGACTCATCAATGGCCAGCGGATTACCCTGTCCTGTATGGTTTGGGTGAATAATGATAAAAGTATCGGGGAGGAGCCTGTGTCTTCTTAAAAGTTGAAAAAAGGGGATGGTCTGGTAGCCTGAATAGAGATGGCCCGCATGGGGCAGCACTGCCCCATAAATATGTTCAGGTGAAAGATCCGGATCCGGATACCTGCCGGATTGCTCAATCTCCATGATCTGATCAAAAATTCTGTTTTTTGTGGAGGGATAGAAACGACCTTCCACGGCCGCGCTTCGGATTCTCATAAGCTTACATGTTTAAAGTCTCCAACGATTTCATTTTTACAGCCTGTGCAATATCCACCTGGCCCAATACCCTTGATTGTGGTCTCGTAAAGAAACCTTTCAATCAAGAGCTTTCCGCAGGAGGGGCAATAAGTATGATTGTCAAGTTGCGGAGTGTTACCCGGATAGACATAAGCGATCCGCGTTCTGGCGAGCTCCAGGAATTCCTTTATGGTTGAGAGTGGCGTAGGGGGTTTATCCATCTTAAAATAAGGATAGTACCTGCTAACATGAAGGATGGTTTTCTCGCCACAATTGTCGGATATCCAATGTATCATTTCCTTCCACTCGTCCCTGTTATCATTGTGGTCCGGGATAATCAGGAAGGTAAGCTCCAGATGCCGGTCGGATTTGGCGATATTTTTAATAGTATCCAGCACAGGATTCAGACTGCCTCCGGATCGCTCCTCATAAAAATGGTTCCTGAAGGACTTCAAATCCACGTTAAATGCATCTATAAAAGGAAGCAACTCTTTCAGGGGGGCCGGGTTTATGTACCCGTTGGTGACCATGACATTGCTCAGATTTCGCTCTTTGATAAAGGCTGCACACCTGATCATATACTCATAGTACACAGTGGGCTCATTATAGGTATAGGCCAGGCCGATATTATCCTGATATAAAACAGCCTTGTTTGCAATATCTTCTGGATCTCTTGAAGAATGGCGCGAAAAGATTTTTTGATCAATTTGGGATATTTCACAATTCTGACAGAAATCACAGCTAAGATTACAGCCAAAACTTCCAATGGATAAAATGTTCCGCCCAGGTTGAAAATGGTAGAGAGGTTTTTTTTCAATGGGATCTGAGGAGATGGAAGATAGAATTCCAAAGCTCTCGGTAAATAATTTTCCTCCTTTGTTTACACGGGTACGACATTTGCCATACTGATCGGTTTCAATTATACATTTTTGGGGACATAAGAGACACTGTACCTCCTGATTATCCAGTTGCTTATAGTATAAAGCCTCCTGCATGATATAAAGTTACGTGAAATTGTTTTGAATTCCTTCTCTAAACAATATCACTCAGATATGGTTATTACTACATATGAAACCTAATTTTTTTAAATGAAAAAAGTTTCTTTAATCATATTGACAGGTCTGTTCTTATCTTTGTCTCTGTTTGGAAAAAGTGTTATGGAAGATAAATTCGAAATTGCAACCTTTGGTGGTGGCTGCTTTTGGTGCGTGGAAGCTATATTTGAACGAGTAAAAGGGGTTCAAAAAGTGGAATCCGGTTACTCTGGGGGAAAAGTGGCCAATCCCGATTATAAAATGGTTACTACCGGCAGAACCGGACATGCCGAGGTGGTTCAGATCACTTTTGACCCGGAAATTGTATCCTACCTGGAGCTATTGGAGATCTTCTTTAAAACCCACGATCCCACCACACTGAACCGGCAGGGAGCAGATGTTGGTACTCAGTACCGATCCATTGTTCTGTACCATAGCCAGGAGCAGCAAAAACTTGCCGAGCAAATCATTCAGGCACTTGATTCTGAGGGGATATGGAATGATCCCATCGTTACCCAGGTGGAACCTTTCAAGGCTTTCTACAGCGCAGAAGCTTACCACCAGGAATACTATGAAAACAATCCAAATCAGGGTTATTGCCGGCTGGTAATCACTCCCAAGGTGGAGAAATTTGAAAAAGTGTTCAAAGAGAAGCTTAAATAGAAGTGCTGGTTTTTGTGGCTGGCAGATTGACAATAAAGGTGGAACCATTACCCGGTTCACTCTCAACGGCAATGGTTCCCATATTTCGTTCCAGAAATTCCTTGCAGATCAAAAGACCCAGTCCCGATCCGGATTCACCGGTAGTTCCGGGTGTAGAGACCACCTCACTGGCAGTAAATAGTTTTTCCTGTATTTCAGGTTGAATTCCAATTCCTTCATCTGAAATCAGAATTTTGCAGGCCTCCGCGGAGCTCTCCGAATTTAGCCAGATTTTTCCGCCCGGGAAACTGAATTTTATGGCATTGTTGATCAGGTTTCGGAATACCGTACGAATCATGGCCTTGTCTGCATAAACCACGCAAGATTCTTTAATCTGGACCAGACACATCACTTTCTTATGGTCCAGGTTAGCCTTAAGCTCCCTGATACACTCATTCAACAGTTCATCCACCTGAACGCTTTCTGGTTCATATTTGACAGCTTTCATTTGAGATCTTGCCCAGATCAGAAGATTTTCCAACAGATTCTGTATCCGTTGTGTTCCCTGAAGTATCTGAAGCAGGTACTCCTTTTGGGTTTCAACTGTAAATTCCTCAAAATTATCATAGAGAAGTTCTGAAAATCCCGTGACTGCAGCAACCGGGTTCCGGAGATCATGTGCCACCACTGAAAATATCCTGTCCTTGGATCTGTTCAGTTTCTGTAGTTCATTTTCAGATTCGCTCAACTTCTGAATTGCATTTGAAATTTGCAGATTACGCTCCGCCAGCATCTGGTTGGTTCGCTTTTTTGACCTGAGATTTATGGCAATTATTATAGCCAGAGCCAAAATGATGACGATAAAAATGATGAATAATTTATTCAGCATCCTCTGTACCTGCGATTCAGATTGCAACTGCTGTATTTCCTTTTCACTGATCTCCTGCTCGTACCTGCTCCTCAACTGCATGATCTTTTCTGACTGGTCTTCATTGAACAGCTCCTTGTAGAGGGTATCATAGCGCAACTGCCAGTTATAGGCCGATGCATAGGAGCCCGGTTTGGCATGGAGTCTGGCAAGCTCTTCGTATACCTCCAGTTCCAGGGAACGGTATTTTCGCTGCTGAGCTATTCTTAATGCCCGATGCAGGTAATAAAGTGCAGATTCCTCGTTTCCCATTTCTCCATAAAGAGATCCAAGATTTACATATACGGTGCCCACGGTACCTTGATCATTTTCCTTGAGCGCCAGATCAAGAGCCCTTCTGAAATAGTCCATTGAAAGCTGCCGCTCACCCAATTCGTTATAAGTCAGGGCTGTATTATTGTATACTCCTGCCAGGATATTATACTCCACTGAAGATTTAATGGAGTCCGGGTTAAGCTGATTCATAACTCCCTGAAAATAGAACAGGGCAGAATCGTAGAGCTCTCTTTCAAAAAAAATAAGGCCAATATTGCCTAATGCTCCATACTCTTCTGTGGAGAGCCCAACTTCATGGTAAATGTTATAGGCCCTTAAATAGTGTTTTTCCGCATCATTCAGCCGTCCCATATCCTGGGATACATTACCCAGATTATTTTCCATCTTGGCCATGCCCAGGCGATCATTCTCCCTTTCAGAGGCATTCAGGCTTTGCATATAGAAGAAATAAGCCTCGCTGTAATTGGCCATATCATAATAGAGATTTCCCATTTTCAGGGCACAATCCCCGATTTGAGTGAAATCTTCCAGTCTGATGAATTCATCGTAAGCCTTCCTGTAATACAGCAGGCTTCGTTCGTTCATCAATTTTATCTCATATATCTGCCCCTTGCTCTTGTACAGGAAAGGGAGAAGCGACTCCGGATCATTTCTTTGAAGCATTAGTTCTGCCCGATTGGCAAAATAGAGGGCGCTATCCGGAAAATCCGACCGCAAAGAGAGGGAAAGTTCATAATAGGTAGTGGCAGGTTCATTATCACTTACCTCTACAGCCATATTCAGCAGACTATCGGTCCTGGATTCTTGCCCATAGAGGTGGCTGTATGACCAGAATGTAATACAAAGCAATAAGAGTATTCGATCCATGGGTTGAGCTGGACTTTCCTTCGGGTATAGACAAATATACTTATTTTGGGATGAAAACAGGCATAGGGGGACCGCTGAATGTACCTCTTTGAGCAGGCTTCCTTACTTTTGGGAAAACTTATTTTAATGGTAAATAATCTGAAATTTTCTCGTGGTGAAGAGCTGGCAAATGCAATCTCACATCTCTCCGGAGCCCTTCTGGCAATAGCCGGACTGGTACTGATGGTTCATTTCTCACTCATCCATGGCACCGCCTGGCATGTGGTGAGTACAACCATATTCGGAACATCGATGATCGTGCTCTATCTCTCCTCCACCCTGACCCATATCCTTCCCATTGGAAAAGCCAAGGACCTGTTTTTTAATTTTGACCGGATTGCCATCTATTTCCTGATCGCCGGGACCTACACGCCCATTGCTCTGATTACCCTCCATGGTCCCATGGGATGGGTGATTTTTGGAATTGAATGGGGACTCGCTCTGGTGGGAACTCTAATGATCCTCTTGCGCCCGGGTAATTATAATAAGGGAGTCAGCACCTTTTATGTCTTATCCTATGCGGTGATGGGCTGGCTGATACTAATTGCCATCGTACCGGTGATGAACAAACTGCCACCGATGGGCAGCCTTTGGATCCTCATTGGCGGACTCTCTTATACCCTGGGCATTCTCTTTTTTAAAGTAATACGCTTCCCGTACCACCATCTGGTCTGGCATCTGCTGGTTCTGGCAGGAACTATCTCACACTTTTTCGCTGTATTTTTCTATATGATTCCCAGGTAAATGGAGAAATGTTAATTCTACTTGTGTTTTTGGGTATAATTTATATTACTTTTGCAGTGTTATTAATTATGAATTTATTACAATGAAAGAAGGTAAAGTAAAATTCTTTAATGAATCCAAAGGCTATGGATTTATCAAGGACGTCGAATCTGACGAAGAGTATTTTGTCCATGTATCGGGTCTGATTGACAAGATCAAAGAAGATGACAATGTAACTTTCGAACTTACTGAAGGACGAAAAGGACTAAATGCAGTGAATGTAAAACTAATTTAGTTAAACATATCATCTCTTATTAAACAGAACCCTTCGCCTCAGCGAAGGGTTTTTTTGTATCTTATTAATTTCCGGTTAATTTTATGCTGAACTCAAATCGAAATCCATGAAACTAAATCGCCGCCGCTTCCTTTCCAGTGCGGGAGCCATCGCCTTAGGGACTTCTCTGGGGCTTCATGCAAGAGAAAAAAGCAAAACTTTTCATCTGCCAGGAGAAAATGAACTACCCTCCCTGAAAGGACGTAAAATATTGTACACCTTCGGGGGATGGAATGGACATGAACCTGTCCAGTCCCTGGAACTTTTTAAGCCATGGATGGAAAAGGAGGGGGCCCTGGTTGAAGCATTTGATAGTCTGGAACCTTATGCAGATAAGGCCTATATGAAGGACATCGATCTGGTGATTCAGGTCTTTACCATGGCCGATATCACCAACGAGCAGGAAAAGGGCCTGATCGAGGCTGTCGCATCGGGTTGCGGCCTGGCGGGTTGGCATGGCGGACTATGCGATTCCTTCCGCCAGAATGTGAATTACCAGTTTATGACCGGAGGACAGTGGGTCGCACATCCGGGAGGAATTATAGACTATCATGTGAAGGTCACCGATCATGAGGACCCGGTAACCAGCGGGCTTGCGGATTTTATGATGCATAGCGAACAGTATTACCTCCATGTGGATCCCAATATGAAAGTTCTGGCTACTACTACTTTCGGGGCTGATCATGCTCCATGGATCGACGGCTGCACCATGCCAGTGGTCTGGAAAAAGATGCATGGTTCAGGACGGGTATTCTACTCTTCACTGGGACATGTAATGAAGGATTTTGAGGTTCCGGAAGCACTCGAAATTATGCAGCGGGGCATCCTCTGGGCTTCAGCCAGCAAATATGCACCAGCTGAGGCCTGGAAGAATCCGGTCTATTAAACCTGATCAAATCCCGATGAACTTCCATCAATTCCCGAAAAATGAAGGTTAGATTCTCAGGTATCCCAAATGTGTTTTGATTAAAACTAGATTCAGGGGGATTGCATTTCTCGATTTAATCGTTAATTTTCCCGGACAAATGCACAAAATGAAATTAAAGATCTTGCTTTTTGGCTGGCGATGGCTCTGGCGGTACTTCCGGATAAATGCTTCGTGGGCAATGGCTGGACTGTAACAGTTACAGAAAATAAGACAGGATACGCGGGGCATGTTAGATCTAACAGCCCCGCTTTCTTTTTAGACAAAACAGAAATTAATAACACCCAAAATTTTTTGCTATTATGAAGAACAGAAAAATTATCCTGAGTGAGAAAGAGATGCCCAAGCAATGGTATAACATTGCGGCAGATCTTCCTGGAACCATGAATCCTCCTTTAGGCCCTGATGGCAATCCTATTGGCCCGGAGATGCTGGCCCCGGTTTTTCCCATGAACCTGATTGAGCAGGAGGTCAGTACTCAGCGGTGGATCGATATTCCGGAAAAGGTGATGGAAATGCTCAGCATCTGGCGGCCGGCCCCTATGGTAAGGGCTTATGCCCTGGAGGAGGCCCTGGGAACCCCAGCGCGTATTTATTATAAAAATGAGAGTGTTTCCCCAGCTGGAAGTCATAAGCCCAATACGGCTGTGGCCCAGGCCTATTATAACAAGGAGTTTGGCATCAATAAGCTGACCACCGAAACCGGGGCCGGACAGTGGGGGAGTGCCCTCTCCTTCGCCACTTCTCTCCTGGGGATGGAGTGCAGAGTGTTTATGGTAAGGGTGAGTTTTGACCAGAAACCTTTCCGGAAAATGATGATGGAAGCCTGGGGAGGTACATGCGTGGCCAGTCCCAGTATGGAAACAAAGGCCGGGAGGGATGTTCTGGCGGAATACCCTGACACCCCGGGTAGTCTGGGGATAGCCATCAGTGAAGCGATTGAGGCGGCAGTGACAGATGAGACTGGCCAGACGCGCTATTCCCTTGGGAGCGTGTTAAATCATGTGATGCTTCACCAGACAATCATCGGCCTGGAAGCAAAAAAGCAGCTGGAAATGGTGGGTGAAAAGCTTCCCGATGTAGTGATAGGTTGTGCCGGCGGAGGCAGTAACTTTGCTGGTCTGGCCTTCCCCTTTATGCAGGACAAGATCCATGGGGCCAAGATTGAGATCATTCCCGTGGAACCTGCCAGTTGTCCAACCCTGACCAAGGCTCCCTTTGCCTATGACCATGGCGATATTGCCAAAATGACTCCGCTCCTGGCTATGAATTCACTGGGACACGGATTTATTCCACCCCCGATCCATGCAGGCGGACTGCGTTACCATGGAATGTCACCCCTGGTTAGTCATGCCTGCAAAGAGGGACTGGCAACACCGGAAGCCATCCACCAGCTGGAATGCTACGAGGCAGGAGTTCTTTTCTCACGCACGGAAGGGATCATTCCCGCTCCCGAAACTACACATGCCATTGCCTCGGCCATCAGACAGGCCAAGCAGGCCAAAGAAGAGGGTAAGGAGAAAGTGATCCTCTTTAATTTCAGCGGCCATGGACTGATGGACCTGGTAGGCTATGATAAGTTCCTGCATGGAGAGCTCCGGGATCATGAACTTCCAAACAGTGATTTCGAGAAGTTCACCGCGGTGTTGAAAAACCATCCTTCTCCGGTAATCTAGTCCCTGATATCATTCATTTAAAAGCTGTTTCGCTTACTTTGCGGGACAGCTTTTTTATTAAATTCGTCCCATGAAAAAAATTGCGGTTTACTGCGGATCAAGCAGCGGAAGTAACAGGATTTACCAGGAACAGGCTGCAGCTACCGGAAAGTTTCTGGCCCTGCAGGGATTGGAGCTGATCTTTGGGGGAGGGAAGGTGGGCCTGATGGGGGCGCTGGCAGATGCGGCCATGGAAGCCGGAGGTAAAGTAACCGGCGTCATCCCCCGCTTCTTAAAGACCAAAGAGGTGGCCCATGATCAGTTAAGTGAACTGATCACAGTGGAAGACATGCATGAGCGTAAAGCGCTTATTTTTGAGATGAGTGATGGATTTATAGCTCTTCCGGGTGGGTATGGCACCATGGAGGAGCTCTTTGAAATGTTAACATGGGGACAGTTGGGATTGCACCCCAAACCAGTGGGACTGCTAAACGTGCTAGGATTTTTCGATCATCTGCTTTATTCCCTGGACCATATGGTTCAGGAGGGATTCCTGCATGAGATAAACCGGAAGATGGTCCTGTGCAGCCCTCAGCCAGAAATCCTGCTTGAGCTAATGATGGCCTATGAGGCACCACGGGTGCCTAAATGGCTTTGAACTGACTTATCCGGCCAGGGTCGCCGTAAGCTTGATGTCAGCTGCTGCCACCAGCCTGGAGATGGGGCATCCTTCCTTGGCAACTGCGGCAAGTTCTTTAAATTTTTCCTGTGAAAGGCCCGGACATTTCACATGGCTTTCCAGCTCAATAGTTGTAATTAAAGGGCCCTTGTCGTCTTTGCCCAAATGAACCTTTGCGGTGGTCTCCACGCTTTCAGGTGTCAAGCCTTCTCCACTGATAAGGGCTGCCAGGAACATGGAGTAACATCCTGAATGGGCTGCGCCCACTAGCTCTTCGGGATTCGTGCCGCTACCTTCTTCAAAACGGGACTTAAAGGTAAAAGGTCCGCTGTAATTGCTGAAATTCATGGTACCCTGACCATCCTTGAGGGTTCCATTCCATTTTGATTTTGCTTTTCTGACTGACATGATGCTGCTGCTTTATGAAAAAAAAGTGTCGTACAGATAACCTGCACGACACAAAATTGTTCAGTACCTACTGGCGATTCTACAGGAAAAAAACTAGCCCCGGCCCCGGCCCCTTGCAGGACGTTCTTCCTGAGTGCCATCCTCGGCCGGATTGGACTGCTGTCGCTGTTCACGCATTTCACGCATACGCTGCTCCTGCATATCGATAAACTGCTTATACTGATCCGGGCTGAGTACTTCTTCATACTTGGCATTACGCTCATCCCGCATTTTCGTCATCTTTTCCCGCATGGCCTCCCGGTCTGCCGGAGGTCCGCCTGCGTTACCCATTTTCTGGAATTCGATCTGCATCTTGTTATTAAAATCCATCTCTACAGCGAGTATCTTTTTTTGCTGTTCCTCGTTCAGCTTCAGTGTCTCCGAAGTAGTTGCCACCCGTTCCTTAATATCCTCTTCTGTCATCTGAAACCTTCTTCCGCCTCCACCTGGCCCCTGCGCTGAAATATTCAGTGTAAACACAGAGAGCAGAAGTGCAAGGCCAAGAATGTTGAAATTCAATATTTTTTTCATTTTCTTTTTTTATAAAGGTATAACTGATTCTATGATTAATATGGGTTAAAAAGGTTTAATTTCACCAGTAGATTATTTGTTGAAGCACAGTTAAACCTTGAGGAATTGAAATAGTCAATATTCAACAAACAGCCACCCCCTCAAGAAAGCAGAACCTTGAATATAGAGATAAAGAACCTGACCAAGACTTATTCCGGCGATTTCAAAGCCCTTGATAATGTGAACCTGAGCATCACCAACGGAATGTTTGGTTTACTGGGCCCTAATGGTGCTGGAAAATCAACCCTGATGCGCATCCTGGTCACTCTGATGAAACCCACCTCCGGGCAGGTACTGGTGGACGGAAAGGATATCAGCAACTACCGGAAGGAGATCAGGAAGATGGTGGGCTACCTTCCACAGGATTTCAGGTTCTTTGCCAAACTCCGTTCCTGGGAATTTCTGGATTATGCTGCCAGGCTGGCCGGAATGAACTCTAAAAAAGAGCGGGCAAAGAGAGTGGATGAAATGCTGGGGAGCGTTGGGCTTTTTGAGTTCCGCAACCGGATGGCCAACAATCTTTCGGGTGGAATGAAACGCAGGCTGGGGATCGCACAGGCACTTATAGCTAATCCCTCTATTATTATTGTGGATGAGCCCACCACCGGACTGGATCCCGAGGAACGCATCAGGTTCAGGAACCTGCTTTCGGACCTGGGCCGTTCCGAGACCATCATCATACTCTCCACACATATTGTGGGTGATATTTCCAGTACCTGTAACCAGATGGCACTCCTGAACGAAGGAAGCTTAATTTATCACGGCACCCCGGATCACCTGGTGAAGCAGGCAGAGGGCTATGTCTGGAGGGCCGAAATCAGCCCGGAAACCTATGAAAAATTAAAGACCGAGGTGCCCATCATCTCTACAATTCCTTCGGGGGGAGGATGGGAAGTGCAGTTTGTGGGTCACAAACCGGCGGAGATCGAAGCGGTCCAGGTGGATCCTAACCTGGAACATGCCTATGTCCACTTCATGGACAATAAACTTGAACACTGGAACCTGAAATGAACCTGATCAATATATGGAACGTGGCCACCTACGAGAGCAAAACGCTCTTCAGAAGCTGGTTCTTCAGGATATTTGCCATTCTGGCCCTGGTGATCCTTTTTGGGACAAATATGGGCTTCTACGGCGGGCATGATAACGCCATGTGGACTTTCAGGGCCATTGCTGGAAACATGCCCTATATCAATGTACTTTTTATCAATGTAGCCCAGGCCATCATTGCAGTTTTTCTGGCATCCGATTTTCTAAAACGGGATAAAAAACTGGACACCACAGAGGTCATCTATGCCAGGCCCCTGACCAACGGGGAGTATGTGGTGGGAAAGACGCTGGGCATCCTGGTCCTCTTTGTGGGTCTGGTCCTGCTGGCGCTGGTTTTAACCCTGATATTTAATCTGATACGCAAAGATGTCCCTGTGGAGTGGTCCACCTATCTCTTTTATCCCCTGCTCATAAGCATCCCAACTCTGGTGTTTATATTGGGACTCTCTTTCTTTATGATGATCCTTTTTCGTAGCCAGGCTGTTACTTTTGTGGTACTTCTGGGCTATATCGGACTAACACTTTTTTATTTTCAGGACAAGCTTTACGGCATGCTGGACTATATGGCCTTTAACCTGCCCATGGTCTATTCCGACTTTATAGGTTTTGCAAGTCCCAGGCTGATCTTGCTCCACCGGCTTTCGTACCTATTGCTGGGAATCGGTTTTATTTTTGCCACCATACGCTTTTTAAACCGGCTTCCCCAAACCGGACGATGGAACAGTCTCAATCTCTTTGGTTTCATTGGTTTTATTGCAGCCGGCTTGTTTGTGGGTTCACTCTATTATTCAGAACATCAGGATCAGACAGATGACAGGGAAGCTTACCTGGAACTGAATAAGCGCTATGTGGGCAAACATCTGAGTGATGTGCTTAACAACGACCTGGAGCTTATACAGCATGGGAAATCGCTACAGGTCATCTCCTCCCTGAGGGTTCAGAATCCCCATGATTATCGCCTGGATACCCTGATCTTCTCGCTGAACCCCGGTTTTTCTATAGACAGCATAATCAACAGGGGCGAAGGAGTGGAGTATACCCAAAACAGGCACTTACTTATGCTTGCTCCTTCAGGGGGATTAGAAGCGGGCAGACGGGCAGGGTTTAAAATCTATTATAAGGGAACACCCGATGCATCAGTTGCTTATTTGGATATTCCCCGTGAGCAGATTAACGCCAGTAAACGGATTATGGTGGCTCCCATTGACAAAAAACCGGGCATTATTAACTCCAGCTATATGTTGCTTACTCCTGAACTGAATTGGTACCCGGTGGCGGGAGTGGGTTTTAACCTGGAGACCTTTCAACCCCGGGAGCCCGATTTCACCCGCTTCCGGCTCACTGTAAACTGTGACAGCAGCCTCACGGCCATTGCACCGGGGAGCATGACAAGGGATGAAACGGGGATCCACTTTGTTCCCGAGAATGACCTGAATGCCTTTCCACTGGTTCTGGCCCCTCTGGAGAGAAGAAGTATAGAGATCGATGGGGTGGAATACAACCTGTACCTGGACCCGGAGCATGATTATTTCTCCAGCTATTTCACCCATATACAGGATACCATCGGGGCACTGATCAAAGAAGCAAAGGATGATTATGAACTGGATGAACTGGACCTTTATTATTCCTTCAAACGAATAAATCTGGTGGAAGTTCCTATCCAGTTTCATGCCTACGAAAGGCCGTATATGCAAGCGGTAGATTATATTTTGCCTGAGATGATCCTCTTGCCTGAAAAGGGAGCCGGGCTCAATACCCTGGATTTTCAGCGATTTATTAAGTATGAAGAAAAGCAGGATCGTGAGCGGGAAAGCAGCAGGAGTCCACGTGAAATCGAAATTGACCTCTTCAAGAGGCTCTTGCAGAATACCTTTTTCCAGACAGAAACCCGGAGCAGGGGCAGAGGGGGTTTTGGTGGCGGTGGCGGCAACGGTGAAGAACTGATTACCTTCCAGGGCGATGTTAGCTACAACAAAAATCCCTTCTGTGTATTCCCCCTGTACTATAGTTATGTAAGCGGGATCAGTTCGAGGGATTACCCTGTGTTCAACGCCATGCTGGAAATTTACCTGAAAGAGGGTTATGATGTTTCCCCCCGGGAAGGATTTACCGGTGGAATTACGGATAAGGAACGGGCAAATCTCTTGCTGAGCAGGAACAGTATGATTGAGCTATTTGCCCGCTGGGATACCGAACTAACCATGTCACTTATCATTCAGACCGGCAGTTTTATTATCTCTGCACTTAAAAACAGGGTGGGGATGAGTGAGTTTGATAATTTCTTCTATTACTACCTGGAAGATCATACCTTTTCAGAAATAAGCTTTGAGCAGTTCTCAACGGACTTTTACAGGGAGTTTGGCGTTGAGATCGCCCCTTACATGGAGGTAATCAATGCCGGCGGACAAATGCCCAGCTTCCTTATTTCTGAACCCGACTATCTGCAGACACGCGATGACATAGGCGATGTCTACCTGGTCAGGTTCAGCATAAGCAATCTTGGAAATGCACGTGGACTTGTGGATATAAATTTCCGAATAATGGGACAGGGCGGTTTTGGAGGCGGTGGAGGAATGAGCGAAGAGAA
This sequence comes from uncultured Bacteroidales bacterium, assembly GCA_963751705.1. Lineage (GTDB taxonomy): Bacteria > Bacteroidota > Bacteroidia > Bacteroidales. Next base: position 1,133,098 of record CAVVVN010000003.1, read on the forward strand.
GCGGCTCTATGAAGTGGAAGCCGGGGAGACGCGGGAGGTTCAGGTGGTGCTGTATGACCGACCCATGATGATGACTATAAACACTTTGATCTCGGGGAACATACCTTCCAGTTACAACAATTTCCTTCGCGCAGCCAAGGAAGTAAGCACCAGTGACCTGGAGGAGTATGACCGTACTTCTGAGAATCCGGTCAGTTTCAGATATAAAGATGAATATGTGGTGGACAATGAAGATGCAGGTTTCAGCTCATTCTCCGTTTCTCATGAGAGCAAATTAAAGCAATGGGTGGACTCCAGAAAGGAGCAGGACGACGGACTGCTTTATGAAAGTTTGAATGAATGGTGGACCCCTTCGAAATGGACCCCGGTGGCACATGCTGCTTACTACGGAGAGACGGTCCGCTCAGCCATGGCCATCCGAAGGGGGGATGGGACCAACTATGTGACCTGGAAAACCCTGCTGCCTGAAAAAGGATTCTATGATTTTTATGTCTATATCCCGGTGTCGGCCATGTACCAGAGGCCTTCCCGCAGGGAGCAGGGGAGTGGGCAGGGAGCTCAGGGTGAAAACCAGGGCCAGGGTCCCGGGAGAGGATTCGGGCCACAGTTTGCCGATAAGGGAACAGATTACAATTATTCCATTAGCTCCAGCGAAGGAAGTGAGAAGGTGGTTTATGAGCTGAATAATCCGGAAGATGGGTGGAACCGCATAGGCTCTTTCCTTCTGCCGGCTGACTCGGTTGCCGTGCAACTGTCTAACCAGACCGATGGCCGGCGGGTTATAGCCGATGCGATCAAATGGGTCAGAAAAAGATAGAAAAGAAAAATTGTTAGGATATGAAAGGCAAGAGGATTAACAAACTGATGTTTATAGTGGTGGCGGCAGGGTCCCTGTTTACAGGTGGGAACTCCCTCCAGGCACAGGCTTTGCTCACCATCGATAAATCCATGGAAATTGCTGTGGACAACAGTCCGGACATGAAGCAGACGGAGCTCTCCCTGGTTCGGAGCCAGGAGAGGCTCAACGCCCAGCGAGCCAGGCTGAAATCTCAGTTTTCCATTACCCTGGATCCCTTTGAATATGAGAAGACCAACCGTTTTGACCAGCAGACCAGCGAGTGGTTCCTGAATGAATCGGCCTCCTCAGGGGGTACCTTTGCAATAAATCAGCGGATCCTGCCAACGGATGGAGAACTGATGCTGGTGAACCGTTTTTCCTATGACTATAGTTTTACCGAATCCGCATTTGCTTCTGATCCTCTTTCAAAAACCTTTAACAACCGACTCTATCTGCAGTTCACCCAGCCCATTTTTACTTATAACAGAACCAGGATGGAGACCGAGAAGCTGGAGCTGGAATATGAAGCCTCCCTTATCAACTATCTCTTGATGCAACTTTCCCTGGAACGCAACGTGGCCCAGGAATTTTATTCCGTGTATTCCAACCAGATGAGCCTGGAGATTGCCCGGGAGGATCTGAAAAACAACCAGGAAAGTTATGAGATTATTAAAAATAAAGTGGAAGGGGGGCTGCTGGCACTGGAAGAACTTTACCAGGCTGAGGTAAACCTGGCTACCAGCCGTTCCGGAGTATTTAATGGCGAATTAACCCTGGCCAACAGTATGGACCAGTTCAAGGTGCTTATCGGGGTACCCCTGGATACTTCACTGCTGGTAGCTGCTGAGATTATGGCTGACACCGTTCCTGTGAATCAGGAACTGGCCATCAGCCATGCCCTGGAGAACAGAATGGAACTGAGAGAAAGAGAGATCGACCTGGAAAATGCCAATTTTGACCTGATCGTGGCGAAATCCACCAATGAGTTTTCCGGGTCTGTAACCGCTTCCTTCGGGGTGCAGAGCAATGATGAACAGTTTTCCCAGCTCTTTGAAACCCCCACCAATACCCCTGCTATCGGGCTTACATTCAGCATTCCGCTCTTTGACTGGGGGGAGCGAAAATCGGAGATTAAGGCAGCCGAGGCAAGTCTGAAAAGCACCCAGATCAGCTACGAGGTGGAGCGAACTGACATAGTGATGAATATCCGTGCGGTGGTGCGGAGCCTGAAGAACCTGGAGAACCAGATTGAAATCCAGCGTAAATCCGTGGAAAATGCTGAACTGGCCTACGACATCAACCTGGAACGCTACCGCAATGGCGACCTCACCAGTATGGATCTGGGCATGTACCAGAATCAGCTCTCCGAGTCCAAGATGTCGCTGACCAATGCCATTATCAATTACAAAATTGAGTTGCTTAACCTGAAGATTCAGACCCTGTATGACTTTGAGAAACAGATCCCAATCATCCCGGAAGAGCTGAAAAACCATGAAGATGAAAACTAATAGAATTCCAGAATCCATGAAACAAATGCGAGTTGCCCTATGGTCCCTGATGATACCGGCCCTGCTGGTCTTTTCCTGCAAACAGCCTGATATGGAGGTTAATACCACTGTGGAAGTGCCCGTTGGCGTAATCGAGGTGACTACTTCATCCATAGAAGAGTTTGTAAGCACCACCGGGTCGGTCTACGCCTCCAAGGAGGTCACCCTTATCTCAGAGATAGCCGGGGATTACCGGCTACAGATCAATCCGGCCACCGGTAAACGATATGCTCTTGGCGATCCTGTGAAAGCCGGCGCGATCCTCATCAGGCTGGAAGATGAGGAGTATGTAAACGACCTGAGGGTCAAATCCAAAGAGGTGGATTTGGAAATCTCTCAGCTTGAATATGAAAAACAACAAGCTCTTTACGAAAAAGGAGGGGCCACGCTCAGAGATCTGAAAAATGCTGAGATCACCAAGATCAATACCGAGTATGACATGGAGAGCAGCCGGATCAACCTGAGCAAGATGGCTCTGAAGTCACCCTTTTCCGGAGTGATCTCCGAACTTCCTTATTTTACGGATGGGACTAGGGTGGCCTCCAATACGGAAATGGTCTCGGTAATCGACTATGATGCACTCTACCTGGAGGCCAATCTTCCGGAAAAATACTTCCGGAATATTGAGCGGGGTTATAAAGTTTATGTGACCAGTTATACCAGTACGGCAGATACCCTCCTGGGCACCATTACCCAGATTTCGCCCTCCATTGATCCAGATGCCAGAACATTTAAGTGCTTCGTGGAGGTGAAGAACAGCGATCTGGCCCTGCTTCCCGGCATGTTTGTTAAGGCAGACCTGGTGGTTAATAGTGCCGAGGAGGTTATCGTGATCCCCAAGGACATTATTATGAGCCGGAACCGGAACCAGATTGTGTATGTGGTGGAGCAGGGGGTAGCCAGCGAACGCATTATCACTACCGGCTTGCAGAATGCCAGCAATGTTGAAGTGAAAATGGGATTATTAAAGGGAGAGAGTATTGTGAACTCAGGATTTGAAACCCTGCGGGATCAATCCAGGGTCAGGATACTCAGATAAACAGGAAGCAAAGAGCCATGTTAAAATCCATTACCAGATTTTCGGTCAATTACCCGGTTTCGGTCAGTATGATTATCATAGCAACGCTTTTGCTGGGCTATATATCCTTCGACAAGCTGGGTATCGATCTATTTCCTAATCTTCACAGTCCCAGGCTCTATGTGGAACTGGTGGCCGGGGAGCGCCCTCCGGAGGAAATGGAGGAAAGGTTTGTGGAAGGAGTAGAATCATTGGCCATACGGCAGAGCGGCGTGGTCAGTGTATCTTCCACCTCCAAGGTAGGTGCAGCCTTGATAGAAGTAGAATATACCTGGGAAAAGGATATGAATGAGGCCTTTCTGGACCTTTCCAAGGCACTCTCCTCCTTCAATCAGGATGATGATCTGGAGGAGATCAATATTACCCAGTATGATCCCAATTCCAGTCCGGTCATGCTGGTGGCTTTTCAACATTCAGAAAGCAGCGATTTGAACGAATTACGCCTTACGGCTGAAAATTATGTTAGAAATGAACTGATTCGTCTGGAAGGAATAGCAGATGTGGAGGTTGATGGGGCAGAAGAACTTGAAGTACTGGTAGAAACAAATGATTACCTGCTTAATTCATTTAATCTGGATGTCTCCACACTTGTCAGCAAGATAGAGAGCTACAACCGTAATATTTCCGGGGGATCCATCGTGGAGATGGGTAAGCGCTACATTGTTCGTGGTATCAGTGAGCTGGTGCAGATAGAGGACCTGGAACAGATTATAGTGAAGATGGATGCCTCTACGGAAGAATCACAGGGAAAACGGGTCCCGGTCCTTCTGAAGGATGTGGCCACAATCAGCTGGAGTCTCAAGGATCAGGAAAATGCGGTCCTGCTGAACGGTACTCCCTGTGTGGGGTTAAGCATCTACAAAGAGATGCGCTATAACACTGTCAGGGCGGTGGAAGATCTGAAAGTGGCCCTGGATGAAATGCAAAAAGCTCTTCCAGGCTTTACCTTTACTATTGTGGAAGACCAGGGGAATTACATCTCCTCCGCCATTGGAGAGGTAAGCGACAGCCTGATTTTTGGAATACTGCTGGCAGTTTTCGTCCTTTTCCTCTTTCTGCGCAGGATCGGACCCACCGCCATTGTGAGTATAGCCATTCCCGTTTCCATCATTGCCACCTTTGTTATGATGTATTTCGCTGATCTCACGCTTAATATTATGACCCTGGGTGGACTGGCCCTGGGAGCCGGAATGCTGGTGGACAATGCCATTGTGGTACTGGAGAATATTTTCAGGCATCATGAACAGGGCGATAATGCGAGTGATGCTGCGATCCGGGGAACCTCCCAGGTAGGCGGGGCCATTATAGCCTCCACGCTGACTACTATTGTTGTCTTTATCCCCATCGTATACCTGCGCGGCACCTCAGGTGAACTGTTTAAAGAGCAGGCATTTACTGTCGCCTTCTCCCTGCTGGCCTCGCTGGTGGTGGCCATCCTGATTATACCCATGCTATATTCCAGGATTTATCGTAAAAAGTCCCCTTTTGCCGGCCGCAGGCGTGAGTCCGTGCAGTTTACCGGATATGGGCGCTTTCTGGATAAGCTATTAAATTACCGGCTATGGGTGCTGCTGGCCGCACTGCTCCTGATGGGCGGTGGCTGGTTCATGCTGCAGCAGACCGGTAGTGAATTTATGCCCAGGGCAGAAGTCAAGGAATTCTATGTGGACCTGCAGATGCCCGAGGGAACTCAGCTGGAAAGGACCTCCGGGGCCGTTTACAGCCTTGAAAACATCATCCGGGAAATAAGCGGTAACGAGCTGGATCTGATTTACAGTGAAATAGGCCCTACCTCGGGCATCACCTCCGGGGGAGAAAATCTCTTTGATGATCAAAACATGGCCACCATCAAAGTCAAAATGAAGCCCGACAGCCGGCTCTCACCCAATGAGCTGATTACTGTACTGACCAAGCACTTCAAAGATAATCCCAACTTTACGGCACTCTTCAGGCAGGAGGAGAGTGCCCTTTCGACTATCCTGGGAACCGATACTTCGCCCCTGGTGGTGGAGCTCAAGGGGGAGGAGATGGAACAGCTGGAAGAACTGACAGCGTTGGTCATTTCCAGGCTGGAGGAAATCCCGGGGATCCTTAATATCACTTCATCCATTGAGGGCGGGGCCCCCGAGGTGGAGATTATGATCGACCGTTACCGGGCCGGTCTGATGAATGTGGATGTAAATACGCTGATCAGCAGGGTTAGTGAGAAATTGCAGGGATCAGACGCCGGGCAGATGGATCTGAAGGGTGATCTGACTGATATAAGGGTCAAACTGAACGATATCACCCTGCAGGAGCTGGAGATGCTAAGCGTGGAGGTCAATAATACCGAGATCCTCCTCAGGGAGGTGGCAGATATAGAACTAGGAAGCTCCCCCCGGGAGATTCTGCATAACAATCAAAACCGGATTGTGGAGATTTCAGCGGATCTGGACACGGATCTACCCTTGGACCGAGTGGCAACAGCCATCGATCAAAAGCTGGGCGGGGTGGAGTTCCCCCCAAATACAGCTATGCAATCACGGGCGAGGAGGCCATGCGAAGGGAGTCCATGGGCAGCCTGGGGTTTGCGCTGCTTCTCTCCCTGATACTGGTATACATGGTGATGGCTGCCCAGTTTGAGAGCCTGATTCATCCATTTACTATCCTGCTGCCCATTCCACTGGCCGTGGTCGGAGCCGTATTTGTTTTCTATCTCCAGGGCAAGGCTTTAAATATCATGGCGCTTATTGGCATCATTCTCCTGGTGGGGATAGCAGTGAACGATTCCATTATACTGGTAGACGCCATCAACCAGTTCCGGAAAGAGGGTATGAAACTGAGAGAAGCCATAATTTCTGCCGGACAGCGGCGAATCAGACCCATCGTGATGACCACCCTTACCACCATTCTGGCGCTCTTCCCCCTTACCCTGGGCTTCGGGGAAAGTGCCTCCCTGCGCTCCCCCATGGCCTGGGCAGTGATCGGCGGATTGATTACCTCGACCATGCTGACACTGGTGGTGATCCCCTGCATCTATATGGTTTTTGGACAGCTGGGCAAGCAAGCAAGAAAGGAGGAGGTAACAGCTGGTGAATAAGCACTTCCTTATACAGCGAAAGGTTCTCATTTCCATGCTCTTTATAGCAGCAAGCCTGCTGGGCTATATCTCGTGGAAACACTTGAAAATGGAGATATTCCCCAACGCTGAACTGCCCATGCTTTTCATTCAGGTGAGCTCCAGAATAGAGGTCACCCCGGAATACATGGAACAGGAGGCGATTATTCCGGTGGAAAGTATGATTGCCGGACTGGAGAACATCGAAGAGATCCAGTCCACCGCAGGAAGGCGAAGCGGCTCCATCCTGATCTCTTATGAGGAACACACCGATCTTAAATACGCCTACCTTAAGCTGGATGAAAAAGTAGCGAGCATCCGGGGCGATCTGCCTGATGATTTCAGCTTGCAGGTGGTAAAGATCGACCTGGATGATTTGAATAACACCCTGATGAGCCTCCAGGCCAGGGGATCGGGGGGAGTGGACCGGGTAAGGAATTATGTGGACCAGCATATTGTGGATCAGCTGGAGACTATTGAAGGTGTAGCTGCTGTGAATGTTTTTGGGGGAAGGCAAAAATCGGTTGATATCATCCTGGACCGGGCTGCCTGTGAAGCATACAACATCGCCCCCTCAATGGTACGAAACCTCCTGGCCTCCAATATGATCCTGCGACAGTATGGTGGTGCAGTACAGGAGCAGGGGCAGCGTTTTTTTGTCTACCTGAACGCCGAATATGAGCACATCCATCAGATTGAAGATCTGGTCATCGGAAGCGGCGCTATGCAGGTCAAGCTGAAGGATATTGCCGAGATCTACTACGGTGAAAAAGAGGAAGAGACCATCAGCCGGGTCAATGGGAAGGACGCAGTCTCCCTGGAAGTGATCAATGATGCCCAGGCCAATATCATTGAGCTTTCGCATAAGATAGAGGATCAACTGAAGATTCTGAACAGGGAGGGACAGCCTTTTGATATTGAGGTGTATGTTCAGGATAATAGTGCCGAGTTGATGGAGGACAACATCAATCAGATCATCCGTCTGGCACTTACCGGTGCCCTGCTGGCCATCTTTGTATTGTGGGTATTCCTGCGGAACGTTAAACTGGTCCTGCTGGTGGCCCTGGCCATGCCGGTTTCCATCTTTACCGCATTCAATTTCTTTTTCGCCTATGACATATCCATTAACAGCCTCACCCTGATAGGGATAGCGCTGGCAGTTGGGATGTTGCTGGACACCTCCGTGGTGGTGCTTGAAAACATATATCGCCTCCGGAGCCTGGGGGTAAAGCCCGCGCAATCCGTGGTGCAGGGAACAACAGAGGTCTGGCGCTCCATTGTAGCTGCCACAGGAACCACCATCGCTGTATTTATTCCCTTTATCTTTTCTTCTGATTTCCTGGTAAAGTTACTGGCCAGGCATATCGGAGTATCCATCGTCTCCACCCTGGCCGTATCCCTGTTTGTCTCCCTGCTGCTCATCCCCATGGGCGTGCACCTTATCCTGAGCCGCAAAAAGAGGGAGCGCAAGGAGGTTTACCAGGAGGTGTCCCTGGATAACCGGATGGTTCGCATCTACCTGTCACTCCTTAAATCGGCCCTGAGAAATCCCGCTCCCACCATTGTTGGGGTGCTGATTCTTTTCTTCGGGACCATCATAGCGACTCTGGCTGTTTCGGTTAATCAACTATCTGAACTGGAAACCAATCAGGTGACCCTCTATGTCACCATGCCTACGGGTACTACGCTGGAAGCCACCGATGCACTGGTCGCTGGGATGGAACAGGCCCTGATGGAAATCAAGGAGGGTAAAGAGGTGGTCTCCCGGATCGAAGAGGAGGAGGCGACGGTGAGCATATTGTTGCAGGAGGATTACCAGAAAATCGGCAATCGTTCCTTTGGACAGATCCAGTCGGAAGCCTATGAGATGGTGAAAGATCTCCCTGCTTCGGATATCAGCCTGACTGCTACTTCCTCGGGATCAGGAAGTATGCGAGGCGCAGGGGACGGGGGTAACATGGCAGGAGATGCAGGCTTTGAACAATTACTGGGCATCGGTGAGAATGAAGAGTATATAGTATTGAAGGGACAGGATTTTAATCTTCTGGTGGAAGTAGGGGAGGATCTCCAATCCTACCTGGAGGAATTGGACAATATCAGCTCAGCCAGGTTGTCGGTCCGGGAAAACCAGCCCGAGGTCCACCTGGAATTTAACTCCCTGCTGATGGACCGCTATGGCATCAGCAGGAACGAGGTAGTTAACGAATTAAGCTCTTTCACCGGCGAAATCAGTTCGGGAGTCAATTTCAGCCAGGACAATGAGGAGTATGAGATCATCATAAAATACAAGGATTTGCTGGACCAGGAGGATAGCGAAAAACGCATGGAGGATCTGGAATCCCTGCAGATACCTGATAGTGAGGATGAAGCTCTTTTTGAGCTCCAGGAGATCTCGGAAATATATTACGCAACCGGTTTACGGGATATTTCCCGCATTAACCAGGAAAAGCAGGTGGAGCTGCGTTACCAGTACAACGAGGATGTTTACGACTCCAATGACTTGCTTGACTACGCCAGAAGTGAAATAGAGGACCTCATACAGTATTCCAATATCCCCTCGGGAGTGGCGGTGGAGCTGGTACAGGAAGATAACGGACTGGACGAATTCAAGTACATGTTCCTGATTGCCATGATCCTGGTCTACATGATCCTGGCAGCTATTTTTGAATCCTTTGTTACCCCCTTTGTATTACTCTTCTCCATCCCCCTGGCTGCCATAGGATCCTTCTTTTTGCTGACAGTTACCGGCGAGTCTCTTTTCAACGCCAATACCATTATGGGCTTTCTGATCCTGCTGGGAGTGGTGGTTAATAACGGAATTATCCTGATCGATTTCATCAATGTGCTGAGGAAAAGAGGCTATCGTAAACAGCGGGCCATCCTGGTGGCCGGGCTTTCCCGGGTACGCCCGATCCTGATAACTGCAGTTACCACCTGTGCGGCCATGATCCCGCTGGCGCTGGGAAATGCAGAATATGTGGAGGCCATCGGACCACCTTTTGCCATTACGGTGATCGGGGGCCTGAGCCTGAGTACTCTACTGACCCTGGTCTATATTCCAATGCTCTATAACGGAATTGAACAAGCGCTGGGGTGGGTCAGAAGCCTGAAATTGATGGTGAAACTGCTCCTCTTGCTTCTTATTGTTGCCGGTATGCTTCTCGTTGTATTCTATGTTCAGACCTTTGTTTGGAAAATGGCAGCCACCTTACTGGTTTTCGTAGGAATCCCTGTGGCCTGGTGGTTTATTTCCAGCAGTCTGCGCAAAGCATCCGTCCGCATCATTGATGAAGAAAGCAGCATCCATATCCAGGTATCTAACCTGGTGAAGATATATGGCCGGGAGTCCCGGATGGTCAGGGAATTTAAATCCGGAGGAAGACTCTCCAGGATAGCCAGGATGGCCGATAGGGCCCTGAAACCCAAACTGGAGGCCCTGATATGGCAACTTCCCCTGCTTGGTTTCCTGGTCTATTTCGCCTGGTTTTACCTGGTGAGCGGCTTCTGGCAACTGGTCGCCTCAGTCGCAGCATATTACTACCTCGTGGCCATCCTGAAGGACTTTAGCAGGCTGATCAACCGGCCCTGGATCCGTGTCATAAACAGGCTGATTCGATATGTAGCTCCATTTGCCGTCCTTGTACTTTTCCAGATCAGGTGGGCGAATGTGGCCATTAGCCTGGTGGCCGGGTTTTTCTGGTATCTGGTGATAATTATGGGGCTGGTTTCCATCCGGGTGAAAGAGTCCGGGTTTGATTTAAAAAAGATCCGCCCGCTATACCGGTGGTTTTTCTGGTTTGTTTCTGTGCTACCCGGACTTGGAAAGGGTCCGGAACAGTTCAAGGCCCTCAAGGGAGTCTCGCTGGAGATCGGGACCGGTATGTTTGGTCTGCTGGGGCCCAATGGGGCCGGAAAATCAACCATGATCCGAATCATCTGCGGGATCCTTGAACAGAGCTACGGAAAGATCTGGATCAACGGGATCGATACCGAGGAGAAAAGGGAAGAGCTGCAAGGACTTATCGGATACCTGCCTCAGGAATTTGGCATGTATGAAAATATGTCCGCCTACGCCTATCTTGATTACCTGGCTGTTTTGAAAGGAATCACAGATCCTGATGGAAGAAGGAAGCGGATCAGAGAGGTGCTTGATTCCGTGCATATGTGGGAGCAGCGAAAGAAAAAGATCGGAGCCTATTCCGGAGGAATGAAGCAGCGAATCGGTATTGCCCAGGTGCTACTGCACCTTCCCAGAATCCTGGTGGTCGATGAACCTACGGCAGGACTGGATCCCCGGGAACGGATCCGTTTCAGGAACCTCCTGGTGGAGCTGAGTGCCACCCGCGTGGTGATATTCTCAACACATATCATTGAGGATATCTCTAGCTCCTGCAGTACCATGGCGGTAATTAACAGGGGAGAGGTGCTCTTTAACGGGACCCCTAAGGAAATGACTGAAATTGCCCGGGGCAGGGTATGGAAATCCTCTCTTCCCGCGGAAGAATTTGAAACGAAAACCAGGGATCTGCTGGTAGTCCACCATATGAGAGACGCTAACAGCATCAGGTTCAGGGCCATCTCCGCAGAGAAACCCTTCGAAGATTCGGTGGAAGAATCACCGCTTCTGGAGGATGCTTACCTCTGGTTGTTAAGAAGAGATAAAGAGCAAAAGGAAAAGGAAAAAGTTTAAGCGTATGTCTTTGTTCAGATCCACCCTACAGAATACCATTGGCCTGGCCAGATATAATATGAAGATCATCTTCGGAGGTAAATTTGTCTATTTTATCCTGGCAGCCTTTATTTTCTTCCTGGTCTTTGGGATCATTATCGCACTGGAAAGCAGTGATATGTGGCTGGAAGATATTTACGGGCTCCTGGCATTCCCGGCGATTTTACTGGTCTTCTTTCCCTCGGTATTCGGAATTCAAAGCGATGCCGATCAGCGCACCCTGGAGATTATTTTCGGCATCCCGGACTACCGCTACAAGGTGTGGCTGGTTCGCTACCTGATGATCCTTCTGCTGGTGTTCTTGTTGCTTTTTCCTTTCGCTGGACTTGCCTATTACGCTCTGATGAGTTTCCCGGTTGTGAGAATGATTCTCCACCTGATGGTGCTTGTACTCTTTGTTTCAGCCCTGGGATTCTGTTTATCCACCCTGGTTAGAAATGGCAATGCAGCTGCGGTAATCATGGTTATTCTGGGCCTATTCCTGCTGATACTTGCCGATGAACTGGATGAATCCAAATGGAACATCTTCCTGAATCCATTTAGTACACCGGGGGATATCAACGAGATTGTCTGGAGGGAAATCATCCGGCAGAACCGGATCTTTATGGGGATAGGAAGTGTGGTACTGATCCTGCTGGGCCTTCTGAACCTTCAGCGACGCGAAAAATTTCTCCGATAATTGCTATCTTCCCGTCCTACGATCATTCTATGGTCTCAAACAGACTTAAATCCATCGATATTCTCAGAGCACTGACCATGCTGCTGATGATCTTTGTGAACGATCTCTGGTCTCTCACTGAAATTCCCGTCTGGCTGGAGCATAAAGCCGCTCATGAGGATGGAATGGGACTGGCCGATGTGGTTTTTCCGGCCTTTTTATTTATCGTTGGACTCTCCATCCCTCATGCCATCCGGGCACGTCTGCGGAGGGGGGATTCTAAACTGATGGTAGTCAGACATATTGCAGAACGTACCCTGGCCCTGTTAATTATGGGTGTTTTTATGGTCAACCTGGAAAATATTTCAGCAGAAAACCTGCTTTTCAGCCGCACTTTATGGCAGATATTGATGACCCTGGCTTTTTTCCTGATCTGGAATGTTTACAAAGGACCTGTGATGGGCCGGTTATCTCCCTGGATACTGAAGGGCTTGGGTTGGGCCATCCTGCTTTTCCTGGCCATCACCTATACAGGTAAGGGTAACGGGGGCGGGGAATGGATGCGTTTTCACTGGTGGGGCATCCTGGGGCTCATTGGCTGGGCTTACCTGGTGGCCGCCCTGGTTTACCTCCTGCTGGGCAACAGGCCTGGTTTTCTCGCCCTTGCTTTTGCGGTCCTTATACTTCTGAATATTAATGAATTTATTACGCCATTTAACTTTACCATCAGGCTGGTGGTCAGTGCCTCCAACCATGCCCTGGTCATGGGAGGTGTGGTGCTTAGCTCGGTAATGATGCGCTTAAAGAAAGAGAAGCGAATGGATCTGCTGATCCCATTTTTACTGGGGTTTTCTGCCTTATTATTCTTGTTCGGATACCTGACCCGTCCTGCATGGGGGATATCCAAAATTTTAGCCACACCCTCCTGGACCGCCATATGCGCCTCCCTCACAGCCCTTTCCTTTGCCTTGATGTACCTGCTGGCCGATAAAGCAGGAAAGTTCCGCTGGGCAGGGATTATTGAACCGGCCGGATCCATGACCCTTACCTGTTACCTGGTTCCTTACTTTGTATATGCCTTCAGGAATATGCTGGGTATACAACTACCGGACTACCTGACTGCAGGAGGTGTTGGTATTATCAAATCCATTCTTTTTGCCATCCTGATCATCCAGCTGACCGGACTGCTGGGAAAGCTCCAAATAAGGTTGAAGATCTAGGTTCAGAGTCAGGGCAAATGAGAGATTAACTCCGGAACCGTTTCTTTTGAAAGTCTATCCGGATGCGAGGGCGTTAAAAAAATCCTTACATTAGACTAACTAAACTGACCTTGCCACATGCGATTTTCCATTCAGCCTGAACCAAGGCCGGAACAGAATCTGCGTACAGTGACCCTGGATGAGCTATTGACTGTTTGTGAAAGCGATCCTGGAACAAAACCGGCTCTAGAACACTACTTTTCTCCCCCTAAAAAGGAGGCTTTTATAAAGGATTTCCTGCATTATTTAAACACTGGCCTGCTGGAAGCAAAACATGGAAACCTGGACAGGGAACTCTACCTGGCTTTTATCCTGTCCTTTCAGTTTTCGGCACCCCTGTTGGAAATTCCTGCTGAAAAGGAGCTGGGTCTCTTTTATCGCATCCTCCAGAAAACCTACCGGGTGGAGGAGGTGGATCTGAACCTGCATTTCAGTTTGGATCAGTATGAAGGAGAGATGGTGGGTGAGCGAGAAGCCCTGGAAGCATACCGCAGTGAACTGGGTGAATTTTATGGCGATTCACTGGAGGTGAAAGAGAGCGTTCAGAAAAGGCTTCGGAATGATGCCATTCACTCAATCATGGAGTGGCAGCGGGAGCAGAGCATCCCCTGGCTGGCTGAAGCATTTGGACGAAGTGTGGTGATTCCCTCTTTTTTTTCATTTAAAGACAAAAGACTGCTATCTTTCTACAGGCAGAACACAGAGGGCATCACCTACCGGGTCGCAGTCCCGGATACGATTGATTAAGAATTTAATTCTATGAAAAAAAACAAGGACTGGTTCTAACCCTGCTTATCATGATCCAAGCTGCATCTTTAGCACAGTTCCGGGGACCGGCCAGCAGGAAAATCGCTTTTGTCAGTAACAGAATTTTTAAATAGATAAACTATGAAAACAATTACCCGCAGGAAATTTGTTCAGACCACGGCCGCTGCTGCAGCCACCATCGCCATCGCACCTGTCACAGGATGCGCAAGCCCTTCCCCCTATGATTCCCGGGGATTACCCACGGTCCAGCTGGGCAAAACCGGGGCAGAGGTCCCTCTGATGGGTTTTGGGTGTGGAAGCAGGTGGATGGCTATCCCTGATAATGATATGGCGCTTGAAATCCTGGAATCTGGATTTGATCAGGGTCTTTACTACTGGGATACAGCTGCCAGCTACGGGAATGACAAGATCAGTAGCGAAGAGCGCATTGGGATTATCCTGAAGGAACGAAGGGATAAGGTCTTTCTCTCTTCCAAAACTGGAGACAGGGACGGCGACCAGGCAAAAAAAAGTGTGGAACGCAGCCTGGAACGGCTGCAGACCGACCACCTGGACCTTCTCCATGTTCATGCTGTTTCCTCGGTGGAGGATGCGGAAGAACTGGGAAAAAAGGGGAAAGTAATGGAGGTGCTTGAAAAGTTAAAAAGCGAGGGCGTGATCAGGAATATCGGATTTTCGGGACATGCCTCAGCAGAAGGAATGAAACGGGCCATTGAACTCTATGACTTTGATGTCATGATGATGGCCCTGAACCATCAGTCCACGGATGGAAGTCAGGATTTCGAAGGGCTGCCTGCTCCCCTGGCCAGACAAAAAGGAATGGGGGTGGTGGCCATGAAAGTGATCCGTCCCAGGGAAACGGTTCGTGGCCTGGCTTCGGAAGATTTGGTCCGATACGCCCTGAGCCTGGGGGACTTCCATATGGTGAATATTGGAACCGATAGCAAAGAGGTGCTTCAGGCAAATCTGGAGATCCTCCGCAATTTCGCTCCGCTTGGCGAAGAAAAGATGAAAGAGATCAGGCTGGCCCTGCATCCCTTTTATCAGGATAAAAACCTGGACTGGATGCATCCGGCTTACCAGGATGGATGGGCCAGAGAGGTTCGGCTGGCTTAAAAGGTGCTATTTATCGCTGTAAAACCTGTTATAGTGGGTTTCTGCCAGTTTGATCAATTCTGCCGCGATTTGGGGATGCTCTGAAATCACATTGTTGCTCTCAAAGGGATCGGTCACCATATTGAATAGTGCCGTATCGATTTGAGCCGTCCCGTACTTTCCCGGAATGCCATCGGCTCCCGCCGTTTCAAGCACGCGATAGGCATGGGGCAGATGCAGCTTCCACCTGCCATCCCCGCTCAGTACCCCTTCAAAGTTGTTGTTATTGGAGAAGGCATAATAGGTATGAGGATTTTCCACTCCTTCCTGGCCGCTTATCAGATCCCAGACATTTTCACCATCAATAGGATTTGCTGGAAGGGGAATACCAGCCAGCTGGCAAAGGGTGGGGAGGAGGTCCACCGATCCAAAAGCCCGTTCAGATACAGCTCCTGCAGGCATGCCCCCGGGGTATTTAATGACACAGGCTGACCGGACCCCGCCGTCAAAGGTAGTGCCTTTGGCCTCCCTGAACGGGGTGAACCCGGCATGATTCCCATAGGAAATCCAGGGTCCGTTGTCGGAAGTGAGAATCAGGATCGTATTTTTTTCCAGGCCATGCTCTTTCAGTGCCCGGTTGATCTCTCCGACACTCCAGTCTATTTCCAGCATCACATCCCCGTATAGTCCTTTTCCTGATTTGCCTTCAAACTCGCCACTGCAATAGAGGGGAACATGGGGCATGCTGTGGGGAACATAGAGCAAAAAGGGGGTATCCTGATGACGCTTGATGAAATCAACCGCATGTTCCGTATAGGTTCTGGTGAGGGTCTTTTGATGGATATGATCCACTTCCTCAATAATCACTTCACCATTCTCCCAGAATTTCAGGGGCCACTGGCCCCAGTACTCAGGGTTCTCCGGGTGATGCTTCCACATATCATTGGAGTACATCAGACCGCAGGTTTCATCAAACCCTCGTGCATGCGATCTGGTCTCTGGCTGGTCCCCACAGTGCCATTTTCCAAATGCTGCCGTGGCATAACCAGCTCCGTTGAACACCTCACCCATAGTGGCAAAGGTGGTATCAAGACCCCATGCATTGGGTCCGTGAGCGCCAAAAACTTTGGTTCGACCCGGATAACAACCGCTCAACAGGGCAGAACGGGAAGCGGAACATACCGCCTGAGGCACGTAGAAGTTTAAAAAAGCGCATCCTTCAGCTGCCAGCTGCATCACATTCGGGCTCTCCAGGTGTTCTTCTCCAAAGGGTTCAAAATCGGACCACCCTGAATCGTCCAGGAAGATGATTACCACATTGGGTTTATCTGCATTTTTTTCAGGGCTGCAGGATAGCAGTCCAGATACAATAAGCAGTGACAGGATAAAAAAGAGACTGTATTTCATTTTTTCTTTATTTGAATGTAGAGATGGTGTATTCCGAATGCAATAAATAAGAGAAGAGTCAGAGAAATAAGTATGCCAGTATAGTAAATAAAAACAGAGGAGGCCTGCTCGCCGCCCCTGAATTTTTCAGTATTTGAAAAGGTATAGGTCCAGTTCCCTGCCAGCAGGAAAGAGACCACGCCCCACAGGGAAGAGAACAGCGTCAAGCCCAGAAATGCCAGGTGATAAAAGCGGTATACCGGAGAGATGGGTTTGCGTATAAGCCTGATTCCTATGAGTATGGAACAGGGAACCATGGTGATTCCCACCCAGGCTACCAGGGTGCCGAAGGGCAGTTCACCCCCTTCCCTCACGGCTTGTGTCAGGATCGGCGAACCTTCAAGTAACAGGATACTACTACCTATTAAGAGGAGCAGGGGCAGCGCTATTAGCCAGGGTCTTATCATCGGTTTTATGCCTTAAATTTACTCTATAGTGTTATTTCCAGTAATTCGCCGGATTTTCTGCTTGTAAGCTCAATACAAACAGGGGAGTAAACCCTGCCTCCCGCCTGGTACCATCCTTCAAAAAAATGATCCCCGGGATCAAATAGCACATTATCCAGAGTAAGCTCATGAATGGTGGTATCGGAATTAAAGCTCCAGTACTGCCTGGTTCCCGCACGAATTTTAACTTCGCCGGCAGCAGGGAGATGCTCCTGGAAAATCAACTTCACATCATAGGGCCCGGGATCCTCGATGCGAATGTCCCAGTAGCCAAATGCGTCCATAGACGACCACTGCATGGCCTTTGGCCCCTTCCAGTCGTTTCTTCCCAGGATGACCGGGTTTTCATGTGCGGATCCAATAAATATTCTGGGGGGGACCACCAGATGGGGACTGACAATGATCTCTTCGTACCACTCATCCAGTTCCTTCTGCAAACTGGCTTTTAGTTCTGCTTGCTCCTTGCTTATATCGTTCAATTCATAAGGATCCTTTTCCAGATCAAAGAGTTGAAGCTGATTTACGCTTTCTCCATGCAAGGTCTGTCCCACCAGTTTGTAGTTTCCTTTGCGGATGGCCATATTGGTATATCTCTGCGGATAACCACGCGCCCAGACAAAGAAGAGGGGACGCTCTGCCACCAAAGGATCCAGTCCTGACAGGGCAGGATATAGACTAATTCCGTCGATGTTTTCCACAGGGCTTACTCCTGCGAACTCAAGCAGGGTGGGCAGCATGTCAATGTGGGCGGATGGTGAGCTTATCAGCCGGTTTTCCTGAAGTTGTCCCTTCCAGTAAAACATACAGGGAACCCGGATTCCACCCTCCTTCACACTCCCTTTGCCACTGTTCAGCCCTGCTGTATAGCGTCTCTGCTGAGGTCCGTTATCGGTCATAAAGACCAGGAGCGTGTTTTCTTCAATCTTCAATTCCTCCAGAGTCTTCAGCAAAAGGCCCAGGTTATCGTCAATGTTGCTGACCATTCCATATACCTTCCGGGCATCAGCCATATCTTTACTGCTCATCTCTGAAAGGCGCGCTCCACTTACTTTGAAATTCTCAGGACCGTATTCCATCTCGCTGTATTCCTTTTCATAGGATTCAGGCAGTTGAAGCGGCGTATGGGGGGCATTGTATGAGAGGTAGAGAAAGAAAGGATCCTCCCGCCCTTCGTCTTCATGCTCTCTGATAAAGCGGATGGCCTGTTCGGTGAAGATATCTGAACAGTAGCCTTTTCTGCGAACTTGTTTCCCGTTTTCCCAGAGATAAGGATCAAAATAGGAGCTGTCGCCGCGAATGAAATTTGCGTAATCGTCCCCGGGCTGGCCGATGCCACCGCCCTTGTGGGCCAGGTAGTACTGAAATCCCTGGTCCATCGGTCTCATGGGATAGGAGTCCCCCAGGTGCCATTTACCCACCATGCCCGTGTGGTATCCATTTTCAGCAAGGACCTCCGCAATGGTCAGTTCACCCGGAGCCATCATGGCCCCCCCGTTGTAGGTGTCGTATACCCCGGTGCGCAGATGATACCTGCCGGTCATCAAAGAGGACCGGGTGGGGGCACAGACCGGCGACACATAGAAAGGATCTATCCGCGTGCTCTTTTTTGCCAGGGAGTCCAGTACCGGGGTCCTAATAAAAGGATTACCGTGAATACCCAAATCCCCGTAGCCCTGGTCGTCCGTAATCACCAGGATGATATTGGGGGGCGCGATCGCGGAGCGTTCGCCGGTGGAGATACATGCTGACAGGGTCAGCAAAGCCAGGAAAATATAAATTACTCTCTTCATATGAGTAGGGGTTCGCTTAGATTTTCTTATTTTCAACATGAATCAAAAATACCCCGCTGATGAGCTGCAAATCACTTTTTTCAAACACCTTTTTCCTTCTTCTTTTGCTGCTGATGATCAGCTCCTGTGAAAATAGGCAAAAATCACCCGTTGACAAGCAATTTTCTGCAGATGTGATCATCTACGGTGGAAATTCTTCTGCGGTGATCGCCGCCGTGCAAGTAGCCAAAATGGGAAAGGAGGTAATTCTGGTCTCGCCAGATAAGCATCTGGGCGGACTTACCGCTTCGGGACTGGGATGGACGGATACGGGTAACAAGGCGGTTATCGGGGGACTTGCCCGGGATTTTTATCACCGTCTCTACCTGCATTACCAGCAGGATTCAGCCTGGAAATGGCAGGAAAGAAGTGAATACGGGAATAAGGGACAGGGAAATGTGGCCATCGACGGTGAGAACCGGACCATGTGGATCTTCGAGCCTCACGCAGCGGAGCTGGTATTCGACCAGCTAGTGAGTGATTATAAGATTCCAGTATATCGGGAATCCTGCCTGGACAGGGAGCGGGGAGTTGAAATGCAGGAGGGTTCCATAGTATCCATCCGGACACTGGATGGAACCTGCTTTAAGGGGAAAGTCTTTATAGATGCCACCTATGAAGGTGATTTGATGGCTGCTTCAGGAGTCAGTTATACCGTGGGACGGGAATCCATCGATCAGTATGGAGAAAAGTGGAACGGGGTTCAGACAGGGGTGCTGCATCATGGACACCATTTTAAGAACGATATCAGTCCTTTCGTGATCCCGGGCGACCCCTCCAGTGGCGTTCTGCCCAGGATTTCCACGGATGATCCAGGCCAGTACGGTGCAGGCGATCACCGTCTTCAGGCCTACTGTTTCAGGCTGTGTCTCACGGACCACCCGGAGAACAGGGTGGCCATCAGCAGACCCGGGGACTATGATTCCACGCAGTACGAACTGCTGCGAAGAGTGTTTGACTCGGGGTGGCGGGAGGTTTTTCATAAATTTGATCCCATTCCTAACCACAAAACGGACGTGAACAACCATGGTCCTTTCAGCAGTGATAATATTGGGATGAATTATGAGTATCCGGAGGCCACCTATGAAAAAAGAAAAGAGATTATCAGTGAGCATACCAGCTATCAGAAGGGCCTGCTGTGGTTCCTTTCCAGCGACCCTGCGGTTCCTGAAGATATCCGGGAGCAGATGAGTCAGTGGGGCTACTCCAGGGATGAATTCAGGGACAACGGTAACTGGCCACATCAGATTTATGTGCGTGAAGCAAGAAGAATGGTCAGCGAGTTTGTGATGACGGAGAATGAGGTGCTGGGGAGATCCCCGGTAGAACAACCGGTGGGTATGGGTTCCTACACCATGGATTCCCATAACGTTCAACGGTATATCAAGCCGGACGGTTTTGTGCAGAACGAAGGCGATATCGGGGTGCATCCAGAAGATCCTTACCAGATCGATAAACGATCCCTCCTGCCTTCCAGAACTGAATGCATCAACCTGCTGGTTCCGGTCTGTCTCTCCTGCTCCCATATCGCCTTTGGTTCCATCCGGATGGAACCGGTTTTTATGATCCTGGGACAGAGCGCTGCCACGCTGGCCGTAATTGCCATTGAAACAAACCGCCACTTACACGATATAGCTTATGAAGAACTTAAACAACAACTTCTGCAGGATGGACAGGTGCTTCAACCTTAGACAAACATTTCCCTGGATACTTGTGCCGGCCTTATTGCTGTTGCTGTGCAGCTGCCATAAGGAGGTATTTGTGGAGTGTGAAAGCTTCGACCACAAAGGGGGCTGGGTGGTGGACCCCCAGTTTGTGGAGCAAATGGGATCGCCCTACCTGATGGCACATGGATTGGGGGAAAGGGTGGAGGATGCAACTACAAACATAGAGCTTCCTTCCGGGGGGGCTTTTCATGTCTGGGCCCGCACCACAGACTGGGCACCCGGACCCTGGGAAGCTCCCGGCCAGTTTAATATTTGGCTGAGTGGCGAGAAGCTGCCCAAAACTATGGGAAACTACCGGGGATGGGGATGGAATTATGCCGGCAAGGTTAAGGTGAAGGCTGGTACGGCCGAGCTTAAACTGGAGGATCTGACCGGATTTAATGGTCGTTGCGATGCCATCTACATCAGTAATAAATACCGGGCACCTACCAACCAGCAGGAATACCTCAAGGATATGCGAAACCGTTTTGCAGCTTATGCAGATATGCCGGGGGAGACCAGGACCTATGACCTGGTGGTGGTAGGAGGGGGCCTTGCGGGTTGTGCGGCCTCCATTGCCGCTGCGGAACAGGGATTGGAGGTGGCCCTTATCCACGACAGACCTGTTCTTGGAGGTAATGCCAGCAGCGAGATCAGGGTTCATACGCTGGGTATTTACGGACATTTCAGGAGGATCCTTAAAATGCTTGATACGGAACACTACCCCAACGGCTCACCAGAAGCTCTGTCAGATGAACAGAAGCGGCAAACACATATGGAATCCTATTCCAATATCAGCCTGTTCCTGAATTACAGGGCGTTTCAGGCCAACACCCAGGAGCAGATCATTACTTCGGTGGATGCCAGGCATACTTCCACCGGAGAGGCTCTGCGTTTTGAGGCTCCATATTTTGTGGATTGTACCGGTGATGGATGGATCGGTTACTGGGCGGATGCGGAATATAATTACGGGCGGGAGCCCGACACCCTGTATGGAGAGGCCTGGGAAGAATATGGGGAGCTTTGGAGCCCAAAGCAAGCGGATCAGCAGGTCCTGGGCGCTTCCGTGCTCTGGCGAAGCATGGAGGCAGATAGCATTTGTGAGTTTCCGGAAGTACCCTGGGCCATGGAGGTAGCTGGTTCATACTCGGCCCGCTACGGAACCTGGAACTGGGAGCTTATCAGTGAGCGCTGGCACCAGGTGGATCATGCAGAACAGATCAGGGATCATATGTTAAAAGCCATCTATGGTTCATTTTACAACGAAAAACAGAAAGAGGGTGGAGAATTTCTGAAACTGGAGTGGGTTTCTTATCTGCTTGGAAAAAGGGAGTCGCGGCGACTGGTGGGGGATTACCTCTATACCTTTAACGATATGCGCGATTCCAGGCGCTTTCCGGATGCGGTGGTGCACGAGATCCGGGAGGTGGATGTACACTATCCCCAGAACAAATTGGACGAGAGCCAGCCGGATTTTCTGGCAGAAGCCATGTTCTACCCGGCAAAGGCATATCAGATCCCTTACAGATCGCTCTATTCAAAGAATATCGCTAACCTGTTTATGGCAGGCAGATGTTTCAGCTGCAGCCATATAGGATTAGGCGGGCCCAGGGTTATGAGGACAACGGGGCAGATGGGTGCCGCCGTGGGCTATGCAGCTTCCCTCTGTACCCAGTATCAGTGCACACCACGTGCACTTTATGAGAATCACCTTCCGGAATATATGGAGCTGGTCCGGACATCCAACGGGGAGTAAATATAAGCTATAACACTTATATTATACTCCTATAAAACCAAAAGCCTGTGACTTGCACCCCGATAATAATAAACATTATATCTTACTATGAATCAAACAATCCAGTGATCTAACTTCAATAAATCAAAGAATATCAAGCCCTGAAGCGCAAAACGGAACAAACGTGCCAGGGCAAATAGCAGGAAACTCCGGAATGGGTAGTGGAACAGGGTGACAGCGATAACGACCAGGGAAAACGGGGTAAAGGGGAAGAGGGCTGCAATGATTATGAACGCACCTCCCCACTTATGCACAAAGCTTATATAGCCCTGGAGCCGCCGTTCCGTAAAGGTTTTTATACGAGGTCTTCCGGAAATCCACAGGCCTATGCCGTAGGAAATCACACCCCCTGTATAGGAGAGAACCCCCAAGAGGGCCAGCCAGAGCAGTGGATGTTCAAATTTCTGTGTCCATATCACGAACAGATCCACCGGGATCATTCCTGTAAAGGATTCTGAAAGAAAGAACATAAGGACCACATAACGGTCCGAAAGCCGGTTCATGATCCCTTCAAAAACGGAGTTTAAATCAACCAGGTATTTCCCGACCAGGAACACGATCAATACAACCAGCAGGTAAACCGACATGATCAGAAGAACATTACGGCACACATATTTGAAAAACCCTCTCTGCTTTAGCCTGTACAGGGAATCTTTCATTCGGAATCTTCCTTCTCCATTGGCCGACACAAGCTGCTCCTTGCTCATAGTTAGCTTAGCTGGTTCTGCACAATAAATTACGGAATATGAGCAAGAAATCAAAAGAAACAGGGATCATAGCCCGGGATAATAAAAAAGATTTGCAACTTGAAACTGAATAGGAAAAACAGCTATGAAACTAAAGCACTTTTTACTGAGCATTTTGCTACTGAGTTCTAGCCTTAGACTGACTGCTCAGCCTGCCAATTCTGGTACTCCGAATATTATTTGCATCCTGGTGGACGACCTGGGATATGGCGATCTATCCTGTCAGGGGGCCAAGGACCTACATACTCCGCATATAGACCAGCTGGCGGCCCAAGGGATGAGATTGACGCATTTTTATGCCAATTGCACGGTCTGTTCACCCAGCCGCGCCTCCCTGCTTACGGGGCGTTATCCGGATATGGTAGGGGTTCCGGGGGTCATTCGCCAGTTTACACACAACAGCTGGGGCTATCTGGATCCCTCTGCAGGGCTAATAACCGCTCCGCTGAAACAACAGGGCTACCATACTGCGATCATTGGCAAATGGCACCTGGGCTTTGAGGCTCCCAATACCCCAAACGACCGGGGTTTTGATTACTTCAAGGGCTTTCTGGGAGATATGATGGACGATTACTGGACCCACCTGAGAGGAGGAAAGAACTGGATGCGTTTAAACAAAGAAACCATTGATCCTGAAGGGCATGCCACGAACCTGTTTACAGACTGGACTCTGGAGTATCTGAAAGAACGGGCAGGGACAGGGCAGCCTTTCTTTCTCTACCTGGCCTACAATGCGCCTCATTTCCCCATTCAACCTCCCCCGGAATTTCTCCGGCAAGTTGAGCAGAGAGAACCCGGATTAAGCGAAAAAAGAGCAAAAAATGTGGCCTTCATTGAGCACCTGGACCATCATGTGGGGAGGATCATGGAGTACCTGGTCCAATCAGGGCTTATCCAGAATACACTGGTGGTATTCACCTCGGACAACGGGGGGGCTCTCAGCTATGAGCAGAGCAACGGAGCTCTGAGAGGAGGGAAGCAGGATATGTTTGAAGGAGGCATCCGGGTACCGGCCTTTGTGCTTTGGAAGGACCGCATAGCACCGGGCAGCAGTTCGAACAGGCTTACTCTGTTAATGGATCTCTTCCCGACTTTTACTGCTCTGGCAGGTGCAGAGCCAGTTACAAACATTGATGGAGAGAGCTTCCTGCCGGAATTATTGGGGAAGCACCGGCCCGCCTCTGAGCGCTTTGTATTCTGGGTCAGACGGGAAGGGGGCGACTATGGCGGGCAGGCTTACTATGCAGCTCGAAAGGGAGATTATAAAATACTGCAGAACACGCCCTATGAACCCTGGCTGTTTTTCAATGTGGGAGCCGATCCCTATGAGAAGAATCCCCTGGAGACAAGTGAAGATCTGAACTATAACTCGCTGCGCTCAGCGCTTCAGGAACATATCCGAAATACGGGCCGGATCCCCTGGCAACAGCCTCTTAAGGAGCAGGCCGGCGGATATCAAATGCCATCAGGGCATCACCGCGACGCTGATACAACACCCCCCGGTGGATTACCGGGTGAGAAAAATGATGCCGCGTACCCTTGGTGATCTTAAAGGAACTTAGCTCCTTTAGTTTACCCTCCGAATACGAGATCAGGTACATCAGGCCCCGCTGGTTATAATAATAGAGCCTTTCATCGGCGGCAATCAAAGCACCCTGTCCGATATGCAGGGAGTCTTTCAGGATTCCGGTGCCGGCATCCATGGAAAATAAATACTGGCTGTGCGTACCGCTGGTATAGAGGTACTTATCTATGAGCACCACTCCGCCAAAAAAACTGTCAAATCCCGGATTGCGCCATGCCTGGGTAACGACACTGCCATCTTCAGACAGGTCGAGTCTAACGCCGCCATTACCGTCACCGGCGACATAATAAATGGATCCGTTTCTATAGACGACGGAGTTGGCGTGGGAATCCCCGATCCCTATGGTTTCACGCTCCTTTTCGGTATAGACATCCTGATGGTGGGACCACAATAATTCTCCTGTTTTCGCATCCAGTCCAAGGAGTTTGGCTGCTGTGAAAGTAACAAACAGCTCCCGGCCATTATGGATCACCAGTTTCCCGGGATTGTAGCCCGAACGTTCCCCAAAACCGGGATTGCTCCAGATCAGCTCCCCGTTTTTGCGGTCAAGTGCTACCACATTGAAAACTGGTCCACCCGGGGTCCAGAATACCCTGTTCCCTGAAATCACCGGGGCTTCAGAATGGCCATGCAGCGGATATACCCCCTGGAAGTCCCGGGTAAAGTCCATGGACCACACCAGACTGCCATCGGCTGCGTTGACACAATACAGATCCCCCATGCCTGTGCCGGTATAAATCAGATCATCCACGATGGTGGGGGCCGAACGGGATCCGGGATAACTGGAAACCCACTCTTTCCCCAGGGTGCTTTCCCAGATTTTGTTTCCATCCAGATCAAAACAGTATAAAAGGGCCATGCTGTCCACTTCCCCGGTGATATAAAAACGATCTTCCGCGAACTGCGGAGATCCATACCCCCTTCCCAGGTTTTCGATGGTCCATATTTCCCGGGGGCCTTCTTCGGGCCATTCTTTCAGCAGGTTGGTATCCGGATAGATCCCCATACGATCTTTTCCCCTCCATTCGTAAATTTCAGGTTGAGAGCTGGAGCAGGAAAAAAGCAGTAAAAAAAGAGGGAGGAAATATTTGGGCATCGCGTTAACTTTTAGGGCTTGAAAGACCCTAAGTTACTATATTGTGCAAATGTTTAGCAAAGAAACTTACGAAGCGCGCAGGAAAAAACTGGCAGAAACTGTTTCAGGTGGGCTAATCCTGTTGCCCGGGAACGAAGAGTCCCCCATGAACTATACCGACAACACCTATCACTTCAGGCAGGATAGCACCTTTCTGTATTATTTTGGGATCGATCAGGCTTCCCTGGCAGGAATCATTGATTCAGATAGCGGAGAATCCATGCTGTTCGGCGACGACTATGGGATTGACATGATTATTTGGACCGGCACACTTCCAAAAATATCTACACTGGCCGAAAGGGTTGGAGTTAGCAAAGTTTTTCCTTTTGCCTCACTTTCAACTGTAGTCACTGAGGCAATTTTCAAAAACAGGCAGGTCCATTTCCTGAATCCCTACCGGGCAGATATCCTGATGAGAATGGCCGAACTCACCCGGATAAATCTGGGGTCCATTTCAGAAAGAACTTCCCTGGAGCTTACCCGAGCAGTAGTTGCGCAAAGGGAAGTTAAAAGCGCCGAGGAGATTGTCGAGCTTGATAAGGCGGTGGATATCAGCGTGGATATGCACCTCGCCGGGATGTCTTACGCCCGGCCGGGTATGCGTGAATCGGAGGTTGCAGCAAAGGTTGCAGAAGTGGCCTATGCCGCCAACGGGAATCCTTCCTTTCCCATCATTGCTACCATCCATGGACAAACCCTGCACAACCATTACCATGGCAACACCATCAAAAGTGGTGATCTTTTTTTGCTGGATGCCGGAGCGGAGACTGAAAATCGCTATGCGGGAGATCTTTCCAGTACCTTCCCGGTGGATCCCAACTTCACACCACTTCAAAAAGAGCTCTACCAGGTAAGCCTGAATGCTCATATGGCCGCCGTTTCCATGTTGAAACCGGGGACTGCTTTTAAAGAGGTTCATCTGACCGCCTGCAGAACTATTTTCGAAGGGCTTAAGGCTTTTGGCCTCACCAGAGGAAACACGGAGGAGGCAGTAGAGTCCGGGGCCCATGCCTTATTCTTCCCCTGTGGCACCGGCCATATGATGGGGCTGGATGTCCATGACATGGAAAACCTGGGAGAAGAGTGGGTTGGCTATGATGGACACGCCAAATCCACCCAGTTCGGACTGAAATCCCTCCGGCTGGCAAAGAAGCTCCGTCCGGGTTTTGTGTTGACCATTGAGCCGGGGATCTATTTTATCCCGGATCTCATTGAGCTCTGGAAATCCGAAAAGCACCTGGTACAGTTTTTGAATTACAGCGAAATAGAGAAGTTCAGGGATTTCAGCGGTATGCGCAACGAAGAGGATTTTCTGATCACGGAAGATGGGTGCCGGCGTCTGGGCAAGGCACTTCCCCTGAGCATTGAGGGGGTGGAAGCGATCAGAGCGCTGTAAGAAAATACAATTCGGAAGCCAAAACCGACAATTCGGTAACTCTTTTTTCTATTTGATGTTTGGTTGATGCAGATTTGCAGTGTACTTAATCTTCAACACTGTAGACAATTTACATGAAACATCATTTATTATCCACGGCACTTTTCCTGATTTCAGGCAGCTTACTGGCCCAAACAAGCATTAACGGAACAGTCAGAGATGCAAAGGGCGAGGGACTCACCGGAGCCAATATTTATTTAGAAGGCACCTATGAGGGTACTTCCAGCAATCTGGACGGGTTTTTTATCCTGGAAAGTGCGGAATCGGGCAAGCATACGCTCTGCATTGAATATATTGGATTCAAAAAATTCAGCAAAGAAATCCAGCTGGAGGGTAAAACGATCGATCTGAGCATTATCGGGTTACAGGAGGAATTTAATGAACTCACTGCTGTAACAATCACCGCCGGGACCTTTGAGGCCGGAGATAAAAAGAAGTCCATTGCTCTTAGCTCCATTGATATGGTTACCACCGATGGATCTTCCGGGGATGTTTACGGGGCCCTGCAGGCTTTGCCGGGAACAACTACAGTAGGGGAGTCAGGCAAACTGTTTGTGAAAGGGGGTGACAGCCGGGAGTCCAAAACTTACATTGACGGCACCCTGGTCTATGTGCCCTACAGTTCCTCATCCCCAAACACCTCTGTACGTGGCCGCTTCAGTCCCTTCATGTTCAGCGGTATGATGTTCAGTACCGGAGCATACTCTGCAGAATATGGCCAGGCCCTGTCCTCTGTTCTCTCCTTGAAAACCAATGCCATGCCGGTTCAGGACCAGCTGAATATCTCCCTTCTGTCGGTGGGCACAGAGCTGGGAGGTACCAAGACCTGGACCCATAGTTCGGTCACGGCTTCCCTGAGCTATAACAACCTGACTCCCTATATGAGACTGGTTCCTCAGTTCAGGCAATGGGAGCTTGAGCCGAAATCCCTGGGGGGAGATATGAGCTTCCGGTTAAAAACCGGAAAGTCGGGCATGCTTAAATTCTATGGAACCATCAACCGCTCCAGGCTTACGACTATTGAAGAAAGCCTGAATAATCCGGGAAATACCTTCCGCTACAATCTGGTCAATGATAATCAGTTCATCAATGCCTCCTGGGCCGGTGAAATCGGTGATAGAATGATCCTGACCACCGCTTTCTCCTATACCAATAACCAGGACCGGATTTCCTTGGACAGTATGACCCTCCATGAGTCCCTCCGGGGAACCCATTCCAAAGTAAGCCTGAAACACAGAATAAGTGACCGCGTGAGACTCCTGGCAGGTACAGAGTGGTATGCCAGAACTTATGGACAGGAGTTTCCCAGTTTGGAAACAGGGGATTACCGCAGCTATACCAACCATACGCTGACTGGATTTCTGGAGGCTGAAATATATGCTTCCTCCAGGTTTATTACCCGAGTGGGAGGCCGACTGGAGTATTCCGACTATTTGAACCGGGCCAGTATAGCACCCAGGATTTCCACAGCCTACAAAGTAGGTGACAAAAGCCAGCTTTCCCTGGCTTATGGCTGGTTCTTCCAGGATCCGGACAATGAGTTCCTGTTACAAAGCTCCAGCCTGGATTTTGAACATGCAGACCACTTTACCTTTAATTATATGATGACCGGGAACAGAAGGACCTTGCGTACTGAGGTCTATTATAAACAGTATAAGAAGCTGGTCAAATTTGGAGTGGGAGAGGACCATTCCTATAGCTTTATCAACAATCAGGGAGACGGTTACGCCTATGGATTTGATTTCTTCTGGAGGGACCGAAGAAGCATTAAAAATGGGGAATACTGGATCTCTTACTCCTATATTGAGTCCATGCGCGACTACCTGGATTATCCCTATGAAGCGGTGCATAACTACACCAGCAAACACAACCTGACGCTGGTCTACAAACACTGGTTTGATCGCCTGCATTCCCAGCTGGGGGTGAACTACAGCATTGCTTCTCCCAGGTACTTCAATAATCCCAACAGTGATATTTTCAATGGCGAAAAGAGCATGGCCTATCAATCACTGAATGTAAATTGGAGCTATCTGCTGAAACAGCATGTGATTATTTATGCCAGTGTATCCAATCTGCTTGGTACGGAGCAGCAGTTTGGATATAAGTATGGCAGCATCCCCGATGAAAACGGGGTCTACCGAAGCGCTCCCATTTTGCCAGGAGCCAAACGCTGGTTCCTGCTTGGATGTTTCATTACACTTTCTAAAGACAAAAAAATAAATCAACTGGATAAAATCAACTAAAAAACAGAACTCATGAAAAGAACAAGTTTATTATTAGCTGCACTGCTTATGGCATCTTTCGCTCTGGGACAAAATGAGCAATACTATCAGAAGATGGGGGAGACCCTGAGTGGATTCAACACCTGTAAAAGCGTGGAAGATTTTCAAAACCTGGCCAATAAGTTCCGGGTCATTGCCCAGGTGGAAAAAGAGGAGTGGTTGCCGCTCTACTATGAGGCGCAATGCTATATTTTGATTGGCTTTAGAGGAGGCTTATCGGCAGAAGACAAAGATTCTTATCTGGGTAAAGCCGAATCCATCATTGAAGCCTTGAATGAAATGGCTCCCCATGAAGCTGAGATCAAGGTGATAGAGGCCCTATACCTGACAGGCAGCCTGTTAGTAAATCCTCCCCAGAGGGCCATGAGCACCACCCCCATGATACATTCAGCCCTTGCCAAAGCTCTTGCCCTGGAACCGGACAATCCACGTGCTCAGTTTCTTCGCATTTCAAATGAAATGGGAACGGCTTCTTATTTTGGTGAAGATACGGAGACCTACTGTGCGCAGGCCAGGGAATTGTTGCAAAACTGGGACAGATACAAGTTGAAATCACCCATCCATCCCAACTGGGGAAAAGAGGATACGCAAGGAATTGTAAATAGTTGTAGCCCATAATCAGCGAAAACCTGTATTTTGCAGAGACGATGAAAGGAAACCCTGAAATAAAAAAACGGAAAGGCAATCACCTGGTTAGTTTACTTGGTATACTGGCCCTGGCCCTCCTGATCACTCTTCTGTTCTTTACTAATTACGATGAAGGTTTTGGAGAATTTATTATCAGCTATACCTGGGCAGTGGTCATCTGTGCCACCCAGTGGCTCGGAAACAGCTATATCTTTGGATTGCTGGACAAGAAATACAGCTGGCAGGATCACCTACTTAAAAGAGCCATCTGGGGGAGCCTGGCCCTGATCACATACTCGGCTACTGCCTTCCTGGTGGTGCAGATTGTCATGTACCAATTAGTGGTGGGGGGCTTGCCCGAGAATCCCCTGAGCTGGGGACTTCGGTCCAGCTATTTTGCCATCCTCATCTCCTTTATAGTTTCCCTGCTTTTTGTTGCCGGGGGCTTTTTTCAAAACTGGAAGAGGTCCCTGCTGGAAGCGGAGCGTTTTAAAGCGGAAATGCTATCCTACAAATACGAATCGCTTCAGAACCAGATAAACCCGCATTTCCTGTTCAACAGTTTCAATGTGCTGAGCGATCTGGTGTACGAGGATCAAAAGAAAGCGGTGGGATTTATAACCCAGTTGAGCCAGCTTTTTCGCTATGTGCTGGACAGCAGGGAAAAGGAACTGGTCCCTGTCAGGGAGGAGCTGGAGTTCATTCAGTCCTACATCTACCTGCTGCAGACCAGGTTCGAAGATAAACTCTCCATTGAGCTCGATTTTGAAGCCCTGGATGAGGAGATGATCGTACCCATGACCCTTCAGCTACTGATTGAAAACTGCGTAAAACACAATGAAAT
The DNA here is from genome assembly GCA_963751705.1 of uncultured Bacteroidales bacterium. Taxonomy (GTDB): domain Bacteria; phylum Bacteroidota; class Bacteroidia; order Bacteroidales. Next base: position 1,164,043 of record CAVVVN010000003.1, read on the forward strand.
ATCTGCCTCACAACCACTTAGTATTCGGATCAAGCGTAAAGATGATTACCTCAAAGTGGAAAACACCCTGCAGCCGAAACCCGTGGGAGCAGAATCCAAAAAAACAGGCTTATCCAATATCAGTCAGCAGTACAAGTACTTCACCGATAAAGGAATTTTCATCACTGAAACCGACCATAGTTATGCCGTGGCCGTGCCATTGATTAAACTGGACCCGAAATGAAAGCGATCATTCTGGAAGATGAGAACAGGGCGGTGAATCACCTGAAAAGATTGATTTATCTGATAGAACCTGAGATGGAGGTCCTGGCTGTTTTTGATACAGTCAGGGAAGCGGTCACTTACTTGAAAAAAAGCCCGGTCCTGGACCTGATCTTTTCAGATGTACAACTGGCCGATGGCATCAGTTTTGAAATCTTCTCGAAGGTCAGTGTGGATTGTCCCATTATATTTACCACGGCCTACGACACTTACGCCATAGAGGCCTTCAAAACCAATGGCATCGATTACCTGCTAAAGCCCATTGAGGAGGACCGCCTCAGAAAGGCCATGGAAAAAGCCAGGCAATTTACCTCTCGCATTGATCTGGAAGGCCTGTTGAATCTGAAGACCAGTCCGGGACGCAAACAAGCCAAATCCAGGTTCATGGTCAAAGTGGGTGAGAAGATCCGGACCATCATGGTGGAAGATATCCTGGTTTTCTACAGTTTTGAAAAAACCACCTACCTCCACACCAAGGCCCACAGGAACTACATCATCGACTATTCCCTGGAAGAGCTTGAAAGCTTGCTTGATCAGGAAAGATTCTTCAAGATAAACCGGAAGTATATTGTTTCCATCGATGCCTGCTCCCAGATTATCGCCTGGTCAAACAATCGCTTGAAAATTGATGTTGAAGGCATCGACGATCAAAAGATCGTGGTTGCCCGTGAACGGGTGCGGGAATTCAAATCCTGGCTGGATAGCTAGGCCACAAAAGTGTAAGCTTTTCCTGACTTTCCCGCACGTCCGGTACGTCCGATCCTGTGAATGTAGCTGTCGTGGGTCTGGGGCACCTGGTAATTGATCACGTGTGAAACATCGGTAATATCCAGTCCCCGTGCTGCCACATCCGTAGCGACCAGTACTTGTACACGGCCCTCCTTGAATGCTTTCAGAGCACTCTGCCTGGCATTCTGACTCTTGTTCCCGTGTATCTGTTCGGAGGGGATGCCCGCCTTATTCAACTTCATACAGAGCCGGCTAACCCGGTGCTTGGTTTCTTCAAACAACAGAACCTTATCAAAATCACTTTGATTCAGCATGTTCTTCAGAATCACAAATTTGTCTTCACCGGGTTTCAGCCGGATGATATCCTGCTCAATTCGGTCGGCCGAACGATCTCCCGAACTTACCTTCACCCTTACCGGATTATTCAGGATCTTGTTGATCATGGACTCCTGCGACCGATCCAGGGTGGCTGAAAATAGCATGGTGTGTCGGCGCTCTTTCATGGCATCCAGAATCCGGTTCACATCGCGAATGAATCCCATATCCAGCATGCGGTCAAATTCATCCAGTACCAGGGTCTTAAATTTTCCCAGATCTATGGCCCTGCGATCCGTCAGGTCCAGCAGCCTTCCCGGGGTGGCAATTACCACGTGATTGTTTCTCCGAAGTGTCTGGAGGTCCCTGTTGATGCTGGTCCCGCCAATAAAACAGGCACTGTAAAGACCCAGTCCCCGGGTCATGCTTTTGAATTCCTCATCCACCTGGAGAGCCAGCTCCCGGGTGGGAACGACCACCAGGGCATAAGGATTTACCCGGTTTTGCAGCAATTTTTCGATTATGGGCATCAGAAAGGCTCCGGTTTTGCCGGTACCTGTTTGTGCAATCCCAAGAAGATCTTTTCCTTCCAGCAAAGTCTCCAGGGTTCTGTCCTGGATTTCAGTGGGTCTCTTATATCCTTTTGCTGCAAGTGCCTGTTTCAATCTGGAATCTATGGGCAGCTCGCTGATCTGGCGCTGGGAGCGGAAAATCCTTTCTTCTCTCTCAGCACCGGCCTCCTTCACCAGGAGATCGGGATTAAGCGTCGAGGGTTTTTTTCCAGGCTGTCCATGATTGCCGTTTTTACGGTTTGATCCGTGGAAGCTGTTCCGCCCCGGATTCGGATTTATTCGTTGTCTTTGTGTTGTTGTTGTATTACTCATATAATAGTATTTGAACAGCCTTTATCAAGACTGTTATTATTTTTATAAAGACGATCTTCAAAGAGTTCGTCGCCTTAGCTGAATCAGAAAAAAAAGAGAGGGGTCCCTGAATGCGGGGAATACTGCCTGTTTGAAAAGTCGGCTAAGAAATCGGTGCAAAGGTAGTATAATAATCCACATTCCACGCAGAGAATCATTATTGATCGCATAAAAGGGAAAGATTTGAACATTGTAAGGAAATATAAGACCTTTGCAGCAAAGAATGAATGAATGAAGTTTGATGCTTATCCCATTGCAGAAGGAATAAAAACCAGTATTTCCAAGTTGGGATTTAAGAAACCCACGGATATCCAGTTTAAATCCATCCCGCCCATACTGAGAGGGGAGGATGTACTTGCCATCGCCCAGACAGGTACCGGCAAAACCGCTGCATTTGCCATTCCGGTATTGCATATCCTGCAGGAGCGCAAACTCAAGGGGCGCCCCGATGGGGTCAAATGTCTGGTGATGGTTCCCACCCACGAGTTAGCTCTGCAAACTGAAAACGTATTCAGGGTACTGGGGAAACACACCCGGGTGAAAGCATTTGCCATTCACGGAGGGGTGGAACAGGATCCTCAAATCAAGCAACTGCAAAAAGGGGTGGATGTATTGATCGCCACCCCCGGCCGGATGTTTGACCTGGTGAGCCAGGGCGCACTCCAGCTTCAACGGGTAGAGATCCTGGTTCTGGATGAGGCCGATCATATGCTGGATCTGGGGTTTATTAAAGATATCCGTGACCTGATGTCTCATCTGCCCAGGAAAAGACAGACGCTGTTCTTTTCCGCAACCATCGATGAGAAGATCAAGAAGATCGCCTATTCCCTGGTGACAGATGCCATCCGTATCCAGATCTCCCCCAAGGATCCGGTTGCCAAAAACATAGAGCATTCCGTGGCATTTATTGAAATGGATGACAAACGCTTTTTCCTGGAAAATGTAATCGCCAATCATCCGGAACAGAAAATCCTGGTATTCGTCCGAACAAAAGTCCGGGCCGAACGGGTGAAAAAGGCGCTGGAAAGGGTCGAGATCCAGGCAGAAACCATCCATAGTGATAAGGAACAAAAGTTACGTCAAAGGACCATGCAGCTGTTTCATAAGGGGGAGATAAAGGTGCTGATTGCTACAGATGTTAGTGCCAGAGGGATAGATATTCCCGATGTGGAATATGTAATAAACTATGATCTGCCTGAATCTCCTGAACATTATGTGCACCGGGTAGGACGAACCGGACGAGGCACAAATAAAGGCCAGGCCATCTCTTTTTGCAGTAAAGAGGAAAGAGAGATACTCGCCAGCATCGAGCAGCAATTAGGCAAGCCGATCATCAGAACAGAAATAAGCAAAGGCGTTTACCGGGAGACCCTTGAAGCCTCCAGAGAGAATGAAGAAACCGACTGGCAAACTTTGCTGGACCAGGAAGAGGCTTTTCAGAAGAATCGCAAGAAAAAGAGAAAGAACCGGCGGTGACAGCAGTTTATCTTTCTGAACCGGAATGTTTGTTATCTTTGAATTAAGCATGAGCCATCTGATATCCATTACGATCCTGGTATTTGTCCTGAATATCCCCTTCGGGTACTGGAGAGCGAATGTCAAACGGTTCTCTGCTCAGTGGGTCCTTGCCATCCATATTCCCGTCCCCTTTATCGTAGCCCTGAGAATTCTCAGTGGAATCGGATTTGGATGGTACACCTATGTGTTCCTGGTGGGCGGGTTCTTCCTGGGACAACAGCTTGGATCCATCCTGATGAAGCGCATTCACCAGAGATGCCACCAGGAAAGTTCCTGCCTGGTGATGGACCTGATTCGCTGTTCCAGGGCTTAAGCAATAAGCCTGTTATTCCTGCCTGAGTGAATCAAAAGGATCGACCTTGGCAGTCCGCACCACCTGTCCCCCAAAGTCACCAGGGCAAACAAAGTCACCAGCAGAAGCGGAACCAGGTAGAACCACCAGCTAAAGCCCACCCGGTTGCTGAAATTCTTTGACCAGCCATGCCTATGGCCAGGCCTAAGATGCTGAATTAATACTCATGCCGTAAGGACGAAAGAAATCTCTAATCATCACAAGTTACAGGTTTCAAATTGAAAAATGAATTGACTACATTAGCTGGACCAAACTAAATGCTATGACAACAGCACAGACCCCAACTCTTCGAACAACACCTAAAGAAAGATTACAATCCCTTGATACCCTGCGTGGTTTTGATATGGCCATGCTTGTGGGAGGCGCCGGAATAATCATTGCTCTCGCAAAACTAACGGGCTGGGAATGGATGGAAACCGTAGCCAACCAGATGCACCATGTGAAGTGGGAGGGATTTCGTTTCTACGATCTTATTTTCCCCCTCTTTATGTTTATTAGCGGGGTGGCCATTCCCTATGCCATAAACTCCAAAGTCGAAAAGGGGGTGGCCAAATCTTTGCTTTTCAGGAAAATCTTTTTTCGCCTGCTGGCGCTCATCGGACTCGGCTTTCTTTATAATGGCTTACTAAGCAGAGGCTTTACTAATTTCCGCTATGTAAGTGTACTTTCTCAAATTGGTTTCGGATACTTTTTTGCGGCACTCATTAGCCTGTACTCCAAAAATATTAAAGGAATCATATACTGGCTTCTGGGCATCATGGGCGGTGTGGCTGTTCTACAACTATTCGTGCCCGTACCGGAATATGGAGCAGGGACCTTTGAACCTGGTACCTCCATCAATGCCTGGTTGGACCAGCTTTTGATCCCGGGCAGACTTCATGGAGAGGTGTTTGACCCGGAGGGCGTTCTCTGCATTGTTTCCGCAGTTACCATCACCATGATGGGTTCCCTGGCAGGATATATCATCCGCAGCGGCAAGTCCGCTCCTGCAAAAAAAGCTCTGTATATCGCTCTTGCTGGCGCAGGAGCCATTGTTATCGCACAAATTCTGAGTCCGTTCTATCCCATCATTAAATCCATGTGGACCGTCTCCTATGTAATGAAAGCTGCCGGAGTGAGCGCCCTCTCTCTTGCCCTGTTTTACTATGTGATTGATGTGAAGGGATCCAAGAGCTGGACTTTGTTCTTCAGGGTATTCGGAATGAATTCCATTACCATTTATATGGCAGACCGGATCATAGACTTCCATGATATCAGTCGTTTTTTTATGGGCTGGACCTCCGTACATTTGAACGAACAGTGGGGGGCGTTATTTATCGCCATCGGTGTCCTTACGATTCAGTGGGCCCTGATGCTCTTCCTGTATAAAAGGAAGATCTTCCTGAGGGTTTAGGAATTCGTGCTTTGTAATCAGGCCAGGATCAGGTCGATCCCGGCCTTCCGGAATTCATCCTTATATCCGGGATCCAGGTCCCTGTTGGTGGCAATATGTTTGATATCCTTTAACTGGCAGATATTTGTGAGACCCGTAAGGCCAAATTTACTGGAATCTGAAACTACATAAACATCCTTTGATTTATGGATGATGTGGCTGGAGATCTCGGCCCTGAACATGTCCCGCAGGGTAAAACCATCTTCGGTGGTGTACCCGTCTATCCCGATAAAGGCTTTATGGATATTGATCTGGTCTAAACAAACTTTGGTCATCTTTCCGACCAGTGTTTCGCTGTCATGCTGGTACAAACCTCCCAGGATCACTATATTGGCTTCGCTGTTCTTTCTGAACTGCCGGGCGATATAGACATTCGTGGTCATGATGGTGACCTGTTTGATCTTGACCAATTCCCGAGCAAACAACACATTGGCTGAGCCAGACTCAATCAATATACTTTCTCCTTCATTCACCAGGGATGCCAGCTTTTTGGCAATCCTCAGTTTCTTGTCATAGTTCTTACCCAGGCGGTTATCCAGGTCGTCGCCATCCTTTAATACCGCACCACCGTGTACACGCTTTAACAAGCCTTCGGCCTCCAGAAAGTTTAGATCCTGGCGGATGGTCACCGAAGATACCTCCAGTTGTCCGGAAAGCTCATTTACAGAGGTCTGGTTGTTTATTCCAAGGATTTTCAGGATCCTGTTCTGACGTTCATTCAGCATCTTATTCGAGGCTTAAGGCGGCAGCACCGATCACTCCTGCGTCGCCGACAATCTCGGAAAGTACAATTCTAATGGGATCAATTAGCATATCACGGGCAAGCTCATAGAAAGTCTCCTTAATCTTATCCAGGTAAAACTCACCCCAGTTGGTGAGCCCTCCACCCAATACGATCAGAGGCGGATTCAGGATTTGAAACAGATTGTAGAGTCCGATCCCCACGTAATATGCGCTGTCGGAGATCACAGCTTTGGAAAGGGGATCGTCCATATCCAGGCCCTTTTTGAGGGTTTGCCCGTTGATCTTTGAAATATTGAATTTGGGAGGCATGTTTAGTTTGGTCTCCATCCCCTCCCTGAGCTTCTTTTCAAACATATAGGGCAGCGCCATGCCACATGCAAGGGCCATAATGCAGCCCCGGTTCCCGCAGGTACAGACCAGATCACTGCCGGGCTCCACAATGGTATGTCCGAATTCCCCAGCAGTACCTGACATTCCCCTGTAAAGTCCTCCATTGATCACTAAACCAGCCCCGATTCCTGTGCTTATGGTTACAAAGATCATATCCCTGGTTCCCTTTCCGGCTCCAAACTTATACTCTCCATATGCCTGGGCATTGGCATCGTTATCCAGGATCACGGGGATGTCAAAGTGCGATTGTAACTCAGCGCGCAGCGGATAGTTATTAAATCCCTCCAGGTTGGAGGTGGTGACAATTACTCCGTCGCTGTGCCTTATGTGTCCTGCGCAGCCCACGCCTATGCCAGGCAGATCGGACTGCTTCACCTGATTGCGTTTCAGGAGCTCCTTCACCTGCCCGGCAATCAGATCGACCATCCCTTCCTCACCTTCTTCCACATGGGCACAGGTGTATATTTTGTCCAGGATCCTGCCTTCTTCATCAACGAGTGCAATGGAACATTTGGTTCCTCCGATATCGACGCCGCAAAGTATTTCTGGCATGTGCTTAAAAATTTAGAGTGTGTTCGGTACGTGCAATGATGTCATCCTGAGTATCGGGAGATAAAGTAGTGAAAAATGCAGAATATCCGGCAATGCGAACCACCAGGTCACGGTATTTTTCCGGATTTTTTTTGGCCGCCAGCAGCGTTTCCCTGGAAACAATATTATACTGAACATGCCAGCCCTTCAAGTCTGCAAAGAAGGTGCGGATCACAGAAATCAGCTTATGTTTGTCTTCATCCTTCTGGATGGCAGCAGGGGAGAGCTTCTGGTTCAAGAGCACCCCACCCATGATTTTTTCCGTGGGAAGCTTGGACACTGATTTGAATACCGCGGTTGGCCCCAGCAGGTCGGTGCCGGAAGAAGGGGAACTCCCTTCGGCCACCGGGGTAAAGGCAAAACGACCGTCGGGAGTTGCCGGTACTACCGCGCCACTGGGCACATTGGCTGAAATACTGGAGGTGCCCGCATAGTATTTGCAACCGATGGGCCCCCTGTTGTAGCGTGTCGTATGATACTTATCCAGTTCCTGGATAAATTCCATATAAGCATCCCTCAGCAAAAGATCCACGTAATCATCATCATTCCCGTATTTGGGCGCAAAATTAAGCAGGAGCTGCCTGATCTTTTCTCTCTCCCGGCCTTCAAAATTATGCTCCAGGGCCTCTAGCAGCTCCTCTTTCCCTACGAGCTTTTCCTCATAGACCAGTTTTTTAATGGCAGCCAGTGCATTTCCAAGGTTAGCGATACCCACCTGTAAGCCGGAGATAAAATCATATTTGGAACCACCCTCTTTGATGGTAAGTCCCCGGGAGATGCAGCTGTCCACAAAGGTGGAACACAAAATATCCGGCACATGCTCCTCCAGCGCGGTATCCACAGCCGTATCTATCTCTACGGTCTTCCTGGTGTAGTATTGAATCTGGTGTTGCCAGGCCTTAAACAACTCCTGGTAGGAGTCAAACTCCGTGAAACTCCCAATTCCCTTATGAAAGGTAATACCGGATTGACTGTCAAATCCGTTATGAAGCGTCGCCAGGAAGACTCTCATCAGGTTCAGGAAACTCATGCCGGTGCAGCGGTAGCCCCACTTCCCGGGCACAGCAATCTCAATGCAGCCTATGGCCGAATAATTGTATGCATCCTCAGGCTCCACCCCCAGATTAATCAGTTCCGGGATAACCACCTCATCGTTGTTAAAGGAGGGCATCCCAAACCCTTTCTCTATCACTTTCATACAAGCCATCATAAACTCCTCGCTGATTCCCTGGTGGAAGCGAACCGACAGGTTCGGCTGGGTCAGCCTCATATTTCCCACCGATTCAAGAATCAGGAAACTAAGCTCATTTACCGCATCCTTGCCATCCGTGGTTTGTCCCCCGATAGTTACATTCTGGTAGAGGGGCCCTCCTGCAGAAAACCGGGTATGCGACCAGGGCCTTATCTTATTAACAGACAGTAACTTGATCCAGGTATTCTCAAGTAATTCTGTAGCCTCGGCCCGGTTCAGTTTTCCTGCAGCCAGGTCCCTTTGGTAAAAGGGGTATAGGTACTGGTCTAGCCTTCCCAGGGAAACGGAATGTCCGTTACTCTCTATCTGCAGAATCAGCTGCACAAAATAAACCAACTGAAGCGCCTGGTAAAAGTCCTGAGGCGGTTTTTCCGCGATCAGCTCGCAGTTTTGAGCGATTCGCTGTAACTCACTGGTTCTTTGAGGGTCCTCACTCTCTTTGCTCTGATAGTTGGCTAAATCCCGGAAGCGCCTGATAAAGGTCTGGAAAGACTCCAGGCCAAGGGTCAGTGCTGTATAAAATTTGTCTTTCCGGATCCCTTCGCGATCCGAACGGTCCACCTGCTTATGGTAATGTTCTATTTCGCTGAAATAGCCGCTTAATCCAACTTCCATGATCTTCTGAAAATCCACCGCAATATGGGCATCACCGGAAGTCAGATTCCCGGTGGCCTTGATAATGGCCGAATCCTGCAGGTCGCGAAGCTCCTGGCTCATCAGGGCACGGCCACGGTCCCAGAGCACTTTACCCTTCCACCAGCCGGCTATCTCTTTGAGCTCCTCCTTATGTTCCCCGGTGATATAAAAGGCATCCCCGGGACGTTTGTCCAGCTCGTCCATCTCCTCAGGAAGCCAGTCCACGGCATATTCCGGAAAAATAGGCGCGGCACGGTGACTGGAAGACTGGTTGCCCACAATCAGTTCGCCCTCATCGATAAAAATACTCATCTTTTCCAGGGTCTTTTGCAGGGCCAGAGCACGTTTTATAATCACCGGCTGATCTTCATTTTCCCGGTACACCTCCGTATAGAAACGGGCCCGTTCGGTACAAACCGTCGGTTTGGTGCTCATCACTTTTTCCCGTAAATGTGCAATCCGCTCAGTGATGACTTTATTCTTTTCGCTAACTAGCATATTATCCTCCAACTTTTGTCATAAATCCTTTTGATTCTGCATATTGTATATAGGGCATCAGCTCCTTTTCCTCTACCTGACCCTTGCCGTTATAAAGATATTCCAGTCCAAGCATCTTATATTTTTCCACGCCAAAGGTGTGGTAGGGTAGAAAATGAATTTCATTAATTCCATGAACAGTAGACACGAAGTCGATCATCTGAAAAATTTCAGCTTCTGTGTGGTTGAAGCCGGGAATCACCGGGATACGGACCACCACCTGAGCCCCGAAATAGACGAGCTGCTTCAGGTTTTCCAGTACCAGCTCCGCAGAGCCCAGAGTAAAGTGCCTGAACTTATCCGGATCGGTATGTTTCAAATCGACCAGAAAGGTGCTGACCAGCCCGATACTCCGCTCAATCAACTCCCACTTCACATGCAGCGAGGTTTCCATATTGGTGCTGATTTGTCTTTTGTGCAGGATCCGCAGAAGCGAAACCAGCTCCGGTCCCTGTGCCAGGGGTTCGCCTCCGGAAAGGGTAACCCCTCCATTTTTCCTGTAGAAGGGCAGATCCTTTTCGATCTCTGCAAGTAAAGCATCCACTGTAAGTGATTCCCCTGAGATGGTCAGTGCTTTTGAGGCACATACAGCTCTTAATGGGTGCGTTTCTGTGATCAGCTCCCGTTTAATCTGCAATCCGTCGCTGGCGGACCGGGAGATTGCCCCGGGCATCAGGGAAACACAATCGCCAAAGCATTTACAAAGTTTGCTATCGTAAAGGATGCTCGGGCCAAAGGACTGGCTTTCAGGATTGCTGCACCACTGGCACTGCAGGGGACAGCCCTTGTAGAAGATCAGGGTCCGTATACCCTCTCCATCGTGTGTGGAAAAGCGCTGGATATTGAAGATCATGCTGTGGTCCGATTGCATTCAGTATCCAAAGATACAAACTTTCATATGAAAGTAAAATAACTTTCGTTTAAAGTTTTTTGCTTTTATTGGGCAATCAGTTTCAGGAAGGTATCCTGTTTGCCAGGATTGACATATTGCAGGATATAGATTCCAGGACTCAGGTTTCCGCGGGTGAAACGATAAGAATTTCCGCTATGTTCTCTGATTTCCCGCACCATTCTGCCCTGGATGTCCCGGACAAGCAGGTAGGCATCCGGATTCTCTTCTCCAGATACCTGAATAAGGGTTTCGTGCAGAAATGGATTTGGTGCCGCAGAGATTTTCGCTTCGGTGTAGGGGTCTTTTGAGTCCTGAATCCAGGTTCCCGGAAGTCTGCCATCATGGACCTGGACTGATATTCCGCTAACAGGGAGCCAGTTAAACAGAATGTATTTGCCCGCTTCATCCTCCATGACCGCTTTATAGGCAAAATCGCCTTCGGGCCCCACGCTTACGGTGTCCTGAGTCCAGCTTTGAGGCAGAGAGATCTTCAAGGTGAGCTCCACATGGAAGATGGAATCGTTCAGACCATCATCCGCTTCAAAGGAAAAGTGACCGGTCTGGGAATCGATTTCGCTAAGATCAAGCTGCATGATCTTCAAGGCATTTCGCTGTCTGATATACTTGTAGGTCCGCTCATGGGTATCGATCCAGAGATTCCTGTTCAGAGCCAATTGCAGGGTTTCTCTGAATAGATCCCTGCTATAGGTGTAGATATACAAATCCTCATCAAAGGGCTCATCTACCATATCGTGATACATCAGGGGAACATAGGTCCCGTAAGATTCGGCCAGTGCCAGTAGCGTATCCACATAGGCAGGGGAGGTGGTACTTAAAACGGGCCAGGATTTCAGGGCAAAATAGTCAAAGGGAGTGGCCAGGTTAAATCCATGCTGGCTGCTTCTGGCAGTGAGAAAGTATTGCGATATATAATCCAGGGTCTCATACCGGTAACTTCCGAAGGGAATGGACATGGTGTATGTCTGCTGATCAAAACGTTCGTTGAGAATCTCCCTGGAGATTGACAGAACCTGGTTCAGGGAATCCAGATCGCCCGATTCTGTCAGATAGCCCAGATTTGAATGATTGACCGTATGGGAAGCGATCTCAAATCCTTTGTCCTTATATTCCCGAACCAGACTGGTGCTTGCCAGCTCCCCGTCATAGATGACACTTGTATCGGTAAAAATATAGAAGGTCCCTGTCAGTCCGGCCGTTTCCAGTTCCGCTCCACCATGCTGAAAGGCACCCCTGTATCCATCATCAAAGGTAAAGGAGACAGCTCCCTGTCTATCATCCATCCAGGTGCTTGCACGAACTAAGGGCCTGTGATATAAAGCTCCGCTCTGTACCGCCTGCAAGTCCGCCATTAAAAAACTGTCCTCCTCAGCCGTGTAAGCTGTTTCCGGAGCTTTAAAGCTACTCAGGTCACTCTCCAGCACCAGGATCTCCTGGCTGCCAGTCCCCGGATTATCATAGAAAAGAGCCAGGTCCGTCGCAGTATCCCCGGTAAAATTGCCACCCTGAGCAAACAAAACCCCTGAGAGAAAGGGCTCCGAATCCGTAAAAGTATTATAATTCCTGGGAAAGAGCTGGCCGGAAGCAGATCCTTCAAATACGGTGACAATCAGATCTTGCTCAAGCGGATCTTCGTGCAGGACAGCCACATCAGAAAAGCCATCCAGGTTATACTCCCCTGGCAAAGCGAATTTCATGGCTGAGAAATCATAGCTGGCTTTGGTAGCATCGAAGGCGAGCGGCAGCAGGGAAAACGTGCTGCCATCTGATTCAAACAGGAACACGGCCTGCCTGGTATCGGGCAGGGTTCCAAAATAGTTATAAAATACGGCGATATCCGGAGCTCCATTTCCATTGAAATCGCCCGGAACTGCAAATTTAAGAGCAGTAAAGTTAAATTCCGACCGGGCACAGCTATACCAGGCAAGGGGGTCAGAAAAACCTGAACCATCCGACACCAAAACATAGATGGTCAGGGAATCAGAACTGGGATCATTGTAAAAAAGGGCGATATCACACAATCCATCCCGGGTATAATCCCCTGCTGCCGTGAAGTCAACATGATCGAAGCTAAAACTGGAATCCAATACCGAATACCAGCTTCCTGTCGGAAGAAAACGATCCCCCTGGGAACGATTGACCCATACCAGCGAACTTGTAAAATGGGGGTTCATATTGGGTTTATAGAGCATGGCGTCAAACAGCGCAATCTCATCCAGTCCGTCTCCTGTAAAATCGCCGGACACTGTCAGGTGAGGATAATTCTCATTCAGATCTGCATTTCGTGCTTGAAAAGCCGTATTCATAGATAATCCTGGTCCAAAGCCCGAAAACAACAGGTGGGAAACTGTTCCGTCCTGCCCGGGATGAATGGCCACCAGATCCTGGAACTGTGCGCTGGTTGAAACCGGCAGCGCCAGGAAAATTACCGCCACATATATGGAAATCTTAAGATTCACAATACTGGAATATAGCCACAAAACTATAAAGAAAGTATTACATTCGTAGTAATAGTTCCAAACAGCACAGAATCCTTATGTTGCACTCTACGCTATCGCTGATATTGCTTGGTCTTCTGCTCCAGGCTTCTCCCAATCCCAAATTGCCGGAAAGTCTGGTTTATGTGGCCCGGAAACAGTACCCCCAGGATCACCATAACACGGCCACCATCTTTCAGAACGGGGAAATCAATAGCAGTAGTTTTTCACCAGGAGCCTCCCTGAAGGTTTTAAATCTGGAGACAGGGATCAGTACCACCCTATTACGCACAGAAACCGGGCTTATAAGAGATCCCGAAGTATCCTTTTCAGGGGAGAAAATCCTCTTTTCATATCGAAAAGACAGGGAAGACGACTACCACATCTATGAAATAGATAAAGATGGGACCCATCTGAAGCAGCTCACTTTTGCGAAAGGGGTTTCTGACATCGATCCCCTCTACCTTCCCAATATGCAGATTGTGTTCAGTTCCACCCGCGAACCCAAGTACTGTATGTGTAACCGGCATATCATGGCCAATCTGTATCGCATGAATCCGGATGGATCCAATATAGTGCAACTGGGCAAAAGTACTCTGTTTGAGGGCCATGCAGCCCTTCTGGAGGATGGCCGTCTGGTGTATGATCGCTGGGAATACGTGGATCGTAATTTCGGAGATGCTCAGGGCCTGTGGACCGTAAATCCGGATGGCACCAGGCACGCCATCTATTATGGCAACAATACCAATTCTCCCGGGGGGATCATAGATGCCAGACCCCTGCCCGGCAGCAAACTGATGCTCTGCATTTTCGGCTCCTGTCACGACAGACCCTGGGGTGCCCTGGCCCTGATCGACCGGTCCCGGGGCGTAGACGGAAAGGCCGCGGTCGTGAAAATATGGCCCGAACATGCCAGAGACCTGATAGGTTCGGGCGACTGGGATACCTTTATGCAGCTGGATACCAGGTATGAAGATCCCTTCCCCCTGTCTGAATCCCAGTTCCTGGTCTCCAAGTCCATACTTCTGGAGAAAAAAACGGGTCATCATCCCGTCAGGGAAAAAATGGGAATCTATCTGGTGGATTTATCCGGGAAAGAAATTTTGCTCCATGAAGAGGACAGCTTAAGCTGTTTTGACCCCATGCCTCTCAGTCCCAGGTTCCGGCCCCGGCAGATCCCCACTGCCCGGAGTTTTGATCACTCACCTGGAAATTTCTATGTGCAGGATGTATACCAGGGGACCCACATGGCAAATGTGGAAAGGGGAGCTGTTAAGTATCTCAGGGTCGTGGAGTCGCCTGAGAAAAGGACCTACACAGATGCGGCCTGGAATGGGCAGGGCCAACAGGCTCCCGGGGTCAACTGGCATAGTTTTGAAACCAAACGGATTCTGGGAACCGTTCCGGTAGAAGAGGACGGATCCGTAAATTTTACCGCTCCATCAGGGAAATTCCTCTATTTTCAACTCCTGGACGAAGATAAAAAGATGATCCAGTCCATGCGCAGCGGAGTGATCATACATCCCGGTGAGACCAACGGATGCATCGGGTGTCACGAGGATCGCCTTTCGGCCCCGCCCAACCTGAACAGGATGCCCTCGGCCCTGCGGAACAGACCTGTCATACTCTCCCAGGAGGAGGATAGTCAGGCCGTTTTCAGTTACATGGACCAGGTGCAACCCATTTTTGATAAACACTGCATCTCCTGCCATGACTTTAACAAGGAGGCCGCATCCAGCCTGATTCTTGCCGGTGACCGGAATCCCTATTTTAATGCTTCCTATGTGGACCTGCATGTAAAAAAAATGATCCGGTGCATCGGGGGCGGCCCGGCCCAGCTGCAACAGGCCTACACCTGGGGATCGCACAAAAGCCCGCTGATAAAGGTGCTGGAGGATGGACACCAGCAGACTGCGCTAAGCAAAGAGGAGATGGAAACCCTTTATACCTGGATTGATCTGAATGGGATCTACTATGACAGCTACGAATCCGCTTATCCGGCGAACCCGGCGGGAAGAAGTCCTCTGACAGCCGAAGAACTGGAAAGGCTCTCCAAACTGACCGGTACAGATTTTGGAAAACTATCCGGATTTACTCGAACTCTCGGCCCGCAGATTTCCTTTGAGAGACCGGAGCTGAGTCCCTGCCTTTCAGGGCTTAAACAGCCGGAGGCTTACCAGGATGCTCTGCAGCTTATCCGCGCCGGTCAGCAGAGACTCCTGGCCATGCCCCGGGCCGACATGGAAGGCTTTGTCCCCTGTGAGGAGCATCGCGTTCAACTGGCAAAGTACAGGGAACGAAAACAGCAGGAAGAAGAAAACAGCCGGGCTATTATCGAAGGAAGAAGATATTATGAGTCTATGGACTTGCCTCAATAATTAGCTGGACCTGTTATGCACCGATCTTTGGCTTTCTCTTTAATCCTGATTCTTTTTCTCTCCTTTCAGACCAGTCAGCCGGAAGACGGGAGTGGATCCGCCGGGAGGGGGAGTGCCTATTTTTCACCCATCGATATGGCGGTGGACAGCGTGGAGAAACGGCTCTTCGTGCTTGGAAAAACAGCCAGAGAAATTCGCTCCTATGCCCTTGATGATCTCTCCTCCTTCAACTCCTGCTCCACTGAGCAGGATCCCAAATCTCTGTGCCTGGCCGGAGACAGGCTGTTGGTAGCCTGCTCTCATTCAGAGGGTTTCCTGCACATATTTAACAAACACAGCCTAAAACTGCAATCCTCGGTCAGGGTGGGATCCGGGGCCTGTGATGTGGAGGTGGATCAGGATCTCTCAACCGCTTACGTGGCCAATCAATTCTCAGACGATATCTCAGTGGTTGATCTGAAGACCATGCAGGAGAAAGGAAGAATAAGCGTTTTGCGGCAACCAAAGCAAATTACCCTCTCCGGGGATGGAAACTACCTGTTTGCCGCGAACTTCCTCCCTGACGGCCGGGCGGATGTGGATACGGTCACCTCCTCGGTGTCCGTGATAGACCTGGAGAAGGGGAGGACCGTTAAGGAGATCTCCCTGGCCAATGGCAGCAACGCCCTCCGGGGGATGACTCTTTCGCCCGGTGGGAAGTATCTCCTGATCACTCATAATCTTGGAAGGTTCCAGCTGCCCACCACACAACTGGAACAGGGCTGGATGAACACCAGTGCCCTGAGCGTCATCCGGGTTGATTCCCTGGAGTTTGTTGCCACGGTTTTACTGGATGAATCAGGCAAGGGTGCTGCGGGCTCCTGGGGAATAGATTGCAGTGAGGATTACATTTATGTGGCCCACTCCGGGACCCATGATTTCAGTGCCATCGATTACCGGGCATTTGAACGGAAATTATACGAATACAAAAACAGGGAGGCCCTGGCCTACGATCTGGAATTTCTGTCAGGAATCAGGGACCGGGTAAATGTGGAAGGAAATGGTCCCAGAGCCATAATTGCCTCCGCTAACAGGATCTATGTGGCCAACTACTTTTCGGACCATCTGCACCAGTTTACAGAGAATAAAAAGAGCTGGACCGCAGAGCATAGCATCAGGTTCAGCAAGCATGAACAAATGGACGAAATCAGGAAGGGAGAACAATACTTTCATGATGCCAGCTACTGTTTCCAGTCCTGGCAATCATGCACCGGGTGTCATCCCGATGAGGCGCGGATCGATGGATTAAACTGGGATCTGCTAAATGATGGCATGGGAAATCCTAAAAATTGTAAAAGCCTTTTGTTTTCGCATATTACAGCACCTTCCATGAGCACCGGAATCCGGCCCACCGCGGAAGCTGCGGTGAGGGCAGGCTTTGAATTTATCCAGTTTATGCAGGTCGAAGATAGCATTGCTCTTGCAGTGGATACCTATTTGAACTCCCTGGCCGCCGTTCCAAGTCCGCACCTTCTGGAGGGAACATTAAGCCCGGAAGCCAGGAAAGGAAAAACTGTTTTTCAAAACAGCGGCTGTGGCGAGTGTCATCCGGAACCCCTGTACACGGACCTCAAGAGACACCAGATGGGCAGGCAGGGATTAGCGGATCACCAGAATAGCTGGGATACCCCGACACTGTTAGAAGTATGGCGGACAGGGCCTTACCTTCACGATGGCAGATGTGCCACCATGAAGGAGGTATTTATGGTGGAACATCACGGCCTGGAACAGCCACTCCCTGAAGAACAACTGGATCAGTTAGTGTCATATATTTTATCTTTATGAGATAAGGACCCAAGAAACTCCAAAGAGAGATGCACCTGTCTATTCTGATTTCTTTACTACTCTGTTTATTTCCATTCACCGGAAGTATAGCTTTCTCCGGCAACCAGGAGCTCGAAGAGACACTGGAAACGTTCTCCGATAGCACTTCCTGCTGGAAGGGCTTTACCCGCTATCATATTGAAATCGAAGGCAGGCCGGCCTTTATTACCGCTCCTAAGCTCCGTCCGGACAGCAAGGAGTGGGTCTGGAGAGCCAGGTTTCCGGAGTGGCATACCGAAATGGACGAAATATTGCTTGGTGCCGGGATATACATTGCTTATATAAATACGGACAACATGTTTGGCAGTCCCCGTGCCATGAGGTTATGGGATGAGTTCTACAGGTATATGGTAGAGGAGTTGGGGTTTGCTCCCAAGCTTAGCCTGGAAGGAGTCAGCCGGGGAGGTTTATTTGTATTCAACTGGGCAAAAAGAAATCCCTGGAGAGTCCATTCCATCTACACAGAAGCCCCGGTTTGTGATTTTAAAAGCTGGCCGGGAGGTATAGCTTCCGGGGAAGGGGACCTGGGATCCTGGTCTGCTTTGAAAAAGGAATATGGTTTTCAGAATGATGAAGAGGCTTTGACATACAAGGATAATCCATTGGATAAGCTGGAAGCTCTGGCAGAGGCGAAAGTCCCCCTATTAACCATGATCGGACTTCAGGACCAGGTAGTTCCTCCTTTAGAAAATATTTTTGTGCTGAGTGACAGATATGTCAAAGCCGGAGGGGCCTCGACCCTAATTCCCTGTACCAGAGGCGAGGAGGAGTTATCAGGGCACCATTTTTCCATAGAAACACCGGAACTGGGTGCGGAATTTATTCTCTCCAATATAAACCGGCCTGTTCTGCCCCTGGCCTCCAGGGCCTATCACAGGGCTGGAAGCGGACTGCGAAATTCGCGGATGAAATTTGAGCGGGAGAAAGAAGGAACCGTTGCCTTCCTGGGAGGATCGATTACCCAGAACGGGGGATGGCGTGACAGTGTCTGTATATATTTACAACAGCGCTTTCCAGAGACCCGTTTCAAATTTATTCCCGCAGGGATCGCTTCCATGGGTAGCACCCCGGGGGCATTCCGGCTTCAAAGAGATGTATTATCCCAAGGACCCGTAGACCTGCTTTTTGTGGAAGCCGCGGTAAATGATGCCACCAATAAGCGGAGCACCAAAGAACAGATCAGGGGCATGGAAGGGATTATCCGGCATACGCTCACGGTCGATGCGACCACAGATATCCTGGTGATGCATTTTGTGGACCCTGAAAAGATGGAAACATACAACCAGGGTAAAACACCTGAAGTTATAATGAATTTCGACTCGGTAAGCGGGTATTATAACATCGGCAGCATCAATCTGGCCAAAGAAGTCACGCAACGGATCAACAACGGGGAGTTTACCTGGCAGGACGACTTTAAAGACCTGCACCCTTCCCCTTTTGGACAAAGCGTATATTTCCGGTCCATAAAGCGCTTTCTGGAAAATCAGTATGCAGAGCCTCCGGATGAAAACAGTCTCTATACCAAGCATCCCATCCCGGAGCCTCTGGATCCCTATTGTTATGATCAGGGACGAATTGTACCCATGGAGGAAGCCGGCGCAACTGAGGGATTTGAAGTCATCCGCAACTGGTCTCCACCTCTTGAGGCCGGAACCAGAAAGGGATATGCTTATGTGGATATGCTGGTGGGCGATCAGGCAGGAGATACCTTCACCTTTTCGTTTGAAGGAAAAGCAGTGGGAATCATGGTGGCAGCCGGACCTGATGCGGGGATGATCGAATTCAGCATCGACGGAGGCAAAATCCAGCGCATTAATCTGTTTACCTCCTGGAGCCAAATGCTCTATCTTCCCTGGTTTTATACCCTGGCTGCTGAGCTGGAACCCGGTCTCCACACTTTGTGGGTGCGGATTTCAGAAGAAAAAGATGCTAACAGCGTCGGGCATAGCTGCATCATTAAATCCTTTTATGTGAACTAAAGCCTATACTTTACTTATGAAACTGAAATATCTCTCTCTTTTTATCCTGCTGAACCTGGCAGGAATCCATCTGGCGGCACAGTTCCCCAGATTCAAGGCCCTGGCATTTTACTCGGAGGAGCTTGAAAGGGCACATGTGGAATTTGCCCGTGATGCCATTTCTTTTTTCGAGGACCTCACCATCGGGGATGGATTTGTATTCGAGGTCACCAGCAACATGGACGACCTGATGCGCAAAGATCTGGCGGACTATTCGGTGATTCTTCTGTTGAATGATTCTCCAAAGACAGACGAACAACGGAAGGCCTTCCAGCAATACATGGAAGAGGGGGGAGGATGGATCGGTTTTCATTTTGCCGCATATAACGATGACTCCACGGACTGGCCCTGGTTCGTGGAATTCCTTGGAGGCGGGGTTTTCTGGAGGAACAACTGGCCTCCCATGCCTGCAAAACTAGTTGTCAATCCCATGCACCCGGTGACCCGCGCCTTGCCAGATACCTACATGTCACCGACCAATGAGTGGTACCAGTGGAAACCGAGTCCCCGGGAAAATCCCGCGATTGAAGTACTGGTATCGCTTGCTGAAAATAACTATCCATTCGGCCTGAAGGATATCATACCTGGTGGAGACTGTCCGGTGGTCTGGACCAATAAAAACTTCCGAATGATTTATATGAATATGGGCCATGGAAACAAAATCTTTTCAGATCCGACCCAGAACCAACTGATCATTTCAGGGTTTAGATGGGTGGTTGCTTCCGATCAGAAGGGAGATGTTTTTAAATAAACGGCTTGTTTTACTTTGGGTATTATTTCCTTTTTCGCCTGAAGAGCTTCTTAAAGATTTTTTGCTTTTTCAACTCCCTGAAAGGTCTGAATTCAAAGGGTTTTTTATCTCTGTAGTCCTCACAATCCAGGAGCTCCCTGGTGCTTGCATGAACCAGGAAGGTATCCCGCCGAAAGGCACTCCAGTGATCATCCTGGAAAGTGCTTTTCATAAACTCCGCCCAGATGGGCATGGCCGTGTAAGCGCCCTGACCGTAGGCCATATTCTGGAAGCGGACATTTTGCAGATCGCCTCCTACCCAGGCACCAGCCACCAGGCCCGGGGTAAATCCGAGGTACCAGCCATCCGTATAATTCTGGGTGGTTCCGGTTTTTCCTGCGATATCCTCATATATCCTGTATTTCATGCGTAAGCCGGCTGCCGTTCCATCGTTCACCACCCCGCGCAGCATCTCGATCATTATTTCCGCATTCTCCGGAGTACATAGGACGGTTCCCTCACTTTCCGGAACTCGTTCCTCCAGGACCTGTCCGTTTCTGTCCTCGATTCGACTAATATAGACCGCTTTCTTATATACTCCCAGGTTAGCTATGGCCTGATATGCGCCTACCATTTCATAGAGGGAAACAGCCCCCGTACCCAGGGCCAGGGAAGGAACCGCGGGCAGGGGAGAGCTGATCCCTGCCTTTTCTGACAGCTCCAGGACGCTGTCGATCCCTACCTGCATCAGCACATCCACACTAACTGTATTTACAGAATGAACCAGGGCCCCGTTCAGGGAATAGAAGCCCCCGTAGCTCAGATCTGCATTTTTTGGACTCCAGTTTTCGTATTCCTCATAGACCACGCTGTCGTTGGGGTAGTAATCGCAAGGGGAGAAGCCCTGTTCAAGGGCCTCCAGATATACCAGTGGCTTAAAGGTGGATCCAGCCTGCCGTTTGGCCCGGACATGGTCATATTTGAAGTATTCATGGTTGATTCCACCCACCCAGGCCTTGATCTCAGCAGTTTTAACATCCATGGCCAAAAACCCGGCCTGCAAGAACTGAAGATAATGTTTGACGGAGTCCAGGGTGTTGAACGCTCTTTCCTGAGGCCCTTCCCAGGTGAATACCTTCATGGTATGCGGGTCTTCCGAGGCCATGCCGGAGCGGTATTCTCCGTCATAATTAATCAGTATCTGCTTTTCTGTCAATCCTTTCCACAGGTTTTTATCTTTCCACTGCTTCTCAAATATTTTCTGGAGGTGGGCCATATGCGCCTTCACAGCCAGCTCGGCATAGCCTTGCAAGCGGCTGTCAATGGTGGTGTAAACCTTCAGTCCATCGGTGTAGAGGTTATAGTTCTCCGATCCGGATTTGCTATGCTCCTGACACCACTGATCCAGTTCGGCCCTGATAAACTCTCTGAAATAAGGCGCAATACCCGCATTATGAGGTAGAGGATGGTAATCCAGCACCAGGGGATATTCCTGCAGGGAATCCGCTTTTGTATCTTCCAGGTAGCCATATTTTACCATCTGATTAAGTACCACGTTGCGGCGCTTGCTGGCTCTCTCCGGATATCTGACAGGATTATAGCTCCCCGTGCCTTTCAGAATCCCTATTAACACAGCTGCCTCTTCCAGGTGCAGTTCCTGCGGATCCTTGTTAAAGAAGCGCCGGGAAGCTGCTTTTATCCCAAAGGTGTTCTCCCCGAATGGGACCGTACTCAGATACATCTCCAGGATGTCATCCTTGGTGTAGACCCTTTCCATTCGCCGCGCGATGGTCATCTCCTTGATTTTATTCACAGGCATGCTGAATACTCCTGTGTAAGAGCGTGGATAGAGATTCTTGGCCAGTTGCTGGGTCAGGGTACTTCCACCTCCGGCACCCTCGTTTCGTAAGAGGATGGTTTTGAAGAATACCCTGAACAGGCTCCGGAGATCTATCCCCTTATGCTTATAGAAACGAACATCCTCCGTGGCGATCAGGGCATTCCTTATGCTTTCAGGAATCTCTGATGCTTGAAGGTATTGCCGGTTTTCTATGTTATAGGTTCCCATAAGGACCCCATCGGCTGAATATATCTCGGTGGCAACGGGATTCTGGATTTTTTTTAATTCCCGAATATCCGGTACAGGACCAAAAGTACCAGCAAGAACCAGGAGGACAAAAGTTCCCTGTATCAGCACAATAGCGATCAGCAGATAGAGAAAAGCTTTAAGAATTTTTTGGCGCATGCTCCGGCTCGACATATACAAATTCCTAGTTAAAACTCACATTTTATGGATCTAGTATGTGCTGTCTGCCATACGCTTCAAATAAGGATTTTCTGGCAGGTCAAGAAGCACATAACCAGCCTTTTTCATGCGCTGTCTGGTCTCTGGATCCGGGTTCCTTTTAAAGATTACACAGCAAAGGTGGTTATAGGGAATAATCCTCAGTAAACCCAGCATATTTTTAAAGCGGAGTCTGCGAGTGATTTTTTTCCAGCCCTTCAGGTGCAGCGGAGTCTGACTGGTAATTGCTTTATCCAGATTTACATTCAGGATCATATTGATCCGTTTAAATGCAATACAGCGGAAACCCAAACCCATGGCCACTTTTTCAACCTCGCGTTCCGAAATTTTGAAGACGTAATTCCCAACGGTCTCAAAGGAAAACCTGTTTCGCCATATCTTATTGATTGCCTGCGGGTTGAATCTGTCCAAAACATTTTTAACAAAAAGAAGTAAAGGCATTTTTGTGAGAATATCTATGGGCTCTATGAGGATGGTCGCCTGCTTTGAGCAGCGGATCATTTCATACAGCCCCAGGTAGGCTTTCGGAAAATGGTGAAATGCCTCTTTACACAACACATAATCAAAGGAGTTATCGGGCAGGTCGATATCTTCCACATTGATCTCCTTATAATCCTTTATAAACCCCTCTTTATAAGCCTCCTGAAGAAAAACATCGCTAATATCAGAGGCTACGGCAATTTGGCCATGATCCAGCAGGTAGTTGGCTTCCAGACCATTATAATCGCCAATGGATAACCAGCTATGTTGCTCCTTCAGAAAAGGTTTAAGAATGTCCAGATAGGACTTAACCAGTTGATAATTAATACAATCCTTGTTCTTTATACTGGATAAACGCTCCTCCTTTTCATCGACGACCTGCCTGAGCAGATTATTTTTATGTGCCTGATAACTTAACTCCGAATTCTTCATTTGAATTACTTGTTGCGAGGAGTAAAGATAATCACTTGCTAAGAAGGGAAACTTGTTCCATTAAATTTAAGTATGCTATTTTAGGCCGGACAAGGTTCAGAAACACTAAACCAGCGCTGTTGCTTTTTAAAAAGCTGGTGGAAGAGCGGTACTTATAAAGAATTGGCTTTATATTTACTGTAGAATTTTTGAAAAATCCCAGCTCATGAAACCTTTCAATTACACAACAACATTATTTCTGCTGGTATATGCCAGTGCTGCACTATCAGCTCAGGAAAGAGAAATTCCACCTATTACCCTGGAGAAGGTATCCGACAAGGTATACCAGATTTTAGGTGGTTCAGGTGCTAATGGAGGTCTTATCATCGGTGAAAATAACGTCCTTGTCATCGATTCCAAAATGGATGAAGAGTCAGTTGATCAGACTATTGAAGCCATTGGTAAAATTACCGATAAGCCTGTCAGGTACCTGGTTAATACCCATAGTGACGGGGACCATATTATGGGGAACCGGTATTTTCCCGGCTCAATTACGGTGATTGCTCACAAAAATTGCCGGGATGATTTTTTCAAGGAAAATTTTGGCCGTGAGTCCGACTGGAACGAAGCCGCATTCTATCCCTTCACACCCTCTTTGACCTTTGAAAAAAACATGAACTTATGGTTGGGCAAGGAGAAAATTGAACTGCATTATTTTGGAGTTGGACACACCACCGGTGATATAATCGTATATATCCCGGATGAAAAAATTGCTTTTGTGGGAGACCTGTATTTCAGTGCCCGTCCGCAATTGATTCATTCCATAAAAAACGGGAATTCCCACGCATACGTGAACACCCTTACTACCATGCTTGAGGAACTGGATGCTGAGCTGTTTCTGAGCGGTCACAGTGCT
This sequence comes from uncultured Bacteroidales bacterium, assembly GCA_963751705.1. Lineage (GTDB taxonomy): Bacteria > Bacteroidota > Bacteroidia > Bacteroidales. Next base: position 1,188,211 of record CAVVVN010000003.1, read on the forward strand.
CCAGTGGGGCGTGAGGAAATCGGGAAGCATGTCCTGGAGATGTCAAAAAAGCAACAAAAAGTAAAGGAGCTGGTCAGCCAGAATAAGACCCTGGAGGAAGTTCTGAACGAGTTTAAGGAGAATGAAGCCCGCCTGGTAAGCTCCATCTATAGTGAGATTACCGAGCAGGACTCGAATCAGACCAAAGAAAACCCGTATTAAATTTGTAAGAGATCAGGGATCTTCCGGTAACAGGATCCTGCCAGGAATCAGCCCATAGCTTGGGTTTCCAGGAAATATAAATAGAAGAATATGAAACTAAGAATTGCATGCTGCCTCCTGTTTTCGGCTCTGATGATTACCTGCGCCCCTGAGCAGGATTCATCCCCATGGATCATCAGCGCACCAGCTGGAGATCGCTATGTAAGCATTGATAAAAGCGGTGAAACGATCATTCCCAATGGACGGATTGTTACTCCGGAAGGAAATAGTATTGTGGTCGCTCCTCATCCCTATGGACTTTGCGTTAGCCCGGATGGAAACACCGCGGTCACGGCCAACTCGGGAACAGGCCCATTGTCCATTACTATAATCCGGCATATTCTGTCCGATTCGCCCGAAGTACAGCAGGTTCCCCCGGGTCCTTCATCTGACCGGGGTGTTTTGGCTTCAGTCTTTATGGGATTGGCGATATCCAATGACAGCAAGACTGTTTATGTAGCAGGTGGACAGGAGAATAAGATTTTCATATTCGATCTGGAAACAGGTGAAAATCAGGGCTTTATTGACTGTTCTTATGTTTCAGACGACAGCGATTACAGCCACGGGTACATCGGGGATCTCACCCTTTCGCAGGATGGCAAAAAACTATATGCGGTGGATCAGATTGGATTCCGGATGGTCGTTGTAGATATTGTCAGCCAAAAACTGGTACATAATGTCCCGGTGGGAAGATATCCCTTTGGAATCTGTTTGTCTCCGGATGAGAAGAAAATCTATGTGGCCAATGTGGGCATGTTCGAATACGGAATGATCCATGGAATTACCAGAGAAAACGTGGGGGAGAAGGCATTGAAATACCCGGCATTTGCCTATGGAAGTGAGGAGATGATCCAGGGCATTGAAAATGACAGTGTGTCCATTCCGGGGCTGGGGGAAATGAATGCTCCTGAAGCATTTTCGGTATTTACCATCAGTCTGGAGGATCCTGAAAAGCCACGGCTTATAGCCAGGACAAAAACCGGCCATTTGGTGGGTGCAAAAGTGGAAGGGATTCCTGCCGTTGGAGGAGCCAGTCCAAATTCACTGGTGGCAAGCGAGAAATATGTGTTTGTGAGCAATGGAACCAACGATAATATTTCTGTGATTTCTCTCGAGACAGACACCGTGGAGCATACCATTTATTTAAAACCTGACCCGAGGGTCAGACAATTCCGTGGTGTTATTCCCTTTGGTTTATGTCTGTCGCCCGATCAAAAACGACTGTATGTGGCTGAATCAGGGATCAATGCAGTGGGCGTGATCGATGTGGAGAAACTGGAGGTTCTGGGCCATATTCCTGCCGGCTGGTTTCCTTCCAAACTAAAGGTAAGTATGGACGGAAAAAAGCTGATTGTTGCAAATGCTAAAGGATTTGGCAGTGGTCCTAACGGAGGCGGAAATTTTAAGCTTAGCGAAACGGGAAGCTACATAGGTGCTTTAATGAAGGGGACGGTTCAAATCCTGGATATTCCTTCAGATGAAGAGTTACAGGACTTTACGGACAAAGTAATCACTAATAATTTTAACTTCCGGAAAGCCTCCTCTAAAGAATTTTCTGGGCGAAGAAACAACCCGGTACCGCTCTATCCGGGAGAAAAGGAGAGTCCCATTAAACACATCGTCTTTATTTCCAAAGAAAACCGCACCTATGACGAGGTATTTGGCCAGATTAAACAGGGAGCAGGCGCTCCGGAATTAGCACGATACGGAAGGGGAGTAAGCTTTCACAATTCATCACGCAGCGATTCAGTTCAGGATGCGGATATCATGGCCAATCATCTGAAAATAGCGCGCGACTTTGCCATAGCCGACAATTTTTATGTGGATTCAGATGTTTCTGCAGATGGTCACCGGTGGTTGGTAAACACCTATCCCAACGAGTGGTGCGAGACCTGCACGGCTGCCAGCTACGGAGGCAATCGTTCTTTTGATTTTAACTCCAAAGCTCCGGGGGTATATGCCATGAATGGTGCAGCAGGGGCTATTTACCCGGAAGACTACAACGAGGCAGGGTCCATGTGGGATCACCTGGAGCGCCATGGCATTGACTTTTTTAATTTCGGATTCAGCATTATGTTTGAACCTGGGATCTACGATGAGAAATTCAAGTATGAGGGAATCAGGCATTACATCAATTACCCGCTTCCAAAACCCATCTGGGATCGTACCTCCAAACAGTATCCAACCTACAACATGGCCATTCCTGATCAGTTCCGGATTGACCAGTTTCGGAAAGAGTTTGAAGAAAAGTGGATTCATGGGCAGGACACTATGCCGGCATTGATAACAGTCATAATTCCCAACGACCATGGCGCCGGGGAGCGTCCGGAAGCGGGATTTCCTTTCCGCGAGAGTTATATGGCCGATAATGACCTGGCGGTGGGCCGGATTGTGGAATACCTTTCCCACACTCCCTATTGGAAGAATATGTTAATCGTAATTACCGAAGACGATGCTCAAAACGGCGTGGACCATATCGATGCCCACCGGAGCCTTTTGATGCTGGCATCCCCCTGGGTAAAAGAAAATTTTGTCAGCCATGGTCATTACAGCTTCGGAAGCATCTTTAAAACCTTCTGGAATATCCTGGGCATTCCCTACCTGAATCAATACGACGCGGCTGCCACGGACCTGGCGGACTTTTTTAGCGATACCCCTGCCTATAAAGCTTACACGGCCCTGGATTGTGACCCGAGGGTGTTCAATCCTCAAAGGGCCCTGGATCCCTTCGATGAAGAGTTCGACTGGAAGGCACTGGATGAATCGCCAGAGATGGACAACAAAGCGGATATGATACGGGAAAGCAAGGAAAAAGACGAATACCGCTTAGAGAACAGGGAGAAGAATTAGAGCTCAAATAGTCCTAAGCCAGTTTCTCCTTAAAGAAAGCTATGGTTCTCTTCCAGGCCAGTTCAGCTGCCTCCTTATCGTACCGGGGGGTGGAATCGTTATGAAAGCCATGGTTCACATCGGGATATACGTAGGCAGTATATTCTTTCTTATGTTTTTTCAAAGCCTCTTCATAAGCGGGCCAGCCTTCATTAACCCGGGTATCCAGACCCGCATACTGCAGCAGGAGGGGAGCATTGATTTTGGGCACTGATTCTACCGGGGGTTGACCTCCGTAAAAAGGCACTGCTGCTGCCAGATCGGGGACTCTGACTGCCATCATATTGGAGATCCAGCCTCCAAAACAAAATCCAACCACTCCCACTTTCCCGGTGGAGTTTGGATCCGCCTTCAGGTATTCATAGGCCGCGATAAAGTCTTCCAGCATTTCGTCCCGGTCACGCTGACGCTGAAGGGCCCTGCCATCGTCATCATTGCCGGGATAACCACCCAGGGGAGTCAGGGCATCGGGAGCCAGCGATACAAAGCCAGCCAGGGCGGCCCTCCGTCCAACATCCTCAATATAAGGATTCAGGCCCCTGTTTTCGTGAACCACGACGATTCCCGGCAACCTGGTTTTTGTGCCAGCCGGCATGGAAAGCAAGCCTTTGATTTCACCCCCTCCTTTAGGTGATTTGTAAGTAATGTATTTAGACTCCAGCCTGGGATCATCGGGCTGAATCTGAAGGGTCTCTTTATATTTCGGCATGATAAAGCTAAGCAATGAAGCAACGGTGATCCCGCCTATAGCATAAGCCGAAAGTTTATTCATAAACTGCCTTCTGTCTATCCGGTTGTGGGCATACTCGTCATACAGATCAAAAACCTCCTGGCTGATTTCTTCTTTCTTGATTTCTTTCATAGTGTTTTGCGATTTTGTTTAGTTTGAATTTCGAGTTTTCGTTATTCTAGAACTCTTCTCCGCCTCCATCATCTGATCTGTTGCCCCGGTTGCTTTGTTTGTAATTATTCAGGCGATAACTGGCGGTAAGCGATATAATGGGTGCCCGGGTTGATCTGCTGCTATAGTTATAAAAGTCAATATCCTGGGTGATCGATACCCGATCCATGGTGGAGAAAACATCGCGCACCTGCAGAACCAGGGATAAAGTTTTGTCCAGAAAATCACTGCGCACTGCAGCGTTAAAGGAATAATAAGCCTTGTCCTCGCCCTGTGTTGTCACGGTAGCGCTGTTATAGTTGCCATCCAACTGCACCCGGATCCTCTTGGCTATATTGAATGTGTTGTTCACCCTCGTACCCCAGTTGAAGGAACGATAAGTATCTGAGGATCCATTGTCCTCGCTGACAATGCGGTAGTCGTAGAGATCACCCATCAGATTGAGCTCCCACCAGGAAAATAAGGCGATGTTATACAGTGCTTCCATTCCCAGGGAATAATCGGTCCCCACGTTAGTAAAGGTCTGCAAGAGGATCCCTTCCTCATAGACTTCGCGGGTTCGTTCCACCTTGTTATGCTTGATCCTGTAATAGCCCTCCAGGGATAACTGCGATTTCTCGCGCGAATGAATGAAGCCCAGTTCCATGGCATCAATATACTCGGGTTGCAGGGCAGGATTTCCCCGCCGGACATTGTACATGTCGGTCCAGGTGATAAAGGGCTCCAGGTAATATCCCCTTGGCCTGTCAATGCGACGTGAGTAAGAGGCCATTAACTGGTTCTCCCCCGGTAACTGGTAGGAGGAGTGCAGGGTAGGGAAGAAGTCATATCGTTCCATGGTATAATCTTCAATACTCTCCGGGGCCGTAATGTTTCTGTAGGTGTATTCGCCCCTCAGTCCTGCCTGGTAGCCCAGATTTCCGCTTTCTCCTTTGAAGATCCCGTAAAGGGCATAGATATTTCTGGAATAATCGGTGTTATTGCTCATTTCAGGTTGAAGAACAAAATCCTGCTCACCCAGGTCGAAAAGATACAATTCAGTGGCATCATCGCTGCTGCTGTTTCTTAGCTGAAAACCAGCTTCCAGGCCATGTTTCTCGCCAATCGGTTTGGCATAATCCAGTTTTACTTCCAACTGCTTTGAGGGACCTATTTCAGTGGTTCGGGTACCCTGGTTCACAACTCCATCCTCATCCATCAGCAGGTTTTCCGAAAACTCATCTCCTTTTCGCATACGCTGGCTGAATTGCAGCATCAGCTCATGGTCCTTTTGCTCGAATTTATGCTGAAAACTGCCTGTTAGATTATAGTAAAGTGCTCCACGCCCGGATTCATTCAGGCTGAGTTCGCGGGTCTCAAAGTCGTAAGGGTCACGGTAGGTGAGATAATTGAGCTGAGAATTACTCAGGCTCTTATATTCACCGGCCCGGATACCCAGGGCGAAGTTGTTACGGGGCGAAATGTCCCAATCCAGGCCCATACGCACTCCTCCGCCTCCTCTAAGTCTTTCCTGGTCGCCTGCGGATTCAATGATGGTGGTGGTATCTCCCAGGGTGGTCCGGCGCTCGCTGTAAGTTTCTCCCGGGTAAGGACTGTTCCTGTAATCTCCTCCCGCATAAAAATTGGCATTGCCCTTTCTGTAATTCAGGAGGAAATCTCCTCCATATTCCCCAAAGGTGCTGGTTTTCAAGTTAAACAGACCTTGGAGGCCCATCATACGGTTCTTCTTAGTAATGATATTGATGATCCCACCTGTGCCATCGGGTTGGTATCTGGATGATGGATTGGTGATTATTTCAATATTCTCGATGGTGGAGGCCGGGGTCTGACGCAAAACATCACTGGGATCCAGCACGGTGGGTTTCCCATCAATTAGTACTGTAAAGCCCGTACTGCCACGGAGTGATACATTTCCTTCCATGTCGACCCGGATGGAGGGTACATTTTCGAGCACTTCTACCGCACTCAGTGAAGCCGCAGTCATCTGCTCCCCCACGGAAATGATTTTTTTATCAATCTGAAACTCCACCGAGTTTCTTTCATTAGTGATCACAACTTCCTCCAGCAACTGGGCACTGGCCTCCATGAAAATCTGTCCGATATCCACCCGCCGATTCTTGCCATCGATCACCAGCTCACCCAAGTGAAGTTCTTCATATCCCAGAAAATTCACCTGTATATAATAGGTACCCTCCGCAATCTTTGTTGCGTTGAAATTTCCCTTCGTATCTGTGATTGTACCAGTAACCAGTGAACTGTCAATGGCATTAAATAATGCTATTGTTGCAAACTCAATAGGTTGTTTCGATTTCTGGTCATATACCATGCCACGCACCTGTCCTCCATCCGGAATCCCGTCCGCCATAGTATTCAAAGTGAATAACAGGCTCAATAACAATCCCGTAATTGGCTTTTTCATACTGAACATCTTTTTCATCTTTCTCTCCTTTTAGCCCAAATTTCAATGCTATACACTGAATTTAGACTATAAACAAGTGATAATGTTTAATTGTTCTAAATAAAAATAACACAAAGGCTAAATTTGATACCCACTTAAAGGAAAACAGGGAGGGATCCAATATGAAACTAGCTATATCGGGCAGTTTTCAGCTCATTCAAATGGATTTAAAGGAGCGATGCAAGGATTGATGCACCTGAGGCGAAACTCCAGCTTCAGGTGAAATTGCTATTTCCTGGATGAAAAAATATGGTTATCATTGGAGTATAAATGTAAACTGTCCAATTATCGAGGGGCGTAAAAATTTCGAATCCTACAATTTATAATTATTCGCTTAATTCTAACATTATGAGCAAGACAGCATTATTCTTTAGCCCGGAAGGCGGAAACGTAAATGGAGTAGCAAATATGCTAGGAGAAATGATCGGAAATGATAAAATTGATGTTATTCCTGTTAAGGAAGTTGTGAAGGAAGATATCATGAAATACGATAAGATTATTCTCGCCGGTTCTACTGTTGGTGCAGATCATTGGAATAACGAAACGATTGTGGATGAGTGGCCTGAGTTTTTCATGAAGATTAAGGAAATTAGTTTTGAGAAAAAGAAGGTAGCGATTATCGGACTTGGAAACTGTGTGTTATATCCTGAACACTTTGCCGCCGGAATGGCAATTCTATATGAAAACCTCAAAAAGCTAAATGCTCAAATATTTGGTAAGGTTCAAGCGAAAGGCTATGATTTTACAGATTCGGAAGCATTACTTGAGGACGGGTATTTCTGTGGCTTGGCTCTGGATGAAGATAATGAAGCAGAACTGACTGCAGAAAGATTGGAAAAGTGGATTTCCATCTTAAAACCTGATTTTGAGTTCTAGATATGTGTAAAAAATTTGCATTTGCGATAGCCATCTGCAGTTTTACATGCATAACTGCTTTTTCGGTTAAAGGACAGATCCGCTTTGAGGATGTTACTCAGAATGCGGGTTTAATAGAACCTCTAAAAGGCATAAAAGGTCACAGTGCAGCCTGGGGAGATGTAACAGGGAACGGCTATCCGGATCTGTTTGTTGGCACCTTCTCTGACCGGCCCGATTCAATTTATGCAACACGCGGCCACACTTCAAAAGCTGAACCCGATAAACTATTCCTGAACCGGGGCGACGGAACCTTTGAAGAAGTGCTGGAAAGTCCTGTTCGTCAATATGGAAGGTGTTCAGGATCCGCTTTTGCGGATTTTGATAATGACGGGGACCTTGACCTGATAGTCTCGCATAATGCCCGTCTTCCAAACAGCCCCAAAGAACAACATAAAACCGGGAATTTTCTCTTCGAGAATAAGGGACAGGGGGAATTCACCGATGTGACGGAAAAGGCGGGGCTCAACTTTGGCCTTCCATTTACCGGACGGAGCACCTATGTATTTGATTATAACGGCGACGGACTACTGGATCTCTTTATGCAGGAAGACTGGGTCCTTGACAGCATTTCAGGCGGGAATTCCAGGCTTATGGAAAACAGGGGGGACCTTGTGTTTAAAGATGTGACCGCCGAGGCAGGTTTTCCCCATGGCTTTCGTAATGGTTTGTACGGATTAGGAGGATTTGTGGGAGATTTGAACGGCGACCTCTGGCCGGATGTGTTCTTCAGCCATAGCTGCAGGATGTTTATCAATAACAGGGATGGTACATTTCGCGAGAAAGAATATCAATTGGTTCCTTCTAAATACCAGCTTCCGGGCACCAGCGCCGAAGGATTCTGGACCTGTGGAGCGGATCTGGGCGACCTGGATAATGACGGGGATATGGATATGGTCATGGGACAGCATTTTACAGATGCGGGCCTGTTAGATACCGCTAAGCTAAATATTTTTGTATTCCTGAACGAAGGAAATGATGCAGACGGGAATCCAATTCTAAGGGATATTACCAAAGAATCGGGCGTGGAACAACCTTCCAGGCGCACGCCCAATATTCAGCTCCAGGATATGGACAACGATGGTTTAGTGGATATTCTGGCAACATCCGGAAATAAATTTGTATACCGGAACAAGCGGATCATGGGTGGAATTCCACTATTTGACAAACCTGCAGAGTCTGGAATTAATGAAGGAAACGGTTATTGGGCCTGTGGGCCGCTAGGTGATTTTGACAGGGACGGGCGCCTCGATTTTTTTGGTCCTGAATGGCTGACTGCGGCCCCATCCGTATTATTAAAAAACGAAACACCCGGGGCAAACCACTACCTGGCAGTAAAACTGGAGCTTGTAGAAGGTTCCAATCGAAACGGGGTGGATGCCAGGGTGGATCTTTATCCCCGTGGCAAACTGGGGATCGAAGAAGAGCGGATCGCATCACGCATCATCACTGTCTCAAACGGATATGCCAGCGGATACGAAGCCATTGCTTATTTTGGACTGCCTGACCATAAATCAGTGGATATCAGGGTGAGCATGCCCTGTGGTGGCCGGGTATACAATGCTTTTGCTGTGCAGCGAAACCAGCTGTATATTGTCAGGAAGTAACAATTAATGCTTATCAATTCGTTGCTCAGCAACGTGAGATGGGTGTTTAGGTGAATCCTGGATATGGACATCACTATTGGAGGTCGCAAATTGAGACCTCCAATTCCCGACAAATACAGATCTTTCATTTGTATTACTGTTTCGCAGTGGTTTTGACTGATATTTAGGATTTTACATCATAAACTCATGTAGATAATGAATTAAATAGACCATCAAGCCAGCTGGATATGAATCAAGAAACGGGTCAAATCGCTATAGCTGAAGAGATTATAATTAGCAAGATTTATAATGTGCGAGGTAAACAAGTGATGTTATCCTATGATCTTGCAGAGTTATACCAGGTGGAGACTAGGGTGTTAAACCAGCAAGTAAAAAGGAATAATGGTAGATTTCCGGAAAGATACATGTTCCAACTTACTCAGAATGAATATGATAGTTTAAGATCACAAAATGTGATCTTAAACCGAGGACATCGCCTTAAATACATGCCTTATGCATTTACCGAACATGGATTATTAATGCTTTCGAGCGTATTGAAAAGTCCGAGAGCCGAAAAAGTCAATATTCTTATCATCGATACTTTCGTTAAGATCCGGGAACTTGTATTCCAGAATAAGGATGTTATTCATCAACTGGAGCAAGTTCAGAACCAACTTACCAGGCATGATAGTCAGATAAGGATAATTCTTGAATATCTTAAGCAAATTGAAAAAGTAAAGGAAGCTGAACTAGAACAAAAAAAACGTCCCAGGATTGGATTCAAGCCTTAAAAACCTTGCGCGCCGACTGTGTATGATCAATGGCGGATGCAGCGGGAAGGCCTGTGCGCAATGGCCGAGCGGCTATTGGCTTCGCCGAACTCCGTTGCGCTCCGGTTTAACATAATGCCCAATTATAGTGACAGAGCAGGATCCAAAGAGCAAAGCTTGAAAGTCGCAGTTGTCCTATAATTAATGTTATGTTAAATAGAATATGTAAAGAGAAAGGGAAATACGCTATCGTACCTCCCCTTCAATTTTATAGTCTCGTAAGGTAAAAATTCTACATATTCTCTTTTAAAGCCTTTACACGCTCATACTGTTCGGTCATCTCTTCCTTGTAATAGATCCTCTGAAGCAGATCAAGCGTCTCATATTTCACTGTTTGGGTTTCTGTGTTCAGCTCATAGGCTTTTTCAAGGATAGGAATGGCAGCTTCGTATTTTTCTTTGCCAAGCTCAATAAGTTTCGTGCGAATGGCATTGTCCTTCTCTTCGTTGCTTCGTTCAAAGAAATCGGCTCCCTGGAGATAATAGATATATCCCAGATCATACCATATATAATAGATGGAAGGATCAATCTCTCCAGCCTTATTGTAGGCTTCGATGGCTTTATCAACCGATTCTACTTCTTCCTTATTGATCAGCATACGACCCAGCCAGTAATAAGACTCAGCAATATCCGGACTCTTCTCAACTACACTTTCCATAAAAGCAATCCCTCCATCAATATCTTTCATCTGAATATAGGTGTCCGCGAGATTTGCAATCACATTAACGGTATCAGGATACTTAGCGTACGCTTCTTTGAGAATTTCAAGGGCACTCAGCGTATCTCCCAGATTCATATAATCCATTTTAATCTGGAGATAGGTGTTTGGACCCCCAAAATCTGCAGCTGCCAGCTCTTTATAATATCCAATGGACTTTTTATAGAGCTCATCGCTATCCGTCTTGCTTGCAATCTCCCTGGATATAATGCCAGAATACTGCACCATAACCGTATCAAACTCGCCGGCAAAAAGGTCCAATTGATTGATCTTTAGAACATCTTCAAAACAGCCCAAAGCGCCTTCATAGTCCTCTGTATAATAAGAGTTTACACCCTGTCTTTTTAACATTGACTTCACCTCGATCAAGCTTTCTTTAATCTTGGACTCCAGTTTTCCACCTTCATCCAGTTCCAATGCTTTTTCGTAAGATTCGATGGCCACCTTCAGTGGTTCTTCACGTATGGGGTTAACCCTTATCCATTGTTGCAGAACACCATTCACGAAAACATACTTCATATGCTCATAATTGTAAATCTCCTGCTGAGAACCATCCTCGAGGGTTTCCTTTTCTATACTGAGAGGTTGCTTATAAAACAGAGTAAGCATTTTTGTGTCCATACCTTCCTGGGTCTGTTCCAGCCCTATATTAAAAATATCCTGGTAGAGTTCTCCCCTCTTCATCCAGGTAGCGGCTTTAGCACTCTTTTTAGCGTCCTGAATATCTGCATCAATTTTATCTACCTTCTTTTTTACCGTGTTGGCATTCAGCAGAACTACGGTGCTACCCATATCCTGGGCATTCAGTCCGATTACAGCTGTGGCAATGATTACCAGTGTGATTAACTTTCTCATATTGATTGTGATTAATTTGACTTCAAAAATACAATTTTACCTTATACCTTCAAATAGAATGCCAGAACAGTTTAATATTATTCAACAGCCTCATCCTCTGAGCTGTGGTTATCTTCATTTTCGCTGTTGGCAGGAACCTGGGTGGCTGCAGCAATCTGATCTCCATCCCGTAGATTAATAAGCTTCACGCCCTGCGTGTTACGCCCCATTACACGGACTGCCCTGACTGCCAGCCTGATGGCAATACCGCTTTCGGTAATAATCATCAGGTCATCATCATCAGTCACTGCCTTCATGGCAATCAGCTTACCTGTCTTTTCAGTAATATTGATCGTTTTGACCCCTTTGCCTCCACGGTTGGTGATGCGGTAGTCCTCCAGGACGGAACGTTTTCCAAATCCATTTTCTGAGACCACCAGAATATCCTTTTCTCCCGCCTTGGCCGTAACCATTCCAACCACTTCATCCTTCGGCCCTCCCAGGGTCACCCCTTTCACCCCGGATGCGGTTCTGCCCACTGCCCTGACAGTATCTTCATGAAAACGAATGGCTTTTCCGGAACGAACCGCCAGCATCATTTCCATGTCCCCATCGGTCAGCCTGGCGTCCAGGAGGGTATCCCCTTCGCGGACAAGGATGGCATTGATCCCATTCTGACGAGGTCTTGAGTAGGCCTCCAGTCTGGTTTTTTTAATGACCCCTTTCTTGGTGGCCAGGACAATGTAATTATTGTTGATGTACTCGCTATCTTTCAGGTCCTTCACATTGACAAAGGTCTTGATCGTGTCCTCCGATTCGATGTTGATCAGATTCTGAATGGCCCTTCCCTTGGTGGCACGGGCGCCTTCAGGGATCTGGTATACCTTGAGCCAGTAGCACTTGCCATTTTCGGTAAAAAACAATATGGTGTTATGCATGGTGGCCACAAACATATTCACCATAAAATCCTCGTCCCGGGTGGTACTTCCTTTAGCTCCGACTCCACCCCTGTTCTGGGTCCTGAAATCATGAAGCGGGGTACGCTTGATATAGCCCAGTTTGGAGATGGTGATCACCATGTCATCGTCGGCATAGAAGTCCTCGGGATCGAATTCGCCTTCATCGGGCACCAGAGCAGTTCTTCTTTCATCTCCAAATTTCTCCTTTACTTCCAGAAGTTCCTCCTTGATGATCTCCATTCTCAATCCCTGATCAGCCAGTACCTTTTTGTAATACTCGATCATCTTCATTAGCTCCTCAAACTCTGCACGAATCTTATCACGCTCAAGGCCAACCAGTCTCTGCAGCCTCATATCCAGGATGGCCCGTGCCTGGATCTCAGTAAATCCAAACTTCTCCATCAGCCCTTCCCTGGCTTCATCAGGGGTTCTCGAGGCTCTGATCAATGCAATGACCTCGTCAATATGATCCAGTGCTTTCAGTAAGCCCTCCAGGATATGGGCCCTCTTCTCGGCCTGATCCAGTTCATATTCTGTACGGCGAACCACCACATCATGCCGGTGATTCACAAAATGGACAATAATCTGTTTCAGATTTAAAGTACGGGGCCGTCCTTTAACCAATGCAATGTTATTGACATTGAAGGCGGTTTGCAGCTGGGTATACTTCAATAAGTTATTAAGCACCACATGGGCGCTGGCATCCCTTTTAACAATGATGACAATGCGCATACCCTGACGGTCCGACTCATCATTAATATAAGAGATCCCCTCGATCTTCTTTTCGTTGATCAAATCGGCAGTTTTACGGATCAATTCTGCCTTGTTAACCAGGTAGGGTATCTCTGTAATAATGATCTTCTCCCGGCCCGTATCCGTGACCTCAATTTCACTTTTGGCCCTGACCACGATCCTTCCCCGGCCTGTCTCATAGGCCTCTTTTACCCCGTTATACCCATATATAATCCCACCTGTTGGGAAATCCGGGGCTTTCAGAATCTCAGTAAGCTCGCTGATCTCAATATCCTGGTTCTCTATATATGCTATGATGGAATCCACTGCGTCAGTGAGGTTATGCGGAGGCATATTGGTGGCCATCCCTACCGCAATACCCGATGTCCCATTGATCAGCAGGGTCGGAATACGGGTGGGCATCACCGTAGGTTCCTCCAGGGTATCATCAAAATTGAGCTGGAAATCCACGGTATTTTTATCCAGGTCAGCCATGCTTTCCTCTGCGATTTTTCGCAGACGCGCCTCTGTATACCTCATTGCTGCCGGGCTGTCCCCGTCAACAGATCCAAAGTTTCCCTGGCCTTCTACCAGAGGATAGCGCAGAGACCACTCCTGCGCCATTCTTACCATGGCATCATATACGGATGTGTCCCCGTGGGGGTGGTATTTACCCAGCACCTCTCCCACTATTCTGGCTGATTTTTTATATGGTCTGTTTGCAAAAACTCCCAACTCCGACATTCCAAAAAGCACCCTGCGATGTACCGGTTTCAGTCCATCTCTAACATCGGGTAACGCACGTGAAACAATCACCGACATCGAGTAATCGATGTAAGCACTTTTCATTTCCTCCTCGATGTTAATTCTCAGTATTTTTTCTCCTTCCGCCATCACTTTACAACTAATTAATTATCAATGCATTACCTAGATGAATATTACACATTTTAATAAGACACGAAAATAGTCATTTCCCCCCTAAAAACCTTGATTTAATTGTGCTTTTATTAACATTGAACTGTTTATAATAGATGAGTGTTCTATTGATAATCTCAAGCCTTATTAGTTACTTTGCCGTATGGATGCACAGTTTTCACAAAGGATAAAAGACGTACTGGGATACAGTAAAGAGGAAGCCGTCAGGCTTGGCAACTCTCACATCAGCGTAGAGCACCTGTTTTTGGGGATTTTACGGGATGGCGAGGGTTTGGCCATAGATGTACTCGTGGTGCTTGGAGTAGAGCTATATGACCTAAGAATGGCCATTGAAAAAGCCATACGCAATGACCAGCCATCCACAGCCACGGACCCTGATAGTCTGCCCCTGCTGAAAAGCGCAGAGAGAATCTTGAAGCTCACCCATTTGGAAGCCCGTTCCATGAAAGAAAAGACCATTGATACCAACCATCTGCTTCTGGCTATTCTCAAGGATGATAATAACTACGCCACCAGATATCTGGTGGAAAATGATATCACCTACAATAAGGTGAAGCAGGAGATTTCAGACTCTCAGCCTGAAAACCAGGCAGATTTTCCAGGAGATGAAGATGATGAAAGTAAAGGCCCTTTCGGTGGCGGAAGCGGCGGCGGACAGCCGGGAGGTTCCAAGGGTAGCCCGGGATCCTCTCAGAAGAGTAGTTCAGATACCCCTGTCCTGGATAATTTTGGAATAGATCTGACCAAGGCTGCCGAAGAAGATCGCCTGGATCCGGTTGTCGGCAGGGAGATTGAAATACAAAGGCTGGCACAGATCCTGAGCCGCCGCAAAAAGAACAATCCGATCCTCATCGGAGAACCCGGAGTTGGTAAATCTGCCATTGCTGAAGGACTGGCGCTCAGGATCATTCAGCGAAAAGTGAGCCGGGTACTGTTTGACAAGCGCGTTGTTACCCTGGATCTGGCCTCCATTGTTGCGGGGACCAAATACAGGGGACAGTTTGAGGAACGTATGAAAGCCATCCTCAATGAGCTGACAAAAAATCCGGCCATTATCCTGTTTATTGATGAGATTCATACCATCGTAGGAGCCGGCGGAGCCACAGGTTCCCTGGATGCGGCCAATATGCTGAAACCTGCTCTGGCCAGAGGTGAAATCCAGTGTATCGGAGCAACTACCCTGGACGAATACAGGCAGCACATTGAAAAAGATGGGGCCCTGGAGCGCAGGTTCCAGAAAGTGATGGTGGACCCCACCTCCCCGGAGGAAACCATCGATATACTTATGAATATCAAGGAGCGCTATGAGGAACATCACAATGTAAACTATACAGATGATGCCATTGATGCCTGCGTAAAGCTGACACAGAGATATATCAGCGACCGGCACCTGCCCGATAAGGCCATTGATGCCCTGGATGAAGCAGGTTCAAGGGTACATATCTCCAACATTGTGGTCCCCGACCAGATCGTGGAGCTGGAAAAAGATATTGAAGCAACCAAGCAGGATAAGATTCAGGCAGTTAAGAATCAAAACTTTGAAAAAGCTGCCAGCTACAGGGATAAGGAAAAAGAGTTGCTGGACAGGCTTGATTCGGAAAAGAAGAAATGGGAGAAGGAACTCTCCCAGAACCGGGAAACTGTGGATGAAGAGAAAGTGGCCGAGGTGGTGGCCATGATGACCGGTGTTCCTGTGCAGCGGATTGCACAGGCCGAAGGTGCCAGGCTCCTGAAAATGGCCGATGAGCTCAGAGGCAGTGTGATTGGCCAGGACGAAGCCATCGCAAAGGTGGTGAAATCCATTCAGCGCAACAGGGCCGGACTGAAGGATCCCAACAAACCCATCGGAACCTTTGTGTTCCTGGGTCCGACTGGAGTTGGTAAAACACAGATGGCCAAAGTACTGGCTGAATATCTTTTCGAATCCATCGACAACCTGATCCGCATCGATATGAGCGAATATATGGAGAAATTCTCCGTATCCAGACTGGTGGGGGCTCCTCCGGGATATGTGGGTTATGAAGAAGGTGGACAGTTAACCGAGAAAGTGCGCAGGAAACCTTATGCGGTGGTGCTGCTGGATGAGATTGAAAAGGCACATCCCGATGTATTCAATATTCTGCTTCAGGTGCTTGATGAGGGACAGCTCACTGATAGCCTTGGAAGACGTGTGGATTTCAGGAATACCATCGTGATCATGACTTCCAATATCGGAACCCGGGAGCTGAAGGATTTTGGTCAGGGTGTGGGATTTGCCACAAAAGCCAGGCAGGATGCTGCCAATGAATATTCCAAAGGGCGTGATTCAAAAAGCATTGAAGCGTGCTTTTGCCCCTGAATTCCTGAACCGTATCGACGATGTGGTTCTCTTTAATACCCTGTCCAGGGAAGACATCCATAAGATCATCGATATCGAACTGAAAGGACTCTATGAAAGGGTAACACACCCTTGGATTCGGGATCAAGCTTTCCGAGGAAGCCAAAGACTATGTTCTTGAAAAAGGGTATGACATTCAATACGGTGCAAGGCCTCTGAAACGTGCTATCCAGAAATACCTGGAGGATCCCATGGCTGAAACGATCATTAAATCATCTCTGGTGGAGGGCGATACCATGATGGTCGATTTTGATAAGGAGAAGGAGGAGATAACAGTCTCCATCAAAAAGAAGAAAGCGCTGCCTAAATCTAAGGAAAACAAAGAGTTGCCGGAAGCCAGAAAGGAGCTCCCTGAAGGGAAGAAAGAGTTGCCCGAAGGAGAAGGCAAGGATAAAGCCTAGGCCAGTTCCACTTCTCCATAAAGATCAAATTCACCGGCACCGGTAATCCTTACCTGGTAAAACTGACCTATGGAAAGTTGCTGGCATTCTCAGGTACAGAACCTCATTGTCCACTTCCGGAGAGTCGTATTGGGTTCGTCCCACAAAATATTGCCCTTCCCTTCGGTCGATCAGCACTTTGAATGTTTGCCCGATCTTCTCCTCGTTGAGACTGAGGGAAATCTCCTGCTGCAGCTCCATGATGGCTCCGGCACGATCCGATTTTACCTGGTCCGGAACCTGGTCCCTGAAATTCTTATGCGCCGGGGTATCCTCTTCGTGAGAATAGGGAAATACACCCAGCCGTTCAAATCTGAAATCTCTGATGAAATCCAACAGTTCCGGAGAAAGCCTCTGTCTGTCTCCCCCGGAAATCCGGTTAGAACGGTGGTACGAAGGGCCACATCGGGAACCTGCGTGCGGAATTTCTGCAGCAGATCCTCCAGCTTCGCCCGGTCATGTCCCCTGTCCCATGGCGGAAAGAATCTCATTATTCACATGCTGAATGGGAATATCCAGGTAGTTGCAGATCTTCTCCTCGGAGGCCATCAGCCCGATCACCTCTTCAGGAAACCCGGTGGGATAAGCGTAGTGAAGACGGATCCATTCCAGCTTTTCAATTTTCACAAGCTCATGCAGAAGTTCTGGCAATGCTCTTCTGCCATAGAGGTCAATGCCCGTAAGAGGTCAGATCCTGAGCAATCAGGATCAATTCTTTAACTCCCTTTTTTACCAGGTTGTTGCTTTCTTTTAGCAGATCCTCAATGGAAATGGATTGCTGGGGACCTCGAATTCCGGGAATGGCGCAAAAGGCACAGCTGCGGTTACATCCTTCAGAAATTTTCAGGTAAGCATAGTGGGAAGGTGTGGTCAGTTCCCGCTCCTGTAGCAAGCGTTGATCCAGTTTGGTTCCCATGGCACTCCAGGATGGCAGGCATCTCCCAGACCCCGAAAAAACCATCAACTTCAGGCATCTCTTTCTTCAGTTCTTCCCTGTAGCGTTCAGACAAACAACCCATCACAAAAAGTTTCCGGATATTTCCGCGTCTGCTTTTCTTCCATATAGGACAGAATGGTGTCCACAGACTCCTCCTTGGCATCCAGGATGAACCCACAGGTATTGATGATCACCACATCTGCAGCTTTCTTCAAAGGCATTATGAAGCACTTTATAGCCGGAAGCACGGAACTGTGCCAGCAGGTGCTCTGAATCGACCAGGTTCTTGGAACAACCCAGTGTAAGAATATTTATGGTCATTATTGGTTGAATAGGCTGTCCACAAATTCATTGCGGTCAAAAACCTGAAGGTCCTCCATTTTTTCACCAATGCCAATATATTTTACAGGGATCTGGAACTGGTCGGATATTCCCATCACCACCCCCCCTTTGGCTGTTCCATCCAGCTTGGTAAGTGCCAGGGCATTTACCTCCGTTGCCTTGGTAAATTGCTTTGCCTGCTCAAAGGCATTCTGACCCGTGGATCCATCCAGGATCAGCAGGATCTCATGGGGTGCATCGGGAATAAGCTTTCTGCATCACGCGCTTGATCTTGCTGAGCTCATTCATCAGGTTCACTTTATTGTGCAGCCGGCCGGCGGTATCGATGATAACCACATCCGCATTTGCAGATACCGCAGAAGAAAGGGTATCATAGGCTACTGATGCAGGATCGGAACCCATTGCCTGTTTTACAATATCAACTCCTACCCTGTCGGCCCAAATGGATAACTGATCTACGGCAGCCGCTCTGAAAGTATCGGCTGCCCCCAGCACCACTTTTTTTCCTGCCTTTTTAAAATGATAGGCCAGCTTTCCAATGGTGGTGGTTTTTCCAACTCCATTCACTCCCACCACCATAATGACATAGGGGGTACGCAGGCAAAGGATCCTCAAAACCGCTGACCACCCCGGAATTATTCTCTCTCCAGCAGCAGCGCGATCTCTTCCTTCAGAATTGTATTTAATTCACTGGTATTTAAAAATTTATCTTTGGATACCCGGGTTTCAATCCGCTCGATGATCCGCAGAGTGGTGTCCACGCCCACATCGGAGGTGATCAGCACCTCTTCCAGATTATCCAGAACCTCGTCATCTACCCGGGATTTCCCAACAACTGCCCTGGAGAGCTTCTTAAACACACTTTCCTTGGTCTTCTCCAGTCCCCTGTCGAGGTTCTTCTTTTTTCTGAGGAAAATAGTCCCATATACGTATAAAAAAAAAGCTTCCTTAAAATTAAGAAAGCTTTGAGATTATATATGATTGACAATGATTAGTTACCAAAGAAATCTTTGATGTGGTCATTGTGTACCATTTCTTCTTCGAAAGATATAAGCTCCGGATTTGGGGGAATTAACCATTTTAATACACTTGGTAAAATTTCTTCCCTCGCCGCTCTGCAATGTTGCTACTACTTTCTTAGCCATTTTTCAGATCTTATTTGATTTCGCGATGTACAGTTACTTTTTTCAATACGGGATTATATTTCTTCAGCTCCATCCTGTCAGGAGTATTCTTCCTGTTTTTGGTTGAGATATAGCGTGAAGTTCCGGGCATTCCGCTCTCTTTGTGCTCTGTGCACTCAAGAATTACCTGTACCCTGTTTCCTTTACCTTTTTTAGCCATTTCTATTCTAATTAATAAGATTTCAAAAATCCTTTTTTAACGGCATCTTCCAGTGTAGCTTTCAGTCCGTTCTTATTGATGGTGCGGATTCCCTGGGCAGAAACACGCAGGTTCACATACCTGTCTTCTTCTTCAAGATAAAACTTCTTATCGAAGAGATTCGGCTGGAAGGTTCTTTTAGTCCTTCTCTTAGAGTGAGATACGTTGTTTCCCACCATCATCTTCTTTCCTGTTATCTGACAAATTTTCGACATTTTTCCTTATGAATTTCAGATCGATTCTTCTAACGAGGCGCAAATTACGCAATTATTTATGATAATAATCAAGCTTTACAGGCAAAAAAGCCTACTGCAGAGACCATTGTGCCTTATGATACGGGAGCATTACAGTGTATTCAGAATTAGACTGCGCAGAAGCTGCAGAGCTGTATAGGCTGGCCTGGTCAATGATCCGCTCCCGTGTACCACCAGAACAGGTATTTTTCCGCATAGGACTTATCCCCGTATTGCACACATATCCAGGTGGTTCCCACAGGTTTCTCCTTCGTTCCCCCATCTGGGCCGGCAATCCCTGAGGTGGCGATGGCAGTTTCGGTTCCCAGCTTTCTGCAACTCCGGCTGCCATCTGTTCCACTACTTCCCTGCTTACAGCCCCTTTCTTATCAATGACCAGCGGGATCCACCCCGAGCACTCCTGTCTTGATCCGGTTCTCGTAAGCAATGACAGATCCACTGAAATAGGCCGAACTCCCGGGAACCGAAGTAATCAGCTGGCTATGTTACCTCCCGTACAACTTTCGGCCGAAGCCAGGGTCAATCCCCGCTCCTTCAACAGCATCACCCAGGGATTCCTCCAGGGTAATATCATCATATCCAAATACATGTTCTGCTATAATATCCAGTAGCTTAGCTATAATTACCTGAAGTATTTGTTCGGAATCTTTGGCACATTTGTCAACAACACGTCAACCTTAATCTGACAATGCCCGGTCTGGGCAGGTAGGCCAGTTTCACGCAGGCCGGAAGAGCCTGCTCCCAATCTTTAAGCATGGCTGCCAGGTAGGATTCAGGAACTCCCTGGGTCATGATGGTCCGGTGCACCACATGAGGAACTTTTATTCCTTTTGCTGAATCTCAGGGATCACATGATCTTCCATCAGTCCCTTCATCTCATAAGGCACTCCCGGCAAGGAGACCAGGATGGTCCCCTCCTTCTCAAACCACATTCCGGGAGCAGTTCCATGCCTGTTCATCAGAGCTTTACATTTTTCCGGGACATCGGCCTGCCTGAGATTGGATTCAATCATGGAACGCCCCGTTCCTTGAAGAAGGCACGTAATCCTGTCCAGCACTCAGGGTGAGTAACCATTTTGCTGTTAAAATAGGCTGCCAGGGTTTGTTTGGTAATATCATCCTTGGTGGGCCCCAGTCCCCCGGTCATGATCAGCAGATCGTAATGTGCCCATCAACCTGTCCAGGGTGGCGCTGATCTGTCCGGCCTCATCCGAAACCGTCACCATCTCCTCTACCTGAACTCCGAGTCTTGTTAAGTTGCTTCGAGATCCACACGGCATTGGTATCGGTCACCTGTCCGATCAGGATCTCATCTCCGATGGTGATTAAGGGCGCTTTTCATTCTGTTCCAGATTTTTCTCGGGGCTTTGCAAAAGTATATAAATAAAATGTAAATTTGTTTCTGCTGCGGGAGTAGCTCAGTGGTAGAGCATCAGCTTCCCAAGCTGAGGGTCGCGGGTTCGATCCCCGTTTCCCGCTCATATAAAAGGCCTCCGGATTTCCGGAGGCCTTTTTTCTTTCCATTCCGCTCTCAATTTTCACAGGGTGAGGGATATTGGATGAGGAGCCTATAATATTTTGCGAAGCAAAAGAATTTAAGTGACGAGGACAATATCCCTATGCCCTGCTAACCAGTCCCTTCATCATTTCACAGGCCAGTTTCGCATTCTTCTCTACGAAATCGATCCCGACTTTCTCGCCATTCACCAGTGGAAGAGGATGACACAATTCATAGCTGTAATACCCTTCATACCCAATGTCATTCATGTGCTTTCACAAACTCGGGCAGGTATCTTTCTGCCTATTTGCTCCCGGCCTTTTCGCCATGATCGCTGTGATCCTGGGTATCCACAATTTTGCCGGAGCGGCATCTCTGTCGAATTCTCCTCCAAAATGGGTTAACATTTGTATACCCTTCACTGCCTGAGCGGCTTCCCTGATATTTTCCGGATTCTTTTCCTCCAGAATAGGTGCATCCAGGCAGGCTTTCAGATGCGGGGGAATCCACCTCATTAATCATGCGCATCATATCTTTCCAGTCATGGATGACGGGTTTGTGATTCTGAAGTGCCAGAGTTACCCCGTAATCGTCTGCATATTTGGCGCTTTCAATCAGGCCCTCCCGGCACCAGTCCCAGATTTGCTCGGGTTCGAACTGGTAATGTGCCTGATTCCAGTTGTCCCTGGCAATATCATATCTGCCACCCGTTGGATGAAGGGTTACTCCGGGCCATCCCAGGAATACTCTTAGAGGTTTTACTTCCAGGTCGGAGGTCATGCGCATCAGTTCGCGAAGGTAGACGATCTGGCACTCCCGGTATTCGGGAACCGGACTACTGAAATCGTTGTTGGCCGAAACGGCATAGATATCCAGTCCCAGGTCTGCTGCCTTTGCCTTCAGCTCCTTGCAACGGGCCGTCGGCATATCCAGGGGATTGCCATGGGGTCTTTTCCCATCGATCTCGATGCCGTCATAACCCAAAGTCCTTTGCTTTGATCATCATATTCATCCAGGGTAAGCGCATCGCCTTTGTACCAGACCCCCAGAAAGGTGATGCTGTACAATCCGACCTTATTAACCGCTTTCTTATGTCTCTCCCCAGCCATCAGATTCATGGCGGGGGAAGACAAGCCGACTGGCAGCAGTACCAACAGCCGTCTTTTCGAGAAAATTGCTTCTGTTCATGTTGCTGGAGGTGTTCATGTTAGTTGGTAAATTTGAGATTAGTATTCTATATTAGACAATTGTTTCTGTTTCTGGATCCCAGAGAACCTTTCTTCCCTCCTGGTAAGAGCGTGGTTGCCATATGGGCCGTTACGGCCTCTTCAAATCCCCTGTCCATATTGCAGCTGGGTAGTCTGCCCCTTCATAATGCATTCATCCATTCTGCCAGATGTAGCTGAGTGGTGTTGTGCTGCTTTCCTTCACGATAGGTCGTCACCAATCCCCTGTCGGCATAATATTTTGAAGTTGCTGAAGAGACAGCATCCACACTTCACTGATCCTTTCGTATAGTTTACAAAGGGTGCAGAAGGATCTATGATGCCGATTCTATTCGGCTTTTATATTTAATGGACTTCTTATCTGCCCAGACAGTGAGAGTACCTTCCCAGCTCAAGGGTTGCCTCCCTGCCCATAAAAAGAGTTCCTCTGGGAACTCCGCTTGCCAGGGTGCCACTGTAAAGAAGAGTAAGCTCCCTGTCTGGATATTCAAAGGCGGCCTGAAATACATCAGGAACCTCCCTTCCATCCCGGTGATAGTACAAACCTCCGCTGAGCCATGGCCGATACAGGAATGCCCAGATCCAGGATGGAATTTACTGCATCAAACTCATTGCTCAGGAGATCTCCGGACATCCCGGTCCCGTATCCCGGTAATTCCTCCATCCATAATAGCTCTCCAGCGCTGAAAGGAGTTTTTCACGGGACGGTTCCTGGAACAGGTCCCAGTCGATGGAGTCTTTGCTTGCCTCTTCACCCTGCTTACTTATCCAGTCATCCCTGGAGAATCGTTCCGGTTGGTGGTGGTCTCAATCAGCGTAATCTGACCCATGGTATCCTTGTGAATCAGTTCCCTGGCCTTTAAATTCAAATCCCTCTGTCTCCCCTGGTGGCCCAGCTGAAATACCACCCCACTTTGCTTTACTGTATCTCTCAATGCATTTGGCCTCCTCTCGGTACGGGTCATGCATTTTTCCAGGTATATGTGCTTCCCCCTCCTGGCTGCTTCAGTGGCCATGCTGGCATGCCAGTGGTCCGGTGTGGCAATGATCACGGCATCCATATCATCACTTTCCAGCAGAGCCAGGTAATTTTTATATCCCCTGGCTGCGGATCCGGCATGGTTTATGCCGCGTTCAGTCGCTGATCAAATAATTCACATACCCCACGGAACTCCACATTCATGTCCGGTGAGGATAGCTGCCTTCAGCAGTTCCTCTCCCCTGGTTACCATATCCGACTAATCCCAGCCGAAGCGCTTGCTGATCCTCAGGGGTCTGACTTGTGAGAGGCTGCTTCTTTCCTCAGCGGACCCCACCCCTGGCCCCCAAAAGCGGAACTGAGGCCATACCGGCCAGAAATTCCCTTCGTTTTAAGATCTGCTTTTTTGTACCCCAATAGGGCAGTGGAGTTAACCGGTGGAACTCCAATAAAGATACTCAATAAATCTTTTAAGCCCCTAATTTTGTAAGGACTTGATTCGCTGTAATAATGGCGGATGAGAGTAGTGAAAAAAAACATATACCGGGTGGGGAGTCAGGTTGCTCAGGTTATTTTTCGAAAGCTTCTTCAGGGAGCTAATCAGCTTGTCCGCACTATGATTCTCCCTGGCAAACTGATCTGCCTGGAATTCATAACGCCTTGACAATGAATTAGTAACCAGTCCTGAAGCATGGAAATGGGAGAATAGAGTACTCCAAAAGCCAGCAGGCCCAGGTGAAATGAGGCCTCTGTCCCTCCCAGCGCCACCGCAAAACTGTCCACTCCCACAAACAGGGAAAAGAGGTAGAGCATAATGGCCGTCTGAATGGATACCCAGGATGAGTCCGCTCGGTGGTATGCTTCTTTTTGTAATGACCCACTTCATGGGCCAGTACGGCTACAATCTCCTCCTCTTCCAGATCTTCGATCAAGTGAATCAAACAGGACGATCCGTTTTTTGGGTCCCAGCCCGGTAAAATAGGCATTGGCTTTGCTGGAGCGCTTCGAGCCGTCCATCACAAATATGTTATCCAGCTTAAAATCCGCCTGTTGCGCAAACTCCTCTATTTTGCTCCGCAGCGATCCTTCTTCCAGCGGAGTCTGCTTATTAAAGAGGGGTACGATCAAGTTGGAATAGAACATGTTCAGGAAAACAGAAACCAGGGTCACCACGCCCAGGGCAATCAGCCAGAACCAGGGACCCGTCAGCATGTAGATCCACGTGATCAGAGCCAGGAGTCCACCCCCGAGAATGGCTCCCAGCAGCCAGCCCTTCAGTTTATCCAGAACATAGGTCCGAACATTGGTGCGGTTGAATCCGTAACTTCTCTTCCAGAACAAAGGTATTGTATAGATCAAAGGGGGTGGTCAGCAGATCACCCAGCAGGGCAAGTGAGCCAAAAAAAATGAGTACATGAACGATGTAGTGAGTCCTTATGCCTGCGATCAGGCCATCAAACCAGCCAAATATCCCGAATGCAAAGAGCAGCAACATAAGCACGAAGCTCAGACTACTGGTAACAAAAGAGAAACGGGTATTATCCCTTTTATAGAGCTGACTCTTCCTGTATTCCTCAGCATCAAAAATCCCTGCCAGTTCCTCCGGCAAAACAGGCAGAGTATGATCCAGGTTCAGCTTGTCCAGGATCCTGTCCAGGAGATACCCAAAAATCAACACCGAAATTAAGAGGACAAACACCGTATTATACATCACCTTTTCCCTCCAACTTGTTTAACAATGTCCTTTCTGTTTAATAATCTTACATCCAGCTCATCCCGGTACAATACCGCCTGATCTAGGCTGTCCTGCTCCAGAGCTAAATCAAGCATCCTGCTGGCCGAATCTAGCTTGTCCTCCAGCTCATAATAAACTGCCAGGTTATAATATGCCTTGGCTACCAGGGTGCTGTCCTCTGAATCGATCAGATGGTTCCAGATGGAAAAAGCACTCTCCCAGTCCCCTTCATCCGTATGTTTCACAGCCAGTTTCAGAGAATCATCTTTTCCCCTGAATAACACCCTGTTGGCCAGATTCCAGACCGGAACCAGGTAAGTACCATATTTAAAGCCACTTTCGTAAAACAGTTCCCTGAGCATATCCACCCCGGGAGCAGGGGGTATAAACTCTCCATCGGTAATTGCCGGAAAAAAGAGGGTATCCACCGTGGAGTAGGTATCAAAGGGTTTTGGATGACCAGGCAGGTAAATGTTCCATTTCAGTCTGTTGGAGACTTCGAAGTACTGGTTCTGAATCTCCCCGGGGTCATCGGTATAATAGTTAATATGCTGGTCCAGGGCGACCGCGTAAAATTCCAGGCAAATGATGGCATCTCCGGCCATACTGTCGCACACTTCCTGCACCTCTCTCCTGGTAAGGATGCGATCATCAAGGTAGGCAGTATCAACTCTGCGATCGGATAGCCAGATGGGTCTGTGAAAGCGCTCAATGGGAGAATTACGTAGCACGTCCAGTACTCCCCGGTGAAGGTTGTTGATAATCAGAGTGTCCAGCAATACCAGTTGCCTTAGGTCCATGCCCTCCTGGTTCTGATCTGACCAGATATCTAAGGTAAGCGGTGCTCTGTTCAGGAACAGGAGCTGTTTCACATGATCGGGAAACTGAACCGTGGCCGGTTCCAGTACTTCAAATTCAACGACACTGTAAATACTTCTGCACCCCAGAAGGACCAGGGAGAACAGTAGGGTCAATATGTGAGCTTTTACCCGAGCGGAAATCACCTTTCAACTTTACGATCTGGATCACACACTCATGCCTCCGCATACCTGCAGGGTCTGACCGGTCATATAGGAGCTTAAGTCGGATGCCAGGAAAAGAGATACATTAGCCACATCTTCGGGCAATCCGCCTCGTTTCAGCGGAATACTCTTGATCCACTCCTCTTTCACATTTTCAGGAAGTTTACCAGTCATATCAGTAATTATAAATCCCGGGGCAATGGCATTGCATCGAACATTCCGTGCGCCCAGTTCCTTGGCTATTGATTTAGTAAATCCCAGGATCCCAGCCTTGGAGGCGGAGTAGTTGGACTGTCCGGCATTCCCGTTTACGCCGACCACGGAACTCATATTTATGATGGAGCCCGTCCGTGCCTTCAACATATACTTTTGCACTGCCTTGGTGAAATTAAAGACCGATTTCAAATTCACTTTGATCACCAGATCCCACATTTCTTCATCCATACGCATCAACAGGGTGTCGCGAGTGATTCCGGCATTATTGACCAGCACATCCACCTTTTCAAAATCAGCAATCACCTGATCCACCACCTGTTGTGCCTCATTGAAATTACTGGCATCACTCACATATCCTTTGCCTTTTACACCCAGCTGGGAGAGTTCTTTCTCCAGCGTATCCATATTCTCATCCCTGGAAAGATCCGTAAATGCCACATGGGCACCCTCCTGGGCAAAACGAAGTGCAATCATCCTACCTATACCTCTTGCGGCACCGGTAACCACTGCGACTTTTCCTTTAAGTAGATCCATGATTTGTCGAAAATTTAAGGTATTTAAAACTATGCAAATAAATGAAAAATAGGTGAGACTAAAAAAGGTACGAGTCCAGGAGCCTGCTCACCTCGGCTGCTGGTCCCTGTAAGAGAAGGTCGGTAATTGAACCGGTAAAGGCTGAGTTACCCGGATTGATCTCAATCACCCTGGCCCCGTTTGAACGGGCTATAGACGGAAGCAGGCCTGCAGGCATAACCTCTCCGGTGGTCCCGATGATCAAAAGCAGGTCTGTTTTTGAGATCTCCTCCACGGATCTGCTTGCAGCATGGGAAGGGATTCCCTCTCCAAAGAAGACGAAATCGGGTTTTAAGATCGCCTGGTCGCTGGAACATCTTGGAGGCAGGTGCTCCAGGGAGATTTCTTTGACTTTATACCGTTCTCCGCATTGGCTGCATTTCAACCACCTGGAATTCCCATGATATTCAATGACCACACGACTCCCGGCCTCCTGATGCATATTATCTATGTTCTGAGTGATCACCGCCTGGAGCATTCCCTCCTTTTCCATTCGGGCCAGCAAGTGGTGGGCAGCATTGGGGCTGGCATCAATCATGTGACGATAGAAGATCTCTGCGATGGAC
The DNA here is from genome assembly GCA_963751705.1 of uncultured Bacteroidales bacterium. Taxonomy (GTDB): domain Bacteria; phylum Bacteroidota; class Bacteroidia; order Bacteroidales. The sequence goes on from CAVVVN010000003.1 coordinate 1,215,757, forward strand.
TTCCACGACTCAGCAGGATGTTTCCAGAAATAGTCAATATCAAGGATGGAAGGATCGTGTTTCGACCAGATCCCCCCCTCTCCCCTGAAAGGCGGGATTCCGCTTTCAACGGAGATCCCGGCTCCTGTAAATGCTACCGGGTGCTTTGCTTTTGCTAGCCAACCGGCTGCTTTGATAATATCCTGATCGCTGCAAAGCATGCCCCGTCAGGCAGTATTCATGAGTGAGGCCATCTTCTCTCCGATCTCGGCCGGAGAGACCACCACGGAGATCCCACACTCTTCCATGATTTTCATTTTCGCTTCTGCGGTATCTGCCTTTCCTCCTATGATGGCCCCCGCGTGTCCCATTCTGCGCCCCTTGGGAGCTGTCTGTCCCGCAATAAAGCCAACCACCGGTTTGGTTCCATGCTCCTTGATCCAATAGGCTGCATCAGCCTCCATGCTTCCTCCAATCTCCCCAATCATGATTATCCCCTTGGTCTGCTCATCCGCCATCAACAATTTGATGGCATCCAGGGTGGTCGTTCCAATAATTGGATCCCCTCCAATTCCAATACAGGTGGACTGTCCGAGTCCGGTTTTGGTAATCTGGTCCACGGCTTCATAGGTCAATGTCCCCGAGCGTGATACAATCCCGATGACCCCTTGCTGGTGAATAAACCCAGGCATTATCCCCACCTTGGCCTCACCGGGGGTAATGACTCCCGGACAATTGGGTCCAACCAGTCTGGTATTCCGGTCTTTCAGGTATTCTTTTACTTTGATCATATCCGCCGTTGGAATGCCTTCGGTGATACAGACGACCAGTTTAATCCCGGCGTCTGCCGCCTCCATAATCGCATCCGCGGCAAATGGCGGAGGAACAAAGATCACCGAGGTATCTGCACCCGCCTTTTCAACGGCTTCCAGGACCGTATTAAATACTGGCCTGCCCAGATGCTCCTGCCCACCTTTGCCGGGAGTTACTCCACCCACCAGGGTAGTGCCGTATTCGATCATTTGCGTGGCATGAAATGTACCCTCACTTCCGGTAAATCCCTGTACAATCACCCTTGACTTTTTATTTAATAATACGCTCATTTATCTACTTTGTTTTAGGTTCTGGTTGAGTCTCAAATGTAACTAAAATTTTGTACATTTCGATATGGAAGCCATCCTCTATATCGGCATCTCACAGACCCTGTTTGCCGGCATCCTGATCGCTGTAAAGAGGCCTCGAATTCTCGCTAATAAGATATTGTCAGCCTGGCTGTTAACCATCTGCCTTGAGATGATAATCGTCCTGATTAACGAGACCCTGATGGAGCTATATCCCATCAAGATTCTGCCCTATACCTATGGGCCGCTCCTGCTCTTGTATGCCAAGTGGATGACCTCTCAAAAACCTCAATTCGATCCCCGTTACCTGTGGCATTTTTCTCCCTTTATCATCTTCCTGATTGCCTCCCTTGTTTTCATTGATGAACCGGTCATGCACGGGACCGATGGCTTCCTGGTAATTGACCGCTTTGTCTCTTTCCGGATTGTATACGGGATTACTTTTTTTATCTCCATCACGGCTTATTCCGTTGCCACTTTTGTGGTGATCAACAGGCACCAGCGCAGCTTGAAGCAACTGGTCAGTTACTCCAACGGGAAGATCACCCTTCAATGGTTGCTTGGTCTTTCCATCACTTTTTACACGGGCTACGTCCTGATGTTTATATTTGGAGGAGTGGATATTCTTGTGGGCTTTATGCCCTTTGATCCCTATGAATTATCGTTTATCAGCTTGACCCTGCTCACCTTTCTGTTTGGAGTATTCGGCTTTCACCAGCCCGTGATTTTCGAAGAGCTGGTCCGGTATCAAGATCATGAGGAATTGGAAGAGATAGGGGGATCAGATCTGGGTAATAAAAAATATAAGCGTTCAGGACTGAGAACCGAGGATGTGGCCGACCTGGTAAATAAGATCGGAAAATATATGGTTATTGAAAAACCCTACCTGGACAGGGAGCTAAGTATCTATGATCTCTCCGATCAGCTTAAAATATCCCGGCACATCCTGTCGGAGGTGATCAATGAGCATATGGGGAAAAACTTTTACAGCCTGGTAAATGAATACAGGGTCAAGGAGTTTAAGGAGCGATTGAAAAGTGATCACTACAGACAGCTGACCATCCTGGCCATCGCCTATGATTCGGGGTTTAACTCAAAATCAAGTTTCAATACCATCTTTAAGGAGAAGACCGGGCAGACACCCAGTGAATACCTGGCTAGCCTCAATGCCAAAAATTCCTAAAAGACCTTCCCAGTACGGATCTGTAGATCCGAAGGTAAAACTTTCGGTGGGGAGGATATTTTATAAAAAGCTCAAACCACATAGGTTTGATCATCATGGTCTTGTGATGACTGAAATCGTTAAACCCCGCTTTTCCATGATAGCTCCCCATTCCTGAAGCTCCGACTCCTCCGAAAGGCGCATTCATGTTAATAAAATGCATCACAACCTCGTTAATCATGCCTCCCCCGGAAGCAATCTGCCTCATTATTTTCTCTGCCAGGCGCCTGTTGCGGGTAAAGATATAGAGCACCAGGGGCGCCGGCTGAAGTTTCAGTGACTCTACCAGTTCGTCCAGCCTTTTATAGCTTAGTACAGGAAGAACCGGCCCAAATATCTCCTCCTGCATGACGGCATCCTCGGGTTCCACCCCGTCTAAAATGGTCGGTTCGATATAGCATTCAGACCGGTCGCTTTCCCCTCCTTTATAAACCTTTTGCTGGTCGATCAGTCTCACGACCCGGTCGAAGTTCCTTTCATTTACCATTCGCGGCAAGAGGGGGCTCTGCCTGGGATCTGAAGCAGTTATTCGATCCATTTGTCTGCCTATTTCAGCAATAAGCTGTTCCTTAATAGATTCATGTACATACAGATGATCAGGTGAGACACAGGCCTGGCCATTGTTGTGAAGTTTGCCCCAGGCGATTCGCTGGGCTGTACGTTTCAAATTACAGTCGGGCATCACAATAACCGGATTCTTCCCCCCCAGCTCCAGGGTCACCGGGGTAAGCTGTTCTGCGGCGGCCCGCATTACAATCCTTCCCACCTGGGTGCTTCCCGTAAAGAAGATTTTATCAAATTTTAGTTTTAGCAGTTCTGTAGTCTCCTCCACACCCCCTTCCACCACATGAATCAGCTCTCCCGGAAAATTGGAATTGATAATTTTCGCCAGGGCAGCGGAGGAATGGGTGGTGACCTCGCTGGGTTTCAGGATCACCGTATTTCCGGCAGACAGGGAAGAGATCATGGGAATCAGTGATAGCATAAAGGGATAGTTCCAGGGGCCTATTACCAGAGTTACACCATAGGGCACAGGAATAGTCCTGGTGCGGGCAGGAAAGTTGGAAAGATTGGTGAGCTTCCACCTGGATCTGGACCATCTCTTAAGGTTCCGGATGGCACCGTTTATCTCCCCGTATGGAAGGCTGAGCTCATTCTCCACCGTAACCAGTTCAGGTTTTCTGAAATCCTTGTAAATAGCCTCAGTGAGCAGGGATTCATTCTCCAATAAAAGATTATGCAGCTTGCGCAGGTTCTTTTTCCTGACTGCAATGGGCCTGGTGTGTCCTGCAAGGAAATACCTGCGCTGGGATGCGATCAATTCCTTCATGGGGCTAAAAATAACAATTTCTCCGTCAGTTGGTTCAGACCCGTCGGTCTGAACTCATTTAGCAGGTCAGATGGGTCCGGACCGCACAATTCGGGCGATTGAGAACCAGGCACAAGTTAGCTTTACCTTTATGTTTAGAACAACTCTTTGGGGACTGCTTATTCTGGTGGGGATTTCCAGGACATCAGCGCAGGGGCTTTTTGAATCAAGTCTGGCCGAAGGAGCGGAATCATCCGTAGAGAAATTTTTCTCCCTGGGCGGATTTATCCGGTCGGCGGTCTATCTTGGAAAAACGCCCCTGGAGGAGGATCCCTACCTCCAGAGTGCATATGCGCAGGCCGGGCTGGTGATGAAGGCAAAAGCCGGGACCATGGCTACTGCCGTGGCGGAGATCAGGTTCAGGTATGGGACCGAATGGCAGCAACATATAGCAGAAATAGAACTCAGGGAAGCCTATGTTGACCTGCAGGCCGGTCCGGTGGGAGTTAGATTAGGAAAGCTGATTTCTCCCTGGGGTAAAGGCACCCTGTTTAATCCCACCTCGAAACTGACACCCATGGATCCAACCACCAGATCACCTGAGATGGATGATATGAATCTGGGAATTTGGGCTCTCCAGGGCAGCATCAATATAGGTTCTATCCTTAAATTTTCAGCTACCTGGAATCCCCTCTACCAGCCCGGAAAATTGCTGATAGAACCCATTCCCATGCCCGGGTATGTCTCCTTCATCGAGCCAGACTACCCGGGTGTAAAACTAAAGGAGGGATCTTATGGGGCCCGCCTGGATATACGCGCCCCGGCGATGGATGCTGCTCTTTACTGGTTCGACGGATATCACAGCTGGCCCGGCCTTGCATTTGATTCCTTTGTTATGGATACCCTAAGTATGGAACCCATATCACTGAAAATCATGGAGAAGGCATATGGGATCAGGATGGCTGGGTTGGACTTCTCAATTCCTCTAGGCTCATGGATATTCACAGCCGAAGGTGCCTGGCTCCAGGCAAACAACAGCTTTGAAGGAAAGGAGTATATTCCCTTCCCCGAACTCTCCTATACTGCTGAAATTGAGAAAAGTGTATCCTGGTTGACCATGATCGCAGGATATTACGGGAAATATATATTAGATTTTTCCCCTGCTCTGGCAAAGCCGGCTCTCTCAGCTGAACAGAAGCAGTTTCTTCCTCTTATGCAGGGGGGAGAGATGATTAGCTCCGAAGCGGTGGATGAGATGATAAGAGAACAGGTGGCCGCTTTCAACAGGCTATATTCATACCAACTGGAAGAGTTTTATCATACCACCTTTGTGGTGCTCAAGGGAGATCTCTTTCAAAACACACTGGAGATTCATGCTCCGGTTATATACAATATCAGCACCAATGAGTGGATTGCTCAGCCGTCCATTACATGGAACCCGGTCGATGGCTTTCGTTTTCAGGCAGGTTTTAATGGCATGTGGGGTGGAAAAAATTCGCTCTATGATATGGTGGGACCGGTGCTTAATGCCGGATTTATATCCCTGACTCTAACTTTTTAAACTTAATCGATGAACCAAAAAATAATTAAATACCGCTGGTGGATCATCGCAGCCTCCCTGCTATTGACCGTCGGATTCTCTATGTCTTTACTGAAACTGGAGATTGATCCCGATCTGAAAAACTACTTTCCAAAAACCATGACCTCCATGGTTAACACCGATAGGATCGAAGAGATCTTCGGCAACCAGGACATCATCATGATGATTTTCGAAAACGAAGATATCCTGAAGGAATCCACCCTGAAGCGCCTGAAAGAAGTGGAGAAAGAGATCGGACGCATGGAAGGAATTAAACGGACTTCTTCCCTTTTTGGTTCTAATCATATCTATGGCGAAGAGGGCATCATGTACGTGGAACCAACGGTCCTTCGCATCCCGGAAAATGAGGGTCAACGGGAAGAACTTCGCCGGACAATCAAAGGGAATGATTTTGTTTATAAAGTGATGGTATCGGACGACTTTAAAGCTACAGCTCTGGTGCTTACGCTGGAAGCAGATGCTGATGAAGATGCCGTTTTCGCAGGCATACAAAGAGCCATCCAGGACCATCCGGGGAGCGAAAATATTCACTTCGGAGGGCTCCCCTACCTGCGCCAGGCCATCGATAAGGATATCAAACGCGACGGATTGATTTTGATTCCCATTGCTTTGCTTATGATGCTTATTTTTCTCTTCCTGGTGTTCAGGGAATGGCGGGGAGTATGGCTCCCCTTCCTGGTGGTGGTCCTGTCGGCTTTGGTTGGAATTTCTATGATTCCCTTACTGGGATGGAAATTTTATATCATCACCCTCCTGGTACCTATCCTCTTAATTGCAGTGGCTAACGATTATGGGATCCATATGATTGCCCGGTACCAGGAACTTAATGCATCTGGCTTCGTTGGAGATATGAAAGACAAAGCGATGCGGATCACTCGTGATCTATGGAAACCGATTATGATCACGGGTCTCACTACCATTGCGGGGATCTCTGCCTTGTGGGCGCATACCATGATCCCTGCCCGTCAGATGGCCCTGGTGGCGAGCATTGGAATCTTGCTGGCCATCTTCTTTAGCCTGGTGCTGCTGCCGGCTTTGCTCTCCTTTCTCCCCAAATCCAGATTTGTCCCCTCCATTTCCGGAGAGGGTGGATCAAACAGAAAGAATATATTAAGGAAATTCGCCTTTTTCGTCATCAGATATAAAAAGCTTATACCACGGGCGGCACTGCTTATTACACTGCTTTTATCCTCAGGAATCATATTTTTAAAGGTAGATTCCAACGAAGAAAACTTCTTCCCGGAGCGCCATGAGGTAAAGAAGGCAGCCACTATCATCAACTCCAAGTTCGGGGGATCAGAGAGTATTTCGCTTTTGTTTAGCGGCGATATACTCTCTCCCGAACTTCTTCAAAAGATGGAGAGCTATAGGGAGGAAATGGAAAAACTGGATGCGGTGGATTTCACCATGAGCTTTTCCGGGGTGGTAAAAGAAATCAGCAAGGCACTGTATGATCCTGGTGATCCGCTATACGATCTTATCCCCCCTAACAGGGAGGCGGTAGCCCAGTATATGGAGCTCTATTCCATGAATGGGAATCCTGAAGAGCTGGAACAGCTGGTGGATTTTAACTACGAACATGCACATCTGATGATACGGATCAATAATACAAATAATGAGACGATTAACGGGGTCATTGATAGGCTGGAGCAGCTAACTGAAGGCGATCCTAACGTGGAAGCCATTGGAGGTTATGGATATGTGCGGACCGAGCTGGCCAACAAGGTGCTCAAAGGAACCTATTATTCTCTCGGGATTGCCCTGATCATTATTTTCATCCTGCTATCCATCATCTTCAACTCTCTAAGGGCCGGACTTTTGGGAATAGTGCCGCTTTCCATTTCGGTGCTTGTGCTGTTTGGGCTGATGGGGCTGACAGGAATCAGGCTGGATGTGGCCACTGCCCTGCTCTCCTCCGTGATGATAGGAGTGGGTGTTGATTATACCATCCACTTCCTCTGGAGATACCGGGAGGAGCGCAGACAGAACAGGCCTGCTAGCGAAGCAGTAATTACCACCATTACAACCACAGGACGTGGGATCATTTTTAATGCCTTATCGGTGATTGTCGGGTTTTTAGTTTTGATCATATCCTCCTTCACCCCCATTCGCTTTTTTGGGGTCCTGGTGGTGGTTTCCATCCTGAGCTGCCTGGTGGGTGCCCTATTCATCCTGCCGGCCGTTATCCTAAGGTTCCGGTTCAGGTTCCTGGAACCTGAGACCGATGAAATAAAGATTCATAAAATTAAAGGAAAAAGAGTTATGAGAAGAATTGCCATGGGGCTATTGCTGGCCCTGCTGGTTTCCATCAGTGCCAGTGCCCAGGATGCCAGAGAAATCATAAAGAAAAGTCACGATATAATAAAAGTAAAATCCTTCGAGTCGGTTTCCACGCTGACCATCAAAGATTCCAGGGGGAACCAGCGAGTCAGAAAAAGCTCTATGGCTTCCATGTCTCTGGCCGATGGAACCGAGAAACGAATCATCAAATTCATCTCTCCAGCAGAGGTACGCGGGACCGGGATCCTTATTTTTGATTACCCGGAAAAGAGCGATGACATGTGGATCTATCTGCCTGCCCTGCGTAAAACCAGGCGCATCGTAAGCAGGGAAAAGAGCAAAAGCTTTATGGGCAGCGAATTTTCCAATGCCAATATAACTGCACCCGGATTGGACGATTTCACTTATTCATTGCTTGGAACGGATTTATTTGAGGAAAAGAATTGCTATCTGGTGGAATCGACCCCCGTAAGTTCGGATCTGGAAGATGAATACGGCTATAGTAAATCGGTTTCCTGGATAGATGAAAATAGCTATCTTGTGCACCAGGTTCATTATTTTGATTTTAACGGTAAACTTTTTAAGTCCATTACCAACAGTAATTTTCGTGAACTGGATAAGGAGCACGGAAAGTATATGGTAACGGAGATGAGGGCCGTAAACCTCTTAAACAAACGAAGTTCAGAAATGGTGATGGACCAGGTGGCTGTCATACCTACCGATGATTCATATTTTACAGTAGCATACTTGGAAAAAGAATGATAAACAAATTTCTCACAGGCTCACTGATCACTCTCTTTTACAGTCTTTCACTCTTTGCTCAATCAAGCTCCAAAGGAACCCTGGAAATCAAGTTCACAGATCTCCGCTCGGGTCAGGGCGTGGTTGCCATTGGGATTAATACCTCACCGGAAGGCTGGCCCCGGGAGCCACAAATTGAGCTCAACTGGAAGAAGGTGAATGTGGTGGATGGCACATTTACCGTGAAAGTGCCTGAAATGGCTTTTGGAACACTGGCCATCTCGGCCCTGGATGATGAAAACAGTAATCTCGAAATGGATATGCGACTGGGGATTCCCAGGGAGGGATTTGGCTTCTCCAATGATGCCCCGGTGGGCCTGTCACCCCCCAAATTTGAAGATAGCGCCTTCCAGTTCACCAGGTCAGGTCAGAAAATCACCATCCGCTTGAGATATATGGGGAAAGGCAAATAGCCAGATATTCTCTATTTTTGCAGGATGTCCTTCGACTCTACCATATGTGCATTGGCGACCCCGGGTCATGGAGCCATTGCGGTGATCCGTATTAGTGGACCCCAAGCCATCCAGATCACTGAAACCATCTTTGAACCGGCAACAAGCGGGAAGTCCCTAGCAAACGAGCTTCCAAATACCATCCATTTTGGCACCATCAGGGAGGATGAAAAGATCATTGATGAAGTCCTGGTCAGCCTTTTTAAAGCGCCACACTCTTACACCGGGGAGGACTCCATTGAGATTTCCTGCCATGGCTCCCCCTATATACAGCAGAAGATCCTGGAGCTGCTGGTAAGCCGTGGTGCTGAAGCGGCCAGGCCGGGAGAGTTTACTCAGCGTGCCTTTCTGAACGGGAAGATGGACCTCTCCCAGGCAGAAGCCGTAGCCGATCTGATTGCTGCCGAATCGGAGGGTGCCCACCGGGTGGCCTTACAGCAGCTGAGGGGAGGATTTTCTGAACGCCTGAAAACCCTGCGGGAACAACTGCTTCATTTTATCTCTATGATAGAACTGGAGCTGGACTTCAGCGAGGAGGATGTGGAGTTTGCGGACCGCAGCAAACTGATTTCACTGGTACAGCAGATTGGCAGGGTGCTGGACGATTTGATCAACTCGTTCCAGCTGGGCAATGTATTGAAGAACGGAGTTCCTGTGGCTATTATCGGCCGCCCCAATGTGGGTAAATCCACCCTGCTGAATGTCCTCCTGAAAGAGGAACGTGCCATTGTGAGTGACATCGAAGGAACCACCCGGGACTCCATCGAGGACAGCATCAACCTGGGAGGAATCAACTTCAGGTTCATTGATACCGCCGGCATCAGGGAAACAGCCGATACCATAGAAAACCTGGGGATCAGGCGCACCTACCAGAAAATAGAACAATCTTCCATTGTTTTATTGCTGACCGAAGCCGGAGATGATCCAATACTCATTAAACAATCCATAGAAGCGATCCGGAAGCAGATGGGTGGTGGCAAACAGCTGGTAGTTGTTTTGAATAAAGCGGATCGTATTCCACTTAAGCTACAAAAGGAGCTGCTTGAGAAAATCACATTACAGGAGAACGAGAGAATCATTGCCATCTCTGCGGAAAAAGGGGGAAATATAGACGGGCTAAGTACGCTGTTGCTTGAAATCGTGAGTCTTGGCAGCCTCAAACACCAGGATGTGATCATCTCCAACGTCCGTCACTACAAAGCCCTGAAATCAGCCTCTGAAGGCCTCTTACGGGTCTCCAAAGGGCTCACCTCTGCCCTGCCTACCGACCTGCTGGCCCAGGATATTCGTGAGGTACTGCATTACCTGGGTGAAATCACCGGCGAAGTCACCACCGACGAGGTACTTGCCAATATCTTCAAGAATTTCTGTATCGGGAAATAATTATTTGAGCAGCAGGGTTTCGATGGATTGGTTTCCGAGTTTTAGGCGAAGCAGCCCACTACTAAGCTCTATTTTCTCCTCTTTCTCCTCGATTAGGTTGGTTCTCCAGGCCTGTTCGAACTCCTTCGAAAATTGAAGTGTGACTTCGGTTTCTTCCTCATTCAGGTTATACATGCGAATAACTACCGCGTTCTCATCTTCGGCCTTTTTAAAAGCGGAAACAATGACATTTTCAGCTTCTACATTGAGAAAGCTCATACTTTCAGCTAATTCTGCATCCGCATATTTTGCCGGATGAGGGATCGCGTGCAAAAGCTCATTAGCTTCTTTCCCTGGCTTCACTCCATTCTTCCATCCCGGTTTATGGGATGTAATCGAAAATGTGAAACTGTGGTTTCCTGTTTGATGGTAATCATTTCCTTCGCCATGGCAACTCCTGCGGCTAGCCAGTAATATGGGTTGAAGAATGGTGTAAGGAAGCCCTTCGCCAGTAGGATCAACGTAATCCATGGCTACCACACTGGAAGACAGCGTGACTCCAAATTCTTTCCCTGAAGCATTTATCCAGTTCTCAATACCTCTTGGATGAAGCTCCTTACAGGGGACTGTATAGCGCTCTCCGGCAGCTCCGGGCATTTCATCTAAGCCAACTTCAACCACCCCGAAAGGTGCCTCATAGGCTATGTCACCATCCTGGATTTGTAAGGGCAGCGCCATCCTGAACTCCCGGAACATGGTACCATCCCAGTTCATCAGGGTCACATCAAAATCAACTTTCTTTAATTGATAATAAAATGTGATCTCCAGCTCAGCGACAGCATGGCGAATGGGCTGCCTGTACTTGTATGAAGTGTAGACCGGTCCGTCTGCTGTAATTTCCCACTCTGTTTTATAGTTACCTGTTTTGTCAAATCCCTCCATTTCGGGCTGTTGGACAGCGTCAAATTCCCCGGCTCCATTTCCTTCCGACTTCATGGTGAAAATCTCGCCGGCTTTAAAGAAACTACTTTCAATAAGTTCGTTACCCAGTTCTTTATCGAACAAGCTTGAAAGACCTCCGTTAGCCAGATTTGCTTTATAGAAGTCATTCTCAAACTCACTGGTAAACGCCTTATTCTTTTGAACATCTGCCTTATCTGACAGGACGATGTAATAGGTGTCATAACCGATGGAAGGCACATCAGATGCAACAAAAGTTATCTCTGCAGAATTCAAATAACCAGCCTCATTTCTACTCACATTCTGAAGCTGTACGGGAACATTTTTCCCATCTTTATTATGCAGAATTATAGATTTTGCCGACTCAGGGTCAAAGCTCATCTGTACAGTGAGCGGACTGGTCCGGTCCCAGTTTAAACTATTAAATACGATAACAGGAATTCCTTTTTCATCTGGAGTATTAACCTTACTGGCCAGAGATTGTATAGAGTTTTCAACTAATCTCTTTGCCTTTTCATGTGAGTCGGCATAGCGCATCATGAAAATATCATCGGTACTTTGCCCTCCTTTTCCTCCCCATCCGTGATCCGGATAAATTTTGGATTCCCAGGCCTGAGAAAATAAGTCAACGGGATAATTGTTATAGGAACCTCTTATCAATGCATCTGCAGTGGCGAATTTCTCAGCAGCAGGCAGCAGAATATCAGCCTTCCTGCTGAAGTCCAGAGCCCAGTGGTGCGAAGGTCCGTGTATGTAAATCCATACATTTGGCCGCTCCCCGGTAATGGATGGCATAAGCTTAGTGGATTTCGTGATTTGCTGAAAGAACTTATCCAGCGTGGAGAACTTAATGGTGGGCAGTTGCACAGATAGTTTTTCACCATTCTCATTCTCCACCTCTTCCAGGCTGTTCCATAGTTGCGTAAAAGGATCCAGGTTCTCCAAGGGTTTGGGATCCCAGATAAATTCAAAATTTAATACCGCCGGCATAACCGTTTTTTCTCCGGGAATATCGTTGTACCCATCGCTCCAGATCAAGGCCTGGCTGGCCAGTTCTCTTATGGCCATTTCATCTGGTTTCCCCAGGATATTATAAAAATCAATATAATGGCCGGGTGAATAGGTGGTCACTTTAGACCCATCGGGGCTGTACCAATTGAAAACACCGCGTTCATGCCGGCTGATGAACATGTTATCCACCCCGGCTTTCGCCATCAGTTGTGGCATTTGCATGGCCCTGCCCGGGACATCAGAGTTGTAATAGGAGGTAGCATTGTAGCCGTCAAACTCCTTTTTCAGCCAGAGCTTCCCAAGGTAGAACTGACGTGCAAGTGATTCGGAGAAGTACATTTCTTCATAGGGCTGCGTATAGGTGGAGCCGATCAGCATTCTGCCTTCGTGCAGGCGTTTGCTAATTTCCTGCTTTCTATCGGGATGCCGGATGATATATTCCTGAATTATGGAAGCCTGTTCAATATCCATTTCAAAGGTCGGATCCGTATTCAAACGATCCATAAATGGAGTGATCCACTGGGTATCCCGCATTACAACACACTTTTCAATTTCATCCACCCATCCCAGGTCCTGGTGGGTGGTCAGGGACAGGAGAATTTCCCCGTCAGCAAGCGCTGACTTTGAGACTTCCTTTAATATCTCAAAGGTTTCATTGTTTACTTTTATTGCTTCCTGTCCGGTAGTATTAACACAAATAGCAATAATAAGAATACCTGGAATGAGTTGTTGAATTAGTTTCACAATTCAGTCTTTAAAATTTTAGTTTAAATGTCTCTATCGCATATTTGCCAACATTGAAGGAATCACCTTTACTTGTTCTAATTGGTTCCTCTTCAATTATATTGGTAAGCCAGCTTTCCTTAACCGCTTTGAAAAAATCTACTTTCACCTCTGATTCAACTCCTTCGATATCGTAGCAGCGAACCACTACCGTGTTGTCGTCGTCACATTTCTTAATGGTCGAAACAATTACATTTGTTTTGTCGACCGTTGCAAAAGAGAACTCATCAGAATACGTTCCATTTTGTGGTTTATCGTTAATAACAAGTACATCCATCGCCTGGTTAGCCTGATCGCCGAATGTACGTCCTTCATTCCAATTGAAACCATCAGAAGGGCTAAACCAGTTGCTACCAAATGAGGTAAGGCTAAACTTAAAATGGTGGTTTCCCCGCTGAAGATACCAGTTCGAATCACTGCTTCCGTTGCAGCTCCTCCGGGTGGCAAAAAGAATTGGTTGCAATACCAGTTCCTCCGAATCTTTATTTGCAGGATTCACCCAATCAAATGTTGCAACATCCGTACTAATGGTTAGGCCTTTATTCTCATCCCAGTAAGAAAACCAGTCCTGCACCTCACGAGGATGAATTTCACTACAGGGTGTATCATAAATTTGTTCCGGTTTTGAGAAACCACCAGGCATGGGCAATTCATCTTTACCAACTTCAATGACAGCCATAGGACTTTCATAGGCAACTTTTCCATTTCCCATATCATTTTTCATTGGAAATGCCAGACGATATTCCCTGGAATGAGTGCCATCGAACCCCAGAATATCTACTTCAAAATCAATTCTTTTATAAGAATTGTAAACAATTAGCCGTTGCTTAACCGTACAATGCTCCCAAGGATAACTTGTTTCCAGTACAGTTCGAACTGCTCCATTTTCAACTAATTGCCAGCTAGGTGAGTACTGACTCATTTTAGTAAATCCTTTCATGCCTGGTTGCTGAACCCTTGTAAACTCGCCTGCACCATTCCCTACTGATTCAAGGGCAAAAACTTCTCCAAATAGAAAATCGCTTTCAGAAACCAATTCTTGCTGAATATGCTTATCCATAATGGAGCTTATGCCGCCAGGTTTTAGTTTAATGGTGTAAAATTGATTGGCCAGTTCTTTGCCATCATAATCCATCCTAAGCCGTTCATCATCCCCTGACTGACCTGGTAATAAGTAGTAAGTTTTATAGCCATGAGCAGGAACGTTCTCAGCGATAAATACAAATTTCAACCAGGAATCGCTATCTGTATCATCAGTAGCTATGAATTGATAGTCTACGCTATTACCCTCACTATCTGTTAATTTGAAGTTCGTGTCATAGATCCCTTCAGTATTTAAAACGAAAATAACAGGCTCATTGCGCTCCCAGGAAAGTGAATTAAACACTACCACAGGAATACCATCTTTCTTGAAATCAATGTTGTTTGAAATGCTGGCAATAGATCTTTCAACTACTTCATCTGCAATTTTTCCAGCATTTTCAAACTTGGTACGAAATAGTTTATCTGTAATATGGCCAAAGCGGCCACCCCAGCCATGGTCGGCATAAATTCCATCTTCCCAGCCTTTTATTAACTCTTCTTGTGGATAATCGCTGAAATCATTTTTGATCATGGCATCAAAAGTTGCATACTTCTCTGCCGCAACTAACCTTCGGGAAGCATAACGAGATGCCTTCAATGCCTTTTCGTGCCCGGGTCCATGAATGTATAACCATACATTTGGACGTTCACCCATAATTGAATCAGGCTTTCCTTTACGAACTGCAGCCTCAATTGCTGTTGCACCAGTAGAATAGTTTATATAAGGAAGATCTGATTCTCCGGCATCCACCTTTTGATTCCATTCTGAAAAATAGAAATCGTAATCCAGAGGCTCTGAAAAATCATGTGAACTGATATAGATGTAATCGGGGGGTAGCTCTCTTTGCTTATAATACTCATTCCAGCTATTGAGGATTTCAGTAAATGCAGCAGTCCGCTCAGCCTCGTCTTTCGCATTACGAACTGGCCGACCTGAACATTCATACTGTCCGGGAGTCCAGCATGAAATATAACTGCCGTCCGGGCTATACCAATTATACAGACCTGGTTCAAAGCGACTGAATTGCAGGTATTTCACACCTGCCTTGGCAAACATTTGAGGACGCTGAGTAACACGTGCAGGTACATCTTCATCCCAGGCGCAGGTATAATTTCCACCGGGAATTATTTTTTGAAGCCTTTTCTTACCTAAATAGGTTTGACGAATAAGTGCTTCACCGTCGTACATTCCTTCATAGGGTTGATTGTAGTTTGCTCCCCACTCCAGTTGACCAGACTCCGTAAACTTTTTTATTTCATCAAAACGATCAGGATGACGCTCCAGGTATTCATAAAGGTTCATTGCATTTTCTACACAAAACTTAAATTCAGAGTTTTCAGCCATTCGCTTCAACGCTGGAGTAATCATATTTACATCCCTGAATTCAACACATTTTTCAGGACTATCCATCCATGCAATATCCTGATGGGAAGAACTTACAATATGAATCTTACCCTTTGTAAAATAAGAGTGATCGTTCTGGTTATCCTGTGCAAACAATTGAATGATAAGGGTTTGGAATACAAGGATAAGTATTGTTGATCTTTTCATAGTTGGAGCCTTATTATTTAACATTCATTTTAAAAGTTTCAACTGCATGTTTACCAAGCTCTAAGTCCAGAACTTTACCCTGCTGATTTAGTATCTCCGGATTCTCCTCGATCATATCGGTTAAGGAGATGGTCTCCACCTCTTTACTTAGTTTCAGCTGAATGTTTTTATCCTTGCCTTCAGCTTCCATAAACCGGATAACCACATCTGAATCGTCCTCCGCTTTCTTCATCGTTGTAATCACAGCAAATGGATCTGAAGTTTTAACAAAGCTGTGCTCGGCTGGCAAGATCCCTTTTTGCTTTTTTGCACGGACAATGGTTTGCAGAGGATGATTATTTTCCACCCCAAAATGGTATCCGTTTTTCCAACCCTCTTTGTGGGAGGTAATGGAGAACTTGAAGCTGTGACTTCCCTGCTGATCATACCAGTTCCCCAGGCCATGACAACTTTTATGGGTGGAAAGCAATACGGAATTAATTACGGGGTAATTAACAGCCTCACGACTGGGATCAATCCAGTCGGCTGTGACAATATCGGTGGACATGGTGAACCCGAAATCACTTCCATTGGCGGTCATAAAGTTTTGTATCTCCCTGGGATGTATTTCTTTGGGTAATTGATTATAGGTGCCACCCCATGCCCAACCACGAGGCGATGCGCTTAATTCATCCTTCCCCACATGAACCATTCCCATGGGGACATCGTAGGAAATCTGTGCACTTTCTTCCATATTCAGCGGGAACAGGACCCGTAACTGTCGGTTATGCTCCCCTGGCCAGTCAGGAATTATATATTCCAGATCAATTTGTTTTTTCTGATGAAAGACGGTAATGATTTGTTGTACAGAAAAGGTATCCATCTTGTAGCTTGACTGGAATCTTGAATAAACGACGCCGGATTCAACCAGGCTCCAGGAGCTTTCCTTTTCGTGAGCCCTTTCCATGCCTTCATAATTGGGTTCAGTGATTTGAACGAATTCTCCTGCACCGTTTCCATTGTATCCCATATGAAACAGATCTCCCGCAACCATCCTCGTGGTATTGAAAACTTCCTTTTTCAGTTCTTTATCATACAGTCTGGTGATTCCTCCCCGGCCTAATCTAATTTCATAGAATTGGTTTTCGCAAAAATTTTCTCCTGCCAAAATTTCAGCAGCAGCTCGTTTTCCTTTCTGAATCCTGAAGTTTTTATACCCGATGGACGGCAAAGCTTTCAGACCGAATACCAGTTCTTTCTTACCCTCACTTATCAGAAGCTGCGTAGGCACTTCATTTCCATCACTGTCGGTGACAATCCAATCATTTCCTTTCAGGTGGGAAATATCTGCCGTGGCGTATCCATCTCTGCTCCACGACAAGTCATTAAAAACCAGATTGTTTTGCATATTTTCCAACTCAACCTTATCGGCAATACTGTTTAATGAGGAATTCAGCAATCGCTCGCCAATTTGATTTCCTTTTTCAAGTGCCACGCGGAAAAGACTATCGGTTATATGTCCGTTCTTTCCTCCCCAGCCATGATCGGGATAGATGGCAGCGTACCAGGCTTCATCAAGTTCTTCACGGGGGTAGGATGAGAAGTCATTGTTTAACAGACAGGAAATCGTGTTGAATTTTTCAGCTGCCGGAATGTTTACAGCAGCTTTTCTTTTGGCTTTAATGGCCTGATAATGCCCGGCCCCATGAATATACAGCCAGAGGTTTGGCCGCTCCCCATAAATGGAATCGATCTTGATTCCTGGTACGTCTACAGAATGCAGAAATTCCATGGCTGTAGAGTGTTCTATTTCCGGGATTTTCATCCCCGAATTCCTGGCGATTTCATTCCATCCTTCGATGACTTCCCTATAGTACTTTGGACCTCCCGCATCTGTACTGATTACCAATGCATAATGAGGCGGTAAGTTCCGTTCACGATAATACTCGTTCCAGTTCTGCAAGACTTTATGAAGTTTATGCATGGCAGTTATGGCATCTTCTTCCAGGTATTTGTACACCAGCAGTGACCAGCCATAGTTGCCGGGACTGTATGTGAAAATGCTTGTTCCATCTGGACTGTACCAGTTATAGAAGCCCTCCTGCATGCGCGAAACAAAGAGGTAATCAATGCCCGATTTCTTGAGCAGCTGAGGTACCTGCAGAGAACGTCCGGGTACATCGATGTTATAGGCCACCCTGGCATCCATACCCGGCAGGTTCTTTTTAATCCACCTGCGGCCAAAATAGGATTGCCGAACCAGTTGTTCACCCGACTCCAATCCTTCGTATGGTTGGGTAAAGGTTGCACCCCATTCAAAGTTTCCCGAAAGATAGGTATCAATCAGTCGCTGCCTGTTTTCTGGAGAATCCTCATAGGCCTCGATCAAATTCAGGGTCTGTTCCATTTCGAATTTGAACTCCGGTTCGGCCTCAATTAAATTAAGGGCCGGAATGACGATATCATGAACACGTTCGAGTCGGCAACTGTCCGGGGTATTCATCCAGGCGATATCCTGATGAGATGAACTGATCACATGGATTTTTCCTTCCCCGAAATAATCCCAATCAGCCGGAATCAGAGGTTCGAAATACTGTTTGCTTACCAGCTTCTTTTTCTGTTCAGTCCTGGTCACATCCAAAACACCCGGATTGCCAACAAGGGGTAAGGAGATTTGCACCGAACCGTTTTCAAGTTTTTTCAGGAGAAGCAGCTCGCCATTAAATCTCACTTCCAGCCCTTCCACCGAGATCAAACCTTCAAGCACTGCCTGAACTGTATAAGTTCCATCTACCAGCTCATATTTGTAAGGTTTATCATATGAAAATAACAGCATATTTTCTGATGATTTTCCAGAAACAGGCTGTAAGAAAATACTGATATACAATGCTAGCTGAACTACTCTTTTCATATGGTTCTATTTTCCTTATTTAATGTCCAACTGATAGGTCTCAATTCCATAAGGAGATATTTCAATCTTATCAGCTGCTACAGGGTTTTCTTCTATAATATTTGTGTGCTGCAAGTTTCCTAAATCAAAGAATGATTCCAGGTTAACCACCGATTCTTGACCTTCCGCATCATACATACGCGCCACAATCCCATCACCCTCTTCCGCTTTTTTAACTGTAGTAATAATCACGTTTTCCCTGTCAATGCTAAAGAACTCCATGGTTTCAGCCAGGTTTGCTTTTACCGACTTCTCCGGATTTACGATCACTTTGATGGGTTCGTTAAACTGTTTTGAAATTCGCGAGCCGGCAAATTCTCCGGCTTTGCTTGAAGTTAAGACATGACTGTAAGCGTGATTCCCTGCCTGGGAATATTCATTACCTGCCCCGTGGCAGGAAGTTCTGCTTGCCAGCAAGACGTGTTGCAGCAGGTCTGCATCCCCGTCCTGTGTGGGATTAATCCAGTCGGCAGCTGCAACCGACGAACTCACCGTAATGCAGATATCATCATCACCGGCCGAAATCCAATCCATAATGGCCCTGGGATGCACGTCTTTACAGAGTGGCGTATAGCGTTCCCCGGCACTGTTGATTTCATTTTTCCCGACTTCTACCGTTCCAAAGGGAACTTCATGTTTTACCGTTGAATTTTTAATGGCTACGGGATATGCTGTCCGGAATTCACGGTACAGGGTTCCATCCCAGTTTACCAGCCTGTTTTCGAATTGAATGCGTTTTAGCTGGTGATAGATGGTCACTTTTTGTTCCACCCGGGCATGTTTAATTTCCTGCTCCAGTTTATAGGTGGAATAAACATCACCAGAAGCAAGCAGTTCCCACTTTGCACCATGGGTGCTGACCTGGTCGAAATCCTTCATAAAGGGTTGCTGCACGTCGCCGAATTCCCCGGCGCCATTTCCTTCCGACTGGAGTGTAAATATCTCTCCAACCTTGAACTGCCGCGTAGTAAACAAGCTTCTGCCCAATTCCTTATCGTACACATTCTCAATGCCTCCATCGGAAAAGGTCACTTTATAGAAATCATTTTCATAAACTGGATTGTATTCCGGAGCTTCTATGGAAACATTACTTTTCATCTCCGGCTGCACATAGTAGGTCTTATAGCCTATGGAGGGAATATTCTCAGCCACAAAAACAAGTTCGGCATGTTTGATACTTCCATCCGCATGTCTGGTGACTTCTGCAAATTGCACGGGGACTTCTTTTTTATCTGAATTAATAACACGTAGCCCCCGGGCTCTCCCCCCGGGGAAATCCAGGCTGACTCTTACAGGGTCTGTTCTTTCCCAGGACAGGCTGTTAAACAGGACCACGGGAATGCCCTTTTTCTCTTCGGTCTTCACCCGCCGGGCAATGAAGCTGGTGGCATGGTCCAAAAGCTTTTCTCCGGTTACCTGGGACTCCACCAGGCGTTCTTTAAATAAATTATCGGTAATGTCTCCATCGTGTCCGCCCCAGCCATGATCGGGATATATTTTTGCCTGCCAGCCTTTGTCCAGTTCCTCATACGGATAGGGAGTTTTTTCTTCGTCAAGAAGCGATGCCACCGTTAAAAATTTCTCTGCTGCCGGTAACAACTTGGAAGCCTTCCGGCTGGCCGTTAAGGCATCGTGGTGGGCCGGTCCATGAATATACACCCAGACATTTGGCCGTTCTCCCCAGATCGTATCGATACTGGTGGCGTGTTGTTCCGCCAGGGGCATATATTCATCCACGGTCATCAGCTCCATTTGAGGGAGGTACACATGCTTTTCACTGCTATTTATATCCAGAATATTACTGGTATTGTTCCAGGTGTTGATATAATCCGTGTAATCAATGGCCGGGAGCATGTCCTGGCTGGATAAAAGCGGGGTCTGTGTTTCTCCGCCTTCGAAGTACCGGCTCCACCAGATCACCTGTTCGGTTCCATATTTCAGCTTCTCAGCCATGTCTTTGGAAAGGTGGATGATGTCTTCCCCGTAGTGTCCCGGAGAATAGGTGAAAACAGAGCTTCCATCTGGACTTGCCCAGTGTGTCAGGCTCCTGGCATGCCGGCTGATAACCATATAGTCAACCCCTGCCTTTTTCAGGATTTGAGGGAATTGCATGGTCTTTCCCGGCACATCCACATTCCAGTAAACTTTGGAATCGTAGCCGTTGAAGTTTTTCTTTACCCAGAGTTTTCCCAGGTACAGCTGGCGTACCAGGTCCTCTGGTCCATACATATCTTCGTAAGGGCAGTTATAGGTAGCACCCACAGAAAGCAGTTTCCGGTTAAGTAATTCTGCTATTTTCTCCTGCGCATCGGGATGACGTTCCATATACTCCCGTAACATCAACCCATCTTCAATATCAAAACCATAATCCGGGCGGGCAAAGGCATCTTTAATAATGGGAGTCAATAACATGGTATCGCGCATGATGATACACACTTCAGGACGGTCTACCCAGGCAATGTCCTGGTGGCTGGAGTTCATCATTGAAACCAGTCCCTTTTCATATTTGTTCTCAAAGAAGGGTTCATAGGCACTGTAGTATTCCGGCCGGAACCGCTTGGTAAAATCAGCCACCCAGCCGTTCTGCACATGCGCATGTGAAGAATAAAAAAACTCTCCCTTCACAACATTTTCATGGATTTCTCCATTCCCATTCTCAAATTCGACGGTGTATGTTTCGTTGCCATAATAAATTTGAAAGGATTTTTCAGGAGCGGAGGCAATGAGTTCTGCTTTAGCCAGTTCACCCTGCAGCTGAAATACGGCTATCTTACTTTCCAGGCCATCGGAAATCACCGAGATGTTTTCACCGGCCAGGTGGGCCGGTGCTACAAGCAATAGTTTATCGTTAAACTGTTTTACCGAAAAAGACACGTCTTTTTGCGCAACCTCCTTCAGCCACTGAATGGCTTCGGTGACTTTAAACAGCATAAACCAGCCGTTTGTTCCTTTGGCCTGACCTACAACAGAGATCCTGGCCCTTTCGCCTTTCTGCACCATGCCTGCGGGTATCATGAGCCGAAAAGCTCCCACGCCGTCGCCATTGTGATCTCTGCGGAACAGGTAATATATGGCATCTCCGTTTCCAGGATTATCACTAATCTGGATATTTCCATTTTCATCGGCAATAAAGCTTAACAGGGGCTTTCCGTTAACTTCAATATCATAAGGTTCCCGGAGATTCAGATCAATATCGGAATAGAAAAAGAAGCTTACCATCTCTTCCTTAAAATCAAAAGGAACAGTTGAGGTATAGAATGTAAATCCCACTTTCCCGGTGGAAGCCCGGGCAATCATGGACTGTCGCACATCATCTCTCAGGGAAGGGTAGGTATACATCCCTCCATCAATTTGCTCGGAAAAACCTTCCAGGTCGTTCTTACCAATCTGGTACAGTTTGTAATTGAGATTTACGCTGTGAATTTGATTATTCCCGGCGCTTTCATGTGCTGTCACATTAGTGGAAGCGAAAATCAAAATACTCAGTACAATACCTATAGCTAAAGTCTTCATATATTGAATATCGATTAATTACGATTATAATGTTAAGATTGCTGCACCCAGCATATCCATCCCAACGGCCTGACAGACGGCGTCCTTATTTTTTTCGACCATTGTTGATAGATCCCATGTATGCACATCGTCGGCCAATCCCCATAATTGGCGGAACTGCTCTACATAGATTTGATCATTTTGTTCCGAAGTATATTCGGGCTGAAACTGATTGTTTTCTTTATTTCGCGTTGCCCAGATGGCTTCTACCGACAGTAGTAAAGCCTGATCCAGGTTTACTCCGAGTCTAGGTTTTATATCCTCAGATCCCAGGTAGCGCATCATGATTCCGCGTCCCGCCACATAATCACGTCCATGTGCATGGCCAAAGCTGGATAAACAGGGGGCCTCCCGAATGATCCCGTCCACCTCAGCGATTAAGGCATTCTCAACACCTTTGCCGATTAAACGTATTATGCCGCTTGCCTTTTTTTCAAACGCTTCCACATCAAAGGCCGGATCCAACTCATGTTTGGCTACGAAGGCTGCCAGATCATCCTTAACAGCGATCATATCAGATATGGCAGCAACCAGCATTCCCTGATCTCCGGTCCACACCCAGCCATCAGCCCAGGGCGGGTGGCTTTTGTCGGTATAGCCGGAGCCTTCAAACTCAGCCATGGGACGTTCCTGTACCAGGGCACCTTCGGTAGAAAGCTGCTTCAGATATTCGTATTCTTCAAGGTCGAACCATTCGGTAAACCAGAGCCACTGCGCATAGGCCATCTCCAGGTATTTCTCTTTATCCTCACGGTTTTCTGTTCTGGCAAGCCTGTATATCCGGGATGAGAGGAGAAATAAGAGCACATTGGTAACCGTATTCTTCACACCCAGGCTCTGACCATTGGCATCTCCATTCCGGCAACCATGGGGAACCGGCAAGGCATCTGGAGAATGATCGTAAGCGGCATCCCTTTTTTGCTTCCAGCACAGCTCATCCGACAGGTACCAGAATTTATCCGCCAGCTTATTTTCGCCCTGGTCAAGCAGGAATTTCCTGGCATTAAGTGCTTGCAAGCCCCACCAGCCAAAATCATCGGCCCACATCCCCCCGACATCCACAGAGTTGAAAAAATCCAGGTTCTGCTCCAGCATCTTAATAATCTTCGCATTCATTTCGATCACTTCCGGATCGTCAGGCCATTGTTGATTTAAGGCATCGGCGAAAACCAGGCAGGCATCAAAGGTATTTCCACGTTTCCAGAAGTCGTTGAAATCCCAGACCTCTTCAAAGCGTTTAAAAGCAAGTAAGGATTGTTCCCTGAGCTGTGCTTCAAAATCCGGGTCATCGCTGGAACAGGAAGTCAGCGGCATCAGACCGGAGAAGGCAAAACCGGAAACTCCTGTTACGCGGATAAATTCTCTTCTGTCCATATGTTTATCTATAAAGTTAAATCTTCAACTTCTGGTGTAATCATCAGCAATTCTTTAATCCTGACAAGACCATCCTGTTCCGGCAATTCCGATTTGGGCAGATCCTCTTTGTTAAAAAATATCATGATGCCGTCTGCTGTTTTGTTTTCCCTGAAATCAACTTTGTAATGATTCTTAATCTTGGAATCTGCTGTCACGATGGGATTCTCGACTTCAACCAGTGTTTTATTGTGTCTGAGGAAAACTTTGAACTTATTTTGAATTGGCATCATCTCACGCTCATCACCCACTAATATAAGGCCTTTGAGTTTGATATCTCACCCAGATTAATACCAAGCCAAACATCGGCCGGGTTTTCTTTGGTTTGACCACCATACTGCTTCGAAACCCATTGACTGTTTTTTGATCCGTCGATTGCATTTACTGCGCCATATGAATCTCCATAATCAGACTGGCTTAGAGCCTGGCTTAAGACCACTAATCGTCGATGACTGAACAATGGTTCTTCTTCTTCCGGTCTATATAGGGCTACATTTATAATCTTGCTTTCATGGATTTCAATCTCACCTGTGTACTTTTGGTCTTTCCTCGTTCCAGTTGAGCCCTCAGTCGAATAATGCAACTCATACTCAGGCTCAGTACAATCGATACTTACTTTAGCTTTGGGTCTAAAATCTTCAAAACGCTCAGATGCATTTGTTTTGGACATTATGCGAACTGGAGCCACATTCATAAGGGCAAATGCAGGATCAGAGTAATCTCCTTTATTTCCATGATTATCGACAGCACAAATCTTGTAATAATAGGGTTTGCTAACTTCAGCGGTTTTATCAGCGTACATCTGGCGGTTCAATTCCGAATTACTGTACTTTTTGGAAAAGAAAATGGAATCTAAGGAGGGAATCATTGTATGGATCAGGTTATCGGTATCCGGTGTAAACTCTGCTGTCTCTCCCCTGTGAATCATGTACTTGTCAACATCCTTCTCAAAATTCGTGTAGAACCAGAGGTTGATATAGTTTTCGGGAGCTAAAGGTGAAACATGCACGGTATAAACACCCTGTACCTTTATGGGTTTTGCATCAGCAACACTTGATGGCAATGTCGTGCATTCGATTACTTCTGACACCTTCCCTTGATTGTTAAACCTGTCAACCGGAACTATACGGTAATAATATGTGGTATTTTCATCCAGACGAGTATGCCCCCAACCGCCATAATTCAATTCTGTCTTATCCAGATAGCTTGTTCCTTCAGCTGTTCCAATAAAATTCAGTGCGTTTGCTTCACATGCTGCATCCTGGCTTCGGTACACCTTAAAATGACTTACTTCACTTGAGTTATCCCATACCCAATTCAGGCTAATTTCGGCATTTGAGATTGCTGCTGCTTTTAAGTCCTGAACTCCTGTAATTTCGCCCGCTTTGCTTAACACGCGTATGGTTTTGATACCATGACCGTTAATTTCAAATTCAACTTCGTTATTATCGTTCACAATAAGTTCTTCCAGGTCGTTTTCTATAAGGCTAAGTGCGTAGGCTTTGCTGATCGTTTGATTGAGATCCAGCTTCATCTTAACCTTTGATTTTTCCCCTTCCAATTCAAAAAAACGCAGAATATATCCCTCACCATTTGCCTCAGCCTTTTTCAGGGTTGAACAAATGACATTGTCCCTGTCAACTGTTAAGAAGGCCCTTTTGCTTTCTAAGACCCCATTTTTGTTCTTAGCCAGGTATTGCGGGATAATTGGATGAGATGTTTCCCATGCAAACTTATACGCTTGCCCTTTTTGCCAGTTGCCCATATGGCTGTTTATGGAAAATGTGAACTTCTTAGTACCTGGCTGGTCAACACAAATATTTGTACTGAAAAAGTTATTCATCAGGTATAGGAACATGTTACTGTTGTGCGGCTTTTCAATATCTTCTTTAGGCTTCCTGGCACCTGCATCCCAATATGCAGGGCGAGGGAATCCATACTCCACCAGAGCACTTTCGATGGTTGAAAGGGTAACACCAAACTCATTATTGGAGGCATCGGCAAAGTGTTGGATTGCGTAGTAAGCTGATTCAGAAGCCTCGAACTGTAAATCTTTATTGCCTGGTTGAGTAACTGCACCTGCTAATTCGTGGTGATGCTGGTAATCAGGCACATTTACAGGAATAGCACAAAATGAAGCTTCCTGTAAATACCGAACCCAGCTACCGACCAATTCTTCTCCGTTTGAAAGTTTATCAACTTCCAATTCAAAATCTATTTTCTTTGTTTTATGATGGAGGTATGCTACAAGCTTGACCTTACTTGTTAAAAAAGCTTTCTGGCTGATATGAACTTCGTCCAGCAAAGAGCCCTTAAAATATTCGATTTGGGTAAATTCAGTTTTTTTCCATTCTTTACTATGATGGTCGTAATGAATGTATTCGCCCAGCGCATAAGGCGAACTCTTATCAATTAAATCCTTCCCCAATTGCTTATCAAACAAATCGGCAATTATATTTTTGTCGCGGTCTATTGTTATGCGATAAAACTCATTTTCAAATTGATCGCCGCTATTCACTCTTGAACTATCAAAACGCATTTTTTTGACTTTCTTAATTGAATAGGTAAGGTACCCCATGGCAGGAATACCCTCAGCAAAAAATGCCAGTTTTCCGTTTGTTAATTTTTGCACCTCAAGGGCTCTATTTGTTACCGGGTCAATCAATTGAAAGTATTCAAAAGGAATATCATGAGAATCAACATAAACCATCTCATCCCTTTCCCAATTCAAGGGGTTATACACGACCACTGAATTCGACCGGGCGTGGATCAGACTGCCAATTTTTTCAAGAGAAACATCAAGGGCATGTTGCTTATATTTAATGGCCTCATCAATAAGTGTTTGATGCATAACCCGCTCGGTTTCGTAATATTGATGATTTCCTCCGTCAATAGCACCATTGGTATGTTCGTGGTACATAACCGTGCGGTTATAGGCCTGAAAGATTTCTTTTTCTGGATATCCTCCACTTAAAGCCATTGCCACACTGGCAAACTTCTCAGCGGTGGGAATTTCAAAATTCACCCTTCTTGCCCTTCCGAGCAGGTCAGCATCAGTGGCATCCTGGTCGTCCCAGCTGTCGGGTGCATCTAAGGTTGTTTCGTGTACTTTTGCGGGATCCAGTTGCTGGGCAACATCATCAAAAAAGGAGCTGATTAAAGAACACCTGATTTTAGGGTACTCGTATTTACTATTCCATTCCCTGATATTTTCTGCATTATCCAGGGTGGGATCAGCAAAATCGTGACTGTCGTAAGCAAGGATACAGTCGTACTCCCAGTTTAAATCTACATGGCGGTCGATGAGATAAGAAACTCCACTTCTATCCCATGTGCTGACTTTGTTTGGCGAGTAATACGAATCGGTTCTGCAAAGGGTCCTGTTTTCCGTATCACCATCGGGGCTTTTCCAGTAAAAAACAGGCAAATCGTATAAATCATTCAGGCAATTTGGATAATTGCTCCCATGCATCAGGTAGGGAATCTGGGCCTCTTTCATGAAAAGTGGCCACGACCTTGTAATACCCGTTACATCATTGATAATAGCTACTTTGGCAGGATCAATATCCAACTTATCAATAACATATCTATTAGGTGTATAGAAGCTACGTGCCAGTACTTCATAACCGGCCATTTGAGAGGATATAGTGTTATGAATAGCTGCAATACCAATTCGTCCTTCCTGAATTCGTTTTTCAAATTCTCTTATTCTTTCGGGAGTTTGTTTCGAGATCCACCGGATTAGAGGCTCACTGGTTTCGACATTCCATCTGAATTTTGATTCCTCATCCCACGAGTCAGTTTTTTTACATAATTCAAGGGCAATATCGATCCCACCTTCCCTGTTGGCCCGCCTTAGGTTTTGATAATAGCTAATAAATCCCAGATCCTGGTGCGAGACGGCAGCATAATACACCTTCCATTTTTTTTGCGGTTGCCAAAGCATTTCTTTTTCAGCCAGCACTTCATGCTTTGCATTGAGCAGCTCAAACTTCACAGCTGAAGGCTGTGCAATATCAAGGACTTTAACATCCATAGTATTATCTCCAGTCATTAGGGTATCCCAACCTTCAGAATAGGGTTCATAACCTTCAACACTGATTCGGACCTGAACCGGTGATTCTTCACCTGTGTTCTCTACCGAGATATGTACAATCTGCTTTAAAGGCTCTTCGTTCTCGACTTTTGGGAAAAATGGAGTTGGCCGGACATCAAATATCTTGATCTGCCCAAAGGACGTTGCACACAAAGCAAAAAGAACAAATGCATCTATTAATCTTTTCATGATAATACTGTATAACACTGCAAATAGGTCTCGATACTATCTCCAGACCTTTTCAATTTCTTCCAGGGTCTTTCCCTTTGTTTCAGGTAACATTTTCAATACAAAGGGTACCGGAATACAAAAAAGTGCAAATATGAAAAAGGTGCCTGCCGGTGTTACATTCTCCAGCATCCAGGGGACAAACTGACCTATCATTGCTACCCCTATCCATAAGGCAAGTGTTGCGATGGACATGGCTCGTCCACGAATATTTGTAGGGTATATTTCTGAAAGCAATACCCAGACAACCGGCCCAACCCCAATGGCGAATGAAGCACAAAAAGTCAGGATGAATATCAGGATGATTGCCCCACTGGTCATTTTCAGAAGAAAGAGAAGCCCGACAATAACAAGCGAAATGGCCATTCCTGTGATACCTCCAAGCATCAGTTTTTTTCTGCCGTATTTATCGATTTTCAAAATGGCATAAATCGTAGCAATGACATTAACAAAGCCAATAATCACCTGTCCTCCCAAAGCATCACTCAGTTTAAGTCCTGCTTCTTCCATTATTCTTGGTCCATAATATATAATTGCGTTAATGCCT
Source organism: uncultured Bacteroidales bacterium (assembly GCA_963751705.1). Taxonomy (GTDB): domain Bacteria; phylum Bacteroidota; class Bacteroidia; order Bacteroidales. The sequence goes on from CAVVVN010000003.1 coordinate 1,244,037, forward strand.
GTGAATTGGGATAATATTGCCAGGAATATCCCTGCAAATATGGCCACCCTGATACCCGGGCGAAAAAGAGCTTTCCATGAGCCCTTCTCTTCAGTTTTAATGGCTTCGTTTATGGAAAGCAATTCTTTTTCAGCCAGAGAACTGCCATTTATTCTTGTCAAAACGACTCCTGCCTCTTGGTTCTTACCCTTGGAGGCAAGCCATCTGGGACTTTCAGGAATGAAGAAGATGGTGACAGAAAACACCACTGCAGGTAGCAATTCGGACCCAAACATGGCCCTCCATACTTCCTCGGAAAATATCTTGTGCAGTAATTCATTTTGAAGTTCAAGGCCTGAACTGTTCTTTAGTAGCCAGGCATTAGAAAAATAGGCAAACAAAATACCTACGGTGATTGCAAATTGATACAGTGCCACCATTCTGCCCCTTATTCTTGCAGGGCTAACCTCAGAAATATATAGTGGCGACAACATGGAAGCCACACCAACTCCAACACCTCCCAGGAGTCTGAAAAGTATTAATTCGGTATGTGATGCTGAAATTGCACAGCCAAATGCCGAAATAGAAAACAATATGCCTGAGGCTATCAGTGCTTTTTTTCTGCCCAATCTGTCGGACAATTCACCTGCAATAGATACTCCGGCAATACAACCCACCAGAGCAGAACTCACAAACCAACCTTCCATAGCGGCATCAAGCGCAAATTTTGCTTTCACAAAACTGATGGTCCCTGATATCACTGCAGTATCATAGCCGAAGAGGAATCCACCCAGGGCGGCAGATAAGGCAATAAATTGTAAATAGGAAGTGTTGGGTTTTGGGCTTTTCATGTGCATTTTCCTATAGTTAACCATTGTAAAGACATTTACGTCCTTCATCAGCAAATGCATAAATAAGATTTAGATCTGCATCAAAAAAATGATCTGACGGGGAGAGTATAAAACCACCGCCCTGACCGGCCGCCTCAAAACAGCGCCTGACTTCAGCACGGGTCTCTTCCTCGGTACAATCCTTTAAAAAATGAAACTGGTCAAAGCCCCCGATCATGCATACTTTATCGCCGATTCTTCTTTTTGCTTCTGCCAGGTCCACATCCGCTCCCATCCCGACCGGGGTAAAGGTTTCCATGGCATCGGGTTTCATGGCAGCAATATTTTCCAGAATGGGCATCATCCCCCCGCAGGTATGGTAGCTAATTCGTTGTCCGGCAAAATGCGCGGCTTCGATTAGAGCGCTATCGTAGGGAGCTACAAAATCATCAAAAATATCCGGGGAGATTACCGTGGTGGAAGCATCACCGCCGCCTAATTCGATGATATCGTATCTGGCCCCCTTGAGTGAATCAACATAGACTTTCTTCCGCTCAAAAAGGATCTTCAGGAAGGCATGAACCCATTCCGGGTCTTCGAAAGTAGCCATAATCAGAGGCTCAATGCCAAACAAACAGGCTGCATCCTGCCAGCATCCGGGTTGTCCGAATCCTTCAAATGCCATAATATGCCCACGAATGAGTCCTTTGCTGCCAAATTCCTCGGCTTTCCGGTTAATCTGATCCACATCGCAAAGAGGATAGCTCATATACTTCGCAATGAGGTCAATATCCGTTTTATCTTTTATGAGGTGCTCTTTTACCCAGGTGGTATGTTCATTGGATTGCAGAATCATGGACAGCGTTTTTTCCGGAGTAACAATATTGAACCGCTGTGTAGGATAATCATAGCCTTCCAGTTTTTCCAGCCTTATTATCCAGTTATCCGAGATGATCCTTCTTGCTTCCAGAAATCCCATCTCGGTGTGTTCTGGATCGAAATATTCTTCTCGCTTGGGATCGAATGTATAGGCCATCTGCCAGTCAATGGGATCCAGTCCAAAGTGCTCAAAGAACTCCAGGTTGGAGGCACCATTCATGTAGTTTTTCAGGAAGGAAGGCATCAAATGGTGGGTGGTCACGGGCAGCCGGTCAGTGGGACGACGCTCTAGCGCTGCTATAAATCGTTCTTTGGGATTCATAAAGAGCATTATAAAGGATATGTTCCGAATTTATGAGTGGTCTCTATTAAGGCATGAACATTCTCGGATGGAATATCATCGTGAAGGCTATGGTCTGTGGACATAATATATCCACCTCCCGGAGCTGCAATTTCCAGGCATTCCCTTACTTCAGCTATCACTTCTTCAGGAGTACCGGTAACCATGGTGGTTTTGTTATTTACATTGCCGACAGGACAAAGCTTCCCTTTGTACTTTTCCTTCACGATTTTCAGATCCATCCCGGCAGCTTTTTCAACTGGATGAAAACCTTGAATTCCTGTGGCAACCAGATCGTCCAGGACATCCCATATCTGGCCGTCATTGTGCATAATTACAGGAGCTCCCAGAGCCTTAAGTCCCTGGACCAGTTTTCCGAATGGTTTCATGAAAAATTCACCGAAGTGTTCTGGCGATATCAGCAGGCCATTTGACCCTCCCCAGTCATCCGAAATCTGGAATGCATCAACACCACCTGTGTCCATGGCCAGTTTAGCCACATCCAGGTTCCAACCCACAAATGCATCCACCAAAGCATGCACCAGTTCAGGATCCGTGAAGAGAGCCATAGAGAAGTCCGGAAAATCCATAAAATACCAGGTCATCATGGTAAATGGCCCCAGCAAACCCAGTACGACAGCCAGGTCTGCCTCATTGGCATTGATGGTGTCCTTTAATATTTTGAGCCTGTAGGGTGCGTTTACCTCTGGCATCTTATACTTCTCCCAATCTTCCCTGGTCTTTATCGGTGTATCAATTTGGGCGATAATGGGCCAGCCATTTTTTTTATAAGTAACCCCCCACTCATCTTTGTATATTTCATTTTCCTCGTGAGGGACTTCCTCTATCCCGCAAAAGCCATTAATGGGAGTCCAGATACAATCAATTCCAAGCCTGGCGGCAAGTTTTGCCTGGGCTTCGCCGTCATATAATACGGTAGTATACCCCAGTTTCTCCTGGAGTAACCTTCTGCTGAAAAGATGTTCACAAATGGGTACTCTATCGGGGACACCCCCATTCAAAGCAGTTAAAAATCGTTCTCTTGGTTTCATAGTTTTTCAGATTTATATTCTCCAGACAGATTTGATAAGTTCGTATAGCTCCTTTTGTTCTTCCTCATTTAAATAGTGAAACTCATAATCTCCCAAATGGGTATTGGCATCTTCTGTAATTAAAACCTCTGCATCTCTTGAAAGAGCAATATTATGCCAGCACCCTCTAGGAATATTATATAAGACCTTTGGCTTCATACCGCTTACTTCAAACCTTATCCTGTTTTGCCGGATCTCTGCAGCAATCAAAACAGCCTGTCCGGCCATTAGCAGGAAAGTTTCGTCCGTATTATGGTGAACATCTATTTTTTTAATTGCCCCGGGTGCCAGCTCAGACATGTAGTTTAGTTGTGCCACCTGCCATTTGGGTCCAATCAAAAATGGATTATAGCCCTCCTTTGAATGCCTGTATTCTTCTATGAGCATGTCTTTTTGTCCGTCCATTTTTCTTCTTTAAAAGAAATTATTTTCGGTTGCACCACGATACTCTGAATAAGCTTGTTGCCCACCTATCTCAAAGCCATCTTTCCATGCCTCTGATGAACCCGGTGTCGGAGGAAAGGCATCCACATCCCCGTGAGAGAAGTTAACCGGAATCCCTTCATTTTTCTTACCGTGCACAATACGATTGAGATCACCTGTTTCTTGCCGGGCCTCCTGACCAGGAGCATTATCTGCCTCAGGAGCTATGAATTTTTCATCAAGTGCTATCATCTTGTTATCTCTTGTTATATCTGCTTCAGGCTCTAAGGCTTGATTATTATCGATTCACCATAAAACCTGGTCGCAATCAACCTCTCCCCTTCATAGACCGAGAAAGTTTTCCGTTTTAAGTGAATGCCAAATAGTCTGCCTTTATACGGTAGATCTTTTAGCCACGCTTCTCCAATATCTTCGTGGTTGAATGGCTTAATGGTCAATTTGTCTTCTTCCAAAAGCACTCCAAAAGTTCCAAAAATAATGGCCTCCATACCTGCACCTGCGGAAATCTCCAGGGACATAGAAGAAAGATCTTGCTTCGGTTTGTCGGTCCATGGGTTTTGTGGCAGATAGGGGAAGTAGTCCATATACCTGATATGCCTTTTCAAAATATCCCAACCCTGTCCGGCAAATCCTCTTTGATATAAATAGCGCGAAATGCGCCCCGGCATACCGGCATACTGGCCTCCGCCACCCCAGTCTGAATCAATCATATCCCAATGTACCGTATCTCTTCTTGCAATAGAGTAAAGTCCATATTTCCCAAGAAATTCACCTTCCTGTAAATGTCCTGCTAATCGAATGACCTGATTGTCCGTTAAATGATCGGAATCCAGCAGGTCGAAGAGGTGATAGGTCCAGATTGTTCCTTTGCTTCCATCCGGGTACAGGTTGTCAAACCATCCTTTTTCTTCGTTCCAGAGATACTCATTTACCAGGTCATTCAACTTATCTGCATCTGCGGTATATTTTTCGGATAATTTACTGTCTCCATTCTTGGTAGCCCATTCAGCCATCTGGTAGAGGAGGTTTATGGTAAGCGCATTGGTAATGGGCACTACATGGTTGTATCCGTCGGTTCGTATTTCAATGATTTTCTCCGTATTGTAACCCACATTTATTAAGCCCAGATCATCGGTGTAGTTCTTCTGCAATTCCCTTACCCAGCGCTGCATCCATTCCCATACAGTAGCATCTGCTGCAGCTTCCTCAAATAGTGAATAATCATCGGTATGCCTTAAGTAGGCTTCAATCATTATCTGAAGCGCAAAAGGTTCCTGGATGTAAAGGTTATCCCAGAATGCACCGTTCCATCCCACATAAGTTCTTTTCATTTTCACATGTTCAAAATCTGTGAGGATGGCACCTTTCAGACTTTCCGGTTCGAGCATGGCAAGTATGTCGGCAGAATAAGAATTATCCCAGCTAATGGTATATGGCCACATCCCTACGGCCCAAAACACATCGGAAATATAATTGGGATTTTCATAGCGACTCATTAGCATGGTAAGCATACAGCGGTAATAGTACTTCTCCAGCTGTTTATTACTACTGCTGAATTTTGGTAATTGCTTGTATGCCCAGGCCAACTTTTCTCTTGCAGTGGCCTCAGCATCTTCCATCCGTTCTTTAATATCCTGTTGTACTATATCAGGAGCCCCGTGTTCCGGCTGATAGAATTTAACTGCGAACCAGTAAATCGCTGTCTGCCCGGGAGCAATGCTCACTTCAAAACCCTTATCTGAAATAGTTTCTATGTTGGAAGATACTCGTGCATGTGCCACTTCACTGCCAATGGTGAATGTATCTATTGGCTTTACCTGTGTATCTCCTTCTTTAAACTCGCATATGATTTCATCTGCCACCTGGTTGGGAACAATGGTAAGATCCAGATTTTCGCTGTTTCTGTTGTGAAGCTTTAGTTTGATAAAGACTTCATCATCTTTATAGGCTACACTGGTCCAGCTTTCAGCTGAAAAACTCACCCACTTTTTATCCTTTTCCTTATGAAAGGTCCCTTTACGATGGGCCATATTGGGTCTCCAGCTTTCATCCTGGGTGACCATGATCCAGGGCGAATTATGTCTGAAGTTGGATCCAAGTGGATCAAAACTTCCCCTGTCGTCTATCCACGATTTCCATCTTACAGGAACATCATCTTCAATAAGCCTTCCGGTACCCTTATCATAGAAGTTCAGATTGAAATTATACATCTCAGCCGCAATGGGAAGAAATTGCACATGGGTAAACTGGGTTATGCTGAACTGGCGGGGACTTACAAAACCCCGGTAGTTGAACAGGAAGACATGATAATCCTCAAAATTTATATTTTCCCTGTCCATGGCATAATACTCCGGATCGGCAGGGGTATATACTGGCTGTGCTGCCAGTTCCTGATTTGTTAAGGCGATGGCGAATAAGGCCAATAAAAATCTTAGTTTTTTCATTTTAATTATATTTTCTCATCTATTCGAATTGCTTTCACTGCTTCCACCATGGCCATGAATCCATCCACTTCCATGTAATCGGGTATGGAATTCCCTGATCCAAGTCCGTAACCCTTTGCCATTGCCCGAAATTCAGTTCCTTCCCGCCTTACCTTTTCAAAGACGTAATCATAATCGTTCAAAATCAGCTCATTCATATCAAATCCACCAAAGAGGCCGATTCGTTCAGAATACTTTTCGATCCACACCTTGAAGGGGGCAATCTGGTCTTCGTTTGAATGTTTGGCATCGATGCCCAGCTTGATAATATCTTCCATAAGAGGGAAAATCTTCCCGCAGGAATGAAGCAGGAATTTTTTGCCTGAATTGTGCACTAAATCAATCACCCGCTGGTACTGGGGAAGAATGTGAGTTTTTATGATCTCAGGATCGAGCAAGGTAGAGGTTTTGTGTCCCAGATCATCTCCCATGCGATAAAAGACAAATATATCTGAATAATTTGCGATGAGCCAGGACCACAGTTCGCACCACAGATCGCCGATCCTGACAAACAGGTCCTCAAACAGCTCAGGATCCATGCATTGCATCATACAAAGCGGTTCGTAACCCACTAAATCCTGACTTGCTTCAAAAATACCATAGCCACAACCACCATAAGCTTTCATTCCCGGGGGTAAGCTTGTGCGGATAGCTTCAAAATGGGGTATGTATGCTTCCTTAAAAATGCGGGGAATATCTTCCCAGGGATAAGTCTCAAAGTCTTCACGGTTTTGTATAGGTCCTGCCATACCTCCCATAATAGCCCCATGCCCGGGTAAAATATCACAAATGGCAGCTTCAAAATCGAAGGCATCATAGGTCATGTCCTTCCAAAAGTCGAGTATCTTGCGATAATAGTCTTCTAATTCACTGCTGTTCAATCCTTCAGCTGAAAGATCTTCTCCCAGCACCTTTGAAATAAAAGGGGCATCGATATGGTGCTCGTAAAGTGGTAAATAGTTGGGGCGTTGATTGTTCAACACCATCAGTATATTGGTATAATCTGGTTGAAACATAGTCTTAAAGTGTTCCGCAGGATTTCCTGATTTCTAATCTGTTATCTAAAATTACACGCTTGTGATTTGAATACTCTCCACCCAGATTCTCCAGCAGAATTTCAACTGCTGTATCACCTAATTCATCTACTGGTTGAATTATGGAAGTTACCGGGGGATCTACCAAATCAAATGCATTCATCTGGCCAAAACTAACAAGAGCCACATCCTCAGGTACCCGAATATTTAATTTCCTCATCGCTCTTATACCGGAAGCAGCCAGAAAGTGGGTTGTAAAGACAATTCCTTCAATGCAGGAAGGAGCCTGCACCATGGATTTGATTTGTTCCAGCATATCAGATTCTGTATACTCATAGTCCAATTCCCGGATCCAAAGGTCTTCAATGGGAAGTTCATTTTGTTCCATGGAATGCTGATATCCTGCCAGACGTTGGTGCAAAACATCCAAAGCTGTTTTAAGAGTAACAAGGCCAATTCGCTTTCTCCCCGTTATTATAAGTTGTCTTGTAGCCTGATAAGCCCCTCCCTCATTATCTTCACCCACATAATTTGTTTCAAATTCCGGATAATGACGATCTATCAACACAAATGGGAATTTGCTCTTTTTAAGTTCTAAGATATCGTCCTGATTCTTTTGCGAAGAAGCTATGATTAATCCATCTACCCCTCTGCTTAGCATGGATGAAATCAGCTCGGACTCCCTTTCTTTACTCTCCCCGGTACTGCTATACACCACATTATATCCGGATCGCCTTGCTTTTCGCTCAATCCTTCTGGCTATTCTTGCAAAATAGCCATCCCCAATATTTGGAACTACCAGACCGATCGTTTCACTCTTGCCCAGACTCAGTCCTCTTGCCAGATAATTGGCTTTGTAGTTGTGTTCCCTGGCAAATTGGAATATTTTCTCCTGAGTCTCCTTACTGACACGTTTCTTGTCGCCATGCCCGTTGAGAACAATTGATATTGTTGCTTTTGAGATGTTTAATTGATTTGCTATGTCTTGTAGTGTGACTTTCTGCACTTTTCGAACATTTGCCAAAGCGGTTAGGCAAATATAAATAGCTTTGTTGACAAATTCAAATTTTAGATATCAAGTTGGGGCAGTTCATTCAATGCCCGGAGCTCTCTGATAAGTTGTTCAGGATCCAAATCTACAATCCAAATGTCCCCTTTCCCATCGCTGTAGGCAATCCTTTTTCCATCGGTAGACCAGCAGGGGCCTTCATTGTGGCCTTGATCTGAGACAGCCAGAGGAAGCGACTTACCTCCCTTCGTAAGCATGATATAGAGCCCCAGAAGTCCATTCTCCATGGCGGCATATACAAGTAATGAACCATCGGGTGAAAGGGCCAGGTAACGGTAAAAATTTTCATGATGCCCCGTAATTTGTTTTCGCTCGTTTCCATCCGTAGAGATTATCCAGATTGTAGATTTTCTGGTCTGTCTATCCATCAATGCCGTCAGGATATGGGTTCCATCCCTGGTCCAGCCTCCCGGGAGAGGCAGCATGCCTTCCTCGCTATATAAGCTGGTAAGCCCGCCGGTCCGGCTGTTGAAGACACAAAGCGAAATGCTTGAACCCTCTATAAATGCGATCTTTGTGGCATCAGGTGACCAACAAGGCAGACCACCATTCCTGATCTGCACGGATTCAGGAAGGAAGGCAATTGGTTCACCCCCATCAAGGGGAATCATTTTTATACTCTGTCCCGTATCGGCATCAAAAACGATTAGCTGGCCATCCGGCGACCAACTGGGGTGCTCGGCCAGCCCGCTGAAAATCTGTTTCGTGCCGGAAACATTATTTAAGGGGATTATCCACAGACCATTTTGCCCGAGGGTATCGTTCCTGTCCGTCTGCTGAACGATGATAAACTTTCCATCCGGGGAGAATGAAGGAAATCCCTCACGGACAGGTGAGGAGGTTAGCTGCCTGAATTTGAACATTTCCTGTGCTTGAAGCCCTAAAGGAGCCCACAAAAGGGCTGTCACAATTAAAACCGGAATTTTCAAAGCATGACGTGTTTGTTCCTGTTGAAATACATCAAATGCTGAGAAAGTTACTCCATTCTCTCAGAAATGTCAACCTGGAGAAACTAAATGCGTTCAAAGAGAAACAGACGAAAGTCCATCACACTTTTACCTGGCATGTCAAGTGCTTTCAGAGTCATAAGAAAGGTACCCTCTTTTAAGGTAATAGTTCCCATATTCATCTCTTTCCAATCCTTAACATAGGATTCCATGCGAGGGGTCAGATCTTCATCCATACCTCTTAAAGGAGGATCAAATGCTTCGCTTATTTTTGCTTGCAAGCGGCTCTGGCCCACTGAAAGCTGTATGGTAGAACCCACATCAGCATATGGGCAGGTGTAATATAGCGCAACCTTAAAAGTTCCTTCCTCCGGGACCTCCACCTGCCAGCTAAGGCTATCCTCCACACTGATCCAGTTGGTAAAAAAGGAACAATTGGGATAGCGGTTGGATCGTTTGATCTTGCCATGCTCCTTCCCGTCGCGGGCTGGAATTTGGGTGTATTTCAGAGCCGGATGCCCCAGGTAGAAGGGACGCGGATCTATTTTAGGTAGTTCCGTGTCAATTTGAAGGCGGTATTTCTCAGCCACTGCCACCATTTCTTCCTTTTTTTCCGGAAACTGAACGCTCAGGTCCCTTTTCTGTTCCCTGTCAGTTTCAATATCATAGAGTCCCCCATCATAGCTCAACCGGTGTTGCTGAGTTCGGATACTCAATCGCCCGCCCCAGTAATTCAATAGGTAGCGATCCTCCCATTCAGGCTCCTCTTCCAGGATGCTTTTTATTACATTGATCCCATCCAGAGGATGCTGTGTTTCGCAAGGAATGCCGCACATCTCGCTGAGGGTAGGAAGCAGATCGGTGACCGAGACCAGGCGCTCAACTTTTTTCCCGGCTTCAATTTTTTCAGGCCATTTAATAAACATGGGCGAGCGTACACCCCCTTCATCTACGGAACCTTTCTTTCCTTTCATCCCACCGTTCCATCGCCAGAGATTGGGGCCATTATCGCAAAAGTAGATGATAATGGTATTGTCATCGATTCCCAGCTCCCGGGTCTTTTCCACGATGCGCCCCACATTCCAGTCGATATTCTCACACATGGCCAGGGCAGCACGGGTCTGGTTAATATCTTCATTCTCAGACTCTGATAACATATTTATCTCTTTATCCCTGTATCGTTCCCAGTACTCCGAAGGGGCCTGGAAAGGGGTATGGGGTGTATTAAAAGGGAGATAGAGTAAGAAGGGGCTGTCGGTGTGTTTCTCCATAAAAGCCAGTCCATGATCTGTGAAGTCGTCAATGATAAAGCCATTGCCCTTGACAATTTGCCCGTTGTGCTCCAGCATAGGAGAATGATAATTGCCCCAGTGCCCGGAACAAAATCCATAATAGTCCTCAAAGCCCCGTCCATTGGGATGATAAGGATACTGCATACCATTGTGCCACTTGCCATAGGCAGCTGTCTTGTATCCAGCTTTCCGGAAGACCTCAGCCAGGGTAGTCTCATCCATATCCAGGCGTTCTCCCCCACCCCCGGTACTGTATACTCCACCCCGGAAATGATAGCGCCCGGTCAGCAACTCAGCCCTTGTGGGAGAACAGACTGCACAGACATAAAAGTTTTCCAGGGATGCGCCCGATGCAGAAAGTTCATCAATATGGGGAGTTGAGATATTACTGTTTCCATGAACGCTTAAATCTCCCCATCCCTGATCGTCGGTAAGAATGATAATCACGTTGGGAGGCTCCGCTTCCTTCGAGGTGGAACAGGCTGAAAGACTGAGAGCCGTAAAAAGGGAAACTAAGCAGAGGTATTTCATATCTTCGGATTTGGTATTGTAATCCAAAAATAGAGATAAAGCACGAATAATCGCAATCCTATTCGTTGTCCCGGTCAGAAAAAAAAGATATACTTTTATAGGAAATACCTCTTTGATGAAAACCGTATTAACCTGGAAACAAGGCGCTTTTTCTTCTACTGTTCTGATATCCTCCGGTGAGAAAGTCATCGGCGAACTAAAGAACTACACCTTCAAACAGATTGCCGATGGACTTATAGGGAATAAACGATACCGGTTTAAGACCAAGGGCGTATTCAAACAGGAAACTCAAATTATCGATGGAAGCAGCGATCAGGTCCTTGGAAACATCTCCTATAACTCCTGGAAGAGCAGGGCCACCATCCAATTTACAGACCGAACCCTTTACTGGAAGTATGACAACAGGTGGCAGACCAGGTGGAGCCTGTTTGATGACCGGGGTACCCTGATGAAATTTGCCGGCAGAATGTCCAAAGGGACCATTGAGTGTGAAAAGTATGATGACCTGCTGGTACTTACCGGAATGTTTGTAACAAATTACTACCAGCAGGCCATGATAGCCATCCTCGTGGCCGTCTTTATTCCCATCTGGGTTTCCCTGTTTAATTAATACGGATAGGATACATCAGGCTGGCTATTCATAACGCAAAGAGTCTACCGGATTGGCATTTGCTGCCCTGTAAGAGTGAAAGCTCACTGTCAGAAGTGCCAGCAAAAGCACCACCAGCGAAACACCCAACAATACCAGAAAGTAAAGGCCCCATTGGAAATTCAGGTGATAGGCAAATTTCTGCAGCCATGCCCTGACACCAAAATACGCCGGGATGGATAGTGCCGTTGATAATCCCAAAAGAAGTACGGTCTCTCTGGACAGAAGTTGCATCACCTCTTTTATGGAAGCACCCATGATTTTTCGGATTCCAATTTCTTTTGTTCGCTGTGAGGTGGCAAAGGAGATAAGTCCCAGTAAACCCAGGCAGGTAACAAATATGGAAAGAATGGAGAATAATCCCAGTAACTGACCCGTATTCCGTTCCTCATTAAACAGCTTTCCAAATTCATCATCCAGCCAGGTATATTCGAAAGGATGATCGATGGATAGGGTCTCCCATCTCTGCTGTATAAATTTGATGGTTTCACTCCTGTTCCCGTCGCCCAGCTTAACGATGACCTTGCCCTCAAAGTTTCCAGGCATAAAGTGAATGGCCATGGGCTTTATCTCATTGTGCATGGACTCATAATGAAAATCCTTCACAACCCCGATAATGGGATAATATTCATCTGGATACCCCCGGTAGCTCGGCTGGACAAACCTTGTATTCAGCGGATCATCAATCCCCAGAACTCTAAGAGCAGCTTCATTAACAACTACAGCTGTTGAGTCTGTGGGCATATCCCGGCTGAAAAACCTTCCCTGAACCATCTGAAGTTCAAGTGTTTTCTCAAAATCATAGGAGGTGCGGTACATGGCCAGAGTATAGATATCATCCCTGCCTCTGCCTTCAAGCCAGTGAGCATTCCCCCAATAACCCCCGGAAGGAATGTGGGTCGAATTTGCCCCGCTAAGCACATTTGAATGCGCAGTGATTTCCTCCTTAAAGGCATCAATTTGCTGCCCGAGAACATCCGAACGGTGAATCACCAAAACATTTTCCCTCTCGAAACCGGGATCTTTTTTCTTCATAAAAGTCAGCTGCCTGTTCACCACCGCGGTCCCCAGCAGAATAATGATGGTAGTAGTAAACTGCATAACTATCAACAGTTTCCTCAGGACACCTTTACTGCTTCCTGAACTTCTGTTTGAACTAAGTACCGCAGATGGCCTGAAAGATGCCAGGACAAACGCAGGATACATTCCCGACAGGATCCCTATGATGACAGCAAAAAATATCAATAGTGGAAAAATCCATGAGTGGCTGAAAATATTGAAATCCAAGTCTTTCTGAATCAGGTTATTGTAAGCAGGCATCAGTAAATAAACAAGGAGCACAGCGACCACGAGCGCCAACAAACTAAGTAAAACCGATTCTGTAAGGAACTGTGCGATCAGCTGGGGCTTCCTGGAACCCACCACCTTTCGCAGTCCAACCTCCCTGGAGCGACTGGAGGACTGAGCGATGGCCAGGTTCATAAAATTAATACCCGCAATCACAAGAATCAGAAATGCAGCCACAAGAAATAGGTAAACATAGAGTGGGTTCCCGGGAGCTTCTATTTCAAAACGAAGAGTTGAATGGAGATGAATGTCTGTCAGATCAATCAACTTATACCCATAGGAATTTCCGGCTGCTTCGAACTGGTCCAGGTCAATCCCCATGGCCTGCTGAACTATGGGCCCTACATACTTTACCACTATGTCGTAAAGGCTTGCTTCGAAAGCATCCACATCAGTGCCTTCCCGAAGCAAGATATAAGTATGATAATTCTGATTGACCCAATTCAGTGGATCATCGTCTTCCGGGTATGTGACCAGAGATCCCAGCATCTTGCAGTGAAAATGTGAGTTCTCAGGAAAATCCTGCATCACGCCTGTAATCACGGATACATTGGTATCCTGCTCGATTTCTAAGGTTTTTCCTATGGGGTCTTCAGTACCAAAATATTTCTTCGCGTACTCCTCGGTCAGAATAATGCTTCTGGGCTCCTTCAGGCAGTTTTTGGGATCTCCCTTCAGTAATTTGAAGCTGAAGACATCAAAGAAGGTTGAATCGGTGAACATGAAATCCTTCTCAGTCTCGTTGAACACCCGGTCACCATTTCTAACTAGCCAGCCTCCCAACTGCCTGATCCTGACCACCTGCTCCACTTCGGGGTAATCAGCCAGCATAGCTGCTGCCATGGGGCCGGATGTTACTGCATCATGCATTTCGCCGGTAGGCATCTTTCCGGAAATCCAGACTTTATAGATCCTGTCGGATTTTTCATGGAAACGATCATAGGTGAGCTCATTGATGACATATAGAAAAATAAAAATGCTGGTGGCCAGCCCGATGGCTAAACCAACAATATTTATGGAAGCATAACCCCTGTTTTTTATAAGGTTTCGGAGTGCAACCTGGATATAACTTCTGATCATAACCAATCGTTTAGATAGTATTCAATAAAAACTCAGACTATTTGTGCTAACAGGTCAGCCTTTAAGAAGTGCTTCAGTTATATGACGTTAAAACGCATTGTCATGTGACAGAAATTTCAGCTTTCTTTACTCATATCTCAGGCAATCAACCGGATTCTGCAGTGCAGCCTGGTAGACCTTACCCGTAATGGTAATTACAGTAGCCAACAGTATGATCAATACAGAATAGATGTAGATCCATGCATTAAAATCCAGCCAGTAGTCCCAGATACTGTCAAGCAGCATCAAGGACAAATAGTAGCCACCCACACACCCAAGCACACTGGCAATGGCCAGGTTGATCAGGAAACCCTTGCTGAGCACCAGCCAGATACGTGGTATGGGCGATCCCATGACCTTCCTGATCCCAATCTCTTTGGTCCGGTTCAGAATACTCAGGGAAACCAGGGTATATAGTCCGATCATGGAGAGAATAGTAGCCACAATGGCCAGAAAAATATACAATTGTTTAATGCTGCGATTAATGGCTTTTTCTTCTTCCAGGGTATCCTCCTGGTACATCCCCTCAAATGGATAATTTGGGATCATGTTTACCCAGGTTTCACGCAGGAATTCCATAAGCTCAGGCAGATCCTCCTGCTTTGCTCTTACCGCCAAACTGTAATACTGGTCCTTCGTGGGTAGTTTCAGAAGCATTGGTTCAATCTTTGTCCACATTCCTTGCATGAAGAAGTCCCTGACCACCCCGGTCACCTCATACATAATCGTGTCATTCATGCGAACCCGCCTGCCCACAGGATTTTCCCAGCCAAAAGCATCAACCATCATCTGATTTACCACAATGGAAACACCCCGGTCCGCCTCCAACCTCTCAGCATCAAACAATCTCCCATCCAATAAGGTCAGGCCCATGGTTTGCAAATACCCTGGTCCCACATCCATTACATTCACTTCCAGTTCCTGATCCTCATCCTCAATGCTACGCCTGTACATACCAAATCCGATATGCTCCTGTGTCCCTGCTGCTTCGATAATCTTTGGATGCTGGACGATCGCATCGTAGTAGGAGGTATAATGCTCTGAATGGATCGGGACGACCATCAGCTCTTTGCGGGCATAACCCAGGTCCACTTTCTCCTGGTACACGGCATTCATGGAAAAGATCACTCCAGAGACAATGGAAAGTACCGAAATAGTAAACTGGAATCCCAGCAAGCCCTTTGCAAGTGGTCCCCCCTTCCCAAGCCTGGTCCTCGACTGCAGGATTTTCAGAGGCCTGAAGGAACTTATGTATAATGCAGGATAAGCACCCGCCACAAAACCTGTAAGCAGAAGAAGTACGACGAGAAAAACCCAGAAACTGGGATACTGGGAAAACGAGAGCGTAAGAGTCATATACTCCCACATACTCCCATAGGCCGGAACCAGTATGGTGGCTCCGGCAATACCAATCAGAAGGGCAAGGAAACAGATGATGTAGTTTTCAATAAGAAACTGTATAAGAAGCTGTTTCCTTTCTCCGCCCACCATTTTCCGGATCCCGATTTCCATCAGCCGCTTGCCTGCTGAAGCAATGGCCGTATTGGCAAAATTAAAGCTGGCAATCAGCAGCATGGTCAGGGCCATCATCAAAGGCGCCAGAACAGCTGCCGGATGCAAACCCGGATAGAGGCCGTTGTTCCAGGTATCCCTCGATCTCTTGTTCACCTCTTTCAACGGAATAATATTAAATCCAGTGATGGTAAAGCTTTCATTGGCCTCGTTCTGTACCGGCACATATTTATCAAGCCCCTCATTCACCAGTTGAAGGGCATCCGGTTCAGGTATCTGAAGAAATAACAATCGTGCAAATTGCTGCCAGTTCACATCCTGAACGTGCCACATGGTAAGGAAGTTCTCCAGATGGGTCAGGATATCAATTCGAAAGCTGGAATTCTGAGGCAGATCCTCAAACACCGCCCCTACTGTGTAAGTAAACTCTTGGTTATCATCGTTATATATAGTAATCGCCTGACCTATTGCCTCTTCTTTTCCATAAAGAGCAGTGGCCATTTCCTCCGAGATCAGTACATTGTTGGGATCCAGGAGAGCCTGTTTGTTTCCTGAGATCAGGTGAAAAGTGAAAATATCCAGGAAGTCCGGATCCACATAAGATACCTGCCGGTTGAAATTATCAATCCCCACCTTTACCGGAGAATAGGAGCGCATCACTCTGGCAGCCCTGGTAACTGCCGGGAAATCCTTTTTTATTGCAGGGCCCAGGGGAGCAGGTACAAGCCCGAACTCCTGGTCCCGATCCTGCATTTGGCGGTTGGAAGTGATCCTGTATATCTCTTCAAAGTTTTCATGGAAGCGATCGAAATCATAACCAAACATATGATTGAAGTAGGCTACAATGCAAATAGCTAGTGCCAGTCCAAGGCCCAGGATGTTTATCAGGGCATAGATTTTATTTTTATAGAGATTCCGGAGGGTAACCAGGAGGTAGTTTCTGAACATCAATATGATATTAGTATAGTTATAAGGACTTAATATTTCTGGAGGCGGCCCTTACCCTGCGCCATGATTCGTCATCAACCGGAGGCGGAGACAGTTCCTCCGGGCTTTTTTGTACCAACGAAAGTGCTTCTGTTTCACATGTGCTTATACACAGACCACAGCCATAACAGGCCTTCCGGTCCACCTCACAGATACCATCCATCATAGTCATTGCATCAAAAGCACAGCGATCCAGGCAGGATTCACAGCCCGTGCAAAGATTTTCATCCACCGTTGCATAGAAATCAGAGCGGGCAATGGAGTTCTCACTGCCATACTCCACCATTCCCCTTAATATACCACAGGAGCAGGTGCAGCAGTTGCAGATATAATAGACTTCTGTCTGGGCGTTGTTGACGGAATGAACCAATCCCTCCCTGTCCGCTTCAGCCAGGATCTCCAGCGCCTCTTCCCTGCTCAGGGATTCAATCTCTTTGGATTTCTGAAAGGCACCCGGTTTGGGTGAGAAAACCAGACAATTCCTGACGGTATGATTACAGCCCTGTCCGACGAGCTTCTTCTGTACCCGGCAGATGCAATCCAGCACCCCCCACGATTGGGCCTGGTCCAGGTAGGTGGAGGCTTTTTCGTAAGGCATCACATCAATATCCACCGGAATCGCTTTCTCCAGCGGAATGACCCTGTGTACGGAGGGCTGAGCGAGCATGGTTTGATGAAAGGCTTCCTGGTAATATTGCTCAAAGAGTGTGGCAAACTCCTTATCAATTTTAGCATTCTGGCGTTCATAAAAGCCCACCACAAAAGGAATCAGGTGAAACACAAAACCTCTTCCCTCTTCCCGCTTCAGATCAATCAGGCCACGCTTCACCATGCTAATCAGCATCGATTTGAGCTCTGCCTCCTCCATATTGTTTTCCAGGGCTATCTCATTCAGCGATTTCGGTTCCATGTTCAAAGTGGCAGCCAGAGCTGCATCATCGGGAGTAAAAAGCCTGGCCAGCAATTTCAGTTCCACGCCGCTCTTGGTTCTCGGGAAGCCGTTGGGGATCCTATCCAGCTCATTGGCCAGCTTCTCATAGTTTTTATTCATAGCGTAAGGATTTAACCGGATTGGCGGAGGCACACTGGTAGACCCGCAGAAGTACTGTTATCCCTGCAATAACAAAGGCCATCAGGGAGCTGATAATAAAGACTGCCGGGTCGAGGCCAATCCGCAGTGGATAATCCTGTAACCAGTCTTTCATAAAAAAATAACCCAGGGGCCAGGCAGCCATGGTTGCCAACAGGATCAGCCAGATATACTCCCGGGAAAGAGCCAGGAGAACGCTGGGTATGGAGGCTCCCATAGCTTTACGGATGCCCACCTCCTTGGTGCGTTGTGCGGCACTGAAAGAGGCCAGGCCCAGGAGCCCCAGGGCCGCAATAAAGATGGCCAGTACAGAGAAGAGATTAAATATGGTTGCGGTCTTCTCTTCGTTCTTATACAGTGCTGCCAGTTCCTCCTCCAGAAAAGTCATATGAATGGGTTGCTGTCCCCTGAAAGAGTTCCAAACTTTCTCGATATACGCCAGTGTTCTTCCCGTGTTCGTGCCACTGATCTTTACAGACATCTGGTAATTATTTACCGCATTAAACTGGATAATCAGGGGCCTGATCTCCTGGTGAAGCGATTGAAAATGAAAATCCTTGACCACCCCGATAACCTGATGCGGATCGTTTGTGTTTTCTCCGAACTGGGTATAGAGTCGTTTATTAAGGGGATCGTCAAAGTTCAGGGCCCGGACGGCTGCCTCGCTGATGATAAGCGCTGAGGAGTCCGAGGGATTACCCTGCTGGAACCATCTTCCCTCCACCATCTCCAGCTCATAGGCTTCCTGGAAATACCAGTCGGCCCAGAGATTATTGATGGCATGGGTTTCATTGGTGGAGGCCCCTTCCGGGAGGTAGGCATTATCCCCGATCAATCCGCCCGGAACCGCACTGGAAAGGGACACATGAAGGATGGAGGGGTTCTTCAACAGTTCCTGCCGAAAGGCATCCATCTGCTCCCCCAGAATATATACCCGGTCAATAACCACCAGGTTCTCCTTATTAAATCCCAGATCCTTGTCCCGCAAATAATTCATTTGCCTGTTTACCAGGATCGTACATATAAACAGCACAATGGTGACCACAAACTGAAAGGTCACCAGGATCCTTCGAAGTGTTGCCCCCCTGGCTCCACGCATGGCCCCGCTTTTAAGTACATCCACCGGTTTGAAGGAGGAGAGGAAAAAAGCAGGATAACTACCCGAGACAAAGCCCACAAAAAGCCCGATGACCAGCAGGCCAATGAACAGGCGAAGTGTACCCAGGGACTCCAGTGTAAGTCCCTTCCCCGCAATTCGGTTAAATCCGGGCATAAACAGTTCCACCAGAACTACGGCCAGAATCAGTGCTAATACAGTGATCAGGAAAGACTCCACAAGAAACTGCTGCACAAGACGATTCTTCTCAGCGCCGGCTACTTTCCTGATACCGACTTCGGTGGCTCTTTTGGAAGCACTGGCTGTGGCCAGATTCATAAAATTGATGGAGGCTATCAGGATTAGAAACAGTGCAATCACGGAGAATATAATAACCGAGGAGCGGCTTCCCCCCGGATTAATTTCGAATTGAAGATCCGACTTCAAATGAATATCCTTCAGTGGCTCCAGGAAATACCCGTAGGTGTTGCCTGCGGCAAAAAACTCCTCCATGGTTATGCCAAGTATCTCTTCCAGCTCTGTGCCCATGTGCTGCGCAATCAGCTCCGGGAACTTTAGCTCCAGTTGATTAGGATCAAAGTCCTTCTTTAGCCGAATATAGGTGTAGTTATTGTTTCCAAGCCACTGAGTCCAGTTTGCCAGGTAGATGGAGGTCATGGACCCCAGCATATTAAAGCGGAAATGGGAATTCTCCGGAAATCCTTTGACGACTCCGGTGACTTCGAAATTCTCCTCCTCCTGTCCCACCTGTAAAAGCTTCCCCACTGGATCCTCAGTTCCAAAGTATTTACGCGCCGTCTCTTCTGTAAGCACCACAGTATTGGGCCTGCTTAGCATATCCTCCGGGTTCCCAAAGATGACCGGAGCGGTAAAAACATTAAAAAAAGTGGAGTCCACATAATAGAAATCCTCCTCGATAAAAACCTTTTCTTCGAATTGGACCTTGGGATCGCCATCAAATGTAAAAATCCGGGTAAACTCCTCTACTTCAGGAAAATCAGATTTTAAAGTGGCTCCCATGGGAGCATTGGAGAGGGCGGCTTCCACCTCATTGCCCTGGATCTTTCCCTTGATACAGATCCGGTATATATCCCTGAAGTGCTCATGGTGCCTGTCATAGCTCAATTCATCCAGCACAAATAGCAGGATCATGATGGAACTGCTAATGCCAATGGCCAGTCCAAGCAGGTTAATCAGTGTGTAAGCCCTGTTTCTGCGGGCATTGCGAAATGCAATAAGCAGGTAATTCATTATCATGACAGCTCAAATTGACAACGGGCCATCTTCGCAGGGTAAGTGGTAATTAAGGAATGTTTCCTAAATTGGGTTTCAATTTAAACAAATTCACAGGAAAAGATGATAAGTAAACGGGTTTCTTTAAAGAATTTAACACTGATCGCGGCCATGCTCCTGGCTGCCACAGAGCTATTTCCCTGCACCATCATTGCCGTTGGCAAAAAGGTAAGTGCCGACGGGTCGGTCATAATTTCTCATACCGACTGCGGGGCAGACAATCGCATCCGGGTGGTCCAAGGGCAGACTTTTAAAAAGGGAGCCTTGGCCCCTGTATACTGGGGAATCCAGGATATCCACAGGCCCCTGGACGATTTTGGGGAGGTGCTGGGACATATCCCACAGGTGGAGAAAACCTATACCTATTTCCACTCGGCCTATCCTCATATGAATGAACACCAGTTGGCCATTGCCGAAAGCACCACCAGTCAGCGCAAAGAATTACGCGTGGATATGGCTGTCTGCAAGCAGATCATGACGGTGGAACAGGCACAGGCCTTTGCCCTGCAACGCTATACCTCTGCCCGTGAGGCCACGGCATTTATTGGCCGCTTAATGAGCCAGTATGGTTTCCTTCCCTCCTGTGCCGGTGAATCAGAGACCCTGGTGGTGGGAGATACGGAGGAGATCTGGATCATTGAAATATTCAGTGTGGGATCAGACTGGGATCCTGAAAGCGGGGAACCGGGTGCCATCTGGGTGGCTCAGCGGGTACCGGTCGACCATGCCCTGGTGGTCGCCAACTGGAGTATTATCAAAGAGGTGAATGAAAACGATCCGGAGACCTTTCTTTTTTCTTCCAATTATAAGCAGTTTGCCATTAATCGGGGCTGGTATCATCCCGAAGGGAACAGGCCATTTATCCTCCAGGAGGTCTATGCTCCCATATTACGCGAGTGGGCGACCAATCGTATGTGGCTCTTTTACAGCACCTATGCGCCCTCTTATGCGGACTGGCCGAAACGTAGGCTGGAAGACGGACATATGCTGGGATACAATCAGTATATTCAGTATGTGGAGCCCATCTCCCTCTATCCCACTTCGGTGAAACCCGAAATGAAGATCTCCATCCAGGATGTGATGGCCTTCCAGAGATCCACTTTTGAGGGAACCATCTATGACAAGACGGAGGATTACGACTGGTATGTACCCGATGGCAAAGGAGGAATAAAGAAGAGTCCCCTGGCCACTCCCTTCCCCAGCCAGGATATGCGGGAGCTTCTGGATATCAACAATCGCCGGAATGTTGCACGTCCACAGGGATATTACGGGATGATCGCCCAGCTCAGGGGCTGGCTTCCTGATCCCATTGGAGGTATCTACTGGGTTTTCCTGGACAATGCCTATACCAGTCCGTATGTGCCTATTTATGCGGGTACCCAGGAGACTGCCGATTGTTACAAAAATTTCGATCCCACCGCCTACAGCAACAAGTCAGCCTGCTGGGCCATTGATTTTGTGGATAATCTCCTCTACCTGAAGTGGCAGGAGGCTGTCAAGGATCTCTGGAAGGTAAGGGATCCCTACGAAGAACAATTATTTTCAGAGCGTGATCACGTGGATAATGAAGCACTGGCTCTGTATAAGAAGAATCCCGAAAAAGCATTGGAATTCCTCACCACCTACTCAAAAGGGAAAATGGAGACGGTACTGAAGTTGTATAACAACCTGCATGATACCCTGATCGTAAAATATAGCAATAGCAGGTAATAAAAGCTGTTTTGGAACAAATGGTGTAACAAACATTACGGACAACCGTCCTTTCAATGGACAAACTGATCAGGATAATTCTTTGCCACAATTGCGGCACCTCATTTGAGCGGGACCTCTCCTACCGTACCTGCAGCAACTGCTTTGCCTGCACCGGCTGTGAGATTTATACCTGCCCGGAGTGTGGTACTGAAATTATGGTTATACCAAAGAAGCATACACCTTGACCCTCAGGAATTTATTCTAAATTATCAAACGCGATACTTTAATCCTGGCTTCTCCCTGCCCAAAGGAATCCGGTGGAGGCCCTGAGGTATGAATAGGCTGATAGCTCCGAATGCTTATCTTTGGGCTTTTTAAAGCGGAGAAACTTTGCAGCCATACCTCGGAGAGATAGCAGCCCTTATAACGGCTGCCTGCTGGACAGTAACGGCCATGGCCTTTGAATCGGCAGGAAAGCGGGTGGGTGCACTCTCACTGAACCTGATCCGGCTGGTGATGGGCCTGATTTTTCTCGCCCTCTACAACGCCATATTCAATGATGGTTTCCTTCCGGATGCCACCGCCTACCAATGGTTCTGGCTTTTCCTTTCAGGGGTGGTAGGTTTTGTACTGGGTGACCTCTTTCTATTCCGGGCCTTTATCCTTATCGGGGCCCGTATCTCCATGCTGATCATGGCCATGGTCCCCCCCATCACTGCCCTGATCGGATGGATCACTCTGGGAGAGATGCTTTCAGGTATGGAGTTTCTGGGCATGGGGATCACCCTGCTCGGAATCGTCCTGGTGATTTCTACGAAACTGGATCTGAAAAAGGGAAGTTTCGGAAAGAGCCTCAAAATGGGGCCGCTCTTACTGGGCAGCCTGTTAGCCTTGGGTGGGGCCGTTGGTCAGGCTGCCGGACTGGTGCTCAGTAAGAAAGGGATGCAGGACATGAACGCCTTTGAAGCCACCCAGATCCGCATTATGGCCGGAGTTCTGGGCTTTACCCTGGTGATTACATTCTTTAAAAGATGGGGCCACCTGCTGGGGGCACTTAAAGACCTGAAAGCTATGAAATTTATGGCCCTGGGATCCTTTACCGGTCCCTTCCTGGGAGTCAGTTTCTCCCTGCTGGCTGTCCAGCACACCGATACGGGCGTTGCCGCCACCCTGATGGCTCTCACCCCCGTGATGATTATTCCACCGGCCATTCTCTTTAATAAGGAACAGATTAAGGTCATTGAGATTATCGGGGCTATGGTCTCCATCGCGGGAGTAGCCCTGTTCTTTCTTTGAGATGCAGCTGTCTTCTTTGTACCTTGTCTAACTAGAGGTGATCAGGGTACTTCTCCTTCTGGTGTATTCGTTGTCTGCGTTCTGTATACATATGGAGCAGGTTGGAGACAAGTATCATCATGGAGGCCAATCCGGCTAAGGCAAGTACATATACCAGCAGATCTCCAAAGGGCACCAGAAAATAGAATAATATCATAATCAGGGTGATCCATACGCCGGCACACCATGGACAGGTCACCATGGAGTGAATGGTGCCGATGACGTAAAGGTTTTCCCTTCTTTTCAGTGCATCCCTGAAGTGTTTTAAGTATTTTTTCGAACACCAGAATCCTTGTCATCCGATAGGAAGCAAGAATAATCACAGTCGCCTCTTTCAGGGTAAGGTTCCGGATATCTATACCCTTCCTCTTCAGGAAATACCCAACAAGTACCACCGCGGCCAAAAAAACAAATGCCGACCAGAAGTTCCAGGCCTGGTGCTTACGTTCATTCAACATTACACACTACCATTTGATTAATAGGCAATATACAAAACTATTTGTTTACTGGTATTTTTGACATGGCCAGTTCGGTCATGGCTGTAATGGTCAGAGAAGGATTCACCCCCGGATTGGCCGAAATGGCGCTCCCATCGCACACATATAGATTCTGATAACCGTATACCCGCTGATCCCGGTCAATCACCCCTTCTGCAGCATCCTTGCCAATCACACATCCTCCCAGGATATGTGCTGTCAGAGGAGTTCCCAGGATGGCTTCAGAGACCATAACAAAGGGGATTCCATCCACCTCCTCCGAAGTTGAGTCGGCCAGCTGTTTGGCCAGTGGCATGAAAGCCGAGGGAGCCGGGCCGGAAGAAAGCACGCTTCGCAGATGCACCAGGCCACGCTTTAGCCTCAGGGTACTGTCCAGGTGCTGCATAAAGAGTAATATCACTGACTCCTTCGCAAAATCTTTGCTGAAATAAATCCTGAGCCAGGAAGCGGGCCGGCTTATAAGGCGCCAGATCAGCTTAAAAATCCTTCCCATTACGGTGTTGCCGTAAGTCATTGGGACTCCAAGTAATTTCCAGAATCCCGATCCGCTGCCATAACGTACAGATTCCAGGTGAGTATCTGCATCCGGAGGGAATATGGAACCGATGGCCACCCCTTTTGAAAAGTCTTTCTCCTTCTGCGCCGAGTGTATGAGTGCCAGGCTCTCGTTGTTCGTCCTGATATCTGCACCCACCCGGTCACTGAGGCCGGTCAGGTGACGCCGTTTCATATTCAGAAGCAATCTAAGGGTTCCCAGGACCCCTCCTGCCAGAATCACTCCTTTAGCTGTCAGTTCTTTCCTTCGTTTGATAAGACCGCTAGCTTCCTTTATCACAATCCGGTAGCCGGATTCGCCAGGCTCTGATATGCCCTTTTTCTGAGCATCCAGGGGGGCTACGCGGATTACCACCTGTTCAGGAAGCACCTCTGCCCCAGCTTTCTCTGCAAGGAAAAGGTAATTCTTATCCAGGGTGTTCTTTGCATTCACCCGGCACCCGGTCATGCATCCTCCGCAGAAATTGCAGCCCGTTCGCCTGGGTCCCTCACCATTAAAGTAAGGATCAGGAACTTCCTCCTCAGGTTCCCCAAAAAATACTGCTACACGGGTAGCTTGAAATTCTTTCGATTTTCCAAATTTGGCTGCAACAGCCCGAAGGGTTTCATCTGAATCATACAAACCCGGATTCTCTGTGGCCCCAAGCATCCTTTCCGCTTCCACATAATGTGGTTCCATCTCCTTTTTCCAGTTCGCCAGGCCCGCCCAGCTTCCGGATCTGAAAAAGGTTTCCCGGGGTCTCGGCAGGGTATTGGCATACATCAATGAACCTCCCCCCACTCCCACACCACTCAGGATTCCAACGTGACGCATGATGGTGATTTTAAAGATACCCCGAAATCTCATCAGGGGTAACCAGAGCCATTTCCGCAGCTTCCAGTTGGTCTCCGGAAATTCTTCAGGTTTCCACCGCTTGCCCTTTTCAATAACCAGGACCCGGTACCCTTTCTCTGTCAGGCGCAGGGCCGAAACAGAACCTCCGAAACCTGAACCAACAATGATGTAGTCGTAATCATAAGACATACACCAATATATGATTTAATCATGGAAACCGGAATACATGGATTATATTTGTTATGTCCATGTTTTCAAAAGAGGAAGCAAAAAAAATGAGAGAGGAGTTCTGGGACTCCTTCAAACAGCTCTCTGCCGGCAGACGTGCCAGGAAGGGACTGCCCGGGAACTGGATGTTGTCACAAACCGGAATGAAAGCGCTTAACCTTAGGTTCCATGTGGACCGAAAGGTGGCGCAGGTGGGAATTGATCTGGAAACCAGGAATATGGATAAGCGTATTGAGCTTTATGAAAAGTTGGAATCTCTTAAAAAACTGCTGGAAAAGGCCATGGAATCCCAATTAATCTGGGAGCTGGAGTATATCCGGGAAAACGGAAAATCGGTGAGCCGGATCTATCTGCAGCTGGAAGGAGTCGATATCTATGACAGGAAAACCTGGCCCAGGACCCATCAGTTTATGTACGAGAATATGATGAAGCTGGAAGCCTTCTTCAGGGAATACAAAGATTTTATCAAACACGGAACATAGGGAAAACGAACATGAAGAGCTACAAATCACTTTATGTCAGCACTTTAACTGCGCTTTTATTGCTTACAGGTATCTGCAGGGCCCAACAAGCGTCGACCGTGACGGACAGGCAGGCGGTATTTGCCGGCACCTTCTATCCCGCGAGCAGAACTGCCCTTGAATCGCAGCTAGAGGCACTTTTCAAAACTGCCAGGCCCGCCACTCCCAAAGGCACGGTTCAAACCCTGATCGTACCTCATGCCGGATATGATTACTCCGGAATAGTCGCCGCATCAGCTTATAAAACCATTCCGGCTGACACTCCCTATAAGAACGTCTTTATCATTGCCTCCTCCCACCGTGCACAGTTTAAAGGATCCTCCATCTATCCTGGCGCTAACTATATCACTCCGCTTGGGAAAGCAGGGATCAATCAGGAAATCACCAGTGCTCTGATCAGGGACCATAAAAACATCTTCTACAACAAGGAAGCCCATGACAGGGAGCACAGTATTGAGGTGCAGCTCCCCTTTTTACAATACCATTTAAAGCAAATGCCTCCAATAGTTCCGGTGGTTATGGGTTCCTCCTCCCTGGCCGAAGCAATAGAGCTTGCAGCGGCTCTCCTGCCCTACTTCACCCCGGAAAATCTCTTTGTAATCAGCTCCGATTTTTCCCACTACCCTGCCTATAATGATGCCAGGCGGATCGATAAAATAAGTGGTGATGCGATTCTGACAAAAAATCCGGAAACTTTTTACAATGCCCTCAGAAAGGCTAGTAGTGAACCTGTTAAAAACCTGCTTACTCCCAGTTGCGGATGGAGCTCCATTATGACCATGCTCTATATGGCAGACCGTAAAGAAGAACTGGATCTAATCCCAGTACTCTATCAGAACTCTGGCGATTCAGAAATTGGAGATAAGGAGCGTGTGGTCGGATACTGGGCCATTGCAGGAACCATCATTTCACCTGAAGAGCGTCCTTTTTCTCTCAGTATAAAGGAACAGGAGCTTTTAATAGACATTTCGCGGTCTACCCTGGAGGCCTACATTAGCAAAGGAAGTTTGTACGAGGTCAACCAGGGAGAGCTAACCTCCAATTTGAAACAAGCTCGCGGCGTTTTTGTCAGCCTTTATATGGGAGGAAGACTAAGAGGATGTATCGGGAACTTTTCCCCTGAAAAGCCGCTCTTTGCATTGGTTCAGGAGATGACCATTGCTGCGGCGACACATGACAACAGATTTGCAGCAGTGGAATCCCCGGAATTGCCTTACATATCCGTCGAGATCTCGGTACTTAGCCCTTTGCAAAAGATCAGTTCCATCGAAGAATTTGAGCCGGGCCGGCATGGGATTTACGTGAGCAAAGATGGCCGGTCGGGCACCTACCTGCCAAAGGTGGCGGAACAGACAGGCTGGAGCAAAGAGGAGTTGCTTGGGCACTGCTCCAGGGAAAAAGCCGGACTGGGATGGGATGGTTGGAAAGAGGCTGATCTCTATGTATACGAAGCGATTGTAATTGGAGAAGAAAAAAGGAAATGACCGGGGAGGCCTATCATCTGATCTCCATGGGGGCTCTGATCCTGTTCTTTTATATTGTGAGCCTTTTGTTGGTTCATTTCGGCTTCCTGCCCCGGCACCAGAGCAGGAGATTCTGGAACATCCTGCTCCTGTCTTTCTTTATCTCCACAGCCCTTCTGGGTCTGATCCTGGTTATAAAGGTCAATTATAAGCTGAATATCCCCTGGGCGGAGGAAGCCTTGCAGTGGCACGTTGAATGTGGTATCGGTTTTGCCATGCTAGCCCTGTTTCACTTCCTGTGGCACCTGAAATACTACTCAAGAAGGCAGGAGCAGCGTTCTACGGGTTCTCCTGGTTCCGCGACATCCCCAGATCCGGTTCTCTTGTTTACCCCTCTCCAGGAGCGCGCATTCTTCCTCCTACTTGGCTATATCAGTATCCTGGCACAACTAATTTTGCTCCGGGAATTTATCAAGAGTTTTTTTGGCAATGAGCTGGTCATTGGGATTTTTCTGGCTGTCTGGATGGTGCTGACTGCCCTGGGGGCACGAGCCGGGAATAGTTACCAGCGGCGGATTGAATCCAGGCAGCTTTACGCCATTATGATACTTCTGGGGCTCCTTCCTTTGTTGATATACCTCATACTTATCCTGGTAAACAGGTTCTTTTTCCTTCCCGGTTTCCAGGCTGGAGTCCTTGATATATCCATCACTATTCTGGTTCTCACAGCCCTGTTTACAGGAGTTTCAGGTTTTCTTTTTGGCTACGTATCAAAAATACCCGGATCGCAAAGCCCCAGATCCGCCTCGTACAGGCTGGATGCGCTCGGTTCACTTGCAGGCGGGATGTTCTTCAGTCTGGTTCTGGTCCACCTGCTTAATAATCTGCAAAGTATTACCCTCCTTTTCCTGAGTAGCTCCTTGCTTGTTGTTTTTATATACAAATACCCTCAGCGCCCGGCTTTGAGATGGTCCCTGCTGCTTTCAGGAGCAGTTTTATTTGCGGCCACTTTGGTCCCTCAAATACTGAACAGGGTTGAAGGACTCCGCTACCGGCAGGAAAAGATCCTGCGAATCAAGGATACACCCCATGGCAATCTGACCTTTACTTCCAGGAACATGCAGATTACCGGATACCTGGATGGAAATCCGGTACTAAGCACAGCAGATGTGACGCGTGCCGAGGAATCTGTGCATTTCCCGGCTCTGCAGCATCAGGATCCACGATCCTTTCTCCTCCTTGGTGGCGGCCTGACCGGTCACATCAGTGAAGCGGCTAAATACCTGCCTGATCGCATCGATTATTGTGAGGCGGATCCATGGATTTTTCGCCTGGGACGATCCTACTTTCCGGAAAATCCCTACGGAAAGCTCCGGTTTATCCCAAAAGATGGACGGAGTTACCTGATGCACTCCTGCACCGGACCATATGATCTTGTGATTTCCACAGCCGGTGATCCGGTCACCCTCGGCTGGAATCGTTATTTCACTCTGGAATTTTACCAGTTGGTGAAAAAAAATCTCGCCCCGGAGGGGATCTTTTCCATGAACCTGAGCACGGGGGGAAATTATGTAAACAAGGAAGGAAGTCAGTTGCTGGCGATCAATTACCACACTTTGAAGCAGGTCTTTTCCCATGTGGCTTTAGTGCCAGGCAGTTCCACCTATTTCCTGGCTTCGGAAATGCCTCTTTCCCTCGATTTTCCAGGCCTTTTAGAACTTCATGAGATTACCACAGTCTATGTAAATTCCGACTATCTGGATGCAAAGCAGATGCTTTTCGACAGTGAACAGCTTAGCGCACGTATCCAGACTGAGGAAGCAAAAACAAATAGGGATCTCAAGCCCAGTCTATTTTTTGCCAGTCTCAGCAGCCTGGAATCCCGTATGGGAAAGCACTCTCTGGGGATAACGGGGATCCTGGCAAGCTTGCTTTGGCTGGTTCTCTGGCTCTTATATAAACCAGTGAAATCCGCTATGTTCATTTCTGGCTTTACCGGGGCCGGAATCCAGATGGTACTGATTATGGTCATGCAGTCTTTCTACGGTTTTGCCTATCTGGTGGCTCCCATGATGATCACTCTATTTATGGGTGGGATCGTCCTGGGGACGCTGTTTCAGGAAAAGTTGTGGAAGAATCCGGGCCTCTCGGGACTGACCGGAATGATCGGGCTTATGGCCCTGATTTCAGTCATGGGATTCCTTTTGCTCAGGGCCGGAGGGCTGTATCAAATGAAACTTTCCGGACAATTGATACTTGGAGGAATAAACTTAATCACCGGTGTTTTGGTGGGAGCCATATTTGCCATGGCCGTTAATCTTCAGACGAAGTCAAACCCTTACAATCCTGGAATCCTTTATAGTGCAGATCTTTCCGGGGCTGCACTGGGAACTTTATTGCCGGTGGTTTTTCTCCTCCCCTTGATCGGTGTAATGAATACTTTTATCTTGTTCGGTGGATTCAATGTGATCACTGTGATCCGGCTTATGGTTTACGGGTACACCAAGAAATAATGGATAAGCGAACATTTATAAAAACAGGCCTTTGCGGAACAGCATGCGCGTTTCTTAAACCAACAACCCTGCTGGCTGAAACACCTGGCAAACCCTGGAAATGGAGCCGCGAAGCCATGTATCAGGCAGAAACTCCTAAAGGGATACGCTGCCTGATCTGTCCAAATGAATGTACCCTGAAAGAGGGTGAGTTAAGCGATTGCCACAACCGCAGAGTGTACCAGGGTAAGCTCTTTACCATCGCTTACGGAAACCCCTGTGCGGTGCATCTGGATCCCATTGAGAAAAAACCGCTCTACCATTATCTGCCGGATTCCAATGCATTCTCCATTGCCACAGCAGGCTGTAACCTGGCCTGTCTAAATTGTCAGAACTGGACCATCTCCCAAACTTCGCCCGAAGAGACAGAGAATTTTGACCTGATGCCTGATAAAGTGATTGAGCAGGCTCAGAAATACGGATGCCGAAGCATCGCCTATACCTACTCCGAACCCATTACCTGGTACGAATATCTTTTCGATACCGGTAATCTGGCCCGTGAAGCCGGAATCAAGAACGTACTCGTATCGGCTGGCTACATCAACCGGGACCCCTTGTTGAACCTGTGCAAAGTAATCGATGCTGCCAATATCGATCTGAAATCCATGGACGACTCCATCTATCTGAAGCTTAATGCCGGAAAACTGGAGCCGGTGCTAAATACCCTTAAAACACTTAAAGAGGAGGGTGTCTGGCTGGAGATTACCAACCTGGTGGTCCCTTCCTGGACGGACGATCTGGAGATGATTCGCAGAATGTGCAACTGGCTGGCCCAAAATGGATTTGACGATACCCCTCTTCATTTCAGCCGATTCCATCCTCAATACAAGTTGCAAAGATTGCCTGTCACCCCCTTGAAAACACTTGAAGCAGCCAAAGAAATAGCCCGTTCTGAAGGCCTGAAATACATTTACATCGGAAATGTGCCAGGAAGCCGGGATTCAAATACACTGTGCCCATCCTGCGGAGAAATCCTGGTTGAACGCTCCGGTTATACCATCAACAATATGAAGATTCAGAATGGCCGGTGCCCCGAATGTGCAGAATCCATTCCGGGACAGTGGAATTGAACCCTTCCCCCTCCCCAGCGTTATATCTATACAAAGCGATTATCCATGAAAAAATTATTAAGCATATGCGGTATGTTGGTCTTTTTTGCAGCGATGTCAGGCCAGGATGCCCAAACACAGAAAAAAGCCGTGAAATACAATAAATTAACTGAATTTGAGGAGTTTGTCATTGTTGAAAAGGGGACCGAAAGACCGTGGACCGGTAAATACGTGGAGCATAAGGAGACAGGCGTCTATGCCTGCAAACGTTGCAATGCCCCCCTTTACCGCTCGGCGGATAAATTTGACAGTCACTGCGGATGGCCCAGCTTCGATGATGAGATTGAGGGTGCCGTTATCCGGAAAATGGATGCGGACGGACTGCGGACGGAAATCATTTGTTCCAACTGCGAGGGACACCTGGGGCACGTATTCCTGGGAGAAAGATTTACAGAAAAAAATACCCGTCATTGCGTGAATTCCGTATCCCTCCAATTCATTCCTGCCAAATAAAAGGGTTGGCGGACCGCTCAATTTTTACTATATTCACCGCTACAACTCTAACTATAAAATCATGGGAAAAGGTGATAGAAAAACCCGCAGGGGAAAACTCTTCGGTGGTAGTTACGGAGTACTCAGACCCCGTAAAAAAAAGCGTGCATTCAGCGTAGTGAGCACAACCAAAAAAGCCGTTTCAGAAACTGAAAAGTCAAAAACGACTTCCAAACCAAAGGCTGCACCAAAACCTAAACCTGAACCGGTTGACGAAGTGACTGAACCAGTTGCTGAGGTAGCTGAACCAGTTGCTGAGGCAGCTGAACCAGTTGCTGAGGTAGCTGAACCAGTTGCTGAGGTAGCTGAACCAGTTGCTAAGGTAGCTGAACCAGTTGCTCAGGAGGTTATGCCTGAAAAGGAAGAGCCGAAAGCTGAAGTAAAAAAACCCGCCGCGAAAAAGCCCGCCGTGAAAAAGCCTTCCGCGAAAAAGGAACCTGCACCTAAAAAAGATCCCGCAAAAAAAGAGACCGGCAAAGAGGACACTCCAAAGGAAGAGCCCCCTCAGGAATAGACCAGGTGCAGTGAGCAGGAGAAGGAGCAATGTATGCCATACTTGATATTGAGACCACCGGCGGCAGCCCGAAAACTGAAAGAATAACTGAAATTGCCATCTACTTTCATGATGGAAGGAAAGTCGTGGATGAATGGAATACTTTGATTAATCCTGAGAAATCCATCCCCTATTTTATCACAGGGCTTACCGGGATCACCAATGAAATGGTGGCCAACGCTCCCCGATTCTACGAGATTGCCAAAGAACTGGTAAAGCGCACCGAGAACCATACCATTGTAGGTCATAATGTAAAATTCGACTACTCCTTTATCAAGAGCGAGTTCAAAAATCTGGGTTTCGATTTCGATCGCAACACCCTCTGCACGATTAAATTAAGCAGAAAGATTATCCCCGGCCATAAATCTTATAGCCTGGGAAAGCTCTGCAAGGACCTGGGCATTGAGATTACAGACAGGCACCGGGCAGCCGGGGATGCCCTGGCAACAGTAAAATTATTTGAACTGCTGCGCGATCAGCAGAACGGGGAGTTTGATGCAGCCCTGGTCCAGGATTCATCAGGAAAATATAGGAACCTGAATGAGCATCTGACCGTGGAAGATATACAGAATTTACCGGAGGAATGCGGAACTTATTATTTTTTCGATGATCAGAAGCAATTGCTTTACATCGGCAAAAGCAAAGATATCCGTCACAGAGTCCTCTCCCACCTGGGAAACACCAGTTCCAAAAGGGCCATGGAGATGAAACAGCGTATTCATACCATCTCTTATGAGTTAACTGGAAGTGAACTTATTGCACTGCTGAAGGAGTCCCATGAGATCAAAGAGCAAAAACCCCGCTATAACCGCGCTCAGAGACGGACCAGTACAAACTGGGGGCTCTATACAGGGAAGGATGAATACGGGTATATGACTTTCGCTCTTAAGAAGATCTCCGAAACTGCAGATGATCCGCTTACCTGCTTTAATAACAAGAAAGAGGCCCGGGAAACACTCACAAGAATGGTTGGGAAACACTGGCTTTGCCAGAAGTTAAGTGGCCTCTATCAGACCGATGGCGCCTGTTTCCACCATTCCATCCGTCAGTGTAACGGAGCGTGCATTCAGAGCGAAGCTGTAAGCGCTTATAATAAGAGAGCCGAATCCTTGCTGGATGGCCTGACTATGGACCGGGGAAACGTATTGATCATAGACCAGGGAAGGGAGCCTGACGAACGTAGTCTGGTTCGGATAGAAAAAGGAATCTATATGGGCTATGGATATTTATCGGTGAGTGATGCCTACCTGGGCATTGATGAGATGCTCGATTGTATCCGGCCTTCGCTGGATAACAGGGATGTCAGACAGATCCTGAAAAACTGGCTTAAGAACAACAAAGTGGAAAAGATGCTATACTATTGACTATTCTCCTAGGGCATATCGTCTATATCTTCCAGTTTCTTCAGCCCAGGCATATCCAAGCCTGAGGCAATGCTGGAAATACTCTCCAGATCAATGTCCCCCTGGATAGCAATTAAAGCATCCTCGCCCCCGCCACTGACGATCAGAAGAAATTCGGTGATCTTCCCGCCTACTTCACGAGCAAGAAAGAGCACATCCTCATCCTGGTCTTTGACCACCATCATCTCCTGATACTCTGACCTGGGTAACATCTCCAGCAGCTCGGCGCCAAATGACTTGGAATTGCCCCCTGCCTGTGTCAGGATCTTAATGGAGCTTATCCCGGCGGTTGCCTTCTTAAATTCGTTGTATTCCGGATCGTTTGTTTCCAGACTGTTAAGCAGGTTGAACATGAAGCTGGAAATATAGACCGTTGTATAGCCTTCCTTTCCGCTGTATTTTTCAAATACCCTGTCAACAGCTGATTTCTGTCCCATTGCTAAGAGGGTCAGCATTATCAGCACCCCTCCTGTAATTATCCGTTTCATCGTATTACGTTTTATATTTTCAGTTTCATTATCTATCAAATTCTTCCACCCGCTGCAACTGGCCCAGAAGACTTAGTTCCTTGCTCCCCTTATTGATCTTTGACAGAGACTTCAAAGGGTCTGAGGTGGTTTTGCTCACCTGCTTTACCCGTTCAAGTTCACTGGTTCCCGCATTCAATTTGGCAGAAACATAGGTCAGCGCTCTTTTGGCCTCTGCATAGGCATCCTGGGGATTTTCATAGGTATCCGTCAGCTCCTGGGAAGCCAGCAGGTCAGACTGACCGTCTCTGAAATATCCCACATAAAGCGCAATGACCACCAGCAGTCCAGCTGCCAGCCCGGAGAGTGAGAATATGGATATTCTCCTGGTACGCACTTCCTTTCTTTCCTGCTGATCCAAAACATCCAGGATTTTCTGATTCAATCCACCGGGAACCACTATGTTGTTTCCGGCAGGATCCAGCGACCGGAACAGGTCCCGGTCTGCTATCAACTCTTCCGGAACGCTGGCCGAAGAGAAATACGCCAGAAGAAGCTGCTCCTCCTCGAGGGTGGTCTCCCCCAAGTAAAACCGGTCAAGTAACTTACGTATCTTCGTTATACTCTCCATGACGAATACTGTTTTTCAAGCATTTCACGCATCTGTTTTCTTGCTCTCGATATACTCACTCTGATCGCATTTACATTCATGTTAACCATCTCGGCGATCTCTTCATATTCTTTTCCCTCCAGGTGCCTGAGGTGGACCAGTGACCGCTGTGGTTCCGGCAGTGCTGTAATAAGCTTATGAACGAGTTCCGCATCTTCTTTCTTTTCCAGGTTCTCCGAAGGCGTTTCCGGGTAACTTTCCCTTTTCGACTGCTCCGCCTTCATGGCATCGTGGTTCACTTTTCTTCGTCTCAAATGATCGAGACATAAATTCCGGGTGATCCTGACACAAAGTGCCTCAATGCTGTTATACTTAAGCAGCTCATTCCGCATTCCCCAGAGCTTTACATAAACCTCCTGGACAATGTCCTCAGCCTCTTCCCGGCTATTCAACAGGCGAAAAGCCATCCGATACAGCCGGGAACTATATGGCATAACCAAGAGTTTAAATTCTGAGGATTTCATGCGGTGACAACATCTTAAAGAACTTCTAAGTTAATGAAATCTACAGATCGATGTCCATATCCATGTGCTCTGCAAGCTCTTCCAGGTCGTTCATATTAAAGTTACCGGTGATGTAGATCAGCACATTATCGTCTCCACCCACGATCAGCAGGAACTCGGAAACTGTTTTTTTATTCACCTTCATCCACATACGAACCACTTCTCCGCCATCATTCACAGTCATGACCTCTTCAAAATCGTCTACATCCAGATCTTTCCTGATCTCCTCATAGAAATTTACATCCTCATACCCTTCTTCATCCTCTATGGTCAGGATCTTGACACTGGCGACTTTATCAAGGGGAAGATCCTGCTCCTCCAGCTCCTCAATCCCCAGGGCATTCACCATCTGGAATAACTCGGGACTGATGTTCACAGTGGTTATTCCCCGCTTTCCCTGGTACTTTGCAAATAGCTTATCCACAGCACTGTTTTGTGCCATCATAAAGGCGGGGAAGGCTACTACCAGAATAAATAATACTGCTCTTTTCATGATTTCCTGTTTTGGTTTATTAATGCATAATAATGGATTTCTAAACCGAAGACGAAATACCTGGTAATTCATTACAGCAAAAGCGGAAAAAGTGCTTATAATCTTTTTTGCAGAAAAAAAATTTGTTGCTATCTTTGCAACCGCTTTTAAAGCGATAAGAGGATGACTCAGTAGCTCAGTTGGTAGAGCACATCCCTTTTAAGGATGGGGTCCTGAGTTCGAACCTCAGCTGAGTCACCACCCAAAAAGAAACCCCGGTCAGAGACGACCGGGGTTTTTTGCTTATCAATACTTCCAAAAATATCCTATTAAAGGACTCTTTTTAATAGAGGAATTGGGAGGCACTTGGAAGCAAAAATAACCGACCAAAGCAGATCGGGATTCTTAAAGGGTGGTGACTCAGCTGAATTGCACCCTCCTTTTTTTGACTTGTAAAAAGGCTGGAGGTTAACTAACTAACTGTATAATAGGTTATATTTACCTTATTCACCGAAATAGGCTGAAGAATTTATGTCATGGAACAAAAGTAAGTAGGACAAATATGTTAGTTGATTTATTACCAATTAAAGTTCGAAGAAAGCTTTGGAGAAACGATTTAGGAATCTTTATTCAAGAATACTCTTATAGCTCGGGTTTAGAATTAGGGGTAAAAGCAGGCAGAAGCATGAAAGCCATTCTCAAGAATAACCCATCATTAAAGATAATAGGCATTGATTTGTGGATCGACATGCCTGAATCTAGCCCGTATATAAGAAACTCAAAAAATGAGTTAATCGCTCAGAAAAATATTCGGAAATATAAGAATGCTTCGTTGTTAAAAGGGGATTGTCTGCTTTTAAAGAATAGGATAGAAGATAGAAGTTTGGATTTTATTTTTTATGATTTATATGACTACCGATGGTCAACTGTTGACTTCGTGAAATCAGTTTTTGAAGCCTATCTTCCCAAGTTAAAAAGCTCAGGAATTTTTATTGGTAGAGATTTTGATCAACTTGATGTTAAACAAGCCTGCAAAAGACTAAATCTGAATGATGCAAAAAAATGTGTTATCAGGAATACCCCAAATCCAAGATTGAAGTATATTATTCCTTGACAAAGCACTATCACTACGATACGGAGCAGGTGAAATACCTTAGCTGAGTCACCACCCAAAAAGAAACCCAGGTCAGATACGACCGGGTTTTTTTGCTTATCAGTACTTCCCAATTCCTCTCCCAGTCACATGACTATGATATTGTCAGACTATTAAATCTCTGCATTTCAATTTCCTTCTTGCTGTCCGATATTTCATAATAAACCTTTATATCATCCGAATCAAGGTCGGTTATCCTGGAGACGGTCTCCCTGGGTATCCCTAGATAAACGGCTATTGAAACGAATGTAAGGCGCCCTACATGGGATGTTAGCAACTGCCATTTCGGAAGTCTGGATTCTATACTTTCACGATCTTTATAATGAATCTGAGCAACATTATCATTTAACTCTGCACGCCTTCCGATTTCTTTCAGATATTCATTGTACTTCTGCTGTGAGACTACCGGAAGGGGATTGATTTCCACAGAATCCTTATACTTTTCAAGTATTGATTGTGCAAGATCCACCAATGGCACACGGATGCTGTCTTCAGTTTTCTGCGATGTGATTATTAAATAATTGTACTTAATACGGGATCGGCGTAAATTCTTCAGATCGGAATAAAGTAATCCAGTCAAACAGGAAAACAGGAAAACATCCCGTGCTTTTTCAAATCTGGATTCTTTCTTACTGAATGACAGCTGATTCACCCGTGCAATCTCGTCGATTGTCAGGCTAAGAACGTTGACTTCAGGCTTCTGGACAGAGGTAATTGCATCAATGTCCCTGTAAGCGGTTGATGTATGAAAGCCCTTTTTTCTCGCCCACTTGACAAACCGGATAGTCATGCGGATATGATTATCTATGACTTCATCCGCCCAGCCATGCTTACTCATGGTAGAAAAAAACACTTGGGCAAAACGCTCATTTATGGATTCAAATTCCAGCCTATATTTCTTTTCGAATCTTGCCAGGTTGTTCCTGAAGAACAACCAATTTTTCTCAGCTCCTGAAGACCAGCTTTTCCGCATACCCTCCTCCTTTATGAATTTATCCAATACCCCAATGAAATCCTTGGGTTTAGACCTGTTATAGGATAGCCGCTCTTTTAAATATTCGACGGTGCAATCAATGCCGCTGATCCTGGCAGATCTTTCAATCTCTTTTGGCTCTTCAGCCAGTACATCTAAGAGCTCATTCAGCAGGCTTGAAGCCCCGGCCTTCTTTTTAGCCCTTTGGTTTACTGAATCCCAGGCTCCCGGGTCGATTCTTTCCCCGGTATAATATCTTAAACGATGGCCTTTATGATGAATGTTAATATAAATCGGTGCCTCTCCCCTTTTGTCTATCAAGCTTTTCGCTAAATAAAATCTTGCTCTCATTTTAGGATAATTTCAGTAAATCAAGGGTTAGCTTTACTACAGGTTTCTCAGACTTCAATACAGTTTATATGACACTTAATATAACAATTTGTTCCGGATAATTGCAACGATTTTTAGAAAAAATTCTCAACATGTTATTGGATATCAGCCATTCTATGAATAAATGAAACAAAGGTTCGGCTAAAAAATAGAGCAATTAGACGCCTCGATAAATGTGAATTTTACTTACTGCAATCGCTTCCGCGTATCCTCCACTCCCTCCAGGCCCTTATCCCCTGTTTCCCAGAGCTCAAGAAATCTCTTCAGATATACCCGGGATTTCTCGGTTTTACCCATCTCTTCATAAAGGATTCCCAACCGGTAGTGAGCAAGAACCCACGGTTCCTGACATTCATACCCTATTTGAAACAGCCGGATGGTTTGCAGGAAACAGGCTTCTGATTGTTCAAATTGTCCATTTACATGATAAGCTCTGCCCAAGGCTTCTGTGGAGAGGGCATGTCCATGATACAGCTGCTTGGAAAGCTCCAGCGAAGTTACAGCTTTTGATGGATCTCCTTCTGCTAATGCAAGTTCACCCCTAAGGTATTCTATGGCCCACTCCTGATCTCCTTGATTCCATCCGGCATTTATCCAATTTTCTAACATATCCCGGGCCCCCTGGAGTTCAGAGATATCAACCAGACGCAGAGCAAGGAATATGGTCCATTCCGGTCCCCAGCCTCCATTTTCTGCCAGCTCCTGGCCCATCTTTATTTCTTTTGCTACAGAGGCCTTCAGTCCCATTGTTTGATAGGCCCTGGCCAGATACATCCTGTTGCGGAATTCACTCAAGGGTGCCTCACTGCGCTGATTGATTACTACAGCCTGCTTGAATAATTCCACCGCTTTAGAATGATTTCCAAAATACATTTCCAGTAGGGCCAGTGAGCGAAGTCCATTCGCTCTGTTCCCTTCATCACCCTCCAACAGCAGTTCAAAACGCTCCCTTGCCCCGGATGGATCTCCCAGTTTCAACAGTATAAAACCGGAAATCCGGTTTAGGTCCCCTCCCCAGCTACTCATTTGGCCAGGATCCAACTGAAAAGCTTCTTCGAAATGGACGGCTGCTTCTTTATATTTTCCTAAGCCATCATATCCTACAGCCATATTCATATGCGGCCAGACCTGGAGGGGATCCAAAGCCAGCGATTGCTCATAGGCCTTCAAGGCCTCTTCAATTCGCATTTCTTCTCTGAGGGCATTTCCC
This sequence comes from uncultured Bacteroidales bacterium, assembly GCA_963751705.1. GTDB lineage: Bacteria > Bacteroidota > Bacteroidia > Bacteroidales. The sequence goes on from CAVVVN010000003.1 coordinate 1,283,143, forward strand.
AGGTTGTACCAGCCATCCCTGTCATCAGGAAACTGCTGCAGGTAGGTCTGGTATGCATGAATACCCTCGGGGCCATCTGAAGAAAGGGCAATAATCCACATCCTTTCTTTCTCAGTCACCCGATCCAGCTGGCGCAAGGCCCGTTCAAAGTACCTCTGGGCTTCTTCCCTGGTTCCGAACCAGTCTGCGGCCAGTCCCAGGCTGGCATTTGCCCAGGCAAAACCTGAGTCCAGTTCAACGGCTCTGGACCATAAAGCCTGCGCTTCTTCGTACTGTCCCCGGCTCCATGTGTAAGAACCATCGGTGTATGCTTTCAATGCTTCCAGGGAAGGCGTTGTGGCTTTTGCCAGCGGCATCCTTCGCTGTAAGATCTGTCCCATGGTCTCTCCAAGGTCCCGTCGAACACTGGTAGCCAGCTCATTCAGTGCAAGGAGGACCTCGCCCTTTCCATCTGCTTTAACCTGGCGTGTACGAACGGTCTCACCCGTAAAGGGATCCAAGAGGTTTGTACTTAACAAGTAGCTATTATCAAGTTCCGATATGGTAAGAGCCAGGACCGATTTGATGTTTTCCCGTTCGGCAATCTCCATTGCCAGTGGGATGTCGATTCTGTCAACACTGTCAATTTTCATTCTCTGGAGAACCTCCCGCACCCGCCTTCGCGGATAAATATTTACATATTTGGATTGATCTATTGTAACACTTAGTGCATGCATCAAGGACCTGTCAAATACCGGATCGTCAGTATGGTTTTCAAGATCGGCAAGTACGATCCAATCCCTTGCCTGGAAGCCCAGTGCATTGCTTCTGGGAACTGCAAAAAAAGCAACGGAAAGCGAAATCAGCATCAAAAACAACAGCAAGGAGATCCAACTGGGCTTCCAGGTCGGTGAAAGAAGTAAAGCCTGCTCCTCGGGAGACAGAGCTTTTGTACGTTCAATGCCTCTGCGAGTAAGATCAAAGATCCAGCTTAACACAATAGCTACAGGAAAACCCCCAATGATCAGAATAATTAGTATCCGGATAGCCTCTTCTGAAATTTGAAATCTTCCCCCTATAATGTCTGCAGCTTCAATGATACCCAGACCAACCACCACATAGATGGTGGCCAAGCGGGTAACTCTGCGCCGCCTCAGGTCTGCAAAAAACAATTTTAGTCTATTGGGCTTTTGATTCATTTTTCAAGGTTCTTGGTAAGTTACAAGTTAGGGTCCAGAATCATTTATGTCAAATAAAGCCCTGAATAACTGGTAAAAAGACACATAAATATCTCACCGAAAGTTTACTGATCTTCTCAGTGGAGAAAAGGTATTTCAGAAAAAAATAAACCTATGTTGGAATTAGGAATTTCGGGTAATTGTAATTACGGCAGTCTTTGTGATACCGCTTGTGAAAGTGTCATAACCATAATAGGCGGTCTCGGAGTTGTCCGCAACTGAGCCATTTCCCTGGCCTACTGCTTCTACATGCACAGACACACCGTCATCTGTATTGCGCAATTTATAATAGGCAACTGTCGTCTGTCTGCTCCCCTCATCATCGGTAGGTCCTGCAAACATAATCTCTCCTTTCTTCGCCGAGCCGCTAGGCACTTTATGCAGAATAATTACCAAATCTTGCTCAGGAATGGGCTTATTATCAGCATCCACCGCTTTTACATTAACGATTATACCTGCTTCTATTTCTGGTCTTTCAGATCTTTCACATGCGTCACCGCCCATATCCAATAAATAGCAAGAGGAAGAAAATGCTAAGAGAATCAATAACAGAAGGCGGGCTGAGATAAATGTTACTTTTTTCATAGCAAAAGAATTATGTCAGATATTAATAAGACGTATATGTGAGGTGTATTGTTTATCCCTGATATATAAGTACATACAGAAATAATTTGCCTCATGGGTCAGAAACGCTTGAGGTATAATTATTGGAAATTCCAGAAATCATTTTTCCCTTTCTTTTCTTTTGACTCCTGTCCAATAATGGCTTAATTTGCAGTAAAGAATCCTTTCCCTTGCCTCATATATTCTGCAAACTCACAAGGATAGTTTTAGTTTACGTATGCACCTATAAATCAGATAGTCCATGAAAAATTTCTTTTTTGCTTTGATCGTTATAGCCAGTAGTTTGTTAACGGGATGCCAGCCAGGACCTTCGGTACAATTTGAAGCGGTGGATCCTCTTCAAAAAGTATTTCCTGAAAGTAATTATTTTGCACCGATGGAGGCCCATGCCGATGTGGCCAGAGGGGAACATGCTTCCTTTCAGTTTGTGGTGCGGGCAAATGCCCATATTAAGAACTTGAGGATTACCATTGATCCGCCCACCAATGGGGAAGAAGAACTATCCGAATTTAAAAAAGGGTTTGTGGGATTTGTGAAAGTGGGCCGTGCCAATCCAGATCCCTCCAAGGATTCGTATGCCCCCCTTTCTGGCTACTTCCCTGATCCTATCATTTACGAGGAAAGCCGGGATGTCAAGTTTGGGAACACTCAGCCCATCTGGATTACCGTGAAAATTCCAGGCGACTGCAAGCCAGGATCGTATCAGGGTAATATTGAAGTTTTGGGTGAAATAGACGGAAAAGCATTTTCAGAAACAAAAGTATTTGATATAGAGGTATTTAACCCTGTAATCGAAAAAACTTCCCTGTGGGTCACTAATTGGTTTTTCCTGGACAGGTTATCATTTTTGAATAACAATCAACCGGTTGAAAAACATAGCGATCTTTACTGGGAACTTGCACGCACCATGGCCAGAGCACTGGCAGAGTACCGTCAGAATGTAGCCATGATCTCGCCCTTCGACCATACTGGGTTTACCTATGAGAATGGAACGTGGAGTTTCGATTTTTTGAACTTTAATAAAATGGTCAAGCTGTTTATTGAGGAAGGGGTTATTGGACGCCTGGAGGGTGGACACTTCGGAAGCCGGATTGAGGGTGATTGGCTGGGGCCCTTCGGACTGCATATTCCGGTGTTAAATGATGAAGAGAATGATAAAGAGTTACTGCCGCTTAGTGACCCCAGAATAAAAGAATTTTATGCGGCCTTTCTTCCGGCCTTTGTGGAGAATATAAAAGTCAATGGCTGGGAAGAACAGTATATTCAGCATATTGCCGACGAACCCATCGATGAAAATGTAGAATCGTATATCGAAATTTCAAAATTTCTGAAATCCCTGGTTCCCGATTTAAAGGTAATTGAAGCCTGCCATACGCATCAACTGGAAGATATGGTGGATATCTGGGTTCCGCAGATGAATTTTCTGAGAGATGGCCTGGATTTCTATCACGACCAGCAGGAAAAAGGAAGCGAGGCCTGGTATTACACCTGCCTGGCTCCAAAAGGCGAATGGGCCAACCGTTTTGTGGAGTTACCACTCATTAAAACCAGGTTGTTGCATTGGGTAAATTTCAAATACAACATTCCCGGATATTTGCACTGGGGATTTAATTTCTGGGGCTCAAATTCAGGAATTGTGACCGCAGAGAACCCCTACGATGACGCATCAGGAATGATTGTCTCTTCAGGCAATATTCTGCCCGGCGGCGATTGCTGGATCTCTTACCCGGCCTATAAAACCATATACCCGTCCATCCGCCTGGAAGCCATGCGGGACGGAATTGTGGATTATGAATTATTAAAAATGTTCCGTGAAAAATTTCCTGAAGAAGCCAGGGAAATGGTGCATACCACGGTATACGGCTTTGAACATTATGATATTAACATCGGAGAGTTCAGAAAGAAAAGAAGAGAAATGCTGCGGATGCTTTCTATTTAATCAGACCCAGCTTCTTGGCACGTGTCTCCCAGTTCTTCCTGGCCAGCACCTGCATGTCCTCCACATCGTCCATCTCGTCGACAATCTCGAGTCCGATAAGGGTTTCGAACAGGTCCTCCATGGTAACCAGCCCGCTTACCATCCCGTATTCATCCACTACGATGGCCATATGAATCCTGCGTTCAATCAGCTTGCTGAATAAGCGGACGATGGGGGTATCTTCATTCACTGCTGTGATGGGCCTGGCTATGCTTTTCAGGGGCTCCCCTCCCCGTTTTTCAATGATCGACTCCATCACCTCGTCTCTGAGCACAAATCCAGTAAACTCATTCAATTCCTTTTGATAAAGGGGAATCCGGGAAAAGGGGCTTTCCTGGTTTTTTTCGTAAAACTGTTCAATACTGGTGCTCTCATCCGCAGCATGAATAACCACCTGCGGGGTCATTATGTTCTTTACCAGAATGTTCTGAAACTGCATCAGATTCTCCAGGATGCGTGACTCTTCGGCATCCATCACCCGGTTTTCAATAACCGTGTCGGTGATGGCCCGGAACTCGGGTTCGCTGATGGCAGATTTGCCGCTTCTCCCTTTTCGGAGCAGACGGGTAACAGAATTGGTCAGCAGGATAAAAGGATAAAGCGGGGAGTAGATCATGATCCGAAGGGCAAGTACCGTAAAACGGCTCAGCTCTTTCCAGTAGAGTGCTCCCAGGGTTTTCGGTATAATCTCGGAACCAATCAGAATAATCAAAGTCAGGATGATGGATGCTATGGCCAGATAGTCGTTCCCCCAGAGTTCCTGGACCTGGGAGCCCACTCCCGCAGCTCCAATGGTATGGGCAAAGGTGTTCAGGGTAAGAATCGCAGAAAGGGGGAGGTCGATATTTTTCTTGTAGTGATCCAAACGTTGGGCATACTTTCGCCCCTCCTTCAGCTTCATATTGATATAGATACTGGAAGTGCTTAATAGGGCTGCTTCCAGAATGGAGCAAAGAAAAGAGAAGAAAAGGGCGATGCCTAAATATACCAGGAGTAGAATCATAGAAGACAAAGATAATTTTCCTGTGGGAATTTTCAGCTACAGTTTATTCTTCTGATTTTCCGGTCATGGGAACAAAACGGACCGGGTAATGCTCTTTCCGGGTGATACGGCCCCTGTGGTCCTTGGACACTTCCACCATGTACTGGATCTCCCGCTGTCCACCCACCGGGATGACCATCCGGCCGCCGGGAGCAAGCTGATCCAGCAATGCCTGCGGGATTTTTTCCGGGGCACAGGTCACAATGATCCGGTCGAAGGGAGCAGCCTCCGGCCAACCCTCATACCCATTCCCGATCCTGACCTGTACCTGCGTATACCCGAGCTCCTTCAGCAATTTTTCTGCATTTCTTCCCAGGGGGGCCACAATCTCTATGGTATACACATAATTACAGAGTTCACCCAGGACTGCAGCCTGGTAACCGGAACCGGTACCAATTTCCAGGACCCGGTGTTCCGGCTTCAGTTCAAGCAGTTCAGACATATGGGCCACAATAAAGGGCTGCGAAATCGTCTGATTATGCCCGATTGCCAGCGGACTGTTCCTGTAGGCCAGGTCCCGGTACTCCTGTGGTACAAAAAGATGCCTGGGTACCCGGCGCATAGCTTCCAACACTGCGGGGTCCTTTACCGGATGATGTGGATAGTTCTCAATGCCCTCCAGCACCATCTGCCTTCGTTCCTCCAGGCGTTCGGAGAATCCAGGGTGTTCCTTTCCCGGCTCCGTATTCTTCTGCCCAAAAAGCGGAATTCCGCAGATCAGCAGTAGCAGAATTATAGACAGGAGGCCGCGCATCAGTCAGGGTACATTTATAAAGTGAAATTAAGATGCCTGCAAACGTGTAATGGATGTGGTAATCAGAGTCTCAAGCACTTCCAGATCAATATCTTCCAGCTTTTTAATATACAGACAACCCTTCCCGTGCTTGAATTTACCAAGACCTTCCAGGATATCGGAATAAAACTCCAGGTAACCCATGATATAAATGCTCAGGTTCTGCTTCCGGGGAGCAAATCCCACCAGGAACCAGTCTCCCTCCCGTCCACTTGCATATTTATACCGGTAATCCCCAAAGCCCACGATGGAGTCACCCCACATCTTTGGTTGTGAGCCACTTAGTCTTTCCATTATTTCTGCGATTGCCAAACAATCTTCTCTTCTTTTGGGATCTGCAATTTGGTTCAGAAATTCCGGAACACTTTTTGCAGTAGGTTTTGTCTTATTTTCAGCCATGTTTGTATTCGGTCTTTTCAAAATAAAACGGAAGAAAGGCCAGAATGTTCAGATAAGGGTGTGGCATAAAAACAAGGATATTACTAATTTTGTATTATAAACTGTGAGAATGAAACGACTGATAAGGAACATGGCCTGGCTTGCTATAGCCAGCATGGCATTTGCCGCAATTCCGGCATGTGAGAAAGAGGAGAACGGAAATGGGAATGGAAACGAACTTCCGGCAGAGACACTGATCCTGAACAACTGGATCTGGGAAGGAATGAACGAGGTCTACCTGTGGGAGGCCTTTATCCCGGATTTGGACTGGAGAGAGGAACCGGATCCTGAAGCTTTTTTCTATAAGCTTCTATACGAGGGAGATAAAAATTCATGGATCGTAGATGATTACGAGGAACTTGCCGCTATGTTTGATGGGGTCGAGATGGCTACCGGAATGTCTGCTTATCCAATGATTTACAGTGGAAACCAGGTGGTCAGTTTTGTGGAATTTGTAACACCCGACTCCCCCGCAGCTGAATCCGGCATTGCACGCGGCGATATTATATATACCATTGACGGAACTATTTTAACCACGGATAATTACTATACGCTATACTACCAGAATACGGCCACCTTTGGCTTTGCCGATTGGAACGGTAATACCATGGTTCCCAATGGTATAGAGATTCCCCTCACTGCCATTGAGCTAAATCAAAATCCGATCGTTTATGATGAAGTAATTGATTACCAGGGTCAAAATATCGGCTATCTGGTCTACACCCAGTTTACCTCCGGAGAAAGCGGAGAGTGGCGGGATGAATTGGAAGGAGTATTTTCTGAATTTAAAGCGGCTGGTGTAAGTGATGTGGTAATCGATCTCCGCTACAATCCGGGAGGAAGCCTGGATCTCTCTGCCTACATCGCAGCTACACTGGCCCCTGCAGCTGTTATGGCAGAGAACGAGGTTTTTGTGGACCTGGTTTGGAACGACCTGTACAATAACTACTGGGCGGGAGCTGACCTGGACGATGACGGGCAAGCCGATGGCCAGGAGTCCTTTCAGCTCCGTGTCAGGATGCCACAGAGTGATTTGAACCTGAATTTATCTACGGTGTATTTTCTGACCACCGATGGCACGGCCTCAGCCAGCGAATCCCTGATGACTGGTCTGTATCCCTATATGGACGTGGTTCAGATTGGAACAAACACTTACGGAAAGTGCTATGCTTCCATCACGATTGATGACTGGGAAGAACCCAAACGTCACAACTGGGCGATGCAGCCCATTGTGATCAAATACTCCAATGCAGAGGGATTTACAGATTTTGTCAGTGGGATAGCCCCTGACATTGAGATTGAAGATAACCTGCTATATGCCAAACCCTTTGGAAGTCTCGAGGATCCCCTGTTGGCCAAAGCGCTTGAGGAAATTACCGGGGTATCCCCCCTGCTAAAGAAATCGGCTGGGCCCGAAACCCATTTCAGAACCATCCCTCGTCGTACAAAACCTGTGGTGGAGTGGCGGGTCGATCTGCCCAAAATAGATTAGGATAATTCCTTGGTTCTTCTTTTGAGGATGGCGCGGTTGATGCGTCTGGCCAGACCTGGTCCTTCATAGATAAAGCCCGTATAGAGTTGTATCAGGGAGGCTCCTGCATCCAGCATATTCAGGGCATCCTGGACAGACATGATGCCTCCCACTGCAATGATGGGAATTTTTCCTTTGCTCTTCTCATGAACATACCGGACCACCTCCAGGCTCCGGGCAGTAAGAGGCGCACCACTCATCCCTCCCTTCCCGATGGCCTTTATCTGTTCTGCAGGAGTCTTTAATCCTTCTCTGCTAACTGTGGTGTTGGTAGCCACAATGCCATCGATCTTCAAACGATCGACAATCTCCAGGGTTTCATCCAGCTGCTTTTCATTCAGATCGGGAGAGATTTTCAGTAGAACAGGTTTCTTTTTCTCTTTCATTTCACGCAGTTCCATGATACGTCCAAGTATCTGCTCCAACGAATCCTGGTCCTGTAGTTTGCGCAGATCAGAAATATTGGGACAGCTCACATTGACCACGAAGTAGTCCACACCCTGGTAAATAGCCTTGAATACAGCCTCATAATCGGCAACAGCCTCTTCATTGGGGGTTTGGGTGTTCTTCCCTATGTTTCCCCCCAGAATAAGCCCTTTTGGCCGTTTACGGGCCAATCTGGTTGCCGCTGCCTCCGCGCCATGGTTGTTAAATCCCATCCGGTTAATCAGTCCCCGGTCCTTTTTTATCCTGAAACTACGGGGTTTCTCGTTTCCTTCTTGTCCCAGGGGTGTGACGGTACCTACCTCGATAAAGGAAAAGCCAAAGGCCTGAAACTCCCTGTAAACACAAGCATTTTTATCAAATCCTGCCGCCAGTCCAACGGGATTGCTGAAGTTTAATCCAAGGAATTTGGTCTGGAGAACCGGATGTTTCACATCATAATAGCTCTTCACCAGGGGAAGGATACCCGGGATTTTAAAGACTAAACGAAGAAAGGAGATTAAAAAATGGTGGATAGTTTCGGGGGGAAGAAGGAATAGAAAGGGTCTGATCAGGTAACGGTACATTCTATTTTTGCATGCAAATATACACAGATTTCTAATTCGCCGGGGTAAAAGTCCGGAAGGTATCGTCCTCGTATATCACCATCACCTGCACAATCTTTTTTTTGCCTGGCGCCACAACTGCCGTCGGAGCTTCAACGCGTTCACTTTTGCTCTCTACGGCTGCAGGTTCAGCTTCCTCTTCTTCTTTTAAACCCTCCTGAGAAGACGTTTCCTCGTGTGGCTGGACAGATTCTTTCGAAATATGGACGGCAGATCCCTCCTCAGGCTCGCCTGGAGTATCAAACAGATTGCCCGTTACTTTTCTTCCCATCTGTTCATACATGCTGCCTTCCCCCGTCATTAACCAGGAGGCGTTGAGGCCAGGAAAGGCCTTTAAAGTCTTCTGCAGAAAGTCAAAGCTCGGTTTATTGCGCCCCGAAAGTACGTGTGAAATACTGCTTCGCTGAACCCCGATGATATCTGCAAATTTAGAAGGGGAGAGCTGTTCCAAATCCAATAACTGAATAAGACGTTCTTTCATGTCCGTATATTTGATTACAAATGTAACAAGTATATTGTTGCCAAATGTAACATATAATAATTGACATTTGTAACATATACTGAAAAATAAGGATATTCACTTATAACAGCTCTGAGCAGTACAGATCCAAACTTGCTGGAAAATACATGCATTATTATTCATTATAATATTAGGCAATTATAATCCTGGTAACAGCTGAGAATAAAGCTCTAGAAGAGCACTCAGGGCCTTTTTTTCTAGTGATAACAGTACTTTTAGCCCTATTTTCAGGCTAATTAGCCCCCGCTTAGTCCTAAATGAAGTAATTATTCATATAGAGCTGTTATAAGACTGGTTTATAGAGCTATAATAACGATTATTTACAGTCTATAAGCACTTTTAAAGTAAATTTTAGACATTTAGCTGAAGTATAATAATGATAACTCGTATAAATATCTGGTTATTTGATGTTTAAGCTATATAACTTACAATTTATAAGCCCTGTTTATTTTGTTTACATTTGTAACATGTGTTTAAGTGGAAATATATACCAATTTGGCTCTATTTTGTCTGTTTTTCTTATGTTACAATTGTAATCTTCTTGGATTAGGTTACATTTGTAAATTACTGTATCCTGGTGGCAGCAAACCTGAAATTTATTTCCCGACTAAATATTTCGGGCATAACTGAGATATGGAAATAAGAATTCCTGTAGAGTGTAATTTGGAAAGCTCTTCACTCCTCCCCTTCACCTAAGGGATTAATTGAAATTGACAGGTGCTGAACTCAACATTTGCCGTGCATGCGTGGAATACAGCTGGAGTATCTGTCAGTATGCAGGGAAATATCGCCTTCTGAGGGACTTAATAAGCTATAAAACGTCTTATTTCGTATTGAAATATAGACAGATACACAGTTTTGAGTGGAATTTAAGCTGAGCTTCATCCAGCTCAAAATATAGGATTTTTCAGGATTCCTGAGCTAATTCCCCCTCAGAACGGGCCACGATGGAAGCGACCGTGGAGTCGCCGGTGATATTAACCACTGTGCGTAACATATCCAGCGGCCTGTCTACGCCCAGGATCAGAGCCAGGCCCTCCACAGGGAGTCCCACCGAATTCAGGACTATAATCAGCATCACTATACTGCCGCTGGGAATGCCCGGGGAGCCGATGGAAGCAAGCGTAGCTGTAAGTACAATCGTCAATTGTTGGAGCAGGGTCAGATCTATCCCGAAAACCTGTGCAATAAAAACTGCCGCTATGGCCTGGTAGCAACTGGTCCCATCCATGTTGATGGTCACTCCTACCGGAAGTACAAAGTTGGCAATGGTTTTGGACACCCCCAATTCATTGGTGACCTGCTTCATTGTTACCGGCAAAGTGGCCGCACTTGAACTGGTGGTAAAGGCCACCAGCTGGGCCGGCAGGATTGCCTTTATAAAAGGCAGGATCCTGATCCCGGCAAAGATGCGCATCATAAAAGGGTATAATCCAAGAATCAACAGGGAAAGTCCAATGATCACTGTTAACATATACATGCCCAGGGCGGTGAAGATATCTGCATCTCCGGAGAAATCTACCACCAAGGCTGCCATCAGGGCGAATACCCCTATGGGCGCAAATCGCATGATCAGATCAACAATTTTCAGAATCACATCATTCAGACCATCAAAGAAATCTTTGACCACCTGGGTCTTCTGTCCGGGTACCAGCACCAGTGCAATACTGAAGAGAATTGCAAAGAAAATAATCTGGAGCATTTTTGAGTTGTCTCCGGCGGCGCTGAAAAAATTCTCCGGGATCATATCTTCAAAAAAGAAGAGCGGTGATTGTCTTTCTATCTCGCGGGCCGATTCCTGCCGGAGTTCCACCTGTCCGCCAAACTTTTCCCTGTACTGCTCCTGCTTATCATCCGGAAACACGTCACCCGGCTTAAAAATATTGACCATTGCCAGCCCGACAGTTGTAGCAAACACCGTGGTAATCATATAGATGACTATGGTTTTGTATCCGATCCGCGAGAGTTTGGTAATATCGGTCAGACTGGAAATTCCCTTTACCAGGGAAACAAATATCAGGGGAACTGCAATCAGTTTCAGCAGTTTAAGAAAAATCGTTCCCCAGGGTTTTACCCAATCGCTTGTAAAGCTTTCCAATCCTGTCCAGACCGCAATCAGTCCGAAAAGGATTCCCAGACCCATTCCGATGAAGATCTTGGCCCACAGAGGAAGTTTTTTCAACATGTTTACGCTTCGGTTTTAATACAATTTTTACTTTAATGCCTCATACAGCACTTCTATGGGATGCAAGGCTTTCCTCCCCGTGCCATCCCCGATCTGGTGCCTGCAACTGGTACCGGGTGCCACTACGAGAGTAGCTGTATCTGCCTGGCGCACAGCTGGAAACAACACCAGCTCCCCCACTTTCATAGAGAGATCATAGTGCTCCTTTTCATATCCAAAGGAGCCGGCCATCCCACAGCAGCCGGAGGGGATCTCCTCCACCGTGTAGTTCTTCGGAAGGGAGAGTACCCGCATCGTGGAATCGGTACTGGCGATTGCCTTTTGCTGACAGTGTCCGTGAAGTTTTAACTTATTCTTTTCTTCCGTAAACAGGGAACTGTCCAGGCTCCCATTTTCCGCTGCCCGGTCCAGGTATTCCTCGATGGTAAAACAATGCCTGGAAAGCTCTTCGGCACGTCCCTTCAAATCTGCTCCGACCAGTTCGGGAAATTCATCTCTGAAGCCCAGAATCGCAGATGGTTCGATGCCAACCAGGGGGCGCTGCGCAGACACAATTCCCGATAGCATCTCCACATTTTTCCGCGCCAGCTGCCGGGCTTTTTTTAACAAGCCTTTGGATATATAGGTACGCCCGCTTACTGGATGCTTTTTTATTAGAACTCTGATACCTAGTCGATTAAAAAATCTGATACTCGTAATACCCAGACTGGTGTCATTGTAATTGCTGAACTCATCCACATAGAGAACCAGCTCGGGAGCGTCGACGGGAAGAGCTCGGTTCAGGCTTTCCAGGTTTTTTCCGGCCCATTTTCGTAGCGAACTTTTCCCCAGCGTGGGAATACTCCTTTTTGTCGCAAATCCAAGAAATTTCTTCAATATACGGGAGCTCACCTTGCTTGTAGCGAACCAGTTGAACAATCCCGGCAGGAACATCCCCAATCTGTTTATTTGTGAGATATTCGCTATCAGTAAGGTACGCAGGGGAACTCGATGGTGTTCATACCAGTGCTGTAAAAACTCTGCTTTAATCTTTGCCATGTCCACACTGGATGGGCATTCCGATTTACAGGCTTTGCAAGATAGGCAGAGGTCCAGTACCTTATAAATATCGGGCTGATCAAAGGGTTTTTTAAGATCTTTTCGGGAGAGCAATTCTCGCAAAACATTGGCTCTGGCCCGGGTGCTTGCCATCTCATCCCTGGTAGCCATATAGCTGGGACACATGGTCCCTCCAGTAAGCTCGGTCTTCCTGCAATCGCCTGATCCATTGCACTTTTCAATTAGCTGCATCAATCCTCCTTCTCTGGAATAGTCGAAAAAGGTGTCAAATTGAGGAGACTGGTGACCCGGCTCATAACGCAGGAAGGTATTCATGGGGGGAGTATCCGTGATCTTTCCAGTATTAAATATCCCATCCGGATCAAAAACCTGCTTCACTTTTCGTATCATTTCATAATTGCGCTCCCCTACCATCAGCGGAATAAACTCACCTCGTAACCTCCCGTCCCCGTGCTCCCCACTCAGAGATCCTCTGTATTTTTTCACCAGTCTGGCTGTATCCAGGGCAATGTCATGGAACAGTTGCACATGAGTGGGATCTTTGAGGTTCAATATGGGACGAAGATGCAGCTCCCCCACGGAGATATGTGCATGATATACACAGTTAAGACTATGTTTATCAAGAAGTTGATTAAATTCAGTGATGTAATCTTCCAGGAGTTCTACCCGGACACTGGTATCTTCAATAACCGACACCGGCCTTCCTTCACCCTGGATATTGGAAAGCACACCCAGGCCCGCCTTACGGAGGGCCCATACTTTTCCTATATCCTTCCCTGTAACCACTGGAAAATGCGTCCCCAGGCCCACTGCCCTCATCTCCTTCTCCATAGCCTGGATCCGCTCCATCAACAGGGGTTCATCCTGGTCCACCAGCTCCACAATTAAAACTGCTCCGGGATCGCCCGACAGAAAGAAGCGATTCTTCCGCTGGGTAAGGTTTTCCCTGGTACAGTCCAGGATGGTTTTATCCATTAACTCCACGGCCGTGGGGCTGTGCTTCAACGCGGCCAGGTTTCCCCGGATGGCCTCCATCACCGAGTCAAAATGTATGGGTACCAGAGCTTTATAAGGTGGAGGAAGGGGAACCAGATTTAGTTTTGCTTCGCTGATAAATAACAGTGTTCCCTCCGATCCGGCCAGTAATTTACAGAGGTTAAAGTCAGGGTACCTGGCCTGGACTCCGCGATATGGAGGGGTATCGATCAACTCATCCAGGGCATAGCCGGTATTGCGCCTCACTACTGCCGGATCGGGAAATCCGGAAACAATCTCACTCTGGTTGGCCGGGTCATCGAGCATGGAGTGCAGCTCCCTGTAAATTTGACCTTCAAGTCCCTCTTTATCAAGTTTTTCATTGAATTCTTCATCGCTCAGGGGGCCAAATTCTGCGACGGAGGCATCGCTCAGGATGGCCCTGACGGATAGGGTGTGATCCCTGGTGGCACCGTAAACCAGGGAATGAAGCCCACAGCTGTTGTTTCCGATCATGCCCCCTATCATACTTCGGTTGGAGGTGGAAGTCTCCGGACTGAAAAATAAACCTGTGGAGCGAAGAGCTATGTTCAGCTCATCCAGAATAACCCCCGGCTGCACTCTCACCCATCGCTCCTTTTCATTAATCTCCAGGATCTGATTCAGGTGCCGCGACATATCCACCACCACTCCGGATCCCACAACCTGACCGGCAAGTGATGTTCCTGCTGTCCTGGGGATCAAGGATATAAGATTCTCTTTTGCGAACCTGACCAGTTCTTTGATATCCGATTCATGTTTCGGATAGACCACCGCCTGAGGGACCTCCCGGTAGTCAGAAGCATCCGTGGCATACATGAGCAGCCTCAGTCGGTCAGTAAAGAGTTCACCGTCGATCCGGGCACGAAGCTGATCCAGTTTTACCTGCTCTATTTGATTGGATTTTTTAATAATCCAACAAATATAACAGATTCTGCAATCCGTTCACTACCTGTAGTCGGTGCTTTCGAAGATCTTATCTGCCGAACCTGCAATAAATCCGCTGAAAAGTTTACCCCTGGCATCCGGAAACCTCCTGGCAAATTCATAGTAACACCCGGGAATTGCTTTCTTCCCATCGCTAAAATGAAACTCCACCTGGTCGGCCAGAGTACTGGACTGCTGCAGCAGTTGCTCGGGTGTTCCCTTTACTTCACCTCCTGAGCTGTTCAATGAAAAACCATGGTCCTTCAGAAAGGAGTTGACCTCCTCTATCCCAGAAAATTTTTCCAGGTAATTGATGCTCACCGTAAAGTGATTTGCCCTGTAGCCAAAGGCATACATCCAGGCGGCATATTCAGACTCTTTCCTGAGCCGCTCATAGACTTCAAAAGAGATGGAATCAAAAATGCTTCCCTGGAAGATCAGCTCCGGTGAATTCAGCAGCTCCTCCGGAACCTTGTCCAGGTGAGTCCGGACGGTGTTCTGAAGCTCCTCCGAAAATTCATCCAGGAGCAGCTCACTGATAAAAACCCGGGGGGATTCAGGATTTCCTGGTAACTCGTAATGCCTGGCTCTCAGCTTCTTCACTTCAAAAAAATATTCTCCTGCCGGCTGATAGCCTGCGTCCAGAAAGGGACGGGCAATGACCTCCATATGGACCCTGGGATCGTCAAAGGTCCGAAAAGCCACATGGTCATTGACGACCCGTTCACCCTGGCTTACAAAAAGATTATGGATCTGTCCCACATGCGGATTTTCCCCTGCGTACTGCTTCCAAAGTCGCTCAAAAATTGTCTCTGCTTTCATAGTTATCTGGTTTTATACCTTAAATAACCACTCCGCAGGGAAAGTGTTGAAAAAGATGTTTAACAAGATCTGGACTACGCTTTTTTTAATTAACTTTATGGCTTGCATAATTTAAACTCAAATTATTGATAATCAATGGATTTAATTAATAGAATCAAGGAGAAGGCCCGCCGTGATTGCCAGCGGATCGTACTTCCGGAAGGAAATGAAGAGCGAACCATCATGGCAGCAGATGCCATAATCCGCGAACAACTCTGTTATATCTACCTGATTGCGGATCCCGAGCAGCTGGAGCATAAAGTGAAACAATACGGCCTGACCAATATAGAGAAGGCTACGGTAATCAATCCCAAGGATCACCCCAAGAAACAGGCTTACACGGAGCTGCTTTACGAAATCAGGAAATCCAAGGGAATGACCATGGAAGAGGCAGCCAGATTGGTGGAGGATCCACTTTATCTTGGAACTCTGATGATCAAGGCCGGTGATGCCGATGGCGAAGTTGCCGGGGCTTCCAATGCCACCAGTGATGTATTGCGCCCTGCTTTTCAAATTGTGAAGACCCTTCCCGGAATCAGTATAGTATCAGGCGCTTTTATCATGATCCTGAAGGATCACTCCTTCGGGGAAGATGGCGTACTCGTTTTTGCCGACGGCGCTGTGCATCCGGATCCCGATGAAAAACAACTGGCAGAAATCGCTGTTGCCACTGCAGCTACCACCCGCTCCATCCTCGGTTTTGAACCCCGGATCGCCATGATCTCTTTCTCTACCAAGGGAAGTGCCAGTCACCCCATGGTAGACAAGGTGGCCAATGCAACCAAACTGGCCAGGGAGATGGATCCCACGCTGATCATTGGTGGAGAAATGCAGGCCGATGCTGCTCTTGTTGCAGCCATTGCCGCCAGCAAAGCCCCCGACAGCCCCATCCAGGGCAATGCAAACGTATTGATCTTCCCCGACCTGAATGTGGGCAATACCGCTTATAAACTGGTACAGCGCCTGGCTAAAGCTGAAGCCATCGGTCCTGTCCTGCAGGGTATGGCTGCCCCGATCAATGATCTTTCAAGGGGCTGTTCTGTTAGCGATATTGTCAACCTGGTTGCCATCACAGCCAACCAGGCCTCAGGAATAAAAAGATCAGAAATAGATTGTGAATCACAACATTTAACGGACTAACAGGCATGATTATATTAGTATTAAACTGCGGGAGCTCATCCATCAAGTACCAATTATTCAAAATGGATGAAAAGGAGGAGGTTATCGCCAAAGGGATCGTCGAACGTATCGGGTTTACCGATGCGGTGATCTCTCATAAGCCCACCGGGAAAGTAAAGCACAAACAGATACTGCCCATTATGGACCATACTACCGGGATCAATCTGATTATGGCTGCCCTGGTGGATGCCAAACACGGGGTGATCAAGAAGGTTGAGGAGATCGCAGCAGTGGGACACCGTGTGGTACAGGGCGGGGAAAAATACCAAGAAAGTGTGCTGATTACCAAGGAGGTTATCCAGGATGTGGAAGCCTGTATTGATCTGGCTCCCCTGCACAATCCGGCTAACCTGAAGGGAATCATCTCCGTGGATGCTCTGCTTCCCGGAATCCCCCAGGTCGCCGTGTTTGACACCTCCTTTCACCAGAGTATGCCCCCTTACGCTTACATGTATGCCATTCCCCGCGAATATTATGAAAAGTATGGGGTCAGAAAATACGGGTATCATGGAACCAGCCACAAATATGTAGTCAAAATGGCCAGTAATCTCCTGGGCAAGGATACCCGTGAGATGAAAGTGGTAAGCTGTCACCTGGGAAACGGGGCATCTGTTACCGCCATTGAACATGGAAAATCCATGGATACCTCCATGGGATTCACACCGGTGGACGGACTGATCATGGGAACCCGTACCGGGGATATTGATCCCGGGGTCCTGCTCTTCCTGGCCGATAAGGAGCACCTGAGTCTGAAGGGGATAAGCAATCTGATCAACAAGCGCAGCGGCATGATGGGAATCTCTGAGATTTCATCCGATATGCGCGACCTGGAACTGGCTTATTATGAAGGGAACGAACGCGCCAACCTGGCCCTGACCATGTATGCCTACCGGGTCAAGAAATTCATCGGGGCCTATGCAGCCGTTATGAACGGGCTGGACCTGGTGATCTTTACCGGAGGTATCGGAGAGAACGATTTTAATATCCGGCGCATGATACTCCAGAATATGGATTACCTGGGGCTCGATTTTGACGAGCCCGGGAACCATGGGATCAAAGGAGAGGATAAAATTATCTCCAAACCCGATTCCAGGGTGACTGCCATGGTATTAAGAACCAATGAAGAGCTGGTTATCGCCACGGACACCTATAAGATCCTCGAGAAGTGTTGCTAAGGGCTTAAATGTGTTGAATATCATAAGGGAATGCCCGGTTTACACCGGGTATTTCTTTTTCTTTGTCTTGGAAAAAAAACGGAACATGCTGACAGAACTTTCTCAACTACGCGACTTATTGGATAGAAGCCACAAACCCAAGAAACTGGTACTGGCCGCCTCTGAAGATGCTCACTCCCTGAATGCAGTGGTAAATGCCGCCAAGCAAAGGATCATAAGGCCCATTCTGGTCGGGGACCGGGAAAAGACCTTCGGAATGGCAGAGATCCTGAACCTGGACATCAGCAAGTTTGAATTTATAGAGGTTTCTAACCCCCTGGAAGCCATTGCCGCTTCCGTAAAAATGGTGCACGATAAGAAAGCGGATGTCCTGATGAAGGGAAAGGTGGGCACCTCCGATATGATGAGCTGCGTGCTTAACAGGGATTATGGACTGAGAACCGGGAAGCTCCTCTCCCATTTTGCCTATTTCGAAGTGGAAACCTATCACAAGCTGATCGCGGTGACCGATGTAGCCATGAATATTGCTCCGAAGCTGGCTGAAAAGATCCAGATTCTAAACAATTCCGTGAAAGTTCTCAATAACCTGGGCATCTTGAAACCGAAAGTGGCTGTACTGGGTGCCGTTGAGAAAGTGAATACCGAAATGAGTGCCACCATGGACGCCGCACTACTCTCCAAAATGAACCAACGGGACCAGATTCTCAACTGTATAGTGGATGGACCGCTGGCCTTTGATAATGCCGTTTCTGTGGAAAGTGCCAAGCACAAGGAGATCAAAAGTGATGTGGCCGGGGATACGGATCTGCTCTTAATGCCCGATATTGAAGTGGGGAATGTTCTGTACAAATCAATGGTATTTTTTGCCAAGGCCAAGGTGGCCTCCATGATCGTGGGTGCCTCTGCCCCCATTGTACTCACCTCCAGATCCGATTCTGAGCAGGCAAAATTCGATTCAATCCTCCTGGCTGCGGTAGCGGCCGAAAATGGAGGAAAGCACTGAAAAAAGGGCTTAAAACTGTCTTAAAATGGACGCCAACTACATACTTGTAATCAATCCGGGTGCAACTTCCACCAAAATTGCGGTCTACCGGGATAACAAATCGGTATTTCTTAAAACCATCCGCCATGAAGGTGGGGAGCTGGATGCCTTCAGTAAAACAAGCGATCAGCTGGAATACAGGCTCAACCTGGTTCTTTCGGAGGTGGAAGCCAACCACATTCCATTCGACCGTGTGGGGATCATTATCGCAAGAGGCGGATTGATCCACCCCATTGAATCCGGAGTTTATGAAGTGAATAAAGCAATGATCAGAGATCTGGAAGATGGAGTTATGGGCGATCATGCCAGCAACCTGGGTGGATTGATCGCTCACCGCTTGCTTCAAACCTTCCACAGGGCCGGAGCCTATATTGCCGATCCGGTGGTGGTGGATGAACTTCAGGAGGTGGCTCGCATTTCCGGACATCCAGAATTTCAGCGAATATCCATCTTCCATGCCTTGAATCAAAAATCGGTGGCCCGGACCTATGCCCAATCCCGAGGCATGGAATACGAGGAATTGAACCTGGTGATTGCCCACCTGGGAAGCGGGATCTCCGTTGGAGCTCACAGGAAGGGCCGGGTGATTGACGTGAATAATGCACTGGATGGAGAGGGGCCCTTCGGCCCGGAACGGTCCGGAACCTTGCCTGCCGGTGCTCTGGCAAGATATTGTATTGAAAAGAAGCTGCCCTGGACCGAGCTCAGGAAAATGCTTACCGGGGAGGGTGGTCTTTATGCCTATCTCGGACACCGTGACGCCCAGAAGGTGGAAAGAGCCGCACGGGAAGGTGATCCCCAGGCCAAACTCCTTCAGAAAGCCATGGCTTATCAAATCAGCAAGGAGATTGGATCCATGTCCACGGTATTGGGCGGAGAGGTGAATGCCATCCTGATCACGGGGGGCATTGCTCATAATCCGGATCTAACCGGTGAAATCAAGGAACGGGTAGGTTTTATTGCCCCGGTTTTCATCTATCCCGGGGAAGATGAAATGAGGGCCCTGGCTCAGAACGGAGACCTGTTACTCAGCGGGAAAATCATTGCCAGGAAATATCTTTCTAAAAAAGAGAGTTCATGAAAAAAGTCACGCTGCTGCTGCTTCTGGCTGCACTGACTTTGACATCCATGGCACAGGAAGAAGCAGCCAGCAGAAAAGGGAAATTCTTCCTGGTCCCTGAGCTATGGCTCTCCTTCGGGACCGCCACCTACATTGATTTGGCACCCATGGTGGGTTACCACATAGTGGATCGCCTGGCAGTGGGACTAGGCCCCCACTATATGTATCAATCACAAAAAGCAACACCCTACTTTCCCTATGCCTATCAGACGCACTCCTACGGGCTCAAAGGTTTTGCGCGCTTCTCCCTGATTACTAATGCGGAACAGTGGTTGCCCATAAAAATTTTCAGTGAACTTTTTGTACATGCTGAGTATGAAGGACTCAGCCTGGAGAAGCAATACTATGTCCCTCCTTATACAGACGAGGGTAGATTTATTTACCAGGGACTATTGCTGGGAGGCGGACTCTCGCAACGGGTAGGTATTTACAATACCGTCTCTTTTACCATTCTCTGGGATATCAATGAATCCGCTATTTCACCTTACTCCAATCCGGTTTTCCGGGTCGGATTCAACACCTATTTCTGATGGAACACTTTGATTCGAACGGACTGGTTATTGTCGGGTCCCTGATTATCATTATCTCCTACCTATTTAACCTGGCAGCAAGCCGCTACAGCATTCCCAGCGTGCTTTTGCTCATTGTTCTTGGGATAGCCCTGAAGGGACTGGTATCGGCCTTTGGCATAGAGGCTCCCAATCTGACTCCCATTCTGGAAGTGCTGGGTACCATCGGACTGATCATGATCGTCCTGGAGGCCTCCCTGGATCTTGAATTGGAGCGAGGCAAACGAAAAGTAATCTCCAAAGCCTTTTTTACCTCCCTGGTGACCCTGATCCTTTCTGCCCTGCTCATTAGCGGAATCATGACCATCTACCTGAAGGTTGATCTGACCACCGGCCTCTTATACGCCGTACCGCTTTCAATCATGAGTTCTGCCATCATAATACCCAGTGTTTCAGCGCTTTCAAAGGACAAACGTGAACTTATGGTTTATGAAAGCACCTTCTCGGATATCCTGGGAATCATGTTGTTCTACTTCCTGATCAGCAGCATGAAGGCTGAAAGTGTCGGGGAAATGGGACTGGAGGTATTGCTTAATCTGAGTCTGACCGCCCTGGTCTCCGTGGCGGCCAGCTATTTGCTGATCTTCCTCTTTCAGAAGATCCGAACCGAATTAAAGCTCTTCCTGCTAATTGCTGTGCTGATCCTGCTCTATGGCATCAGTAAAATGTTCCACCTGTCCAGTCTGTTGATCATCCTGGTATTCGGACTGATGCTCTCTAACCGGAACATCTTCTTTCCGGGAAAGCTCCGCGTATTCCTGGATGAAACTCAGATGTCGACCATTTTTGACAATTTTAAAATGATCACCCTGGAGTCCTCCTTTGTGGTCCGGACCTTCTTCTTTGTGATTTTCGGATTTACCATCATTTTGACCAGCCTGGTAAATTTTGAGGTATGGCTGGTGAGTATCCTGGTCCTGGCTGTCCTCTATGGCATCCGTTTCGCCTGGTTCCGGCTAGTAATCCGAAAAAACATTTACCCGGATATCTGGATGGCCCCCCGGGGATTGATTACCATCCTGCTCTTCTACTCCATCCCTGAAAATCTGGCAGTTGCCCAGTTTAATGAGGGAATCTTGCTGCTGGTCATTTTGGCTTCCAGTATCATGATGGCTGTCTCTTTAATCAGGTTTAAAAAGAGGCCTCAGGAAAATGTTTTAATGGAGGTCTCTGACACAACAGAGAGTGAGCTTCCTACTGGTGAATCACCTTCCGGAGAGGAGGAAACTGTTAATTAATTGCAAAATAATTTGAGAGCTGGATTTTCTCTTTAGATAAAGAGAAATTATTGCTTTCTTTGCATCTTTAAAAAAATGAGATCATGATTGCTGAAAAGAATAATGTAGTTTCCATCGTATATGAACTTCGTGCAGATTCGAAAGAGGGTGAAGTGGTTGAATCACTAAGCAGTGAAAATCCCCTTACCTTCCTTTTTGGAACAGGCGGACTGCTTCCCAAATTTGAGGAGAACCTGAATGGCCTGAAAAGCGGCGATAGTTTTGAGTTCCTGCTGCACAGTGAAGATGCCTACGGACCCGTGGTGGAGAATGCCATTGTGCACGTTCCTCAGTCGGTATTCGAAGTGGATGGTAAAATCGATGAAAACCTGATGAAGATTGGATCCATGGTTCCAATGATGGATGCAGAAGGAAGACGCCTGAACGGAAAGGTTATCGCCATCGAGGGCGATGCTGTCAAGATGGATTTCAATCATCCCATGGCCGGTAACGATCTCTTTTTTAAAGGTAAGGTGACCGATGTCCGCAGTGCTACCGAGGAGGAATTGTCTCACGGACACATTCATGCGGAAGGCGGCTGTGGCTGCGGAGGCAATGGCCAGGGTTCCTGCGATGATGAAAACTGCGGTGACAAGGCTTCCTGCAATGATGAGGGTCAGGGCGGCTGCGGTTGCGGCTGTTAGATCACTCGGGACCCCCTGGCGGATTACCAGCCGGCTTCAAACTCATCCGCATCTTTCCAGGCCGGGAATTTTTCTCTGAAATTTCTTAATTTTTCCAGGTCCAGAACTGAATGCCCGATTCCGGGCTTATCATCCATTCGGAGGATCTCTCCTCCAATGGGATTAAGGGCACAGCTGCCTCCATTAGAAGGAATTCCCGTACCATCGGTGCCCACCCGGTTGGCGCCCAGAAGGTAACTCTGGTTCTCCATGGCCCGGGCCCTGGTGAGGATCTCCCAGACCGGTTGACGGGTAGCAGGCCAGTTTGCCACATATATCATCAAATCATAATCCCCCCGGTTCCTGCTGAATACAGGGAAGCGCAGATCGTAGCAGATCTGGGGCAGGATCCGGAAGGATCCCAGCCTGAATATTTTACGCTCTCTTCCCTGACTGAAGTTCTCCTTTTCCCCGCCCGGGCGGAAGAGATGTCGCTTGTCATAGTAATCTTCGACCCCTTCCGGTGACACCCATAATAGACGGTTAAAGATCTGGCCATCAACTTCCCTGAAAATAATACTGCCGGAAAAATAACAGTTTTTCTCTCTGGCCATTCTTTGCAGCCACCGGACCGCTTTACCCTCCTCCCCTTCGGCCAATTGCTCCGCATGCATGGTAAACCCTGTGGAGAAAGTCTCGGGCAATACCACCAGGTCCTTATCTCTTTCCAGTGTTACCAGCATCCCTTCCAGCAGATCCAGATTGGCTTCAATATCTTCCCAGACCAGGTCTGCCTGCACCAGACTCACTTTCAATTGTTCCTTCATCTCTGCATCTTTCCGTAAAAGAATAAAATTAATGCATTTTTTATACTTTTACATTGCTAAAGAAACTAACCCTTACTGAACATTAATTTCATATACCTTTTTCAATTTAACTCTTTAATTGGCCCAAAGTTTAACAATCACTTTTCATGGAGGCATATTACATTCTAATCGTTGCTGTTCTTTTTCTTCTGGCAATATCTGATCTGATCGTGGGGGTCAGCAATGATGCAGTAAACTTTCTTAATTCAGCTATTGGATCCAAAGCTGCTCCTTTTAAGATTATTCTCGCCATTGCTGCCGCCGGTGTCCTTGTTGGAGCCGTCTTCTCCAATGGAATGATGGAAGTGGCCCGGAAGGGGATCTTCAACCCTCAGTTTTTCGCCTTCAATGAAATCATGATTATTTTCCTGGCAGTGATGCTTACCGATATCCTGCTACTGGATTTTTTCAATACCATTGGCCTGCCCACCTCCACCACCGTATCCATTGTTTTTGAGATACTGGGATCAGCTGTAGCTGTAGCCATCTATAAGGTTACCAGAGCTGTAGACGGACTTCATAAAGTGGGCGACTACATCAACATCGAAAGCTCTGTGATGATTATCGTGGGGATATTCCTCTCGGTAGTGATTGCCTTTAGTGTAGGGATGATTATTCAATGGATCGTACGGCTTGCTTTTTCATTCAATGTAAAGAAAACCTTTAAATACTGGACCGGTGTATGGGGTGGATTTGCCATAACGGCCATTTTATTTTTCCTCCTGATCAAAGGGGCCAAGGGATCCACCCTGGTCTCGGAGGAAATGCTGGCAAGCATACAGGAACACACCACCCGGGTGTTGCTGATCAGTTTTGTTGCCTGGACCCTTTTGTTCCAGCTATTGACCATGTTCACCCGCGTGAATGTCATGAAAATCACCGTACTGGTTGGTACTTTTGCCCTGGCCATGGCTTTTGCAGGGAACGACCTGGTGAACTTTATCGGGGTTCCGCTGGCAGGATACGAGTCCTTTAAAGCCTTTATGGCCTCCGGAAGTGGAGATCCCTCAGGTTTCCTGATGTCCGCCCTGCAGGAAAAGGTAAATACCCCCATCTATTTTCTCATTGCAGCCGGTTTGATCATGGTACTAACCCTCCGCTTCTCAAAGAAGGCCAGGTCGGTGACCGAAACCACCATTGATCTGAGCCGCCAGGGAGAAGGTTCGGAGCGTTTTGCATCCTCCTCACTTGCCAGGTTTCTGGTGAGACGTGCCATGGAGATGAGCAATGGACTTGCCAGGATCACTCCTCCGAAAGTGGTGAGTTTTGTGCAGAACAGGTTTGATGTCGAAAAGTCCCAGGATCAAAAAGATAAGAAGTTGGCCTTTGATCTGGTCCGGGCTTCTGTGAACCTGGTAGTTGCCAGTATCCTGATTGCCATCGGGACTTCCTTGAGGCTGCCGCTCTCCACTACCTATGTCACCTTTATGGTGGCCATGGGAACCTCCCTGGCCGATGGTGCCTGGGGCAGGGAGAGTGCAGTGTACCGTATCACCGGTGTGCTAACCGTGATTGGTGGCTGGTTCTTTACCGCCTTTAGCGCCTTTCTGGCCTCCTTCCTGATCGCTTCCCTTATTTTCTTCGGGAAGCTTCCGGTCATCCTGATTCTGATCATTCTGGCCATCTTCATCCTTTTAAGGACACATGCCTTTCACAAAAGAAGGTCCAAAAAGAAAGAATCTTTCGCAAGCGAATTAACCTCAGCATCTTACGCTGTTCTGAAAACCTGTGACGATGAAGTGAGAGAATCTGTTATCAAGATTTCCAGGATATTTAATCAGACCTATTCGGCCCTGCTGAAAGAACAACACAAGGACCTGAAACAAATAAAAAAACAAGCCAAGCGTCTGGGAAAAGATATTACCAAAATCAGAGAGAACATTCCGGAAAAGCTGAGGCTTTTTGAAGAGACCGAGCTTGAAAGCGGCCACCACTACGTTCAGGTAGTAGACCATATGAAGGAAATGAGCAACTCCATGATGCATATTATCCTGCCGGCCTTTAATCACCTGGATAATAATCATGCGATTGATAAGGAGCAACATGAAGCATTCCAGGCCTTCACTCTTAAGTCTGACGCATTCTTCAGCTTTTTGATCCAGATTCTGAAAGACAAGCAATTTGAAAAAATCCCTGAACTGGTAAAACAGCGCGACATGCTGATCGATACAGCAAATACCCTTCTGCTGCAGCGGATCAAGATCCTAAAGAAAACACAGAAAGGGGTTAAAGTGAGTATCACATTTATGGAGATGCTTTCTGAGAGCAAAAACCTCTTCCTCAATACCGTCCACATGGCAAAAGCTCATTCACACCTGCACGAATCCATGGGAAAAAACGGAGTCATTGTCGAGTAGGCATAAGCAGAATCGGGAGCCTGATAATTGGATCAGGCTTTATGCATGATGGTACAGTCAGACCCTGTGCTCCTTACGGGCCAGGTCAAAAACTGTTTTGACCGGGGAAAATGTTTCCACGGGAACATCCACAAAAAGAGTGAGCCATCCAGCCATGGATCCGTTCCAGAGCCCTGGAAGTTCCAGGGCCTTCAGGGTTTTTCCTCCCTCCGATTTCTCCGAAATAAAACCCGTATTAGGATCCACGAAACGACCCAGGTTAAATTTCTCTCCCCGGTAATCGCGCAAGCTGCACACCAGGTCCACTGGATTAAAATGGGTGGATGCCTGAACCAAAGCTGTCTTCGCCGGATCCTTCAAATCAATCTGTGAGGACTCCACTATTTGCAGGCTTACTTCACCTGACTCGGAACGCACATAAAAAGGACCTCCGCCCGGCTCCCCTTCGTTCCTCACCATGCCACAAACTCTGATAGGTCTGTTCATAGTACCTATCAGCCACTTTTTTAAATCACTCACATCCCAGCTTTCCAGCATTTCCGGGATGGCGATACCCAGGCGTTGGTGGAGATAGCTAACCATGCTGTCCAGACGGGTTTTTTCGGGCTTCTCCTCTCCATCGAGTTGCTGCAGGTAGTAAAAGATTTTCGACCGGATTTCCAGTAAAATACCACCCAGCACCTGTTTCTGCTTTACTCTCAGGTTTTTCAGTCTGTCGGGTGCCACATTGTCGATGTTGCTTACAAAAACCAGATCTCCATCCAATGCATCCAGGTTCCGGATCAGTGCACCGTGTCCGCCTGGCCGGAAAAGCAGCGTACCATCGGACTTTCGGAAAGGAACATTGTCCTGATCCACTGCAATGGTATCGGTTTCCGGCTTTTGAAAGGAGAAGGTGAGATCAATGCTCATTCCAGTCTCTCCTTCTATTTTCGGTAAAATCCGTGCCGCCTCGGTCTGGAAACCATCCAGGTGATCGGAGGAAACAGTCAGGTGCATTCGCACCATTCCATCCCTGCTTCCGCAATATTTTACAGCCTCTCTCACATGCTCCTCAAAGGCAGTCCTCCGGTCATTTTCACTGTATTTATGAAATTTTAATAAGCCCTTGGGCTTATTGCCGTAATTGAGTCCTTCCCTGCCCAGCAAATGCTGAAGAAGACCTGCAGGCTCCTCCCCCCGGGGCAAATCCTCATAAAAAGGGTAGCTCTCCAGTTTCTTAAAAAAACGATCAATCTCCTTATTCTTTGAGATCCATTCCTGCTGGTCCTGCCTGGCTTTATTTACTAACTCCTCTATAGCACTATAGAGGGCCTTGAACATCCGGGAGGCTGCTCCGGATGCAGGAACAAAGCGGACTATCCGGTTGTCTGGGCCATTGTCCAGGAAGATATTCTTATAATGCTCCTGGTCTCCTTCGGTGAGCAATATGATACCCTTGCCGGGCGTGGCCGGCATGGTGATATCTGCGGGTGGAAACCCAAGCTGAAAATGTTTGATCTGCTGATTGATATCATCAAGTCTGATCCCTTTGGCGCGGATCTGCTGAAGGTCTTTCTGTGTGAACATAAAAGGAGGATTTATTCTATAACACCAAGCGAGAGTAATTGTTTTAGATCCTGACCCCTTGCTTTCCGGCCTTCAAAGCGTCAATATTGAGCTTTACCACATCCTCCCCCTTTCGCCCGAAAAGCTCGTTCAAAGCTTCTTCCAGGCTTTCCTGGGAGATTCCCAGGTAGTCCGAAGCTGCGCCCAACATCACCATGTTGGAAACCTTCTGAGAGCCGATCTCTTTTGCAATGGAATAAGCATCGATGATCACATGGTTCTGCACTCTGCGTATCTCCTCAAAGAGGGACGCTTCCGTGGGATAATCCTTAATATTCTCAAAGGGCTTGCTACTGGTCACCACCCAGCCCTCCGGAGCCAGAAATGGAAGATAGCGCAGGGCCTCCATGGGTTCCACCGAGAGGATCATGTCACAGCTGCCTACCGGAATAAGGTCAGATGAAATGGGTTTATCCGAGATCCGAAGGTGCGACTGTACCGCACCTCCCCGCTGGCTCATTCCATGTACCTCAGCCTGCTTCAGGTAGAGCCCCGATTGAACAGCTGCCATCCCAATGACTGCCGCAATGGAGAGGATCCCTTGTCCCCCGACTCCTGCCAGGATGATATCTCTTTTCATGATGCTACTTTTTTACTTTTTTCCTTTCTCAGTCTCCGGCTGGCAGTCTGAATACATTCCCGCTGGGCAACAATCACCGAAACTCCCTCATATGCCAGCTCCTCAGCAATCATTTCCCGGTTCTTTTCGTGATGCTTTTTTAAAGGATCCATCACCCTGATATGCTCCTCCTCCACCCCGATTCCACGACATATTTCGAGAAGGCGGTTGGTGGCGTGCGATTTCTGGCCCCCGGTCATCCCGGTGGTGGAGTTATCCGAAATAATCAAAGTCAAGGGGGTCTGTTCCACCACCGCATCCAGTAATCCGGTCATCCCCGAATGCGTAAAAGTAGAGTCCCCAATAACGGCCACTGCAGGACGCAGTCCGGCGTCGGAAGCCCCTTTGGCCATAGTCACGGATGCCCCCATATCCACACAAGAATTGATGGCATTGTAGGGTGGAAGTGCTCCCAGCGTATAACATCCGATATCAGAAAAGACACGGCCGGGACTATAAGGCTCCAGGGCTTCGTTCAATGCATGATACATATCGATATGTCCACAGCCCTTACAGAGGGCCGGAGGTCTGTTCTTAACAATTTCAGGTACCTCACGTACCGCTGCAGTGGGGACGTCCAGAGCTTTCTTTACCAACATGGGATCGAGTTCCCCGTCCCGCGGTAGCAGACCGTTCAAACGCCCTCCGATCCGGTAGTTGTTATCAAGTATGCCCGTAAGCGATTCTTCCAGCAAAGGAGCCCCCTCTTCCAGGACCAGCACCCTGTCCACCTGCTTCACAAATTCATTCAGAAGCTCTGCAGGCACCGGGTACTGGGAGATTTTAAGCAGAGGATGCTTTAATCCTTCCTCTGTGGCCACCTCCTGATAATAATTATAAGAGAGTCCACAGGCGATAATGCCCAGGCTGGAATCCTCCCCTTGCTCCAAACGATTTAATCCGGATTCACCACTGTCCAACTCCAACTTTTCCTGCAGGGATAGCAGCAGTTTATACCTGCGCCTGGCCAGGGCCGGAAGCAGGATGAACTGCTTTAGATCTGTGGGCAGTCTTAAGCCATTCTCCTTCCTGATTTCCGAGCGTTGCACCACCGAACGGGAATGTGCCAGGCGTGTGGTAATTCGCAACAAAACCGGCAGTCCGAATTTCTCGGAGAGGTCAAACCCATAACGGGTCATCTGGTAAGCTTCCTGCTGGGTGGCAGGCTCAAGAATTGGGATCATGGCAAACTTACCGTAAAACCTGGAATCCTGTTCGTTCTGGGAGGAGTGCATGGAGGGATCATCCGCCACCACTACCACCAATCCCCCGTTGACACCGGTCATTCCGGCGTTGATAAAGGCATCGGCCGCCACATTGAGTCCCACATGCTTCATGCATACCATGGCCCTCTTTCCGGCATAGGACATGCCCAATCCGGCCTCCATGGCCGTCTTTTCATTGGCGGACCACTGTGCATGCACCTGTCTCTCTCGCGCCTCCCTGGATCCCTGTATGAATTCGGTGATCTCGGTGGAGGGGGTACCCGGGTAGGCATACACCCCCGAAAGGCCCGCATCCAGAGCTCCCTGGCCTATAGCTTCATCTCCAAGTAATACCAGTCCATTCATGAGTAACATCTTTTGTGTTGCTCAAAATTATACAAAATATGTACGAAATGAAGCTATTCTATAACATGGTCGAATAACAGATCCATGTCTGATTCAGGAGCTTATTGAAATCACCAGTCGACGCGATCCTCCATGGTTCCTGAATTCACACAGGTAGATCCCCTGCCAGGTACCCAGGTTGAGTTTTCCATGCGTAATGGGGATACTTACTGAACTGCCAATCAGGGAGGCTTTTAAATGAGCCGGCATATCATCAGCTCCCTCGAAAGTATGGGAATAGAGGGGATGGTTCTCCGGCACCAGATGGTTTATAAAGGATTCGAAATCGTGCCGCACGGAGGGATCCGCATTTTCATTCAGGGTAAGACCCGCTGAGGTGTGCTGGATCAGAACATGTAAAATTCCCGTTTCCGGCAGTTCCCCTGCAGCTTCTTCCACCTGCCGTGTAATCAGGTGAAATCCCCTGGGATATGGGCTCAGGCTCAGGATATGCTGTGTGGTCATGAAAAGCTATAACTGTTAATATTTCACAAAAATACTCCATAAATGCTGCCACCAGCACTGTTCCCGCTGTTTTTTTCTCTATTTTTGCCGCATGTTTTCGGGCAGATACGTAGCAATAACGAGGCTTCTGATCGCAGTAGCTATGCTCCTGGTATGTTCCGTACAGGTGGAGGCTCAGCGAAAAAAGGATTCGAAGACACAGCTGGATGAACACCTGGTCCAGTTTTCAGGAATGGTAAGGGACCTGGAGCATCGTCCGCTACCCAATGTCAACATCATCATCCTTACCGAAAGGCGCGGAACCACTTCCGACAGTCGAGGCATGTTTTCTTTTGTAGTGAGGCCCAGCGATACGATTCTCTTCAGCCACATGGGCCACAAGGGTACCATTCATGTGATTCCCGATTCCCTTGGAGGTCAGCAGTATCCTGCCGATATTTTTATGGTAAGCGACACTTTTCAACTGGCGGAGGTCCGGATTTACCCCTGGAAAACCTACCAGGAATTCAAAGAGGCCTTTCTGGCCCTGGAGCTTCCGGATGACGACGAACAGCGCGCCTACCATAACATTGCCCTGATCAAAACACAGATAAAGATGAATGATTTTGGTCCCAGTCCCAATATCAATTTCAGGGAGGTCATGAAACAGCAGTACAACCAGTTATATACTGCCGGACAAACCCCTTACTATACCATTTTTGATCCCATGCGCTGGGCCAAGTTTTTTGAAGCCCTGAAACGGGGGGACTTCAAGCAGGAGGAGTAAGATTCTGCACAATTTTCCGGCACTTTCATTAGTTAGTACTATATTCGGAAAACATCTCTTGTGAATATGCGCCTGCTACTGCTGTCAGTTGTTTTGCTTGTCGCCACTGCTGTCAGGGGACAGGACACCGGAGCGTTAAAAGGGCGGGTCAGGGACAGCATTGGGGAGCCGGTGGAATTCGCCAACATAAGCCTCCTGGGAACACCGGACGGGACCATGACCAATCCGGATGGTACTTATGAACTGAAGGTACCCGCAGGCCGTTCCTACACCGTGGTGATATCCTGCGTGGGATACCGTACGAAGCAGTTTGCGGTTCGCCTGGATCCGGGAGAGACCCGGACACAGGATATTTCTCTTCTACAGGATATCCGCTCCATCAGAGAGGTTTCCGTCAGCGCACGCCAGGAGCGTGCCAGTACCTTCCACCGCATAGATGTGGAGGAGCTCAACTACATGCCAAGCACCACCGGGAAAGTGGAAACCATCATTAAATCCCAGGCAGGTGTCAGTTCCAACAATGAACTGAGTTCCCAATATTCGGTCAGAGGTGGCAATTTCGATGAAAACCTGGTCTATGTGAACGATATGGAGATATACAGGCCTTTCCTGGTAAGGTCCGGACAACAGGAAGGACTGAGTTTTGTGAATTCTGACCTGGTTTCTTCCATTAAATTTTCTGCCGGGGGGTATGATGCCCGCTACGGCGATAAAATGTCTTCCGCCCTTGATATTGTTTACAAGCGCCCACGATCATTCAGCGGATCCGCCTCTGTGAGTCTGCTGGGCGCTGCCACTCATTTGGAGGGGGCAAGCAAAACCGGACGATTTACCTACCTGGCCGGTTACAGGTATAAAACCACCTCCTACCTCCTCAACACCCTGGAGACCAGCGGCGATTACAAGCCACAGTTTAATGATTTTCAAACCCTGCTCACCTACCAGCTCTCCCGTACCCTGGAAGTAAGCTTTCTGGGCAACTGGTCCTCCAATACTTATCAGTTTATTCCACGCACCCGCAATACGGAATTTGGAACCAAGGACCTGCCCCTGAACCTGAAAATCTATTATGATGGCCAGGAGGTGGACAAATTTGATACCTACCTGGGTGCCTTTACCTTCCATTGGAAACCAGTAAAAGACCTGTCGCTAAAACTGATCGGGTCGGCATTCCGGACCTCTGAACAGGAAACCTTCGATATCATGGGGCAATACTGGATCAATGAACTGGATAATACAGTTGATTCAGAAAGCTACGGGGACTCCATCCTCAATATTGGAGTGGGCACCTTACTGACTCATGCCCGAAACTACCTGGATGCCTATGTGATCTCCACCTCTCACCTGGGGTCATACCGAAGCGGCTACAATCATTTACAGTGGGGACTATCCTACCAGAAACAGGAATTCTATGACCGGATCAGCGAGTGGGAATTGATTGATTCAGCCGGCTACGTGATCCCCTATGACGGTGAAGAGCTGGAACTGACCAAATCCAGGCGTTCTGAGAATCATATCTTCTTTGACCAGCTTAGCGGATTCATACAAAATACCCGGGAGATCAAGGGAGAGAGGGCCGATCTCTTTGTTACCGCCGGGATGAGGGGAACTCTTTGGAACTTCAACCGGACCACCATGCTGAGTCCCCGCCTGACCCTCAGCACCCAACCTAACTGGAAGCGGGATATCATGTTCCACCTGTCTGCAGGTTACTATTACCAACCCCCCTTCTACAAGGAGATGCGTTTGCCCAACGGAGAGATTAATCAAAACATTGAGCCTCAGCGATCCATCCACCTGCTGCTGGGAGGTGACTATATTTTCAGCTTGTGGGACAGGCCTTTTAAACTGACCGGCGAGGCTTACTATAAATGGCTCAGCAATCTGATTCCCTATAAAATTGAGAATGTGAGGGTAGCTTATGCGGGTGAAAATATATCCGAAGGTTTTGCCAGAGGGATCGATTTCAAGCTGAATGGCGAATTCGTTCACGGAGCGGAATCCTGGCTGACCCTCTCTCTCTTACAAACCAGGGAAGATATCACTGGTGATTTTATCCAGGTATGGGACGGTGAAGGATATGTCAGCGAGGAGGCAGGCGATTACCCGCGCCCCACCGATCAGCTGTTTACGGCCGGACTTTACTTCCAGGACTACTTTCCCAACAATCCGGGTTACAAAGTTCACCTGAATGCCTTTTATGGAAGTGGCATCCCCCTGAGCAGTCCCAACGACGAACAGTACTTCACAAAGCTCCGTATGCGCCCCTATCGCCGGGTGGACATCGGGTTTTCCAAGGTGATCAAACGGGAAACAGATATATGGGGAGAGCGTAACCCCCTGCGCTTTTTTGAAAGTGTCTGGATCAGCGGGGAGATATTTAATCTATTGGGAATCAATAACGAGGCATCCTATCTCTGGATAAGGACCATCTCCAACCAGGAGGGGATTCCCGGCATGTTTGGAATCCCGAATTACCTGACCGGGAGAAGGTTCAACCTCAAAATCTCCATTCGTTTCTAGCCCTATTTACACCTTCCCTGTACCAGGAACTTGCTGATCTCCATTCGGGAGCGCTCTCTCTTTTCCCAGGCGGAATCATCCGGTGATAGTTTGCCAGATTGCTTTTTGTAACCGATAGCCATAATACTCATGGGCTCGTAACGGGTCGGAACCACAAGGGTTTCCTTGGCCCGCTCCACGTCATAGCCACTCAGCTGGTGTACCATCAGCCCCATAGCCGTTGCCTGAGCCAGAAGATTCCCCACGGCCATCCCTGTTTCATAAAAGGCCAGCCTGTTAGGCCGGTTTTTATAGGTGGAGATCACCTGGGCCAGCGGCATTACCAGCAGGGGTGCCGTAGAGGCCCACTGCTGATTTCCTTCGTTCATTAACTCAATAAAAGCCTTGTAATCAGGCATTTCCTTGGTAGCAAATATAAAGCGCCAGGGCTGTGCGTTCCGGGAGGAAGGTGCCCATTTTGCAGCTTCAAAGAGCAGGTGAATCTTGTCATAGTCCACTGCCCGATCATCAAAAGCTCTTGGGCTCCACCGATCGGTAATTACATCTAGTACTTTGTCCATAATTATATGTTAAGTAAATGATAAGAATCCTCTTTTATAACTGTCACACCTTGAAATATGTTTTACTACCTTTATCCCCACAATTTACTAATAATCTCTGAAGGGTAACAATTATGAACACAAAAGACTACATCCAGCGCGAAGACAAATATGGAGCACATAACTATCACCCACTGCCCGTGGTACTTGACCGTGGTGAGGGGGTTTACGTGTGGGACGTGGAAGGTAAGAGATACTTCGATTTTCTCTCCGCCTATTCAGCGGTCAACCAGGGACACTGCCATCCCAAGATTGTGGAAGCCTTGACCGAGCAGGCCCGGAAACTTACCCTGACCTCCAGGGCATTTTATAACAGCCTGCTGGGCGAGTTTGAACAGTATATTACCACCTATTTCGGATATGATAAGGTGCTGCCCATGAATTCCGGGGCCGAAGGCGACGAGACCGCTCTGAAGCTCTGTCGCAAATGGGCTTATGAGAAGAAGGGTATTCCTGAGAACGAAGCTAAAATCATCGTATGTGAAGGCAACTTCCATGGCCGAACCATCACCATTATCTCCATGTCGACCGATCCTGATTCCTACAAGGGATTTGGGCCTTATACGCCGGGTTTTGTAACCATTCCCTACAACGATACCAAGGCCCTGGAAAAGGCGCTGGAGGATCCAAATGTGGCCGGTTTCCTGGTAGAACCCATCCAGGGGGAGGCCGGGGTCTATGTGCCCGATGAGGGCTTTCTCAGCAAGGCCTATAAGCTCTGTAAAGAAAAGAATGTCCTCTTTATTGCAGATGAGGTTCAAACCGGACTAGCACGGACCGGGAAGTTACTGGCTTGTGATCACGAGGGGGTCCGGCCCGATATCCTGATTCTGGGGAAAGCCCTTTCCGGAGGGGTCTATCCGGTTTCTGTGGTGCTGGCAGATGATGAGATCATGCTCTGCATCAAGCCTGGTGAACACGGATCCACCTATGGGGGGAATCCCTTGGCGGCCAAGGTAGCCATGGCTGCACTGGAAGTCCTTAAAGAAGAGAACCTGGCCCAGCGGGCTGAGGAGCTGGGTGAGAAATTCAGGAATGAATTAAAGAAGATCGATTCCCCTATGATAGAGCTGGTCAGAGGTAAGGGGTTGCTCAATGCCATTGTAATCAAGCCCACCAATGGCAAAACGGCCTGGGATGTTTGCATGGCCCTGAAGGAGAACGGGCTACTGGCCAAACCGACCCATGAACACATCATCCGTTTTGCTCCACCTCTGGTGATTTCAGAAGAGCAGGTGATGGAGTGCGTGGAGATTATACGCAAGACCATCCTTTCCTTTTAGAGCGGATCTCTGAAAGTTAGAGTAAGCATAGAAAAACCGGGAGCAAACTCCCGGTTTTTTTTAAGGCCTCAAACTTGCTGAACCCTTCGGAACTATCTCTTCAGATACTTTTGAGTGACATTGGTGTCCGGACCCTCTACTCTTATGACATAAGTGCCATTACTGGCTCCTGAAAGATTGATTGTCCTGGCTCCGCCCGCTGACATAAATTGCTCCTTCCAAACCAGTCTGCCATCCATGGCATAGATCTTCACCATATACTCCCCGGCAGCAGGAAGATCCATCATGATCAAACCGGGGCCAGGATTTGGATAAATGTTAAGTTCTTTATTCTCAAGCAAAGAAACTCCGGTTGGATAGCCAATATAGATACCGTCCTCTCCGATGGTATATGTGAGTCCGGAGACAATCTGGTCACCTACAATGGTGACATCATAGATCTGAAGCATCTCCAGTCCCGTAACCTCCACATGGAGGAAGTACTCTCCGTCCGGTACATTGGTAAAGCTAAAATTCCCATATTCATCTGTTTCCGTAAAAGCAACCACCTCCCCAGCCATGGTGGACTTCTTGGCCTTCTTTAACAGGATCACAGAGGATTTCGGAGCCGGCCGCGCCTGGGTTCCTTTCAGGGCATCGTCCACACCTTCTTCCATGGAGATGGTCCCGGTCATGGTGCCGAGACCCGAAGCAGGAGTCACTTCCACCAGCTTGATGTCCATTGTATTGGAGACGTATTTGGGAACCAGATCCTGAAACAGGGCCCCTTTCCATCCGGTCTGGTCCCCATAATAGGTGCAGATATCATTGGGATACAGGTCCTGGTCCGGCACGGCCATCAAGGCATAGTTCCCAGGGTACAGGCTTCCAAACAGATAGCTTCCATCCACCTCCAACAGGGCTGAATCCACCATGGGATAGATTCCCCACCAGGCTGATTTATATGCCTTCACATAGCCGGGATAGACCGGATTATCATTGGCATCGGTCACTCTTCCGCCCAGCACAACATCCGAGGCAAGCTCCAGCAGCCAGCTGGTGTGTGGAGAAGCACCATCCGTTACGGTCGACTCCCCAACAACGAGTTCATTCACCGCATTTAAAATCAGTGAACTGAACACCTCTCCATTGGGCAACACCTCCAGATCTGTCCCGCTCAGATCACTGTAGGGCGGATTTGTTAGCCTGGCATTGTTGTACCAGAGAGTATTCCCATTGTAATCCAGTCCCACATGAAATAAAAAATTCCCAGGTACTACGACCGGAGAAACAATTCCGTCCAGATCCTGGGAGGTATAATTGTATCCCATTATGGAGACATTTCCGGAACGGTCCACATCGAAGCCATGTATCCGGGCATCGTCAGATGATAAGGCATAGCCCCAGACCTCCGAACCGTCCCGGAGATCCAGTGCAGCCACATAGATTCCCATTGGATAGGTCAGAGTCATATCCGTCCCGGCCAGCGAAAAAGCTGGATTTTTGAAAGGGGCCGTCAGATAGAGCAGCCTGTTTTTCCATGGAATGGCGTCGTAGTATACCTGATTATCCAGATCATTGCTGGCTGTTGACTTCTTTTTTCCCTCCTGAAGCGGTCCCTGGCTCTCAAACTGCCTGGTCCAAACCAGATTTCCCCCAGGACCGATCCGGAACACAAACTGGTTGTTGGAGGAGCCATCCACAAAATTGAATTCCGCCTGTCCCAGTTTATAATAACCGGTATTGGTGTTTCCTGCCAGCACAAAATCTCCACCGGGCAGGGGGAAGGCATCAAAAATCCGGGTGGGATAGCTAAAGCCATTCATTACCCCGTCCAGCTCCCATAAGGCCTGTCCGCTGTCATCCAGCAATACGGCAAAGGTCCCATAGGTATCCAGGTAGGCTGGAAAGGATCTGCCATTGATCAATGGACTGCTTTCGCTCCCATAGCTTCCGGTAATCAGGACTCCACCAGAATGTCCCGGAAATACCTGCAGCCGGTCAAAATAGGGCGTTGTACCAGAGAGCTGCATATCGAAGCCTGCCACGTAAACCCATTTCAGATCCAGATCCCGGTTGTATTTAATCAGATAAAAATAGCTGCTGGCCGGATCCAGTTCCGTTGCTATTCTGCCGAATCCTTCCAGATCCAAACGCGCCGAGGCCTTGCCATATACATAAACCGAGCCATCCTCTGGATCCATGATGGCACTGGAATTGGTATATTGATCATCCCTGGGAGTCCAGATATTAAGAAGCCTGAGCAACTGACATTCATGATCATAGTTCGCAATAAACTCCACGTTACTATTCAATGGAATGGGTATGATCATGCCATTGGCATCCACCTCCAGGCCGGCGTTTGCCATCAGGGTGAATCCGCCATTGTATGAACCTGCATATACCGGAGTACTGGTTCCCCTGACATAGTTGGACTTGAGGGGGGTGCCCTCCTTGTCATACTTAATGAAGTAGATAGTTCTGGCATCCGGGTTGACCGCTTCGCTCAACAGGGGGTGATCCGAGTTTGTATACGCAGCCCCCGATACCCTGTAAAAGCTATTGGCATCCGCTTCAATCAGGTATGCATCCTGAGGATAATCACCCAGACGTACCACATCATGGGTTCCGAGAACAAGATGTTGGGCCGCAACACTCCCGGCAAGCAACATCAACAAAACTACAAATAGATCTTTTTTCATGGTATGATTAAGTTAGTTTTTCAAATAGCGTATGCCTGTGACCAGAATATCATCCACCTGGGGTTCCTCACCCATCCAACTCTGTAATTCAGACTCCAGCATACTGGCCTGCTTCATTACCGTCTCACCACTGATCCGTGCCAGAAGATTCTTAAACGGTCTGGCTTTGTATTTTCCTCCTTTCTCTCCTCCAAACTGGTCAGGAAATCCATCGGTATAGAGATAGATCATATCCTGATCTTCCAGTTGCACCCGGTGGTTGGTAAATGACCTTTCCTCCACAATATGCTTTCCAACCGGCATATTATCCCCTTTATATTCAATTAGTTCCCCCTTACGCGCCAGAATCAGAGGATTGTAGGCACCGGCAAATTCCAACATACCCAATTGGGGATCGATCACAACCAGGGCCAGGTCCATCCCGTCCTTGGCCTGTTCCGCTTCATCCTTATGGGACATGGACCGGATAATATTGCTCCTTAAACGGTTCAGGATCTCTGAAGCCCTCAGGACTCCTTCATGATTCACAATTTCATTCAGAAAGGTCAATCCCAGCAAACTCATAAAGGCGCCGGGAACCCCATGACCCGTGCAGTCGGCCGCGCAGACCACAATCAGTTCCTCTTTTTTCTCCACCCAGTAGAAATCGCCACTCACAATATCCCTGGGTTTAAAGAAAATAAAATGTTCCGGAAGAACTTTCTCCAGGGTTTTTCTCCCGGGAAGTACTGCCTGTTGTATTCTCTTGGCATACTGAATACTGGAGGTAATCTCATTGTTCTGGAGAATAATCTGGTCACGCTGCTCCTCCACATAACTCTTCTGTTCTGAAATCTCATCCCTCTGGGCCTCAATTTCAACCTTTTGATCCTCAATCTCCCTGGTGCGAACCTTCACCTTGACTTCCAGTATCCGTTTCTCCCGGATCAACTGTCGCTCCCTGTATTTGAAAGTGCCGTAAATCAGGGCCAGTCCGGCTAATACTTCCAACAGGATGAACCAGAATGTCCTCCAGAGAGGTGGCTTAATGGTAAAGGCAAAACTGGCTTCCTGCTCCACCTCTACACCGTCCAGGTTATAGGCCTTGACCCGGAACACATAGTGTCCGTTGGGAAGTCTCATATATGGGGCAGAACGGGCTGATCCCGGCTCGGACCAGTCCCTGTCAAATCCCTCCAGGTACCACGAGAAGCTGTTTCTGGAAGGATTAACCGTATGAATCCCTGTAAAATTAAATTCCAGGGAGTTTTTGCTGTAGGGAAAAGTCATCTCTCCCGGAAAAACATTCTTTATTTCTGTATCTCCATTAAGCGATCCTTCGTAGATAACACCATCAACCACAGGTGGATAGAGAACCAGTTCGGGCGGATTCGGATCCTTTGTATCATACCGTGGATCGTAATGAACCAAACCCTCAACAGTGCCTATCCATAATTCACCATTTTCGCCTTTTGAAACGGCCCGCTCATTGGTTTCCAGGGGGTAAAATCCCTCGTCATCTCCATAAAGTGAAAACTCCCCTGTGGACAAATCGAGTACATTGATCCCCAGGTTGGTCCCGATCCAGAGCGACACACTATCGGTAAACTCCACAAAATAGGTGGAATTGGAGACCATTCCATGGCTGGTATTGTAATTTTCTATGGCATCGGGTTTACTAAGATCAATCATGGTAATCCCCCGGCTTTTAGTGGCAAGCCAGAGCCGGTTCTCCGAATCGCAGGCTACATCCAGGTAAACGGCGGCAGCCAGACCATCCTCTTCGGTATAGTTCCGGATATGCTGGCCAGACAGGTCAAAGAGGGAGAGACCACCTTCTGTGGCACAGCAGATTAACTGATCCATCTGTAATAAGCTGTTTACCTTCAAATTCACTAATCCATCCTCCGATCCCAGGATCCGGATCTCGCCATCCTGGAGTATATGAACTCCTGAATCAGTCCCGCACCAGAGTTGTTCATCACTGGTATAGAGCATGCAATTAATGGTGGCTTTCAGTCCCACTATTTCTATTGAATGCCCATTATACAGGAACAATTCAAACCCTGTCCCGATGTATACATTTTGGTACTTGTCCTCAGCAAAAGAGAGCGGATGGTAATCTTCCACGTATCCCTCGTCCGCTCCAAAGGCAGTCACCTCATTTCCGTGAATGTTTAACAGATTGCCATGTGCCCCCAACCAGATTCTACCCTGAGAATCATGATACACAGCCTGAATGGAATTTGCCGGCAATCCAAAATCCAGGTCATATATCTCAAATATGGCTCTCCCATATTTGGATACCCCTCCCATTGTTGCAATCCATATACTTCCAAACCGGTCTTCAAAAATGGTATTTACATTATTATGAACCAGGTTGTTGTCAGTGTTAAAATGTTTCAGGTAAGTATCATCAAGCATATAAACTCCATTGTCAAATCCGGCTATCCATATTCGTCCGCGGCTATCTTCCTTTAGTTCTTTCGCAATAGGATCATAGTTTCCTTCGGTCTCCAGGTGACGAAAGCTGCCATTTTCATAAATAAACAGGCCCTCGCTATAGGTCCCACACCAGATTTTTCCCTGCCTGTCCCTGAGCAGACTAAGTACTATCTCATCTCCCAATCCTTCTTCAAGACCCAGCCATTGCTCTTCTTCCCCTTTCCTCACCAGGATCCCGGATCCCTGGGTGGCATACCAGATTTCACCCGGACTTACCTCCATAATATCACGCACAAACTCCTGCTGTGGAAGCTTCTTGTAGGTGTAAGGATCCTCAAAAATGGTAATTCCGGGATTAAAATAGGTGGCCAGATGTACCCTTCCCCTGGAGTCCACAAAGGCATCGAACACCTTGTTGTCGGTCAGGGCGTCTTCTTTGGAGTAGGAAAGAATCGTATCCGGAGTAATCACCGATATCCCATAGTCGGTCCAGATCCAGATATTGCCCACCGGATCCTCGATCATGCCTTCCACCCGGTCATCGATCAAGCCATCTTCTTTGCTAAGCTTATCAAAACTCTCTCCATCATAGATCCCGATCCCCCCCTGAGTTCCAAACCAGATCTTCCCGGCCTGATCCACAAGAATAGAGTTGACTTCATCGTCGGGCAATCCATTGGAGAGATTAAAATGCTCAAAGGTGTAGCCATCGTAGCGGGCCACCCCCACCTGGGTGGAAAACCAGATATATCCTTGATGATCCTGAGCAATATCGCTTACGGTGTTCTGAGGCAAACCGGTCTTCAGGGTATGGTTCTCCAGTGCAACCTTCTGAGCCTCCATCAAAAAGCAGCTCAGCCCCAGGTATAGGGTAAAAGCGAATCTTTTTCTAACTTGCATCGCCAATCTCTTATTCCAAAAATTTATGAAAAAATATTTGTCGCTTTTCATTTATTTATCAATACTGGCCGGCTGCACTCATCCGGGAGGAAGAACCTGGATGATCCCGGTAAACATAGATCCTTCGGATCTAGAGTATACGCCATCCAGTATGGAAAGTTTCGAAGGAAGACGGCAGCTTTTAACAGACTCTTTAGGCTCCGGCTATGTCATTTTAAGATCGGCCGGACAGGACAGTTTCAACCGCCACGAATTCAGGCCCAATAATTACTTCTACTATTTGACCGGTTATGCGGCACGTGGATCCTATGCCATCCTGAGTCCTGACCCAGATCCATCTTACACCCTTTCTTTGCCTCCCCAGAGTATCAGAACGATGATCTACGAAGGCACTGAACTTTCCAATGAGGAGATTGCAGAGAAATACCGGCCTGACAGAACCCTGTCTTACAGGGAGATGAGAGCACTGATTGATAGTATTGCTAAGAGTGGTGCGCTTATATACCTGGACCGCACGGATCGAACCTTCCTGGCCGATCTGCAGCGAATGGCCGGTGATCAGGGATCCTTACAATTCAGGCATGTGGGGGAGCTGGTAGATGAGCTTCGGCTTATTAAGGATTCCAGGGAAGTGGAATTTCTGCAGAAGGCCAACAATATCACAGCCAAAGCCCTGACCAATGTGATGAAAGAGTGCCGGCCGGACAGGTATGAATTTGAGATGGAGGCAGTGATCGAAGGTACTTTCCTGGAATATGGATCGGCCATGCCCGGATTCTCTTCCATTGTGGGCTCCGGTCCCAACAGCACCATCCTCCATTACGAGCCAAATACCCGGAAAATGGAGGACGGGGATCTGCTGCTGATGGATATCGGGGCTGAGTATGGCTATTATACTGCCGATATTTCGCGAACCATACCCGTAAACGGGAAGTTTACCACAGAGCAACGTGCCATTTATCAACTGGTACTGGACGCCCAGCTGGCAGCCATTGAGCAGATGAAACCCGGATCTAATTTCATGGACGGGCATATGGCTGCCAAGGAGATCCTTGTAAAGGGGCTTAGCGAACTGGGACTGATCACCGATCCCGGCTCTCCCTGGCAGATAAAGTTTTACATCCTCTACCCCTCTTCTCATTACCTGGGATTGGATGTGCATGATGTGGGAGATATGGAAGGAAGCTTCTCCCAGTTTATGGAGCAGACTCCCCAGGAATCCATGGAAAGCCGTAAGCTGGAGCCGGGAATGGTCCTGACCATCGAACCCGGACTCTATTTCCGGGAAAAGGGGCTCGAGCAGCTGCACGAGATATTTCAGGCAGAAGCGGACAGCATGGAGATAGACCAGTTCATTAAAGCAGTAAGGCCGGTCTATAAACAATATATGAATATCGGGGTTCGTATTGAGGACGATATCCTGATCACCACCGGGGGCAATATCAACCTGTCCAGGTATGCCCCAAAGGAGATAGAAGATATTGAACAGATAATGAAATAAGATTAAAACAGAAAAAGATGAGTAAAGCAGCAATCCATACGGAAAAAGGAGTGATGAATGTAGAGTTTTATGACCAGGATGCCCCCGGCACCGTTGAGAACTTCATCAAATTATCCAAAGAGGGTTTTTATGATGGACTTACTTTCCACCGGGTGATCCCCGATTTTGTAATCCAGGGCGGTTGTCCCGACGGAAACGGTATGGGCGGACCTGGCTACAGCATCAAGTGTGAGCTGGAAGGCGGGAACCAGTACCACGACCGGGGAGTACTCTCTATGGCTCATGCAGGAAGGGATACCGGAGGCTCGCAATTCTTCATCTGCCACTCGCGCAAAAACACCTCACACCTGGATCGCATGCATACCTGCTTCGGTAAAGTTACCGAAGGCCTCGATGTAATCGACGACATTCGCGAGGGCGACAAGATCGAAAAAATCGTCGTCGAAGACTAGAACAGCAGAAATAGTAAAGGATCAATTAGGCTCAGGTTTTATCACCATTATTCAGGACACACTCAAATATTGAATACATTTACTTAACTCATTCAAGGGTTTAACTAATGTGAGTGATAACTATGAAGAATAGCCAGGAACCGAAAACATTCGGAACTTTTGGAGGTGTATTTACACCTACCCTGCTAACAATTCTTGGGGTAATTATGTACCTCAGATTAGGTTGGGTTGTTGGAAACGCAGGGCTTCTGGGAGCATGGATCATCATTATCCTTTCCTTTTTGATTACCCTGGCCACTGCCCTGTCCATGTCCTCGATTACCACGAATATCAGAATCGGGGCCGGTGGTGCATATGCAATCATATCTCAATCGCTCGGCTTAGAAATAGGCGGCAGCCTTGGAATTCCGCGATATGTATCTCAAGGTCTGGCAGTAACCATGTATATCTTTGGGTTCAGGGAGGGCTGGCTTATTATATTTCCGGATCATCCCCCGTTCATCGTCGATCTGCTTGTATTCGCTATGATTTACGGGATTGCCTATAAAAGTGCAGACCTGGCTATAAAGACACAGTATTTTATCATGGTCATCATTTTTGCCTCAATTGTAGCGATTGTAATGGCAGCACATTATGGCTCAATGACACAGGCAACGTCAGAAGTACTAAAACTGGGTGATTTTCCCGGATCTGTTGAAAATGGTTTTTCAGGATCCAGTTTCTGGATAGTGTTTGCGGTGTTTTTCCCAGCAGCAACTGGGATCATGGCAGGAGCAAATATGTCTGGTGAGTTGAAAGATCCACGTAAAAGCATTCCCGTTGGGACTTTGTGGGCCATCGCCGTAAGCTTCGTGGTTTATATGGCGCTTGCCTATTGGGTGGCCAGGTCGGCAAGCGTGGAAGAGCTGCTCAATAATTACAATATTATGATCGACAAGTCGTTCTTTCCACCCCTGGTAATTGCAGGAGTTTTGGGTGCGACATTTTCATCGGCACTGGCTTCTATGGTAGGCTCATCAAGAATTTTATTTGCCATGGGCAAACATGGTGTATTACCAGGCAGCAAATGGCTGGAGTATACAGACAAGTCGGGCCAGCCTAGAAATTCAATGTTGGTAACAGGTGCGATGGTGTTTCTGGCGATGCTTCTAAGGGATCTGAACGCCATTGCACCCCTGGTTACTCTATTCTTCCTGATCACATATGCCATGATCAACGTAGTGGTTATTATAGAGCAAAACCTTGGCCTGATCAGTTTCAGACCGCTTTTTGTCGTTCCCCGGTGGATTCCATGGATTGGACTTATCACCTCCCTTCTTGCCATGTTTATTATCAACCCGATCTTAAGCCTGATATCTGTTGCAGTGGTTTTTGTGGTTTATGGGATACT
This sequence comes from uncultured Bacteroidales bacterium, assembly GCA_963751705.1. Lineage (GTDB taxonomy): Bacteria > Bacteroidota > Bacteroidia > Bacteroidales. The sequence goes on from CAVVVN010000003.1 coordinate 1,327,410, forward strand.
TTCCAAGCGGAAATTGATCACTCCTTTTGAAGATGTGAGAAGCGGACTATTTGTGTCTTTTGCAGAATGGGCTGCAAAACATACCTCAATGATATCCAATCGTCAGGAAAGAGCATGGAAACCAAACCTCCTGATTCCGGTAAGCGATCCGCATTCGATTAAAGGAGTATTTTCCTTTCTTAAGAATGTGGCCTATCCAAAAGGTTCCATCAAATTGCTGGGCATCGGCTCCACAGAAACCAGTGGAAGCATTACGCAGAAAATTAATGCATTAAGCCAGTCTTTTCAGAAAAGCGGGGTTTTTTCGTCATGGGCTGTGATCACCACTGAGAATTTTGCCGAGGGAGTCAATTTTGCCAACCAGGCCTACAGGGGATCGTTTTTTAAACCGAATATTGTTTTCCTGAATATGCTTGACCGGGAATCTTACGAAGCTGATTTTCATAAGATAATTCTTGAAACAGCCCGGCTACAGCTTGGCGTGATGGTGTATTTTCAACATCCAAAATCGGGACTTGGACAACGACAGTACATTAATGTCTGGATTAGGAACAGGGCACCTAACTGGCAAATATCCTGGGATATAGGTAACCTTGACCTGTCGATACTGGTGGCATATAAACTAAAAAAGAATTGGTCGGCCACCATTCGTTTGGTGACAGTGATCGACAATCAAGGACAGGAACCGGAAGCCAGAAAATTCATGGCTGATTTAATTGACCAGGCGCGGCTACCAAGAACGGAAACTGTTATACATGTAGGTAATTTCAATGAGTTTATCCTGGATGCTCCCAATGCCGATCTGAATATATTCGGGCTTGTTCCCGATCCCGATTTCAGATTTATGGAAAAAATGGTGGATAGCACACAGACAACCTGCTTGTTTATCAGAGATTCAGGGATGGAAAATATACTGGCCTAATGTCGTTGTTCCAGCACTGAGACCACCTCTTTGATATCCTTTCCCTTGGCAGATAAGAGCACCAGAAGGTGGTACAGCAGGTCGGCTGCTTCATTCAGGAAAAGTTCGTCGTTGCTGTCCTTGGACTCTATAAGCAGTTCTACGGCCTCCTCTCCCACCTTCTGTGCGATTCTGTTGATCCCGTCCCGAAACAGGGAGGTGGTATAGGACCCGGCGGGCATTTCTGCTTTGCGGGTATGGATCAATTGCTGCAGTTCAGCTAGAAACGCTATTCCAGCCGCTTTTTGGGTAGGAGTGTTTTCCTCATTAAAACAGGTGTCACTGCCGGTATGACAGACCGGCCCTTGCGGATTCGCCTTAATCAGCAGCGTATCGCGGTCACAATCCTCCAGGATCTCTACCACATGGAGGAAGTTGCCGCTCTCTTCTCCTTTGGTCCACAGTCTATTCTTCGTGCGGCTGAAAAAGGTAACCTTCCCCTCCTGCCTGGTCTTTTCCAAAGCCTCGGGATTCATAAAACCAAGCATAAGGACGGTATCGGTCGCGGCATCCTGGATTATGGCAGGAATCAAGCCATTGAGTTTTTTAAAATCCATATTATCTGATTATTATATTATTCTTCCTTAAGTACTTCTTCAATTCAGGAACGGGGATTTCATTGTAGTGGAAAATGGAGGCTGCCAGGGCGGCATCGGCCTTTCCCTGCTGGAAAACCTCCACAAAATGTTCCTTTTTCCCTGCTCCACCTGAGGCGATCACCGGGATGCTCAACTGACCGGAAAGCTCACTCAGGGCCTCGCAGGCAAAACCGTTCTTGGTACCATCGTGGTTCATGGAAGTGAAGAGAATCTCCCCGGCACCCCGCTCCTGAACCTCCCTGGCCCAGCTAAAAAGCTCTTTGTCAGTGGGAATCCTGCCCCCGTTAATAAAGACCGTCCATCGATCATTCTTCCACTGGGCATCAATGGCCACCACCACGAACTGGTTCCCGAAGCCCGTGGCAATCCGGTCCACCAGTCCGGGATCCCTGACGGCCGAGGAGTTGATGGAGACTTTGTCGGCACCCGCCGATAGCAAGAGCTCCGCATCCTCCACCCGGTCGATCCCGCCCCCCACCGTAAAGGGGATATTCAGTTCTTCCGAAATACGCCTTACCAGATCGGCAAAGAGTTTCCGTCCTTCATGGGTGGCCGTTATATCCAGGTAGACCAGTTCATCGGCACCGTCCCGTGCATACTTGGCTCCCAGCTCCACAGGGTCCCCCACATCCACTACATTTTCAAAGTTGATCCCTTTCACCGTCTTCCCGTTCCGGATATCCAGGCAGGGTATGATCCTTTTAGCCAGCATTTCAACTATGATTTAAAATATAGGTTTCCAGGGCTTTCAGTGGAATCTTCCCTTCGTAAATGGCCTTCCCGATAATCACCCCATCCATTCCCTCATTATCTAGAGTCTCCACATCCTCCATCCTGCGGACCCCTCCACTGGCCACCAGATACAGTGCTTTATCTCTGTCCTTGAGGGACTTATAAGTCTTCATCGAAGGTCCCTCCAGCATCCCGTCCTTATCTATATCAGTACAGATCACCATTTTTATACCTTCGCTCCTGTAAGCCGCGATAAACTCCTCCAGGTCCAGTTCGGTGGCTTCATTCCAACCTGAAACCGCCACCTTTCCCTCCCTGAAATCGGCACCCAGGATAATCCGGTCCGCCCCATAGAGATTCAGCCATCCCAGAAAGAGATCCCGCTCCTTGACCGCCACACTGCCCCCGGTGACCATACGGGCTCCTGATTCGAAGACGATTTGCAGATCCCTGTCACTTCTGATCCCTCCACCCGCATCAATAAGCAGGGATGTCCGGGAGGCGATCCGCTCCAGAATCCGGTAATTAACCACCTTTTTCTCCCTGGCTCCATCCAGGTCGACCAGGTGCAATCTGCTGATCCCATGATCCTCGAAGAGCCGGGCCATTTCAAAGGGATCCCCATATTCCTTTTTCCGGGAATAATCCCCTTTCGTGAGCCGGACACATTTTCCGTCAATGATGTCAATGGCAGGAATAATCTCAATCATAACTTCAAAAATTGTCTCAGGATCAACTCCCCCGGATCTCCGCTCTTCTCCGGGTGGAACTGGGTGGCATAATAGTTGTCTTTCTGCATGGCTGCACTAAAGGGCAGCATGTAGGTGGCCTCGGCGGCGGTATTCACCCCCACAGGAACATAGTAAGAATGCACGAAGTAAACGTAAGATCCTTCCAGCTCTTTGGGAATAATCTTCCCATGCACCTTTTCCAGGCTGTTCCAGCCCATATGCGGCACTTTTAGTCCGCCGGAGGGAAAACGCCTGACCGGCTCATCAAAGATGCCTATACAGGTCGTATCGCCCTCCTCCGACCAGCTGCACATCAACTGCTGCCCCAGGCATATTCCCAGGACCGGACAGCGAAGCTCCTTCAGTAACTTATCCAGCTCCCGCTCTTTCAGGTAGGCCATGGTGCCAGCGGCCTCTCCCACCCCGGGAAAGATCACCCGGTCGGCTGAAAGAATAAACTCAGGATCGTCCGTAATCACGGCTTCCACTCCCACTCTTCGGAGGGCATGATCCACCGACCTGATATTCCCTGCATTGTATTTTATAATAGCAACCTTCATCCTTTAATGCTTTCTATAGTTTGCCCTTGGTACTTGGCAGGCGTTTACTGTCAGGATCCAGGCTCACCGCTTTTCCAAGGGCCCGTGCAAAGGCCTTGAACAGTCCTTCAATTTTATGGTGCTCATTCCTGCCCTTCACCTCCATATTCAGGTTGCATAAGGCTGCATCGGAGAAACTTTTGAAAAAATGATAGAACATTTCCGTGGGCATATCCCCAATCTTTTCCCGCTTGAAATCCGCATTCCACTCGATCCATGGCCTTCCTCCAAAATCAATGGCCACAGTTGCCAGGGAATCATCCATGGGCAGGACAAACGCGTAGCGTTCGATGCCCCGCTTATCTCCCAGAGCCTTTAAAACGGCCTGGCCCAGAACAATGGCAGTATCCTCAATGGTATGATGTTCATCCACATGCAGGTCCCCCTGCACCTCTATCTCCAGATCCAGGCCCCCGTGCCTGCCAATCTGGTCAAGCATGTGATCGAAGAATCCAAGCCCGGTGGAAATGACCGTATGTCCCTCTCCATCCAGGGAAAGCCTCACCGTGATCTCTGTTTCGTTGGTTTTACGCTGCACCACCGCACTTCGCTGCCTGGTCCTGATAAAGGGATAAATCTCATCCCATTCCCGGCAGACCAGGGATACATGTCCGGCCAACCCGGCAGGATCCAGCTCACTTTCCTTCGCTTCCCCGCTCAGGAAAATCCCCCGGGCCCCCAGGTTTTTTGCAAGCTCCATATCGCTAAGGCGGTCACCGATCACAAAAGAATTCTCCAGGTCGTACCCTCCCTGCATATAAGTCTTAAGCATTCCGGTACGGGGTTTCCGGTTTGGTGAGTTATCCTCCGGCAGAGAGGGATCAATATGTACTGCATCAAACTCCACCCCTTCGTTCCGGAAGGCTTGCAGGAATTTCTCATGGGGAGTCCAAAAATCTGCCTCCGGAAAAGCGTCAGTTCCCATTCCGTCCTGGTTGCTGACCACCACCAGCTCATAATCAGTAAACTGCCTCAGTTTGTAGAGATTCCGGAATACTCCGGGCATAAACTCCAGTTTCTCCAGCGAGTCCACCTGATAATCCACCGGGGGCTCCTTGATCAGGGTTCCGTCCCTGTCGATGAACAGTACTTTCTTCATGACTGAAAGGTTTTAAGGGCAGAGATCAATGCCCGGTTCTCTTCCATTACTACCAATGGTGATACGCAGGCAGCCCTCGCAGAGGGGGACCGAGGAGCGGTCCCGGATGATGATGCCCCGCTCCATCAGAAAGTCATAGACCGCCCGGGGATCGTCCACCCGAAGCAGCAGGAAGTTGGCATCCGAGGGAAAAATCTGCTTCACAAAAGAAAATCCTGCCAACTCCCGAGCCATCTGCTTGCGCTCCTGAATGATCTCCCGGATCCACGCTTGTGTCCTCTTACTCTCCTTGAGCCCATTCAGGGCCGTCTCCAGGGTCAGGGCATTGATATTATAAGGGTACTTTACCCTGGATAGATATTTGATTAGTTCAGGGTGGGCAAACAGCATGCCCAGGCGAATCCCGGCATATCCCCAGGCTTTGGAAAGGGTCTGCAAAATCACCAGATTGGGATACTGACTCAGAAGGGAAAGCAAACCCGGGCCGCTGCTGAACTCAATATAGGCCTCATCCACCACGACCATGCAGTTCACTTCATCTAAAATCTTTAAGATGGCCTCTCTGTCCAGGGAGTTGGAGGTGGGATTGTTGGGTGAACAGAGAAAAACCAGTTTGGTATGCTCGTCCGCGGCCTCCAGCACGGCCCCGATATCCAGGCTGAAATCCTTATTTAACAGAACGCTGCGTCGCTCCACCCCATTGATCTCTGCGCAAACGCCATACATTCCATAGGTGGGATCGACAGTAAGTACCTTATCCACCCCGGGTTCACAGAGCACCCGGAACAACAGATCAATGCCCTCATCGCTCCCGTTCCCCAGAAATATTTTTGCCGGGTCCACTCCCTTAAGCTCGGCAATCCGGCCTTTCAGCTCCTTCTGACCGGGATCCGGATAGCGATTCAGGGGAGCATTGAAAGGATTCTCATTGGCATCCAGGAATACGGAGGCCGAGCCGGAGAATTCATCCCGGGCCGATGAATAGGGATGCAGATTCAGGATATTTGGCCTGACAAGCCTGGATATGTTAAATGCATCTGCCACTTCATCAGGATTTTAGACGAATGGAAACCGCATTGCTATGGGCCTGAAGCTCTTCGGCTTCAGCCATGGTCATAATGGCATCCCCAATATTTACCAGCCCATATCTGCTGATCTCCTGGAAAGTTATCTTTTTATAGAAACTATCCATATTGACCCCGCTGTATGAGCGGGCCCAGCCATTGGTGGGAAGGGTATGATTGGTCCCTGAAGCATAATCACCGGCACTTTCAGGGGTATAGTCTCCCAGGAATACGGATCCGGCATTGATCACCTGTTCTGCCAGCTCCGCATAATTACTGGTTACGATAATCAGGTGTTCCGGGGCATACTCATTGACCAGTTCCATGATCTCGTTCTGGTTCTTCAATAAAATCATCTTACTGTTTTCCAGAGCCTTGCTTGCAATCTCCTTTCTTGGAAGATCTTTCAGCTGCTTCTGAATTTCTGCTTTCACCTGGTCGATCATCTTAGGGGAGTCGGTGACCAGTAGCACCTGGCTGTCCGGACCATGCTCAGCCTGGGAGAGCAAATCGGATGCAACAAAAGCAGGATTGGCCGTGCTGTCGGCCACCACGGCCAGCTCGGAGGGACCGGCGGGCATATCGATGGCAACCGTATCCCGGCTCACAATTTGCTTTGCCATGGTCACGTATTGGTTTCCGGGGCCAAAAATCTTGTTGACTGCAGGAATACTCTCCGTTCCATGTGCCATGGCCGCAATGGCCTGGGCTCCTCCCACTTTAAAGACCCGGTCAATGCCAAGGAGATCGGCAATGTAAAGGATGGATGGACTTATCTTCCCTGCGCTGTCGGGCGGAGTACAGAGAATCACTTCCCCACATCCAGCCAGTTTGGCCGGGATCCCCAGCATGAGGACGGTAGAGAGAAGTGGTGCCGAACCTCCGGGAACATAAAGCCCTACCCTGCTCATGGGGACAGGTTTTCGCCAGCAGCGGACTCCGGCTGTGGTAACAATGGTTTCTGCCTGTTGGATCTGTTTTTTATGAAAAGTTTGAATATTCCACTGTGCCTCATCAATGGCCTTCTTCAACTCAGGACTAACTTTGTCGCCGGCAGCACGAATCTCTTCTGCACTTACCTCCAGGGAGGAAGGATCATAGCCATCAAACTCAAGGGTGAATGCCCTCACGGCAGCATCTCCCTTTTTATGCACTTCCTCAATAATAAGTTGCACCTGGTCCTCGAGGATGTGATGGTTCAGTCGGGGCCGTTGAAGCAAAACAGCCCAATCACTTTTTTCCGGATAAGATAAAACATTCATAGGTATATAATCTTACAGGTTCTGGTTAAACAATCATTTTTTCAATGGGGATGACAAGGATTCCCTGGGCACCCAGTTCCCGCAGGCGGTCTATCACTCCCCAGAATTCTTTTTCACTGAGCACCGAATGTACCGAACTCCACCCCTCGTCGGCCAAAGGCATCACGGTGGGACTTTTCATTCCGGGAATGATATCAATGATCTCCTCCAGGTGCTCATTGGGTGCATTCAGCAGGATATATTTATTGTTAGAGGCAGCCAGTACGCTGCGTATTCTGAAAATCAGATCGTCCAGCACGGTCCCCATCTCTTCCTCCAGGTTCCGGTTGGCTATAATCACAGCCTCCGATTTCATGATCACTTCCACCTCTTTCAGTCCATTACTAATCAGGGTAGAGCCCGAACTTACAATATCAAAAATGGCATCGGCCATCCCTATGGAAGGAGCCAGTTCTACCGAGCCGCTCAGAACATGGATCTCCGCCTTTACCCCTTGTTCCTGCAGGTACTTTTGCAAAATAACCGGGTATGAGGTTGCGATCCGTTTGCCTTGAAGATCCTTCAGCCTTTCATAGTTGTCTGATTTGGGAACTGCAATGGAGAGCCGGCAACGCGAATAACCCAGTCGTTCCACCAGGTCTACCTGACACTCCTTCTCGGCATACTCATTCTCTCCCACGATCCCGATGTGGGCCACTCCGTCCTCCACATATTGGGGAATATCATCGTCCCTGAGATAAATGACCTCCAGGGGAAAGTACTGGGCCACTGACCTTAACTTGCGGGATCCGTTATTTAAAGAGATCCCGGCCTCTTTCAGGAGCTGCAATGATTTCTCGCTGAGGCGCCCGGATTTCTGAATGGCAATTCTAAGTTTTTTCATGTTGACTTTTTAAACAAAAAAAGGTCTGCAGTATCTGCAAACCTCTCAAGCTTTTTTTTCGGGTTACAATGTACTACACAGCTTCCTATACACACCGGTGGTGTTGGTGATGATGTACGCTATGTTGCCTGTAAACCCTCATTTCTCTGAAATACTATGCAATATTAACTAATAAAATGTAAATCTCAAACGCTTACCGGGATAAATTTAATGTAAAACTGCACCATACACTGTCGATTCGAAAGTTGCTGTCAGAGGTCCTTTAAGAGGATATTGGACGGGGACTCCCGGATAGAGTGAAGGATATGCTCGTGAATCCGGGTGATCTTGTTCAACTCATCAGACTCTGTTACGATCATATGGTCGCCCCCCACCAGCTCCATCTGCTTGTAGATATACTCCACCGTGATCTTATTAATATCAACCGCCGGTTGATAGGAACGCTCCTTGGGATTGTCGGCCGCCAGTTCGGCCAGGATGCCTGCCTCTACCAGCTCATAGACCAGTTCATTGACCAGACGTATGGGCATGCCCAGTTCATGACTGAGTGTTTCAGTATTCCAGGGCTCAATCCCCTCCTCAAAGTTCCTGATAATCTGGTAAGAGATCAGCAAGGTCAAAATCCGTTTGTTATTCTGGCTGAGATTCAGGGCGTTTTCCTCAAATTCATAATTCTCAATATTCTGATAGGCGAAGGAAAGTTCTGCACCCATCAGAACAATCAGCCAGGTAATCTGCAGCCACATAAGAAACAGGGGGACAAAGGCAATAGTCCCGTAGAGGGTCCCCCATCGCAGCACCCCCAGTTGCAGGTTCTGGTAAAGTGATTGAAATATCAGGGCAATGGTGCCGGCGATCACACCGGCAATCAGGGCATATTTAAATTTTACCTTGGTATTTGGCATCACGATGTAAATGATGGTGAAAAGAAGCCAGATGGAGACATAAGGGACCGACTTGATCAGGGTCACAATCAGCGGTTTGAAGAGCTCAAACTCATTGGCCGCGCTTTGAATTTTCACCAAAAAGCTACCGCTGAGTCCGATGGCAAAGGGGGTGATAATCATAATAGCCAGGTAATCAGAAAACTTACGCATTGGGCTGCGGGCCTTCCGGATCTGCCATATATCATTGAAGGAGGCCTCAATATTGTTGAGCACCTGGATCACCGACCAGAAAAGGATCACCCCACCCACACCGGCAACTAATCCCTCTTTGGTTTCCGACAGGAGTTTATCCACCATCCCGGTCACCCATTTCATCACCTCCTCCTGCTCCCTCATGTTGTTGGTGATGAAGTTGTGCAGCATATCCTCAAACCCGAAGTTCCGCGCAATGGCAAAAGCAATGGCAAAAATGGGTACTATGGAGAGCATGGTGAAATAGGTAAGTGCAGCTGCCCGGACAGCCGCACGGTCTTCAAAAAAGCCTTTAAATGCGAGGATATAAATTCTTGACTGCCTGATCAGAAAGGTTCGGCGGCGAGACTTGGAGGTGAGGTCGTGCGACCAGATCTCCTCCTTGAAGAAAATCTTGAGTTTCTGAAGCATGGATTACCTTTGGCAAACAAATATAATAAACTTGCACGAAGGTACAGGGAAAAACTATCTTTGCATGAAAATCTGAAAAAAATGGCCAAGCTGAAAGAACGTTTTACTAAATGGAAAGAGAACAGGTCCATCTGGCAAAAATCCGGCGATATTCTGTTCTGGGTTTTGATTATTCTGTTACTGATCCCGGGTCCGAGAAAAACCATCCTCACCAGTCTGAACCGGGTTGTGTTGAACGTAAAGGCACCCAGAGTGATGAATGAGGAGAAACAGCAGATACTTACCGATCTGGATTACAACTGGTTACTCGCATGGGCCGAAAACGAACCCTTCTATTTCAGTAACTTCAGGGATGAAGTTGTTTTTATCAACTTCTGGGCCACCTGGTGTCCGCCCTGTGTGGCCGAGATGCCTGAAATCCAGTCCCTGTACCAAAAGTGGGGGGATAAGGTTGCCTTTATGCTGGTGACCTCTGAGGAACCAGCTGTGGTGAACGCCTTTATGGAGAAGAATAATTACAAGATGCCTGTTTTCTACATGGCCGGAGTTCAAGCACCCCAAGCTCTGTCTTTCAGGGGATATCCCACCACCTTCATCATCTCTAAAGAAGGGCGAGTGGTAAGCCGGAAAACCGGTGCAGCCAACTGGGACTCCAAAGCCACCGAAAAGATTTTCCAGGAGCTGCTCAAGTAGTTTTCCGGTAATTGGTGATGGCCAGGCTTAGGATTACCAGGGCATAAATGCCGAGGCTGAAGAACTCCCGTCTGATATCTGAAAACTCAGAACCTTTCAGGAGGATCATCCGGATGACCTTCATAAAATAAGCCACCGGATTGATCAGATTGATTTTCTGTGCCCAGGGCGGCATACTTTCGGCAGGAGTAAATACCCCGCTCATCAGGATGAACGTGAGCATGAAGAAAAAGGCGATAAACATGAGCTGCTGCTGGGTATTGGAAACGGTGGATAGAAACAGGCCGATCCCCAGCACAGCCAGAAGGTAGACACAGGTAAAAAGGAAAAGCAGTCCGAGGCTTCCAACCAGGGGAAGTCCGAAAAGGAGCCTTCCAATAAGCAGTCCGAATGCCAGTTCAAACAGAGCAATGATCATAAAAGGGATCAGTTTGGCCAGCAGGAACTGGTATTTACGTATGGGAGTTACATTGATCTGCTCGGTGGTCCCCATCTCCTTCTCTCGCACCAGGTTCAGCGCAGTCAGCAACATCCCGATCAGGGTGACAATGATCACCAGGATCCCCGAAAACATATAAATCTTAAAATCCAGGAGCGGGTTGTACCAGTACCTGGGGATCACCTCCAGGGTGCTCAGCTTGCCAGATCCTTCCATCCCAAACCACTGGGCCCTTACATATCCGTTAAAATCACCAATGATCTGGGTGCAATAGGCCTTAATCAGTCCGGCTTCTGTGGCATTGATGGCATTAACCACCAGCTGAAGATCCGTCTCTTTTTCGCTAAACAGTCTCTTCTCAAAGCCATGCTGCATATGGAGGATCACATCCACCTGGTCGCTGGTCAGTTCATCCAGGGCCTCCGGGTAATCCGTACCAGCCATGCTGATCTCAAAAAAGGGCGAACCTTCGAAGCGGGACACCAATTGTCGGGATGCCTGGGAATTATCCTGGTCCACCACTGCCATGTTGATCCCTTTCATCTCCAGGCTGGCCGCATAGGTCAGGAGGATCATTTGGACCACCGGAACCACAAAAATAATGGGCAGCATCATCCTGTTCCGGAAGATCTGTTTAAACTCTTTGACAAGCAGTGTAGCAAGTATCCGCATATCTGTAATACTAATTGAGTCTGATTTTAAACCGTTTTACGGCAACCAGGATAAAAATGAGGGTCATTCCCAACAGGATGAGAGTCTCTTTCCAGATAAAGGCAAATCCAGTTCCTTTCAGCATAATATTCTTTACGATCACAATAAACCAGCGGGCCGGCATCAGGGCAGAAAACCATTGCAGTATTTTTGGCATATTATCAATGGGAAAGATGAACCCGGAAAGCAGAATGGTGGGAAGCATTAAGCCAAGCATGCTTATAAACATGGCCATCTGCTGGGACTTTGCATTGATCGAAATCAGGACTCCCAGAGAGAGGGCCAGTGAAATATAGAGCGTGCATTCGAGCATCAGCAGCCAGAGACTTCCCAGCACCGGCACATTGAAGACCAGGAAACCCACCAGGACAATCGTCATGGCGTTTGTAAAGGAAAGGAGCACATATGGAGTCACTTTTCCCAGGATGATCTCCCTGGGTTTCAGGGGGGATGCCAGCAAGAGTTCCATGGTGCCGAACTCCTTCTCCCTGGTAATGGTCACCGAGGTCATTAGTGCCGATATCAGCATCAGGATCAGGGCCATCAGGCCGGGTACAAACATATAGACCCCCTTCATCTCCTCGTTGTAAAACATCCTGGACTTTATCTGAACGGACCAGGGCAGCTGAACATCCTGATTCATAGACTGGAAGTAGGTCATCAAAACTCCCTGGAGATAGGTGAGTGAAAGCTGAGCCGTATTGGCATCGGAAGCATCGGTAATCAGCTTAATAGCGGCCCGGTTTTCCCTGAGCAGGTTTCGTTCGAAGCCCTCTTCAAAAACCACCACCACCCTGGCCTCACCACTACGGAACAATTCTCCGAGCTCTTCCTCTTGGTCGATGTATCCGGCAGGAAGAAAGTAGCCGGATGAAAAAATCTTTTCAGTGGCCCTGATAGAGGCCTGGTCCATGGACCGGTCCCAGACTCCCACCTTCACGTCACGGATTTCGGTGCTTACCACAAAGCCAAACAAAACGATCATCACAATGGGAAGTCCGAACAAGATCAGGAGGGTACGCTTATCCCTGAAGATATGCTGAAACTCTTTTCTCACAAATCCAAAAAAGCGTTTCATGCGCGTGCCAGTTTTAAAAAGACTTCATTCATATTTTCAGACCTGTACTGCTTTTTCAGTGCTCCCGGAGTATCCAGGGCTTCTATCCGGCCATCGACCATAATCGATACCCGGTCGCAGTATTCGGCTTCGTCCATGTAGTGGGTGGTCACAAAGACCGTGATCCCCTCCTCGGTAGCATCGTGAATCATTTCCCAGAATTGCCTTCGGGTGATGGGATCCACCCCACCGGTGGGTTCATCCAGAAAAACGATGGCCGGCTGATGAAATATGGCCACCGAAAATGCAAGCTTCTGTTTCCAGCCCAGGGGAATCCCGGCAATCAGTCTTTTGCGAATGCCTTCAAGGCCCAGTCGCTCCAGTAACTGCTCCTCCCTGGCAACAATCTGTTTTCTCCCCAGACCATAAATTCCAGCATAGAGGTGAATATTTTCGGACACCGTAAGATCCTCGTAGAGAGAGAATTTCTGTGACATATAGCCGATCTTTTTCTTGATCTGCTCCCTTTCCCGGTATACGTCAAAACCCGCCACTCGGATTTCCCCAGAGGTGGGATAGGAAAGTCCGCACAATATCCGCATGGCTGTAGTCTTCCCGGCCCCGTTGGCTCCCAGGAATCCAAATATTTCTCCCCGCTCCACATGAAAGCTAAGCCGGTCGTTGGCCGTAAAGGATCCAAACTTTTTCACCATGTCCTTTACCTCTATAATATGTTCGCGTCCGCCCATCAGATGCTCTCTCCCTGAATTAGTTGTTCCCCGCCCTCCTGCTCCATCAATCCCATAAAGCGGTCCTCAATGGAGGGGATTAACTTCTTCCACTCCAGGCTGCTGTCGCCCCAGGTGTCCATCTCCGCTTTCACCCGGGTGGCATCTTCTTTTGCATGGAGGGTGACATGCAGCCGGTCTCCGAATAGCCAGGCATGTTTACAGCCCTCCAGCTTCCTCACCCGATCCAGGTAGGCATAGCCCCCCCTCTTGCTTCTCAGTGAATAAAGCTGTGCCGTATCTCTGTCCGGCAGTCTGGCAGGGTCTGCAATCTCCAGGAGTTGTCCCTTCTGGATCAGACCAACCCGGTCACACAGCTCCGCCTCATCCATATAGGGGGTGGAGACCACCACGGTGATCCCCTCTTTTTGAATTTTCCTGAGCATATCCCAGAATTCCCGGCGACTTACCGCATCCACCCCGGTGGTGGGTTCATCCAGGATCAACACCCTGGGCCGGTGGATCAGGGCACAGGAAAGTGCCAGTTTCTGCTTCATCCCTCCCGATAGTTTCCCTGCCAGACGTTTTTTGAAAGGGGCAATCTGTTCGTAGACCTCCCGGATCAGGTCGTAATTCTCTTCCACCGAGGTCCCGAATACCCGGGCATAAAAGGCCAGGTTCTCCTCCACGGAAAGGTCCATATAAAGCGAGAAACGGCCCGGCATATATCCTATCATCTTCCGGACTTCCCGGTAATCCTCCACCACGTTGTGACCGTGCATGAGGCAGCGTCCCGCATCCGGAAGCACCAGGGAGGCCATGATGCGGAAAAGGGTTGATTTCCCGGCCCCGTCCGGCCCAATCAATCCAAACAGCTCCCCGTCCTTTACCTCGAAGTCCACCTGGCTGAGTGCCTGAACGGCACCATAGGCTTTATCTATATGGTCAATGATAAGCGACATTTCATGGGTTTGCTTAAAATACTACCTCACCGGGCATTCCGATCTTCAGGCTGCCGTCATTGGGAACCATTACCTTGATGGCATAGACCAGGTTCACCCGTTCCTCCCTGGTCTGAATGATCTTAGGGGTAAATTCGGCGCTGGGAGAGATCCAGCGCACGACCCCGGTGGTCTCCTCCATCCCCTGTTCTTTGTCGAATCTGACCTTTACCGGGCTACCAGTCTTTATGGAAGCCAGCTGCTTTCCTGAAACATAGGCCCTGAGGATCAACTCACTCATGTTGGCTATTTTATAAAGTGGCTGGCCCGGCGCCGCCATCTCGCCCTCTTCTTTGTATTTGCTTAGCAGGATGCCCTCGATGGGGTTTTTTATGGAGCACTTCTCCAGCTGATCCTCCACCTGCCTGATCTGAATCTGCAGCGTTTTCCGTTCTGCCTGCACGGAGGCTTTCTGCGATTCAGTGGCTTCCATTTGTGCTACCAGAAGTACCATCTGTCCACTGATATCATCCAACTGCTTGGAGGTGGCAGCCCCCCCCTCCAGCAGTTTAACTATGCGCTCCTTTTCTCTTTCCAGGTTATTCAGCTGAACATTGCTGGCCCGGACCTGGGCGTTCAGGGTTGTGATCCTGGAGTTTAAGGAGGCAAAACCCGACTCGAGCCTGATTTTTTGGAGGTAAAGCTGGGTGGTATCAATTTTCACCGCTACCTGGTTCTGTTGAAGGGTGGAACCCTCCTGGGCGGAGAAAAAGATGATTCTTCCGCCTGATTCAGCCGATACCATCACTTCTACGGCCTCAAAATTACCATAAGCATCTGCAGGATCAATCTGGGGTTTACATGCCATCAGAGACAGCAGGAGGAGGAACACGAAATATCTTCTAGGATTCATGGGTATAGTTTTTAAAGGTTGCCCTGGATGGTTAAATAGTTGGCTTTGGCTTGCAACAGCAGAACCCGGTGCGTGGCTTGCGTGATCCTCGCCAGATTCTCTTTGTTTAGTTCTGTGATGAAATCCGTAGCGGTCATGGTCCCGTTATCCAGCCGGACCGCAGCCTGTTCTGAAATTTTCTTCTGGAGCTCCAGTACCTGCTGGTCTATTTCCATGCTAAGCCTGTATTGTTCCATCCGGGCTTCTTCCTGGACCATCAGGGCTTCCATCTCCCGGTCAAAGGATGCACGCTGGTTTTCCAGTATCTGCTGCTGATATCCAAGTACCTGCTTCTCCCGGGAGCTATAATTCCAGTCCCAGATCTTCCACCTCAGACCGGCTCCCAGTAAATAGTAATGATCCCACTCCCCGCTCAGCATATTGTAGCCTGGCTTCCCGTAACCGGTTTGTCCAAAGGCGTAGATCACAGGCATTCGCTTTTTGGCCACCAGCTCCTTGCCTGCCTCCATGGACCTGTGTTTCAGATCAAATAACTGGTGCTCAGGACGATTATTACTTGTGCTCAACACGCCCTCTAACTCTGGTTGCTCCAGAATGGTTTCCTCAGAAACACCTTCCCCGCAGAGCACCCGCAGGGCCTTTAAGTAGGAAAGCCTGCGCGAATCCACTTCAATCATGGACTGTTTGACCCTGAGTTTCTCCACCTCAAGCACATGCAACTCGTTTTCCTGCAAAGTCCCAAAATTTACGGCTGTCTGTGCCACCTCACTCCGGGCCTGCAAATTTTCCAGGTGAATCTCCAGGTTTTTTCTGTTCTCCTGCAGCAGGAGCACCGCAAAGAAGTACTGGTTCACCCTGCCTTTCAAGCCGTAGAGGTCCACCTCCACCTGCTGCAGGTCAGCAGCCATCAGTGCCTCCTCGTAGTTCTTTTTTCCTCTGGAGATTCCCCCGTCGTAAATATTCTGGCTGATATCCAGGTTTAAGCCATACTGATCGTGAGGAACCTCTGGAAATTCTATAGAAATGGCAGGATTGCTCAGGTCCAGTGAAATCACATCGGACTGGTAGGAGAGCTTTCCGTTCAGGTCCAGGGAGGGATACCAGGAGCTTCCTGCCTGGTCGATCTTCATCTCTCCCATCCCTTGAATCACCTCCAGGTCCTCCAGACGGGGAGCATTTTCACGGGCCATCTTCTGGCATTCAAACAGGGAGAGGGAAGGCTGGCCCGTCACCACTCCTGAAAGGAAGAGTGACAGGAGAATAAGTGTCGTTTTCATCCGGGTTGATTTAGACTCATTATTTGCTTAATAATCAGGGGGAGCAGAATTTTGCGCTCCTTCATGGCCACAACGTAGGCTGCTTCGTCCCCACCATAGAGAATATCCAGAACCACCGCCTTGGCCGCAAAAGGAAATATGCAAAGGCTGATCAGGTTCAGAATGACCTGTCTAGGATCCATCCCGGCAATGAAAGGAAAGTCAGCCGCCATTTTATCCAGAGTTGTTTCTGAATCTATGCCCATCTCTTTCATAATCTGGGGCATTCGATTTGGATTGGAGGAGAGCTCCTGCAATACAAAAATGGGGATCTGAGGATTTTCTAACATGGTATCTATAATCTTCTCCACCACGGCCGGAACATAAGCTTCAAAAGATCTTTCCGTATGCATGAGGGCAGCCACCTCGGGTACAAATCGACTCATCGCTTTCCGGAACACCGCTTCAAAAAGCTGGTCTTTACTCCGGTAATAGTAGTTCAGGAGAGTACGGTTGATCCCGGCATCATCAGCTATTAGCTGCATGGAGGTCCCTGCCTTTCCTTTCTGGTAAAACAATTTCTCAGCAGACAGGATAATCTTGTTTTCTGTTTCCGTTTGGAGCACCATGACATTGGTTTGAATTTTACTAATACGTTTGACAACTACGTCAAACACTTTGGTAAAAATAGAAGCTTTTCCTATTCCTGCCAAGTTTTTATTGAAAAAAAAATAATAATCGTATCTTTCGATCCTTTAAATTCTACAGAAGAATGCAGTTTAAAATACTATCATACAATAACTTAATCATGAAAAGAATCCTTTTCCTCCTCCCCCTCACCCTGTTGTTTTCATGTCAGCGCGGATTTGAGGAGGAGATTACCATTGCTGAGATTGAAGACCATATTGCCTTTCTGGCTTCCGATGAACTGAAAGGACGTTATCCGGGAACTCCCGAGGATCAGGAGCTAGCTGAATACCTGAGTGACGAGTTTAAGAAAGCCGGACTGACACTCTTTAACCGCAAAGGGATTCAGTATTTTGATATTGTGCAGGAGATTGAAGCCGGACCCGGGAACCACATACTCCTGGGTGACTCTGAACTTGAACTGAATACCGACTATGCCATCTTCCCTTTCAGTCATTCAGGTAATGCAGATGCTGAAGTGCTCTTTGCCGGGTATGGCTTCCAGATAGACGAGGAAGCGCTTCAGTGGGACGACTATGCTTCTCTGGAGGTGGAAGGCAAATGGGTAATGATGCTCAGGGGAGTACCGGGCCAGCAGGAGTCCAGCTCCCCTTATATGAATTACAGTGAGGACAGAAGAAAGGCGCTGCTTGCCTCCGACCTGGGTGCAGCAGGGGTCATTTTTATATCCGGAAGCTCCTATGACCAAAAAGATCAACTGGTGGAATTAAAAGGAAAACAACACCCCCTTTCCATCCCCGTGGTTCAAATGAGCCGCATGGCTGCAGACAGGCTTCTGTCAAGCGCAGGACTGGATAGTCTGTCCACCATCGAGACCAGGCTAAACTCGGCTTTGCAGCCGTCCTCCTTTAAAACAGGTGTGGAGTTGAAGATTAGCGTGGATCTGCAGCCCAAAAAGATGCTTACCTCCAATGTGATTGCTACTCTTGAAGGATCTCACGAAGATCTGAAGCATGAGTACGTGGTGATCGGAGCCCATCACGACCACCTGGGCATGGGTGGTCCGGAATCCTCCTCGCGTACACCAGATACCATTGCAGTGCACTATGGAGCGGACGATAACGCATCGGGGGTGGCCGGAGTGCTGGAAGCTTCGGAATGGTTAAGTGCCCACGTCCCTGCGCGAAGTGTAATGTTTGCCACCTTTGGGGCGGAAGAGATGGGACTTATCGGATCCAAGTATCTGGTAGAAAACGCACCCCTTGCGATGGATGACATCCAGGTGATGATCAACCTGGATATGATCGGGAGACTTAACGAAGAGCGAATACTCCAGGTAGGTGGTGTGGGTACGTCCCCTGGCTTTAAGAACCTCCTGGAATCGATTAACAGCAACTATGGATTCAATCTGAAATTTGCCAACGAAGGTTATGGTCCCTCCGATCATGCCTCTTTTTATGCAGAAGATGTCCCGGTCCTGTTTATCTCCACCGGTGCTCATACCGATTATCACACTCCCAAGGATCAGCTTTCCGCTATTAATCTGGAAGGAGCCAGGGAAGTGACTGCCTTCGTTTCCGAGATTGCAGCCGCCCTGGCAAACCAGCACGAGCGCATTGCCTTCACCGAAGCGGGCCCGAAGGTACGGGGTTCTTCACGGGGAAGACGGGGTGGGATCACCCTGGGACTGATGCCCGATATGACCTATGATGGGAGTGAAGGAATGCCGGTGATGTTTGTGACCGAAGGAAGACCTGCCGCCGTTGGCGGTATTCAGAAAGGGGACGTGATTGTAGCCATTGAAGGAAAGAGCGTGGGAAATGTTTACGACTACATGGCCCGGCTGGATGGCTTGAAGGAGGGCATGTCCATTGTGGTTCAGGTGAAACGCGAGGGAGACCTCATCGACCTGGTAATTCGAATCTAATCAAAAAAACACATTATGAAGGCAAAAAAAGCACTGTTCTGGATCCTGGCGGTGGTCATTTCACTGGCTGCCATGTTTTACCAGCGAATGACCGGTCCCACCTACCCGAAAAAATATGAAATTACCTACCTGAACGAGGATTATAGATTTAATCTTCCTCGTTCCAATAATGGAAGGCCAGGAGATTACCCGGTAAAGATTGAGCTTCCCGAGCCATTTTCCGCTCATCTGGTATGGCGACTCTTTCCTACTGAAAATCCCTGGGAAACCGTGGAGATGAAAAGGGAGGGGGATACCTTGATCACCAGCCTTCCGCAGCAACCACCCGCCGGGAAAATTGAGTACCACCTGGAGTTGAAGGCTGATGGCGTACCCATTGATATCCATGAAGATGAAAATGTGGTCTTCCGTTTCCGGGGAAATGTTCCCGCCTGGGCCCTGATTCCGCACGTTCTGATGATGATCCTGACCGTTATCTGGTCTATGGCCACCATCATCTTTGCCCTGGCCAATATACCTACTTATATAAAGCATATGGGAGTCACCATTATCTTTCTGCTGATAGGCGGATTTATACTGGGTCCCATTGTGCAGAAATACTCCTTTGGTCAGTTCTGGACCGGATGGCCGCTTGGAGAAGATCTGACCGATAATAAGGTGCTATTAGCCCTGGTAGCCTACCTGGTGGCCTGGTTCCTCAGAAAGAAATCCTACGGAAAATGGCTGGCCATTGGCGCGGCCCTGGTGATGTTGGCCGTATACCTGATTCCCCACAGCATGGGCGGATCTGAGCTCGACCATGAGACCGGGGAGGTAGTTACAGGATCCTTGCTATTGCTGGCTGGAAGAATCGGAATAAACAAATAATTTAATCAGCTGTACCTCAACATGAAAAAGTACCAGTGCAAAGTATGCGGATACGTGTACGACCCGGAAGAGGGTGATCCCGATAGCGGCATTCCTCCGGGGACCTCTTTTGAAGAGGTCCCGGAAGATTGGTATTGCCCTGTCTGTGGGGTTTACAAAAACGATTTCGAAGCGGTGGAGTAAGTCCTGGTCCCTAAGCCTCGGGAGCCTGTTTTAACATCTCCAGAAGAAAGAGCCAGAATTTGTCTACCGTATCTATTTGGATCCGCTCCTCCGGGGTATGAGCCCCTTTTATGGTAGGACCAAAGGAGATCATATCCAGATCGGGATATTTCTGCAGGAAAAGTCCGCACTCCAGCCCGGCATGAATCGCTTTGATAAGCGGTTCCTGCTTGAATAACTCCCTGTAAACCTTTTCAGAAATCTTAAGCACCTCCGAAGAGGTATCAGGTTTCCAGCCAGGATATCCTCCGGAATGCCTGACTGAGGCTCTCATAAGCTTGAAAAGGGATCCCATACGATCCGCAATATCCTGCTTGGCAGACTCTACACTGCTACGCTGACTGGTCATAATTTCCAGGGACTCCTCCCCGATCCCCTTGATGGATGCCAGGTTGGTGGAGGTCTCCACCAGTCCGGGAATATCCTGGCTCATGGCAATAACGCCGTGGGGACAGGTATAGAGGGCATTAAAAAGCCTTCTTTGAAATTTCTTACGCATGACAAATTCCGGGGGATTCACCTGGGTTAAAGTCATCGTAAAATCAGGTTCCACTGCCTCCATCTCATCTTTCAGAATCTGAACAAAAGAATTAAAATAGACCCTGATCAGCTCCAGGCTTGCAGCAGGAGTTACAATAAGGGCCTCCGCCTCCCTGGGAATGGCATTTCTGGCCTTACCGCCCTGTATGGATGCAAGCCTGATCTGAAAGCGCTGATCCGAATTCCAGAGGAAGCGGTTCAGTACCTTGATGGAGTTTCCAAATCCGCGATGGATCTCATCCCCGGAATGGCCTCCCTGCAATCCACCCACTTCTATTTTCAAGGCGATCCAGTTCCTTTTTAGCCTGCTCCGCTTATACTTGTAGGTCGCTACGGTATCGATCCCCCCCGCACAGCCTATGAAAATCTCTCCTTCATCCTCCGAATCCAGATTAAGAAGTACAGAACCCGAGAGAAATCCCGGTTGCAGACCCAGGGCTCCAGTCATTCCGCTCTCTTCATCAATGGTGAACAGGCATTCCAGTGGTCCATGTTCGATGCTATCAGAAGCCAGGATAGCCAAAGAAGCGGCAATCCCTATTCCATCATCGGCTCCCAGGGTAGTTCCGTCTGCCCTGACCCATCCGTCCTCCACATAGGCCCTGATGGGATCCTTATCAAAATCATGCTTTACTGCGGCATGTTTTTCCCCAACCATATCGGCATGTGACTGCAGAACGACCCCTTTTTTGTTTTCAAAACCTGGCGTGGCCGGTTTGCTTATCAGCAAGTTACCGACGAGGTCCCTTTTGTAGTCCAGGTCTTGTTTTTTCGCAAATTCGATCAGGTAAGCAATGATCTGGTCTTCTTTCTTGGAAATCCTGGGGATCGCCAGAATCTCATTGAAATAAGCCCATACCCCGGCGGGATTGAGCTCAGTTATTCTTTGCATAAATGGATTGAATAGTTGGCTTTATGTTTTGCAATATCTTTTATCTCAATTATGATCTTCAGACTGAAAAGAGATGTAATAAAATTCTACTTTCGCAAGATAACAATTCTACCACCTTTAACTTAACTGTTTATTAACATGCAGAAACGAACCATTGTAGCGCTTCCCGGAGATGGCATCGGGAAGGTTGTATTAGAAGAGACAATACGGCTACTGGATGCCGCTGGATTTAAGGCCGATTATGTGGAAGGAGATATTGGCTGGGAGTTCTGGAAAAGAGAGGGAAATCCTCTTCCAGACCGCACCATAAACCTCCTGGAGAAACATAAAATAGGACTGTTCGGAGCGATCACCAGCAAACCCAAAGATGCGGCCGCTGCAGAACTGGACCCCGCCCTGGCTGATAAAGGACTGATTTATTCCAGTCCCATCGTTGGCCTCAGGCAGCACTTCAACCTGGATATATGCATCAGGCCCTGCCGCACCTATAAAGGAAATCCGCTCAACTTCATACGCAGGGGACCGGGAGACAGCATTGAGGAACCTGCAGTAGATGTGGTCATATTCCGTCAGAATACCGAAGGGCTCTATGGGGGCGTCGAGTGGAGCAATCCGCCTGACCTTGTATACCGGGGGCTCTTAAGCCATCCCAAGTTTGTGAAAAATTTTGGAGATGTTCCTGTGGAAGAGCTATCCATCTCCACCCGGATCTTTACTAAAAAAGCCACCGAAAGGATCCTGAGGGCTGCATTTGAATATGCCAGGAAGTTTGGATACAAGAGTGTGACTGTTTGTGAGAAACCCAATGTGATCCGGGAGACCTCAGGCATGATGTACAAGATGGCCCAGGAGATACAGGCAGCTGATTTTGGGGAAATTGAACTCTGGAACACCAACATTGATGCGCAGATGATGTGGCTGACCAAGAATCCGGAGAACTACGGAGTCATTGTGGCAGGAAATATGTTTGGGGATATTGTCTCCGATGGATTTGCTGGATTGATTGGCGGACTCGGATTTGCCTGCAGCGCCAACCTGGGTAAGGAGGTATCTGTTTTCGAGCCCACTCACGGATCGGCCCCCAAGTATGCCGATTACCCGGTGAATATCGTGAATCCCATCGCCATGATGGAGTCGGCCTGCATGATGCTGGATCATATCAATGAAGCCGAGATCGCTAAAAATATCAGGGCTTCCATTGCCAGGGTGATCCTGGAAGGTAAGGTCCGTACCTATGATATGAAAAAAATGCCCGGCAGGGCTGATGTGATTCAGAAAGGCGCCGCCTCCACCAGGCAGATGGCCGATGCCATTATTGCAAATCTTTAGGGCCTAAAAGAAATACAAACATGGAACAAATTAAAGCTGAAGTACTCGAACTCTGGCCCGAACTGGAGTGGATCAAGAACGATGAACTCAGAATAAAAACTGGAAAAGTATGGGAGAAGGCCCTGGAAAAGAGTGTGCTTACTCCCGAGGATCTAAACAGGATCCCTTTTACCCTCTTGTGCGGTCCCGATCTGAAGGTCTCCTTCATGGCACACAAAAGATCGGTGGTTCACATAGCCCTGGAAAGCGGCAATAAAATGAATGAGTTCTACGGCGTTGAGCTGCCGGTACATATGGATGTGCTGATTTCAGGGGCCATCCTGGCTGATGTGGGCAAGTTGCTGGAATATGTGCTGGATGAAAACGGGAAGGCCGTTCAGGGCTCCTATGGAAAGTACCTGCGCCATCCCTTCTCAGGAGTTTCCCTGGCGGAAAGCTGTGGCATCCCGCCGGAAGTTTGCCACATTATCGCTGCCCATGCAGGGGAAGGAAACATGGTCAAGCGAAGCACGGAAGCCTTTATCGTTCACCATGCCGACTTTATGACCTTTTTGCCATTCAAGCAAAGAAGCCAGGTCTAAAACTTATATTTCAAGCCCAGGCTGATCACCTGAGTCTCATAATAGTTTTGATATAAGGCGGTGAACCCATCTCCGGTGATTTCCTGTTGAATCCCATACTGGTTCAGGATGTCGCTGAAGGATAGGATTAATTCCACTTTTCCATCCCAAATCATCTTCTTGACACCCAAATCTATAGAGCTTCGGGACAATTGCCTGCCCTGAGGTATATTTTTGGGTGCGAAGTAGATTCCCGTCAGCTGTATCTGAAAATCCTTCGGTAAATCCAGGGTACTGCTCAATTTAAAATCCCAGGTCAGTTCTTCGGTTTTATCCACCGTGAACTGGTGTTCATATGGAAACAATAGTGTACCCTCGAAGGCTTGAATCAGGTTCTGGTAAAAGTTGATATTCCCTCTCAGTTCCCAGATATCGAAAAACTCCTGGCCAAACACCAACTCCAATCCTTTATTGGAGGCCCTGCCGGTATTGGCATAGCTTTTCAGGACAATATCGTAGTCCGTATTCGATTCATCTTGTGTATAGACCCTCATATAGGGATCTTCGATAAAACGAAAAAATCCGGAGATAAATACGGATCCCGTTTCCCAGTTTGTTTTATAGGCGATTTCGGCCGACTGTGTGAATTGCGGACGCAAATAGGGATTTCCAACTTTCACGAGCTCGTGGTCATCCGATTTTGGATACATGCGCAACTCGGGTTCCCCGGGTCGATCCACCCTATTGTTATAGAAAATGGAGAACTTATTGCGATCGTTTAGCTTATATGAGAACCTGACATTGGGATAGAATTTAAAATACTGGTAGGCATCGTCCTGATCAAAATAGATATTGGCCGTATCCATTTCATATAAGACAGAACTATACTCAGCCCTGAGTCCCGCCTCGATGTCATATTTTGCTTTCTCATGCACCAGGTTCAAATAGCCCGCATAGGTGTCCTCTCCCCATTTGGTCCAGTCGCCCAGTCCGGGATAGATGATGGAATTGGGATCTCTCTGAACGCTATACTCCACAGGCAGATTCCGCAGCTGAATTTTCGCTCCTCCTTCAAAACGTCCGTTTCTCATGGGTTTCACATAATCAGCCATAAAACTCATGATGTGCTCGGTACCCAGGATGCTGGTCACATCCCTTCCTTCCCTGTCTTCCGATATTTCATTAATATAATAGGTTTCATCCTCCCACTCCTTTGCGTATTGAATGCGGGCATCCAATCGATGACCTGCCTGTTTGAACTTATGTTCGTAATCCAGGGCAACATCGATATGTCCGGTAATTTCATTTTCGTTCCAGGCAATATATCTTGTAAGCACCTCACTTACCATATCCAAATAAGGCACCTGTGCCGTATCCGTATGAATTTCCCAATCGTACAATCCTGAAAACCGCAGGGTATTTTGATCGTTAAAATGATAATCCATCCCACCCTTCACGATATAGTGAGTCTGGGTCCTGTTTTCGGGGACCTGGGAAGCAATGATCCGGCCATCCTCATAGCTGCGGGTGGTAAATTCATTATTGGGAAGTCTGTTTTGTCGAAGAACTTCCGCCTGCAAAAATGCATGAAGCTTTTCACTGGTGTAATTCAGATCCAGGGCTGGGATGTATTTTGGGTTCAGCTGGTAACTCCCCAATTCGGTGGGCAGGTCGGGAATTCGTTTTGTAAGTGCTCCCAAGCCGTAGGTAAATCCTGCACTACCATGCAGACCATATTGCTGATCCTTTTTATAAACAATGTTGATCACGCCGGCCATCCCGCTGGCATCATATTTGGCTGAGGGATTGTTGATAATTTCAATGCGTGCAATATTGGCGGAGGGAATGTTGTCCAGCCCTTTCTGGTTCCCGTAGCCGGTCAGACTGGATTGTTTCCCGTCGATCAAAACAATGACTTTATCGCTTCCCCGTAAGATAACTTTTCCCTCCTGGTCGAAGGTGATACCCGGCATGGCTTTCATGGCATCCATCACGGAACCGCCCGATCCGGAAAGGTTGGAGCTCATGTCATAAGACTTTTTATAAAGTCCTGCTGCTATTTCTGCCCGTTCTCCATGTACCACGGCTTCATCCAGCTGTGTCAGGGAGGGTTCCAGTTTTATCTCCCCCAGGTCATAGTGAAGGTTCAGCTTGCCGATAAGCACCTGAGTTGTATAATCGCTGTAACCCACAAACGAGACCACCAGCCGGTAAGTACCCTCGTCCAGGCCAGCAATGGTGAACCTTCCCTCATCGCCGGTCATATTCCCGGTGAGCAACTCATCTGCCCCGGAAAATACGGCCGCGGAAGCATAGGGAATGGGCTCCTGTGAATTCCTGTCGATTACTTTTCCCGATACTGTGGCCCCTTCTTGTGCTGCTGCCTGAACTATTATCAATAGCATGCAGCTTATCAGCACTAGTGTTTTTGTCATGAGCTCCTCTACCTTTCTAATTAGCTTTTAGATGACCATTCACCGAGATGGTTTAAATACCAGGAGTTCATATCTGCTCGTTTGAGCGTAAATTAATTGGTAAGCAGTGTTTTGATCTTTTGCATATTTGTCTTCCAAACCGGATCTGCCACCCCCCTATCAATCAGATAGTTTACATGATCCAATGGGGTTTGTCCCCTGGAGTTTTTGTCGCTGGTGCTGGCTCCATGTTCCAGGAGCACTCTTACCGACTCCGCATGAGCTCTTTTTATGGCTTCAAACAGCGGCTTCTGATCGGAATTCAGGGCCAGGTTGGGATCAGCACCGCTTTTAAGCAGCAATTCTACAAGTTCCGGGAAATCCTGCATGGGGTCGCCTGCAGCAAACTGCAAAGCTGTGCGCCCTGAACCCTCCTCACTGATAGCATTCACATCTGCACCTGCCTCTATAATCAGGATGGCCATATCCGTATAGCCTTTATCACAGGCCACGTGTAAGGCATTTCTTCCATTGTACTGGTAGTTTACATCACCACCATTTTTAATAAGCTTTGTCAACTCATTCGTGTTTTTGGCTAAAATAGCCTGGTTCAGCTTATTGGCATCGATCATCGCCTTTGACTGGGCCAGCAGCAAGGCAGGCACCAATAGCAAAACGATTAAAACAGGAGGTTTTTTCATTGTGGATTCTCTTTTAGCTCATGAATAATAGTTTTTTCATGGACAATCAGTCCGTTCACATCCCTGTGTGTAAAGGTGATATATGGTACATTCTCTTTCCGGTATACCTCCACAGCCACGAATCCCCCATTTACCCTCAGGAACTGGTGTTCCGGCCGCTTGTCCTGCTGGCTCCAGCCCTGGGCATGGGAGTCACTGGTCGGACCCTGGGAAAACTCCAGAACTCCGGTCTCTAAATCCCTGGATAGGTACTGCCAGTGCCTGTCGCCATTTACCACAAACACCGAATACTCAGCCAGAAAAGACCGTAACCAGATCCCTTCTGTCTCAAAGGCTTTGTTGGCATGATTATCATTCTTGCCCATGCTCCTGTCAGGCCCCACCACCGGTGTGGGAGATAACAAGACCTTGAAGGTAGCATCAGATTGGCGCACGGTCTCCATAAACCAAAGCTTCTGTTCCTTCCCCCAGATGGTCTTTCCCGGTCCGTCCTCTTCCCGGTTATCACTTCTGTACTCCCGCCCTTCCACTAACCATACCTGCAGGTCTTTTCCCCAGCGAAAGGTACGGTAGGGTATGCCCTCCAATGGGACCTGTTCATACCAGATATTCAGGCCATCCTCAAAGCTCAGTTCACCAAAGGGGCTTTTGCCGGGCCAGGCATCATCCATCATGGTATCGTGATCGTCTTTCTGCTGGTAGAGGGGAGTGCGGGCATAAAACTCCCGGAGCGAGGGCCAGGAATTCATGGCGTGCCACTTATGCCTGGCCAGCTCTACCTTACGAGCCATGGGTCCGGGCTTATCGTAATACACATAATCACCGGTCTGGCAATGAAAATCGGGGCGCAATTTCAACATGGCGTCATAGACCCGGAATCCCCTTTCCGGATCATCAAAATCCCAGAAATACTGGCAGGAAGTAGAGGTAAAGGTAACAGGATAGGCCTCCGATTCGGAAGGTGCAGTCCGGAAAGAACCTTCTATTTCAGTCACCGGGGAAGTGCTGGTCTTTCTGCCCGATAGTTTAACTTTATACAGGGTACCGGGCTTAAGTCCGCTAAAACGTTTCAGGTAGGTATAGTCCCTGTAGGCGGAGACATACTCCCAGTCGGTGGAACTCATATTAGATCCTGCGGAGAGCTCCAGCTTTACCTGTCCAAAAGCTCCTTCCACAGCCCCATCCATCTCTTCCACCGGCATGGTTTCATCAAAGTCCAGCGGACTTCTCATGGGAGGTTCTTTGCGCTCATGCCTCACCGGTTCCGGATGCTCACTCTGGCAAAGCCGCGTCCAGATGACCACAGAACTGTCCGTAAGCTCACCCAGTTTAAACCCGTTGGTGAAAAAAAGCTTGTCTGCAACCTGTGTCTTCCCTGCCAGTGGAAGAAGAAGGAGAACAAGGGTTAAAAATGTAATTCTGCTGAACATAAGAACCTTCCTTCCTATTTAAGTTTAATTCTGGTTTTCTTTCCTTTCCCAAACTCCTCCTTTAGGTCCAATCTTGTAATTTTATTATTATCAAGTTTATATACCAGCATAAATTCCATATCTGAAATGTTCATAAATGTGGTATAGAGGGTTCCTCCCACCCGGGTTTCCTCTATGGCCCGGGGCACCTGTACCGCAGCTGCCATGGTATTGCCGATGGCTCTCATATCTACGGGCTGATCCCCTGCCTCCATTTGGTCCAGCCTTTTATTTATGGATTCATAACGCGGACAGGGATAGTTCCCCTGGCCTGGATCCGACAGGAGGAAGTTGGTCATGATCAGCCGCCTATTTGCCAGTCGGATAATTCTTCTCTTCCCGTCTATCCACTCCACCACCACCGCGTGTCCCGATGCATCTCCCAGCATCATATGGGCATTGCTCAATGCAATATCCCGGTCTTCCAGGAATTGCAGGGCCTCATTCACGGTATGACAACGGGCCAGAATATCATCTCCAAGGTTCCCCTTAGGGCCCCTTCCACCCCCTGGAATATCCTGTTCAGGGGTCACCGCACCATCGAAAAACAGGCCGGCTTCATTGATCCCGCCCTGGGCAAAATCATCCCAGCCATACCACAGGCGGGCCAGTTTATTCCTGGAAGCCGGATTAATCTGGATATAGGCCTCCACATCATACCAATAATCCTCATTATTAACCACATAGATCTTACCGCTTGAGGAATCAATATAATAGAGCACCGAACAAGCCTTACTTTCCCGGCTTAGAAAGCATCCGCAAAGAATAGTTAGTATGAGTGCTGGTTTCAGCATGCTTCATTTTCATATGGAGAAGTTGCCTTCTACTTAAAGATGGCCACCATCCGTTCTCCTTTGGAGTTTCCATAGGCACGGAACATACCACTGGTATTGGTCACCATCGCAGGCCGCCCAAATTTGTCCAGACAGATCACCCCCCCGTCCCCTCCAACTTCTACCAGTGTTTTTTCCACCACCTCCCTGGCCGCTGTTTCCACATCATAGCCCTTATATTCCATCAGCACGGAGATCTGGTGAGCTACGGTCCAGCGAATAAAATACTCCCCATGGCCGGTGGCAGATACCCCGCAGGTAGCATTGTTGGCATAAGTTCCTGCCCCAATAATGGGTGAATCGCCAATCCGTCCGTATTTCTTATTGGTCATTCCTCCCGTGGAAGTGCCTGCACAGAGGTTACCTGCCCTATCCAGTGCCACACAGCCCACGGTTCCATGTTTGTCTTTCGAGGTGGCCTTCTGAAATGACTCAAAGCGGTCCGGGGTATAAAAGTAGGACGGATCCACGATCTCAAGTCCGGCCTGCTCGGCAAAAACTGAGGCCCCATTCCCGGACATCATCACATGTTCCGACTTTTCCATCACCGC
The DNA here is from genome assembly GCA_963751705.1 of uncultured Bacteroidales bacterium. Taxonomy (GTDB): domain Bacteria; phylum Bacteroidota; class Bacteroidia; order Bacteroidales. The sequence goes on from CAVVVN010000003.1 coordinate 1,356,581, forward strand.
TCTGGCAGCAGAGATGGGGTGCTTTATATCAGTTACACCGGCCACGGCCCCTGCATTAAGGTCCTGTCCTGTCATGATGGAAGCGTCCAGCTCATTCTTTCCCTCGCTGGTAAAAACAGCTCCTTTTCCGGCATTAAATAGTGGATTTTCCTCCATACAGCGAATGACCACCTCCACGGCATCCAAACTGGTACCTCCCCCCTGCAACACCTCCAATCCCAGCTGAAGGGCACTGTCCAGCGCATGCTTGAAGATCTCCCGGGCAGGCTCCGGAACATTTTCAAAATTCATGGAACCCGCACCGCCATGCAATACCAGAGCATATTCATAGGGCTCCGGATCTATTGAAGTACCGGGCGCCTGGTCAACAGGGGCATTGCAGGCGGTAATCAACATAGTGAGAAGTGCAAAAGTCGAGAGAAAGGATCGATGCTTCATAGCTAGGACTATTTAAGGGATAAAAAGAACACTCCCGAAATTATGAAAATTCCGGGAGTGTTTAAAGCTTAAATCAGAATGCTTCTCTATTCGAAGGTGGAATTACCGTATTTGGTGATTACGTGGATGGTGGCTTTGGGATTGGAGCCCACCGTGCCCCATACTTTAACATAGTTGTTCTCCTTGGTCTTACTCAGTTTACCACCGGCATCAATATTCACATTCCCGTATTTGGCTTCCCCGTTGAATTTGAATGAGGCTCCTTCTTCCAGTCCCACCTGAAGATTCCCGTAGGAGAGCTCAGCATCAATCTTACTGAAACCCCTGCTCAGGCTTTCGATTTTTGCACCGGTATAAGCGGATTGCATTTCCAGGACCTTATTCAGCCTGCCAAATTTTAATCCGCTGTACTTCAGCTCGGCAACAAAGCTGTCGACTTCATCCAGGTAGTACTTGTCATAGGTACCTTCGGTCACTATTCCACCGGCCTTTTCGCCTAACAGTTTGGAATACTTGCTCTCCATAAAAAGCATATCCGAAACATTGATCTCCAAATCGCTATAGGCAAGTTCCAGATCAATCCATCCGGCCTGGTCAATGCTTACATCCGAATAGGCCAAATCAATCGAACTTAAAGGCTTGACATCTCCTCTGGAGAGAGTTCCTGCTTTTAAGTTTCCATACTTCAGATCAATCTGCACCAGTCCGCTTGCCTCCTGGATAAAGAGGTCGCCATAGGAGCTTTCCAGATCCAGGTTAAGCCATGCGGGCGCTTTGATGGTGATTTTTATGGAAGTTTTGACATTCCTTGACCAGCCGTTTTCCATCTCCGTTTCGACGGAGATGGTATTACCGGATTTGCCAATATAAATATCTATCTTCTTCAGCGCCTCCTCGGCCCGGTTCTGTGTGGCTGCCTTTACCTGCACCACTGCCAGGATATCCACTTCACTTTTATCCCAGGTGATCAATTCCACGTCCGAATATTTGGTATCGGCGGACAGGGTTACCCCCTTATTCACTCTGTAATTCTCGGAGTACTCTTTCCTGGCTTCCTGCGCAGAAAGAGAAAAGCTTACTGTAACAATCAGGAGCAGTGACAGGAGCAAACTTTTCGATTTAAATACTCTCTTTTTCATGATTTTCAGTTATTGCTGATTTAACTTGATTCAATTGTGTGATGATCTGGTCCATCACCTCCAGCTTGAGCTGATAGTGACGGATCAGTGCACTGACCACCCGGTTGTCGTCCGGATTGGCCTCCAGGTCTTTCATTAATTGTTGATGGTAATTTTCCAGGTCCTTCAATTCTTCCAGTAGCAGTGCTTTTTCCTGGGCATCTCCGAAATCAAATCCACTGATCTCGTCATAGCGGGCATCGACCTGGCTGGCATAATAGAACTCTGCTTCCAACACAGCTGCGGGAAGGTCCTTCTGTGCCACCTTATTGCTGCTTCTATCTTTATTAATCAGCAACATGGCAGAGGTGAGGATAATGGCCACTGATGCTGCCACCTGGATGGCATGCCTGAAACGGATCCTGCGAACCGGACGCCCGACAGGCAGTCTCTCTAGCTTCTGACGAAACCGTACCTCGTGCCCCTCCCGGGGACGGTCGGAATCGAGCAGGAGCCGTTGTTCTTTGATCTGTTTTTCCAGTTCACTCATGGTTTTCCCTAGTTTTATTTAACAGTTCGATCAATTTCTTTTTCGCCCTGTGGTACTGTGTCCTCGACGTGGCATTGGAGATATTCAGTATGCCAGATACCTCTTCGTGGTCGTAGCCTTCCAGCAGGATGAGCGACAGCACGATCCGGTATCCTTCCGGTAGCTGATAGATCGCTTTTTTGATGGCCTCGGCCCGGTAATTCACCTCCGGACTTTCTTCTGGCTTTTCCTCTATCTCCCCAATTTCGCCGGCATCTTCCAGGGAGAGTGTTTCTTTTTTTAATCGTAGAAAATCCAGTGCCTTGTTGATTACAATACGTTTCAACCAGGCTCCGAAACTTACCTCACCCCGGTAGCTGTCCAGTTTCACAAATGCCTTTAAGAACGCTTCCTGCATGACATCTTCCGCGTCATCGGAATCCCCTACTATTCGCAGGGTCGTGTTGTACATAGCCATATGATAAAGCCGGTACAATTCGAACTGAGCTTTCTGATCCCCTTTTTTACAGGCCTCTACAAGATCCAGGTGCCTGGGAGTAAAGGTCGCAGATTTCCCATTTTCTGCCACAATGACGATGAATTAATTGGAATGTTGCACGTAAGATATAAAAAAGCAGATTATTTGCTGACCTGGTGGACCACATCGATCACGGTGCCATCCACCCACTTGATGGCAGCCACTACCCTATCCTCCAGCGCTGGAGGGGCAGGCAGTCCGCAGATCCGGTCAGCCTCAGCCTTCAGCTCCTCCAAAGATTTGATTGGCAGACCACTGTCCCTGGTTAACTGGATCAGGTCGGTGCGCAATGGATTGATGGCGATTCCCCGTTCGGTTACAATCACATCAATAAGTTCACCCGGACCACACAGGGTGGTCACTTTATCCCGGACCACCGGTACCCGGTCCCTGAAGAGCGGGATGGGAAGGATGACGGTTTTGGAGAAGAGGCAATTCTGCCATCCCCCTATTCCATGCAGCAGGTAGCCATCGGAGTGTGTCACCACATTGGCATTAAACTCCAGGTCCACTTCTGTGGCCCCCAGGATCACCACATCCACCAGCTGGGCAAAGTTCCCCTTTCCATGGTAGTTATAGCTGGTAAAAGGACTGGTCCATACATGACCCGGATTCTCGGCCATGGAGCGCACACCTTCCAGGTCGAAGGTCTGCCCGTCCAGAATATAATCCACCAGACCCTCCTCCAGCATGGAAACCAGGTATTTGTTGCTCCCCCCCGGGCAAAGCGGGCCCGGATCCCCTCCTGCTTCATGATCTTCCGGAAATACTCCCCTACGGCCAGGGAGGTTCCGCCTGCGCCCGACTGGAAGCTGAATCCGTCCCGGATGATCCCTGCAGCCTGACAGAATTTTGCGGTAAGTTCGGCCAGCAGCAGGCGGTCGGGCGATTTGGTGATCTGGGTGGTCCCGGAAATAATCTGAGTGGGATCCCCAAGTTTTTCCACCTGCACCACGTAATCCACGTAATTGCCCTGGATCTGCCAGGGGATGCAGGGGAAGGGCACCGGGTTGTCGGTAACCACGATCACCTTTTCAGCATATTGTGAATCGGCCAGGGCAAATCCCAGCAGTCCGCAGGCTGAATCGCCCGACAGGCCATGGGCATTCCCAAACTCATCGGCGGCCGGAGCACCGATCACAGCAATATCCACTTTCACCTCCCCGTCCTGGATGGCCTGATACCTCCCGCCATGGGAGCGCAGAACCCCGGTACCCTCCATGCCTCCTTCGGAGACAAAACGGCCCAGGGGACCGTTCATACTCCCTTCAATTCGCTGGATGGTTCCATCCTGCAGGTACTGGATCAGATGTTCGTGGCAGGGAAAGGCGGCCGAGGGAAACCAGCGCAGGCCCTTTACCCCCATCTCCCTGGCAATATCAAAGAGCTGGTTGGCCAGGAAGTCCCCGTTCCGGAAATGATGGTGAGTGGAGACCGTCATTCCATCCCTCAGTCCGGCCTTCTCCAGTGCCGTGCGCAGATTCTTAAGTACTTTGTTTCCATCGGCGGGATAGTCTCTGCAGCTAGCAATGTTCGGGGCATGCTTTTTTCCTTCCGGCGAAAATTTCCCCACTCCCTGGTACGGAATTGCTTTCTCCCCGTTAATCTCAGTGAGCACCTGGCGTCCTGCGGCATTGCTTATGGTTTTCATACGAATGTTTTTAAGCGTTTAAATTCCTGGCCAGTTCCAGGGTTTTTTGTGCCCTCTTAACCACGGGCGGATCGATCATTTTACTCCCGAGGGCCACCACCCCTGATCCTTGCGCCTCAGCCTCCTTAAAGGCCTCTACAATAAGGCGGGCCTTCTCTATTTCCTCCTCAGTTGGCGTAAACGCCTCCTGGATTACCGGGACCTGCCGGGGATGAATACATCCCATCCCCTCAAATCCCAGGGAACGGGAGGTCTGCACATTCTTTCGGAGTCCTTCCATATTGGCCACATCCGAGTAGACTGAGTCAATGGGCTGTACGCCCGCCGCCTTGCAGGCGTTAACCAGCCTGGTACGGGCATAAAGCGACTCCTGGCCAGCTTCACTTCGCTTTACCCCCAGGTCGGCCGTATAATCCTCCAGTCCGATGGCCATAGCCACAACAGTACCGGAGGCACAGGCAATTTCATAGGCATTCTCGACCCCCAGAGCGCTCTCGATGATAGGCATCAGGTAGATCTCTCTGTCCTGCTTATGTGTATTCAGGATATTTTGAATTTTTTCTGCCACTTTTTCCACCTGGGAAGCATGCTCACATTTGGGAATCAGGACCAGATGCAAATAATGAGGAACCACCGCATTCAGATCCTTCAGGCCTGCCGGCAGCTGGTTGATCCGGACCATGCGCTCCGCCCCGTAGAAATCCACCTGACAAAGGGCATTGCGAACCAGCAAACGGGCTTCCGCCTTCCGGTCAGGAGCCACCGAATCTTCCAGGTCCAGGATGATTCCATCGGGCCGGTGTATCCCTGCATTGAGCATCATGCTGGGGGAGTTCCCGGGAAGATAAAGTCGGGAGAAACGGAAGCGTTCCCTTCCGGTCTCATAGCGATTCTGTTCAATCACCGGGGGAATCCAGCTAGAATCTGTGTCATGCAACTGCTTCACGGCCGCCTCAATCCTTGCCGCAAGAACAAAAGGCAGGGCCCCCGTATCTTCGATCTCCAGCAAAGCATCACGGACTCCCAGAGATTCCAGTACCTCCCGGGTCTGTTGCCTGATCTGCTCTCCGAACATCCGCTCCACTTTGCTTTCCAGGGTGATCTTTATCCCCCCCTTGTCCCGGAGTTGCAGTTTCACCTGGCAATCGGACCTGATGCGATCGCCCTTGTTTCCTGTAATGGCTGTTTGTTTCATATTGTTTCAGTTAGCTGTGGCCTCTACCACAGAAAGCTCAATAAAATCCCGGCTGCCACCGCAGAACCGATCACCCCTGCCACATTGGGTGCCATGGCATGCATCAGGAGGTGGTTGGTGGGATCTTCTTTCAGCCCCATATTCTGCACCACCCTGGCGCTGTCGGGCACCGCCGATACCCCTGCCGCCCCGATCAGAGGATTCAGCTTGTTCTCATCTTTTGAAAACAGGTTCATCACTTTGGCAAATATAATACCTCCGGCGGTCGCGACCATGAAGGAAAGAGCTCCCAGCCCGAAAATAACCAGTGAATCGGTGGTCAGGAAGCGGTCCGCCTGGGTGGAAGCCCCCACGGTAAGTCCCAGCATAATGGTCACAATATCGATCAGGCTGGTCCGGGCCGTGTCGGCCAGACGCTTGGTCACGCCCGATTCCTTCAGCAGGTTACCAAAGAAGAGCATCCCCAACAGGGGAAGCGAGTTGGGCGAGATAAAGGTGGTCACCAGCAGTCCGATCAGGGGAAAAAGAATCTTTTCCAGTTTGGAGACAGCCCGGGGAGGTTTCATGCGGATCAGGCGCTCCTCCCGGGTGGTTAGCAGGCGCATAATGGGCGGCTGGATGACCGGTACCAGGGCCATATAGGAGTAGGCCGCAATGGCAATGGGTCCAATAAGGTTTTTTACCAGTATGGGATCTCCATTGGCCGTTTGGCCGATAACATTGACCCCGTTGGCCAGCCTGGAGGAGAGAAAGATGGCCGTAGGTCCGTCCGCTCCGCCAATAATCCCTATGGCCCCTGCCTCAGGGGGCTGAAAGCCCAGTGCCAGGGCACCCAAAAAAGTCAGGAAAATCCCCACCTGGGCCGCTGCACCCAGCAGCATCAGTTTTGGTTTGCTGATCAGGGAGGAAAAATCGGTCATGGCACCGATCCCCAGGAAGATCAGGGGAGGATAAACTCCTTTCAGCACTCCGAAATAGAGGTAATTCAGCACACTCCCCTCCTGGTAGATCCCGATCTGCATATTCATGCCCTCCTCCTGGAAAAAGGGAATATTCCCAAAGATGATCCCGATGCCGATGGGGATCAGCAGCAGGGGTTCATAGTCGTATTTGATAGCCAGGAATATAAAAAATAGTCCCACCACAATCATAATCAGGTGTCCGGGTGTGGCATTTCTGAACCCGGAGAATTTGAAAAACTTCCTGATCCCGTTTGCAGCCAGCTCCCAGACGCTTTCATTCTCAACTGCATCACTAACTTCAGGTACGGGAACAACTTTTTCTATAGCAGCCGGCTGATCCACTTCCGTTCCAGCGGCGCGGTCGGGGAAGGCCACCCACCTGGCCAGGACAATAATCAGAAATACAACTGTGAGTGTCAGGGCTCGTTTCATATCAGACAATCTCCATGATAATATCGCCCTGCAGTACAACATCGCCTGCCTGTACCTTGATGTTCTCCACCACGCCGGCCCGGTCTGCCAGCACCTGGTTCTCCATTTTCATGGCCTCCATGATCAACAATAGCTGGCCTTTATTCACAATATCTCCCTTTGTAACCGCCAATCTGGTAATGGATCCGGGCAGGGGTGCCAGTATGGAATGAGAGGATCCCCCCTCCTTCCTCTCAATGACCGGTCTTGCCTCCTGTTTGATGGCCGGACGCACAATGGTTGGGGTTTTTGAGGCCTTAAGGGTGCGGTGCAATTCTACATTGTAGGGAGTTCCGTTGACCTCCAGCCTGGCCAGGTTTTCTTCAATGCCATGCACGTCCACGGTATAATCGTTCCCGTTAATGGTAAATTTGAACTTCTTCATTAGTATTCCATTTATATGCGGTTAAACTGATTTCGCACCGCATAGATTTTAGAACTCCACGGGGAGTAGGTGTTGGAGATCCTCTTGATGGTCAGCACCCCACTTTCCTTGTCATGTATCTCATCCAGGTACAGGTAAAGGGCCATGGCAATGGCTGCCGTAGTTTCCCCCGTAATGGCCTGCCCTTCCATATCCACAGGGGCTTTCCCCTGGCGTACCCTTATTTTTATCTTCCCCAGGGAGATGAGCCTTGGAACCACGGAGAAAAACCAGAAGAGGAGCACAAGCGCCATAAAAACAATCAGGTAGCCCGCCACTGCAATCACCAGGGATTCCAGGCTGATATTGCTTTTTAATACGATGAACAGGCTTGCCATCAGAGGGGAATATTGGTGTGTTTCTTGGGAGGATTCATCTCCTTCTTGGAAGCCAGGGTCTGCAGGGCCCTGATTATACGAAAGCGGGTATTGCGCGGCTCGATCACATCATCGATATAGCCGTACCTGGCCGCCTCATAGGGATTGGCAAATTTCTCCTTGTACTCCTGCTCCTTCTCCTCAATAAAGCGCTGGGCTTCCTCCCGTTCCTCTATGCTCTTCAGGGCCTTGCCTTCCAGTATCTCAATGGCCCCCTTGGGCCCCATAACCGCAATCTCGGCCGTGGGCCAGGCGTAGTTGATGTCGCCCCGGAGCTGTTTGGAACTCATCACATCATGCGCCCCACCGTAGGATTTTCGCAGGGTAATGGTAACTTTTGGAACGGTAGCTTCCCCATAGGCAAACATCAGTTTGGCCCCGTGCAGGATGATCCCGCCATGTTCCTGGGCACTTCCCGGAAGAAATCCTGGTACATCCACCAGGGTTACAACAGGAATGTTAAAGCAATCGCAGAAGCGAACAAAACGGGCCGCTTTGCGGGAAGCATCAATATCCAGGACCCCAGCCATATGATTGGGCTGATTGGCCACGATTCCCACCGGCATGCCATTGAATTTGGCGAATCCCACGATGATATTCATGGCATATTGCCGGTGTATCTCAAAGAACTCCTTATTATCCACCAGGGTAAAGATCACATCCTTCATATCGTATGGCTCGTTGGAGTTGTCCGGAATAAGCTCGTTCAGAACATCATCGAGCCGGTCGATGGGATCGTTGCACTCGGTCACATGAGGATCTTCCAGGTTGTTCTGAGGCATGTAAGAGAGCAGCTTGCGGATCATCAGCAGGCCCTCCTCCTCATCCTCGGCCACCAGGTGGGCCACTCCGGAACGACTGGAATGCATCTGGGCACCGCCCAGGGCTTCCGTGGAGATGGTTTCCCCGGTTACCGTCTTAGTCACCCGGGGACCGGTTACAAACATATAGGAGGTCTGATCGCTCATCAGAATAAAGTCGGTCAGAGCAGGCGAATAAACCGCTCCTCCTGCGCATGGACCGAATATGGCTGATATCTGCGGAATCACGCCCGAGGCCAGGATATTGCGTTCAAAAATTTCTGCATAGCCCGCCAGGCTCCTGACTCCTTCCTGGATCCGGGCTCCGCCGCTGTCATTAATACCGATAACCGGTGCCCCCACCTTCATAGCCTGATCCATGATCTTGCAGATCTTGGCGGCATGGGTCTCTGAAAGGGACCCTCCGAATACAGTGAAATCCTGAGCATAGACATAGACTACCCGTCCGTCGATGGTTCCGTGTCCGGTAATGACCCCGTCGCCCAGATAATGCTGGTCCTCCAGGCCGAAATCATGGGAACGGTGGGTGACGAACATGTCGTACTCCTCGAAACTACCTTCATCCAACAGGATACGGATACGCTCACGTGCCGTATGTTTTCCCTTGGAGTGCTGAACCTCCATCCGCTTTTCACCCCCACCCCTTCGGGCCAGTTCACGGCGATCGATCAGATTCTGAACCTTGTCCCGGCTACTCATGACCACAGAACTCGGTTAATACGCCCTGAGTCGATTTTGGATGCAGAAAGCCAATCTGTAAGCCTTCCGCTCCCTTTCGCGGAACCTGATCAATTAAGCTGATACCCTGATATGCAGCATCTTGCAGCGCCTGATTCACATTTTCCATGGCAAAAGCCAGGTGGTGGACCCCCGGACCCCTTTTTACAATAAATTTCCCGATGGGCCCTTCCGGATCGGTGCTTTCCAGTAACTCGATTTTGGTATCGCCCACTTTAAAAAACGCGGTTCGTACTTTTTGATCGGCTACCTCCTCAATGGCATAGCACTCCAGCCCGAGCACCTTTTCATAATAAGGAATCGACTCTTCCAGGCTGACTACAGCGATTCCGATGTGTTCAATATGTGTAGGTTTCATAGCAATAGATATATCCTTTGAAATTACACAAAGCTACCTGTTCCCAGCTGTTGAAATCATGATAATTATCAAACAAGCGGGGAATACAGCCCTGTTATGGAGCATCTATTCCATTAAGGCATTGTATACTACCTGCTGTACCTCGGTGCGCACATTCATATTAGTCAGCAGGTTATTGGCCATATTGGGATGGACCCGGTTGGAAAGGAAGATATAGACCAGCTCATATTCGGGATCGGCCCAGGCCAGGGTACCAGTGAATCCCGAGTGTCCGAAACTGGAAGGAGAGGCACTGTTGCAGGCGGGTCCGGCATCCTTCTCCCAGTACACAGGTTTGTTGAACCCAAATCCCCTGTGATTTTCCTCCTCGCAGTTATAACAGGAGGTGTAAAGCTCCAGCGTGGACTCCTGGATATACCTTCGATCGCCATAGCTGCCGCCATTCAAAAACATCTGCATCAACTTCGCCAGGTCATTGGCGCTGCCAAACAAACCTGCATTGCCTGAAATACCCCCCAGCATAGCAGCTCCCATATCGTGTACCTGTCCCTGCAGCAGCTGTCTCCGGTAGCTCATATCATTTTCAGTGGGAACGATACGCTCCCTGGGAAAACGGCTCAGGGGTTTGTATCCCAGGGTATGTGCCCCCAGGGGATTATAGAAGTTATGCCAGACATAGGGATAGAGCATGGTATCGGTGACGGTCTCAATGATCTGCTGAAACATATAGAAACCCAGTCCGCTGTAGCGGTACTCCTTTGAGATCAGTTCAGAGTCATAGATCCGCTTATAAAGGGTATCTTTCCAGTCGCTGCGCATATACAGCTCATCAGCCACCTGGTAGGGATACTCCTCTGAGTAAAACTTTTGATACACCCCATCCACATATTTCACATTCCGGTTAAAATAGAGTCCCTCCCCAATCTTCAGGGGATAGGAGCGGGAAAAGGATTTACTAAACAGGGCCTGTGAGGAATCCAGTGGTTCAAGTGTTTCGTAATAAAAGGGGATCCAGGCCAGCATGCCACTCTGGTGGGCCAGCACATCAGCCACAAGTAAGCCCGCCTTATTGCAGGAGTCCGGAATGGGTTCATAGGCCCCCATCAGGGAATCCTCGTGAAATAGACCCTGATCGCGCAGGCGCATCAAAGCTGCAGTAATGGAAGCCATTTTGGTGATGGAAGCAAGATCATAAATGTCATCCTCTTGTACCGGACGTTTCTTACGGTAGCTATGGTGCCCATAGCTTTCGTGCCAGACTACTTTCCCTTTGCGGGCGACCAGCACCTGGCATCCGGGCATAGCCTTCTGCGCTATAGCCTTTCTGATGATCTTCTCCATTTTCCGGAGGGTATCGGGATGAAGGCCCACATCCAGGGGGGATCCATACCCCAAGCGGACCGGAGGACCCGTATCAATACCGGCTCCCTCTGGTAAAAAGGTTCCAGAGGAAACGGGCATATGACCCGAAAAAGCGGCGCCTCCGAAAATGGCCTGGAGGGTCAAATCCTGATAGAGCAAATCATCCTTATGGGACAGGATCAGAGCATCCAGATGTTCCAGGGAAGAAAAACGTCTTAAGGCATAGGGCACCCCGGCTACATTCACGATGAGTTTGACTGAGGGATCAATCTGATGAAGAAAATACAGGATTTTATCGCTGACCCCATATTTCAGGGAAGCCCGGCTGCTGGTATTCAAGATATTTACAATCACCGTGTTGTATCTGTCCAACTTAAGTAAAAGCTCATCCAGTTTGTTGAATTCTGCTTCCGAGGCCAGGGCGAAATGATCTCCCACCAGGAATTTGTCCCCCATCCGGCTGGCTTCTCTTACTCCCTCTCTGCTGAAAGTGATCGTAGCAAGCGAGCTTCTGTCCAGCTGGCCAAGAGGAACGGCTCCCTCCCTGTTTTCTGCCAGGATCAGTGAATGCTCCACCAGCTCCCGGTAAAGTGTCTGGTAGGAAGGATCGTTCAGATCCTCCAACAGAGAATCCACTTTTATGGCTTCCCTCCTTTGGGCCCCGGTCCAGTATTTGGCCTGGAGAATCTTACGGCAACTTTCGTTGATCTCCTCTTCGGAGATACTCCCCTGCCTTACCGCTTTCTTTATTTCCTCGATGGCTTGTTCCACATCGGCTGGCATTAGCAGAATATCATTCCCGGCCTTTACAGCCTCCACCTCCCTGATTCCCGGCTCAAAATAGCTGCTCAGGCCCTTCATATTGAGTGCATCGGTGATGATCAGCCCCCTGAATCCCATCTCCTCTTTCAGCACTCCTGTAATGGCAGGCCGGGAAAGCGTTGTAGCCCGGTTCTCCCGTGCATCCAGGACCGGAACTCGAAGGTGAGCCACCATGATACCTGTAAGCCCCCGGCCGATGGCTTCGCGGAAAGGAAACAATTCCAGGGAATCCAGACGTTCACGCTGATGGGGAATGACCGGAAGGGCACGGTGTGAGTCCGTGTCTGTATCTCCGTGACCGGGAAAATGTTTGGCGGCGACGAGGACCCGCTGGTCCTGCATACCCTCCATCAGAGCCACCACCTTGGACGTGACATTATAAGGGTTCTCGCCAAAGGACCTGGATCCAATCACGGGGTTTGCTGGGTTGTTATTGATATCTGCCACAGGAGCCAGGTTCATATGAACCCCCAATCTTCTGAATTGTGCTCCCATATCAGCCCCAAGCCGGTATATCAAACGATTGTCCGTAATTCCTCCCAGGATCATGGTGGCCGGGTAAGTGAGGGTATTGTCCAGGCGCATGCCCAGTCCGTTTTCGCCGTCTATGGCCACCAGGAGGGGAATTTCTGCTGCCTCCTGATACAGGTTGGTAAGCCGGGCCTGTTCCAGGGGTTCTCCCTGGAAGAAGAGGATCCCACCCACCTTTTGCCGCTTCACCTGCCTGAGTACCGCCCTTTCGTGCAGGGGTCCCATATTGGAATAAGCATAGACCATGATCATCTGCGCAATACGCTCCTCCAGGTTCATGAGGGACATAAGTGAATCGGCCCAGGCTGCACCCTCCGCCAGAAAAGGAGGATCCAGTGGCTTTCCCGAATCAGCCTCCAGCTGATAGCCCTGAATCCCGGTCCTCCAAGGGGAGCAGGCCAGGATCAGCAGGGTAAGAATCGTGGTTCTGAGCAGCTTTTGTGGTATCACCATATCAAAGTAAGAAAAAAAGGCTATTTTCATTCTTTAATTTTTACCAACCCGCAGAATCTGAGGAGTAATGGAGTGCAAAAAAGAACGAAACCTGGTTAACTGTAACTGCAGCTATCCATGTGGCAAAAAAGGAATCTGCTGCGATTGCATTGTTTCACATCGACGGGCCGGTGAACTGCCTGCCTGTTATTTTCCTGATGATATGGAGCGCGGATACGACCGCTCCGTAGAAAACTTCATCCGCATCTACCAGGAACGGGGCATCAGCTGGAGCTAAATTCCCAGTTTTTCCGCTGTAGCATCCGGCACGGCCTCCTTGTGGACCATAAAAAAGATGGTCTTGGCGCGCATATAGGCCTCGGAAACGTAGTGGTAGCCCTTATAAATATGATTCCCGGTTCCCCAGGAGTTTTTCACCAGATAAAACTTATTGCCATCCTGATCCTTAGCAATACCTGTTATATGCATCAGATGATCGTCGGTGGTCCTGTAATCATCGAACATCTCCTGGCGATTCTGCTGGGTAATGATCCGCTCCTTCTTGGGAGTGGAAAAATCATAAAAGAGCCCCTGCTGTTCACTTTCTGACAGCTCATCCCACCTGGCCCGCTCCAAACCGTCCAGATCCTCGATCTCAGTGGAAGGCATCAGGGCCACTCCCCGTTTCCAATCATAGCTTCGTTCCCCCACATCGGCATCCCAGCAAACGGAATAACCCTTCTCCAGGGCATGGTCCAGAAGTCCCATCATTTCATCCAGGGGTACGTTCTTAATACTGCTCCAGAGCCAGTTATCGGGAATCTCCAGGATAAAATCCTCGTAAAAGGGCTGGTGCGTATAGGAACCTACGGAAACATAGTCATCCGGGCTCAGTCCGGTGGAGCTGCCAAAAGAGGCCGGGGTATAGGATTCTCCATGATAGCTGAAATTGGCAGGTACCACTCCGAGATAGGCATCCAGAATTCCGCTGAATCCTGCCTTCCATACCGTTGAGAGTTCCCGGTTTCGGTTTTTGATCACTGCATCCACATAAGCAAGCAAAACCGCATCCATCTCGCCGTGAACCGGAAGCTTATCTTTTGTTGTAACTCCGTCATACTCCTCATTGGGAATCAATCCGAACTCCTTCCAGATGTGCATCACATCCATGGCCAGTCCCCCGTTCCCAAAATTTCCCTTCCCATGCAGGCGGACATATTTATCCGCCTTCATTTCATAAGCTTTCCTGACAAAAAACATTTCAGATAGGTCGAACTCGCCCATCCCGGTACGCAGCAGTTCTGACTCCATAAAACTGGTGGCAGCAAAGCTCCAGCAAGTCCCTGAACGATGCTGATCTTTTACAGAGGTGGCTGGAACAGAAGTCACCATGGAAAATTCATAGCCTTTGGACGCTTCCTCCACTTTTTTGTTTTTCTGTCCATACAGAGCTGATACAGAAATGACCATTCCGAGAGATATCAGAATGGTGTATTGCGCTACTTTCTTCATGTTGTTGGATTTGGGTTTTTAAGGCTCTTAAATTAGCAATAATCCCATAGATACAGCAGGATCATAAGCGGAAAATGAAGCAATAAATCTTAAAGAGAGACCCGGTTCAGAAATTCATGCACATGCTCGGCATACGACTTGGAGACCGGGATTCGGATCTCCTCCGCTGAGTCCATATAGATGTAAAGGTTGGTGCTGATAAGCTTGACCAGTTTGATATTCTCAAAGTTCACCATGTAGGAGCGGTGACAGCGGTGGATCAGGGTTCCCTCCAGCTCCTTCTCCAGCCGTTTCATGGTATTCCGAAGCATAATCTTCTTAACCTTCCCCTTCTCCAGAGTATGCACCGTCACGTAGTTATCGGTGGACTCCACAAAAAGAATATCCTCCGATTTAATGGAAAAACGGAGTTTCTCGGTCTCATCCCTGAAGGTGATCATCTTCTTCTCCTGAAACTCCTGCGAGGTATTATTTGTCAGTTCCTCTAATTTGATACGCTTATCCTTCATGGAAAGATACAACCAGGAGATGGAGTAAGGAATGGCCAGAACCATCAGGGTGATAAAAAGAAGCCTCATAAAGCGGTCCACCAGCTCCATGCCCGACTTCAGCAACACCAGGTCCACGGCCAGGTAAATGGCCGCCATAAGCACGATCTCGGCCAGGTGCCATAGTCCGAAAATCAGATAGCTCATGCGGATTCTTCCCATAATCAGGAAAAAGACCAGCTTACTAAAGACGATCCCCAGCATTCCGATAAGGATCATTACGCTGGAGTAAAAAAAGAATTCCAGGCGAGCCAGCTCGGTCCAGGTGGAGGCATTGAAAGGGGCGTATATATTGATAAAGACCAGGGCGAAGAGGGAGACAAACATCACCTGGGTAATGAGGGTAGATTTATCCTTCAGATATTCCGGGATTTCCTTAAATATGATCTTCCACCTATTCATGGATGCTAATGATTTTAAGCTCCGTACGCCTGTTCATTGCCCTTCCTTCTTCTGTGCTGTTGTCTTTTACCGCTTGCATCTGTCCATACCCGGCCGCTTTCAGCCTGCCCATATCAATTCCTTTGCCTGCCAGGTACTCCACTACACTCCGGGCCCGTCGCTCCGATAAGTCCTGGTTATGCTCCGGAGTTCCGGTGCTGTCGGTATGCCCGCCGATCTCCACCCCGATGGAAGCATTATGCAAAAGGAATTCGAATATACGGTCCAGTTCAACCCTGGACTCCGGTTTCAACTGGTAGGAATCGCTTGCATAAAAAATATTGTTCAGAACCACCATACTGCCTACTTTTACCTGCTCCATGGGAACATCCCTGCGCAGGGCCTTGGTCTGACTATAGACTCCGCTAAAGGTAAAGTGATCCGAATAAAACAGGTAAGCATCGGCCGAAACATTCAGGGCATAATCCCTGTCCATGGGAAGAGAAATCAGGTAATCGCCTTCACCCGGATAGGATTCCAGCTCCATGACAGCCTCCCCGGTCTCCAGGTCAATCAACTGGATCACGGCCTTCAGCCCCTTCATGGTTCGTGAATCATATACCCTCCCTTTCATATAGGAAACAGGCACCGGCCTGAGCTCTCGGGGCATTTCAAAGGAGAAAATATCCGTATCCATCCCCTCCCCCCTGCTGGATGCAAAATAGGCCAGTTCACCGCTGGCATTCAGAGTCAGTCCGATATCGTCATGATAGGTATTAATGGGGTAGCCCAGATTTTCTGGCCTGCTCCATCCTGAGCTCCCCTTCCATCTCGTGAGATACAGGTCCCCCTGCCCCATTCCCGGCCAGCCGGTGGAAGAAAAATAGAGGCTCTGCTGATCGGGGTGGATAAAGGGCGATTGTTCCAATCCGCTGGTATTCACCGAATCGCCCAGATTTACCGGATCGCTCCAGGTCTCACCTATTCGCTCTGATCTCCATATGTCGTAGGATCCCGATCCCCCCGGCCGGTTGGAGGTGAAGTAGAGAAAACGGCCATCGGCCGAAATAGCAGGATGCTTCTCGCTGTGGCGGCTGTTCAGCGGGCTGCCGGCATTTTTTGGGCTGCTCCATCTGCCGTTTTCCAGAGTGGAATAGTAGAGGTCACACATCCCCAGTCCGCTTCGCCGGTTACAGGCGGTAAACCACAAGGTCCTCCCATCTGCTGTCATGGACTGGGCCCCCTCGTTGTCCTGGGTATTTAAAGGTGCTCCCGCATTCTGCCGTGCTTCCCAAACTCCATCCTTTTGAGTGGAGTAGAAAAAATCCTCTTGCAGAGAGAGCGGATCTCCGCCTGTCTGCAGCTCACCAGGAAGCATCACTGTAAACATCAGCATCTGCTCATCCACGGTCAGGGCAGGCCAGTATTCACTGTACTCAGAGTTCACCGCGGGGCCCAGGTTTTCAGGTTGAAAGGGAACGGGATTTTTTATAGCCTCCATGGCGAAGTCGCACTTTTCCCTGATCAATTCCACGGCCTCCCTGTTCTTTACTCTTTGCGGAGGGAAAGCCAGATAATTTTCAGCCAGCTCCCTGGCCCCCTGATAATCGCCGCTTGCCAGTTTCAGTCCGGCCAAAAGCCTGTATCCCTCCGGATTGCCCTCGGGATCAATTTCCAGGGTTCGGGAATAATAAGAGATGGCTTCTTCCAGTCGCCCCTGGTCATAACATAGCTGAGACAGCATCTGATATGCCTCTATAAACTCGGCATCGGCCTTGATGGCCTTTAAGAGCATCTCCTCCACACAGGCATTATCCAATAATTCATAGCAGGCTCTGGCTTGTTTAAATCGTTTAACAGCTTTTTTGGAGGAACTACTATAGTATTGCCCTGAAAGGCCCGGAGTGAGGACAATCATCAGAATTACCCATATGCCTTTTCTAAGCTCCATTCTAGGGAATATGCATGTATTTGTGGGACTGCAGGGAGATCATCCAGCGGGGATTTTCTTTGGAAAACGCGATAATGACAGGAAGTATTTCCTCTCTCCGGCTCCATTCTGGCTGCAGATAAAGTTTACACTCCGCGCTAACCCTGGAGGCGTTTTCAAGCGCCCAGGCGATATCCTCCTCTGCTGCGATAATCACTTTCAGCTCATCAGCCTCCGGGAATATGGACTCCACAGGCGGGGCATTTTTCTTGGGGGAGAGACAGATCCAATCCCAGCTTCCACTCAGTTCATAGGCTCCACTGGTCTCCAGGAAGGTTTCAATCCCTTTCTCCTTTAATATTCCGGTGAGGTAATCCATAGGGACCATCAGGGGCTCTCCACCAGTCACCACCACGGCAGCAGCCGGGTACTCCATCACATGTTCAATAATCTGTTCGGCGTCCACCACGGGATGATGCGCAGGATTCCAGGAAAATTTTGTATCGCACCAGCTGCACCCCACATCACAACCGCCCACCCGGATAAAGTAGGCAGCTTTCCCTGTATGGTAGCCCTCTCCCTGTATGGTATAAAACTCTTCCACCAGTGGTATCTTCCTTCCTCCTTCAAATATATTCTGATCGAAATACATCTAAATTCTTTCCCTGTTAGCCAACAAAGGTAGTGAACTATCAGGGTCAGTAAAGGGAGGATCATACTTTTTTATTAATTTGTGCCTTTAAATTTTCCCTATGAAACCAATCAACACCGCACTCTGCTCCTATGGAATGTCCGGGCTGGTATTCCACGGTCCTCTTCTGGAAGTTCATCCCGGCTACAAGGTGGGAAAGATCCTGGAAAGAAACCGCCACGAGTCCAAAGGGAAGCACCCTGGCGCCCAACTGGTCAGAAACTTTGAAGCTATTATTGAGGATCCTGCCATCGAGCTGGTGGTGGTAAACACCCCCGATCACCTTCATGTAGATATGGCAAGCAGGGCCATGCAGGCCGGCAAGCATGTGGTTGTCGAGAAGCCCTTTACTCTGCTTACCAGTGAAGCGGACCAGCTGATAGAGCTGGCTGACAAACAGGGGGTTTTCCTGAGTGTATACCAAAACAGGCGCTGGGATGGCGTCTACCTTACCGTGAAAGAAGTGCTGGCTTCCGGAAAACTTGGACGCCTGGTGGATTTTGAGATCCATTTCGACCGTTTCCGGAATTACATCAAGGAGTCGTGGAAAGATCAGGCCAATGGTACCGGAACCCTTTACAACCTGGGATCGCATCTGATCGATCAAACCCTGAACCTCTTCGGGATGCCTGACCGACTGTTCTGCGATACCCGGATGCTTAGGGACGGGGCGCTGACAGACGACAGTTATGATCTCTGGCTTCACTACCCTGAATTCAAATGTATGCTGCGCTCCAGTTACCTGGTACGGGAACAGGGTCCCAGCTTTATGCTTCATGGGACCGAAGGCTCTTTCCTGGCCTGGGGCTCAGACCCTCAGGAAAGGGATCTGAAGGCCGGACTGATCCCGGGATCGGAAGGATGGGGTGTGGATCCCAGTTTCAGCCATGCAAAAATAAACACCGATTTTAAGGGCCAGCATCTGGAAGGTGAATACCCCCTGTTACCCGGAAACTACATGGCCTATTACGATAATATTTATGAGGTCATTCGAAAGGGGGCTCCCCTGATAGTCACCCCGCAACAGGCCCGGGATGTGATCCGGGTCATCGAAGCGGCTTACGAAAGCAGCAGGAAGGGTGAAGTAGTACACCTGCGCTAGATGCTGGCGATCGTATTTCAGGGATCAGAGGGCGCGGCTCGCCTGACTGTAAACACGTATCCATCCTTTTCCATCAGCACCTCCAGCTCCGGATACAGTTCCAGGTAAATTTCCTTTTTGTCGACTCTCATTACAAAATAGGCATCCCGGTCCAGTGATCCGGTCATCAGCCTTTCAATGCTGTCATCTTCCTCACCGGGCTGCTTGTCAAAGTAAAAGAGATGTGCATAGCTCTTGAATCCAAGCGTATTCACATAAACATCCTGTCCACGAAGGCTCTTATAGAATTTTACGGCAACCCGTTGATTATAGCCTTCCACCCGCTCAGAGAACAAGGATATGGAGACAAATACAAAAAGGAGTACCACCAGGTGGAGGATAACCATCCCGCTCCAGTCCCTGCGCAGGATTTGAACCGATGCAGCAATCACCCCGACAATCAGGAAGAGGCCGATGAGCCACTCATAGCCACTCCAGTGAACATTCCGTTGCAGGGCCTCTGCAGTGAAGGGCCCGATAAAGGAAAAATCTTTGCTGAGCAACCAGTTATAATGATCGGTGATCAAGGGGAAAACAATGGCCATGCCGGAAAGAAGCAGGCCGATCAGAAAGATCAGGACCACCTGCCAGCCTCCAATTTCTATTTTCCTGTCGAGCCATTTATCCCATACCCAGGCAGCCAGGAAAGTCAGGGGAAAATAGGCCAGAGAACTATAATGCAAGAGCTTGGTATTGACTATGGAGAAGACAATTAGGACCACCAGCAACAGGATATACATCCACTGCCGGAACAAGCTTTGCAGCTGGGTATCCTCAGTCTTTTTTGTAATGCTTTTCAAAGCGATCACCGAAGCGGGGAATACCCCAATAAGGAGCACCACCAGGTGATAGCCGAAAAATCCATCATGGACACCACTATGGGTGGAAAGCAACTTTATCTGGTAGTCAATGAATTCCCTGATAATCCCTGAGTTTCCACTTGCCGCCTGAAACAGGAACCAGCTTCCCCCAACCACGGCCAGGACCACGATGAAAAGAGTCACATGGACCACCGAAGTGGATATTCTGAAACGTTTCAGCATCAGAAAAACCAGGAAGCAGAGCAGGAAAATCAAGGTAGCCACCGGCCCCTTGGTCATTACTGCAAGTCCGAAAAAAATGGCAGACAGAATCAGATTTTTAAGCTGCCCCTTCTTCCTTTCCGGATCAAAGTAAAATATGAACCGTCCAATTCCTATAAAAATAAAAAGGTTGAACCAGGGATCGATGATTCCCGATTTAAAGAAAAAGAAAGGTAGAATGGCTGCTGCATAAGAGAGGATCCATAACAATCCAAAGCGATGCCCATAAATTTTACGCCCAAACGAGTAGAGCATCATCAGCGATAAGATTCCGCAAATCACATTGGGAAACCGGGCTGCAAATTCATTGATTCCAAAGATCTTCATGGAGACAGTCTGGAGCCAGAAAAAAAGCGGGGGCTTTTCAGGAAAGGGTTCAAAATCGATCTGAACAGTCAGGTAATCACCCGTGACTATCATCTCCCTGGCCGATTCGGCATAGTTGATCTCGTCTGAATCAAAGAGGTTTACTGAACCCAGAAAAGGGAGCAGGAACAGAAGTGCAAGCACTACGATTCCCAGGTAAACCAGGATTCTCCTGAATATCGTGTCACCCAACATAGGCCCTAAATGTAGTAAAAAATGCTCCATATTTGATCAGATATTTTTTCCTACTTTTACTCTCTCAAAAAGGATAAGCACATGAACGTTGAACAGCTTAAAGAGACTTTTATCAGTTTATACGGGGAGAGTGAAAACAGGATCCATCTCTTTTTCTCACCAGGAAGGGTGAACCTGATCGGTGAGCATACCGATTACAATGGAGGCTATGTATTTCCCTGCGCCCTCTCCTTCGGCACCTACCTGCTTGTAAGAAAAAATAACAAACGTCTGGTTCGTTTTGCCACCGCCAATTTCGATCACCGCGGAGAGGTAAAACTGGATGAGCCCTTCGAAAAGGAAGGAAAATCCTGGATCAATTATCCGGTAGGAGTCCTGAACGAATTCCGCAAAAAAGCAAAAGAGATTGAAGGCGTGGACCTGCTTTACTCGGGTGATATTCCCAATGGGGCCGGGCTCTCCTCCTCAGCCTCCATAGAGATGGTCACCGCCTTTGCCATGAATGAGATTTTTGGCTTTGGCTTTGACCGCATGGAACTGGTTAAAATTTCCCAGAGCGCTGAGAATAATTTTGTGGGAGTCAACTGTGGCATTATGGACCAGTTTGCTTCGGGCATGGGAGCTGCCGATCATGCCCTTTTTCTGAACTGTGACACCCTCGATTATGAACGAGTTCCCCTAAAGCTGGAGGGCATGAAGATCGTCATCGCCAATACCAATAAACGGAGAGGGCTGGCCGACTCAAAATACAATGAGCGAAGGGCCCAGTGTGAATCAGCGGTAGAGGCTCTTCGCAGGGAGAAAAAAATCAAGCATCTAAGCGATCTGAGCCTGGAGGAATTCAACACACTCTCCCACCTGATCTCCGATGAGACAGAAAGAAGAAGGGCCCGCCATGTGATCACCGAAAACAACCGTACCCTGGCTGCCATAGAAGCCCTGAACCAGGGTGATGTGGTATCTTTTGGCCAGCTGATGAACCAGTCGCACGACTCGCTCAGGGACGATTATGAAGTGACCGGAACGGAGCTTGATACCCTGGTGGAAGAAGCTCGAAAAATCGAAGGCACCATTGGTAGCAGGATGACCGGAGCCGGATTCGGTGGCTGCACGGTAAGCATCGTCAAAGAGGATCAGGTGGAGTCCTTTATCAGGGAAGTTGGCCTGGCTTATAAGGAGCGCACCGGACTCAAGGCTGACTTCTATGTAGCTGAGATAGGCGATGGTTCCAAGGAGATCCTCTAAACCCTAACGCACCAGCAGTTCTTTCTTCAACAGAACTTCTGAGTCTGAAGAGGGTCCTACCATAATCTCGTATATTCCCGCTTCTACCAGATAGTCTCCTGCATCCGGATCGTAATAAGACAATTCATCAGGCCCAAGCTCCAAGCTTACCGCAATGGTCTGCCCGGCTTTAATGGGCACCCTGACAAAGCCCCTGAGATCCTTTAGAGGGCGTATCTCATCCGACTCCAATTCGCGGATATAGAGCTGAACCACCTCTTCGCCCTCCCGCTCGCCTGTATTGGTCACATCCACACTTACGGTAAGGGATTCCCCTGGTGCAATTTCATTCTTTTCCAGGATCAGATTGTCATAAGAGAAGGTGGTATAACTCAGTCCATAGCCAAATGGATACAGCACCTCCCCTTCGAAATAGCGATAGGTCCGGCCAGTCATATCATAGTCTTCAAACGGCGGCAGGTCGTTAACCGACCGGTAGAAGGTCAATGGGAGCCTGCCGGCAGGATTGTAATCCCCAAAGAGAACATCTGCTACAGCTTCCCCGGCTGCCTCGCCTCCGTACCAGGCCTGCAGGATGGCCGGAACCGTTTCATGTTCCATGCTTATGGAGACTGCCGAACCGGTCATCAGTACCAGGGTTAACGGTTTTCCGGTTGCGGCGATCTGCCGGATCAGACTGCGCTGAACAGCCGGCAGATCCAGAGAGGTCCTGTCTCCTGCATTAAATCCTTCCAGATCCAGCCCCCGCATCTCCTCTCCTTCCAGCCGGGCAGTAAGTCCCATTACCAGGACCACATGATCGGCCCAGCGGGCTGCCTGCAAAGCCTCCCAGGCCAGGGGCAGGCCTGGTTCTTCCCAGTGAAGGGTGCAATTGGCATCGCCATGCTCATCGAATACACGCACCTGGATCCGGTATGCCTTACCTGCCACCAGCTCCACCTTCCTGTAGGTCTTATCGGGATGGTGGGGATTATTATGCCTGATCAGGGTGTCCCCGTCAACAATCAGCTGCATATACTTACCATACAGTCCCAGTGCATGGGTGCCGCTTTTGCGGGGAACCAGGTAGCCTTTCCACTCCACGCTGTACTGATCATCGGTCAGTCCATCAGCCGGCGGTTCCCCGTCCCACCAGTAAAAATCAATTTGTTCATCGCTGCGCTGCAAAACAGGTGTAAGGTCTCCCTCCAGATCAGGATAGAAGGAGGCCTGCAGTCCAGGCATGCTTTGCTCTTCATCCGAGAACAGAAATTCGGATGGAACCGGACTTAAGTAGGGCAGACCGCTGTGATGAGGACAACCTAAAGCATAACGCACTTCGGCTTCAGTTCCCAGTTTCGCAGTGATCCCATCCAGAACGCTTACCGGTGCCACCGGGGTTCCATTGTAATTGCCATTCTGCACATCCACATTATGGGCATTGGGACCAATCACTGCCACGCGCTTTAACTCTTTGCCAAGGGGCAAAGTGTTTTGCTCGTTTTTCAGCAGCACCATGGACTTCCGGGCCATCTCCCTGGCCACCTCCTTATGAGGTTCTGAAGCAAGGGTATCCACCGGTATGCCGGACCAGGGAACCATCTCACCGGGATCAAACATCCCCAGTTTCATACGTGCCAGCATCAGCCGTTCCACCGCTCTGTCTATTGCCTCTTCATTGATCATACCCTGTTTAACCGCCTCAACCAGCCCCTCATATTGATCGCCACAGTTCAGATCGGTTCCGGAAAGAACTCCCAGGGCGGCGGCCTCCTCCCGGTTTTGAACTACCTTGTGTCCCCAGTGGAAATCATATATGGCCCCGCAATCAGAGACGATGTAACCCTGGAAGCCCAGCTCACCTCGGAGAAGCTCTTCCTGAAGGGGGGCACTCCCGCAGCAGGGTTCGCCCATATACCTGTTATAAGCACACATGACTGAATAGACCTGACCTTTCTCCACTGTCTTTTTAAAAGCAGGCAGGTAGGTGTCCCTGAAATCACGCTCGCTTACCACCGCATCAAACTCGTGGCGCAATGGTTCCGGTCCACTGTGTACGATGTAATGCTTGGAAGTGGCAACAGTTTTCAGGTAACGGGGATCCGCTCCCTGCAAGCCTTTTATAAACTGCACCCCCATCTCCCCGGTCAGGTATGGATCCTCGCCATAAGTCTCATGTCCCCTGCCCCATCTGGGATCTCTGAAAATATTGATATTGGGAGACCAGAAGGTAAGCCCCTGGTAAATCCCGTGTTTCCCCCTGGAAACATAGTCGTGGTATTTGGCCCGGGCCTCTGTGGAGGTCACATCGGCCATTCGAAACATGAGGTCCCGGTCGAAGGTGGCCGCCATTCCAATGGCCTGGGGAAAGACCGTTGCCTTCCCGGAACGGGCCACCCCATGCAGACATTCGTTCCACCAGTTATACGCGGGAATATCCAGCCGCTCCACCGCATCAGCCTGGTGGGTCAGTTGACTCACCTTCTCCTCCAGGGTCATTCTGGAGACCAGGTCGGCTGCGCGGCTTTCAAAATCAAGCCTGGTGTTTTGATAGGATGGACCGCTGCCCTCACAGGCGAATAGCAGGAATGTCAGACAGATAGGGATCAGGGCTTTCAGTTTCATGGATCGTGGTATAAAAGGTTTAAGAAATACGCGATGAACTTATAAAGGTAAGGATATTCGTCCTGTTTGCATTCCCGGATTTTTGTTTTTCCTACATTTGATATGCAGAATAGAAATTATTTCCCTATGAAAATAAAACTCACCTCCATTATCCTCTTATGCCTGATGGTAAACTTATCTCAGGGACAGGACACCCGTAAACTTAAAGAATCCGATTACCAGAGGGCACAAGCCATGCTAAGAGGAAATGTGGATAAATTTGTAGATAATAACATCCGGCCTCAATGGACCAGGGATGGAAGGGTATGGTACGAGGCAGAAGCGGAAGGCCAGTCCATATATAAACTGGTCGATCCCAACAGGAAGAAAATACTTTCCGCCACCTCCAGGAAAGAGTTGTTTGAAAAAGGCAAAGTGGAGCAGGAAGCAGAGAGAAGATTCCGCAGAACCTCCATATCGCCCGATGGCAAATATGAGGCCTTTATAAAGGACTGGAATCTCTGGCTGCGTAATGTGGAAAACGGAGAAGAAAGAGCCCTGACCACCGATGGGATCAAGGATTTTGGGTATGCCACAGATAATGCCGGATGGAAGCGCAGCGACCGGCCCATACTTAGCTGGTCGCCCGATTCCAAAAAGATCGCCACTTTCCGGCAGGATCAGCGGCATGTAAGCTCGATGTACCTGGTTAAAACCACGGTAGGTGCACCGGAACTTATGGAATGGAAATATCCGCTGCCCGGGGATGAAGATATCATACGGATTCACCGGGTGATCATCGATATCAGCGCGGAGAAGCCCAGGATTACTCCCCTGAAGCTGGCACCCGATGCCCGGAGAGGAACCCTGTGTGACAATATAAGCTGTGAGGGCGGACTACTGGACGATATATCCTGGAGCGAGGACAGCAAACAGCTGGTTTTTGTCTCCACCAGCAGGGACCACCAGGAGGCCCGGGTTCGTATGGCCGATTGTGAAACCGGCGAGGTCCGGGATATCTTCCAGGAGATCGTTGAAACACAATTTGAATCGGGACAGGGAAGCATCAACTGGAAATTCCTTTCCGCTACCAAGGAGATCATCTGGTATTCGGAACGAAGCGACTGGGGACATCTATATCTATACGATGCCGAATCCGGCAGTCTGAAGCATCCCATTACCCGGGGTGAGTTTGTAGTGCTGCAAGTGCTAAAGATAGACCCGGAGAAACGTATTATCTTTTTCATGGCCAGCGGGAAAGAGGAAGGAAATCCCTACTTCCAGTATCTTTACCGGGTGGATTTCAGCGGAGAG
This sequence comes from uncultured Bacteroidales bacterium, assembly GCA_963751705.1. GTDB lineage: Bacteria > Bacteroidota > Bacteroidia > Bacteroidales. The sequence goes on from CAVVVN010000003.1 coordinate 1,382,336, forward strand.
AATTTGCAGTTATTAAGTCCTGAATTGGGTAATCACAGCATCAGCTTCTCCCCCGATGACCAGTATTTCACCGATACCTATTCTCAACCCGATGTTCCCCCTGTCCACGAGCTCAGGAACATCCAGGGTAAATTAATTAGGGTGTTGGAGAAGACTGATATTACCAGGCTGGAAACCCACGGCTGGAAAGCGCCCATGCCCTTTCAGGTCAGGTCCGCCGACAAGCGCTGGGATCTTTACGGGCTCATGCATACCCCGGGCCATATGGAAAGCGGTAAGAAGTACCCGGTGATACTCTATATTTACCCAGGCCCCCAGGGTGGCAGCATACGTTCCTGGAGCTTTATGGCCGCCAGAGGAGATAACCAGGCCCTGACCGAACTGGGATTTGTGGTGGTGGCTCTGGAAGGAAGCTGCAACCCTGGGCGATCCAAGTCCTTTCATGATGCCTGTTACGGCGATATGGGAGAGAATACCCTTCCCGACCAGGTATCCGGGTTGAAGCAACTGGCCGGGAAGCATGGCTTCCTGGACCTGGACAGAGTGGGAATATGGGGCCACTCCGGGGGCGGATATGCCTCAGCAGCAGCCATGTTCAAGTACCCGGATTTTTTCAAGGTGGGAATTGCCGAATCGGGGAATCATGATAACCGGAACTACGAAGACGACTGGGGCGAAAGATATATTGGCCTGGAAGTGATAGACGACCAGGGAGTAAGTAATTACGAATATCAGGCCAACCAGGTACATGCGGAAAACCTGAAAGGAAAGTTAATGATCATCCATGGAGGAATGGATGACAACGTTCCTCCCTACAACTCCTACCTGGTGGCGGATGCTCTGATCAAGGCCAACAAGGACTTTGATTTCCTCCTGCTTCCCAACGCACGTCACGGTTATGGGAAAGACAGCTACTACATTATGCGCAGGCGCTGGGATTATTTTGTGCAGCACCTCCAGGGTGCCACGCCGCCCAGGGAGTTTCAGATCAAGATTGATTAAGACAGGATGAAACATTTAAAAATTTCGCTTGCTTTTCTGTTTGCCGGTACCTTGGTTTACGGGCAGTTGCAGACCGGGACTTCTCAAAATCCCTATTTCAGGCTCATTGAAGGTTCTGAAAATTCGGGCGCCTTCCGGTCCGAGGTCTTCTCCGATTTGGATACCGCCTGGAACAAATGGAAGCTCAAAGGCTATCATAATGGGTTTGATCCGGCCCTCACCCCCATGTTTACCACAGTGAACGGCATCCTGAGCACCCCCTATATGATACAGGTAAGGGGAAATACAAACGAAAAGAATAAAAAGCGATGGGGCTTTCACGTTTTTGAAGGCTATGCCAGCGATGATAAATCAAGGATCACCATGCTGGTAAACAAGCATGTGGAAGAGGACCGGCCAGTGGCTGAAATGTACTATTATAGCAGCCTGTGGGGACATTCCAATCCCGCCTATTACTGGGTCCGTATTGGTTCTGACGTTCGCCAGCACTCCTTTATGTTTGGAAGAGATAAAGCCATCTTTTACGGATCGCTGCATTTGAGCAATACCCTCACCCTGGGGAACCTGGGGCGTGAAGATTTGAGAATGGATCCTCCCCCGGGCGATGATGAAACCAACTTTAAGGAAAGTGCGAAACATGTGAACTATAAGGCTTTAAGGGAAAGCGGGAATGGATCGATCTTCTACGATAAGGATCACGATATGGTCGTCATTAAGATCAATGGCGAGTGGATGAAGCTGGCCGTAGAACCCTTGCCGGATAGTCTTCACTATAATTTCTAACAGATTTAACCATGGAAAGGAAAAGTGAAATATCCAGCGGAGAAAGGAAGGTGCTGGTCCGGAAAATGCTCGTCCGCTTTGCAGGTTTCTTCCCGGTACTTGGGCTGCTTGTCCTTCTTCCGGCCGGAACCTTTGACTACTGGCAGTTTTACCTGTACGCCGGACTTCTTTTGGTCCCCATGCTTGCTGTCCTGTTCTACTTCCTGAAAAATGATCCAAAGTTTCTGGAACGAAGGGCGAAAGCCAGGGAGAGGGAGAAAGCCCAGGTGCTGATCTCCATTTTATCCACCCTGATCTTTCTTGCAGGCTTTATTATTCCCGGCCTGGATAAACGCTTTGGCTGGTCCCAGGTCCCCATTCATATCACCCTTTTGGCTTGTGTGGTCATCCTGCTGGGCTACCTGATTATATTTTTTGTTTTCAGGCAAAACAGCTATGCCTCCCGGGTCATAGAAGTGGATGAGGAGCAGGAAGTGATCTCCACGGGTATGTACGGTTTTGTCCGTCACCCCATGTATGTGGGTGTTCTGATCATGTACATTCCAACTCCTGTGGCCCTGGGCTCTTTTTGGGGCCTGATCCCATTTGCATTGCTTCCCCTCTCCCTGGCACTGAGGATCCTCAACGAGGAAAAAGTCCTGAAGGAAAATCTTACGGGGTATACGGAATACTGTGAAAAAATCAGGTACCGCTTGATCCCCTATATATGGTAGGCCGTTCCTCTAAAAGCTTAACACTTTATCACACTCAAAGGTCCACCGGACAAACTCTTTCATGTTACTAAGCTGCACTCCATCAATGAATTTCAGCTGGTCAATTCCACGGGCCTCTGAGCACCCTCCGGTTCTTTTAGTTGTTCTTAATACTTGTCGTTTTTTCTCTGTTTCTTCACGTTTTTAACCATTTTGCCAAAATCCTTATCCTTTCTTTTCCGCTCCAAAGCATCGGATTCAAAATGCTCTTTCTCCTTTTCCATTTTTCGGAAATTTGCATAGGAATCCGGATCTATTGATCCCGCTTTAAGTGCGGCCAGTACGGCACATCCCGACTCATTAACATGGGTACAATCCTTGTATCTGCAATTCTGGGCATGAGAGATGATGGTTTCGAAGGTGCTCTCTAATCCATCTGTCACATCCGCAATTCCAACCTCCCGCATTCCCGGATTATCAATCAGGATCCCTCCCCTGTCCAAAACAAGCAGTTCCCGGTGGCTGGTGATATGCTTGCCTTTATTCACTCTGGAACTAATCTCGCCTGTTTTCATGTGCTGCGTCCCGGAGAGATTGTTGATAAGTGTGGACTTCCCCACTCCGGACGAGCCAAGAAGACAATACGTTTTCCCTGCCTTAATCACAGTTCCCAATGGCTCATATCCAATAGTCTGACTACTTACAGGGATGATAGGTATATCACTTATACGCCGGCCAATCTGATCCCTAAGGGACTGCAATTCAGAATCATTTATCAGATCTGTTTTACTTAGGACAATCAGCGGTTCAATCTTCGAATCATGGCAGATAGTTAAATACCTTTCTAAGCGGTTTATATTAAAATCCCGGTCAAGCGCCTGTACCAGCAAGGCAAAATCGATGTTTGTAGCAATGATCTGGCTCTGCCCGGATTTCCCAACTGCTTTTCTTTCCAGGACAGAGCTTCGCGGATAGATGGCATGGATCAAGGCCTTGCCCTGGTCATATGCCGAAAAAGCCACCCAATCGCCCACCGCTGGAAAATCTAGCCTGCTTCCTGCGCTGAACCGCAAATTGCCGATGAGTTCAGCGTCAAATTCCGCATCCGGGTTTTTTACCACATAACGTTCTTTATGTTCCAGAATGACCCGGCCAACTTCAAAGGCATCCAGGCCTTGTTCAATTCGATATTGTTCAAGTGTGGAATTATATCCCAGATCCTGCAGGTTCATTGTTCAAAAGTGTAAATAAATGAGAGTTTAATGTGTGGAAATCTTCAAAATACGTTCCTGGTAAGTGTCGAATGGAGTGGATAGTTCCAGCAGGTAAGGTCCATCGGCCAGGGTGGAGAGGTTAAGGGTGAGCGGGTTTTCTGCACCACTTACCCTATAGATCTCCTGACCGGCCAGGTTGGTGATTCGTACCGTATCTATGGTGGAAAGATTCGGGAACTGAATGGTCAACATGTTGATAACCGGATTGGGACCGAAGCGGAAAGGTTTGCCCTCTGGAAGTTTCTGGCTTACCGTGGCGGTCTTCAAGAGGTGTTTTCCGGGATCAAATACAATTCGATCCACATATCCCTCCACCGGAACAAGAAATTCCTCCTCACTATTCGCCTGTATCAGCCTGACGCGCTTTTTCTGACCGTTTGCATAAAGAATGTCCAGTTCGAAAGGGATCTGGAACAAGGGGGTTACACCGGATGCCGTACTGCTTTGTTCGCTCCTTATGACCAGGCTGTCTCCCTCTTGCTCCCAGAAGAGTTTAAACACGGGGTAGCCTTCGCCATAATACCATTGTTCGAAAAAACAGGAGAAATCCAGATCGCTCACCTCTTCCAGGATGGCCTGAAAATCGGCCCCGGTGGCGAGTCCGTTCTGGTAGCGGGAGAGGTAGGTTCGGAGCACCTGGTAAAAGAGTTCATCATCGTCCAGTATGAAACGGATCATATGAAGCAGAACTGCACCCTTTTTATAGCTCAGGCCATAGCTGAACAGCCGGTATACATCCTCCACCTCCTCCTCGGGAACATAGACCGACCCCCTCTGCTCCCCCAGGGCAATGGACATGGCATTATCCATCCATTGATCTGCGGCATCCTGCCCTCTGAGATGCTCAGCCGCCACATATTCCATGTAGGAGGCAAATCCTTCGTTAATCCAGATATCCTGCCAGTTGCCGCAGGTGATATAGTCCCCAAACCACTGGTGAGCCAGCTCGTGGGCCACCAGGGAGAAAGAGAAATTGTGGATGGTGGTCATGGTCTGATGTTCCATTCCTCCCCCCATGGGTGCCATGCAATGTCCGTATTTCTCTGCTGCAAAGGGGTAATCTATCAGCAGCCCTGAAAAGAGACTGAGCATGGATCCGGTCTCATCAACCTGCTTCTTCCAGTCGTCCAGAACCTCTTCTGTATCATAAAGATAATTTTGCACCAATACCGAATCATTTTCCTCTGAAAGACTGGAATAAAAGGAGTAATCCACGTAATCGGCCACGGCAAAGGAGAGCAGGTAGTAAGCCATGGGATACTGCGTCTTCCAGGTCAAAATGTGCTTTTCTCCCACCTCTTCCCGGGTCACCAGCAGCCCATTGGATCCAGCCAGCAGGTCCTTATCACAAATCAGTCTGAAACAAACCGAGTCGATCTTATCTTCCAGCACCTGTTTCACCGGGAACCAGTCGCTGGCATGGTGTGGTTCCGACAGGGTATAGGTCACCTCAAAGCCATAGTTGCTATCTGTTTTGTTGGTAATGCCGCTAAAAAAACCCTGGTCCTGTCCCGCAATTCCTTCGTACTCAATTTTTACCTTAAACTGCTCTCCCTGGTAACGAGTCCGGTCGAGGACCATGTAGAGGACATCCTGATGATGCTCGAAATCAAGAAGCTTCCCGGGATCATAGGTCGAACTGTAAATATCATCACTGAGTAAAACCGATGTGACTTCCAGAATATCCTGCAGCTCAAGCACCAGCGTATCCATCTCCCGGTTCGCCTGAAGCACCACTTCGGCCGCACCTTTGATCCAGGTATCTTTATTGGAAACCTCCAGAGTCAGATCATAGTGCTTCACATCGTAGGCCGAGAGCCACTGTGTAAAGAGGGGATTCTCGTACCCTTGCTCCGATGGATAATGGCTTGGACAGGAATGGTATACCTGGGATCTAGCCGCCAGACACAGGACTAGGAGAAGTAAGGTGGTCAGGATCCTGTACATTAGCTGCTGAATCGGTAAATAGTTATGGCCGAATACTCCTGGTCCGGCATTAGGATGCTTGACGGAAAGTGAGGCTGATTGGGGGTGTCAGGAAAAAACTGGGTCTCCAGACAAAGGGCACTATGCTTTTCATACACCTTGCCCTCCTTACCCCTGATTCCCTTCACATGGTTGGAGGTATAGAGCTGAACACCAGGAAGGGTGGTCAGAAGCTCCATACTTCTTCCCGATACGGGGTCAAAGACCGCAGCCACACGACTAAGCTCTCCGGGCTTCAGGTCCACCACATAGTTGATATCGTAGCCCGGTTCCACCTGGTCAATATTTTCTCCTAACTCTCTGGAAAGCCTGAAATCGTAGGGCGTGTTTTCCACTGGAAGTATCCTTCCGGTTGGAATACTCTCTTTATCCAGTTCGGTAATGCTATCTGCGGCGATCATTAATTCGTGCCCGTATATGGTCCCTTCACAATTATTCAGGTTAAAGTAGCTGTGGTTGGTCAGGTTCACATGAGTCGGCTTATCCGTTTTGGCCCGACAGCTGATCCCCAGTTCATTTTTATCATTCAGGGAATACTCCACCTCTACCATCAGAGCCCCCGGGTAGCCCTCCTCCCCATCTGCACTCTCATATCCCAGCATCAGAGAAATCTGGTCGGATGTCTTGTTGCTGTAAGCCGTCCAGACTTGTTTATCAAATCCCCTGAAACCGCCATGCAGCTGGTTTTTCCCCTCATTGGCCGTAAGATGGTAGATTCTCCCCTCCAGCTCGAAACGTGAATTTCCAATCCGGTTACATACCCTTCCAATCAGCGCTCCAAAATAGGGTTGGTCCCCCAGATACGCCTCCAGTGTATCGAAGCCCAGCACCACATCTCCCGGATTATTCTTCCTGTCAGGTACCCGGATGGCGCTGATAATTCCTCCATAGGTAAGAATATCCACCTCCATTCCACGGGTATTTTTCAGGGTATACTTTAATACCTCTTTTCCTTCCTGGGTAGTCCCAAATAGTTGCTTTTCAATTTTCATGCGTACCGGTATTGTTTTGGAATAAAGATAAAAATTATTCCAAGCCTTTTTATGTTCTCTGATTTACAATAACTTCAAGCTTCTTGGCGATGATACTGTCAACAAATTTTTGTTAAAAAAGCAATAAAAATTTTATTAAACTGCTTTGAAACTCCAAAAAGATTGTAATTTCAAAGTATGAAAAAACTAACCACATTCGCTATTGCTCTTCTGCTTGGGATTTCAACGGTTCATTCCCAGGAGAGCATGTTCAACCTGGGTGACAAAGTTGTCAGCCTGGGCATTGGACTTGGAAATACACTCTATACTGGAACCTATTATACCAGGGGAGTACCCCCTGTTTCTCTTTCCTATGAACAAGCCGTAGCTGACGAGATACTTGAAAAGGGCGTCATCGGTATCATGGGATATGTAGGGTATTCTTCCTACAAGTACGACTATCTGGGATGGGGCTACAAATACTCCAACATCATTCTTGGTGCAGGAGGCTTGTTCCATTATCCACTGGTAGACAAACTGGATACCTATGCGGGCATATTACTTGGATACAACATTGCCACTGCCACAGAATTCGGAACACCGATTGGGTGGGATTATAATGCCACTTCAGGGGGTATCGTCTTCTCAGGGTTTGTAGGTGCCCGTTACTATTTCGCTGAAAAATTTGCAGCCTTTGCCCAGGTGGGTTATGGCATAGCATATCTTACACTTGGGGTTAGCATAAGACTCTAAAACTACCAACTCCAAACTACTCCCGGAGGCTGTCTCGACAAGAGACAGCCTCTTTCTTTTGTATTCAATAGATCTTTTTCAGGTCCACCGCGGTTCGGTCCTCTCTTGCAGGAGCGGGAGTCATCTTGGGAGGCCAGGTCTCCAGAAGCCCCATCACCTCCTTCACCACCCGTTCCAGTTGAGGATCGCGTCCCAACATCAGGATATTGGGATCGTCCCATACTTCCACATCCGGAGAGACTCCAACACCCTCCCAGAACCAGTGTCCATCATTATCATATAACCTGGCACCGGGTACGGTGATCCCCCCTCCGTCAATGAGCTGGTGCCCTGTGGCAGGTCCCACCAGGATTCCCAGGGTGCGTTCTCCAACAATGGGTCCTGCCTTCAGCTCCTGAAAGGCCCAGGGAAGACCATCCCCGCCGGAACCGGCCCAGCCATTGATCAACATGCCCATAGGGCCCGTATTGGTTTTAATGGGTTGTGTGTGATCCTTCCCGTGACGCCAGTGCAGGTTATATACCACCGGGCGCTGCAGAAGCTCCAGGAAGCGGTCTGCCAGCGCACCACCTCCATTGAAGCGCTCATCAATGATAAATCCTTGCTTGTCCAGCTGACCGTAATACATTCGCACAAGTTCCAGCTGTCCCCGGTTGGACGTATTGGACATATAAATGTATCCCAGCTTACCTCCCGAGAGTTTTTCCACCCGTTTCCGGTTGGTCTCTATCCATTCCAGGTACCTCAGGTTCCCCTCCTCTCCCTGGTTCAGACATTTGATCACCGTTGGAAGCGCCTCCCGGCTGTTTCCATTGCTGCTGGTGGAAAGGGAAACCGTTTTACCTGCCAGACCTTCAAAGGCTGCATAGGGATCCCTGTCGGGATCCAGGGGAATGCCATTCACTGCATGGATATAGTGTCCCTCTTTAATTTTCGACCCGGGTATATCGAAGGGCGAACGGACCTCTGTGTCCCAGACGGCCGGTTTAACTATCCTCCGGATACGAAAACCCTGCTCTGTCAGCTCCCAGTCGATCCCCAGAAATCCCGTACTAACCCGTGTGACCTCGTCGGGCCCCTGCCCGAAAGTATAAGTATGCCCCGCACTTAGCTCTGCCAGCATGTTAGATCCAATAAAAGAGAGATCCCAGCGCGAACGGGCATCCTCCACCAGAGCTCCGTACCTCACTCTCATGGAGTCCCAGTCCACTCCATGCATGGCCGGGTCATAGAAGAAATCCCGGTAACGGCGCCAGCTATCATGAAAGATCTGCCGCCACTCCTCCCTGGGCACCAGCTCCATGGCCAGATCGTCCGTGGGTACGGGCTTCTCCACCTTCTGCTTTTCGTCCGCCTTGATCACTCCATAGTTGCCTGCGGCACGCACCAGGATCAGACTACCATCCGCAGTGAGTTTTGCGCTCTGCACGCCTTCCATGATGGTTTTTTCTTCACGCTCTTCCATATCATAAAAGGCCAGGGATGCTGTGCGGGAATCAGAACCGGCAATGGGATAGCGCAGAAATACCACTTTCCCCTCAAAGGAGGCCAGCCAGCCCATATTTCCTGCCTTTGGAGGCAGGATTTCCACCCTGGATTCCAATCCTTCCTGTTCAATCTTAAGCTCGGTTTTTTTCTCTCCGGCGTCCTCTTTTTCTTCTTCCTTTTTCTCTTTACCCTTCTTCTTTTTATCTGCCTTTTCTTCTTCCCCATTATCTTCCTTCTTCTCCCCCTCTTTTAAGGAATCATTTTTAGCAGCAAGAAGAGAGGGAATCTCAGCAGTCAGTGCCATGGCTGCAAGCTGTGTAGCATTGGGGTATACCCAGGTGCCATCATCCATATCAGAGTATACGGGTCGCATGTTGCGGTCAGTGAGGAAAAAGAGATATTTCCCATCCCTGCTAAATACTGGATCCGAATCATCATAAAAGCCTCCCGTTACCTGGATTTTTTGCTGATTCTCAACATTGTACAGGAATATGGCATTATTGGAATTGTCCATTCCCTCGGTAAAGGTGATCCATTTGGAATCGGGCGACCAGTTGATCGGAAAGCCAAACCTGCGACCATGACCCAGGTTCCACTTGAAATTTCCGGCTACCACAATGCTCTTGCTCTCCACATCGATCACCGAGATATCATTGGTCTCATCAATGAAAGCAATCTTTTTACTGTCAGGCGACCAGTAGGGCTGGTATCCAAAGCCCTTTTCCCTGTGGGTCAGCTGAACCGGATCCTTCTTCATATCCGGATCCTGCAGATAGAGTTCATATTCTCCACTACGATCGCTCCAGTAGGCAATATTTTTACCATCGGGTGACCAGGCAGGCAACATATCAAAGGCTCCGCTGGATCGGGTCATATTCAGCACAAATCCCTCTTTTACAGGTACATTAAATATTTCTCCACGTGCTTCGAAAAGCACCCTCTTACCCTCGGGGGAAGCAGCCATATTCCGGATTTGTTTTCCCACCTCCACTCTTTTGGACATCTCCAGCGAGAGGTCGCTCTGGACAGAGATATCCACAGGTCTGTATTCCCCGGACCCGGCATTCATCAGGTAAAGGGTGCCTCCGGCTTCAAATATCAGCTCCCTGTTGCCAGCGGAGAGGGACGAAATATCGAAGTCCTCCAGGAAGGTCACCTGCCTGCCTGCTTTATTCTCCAGATCATACTCCCAGATATTGAGTCGCATCTGTTCACCGGCGTCCGACAGGTAGAAGAGCTGATCTCCCACCCAGGCGGGTTTGCCATCTATGGCATGGCTGTTGGTAAGGTTCTCTGCCCGCTTCCCCTGAAGGTCAAAGAGCAGGATATCCGACGAGAGTCCGCCCCGGTACCGTTTAAAAGGGTAATTCTCGGTGATCTTTGTAATGTAAGCAAGCTGTTTGCCATCCGGCGAAAAACTGGCCAGCTCTCCGTAGGGAACCTCAAGCTTTTTCGGCAACCCTCCTCTTTTGTCCACCAGGTAGAACTGGGAGTATGACTGCCTGCCGCTCTCTCTTTTAGAGGCAAATAACAGACGCTGCCCATCGGGGTGCCACTCCACCATCCGGTCATCAAAGGAGTTGTAGGTGACCCGGGTGGGTACGCCTCCCGCTGAAGACATCACAAAAAGATCCATATTCCCGTTGTAGCTGGCCGAAAAAGCCAGTTCCTTCCCATCGGGTGAAAAACGCGGCCAGGACTCTTCTCCCGGAGAATGGGTAAGTTGATGGGCGGTTCCCCCATCTTTTGACATGGTCCAGATATCCCCGCCATATACAAAGGCGATCTGATTATCTGATACATCGGCATATCGCATCAGGCGCGCACTGACCTGCGCGGATAGCACTTGCACGGCCAAAATGGCCAGTAAAAACAGTAGAAATTTTTTCATGGAGATAGTATTAACAAGGATTGGAATTTTGAATAAGAAAGATACGAAATCGGAGCGTTTTATCTACTTTCGTTTGCAAAGAAGTTAGACCATGATCCAAGAACTGGTGATCGCACTGATGCTGGGACTTATAGGGGGAGTAATCCCCGGTCCGGTTATCACAGCTGTTTTCACGGAGATCCTTCAGTCGGGTTACCTGAGGAGCCTGAGGATCATTCTGATTGCCCTGGTCACCGAAACGATGGTGGCTCTTTTAAGTCTGATCATCCTCGACTCCCTGAATTTTAATGAAGCATTTTTCAGAGGATTGTCTCTGGGTGGTGCGGCTATCCTGATCTGGATCGCTCTCTCGCTATGGAAGGTACGTAGCCTGGATAGTGATCAGAAAGTGCACTTCGGACTCTGGAAGGTGGTCCTTATGATCCTTTCCAACGGGGTACTATGGACCTACTGGATCACCATCTGCATTCCCAAAGCCATACTTCTGGGAGAACAGTTGGATCTGGGCCAGTATCTGTTTATGGGATTGGTCCAGCTGGGCTGGTTGAGCTCCACCATGGTGTTGGCTTTTCTATTCTCCCGCTTCCGGAAGGCCCTCTCCCGTCCCCGGATCATTCCCTTTCTTTTTAAGTTATTTGCACTTGCCTTTTTATACTTTGCCATTGATATGATAATTAAATCCTTTACCTACTTCATGAAATAGAAACCGGCCCCATGCACTCTTTCGACATCACCATTCTGACCGACTCCCTGCACCTGGGTTTACGACATCGAACTCCTCATATTGAAGATATCCTGGAAGAGGACCGTCTGGTGCAATCAGCTCTGGAAAACAGAGGGCTGAGGGTGACTAGAATTAATTGGGACCATCCGGATGTGGACTGGAGCGACTCCCGCTATATGATGTTTCGCAGCACCTGGGACTATTTTAACCGTTTCCCTGAATTTGAGAGATGGCTGGAAAGGGTTAAGAACCAGACTGCTATGATAAATCCTTACCCTATGGTTCGCTGGAACCTGGATAAACATTATCTGCTGGATCTGGCTGAAAAGGGAATTCCTGTCCCTCCCACCCGCTTTTTAGAAAAGGGAATCCTTCAGTCTTTGAATGACCTGATTGCAGAAAGTGGCTGGAATGAGATTATTTTAAAGCCGGTGATTAGCGGGGCCGCCAGGCATACCTATCGTATTAACACTGAAACCTGTGACCAGTATGAAAAGGTCTTGCAAAGGCTGCTTGCGGAGGAGCCCATGATGATCCAGGAGTTTCAGCAACAGGTACTGGATAAAGGAGAAGTCTCCTTTGTAGTCATCGGGGGTACTTTTACCCACGCCATGCTGAAGAAAGCGAAAAGAGGGGACTTCCGGGTACAGGATGATTTTGGAGGAACGCTTTACCCTTATGAGGCCAGTGAGGAGGAGATTGCCTTTGCTGAAAAGGTTGTCTCCAGTTGCAGGCAGCAACCCTTATTTGCAAGAGTTGATGCTATCTGGGACAATCATAACCGGCTTGTCATCTCGGAGCTGGAGCTAATAGAGCCAGAGCTGTGGTTCCGGTTCAATCCGGGGGCAGCGGAAATACTGGCTGATACCTTTATCAACTATGATCAATAAACTCATTATGCTATCATGTTAAATCCGAAAGATTTTAAAAAAGAGGCCGGTCCGGTGGTGGAGTGGATCGACCGCTACCTGAATAATATACGCTCGTACCCTGTGAAATCCAGGGTAGCGCCGGGAGATATCTACCTGGCGATTCCGGAGGCGCCGCCCCTGGAGCCAGAATCCATGGAACAGATCATGGAGGACCTCGATCAGATTATCCTTCCTGGGATGACCCACTGGCAACATCCTGGCTTCCATGGCTATTTTCCAGCCAACTCCTCGGTGGAGTCCGTTCTGGCCGAATCGCTTACATCCGCTATGGGGGCGCAATGCATGATCTGGGAAACCTCTCCGGCCGCTGCCGAACTGGAACAGCGGATGATGGAATGGCTGCGTGATGCCATGGGGATCCCCTCAAATTTTGAAGGGGTGATTCAGGACAGCGCGTCCTCAGCCTCGCTGGTATCTCTGATTACCGCCAGAGAGGTGGCCACCGGCTTTCGGTCCAACGAAGATGGAGTCCCTCCGAACCTTCGGATCTATTGCTCGAAGGAGACCCACTCCTCCATCGAAAAGGCTGTGGTTGTCTGCGGAATCGGAAGAAAAAACCTGGTGAAGATTGGTGTGGACCAGCAGATGAGGATGGATACTGCCGAGTTGGAGCTTAGAATTCGTGAGGATCTGGAAGCTGGGCTAAATCCGTGTGCAGTAGTAGCCGCCCTTGGCACCACCGGCACGGTGGCTGTGGATCCCCTGGAAGAGATTGCTGAAATATGCAGTAAATATGATATCTGGCTGCATGTGGATGCTGCCTATGCAGGAACTGCCCTGCTCCTGCCAGAACAAAGGTGGATGATAAAAGGAATTGAACAGGCGGATAGTTTTGTTTTTAATCCCCATAAATGGATGTTCACCAATTTCGACTGTTCCGTCTATCTGGTGAAAGATGCCGCGTTGCTGATTAAAACCTTTGAGATCCTGCCCGAGTACCTGAAGACCAAAACCCGGGGATCAGTCAACGACTACCGGGACTGGGGTGTTCCCCTGGGCCGCAGGTTCAGAGCCCTGAAACTATGGTTTGTGATCAGGAGTTATGGGCTGGAGGGGATCCGGGAGAAGCTTAGAGGCCATATCCAGTTGAACAACAAATTTTCCATGGGGCTGTCACAAATAAGAAACATACATCTTCCCCTGGAGCCCTTCCTGAACTTCACCTGCTTCAGACTGCATCCTGAGGGAATGGAGGATCCGGAAAAGCTTAACAGGCTCAACGAAGCCTTTCTGGAGGAGATCAACCGGGATGGAAAGCTGTTCCTGACCCATACCAGGATCGGGGAACTCTATACCCTCCGGATGATCATCGGGCAGACCTACGTAAAGGAGGAAGATGTGGAACTGGCACTGAGACAGATAGCAGCCGCAGCAGAGATAAGCTTAAAAGACAGGCATTAAGCAAACTGGCAAAACGAAGGGACTCCGATGCAAAAGTATTCTTTAGCTCTGTTGATATTTCTCTACCTGGGACCACACTCCTACGCTCAGCAGGGATTCAAAGAGTCGCAGCAGACCTATCCACGAGTAAGAGATGCTTATGGTGAAAAGTGGGAACAGGTAAAACGGAAACTCTCTGCCTTGGATATCACTACGGAAACCATGGAGTTATACCTGATGGCCTTCAAGCAGGAGAAGCAAGTGGAGGTGTGGGCCAAAAATAAAGATGAAAAGCAGTATAGCCTCTTAACCAGGTATAAGATCTGCCGCACCTCAGGGGAGCCGGGTCCAAAACGAAAGCAGGGGGACCTGCAGATTCCGGAAGGTTTTTATCACATCAGTGCATGGAATCCCTGGAGCAAATTCCATCTCTCCATGTGCATCAATTACCCCAACCCATCGGACCGGGTGCTGGGAGTTCAGGGAAACCTGGGTGGAAATATATGCATCCATGGATCCTGCGTCACTATCGGGTGTATTCCGCTCACGAACGAAGTGATTAAGGAGCTCTATATCCTGTTTGTGGAGGCAAAAAATAACGGGCAGACCAGGATCCCGGTGACCATTTTTCCTGCCAGACTGAGCCGGGAAAATTACGAACAACTGGCACAGGAATATCAGGAGGATGAAGACAGGCTGACTCTATGGAAGGAGTTGAAAACTGCCTACGAACTCTTTGGTGCAAACAGAAGCCTTCCTAAGATCACATTTCTGCCGGATGGTCGACACCGCATCAATTAGATATTGTATTTTTATCTCCCATGATAGAAAACTCCCAGTATCATCCCATTTTGCTGGTCACCGGAAAAGTCCAGGGAGGGAAAACCAGCTACCTCACTGAGCTGGCAGAGCAGCTGAAAAAGAGAGAGATAAAGGTGGGCGGATTCCTCGCTCCCGGTAGTTTTGAATCCGGGGAGAGGTCAGGTTTTCGCCTTAAAAACCTTTTAACGGGCCTGGAGCTGCCTATGGCTTCAGTCCGGGAGGCTCCCGGGTGGGACAGTTACAGGAGGTTCTGGTTCAATCCGGATGCCTTCCGAGCCGGCCGGGAGTGGATCTCAGCCAGCCTTGCGGAGAAAGTGGAACTAGTGATAATCGACGAGGTGGGCCCCATGGAACTGGAGGGTTCGGGCTGGTCCGAAACTCTGAAATTCCTCCAGCAGGTTTCTGTACCCATCCAGGTGTGGAGTGTCAGGGAATCCCTGGTCACCGAGCTCAGGGAGCAATGGAATCTTTCAACTGCCGGGCTGATCCATATTGAAAAGACCGATCTGGCTCAGGCAGCAGAAATGATCTTCGAAAAGATTAAGACCATGAGAGCAACAAAACAAACGAAGTAATATGAAAACAAGGAGAACTGCCATGCCAGAGCAGATGAGAGCTATGCGGCAATATACCCCTGGAGGTGAATTAAGGATGGAACAAGTGGACCTGCCCTGTCCCGGACCGGGCCAGGTGCTGGTAAAAATGGATGCGGCACCCGTGAATCCCTCCGACCTGGCACTCCTTGCCGGAGGCTACCTGGAACGCTCCTACCCCTTTACTCCAGGGCTGGAGGGATCTGGTAAGGTGGTTGCTGCCGGAAGCGGGCTCCTGCCAAGGATCAGATTGGGAAAAAGGGTGGCCTGCTCACCCCTTTCTGGCCGAGACGGAACCTGGGCGGACTATATGCTGACCTCGGCCATGAACGTGGCACCGCTTCCCAGGGCTGTCTCCAGTGAACAGGGAGCAATGATGCTGGTAAATCCCATGACCGCCATGGCATTTGTTCACCTTGCCCGTGAAGGGAAACACCGGGCCATGGTGAACAATGCTGCGGCCAGTTCCCTGGGGAAGATGTTGATCAGGATTACGAAAAAGGAGGGGATTCCTCTCATTAATATAGTCCGAAAGGAAGAGCAGGTGAAAGCCCTGAAAGAGCTGGGTGCTCTCCATGTACTTAACAGCAGTTCTGAAAACTTTGCAAAGGAACTTTCCCGGCTGGCCAAGGAGCTGGATGCCACACTTTTCCTGGATGCGGTGACCGGGAGCCAGAGCTCCGTATTGCTGGATGCGGCCCCAAAAGGATCTACCCTGATCGCCTACGCCCGTTTATCCGGCGATTCCATAGTAGCCGATCCGGGAACTTTGATGGTGGAGGAGAAAAAGATTGAAGGATTCCAGCTTGGAAACTGGTTTCAGGGCAAGGGACTCCTGTTTAAACTGGGCTTTCTCAGGAGCGTCAAGCGATTGCTGGCCGTTGAACTCAGCTCGCAGGTCAGCCGGACCTATCCACTGGAAAACGCCGGGGAGGCCATTGCTCATTACAAAGCCTTTATGTCTGAAGGTAAAATCCTTCTGAAGATTACATCCTAATCCCTACATTTAAGCATAATTTCTAATTCGAAGAGCTTATGAAATATAATTCAATCTTGGCGCTGATGGCCTGTATGACTCTCGCTGGAAGCCTGGATTCTTGCCAATCCGCCGCAAAGAAAGAGAATACTGTCCTGGAGGATATTACGGAGTTCGGGCAAAAAGCTCCCTTCTTCTGGGAGAATGCAAATATTTATTTCCTGCTAACCGACCGCTTTTACAACGGGGATCCATCCAACGACATCAATTTTGACAGAAGCGGAAAAACCGCCTTACTTCGTGGTTTTGAAGGAGGGGACCTCAAAGGGCTTGTTCAAAAAATTGAAGAGGGATATTTTGATCAGCTGGGCATTACGGCCATCTGGACCACTCCCTGGATGGAGCAGATCCACGGGGGGACGGACGAAGGAACCGGGCTGACCTATGGCTTTCATGGCTACTGGATAAGCGACTGGACCTGTATGGATCCCAACTTTGGGACTGAAGAGGATCTGGATCAACTGGTGGAGACGGCCCATGCACATGGCATCCGGGTGGTGATGGATGTGATTATCAACCATACCGGTCCTGTGACAGAAATGGATCCGGTTTGGCCCGATGAATGGGTCCGGACAGAACCCCCGTGTACCTACCAGGATTATGCAAGTACCGTTACCTGCACCCTGGTAAAGAACCTGCCCGATATCCGTACCGACTCGGACCAGGAGGTGGAGCTGCCCCCGCAGCTGCTGGAAAAATGGGAAAACGAGGGGAGATTGGAGCAGGAGCTGGCAGAACTGGAACAATTCTTTGACCGAACAGGGTATCCCAGAGCTCCCCGCTATTATATTATAAAGTGGCTGACGGATTACGTGCGGAAATATGGCATTGACGGCTACCGGCTGGATACGGCCAAACATATCGAAGAGGGTATCTGGAGTGAACTGGGAAAAGAGGCCCGGGCCGCCTTTGAAGAATGGAAAGAGGCTCATCCTGACCGGGTTCTTGATAACAATTCATTTTACATGGTAGGGGAAGTATATAATTACCGGATCTCGGGAGGAAGGCTCTTTTCTTTTGGGGACAGGGAGGTGGACTTCTTTGCCCAGGGGATAGATGCCCTGATTAATTTTGATTTCAAGGAGAGTGCCAAGATGCCATATGAGGCACTTTTTTCCTCTTACTCAGACAAACTGCATGGTCCCTTAAAGGGGCAGAGTGTTCTGAATTATATCAGCTCGCACGATGACGGGGGGCCCTTTGATAAAAAGCGTCAGAAAGCGATTGAAGCAGGAACCAAGCTGCTTCTTAGCCCGGGAGCCTGCCAGGTATATTACGGGGACGAAAGCAGCAGAAAACTGGAGATTCAGGGAGCCGATGGGGATGCGAACATGCGCAGCTTCATGAACTGGGAGGAGATGGAATCCAATGTCGTCAGGAATGGCCTTCCTATTTCCGAAGTCAGGCAACATTATCAGAAACTGGGCAAGTTCCGCAGGGCGCACCCTTCCGTTGGAGCCGGCGTGCACCGTATGATCTCGGATACTCCCTATATATTCTCCAGGCTGTATGAAACTGACGGATACAGTGATCGTGTGGTGGCCGGACTGGATATGAACACCGGGATGAAGCAGATAGAGCTGAACGGGCTTTTTGAAGAGGGAACGGTCTTAACAGATTACTATTCCGGGAAGAAAGTCTCCGTCCAGAAGGGCCGGGTGGTACTGGACACCCCCCTTGATATAGTCCTGCTGGGACTTTAACTGAAGATCCAATGAAGCGGTACAGCATTGATCCGGACCTGCTCAGTCTGGAAGAGTTCCGGGAACTGACGGCAGACAGGAATATGTTGCCCGGTCGGGTAATGCTGCAGGAAGAGATGGAGGAACGCTTTGCTATCCTGAAGGCCTCTGGCATGGAAGACCTGGGCAAGCTGTTCAGGCTCCTGGCTTCAAAATCTAAAATCGAAAGTTTTTCTAAACGGACCGGACTATCCCAGGAGTACCTGATCCTCTTAAAACGAGAAGCAGGAAGCTACCGGTCGGGGCCCTTTCCCCTCTCCAATTTTCCGGGCATTCCCTTCGAATACACCGAATTATTAAAATCCAGGGGGATCAAACATACCAAAGATCTTTTTGAAGGGGTACAAACGAAGCAGCAACAGGACCAGATGGCCGCAGAGACCGGCATCCCCGCCTACAGGCTAAAAGAGCTGTTCAGCCTTTGCGACCTTTCCAGAATAACAGGAGTAGGAGGAGTTTTTTCGAGAATCATCTATGAAGCGGGGATCCGGAGCGTCGAAGAATTTGCAAGCACCGATTTATCCGTGCAGCTTAGCCGCTACCAGGCTGTCATTGATAAGTATAAGTATCCTGCCGGTAAACTTGGGAAAGAGGATATCCGTTATGGAATCCATTATGCCAGGGTGATTGTTGATGGTGACAAAAAACTTAAAGCCAGATGAGAAGGGCCCTTTTTATCATACTTCTGTTTCTCTTACTACCATCAAAAGGAATGGATTTCTTTAATGAAGATACCCTGGTGTATCTCTTTCCCGGACAGGGAGCCGATGATAGACTCTTCAAACATCTGGAGCTGCCTCCAGGCTATGATACGGTAAACATCTCCTACCCTGTTCCGGAAAAAAAAGAGTCCCTGGCGGAGTTTGCCCTTCGTTTCGTAGAGCAGATCGACCGTTCCAGGCCATATATCCTGCTGGGGGTATCGCTGGGAGGAAGGATCTGTACGGAGCTCCGGGATACCCTGGATCCGCCCGAAACCATTATGATCTCCAGTGTTAAATCGGCCCATGAGCTTCCCGGCCGCTATACCTTTCTAAAAAGCTTCCACCTGAACCGGATAATTCCAAAGGGAATGACTAAAACGGGTGCCAGGGTGCTGCAGGGGATCGTGGAACCCGGCCGGGCAATCAGGATTTACCTTACAGGCATGTGTGGACGAAACATTTTTGCTAGCTTTGTTTTTTGCATAACTAATACAAGAAATGATGAGAAAATTGACCCTTGGTCTGCTTCTGGTCCTGATGACCATGGCACTTGCTGCTCAGAAGAAACAGTACGATTCCTTAATGGAAGCCTTTATGAGTGGTGGGGCCCTTCGGGGAGACCGTGGACCTGCAGATGTGGAGTGGATTGAAGACAGTGACCAATACTCCTTTACCAAGCGGGAAGGAAGAAGTCAGCAAATCTGGACCTATGATATCAGGACTGAAACTGAAAAACTGGTTTTCAATGGAGGAGATTTTATGTTTCCAGGGACGGAAAACCCATTCCGGTATCGTTCCTTCCAATGGACCAGGGACTATAAATTTCTGCTGTTCCAGACCAATTTCGAAGGGATCTGGAGGTATTCGGGCAATGCCGATTACTATCTCTATTCTGTTGATAACAAGACTTTAACACCCATTGTAGAAGGAGCATTTACAGCGGAGGTATCGCCCGACGGACTTAAGGTGGGATACGGAAAGGATGGCGATCTTTTCACTTTCGATCTGGCTACTGGAAAACATGTGCAACACACCACGGATGGAGCCGATAAGTATTATAATGGCCGCTTTGGCTGGGCCAATGAGGAGGAATTCGGACTGGTACAGGCCTGGGAATGGTCCTACGACAGCAAATACATTGCCTTCTGGCAGACCGACGAACGGGAGGTTCCTGTCTACAGGCTAACTGATTTCTCCGGCCAGCATCCCGAGTATATGGAGGTTCCATATCCCAAAGTTGGAGATAACCCTCCCATAGAGAGACTGGGAATTATCAATACCACGGATGGTAGCAAGAAGTGGCTGGATTTTGATCCGGAGGGTGGCTATATGCCCAGGATATACTGGACCTCTAAAGATAATACCCTGGCTGTTGTCTGGATGAACCGGGCACAGGATCATATGAAGCTATACCTCTTTGACGTGGAGACCGGTGAACAATCCCTGATCCTGGAAGAGAAGAATGAGGCCTGGATCGATATATTTGATTTTTTTGCCGGAGAGCTTCATCTCCTCTATTTTCCGAAAGAGATGGATTCCTTCTTCTGGATCTCTGACAGGGATGGATACTCACATGTATATCAATTTGATTATGAGGGGAATATGCTGGGACAGGTCACCAGTGGTACCTACGATGTAGTCTCCGTAAAGGCCATCGACCCTGCTAAGAAAACACTTTACTACCTCTCTTGTGAGGTCTCCCCGATGGATCGGAATCTGTACAGCATCAAGTTCAACGGGAAAGGAAAGAAACAGCTTACCACCACTGAAGGCAACCACCGGGTGGATGTGGCTCCCGCTGGCCGCTATTTTATAGATAGTTACTCCAGCACCACCACACCCTCCAACATTGACCTTCGTGATGGCAAGGGTCAGCTGATTAAGAATCTGGCCGGCCACCAGGGAGCACTGGATCACCTGGAAAAGTACGAATATGCTCCCCGGGAGCTTTTCACATTCACCACTACGGACGGACAGGATATTGATGGTTATTTGATCAAACCCATGAATTTTGATCCGGAGAAGTCCTATCCCCTGCTTCTGGCAGTGTATGGCGGACCGGGTTCCCAGGGTGTTTACAACAGCTTCGAATCCAGTGGCTGGAATCAGTACCTGGCGCAACAGGGTTACGTTGTAGTCAATATCAATAACCGGGGAAACGGTGGATATGGAAGCAAGTTCGAAAAAGTCGTCCACAAACAGCTGGGTAAATGGGAAACCCACGATTTTGCGGAAACAGCCCTTTACCTCTCTGATAAGCCCTGGATAGACCGGGAGCGTATCGGGATCATGGGACACAGTTTTGGCGGCTTCTCAGCCGGAATGTCACTGCTCCTCCATCCCGATGTGTTTAAGGCGGGAATTGTAACCGCAGCCATCTCCGACCACCGGAACTACGACTGTGTGCTCACCGAGAAGTACATGGGCCTTTTACCTGGAAACGAAGAGGGTTATAAAAATAGCTCCATGGTGCACCTGGCCGGAAACCTGGAAGGCAAGATGTTGCTGGTACACTCCCTGATGGATGACAACGTGCACCCCCAGAACACCTTTCAGCTGACCAAGGCCTTGATAGATGCCGGGAAAAACATTGACTTGAAGATCTATCCTCCTGGAGCACACGGTGTTGCATATGATATGAACAGCCAGATGCACCTCTACAATCTCTACCTGGATTGGCTCAAGGAGAACCTGCAAGGAACTGAATAGGAAAAAGCCAATGAAACTCCGGATCCTGCTACTAAGCATCTCAGTTATTATGACAGGCTGCATCGTCGTGGAGCTTTGTGATGATAGCTATGATTCGGAGCTGGTAGCCACATTTAAAACCGAGAAAGAGGGGGAAACCGCAGACACTACAGTGACTTCCTTTACCCTCCTCGGTATCCGGGAGGGCTTGCCGGATAGTCTCCTGTACAATTCAGAATCCGCATCTGGCTTTATTGTCCCGCTGGATCCCAACCATAACTTTTCCAGGTTTGCGATCCAGGTGGATACCCTGAGTGACACCCTGACCATCTACTATCAGCACGAACTCTATTTGATCTCCTATGGCTGTGGTTTTGGCAGCCTGTTCACCCTGGACCAATTGGAAACGACCGGAAGAAGTATAAAAAAAGACAGCATTTTGAATGAGTTGATTGATGCTGAATATGAAAGTAATGAAGTACATATCTGGCTTTATCTCTAAGGCTGCCCTCTTGCTTTTTGCCCTGGGCCTGTTTGGACAGGTGTCGGCTCAGGACACCCTGCGGACCTTTGGTCCCAGATTAGGGATCGATCTGGCCCGTTTCCTTTATATTTTTGCTGATCCGTCTGAAACAGGGGCTGAAGTTTCAGCCGACTTTGAGATCTACAGAAACATTTATCCGGTAATTGAACTGGGATACAATAGTATTTCAGAAAGCGAAGAGCTGTTTGATTACCAGTCCAGTGGACTTTATGCCCGGGCAGGGATCGACTACAACATTCTTCCCCTGAAGGACCGGTCCATCCACCATAGCATTTCTGTGGGCCTCCGGTACGGCATGTCTCCTTTCTCACACAGTATTGACAGAATAACAGTAACAAACTCTTACTGGGGCGATTTTCAACCCGGAATTTATGAAAACAACCTGACCGGGCACTGGGCAGAACTGGTCGGCAGCATGAAAGCGGAAATACTTCCCAATTTTTTCCTGGGCTGGACTCTTCGATTAAAACTGCTGCTGAATCCTGAAATGGATCCGCTTTTGGTTCCGGAGCTCATTCCCGGATACGGTACCGGAGGGGAGAACCGGAGTTTTGGATTTTCCTACTCCGTTTTATATAAAATTCCACTTCTTAAAAAATAATAAACCTTTACCTATGAGCTACATAGCATCCAGTACCCGGTATGATCAGATGAAATTTAAACGCTGTGGAAATAGCGGACTCCTGCTCCCGGCAGTTTCTCTTGGACTATGGCATAACTTTGGAGGCCGTGGAGATTACCAGAAGATGAAGGATATCCTGCTCAGAGCCTTCGACCTGGGAATTACCCATTTTGACCTGGCCAATAATTACGGACCCCCTCCCGGAAGTGCCGAATCAAATCTGAAACATATTCTGCAGGCGGAACTGGCCCCACACAGGGACGAACTGATCATCTCCACCAAAGCGGGTTACCTGATGTGGGAAGGTCCCTACGGGGAGTGGGGGAGCCGGAAATACCTGATGGCAAGCCTGGACCAGAGCCTGAAGAGGATGGGACTGGAGTATGTGGATATCTTCTATTCCCACCGTCCCGATCCGGACACCCCGATGGAGGAGACCATGATGGCCCTGCACAGTGCGGTGCAGCAGGGCAAGGCACTCTATGCGGGCATCTCCAACTATGATGCCGAGCAGACCAATCGGGCAGTGGATATTCTGGAGAGGCTGGGTACCCCCTGCCTGATCCACCAACCCAGGTACAATATGTTCGACCGGTGGGTGGAAGACGGATTGCTGGATGTGCTGGAAAAACGGGGTGTGGGTTGTATCCCCTTCAGTCCCCTGGCCCAGGGCCTGCTGACCAACCGTTACCTGGATGGGATCCCCAAGGGTTCCCGGATCGACAGCGAAAGTATTTTCCTGGGAAAACAGCATCTGGATCCCAGAACCATGGTAAAAGTGAAGGCCTTGAACCAGCATGCGGAACAACGTGGCCAGAGCCTGGCCCAGATGGCCCTGGCCTGGATCCTGGAAAAGAAACAGATCACTTCCGTACTGATCGGAGCCAGCTCCGTAGAGCAGCTGGAAGTCAACGTGGCCACCCTGAACAAGCTGGATTTCACCAGGGATGAGCTGGCCTACATAGACAATATCCTGGTCTGATCCTATCTGTTCTGCTGATTCTGCATGGGGTTGGTAGCTCCTCCTCCCCTTCTGCCCGAGCCCCTGAAAAGCTCAAAACGGTTCTCCTCGATACGGGGAGGCCAGTGATTGTTACTCAGGTCGCAGTCGGCTGTTTCCAGATTGGGATCCAGAGTTACCCCTGACAGCTCTTTCTCCAGTAGGAATACCTTGGAGGTCTTCAGATTATTCTGATTCCATATCTGAGCCGGAATTCTAACCAGCTCTGTGCTTCCATCTGCATATTCAAACTGGATGACCAGGGGCATCACCATCCCGCCCACATTGGTAAAATCCAGCTGGTAAACGAAGCCCTTCATGGCACGCCACTGTTTCTCCTGATCGGACATTCCTGCCTGGTACCTGGCATAGGCTTCCTGATCTGATTTTTCGGGAGCAAGCGGGTCATATTCATTGTAAAAATCCTTCATGGCCGGCTCTCTCTCCACCATGGACTGCATGGATGCTCGGTTTCGCTGTACGGCTATGGATTCAGGTTTGGCTTCTTCCTCCTTTTTTTGCAGCGCTTTAACTTCGGCCGGATTGCCCGAAGCCAGTTTCATGGCGACTACCCTATCCAGGGAGATGTCCACATGATCGGTACCATAGAACCAACCTCTCCAGAACCAGTCCAGATCCACCGCTGATGCATCCTCCAGGGTCCGGAACAGGTCCTCGGGAGTGGGATGCTTGAACATCCAACGCTGGGCATATTGCTTGAAGGCAAAGTCGAAAAGCTCCCTGCCCATAATGGTCTCCCTGAGAATATTCAGGCCGGTGGCTGGTTTGTTATAGGCATTTGCCATGAATTGCTTCACCAGGTCCCCCTGAGTCATAATGGGCGCAATATTAGACTTGTCGCCTCTCATATAGGAGACAATATCTGCAGGTTTGCCCATAGGGGAAGGATGATCATGGTCCCATTCCCGCTCAGCGATACCCTGAAGAAAGGAGTTGAGCCCCTCATCCATCCAGGTCCACTGGCGTTCATCGGAGTTAACAATCATGGGGAAATAGTTGTGCCCAACCTCATGAATAATCACCCCGATCATATCCCATTTGGTTGCTTCCGAATAGGTACCATCCGGCAGGGGACGTCCCCCGTTAAAACAGATCATCGGGTACTCCATTCCAATCTCCTTGGTATGGACCGAATAGGCCACCGGATAAGGATAATCAAAGGTAAATCGGGAATAGACCTGGAGGGTGTGTGCCACCACCCGGGTGGAATACTTTTCCCATAGTGGATTTCCCTCCTTGGGATAGAGGGAGGCGGCCAGCACTTTGCGATCTCCGAACTGCACAGCCATGGCATCCCAGATAAATTTCCGGGAAGAGGCAAAGGCAAAATCACGCACATTTTCAGCATGGAACCTCCAGGTGCGGGTGGAGGAGGCCTTTTTCTTCTCAGCTTTTATCGCTTCTTCTTCTGTTACAATGAACACCGGTTCCTCAAAAGAATCCCGGGCTTTATCCAGCCGCTTAAGCTCTGTTTTGGACAGCACCTCATCAGCATTCACAAGTACCCCGGTGGCTCCCACCACATGATCGGAGGGTACGGTAATCTCCACCTGATAATCGCCAAATGGCAGAGCAAACTCTGATCTTCCGGTAAACTGATGGTTCTGCCAGCCCTCCAATTCACTGTATACGGCCATCCGGGGAAAGAATTGAGCAATGGTATAGATGTAAGAATCTTCTTCGGCAAAATATTCACTCCCCGAACGTCCACCCCCGTCTTTAAAGCGATCGTTCACATTGTACCACCATTTTATCTCCAGATCCACTTTGCCCCCAGGTTCCAGGGGCTCGGGAAGATCAATCCGCATCATGGTATAATTGATGGTATAGGGCAGGCCCACCCCTGCGCCGTCGCCCACATGCTCAATCTTAAATCCACCATCGAAGTCACTTAAAAACATCCCCATATAGTAGGGATGCATGCGTTGCCCCAGTCTCATGGGCATTGTGAGCCTGGTGAGGCTCTCTTTCTGCCTCATATTCTGGTCCAGCTGTACCCAGAGATAATTCAGTTTGTCGGGTGAATGATTGATATACTCGATCCGCTCCTCACCCCTGATTTGCTGCGTTTCATCATTCAGTACGATAGAAATCTGATAATTGGCCTCCTGCTGCCAATACAGTTGTCCGGGTGCACCCGAACCGGTCCTGTAGGCATTTGGGGTATTAAACTCCGTTCTCATTTGTCTAAATGGATTTTTGGAGGGGTCCGGTCTTTCCTGGGCGAACAAGGAGCCTGCCAGTATGCCGATTAACAAACCGGCAGTTATTCTATTCATCATATGGCTGATTTTGAAAGCCCTAAAGTTAAAAAAGAATTAGCATATTTGTTTGATTTAAATTTGCTTATGTCTTCCAGCAGAAATAGAATACCCTCCGGCCTTTTTCTTCTTGCCCTGATTATCTGCAGCAGCTGGGTGATACATAAATTCTATGTCAGCCTGACCGAGATCAGGTACAATCAGGATACGGAACGCTTTGAATTATCCATACGGATCTTTCCGGATGATCTGGACCGTGCTTTGCTGGAGCGGACTGGGATTAATACACAACTGGCCACAGAACTGGAACATCCTGACGCCGACAGTCTCCTGATGCTCTACCTCCTGGAAGATTTTACCCTCGAGGTAAACGGAGCAAAGCTTGCGCTGGATTTCCTGGGGAAAGAGCCTGAATCCAATGCCATCTGGTGCTATCTGGAATCAACAAAGGTGGCAGCTCCTGAAACGATCACCGTCCACAATGCCATACTTACAGAATTTTTCCCTGAGCAGGTAAATATTATCCAGGTCTACCGTGGTAAATGGAATAAAGGACTTTTACTGGACCGGGATCAGATGACAGGTAGTCTTATTCTGGGAGATTAATCACCCCAGGTCCAGCTTGAGTTTCTCCAGGTGCCTGTTGATTTTTGCCAGCTCATCATCCCTCAACTGTAGCTCCATTGCTCCGGCGTTCTGCTTTACCTGCTCCTCAGTCCTCGCACCCACCAGTGCCACGGATATTCCGGGCTGACGGAGGGTCCATGCAATCACCAGTTGAGAGAGGGTCGCACCCTTCTCCTCGGCAAGGGGCCTGATCTTATCAAGAAACTGGTTTGTTTTGATCAGGTTATTAAGCTTAAAATGAGGTGTTTCAGGACGGCTATCCCCCGGGGCAAAAGGATAATCGGGCGTGATCTTTCCGGTAAGCAATCCGCGCTGAAGCGGACTGTAAGCCAGGATTCCGCATTTATTTTCCAGGCACCAGGGAACCACATCCTGCTCAATTTCCCTGCGGACCATGCTGTAGGGGACCTGGTTGGAGCTGAGATCCACCACCGAATTCGCCAGTTCCATCTGTTCCACAGAATAGTTGCTCACACCGGCAGCCCGGATCTTGCCCTGTTTTATCAAAATCCGGAAAGCTTCCATGGCCTCTTCAACAGGCGTGCTATGGTCAGGCCAGTGAATTTGATAAAGATCAATGTAATCGGTCCCCAGTCGCATCAGGCTTTCCTCACACTCTGCAATGATGCTTTCAGGTCCGGAGTATTTGTAAATATCCCGCTGGACCCCACTGTTATCATTGGTGGTAAAGAAATACTCCCCCTTTGTTCCTTCCCAGCGCATCCCGCATTTGGTGAGTATCTCGTAGCTGTCGCGCTTCCCCTTTATGGCCTCTCCCACTAACTCCTCCGAAAGGCCAAAACCATATATGGGTGCCGTATCAAGGGTAGTAATTCCCTGATCGAGACAGGCATGAATGGCTCTTACAGCATCCTTTTTATCGGAGCCACCCCACATCCATCCGCCGATAGCCCATGCTCCAAAGGCAATGGGAGATAACGGGAGGGCAGCTACGCCTAATTTTCTCTTTTCCATATTAATTGTTTTGTTTAAAATGTTTGGCATATCCCGATGGCAGGTAGTTATCATAGCTCAGACAAACCTCCCGGGAGAACTGAACAGCTGTCGCGATCAGTTCTTCCCACTGAGTCTGGCTTAACTTTCCTATCTCCTCTCTTTTATAAGCCTTCTTCCACAAACCATAAAGAAGTCCCGCATTAAAAGTATCCCCGGCACCAATGGTGCTTAGCGGCTCAATTCGCTCTATCTCCACATGAAACTGAAGTGACGAGGTCCTCAGATAAACCCCTTGCGCAGAAGCGGTATAGATCAGGGCATCTGTGTATGGGCTAAGTTGTTCCCAGGCTTCATCCGGACATTTTACTTCAAAAATATTTAGCAGGTCCTCATCGGAAGCCCTGACCAGGGTGGCGTAAGCCAGGTTCTCTCTGATCACGGGAATCAACTCTTCTCTTTCTGCTAAATGGCTGCTCCTGAAATTTGGATCATAAATGATTATGACGCCTGCATCTTCAGCTTTCTCCAATAGCTCCTTCACCCTTGGCCGGATCCCTGGATTCAGGGAGTAGAAAGAACCAAAAACAAACAAGTCATCCTTCCTGAATTCAGGAAATTCGACTTCCAGTCGCTGAGCCGGGTAATCCTTATAAAACACGTATTCGGCATCTTTGTTTTCATTGAGAAAAGCCAGGGCTATGGCAGTTTGCCCCTGAGAATACCGGGATATATAATTGCTTCCCATCCCATTCTCTTCCATAAATTCCAGGATAAGGTCCCCCACCTTGTCAGTTCCCATCTCACTGATAAAATGGATGGGTGCCCCCAGTCGCCCCAGGGTAATGGAAGTATTGAACGCGGAACCGCCTGGCTTGGCCGTTTGCGGTTCCGCTCCCTTAAAGATGATATCGAGAAGAGTCTCGCCTACCGCATAAATTTTTTGCATACAGCTCCTATTTAACCAGACGGGAAATGGCTTTGAATTCCTCTGTACCAGCCACTCTGGCAAGCTCGAACAGGATTGACTCGCAGGTGGTGAGGATGGCCCCCTCTGATCTCATCCGTTCCACCGCTACCCGCTTATCCTCCGCGCTCCGTGAGGAGATACAATCCTCCACCACTACTGGCAGGTATCCGGCTGCAAGAAAGTCTACCACAGATTGCAGAACACAAACATGGGCTTCAATACCACAAATAATTATTGTCTTTCGATTCTGAATGGGAATGGTCTGTAAGACGGCAGGCTCATCACAACAGGAGAAGGTGAGTTTCTCCACCAGGGGGTCTCCAGCAACAAGCTTAGCGATATCATCTACCGTAGCGCCCAGCCCCTTGGGATACTGCTCTGTGATAACTAAAGGAACTCCCAGCACCTTCAGTCCCTCTATCAGAGTGGTGCATTTCCTGAGCAGGGCCTCATTCTGATCCATATGGGGAAAGAGTTTCCCCTGGATATCGATGACCAGTCCGGCTGAATTCTCCCTTTCAATTCTCATTTCGGGCCTCCCTTGATTTTTCCCCCAGGTATCCCCCATGATGCCTGCGTGCATAATCCCCCGGGGTAAAGTTTATCCGCTTCATCATCAGAACCACCAACACATCACTAATCACTGCCATGGCTGTTGCTGAGGTGGTTGGTGTCAGCCCAAGCGGACAAACCTCGGTGGGATTTCCAGTAAATAGTACCAGTTTGGAAACCATGGCCAGGGGACCCTCTGGATTTCCCGTTATAATTACAACCGGTACTGTTTCGTGCAGCTTGTAAGTTAGCTCCACCAGTTCGAGGATCTCCCTGGTTTTCCCGGAGTTGGACAGAACCACCAGGACATCATTTTCCCTGATAATCCCCAGATCACCATGCTGGGCCTCGCTCGGATGAAGGAAAAGTGCCGGAGTTCCGGTGGAACTCAGGGTAGTAGCCATATGGTTGGCCACATGTCCTGCCTTTCCCATCCCGCTGGCAATGATTTTACCTCCCCGCTGATGCACTTTATCGAAGATCAATTCAACCACTTCATCATACTCGCTGCTGACTGGAATGGAACGAATGGCTTCCGCCTCCTTTTCCAGTATCCTTCTGATTTCCTCTTTGTTGCTGCTACTCATCTCTTCACTTATCTGGTCTGCCAAAGGTAATATAAAAGCAGAAAAAAGACAGTGCTACTCTTCGCTTTGAGAGAACTCCCTGATAATCGCATCGGTGGTGAGGACCCGTGCATAGGACCCCTGGAGAGTGTTGAGCGTTGAATAATGAACATATTTGGCAGGGATGATATGCTCTTCATATTGCAGTGATCTGGTTGCACAGGCATCAGCAGCCACCAGGCAGGTGAATCCATAGTCAAAAGCGGCCCTGACGGCAGCCTCCAGACACATATGAGTTTGCATGCCACAAATTACCAGTTGCTCCACAGAGTCTTTCTGCATCATCTCCAGCAGTCCGGTCCCGGCAAATGCATTGACCTGGTCTTTGGAAATAACCGCTTCATTACTCTGCGGTTTAACATAAGGATGGATATTCCCTCCAGGTTCAAAATTATGTCGGACGTGATATACAGGCATCTGATACTTCCTGAAGTGATCCAGCAATAGCCCGGCATTCATTCCTGCAAGTTCCGGATTCTCCAGCTGCATCCTTCCACCAGGGAAGTAGAATTCCTGCACGTCAATAATAAGGAGTGCCGTTTTCTGCGCTACTAACACAGGGGAGATCTGCAGCAGCAGAAGGAAAAGAAAAAGTATTCGTCGTACCATATCCGGGCAATTTACGGATTTGAGTAAAACCAATCAAGGTTTAAGGCGGCAGTAAAAAATTTCAAAATAGGGGGTCATTCAAATATTTATACTGATTTTTAAACTCTACCCCTATATATGAAGGGGGTTCGTATTTATATTTTGTCTTTTTTATATTTTTTACCCTATATATTTATGGGGTGTAATTTATTTATATACTTTTGCTTCGAATTGTAATTAATAAACCCTTAAAACTTTCAATTATGAAGAAATCACCTCTATTTGTTGGAGTCATAGTACTCCTGATGGTATCCATGATATTTACTCCCGGGAATCTGAATGCTCAACAAGAAGATTCATCTTCTCCCTTAAGTGTGGGAGGGGATCTGGTTAGCAGCTACCTCTGGAGAGGTACAAAATTTGGAACCGGACCAGCCATCCAGCCTTATGTGGAGCTTGAACTTGGCAATTTCTCAATAGGAGGCTGGGGATCCTATTGCTTTACCTCCGATGAAGCTGCTGAAGCCGACCTGTATCTTTCCTATGGCTTCGACTTCGGCCTGAGCATCGGAATGACCGACTATTATTTTCCGGGGACCCCCTACTTCGAATATTCCACAGAAAGCGGGTCTCATGCCTTCGAGATCAACCTGGGCTATGAGTTAAAAGGGTTTTCCCTTTCCGCGAACTATTTGCTGAATGAAGCAGGCGGAGCCGGAGCAGCAGGTGGTGACCTGTATTTCGAAGTTGGATATGGTTTTGAATCCTTTGGGTTCATCCTTGGTGCCGGAAATGGCTGGCATACTGTGGAGGCCGACACTGACGAATCCGACTTCAACCTCTGTAATATCGGTGTGACAGCATCTAAGGAAATCAAGATCTCAGATTCTTTCGCCTTACCCGTAAGTGGTGCGCTGATCCTGAATCCGGATACCGAACAGTTTCATGTAGTAGTAGCCATATCATTTTAAAACATAGAATCCATGAAAAAGATTGAAGCAATCATTCGAAAGACAAAATTTGAAGAAGTAAAAGAGGCTCTTCACGAAAACGGCATCGAATTTTTCTCCTTCTGGGAGGCCCGTGGCGTTGGCATGGCCCGTGAGAGCAGGGTTTACCGGGGTATCGCCTATGATACCAGCAGCATCGAAAGGCTCTACCTGGAGATCGTGGTGCGTGAGGTTAACCTGGAAAAAACAGTGGAAACGCTCCTCAGATCTGCAGCCACCGGAGAGGTGGGAGATGGAAAAATATTCATTTCCACCCTGGATGAAAGCATACGCATCCGAACCGGGGAAAGAGGGGATGAATCGCTTTATGTCAAAGACTGATAAAATAAACAATAACAGAAAAAAGAATTATTATGGAAGATATAACAACTGTCGTTTCTGATTTTGCAGTCTCCATCGATACCGTATGGATCCTGATTGCAGCTGTCCTGGTGATGCTTATGCAGGCTGGCTTCGCCCTGGTTGAGGCGGGTTTCACGCGGACTAAAAATACCGCCAATATCCTGATGAAAAACCTGATGGACTTTTCTATTGGTTCCCTGATTTTCTGGATTTTGGGATATACCCTGATGTATGGAGAAGATATAGGTGGCTTTATGGGGAAAATCTCACTCTTTTTTAGCAGCAATGAAATTAACGGAGTCCCCGATAAGGCATCCTTGATGTTTCAGACCGTATTTGCAGCTACAGCTGCCACCATTGTATCCGGTGCAGTGGCTGAACGGACCAAATTCTCAGCCTATATTATATTCAGCATTGCGATTACTGCTGTGATCTATCCCATTTCCGGACACTGGGTCTGGGGCGGTGGCTGGCTATCCACTCTGAGCACTCCTTTCCATGATTTTGCCGGATCCACTGTGGTACACTCAGTGGGGGCGTGGGTAGGCCTCATGGGTGCGATAGTCATTGGTCCCAGGATCGGAAAATACACCAGTGAAGGCAAGGCCAGGGCCATACCCGGCCAAAACCTGGCATTTGGAGCATTGGGGGTGTTTGTCCTCTGGTTTGGGTGGTTTGGGTTTAATCCCGGATCACAGCTGGCGGCTGCAGGAATTGAGAATGCCTCCGCCATCTCCCATATTTTTATTACCACCAACCTGGCAGCAGCAGCCGGAGCTGTTACAGCCATGATCGTGACCTGGGGCAGATACAAGAGGCCAGGACTATCTCTGACCTTGAACGGAGCACTGGCCGGCCTGGTAGCCATCACAGCCGGCTGTGATGTAGTCAGTCCGGGTGGAGCAGTCATTATCGGTATTCTTGCCGGGATCCTGTTGGTATTTGGAGTAGAGTTTTTCGACAAGGTATTGAAGATCGATGATCCGGTAGGTGCTGTCTCTGTGCATGGTCTGAACGGCGCACTGGGAACCATTTTAGTTGGATTTCTCAGCACGGATAATGGACTTTTTTATGGAGGTGGTGCTGCACAGCTGGGATCACAACTTATAGGAGTAGCAGCAGTTGCAGCCTGGGCTATGGGATTGGGCTTCCTGGTTTTCTTTACCCTGAAAAAGACCATTGGGGTAAGAGTGTCCAAGCGCATCGAGGAAGAAGGACTTGATATTTATGAACACGGAGAATCTGCATATAACTAAGCCTTATAAAACAGCACATTAGATTAAATAATGTGCTTTATGGAAGAAGATAAGGGCTGCTTCAAACGGAGCAGCCCTTTCAATTTATAAGTTATTAACAGGTTTCAGCTTCAAAAAACAGGGTAAATTGATCTCTTTGTTTTGATTCGTAATTATAATACCTATCTTTGCAGAGCAAATGACTCGATGAAAAATCATTCAGATACCGAAAAAAGACATGTTGCAAAGAGGATCATTTGGTCCGGGTGAGAATGGTATGAACTGAAATCAATGAAAAGCCGTTCTCAAACCAGTTTGAGAACGGCTTTTTTTTAAAGGCTCTCAATGCAGGATATGAAGGAAAATATTAGACCTGAAAAAGCCGGATTATATCGTGGCGCTTTTGAACACGACAATTGCGGTATTGGCTTTGTGGCCCATCTGAAAGGAAAGAAATCACACAACATAATTCAGCGCGGACTGGAAACCCTGGTGAATATGACCCACAGGGGAGCTGAAGGGGCAGATAGCAAAACGGGGGATGGTGCAGGTGTGATGATTCAGATCCCCCGTGATTTTTACCTGATGCAAGGCTATACCATTCCGCATGAGGGCCAGTTTGGAACCGGATTGGTGTTCCTTCCCAGGGATGCCGGGGAAGCCAAAAAGTGTGAGGAGTTCCTGGTTCAGATTGTCAGCGATGAGGGAGTAAAGCTCATCGGGTTCCGGGAGGTCCCCAGGGACAACAGTGTTATTGGAGAGATTGCCAGGAAGGCTGAACCCAATATGAAACAGATCCTGCTTGGAGCCGATTTACCCCAGGAAGTACTGGAGCGCAAACTCTATGTCATCCGTAAAAGGGTGGAGAAGTTTGTAGCAGGTTCCAAACTGAAAGAGAAATCTCTTTTCTACCTTCCAAGTCTTTCCACCAAGATCCTTATTTATAAAGGAATGCTCACCTCGGAGCAGCTGGGGGAATATTTCCTGGATCTGCAGGACGCAAGGATGGAGAGTGCCATTGCACTGGTTCACTCCCGATTCAGCACCAACACCTTTCCCAGCTGGGACCTGGCACAGCCATTCAGGATGCTGGCCCACAACGGTGAAATCAATACGGTTAAGGGGAATCGTTTTTGGATGCAGGCCCGAGAGTCCATACTGAAGTCTGAGGTTCTGGGCGATCTGGAGAAGATCTATCCGGTGATCGAACCCCATAAGAGTGATTCGGCCTCCCTGGATAATGTTCTGGAATTCCTGGTGATGAGTGGCAAATCGCTTCCCTATGCCATGTCCATTCTGATCCCTGAATCATGGAACGAAAAGAACCCCATTTCCCCTGAGTTGAAAGCCTTCTACCAGTACCATTCCACTTTTATGGAACCCTGGGACGGTCCGGCATCACTTATTTTCAGCGATGGTAGGTACATCGGGGGAATGCTGGACCGCAACGGATTGCGGCCCTCCCGTTATGTGATCACCAAGGATGACCTGATGGTCATGGGTTCGGAGGTTGGGGTTCAGACCTTTGCTCCGGCAGAAATCAGAGAAAAAGGCCGGCTGAAGCCGGGAAAGATCATCCTTGTGGATGTGCAGGAGGGCAAGATCTACCGGGATGAAGAGCTGAAAGCACAGCTTGCTTCGGAACATCCCTATATGGAATGGATCGGGAAGAATATGGTAAACCTGGAGGATATTCAAACAGGAAATATTGTGGCACCCGGACTGGGAGAGGCCTACAAGGAGTATCTGACCTCCTTTAACTACAGCCGGGAAGATATTGAGACCATTATTAAACCCATGGCCGAATCGGCCAAGGAGCCCATCGGATCCATGGGAAATGATGTCCCCACTGCGGTTCTTAGTAAAAAGCCCTACAGGCTCTTTGCCTATTTCAAACAATTATTTGCCCAGGTGACCAATCCGGCCATTGATCCCATACGGGAAGAGATGGTCATGACTCTGACCAGTTATCTGGGTTCTCTGCAGACCAATATCCTGAACGAGACTCCGGACCATGTGAAAATGGTGATGTTCACAAGTCCGGTCATCAACAATACCTATTTCCAGGTGGTCAAGAATCTCCGATATAAAGGCTTCTCCAACCGGGTAATCCCCATCCATTTTGAAGCATCCCAGGGAGCCGCTGGACTGGAAAAGGCGGTTGAGGATATCTGCCGCCAGGCAGAGGAGGCCGTGGATGAGAACAATAACTATATTATTCTTTCTGACAGGGATATAAGCGAAACCCGGGCACCCATCCCCTGTCTGCTGGCTGTATCTGCCGTGCACCACCACCTGATCAATAAGAGGAAGAGGATGCAGATCGATATTGTAGTAGAGTCGGCCGAACCCCGTGAAGTCATGCACTTTGCCCTGCTCTTTGGCTATGGGGCCAGTATCATTAACCCTTATATGAGCTTTGCCATCATTGAGAAACTGGTTCAAACCAGGGTGATCCAGCAGGATTTCGACAAGGCACAGGAAAACTACATCGAAGCCCTGAACAAGGGCTTGCTAAAGATCTTATCAAAAATGGGGATCAGCACCCTGAGGAGTTATCGTTCGGCACAGATTTTCGAAGCCGTCGGGATCCACTCTGATATTATAAATCGCTACTTTGAAGGGACCGTGAGTCGCATCGGAGGAATCGGGATGGAAGAGATCGCCAAAGAGGTCCTGATCACTCACAGGAAGGCATACACGGAGGACATCCATTCCATGATGCTCACAGAAGGGGTATACTCCTACCGGAAATACGGGGAGCATCACGCCTGGAACCCCGAATCGGTGGCCCTGCTTCAGTGGAGCTCCAGGAACAATGATTACCAGAAGTACAAGGAATATGCAGCCCTGGTGGATTGTGAGACAACCAGTCCTGGTTTCCTGAGGGGATTGCTAAGCTATAAACGGAATCCCATCCCCCTGGAGGAGGTTGAGCCGGCCGTATCTATTCTGAAACGCTTTGTGACCGGGGCCATGTCCTACGGATCCATCAGCAAAGAGGCTCACGAAGCTCTGGCCATTGCCATGAACCGGATCGGCGGAAGAAGCAATACCGGGGAAGGTGGTGAGGACCCTGAAAGATTTGAAGTACTGGAAAATGGCGATTCCCGGCGCAGCGCCATCAAGCAGGTGGCCAGCGGCCGCTTCGGAGTGACCACCCATTATCTGGTCAATGCAGATGAGATCCAGATTAAGGTGGCCCAGGGCGCCAAGCCCGGAGAAGGAGGACAGCTTCCGGGGCATAAGGTGGATCAGATTATTGCAAAGACCCGCTACTCCATTCCTGGCATTACCCTGATTTCGCCTCCACCTCACCACGATATCTACTCCATTGAGGACCTGGCACAGTTAATCTTTGACCTGAAAAACGTGAACCCAAAGGCCAAAATTTCCGTGAAGCTGGTATCTGAGACTGGAGTAGGAACCATCGCGGCAGGAGTGGCCAAAGCCTCAGCCGATCTGATAACCATCAGCGGCGCCGAGGGAGGTACGGGAGCCAGTCCCTCGTCCTCCATCAAACATGCCGGATTGCCCCTGGAGATCGGACTGGCCGAGACACAACAGACCCTGGTTATGAATAACCTGAGGCGCAAGGTGGTATTGCAGGCAGATGGACAGATGAAAACCGGCAGGGACGTGATCATCGCGGCCTTACTTGGTGCCGAGGAGTTTGGTTTTGCCACAGGTGCGCTGGTGGTGCTGGGCTGCGTGATGATGCGCAAATGCCACCTGAATACCTGTCCGGTCGGGGTGGCCACACAGAATGAAGAATTGAGAAAAAAGTTCCGGGGAAAAGCAGACTTTTTAGAAAATTACTTCCACTTCATTGCAGAAGATGTGCGTGAACATATGGCTGAACTTGGCTTCCGGAGGTTTGACGACCTTGTGGGCCGCTCGGATCTTCTCCAAAAGAATGAAGCCGTCAGCCACTGGAAGATTAAAAACCTGGATCTGAGTGATCTGACTGCTTTCCTGCCTGAAGCAAAAAAGAATGCACTGTACCGGACCGAGGAGCAGCAGCATAAGCTTCAGGGAGTCATGGACCACAGTTTGATCGAAGATGCTAAACTCGCCCTGGAAAAACAGGAACCGGTCACCATCCACAAATCCATTAAGAATACCGACCGGACGACCGGAGCTATGCTGGCAGGTACCATTGCCAGCAGATTTGGAGGAGAAGGACTCCCCGAAGGAATGATCAAAGTGAGATTTGCCGGATCAGCCGGACAGAGCTTTGGCGCTTTCCTGGTCCCGGGTATGGAGTTTTACCTGGAAGGTGATACCAACGATTACCTGGGGAAAGGACTTGCCGGGGGGCGCATTATTGTAGTTCCGCCGGAGGGATCCACTTTTGAATCAAATCAGAATATCATCATCGGAAATACGGTCCTCTATGGAGCTACCAGGGGGGATATCTACATTTCCGGTGTGGCCGGGGAACGCTTTGCAGTGAGGAACAGTGGAGCCACAGCCGTGGTGGAGGGCGTGGGTGATCACTGCTGTGAATATATGACCGGTGGCCGGGTGGTGGTCCTGGGAAAAACCGGGCGGAACTTTGCTGCAGGAATGAGTGGCGGAATAGCCTATGTGCTGGATGAAGAGGGCGACTTTGACTACTACTGTAATATGGGAATGGTGGAACTCTCCCTGGTGGAGGATCTGAATGATAAGAAGGAACTATCGGATCTTATTGCCCTGCACTATGAACTAACAGGCAGTCAGATAGCCGAAAAGATCCTCACTAATATGGAGGTGTATTTGGATCGCTTTATTAAGGTGATCCCCTATGAGTATAAAAAAGTACTCATGGAGATGGCGCTGGAAGAAACCAGAAAGAAACTGGCCAGCGTAGAGAAAGATGTGGAAATGATGAGCGAATAATAAAGCTTGAACCATGGCTGATCCTAAAGGATTCTTAAAAATAAAGCAAAAACCGGCTGGAAACAGACCGATTCATGAGAGAAGAACGGACTACTCCGAAGTGGAACAGGTGCTTAACTCCGAGGACCGTCAGCTCCAGGCCTCCAGATGTATGGACTGTGGTATTCCTTTTTGCCACTGGGGTTGTCCGGTGGATAACCTGATTCCAGAGTGGAACGACCTGCTTTACCGGGGCGACTGGAAAGGAGCCAGTGAACGCTTGCATCATACCAATAACTTCCCGGAATTCACCGGGAGAATCTGTCCCGCTCCCTGTGAACACTCCTGTGTATTGAACATTGACGGAGATACGGTGACCATCCGGGAGAATGAAGCCGCCATTGTGGAGAAAGCATTTGCTGAGGGCTATATCAAGCCCATGCCTCCCAGTTCACGCACTGGTAAAAAAGTAGCCGTAATTGGAAGTGGTCCGGCCGGAATGGCAGCCGCCGATCAGTTAAACCGGGCCGGTCACACGGTAACCCTTTTCGAGAAAGACCGAAAAGTTGGCGGATTGCTGCGGTACGGGATTCCTGATTTCAAACTTAATAAGTCCATCATTGACCGCAGGCTGAAGATACTGATGGCCGAAGGGATTGAGATAAAAACCGAGACGGAAATTGGCAAAGATATCTCCGGGAAAGAGCTCCTGGAAAAGTACGATGCGCTGTGCCTCGCCATTGGCGCCATGAAACCCAGGGACCTGGACATAGAAGGAAGGGAACTGGATGGGGTCCACTTTGCCATGGACTACCTGACCCAGCAGAACAAAGTAAACGATGGGGCCTATGTGGCATACGATAACCGGATTACCGCTGAGAACCGCCATGTCCTGGTTATCGGTGGAGGCGATACCGGATCCGATTGCGTGGGTACGGCCATCCGCCAGGGAGCCAAAAGTGTTACCCAGATAGAGATACTTCCCAAACCGCCCGAGCAACGTGCCGCTGATAATCCCTGGCCCTACTGGGGCAAAACGCTCAAAACTTCTACCTCCCACGAAGAGGGTTGCGAACGAAGATGGAGTCTTTCCACCCTTAGATTTCTCGGGATGCAGCAGCGCGTGACCCATGCAGAGGTGCAGGAGGTAAGCTGGGAACCGATAAATGGCAGCACTAAGATGAGAGCGTTGCCCGGAACCAAAGAGCAAATTGAAGCCGATCTGATCTTGCTGGCCATGGGCTTTGTCCACCCCGTCCACGAAGGACTGCTTACGGAACTGGAAATCTCGCTGGATGGCCGGAAAAATGTCGAGGTAGATCTAAGCATGGCTACCAATGTGACCAAGGTATTCGCAGCAGGCGATGCAGCCAGTGGAGCCAGCCTGGTGGTAACTGCCATCGCCTCTGGAAGAAAGGCCGCAAAAAAGATTGATGATTTTCTGGCCTCAGGCAAGGAAACTGAATAATTCTCAATCAATACCCCTATTTTTTTTATATAAAATTTCTAAATAGTTAGTATTTTAAATACTATACCCTATTTTTCTATGGGGTGTGATTTCAATTTTTGTATATTTATAGCGAACCTGGAAAAATTTAAATCATGAAAAAACAATGGCTGTTTGCATTGATTGCATTTGGAATAATTGCACTTCTGGGAATCATCTTTCCCTTTAGTTTCGATACCGGAGATACCAGTGGGATTAACCGGGGGGATGTGGCATGGATGCTGGCCTCCACAGCCCTGGTATTCCTGATGACACCCGGGCTGGGTTTCTTTTACGGTGGCATGGTCAAACCAAAAAACGTCATCTCCACCATCCTTCAGAGTTTTATTGCCATGGGACTGATCAGCATCCTCTGGGTGGTTTTCGGCTTCAGTCTTGCCTTTGGAGAGAGTATTGGTGCTGAAGGATTTGGGCTCATTGGCAATCCGGCAAGCTTCTTTATGTTCAAAGGGGTGGGCGGTGCGCCTGATCCCCAGTTTGCAGCTACCATCCCACTGGCCCTGTTCGCTCTCTTCCAGTTAAAATTCGCCATCATCACCCCGGCGCTGTTTACAGGCTCTTTTGCAGGAAGGGTTCGCTTCACAGCCTTGATGATCTTCATGGTCCTCTTTATGATATTTATTTACTGCCCGCTGGCTCATTGGACCTGGCATCCCAATGGTTTTCTGAGAAACTGGGGCGTTCTGGATTTTGCAGGTGGTACCGTGGTTCATATGTCAGCAGGCATGGCAGCCCTGGCTGGAGCCTTTTTCTTTGGTCCCCGCCGCGATTATGCCAGGCCCTCCTACCCGGCGAATATCCCATTTGTACTTCTTGGAACCGGGCTCCTCTGGTTTGGCTGGTTCGGGTTTAATGCAGGATCGGCTCTGGAAGCATCAGATGTGGCCGTGAAAGCGCTGCTGAACACCAATACGGCATCGGCCTCGGCCATGCTGGTATACATCTTTTTTGACGGAGTCCGTGGAAGAAAGCCCTCTGCTCTGGGGGCCTGTGTAGGCGCTGTAGTAGGCCTTGTAGCCATTACCCCTGCAGCCGGGTTTGTTTCAGTGGGTTCCAGTATTTTCATTGGAGGCTTTGCTGCCATTGCCAGCAATCTGATGATCTATTTCTTCTCCCGCAGGGGAGTGGACGATACCCTGGACGTGTTCCCGGCCCATGGTATTGGGGGAATCGCTGGCATGTTGCTTACCGGTGTTTTTGCCGAAGAAGTGGGACTGATTCACGGGGAGACCACGACCTTCTTATTTCATTTGCTGGCACTGGTAATTGTTGCCGTTTTCGCATTTGGAGGTTCTCTTCTGCTCTACTGGATCACCAACAAGATCGTTCCCATGCGTGTGCCCAGTCTCTATGAGGATGTGGGACTGGATATGAGTCAGCATGATGAAACCCTCTTCTATGAAAACGATGAAAAGGTCAAACTCCGCAAGGAAAAGTTGAAAAACTACTCACCTGATTTCTACCCGAGGCCACGCGGTAACTAGCATCTTTTGTAGAGTTTTGTAACTTGTGACTCTTACAAAACTTAGAATGGAATGTCGTGAAAAATGCGGAGCCTGTTGCATTGCTCCTTCCATCTCCTCTCCCATTCCGGGAATGCCCGATGGAAAACCGGGGGGAGTGCCCTGCATTCATCTTTCGAAGGACTACAGATGTCTGATCTTTGGTGATCCGGACCGACCAAGAGTATGCGATCAGTTTAAAGCCGAACCTGAAGTCTGCGGTACCTCCAGAGAGGAGGCGCTGATGCTGCTGGGCAAACTTGAAAATGGTTTGCCATAGCGGAGTAAAACCGTATTTACTTCATCATTCAGGAAGGTCAGGATATAAAGCCGGTCGTACTCGGTCGCTTCAACAATGGGCAGCCCGGGCTGTCCACCCAGTATCTCAACCAGGGCCGGGGTGGTGTTGCTGTGCCCCACCACCAGGTGCCTGCCTCTACGTGCTTGAATGGTATCTGCCAGCTTGTGCAGATCGGAAGTGTCATACAATTCAATTTCCAGTTCCAACAGCTCTGCAAGGGGTGCCGCGGTGTTCCTGGTCCGGATATAGTCTGAGCTGTGCACAAAATCGATTTCGGCATCGGCCAGGATCCGGGCAAGTTCAGCGGCCCTGAGGGTTCCCTTTTCGGTCAACCGGGAGTCTATTTCCATGCTGTCATCAGCCTTTTCAGCATGCCTGACCAGAAAAACCACCAGAGGACTCTGTTTTTCTTGCATTGCCCTATCCTTTGTAGATGGCAGACAAGCGGAGAGAAAAATAGGCAAAAAAAACATGAGGGATTTCAGGGTTCTAGGCGCTGACATATCAGGTTTGTTTTAAATTTTCAACTTGGAGTTTCCGCAGGAGAATAAGCCGAAGCTCATTCTTAATAAGCTCCATATCAATTGACTTATCCAGCTCTTTAGCCATGGAAGTGACTCCCTTGGTTTCAAATCCGCAGGGATTGATATAGCTGAAGTAGTCCAGGTTTGTATTTACATTCAAGGCAAAACCATGCATGGTAATGTGCCTGCCCGACCGGACTCCGATGGCGCAAATTTTCCTGGCTTTCACCGCGTGAGAGGCATCGAGCCACACCCCGGTAGCCCCCTCCATATGAGTGGCTGCGATCCCATGGTCTTTCAACAGTTCGATGATGGAATCCTCCAGTAAGGAAATATATTGCCTGAGACCCAGTCCCAACAATTCCAGATCAAGGATAGGGTAGCCCACTATCTGTCCGGGCCCGTGATAGGTAATATCGCCTCCACGGTTTGTCTTGTAGTAGGTGGCCTTGATCTTCTTTAAGAACTCTTTACGAATCAATAAGTTATGTTCATCCCCGCTTTTCCCGAGCGTATAAACATGGGGATGCTCGCAGAAGAGCAGGTAACTCAGCGGGCGGGTCTTGCCCTCGGGCTGACTCTTATAGTCCACCAGTCGATTAAAACGCTCCTCCTGGTAATCCCATGCCTCCTGGTAATCGATCAATCCCAGGTCCTCAAAGGTGATATGCTGCTCTATTTCACTTTCCATATGGCTATTTTGATAGGGATGCATGCTTTTCCGCATGGTAGGAAGAACGCACCAGCGGACTTGACTCCACGGCTTTGAAACCCCGGGCAAGAGCAGTCTTCCGGTATTTTTCAAACCGGTCGGGATGGATATACTCTTCCACCGGCATATGTTCTATGGTAGGTTGCAGATACTGTCCCAGGGTCAGCACCTCGCACCCGGCTTCCAGCAGATCGTCCATGGTTTGCAAAATCTCTTGTTCAGTCTCTCCAAGTCCCAGCATTATACCTGATTTGGAAGTAACATCAGACTGAGAAATAAGCCGGATCACCTCCAGGCTGCGCCGGTATTTTGCCCTGGATCTCACTAAGGGAGTAAGCCTTTCCACCGTTTCCAGGTTATGAGAGATCACTTCAGGCGCCGCATCTATGACCATCTGAACCAGAGTGGCTTCAGCATCAAAATCAGGGATCAGGGTTTCCATGGTCAGAGCCGGCAATTCCTCTTTCAGGGTCCGGATGGTCCGGGCCCAGAATCCGGCTCCCTTATCGCTGAGATCATCCCGGTCCACCGAAGTGAGCACCGCATGATGAATGCCCATGGTACGAATAGTATCAGCCAATCGTTTGGCTTCTCCATCATCTACCGGAAGAGGTTTGCCGGTTTTCACCGCACAGAACTTGCAGGAGCGGGTACAGATATCTCCCAGGATCATAAAAGTGGCTGTTCCTGCAGCCCAGCACTCACCAATATTGGGACAATTACCACTGGTGCATATAGTATGCAGACCATGCTTTCCCACCTGCTCTTTCACCTGCATATAACGGTCACCTCCAGGCATCTGCATACGCATCCAGTGAGGAAGCCGCTTTCTATCCTTCAGATCACTCCTGCTGTTTCCACCTTTCATCCAGCGAAGATAGTCAGAAATATGCTAAATTTAGACTCCATATCCCCTGGTATGAAAAAACAGAATCAACTGCTGCTCCTGGCCAAACAGGTGCAGGCACTGGCCGAAAACGGGCTGCATTATTCAGAAAATGACTATGATCTGGATCGCTATTCCAACCTGGAGGAGGTGGCTATTCATATGATTTCACTGCTCACCGGCATGTCCGCTGATATCATTCAAATGGCTACCCCTGAAAAAAACGGCTATCGTACCCCAAAGGTAGATGTACGCAGTGTGGTATTTAACCATCAGGATGAGATCCTGATGGTCAGGGAGCGTGCCGACTTTTGCT
Organism: uncultured Bacteroidales bacterium; assembly: GCA_963751705.1. GTDB lineage: Bacteria > Bacteroidota > Bacteroidia > Bacteroidales. The sequence goes on from CAVVVN010000003.1 coordinate 1,425,760, forward strand.
GGTCCTTGCCGGGCGGATGGTGCGATGTGGGCTTTACCCCTACCGAAATTGCAGAAAAAGAGACCCTGGAAGAGGCTGGAATCCAGGTAAAGGCAAAGCGCCTGCTTGCAGTTTTTGATAAGAGATGCCACGATCATCCTGAGGATCTCTTCTACGCTTACAAAATCTTCCTGGAGTGTGAAGCTGAGAACTTTGAGATAAAAACGGGGATGGAGACCATGGAGGTGGGTTTCTTCGGGAAGAATCATCTGCCGGTACTATCCACTCCAAGGAACACCAGGGGGCAGATAGAAAAAATGTTTGATTTTCACTTCAACAAAATCCACTGGCCCCTCATCGACTAAATCCTCACCTTAGCTCATTCACCACCGGGCAAACCCAGTACATATAACTTGTAGTTGTTGTAAAGGAGGGATCTCTTATGCCTCTGGTCTCAGCAAGATGCTTTTTGGTGTGTTCCAGTTGCATATGAGCATCGTGATCACCCTTGGTCGCCCAGGTTTCCGTGATGCAGAATAAAGTACTGTCGTTGTAGGATTGAAATAAAGAATAGTCCAAACACCCGGGCTCCTTGGCCAATACTTCCACCTTGCAGGCATCAAAAGACTGCTTTAACAAAGAAACGCTTTCTGGTTTGACTTTCAACTCAAAGCGCATCACAACACGCATGGAATCCTTATGGTGATCATCATCCCCGGCGGAAGCAGGAACTCCCGAACTACCTGAAAACAGAAATAGGATCATCAGACCGATGGTGGCAAATAATAGATTTTTCATCCTCTCTATGTATTTTGGTTAGAGCAATATTGAACACAACAAGGTACTAATTACAGCTAATATTCCAGGACATTCGGGCTTCTATTGAAAGCATGCGGGTTTTTTGGTTTATTCGGCTATTTTTGTCATACACATTATGAATTATGCGCACTGAAAAGGATATTGTAGGGGAAGTCTCCATTCCCGCTAACGCCCTGTACGGGGTACATTCTGTTCGTGCCCGCGATAACTTTGATAATCAGGTCGTTTTCCCACTAGAATGGTTCCGCGCCATCGGCAGTGTAAAGCTGGCCTGCTACCGTACCGTAAGAAAGTTGTTAAAGGCCCTCGCCAAGGAGCATCCCGAAATGATCACCCACCTCCGGATTCCCGACGAAAAGACGATTGGAGCCATGGAAACTGCAGCAACAGCCATCACCTCGGGAGACTATTTTGAGTATTTCATTGTCCCAGGTACCCAGGGTGGCGCAGGCACCAGTATCAACCTGAATGTAAATGAGATCATCGCCAATGCAGCTCTGCTGGACATGGGAAAAAAACCAGGTGAATACCAGTATGTAGATCCTATTGAATCAGCCAACATTTACCAGTCCACCAACGATGTTATCCCCACTGCACTTACCATAGCTTCCATGCAACTTCTGAACGAGCTGGAGAGTGCCATCAACCGGACCCGGAAGACGGTCGAACAGCTGGAAACCAAATACCGCCATACCCTTAGAATTGGATATACACAGATGCAGGAAGCGGTTCCCTCCACCTACGGACAGCTGTTCAGCAGCTACAGCGATGCTCTTTCGCGCGATTGGTGGAGGGTCTCCAAAGGCTTTGAACGAATCAAAGTGGTTAACCTGGGGGGTGGAGCCATCGGCACCGGGATCGCCATCCCGCGTTTCTTTATTATGGAGGTGGTCCCTGCATTGAAAAGGATCACCTCTTTGCCCGTCACCCAGGGGGAGAACCTGGCAGATGCCACTTCAAACATGGATAAATGGGTAGAGGTGCATGCCGTCCTGAAGGCCCATGCCGTTAATCTTGAAAAGATTGTTTCAGATCTCAGACTCCTGGCATCGGGTACCGGATCAAGCAAAGAGCTGGAGCTACCCTCCATGCAGGTGGGCAGTTCCATCATGCCGGGAAAGGTGAACCCGGTGGTTCCGGAATATATCATCTCCTCGGCACACAGGATCTATGCCAATGACCAGAAAATAGCAACCCTGAGTTCAAAGGGCTGTCTGGAGCTGAATGCTTATTTGCCTGAGATTGGGGGAGCCATGCTGGAGAGTCTTAAACTATTGATCTCCATGAACCGTGCCTTTGAAGGGAAGGTGTTGAAAGGTATCAAGGTCTTTGAAGAGGAGGCCAAAAGGAAACTGTATTATAGTCCGGCCATCACCACTGCCCTTTCTCCTTTTATCGGGTATCACCGCGCTGCAGAGCTTGCCTCTCAGATGAAAAAGGAGAAACAGAGTGTGTTTGAGGCCAATGATGCTCTGGGGATAATTGAAGCGAAGAAACTTTTAAAGCTGATGGAACCGGGAAACCTGCTAAAAAAGGGATTTACCATCAAGGACATCATCGAGCTGTCATGAAAGGAAGGGATGCTAAACCACATATCGGAATCTTTGGAAGAAGGAACAACGGAAAATCATCCTTGATCAACTGCCTGGCTGGACAAGAAGTAGCCATCGTCTCCAAGGAACCCGGCACCACCACCGATCCGGTAAAGAAATCCATGGAGATCACCGATATTGGTCCGGTCGTGATGATCGATACGGCTGGAACAGATGACAGTGGAGAGCTCGGGAATAAACGGGTGAACAAGACCAGGGAAGTGATCAAGACCATTGATCTGGGGATCCTGGTCCTTGCCGGAAACCGCTTCGACCATGAGGAGACGGCTATCATTGAGCAACTAAATAAATGGGAGGTTCCCTACCTGGTCATCCACAATAAAACAGATCTGGAACCCGGAACGGAGCCACTGAAGCAGGCGGTCTATAAAAAGACGGGGCAAAAGCTCCTGGAATTTTCTTCTGTTTTACCCATCAACCGGGAAGCACTCATCGAGCAGATCAGGAGAGCCATCCCTGAAACCGCTTACCTCTCCAAATCGCTGGTGGGAGATATTATCTCCCAGGGAGACCTGGTTCTGCTGATCACCCCGATCGATGAGGAAGCCCCGGAGGGGCGTATGATACTTCCCCAGGTTCAGGCTATCCGGGATATTCTGGACAATGACGCCATCGCTGTGGTGGCCAAAGAAAGGGAGATCGACACCCTGATGAAGAGACTGAGCCCCAGGCCTGCGCTGGTCATCACGGATAGCCAGGTCTTCAAAAAGGCAGACGCCTCTATACCCGAAGACATTCCATTAACCAGTTTTTCTACGGTGCTTGCCCGGTACAAAGGTGATTTTGAAAGCTACCTCCGGGGGACCCCCCATCTTTCCGAGCTGAAGGATGGAGATAAGATCCTGATCCTGGAATCATGCACCCACCATGTCTCCTGCGACGATATAGGCCGGGTGAAAATCCCCAGGTGGCTCTCCAGTTTTACCGGAATGCAACTGGAATTTGAGGTAGTGGCCGGTCTGGGGAAGGTCCCTGGAAAAATAACAGATTACAGCATGGTGATCCAGTGCGGAGGCTGTATGATTACTAGAAAACAACTGATTAACAGGTTAAGGCCGGCAATTGATGCCGGGATTCCGGTGAGCAATTATGGAATGGCCATCGCCTATATGCATGGGATTTATAAACGGGCGGTTGCCCCATTTGTACAGCTTGAATCCGATTCATCGACCTATTTATAGAAAGAGAGCAGTATGGGAGTGAAGGAGATACTGGAAAGAGAGAAACTGGGCAAGGAAGAGATTATCACTTTGCTGGAATCGAGGGGAGAAGAAAAGCAGCTGCTTTTCAAAAAAGCCAATGAAATTAAACTTCAGGAAATTGGAAACAAAGTCCATTTCAGGGGCCTGGTTGAATTTTCCAACATCTGCGGCAAGGATTGCTATTATTGCGGTATCCGCAAATCAAACAGGGAAGTTCAACGCTACAGTGTAAGCGATGAACAGATTCTGGAGGCAGCCAGGTTTGCCCAAAACAATGGCTATGGTTCTTTTGTGATGCAGGCCGGCGAGCTGGAATCACCTGCCTTTACGCTCCGGGTTGAAAAGCTGCTTAAGGAGATAAAACAGCTGCCTGGTGGGAAACTTGGCATCACACTTTCCCTGGGTGAACAGACAGAGGAGGTATATCAGCGCTGGTTCGAGGCGGGAGCTCACAGGTATCTTCTTCGAATTGAATCCTCCAATCCTGATCTGTACCAAAGCTATCACCCCAGCGATAAGCTCCATGATTATGCCAGAAGACTGACCTCCTTGAAAACGCTCCAGAGGATTGGCTACCAGACAGGCACCGGGGTTATGATTGGCCTGCCTTTCCAGACCACGGCAGACCTGGCCGATGACCTCCTGTTCATGAAACATTTTGACATCGATATGGTGGGCATGGGACCCTATATTGAGCACCGGCATACCCCCTTATTTCAATACAGGAGCGAATTGCTTCCCATCCAAGAAAGATTCGACCTGGCACTGAAAATGATCGCCACCCTGCGTTTAATGATGAAGGATATAAATATCGCAGCAGCCACTGCCCTTCAGGCCATTGATCCCCTGGGAAGAGAGAAAGCTGTAAAAGTGGGAGCGAATATCATCATGCCCAATATTACTCCGGGAAAGTACCGGAACGACTACGCTCTTTATGAGAATAAACCCTGCGTGGAGGAGGAACCTGAGGAGTGCAGGAATTGCCTGGATATCAGGATTCAACTGGCAGATGGGGAGATTGGATATAATGAGTGGGGCGATTCCAAGCATTTTCACAAACGGGTGGCAAATGAATAAAATCAGAACTCTGCCTGCCTTTTTGATAGTGCTGCTGGTTCCGCTCATGACAGTGCTGGCTCAAAGCTCCGAATCTCCTTATCAAACCCTTCATGGAGCGATCGTACGCGGGGACACAAACAGGGCGGAGCTGGCCCTGGTCTTCACCGGTGATGAGTATGCCGAGGGAGGAGGGCATATCGCCGGCGTGCTCACCAGGCAAGGGGTAAAGGCATCCTTTTTCCTTACCGGCAAGTTTTACAGGAATCCGGAATTTAAATCCTTAATATGGGCTCTGGTTAAGGGTGGACATTACCTGGGCGCCCACTCGGACCAGCACCTGCTCTATTGCGATTGGATTCAACGGGACAGCCTGCTGGTCACAGAGCAAGAGTTCAGAGAGGATCTGCTGGAAAATTACCAGGCCATGTTTCATTTTGGCGTTCGCAGGGAGGAAACAAGCCTGTTTCTTCCTCCCTATGAATGGTACAATGACTCCATTGCCCGATGGACCCGGGCCATGGGATTAGTACTGGTCAACATTAGTTACGGAACCCTGTCTCATGCTGATTATACCCTACCCGGAAGCTCAGGATATCGTAGCAGCAAAGAAATCTACCGGTCCATTTTGGATTACGAATCAACTGCTTCCAATGGATTAAATGGATTTATTCTACTGGTGCATATGGGAACAGCGCCTGAACGAAGCGATAAGTTTTATTTACACCTGGAGAAGCTTCTGGAAGAGCTAAAATCCCGTGGATACCGCTTTCAGCGGATTGATGAACTTCTCAGTCAGGACATACAATAAGTTAGAAGTAGAGATGTTGTCAGGAAGACCCAATAAAGCCAGCGGTTTTATGAAAGCTGATTTGCACATACACTCCCGCTACAGCAACGACGGCGAATTCGGGATCCGGGAGGTTTTGGAAAAGTGCTTTGAAAACGGGATTGATATCTTTTCCATCACGGACCATAACAGTGTGAAAGGTTCCAGGGAAGCGACGAATTTGGCAGCTGCGTACCAAAATATTGGGTTTATCCCGGGCATCGAAATCGATTGCAACTTCCAGGGGACCGATCTGCACCTGCTGGGGTACCAGGTGAATCTGGATGGGGATGAATTTGATGATCTGGAAAGGGGAGTCCGCCAGAACTATCTGGATGCTGTGCCACAGATGATCCATAATCTGCAGCAGCTGGGAATAGAGATCGATCGGGAGGAACTTATGCAAAGATCAGGAGGGGAACCTCCCTCCGGGGAACTCTTTGCGGAATTACTTCTTGAGAAGCCAGAGCAGCAATTAAATTCATTACTCCTTCCCTATCTGCCGGAAGGAGCACGAAGTGATATGCCTCTGATCAACTTCTACCTGGACTTTTTTGCCCAGGGAAAACCAGCTTATGTCAAGATTGAACATCTTGATTTCAAGGAGGCAATAGAGCTGGTGCGCGACCAGGGGGGCATTCCCATTGTAGCTCATCCAGGATTGAATCTGAAAGATCGGGAGGAAGTGGTAAATGAGCTCCTGGACCTGGGGGCAGCCGGCCTTGAGGTTTTTAATAACTATCACAGCCATAAACAGGCAGCGTTTTTTGCCAGGGTAACTACCAAGAGAGGAGCCCTTATGACCTGTGGAAGTGACTTCCATGGGAATACCAAACCCCGCATATCCGTAGGACAATACCTGATCCTGGAGGATTTCCGGCAAAACCTGGAGAGGGGTATAAGCACCATCCTGAATCATAAATAAAATACATCGAAGTGAAAAAAAGAGCGATCTGCATAAGCATAGTGACTCTGATGCTGTCTTACGCCTGCAACAGTGATCAATCCAGTGAGGTGTTATTCAATAGGAATCCTGTACAGCTAAACCTGGAGCAGGCCAGCCGCTTGGCAGCGCTCCCGCTGGCCTGTATGCAGACTGTCTATCCCAACAAACTGGGACAGACTCTGGGAAGCAAACACGATATGGGAGAGCCACAAAATCTGCATCCGGCCTTTTATGGCTGTTTCGACTGGCATTCCGCTGTTCATGGCCACTGGTCGCTGGTGAAGCTGTTGAAGATCTTTCCGGAGCTAAAAGAGGCTGAGATAATCAGGCAAAAATTAATGGAGAATCTAAGTGCAGAAAACATAGAAAGCGAAATGGCCTACTTCCAACGCAGCGAAGAGAATTCCTATGAAAGGACCTATGGCTGGGCCTGGTTGCTTAAGCTGGCCGAAGAACTTCATAGCTGGGAGGATCCCTTGGGTCGTGAGCTGGAAAAAAATCTGAAACCACTTACAGAGCTGATTGCGGCCCGTTATGAAACATTTCTGCCCAAACTGGTCTATCCCATACGGGTCGGTGAACATACCAATACCGCTTTTGGGTTGTGTTTTGCCTGGGACTATGCAAAAACGCTGGGAGCAGAGAGTCTGAAGAACATCATTGAACAAAGGGCCAGAGATTTCTATTTAGATGACAACGCTTGTCCTTTGACCTGGGAACCCAGTGGATTCGACTTTCTTTCTCCCTGCCTGGAGGAGATCGACCTGATGCGCAGGATTCTTGCTGAAGGGGAGTTTCATGTTTGGATAAGCCAATTTGCACCAGAGCTGATGCAAAAAAACTTCGCCCTGGAAACTGCTATGGTATTGGACCGGAGCGACGGGAAGCTGGTTCATCTCGATGGATTAAACTTTAGCAGAGCCTGGGTTCTCTACGGTCTGGCTAAGCAATATCCCCAATACAGCCATCTGCTCCACATCGCTGATACGCATGTGGAATACAGTTTGCCCAACCTGGTGGGTGACAGTTATGAAGGGGGGCACTGGCTGGGTACCTTCGCCCTCTATGCTCTTCAACTATCAGAACAATAATTACTCCTGTTTTTTACCCACCACCTTACCATCCAACTTCCACTTCTCCTGAATTGAAATTCCCAGGTGGTCCAGTGCCGTGACCGCCACATCAACCACTTGAACCTTCTCCTCTATCTCCCCAATATCAACGTCCAGGCCCGAGGCAATATAAAATATGGTGGTATGTTCAGCAATGTTTTTCCCATGGCTGAATTCGCTTCCTCCATGATCTGTCGTCACAATGATTAGCCAGTTCTCCTGTACGTAAGTCGGCCTCTTGCGCAGGGCACTCACCATTTTACCCACCTGTCTATCGCTTTTTTCAATGGCTTTCAGGTATTTAACACTCTTTGCTGAAAAGTCGTGGCTATGCCCCGCATGATCCACATGGTCCAACTGCACAAAAATCACATCTATATCCTCATTCTTCAATAGTCTGGCAACTTCATTGGTTACCTGGCCATCGCTTTGGGGACTGCTGGCATAAGTGGCATCACCCTCCTGTATTATCTTGTGAATGGGTCCCCAGTTTACTACCGAGTAACTTTTCAGATTGGGTTGCTCCTCCCTGATCCGGTGAAAGATATGGGGATACTCCTCCAGATTGGGAGACTTGTAGTCGTTGGAAACCACCTGGTGCTTCTGATGCCATACCCCGGAAAGCATGGATGTCCAGGAGGGACCGCTGCTGCTGATCTCTTCGGTCCTGGCTTTGAAGCTATAGGCTCCGGTGCGCCATAATTCATCTATGTTCCTCGTGTTTGCCTTTAACAAGGCATCTGGTCTGCACCCATCAATCCCTATGATGAGCACTTTGTTCGCTTTATTCCGTATACCGGAAATATCTACCCTGATCAGCTTTTCCGCCTGGTTCCGGGATAATGTAAAGAGTAACTCTCCAGTAGAGCTACTCTCAACCGCGTCCATAAATCCCTGAACATTTTCAACGCTTGTCCCATTGATCTCCCTGATAAAATCACCGGTTCGAAATCCCAGTCCATATGCTTCCGAATAGGCAGAGACATATACAAAGGCAAGCCCTCTGGTTCCCAGCTTCATGCCATAAGCGGAAAGCTCTGCCCCGTCAGGTTCATATAAGCGTGCTCCTTTCCAGAGGCTTAGCTCTCCGCTGACGGGATTTCTTGGGGTCAGATCCGGATGGATCTCTACTTCGGGCAGCTCCGGGATTTTTGCAATTTTTCTCAGCCGCGGACTCAGCACCCCAAAAACTGTCATATCAAAGTTCTTGAATCCCAGTTTAAGTGCGGGACTGCCCAGGTTTACACGAAAATCACCCCTGGCCGGATTAATAAAGCCGGGATCTGCTACAAGGGAATTCAGGTCACACTTATTGGAGGCAAACAGGAGTCTGTCCCCATTATTGGTAGTAAACAGATTATAATCTATCTCCTTTCCCCATTGCTCATTAATATCCATGCCCCTGGTCATTACTGCTGGCTGGTGAGCCGTGAATAAAATATTATAAACGACCACGTCACCACTGTTTCGTGGCCACACATGGGGATGCAGTCCATTATTCACAATGATGTTATTGCTCACAGTACGGTAATATCCCTCCCGTAGCTTGAGTCCCCCGTTAAGCATCAGATTATTGTATATATAGTATTGGGAGGATCCGTCATCCAGATCCACATCCCACCCGTGATCACAGCGCCACCGGCTATTGCAAATGATGTTGGGCTCCAGCATATCCAGAAGAGGCAGATCCGGATTCTCTGCAACCTGTTGATTCATCTTTTGAATATCGGGATCCCAGAATCGGTCACGTCCCCATGAATTAAAGCTCCCGTGATCGCCGGTTTCAAGTACGGTATTAAACACATCACAGTACTCAATGATATGACCCCCGAAAGTGCCCTCACTGATATTGATCCCTGCACGGGGAACATCGTAAATGGAACAGTGTGATACCGCAATCCGGTGTGACATGGAAATCTGAATGGCAGCTGTCTGCTTCTCATATCTTCCGGTCCGCGTGATAATGCAATCCAAAACACGGCAATCGGAAGGATAGTTCTTCCCTTTAGGTCCGGGTGTCAGGTCCAGCGCAGCATAGTCCTGTGGCCCATAGCGAAACAGGGGATTCCGCACCATCTGCGGATCCCCAACAAAGGCAATGCCATTGGCTCCACTCTCATGGATATAGCATCCCTTGATGGAAATCTGGCGATTATAGTTGTTAACGAATATGCTGTTTCCTCCCACCTGATCAAACTCGCAATTAATCAGTGAACAATTTTCAGCACCATTGAAGCTTACGGCCCCTCCCCGATAGGTGGTCCAATCGGATCTCAACAACGGCTCCTTGTTCTCCATAAAAACCCGGGCAGTATGCTTAAAAACCAATCCCTGAAGATGGATATTCCGAACGGGTTGTTCCATGCTACCCTTAAACTCTATGAGGTGGCGGAGCCTCACTGTTTCAACTTTTGCATTTTGAATGGCTGTATCCCTGGGAAAGAGATAGAGCTTTGAGCTACTCCGATCATAATACCACTCCCCCGGAGCATCCAGCTCTTCAAACAAGTTCTCAATAAAGCGATAGGTAGGATGCATCCGGTCAGGACGGTTGTTCTGCCAGCCACCCTCCAGGTCCAGGGTACCGTCGCCCTTTTTTCCCAATACCCGGTAGTGCATACCTCCCCACAAAGCCCGGTGCATGGCATGCAGGTAGGCACCTTCTGGATTATTCCAACCGGCGATTCGCTCCATGGACAAGGGATCATTTTCAGGATCGGGCTGAGAGTTGTGACTTAACGTCCAGCAATCAAATACATTTTTTCCCGGCCTGGAGTTGGGAAAGCGGGCCATTTCCTCCCGCCTGTTGTTGATAAAAAGCTGATCGATCACCATCCCTTCCGGCACCCTGCACCAGTATATGCCATCCTTATATGGTTCCCACTGAACCTCCAGGCGATCTCCTCCACTGAGGTGGACTGCTCCTTCGTTTATGGCACGGTAGTAGACCGGAAAGCTTTCAGTACCACCATCTTCCCAGGTGAAAACCAGGGTTTTGTCCAGGTAATATACCCCATCATTCAAATAGATGTTGACCACCTCTTTCCCAATGAAATCCCTGGTACGCTCGCGGGCCGCCTCTATGGAGTGATAAGGGTATCTTTTGGATCCTGTCTCCCTCCCCTCTCCACCAGGTTTTACGTAGATATCTTTGGCTGATACGCTTAAGGAAAACAGCACCAATAGAAAGCAAAAGAAACAGTTGAGCCGCATAGTAAATTGGATTTACTAATAAAAGTACGACGTAAATCTCAATTTTGCCTCTTATTATGTCAAAAGCCTACGTATATGGCTACTCCGCCGGTAAAGAACATTAGCAGGCTTTATACGGCCGGGTTTCCATTTTGGATGCCAGAGACTCAATGGAGAGCTAGCGATAGGAGTTAATCTTTTGCCCGGCTCAGCTGATCTCCTTCTGGGAATGGGAGTTGACAAAAAGGATATTGCCCAGATCCTCGTAGCGTTCAAAGGTGCGCACTCCTCTGTTTTTCAATACCCCCGCATGGAAGCCGATGATGCAGAGGCCCGCGCTGGCCGAGTGCTCTTTGATCAGCATCCGGGGATCAGAGACCGACTCTTCCACCAGCACCTGAATGTTTTTGGAGGTGATGGGCAGGCGCCCTGTTTTCACCAGATCTTCCAGGTTCTTCCTCGTTTCCAGCTCGCTCTCCTTGCTGCAGACATCAAAGATGCTTATCTCACTCCTCCTCCAGGCAGGGTGTCCCTGGATAATGAAGCTAAGCAGGATCATCAGGTGGGAATTCTCATAATCATTGCTCCTTATCCAGACATGAATCCCGTTTTTAAAGTTAACAGACCGTTTGGTGCTACCGAGGATACACACATCAAACATGCCAGCGTTTACCAGCGAAAAATTCTCCACAATCTCCTGCAGGCTCTCCAGGTTCTCCCTGTCGTACTCAAAGATCACCATATTGTTCTCCATCCCCGAGATTCCCGGCAACTGAATGGCCTGGGCCACTGCCGAAGTGTAGGAAGGAGAGATCATGGTATCCACATAGGTATGAGATCCCTTCCCGCTGAAACTTTTGATCAGTTTTCCCAGCTCATCTTCCGACCTCAGTCTGCTCGCTTTGGAGTAATAGTCCTCTATGAGATGGATATAGGTACCAAAACCATACTTGTAACTGATCCAGTTAAGGAGCTGGAAGGCCCTGTCCCGCTTAAAGGAGTCCCTGGAGATACAGATGGCACTGGGTCGCCACTCTTCCTGGGTCCTGGACTGCCTGGTCTGCTGAACAAAGACATGCAAGTTCCTGTTCAGCTGAAACAATGCGTTGGTGAAGATGGATACCAGTCCCTTCCGGTCCTTGTGGTAATTGTTGATATACAGGTAGAGCAAGGTCATAATCAGGTAGGCCCCCAGGGCGAATCCGGTATTAATTTTGAACATGACCCAGATGGAGGCTATAAAGCCCACCAGGGAGATAAACCACCTGGAGCGGAAAGAGGGCCTGTAGGAGGGCGCCGAACCAAAATGGTGCAGGAAGGAGATCAGGCAGAGGGATCCATAGGTAACCATAAAAAACATGGTTATAATCCCGGCCACCGTATTCACATCTCCGATAATCACAAACACCAGGGCAATCAATACAGTCACCAGGGTGGCATTAAAAGGCTCGTTGGTCTCCCCCCGGCCCCTCTCCAGGAAATTATTTAACTTCCTGGATGGAAAAGAATGATCTCCTGCCAGGGCCTGCAGGGTCCGTGGTGCCACCAGGATGGAGCCAATGGCCGAAGAGAAGGTGGAGGCCGCCAGTCCCAGCGGAATTATCAAGCCCCCAGCTATTGCTATATCTCCCATCACCAGCTGGTTAGCAGGATCACTAAGCGCTTCGGGGCTAGCCGAGGAGGCAAGTTTCCATATGATGAAAAAATAGACAACCATCCCGGTAAGGGTAGCCAGGATGGTTCCAAGCGGTATGGATTTACCAGGTTTTTTCAGATCACCCGACAAGCCGACACCCGCGGTCATCCCGGTAAAGGCCGGGAAAATAATGGCAAATACAATGAAAAACTGCCCCCCTTCCCCACTGGCAGCAGATCTAAAAGAGAAGCTATGTGTTTCTGCATATTCGGTGCTCCCCAGGAAGAACAGAACCAGGGAGACTATCAGAATGGCCACTACTATATAGAGCGTCTTCATGCCCACAGAAGCTCCTTTTTTCAAAATCAGTACGGACAGTCCGATCATAGCCGGAACACTGATCACCTGCCGCGGCAGGTTAAAGCCAAAACGTGTATTAAACCAGTTAAACAGGGATTCAAATGCCTCGGTAAAGGCAATGATATAGAAGGCCACTGAGATGGCCTGTGAAATAAAGAGGGCAAATCCGATGGTGGCCCCGATATTGAGCCCGAAGGAGCGGGAGATGATAAAATATTCTCCACCACCCTCTACCCTTTTATTGGTGGCTATTTCAGAGATGGCCAGGGCCGTGGGAATGGTGACCAGATGACCCAGCAAAATCGCCCCGATTACCCCCCAGAAGCCAAGGGTTCCTACAGCAAAACCGAATCTCAGGAAAAGGATGGCACCAAGGATGGTGGCAATGGCCGTAAAGTAAACCGGAGCGGTACCGAAAGTTTTTTTTGAATCTGCAGCCATAACATCTTTACTTTAGGTAAAGATAAGAAATGACAGGAGATCAGAAATAGAGATCCCTTTCTCCTTGCTTAACAAGTTTCAGCCTCTCTTCAAGTCGCTTCTTGAACTTGTTCTGCTCCATCTCCGCCAGGTTCCTCTCAATCAGCTGATAGCCTTTCTCTTTGGTGCCATTCTGGGCATAATCTTCCAGGTATTCGGCCATGGTCAGCATGGCATTGGGAGTGCAGTAACGTTTGATAAATCCGGGTACAGAGAACTCCATAAAGTGTTCACCGGTTCGGCCGGTCCGGTAGCATGCTGTACAGAATGAGGGCAGGTAATCGTTCTCGATCAACTCCTCCATCACCTCTGCCAGGGATCGGTTATCACTGATCTGGAACTGTTCAGAATCCAGGTCCTGGTCCCGGGCCTTTTCAGAATAGCCCTTCATTTCAATTTTTGTACCCCCGTCGATCTGGGAGACTCCGAACTGAAGTACCTCGTCCCGAACAGCAGCCGGCTCACGCGCGGTCAGGATTAATCCGGTATAGGGAACAGCAAGCCTGAGAATGGCAACCATTCGTGTGAAGTCCTCATCACTTACAAGCCATTTTTCGTCATATTTCACCTTGGAAGCCTTCTGCAAACGAGGGAATGAGATAGTATGGGGCCCCACTTTGTAAACCGCCTCCAGGTGATTCACATGACGGATCAGTCCCAGCACCTCAAAACGCCAGTCATAGAGTCCAAAGAGGGCTCCAATCCCCACATCATCGATCCCCGCCTCCTGGGCACGGTCCAGGGCCGATATCCTCCAGTCATATTCCTTCTTTATTCCACCCGTATGGTACATGGAGTAGGCACCGCGGTGATAGGTCTCCTGAAATACCTGGTAGGTTCCGATCCCCGCGTCCAAAACAGTTTTAAATCCCTGAATATCCAGGGGAGCCGCATTTATATTGACGCGGCGAATCTCCCCGTTCCCTTTTTTTACCTGGTAAACGGTCCGGACTGTTTCAGCAATAAATTCGGGTGAGTATTTGGGATGTTCCCCGTAAACCAAAATCAACCTTTTTTGCCCCATATCTTCCAGCATCTCCACCTCCTGGATCAGTTCCTGATGGGTCAGGGTGGTCCGTTTCTGGCTCCTGTTAGAGGCACGAAAGCCACAATATTCGCAATTGTTGACACAGAGATTCCCCACATAAAGGGGTGCAAAAAGCACAATGCGCTTTCCATATACCTGCTCTTTTAACATACGGGCCCCTGCTTTGATCTCCTCCACGAGTTCCGGGTCGGTAGCCTTAAGCAGTATGGCCGTTTCGTGGAGAGATAAACGCTTTTTATTCAATGACTTGGAAATAATTTCCCGCACCAGCTCACGCTTGGGTTTGGCCCCTGCAAGTATTTCTTCAATTTCCTTTTCAGAAATAAAGGGGACCATTGCTTTGTCCTCTATGGCATAAGATTGTGGATCGTAGATCATTTTTTCCGATTTACGGTCCATTGGAAGCAACAAAGAAAGCTGTTCAGCTTGAACTCTTTACCTTCAGAACTTCCTCCGGATCAGATAATATTTGACTCCTCAAAGCCAGCCTGGCCCGCTTCTCAGAGACCACAAATGTATGTATTGTTATTTGAATAACAAAACAAATCCGGACATTATTTGCTACTTTTATCCACACATGAAGAACTTGTTATGCTTCCTTGCCCTGTCGCTTATTCTGACCTTGCCCATTCCCTTGCAGGCCCAGGATCCATCGCTTGCATACAGGCTACAGGAAGGCGAAAGCTATTATATAGCCTTTGACCTGCAACAGAGTACCCACTCTGAATCCATGGACAGTGAAGAGATCTCTTTCTACAACCTGGTCCGGGTCGAATACCTGGTGGATTCGGTGGACCTGAATGGCCATTATCATATGAGCCTTCGTTACAGGGATCTGCTAATCTCCATGCTTGCACCCCGGATGGAAATTGACGTCAATTCAGCATCAGGTAAGAACCAGATGCTCACGGAGATGGTGGATATGCTGGAGGACGCCGTATTTCATATGGTTATGTCTCCCCAGGGTGAGCTACTCAGCCTGAGTGGATTGGAGGAGAACTTTGAGCCGCTGGCTTCCCTTTCTGTATCCGATACAGCTATCCACCAGGTCATTCTGAAGACCCTGGAGGAAGCCTATGGTCCGGATGCCTATAAGAGCCTTCACAACCTGTTTGTATGGATATACCCGGTGATCAATCCCATGAGTAACTGGACCAATGACATTACTTACCATTTCAATACCAAAGCTGTGAAGATGGTCAACCGCTACTCCTTTACCAAATCCACAGAAGATTTAATCGTGATTCAGGGCCTTGGCATGCTGAACTCATTGAATGAGTTTTATGAGACCACCGGTATGGGTAAGGTAAAATCGGCCGTTTCGGGAAGTCAGACCTACGATTTCCAGATAGATCTGGAAAGCGGATGGCTGATTAGGTGCGTGTCACGGCAGCGGGTTATGATCGAAACCACCATTCTTGAAAGTAGCTTTTTACCCACCGGGCTCAAGATTCCCTCTTACACGGAGACCGTATTCGAAGTGAGTGGTGGGAAAGATACACAGGAAGTAAAAGTCAAAAGATGAAGGATTACAAAACGGCCTACAGGATCCTGCTGGTCCTAATGCTTTCACTGGCCCCCGGGCTGAGCCAGCTGAAGGCTCAACCTTACAAACATGCTGCAGGTATTCGCGCCGGCTACTCAAGTGGAATCAGCTATAAAGGATTCAGACTGCACAGAATGTGGGCCATCGAAGTGGATGTCCTGTATAACCGGAACGGGTTTAACCTGGGTGCCCTCTATGAGTACCACCTGGAACCCTTCAAGAGCAAAAGGACCTTTGTTTACCTGGGTGCAGGTGCCTTTGGAGGAGACTGGAAAGAAGAGCTTTCGCTGGGCATTTCAGCGGTGGCCGGTCTGGAGTATAGCCTCAGGGACCTGCCTCTGAATTTCAGCATTGACTGGAAACCCATGCTAAATATTCATGCACTTTTTGAGCCCGACCTCCTGGACTTTGGCCTCTCTGTCAGGTATCGCTTTGGCCGCTAATCCTTTACTTTTTCCTTAAAGTACCCTATATTTATAGAACCTGGTATTGGTTCACTAAAACGTGTTGCTATGATTCCTGCTCTGAAAGAAGTACAGGCGGCTGTAAAAAGAATCGCCCCTTACGTACACAACACCCCGGTACTAACCTCCTCCACCATAGATGGAATGATTAAATCCACGGTCTATTTCAAATGTGAAAATTTTCAGCGGGGAGGGGCCTTTAAAATGCGGGGTGCTGTCAATGCAATTCTTCAGCTTTCGGAAGAGGAACGGGCCCGGGGGGTCATCACCCATTCATCGGGGAATTTTGCCGCAGCACTTGCCCTGGCTGCAAGCGCATTGAATACCAAGGCCTATATTGTGATGCCTTCCAATGCTCCCTCGGTGAAAAGGGATGCAGTGGCAGGCTATGGTGCCCGGATTATCGAGTGCGAGCCCACCCTGAAAAGCCGCGAATCAACCATGAATTTACATCAGAAAAAAGAAGGTGCCACCTTCATACACCCATCCAATGATATGAATGTGATTCTGGGAAATGCAAGTGCTGTGATGGAGCTGGCAAAAGAGGCCGAACAGCTGGATGTGGTCATTGCTCCGGTGGGCGGTGGAGGCTTACTTGCCGGTACAGCGCTGGCTGTGAACCATCTCCACTACTATATCGAAGCCATAGGTGCTGAACCCTTTGGCGCAGATGATGCCTACCTTTCATTGAAAACCGGGAAGATCCAGCCCAGCATTAACCCAAAGACCATTGCCGACGGACTAAAAACCCAGCTGGGCGATCAAAATTTCCCCATTATCAGAAAGTTAGTCAGCAAAATAATCCGGGTGGAGGAGAATGAGATTATCCAAGCCATGAAATTTATCTGGGAGCGAATGAAAATTGTTATTGAACCTTCCAGTGCGGTTGCCGTTGCGGCCCTGTTCCGGAACAGTACTGAATTCAAAAACAGAAAAGTGGGGGTGATCCTGTCGGGCGGTAATGTGGATCTGACAAAGCTCCCCTTTTAGCGGCTCAGTTCTTCGTAAAAAAGAGGAGTTACTTACGCTGATATGGCGGCTGCTTAACACATCAAGCAGTATACCTGTTCTAAAACATGATTATTAGCCGGGCTTAAAACTTAATTCGAATAAATTTGCAGGTAGTAAAACAAGAAAAGATATTTCACTTTTCTACTTGCTAACTAAAACTATTACTATCCCGGCAGGTGATTTCTGATCACCTGCCTTTTTTTTGATTCTGAACAATGAAGCTTCCTTCCAACAGTGATTTAATCCAGGGAATCAGAAATCATGATTCGTCTCTCCTCCGGTATGTGTATGAAACCTATTATCCAATCATCGAAGGATACATCATACACAACCAGGGATCAAGGGAACAGGCACGGGATATTTTCCAGGATGCGATGATCATCGTCTACCGGCGAATCAGATCGAATGACCTGGAGCTAAGCTGCAAATTTGGAACCTACCTGTATGCTATTTGTAAAAATATCTGGACCCAGGAGCGAAAAAAGTATCTGCTTCGGGCCGAGAAACTAAGACAACAGGCGCTGCTGATCCAGGATCCCGGACCGGCAGATGATCCTCTTCTTCAGAATCACCTGACCAATCTGTTTAATAAACACTTTGAAGATCTGAGCAAAGATTGCCAGAAGATCCTCTCCATGTATTTCAACCACTTCAGTGTGGAAGATATCCGGGCCGCCATGAACTACAAGGATCTGCACCATACGGCTGACAGAAAATACAGATGCAAAAAGAGCCTGATAAACAGAATTGTGAACGACCCCCTATTTAAACGACTGAAAAATGAGCTACATTGATCTTATTATTAAATATCTCGCCGGTGAGCTTAGCCGGGAAGAATCCAGCACCTTTGAAAAGGAGCTGGAATCGGATGCCGGGCTGAAAAAGGAATATGAAAAGACATTGGCTGCGTACACGCTGATTCGCGATCAGCTGCGGGATCGTGATGAAAAGCAGTTCCGGGCGAAGCTTGAAGAGACCATGATAGAAAGGCTTCCGGTGACAGAACCACGCCGGAGGTGGTTACGGCCCTGGTGGTATATTCCCCTGGCTGTAGCTGCCTCGCTTGCCATTATTTTTATCCTCCTGGGTCCGCCAGAGCCCCAGAGAATCTACGCCAGGTATCATGATCCCTCCGGCGATGCTGTTGTGCTTGCGTATATGCAGGATACCCGGGGAGAAAGCGAGCCCGGAATCCGGCAGTACCGTCAGGGAAATTATAAACGATCCATGGAACTGCTTTCGCTCAGGCTCTCACAAGAGGAAGAGAATAAGGAATTAATGCTCTTCTACCTGTTGTCGGCCATGGAACTGGACCGCCAGGATGAGCTTATGGAAAAGATCATATTTGGAAACAGCGACAGCATGGATCTGGTGAACCAGGCCCTGCGCTGGTATGGAGGCCTGGCATTCCTTAAATCGGGTAATCCCAAAGCAGCCCTGGAGACCATACATCCCCTGAGCCAGGGGCAGGGCCCCTACCGCACCGATGCCCGGAAATTGGAAAAGGTATTGTTAAAATAATTCTTAATTTAGGGGGCATAAGTTTGCGTGCATATGCCCTCATTCCCTTTCTACAAGCAACTTGATGCCATGGACTGCGGCCCCACCTGTCTGAGAATGGTGGCCCGTTATTACGGCAAACATTTCACCCTTCAATCGCTCCGGGACAAATCACACCTGACCAGAGAGGGAGTGTCCATGCTTGGAATTGCCAGGGCTGCAGAGGACATTGGCATGCAGAGCATGGGGGTCTCACTCACCTGGGAACGACTGCAACAGGAGGCCCCCTTACCGGTAATTGTTCACTGGAAACAGAAGCATTTTGTGGTGGTCCATAAGATTCGTAAGGATAAGGTTTATGTGGCCGATCCGGCTTTCGGACTAGCAGTCTACTCAAAGCAGGAGTTCCTGAAAAGCTGGATCAGCACCCGGCAGGAAGGAGAAGCCAAAGGTTCTGCCCTGCTGCTGCAACCTACCCCTGATTTCCTGAACCAGGAGGACGAGCCTGTGAAGAAGAGCGGCTTCCGTTACCTGCTTCGCTATCTGGCTCCATACAGGCGTTATGTGTATCACCTCTTGCTGGGATTGATCATTGGAAGCATCATCCAGTTTCTGCTTCCCTTCCTGTTCCAGTCCATGGTTGATTTCGGAATCACCAACCAGGATCTTCCCTTTATCTACCTGGTGCTGCTTTTCCAGTTTGTACTGATCATCTCCCAGATGGGAATCGATTTTATACGCAGATGGATCTTGCTTCACCTGAGTACCCGGGTAAATATTTCACTTATATCTGATTTCCTCTCCAAGCTGATGAAGTTACCGGTGGGCTTTTTTGATACGAAACTCACCGGGGATATCCTGCAAAGAATTGGGGATCACCGCAGGATCGAAACATTTATGACCACCTCCTCTCTCACCATTCTTTTCTCCATGGTAAACCTGGTGGTATTTGCCATTATCCTGGCCATCTACAGTCTGAAGATCCTCCTGATATTCCTGGCAGGCGCCCTGCTCTATTTCATCTGGATCTTCCTTTTCATGAAGCGCCGCAGATCCCTGGATCAAAAATATTTTTCCAAAATGGCCGAAAATCAGAGCAAACTGATTCAGATCATTCATGGAATCAGGGAGATCAAACTGAACAATGCAGAGAGGTCCAGCCAGTGGGAATGGAAAGACATTCAGGCAAGCTTGTTCCGGGTGAATATGAAATCGCTCTCACTGAACCAATACCAGGAAGCCGGAGGGGTATTTATTAACGAGACTAAAAACATACTGATCAACGTTACTGCTGCCATCGCCGTACTGAATGGCAACCTGACCCTGGGCACACTGCTGGCAATCTCCTATATTCTTGGCCAGTTAAATGGTCCCATCGAACAGATGATCTCCTTCTTTCACAGGGCCCAGGATGCTAAAATAAGCCTGGAGCGTCTGGGAGAGATACACGATTCTGAAGACGAGTACCAGCGTGAAACTGGCGTAACTATCCTTCCTTCCATTGAGAAAATAACGGTAAGTAACCTGGACTTTACTTATCCCGGAGCCATTCAACGCAACGTGCTGGAAGGTATCTCTCTGACTCTGAAAAAGGATACGGTTACAGCCCTGGTGGGTATTAGTGGCAGTGGAAAAACCACCCTGCTTAAATTATTGCTTGGATTTTACTCCCCCGCAAAAGGGGATATCAGAGCAGGAGATATGAACATACAAATGATGTCGCCCGATCTTTGGAGGGGACAGTGTGGAGTGGTGATGCAGGATGGGTATATATTCTCCGACACCATTGCCAAAAATATTGCGCTGGGGGAGCATGAAATAAAGATTGATCAGTTGATGTATGCCGCCAAAATGGCCTGTATGGACGATTTTATCGATCAGCTTCCTCTGGGCTATAATACCGTAATCGGTCAGGAGGGCCTCACACTCAGTGGAGGAGAGGAACAGAGAGTCCTGATCGCACGGGCAATATACAAAAATCCCGCCTTCCTCTTTCTGGATGAAGGCACCAGCGCTCTGGATGCCAACAATGAGAGGCGCATAATGGATAACCTGCAACTGGTTTTCCGGGGGAAAACAGTACTGATCGTGGCTCACCGCCTGAGCACCGTGAAAAATGCTGATCAGATTATTGTACTTGACAGGGGTAAAATCGTTGAAGAGGGCAAACACAATGCCCTGATTGCGAAGAAAGGACACTATTTCAACCTGGTGCGAAACCAGCTGGAGCTAGGCAATTAAGAGATCCTTCTGGGAGATCCCCTTCCCTTTTTATGGTGGAAAGGTTTTTATCCTGCCAGTCGAACTAAGGAAATAAATTCAGATATTTATGCAGCAAACAGGAGAGCCATCGCATGGATAATGACTGGAAAAAACGCTTGGGAATGGTCTATTCCACCAACCCGGATTTCGATTATGATTCGGAGAAGGAAGAGAAGGAGACTCTGAATCCACAAAAGCAACAGCTCTATGTGAGCCTTGATAAAAAAAACCGTAAAGGCAAAAAGGTCACCCTGGTGGAGGGTTTTATCGGGACCACAGAGGATTTAAAAAGCCTGGCCAGGGAGTTGAAGAGCAGTTGCGGGGTGGGTGGCTCTGTAGGGGATCAAAACATTTTGATACAGGGCGATTTCCGGGACAGGGTGAGCGCCATTTTGCAGGAAAAAGGACATAAAGTCAAGCGAAAGGGTGGATAAAACAGCACATAGAAGGATAAGTCTCATCTGGCTGACAGGAGTGCTTTTGCTGACACTCTCTGTTAATGAATTATCTGCCCAGGATACAATTCCGGGCGAAGTCATGGATACCTCCTATTTCCGAACGGGTGAGGACGACTGGAACCTGTTGGAGTCCGTGATAAAAGTTAATCCCGAAGCGGTGCTCTTGCTGTTGAAACGAGGAGCGGATCCCAATGCAAAGGCAGAGGGGGGGATGACCGCCCTGATGTTTGCGGCTGAGCTGGGTGATCTGCTCCTGGTAAAACTGCTAGTATTAAATGGAGCAAATCCGGATTTAACTTATATGGAGGGGACTACTCCCCTGCTTATTGCCGTACTTAACGGCCATTTTGAGGTGGCACACTTCCTGCTGGAAAAGGGAGCAGATCCAAACCGTCGTGATGACTACCAGGGATCTGCCCTCTTATATGCAGCGGCCCTGAATAATTATGAAATTGCGGATCTGCTTCTCTTTTATGGTGCCTCAGACACCATTGGGGACAAAGATGGCAACAAGGCCCTGATGACGGCTGTCTATTTTGGTCATCTGGAAACCAGCGATGTGCTGTTGCAGAACGGATTGAATCCGGATGCGACCGATAAACAAAACAATACACCTTTGATGATTGCCGCTCAACAGGGTGAACTAAGCCTCGTCAAGTTATTGCTGGAAAACGGAGCTGACCTGGAAAAGGTCAACAAACAAAACTTTACCCCCCTGGCTCATGCTGTATATAACAAGCATGATACCATTGCCAAACTTCTGATAGATAGTGGTGCCAATGTAAATCATGCCATCAGGCCTGGCTTGAACCTCTATGATCTTGCCCGGCAGCAGGGGGGATCCAAATTAATAAGGCTGCTTAAATCAGCGGGAGCCTCCTCCTCGCCCAAGCCCCAGTTTTCAGAGTTCAACCTGGGGTGGGGCAACTCCTTCAGAAGCAATGAACATATGATGCAGGTCCGCTTCTCACTGGTAGATCAAAAATTCGGCTTCTTTGCTGAAACCGGTATTGACTTCCGGCCAGTTTACAGGAAGATCCAGCTTGAAGTGGATGAAACCCTGACTCACCAGTACAGGGAAACCAGATGGGTATGGACCCATGGTGCTGGCAAGAACTTTTCACTCCTGCAGGATAGAACTGGAATGGAATACGGCCTGTATGGCGGACTCTATGGAATGCTGTCCATGCCCAATTACAGGGGGATCAACGACCATCAGAAGGTGAATTATTCCCTAGCACTTTCAGCCGGTTTGTACCTGCAGGGGGCTATGGCCGGTTTAAAAGCAGGAGCCGAAAGATATACCTACGGGACTCTTCTTGAGGGAGCATGGAAAACCAATATTACCCTATTTGTACGGATCAGAAAGCGGAGTAAAACATATGCCTGGAAAGAGATTTCATATTAAGGTTTTGGCTCTGGCCCTCCTGATGCTGGCTTCGGGCAATTTTACCGCCTGTGAGCCTGAAGACTGGATGCCGACAGTGAATTGCTCGGATTGTTACGGCTACAGGCCCGACAGTGCCGACCTGATTGTCTATCTCAGCATCGATGCTCAGAATGATTCGGTACCACTCACCTTTTACCGGGGAAGCTATGAAGAAGGGGTGATCGACTGGATGGATACAGCCACTTCGGATGAGTTCTATCTTTATTCCAAAATGGACGCCACCTATACGGTCCGGGCCAGCTATCGGTCCGGAGACCGGATCATCGAGGCCTTTGATGCGGATCATATGCATCTCTATGATGCCGGAGAAGAGTGCGGCTCCCCCTGTTACATTGTCAAAGGCGGAATTTTTGATCTGCGTCTGCTGGAATAGAAGTAAAAACGATTTAGAACTTTTAAGAGCTTAAGTATTTTTATGACGAAGAGCTTCCTGATATATACCCTGCTTATCTGCCTAATGGCTAACACCTCTGTCTTAGCGCAACCCAACAGGAAGGGGGTGCCTATTGTCAGCAATTATCCACATTCCATCACCAAGGGGAGTGAGCAAAACTGGTGCATTACCCAGGATGAACGCGGTGTTATCTATGTGGGGAACAATGATAAAGGGATCCTGGAATATGATGGAGTGGAGTGGCGAACCATCGCGGTCCCTCAGGACCCTATGATCCTCTCCCTGGTCACGGGCGACAACGGAGTGGTGTATGTGGGAGCAGTCTCTGAATTTGGATTCCTTGCGCCGGATTCAGTGGGAGAAATGCGGTACAGGTCCCTCTCCGGCACACTTGATCAGGAACAGTATTCCTTCTGGGGTGTCAGGAAAACTTACTTTCACCAGGGAAAAGTTTACTTCTGCACCTTCAACTATATTTTTATCTTCGATACGGACAGCGAACACCTCTCTATGGTGCCAACCGAAGAGAACTCCCTTTACTCTTTCCTTGTAAACGGAAGTCTTTATGTTTCCAATGTGGATCTGGGAATCTTGAAGTACCAGAATGGGCAGTTTACCAAAATCCCTGGCGGGGATTATTTCAGTGAAAGAACAATTACCGGAATGTTACCTTTTGATGAGTCCCGCATCCTTGTAGGTACCTTTTTTTCCGGCCTTTACCTATATAATCCTGAATCAGGCAGCATAGAGACAGACTTTGTGGATGCAGAGCTGGATGACTATCTCATGGAAGGCAACATTACCTACATCAGTCCCTATCAGGATGATTTCGTGATCTCCACCCTGAACAGTGGCGTGGTTATTCTGACTAAGGAGGGTAAAGCCCGTGAAATCATCACTGAAAAGGAAGGACTCATTGATGACCAGGTGCCCAGCGTCTACTATAACGGGAAAAAAGAATCACCGGGTGCCCTGTGGATTCCCAGTTTTATGGGCATCAGCAAGATTGAACCCTCAACGCCCTTTCGGGTATTTACTGAAATGTCTGGTTTTAAAGGTTTTATTACCGATATCAAGCAGTTTAATAACTATCTGTTTATTTCCACATTCGGAGGCCTGTATTATAAAAGTTCAACAGCCACCGGAACCTCTTTCATCGAGGTCCCTGTGGTTGGAGGCGAAGCCATTCGTCAGCTCTTCCTCTTTAACCCAAGCCCCTACAGTGCCTTTCTGCTGGCCTCTTCCGAAAACGGAATCTATGTCGTGGACCGGCAGATGCGTGTGTACAGGATGGATGATCTGGTCCGCAGGGCACCGGAGGAGGGAAGCCCGGGAACTGGGGAGTATTCAGGTTGGTTTCTGCTTCAGGATCCCAGACATCGGAACAGAATCTATGTGGGAAGGAGTCAGTTGCTTGGACTGGAATACTCGGGAGGCAGCTGGAAAGAGTTTATCCGAATCGGCCTGCTCCCGGAGGATGAGATCCTGCAGAAGAAATGCCTGGATAAGTATGGCTACTTCTGGGGGAGTTCTGAATTTATGGTGACCCGAATTGATATGGAGCCTCCGGACCAGGCAAGTGCGAAATACTATGACCGTGACCAGGGATTACCCTCCAGTGATAACAACCAGGTATTCCTCGACCCGGAGACGCAGGAAGTGTTATTGGGCACCCGGAATGGATTCTACCGGTATAACTACTTCAGGAATACCTTCCATAGGGATACCTTCTATAACAGTGTTCTCCCTCCGGGTGAGAATCTGGTGATGGCCTTCCACAAGGACCTGGATGGGGATTTCTGGTTCTCCTACGAGAATTCCTCCGGAGAGTGGAACGAACTGGTGGCCAGAAAAACAGATGGGGTGTTGCAGGTTCTGCAGGAAAAATCATTTCAAAGGCTGGAAAACACCTCTGTAGACGTATTCTACACCGATCCTTCCGGGGACGTGTGGTTTGGTAAGTCCAATAAGCTCTACCAGTTTGATAAGTCCTACGCCCCCAAGGACAGCGTAGTATTCCGAACTTTGATCCGGAGCGTGACCCTGGGAAATGACTCGCTAATATTTAAGGGCACGAATTTCAGAACGGGCAGGGACGGAAGCTATCGGGCAAGTGATTCTCAGGCAGAAGGGACCGAAGCTCAGATCAACCACAGGTTCAATCACATCCGGTTCACATATGCCGCTCCATTCTTTGAACAGGAGGAGGAGACAGAGTACAGCTATCAGTTACTCGGGTTTGAAAATGAATGGTCCGACTGGAGCCGGATCCCCTTTATGGAATTCACCAACCTGAACTGGGGTCCCTATACCATGCAGGTAAAGGCCAGGAACGTGTATGGCATAGAGAGTCTGCCCGCCAGCTGGTCTTTTACCATTCTAACTCCCTGGTACGCTGGTTACCTCGCCTTTATCCTCTATCTGGTTCTTGCGGCACTCCTCGTCTATCTCATCATCAAGCTTTATACCCGGAGGCTGAGGCAGGAAAATATCAGACTGGAAGCAGTGATCCAGGAGCGCACTGCTGAGATCAGAAAACAGAAGGAGGAGCTCACCGACAGTATCGAGTATGCCAGCAGGATCCAGCAAGCCCTGCTGCCCTCGGTAAAACTATTGGATCAGCATCAGATAGAGCATTTTATCCTGCTCAGGCCCAGAGATATTGTAAGTGGTGATTTTTACTGGGTAGGTTCCCCCAATGATAAGCTGGTAGTGGTGGCTGCCGACTGTACCGGTCACGGGGTTCCCGGAGCCTTCATGAGTATGCTGGGGATTTCTTTTATCGACGAGATTGTAAATAAATCCAGGGTTACCGCCACCAATGAAATCCTGGATCGACTTAGAGATCAGGTTATTATATCACTAAAACAATCGGGAAAGGGGGGCATGGACTCCTCCAAAGATGGTATGGACCTGGCGGTGGTCACCATTGACTTAAACAACAATCAGTTTCAGTATTCTGGGGCCTATAACCCGCTCTATCTGGTCCGGAAACTGAAAGCCAGTGAGAAAACAAAGTTGAACAAAGGTCTGGAGCTGGACCTCCCCAGGGGTGCCGTATATGATGATAAGCACCTTCTGCTTCAGATCCGGGCAGACCAGATGCCCATTGGTATATCTGAGAAAGCACAGGCATTCCAGGCGACCAGCTTTTCAGATGAAGGGTATAGCATTTACATGTTCTCTGACGGATACGTGGATCAGTTTGGCGGTCCGTCTAAGAAAAAGTTCATGTCGAAGAATTTTAAAAAACTAATCCTGGAGCTGCAGTCAGTTCCAATGCAAGATCAGGGAGCTGCTCTGGAAAAGTCGCTTTATGAGTGGATGGGAGAACTTGGTCAGGTAGATGATATACTGGTACTGGGATTAAGAATTAAACGAAATTGA
This sequence comes from uncultured Bacteroidales bacterium, assembly GCA_963751705.1. Lineage (GTDB taxonomy): Bacteria > Bacteroidota > Bacteroidia > Bacteroidales. The sequence continues at coordinate 1,452,504 of CAVVVN010000003.1, forward strand.
AAGAAACGAAACTCACAAGGGAAAAGCTGCTGGAACAGCGCAGAGAACTGATGGCCAGTCTTAAATACGCCAGCTTTATTCAGCGGGCTGTGCTGCCTGACCAGAAGCTGATGGAGAATATGCTCAAAGAGTTCTTTATTTACCATCAACCCCGGGATATTGTAAGTGGTGATTTCTATTACTGTTCCCGGAAAGAAGATTACATCGTTGTGGCCGCGGGTGATTGCACCGGTCATGGGGTCCCGGGTGCCCTGATGAGTATCATGGGGATCTCTTTCCTGAACGAGATCCTTAGCATCAGGGGTCCCATCCGTTCCAGCAGGATTTTGAATCTTCTGCGGGAAAGGGTGATGAAAGCACTGCACCAGCGCGGGTACGAACTGGAAAACAAAGATGCCATTGACATATCTCTCTGCGTGTTCCACCCCAGGTCTGGAGAGTTACAGTATTCGGGAGCCAACAACTCCCTATATCATATACGGAATAAGGTACTTACAGAAATTAAGGCCGATAAAATGCCGGTTGGGATCGATGCTGTTGAAGAAAACTCATTTACCAACCATGCACTGCAACTTAAAGCCGGCGATATCGTATACCTATTCTCCGATGGATATCCCGATCAGTTCGGCGGTCCCCAGAATAAGAAATTCAAATATGGACCGTTTAGAGAATTACTGATTGGAATTTCGGATCGGACCATGGAAGAGCAGAAAAAAGAGCTGGAGCATGTGATGACAGAGTGGAAAGGTGATCAGCCCCAGGTGGACGACATTTTGATCATCGGAATAAGATTTAAATAAGGTCGGAATAATGCAATTGGTTGCTTTTAGAATTCAAAATTTCAGATCCATTGTGGATACGGGCTGGCATGCTTTGGCCCATGACAATATCACCAGCCTGATCGGCCAGAACGAATCCGGTAAAACTTCCATTTTGGAGGCGCTGAAGGCTTTCCATGATGGCAGGCTAATTGAGGATATGCTTAGAAGCGATCTTTCCCTGCCCGTGGTCACCTGCAAATTCAAATTTCAGTACACAGATATTGAAAACCGCATTGACAAAAGAAGACTGGATCCGGAGATCCGGAAGCTGATTAGCAGCCTGGAGACCATCTCCCTGACCAGAAGATGGGAAGATGACATGGATTCACATATGGAGATGGGAGAAGAATTGCAAACGGTCTATGATGAAGCTCTGGATAAGCTGAGAGAGAGGGAATTAAGGGTCATGGAAAACCTGGAGCATCTGAACCGGGATGTTAGTATTGCTTCAAAAAAACTGAATAAGGCCATTGAGGAGGCTGAATGGACCAGTGAAAAGGTGGAAACGGTAAAAAACCGAATTAATGAGATCAAGCGAAACATCAGGAAATTTCCTTCCAGGGAGAGGAAAGAGGAGTTGAGGAAAGAACTGGTACTGGAAGAGGAGATGTTACACAAGCTGAAGGAGACCCTGGAACAGAAACATATCAAGCAGGAAGAGAAAAAAGATATCCTGGAGGCACTGGATGAAAAAAGCGCTGTCAGCAGGATACTTAAGGATATCGGTGAACAGATAGCTCTGAAAAAAGAGGAACTGAGTGTCCTCCAGGAGCAACTTAAACAGCTGCTTCAGATGACCGGAATGTACTCCACCGAACGGGAACAGAGGGCCGCTGAAATCAGGGAAGAGATTTTCAGGACCGATATAGAAAAGCTCAAGGATGAAATTGCCGGACTGAATGAGGCCCGGAGTATACAGCTTCTCTCTCTTGAATTTGTCTTCGAAGGAATGTCCATCGATAGTGCCGGAAAAACTGCGAGGAAAGAGCTGGAATCCCTGAATGAATATTATAATTCCACAGAACTGGCAGAGGAGATTTTCAAAATTGTTCCGGATTTTGAAATGTTTGAAGATTTTTCTTCCCTCCTCCCCAACCGTATCGACCTGGAGGATATTATCAGGGCAAACAAACGTGCCGAAGGATATAAGGCAGCCATCAACTTCCTGACCATTACCGGACTGGAGTACTCCTTTTTCCAACAACCCTCAAGCCGGATCCTGAAACAAAAAATAGAAAATCTGAATGGGGAACTCACCCTGAATTTCCAGGACTTCTGGAGGCAGAATGTGGGCAAGAACAACAAGATCAATATCAATTTCGAACTCTCACACTATGACCATACCAATCCGGAGAAAAGCGGAAAACCTTTTATTGAGTTCTGGATAAAGGACGAATTAGAGCGGCTTTATCCGAAGCAGCGAAGTCGGGGTGTACGGTGGTTTCTCTCCTTTTTCCTGGAATTGAAGGCCACCGCCATGGATAAGAGCAAGCATGACAAGGTATTACTCATTGATGAACCGGCAGTGAGTCTGCATGCAAGAGCCCAGGAAGATGTACTGAAGGTATTTGATGATATTAAGGAGCGTATCCAGATCATTTATACCACCCATTCACCGCACCTGATAGATGTTAATAAGTTATACCGGATCCTGGCTGTCCAGCGTGCCATCGAAGATGATATGAAGAGTGAGACCGTGGTTTACAGTGCAAGAGCTCTGAAATCAGCCACAGCCGACACTCTTTCCCCCATCTATTCTACCATGGGTGCAAGACTGAACCAGCAGGAGATCATCAAATCTTTCAACAATGTCATCGTCAAGGATCTGGCTACCTACTATTTTCTGAAAGCAATAGTGGCCCTTACAGGATTTGACAAGGAGTGCTATTTCCTTCCAGCCTCGGGGGCCGAAAGTATCCCCATGATGGTCAATATTCTGATGGGCTGGGGGATCGAGTATGTGATCCTGAATTTTGGAAATTCTGAAGAGAGGCTGGTACATGAAAAGCTGATGAAGGAGCAATACGACAATAAAATCGATCTGGCCAGTAAAGAGATGTTATTTATGGAGGACTATCAAGATACGGAAGACCTTTTCTCTACCATCGATTTCAAAAAGTTCGTGGTAAAAGTGAGAGAGGGAATCACTGTTAAAAACTCGGAATACCTCATAGACAGTAACTTCTCCAGGGCATTACTGGCCTCAAATCTGCTGCAGGAAGTGGTCGAAGAAAAAGTAAGTTTCAATATGTTTGATGATGAGTCCCGGGAAAATCTCACTAATTTTATTAAGCAACTTTCTGACATTCTCAAGTAAGCCCAAGTAAAAAAAATGAACTTCCGTACCACTATCTCCAGCCTGATCCTGATATTCTGCTTAACCTTCAGTTCGACCGGACAGGATACCCTGCTTCTGTTTCATCCAACTGCATACAATCTGGAAGTTTTACAAAAACTCATGGACGAAGACTTATTCCAGCTGGAAGCCTGCCATGTGCTGGGAGTATATCACCCGGGTGAAACCTATGATTATAGCCAGACTGAAGCTTATATGGACCTGAATAAAACCAGGCGTTTCAGCCTCCGGGAAATAGATGGGGAACTGGGGCCGGAAAATATATTCCAGGAAAATCCTGCAAGTGGGCAGTTTTTGGATCTTTTTTTAAGTTCCAGGGGGGCCCTGTTCATGGGGGGGCCTGATATTCCACCAGCGGTTTACGGTGAAAAGGTCCATCTGCTCACTGTGATTACGGATCCATTCAGACACTATTTGGAGCTATCCTACCTTTTTCACCTGCTGGGAGGGAGCCAGGACAGGGAATGGGTGCCTTACATGGAACAAAACCCGGCCTACCTGATCAATGGAATATGCCTGGGAATGCAAACCCTGCATGTGGCCACCGGGGGAACCCTGATCCAGGACATACCCACAGAACTGGACGGAATATGGAATGCCGAAGATCTTCTTGCACTGCCGCCGGACCAGATGCATCGCAATTACATGGATTATATGGTAACAGCTTGCGATGAACCTACCTCCTATCATTTTCACAGAATTGCTCTGAAAGAAGGCTCCACCTTGAGCAGCGGCTTAGGCTTCGAATCCGGCTCTGCTCCCCTGGTGCTCAGCTCGCACCACCAGGCCCTGGAAAACCTGGGATCAGACTGGGAAGTGACCGCGACCTCCATGGATGGAAGAATTATTGAAGGGATTCAGCACCTCAGGTACCCGTATGTACTGGGTGTTCAGTTCCACCCGGAGAAACCAGGATTATTCGATCCTTCCATTCACCATCCTTCGGGATGCAATAGTACCATCAATTTCCAGGAAGCCATTGAGAACAGTGATTCCTATACCTTCCATGTGGCATTCTGGAACTATCTGGCACAAATACTCGGGCAGAACTGATCTGATCTCCCTGCTGCTATTCTATGAAAGCCTAAAAAAAAAGGAGTAGTTACTCGATCTCAACAAAATTGATATCCAGATCCAGAATGGAGGAGTAATACTCCCCCCGCTCCAGGATATCATCGTCACCTTCCTCGTATACCCAGCTGATTTTCAGGTCGTAACCATCGTTATCAACCTCTTTGAGTTTTTTGAGCAGACGAAGCATATACTTGGACGTTCCGCTGTTCAGATATTCCATCTCAATATGGACTTCGGTAGACGCAGGTGGGGATGAGGCAAACGCAATAATCCAGTCCAGTATATCCTCATAGAAGAGGGATACATCTTCTGGAATGGATCGACCTTTAAATTTGATCGTACCGTTGGGGTCCAGCAAAACATAAGGTGTTTTCTGAGTAGGCTGAAACTCTAGTTTATCCATGCTTTGCGAAAAAGTATGAACAATATAGTGATTTTTGCGATTTGCCCGAACAAAACATTTTCATTTTCTGTAACATTTTGCCACCAGACTCAAAAATACATTCTGGCCAGGGGAGCAATATCATCGGAAGTGAAATAGCCCTTCAGGTAGCGGTAATACCCGGTAATGGCAATCATAGCAGCATTATCGGTCGTAAAGCTGAGTGGCGGGATGAACAGCTCCCAACCATTACGCTCAGCTTCTCGCTCCATAGCCTGGCGAAGTCCCGAATTGGCAGACACGCCGCCAGCCAGGGCCACCTGATTGGTCCCGGCATGCTTCATTGCAAGGCGGAGCTTATGAAGTAAAATTTCAATAATGGTATGTTGCAGGGATGCGGCCAGATCGGCTTTATTCTTCACAATAAACTCAGGATCCTCCTTTTGCCTGTCTCTGAGAAAGTATAAAAAAGAGGTTTTTAGACCTGAGAAAGAGTAATCATATCCCTCAATACGGGGTTTGTTGAATTTAAACCTGGATTTGTCACCCTGCTGCGCCAGCCGATCCACATGCGGTCCGCCGGGATAGGGAAGCCCAAGGAGCTTGGCACACTTGTCAAAGGCCTCCCCTGCTGCATCATCAATGGTGCGACCAATGATCTCCATGCTGTGGTAATCCCGGACCAGCACCAGCTGGGTATGTCCTCCGGAAACCAGGAGGGATAAAAATGGGAAGGAAGGGCTGCTTCCGGATGACACATCTGACTGTATAAAATGAACCAACATATGTGCCTGAAGGTGATTTACTTCAATCATAGGGATGTTAAGTGCTGCTGTGAAACCCTTGGCAAAGGAGGTTCCCACAAGTAGTGACCCCAAAAGTCCGGGTCCCCGGGTAAAGGCAAGGGCATCAATCTGACCCGGGGTGAGGCCGGCCTCCCTGAGTGCACGATCCACCACCGGTACAATATTCTGCTGATGCGCCCTGGATGCCAGTTCTGGCACCACTCCTCCATATTTACGGTGTACTTCCTGTCCGGCAATTACATTGGAGAGAAGCTGACGATCCCTGGTAACTGCAGCAGATGTATCATCGCAGGAAGATTCAATCCCAAGAATAACAGTGCCCATCACAACTTTTCTTACTTTTACGGTGTTTAAAATAAGTGAATGCGTAAAAGTATTAAAAAGTTAGCGAAAATAGGACTGATCGTAATATTGCTGCTTCTGGCAATTCCTTCGCTATCTTTACTTTTTTTGCAGAACCGGCAGGTTCAGACCAGAGTCAGCAAGATGCTGGCCGATCATTTTTCAGAGGAGCTTAATGCTACCATTTCCATCTCATCGGTCAACTACTCCTTTTTTAAACGGATCCAGGTAAGGGACCTGTATATTGAGGATCTGCATGGAGATACACTTATTTACTCCGAGCTTACCAAGATTCGTATTAAGCAGATCCGGCCTGATCAGGGACGACTGGAGATCCGGAAGATCAGTCTGGAGAATGCCTGGTTAAATCTGGTCATTGAGCCTGAAGGCGGGGTTAATCTGGGCTTGATCATCGACCGGCTGAAAAAACCGCATGTTCCACCTGAACGGAAGTCAAGGCTTGTTATTCAGGAGATAGACATGAAAAATGGGCGCTTTTCCCTGACAAAAACGGGGCACCCTCCATTGCACCCTGGCATTGACTTTAATGATTTTGATCTGCATAAACTGGAAATCTCTCTGCAGGACCTGATCAGCGAACAGGATACCATTAACATGAATATCCTCTCCTTCTCGGCCATAGAGAAATCGGGATTCGAATTTTCTCACCTTTCTACCCTGATGTCCATTGGCAAGAACCATTTGCATTTAAAAAAGTTGGAAACAGCGGCCGGCAGCTCTGAACTCCATATTCCCATTCTGGACTTTGATTTTGAGCATTGGAGCAGTTTTAAATACTTCTCCAGAGAGGTGAACTTCACCTTTGAGTCAGTTGATTCCCAGCTTAAAACGGAGGATCTTGCAGTTTTTGTCCCGCAAGCAGCAGGTGTGCTTGACCGTCTCACCATCGATGGGTCTGTGCATGGAACAATCCATGATCTGAAGGGTGATGGAATGCAATTAAGCTTTGATAAACGGAGTACCCTGGCTTTTAATTTCATCGTCATTGGCCTGCCTGATATTAAGAACACCTTCCTGGATTTCAATTTCAGGGAGTTGAAAAGCTCGGTGTCCGCACTTTACCAGTTATTTACCCAGGAGGGTCAATCAGAACAGGGGCTTTACCCCTGGAGCAATCTGGGTAATCTTGACTTCAAGGGACGGTTCACTGGATACATTGATAATTTTGTAGCCTCAGGGTATCTCCAGACTGATATGGGGCGCATGCTGATGGACCTCTCTTTCAGGCCGGATAGCATCCTGGGAATAGATTTTCAGGGACATCTCTCCGCAGCGGATTTTAAACTGGGGCAATTACTGGGTCAGGAGGAGCTGCTCTCTCAGCTGGATATGGATGTGATGGTGGATGGAAACCTCTTTGAAGGAAAGATGAGGGCCAAGCTGAACGGAACCATCGATACCCTTTATTTTTCCCAGTATGCCTACAGCAATATAACCCTGGATGGAGCTTTCACAAACCAAACCTTTAATGGTGGATTCGGCATCAGTGATCCCAACATAAGAATGGACTTCCTGGGGAATGTGGACTTCTCGGGCGAAGTCCCATCCTATAAATTTACCGCTGATGTGGCACGTTCCCGGCCCCATTTTCTGAACCTGGGTGTGGAGGATCCCAGTACCTTTGCCTCCTTCCTGATAGAAACCGATATTAGCGGAAGTTCCCTGGATGAGCTTAACGGAGAGATTCGACTGGTGAACAGTCTTTTTGAGAGAAATGAGAAACAGGTACAATTATATGATTTCCGACTAAGTGCCCTCAACGGGCCGGATACGGCCGCTATTGAGATAAAATCGGAGCTTTTCGATGCCTCCATCACGGGAAAGTTCAAGCTCTCTTCCCTGCCTGCATCTCTGGAGAAGATGCTTGATCAATACGTAAACCTGATCCCTGGAGAACACCCGGAGACCGATACGATTAATCGCTTCACCTATCAACTTGATCTGAAACAAGTAAACCCGATCCTGGATTTTTTCTTTCCCAAGATCCAGATAGCAGGCAACAGCAGCATCCATGGACAATACGATCCAACCAGGGGGATAAACAGGGCCGACGGAATATTTCCCGGGCTTAGCATCGGACCTGGTTCCTGGTCTAACGCGGAATATCATACCAGGACTATAAACAATGAATTTGAGTTCAAATTCCGCTCCGACAGTATGGTATATGGCAGAAATTATGCCCTGATAAATCAGCAGTTCCACCTCCTTGCCTCAAACGATACGGCCAGGCTCAACATTAACTGGAATAACCAGACGGATGCAAAGTACAGGGGGGCGATAGGGCTCTTAGGTAGCTTCCAGTCCGAATCAGTGGAAGAGAGAGGCTTTATGGTACATGTGGAACCCTCAGAGTTCTATATTAACAATGAAAAATGGACCATCGATCCTGCTACCTTACTAATCAGGAAGAAGTTCTTGTACGTGGACAATCTCTCCGTTCGCAGCCACGAGAAACATTTGCTTGCCACGGGGACTATTTCCTCTGGAGAGGGGCAGAATTTTGACCTGGATATCGCGAATCTGAATCTGGAGGAACTGGCAAGTCTGGGAGGAATAAATGCCAAACTGGAAGGAAACATTACAGGGAATTTAAATTACCGCGACACCGATGGTAATCCCTATGTTTTTTCCAACCTTCAGGTAGACACTCTCCGCTTCAATAAGGAACTCATCGGCCCCACCAGTTTAAAAGCAGCCTGGAATGATTCTCGCAGGACCATTCGCATGATGCTGCAATCAAACCTGAATAAGTTGAGAACCATAGAAGTGGATGGGGAATATACTCCTGAAGGTAAAAAAGTGGACTTTGAAATCCACCTGAACGAGCTTCATCTGCAAGCACTTAATCCATATTTGGAGAACATCCTTCACGATATTTCCGGCACTGGATCGGTGAACCTGACCCTGGATGGCACGCTCGACCAGCCCAAACTAAACGGAAATATTGGTTTTAATCAGGCAGCCGGCACCATCTCCTTCCTGAATACGCGGTACGTGTTCAATGACCCCATCCGGATCTATAATAACAACCTCTATTTTGAAAATTTTATCGCATCTGACCTGGATGGCAATGTGGGAAAGATAAATGGTTCCATCTCCAATAACTATTTCCGGGACTTCTATAGCAACATTCAGATAGAAGCAGTGAATCTGAATTGCATGAACACCCGGTCGACGGATAACGAACTATTTTACGGGACCATTTTTGCTACAGGCGATGCGACTATTCAGGGAGGCTTCAGGGATATCAAGCTGACCGTTGATGTAAGCACCGAGAAAAACACTGCCCTGAACCTGCCCCTTTATAATGCCAGGGAAGTGAAGAGCTCAGACTTTATCACCTTTATCCAGGAAACTGAGAAGTATGAACTGGAAGCTCCCAACCAGGCAGCCCTGAGGGGTTTGGAAATGGAACTGGAGGTGGAAATCACCGAGGATGCAGAGGTTCAATTGATCTTTGATCCCAAGGTTGGCGATATTATTAAAGCCAGCGGAAGTGGAAATCTGCGTATGCTATTGGATCAGAACCAGGGCTTCCGGATGTTCGGAGATGTGGAACTGCTGAAGGGGGATTACTTGTTTACACTGCAGAATGTGGTCAATAAGCGCTTTCAGATTGAACCCGGAGGTATCATCAACTTTAGCGGCTCGCCCACCAACTCCACCATTGACCTGGCAGCTATCTATGAAACCAGAGTAGCTCCCTACAACCTCTACCAGGGTGATCCCTCTGATGAGCGGGCAGAATCCCTTAAGAAGCGCATACCCGTTGAGTGCCACCTGAACCTGCTGGGAGAACTACGGTCCCCCACCATTGCTGCCGGTATTCAGATGCCAACGGCGGATCCCGAAACACGGGGTATTCTGGACAATGCTACCAGTACCGAAGACGAACTGATGAAACAGTTTATCTCCCTGCTGGTGATCAATGATTTCTATAGTGTTTCTGGTTATGGCCTCCAGAATGTGGGTACCATGAACAGCTCCTTTGCCGGGGTGACAGCCAGTGAACTGCTTTCCAATCAGCTTAGCAACTGGCTCTCCCAGATCAGTGATGATTTCGATATCGGTTTTAATTACAGGCCGGGCGACCAGGTGACCACTCAGGAGATGGAAGTGGCACTATCCACCCAGCTCCTGAATGACCGCGTGATCATCAGCGGAAACCTGGATGTGGGCGGACAGGAGACCAATCCTTCCAATGAAGCAAGTAACAACCCGTATATTATGGGGGATTTTGAAGTGGAGTACAAGGTGACCGACAATGTGAGTGTGCTTGCATTTAATCGCTCCCGGGATGAGCTTCTCGCCATGACCGCTCCCTACAAACAGGGAGTGGGGATCTCCTATCGGGAAGACTTTAATAATTTTCGTCAACTTTTGGCCCGCTACGGGGATGCCCTCACCAATCGAAAAAAGAAGAAGAAAAAGTCAGAAAAGTCGGATTCTCCAGAATAAAACTTTTTTATCTTTGCGGCTTATCAGTTCCGATACCTAACTAAATTTTTTGATCATGTTTCTTATAATGGTTGTTGTTTTTGTTCTGGGCTACCTTGCCATAGCCCTCGAACACCCGCTGCATGTTGATAAGGCCATCCCCGCTTTAGCCATTGGTACACTGCTATGGGTCTTGTACATTTTTGGCGCTTATGATATTTTCACGGCTGGATTGAGTGAAGCCTGGAATTCCTACATCCTTGGGGGGGAAAATCATGGGGAGCAAGGAATTCAGGCCATGCGCCACTTCATAGTGGACAAGGAGATCATTCACCACCTGGGTGAGATTTCTGAAATACTCTTCTTCCTGCTTGGCGCTATGACCATTGTGGAGGTCATTGACAAGCACGACGGGTTCAAGATCATTACCGACAAGATCAAGACGCTTAAAAAAGTAAAACTGTTATGGATCCTCAGTATCCTCACCTTCTTTATGTCCGCAGCCCTGGACAACCTTACCACCACCATTGTGATGGTTGCCCTGCTCAGAAAACTGGTCGCTGACAAAGAGACCCGATGGTTCTTTGCTTCCATGGTAGTCCTGGCAGCCAATGCCGGCGGCGCATGGTCGCCCATTGGGGATGTCACCACCATCATGCTGTGGATCGGAGGTCAGGTAACTACCGGGGCCATCATAACCAGGGTTATTTTGCCCAGTCTTTTCACCATGATTATTCCTCTGGTCCTTCTTAGTTTTACGCAGAAAGGAAGTGTTACACGTCCTAAGATTGATGCCAATGAAAAGATCATTACCCGGCCCTTTGAGCGTAAATTGATGCTGATCCTGGGTGTATCGGGACTCCTTTTTGTTCCGGTATTCAAAACCGTTACCCATCTTCCTCCCTATATGGGCATGCTCTTTTCTCTCTCGATGATCTGGCTGGTTTCTGAGCTCATGCACCGAAATAAACCTGACGAGGTTAAGAAAAAACTGAAGGTGATCTATATTCTGGAAAAAGTAGATACCCCCACCATCTTTTTCTTCCTGGGAATCCTCTCAGCAGTTGCTGCACTCCAAAGTGCAGGGCAACTGACCATAATGGCCGGCTGGCTGGATGAGAACCTGGGGAACATTTTCCTGATAGATATGGCCATAGGTGTGCTCTCAGCAGTAGTGGATAATGTACCCCTTGTGGCGGGTGCCATGGGTATGTATCCCATTGAAGATGCAGCAAGTATTGCAGCGCTGGCCGATCCGGCAGCCATTGAATATGCATACAATTTTGTACAGGACGGACTTTTCTGGGAATTCCTGGCTTATTGTGCGGGTACCGGTGGGAGTATTCTGATCATTGGTTCTGCTGCCGGTGTGGCTGCCATGGGTATGGAGCGGATCGATTTTATCTGGTACCTGAGAAAAATTTCACTCCTGGCACTGCTGGGCTATGTGGCCGGAGCCGGTGTCTATTACCTGCAGTCTCTGCTGCTGCACCCCTAAACAGCTAAGAAGAAGCTGTTAATAAAAGAACTAAATCTTTAATAACGGGATATACTACATGGAAGTATATCCCGTTTTATTGTCATATATTCGACGGAAATTTAACACGCATGAAAAATTTGATTATTCTTCAGGTTACCAATCTGGATACCAGTAGTATACAGGGGACCTCCACAGAATCTTTTATCGATATTGCCCTGAAGGGAGGATGGGTCATGCTCCCTATTGTGATCCTGAGCTTTATTGCAGTATATATCTTTTTCGAACGCTGGTTTGCCATAAAGAAAGCCGCCAGGGTGGACCAGAACTTTATGAACCGGATCAAAGATTATATCATTGACGGTAAGGTGGATTCGGCCCATACCCTCTGCCAGTCTACCGACAACCCGGTGGCCAGGATGATCGATAAAGGCATCAGCCGCATCGGACGCCCGCTCAACGATGTGAATGCAGCCATCGAAAATGTGGGTCGCCTGGAAATCTATAAGCTGGAGCGGGGCTTGCCTACTCTTGCAACCGTTGCCGGAGGTGCTCCCATGATCGGTTTCCTGGGCACTGTCATCGGCATGGTACAGGCCTTTCACCAGATGTCCACCGCCGGAAACAACATCAACGTGGGACAGCTTTCAGGGGGGATCTATACTGCACTGATCACCACCGTGGCCGGCCTGACCGTCGGAATTATCGCCTATTTTGCCTATAACACCCTGGTTGCCAGAGTGGATAAAGTGATCAATAATATGGAAGCAGGCACCTCCGAATTTATTGATCTGCTCAACGAACCCGCTAAATAGGAATTATGGCACTAAAACCCAGGAACAGGGTACTGGATAACTTCGCCATGTCGGGGATGACCGACATTGTATTCCTTTTGCTGATTTTCTTTATGTTAACCTCCACCCTGATTGCTCCCAATGCCTTGAAGATGCTGCTGCCCAGTCGCGGCCAGGTGATCATCCAGGGAGAATCAGTGATACCCACAGTGACCATTCACAGCGGAAGCCGCATCACCGTCGATGGAAGAACCGTCTCCCTGGAAGACCTGGGGCTGGTCCTTGATTCAAAACTCCAGGGACAGCCCGATCCCACCATCAAGGTGCTCACTTCACCGGCAGTTTCAGTGGGTGATGCAGTAAGCATCATGAATGTGGCAGCCGAAAGAGATTACACCGTGGTGCTGAAACAACTCTGATGGCCATAGAATCAAGACATAAAACCAATAAGAACTTTGCCATGTCGGGGATGACCGACATTGTATTCCTCTTGCTGATCTTTTTTATGATCGCCTCCACTTTAATTTCTCCGGCAGCCCAGGATGTAAGGCTCCCGGAGAGCAATAACCAGACCCAGGCCAACCCGGTGCTGGTTGTCTCTATTGCACAGAATAAAGCCATTTACGTGGACGATCAGGAATACTTGCTTTCCGAACTGGAAGGGGTGCTGAGAAAGAAACTGGAGAACTACGGAGAAGCCCCTACGGTGCGACTGAATGCGGACCGGGACCTGAATATGGAGGAAGTTTTTGCTTTCCTGGATATCGCCAAAAGAAACCGGTACAAGGTGATACTTGGAACCAGACCATCCAATTGATCGTTACATAAGTACCATGAAGCTCAAAAGAAGAGGCCTTATAGCAACCATCATCTACCATTCACTGCTGCTTTTGCTGCTGGTGTTTGCCGGGCTTACTTTCCCCGATCCACCCCCGGAGGAGGAGGGCATCCTGGTAAACTTTGGTACTGATGAGTTCGGACTGGGCGAGTACGAACCCATGGGAGATGATCAGCAGGCAGGAAATCCGGAGGAGGAGCTCAGCCGGAACCAGGAAGCAGTGGAAGAGTATGTGGAACCGGTGGAGGAAAGCAGAGAAGCCTATACCCCACCTGATCCGGTGGAGGTGGATCAGACCCAGGATGTGGAAGAGACCCGGGTAAGAGAAAAACCCAAACCAACAGCTGAACAGCTGGAGAGGCAGCGGATTGAACAGGAGCGCATCAAGCAGGAACGTATAGAACGCGAACTTCGTGAAGAGCAGGAACGCAAAGCGCGTGAGGCCCGTGAGGAACAGGAACGTATTCAGCGGGAGCGAGAGGCACAGGCCGAACGATTGAACAACCTGGGCCGTAATGCCTTTGGAAATCAGGGAGTGGGTGAAACCGAAGGTGGAGAAGGAATTACCCAGGGAAGCGGAAACCAGGGTGATCCCAACGGGAGCCCGGATTCAGACAACTACAGCACCGGGGGCGGACTGGGCGAGGGTATCTCCTTTGGAGGACTGGGATCCAGACGTGCCAGAGGGAGCCTGCCTAAGCCCAATATGTCGGGCTGTGATGTAACCCAGAAAATTGAAGTCAGGGTGGAGGTCCAGGTGGACCGGGATGGAAACGTGCTCAGCGCCATTGTGACCAGTTCCACCTACCAGAATAAATGTATCTGGGATATGGTGGTAGAAGCCGCCAGGCAGAGTAAATTTTCAGTGGATCAGAATGCCAACTATCGGCAGACCGGCTGGATCAGATACATCATAGTGCCTTAATCGCGTCAATGATCAATTTGGTTGCCGCAGCCAGGATGGCAACCAGTACCACATACCTGATAAATTTTGCTCCCCCCTTTACAGCAATTTTGGCACCGATGAGGGCACCAATCATGTTCCCAACAGCCAGTACCAGACCCATCCAAAGATCCACATCCCCATGCAGGAAAAAGATCACCAGGGCCAGGGGTGTGTATAGCAGGATCACAAATACTTTCAGGGCATTGGCTTTTAGTAGCTCAAAACCGCTTCCCAGCACCAGGCTGGTGAGCAGGAAGAATCCCACACCCGCCTGAATAAACCCACCGTAAATCCCCACAAAAAAAAAGACGATCACCTGCACCCAGTATGGGATGGGGGGATGTTCTTCATGACTGTTGATCCAGCGGTTGGGATTTAAGAGCATTAGGAAGAAGACTACAATCATCACCCCGGCGATGGCCAGTTTCATCACTTCATCATTCAGGTTCACCGCAATAAAAGCACCGGCAATGGCTCCCAGCAGTGCGGGGATCCCCACTTTGAAGCCGGAGGGAAAATCCATCACCTTTTCCTTGTGAAATTGCCTTACTCCCACTACATTCTGAAGAAAAATGGCAATCCGGTTGGTCCCGTTTGCCATATTGGGAGGAAGCCCGAGGGCCATCAATACCGGAAGGGTCAGCAATGATCCTCCGGCGGCCAGGGTATTAATAATACCGGCTACGATCCCGATAGCTATAACAAGTATATAGGTGTACCACTCCATGCGTGCACAATCAGGCAAACATGGGATATTCGAACATCATCTCATTTACTTCCCGGCGGGTCTTCTCGATCAATATTTTATCATCCACGTTCATGATCACGCGGTCCATCAGGTCCACGATACCGGGGATCAAATCTTCTTTCACCCCGCGGGTGGTGATGGCCGGTGTTCCCACCCTGATTCCACTGGTCTGAAAGGGCGACCTGGAGTCGAATGGTACCATGTTCTTGTTGACCGTTATATCGGCCTCCACCAGGGTGTTTTCCACCTGCTTGCCTGTGATATCCGCCACCCGGGTACGCAGATCGATCAACATGGAGTGGTTATCTGTTCCATCCGATACCACCTTGTATCCTTTTTTGATAAAGGCATCTGCCATAACAGAAGCATTCTTCTTCACCTGGGCCTGGTAGCTTTTAAATTCGTCGGTAAGCGCTTCCCCGAAGGCCACAGCCTTGGAAGCAATCACGTGCTCCAGGGGCCCTCCCTGGATCCCCGGAAAGACCGCGGAGTTAATCAGTGAGGACATCTTCCTGATCACTCCTTTCTTGGTGGCCCTGCCCCAGGGATTATCATAATCCTTCCCGATCAGGATAATTCCTCCCCTTGGACCACGCAGGGTTTTATGGGTGGTGGAGGTTACAATATGAGCATGCGGAAGTGGATTATCCAGCAAGCCTGCTGCAATGAGCCCGGCCGGATGCGCCATATCCACCATCAGGATCGCCCCAATCCTGTCAGCGATTTTTCTCATCCTGCGGTAATCCCACTCGCGGGAATAGGCCGAGGCCCCGCCAATGATCATTTTGGGACGCTCCTTAAGGGCTAACTCCTCCATGGCCTCATAATCGATCCTGCCGGTCTTTTCATCCAGACCATAGGAAACTGCCCTGTAGAGAATCCCCGAGCTATTGACCGGTGAACCATGCGAAAGGTGTCCCCCGTGGCTTAGGTCAAGCCCCATAAAGGTATCGCCAGGCTCCAGCACGGTAAGAAAGACAGCCATATTGGCCTGCGCTCCCGAGTGGGGCTGCACATTGGCGTACTCCGCCCCATAGAGTTCACAGAGCCTTTCAATGGCCAGGTCCTCTACCTTATCGATCACCTCACACCCTCCATAATAGCGGTGTCCTGAGTAGCCTTCGGCATATTTATTGGTCAGGCAGGATCCCATGGCCTCCATCACCTGGGTGCTGACAAAGTTTTCAGATGCAATCAGCTCTATACCTCTTTTTTGGCGCTGTTCTTCGAGTTCGATCATTGCAAACAGATCAATATCTTTCTTCATGCTCTAACTGTTTTTAAAATATCTCCAAATTTAGTGTTTTGCCGCTGTAATAAAGTGAAAGTTGGCTCGTCTTTTTAACAAAACTATCCCTTTATGGCCCTCAACAAACTAAAACAGGCACTCCGCCTAGTGTTCAAGGAGAGAAGAATCACCCTTATTAACATCATCGGCTTATCAGTCAGTCTTGCCTGCGCTCTGTTTATGCTGCTCTGGGTGCAGCATGAGCTTAGTTTTGACAGGTTCCACAACGACTTCGACCGGCTTTACCGGGTCGAAGAGGACCAGTACTATTCCAATGCAGAGCCCTACCATGTGAATGTAACTCCCTTTGTATCGGGACCGGTCTGGAAGGATGAGGTCCCCGAGATCGAAGAGCAGTGCCGCCTGGCCTTCCAGGGTGGTCACCTCTTTATCGAAGGGGAAAACAAATTCTTTGAAGACGGAATCGTGGTCACAGACTCTTCCTTCTTCGATATGTTCTCCTTCGAATTTAAATTCGGAAACAAGGAGGGTGTACTCAGGGAACCCAACACCATGGTGATAACCGAGGAACTGGCTACCAAATATTTTGGCAATGCCGATCCCGTGGGAAGAACCATTCAGGTGGACCAGGACCAACATTTCACCATCTCCGCTGTAGTCAAAGATCCTCCCTCCAACTCCATTCTCGGTTTCAAGGTCCTCCTTCCATGGAACTATCTTAGCCTGGAGGCCCGTAACAATGATTCCTGGGACACCAATTCCATCATGACACTGGTAAAGGTACAGGAGGGTGCCGAGGACAGCATTGTGAGCCGTAAAATCACCGAGGTAACGAACATCTACAAGGAGAACAACACCATCGACTACATGGTGGCCCCCTTTTCAAAGATCCACCTTCATTCTTACTTCGGCTTTGGTAAATCACCCGGGGCCATCCTCTATGTCTATATTTTCGGAGCTATCGCCTTCTTTGTCCTGCTGATCGCCTGCATCAACTTCATGAACCTCTCTACGGCGCGTTCTTCCATTCGTGCCAAAGAGATCGGACTCAGGAAGGTGAATGGGGCATCCAGGATGCACCTGGTGCGCCAGTACCTGACCGAGTCCTTTGTCCAGACCCTGATCTCTGTGGTGGTGGCCTTCCTGCTTGTGCTTGCCCTCTTGAACAAGTTCAATCACATTTCGGGAAAGGATATTGAACCGGCAGGACTCTTTAGCATCCAGTTTCTCCTGGGTATTCTCGGGGTACTGGTGGTAACCACCCTCCTGGCAGGCAGCTACCCGGCTCTCTACCTTTCAGCCCTGCGACCGGTGCGCGCTATCCGGGAACAGACCGATCAACGGACCGGCAGTGGCTTGCTACGGAAGATCCTGGTGGTGTTTCAGTTTACCCTGGCAGTGATCCTGATCACAGGGGCCATGGTGGCCACCCGGCAGCTTACTTATATGCGAAGCGCAGACCTGGGTTACAATAAATATAACCTGGTACACATTGCACTGCGCGGGAACCTGAACCAGGAGTACGAGAAGCTGAAGCAAACATTCATGGAGAATCCAGGAATTCTGAATGCCACCGCCTCCATGCAGCCCCCCTATCGCATCGGCTCCAATTCCAGCGGGATCAGCTGGGAAGGAAAAGACCCGGAACAGGATGTGCTGGTTTCCTTTACAGGCGTGCATCACAACTTCGTAGAAACCATGGGAATTACCCTCCGTGAAGGCCGGGATTTTACCGATGCCTATCCTTCAGATATGTACAACAACGATACCCTGGCCAACTGGATCATCAATGCCACCCTGGCCGATATCATCGGGAAAGAGGAGATCGTGGGCATGAACCTAAGCTTTATGGGAATCCAGGGCCAGGTGGTAGGCGTAATGGAAGATTACCATTTTAAGCCCCTGGGGGATGAGATTGAACCCATGGCACTGGCTCCTTTACCCGCTGAAATGTTAAGGAATATGGTAATCAGAGTGGCTCCGGATCAGCCCCGGGAGGCACTTGCCTTTATGCAGGAGAAGTGGGAAGAGATGTTGCCCCAGTACCCCTTTGATTACAGCTATGTGGAAGAGAGCATCGATAAGATGTATCAGGGCGAGGAGCGAATGTCCATCCTCTTGAAGATCTTCACCGTGGTGGCCATGATCATCGCCTCCCTGGGACTCTTTGCTCTGGCCTCCTTTACCGCACAACGAAGGACCAAAGAGATCGGAATCCGGAAATCCATGGGGGCCCAGGAGGGACAGATCACTGTAATGATGATACGTGACTTCTCCCTGTATATTCTCATAAGCCTGGTAATAGCACTACCTGCCGTATGGTTTATTGCAAGATCCTGGTTAAGCCAGTTCTCCTTTCGGATCGAACTGAAAGCGGACCTGTTTGTGCTGACTGCCCTGGCCACAGCCGCGGTGGCCATCCTTACCGTACTTTACCATGCTATACGGAGCGCCAGGATCAACCCGGTGCTAGCGCTTCGGTATGAATAGGAGAAAAAATTGCTGCCAGCCCGTTTTGCTTCAGGATATTCTCTTGCAGAAGCGAGTCACTGCTCAGCTCAAGCTCCCGGATAGCCACTTTTGTGGATGAATTTAACATAGGATCATCGTAGTAAATGGTGGCTTTATAGGTTGTTTCCTTATCCAGAAAATCAAGCACAAGAGAGAGCTGATATGATTCCGTGCCGGCCAAAGCCCCCACATACCAGTTATCTCCTTTTTTACGTGCAACGACGGCATATAAACCGGGGTAACCATCAATCACCTTGGTATGGTCCCAAACGGTCGGGATATCAGCGAAAAACTGAAGATCCGCAATTTCAGGAATGGCTCCTTCGGCACCTCCGGCACCCCCTTTTTTACCAGGTGAACCCTGTGGTCTGTCGTACCAGTAAAGAAATTGCCATGGACTATATATACATATAGCTTTTGCCATCTGGGAGGCATGTGAGCCCATTTTCCGGGCCACCCTGTCGGCGAAGTAACAGTTGGTATGATCTCCTGCCCCTGCAATCATACGGGTGAAAATGGTATTAATTACCATATCGTTGGACGGGCTTTCTTCGTCGCCCCGGATGCCTTCCTGTGTCATCAGGTTTGGGAAAGTACGCGAATAACCACTTGGGCGGTATTCATCGTGAATATCCACCATTAATTCATGTTCGCCTGCAAGGCGGACTGCCTGATGTAACCATTGGGTCCAGGCTTGTGGACCAACCTGTACGAATCCGTATTTAACTCCAGCAACTCCCCATGATTTAAGCAGTGGCAAAACCTCTTCCAGTTGTTTTTCCAATGCTCTCCGGTTCAGGTACAGAATGATCCCTACTCCATGCTCCCGTGCATATTCAATAATATAGGGCAAATCAAGTGGTCCTGGAGAACGGCCGGGATCCACCGTCACAGTCCTTGCATCCGAAGCATCCTCGTACTCGTTGCCATACCAGCCGGCATCGAACTCCACAAATTGTAAGTTGTGTTTCACTGCAAAATCAACACAGGCTATCCCACCCTGGGTAGTCAGGGTCACCTCCCGGATTACTTTTCCTGGCTTAATAAAAGAGGTAGAGCCAAGTCTATTTTCTTCATTCAGGTTCAAAAGGAGAAAATTATTCTGAAGAATCTGAGCCGGAGAATTGCCTGCCATAATAAATCTCCATGGCGTAGCGTAGCCATGGGGATTAATGGTGATTGGATATTGACCGCTCTCACCCTTATCCAGCGCTGAGGCCAGGGTATGAGGCTTCGACTGTTGTTTTACGAATTTCATTCTCGCAAAATCGATCAATGCGGCCTCCCCTATGGCTGTAAACACGGTGTCTGATAATTGAGCCAGCAAAGGCCTTTCAGCAATAAAGGATAATTCGGACAGTCTAAGTTTCCTGATTTCGGACTGGGCACGCTCGCTTACCCAGAGCTCCGGGTCTTCCGGATAGGCAAACTCTGTCAGTTCCTGTTTCAAAAGAAGTGCTCTGTCGCTATGAATTTCGTAACGGAAGGCGACTCCCTGGTTGTAGGCACGTATTCTTAAAGCAAGACTGCCATCAAAGGTTTGGCTGGAGAACTCGACCTTCACTTCATTGTACTGATCCGGATACACATTCCTCTCCCCGTAAACAGGTTTCCAGTCCACATTTTTCGAAAGCTTTTCCACATGATCCACCTCCACAGCATCGAAAAGAACGGTCCCATCGCAAAGTAAAAATCCCAGTGCCGATTTTTCAATAACTGAATATCCCTTCCAGCTCAATTGATAAAAGAGACTGTCCTTTGCCTCCAGATGGAAGGCATAGGATGCATCGGGGCTGTTTAAACGGATGCGTCCTTTGTCCCTGTGGCAGGCATTAATTGAGAATGCCAGGGCCAGGATCCAAAGAGAGTTTCTAAGTAGCATGTTTTTCTCCGTATACTTATCCCACCAGGATTCCCTGGAGCAGGTAAAAGCCGGCGGCAATCAAAGCACCCAACAAAGGGCCTACTACCGGGATCCAGGCATAGCCCCAGTCGCTGCCCCCCTTATGATTCATGGGCAGCAGCATGTGCATGATCCTGGGTCCCAAATCCCTCGCGGGATTGATGGCATAGCCCGTGGTTCCTCCCAGTGAAATTCCAATGGCAGTAACCAGCAAAGCCACCGGCAAAGCTCCCAGCGCACCCAGCCCCATTTTCACTTCTGCTCCATTTTCCAGCAAGATGGAAGGATCAGCAATATAAAGGATCACAAAGATCAGCACAAAGGTTCCGATCACTTCACTGAGCAGGTTATTGACCGGTTTGCGAATGGCCGGCCCTGTGGAAAAACATCCCAGCTGTGCTCCCGCATCCTCCGTCCTGTTAAAGTGATGCCGGTAGAAAAGCCATACGGTTCCAGCTCCGGCTGCGGCCCCGGCCATCTGAGCAAAAACAAAGGGGATCACCTGGTCCCATGCAAAACTACCCGCTGCGGCCAGTCCGATGGTAACGGCTGGATTGATATGGGCACCGGAGACAGGACCTGCCACCGTTACAGCCACAAAAACACCCAATCCCCAACCCATTGAGATCAGGAGCCATCCACCATTATTGCCTTTGGTATCTTTAAGTACCACGTTGGCCACTACGCCATTTCCCAGCAGTATCAGGAGAAATGTGCCTATAAACTCTGCAAAAATCTCGTTCAGCATAAAAGTCAGTCTTAGGATTATTAAAATATGATTTTCGTCACTCCATATAATTTATAAGACGGGATCCTGCCAGGCGCGACTTCTGGATACCGCCTTTTCCCAATTCTTCTTAAGGACCAGACGCTTTTCTTCGGATACCTTGCGCAAGAAAGTGCGGTCCATGGCCCATTGTTCCCGGATCTCCTCCACGGATCCCCAGAATCCTGTAGCCAGTCCGGCCAGGTAAGCGGCGCCCAGAGCAGTGGTTTCTATGTTCTCGGGCCGTATCACCGGAATCCCGATCAGGTCGGCCTGAAACTGCATCAACAGATCATTGACGACCGATCCTCCATCCACTTTCAGTTCACCGATCTTAATACCGGCATCACTTTCCATGGCCCCAATCACATCAGTCACCTGGAAAGCAATGCTCTCCAGGGCTGCCCTGGCGATATGGCCGGCAGTAACTCCGCGGGTAAGCCCTGCAATCATTCCCCGGGCATACTGGTCCCAGTAAGGGGCTCCCAGTCCGGTAAAGGCAGGTACGAAATAGACCCCTCCATTATCCTCTACCGCTTCGGCAAGTTTCTCCACGTCAGATGATTTCTTAATTAGCCCCAGTCCGTCTCTCAACCACTGGATCACAGCTCCTCCAATAAATATACTTCCCTCCAGGGCATAAATGGTCTTTCCATCCAATTGCCAGGCAATGGTGGTGACCAGGTTGCTCTTGGAACTTACCGGTTCCTCCCCGGTGTTGCACAGGATAAAACATCCCGTTCCATAAGTGCACTTAACCGATCCGGGAGTCAGGCACATCTGTCCGAAAGTGGCCGCCTGCTGGTCTCCTGCGATTCCGGCAATGGGAACCGGGACAGAGAGAATCCCTTTTGAAGTCTCCCCATATACCTCCGAAGAAGATTTTACTTCGGGAAGCATGCTTTCCGGGATACCAAAAAGCTCCAGGAGCTCTTTATCCCACTTTAAAGTTTTAATATTATACAACATGGTCCGACTGGCGTTGGTCACATCAGTCACGTGCACCTTCCCGCCCGTCAATTTCCAAATCAACCAGGAATCCACGGTGCCCAGAGCCAGTCTGCCCTGAGCAGCCAGATCCCTGGCTCCGGGAATATGCATCAGCATCCATCTCCATTTGGTAGCTGAAAAATAGGCATCAATGACCAGTCCGGTCTTCTCCTGAATCTTCTCCTTATAGCCACCGGCCTTAAGCTCGTCACAAAATTCGGAGGTTCTGCGATCCTGCCACACAATAGCATTGCAAATAGGGTCCCCGCTCTCCCGGTCCCAGATCAGAGCAGTCTCCCGCTGGTTGGTGATCCCAATGGCAGCAACATCCCCTGCACCGGCACCGGCTTCCCTCAGGGCATCATGCATTACCCGGTTCTGGGAATTCCAGATATCCATGGGATCATGTTCCACCCACCCGGGCTGGGGAAAGATCTGCCGGAACTCTTTCTGGGCTACTCCGGCCATTTTACCGGAATGGTCAAATACAATAGCCCTGGAACTGGTCGTGCCCTGATCCAGGGAAAGAACGAATTTTTTACTAGGATTGCTTACCATGATCGTCTTATTAAGTTATTTTTTAGCATGTACCTGTGTTCACTGCCTAAGCTTTAGTTTAAAATACCCATGTTGGCCAGGCTGGTAAACGCTTCCACCTGCTTGCTTTCCCATGCTTTTTCTTTGCCCAGTTCAAAGGCCAGAATAGAAGCCACTTCCGGTGCAATTCGGATGCATTCACGGGCATCCAGCTGCAGCGCCCGGATACGACGCGCCAGGCAGTCCTCCAGCGTACGGGCCATCTCCTCTCGCACTGCCCATACTACCTGGGCCCTGACTAACTGTACCCGCTCACTGATCACCCTTCCCATTTCGGGATCTTCTCCAATCAAGCGCTTGATCTGCTCCTGGTCACTGCCGTACCAGTAAAGGGGATCGCTGCGGTCAACTTTTTCGCTGTACCCATGAATTTTCAGAGTGGGTGTAACAGATTTATGAGGAACCAGCTTTGCTCGCCTGGCAGCTATATCCACCACATCCTCTGCCATTTTTCGGTAGGTGGTCCATTTCCCCCCAGTAAGGGTGATGAGTCCCCCCTTTGAAATTAAGATTTTATGCCCTCGGGAGATCTCCTTGGTCTTCTTGCCTTCCTCAGCCGGAGCAGCGAGAGGCCTTAATCCTGTAAATACGGCCAGCACATCCGATCGTTGGGGAGCAATCTCCATATACAAGCGAGCTGTCTCAAGGATATACTCCACTTCCTGATCTTCGGCTAAAGGTTCCAGTTCAGCATGTTGTTTCTCCACATCGGTGGTGCCCACCACCACTCTGTTGTGCCAGGGTACCGCGAACAGCACCCTTCCATCGGAGGTTTTGGGAATCATCAGGGCCTCCTCTCCTTTCAGGAATTCCTTATCCATCACCAGATGGATGCCCTGACTTGGCTTGACCACGTCCCTGGCCTCAGGGTCCTCCATTTTCAATATGTCATCCACAAATACACCCGTGGCATTGATTACTGCAGCTGCTGAGATTTCATAGGACTTTCCCTTCTCCTGATCTTTTGCGTTTACACCACAAACCTGGTCCCCTTCCAGTCTCAGACCGGTCACCTTCATATGGTTTATCACGACTCCACCCCTTTCAGCAACCGACTGGGCCAGGTTCACCGCCAGGCGGGCATCATCAAACTGGCAATCAAAATAGCGAACGCCTCCCCTGAGTTTCTTTTTCTTCAGCGCTGGCAGAGCTCTACGGGCACCCCTTGCAGAGAGCGGAACCGAGCGACCGATTCCCAGACGGCCTGCCATCAGATCGTAAAGAGTCAAACCAATGGTATAAAAGGGTATGCACCACCAGTTATAGCAGGGGATTACAAAGGGCTGGTCTTTTACCAGGTGTGGGGCATTCTTCTTCAACCTACCGCGCTCTTTAAGTGCCTCCAGGACCAGGGAGATATTTCCCTGTGCCAGGTAACGTACGCCTCCATGAACCAGCTTGGTACTGCGGCTGGAAGTTCCCTTGGCAAAATCATCCTGTTCCAGCAATATGGTCCTGTAGCCCCTGGATACGGCTTCCAGCGCAGCCCCCAGTCCCGAGGCCCCGCCTCCTATCACGATAATATCATACTCCGAGCCGGATTGCTCCAGCAATTTAATCATAGTATCTCTATTCATTACAGTCGCAGGAATTACATGTTGAGTAAAGCTAAAATTAACTTTATTTTCTGTGCCTCCCAATTCTTTTTTTGTAGTTTTAGGGAGATCGATCCCACAATAATCAAAACTGAGCCAGACATGAAATCATTCCTCTTAAAAGCATCCCTTACCCTGTTGTTTTCCACTTCCTTATTAATTGGAACCTCGGCTCAAACAGAGAAACCCGAGGAAAACACCCGCGCCATAGAATTTCCCGATATACCTGGCTATGTGACGCTTAAGTGTGACCTGCACATGCATACGGTGCTTTCCGACGGGAATGTCTGGCCAAATATAAGGGTCCATGAAGCTCTGGAGGACGGACTGGATGTAATCTCCATTACGGATCACATTGAATACCAGCCCCACCAGCTGGATATCCCCCACCCCGACAGGAACCGCGGCTATGAGCTGGCCCTGAAGGCTGCCGAGGGAACTGAACTCTTGATCATTCCGGGAACGGAGATTACCAGATCCATGCCGCCCGGACACTTCAATGCCATTTTTGTGAAAGATGTAAATGCTCTGATCCAGAAAGATGTAATGGAGGTATTCAGAGAAGCCAAAAAACAGGGTGCCTTTGTATTCTGGAACCACCCCCACTGGACTGCCCAGAGGCCCGATGGGGTGGCCACGCTTACCGAAATGCATCATGAACTGTTGAAAGAGGGCCTTTTTGCCGGTATCGAAATATATAACGACAAGACTTACTCCAGGGAAGCGGTTGAACTTGCACAGAAGTACAATCTGACCATGCTGGGGAACTCTGACGTTCACAGTCTGGTTGACTGGAGCTACGAGGTGCCACAAGGAGGACACCGGCCTGTAACACTGGTATTTGCCACAAATAAAAGTGCAGAAGCCATGCAAAAGGCCATGGAACAGCACCATACCGCCGTCTGGTTTAAAAATACCCTGGTGGGAAATCAGGACTTTCTTACCCTGATGCTTGAAGAATCACTGGAAGTTAGACGCTCAGGCAAAGGTCCTGTACCCGCTCTCCGGATCCACAACCATTCTGATGCCGACCTCGTTCTTGAAAATCTATCAGACTACAGCCTGCATAATTTTGCCCCGGTTTTTATCCTTAAAGCTCATGAAACTACCACGGTAATGGTAAAAACTCTGGAAACATTTGAATCCTTTGAAATGAAATTCAGGGTTCTCAATGCCTATGTAAGTCCGGATACCCATCCGGAGATTCAGCTCATGGTGGAATAATAGCTTGGGTATAATTTTGAGCCTCATCTACTAAACACTCAAATCTTAAATCATGGAACAGAACTACAACAAACTAAGACTATTTATTGGTAGTTGTTTTGCACTATTGGTAACGGCCCTGACCTTTGCAATGAGGGCAAAAATTGAAGAAATATTTGGCCCCGTTGAAGAAGGCGGCATTTTTGGACTTTCAAAAGAAGCCATAGGCTGGGCATTTAGTCCTGCATTCTGGGGTTTTACCATTGCCATGGTACTGGGAGGATTTATTATCGACATTGTAAAGACAAAGACCCTGGTTTGGACCGCATTTATACTTCAGTTAATCGGGGCTATTGTATTTATGCTTGCCAAGAATAAAGAGGTGCTGTTTATAGCCAATGTTTTTATCGGACTTGGAAACGGAACTGTTGAAGCAGCTTTCAATCCCTTGGTTGCTACCATTTACCCTAAAGACAAAACCAGGATGTTAAACAGGTTTCATGTCTGGTTCCCTGCCGGGATTGTGATCGGCAGTCTGCTGGCCTACTTTATGATGGATAAAATGGAGATTAACTGGCAGATTTATGCAGCCCTTCTTTTTATTCCACTTGCGATTTATGGTGTACTTTTCCTCGGACAGAAAATTCCGGAAACAGAACGTGTGGCAAGTGGTGTCAGCTATAAGGGAATGATGATGGCTGTGGGGGCCCCTTTTTCAATCATTATATCGATGACCCTCATGATTCTGCTGGCGACCAAGGTCATTAATTTCCCGGATGGATGGATGTACCTGGCTCTCATTGGATTGGTTTCCCTGATCTCTATTCTGGAGGCAAAACTGATTCATAAAGAAAAAGCAATATTTCCAATCATGTTCTCATTGATGCTTCTTACCTCTTCCACAGAACTGGTGACCAATCAATGGGTGAACGCCCTGCTTGGAGGTGCTGTTGAGAGTGCTATTCTCCTGCTGGCACTTATATCCACCATCATGGCTCTGGGCAGGTTCTTTGCCGGACAACTGGTTCATCGTATTAATCCCGTGGGTGTGCTGCTCATGTCATCTATATTTGCGGCAATCGGAATTTACGTGTTGAGCTTTGTAAGTTCACCTGGTATGACCATAGTTGGTGCAGTTCTGTTTGCCATTGGGATTACTTATTTCTGGCCCACCATGCTTGGATTTTGCTCAGAGTATATTCCACGGACAGGAGCGTTGGGGCTTTCTCTTCTTGGAGGTGCCGGATTTGTTTCAGCATCCATGTTTATGCCGGTAATGGGCAAGATCCTTGAAGAGAATGATACGAGTGTTGCCTTGCAAAGCATGGGGATACTCCCTATCTTGATGATAATTGGATTTTCAGTCCTTTTTGTTCTTTACAGAAAAAAGAAACCTGAAGTCTTGTAAGGCTAAGATCTTAAGTGAAGATTCTAAAAATAACTATCGTATGAAAAATCGCAATACAAGAAATTTAATTGCTTTATGGACATCTGTCACGGTACTAACCATGATGATAGGGTGTTCGGGCTCCACCAAAAAGATCGAAGATGAATCTGATTACCAGGGCGTTCAGATCGGGGCCATTACATATAGCTGGCGCAGCATGCCAAGCACTCCTGCAGATATTATCAACTATTGCAAACAGACCGGGATCACTTCCCTGGAACTTATGGGAAACATTGCGGAGGCTTATGCCGGTGCTCCGGAAGGGCCCCCACGGCCTGAGAATTTCCGGGAGTTAAGTGAAACAGAGCAGGCTGCTTTCAGGCAGCAAGTGGAGGAGCATGGGAAGCTTATTAGTGAATGGCGCACCAGTGAGGCTTCCCCTGAAAAATACAGAGAATTAAAGGCCTTGTTTGATGAGGCCGGGATCCAAATCCACACCGTAAAATTCTCCCCGGCCGACTGGAGCGATGCAGAGATTGACTACGCCTTTGAATCAGCCAAGATATTGGGGGCTAAAGCTGTTACCAATGAAATAGGACATGAGGCTGCCAAACGCCTGGGACCCTTTGCAGAAAAACATGAGATGTATGCGGTTTTCCACAACCATGGCCAGCCGGGCGATACTGCATTTCATTTTGAGGATTTTCTGGCCTATTCGCCCAACAATATGCTGAACCTGGATGTGGGACACTACTTCGGTGCCACTGGCTTGCATCCCAACGAGCTGATTACCAAGCTACATGAGCGCATCTACAGCATACACCTGAAAGACAAGACCGCTAAGAATGGTTATCCTCCAGACACCAATGCTCCCTGGGGACAGGGGGATACTCCCCTTCGTGATATCCTGCAGCTGATCAAGGTCAACCAGTGGGACATTTATTGTGATATAGAGCTGGAATATGAGATTCCTGAAGGTTCAGACGCGGTCATAGAAACCGGTAAATGCGTGGCTTATGCCAGGAAGCTGCTGGCACCCCTTGAATAAGATAAGAGCAAAAAAAACCAAAAGCTGATGTCGAAATAACTCTGCTTTTGGCCTGAAGAGTGCCCAGGACAAGAATCGAACTTGCACGACCAAAATCGGTCACTAGGCCCTCAACCTAGCGCGTCTACCAGTTCCGCCACCTGGGCAAAATGAATATCAAATAAAAAAAGTGCCCAGGAAAGGACTCGAACCTTCACGTACTTGCGTACACTAGTCCCTGAAACTAGCGCGTCTACCAATTCCGCCACCTGGGCAATAAAACAATAATCTTATTAGAACTTATGGCTTTTTCCTTCCTACCAGCTTAAAATTGGTGGCGGAATTGGCCTACCCTCTGGCTGGCTCCTCCCTAAAATACTCCACCGGAGTATTTTTATCGGTCGGCCCTGCCACCTGGGCAATAAAACAATAATCTTAGAAGAACTTTAAAAAACACCCCCAAAGATTTTCTCTTCGGGGGTGCAAATATATTAATTTTTACTTTCTGTAGGAAACCTTCTTACAATTTTATCTTTTTTCTCCTTTTTCAGTGCTTTTATTCTCCTTCAGCGAACGATCCTGACCGGCGGACTTGAGCTGTCCGGCTGCGGGCGAATTAGCTACTCTGCCTTCGCGAACTTCAGCGGCTTTCTTGTTTTCGAAGATAACTTCATCCACGTAAGCTGTAAAAGTATGCACTTCCCATCCTGTAAGCAGTTGAGTTTCAATCCAGTAAACATCGTCCTCTCCCAGGTGCCAGTTGACGTAGCCCTCGTTTCCAACCCTGTAGTAAGCATCCACATAATATTTCTGGTAGCTGAGATTTGAGATGGTGACCTCCCCGTAACTGTTGGTATAAAAGGGTCCGATAGCCAGGTCAATGTCTCCGGTATCCCAATCCTCCAGAGAAAGAAACAGATAAATTTCCACGTTGGGAATCACATATTCATCCCAGTATTCCTTGACTATAATGGTAATTTCCGAGCCGATCACTTCCATGGGAATGATGGCCGTACTGACGTCTCCTTTGGAACCGAAGGCCCTGAGCCGGACATCGTAAAAGCCAGGGTCTACGAAGTAATGGTCCACGACAGGACCGTTATAGATTATGCCATCGTCCATATCCCACTCCACGCTCTCCGCATTGGTGGAATAAGAGGTGAAGCGAACCGTTTCTCCCACATAGGCAGGATTCAGGTCCACGGTAGCGTCGGCAAAAGGTTCTCTGTTGCAGCTTATCACCACTAGTGAAAGCAGGGGCAGTAGGTATATTAATCGTTTCATGGCAAATGGTTTTCTGGTTGTTGCTAAAGTAAATCCAAATAGCATGCCAAACTTATTTATTTGAACTTAGGAAGGTGTCTCCTTCTCCTGGTTAAAATAGTGAAAATGCCAGGACTATACACCGGACAATGGTATTTTTTATCCACTGCTATTTAGCTTTCCGGGCTTTTACAGGTGAGTACCTTCAGGATCCCCATAGTTTTCGTATCTTTGCGCTGTTTTTTAAACTAAATAGTTCAATGATCAACATCACTTTTCCCGACGGATCCATACGACAATATGAACAGGGTGTGTCTGGACTCGAAATAGCCAAGAGCCTGAGCAACAGTTTGGCACGGGAGGTGCTCTCTATCAATGTGAATGAGGAGCTGTGGGACCTGAAGCGCCCCATTCTGGAAGATGCCACCATTAAACTCAACAAATTTGATGATCCCGACGGTAAGCACGCCTTCTGGCATTCCTCGGCCCACCTGATGGCCGAAGCCATTGAAGCCCTCTACCCGGGTACCAAGTTTGGTATCGGACCTGCTATTGAAAATGGATTCTACTACGATGTGGACCCGGGCGATGAAGTGGTTATCACCGATGGGGACCTGCCGAAAATAGAGAAGAAGATGAAGGAACTTGCTGCCCGGAAAGAGGTCTATACCAGAAATGAGGTCAGCAAGGATGAAGCCATGAAATTTTTTGATGCCAAGGGGGATGAGTATAAGACGGAACTGATCAACGAACTGGAAGACGGGACCATTTCCTTCTACCACCAGGGTAACTTTACCGATCTGTGCCGGGGGCCCCACCTGGCCGACACCTCCCCCATTAAGGCAATAAAGTTGCTCAGTGTAGCAGGTGCCTACTGGCGGGGAGATGAACACAGGAAACAGCTGACCCGGATTTACGGGGTCACTTTCCCCAAGGCTACTATGCTGGAGGAATATCTGGAACTGCTTGAACAGGCGAAATTGCGGGACCACCGGAAGCTGGGCAGGGAACTGGAGCTTTTTACCTTTTCGCAACGTGTCGGACCCGGGCTGCCCCTGTGGCTGCCCAAAGGGGCCCAGCTTCGGGAACGATTGGAAAACTTCCTGAAGAAAGTGCAACGCGAAACCGGCTACGAACCGGTGATCACGCCGCATATCGGACAAAAAGAATTGTGGGTGACCTCCGGACACTATGCCAAGTATGGAAAAGACAGCTTTCAGCCCATCCACACCCCGCAGGAAGGCGAAGAGTTTTTGCTGAAGCCCATGAACTGTCCTGCCCACTGCGAAATCTACAAATCCAAACCCAGATCCTACAAGGATCTCCCGGTTCGTCTGGCTGAATTTGGAACGGTATATCGTTATGAACAGAGTGGCGAACTTCACGGACTCACCCGTGTACGTGGGTTTACCCAGGATGACGCCCATATATTCTGCCGTCCGGACCAATTGAAAGTGGAGTTCCTGAAAGTGATCGACATCATTCTGTATATATTTAAAACTTTGGACTTTAAAGACTTTGTCACCCAGATATCATTAAGGGATCCGGAGGACAAAGAGAAATATATTGGATCAGACGAAAATTGGGAGAAAGCCGAAAAGGCCATCACGGAGGCGGTGGAAGCCAAAGGCATGGAAAATGTGGTGGTAGAATACGGAGAGGCCGCCTTTTACGGGCCCAAGCTGGACTTTATGGTAAGGGATGCCCTGGGCAGGAAATGGCAGCTGGGCACCATCCAGGTGGACTACAATCTCCCTGAACGTTTTGAACTGGAGTATATAGGCGCTGATAATCAGAAACATCAGCCGGTGATGATCCACCGTGCACCCTTTGGCTCCATGGAACGCTTCGTCGCTTTGCTGATCGAACATACCGCAGGGAAATTTCCCCTGTGGCTAACACCCGATCAGGCTGTGATTCTGCCCATTAGTGAAAAATTCCACGATTATGCTGAAAAAGTTTCAAATTTCCTTAAAAATTGCGATATTCGCACCCTGATTGACGAGAGGAGTGAAAAGATAGGTAAGAAGATCAGGGATAACGAGTTAAAGCGAATTCCATATCTGCTTATCATAGGTGAAAAAGAGAAAGAAAACGGCACCGTATCAGTTCGAAGACAGGGAGAGGGAGATAAGGGAGAGATGAAACTGGAGGAATTTGCAAAATTTTTGCAATCTGAGGTGGACAATCAGTTAGAGGCCATAGAGACCAAAGTTTAACTAAATATAGGAGGAACAAGTCATAGCAGGACCAAGCCATTATCGCAGACGTAATAACGATAACCGCAACAAGGACCGGATCGCTTTTAAAACCAATCAACAGATCCGTGCCGCCTCAGTTCGCCTGGTAGGTGAAAATATTGAGAATCCAGGGGTTTTTACATTAGCGGAAGCCCTGAAGATTGCCGATTCGCTTGATCTGGACCTGGTGGAGATTTCACCCAAAGCCGATCCGCCTGTTTGCAGGGCCGTCGACTATCAGAAATTTCTCTACCAGCAGAAGAAGAAGCAAAAGGAAATGAAATCCAGAGCCACAAAGATCGTGGTGAAAGAGATCCGGTTCGGACCAAATACGGATGAACATGATTACAGTTTTAAACTGAAGCATGCGCATAAATTTTTGGAGGATGGTGCCAAGCTGAAAGCCTTTGTATTTTTCAAAGGAAGGTCAATTTTGTATAAAGAGAAGGGTGAGATCCTGTTATTAAAGCTTGCCCAGGACCTCGAAGAGGTTGGGAAAGTGGAGCAGCTCCCCAAGCTTGAAGGGAAACGGATGACCATGTTTATGGCACCCAAAGCGCTGAAAAAGAAGTAGTTAATTTATTGATAAAGATAGGAATAATGCCAAAAATGAAGACGAATCCGGGAGCGAAGAAGAGATTCACACTCACCGGAACCGGTAAAATCAAGAGGAAACACGCTTACAAGAGTCATATTCTTACCAAAAAGTCAAAGAAGCGCAAGCGAAACCTGACCTATTTTGGAGAAGTACATAAGGCCGACGAAGAGAATATCAAGCGTTTGCTTGCTATGAAGTAAGCACTTAACTGTTGAAAAGGTAAATAAGTTTAACCGGGATGTGGAGCCAGCAAGTGTCGTAAGGACCGCCTGCATCCAAAAAGCAAAAAAGAAATGCCAAAAGTAAACAACGCTGTCGCCTCTAGACAGAAGAGAAAAAAAGTGATGAAGCAGACCAAAGGCTACTTTGGTCGAAGAAAAAATGTCTGGACGGTCTCCAAAAATGCATATGAGAAGGGACTCAGCTATGCCTATCGTGATCGTCGCAAAAAGAAAGCAGAATTCAGGGCCCTCTGGATACAGAGGATCAATGCAGCTGTTCGAGAGCATGATATGTCCTACTCCGAGTTTATGGGAAAACTGAGCAACTCAGGGATAGAGATCAACCGCAAAGTACTTGCCGATCTTGCCATGAACGATCCCAAGGCTTTTGAAGCTATTGTTAATAAAGTGAAGTAAGAGAATTCAATAAAATAGAAGCCGCTTCTTAAAATGGGAGCGGCTTTTTTTGTTATGTGTGACTATATAAGTAAGTTCGTACATCAGAACCTCTTGAGCTTATGAATATTGCATTGATTGGATATGGAAAAATGGGAAGGACCATCGAGGCCCTCGGTAGTCTTCAGGGCCACTCCTTCCCTGTTATCACTGACGAAAATAACCGATCTCTGTTAAGTGAAGGAAAGCTGGCCGGCATTGAAGTTGCCATAGAATTCACCACCCCTTCTGCAGCGCCGCAAAATATCATGGAATGTATCGCTTTGGGAGTACCGGTCGTTTCCGGCACCACCGGTTGGGATGAGAGAATCCCCGAAATAGAGGCCTACTGTAAAAAAAAGAAGGGCTCTCTCTTTTATGCCAGTAATTTCAGCATTGGAGTTAACATTCTCTTTGCCCTGAACCGAAAGCTGGCCGGGATTATGGATCAGTTTCCGGAATATGCCATCTCCATAAGCGAAGTGCACCATGTGCATAAACTGGATGCCCCGAGCGGTACCGCCCTGACCCTGGCCCGGCAGATCCTGGAGGCAAACAGAAATGTTCACTCCTGGTTCCTGAAGAAAAGTGAACATCTGGAAGAAGCAAAAAAAGGACACTTGCCCATCGAAGCGATCCGGGAAGGCGAAGTCAGGGGAAAACACACGATTCATTACGAGTCTGCCCTGGACTCCATCACGCTTAGTCATAATGCAAAGACCAGGGATGCGTTTGCAGCAGGAGCCTTGCTTGCAGCCAGTTTTATCAAAGATAAGAAAGGTGTCTTTGGAATGCAGGATCTATTAAACCTTTAGAGCCATGGATCGGTTGGTATGGAGATACCTCGGGTTTTTCATCTCCGGCCTGTTCTGGTCGATGTTGGTTATATGGATCGGGCTCCTGTTCCTCTTGCCGCTTAACTTTATCCTGTTTGATGTTTTTCTCACAAAGAAGGTCGACTGGACCCTTCGAAAATATGGCCTGCCAAAGTACCTGCAGGCGACCCTGGAATGGATGGCTGTCATCTTTCTGGCCCTGGGCGTTTCATTTACCATCAAAATACTCTTCGTGGAAACCTACAAGATTCCCACGCCTTCCATGGAAGAGACACTCCTGGCCGGAGACTATATTTTCGTAAGCAAACTGGCTTATGGTCCCAGACTGCCTGAAACCCCGCTGGCTATTCCTTTCTACCACAACAAACTCCCCTCCGGAAAGAAGTCTTATTCGGAAAGGCTCAAAATGCCACATAAACGGCTGAATGGCTTCTCCAAAGTAAAAAGAGAGGATATCATTGTCTTTAACTTTCCCGAAGGAGATAGCATGGTGGTGCAATATCCCGGACAAAATTATTACTCGCTTGTCAGGCAATACGGTCGGGAATATATCATGTCTGAATTTGAGATCATTACTCACCCGGTGGACAAAAGAGAGAACTATATCAAAAGGTGCATCGCCCTGCCAGGCGACACGCTCCTGATTTCTGAAGGAAGAGTCCGGGTAAATGGGGTTCCAAGATCAGAATTGCCGCTGCAGAAGTTCAAATACTATGTCAGTACCAGGGGCGAACCCCTTCCCGATCCCCTGCTGGATTCGTTAAAAATTCTTAAAACCTCGGTTACTTACAATCCCGTCAATTCCCTGCACGTTTTATATCTGGCTAACGAGAATGTAGCCTCATTGAGATCATTCCCCCAGGTGAGAAGCATCAGCAGATATACGGAACCCACCCTCTCTTTCCAGAACCAGGAAATTTTTCCACACAGCGAATACTACCGGTGGACCGGTGATAATTTCGGTCCGCTCAGAATACCGGCTCGTGGAGACACTATTCAACTCAATATGCTGAATCTTCCTATTTACCAGCGTATTATAGATATATATGAACAAAATGACCTTTCGCTTATTAATGAGGAGATCCATATTAATGGAACAGCCACCAGCACCTACGTGATCCAGATGGATTACTATTTTGTCATGGGGGACAACCACCACAATTCGGCCGACTCCAGGTATTGGGGCTTTGTCCCCGAGGATCACCTCCTGGGCAAGGCTGTAGTCGTCTGGTTCTCCATCAAACCCGATACCCCTTTCATTGGTGGTTTGAGAAAAGAACGTATCTTTAGGTCCATTAAATAAATAGCGTAATGAATATTGGTAAATTACTGAAAAACAAATACTTCAAGTTCGGTGTAGCCGTCTTTATCTACATTCTTTTTGTGATCTGGCTGAAGAATTACTGGTTTCTGTTGGGCATCCCTGTGGTCTACGATATCTATGTAAGTAAAAAGGTCAACTGGTCCTTCTGGAAAAGCAGGAAGAAAAAGAACAATGTGGTCGTTGAGTGGCTCGATGCACTGATTTTTGCTGTGGTAGCCGTTTCACTGATCAATATTTTTCTGTTTCAGAACTATAAGATTCCCACCCCCTCCATGGAGGGTAGCCTGCTGGTGGGAGATCATCTCTATGTAAGTAAAACCGCCTATGGACCAAGGACACCCAATACCCCGCTGGCGATTCCCTTTCTTCCCAACACCGTGCTGGGTGGGAAATCTTACCTGGAGTGGATCCAACGTCCCTATAAAAGATTGAAGGGATTCAGTAAAGTCAAAAGAGATGATATAGTGGTCTTTAATTTCCCGGCTTCCGATACAGTAGCCCTGGAAAAATCAGATCACAAACAATATGCCAGGGGAAATTTTGACTATTTCGACCTGGTTCGCGACGAGGCATATAATCTTATGCAGGCAGACCAGGAACGTAACAACCGAAAAAGGCCCATGGAGGTATATGAGGAATATGTTCGTAAGCAGATCGCTGAGAAATATGATGTGGAAACCAGACCGGTGGACCGGCGCGATAATTATATCAAGCGCTGCGTGGCCATTCCGGGTGAGACTCTCCAGGTGATCAATAACGAGGTTTTTGTAAATGGTGAGAAACAGAAGGACTTTGAAGGAATCCAGCGCTGGTACAGGGTCAAAACCAATGGAACCCCCATTAACCCGCGTTCCCTGGAGCCCTTTGGAGTTGGCAGAGATGAAGCAGATGTCAGGAATAATCCCAATTATACCTTTCCCCTGAGCAAAGAAAATGCCGAAAAAATAAGGGCCCTGCCCGGTATAGTCAGTGTGGAAGCCCTTAATCTGTTTACAGACGGGCAATACGACAGGGATATTTTCCCCCACGATGAGAGATACCCCTGGAACCTGGAGTATTTCGGACCCCTGTCCGTTCCTCAGAAAGGAGTTAGGGTGGAACTGAATATGGAGACTCTGCCGCTCTACCGACGCATCATTGAGGCCTATGAGAAGAACGATCTGACTGTAAAAGACAGCCAGATCTATATCAATGGGGAGCCGGCCTCCAGCTACACTTTCCAAATGGACTATTACTTCATGATGGGAGATAACCGTCACAACTCGGCAGATTCCCGCTTCTGGGGATTTGTGCCCGAGGACCATGTGATCGGTAAGCCCCGTCTGATCTGGCTCAGCATCGATAAGGAGTACGGAGGGATCCGCTGGAACAGGATGTTCCGGATAGTCAGGGCAAGCAGGTAAAACAGTCTCCTTGATCTTCCCGGCTCTTTATAACGGCCCCCTGAATTATTATGCCCGGCTGGCCGGACAGAAAGAGATCGTGCTGGAGCAGTATGATAGCTATACGAAGCAGACATACAGGAACCGCTGTATGATCATGGGACCCAATGGAGTGATTCCTCTCTCCATCCCGGTAAAGCGAAAAAGAGGTGTAAAAACGCAGCTGCGAGATATCAGGATCGATTACGATTCCAACTGGAATAAGATCCATTGGCGAAGCCTGGTCGCATCCTATGCCTCATCGCCCTTCTTTGAATTTCTGGCCGATGAAATCAGTCCCTTCTATCAGAAGAGATTTGAATTCTTATTGGATCTGAATTTTGAATTACTTGTGCAAACTCTGGAGATACTGGGATTGATGATACCGGTGAGCCTTTCTGAGCTATTCACCCCGATCACCTCGGAGCACGATCCCAGGCTGTTCATCCACCCCAAAAAGGAACAGGCGGCAGCAGATCCCGGCTTCCTCCCTCAGGAGTACCACCAGGTCTTCTCCGACCGCCTGGGATTCCGCTCCAACCTGAGTATCCTGGATCTGATCTTCAATGAAGGACCGGATGCGCTAACTTATCTGCGGCGCTGTCTCAAAACTTGAATCCAACGGTAAACATGAGGTTATTGCCATTGATCTCATTGAGAGAAATTTCATTGGCCCCTGGCACATAGGAGTACATGCCATAAACTTCATTCCTGGTGGAGTATGAGTAGCTCATGTCAAAATAGGCCCTGGAGGTTCTTATACCGAAGCCCCCCGAATAGATCCAGCTCTCCGCATTGTTCCGGCTATCGGTGAAGGGACTTTTCAGATACTGCCCTCCGGCACGTAAATAGAAGGAAGAGAGTCTGACTTCAGCCCCGGCCTTCAGGTTATGTGCTACCTGGAAGCCCTCACGAATCTGGTCGTTCTCATCAAAAAACTGATAATCATTGGCACTCAGACGCGCTGTGGCGTAATCTACATAGTCATACCCAAGAGAGACTGTGGCAAGTTTGGACAGGATCACAGAAGCATTGACACTGGCCCTGAAGGGTGATTTAAGTTTGTAATCATAAATCCCATCTGGTGATCCTTCGTAGGCATCCTCTATCCCGGAACTACTGTCCCAGTAAGAGTCCATTTCCGTATACTTCTGATCGGTAAGCCTGTAATAGGTAGGCAGTTGAAAGGAGGCTCCAATCCGGATCATATGTATGGGCCTGAGGATCATCCCGAAACGTGCGGTATATCCCCATCCTGTGGTGCTATTGAACTCTCTGAAACGGAAGCTGTCGAAATCCAGTACATGATTGTCCTGATCTGTCTCGGTGTGGTAAATATCTTCGTAGAACCTGACTGAATGAAATCCCATGGTGGCCCCGAAATAGAGCAGGTTACTGAAATTGAATGCCCCGGAAATGGAGTATTCCCCAATATATCCCGATTGCAGGGAGGACCGGTAGAGTTGCTGCCCGTAGCCATCCAACTGCATATCGTGCCAGTAGCTTTCCGAGGTCTCATCATAGGGCATCAGGTAGGTATCAAATGCCAGCTGCTCGTAAAAAGGACTCAGGTTATTGGGATCAGCATTGGCATGCCAGGTGAAATCGTCCAGCAGCGAGCTGCTTTGGCTGATTCCACGAATGGTGGTACTGCTATTATAATTAACAAGGGTATTGTATCCCAGTGCGAAAGCGGCACCCACAATCCCGTTGCTTTTATCAAAGGTCTTAGCATTGACCATTCCAATACTACCCAGGTTAAACTTCAATCGGGATTCATCAGCCATGGCTCCCTGAAAATTTGAGCTGGTATTCACCCAGTAAAAGGAGGGCGAAAAAGAGAATTCTGAAGAACGATAGAGCCCCAGTCCGGCCGGATTGGTCACCACCGAAGTGAAATCACCTCCCAGAGCGCCTATGGCCCCCCCCTGTGCGGCATATCTGGCCGTTCCAAAGGGATTGTACTGGGAAAATCTAAGTGCCTGCATTTCATTCTGGGCATTCACTGTAAGGACAGAGCCCACAAATAGCAAGGCTATTAATGATAGCTTTTTCATCGTTATATCTGTTTTTGTTCTTAGGAGACCAGGATCCCCTGCGGGATCCCGGTGTTGAATGACAGTTTAGCGTCTGGACGAACTTGAAGACCTGGATGATCCTCCTGAACTGCTGCTACTTGAACTGCGGCTGGAGCTGCTGCTACCTGAACTCCGGCTAACGGATCCACTGGAACGGCTGACCCCGGAGCTCGAGCGACTGTATGAGCTGCTGCTGCGGCTGGAACTACTGGGACGACTGTAGCTGCTGCTGCTGCGGCTGGAACTACTGGGACGACTGTAGGAACTGCTGCTGCGGCTGGAGCTGCTTGGTCGGCTGTAAGAGCTACTGCTGCGGTTGGGTGTGACAGAGCGCTGAACGGTTGTTGATCTTTGCTGTGTAGCAGGCTGCGTATAACTCCTGTTCTGAGGAACACTCTTGTTATAGCTCGTTGTAGAACTGGTCCGTGGCTTGCTGTAGCTGGGTGTATAGGTTCCCCTGCGAGTGGTCGCCGTGCTGCTCCGCTGTTGCGCATTCACAGCCCCGGTGGACCGGGTAGTTCTTACCGTATTCGCAGTGGACCTTTGCACAGCCGTACTGGTAGTGCTCCTCACCTGCCTTTGCTCCGAATTGGCCAAACTGGTATTGCTGCGCGTGCTTGTGGCGGACTTTGACGAGGCCGTGGCGCTGCGAGTCCTGTAACGGGGATCGCCGGCAGTGGAGGTTTTTGCATTTCCCGTGGTCACTGTGGATGGTCTTGAATATCCATAGTAGTGCCTGTTATCCATTCTGCCATAACGGGTGTTGCCCGAGTAGCGGTCGCTACCTGAATAATACCCGGCATAATACCCATGGTTGTATCCACTCCAGTAGGATCCTCCGTAGTAGGGATAGTATCCGCCATAATATCCACCGTAACCCCACGAATAGAAAGGATCATAGTATCCGCCATATCCGTAGTACGGACGGTAATAGGGATAGCCGTAGGAATATCTCATTCCCCATCCCGGGTAACCCCATCCCATGCTGATACCCCAGCTATAAGGACTCCCGGTATACCAGTACATATCCGTGTAATAGGGATCATAATAGTTCCAGCCATAGTAACTATCCGAGAACCTCCTGAGGCTGGAAGAGTAATAATAATCACTGGGATCGTTGTAGTAATTATAGTTATTTACGATTACAGGAGCACTCTCCTGGCCATACTGTCCCAGGGTATCGTACTCACTGTATTGTTCCGCATAGAGTGCCTCACTGCCTTCCGGAGCATACGATTCCCCAAGCATCTCAGCTTCCTGTTGTAACTTATATCTCTCATAGTCACTCAGGTTCGCATCGGCTGCTTCTGCCGACTTGGTATAAACCGGTTCCTGGTAAATGGGTTGGGCGGTCATTGCATCCTGGGCAGTCACCGCAGGTTCGTCAACGATTACAGTTTTTGCTGCCTGCCTCTCAACATTGTTGGGATTATAATAGATATCATCATATTCCGAAGAAGCAGCATATCTTGAAGAACTGCAGGATGCCAGAACAATGGCGGAACTAAATATGGCAAATGTTAAAGTTTTCATAATGTTTCCTCCCGGTATTTTTGCATCTAATGTTTTGCTACAATAATAAACAAAGTTCGTGCCAAAAAAGATCATTTCATATCATGGAATGCAATATAATAAATATTAAGCAAGCTTACCATACCGGAGCAGATCGGTACATCTGATGCATGGAGTGATTGTAAAGCGGAATGCGTCTTGCTTCATAGGTATTTCCCATTCTGGGATTATCCTCTTGGGAATAGATCCATAATTCATTAGGATCCCACAGGAGGATCTCATCGCGGGCATCACCTGTAAGATCGGTGGCCAGGTAACAGGTGACGGGGTGCTCATCTGATGGGAAGACCACGGATAATAGTCCGTCTCCGTCATACAATCCCCCTCTGATGGTATCGGCAGAGGTGATGAAAAACTCCTCCCCATCCCCTTTCCAGTTTACGCTCTGACATCTGAAAACTCCGGATTCAGGAAGAAACCCGGTTTTGACTATCCCACTTGCATTCATCACATGAGCCAGCCCCTGACTACCCCAGCGGTTGGAGGTGACAAGCTCCAGCCCGGGTGATTCCAGATCCAGTTCGGCCACCCCCAGATGACTTACATGACCCAGAATGTTCTGCTTAAGGAGGTGCCCTTCAAAATCATAATAGATCAGGCCCCAGTCGCCAGCAGCATATACCAGGCACGGGATTACCTGATCTCCATCATGCATTTTATATACAGAAACGCCATTGCAGCGGTCTCCGATGTGTGCACCCACATCAAAAATCAGCTCTCCATCGGGGCTGAACACCGAATATCCCATTAAGACTTCGTGCCGGCCATCCTGGTCCATATCGTAAACCATGGGTTGGGATCCTGAACCCGTATGCTGTTCCCAGAGCAGTTCCCCCTTTTCATTCAGGGCCTTCAGCAAATGCTCCCGGTCAGAAAGCAGCATGCAATTATCCCTTCCCACCCCCAGCAGGTCTCCGAAGATCAGGGTGTTAATATCTCCTGCACCAGGAATCCTGATTCGACGGATCAGTTTTCCGCTTTGACCATCGAGCATATGTATCCGTCCTTTGCTCACAAAGATTACTTCGCGGGATCCGTCACCATCCAGGTCATGTACCTGGACCGGCAACTCTGCCCCGGAACAAGTTTCAAAATTCGTCAGACTACCATATTGCCAGAGTAATTCACCATCCAGATTGATCACGGATACCGATCCCACCCCTGTACCGGAGACATCCGGTCTGACAAATACAATCTCTTTGTTCCCGTCCCCATTCAGGTCCCCCAGGCGAATATTCTGGTTGGTGCCATATTCGCCCGTATCAAATCTTTTCCAGCGAACCATTTTTGGATGATCACCAATATGAAGTTCCGACCGTCTGGCAAACTGTCTTTTTTTCCGGGACAATTTTCGCTGCTCACCACTGAGCAATTTCACTTCTACTGAATGAAACTTGGCTGGCAGGTCCGAAATCAAGCCGATCTTTCCTGAAAGTGGCGATTGCCACTCGGAATACATGTTTATGGAATCGTTCAAACTGGTTGAAATCTTATTCCGTCGGACCGTTATGGTGGCATGTAACTCTTCTCCGGGAGTCCAGACCAGGGGGCTGATATCCAGGATTCGCTCAATGGGCCTCAGGGGTGTCACACTTTGCTCCACATGCTTCAGGGTAACCGTGTTCCCTTCCACCCCGAAAAAAAAGAAATCGGCGGGGTCTTTGTAAGCAAAGACCACTCCACATTTATCAAACTTGGCCTGGGGAGTGAATCCGACCCGGATGGTATAATCGCTCCATAAATCTTCTCCGGCCACTAACATGGGATGACTAACCAGGCTCAATGGTGAATTTTTGTTATTCAGATTGGTGAAGGTCTGGGCCATATAGTTCTGACCTTCCTCATTTCGCACCACCCAGGCCCTGTCAAAACCATCCTGCCTGAGGCTGGAGGCCACACTCCAGTTACCAATATTTCCCCTGCGTGCATCATAACAAATGGCAGGGTCGGAAGAATCAAAATAGGGCCTGTCGCCAGGCTCAAGTTCCTGGAAACCATCAGTAAATACCGTGGTCTGTATCACATTACCGGAACAGGAGGAGATCAATATCAGAATGGTGATATATATGAGCCTTGTTTGATAAAGGTCTCTATTCATTCCTTGGATATTCTTTTTGTAAATATACATTATATTTACCATTGGAAGGAAAAAACCAGAATGCGCTTAAGACTTACTCCAATATTTTTGATTATCTGCCATTTACTTGCTGCACAGAAACCCGTGATTCTGTCTGATTTTGTGCAGGAGGTAAGCATTTCTGACATGCAGCTGCAATTCCTGGAGGATCCGCTCTGCTCCATCCTTCCAGCGGAACTGTTTTCAGGGATGATGGACGACCAGTTCAAGGTGGTTGATTATAACAACCCGGATCCCGCTCTGGTAAACAGCGCAGCGGGAAGCTGTATCTGGTTTCGATTTCATTTTGCAAACCGGTCCACCCGGCAGGTCTCGTTTCATCTGCAAAGGAACGATATCTCCGAATTTGATGAGTACAAACTGTACCAGAAATTTGACAATGGAGTGGTGACTGTGCGTAGCTCGGGCAACAAGCTTCCTCCCAGGAAAAAAGATGTAAATATAAGCGGATCCGATGACCTGCGCCTGTATCTCCCCCCGGGTCAGAGCGACACGCTTTACCTGAGTGTCAAACTGGGGCCTGAATCTGTTCTTTCAAATCTGATCTTTACGATTTCAACCCAGAAGAGTGTGCTTGCCCATGACCGCTCCAAGCGTTTGGTATTCGGTATTTTTACAGGGATTCTGTTGATTATGATCCTCTACCATATCCCGCTTTTCGTCCGGGGTCGTGAAAACTCCTACCTCTATTATATTCTCTATATCCTGGCCTTTCTTTTCTTCTTTATTAATAAAGAGGGATACATCTATGAGCTGATACCCAGGTTAGTTACAGCGCCCATTACCATCTTTCTCCTGGAGATCTTCCTCCTGTTTTATCTCCTCTTTGGTCGTGCCTATCTGGATACCCGAAATACGCTGCAGTCCTGGGATACCATTCTCCTTATCGCTGTCTGGTTTACGGTAGGAGGACTCATTCTAAACTTTGCGATTATCTTGCTCCAGGGACTGGGAGTGGAGGTGGCCTTTTTTATAGAATTGGGTGGATTTGCCATTATGATCGTGTCTGCCATCGGTTGCTTATTTCTGGCAGTGGTTCCTGCCATGATCCTCACGCGTGAGAATTTTCAGCCGGCCCGATATTTTTTATTTGCAAATCTCTTCCTGATACTAGGGATTGCTACCAATTATGCCCTGGCAGACTATACCATCGGGAAACACAGCCTGGAATTTGGGGTAACCCTGCAGATTCTCACGTTTTCCATTGGTTTGAGCGAAAGGATCAATCTTTTAAAGAAGAGCCGGGAGGTGGCGCAGCGCAGGATCATTGACCAGCTGAAAGAGAATGCAGCCCTGAAAGACAAAGTGAATCGCGAACTGGAAGATAAGGTTCAGGAACGTACCTTTGAAATTCAGGCACAGAAGGAGCATATCGAGAAACAGAACAAGGAGATCAAGTACAGCTTCGACTATGCCAAGAAAATTCAGAATACCGTCTTACCCGGAGACGAAGTGTTTGAAACCCTGTTTGGCGAGCATTTTATTTTCTTCAAGCCCAGAGATATCGTAAGCGGTGATTTTTACTGGATTTCTCAAAGCGATCACC
Source organism: uncultured Bacteroidales bacterium (assembly GCA_963751705.1). Taxonomy (GTDB): domain Bacteria; phylum Bacteroidota; class Bacteroidia; order Bacteroidales. The sequence goes on from CAVVVN010000003.1 coordinate 1,496,445, forward strand.
GAATCGTGCTCACTGCTGCGGACTGCACCGGACATGGAGTACCGGGATCTCTGATGAGCATGCTGGGCATCACCATGTTGCATGAAATTGTAAACGAAAAGGGAGTGATGAACTCCGATAAGATTCTGAATCAACTTCGACTGAGTATAGCCCGTACCCTGAAGCAGGAAGGCCGGATTGGTGAGCAGAAAGACGGCATCGACATGGCCCTGGTGATCTATGATATGCAAACCAGGAAGCTGGAGTTCTCGGGTGCCAACAATCCCATCTACATTGTCAGGAACGGGGAGATGCTGGAGTATAAAGGCAACAATATGCCAGTAGCTTACTACGAGAACATGACGGAATTCACCCGGCATACCATCGAAATGAGACAGGGTGACCGGGTTTATATGTTCACTGACGGATTCCCCGATCAGTTTGGAGGACCACAGGGGAAAAAATTCAAATACCGACCCTTCAAGGACCTTTTGCTGGAGGTACATGAACGACCCATGGAAGAGCAGCACCGGATCCTGAGCCTGATCTTTGAGGAGTGGAAAGGAGACCTGAGCCAGATTGATGATGTGCTGGTGATCGGTTTACGGCTGTAAGGCTTCAGCAGCTCTGCTATTTCTATTTCTTGTAGCTTTAAAAACAACATTCCAGCAGTGAAAAGGAATCTGGAGTTGACAAGCACGCAATTTATTCGTTTATTTGAAACACAGTTGAATTGTTGTAGGACTAAGCTATGGGGTCTAAATTAACTAATCAGCGAAGAATCATAGAACCGTTGAGCAAAGGGGATATATTCTGCTTTGACGATATCTACCTGGAATACAACAAGAAGATATATTTTTTCGCCTTGAGCTTTCTGAAGAACAAGGAAGATTCTGAGGGTGTTGTCCAGGAGGTGTTTCTCACACTTTGGAGAAAGCGGGCTGATATACAGATTAATAAGGATATAGGATCTTACCTTTTTACTATCACGTACAATACCATTCGAAAGCATTTTCGTAAGCTGGCTAGAGAAAGAAATCACCTCAATGAGTTTAGTAAATCCTTATTGACCGAGGATGATTCAACCAATTCCAGAATAGAATACCAAAACCTTCTTGAGTTAGCTGAATCTGCCATCGAGCTTTTACCCTCCAGGCAGAGAACCATCTACCGGTATAGCATGCAAGAGGGGCTTTCCACCAAGGACATTGCAAAGAGAATGAAACTCTCACCAAGAACCGTTGAAAACCACTTATACAGGGCCAAATCACACCTTAAAAAGGCAATGCTGGATTCTAGCTTGACTTCCTTATTATTTTTCTGTCTCTTTTTACATTAGCCTCCCTTTCCTGTCCATATACATACATTTCTAACAAGATCATTAGGAATCCTCTATCCCTCTGTCAATTGGAAGGGTATAAAATATAAATTATTTATTATGATTATAAATTGCTCTTCTGGCTGAGTAACTCACCCAACCATCGGGGTATTCATTTTAGCATATATTTAATTATGCAGACAAATCTAATTTGCAGGTTTAGTAGTTTAAGGTTGGCTTAGGACTAGGGGTATTCGAATTCGGGTACTTCTAGTTCTTTGCGTCTTTTTAGATTGAACAAATGAGTACAGAGAACAATAAATTCAACTATATTGATAAGCATCTGTTAAACAGATATCTTACAGAGAAGGAGAGTAAGATTGAGATTACTCTAATTGAAGAGTGGTTTCTGGATCTTCAAGCCAATGAGGAACTCCGCAAGTATTCGAAAATGAGATGGGACGGTATGCCCGATACCAACGAAATGATCCTTCCCGGTTATGATGAAGGGAGAATACATGACAGGATTCATCACATATTAAGACTGGAAGAAGCCGCGCATCTCCAAAAAGTAAACAGACGAACAAGGGTAATCAGATTTATTACACGCACCGCTGCAGTACTATTCATACCACTGGCTATATTCACTCTACTGTTCTGGAAAGGCACTATTGCAGAAGGCCAGTCCATTGCCCGTGCCGATTTATTCTCTCCTCTAGGTTCCAGGACAAGCTTTGAGCTTCCCGATGGTTCCACGGGATGGCTGAATGGAGGTAGCACCCTTACCTTTCCTACCCGATTCAAAGGGAAGAACCGATCAGTACGGCTCACCGGGGAAGCTTATTTTAATGTGGTAAGCAATCCTAAAAAACCTTTTACCGTATTGACCAATGACCTGAAGGTCGAGGCTTATGGAACAGCCTTTAATATTTTAGCATACCCAGAAGATAGGACCATAGAGGTGACCCTGGAATCCGGGGTAGTTGAAATTTCTAAGCAGGACCAGGGAAACAAAGGTAAATCTTTGGGTTATTTAGCACCTGGTGAACGAGGGGTATATATGCCGGGTACCAAATATTTCAGTAAGGAATCTGTGGAGGTCGATCTTTACACCTCCTGGAAGGAAGGTAGGCTGGTATTACGCAACGAACCTATGACCCAGATGGTAAGAAAGTTGAATCGATGGTACAATGTGAATATGGTAATAAAAGACAGCCAACTGGACAAATACAACTACAGAGCTACATTCGAAGATGAAGTACTGGATGAGGTTTTGAATATTTTGAAGCGCACTTCCAATATTGTCTATAAAGAATTGGGAAGGGAAAGATACCCTGATGGCACTTATGGAAAACGGACCATTGAATTATACTGTCGTGACTAAAGATAAATTTGATTATTAACCCAAAACTAAAAAAACTAAATGTCCTGACTAAAAAAGTAAGAAGGAAAGCGCGGGAACGCTTTCCTTCGGTTTGGCAAGCCTCTCTTGCACTCTAAAACAAGAATCATTAACTAACCAAACACTACAAAACTATGAAAAAGATCTACGGTAGTGAAGGATTATTTAGCAAATCCTTTCTCGCCTCAAAATTCTTGAAAGTTATGAAGATTTCAGTAACCCTATTATTTCTCGCGGCTTTTCAGCTTTTTGCAGGGAACTCCTACGCACAAAGTGCGAAACTAAGCCTGAACATGCAGAATGCTACCGTCGAGAACATCCTGGACGAAATTGAACAACAAAGTGAGTTTTATTTTGTGTTCAATTACAAACTTGTTGATGTGGACCGAAAGCTTGATATCCTGGCAGACAACCAGCAGGTATCAGAGGTCCTGTCCTCAGTCTTTTCAGGATCGGATGTGGAATATGTAGTGCTGGACCGCCAGATTTTACTTTCGCCGAAGGAATACCTGGATGATCTAAAAACAGCCATGCAACCCCGCACCTTATCCGGAACCGTAACCGGACCTAACGGGGAGCCCTTACAGGGTGCAACCGTCACAGTGAAAGGAACATCCATTGGATCCATCACGAATTCAGAGGGTAAATACTCATTGACGGACGTTCCTGAAAATGCCATTCTTATAATCTCATACGTAGGGATGAGAACTCAGGAAATTCCCATAGAATCCAGAACCACCATTGATTATGTCATGGAGGAAGATGTCATGGGGCTAGATGAAGTGGTTGTCATTGGTTATGGTACTCAGAAAAAATCTTCCATCACGGGTGCTATTGCCACCATGGCATCAGAAGAGGTTGAAAATATTCCCGTGCCCAACCTCTCTAATGCGCTAGCAGGTCGTATAAGCGGCGTATATGTTGAACAGAAATCAGGGGTGCCCGGGTATGCTGCTGAGATCCGGGTACGATCTGTCAACACCTGGAAAAGTACTGGTAATGCTCCCCTCTATGTGATTGATGGAGTTATAGCTGATAAGAACTCTTTTGATGCCATGGATTATTCAGAGGTGGAAAACATTACCGTCCTGAAGGATGCTGCCTCTGGAGCCATTTATGGTGCCCGAGGTGCTAACGGCGTTATCCTGGTAACCACCAAAACAGGTAAAGCCGGCAAATTCAGACTTGATTATAACTATTCTTACAGTTTCGATCAACCTTCGAAACTAACTGATTATCAGACATCAGGGGAGGCTGTATTGATGAATAATTATGCCAATGCTGTTGCCGGTAATGCTCCCTTTGCAGATGAACAGGAGGTAGCATATTATATGGCAAACGATCCGGCAAAGGACTATTTTGATAAGGCTTATAACGATCCGGTGCTGCAAAAGCATTCCTTGACAGGTTCCGGAGGAACGGAAAATGTGAGATATTTCGTGGGAGCTTCCTATTTCGATCAAAGCGGTTTTATCGAAACCACAGGCTTCAATAAATATAATATACGGACGAATTTGGATATTGATTTTACTGATGAATTGAGCGGTGTATTCAAATTTGCATATAACGAAGGAGTTACCTCCAGGTTCTCCTTCCAGGAAGATATGGCCTCCACTTTTGAACCTGTAACGGAAGGGGGTAATCTTATGGGACGCTTGCAGTATTACATGGCGTTCACCCGGCCCACAACCACTGATGGAAAGTATATTGATCCCGGATGGATCGGAAATCCTCTGGCTTTTGTCCAGGATGGTGGTACCAATACAGCCACGAATCAGAATACCGATATGCTAATTGGCTTAAACTACAAAGTGCCTTTTGCTCCCGGACTGACTCTATCCGCAAAATTCAGCAGGAATTATAGTGTTGAAAGTATCAAGCATTTCGAGGTGAAGCCAACGGTTTATCAGGTGGTCAGGGAAGGAACCAATGGGAGAATTTATACAGATGAAATTATCAGTTCCAGAAAAACATCCTACCCCAGCAAAGAAGAGCTCGGACAGCGACAAATCTCTAATAAGAGTTACCAGTTTAATGCTTCTGCGAATTATGTAAAAACCATTGGGGATCACAATATAGATGCCCTTTTCGTATATGAGCGGAGCGAAGGTTTTGACAATGTCTTCTATGGGGTAAGGGAAAATTTTCCCTTATTTCAAAAGGATCAGTTCTGGGCCTCGGGGAGCAGCCGTGAGGATTCCTATGTCGATGGGAGTGACTATGAATATGGCCGTGCCTCCTATATCGGAAGGTTGTCCTATCAGTTTAGTAATAAGTACTTCCTGAATGCAACCTTACGGCGTGACGGCTCCATGCTGTTTGGGCCTGATTATCGATGGGGTAATTTCCCTTCGGTATCTCTGGGATGGGTGCTGACCAATGAAAATTTCATGTCACAGGAGTTCTTCAATTTCCTGAAATTCAGGGCCACCTGGGGACTGGCAGGTAACGATGCCGTAGGAGGATGGGAATGGCAAGAATCCTACAGTTCCGCCGGCAATGTCATGATTGGGGAATCTTATCTTCCGCGGGTTAGGTACAATGGTATTGTAAATGCGGAACTGACCTGGGAAAAAACAAGTGAGTTTAATATCGGATTTGACTCTCGCTTCCTGGAAGGGATTATCTTCAATGCTGAATATTACCGTCGCCACAATTATGACATACTTGATAGCCGCATTGTTTCGCTTCCTGCTTCATTTGGTGGCAGCATGCCTCCTGTGAATTATGGGGTGGTGGATGGACATGGGCTTGAATTTGAGCTAGGCTATTTAGGCAGAAAAGGAGAATTTAGTTACGAGGTCACAGGTAACTTCACTTATGCCACAAACGAGGTTGTTGATAAAGATATTCCGGAAAATGTCCGGGATGTAGATAATCCTATTGGACGTAGTACCGACTATGTTACAGCTCTGGTCTCCACAGGCATCATTAGAACCCAGGCTGACCTGGAAGCAATTCCCGAGGGGTGGACCATTTTTGGAAAAGCACCTGCACTGGGAGCGCTTAATTTTGAGGATGTGAGCGGACTGGAACCGGGTGTTCCTGATGGCAAGATCGATAACTATGACCGGCAGGTCATTGATGGGAAACATTACATACCACCTTATTCCTTTGGTTTGAACCTGAGAGGCGAATGGAAGGGATTTGGCATGGATATTTTCCTCCAGGGAGTACTGGGAGTGTCGAAAATGTATAACGACGGATACGGCCGCAGATTCCACACAGGTGTACGAGCTCCATCATTCTGGAATGATTCATGGACACCGGAAAATACCGGTGCTGAATACCCGCAGGCAGTAACATGGGACTACACCATGGATCACCAGGCCTCAACATTCTGGCTGAAAAAGGGGAATTACATGAGAGTGCAACATGTGAACGTATTTTACTCACTACCTCAGACTATCGTTAAGAAGCTAAGGATGGCCAATATCAGGATTCTGCTGTCAGGAACCAACCTGTTGACCATCTCCCCATTCGATTATTATGATCCGACGGTAGCTGAAACACGCAGTTATCCTACAATGAGGACAATTACTCTGGGAGCTAATGTTACTTTCTAGAACCATAACTCTAATTTGAAACATCATGAAAAGAATAAAATATATAACCGGAAGTTTTCTTTTGCTAATACTTGCTATGACCGGGTGTGAGGACCCGCTTGACAAAGAAAACCTGACAGCCATCGTAAGCGAGGATGTCTGGACTATACCCGCAGTGGCAGAAGCCTATGTAAATGATATGTATGCGAGTTTTATGCCCGGAGTTGAAACCTGGGGCTTTGAATCACAAAATACGGATGAAGCCCTGGCTGGAGGAATCAATACCTCTTTGATTAGCAGCTACCTTAATGGTACAATGACAGCAGATTCATACAATTACTATCCCTACACGGATATCCGAAGAGTCAATATTTTCCTGGATGGAATTGATGGTGCTACATTTGATACTGAAATCATAGATCGTCTAAAAGGAGAAAGCCTGTTCTGGCGCGCCTGGGCCTATTTTAATATGGTCAGAGCTTATGGTGGTGTTCCACTGGTATTAAAACCAGAGTCGCCGGATAACGAGGAAGCCGTATTTATTCCCAGGGCCACTACTTCAGCTTGTTTTACGCAGATTGTTCAGGATCTTGACGATGCCATAAGCTCGCTTCCTGATCCAAGCGGCAATGGCCGGATTGATAAAGCAGTAGCCATGGCATTTAAAGGCCGAGTAACCTTGTTTGCGGCGAGTCCCCAGTTTAACCGAAACAATAACGCCACATTGTGGCAGGCAGCCTATGATGCCAATCTAGCAGCGGTAAATTATTTAGACGCACAGGGATTCGGCCTGCTTGAAGATTTCAGCCAACTATGGGTGGAGGAAATGAATAAAGAGGTGGTCATGGTAAGAAGATACTCCTTCCCTGAAGCACCCAATGGCTACAGCCAGGTTTGCGTCATGCCGCTTAAGTATGGAGAATCAGGCTGTGCTCATGGAAACCAGCCCTCCCTGGAACTGGTGAATGCCTTTCCCGTGAGAGACGGTTCTAAATGGGACCCGGCTGCCAGGGATTATTCTGTGCTGCATCAGGACCGGGATGACCGGTTCTATGCCACCATCGCTTATAATGGTGCTGATCCCTACCTGTTACCCATGTTTGGGGTGGAAAATATGTGGACCTATTATTATGATAAGGACGGGGATCCCAATACCGGTATTAACGGGAGAGAGATCCGGGCCGACTTTATAGATGGTTACGAATCCAGATCAAGTTTTTACACTCCCAAGATGATGGATCCAAACCTGGATGCCGTAAATAAACTGGATGGGCAGGTCGACTGGATCGAGATCCGTTATGCTGAAGTAATTATGAATCTGGCTGAAGCAGCCAATGAAACGGATGAAACCGCCGAAGCACTGTCAATACTTTATGACATTCGAGACCGGGCAGGAATTGAACCTGGCGCCGGTGACTATGGAATTACTGCTGCCACCAAGGAAGAGATCAGGCAGGCCATTATGGATGAGCGTTTTGTCGAATTTGCTTTTGAAAAGAAGCGTTTTTGGGACCTGAGGAGATGGAGGATCTATAAATCACGCATGGAAGGCCTGGAAAACTCCGCTAGACATGGATTGCGGATAGAATGGACCGGTGCTACCGAAGATCGCCCTACCGGTCTGGAAAATATCGATGATATCTGGGACCAGTTTCTCATAACTACCATTGAAGATATACAACAGAATACAATGCTGGAAGAAGATAATTACAGCTTCTTCGGTATTCCTGCCACCTATCTGGATCGAAACAGCAAACTTGAACAAAATAATACCTGGGGAGGTACCTTCGATCCGTTACAATAAGAATCATCGTACACTGATTCAATTCTAAACTTAGATACCTTTCCAAAGCTTGGAAAGGTATCTTTTTATAATCACAAACTTACAATCAGCTACTTACATAGATTGATAAGCGGGTACCTAAGAAACTCATGTTAACAAAGTGCCGATGATCTCCGGACCAACGAAAATGCTGGCCTGCATTATTCTGGTAAATCTCGTTTATGCATGCAAGCAGACAGACCCTGCATACCCGAATGTAAGCACCCAGGATGAGCCAGTTATTTTGAGGTCGGACTCCAGCCAATCCTTCCACTTATTGGAGGATGCTCCTAAGCTGAAAGATGGAATCCTGGAATTCGATATGACCCCTGGCAATTCTCAAGGGCACATAGGTGCCGTGATATGTTACCAGTCACCGGGTTCATGGATATATCTGGGTTGTGATGTCAATGCTGATCTCTTCGGACGTGCCAACTGGTTCATTACCACACCCAAAGGAACTAAAGTCTTTGCCAAGGATATTAACAAACCCTATCCGGGTATTACACGCCGGATCCGTATTAAATATCTGCAGGATGTGATCACTTTATGGATTGATGGAGAAGAAGTAATATGTAAAAAGCTTCCAAATTCCATAAGCCTTAAATCAGGAACAGTAGGCTTCAGAGCGTGGGACGGAGGGGCTATGGAGGTAAGGAATATTAGATATACCTCCTGTAAGCCGCTTAAAGCAGACAAGCCTCCTGTGGATAAAATTAAGATTTCTTCACCGGCGATGAAAGTGCTGATGGACAGAACTTTCCCCCGGGTGCTTGCTTATGTATGGAAAAGGGATTCTTCCATATTATATGGTCAACAAGAAGCATTTAACTATATCTCCATAAATGGGTTTGACTACAAGCCTGATATAAAAATCAGTTCTGTTCAGGAGCACAGCGTGGTCTATAAATTGGGGATCCCCGAATTGAAGATCAACCTCCGCATGCAATATGAAGTTTCGGGCTGTATCCTTTCAATGAAAATACTTAAGATCAAAGAAAAGGGAGACACACAAGTTAAAACCATTGGTTTTCCTAAGAATTTTATGGTCTCGGTGAAAAATTCACAAACCGGAGGGGCGCTCAGCACCTCTGAGCTTGTGTATGATTTCTCCGCAACAGATATATACCGTACGAATCTTATTCATGAGGATCATTTTTATCCGCTCGCAGATAGAGATATCGACAAATGTTACATACCAGCCGGAATTGCCATACTGAATACGGATCAGCTGGCGGCGGCCATGGACAATAATGTAATACAGAACTTGCGTCAATTCCGTTATCAGACATCCGAAAGCAAGGGAGAAAGATATACGGGCGTTTGGAATGGGGATTGGATATACCGTGGACTGGACAATGAAATTACCGCCCTTCCCTGGGCAAGCGTTGTTATTGCGGCCGACAGGAACGGGGACAGATCCGTAGACTGGCAGGATGGAGCAATTGCCCTGCGGGATATTATGCCTGAAATTGATGGGGCGGATAAAATCCGTAATAGTTTCTTTCACCTGGAAATGTTATCGGGAAGCATGACTCAATATACATTCCTTCGCTGGCTTGATTATCTCAAAAAGATATATCTCTATACGGATGGATTTGGGCAGATCTTTCAGATAAAGGGGTATCAATCGGAAGGCCATGATAGTGCTCATCCCGATTATGGAAATAATTTCAACAAACGGGCCGGGGGCTTACAGGATCTAAACACCCTGTTTCAGGGGGCAAAACAATACAATGCAGATATTTGTCTGCATATCAATCATTCGGAGTCTTATCCGGAAGCCAAAAGTTACAATCCTGAAATCGTTTCCGATATCCCGGCATGGAAATGGTGGGACCAATCCTTTTTTATCATTCGTGAGACCGATATTCTGAATGGGACCTTCCGCGATCGCATCCAGGAACTTCATGAGCGTGTTCCGGATCTGAAAATCGTCTATATAGATACTTACCGGGAAGAACGATGGATCGCTTATTATACAGCTAAGCTTTTTGAAGAGATGGATTGGGTCATCTGGACGGAAGACAGCTATGCCCTGGATCGGTATGCAAGCTGGGTGCATTATGCTCCCGGTGGAGAAAGCAGGATATCCCGTTTTGTACATCATCAGGATAAAGATGGCTACAGGTTTGATCCTCTTTTGCTGGGGGGATACGAGAGCAGAAAATACCGCATGTCCGATCTTAATGACCTGGAATATAGCTTTTTAACTCATCAATTGCCGTATCGTTATTTAATGCATTTTCCACTGATGAAATGGACTGATCAAGAAGCTGTATTTGGCGGTGAGGTGAGGTCGGAGTTCAAAAATAATCAGACTGTTATTACAAAAAAAAATAAGGTTATTGCCAGAGGAAGAGACATTTTCATTCCCTGGGATCCGGAAAATGAAACAAAGATCTATTATTATAATACCAGCGGGACCATTCATACCTGGGAACTTCCGGACAGCTGGTCGGGACTGAACAAGGTCCTGTGCTATGAACTGACCGATCTGGGGCGCAAATACAGAGGGGATGTCCAGGTTCGCAACGGTAAAATCAGCTTTGATTTGAAGGCCCATACCCCCTATGTAATCTACAGGGCAGAGCCTCAGCCCTTAGCATCCATAGAATGGGGCGAAGGAAGCCTGGTAAAAGATATGGGATTCGACAGCAAAGATTTCGCCTGTTGGAAGAAAGACCCGGATCAGGCAGCCCCCGTTTCCATTGAGACTTCAGCGCAGGGAAATGCTTTTTTAAGCATCCAAGGTGGCGGTGGGAAAGAAGCTGTTGTAACGCAGCAAATCACAGGATTGGAAGGAGGTAAAACCTACGCTGCCTCCGTTTGGGCAGAGGTGTCCAGAGGCCGGAAAGCCATCCTTGGAGTAGGGGATTATGGGGGCCCGGAGGTGAGTAATTATATGGATCTGGCTGACGTAAAGTGTACCATACCTTCTCAGAAACAGGGATATTACCAGAGAATGAGGATCCTCTTTACCATTCCCGATGACAGAACAGATGCCCTTTTGTATCTCAAAGCCGATGCTGGTCCGCCGGGGAGTTACGTCCATTTTGATGATGCCAGGGTAGTACAGTATAAAGGAAGGGAAGATGAAGCACAGCTGTTTTATGAAGATTTTGAACACATAGATGAAGGCGTTTATCCTTTCATACCCGGCCATCCATCAATCAGAATACATTTGTCTGAAAGACATGAACCATATACAAAAGATGTGGTATCCGGAAATTTCTCATTAAAAATCACCTCCAGAAATCCCAATGGATTAATGGCGCATACCCTGCCGTGCAATTTCAGGTTTCAGCCCAATAGCACATACACAATCAGCTTTAAATACCAGGTAGATCTGCCCGAAAGATACCGGATGGTTGTAAAAAGCCACGAAGGTGGAGAGAAATCGGCCGTAATGAATGAGTTTCTGAACCGTACCGGGACTTTTAAACATACACTTACCACCGGGAATGCACTGGATTATTGTATTTATATATATAAACAGGGGACATACGGAGATTCCCATCTGATCATAGACGAATTGACCATTGAATAACAGAGTGAAATATATTAGCGATGAACTACCCAGGAATGAAAAAACTTGTTTTCGTTGTCATGTTTTTAAAGACAGGCTTGTTCCTGTCTCATGCACAGGAAATCCCCTATGGTACAGGAACCTGGAATCCGGAAGGCCTCGGTAACCACCGAGCTGTCATCTGTGTGGAGAGACCCGCAGATGCAGTTCAGGTAACTGTTCCGTGGCGCAGGCTGGACAAGGTGGATAATAAGGATGTAATCCTCATTGATGCACTAAGCAATCAGCGCGTTAAGAATATATATTGTCTGCACAAAAGCAAAGATTATGGTGAAATCGTATTTGAACCTGTTTCAGGTCAGGGCACCTACTATCTATACTATATGCCATGCAAAAACGGGGGTTCAGGCTGGTTCCCGGATGTGATTTATGAAAAACCTACCAAAACTTATGATCCTGCCTGGAAGACAAGGACCTCTGACATCATAGATAAGAGGATGGCCAGGACCATTGCCTTTGAAAGCACGAGTGATTATCATAGCTTTTATCCCATGGAGGTGCCTGTAAATAAGGATGAATTAGCGGAACTATTAAAGACCCATAAAAAAGAAGACTTTTTGCTGTTTCCCGAAGACAGAAATTTCCCGGTGCGTATGACCGAAACCATTCCTTTGCGTTGGTACAGGAAAGGAGTCAATACCCCCTTTGAAGGGAGTGCATTGAAAGATGAATCGTATGCCTGGCAGGTGGGTATTTTTTCATCATTCAAGAATTTGCAGGATCTGAGGCTAAGCTTTTCAGACCTGAAATCTGAGACCGGATCCTTAATTCCTGCCGGCGCGAGCAAATGCATTAATATGGGTGGGATCGATCACCTGGGAAACAGGTTCCGCAAAAAAGTCAACATACCGAAAGGAGAAGTAAGGTCCATGTGGATAATAACGGATATCCCTGCAAATCAATCCCCGGGACTGTACAAGGGCGTCGTTGAAGTGTCGGCAGAAAATACAGCAATCCAAACGGTCCATATGAGCATTAAAGTGGGAGAAAAGACAATCGTAAACAAAGGGTATAATACCCCAAAAAACATGTCCCGCCTTAACTGGCTGGATTCGAGTGCAGGTCTCGATGATAATGTGGTAGCACCCTATACACCGGTTGTACTAAAAGGAAATACGGTATCAGTACTGGGACGTAAACTGAGCTTCAATGCATTTGGTTTTCCTGCGACCATCACCAGTTCTTTTACGCAAAGTAATCATTCTGTTGAGGGACCTGACAGGGATATTTTATCTGAAGCTATTCGGCTTGACATTCTCAAAGGGGGCAAAGCCATCCAGTTTAAGGTCCTAAAAAAACCAGTCATTACCCTTCAGGAAAGTGGTGCCGTTGCATGGCAAAGTCAATTGAGATCTGCTGATTTTGAAATCGTGGTGCAGGCAAAAATGGAATGCGATGGATATGTAAACTATGAAACAAAAATCAAGGCAAAAAAAGATGTAAATATCGACGATATCCAGCTTCTGCTTCCCTATGAGAAATCCATGGCAAAATATCTTATGGGGATGGGAAAACAGGGAGGCTATACCCCTGAAACCCTGGCCTGGAAATGGGAATTTGAATACGCCAACAATATGCTTTGGATGGGGGATGTGAATGGCGGCCTACAGTTGAAGTTAAAACATATGGTCCCCGATTGGAAATTATTCACCTTTGAAAATACAGGAACCTACAGGGACTGGAGCAATGAAGGGAAGGGTGGTTGCCATGTGGCGCATACTGACAAAGCAGTAGTAGTTTCAGCGTATACAGGAACGAAAAATATGAAAGCCAATGAAGAGATGATCCTGAACTTTGGTCTGCTCATTACCCCCTTCCATCCCTTAGACGACAAGCATTGGAACGAACGCTACTATCACCGTCCCGACAACGATCCTTTGGAGGCGGCAAAGAAAGGCGCCACAGTGATGAATGTACATCATGGGAATAAATACAATCCGTATATTAATTATCCCTTCTTATCTGAGGATGAATTGATCCCACTAATTGAAAAAGCGAACAAACTAAATATACGCACAAAATTATATTATACGGTCAGGGAACTTTCAACCTTACTTCCAGAACTGTGGGCATTGCGCCATTTGGATGATGAAATTTATACCCGCAATCAGGAACCCAGCTTGGCTGATCAACGGGAAATAAGTAACGCGAAAGTGATGTTTGGGATGACCGGACATTCCTGGCTGTGGGAACACCTTCGTACGAACTATGATCCTGCATGGCATTGTCCTCCTGATCGTACTGCTGGTTTAGACTGGGATATGTCAATAAGAACTCAAGGATTATCACGATGGCATAATTATTATATCGAGGGCTTGAATTACCTGGCAAAAAAAACCGGAATGAGAGGACTCTATTTGGACGGGGTAGGTTACGACAGAGATATAATGAAAAGAGTCCGGAAGACATTGGACCGGGCGGCTGATAGTTGTTTGATTGATTTTCATTCGGGAAATGCTTTTCACCCGCAATATGGAATGAATAGCCCTGCAAACAATTACATGGAACTCTTTCCTTATGTGAACAGTTTGTGGCTTGGCGAAGGATATGATTATAATTCGAAACCAGATTACTGGCTGGTAGAAATATCCGGAATACCATTTGGGTTGTATGGTGAAATGTTGCAAGGGTGCGGGAATGCCTACCGCGGCATGGTCTATGGAATGTCCACCCGCCTCTATGGAGGGTGTTCTGCAACAAACATCTGGGAATTGTGGGACTATTTTGGAATGTCGGGTTCCGAATATATCGGCTACTGGGATGCCAGGAATCCGGTTCATACAGGGAATGAAGAAGTGTTGGCAAGTGTGTATGTCAAATCAGACAAAATCCTGATTGCAATGGGAAACTGGACTGACAGGGAGCAACATATCCATTTGACAATCGATTGGAAAGAAATTGGTTTGGATCCGGCCACGGCCAGTATTGAAATTCCTGAAATTGAAGATCTTCAGCAAAACGCAACTGAGGTGGATTTAATGAACCTAACCCTCCCTGCCTCAAAAGGTTTGATCCTGATTGTAAATGAATAGATAAATTAAACTTGTTATAAAATTAAACACATGATGAATGGAATCATGAATTTCAATAAGATCTTATTCCTGCTGCTAGTGGTATGTATCATTCAACCATCGAAAGCCCAATTATCAAAGGTGGATGAGGCGATTCAGGAAAGCAATGATAACTGGCACGAACAGACATTCAGAAAACTGTTTTTTGATTATCACAATCACCGGGATAATTGGGGCCTCGCAGAAAATTTCGATGCTGAAAAATGGGCAGATCAGCTGAAAGCTGCAAATGCTGAAGGTGTTTCGATGTTTGCAAAGGGTGCCCAGGGTTGGCGCTATTATCAAAAAGGAGAGGTAGGATGGGTTCATCCCGAAATGCCGAATGGCCTGGATATGCTGGGTGAGGTGGTTGATGCCTGCCATAAAAGAGGCATCAGGGTGATCGCCTATTATCATACTTTCGGAAGTAAGAAGCTCGAAGGGCTTTATCCAGAATGGAGGGCAGAAAACTCAGAACATGAACCTCGCGGACTTTGTATGGAAAGCCCTCTTCTGGAAGAACACATCCTTCCACAGATCAGGGAAATCGTGCGAAATTATGATATTGACGGGATCTTTTTTGATGGTACGAATATCAGGTTGTGCTATTGCGACGACTGCCGCAGCGGTTTTCTCAGGGATACAGGCTTTGATATTCCGCTATCCAAAGATGATCCCCACTGGCTTGAACACGTCAAATGGCTGAATAAAGAATCGACCGAACTCCGCCAAAAAATCATGGATGCAGTTCATGACGAAAAGCCCGGAGTACTGGTTTCCTTCAACTGGTCCTACACACCCCGTCAGCCCGAAATCCCCCCGGCTGATCTTGGCTATTTAATGTGTGATATTTTTCCCGATGACCAGTTGTTTTCAGGGAGTTATCTGGGTAAGTACTGGACCACACTTGGAAAACCCTTTGACATCATGAACTCTGCCTTCCTTCGCTGGTGGGGAGACTGGGGGAGCAAGCCGGCGGTGGCCATGCAACAGGAATGTGCTACCATCATTGCCAATGGAGGGAAAACGTGGCTGGGTTATATGATGCCCGCACAATTTGGAGTGGAACCTGCCGTGATGCAGGAACTGGGTAAAACCATGAAGTTCATCAAAGAACGGGAGGAATTCTGCCGCAATTCTGAACCGGTGCCTTATATAGCCGTGCTGCACTCCACCCACTCACTCTATACAAAAGAGCCCACACAGCGTCTCGATGAAAAAGCACTGTACAGCTTGCATAAGATGCTTCTGCAGGGCGGATTTCACTACAATATTCTGAATGAGAAAACCCTGCTTGAACATCTGAATGATTACAAAGCAGTGATCCTTCCCGATCAAAGGTATATCGGGAAGGAACTTGCCGATGCGCTTGAAGAATATGTTTCCAATGGCGGAGGATTAATTGCAAGCGTGCTTACCGGGACGCAGGATGAAGCATATAAACCCACCGGGAAATTCTGTCTGGAAAATGTCCTGGGGGTGAAATTAAGCGGAACTTATCCCTATACCAACGGGTATATGGTTACCAAAAACAAAGGTCTGAAAGACCAGGTGCTGGACACACCCCACCAGGTGTGGGGGGAATTCATGTACGTACAACCAACCACTGCTGAGAAACTGGCAGATTTGTGGGATGTTTACATCCGGAGGGATGGAGAGTATTATCAGGGGGGCTCCTCCCCTATTGGAAAAAACACCGGATATCCCTCGATTACATTGAACCGCTTTGGAAAGGGAAAAGCTGTATACATTTCCGGAGATATATTTGGCTCTTATACGATCCGGAATAACTGGAACCTCAAGAATATGTTTGGGAATCTGGTAGAAATGGTACTGCCTGAAAAACTGATCACTATTGACGCTCCCGGTAATGTGGAAGTCGTATTGAAGAAACAGGAAAAAAGAACCATGGTCCATTTGATAAATCACTGTGGGGAACGATCTTTTAATAACACCATCGCATACACGGAAAACATCATTCCAATTTATAATATAGGGGTGAGGCTTAAAGTGCATACACCCCCTTCTTCGGTAAAACTTATGCCTGAAAATCAGGATCTGGCCTGGGAAACTCTGGCTGATGGTACAATCTCCATCAACGTTCCGAAACTGGATATCTATTCCATTGTAGTCATTGAATAATAGTGTTACTTACCCCCAATCATAGAATACAAATTTTATAAACCAAAGAAATAATGAAACATCTGAAACAGTTTGCACTGATCATGCTATGTATCCTCCCGGGTTTATCACTTAAAAGCCAGGATAGCGGTAGTGGGTATATTTCCACCTCCAAAGCAGCAGAGACATACGCCAACCGGCTGGATAAGCTTCCATTTCTTATGTTCCCTGAAACCCGGGAACAATCGATAAAATGGTATGATTCACTCCAAATCGGCTGGCTTACCGAAGATTTTTCCAAAACCGGCCTTTCCTTTGTGGCTCAACCTGGCGAGTATTACACCTATCAGATAGGGGTATGGGCTTTCAAAGAACCCATTGAGAATATCAAGGTCCTGTTCTCCGATTTAAAAAGAGCGGATGGTACAAGCATCCCTGCAGGAAAAATGACCTGTTTCAATGAAGGGGGCATTGACTGGCAGGGCCACGCGTTTTCAAAAAATGTACATATCTCTTCCGGACGTGTGCAGGCATTATGGATTGGCATCGATCTGTCTGATGTGAAGAAAGGAAGCTATGAGGGCAAGGTTTATGCCGTTTCCGGAGAGAAGATGCAATCGATCCCCATTCAACTGGAAGTTACCGGAAAAAAAGTGAGCCATCATGGATTTAATGAAGGCAAAAGGCTATCACGTATGGCCTGGCTGAACAGCACCCTTGGCCTGGATAAAGAGATCACCAGAGGATTCGAAGAGGTGGTGCGAGAGGAGAACCGGATCAAGATTCTGGGAAGAACCGTTACCATTGCTCCTACTGGTCTTCCGTCTCAAATTACTAGTTTCTTCGAACCTTCAAACCAGTTCCTGGTACCCGATGGAGAGGCTATTATCAATCACCCATTCCGCTTTGTGATTGAAAAAGAGAATGGAGAGATTTTACAACTTGAGCCAGGAAAACTTGAATTTACGGATCAATCCTCTTCCCATCTGTCCTGGCAGGTCACCAATGGTTGCGATGCATGTGAACTGGTATGTTCCGGCAGCTTGGAGTATGAAGGGTATATGGAGTATCAGATTACCCTCAGATCAAAAGGCACGCTCAAAATTAAAGATATCCGCCTGGAAATCCCCATAAACAAAGACAAGGCTAAATACATGATGGGCCTGAACCACGAAGGAGGACTGAGGACTCCCCAATGGAAATGGAAATGGGACACCACCAAAAACCAGGACATGCTGTGGATCGGGGATGTAAACGGGGGATTGCGCTTCAAATGGAAAGCTGAAAACTATAGACGTCCCCTGGTCAATATCTACTATTCTTTCGGGCCTTTACATCTTCCGCCATCTTGGGGTAACGAGGGTAAAGGCGGAGTGAATGTCCTTGATAAGAACAACGACGTTATGGTCAGTGCCTACTCGGGGCAACGGGAACTTAAAGCCGGAGATGTGCTGAACTATGACTTCGAGCTTCTGATCACACCCTTCAAGACCATCAATAAACAGATAAAGTACAATGACCGCTATTTTCACGGGGGCGGTACCAGGATCGCATCCCGGAAAGTGGAACTGGCCGAAAAAGCCGGGGCGAACATTCTCAATATCCATCATGCGGAGGATATTTACCCCTTTATCAATTATCCATACCTGGATGAAAATATGGAAGAACTTAAACAGCTGGTAAGCGATGCACATGAACACGACATACGGCTGAAATTGTATTATACCACCAGGGAGTTAACCAAGAACCTGCCAGAATTCTGGGCTTTTTATAGTCTGAATGGAGAGATTATGTTTCCCGGGCCTGGAAATGCCAGCCGTACGGAAGCACTTCATCCGGATGGCCCCAACAAATGGCTTATTGAGAATTTAAGAGAAAAATATATACCCGCTTGGGTCAGTTCTATCAAAGATGGCAAGTTTAAGGGTGAACTTGATTTATCAATTCTCACCACACCCGACAGCCGCTTGAATAATTATTACATTGGCGGACTTGACCTGATGCTCCGTGAACTTAAGATTGACGGGGTATACATCGATGATTCGGCACTGGATCGGATTACCCTGCGCAGGGCCCGGAAGCTTATTGATCGATACCGGCCGGAGGGACGGATGGACCTGCACAGCTGGAACCATTTTAACGCGTGGGCCGGTTATACCAATTGTCTGAATCTTTACATGGACCTGCTTCCCTATTTTGACCTGGTATGGATCGGAGAAGGAAGGGATTATGACCGGATGCCCGATCACTGGCTGGTGGAAGTATCCGGAATTCCTTTCGGATTGCCGGGCCAGATGCTTCAGGGAGGTGGAAACCCGTGGAGAGGAATGGTATACGGCATCACCAACCGGGCAGGTTGGGGAGGTGATCCCACGGAGATCTGGAATTTCTGGGATCAATACCACTTTACAGACAAACAGATGTTGGGATACTGGGACTCTGAAAGTCCGGTGAAGTGCGATAATGAACTGGTGAAGGCCACGCTTTACAAAGGTACTGATGAGTGTATCATTGCGGTCGCCAACTGGGGAGCGAAAGATCAGCGTTGTTCCCTGGACATCGACTGGGTAAAACTGGGATACGATAAAGGCGGTTGCAGCTACTCTATCCCATACCTTAAGCACTTCCAGGAGGAGCAATCGCTTTCATCCCTGAAAAGACTAAAAATACCGGGGACAAAAGGTTACCTGATCGTGATCCGGAAAAATAAATAATCCAAGCATGAAATGGTTCATAATGCGGCCATAAAATCACATGCGAAACTCTGTTTGTTTGCGCTCCTGATGATTGCAAGCATCATGTTTTCCTGCAGAGAGGCGGATGTTCCCACGGGGAAATCAGGCATACGGAGTGAAGCAGTGAATGGTGCAGAGGCACACATCATGCTGGATCTGACTCGGGTAAACAATCCGTATAAGGAGTGGTGTTATTCGCCTAAATCCACTACGGTAATCGGGGTTCCCTTCATGCCCCGGCCGGTACAGGTAACCTTCGACGGTGCCCTTTATACCGGGGATGCCGAATTGTGTTTCTTATATGGGGACAGCCTGAAACCGGTGATGGCCCGGCAGAAAACGTTTTACGAGGGCTGGATCCCCATGGTGGAATATGATTGGGAAGAAGAGGGATTGTCATATGCCATGGAGATCTTCGGTACAGCGGTGGATGGCATCGGACCTTCCAATACCGTTCAATTTATAAAATTAAGCGCCTCGAATACCTCCGGTCATCCGGTCCGGGCCACACTTGCTTCAGGTACGAGGTTTGTGGGAAGTGACCATCGGTTCAGGCTGTCCAAGGATCCCTTTCATCCGGCCACTAAGTTTGAAATGAAGAATGGTGGCCTGTTCAGAGAAGGTGAGTTGATCTATACCTATCCCGGAAACTCAGAAATCTATGCATGCCTTGATACTCCATATGATAAACCCTATTTCGCCTCGGATTATTCCATCCTGGCTTACTCTGTGACAGGTCTATCAAGGATTCAGGCATTATTAGATCCGGGGGAGTCCTTCCATGTGATCTTTAAAATGCCCAATTATCCGGTTTCCGATCAAAATCAGGAGAAAATTTCCCTGATAAAGCGTGCCGATTACAACATGTACCGGCAAAGGACCATCAACTACTGGAAAGACAAAATAGAAGGGAATACCTATTTTGTCATACCGGAAAAACGGGTCAATGATTCCTATAAAGCCAGCCTAGTACATTTAATGCTGGCCACACGAAAAAAACCAGGGGAGAAAAAACGCCAGGGAAGTGGTCTTCCCTACGACCAGCTCTTTTTTAACGACTATGTGGACATGCGCAGGGTATATGACCTGTCCGGACAGCACGAATTTGTGGATATAAATGTACAGTGGCTAGTGGATAATCAGAACCAGGAGGGTATGTTCCTGGATCCCGTGCTCACCCACGGTAAAGAGATCATGGCTTCCCATGGACAGGCCCTGGTGAGCCTGGCAAATCACTATCTGATCACCAGGGATACAGTGTATGCAAGACACATCTACCCCACCCTGCATCGGGCGGTGGAATGGATGTACCGTAAACATCAGGAGGATCCCCGGGGCCTGATGCCGGCCTCCATACCCTTTGATGCGGAAATGATCAAGGGGCATTATACCAGCCATAATTTGTGGTGTCTGCTGGCTCTTCGTGATGCCATCAGGGTGGCACGTGGGCTTGGTGAGAAAGCCGATGTCCAAAAATGGAGTGACTTTCATACCTCTTATAACAAAGCTGTGCTGGGAGCCATCGAAACCAGCGCAAAAAAAGAGGGGGGCTATGTCCCCACGGGATTATACGATTTTATTACCGGTCCGGCCGCCCGTAAAGGCTTCCGGGAACACCACACCGACCAGGACTGGGAGAATAACCTGCTGATCTATCCCACGGAGGTGCTTGAACCTTCCGATTACTGTATCCGTGCTACCCTGGACACCATCCGGAGCAGAAAATACAGAGAAGGCATCATGACCTATCGCAATGGCATGCATCTGCATCAATATGCCACCGTTAATCAGGCTCATCAATATCTGGCAATCAATGATCAGAAACATGCTCTGCTGGATCTATATCATATTCTCCTGCACAACGGCTCCACGCACGAAGGATATGAGAACATGGTGGAACCCTGGGAAGATATGGATCCCTGGCCCATCCCCCCTCCACACGCCTGGGCAGCTGCAAAGACCGGGTTGTTGATCAGAAATATGATGATCCGGGAATATGGCGGAGAGGCGGGTTTACAGGAAGAGGACAGGGACCTTTACCTTTTCTCGGTGATCTCCCCTGCATGGAATAACAAGAACAATTTCCTTGGTATACATGATGCGGTCACTGAAATGGGTAAGGTGTCCGCCCAATTGGAATTTACCGGACAGGGTGCCGGCATCACCATTGAGTCACAATTCCATAGCCCGCCCAGATACATCAAAATGGCCATTCCATGGTTTGTAGAACTCAAAAAGGTAAAGAGCAATGCGCAATGGAGCGATCAGTTGGACGGATACCTTGTTTTTTCACCGGAAGTGACAAGCATTGAACTTAAGTGGAAAACCAAAAGAGGGATTCACAGAAATACCTATCAGGATATCCTCTGGAGTTACCGCGAAGAAAACAGCCTGAAATGGCGTGGATTGGAGGATGCTCTAATCATCCCGGGAGGGAAGGGATTTCTTTTGGAGGATGAAGTAAAGTATCCACCAGAACCCCTGAGTTTTGAACTGGTGAAAAAAGCATTTCAAAAAGAGTACCTGAGAAGATTTAGTGAATATGAAACAGCAGGAAAGAAGCCCCTGATCATAGGGCCTCCCTCACTGGTTCCCGAAAGGAAAGAAATAAAGTAGGATAAAACCCCAACAAAAAGACACACATGAATAAAGTTGCTATATTCCTGATTCCCATTGCAATAACCGGCATGACTTGCTTGTCTGGAAATCTTTCGATCCAGGCAGATCGCAGTCAAAGAAAGGAAGCCGCTGATCTAAGGTCTGCCCAATCCTTTGTAACATTTGAATCCCTGCTGAAAGAAATGACCGACCGGGACAGACAGGCGCGTTACCCTGATCATGCATATTCCTCATTGCAATCCAGCTCGTACAACCGTGAATCGGTCTCACCCGATAAACCCGGGTGGTTTGCTGATTCCGACGGGGTAAGCTGGATCAGGGTAGAGCACAACAATAAAAGGAAAGAGTATGTGGTCATGGAGCATGAAGGTCCCGGCTGCATTACCCGGATGTGGACCCCGTATTTTTACTACGGCTTTGACAACATGACTGGTCCGGTTGTCCGCATATATCTGGATGGGCAAAAGAAACCTGTGATTGAAGAAACCTTCATTGAGCTCCTTACCGGTAACTCCTTCGTTCAAGCACCCTTTGCCAATTTCACAGCACGTGCAGGAGCCTTTTTTTTACCGATCCCCTTTGCAAAAAGCTGCAAAATTACCATGGATGATAAGGCATTTTATAATATCATAAACTATCGGGCATACCCGGAAGACCAGCCTGTCAGATCCTTTACCATGGAACAATATCACCAATCGGCTGCACTTCTGGATAAAACAGCACAATTATTAATGGAACCACTACCCCTTGAAGGAAACTGGCAAAAATCACGGCATGAACGGATTGCTCCACAGGACAGCATTTACATCGACCTTCCCCGGGGTTCTCATGCCATCCGTTATATTTCCCTTAGTTTACCTGCAGAAGCAGATCCACAGAGCTTGCGCTCGACCGTATTAAAAATGGTCTTTGATGGCAAAGAGACGGTGTGGTGTCCCGTTGGAGATTTTTTCTGCAGCGCAAATGAAATCAATGTCTTTCAAACCTGGGACCGCTGCGTAAAACCCGATGGAAAAATGACATGCAGCTGGGTAATGCCATATGTTTCCTCTGCTCGTATAAGCCTCCTCAACCTGCAGGCGAAGGAGGTGGAAGCAAGCCTTGAAGTTGGAGTGGATGCATGGTCCTGGGATGACCGTTCCATGTACTTTCATGCCAACTGGGCCCATGTTGGGATATTGCCCGGAAATCGGTTTTATGACTTGAATTTTATTGATATTACCGGCAGGGGGGTGCTGGTTGCCGATGCTCTCACAGTATTGTCTCCAGGAAAAGGTTGGTGGGGAGAAGGGGATGAAAAGATCTATATCGATGAAGCGGACCTAAACAGGAAGTTCCCCTCTCATTTTGGAACTGGTACGGAAGATTACTATGGATGGGCAGGTGGAAGGGTACCCACTGGAAAAGATGTCTTCTCCATCCCTTTCGGATCCAATGTACGCAATGGAAATCCGGCCAATCCAAGGGGGTATAACATCTGTACCCGATCCAGGATACTGGATGATATCCCCTTTAATGACCGCCTGGTATTTGATATGGAAGCTTCACCGGGAACCGATATCAGAAATTACTGGAATTTGCTGGCATATTCCATGGTCTCGTACTGGTACGGAATGCCCGATGCTAAATCGAATCGTCCTCCCATGCCTGAGCTTGCTGCCAAAGCAATTCTCACACTTCCGGAGGTGGACAGGATACAAGATTGGCTGAGGGACAGTATTATGCTTATTAATTATGACCACATGGAAAGAAACTTGGGGGATCTGATCCGGAATCCAGCTGATCATCAGAATGGATTAAATAGGAAAAAATAAAAAACTTAAAACGGATGAAAAAAATTGCCACATTCCTTTTGCTGAACATTCCAATCAGCCTGGGATGGTCACAAATGATGGACAAATTACCATTGTATGACAAGCAGCAAGCTGCTGTCGACAAGGACTGGCTGGTGGAGCAAGTGGATGCCAAAGCAACGCTTTACAGGACTGCGGATAGCAACCTGGTGCTTTCCAATGGCCTTATAAGCCGGACCTTCTCAACGAAACCCAATGGAGCTACTGTGGGACTTGAGCATCTCGGAACGAATGAATCATTCCTGCGTTCGGTACGTCCTGAAATACAGGTGGTAATTGACGACATTCCCTTTGATGTCGGTGGACTAACGGGTCAGCCGATCCACAATTACCTGCTGCCCGAATGGCTTGACCAGATGGAGAGCGATCCCCTGGCCTTCCAGCTGATCAACTACGAAACGGGTCCTGTCAAACCACGGTTTAACTGGCAAAAGCGGCTCGATTGGATGCCCCGCGACCTGCCCTGGCCCCCGGAAGGGAAAAGTCTGACCTTCCATTACCAACTTTCCGATGAGGCGATCGCTTTGCTGGTTGATCAATCACTTTCTGATGACAGCCGCCCGGTACTGTTTAAAGATGAATTTCAAACCCTCTCCAACAATTGGAAGATCCATGCTTCGAAAGCCCATGAACGAAATTCCTTTATAAATGAAGGCAAGGCCGGAGAGATCATGGCCCTGGCCAACACAAGTGTTTTCGGTGAACAACCGGTACCTGAAAATGCCCGGGTATTTATCGCCAGGATCGATCCCGGGACCGACCAGAGTACCGGATGGGGACCCGGCATGGCACTTGTATTTGATAAGCAAACGGTGAAGGTAAACCTTCAGACTAGTCGCGACCGTTTCTCTGTCTTTGACGGGAAAAGCAGTGAATTCAGCCATGGTCTGAAACCCGGACAGGCTGTTAATCTGCGCATGAAATTGCTGCAGGAAACCATTGAGGTATCCTATTCGTACGACGGTGATGACTGGACAAAGCTCTCTGAAATACCAAATCAGACGGGTGCAATGCCTGAATCAGTCAGGCTTGGTAAGATGGATCCGGCCGGAGGAAAAAATGACCACAGGACACAGGGTGAGCAAGGCCGATGCCATATGCTTGAATTCAGGATGCTGGGAGAGGTCCCCGGTCAGGTAAAACAAAACAGCGCAGAGGCACTAAACTACCTGAAGGATATACGGATCAAGGTACATTACGAAATATATAAAGGTTTGCCACTGATCTGCAAGTGGTTTACGCTGGAAAACCTGTCAACAAAACAGATCATTGTGGACCGGTTTAAAAGCGAAATCCTGGCAGTTACAGAGCCGGAAAGCGCCGTTGAGGTGGAGGAAAAGTGGATGTACCCGAACATTTCGGTGGAAACGGACTACACCTATGGGGGCATGACCTCTACCAGCGGTCTGGGCAGAAGTGTATACTGGGAAACAGATCCACTCTATCTTACGCAGGTAAACTACCAGCGTGTCATGCCGGTCCTGCTGGAGTGTAAAGTCCCATACGGACCTGCACAAAAAGTTGATCCCGGGAAGACCTTTGAGAGCTTCCGTACCTGGGAATTACTGCACGAAAACTGGGACCGTGAGCGGAAAGGGCTGGCAAAGAGGCGGATGTACCGGACCATCGCTCCATGGGTGACTGAGAATCCCATTCTGATGCATGTAAGACAGGCCGATAATGCATCGGTCAAAAAAGCCATCGATCAATGTGCTGAAGTGGGTTTTGAAATGGTCATCATGACCTTTGGGAGTGGATTTAATCTTGAAGATACTACGGAAGCCAACCTGACCCGGATGAAGGAGCTGACTGACTATGCACACGGCAAGGGAATAGCACTGGGAGGCTATTCCTTGCTGGCCAGTCGCAGGGTAGGCGGAGGAAATGATGTGGAAATGCCGGAAGGAATGCGTCCCAGATATGGTAATTCCCCTTGCCTGCAAAGTGATTGGGGCATTGAATACTTTAATAAAATGTACAATTTCTACCGGGAAACCGGTCAGGATATCCTGGAACACGATGGCAGTTATCCCGGAGACCCCTGTATGGCAACCCACCACCCGGGGCATGAGAATTATGAGGATTCTCAATGGAATCAGTTCAAGAAGATCCAGACCTTCTACCAATGGTGCAGGGCCAATGGAATCTACCTGAACATACCCGACTGGTATTTCCTGAATGGAAGCAGCAAAACAGGGATGGGCTACCGTGAAACCAACTGGTCTCTCCCCCGGCACCAGCAGGAAATCATCGAACGACAGAATGTGTATGACGGCACCTGGGACAAAACTCCCTCCATGGGCTGGATGTTTGTACCCCTGGTACAATATCACGGCGGTGGAGCAGCAGCCACCATCGAACCCTTGAAGGAACACCTTCCGCACTATGGTCAGCGGCTGGCTAACCTTTTTGGTGCCGGGGTGCAGGCCTGTTACCGGGGACCTCAACTCTATGATGCGCCGGAAACCAAAGCCCTGGTCGAAAAATGGGTGGACTTTTATAAGTCACACCGCCGGATTCTGGACAGTGACATCATTCACGTTCGCAGACCAGACGGGCAGGATTACGATGCCATCCTTCATGTGGATCCCTTCGGGGATACAAAAGGATTGCTGATGGTGTACAATCCCCTCACAGAGGACATTCGCCGTACCCTGCGAATAAACCTGTATTATACGGGACTGAAAGATAAAATTAAGATCAGCGAACAGGATGGGGAATTCAAAGAGTTTACACTGGACAGAGAATACAATGTTGAGCTGGAAGTGAACATCCCGGCCAAACGCCAGACCTGGTTTATTATTAAGGATTAATGATCCAGAATTAACTGATCAATACTGGTGCTCATGAAGAAAATATTCTACGTTTCCGTAATTGCAGTTCTACTGGCTGGGAGCAGCTGCAGCGAGAGTGACCGAAAACAGCAGGCAGTAAAGCAACCCAATATTATATTCATATTTACGGATGACCAGAAATGGAATACCATTGCTGCTCTCGGCAATCGTGAAATCATCACGCCGAACCTGGACAGGATAGCGGAAGCTGGTTTTGTTTTCAGAAATGCTTATTGTTTCGGGGGAAATACCGGAGCGGTATGCATCCCGTCACGAAATATGGTCATGAGCGGGAAGGTATTTTTCCGTTTCGAGGCCGAAAAGCGCAGGTGTGATAGTATAGGGATCGAAAGGAGGGCTGCCCACTACACGAATCCGGACTGGCCTACCCTGCCAAAAACCATGCGTACAGCGGGGTATGAAACATTTTACAGAGAAAAAAGCGGAAGTGCCAATAACCCGGACATCAGGGAACAATTCGATCATTTTGAAGATATTGATATGGTGAAGGTTTTACGCACAGGAAAACCCGCTAAAGGTATCGTGGATGATGCTTTACATTTTCTCGAGGGAGAGCGTGATACCACACGCCCCTTTTTCATGTACCTGGGTTTCCCCTGTCCCCATGATCCCAGGTGGTCGACGAAAGAATTCAGGGATATGTATAAGCCTGATCAATTATCCCTGCCGGAAAACTACAAACCTGTCCATGAATGGGATATTGGAGACATGCTTATCAGGGATGAATGCCTGGAAGCGTGGCCCAGAACAGAAGAGGCCATAAGAAGTCATCTGCACGATTATTATTCAGTCATTTCCAGTATGGATTATGATATTGGAAGGCTTCTGGACGGAATCAAATTGTTGAACTTAGCGGAAAACACCATTATTGTATTTTCCTCAGATCAGGGGATAGCCATTGGAGATCATGGCCTGATGGGCAAACAAAACATCTATGAAGGAAGCATGAAAGTACCCCTGATTTTTAAAGGGCCGGGTATAAAAGAAGGCCATTCGGATGCACTCGTGTATCTCCACGATCTTTTTCCAACCTTTTGCGATTATGCAGGTATTGAAATTCCTGAGGATCTGGACGGAAAAAGTGTGTATCCTATCATCCATGGGAAAAAATCACATGTCAGGGATTACCTGATGCTGGCATACAGGGATTTTCAGCGTTCCGTCCGCGATGCTTCCTGGAAGCTGATCAGGTATCCCAATATAGACCGGACCATGTTGTTTGATCTGGCTAAGGATCCCCATGAGACCAATAACCTGGCCTACGACTCCGCATATGCCACCCGGGTTGAAGAGATGATGGAACAATTGGAACAGGAACAAAAAGTACATGGGGATCTCATTGATCTGTCCCCGGATCAAATACAACCAGCAACCTTTATCCCTCCAGAGGAAAAGCTGCCAACGCCCTACCCTGCAGGGGGACTTGCACCCGGCGATAAACAGCCGGATACATCGGATCTGAAGCAATAAAACTTAAAACCTTATACCTGATATGAAAAAGAACTATTTGTACCTGATGATTGTTTTCGGCTTTCTGGTCGCATGTGAATCCAGTGTAATAAAAAAGGTATCCTTTGAAGGAGACCTTTATGCCAAGAACCTGGTAAGTGTACACGCTAATCTGCCAGATCACGCTGAGGAGGTTGAATACAGCTGGTATATCTCCCCTGTCCCAGATGGTGAATGGGAGAAGCTTCAGGGTATCTGGACCGACCAGATCATATTGCTGACTTCATACCAAGGCAGTTATCTGAAATGCGAGATTTCCTTCGGCATTCCTGGTAAGGAAAAACGGAAAACACTATCTATAGTTTCAGACGAGCCAATTGAATACAGGGGCAATCCCAACACCGACTGGTTCCGGGATGCCGGGTATGGCATCATGGTGCATTATTTAAAGCCGGCCATTGCCCCGGAGGGTGGTGCCCGGGAGTGGAATGAGGCCGTGAACAGTTTTGATGTGGAGCTTTTTGCCAGTGAGGCTCATGAAGCGAAAGCTGGTTATGTGATGTTTACCCTGGGACAAAACTCGGGCTATTACTGCTCTCCAAATGCCACTTTTGACAGTATAGTAGGTGTAAACCCGGGAGAATTATGTTCGACCCGAGATCTGCCACTGGAGCTCATTAAGGCCCTGGACAAATACAATATTCCGCTTATTTTATACCTGCCCAGTAACCCGCCGGTACGGAATAAACTGGTTTCTGAAAAATTCAATTATCCATTTAAGAAGGATTCAGCCACCAGTCAGTATAACCAGCCCATACTGGAGAATATGATCAGGGAATGGAGCCTGAGATATGGGGAAGGAGCCAAAGGGTGGTGGTTTGACGGCCTGTATTCGTGGAATGCCATTAGATCCACACGAATGGATATGTCCCTTAAACACAACATCAGTACCCATACCCTGGCAGCAAAAGCAGGGAACAAACAGAGCATTGTTACCTATAACTATGGTTTTGGAGAGATACAGGTCAATACACCCTACTGTGATTACAGTTCAGGTGAAAAGAAAACCATCGATGAGTTTCCCAACAATCGGTGGGTAGAGGAAGGTGTACAATGGTTCCTCTTCACCTATTTGGGTGAAAAATGGGGAGGAAAAGGACAGCAGTTTGAAACGGAAGAACTTGTCTCAAAGGCGCAAAAAATCGTGAAAAATGATGGAGTATTGTGCCTGGAAGTGGTAACAAACGCGACAGGAGAAATCCTTCCGCATCATTTGGAACAAATAAAAGCCGTGGGTGCAGCGCTGGAGAAAACCAGGGAATCCAGTAAAAATTGAAAGCTATGAAACATACGAAAAAGAGCCTATTGGCATTACTGATCCTATTCATCTTCCATGCCGGGTTATTTGCCCAGATACCCAAACCAACAAAGGAACAGGTCCAATGGGCCGATTGTGAGATCGGAGCCCTCATTCATTTTGATATCAATGTGTATGAACCCGAATACAGGTGGCGTGGTCAATGGGATTACAATCCAGATCCGAAGATCTTTAATCCCACAGAATTGAATACCGACCAATGGGTCAAGGCCATAAAAGATATGGGAGGCCAATATGCTGTTCTGGTGGTAAAACACTGTACGGGATTCTGCCTCTGGCCCACGCGAGCACACGATTACAGCATTAAACGCTCTCCATGGAAAAACGGGCAGGGAGACATACTGGCCGAGTTCATTCAGTCATGCAAAAAATATGATGTACACCCGGGGGTATATTACAGTGCAGCTGCCAATGGCTATCTGAAGGTGGACAATCCGGGCCTGGTAAACAGCAAGGATCCGGAAGAACAGAAGGCATATAATGCCATCGTAGAACAGCAGTTGGAGGAGATTTACTTCAAATACGGAGAATTTTTTGAAATCTGGTTTGATGGGGGCTGCCTGCCCCCGGAAAAGGGAGGCCCAGACATCGTAAGCCTGCTGCATCAATACCAGCCACAGGCGGTGGTTTTCCAGGGGCCTGAAGGCACCAATTCACTCATACGCTGGGTGGGTAATGAACGGGGAGTAGCACCTTACCCCTGCTGGAGCACCACGCACACCACCACTTCCAGTGGCGGAGAACAAGAAATAGATCGCTTGCACGGTAATCCCGATGGTCCCCTGTGGTGTCCTGGCGAAGCGGATTTCCCCATTCGCCATGGAGGTTGGCAGGGAGGCTGGTTTTACCACCCGGAAAATACAAAGTACCTGATGTCCCTGGAAACTTTGCTGGATAAGTATTACACCACCGTAGGCCGCAATACGAATATGCTCATAGGGGTGGTGATCGATCAGCGGGGATTGGTCCCCGAAGTGGACGTTCAGCGAATGAAGGAGTTCGGAGATGAAATCAAGAAACGCTTTGTAAATCCAGCGGCAAAAACCAGCGGCTCAGGTAACGATGTGATGGTGACCTTTGAGCCACAACTCGTAAATCAAGTGGTTCTCATGGAGGATATAAAGGATGGAGAACGGACTCGAGCTTTTGAGATCCTGGGAAAACAGGGAGAGAAGTGGATCCCCTTGGGCGAGGGATCCTGTATCGGACACAAGTACATTCAACGCTTTAAAGATGTTGAACTTTCAGCAGTAAAAGTGAAGATCAATAAATCCATTGCCAAACCGATAATAAGAGAGTTGTCCGCATATCATATAGTTGATTAGCTGAGGAATAATAGGCATTAACTATCCATTAAAGAATATTAGACATGAGATATCCTATGGCAAAACAGAAAGCTGTATTTCTTTTTTGCATCCTTGTTTCGATGAATCATTTTATATATGGTCAGACCTACAAAGCTGACTTGAATGATTTACCCTTGGCAGATAAAGTCTACACCGAAGGGCTTCCAGACGATTGGCTAATTGAAGCGCCAAAAGCAAAAGCGCAGGTATTCAAAAATCAAAAGGACAATGAACTCATTCTTTCCAACGGGATCATCTCACGTACCTTCAGGCTCACGCCCAATGCAGCCACAACAAGCTTAAAAATCCTGGGCGATCAGCAAGAGCTTGTAAGGGCGGTAAAACCTGAAGCAATCGTAAGTGTAAATGGATTCACCATCCATGTGGGTGGATTAACCGGACAGCCTAATCTAGCCTTCTTGTACCCCGATTGGATTGATTCATTGAAAGCGGATCCGCTTTCGTTCAGATTTTCCGGATTTAAAATTGGCAGCCCCGATAAAAGGCTGGCTTGGAACCGGGTGCGTCACCATGCGCCGGATGCCCATTGGCCGCCCAAAGGAATCAAGTTGCAGATGGATTATCAGTTGGGGGAATTGTCTTCGCAAGATCTATTGGCCCTGTCACAAACCAGTAATTTGGGCCGGCAGGTGATATTCCGGGATGACTTCACTTCTATGAATCCAGTATGGAAAGTAAGAAGCAGTCCTTCACATGAGAGAAGCTCTTTTATGAATGAAGGGAAACCAGGTGAGATTTATACCCCAAACAATACAGCCGTTTATGCCGAATATAAATTACCTGCCGGGGTAGGTCTGGTGGAAACCTCCATCGATGCCGGAACTGATCTGAGTGGCCTGTGGGGTCCTGGAATTGCCCTGATTTGGAAAGCGCGTACCGTAAAATTTAATATGCTGCCCGGAAATGAATCGGGAATGAAAAATAACGGAGCCTGGCGATTTACCGTTTTCGATGGGAAACGGGAAAACACCCGTGCCGGGGGCAAAGACAATGTAGACTTCAGCAAAACATGGTTTTTGCGACTACGAATTGATGGAAATTTGGTGTTCTGTGAGGCAAAACCAAAAGACGGCATCTGGAAAACATATGAAGTGATTGATTTTGAAGAGCCGGTGGACGATCCTTTGGCAGTAAGAATTGGGAAACTGGGAAGAAATGCGGAAGGTGAAGATCACCGGTTTCCCGGGGAACTGGTGCGCTTGAAGATAAATGATTTCGGAGCTTACAGCAGATTAGATGAAAATGAACTGGAAAAAATCAAGTCCAAATTGAATGACCTGCTTAACCTGGTCATTTCAGTAAATTATGAACTGTATGATGGGATCCCGGTAATTTCGAAATGGATTACCATTCATAACCGTTCGGCAGCTCCGGTTCACCTGGATCAGATTATTTCGGAATATCTGGGCATTGCTGATCATGATCCCTATGGCGGGTACCGTGACCGGGAAGACCTCAAAGTGAAACCCAATATCCATTTTGAAACGGATTATGCCTTCTCGGCGGGCAGGGTGAAAGTTGCCAATAACCAAACAGTTCATTGGGAAGCGGATCAGGATTATACCACCCAGATATCATGGGTGCAGGATATTCCCAACGTGATGAAGATCTATCCCAAATATGGATACCACCTTCAGGTAAAGCCAGGTGAATCTTTCGAATCCATCAGATGTTTTATGCTGCCCTATGATTCCTTTGACAAGGAACGGAACGGGCTTGCCTTGAGGAAAATGTATCGCACCATTGCACCCTGGACCACGGAAAATCCCATGATGTTCCACATAACCAGGTCCGGGTGGGAAGAGTTTACCAGGGGAATAGACCAGGCCGCTGAAGTAGGTTATGAAATGGTGAATTTTTCATTCGGAAGTGGTTTTAATCCTGAAAATGAAAGTGAGGAAAACTATCGGCAAATGAAAAAATATGCTGAATATGCCGATAGCAAAGGTATAAAGCTTGGAACCTATTCATTGCTGGCTTCGCGGAGGGTGAGTGAGAAGGACGATGTGATCAATCCCAAAACAGGAAGACGGGGTGGGTTTGCCACCTTTGGAAATTCGCCCTGTCTGGGGAGCGAGTGGGGACTGGAATATTTTCGGAACATGTACAGAATGTTTACTGAAACCGGATTTAAAACCTTTTCCCATGACGGAAATTATCCGGGTGATATCTGTGCTTCCACAGAACATCCCGGTCACGAGGGACTGGGAGATTCGCAATACAAACAGTGGAAAATAATCACCGATTTCTACAAATGGTGCAAATCACAGGGGGTATATCTTCGTGTTCCCGATTACTATTACTTATCGGGTTCCAACCAATGTGGAATCGGGTACCGGGAAAACAACTGGTCACTGCCTCGCCGGGAACAGCTGGTGCATACCCGGCAGAACATTTACGATGGCACCTGGGAAAGTACACCTTCCATGCGCTGGAGTTTTATCCCGCTGGCACAGTATCATGGCGGAGGGGCTGCAGCAACCATTGAACCGCTGAATGAACATCTGGATCACTATGAAATGATGCTTGTGAGCAATCTTGGAATGGGGATCCAATCGGTACTAAGGGGACCACGTCTATATGACACGGATGAAACAAAGATCATGGTAAAACGGGTGGTGGACTGGTACAAAAAGTACCGGGATATTTTAGAGAGTGACATCCTTCATTTACGTCGGGCAGATGGACGTGATATCGACTATATGATGCACGTAAACCCAACTTTGAAGGAGAAAGGATTTTTAATGGTGTTCAACCCTACCGATAAAGTCATTCGCAAAAAAATTAAAGTCCCACTGTATTATACCGGATTGACGGAGATCGCAGATATTCGTGAAAAGGAAAATCCTGCAATAACTTATAAATTAAATCGTGAATATGAGATTGAAATGGAAGTGGAAGTGCAGCCTAACTGGTATAACTGGTATGTGATCGAATGATGAGAAATTTATCTAACATGTTCGTTTTATGTACAATGCTGGTACTTAACATGGCGTGCATAAATCAGCCCGGATCAAGTAGCATTAAGCAGACAAATGTCATCTTCTTTCTGGTTGACGACCTGGGCTGGATGGATATCGCTTGTTATGGCGGCACATTCTACCAAACAACGGCAATTGACAGGCTGGCAGCCGAAGGGGTCAGGTTTACAGACGCCTATTCTGCCCATCCGGTTTGTGGACCTTCACGGGCAGCATTGCTTTCAGGAAAGGCTCCTCTGCGTCTGGGGAATACAAGCGTTGTAGGCAACCTGCCCGCCAGTGAAGTAAGCCTTGCAGAGGCCTTTAAAGGAAATGGATATTCGACCTTCTTTGCCGGGAAATGGCACCTTGGAATGACAGATGGAAGAAGCCCGCTCGATCAGGGATTCGACTATGCCGTTGGTGTTAATACAGAGGGGCAGCCCGGTTCGTACTTTTATCCGTATAAAGATACCGGTTCTGATTTTCCCAGCACAAAACGCAGAGTGATCCCCGAAAGAGATGTGCCCGGACTTGAGGATGGTAAAGAAGGAGAGTATTTAACAGACCGATTAACAGAGGAAACCGTCGACTTTATTGAAAAGCATAAAGATCGACCGTTTTTTGTTTATCTGTCACACTATGCAGTACATACCCCGCTCGAAGGAAAAGAGGACTATGTAAAAGAGTTTGAAAAAAAGAATATGGCCAATGGCGTGGATGGCTTAGCCAGGCTAAAAGAGATTGAAGGCAGGGCCCATTGCCGTCAAAACAGGTCGAATCCAATTTATGGCGCGATGGTGAAAAGTCTGGATGAAAGCCTGGGAACCCTAATGCACAAGCTTAAAGAACTGAATTTGGATAAGAATACCATCATTGTGTTCACTTCCGACAATGGAGGCTTATCCTGTTTGACAGGCACATCCCCTTATATTCCCACCTCCAATATCCCCTTAAGGTATGGTAAAGGCTGGGCATATGAGGGGGGAATCCGGGTGCCTGCAATTATTAAAGCTCCGCAGATAAAACAGAAGGGAAGCATTAGTGAGCAGGTAATCTGCGGCTTTGATTTCTATCCAACGATTCTGAAGCTGGCAGGTATTCCCCTCTCGCCCGAACAACATATGGACGGACAGGCATGGGTGCCGGGTACGGAAAATTCAGAAAGAACTATCTGTTGGTACTATCCCCATAAGCACGGGTCGGGGCATATGCCATCTGCTGCTGTTCGAAGCGGTAACTACAAGCTAATCTGGCACTTCACAGATGACAGGGTGGAGTTATATAACCTTAAGGACGATCTCTCCGAAAAAAAAGAACTATCAAAGCAATTCCCGGATAAAACCAGAGAATTAAAAGATCATCTCGAATATTGGATAAACGACACGAAACCAGAGTAAAACATTAGAGGTGAATAGATTCAGGAAAAATAAAGTCCTATTGTATTCTACCGGATTAAAGGAGACAGCAAAAATTCGTGAGCAGGAAAAGTACCCTGCCACTTTTCCATTGGACCGTGCATATGAGATTGAGATGGAAGTCGAATTGCAGCTTAATTGGTATAATTGGCATGTAATCGAATAGCAAGCCAATATTGCTTGTACATATAACTAAGAGGCATGAAAAAAACAGTAAGTATAATTGCATTGCTTTCTCTTTTGATGGGAAGCGGAGTGTTTGCCAGCGCTCAGAATTACAATACAAAATCGACCTTGCCAGGCGCGAAGTCAGGCACTGCCAAAGAGAAGCACGAAAAGAACTCAGTGAGGAAATCAGGACTTGAGCAGGTGATTATCGTGTATAAGACTCATTTCGATATTGGGTATTCTGAGACCGTCCAGCAGGTTTTGCATGATTACCGTACTTCCATGGCCGACCTTGTCATTGAAGCCATCGAGGTAAACAGCAGTCAGCCCAAAGAGAAGCAGTTTGTCTGGACTCTATCAGGATGGCCCATGAAGCAGATCCTTTGGGAAGGACAGGCACCGGCCCGAAAGGAAAAGATTGAACAGGCTATCGCCGAGGGTAACCTGGCTGTTCATGCTTTCCCATTTACCATGCATTCTGAAACGTCTGATCCGGAGGATCTGGTACGTGGGCTCAATATCTCTTCATCTCTTGCACGTGCCTATGGACAGCCCCTCTCAATAAGTGCAAAGATGACGGATGTTCCGGGACACTCCTGGTTCATACCCACACTTTTCACCCATGCCGGTATAAAGTTTTATCATATGGGAGGTCCGGTAGTGAATAAAGATTTGGGATTGCCTCCCTTTTTCTGGTGGGAGGGCCCGGATGGTTCACGTTTACTTACCCTGTATAATAACGGCTACGGCAGTGACCGCCTCCCTCCTGCTGACTGGCCCTATAAAACATGGTTATATATTAGTATGACGGGTGACAACCAGGGACCTCCTGATCCGGAAACCGTTTCAAAAGACCTTGAATTCTTCAAAAGCCAGGGCCTGCAAGCCAGGGTGGGGAGTATGGATGATTTTGCCGGATCAATCCTGGAAGAAGATTTGAGTGCCTTGCCGGTCGTACGCAGCGATATCAGTGATGTTTGGATTCATGGAACCATGAGCCGGCCGGAAGGGGCCAAGCTGGCTCAGCATATCAGACCTTCCATCGGAGGATTGGATCAGCTCTCTACCCTGGAAGCCATCTGGGGTATCTATCGCCCTGATATTAGCCATATTGTTGCTGATGCCTATGAACAGAGCCTGCTCTACAGCGAACATACCTGGGGTCTTGCCAATCAGCACTATCTCAAGCTTCCCTATGGAAAAGCCTGGCAGGAGTTATGGGAGAGAGGGCTGCCACCACAGTATAAATTAATGGAGGAGTCATGGAGCGACCACACCGACTACATCAGAAATGTTCAGAAGCTGGTTCTCAATCCCTACCGGGATGCGGTGGCTTCGCTAGCCGACAATGTTCATATTGAAGGAAACCGCATTGTAGTCTATAATCCGCTTCCCTGGCGACGTGACGGAGAAATAACATTGGATACACGACTTATCTTTGGCAATGACTTTATTTCCCTGAAACCTGTGGATGGGGGACCGGCCCTGGAGGTCTCACATGAATACCCGGCCATTGAAGACAAGGCGCCCATGTCACGATTTGTGGCAAAGGATATTCCCCCCATGGGTTACCGTACATACGTGGCTTCGAAGGAACAGGTAGAACTTCCTGAAATGCGTGCCGATGCAACTACAGGGGTGATTGAAAGCCCCTATTTCAAGGCCACGGTGGACGCCAGTAAAGGCAGGATAATCAGCCTCATCGACAAAAGAACAGGCAAAGAGCTGGTAGATGCTGATGCTCCCCAGGGATTCGGTCAATATTTTTATGAAAGGTTTGCTTACCAACAGCTTTCCGATTGGATTGACAAATCGCTCTACCCTCAATACAAGGCGCACAGGTTTGCCTTTGTTGCCTACGATATGCCACAGGATGTTCCCTACAGTTCGGCTTTACCTGAAAAAATGTCCCTTCATGTGGAGAAATCGGCCATCGATGTGAAAGCAGTGATGACCGGTACACTGCCGGGACCGGGACAGCCGCAGAAGATCTCCATTTCACTGGCCCTGTCGGGAATTCAGCCGACTGCTGACCTTGAAGTGAGCTGGCAAAAGCAACCCGATTCATGGCCGGAAGCTGCATGGATATGCCTGCCCTTTAAGTGCGACAATCCGAAGTTCAGACTTGGACGCATTGGTGCCGATGTGGATCCGGTAAAAGATGTGATGATTGACAATGCCAATTACCATCTGTGGTGGGTGAATAACGGAGTAGCCGTATATGATGGGACGAGCGGAGCGGGTATCGGTATCTCTTCCCCCGATGCACCACTGGTGAGCCTGGGTGAACCCGGAGAGTATAAGTTTGACAAGCGGTACGAAGCCGATAAACCCTATGTTTATCTGAATTTGTATAACAACCATTGGCGCACCAACTTTTCAGCATGGATCGGTAAGGGGCAACGCATGAGTGCCCGGGTGCGCATCTGGACATTTGACAAATTTGCAAGTGAGAGTTCGCTATATACCCCGGCCATGGAAACCCGTGTGCCCTTACAGGTGGCCTGCTCAAAAGTAAAGAACGGAAAATTGCCGGTTTCAAAGCAAGGCATTTCTCTTTCGCGTAAGGGAGTTGCTGTGTCTGCCTTTGGTCCGAATCCTGACGGAGAAGGAATTGTGCTGCGGGTATGGGAACAGACCGGGACAGGTGGTGAAATCGAAGTTGTATTACCTGAGGAGCTTTATTTTCAATCGGTCCAGGCTGTGGATCTGCGAGGCCGGCCTCTCAGTAAATCCTTCCAGATAGAAGGTAATTCACTCATATTTGAGCTGAATGCCTATGCTCCGGCCAGTTTTGTATTCAACTAATTTTATTTTCAACATGAAAACCATGAGAAATTTTCTTTGTATGTCTGCTGTAATGCTTCTATTGGGTGCATGTCAGAATAATCAAGATGATGTGTTGATCACTAAGGATTTAGCCATTATTCCCCAGCCCTCAAAACTCACCCTGGAGAAAGGTAGTTTTTTAATTAAAAAGAGCACCGCTGTTTTTTACAGCAACAAAGAACTGGAATCAGTTGCAAACCTCCTGGATGAGAAACTAAACAGGGCCTTAGGTTTTAACCTGAGAATACAGGAGGGCTATGGCAAAGGCATTAATCTGGTATTGTCCGAAGTGCCAGGCGAAAACCTGGGAGATGAAGGCTATAAGCTTAAGGTCACTCCCAGGAATATTGAAATATCAGCCAACACGGCTCAGGGTGTGTTCTACGGCATCCAGACTTTGCTTCAGATGTTACCCCCGGAGATAAAAAGCAAATCTACTCAGGAAGGAGTGGCCTGGGAAATACCCTGTGCAGAAATTGAGGACCTGCCCAGGTTTCCATGGCGTGGATTATTGCTGGATGTGAGCCGGCATTTCTTTACCAAAGAGGAAGTGAAAGCTTACATCAATCAGCTGGCTGAATATAAGATGAATGTTTTTCACTGGCATCTTACAGATGATCAGGGCTGGCGGATTGAAATAAAAAGTCTTCCGAACCTGACTGATAAAGGAGCATGGCGAGCCAGACGGGTTGGCCAGTGGTGGACCCGAACACCGCGGCAGGAAGGTGAGCCTGCAGACTATGGCGGTTTCTATAGCCACGAAGATATCCGGGAGATTGTGCAGTATGCCTCGGAAAGATTTGTTGAAGTGGTGCCGGAGATTGAAATGCCAGGACACAGTCTGGCCACCATCGTTGCCTACCCGGAGATATCCTGCACGCATACAGTAAAAGATATTAATGTGGGGAACAAATTTTACACCGTGGACGAAAACTCCCTGTGTGCGGGAAATGAACTTACGTTTGAGTATCTCGACAAAATACTGACCGAGGTCGCCATGTTGTTTCCTTCGGATTATATTCATATCGGAGGAGATGAGTGTTACAAAGGATTCTGGGAAAAATGTCCGAAGTGTCAGCTTAGAATCCACGATGAAGGATTACATAACACCAAAGAATTACAGAGTTACTTTATTAAACGTGTAGAAAAGATACTTGAGACAAAGAATAAAAGACTGGTGGGCTGGGATGAAATTCTGGAGGGGGGCCTGGCCCCCAATGCAACGGTGATGTCATGGAGGGGCATGCGGGGTGGAATTGAAGCTGCAAAGCAAGGTCATCAGGTGATTATGACTCCAACTAATCACTGTTATCTGGATCTCTATCAGGGAGAACCGTCTGTCGAACCCGATACCTATTCCATGTGCAGGCTTTCAGATTCCTACAGTTTTGAACCTGTTCCTGAAGGTGTTGATCCAGCATTAATCCTGGGTGGACAGGGAAACCTATGGACTGAATCTGTGCCTAATTTCAGGCATGCCCAATACATGACCTGGCCCAGGGGATGGGCCCTGGCCGAGGTGTTATGGTCCCCCAGGGAAGTGAAGAACTGGGACCAATTTGTAAAAAAAGTAGAACAGCACTTTATCCGGGCAGATTATGGCGAAATAAAGGTTGCGCGCAGCATGTATAATGCGATCGTCACTCCCTTTATGGATGAGGATTCTGCTTTCAAAATCAAACTGGATACTGAGATAAATGGTCTGGATATCTATTACACTTTTGACAATACGGATCCAGATTCTTACAGCCAGGCCTATGATTCCCCTCTTTCTGTTCCAAAAGATGCCACGTGGCTGAAAGTAATCACATACAAAAATGAAGAACCTGTAGGGAAAATGATCACCCTGGGGATCGATGAACTTGAAAAGAAAGTAAGGAAATAGCAAAAAACCATAGTGGAGTGAAATTGACAAGATTAAATAGCATGATACTGAGTAGCCTTTTGCTAGTCAGTTTTAGTGCCAGTGCGCAACTAAACGTAAAATTCCATTTTAAATTGGGGCAGGGCATGGCCGTTTCTTATGCAGCGGGACCAGCGACGATTATCGCAGACAATGCCAGTGAATTCAAAATTATCAGGCAAGGTGCACCTGTGTTTTTTGCCAGTTCACCAGAGGGGAGAAAAGGTGGGGCCATCTTATTTACACCTGATAATGGGTTTTACCACAGCGATGAAAGCTGGACTGATCCGGAGGACCATTTTGTATTTGAGGTCTGGGCAAAAGCCCGGTTGTCAGACGAGAAAAAATTTGATGCAAAACATACTTTTGGAATTGCAGGGATAGGAGACGGTACTCATGGGTACGACATTGTTCAACAAGGTGATAAGTGGTTTCTAAGGGTAGGTGGGGTAGCCATGTTTGAAATCGGCATGGTTGTATACAATAGCTGGACCCACCTGGCCATCCTTGCAGACGGTGAAAATTGTACTCTGTGGCTGAATGGAGAAAAGCGTGGAAGTTTTCGTAAAACCCGGAAGATCGGTCCTGGATTTACGATTGGAAACCTGGCCGGGGGGAATAATCAATTTAACGGTGAAGTGTTTGAAGTCCGCTATTCGACTTTCAATAGAGGAAGATTTGATCCGGAAAAAGATTTCCTGTTCAACTATGCACAGGCTAATGATAATAAAGCGCATCTATCTGAAGATCAAAGATTAAGAATTGAGAATATCGTAAAACCCGGATGTGGCATTACGCTTACAGAAATCTACCGGGAGTCTCCGGTGGAGAAAGATTATCTGATTGATCAAGTGAATCGCTCATCCAAATTGATCATTTCAAAAACCTCAAATGAGAATAGTGCCCAGCTCATCCTGACAAACGGACTCCTCAGCAGAACTTTTTATGTTTCCCGAAACATAGCTTGTATCAGTTATAAAAACTTGTCCAACGATTCCGAGTATCTCAGAGCTATCAAGCCCGAAGCCAGATTGAAAATTGATAACCGCTGGATAGAAGCGGGCGGACTGACAGGACAACCAGAAAAATCTTACCTTCTCCGGGAATGGTTACCCACTATGGAGGTAAATCCAAATTCCTGGGTGCTTTCAGGAATATCCACGGAAGAACCAACAGCTCGATATCCCTGGAGGAAAAAGTACAATGCCCGTGAAACTGATTGGCCTCCCAGGGGTCTACATCTGATCCTCCATTTTGAAGCACCTGACAACGAAGAGACGCTAAGTGAGCTCAAAATAGATGTTCATTATGAGATTTACGATTTCATTCCCGTGATCGCCAAATGGATTAGTCTGGAAAATGGTTCAAAGAATGACATTATTGTGGAGGAAACTGAATGTGAAGTACTGGCAGTAAATCAGGATCAGGTGGACAGGATACATGTGGAAAGCGACTACTCTTTCGCTTTGGTTAACGGGAACCCAAGAGGAAGTGGATTATTGCATTATGCCGGTGAACCAAAATCCTATCATGCCGGACAGTCGACCACACGGTGGAAGGTTGATCCGGAATATAATACCTGGGCGACACATAATGCCGCAGAAGATGGATTCCTGGGCTATCGACATTACAACTTATTAACAAGTCAGCTACCAATGGGGCCCTCAGAACTGGTAAAGAAGGGTGAATCATTCAAGTCCTTTATCACTTTTGAACTCTTATTGGATAGCGATGACAAGGAAAGAAACAGCCTGGCTCATCGAAGAATGTACCGGATGCTTGCGCCCCAGGTTACAGAGAGTTTGCTTGCGGCAGCAATTACCTCTCATGACCCGGAACAGCTCAAAAACATGATTGACCAGATGGAGGAGCTTGGTTTCGAGCGACTGGATATTCATCCCTGGCCGGGAGTCGCTCACAACAATCTAAATCCTGAATACGTAGCTCATTGGAAGGAAATTGCAGATTATGCAAAAGAAAGAGACATCATTATGGGTGGATACGAGCTGGTTATAGCCTCGCGAGGCAGGGGAGATTCTGTAAATTGCATTGATCCGGTCACAGGAAAACCAGGAAGCCTGTTTGGCCAAAGTGTCTGTATTGCAAGTGCCTGGAAGGATGAATATTTTGATAAAGTATTTAAGTTTTTTGAGCTGACTGGATTTAAATCATGGAATGCGGACGGTCCATATCATGGTGATGCCTGTGCCTCCAGGGAACACAAGTACCATCGTGGATTGGAAGACTCTCAATGGGCACAATGGAAAGTCCAGGTTGAGGTATTGCATGAACTTCAGAGTATGGATTGTTACATCCCTATCCCGGACTGGTATTTTCTTAACGGACAATGTGTTACAGGCATGGGGTATCGCGAGGCCAGCAGCAATTTAACTCCCCAGCAACAATTGTTACTTGGCCGTCAATACATTTACGATGGCACCTGGCATAAGATCCCTACCATGGGATGGATGACCCTGCAATTGGTGGGATTCTATTCGAATGATCCCCGATTGGGTCTGGAACCATTGATAGATAACCTGGATAAATACGAACGCGGTTTGGTCCAGCATCTTGGCAGTGGTTGTCAGTTTACGGTCCGTGGTAATCGCTTGTATGATACGCCTGAAACGAAAAAAATGGTGAAAAAATGGACAGATTGGTTTCACCAGTATCGGGAAGTTTTGACTGGAGATATTATTCACCTGGGACGTCCAAACGGCAGAAGCCTCGATTGCATGATGCATGTGAATCCTTTTGGCAAGGATAAAGGGATGGTGGTTATTTTTAATCCAACGGATCAAAAGATTTCTAAAACGCTTTGCCTGCCGCTCTACTATAGCGGATTGGAAAAAGAGGCTACCATTAGCAAAAGAGGAGAAAATCCAACCAGATACCCCATTGACAGGGACTATAATATAACGATAGATGTTGAAGTGGAGGCCAATGGATATGACTGGGTGCTCATTGAATAACATAATAAACATCAAATGAAAAAATACGGGTTCATCAGATTACTCTTGTTTTTCCTCTGTGCAGGATTCGGTGCTAATGCAAAGGCCCATTCAAATGAGGAAATAAAGGCGCAATTTATCAATCAGCTTGAAAAAGGAGAAACTCTGAAAATTGCTGCGCTGGGAACAAGCCTTACGGGTGGTGCCTGGCGGTGGTTTGATGTGATGCAAGAGTGGCTTGATCAGCTATATCCCGGTCAGCTTTGTTACAGAAACGAAGGTGTCGGGGCATCGGCTTCCTCCTACCCTCCTGGAAACTCCGGGCTTGATAAAGTGAAAGCGCTTGATGCATTCAATCCCGATGTGGTGTTCATTGAATTTGCCGTGAATGACGCCTATAAACCCTATAATATTTCTGTGGAGACTAGCCGTGCGAATCTGGAATCTATGATCCGGACATTGAAAGCAAGCAATCCTCATGTGGAGATCATCCTGCAAACCATGAATGTGGTGATAGATATGCCGGAACTGCATATGGAGGAGTTCACCCTCAGGTCCGAACTTCAAAACTATCTGGAAATGTACAGGGAGCTTGCAGAGGAACATCAGCTTTTACTAATCGACCATTATCCCAATTGGGAAAAGGTTCTCAAAGAGAAGGGACGGGATGCCTACATTAAGATCGTTAAAGATGGTATTCATCCAAGTCTGGAAGGTTACCGGATGATCCTGCTGCCCGAATTACAGCGTGTCCTGCAAAACAAATGGCTTCCCGGAACAGAAGCTTCATCCATTTCCGCTGAGGTGGATGACTTTCTCCGGTCTGTAAATGGTCATTTACGATTGCTCTGTTGCCAGTACAAAGAATCCAGGCTGGTTTCAAACCATCCATTTAAGTCAGAGAAATTAAGTATTAAAAATCAGAAGTGGCAAAGTGAGATTACTGCCAGCCGTATGGATTCAGATAGCAGGGCCATGGACCTGGAGATTAATTTTCAATTACAATCCGGTATGGCAAAGGAAGTGGGAATAGCAGCCGCTTTTGACTTTACTGACTGGGATACAGAAAATTACGTGATGTTACCCTCATCTATTTATAACGGCAATCGCTGTAAACTGGTAGACAGGGGGTATAATGCAGGATTGGACCGGAAATATCTTTATCGGGAAGATATCCCGCTCATGTCTGTTCCAATTCCACAACTATCACCCGATAGCGGGGATATTTCCAGGCTGGAGGTAAATGCGTCAAATCTGGCAACTCCGGCCATGTGCTTTTTCAGTCAAAAGCAAAAGCGGGGATTT
The DNA here is from genome assembly GCA_963751705.1 of uncultured Bacteroidales bacterium. Classification (GTDB taxonomy): domain Bacteria; phylum Bacteroidota; class Bacteroidia; order Bacteroidales. The sequence goes on from CAVVVN010000003.1 coordinate 1,541,061, forward strand.
ATTCTATTGGCTGAGCAAAAGACTCCATACGCTGACAATGGCTTTTGCGTGGAGGAAAGTGCGGACCGCCAATCTTCAAGTTTTGTCATCACGGCACCCGGAGTCAGGGAGAGGAAGCCCCTTTTCGTTGGTTTTGACAATAGTCCGGATCGGGGTGCCGATCTCATTCCAGGGGATCAAATCAACCTGCGATTTAAACTCTATAGCATAGAAGCAGAGGACATCCCGACCTTTTTAAAGGAATTTATGAAGGTCCGGAAATCATTGACCGGCGAGAATCACCCCCGTAACCTGATTCCTTTCAGTCAGGTGGCAAGCTGGATGACCAACAGGATTGATGAACGATGGTATGCCGATGAAAAATTCCAGTTCTATTGTCCCGAGAATGCCGACTGGATATCCTTCGGATGGGTGGGTGGCCTGATGAACACTTTTCCCATGCTGGCATTGGGAGATGAAGATCATCGTAACAGGGTGGTCAGGACCTTTGATTTTGCCATACCACGTGGACAGGGAGCGTCAGGATATTTTTATGGAGCCCTCAATTACGATGGAAAATGCTTCTCCCGTGAAGGTTATCCTGAGTTTCCGGAGATTGTCCTGACACGTAAAAATGCAGATGTATTGTATTGGATGATCAAGCAGTTCATATTGCTTCGCGAACAAGGAAATGAACAATCTATCAATCCTTCCTGGGAAGGGAATATCCAAAAACTTGCAGATGCCTTTGTGAAAACCTGGAACAAACAGGGCCAATGGGGCCGGATGCTAAACAACCACAGCGGTGAAGTGGCCGAGTTTAACACCTCCGGAGGGGTTATGGCTTTAGGGGGTCTGGCTCTGGCATCCAGGTATTACAACAGGCCGGATTACTTAAAGATTGCAGAAGAAGCAGCACATTTCTACTATCAGCGAGACTTCGTCGGGCAGGGCATGACCACAGGTGGTTGTGCGGATATCCTTCAAAATGCCGATTCGGAGACTGCAGCTGGTTTTATGACTGCTTTAATGGCCTTGTACGAAGTTACCCGTGATAGGCAATGGTTGGAAAAATCAATGAGCCTAGCAACCCTCTGTGCCACCTGGACCACCTCTTACGATTACAAATTACCCAAAGAAACCGAACTGGGTCGCCTGGATGCAAAACTGGCTGGTGTTTATTGGGCCAGCACCCAGAACAAGCACGGTGCCCCGGGCATTTGCACCAGTTCCGGTGATCCCCTCTTTAAAATCTATCGGCATACCGGGAACGAGCTGATGGCTGAGCTCTTGAATGATATTGTCCATGCACACGGTGAAAGTATTCGTCCCGGTGGTTTTACCAATGAGCGTCTTACCTATTGCGATGCTGACAGCCGGGGTGAGCGGGGAAACCACGTAACCGGGTGGAATGAACTCAATGGCTTTCTCATGGCCCTGGAGATCCCCGGAATCTATGTACAAACCGATACCGACCTGTTTTATGTATTTGACCACCTTGAGGCCCGCGTGCTCAGAAGGAACGATCGAGGTCTGACTCTGGAAATTACCAATCCCACAGCTTACGATGCAGAAGTATCGGTATTTGCAGAGTCATCAGAAGAGGCCAAAATCCCTCTGGGGCTTACTGCTTTTAACAGGTGGCCCAAAATACAGGTTAAAGCTGGAGAACGCAGAGAAATTAACATGGATAGAAAAACAGGAATAATTTCCGAACTTCCTTAATAACAAGTCAGTGATCGTAAGCTGCAATTGCCATATTCTAGTTCCCTGAAGTTATTCTTTCGTATTCTTCGGCATAACGCACTCCCAGAATAAGATAGGAATCCCGGTCAAAATGCACATTGTGATGGTCGATGGAAGTGCAGCCTGTACTTTCCACAAAGCCGGTATTCTCAATATTTTCGGGCACAGAACGGAGTGCCGATTTTACGCGCTTAATCCTGTTTACACGATCGGGGGCATTGTGGTCCCCGCCGGTGCCGTAAAATTCGGCCAGGTTACCAACGATAAAAGGCAATTGAGCATCTCCAAGGTCATTTCTGATATCGCGGATCAGCTGATGCAGTTTCATTTCGTAACTGTCAGCAAGTTCTTCATTTACCGTGTCCGACTCCCCCTGGTGCCACAAAACAGCTTTAACTTTTCCCTTATTCTGGGCGAACTGTACTTTGGCCAGCGCGTCGCTGTACGTGTCTGTGCCTTTATTTAATTGGTCGATTCCGGCGCCGCCCCAGGCAAGCGGGATGAATCCTACATTTACTCCTGGATGTTTTTTCATGTATTCTTTTGCAAACGGAAGAGCAAGCCCAAACCGGTCTGATTCTAAGCGGTTATGTAAAGGATGAGCAGATGCTTTCCAGGTAAAATCTCCTTCGCCTTTGGTTGGAATATGGAATACTCCTGTTACCGGAATTGTATCTTCAGGAAGAATTTCGCCATAACCACTCATGTTTGATTGGCCCATTAACAAAAAGATATGCATCTCATTTTCTTTCTTTTGTATGCACCCGGTTAAAATTGCTTCCAAAAAAAGAATGACAGAAAAAATCAGGCTTGTTCTTTTCATCAGTTGGTAATCTTCATATAGCAAAACTAGGTTTACGTGTTTTCCATTTGCCCCGGGTAAAATCGGGGACTTCAACAGGCTGACTGCCTTTGGCAATGGATTCACCGGAGAGTGCAACCACACAACTCATCAATACAGATTCATACACATCGATGGGCGTTTGTTTCTGATCCCGAACAGCCTCTGCAAAATATCCCAGTTCAATAAGATCAACACCCCCATGTCCGCCTCCCACATATTTGCTCCCTTCCTTCCAGAAATGATGGTTGTACTTATCCTGGTAAGGCTGAAAGGGTTCCCACTGATGGTATTCCGGACTAACATCCTTCAGGTAAGTGGCCATCCTTTGCTCGTTGTAGATCCCTCTAGTTCCCTGTATGGTCCAACGGTTATCATAGGGACGCGGCAGTTGCATATCATAATTCACCACGATGGTCTTACCCATCTTTGTACGTATCATACTGGTAACGATATCTCCTTGTGCAAATTTCCTGTTTGCTGAAGGATGGTCTTTTCCAAATTTGTCAATCATATATGCATTGATCCCCCAGCTTTCTGTGGCCATGGAGGTAATGTGGTCATAGGTATCACCGCAGGGAATATCCATCCAGCTTAGCACAGGTCCTAAACTATGTGTGGGATAATGATCCCGGTTATACTTTAAAAGGAATTCGGCCGGCCATTTGTCCTTTCCTGTCTCTGCATCAAAAAACCAGTGATCTATACAATCGTGAGAATGGGCACAGTGGCAATGAACCATATCGCCCAGCAATCCTTCCCTGATCATGTTCAGTACGGCCAGATTATCCTGTCTGAAACTCCAGTTTTCCAGCATCATACACGGAATACCAGTCTCTTCAGAGGTATTCACCAATTGCCAGCACTCATCCACCGATAATGCTGCCGGGACTTCAACGCCCACATATTTTCCGGCTTGCATCGCATCCACAGCCATGGGTGTATGCCATTGCCAGTAAGTGGCTATGATGACCGCATCCAGATCATCCCGTTCAACAAGATTTTTATAATCCAGCTCGTCAGCTTCCGTATTCGGTTGCCTTGTTTCTGCCATACTTCTTTATGATTTCCTGGGTAGCAGCTAATGCTTTTGGATCAATATCGCAAACAGCTGGCACATCCACCCAATCAATTGACAATATGGAATTTAACAATCCTCTCCCCCGTCCACCCACACCTATGAACCCGATATTGATCTTCTTCTTAGGTTCTCTGGCCATAGAATGAGTTGCAACTGAGGTGATTGCTCCGGTACCCAGAGCAGTTGTTTTAATAAATGTCCGCCGTTTCATTTCTCCTTTTTTAGTTTTTATAAAATAATCACTATTCTCCAACTAAATATAGATAATTAAAGTTTCGTACTTGTTTTCGATGCACATAAATTCAGGGACTTACACTTCTATATAAATTATTCCGACAATCGGAATCCATCCATGGTCCATTCAATGGGTGTAAACTTTAATTTGGTATGCCCATCGGTTCCAACGGCCCCTGTCATATACCACTGGCCTTTAAACTCTATGATCTCATGTGCAAAACCAGTACCGTCATCCTCAGCATAATAATAGGTTCCCTTTCCTTCATCATGTGCATCGGAAAATGTATAAATTCCTGATTTAAAAGGATATGCTCTGATCGGCGGAAAATCCAGAGGATTATCAGAAACGGAATAGCCCCCGTTCATAAATATCATCCACTTGTGTGAAAGCGGATGCCTCATAATGAACGGGCTTTCTCCTGGATTCATGCCAGTCATACCGACTTTCAGGTCAGATTCATCAAGCGTCATCCCTATTTCTGTCCAATGAAAAATATTTTTGCTTTGGTAAACCGCAACACCATTCATTCTGGCAGTAAACAATAACCACCGGTCTTGATCCTCATCTTTTACAATAAAAGGATCAGATCCTTTTGCTTTAAGACCATTCTTAGCAAATTCTTGAGGTTTTTCCCATTTCAACAGATCTTTGCTGACCGCTATTCCTATTCCCTGTCGAAAATCTTCAAAATTTCGTGGATTTTTGCTTTCGAAATCCCATCCCGAATAAATCATATAATACATCCCATCGTGCTTAATCACACAGGGTGCTATACCACCCATGATTTCGTCGAAATAGCCCTCTTGTTTACTTGCGGGTACAGCTGTCCCAATATATTTCCAGTTGATTAGGTCTTTGCTCACCATGTGCTCAGCACTTTCCTCTGAGCCTTCATACCACCACATGGTTCCAACGGGACCCAAAGGTGCGAAAAGGTGCCATTCCCCTTTTTCAAAGAAGAGCCAGTGGTCTTTTATGTACATGCCTGAAGGAGCATAACGGACTGAAGCGATCTGGTTTTTCCATTCTACGATATTCTTCGTATTAGCTGACGGATCCTGATTCCTGCAGCCTGAAAACAAGATGATTCCAATACTTAATAGAACTTGTGAGGATACCCGTAAGGAATTGGGACCTCCGCATAATAACTTTCGCATATTCCGGCTAATTATAAGGCTTTAAATAATTGATAAATATCACTTTATGAACAATAAATTAAAAAAAATCACTAAAGGGTCGGTTTTTAACAATCGCAGTAAGACCCATCATGGGTAATGCTATGGCGGCCAGAAAACCTATGGCACCTCCTCCGGTTCCATCAGCATTGATATATTCCCTGAATTCGTACTTTACCAGGTTGTCCACCAACTCTTCTGCAATTTCCAGAGCAAACCCTGGATTCTGGTCCGCAATGGCCGGTAAAGCCCAACCTGTGCCCACCGACCAGAAACCACCGTTTGTGTAGCTGCCTACTGTTGAAGGGAAAAAGTGTCGTTGCCATCCGTCCGATTCCGCAATCTGGCGGGTAAAACCTTTTAGAAAAATCGCTTTTCGATTCCTGTAATAATATTCTGCAATGGTCCTTTGAACATCTGGTTTGACCATCCAGTAAGCCAATCCATTGGCCCACACGTTTATTTGGCGGCAATCTTTGGAACCTGCGAAAAAAGCTCCTTGTATTTTATCAAACAGGCGATAGAGATTGTCCAGAATACCTTCTGATAATTGGTCCCATCTCTCTATCACCGACTCCTGAACATGACCTTTAAAAATACGAGCAGCCCTCATTAGCCCAAAGTGAAGCACCAAACTGCTCATCAGCTCAAATCCTGTAATTGCTTCCGGATCATGGAATCCAAAACCTACCCTAGGGTGTTGTGGATCAACATAAGCCAACCCACAGGAAAAAGGTACAATGCCAATACTGCGCTCGAAAAGCCTGGCCCAGTCATCCTTCCTGGGGATCGTTGCGCCCATTTTCTCTAAATTATCAATTAACCGAACCCAGGCTGCAGGAAGATGCAGTGGCATCACACTGGCGTGTGGTCTTGATAAAGGGCCAGGTTGCATCACCGGCATTCCGTCAGCTTCGATACGATCCGGGAAACATTCCAGATCAACGATGCTGTTTGTCAGGAATCCGGCGATTTGTGTCAGTTGTTCACTATTGTATAAACCAGGTTGAACAAGTAAGGGGTACAGGAAATCATCAGGCCATATCCCGCGATACTTTTCACTGACGCAGGGAGAATGCAATAAAAGATGATTGTCAAATACCACCTTCGATTGTTCAAATGCTTCAACCAACTGTTTTCTCAGGATATCAAGTAAAGCAGCAAATTGTTTCCTTTGATCGGTGAAGCCGGCAAGCCCGTCAGTTGTACCTGAAGTGATTACTCCGGTACCCAGAGCAGTTGTTTTAATAAATGTCCGTCTTTTCATGTTGCGTATTATAAAACCCCGGCTAAGTCGATTATGCTATTTTTCACTGATTGTGAACAACATTCCTTTACCTGCTTCCAGCTTGATTTTTTCAGTATTTAATATTTTGGCTTCCTGAACATGTTCAATTTCAGGAACATCTATTGTTGCATCATTTTTATCAAACCCTAGTTTATTCCAGTCTATATCCAATTTAATTATTTCATCAGTATCAGACCAGTTTCCAATTGCAACAAGAACTTTATCCTCTTTGGCCATGACAGATGCTTTAACTTCCTCATGCTTTGTTTGAACTGGATTGTGTTCATCCCAATATCCGATGAACTCCACGTCCTCCATTCCGAACTCATCCCATAATTTCCAAATTCCCAGGGGTGCAGTTTTTTCGCCCGCTCTGAAACGATTTGTCATTCCATATACCATTCCTTTATGTGAGGGACTGTTTTGAGTAAGCATTTCACTATACAATCCAAATGGTATTCCAGAAATCTCCACCAGCCAGTAATCAGGCTTCGTTTTACTGTAATCAATACCTTCTCCAAACCACAGGCTATTGATACATGGCAGCAATTCCATGTATTTAAGTGCAGGATTAGATTTTAATTTATGATAAGGATTCCCTGCGTGTAAATCCATCAGACAACCCTCTGCATTTCTATCCATTGTTTTTCGCAGTCTTTTCATGATTTCTCTGTCATAAGCGATTCCATCCAGATAGATGCCTTTAATCCCGATATTCTTGGTAAGCCATCCCAAACCCTCGGTGTAGTAATTCAACCAGCGGGATAAGGCCTGAGTTTGAATAGAAAAATCCCATCCATCTTGGATATCTTTGGGAATAAATGAGTGCCATTTGGAATTAAATCTAGTGCGAAGATGCTCGTGCAACCAGGCATGCCCTAAATCTCCTTTTGATTTATCCTCAGGCATATGGGCGGTTCCCATTGTGATGGCATAATTGGTGAAAATTTCGTCCCCTAAGGAACGAATTGCCCATAGTTCGGGCAGAAAGACTGTCAATTCTCTTACGGTATAATATAATTTTGTTTTTATTCCTTGTTCCGCATTTTCTTCAACCATCTCCTTCATAATATCCGGAGTCAGAAACGGATAGTTTATAAATGGGTTATATTCATTTGCATGATGGATATTTATGACTTTTGCTTTTCCATAAGCCCTTTTTACTTCTGGATTGTGAAAATATCTTTGTTGCCAATGGTCGCTGTCCAGAGGTTTAAACGGAGTGATTCCCAATTGAAAGTTTAATACCATTTCCTCATTCTCCCTCAAAACTTTCTCTCCGGTAAAAGCAGTTAATCTTAAGCCATTTTGTGTGTTTTTCAATTTACAACCTCCTTTGCCATCGTTATACCAATCCCGGTATGGTCCGGTTTTGCGAAGAGCGTTCATGGACCAGTCAGGTTCCAGGTGTTTCAATTTTATATTTAACCCTGCATTTACAGCTCCTGCCCAAAACTGATTATCTTCTCTCTCCACATCCCATTTCCAGTCCATATCCAGATTATCCTGTACTAATCCTCCTAAAAGTCCCAGTCCCATCAAATAAGTGGAAGCAGATTTTGAATAAGGTATCACTAACTTTATATCATCAATTTTTACTTTTGACTTTGCGACTACTTTTGTCTTGTAATTAATATACCCGTCACACTCCATTTTAGCCTTTACCACAATATCTACCAGGGCTGATTTTAAGGTTGTTTCCCAGGCAATAGCCCCACTTTCTTTCAGGGTGATTTTTGGTGCCTTTGATGTAAATTTTATTTTCTGACCTTCATACCATATTTCCATTTTTATTGCTTCGGCGAGAATATCCTGCTCCACACCATTTACATCATGGTTACTTTCTGAAAAAGTAGAGCTTATTCTACCCGGTAAACCATATTTGTTATATGTTAAACTCCTCCCAAGGATTCTTACGGTGTTTTTATCTAATTCCACCGGTGTGAAGGGAGCAAAGACGTCATCATCTATTCCGATTCTGGAATCTAACCAGTTTAATCTTGACATACTTTGCGGAACATTATAGCCTCTGTTTTCGGCCAGCCTGTCAAGTACTTTTATGGAAACTCCTATTTGGTATTCTTCTGTTCCTCGCGCTTTTACTGTAACAGCACCCGTATAAGTCCCGGCCGGTTGATTTTCTTTTATGTCAGTAACAATCCACATGGCCTGTACTTCTCCTTTGGGAACATTTACCATTTTTGTAAAACTGTTACCCAGGTGGTCCACCCCACCCAGGTTTATACATTTCAATGCTTCAGATTTAATGGCCGCTCCTGTGGTGGTTTTCAGATCGGAAAATTCTATCTTTAAATCTTTCAGTTCGTTTTTAAATGCATAAACACCCAGCTGCCAGGAGTAAGACTCATCTTTTAGAGCACTTCCCTGAAACACTGAGTTATCCTCTCGTACATACCACCTGTAAGGAATGGTTTCGTGCATTCTAATAGAAAAATTTCTATCCTCGGGATAGATTAGAAAATCTTTATCCTGATTTTTACTTATAACTTCAGTCAGCTCTGATTCAGTCAGCGGGATCTCCATGGGATAAAAACTGTTAAACTCATTATAACTCTGAAATTCAACAGTTTTAGCAATATTATTACTGATTCTGCCAGAGATACTTCTTTTCCAGTTTTCATCACAGGTATTCGTTGGCTTTTCATAAACGGTATAATGTTCTACGTACCAACGGGGTTGAAAAGTAAACTCACTTGGCATAAAATACAGGTAGTATTTTCCTACACCCGATGTCGGTTCAAACACAAACTCCCCAAAATCATTGTTTAATTGCGTGGAATAAATATTGTCTATTCGCTTGTTTGTCAGACCATCTACGACAAAGAAATTTCTTTTACTAACATCATCCAGTCTTCTCCAGGGAACATTTACACTTACCGCATCAGCGGGTTGTTCTACATAGATAACAGCTCGTTGCGTCCCAAAATGGTCTGTTTCCCATTTGCCTGTCCCATAACTAATTCCGTTTATTACTTGAGCATTCAATTGCATGGCACTAAGGAGTAGCATCAAACCTACACCAATCGCGGATTTTTTCAGTTTGGAAGTTTTCATCATTTCATTTTTGTTTTGCAATTTGATGGGTGACAAATCTTTTAACAGACTTTCAAGTGTCCTATATCCTGAAAAATATACGGACAAAAAATCAAGACAGCATAACTAAATCATTATCTATCAATTGATAATAAGCTCGCTTGATATGCTTAAATCCATGACATCGGTCACATAGAGAAATCCCATTAGAAATCCGCTTTCCGGATAAGGGCTCTCCAAGCTATCTTCAAATATCCTTACCGGAACAGATTCCCAAATACGGTCCTGGTTGATATGTATGGTATCGCTGGAGTAATAAAAACGGGCCTGTTTAAGCGTCAATGGGCTTTCGTAACTAAAGCTGATAACCGAATCCTCTACCTCATAGCCTGTTATTTTAGGCAGGGGAATACCGCCATCAAAAACGGAGTTGAAAAATGTGGCAATTTCCTTTGGTCGCCAGCCTAGTGGATGATCATGTCCCATATTGGGCGTAATTCTCAGATACCGGTTCTTTTCAGGTATCAGTTTAGTGGTCTTATCAAAGGGGATGATATCAAAACAACCATCTGTATTTCCATTAATAAACAGAGTTGGGCATTGTGAAAAAACCAGGTAATTTTTAGGATCAATCTTACTCATCCAGAGTTTTTTCCCTGCTTTGTTCATGTTGTTATCCAAATACTTTTTGAATATGATTTCATCATGAAACGCGCACCCATAAACCGGTGCCGCTGCTTTAAAGCGATTGTCAATTCCGGATACGATACAGGTTTGAAACCCACCCCAGCTAATACCCGTTACTGCAGTCTTGTTTTTTTCAACCTCGGGGAAACTAAGTAATAAGGAGTGGGCTAGAATAGCGATAGAAGCTGTTCGATAAGCCCGGACAGCGCGTGGGCCATACGCAATAGAATCGTATATTCCGGCTAAGCGTTCCTCCAATGTTTCAGGAGCAGGGCCTCGACCTTCAACCCCTCTCGTATTTCCGTAATCACAAGTAATCGCCGCATAACCTTCATGAGCCCAACGTTCAACCCACTCACTCATGGCGGGTTGGCTCCCTCCTGAAATTAGCACCACCCCGGGAAACCTGTTCCCTTGATTCCTGCCCGTTTTTATTAAATCGGGATTGGAATAGTAGGCAAATACACGGGTATCCCTACCCTGGTGATCAGGCCCTTTAAATAAAATTTCTCTGACTTTCGAGGTACTGTCCAGATATTCAAATTCCGGTGCCTGCTCGAGAAGATCCAGATCCCATAATAAATCATCCATTTGAATCAAGGATTGGTCTATTCGCGGTATGTCTGGTATCTCCCGGTGGGAACATGATACAACAATTGCGATTACTTGAAGCAACAGAATGGCTGTTCTCATAGCATATTATTTACTTCTCACGATCTCTGGTTTACCAACCGTTTTAAAAGCCATCTCTATCACAGGTTTATTTCCCTGAAATTCACAACTGACAACAATACTGTTTTCGCCTGTTTTTAATTCTGGCAGCTTATTAAATCCAAGCTCTTTCCTGATTTTCCATCCAGTATCGCATAGATAAATGCTTTTACCGTCACAGTATAAACGATCTCCCGGATTTAGTACCATTGGAATGATTAATTCTGAATAATTGTTGATCTCCATTTTGAGCTTAGAAACACTTCCGCTGGCTCCTTCTTCACCCTCTTTAATCGTCAGATAAAACTGTATGGATTGATTTTCATGGGGATTTCTGAATTGATAACTGGATACGACAGGTTCTCCATCCTGCACCAGTCTGAAGCTATGGACATATCCTCCTTTTAGATTCACAGGATAGAGGTTCCACTCATTTTTCCCGGCTTTTTCCAGATGAAACTCATTTTTTGGATTTTGTAAGCGTTCGATCTGCTCTTCGCTAAAGGCTTTTGCTTTCCTTGCAGCCTGCCATTCTCTTATAGCTTCGAAATGTGCTTCCTTAAACCCGCTTGCTTCTACATTTTTTGCATCTACACGCAACAGATACCCTGCATCAAAACCGGCACTTCTCGCCTGTATCCATTCTATATCTTCGGGGCGATAAGAGGAGTTAAATGAAAACCATCCCAGCATTCCGGGCATAAAATTTCGTTTAAAGTACCTCTGGTTTTCCATCCTGTAATTCACCTGGCTTTCTCTCAAATCATCGTACCAGGGTTCCCCCCAATTCATTCGCATATAAAAGTGCCAGTAATAATGGAAAGTGGATGACCCACAATTGATGGGATATTTGTCAAGCTGTCTGGAATATGATTCGATAAACTTTGCAGATCCATAAGCGCCATGTCCCGTCTGCGAACCTCCTCCAAATCCATCAAAATCCATCAATCCAATCCCTGTCAAATTACAGATCTCTGCAAGTCTTTCGGCATACTTCTCCTGCAGAACCAGATCCGGAAAGAAGCCATTGTAGCTGCTGGCTACCAGTTTCTCTGCCAGAACTCCCGATTTATGAGCTGAGACTGTTGTGCCGTAAGCACCCCTTTCACAATTTAAGAGGCGCCAGGGTTGATCTGATGATACTTCATCATAGCGGATGATCTCTTTTTCAATCTTAAGTGCGTGATTTCTGCCCGGATCTTTAAAAAACTCCGGATCATCAATGACTATTTCTTCATCCTCTTCTGTAATATCCTTAGTCAGTTTTGTTACACCTGTCTTGGCTAGATTTTCACTGGGAACAGGAGTAACATAGGGATCATTTGTGGTGGTAAACATGGTCAGTGTGTGAACTCCCAGCAAAATATCCTCTTTCGCTGCCTGATCAACCAATTCCTTTATACTCTCCTCTCCTTTGGGAAAGGCTTTGGTATTGATATCGAAGTGTCCCCAGTTTTTAAAGAAATCGCCTATATGGATCAGTTTGAATCCACTCTTCTTTGCATATTCAAATGCTTTCTCTGTATTCTCCAGGTCCACCGCGTTGAGATGCATCATCATATAGGCTTCTCCACCCCGGGGGTGTTTCTTGATCCATTTACCATCCAGTAGGGGATGAGGGAGGCCCTCGCCCAGCTCTATCGACTCAATATAATCGAGAGTTTTCGGTTCCGGCGCTCCGAAAAGGGCTATCGCGGTTCCAATAAAATCAACATCGATACCCACCACCGACTTTTTTTTGCCCGGCTCACCGACAATCCTTGTTTCTCTCCTGTCTCTTGAGTATAACCTTAATTCGCTTCCATAAGGCTTCTTCTTTGCGGCTGTTCCCCGATACATCCTGACATACGCTGGCATATCGCCCTGAACATTCACGTTAATATAAATCTCCTCGCCGATCCTGCTCTGCATACTATCCGGAAGTACCTGTCCGGGTAAGGGTTCCACCAAAGAGTATACCCGGGAATCATCAAACATATTTTCGGTGGGTAATCCTTCCACAGTATTCACTTCAAGAGCCTGCATGCCAATGGCAAAGCCCTCATCTCTCACCACACAAACGGTTTCGCCAATATATTTATCAAGGCTTAACGCGTATGGACCCCATCCAACACAACTAATCTTGTTCCTTGGCTCCAGTGAGAGTAGCTCAAAACGCAAATATTTGCCTTTATTAGCAAATTTTATGATGGCAGTACTTCCGTTCGGGTATTTTAATATTAAGTGTGATTGCTCCTGATCATAGTCTAGGGATTGTGGCTTTATTATCACTGTATCATTCTCATACAGGGTCATTAAGGGAGATTTCTGCTTTTGAGGATAATACTCCTTCCCCGTAGCAATATCCATCAAACCACAAACATTCCCCTGGGCATCGAGAGATACCTGCAATGCATCGGTTTCAAAGGTCAGCTTCTCTTTGCTGCAGGAAAAGACCAAAAATAGCAATACAATCCACAGAATATTTTTCATTTTAAACCCTCTATTTAATTATAAAATAACTCTGACTTTTAGCTGGAATAGTTACAGGTATAACAACATCATAATTTCTGTCAAGCTCATAGCTAACCGGGCTGCCATTTTGTTCGGCAATCATAGCGGTTTCTGATAATCCCGTGTAGTAAAGGTTCACCTTGATGTTCCTGGTGATCTCCTCTTCAAGCGGATTGTAGACCATCAACAATCCCTTTTTTTCCAGGCTGGGATCGGCATGCAATATGGCATCATAGTCCTGGCCGTCGGGGCGGCGGATGTGGATGATATCAGCATTGAGTATGGCCCGGTGCTCCTTATAGAAATCAACCCATTTTTTCACAACAGCTCTTGTTTCCGGAGCATCGTATAGCTGTGGTCCGCGATAACAAGCCTGTACTCCGCCGCCAAAAAGGTTCGCGAGCCTCTGTTCATAGTGTGGCAGGTGTTCTTTCAGAGGCTCTATGGTAGCAGCCTCACCTCCGCCATGATATTGAACAAGAGGCACAAACATCCAGCCTTGAGACGGTGTTTTCTCCATAGTCCCATCGAATATATTCTGCCTCTCAATGATCTCCTGTTCTGCCCTTGGCAGCGACCAGTTTGTTTCCCGGTAGCCCATTCCGGTTTTGTTACTTCCATTCAGATAATAAATATCAGGTACGTTCAGGTAAACCCCTCTGGAACGGCACCATCTGTAAAAATCCCGGATGGTCTGAAATTGCTGCCAACGGCTATCTGACAAACCTTTGTGCCCTGGATGTTCCGAGGAAGCACAAACATCACCCGGATAAGAACCGTCATGTTCCAGTATGTCACAGCCAGTTTTCTCATAGAAGTTATACAGGGTTTTAAAATAATTTTGTCCCCATTCACTTTCCAGGCAGGGAGAATTTCCAAAGCGGGGTTTCAGCCCTTCCGGCATCACCACGTCATCTTTTGTACTAACCCTTCTGCTGGCCAGAAGCGAATAACCTCCCAGGGCAATACCCTTGGAATGCGCATAGTCAGCCAGCTCCTTCATCCGCGTCAGGTTGGCATCCGAAGTATCTTCCAGATTAAATCCGCTGCCAAAGGTCATGATGACCATTTGAAAACCCACATCTGCGCATTGGTCTATGGCTTTTTTCACTGACTGATCATCAGCCCGTCTCACATGCATTAGAATTGGATTTTCTGTCAGCCACGGCGCAATAGTTCTCCATGTCTTTCTCAATGCCAGTCCTTTTCGCTCCCTGTCCCAGCTATCATGAATTAATTCCCATGCGCGATAGCTCTCAAAGGTATCCCCGCTTTCAATGGACTGGTCAGGGCCGTATTCCGGTTTTACCACCAGTAAACAGGGATTGCGTCTCTGATAATCTATTTGCGTCAGGTAAAGGGGGTCTTTGGTCCATTGGTAAGATTTTCCCTCATCACTGCCCCCGCAGGCATAGTCGGTATTCACACTTATGTTGGGGAGCAACCAGGCTTCCTGCTCCATTTGATCATTGCGTGGTTCCACTGCTGCAAGCAGTTCGCTGGTAAAGCTGTTCAGCTGGATGTCCTTGCTGCTCTGATTTTTTACCGTGATCCATTTACAGATAAGCGGTAAGCCGTCATATATGGAATAGTGAACCCGGACTTCGATGTCTTTGAGATACTCATATTGTTTAAGGGCATCCGCTCTGCTCCGGTTTTTAAAATCCCCAAGAACACTAAATGATTCCACCAGACAGCGGCTACGATCTCCTTTGTTTTCACCATCCGTATTGGTACCATTCATATCGGTTTTGCCGAGTCTTACCTTCAAGGGCTGTTTTCCACCGGTTCCTGTCTTTGCAAGCTCCTTCCACTCTTCATTATCCACCGACACTGAGGCAATCAGCTGATCGCCCTCTATCTCCATGCGCATATAGTAGGGTGTATAGCTGTCTCGCCTGAGGTTTTTTCGCTGTTCGCCATCAGAAAATGCAAAACCGTAAGTACCCGAAAAGGCCAGTCGGACTAATTTATCAGAAAAAACTACCACCATCCCTAATCCGTGGGAACCACTTATATCGGTTCCGTTATTGAGTTTGCATTTGATAACACGAGTGTTTTCGGGTAAGCGCTGTTCTGCATAAACAGCGGTGTTGGACATGGCCATAATTTCACCGGCTTTGCCTTCATTGATAAATGAGCTTCGATCTGAAGCCCCTGATGCAAATATCTCCCAATGCTCGGATAGAACTGTAAATCTATCTTCCATTAAAACTTCCCTGTTGATATCTGAATCCATCTCTCCCAAAAGAGTATTTATAGTTGCTTCATCCGCTTTATAAGTCATGGTGAGCGTTTTCCCACTGGGTGGCCAGGGCATATCTTTAGGCAACCATTCCATTCGTTTATTCCATGGAAATCGTTCTTGAATGTCCCCGATGCTGTAAGCCGTATACTTAAAAGAGCCTGGATTGGCTGTCATATCCCTGATCCACGATTTTTTTAAATAATTATGGATGGTTTGCCCCTTCAGACCTCCCACTTCATATTCAATACCATCAATTTCCACCAGAGCCTCAGGGCGAATGGAGCGGATCACCGATTCCCCGCTTAAAAGATTATCAAATCCTATGGTGGCTCCGTTCGGTGCCAAAGAAAAGGTTCGGGAAATAAGCCCGTTGCTTAGTGTAAATTGATCTTCATTAGCTTTTTCAAGTTTCGATTTCCCCTGAAAATTGCCTAATAACCAATCTTTTGACTGTCCTGATGAAATTGAGACAATGCAAAGAAACAGCACGCTCAAAATCAGATTCTGCAAGGTAAGCTTCATCATAATATCCTATTTTATATAACTAGTCATCTGAATCGCCAAGACTTTTAAAATATCTCATAATATCTCTCAATCCGGCAGGAATAATGTAAACAACCGTTCCGGCAAATAACAAAATACCCACAATGAGTACAATCTTCCATAGAATTATCCATGCATTCATAATATCATTTTTTATCGGGGAACAGTAATGAAAATACGACTAACATCACAGCTGAGAATAGATAAGCCGATAACCCCAGTATACCAATGGGAACCACTTCAATCACAGCAGGAATAATCCCTGCAATGGAAACTAGTCCGGATATCAGGGCAGCCAAAGCACCTGTTTTTGATGCACGTTTCCAGTATAATCCGCCGATGATTGCAGATGCGGCTCCTGTAAGATAAATATTCCCGGTAATGGCCATGTAGCTCCAGACACTGTCAGGCAGGTCATACCAGATTCCCCACACAAGCAGGAAAATTCCAATAATGACAATCGCAAAACGGGCAATCCAGATTTCCCGTTTTCCATCCATCTTGGTTTTTTTTAAGGGGGCCAGGATATCATGTGCTATGACGGAGCCCCAGGTTAACAGATAGGAATCGTGGGTGGACATAAATGCAGCCAGCAGACCTGCTGACAACAAGCCAATAAATCCGGCAGGCAATAGTTTCCCAAGAAACAAAGGCAAAGCTTTAACGGCATAGCTCATATCCGGAGTACTCTCCGGAAAGAAATAGGTAGCCAGATCACTGTGATTCCTGAAATATGCAAAGGCTCCCATGGCAATCAAAGCGGGCAAGGCCAATCGGATAAACTGTCCAGGTGCACCAAGCAGAAAGGTCTTTCGTGCGACTTCTTCATTTTTCGCAGTTAACACTCTGGCAACTGTTGGTCCCCAGGCAAAACCATATACAAAAAATACAATAAACATCCAGATGATGTAGGATGGTCCATAGCTTTCGGAAGAAAAAGGATTTAAGGAGCTTTCGCCAAAGGTGACTGTGTATGTATCCACGATGGAATTCCATCCACTGCTCTCATTGGTAAGAACAAATCCCAAGCCAATAAGCAATCCTATGCTCAATACGCTGAATTGAATAAAATCGCACACAAGCACAGCGACCATCCCCCCCCTGATGGTATACAAGACCACCAGGACGATTAAAACCGACATGACGATGTTAACGATCATTTCTGGATTAGAGAGACCTGAGATGCCGGTAGCATAGGTAATAAAAGCAGCCCCCATCTTAGGGAAAAGCCCCATATTCAGGACTCCGGCCAAAACCAGCAGTAGAGCTGATAAAATCCGGATTTTCTTACTATATCTTTTCTCAAAGAATTCAGGGATGGTGGTTAGTTTAAGCGCACGAAGCTTTGATACAGCAAATCCGGTTCTCCCAATAATAAAGGCTGCTACAAGTGCAACAAGAGGTATTGCCAAATAGGAAAAACCTCTGGTGTATCCTTCAATGGCTGCATACATGATGGTTACAAGCCCCAACTCCGTACCAATATAACTGGAGGTATTTAGGGCCAGGGGACTCTTCCCTGCCCCCACCATAAAAGTAGATGCAGATGATCCTATGTATTTGTTCAGATAATTACCCAGGAATGTGATCCCGGCTATATACGCAACAACTATGATCCAATCAAAAATCGTAAAATTGGTACTCAATAGTTGTTCCATGTAAAACTTTTATCTATATAGCTCCATTTATCTGTATATGCTCGTTGCATTATATTAAATATCCCTGCCAGGGGTATTATACTCATAACAAATGGGAGCTTTTACTTTATACAGAAACAATAAAAATTACCTCAGTATCCGCTGCTGTCCTTAAATTCTCAGTTTATAAGAAAGCTTTGCCAATTAAAAATGGATATCTTGTACTATGAAACCATGAGGAGTTATATCCCATATGAAAATTATAACTGCACTCTATTCTTTTTTCCTGTTGACTCAAGTTCATTCCCAGCCAATAAATACTGAGTCCGCCCCCCTGCTGAGTCTGGCAGACTATCAGTTTCTTGAAAAAATGACCGAAGACGTACTGGAAAGCTCCAGGATATATCCGGGAGAGGAGGCGGCAAAAGGTTTTGGCCCGAATAACACAGGAGGAGTACTGATCCGGCCGGGCGGCAGAGATTGTTACCCTGCGTTTTGGATCCGCGACTATGCCATGTCCCTGGAGAGTGGATTGATCCCACCGGAGGAACAAAGACATATGCTGCAGCTGACTGCATCCACACAGTGCAATCAGTCCTGGATTACTCAAGGGGGTTCCCTGATTCCATATGGAGCGATTGCAGATCATATCCGTGTGGATGATGGAAAGCCTATCTATTTCCCAGGTACATATAGTTATGAAGAACAGGGTGTTCCGGAATTTGGAACCCTCCCCCCATTTCGGACCAATTCTTCTTCGTTCATATGGCCTATATATATGTAAAAACCACTGCGGACAGGTCAATCCTGCATTCGGAAATCAACGGACTAGCGCTTATCGAGCGACTTGAATTAGCTTACCGCACAGCCACTTCTCGAAGCCACAATCCTCTGGTATATGCCACGGAACATTTGCGAGGAGTGGATTTCGGGTTCAGAGATGTTCAGGTTATTACCGGCGAACTCTGTTTTCCTTCCATACTTAAATGCAGGGCCTCCTATGAATTGGCTTGGTTATTTGAACAGCAAGGCCTGAGCCAGCAAGCTGAATCTTACACGAAAACAGCAGAAAAGTTAAAGGAATTGATTCCACTTGTCTTTTCAGATTCACGGGGTATGTTGAATGCTTCAACCGGAAGAAGCAGCCAGGCGGACGTGTGGAGCACGGCTCTGGCCGTTTACCTGGGACTTTTAGAAGAAGAAAACTTGGAGAAAACCTGTCTTTTCCTGGCAAATGCATACCTGGAGGGTACCTTAGCCTACAGAGGAAATATCCGGCATATCCTTACAACTGATGATTTTAGTGAGACTAGTGCCTGGGAAATTTCTCTGGCGCAGAAAAACACCTACCAAAATGGGGCCTATTGGGGAACACCGGTAGGGTGGGTGGTTGATGCCATATCCCGGGTGGATGCGGAAGCAGCCCAAAAACTGGCTCTGGAATACATCACGGAATTAAGGGAAAATGATTACCGGAAAGGAGCGGAATATGGCGCACCATACGAGTGTTTTCACCCCTTGGGTAACCGGCAGAATCCCGTTTACCTGACTTCAGTATCCTCTCCCTACGGGGTTTTTAAGAAACTGATGAATATGAAATAAACAGAGCAGTGACATGCTAACAATTCAGGCAAGTGTATCGAAAGGCTGGCTTCATAAGTACGGTGGTTTCGATTTTGATCAGAAATATTATTCGGACCCCTACTTTCGAATGCAACAAGATCTGGCGTGCCACAAGTTTATCAAAGAAAGATTTCCGGATTTTCCCTTATACAATATGGAAGATAACCTGGTTCAGGCTGAATATGTAGTCCCGGAGATGATGCTGGTAGGTGCAATCCAGCCCAATATGATCATTGCCGCATCCCTGGGAGCAGAGTTTATTTTCTCACCCGATAAAGACTCTGATGTAAAAGGATTTCCACTGAAGGATATTACTGATACCGCTCAACTTCCTGAAGTAGAAGAAGTGATGAACCTTTCTTTTATCAAGGAGCTGAAAAACCAGCTTGTTTATGCCCAGGATCATTATCGAGAGTATAGAATCATTCCTCCTTTTTTCTGGGATACTTCCGGCCGGGCCACCATTCACGGTATTGTCACCACTTCTATGAAATTTATAGGCCAGGAGATATTTACAAAAATGATGATGGAGCCAGAATTGGTAAAAGGGATCCACTCATGGATAACAGAGGTTTATATTTCCGTAATCCGTTACTTTTCCGAACTGGGAAATCTACCGGTAAGCTCCATCCACGTGGGAGAATGTTCAGGCACGATGCTTGACGAATGGTCGTACCGTGAATTTGTTACACCATTTATAAGCCGGCTGGGTCGGGAATTTGGTCCTATCCGATTGCACAGTTGTGGAAATGCTGATCATGTAATAGCTCCGATCTGCGAGATAGAGAACCTGGAAATTATCGATACAGGATCCAATACCTCACTAAAATCCATTCGTGAGAAAATGGGCCGCGACTTTGAGATCAATGTCTTTCCGCCGGTGGAGGTGCTTGTTGAAAATGCACAGAAAGAAGACATTATAAACTGGTTGGAAACTACCCTGGAAGATAACGAGGGTGGGAATCTGAAAATCGAATACCATCTGGAACCAGATTATAACTGGGAGAACTGCCTGTATATCCATAACAGGCTGAATGAATTGGGACTGGTTAAAAA
Source organism: uncultured Bacteroidales bacterium (assembly GCA_963751705.1). GTDB lineage: Bacteria > Bacteroidota > Bacteroidia > Bacteroidales. The sequence continues at coordinate 1,561,461 of CAVVVN010000003.1, forward strand.
AGGAAGGAAATATTAGGCGTCCATGCCGCAGCTTTTCCTCACTTGCAGAGATACTGGCTCCGGCGGATCAATTCAGGCGACAATCACGAAGGGGAAAGCTTCAGCAGCTCACCTTTTTTTCCTTTCTTTGTAGCTCTATAATTAACATGATAATGGCCAAAGTTCTAAGCAGCAAAGAAGAGAATTACGCGCAGTGGTATAACGACCTGGTATTGAAATCCGGACTCGCCGAAAATTCGGCAGTAAGGGGCTGTATGGTAATCAAACCATACGGGTATGCCATCTGGGAAAAAATGAGAGATGAACTGGACCGGATGTTTAAAGCCACCGGGCATGAAAATGCCTATTTCCCGCTCTTTATACCCAAATCTTTTTTCAGCAGAGAGGCCGAACATGTAGAGGGTTTTGCCAAAGAGTGTGCAGTGGTTACCCATTACCGCTTGAAAACCGATGAGGTGAACGGTGGCCTTATGGTGGATCCCGAAGCAAAGCTGGAGGAGGAACTGATTGTCAGGCCAACTTCTGAGACTATTATCTGGAACACCTATAAAAACTGGGTACAGTCCTACCGCGATCTTCCCATCCTGGTGAACCAGTGGGCCAATGTGGTCAGGTGGGAGATGCGTACCAGGCTCTTTCTGAGGACTACCGAGTTTCTGTGGCAAGAGGGTCATACAGCTCATGCCACCAGGAAGGAGGCTGAAGAGGAGACCTTACAAATGGTGAATATCTATGCCGAGTTCTCCGAAAAATTCCTGGGTATTCCCGTTCTTGTGGGCAGCAAGACGGAGTCTGAGAAGTTTGCAGGAGCTGTGGAAACCCTGACCATCGAGGCATTGATGCAGGACGGGAAAGCCCTTCAGGCTGGTACATCACACTTCCTGGGACAAAACTTTGCCAAAGCTTTCGATGTCCAGTTTACAAACCGGGAAGGTAAACTGGACTATGTATGGGCGACTTCCTGGGGAATGACTACCCGAATGATTGGGGCCCTGATCATGGCACATTCTGACAACAACGGATTGGTACTTCCTCCCAGGGTGGCTCCCATCCAGGTGGTTATTGTCCCCATCTACCGGGGAGATACGGAGCTCCCTCCCATCGCAGAAGTTGCTAATAAGATGAAAAACGAGCTCTCTGAGCTTGGAATAGCAGTAAAGTTTGATGATCGGGATACCCAGAAGCCGGGTTGGAAATTTGCCGAATATGAGCTGAAAGGAGTACCCGTAAGAATTGCTATTGGTCCGCGCGATCTGGAGAATGGAACGGTGGAGCTTGCCCGCAGAGATACCCTGGAAAAAAAGGTGTTGCCCCAGAAGGGAATTGCCCCCTATATAAAAACATTATTGGAGGAGATCCAGGAGAATATTTTTAACAAAGCCCTTGAATTCAGAAATGCCAGTACACATCGGGTGGATACCTGGGAGGAGCTGTTAGACGTGCTTGATAATAAAGGTGGTTTTGCCCTGGCCCACTGGGATGGAACCGCCGAATCAGAAGAGAAGATCAAGGAGACAAAAGCAACTATCCGCTGCCTGCCTTTAAATGCGGAAGAAGAAGAGGGCAGATGCGTGGTAAGCGGAAAGCCCTCCAGGAGAAGAGTTGTCATAGCAAAAGCCTACTAACTTTTTCACCATATAACCATCTTTCCTATGAAACTACGTGCATTTGTCCCGATCCTGTTTGCCAGTATTTTCTTGCTTTTTCAGGGCTGTAAGAATGAGAAAGGTATATTTGAACTTTTTTCAGGTACTCTTCCCCGTTTGGAGATTCCAGATGCAGAGGGAAGCAGGTATACCACACCCCAATCTCTGTTTTTCACCATGAAAGGTGATGCCGTTGAACTGGAGGGTGAGGTTTATTCCATCCAGCTTAGCTCTGAAGATGAGCAACAAATCAAGTACAGCACCACGATTCCCATCCAAACTGAACTAACTGTAAATGGTCTTACCTACCTGAAAACAGAAGAGAGATTGCTGCTTCATTTCTCTGAAGTTGAAAAAGAACTCAGCCTGGAAAAATTCTCCACCCTTATGGAACACAAAACCAATGAGTTTGCGGAGGTGGAGCTCACCTCCGACCTCTCTCATCTTTCAGATAATCAGAGAGAACTGATCGGATTGCTCTTCCAGGTAGCCGATATCATGGAAGAAATTTACTGGGCCCAGGTTTTCCCGGACAGGGATGCCGCACTGAGCTCTATGGTGGATGAAAACATCTCACGTTTCTTTCAAATCAATTACGGACCCTGGGAACGTCTGAATGGGAATCTTCCCTACCTCCCAGGTTACGGACCGAAACCCAGGGGATCTGGTTTCTACCCTGCCGATATGACATCGGCAGAGTTTGACCAGCTGGATGATCCCTTAAAAAGCAGCCTTTATACCTTGATTACCCGGGATAAGGATGGGAAATTGAAAGTTGTTCCCTACCATGAAGCATACGCTGAACAGGTTCAACGGGCAGCGGATCTGCTGAAACAGGCCGCGAATCTTGCAGATGATCAAGGATTTAAAAAATACCTGGAATTGAGAGCCGAATCCCTGCTGACCGACGACTATTACCCCTCAGATATGGCCTGGATGGAAATGAAAGAGAATGACATCGATTTCGTAGTGGGACCCATTGAGAATTACGAGGATGCGCTTTATAATTATAAAGCTGCACATGAATCTTTTATTCTGATAAAAGATAAAAGCTGGAGTGAGAAACTGGCGTACATAAACTCTGTGCTTCCCCGGATGCAGAAGAGCCTGCCCGTTCCTGAAGAGTACAAAAGGGAGGTACCCGGAAGCGATTCCGATCTGGGAGCCTATGACGTGATCTATTACGCGGGTGACTGCAATGCCGGCAGTAAGACCATAGCCATTAACCTGCCCAATGATGAGCGGGTACATGCCAGCAAGGGCTCCAGAAAACTGCAACTGAAGAATGCCATTAGATACAAGTTCGAAGAAATCCTGCTACCCATCAGCAATGTTTTGATTGCAGAGGAGCAACGTGAACACGTCACCTTTGATGCCTTTTTTGAGAATGTGATGTACCACGAGGTGGCACACGGACTGGGGCTGAACCAGACCATCCATGGGGCTGGAACGGTGCGTTCGGCTCTAAAGGAGCAGTACAGTGCCCTGGAAGAGGGAAAAGCAGATATCCTCTCTCTTTTCCTGATTACTAAAATGTACGAAGAGGGCATGCTGGGGGAACGCGACCTGATGGATACCTATGTGACTTTTATGGCCAGTATCTTCCGCAGTATCCGTTTTGGCGTGGCCAGTTCACATGGTAAAGCGAATATGATCCGTTTTTATTATTTCCAGGAAAAGGGCGCCTTCTCAAGAGACCTGAACGGAACTTACAGCATCAATTTCGAATCGATGCAGCAAGCCATGAACGAGCTGACCAACCTGATTCTGACCACCCAGGGCGATGGGGATTATGAACTGGCCAAAAGACTGGTGGAGGAGAAAGGATTTATCCGGGAAGAGCTGCAGGCTGACCTGGAAAGACTGAAAGATCTGAACATCCCTGTGGATATTGTTTTCAAACAGGGGCCCGAAGTAGTGGGCCTGCCCTAGCTGCTTGTCCCTTTTTTGTAACTTGTCCGGATGATGCAACAGGGCTTCAACAGCTTCCTCGGCAAACTGGATCTTTGCAGACCGGAGCACCGGATTTTGCTGGCGGTCAGTGGAGGAATCGACTCGGTGGTAATGGCCCATCTCTTCAAAGTGGCCGGCTATGACTGTGTTTTTGCCCACTGCAACTTCCAGCTTCGGGGGGAGGATTCAAACCTGGATGAAAGCTTTGTCCGTTCGCTGGCCAGCAGCCTGGATTACCAGATTTTTGTAAAACGTTTTAACGTGGAGGCAGAGATGCAGCAAAGGGGCATTTCCCTGCAAATGGCGGCCCGGGATCTGCGCTATGCCTGGTTTGAAGAGCTCTCAGACAGCCACGCCCTGGACCGGGTGGCTACTGCTCACAATAAAAACGATGCCGTGGAGACTTTCTTCCTGAACCTGGCGAGGGGATCCGGTATAAGAGGACTGAAAGGGATCTCTCCCCGTCGGGGAAAAATCATCAGACCCCTGCTATTTGCCACGCGTCTTCAGATTGAATCCTACCAGCAGGAGAAACACCTCCTGTTCAGGGAAGATGCCTCCAACCTGGAGACCAAATACCAGAGAAATAAGATCAGGCACGATGTGCTGCCTGTCATGGAACAGATCAATCCGGGCTTTATGGAAACCATGGAGGCAAATATGGAACGGCTGGGTGAGGTCTACCAGATCTTTCAGCAGGCCGTTGATCGGGTACGAAGGGATCTATTTACGGAGAAACAGGGAAAGATTTCCATGGATACAGCCAGGCTCCGGGACCTGACTCCCCCGGGGACCTGGCTCTTTGAATTATTCTCTCCCTATGGATTTACACCGTCGCAATGCGAAGGGATCAGGAAAATCATGGATGCAGGTCCCGGTCGCCAGTCCATCTCCACGACCCACCGCTTGTACAAGGACCGAAATCAAATGTTCCTGGTGCCCTCGGATCGTCAAACCTTTGAACGATACTACCTGGATGATCCGGAAAAACAGTCTGTGCTTCCCTTTCCCATGGATATGGAGGTCCTGGAGCGTTCTGAACTTAGCCACATTCCCAGGGATCCCATGATTGCCTGTCTGGACCTGGACAAGATCCAGTTTCCCCTCTCTATCCGACGCTGGAAGTATGGAGATTACTTCTATCCGCTGGGGATGGATCAAATCAAGAAACTCAGTGATTTTTTTGTGGATACCAAGGTGCCGGTCCCGGAAAAAGAGCGCACCTGGATCATGGCCTCGGGAAATAAAATTGTCTGGATAATGGGGCAACGGATTGACCACCGCTTCCGGATCACCCCTTCCACCAGCAGAGTGCTTAAGCTACACTTCCAGCCCCAGATTATTCCTTAAACATTGAAAAAAAGCTTTGAGCTGCTCGGTATCACGTGCTTTGATCATTTCTATCAGACGATCAATCTGCTCACTGATTCGTTCCACCTGCTTCAGGCTATGAGGGCTGAGCAAGATCTCGGAAAGCAGGAAATCGTCCTCCGATAGCAGGCCTTCTGCTATACTGAAATGCTTCCGAAAGGTTGTTCCGGGTGCCTCCTGTTCTTTCATGCAGGCAGCAAATACCATGGTTGATGAGAAGGGAATGGAGAGCGAATAGGCAATGGTCTTATCATGCTCATCAAAGGAGTATTCATGAACCTTTATTTTCAGGCTGCTATAAAATTCCCTGAAAAAAGCCTTTCCCTCCTCATCCGATTCTTTGATGATAATCGCATTCTCATTGCTCAGGTCCTTTACATTTCCAAAGGTGGGCCCAAACATGGGGTGAGTGGATACAAAGCGCCTGCCCAGTTTTTTGTAATATTCAGCCAAGCCGCTCTTTACCGAGGTGATATCAGCAAGAATACAATTCTTGGGCAGGTAGGAGACAATTTCATCAAAGGAGGAGAAGGTCCTGTCCAGACTCACCGCATTGATGAGCAAATCGGGTGAAAAATCCAGAATCTCCTCATAGTAGAGGAATTTTCTTGAATTAAAGAAGTACTTCAGTTTACTTCGATCCACATCAAATATGCCCACTTCATATTCAAGGCAGAGGGACTCCACCAGCCATGAGCCCATGTTTCCGGCTCCAATGATTGCTATTCGCATTCTGTTCTATTCAGATTTGTGTTTAAATATTCGTTCTGACTCCTGTGCCTGCAGCATAAAATCTGCCATTACCATGGCCGCAGCCGCCTCCACCACAACCGGGACCCGGAGGGCTATGCAGGTGTCGTGCCTTCCTTCGATGGAGAGATCCTCCATCCGGCCCGTGTTCATGTTTATGGTCCGCTGGGTCTGGTGCGTACTGGAAGTTGGCTTGACAGCCACCCTGAAACAGATCTCGTTCCCGTTGGAAATTCCACCGTTTATTCCCCCGGCACTATTGGTCTCCGTACTCCCATCGGTGGATACAAAATTATCGTTATGCTCGCTGCCGGTCATCTTTGCAGCCCGGAATCCGGCACCGAATTCAATTCCTTTTATGGCGGGTATGGAGAAGATCATATGGCTCAGCAAGGATTCTACGGAGTCAAAAAAGGGCTCCCCAAGCCCGGGGGGCGCTCCGGTGATTTTGCACTCCACAATTCCCCCAATGGAATCCCTTTTTTCAATGGCTCTGTCCAGTGCAGATTCAATATCACTGCTGCCGCCTGCCTCCAGGAGGGAGGCTGTCACTTTTATGGGAGCCAGAATTTTTTTTGCCAGCACTCCAGCTGCCACCAATCCCAGGGTTAAACGTCCCGAAAAGTGTCCTCCACCCCGATAGTCCTGGTATCCTCCAAATTTATGATGAGCGGTAAAATCGGCATGTCCCGGCCTGGGAATATCCTTCAGCAGGCTGTAGTCCCTCGATCGGGTATTGGTGTTTTCAAACAGGATCATCAATGGAGCACCGGTCGTTCGGTCCTCAAATACACCGCTTTTAATGTGTGGTTTATCCGGCTCCTGCCTGGGAGTGGTCCCCTTTGCGCCGCTTTTCCTCCTGGAAAAATCCTTTTCAAAATCCGATTGCTTCAAGGGTATACCCGCGGGATATCCGTCAATTACAATCCCTACAGACTCCCCGTGCGATTCGCCAAATATACTGACCCTGAATAATTTACCGAATGAATTCATGACTTATCAATCACTTTATAAATATCCTTCAACTGTTTCACACTGAGCTGGCCGGGGGCAGTCTCTCCTGCCTCCGTGGTGGATGCAAAGGTAAATTCCGCACCCAGGTAAGGCGCCACCACCCTGGTAATCCTGCCCAGGGGACCCATCCCCAGAATCACCTTTTTCCCGGGAAAGTCGTAAAGGCTCAGAAGGTTCCGGATATCTTCAGGGGCATTCACCTGCGTCGCTATCTTAGCGATCTCCCCTCCCTTTTCAAAACAGGCGATCATGAACGATTCCAGGTCTTCCCGGTCCGCTGTCCTTTTATAATTATGATAGGATACGATAATCCTGGTGCGTTCCTTCCCTGCAGTACTGATCAGGCGTTCCATCTCTCCGGGTGGAGTCTCTAACTCCAGATCCACATAAGTAGCTCCCAGCTTCATAGCCGACTGCAGAAGCTCGATCCTCTCCTGGTTTTTATAAACTCCGGAACGGCAGGTAACAATAGTCTCCACGTTTTTGGGAATTCCGGAAAAGAGCTTTTCGGGAGACTCCCTGATCAGGTCGAGTCTTAGTTCCAGCAATCCGGCTTCCGAGGTGACAGCCTCTTTCAGTCCGGATATATGAGCGACGCTAACACAGATCATATACAAGAGATTTAAGTTCCGTGAGTGCCAGGGGTCTGATAACCGTCGATCCTAATCCTTTCAATAAGACAAAGTGAACATCCTCTCCGCTCCTTTTTTTGTCCCTCCTGATATTCTGGTAGACCTCTACGGGATCCAGTTTCATTTGAGCGGGCAATCCCGCCGAGCTTAAGACTTTTTCAATCCGGTCCACCTCCGGTGCTGAAATAAGGCCCTGCAGGTGTGAAAGCCTGGCGGCGAGGACCATCCCCACCCCCACTGCTTCTCCATGCAAGATCCCTTTAGAACGCTCAATGGCATGCCCGAAGGTATGTCCAAAATTCAGAATCTTACGAAGGCCTGATTCCTTTTCATCCTTCTGAACCACGTCGGTCTTTATGGATGCCGAAGTGGTCACCACCTGTTCCAGCACTGCACCATTCTGGCCTAATAAAGACTCCATATGCTCCTCCAGGTATTCTAAAAACTGGATATCACGGATAAGCCCATATTTAATCACCTCAGCAATACCCGAGACATACTCCCTGGTATGCAGGCTATGCAACAGGCTCAGGTCGCACCAGACAAAGGAGGGTTGCCGGATAGTACCTACCATGTTCTTATAACCGTCCAGATTCACCCCATTCTTCCCGCCAATGCTCGCATCTACCTGTCCAAGCAGCGTGGTGGAAATAAATCCAAAGGGGGTTCCTCTCAGGAAAGTAGAGGCCACAAACCCGGCTACATCTGTTGCCAGGCCACCTCCTACCCCTACCATCAGAGTAGAACGGTCTGCTTCCAGGGTCACCAACTCCCTGTATATAGCCTCCACGTTTTGCAGGGTCTTGTTAGACTCTCCGGCGGGAATGCTAAGTGACCTGTAAGGTTCGAAAATATCATGGTGATGAAGCAGTACATTTTCATCTATCAATAAAACGGGTTCCAGCTCCAGCGCTTGAAGACGTGAAGAGAGGAGTTCCCCAACAATTATCTCAGTGGCTCCCGCTGGTGTGGTAAGTGTTACCTGCTGCATCTCGCCTATTCTTTGTTCATCACACTGGTCTGATGATTGATAGACTCCTGGTGGATGGAACGAAACAATTTAATAATAAACTCTTCACTAAGTCCTTTTCTGTCCCCAAGTTTTAATCTGGTTTTCAACATGTCATCCCATCTTTTGGTCTGCAGGATGGTAATATTATTCGCCTTTTTGTATTCCCCTATCTTTTCAGAAACCTCCATACGGTCCTCCAGGAGATTAATGATCTTGTCATCCAGCTTGTCGATCTGGTCCCGCAACTCAGCCAGTGTCAGCATCAACTCTTCGTTTACCTCGGGTTCACGAAATACCAGGCGGTCAAGTATCTTCTTCAATCCTTCCGGGGTCACCTGCTGATTCGCATCACTCAGGGCTTTATCGGGATTGCAATGGGTCTCAATGATCAGTCCGTCGAAGTTTAAATCCATAGCCTTCTGGCTTATGTCAAGGAGGAACTCCCTGTTGCCGCAGATGTGACTCGGATCGGTAATAATAGGCATCTCCGGAATTCTTCTGCGGAGTTCAATGGGAATCTGCCATTGGGGAACATTGCGATAGAGAGTCTTATCATAGCTGGAAAAGCCCCTGTGTATGGCTGCCATCTCTTTGATGCCTGCGTTGTTGATCCGCTCAATGGCCCCGATCCAGAGATCCACATCCGGATTTATGGGATTTTTGACCATCACAGGGATATTCACCCCTCGAAGGGAGTCTGCAATATCCTGCACTGCAAAGGGGTTTGCCGATGTGCGGGCCCCGATCCAGATGATATCCACCCCGTACTTGAGTGCTTCATAGACATGTTTTACATTGGCCACCTCGATCGCCACCATCATCCCGGTCTCCTGCTTAACCCTCTGCAGCCATTTGAGACCTACAGAACCCACCCCTTCAAAGGCATTGGGCCTGGTACGTGGTTTCCATATCCCCGCCCGGAATATTTTAATTCCCATTTCCGCCAGGGGAACTGCTGTTTTCAAGACCTGTTCTTCAGTCTCCGCACTACAGGGTCCAGCCATTATAATTGGCTTTGTAAATAGTTTCCCATCCATAGATATGGGTTCCAATGCTACATCAACTACCATATTTCCTAGTTATTCAATTACTGATTTTCCTTTTCTATACTCTCCCAGGATTCCTATGGACGGAGTAAACGGTCCAATAGCCTCCAGAGATCGCTTATACATCTCATAATCATTAATCTCCACATCCACGAAAAACATGTATTCCCAATCCTTGCCAACTATTGGCATGGATTGAATCTTGGCCAGGTTAATCTCGTAATAGGAGAGTATGGAGAGGATCTTGGATAGTGATCCAAACTTATGTGCTACGGTAAAGTAAATGGAGGCTTTATTTACCTCCGCCGGTGGAGTATGTATTCCGTTCTCTGTTAGGATCAGAAACCGGGTATAGTTCATTTTATTGGTCTCAATGCTCTTTGCGACAAGCTCCAATCCGTATTTTTCAGCCGCCATCCTGCTGGATATAGCCCCCAGGTCCCGAACCTTCTTATCAGCCACCTCCTTGGCACTCAGAGCCGTATCCATGCTCTCTAGCAAGCGTATATGCGTATGCTTATCAAAAAAGTCCTGGCACTGCAGAATAGCCATGGGGTGCGAATAGACCTCCCGGAGCTCTGATATCTTTACTCCGGGCAAGGCCACCAGATTCTGTTTGATCCTCAGGTAGATCTCCCCGGTAATATGCATGCTGGAATTGATAATCAGGTTGTAGTTGGGGATAATGCTGCCGGCCAGAGAATTTTCAATGGCCATAATTCCATAATCACACTTTCGATCCTTCAGAGTGGACACCATGTCCCTGAATGTATTCCTGGGGAGGATATCTATCTCTTCATTTTCGAAATAATGATGAGCGGCAATCTCGTGGAAAGCCCCGTAACCGCCCTGTATCGCTATCTTTTTCATAGGTTTAAAACAAAAAACCCGGCTGTAGAGCCGGGTATCGCATGCATCCTAAAATCCCGACCGGCTATCTGCAGGTAAAAAAGTAAAAATAATATGCGGAAAGTCTGAACGCCATCTGTGCTTTAATCGGATGTAAACCTAAACATTTATTAGCAAAATAGCAAACTACCTAACAAATTGAAAGGAGTATGAAGCTAAACTAAACTTTTATTAATATTGCTCCCATGAAAACAGCGGAGCGATTTGAAAGGGTGATTGCCTATTTTTCGGAGGCTATGCCGGTGGCCGAAACCGAACTGGCTTATACGGATCCTTATGAGCTGCTGGTGGCTGTAATCCTCTCGGCTCAATGCACCGACAAGCGGGTTAATATGATCACCCCCCCTTCTACAAAGTCTTTCCTGATGCAGCATCCCTGGCTGCCGCTGAACCAGAGCAGGTATTTGAACTTATTAAAAGCTGTTCCTACCCAAACAACAAAGCAAAACATCTGGTGGGTATGGCCCGTGTCCTGGAACAAAAATTCCACGGCAAGGTCCCCGATACTCTGGAAGAGCTTCAGGAACTGCCGGGGGTGGGACGTAAAACAGCCAATGTGATCCTCTCTGTTGTTTTCCATAAGCCAGCCATGGCCGTTGATACACATGTCTTCCGGGTGGCGGGCCGTATCGGGCTTACCAGCGGGGCAAAAAATCCCTATGAAACAGAGATGCAACTTATCAAGTATATTCCGGAGGAGAAGATTCCCCTGGCTCATCACTGGCTGATCCTGCACGGTCGATATGTTTGTACTGCGCGCAAACCAGCATGTGATAAATGTGGCATTCGTCCCTTTTGCAGACATGTTAATAAGAAGTAGAAACCCTGATCCAACTTTTACGTACATTTAAGCAGGCGAAAGCTCAAGTTATATATCAAAAAAATATTATTTTTACTAATAAGATTGCTTCTAACAAGGAAAACAACCCTGTAAATAAAATCACTAAGCTATGAACCGTAACCTATTATTTTCGGGTAGATTCTTCCTTCTTCTTTTTGTTTTGCTCGGGCTCATTCTGACCGGATGTAACCGTGGACCAAAGAGCGAAGGCGACGGCTCCGGGGAATTTGAAGCCTCTGGCACTCTTGATGCAGAAACTCAGGAACAGTTGAATACAGCAAAGAGGATCTTCTATTCTCTTCCCTCTCCCCTGGAGACTGCCATGCTAATAAAAAATGCCGGGGCAGAGTATAATGAGGAGTTGATGAATCCGATTTCCAATACTTCCAAGTACATCACATCCAGAAGCAAAGCCCTGAATCTGGGAATCTACTCTACCGATTTGAGTTATGCCAGTCTTTTCGACCAGAGCCAGGCTACCCTTGATTATATTGGAGCGGCCAAGGAAATGGCTGACGGACTGAATATTCTGGATGCCATAGATGAGGCGACAGTGAAAAGGCTGGAAGAACAAATCAACAACCGGGATGCCATCATCGATATTATCTCCGAAACCCTAATGAACTCCAGCTCCTTCCTGAAAGAGAATGATCTGGAAGGAACTGCTTCAGTGATCCTTGTAGGAGGGTGGTTGGAAGGCCTTTACATCGCCACCAGCCTGGTGAAAGAGAATGAACTGGAAGGAAATAAACTGGTAGAGCGTATTGTAGATCAGAAACTTTCCCTGGATATTATGGTCAGCCTCCTGGAAGCCTCACCCGAAGATAAGGATGCACAGGCGGTTTTGGAAGATGTCAAGGCACTCAAGCTTATCTTCGACAAAATCACCCTAAACCAGGGCGAGGTCACTACAGTTGAAGATCCTGAAACCAATATAACCACCATTAAATCAGAATCATCTTATAAGATTACTCAGCGGATTTTCACTGAGTTAAAAAAGAAAGTTGTTGAACTAAGAAGTAGCTATATATCTTAACACCATATATCATGACGAAGAAAGGCATACTCTTTATATCCCTGGTTGCTTGCATGATCTCCCTGCCAATGGCAATGAATGCGCAGTGCAAACAGTTCGCCAAAAACACCTGTAAAGCTAGTCTGAACCCATATCAACATGACGGGAACTACCATGCGGCCCTGTTGATCGAGGGTGAAGAAGCGGAGCTTTACAAGACCTTCTATTCCGACAGAGAATACAGGATCGGTGTTTGTGGAGCCAATAACCTGAAAGCCATTGAGTTCAAGGTAATGGATACACGGAATGGCAAGGTCCTGTATGACAACAGTCTGAACGATTTTGACTGGAAATGGGATTTTAACCTGGAATCGAGTCAGCAACTGAAAATCATGGTCAAGGTGCCTGTTCCGGACGGAAGTGTGGCTGAACCGCAGGAGGGTTGCGTAGCTATTATGTTTGGATCTAAGGACGATTAAGATCCGTTAGAAAAATCCTTCGGGATAAAATTATTCTGAATAAGGGTTGACCGTTTCTGCGGTCAACCTTTTTTTTTATATTGGCGTTTGCTAATTCACAACACTTGCTAACTAACACCCCAACTTTTCCATGAACCCATCAGAGAACGATTATCACATCAGTTTCTTCAAGCCGACCACTGAGAGTGCCAGGCACAACAGAAACATGGTGGTGCAGCTAGTTTTAATCTGGGCTGTTGCCATTTTTGGCTTCCAGATACTTTTAAAAATCCTGGAGAAGCCTGTTCCGGAACCATCCTATATTCAGTTTGAATCCAGCTGGCAGGCCATCGAGGCCGGAACAGCCTCGGTTCCCGATTACCAGGTAGCCGGAAAGGCAGTGCTTTCCGTTATGGGAAAAATAGCCATTCAGCCAGAGGATCTACTTCTGCTGGAGAATGCCCTAAGTTTTTTTGCCTATCAGATCTCCGACCAGAAGGAGGATCTGAAATCGGCCGTATCGGAGTTTGAGACCATTGCTGCATCCATTACCGATATTGCCGACGAGAACTATGTGTCAAAAAAGAACGATCTGATACCCCTGATGGCAGAGCTCTTTGCTCTCAATGAACTGGACGTACGATCAAAGATCGCCCCTCTAGGTGTAAAATCCGAACTGATGGAATCTTTTGATGATTCTGCCAGGGATCAAATGCTGGAAACCATGGGACTCTACCTGATACACAACAGGTCAGTCCTCACCGATGCTAAATTTCTGGGTTTCCCCTTCCATTACTTCTATACCGCCGTATTTCTGTTGATACTCTTTGTGGGGCTTTGCTGGCTCTATTGTGTCAGAACAGATATGTATAACAAAAAGTATGGCATAGAAGACTGATCCTGGTTGCTTTCATTCAAAAAGATTACAAACATGAAAAAGATATTATTACCCCTTGTATTGCTTTCGCTTCCCAGCCTGCTTCATGCTGCAACAGCTGCCACCCAGCTGGAAGGAAGTTTTAAAGTAGGACCCGCAATTATTCTGATTATTATATTAATCCTCTTTGTTATGGTGGGGATCATCTTCCGGGCAAAGGACACCACCGATTTTTATGCCGCCGGAAGAGGCATCTCGAAAGTTGGTTCCGGGATGGCCATTGCTTCCAACTGGATGAGTGCCGCTTCCTTTCTTGGAATGGCTGCACTGATGTACGGATCAGGCTACCATGGTCTGGCTTATGTGGTGGGATGGACCGGAGGGTATGTGCTCCTGCTGATTTTGATGGCAGGTCAGATCCGGAAGTATGGAAAATACACGGCAGCCGACTTTATTGGTGATCGCTATTATTCCACAAGCCTCCGGGCTGTTGGTGCCATAATCGCCATCCTGATCTCCATCTCTTACTGCGTGGGTCAATTTGGTGGCATCGGCCTGATGTTCAAATGGATCCTGGGAATCGAGTATTCCCTGGCTGTTATTATTGGAGGCACTGTAGTGCTGACCTATACCCTGATCTCCGGGATGCTGGGGGTGACCAAGAACATGCAGATCCAGTATGTCATTATTATTATCTCCTTCCTGATCCCTCTCTTTATCCTGACAGCTAAATTTGACTATTTCTGGTTGCTTCCCCAAATTGGCTATGGTTCGGTGGTCTCCGATGCCATCACCGGTTTACCGATCAATGAGACCAAGGCACTGGTTAACTCCCTGGGCCATGATTATGCCGTGGTTCCGGTACCGGAATTTGCCATGCCCTGGGATCCGGCCTCCGGACAGACCTTCTTCCAGTGGATCGCCATTGCCTTCTCCCTGATGATTGGGACCGCAGGATTGCCCCATGTGATCCAGCGCTTCTATGTGGTTCCCAAAGCCCGGGATGCCAGGTGGTCCGTGGTCTGGGGACTTTTCTTTATCTGCATTCTCTACTGGAGCGCCCCCGCATATGCTGCATTTGGTAAGATTCTCTCAGCCCATCCCGAGGTGGGAACGCTGGCCAAAGATGCCATTGTGGTCTATACCGCCCAGCTTGGAAATATTCATCCGCTGATTGTGGGACTACTTGCAGCCGGAGGTGTATCTGCCGCCTTCTCCACGGTATCAGGCCTGTTGGTGGCCGGTTCCTCTGCATTTGCCCATGACCTCTATGTGAAGGTGATTAATCCCCAGGCAAGTCCCAAAAAACAGCTGCTTTACGCAAGGATTGGAACGATTCTCATGGCCATTATTGTTACCCTGATCGCCCTGAAGAACTTTGCTCTGATCGGGCAGCTTGTGGCTGTTGCCTTTTCACTGGCCGGTTGTACCATATTCCCGCTCTTCCTGCTGGGAATCTGGTGGAGCGGATCCAACAGGGCGGGTGCCATTGCCGGACTGATAGCTGGTGGAACCGTATCTATTATTGCCATCACTTACTTCATAGCTGGAAAATCAGGTGTCACTCTTCCGGCTCATGAATTTATTTCCTACTGGCTCGAAGCCTGGTATTTTGCATGGTTCGGTGCTCCCCTGGCCATCATCGTTCACATTATTGTGTCCAGGATGACTAAAGAGACTCCCATTGAGATCCGGAAGTTCCTGATTGAACAGGTTCATAGCTAGAGAGGGATGAAAGCACTTGCTCAGCGCTCCATCGGCAGGCTCGTTGGGATCATGGTCCTTATAGTTGTGGCCGGGATATTCATTGCCCGCTCCTACTACGGGAACCTGAACCGGTCTGTGGACCCCAGGATTCAGGGAGCCAGAGAGCTTTATGAGCGATACGATAAAGAAGCAGGCTCAGGCGACTACTATCGCATTTTTGAACTGCTTGACTCCATCTCGGTCATCTACCTGGCAACACCTCATTATTTAAATTCTTTTGAGCTAGGGGTACTGCACAACAACCAGGCCGCGGCCATGCTGACCCTGTTACTTTACCGGGATAGTATTCCGGTTTCCCGCAATCCATTCCACGAGTTGATGCCTGATTCTCTGGGGTCCATGGCCGAACAACATATCAGGTCCGCCATAGCCCTATACGAAAAATGGAACGAGCGCTTTATGGGAAAAGAGAGTGAGGAGATCAGGCTGGAAATCCAGGATGAATTTTTAACGGGACTGGAGTCAATCCCCACTGATATATCCGATAAATACCTGAATAACAGAGTAAAAGAGATAGAGAACTCTCTGGTGGAAAATCATCCAAGGCTCTCGGTCTCTTATACCAACCTGGGACTTGTATACCGCTTGAGGGAGCAGTACCCGGAAGCGGTAGCCTATTATGAAAAGGCCATGGAGCTTTGGGACCGTAACCTGGATGCCGAAAATAACCTGAACAAGCTTCTGGGCAGACCTGCACGAAAGCGCAATATGATTCAGAAGCTGTTCCCGCCCAGCAAAGAGTTATCAACCAAGAAATAAAACCAGACAGCATGAGAAAATATCTGATTTTTGCAATTGTCCTTCTCTCCACTGTTGCACTCAAAGCTCAGGAAGAGGAAGAACCCAAGTTTGGGATTAAGTTTTCCGGATTTGTGAAAAATGATTTTTTTATTGATTCCAGGCAGACTATCTGCGCCCGGGAAGGCCATTTTCTGCTCTGGCCGGCCCCCCAGAATCTGGATGCAAACGGGAATGATATCAATTCCAAATCAACCTTTAATTTTCTAGCCATACAATCTAGACTTTCAGGAAATATAAGCGGTCCGGATGCATTTGGAGCAAAAACTTCGGGTTTGATGGAAGGGGATTTCTTCGCACAGGCTAATGATAATATCAACCTTTTCAGAATGAGACATGCCTATGTGAAATTTAACTGGACCCATTTTGAAGTTCTCTCCGGATACACCTGGAACCCTCTTTTTGTAACGGATTGCTTCCCGGGTACCGTCTCCTTCAATACGGGCGCACCCCTGCAATCATTTGCCAGGAATCCACAAATGAGATTTACCTATTCTACAGGAAATCTGAAGATTATGGCTGCTGCGTTATCCCAGATCGATTATACATCCAGGGGAGTGGATGGTCCAAATTGCAAATACCTCAGAAATTCTACCACCCCTGATATGCATTTGCAGATCCATTATGGAATTAAAAATCCCGAGAGCAGCAGAGCTTTCCTGATCGGGGGCGGGGTGGCCTATAAGTCAATTGTGCCGCGCCTGGAAAACGAGATTTCCCCGGAGGAAATATATCAGGTAGAGGAAAGGGTCCATGGAATTTCAGCCATCGCTTTCTCTAAAATAAGCACACAGGCTTTCACCCTCAAAGTACAGGCCCGTTATGGCGAGAATATTTCTGATGTATTGGCAATCAGCGGGTTTGGAGTAAAGGATATTGTGAATCCTGTTACTGGAGAACAGTCGTATACCCCTTTAACGAGCTTGGCTTACTGGGGCGAGATTCATACCAACGGAAATCCCCAGGTGGGAGTATTTGGAGGTGTGTTGTATAATTCAGGGACAAAAGAAGCCATGTCTGATCCTTCCAATGAGGTATTTGGTCTGGCTCAGGATATCCAGATGATGTACAGGATATCACCCCGGATTATCTATAATTCTGGAAAAGTACGGCTTGCCCTGGAAATAGAATACACCCAGGCAGCGTACGGAGAGGCTTATGATGAGTTCTTTATACCCGGCAATACTGTTGCCGTTGGTAATCTCAGAGGACTGCTGGCCGTATATTACTTTTTCTAGTTAAGCTTGTGCTTCAGGTAGGCCCCTGTATACGAGCCTTTTTCAGGGATACCTTCAGGAAGGCCTTCATATACCACTCTTCCGCCCCGGTCACCCCCTTCGGGTCCCAGATCAATGATCCAGTCGGCAGACTTGATCACCTCCAGATTGTGTTCAATTACAAGAACCGTATGCCCCTTCCCCAACAGGGACTCCAGCGAACGCAGCAGCAGGGAGATATCGTGCATATGAAGCCCCGTGGTAGGTTCATCAAAAATGAACAGAATTTTCTCTTCACTGGACTCCTTGCTCAGGAAGAAAGCTAGTTTGACACGCTGACTCTCCCCCCCGCTCAAGGTGGATGATGATTGTCCGAGCTTCACATAGCCCAGACCAACCTGCTGCAGGGGGGTGAGCTTTTTGATAATTCTTTTCTCTGTGGAACCCGTGGCCAGATTGAAAAACTCGATCGCCTCATTGATGGTCATTTCCAGGAGATCATAGATGCTTTTCTCCTGGTACTTCACCTGGAGAATCTCATCTTTAAATCGTCGGCCCTGGCAACTCTCACATACCAGTCGGACATCTGCCATAAACTGCATTTCCACTTTGATCTCTCCTTCACCCTGACACTGTTCGCATCTTCCCCCATCTATATTAAAGGAGAAATGAGAGGCCTTATATCCATGTATTTTAGAGGCCTGCTGATCCGCATAGAGTTTCCGGATCTCATCGAAGGCTTTCAAATAGGTTACCGGGTTGGAGCGCGATGATTTTCCAATGGGGTTCTGGTTTACATATTCAACCCGGTCCAGCAGGTGCAGATCTCCGGTGAGCAGGTCGTGTTTACCGGGCTTCTCACCGGAACCATTAAAATGCTTGTTTAAAGCGGGATAGAGAATGGTGCTTACAAGGCTGGATTTACCCGAACCACTAACCCCGGTGACCACTGTAAAGATATTCAGAGGAAATTTTACATCTATCTCAGTCAGATTATTCTCCCTCGCTCCTTTGATCTCCAGGTAATTATTCCATCTGCGTCTCTGCTGGGGAACGGCAATTTTGTCCAATCCGTTCATATACCTGGCAGTCAGGCTCTTCTTTTCTTTCAATAAATCCCGGTGGTTGCCCTGAAACACGACTTCTCCCCCGTGCCTGCCGGCCTTGGGTCCCATATCAATGATGTGATCCGCAGAGCGAATAATCTCTTCATCATGCTCTACGATGACCACACTGTTTCCCAGGAGCTGAAGCTCTCTGAGTACTCCGATCAGTTGATCCGTATCACGGGAGTGGAGCCCGATACTTGGTTCATCCAGAATATAGAGCGATCCCACCAGGCTGCTTCCCAGAGAGGTGGCCAGATTAATTCGCTGACTTTCTCCTCCTGATAGCGTGGAAGAGAGCCGGTTCAGGGTGAGGTATCCAAGCCCCACATTATTCATGAACGCGATTCTGCTATTGATCTCCTTCAAAAGCCTTTCAGAAACTTCAAGCTCCTTTTTGTTCAACTTCGGGTGACTGAAAAACTCCTGCAGCCGGGAAACGGGCATATGCACCAGGTCAGAGATGGTTTTGCCTCCAAGTTTCACATACAAGGCCTCTTTTCGGAGTCGGCTTCCCTGACACTCCGGACAAACGGTCTTACCCCTGTATCTGGAGAGCATCACCCGGTACTGAATCTTGTATTTCTTCTCTTCCAGGTAGTCAAAAAAACGATATATGCCCTTAAAGGAGCGATTCCCATTCCACAACAATTCCCGCTGCTCCCTGCTAAGCTGGTAATAAGGCGTATGGATAGGAAAATCAAACTGCTCGGCCTTTGAAATCAGCTTATCCTTCCACTTTTTCATTTTCTCTCCTCTCCAGCATACCACAGCATCCTCGTAAACTGATAGCTTTTTATTGGGAATTACCAGCTCCTCATCAATGCCCATCACCTTTCCGTAGCCTTCACAACTTGGACAGGCGCCTACCGGGTTATTAAAGCTAAACAGGTGTTCCGAGGGCTCCTCGAATTCCATCCCATCTGCTTCAAACCGGGTGGAGAATTCTTCACTTCGCATGGTATCAGGATCCCAGAGTATACAGTGTCCATGGCCAATTTGCAGCGCAGTCTGAACCGAATCACCAAATCGGCTGACCGACTCCTCATCCCTTTGTACCACAATACGGTCCACCACCAGATGAAGCAGAAAATTCCCCTTGGTACTCTGTTTGCCCTTGAGTGATTCCAGCTCCACAATTTCCTCTTTTACCCTGGCCCGTGTCATGCCCTGCTGAATAAAGATATCCAACTGGTAGTCCAGGTCTTTCTCCTGATTCAGGCAAACGGTTGACAGGATTACCAGTCGTTTCCCCTCTTCCTGTCCCAGGATATAATCCACCACATCGCTAACCGAATGCCTCTTCACAATCCTGCCGGAAACCGGGGAATAGGTCTTCCCAACTCTGGCAAACAGAAGTTTGATGTAATCATAAATCTCCGTGGATGTTCCCACGGTGGACCTGGGATTCCGTGAGTTCACCCGTTGCTCCAGGGCAACTGCAGGGGGAATGCCGTGAATAAAATCCACATCAGGTTTGTCAATCCGCCCCAGGAATTGCCTGGCATAAGCGGAAAGGCTCTCCACGTACCTTCTTTGCCCTTCTGCATAGAGGGTATCAAAAGCCAGGGAACTTTTACCTGAACCAGACAGACCGGTAATTACGACAAGAATGTCCCTGGGAATCCTTATTTCCACGTTCTTAAGGTTGTGAACCCTGGCTCCCCGAATATGTATTTCCTGCTCTTCTATGGCTGGCAAATTTATTGCGCAAAAATACTATATTTTGCATTAATAATTATTTTTACTTTCTTGCAAGGGTTAATCATTCACTAAAAAGAGTCTGCCTATCGATACACCTTTACGCTTAACCAACAGAAACAAGCGTCTTGAAAGAAATTGCAGCAAGCGACCAGCACTTGGTTCAAGCTTATATAAAAGGTGATCACACAGCCATTGAAATCTTAATTAACAGGCACCGTAGCAAGGTTTATACCTATATCCTTCTTACGATTAAGAACCACCCTCTGGCAGAAGATCTATTCCAGGAGACCTTTATCAAGGTCATTCAATCCCTCAGAGCAGGCAAATATAAGGACAATGGAAAATTTCTTTCCTGGGTCATACGTATTGCCCACAATCTGATTATAGATCATTTCAGGAAAGAGAAACAGATGAACTCCATTTCCAATGATGATTCTGAAGTGGACCTGTTTAACAGTAAGAAACTTTCCGACGAGAATATCGAAGAGTTGATTATTAATAGCCAGATCAGGTCTGACATCCGGACACTCATAAATGAATTACCGGATGATCAGAGAGAAGTGGTTCTTCTGCGACACTATGGCGGCCTTAGTTTTAAAGAGATTGCCGATCAGACTGATGTCAGCATCAACACAGCCCTGGGTAGAATGAGGTATGCCTTGATCAATTTGCGAAAGCTGATCCAGGAAAAAAAGCTCTCCCTGACCGTTTATTGAGAAACTTTCAGCCCACTTTACAATATTCCAGAAGCTTAGGCGTTCTTAATTGGAAAACCTATCCAATTGATGCCTATGGTAAAAATATCTACCCTGTTTTACCGGGTGGATGGATTTGATGACTTAAATGCATCTTCCACAAACCCGGTCATTCTGGATCTTTGGCTCGGCGATCAGTACCTGGATACACTGTTGACGCCTCTTTGCTATGATCCTGGTGAGGCTCTGGTAAAAACCATCCTAGAAAAAGTCTGAATAGAGGGTGTCCCGAAATGGCACCCTTTTTCTGTGGCTAGATTTTCACATGGTTCAGAGATGGCGCAGGGAAATGGCCGTGGTCAGGTAGAGGGCAGCCGTTTCTGTACGCAATCTGGCTTCCCCCAGATGTATGGGGACATAACCGGCCTTCAGGGCACTGCTTAACTCCTCTTCGGTAAAATCTCCTTCCGGTCCCACCAGGAAAGTATAGCTCCCGGAGGGCTCCAGATCACTGATCTTCTGTCGTTCGCGGGGATAACAGTGTGCAATTCCAAGGGTTCCCTGACTCCCGGAATGCAGAAACTCTTCCATGCTTTTCGCCTGATGAAGGATTGGCTTAAATGCTTTTAAGGACTGCTTCATGGCCGAAACCAGGATCTTTTCAAGACGTTCCGGCTTCACCTGTTTTCTCTCACTCCGCAAGCAGATCAGCGGTGTTATCTCGGTGATACCGATCTCCGTTGCTTTCTCCAGAAACCACTCGTAGCGGTCCAGATTCTTGGTTGGTGCCACTGCCAGATGAAGTGAATAAGGAAGAGGCCTGTAGTCCGGAGTGTAGGAATTTACCTGTAATTTGCACCGTTTCGGATGATCCTCAATGATTATTGCCTCGTACCAGCCCCCCTTTCCATCTACCAGGATCACCTTTTCACCCCTTACAAGCCGGAGGACCCGTATGGCATGTTTTGACTCCTGCTCTTCCAGTTCAAACAGGTCCCCCTGGATATGTGGATTGTAAAAAAGGTGCATCCTGGTTTTTAAATCTAAAATAGTAAATTAAGCGGCAAATCAATCACGGATGTTCAGAATAGGCGTGCTGTCAGACACTCATGGATTCTTTGATCCCAGGATACCGGAGTATTTCGGGAATTGCGATGAAATATGGCATGCCGGGGATATCGGAGCGTATGAGCTGGTGATCCAGCTAAATCGTATTGCCCCCCTGGTAGCCGTATTCGGCAACATTGACGGTACCACCATCCGGTCCAAATTTCCGGGTCACCAGCGCCAGATCCGTGAAGGGCTGGATATCTGGATGACACATATCGGAGGCTACCCTGGCAACTATGACTCCCGGGTCAAACCGGAAATTTATACCAGGCCACCCGGCCTCTTTATCAGTGGACATTCACACATACTCAAGGTGATCCCCGATAAAAAAAATGGTCTGCTTCACATTAATCCCGGAGCAGCAGGCCGGAATGGTCTTCACCAGGTACGAACGCTGGTTCGCTTTGAAATTGAGCAGGGACGCATTGGAAACCTGGATGTCATAGAGCTGGGGGCACGTTCCGGGGGGACTCTCCGCTGAGTTCTATTCCTCCTCGTATTCCAGGAAACGATCGATAAACAGATCCAGCCTTCTCTGTGCCGCCAGGCTGTAAACAAAGGGAGCCTGCCCCGCCCTGCTTTTTATCCTTCTGTCCGACGCTTTGAGATCAAAGACGATCTGATTAAACACCCGGTTGGAAGAAAGGACCTGAAGACCACCCGGCGAATAGGCAATATAGTACCAGGTTCTGTCATCTGCTCTCAGGTAGATATCGAAAAGGTCCCCGGAGCCCCTTTCCACCAGTTCAATATATGCCTCCACTTTTTTGTTTACCTGAATATCACCGATATTCCCTATCCCCACCATGCCGCGGTATCTGAAGGAACTGGCATCCTGGTTCCATTTCAACTTCAGATCATTGAAGAAAATGGTGTGTTTCCACTGGGGTGGAATTTCCTCGTAGGCCCCGGTCAAACCCATTTGACGCTCCAGTTTGTTGGCCAGGTCCCTGCCAAGAAGATCCTTCATGGCCAGCAGGTAATGGGGATCAGTGAGGTCCACAGGATCCAGCTGGGGAAGGCTGTCAATTTCAGCCCCCATTACCTTAAGAGCTACCGGCGAAAAGGGGAAATCCAATCCAAGAACCAGCCGGGTCTCGAATTCATCTTCGTTTATGCGGTGCGTGGCATTACCAGTTGAACTTATCTTTACCTGTCCGAACTCCAGGTTTAAATTAATGCTGCCCTCTCCATAAACCAGACATCTCTCTGTTTCCAGTCGCAGGTATTGACCTGGCCAGGTCTGATCTGCCAGTTTCTCCGGTGTTGAGATGATATAGTCCTCTCTTTCCGGATCGAAGATCAACTCCCCGTATGCAGAGCTTATATTGGCATCGAAGTAATCTTTCCTCCCGGAGAGAAAGGCTGAATAGATATGCGTGGAGTCCCTGGTGATCAGTGTGCCAGAAAAGATCTTATTCAGATCTGTGTTCTGCATCTGTTCCGGAATGGGTATCCGGATATTTGCAGGATCGATCACGGAGCTGAAACGCAACCAGGACTTGCCTATATCGCAATCATGTACCAGCCTGAGCCCTCCATCAAAGGCCAGAAAAGTCGTATCCGCAGCAAGTTGAACCTCCCCCTGGAAATCAAAATAAGGACTCAGCATAAACGGGGAATCCTCCTTGACAGTCCCTTTAGCCAGGGTGAGAACGGAGGTATCCGTCCAAATCTTATCGAAATATATCTGATAGCTGTTCCCAAAAGCATCCAGATAATCATAATATCCTGATCCACTGTACTCTTTTGCACCGTTTACAGCAATTGAAGCGTCATATAGCTGATACTGCCGATTGGTTTTGTTGGCCAGTACCTTGGAATCTTCAAGGAGGCTCATGGTAGCCCTGTATCCGATATTCAGTTCACGCCCATAGGGGAAGACATAGGCATCGGCCACCTCGATAAAGGGTACCCCCGATGCAAGCAGTAATCTGGATCTGTAATTATACTCTGCCCTGGTGGAGACAAAATTCAAACTGTCCTGCTGGGGATGAATCGAAGTATAGGTGGGCCCGTTGGTTCTGAGAGAATCAATGCCGATATCCACCTCGTTCTCCGGCAATAGTTTCTCCTGTGACATGAGCACCTTATCCTGATCCATATACCAGGTCATCTGGTCCAGGCGGGTTTCATACAGATTATAGGGAAACTCGATTAAGGTGGCATCTCCGTTGGCCCTGAACTCGCCCCTGCGCTGATCCAGGTCTACAAAGATATTTACATCGTTGGTAAGAAAAGGAAATTCATCAAAGGAAGCAGCTGTCAACTTAACACCGGATGAGTCCGAACTGAGTGTTCTGGAACCAAAACGGAAGCGATCCGACTCAAAGCGTGCATCGGGAAAACCAAGCACTCCGTTTCCTGTAAGCCCGGAGGGGCGAAGCGCCAGGTTGCCTCCATGAAAGATACTGTCATTGAAAACTGTAAAGACCTCTTCTACCCTTGAAATTTCAAGAAGATTCTCCTCTGGTAAAAGTTTCAGATCAGCTACTGTATTCTCCACATAAGGATTTTCTGTTCCCTCTCTCTTTTCCCGAAGCAGAAAACGGCGGGAGCGCGCCATCAGGGAGTCCGGATGCATCATAAACAGATCCGACCAGGCTGACGCGTTAAGATAGTCCAAAGACCCATATCCTCGCAAGCCTCCGCTACTCATCTCTATGTCATTGTACAGAGTTGCCAATCCCCCATAAATGCCAATGCCTTCTTCTGGGGTCTGCATATAGAAACCCAGTGAATTATCTTTCCGGAGTGTCATCTCCATCTCCAGAGGGGGAAGGATGCCGGCCGAGAAAAAGGTCCCTTTTGGTGCAATGGCTTCGGGACTGAAATTATCCAGGCTATCGATGGTGAATGGTTCCATCTGGAAATAGAAATCATCCCGGTGGTAAACCCCATTCTGAATACTCTTATCATCAAAGTAAATATAAGACCCTTCCAGGCTGGAAAAGGTAGGATACTGCGGAAAATTGGCCAGTCCGGACTTGTTATTGGGATCATCAATCAATAACTGCCCGGTCATATCCTCCATGGCATTCTCGATCCTTGCCAGTATGGGTTCGCCATACTGGTTGTACTCCTCGGTCATGATCGATATCTTCAGAGAATCGATCTGTTGCATATCAATTTTAAATTCCTGGTAATTGAAAAAGAAGTTTTTACCCGATATCTGAAAGAGGCCGGCATCCACAAGTCCATCAAACTGGAAAGACCTGTTCCGCTTCATGACAATCCGATTCTCGGTTGGAATCAATCTTACATTCTGCGAATCACTGAGGAATATGACCGGGATTCCCGTAATGGTCAGATCCCGGGTAAAGAGATCCAGCTCAGCATTGGAGGCCCCTTCGGTCCTTGAAATAAACCGAATTACATCGTAGTCTCTTTGTCTCATGGAGGCAGAGATATAATCAAAGGTCTTCTGCCGAACGGTAATCAGGTCTGTCTTGTCATCGTAATATACAAATCCGTATTTTGAAAGCTCCATCAGCAGATGACGGACCTGGTACTGCGGATATCCGATATAAGAGGCATAATTTGCCAGAGCAAAGGTATTCCCGTCGAGCATCCTGGAGTAGGTATATAGCTGAGCCAAAGGATGTTCAATGTCCATTCCCTGAAGATCGGTGAAGAAACCGTAATCGAAGAAGGTATTTGATTCAAAGGTGGCACGTCCCACTGAGGTTCCCTGCAGAGCCTGTAAGGTCATGGTGGATTCTCCCCTGTTCCAGCTTAATTCATCGAAATTCATATCAATTTTATGATAGGAATTGGAGTACGGCCCCAGCGATTTAAAATCGACCGTTTTATTTAGCCGCAACATGTCTCTGGCAACATCAAATGAGAACTCCAGATCGGGATGATAAATGGAGTCCGTTCCAAAATAGATGGAGACCGATGCATGGGGTGCCCTGATAAACCTTCCGTTCATGGAGACCCTGTCCGATTCAACTCTCATGCGCAGGGTATCACCTCCAAATATCTCAAGCATCGCAGGCTTGCCGCCTACCTCTGACCCGACCAGGTTGGATCCCTCAATGGACAGCCCGCCACTGTAATGGATGCCCGGTACAAAATTGTCAATTCTGTAAGAACTTTTATAAGAGATGAATTTCGGATATACAATGGAGGAAAGATCCGTAATCAGGGTGACTTTATCCTCCAGTTTTCCCAGGGCAATCCCGTCAAAAAGGGCCGGGTAGTATAAGCTGGCCGAATCGGCTGTATAGCCGGGTGTCTTCAGATTTATCTGGAAATCACCCAGAATGGCATTCATCTCATTGTCGGGCATACCCGCCCTCTCCCAGGTAACCATCCCACGTGTGCCGTACCAGTAAAGTTCCAGCGGATCGATATATCCGGAAGCATCCCTTACCTGAATAAAATCCCTGCCGGAATAGCAAGCCACCGTTACATCCTCGAAGAACACGGTCATGGTCTTATCCATATGAAACTGAAATGAGGGACCTGAAACCCTCCAGGTAATGCTGTTGGATTGATATATAATATTCTCATCCAGCAAGGAGAGTGAAAGGGAAAGCCATTGATCTATTTCCCTGATAGAAGCATCCTGCCGTAAGAGCAACTGGGAGGTTCCTTCTAACCATGCATCATATCCGAACGAAGTCTTCCCTTCCGTCAGGAACTCCATCATAATCCTTTGATATGATATAAAGTGTGGCCTGGGTCTGCACTTGCGCTTCAGTAACATATTTGACATATCAATGATTTCCAGCTGCTGCTCAAAGGAAAGAGAATCAAAAACATGCAGGAAACGTTGAAAATCAGGCAGCTCTGTGGACTCCAGATGGGTTCCGGTAAAGGCGGTCAATTCTGAAACAAAGAGCCCCGTATCTCTGGAAAACTCCCTGATGGACTGAGCAGAACTCAGATGGACCAGAAGAAGAAACATGAAGCTAAGGAGGAGCTTTCTCATAATTGCAGTTCAGGATTCCGATGGTTAGCAAAAGTAAGTGAAATCCAGTTGGATTCCTCTCTGGTATTCAGATGATCCAGTCTACATCTGTAAGCTTCATTGAGCACATACTGCACATCCTCAGCAAGAATACCACTCAGCAGCATCAGGCCCGGATGGAGCAGGTGCTTGGCGTAGAATTTAAGATCTCTTACCAGCGTGTTCCTGGTGATATTGGCAAGAATCAAATCAAACATCTCGGATTTAAGGACCCCCACATCCCCGAGGCGCACTTCCATGGCTGTTGCCCCATTCCTGCTCACATTTTCCAGGGCATTTTCATATGCCCACTGATCATTGTCCACACCGAGCACCCTCAGGGCCCCCATCCTACTGGCATAAATCCCGAGCACCCCTGTTCCGCATCCCATGTCCAGGATCCTTTTTCCCTTCAGAACCTGGTTCCCCATCTCCCTGATCATCAATTTTGTGGTATGATGATGACCGGTACCAAATGACATCTTTGGTTCGATAATGAGGGTACAGGGACGATCGTCGGATGAATCATGAAAAGGAGCCCGGATAAGTACCTGGTCATTGATAAGTACCGGATCAAACTTCTTTTCCCACTCTTCGTTCCAGTTCTGGTCATCAATCTGGTGAAAACGGAACTGAACATGGATATGAAGAGTAGCCAGCTCATCCACCAGCAGATTGAATACCTCCTCCTGGTATAGCTCCTTTTCAATATAGGCCTGGATTACATCCGTTTCCTCTATGAACCCCTCGAATCCGATCTGAGCCATAAGCGCAAACAGAATCTCTTTTTCATTGCTGTTCCATGATCTGACCGGTATTACGAATTCGAGGAATGCCATAGAGGCCTAAAAGCTTAAAAAGAGTTCACAATGGCCAGAAAGTCTTCGGCTTTCAGGGAAGCTCCCCCGATCAGTCCGCCATCCACGTCAGGATTTGAAAAGAGTTCAGCAGCGTTTGAGGGCTTGCAGCTTCCTCCGTATAGGATGGTCATATTCTCAGCCACCTCCGCATCGAAAAGCTCCGCCAGAAGATCCCTGATGAATTTATGCATCTCCTGAGCCTGCTGAGGGGTGGCAACCACTCCTGTCCCGATGGCCCAAACTGGTTCATAGGCAATAATTATCTTCTGCATATCTGCCTTGTTCAGTCCAGCCAGGCCCACCGTAATCTGTTCTCTTATAACCTCAAAAAGGACGCCCCCTTCACGCTCTTTCAGAACTTCTCCACAACAGTAAATGGGTTTCAGGCCCTTTGAAAGAGCAAGCTTTGTCTTCTTGTTCAGTAATTCATTGTCCTCCCCGTAATAGCTCCGTCTCTCTGAATGTCCCAGGATAACATATTCCACGCCTGCTGAAACCAGCATATCTGGAGAGATCTCCCCGGTGAAGGCACCTGACTCTTCAGAAGCGCAGTTCTGTGCACTCAGCTTCACCTGGTCAATCAGATCACTCACCTTGCTAAGATGAGTATATGGAGGAGCTATGATAAGCAACGCGTCACTGGTCTTCTCTTTTTCCAGTTTTTCTACTGCTTCTGCCAGTTCCATTCCTTCTTTCAGAAGGGTATTCATTTTCCAGTTTCCTGCAACAATTTTCTTTCTCATTTCAATTCTGTTGTTAAAGATTCTTTTTTAAAAATAGTAATTATTCACAAAGCCTGGCTGAGCTCCTGCCATTATAGTTTTAAGGGGGAGATATGGCCTGAAACAAAAATCAGCAGCAGGACTGCCAGTACAAATGCCAGACTTGCTCCTCTTTCGCGTTTGGCTGCCCCATCTTTCCAGAGTAATTCTGGAGTAAGCTGATCGAAATCAAGCACATCGAAGGAGAACTCCTCAAATACTCCGGAATCCATCAAGAGTTGAGTCTCCTCGTCCACGGGAGCGGAAGCGTTTCCGATCAACTCCGGCCACTGTGGATCCAGCTGTTCCAGGAGCGGGAGATCCCTGTAGCCCCATTTTGCCAGGATGGTCCCGCTTTTCAGCAGCATAAAACCCGGGTTGGAACGTACAATGGTCTTGAGCATAATCTCATCGCCAGACAGAAAACCATAAGCAAGCGCCAGCTCGGCAGTGATCGATTCCACCTCTGCAGAGCTGGTTGCGCTTACAGCATAGAAGGAGAAGTCACCGGCAAAAGACTCCAGCTGCAACCACTCTCCTGCACGGACCAGGGCCTCTTTGTCTGCCTTTGTCAGATCGTAACTAAACATAAACAGACTATACTCCCTGTCGGACAGGAGTTCCTCTACGATATCGTTTCCATAGTCATCCATAAGGGCAAAATCATGGATCGGGGGCTCATATCCCCTTTTTACCAGCTTCGATTCACTGGTCACAAACTCCCAACTAAGGGTATCCTTTGGATAATCCTCCATGGTAAAGGAAGACTCTTTCCCGCTTTCCAGGTTCCTGTAAACCAGAGTCGTCCTGTATTCATCCACAGCTACTCCCTCAGGAATTTCCATTTCCTCTCTGATCACAGTTCCCACATCATAAGGCCTGAAATCAAGAAGAGGCAGATGCCGGTAGTTCCAGAAAGAGAAAAATGATGCCAGTACAAACAGACTGCCTACCACCAGCCACTCGGCAATAAGTGCTCCACCTTGGGGCTCCATCTTCCTGGAGAAATAGAGGATCAGCACAAAGCCCATAAGCACCACATTCTTAAAAAAGGTCTGCCAGTTGGTAAGGATCAGGGCATCCCCAAAGCAGCCACAATCCGAGACCGGATTAAAGAGTGCCAGGATCAGGGTAAGCAGGGTGAAAAAGGACATAAACCACATCAGAACCTGAAAAATGGTTTTTCTCCGATAGCCCAGAATCAGGGAGATTCCAAGCACCAATTCAAAGGCGGAAAGGAAAATTCCCAGGGGGAGCGCCAGAAATTCCAGAAACCCCAGTTTAAAAGCCGTAAAATAATCGGCAAATTTATAGGCCGAACCAAGGGGATCCACTGCCTTAACAAAGCCACTGAAGATAAAAACCACCCCAACAATGAAGCGACTCAATAAACGAACATATTTCATTATGGTAGATCTATTTGTTGGATAATCAGATTAGAAATGCCTTCCGGTGGGAGCATGTTCCCGGAAGCATCCGTACAATTAATTATTTTCAGGTCCTCCACATACTCCTGCAGGGAGAGATAAACCTGCCGCACTTGCTCCTGGAAACCGAGATTCTCTTCATGAATATCCCGCTCTCCCTTCAAATAGGCCCGGTCCTCTCCATTTCGCGGGTTTTTCAACTGTCTCCTGGTAAACTCAATGGGGACATTCAGATAGAGGTTCAGATCAGGCTTTGGCAGATGGTTATATCCAAATTCAAACTCCAGGATCCAGTCCCTCAGCCTGTTCTGTTCTTCCCTGCTGGCAAGTTTAGCGCACTGAAAGGCGATGTTTGAATAGACATAGCGGTCCACGATCACCAGGTTCCCGTCTTCCATCCACTGCCTGATGGTTTCAGAAGCATCCGCCCTGTCACCGGCAAATATTAACGCAACCAGGTAAGGATCCACCTGGTCATTGGACCCCATTTCTCCACGCAGGAACCGGGCCACCAGCTCTCCGTAAATGCCCTCTTCCAGTCTGGGAAAATGAAGATACCTGTATGGAACTGCATGTTGTTCCAGATATTCTCTCAACAATTTTAGCTGAGTGGATTTACCCGAACCATCCAAACCTTCAATCACGAGGAAACTCATAAATCTATTTCAGATTTTTTAGTGTACTTTTAAATCAGTTTCCAAACTTACAAAATATAGGCTCAACCCATCGAGAATACATGAAGAACTTCTCCACATCCACTCCCCTGTTTTCAAAGAGTCTCTCGCTGAATCTGGGAGGAAATATCATGGAGCTCTCCACTCCCCGTATCATGGGGATAATCAATACCACACCGGATTCCTTTTATCCCGGGAGCCGGGTATCCAACCCGGAAGCCGCCCTGGAAAAAGCCAGGGAGATGATAGACCAGGGGGCCGATATCCTGGATCTGGGAGCTGTATCCTCCAGGCCTGGCGCTGAAGAAATATCCGAACAGGAGGAACTAAACAGACTTTCGCCCGTTCTGGAAATCTTAAGAAACAACTTTCCGGACATTCCCCTTTCGGTAGATACCTGGAGATCGGGTGTTGCCCGCACCCTTAGAGAGAACTTCGGAATCCAGATGGTTAATGATATCACAGCCGGAAACTTTGATCCTGAGATGTTTACAACCAT
The DNA here is from genome assembly GCA_963751705.1 of uncultured Bacteroidales bacterium. Taxonomy (GTDB): domain Bacteria; phylum Bacteroidota; class Bacteroidia; order Bacteroidales. The sequence continues at coordinate 1,592,560 of CAVVVN010000003.1, forward strand.
GGCTCAGCTGGGTATCCCTTATATTATGATGCATATGCAGGGGACTCCGGCTACCATGCAGCAAGAGCCGGTCTATGAAAATATGGTGGATGAGCTGCTGCAATTTTTTGCAGAAAGGGTGTATAAACTTAGAAATCTTGGCTTGAATGATATCATCATCGATCCGGGATTTGGATTTGGAAAAACCCTGGAACAGAACTACCAGCTTCTGAGAGAATTAGACTTATTCCGAATGCTTGAATTACCTTTAATGGCTGGTATTTCGCGTAAATCAATGATATACAAATTATTAGAATCGAGCCCCGAATTTGCCCTCAATGGAACCACCGCCGCTCATATGGTGGCTTTAATGAAGGGAGCCAGGCTGCTCCGGGTTCATGATGTAGCAGCGGCGAAAGAAACAGTAAAGATCTTCCAGCAGATTTACTAAATTTGGGCTCAGAATCTTCCTATGCTCACTGCATTTATACATATCCGTCTGCTCGATATCATCGATATCTTCCTGGTGGCCATTCTGTTTTACCAGCTTTATCTGATGATCCGGGGAACCGTAGCATACAGCATCACCCTGGCTATTGGAGCTATCTATGTTTTCTGGTGGGCCGTACGCGCCATGCAGATGGAGCTGCTCAGCACGATCCTTGGATCCGTCCTGGGTGTCGGGGTTATTGCGCTGATCATCGTTTTTCAACAGGAGATTCGAAGATTTCTGATTTTTATCGGATCACGCTATGTGGATGGGAACCGGATCAGTGTGGAGAAGATCCTGAACCTCCGTTTTGAAACGAAACCACAGGTGAAGATACGATCCATCATGAAGGCTGTGATGCAGTTTTCCCTGGAAAAGACCGGAGCACTGATCGTTATCAAGAAAAAATCCAACCTGGATATGTATTCTGAAACCGGTGATGTGCTAAATGCCGAGACCTCCAGCCGGTTGTTCGTCAGTATTTTCAATAAGAACAGTCCGCTGCATGATGGAGCCGTAATCGTTGAAAATGATAAAGTGAGGGCTGCCAGGGTAATTCTTCCGGTCACCGATAAAATGGATCTCCCTCCCGAATATGGATTGCGTCACCGGGCCGGACTGGGGGTCTCGGAGGTAACCGACTCCCTGGTGATAATCGTTTCAGAGGAGACCGGACAGATCTCCCTGGCCGAAAACGGGATCCTTCAGAAGAATATCCCCTCCAGGATTCTCCGTCAGAAACTGGAAGAGGATTTTGCCTAAGTGCTGCTTTTTTTAAAAAGTGATTTCTCCTCACCCCGAACCAGTCTGAGGATATTGGACCGGTGTGTGATCAGTACAAGTAAAAGCACTGCCAGCGAAAAAAGCCTGATGGCCAGATATTCGGTCCCATAGATCCAGTTAATCCAAACCGGATAGGTGAGTACGGCAAGCAGGGAACCCAGAGCCGATATCCTGGTCAGCAGGAAAACCAGCAGGTAGATACCCATGGCGGATAGTGCAGCCAGGGGGTGAATGGCCAAGGCCACCCCTGTAATCGTAGCCACACCCTTCCCTCCCTTAAATCCTGCAAAAACCGGGAAAATATGCCCAATTACAGCCAGCAGGCCCAGGCCTATTTTCAGTACCATCCAGCCTTCAGATCCGGAGCTTATTTCACTTTGCAAGTGAAGCAGATTGACCGCCAGAAAACCCTTCGCCATATCGAAAATCAAGACCGCAATCCCGATGGGCTTCCCCAGAACCCGAAAAGCATTGGTAGCCCCTGCATTTCCGCTACCCTGTTCCCGAAGATCGATCCCTTTAAAGGCCTTACCCAACCAGACTGAGGTGGGGATGGAACCCAGCAGGTAGGCCACCGGAAAAATTACAACAAACCAATACATCCTGCTAAAGTACATAAAACGAGCAAAGCACAGTAGAATTCTCCTGATTACAGTCACTCAGGGAAAAGATGAGATATTGGAAACCATTCGAAAGACTATACGTTCAAGTACCTGTGAAGGAAGAAAAAATGTCAAAGGATTCAAATAGGAAAAACGAAGCCAATCTAAAAGCGATACTTGAAAACTCTCTGGAGAGCATCTGGTCCATAGACAGGTCTTACCGGATTCAGTATGCCAATGAGGTATTCGTGAAGGCCTTTGAAGAAGCATTTGGGGTAAGTCTGTCGGAAGGTGTGAATATTCTGGAAGCATTGCCCCAGTCGATCAGGGGATCATGGAAAGAACGGTATGACAGGGCTTTTAACAGGGAGCATTTTGTATTTAACGACCGGATCGATCTCCCCGACAGGGAGATTTATATTGAAGTGTCCATGAATCCGATCCTGATAGAGGATGAGGTGATTGGAGCTTCATTTTTTGGCCGGGACGTTTCTAAACAAAAAAACTACGAGCTTCAGCTCCTTGCTGCCAAAAGAAATGCGGAACAGAATGAAGAACGTTACAATGCCCTTTATAAGCGCTCAAATGATTTTGTATATATACATGACCTTGAAGGGAACTTTTTAGATGCCAATCAGGCCACCCTGCACATGTTCGGTTATGGCGAGGAGGAAATCCCAGCGCTGAACTTCTTATCCTTACTGGATGAATCAGAACTTCCCAAAGCACTGAACGAGATAAAAAAACTCCTTGAAAAAGGCAGCCAGAAGGATAAAGTCGAGTTTAAGCTTAAAAAGAAAAATGGAGAGCCGGTTTATGTGGAGACCATGTCGTCCTTGATCTTCCAGAATGAAGAAGCCGTGGCCATACAGGGCATTGCACGAGACATTACCCAGCGTAAGATGGCGGTGGAATCCTATAAAAAACTGAATACGGCCATTAACCAGTCAAAGGAGATTGTTTTTATAACTGACCGGGAAGGAATCATCACCTTTTTGAATCCGGAATTCTCCAGGGTTTATGGTTTTTCCGAAGAGGAGGTAAAGGGAAAAGTGACTCCGCGCATATTAAAATCCGGACTGGCCCCCCCTGAACAGGCGACCTATTTGTGGAACAAACTTTTAAATAAAGAAAGTATCCTAGGAGAATACAAAAACAGGTGTAAGGATGGAAGCTTAATCGATATTGAAGGGGCCGCTGATCCCATTCTCAATGAGGAAGGTGAGATTATTGGATTCCTGGGAATTCACAGGGACATTACGGATCGCAAGCGGGTCGAAGAGGATCTGATCTTAGCTAAAGAAAAAGCCGAGGAAAGCGATCGCTTAAAATCTGCTTTTCTGGCGAATATGAGTCACGAAATCCGCACACCCATGAATGGGATACTCGGTTTTTTAAGCTTACTGAACAATACGGATCTGACGACCGATACAAGAAATAAATACATTAGCATACTGAACAGCAGCGGGGAACGTCTATTGAATACCATCAATGACATTATCGAAATTTCGAAAATAGAATCGGGGGATGTAGATATCTCCTATTCAGAGATCAGGGTGCAGAAGCTGGTGAGGTTCTACTACGATTTTTTTCTGCCGGAAGCAGAGTTGAAAAATTTGCAGTTTAATCTTATCCTGCCCCAGGAGCATAAAATGATCCGGGTACAGGCAGATAAAAATAAGCTGAACTCCGTTCTTAGCAACCTGATCAAAAATGCCATTAAATGCACAGAGAGCGGTAAAATTGAGTTTGGCTATGAAGTGCTTGACAAGGAGCTTAAATTTTTTGTGAAGGACAGCGGGATTGGAATAAACAAAGAGAGTATCGAAGTCATATTTGACAGATTTATACAGTCGGATATAAGCATGAGCAGGGCCCACGAGGGTTCTGGAATCGGCCTTTCCATCTGTAAAGCCTATGTGGAACTGATGGGTGGGAAAATTCAGGTTGAATCGGAAGTGAATAAGGGTTCTCATTTTTTCTTTACCATCCCAATCGACCGTGGAGAAGTCCATAAGCAGGCAGATTCTGTCGAACTAGTCGGAACCAGGCCTGGCAACGGGCTTGCAAGTCAGCCCGGAAAATTGAAAATACTGCTTGCAGAGGATGACGAAGTAAGTATCATTTACCTGAAAGCAGTACTGGAAAATATTGATTGTGAGATAATTGAAGCTGAAAATGGGGAACAAGTCCTGGAACTCTGCAAAAAGTTCCCTGATATCGAATTAATTCTAATGGATATCCAGATGCCCATAATGGATGGCTATGAAGCTACTCGAAAGATCAGAGAATTTAACAAAGACGTCCATATTATTGCACAAACAGCTTTTGCCCTTGGAGGTGATCGGGAGAAAGCATTACAGGCAGGCTGCAATGAGTATATCCCAAAACCTATTGATAGGGAACAACTATTGCACCTGCTTGAGCAGTATATTTCTGAAAAAAATAAGAGCTATCCAGACTTATAAGCGGGGGCCGGCATCTACCAGTGCCCTGCCCTCCTCATTGTCGGTAAATTGCTTGAAGTTGGCAATAAACAGCTCTGCCAGTTTCTTTGCCTTTCGGTCCCATTCAGCTGCATCTCCATAAGTATCTCTTGGATCCAGGATTCCGGGATCAACGTCGTGCAGCTCTGTGGGCACCTCCAAATTGAAATAGGGAATTTTTTTTGTGGGAGCATGATCCATGGAACCGTCCAGAATCGCGTCAATAATCTTCCTTGTATCTTTAATGGAGATTCGCTTCCCTGTTCCATTCCAACCTGTATTTACCAAATAGGCAGTGGAGCCAGCAGCATCCATTCTCTTCACCAGCTCTTTTCCATACTGGGTGGGATGCAAGGTCAGAAATGCTGCTCCAAAACAAGCGGAGAAAGCTGGAACCGGCTCGGTCACTCCCCTTTCCGTACCAGCCAGCTTGGCGGTAAACCCGGAAAGAAAATGATACTGAGTCTGATCATGTGTCAGCTTCGATACCGGCGGCATCACGCCAAATGCATCAGCCGTCAGGAAGATAACTTTGGTAGCATGACCAGCCTTGGAAACTGGTTTTACAATATTATGAATGTGGTAAATCGGATAAGAAACCCTGGTGTTCAGTGTTTTGGAAGCATCGTGAAAATCGACTTTCCCGTCTGCTGCTACAACTACATTCTCCAGGAGAGCATCACGTTTGATGGCATGAAAGATATCGGGCTCACTCTCTTCACTCAGATCAATGGTTTTGGCATAACATCCGCCTTCAAAATTGAAAATGCCATCATCATCCCAGCCATGTTCGTCATCTCCGATAAGTGCACGCTTCGGATCGGTGGAGAGTGTTGTCTTTCCGGTACCGGAAAGACCAAAGAATATGGCAGTATCCCCATCAGTGCCGACATTGGCTGAGCAATGCATGGCAGCGATTCCCGAGAGTGGCAGATAATAGTTCATCACGGAGAAAATCCCCTTCTTCATTTCACCCCCGTACCAGGAGCCTCCAATCACCGCTTTCTTTTCTGACAGATTGAAAAATACAAACACTTCCGAATTTAATCCCTGCTCCTTCCAGAGCGGATTGACCGTTTTGGCAGCGTTTAATACCACAAAGTCGGGTTCAAAGACTGCCAGCTCAGCTTCGGTGGGCCGAATAAACATATTCTTTACAAAATGCGCCTGCCAGGCTACCTCCATAATGAAGCGCACTTTCAGCCTGGAGTCTTCGTTTGCACCACAAAAGCAATCCACGATAAATAATCTTTTCCCGGAAAGCTGACCTGATGCAAGTTCGTAGCCGTGGTCCCAAACCTCTTTAGTGATCGGTTTGTTGTCAGAGGTTTTCGCCTTTTCTGTTTTCCACCATACGGTATCCCTGGTGGTATCATCCAGCACCACATACTTATCTTTGGGCGAACGGCCGGTAAAGATCCCTGTATCGACTTTTACAGCTCCGTATTCGCTCTCCACCCCCACCTCAAATCCTTCCAGGTTTGGGTTCATCTCCTCCTTGTATAACTGCTCATAGGAAGGATTGTATACTACCTCACTAATTCCAGCGATCCCGTACTGTTCGAGTTTCAATTTATTCAAAATATCTACCATAATATTTTAATGTTTAAGTTGTCTGTTAAATTTTATATCGAATTATAAGTAATACAGGGTAATATCCTAAAAAATTGCATCACGAATATCCAAAAAAAAAGCGGCAAAATCAAGTTTTGCCGCTTTAATTGGTATGTTAAAAAACTTTCCGGATCAAACTACCTCAGGTTAGCTTGTGCTGCAGCCAGTCTGGCAATTGGCACGCGGAAGGGGGAACAACTTACATAGTTCATTCCAACCCGGTGACAGAACTCCACGGATTCGGGATCTCCGCCATGCTCTCCGCAAATTCCAACTTTCAGATCTGGATTGGTGGAACGGCCTTTTGCAACACCCATTTCAACCAGCTGTCCAACACCTTCCTGATCCAGCGTCTGGAAAGGATCGTTCTTCAACAAGCCTTTCTCAATATAGATGGGCAGGAAAGTACCGGCATCGTCGCGTGAATAACCGAAGGCCATCTGGGTCAGGTCGTTGGTTCCGAAAGAGAAGAACTCGGCGTGTTCGGCAACCAGGTCGGCAGTGAGAGCCGCCCTTGGGATCTCAATCATGGTTCCTACCTGGAAGTCGCAACTGGCTCCTTTCTCGGCAAATACCTTCTCGGCAGTAGCACGGATAATCTCCTCCTGCATTTTGAACTCTTTCCAGGTACCAATCAGCGGAACCATAATCTCGGGACGCGCATCAACACCCTTCTTGGTCAGATTTACAGCGGCCTCGATAATAGCCCTGGCCTGCATCTCAGTAATCTCGGGGTAGGTGTTTCCCAGACGGCATCCCCGGTGGCCCAGCATGGGATTAAATTCGTGGAGGTCCTCTACAAGGGCCTGAATTTCCTTCACGGTAATCCCCATCTCATCGGCCATAATCTTCTGGTTATCCTCATCGTGGGGTACAAACTCATGAAGTGGCGGATCAAGCAGGCGGATGGTTACACCAAATCCGGCCATGGCCTCCAGGATACCTTCGAAGTCCTCCCGCTGATAAGGAAGCAATTTATCAAGTGCCTTGCGACGTTCAACCTCTGTGGTAGCCAGAATCATCTCCCTCATGGCCTTGATGCGCTCGCCTTCGAAGAACATATGCTCGGTACGGGTCAGTCCAATTCCTTTGGCTCCGAAATCACGGGCAACCTTTGCATCATGAGGAGTATCGGCATTGGTACGTACATCCATCCTGGTGTGTTTTTCAGCCAGTTCAAGAATGGCTCCGAAGTCACCACTCAGTTCTGGATCGATGGTTCCCACCTTTCCATCCAGGACATTACCGGTAGACCCGTTGAGGGAGATCCAGTCTCCTTCTTTGAAAGTCTTGCCGGCTGCGGTCATGGTGCGGGCTTTGTAATCGATTTTCACTCCACCGGCACCGGACACACAGCATTTACCCATTCCGCGGGCAACCACAGCAGCGTGGGAGGTCATTCCTCCACGAGCAGTCAGGATCCCCTTGGCAATGTTCATGCCTTCCAGGTCCTCGGGTGAGGTCTCAATTCTTACCAGGATCGAAACCGGGTATTTGTTTGCTTCATCGGCAAAGAATACAATCTGCCCGGTAGCAGCTCCCGGGGATGCCGGGAGTCCCTGGGCAAGCACCGTGGCCCTGGCCAAAGCTCCTTTTTCAAATACAGGGTGAAGGAGTTCGTCCAGTTTGGAAGGCTCCTGACGAAGCAGGGCTGTTTTTTCGTCGATCTTGCCTTCACGCAACATGTCCATGGCAATTTTCACCATGGCGGCACCGGTACGTTTTCCATTACGGGTTTGCAGCAGCCACAATTTACCTTCCTGGATGGTAAATTCCAGGTCCTGCATATCTTTAAAATAGTCTTCCAGTTTCTGCTCGGTCTCATGCAGTTCAGCATATACTTCGGGCATAACCTCTTCCAATGAGGGGTAATCAGCAGCACGTTCCTCTTCGCTTACCTTGGAAAGCTTGGCCCACCTCAGAGAACCCTCCCTGGTGATCTGACGGGGGGTGCGGACACCGGCTACCACATCTTCACCCTGGGCATCGATCAGGTACTCCCCGTTGAATATATCTTCTCCTGTTCCGGCATCGCGGGTAAAGGCTACTCCTGTTCCGGAAGATTCGCCCATATTTCCATATACCATGGCCTGGACATTCACAGCGGTTCCCCAATCTCCGGGAATCTGGTTCATGGTTCGGTAGTACTGGGCCCTCGGAGTTTCCCAGCTGTCAAATACTGCCATGACAGCTCCCCAGAGCTGCTCCCATGGATCCACGGGGAAATCGTGCCCGGTCTGCTTCTTAACAGCAGCCTTAAACTTTTCCACCAGTTCTTTCAGATCATCCACGGTAAGCTCGTTGTCATTCTCCACCCCACGGGCTTCCTTTACTTCTTCCATAATGGCTTCGAAAGGATCAATATCCTCTTTGGATTCAGGCTTCATGCCCAGAACCACATCTCCGTACATCTGCACGAAACGGCGGTAACTGTCCCAGGCAAATTTTTCATTCCCTGTCTTCTTGATAAGCCCTTCCACAGCATTCTCATTCATTCCAAGGTTCAGAACTGTGTCCATCATGCCTGGCATGGATACTCTTGCTCCGGAACGTACAGAAACCAGACAGGGATTCTCGTTGCTCCCAAACCTGGTTCCCATGATATCTTCAATATTTTTTACAGCAGCTTCTACTTCCGCTTTGATCAGCTCCACGACCTTGTCCTGACCCAGCTTATTATATTCCGTACAAACTTCAGTGGTAATCGTAAATCCCGGGGGGACCGGAACACCAATCAGGTTCATCTCTGCAAGGTTGGCTCCTTTTCCGCCCAATAGGTTTTTCATGTCGGCTTTACCCTCGGCTTTTCTGTCACCAAAAGTATAAACGCGTTTTACATTTGACATTGGAAATTTTCTTTTAGTTATTAATAATGAGTTATTTATATGAAATAGCTTGAAATTTTAAAGACACAAAGGTACCTAAAAAAAAGGTAAATCTATTCTAAATTATGGTATTTCGGGCGTCGTAGTGCGAGTCGCTTAGGTCAGCCGAACTGCCTGATAGCCTCCAACATGGCCAGCACATTTGGGAGCGGAACATTGGCCTGCATATTGTGGACCGTAGTAAAAACAAAACCGCCCCCCGGAGCCAGTATTTCGCACTCCTTTAAAACGTGAGATTTCACCTCTTCAGGTGTTCCGAATGGAAGCACCTTCTGAGTATCCACTCCTCCGCCCCAGAAGGTCAGCCTGTCTCCATATTTCTTTTTCAGCAGTACAGGATCCATGCCCGCTGCATTGATCTGTACCGGATTGATGATATCAAAGCCTGATTCAATAAAGCTTTCCATAAAGGGCTCCACTGCCCCGCAGCTGTGCTTGAAGGTCTTCCAGGGCGTATGCTCATGAATCCAGTTATTAATCTTTCTATAATAAGGTGCATATAGCTCTCCGAAGGTCTCGACGGAGCAAAAGGAGGATTCCTGGGTCCCAAAATCGGTGCCGCATATATAGGCCACATCCACCTGGTCTCCGGCAATATCCCTGATTAAAGCCAGGTTCTCCAGGGCCACATCGGTCTGCTTCTCAAATACATAATGCAGGTAATCGGGACGCATCAGGGTGGACATATACCAGTCGGCCACATCCCGGATCCCTTTGGGAGCCTTCAGGTTCAATCCGGGGACCAGGGCAATATCCCCTATTCCGGTTCCACCAAAGTTGGCTACCACCCCTTTGCCTTTAGCCACGGCTGCGGGAAGGACCCGCTTCCAGTAATCAAGATCATCCTGACTAATGGGAGTAAATTCCTCCGTGTTGTCTTCCGGATCCAGTTTACTCTCATCCAGGGGCCCCTGTCGGTTCACCGCATCAAAGAAAAAGGCAGCCTTGGGCATTTTGGCGCTTGGAGCTGCGGACCCATCCCCCTGTGGATGCATAAGAATATCCCCGTGACCATCCACTGTTACCGTAAAGGAACCCGGGACCATTACCACCTGGCCCCAGGGCGTAAGCCACTCCTTCCAGTCCCTCATGGGATTTCCGAACATATCAGAGGAAGGGGAAACTCCAATTACATCCACTCCCATAGCCTCCTGCAGGTCCTCCTCCACTTCTCCCAGCATTTGATATGGTTCATTCACCCGGATCGGTTTCTTTTCCAGGCCGAAATGCTCCCTGAGTTTTTCCACCAGCAGAACATGGATCCCGGTCACCGGGCTGGCCCCGAAGTCTACCACCAGCCGGCCGGGTTCCTGATGATTTAGTGTCTTCTGCAGGTTTGCTCTTGATTTAGTCATGGAATTGGAATTTTTAATACGAAAAGCAGGGCTCAATTTAGGGAATATCTTACATAAACCGGCACCTGCTTTTCTTAAAAATATTGCTCTTAAGCTTCTACTTCTTCCTGGTCTGACTGATCAGGTTCCGCTCACGCAGTTCCTGCAATCCGTTTTCCCAGCTTCCACCTGCGGCCCACATATAATAGGAGAAGTAGCTGATGGTTCTTCGCTGAATATGCAGCCAGGGCTGGAATTCAACATAATAATGATGGGCGTCCCTGTTTCGCGGATGGTTCATCCACATATGCAGGAAGATGGGCCGGTCAACCGGAAAGGCTCCTACGAAAGAAACATCCTCCTGGGTATCATAGCCTGCATTCCATCCTTCCTGTATCTGGATAGCCTTTCCATAATACTTTTCCGGCATCATACGGTACTCCTCCAGTCCCCCGATCTCATTTGAAACAAATACATCCTCGGTCCAGTGTTTCTCTCCCAGTTCCAGGATGGGCTGGGGCCCAGCATATTGGTCTCCGGGTAGTTCTGGAAGTCCATGGCAAAGCGGACCTCCACCAGCGGGGTATTTCCGTACAGGGTAAAGATCTTCTCCATGCGGTTACCGAAATAATTGTACCACATTTTTACCTGAACGTAACTCCCTTCACTCTGGGTGACAGTTGCATGATACTTCTGGTGGGTCTCCAGGCTGGCCTGTCCCAGGAAATCTTCAAAGCCTCCGAAAGGGTAGAATCCCCGTTTCCTGAAGGGCCTGCGATCATCAACAGGCTTGTCTGGCCACAATTTAAAAAATACATTATCATTACGGCTCTTAACGATGTATTCGATCATCCTGGCACCAGTAGTAATCAGGGTAACCTTAACACTGTCATTCTCCATGATATATTCCATGATCCCGTCACCGTTCAGATCCACCTCGGTGATAGTGGGTTTTCCCTCTGCCTTCCCCACACCCAGCTGGGAGGTGTTTTCCACTCCAAGTGCCATAACTTTCACCTCATAATCACCTGCAGGAAGTTCCAGATCGAATACTTGTTCCTGGAAAGATCCGGGTGCAGCCATATAGGTCTTTGTCTCCTTGTATTTGGCTCTGGTCTTTCCTACCGGGAAGACCTGAACCTCCACTGGAAAGGAGGATTGCTCTGTGAAATTGTGTACCGATACCGGAAACTGCACCTTCGGGGCATGTCCGTACTTCACCTGGTGAAGTGAAATGGCAGGAGGCAGATCCAGTACGGCCATGGTATGTTTGTTTTTTCCTTTCCCTTTGAAAGAAATTCCCAGAGGATTGGCGCGCCCCATGGCTTCTTTCCCCGGCAACAGTCTGACCTTGACAGTCCTGGCGCTATTGACAGGAATATCCAGGGGAACGAGCAGCGGATCATCCGAACCCACCTGACCGGGAAGTAAAACCTCCACATCCCCATAGAGCGACTCCTGACCAAAGTTCCTGACCGATATCTGTAAAGTATTCCCCAGGACCTCGGCCTGCAGATCGATCCGGTCACCGAAATAATCCTCCAGGAACACCCGGTCCAGAAAAAGCATCTGGAGTGGATTCCTAAAAGAAGCCGGTCCGAGCATCTTGCCCATATCCAGTATCCCGGTGGCACGCCGGTCCAGGATCGCCTTCCACATGGATTCACGGGTAAGTGCTTCTCCCTTTTCCAGGAAAAGGATCATGCTGTTCAGGGCATTTCCATCCAGGGTTCCGGTATGCAATATGAATGGAACATCCTCCGCGTCGATCTGCTCCTTGTTCCCCTCTAAGGCCAGGTAGCCATCATACTCCATTCCGGCGGAATCGGCATATTCATCATATACCGGGCGAAAGATATATCCCTTATGATCACGTGCATATTTCATCGTGATCTCCTGGGTAAAAAGTTGTTGCACCTGTAAGTCATCGTAATCACTACAGCCATATATGGGAGAATGGCCCACATCGGTTACCACCTTCGATCCAAGCTCATCCATCCAGCCTGACAGGTCGTCCTTCAGCATAAAATCCATGTATCCGTCAAATACAAACCAGCTGCTTCCTTCATTCATCCCTGTGCCGATGACTTCCAGGGGATGGCCCTTGGTACAGGTCACACTATTGTGTAGGGTCTTTGCCCCGAACCAGCCCTTATGGAATTCATAGCTATCCACCAGCTTCAGGCTTGACTCGATAAGTTTCTTTACGGCTTGACGGGTATCCGCGTCCTTACTGCTCACCGCGTACAGGGTATGTCCCTCTTTTTCCACCATAAACAGATCCACCCGGACCAGGTCACTGGCTCCGTACTGATGACTGCCAAGCAGATAGGGCCATTCCCAGTCTGCCGGAAGCAAGTTTTTCAGCATCTGTCCGGTTTCCGTAGCGGGATCCAGGTAAGCCAGCACGTCTCCTTTTGAAAGAGCCTCCTTTAATGTATTCAGATCAGGCTGATCCATTGTTGTGTATTTGCCTGTAAGCAGCCCGTTCATAAAACCTTCCTCCATCAGCAAACCCGGAATACCCATATCCACAGCGGTGACAACCTTGCTTTGAAGAAAGCTCTTTGCCACATTTGGGCTTGCCATTTTAAACAGGTTCCCATAGCGGTGCCATTCACTGTAATGGTCATTCCAGTGATTGGTGTACCCGTTAAACTGAAATTCTCTTGTAACAGGCTGCTGACCAGAGGCCACCGGGATAAATAAAAAAGCAAGTAAGCCAACAATTAGCATGCTTGCGAACGAAAATTTCTGTCTGGATACCTTCATTTTGAATAGTTTAGGAGTTTTAAAGATCGATTTGAGAATCTTCTTTCCCAAAGGTATTGTTTTGTCCGTGATTTTGAAAACCTAAGAAAAAATATTCCATATATATGAGGATAGTGTTTTTCTAAATTGTCCACAGTATGCCAACAATTGCTTGAATAATTGATTTTTTATTCGTATGTTTCCTCAGATAAACTAAGCTATATCTTGATTTGCATGCAAAAATTTAATTCATTTTTTGTACTTTTCCTGACAATAAAATCCGAGTTTATATTTTATTAAACGCAAATAATTTATCCTTTAACCTTTAAACTAAACTACTTACAAATGGGAATTAAACAATTTCTTCTACCGCTAAAATGGTTCAGCAGGGTTCTGCTTCTAGGAACCATGATGGTGCTCATTTCGAGTACAGCATTGTTCGCACAGCGAACTGTTACAGGTACGGTGACCACAAGTGAAGATGGGTCATCCTTACCTGGTGTGAATGTGGTTGTCCAGGGTACCACCACTGGAACCATTACTTCCGCCGATGGCACCTATTCGTTGAATATTCCATCGGGGGATGTTTCACTTCAATTCTCCTTTATTGGATATGAGGCTCAGGTAATCCCCGTAGGTTCTGCCTCGGTAATTGATGCAGTCCTGATGCCCAGCGCATTTGAGATGGACGAAGTTGTGGTTACCGCACTTGGTATCGCACGCGAGAAAAAAACCCTCACCTACGCCTCCCAGGAGGTCGATGGTGATGAGTTGATGAGAGCAAGAAGCGCCAATTTTATGGATGCGATGAATGGCAAAGCTGCCGGACTCGATATCCAAAAGAATGCTTCGGGTGCTGGCGGATCAACAAGGGTGATCCTTAGAGGATTCAAATCCTTAGGTGGAAGCAGCGAACCACTTTATGTGATCGATGGCATCCCTATTATGAATATTAAACGAGGACAACCCGGAATGTGGGGTGGAAACGATCAAGGTGACGGTTTGTCGCAGCTCAATCCTGATGATATTGAAAGCGTCAACGTTTTAAAAGGCCTGAACGCTTCCATATTATACGGTAGTCAGGGTGCAAACGGTGTAGTGCTGATTACCACCAAAACAGGCTCTGCCGGTGAAACCAGGGTAACACTCAATTCAACCTCTTCATTCGAGAGTGTTCTTGTTTATCCTGAAATGCAATTTGACTATGGTGCTCTTAATGGCGCAAAGGAAAGCTGGTCGGACACTCCCGGAGGAACCAATTACTCTGAACAACAGATGAAGGATTTCTTCCAGACAGGCAACAATTTAGTGAACGGTGTAACAATAAGCGGTGGAAATGCCAGGACTACGGCCTATCTTTCTTACGCGAATACCACTGCAAGGGGAATTATTCCAAATAACACCTATGGAAAAAACAATGTTGCTTTTAAACAATCAACCAAACTTCTGAACGATAAGCTAACGGTGAGTTCCAATGTTATGCTGGCAAGCGAGAATGTACATAATCGTCCTGCTGCAGGATATTACCTGAACACCTTGACAGGGCTGTACAATTTCCCGCGTGAAAGAGATTGGGAGGACTATAAAACGAATTACAGGTATTTTGATGAAACTCGAAATATGTGGCTCCAGAACGTATATGTAGTCGACCATCATCTGAGCAATCCTTACTGGATTATCAATGAGCAACCCATTCTGGAAACTACGCAAAGAGTGATTGCTACTGCAACGGCCGATTATGCATTCACAGAAGCTTTGTCCTTGATTGTAAGAGGTACGTATGATTATGTGGATTGGGGACTTACCGAGAAAGATGCAGCAGGTTCAAACGTCACCAACGTCTCTGCAAACGGTCGATATATTTTCGGCGACAGAACCGACAGCAAGGCCTATGCTGATGCCTTACTTAAATATGATAAAACTTTTAATAAAATCAGCCTTATTGGGTATGCTGGTGGAAGTTACTCCAAGAATAAATGGAGCGGCATGAGTGGAAACAATGGGACCAACGACTTGCTTTATCCCAATATTTTTTCAACACAAAACTATCCGACAAATACTGTTATCGGTGAGTATGGTGGAGAAACGATTTTACAATCGCTTTATGCCAGTGCCACTGTGGGGTATAACGATATGTTTTATGTTGATGTTTCAGGACGTAACGACTGGTCATCAACCCTTATCGGTACAGAAGATGGGGCATCCTATTTTTATCCTTCCGTAGGTGTCGTTGCTCTTGTAAGTAATATTTTTACGCTGCCCGACGCGATTTCATTTCTGAAACTTAGGGCTTCAAGCGCCCAGGCAGCAAAAGAAGTACCCTGGAATGCCATTCGTTCTGACCATTCCATTTCCGGGTCACTTGGGGGCATTAACCGGAATACCAGGCAGCCCTGGACCGATTTAAGACCAGAGTTGATTACAAGTAACGAAATTGGTGGTGAAATTCGACTGTTCGTAGGGCGAATTGGCCTCGACTTTACCTACTACAGTAATACCAGTAAGGATCAATTCCTGAACGTTGCTCTTCCTCCTGAAGAAAGGGGACTATATACAAGCAAGAACATTAATGTTGGGGAAATTCTAAACAAGGGGTATGAAATTACCCTGGATGCAATACCGGTTCAGACTCCTACGGTTAGATGGAAGACAGCATTTAACTTTCACACCAACGATAATGAGATTCTTGAACTTGATCCGGACAATCCAAGCCGTGTAATTGGTATGGGTAGTTCAGAAGGTTATGCAACATTTCTGAGGAAGGGCGGTTCCTATGGAGATCTTTATGGCTATATGTTCAGAAGGACCGATGACGGTAAGATGATGATTGATGAGAACACCGGACGTCCGTTGAGAACACAGGTCCAATATGATGTGACTGATTGGGAAGTGGGATACTTCGGAAATCTTGAGCCGGATTTCACCCTTGGATGGAATAACAGTCTCCAGATTAAACGGTTTAGCATTGGTGCGCTTGTTATGGGAAAATTTGGGGGCAAAGTGGTCAGCCAAACCGAATCCATGCTCGATGGATGGGGAGTGAGCAAAAGAAGTGGTGATGCAAGGGATGTGGGATATGTGGAGATCGATGGAATGCAGGGCGACACTCCTGTCACACAAATTGATCCTTTCCTGTATTATGCCGAAGGTGGAGGTATCGGAGGCAGAAATGGAATTCTTGAACCGTATGTTTATGACAGGACAAACATCCGTTTAAGCCAGTTGTCCATAGCTTACGATTTTAATCTTTCAGGAGATAGCTTCCTTAAAGCAGCTTCGGTTTCACTGGTGGGTCAGAATCTATTTATCTTCTACAAGAAAGCACCATTCGATCCTGAGTTAGCCATGAATACAAGTAACAGTGCACCATCGCTTGATAATTTTAATGTGCCAGCTACAAGAACTTATGGTTTTAATGTTAAGGTAACCTTCTAAATTTTTAGAACTATGAAAAAAATATTTTTTGCAGTCATATTTACTCTTGGATTATTTTCATGCACAGATAATTTTGAAGAGGCAAACCGAAACCAATACCTTATCTCAGATGAGGAATTGGACCAGGATTTTAACCGACTTGGCTCTCCTTTTCAATCGCTGTTGGCCAATCAGTTCGGGCATCAAATCGAAGAAGATTTGTGTCATGACAACTGGGTTCGACACCTTGGAACACCCACACCTTTCGTAGGTGGTGTAAACAACACTACCTATTACATGAGGTGGAATACCTACTGGAATAGAATATACAATAGTGTAATGTCTCCGGCAGCACAGGTAATAAAACAAGCTGATGAGGGGGGCTATCCGGTATTCTCGGCATGGGCAAAGTTACTACAGGTATATGGTATGTCTAAACTAACGAATTACCATGGCCCGGTGATTTATACAAATTACGGCGTGTCCGGACAGGCAAATATTTACGATAGCGAGGAGGTTCTTTACAATGCTTTTTTCGCAGACCTCGATGCGATTCAAGCTGTTTTTGCCGCTAACCCAGATTATGCCGGATTGAATAAATTTGATGCCAGTTATAACGGTGATATGGCAAGCTGGATGAAATTGGTGAACTCTTTACGCTTAAGGCTGGCCATGCGGATTGTAAAGGTTGATCCTGTTCTTGCTCAAGCACAGGGTGAAAAAGCCATGGCCGATCCCGCTGGATTAATTGCTTCAAACGGAGATAATTTTAATATTTCCCTTTACGGCTCTAAACTACCCATGAATGTTATTTGCTTTGAATGGGGCGATACGCGCATGGGGGCAGCCATGGAATCCTTTTTAATTGGCTTGAAGGACAATCGTATTTCCAGCTATTTTGCTCCAGCAAGTGATAATACGCTTTATCCCGACCATCCTGATTGGCCTTATAAAGGTGTTCACAGTGGTGCACACCTCGACGCAAAAGATCAAAGGTTAACCTATTCAACCGTCAACGAATCATTCAAAGCGGTTGCTTCGAGAAGATCATTTACCTATTCCGAAGTTTGCCATCTAAAAGCTGAAGCAGCTTTAAGAGGATGGACAGGTGCCGGCGATGCAAGAACCAATTACGAGGATGGTGTCAAAGCTTCATTTGCCGATTGGGGCGCCGGGGGAGTTGATGCATATTTGGCTGATGCTACCAGCACGCCAATTGATTATACCGACCCTAAAGACGCAAGAAATGATTGGACCAGCCGTTCAACAATAACTGTTGCATGGAATGATGCGGATAGCGATGAACTGAAACTGGAAAAGATCATTACCCAGAAATGGATTAACAACTTCACAAATGCCAACGAGGCCTGGGCTGATCATCGCAGAACGGGATATCCCAAGCTGCCTTATAATACGAAAAATGACAGTAGTGCAGACTGGGGACTTATCGCTGCCGATGACTTCCTTCGAAGGGTGCCATTCTTAAATAGCGAACGCGATAATAACGCGGATGGTGTTGCCGATGCTACCACAAAATTGGGAGGCCCTGATGAAATTGGAACCCACTTGTGGTGGGATACCGGAGGAGCGAACTTCTAATTAGATAATAATTTCTTTTTGTAAAGAGGGTGTCTCACAAGGGCACCCTTTTTCTTTTGTAGCCAGTGTCTCGTCCTGAAAAATCAGCCAACTCTTCTTGTGTTAGCCCTGCCCTCTTCCTAAGTTGATTGCAAATAGCGCATGTTCTGCTTGTCTTCCAAAACGCCTTTGAGGCAGTGGTCGGAGTTCAGTTTATTACTTTGTCTTTTGATCAGAAAAAACAACTGCAGCTGTTGAAAAAGAGAGTGAGGCCTGGTATACATGTTGTTTTGATTGTTTTAAACGTTTTTTCAAAAATCCCGCAGAAGACTCTTGGCTTCTGTAAAAAGGCTCTTGAATAAATACGGAAGCCTTGTATTAAAATTTGAATGTCTTGTGCTTCGGGTATAAAGGCTTGTGGCTCGTGCAGACTGACAAGAGTGTCAGGCGGAAAGACTCCCGGGTGCGTTGCTTTGCCTCCGGGGTGAAATCAAAAGTCTCCAGGACCCATTGTCTTTTACTGAAATAGCTTGACACAAAAATCAAGCTATGAAAGATGTAGTAGTATTAACGGATCGCATGGAAGGTTTTGAAGAACCACCCTTTAATTACAAGGATTATGAGCATAGTTTTCGACGTTGGTTGATTAGCCAGATGGACGCTGGCAACCTAACCTTAGATGGAGTTCGGACAAGATTTGAGTTGCATCACATTTATTTAAAACGAGTTATAAAACGCTGGCAGGAGCTATATTCAGATGAATTACACTTATCTTTGGAATTAATGAGTTCTAAGGACAGGGCAGAGGTCAAGAAGTTGGAGGAGCGTATTGAAGAGCTGGAAAAGAAGTTAGAACTAGCTCAGATGAAGAATATAGCTCTAAATACGATGATCGATATTGCCGAGGCAGACTATAAACTCTCCATTAGAAAAAAGTCTGGCCCCAAACAGTAAGTGTACTGGCACAGATGTATCCGCTGGTATCAAAGGCGATCATTTGTGGGCTGTTTGGGGTAAGCCGTCAGGCCTGGTACGATATCAAGAAGCGCCAATCACAACAACAGATGCAGGAGGTTTTCATTCTTCGTTTGGCAAAGGAATTAAGACAAGAACACAGACGAATGGGTGCGGAAAAGCTTCTATATCTGTTAACGCCTATTCTGCAGGAACATAATATTAAATATGGTAGAGATAAATTCTATTCTCTTCTAAGTGCACATGGGTTACTTGTTCGACGAAGAAAGCGTCGTCCGAGAACAACAAATTCTAATCATCTATTCCACAAGTTCCCGAACCTAATCAAGGATATCCAATTATTTGCAGCGGGCCGACTCTGGGTCAGTGATATTACCTACATCAGGCTTCGACATGGTTTTGCCTATTTATCACTGGTTACAGATGCTTACTCCAGAAGAATCATGGGATGGTGCTTATGGGCCGATCTATCTAGCCAAGGGGCATTGAATGCTTTAAAGATGGCCAATGGAAATGAGGAAGTGAGAAAAGGGCATCTGATCCACCATTCTGACAGGGGGATCCAATATTGCTGCTATGATTATGTGAATTATCTAAGAGGTTGTGGGATATGCATATCGATGACTGAGAATGGTGATCCATATGAAAATCCAATAGCAGAGCGGATCAACGGGATCTTAAAAGATGAGTATAACCTGGCTGAGACATTTATAAGTTATAGAGAAGCGCTGGAAGCTACAGAAGTTGCAGTATCTAAATACAACAATGTACGGCCTCATAGAAGTTTGGGGTTTATGGTTCCTGTTGAAGCTCATGAACATACTGGCCCTTTGAGGAAGCACTGGTATCCGAAGAGCAATAAAGTGCAGAGTGTAGAAGGAGTAACAGAAAAACTTGAACCAGCAGATCAGCATTAGCGAAAGCAAGTGTTGTTCAAACCAGGAGAGAAAAATAATAGTGTTGCTAGATCCAGGAATAAGAAATGAGTTGGTATACTGAAACAGGATAAGCTACAGATCATGTAAACCAGAAAATAGGTATAGAAAGAAAAAGTGACCTAGTATCCAGGACTATCAGAGTTAAAAAAGATAATGATCAGGAATTCTATTTTAAATGCAAAGAAGAACTAAATTGTAAGTATAAATCTGTCAAGCTATTTTAGGAAGTGACACCCATTTGAAAGGCTTATGAACCAGCCCAATAGCCTTTTGAGTATTGCCACAGGGCTCTATTGCTCCGTAGATGAATGCCCATGCACCGTAGACGAGCTCTAAGCTTAGGTAGATGAATTCAGGACCTTTTTCGATAAGCATCGGACTACCATAGATAAGCATCAGGCTTCCGCAAACAGACATTGGACCATCGTTGATGGACAAATTGTCAGATGGCATGAATTCCAGGGTGCCGTCGATATATCAAAGAATTTCGTTGATGAACCCCGATACGCTTCACGCGTTTAGGCGGGCAGGGTATATCAGTTTGGGATGATTGTACATCTTTGGACTGAGTCGATCAGCTAATTTCTTTATAGGGGGGGATCCTTGACCTGTTCCACCCTGATAAATGCTACATTTTTAGGCGACGCTATTGGAGAACCATTAGCAGGTGCTACTCTTTACCTGTCTCCATGGGGCTGAGCTGTAATAAGATTTTTCTTCCTTAACTCTTTAACTCCATTTTCCCAGGCTCCCCCTGCTCCCCATAAATAGTAAGTAAAATACATGGTGCTTTTCTGAAAAATAGGGACCCAGGGCTGAAATTCAGCATAATAGTAGTGGGTGTCCTTGTTTGCGGGATGGTTCATCCACATGTGTAAAAACAGTGGCTGGTCCACGGGGAAAGCCCCTACAAAAGAGATATCCTCTACGGTATCATAGCCCGCATTCCAACCCTCTCTCAGAAACATCAATTGTCCGAAGCGGTCATCCGTGACCATCCTGTACTCCTGCAGGCCATCCAGTTCCGGAACGGTAAAGACATCCTCTGTCCAGTGTTTCTCTCCAAGTGCGAGTATAGGTTGAGGTCCCAGTACATTGGCTTCGGGATTTTTAAAGGTCAGGGCAAAGCGTACCTCCAGCAAAGGGGAATTGTCATACAGGGTAAAGGTTTTTTCCAGGCGGTTGCCAAAATAGTCGGTCCACATCCTGACCCTGACATAATCCCCGTCCTCTTTGACTATTTCTGCATCATACACCCGGTGATTCTCCATGCTCCCCTGCCCCAGAAAATCCTCGAATCCACCATAAGGGTAAAAAGCTCTCTCCCGAAAAGGCCGCTTATGGTCATCCACTTGCTCAGGCCATAACTTAAAGAGGACATTGTCGTTCCGGCTCTTCACATTATATTCAATCACCCTGGCACCGGTGGTCAGCAGGGTGATCTGCACGCTGTCGTTCTCCAGCCGGTACTCGTTAATCCCGTCGCCGTTCAGATCAGTTTCATAAGCTTTGGGGGCTCCTTTCGCTAAGCCAACTCCCAATTGAGACGTGTACTCAAGTCCGAGAGCAGATACTTTTACGCAAAAATGACCGGCAGGAAGCTCTAATTCAAAGAGCATATCCTCAAAAGAGCCTGTTTCGGCAGCACATGTCTGGCTCGTTTCATAGACCACCTTCTTTTCATTTTCAGCTTTTACCACCTGAACCTTTACAGGAAATGAGCTTTGTCCGGTAAAATTGTGAATGCTTACGGGGTAAGTTATCGAAGGTGTATGACCATATAACAAGCGGTGGACTGATATGACCGGTGGCAAATCCAGCATGGTGAGGGTGCTTTTCTCTTTTCCATCCCACTTAAAATGGACGGAAACCGGGTTTGTTTGATCCATGGCCCCTGCCTCCGCTTGTAAGGTAAAAAGTTGTGTTTTTGAACTACCCGGTGGGAGTTTTATTTCCACAGATGAATTCCCTTTCACCGCCAGGGCTTCGGGAAGGTCCAACTCCAGGAGTCCCGAGAGCGGTGTATTCAACGTATTTATGACTGTCACCTGCAGGTCGTAGCCCTCCGTTTTAGCCACCAGGCTTATTCGATCTCCAAAATATTCCTCCAGAAAAACCCTGTCGAGCAATAAGAGTTGCAGGGCATTCCGGAAGTAAGCCGGTCCCAGCATCATCCCTTTTTCCAGAACACCCACCTCGCGCCGGTCGAGAATGGCCTGCCACATGGATGTACGGTTTAGCTCCTCCCCCTTTGGAAGGAAGAGGACCATACTTGAAGTGGCATTTCCATCCAGATAGCCGGTTCGAAGCACAAAGGGGACCTCCTCCTTGTCAATCTGCACCTTGTTCCCCTCTGATGCAAAATACCCATCGAACTGGTAAGGATCGGCCAGGGTGTCCATCACGTTCCGGAATACATATCCCCCCTTCTCCGCTGCATAGTCCACCCAAACTTTCGGGTCTCGCCTGTCCAGTCGCTGAAACTGATAGCCCTCCCAATCCTGTAATCCGAAAATAGTCGAGTAGCCCACATCAGTTACAAGGGGCAGTTTCGCCTGCTCCAGCCACTGCTCCAGTTCCTCCTTAAGCATATAATCCATTAAGCCGCTGAAAACGAACCAGCTGTTCCCTTCATTCATCCCTGCTCCGATCACTTCCAGGGGGTGTCCTTTGGTACAGGTTACACTTTTGAGCAAGGTTTCAACCCCGAACCAGCCTTTGTGGAGGTCATACCTTTGAATAACATCCATGGTGTTATTTAGTAAGGCCTTAAATTGATCACGGGCGTTGTGGTCCGATGAAGCTACCACAAACAGTATTCTATCCCCTGTCTGAAGCATAAAGGCATCAATTCGTTTGAGATCCCTTGCACCGTATTGGTGGCTCTTTAACTCTTCAGGCCAACTCGCCTGTTCAGAAATACCTCCTGTTAATTTTTCTCCAAGAGAGCTTTGTGGATCAACAAAAACAAGGATATTCCCCGCCCTGACTGACTGTTCCAGGGTAGTTCTGTCCGGTTGGTCCAAAACTTCAAAGTTGCTTGAAATCAGATTTGCAATGAATCCTTCCTGCATCAATAAACCGGGGATGCCCATATCTTCTGCCATATCCACCTTGCTTTGCAGGATATTCTTTTCCACAACCGGGATGGCCATCTTGAACAGATTCCCATAGCTGTACCAGTGGGTATATGTATCGTGCCAGTAATTGGTAAATCCGTTGAACTGGAAATCATTACGGACTGCATGATTCATGGGAGCTACATCCATTCTATGATACTTGAACTCTTCCAGCGTCTGAGCTTTCACAGAGAGACTGCTTAATCCAAGAATCAGAAATAATAAGGGTATATTGATACGTTTCATATGACAATATGAATGACAGTTTTTCTAATCAGCTTAGGTTTAGAAGGGTTGAATGACCATGGTTGAAAACTGCTGGTCAAAAATGCTTCTTCCCCTGCGTTTACCAAATTTCAGGTCATAGTCCAGGATTGCCTGCTCTGCCTTAAGGGAGAGTTCCCGCTGGCCCGTCTTATCATAGATCATCTTTCTAAGGCTGTTCTGGTCCCGGTAATCGGGATAAGCAGGAGCTCCTGATCCCAGGTTTTCAGGATAGAGTTCCGATTGATCGATATGGCCAAGAGCCAGGTCATAGTCACCTTTATTATAGTGCTCATAGGCCAGCAGCAGATGATTGTATATGTGGAGCCTCTGTCCCGTATTCTCTCCTTCAAAGGGCAGGACCTTTGTCTTTTCCAGAACATCCAGCGATCCCTGATAGTCTCCCGATACTGTCAGATATTTGCTGTAGGCCAGTTCCAGGATATAGTTCCCGGGAAAGCGCTCATGCGCAATTTCAGCCAGTTGCAGGGCAGCCGTATTGTCCCCATTTTTTGAATAGATCTCAGCAAGGTCCCTGTATATCCGCCATTGTCCGGGGCCCAAAACCAGGGCCCGCTCCATATCCTGTATTGCCTCCGGGGTATGAATGCCCGCCAGATGGGCCCTAGAATAATAAAAGGGAACAAAATCAGGATGATCTTCCCAATGCTTCAACAATTCCAGCGCCTCCTGCTCCTTAGCTATGTTCCAGAGAATCAGTGCGGAATAATAGCTGGTAATCCAGGAGGGACTCTTCTCAGATGCCCACTCCAGGACTTTTAGGGTCCTGATCCGGTATGGGAAAACATAGGCCGGGCTTGCATTCAGTGCCCTCTCCAGAAAGTTGTTTGATTTCTCCGCATCATCTCTGTGAAGCCAGGCCAGCCAGTAATCGATCACCGGATAGGATGGTGCCTCGGTGAGCACCTTCACTGCCTCTTTATGTAAGCCCAATTCCTCATAAAACAAGGCTATTTCTAAGTATTCTTCCCTGGCCATCTCATTTTTAAATACTTGATTGAAGGCATCCAGAGTCCCTGATCCGGGCCGAAGCAAATAAGCTTCAAAAAGTGCGAATTGATTCAGTGGATCTATCTCTTGCAGCCCCTCCAATACCTCATCAGCCTTTTCCGGATCCCCGAGAAGGCGATGGGCAATAGCCATGATCTTATAGCTGTTCACGTTCAGTTCATTGAAAGTCAGGGAATGGGAGGTGTTTTGCAAGGCCCCCCGCAGATCCCCCTCCATCAGGTCCATCTCCGCCAGCTGCTGGTAGGCAGCGCTGCGGTACTCCAGGGAACGAATGGCCCAACGGAAACCATCCCGAGCATCAGTAAATTCCCCTTCAGCCTTCCGGATGGATGCATAGATGAAATTGGCCCCCGGCAGGTAAGCATCGATCTCCAGGATACTATTTGCATACTCCCTGGCCGCCTTCAGCTCGCCCATCCGGAAATAAAGCTCGGCTACCCGCTCGGCTGCATCCAGCCGCATGGAATCTTTCTCCAGCAGATCCAGGTAGGTCTCAAGAGCTTCCCCGTAGGATCTGCGATTCTCCAGTTCCCGGGCCCGGACAAAGGGATCATTCAGGGCATCCCCAGGCGAACGATGAGGCCTGGACATAAGGTAATTCTTCTTAGACGAATAGATCAGTTCATCATTAAGCATTACCTCCAGGGGCGTCCCCTCCTGAATGCCCTCCACGGTTCTGTCAAACAAATCCGAGGGCTTTAGCATCACATTTTCAGCAATAAGTTCCTCTTTTCCGGACCTGACAACCAGCTTCCCCTCAATCTCCAGGATGGGAGAGAAAAGCAGTTGAAGGCCTTCCTCTAAATATTTTAGATGAATGGTCCCGGATTCAGCCACCCGGGTGACTCCGCCAGTGCCCCTGACTGGGAACCACCGTTCCACCCAGGTATCGGAATTATATGGAATAAAACTGGGCTGTTTATAGGGTGTCCTCCCGCTGCTGACACTGTTCTGGTTGAGCATTCTTCCTGATTGTACTTCCACGTACTGCCCGTGGGTATCGGTAAGCAGGCCCTCCCATATGGCCCCGTTCCTGGCCTGGGACCACGCAAAGATTTTTTTGCCGGGTGCACCATCCACCGGGGACCAGTGACCGGAACCAAAATCCTCGTCATGATAATAAGAGACAAAGTAGTTGTCCATGCTCCCGTAGATGTGATAGGAAAAGGAACCGATATCGCTATTGTTCCTGTACCAGGAACGGTCAAGCCCGTCTTCATCCACCGGCCAGGGATAGGCCTGGCCACTATGCCCCAGGCGATAATTCCCGGGGAAATAAAAACGGAGATCCTCCGCACTCTTAACTGCCGCATTGTTCCACTGGTAATAAGACTGAAAGAATGGGGAGGCATTGTACCAGAAGGTCCGGGTCTCAAAATAAGAAGTGTTCGATGGCAGGGCAATATCCACCCGCCACTGCAAATGAGAAGGAAGATCCATGCCTCCAACTACGCAGTGGGCAGTGCCGTCGTCATCCACATATGACTTGTAATTCACAGGAGCAGCGGTTCCAGGATGGTGTCCTATCACCCCGGAGTTCCATTCGATCCCCCCGGAGGTCCAGGGTCCCCTCATGGCCACATCCCTGAATTTCACCACATCGTTCATATAGATGAACTCCTTCCCAGTGGTTTTATCAACGGCACCCCATACTTTTCCCCCGACCTCCGGGATGATATAGACCTCTACGTAATCGTTTTCCAGTTTCACCATTTTCCACTCCTTTTCCACCCCTTCGTGGCTGAATCCGTCAATACGGGAATAGGGGTAGATATCGCTCCGTTTGGCGATTATGGGCAGATAACTTGTATCAGAGAAGGGATAAGTAAGGATCATTTCACTGTATTCAGAATACCGGCTCTCCTGATTGCAGGAACCCAGGATAAATGGAATGGTTAGTACTAAAGTCAGGTGCAGCGCAAAGCGTTTCATATGGGTAGGTTATTTATGGTTTCAGGTTAAATGGTTCAGGGAATTTATTACTACTCCCCGGTCTCTGCCACGGCAAAGAACATCCCCCGCTTCATCAGGGAATAGAGGCGCTCACCGGGATGATCCCACAGCAGGTTATACATGCTGGCTTCCCGGTCCGATTTAATGTACCAGTCTCCGGTCATATATACCCGACCCTTGGAATCGGCAGCCAGTGCATTGATCATACGGGCAGCTCTACCATCCTGGTCCACGATCTTCCCATGATCTGTGATCAGGTTGGGATCGTCACCCTTTTTAAGGGAAATGCTTCTCAGGTGCAGATTGGAATTGTAGCCAACGATATCGGGATCTTCATCCCTGGCCAGCTCCGGGCTGATGGTCCGCTGTACTTCCAGATCCTCGTACTGGACAAAGTAGAGCCTGTCTCCTCCCCTGGCGGTCTCATGAAAAGTTGAGCCTATATTGGCAATGGGCTCAAAGGCCTCCCCGCTTGCAATATCCTTGGAAGGATCAAAGATCCAAAGACGCTCATCACCCCCTCCCCAGGCGCCCATGGCAAAGAGACAGCGTTCCCTGCCGGGAAGTGCCTCGGTATAGTTCCAGCAGCGGGTATTGTACCTGTGTTTCCCTGTAACAGGGGTTCCATCAATCAACAGGGCCTCTTTGGGCAGGGCGTCCTTGTAGGTGATAATCTTGCCGGCTTCCGGGCTGTAGCAATACAGGTTGCCCCGGTCATATTCATATTGCCACTCCCTTTTCCAGAGGGTAAACCAGCAGTTCCCCTTATGATCCACATAAAACCAGGGCGTGCCTCCGGTTTCTCCGAAAGTCAGCTGGCCCAGATCCTTTTTCTCCCCGGATTCAATATCCACGCTGTAAAGATGGACCCCGTCTTCTTTGATCAGGTCGGGCTGGAAAGGTGATAGCATTACATACAGGACTTTGTGTTCCGGATCCACCTGGATAGCCGAATAGATGGAATAGCGCGGTTTTACAATGCCAAAGTCACGAAACTTGCCGGTGGCCATCTCATATCCCAGCACATGTGCCCCCGGATAGATGTCGATCCCTTCGGGCCAGTAATTTGAGAGGTGGGTGGTAAAATACAACCAGCCGTCCAGTTCCACGATGGGACTGTGGATCTTGCCCTGCTGGGATCCGCTGAATTCTTCGTCACAGATAATGGTCATATCTTCTGCGATCATGGTATGCTCCCTTTTTACCGGATCGTATTTATGAAAGCCTGCTCCGTGTCCGCTGGAATGCGTGGAGGTAGCGAAGTAACAATTTCCGTCTGAAGCTACTCCGATTCCCTGCCACTGTCCGTCCCACTCCTTGCAGATCTTATTCATGGAGAAGGAGCTTACCTGACAGATCTTTCCTTCGTGTTTTTCTCCGGGTTTTTGAGCATTCGCACTGGTAAAAAGAAAAATAATAAGTGTAGCTGTTGCCAATAAGGTGAGTGTTGACCTCTTATTCGTAAATTTCATAACGATGCTTTATTGATGGATTTCTTTCAAAAGGATTATATTTTCTCAATTTAGAATTCCCCTCAAAATACTAAAGTTATCAGCCAATTCAAACCCTTTAGTTTACTATATGAGAGATAGACTCTTAATTATTTTTACCACCGTGGCCGGTCACTATTTCAAGCACCTGTCAAACCAGTCAAATGCCTCCTCTTGCATTGGGGATCATTAAGGATCAATCAATGAATCGTAAACACTTTGAAGGATGTTTGTCCGGATATTCATCTCATATAACAATTGATTGGTCCGGCTGGTATGAACCCGGTTGGACAGGAACACATAACTTATTTCATTTTCCGGATCCGCCCAGACAAAAGTTCCTGTAAATCCAGAGTGCCCGAAACTGGAAGGAGGGGCTCCCGGACAGGGATAATCTCTGGGAGTACCGTCATAGTCGTTGAGCAGGGGTTTATCGAATCCCAGTCCCCGTCTGATCTTTAGCTCGGGAAACTGATAGCTTGAATATTCCCTGAGGACCTCTGAGGGTATGATCTGCTCCCCTCCGTAAGCTCCCATCCGGCGGTACATTTCGATAAGCTTCAGCAGGTCGTTGGAAGAGGCAAAGAGACCGGCATTCCCTGCATGAGCTCCCATCAGGGCCGCTCCTTCATCATGCACATACCCATGAACCAGCTGTTTCCGGAAAAGGGAATCATATTCTGTGGGTACAATCCTGGAAGCGGGGAATTTGCTGCGTGGATGGTAAAGCAGCTCCCATGCTCCAAGCCGTTGGTAGATCTGTTCCGCCAGAAATGTTTCATAGGGCTGTCCGGACAACTCCTCTATTATGGTAGGAAACAGAAAGAAGGACAAGCCGCTGTACAGATACTTCTGCTCGCCCAGTTCCGATTTCCGGATTACCTTAAAGATTTTCTGCCTGAACCTGTCCGAAAGATAGAGACGGTCAGCTATCTGGAGGGTATATTTCCCTCCGGGATCCGGGTGGATAAAGCGCCTTTTATATTGCCCGTTCTTCTTCAGAGTTTTTTCATGGTAGGGTATCCAGGGATAAAGCCCTGCCCGGTGAGCCAGGACATCCTTGAGGGCCAGGTCTGCCTTATCGGATCCTTTCATGGCAGCACAATAGTCCCCCAGATGATCCTGGTAAGAAAATTTTCCAGAAGCCTCCAGCAGCATCAGTCCGGAAAGGGGGCCGGAGACTTTGGTTACGGACGCCAGGTCATATAGATCATTCTTCCGGACTTCAATTCGTTTATCGTAGGTATGGTAGCCGTAGGCCTTGTGAAAGACCACGGTCCCCCTCCGGGCTACAATCACCTGGCAACCTGGATAAGCACCCGCATCCAGTCCACTCTTCACAATGGAATCAATGTTCTGGTTCAGCTGTGTGGAAAAAAGCCCGGCATTTTCCGGGTAGCCATATTGAAGCCTGAGGCCGCCCGGCGTGGTGATTCCAAAAGCGGCGGGGTACTGATCTCCAATGCTTAAGGGCAATCTTCCACTTCCGCCGATCCCCCCGAAAATTAGCTGTGCCGAGAGCCCTTCCGTCATGGGATTTTGTTCGTAACTGAGAATTAACCCCTCAGGATCCAGCGTGGCTTCGATGGAAGCAATACTCCTGGATAATTCTGGCTGGGCCGGATCTCCGAAGCAGACCACAATCAGCTTTGTCTGTGGTTTAAGCGAGGAGAGAAAAGTCAAGGATTCCCCATGGAGTTGCTCAGGGGACAGACCAACGATAAGCAGATTATAGCTAGCTAATTGTTCGGCCAGTTCCTTGCTCTTTGTGCTTTCCGGAGACCAAACATAGTTATCGGTCCGGGTATACAGGCCTGCCATATCCAAAAAATCGCTCATCCCTGCCTGATCCACTGTCAGGCAGGCAATCCTGGTATTTCCCAAATCCTGAACCGGGATCACCTCATCCTGATTCTTCAGAACTGTTAAGGATCGCGCATACAGGTCCCGTATAAGGGCAGATTGTTCAGACCCGGCAAAGTTCTTCTTATCCAGCCAGGTGTTTTCAGGGTCCGCTTTATGCTGTAAGATCCAGTATTTGAGGGCCAGGGCCTGCCTGACCCGATGCTCCAGGGAATCAGCAGGGGCAGGTGCTTCCATATAGCCGGCGATCTCACTGATCCTGGCCCTTTGGATCCATTTTGGATTCAGGATCTGGATATGCTTTTCCCTAAGACCTTCTGCCAGAGCCTCATCCATATCCTCTGCCAGAATCAAATCCACTCCTTTCTTTCGGATTTCTGCTGCCAGATTTGCTCCGGCCAGGAAACGAACTGAGTCGCTGTCAATGGCTGCCAGGGAGATCAAATCCGGATATGGATCGCTCCACCTGCCCTCCAGGGCAATGGCCAGGGGTATGCTGCTGAGCGAGCTGCAGTAGTTGGCCAGTTCCTGCATCTGTCCATTGGGGCTCTCTGTGAATATCAGACCCCCAAGACCTGCATCCAGGACAGCCCGGACAATTTCCATGTTCTCGTGGAGCCCCTCCTCCGGACCGGCGAGGACCCAGAGCGACTGGGCAATTTTCTCCTCCCTGGAAAGGGTGGCTAGTACCGAATCCACCCAGGGATGATCCTGGTAGTTGTGGTAGGTCCCTTGCTGACCGGGCAATGAATTTGAAACCAGAAAAAGGAGTAAAATGAAACATGCAGACGGGATTGAACTCTTCATTTACCGAATGTTTTTTAATAAGTTAATTTTAAGTGAAATTAGCACTTATCTTCTGAATGTGTATTTTTTTTAGTACTTTTCAAGGACTCCTTCATGAACTTATTTATTCTTCTTTACGCGTTAAAAAGTGAAACGTCGGAAATTTATAAAGTATGGAGTAGGCTCGCTCCTGGCAGCACCATTAATCCAATACGGTTGTGGCAGGACTTACTATGAGGACCTGTATGCTTCACCCCTGGTCAGTGTCAGGGACCAGTTTGCCTCCCGTATGCAATTCAGGCCCGGGCAGACCCTGGATTCTTTCGGGATCAGAGTGGATAAAATTCTATCCTGGGAAATACAGAGTATGCGCATCGCCAGTATGGTGGATACGGCAGTCACGAAATTAACCGGGCAGGCAAGTGTGGGCAAAGCCTGGGAATCATTGTTCCCGGCCGGTAAGCTCAATTCAGATACGAAGATCGGAATCAAGCTTAATTTTTCATACTCTTCGGATATGGAAAATGACTGGTCCAAATATCTGTGTCCCTTTGGACCCAAATCAGCAGTCACCAATGCCATTGTCACCGGTCTGTCTCAAATGCTGGATGGAACGTTTCCTCCGGAGAACATTACTTTTTTCGAAAGAATATACTCCCGGGGAACCCGCCAGAACTTTCCTTTAATACAGGGCTACCGGCCTGTGTTTCCAGACAGGGCAGGCATCTATAAAGATACCAGGCCAGGAGCCCCAAGGATCCACTGGATCTCTAACTCAGGTCCCCTGGAGCTGCCGGAAGATGCACCGGGGTTTATTGCTGCTCCGGATTTTCCAAAAAAGTACCGGGCTCCCCAGCGTATTTTCTCCGGCGTATACCAGCATGACTTCCTAATCAATTATATCATAGCCAAAGACCACCGGGAGGCCGGGATCACAGGAGCCATGAAGAACAATTACGGCTGCACGGATAATCCTGTTGGAACCCACGGCACGTCCTGGACCGATAAAGAGAGCCCTTTTGCGGGCACCCGCCTCTGCGCTCCAGTCTTTTATAAGAATATCAGCCAGCAGGCTCCATATATATTAAATTTTCTGGATGCACTGGCAGGAGTCTATCATGGAGGCCCCCTTTCAGGGAATGTGTTTCATGCCAATACCATAGCGGTCAGCAAGGATCCGGTGGCCCTGGATACCTATGAAATGGGACTGCTTAACCGGGCACGCGAAGCCAATAATATGAACTTGATCAGTGCCGAGGACGGGTGGACTCCCTGCGATCATCCCAACGCTCCCCATGTAAGGATTGCTTCAACGCACCATGGATTGGGAAGCATGTCCCTGGACCATCACGAAACCATCGATCTCTCAGCCGAACCTGACCATGTGGTTCTTCCCCAATTGGATAAGTGCCACTCCAGGATAGGCGATATCAGAAAAGTGAATAAACATTACCAGGTCCAGCTGTTTCTGGACCAATCGGGCAGAAATCACACCATTGAATCCCACATTGAAGATGGGGACGGTAACGTGATCCGGTCCTTCCCCATATCAAAGACCATATCAGATGTGGCTGAACTTCAGTGGGACCACACGGACAACAACAAGCGCCAGGTAAAAGAGGGGATCTACACCTGGTTTATCAAGGCAGATGAAATGCTGCATTCAGGTACCATCAATGATAATCTAAGTTAATATGAAAAGAGTTAAATTTAAAGTCATTTGGATCCTTGCTTTTATGACTGCCAGTCTTTCAGCAGGAGCCCAGGAATACGACCTGCTGATTAAGAACGGACACCTGATCGATGCCAAAAATAAACTGGATCAGATCATGGATGTGGCCGTACTTGATGGGAAAGTGGCGGAGGTATCTGCTGACATTCCCGGTGAGAAAGCAAAGAAAGTCATCGATGCCACAGGCCTGTATGTGGTACCGGGACTGATTGATAATCACGTACATGTTTTCCATGGAACCAACCAGGATGAATACATCAGCAACAGCTATACCAGTCTTCCGCCCGATGGATTCACCTTCCGCTATGGGGTGACCACCGTGGTGGATGCCGGAAGTTCCGGCTGGAGGAATTTCAAGACCTTCCGGGAGCAGACCATTGATAACTCAAAAACCAGGGTTCTGGCCTACCTGAATATTGTTGGCTGGGGTATGAAAGGAGGCGCCATTGAACAGAACCTGGCGGATATGGATCCCAAGCTGACCGCCATTGTGGCCAGGCAAAATGCGGATGTGATCGTGGGAACGAAACTGGCCCATTACAGTGGTCATGACTGGACCCCCCTGGAACGCACCGTGGAAGCCGGTGTGCAGGCAAACATTCCCGCTATGATAGATTTTGGAGGTAGTGACCCCGAATTATCCATAGAAACCCTTCTGCTGGAAAAAATGAGACCGGGGGATATCTATGCCCACTGCTATGCCCATGTTGGTGGAAGGACGCCCGTAGTGGATGAACATGGTAACGTTAGACCCTGTGTATTGGAAGCCCAGAAGAAAGGGGTCCTGTTTGAAGTGGGACATGGCGGAGGAAGTTTTTTTTACGAACAGGCCCTGCCAGCTATGGATCAGGGATTTTTGCCCAATATAATCAGTACAGATCTGCATACCGGAAGCATGAATGCAGGCATGAAAGACATGCTCAATGTCATGTCCAAGTTCCTGAATATGGGCATGTCCCTACAGGATGTTATTGCGCGCTCCAGCTGGTTGCCCGCAGTCCATATCCACAGGGAGGAACTGGGCCATCTGAGTGTGGGGGCCCATGCCGATATCGCCGTGCTCAACGTGGCAGAGGGTGACTTCGGATTCACCGACGTCAG
Organism: uncultured Bacteroidales bacterium; assembly: GCA_963751705.1. Taxonomy (GTDB): domain Bacteria; phylum Bacteroidota; class Bacteroidia; order Bacteroidales. The sequence continues at coordinate 1,625,729 of CAVVVN010000003.1, forward strand.
AGGGTGGACCATCCATGGAGATAAAAAGCTGGAATGCGAACTAACTCTCATGGAAGGGAAAGTGGTATGGGATTTGAATGGAATATCCATGCAGGAATGGAAAGCAAATAAATAACTAAGTATAAATGCACACCAATTTTTAAATTCAAACTATGAAAAAGAATGAACCGAACTCCAGAAGAAAAGCTTTAAAAGGAGTCGTAGCAGCAGCTGCTGTCGGACTGGGAGCCGCAACGGTAAATGCTGCAACACCGAAAGAAAGCAAGCCGGAGAAAATCGCTGGCAACATTACCATGCAGGATGATGTACCCCTCTTTTCAGGACACACGATCCTTGGAAATCTGGTATTCATAGCTGGCAAAGGTGCTCACTTTGAAGGAGATATTGCCGCGCACACCGATCATGTGCTCAAGGAGATTGAGAAAGAGCTAAAGAAGGCAGGCAGCTCCATGGACAAGGTGTTGAAAGTAAATGTGTATCTGCATGATCTTAACGATTATCATGGCATGAACAAGGTATACAGGGGACGCTTCGGTAAGAACCCACCTGTCAGAACAACGGTAGCCACCTATGGCGGTGTACCGGGTGATTCACTTGTAGAAATCGATTGTATAGCAGCACTGGACTGATATGGTTACAAGAAGAACATTAGTTAAGCAACTGGCCAGTCTTCCCCTGGTGGGCGGACTGTTCGGTACAGGACTCATGGCCGCAAGTCCGGTTCAGAGTCCTGCCATACGTAGAGACTATTTTAAGGAACTGGGCGTCCGAACCTTTATCAACGCAGCCGGGACCTATACCTTTATGACAGGCTCCCTGATGCGCCCTGAAGTGATTGAAGCCTATAACTATGCCACCAACGAATATGTGCTCCTGGACGACCTTCAGGACAAGGTGGGAGCACGAATCGCCGAGCTTCTGCATTGCGAGGCAGCTACGATCACTGCCGGAGCCGCTTCAGCCATTACCCTTGGCACCGCAGGGGTACTTTCGGGGATGGATCCGGAGAAAGTAATCCAGATTCCTGATCTTAAAGGGATGAAAAGCGAAGTGATCATGCAGAAGTCCCATTTCATTGGTTATGCCCACGCCATCCGGAACTGTGGAGTAAAAATAGTAGAGGTTGAAACCCGGAAGGAGCTGGAAAAAGCCATCAATGAGAAGACGGCCATGATGTGGTTCTTTAACGGGAACAATTATGTGGGAGAGATCCAGGATCAGGAATTCGTTGAGATTGCCCAAAATCATGGAATTCCTACGTTTAATGATTGTGCAGCAGACGTGCCCCCGGTGGAGAACCTCTGGAAATACAACGAGATGGGATTCGATATGGTGGCCTTCTCAGGAGGAAAGGGCCTCAGGGGGCCGCAGAGTGGTGGATTGCTGATGGGCAAAAAGAAGTACATTGATGCAGCCCGGCTCCATGCCCCTCCCCGGGGGAATACCGTTGGAAGGGGGATGAAAGTGAACAAGGAAGAAGTCCTGGGTATGCTCGTCACTATTGAGTCCTATTTGTCTCGTGATCATAAAGCGGACTGGGCCCTGTGGGAAAAGCAGGTCCAGCTCATCCATGATGCTGTTGCTGACATTAAGGGAGTAAGCCCAGAGATCCACGTACCGAAAGTAGCCAACCACGTACCCTCTCTGAATATATCCATGAATGCCGACGAAAGCGGATGGACTCCGGACCTGGTCAGGCAAAAGCTCAGAGAAGGGCATCCGTCTATTGAAACGGTGGGTGGAAAAGAATCCATTGGGATTACCACCTGGATGCTGGTGCCCGGACAGGAAAGGATCGTTGCAAGCCGGCTCAGGGAGATCCTGTTGTCTGAAGCTTAAACATGTCCCGACGAAAATTTATCAAACAATGCGGCATTCTCAGTGCCGGAGCTCTTAGCTCCGGCAGCTGGAATGCTGCTCTTGCATCTGCCCTTCAATTACCTCCCGGAGAGGAGTTGAAGAGTGACATCGTTATAATCGGAGGAGGCCTGGGTGCCTGTGCGGCAGCTCTGGCAGCCTGCAGGAATGGTGCTTCGGTGATTATGACCGAGCCAACGGACTGGATCGGGGGACAGGTAAGCCAGCAGGCCGTGCCCCCGGATGAACATCAGTGGATCGAATCCTACGGAAGAACGGCCAGTTATGCCAGGTACCGGTCCCTGATCCGGGAATATTATCACAAAAATTATCCGCTTTCCGGGATGGCCCGGGAAGCAGAATTCCTGAATCCGGGAAACGGGGCAGTATCCAGAATTTGCCATGAACCGGCTGTCTCGGTAGCGGTGCTTGAATCCATGCTGGCCCCGGCCATGGAGCAGGGCCTTTTGAGGATTCTGCTTAACACCGAAGCAGTGGAGGTTTATGGGGAGGGAGATTCCATCCGGGCTGTGAGTTGCCGGAGCGGGAAGGAAAAAAGAAGCCTTGTACTCCACGCTAACTTCTTCATTGATGCCAGCGAGGAAGGGGACCTGCTTAAGCTTTCCGGATGCGAGTATGTTATTGGTGCCGAATCCCGGGGACAAACCGGGGAAAGGCATGCCCCTGAAAAGGAGGATCCTGCAAACATCCAGGCGCTCACCTGGTGCTTTGCCATGGATCACCTGGAAGGAGAGGATTTTACCATGGATCCTCCTGACATGTACTCCTTCTGGAAGGATTACATCCCTCCCCTTCAACCGGCATGGCCCGGAAAACTACTCTCATTGACCTATACGCATCCCCGAACCCTGCTTCCCATGACCCTCCCCTTTATCCCCCCGGACAAAGAGGGAAAAATACCGGAAACCGAAAGCCTGAATCTCTGGTTGTACCGAAGGCTCATTGACCGGAACAATTTTAAAGCAGGGACCTTCCAGAGTGATATCACTCTGGTGAACTGGCCTCAGAATGATTTCCTGCTTGGGAATATAACAGATGTCCCCGACGAAGTCAGAAAACAGAATCTCTACAAGGCCAGGCAGTTGAGCCTCTCGCTGTTTTACTGGCTGCAGACAGAAGCGCCTCGTCCTGACGGAGGACTGGGATGGAAAGGATTACGTTTGCGTGGGGATATTACCGGTACGGAGGACGGACTGGCCAAGTATCCTTATATCCGGGAATCGAGAAGGATCAAAGCCGAATATACCATTGTTGAACAGGATATTTCCCTGGAGGACAGGATGTTGATCACCGGCTTAGCTCGGGAAAAGGTTCGATCCAAAACATATAAGGATTCTGTGGGGATCGGATATTATGCCCTCGACCTGCATCCCAGCACAGGAGGGGATAACTACATTGATATGGCCAGTGTACCCTTCGAGATTCCTCTGGGAGCGATGATCCCCCAACGTTTGGAAAACCTGATCCCGGGGTGCAAGAATATCGGAAGCACCCATATATCCAACGGGTGTTACCGGCTCCATCCGGTTGAATGGAACATTGGGGAAGCGGCCGGCTCCCTGTGTGCCTTTTCCAAAAAAAGGAAGACCATGCCCAGACAGGTCAGAAATACCGTCACCTTGCTTTCCGATTTTCAGAGGCTGTTAAAGGAACAGGGGGTAGAACTGGCGTGGCCTGAATCATAAATGCATAATAAAAAACAAAGCAAAAAAATGAGAACGCTTAGCATTCTGTCCATCTTACTAATAAGCTCACTGGCTGGCTGCAAGCCGGAAGCAGAACCAGAAGAAGGCTACAAATACCAGGTGATCAGGCTGGAAGACAGGCCGGAAATAAATGCGGTCTGGGATAAGGCTCCGTGGACCGGAATTAAATCCCTTGAGCTGAAACATTATATGGGGGAAAAGCCGGACCATTTTCCCCTGGTGGAAGCAAAAATCGCCTATGACAATCTGGCCATTTACGTCATATTCAGGGTACAGGATAAATACGTGAAAGCGGTGCACAGCGAGCACCAGGATCCGGTCTATACGGATAGTTGTGTGGAGTTCTTTTTTAGTCCGGACGAAAACAGCGACGAGGGCTACTTTAACCTGGAAATGAATTGCGGGGGAATCATGTTGTTCCATCATCAGACAGAACCGCGAAGCAATCAAACCCATATCGCCGGGGAGGATATTCAGCAGGTGGAGGTGGCCCATAGCCTGCCCCAGATTGTAGATCCCGAAATTCAGGTGGATACCACCTGGTACGTGGAATACAGGATTCCCTTTTCCGTACTTGCTTCCTACCGGGATTTCCCTGTACCGGAGAGTGGTACCATCTGGCGGGCCAACCTGTATAAATGTGCGGATGCAACCTCACACCCCCACTGGCTCACCTGGGCGCCCATCGACCTGCCCCGGCCCGATTTCCATCAACCGGATTTCTTCGGGACTCTGGAGTTTCAGAAGTAAAATACGCTTTCCCTAGGGAAGGGTAAAGTCTTTCCTGATGGCCTTTTGGAAGACCTCCCAGTGTGCCTCCGTCATCCTTCCCGGGGTAAACAGGCAAATCCCTGCTGCCCCATTCTCCATGGATTCGCGAATGGCATCCTCCAGTTCTTCAGGAAGCAAGCCGTGATTTTCTGGATCGGCCTGCTGGCTTCTGGTCTCCGGGTTCGGGCAGATAAACAAGCCGCTGTATAAGGGCTTCCGGTGATCCAGTGCCGTGACCCCCTCCAGGGTGACCTCACCGATCCACCGGGTGTCCTCCAGGTAAAAATCATTGTAGTTCATGGGGAAAAAGGCATCCAGGTTCCATTTATCCCACTCCTGGCGCACGATCTTCCGGGCCACTGAATTGGGACCAGGGAAGACGGCCGCACTGATCTTTTTACCGCCGGCATGGACGCTTTCACTCAGGCGGTTCACGATCCCGGTGATCAGATCATAGCGGAACTGTTTCCACTCCTCCACCTCTGCAGGATCCTCCACCGAACGGATATCAATCCCGCTCTGTTCCTTAAATCCCTCCACACAATGGTCACAGTAACAATAGTCATACTGGGGATATTCCCGGTCCATCACCAGGCCATATTTGTCCCACAGTCCCCTGGCCAGGATCACATCCGGGAAGCGGATATAATCCAGATGGATGCCATCCACTTCCTCCAGGCTGGCAATTTCTGTATAAAGTTCCTCCAGGAAGAGGTATACTTCTTCCCGGCTGGGACAGAGAAATTTATAGTATGCCGCGTAGGCCGGTTTGTCCCAGGCCGATTCACCCAGTCCGTTCCAGGCATACAGGTCATGGGGAAGTTTCGGGTTTTCGCCCTGAATCATAGTAGGTATCCAGGTTTGAAACTCCAGACCTACCTCATGGGCGATCCCTCCTACCCGCTTATAGGTAAGTGGGTCGTGGCCCCCGTTGTACAGAAGACCAACGATTCCTTTGTTTTTCAGATCTGTAAAATTTTCCCGGATCTCCTCGTCGGTGGCAGATCCCGGTCCACCCAGCCAGGCATATACCGGGATTTTTATTTCAGAGAGCTCTGGTGATTCGACTTCGCTGTTCTGCTTTTTCTTCCCTGCCGGAGAAGAACAGGCAGTCAGCATGATAAGCGCAATAAGGCTAAGGTATTTGATCATGGCTATCTGGTTTTGTTAGTTAAATATACTGGATTTCATGAGATTATCATTTCTGCACCCCGGGGGAGTGCATGGAAGGGGGAGGTGTGTCGATACCCCAATCCTGCTTTGGTTCCGGTCCCATGGTGAAGCTAAGGGTTCCCCCTTTCATCAGATCTTCACGAGGGATCCAGCACTCGTTGATCGCTTTGCCGTTCAGATCCAGGGCCTGAATATAAACGTCTCCAGGCGCCTGATTTTCTGTTTTGATTAACAGTAATTTGTCAGGATCACCGGAGAGCTGTATACTTACCTGTTCAAACAGGGGACTCCCAAACTGAAAAGTGGGGTGAGCAGCAGCATGCCCCTGAACATCAAAAAGTCCAAGTGCAGCCATCACATACCAGGCTCCCAGCTGCCCCTGGTCCTCATCCTGGCCATAGCCATAGCCATGTAAGGGTTCGGTGCCATAAAACTCATTGCAGATGGCCCGGGTCCACTTCTGTGTGAGCCAGGGCTTGCCGGAATAATTGAACAACCAGGCATTGTGCAGGCAGGGCTGGTTCCCGTGATTATAGAGCATTTCGACTCCCGAAAAACTGTGGATCTCCCTTCCACCCCCGAACAGGCTCTTCTGCGCATCCGAAAACATCTGCTCAAGCCTCTGGTTGAAAAGGTCCGGGCCCACGGCTTCCATAAGTCCTGCAATATCGTGGGGGACATACCAGGTATACTGATAGGCATTTCCTTCCTGAAATCCACGCCAGCCCTCCAGGGGATCGAAATCCTCGATAAAGGCCCCGTCAGGATATTTAGGCCGGATAAAACGGGTTTCCGGATCAAAGATAAGTCTCCAGTTTCCGGCCTGCTGCATCAGTTTGTTATAGTCTTCTTCATGCCCCATTCCCTTGGCCATCTGGGCCACGGCAAAGGAGCTAAAGCAATACTCAAGGGTATGGGAGCCTCCGAAATTGAAGACCCATCCATTGGACAGGGTCGTATCCCAGGAGGGAACATAACCCAGGCTGTTGAACCAGTGCATATCGTACTTGCCATTCCCCAGGTTTCTTCCGACAGCTTCCGTTTCATTTTTATATGCTGCTTCATATCCCTTTTCCAGGTCAAATCCCCGGATCCCGCAATTATAGGCTGCTGCCATAAGTAAGCCCTGGAAGTTGGTCTGCACCCCATTGGTAAAGACCCCCGCTGCCACACCGTCATGCAACCAGCCGGTCTCCGCGTAGAAATCAATGTTCGATTGCACATACTGGACCAGGTAATCCGGGTATACCAGTGCCCATAGCTGACCCAGGTTCCAGAAGCCTCCCCAGATGCCATCGGTATTGAAGTGCCCGTACTCTGGATCCCCCTCCTGGTCCAGGGGAATTTGCCCGAGTCCGCCATCGTTCCTGGCATATTGTCCATTTACATCGCTCGCCAGGCCTCGTCCCAAAAGGGCATGGTAAAGCCCTGTATAGAACTTGGTCATGTCCCTCTTATTGCTACCTTCCACCCGGATTCGTCCCAGCATCTCATTCCATTTAGCGGTGGCCTCGCCGTGCACCCGGTCAAAACTCTGGCCCTTGCTTTCTGTATCAAGGTTCAGCCGGGCATTATCCAGGCTGGTATAGGAGAGGCCCACCTGCATCTCTACCACCTCCCTGTCTGCAGTGGAGAAAAGCATATATAGTCCGTTCCTGAGGCCCCTTGTAGAAGTTGAGTCAGCAATCTGGATGGAATCATAAAAAATACCCACCTGCTCCGGTGCTTTGTTCAATCGGGCCACAAAATACATTTTGACCCGGTTCCCGGGATCGCCGAATTTGGCATACTCCGGATAGGTCTCCACAAAACCTTCCACTTCCCTGTCCCCTGCCAGCTGTGCAAAGGCATCTGTTACATCGCTGCTCTCCCCCTGCTTATGCCCGATATCAAAGAGGATGCCCGAGTTAAGGGATTCCGGAAAGGTATAGCGATGATAACCAACACGTTCCGTTGCGGTAAGCTCCACTTTTACCTGGTAATCTTTCAGGAGAACGGAATAATAACCTGCTTCCGAGTGCTCTTCTTCTTTTTCAAAACGGGAGCGATATCCTTCATCCGGATGCTCCAGGGTTCCGGGAACGGTCTGTAGCCTGCCTGTAAAAGGCATCACCACCACCCCACCGATCTGAAATTCATGGAAATGCCCAAATCCCTCAATGGAGGTATGGCGGTCATCATAGCCCCCGGGCAACCAGCTTCCCAGGCTTTCATAGGCATTGGTATGGGGAGCCAGTTTGGCCATGCCAAAGGGCAGGGAGGCCGGAGTATAGAAGAACCAGCGTCCGTGAACAGATCCAATCTGGGGATCCACATATTGTACGGCATTAAATTCTTCAGTTTCAAGCCCTGGCTGGCAGGCCAGAAGCAGGGCTAATAATGATAGAATGATTACTTTTCTCATGACTTTAGGGATTAAGCTACCCGGTATTTCCTGACCCGTTCCATGATCCTGTTTACCTCATCCACACTTTTGGAGGATTTTACCCAGTAGAAAACTCCACCTGGAAGGGTATTTTTATTTAAATGGTACTCAAAACTATCTTCACCTACCGACACCACCAGGGGCACATCCCCGGTCTGTTTCTTTATCCCGGACAATACCTCAAAGGCCGGAGGGTTATCCTTTTCATCCAGCATAAGGATGGCCTTCAGGCCTTTCAAGCGGGATACAGCCTTCAGGAGATGCCGGCCATTGCTATGTACATGCAGGACCCCTCCGTCGAAATGATCGAACATCCGCTGTACATTCGCCTCTCCCCACTGTTCATAATCCTCCACCGAGGTCATGTGAAAAGGGTCCACGCTCTCCGAAATTACCCTTCCCGGAACCCATTGCACCATGTTGCTAAACGTTCCTCCGCGATAGGAAGGGCTGTGTTCAAAGAAGGCCTCCTGAACCCTCACATTCAAATCAAAGGCAAAGTCTATGATCTTCCGGACCGTATCGGGGACCTCGAACAGACTCAGATAGGTTTTGGTGGCGCCCACCAGTTCAAATACAAAATTCAGGGAATCGATCAGAATAAAATGGCTGAGGCCAAAACGGTTCTCTGAGACCTTGGAAAATATCTCCAGCTGCTGCAGATATTTCTGAAACCAGGGATGATTTTCCTCAAAGGGCTGAAGGCGGAATTGAGTCAGATCATCCAACATAGGCTTGACCATGGAGGAGATCCATCCCGTCCCGGGATCAGTCAGGAACTGGATCTCCCCTCCGATCAGGGCCCCATACAGTCCCTGGTCAAATTCACTAAGGTAGGCTGAAGGAATCTGATCATCTTCACATAAGGACTTCTCCTTCAGAAGACTGTCCCAAAAACGGGCGCGTACCCGGGGATCCGGGTAACTGGTATAGCCTTCGGCATGCTCTGCCCGAAATTGCTCCATGGTGCGGGTGGGGATCTGGAAATCCGCAAAGATCCGGTCCCCCGCCCTTCTTTCATAAAGTTTATGGAGCCTTTCAATAACATCATTGGCCCCTGGTTTATATCCTATACGTTCCATGGTATTCAGGAAAAGCTGTGAGTTGCCTCGATCATGGCCCGGATATTCTCCGGAGGAGTATTGGGCGGAATGGCACAGCCTGCATTGATCATCAGCCTGGGGGAATCCCGGTAGATCTCCAGCAGCTCCACGGTTTTCCTTTTCACCAGTTCCGGGGTCCCAAAATTTAATACACCCGAGGGATCCAGGTTCCCGATCATCAGGGTGGTAGAGTGGCAATGGGCATAGATCTTCTGAATATCAGTCAGGTAATCCAGCTCCAGGGCATCGGCCCCGGTCTGTACCAGATCTCCCAGGATCACTTCCGTATCCCCGCAAACATGCAGGGTATAAGCCAGGCCAAGGCGGTGTGCCTCATCCACCAGTTTTTTCTCGTAAGGAAAGGCAAACTCCCTGTAAAATTCAGGGGGGATCATCTCCGGGCCAGCCACACTGTCACCGTTGGAAACCATATGGGCACCGGTCTCCGCCATCAGGCGGATAAACTGAAGGCCCGCCTCGGTCGTATATTTCAACAGCTGGTGCACCCCTTCAGGGTCCAGGAGCAGATCGGTCATAAGCTCCTGCGATCCGCGTACCATGCTGGCCAGGGAGAAAGGCGCCTGATCACAGTTTCCACGGATGTACTTTTCCTCCCCGAAATAATCCTTTACGATCCGGGTAATCTCCAGCCAGTGCTGTATCCCCTTATCTGAAGCAATATCCACGGAAGGAAGGCCCTGAACTTCCTCCAGGGAAGAGATCAGACCACCATGGGTGCGGGCGGGTTCATCCTCCGGGTAATCTACCGCCACCCCCAGCGAACCAGCCAGGATGGCCGTACTCACATCGATCAGCAATCCATCGGTATTATATTTTTCGGCGGCATGGATAAAAGCCCGGGCTGCCGCCTGGGGATTTTCCCCGAACTCTTTCATACTAAGCCCTTCTTCCCGGGCCGCCATCATAAAATTGTGAAGCATCACCGGACGCCTGTCGGTCCATTCACCCGCCAATGCTGCCTGAACACGCTCTTTTCCTGTCATTTGTTCCCTTATTTATATCCAGATTAGGTTTACTTATTTTTTCGTTCGATCTCCTCCAAAGTCATATTGCTGGTTTCGAACAGGAATTTACGGAATATGAAGAAGCCCACCAAGGTCATCACCGAAAAGAAGGCAAAGCTTAAACCAATCCCTACACCATCTCCAAAAGCCCCGGCTACCACTGGAAAGATAAAAGTTATACTGCCATTGACAATCCAGACAGCGAAAGAACCCATGGCCACTCCCCGGGAGCGAATCCGATTGGGGAATACTTCAGCCAGCAAAACAAATACCACTGCACCCATGGACGATGCAAATGAAGCCACAAAGCCAATGAGGAAGAAGAGCATCATTCCACCCCCGAAGGGATCAAACAAAAACTCAACTGCGAATAATCCGAGGAAAAGGGCCATGCTTATCATACCTGTGAGTAGCATCTTTCTGCGGCCAAGGCGGTCTATATAGCGCATGGCCAGAATGGTGAACAGCAGGTTGACCAGGCCCAGGATCACGGTCTGCCCGATGGCCGAATCAGTCGAAAATCCGGCAGCACGGAAGATATCAGTGGCATAGTACATCACCACGGCAATCCCGGTAAACTGGGCAAACATTCCGATGGTGATCCCAATAAGGGTGAATTTCAAATTGGGCTTTCTGAAAAGACGCTCCTGACTTTCCAGCTTTTCTGATTTCAGGGAATCCCTGATTTCGGACAGGATTTTCACCGGATCTTCCCTGGGCATAAGCTCCCGGAGAATTTTGTCAGCTTCCTCCTGTTTTCCAACTTTCATAAGCCACCGGGGGCTCCTGGATACCCGGTAAAGGAGCACCAGAAATAAGAGAGCCGGCAGGCTTTCTGAAAGAAACATATATCTCCAGTTATTGGGACCCGTGTGGATCAGAAGGTAGTCCACAAAGAAAGCTACCAGGATCCCCACCACGATGGCCAGTTGAAACGAAACAATCAACCTTCCCCTGTGCGAAGCCGGTGCGATCTCAGAGATATAGGTCGGGGAAAGAACCGAGGCTATTCCAACGGCCAGACCACCGATAAACCGGGCCAGAATAAAGAGCTGAATATGACCTGCCAGGCCGGTGCCGAAGGCAGACAGGAGAAAGAGAACGGCAGATACCTTGAGCATATCCCGCCTGCCATAACGGTCGCCGGGTCTGCCGGCTCCTATAGCTCCCACAATGCATCCAAGCAGGGCGGAGCTTACTGCCCAGCCGGTCATCACATCGCTCAGCTTGAAATGCTCGGTAAAGAAGGGCAGGGCCCCGTTAATAACTGCTGTGTCAAATCCATAAAGAAGTCCGCCAATGGCAGCCACGAGGGTATAAAGAAAGAGTTTTCGTTTCATCTGATCCGGAAATATATAAAAATAGACTTCTTTCCATAAAAGACTATGCTTATTTGCCAATACATAAAGATTTTATATAAAGAAGCTAATGCCAGATTATTTTGCTATTTTCAGGGCTATGAGCATTCAGGCAAAAATTCCCTGGGAAGAGCGACCAAAAGGGTCTTCGGATGTGATCTGGCGCTATTCCGGGAACCCGATCATCGGGAGGTATGAGATCCCCTCCTCCAACAGCATCTTCAACAGTGCTGTGGTCCCCTTCGGAGAGGCTTATGCGGGTGTATTCCGCTGTGACAACAAAGCAGTTCAAATGAACATCTATGCCGGATTCAGCGGGGATGGTATCCATTGGAAGATCGATCACCAGCCCATAAAGATGTTGCCCGGAAACACTCAGATGATTGATTCGGATTATAAATATGATCCAAGGGTTACCTGGCTGGAGGACCGCTACTGGGTGACCTGGTGCAACGGCTATCACGGTCCGACCATCGGGATTGCCTATACCTTCGATTTCAAGGAGTTTTTCCAGTGCGAGAATGCCTTTCTCCCCTTCAACCGGAACGGGGTCCTTTTCCCTGAGCGAATCGACGGCAAATATGCCATGCTGAGCCGGCCCAGCGACAACGGCCATACCCCTTTCGGGGATATCTATATCAGCTATCAGTCCCGACATGCTTTACTGGGGAGAACACCGTTGTGTTATGAAGGTAAGTCCCTTTGAACAGAGCGCCTGGCAGTGTACCAAGATCGGGGCAGGTTCGGTTCCCATAGCTACCGATGAAGGATGGCTGATATTCTATCATGGCGTCATCCATACCTGCAATGGGTTTCGCTACTCCATGGGGGCTGCGATCCTGGACCTGAAAGATCCGTCCCGCGTCCTGTACCGTACTCAGCCCTATTTGCTGGCTCCTGCTGCTTCCTATGAACTTGCGGGGGATGTCCCCAATGTCCTGTTTCCGACGGCAGCCTTATCCGACAGGGAAAAAGTCGCCCTCTATTACGGGGCTGCGGATACGGTGGTGGGACTTGCCTTTGGTTATCTGGAGGAGATCCTCAGATTTGTGAAGTCCAATTCCCTGTGACCCGAATTATAAATTATATGAAGAACTGAAAGGTTCAGCTTTGTCTAATTAGTACCCAAAAACAGATTATGGAAAGAAGAGATTTCTTAAGGAAGAGCCTGCTGGGAACAGCGGCCTTTACCATTGTACCCCGTCACGTTCTTGGCGGACCGGGTTTTACGGCCCCAAGTGACCAGATCACCAAAGCCATAGTTGGCGTGGGAGGAATTGGATACGGCCACCATTTCGGGCGCGAAGGGCGACTGGTGGCGGTATGTGATGTGGACAGGCTCCACCTGGAGCGGGCCGTTAAAAGGGCCGGTGAAGGGGTGAAAGCCTATTCGGATTTCCGTGAGCTCCTCTTGCAGAAAGATATCGATATCGTACATATTGCCACTCCGCCGCACTGGCATGGTACCATGTCCGTAATGGCTGCAGAGGCAGGTAAAGATATCTGGTGTGAAAAGCCAATGACCAGAACCATCGGGGAAGGAAAGCGGGTGATTGAAGCTGTTCAGAACCATGGTCGCATGTTCAGGCTGAATACCTGGTTCCGTTTCAGAGGTGGTTTCTATGGATTAGGAACAACAGTAAAGCCCCTGAAGAAGATTGTGGATAGCGGAGTACTGGGATGGCCCCTGAAGGTCACAGTCTCCGGGATCACCGGCTACGACTGGAAGTTTTACTGGAGTGGTGATAAGAACCTGACACCCCAGCCGGTGCCCGAGCACCTGGACTACAACATGTGGCTGGGGCCAGCCCCGGTAAAACCCTACAATCCATTGAGGGTACACTCCAAGTTCCGAGGATTCTGGGATTATGACGGGGGCGGACTGGGAGACATGGGGCAGCACTACCTGGATCCGGTTCAATACATGCTTGGCAAGGACCATACCAGCCCCATCAAGGTGGAAGTGGATGCTCCCCAGCAGGATTCCGATGCCGTGGGATCCTGGCGCCGGATCACCTATACCTATGAAGACGGCTGTCAGATCATCCTGGATGGAGAGAACAGGGACAAGGATGCGGCCTATATGGAAGGGCCCCACGGTAAAATTTACCGCGGTTTCCGCTCAACCATACCCAATATCCAGCAACTGGCAGCTTCTCTGCCCGATCCGGAACCACAGATCACCTCCTTCCACGAATCGGTCCGGACACGTCAGAAGTTTGCTCTCAATGAAATGAATGGCCACCGCTCCTGCACCATCGTCAACATGGGGGTGGTAGCACTAAGGCTTGGACGCACGCTCCATTTCGATCCTGTGAAGCAGGAATTTATCAATGATGAAGGAGCCAACAGGCTTATCTTTCCTGAGATGCGATCACCCTGGAGTATTTAATTATAGGCTATGACTTTAAAAAACACAAGCATGAAACATATTAGAATTTCCTTCCTAATCCTTCTGAGCCTGATACTGCTCTCCAATTCCCTGGCAGCGCAGGATAAGCGGACCCAGGAGACAAAAGTGGCAGATCTGCTGGCACAGGTTCCCGCCAATGATCAGCAAAAGTTAAATAGCCAGATGAAGTCCATGCTCAGCCTGGAAGAAGCCGGACTGCAAATGATCATGGCCCAGGTCATCCCTCCGGGTACCGGTGACGATACCAAAGCGCGAGTGGCCATTGAGAGCCTTTCACGCTACCTCAGTCAGACCGGAATGGCTGACGAGCAAAGCAGATGGGAAAAATTGGTCCTCAGGGAGATTGATCAGAGAGAAGATCCGGACGTAAAGACTTTTTTCATCAGTCAGTTGAACTATTTCGGCAGCGAAAAAGCCATGGAGAGTCTGAGCACTTATCTGACTGATCCCAGGCTGCAGGATCCGGCCATCCGCGCCATGCGGGACATACATCCGGAAAAAGCGGCAGATCTTTTTGCGGACCAGCTGCAAAGTTCTGAGGGAAGCATGCAGATCGCACTGGTCAATGCCATTAAAAGCACAGGGAACAGCGGTCATGCTGCTGCCATAGAAGCACTGGCTGGATCTGATTCCCCGGAACTGCAGCGCAGTGTGCTGTCCTGCCTGGCAGAACTGGGCAACCCAGCTTCCTATAAAATGTTAAACAAGGCGGCAAAAGAGGCAGATTATATGCCTGAGCCCAGCCGTGCCACCGGCAGCCTTCTTCTGTATGCCCGGACCCTGGCGGAGCAGAATCAGCACGATCTGAGCCTGAAAATCTGTAAAAGTGTGATTAAAAAGTGTTCGGCTCCCGAGCAGATCCATTTTAAGAGCTTGGCTCTGATTACTGCTGCAGGAAACGAAAGCATCGAAAAAAGCGTCACGCTTCTTGTGGATGCCATGAAGGTGAAAAACAAGCCCTACCGGATGACTGCCATCCGCTATGCAGCTGCGCATAACACGCCGCTTGGTCCCTGGATCGCTGCCCTGCAAAGCACCAAGGATAGCGAAGTGAAGGCAGAGATCCTCAGTCTGTTCGGAATGCTGCGTAGCGAAAAAACCCTGGATCTGCTTACTGTTTACATGAAAGATCCCGATCCGGTGGTTCGTCAGCAGGCGCTTAAATCACTTGCCCTGATCAAAAAGGAGGAAGCGGTCCCAGCTCTTATTGAGTACACACTCTCCTACCCCACACTTCCGGATACTAAAACGGCCAGGGAGGCCCTGCTACAAACGCTTGAAAAGAATCAGCTTCCTCTCCTGAGTGCATCTATGGAGGGAGCTCCCGAAGGGGCAAAGGTTGTATTTATTGAGGTGATCGCTGCCAAGGGTGATCCGGGCTCCTTTGATCTCTTATACGGTCAGATTCAAGAGGCTGGAGCAGTTAGGGCTGCCTCCCTGGATAATCTCCATATGGTTGCTGACCAGGGTGACCTGGGCGATCTGATGAAACTTTTTGACCAGCTGGAAGATGCAGATGAACTGGCAGCCATTGAAACCGCGCTGCTTGCTTCCATAAACAGGGGGCCCCATAAAGAGGTGACATCCCAGGCCCTCTTACTGCATGCGGCCAGGACCTATTCTGTGGAAAAGTATATCGGGGTGCTGGCTTCCGTTGGGGGCAAGGAGGCCCTGGAGGCAGTATATGAAGCCTATGGCAGTGGGAACGAAGAGACCAGAAAACGGGCTTTTACAGGTTTGGTAAAGTCCGATGATATCCATGCCACCTCACCCCTCTTGGAGATCTGTTCCCAATCTACTGATCCACAGGAAAAAGAAGAAGCCTTCAAGAACTATGTAAGGATTGTATCCGCCTCAGCCCTTCCTGACGACCAGAAACTTTTGTTGTTGAGAAAGATCCAGGTTCATGCAAGCTCTCCTTCCGACACCGGCCTTGTTCTCAGGGCCATGGGAGGAGTAAAAACCTTCCTCAGTTTTGTGACCCTGAGCAAATATCTGGCCATTGAAGAATTTAAAACCCTGGCCGCCAACGCACTGATCAGGGTGGTCCTGCCGAGCGACGGATTGGATAATGGACTGGCCGGCCAGCTGGTGAAGGAAAAACTGACTATTGCCAGGGATATTATTTCTGGCCCGGATAGCGAATACCTGCAAATCGATATCCAGAACTACCTGGATAAGATGCCAGGGGAAACTGGTTTTGTTCCCATATTTAACGGTACCGATCTTTCCGGGTGGCAAGGACTTGCCGCTGATCCGCCAAAAAAAGCCACACTATCTGAAAAAGAGCTTCAGGAACTACAGGAGGCAGCCAATGAGAAACTGAAAGAAAACTGGAGCGTGAAAGATGAGAGTATCGTATTTAATGGGCATGGTTCCAACCTCTGCAGCATCAAGGAGTATGGCTCCTTTGAAATGATCGTGGACTGGAGAATCACCAAAAAAGGGGATTCGGGAATCTATCTTCGAGGCACCCCCCAGGTACAGATCTGGGATACCTCCAGGGTGGAGGTAGGTGCCCAGGTGGGATCGGGCGGACTCTATAACAACCAGGAGCAGGAAAGCAAGCCATTGCTGGTGGCAGATAATCCGGTCGGCGACTGGAATACCTTCCGTATTATCATGATCGGCGAGCGGGTTACTGTTTACCTGAACGGACAGCTGGTGGTAGACAATGTGGTCATGGAAAATTACTGGGACAGAAGCATCCCCATCTTCCCCGCCGGATCCATTGAATTGCAGGCTCATGGTACAGATCTGGCATTCAGGGATATCTATGTAAAAGAGCTGGATGTGGATGCCAATAGTCTGAGCGAGGAGGAAAAAAATGAAGGATTTGTGAGCCTGTTTAACGGGAAGGATCTTTCCAACTGGGCCGGAAACGAGCATTCCTACTCCGTGGAGGATGGTACCATCGTGATCCGCCCGGCTAAAAGCGGGGGAAATCTCTATACAGAAAAGGAGTATGCTGATTTCGTTTTTCGTTTTGAGTTCAAACTGACCCCCGGTGCCAATAATGGCCTGGGTGTCCGGACTCCCATGGAGGGCAATGCTGCCTATGAGGGCTATGAACTGCAGATCCTGGACAATACAGCACCGGTATATGCCGAACTGCAACCCTACCAGTACCACGGCTCCGTCTATGGCATTATTCCTGCCAAAAGAGGCTTCCTGAAGCCGGTAGGTGAATGGAACTCCCAGGAGGTCTATATGAAGGGAGATCAGGTCAGGATCACCCTTAACGGTACAGTTATCGTGGATGGAGACCTGAAAGAGGCCAGCAAAAATGGCACCCCCGATCACCTGGAACACCCCGGACTGAGTCGTACCAGTGGCCATATCGCTTTCCTTGGACACGGCTCCCTTCTCTGGTTCCGCAATATCCGGATAAAAGAACTTTAATCCCTGCTAGCCCTGGCGGAGGGTCAGCACGATGATGGTATCGATGGGTTTTACTTTATCCTTCGGAAGGATCAAAGTAATTCCCTCCATGCCTTGTCTTTACTTTAATCTCAACCCTGGATCCATCGTCAAAGAATTTAGCAGATCTGATCTTGGGGAAAAAACCCTTGATCTCCACGGCACCTTCACCCGGATCAAGCACATGGACATATACCGTATTCCCCCTGGTAGTGAGGGCCCCCCATTCCTGGGGCCTTACCGGCCCCCGGCGGGTTCCGTAAAGGGTCTCTCCATGGATCTCCAGCCAGTTCCCTATGGCCATCAGGGTATCCACATTTTCAGGCTGAATCTTCCCGTTGGGCATGGGTCCGGTGTTTAACAGGAAATTTGCTCCGTAACCGGCTGCTCTGACCATGGTATGGATCAGTTTTTCCACGGACTTATAGTTCTGATCGATGATATTGAACCCCCAGGATCCGTTCATGGTCTCGCACATTTCCAGAGGCACCTCCTCAGAGATTCCCGTATTGTTAAATCCCATGGAATTTTCCCCCGGAAGGTCACGTTCAAACATCATAAAATCCTCACCGGGGAAAGGCATCTTGTGATGGTTGCTTCCAATGAGGGCCCCGGGCTGGTGCTGGTGGATCAGCGCATAGGTCTCATCCAGCCGCCAATCGGCATCGGGCTTGTCCCACATGCCATCGAACCAGATCCCTCCGATCTCCCCGTACTGGGTCAGCAATTCAGATAGCTGAGTATTCATGTAATCTATATAGGCAGAGAAGTCGCCCGACTGCGAGCGGTCTGCGATCCCTGTCCCCGTGCGCCCATGGGGGAAATAATCGGGATGGTGCCAGTCCAGTTGGGAGTGATAGAAAAAGAGCTTAATCCCCTGCCTGTCACACTCTTCCTTCAACATCCCGATCACATCTTTCCCATAGGGGGTGGCATCCACAATGTTGTAGTCGCTGACCCTGGAATCATACATGGCAAATCCATCGTGGTGCTTGCTGGTAATGGTAATGTATTTCATCCCTGCTTTCTTCACCATGGAGACCCATTCGGCCGGATCAAACTGGGTGGGGTTAAAGAAGCCTGGCAGCTTCTCATACTGCACAATGGGAATATTCTTTCGCTCCATGATCCACTCGGCAATCCCCTGGTCACCGCCCCCACCCATGATGGAATAAACACCCCAGTGAACAAAGAGGCCATACTTGGCATCCTGGAACCACTCCCGGTTGTCCAGGTTCTCCTGGGTAGGTACATAAGCCTCCTGGGCAATTACATGGAAAGCCAGAGAAGCACAAAATAGAATCACTGCAGAAAATTTGAATAGCTTTTGTCGCATGGTATTGTAGTTTTAGTTCATGGGATATTCTCCTTTAGGATCAGGGTTTATGAATGGAATCCATCATGGCCACCACATTCTCAGGAGGGACATTGGCAAGGATGTTATGTACCTGCTGAAATACAAATCCGCCCCCGGGGCTGAATATGGAAGTTAAGTCCCTGACATGCTCCGCAATTTCCCTTGGGCCGGAAAGTGGGAGAACCCTCTGGGTATCGCAGCCACCGCCCCAGAATGTGATCCGGTCTCCAAAATCCTCCTTTAGCCCTTTGGGATCCATTCCCCTGCAGGAGATCTGTACCGGATTCACAGCATCCAGTCCGGCATCGATCAGGTCATCCAGGAGTTCATAGATCCCTCCGCAGCAGTGTAACTGCACCTTCACCTCTGCAAGCTCCTTGGCCCTTCCCCACAGCAACTTATGGTAGGGTTTATAGAACTCCCTGTAGGCTTCCGGACTGATCAGGGGCCCTTGCTGTCCGCCCAGGTCATCCCCAAAGAGAACCACATCCAGGTAGGGTCCCACAGCGCCCAGCCACTTTTCCAGGTTTTTCAGATGTACCTGGGAAAGTTTCTCTGACAGCTCCAGGACCTTATCCGGGTACATGCCGGTTGCAAGGAGGTAATGATCCATTCGATAGAGCATCTGGGGCAGCTCAAACATATTGCCCCCGAAAAGGCCCACGATGGCTCTATCGGTAGATTCCCGGAGTGTTTTTGCCCCCCGGGCCATAGCCTCCAGCCCCGGTTCATCCATCTCCAGGTGAGCGCCCGGATGTGCCACGGCACTCCATATCTGTCGGCCAAGCATCTCCTCCAGGTCCTCAAAATGGTCCTTCTCTATTCCCCTTTCCATAAGCGGAAAGTAAGTCTGTTCAAAGTAAAGGCTGCCCTTTTTCATTACCCCTAAATCGCGCCCCTCCTTATCCTGTATGAACCAGTCATCTCCCCGTCTTTCCAGGTTCGTATAGCCGGGTATTTCGCAGGCAGTTCCGTCGGGAAGAACCCAGGGTTTCCAGTCTTTATCATCCAACAGGAATCCGCGTCCCATCTCTATGGTATCCACTCCAAACAGATCCAGTACATCTTCATCGATAACAGCCAGCTGCTGTACCATATCATATACCCTGACCGGTTTTTCCGGCAGGTCAAGATGCTTTCGGAGCCGGTGGTAAGCGATAGCTGCAATACCTGAAGACCGGTGCCCGCCCAGGTCCACCGGGATCCTGTCGGCTTCTTTAAAATTCAGGGCAGCCAGTACACGTTCTCTGGAAGTCATTTTTTTGCTAATTTGGTGCAGAAGCAAGATAGTTAATAATCCTGAAGGATCTTTCTTCTAAAAGGCTCAAACTCAAACAGCATATGAAAAAGATAAATGTTTTTTTTGGTCTGCTCCTGTTAAGCATCGTGCTGACAGCGCAGAATCCCAATGTCCTTTTTATTATCTCAGATGATCTGAATACCCGCATCGGACCCTATATGGAGATCGCAAATCACACCCCCCAGCTGGACCGTCTGGCAGCCAGAGGGGTGCGTTTTACCAGGACCTATTGCCAGTACCCGCTCTGTGGCCCTTCCCGAGCATCTTTGATGAGCGGACTCTACCCGGAAACCAATGGCATCCTGAATAACAACGACCAGCCCGGATCGTATCCCGTGGAGAATCCCTCCCTGGCCGAACACCCCAGCCTGGCCGGATTTTTTCGCCAGCAGGGATATTACACGGCCCGGGTTTCAAAAATCTTTCACATGGGCGTTCCGGGCGGCATTGAACGGGGCGAACCCGGGGGAGATGAGCCCAATTCCTGGGATTATGCCTACAATGTCCTGGGGCCCGAAACCCTGAGCCAGGGAAGCCTGGAATTGCTTTCCCCCGGAAATCCGCATTACGGATCAAATTTCGCCCGTATGATCCTGAAGGATGGGACAGAAAACACCCAAGCCGATTATCTAGCTGTTAATCAGGCGATTGCCATCCTGGAAAATCGTGCCGGTAAACAAGACCCCCCGGGCAAAAACAAACAAAAGGTGAAACCGCAGGCCCCATTTTTCCTGGCGGTCGGACTGGTAAGGCCGCATGTCCCGCTGATTGCCCCCGAGAATTGTTTTCTGCCTTACCCGGAGGAAGCGGTGGTACTCCCACCCTTTAAGATTGCAGAGGATGTCCCGGAGGGCGCCCTGCAAAGGCAGAATATGAAGATCTGGAAGATGAACGAGCTCCAGCAAAAGCAGACCATCTCTGCCTATATGGCCAGTGTCCGCTTTATGGACCAGCAGGTGGGACGGCTGCTGGATGCACTGGAACGGCTGAATCTCAGGGAAGAGACCATTGTTGTATTTGTTTCGGATCATGGCTATAACCTGGGGGAACACGACTGCTGGTCAAAGGTCAGCCTCTGGGAAGGCAGTGTGCGCATCCCTTTGATCATATCTCTTCCGGGAAGCTCCGGGAGCCATGGAACTACCTGCGAATCCATCACCGAGCTTATCGATCTTTATCCCACTTTGGCTGAATTATGCCATTTAAATAAAAAACAACCTGTAATTCTCCAGGGAAAGAGCCTTGCTCCCTTTTTAGAGGGTGAAAAACGTGAATCGGAGGTATCTCTGGCTTATACAGTCAGCTATGGAGGATCCGCCGCCTCCATTCGCACCAGGCAGTGGAGATACACCCGCTGGGGGGAGGCTTTCGAACCGGGAAATGAAGAGCTCTATGATCATCTGAAAGATCCTGAGGAACAGACGAACCTGGCTAACGATCCGGCCATGAGGAGAACCCTGGAGAGCCTCAGGGAGCAGTTTGAACAAGCCAGGTCCAGGGCTCGCACGAATGTTCCCTCACCCGGTCTGGCAAAGCGTTAAGCTCACTTTTCCGGGGCCTGATAATACCTCACATAATCGATCTTATATTCCAGGGGAAGCCTGGAGGTATCCACCCCCTGGTTCCCTCCCCAGCTTCCCCCATAGGCCAGGTTGAGCAGGAGGTAATGCGGCTTGTCAAAGGGCCAGGTATCATTATTTCCTGCGTTGTCATTTTCAAAGGAGAAATAAAGCGAATCATCCAGGAAGAAGTCCAAATGATCCTCGAACCATTCCACGGCGTAGATATGGAAATCCGACCAGGGATCCTTTAGCTGAATCTTGTTCCCCTTGTTGGTCCCTATGCTGTGATTATAGGCCCTGGTATGTACATTGGCATGGATAAAATCCGGATCATAGCCCACATGCTCCATGATATCTATCTCCCCGCAGGCGGGCCACCGCAGCTCACTTCGGTTGGTCCCCAGCATCCAGATAGCCGGCCAGGTTCCCAGCGCCGAAGGAATCTGTGCCCTGACTTCCACCCTTCCATAAAGAAAATCTTTATTTCCCAGGGTGTTAATCGATGCAGAGGTGATGGAATCCTCCCCTTCCAGAAGGGCCGTAATTATACAAAGTCCCTCTTCCACGCGGACATTCTTCAGCTCACTGGTGTAATATTGCAGCTCCTGGTTTCTGATGTAGCCGGTTTCGTAGCCCCAGGTTTCTGCAGCCGGGGATCCGGTGTATTCAAATTCCTCGGACCAGACCAGGTCCCAGTTCTTTTTTTCCGTGCATCCCTGAAACAGGAAAATAAATGCTAAGACAAAAATAAATTTACTCAGGTGCTTCATGATCTGATATTTTACGATGGATTCAATGCTTGATTCTCTGCAAATTAACAAAACTCTTTTTTATATTTATGGATCAGCCCATTTTAATCAGCCCTTAAGCCTAAAGTCCATGAGAACTGAAAAAGCATTTCTTCTATTCCTGCCTCTTATCGTTTTTTTATTTCCTGCTCAACCTTTAAACGGACAGGTGGAAATCTGGGAAGAGATGCTCTCTCTTCCCACCTATGAGCCCGGGGCCCCGGATAAAAATCCCATGTTCTACGTTCCTGCAGCCTACCAGGGTGCCAAACGTGTGATTTACCCCTATCCTCTTATGGACAACCTATCCACGGAAAAAAAGGAAAAGGATCACCGGGCCGTATATCTGGAGAACGAATACATCAAGCTCTGTTTCCTTCCGGATATCGGGGGAAGACTCTTCTATGCCACCGACAAAACCAACAATTACGAGATCTTCTACCGTCAGCATGTGATCAAACCTGCCAATATTGGCATGCTCGGAGCCTGGATCTCCGGTGGCATCGAATGGTGCGTGTTCCATCACCACCGCGCTTCCACCTACCTGCCGGTGGAATATAAGCTGGTGGAGAATGACGATGGCAGCAAAACTATCTGGTTCGGAGAAAATGAACCCAGGCAGCGTATGAACTGGAGTATCGGGCTTACCCTTTACCCGGGAAGATCTTTCATTGAGGCAGATGTAAGAATGTTTAATCCTACTGAACACACTCACTCCATCCTTTACTGGGCCAATGTGGCCACCCATGTGAATGACGAATACCAGGTGTTTTTCCCACCCAGTGTTCACCAGGGAACTTATCATGCTAAAAGCAGTTTTATTCACTGGCCCGTTTCCGATGAGGTTTATAACGGAAAAGACTATAGCGGTCAGATTGATGTAAGCTGGTGGAAGAACCACCCCGATCCCATTTCCATTTTTGCCCATGACCTGCAGGAAGATTTCATGGGGGGCTATGACCATGCCAGGGATGCAGGCACCGTCCATGTGGGAAACCACCATATTTTAAAGGGGGCAAAGCTCTGGGAGTGGGGACCCGGTGCATACGGGCAAATGTGGGATAGTGAAATATTAACCGACGAGGATGGTCCTTATGCAGAACTGATGGTGGGGGGCTTTTCCGACAACCAGCCCGATTACAGCTGGATAGGACCCGGTGAAGTAAAAAGGCTGAAACAGTACTGGTATCCGGTTCGTGAAATGGGTGGCATAAAGAAAGCAAATCTGGATGCCGCGCTGAACATTCGCTATATTTCAGGCAAACGTGTGGTCCTTAATCTGAATGCAACCCGGGAATTGGAAGATTGCAGGGTGCTCCTCCAGGAAAACGATAAGGTGCTCTATAAGAGGACCATCGACCTGGGACCCGGCAAGCCCTATTCTGCGACGATCTCCGTGAATGGGCCCTCGGACCTCACGCGCTTTAAGCTTCGCTTGCTGGACCGCAATGGCACGGAGCTTATTGCTTACCAGGAAAAGGCAGCCACTTACCGGAAAGAGCTTCCGGAAGTTGTAAGTCCACCTCGCAAACCGGCAGAAATAGAAAATATGGAGGAACTGGTCCTTGCCGGACAACGGATTTTGCAGTTTCATAATCCGGGCCTGGAGCCCAAAGACTATTTTCTGGAGGCCACCAGGAGGGATCCTTTAAATACCATGGCCAATCTGCATCTCGGTAACCTGGCCGCCAAAGCCGGAAGGTATGAGGAGGCAGCTGGCTACTATCGCAAAACCATCCGGAGGATCACCAGCGATTATACCCGGCCGAGAGACTGTGAAGCCCTTTACAGGCTGGGAGTTGTTCTGAAAAAGCAGAAGAAATATGAGGCTGCCATGGATACCCTTTACCGGGCCACCTGGGACCAGGCCTGGGTATCTGCTGCCTATTATGAATTAGCGGGAATATCAATGATACAGGGAGACTTTCCGAAGGCCCTGGACCAACTGGATCGCTCCATCTCCAGGAACGCGATTAATCCCAAAGCGCTTGCACTAAAATCAGCGGTACTCCGCCAGCTTAAAGACAGAGCCGAGGCCGGAATTTTAGCCAGAAGATCCCTGCTGTTGAATCCCCTGGGACATATGGCAGCCTTTGAATTACTCCAAAATAATGCCATTTCCAACTCCGAATTCAGCAAGCTGATGAACGGCAATAAAGAAAACTACCTGGAACTGGCATGTTCTTACATAAATACCGGCCTGTTTACAGAGGCAGCTGCTGTGCTTGATCTGGCCCTGGAGTCCAGGGACAGCCTTCTTATCTCCTATCCAATCCTGTACTATTACAGGGGCTGGATCGCAGCGGAGCTGGGCAATAAAGAGATAGCCGGCAACTACTATGCCTTTGCCTCCGGGGCATCCACCGATTATGTTTTCCCCTACCGTTTTGAGACCCTGGATATCCTGAAGGCAGCCATTGAGCTCAATCCTGAGGATGCCAGTGCCTGGTATTACCTGGGTAACATTTTGTATGATCACCAGCCCGGGGAGGCTCTTAGTTGCTGGAACAGGGCCGTGGAGCTCAACCAGAAACTGGCCATCGCATATCGTAACCTGGGCTGGGGCTATTACAGGTACCTGGATGATATTCCAGGTGCAATCAAGCACTATGAAACTGCCGTAGTGTTAAAACAGGATGATCCCAGATACTATTATGAGCTGGATGTGCTGTACGAACTGAATAACGAGGCTCTGGAACGCAGACAAACGCTGTTCCTAAACAATCATGAAACTTTAAAAGAACGGGATGACGCGTATCTCAGGGAGATTGAGGTTCTGATCCTGAACGGGAACTACGATACGGCTATCACTTACCTGGACGAGCATACCTTTATTCGTCAGGAAGGGGTGCTTGGTTTGCACGACCTGTTTGTGGATGCGCAGCTATTGAAGGGTCGGGAATTCCTGTTATCGGGGAATTACGGCAAAGCTCTGGAGCATTTCCGTCGGGCCGATTCCTACCCCCCCAACCAGCGGATCGGACGAATCTCCAACTACCGGAAAGAGGCTCAGATTTATTATTTCACCGGTCTGGCCTACCTGGGTCTGAACGAGAAAAACCAGGCGAGAAGTTTTTTTAAAAAGGTCCTGGATATCCAGGTGGGACAAAGCGAATACCTGTATTACAGGGCCCTGTCCCAAATTGAACTGGGCCAGGAGGAAGATGCTCAGTCCACGGCTGAACAGCTTATACAAGCAGGAAAGGAAGCTCTGGAAAAGGTGGGGGAGGGAGATTTCTTTGCGAAATTTGGAGAGAAAGCCCGTTTGGAAGCTGACAAAGCCACTGCCTGGTATCACACGGCGCTGGGCTATCTGGCATCCGGAGAGTCCGGGAAAGCACAGGAAGCATTTGCACAGGCCCTGGAGCTGAAAAACAGCATTCTCTGGGCCAGGGTGTACTCCGGTGAATAGGAATTTTTATATAATATTTAAGTTCGATCTAAATCCAATAGCTTTACCGAACCCGGCAAGATCTGGAACCAATGAAATTCTACAAAACCCATATTATGAAATTGGCCGTTTTAATAACGGCTATGAGCCTCCTGAGCTGTAGATCTCCTGAAAGCAGGAAAAGCAGCACGAAGCCGGATCAGGAGAAGATGGAACTGGCCAAAAAACTGGAGGAGAGCTTGTTCAAATACATCCTGGAACCCTGGTATCCGCTGATAATCGATACCATAAACGGTGGGTATCATTCGAACTTTGCATATGACTGGTCCCGCGAAGAGGACTCCGGAAACAGGGCCGTGGTCCAGCAGGCCCGGCATCTCTGGGCCACCTCACTGATCTATGAAAATTACCCGGCAAAGAAAGAGTACCTGGATTATGCTGCCAATGGTTTCCGTTTTCTGCAAAAAACCATGTGGGATAAAGACTCTGGTGGGTTTTTTGCCTTCTGGACACAGCAGGGTGTTCCGCTGGAATCAGACATCCAGGAAAAGAAGGTATATGGCCAGGCTTTTGCAGTGTACGGACTATCACAATACCACCGTGTCAGCAAAGATCCTCAGGCATTGGAGCTGGCCAAAGAAGCATTTTTATGGATGGAAGATCATGCCCATGACAAGGAATACGGAGGCTACTTTGAATTGTTGAACCGGGATGGGTCCCCCGTTATTGAAGAGGTGCAGGGCGAGGGTCAGGAGGCCTTTTTAAGGACGGGAATTAAGGACTATAACTCGTCGATCCACGTGATGGAGGCACTTACCGAATTATACCGGATCTGGCCCGACAGCCTGGTCAGAGCAAGACTGGAAGAAATGTTCTTCCTGATCAGGGATACCTTTGTGCATCCCGACGGTTACCTGCAGCTGTTCTTTAAGCCCGACTGGACCCTGGTGTCCAGGGGAATGGCCGAAGCAGGGGATGAGGAAGGTCAGTGGTTCCTTGATCATTTTACCTATGGTCACGATGTGGAAACTGCATTCCTCTTGCTGGAAACAGCCCACTTCCTCGGGTGGGAAGATGATGAACAGACCCATTATATCGCAAAAAAACTGGTGGACCATTCCCTGGCCTCCGGATGGGATTCAGAAGCTGGTGGATTCTATGATGCCGGAATAGCCGTTGAAGACGGGATCCGGATCATCAACAATCACAAATCCTGGTGGGGCCTGGTGGAAGGGATGAACGCCCTGCTGCTGATGCACACCCTCTACCCAGACGACCCTCAGGATTACTACGCCCTGTTCCTGAAATCCTGGGAGCATATCGATCTCTACCTGATTGATAAAACATACGGTGGTTGGTACAATGCCGCGCTGGATACCTATCCTGAAAATAGGGAAATGGCCAAAAGCCATATCTGGAAGACCACCTATCACAATGCCCGGGGCATGGTCAACTGCATTCACATGCTTCGACATCCATGAAAACAGGTTTTTATATGAGTATAACGGGTCCCAGAATTCCCACTGGATAATATTCCTGGTGACTGGTCCAGCGCTGCGCCACCCTGTGATCCTTCAAGCACTTGAGATAATTTCCTGTTATGGAGGTCAGCTTCACACTCAACAGGTTCTCCCCTGCCTTTAAAGCAGAACCCACCTCAAAAATCTGTTTGCCATACCACCTGACACCCAGCGCTAAGCCATTCACGGAAAGTTCTGTCACACCCTGTACCTTCCCCAGGTCAATAAATTGAGGAAGCGGATCCTCTGAATGGAAACTTGTATGATAGACCACCGTGCCGGCAAAGTTCTTTCCCCAGGCAGTTTCCGTCAGGTTTGTAAGTTCCTCCAGGCTTACATCCTGCTGCCCTCCGTTTAAATGATTCAATTTCAACTGCCAGGGCCCTGAGAGCTCAAAGCCGTCTTGTTTTGTGAAAGGAGACCCGGCGGCAGGCTCTCCTTCTTCCTCTTCAAAAACGATCATCAAAGAGGTGGCCCTGGGCAGGCTTATTTCCATCCTGTTATTACTGTCCTTGGAGACACAGGGGGATTTTTCACCACTTTCCGGATCCCATCTCCAGGGAACTAAGCGGGGATCTACCTGAAAATCGGCCACCACCGAAATCTCTTCAGAAAGGCTGGAATTGGCCATAAAAAAGAGAGGCTGTCCTCCCAGCAGGTAGCTGCAATGGTTCAAATAGACAGATGGCTTATTTAGGCCTACATATGGCTCTATTCCCAGCTTTTCCTGAAGCTCCCCATACCAGGAGAGCAAGTTGTTGCCCGGCGCCGGGTACACAAATGCCCTGCCACCTGATTGACCAATCATTTCTTCTATAAGCTCTTTAACCCTTGCATCATCTTCGTCCATCTTTAGAGAGGAGGCCGATTGATAGGGCTGTTTTCCGATGAAAACAACCCTCCCTCCCGAGTTTGAAAAATCTGCCAGCGACAGCGCTGTTGCCGGACCAAGGGTTTCTATTTCCGGAAGCAAAATGGTCTCGTAGGAGCGATCTCCATACTTCATGCTTCCGTTTTGTTTATCACTGGCCCTGATAATAGCTTCGCTGATATAATCACAACCTCCTCCATTCTGATGGATCACTTCCCAAAGATTGTGCTGATATTCTGGATACCTCTTCTGCGGAAATGGATCTCGCTGGGGTCCTTCCTTCAACCAGAGATCAATAAGCGGTTGGAGGATGGCCACATTGGCTCGCGGAACAGCATTTTGCAGCAGATAAGAGATGCGGGCCTTGTAGTCGGACCACAATCGAAAATAGGGCCACCAGGTATTTTTCTCATTAAAGAAGGTGCCGTAACGGATCCATCCCGGGAAGGGTACCTCCGGGGGGGAATAGTTGTAGCCGTGAAGTATGGAGTGATTGACCCCGGACAAATTGCTCTGGTCGCCGGCTACCTTTATATTTTCCAGGGTGGCCATAAAGGCCATGGAGGTGTTGGTGATCTCTTCACAACTGACCAGGCTTTTGCCAGCCAGGAGTGCTCCTGATGCCACGAATTTATTGCACATCAGCGGAGCACGTCCACTGGGCCCGGTAGAGGGGTATTCCCTCCCCACCTCCTTGAACAACCAGGTTTCACATTCGGGTATATCTATGGCCATGCTGGCCTCAAGCGGATGCATTCCCCGTCCATAGGCCTGCATCCTGGAAAGCACATGGTTCCGGTGGCACCAGTCATTAAAGGTATCTATGAAACGTTCCTTAAAGAGCTCTATCCTGGTAAGGTAGAAATCCAGTTCCACCCGTTTGAGCATCTGGCTGACTTCTTCCGAAAAGCGGGTCCCGTACTCCTCCTCCAGCGGATTTCCCATGTGTCCCACCTTTCTCAGCACAAAAGGAAAATAGGGCAACAGGGAGTAGCCCCTTCTGGCTTCAAATTGCTCAGGCAAATCATCGTTCCAGTTGGCACCCTCCAGCTCCATGCTATCGCAGAACATAGCCCTGATATAGGTACCCATATCACCTACCCGGTTGCTGATAAAACCCGAGATGCGATTCAGGTAAGATTCGGTGGCCTCGGCACTGTAATGGTTCAGGACCGGGCCTGCAGCACCCGGGGAACCATTTATGACCGCCATATATCCGGTGAGTTTAACCACGTAGTAGAGCACCCAATCCCCTTCCGGCGTGGTGAAAACTAACTCATCTCCGGAAATCCCGGACATAAGATCCTCACCTTCCAGAAAGACCTCCGAACTGGCAGGAAGCAAACGCAGCTCCAGCAAATCCCTGTATACCGTATCATTTTTTGAATGGATCTCAGGATCAATGCGACTCAACAGTTCCTCCAGGCTATAGGTGTATGTTGTTCCTCCCTGCAGATCAATGGTTTCTATGGTGACCATTTGACTCTGCTCTTCTTTCTTCAGAAACTCACCTCCAAAGGGCCAGCCCGAACCCACAATCATGTCACAGATGATCCCCCTTTCTTTGGCACCCTGCAAGGCCACCTCCAGCATATCCATCCAGGTCTCCTCAAAAATGGTAAGGGATTCATATCCCATGGGATCTTCATTTCCCGGAAATGCAATGGGATTGATCTCCACTCCCCCAATCCCTGCTTCCTTCATAACATCCAGCTCCCTTAAAATTTCCGCTGCATCCAACCGGTTTCCATTCCACCACCACCGGACAAATACCCTGGAAGTGGCCGGTGGATCCTGGAATCCTTTGAAATACTGATCCAGGCTGCCTTTTTGAATGGCCGGATGGACACAGCCAAGAAAGGAATCAATAAATATTACTCCCGAAGAGGCGAACAGACCGGTCCTGAAGAAATCTCTTCTTTTCATTTGTTGGGTGTTTTTTTAAAGATATAAATAATAGGCCAAACACTGTAGCCTTGAGAACTTCATAAATTACTATATTCAGGGCTATAAAAAGCTGAAATCAGGCGATCTGGCACTAACAAGTAAAACCACCGATTATGATATTTCTAAGAACATGCATCATTGCTCTCATCTTAAGCTGCCCCATGGCAGCTGCTCAGCCCAAACCAGGAGATCTGTTTAAAGAGTATGCATGGTTCAATGAGTCGGGCGATTGTAACGGGGCCCTTCGGGTGGGCGGCAGACTGGACTACCGGCTGATTGAACAGGTGGATGACTACCGGGGCAAAGGCATTATCCAACCTCCCTTTGATATTGACCTGAAGGAGGCCATCCGCGCTGAACTGTTGGTAGAAAAAATGCTCTGTCACGGTGATACAGAAGGCCTGAGAGTAAGAATAAACGGGGGGGACCCGATTTCTATCCCGGAAGCAGAACACATCCTGAAACCCCAGTCAGCCTATGCCCATCACTTCAATGCGGTGGTTCCGGTGGACCTGTCTTCCCTGAAGGAGGGTTTGGGAAATAATTTCCTGTTTGAGGTAGATACCACCGGGCACTGGTGGCCGCAAAACCTGGTATACGGAATGATTCTCAGGATCTACTATAAGCCTGAACTTGTGGTAGACAGAGGAGCAATCACCCAACCCAAATCCGGAGCAACACTTGGCGAAGAAAATCAACTTACCTATCAGGCTGCTCCTGGCGAATCCATTAAGAAAATCGATTTTGTCGGGCATTATGAGGATGTTGACCTGGAAGGGGATGGTCGTTACAAACAATGGCACTATAGCTATCATAAGTGTCAAATATACAATCATATAGGTACAATTTCGAAAGCACCCTTCCAATACCAGTGGAAGACGGAGTGGCTACCTGATCAGGAAGAGAAGATCCGTCTGGCAGCTTTCATACACCGAAGCGATGGTTATATTTACATGACAGAAGCGCATAATCAACTGAGCTTGAACAGGCCAGGCATCTCTGTGGAGCTCTGCAAACCCTATCGCAGACCCAGGGGATGGTTTACGCGTGACGGAATTTTTGAAGAGCGGTTTCAGGTCAGGGGTGAGCTTAAGGATATTGTGGAAGCAAAAATGGTATTCCGTACCTGGAGCCCGGGTTACTTTAATGGGATTTATATCAACGATTTCATTGTAATGACCAGGGAGGGTCCAAAGTATGATTATTACCAGCATGATGTTCCCATTGAAGCCATATATGCCTTGAAAGCCGGAGAAAACCAGTTAAAAACAGGCTTAACGCCTCTCTATCCCGAGGGCATGGTTCACGGTGTGGAAGTCCAGTGGCCAGGCATTATGCTCCTGGTCAAATACAGAAAATCCGAATGAATAGAAAATACAGTACTTATATATATCCCATGAAAACCCTGCTAACTTTTGCTTTAGGTCTGTTCCTGTCAGGAACTCTTTTCTCTCAAAGTATTCCGGCTAACCAGTGGTCCTATATTTCCATTGATACCACGCGGGAGATGATCCAACCTGCCGATGGACCTGACTGGCTCCGCTCCTTTGGAATCGATGCAGCCGATATCAACCACGATGGATTCAAGGATATCACAAGTGGCAAATACTTTTACCTGAATCCGGGGGGGGGATATGAGCAGACCCTGGAAACGGACCGAATTCAGGTTTGCTTTTGACGCTTACCTGTTTGTGGATGTGGATGGCGACCAGCTGGCCGATATCATTGCCGAGGATCTGCCAAACGTCCTCTGGCTGGAGGCTGATGATCTGAATGGCACTTCCTGGAGTGCCCGGAAAATTGGAGAAATCCCAAAGACCGGTCATAAAAACGGTCAGGGTTCGGGAGTTGCAGACATCGTTCCCGGAGGCCGGAAGGAAGTCTTACTGGCAGCCGAAGGAGGAATATTCTGTGCGGCGATCCCGGAGGATCCTGCCATTAAGCTTTGGAATTTCAGACTAATCGCCGAGTCTCATTCT
The DNA here is from genome assembly GCA_963751705.1 of uncultured Bacteroidales bacterium. Lineage (GTDB taxonomy): Bacteria > Bacteroidota > Bacteroidia > Bacteroidales. Next base: position 1,657,716 of record CAVVVN010000003.1, read on the forward strand.
GATGAAGGCTTCGGGATCGGGGACCTGGATGGCGACGGAGACCTGGATCTGGCCTTCGGGGATTCCGGAGAGGCCGGTGAAGAAGCGGAACTGCTTTACTGGGCAGAGAATCCCGGCTACATTAACACCCTCTGGGAAAAACATCTGGTCAGCGATGAAGTCAGCGTGGTGGACCGGGTAGAAATCGCTGACTTCAACGGGGACGGAAAGATGGATATCGCCATTGCGGAAGAACGCTATCCAGGCCTGGAACCCAATTCCAACCTGCGGGTGTTCCTGGCCGGTAATAAGCCCGGATCGGACGCCTGGGAACACCGGGTAGTGGTCACCCAGTGGTCCATGAACAACCTGGATGCCCTGGATATGGACCAGGATGGTGATGTGGACCTGGTCACCAATGAACACAAGGGCTCAGAACACAAAACAGAGATTTACCTGAATGATGGCAAGGCCAACTTCAGCCCTGTGCTCGCAGGAACCGGACATGAGATGCACCTGGGGGCCAAGTGTTTTGACCTGGACAGCGATGGGGATTTTGAAATTATCGGAGTTGGCTGGGACAGCTACCAAAGCCTCCACCTGTTCCGGAACGATGCCCTAAAAAGAGAACTCCAATGGAATCACCTCTCCTCGGCCAGAGGAGATATTGAGGTTCCAAACGAAGGGGATCAGCAAACCGCAGCAGCCATACTTGATATGGACAATGACGGGATCCCTGAGTTTTTTATCACCGAAAGGACCCAGGCGCCCTCGGTGGTGGCATACAAATATAAGGCCGAAGGTGCAAATGGGAACCCGGGCTGGGACCGCTACATCATAGATAACTCTCCCCAGCGTATTGAAGCGGGATCAGCTGTTTATGATATCGACGAAGACGGCGATCTGGATGTGGTCTTTGGAGGGGAGGGTCGCTCAAACCAGGTCTGGTGGTGGGAGAATCCCCATCCGAAACACCGCACAGATACCCCCTGGAAAAGGCATCTTATTAAAGATTCAGGAGCCAACAAGCATCATGATCAGCTTTTCGGGGATTTTAACGGGGACGGCATTACAGAACTGGTATTCTGGAACCAGAATGCCGGGAACCTGGTGCTGGCCAGGATCCCTGAGAAACCCGCGAAGCACAGGGGAGAATGGCACATGGAGGTAATTTACCACTACAACACGGACAGTGAAATGGAACAGACCGGCCAGGAAGGGTACCCGGGATGGAAAGACACCAACGAGCAGGAGGGATTGTACGCCTGCGATATCGATGGGGATGGGATAGACGATATTGTGGGAGGAGGTCGCTGGTTCAAATACAATGGCCAGGGAGGATTCCTGGAAAATATCATTGATGCCAGCTATACCTTTACACGTTCTGTGGCGGGACAGTTCATTGAGGGAGGCCGTCCGGAAGTGATCCTGCTGGCCGGAGATGGTCACGCTCCTATGTATCTTTATGAATACAAGAAGAAGGGCACCTGGGAGAAAAGCATGCTCATCCAGGAGGTAGTGGACGGACATAGCATTGATGTGCTGGATTTCAATGGTGATGGGCACCTGGATATCTTCAGCGGTGAAATGGGCCTGAACGGAGGAAATCCCGATGCCAGGATCCGCATCCTGCTGGGTGACGGAGCCGGGAATTTCGTGCATCACGTCGTTAGCAAGGGCATCGGCACCCATGAGAGCAAGATCGCTGACCTGGACGGGGACGGGGATTATGACATCCTTTCCAAACCCTATACCTGGAAAGCTCCGCGCCTGGACCTATTTATGAATGAAACCGAACAGTAATGAGAAGACCAAAACGATTCACAATTGTTCTTTATTCCGGGCTACTGTCCCTGCTTTGGATGACCACGGGATGCAGCTCCCAGCAGGAAGCACCCAACATTGTTTTCATCCTTGCCGATGATATGGGTTTTTCCGATCCGGGATGTTATGGGGCTGAGATCCTGAGAACCCCGAATATAGATGCACTGGCTGCCGGCGGACTTCGATTTACCAACTTCTATAACACGGGCAGATGCTGGCCCACCCGTACCTCTCTGCTCTCTGGGTTCTATCCCCACCAGGTCCTCTCCGATCCTATGCCGGGCGTGGATTATACTGCATCGAGCGTGCTACCGGTCACATCCACCTGGTTCCCCACCATCCTGAAGGAGCATGGTTACAGCACCTATCATTCAGGCAAATGGCACATTGTGAGGAAGGTCCCGGAACAAAGCCAGATGAGCCACAGGGAGGTGGGATTCGATCGCTCTTACCGGACCGAAGATGGCAGGCACCTGCGTCCCCTTCACCTGTGGGAGGATGGCCTGGAGATCCCGGTGCCGGAGGAAGGAAGTGGTTATGAAGCATCTGTGGCCATTGTGGATCATGCCATCAAGTACCTGGAAGAGCATAAACAGAATCGCGAAGGTGAACCCTTTTTCGAATACATCGCCTTCATCGCACCCCACTTCCCGCTCCAGGCCGTGCAGGAGGATATTGATTTGTACCGGGAGAAATTTCTGGCGGGATGGGATGAGATCCGGAGACTCCGCAGCGAAAACAGGAAAGAACTGGGGTTTGAAGTGCATGAGGTAAATCCCCTGGAGCCGGAACGTTTCGCTCCCTGGAACCTGAGCCCTGAAGAGTTGATTACCCAGATTGATTCCGCTGAGATCGGGCGTGCCGTTCCCTGGAAGGAACTCACAGAAAAACAAAAGGAGTTCCAGGCCACCAAGATGGCCATACATGCGGCCATGGTAAGCCGAATGGACCGGGAAATTGGCCGCTATATAGAAGCTTTAAAAAAGCTGGGATATTTCGAGAATACGATCATCTTTTTCTGCTCCGATAACGGCGCCAGTACCGAGATCATGAACCGGGCCGATAAACATACCATCGGCGCACCTGCCGGTTCGGCAGATAGCTATCTCTGCCTGGGACCCGGATGGTCCTCGGCTGCCAATACCCCTTTCCGCCTGCATAAAACCTGGGTGCATGAGGGTGGTATTGCAACGCCCCTGGTGGTACACTGGCCTGAAGGGATCAAGGAAACCAGTGCCTTCAGGTCCATGCCTGCACATATCATCGACATTGCCCCCACCCTGCTGGAACTGGCCGGTGCCGATCCCGCTGAGCTAAATGGAAGGGTGGAAGCTCCCGGAATCAGTCTTGTACCCTTCCTGGCTGAAGATCTTCGGACCGAAAGACCTCCTATCTTTTTTCACCACGAAAAGAAAAAAGCACTCAGACAGGGCGACTGGAAGATCACCACCATTGAGGAAGGCGGAAAATGGGAGCTCTATGATCTTTCTGTGGACCGCGGAGAGACCAACGACCTTGCCGACCAAAATCCCGAGAAACTGCAGGAGTTGATCTCACTCTGGAAGGCTCAGAGAAACCTGATCGTTGAGCAGCTTGGCGCTGTCAGCCTGAGTGATGAATCGATAATACAAAACAATGATCCCCTTTAATGAGCTCTGAAGATCGACTGCTAACAGCCATTCAATACTGAATCTGTTGAAACCTTTGCCGATGACGCCAGGAAATGCACCTATTAATGACCAAAAGCTGCGAATAAACAGGATCCTTCTTGTGGTGGCAGTATCCTGGATTTTTGCCGGCTGCTCAAAGCCCGGCTATGAGTTTGAATTTATGGAAGTAAATACCCCTGGGACAACTTCACTACGGGCCATCTGTGCCGTGGACGAAAACACAGTCTGGGTTTCGGGAAGTATGGGCCGGGTATTCTTAAGTTCAAATGGTGGAAAAAGCTGGAAACAGCGATCGGTACCGGATTGCGAGAATACCGAATTCAGAAGTCTGCATGCCTGGGATGCCTTACGCGCCCTGGTATTTGATGTCTCTCCGGAAGGAAGAGCATTCCTCACCCTGGATGGGGGCTTTCACTGGGAGAAAGTGTATCAAAGCCCGGTAAAAGGGGCTTTTTTTAACTCTCTTAAATTTGCAGATGATAGGCTGGGAATGGCCATTAGCGATCCCATTGATGAGCGGATATTTATACTAAAAACGGTGGATGGAGGCCGGAGCTGGATCCGTCTGGAAAACACCCCTCCCTCGGAAAAGGGAGAGATCAATTTTGCTGCCTCCAATACCTGTGTGGAATACCTCTCCTCAGGGGAAGTTTTTATTGTTACCGGGGGGAGCCGATCCCGGATATTAAGCAGCAAGGATCATGGAAAGAGTTGGGAGTTTACTGAAACATCTGCCCTGAAAGGAGAATCGGCCGGACTATTTTCAGTAAATTTTCTGAATCCAAAGACTGGAGTGGCCGTGGGAGGAGATTTTAATGATCCGGCAAGAGAAGGGGTCAGGGCCATTTATACCATAGATGGCGGAGTACGCTGGTCCCGGGCAGACAGTATGCCGGCAGAGTATCGCTCCTGTGTGGTCTCTGTAAATGAAAAGCTCCTTTTTGCTGTTGGGAAAACAGGATGTGACTATTCTGCGGACCGGGGAAGAAACTGGACCTTTATCAATTCCAGGGGGTACTATGCCGCCTCAGCTGTAAAGCGTAAAAACATGCTCTTTCTTTGCGGTTCGGAAGGCAGAGTGGCAAAAGTTATCGTTCGAAAATGAGTGAAGCATATGAGTTCCCAACCAATAAACAACTTGCGATTACAGGAGACACTTCATAGCTTTATCCGGGAAAGACTCACTGACTCCAGGGTGTATATCCATTTTACCGGAGAAAGGTCTGTATCGGAAAAAATTATGCGTGAAGGATTCAGGTATAGTGATTCTTTCGATAAGACTGCCGTAGAAATCTCTTCATCAAAAATTGATATTAAATACAAATACCAGCTTTACCGGGATTATGGAAGCTTCCTGATTGTCATTTGCATCCCGCTCAAGTGCTTTGAAACCCACAAGTCCAGAGGCATTGATACCAAGCAGGATACTCTGTTCAACCTGGGATTGAGTAAGTTGGATCTCCAGGAGGAACTGGAATATCAGCTGGCTCCAAAATATATATTGGGCTACATAGACCTGGAGGAAAACCGAATATTCAAAAACGAAAATTATTCAGAGTAATGAAAAAAAAGCGTTGCTATTCAATTCCGTCCTCCTCTTGCTTATAATGGCTTTCGATACTCCCGGAGTGGCAGCCATGGAATATCATGTTTCAAAAACAGGAAATGATTCCAACCCGGGTACCATTACAGAACCTTTCCCAAGCATCTCTCAGGCAGCCAAAATCGCTGTGCCGGGAGATACAATAACGGTGCATGCCGGTACCTACCGGGAATTGGTTAATCCTGCACGCGGGGGAAAGAATGACGCAGAAAGAATCGTCTACCGGGCTGCCCCGGGAGAAAAGGCCGAGATAAAGGGATCTGAGGTGATCACGGACTGGGAAAATCTTGGAGATGGTATCTGGAAGGTGATCCTGCCAAACTCTTTTTTCAAAGATTATAATCCCTACAAGGATTCGGTTTTCGGCGACTGGTTTTATGATATGGGCCGGATACATCACACCGGGGAGGTGTTCTTAAATGGAAAATCTCTCTTTGAAAAAGAATCCCTGGATCTGGTGTATAAGCCTGTCCCCTATACCAGCATAAAAGAGACTCTGGGCTCCACCTATACCTGGTACTGCGAAAGTGATGAAGAAAACACCATCATCTGGGCAAATTTTCACCAGCACCATCCAAATCAGGAGCTAACCGAAATAAGTGTACGATGAAGCTGTTTCTATCCGGAAGAACCAGGAATCAATTACCTGACTATCAACGGATTTTATTTCAGTCAGGCGGCCACCCAGTGGGCTGCCCCGACGGCCGAACAGGTGGGCATGATCTCTACCCACTGGAATAAGGGATGGATCATTGAAAACAACGTGATCAGTGGCTCCAAATGTTCCGGAATTACGCTTGGAAAAGAGCGGGGATCCGGTTATAATGTATGGTCGGCCGATATCGAAAACGTGAACAATGATGGAAATATTCACTACATCGAGGTGATCTTCAAGGTCCTGAGAAAGGGCTGGAACAAGGAGCACGTTGGTTCCCATATTGTCAGAAACAATACCATCTCTAATTGCGAGCAGACGGGGATTTGCGGAAACATGGGAGCAGCCTTCAGTATCATTGAAAACAATCATATCTACAACATCTGGACAAAAAGGCAATTTACGGGAGCTGAAATCGGAGGAATTAAACTACATGCCCCTGTGGATGCCCTGATTAAGCGAAACCGGATACACGATACTGGAAGGGGCCTGTGGCTGGACTGGATGACACAGGGAACCCGGGTAACACAAAACATTTTCTATAACAATGACCTGGAAGACCTGTTTATCGAGGTGAACCATGGTCCCTACCTGGTGGATAACAATATTTTTCTCTCCTCCCATTCCCTGAAAATTCAGTCCGAAGGAGGTGCTTTTGTGCATAATCTGATATGCGGCATTGTTTATACCTGGCCGGAACCCAATCGCTTTACCCCCTATTTCCTGCCTCACTCCACTGATATTAAGGGACTGACAACCATATTTGGAGGTGATGACCGGTATTATATCAACATCAGGTCGATATTGTTACCACAGAGATACTGGGAGAAGCTAAAATCCCCAAGGCCCTCTTTGATCTTCCGGACGGTTCACCGCTAAGAATTGACCGCGATTACTTCGGATCCATCCGGACCGCTGATAAAAATCATACCGGACCCTTCTCTGCCATAAATAAGGGAAAGGTTGTCCTGGGGGTCTGGTAAGAGATTCCAAAAAAAACCAGCTGGCTACCCCTACTTATAGAGCGGGCCGTAGGCTTCACAGGCCCGGTAGTCGGCACCTTCCTTATCCATCCCAAAGGCTGACCAGGAGCTGGGCCTGAAGATCTTCTCTTCGGGAACATTGTGCATGCAGACCGGGATTCGAAGCATAGAAGCCAGGGCCATCAACCTGGAGCCCAGGTGTCCATAGGAGAAGGCTCCATGGTTGGCTCCCCAGTTTGCCATCACTGCATAGACATCCCTGAAGTTCCCTACCCCGGTCAAACGCGGTACAAACCATGTGGTGGGCCAGGTGGGGTTGGTGCGCTCGGTCAGAGTGTAATGCACCTCCTCAGGCAGGTCGATGGTATATCCTTCGGCGATCTGTAGAGCCGGACCCAGGCCTTTAATGATATTAATCCGGCTCATGGTTATGGGCATCCCTCCCTTTGTATTGAAGGTGGAAGAGAAGCCCCCTCCCCGGAAATAACCCAGGTCAGCTGCTCCCCAGGTGGTACTGTCCAGGCACTTCTGTGCCTCCTCTTCACTAATTTCGTACCAGGCCTTCATGCCAGGCTTCCCGCCGATGGTCTGTTCGCCGGAGCCATCCAGAGCAGAGGGACCTGAATTGATCAGGTGGATAAATCCATTTTTCGCCTCCCCGGTAAGTTCATAGCCCGTTACACGCTTCACCGCTTCCGGGCTCCAGTAGGTTCGGACATCGCTAAATACCTGAGCGGCGCCTGTCAGGAGGTGCCCAAACAACATGGAGACCCCGTTGAGGCTGTCGTTTTCGGTGGCCAGCATGTAAGGCTGACGAATTCCATTCCAGTCAAAGGAGGAACATAAAACCGCCTCCATAAAGTCTCCGTTGGGAAAATGGTCGGTCCATTGCCGCTGTCCCTGGAAGCCTGCTGCGATGGCATTGTGCCCCATGGCCTCCTCTCCGAAACCAAGCTCCTTCAATCTTGGATTCCCCACCATAAGGTCGCGTCCGATCAGGGCCATTTTAGCAACAAAATCCCACTCTTCTGCCTTCTTTTCCGGCGACTTTTGCTGTTCAGGCGGGTTGTAGTCTTTACCCTCCTTGCAATTTTCCCTGATCCATTCCTGAGCCAGTTTCAACTCCTCCGGGTCAAAAATACCCTCCTCGATTCTCCTGGTAAACTCGGACATATCCACATATTCGCAACGCATGCCCAGGTACTCTTCAAAGAAATCTGCATCCACAATGGAGCCTGCTATTCCCATGGAAACGCTGCCCATGGAGAGGTAGGATCTCCCTTTCATTGTGGCTACAGCCAGACCGGCCTGAACAAAGGTCAGTATCTTCTCCTTCACATCTTCCGGAATGGAGGTATCGTCTGAATCCTGCACGTCCTTTCCATAGATACCAAAAGCAGGAAGGCCCTTCTGATTATGGCCTGCCAGGGCAGCGGCCAGATAGACAGCACCTGGCCGTTCCGTACCGTTAAATCCCCAAATGGCCTTTGGAAGAAGAGGGTCCATATCAATGGTTTCGCTGCCATAGCACCAGCAGGGTGTTACGGTCAGGCTCACTCCCACCCCTGCCCGGGCAAATTTATCAGCAGTAGCGGCGGCCTCGGCTACCCCTCCGATACAACTATCTGCAATCACACATTCCACCTTTGAACCATCTGCATGCCTCAGATTCGATTCAATTAGGGTAGCGGCGCTGCGGGCCATCTTCATGGTTTGTTCTTCCAGTGATTCCCTGACACCCTTTTGCCGTCCGTCAATGGCTGGCCTGATGCCCACTTTTGGGGCTTCTCCGATTAATCTTCCTTTAGTCATGGTATTTCATGTTTTTAGTGTTAAATATCTCCTGTATCGCTCTTCTGTTCCCTGGGCTGTGGCTGCAGGCGGGTATCTTTTAACCTTGCAGGACTTTCTCACCAGTTTCCTCCCCTCCTGAAGGTCTTCTAACTTGTCCATTGCAATTGCCTGAATCAATGCATTGCCCATAGCCGCTCCCTCCACCGGCCCTGAAATTACCTCCCGTTCACATATAGACGCAATTCGCTGACAAAGATAGTCCGACTGACTTCCCCCTCCCACCAGGTGCAGCACCTGGATGGGTTTCTGAGATAATATTTCCAGTTGCTCGATATGGTATCTGAATGAAAAGCAAAGACTGTCATAGGCACAGCGGATATAGTCGCTGAGCCGCTCTGGCCGAAGCTGTCCTGTTTTTTCAAAGTAGGTGTCAAAAGCCGCCTTCATGGAATCCGGGTTATAAAATCCCGGATCATCGGGGTCAATTACCTGGCTTACAGGATCCTCTGACTGTACCATCTCTTCCATCTGAGCATAGGACACCTCGGCGCTAAAGTGCTTCCTTAGTCCCTGCAGCAACCAGAGGCCCACAATATTTTTTAAGGAACGGTAGCTGTTCCCGAAAGCTCTTTCGTTGGTAATTCCCAGCTGCAGAGCTTCCTGGCTTATCAGTGGGTGTAGCGACTCGATTCCCACGATGCACCAGGTACCGGCCGAAATAAATGCGTAGTTGGGATTCTCCACCGGTAAGGCAGCCACCACGCATGCCGTATCGTGGCCGCATACTGCCACACACTGCATCTGGTTTTTCCTCAGCTCCTTCCTGATAACCGGCCCGAGTATGGTACCTGCTTGCACGACTTCACCCAGTTTATTCTCATCCAGGTTCAGCTTCTCTAAAATTTTTTCGTCCCAGGTGTCAGATTCCACGGCAAGCAGTTGCGAGGTGGAAGAGATTGTCAGCTCGTTAGCCGCTTTACCCGATAGCTGGTAGTTAAGGTAGGAGGGTATAAATAGGATTTTTGAGCTTCTTTGAATAGCCCGGGAATCTTTGATGGAAAGCAGCTGAAACAGGCTGTTAAAAATGTAGAAGTTGATGCCGGTGCGAGTGAAGGTTTCAAACTCGGACATCAGCTTTTTCCATTTATCCTGCATCCCTTCAGTGCGACTGTCCCTGTAGGCTACCGGGGTGTCCACCAGATCACCGTGCCGGTCCAACAACACAAAATCGACTCCCCAGGCATCGACCCCCACGCTTTGAGGAGGCAGACCGGAGCTCTCTATGGCCATTAAAATTCCTGAAATAATCTCCTTGATTATCAGATCCATATCCCAGGTATCGCGTCCATCCTGAACCCTGATCTCATTCCTGAATCTGTGGATCTCCTCCAGCGATATGATACCCCCTCTAAAGCTGGCAAGCATCACCCGGACACTTCCTGCCCCCATATCCACTGCAATGCAGCTAAAATCTTCTCCTGTTCCCTTCATTACAGATTCCTGTAAATCGCTTATGCAATATAGCCAGGATAGGGATTCGGTTAAATGGAAAAATATCCTAGATTTGTGTACAAATCAAACATTCATCTGATGTTCCGTTTTCAGGAAATCCCCCCGGAAGGGGATCCGTCCAGCAGAATTCAGGAATTCCAGGAAGTGCTGCCCAGGCTTTTATGCTGCAGGTATTGGTGGATGAAAGAATGGAAAAGTCAGCAAATGGCTTTCCCTTTCTGGAGGCTCTACTGGAATAAATCGGGCCGGGCCAAGGTTGTGTACAATAGAACGACCTACCTGGAGCCGGATAAAATAGTGCTGATCCCTCCCAACACTCCTTTTTCCTCGGATATTGAAGGGACAAGGGTAAATCCGGACCAGCCCTACTCTCTCAGGGGTGGTCGTGTGGAGAGCCGGGAAATGGAAGAGGAGATGGCCGGCAAAGGAACGGTACTCCACCTGTTTATTCACTTTACATTGGGGTATCCCTACGACACCATCACGCCGGAGATTTTTGTTTTCGATAAACTCGCCACTCAGGACTACCTGATCGAAGCCATTACCCACCAGCTTATGGAAGGCCAGGTAGTTTTCGACCAGGCGGACAGCCTGGACTTATACTCCCTCCTCTTTTCTCTGTTGTTCCAGCTGCCCTCCCACGTCTGGAACAAGCGGAAACTGGATGCCAGGGTGATCCGTGGTATCAGGTACATGGAGCAACATATCATGGAGATAGAGATATCGAACAGGACCCTGGCAAGCAAAGGCGGGATGTCGGTAAATGCCTATGCCCGGTTATTCAAAGACCAGACAGGATTTTCCCCACGCAAATATCTCTCCCGTATGCGTGTGGAGAAAGCATGTAACTTACTGCATCACAGCGACCTGTCCATTGAGCAGATAGCGGCTGCCTGCGGATTTGCGGATCGTTACTACTTTACCAGGGTTTTCTCCCAGAACATGTATACCTCCCCGGGAGCCTACAGGAAGAACAGTGTTTTAGGTAGCTGAAAATCTAATGTTGACCAAGTAGGAGCTCTTCTGCCTCTACCGACCAGAGTCCACCGTTCCGGTCGCAGATATCGGCCAGATCAGAAAACAAGGGATTCTGTTTGCCCAGCTCCCGGAAATCTGAAATGGCGGTAAGTGGCATTTCCAGATGGGTGTATATCAATTTCTTTCCCCCTGGAATATGCGGCAGGTTCAGAGTAGCTTCCGGTACCGCATCCAATCCCCCGATATGCGTAATCAGGCCCGAAGTGTCCATCCCCTTCTCCATCAGTTCCAGTGATTCCCTGATATCATCCGTATTCCCCCCGCTGGTTCCCACAATATGGGTAAAGGCATAATGGACATTATAAAAATTGAGTTTGGCTGAGAATTCCGGATCGGCCGGACCTGCAAAGAAATTCAGGCAACCGTCAAAGGCCAGTAATTTATCGGCCTGTTCTATCACAGGTGCTACCGGAGCAAAAACAAACACGTCGTTATATCCTTCGCCTCCGTTCAGGCCCTTCAGAAAGGTGCTTGGATCTTCGAGCCCTCCGGTATTCACATAGTGCAGTTCGATTCCATTCTTTTGAGCCAGTTGCGGAGGGTAAAGTCCTTCAGCCCGCTTAAGTCGAACCTCATCAATGTCCGTAACTACCAATAAGGAGGGCTTTCTGTCCTCACGGTTCAATACATAGCTGATGGCTGCCAGGCCCATGGGCCCCACCCCGGCCAGGATGGCCATTTTACCGCCGTCCACAATCTCCATATCATGTACATAAGTACCAGGTTTGATGTGGTAGTTGGCATGCATGGCCCCGATCACGCAGGAGTAGGGTTCTGCCATGGAAGCCGGATAGTAGCCCGGTCCCCTGTAGACCAGCAGACAACCCATCTCCATCACTTCTTTAGGAATGATCACATAGGTGGCATTGCCTCCCAGGAACTGATAGGAGTAACCGGGTGCCCCGAGGATCCCCACCGGTCCGTCCGGGTAATTGAGGGCAGGCTGGATGGCAAATTTATCCCCTGCCTTGAACTCACCGCTCCACTTTGCTCCCACTTCCACAATTTCACCGGCGAACTCATGCCCGATCATTACCGGGTTCTTCGCTACATCATTGGGGATACGTTTATGAGCTGCACCCTGGATGGCCGCTTTATAGGAGGACATACAAAGGCTGTCGCTCACCACCCTGGCGAGGATCTCATCCTCCCTGATGGAAGGCAATTCAAACTCTTCGATCCGTAAATCTTCTTTTCCGTATAATCTGACTGCTTTTGTTTTCATATAACCAGGTTTATCAGGAGACGAAATCCAGAATCTGTGAGGGTGTTCCAATCAACTCTCCCATGCCCTCCATCGGCCGCTGGACCAGCCGTCCATATCCCCAGGTGACCCCCTGCGGGACCATCCCTGCAGCCTGAGCGGTGAGTATGTCATTGTCGGAATCTCCCACAAAAAGGATCTTTTGAGGCTCCATCCCCCAACCTTCAGCAATTTCAAATGCTGCTGCCGGATCAGGTTTCCGGGGTACTTCATCGCGCTGACCAAATACAGGGTCTATGGGCCACCCGGAAAGATAGAATTCACAAACCTTTTTGGTTAACAGGTGAGGCTTATTTGAGAGGATGGCGATCTTTATCCCCCTGTTCACCAGGGCATCCAGTACTTCCGGCACTCCTGAATAAACACGGCTTTTATTATGCAGGTTCGTGGCATAGACCTCCTTAAACTCATTTACATAGGACCGTAATTGCTCCCTGCTGATCGGTTCACCGTAGGCACGTTCAATAAATTTCACTGCACCACTTCCAATCCAGTTCAGATAATATTCCAGATCATGCTCAGGAAGACCATGCCGCGCAAACATCATGTTGGCTGCTCCCGCAATATCCTCTATGGTGTGGACCAGGGTGCCATCCAGATCAAAAATAACTCCTTCTATATTCATTCCTTTGTTCAACTTAACATCACCTGTCCGCCGGTTACCGGGATGGCCTGTCCCGTTTCATACTCCTGTTCGATCACATACTTAATGGCCTTCACGACATCTTCCACCCTGCAGCCACGCCCGGCCGGCACCATGGATTCATAATGACGCTTTACATCCTCTATTGTTTTTGCGCCACCTACCTTTCCAGCCTTCAGATACTGTACGAACAGTCCGTTCTTCGGATCGGACCACAGAGGGCCTTCGAAGAAATTTCCCGGACAGATCGCATTAACCTTGATCCGGTCCTCTATGAGCTCCATGGCGAAAGAGTGGGTCAAGCCGATCCCTGCAAATTTGCTGCCGGCATAGGCAAAATTCTTCCTGCTTCCCTCAAGCCCCGATTTGGAGTTTATCTGAATAATATCTCCAAAGTTTTCCGAATAGTATTTGTTCTGTAGTTTCATTACGGGTACCACTGCTTTTACACAGTTGTAATATCCTTTGTAGTTCACACGGGTCACCTGATCAAACTCTGTTTCTGTCAGCTCTTCGATGGATCCGGCCTTCAGAATACCTGCGTTGCTGATCATTACATCGAGTCCGCCGAATTCCAGAATGGTCTCATAGACCGCCTGCTGCATGGATTCCAGGCTGCTTACGTCTGCTTCCACAAACCAGGCCCTGTTAGGCGAGCGGTGCTGGTTGAGCTCTCCAGCCAGCCGCATTCCCTCCTTCCTGTTAATATCCATGATCACCACGTTGGCCCCCTCACCAAACAGCTGTGTGGCGATACCCTCTCCAAAGCCCATGGCTCCTCCCGTTATGGCCACAATCCTGTTATATAGGGGTTTACGATATTGTGGCGAGGCTACAGGCTCAGGAAGATCAGCCCCCCGGCTCTCCACGCGGACCGTGGCCAGTTTCTGCTCCACCTTGGATTTGTTGGAAGAGAGGCCCAGCAGTCCAAGCTCCTCGATAAAGATATATTCTCCAAGGTCCCCTTTAGCCGCTTCAATCTGCTTTAGCATATATTCTGCTTCTCCCTTGAAAACAGATATGCTACGTCCGAGGCGGACAGTGATTTTTTCGGGATCGCTTTCGTTCAGCTGGTCCATCGGAACAAAACTTCCACTCTTCAGGGAGTGTTCGGACATGATCATCCTGATGGCAGGAACCAAAGCAAGAATGGCCTTTTTTTTCTGATCCATGATACGGGTATTATCCGGTTATTTTAAAATAATGACGCAATACTGCCCGGCCCAGGACCTCCATCTCTTCCCGCTCCATCTGTTCATACCCGGGGCCCTCTTTTGCTGTCAGGTACTGATGCGCAGCCAGATAAGCGGCACCCCTAAATGTGATCTCCAGCAATTTATCGTCCAGTGGAACCTGGTCCCTGCAACTTACAGTCAGGGGCAGCATGGCAGACGTATTGTGCTCGGTTCCAAAGGATATCACAAAGCCATTTTCATAAAAGTATTCTGCGTACTCCTTTAAAACCTCGATCCTGTTTCTCAGGGGAATCAGCTCCACAGAATTAAACCCGCGCCCTTTCAGCTCTTTCAGCAATTGCTCTCTATCCTTCTCAAAGGGAGTGATCCCGCTCCCGGCACCATCCAGCAACATGGGGTAAGTGGGGATGCCTCCTGCATCACGGATGAGCTCCATGATCTTTTCCACCTTCATGAAAGCATTCTCATCCTCGGGAACAAATGCCGGGGCACCTGCCTTCAGCAGCCTGGCCCTTAATTCTTCCTCGATCCCGGCCATATCTTCCCGCCGCCTTTCCGAGGATCTTCCCCCATAAACCCTTTCCAGAAGGGTATAGAAGGATTCATCGTCCCCTACAGCTTCTTCCAGCTTTAATCGCAGGGCCTTGGCAACATGCCTCTCTCTCAGCAAATGTTTGGCATGCTCTTTCTTGATCTCCTCCACCGAAATGCGAATCCCGGAGGCTTGAAACTCAAGCCACCGGTTCAGTAGTTCGATCATCTGTTCAACCTGCCTGTTGCTTTCTCGCACCACCCCGTCCAGTATCCTCTGCTGTCCTGTACGGAGAATGGAGGGAAATGCAAGTCCCTTGCCGCTGATATAGGTCCGCCCCGGATTATTGGGATCGTTCACCCTGATACCCGCCTCCTGATCCTTCCTGCTGATCCCTATAAGCTCCACATTCAACAGGGGAAATACCTGGTGCTTCAGGCACTGATCAATAAATTCCCCATAGCCCTCAGTTACATAAAAGTCATTAATTCCCAGAATCTTAACCCCTTCATTTCCAGCTCTTATTACAGCATCTTCGATACTTTCAAACGCACTGAATGAATAGGGAGAATGGATGTGATTATTCACCTTCAGAGGGTAGACAGCCTGACCCGGTGGATACGATTCCAACAGGCTCAAGCGATCAGGAAACTGCTCTAAATACTTCATTCATCCGTGCGTTTTATACCCCCAGTCTGCTTCGGCGTTTCTGTTCGCCCGAGGTGAAATTCTGGGTGCATACGTGATTCTTTAAAGGTACTATCTTCTCATGAATGGCATCAACAATCCAAAAGGCTTGTGGAAAGAAATAGTCCTCCAGTTCATAGGCCGGGGTAATCCAGTTTCTGGAGCCCACCACCACGGGCGGAGCATCCAGATCATCAAAGCCGAGCTCAGTGATGTTCTGAGCCACATCCTTCAGGTAGGATCCCCTTTCGCTGGCATCACTGACCAGCACAATACGTCCCGTCTTCTTCAAAGATTTCAGGACCAGGTCGTAGTTGAACGGAACCAGGGAGCGGGCATCTATAATCTCGGCAGACATCCCGTACTTCTCCTCCAGGATATCTGCAGCCTCCATGGCCCGGTAAAGGCTTGCTCCGACGGTCAGAATGGTAATATCCTCTCCCGGTCGTTTGATATCCGGTTCTCCGATGGGAATCTCATAGTATCCTTCAGGAACCCCTTCTTTATGGAACTCTTCCCCGATCCCATAGAGTCGCTGGCTCTCGAAAAAGATTACCGGATCGGTTCCCTGAAGGGCAGAATTCATTAATCCTTTTGCATCATAGGGGGTGGCAGGGAATACCACTTTAATGCCGGGGATATGGGCCACCAGGGACGACCAGTCCTGGGAGTGCTGGGCCCCGTATTTGGAACCTACCGACACCCTCAGCACCACCGGCATTTTAATCAGGTTCCCACTCATGGCCTGCCATTTGGGAAGCTGGTTAAAGACCTCATCGCCCGACCGGCCCAGGAAATCGCAATACATAATTTCCGGTATAACCCGGCCACCGCACATGCCATACCCAATGGCAGTACCCACGATGGCTCCCTCGGATATGGGGGAATTAAACAGGCGGTTATAGGGCAGAGCCTCCGTGAGTCCCCGGTAGACGGCAAAAGCGCCTCCCCAGTCACGGTTTTCCTCCCCGTAGGCCACCAGGGTAGGATCCTTGTAAAATCGATCTGAAATGGCCTCAAAGAGTCCATCCCGGAACTGATATTGTTTCATGGCCGTATGGGCTTTGCCATCCTTATCAAAGGCATATCGTTCTTTTCGTGCGATCTGTTTAACCCTGGGATTCTCATCCAGGGGATGGTTCACCTGGGGGACTCCTTCCTCCATACGGTCCATAGACTGGTTGGAGTACATCATCTCCCCGATTAATCCGGGATGGCTGACCAGGTCCATTCTGGGGGATACCTGATCATCAATGGATAGTTTAAATGCTCCCAGGATCAATTCATCGCATTCCGCCTTGATCTGATCCAGATCCGCCTGATCGGCCACTCCGGAATCCAAGAGCTCTTTGCCAAAGGCGACAATGGAATCGACCGACTCCCATGCTTCGATTTCTTCCCTGGAGCGGTAGGAGGAGGAATCGGAAGGAGAATGCCCGCTGAAGCGGTAGGTCAGAACATCCAGGAAGACGGGTCCTTTCTTGTCTTCCAGGAGCTTCATCTTTCTTTCATAGGCATCGATTACCGCCAGCGGATTGTACCCATCCACCCGTTCGGTGTGCATCTTTTCCCGATTCAAAGCAGCTCCCACCCGGGCTGCGATGGCATAACCCATGGTCTCGCCACAGGTTTGTCCGCCCATCCCGTACTGGTTATTCATAATATTGAAAATGATGGGTAACCCGCCTTTCATGTCCCCTTCCCAGAGCTCCCGGAACTGGTCCATGGCTGCAAAGGTCATCCCTTCCCAAACCGGACCGCATCCCAGGGATGCATCGCCGATATTTGCCACCACGATACCTGATTTCCGGTTCACTTTCTTATACAAGGCCGCTCCAACCGCAATATCGCCCGAACCACCAACAATGGCATTATTGGGATAAATCCCGAAGGGGGTGAAAAAGGCATGCATGGATCCACCCAGGCCCTTGTTAAAGCCGGTCTCCCTGGCGAATATCTCCGCCAGGGTACCGTATACCAGGAATTTAAGTGCCAGTGATTTTACATCCCCTTTATGCCCTTTTTCAACGATGCTCAGGATGCGGCCGTCAAAAAAATCCTTCATGATCCCGTGCAGGGTATTCTCATCCAGCTTCTGAATGGCAGAAAGCCCCTTGGCCAGGATCTCCCCGTGAGAACGGTGGGACCCGAAAATATAGTCATTGATATCCAGCCTGTAGGCCATGCCCACAGCTGCTGCTTCCTGCCCGATGGATAGGTGGGCCGGACCCGGATGGGAATGACTTATCCCTTTATATTCATCCTTGGTTTTAATCAGGTTAAGCATGGTTTCAAACTCCCGGATAATCTGCATATCCCTGTAAATCCGGATCAGATCATCTTTCGAAAAGCGCGACAACTCTTCTTTTACAGATCTGTTGTATTTATTGACTGGAATGGAACCCAGTTCCAGATCCTGAGACTGTCTGAGGTCTGCGGGGTTGATAAATTGTGTTTTTGGCATGGGGAAAAGTTCTTAGTTTATTGTGTTGATATTGTGATCTTATTATATCTATTGGAGCATGGCGGGGGACAGTTGCTCTATCTGCTTTTTGATTTCAGCCAGGAACAGGGTGGCCGGCCCACCGTCCAGTGCCCGGTGATCATAGGTCAGGGAAAGCCCCATAAAAGGCTGAAATCCAAAGTTTCCATCGGCCAGAGTTGCGGGCCGTTGGATGATGGTATTCACGCCCAGGATCCCTACCTGTGGAAGGTTAATGACCGGAGTAAACATCTCCACACCGTAGGCGCCCAGGTTTGAAACCGTAAAAGTAGCCGCCTCAGGAACAATCAGGTCCGGAGAGATATTCCCTTTTTTGGAACTTTCTGCCATCTCCTTCAAACGGACCGATAGTTCCGGAAGGGAATAAGAATCTGCATTTAACAGGGCAGGAACCATCAATCCTCGCTCCGTATCGACTGCCAGGCCCAGATGCACCTGATCGAAGATCCGAATGTGCTCTCCAAGGAAATGAGCGTTGGCCCCACGATGGAGCAGGAGGCTCTGTACCACAGCGTAGCAGACCATATCATTCAGGGTGATGTTGTAGGGATACCCGGCTTCCTGCCTGAGCTTAACTTCCCGCCTAAGCTGCAATATTCCAGCAGCATTGGCACTGAGATGGTGGGTAAGCTGGGCCGAGTTCTGCAGGGAACGGAACATGGCACCGGCAATGATCTTTCGGACATTGCTCAGTGGCACATCCGTATATAATCCAGCTGTCTCCACTGAAGCAGCCATGCCTGATCCAGCAGGTGCTGAAATCAGATCTCCTGCTTTATATTTTCCGCAGTCGGGACGGTCACAGGGAACCGAAAGCCCCTCCGCCTCCTTTTTCTTCTGTGCCAGTGGGGTCAGACGTTTGCCCTGCCTGATGGCGTCCTTTATGTCCCTCTCAATGATGCGGCCGCCCGGACCCGTTCCAGACACCGCTTCCAGTACTACCCGTTTCTCCTTAGCCAGCTTCCTGGCCCTCGGAGAGATGGCCGAATCCTTGCTTCCCACCTGGGAAGTCAAACCTGGTTCAGAAACAGAACTTTCAATCGCTTTTTCTGTGCTTTCTGATTCGGCAGGGGACACTTGGCCTATACTGCTGCCTCCCCCTGGACGGAACGACTCAATATCCTCTCCTTCCACCCCAATCAATGCCACATTAAACAAGACCGGAACCTCATCACCCTCTTCATAAAAACGGGCAAGCAAAATGCCATCCCCGGGAGCCTCCTCCTCAAAAGCAGCTTTATCTGTTTCATAGGCAAACAGCAGGTCCCCTTTAGAGATATTATCTCCTTCTGCTTTGTACCATTCGGTGAGGATGCAACTCTCCACCGATTGTCCCTGCCGGGGCATGATTACTGGATGGGCCATTGTTCTTTGATTTATTCAGGATATTTTGCATACTTGTATATACAAGTGCAAATATAATTGCTTTTATCCGAATATGGAAATTTAATTATATAAAGCTTTAAAATATATGTTATTATTTTGATTTACTGATTGTTATAACAATAAAAAAGAAAGAAATATTTAAAATATTTCTATATACATATATTTACAACTATATTTGTAGATAGTTACAAATCAAGCATTCCTGAACCATGGCTTTAAAAGAAGCTCCCTCCTACCGTAGGTTGTATGAGAAGCTGCGCAGGCTGATGGAGGACGGCACTTACAAGCGAGGAGATCTGCTTCCCTCTGAAAATGAGTTGTGTGCCGCCCACCACCTGACGCGCCCTACCGTTCGTAAGGCTCTGGATATGCTGGTCAATGAAGGATTCATACTCCGGCACCAGGGACTGGGCTCCATTGTCCAGGGCCAGCCTAAAGGGATCGGGATCCTCTCGCTTACCGGAACTACTTCGGCCATCGGTGAGGATATCCTGACAACCAGGATCATTGTCAAACCAAAAATTCTAAGTTGGGATCAGGCCTTCGGCTTTGAAATAAATGACCGGGAGAAAAGTATGGGTTGTATCTATATGGAGCGCTTAAGATTGATAAACGAGCGTCCCGTATTCTATGATATTACCATGATCCCCAACCTGAACCTTCCCAGGTTCACCGCCCGTACCTTCGAGAACCGTTCTCTCTTTGAAATTCTCCGAAAACATTACCAGGTGGAGGTTAAAGGCGGTGAGCAGAAGATCCAGGCGATCACCGCGGATGATCGGATTCAGAAACATTTCAGGGTAAGCAGTGATCATCCCATCCTTCGGATCAACAGGAAAATTGAAACCAACCGCATGGGCTTCGCTTTTTACAGCCAGATCTATTGCAACACCGAAGAATACAGCCTTACCGGCCGCTTCTGAAGCTCTTCCCCAAGCTTTACAGGGTGGGCAGTTTCCAGGGAGCGCGGTAATGGGCACGGGTAAGCTCAGCTGCATTTGCATCGCCAACGACCTCCCCTTTTTCAGCATCCCAGAAAATCTTGTGACCGGTTCTGAGCGCGATATTACCCAGCTGGGCCACCCGGGCGATATGTCCGCCTATCTCTATGCTGGCATTGGGGGTCTCCCTGGTCTTCATGCACTCCAGGAAGTTCTTTACATGCAGGTCCAGGCCACTCTCCCCTCCCTTTTTGATGAGTGGAACAGACTCCATTCGTGCATTACCCTGGGGAGACTCGGCGATGACTTCCCAACCTTCCCGGTCCACGACCAGCGTTCCATTGTGTCCAATGAAGGCCACCCCGTGGGCCCTGCCGTAGTTCCCCTGGCCGATACCCAGTGTGGATTCCCAGATTAATCCAATGTTGTCGAACTCATAGATGGCATACTGGGTGTCCGGAGTTTCCCGGGCGTCTTCAGGAAAGGCATATTTTCCGCCCGATGACATGACAGATTTTGGCACATACTGATTCATCCCGTACAGGGCATAATCCAACAGATGCACGCCCCAGTCTGTCATCAGTCCACCGGCATAATCCCAATACCAGCGGAAGTTAAAATGAAAGCGGTTGATATTGAAAGGATGTTTGGGTGCCGGTCCAAGCCAGCTTTCATAGTCCACTCCTTCGGGAACGGGACCATCGGGCTGCACCGGGAGCATATGCTTCCAGTCCAGGTAAACCCAGGACTTCACGGTACGTATCTTTCCCAGTTTCCCGCTGTGCACAAAATCAACTGCATTTTTCCAGTGGGGATCGCTGCGCTGCCATTGTCCCACCTGTACCACGCTCCCATACTTCTTCTGGGCAGCAATCATTAAATCAATCTCCTCGATGGAATTGGCAATGGGTTTTTCCACATAAACATCCAGTCCGGCCTGGCAGGCCTCTATCATGGGAAGGGTATGCCAGTGGTCAGGAGTCCCGATAATAACAGCATCCAGGTCCTTATGCTCAAGCAATTTGCGATAGTCCCCATAAAGTGTTGCTTTCTTACCCTGGATCTTTTCCACCTCCGCCGCACGCTGCTCCAGGATGTTCCTGTCCACATCACAGAGGGCCAGACACTCCACTCCATCCATCTTCAGAAAAGATTTCAAATCGGACATGCCCATGCCATTCAGTCCAATGGCACCAATATTTATTTTTTCATTGGCCCCCAGGATCCTGGAGGCGGCACGGGCTGTACCTGGAAGAGAACTTATGATTCCGGTTCCTGCAGCTAAAGCTGCACTCCTATGAATAAAATCTCGTCGTTTCATGGATTTCAATTGTATTTATACGGGTCTAAATTAGCAAATAATCCGCTCATCGAATCGGTCAGGCGATCTCTTCCATCTCTATACCCAGAACCTCAGCTGTGGTCCTCATCTGACTGAGATAATCACCATATACCATGGAAAAGTGGTGTCCGGTTTTTCTGGCAGCCTGGAAGTATTTCACGGCATCTGAGACCTGGATGATGGCCTTCAGCTGACAGCCCCACTGGTCCAATCCTCCAACATCCTTCATTTCTCCCCTAACCACCAACATTTTATCCATCTTCGGTGTCATCCGGCAAAAGGTCACAGGTCTACCCCGGTCTCTGGAGAAATCGTAACGAAGGGTAGCTCCCCAGTTCCGTTCTGTAAAGCTCACCATCCGGAATGGAAGATCGGCCTGATCATAACCCATCATCTTGCGGCCAGGCACGTCATGGTGAATGGAAACCAGGTTCTGTTGCCTGTCATGGACCAGTGTATTTCCCATAAATGGGGTTCTTTCAGCCAGATAGATCTGCATTGCAATGGAGAAAGTCACATTTAGGTCCGCCTCACAACCCGAAGCATACCCTTCATCCTTAAGCAAGGAGTGGGTCAGGCAGGGAGTCACTTTGTATTTCATGGGAAGACGTGATACACAGAACTCCTGGCAGGTAGCGCTGAATGCATTACATGCATGTTTCTGCATCAATTTTTTTACGGTCAGATAATAGAATACAGAATCCTTAATGGCCTCCTCCTTCATGGTATTGCTTTCAGCTTCCCGGATCAGTTCTGAGGTGATCTTATCCGCCTCTTTCCGGAAATCCTGTTCCTGCTTCACCGCTTCAAACTCCTTCATCATTGTTGCAATGGGCAGGTAAATGGCATCAAAACCAAATTTCTTCCGCATGATCTCCTTGTCCAGGTTGCTGCGCACCGTATTATATTCATAATCCCATTCCCCGTCGGATACCACAAGCATCTTAGTCGCAGCAAGTGCCTTCCGTATTTTTATGGCGCGGATATAGTCCATGGCCTGTTCCATATCCAGGGCTCCATATACTTCCTTTCCCTGGGATCCGAGCCCTGCGGCCACGTCCAGGGTGGAGCAGGCATTGCCTACCATGATTATGGGCTTCTGGGTCTTATAACCCAAACCCGGTATCCTGTAGTTATTGATCAGGTATACATCCGTATCCGAATCCTGGGCCAGTATCCTGTTCCAGCTTATTTCATCGATCAGGTGATCTCCGGTATACTCCACATACTCAGGTTCCAGTAACTTGGTAAAGGGATCCAGCAGGGATTCGGTTGCCGTTCTCCATGCCTGGAAAGAATGAAGGGCTTTTTCCTTCTCAGCTTCTCTGTCCCATCCACTGGGATCATTGGGCCGGCAGGGCCCCTCATGTAATTCCTTTGGAATCCGGGTTCCAAAAAGGGGTTTCACATGCGCCTGCAGGTCAAGGGGTCTGGGAATATTAAATAGTTCTTCCGAAATAAGGGGCCGGGAGTAGAGGCGGCGATTGATGGTGCCAGGAACCAATAGCAGGGAGCTGGCCATTCCGGTGCTTGCCAGAAAATCTCTTCTTTTCATTTCAGGTCAGATATGTAAGTTCAAATGCTATATCAAGATAAGAAAATTCCGGAACACATTTTGTGGTAAACAGGGTATTCCAAACACCGTAAAAACCAGAAACCATGATAAAAAGATACCATATACCAGCCATGCTCTTTTTCTTGATATTTACCAGCACCCTGCTGGTAGCACAGAAATCGATCTACACCTTTCCTTTTGAAAATTCCTACAGGCTCGCTCCCATGTCTGTCTATATCAATACGGAGGAGATTGCCAATACTTACCAGATCATGGGTAACCTCTATACCACTGAAATCAAAGGATTAGGCAAGGAGATCATGGAGCAGACCTCCACCACCCTGGTCTCCGATGTAAAAGCAATGGATGCGATCCGCTTCCTTGAATTCTATCTGCAGGAACAGCTGCTTGCCCAGGGGGAGGATACAAATGGTGCCCTTGAGATGAGTATTATATATTTCAATACAAGAAGCCGGTTTAACCTGGGATCTGCTCTGAATGTCCTGACCCTGGGATTGGGAACGCTTTTTGGGATTCCCTTCTCCACAGGCATTACCGATGTAGAAGTGGAAGCCACCTTTTTTGACAGCAGCAATCAATTCCTCACCATCCACCGCGGGGTAGGGAGATCTAAAGTACTCGAAACACTTTACAACCTGAACTATTCCAAACGAACACAACATCAGAAAGCGCTGAAAAAAGCTTTACACGATCTGAATGGAAAGATCATGGCAGATCCCATGCTGATGAACACGAAGACAGAAGCATCCTTATAAATAAGGGATCAATATTACTCCTCCACAAAAAATGGGATATTTGCAGTTGCAGATCTCCCGCCATCATCGGTGACATAAATAAAAAGTCTGTATGCCCCGGGATTTTTTGGTGCATCCAGCTCAATTTCAGCTTGCCCGACCTCCATGGATAAGAGTGTTTCAGGGGTAGTTTCATAATCTCCTCCCATACCCAGGTCAGTGCTTTCCGGCAGTACTTCCCACCGGTAGCTAAGGGGATCACCCTCGTAGTCTTTTGCCTGTACCTCGGCCTTGTAAGTATCTCCTGCCTTCAGCCTGACGTTGTCGTATGCCGTACGCTCATCCAGCACAAAGGATTCAAGCGTGGGGCAGCGATTCGCTGGCCATGCTCCTGTCCAGATATATTGCATGGCATCCACCGTTTCCGTTACATTTCCATTGGCCAGGAACATGCCATACCAGGTAGGGGTCCGTTCCTGCTTCTGTGCCCAGAGAAATACATAGGATCCCATACAATTTACAGGATCTGACTGGATGGCAAGCTTATACCTTTCAATAAACGCCTCGGCTTTTTCCTTGCTGGTTTGCTCTATGGCCACATCCCATTCGGTTCTGGCTACTTCCCAGTGACCGGTAGCTCCCCACTCCGTGACCATATAGGGCCCTTCCCAGCCTGCATCACTGATACGTGCCTGCAGGTTTACAATATCGCCATACATCTGAATGGAGAGAAAATCAATGTCTGTGCAGTGCTCCTTCATATAATCCACTTCCCGTTTCCCAATTCCAGCTGTGGTAGTCGTCGTTGGATGATTTGGGTCGATTTCGTGGATCATCTTAGATAGATCATTTACCGCATCATATACCTTCAGATTGGTGGCTTCGAGGTTTAATTCATTGCCTATGGCCCAGCCCAGCATAGCCGGATGATCCTTCAGTCGCTCCACCTCCCCTTTGAGGTATTCAAACTGTGTCCTGACCTGATCCGGATCATCATAGTCAAAACCGTGCCGCTCCCGGGCTACATCCAGTCCCATCAATACCATCAAACCATTTTGATGGGCACGATCAAGCACCTCCAGGGCATCTTCATTTTCATTTGTTGTACGCCAGGTTCTGAAGGAATTTCCACCATAGCGGGCCAGGGCCTCTATATCACCAAACTCAAGTCCAGCACCATTCACATAGAATTCCTGTTTATCTACAAACAGGCGATAGTATCCCGATTCATTCTTCTTCAACTCCACCCTGGCAGCTTTACTGTTGCTGTCATTAGAACACGCGGGAAGAAGCGCTGCGATAATTGCCAATACAAGTAATTGCGATAGTCTCATCATATCTATAGTCTATGTTTAACAAGAAATCTTTATAGCTCCCGGACTATAATATTCCTGAACTTCACCGACATATGCACTCCACCATGGAGCTGCAGGCCAAGAGGGCCCTCATCAACCAGGGCGATGCCGGTATAGTCAACCATGGGCTCACCGTTCAGAAAGGTTCTAATGCGCTTCCCTGTGACCAGCACCTTCAGGTGGTTCCACTCTCCCACCTTGTGGATTCCAGCTACTTTATCTGTCTGCCCGGGATAGCTGCCTTGCTCGTCTTTGGGCGCATAGATGCAGGCAGTCATATCCTTTTGAAGGGATCTGGAGATTCCAATCTGCACCTGGTGGGTCAGGCCTCTAATAAAAATGCCTGTATCATAATCATCCGTCAGGGTGATATAATCCAACTCAACTTCAAAATCTCCAAACTCCTGTTTGGTCCACAGGATGGACCCTTGCTCCGTTGGATTCTCTCCCAGCAGTTCGCCGGCCACCGCTTTCCAGTCTACTGCCTGTTCCAGGGGATCGCACTCCCACCCTTCCAGGCTCTTACCGTCAAAAAGGCTTATGGATGAATCACATCCGGAAACCATCAAACCAATTGCCAGCAAAAGAGCCAGCTTTTTTATCGCTTTCATACAATATATTTTTTAGTTAAACTTCTTTGGGGATGACATAAGGATGCCTGTATTTCCTGGTCAGCAACATATTGGCCTCCTGATTGTCTATAAACTTCTCGAATTCGCCGTTAAATTCCAGGGTTTCTCCTACCCGGTAGGCAATGTTGCCCAGATGGGGAAGACAGGTGGATATATGACCTTCCAGAATATCGCAGGTCAGATCAGAGCGTTTTCCCGATTTCAAAGCTGCGATGAAGTTGGAAAAATGACCGCCTCCACCCGGAGCAGCCCTGAAACTTTTATCCCCGCCAACAGCTGCGTCCCCGGCGTCCATGCCAGATCCGGCAAAGGCTTCCTCCTCGCGCTGCCGGTAGGCCCTCCACCGTGAGCCATTGATCTCCATCCATCCTTCGGTTCCGTAGAACAGGTTTCCTATCCTTACCCCGGAAGGAGCTTCACTGTTGGTATATCTTCCACGGGTCTCAAATTCCAGAATTTTTCCATCCTCGTATTCAAATATGGAGGTCTGGGTGTTGGGGGTTTCCTGTGAACACTCCGCAGGGGAGATTCCAAAAATGCCTCCCATGGATTGTACTTTTACCGGGTGCACCTTCTTCCCTAATCCCCAGCGAGCAATATCAAACTGGTGGGGGCCCTGGTTGCCTGTATCCCCGTTGCCGGTATTCCAGTGCCAGTGCCAGTTGTAATGTCCCCTCTTTTCATTGTATGGACGGTAGGCGGCCGGTCCCAGCCACATATCGTAGTTAAGGCTTGCCGGTGCCTCACTATCAGGTGAAATTCCAAATGAATCTCTCGGTTTGAAGCAGGTCCCCCGAGCCATAAACACCTCCCCAATACCCCCCCGATGCAGAAAATCCATGGCCTGCATCACGTTGGAAATGGAACGGTTCTGAAAACCTACCTGCACCAGGCGCTGATATTTCCTGGCTGCTTCCACCATCTTTCTGCCTTCCCAGATATTATGGGAACTTGGTTTCTCCACATAGACATGTTTCCCCGCCTGGCAGGCCCAGACAGTTCCCAGAGCGTGCCAGTGGTTGGGGGTTGCCATAGCCACGGCATCAATTTCCTGATCTTCAAATATCCTGCGTAGATCCTGCACTGCATCAGGTCTGTTTCCCTCCTGATTCTCAGCTACCAGTTTCCTGGAGGATTCATGGTACTGGGTGTCCACATCACATACCGTTTTAATGTTGACCCCTTCCCCGTACATGAGTGAAAATCCCTCCATCAGGTTCCTGCCGCGTCCCCTGAGGCCAATGACTCCCAGATTGATCCGGTCGTTTGCGCCAAGAATACGACCATATGATTTTGCCGACATGGCGGTCAATCCCACTGAAACTCCGGCTGCTCCAATGGCTGTTTTTTTAATAAAAGTTCTTCTGTTTTCCATGATTATTCTGTTGGTCTGTTATGTAGGTAGTTGTTAATCAAAACTAAGCCTAAAGATAAAGAATGCAAAAGGAAATTCACTACGCTGCTTGCTTTCTTCCGGATTCAGACCGGACTTTTCATGGACTATTTTGTATATTTAGTTTCCTTTTTTTCCTATGAACCCATTCACTCAGCATTTTCTTCCATGTATATGGCAAGTAAAAAAGTAGTACTTATCCTTAGCTCCATCTTCCTGCTTGGGTGTCATCCAGCCCCCCAAAACTCCCTGGTAGGTAGCAGGCCCAACATCATCTTTATCCTGGCCGATGATCTGGGCTGGGCCGATTTGCCGGCCTATGGGAATCCCTTTAATGAAGCGCCCAATCTGACCCGCATGGCAGAGGAAGGAATTCGCTTTACAGATGCCTATGCTGCCTGTCCGGTATGCTCGCCCACCAGAGCCAGCATCATGAGCGGTCAGTATCCGGCCCGGGTGGGTATCACCGATTTTATTACCGGGCACTGGAGGCCTTATGAAGAAGTAATTGTACCAAAAAACAGAACGCAGTACCTGCCTGAAGAGATTATCTCCATAGCTGAGCTAATGCAGAAGGCAGGTTATGCCACCGGCTATTTTGGGAAATGGCACCTGGGATTTGAGCAGAGGCACCAGCCAGAAAATCAGGGATTTAAAACAGCTAATGTATACCAGGGTGGCGGTTTCTTCAATTACGCCGAAAGCATGAGTACGCCGCTTAAGCCCAAACCTGGCAGGGTGCTATCCGAAGCTCTAACGGACCTTAGCCTCGATTTTATCGAATCTAAGCGGGAAGATCCCTTCTTTCTTTTTCTGGCCCACTATGATGTCCATGTGCAGCTGGATGCGGATAGCATGTTGATCCAAAAGTATCTGAAAAAGAAAAAGGTGAATGGCTATCCCTGTAATGCCGTGTACGCTGCCATGGTGGAAGAGGTGGACAATAGTGTTGGTAGAATCCTGGAAAAACTTGATTCGCTGGGCCTGTCAGAGAATACCCTGGTGGTTTTCTTCTCAGACAACGGGGGCCTGAAAAGCCGTTTTGACAAAATTCCTTTACTGGCCAAATCGAAACAAGATATCTATGAGGGAGACACCCTTCTTTATGTGGCCACTTCCAATACTCCTTTAAGAGCTGAAAAGGGAACCCTTTATGAAGGAGGTATCAGGGAACCCCTGATCGCCAGGTGGCCGGGTAAAATAAGACAGGGACAACTCAGCGATGCCCTTATTTCCAGCGTGGACTTCTACCCTACCTTCGCTGAGCTGGCCGGAGTGAGTTTGCCAGGTGAGCAGGTCTGTGACGGAATTAGTCTGTTGGATCTGCTGGAAGGATCGGAACCTGATCCAGAACGGGCCATTTTCTGGCACTACCCGGTCTACCATCACGACATACCGGCCAGTGCCATTCGGAAAGGGAAATGGAAACTGATCCACCACCTGGTGAATGACCAGTGCTACCTCTATAATCTGGAGACTGACATTGGAGAGCGCATGGATCTGAGTCAGTCAGAACCGGAAATGACCGAAAAATTATACCGGCTCCTGGAAGAATGGCGCCGCGATTGCGGTGCAGAATTCCCTGTCCCCAATCCCGGCTTCATTCCCGAAGCACGTTACGAGTGGGGAAAACATCCCGACCGGGAGTGAATCACCGGACTAGTTCTAGGATCACCGGTCCCATCAGGCCTGATGGGCTTAGTTCTTCTCCCCTTCTCAGATCTGCCACCGTGAAGGTGGTAAAGCGCTCCCATTCAGGAAGGCCCACATCCCCTACCATCCGGTTCCTCCAGACATTTACCACCTTGATTTCAAGACGGTTCACACCTGCAAGCAGGTGATCCTTTACAGGCAAACGATAGGGTGCCATCCAGGTAACTCCAAGGTCCTCCCCGTTCAGGCTTACCTGTGCCATCACCCCCACTTCACCAAGATTGAGGAAAAGATCCCCCTCCGGTATTTCATCCAGGGTAAATTCCGAGGTATAGGTGGCTGTACCGGAATAATATTTAATTCTCCAGTCGCCGGATTCAGTCCAATCGGACAATGAGGTATAGGTCAATGCCTCACCCGGCCCAAACTGCTTATTTTCAAATTCCACTGTCCACTCCGGATCAAGCGCTGTCAGCACTTCAGGTTCTGGAGAATTCTCAGCATAACCAGTAGCAGTCCTTTCATTGCTGCCCGACGTAAAGACAATAAAGCAGCTTTCATGTTTTTGCAAAACCAGGGGTACAGTGGTCCGGCCACCGTCGTCTGTATAATCGTTGAGTTGCCTGGTCTCACCACTAACTGCATCCCATAACTGGGGCCGGAGTCCGCTTACCCTGAAAGAGGGCGCAATCTCCAGCTCTTCATCCCCCTGGTTTGTGAGAAAGTAGATCTCCATTCCCGGCAGGCTGCGGTGCGTCCATAAAAATGGCACACCCTCGGCATGGACCACATCAGCCGGAACACGGATTAATTCCAGCGCTGCCTGCAGGTCCATTCCATCCAGCACTTTACCCTCTCCTACAGCATGCTCCAGCTTTCCTCCTTCATGAGATTCCCCCCACATACGATCGGCAATTTCCCGGATCTCCAGGTCGCACTGCGGATAATTCTGCAGGCTGGGGGATTTCATGGGCTTACCGCCCAGTATGGTAGCGCCGGCCTGCACCAGTTCTTCCAGTTTGGCCAGCACACGGGGCCTCATGTTGGAATTTTCGGGCAGAACCAGGATGGAATAACTCATTCCGTCAGGTAGCATAAATTTCCCGTTTTCAACCGACAGCCGATCCAGGATCACCTCGGCATTGATGTAGTCATAGGAATATCCCGGGGGTAGCTGGGGATCTCTGGTCCCGGTCATCTTCGGAGCATCTTCTCCAATAAAGTAGAGCACATCGGCCGCGTATTTACCCTGCTGAAGCATGTGCTGGCACCTCCGGATATAGTCCACCCAGGCCGATCCCTGGTCAAACCAGGTGTTCAGGCGGTTGAATTCAGTGGAAAACCAGGCATTGATCCCCGGGGCTTCCTCCCTGGGCTGTTGTATGTAGAGGTGCAAGACCAAGTGGTTGATGCCTTCGGTCCAGCACCAGTCCCCCCGCTTCTTCAGCATGGCCGGATGGCGCAGGTAGGAATTCTGTGCGGCTGTAAATGCCTCTGCAGAAGTAATGGGTTTTCCATACATATGGGCAGCGGAGGAACCCGATTTACATTCTATGTCCCCCAGGCTGCCCTCGTTCCAGAACTCTCCGGCCACCAGGTCGCTCTGCCCCCCGTACATCAGGAATTCTCCGGGATATCCCCAGTGCCCGTAGTTCTCCAGCCAGGTAAGCAAGCCGTATTCATTGGCCGCCTTACGCAATCCTCCCACATACTCATAGGCCACATCGTCGGCCACCAAACGCCGCAGGTCCCAGAGAAAGCGGTCCGACTCTTCCACGCTACCCACTAAGCGGCCCGAGATTACGGGCAGGTATTTCATCGGATCATAGCCGAATTTTTTTCTGAATTTGTCCGCGTAGCCATCGCTCCAGTTCTGGGAACCCATCTCGTAGCTGTCGGCAATCAGGTACTTCAGGGCAGGCCGGCTCTCTTCGGGGATCCGTTTAATGAGCTCCAGCATATACTGCTCGAAATGGAAACGTGCCAGCTCCGAGCTGGCTTTGTCAATCTCGTATCCTTTTCCCTGGGGGGCCGCGGGTGCATTCTGAGTTCCTGTGGGAGTCATCCCCATCCGCAGCACTGTCCACTCCCCTTCGGGTACATCCTCGACGGTCAGCCAGCCATCGGCGTCCATCCGGTCATTGAGTTCGTAAACCTCCGAGATCAACAGCTGCTGATCCTTGACAGCTTCCTGCGCTTCCCACATATAGGTGCTGAACTCGGGGAATGGCGTGGGGTGCATCTTTCCCAGGGATTTCTCTACATAGTTCTCCAGCACCGGTGCCTCTGATATCCGGATTTCTGCAAACCCGGGTGCAAGGGTCCGGTTTGTACTTGCAGCATTGCTGCAAAGCAGCCTGAATGTTTTTGAATCTGTATCCGGAAGGGAGATGGCCACAGGTCCCCGGGGTAAAGGCCCCACATTCACATTGCTGTTGCTTCGGTCAAACTCAAAGGACTTAATGCTGACAAACTCCCCTTCCACCAGGGCCTGCAGCTCCACCTGGCATTTAAAGGCTGGAGCGGCCGGAGTGAGAATAATGCTACGGGCAGTGATGGATTCTGCGGCGCTAAGCTCAACGACGAAAGGATTATTGTTATCCCTCGTGAAAAAGGCATCTTTTTTTGAGATATAGCGATCTTCCGAAGCGATCTTTTTAAAACCCAGCACATAGGTATCCTGGAATTCTTCTGCAGGTTTTGGTAAGCGGACCCTGATATCCCCGCCTCCCTGAACGGTGGTTTCGGAATAGACCAGGTGCCTCATGGCCTTGTCATAGGTCACCCAGGGGCCGCCACTCTGGCTCCAGCCGGGACAGTTGAAAAAACCCACATCGATCCCGATCCGGTGCCCTTCAATGACCACATGCACCATGGCATCCCACCAGTTATCGCTGAAAAGAGGCACCGGGCCGTCCACCTCGTCGGGATTGATGTTCCCGATAAGCACGGCTCCCAGTCCGAACTCCTTCATGGCTTCCAGGTCCCTGGTAATGCCCTCTTTGGAGATGTCATCTCCAATCCAGTAATAATAACACCAGGGCCTGTTGGTATCAGCTGGAGTGATAAAGCCCTCCTGGATCTGATCATACACCTCCTGGGCGATCTTAACCGGGCGGGCACAGAGTGCGAAGAGTATGGAGATACTGAGCAAAAGGCCGGTGGGTATCACGAGCCCCTGGTAATTATTTTTCCGTTTCATGGTTCAAGTGCATTTGTCGTCATGGAATGTACTCAAATATAGAGCTTAGGCAGCGGAGATTCAATGTCCTCAATGCGCTTTTGTTTGTATTTTTTGATCCAGAAAGTGCAAACAATAGCCCACATTGAATATTTGTCCTTGGGTTAACTATGCATATCTTTATCTAAAGATAAAAACCGGGAATGAAACATATACACCTTTGGACCTTCATCATCTCCACACTCCTGGTAGCCTGTGAACCGGAAGAAACATTCACAGTAGCAGCCTATTACTTCCCGAATTACCATGAAGATCAACGAAATGCATCCTATTTTGAGGAGGGATGGACCGAGTGGAAGCTGGTGAAAGAGGCCCAGGCCAGGTTCCCAAACCACCATCAGCCCAACATCCCCGCCTGGGGTTATACCGATGAGGCAGATCCCGTTCAGATGGCTCAGAAAATAAAGGCAGCAGCTGACCACGGTATTGACGTCTTCATTTTTGACTGGTACATGTATGAGGATGGGCCTTTTCTCGAGCGGGGCCTGGAAGAGGGATTTTTGAAAGCAGAAAATTCTGAGCTCCTTAAATTCGGACTGATGTGGGCCAATCACGACTGGGTGGACATTCACCCCTATACCCGTGGAACCGAAAAGAAGCTGCTGTATCCCGGCATCGTTAGCCCTGAAAGGTTTGAAAAGATCTGTGATAAGGTCATTGAAAACTATTTCACAAAGCCCAATTACTGGATGATTGACGGGAAAGCCTATTTTTCGGTGTATGATGTGCAAAAATTTGTGGAGGGATTTGGTAGCATAGACTCCACGAAAGCGGCTATGGATCGCATGCGTGAGAAAGCCAGGGCAGCCGGACTGAAAGGAGTACACTGGAACCTGGTGGCCTGGGGGAATCCCATTCTACCGGGGGAGCAGGCACCCTCCAATACGCCTGAACTCATCGAAATGCTGGGATTCGATTCAAGCACCTCCTATGTCTGGATTCACCACGTGCCTCTTCCCGACACACAAACCGATTTCAACTATGTCAGGGATGCCTACTTCGAGCACTGGGCTAAAGCAAAAACAGCATACGGAGTTCCCTATTTTCCAAATGTGACCATGGGTTGGGATCCTACACCCCGTTGCGCCCCTGAATCGGAATGGGCCCCGGTGGGGTATCCCTTTATGAATACGATCGGGAATAATACTCCCGAGAATTTCAGGACCGCGCTCCAGATGGTCAAAGAGAAATTGCTGGCAGATCCGGAGGGGACGAGAATTATCAATATCAACTGCTGGAACGAATGGACCGAAGGCAGCTACCTGGAGCCGGACACAAAAAATGGAATGGCCTATCTTGAGGCCGTAAAGGAAATATTTGATTGAACTCATGAAAAGAAGATCGCTTTTTAAATCCATGGGGGCGCTTTCTCTGGGAGTAATGGCTCCATCCCTTGCCGAGGGAGAAGTCCTGGCAGATCCTTTTGAAACAAAGCTAAACAGCCTAGAAACAGACATTCTGGTGGTGGGCGGAGGGACCGCAGGTACGGTGGCCGCCATTCAGGCGGCAAGAGCCGGGGCAAAGACGGTGCTGGTGGAATTTGGGAGTCAGCTGGGAGGCACCACAACCACCGGAGGCGTATCTTTTCCCGGGATTTTTCATGCCTGGGGGAAGCAGGTCATCGGAGGCATAGGCTGGGAACTGGTCCAGGAATGTGTAGCCATGAATGACGATCTCTTACCCAATTTTTCCATTCCCCATGGCAGGAGCCATCCCAAACACCAGGTATTCATCAATGGTCCGCTGTACACCCTTCTGGCAGAAGACAAATGTCTGGAAGCGGGCGTGGAACTGAGGTTTTACGAGACTCCTTACAAAATCAAATTTAAGAAGGATAAATGGATCGTGGAGACGGTTGGAAAAGGAAGCCACACAGAGATAACATGCCGTCAACTAATAGATTGTACCGGTAATGCCCTGGTGACCTCCATGGCTGGATGCAAGGTGCTGAGGGAAGCTGAAACCCAACCCGGTACCCTCTTATTTACTTTGGAAGGCTACGACAAGTCTCAGTTGGATATGGATCATCTGGAACACCTTTATGCAGAAGAGCTGAAAAAGGGGGATATGGTCCGGGAAGAATTCCTGAGTATCCGGGGGGTGCTCAACAGCAATGGGTATACCTTCAGTGGTCATGTCTTCGGGGCGGACTCCACCACTTCAGAAACCCATACTTCGACCAATATTAACGGGCGCAGGTCGCTTTATAAAATGCTGCGTTTTCTGAGAACTTTGCCGGGATGTGAACATACCCGGGTGGTAAAAGTTCAAACCGAGACTGGAGTCCGGGAGACCTACCGGATCGTTGGTCTCCATCAGGTGACGCAATCTGAATATGTAAGCGGGAAGGTATTCAATGATGCCATTTCCTATGCCTATTATCCCATCGATATCCACGACAAGACCGGAGTGCACCCGGAATACCTTCCTGAAAATGTGGTGGCCACCATCCCCTTAAGGGCCCTGATCCCCCGGGGAAGCAAGAATCTTCTGGTGGCTGGCAGGTGCTTAAGCAGCGATCGGGGAGCCAATTCGGCACTGCGGGTACAGGCATCCTGCATGGCTATGGGACAGGCAGCGGCAGTTGCTGCGGTGCTGGCCAGCAAGCTGGGATGTACACCAGCTGAGGTCCCCATTGATGATATCAAACAAGAGCTAAAAGAACATGGCGCCATTGTTCCACATCAGAAATCCGTTTAGCCATGAAACATCCTGCACATCTCCTGATTTTTACAGCACTCCTTTTCCTTACAGGGCTCTCCTGCAAAACAATCATATCGGATGCAGAAATACCAGGCAAAATCCAGAAGGAAGCCAAACCCTGGGCCTACTGGTGGTGGATGGGGAATTCGGTGACCCCCGAGGGAATTACTGCTAACCTGGAAAAATACAGCCGGGCCGGGCTTGGGGGACTGCATATCATTCCCATCTACGGAGAAAAGGGAGATGAATCCAACTTCATCGATTTTCTCAGCCCAAAGTGGATGGAAATGCTGAATTTTACCCTGACTGAAGCTGAACGACTGGGCCTGGGCATCGACATGACCTGTGGTACGGGCTGGCCGTTCGGGGGACCAGGTATCGGGCAAGAACATGCAGCCAAAGCCTTTGAGGTCATTGAACTGGAGAGTGCAGACCCCTTTCTGCCAGAGGACCTGTTTACCCGGATTGGGGGACTGAAGCTCCTGTCCCTGGCCGGATACGACAGGGAGGGCAATTATATGGATATACCCTTCACCCTGGACGGGGAAGGAAAGGTCCACTGGACAATCCCCCAGCCGGATTATAAGGTATATGCCCTGTTTCAGAGAATGACCGGACAGAAGGTCAAGCGCGCTGCCCCGGGGGGAGAAGGATATGTGGTGGACTATTTCAGCAAAAGCGCCTTTCAATATTATTTTCAGAAATTCAGGAAGGCATTTGCGGAGACGGAGTTCAGCAGCGGAAAAGTAAGAGCCTTTTACAACGATTCATACGAGGTATATGGTGCAAACTGGACCCCTGATTTCCCCGAACATTTTGAAAGGCTCCGGGGGTATTCCCTCCTGCCCCATATTAAATACTTTACTGACACCACTGGGTGCGAAGAAAGCGTGCGGTTGAAAGTGGATTTCCTGGAAACCATTTCGGACTTGCTGAGGGAGGAGTTTACGCGGGATTGGATAGAGGCATCGCACTCCCTGGGAAAGCTGACCAGGTACCAGGCCCACGGATCACCGGGAAACCTGATCGACCTCTATTCCCTGTCTGATATTCCTGAAACCGAATCCTTTGGAAGAAGCAATTTCCCCATTCCCGGCCTGCGCCAGGATGAAGATTACCGGGAAGAAAACTTCGGTAAACCCACTCCCTTTAGCATGAAATTTGCCTCTTCGGCAGCGAACCTCAGCAATCGCCGCCTGGTCTCTTCCGAATCCGCTACCTGGCTGGGAGATCACTTTAAAGTTTCCCTCTCCCAGGTGAAGCCCCAGATGGATGAACTCTTTGTCTCCGGGATCAATCATATTTTTTATCATGGCATTACCTATTCCCCGCCCGAAAAGCCATTTCCGGGAAGGCTGTTTTATGCATCCACCAATTTTGGCCCCCTCTCCCATTTCTGGAATGAACTGCCTGCCCTGAACCACTATGTGGCCAACTGTCAGCAGATTCTTCAGAATAGCTCCCCCGATAATGACATCCTGGTCTATTTTCCCATTCATGATGTCTGGACAAAAACTGATGGACAAAGCCTTCCCCGGATGTTTGGGGTCCACCACGCGGATGACTGGCTACTGGATTCTCCCTTTGGACACCTGATAGAGGATCTCTGGTCCTCGGGCTATGCCTTTGATTATATCTCAGATCTGAAACTGGAAGAGCTGGAGGTTCGCAAAAAAAAGGTCCTGGCAGGGAATAACAGCTACCGGGCCATCCTGGTGCCGGATTGTCTTACCATGCCCCTGCATACGCTGGAACGCCTTCATGAACTTGCAGACAAAGGAATTCCTGTGATTTTTGAGAAGGATCTGCCGGGAGATGTACCCGGACTTCACCGGCTTGAAGAACGACGGCAGGAGCTGTCAGAGCTAAAAGACTCCATGAGGAAAAGCGCCAATACAAACATAAGCGCTGAATATAAAAAGGACCTGGAGAACTCCGGAATTGTCGCTGAGGGTTTGGCAGAAAAAGGTGTGAGCTTTATCAGGAAACGGTCCGGTGATTTTACCCTCTATTTTGTAACAAACCTCTCCTCCTCGGAATGCTCGGAATGGATCCCCCTGAGTGTAAAAGCTGAAAGCATTGAAATTTATAATCCCATAAGTAGCCGGAGGGGACTGGCAGATATACGTCCGGGTAAACGAGGCACAGATATCTACCTGCAACTGGCACCGGGTGAAAGCCGCATTCTGACCTGCATGCCGGAAGAGCTTAATAGGCAGCCCTGGACCTATACCAATCCGGATGAATCCCGGAGAATCCGGATTTCCGGGAAATGGCTTTTGACCCCCTTGGAGGGAGCTCCCCGGCTACCGGAGCAGGTTGAAATGGGACCACTGCATTCATGGACCGGCCTGGGAGAAGAATGGGAAGTCTTCAGCGGTACCGTGACCTATTCCACCACTTTCCGGATCCAGGAAGAAGATGCCGGAAAGGCCTTCAGGCTTGACCTGGGAGATGTGCGGGAATCAGCCAGGGTAAAGATCAACGGTCAGGATATGGGCCTTTTATGGTCTGTTCCCTTCAGGTTAACTATTCCCAGGGGGATTCTGAAAGAATCGAATACCCTGGAAATCGAGGTCAGAAATCTTTCCTTCAATCGGGTGATTGACCTGGAACGGAAAGGGATTCCATGGAAAAACTTCCATGAAATCAACTTTGTGAACATAAGATATGAACCTTATGATGCCTCCGGAGCTGAACCCATGCCCTCCGGGCTGCTGAACCCGATAACTCTGACACCTCTGAAATAGAATAATACAATAGGAAATGGACTGAAAACATATGAAACGACTTGTTTTATTTACAGCACTTACAACAGTTTTTATTTATTGTTCGGGTCAAATACCTCCAGCATCTGACGGGAAATATGCATTAAAAGAAAATCTTGTCAGCCAGCCCGATAACAATCTGGCTTATCCTTCGCAAGAATCAGCAAATAGAATACTGGAAAGTTTTAAAAAGCCTCCCCATGGCTATGGAGAGGTTCCTTTTTATTGGTGGACAGGTGGAGAGGAACTTACCAGGGAACGGTTGCTCTGGCAATTGGACCAGTTAAGCAAGGCACCGGTGCTGGGGCTGAATATCAGCTATAATCATACCCATAAAATTACAGACTCCACTGCCAATAAAGGCAGGGATGTATTGTTTGGAGTAGCGGAACCCAGTGATCCGGAATTTATGACCGCTGAATGGTGGGAACTTTGGAATTGGTTT
Source organism: uncultured Bacteroidales bacterium (assembly GCA_963751705.1). Taxonomy (GTDB): domain Bacteria; phylum Bacteroidota; class Bacteroidia; order Bacteroidales. Next base: position 1,695,768 of record CAVVVN010000003.1, read on the forward strand.
TCGGAGGAACTTGGCAAACGGAATATGGGTCTGGGCCTCGATGATTATGTGGTTGGCCATAAAGGAGCCGGATACTGGGCAGACCGGGTGGATCAAGAATTGCTGGCCGAAAATTATCAGGGGAAATTAATTGTACATGAACCTGTAAGGATTAAAGGAGGAGCTATTTTCACTAAAAAAATATCCGGGACAACGATTACCGTAATGGCCTATCCGAAAATCAACGGAGCTTACGATTATAACAGAGCCATTGATCTTTTGGAATCAGCCGAAAACCATAACATAAACTGGTTGGCCCCTGAGGGTTCTGACTGGGAAATAATACGCATAGAAACCACGAAAGGATACATGATCCATCCGGAACACGGGAATACCCTTATAAAGTATTATTACCAGGTATTTGAGGATCAGTTATCGCCGGAAGCAAGAAAAGGCATGAATTTTTTCTTTCAGGATGAACTGAAAGTGGATATTGACAATCAGGTATGGTCTGAAGATTTTGCTTCTGTTTTTCAGGATAAAAAGGGATACGATATCCGGCCTTTTTTACCTGCATTGTATTACGAAATTGGAGAAATAACTCCAAAAATAAGGCTCGACTACAATGATGTAATGATCGAACTGGCTGAGAAGAGATATTTCAAACCAATTTTTGAGTGGCATTGGAAAAGAGGATTAATCTTTGGCTGCGATAATTGGGGAAGAGGGTTAGAACCGGAACGTTACGGCGACTATTTCCGGGCAACCCGCTGGTTCAGTGCCCCCGGAAATGATGCTCCCAGGAGAGGATATTCCTTTATTCAAACAAAAGTATCAAGTTCTGTGGCTCATCTTTACAAACGGCCAAGAGTCTGGTTAGAAGCCTATCATAGTATGGGTTGGAATGCCCAACCCTCGCAAATTCATTTTTCTACCAATAAGCATTACCAGTTCGGTGCGAACCTGCTGTGCCTGCATGGGCTGTATTATTCCACTCATGGCGGCTGGTGGGAATGGGCCCCGCCCGATTTTCATTTCAGGATGCCCTACTGGCCTCATTTTAAGAACTGGTTAAAATCAGCGGAAAGGCTCAGTTACCTCTTAAGTCAGGGCACGCATGTTTGCGATGTGGCCATCATGTATCCGGTGGCACCGCTTCAGGCAAACAACGGAGGGGACAAAACAGTAGCTTTCCAAACGGGTGAAATCTTATTTAACTCGGGAATGGACTTTGATTTCATTGATTTTCAATCCTTAAACCGGGCAGAAATAAGCAATAATAGATTTTCTGTATCCGATGAAAATTATCAGGTACTGGTACTGGCCGATATGTCGGCCATACATTTTTCTTCGCTCCAGAAAGCCCTGGAAATTTTCTCTAAGGGAGGAACAGTTATCGGAGTGGGCAAATTACCTCTTGCCAGCGATAGAGCAGGGGCCAAGGATAGGGAGATTGACAACATATTACAGACCATTTTCGGACATTCAGCACTTGAAGCCACAAATCTTACGCAGCCATACCTTCATGAAAAAGAAGGTGTTGGAATTTATTTCCCCGCTGCCGGTGAAAACATGGCTGAAGTGATATCCCCATATATACACCGGGACTTCTACCCCAAAAATGGCAAGGGTAGCGTATTGCACCGGAAAATTGGGGATAAAGATCTATATATGGTGATGGATGTGCCCAAAGGAAGTACATGTTTCTTCAGGACAAAAGGAAAGCCCTCCTTGCTAAACACCGAAACCGGGGAATATAAACATATGGATATTGTTGAACAGACAAACGATGGAACATTCTTACGTTTACCACTTGGAATCGATGAAGCCAATCTAATCTTATTTACACCGGGTGAAGCGACGGTGGGAAAAGATAATACTGGTTCGGAAAAATATTCGGAACAAATTCTTGATGGATCCTGGGAGTCGGAATTTGTGCCCACCCTGGATAACCGCTGGGGAGATTATCGAAACCCCGCCAGCGATGATACCATCGGGATTGAAGCAAGACAATTTAAGTATAAAATTACTGATGCCTTTAATGCTGATCTTATAACCGGGGATAATAAAAGCTGGAAAGAAATTACCTGTTCCTACGGCCCAAAATTCTGGAAACTCCATTGCAAGGATGAAGATTCAAAGGCGCTTCTGAAGCAGATAAGAAAAAATAAAGCGCAAACATGGGAAAGCTATGATTATTCCTGGCGCACCGGAGTGGAGGACAACCCGGGATCCCAGGGCTACCATGGTTTAAAATACAAGGTCAGTGATGATTTTCTGTTGATGCCCGAAGAAGGCTCTTATTTTTTTAAAACGTATTTAAACAGTGATAAGAAAACTAAAGTAGATATTGAAATCTCAGGCAAAAAGCCGGATGTCCTATTCATAAACGGGAAAAAAATAAAATCCGGCACTACCTCACTAAAAAAGGGAAGCAATCCTGTGATTTTACTTTATACCGGAGTAGAAGAAAAGACATATAGCAACCATTGGGAAACGGTGGATCTAAGAGAAAGAAGCGCTGTACTATTTAAAAAAACGGGCAGCATCTTAAAACCAGCTGAATCCCTTTCAATGAAATGGTTCGGGCAGGAGAGTATCCTGGACTATGATGTCTATGGAAACAAGAGAAAAATTGGCTATTACAGGTTTATAGCTCCTCCGGGATTGCAAAAAATACAATTTGATGTTTACGGAACGGTCAAGGTATACCAGGATGGAAAAGAAATAAAGGCTGAAAAGAGTAAACCCTTAAACGAAAAGGGCCTAAGATCTTATGAGCTGGCAATAAATGAAGTAAAAGAAGATTTTTCTGATATCTGTTTCGAAACAGAACATGTGGCAGGCTTCTATGGGGGGAGTGCCTTTCCTGAACCGGTTGCACTAGAATGTAAAAAAGGAAGAATTAATACAGGCGACTGGTCGGAAATGGGAGTGCTGAAAGCTTATTCCGGGGGACTGTGGTACAGGAAAAATGTAAAACTAAGCGAAGAGGAGCTTTCCGGTACTATTTTACTGGATCTGGGAGAGGTGGCTGCTTCAGCCGAAATACATATCAATGGGAAGAAAGCGGGGATTTGCCTGAGGAAACCATTCCGTTTAGATATCACGGAGTTTGTTAAAGAAGGAGATAACTATTTTGAAATATTGGTTTACAGCACGCTGGTTAATCACTATTCAACCATACCCACTCCTCCGATCTATAGACAATCTTATGAAGCAGGGCTAATTGGTCCGGTTAAGCTCTTGTGGAAGGAGGATCATTAGAATTACAGGATAAAGAATAAGAAACTAAATTAGCTTCAAATGAAGAGAAGAGAATTTATAAGAATAGCTACAACGGCCTCTGTAGTTCCTGCAATACCCGGCGTAAGATTTTCATCTGTGTCAGGAGAGGATCCAGTTGTATTAAATCAAAAACTGCTATTAAAAGGTAAGGATGATGAACAGGAAGAGTATCCATCCCTGGTAACAGGCGGTGATGGTAACATGTGGACTTATGCACTTCGAAGGATTAGCTATCCTGAAAACAGCGAATTGATTTCTGCCTTTCATTATAAGGGGAAAGATTGGATTGAAACTGAGCCCGTCACAAAAGTTCCCGGCCAGTTTGAAGCACCAGTTGCTGCGTGTGCAACTGGTGGTAAGCCTGTGGTAGCCTGGACCGAAATAAAGAATGAAGAATGGGTAATTAATGTGGCACATATGCAGGGAAAAGGATTTAGCGATCCGTTTACATTCCGTGCGAAGTCTGGCCGATTCATCAATCCGGTTTTAATTGCTCCCAATAAAAACCAAACCTGGATTGCCTGGGAAAGTCTGCATAACAGAAAATTTACCATTCATGTCAGTAAATATGAGAACGGACAGTGGTCTGAACCAATCGTAATTGATAAGGGTGAAAACAGCTGTTGGGAGCCTGCTATGGCTGAAGATAAAAACGGGGATCTTTATGTGGCCTACGGCTTAACTCATGGCTATCATCAAAATATAGAGATGGCCATTATTGACGGCCATTCACTAAGTATAAAGAAAACTGTTCCGATTGCCCTTGGCGGCGGTTTAAAAGACAGGGTGAACCTGAATACGAAACCGGCATTAGCTTTTGATGCTGTTGATCGTTTGTGGATCAGTTATGAAAATAATAGCAATACGCATCGCCTTGAAGACAGTGATAATTATACCGGCGACCGCTGTTGTGCAATCCTGTCCTATCAGGATGGTAAAGTGGTAGCCCCTGATAAGAAGGGAAAATGGCTGTTTCAGGGTAAAAACGACCATAAGCCAACTTTTATTAAAGATAACCTGGGGCATTTATACCTGGCTACTTATTGTGGGGGCGATTTTATAGGAAATCCGCACTGGCAATATCGCTTGTCGTGGCTCGATCCTCAAAAAGGTTGGGCCGAACCTGTTACCATGCTACAAACTTCGCAAAAGGGTGTATTGCTACCTCCTGCCATCGCCTTCGATAAAAAGAATAAGCTATGGCTGGCTACCTGCATCGAAGAAATATCGCATAAAAAGAGTGTCACTGATTCTGCTGAAATTGTGAACTCCCGCTTGACCCAGTTAGCGATACACCAGTTTACCACAAGCGAATTAAGCAAAGAATATGCGACCATCGGTTTTAAAAATGCGGCAGTAAGGGAGTTTCTTCCCGCTGATGAGACGATATCTCAATTTAGTGGTCATCCGAAAGTTAGCCGTGAGACAATTACGCTTGATGGTGAGACATATTCCCTGGTTTATGGAAACCTGCATGAGCATTCCGAAAATTCAGTTTGCTGGCCGGCAGGAAATGATGGCACCCTGCACGATGATTACCGGTTTGGAATGTTCTCGGAAGCCTATGACTTTATTGGAATGACTGATCATGGGGGTGCTATGACCGAGGTTTACTGGAGGAAAAATTTACGCATAGCCGATTTTTATAATGAGCCGGATCATTTTGTGGCTATTCCTGCCATGGAATGGACCCTGCAATCAAATAGTAAACTTGATGATATTCAATATGGTGCCGGACACTATAATGTGATTTTTCGATCCGCTGCTGAAGCAAGAAAGTTTATACGAAATGAACAGGAGATCTATGCAGCATCTTGTCCTGAGACCAACAATGCTGTTATGTTATGGAACTTACTTCGTGAAAAAAATATCGATTGTATAAGCATACCGCATCATCCGGCTGACAAAGTGCATCCGGTAGACTGGCATGTGCACGACGAGAAATATGTACCGGTGGTTGAACTGTTTCAGTGCAGAGGAAATAACGAGTATCCGGGTTGTCCCCGGGAATTTAACCTGGAACGCCACCAAACTACAGAATACAAAAGAGCCTTCGTAGATTATGCTTTGAAGCAAATGAAATACAAGATGGGTTTTATTGCCAGTGGAGACCACAATAGCATGGGAGTTGGTGTGGCTGCCCTGTGGGTTAAGGAATTAAGCCGCGAAGGAATACTGGAAGCTTTACGAAGCAAACGTTGCTTTGCCACTACCGGCGATAAAATCATTGTTGATTTCAGGATAAATGGAGCTATAAGCGGTTCTAGCATCAAAATTAGTGGACAGCCTGATCTTCGCTTTAAGGTGAAAGGGCAGCGTGAACTGGAGAAGGTCGAAGTGTTGCGGAATAGTGAGCCTATCAAAACCTATGCTGTATCCAATGGTTCAGCTGAATTTTCCGGGAATTTTATTGATGAGAATTATCAGGACGAAGAGGGTGTCTTATATTATTACATCAGGGCAACCCAGAGGAATAATGCCATTGCATGGGCTAGCCCTGTCTGGATCGAGCTCAATAGTTGATATTTCAGAAAATGAGATTGAGGTCTGGATTAAAAATCATATGTACTAAAAACATGAGCCATTACAGAACTGTACTGTTGTTTATTACTGCCTTTGTATTGTTATCATCTCATCCGAATGACCAAATAAACAAGACGGATTCTTCTTCCTATTTAGCCGGTATTAAAAAGGAACTGACAAAAGAATGGCCCGGGAACAGGACCATCAACCTGGTTTTTCACGGTCACTCGGTTCCGGCCGGCTATTTTAAAACACCCGTGGTAAATACCTTCGATTCCTACCCCTACCTCTTGCTGAAACAATTAAAGGAACTGTATCCCCATGCGGTGATTAACGTGATTTGCACCGCCATCGGTGGTGAGAACTCTTCGGAAGGTGCTAAAAGATTTGATGCGGATGTACTGGTACATAAACCCGATGTGCTCTTTATCGATTATGCCCTGAATGACCGGGGGATTGGCCTCGAACAGTCCAAAGAGGCCTGGGAGGAGATGATCAGTAAAGCACTAAAAGAGGATATCAAAGTAATTCTTCTTACCCCGTCACCGGATCAAAGGGTGGATATGCTGGAGCCGGACAATGAATTGGAGCAACATGCGAAACAGATCAAAGATCTGGCAAAGCATTACGGGACCGGACTGGTGAATAGCTATGAAGTGTTTAAATACCGGGTTCGAAACGGAGATCACCTTCCAGACTATATGTCACAGGTGAATCACCCCAATAAAAACGGACATCAACTCATTGCCAGTGAACTGATCCGCTTTTTCAAATAACAAACTGAAATGAATAACTCAACATTGCCAGGAGTAAGATTCAGCAACCAAATTTTTTTCTCCATACTGCTGATTACCTCTGCGACAATATGGAGCTGCAGTAATGAAAGTGAAGTAAAAACTAAAGATACCAGAGAACCCGGGAACCATGCAGGTGGCTATATCTTACCCCCTTCTCATCTGCTTGACGGCGCGCAACCCGAAGCCAGCTGGATCTGGGATTCGGGAGAAATAAATCCCTACAACTATTATTTGCATGTCAGGAAGTCCTTTGTTTTAAAAAAGCCACCCATCGAAGCCAGGGCCTTTATATCTGCTTTTGCCTTTGCAGAACTATATATAAATGGAAGCTATGTGGACCGGGTACCCACCAACCCAGATCCCGAGTACCAGACTTACGAAGAGATTGACCTGGCCCCCTACCTGAGGAAAGGAAAGAACACGATTACAGCGCTTGTTTATAATCCCGGCGTTGGATTGCATCACCGGATGGATGCACGGGGTGGATTTTTCTTTCAGGCTGCTATAAGCGACAGGGCAGGAAAAGTTACAAAGGTACACAGTGACAAAAGCTGGCATGTGGCTCAGGCTGCTGCCTGGGATACAAGTACAAAAAAGCGTCAGAACGATTTTACCATTGGGATGAGGGAACGCTACGATGCACGCCTCGCATATGTGGACTGGCAGGAGCCTTCATTTGATGATTCAGACTGGGAATCAGCCAGAGAGATCGGCGTGCCTCCCATAGAGCCCTGGAACCAGATAGTGGTAGTCAAAAGAGAACGGCTATTTTATGAAACCCTGAAACCCCTTTCCAAGTGGAATGCAAAAGGATATAAAGTGTATGACTTTGGCAGGGAAATAACAGCTTTCCCTAGTTTTTCTCTTACTTCTGCTCAAGCGGGTGTGGAAATCATTCTTGGAACCGGAGAAAGACTGGATAATGACAGTGTTCCATTAATGACAGATAATGTGAATTATACCGATACCTACATCACCAGAGAGGGCTCTCAAAGCTGGCACCCTCTTACCTGGCGTGGATTCAGGTACCTGGCTATCAAAGGAAGTACCGATATTTCCATTGATAATGTCAGTGCAGAATTCAGATCCTTTCCTGTACAAAGAACGGGTAGTTTCACCTGCTCGGATGAGGAGCTGAACCAGATCTGGGAAATCGGCCGCTGGACCCTGCAGATCTGTGCCCACGATACGTGGATGGATACTCCCTGGCGCGAACAGACACAATATATTTCAGGGGATAGCAGGTATAATATCCGGTATTCTGCCTATGCATTCGCACCCAACATCAAGTTGTTGCATGATTACAATATTCTCAGCGGGGCCTTTTCCCAGCGTCATTCTGAAGAAGGTGCCATACGCTCACGCTATCCGACAGGGGCCCACCTTGGCCCTACCACTTCCACCTATATTCCGGACTATCAGCTGGAATGGATCCTGATGCTCCACGAATATTATATGTACTACCAAGACGCTGACCTGGTTAAACAGGTGTATCCAAATCTAAAGAAGTTATTGCAGTATTTCGAGGGCTATGAATCAGCAGATAGAGGGCTCGTTGGTAAAGTGCCCGGCTGGGTGGTGCTGGATCACCCCGATACATATAAACAGGATGTGGATGGTGAAAACACGGCTGTAAACTGCCTCTATTATGGCGCCCTGAATTCTGCCGCATGGTTGGCCCGAAACATTATGGAAGATACCCGAAAGGCATCAGAATGGGAGCAAAAGGCAAAGGCAGTGAAAAATGCCATTCAGACATATTTATGGTCGGATAAAGACAATGCTTATAAGGATGGTTATGAAAGCTCCCGTATCACCCAGCAGACACAGGTGTATGCCTTAAAATATGGACTTGTTCCAAAAAGCAGTAAAGCGGCGGTAATAGAATTTGCAACAGGTCAGGGACGCTCCTGCGAGCAATCTTTCTCTTACTGGCTGCTTCACACCCTGTTTACGGAAGGCGAAGGGCAATGGGCGCTTGACTATATCCGCACCTACTGGGGAAAGCAAATGAACAAAGAGGACTTTAATGGTGCCTGGTACGAAATGTGGGAGTCTCCACGGGGAATGTCGAAATCTCATGCCTGGTGCTCCGGACCTACAGCTCTGCTGCCGGAGATCGTGCTGGGCGTGGAGCCAATTCAGCCCGGCTGGAAAAAGTTCAAAATTCAACCTCGCCTGTACGATTTAGAATGGGCTGAAGGAGTAATTCCATCTGTAGCGGGGAATATAAGCGTGAAATTGAAAAAGCTTACAAAAGGAGACACAGAAACAGGCGTGCAGATTGAAGCAGTGGTGCCCGAAAATACAGCTGCACAGATTTATATCCCGGTTCAGCGCGGTGAACATCTTGCCATTTATGTGAATGATAAGCTTATCTGGGATGATGGAAAGTTCATTGGTGAAAGCGATAAGATCATATTCAATTCAGAATCGGACCAGTTCATTGTATTTGAATTTCAAACAGGTATCTATGTGATTAACACGGTCCATAATTTGAAAAAATGAGAAAACCAATCGTATTTATAATTGTAACAATCCTGAGTCTGCAGCTCAACTCCTGTAAGAAAGACGAACCCTATATGCAATATGCTAATGCCACTATTCAGACTCTGCAAAAGTGGTATAATCCGGAGACAGGTTTATATGAAACCACAAGTTGGTGGAATGCAGCCAATGCACTCACGGCGCTTATTGATTATTCCAGGATAACAGGTTCTAAGGAGTACCTGGATGTGGTGGATAATACCTTTGAGATTTGTAAGGAGTTTGAAGTACAGATGCCTGATCCTAAAGATAATTGGATATGTCGAAATTATATCAATGATTATTATGATGATGAAGGCTGGTGGGTATTGGCCTGGATCGAAGCGTATGAACTTACCTTAGATGACAAGTACCTTAAAATGGCACGCATCACTTTTGCTGATATGGCTACAGGTTGGGATGAGGTTTGCGGGGGTGGTATCTACTGGAAAAAACCAAAGATAGGCAAATCGGCAGTTCAAAATGAACTTTTTATGTTGAGTGCAATACGCTTGCATCAAAGAGGGGGAGGCGAGACTCTTGGCAAAAGCTACCTGGAGTGGGCAGAAGATACCTGGGAATGGTTTATGAATACGGGGATGCTAAATGAAAAATATCTTGTGGAGAACGGTTTAAATAAGCAATGTGAAGTAAGCGTGGGAAGTTACTACACCTATAATCAGGGCATGATCCTGAGTGCATTGGTGGAACTCTATAAGGAGAAACAGGAGGAGTCACTGCTGGATTTAGCCCATAAAATTGCCCATGCGACAATTACCCACCTGGTCTATGAAAATGGAATACTGAAAGATCCCAAAGAACCAGATCTCAATGGTGACGCGACTCAGTTCAAGGGCATATTCATGCGGCATCTGGGCAAGCTCTATTCTGCGTCACCGAGAGAGGAGTACAGAACTTTTATCCTGAAAAATGCGGATTCTATCTGGTCTGTTGCCAGAGATCAATCGAATAATGAAATTGGCAGTGTTTGGAATGCACCGCCGCAAAAAACCGACGCATCATGCCAGAGTTCAGCACTGGATGCTTTTAATGCCGCAATGATTGTTAATAGTAAAAATTAAGGGGAAATGAAACGATCAAAAACCAGCTTTAGGGAGATTATTAGCTTAGCAACTTTTGTATTCTTTTCATTGACAAGCTTTATTGGATGCAAAGAAGTGCAAAGGCTTGATGTTACCAATTTAACTTGCGAATATCTCACCAACCCCATTGGGATTGATGAGACCAAACCACGATTAAGCTGGCAACTGGTTTCAGACCAACGGGGGCAGGAACAAACTGCATATCGCCTGCTTGTGGCAAGTTCGAAAGATAAGCTGGAGAATGATGAAGGTGATCTGTGGGATTCGGGCAGGATAACAAATGAGCAATCTCAGAACATCATTTACAGTGGAAAACCATTAAAAACACTTCAACAATGCTTCTGGAAAGTAAAAGTCTGGGACCTTAGCGGGCAGCCCTCCTCCTGGTCCGAACCGAATACCTGGACCATGGGGATGCTTGCTGCTTCCGATTGGAAGGCAGATTGGATCGGGGCAACTGAAAAAAGCGCCATGGATGGCATGGGCAAAGGTTTTCGCTCAAACTCGGAAAAAAGTGCAAATGCAGTAAAATGGGTGCAGGTTGATTTAGGGAAAGAGGAACTAATAGACCGTATTCTTCTTTACACGGTAAAGTATTTTCACGATTCGGTGCCCTATTATACCCCGGACCACGGATTTCCACTTCGCTTTTTTGTTGAAGTGGCCGATAATCCGGAGATGCATAATGCCAGACGGGTACTCGATCACACTGAAAAAGATTATTACCCCCCGGGATGGCCCCATTGTCGTGTTCCAATCAAACTGGAGGATGGAGTCTCCGGGCGTTACGTTCGGATTACTGCAACCAGGCTTCGGCGGGAAAGCAATGACGAATATTGGTTTGGATTAGCAGAAATCCAGGTCTTTTCCCCCACAGGCCGTAACCTGGCCGACGGAGCTGTGGTTGAGGCATCCGATAGCCAGGAAACAGGGGAATGGTCGGTAAGCAACCTGACCAAATATTTTAAAACCGAAGAATCCAGGGCCGTTCTACTGCGAAAAGAACTGGTGCTGGAAGAAAAACCGTTACGGGCAATTGCCTGTATGAGTGGTTTGGGAATGAGTGAACTCTATTTGAATGGCAGAAAGGTAGATGACCATAAACTCGATCCGGCAGATACCGATTATCGTAAAAGAGTCATGTACCTCACGTATGACCTGAGCGGTGGCTTCCAAAAAGGGAAAAATGCCCTTGGCGTAATCCTCGGTAACGGATGGTACGACATCAATTTCAGGGATATCTGGGATATTGAAGGTTCCACCTGGGCAGCACCTAAAAAACTATTGCTGCAAATTGAACTGGAATTTGCCGATGGCAGTAAACAATCCATTGTTTCAGACGGGGATTGGAAATGGTCAAGCGGAGAAATTGTGTATAACAGCCTGCGTGGCGGTGAGACCATCGATGCCAACAGGAAGCAGCCGGGCTGGAAACTGGCAGGATTTGATGATTCTTCCTGGAAACCGGTAATAAAGCTTAATGCCCCGGAAGGACGCCTGGAATCTCAACTGCATGTTCCGAACCGTCAGACCAAAGAAGTTCGTCCGCTTAACATCCTCGAGCCTTCCCCCGGAATTTATGTGTACGATATGGGTCAGAACTTTTCCGGCTGGGTGAAATTCCAAACATCGGGAGAAAAAGGCCAGAAGATTCAATTGAATTTTGCCGAACAATTGAATGACAAAGGAATGATCGATCAGGATCACTGGAGCTCCAGCTATATTTACGGACGTTATCAAACCGGTGAACTGATCCTCAGTGGAGAAGATAAGGATCTTTTTGAACCGCGTTTTACTTATTTCGGATTTCAATATGTCCAGGTGGAAGGTTTATCGGCTAAACCATCGCTTGACGATATGACGGGAATCATGGTTCATGTCGATCCTGAGGAGAAAGGCAGTTTCGCCTGCTCCAACGAAAAGTTCAACCGCTTGCATTCCGTCATCACACACTCCCTTCTCAACTATACCCATCACCGGCCCCGGGATCCCGCCCGCGAAAAACTTGGATGGACACAGGATACCTGGCAGCTTGCAGAGCCTTCCTTTTACAATTATGACCTGGAATCTGTATATCGCCTTTGGTTCAGGGATATGAAAGCCGGACAGGAAGCCAGTGGGCATGTGCCTCCGGTTAATCCGTCTCCTGTATGGGGAAACTGGGGTCAGAACGGAAGTAATTTATCCTGCCCCTGGTGGGGCGGCGCTTTGCATTACGGGCCATGGCAACTCTATCATTTTACAGGCGACAAAGATTTGCTGAGGGAACTCTATCCCGGCATGAAAGCATCCCTGGATTTTATTCACAGCACTTCAAAAGAGCTAAGCATCGATTGGGGACTGGGTGACTGGGGCGAGGTAGGTACCACCGGTCCTCCCGTTAACACTCCCAGAAATTTTAGTAATACCTGCGCTTTCTACTATCTGGCGACAATTAGTGCACAGATTGCAGAGATCCTGGGTGAAAAGGAAGATGCCTTAAACTATAACAAGCTGGCGAATGACATTCGTGACGCCTTTAATAAGAAATTCCTGGATTTCAATACAGGCAGTTACGGAGAGAACAGCCAGACGAAATATGCATTACCCCTTTTATTGGGCATGGTTCCGGATGAAATTAGGGATATGGCCGGGCAGCATCTGATTGAGGAGGTGAAACAAAAAAACGGGCATTTAAGTACCGGTTTCGTGGGAAGCATGGCGCTGATGAAAGTATTAAGCGACCTGGATCCGGAGCTGGCCTATGCCATTGCCAACCAGGAGGATGAGCCCAGCTGGTGGGGAATGATTAAAGACGGCCGCACCACTATCCCGGAGTTCTGGAACGGAGAAGGGGTACAGAACATCGTTTCTCTGGGTGGCCCACTGGAAAACTGGTTCTATTATGGCCTGGCAGGCATTCGCCCCGATCCTGCATCACCGGGATTCAAAAATTGTATCATCAAACCAGCTTTTGTGAAAGAACTTGACTGGCTCAAAGCGCACCACGATTCGCCATATGGACGCATTTCTGTGGACTGGGAACGCCAGGAGGATCAAATTCTGTTCAGGCTTACCGTTCCTGTTGGAAGTACTGCCAATGTTTATTTTCCAGGGAAAAACATTTCCGAAGGAGATATACCCGTTTCTGAAGTAGAAGGAGTCAGCTTACTGCAGTCCGAGAATGGTGCAAGCATTTATAAAATTGTGTCGGGAGATTATAATTTCAGGATCAAAATGTAAATAAAAATAGAAAAATGGCATCTCTATTTCTTAAAACATGCTAAACAAAACTATGAAAAGAACCCTTCTGGTTCTTCCGATTATAATTGTTGTCTGCTGCCTTTGGACTGCCTGTTCAAGCGGGGGTAGCTGCCAGAACAGCGATGTATCCGAATCTGCATTCAATATTGATGATCAAACCGTAAAACTCTGGTCGGAACCTTACAGGGGCTGGCAGTACCATCCTGGTCATGTGATTCTTCCGGAACCGGATATCGAAGGCTTTGAAGATGTTATGATGACGGATGTCCCCACGGTTTTCCAGTTGCAAGGGGAAAAAAAATGGTACATGAGCTTCATCGGCTATGACGGGCATGGGTATCAATCTTTTATTGCAGAGAGCCAGGATCTTGTAGACTGGGATCATGTGAGCCTGGCCATGGGTTACGGGCCCGAAGGAGCATTCGACTACGGGGGAGTGGTACTGGGTGCCTACCTCTATGCGGATTACGGGATAAAATCGCCCCGCATCCTGAAGGACATGGATGGTAAGTATTACTCTCTGTATGGTTCTTACCCCCGGCAGGGCGGCTATGAACTCCGGCCAGGTTACGAAGGCGTCGCCTGGAGTGAAGATGGGATCAGCTGGGAACGAGCCAAAGACGAACCCATCCTTTCCGTTTATCAGGAGGACTGCGGTACCTGGGAAAAGGATTGCATTTACCAGCCCTGGCTGCTTGAGCATGAGGGCACCTACTACAATTTCTACAATGCGGCCAAGGGGAACATCGAGCAGCTGGGTATGGCCACTTCAGTTGACCTGCTCCACTGGGAGCGCTACGAACACAACCCGGTGATTCCCGTGGGTGCGGAAGGCAGCTTTAACGAGCGCTTCTCTTCCGATGCAAAGGTATTCTGGGATAAAGATCACTGGATTTCTTTCTTTTTCGGAGTGGGACAGGGCGGTGCACACATTATGGCTGCATTCTCCCGGGATCTTTACCACTGGACTGTCGATCCCGAGCCCCTGTACAAAGCCGGGGGAAATCCCTCGGGCCTGGATGGGCAATATGCCCATAAGATCTCCCTGGTTTGGAATCCCTCCAATGAAACCTACTATATGTTCTACTGTGCCGTTGATAAAAAGAATAGAAGAGGCATTGGATTGATCACCAGCAAGCCTCTTGATCCATAGAGGAGGGTCTGAAACGCATTCGCATTTACTACAAATTATCCATTCTTTATCCGGTTTGTAATCTGTCTGTGCCATTTCACATCTTCCCACATACCCCGAAAATGTGGATGTGTGAAGTTGGAAGTACATATAAACCTGTATTCATTGTGTTTTAAAGCCAGGTCCACGCAAATTTCAGCACTTTCCCTCATCCATCTCCAGTCAATTTCGGGATGGTCGAGCCATAAAACAGAGCCCCAGCCTTCGGTGTTCCCACAAACTACATTTTGTTTTCTTGCATCAGCGGCTACCATCGAAATCTGCCCATCCATCCAGTCAACCAGGCTTTGTTTATGCTCATTCCAATACTCTTTTAACCCGGCATAAACCTTTCTGAAATCGTGTTCTATCTTTCTTCCGCCTATGATATCTGTTCCCGGAATAGAACCATTATGCTGAAACCAGACATGATTATCAATGGCATCGAAATTTGCTTTTTCGACATTATTATACGACCAGGTATGCAGTGAAGCAAAATAATCAAACTGTGGATATGCCTTGCGCATATCGTTTATCAGGCCGTTCAGGAAGTCGTTATAAAATATCTTTTTCAGCTGATTACCCTGTTCTTTTTCCGGGAAATCAGGCAGGTGGGCATCTGGATTGTCGAGCTTGTATTTTTTTATATCCGAGCGCTGGTTCATCTCGTTTTTCAGCCAGTCGAAACCATGAACATCGGGATACTCATTGAGCAAATCCACGTACATAATATTATCATCAAGGAGCTGATTCTTATCCAGGAAATCAAGCGTTTCTTTCCAGGCTCTTAGCAGCCCCCCTTCTTCCATAAATATTCCGCTGCGTTCAGTTTCATGCTTTAAAAACCAGGTGGCAAGCCCCACTTTTATGCCGTATTTTTTACATTTTGGCAAAAACTCCAAAAGCGCTTCACGTGGCCTGAATGACATACTGAAGTCGTTGCCCCATAAGGACGGAGTCCAATCCTTCTTAACAGCCCTGAATTCTTCCTGTATGTTGCCATCGGTATCAGCTGCAACAAACTGGGGCATTACATCCATTCGTATAGAGTCGTACCCTCTTTCCGAAAGTCCTTCAAGGGCTGCATCCCAGTTTTCGAATTCACCGTAGCGATGATGACGTAAAATCCAGCTGAAATCCCACATGGCTATAGCTGTATTTTTCCTTAATTCAGAAATTTTTGAGCTGCTTATAAGAGGTTCAGGAGCCATATTATTTCCCAGGCTTTTCATGGAGCCAGTCATCAGAGCACCTGTTCCGGCAGTTGATACATAGATGAATTTTCTACGTTTCATGTTAATTTTGCAATTATATTAACCAAATAAAAATTCATAGACCTATTCACCAGCAAGCCCCTTGATTCCTGGGAAGCCCGAAACCTTGCTTGCAGTAAAGGCTTAGTCCAGTGTACTTCCAAAACTATAGGTTCCGGATTCCACTTCATACACACTGCTTTCATCTTCATTTCCAATAAAAGTAACTCCAATGGCATCTTCAACAGGTAAGCCACTTTCTGTGATTTTATTGCCCTGAACATATACAGTTGCAGTACTGTTAGCCGGAATAGTTACATCCCATTTAAATTGATCCGCCTCAATTCTCCAGTTGCTGACAATGTTACCGTATTGGGATTCGTAGTTGCATTTTACCCAATCGACACTCTTAACCAGTGCCGGACGAAGAATGATGTTTTTGAAACCCGGATTTTCAGGATCCCATTGGATTCCGGCCAGACCCCGGTAAAACCAGCCACCTATGTAGGGGAAGCAGGAGTGTATCTGTGAATAATATCCGTTCCATTGTTCCCAGCAGGTGGTTGCGCCTTTTTCTACCATATATCCCCAACCCGGGTAGGTCTTTTGGTTCACCATAATATCGATCAGGTCATTCCGGTTATTTTCAAGCAGGTAATCAAAGGTGATCTGTGTACCAATCATTCCGGTGTTCAGGTGCCCCTTATCCTTCACCAGCATCGTTTGAACATACTTTTCGAACACGGCCTTCTTTAGCTCGTCGGGAGTAATTCCGGTTTGTAAGGGAAAGATGAGGTAGGGCTGTTCTCCGTTTGCATAGGTAGAGTCTTCCGGATTGAACCACTTCTCATGGATCAGCTTTTTGTGCGATGTTCAATTCTTGCTTAAAGGCTGCAACATCGTCTGTCTTATGGAGAATCGTTCCCACTTTCATCATAATCTGAAGCAGGTGCGTCCGGTAACAGTTGTTAAAAAAACGACGGGAGTTATCATCTACCCATTCGCTTTTATCCATTCCTCTGCGTGGAGGTACCCAGTCGCCCAGATTGTTCCATTTCTCACCGGGGAAAATATCCTGAAGCACTCCATCTTTACTATGTGCACCAAGGTATTCCAAATAACGTTTCATATACGGATACCCGGTTTCGAAGAAGCTTCGTGTCCCTGTAGAAGAGGTAGGTTTTCCACGGAACCACAATACTCATGGCCCCCCATGCCGGTCCGCCACCGGTTCCATGCGGAGTTGGTGCAACAAAGGGGACAAAACCATCTTCTTTCTGCTCGTCCCACCAGTTTTGTGACCACTTGGTGTAGAGGGTGGACGCATCGAAATTGTAACACCCAACATCCATGGCAGTTTGTCCATCTCCATAACCAACTCGTTCCCGATGCGGACAATCTACGGTCTGCCCCCCCAGGTTTAAGGCCCGATAGGTCCATCGAACCATATGGTGTATGCGCATTGTAAAGGTCATTTGAACAGGTAAATGAACCGCTTTCAGGAACTTCCGTTTCAACCGGAATTGCTACCAGGTCTTCCTTTTTGGGAATATAGCTTAAGCCTTCAATCAATGCATAACGATAACCATGATAGTTAAACACATTCATAAACTGTTCATCTTCCTCTCCGGCAGAGATAAACTCATCCCTTTGATTATAGGTGGCAAATCCCTTATGTGCCATATTGAGACGCCATGCTTCTTCCGGAGCCCGGCCATCCAGATCGGCATAATGAATGGTGACTTTCTGACCTGCATCGAGATTACGAAACTTCATCTTCAGCATACCGGTCAGGTTGGTGCCAAAATCAACAAGCACAGTTGTATCATCCAGCAGTTCAATGGATACCGGCGCAATTTCATCCAGTTGGATGTTATTCCGGCATAGCTGGGCAGTGCACGGCACATCGGATGCTTCCACAATTACAACAGGCTTCCAGTTATTTATTGAGCTTTCTTCATTCCACCATTGCCTGTCAATTAAACGTGCATCCAGCAACTCTCCGCCAAATTTTCCCCAGCGCCATTCTCCAATGAGGGATCTTGCACTTGCTTTGCTTTCCCACGATGTATCAGTGACAATGCGTTGATTTGTTTCACCAGGAATTTCAAGTTGTGCCCGTACAACCGGGCTGTGGTGCTTAACACCGGGCAATCCGGGAGAATACCAGCCTGTCCCCATCCAGATTCCAATACTGTTCTTTCCTTTTTTCAGGTAGCCGGCTACATCGTAGGTCTGGTAGTAGCTTCGTTCATTGAAATTTGATACGGCAGGTGCAAGCACTTCCTTGCCCACTTTTTCGCCATTTATGAAAAGCTCAAAGTAACCCAATGCAGCCAGGTAGATGGGTGCACGTTCAGGAACATCGTCCAGATGAAATGAATGCCTGTAATATGGTGCGGTGACCGAGTCAGGTGACCCGATCCATTGAGCAGTCCAGTCTTCCTTTTCCAGCAATCCCATGGACCAGTATGCCGGTTCGCTCCATGCAGATGGAGTGCCGTCTTTGTCCCATGTCCTTACTTTCCAGAAGCACTCCATACGAGAATGAAGCGGGGTGCCCTTGTATGCAACATGCCTTGATTGATCGGATTCTACCTTACCTGAATCCCAGAGATCACCCTCATCTTTCGCCAGCCTTTGCCGTGAGCTTGCCACCAGCAGGCGATAGGCCGTTTGTTTCTGCCCACGCTGGTCTGATTCCAGCTGCCAGCTCAACTGTGGCGCTTTTGCATCAATACCCTGGGGATCAGTGAAATATTCGCAGCTTAAATGGGTAACTCGAATCGTCGGGTCTTTCTTGCATCCAATAAAGCTTGCTACTGATAAGAATACTAAAGTAATGGTGATCAGTGGTTTCATAAAATTACCTGAATGTGCATTAAAGAAATTATTTGAAATCCTGATTCTGGCCAGGTACAGTAAGTGGCAGATCCAGCCAGGCCAGGCCCACACTGCGTTTCATATGACTGGTGCTTGTTGCCTCCCGGAGCATCGTAGAAGAGAGCCAGACGATTGCCGGCTTTAATAACAGATGGCAGTCCAATACACTTATCTGACCAGTTACAGTTTTTACCGTCAAGCACAATGGCTTTATTTCTGGGATCCCATTGGTTCAGGTCTTTGCTCCAGTATACCCAGATGGCATCGGTAAATTCCCTTCCCTCCTCCACACCAATGTGGTTGGTAAACAGGAACCAGGTCTCGTTGCTTTCTTCATAATAAAGCGAGGAATTCTCAATCTGCTCTTCCACTGGAACCAGGGGTGCAGGATCAACCCTCCATGAACCATCGAGATCCTTTGTGCGGGCAATACCCAGTGTGCGTTGAACATACTGGCTTTCAGGAGTCCGGGTTGTTGAGCTAAAGAACTGGAGATACGCATCTCCATGCTTAATGACATGGCCCGGACTCGCAGTAATGGAATAGTAGGTGCCCGGCTTGGTTCGGAAAGGAACTACATCTTTCTGTTTGATCCACGGGCCTGCCGGGCTGCCTCCCTGGGCTTTCATGGTCAGATAGGGAAAAGAAGGAACCAGGTCCGGGGGATCGCTTGCATTGGGGGTGCCCAGGTAGAACATGTGCCACGTTTTACCATCGTAAAAGGTGACCCCATAACTGGCACTTGCCGCGTCGTCCTGTCCTTCTTTACCAAAGTCGAGGACCGGGCCCCTCTTTTCCCAGTTCACAAGGTCTTTGCTTACTGCGAGTGAGCTGAGCCATCCTTCAGGTCCTGCTGCATCATAATGCATGTAATAAGTACCATTGGCCTCAAATACCCAGGCATCGCGTGCCCCCAGAATATCACACTGATCCGGGCCGTCTCCGTACCGAAGAACAATGCCATGATCCTGCACATCCATTCTCAAGTGTGCTTCCGGTCGGTCGTCGCTGTACTTCTGGACTTCTGCCGGCCCGGACATTCCCCATTCCACCCCCGCAAGACCACTTGACACTGGAGTTTTATAAGACCTGGTCCAGGCCACGGCGGTCTGGTTATCCTTCAAGCTTCCGCAATAATTGGCCAGGGTGGTGGTCAGCACGATCTCTAGGCGGTTGCTTCCCGGCTTCCAGAGGGATCCAACTTCATAGATGTGATTCCCGTACCAATTCATACCTGCGGATTCTCCGTTGATCCTGAGCTCGCTCACTCCTTCATTCACATCTGCCAGGCAGATATAATCCCGGCTTTCGGAATTATCGATGACTGTGGAATAGGTGACAGTCCCCGAGAAATTCCGGATTGCATCGTCGGCGGATGTCCTGAAATCAATCAGTTCCTCAATTTGCCGGGTAAATACGGACCCATCCACCTGTTCGAATTTCACTTCCCACAGGGTCTCCAGTGGCTGTCTTTTTGCCGGAACCGCCCTGCTTGAATACAGGGGCAGATCCAGCTTTTCGGGTTCAAATACTACCAGTGCCGACTCGAGAGCATCCAGCTTGAGCTGGAGCTCATTGCTATTCTCATATGCCAGGGCAAAGCGCTCCCCGCTCCGGGGATCCCACAGATAAGGGAACTTATTCCCGGTATCGAAACTGGCCTCAAATTCAACGGCCTCGCTTCGATGGGAATTGACAAAGAAATAGATCTCCTGCTCACCCCTGCTTTGCATCAGGGTATAGAGGTGGCCGAAAGCCTGATTGATATGCACATGCGGATCCAGCTCCATGCGTTCAAACAGGGAGGCGGTCCAATCCAGCAGGTCGGCAGATTCTTCGGGGGCCGGGACCAGGTGTACATTACCCTGTTCCATTGCTGACTTTATATGGGCTTTCACCTCCAGGTCGTTATCCACTGCATCCACGAGGGAAAGGGAGCGTTCAGGCAGTTGCCCGATGAAAACAACCTTCCCCCCGGCACTGGCAAAAGCACTGATCTTTTGAGCTGCACGGGGAGAAAGGGATCTCACATCCGTAAGGATCAGGGCACTATAGGCCATGTTCCCGCAGATCAGCTTTCCGCCCCCTGTCTCTGAGTCTTCCAGCATGGAAGAGTGCAGGTAGTCACAGGAGCTTCCCAGGTTACTGATAGGTTCCCAGAGCCTGGCATAATACCAGGGCCGGGTATTGAAGGGCGGTCGCGTGGGACCCACCTCGGCCCAGAAATCGTCCAGACGGCCAACTACGGCCACGTCCGCCACAGGATCGGAGTGCTGGAAAACAGCGGATAAGCGGGCGTTGTAGTCGGCCCAGTTTCGGAAGTACTTCCACCAGGTGTTCTGCTCGCTAAAATAAGCTCCGTAACGGATCCAGCCAGGAAATCCCGCCTCCGGGGGGGAGTAATTGAAGCCATGAAGCACCGAATGGTTAATCCCGGTAATGAAGTTCATATCATCCGATTGCTTGATGGTCTCCAGGGAGGTACGGAATACCCCCTGTGTATTGGTCATGGCTTCACAGCTGGTGATCTTCCGGCCTCTAATATGCGCCCCGGTGGAAGCTGCTTTGTTCCAGAGCATGTAGCCATGTCCCTGGTTCCAGGTATAGGCATCACTAGCCGCCTCGTCCCTGCCCTGGGAATAGATCCAGTTATTGCTTTCCGGGATGTCGGGAATCAGGTTGCCCTGGAAGAGCCCCATGTAATAGGGAGTTCCATAGGCCTGGTAGCGGCATAACAAGCCATTTTCTGTACAGAAATGCTGGAATTCCCGGGTGAACCTTTCCAGAAAAACATTGATCAGGACCTGGTAGAAGTCATACTGGACCCTGTTCAGCTGATCGGCCAGTTCTTCCGAAGTCTCATAGGTATTGGGCTGATTATGTGGTTGTACCACAAAGGGCAGATAGGGCGTGATATCATAGCCCTTTCTTTCGCGGAACACAGAGGCCATGTCGTCGGTCCAGTTGGAACCTCCCAGCTCAATGCTATCACAGAAAAGCGCCCTGATCAGTTCAGCAAGGGGCACGCCTGTCTCCTTTTCAATGGCCTTCAGCCTGTCCAGGTAAGCCCGAACCACATCCCGTTTATAGTGATCCATGATGGGTCCGTCGGCCCCCGGAGAACCATGGTACACCGACATGAAATTCCGTTCATTGTAGAGAAATACCAGGACATACTCCCGGTCTCCCACCTGGTAATTCAGCCGTCCGTCTTTGACAAAGGGGCTCAGATCAATGACCTCATCCAGGGAAGTCAGTCCCAGGGGTATCAGCTGCAGGGCAAAGAGTTCCACATCGCTGTTCTCCCTCGCCATGCGCGATCCCGGTGCACGATGACTCTCAAACTTCAGGAAGTCTGCCAGGTCAATATCGATCTCCTCATTGGGTTCAGGCTCATATTTTTTCACCCCGAGACGCTGCATGATCTCATCCTCCTCCAGAAACCTGCCCCCGAAGGGCCAGCCTGATCCCACGATAAGATCGGTGATCATGCCCAGCTCCCGGGCCTCCTCGCTGGCCACTTTCACCATCTCACTCCATTCACTGCCCGCCCATTGAAGCGCAGGAGCACCGGTGGGGACCGCCTGCGGGGGCATGGCGATGGAATTGATTTCCACACCCCCTATCCCGGCCTCCTTCATCACTTTTAATTCCCGTTTGAGCTCATCAGCTTCCACTGCATTGCCGTTCCACCACCAGCGCACCATGGGACGGGCATCCGCCGGGGGATTCTGGAAAAGTTCGAAAAGATCCTGCTCTTCCCGGGGAGGATCACAAGCCGGTAGCAGGACCGTGATTGTCAGAAGACAGGCGAAAAGTTTCCTCATGGTTCTAATATGGATTTGTTGTTTTAATTTCCACCGGACCAAGCAATCCCGAAGACAGCGGTTCTTTAAAGTTAAAGGAGCCCATGGCGGCCCTCGTGGTAAAGGTGTACCTGCCTGTCTGGTATTTCAGTCCCCCCATCAGCCCGTTTTCAAACTTAACCGTTCTGACCAGGGCATCCGGATCCTGGCTGTCACCCAGCAAACGGTTTATCCAGCGGTTGGCCACCTCGATCTCAAGTTCATTTTCCCCTTCTTTCAGGGCGCTGGAAATATCGATCCTCCAGGGGGCGCACCAGACCACTCCCAGGTCCTCCCCATTCAGTTTCACCCGGGCCATGTCTTTCACTACCCCAAGGTCCATATAATAGGCTCTGTCCTCCAGCTTCTGAACTTGTATCGTTTTTCTGTAGGTGGCAATCCCGGAGTAGTATTTAATACCGCGCATTTCATGTTCAACCCAATCCTGGAGGTGGTCAAAGTGGATCTTTTCCGGTCCGCCAAATTTTGGATCAAATGAAAGCTCCCAGGCTCCATCCAGGCTAAGAAGAGAAGTGAAGGTGGGGAAATTTGCCTCACCCTCCTTCTGATCGTTCTCTTTTGCTTTCTGACGGTCGAAAACCACAAAATAGCTTTCGTAGGGAACAAATTCCAGCGGGATGCTTGTTATGCCATCCACGGTACGATACTGCTTTAGTTTTCTTGAACTTCCGTCTACGCCCGACCATAATTCAGCTTCGCCCGAGGCCCTGAAGGTGCAGGCTGTTTTTTGTACCCGGTCGCTTCGGTTGGCTACAAAATAGATATCTCTGTCCGCAGTCCGGCGATGACCGAATCGAATACTGTTGTTATCTGATATAAAGTCTTCCGGAATATGCAATCCGGATAAAAGTTCAGCCGTAGCTTTATAAGAGGGATATAGTTGATCTGCAGCAGAACTTCTAAATTGTCCTCCCCAGTATATGCTTCCTTCCCCGTAAGATCTCTCAGTGAATTCACCGGGGGACTGAAGTGAACCCCATAACTCCTCCGCCAGTTTAAGCACCTGCATATCGCAATCCGGATAATCCTTCAGACTAGGGGATTTAAGGGGTGGTGAGCCGACGATCCTTGCTCCTTTTTCAACCAGTGAGGTAATTGTTGCCAGCAGTTCGGGGGTCATGGTTTCAAAGTTTGGCAACACCATAATTTCGTAGGAGGATGCTCCGGGGAATACGATTTTCCCCTGTTCCACCTGGGCTCTTTCCATCAGCATAAGCGGTGAACAGCCATCGAATCCATATCCTTTCTTATCCGGAATGGCTCCGTTTTCCTCCAGGGCATCGGCTGGCGGGGTAAATACCATGGGAGCACCCTCGGGAGTGAGGTAAAGAATATCTGCAACGGCCTGTCCCTGCTGCATCATGTGAGAACAGCGGCTAATATAGCTGTGATAGGCTCCTACCATGGGCCACCAGGTTTGTCCCCGATCCCAATGTACCCCATAGGGCCCCATGGTCATTCCGGGCCGGTATTCATCACCCAGTGGTTTATGGGCAAAGGTATGGTAAGCAAAACGGTTCACACCCAGGGCCAGCGCCCAATCGCTCTGGTCTTTCATGGACCAGGGGTATTCCTGCCAGGCTTCGTTATTATTGGATGTAAAAACCTCGGCTCCAACAACCGGCTGCCCGGTAATATGAGAAATAGAAGTGGCCTGCAATACCGCATAGGAGGTGTGAAACCCAAATCGTTTGCTCCAGAATTCAGCCATAATCACATCGGCCACAGAACCCAAATCCAGATCGCCTGCGGGGTTCATATCATAAGGCTCTATGGTCAGCTCCAGGCCGTTTTTGTGTGCATAAGCCTTCCCGAATTCTGCATGGTTCTCTAAAAGTAACTCCTTGCAGGTCTGGCGAAGGTCCCACAGAAAGCGTTCGGTGATTTCCACACTTTCGATGGCACGCCCGGTATAGGCCAGAAAATAGGGTTCCGGATCGTAGCCCCGCCTCTCTGTAAACTCTTCAACAATGCCTTCGGTCCAGTTCTGGGCTCCACTTTCCCAGCTGTCCATATGAAAACCGGTCCAACCTACACCCTCCTTTCGGGGAGCAGTTTTCTCCAGTAAAATATCTGTGTAGTTCTTTAGGTGATTCTCAAAATCACCCGCATCCAGCTTATTGGCTTCAAGACCAATGACCGGCTCCGGGGAAGGGCGTGTACTTGCTCCGGTCACACGAATTCCCATACGTATGATTGTCCAATTGCCTTCTGGCACATCCCATATCAAATGTCCGTTGGAATTTAAATACTGACTGACATCAATGACTTCCTTTTGGTCCAAAACCTTATTCTCATTTACTTCCCCATAAATGGCAGGAGCCGGCAAATAAGGTTTAACATTGGGTTTGGAAGAATATGGATCCCGTTCATAAAGTGCCTTTTCATTGATGTCCGATATCAGGGGCTTCACATCGGAAGGAATGGCATAAACTGCCACATCCTTATAATAGGGATTCTTCATCTGGTGCCAGGTGGTACTGCGCTGTTCTGGAACCGGGAGTTTTTTGTCTACCCTAAGGCCACCTGAAATCCTGGTTTCACTGTACACCAGGTGCTTCATCGACTCTTCAGGCTTCACCCACGGACCACCGCTTCCACACCATCCGGGCCCTGCCCCCATGAGTATTTTCATGCCTAAACGCTCTGTCTCCCTCACAGCATGAACAAAATGGTCCTGCCATTCTTCCGACATAAAATCAATGGGACCCCTGGGTACGCCTATTCCCACCTCCAGGAATATCACATGGTTTATTCCCACTTCCTTCATTGATTCCAGGTCTTTAGTCATCTCCTCCATGGATAAATTTCCATCCATGAAATACCAGTAGACTCCGGGTTTCGAAGATTCCGGCGGATCTTCAAATGCTTCTTTTAATATATCATTTGATTGTGCGGTGCATGCCTGCATTGCAAAGACTGCAAAAATTACAAGCGTTGCCAGGCTTAACATTCCACGAAAGCTTGTTTTAAGAAAACCCATTTCATTCATTCAGACAGGCATTTAATTTAAACCTTGAATTTGTACAATTATGACTTCTTAAACCAGGTTTTCAGCTTAGAAATCCCTTTTGCTCCCGAGAATAGCTTCCTCAAAATACTTTGGCCCTTTGTTTTGCTTGCCTGTGAAAGTTATTTCCGACGAAACATCACCATTACCATGCATAATCAAATATTTGCCGCTTGACTCTGTAGAAAATGAAATAATGCCTTCTTCTGAAAGCCTATGCTTTACTTTTTTATTTGTCCCAAGATTAAGAATCTCTATTGCTGAACTGTTCCATGGATTTTGCAACTTACATGGATTCCCTTTTAAACTCTCAATGCCAACAAATGAAACTCCTTCGTTTTTATTTATTTCCGAAGAAACAATAAAAGCTCCCCGAGCCCCTAAAACAAAAGCCCCTTCCCATTCGCTGGTAACAGCAGGAAATACGCGTATTTTACCCTCATGACTTTGTATTAGCATTTCTGAAACAGTAGTACTAACTATGCTTAAAGCTTCCATTCCGCACTGAACAAATGGGGCAGCGGGAATTCCGGAACTACCTGCTGTTTTTTTGGAATAATGAGTCCTTTTATCGTATAGGTAATCTCTTTGGTTAGTTACATCGGCTGTGGAAATAGAATCAGCGTACTTCGATAATAGATACCAGTGGTCAATATTGTAAAATAATCCCTGCGGAAAATGTTGCATCCGTCTTATCGAATTCGTCATCTTCTTCAATGCCAAATTGCCTAAGCCAAGTCTTGCTGAGACAATAGAACCCGGAGTTATCGCATTTTTGTAAGGTGGCTGATAAAGGGATACATTTTCTGCAATCTTGAAATACTCGGTCTCCTTTTCATCAAGTCCCAATATATTGGCAGGAAATACTTGTGTTGTATGGGCATCAAAATGATACTTGCCTCCCTTGTAATCTTCAGGAGCCGGGTAAGGATTACCCTCTTTAGTAAATGCGGTTCCAAACACTTTACCCCTTTCAGGAATATCCAGCACGGGAGGTTCCCATAGGTGATTCAAAATATTTGTCCATTCTTGTATTTTTAATTTATCAACTCCTAATATTTCTGCCGACTGCACACACCAACTCAATAGAGCTTCAATCATATATCTGTCTGAACTGCTGTTTTTCAGTTGATTATTAGAAGCATGTTCATAAGGTTGAGTCGGGAAAGAATAGTATTCCTGCCTTTCTTCGTCCCACTTCAGGTAAGCAACATAAAACTGAGCAGTTTTTTTCATGAAAGGGTAACATTTGTCTTCAAGAAACTCCTTGTCGTCAGTAAACTGGTAATACTCCCAAAAAACAGCAGCAATCTGGCTGGCAGGTGTAAAGTTATTAATCATATCACCTCTGTATTTGTAGACCATATTACCAAGAAAATCATGCGCTTCACTCCATAAGAGAGCATCTTCAACACCCCTTTCTTTTGCATATGCTTCAGCATATGGCATCAACCTGAAATATGTGTTGATATAGGGTAACATTAGATCGCAATCGTTTTGAACTGCTACCCCCCAGTATTGTTGCTGAGTATTCCAGTGATGCGGAGTTACCCATTGGCGCAAATCGTGATTCCAGGTCCAAAGACTTCCGTTGAAAACTATAGGGAAGTTACCGCGAGAAGCGCTTGCTGTCAGGTATCTGCGATAATAGTAGATGTTCTCGATGTAATCATCGGGAATACTCACAAATGAACGTTCCCAAAAGTTCTTCCACCATGCATCATGCGCCGCTTTTGATTTTTCTATTGTTTCCTTCTCTTTGTTATCCAGTATTTCTATGGCATCCTCAAGCAGATTATTACTTTCATTTGAAGTAACAAGTGATACAATTACTCTGGCATTAATATCATTTCTTCTACCTGTCTCAATAACTGCTAATTTGCTGTTCATAATTTTTGGCGAAGATTCTATTCCTATTAGCCTGCAAGCTACAACGAACTCAAGTCCATCGAATTCTTCAGTAAAATAAACATCTCCGTTTTTTGTATTGACCTTTGCTTTCCCAAGTCCTGCTGAAGCATCTTTACTGTAGCCGCCATACCAACCACCAAATGACCGGCTTCCCCATCGCTCTATTTCAATTCTCATAGAAGTACCCGATTGCAATTCCCCCTTGGTTTTTACCTTACAATCAATGATCCAGGCATTAGCATTGGCATCAACCCAGTTTTCTATATAGGTGTCGCTGAAAGGAGTTTTACTTCTAAATGACGAGGTGGCATTATACATGCTCATGCGTGCTTCAAAATCTTCTAAATAGAGCCATTCAGTATTTGGAATACCGAAATCAATCTTCAATCTTGCGGCAGCTCGCAACGTTGTTTTTGATTCTTTGTTAGGCTTGTCATACAGATCTGATTTATTGATTTGCAATTCTATTCCTGATCTTGTGCACCAAACCATTCCTCCAATATCTCCGTTGCCCAGGGTTAAGCCTTCAAACCCTTCGTAATTAGGAGTTTGAAAGACTACGTCGTGTTTAGATATGTAATTCTTATAGTCTACCTTAAAACCAATGAATTCCTTCTTCTCTTGTGCGCTGACATGCATTGTTAGAACAAGGAATAGCAATAAATTTATGCCAATGTTTAAGTTTTTCATCTGCTAAAGATTTCAGGATAATGAGCAATTACGGACAGTAAATTAGAAAGCTTCCTTTTTCTGTACAGAGCTTCCAACAAATAATAATCAGCATAAACCAGTGGAACATCAATCTCAACACCATGCGGAATACTTCCAACACTGTGGTTCAGAATAAAAAACTTGTTTGTACTGTTCACTGCAAGATAGTCAGGAGACAACAGCGAATGCACAATTTTATCAGCAGCTTGTTTGTACTGCTTTTCATGTGAAGAATATGTGGCTAATTCATACAAAGCCGAGGCGGTAATTGCTGCGGCAGAATCATCGCGGTAGTGATTTTTCATGGTGGTTTCGGCATGTTGGAGGGCAATGTCGCGGTATTTCTGATTTCCACTCATAAGACTGGCCTCAAACATCAATTCCAGGTTCATCATATTGTCTATAATAACCGGAAAAAACCATTCAGTTTTGCCATCCCGGGCTTTGCGGTAATCCCAGGATTTTATGGCCAGTGCGTTATTGTTGTAGCGCTTACTCAGGGACTCGGCAGTTTGTACCAGAATGTCCTTGTATTGATCCATACCGGCAAATTTCAATCCATTGCCATAGCTGCAATACATCATAAAACCCACATCGTGGTTGCCGCTCCAGTACTGGATTGTATCCAGGGCTTCGGTCCACTTAATGGCCTCGGATTTCCATTTTTCATCCTGGGTCAACTCGTACAGGTACCATAGGCTTCCTGCGAAAAAACCGCTGGTCCAGCTATAAATGCCTACGGTCTTCAGGCTACCATCTTCGTTAATAGTGCGCGGAATTTTTATAGGATTGTCCTCCTGCTGCAGGGTATTTTCAAATTGACCAAGTATAAAATCCATTTCATCCTGCACGGGTTCATCAAGCATCTGTATGGTCACAGGCCCCAGTAATCCCGAAGGTTCCAGGGCAATCTCATCCATGGGCCTGCCCCTGAAATCATGTTTTAAATCAATATTGGTAGAAGTGTAGGTCTTTTTATCCGGAAAGCTCTGATCGCCCGCCACCCGGTTAAACCAGGAATTCACAACTTTAATCTCCAGGGTATTCTCTCCCTCTTGAAGTTCTCCGCTGATTTCGACCCGGAAGGGCGCTGTCCAGATCACCCCTTTGTCAGTTCCGTTGATCTTGATTTCTGCGATACCCACATCTTTTACACTTCCAAGTTGCAGGAAGTATCTGTCTTCTTCCCTAAGTTCTGGTTCCAGGTTGAAGCCCTTCTTATAAACCGCTGCTCCTGAGTAGTACCTGATTCCTTCCTCTGAATGTTGGGTCCAATCCAAAAGTTCAGGAAAAAGCACCGATTCCGGTCCTCCCCATTGGGGATCGAAGTGTACCATCCATTCCCCGGAAATCTCTGCCAGGGTTTTAAAATCGCTATAATTTCGCTGTGTGCTCCCTTGCTTTTTACTGGATATTTTCTTGTTGAATACAACCATGATTGCACCATATGGTTCAAGGGTAAGCGGAATGGTAGTAAGTCCATTCGTCTGGGTAAAAGCCCTGGCTTCGCGAATTTCTCCACTTAAAGCATCCCATAACTCGGGTTGTTTTCCCGAAACACGGAACCGGGCAACAAGCTTTTGTCTTTGGGTGGTCTGATTGGTAACAAAATAGATATCCCTCTCACCCATTGTATAATGAATGTAATCGAAATCGGTTTTGCTTTCGTTTTCCAGAACATCAAAATCAAGCGGAATGGTTAAGGCGAGCAAATAGGCTCTTGCTGACATGCCCCAGGCGACTTTTCCCTTGCCATAAGTTCGTTCACCAGTTTCATTGCTGGCTTCCCCCCAGATCCTTTCGGTCAATTCACGAAAGTTAATTTGCGCCTCCTTGCCTCCCACCAGACTGATCTGCTTTTCCGGCTTTTGCCCCAGTAGGGTGGCGCCTTCTTGTAGCAGCTCTTCCAGTTTTTCAAGCACAGCCAGCGATAGAACCCTGTGATCTGGTAAAACCAGAATCCGGTATTCCACTCCTCCGGGAACCACAAGCTTTCCATCCTCTACCTTCAGTTGCATGAAGATGGTTTCATCGCATACATCGTAATCATAACCGGGCATTACTCCGGCCGGATCAGAATGTTTAAAGGGAAATACATTGGGCACATGGTCGCCGTAATAGTATAGTACATCGGCCACAAATTTACCTTCCTGTACCACGGACTGGATCCGGTGCATGTAATCGATAAATGCGCCCGACTGTTCCCACCAGGTCACCTGGGGATTTACGTGGGTGCCTGCAAAATACTCTTGTCCGGGCAGACCCATTTCAGGGGGGGAACAGGTGAAAGTATGAAAATACATCCGGTTAAGTCCGGCGCAGATCTCATGGTCAAAAGCCGACTTCTGGTCGTGCCACAACTCATCGTTCCAGTGGGGCCCGATGGTGGTAAAGGATTCTGCACCCACGATCTTTTTCCCGTAAATATGTGCTGCTGAGGAGGCCTGTTTTAAAAAGAAGCGATTATTTGGTGCCGGACGGTGTGGGGAGGGCGACCAGAACTCACTCATCACAATATCACTGAACCCATAGTTCTTGATCCCGTCCATGGGGCCGGCATGCGGACCGGCCGATTCGGGCTGGATCCCCATGCCCTCCTGATGTGCATATTCCTGGAAAAGGGAATAATGGTTATGGGCCACCAGGTCGGCCAGAGTTTTTCTAAAATCGGCCAGAAAGGCATTGGAAGTTTCCAGGTCATCCACCACATAGCCTGCCACAATGGGAAGATAAGATATCAGATCGTACCCCCGGTAGTGTATAAATTCTTCCGCGAAATTATCGGTCCAGTTCATCCCCCCGCATTCCCAGCTGTCGGTTTCCATGTATTTCAGGGTGGTCCCCACATGCGCACCAGCCGCTTCAAAAATGGGTTCTACCACATCCTTCCAATAGAAGTCAAAAGCCTCTTTGCTCATGTAATCCAACACGCTTCCCTGCCATTGATTACTTGAAGTGGAAACATGCGAAGGGGTGCAGGTATAGCCAATACGAAGGACCACCCATTCACCGGCAGGAACTTCCCAGCTCAGCTTTCCCTGGTCATCCATCAATGCGGACAGGTTGATGATCTCTTTTTTATCCACCCGGTAGGCCTGTTTCATCCAGGTTTCAGCATCGGACCTGTTTCCAAGCAAAAAACGGCAGTCGGGTGCCGATCCCCCCAGTTCATGAAAGCCCAGTTTCAGATCCAGGTCTGAGATGCCCTCCTGGATTTCATTTGAAGCCTTTATGGGGAGTGCCAGCACGGAAATATCCCGGTAATAATCCAGGCGGCTTTCAGGCTGTTCCAGTTGAAGAGAGACACTTTGTTCACCTGCAATAATTGTCTGCGAATAGCTAAGTTGCTTGGCCGCATACTGCGGTGTTACCCTGGGACCTCCCAGGTTCCAGCCGCTCTGGATGTTAAATCCCATTTCCAGGCCCAGGCGCCTGGCCTCATCCAGGGCGAAGACAAACAAATCGTTCCAGGGCTTTGAACCGAAGAGGGGCCCGTCGGGAACATCCCTGTTGCCCCTCTGGTTATGGCCACCGGCATCAAAGATCATGGCCCCGTGGAAATTGCGCGATTTCATGGCCTCCAGGTCTTTGGTGATGGCAGCCTTGTTAACATTGCCGTTTAGCCACCACCACCAGCAATTAACACCGGAATTGACTTCGGGATTTTCAAAGTTCCGTTTTACCCGATTAAACACCTCATCAGGATGCTCAGAGCTTCTTTTATGGCCTTCGCAAG
This sequence comes from uncultured Bacteroidales bacterium, assembly GCA_963751705.1. GTDB lineage: Bacteria > Bacteroidota > Bacteroidia > Bacteroidales. Next base: position 1,727,768 of record CAVVVN010000003.1, read on the forward strand.
CCGTCATAAATAAACCGATAGCAAAGAGTGTGGCAATTTTAAAGATCGGGTTTCTCATTTTATATAAGATTCAGGAATGCATAAAAGATGCTAATTATTCTTACCATGTTTGTAGCATAGCTCGATAAATTTTAATACCCGTTCAGGACTAACATCACTCTGGATGATATGGGCCGGAGAGATCATGTAGCCCCCACCTTCCCCCAGTATTTTTATTTTCTCCATGATATCCCTTTCAAGCTCTTCATCGCTACCCCTGGGCAAGAGCTCCTGCTGATCAATGGCCCCCCAGAAGGAAAACAGGTCTCCGAATCCTTCCTTCAAGTCCCCGGGAAGGTGGCCGGGGACATTGGGCTGAACCGGGTTGAATACCTCGAATCCCATCTCATGAATATCTTTCAGGAGTTCACTGACCGCCCCGTCGCAATGCAGGATGGGAATGATGTCTGGATTTTTTTCTTTGAAGCGCTGGATCATCCCGGTGTACAAGGGTTTAAGTTGTTTCCGGAAGGTTTCCGGGTCCATGATCAGGCTCTGCTGAGTGCCAAAATCATCCCCGAACCAGATGGCATCCACCCCTTTTTCGATCAGGCGGAGACCAATCTCGGTCTGAAATTCTGCACAGGCCTTGAACAGGGGGATTACATATTCAGTCTCCATCATCATATCCACCAGCAGTTTCTCCATCCCAGCCAGCTGGTGTCCCAGCGAAAACACGGTGACCTCAATATCCCCGAATACCAAATACTCGTCATGATATTTTTTTACCAGCGCCTCCGCATCCCGGTAGCGACCGGGCGCATCCGGATCGGGAAAAACAAAGTTGTCTATATCTGCTTTGGTTTGGGCGTGTGCCAGTGGATAGTCCACCACCTCCACGTAGATATCTCCCTGCCGCATTTTCATTCTGTATTCGTTAAACCAGTGCCCGTTTTCATCAGGCTCGATCTTATAATCATCCGACACAGAGGCCCCGCTTACCACCACATCACTGCCCATGGCCGTGCGCAATTCATTGGCACTGATCCGGTAAGTAACATCTTCATAAAGGTTATCGGTGTAATGGGCAGGAATTCCCAACTCCTTGCTGAAATGATCCGTTAGTTGCCGGCACATCTCAAATTGCACAGGAATACGATCGGCTTTACCGGGAATTCTTCCAAATGTTTTCAGTACACGTTCTCTTGGATTCATGTTTTCCATTTTATAAGGTATCCCTCTCCTCGGTCTGAAAACTGGATGAAGATCAGGAACCAACACTCTTCCTGATCTCCGAGGGAGAGAGTCCCAGTTTTGCTTTAAAAACCCTGCTGAAATAGTATATGGACTGGAAGCCTAAATCGTAGCTTATCTCCTTGACACTTTTATCGGAATATAGCAGCATCTCCTTGGCTCTCAATACCTTCATATCCAGATGATACTGCACTGGAGGAACACCTGTGTATTTCTTGAACATCTTTCGGAAATAGGAATAACCAATGTTGTTCTCTTTGGCAAATTCCTGGAAATTGATCTCAGACTCCACATGTTCACGGATGGAGAAACAGGCATTCTGAATGATCTTTTCCACCCGCTTTCCGCTGAAGTCCTTTTGTTTATCATGGGATACGATAAATCCGAGCATTTTCATGATCATGCCTGAGGCCACCTGCTGATAACCGGGCTTCTCCTCTTTTACATAATTAAATATTTTATAATAAGAGTCTATAATCTCCTCGTTAAGACCCACATCAACTACGGCATTTTTGGAGGTAAACCAGGGGCGGCCAAATATCTGGTGAGCGATATGTCCTGTAAATCCCACATAATTCTCCACCCACCCTGTACTTTTCAAAGGTCTATAACGGTGCCAGCGACCTGGTTCGGTAATCATCAGGGATCCAGTATTCACCTTAAACTTTCCGCCATAATTCTCATAGATCCCTTCCCCTTTAGTAATGTAGTTGATCTGGTATTCGTTCAGGATGCGGCCCTGCTCGAAGTTGAAATAATATCCGGAGGGGTGAGCACCGGGAGGATATAGCACACCCGGCTCTATCTCCTTCTTACCAGAACAATTCAGAAAGAGGCCCCAGTCCTTGTCCTCCTGGGACGGATTCAAATATTTAAAAAAATCTTCCAAGTCCAGTAAATTAAAAAAAAGATCTCAACAACGGGCTTAAGCCAAGCGCATTTTGTGCAAATGATTGACCAAAATGTCTATTGATGATCGCTTGAATACCCCGTAATTTTGAACTTAAAGTAAATTGCATGCATAAAAGACTTGCCTTTAAAATGAAGCTCAAACCCGGAAGGATTTCAGAGTATAAAAAACGGCATGATGAGCTATGGCCGGACCTTCATAAACTTCTGAAGGAAACCGGTCTTTCGGAATACAGCATCTTCTTTGATGAAGAAAGCCATATACTTTTTGCGTTTCAAAAGCAGCGAGGTGACCTGGGGTCCCAGGATCTGGGAAACACAGAGATTGTTCAGCGCTGGTGGGAATACATGGCAGACATCATGGAAACCAATCCCGATAACTCACCTGTATCCACCCCCCTGAAAGAGGTGTTTTTCATGGAGTAAGAGAATCCAACATACATAGAATTATGAGTCGATCAGAAAACATTCAAATAGCATTTGAAGCAGCAAAGGAACAATACGCCGCCCTTGGTGTGGATGTGGTAGCTGCCATGAATCAGCTGGATAAATTTCCCATCTCTCTGCACTGCTGGCAGGCCGACGATGTGGGAGGCTTTGAAACTCCTGACTCCTCTCTGTCCGGAGGAGGGATCCAGGCAACCGGAAACTATCCCGGGAAAGCCAGGAATATCCCGGAGCACCGCATGGACCTGGAAAAAGCCATGAGCCTGATTCCCGGGAAGCAGCGACTAAACCTGCATGCCATTTACGGAGATTTCCAGGGAAAAAGAGTGGATCGCAACGAGATCGAGCTCAAGCATTTCCAGAGCTGGATCGACTGGGCCAAAGACCAGGGTATGGGCATGGACTTCAATTGCAGTGTATTCTCGCACCCCATGGCCAGTGACGACCTGACCCTGTCACATAAAAATAAAGAGATCCGTGATTTCTGGATCGAACACACCAAAAGGTGCCGGGCCATTGGTGCAGAAATGGGAAAACAACTGGGAAGTCCATCCATTCACAATATCTGGATCCAGGATGGCTCCAAGGACTTGCCCGTGGATCGGTATACGCACCGCGCCATCCTCAAGGAATCTTTGGATGAAATCTTCGCTGAAAAATACAATAGCGACCACCTGAAGGATGCCATCGAAAGCAAACTTTTCGGAATCGGACTGGAAGCCATGACCGTCGGGAATTCAGAATTTTACCTGGCCTATGCCGTGGCCAATCAGACCTTAATCTGCCTGGATAGCGGACACTTCCACCCCACCGAACAGGTGGGAGATAAAATCTCTTCTGCCCTGCTGTTTGTGCCTGAAATCCTGCTTCATGTGACCAGGCCCATTCGCTGGGACTCAGACCATGTGGTGACCCTGAATGACGATACCATACTGATTGCCCAGGAGATTGTCCGTTGCAATGCCCTGGACAGGGTGCATATGGGTCTGGACTTTTTTGACGCAAGTATCAACCGGATCGGTGCCTATGTGGTGGGTACCCGTGCCGCCCAGCAAGCCATGCTATTTGCACTTCTGGAGCCCCGGGAATTGCTACTTACCTACGAAGAGAGAGGACAGTTCTTCGAGCGGCTGGCCATGCTGGAACTGCTCAAAACCAAGCCCTTTGGAGCCATCTGGGATTACTACTGCATGAAGCATGATGTACCTGTTTCTCAAGACTTTATTTCCAACATCCAGCAGTATGAGAAGGATGTATTAAGCAGACGATTATAAGTTGTAGTTTTTAAAAAATGAAAAACACCATTCTGATAATATGCTTGTTATCATTCCTTGTTTCGTGCAGTAAAAAAATTGAAAAACCTAACATCGTGTTTGTATTTGCAGATCAATGGCGAGCACAATCCATGCGATATGCCGGTAACCCAGATGTTCTTACCCCAAATCTGGACAGGCTTGCATTGGAGGGGGTATGTTTTTCGAATGCTGTTTCAACCAGTCCTGTATGCACACCATTCAGAGCGATGCTGCTTACAGGAAAATATGTATTGAAAAATGGGATGTTTATGAATGATGTTTCGCTTGAGCCAGACTCCGAGAGTTTTGCGAAACTTTTCAACCAAGAGGGTTACCATACTGCTTATATTGGGAAATGGCACCTGGATGGGCATGGACGCTCATCCTTTATACCAAAAGAAAGACGGCAGGGCTTCGACTACTGGAAGGTGTTGGAGTGTTCTCATAATTATAACAACTCGAAATACTGGGGAAATGATGACGAATTGCATACCTGGGAAGGCTACGATGCAGAAGCTCAAACCAGGGATGCAATCGCCTATATTGAAAGCCATTCGAAAGCAAAAAATCCCTTCGTCCTAATTCTTTCCTGGGGACCGCCTCATGCTCCCTATAATTCGGCTCCTAAGGAATTCCAGGATCTTTATAAACATATGGACCTGGAGGTAAGGCCGAACGTGCCGCCAGACTTAATAGAAGAAACCAAGGACATACTAAGAGGGTATTATGCCCACTGCTCCGCACTTGACAGCTACATCAGACAATTACAGGAAGCTATCAGGCGAAGCAATTTGGAAGACAACACCATCTTTGTTTTTACTTCGGACCATGGAGACATGCTTAATAGTCATGGGCAGATGAAAAAGCAAAGAATATATGAGGAATCGGCTAAAGTGCCTTTCATAATTAAATATCCGGACTTACTGGGGAAGGAAGGAAAGCAAAGTGATTTCCTGTTCAATACCCTGGATATAATGCCTACGGTTCTGGGAATGGCGGGTTTGAAGGTGCCTGATGGCTTAGATGGTGAAGATATTACCGAAATAATTCTAGGCAACAAAGAGGATGATCGAAAAGCTGCTCTGGTAAGCTGTGTTCAACCTTTTGGCCAATGGTCCAGAGATCGTGGCGGGAGGGAATTCAGAGGGATCATCACCAAAAAATATACCTATGCTCAAGATTTGTCAGGTAATTGGTTGCTCTTTGATAATGTGGCCGATCCATACCAGTTAAATAATCTTATTGAAAATCCACCTAATGGCAACATATTAAAGACTTTAGAAGAATGGCTTTTTAAGGAGCTCAAAGATCTGGAGGATGATTTTTTACCAGGATCCTTCTATTTAACAAAATTTGGCCATGAGGTTGATGCAAGTGGAACAGTACCGTACGAAAACTGATAGCGGGGAATGAAACAAGAGCTTGTGCTGATATTTGATATCGGGAAAACCAATAAGAAAATACTGCTGATTGATCGTGAGCTGAGGATCATTCAGGAGGAGGAAACTGTGTTCAAAGAGATTCCGGATGATGACGGGTTCAAAGGGGATGATATTGAGAAGCTAGAGCAATGGATGCTGGACGCCTGCGCCAGGTTCATGCAGGATGATCGCTTTGTCCTTCGGGGAATCAACTTCACCACCTACGGCGCAAGCATCATGTATCTGGATGAAAAGGGAAGGCGATTAACGCCTGTATACAACTACCTCAAGTCTATGCCAGGCGGGGTGGTTGAACCGCTTTATGATGCCTTCGGTGGCGAAGATGAATTTTGCAGAAATACAGCATCGCCGGCACTGGGGATGCTGAATTCCGGATTCCAGGCGCTCTGGCTCAAGAAAATGAAACCGGAAATTTTCAGGCAGGTTAAAACCATACTGCACTTTCCGCAGTACCTTTCGTATGTACTTACCGGCAGAGCCTCATCAGAACATACCTCTCTCGGTTGTCATACCGGGCTCTGGGATTACGATCACATGAGCTATCACCCCTGGACAAAGCAACTGGGAGCCACCCTTCCCAAACCTGAAGCAGTGGAAAGCACCTACCCTTCCACCCTTTTCGATACATCTGTTCGGGTTGGGATAGGGATTCACGACAGCTCATCCTCCCTGGTGCCCTACTTAATGAATTCACCCGAGGAGTTCATCCTGGTCTCTACGGGTACCTGGTGTATTTCCATGAATCCATTTAATCCAGATCCCCTAAGGGCTGATGAACTGAAGAAGGATTGCCTTTCATACATGAGTATTCGTCAAAAACCCGTGAAATCCTCCCGTCTGTTTCTGGGGCGGATTCATGATTTGAATGTGGAACGCCTGAATAAGCTGTTTGGAGTAGATGATTCCGCCTATAAAACCACGGCCTTTAACCCAGGGTTGATCAGAGCGCTCAGGCAGAAAAACAAGCAGAAGCAGGTTTTCTTTTATGAGGGCGTGCCCGCAGAGTATGTAGACCTGTCTGTGGGCAAAGAGCAATTCGACAGCTTTGAAGAGGCTTACCATCAGCTGGTCATGGACCTGGTTGAACTCACCAAAGGATCCATCGACCTGATTATCGCTAAAGAGGACCACAGCAAATATCTCTATATCAGCGGTGGATTCAGCAAGAATCCCATATTTCTGGCCCTGATTGCCAGCCACTTTCCTGAAAAACATGTATTTACCTCAGAGGTGGCCAATGCCACCTCCCTGGGTGCAGCACTGGTACTCTGGAAGGGCATAGATGCCCGTTTTAATCCGGCTATCGACCTGGGATTAAAACCCATCAAAGGGGATCCCTCGCTGCTGGGCTAGAAATCTGCTCAGGTAAAAAAAAAGGTGCCGTACAGCAAGATCCTGGGGATCAGAGGGAGAATTTGTGCAGAAGTTTCTAACTTGAAATCAAAAGTTGACTATGGTAAACTGGCATAGATTGCAGAACGGTTCTGATATTCGTGGAGTGGCCCTGGAAGGCGTGCGGAATGAGCAGGTAAACCTGAGCGCTGAGGTTGCCATGAAGTTGGGACAGGCGTTTGCTACATGGTTGGAAAAAAACGGCAGGGGCCTGAAGAAAGTGGCTGTTGGAACGGACTCCAGAATATCAGGGAATAAATTGAAAAAGGCATTCATCAAAGGGCTGTCAGATTCTGGTTTTGATGTACTTGATTGTGGACTTGCCTCCACCCCGGCCATGTTTATGACCACCATCCATGAAAAAACCGGAGTTGAAGGAGGCGTTATGCTTACTGCAAGTCACCTGCCTTTTAACCGGAACGGCATGAAGTTTTTTACTGAAAAGGGTGGTTTCGACAAGGGCAATATCTCGGATCTGCTGCAAATTGCTGCGAAGGAAGATTTTCTTGTTGCCGAAACAAAAGGCAGGGTAAAAGGAATCGATTTCATCTCTGAATATGCAAATTTCCTGGTGGAAACCATTCGCAAAGGAGTGCATGATGCCACTCAATACAACACTCCCCTGGCCGGACTGAAAATCATTGTGGACGCGGGAAATGGAGCGGGTGGCTTTTTTGCGGGAAAAGTACTTGAACCCCTGGGTGCAGATATTTCAGGAAGTCAGTACCTGAACCCTGATGGACGCTTTCCCAATCATGTGCCGAATCCCGAGGATCCTGAGGCCATGGATTCCATTTGCGCGGCGGTGATCCGGGAGAAAGCAGACCTGGGGATTATTTTCGACACGGACGTGGACCGTGCAGCCCTTGTGGATGCCGGGGGATATGCAATCAACCGCAACAATCTGATCGCCTTGATCTCCTGCGTGATCCTGGAGGAACACCCGGGATCGGTCATCGTCACCGATTCCATCACCTCATCCGGGCTTAACTGGTTTATCACCAAACACCTGGAAGGAGTGCACCACCGCTTCAAACGCGGCTACAAAAATGTAATCAATGAATCGCTGCGACTCAATGCGGAGGGGGTGCAATCGTGGCTGGCCATTGAGACCTCGGGCCATGCGGCACTGAAAGAGAATCATTTCCTGGATGACGGGGCCTACCTGGTGGCCAAACTGCTCATCCAGATGGCAAAAATGAAGCAGCAGGACCAAACGCTCAGCAGCCTCATCAAAGTCCTGCCCCATCCCCTTGAGGAGGGGGAATTCCGGCTTGATATCCGGACCAAAGAATTTGGGAGCTATGGTACAGAGGTCCTGGAACAACTGGCAGGAATGATCAACAGGGAAGCGGGCTGGTCGCCCGAAACACCTAATTTCGAGGGGATCAGGATAAATTGTAGCGGGGAAAATGAACAGGGTTGGTTCCTGCTCCGGATGTCCCTGCACGATCCGGTCATGCCCCTCAATGTGGAATCAAATGTCCGCGGAGGTGTAAAGGCAATCGTCAGCCGCCTGCAAAAGCTGCTCCGCAGATTTGAGCATCTTGGACTTGATGCGCTGGACGGGGCCGCCTAGTAGGCCCCGTACTCATAGGCCGCCTCATACATGGCCAGGATATTTTCAGGCGGTACACCGGCCTGGATATTGTGCACATTGTTAAAGACATAACCCCCACCCGCTTTGAAGGCCTCCATATTGGCCCTTACATTGGATTTGACCTCCTCCGGGGACACGAAAGGCAGGATGTGCTGGGAATCGATCCCTCCGCCCCAGAAAACAAGCTTTTTCCCAAATCTCTCTTTCAGAAATTTCGGATCCATGCCCTGAGCCGCAATCTGCACCGGATTCAGAATATCTATTCCATTATCCATCAGATCGGGAATGTACTCCACCACCCCGCCACAGCTATGATACCAGATTTTGGCATAGCTCAGGGACCTGATATGCTGAACCAGCTTTTTATGCCGGGGCTTTACCACCGAACGGTAGAACTCAGGAGGGAAAAGGGGACCACTCTGTCCCGCCAGGTCATCCCCGATCATCACCACATCGATGATATCACCTATCTCTTTCATAAAGCCCGTAAAATAGTCCAGCCAGAACTTAAGCACCTTATCCAGCAATGCTTCACAAAATGAGGGATTTTCCATCATATCCATATACCATCGTTCCAGTCCCCTCATGTACCAGCAGGTCTCATATACTACCCCTCCGATCCCCGTTGAGACGGCATAGGGAGTATGCTCCCGGAGCTTCAGCACTTCTTCCCTAACCCCCTCGAAACGGGAAGGATCGGACCCGTCGGGGAAGGGATATAAAGCCATATCTTCCATGCTGGCCTCTGCCAGGGGATGGTGGGTGATATCCATGTAAAGCTGCTGCTTGTCGGGCATGGACCAGACCACCCCGAATTCATCCCTGAGGTCATGCCAGAGCTCCCCTTTACGAAAATTCTGCCGGATGGTCCCGTCAAAATCTTTGGGCCCTTTTGCGCATACGTAGCGGAAATCCACTTTGAGCAAAGCCAGGATCTCTTCGCTGGGCCTGACCAGTTGCTGTACCGGATCGAGCATCACGATCTCCTCCTCCTTTTCCAGGTGGGAGAGCAGCTCCAGGTAGGCTTTCTTATGAATCCCCGATTGAAATCCACCCAGGTCGATGGGAACCCGGTCAGGTGTCTGAAAATTGAGGGCTGCAAGTACCCTTTCCCTGGAAGTCATTTCTTTGCTGGGAGCCATCTCAGAACTTGTTTCATGGAATAGTAAGTTTTTCTACTACGAACATATGTAATCGCTACGAGAATAACAATGCATGAAATCCTACAATTTTTGTGCTTTTTGGACCACTCAATGTGATGCTTTAATGAGCAGACTCCCTATATTTACCTGAGCAATGTATACATCACCCCTGACTAATCCCTTCTTGATCATGAGAAACAATGATGGAATTGAAGCTGTATTGTTTGACATGGACGGGGTCCTGGTGGACTCGGAAACCTATATTTGTCAGGCAGGCATAGCCATGTTTGCAGAAAAGGGATTTCCTGTCCAAGCCAAAGATTTCCTTCCATTTACCGGCATGGGAGAGAACCGCTACCTGGGGGGAGTGGCAGAAAAACACGAGATTCCTTTTGACCTGGAAAAAGATAAGGCCCGTACCTATGAAATTTATGCGGAACTGGTCAGGGGGAAACTCTCCCCCCTGGACGGAGTGCATCCCTTTATTGGCAAGTGCCGGAAGCGGGGGCTGAAAATGGCAGTGGCTTCCAGCGCCGATCCCGTGAAGGTAAATATCAACCTGGAGGAGATAGGATTGAAAAGAGAGCTGTTTCAGGCCATTGTTACGGGACTGGATATTGAGCATAAAAAACCTGCTCCTGACATTTTTTTAAAAGCTGCCAGACTGATGGGTGCAGATCCCGGACGTTGCCTGGTGGTGGAAGATGCAATCTCAGGAGTGGCCGCAGGAAAAGCTGCAGGTGCCAGGGTGCTGGCGTTGACCACCTCCTTCTCCCCCAACGACTTGTCGGGGGCTGACTGGATTGCCGAAACCCTGGCCACCGCAGGTGAGGAGGTGCTGGAATGGTAAGCTGCCAAAAATTTAGAGAACCCTGTATGTTATCATATGCAGGTACTCCGGTGGCTACTTTTTTGCCACGCTCCTGCGGTAATTCTCCACCTCCCAGGTATCAATAAAGCGGATCTGATCGTCGGTCATGTAGTGGGGACCGCCAAACTGCTCAGAAAGGTAAGAGATTTTCATCATATCGGTGAACACTTCCAGCACTGTCCGGATGGATTTCTCGCTTTCCTCCAGGATAATCAGCCCCCCCTTCTCTTCCACAATTACTTTGGGATAATAGCCCCTGGACGCTTCAAATTCTTTTAAGCGATCCCCGGCATCCTGGCTTTTTACTCCTTGTTCAAGGAAGAGGTAATTGGATTTGCAGTACACAATAATATCCGGGGTGAAAGGTCTGCTGATCTTCCGGAAGTGCTCCCGGCTTGCAGAGAAGTGATCCGACAGTGGACTTCTGAAAGCCTTTGCTATCAAGAGCCTTGATTTATAATGATCCGAAACGATGGCAAACAGCTCTGATTGATACACTTCCATCTTTCCTGAAGGAAGCTCCAGGTCCTTTCCTTCTCCGATCCGGGATTCAATGGAATCGTAAATGTCTTTGACTTCCGCGATGCTACCGGCTCCCACAAAGATTCCGTGATTCTGCAGAAATACAATTTTAGGAGCATATCCATATCGCTGGCCATAGGTAAGGATCTGTGCCTGAAGTCTCTTGAAAAGGATATAACCCGGATCGCTGTACTCCATAAAAAGAGCCTCGCTTCCAAACCGTTCTTCGACCTCTTGCTGCGCATGCTTGGCACACATCATGGCATTGATAGTGGTGGGATGGGTATGGACAACATAGGCATAATCGATCAGGTTATGGAGAGAAGTTTCCACCGATGGCCGTAATTTCTCCGGGGAGATAATGGCTTTCTGTATATCCCGTTTAACCAGTTCTTCCCTTCGAACTGCATCCTCAGGATAAGTGTTTTCCTCAATTTCCCTCAATTTCTGCCTGGAGAGGCATACAAATCCCCTTTCCCCGATTCCTGCCAGGGGGATGCCGCTGGCCTTAATCCAGATCTGTTTATCATCTTTAAAGGAGGTATTTCCTCCCCCGGCAATCACGTAGGCCGGATCACTCCCGTAGTGCCTGGAGATCTCGATCAATGCCTGAATAGCCCTCATTCTATTAATTTATGCCTATAATGAATTTCCAATACCCACCAGAAAAACAGAGAGCAGGATCACTGAAATACCTGCAATGATGGTCCATTTTGTTTTACTGGCAACACCTTTCCATTCCCTGCGGTATATTCCCCACATATTTGCTGTCAGAATGATGGTGGACATGTGCAGGATCCAGGAGCTTGCGCCATTCCCCAGTTTACTCTCCCCCATCCCATAGAAAAAGAATTGAAGGAACCAGGTAGTTCCGGCCAGGGCTGAAAACATCACATTTCTTGCAATGGGAGACTTCCTGTTGACAAAATCTCCGTAGGACCTGTTTTTAATGCTTAAAATGGCGGTCCATATTAAATTGGTGGTCAGCCCCCCCCAGAGAATCACCACAAAAGTGACGTTGTTCTGAAATAAGGGGTTAAACCCGGCGGCCACAGCAGCATCTGCCAGAGGTTTACCTGCTTCGATACCAAAATTAAAAAATGAACTGAGGATGCCGGAAAGGACGGCTATGATCAAGCCTTTCACCAGGCTGAATTCGGGAACACTGGCCTCCTGAGCCTCCTTTGAGAGCTCACGTTCCTTCATCATACCTGCTTTGCCGGAAATGGCAATGCCTATAAGACATACCAGTACACCCAGGAGCACCAGCTGACCTCCCTGGCTCCCCATCATATCTGTAAATGAGATTTTTCCTTCCGTGGGATTGATGTTGTAATAGATGGAAGGCACTATGGCTCCAAATGCCGCACAGAAACCAAGCACCACCGAATTACCCAGGGACATGCCCAGGTATCTGACACCCAGCCCGTATGAAAGTCCACCTATACCCCAGAGCAGCCCCATTAAAAAGGTGAACTGGAGGATCTGCCGGGAGCTGGCTGCAATGATCTCAGCAAAACCGGGAACAGTCAGCCAGGCTGCCAGAGGGGGTACGATCAACCAGGAAAAGAGTCCCCCAACAATCCAGTAACTTTCCCAGGCCCATCCCCTGACCTTATTGAAAGGCATGTAAAAACTTCCTGATGCGATCCCTCCAATGGAGTGATACAGTACTCCTAACAAAACTTGCATATGCTATGTGTTATCAGATTTCCAGAACTGTTTGGCTTTTTGGCAAAGACCAAAAATACACCCTTTTTAAAATTATACCTCTATTCAGTTATCATCAATACACAATATGACATTAAAGTTGCATTTTTTGGGACTGGGATTGGACAAAAAACAATCTCATCTGGATATCAAACCAGTGCCCGGATCCGGACATGGAACCCCCTGGCACAAGTACTGGGAAATGCTGGAATCGGCCCCTGAATACTATCCACCTCTATATTGCCGGGAATTTCCAGGGAGCCCTGTATGCCGGTGTCAATAGGGCATTTGCCTTTTCGGAACTGGTGATCCTCCGGTTTTCCTCATTGTAAACTACCCGCTCATTTGCCCAGAAGGCGATATTCCCCAGGTGGGCGTAAAGGGCCGAACGATGACCAAATTCAATTTCCGCATTCAGGGGATCTCCATACCTGATGGCCCTGATAAAGTTCTCACAATGCCTGAGGTGTGATTGCTGGTCACTGGGGTGTTCAGCTACCTCCTCCATTCTCCATTCCTCCCCGTTCCGCTCACGGAAGACCCGCCACTTGTCCCGATCCGCTACCAGGGTTCCATTGCTTCCTATAAACTTCACTCCGTAGCTCTGGTCATAGGGACCTCTCTCCACTCCGCCATTGTGCTCCCAGATCATATTATAGCCATCCATTTCATAGAGAACCGTCAGGGTATCAGGCATCTCCAATGCCCGGTCACGGCTGGCAAAATTGCCTCCCAGAGCCTGTACAGATTTAGGTGCCGATTTCACATCCATGGCCCAAAGGCCCATATCAATGAGGTGCACCCCCCAATCGCTCAGGAGCCCTCCGCCATAATCCCGGAACATCCGCCAGGAGCCATGGAAGCGGTTCTGATTGAAGGGCCGTTTGGGGGCAGGTCCCAGCCAGCGTTCATAATCCACACCCTCCGGAACCTTCGAGTCGGGTACCGGCATATTGCCTGCACCATAATTGAAGTTCCCCCAGAATTTCACCTGGCGGATGGTTCCCAGTTTGCCGGATTTCACGAATTCGATGGCTGCAAGCCAGTGAGCACCGCTGCGCTGCTGCTGTCCCACCTGCACCAGGCTCTTATATTTCCTGGCCGCATCCAACATCACATTGATCTCCCCCACCGAGTTGGCCAGAGGCTTTTCCACATAGACATGCTTTCCGGCCTGGCAGGCCTCCACAGTGGGCAAACAGTGCCAGTGATCGGGGGTCCCGATCACCACCGCATCGATGTCCTTGTTTTCCAGAACTACCCTGTAATCCATGGTAATGTTAGGCTTTGGTCCTTCTCCCATTGGAAACTGCTTAAGCTTATCCTCAAGCACATTCCCATCCACATCACAGAGCGTATGACACTCCACATTACTTTGCCTGAGCAAATCCTGCAGGTCATACCACCCCATGTTCCGGGCGCCGATTAGGGCCACCCTGATCCGATCGTTGGCCCCGAGCACCCGGCGGCCGGATAAGACAGAAGCCGAAAGTGAAGTGGACATTCCGAGTCCGGCAGCTGCAGCTGCCGATGTTCTAATAAAGGATCTGCGATTGGACATGGGATTAAAGTTAGTAGGTTCGTTCTTGTTTTTTATAGGGCTTCATTTTTACATACGACAAATTAGAACAATTCCTTCAAATAATTATTACTTTTAGTGCACTTCACAAATATCTGCCAGCATGAAAAACCAAGTTTTCCACAGACGTACATTTCTTAAAACAACTGCTTCTGCCGCTGCCGGGATTACCATCATCCCCAGTCATGTGATGGGGAAAGCACTCGGGCATGTGGCTCCCAGTGATAAATTGAACATTGCCGGCGTGGGTGTGGGTGGAAAAGGCAGAGTCAACCTCCGGGCCATGTCCGGTGAAAATATCGTGGCTCTTTGCGATGTGGACTGGAAATATGCACAGGCCTGTTTTGACGATTATCCCACGGCAAAGCGCTACTGGGACTGGCGCATCATGCTGGAGGAGATGGGGGATGATATTGATGCCGTGATGATTGCCACTTCCGATCATACCCATGCGGCCATTGCTGCCACGGCTATAAAAATGGGGAAACATATCTACTGCCAGAAACCCCTGACCCATTCGGTGTATGAATCCAGGTTGCTGACCAGGCTGGCCCGGGAATACCGGGTGGCCACCCAGATGGGCAATCAGGGAAATTCATCTCCGGAGGCCCGTACCGTGGAAGAGTGGATCCAGGCCGGAGAAATCGGAGAGGTCAGAGAAGTGCATGCGTGGACCAACCGTCCCATCTGGCCGCAGGGACTGGAGCGCCCCAAAGAAGTCATGACCGCACCCGATACCATGAACTGGGACCTCTTTATCGGCCCGGCACCCATGCGTCCTTTCCATGAGATCTATACCCCGTGGAACTGGCGGGGATGGTGGGATTTTGGCACTGGTGCCCTGGGGGATATGGCCTGTCACATCCTGAATCCTGTGTTCAGTTCATTAAAACTGGGATACCCCACCAGGGTACAGGGATCCTCCACGCTGGTCAACACGGAGTCGGCTCCCCAGGCTGAGGTGGTGGAATATACCTTCCCCGGAAGAGCGGGCCTTCCTGAAGTAAAAGTAAGCTGGTATGACGGCGGGATGATGCCTTCCAGGCCCCTTGAGCTGGCGGATGGAGAACCTATGATGGAGGATCAGATGGGTGGATGCCTCTTTGTGGGATCCAAGGACAAATTGATCTGCAATCTGGGGGGAATCAATCCCCGCCTGCTTTCAGGACGCCTGCCAAATGTTCCTGAAACACTGCGCAGGGTGGAAGCATATCCGGTGGGGGGGATCCAGGACGGACCACATGAGCAGGACTGGATAAGAGCCTGTAAAGAAAGCCCGGAAAACCGCATTCAGCCCTATTCAAATTTTGATATGGCCGGACCTTTCAACGAGATGATCGTCATGGGTGTGCTGGCCGTAAGGCTTCAAAGCCTGGACCGGGAGCTGCAATGGGATGGGCCACAAATGAAATTCACCAACATCACCAGCAGCGATGAGCTTCAGGTAGTCTCCTCAGATAACTTTCATATCGAAAATGGACATCCCATCTTCGATACCCAATATGTGACCCTCAATGCGGAGGAGACCGTCAATGAGTATATCAGGCACAACTACAGGGAAGGCTGGAACCTGCCCGAATAAAATTAGATACCTAAACTATTTTACTATGAAAACGATCAATCTTTTGACTGTTGCATTCCTAATTATCCTTGTCTCTTCCTGCAGTACAGACAATAAACTGACGCCCCAGGAAAAAAAGGAGGGGTGGGTGCTGCTCTTCGATGGGAAAACTACGGACGGATGGCATAACTGGAATGAGGATATCATTTCCGGATGGCTTGTGGAAGACGGATGCCTGGTGGGACAGGGCCTTGGTGGCGATATCGGAGGGGATATTATATCCGAGAAGGAGTATGATAATTTTCATCTTAAATGGGAATGGAAACTGGGTGACCATGGCAACAGCGGCGTCATGTACCATGTGGTGGAAGATGCCAGATACAATGCGGCCTATGAAACCGGACCCGAATATCAGATGATCGAGGATGATGATTTCAGGGATGAAAACGGGGATCCTTACCCCCTGGAAGAATGGCAAAAAACAGCTGCTGACTATGCCATGTATCTGCCCAACGACCAGAAGCAGGTGAACCTGCGCGACTGGAACAGTTCAGAAATTATATTTACCCCGGAAAAGGCTGAATACTGGCTGAATGGCAAAAAAGTGCTTGAGTTTGTCCCCTGGAGCGAGGACTGGCATGAACGACGCAACAGCGGCAAATGGGATCAATATCCCGATTACGGTTTCGCCAAAACTGGGAAACTCTGCCTTCAGGACCATGGCAGCAAAGTCTGGTTCCGGAACGTTAAGATCAAAGAACTCTAGTGAAGGGGCGCCTTTACCTGTGGTTCATCTCCACGGTGGCCACCCTCGGGGGACTCATGTTCGGGTTTGACGTGGGGATCATCTCCGGGGCTATTCCCTTTATACAGCCCTATTTTGGATGGACAGAACTTCAGTTGGGATGGGGCGTCAGCTCCATCCTGGTGGGAGCCATTATCGGCGCTTTTGGAACAGGCGCGCTCACTGAAAAATATGGCCGGAAAAGGCTGTTGATTTCGGTGGCACTCTTCTTTGCATTTTCCTGTGCTGGAATGGCCCTGGCCAGGACCCAGCTCTTTTTTATTTCCTTCAGGGTACTGGGAGGACTGGCCGTGGGGGCCGTATCTGTGTTATCTCCCATGTATGTGGCAGAGGTGGCTCCCCCCAGGATCCGGGGAACCCTGATCACCATTTACCAGCTGGCGATCACCCTGGGAATCCTGGTCTCCTACCTGGTGAACTATGCCCTGCACGATGTGGAGAACAACTGGCGGTGGATGTTTGCTACCGGACTGTTCCCATCCGTACATATTCTTTGTGGGTCTGATTTTTATTCCAGAGAGTCCGCGCTGGCTGGTGAAGGCCGGCTTCAAAGAGAAAGCCCGGGTGGTGCTGGAACGAATTGGTGGAATAGCATTTGCCGGATCTGAACTTGCTGAAATTGAGAACAGCCTGAAGGATTCCGGCAAGGGATCAGCCTTAAGCTTGTTATTTGCTCCCCGTTACCGGAAGGTGATTATCCTGGGGCTCCTGCTGGCTGTATTTGTACAGATCAGCGGGATCAATACGGTGGTAGACTATGCACCCAAAATATTGATGGCGGCCGGACTGGAGATCCGGAATGCCCTGCTGCAAACCTCCTTGATCGGGCTGGTTAACTTTGCCTTTACTT
The DNA here is from genome assembly GCA_963751705.1 of uncultured Bacteroidales bacterium. GTDB lineage: Bacteria > Bacteroidota > Bacteroidia > Bacteroidales. The sequence goes on from CAVVVN010000003.1 coordinate 1,745,126, forward strand.
TCTTTGCGGTATGGTTGATAGACCGCCTGGGACGAAGGACCTTTTACCTTATCGGATCCTCGGGGATGGCAGTCACCCTGCTGATGCTGGCAGCAGCTTTTCATTTTGAGTTGAATCCCATCTTCACCACCATCTGCATCATGCTATTTATTGCCTTCTTTGCCTCCTGCATTGGTCCGGCATTCTGGACCCTGGTGGCAGAGATGTTCCCCAACCGGATCAGGGGACAGGCAGTGGCCCTGGCCTCTTTTACCCAGTGGGTATTCAACTTCCTGGTGGTACTGTTATTCCCCTATGTGCTTGACGCCCTGGGTGGTTCATTTACCTTCCTGTTCCTGTCCACCATGGCCTTCATCCAGTTGCTCATCGCCTGGTTCTTCATTAAGGAGACCAAGGGCAAAACCCTGGAAGAGATCGAGGAGCTTTATTCTTAAAAATCGGTATCTGCTTCGGTCAAATCCAGCTCCTTGATCCAGATATTGCGGTAAAGTACCGAATACCCTTCCGCCTGCAGCTTGATCCCACCGGGAGTGTCAGTGATACCTTTACCCCCATCGTTGCCACCATCAATCCCCGAGTTGGCACCGCCCCATACCTGGTTGATTCCAATATTTGAGTAGACTTTAATTCCGTTGAAGTAATTGGATACCAGCGCCTTTTCAGTCCGTTCACCATTTTCGAAACGGGCCGCCCGGAAAACCATATCATAGGAGTTCCATTTGCCTACCCCGTTGTAGGCATAGTAGGGGGAATCGATCTCATTGATCACTGCAGCCATGCCATGCTGGGTAGAATCATTGTCCAGGATCTGGATTTCATAGCGGTTCTGAAGGTAGACTCCCGAATTACCCCCCACCTGTTCAACGAGGAACTCCACATGGAGACGGAAATCCCGGTATTCTTTCTTGGTGACTATATCGGCCGAACCGTATTTATGGTCGACCACCGCCGGATCATCACTGCTCATCACGGTCCCTTCATCTATGGGATCGTCCACAATCTCCCATTTAATCGGCATCTCCGCAGCAAACCTGGGGCCTTCCCAGTAGATCCAGTTCTCATGGAGTGATTCAGAGGTCCCGTCAAACAGGACTTCTGCCCCTGCAGGTGCCTTGGCGCCTAAACCAAGGGGATTCTGGTTGCAGGCACCTAACAAAAAAAGGGACAGAAAAAGTGTAACAGAAGTAATTGCTTTCATGCTCTTGGTTTTTATGTGGTTGTATGTTTGCTTTAATTTACCTTCCAATATCATCGGGCAGTCCCTTGTAATGTCGGAATCCCTCCATGGGTGCGCCATCCCTTTCCTGGTGGATCCATCCCATAAGCATTTCTTTCACCTGTTTCTGCTCTTCGGGGGACATCTCGGGGCCCTTGTAATCGGACCAGCCTGAACTGAACTGACTTACATATTTCATCAGGGCCTCCACCTTTCGCTCTTCCCAATCTGAGATATCCACCCAGGTATTCACATCCTCTTCGGCCGAATCGTATAGCATGTATTCGGGGATGGTATGGGCCTCCAGTCCCTCCACGGTGATCTGGCCCTGGAACATCAGGGGCCACATGGCTGCCCTTGCCGCATCGGCCGACAGGTAAGCAGAAGCGCGGTGATCGGCCTTGTGCCAGCGCACACTTCCCTTGCCCGGATCGAAGGAGAAAAGTACGTCCGGTTTGATAGTACGGATCAGTCTCACCAGCTTGGCAACCACCTCTTTCGTATTTTCGTACTCCAGCATGCCATCGTCATAGCCCAGGTTGATATAGTGGTCAAGTGGTATTCCCATGGTAGCCAGGGCTGCCTGCTCCTCTTGCTTCCTGATCAGTGCCAGGTCCATCATCCCCAGCTTAGGATCCTGTGTTCCCACATTCCCGGTGGTTAGAATGGCAATATAAACCTCATTGCCATTGGCATTAAGCATTCCGAGAGTGCCCATGGAGTAGGAATCATCATCGGGATGTGCCCCGATCAATAAAATTGTTTTTCCTGTCCATTCCTCTACAGGCTGCTCTGGTTGCGCCAGAACAAATAAAGGAACAAGCCACAGGATCAGGCAAGTCATCGTGTTTTTCATAGCTATAGTTTTAAAAGTTTATATATCCAGTTAGTGTTGTACCTATTCGAAATCAATCATGGCCTTCATGACCCCGTCTCCGTAGGCGGCCACCAGGTCAAAGGCCTCCTTGCTCCTCTCGAAGCTGAAGCGGTGGGTGGCCATGGCCTCCACTGTAATCTTGCCCGAAGCCAGCATATCAAGCGCCGGCTGTACCGCCTCATTCTGCCTTCGTACATTTTGAAAACACAGCTCCTTGCGTCTGCTTTTATCCACCGGAAAGGACCAGCGCTCAAACTCCGGGATCCCGATGATCATCAGCTTTCCTCCCGGTTTTAGCAGGTCCACAGCCTGGTCGATGGCCTCCTGCTGCCCACAGCATTCGAATACCACATCCAGAAGCTCAGGCACCGCTTCGATGATCTTTTCCACCACGTGTTCCTGATCCGGATTAGCTGTCATGCTGGCTCCGCTATTTTCCGCGATCAACAGACGTTCATTGATTTTATCCGTCACATAAACCTCTTTGGCGCCCAGGGCCAGGGCCGGGAGCATTACGCTCATTCCAATGGGGCCAAATCCCAGGATGCCCACCCTGGCTCCATCCATGGGGATGGATTGTTTGACCGCATACAGCCCAATGGCCAGGGGTTCTGAAATGGCCGCCTGATCATAACTCATCTGATCAGGTATCTTAAAACAACTGGTCTCCGGCATCACGATATACTCTGACAGTGAGCCTTCGGCCTGCCCCGGGCAGCCCAGAAAACGTAAATTACGGCAGGTATGAGGCCTTCCCGCTCTGCACTGGTCACATTCCCAGCAGGGCATGGCTGGCTCAATGGCAATCCGGTCGCCCGGTTTCACCAGGGTCACCCCTTTCCCCACAGATTCAACCTCCCCAGCCCCTTCGTGTCCCACGGTAAAGGGGTATGTAACCACCTGGCTTCCGATCTTCCCGGAAACATAGTAATGAATATCGGAACCGCAAACGCCCAGGGTCTTCATTCTGATCCGTACATCCCTGTCGTTCAGAATAACTGGTGTGGGAACTTCCTTCAATTCCATCTGGCGTATGCCGGTTAGCATCATTGCTTTCATTATCCTGGTATTTTTTGGAGAACTAATAAAGTAAGTAAAATGAAAGCACTTTTTACTGGCGGGACCGGAAATATTTCCAGAGCTTATTCAGAACTTGCGCTTGAAAGTGGGATGGAGCTGACAATTATTTGGAGCGCGGATGAAAACTGATAATGGCTTCACGCAGGTACTCCCGGTCCAGGTGGGTATATATTTCAGTGGTGGTGATGGATTCGTGTCCAAGCATCTCCTGGACAGCCCGCAGATCGGCTCCCCCTTCCACCAGATGAGTGGCAAAAGAGTGTCTGAAGGTATGCGGGCTCACCTTTTTCTGTATGCCTGCATCCCTGGCCAGCTCCTTTATAATGGTGAAGATCATATTCCGGCTTAGCTTTCTTCCCCTGCGGTTCAGAAAGAGAATATCTTCGTTTCCCGGCTGGATGAGCAGTGTGTTCCGGTCGGCCAGGTAAAGATCGATCTCCTTAATGGCTCGTGGACTGAATGGGACCAGCCGCTCCTTATCCCCTTTCCCGATGACCTTGATAAATCCTTCTGCCCGGAATATCCCGGAAATCTGCAATCCCACCAGTTCAGTGACACGCAGACCACAACTATACAAGGTCTCCAGCATGGCTTTGTTTCGCCGGCCCTGGGGCTTGCTTAAATCAATCTTTTCCAGCATCCTGTCTATTTCCGACACAGTCAGCACTTCGGGCAACTGACTTCCCAGCCTGGGGCCTTCAAGCAATGCGGTGGGGTCCCTTTCAATGAGCTCCTCCATCAGCAGGTAGCGGTAGAAAGCCTTTATCCCCGATAGAATTCTGGCCTGGCTCCGGGCTGAAAGTCCCAGCTCGCTGATCCAGACCAGGAAGCTGCCCAGTTGTTCCTGATCCAGGTGCTCCGGTCCAAGCTCTAGCCCGGCACTAAGCAAATACTGGTCCAGCTTTGCCAGATCGGACAGATAGGCCTCAATGGAGTTGGGAGATAATCCCTTTTCCAGCTTCAGGAAGCCTTCAAACTCCTTTATGATCCTCTTCCTGTCCATTAAAAGGGAAATCGCTCTATCATAAGGACCAGCGAGATTCCAAGTCCGGCCCCACTTAGCAATACATGCCACTCGCGCCTGTTTGCGCCCAGGAAATCCACCACTACCTTGGTCAGTAACATGATGATGGTCACTATAATGATCTGGCCCACTTCTATCCCCACGTTAAATGCGAAGAGAGGCCGCACCAGTCCGCTCTCTGCACCCAGGAGGCTTCTCAGGTAGTTGGAAAATCCGAGTCCGTGGATCAGACCAAAAAAAAGTGCCGCTCCATATTTCAGATAATGCTGCAGGGGGGATACCTTTCGATTTGGGCCAAAGAGGTTAGCCAGCGCTGTTATAAAAATAGTCAGGGGGATCAGAAACTCAATCAGATCGCCATTCACCCTCACCAGGTCCAGGGTGGCCAGAGCAAGAGTGAGTGAGTGACCAAGGGTGAAGGCGGTGACCAGAAACAGAACCCTCTTCCACTCCTTCAGGCTGTAAACCACACAGAGTGTGAGGATAAAGAGTATATGGTCATAGCCCTTCAGGTCGGCAATATGTTCCAGTCCAAGCTTAAAATAGAGTGCAAATAGTGACATAGAGTGCTAAAAGATTAGAAGTTTACTAATTTTACAGGCATGAAACTGATTGTTTTGCTCACCTGGGTCCTCCTTAGTCCGGCGCCATCGCCGCCCCACCCTCTTCATCTTTCCATTACGAATATAACATATGAAAATGGAAAGCTGAACATAGAGATGAAATCATTCCGGGATGACTGGGAAGTGGGGTATTTTCATTATCACAGCAAACCCATCGATTTCAAGGATCCTGCCATGCGGGAGCTTCCCTGGTTCAGTGAATACCTGAACAAGTGTTTCAGGATTGCTCCCGGAAAAGAGGAGCCTGCATTCCCCCTGGTGATAGATAGCATATTTCTGGAGGAGGATGCCATGACCCTCAAGATGCATGCAAGGGTCCCTTCAAGTCCAAATTCTTTGTACATTTACAATACTTTACTGGTGGATATATATCCCGATCAAAGCAATCTTGTGATTTTTGTTCATGAAAAGAGAGAGACTGGTATAAAATTTGACGTGAAAAAGCATGATGCAGAAGTGATACTGCGCTAGGCGAATGAAAAGATTGACTTTTCCCATATTATTCCTGCTTTGCATGGTCCTTCCGCTCCATGCCACCCACAACCGGGCCGGGGAGATTACGCTCACTCAACTCGATGATCTGACTTACCAGATTCAGATCACCACCTTTACCTATACCCTCAGTCAGGCCGACAGGGATGACCTGGAGGTTCAGTGGGGCGATAACACCTTTTCCTATGCGCCCCGGGTGGAAATTACCAGGCTACCTTACTTCTACCAGAAGAACGTTTATGTTACCCAGCATACCTTCCCCGGTCCAGGGGTATATGAAATTGTGGTGCAGGATCCCAACCGGAATGATGGAGTAAAAAACATTCCCAACTCGGTAAATGTGATCTTTTCAATCAAAACCACCATATTGATTAACCCCGACCTGGGACATAATTCAACCCCCGTTCTTCTGAATCCCCCCATCGACCGGGCTGCTTTTGGACAGATCTTCATCCATAACCCGGCTGCATACGACCCCGATGGAGACAGCCTCTCCTATAAGCTGACCATCTGTACCGAGCAGGATGGAAGGCCCATTGAAGGTTATACACTGCCTCCCGCCAGTGATACCCTCTTTATAGATCCCTATACGGGTGATCTCACCTGGATCACTCCATCCGATTCGGGCTGGTTCAATATAGCCATTGATGTGGAGGAGTGGCGTCAAGGGGTGAAGATTGGAAATATTGTCCGGGATATGCAGATCGAGGTGTATAACACGGACAACCATGCTCCCGTGCAGATCGAACCGGGAGATTACTGTATTGAGGCCGGCAGCATCCTGGAGGTGAATATGGAGGCTACGGATCAGGACAGCGACACCATCCGCTTATATGCCACCGGGGGGCCATTTGTGGTGGATGTGAATCCGGCCACCTATACCGTTGATGAGCCCTCTTCCAGTATCGGCTACAGCAGGGCCCAGTTCCGATGGCATACCGATCCGACACATGTAAGGAAACAGTACTATACGGTCGTATTTAAAGCGGAAGACAGTCACCCGGAAACACCCCTGGTGGATATCCGGAATATGAATATCACGGTCCTGGGTCCATCACCCGACATGCCCTTCCTGATACCCGGCAGTAACACGGTCACCCTCAACTGGGCAGCTGATACCTGTCTGCCTGTCACCGGATACCAGATATACAGAAAGGCGGGGCCGGCAGCCTATGTTCCTGATACCTGCACGGGCGGGGTTCCTTCTGAAACAGATTATTCCCTGATAGGCACCACCGAAAGCAGGCTGGATACCCTCTTTGTGGACGATAATAATGGCAGCGGCTTAGCTCAGGGAAATGAATATTGTTATATGATTGTATCCGTTTACCCCGACGGAGCCTTAAGCTTCCCCTCCCCGGAAAATTGCACCCCGCTGGTGGAGGGATCTCCTTCCCTGCTCGAGGTCAGTGTAACAGAACACTCCGGCAGTGGGACCATACGGGTGGCCTGGGCAAGACCTGAAGGTCTCGATACCATTCCGGCCAATGGTCCCTATGAATATCTCATATACCGTTCCGATGACCTTCTGGGAAATAATATGGCCCAGGTGGGTTCTTTTACCACGGCGGACCTGAATGACACGGTCTGGCTCGATACTTCCGTGGATACGGAAGTCTTTCCCTGGTCCTACAAAGTGGAGCTATACAATGATGAAGCAGGAAACCGGTTCAGGATCGGTGAAGCAGAATCGGCCTCTTCGCTCTATCCGGATCTAAGGGGAGGGGACAACCAGATTACGATACAGATGCGCAAAAACGTACCCTGGATCAACTATGACTATACCATTTATCGTCTCAACCAGAGCAGCGGAACCTACGATTCCATCGCATTTACCACGGAGGATCTCTACGTGGATGAGGGTTTGGTCAATGGAGTGGAGTATTGCTATCGCGTCACCAGCACCGGATGGCGGTTGCTGGGTGGTGTCCTGTTTGAGAACCGGAATTTCAGCCATACTGCCTGTACAAGCCCCATCGATTCCATTCCGCCCTGTCCACCCACACTGGCCGGATACTCAGCCTGCGACAGCGGGTATAATCATCTCTCCTGGAAAATTACAGACCCCATCTGTCTGGAGGATGTGGTTGGTTACCGACTGTATTACAGGCCAACTTTCGACGATCCGCCCGCTCTGATTGCAGAATTTGAAAACCGCTATGACACCGCCTATAATCACTACCCTGAAAATACACTTTCGGGTTGCTACACGGTTACAGCTATTGACTCCTTCGAGAATGAATCTGCACCTTCCATAAGTCTCTGTCTGGATGAGTGTTCCAACTATATTCTCCCCAATGTTTTTTCACCTAACGGGGATGGGATCAATGATATCTTCAGACCTCAGAGAACCTCCTATGTGGAAAAGGTTGAAATGACCATTTTTAACCGCTGGGGGATCCAGGTATATTATACCGAGGACAAAGACATCAACTGGGATGGAAAAATCAATAAAACAGATCAACTGGTTTCCCCGGGGGTCTACTACTATATTTGCGACGTATATGAGTACCGGCTTACCGGTATAGAAGTCTTTGCGCTTACAGGATTTATATATGTATTTTCAGGCGACGCCAATGAGGTATTTATTGAAACCAAATAAGCGTGTGAAACGCTTGGGCACCTTGCCTGCCCTGCTGCTCCTGGCAACAGTTTTCGGATTCGGTCAAAGCGATCCTTACCTGTCAGGACGAGCATGCATGATCAGTGAATCATATGATTCCGCGCTGTTTTATCTGGAGCAGGCACTTCAGCAGGATCCCGGCCAGCCCGAGATTTATTACTACCTGGGACTAACCAACTTCACTTTGAAAAATTTTCCGGAGGCCCGGGATGCCTTCTATGAAACCGAAAAACGCCGAAAGGGAATGGGAAGTTACTACCTGGCGAAAAGTGAAGTCAAACTGAATCATCCCCAGCAGGCCCTGAAATACCTCCGGATCCATCTCAGCTCGCGCTATAGGAAGAGTGAATCAGAGATACTTCTGGATGAGGATTTTTCCACCCTGGAGGGATTGCCCGGATGGCAGCAGCTCTGGAACGAAAAACGCTGGTACACCTCCCGGGATCAGGAGTTTCAGGATGCCATTTTCCTGAAAAACCAGGGCGACTATCTGGAAGCAATTAACCTGCTCAATACCCTGGAAAAGCAGGGATACAAGAAGAGTATCGTACTGGGGGAAAAGGCCCTTATCTACCAGGCGCTTGGTAATAAAAAAGCTGCCAGATCTGCTTTGAAATCAGCTGTTAAGGGGGATGTCAGAAACCTGGATGCGCTTCAGCAGCTTGCCGTTTTTCAAGCAGCCGATGGAGATCCGGAAGAAGCTGTGGATGGACTTAGCCGGGTAATCCGGCAGGATCCGGCGCGATTTGAAGCTTATCTTCAGCGGGCAGAGGCCCTAAGCCAGGCAGGCGATCTGAGCGCTGCCCTGGCAGATACGGAACTTTACCTCACCTACTTTCCTGCAGATGACTCTGCGCTCTACCGGCAGGGGCTGATCCAGTTCCAGCATGGAAAGTACCTGGACGCCATCCAGTCCTTTAACCGGTCACTGGAACTTAACAAAGGGGAGGCAGCCTACTATTATGCCCGGGGAAGAACCTATGCGGCCACCGGAACGACCAGGTATGCCGAGAAAGATATGTCTATGGCGCTGGACCTGGATCCTCTGAACGGCGAGATCTGGTTTGATAAAGGAAAACTGGCCGACCAGCTTGGTAACGGGAGCAGTGCATGCCATTGTTACCAGAAAGCCTTCCAGTACGGGATCTTTGAAGCCGGTGAATTGATCAATCAGAGGTGCAAGTGATGGATGCTGAGAACGGCAAACCCAGGCTCAAACAACAGATAGAAAGCTTACGTTCCAGCAACCGGACTGCAATACTGTCCACCCTAAAGGAGTTGCGTACCGATGGAGATGTTTCCGTTTTACCCGAACTGTTTCAGCTGATGCTGGTTCAGGAAGACCCGGAAATCCAGGACGAAATTGCCGCGCTTTTAAATGATCTGAAAGATCAGGAGGCAGTTTCGGAACTTGCAGATGCCATTGTCAACCCGGAATACCAGGAAATCCAATCAACCCTGGTTGCAGCCTGCTGGCAAAACGGATTGTCCTATGGGAAGCATATCAGTGCTTTTATGGATGTGCTTATCTCCGGAGACTATACTGCTGCCATAGAAGCCTTTACGGTCATTGAAGAGTCGATTGGGGAACTGAAACAGGAAGAAAGGAAGAAGCTGGTAAGTTCCATGAAATCACAAGTAAGAGGAATGGGAGAGCAGAGAAAGCCCCTCTTGCTTGAACTTGTCAAAGTAATCGAATCTTACTAGTGCATGGATGAGAAGTACTTCATAAACTGGGCCCTTTCATACACTGAGGGGTCATCCAGACTGGCATAATTCATCTTCCCCCTGAACTCATCCGGAGATTGGTACTTGTTCTTTTCCATCCATTTTTTCATCTCCTGGACCATATCCCTGACATAGTCCAGTCCGTTCCTGTAAAGAACCGAACAGACCTGCACGGCTGTAGCCCCGGCCAGGATCTGTTTTACAACTGCCATTCCGGAGTGAACTCCCGTAGAGGCCGCCAGGTCAATCCGATCCACCTGAGAAGATACGATCCCAATCCAGCGAAGGGTGTTTCTGAGCTCTGCCGGAGTACTCAATACTTCTGCGGATCCAAAGGTCAAGTTTTCAGTATCAATATCGGGGGCATAAAAACGGTTGAACAGAACCACTGCAGCAGCTTCACGCATATAGAGCTGGTTCACCATCCATGTAATGTTGGTAAAACCGCTCCCCAGCTTCACTATCAAAGGAAGACCCGTGCGTTTTTTTACTTCCGAAACCAGGTGGAGATAGCCCTTCTCATAGGCTCCGGGATCTTTATCCTTATCCATGGGTAGAAAATAGATATTCAACTCCAGGCCATCAGCTCCGGCTTCTTCAATTCTACCGGCAAACTCGATCCATTCTGAGGCACTGACACAATTAATGCTTGCAAAAACCGGAATATCCACAGCCTCCTTGGCGGACCGGATCAGTGAAAGATACTCCTCCAGGGAGTTTTCCCGCGCATAGGTCCTGATATAGTCCCCGGCCTCCGGGTAATCGCTTTCGGCTGACATCTTCCCGATCTCGTGGCTGATCTGTTCTTCGAACAGAGATTTGATCACCACTGCTCCTGCACCGGCAGCAGCCACTTTTTTAATTCGGTCTACCGAAGAGGTCAGGCCGCTGCTACTTACAATAATGGGACTTTTCAGAGAAAGCCCCGCATAAGTTGTAGATAGATCAATCATATGCTTCTTTTTCAATAGTTTCTTGCACCAAAAATAAGGCTGCCGATACGAACCAGGTTACTCCCCTCCTCAATGGCCAGCAAATAATCGCCCGACATCCCACAGGAGAGTTGATCGAAGGAGTCCAGATCACTATGCTGAGAGTTCTTCACGCTATCAAATATACGTTTTAGATGGCGAAACTCCTCTTTGATCTGATCTGAATTTTCAGTGTAAGTAGCCATACCCATCAGTCCCCTGATCCGCACATGCTTCATCTCCCGAAACGCGTCGGAGCCCAGCAGAAACTGCAGGTCCTCCTCGCTCAGTCCGAATTTAGTCTCCTCCTGTGCAATGTGCATTTGCAACAGACAGTCGATCACCCGCCCATTCTTCTCAGCTTCTTTGTTCACGACAGATAGCAATTTCAGGCTGTCCACCCCATGCAGCATATGGACAAAGGATGCCATGTATTTCACTTTATTGGATTGCAGGTGACCGATCATGTGCCATCGGATATCGGCAGGGAGCCGTTCCTGCTTGGCGACCAGATCCTGGACCTTGTTTTCACCAAAATCCAGATGCCCCGCCTGGTAGGCTTCCAGGATCAACTCATCGGGCTTGGTTTTGGAGACCGCAACCAGAGTGACATATTCAGGAATCTGTTCCTTGATTTTCCTTAGGTTCTCAGCAACTCCCATACTTCAAGAATTTAATCCAGCGAGTGAATCACCAGACCGCTGCGCAGCTTAGGTTCAAACCAGGTGGTTTTGGGCGGCATGATCATTCCATTGTCGGCAATAGTCATCAACTGCTTCATGCTCACAGGATAAAGGGCAAATGCTACTGCCATTTCCCCACTATCAACCCGCTTGCTAAGCTCTTCCAATCCACGTATCCCGCCCACGAAATCTATACGTTTTGATTTCCTCAGGTCCGTAATATTCAGAAGCGGTCCCAGGACCTGCTCGGAAAGCACGGTTACATCCAGACAGGCTATGGGATCCCGGTCATTAAAGGTCCCTGGCCTGGCTTTCAACTCATACCAGAAACCCTCCAGGTACATGCTGAAGGTATGGAGTTCTGCAGGCTTGTATACTTCTGAACCTTTTTTACTTACAACAAAACCCTCCTCCAGCTCTTCCAGAAATTCAGCTGCCGTCATCCCATTGAGATCCTTAACCACCCGGTTATAATCAATGATGGTCAGCTGAGACGCTGGAAAGTGAACAGCCAGAAAGTAATTATATTCCTCCTTTCCTGTATGCTGCGGATTATTCTTTCGCCGCTCCTGCCCAACCAGTGCGGCGGCAGCTGTACGGTGGTGACCATCTGCCACATAGGTATACGGTATTTCCTGGTCAAACAGCTCTTTGATCCCCTGAATCAGTTCCTGATCCGGGATAACCCAGAAATGGTGCCCCACCCCGTCTTCCGTGACAAAATCATATTCCGGCTCACCGGAAACCACTCCCCTTACTATCTCATCCAGGCCACTATGATCCGGATAGGCAAAAAAGACAGGCTCCGCATTGAAATTGGTCACCCGGATATGATTCATCCTGTCTTCCTCCTTATCGGGCCTGGTCAGTTCATGCTTTTTAATAATATCGCCCATGTAGTCTTCCACGGCTGCGCAAGCCACAATGCCGTACTGAGTTTTTCCGTTCATGGTTTGCCCGTAAACATAAAGACAGTCCGACTCGTCCTGGACGAAGTAGGCTTCGTCAATAAGCTTCTGCAGATTATCTCTACCCTTATTATATACCAGGTCAGAATAAAGGTCCGTTCCTTCAGGCAGATCCACTTCAGGCTTTACCACGTGCAGAAAGGACCAGGGATTCCCTTTTACCTCTTCGCGGGCTTCTTTTGAATTAAGTACATCATAGGGCCTGGAGGCGACTTCTTTCACATTCTCTTTCCGCGGCCTGAAACCCTTAAACGCATGTATTTTTGCCATACTCTAATTTACTTTAAAGGTGCTGTCTCCCTTCTCGATGAAATTCACAATCTGCTTGGCAGCAGCTACTCCGGCATTCAGATTTGCCTCGGCAGTCTGCGCCCCCATCTTTTTGGGAGTAAAAAATATCCGGCCCTTGTACTGGTCTTCCAGCTCTTCCCTGCAATCGGGAGCAATATCGGAGAGATATCTGAAGTCATCCCGCTCAGAAAACACCCGCTTTAAACCCTCTTCATCAATCACCTCTTTGCGGGCGGTATTGACCAGGGTGGCTCCTTCCGGCATGCTTCTCAAAAGCTTATACCCAATGGATCCGCGGGTCTCATCCGTGGCAGGAATGTGCAGAGAGATATACTGACATTTGCCGTAGAGGCTCTCCGCGGAATTCTCGCAAACCACCCCATCGTTTTTAATAACCACCGGATCCACATAAGGATCAAAGGCATAGACCTTCATCCCGAATCCCTTGGCGATCAGGCCTACAATTCTCCCCACCGCACCGTAGGCATGTATCCCCAGTTTCTTACCCCTCAATTCTGTTCCTGCAGCCGGTGTGAATCCATGGCGATTCAGATACACCATCATTCCAAGGGCCAGCTCAGCCACGGCATTGGAGTTTTGTCCGGGAGTATTCATAACTACGATGCCTTTTTCAGTGGCAGCTTCCAGATCTACATTGTCATATCCGGCTCCGGCACGAACTACTATCTTCAGGTTTCCGGCGGCTTCGATAACCTCCCTGTCCACATTGTCGCTTCTGATAATCAAGGCATCCGCATCTTTCACGGCGGCAATCAAATCTGACTGATCAGGATATTTGGAGAGTACTTCCACCTCATATCCTGCCTTTTTAAGTATACCTTCCACCTCTTCCACCGCCTGGGCAGAGAAGGGTTTTACTGTTGCTATTAAAACTTTCGCCATTTTTCTGTGTATAGTCTGTTAAATATTCTTTTCAAATGCTTTCATGGTGTCGATCAATGCCTTTACAGATGAAATGGGCATGGCATTGTAGATGGATGCTCTGAAACCGCCAACCGAGCGGTGACCTTTGAGGCCTGACATTCCTCTGGCTGTTGCGAATTCGAGAAAATCAGCCTCCTTCTCCTGGTACTCTTCCTTCATTACAAAGGTCACATTCATAATGGAACGATCTTCTTCATTGGAAATTCCGGAAACAAAGAGTGAATTCCTTTCAATTTCATTGTACAGGATCTCTGCTTTCTCCAGATTCAGTTTATACATTCCCTGAACCCCACCCTGCTGCTTGTACCAGCGAAGGGTGTGCATGGCTGCATAAATGGGCAAACAGGGAGGCGTATTAAACATGGATTCTTTTTCAATATGTGTCCTGTAATCAAGCATGGTTGGGATAGCTCTTTCCACTTTCCCCAGAATCTCGTCTTTGATGATCACAAAAGTTACTCCCGCTGGCGCCAGGTTTTTCTGTGCACCTCCGTAGATGAGGGCATATTTGGAAACATCCACGGGCCTGCTGAAGATATCTGAAGACATATCCGCCACCAGGTTTATTTCGCAATCCAGATCCTCCTTAATTTCCGTGCCGTAGATGGTGTTGTTGGTGGTGATATGGAAGTAATCTGCATCGGCAGGGACCTTATAGTCTCTGGGAATATATGAGTAGGTGGTATCCTTGGAAGATGCCACCACATCCACTTCCCCAAATAGTTTCGCCTCTTTGACAGCCTTATTTGCCCAGGCTCCTGTATCCAGGTAGGCCGCTTTGTTTTGTAAAAGGTTATAAGGGACCATGCAGAACTGCAGGCTGGCTCCTCCCCCCAAAAACAGAACACTGTATCCTGCCGGTATATCCAGCAATTCTGTAAAAAGTTGCCGGGTTTCATCCATGATGGCTATAAAATCTTTACTTCGATGGGAGATCTCCATAATGGAAAGACCTGACTGGTTCAGGTCCAGGACACCTTCTGCGGTATGTTTGATGGTATAAGGCGAAAGGATGGAAGGACCTGCTGAAAAGTTATGTTTCTTCATTTTGAGAATGTGTTAAGATATAAATGAGTTACTGCGATAAAAGCTTTGATAGTTTGTTATTTGAATAACAATTAAAAGTACATGTAATTTAATTGTATGCCAAACAGTGTTAATAACTTTCAATTTATAGTTATTTAATCGTATTTACTTAACGTTTCAAAGTGCGATCAGATGGTCGCCCTGGAGAACGGGAATCAGATTAGTCAGATCATTCTCATGACAGTATCCGATCACATCATCCAACTTGTTCTTTTTTAACCGGTGACGCTGAGCCACCTTCTCAATGTAGGCCATCATATCCCCTGCTGCCGCCTCATACAGGTCCATCGCTCCCAGAGTGGCGTCACAGATGGTATAAAAACGGTCGTTTTCCAGCACCAGTCTGGAAAGTGCACCCGCGAAAAGGGTGTCCTCCAGATTAAATTTGTTCTTCCAGCCGGCACAGAGAATCAACAGGTCTCTTCCTGATCCTTTGATATGAGTTGCCAGAGCCGAAATATTTAGATAGGCTCCAATCAGCACCTGGCTCCCACTGGAAGCAAGATGGATGGCATTGGTCCCATTGGTGGTACTGTAAACGATCTGCTTCCCCTTTACCCGCTCCGGAGAGAAATTATATGGAGAATTTCCGAAATCCGCAAAGTCCCTGACAATCCCATCCCGTTCTGCCGCTACCATAAAACCCTTCTCCTTATAGGCCCTGGCCTCCTCCAGCGTCCCCACCGGGATGATGCGTTCCACCCCATTCATAAATGCGGTAACTATGGCCGAGCTGGCTCTCAGGATATCCGTAACCACCACCACAGCTTCCCTGTTTTCATAATAGGGAAAGAGTGCAGGTGAATAACAGACTTCTATCCTTGCTTTCTCCATATCCTTCTGATTAAACTCCCGGCTTGTAGAAAGGAGGTTCGACCACCCTGGCTGCCACCAGCTTGTTCCGGATACCTATCCGAATCTCAGTGTCCTTTTTTGCGTGCGCTATCTTTACATATCCCATTCCAATTCCTTTCTTCAGCACGGGGGACATGGTTCCCGAGCTTACCTCCCCAATGGTTTGTCCGTCCAAATCAAGGATGGGATAATGCTGCCTGGGGATTCCACGTTCCAGGAGCTCGAAGCCAACCAGACGTTTACTTACTCCGGCTGCTTTCTGTTGCTCAAGTTCAGCCCGGTGAATAAAGTTATTCCCCTCATTGAATTTGGTGATCCATCCGAGCCCTGCCTCCAGTGGGGAGGTGGTATCATTGATATCGTTCCCGTAGAGGCAAAATCCCATCTCCAGCCTCAGGGTATCTCGGGCCGCAAGTCCGGCGGGCTGCACGCTCATCTCCTTTCCTGCTTCGAAGAGTCGCTCCCAGATTTGTGCAGCATCCTCGTTATACATATAGAGTTCAAATCCACCAGCTCCGGTATAGCCAGAATTGCTGATAATCACATCTTTAATCCCGGCCAGCTCACCGGTAACAAAATGGTAATAAGGTATTTGTGAAAGGTCCACGCTGCTTAGCTTCTGAAGCAGAGCAGTGGCATTGGGGCCCTGTACGGCCAGTTGTGAAATCTGGTCCGAGGCATTTTCCACCAGCGCACCCCTGGTATTTTGTTCCAGGATCCAATGATAATCCTTCTCCGTATTGGAAGCATTCACCACCAGCAAGAATTTTTCCTCCTCATATTTATAGACCAGCAAATCATCCACAATCCCTCCCCGGTCATTGGGGAGACAGCTATACTGAATCTGCCCGGCTTGCAGCAATGCCACGTCATTGGAGCTTATTCTCTGAACAAGCTCAAAGGCATCGGGACCCTTAATCCAGATTTCACCCATGTGGGACACATCAAATACTCCCACGTTCTCCCTAACGTTGATATGCTCCTGGCTAACACCCGAATATTCCACCGGCATCTGGAAACCGGCAAAGGGAACCATCTTTGCTCCATGCAACAGATGAAAGGCATAAAATTGTGTCTGTTTCATACAGACAAAAGTAATACTTTCCCACAGGATAGAAATTGTTAAACAACAGGAACTATTTGGAAAGTACCTTGAATTCAACCCGCCTGTTCCGCTCCCTTCCTGCAGCCGTAGTGTTCTCTGCAACAGGCTGTGTATCAGCATATCCTTTCGAAACAAGCATCTCCTCCGGAATTCCTCTCTGGACCAGATAACTGA
The DNA here is from genome assembly GCA_963751705.1 of uncultured Bacteroidales bacterium. Taxonomy (GTDB): domain Bacteria; phylum Bacteroidota; class Bacteroidia; order Bacteroidales. The sequence goes on from CAVVVN010000003.1 coordinate 1,761,867, forward strand.
CCACTGCTCCTGCCCGGTCCCTGGAAAGCTTCTGATTGATCCGGAGTGTGCCAGTATTGTCAGTATGTCCTGATATTTCCAGTTTAATGGAAGGATTGTTTTGAAGGAAACGGAGTACCATATCCAGGGCATCATTCGACTCGGGCCTGAGGATGGCTTTGCCGGTCTGAAAATAGATATTATCCAACACCACCTTGGTGCCCACCTCCACTTTTCTCAGGAAGAAATCCTGTTGCAGTCTTACATCTCCGTTAGCACTGGAATAATCCAGGATATCCAGGTAATAAAGATATCCGGAGGCATGTATTTCAACGGCATAGGGTTTTGGAACAGGCAGCTTTGCGGTATAAGAGCCATCGGCGTTGGAAATCACAAAGGCATTCCTTTCTCCGGTGGCCGGATCAAAAAATGCCAACTTGGCCACGATGGGTTCTATTCCCTCGGTGGTGTCAATCACCATCCCGTAAAGTACGAGGGAGGTGTCCATGTCCTTCAGCTCAGGCATGGTAAGAAAGCCGGTCCGCCCGGAACCCGGGCCTGCCACAAGCTGGTCCTGTGTTTGCATAACTAACTCCTTTTCAGATCCGAGGAAGACCACCTTGCAGATATCCCTGGCACCGGACCCACCCTCCCTGATGGCCGAATAATATCCATGGCTTCCGGTCCGATCGGTAATATAAAAAACCTCATCATCGGGAGTATTGATGGGATATCCCAGGTTTTTCGGGTCAGACCACCCCCCTGTTTCTCTTCGTTCCGACCGGAAGATATCAAATCCACCCATGCTGTTGTGACCTTTTGAAGCAAAATAGAGGTATTTGTTATCCGGTGAAATAAATACTCCTTCCTCATCATAGGGGGTATTGATGGCCGATCCTAGATTGGTGGGTTTATCCCATTTTCCCTTCTTGTTCAGCCGGGAGAGCAATATGTCCTTCCCTCCCGTGGTGAGCTTGCTGTTCCTGGAGACAATATATAGCTCCTTTCCATCCGGTGAGATGCATGCAGAGGTCTCACCATCTTTACTTGTAAGCCGGCCGGCTATGCCCCTGGGGCGTGTCCATTTGTCTTTATCAGGCTTATACGAAGAAATCTGGATATCCCCGCCCTGGATAGCTCCCCTGTACAGAAGCAGTGCAGATCCCTCCCCTGCAATACCCACTACCGCATCATTGTTTCCAGAATTAAAAGGCTTGTCCAGCCGGACACTCTGCTGAAATATTCCATCCACCAGGGATGAGCTATAGATATCCTCGTTGAACTTGTTATCTATTTTATTCCGCTTTGCCTTCCCAAAGGGACGGCGCGAGGTAAATAAAAGAGCTGTGTCGTTGAAGGTTAATACAGGATTATAATCATCATATTTCGAATTTACCTCATCACCCAATGGCTGGATGATCACCCGGACAGGGTCCCTGGAAAGAGTCTTGCCATGCATGCACTCATCGAGCCGCTTGGCATGCAAGCGGGCATATTCCAGTTTCTCTTTTGGTTCCAGCTGACTGCTGTATATATTATATTGCTCCATCGCTTTGTCAAACTCCAGAACCTGCTGGTAAGCCATTCCCAGCATCAGGTGAATATCCTTGCTCACCCGGGGATCGATGGTATACGCCCTTACGAGGTAGTTGATTGCTTCGTATTTGTTATCGGTAAAAAGATAACAAACCCCAAGCTTGTAGTTGAGCGCTGCATTCTCAGGATTGTATTGATTTGCATAGAGATAATGGTCCCTGGCCATGTGATAGGTTCCCAATCCCTCCTCGAAATTCCGGTTACCTTGTTTTATGCTCTCCCAGGCCTCCTTAAATCCGGTATCGATTCCTGTTCTGAATGAATTTCGCTTTATTTTCACATCCTCCTGCGACCAGACATTCGCATAGGTGAGCAGGCAAAAACCAAAGATCACCCATTTATAGGCATTATTTCTCATATCAGCGACCACATTCATTAATAAATTCATTGGCTTCCTCGGCTCCGAGCTCAATGGCCCTGTGCCAGTCTTCACAGGCACCCACAAGGTCACCTGTTAATTCCCTGACAAGACCTCTGTTCAGGTAGAGTACCGCGTCATCGGGATGTTCCAGAAGAGTTTCGTCCAGCAGACTGAGTGCTGGTACCAGCTGACCCTCTCCTGCCAGAAGGGATGCTTTGTTCAGCTTCGCTGAGGCCATCAGGGTCCCACTGGTGATGGCTGCATTAAAATCCATAATGGCGCCCTCCTTATCGTCTGTGAAAAAACGGGCATATCCCCTGTTATTCAACGCGATAGTCAGTGATGGGTCCAGATTCAGAGCAGTGCTGTAATCCTCGATGGCACCCGAGTAATCACCCTGCAGAATCTTAATGGATCCCATATTATTATATGCCAGTGCAAAATCAGGATGGTAGGCAATCGCCTGTTGATAGTCGAAATGTGAGCCCTGGTAATCTCCTATTCTTCTCTTGATACCTGCCCGCTCATGGTAGGCCAGTGCAAAATCCCTCTTAAGTTCAATGGCCCGGTCCAGGTCATTCATAGCCAGCACATCTGCTCCATCCCTGATTTCGCATATGGCCCTGAAATAATAAGACCAGGGTACCTGGTATCCATTGAGGATGGCCTTATCAAAAAGCCGCCGGTCCGCCCCGGTACTGTCCTCCCCAAAAAGCATGTATCCCTGATAAAAATAGGCTTCCCCCAGTGAAGGATCATAAAAAAGGGCGGTTTCTAGAGCCGATCGGGCCTGATCCAGAACCCCCCATTCAATAAATACTTGTCCCCTTAACAACCAGGCCGGCGCATAGGTGCTATCCAGGTCAAGACAAAAAGAAAAGGCAGCTGCTGCCTGTTCATACTCCCCCTGTTGCACATAAGCAATCCCCTCATTCAGAGATTTATCTCTCAATCTTCTTTCAGAGAAAGATGGTTGACCAAATACGATCTGGCAGCTTAGCAAACCAGCTACGATAAACAATAGATTTCTTTTCATCTTCAAGCTCTCCGGACAAAATATTCAGAAAGGTTTTATTTCTAAAAATAAATTAAATATTTTTAGTGATCTAAAGTAGTTTTCAACCTATACAGCGTCATCATGATCACAGACTTGAATTATCTAAAAACCATGTCAGGCGGCGATTCAAAGTTTATCAAAGAAATGATAGACCTTTTTAGGGAGCAGATTGATGAGTATAAGAGCATTATGCCAGAATTACTTCAGAATAAAGACTATGATGGTCTATCAAAAGTTGCACACAAAGCAAAATCTTCCGTAGCGGTTATGGGGATGACCGAGGTCGCGGATCTATTGAAAGAACTGGAGATTCTTAGCCATACAGAGTCGGAAATTGAGCGTTATGAATCTTTGATTACACACTTTCTGGAACAGAGCGAGCTGGCAATAATTGAGCTGAACGCTGGTTATTAGGGGGGGCCACTATGCTGGTAACAAAAAAAATAAATGATATTCTGGTGGTGAGCCTCAAGGATTCCAAACGCCTGAATGCCATGATTGCGGAGCCAGTGAAAGAAGGTCTGCTGGAATTTTATAATAAACCCAATACCAGACTGATATTTAATTTGAAGGACATCACTTTCATTGATAGTACGGGTTTTGGCGTTTGCCTCTCAGCCATGAAAGCTGCGAACAACAATTACGGTCAGTTCAAAATCTGCAATGTGAATTCCGATGTCATGGAGCTTTTCAAATTACTGCAGTTACATCATGTTTTTGAGATTTATGATGAACTGGACTCCTGCCTGGAGAGTTTCAATCAATAAAATTACTTAATTTAGCCGTCCAAACTAAAACATCTTGTATGCAACGTCCAATTTTATTGATAGTGCTTGCCCTTCTGGCATTTTCTTGTAATCAGAGCGTAAAAAAAGAGGGAGTTACTCCTGAAGCTGAACAAGCTGAGAAAATAATTTCCGCCAGCATCGTGGAACTTCTGGCTACTCCAGCTGAATTCCAGGACAAAGAAGTAGCTGTTTCAGGCATGGTAACGCATGTATGCAGACACGGTGGACAAAAGTGTTTCATCGTGGCTGACGATGGAGAGACACAAATCAGAATTGTTCCGGGGGGGGAGATTGACGAGTTTAATATCGATCTGGAGGGCTCAACCGTGGCCTTTAAAGGGATCTTCAGGGTTCTGAATGCCGAACTGGCCGCAGAACACGTGGAGGATCATGAATCCAAGGAGCATCATGCCGTGGAGCAGTCTCATAGCAGTGCTGAAAAAGCAGAGTATTTTGTAGAGGCGCTGGATTTCAAAGCAGTCACCGAGTAGATAGTATGGGCTGGAGGAAGTGGAACCGGTGGATACACCGGGAATTGGGATTCCTGTTTTTTGGAATGACCATCATCTATGGTATTTCAGGGATCGCACTGAACCATCATGCAGCACGGCACTGGGACCCGGGACTGATTACAAAATCCATAAGCATGCAGTATCCCGGTTCGCTCAGTAAATCTGAGGTAGACCGGAATATCATTGAAGAAATCCTGGAACTTGCAGGTGAAAAAGAGAATTACAAGCAGTACTATTTCCCTAATCAGGATCATTTAATGATCTATCTGAAAGGGGGGCATATTGCAGTAGACCTGCCCTCTGGCGAAATGCAAATTTTCAAGATCCGGAACCGGCCCGTTTTTCGCGAGCTTAATTATCTGCATTACAATAAACCAAAGAAACTATGGACCTGGTTTTCTGACCTTTATGCTCTCGGCTTGATCCTGATTGCCATTTCAGGGCTCCTGCTGATCAAGGGAAGAAAAGGGATCACCGGCCGTGGAGGAATTCTCACCATTATCGGGATCCTGATCCCTCTCGCTTTACTTATTATTTATCTCTGGCTATAACTTAGGCAACTTATGGTTTCGATATTACGTATATATCGAAATGATATGTTTAATACACCCTTACCATGAGTGAAGAGATTCTGAAAGCTTTAATGCAACTTTTTGCCATCGTTTCAAGGCCAGGGAGTGAAGCCTCAGAATTAAGATCAATGGTAGAATCTTTCCTGAACAGGCAGCTAAACCGCGAACTGGTGGCAGTATACCTTCAAATTTTCGACGACTACTTCGAACAGGTCGTGGAGGAGGATGCCAAAGTAACCAAAAAAAGACGGCTTGTTTCCAGAAGGTCGGTCAGAGTATTAAAGATATGTACTGCAATCAATGAAGGCCTTGCACAGCCTCAAAAGATTGTGGTACTCTTTCAGCTGCTGGAATTTATCAAATCAGACAAGTTGCAGGCCTCCAGCCAGGAGATGGAGTTTATCTTAACCGTATCAGATACCTTTAACATCCCCGATTCAGATTTTGAGCTGATCCGGGATTTTGTATTATCAGGCGGGGATCTGAAGGACGAAAAGGAATATCTGGTGGTGGATGGCAAGAAGGAGAATGGGGCAGGGAAACATATCAAACATATTTACAGGGAAAACCTCCTTGGGCAGATCCGGCTGATCCAAATCAAGTCCACCAATCTCTATTTTGTCAAGTTCATCGGTCAGACTGAGCTATACATGAATGGACAGCTGCTGGAGCCCCATAAGACCTATCCCCTTAACGCAGGATCTTCCCTCCGAAATCAGCAAATTGCACCTGTATACTACAGCGACATCGTTTCACTTTTTGTAGGGGATTTGGTGAAATCCCGAATTGTTTTCGAAGCCCGGAACATCGTCTACCGTTTTAAGTCGGGGGATGTGGGCCTTCACGATATAAGCTTCTCCGAACAGTCGGGCCGCCTGGTGGGAATCATGGGGGCCAGTGGTGCAGGTAAATCAACCCTGCTCCATGTGCTGAATGGGAGCTCCATCCCCTCGGAAGGAGAAGTGCTGATCAATGGTATGGACATTCATATTGGAGATCCAAGCATAAACGGGATCATCGGCTTTGTCTCCCAGGATGACCTGCTTATTGAAGAGCTTTCTGTGTATCAGAATCTCTACTACAACGCCAAACTCTGTTTCGAGAACTATACAGAAGATCAGCTGGTGGAGACAGTTCATCGGGTATTATTGAACCTGGGACTGTTCGAGATCAAGGATTTTCAGGTGGGTTCACCCCTGAATAAGAAGATCAGCGGCGGACAACGAAAAAGGCTCAACATTGCCCTGGAGTTGATCCGGGAACCGGCTGTGCTTTTTCTTGACGAACCCACCTCCGGGCTTTCGAGCCGTGACAGTGAGAATATTCTGGACCTGCTCAAAGAACTCACCTTTAAGGGAAAGTTGGTATTTGTGGTGATCCATCAGCCCTCGTCGGACATTTTTAAAATGTTCGACAGGCTTCTGATACTGGATACGGGGGGATACCTGATCTATAACGGGGATCCTGTGGATTCGATCATGTACTTCAAATCCAAGGTACAGGCAGCCGACTGGAACGCAAGCGAATGTGCAACCTGCGGAAATGTAAATCCCGAACAGGTCTTCAACATTGTAGAGACCAGTGTGCTGGATGAATTTGGAAAACTCACCCATACCCGGAAAATTTCTCCCGAGGAGTGGAGTAAGCATTTCAGAGAACAATACAAAGAAGGGCAGATAAAACAGGCAAGTGAAAAAGAGCTTCCGGAGATTAGCTTCAGGATACCCGGCAAATTGAAGCAATTCAGTGTCTTTTTTAGTCGCGATGTACTTAAGAAGCTCAGCGACACCCAGTATCTGGTTATTAATTTCCTGGAAGCACCCCTGCTGGGTTTTTTACTTGCTTTTATAGTTCGTTATTTCGACTCCAATTTAACCGGAGAGTTCAGATACAAACTACTGAACAATGAAAACCTGCCGGTTTATATTTTTATGTCGGTTATCGTGGCCATTTTTATGGGACTCACTGTTAGTGCCGAAGAAATTATTAAGGACCGGAAGATCCTCAAACGAGAAGCCTTCCTGAACCTGAGCTGGTCCAGTTATTTGCTTTCCAAAATAATGGTCCAGTTTTTACTGTCTGCCATACAGGCATTTACCTTTGTCATTATTGGGAACACGGTGATGGGAATACAAGGAATGTATTTTGAATACTGGCTTGTGCTTTTCTCCTCCTGGGCCATGGCGAATATGATGGGACTACTGATCTCTGACAGTTTTAAAACGGTGGTAACGATCTATATCCTCATTCCCTTCCTGGTAATCCCCCAGATCATTCTTAGCGGGGTTATTGTAAAGTTTGAAAACCTCAATCCACAGATTTCATCACCAAAGAGGATCCCGTTTTACGGAGAGATCATTGCTGCAAGATGGGCCTATGAGGGGCTTGCCACTTATCAGTTTATGAATAATGAGTATCAGAAATCATTTTATCAGTGGGATAAACTGAAAAGCACTGCGGGTCTCAAATCCAATTTTCATCTGAAGGAACTCCTGAATAAGCTGAGCTATATTGAAAGGAACCTGGAGATGCCGGAGGCAGAGGAAAAAATTGCAAAAAATTTGAAATCGCTTCAACTAGAGATCCATGATGAACTGGCTGAACGCCTGATCATGCATGAATACTACAGGGATACGCCCACCTTTACCATGAAATACGTGGACCAGCTTAACCCTAAATCCATCAACATGGAGGTCCTTGCCTATACCAGAGAATATCTGGTAGCTCTGAATGATTTTTACAGGAAATTGTACAAAGCAGCGAATACCAAGCTTGACGAGATTACCAGGTCCTTTAATCTGGATGAGCTGCAAACACTGAAACAAAAGCATGCCAACAGAACCTTAGAAGAGTTTGTGACCAATAAAAAGACCTTTGACTATTTTATCGAAGATAAAGGCGATATGATCCAGGTGAGAGATCCCATCTACCGCGATCCGACCCATAGGTTTATTAAGGCACACTTTTATGCGCCTCGAAAAATGATTGCCGGCACCTTTGTACCCACCCTATGGGTCAATGTGATGGTGCTCTGGATCATGACACTCTTCCTGTATGTTCTGCTCTACTTCAGGGTGCTCAAGAGGATCCTTGATTATATGGAGCAAATCAATCAAAAAAAATTTAATTAAGTTAACGCATAGAAAAAGGGTGTCCAGTTAAGACACCCTTTTATTTTACATGCAGTGATATTGACGGGAGCCTGCTACTCTACAATCTCTATCATTTTGAAAGGAACCCTGATGATGGATTCATAATCCTCTCCGGCCTCAAGCATATCCTCATCGTCCTCCTCATAATACCAGTTAATGATCACTTCGCTTTTACCTTTGTGAATAGCCTCAAGCTTTTTGAACACATCCAGAATACACTTTGAAGAACTGGTGTTAAAATATTCCAACTGAACATTAACCTGTGTCAGATCCAGAGGCGCACCACTATACTTTTCCAGCCACTCCACAAGTGGCTTATAAAATTCAATTGAATTCTCAGGAATTGATCTTCCTTTTATTTCGATAACACCTTCTTGTCCATCAAACTTAACACTGGGCGTTTTTGCAGTTCCTTCTATCGAAAGCGCTTCCATATTTAATCATTTAGCAGTTAAAATACCTATAGTTCGATAAAGACATCGAGATTGAAAAAGTAATAGGTATCGTCATATTTCTCAAATGTATATTCCAATTGATTACCGGTTTTACGAGCAATATCCACCAGCCCGAGTCCGCCGCCTCCCTTTTCTGAAAGTCTTTGGTGATTCAGAATAAATTTGTACATATCCTTCAACTCTTCCCGGCTCATGGAATTGATCTTGTCGATCTTGTTTCGCAAGACATCCACCTTATCCTGTGCAATAAAATTTCCCGTGGATATCTTGTATTTATCCGAATGACGGCTCACAACAAGTATTCCGAATTTGTCCTCAAATTCTTCCAGCATCTTTTCGGGCAAGACTTCGATATGATGATAGAGATTCTGGAGACTCTCGACCAGCACATTGTATACCTTCTTTCGAATCTTTGAGGTTTCACTGTACTCATCCATCCTGGACTCGACCACCTCGAGCACATTGCTTATAAGCTCACTGGTGATACTCCCTTTGAAAGCCATTAGCACATCGCCACCGTTCAGTCTGGAGTAATACTCGTTGATATCAAAGCTCATTTAGGCTTCATTTATTAGACTAGGTATTAACTGATCTGGTCAGCAAATATAAAAAAAGTTTCGTAAACTAATATAGATAAAAAAACCCGCTTCTGGCAACGAAATTTATCAAATCCATTATTTTTTTTGATTAGCTGCTGATTGCGCTTTGTAATCCTTCCAGTTGCCCCGAAAGGTCTGATAATTCACAAAGGAACACTCCAATGAACCATTCAGGAGAACTCTTTTACTGGCAGGCTTCAGACCCACCCTTCCCAGGGCCTTTTTGCTGGAGGAGAGGATCCAGGCATCGGAACCGGGATATTTATGTTTTAAGGTACTTCCAATCATGCTGTAGAGCGAATCAATATCATCCGGTTTCATTCGCTCGCCATAGGGCGGGTTCATAATTAAAGTGGCTCCCTCCATCCCGTCTATTTCGGCAAAATCACCCTGTTCCACCTGTATAATGTGCTGCAAATCCAGCTGCTTTACCTGCCGGCGGGTCAGTTCTACGGCTTCCGGATCCAAGTCCCTGGCAATGATGGGGACTGTCACCTCACGTTCATCAGCCAATTTTTGAGCCACATGCTCCATCAGATCCCTGTCAAAATCCTTCCAGTTTTCAAATCCATACTGCTTTCTAAAAATCCCGGGGGGGATATTGGCTGCAATCAGGGCAGCCTCTATGGCCAGGGTCCCAGAACCACACATGGGATCCAGGAAGGGTCTATCAGCCTTCCATCCAGAGATTTTCACCATGCCGGCAGCAAGAACTTCATTCAGAGGTGCCTCGAAGGAAGCATGGTCTGTCCGGTAACCACGCCGGTGTAAAGATCCTCCCGAGCTATCCAGGGAGATAGTCACCCATTTACCGGAAATATGCACATTAATTAATAGATCCGTTTGTTCCCTGTTTACAGAGGGCCTGAGGCTGGTCGCTTCTCTGAAGCGGTCAACGATGGCGTCTTTCACTTTCTGGGAAACATACTGGCTGTTATTAAAATAAGGTGAATGGACCACAGAATCAATGTAAAAAGTCATCCGGTTGTCCAGGTAAACTGACCAATCGAATCGCCTTACCTTTCTGTAAAGGGAATCCGGATCTGTAGCCTCAAATTGCAAGAAAGGAAGCAGAACCCGAAGGGCCAGCCTGGACGCCAGGTTTATCCGGTACAAAAGCGACATGCCCCCGTAAAAAGTGACTCCCCTGTTTCCAATTTCCGTCCGGCTTGCCCCCAGTGAGGTCAGCTCTTCGGCCAGCAAAGGCTCAAGTCCTTTCAGGGTTTTCGCATGGAATTTCTCAAGGGTCATCTGCGAACTTTATTACTCATCAATTTTAGCAAGTTTTTGCTGAAGTAAGGAGGGATTCTCCAATATTTCAACAGCTTTCATAAATACCTCATCGGCTGGGTTATATGCTTCAAAAAAGTATTCCATCCCCCATAGATCCCTGGCCATATAACTTTTAAACAAAAAAGAAATATGTTTTTCAGAAATGCTCCAGTCTTTTTCATTGAACTCCAATCCCTCTGCGGCAGCAAAAGAGACAAGCATGTCGAGCGCTATTCGGGGAGTATGGTATTCGGTGTTAAACGACTTAAAATCAGCATATTTATTTTTTAGTTCCTTCCTGTTGTCATCTACATATTGAAGTAGAAAACGGTTAAATATTCCCCTTCCGATCAGATGGCGATAGTAAGAGGAGTACGCTGAGGTATCCATGGGTACAAAATAGTCTGGCATGATCCCTCCTCCGCCATATACGGTCCTGTTCAGGGTGAGTGTTCTGTATTTCTGCGATTCCGGGAACTCAATACTATCCGCACTGCTTAATTCGCCCTTGTTATAGCGAGTGATCAGATCCTGCGCGTACTCTTCATACCCATTTTCATAGGGCTTCTGGATCAACCTGCCTGTGGGGGTATAATATCTTGCCACGGTGAGCCGTATCATGGAGCCATCATTCAACATAAAAGGTTGCTGGACCAGGCCCTTGCCGAAAGAGCGCCTTCCAACGATGACGCCACGGTCCCAGTCCTGCACCGCACCACTGACAATTTCACTGGCAGAGGCAGAGTTTCCATCAATCATAATTACCAGGTTTCCTTCTTCGAAAAGGCCGGATCGTCTGGCCCTGTAATTTCGATCAGGTACTTTGTCGCCTTCTGTCCGGACAATCTCTTTGTTCCCTGAAAGGAAGTGATCCGCAAGTTCTACTGCCACAGGCAGCCAGCCACCTCCATTCCCGCTCAGGTCCAGGATCATATCTTCCATGCCCTGTTCACGCAAAGAATTCATGGCCCTCTCAAACTCCTCAATGGTCGTGTGAGAAAACCTGGCCAGCTTAACATATGCGATCCTTTTATTCACCATGTATGCAGCATCCAGACTGTTTACCGGGATCTTATCTCTTGTGATGGTGAAATCCAGCAGCTCTTCCATATGTCGACGTTTGACGGAAATCTCAACCGTGCTTCCCTTCTCACCTTTCAGGAGTCCCTGGACCTCCCGGGTGGTGATCCCGATACCAGCCACATTTTTGCCTTCTACTTTTACAATCCGGTCCCCTGCCATAATCCCGACACGTTCGGAGGGGCCTCCCGAAATGGCCCTTATAATATATATGGTATCCTCCAGTACATTAAAACTGACTCCAATGCCCTCAAATTCACCTTCCATCTGTTCCGTCAACTCCTCAAGATCTTCCTTACTCAGGTAAGAGGAGTGCGGATCCAGTTCGTGAAGCAGCTTGACAATGGTCCGTTCAACCACTTCGCTCTCATTAATGGAATCCACATAATAATGGCTGACCTTATCCATGACCTGAGTGAGCTTCAATGCCTCGACATTCCACTGTCCCTGTATCATCTGCGGTGCAAAAGCCAGAACTGTAAACACCGCTATACTATATATTCGTCTCATGATTTTTCCTTTCTTCTTCATTATATTAACCCTCAGTTATCGAAATTGTTGGGTTTTTTTATAAAGCCTGCGCTCCTATTCCCATTCTATGGTTGCAGGGGGCTTCGAGCTAATATCATAAACCACCCTGTTAATTCCTCTAACTTTATTTATGATGTCATTGGATACCTGGCTAAGTACCTCGTGGGGAAGATGTCCCCAGTCAGCTGTCATTCCATCGGTGGAGGTCACGGCCCGCAAAGCCACCACATATTCATAAGTGCGCTCATCACCCATAACGCCCACCGATTGGACCGGGAGCAGTATGGCGCCAGCCTGCCAGATCCGGTCATACAGCCCATAGCGGTGCAGGGCCTTAATGTATATGTCATCGGCCTCTTGTACCAGTCGGATTTTTTCCCGGTTGATCTCTCCAAGTATACGGATACCCAGACCGGGTCCGGGAAAGGGATGCCTCTTCAAAAATGACTTTGGAATCTCCAGGGCAGATCCAACTCTGCGGACTTCATCCTTAAACAGGAGCCTTAAGGGCTCAACCACTTTAAGATGCATCTTGTCGGGCAATCCACCCACATTATGATGCGACTTGATCGTGACGGAAGGGCCATTCACGGAGACCGATTCAATTACATCCGGATAGATGGTACCCTGTCCCAGCCATTTTACCCCTTCCAGTTTTTTTGCCTCCTGATCAAATACCTCAATGAAATTCCTGCCAATGCTTTTTCTTTTTGCCTCAGGATCCGTAATTCCCTCCAGATCATCAATGAATTTATCCCTGGCATCCACGCCAATTACATTCAATCCCAACTGTTTATAAGATTCAAGTACCTCGGAAAACTCGTTTTTACGAAGCAGTCCGTTGTCCACAAAAATACAGATCAGGTTCTTTCCGATGGCGCGGTGCAAGAGGATGGATGCCACTGTAGAATCCACCCCTCCGGATAATCCCAGTACGACCTTATCATCACCCAGCTTTGACTTTAATTCATTCACTGTACTCTCTACGAAAATCTCAGGCGTCCAATCCATGGCACATCCGCAGATAGCCTGGAGGAAGTTAAGCAGGATGGTCTTACCCTCAGTGGTATGATATACCTCCGGATGGAACTGCAAACCAAAAGTGGGCTCGTTTGAAAATGCATAGGCCCCGACCTCCACATCTCCCGTGCTGGCAATAACCTCGCAATAGGGAGGAAGTGAGTTGATGGTGTCTCCATGGGACATCCAGACCTGGGTATTTAATTTTAAGTTCTTGAGCAGGGGGTGCTGTTCCTTGATATAACTCAGACGAGCTCTTCCATATTCCCTGGAGTCTGACTGCTTCACTTCACCCCCATAGTAATGAGAAAGGTATTGTGCCCCGTAACAGATGCCCAGTAAGGGATACTTCCCCTTGATTCCTTCCAGATCGGGAATGGGAGCCTGCTTGTCCCTCACTGAGAAAGGACTTCCGGAAAGGATTACCCCTTTAACTGATTCATCAGGCTCAGGAAAATGACTGAAGGGATGGATCTCGCAATAGATATTATGCTCTCTTACCTTCCTGGCAATCAACTGTGTATATTGAGATCCAAAGTCAAGGATCAAGATTTTTTCATTCACCTGTTCACAGAGTTTAATGGCACAATAGCTGCAAAATTACTATTATTCTCCGGATACCCGCTCCGCCGGAATAGAATAGATATCCCCATCGCTTACAGCAATGGAGTCCACAAAGATCTCCCTGGCTTCTTTCTCCAACAGGGCAGGATCCTTATACCTGCTGGAAAAGTGTCCGATTAGCAATTTTTTAACTCCTGCAAATTTAGCCATAGTTGCTGCCTCTCTGGCTGTGGAATGTTGGGTCAAAGCAGCCAGCTTTTTATCTTTCTCCGAAAAGGTGGCCTCATGATACAGCAGATCTACCCCCCTCACCTGCTCAGCCAGTTCCGGTTTAAACATGGTATCAGAAAGGTAAGCATATGATCGCTGATGGAACGCCGGCAAGGTCAATTGACTATTGGGAACTAGCAGCCCGGAAGCGGTAATAAAATCCTCTCCCTGCTTCACTTTAACAATATCTGCAATTCCAAGCCCATAGGCTTCAATCTGCTCCTTTATTACATTTAAGGGCTTCTGTTTCTCCCTGAACAGAAATCCATAGGCCGGAGTCCGGTGCTTCAATGGAATGGCTTTGATAGTCAGTTTATCACTTTCGAAAAGGAATTCACTTTCCTCCCCGGGGCCTGTAACTAAAAGTTCAAAGGGTAAAGCTCCAAAAAAACGAGTATAAGATTGCAGATATTCTTCCAGAGCCTGCGGGCCATAGAGGTGCAGGGGTACCTTCCGTCCCATCATTCCAAGGGTTGAAAGAAGACCAAAGAGGCCTAGTACATGATCCCCATGCAAGTGAGAGATAAATATATCATGGATCTTCGAAGGATTGATCCCAAATTGCCTGAGCCTGATCTGGGTACCCTCCCCGCAATCAATTAAAAAAAAACGCCCATCTGCTTGAAGCAGGTGAGCGCTTGGAAATCTTTTGGAGGTAGGCAATGCAGCACTGCTACCCAAAATAGTCAGTTCAAATGACACCCGGAGTTTACTTATTCAGCTTCCTTTATCAGAGAAACCGCTTCATCCAGGGAATTTGAAATGTTCAACACAGTATCAAGCTGAGATATGGTAATCAGTCTTTCAACTGCATCATTCAAACCGGTCAACACAAAAGTGCCGTTGGCATTTTTGCAGAGACGGTTTGCCACTAAAATGGCGCTCAGTCCTGAAGAATCACAATACCTGCAGTTGCCCAGATCAAGAATAATATTCTTCTCTCCGTTTCCTGATACAAGTACCAGTTCTGACTTTAAAGTCGGGGCAATGTGAGTATCCAGCTTCTCCTCCAAAACCTTGATCAAAGTGTGGTTTTCAAATTTGTCAATCTTGAATTCCATAGCTGACTAAATTGTTTTAGGGTTTTACGTTAATCTTTTTTATCGCCTTCCGCTTTCTTCTTTGCACTCTTCTGATTCTCTTCCATTTCAGTTTTGAGGGCTGCAAGTTCGGAAATATCACCAAGTGTGGTTTTTTCCAGGTTGGTTTTCAACTTCCTGGTTGCTTTCCTTACTTCTGCACCTTCACTCTGCTTGACTGAGCGACCAGAAGATTTATTCTCATCTTCATGGATGCGACTATGAGACAAGATAATCTTTTTTGCTGACTTATTAAACTCAATCACCTTAAAATCTAATTTCTCGTCCATTTTAACCGGAGATCCATCCTGCTTAACAAGATGTTTCGGAGTCACAAATCCCTCAACTCCATATGGCAGTGCAATTACAGCGCCCTTGTCCATTAGTTCGATAATGGTTCCTTCATGGATTGAATCAACTCCAAATACATTTTCAAAGACATCCCATGGATTCTCTTCCAGCTGCTTGTGTCCCAGACTCAGGCGGCGGTTGTCCTTGTCAATTTCAAGCACTACAACTTCAATATCGGCAGCAATGGAGGTAAATTCTGCAGGATGCTTGATTTTCTTGGTCCAGCTCAGGTCAGAAATATGAATCAATCCATCCACGCCCTCTTCAATCTCCACAAAAACACCAAAATTGGTAAAATTGCGAACCTTGGCTGTATGCCTGCTTCCAACTCCGTAAATCTCATCTATCTTATCCCATGGATCGGTTTTAAGCTGCTTCATCCCCAGTGACATTTTACGCTCTTCGCGATCCAGTGTCAGGATGACGGCATCAACTTCATCACCTACCTTCATAAATTCCTGTGCGCTTCTCAGGTGCTGTGACCAGGACATCTCACTTACGTGGATCAATCCTTCAACACCAGCGGCAATTTCAACAAATGCACCATAATCGGCCATAACCACAACGCGGCCTTTTACCTGGTCACCCACTTTCATCGTCTCATCCAGTGAATCCCAGGGATGCGGAGTAAGTTGTTTCAGACCCAGTGCAATCCTTTTCTTATCATCGTCAAAGTCCAGAATAACCACATTTAATTTCTGGTCAAGCTCAACGATCTCCTCGGGATGATTAACACGTCCCCAGGAGAGGTCTGTAATATGAATTAGTCCGTCCACCCCACCCAGGTCAATGAATACCCCATAAGAGGTTATATTCTTAACAGTTCCTTCCAGAACCTGTCCCTTTTCCAGTTTGGCGATGATCTCCTTCTTCTGCTGCTCCAGCTCTTCTTCGATCAGTGCCTTATGCGACACCACCACGTTTTTGAATTCGTGATTGATCTTTACCACCTTGAATTCCATGTTCTTCCCGACAAAAGCATCGTAATCCCTGATTGGTTTCACATCAATTTGCGAGCCGGGAAGGAAGGCCTCAATACCAAATACATCTACGATCATACCGCCTTTGGTACGGCATTTAATGTATCCTTTGATCACCTCATCCTGGTCCAGTGCCTGATTGACGCGGTCCCAGGAGCGCATGGCCCTTGCTTTTTTGTGTGAGAGTACCAGTTGACCTCTTTTGTCTTCCTGGCTATCCACATAAACTTCCACTTTGTCACCCACCTTCATATCGGGATCATAGCGGAATTCACTGATGGAAATTATTCCCTCCGATTTGTAGCCAATATTGATAACCACTTCACGCTTGTTCATGGAGATCACGGTACCGTCGATCACCTCGTTTTCAGCAATAGTGGAAAGGGTTTCCGAGTATAGCTTCTCAAACTCTGCCAGGTCTCCCGTATTTTCATTCTCATCGGCTTCAAACTCATCCCAGTTAAACCCTTCAACACCTGTATTGGCGGATGTGGGCACCTTGGAGCTTTTCTTGCTACTCGTTTTTGGCTGTTCCACGGCTTCCGCTTCGCTTGGGTTTGCGGCCACAGGTTCTTCAAGCACTGGCTCTTCGCTTACTGGCTCTTCTTCGGCCTGCGCCTCAGACTTTTCTGTTGCGCTCACCTCGCTTAGGGTTTCGGGTTCAGCTGATGGTTGTTCCTCGCTTGAAACTACTTGCTCTTCGCTTACTGGCTGTTCTTCGCTGGCAGCAACTACTTCTGGTGCTTCCTCAGCAGTTTTTTCTTCGTTTGCGCTTGAGCTCACTTCTTTGGCTTCGTTGGTAGTCTTCTCAACTTCGTTGGGATCCACCTTTTTACTCTCGTTAGACATTAGATAATTCTCTTAAAATTAATAAGTTAGACATTATAATTGCTTAAACAAGGCGCAAAGTTAACAAAATGAGTGTAAACGCCCAAAAAAAGAATGGCTAAAGCTCTGATAAACCCTCTTCTGCGGTCTTTTCGATCGTCCTTGGGGACAAACTCTGATGGGATCTAAAAAACTGAAAAAACATCATGCCGGGGAATGTATGAAAAAAACTAACTTTACACATCTTTTAAATAAATCCTTTAGAATATGAAGATAGCAGTTGTTGGAACAGGGTATGTCGGCCTGGTATCAGGCACCTGTTTCGCAGAAACTGGCATTACGGTTACCTGCGTGGACATTGATAAGAAGAAAATTGAGAATCTGCAAAAAGGAATCATTCCCATATATGAACCCGGACTGGAGAACATGGTGCGGCGCAATGTGGAGAATGGCCGCCTTTTTTTCACCACAAGCCTGGAAGAGAGCTTGATGGATAGTGAAGCGGTCTTTATCGCTGTGGGAACACCCCCTGATGAGGATGGTAGCGCCGACCTGCAATATGTGCTGGCTGTTGCTGAGGACATCGGGAAGTATATGCAGGACTACCTGGTCATTGCCACCAAAAGTACAGTTCCCATCAAAACTGCTGAAAAAGTAAGGCAAAAGGTTGCTGCTGCCCTGGAAAAAAGAAATAGCAAGATAAAGTTTGATGTGGCCTCCAATCCCGAATTCCTGAAAGAGGGCGCGGCGATCAATGACTTCCTGAAACCCGATCGGATTGTGATCGGAACCGATTCAAAAAGAGCCGTGAAACTCATGAAGAGGCTCTACAAACCCTTTACCCTAAATGGTCATCCGATCATCTTCATGGATATCACCTCGGCCGAAATGACCAAATATGCTGCCAATTCCATGCTTGCTACCAAAATCAGCTTTATGAACGATATTGCCAATCTGTGCGAAGTGGTGGGAGCTGATGTGAATATGGTCAGAAAGGGAATTGGAAGCGATTCACGCATTGGGAACAAATTCATTTATCCCGGAGCCGGATATGGAGGAAGCTGTTTTCCCAAGGATGTGAAAGCCCTGATCCGGACCGGTGATGAATACCACCGCTCTCTTGAAATTCTAAAAGCCGTGGAGTATGTTAACGAGAATCAAAAAGCGGTGATCCCTGCCAAATTAAAGGAGCATTTCGGAGATTCGCTCAAAGGCAAAAAAATCGGTCTCTGGGGCCTTTCTTTCAAACCGCACACCGATGATATGAGAGAAGCTCCTTCCATCCGTATTGTAGAGGAACTTGTCAAAGCAGGAGTTGAAATCAGGGCCTATGACCCGGTTGCTATGGAAGAGGCAAAACATATTCTGGGGGATAAAATCGAATTCTGCAAGGATAAATACGAGACTCTGGTGGATACTGACGGACTTATTCTGGTCACGGAATGGCCGGAATTTCGGGTACTGAATTACCAGCGTTCTGGAAAAACTCATGAGAGAGAAAGTGATTTTTGACGGCAGGAATATCTATGATGCCGAAGAGCTTCAGGAGCATGGATTTACATATTACAGCATCGGACGAAAACCTGTTAAACCCTGAAAGGATGAAAAGAATTCTAGTGACCGGTGGAGCCGGTTTTATTGGATCGCATCTCTGTGAGCGCTTGCTTTCCGAGGGTAACGAAGTTCTTTGCCTGGACAACTATTTCACCGGTTCCAAAAAAAACATTACCCACCTGCTTCAGAATCCCTATTTTGAACTGATCCGTCACGATGTCACCAGCCCCTACTTTGCGGAGGTGGATGAGATTTACAATCTGGCCTGTCCGGCCTCTCCCATTCACTACCAGTACAATCCCATAAAGACCATTAAAACCTCGGTTATGGGAGCCATTAACATGCTGGGGCTGGCCAAACGGATCAAGGCAAAAGTATTGCAGGCTTCCACCAGTGAGGTGTATGGAGATCCCAAGGTACATCCCCAGCCTGAATCTTACTGGGGTCATGTGAATCCAATTGGGATTCGCTCCTGCTATGATGAAGGGAAAAGATGCGCTGAGACCCTTTTCACTGACTATCATCAGCAAAACCGGGTGAGAATCAAGATCGTCAGGATATTTAACACCTATGGTCCAAGAATGCATCCCAATGATGGGCGGGTGGTGTCCAATTTTATTGTGCAGGCACTTCAGAATCGGGATTTAAGCATATACGGGGATGGATCCCAATCCAGAAGCTTCCAGTATGTGGATGATCTGCTGGAGGGCATGATCCGGATGATGCAAACGGACGATCCTGTTACAGGTCCGGTCAATATTGGAAATCCCTTAGAATTTACCATCCTGGAGCTGGCGGAAAAGATCATTGACATGACCGGATCCGGCTCAAAGATCAGTTTCCAGCCCCTGCCCCAGGATGACCCGGCCCAGCGGCAGCCCGATATCCGCCTGGCCAGGAAGCTCCTGGACGGATGGATCCCGGAGGTGAAGCTGGAAACCGGACTGGAAAAAACAATTGCATATTTTGATCATCTCTTAAAAAGTTAATATGAAAGGTATTATTCTGGCCGGAGGAGCCGGTACGCGTCTTCACCCCATCACCAGGTCCATTTCCAAACAGATTCTGCCGGTGTATGATAAACCCATGATATACTACCCCCTCTCGGTCCTGATGTTGGCAGGTATCCGAGAAATCCTTATTATCTCCACCCCCGGGGACCTGCCTCTTTATCGAACCCTTCTGGATGACGGCAGTCAGCTCGGGCTCACCCTGACTTATACCATTCAACCTTCTCCGGACGGACTGGCTCAGGCTTTTCTGATTGGTGAAGAATTCATCGGAGATGAACCTGTCTGCATGATCCTGGGGGATAATATCTTTTATGGACATGGATTCGGAAGTACCTTAAAACATACCGCTACCCTGAAGGAAGGCGCGGTGATCTTTGGCTATTATGTTTCTGATCCCCAGCGTTACGGGGTGGTAGAATTTAATAAGGAAAGAGCGGTAGTGAGCCTGGAGGAAAAACCAGAGAAGCCCAAATCAAATTATGCCATAACCGGGCTCTACTTTTACGGGAACGATGTGGTTGAGAAGGCCAAAACCCTTAAACCATCCAAACGTGGTGAACTGGAGATCACGGATCTGAACAGGCTCTACCTGGAGGAGCAGCGTTTGAAGGTGCGGATCATGGGAAGGGGCATGGCATGGCTGGACACAGGCACCCAGGAAAGCCTGTTGCAGGCTGCCAATTACATGCATACCATCGAACATCGACAGGGTCTGAAAATATCCTGTATTGAGGAGATTGCCTATAAGATGAATTACATTGACAAAACCCAACTGCTGGCTCTGGCCGAGCAGATGCGAAACAGCTCCTATGGAGAGTATCTCCTGAATATTGCAGGGGAGAAACTTCAAGACTCTGACATATAGAAGGATGAAAGTTATAGAAACCGATATTCAAGGACTCCTGGTACTGGAACCCAAGATCTTTAAAGATCCACGTGGATATTTTTATGAGAGTTTTCATCAGGAACAGCTGGAACAGCAGGGGCTTAAATATACCTTTATCCAGGACAACCAGAGTCGCTCTGTTTACGGCGTAATCCGGGGCCTGCATTTTCAGAAAGAACCTTTTGCGCAGGCCAAACTGGTCCGGGTAACCGAAGGAGCTATCCTGGATGTAGCCCTTGATATTCGGCCCGGATCTCCCAGCTACGGAGAATGGTATGCCATTGAGCTCAGTTCGGATAACTTTTTACAATTACTTATCCCCGAGGGTTTTGCACATGGGTTTTCGGTTCTCTCTAAGCATGCTACCCTTCAGTACAAGTGTACCCAATACTATCATCCGGAATCTGAAGCAGGGATCCATTATGATGATCCAGACCTGCAAATTAACTGGAAGGTCGATCCAGAAAAGGCAATCGTTTCAGAAAAGGACAGAAGGCTGCCCTTTTTAAAACAACTTTAAATATATAGCAATGAGTCATGTTCTAGTAACCGGAGCAAATGGTCAACTTGGCAGAGAGATAAAAAAGATGCGGAACAGATTCCGGCAGACTTATACCTTCACAGATGTTGAGGAGCTGGATGTTACCGATCTGACAGCTTTGAAATCTTTTCTGGCTGAAAACCAGGTGGATTTTATAATCAATTGTGCGGCCTATACAGATGTAGAGGGTGCAGAAAAAGAACCGGAAGAGGCCCGAAAACTCAATCGGGAGATTCTTGTGAACTTCAGGAGCTGCATGGAAGAATTCCGAAGCGTACGCATCATCCATATCTCCACAGATTATGTATACCGGGGTGAACAGCCCAGACCCATCAGAGAGGACGACCCGACTGCACCGCTGGGAGTTTATGCCAGAACAAAACTGGAAGGAGAGAATGTATTGCGCGGTCATCCGAGGTCTTTGATCATAAGAACATCCTGGCTCTACAGCGTTTTTGGGAAAAACTTCGTAAAAAATATGATCAACCGTATGGATCAAAAAAGCGACCTGAGGGTGGTGTATGACCAGGTAGGGACTCCCACCTACGCGGAGGACCTGGCAAGAGCCCTGATGCAGATTATCTCTGATGTGGACTCTGATATGATACAATTTGTTCCCGGTATATTCAACTATTCCAACAGCGGGGTTTGCAGCTGGTACGACCTGACCATGGAAATTTGCCGGCTTATCGGTTGCAGGGCCAAAATTGTCCCAGTGGAGAGCCACCAATTCCCAGGGGCAGTAAAACGGCCGGCCTACACCGTAATGAACAAATCCAGAATTCAGGAAGTATACGGGGTTGAGGTCCCTTACTGGAGAACAAGCCTGGAAAGATGTATTAAAGATCTGATATAATTTCAATTAAATAAGCATGAAAGACCAAAACATACTGAAAGAGGTTCGAGCAAAAGCTGAAGAGTGGCTCAACAGCCCCATCGATGAGGAATCTAAGGCTGCAATTCGTGAGATGATCGACCACAACGAGACCGAGCTAATTGAGAGTTTCTACCGTAATCTGGAATTTGGGACGGGCGGACTCCGCGGGATCATGGGTATAGGAACCAACCGGATGAATATTTATACCGTTGGGATGGCAACCCAGGGACTCTGTAACTACCTGCTGAAACAGTTCAGTGACAGAAAGGAGATCAGTGTAGCTGTGGCATATGATTGCCGGAATAACAGTCCCCTGTTTGCTGAAATCACCGCCCAGATTTGCGTGGCCAATGGAATCAAGGCTTACCTGTTCGATGGCCTGAGACCCACCCCGGAACTCAGTTTCGCCATCCGGCAGCTGGGCTGTCAGAGCGGGGTGGTTATCACTGCTTCCCACAACCCCAAAGAATACAGCGGGTACAAAGCTTACTGGGAAGATGGTGCTCAGATTATTCATCCTCATGATGAAAACATCATTAAAGAAGTACAGAAAATTAAATCCATCGGGGAAGTGAAGTTCAATGGGGACCGGGAGCTTATCCATACCCTGGGTGAAGAAATGGATGCCCTTTACATAGATGAGGTAGTAAAACAATCCATTAACCCGGAGCTGATTGCTGCTCACCCGGATATAAAAATAGTGTATACCCCCATCCACGGCACCGGGGTCAAGCTGGTACCCAGGGCCCTGAAGCGTATGGGATTCACCAACATCTATAATGTTCCGGAACAGGATGTGGTTGATGGAAATTTTCCCACCGTGGTATCTCCCAATCCGGAAGAGTCTGCGGCCCTGGATATGGCCCTCAGGAGAGCCGATGCGGTAGGGGCTGATTTGGTGATGGCCACCGATCCCGATGCCGACCGGGTAGGGATTGCTATCCGGGATGACCAGGGGAAGCTGATCCTGGTAAACGGGCACCAGACGGCCGCCCTGCTCTCCTACTATCTATTATCTCAATGGTCAGAGCGGGGAAAGTTAAGCGGCAAAGAATATATCGTGAAGACCATTGTGACCACCGAGCTGATTGCAGATATGGCCAGGCATTACAAGGTTCCCTATTGGGATGTCCTGACAGGGTTTAAATTTATTGCAGACATTATTCGGCAAAATGAAGATAAGATGACTTTCATTGGAGGAGGTGAGGAGAGTTACGGATTTATGATCGGGGATTTTGTCCGGGACAAAGACGCAATAAGCTCCTGCTCTATTATTGCAGAGCTCGCTGCCTGGGCAAGAAGCCGGGGCAAAAGTATGTACGATATACTATTGGAGATGTACCTGAAATTCTCTCTCTACCAGGAGTCTTTGATCAATCTGGTCCGGAAAGGAAAATCAGGTGCGGAAGAAATCCAGCAGATGATGGCTGGTTTCAGGGTAAACCCGCCGGAGGAACTGAGTGGTTCGCCCATAGTCACCATTCGTGACTACCTGGAGCAGAGCAGTCTGGATTGTCGTACCGGGAAAAAGACCCCCATCGAACTGCCTAAATCGAATGTTCTCCAGTTCTTGCTGGAAGATGGAAGCAAAATCTCCGTGCGACCCTCCGGAACAGAACCCAAGATCAAGTTCTATTTTTCTGTCTTCCAGAAACTGGAAAGGCAGGAGGATTATAAGATCGTAAAAGAGAGATTGATGGAGAAGATTCTCCAGCAACAGCGGGAACTGAAGCTAATCTAAACGAATTCACAGCTCATGAAATCATATCGTAAAGAACTCTGGTTTGAGATTAAAAAACGCCGGCAACTGATTAACATCACACCCGAAGTGGACGAGTGTCTGAGGGAGAGCGGTATTAAGGAGGGCCTCATCCTCGTCAACGCCATGCACATTACCTCTTCGGTATTCATCAATGATGATGAAGCCGGTTTACATCACGATTTCGAAGTTTGGCTGGAGAAACTGGCACCGGAGAAGCCCTATAGCCAGTATAAGCACAATGGCTTTGAAGACAATGCCGATGCCCATATCAAGCGGACTCTGATGGGCCGTGAAGTGGTGGTTGCGGTAAGCAACGGGAAAATGGATTTTGGACCCTGGGAGCAAATATTTTACGGAGAGTTTGACGGCAAGCGCCGCAAACGTGCCCTGGTTAAGATTATCGGGGAATAAAAATTGAAGAATAAAAAATAACAAAATGCAGATAAGAGTTATTCTTAAGGTTCTGGATATAAAATCAATCCGGGAAATAAGTGGATATTGGTCGACGGAGGATTATATGAAGCTTTTGGAAGAGTTCAATTACTCCGAGGCCAAGGATTCTCCTCCTTCCGAATTGCGGGAACTATGCGAAATGGCAATTACAGATTTTGATCCCCACGAAGCTGCAGAGATCTTGTTAAGATACAAGTTCAGTGGAAAACTAAACGAGGGCCAGATCAAGAATTTATCCCATGAAATGCTTGATGATAATGAATCCGAGGAATATCCGGACATTTCATTGCACTATCCCATGTTCTGTATAAACCAGTTGCTGTATCAGTCCTTTAACGGAGTATTTCCAAACGGCAAGGCAACAAAAATGGAATTTGAATTGAGTATCAGCGGATCCGCAAATACCGGGGTAACAAAAGAATTGGTTTTAATGGCCATGGGCAAAATACTGGACGAAAACAGCCTGATTAAAAGGTTATTTGAAGATCAGTTCAACGGGGAAGTGCCCTTCCAGGATGCTGAGAAAATACTTTGGGAATTACAGAGCAAGGGAAAAAACACCTATACCTTAATTACTTCCGATTATTGGATCAATCAGGAGGATTTGATTGAGGAAGTATTTACAGGAACCATAGATCTGTTTGAGGATTAGGACAAGACATCCCCGGGTTCGTATAGAAGACTCATATGAACACAGGCTAATTGGTTCCTGAGATTACCGGGGAATAAACTGCTTGGCGAAGTTTACCAGGTAAAGTTGTTCTGAAGCACGGGTAAAGGCCGTATACAGCCAGCGCAGATAATCCAGGGACAGCATCTCTTCGGTAAAATAGCCCTGGTCCAGGAAAACCGATTTCCACTGTCCCCCCTGCGCCTTATGACAGGTAATTGCATAGGCAAATTTCACTTGTAAAGCGTTGTAATAGGGGTCCGTAGATATCTTGTCGGCGACCTTTTTTTTACTGGACTCATCCGGATAATCCTCAGCCACAGACAGGTAAAGTGTTTTCTGCTGCTCATAGTTCAGGGACGGAGCCTCCAGGTCGATCACATCCAGGAGCACTTTGACCTCCAGCTCCATATCCTGGTAATCGGGAAGAGTTATCAGGAGACTTGCAAACTTATGTCCATGTACCTCCTCGGTGGTAAGAACCTTCTCCACCCGGATAATATCTCCATTGGCAATGAAATCGATACGATTCTGCTCATCTTTCCAGAAATAGTTGTTTTTCACCACCATCAGGAGATCCCCGGGAGATACCTGCTCTTCACGCCACAATATCTGGCTCCGGATACCTGCATTAAATTTATTGGCCCGCTTATTGGAGCGTGTTACCACGATGGTATCGGAAGTCCCGTAATGGTCATAGCTTCTGGAGATGGCTTCCAGCAGGTCGGCACCACCGATCAAGCTAACATCTGCATATGAATCAAAATCGAAGGACGGGTATTCAGCCAAACGGTCTGTAATCAGGTTGCGGATGGAGGTGGCATTGTACAAAATGCCGGAATCTACTGCCTGTCGCACTACATCGGTCAGCTCGATCTCCCTGATCCTGTATCCGAATCCTTCCAGACGCTCCCGGTTCAGGGCCGGACTAATATCCAGTCCCACCGGGGGTAGCTGAGCGGTGTCTCCCACCAGGACCAGCCTGCATTGAGATCCGGCCTCCACATAATCCACCAGGTCACGCAGCAAATCCCCTGAACCAAAAAAGCTATTCGGAGACCGGTCACCGATCATGGAGGCCTCATCCACGATGAAACAGGTATTCTTATGCAGGTTACGATCAAGCACAAACTCACTCAATCCATCTCTCCCGGCCTTCTGCCTGTAAATCTTCTTGTGAATGGTCCAGGCGGGAAAACCCGAATAAGCGGTGAGGACTTTGGCTGCCCGGCCAGTTGGCGCAAGCAGTACACTCTTCTGTTTTAATTCGCTCAGGGTTCTTACCAGGCTTTTTACCAGGGTGGTTTTTCCCGTACCTGCATAGCCTTTAAGCAGCATAATCTCGGCTGAATCTTCCGCTGCCAGAAATCCCCCCAGTTCCCTAATCAGATCTTCCTGACCCAAAGTGGGTTGAAACTCAAGATTTTCTAACAGTCTTTCACTTATGAATTTTCTCAGCATCCCATTCAAATATTGCACAATTAAAAATATTTAATTTATTTTTTTTGTTAAATTTGTGCGCAAACGCTAAAAGAATACCCCATGAGAAGAGTAATCCAGATTCTGTTCGTATTAATAATCATTGTTTTAGGGTATCTGATTGTTGAAAGCATCATGGAGCCTATCAGGTTTAACCAGGAAGTGGAGACAAGGGAGCAGGCAACCATCGACAGACTGATTGACATCAGGGAAGCTCAAAAAGCCTATAAAGATGTCTACAAGAAATACACCGGGAGTTTTGATACTTTGATTGCTTTCATTGATACGGCATCGTTTACCGTGATCAAGGCGGATGGTGATATCCCCGAAGAGTGGCTTGACGAGTTTGGTTTTGAAAAGGCCAGGGAGAAGGCACTGGAAGAGGGAGTAATCAGCCGTGTGCCCATACAGGTTCCTGTACTGGATTCACTGTTTCATCAGGGATTTGCTTCAGACTCTTTGCGCTACGTTCCTTTTTGTACTGGAATCACATTCACCATGACCTCCGGTGAACTGCTGACCAGTTCGAATCTGACGGTGCAGGTGGTTGAAGCGTATACGCTTTATGACGACCTGCTCAATGGAATGGACAAACAACTCATTGTAAATTATAAAGATGAGCGGATGAAGATCGTTGGATTTGAAGGCCTGAAATTCGGATCCATGGAAGAAGGAACCCTCACAGGCAATTGGGAATAGGTCCCTGGCACTGATGCAGGCAGAAAGTGTAATAGCGAATAGTATTACGCAAGATATTCGGCTAAAAGGCCATCAATCCATCCGGTTTATTCCGGGTGGATTTTCTGTTTTAATCTCTGATGCCAGTTATACCCCGGTGTATCTGAAAGATTACACTTCAGAACCTGACACTGCTGCTGCAGAGATTGCTGCTGAATGCGGCCGTATACTCGAAGAAGAGAATCTCTTCTCTTTTGAAGGAGAAACGGTTCTAATCACTGATTCCATGGCTGTCACCCTGGTTCCCAGGCAGTTTTTCAACCAGGAAAGGAAGCAGGAAATCCTGGATAAGGTCTGTTCCCTGGATGATTCGGACGAGGTAATGGATCGCCATATTAAAAACAGGAACTCATACCTGATTTATGCGGTTCCGGAAAAGATGATTGAACTGGGTCAGCGCTTTAGCGGGGAGGCGAAAATTCTGCATACCTCCGAATGCCTTATATCCCTCTCTGACCAGGTCAGATCAAGTGATCACCAGCGAGGATTTGTCCTGGCTGAAGTACAGTCCCATTCACTTGATATACTTGTGATTGCTGAAGACAGGATCCAATTGTTGAACCGCTATTCCCTGAATGACACTTCCGATTTTATCTACCACATTCTGAATACCATGCGACAACTTGACCTGGATATTGAAACCTTCCCGGTCTACCTTTCAGGTATAATTCATGAAGGGCACGATCTCTATCGGCTTCTCGGAAAATATATCAGAAATGTGCTTCTCACTCCTTACTACCTGGAACACCTAAGCAGGGAAGATATCCAGCGTTTTATGATCCTTTCAGAAGGTAGCAAGTGCGTATAATCAGCGGCCTATACAGAGGAAAGCGTCTTCATCCCCCGGGGAATTTCAAAGCCCGGCCCACCACCGATTTTGCAAAGGAGAACCTTTTTAATATCCTCATACACCAGTATGACCTGGAAGAGATGGACGTGCTTGACCTGTTTTCGGGAACTGGAAGCATCTCCTACGAATTTGCCTCCAGGGGGGCACGTTCTGTGCTTGCCCTTGAAATGGCCCCGCAGCATTTCAGATTTATTCAGGAAACCTGCAGGGCCATGAAAATGGATCAGGTAAGTGTGATCCGGGCAGATGCTTTCAAGTACCTGAAGAAACCGGTCCAGTCCTTCGATATCATTTTTGCAGATCCCCCCTATGACCACCCCGGACTGGCTGAGCTTCCGGACCTGGTGTTAGGCAGCGAGATACTGAATAAGGAGGGGATATTCATACTGGAACACCCTGGCAGTTATTCCTTTTCAGCTCACGCCCGTTTTCAGCAACATCGCAAATACGGGGGGGTTAATTTTACCATATTCTCCTGATATGGCCCCGGTATCATTCCCTGTCAACCGTATTGATTTTACAATAAAAAAGTTTAATTTCGGTAACTGCGTATTTTGCACAACAAAGCAGAGTTATGGGAAAGGAGTCTAATAATTATTCGAAGGCAGAACTGGAGGAATTATGCCTGAAGCAGAATATTATCATTGAAAGGCAGGATCCTTTTAATGAAACCAAAATATACCTCCCGAACATCGAAAAAATCAATAAGATGATCCGTGAGTTTGATTTTCTGGTGGATGGATCATCCAGAGGAAAATCGGTGAATGAGATCAGTAAGATCGAAAGATTTCTGTTCGAACACGAAGATGATATCGATAAAAAAAGCAAATTTCTGGCAACCTATTACTCCAATGCTTCCATGTATATAGAAAAACACAGAAGCCTGCTGGAAGACAAAAGATCAGAAAACTGGAAATACCTGTTTGTAAACTATTTCAAACTGGAGGATATCTATAACTACTTTAATAAAAAAACAAGTGCGTCCACTTTCTTTAAAGAATACTCCATCTACAATGAGATGGTTGACCTCACTTACTATGTAAAGTTGATGGAGTACCTCAGAGCACAGGTGGAACTTGAGATCCCGGTCGAGGATGATAAAGATATGCCCGGGAAGATTGAGGAGGTAAACCTGAAGCTGGCTATTCTGCACGAAATGGGTTTTATTGACACACTCAAGGAGCTCATACCACAAAACACCATGCCCAATATGGCCAAGTTCCTCACCATTCTGTGCAATGAAGATCCGGCTACCTGGAGAGAAATCTTAAATAAACTTAAGAATTTGAATCTTCAAAACGACAAGGACCTGCTTACTGAGCTTAACCTGAATAAAGCGCATGAAATTATGACGGTGTTTGGTATTGAAATCGAAAAGGATTAATATTGTTATATGGAAAATATCAGTATCGAACCTACGAAAAAATCCCTCGAAGTAGAATGTTCACCCGGCTACTTTAAACTTTCAGGGAACTCCATCCTTTCCGATCCCCGGAAGTTTTTTCAACCCATAGTGGAATGGGTTGAAGAATATATCAAAAATCCGGTGGATAAGACCACGGTGGACCTTAAATTGGAATACGTAGATACCGCTTCCGTCCAGAGCGTGTTTGATATTATGAGGATGTTTAAGCCTCTGCAGGACAAAGAAAAAGAGGTGGCAGTTAATTTTTATTTTGAATTTGATGATCCTGAACTTCTGGAGCTGGGTGAAATTATGGAGGGTCGCCTGGGAATCAAATTCAACTTCATCGAGTACCAGTAATACCCCTCCACCTATATTTTTGGAGTAGAAACTCATCACCGGCTTTAAACCTGTCTCACTATGAGTAATTCCCTTAACCGGCGTGCATTTCTTGGCACCACCGGAGCCTTTGTAGCTGGAAGCCTGATGGCCAGTCCCCTTGCCAGCAGTGCTCTGTCCAATGGAAAAAAAATAAGAACGGTCCTGGTAGGAACCGGAGTACGTGGAACCTCCTTCTGGGGAAAAACCCTGGTGCAGGATTTTCCCGATATCGTGGAGTTTGTTGGTCTCTGCGATATTAATCCCGGGCGGCTGGAATATGCGCGAGAGTTTATGGGTGTATCCTGTCCCACTTTTAGCAATTTTGAAAAGATGGTAAGGGAGACCAAACCCGACCTGGTCATCGTGACTACCATGGACTCCACCCATCATGAATATATTATCCAGGGGCTCGATATGGGGTGCGATGTCCTCACCGAAAAACCTCTGACCACGGATGAACACAAGTGCCAGGCCATTCTGGATGCAGAACGCCGCTCCAATAATAAACTGATCGTAGGATTCAACTACCGGTGGGCACCTTACGTGACAAAGATAAAGGAGCTTCTGCAGTCAGGGGCCATTGGGAAAATAACTTCTGTTGATTTTCACTGGTACCTGAATACCTACCATGGAGCCTCCTACTTCCGGAGGTGGCATGGATTAAGGCAGTCGGGAGGCACCCTCTGGGTTCACAAGGCCACCCACCATTTCGACCTGCTGAACTGGTTACTGGACAGCGATCCCGAGGAGGTTTTCGCCTATGGCGATCTGGAGCACTATGGCTCCAATGGTCCGTTCAGGGGAGACAAGTGCCGTAGCTGTTCTTTTAAAACCGAATGTAAATTCTACTGGGATATTACCCAGGACAAGCGTTCTATGGATCTTTATGTAAAGAATGAACAGTACGACGGCTACATCCGCGACAACTGCCTGTTCCGGCCGGAGATCAATATCTACGATAAGATGTCAGCCCAGATCAAATACCGCGACAACACCTATGTGAACTACTCTCTGACCACCTATTCCCCCTACGAAGGGTGGAAATTAGCCTTCAACGGAATGGAAGGCAGGATCGATGCCTGGCTGGATATTCCATTTATGAACAACGAAAATATCAGTCAGTCCGATAAACACGAACTGGAGATGTCACAGGAGGATGAAATGCTCCACCGGGACCCGGTAATCCTGCACAAACTGTGGGAAGATTATTCGGTACACAACGTGGACTATTCGAAAACGGGACACGGTGGGGGAGACAGATTGCTCCACCAGCAGATTTTTCAGACTCCGGGGAAAGCGGATCCGTACGACCGGCCGGCCGGTGTAAGGGATGGAGCCATGTCTATCCTTATTGGCATTGCGGCGCGTAAGAGTATCGAATCGGGCCACCCGGTACGGATCGCCGAACTGACTGACCTGGAACCCAGGGAGCGCCGAATATGACAGGAGAATTCGAACAGCCTTTGAATGAAAAATTTCTGCACTTATAAACCAACTTACCATTGATCATGATTAACAGACGTAACTTTTTACAAGCTGGCGCCCTTGCCGCAGCAGGAACTGCACTGGCAGGATGTACAAGCGGTGAAACATCCGGTCTGGATGAAGAGCCAATGAAAAAAATCAGGCATAATCCCATAGGGGTATCCACTTATTCCTTCTGGCAGTTCAACAAGCCCAAAGGTGAACCGCCTCTTGAGGAGATCATCGACCATGCAGCTGCCATGGGTTTTGATGGTGTGGAACTTCTGCTGGTGCAGATGGCCTCGGAAGAGATAGGATACCTGAATATGCTGAAAAAAAGAGCCTTTCACAGCGGGCTCGATCTGATGGGCTTTTCCACCCACCAGGGATATGTGTATCCGGAAGCAGAAAAACGACAGGAAAACATTGATCTGACCATACACCAGATTGAACTGGCCTACCAGCTGGGCATTCCAACTATGCGGATAAATACCGGCCGTTGGGGAACCAGCAGGGACTTTGACCACCTTATGGAAAACCGGGGCATAGAACCAAGCCTGGAAGGCTATACCGACGAGGACGGATTCAAGTGGGTAATTGATTCCCTGGAAAAAGTCATCCCCACCGCAGAGAAATGCGGCGTGGTATTGGGCCTGGAAAATCACTGGGGCCTGGGACGCTTGCCGGAAGGAGTCCTTCGAATCGTGAACGCCATAGATTCGCCCTGGCTTAAGGTCACCCTGGATACCGGTAACTTCCTGGAGGATCCATACGACAAGCTGGAACAACTGGCCCCGGAAACTTACCTGATGCAGGCCAAAACCTATTACGGGGGTGGCAAATGGTACAGCCTGGACCTGGACTACCCACGTATTGGTGAGATCATGCGCAAGCATAACTACAAGGGGTATATCTCTCTGGAAATGGAAGGGAAAGCCGATCCCATGGAAGCCGTACCCAAAAGCCTGGAGGTCCTGAGAGAGGCCTTCTGGTATGAACTCTAACATCAAGCCCCGACATGATTGATTACAAGGCACTTTTCAAAATCTCCTATGGCCTTTATACGGTATGTTCAGGGTCCCGGGAGTATGGGAACGGGTATATATCCAATACGGTGTTCCAGGTCACCTCAGAACCTCCCCGCTTTGCCACCTGCTGCAACAAGGAGAATCATACAGCAGAACTGATCAAGTCCTCGGGTGTTTTTTCGGTCTCCGTCCTGCACCAGGATGCGGATGCTAAAACCTTAGGCACCTTGGGCTATACAAGTGGATCCGATGCAGATAAACTGAAGGGAATGAAGCTCCGGTATGGAGAAACAGGAGTTCCCATAGTCCTGAACGATGCCCTTGCATATCTGGAGTTTAAGCTAATTGACAGCATCGATGTGGGTACCCATCTCATGTTTATCGGAGAGCTCATACATTCGGAAGTTCTGGACGACCAGGCAGAGCCCCTCACCTATCTCCATTACCGGCAGGTAAAAAAAGGTGCGGCACCGAAAAATGCTCCTACCTACATTGACAAATCAAAACTGGAAAAACCTGCTTCTGAAGGAGATTTTGCCAGGTATCAATGCCCCGCTTGTGGATATATCTACGACGAAGAGAAGGAAGGAGTGAAATTTGATGAGTTGCCTGACGACTGGGTGTGTCCGGTTTGCGGGGATGAGAAATCTGATTTTACTAGACTATAGAATATATTTATTATGGAAAACGTATTGAAAGGAACCCTTACAGAACAGAACCTGCTAAAGGCTTTTGCAGGTGAATCCCAGGCTAAAAATCGCTATGAATTTTTTGCCAAGCAGGCCAAGAAAGAGGGATTTGAGCAAATCTCGGCCATCTTTATGCAAACTGCCAGGGAAGAACAGGCCCACGCCAAGCGCTTTTTCAAATTCCTGGAAGGTGGCATGGTGGAAATTACTGCCAGTTATCCTGCAGGAAAGCTTGGAAGCACCGCTGAGAACCTGAAAGCTGCTGCTGAAGGAGAAAACGAAGAATGGACCGACCTCTACCCCGCTTTTGCAGAGATCGCAAAGAAGGAAGGATTCCCCAAGATTGCTTCAGCATTTAAAATGATAGCCAAGGTGGAAGCCGAACATGAGAAAAGATATCTGAAGTTGCTTCAGAATGTTTCGGAGGATAAGGTATTTATGAAAGACGGTAAAGTGTGGTGGGAGTGCATGGTTTGTGGCTACGTGTATGAATCAGCCAAAGCAATGGAAAACTGCCCGGTTTGCCTCCATCCACAGTCCTATATGAAGCTGAAGGGAGAGGATTACTAGTGTTCCAGGGTATATTTGATGTCCGGATCGAATAGCGAGAGATATGCCCCAGTTTTCCAGAATAATATGCTTTACGTTCCTTTTCTCGGCTTTGCTCATTGGCTGTGAAAAATCCCCGCCGGAAATCCTGGTGGAGATTCCTGATCAGGCTTTCCTCCAGGTATTGATTAACCGGGGTTTAGATACAAATAAAGATGGCCAGATCAGTCAGAAAGAAGCGAAAGCCGTCCACACAATTACTGTTCCCCCTTCAGGTATTACCGACCTGACAGGGCTGGAGGCCTTTGCTCATCTTGATTCCCTGACCATTACCCTGAATCCGCTTTCAGGCATAGACCTTTCAGGAAACGGTGCCTTAAGGTATCTGGAGTGTACCTCTTGTGAACTCAGCTCACTGGATCTCTCCAACAACCCCCTGCTTGAAGAACTTATCTGTAACCGGAATCTGCTGAAGGAACTCGATATCTCTCATAACCAGTCCCTGGTCAAACTCACCTGCAAAAACAACCTCCTCACCAGCCTGGACCTGTCAGCCAACTTTGGTTTAACGAAAATGGTCTCCTGCGGCAACCAGCTGACCAGGCTGGATATATCGGGGCATCCAGCGCTGACTGTAATCGGGGTTGACAACATGCCCATGCTCACTGAAGTATGTGTCTGGACCCTCCCTTTCCCGCCAGAAGGGGTTACAGTGATAAGGGGCTTCAGTCCCAATATTAACTTTATCACCGGCTGCAACTGGAAAGCAAAACACTTTTCCCTATCTTTAGGGTATGATTGATGTTAAAGAGGCCACTGACAAGGCGAAAGCCCATCTGATATCCTTCTTCCCGGAGGCTGAGCAGGTGCAACTTGAGGAAGTGGAACTAAGTGAAGACAAAGCCTGCTGGCTCATTACCCTGAGCTATGAAGGTGTATCCAGTTCAGTTGCCAGCTCCATGCTGGTAGGAAAGTCGCTTCTGTACAAGATATTTAAACTCGATGCAGAAAGCGGGGAAGTGCTTTCCATGAAAATCAGAAATATCAAATAGGCTTGCCCTGAACATGAAATACTCCTTTCGGCTCAATTTTATCATCGCCGCTGCCTTACTGTTGTTATCTGCCTCTGCGAAGCTCTCTGCACAAGAGATCCGTCTGCAATTCAGGGATAGTGGAAAATTTACGATTGCCCAGTTTACAGACACCCACTTTTATATCGGAGGTGAAAACTCCCAGGAGGTCCTGGACAATATGAAAGCGGTCCTGGAAGCCGAACAAGTGGATCTGGTCATTTTAACAGGTGATATTGTGACCGGGAAACCGACCCTGAAAAGCTGGGAGGTATTAACCGAGCTCCTGATCAGCTATAAGGTTCCCTATACCGTCACCTTTGGCAATCATGAGGATGAAGCTGAAGCTTCCCGGGAAGAATTACTGACCTACCTTTCGGAACGGCCCTATTGTGTTCTGTCCGACGAAGGAGGCCCGGAGGTCGAAGGGCTTGGGAATCATATCCTGCCTGTATACAATCAAAAAGGAACAGCAGAAAAACTGATCTTTGGTATGGACTCCAGATCCTATTCTCTGGCAAAGGACCAGGGTGTGGAAGGCTATGGTTGGTTTGATCGTTCTCAGCTCAGGTGGTTCACTGAAAACAATGAAAAGTGGCTAATAAAAAATCCTGATATCCAGTCCCTATTTTTCTTTCATATCCCGCTTCCCGAATACAAGCAGGCTTTTGATCATGGGGAATTTAAACTCGGCAAGAGAAAGGAGGAAGAGTGCTCACCAAAAATTAATACCGGTATGTTCGCAGAGATGGTCCTCCAGAGAAATGTACTGGGAACTTTTGTGGGGCATGATCATGTGAACAACTATGTGGCCCAGCTACATAACATTGCCTTGTGTTATGGATATTTCTCGGGCGGAAACAGCTATGGATCCCGTCCCCTCAACGGAGCCCGGCTTATCCTTTTAGAAACAGGTAAAAAGACTTTCACCACCTGGTTAAGAAGGGTCGATGGGGAGATCTTCAACAGGGTAGAATTGCCCAGGGTTTCCAATCCGGAATAATTAATCGTGCAGCGTTAAAGTGAGAAGAAAAGAACAAGCCCATTTCCTGATTATTCTGCTTGTATTGTTTATACTTCTGCTGATCTGGTCGGCCATCGGCCCCTTGGATTATCGGCTGTGGATCCTGGAGGTAGCTCCTGCGATTATTGGGATCGGGCTCTGTGTCATATTTTACTTCAGGCAGGCATTTACATCAACAACTTATCTCTGGTGTTTTGTTGCAGCCTGCCTCATGACCATTGGTGCCCACTACTCCTACAGCGAAGTGCCCTTCTTCGATCTAATCAAAGAGAAGTTCAATTCAGACCGCAATAACTATGATAAAATTGGCCACTTTGTTCAGGGAATGGTGGCTGTACTTGTCAGTCAGGAGGTATTCATACGGAAGCGGATCATTCGCAGTCCCGGGTGGACCAACTTCCTTTCTGTCTGCGTGGCCATGACTGTTGCTGCCATCTATGAGTTGATTGAATGGTTGGCTGTCGTTCTTGGACCTGAGCTCACAGACAATTTCCTGGGCATGCAGGGATATATCTGGGATGCCCAATCAGATATATTTTTTGCCCTGCTGGGGGCCCTTTCAATCCTGCTTTTCTCAAAAAGACTCAGACGGGCTATGGTGCCAAAGAGTAGGTAATCTGGCCTTCCTTTTTTGTAAGGATCTCCTTATGAATATCTTCCCCTCCTGTCGCCCGGGACTTTCGGATGGCTTGAAGCAGATCGGACGGAAGAAGGAATTCTCTACCCAAAATCTTTCTGGATGGGGTAACTTGTCTTCTGTCCATCTGAAGCATAGAATACAAAAACTCTGAACAATAGAGCGACTCATCATTTTCAAGAACAAAAAAGTAATCGTACGCTTTTCCCAGATGCTCCATTCCATTCAGCAGGCACTGGCTCCACTCCTCTTTACCAAGCTTGCTTTCAACAAAAAACAAGCTTCTCAGGGTGGATATTTCGCCCAGGCCGGCCAATTCAATGATACTGTGAATGGCCACCCCATATTCATAGGAGCTATCAAAAATCAGGAATTCTTTGTCTGAAGTATAATACTTCCGCAGCGAAAGAACAAGATCATGATCCTTCCCCCAGAAACGCTGGATCTGATCCAGACTACCCAGATAAATACCACAGTGCTTCCAGCTGCCTGCTATAAACTTTGCACTTACCGTTCTTCCCTGATCGGAAAAAAACAGAGTTCCAGGCATCAAAGTATCCAGGTATGGTTTTAGCTCATCATAGGAGATTGCATTGTTTGTAAAGGGATCAGCACTGTTTCGCTGTTCACTTTGCCTGGCGCCCTTTTTATCCAGTAGTTCAATCACCCCTTTCTCCAGTAGCAGACTATAGCTGTCCACAAATCCTATTCTTCCCGGAAGGAAGAACGAGATTCCTATAAAAGAGATATTCAATAGAAAAAGGATCAACAATATCTGCAGGAAGAGTTTCAAGGGGAAACTTATTTGTTTTGCCGGATAATCACGAGTTGCATATAGAAGTGAATATTGCAGGAAAGCAGAAACAAAGCAAAGATTGTCGAAGAAACAAAGAAAATGGCTAAGCCATAAACAACCAGGAATATAGCAACCCAAAGAAAGGAAACAATCCAGATGGAATGAACAATAGCCTTTATCCGGAGCGGATTATTAATCGCGGCATCTTCATGATACTCCTCTGAAAAAAACAGGATCATCAAGCCCAGGATCGTAAATACAGATCCCATCTCATCAATGATATTGGTCTGGATTACTGAGAAATAGCTGCGCTCCCCATAAAAACTTGCCACAGCAAATACCTTTGATACCAGCCAGGAAGGTTTATGGCCTGTAAAATAAGCGTAAAGCAATAGTAAACCAACGACACTTAGAAGCAGGCCTGGAATCTTCCACCTGGATGATAATAAGGGAAGTCGGTCGATCAGTTCTGCAGTATAACGGGAATAGCTTCTGAGGATCCATCCTCAAATTTCAGGGTATATCCGACCAGGCCAAACTTGTGATTAAATACCAATTCCGTCTCGGAAAGACCCGGGACAGCTCTTCCCGTCTCTTTAACCGTGATTGTTTTCAATAGCCACCCGTTCCAGTAATAATCATCCTCGGTGGATTTTTGTGTCACCTCCCTGACCAGGTTTTGACCATTTCTTTTAAGGGTATATTTGTCACCAACCTCTGCGTCATATTTCACCAGAGTAAAGTTGGTTCCATCATCATAGACACTCTGTACCCCTTTTGTGGTAACACGGAACTTTGCATCAAAATCTGATTGCCCGTCAAAACCCGGCAGTCTTTGCTGAATGCTCTCAAGCTCAGCTTCTGAGAAATCAACCGATAGAGTAAGGACAGAAACCCCGTCCTCTAAATCTGTTATTTCAGCTGTTCCTCCCTGCAGCACTGCAGGAAGATTGGGACTTGTTGCAGTGACGCCAATCGTGCCAAACTCTGATTGATCACCACCCAATTCTGCAGTACTCTCATCGCAGGAACTTAATGCAATTAACAAAAAGGAAAAGAAGGCAAAACAACGAATCTTGAAATTCATAAGGAGGGTTTTAAATTAGAAAAGTGAATGTAGCTATAGTTTGTATCTTAATAGTAGATTTTTCGAACAATTTAGACTAATAGTCTATTTTTTTTGATCAAGAACACACGCCCTATTATTATCTTAATTCGTAATGTCTTCCTGGTTAACTAATAGTAACAAATTATCGCATTTTATGCTATTTTTGTGGGAAATTGTAACTAATGAAGGATCTGTACCAAGCCCTGGAAGCAAAAAATATTACTCTCCCTGAAAACATTAGCTCCCTGTTAAAAACCTGTAAAAAGCTTTCTGTATTTGATTCAACCCTGGACCTGGCCAGTGCTGCCACCAATGGGGAGGAGCATGACGAATTCGAAGTCAGCTATGACATTCCAGGAAAAGGAAATTACACCGAAGCCATCGTGCACAGGCTCAGGAATGGAATC
Organism: uncultured Bacteroidales bacterium; assembly: GCA_963751705.1. Lineage (GTDB taxonomy): Bacteria > Bacteroidota > Bacteroidia > Bacteroidales. The sequence continues at coordinate 1,800,294 of CAVVVN010000003.1, forward strand.
TCTGCCAATTATGCAGAGGCCTACATGCGTCGTCGGGATCCCGACACCATGGTCATCGCCGACAAACTGCCCAGTGACAAACAACGGTTTGCAGATAAATACGGCTACGAGTTTTCCAGTTTACAGAAGGAGACTTTTGCCTGGATGGAAGAGCAGGAACTATCTGTCTTCTTCTACTTTGCTGGAAGAGCTGGCATTGGCTCCCTGGGTGTGGCCGTAGTTCCATCCAATGCTGCATTTTTTGCTATGGGCCTTTCCATGCTCCAGGAGATCGTTCCTGTGGATCAGTTGGAAGAAGGAGCAAAAATCCGGTCTTTCATAGTGGTAGCTCCTGTTTTCAGGCATACCCATTTCGATGGCAAGCAGGTAGTGGTGCACAACAGGACCAAAGAGGTGCATGAACTCTATGCCTATAATCTGTACCCGGGTCCAAGTGCAAAAAAAGGACTTTATGGAGTGATCCTTACCCAGGGCGAAAAAGAGGGTTGGATTACCGCACACTGTTCGGCGGTACAATCCATCAGTCCCTACGACAACATCACCACTTTCATGCACGAAGGAGCCAGTGGCGGAGGGAAAAGTGAGATGCACCAGAATATAATACGGGAACCAGACGGGCGTGTCTCACTGGGAACGAACCTGATTACCGGAGAGGAACGTTATATTACCATCCCTCGATTCTGCCTCTTCAATCCGGTGGCTGATGATATGGCATTCTGCCATCCTTCGGTACAACGGAAGGATGGAAAGTTGAGAATCATCGATGCGGAAAATGCATGGTTTGTCCGTGTAGATAGTGTGACCCAGTACGGAGATGATCCCAACCTGGAGAAGGCCACTATCAGTGCCTGTTGTCCGCTTCTTTTTCTGAATATTGAAACCACTCCACGATCCACTGCCCTGATCTGGGACCATATCGAAGACGAACCGGGCAAAAGGTGTCCCAATCCCCGCGTGGTTCTCCCCAGAAATTCTGTCAAAAATGTAATTGACAAAGCTGTATCGATCGATGTCCGGAGCTTTGGACTGCGCACCCCCTCTTGTTCCAGGGAAGAGCCTAATTACGGAATCCTCGGCCTCTTCCATATCCTGCCTCCCACCCTGGCATGGCTCTGGAGACTGGTTTCTCCGCGCGGCTTCAATAATCCAAGTATTACAGGAGGGGGAAAAATGGGCAGTGAAGGCGTAGGTTCCTACTGGCCCTTTGCCACCGGATTACAGATAAAACATGCCAATATGCTGCTGAAACAGATCATTGAGACACCCAGAACCAATTATACTCTGGTGCCCAATCAGCATATCGGGGTCTGGAAAGTGGGGTTCAAGCCTCAGCTCCTGATGCGGGAATACCTGACCAGGCGGGGTGCTGCGAAATTAAAATCGGATCAGTTCCAGCCGGCACGGTGCTCTCTGCTGGGTTACGAATTGAATTACCTGACCATCGAGGGTTCCAAGATTCCATCCCGCTTCCTGAAAGTATATAACCAGACGGAGGTAGGAACTGATGGCTATGATGCCGGGGCTCAATTGCTGGAGGACTTCTTCAGGCAGGAGTTGCAGAAATATCTGAAAGGGAACCTGCTTCAGACAGGAAAACGAATCATTGAGGCCTGTCTTTCCGGAGCCAGCATTGAGGATTACAACGAGATTGTACCGCACAGCTACAGCTATGCTTTCAGCAATATGGAAGACTATGAGCTGAATAACAGTTATTTACAGGAATAAATTCTGCACCATGAGTCAAATCGAAGAAAACATTAAAGCCCTGGGACTGGAACTTCCTCCGGCCCCTCCTTCCTTAGGGATCTATTATCCCGTGATTATTACGGGAAAGCACCTCTATGTATCGGGACAGGGTCCCGTGCAGAGCAATGGGGAGCTGATCAAGGGAAAGGTGGGCAAAGATCTGACTCTGGAAGAAGGACAGGTGGCAGCTCGCCAGGTGGGGCTTACCATGCTCTCCACCATCAAAGCACAGATCGGGGACCTGGGTAAGATCAAACGCCTCATTAAAACCCTGGGAATGGTCAACTGCTACCCCGAATTCGAACAGCATCCCCAGACCATTAACGGATTCAGCCAGCTGATAGTGGATCTGCTTGGGGAAGAGCATGGCAAAGGGGCCCGCAGTGCAGTTGGCATGAGTCTCCCCAACAATATCGCTGTGGAGGTTGAAGCTATTTTTGAACTGCACTAAGCCTGATAATAAACTTCTTATGTGGTACAAACCAGAGAATGAATCCTCCCTGGCCACGCCCTGTATACTGTTATATCCCGACCGGATCGAGGAGAATATTCGCAGGATGATCGCGCTGGCTGGTAGTGCAGAACGCTTGCGCCCACATGTAAAAACCCATAAGATTGCCGAAGTAGTCAGGCTGCAGGTACAACAGGGCATCAGACGCTTCAAATGTGCTACGCTTTCTGAACTTGCCATGGTGGCAGAGGCCGGGGGCGAAGATATTCTGCTGGCCTATCCCCTACTGGGACCCTCTATAGGCTTGTGGTTTGAACTGGTGGAAAAGTACCCGGGGAGCAGATTATCGGTAACCCTGGACGCAGCTATGGCCCTGTCCCGCCTGGAAGAAGCAGCACGGCAAGCTAATAAGAAGGTGGATGTCTTCCTGGATATTGATAACGGGATGCACCGCACCGGGATAGAACCGGCAAAGGCCCGGCCCCTGATCGATTCCATCTTAAGAAGCGATAATCTGGAGTTCAGGGGACTGCATATCTACGACGGTCATGTTCATGAGCGTGATCTGGCAGAGCGAAAGAAGCATTGTGACCTGGATTTTGAAGCTGTTGAAAAACTGGTGGATCATCTGGAACTGGAAGGCATAGAAGTGCAGGAGATGGCTTGCGGCGGCACACCCACCTTCCCCATTCATGCCACTCATGCCTCCAGAACCCTATGTCCGGGTACTCCCCTGCTCTGGGATGCGGGATATAGTTCAACGATTCCAGATCTGGACTTTCTACACGCAGCCGTGCTGGCTGGCAGAGTGATCAGCAAACCTGTGGAAAAGCTCTGTCTGGACCTGGGATATAAAGCCCTTGCCTCTGAAATGAAGCATCCAAGACTTCGTTTTTTGGATCTGGAAATTCCAGAAGTTATCAATCATAGTGAGGAACACCTGGTGCTTTCCTCCGGCGATGCAGACCAGCTATCCGTCGGGGACCTGGTTTATGCGCTCCCTGTACATATCTGTCCTACCATGGCTCTTCATGAGCAGGTCTATGTGGTTCGAAACCAACAAATCACAGAAACCTGGAAGGTAAATGCCAGGAAACGGAGCTATCCAATTTAATCACCTGCCTTTCCAGGCTTGATTTGTGCGCTTTTTTCAGAAGGCTTAATCAAAATAAATAATCTTTTTATCACACCTAATGCAACGTTTATGTAAGAAAATCGTTCTTTCATGTAAAGAGTCTATTTTGGAAATGTAGTATAATGGAATTACGCTGGAGATACTACCTAAGCTTACTGTTAATGATCCCGGTTTTAGGGCAGGGGCAGGATTGTAATATCATTTCCAAAGCCAATGATATCAACCCGGATCAATTCTGCTCGCCCGTAGAGGTGGTTAGCTGGGAAGTAAGCTATGTGGGTGTAAATCATGGAGGGGCAGACGTGGAAATCCTCTTTGATTGGGATGACGGCAGCACAGAAACAATCCTTGCCACGGAAATCGATGCTGGCAGTAGCGAATGGGGGGCCATCGCCACCCATGTATATGTATCCAACGATGACAGGTGCAATCACAGACCGGTGGCTTCTCTGGTGGTGGATGGGGTGGTGTGTACCTCCTCTTCGCAAGAACAGATCGTTACGATATGGGATAATGATAATACCAATGGTGGAAGGGTAAATGCTTCTCCCGATGTATATCCCATCTGTGTGGGGAATGGGGCCACCATGCAGTTTGATGACAATACCCTGTTTAATTGTGTTCCTCCCCAGGAAGAAGATGTGCCAAATACCAGGACGCGCTGGATACAATGGGTCTATGGCACAAATATTACCATGACGGGAGACCCGGTAATGGTCGATGGTGTCGTCCAAAGCTATCCCTTCACAGGACCGGTTATTGAGCTTACCGGACCAGTCACGGGATCTAACGAGAGAAGCCTGCCTATCACAGTAGCCAATGACAAACTGGTGGGCCAGGAATTCGAGGTTGAATTGCGCTACTGGAATTATTGCAATCCCTATCCAACATCCGATCCGGTAATCGACAGGTCTGTGATCCGGATTGTGGACATCCCGGATGCAAGCATCACGCCGGTGGGGACTTTGTGCGAGTTTGAGAGTAACATTTTCCTTAGCGCAGCAACGGAAGGTGGTATCTGGAGCGGTTCCGGAATTGTAGATGAATTTACGGGCGAATTCTCCCCACAGCTTGCCGGAATTGGCACACACACCATTACCTACCATGTGACCGCTGGAAATAACTGCTCGTCAACGGATACAGAAGATATTGTAGTAATGCCCGGACCCGATGGCACCATCACTCCGGCAGGTCCCTTCTGTACCTACGACCCGCCTTATTGATCTGGAGGCAGCATCAGCTCTGGGTACCTGGACCGGGGAGGGCATCATTAATAATTCTACCGGAATGTTCGATCCTGCGGTCGCCGGACCCGGAAGGTTTATCATAGAGTTTGTAAGTATTCCGGATGCCAATGGTTGTGTGGGTGTCGATACGGTGGAACTGGAGGTTCTGGAACCGCCCTTTGCTGAATTTCTGACTCCCGATGCCGCATGGTGCCAGATGGAAAACAACCAAACCATGGGAGAAATTCTTCTCAGTGGTTCTGAGCACTCCACCTTTGATCTGATCCTGGATATACAGGGAGTCAGGGATACCCTGCACCATCTTTCAAATGACACTGTTTCCCTCTTGCTGGATAATGAGCTGGGACTGAATCAATATAATCTGGTGAAAATCATCGAGTATCATGGCTATAATACCTGCGAAACAGAACTGTTCGACACCCTGAATATGGAGGTCCATCCCATGCCGGAAATGGAATTAGAGATAGCCTATGGTGAGGTATGCAGCCCTGTGGAAGTGGAATTTGAAAGCGCGGAAGGTTACGAAAGGTACACCTGGAACTATGGAGATGGGAATTTGCAGATGACATCCAGTCACCAGGCTAGCCACACCTACTATTATAACTACCGCGGGGCGGATCAGGGTATGGATACGACGTATTACATCCAGCTGATTGTAGAGACCGCTTTCGGGTGCCGGGATACCCTGAGTGATAGCATAAGCATATATCCGACTCCGGTGGCCGACTTTTTTGTAAACCCTCTGATCCAGGACTTTCCGGACTCGGAGATCTCCCTGATCAACCTGAGTTCACCCGGAAACTGGTCCTATCTCTGGGATTTCGGGGATGGAAACTCGGATCCCCGCAAAGATCCGGAACAGCATATTTACGGGGATTGGGGTCTTTTTGACGTAAAGCTGCTTACCTTCAGCCCCTACTGCAGGGACAGCATTGTCAAGCAAATCCAGATTACACCTCCTCCCCCTCAGGCGGGATTCCAGCCCGATACCTCCGGCTGTCCACCTTTGGACATCACCTTCAGAAATCAAAGCCTCTATGCAGGGAGCTATGTATGGGATTTTGACGATGGCACCTATTCCACAGAAGCCTCACCCACACACCGATTCTGGGAAAGCAAGGCGCACCAGGTGACCTTAACCGCCTATGGCCTATCCGGAACAGATACCGCCAAAAAGATCATACTGATCCATCCGACTCCAAAAGCCTTATTTGAGGCCTATCCGCGGGAAGCTAAAAACCTGAAGCAGGTATTCAAGTTCCTGAATAATTCCCTTGACGCCAGTACTTACCTGTGGGACTTTGGGGATGGCAACACCTCCTCTGATGAAAATCCAGCCCATGTTTACGAGGAACCCGGAATTTTCACCGTCTCTCTCTACGTCTGGAGCGATAAAAACTGTCCCGATACACTAATTATGGAGAAGTGGATCAATGTGATGGAAGGGGAAGGCAGTACGGCATTCCCCAATGCTTTTGTCTGGAACGGGAGTGGACCATCAGGTGGAAACTGGGGAGAGAACGCCATAGACAATACCATCTTCCATCCACATATGAAAAATGCCATTGACCTGCATATGATCATCTACACCCGGTGGGGCGAAAAGCTATGGGAAACCGACCAGGTATATATGGGATGGGATGGCTACCTGAAATCGGGAGAGCTTGTCCCTCCGGGAGTATATATCTATAAAGCATGGGTGACCTACCGGGACGGTTCACAGGAATTACTTGCAGGTGACGTTACCTTTCTGCATTAGTCTCATTTTGGATATTTGATATTTATGTCTTTTATTTGACGCTCCATAGGTCAAATAACAAATCCCATGAAACTATACATTCCAAGTAATTACCGTTCCATACTCAACTTAAAAGAGACGGAACGCGCCATTAAAATGGTTAAAGATTTCTTTGAAATGAATCTGGCAGCGGAGTTGAAACTTAGAAGGGTCACCGCCCCCCTCTTTGTCCAGAGAGGTACAGGAATCAATGATGATCTGAACGGTACCGAGCGACCGGTTACATTCGAAGTAAAAGATATGGATGGGACTACTGCCGAGATTGTTCACTCCCTGGCTAAATGGAAGCGGATGATGCTTGCTGATTACGAGATCGCCAATAACTATGGTCTCTATACCGATATGAATGCCCTGCGTCCCGATGAGGAACTGGACAATATACACTCCATCTATGTGGACCAGTGGGACTGGGAGAAGATCGTCTCTCCCGAAAACCGGAACCTGAGTTACCTGAAAGCGATTGTGAACCAGATCTATTCGGTCATCAAAAGAACCGAATTTATTGTATATGAAAACCATCCGGAAATTGTACCCCTGCTTCCCGAGACCATCCACTTCATCCACGCGGAAGAGTTACTTGAAAGGTATCCGGACCTGAATCCCAAAGAACGCGAGTTTGAAATCGCCAGGGAATACGGGGCGGTATTTATCATCGGGATCGGAGCTGAGCTGGCAAATGGGCAAGCCCACGACGGACGGGCGCCCGACTACGATGACTGGTCTACTCCAACAGGCAAGGGATATAAGGGCCTGAACGGGGATATAGTAGTCTGGAATCCCATCCTGGAAAACGCTTTTGAACTCTCCTCCATGGGAATCCGGGTAGATAAAACAGCCCTGATCAGGCAACTGGAGATCCAGGGAAAATCGGAACGTAAAGGGCTCTTATTCCACAAAAGGTTACTGGCAGGAGAATACCCTGAAGCGGTGGGAGGTGGAATCGGACAGTCAAGGCTATGCATGTATTTTCTCAGAAAAGCCCATATCGGAGAAGTCCAGGCCAGTCTCTGGCCGGGACAGATGCACAATCACTGCCGCAAATCCGGCATCTTCTTAATGTAAGAGCTTGAATGTCAGGCTTTAAATAGCTCAGCTACATGTTCCAGTTCTTCCATAATTGGAATCCCCTGTGGACAGAGAGGTTCACACTGGCCACACTGAACACAGTTGGATGCCTTGGCAGTATCACTTAATACGTTCTGATACCTCATTCTGGCAGCCGGGTCCTGCACCATATAATGATCGTTGCAGAATGCGAAATTACGCGGGATATTCACCCCTTCCGGACAGGGCATGCAATAGCCGCAATTGGTGCATTTGACTTTTTGTAAACCCCTGGTTATGGCAACTGCCTTTTCCAGGGCACGCTTATCTCTGCTGTTCCACTCCACCTGGGGGAGCCTGTTTGCCACCCGGATATTCTCCTTCACATGATCGAGGTGGGACATCCCGCTTAATACCAGGGTAACTTCAGGTTTTCTCCATAACCACTGAAGCGCCCATTCTGCAGCTTTCCTGTCGGGTGCTGCTTCAAGCATCACCTTTCTGGCTGCCTGAGGCAGACCCGTGACCAGAGTTCCTCCACGAAGAGGTTCCATGGCCACCACCGCCAGCCCTTTCTCTGCCGCATAGTTCAATCCTTCTGTCCCCGCCTGGAACTCCTCATCCAGATAGTTATACTGGATCTGACAAAAGGTCCAGTCATAGGCATCCACTATCTCCTTGAACAGTCCGACTTCGTCATGAAAGGAGAATCCGGCATAGCGAATCTTTTTATTTTCGATGGCTTTGTTCAAAAAATCAAGCACTCCAAACTGAGACAGTTTTTCCCAGTTTCTTTTATCCAGGGCATGCAGGAGGTAAAAATCAATGATCTCCGTGTCCAGTCTCTCCAGCTGTTCGTTCAAAAAGCGGTCAAGATCCTCCTTCGATTCTACCAGCCAGGAAGGTAACTTGGTGGCCAGAAACACCTTTTCCCGGAGCCCGTTCTTCAGGGCTTTAGCCAGGAAAGGCTCACTGGCCCCACCTTTGGAGAAGTCCTTTCCATGATAGGGATAGGCCGTATCAAAATAGTTGATCCCCTGCTCAATGGCATAATGGATCATCTCCATCGCCTGTTCCTCATCTATTATGGAATTATCATTCCCCACCAGCGGCAATCGCATGCATCCAAATCCAAGGGCAGAGACCTGCAGACCGGATTTTCCAAATGCTATTTTTCTCATGTGTCTATTTGAATCGATAACTAACAAAGGCCACCTGTTTACTGTCGGGCGACCAGGAAGGCACATTGATGGTCCCCTGTCCGCCAAAAAGCTCTGCCATCACCCGAACCTGCCGGGTCTCCAGATCCATGATGCGCAACATAACATCCTTGTTGGGGGGATGGGAGCCGGCTGGGACGTCTGTACCAAATGTGACATAAACGATCCACCTGCCGTCGGGAGAAGGATGGGCGAACCAATCGTGGTACTGATCTGTGGTAATTTGTTCCTGTTCCCTCCCGTCGGCTTTCATTCTCCAGATCTGCATCGTCCCGCTGCGAACGGAATTAAAATAGATGTAGCTTCCGTCCGGGGAGTATTCGGGTCCGTCGTCCAGACCGTCCGCCGTGGTTAAACGTTTCTCTTTCCCTCCTGAAACAGGAATGGTGTAGACGTCATAGTTACCGTTCCGTTCGGCACAATAGGTAAGGGTACGACCATCGGGCGACCAGCCGTGCCAGTAGGACGGAGCAAGGGAAGTGACCTTCCGGGGGTCGCCGCCTTCCATGGGGAGGGTATATATCAGGGAGCGCCCAGTTTCAGTTCCGTCACTGATCACCAGTTGAGTTCCATCGGGCGAAATACCATGATCGTTATTGATCCGCTTGGAAAAACCGGTCGGAATTAGCTCTGGACTTCCACCCTCCACAGGGATCCTATACAGAAGACCGCCACTGTTGAAGATCAGGGTTTGTCCGTCGGGCGTCCAGTTGGGAGCTTCAATATGATCCCCGGTGTGGTACACTACCCTTCTGTCAAATGATTCTATGGAAATGGTTTCCAGGGTACTTTCGATGGTCTTCAGCGAATCCGGCTTCCCGGCCAGGGTCTCTAAACGGACATTGGAAAAGATAGCTGTTTCCAGCTGATTATTGTTGTGAGCACAGACTCCAAGCCCTATATAAAAAGGCTCTGTAAAGAGCAGTCTAAAGGTCCCCCCTGAAGATTCCAGGGCCTGCCCCTCAGCTGCCACCGACATGGAAATATAGTCTCCTGTCTTCTCGATACGTAGCCTGGCAGGTGATGAAATACTGGCCTGGATCTCCCTGGTAATATCTCCCGGTACGCTCCTGTACTGAATGGAGGTAAGTCCGTCTCCATGCACTACCGCATCCACGTAGACCGAAGCGGTATCCAGATTCTGCCGGATAAGCAGGCAGGCTTTCCTGTGGGGATCCACACCCTCGCCTATCCAATCAATATTTGCTGCCAGGGAAATATCCCCTGATACTTTCTTCCAGACGTAGTGGAATTCATCACTCTGGAACCACATATTGGTACCGCTTCCCGATACGGCATAGGTGCTATCTACCGGATCGAACTGAAGCGATCCGGCATATCCTACCTTTCCGATATCCCCGTTTCCTTCGAAAATCCCCAGATCGGGTTCACTGCTGCATGAATAAATGGCCAGGACAAAGAAAATCCAGACAAAATGGATTCTTGATTTTTTCATACTTAAAGGTTAATTATTTGTGAGTTAAAAACTGAGCGCTTCATACGAATCTTCCTTTTGCTGAATATACAAATGTTTTAAGTAGCTACACGCATTTTCTTTATACCACCGTTTATTCTGTTTAATTATAAATATGGAAGGCTTATTTGCTAAATTAGTGAATAGATGTAACTTGGCCAATGAAGGTATCCTGAGTCTTAAATAGAAAACGCATAATTCCCATGAAACTCCCCAGAACATATTACAATCCAACCTCCCTGGTTGGAACCATTCTCGCCAGCGTAAGTGCCCTGATCATTATCTTCTTTTTGATTGCCATGACCCTTTTTAAAAACGAGGAGTCCGGAGCCTATGTGGGGATTTTCATTTACATGATATTACCCGTGTTCCTGATTATTGGCCTTATTTTAATTCCCATCGGAATGTCCAAGAGGGCCAAAAGAATTAAAAGAGAGGGTGAAGGAAGTGTGGTCTCAAAAATCGTTCTTGATTTCAGTAATCAGAGACACTGGAATGCCATGGGACTGTTCATTCTGGGAAGCATATTGTTTTTGTTGTTAACCGGGATCGGAAGCTATAAGGCCTTCCACTTTACCGAGTCCAATAAATTCTGTGGCACCACCTGCCACAGTGTGATGGAGCCCGAGCACACCGCTTATCAGGAGTCAGCACACTCCCGTGTAACCTGCGTGGAGTGCCACGTGGGCGAAGGAGCACAATGGTATGTCCGCAGTAAATTATCCGGAGTGTATCAGGTCTACTCGGTCATATTTAAAAAATATCCAACACCCATTGAAACCCCTATTCATAGTCTGAGGCCTGCCCGTGAAACTTGTGAGGAGTGTCACTGGCCTGAAAAATTCTACTCCAATAATCTACGGAATGAAAAAAACTTTCTGGCAGATTCAGCCAATACGGAATGGAACATCATGCTTAAATTAAAAATTGGATCAGAGCATAGTGCACATGGTCTGGTCGAGGGGGTTCACTGGCATATCAATTCGGATGTAAAAGTGGAATATATCGCTTCCTCCGGAAAGAGAGAGTTTCTGCCCTGGGTCCGTTATGTGAACAGGGCTACAGGTGATACCATTGTATACAACGACATCTATGAAACAATGGACCAGGAGGCGATGGATACCCTGGAGCTAAGAGAGATGGATTGCCTGGATTGCCACAACCGGCCTTCCCACCAGTTTCTGCCCCCTCAGAAGTTTACGGACGATCTGATAGCGGCCGGCGCCATTCCGGTGCAATTACCTGAGGTTAAGTCGATGGCGATGCAATTGTTTAATTCTACCTTCAGTGACCGGGACTCGGGAAGCATGTTTATCAGGGAGTATGTCACCGATTTCTATAATTCCGCATATCCTGAATTCGCCGCAAAGAACACTAACTTAATCGACCAGGCCATTGAAGGGCTCCTGGCAGGCTATAACAAGAACATCTTCCCCGAGATGAATGCCAGCTGGGACGCCTATCCAAATCATATTGGGCATAGTGAATATAACGGCTGCTTCAGGTGTCACAACGGAAATCACGTAAGTGAGGACGGGAGGATTATCTCGAGAGATTGTAATTTGTGTCACACCATCCTGGCACAGGGGAATGCAGAAAACTTCCAGACTAGCTCTATCGACAAACCCCTGGATTTTATACATCCTGTGGACATTGATGAAGCCTGGAAAGAGATGGCCTGCGCAGATTGCCACAGGTATCTGTACTAGGTTCCAATTCGCAATCAGGATTATCTGTCAAAATGTCGTCTAAATGTATGGTGTTCATGCCATTATGGCATTCATGTGCTGTTATCTTCCACCTGGCTCAGATTTTGATCATATGCAAGCGTTATAACTTAAAAAACGAGATCAACATATGGACCTGAATAAATATACAATCAAAGCCCAGGAAGCGGTGCAAAGAGCACAGCAACTGGCCATGGAAAATGAGAATCAATCCATCGAATGCGGACATCTCCTGAAGGGTGTTCTGCTGGTGGATGAAAGTGTGATTCCTCATCTTTTCCAGAAGTTGTCCGCTGATCTGAACAGCTTCAATCTGGCACTTGACCAAGTCATTAAAAGTTATCCCCGGGTGAGTGGCGGACAGCAATATCTATCTGAACAGGCGGGCAAAGCACTGAATCATGCTCTTTCCAGCCGGAAGGAGTTTGACGATGAATATGTGACCCTGGAGCATCTCCTGCTGGGGATTCTTCAAAGCAGGGATCAGGCCAGTCAGATCCTGAAGGATGCCGGAGTGACAGAGAAAGATCTGAAAACTGCCATCAAGGAATTTCGCAGAGGATCGAAGGCTCAAAGCCAGACGGCCGAAGAAACCTACCACGCACTGGACAGATATGCCGTTCATCTGAACAAACAGGCAGAAAACGGGAAGCTTGATCCGGTAATTGGCCGGGACGATGAGATCCGGCGCGTGCTGCAGATACTCTCCCGGAGGACCAAGAATAATCCCATCCTGGTGGGTGAGCCTGGTGTGGGTAAAACGGCCATTGCTGAAGGCATTGCCCTTCGGATCGCCAGGGGAGATGTCCCCGAGGACCTCAAAAACAAAGAGATTTACTCGCTGGATATGGGGGCCCTGATAGCCGGTGCAAAATATAAGGGTGAGTTTGAGGAAAGGCTCAAGGCAGTGGTAAACGAGGTCATTGGCTCGGACGGCCGGATTGTTATGTTCATTGATGAGATCCACACCCTGGTGGGTGCCGGAGGTGGCGGAGAAGGAGCTATGGACGCTGCCAATATCCTGAAGCCTGCCCTTTCGCGAGGTGATCTGCGTGCCATTGGCGCCACCACGCTCAATGAATACCAGAAATACTTTGAAAAAGACAAAGCCCTGGAGAGGCGCTTCCAGAAGGTCATGGTGGATGAACCCAGTGAAGAGGATGCCATTTCCATTTTACGCGGGATTAAAGAGAGATACGAAAATTACCACAAGATCAGGATTCGTGATGAAGCCATCATTAGTGCGGTTCAGTATTCCATCCGCTACATCAATGACCGCTTCCTGCCGGATAAGGCCATCGACCTCATAGATGAGGCGGCTGCCCACCTGCGGCTGGAAATGAACTCAAAACCAGAAGTATTGGATGCCCTCGATCGGAAAATCCAGCAATTGGAAATTGAACGGGAGGCCTTCAAGCGTGAGAAGGATAAGGCCAGGGTGGACCAGATCGGAAAACAATTGTCTGAGCTGGAAGAAGAGCAAAAACAGCTATCGGCCCAGTGGCAGATGGAAAAAAATGTGGTCTCAGAAATCCAGAAGACCAAGCAGAGCATTGAAGACTTGAAATTTCAGGCTGACAAAGCCGAAAGGGAAGGCGACCTGGGCAGTGTTGCAGAGATTCGCTATGGCCAGTTGCCTGAGCAGGAAGAGAACCTGAAGAAATATATCGGCCAGCTGAATGAAAACAAAGAAAACGGAACCCGGCTGGTGCGAGAAGAGATTACTTCCGAAGACATCGCCGCTGTGGTTTCCAAATGGACAGGCATTCCAGTTACCAAAATGCTTCAAAATGACCGGGAAAAACTCTTGAAGATTGAAGAGGAGTTGCATCATCGCGTGGTAGGTCAGGACGAGGCCATTGAAGCGGTTGCCAACTCCATTCGAAGAAGCAGGGCCGGACTGTCCGATGAAAAAAGGCCCGTCGGTTCCTTCCTTTTCCTGGGAACCACCGGGGTGGGGAAAACCGAACTTGCCAGAGCCCTGGCAGAGTACCTGTTCAACGATGAGTCCTTAATGACCCGTATCGATATGAGTGAATACCAGGAAAAGCACTCCGTATCCAGGCTGGTGGGAGCCCCTCCGGGATATGTGGGTTATGAAGAGGGTGGACAGCTCACGGAAGCGGTCAGAAGAAAACCTTATTCGGTAATTTTGCTGGATGAAATTGAAAAGGCCCACCCGGACACTTTCAATATTTTGCTCCAGGTGCTGGAAGATGGAAGGCTCACAGACAATAAAGGCCGGATTGCCAACTTCAAGAATACCATCATCATTATGACCTCCAATCTGGGATCTGATATCATCCGGGAAAATTTTGAGAACCTGGATGAATCCAGGCTTGACCAGGTCATTGAAAATACCAAAAAACAGGTATTTGAACTACTGAAACGCAGTGTGCGGCCCGAGTTTCTGAACCGTATTGATGAACTGGTGATGTTCAAGCCCCTCACCAGAGATCATATGGGAGGGATCCTGGAAATCCAGATTGAGCATCTGAACAGACAGCTTTCCCGGCAGAATATTTCCATTGAGCTTACCCCCTCATGCATTAAATACCTGATAAATGAGGGATTTGACATGCAGTATGGAGCCAGGCCCCTGAAGAGACTTCTTCAGAAAAAAATCCTCGACGGATTATCCATGGCCCTGCTGGAAGGGACCGTTACGCCCGGCATGCACGTAAAGGTGGATGCGAAAGATGGAACTATTCACTTCCAGACGGAAAAGATCGAGGAGTCCGAGTCCCAGTTAATTGAATAAGACAGGCTTACCCTGTTTTACCAAAGTAAAAATATTGCTATCTTGAAGCCCTTAAAAAACGAACCATATGAAAATTTCACAAAACAGAAGAGGATTTTTAAAGACCTCAGCAGCAGGTGCCCTGGGAGTGATGGCACTGGGCCCGCTGGGCTGTTCAACAGCTGCCGCTGTTGATAAAAAAAGCTTTGGAGTCGGACTTCAGTTATACTCCATTCGTGATGCCATGGACGAAGATGTTCCCGGATCACTGAAAAAAGTATCTGACATGGGTTATAAATACCTGGAGATGGCGGGCTATTCGGATGGGAAATTCTACGGGTATTCCCCTGCCGAATTTAAGAAAATGGCCAATGACCTGGGAATGGACGTGCTCAGCAGTCATACCATGGTGGAGGCAGAAGGGATCACCCTGGACAATGCCAAAATTATGGCGGATGCCCACGCAGCTCTGGATGCCAAATATTGCGTTCAGCCCTGGGTAAATGAACCCGACCGGAACATCGAAAGCTATAAAAAGATGATCGGCGACTGGAACCAGGTGGGGCAGATCATGAAGGAGGCAGGCATTCAGTTTGGCTATCATAACCACAATTTTGAATTCCTGAACATCGATGGGATCGTCCCCTACTATGATCTCTTTTTACCGGAGATGGATGCCGACCTGATCACCATGGAAATCGACCTGTACTGGGCCACCAAAGCCGGACAGGATCCCGTGGAAATGTTCAATCAATACCCCGGACGATTCCAGCTCTTTCACCTGAAGGACATGTATACGGAAACAGCCCCCTATTTCGATGTGATTAAGGATGATATCTCTCCCGTAGGTGCCGGAAAGATTGATTTCAAGCGAATTATGGCTGCCAAGGAGGTAGCAGGAATGAAACATTTCTTTGTGGAAGACGATAACCAGGGTAACGGGAAACCTTTTGAAGGAATTGAAACCAGTATCAATAACATTACGGGTACTATCCTGGCTTAGCATTGAATAAACACTCTGGCTCCTGGGGAGCCAAAAAATCCCGGGAAAACTCCCGGGATTTTTTTTCACTTTTTCTTATTAATTTTATCTCTCCGAATTAAACCCTGGGCTTTATAAAAGGTCTAAAGAAATTAATTAAGCTAACTCTATTCCCAACGACCTTGAAACAGGCCTGTATGAACTTATACTTGACCTCCCTCACCAAAAAGCTTGCGCTTTTTTTACTCCTTATTTTTCTCGGAACCAATGCCCTTTTTTCTCAGGATATCATAAGCATAAAAAAGATCTCTGGTACGATTGTATTTGACGGGAAGCCGGATGATACAGCCTGGAAGGAGGCCAGCGTTTTCCCGCTTATGGTTCATTATCCAAGTTATGGGGCCGTTCCTTGCGAGCTAAGTGAGGTGATGATAGGATATGACCAGGAGTACCTGTGGATCGGAGCAAGGCTTTATAGCAAAGATCCGGGCAACATGACCAGCACCAGCAAAAAAAGAGACGAGGAATCCCGGAATTCGGACCAGTTCGGGATCATCCTGGATACCTACGACGACAATGAAAATGCCCTGGCCTTCTTTACCATGCCTTCCGGAGCCAGAATAGACTATACCGTTTCCAATGACGCAGAAGGGGGTGGCGGTGGTGGTATGGGCTCCCTCAACCGTAGCTGGAACACCTTCTGGGATGTGGAAACCACCACAGATGCACAAGGCTGGTACGTGGAAATGCGGATCCCTTTTTCAAGCCTCCGTTTTCAGACGATAAACGGAAAGGTCCGGATGGGAATGATCCTGAACCGGAGGGTCAGCTATATGAACGAAACGGAGACCTTCCCACTGATTGATCCCAAATATGGATTTTCTGCCAACTTCAAACCATCTCAGGCACATACCATTGAATTTGAAAACATTGAAGCGCACAACCCGGTTTATATTGCTCCTTATGTCCTGGGGGGATACTCCAGCAGCTGGGAATTGAATGAGGAGGAAACGGAGTACCTGAATGAAGACGACCCAAAACTGGAAGCAGGATTGGACGTAAAATACAGTCTTACCAGCAACCTGACACTTGACCTGACTGCAAATACCGATTTTGCGCAGGTGGAAGCAGACGATCAACAGGTGAACCTGACCCGTTATTCCCTTTTCTTTCCTGAAAAGCGTCTTTTTTTCCAGGAAAGATCCGGCATCTTCAATTTCAGCCTGGGCGGGCGTTCTGATAACCTGTTCTACAGCCGGCGGATCGGGATCGTGGAGGAAGATCAGGTCCGGATTTTTGGTGGTGCCCGCATGACCGGCCGGATCAATAAATGGGATGTGGGAATCCTGGATATGCAGACAGAAAGCTTTGGCGAGAATCCTTCGGAAAATTTTGGTGTGGCCAGACTTCGCCGGCAGGTGATCAACCAGAACTCCTATGTGGGTGGCATTATGACCTCCAGAATTGGGACCAACGGGGACTACAATGTGGCCTATGGCCTGGACGGGATTTTCCGTTTGTTCGGAGACGATTACCTGGATGTGAGGCTCGCGCAGACCATGGAGACCGGAGCCGAGAATAGTGTCTTTTCCACCGATCCCACTTTTGTGGGGATTACCTGGGAACGAAGGTCGGATGAAGGCTTTGCCTATGACCTGAACTACACCTTTACCGGAGAGCAAATGAACCCCGATATGGGCTTTCTCAGACGTAATGACGTACAAGGCTTTGGTGGCAGGGTACAGTATGGCTGGATCCATGACGAAACATCCAGGTTTTTCAGCAATCGCGCCATATTCCAGGTCCGGCGAAACAACCGGATATCGGATGGCAGCCTGGAGTCCATGGAGATCGCGCCCGGCTGGTTCGTCAACACAAAGACGGGCCTGGGCGCATTTGTGGAGCTTAAATACATGAAAGAAGGGGTGGATGAGGAATTTGAATTATCTGATGATGTGGTGGTCCCGGTTGGAGAATATGGCTTTACAGCCTTTGAGGCCAGGATCTTTACTCCTTCCTCCAAACTCATCGGGGCCAGGATCAATCTGGAGGCAGGTGGCTTTTTTGATGGAAATCGGATTTCTGTGGGGGCCTCTCCCATCCTGAATCTTTCTGCAAGTATTCAGCTTTCCGGGGACTACGAGTATAACTATATCAGCTTTCCGGAACGGGATCAGAGTATGCAGGCACACGTGGCACGGGCCAGCATATTATACATGTTCAGTACCAAACTATCAGCAAGTACCTTCGTACAGTTTAATAATTCCAATGAAGTTTTTCTGGGAAACTTCAGGCTCAGGTACAATCCAAGGGAAGGAAATGATTTCTACCTGGTATACAATGAGTACCGTGGTTTTATGGTGCAGGATGACACGGTTCCGCTTCCTCCCTCCTATTACAATCGTGCCATTATGTTAAAATATACCCACACCTTTCGCCTGTAAAGCTTTGATTGCTTCCAGCCTTCCAGTTGTTTCTCACAGCGTGTTGACTTATCTTAAATGCTGGGCGGGCTTGGATCATTTTCCTTGATTCTTCTTCTGCAGATCTGCTCTATTTCAAAGGCGTCCGGGATCTGAGACATGTAGATGACATCCGGGACATACCTGTCGGGTCCGTTTTTACTGCTGACCATTCTTCCTGTTCTCATCTGAAGTGAAATATTGCCTTTCTCTATAGTCCCATTTACCTGAATATCCCCGGAGAACTGTTCCCAGTCTATGGACCTGATAGTGCCTTTATAATAATGGATCAATCTGTTCTGAGTACCTACAAAATAGCCTCCTTTTTTAAACATGGAATAAAAACCTCCCACCAGCATGCCCAGGCCAATTAATACAAATATTCCGATAATCACGGCCGGCATCATAATCGGTCCCAGGTTATCGGGACCGGCAACGGTCGGGACTCCGTTCGATTCAAAATGAACTTCCTTACCCACCATTAAGGGACCCAGGAAAGCAAAGACAAAAATACTGGTAAATGCAGTCCAGAAAGCTCCAAAAATAATCAGGGCCAATGATTTCTTACGTGGCTGAGCCCGGCCGGCTTTCACTGCAAAATCTTTCCGCTCAGCACCCAGGTTGGTGTTGAGTTCTCGAGGCAATGGGGCATTTCGCAACATCCTGTCAGCTTTATCAGTTTCTTAAAGTTAAGAATATCCGCAGAACAAATCAAAGCCTGAAAGAAAGCGGATTCTGCAGATGTTCGAAACAGAGCCGGATGCTTTGCAGGGCTGATTCGGGAAGGCTTTTTTCCGGCTTCGTCTTCCGGTCCAGGCAGTGGACAAAATACCCCAGTTCCTCCGCATACCCTTCCATGGCATCTCCTGCAGGTACCTGCAGGATATCGGCATCCGTGGCTACCGTGATATGTTCGGGACTACTGCTGCTGTATTTGATGCTGGCTTTTTCAAAATTCGCGGAAAATCCAGCTTCAAAAGGAAACTGATGGTGAAAACGGTTCCCTCCCTCGATCTTCACTTCCGGTCCGGAGGTATATTTCCAGAAGGCGCATACATAGTCAAATTCACTCTGTTTCCCCGGGAGCGTAGTGGCTTCTATGGAATCGGGGGTCCCCAGTACCCACTGTACAAAATCAATGTCATGAATGGCCAGGTCAAAAAGCGCCCCCCCCGTGGAACCAAAGTTCTTTAGTTTTTCCTTCCATTGTCCCCAGGCGGGTAGTCCGGCAAAACGGGTCATGGAAAGCCAGTTCAGCTCCCCGAATTCACCCGACTCGATCCAGTGCTTCAGTTTCAGATAGGGCGGCATGAAACGGACCACATGACCCACCATCAGGAGAAGATCCTGTTTGGATGCCAGATCTATCAGCTTCTCTCCTTCTGCTATATCGAGGCATAAGGGTTTTTCCACCAGCACAGGTATCCCCGCCTCCAGGGCCTGAACGGCCATGGGGTAATGCAGATCGGTATGGACCGAAAGGATCAGTCCATCCAGTTTCTCTTCGGCCATACAGGTATCCAGGGTGGTGTAGGTCCGGATGCCCGAAATATCCTCCTTTTTTAGCGCTCCGGTATCCAGGTTACCTCCTCCCTGTCCCAAATTCTCCAGTGCTTTATCAGGATCCAGGTCCACGATGGCCACCAGCTGTGCGCCGGGATGATTCAGAATACTCCTGGCATGGGTTATTCCCATAAATCCAAATCCAGCGATTGCAAGTTTCTGCATTTTATATCTGTTTAGTTCGTTTGGGTGGTCCGGAGGTACAAATAACTTTCATAGCATACCGGGCAAATTCAGCCTTGGTTTTCTAAAATAGGAATTCCCTTTAATTTATCCTAGTTTGGAAATATCTCCTTAAATTGAAAGGGAATCCGAAAATCCCAGAACTATGAAATCCAAAAACGCTATGAACCGGAGGAAATTTATTAGCTCCGCAGTCGCCTCCGCCGCTACCATTACAGTGGTTCCCAGGCACGTGTTGGGAGGAGCTGGATATGTCCCTCCCTCTGATAAAATAACCGTTGCCAATATTGGCTGCGGCACCCAGGGCTTACGAGAGATGCCCGGCTTGCTCCAGAATCCTGATATCCAGGTGGTGTCGGTCTGCGATGTGAATAAATTCACCACGGATTATCTGGACTGGTCTGCCCAGGGCATTCGAAACTCCATCCGGAGAACCCTCGAAGATCCTGACTGGGGTTCTAATTATCAGGGAATCCCGGGTGGCAGGGACATAGGAAAAGCATATGTTGAAACGTACTATGGCAAAAATAAACCCTCCGGTACTTATAGGGGATGCACATCCTATGAGGATTACCGGGAATTGCTTGAAAAAGAAGCGGATGTGGATGCCATCAAGATTATGACCCCGGACCACCACCATGCGTATCTGGCGATTGCAGCCATGAAAAAGGGCAAACACGTCATTACACATAAACCCATTGCCAACCGGATGACCGAAGGTCGGCTTACCATTGAGACCGCACGTAAGTCCAATGTGAAGACCCACCTGCTGGCCTGGAGTAAAAGACCCGAACATGCTTTGATTCTGAAATGGATCAATGAGGGGGTTATCGGTAATTTAAAAGAGATCCACAACTGGTCCTACCGCCCGGTATGGGAACAATGGCCAAGCAGACCGAAGGAAACCAAGCCCATACCCGAGGGCTTCAATTGGGAGTTATGGCTGGGACCCGTTCCCGATCTGCCCTACCATCCCTTCTATACCCACAACCGGTTCCGCGGGTGGTATGATTTTGGAGGTGGAAGTGTCGCGGACATGGGCCATTACAGTCTCTTCCCCCTGTTCCAGGCCTTTGGCATTGACAAAGCACCTGTGGCTGCAAAGGCATATGGGACCACCCATCGCTACGTGGATGGAAATACCTATAAATGGGTCGAGAACGATGTGGGCTTTCCCTACTCCAGCCTGATCCAGCTGGAATTCCCCCAGCAGAAGAATCTCCCGGCTTTTGATCTCTTTTGGTATGATGGAGGCATGAAGCCTTTTATCCCGGAAGAACTCAAAGAGGATAAGCGCGATATGCCCGAAGAAGGGATGATGTTCGTGGGGGACAAGGGAAAGATCCTGGCAGGTTTCCTTGGTACAGAACCTGAAATCATTCCTGCCAGGGTGAAAAAAGCCTACCAGGGAGAAAAGGAACTTCCCGAGATGGAGCGGGAGCGCCGTTCAAATACCTGGGCGGCTGCCATCAAAGATGATAAGGAGTCGCCCGGCAGCTTCAAATATGCCGGTACAGTGACCGAGGCCATCAACCTGGCTGCCGTGGCCTTAAGAGCAGGTATTCGGGTAGAATACGATTCAGAGCAACATGAAGATCACCAACGATGAAGCGGCCAACAAGTACCTGACCCGGGAATACAGAAAAGGCTGGGAACTTTAAAATCGGCAACCATGTCTTACGATGATCCGGATGACCCAGATAAATGAACGCCACTACCGGATCGATCAACCCAGACATCTTGTCCGGCCTCATGGATCTTACAGCGATCTACAGGCATCTTTAATCAATCTACAGGCATCTGATATCGATTGACAATCAACTTACATAGAAGCACATTTCACTTCCTAAAATAGCTTGACAGATTTATACTTACAATTTAGTTCTTCTTTGCATTTAAAATAGAATTCCTGATCATTATCTTTTTTAACTCTGATAGTCCTGGATACTAGGTCACTTTTTCTTTCTATACCTATTTTCTGGTTTACATGATCTGTAGCTTATCCTGTTTCAGTATACCAACTCATTTCTTATTCCTGGATCTAGCAACACTATTATTTTTCTCTCCTGGTTTGAACAACACTTGCTTTCGCTAATGCTGATCTGCTGGTTCAAGTTTTTCTGTTACTCCTTCTACACTCTGCACTTTATTGCTCTTCGGATACCAGTGCTTCCTCAAAGGGCCAGTATGTTCATGAGCTTCAACAGGAACCATAAACCCCAAACTTCTATGAGGCCGTACATTGTTGTATTTAGATACTGCAACTTCTGTAGCTTCCAGCGCTTCTCTATAACTTATAAATGTCTCAGCCAGGTTATACTCATCTTTTAAGATCCCGTTGATCCGCTCTGCTATTGGATTTTCATATGGATCACCATTCTCAGTCATCGATATGCATATCCCACAACCTCTTAGATAATTCACATAATCATAGCAGCAATATTGGATCCCCCTGTCAGAATGGTGGATCAGATGCCCTTTTCTCACTTCCTCATTTCCATTGGCCATCTTTAAAGCATTCAATGCCCCTTGGCTAGATAGATCGGCCCATAAGCACCATCCCATGATTCTTCTGGAGTAAGCATCTGTAACCAGTGATAAATAGGCAAAACCATGTCGAAGCCTGATGTAGGTAATATCACTGACCCAGAGTCGGCCCGCTGCAAATAATTGGATATCCTTGATTAGGTTCGGGAACTTGTGGAATAGATGATTAGAATTTGTTGTTCTCGGACGACGCTTTCTTCGTCGAACAAGTAACCCATGTGCACTTAGAAGAGAATAGAATTTATCTCTACCATATTTAATATTATGTTCCTGCAGAATAGGCGTTAACAGATATAGAAGCTTTTCCGCACCCATTCGTCTGTGTTCTTGTCTTAATTCCTTTGCCAAACGAAGAATGAAAACCTCCTGCATCTGTTGTTGTGATTGGCGCTTCTTGATATCGTACCAGGCCTGACGGCTTACCCCAAACAGCCCACAAATGATCGCCTTTGATACCAGCGGATACATCTGTGCCAGTACACTTACTGTTTGGGGCCAGACTTTTTTCTAATGGAGAGTTTATAGTCTGCCTCGGCAATATCGATCATCGTATTTAGAGCTATATTCTTCATCTGAGCTAGTTCTAACTTCTTTTCCAGCTCTTCAATACGCTCCTCCAACTTCTTGACCTCTGCCCTGTCCTTAGAACTCATTAATTCCAAAGATAAGTGTAATTCATCTGAATATAGCTCCTGCCAGCGTTTTATAACTCGTTTTAAATAAATGTGATGCAACTCAAATCTTGTCCGAACTCCATCTAAGGTTAGGTTGCCAGCGTCCATCTGGCTAATCAACCAACGTCGAAAACTATGCTCATAATCCTTGTAATTAAAGGGTGGTTCTTCAAAACCTTCCATGCGATCCGTTAATACTACTACATCTTTCATAGCTTGATTTTTGTGTCAAGCTATTTCATAGACACATTTATCCGAGATCAACCTACTGGCAACTAAAGATTATCTATGGAAATTTACACAGGACTGTATAGGGTATACGATTGTCATAAGCCTTCAGACAATCAACTGAAAACAGTTGACAAGCATCATAAGTCTCTTGCACAAAATTTATAAGAATTAGATAAAAAGTGGGGCAAGAAATATCCTGTGGTTATCAGGTCTTGGAGGAATAACTGGGAAGCATTAAGCCAATATTTCAAATATCCCCCGGAGATCAGACGGGTGGTATATACAACCAATACCATCTAAGGATTTCATAGGCACCCGAGTTAACTATGGATCAGTACCTGGATTGTTATGCCAACAAATATTTCCTCAGATCAATAAACATTTTGAATGAGGAACATTTCATACTCACTAGGGAATACGTGGCGAGGAAGCAAATAACATTGCTTTGCTACTAGGGAGTGAATCCGTGAAAGAAGAAACAGGTATGGGCTAGAAAAAGAAGGGGTCAGTGAAGAATTTGCAGCAATTATGCAAAAAATACAAGTTTTAACTGAAGCGGGTGAAGAACTGGAAACAAACACAAGAGCCTTTTCTGTGTGGGTACTAAAATAGATGGGCTAATTTATTATGATGATTAACCCTACGAAAAGGAAATAAAGGCATGTGCCCAATCAGGAAAGAGGTTTTACCCACAGGTTCCTGAACTGGATCTTTGATCCTTCAGCCTGTAGTCCTATTGCACCTTCGCTCATAGAACAATCCGTTGCCACATTCTGAATCAATCCATTTACTTTCAGCTCGATCATATTCCCTTTGCATATGATGTCGTAACTGTTCCACTCTCCTGCTGCATTCTCATTAGTCGGATGCAATTTAGGGATTAGTGGCTTGTTGTCCGATGTGGACGTGTAGACTGTGTCGTTCAGTGTGGCATATTCTCCAACTCCATGTACAATAAAATCACCAGCGTTCTCAAATTTCAGCTGACCCTGGTAATGAGCGGGCCAAAGCAGATCAGGTTCATTGGTATGCAGGAATACACCGCTATTGGTGGGTTCTTCCGGATACCGCCACTCCAGGTGCAGGTGATAATCCGAAAAACGCTTTTTGGTTCGCATATATCCGTTCGGAACCCCAACAGTTTCTATCATACCATTTTTCACATAGAAAAAATCTTCCGGGGAAACGGACTCATCCTCCAAAAAAATAATCCAGTCATCCAGATCTTTGCCGTTAAAAAGGTATTCCTTTTCAGATGTGCAGGAAACGGCAGTGATAAGAACAATTGCTGAAAATAAGAAAGCTTTCATGATAGACTAATTATAGGGGTTAGCACAAAATAATGAATAACCATAGAGTTATCAAAATTCATACCCAGAAAAGCTACCTTAAGCAGTCCGGACGGGATTTTTGCTCCTACAGAGGTTAAATAGAGGGCTTTTTATGATAGATCTCTGCTCTGTGAGTCATACTTTACCCTTAATATGTCCATCCAGCCAGAATCAGTCTGCCATCCGGAATTATTTCACCTATACCTCCTTATACCGCAACTAAATCCATTCAAGATTGAATTAGACAAACATTCTTTGTAAATTCCATCCACCACCCAATATCCATATTATTGGGAGTGGCGCGGCGGAGCTGTGCCACTACCAAAGAAAATCCCTACTTTGAATCTGAATATACGCGCCATCGGCAGCATATGACCTCGTACGAGCAGTCTATCCTGCTATTGGCAGTAGATTTAATGTTAAACGGACAAGAAAATACTAGCGAATAATGGAATATAATACGGAAAAGGTTGATGAGGCTACACTCGCATTAATGTGGCTGGTAACTCAAAAAGACAAATCGGGAAGTCGCGCATGGAAAAACTTTGATTGGGCTACTTTGGATAGGCTTCATGAAAAAGGTCTCATTTCGGATCCCAAGAGTAAAGTAAAATCTGTCGCCCTAACGGATGAGGCTGTTGAACTATCGAAAACGTTGTTTAATGAACTGTTCGGCGGAGCCGTCTAACAAATCATTAAAGCCGTCCGCTCGCACGTGGCACTAGATTCGTACCAAAGATCATCAGATTAAAACTCAGGCCAACCAAAGCAAATCTATCGCCACGCTACGGCGGCTAAATTCCATCGTTCTATGTACCTATTTGTCTCAAGAAATGTCGATATCTGTGTTCTTTTCCACTGAAATAATCATCTTTCAATAATGCTAGTTATTGAATTATAGTTACCAAATCTTCAACATGACGAATAAAAATCCTTTATCCCGATTCTGGCAAGAACTTAGGCGCCGAAAAGTACTACGATCACTTGCCATCTATGCAGGCACTGCATTTATCATCCTGGAAGCCTCCACCATCATTTTTCCACTCTGGGAATTCCCGGAATGGAGCATTCGCCTGGTGCTATGGGTTTTAATCCTTGGAGGTTTTGTCAATGTGATCATCGCCTGGTTTTACGACATCACCCCGGAAGGTATGCAAAGGACCAAACCCATGGAGGAGTTACCCACTGAAACAAGAAAGCTGGATTCCAGAGGATGGAAGGCTGCCACCTATATCAGCCTGGTAGTGATTCTCGGATTGATCATGTTTAATCTACTGGGTAGTAAGGGGACAGTTCGAGCGGGTGAAATTCAGTCCATGGTTATCCTTCCTTTTGGAAATCTCACGGGAGATGATCAACTCAACCATCTGGTATCGAGTATGCATTCCATGCTGATTACGGATGTCGGCCGGATCGGTGCGCTGCGTGTAAAGGGAAAAACCACTTCTGATACATATGCAAATTCAGGAATGTCGGCTTCTGAGATTGCAAAGGAACAGAATGTGGAAGCTGTATTGGAGACTGATGTATTGTGTCTGGGTACTGATTCGGTATGTATCGTGTTCAGGTTGATAAGCACCTTGAAGGAGGAGGAACAGTTATGGATGTATGAATACAGGGAGCATAAAAGCCAGTTTCTGAACATTTACAATAAGGTAACAAGGCAAGTTGCCGAGGAGGCGATGATTGAGCTATCTCCGGATGAAGAGCAACTGCTCTCAAGGTCGAGGACCATCCGAAGGGAAACCTTCGACAATTACCTGATGGGAAATTATTATCTGGGAGATGCCAGCAAGGATGCATTATTTAAGGCCCGGGAATATCTGAATCGTGCTGTCGAGACCGATCCGGACTGGGCACCTCTCTATGCTGGCCTGGCGAGTGTCTGGACAACACTTGTTCAAATGGGCTTCGAACCACCTGAGAGTGGATTCCCAGTAATCTTAGATAATCTTAACAAAGCCCTGGAACTGGATCCTGAAAACGCCTTTGCTCTGTCTGTAAAAGCCATGATAACCTTTTTAGTTGAATGGGATTGGGTGACAGCGGAAAAAGAGTACCTAAAAGCTTTGGCTAGCAATCCCAATGACGCAGCTTCAAGGGTTCTTTATGCGCAGTTATTGACTTGTCTGCAAAGGCCGAAGGAAGCTTTAGCCCAGGGTCAGTTAGCGATGGAACTGGATCCGGAAAATCCATTGTTACAGATGCTATTTACCCAGGTGTTGATGAGTGCGGGAGATTTTCAGGCTGCCCTGGACCTTGGAATGCGAGTCGTAGCGGACTCCGGAAACTTTATAGCCTACAATTCAATTGAGAATTCGGCTTTTTATTGTGGGGATTTCGAGAAAGTGATGGAAGCAGCCAAACACTTATATCCTGTTTTCGGTGTTAACTTCAAAGAGGTTGAAATAATCTATGACGAAAATGGGTTTGTTCCTGCATATGAAGAAGCTCTGCGGCAGCTGGAGGATTTGTCTCACACTAGATACATCTCACCTACTATATTGGCTTTCGGATATATGATGGTGGATCAACCAGATAAAGCGCTGGAGTGGCTTGAAAAAGGGTATGAAAACCACAGCCAGACAATGCCCTATATTGCCACAAAGGGCTTTCTGTTTGAGCCTTTATTCGATCATCCCAGGTTCATTGCCATCCTGGATAAGATGAATCTCCCACATCCCAAGGAATAATTTAAAGTTTTTCAAACCGGATTGTTTAATAGCACATAGAACAAATCACTAAAGCCGACCGTAAAACGTGTCACGCCCTTTGCAGAACCAAACGAAGCTAGCTTATGAGTTACCGAAGGTGAAGAATAACGGCAAATCCCGCGCCACGCTACGGCGGCTTAGTTCCACCGTTACATGCCCTGAAATGAGTATTAATAGAATGTTGAATCATACAAGACCGTTCAACATCTATTTATTGTGAAAACAAAACTTGAGAGATTCGTATATGATTTAATTGTGTCCAATTGTAACCAAAACCATCGATCCATCGTCATAAAGAATATAAATCTTACTAATAGATTAAATATCAATATATGAAAGTCAGACTGATTATTTTTCACATAGTTTTTATAATTGGATGTACATCATTGATTTATGGACAATCAAATTCTTATTCTTCTGATGTTATCACGAGGATTAAAAAGGTTGAGAATTCACTTATGAACTGGGTACAGACCCCTGATAGTTTGTTGCGTTGGAATATTGAAGAACGTATGAAATCTCATATGGTCAACGGAGTGAGTATTGCAGTTATCCATAATTTCAAAATTGAATGGGCGAAAGGGTATGGCTGGGCTGATATTGCTGAAAAGAGAAAAGTAACACCACAAACTCTCTTCCAGGCAGCTTCTATCAGCAAATCGCTGAGTGCGATTGGAATATTGAAATTAGTTCAGGATAGAAAAATAGATCTCGACGCAGATATCAATACGTATTTACATTCATGGAAATTTCCTTATGACTCTGTGTCAAATAGCAAAAATATCACATTAAGAAACCTCCTGAACCATTCGGCAGGCCTAAGTGTAAGCGGGTTCCCAGGATACTTTCTCACCGATTCGATCCCAACAATCATCCAAATCCTTGATGGGAAACAGCCCTCAAAGACTCCTGCCGTCAAATCTGTTCTTGAGCCTGGAATAAAATATCAATATTCTGGAGGAGGTATATGTATTACACAAGTACTTATGACAGACATTACTAACCAACCCTTTGGAGAGTATATGCAACAGAGTACTTTGATTCCACTTGGAGATGAATGAGAGCTTTTTTATGCAGCCTCCTCCATTAGAAAAAAAAGATTTGCTAGCTACTGCCTATAATAGAGATGGAAGTGAAGTAAATGGGAAATATTGCATTTATCCTGAGCTGGCAGCCGGAGGTTTATGGACAACACCAACAGACATAGCAAAGTATATCATTGAGACACAACTATCTTTACTTGGAAAATCATCTAAAGTCCTCACACCTGAAATGACAAAGATAAGACTGACACCGTTTGATGGTTATTCCGCACTCGGTGTTTATATTCATCACAATGGCAGGTATTTTGAATTTAGCGGCGGCAACTATGGTTTTATATCTAAATATTGGGCTGATATGGAAAATGGAAACGGAGTAGTTGTAATGACAAACTCTGCAAATGTTGAAATAATCCCTGAAATAGTTAACAGCGTAGCATCAACTTATTATTGGAAAGATTTTTATAAACCTGTCATTAAAAATATCATTTCAATCTCGGATCCCATTCTCAACTCTTATGTTGGTGATTATCTTTTTGGTGAAACAAAGATCTCTGTTATAAAAAAGAATAAAAGATTATTCATTGTTGAGGATCAGCCTTATGAACTATATTTCACAACAGAAAATGATTTTTTTATCTCAGAATTTGAAGGTGATTATCGATTTCTAAAAGATACTAATGGAAAAATAATTGGAATCTTGGATTTAAACAATGGCAGGACTGGAAATAGAATAGTGAAAGAGTGAAAAAAACAAATGAAATAATAGATGTAGAACAAGACATTGCCACAATATTAATGGATCATTTAGAAGTTGAGAGCAATACACGAAAATTGCATGGATGCTAAATTTCAAAAACTATTTAGAAATATGAAAAAAAACTCATTGATATGCGGTTTTTTAGTTACCGTTATTTTAGGCATAATTGGAAGTGCTTGTAGGCAGTCGTCGAAAACAGACAAAGATACTTTTGGCGATTTTGAGTTTTCTGATAGTGGCTTTGTGTGGAAATCTCCTGTACCAGATGATTGTCCCTTTGAAATATCATCCACTTTCACAGGTGTTTATTTTACCGGACGGCACAGCGATTACCGGGCTGGAGATACTTTCTATCCCTCCTGGGCCTCGGACGGAAACCTTTACAGCCCCTGGACGGATGGGGAGACTGACGGAATCCATTGTGCATCCTGGCTAAAAGACAGTGCTCACACCGGCCATGCGATCATGGTGGGCGACAATCCTTTGAACCTGAAAATCAATAATACATCCGCACCCAAACGTGCCAGTGCACTTCCCTATAGTGGAAGGTATCCGGCAGGTTCCCTGGTCTACAATGGTGTATGGTATTATGCCACCTATTGCCTGGGGCCGCATGGCAGTCTGAATCACAACGGCTTTATATGGAACTGGCCCAATATGGGTCCGGTTCCGGGATTCCAAATCTCCTATGACTATGGGAAGACCTGGATCGAGTCACCCCTTACGCCTGAAAAGCCCTTGTTCCCGGAACCGGAGAAGATGTTTGCCCCGGTAAAGATGGGTGCACCACATTTCGTTGATTTTGGAAAAAACATGGAGCATTCTCCTGATGGGAAAGCCTATCTCCTGGGCATGGGTGCAGAAGAAAACGATTCCATGCCGCGTCCTTGTGTCGACCTGGCCAGCGACGGGAAAGCCTATAAAATCCTTGATGCTTGCAAGGGGGACAAAATAGAGAATGAATTTACTGATGCTGAAATCGAAGAAAACTTCGCACATGCAAATTTAAGCTGGATAACGGCCGATCAGATCTACTTAACACGCGTCATACCCAATCCGGAAACCATCAACGACGAAGATGCCTATGAGTATTTTGCCGGTCATGATAATCAAGGAAAGCCTGTATGGAGCAATGATTTCAATGAGATCAAACCTTTAATTGAATGGAACAACAATATGGGATGTGTTACCGCCACTTATGTTCCTCAATTAAAGAAGTATTTAATGTGTATTACGGATGGGTGGCCAACGGTTGCAAAAATGGATTCCTATATTTTAGAGGCGGACGAAATAACCGGACCTTGGCGAATGGTAGCTTATATGGAAGACTTTGGGGAACAGGCCTATTTTCTTAATTTTCCTTCGAAGTTTATTAGTGCCGATGGCAAAACACTTTGGCTTTGTTATTCAGCCAATTTCAGCCCTGACTGGAATGGAGTAAGGCTGGAATTTAATCCTCCGGGAGGAAGGTATGGTTTGTGTTTGCATGAGATAAGGTTATTAACTCCGGAAAATGAAAAGGAGATCAGCAGGATTCGTGATCAAAAAACAAACCTTGTCATAAAATCAGAGGAAAGGAAATAACAAAACGAAAAATCTTGATGGGATAAAACGAAAGGATGCTAAAATGATAACTGTAGTTAAAACGTGGTAGAACAAATCAAGAAAGCCGACCGATACGCGTGTCACGCCCTTTGCAGAAAGGGCAAGCTCCCGCCACGCTGCGGCCGCTTAGTTCCACCGTTCCACGGGTTGCAATAGCCAAGCAATAAGAGATGTTGCATCAATGATGCATACCAAATTAGAAGCGAGAGACTTGAAGCAGCTTTGTAAATTGGATTTCAGATATTTTCATTCAAACACCAGTTGTGTCATACGCAAAAGGAAAAACATAATTTTAAAACGAAGGATACTCTATTGAGTTTCTAAAAAGTTTGTAATGAAAAATGATGAAGCAATATAAGAAGTTCAAAATCGTATTAATTATCCAAATATTCTGCTTTGCCGGAAGCATTGGGTGGAGTCAGAATCTTAGCCTAAAAGTAGCGGGAAACAATGAACAGGGATTCAGCGTAGACATATACAAAAACAGCCAGATATTGGTTAAGAACACAGAAGAGTTTTCTCTTCGCTTGGCAAACCTGGATCTGAGTGAGATAATTGAACTACCCGAATGGAAAGGATCTCAGTGGTCAGGCGACAACAATAGACTGCAATTGACAAAAGAGTCCTATGTTGCTGCACTGGATTTAAATTTAACTATCCGTGTCACTTATGAAGTCATTAATCAGCATGTTATTAAGAAGCGTATTGATCTATTTCAATCCGGCATGCCGGCCTTATATTATACCCTAGAAGAAACTGCTAAACCGGCAGAGACCCCATCCAAATATGTCACCTTTGAGCATAGCAATTTTCCAGGAGGTTTCGCACACGAAATGTTTCCTTCAGCAGGTTTTGTAACCCCTAATAATCTGGTAGTTGGACTTTTAATGGATGCAGGTTATAAAAACCACTACACACGTACCACTCGAAGACGTTTTAACGGACATGGTGGAGGTTTTGTGGGCATGAGAAAATTACCTGATCCAGCTTTAATCTCGATAGCAACAATTGCGGAAAGAGAAAACGGCCAACATTATATCAAACAGACATTTGGCGAAATGTACAATTTGGATGCTGGAACTGAGTTGGCACTGAAAATAGATGACTCTTTTAAAGAAATTGGTGATGTCGAAATTAAAAAGCAATCAGGGTTAATAACTCTTAACTGTAACCCTTCTGATCGCTCGGGTATTGAATTATCAGCTCCCTTAAAGGATCAAAAGGTGTATACCATTTCCTTTCTTTCCAAGGGAAATACGCCAGTTGCAGTCAAGCTTTTCAGACTTAAAAACGGTGAAAAAACAATAGAATTAGAACACGGCATCAAGTACATCGATCATTTTCCAATAGATGAAAATGAATGGACACTTTTTAAAGGAAGTATTTTGGTCCCTTACATAGAAAATGATAGCATTTCTATGTTTATCGGTTCACTCTCGGGTAACAAAAGTTGGCTAAAGATTAAGGATTTAAAAATTGTTGAGCATCAGCCGCAAAAACAACCTTACAATATAATTCTGATGGGAGATACAGTATCAAAAACAACCTATGTATTTGTTGAGCCATGGACCAATCATCACGATTTTGTAATCTCTTCTCAATCCCGACTGGCTGAAGGGAAAGAATTCTATGGTACGTTAATAGAAAAAATGATGTATGCAAACTTTAATATGCTCACCTGGATTACTTCTATATATGATTTTACACCATTGAATGTTCCAAATATTAACTATTCTCCTGACATGTATAATCGAGATTCATTTTTCTCCATCATTTCAAGCTATAACAGAGAATTGAATCTTCAAGTTTGGGATCAGTGGGCAAAGACTCAAACAGCTAAAGGAGCAGTAGGTACGATTATCACGCCTTATATGGGAACCATTGAGGTTAAAGACAATGAAGCGACTATTCAGTGGCTGATTTGGGCAATGATGAATAAAAGAAGGTTCGGAGTTACACTCCCAGCAGAGAAAATATCCAAGGCAGTTGAATATGTTTTAAATGAATTTGATGATGATAGGGACGGAATATGCAAGTCGCATTTTACACTGAACCAAGTGGACATTATTGAGTACAGTCCTAAAACGGATCGATTGGCTGTAAATCAAGGAATGTTTGCCATAGCACTTCGTACAATTAAAGAGTTGGGATTTGATATATCTGATGAATATCTGGCTAAGGCAGAAAAAGGATATCAAGATTTCTACGATGTACAAAGAAAGCATCTATTATTCGACAAGAATTTTCCGGAGATTATATCCTTAACAGATTTGGAACCCGAATTTTTCTCATTGTGGTTATTTAACAGAGCCGTGTTATCTGATACTATAGTAATTAATCATTTAGAGCAAATACCTGTACTCAACAAAGTGCCAGATTCACCCCATCCCATGTATGGTACAACCGCCCCAATTATCATAAGAATAACGGATGATGAAAAAGGATATGCCTATTTAAGTTCAGATTACCAGCCTTTTGGTGAATTTGGAGAATCCGGGTATAGAGATGGTGCCAGAGATGGATTTTATTACAATGGAGGAAGTTGGTTTCGTGCGGAGTATTGTGCCTACGTAGTTGGGCAAAGACATGGATGGAACATGGCAAACATTTATATGGGAAACAGGATTTGGGCTGAGATTCATCTAAATCCACAATGGCCCTACAGCAAAGAATTTATTCCTACTAAATGGACAAACGCTGATTCTTGGTGGCAATCAACCCGAGGGTTATGTTGGAACGTATTTGTATTAATGGCAGATGAAGTCGCTGGTCTTCGTTCACCAGATATGGATCCTGACTATAATAATTTAACCACCATTTATTATGATAATAAAAACTGAAACTGAATCGAAGACTAGATATGTATAGAAAAAATGATATAGTTAGCACGAACACATAACAAAAAATAAACGCCATTAAAAAAGGCGTTTATTCAAACGTTATAAGATTTGCTGCAAACTTGCTTCTCAAACTAAGCTAAAAACAAGGCCTGTTGAAACTGTTAGTACACCGGATAAAAAGCAAGCTTAATAGAAAGGAAGCGGCTATCGAAAATGAGACCCGGGGAATCACTAAATCCGACCGCTTACGCGTGTCACGCCCTTTGCAATAGGCAAATCCCGCGCCACGCTACGGCGGCTTACTTCAACCGTTATGCATACAAGCAGACACATTCTGGATCGATAATATCAACACATTGACACAAAAGGAATCTGATACAATGACAATGGATACGGGACACTCACCAAAGAGCTTTTTCTATTCCCTCGGCAGAATATCTGCAATTTTGATAGTTATAATGATTCCACTACAGATTGTTTGCTTCATGCTTTGGCCACACCCCACGACAATTGAAGGTTGGTTCTCGGTCTTCAATAGAAACTGGATTATTGGGCTCATTGGATTTGACTTTTTATATATGTTAAGCAACCTGTTAATGATCCCGCTGTTCCTCTCAATATTTGTTTCGCTATATGAAACTAATCGTGGGGTGACGATTTTAGCACTAGCGATAAGTCTGATAGGCTTGACAATCTACTTTTCTTCAAATGCATCCATTGAAATGCTTCAAGCAAGCAGGATGTACAAGATTGCAGTCACTGAAAAAGAAAAACAGATGCTTATTTCAGCAGGACAGGCATTCTTATTAACTTACAAAGGAACAGCCTATGCCGTGTCCTATGTTCTCGGCGGAATTTCGCTTCTTCTTTTCTTTTCAGTAATGCTTAAAAATAACTCGTTCCGTAAGATTACAGGAAGATTTGGATTCGCATCAGGAATCTTGATGCTGGTACCGGCCACTGCAGGTGGTATCGGAATGGCTATGGCTCTTCTTTCACTCATTCCATGGTCAATATTTTGCATCCTTTTAGCAATTGATTACAGAAGACTCCAAGATGAAAGTTCTCAAATTCCAATTACGTCAAGCAAGAATTCCTGAATGCATAACAAAGGCTTAGAGCTGAATCATATGCGGGGGAGTTCAAAACGAAAATGTTGTGGATGGATACAGATAACTTACAAAGCGATGCTTTTTCATTAAAGCGTTAGCTGGACAAAATCGAATTTATGGAACGTCAAGAAAGCAGAACGCAAAAAGGGATCGTAATTGGGAAACCCGGAAGCCGTAAAAACAGGCGGACATTTATTGATGGAAGTACTAGAGCATATGTGGTTCTTAATACTGCAGCAATTGGTGAGGGCACATACAAGCCTGGATGGCGGTGGTCTATTCACGCGGGGCCACAGTCAGGAAAGCCATCGGAAAACCACATCGGCTATGTAATATCAGGTCATATGATAGTAAAAGATCCTAATGGTTTTGAAGCGAAGGTTGGTCCTGGAGATGCATTTGAGATAGCCACTGGTAGTGACGCTTGGGTTGTTGGAGATGTACCTTGTATCGCTCTTGATTTCACTCCGCTAATCCAGCACACTTGATCATGATTTATTTGGCAGCTAGACCAAAGCCAGCTAATCACTAAAGCCGACCGCTTACGCACGGCAAGCCCTTTGCAGGAAAGGGTAAA
Organism: uncultured Bacteroidales bacterium; assembly: GCA_963751705.1. Lineage (GTDB taxonomy): Bacteria > Bacteroidota > Bacteroidia > Bacteroidales. The sequence continues at coordinate 1,835,497 of CAVVVN010000003.1, forward strand.
GCTCGCGCCACGCTACGGCGGCTTAGTTCCACCGTTCTGCGATCATTAAAAAGGGAGGGAAATCATTTAGAGGCACTATATTTAGAAGTTAGCAAAAACTGTAAATCAACATCCAAAATGAGTATTTGTTTCAAATCAATTGGCACAATCCATACTCCTTTCAAAAGAAAAGAAGGAATGCCTATTCAATCAAGTGGCTCGAAAGGAATAATAGGCACAATTGAATTAAAAAGAGAATATGTAGACGGCTTGTTTGATCTTGAAAAGTTCTCTCATATTTATCTTATCTATCATTTTCACAAGTCCAAAGGCTTTGATTTACAGGTAATACCATTCCTGGATGATAAGCCACATGGCATATTCGCAACGAGAGCACCAAGAAGACCAAATTCAATAGGCATTTCTGTTGTCAAACTCACAAGCATAAAAGACAACATACTAGAAATTGAGAACGTTGACATGCTTGATGGAACAGTTCTTTTGGATATTAAACCTTATATATCTCAATTTGATATTCATAATATTGAAAAGAGTGGTTGGATAAATAATATAACTGGCTATCCAAACGAGACAACATCAGACGATAGATTTAATTAAACAACTTTTGATAACAAGCTGTATAAGTCATAGTGGATTAATCATTAAATGAAATCAAGAATATACCCCTAGCCCACCATTCGACCGAACGGATTCTTGCCAGGTCTTCGCCATGACCTTATACCGCAGAACGTTATGCAATTAAAATTAATTCTGAGATGAAAAAATTATTATGACAACAATTCTTGGTGCGTTGCTCGGAATTGCAGACAAACGAATCAAGGTGTAGGAATACGTATTCAAATTCTCACTTATGGAATGCACAGACGGGTTACCTTTAGTCATTGTGGGCAAAGATGTAAGTAAGATAGCAGATCACTATAGTCGACCGATGACGCTTTTAACGGCCCTTGCGGAAAGGCAAAGACCGCACCAAGCTACAGCGGCTTAGTTCCACCGTTATACTGATTTTGAAAAAAGAAGCATGACTCCAACGGAAATTGCACTTGCGTTTGTTGACGCTATTAATTCCAAAGATATTGAGCGCCTGGCAGGATTGATGACAGATGATCATAAATTCATTGACGGTGATGGTTCTGAACATATTGGAAAGGATCAGATGAAGGTAGGCTGGAAGAAGCATTTTGAATTAATCCCAGATCTTACTCTAACCGTATCCAATCAATTTGAAGAGAAAGATACTGTGGTACTTTTTGGTCGGTCCAGAGGTACGATCATCCAAAAAGGGAAACTCAAACCGGAAAACTCTTGGCAAGTTCCATCTGCATGGCGAGTTCTAGTAAAGTCAGAGAAAGTAGCAGTATGGCAGCTTTATGCAAACCAATGTGCATTACATGAGATTTATGACAGAATATATACAGTATAACAAATTCGCTAAAGCTGACCGCATACGCGTGTCACGCCCTTTGCACAAATGGCAAAGTCCGCGCCATGCTACGGCGGCTTAGTTCCACCGTTATATAAATAGAAAAAAATGAAAGAAGCACTCATTATTGCCGGCGGTATCTTTACAGTCGCACTTATCATTTTTCACTTGCTGTTTTGGCGGATATTTAAATGGCCAGAAACATTAAGGTCACTAAATTCAATAAATAAGGCAACGATGCAGGTGTTAAATATCAGCATTACTTCTATTTTTTTCATCATTGCTTATATCTCATTTGCACATACTAATGAGCTATTAAGCACAAAGTTAGGCCACACGTTACTGGTGTTATTGTCAAGCTTATGGCTATCCAGGGCAGTACAACAAGTTGTGTTTTACAAATTAAAGCAAAAGGCATCTGTTGCTCTTACATTCTACTTTTTAATTGGAGCGCTCCTTTATGCTTTGCCAGTCATCATATGACAAATCAATAAAGCCGACCTTAACACGTGTCACGCCCTTTGCAGAAATGGTAAAGCCTGCGCTAAGCTACGGCGGCTTAAATCAACCATTCCATGGATATTTATATTCTTTGGGGATTTCTAACGAGGAATTGACAACTGGGAATTTAAAGTGTAGTCAACAAAAGCAGTGAAAGGCAAATCTCAACATTTAGTGACAAAATAATTTATGAAAAAACTACTATTAACCACTTTTTTTTCCATTGCAGTGATCTGTAGTCCTGCACAGGAATACTACCTGGCATCTCCAGATGGATCCCTAACGGCCAAAATCTCTATTAATGCAAATGCTAGTGTGGAAATTTCAAAACACAACGAGCTTTTGTTGATACTGGATAATATTGATATGGTAGCAGAGGATGGTATACTGGATGAAATGAGAGTAAAGAGGTCGACCAATCAATCTGTAAGTAAATCTGTTATCCCGGAAATTAAAGAAAAGAGTGCCAGCTATCTCAATAACTATAAGGAGCTGAGCATTGCATTTAAATCAGACAAGGGACTTACTTTCAGGCTTTTTAACGAAGGCTTAGCCTATCGGTTCGAGACCTCGGCAAAAGATAGTCTGACTATAATCAAAGAGAATCTTAGCATTAAATTGGATGTAAGTGATTCAGTTCGTTATCAGTCATCAAAGTCATACAATTCATCCTACGAAACACCATATGAGCATGATCGTGTGGGCAAAATGACCCTGGACAAGCTATGTAATTTGCCTATACTTACAGAAAAGCAGAATGGAGCTTTGGTCATGTTCACCGAGTCCGATCTATACGATTTCCCTGGCCTATGGGTACAGAAAAGAGGAAATGCCGTTTTGGAAGGAGTGCATCCACCTTATCCAAAAACATATAAAGATTCAGGCAATATTTACGGGTATGGTCAAGTATTGGAAGCATATGATTTCATTGCCAAAGTTAAGGGAGTGAGAACCTATCCATGGAGGATATTTGCAGTAGCAGACAATGAAGAGGATCTAATACAAAATAATCTGGTTTACCTTTTAGCAAGCCCGGTCGAGTTGGACGATGTATCATGGATCAAGCCGGGAGTGGTAATGTTTGACTGGTGGGCTAAAAAATACATCTATGGTGTAGATTTCAAGTCGGGCATCAACACCGAAACCGCTAAGTATTTCATTGATTTTTGTGCTGCCCAGGGCTTTAGATATTTTCTTTTTGATGACGGATGGTGTCCAAAAGATGACCTATTGTCAGTCAAGCCAGAACTAGATATGGAAGAAGTGGGATCATATGCCGCTGAGAAGGGAGTAGATATTATGCTTTGGGTCATTTGGCATACGCTTGAGCGACAATGGGATGATGCCTTTGACCAGTTTGAAAAGTGGGGTGTTAAAGGCATCAAGATGGATTTTATGAACAGGGATGATCAGAAAATGGTACAGTTTTATGAAGCTGTTGCCAGAAAGGCTGCCGAAAAAAAGATGGTGGTAAATTTTCATGGAGCCTACAAACCCAGTGGACTGAGAAGGAAATACCCGAATGTGCTTACAAGGGAAGCACTTATTGAGTTTGAATACAATGGATGGACTGAATATGTAACTCCTGAGCACCATAATCTCCTTCCATACATTCGCATGTTTACCGGTCCAATGGACTACATTCCTGGAACCACAAGAAACTCAACTAAAAACAGCTTTCGGAAATCAGGTGACTATCCTATGGGGCAGGGAACGAGGGCCCATGCCATGGCTTTGTTTGTCATTCTCAATAGCCCCATGACCATGCTACCAGACTCACCTTCCGATTATTACAGGGAGCAGGAGTGCACCGACTTTCTTGCCAATATCCCTGTTGAATGGGATGAAACAAGGCTGTTGCAAGGAGATATCGGAAGATACACGATTCTCGGGAGGAAGGCTGATAATGAATGGTTTGTAGGTGCAATTACTGACTGGGATGCCAGGACATTCACATTGAATACTCATTTTCTTAATTCAAGTAATTACCAGGTAGATATCATCAGTGATGGAATTAATGCTGATACCAGGGCCGAAGATTATAAACGATCAACTATCTATATTCAAAAAGGAGATAATATTGAAATAAATATGGTTTCAGGGGGTGGTTGGGTGGCAAGGTTTATCCCTGTAGAACAATGAAGGGAGTCATGGTAGGCAAAATGGTAAATAGGACGTAGAACAATTCACTATAGCCGACCTCGTGACGCGGCGGCATAGTTCAACCGTTCTGCGATCAATGTTAGGAGATGGAAATAGTTAAAAGATAAGTCTATTAAGAAGTTACAGCCAATTTCAAATAAACGTATTGCTAAGAATTTATAAATATAAAATATCTATCGATGAAAAAAAGTAGATGTATTGCCCACCAAAGTTGTAGCAGGCGTGATTTCATAAATAAGTCAACCGTTTTAACAACAGGCACCTTATTAATGGGTAATCTGGGTGTTTATTCCAGCAGTAAAGCATCAGTAGTTCCCAATGCTCGTTCATTTGGTGCGGCATCAGGATACAAACCTCGAATCAAAGCTGCCTTTGTCAGAAGAAAAGAAGAGTATGGCATGTGGTGGCCTGGAGACATCTATGATGGAGAGGCAGCCAAAAGCAAGTATACAGAAGAGCTTACCAAAACGGCTAAATCGCTAAATGTTGAACTCTCTATTAAACCAACCCCGATCTACAGCCTGGCGGAAGCAGAGGAATGGCTTGCAGAAGCAAAATCTTCCCAGACAGACGGACTAATGATGTTGTTGCTTGATCGCCAGCAACATACCTGGCCAACTGCTCAAAAAGCAGCCGAGTCTGGCATCCCAACTATAATTTTCTCACCGCTTGGAACATCATTTACAACAAATACGGTTCACCTGGCTGATAAACCAGGTTGCGTTGTATACTCAACCAATGATTTCAGCCAGCCCGCATACGGAATGAAAATGCTGAAAGCAGGGAGCCGAATGAAGCGGACACGCTGTGCTGTGATAAAAGGAGATGAACGGAAAGCAACTATGCTTGCAGATACAGGGATCACATTACAATATGTTCCATCGGGTACATTCATTGACATTTATAATACCATGCCTGTGAGCAGGGAGGTTATTTCCATGACAGATGAATATTTGCAGCAAGCAAATGATTTAAGGCATGCCACCCGCCAGGATGTTATAAATGGCATTAAAAGTTACCTGGTTGCAGGAATCATACTGGAAAATGAAAAAGCGGATGCAATATCCATGGATTGCCTGGGTGCACTGGGTAGTGAAAAAGTCAGCCTGCCATGCATATCCTGGTCCAGGATGAATGACAATGGCATACCTGCAGCATGCGAAGCCGACACGGGGGCTATAGCGGCCCAAATACTGGTCCAATATTTATTCGACCGACCCGGATTTCAGCAGGATCCCGTTGCCGATACTTCAGATGACACCATCATCGGAGCCCATTGTTCCTGCCCCACACGCCTGAATGGATTCAATGAACCACCCGAACCGTTTGAACTGATACATCATCATGGTAACAGAGATGCTGTGCCACGAACAATTTGGAAAGAGGGACAGCGTGTTACCTGCCTTGATGTTCTACCAGCTGATGGTAAAGAGCGAAATCGCTCACAACTGCTGATTTCAACAGGATCAGTTGTCAAAAACATGGCTGTTCCTCCGTCGGGAGGTTGTGTGGTATCTGTAAAAGTTAAATTTGATGATGGGCATGAAGTCTTGTCCTATCCGGGATTTCATCAGCTTTTCTTCTACGGAGACTTTAAACATGAATTGGAAGATTTTTGTCAACTCTATAACTACGAACCAGTCTTGGTATGAGATCCGGCAACAGCATGGAGAATGAAAATAACAAGATTACAAACTTAGGAATCACTAAAGCCGACCGTCACGCATGTCACATCTGGACTTCCCCAGCTAATGTAAACAGTTAGATAGGCTCCGCTGCGTTTTTAAAATTATAATTATTTCACTCAAATTTACTTCGTCGAGCTCCGCTTCGCTCGGGTTCTTCTATTGTTTTGTATCCCATTGCAGAGTGTCTCCGGCGACGATTATACCAGCTTTCGATCCACTCAAATACCTAAAGCTGAGCTTACTCTTGATTACAAGGCCGTTTGCCTTCAGGATTTTGGTGAACATATTGCAGGCGTACTGAGTGCCCCGGTCGGAGTGGAAGATCAGCTTTTGGGTAATTGGCCGGTTCCTGACTGGAAAAAACGGCAAAGTTGACCCCCATATTGTCCCCTAAAAGTGTCCTCCATTATATTCGCAGACACAAATAAAAGCCTGCAAATCATAGACTTGCAAGCTTTTTATGCGGTCTGGACGGGAGTCTTTGCTGCGCAAAGTTCCCTGCCCCTGCCGGGGGCTACCCAGCATAATCCTTATCAAAACTTCAGTCGCTATCGCGCCTGGGTATTTTTATACCCATCTGCTCGCTCAAACAAGTTTGGCTCGCAAATGGCCATAAAAAAACCCCGAGAATTGCTTCTCGGGGTTTTGATTGCTTAAGCGGTCTGGACGGGACTCGAACCCGCGACCCTCGGCGTGACAGGCCGATATTCTAACCAACTGAACTACCAGACCTTATAATTGATGGCTATGGGTATTCTATCTTAGAACGTGCATGGATTAAATGCGTGGCAAAAATAGATGAATTTTTTGATTAGCCAAAAGAAAAACTCCAAAATTTTTCTTGGCTAATTTTCTTGCTGATACATGTAGTGGATCCACTCAATCACTCTGTCGGGCCAGGTGGCCAGATGGCCCTGGCCAATGGCCAGTGAATAGCCATGACCTCCGTAGGGATATATATGTAATTCCGAAGACACCCCCTTGGCCCTGAGCGCCTTATAGTAGGCGATGCTATTTTCCACCGGTACTCCCTTATCATCATCTGAATGGATCAGGATGGCCGGGGGAGTATCTTGGGTAACCTGCAACTCAGAGGAATAAAATTTGACCAGCTTCTCATCCGCATCCTTCCCCACCAGGTTTATCCTGGAACCCGAGTGCTGGAACTCCTCTGTAAAGGAGATGACCGGATAGACCAGGACAGAAAAATCGGGCCTGCAACTCAAGCGCTCCACGGGATCGGAGTTTGAAGGATCCCCCCCATCATAATGGGTGGAGAGCGTGGAGGCCAGGTGTCCCCCGGCAGAGAATCCCATGACTCCGATTTTTGTTGGGTCAAGGTTCCACTTTTCAGCCCTGGAGCGAATTAACCTCATGGCTCGCTGAGCATCCATCAGGGGTGACATATGGGGCACTATATTACTTTTAGAACCAGGCAGACGGTATTTCAGAACAAAAGCGGCAATTCCCCTGGAATTAAGCCAGCGGGCGATATCACTACCCTCCCAGTCATAAGCAAGAATTCCATAGCCTCCACCCGGGCAGATCAGCACGGCTTCCCCGGTGGCATTCTTTTTGGAAGGAAGGAAAATGGCAATATCGGGCTTCTGCACATTCCTTACCCGGACGATATCCGCTGTATCAAAAATGGTTACTTCACCGGTCTCCCTGTAGTTGGGAGGATCTCCCTCCCAAAGGGGTACTACCTGATTTTGCCCTGCAAGGGGTGCTAAAAGGACAGTAGTCAAAAATAAAATCAGTAATTTCTTCATGTTGGAGTTATTTAGTGTAAGCTTGGGTTCTGAATAATAAAGATATAATGTCTGCCAGGACTTTGAAGGGGGATGGAGCTATCTTCATCCTCCACCTTCATCTTCTCCCATTTGCCGGTCAGGATTTCCAGCCGCTCTATTTCCAGTCCGCTTAAGGACCCGCCCACATCCAGTTTCACCTCCCCTTTATCCGGGAAATAGATCAGGAAATCCTTACCGGGCACTGCCCGGCAGTAAGCCTCGTTATCCCCCCGTTCGTGAAGGAGATTATTGTGCGGAGCGGCAGAAAAGAAATCGATCCGGTCCGTTGCCATCCGCATGCTGTGAATCACAGCCTGCGCGGTATCTCCCAGTCCCAGTCCTGAAGGAGGCCTGTGAAACCGGACCGCAGCGGACCCAAACAGGGTACTTCGGATAAAGCTCTGAATTCCATTATGGGTTCCTCCTCCATGACTGCCCTGATCGTTGCCGTAGGTTTTCACGTTATTGACCGGTCTGAGCTTCCCTGCTTTTTTCAATTTTTCGATCTGCCTCAATCCATTGTCCCACTGATTTTGCCCCCTCTGGTGATTATTCTGGGATATCTCCACGAAGGAGTACGTCTCCGGGTAGTCAAAACTCTCCCGGTGTGATATATGATCCAGGTCCCAGGGATCCCACATCTCAGTCACCTGGATGAGTTTGCCCTGCTCCTCGGCCTTTTTTTGGATATAGTGAGACCAGAACTTTCCCCATTCAGATGTTACAGAGGTCTCGTTATCAACGCAATAAAGTACATTATCATACTGCAGAGAGTAAGACAGAAGCTGGTCCACAAAGGCCTGTTGGTATTTTAGCAGGGGCATATTATTATGCTGGGAAGGAATGGACCAGAAAAAAGGGTTGTCGCAATAGATGGGGTGGGTTGGAACTTCCAGGGGCAGTTTTGTGCGCTCAGCGGAATAATTCGTATTGTTCCCGGGATTGAAAGGATTGTTTTCCCAGTTATCCCTGTAAAAGTCAAAGGTGGCCCAGATCTCCACCTGTACCATAATTTGCCGTTCCGAAGTCAGTGCCAGCAGTTCGCTGAATCTCTTCCAGTATTCAGGATTCCAACGGTCCAGATCATATTTTTTCTGCTCCGCATCAAAGTGAAACGCCCATACATTGCCACTATCACGGCTTGACATGGTATTTCTGATATAATTTCCACCAAGCGATACCAGCAAATCCAGTTGCTTTTCCAAATGTGGCATCTGGAACAGATTGTCTTCATCGGATCCACCCAGCAGCAAAACCGGTTCACTATGATACTCCCAATACTGGGGGAACTCCTGGCTCACTTTTAAACCAGCGGCTTCCTGTGCTTGTAATCCGGTAAAATAGAAAGCGGTGCAAAGAAGCAGTATAAAATTTATAGACTTGTTCATTTCAAAAGGATTGGCTTAGTTATCCTCTAAAAATAAGCAGAGATATTCGTATTAAGTCTACTTTGCTATGAAAATGTCCTGTGAATTTGAATTTTATCTCCATCGGCTTAACTTGTAAAAGATAACTGATATTCTCTTTTCATGAAGCTGCCCTTCCGTTCTTTCCAGCCGGATTTTGACCTTTTGTTGCAGGTGCTCAAAAGAGAACCAACGGTGCGACCTGTTCTTTTCGAATTCATAATAAACCTGGATACCTGCCGGGAATTTGCTCCCCAATATGGAATTCCGGAACCCGGCTCCCTGGATCATTTCCGGATGGTCATAGATGCTTTTGGCAATCTGGGATACGATTTTGCCCCTGTTTATACCTGGAAGTCCGGGCTTTTTTCCTTTCCCAAAGGGGAGCAGGAATCCCTTTCCAGCCGTTCCCTGAACCAGGGAGCCCTGATTTTTGACCGCAAAAGCTTTGAGGATTATTCCTGGCCGGATGCCCTTTCTGCCAACTATGATATCTACCACCAGCTTGGCAACTACCTGCCCGATGGAATGAAATTGCTTGGATTCAGCAATGGTGGGATTCTGGAGAATGCAACAGATATTGTGGGCTTTGAGACACTATGCCTGATCTCCCTGACGGACCCTGAGCTTACCGGTGAGATCTTTCATAACATCGGAGAAAGATTGCTTAAATTCTACTCCATCGTAGCCTCCATAGACAGTGTTGGTGCCTGCGTGGTGAATGATGACTGGGGCTTCAAAACCCAGACCATGTTCCCGCCAGAAATGTTGGAAGAGTATGTATTTCCTTACACCAGGAAGATCGTGGAAGTGATCCATTCTAACGGAAAACCAGCCATCCTGCATAGCTGTGGAAATGTAAAGGACCTGATGGATGTGATCATTGATGATCTGAAGCTGGACGGAAAACACTCTTTTGAGGATGGTATCTACCCGGTAGAGGATGCCTGGGAATGGTGGCACGACCGCATTGCCATCATGGGAGGCATAGACATGGACTTCCTGTCGCGAAAACCTCCCGATGAAGTGTATCAGAGAGCCAAAAAGCTTCTGGAACGAACTTTTGACACCGGAGGATTTGCCCTTGGATCAGGAAACAGCATCCCGGACTATGTCCCGGTAGAGAACTACCTGGCCATGATCCGGGCTGCCATTGATTTTCGGGCTTAGGCGTTTGCGGTTTCCCTGTTCTTCCTCCGATACTTCAGGAATAGCAGTACGGCAAAAATAACCAGCTGGCCAAGTCCAATAAGTAAAAAAAACTCTGCCAGGGAGCGCTTATCCTGACCATAAGGGAACAGGAAAGCTCCAATAAACACACAAACCGACCCGACGATCAGGAAACTCCAGTACTTAACTTTTGCGTAGACATTCATAATAAAGATATTTAGTTAACACGCAGCATTGGATCCGGCCCCGATACAGGACGCTACAAATCCCGCGAACAGTTCTACCGGCGCTATTAATGCAACTGCAGTACAAAACCAGCTATCTCCACAATCATTGATGGTGCAATTCATGCAGGCTGACCAGCCAGGTTCCCTCCTGCAGCATTCAGCTTCTGCACCTTTAAGGGTCACTTCCTGGCTTTGTTCCAGGTAAGTTAGGGAATAAACAGCTCTGTTAAAACTTTTTAACTCCTCGTTTTTGAAAATTTTCATCTCTCCCATTCGCATCTGATCATCCACTTTCAGGGAAAAAGAATTGCGATCATCCATGGTTTTAAGCTCAAAATGCATGAGCCCTGCCTCAGCTGGCCGGTAATGGGCCATGCAAACCTGGTATAGTCCTCTGGTCTCATACAGAATAAGCGTCTGTTCGGGATCAAGGGTAGGAATGGAATACATAAGCACCGCGGTGTGGTTAAAAAAGTGTTTCTGGGCCCCTTCAATCATCAGATCTTCCTCATTTACCCCATTTAGCAAGGCCTCACGAAGTATCTGGTCCCGTTCCTGGTTGGCTCCCAGCAACTCGATCCGGTAGATATGCATATCATAGAAGTATGGGCTTATTTGGTCCTGCAGAGACTTATCCTCGAATACCAGGGAATTGGTACTCTCATTCTTTGATGTTTGGCTATTGTCCTCCTTATTACAGCCAGGGAAGATTAACAGGAACGCACCTGCCAGAAGCAGGAGAACAAGAATCTTTTTTTTCATTTTCATTACAAGCAATTTTAGGTTAGACGAATTTATGCAGGCCTGAATGCACATATATGTGACAAGTGTCCTGCAAATCGCCCTCTGGCTTGTAATTTTATTTGAAATAGTTGGGAGCCCTGCTGTTCCGCATCTCCATGCTCAAGGCATCAAGGGTTTCCGCGTGTATGGGATCTTCAGATATATTAAAGTTTTCATCCGGGTCCACCCGGTGGTCGTAAAGCATACGGGCAAAGGAACTGTCGGAATCATCCACCCACTCCGTATAGAACCAGTTCTCCCTGATGGTGGTGATCCCGGCATACCACTGGCAGATGGCCACCCCGTCGCTGCTGGCCTCCTGATTGAAGAGCAGTTCCCGGAAACTGTTTCCCTGCAAATGATCCGGGAGTTCCAGTCCGGCCAGTTCACACAGGCTTGGATAGATATCCACATATTCCACTATTTCTCCGGAGTTTGGAACCTGCCTGGTGCCCGGGACCTTCAGAATCAGGGGCGTGTGGAGAGAAGTCTCATAATTGCAATGCTTGCACCAAAGTCCGTGCTCCCTCAGGTTCCAGCCATGGTCCCCCCAGAGAATAACAATGGTTGTGCGATCCAAATCAAGCCTTTCCAGCTCATCCAGGATCTTCCCGATCTGGGAATCGGTATAGCTCACACAGGCGTAGTAGCCATGAATCAGTTGCCTGGCAAACTCATCCGTAAGGGGTCCCTCCGGGGGAACACCCGCATAGGCACGCAGCTCTCCAAAGTTATGAAGAGATTCTCCGGGAGCATTTTTTGGGGGGGAATCATTGTCCGGAAGACTTACCTTTCCCTCATATAATTGCCAGTATTTTTCAGGGGCATTAAAGGGCAGGTGGGGCTTGTAAAATCCAGTGGCCAAAAAGAAGGGCTTGTCCAGCTCCTTCAACTTCCGTAAATCGTTTATGGCCTTTTCAGCGACCTTGCCATCCTTATAAATGGTGTCGGGGACCTCCGCCCGTTCAAAAGGAGGTCCTCTGAATCTATCAGAGGTGTCCCGCAGAATATTGTCCGGCAAGGCATAATCTCTCCAGGAAGCACTATTGCTTGGAGGGTGCCAGACTTCATCCCAACTCTCCAAAGCATCGTCGTCATGATGGAAGATCTTCCCGTTGCTGATGGTATGGTAACCATGATTTCTGAAATGCCCGGGAAGGGTGACGATCCCGGGGGCCTCTTCATCCGCCCTGGCCAGATAGCTAAGGAAACGATTTCGTGCAGGACGCAATCCTGTCATCAAGCTGGCCCTCGACGCTCCGCACACCGGAATATTGCAGTAGGCTCTATCGAAGCGGGTTCCCTGAGTGGCCAAACGGTCTATATGCGGGGAGCTGATCAATGCCTTACCATAGCAGGCAAGTTCCGGGCGCAGGTCATCCACGGCTATAAAAAGGATATTGGGCTTTTCCGGAGTCTGCCCTGGTTTTTGCCTGCCGGAACAGGAGACCAATAGCAACAGAATCCAAACCTTATACTTCATTTTTCTACTCCAAAGAGGTAACAATCACATATTCTCCTGAACCAGTCGATAGTATGGTCTCTCCATCTGAATCTTTATACCCCATTCCAGATACAGCCAGTCCGGTACCATTCACCGCAATTTCAGCCGGGTTGCCGGGAATATGAATGGAGGCCGAAGTATTGGCGGGAATTTCCACCTTCATGGTCAGCTGCTTATCCTCCAGCTCCCACCCAGATTCAATGGCGCCATACATGCTCTGATGTGTGGCATTGGCATAAGTCAATCCACCACCAGGCATGGGCTTGATAATGATGTGCTTGTAGCCGGGATTCTTCTCATCTATCCCAATCCCGGCTACTACCTGGTACATCCATTTTCCAATGGCTCCGTAAGCATAATGGTTAAAGGAATTCATCCCTTTATCCTGAAAGGTGGAGTCGGGCTTCTGTCCGTCCCAGCGTTCCCAGATAGTGGTGGCGCCCATGGTGACCGGGTAGAGCCAGGAAGGATATTCCTTCCTGTTCAGCAAGGAGTAGGCCAGGTCATTTCTGCCTATATCGGTAAGAGTAAGTGATATCAGAGGGGTCCCCAGAAAGCCGGTGGTGATATGTCTGAACTGTTCCACATCGCCGGCCAGGAAAGCTGCACTCTTTTTTGCGGTTTCACTATCTAACATATCAAATGCCAGCGCCAGGGTGTAAGCCGTCTGGGTATGTGCGACCAGCCGGCCATTTGGAGTAACAAACTCCTCTTTAAATGCTTTCTTTATCTGCTCTGAAAGCTGGGTATAATACCGGGCCTCTTTCTCATATCCCAGAATAGCCGCGGTCTTGGCAACAATGGAAGAGGAGTAGGAATAGTAGGCGGTGGCAATCAGGTCCTTGACGGTATAGGCCCCCATATAATCCGATCTGTTTGAAGCGAAAGCAAGCCAGTCTCCAAAATGAGAATCACCGGTCCAGATGAGATCCTCTCCGGCACGCTCTTTCATAAATCCAATCCAGGCCTTCATACTCTCATACTGGTTCTCGAGAACTGTAAGGTCCCCGTAATTCAGATACACCACCCAGGGGATAATCACCCCCGCATCGGCCCATCCGGTAGCTCCGTTTCCTCCAAGAATATCCGGGATCACGTGTGGAATGGATCCGTTTTCCTCCTGGTCAGCAGCCAGGTCTTTCAACCACTTCCGGTAGAAGGTGGCCGCATTCATATTAAAACATGCGGTGGGAGCAAAAACCTGGGCATCGCCTGTCCATCCGAGCCTTTCATCACGCTGCGGACAGTCGGTGGGCACATCCAGGAAATTCCCCTTCAGTCCCCAGACAATATTGTGCTGCAGCTGGTTTATGAGAGGTTCCGAGCACTCAAAGCTACCCGATGGTTTCATGTCTGAGTGAATCACCATGCCCCTGATTTTATCGGCGGAAAGTTCGCCCGGATAACCGGATACCATCACATAGCGGAATCCCTGAAAAGTAAAGTGGGGTTCAAAGCTTTCCTCTGCTCCGCCTCTAAGTTTATAGGTATTGGTACATTTTGCAGCACGAAGGTTCTCATAATACATATTTCCCTCCTTATCCAGCACTTCTGCATGACGGAGGGTAAGCACATCACCGCTTTTTCCAGAGGCCCTGATTCTGATCCAACCCACCATATTCTGACCCATATCAACCAGCCAGCCTTCCTCCCTCTTTTCGATGGAAACCGGCTCCAGTTTATTGACTATCTTCACAGGAGGACCTTCAGGGGCAATTAATTTCTCTTTAGAGACCTCCATCTTAGCCGTAGCTGTCCATTGGCTATCATCGTACCCTGCCTTGCTCCAGCCCGTAAGCTCCTTGCCGGCATCATAGGTCTCACCATTGTATATGTCCGATTCCAGGATCGGACCGGTAGTAGCTTTCCAGCTGTCATCGGTGGAGATGGTAGCTAAAGTCCCATCGGAATACTCCAGCCTGATCTCTCCGATGGCTGCCAGCTTTTCCCCCCAATTGTTTCGTCCGTCAATCCAGCCCAGATTTCCCCTGAACCAGCCATCTCCCAGAATAATACCAATGGCATTTTGATTGGGAGCCAACAAGGAGGTGATATCGTAGGTCTGATATTGGAGCCTGGTATCATAGCTGGTCCACCCGGGAGTAAACTCCTGATCCCCTACTCTAAGCCCGTTTATTTCAACTTGATATAATCCCTGGCAACTTATATATAACCTGGCCTGCTTGATGGTTTTAGCGAGAGTAAACTCCTTCCTCAGGTAAGGGGATGGTTCTGATTTTTTCGGATCCTCCTTCCAGGTCGGGGTGATCCAGTCCGCTTCCCAGTCGCCAGGCTGCAGCTTGCCCATCTCAAAGAAGGCGGGTTCGCTCCATTTACTCTTCTTGCCGTGGTTATCAACTATCCGGACCTGCCAGTAGATCCGCTGGTGGGACCTGAGTGGCTGACCCAAATACTTGATATGAATACTCTGTGAGGATGCTACAGGTTCCGGATGCCAGAGCTGCTTGCTCTTTTTAGCCAGATCAGCCGGATTCAAGGCAGCACGAATCTCGTAAGACTCCTGCATGGTGTTGTTCTGGTCGGATTGGATGATCCAGCTGAGTTGAGGAACCGGATTGTCTATCCCGAGGGGATTGGTCTGGTAATCGGTAGTCAGGGAGGTGACCTGCACCTGTGCGGAAGCGCCCAGGGCAAGCATTAAAAACAGACTGACCGGTAGAAGATTGCGGAATTTCATAGAAGTATTGGTTTGAGGTTGTTATCCTTAAATATAGCTCAAATCTGCCAAGGAACCACAGGTTCATTTACTATATATGGACCATGCATTCAAATATCACTGCCAAGCGTCCTCTGCCACAGATGGTTTTAGAAGCGGATCTCCCGTCCCTGACTCAGGATCGGGTATTTTTTCCAGAAAGCCCAGGGAACTCAGAAATTCATCTGCTTTATCCCGGGTATCCCTGTACAATTCATGGTTCCTGAAATTAAAGAAGCCATGTCCCTCCCCTTCGTAGAGAAACAGGTCGCACCTGCTTCCAACTTTCTCCATGACAGTTTCAAAATACCTGGCTGTTTCCACAGGAATCAGCCTATCTTCTGTTCCCAGGAAAACCACGGAAGGAGGCATTCCTTCTCTAAGGTTATGAAGGGGAGAAAACTCTTTGTATGCCTCCCCGACCCGCTCATACCCGTAACCTCCGGGACCGTTATCAAAAACCGGGTTGAAGAGCACCAGGGCATTGGGAATACAAGAAACGGATAGATCTTCCCCCTCTTCATTAAATCCTTCAATTACAGCACATGCTACTGCCAGGTGACCGCCAGCGGACCCTCCCGATGCAACAATTTTATCCGGATCCACCCCCAGCTCCCGGGCATGTATTCTGAGGAATCTGATGGCACTTTTTGCATCCTTCAAAGATTCAAAGGGGCTTGTTCCCTGCCTGCTTTTTACCCGGTAATCGGCCCTGAAACAGATCATCCCCCTGGAGGCAAAATATTTGGCATGGGGAGCAAATTGCTCCGTCGTCCCCCCGTTCCAACCCCCTCCGTAAAAGAACAACAGGGCCGGATAGCTTTTTGAAGTATCGTAAGCTTGTGGATAGTCCACCTGAAGGTAGAGCGAACTTGCATCCACCTGTTTATAAAGAATGGAATCGGCTCGTTGTGCCTCCAGTGAAGAGGCCGAAAGGAAGACCAGTAAACCGGCCGCCATTACTTTTATCGCATTACTCATTTCCGCTTCCTTTTCTTAAAGCCGTTCAACTATCTCATTGGCAATCCTCCGGCAAAACTCGGATTCTTCCGGATTGTGGTTCATTAACCTGACCGTCTCGCCCTGTGCATCCTCGATCCGGTAAAGGGAAGGCACTATTTCAGGTAGCTCTCCACATAATGCCCTTACAAACACAGTAGCGGTGAGCAAACAGCCCAGTTCGTTGGGATGACTCCCGTCGGAGGTGAAGAGGTCCACCGAGGGCCGCAGGTCCATAGCCAGTTCCCAGGCAGGTCCAACCGGGACATTGACGGCCTCATTATCTCTGGCGGCTTGTGCATACACCGCATCAATCTCTTCTTGAAACTGTGGTACTTTCTCCCGGGCCCAGGTATTGAACAAATAGGGTTCCGCCCCATGGCTCCGAATGTACTCAGAAAAAAGTTTCACATACTTCAAAGTGCTGTCCGGACTGTGAATACCAGACATACTGAAATCCTGAAGAACCACCACATCAAACTCCCCTCCGGCAATTATCTGTTTGGTTTCAAGCCCTCTTCCTCCATTCCAGTGCTCGCTCAAACTCGCTCCGCCAATCACTGATTTTCGGGTAAGCAACAAGGTGGAAGTCTCCTGGGAAATAATCGATACGATATGAGCGAGGTTATAGCCGTAGGTATAGCTGTTGCCCACAAACAGTACTTTCAATTCTTTTTGCTGGGCATTCACCCCGGCCAGACTCAGAAAAAAAACGGTAAAGACTAGTAGTGTTAACTTCTTCATGCTCAAATATATGGATAATTCTTATTACAAGATTGCTCTAACGTCCGGGAGCCTCATATCCGGCCGAAACATCATCAATCACCACCACCCAGTCGGGACCACCCATTCCCTCTTTGATCATGTCATCCCAGTTGCTGAATTCAAACTCCCCCTGGTTATCCATGGTGGCCTGCAAATAGGCATCGCCTGTTTGAGGGTTGTACCACCATACCTTCAGCCTGGAACCTGGAATCACCTTTGTATTGATCTTAAAACTTTTGTAATAAGGCAAATAAACCATGATATAGGTAGCATTACTTTTACCGGCAGAACCATCCCGTGTGACCCGGATATGATCGGTGGCATGGGATGGATTATCTCCGAACAAAAGAATCTGATCCGGGATCCTTGAAAGAAATGGTCTCGATTCCATCAATTTCCGCAGGTGAACCAGTTGCCCGGCACCCGGACTATTCAGGGCCTTGTCCCAGCTCCGGTTGGGCCAAATCCTGCCGGAATCATCCTCGTTATTCATCTGCCAGATATTATTGTTCCCATAGGTATGTCCAAAGGCTCCTGCAAAAACCGACCAGTAGGCCTGTTTTCGGATCTCGTAATCATCGTGCCTGGGGTTGGCGGGATTAAACCAGATGCCAATCTCTTCATAGGCGGGTTCTCCGTTGACAACCGGCTTGGCCGGAGTCAGGTAGTAATCGTTGCTGATCCAGTCGTAAACGTTAAAGGATGGAGCCTGGTGACCGGTCTGCACCATATTAAAATCGAGCCACTCCCTGTTATGTAACCAGGTGGAGCTGCTCTGCTGGCCCCGGGGGTGGTAGCTTATCAGGTGAATCGCTGAATCTCCTTCATTCAGGCCCCGGGCCATGGCGTCCCAGATCTTTATTTGCGGACCGGCGGGCCAATCCCCCCCCAGGATCCAGACGATATTGGGAGCATCTTTGTAACGTGTTCCCAGGAACTTCCCGTAAGCATAGGCATTCTCAGGATTAAACACAGCCTCTTCGTTCAGTAGCGGATGGGATCCAGGTAAAACATAGCTGTGCCAGGTGGGCAGCAATGCCAGTACAAGTCCAAACTCCTGCGCCTTCTTCACTGCAAAGTCCACCATTTCAAAGTACCTTTCGGTGGGCCGCTCCGGATCAAAATCCTCAAAAGGGAGATGGCCCTCTAAATTGGGAAAGGCCAAGCCGTTAATCTCGCCTACGATTACCGTCTGGATGACCGTAAATCCCTTTCCGGAGCGGTTTCGCATATAATGCTCCATCTCCAGTCTGTCCAGCCTGTGCAACATCTCCCAGCCCGTATCGCCCAACCAGAAAAAGGGTTTACCCCCGGAAGTCACCAGGAAGCGCTGATTGTCGGAAACTCTCAGAAACTGGGCGGATACCGTATGTAAACACAGTATCAAAGAAAACGCAAAAAGCAGCAGTCTTTTCATATTATTCCTCCTGATTGGAAGGTTCGGGCCCATATACAATCACATCACCCAGATCGACCCTGTAGCCCTTTGTTGGGTTTAGCCAGACCAGGCGTACCTGATGATCCCCCACTTCCAGGTTGTATTTCCAGGTCACTTCGTGCCTCCTTGCCTGGTTCCCAGTGGGCAGAACCGCCACCTCATGCAGCTCTCCATCCACCACTACTTCCACTTCCAGCTTCAGGTCCTCCTGCGCATCAGATAGTTTCCGGGCACCGCCTCTCAGGACAAATCCCTTTCCGGAGAAATCGAAACTATGCTCTTGTTCTCCGTCCACTGTAAGGGCATTCCCTCCCCAGGGGGCCTGTTTCTTCTCCACGGGGTAGTGCCCTTCAAAAGCCTTTTCGAATTTAACGGGTATTGGCTCTTCAATCTTAATCTTCAGAGCTTCCTCCGTTTCCTCTCCCCCATTGCGTTTCACCATTTCCACTGCCTGCCTGAAGCCCATGTTGTAGGTATCGGTCAGTGAGATGGTGGTGTATTTGAAATCCCTGTCCTCCACCTTGTCCAGACCCTGCTTCCAGTAATCTGGAAGGGCCTCATACCCCAGGATGGTTCCCAGGATCCCCCCGGAGCTGGCCGGATTGCAATCGGAATCTTGTCCACAGCGAGTGCTGATATCTATGGTTTTTCCGAAATCGCCTTCGCCGTATAGCAACCCGATCACGATATAAGCGGCATTGATCTTTGCATCGATGTTAAAGGGTACAAATACTCCATCGGGACAACCAATATCGGAAGACCATTTTCTTTCCGCCTCGAACCAGGTCTGTTTCCAATCGTCCGGGTAGACCCCATACCAGCCAATAACATCCTTGATGCACCGGTAAAATTCACTTTGTTCCGGGATGCTTTTCAAGGCTTCACTAACAATAAAGGGAATATCGTCCGACCAGAAAGATAGGGCATACATGGCAGCCACATAGACTCCACCATACCAGCCATCCCCGTAGTTCATGATATGTCCAACCCGGTCGCATACCTCCGAAGAAGAATTGACCATGCCGGGATTCATCAGGCCCGCAAAATCGGCCTCAATCTGGAAGTCTATATCATCCGCATGGGGATTGTTCTCCCAGTACCCTGAGGCAGGTGGCTCAATTCCATTCATGATGTTATACCGGGCAGCCTGGTTTGCATGCCACAACATATATTCCGCATAGGCAAATGCCCTGGCATGCGAAGATGCGGGGGCATCCAAACCCTCCTTTTCAAATACATCCACAAAGGTCAGATCCATATAGATATCATCATAGAGTCCGGGTGCATGGTTATAGTACCACTCCATTTTTGTCTCGTCCCACTCTATGGGAACATAGTCCTGGATCATGGTCCCGTTGTATCTGAATTCGGTGGGACCTCCATAAGTGCAGCCTATGACCTGTCCGGCCCAGCCTCCCATGATCTTATCCATTAGATCCGTTTTGGACAGGGTGTACTCCACTGGATAATCCACCTTTTGGACAGGTGCAACATTCTCCCCGGTGCTACAGGAGAACAGGAAAATTGAACTTAACAGAATCGTTGTTACAATGGCTTTCATTTCAGTTGATCTTAGTGTTTCATTTTTTCTTTCAGATACTCAACTGTCTCTTCCCTTCGGGGGATGGAACTTTGAGCGCCCAGTTTCTGTACCGACAGCGCAGCAGCAGCATGGGCCATCACAACCGCCTTTTCCAGTGCCTCTCCCTCAGCCAGGCTAACGGCAAGCTGACCATTGAATACATCACCGGCTGCAGTAGTGTCCACAGCCTGCACGCTGAATCCAGGCACGATTTTCCCGGTTCCGGTGCGGGGATCGGATAAATAGGCCCCCAGGGCCCCCAGGGTAATTATCACCGTTTCAATACCTCGCATATGCAGGGCAGCAGCAGCTTCGGCTGCACTAAGCTCATCGGTGACAACGATCCCGGTCAGGCTTTCTGCTTCTGTCTCATTGGGGGTGAGAATGGATACATGCTTAAGTATGGCATCGCTTAACTCTGCTGCAGGAGCAGGATTCAAAATTACCCGTGTGCTAAGTTCACTGCAGAGTTCTACTGCTTTCTGCACCGTATCCAGGGGGGTTTCAAGCTGGATCAACATATAATCCGCTTCCTGAAAGGGCTCCTCTGCCTCCTCAAGATCCTCCGGGCTAAGCAGGGCATTGGCTCCGGAAGCCACGGAAATGGCATTTTCTCCCTGTTCCGAAATGGTGATCATGGCGATACCCGAAGGGACACCTTTACAGATTTTAATTTCTTCCGTATTGATATGATCCAATTTATACCCTTTGATGGCTTCAAGACCATAGGGATCATCTCCTACGGAGGCGATAAAAACAACGTCCCCTCCTGCACGCGCAGCAGCTACGGCCTGGTTTGCTCCTTTGCCCCCTGGAAATGTCATAAACTCACCGCCCAGCAATGTTTCACCCGGACGGGGTATCTCCGGCACCTTAATGATCAGGTCGGTGTTAGAGCTTCCGACAACTAGAATTTTCTTCATTATAAAAGCCTTGCCGCGATTATCAATCCTAATCCAAGCAGAAAGAAGAGAAACATGGCCAACAGAAGGCCTTTCAAACCCTCAGCCTTCCCAAACTCCTTCCAGATAAAGACTCCCCAGAGTGCAGCGATCAGGGTAGCTCCCTGTCCCAATCCATAGGAGATAGCCGGTCCGGCCTGACCTGAGGCAATGATGTTGAAGGTGAATCCCAGGCTCCAGATCACGCCGCCCAGGATTCCAATCAGGTGCAGCTGCGTGTCACCCTTTTTAAAATAGTCCGCGTAGGTGGCTCTCTCTCCGGATACCGGTTTGTACATAAAAAAGGTATTCCAGACAAAATTGGAAACAAGGAGACCAAGGGCAAAAACTACAGAAGCTGTATAAGGTGTCAGTTTGCCTGCTGCCGGGGATGCGAAATTCTCCAGATCCATGGAGTTGGCTACCAGGTAATAAAAGAAACTCATCAGGATGCCTCCCAGAATGGCAATCAACAGCCCCCTGGTGGCTCCGGAGCTTCCTCCCTCGCTTTTCTTCCTGTAAGCAATGGCATTGATTACGATGGCAACCACCACCATGGCGACCCCAATGAACAGGATCACCGGATTCCCTTCGGGATTGGCAATGTAGTTCACAAAGACACCAATCACCAGGGCCAGGCCGATCCCCACCGGAAAAGCTACTGCCATCCCGGCAATATTGATGGCCACAACAATTAGCAGGTTTGCAATATTAAAGACCGCTCCTCCCAGCAAAGCCGAGCCAAGAGATTCTCCATCAGCCTGGGAGAGATCGGCAAGAAAGCCCCGGCCCTCTTCTCCTGCACTGCCCATGGTAAAAGCCAGGATCAGGGAGAGAAGCAATACTCCAAGGCTATAGTCCCAGTAAAAGAGCTGGAAGGCCCATTTTTTGGAAGCCATTTTCTGTGTATTGGCCCAGGAGCCCCAGCAGAGCATGGTGATCACACAGAGCAGAACCGCAACAAAATAAGATTGAATAATGACCATAACTGATAGCTTAGTGCTTAGTCCTGCATTAAATTAAATTGTGCTTTGATATAGTCCATCATGGTATTGTAGTATTCACCCGGCAGGCCATGTCCGGCCCTGGGATATACGATGTATTCTTTGGGAACATCCAACTGGTTATATGCGGCAAAGTTGATGTGCGGGGGACAGGTCTGATCCACCAGTCCGACCGACATTAACACCGGGGCCTTGATCCATGGAGCCAGGTTCTTGATATCGATATAGCTCAGGGTTTTATAGATCTGCTCTTCCGGGATCTCCGGATGCTCTTCAAAATACTGTTTGAACTCCCCTCCCGGCCATCCGGCCACCTTAAAATAGTCCCGGAAATCGGAAAGAAAAGGCACGTGCGGCACGCAGAGATCAATGCGTTTATTGTCCAGAGCTGCGGTAGCAAAACTGAGTGCCCCTCCCTGGCTCCCACCCTCAACGGCTATGCGTGAGGTATCCACTTCACTGCGTGAATAGAGGAAATCAACGGCTCGTACACAGTCCATGTAAGCGCCCCTGTAAACATAAAGTTCCTTATCATCCACATGGTGCTGCAGATAGCCCGGAAATCCCGGGTTTACATGGTCCCGACTGTTTCCATGTCCCCGGATATTCAGGGCCAGTGATACCATATCATCCCCCTGGTAAAGATTCTGGGGCCCTTTGGTACTGCTGTAGCCCTGCACATGCAACATGGCCGGGTAAACCCCTTTCTTTGTTGGCCTCATATACCATCCACGGATCAGGACGTTTCCAAGCGAACGCATTTCTAGCAGAAAAATTTCCCGGCTTTCTGTGCATAGTTCGTCCTGGCGGATCAGTTTAAACTGAGGATCCACTGCATCCAGTTCACGACGTGCCCGCATCCAGTAATTCTCAAAATCATCGGGACGATCCAGCGGCGAGACGATTTGTTCGGGCCGTACTCCAATGGCAAAATTTATCCGCTTGTTCTCACTTTCACTTTCAAGGACCACCGATACCCTGTAAAATCCAGGCGCCAGCCTGCCCATCTCCAGTGGAAACTGCTTTGTAGCTCCAGCTCTGACTTTCACCTCTTGGGCGACCTCATAGTAGACCTTACCGAAATCGCTCACCACGGTGACCAGCATGATTCCCTCCACCACTTGCTTCATCTTGTTTTCCACCTGCAGCTCAACTACCACCGGCCCCTCGCTCAACACCAGTTGGTCCGGTCGCTCCATAAGCGGTGTGATAAGCACCAACTCCTCCAGCCCTTTCACGGAGAGGCTGACCGGATCACCTACTATCCCACCACCACCGCCACCATCATACACTCTGATCGCAATGGTATTCTGGGCTCCCCAGATGATCTGATCCACCGGTACGGTATAGACCCGAAGATCGCCATAACCACTTTGATAATCCGGAGGAAGTCCACCGGTCGATCCCAGGATCTGTCCGTTGAAATAGCTCACATCCGAATCATCGATCCTGGCCAGCCGAAGCAACAGTCCCCCGTTATCCTCGGCCTGTTTTTTCAAGTCCTCGGGGATAAAAACCTTCTGCCGGTACCAGGCAAATCCGTCGTAGGTTCCATAACCCTGGTTCTCCCAGTCGATGCCTGCTTTTATGGTCTCCCAGGCAGAGTCATCGTATTCCGGCCAGGCCCAGGAGGAATTATCACCTGTTTTAAATTTCCATTCGAGTTTCAAAAGGTTCTGCGCTTGCAGGGAGGGAAACAATCCAAGAATCAATAACAGTGTAATCAGATTTTTTCTCATGAATGAATGTTTATAGATTTTTACTTATTTCCTTCAGTAATCCTCTTCCATGAATCTGTGCAAAATGAGCTTGCTGGCAAGCCCTCCATATTAAATAAATTGGGCTCTGCGGTATTGCTCCACCCGTAACGAACCGCTACCGGCGAACTAACTTCAGAAGCACTTACAAGCACGGTCTCTCCTTCAATAACAGCCTTGGCGGGATGATAGATCTGGTCCTTACCGGCTATCTCAAAATGCGTCAGCGGGCCACCCATGGCTTTCAATCCGCTTCCAGTGTAGTTGAAATGGACACGTATTTTGTCCTCCTCAATGGACTGTTCCCGGTAAAGGGGACCTGAGTAAACCAGTTTTTGTCCATAATCTTTGGCCAGGGCCCAGAGGGCCAGCCGTTTCCCCACATCCCTTTTATTGGTGGGATGAATATCCCCGGGATTCCCGATATCCATGGTCACCGCCATTCCCGTATGCTTCACCCGGGAAAGGGTCAGGAACTGGGCTTCCCGCAACTCCGGACTGCTTTGCTCCGGCCCATAATCATAGGGGGCAATCTGCACAAAATAGAAGGGGAAATCACCCTGCCTCCAGGTTTCCCGCCAGCTTTCAATCATCCCTGGGAAAATACTCCGGTACTGAACGGCCCTGGTCTGATTGCTCTCTCCCTGGTACCAGATGGCCCCCTTAATGCTCATGTTTTTAAGCGGATGCAACATCCCATTGTAAAGCACCGACGGGGTGTGCGAGTTAAAGACCATGGGGACTTCCGGAAATTTGTAAGCTATCTTATATTTCCACGAACCTGCCAGGGGCACCGGCGATTGTTCGCTTTTCCCGGTGGGATAAATCTTTAGTTGTTCCGGAGCTCCGAAGATCCCTCCCTGCGCATTGGTGTTCACAATGCGGATGGCCAGCTGCAATTCCCCGGAATTTACCAGCGAAGCCGGCACCTGGTAGTATCTGGGCACATTCCAGTTGTTAATCAGCCTGTTGGTCCCCACCTCCACCCCATTGATGTAGGTGATATCCATCTCATCCACCGGTCCCAGATCAAGACTGAGAGCTCTGCCAATCCATTCATCCGGGATCCTTATCACCGTGCGCATCCAGACTACGCCCTCCAGCGTTCCAATCTCCTCCACGGAGCTCCATTCGGCCGGAACAGGTATCAGATCCCAGTCCGAATCATCGAATTCAGCATCCATCCATCCTTCTTTATACCCAATGTTCTCCGGGTTTTCAAAATCCTGCTGTGCCTTGATCATTGCCTCTATTCGAAGCTGATCTTTTCGGGCCCGCTCCACCTCCTGATCCGTGGCCCCGTATAACTGCTCCAGCTCCTGGTCAAAATCTCCAAAGGTGCTGAGTTTCTCTTTGCTGGTCCATGACTCCGATGGCGTCCCCCCCCAGGAGGTGTTTACCAAACCCACCGGAACGCCCAGCTCCTGATGCAGCATCTTTCCGAAAAAATAACCCACTGCACTAAAGTCCTTGGAGGTCTCGGGAGTACACAGCTGCCAGGAGCCATTCAGGTCCTCCATGGGGCGGGTGGCGATATGTTTCTCCACGGTAAACAGCCTTATCTCCGGAAAACCGGATAGCGGAATCTCTTCCTCTGCTGTTTCTGCTCTTCGAAGTTGCCACTCCATATTGGACTGGCCGGAGCAAATCCATACTTCACCCAGCAGGATATCTTCCAGTACCCGGGTGATACCGGCCTGAATGGTCACCGTATAGGGCCCCCCCGCTTGTCCGGTGGATACAGTCACCTTCCAGTTGCCCTGCTGATCCGCGGCCACCCTGTAGGTCTTTTGATTCCAGCTGGTGGTGACTTTCACCTCCTGCAGCGGATCGGTCCAGCCCCAAAGCTTTGTAAACGAGTTTTGCTGAAGGACCATATGGTCGCCCAGAATCTTAGGCAATTTCAAGGATGCCCCAAAGGTAGCAGCCACTCCCAGAGAACCCAGGAGCAGGAGCATAAATAACTTTTTCATCATGAACTATTTTGTATAAAGGTCGATAAATTTCTGGTCCAGCTCCTCCGAATCTTCATATTTGACCCGCAACTCTGCCAGCTTCTCCTTCAATTCGGCCACCACATCGGCATACTCCGGGTTGTTATATTCATTTTGCATCTCCATGGGATCATTTTTTCGGTCATACAGCTCCCACTCGTCCACATCATAATAGAAATGGACCAGTTTATACTCCCTGGTCACGATCCCGTAATGCCGTTTCACCATATGGACCGCCGGGTATTCATAGTAGTGGTAATAGACCGCATCCCGGTCCCAGCCCTTAATATCCCCTTTCAGCAATGGAACGATGCTTTCTCCCTGCATATCCGAAGGTGCCTCGATGCCTGCAATTTCCAGGAAAGTTTGCGCAAAATCCATGTTTTGTACCATCTCATCATTTTTACTGCCAGGCTCCACCACCCCGGGCCAACGCACTAAAAGGGGTGTTTTAAAGGACTCTTCATAGATAAAACGCTTATCGAACCAGCCGTGTTCTCCCAGGTAGAACCCCTGGTCGGAGGTGTAGACCACCAGGGTATTTTCAGAAAGCCCCGCTTCGTCCAGATAGTCAAGCAGCGCTCCTACCCCTTCATCCACAGCAGCAATACAGCCCAGGTAGTCCTGCATATACCGCTGGTACTTCCACTGCATCTGCTCCTTCTCGGTCATGGTGGGATAACGCTCCTTGAAATCCTCGATAATGGGATCATAGACTGCATTCCATGCAGCCAGTTGCTCCTCATTGAATCGATCGTATTTATCCTGCATGGCATTTTTATCCCAGTTGGAAGCAGGGGTGATACCCAGCTCATCCAGCACTTCAGGACGTAATTTGGAGTCTCCTGCCCAGTTCTGGTGAAGCAGAATATTCATCTCGGCCTCCCTGGCGGCCGATCCGCGACCTTTATAATCGTCAAACAGGGTGGGCGGCTCCGGGAAAGTCATTTTTGTAAACTCCTTATAGTGCCTTTCTGCAGGCAGCCATTCGCGGTGGGGCGCCTTGTGAAGATAGAAGAGCAGGAAGGGTGAGTTTGGATCCCTGCGGTTCTTCATCCAGTCCAGGGTCAGATCGGTGATCACATCCGTGGTATAGCCCTCGATACGGATCCTGCCCTCGTTGGTATTAAAATCGGGATTGTAGTAAGCTCCCTGTCCGGGCAGAATCTTAAACTCATCGATCCCCTTGGGATTGTTTCCAAAATGAAGCTTCCCAAACATGGCGGTCTGGTAGCCTGCAGCCTGGAAGAGCTGAGGGAAGGTGAGCTGAGTGGTATCAAAGGGGAAGCGGTTGTCGATCTTCCCATGCAGGTGACAGTGCTTCCCGGTCAGGATGGTGGCCCTGGAAGGAGCACAGATGGAGTTGGTCACACAGGCATTGCTAAAGAGCATCCCCTCCTCCGCGATCCGGTCGATATTCGGGGTTTGTATCAGGTGATCGCTATAGGCGCTAATGGCCTGGTAGGCATGATCGTCCGACATAATAAAAACAATGTTGGGCCTGGTCTTTTCCTCAACCTGTTCCGAGCAGGCCGAGAAAGACAGAACCAGTGCCAGCAAAGGAAATAAAAACGTGATTCTCATGATCTTTGTATTTAATATATAGTTGAGTGGCATCCTATCCTGCTATTTCGTATAAAGGTCTATAAAATTCTGATCCAACTCCTCCGAATCTTCATATTTGACTCGCAACTCTGCCAGCTTCTGCTTCAACTCGGCCACCACTGGAGCATATTCCGGATTGTTGTATTCATTCTGCATTTCCATGGGATCATTCCTGCGATCATACAACTCCCATTCATCCACATCATAATAAAAATGCACCAGTTTGTACTCCTTGGTCACAACCCCGTAATGTCTTTTTACCATATGTTCTGCGGGGTATTCATAATAGTGGTAGTAAACCGCATCCCGGTCCCAGCCCTTAATATCCCCTTTCAGCAGCGGAACAATGCTCTCCCCCTGCATATCAGAGGGCGCTTCGATACCGGCGATCTCCAGAAAAGTTTGTGCAAAGTCCAGATTCTGGACCATCTGGTCATTTTTGCTACCCGGCTCCACGGTCCCGGGCCATCGGACCAACAAGGGTGTCCTAAAAGACTCTTCATAAATAAAGCGCTTGTCGAACCAGCCGTGTTCTCCCAGGTAAAAGCCCTGGTCAGAGGTATAGACCACCAGGGTGTTTTGAGTAAGTCCTGTCTCGTCCAGATAATCCAGCAGTCTTCCAACCCCTTCGTCCACCGCAGCAATACAGCCCAGGTAATCCTGCATATAACGCTGGTATTTCCAGCTCATCTGCTCCTTCTCGGTCATGGAGGGATAGCGCTCCTTAAAATCTTCGATAATGGGGTCATATACCGCATTCCATGCTGCCAGCTGCTCCCCGGTAAAACGATCGTAGGAGTTTTGCATAATTCCTTTATCCCAGTTGGAGCTTGGTTTGATCCCCAGTTCATCCAGCACCTCAGGGCGCAGCTTCGAATCCCCTGCCCAGTTCTGGTGAAGCAGGATATTCATTTCAGCACCTTTCGCGGCTGATCCGCGTCCCTGGTAATCATCAAAGAGAGTGGGTGGCTCCGGGTATACTTTTTTAGTGAACTCCGTGAAGTGCCTTTCGGCAGGAAGCCAGTTGCGGTGAGGTGCCTTGTGCAGAAAAAAGAGCAGGAAGGGTTTATCCGGATCCCTGCGGTTCTTCATCCAGTCCAGGGTTAGATCGGTAATCACGTCGGTGGTATAGCCTTCTATACGGATCTTCCCATCATTGGTATGGAAATCGGGATTGTAATAGGCTCCCTGTCCGGGCAGGATCTTAAACTCATCGATTCCTTTGGGGTTGTTCCCAAAATGGAGCTTCCCGAACATGGCCGTCTGGTAACCGGCAGCCTGGAAAAGCTGGGGAAAGGTAATTTGCGTGGTATCGAAGGGAAAGCGGTTGTCAATCTTCCCGTGCAGATGACAGTGCTTTCCGGTCAGAATGGTGGCCCTGGAGGGAGCACAGATGGAGTTGGTCACACAGGCATTGCTGAATAACATCCCTTCCTCTGCGATCCGGTCGATGTTGGGGGTCTGAATTAATTTATCACTGTAGGCAGAGATGGCCTGGTAGGCATGATCGTCCGACATGATAAAAACGATGTTGGGCCGGGGCTTCTGATCATCCTGGTTCAGGCAGGCTGTTAGGCTTAATGCAAGCAGAAGTATGGGCAATAGCAATTTGATTCTCATGTTTTTTTATCTGGTTTCCATGTTCAGTTAATATCCTTCCGGGGACTCCCCGCCATTTTTACCGTCCGCTGCCTGTATAATGGCCTCTGTGGCTGTGGCTCCAATGCGGGTCACTCCCAGCTCCCGTACCTTCAGAATATCTTCCAGGGTACGCACTCCTCCGGCCGCTTTTATCTCTATTCCAGGATCACTATGTCTGCGCATTAGTATCAGATCCTCATCTGTGGCTCCCTTGTAGTTATAACTGCCATCCGCTTGCTTTACAAAACCATAGCCGGTGGAGGTTTTTACAAACTCCACTTTCAGATCACTGCAGATTTCACACAACTTGATCTTATACTTGTCCCCGGGCAGGAAATCATTCTCAAAAATGACCTTTAAGGTGACCCCGTGCATTTTTGTAACGTTTTCAATGGATGCAATCTCATTTCTTACATACTCCCAGTCCTCTGATAGCACCTTGCCGATGTTGACCACCATATCAATTTCATCAGCCCCATCATCTATGGCCCTCTCAGTCTCAAATATCTTTACATCTGTCCTGCTGCTTCCATGTGGAAATCCCACCACGGTACAAACCATGACATCCGAACCCTGCAACAGATCTGCTGCCATTTTCACCGCATAAGGCTTGATGCAGACAGAGGCCACATGGTATTTTTTAGCCACTTCAATCCCCTCCCGAAGCGTCTGATCATCCATGGTTGGATGCAAGAGGGAGTGATCGATCATTTTGGCTATTTCGAGTTTATTAATTGCTTTCATTTATCTTAAGAATAATCTCCATATGTTTTTTTGCTGTTTCAAGAGTGACCACCGGCTGCTCCTTGCCGTCCAGGACATCAATCAGGTGCCTGGACAGATAATATCCATCTTCCTCTGTGGGACACTCACGGATAATCCGGACCTGGCGCGCCTTCCCTTCTCCATCCAGGTCAAAGAAGCTAAGCTCCGGATCATCCCAGGTGCAGTATGCCAGTTTTAGCCCTCCCCTGGTCCCATATATCCTGGTTTCATTGGGCACTTCCACATGCGCGTTGGCCCCGCGTTCCCAGTAGTAGGTGATTCCACCACTCAGTCTCATACTTACCATCAGGTGTTCTTCCACATCATAAACGTCAGTCTCCGGGTCCACGTCATCCAGTCCGGATTTCAATTGGACACTTTCCACTGCTTCAAGTTGGGGCCTGTCCTCCAGAACTCCCAGGTGAAAGGAGAGATCGTAGACCCCCCAGTCGAACAGGGGCCCCCCTCCTGCCCTGGATCTGTCGAGGAACCATTTGGCCACGGGGTGAAACTCAATTCCAGGTCTGTTCTTCCGGTTAACACTCTGGTGGTGTATGTGATATACCTCCCCCAGCTTTCCCGAGCTGATCATTTCTTTCACCAGGGTGAATTTGGGATTTAACCTGGAGTGCCGCCCGGAACATTCCATGGCCACCAATTCCGGGTATTGGGCTTTCACCTGGATCATCTCATCCAGCTCCTCCTGACTCAGGGCCATGGGCTTCTCCAGCAGAACATGCTTACCTGCCTTCAGGGCCTGAATAAACATCTCCCTGTGCGTGTCCGGGGGGGTGGCAATCAGAACCACCTCCACCGCCGGATCTTTCAGGATATCCCTGTAATCACTGGTTTTATTGGGGATATCAAAACCTGCCCTGACTTTCTCCAGGTTCTCAGGATTCCTGGCCGCAAGCCAGGTGATGTCGGCTCTGCCGGTTTGCTGCAGGAAACCCATATGGGCTTTGGCAATCCAGCCAGCCCCTATGACCCCAATATTGTAGCTATTCTGATCATTCATCAAGAGAGACTAAATGTAGGGAAGATAAATCAAAAAACTAAGCCCCGGGCTAAGAACATATTGATTACTTTTAAGGAAAATATCCACTTCCTATGACCATCAAGAAAATCAGCCTGGCCACGCTGCCAGTCCTCTTATCCCTACTCATCTCATGCAACACCAGCACCAATCAATGGCAGCTGGAATCTCCGGATCAATCCATCCGCATAAGGGTAGAACAACTCGCGGATCAAAACGAAAGCAGCCTGTACTATTCCGTTTTCCTGAAGGAGGGGGATGCCTATAAGCAGATTATGGAGGCTTCTCCCCTGGGAATCAGCTATGCTGAGCTCGCAAGCCCGGTTATCCGGGAGGATAAGCGTTTCGTGGAAGATCTGGAGTTTGTTTCTGAAGATATCCGGATGAATCAAACAGATAGCTATACCCTGACTACGGGTAAGCAACTACAGGTCAGTAAAGGGTTTAATGAAAGCACCCTGATCTTTCAAAACCAGGATCAAAAACAGGTCGCCCTGGAATTCCGTGCATATAACGAAGGGGTTGCCTTCAGGTATGTCTTCAAGGGTGAGGCCGATGAGGAATTTAAGGTGACCAGTGAGCTTACCGGCTTTGATTTTAAGGATGGAAACTTCTGGGGCCACCCCTATGACACCCTTACCACCTATACCCCCGCATACGAGACTTATTATGAAGGGGTGAAAGTCGGCACGGAAGCCCCCGCAAATAAAAATGGCTGGGCCTTTCCCATCCTGGTGGAGTCCGAGGGTGCCTGGATGCTGGTATCCGAAGCGGGACTTGACGGTTCCTATGGAGCCAGCCACCTGCATGCGGCGTGCGAAGACGGTCTCTACCGGATAAAGTTTGCTGAACAGGGAGAAGCTGAGGGTTACTATGAAAACACCTCCAGCGCAGCTCTGCCCTGGTCCACCCCCTGGCGCTTTATTGCCCTGGGTGAAAGCCTGGCCCAGATCCTGGAGACCACTCTTCCCACCGATCTGTCAGCCCCTTCAAGGATTGAGGATACCTCCTGGATCAGGCCCGGGCGAGCCGCCTGGAGCTGGTGGTCCGACAATGACAGTCCCCAGGACTACAAGCGAATGGTCCCTTTTGTGGACTTCGCTGCTGAGATAGGATGGGAGTACTTTCTGGTGGATGCCAACTGGAACCGCATGAAAAATGGCACCATGGAAGAATTGGCTGCCTATGCAGAAAGCAAGGACGTGCATCTGCTTCTTTGGTATAATTCTGGCGGCATACACAATGTGGTTACCGAAGAACCCCGGGACCTGATGTGGGACAGGGAAACCAGACGGTCTGAGTTTGAACGCATCAGCAGCCTGGGCATCACCGGGGTTAAAGTGGATTTTTTCCAGTCTGACAAACAGACCATCATACAACAATATCTGGACATTCTGGAGGATGCCGCAGACTTCCAACTCCTGGTAAATTTCCATGGCTGCACAATGCCCAGAGGATGGAGGCGTACCTGGCCCAACCTGGTTTCCATGGAGGCAGTGAGAGGTGAAGAGTGCTATATCTTTGATCCCCTGTTCCCGGAACTGGCCCCGGGCAATATGGCCATACTACCCTTTACCCGGAATGCCGTGGGACCAGTGGATTATACTCCCTGCGGGTTCTCGGATAACACCTATGCCCACCTGACCACCTATGGCTTCGAACTGGCCCTTCCCATCCTGCTGGAGTCCGGGATCATGCACTACACCGACACCCCTGCTTCCGCCCGCGCGCTTCCGCCAAAGGCTTTGGACTTCCTCAAGCAGGTACCGGTGGTCTGGGACGAAAGCAAATACCTTGCCGGGTACCCGGGAAAAGAGGTGGTCCTCGCCAGGAGAAGTGGTAAGCGGTGGTACATCGCAGGGGTAAACGGAGAAAATATGGAGAAGGAGTTGATTGTCGATCTGTCCCCTCTGGGCAAAATCCCCTCAGAGATGGAGCTGATCGTGGATGGGGATGGACCCCGCGACCTGCAAACTCTTGTGCTCACTCCGGTGGATGGCAAGATTTCCATCCGCTTAATGCCCTATGGGGGATTTACCGGTAGCTGGGAATAACAGGGCTAACATCGAAATGAAATCATGATGGGCAGAATAGTCGGAAGCCGGCGCGCCAGCATGCCCATCTCAGCGCAGAACCCCCCCCCGGCGTGGACCGGGGGATTGAAATTGGTCACATGCAGTAAGTAAATTATTTACCTTGACAACTTCATTACTCAAATATATCTTGATATAGTTCCAACATTTCCTCCGGCGAGGGATTTATCTGTTCAGGACTCCACTCAGAAATTGATGTATATCCTATATACATGAGTTTCCATTCCCCGTCAATTTTTTCTAATATCCTTGTACTTATAACATCATATAAATATTCTCCTTCACTATTGTACCATTTCTCAGTATAAACAGCCCAAGCGCATTCTGGAAATACTCTGATTTGATATTCTGTATTTTCTACTTTGTTTGTAAATGGAGGCATGTTGTTCTTTTTCCCCCAATCCCAGAATTCATAATACTGATCTAAACCATGCCCATAATAAATATAGTTTTTACCTATGCCTAATTGAACTACCTCGTCATCTTTAGCAATATAGGTAGATTGCAAATCATAATCAGCAGCGTATTCTGCCTCAGTCCATCCTTCAATAACAGCTATTATAGCTTCCTTCTCTTTGTCGATGTCAATTTTTTCCGTACAAGAAACACATGACAGTAAAACAATGGCAATTAATGCGTACAATAACCTTCTCATGATAAATGATTTTTGGGGTTAGACTTACACAAGGTACCCCTAACTTTAAAGCAAGTCAAGTATTTCGTTGACTATTAAAGATTTACTACAATCAATACAGTTCAATCCTATATTCTAAAACAATTGTCCGATTAGATTAAAATAGTCGGAAGCCTGCTCCCCCACATGTTCACAATTGCAAATAAAAAACCCCCAGCGTGAACCGAGGGTTAAAATCTTTTTATCGGTCATCAATGAATTAACCAATCGGTGCTTTCACTTTGAGAATCAATTACGATTTTGCTCCCTTCTTCCATTACTGGAGCAAAGATTTCAGTGGCTGCTTCATCGAATGGACCATTTTCATCTTCAGTAGGCCAGTATTTATCTCTTAGCTCAACGGAATCGAAAAATATAAGGGTACAGACTTTGTATTTATATTCTCCTCTATCCCCTTTCATAACAAACATTTTTGTTCCAGGATACGCTTGCTCAAATGCTGCTGCATACTTTTTTGCAATATCAAGAAATTGATTCATTGTAGCATCGGGTTGGAGGGTAACCTCCCAGGTATTAACAACAACAACAGCCCCTTTCTTTAGGGTCTGTCCAAATGCAAGACCTGCAAAGAGGAGTAAGGCTGTAATAATGAATAATTTTCTCATGATAAATTATTTTGGGGGTTAGACTAATATTAAGACGTACACGTCAAGCATTTTGTTGACATTTAATGATTTATCAGCATCGATAATCTCTGAAGAGTGAATACTATAGGGATTTTCCGATTAGATTAAAATAGTCGGCACTCCCCGGGCCCACACGTTTTCATCAGAGCATAAAAAAACCCCAGTGTGAACCAAGGCAACCCAGTTGCCGAGCTCACGACAATGCAAGGCATTGGAGTAACCGGGGGCTTTGAATAGTTTGTTCTATTCCTTAGTATTTAGGAGCACCATTATAGGACAGTATTTCTACCCAGCTTCTTCTTTTTACGATTATAGGTTTCCATACTTCCGTTAATAGGTATCTTAATTTTAATACTGCCTATTACAGCGCCGGTTATAGCACCTGCAACTGCTCCTGCCGGTACCCCAACGATATAATTGTCGTCAGCACTAAAACCGATAAATCCAATAGGATATGGTGGGGGGCCTATTACAATACGCGTCGTAAGAGCTCCTGCGGCCGCTCCAACAACTGCACCTAACAATGCTCCTTGTAATGCTCCTCCTCGTCTCTTTGTCGATATCAACTTGATGTCATCAATATAAAGCTCTGCTATTTTGTAGTTTCCGTTAAGGTATTCTTTTTTAACAAGTGAGTTGGATAAAAGTATCGAAGAATCTTTGAGTAGAAATAATGCACCTTCCATATTATCTGAACCACTAACCAATATGATCTCAGATTTAGTAGGTTTTCTGCTCAATGGTAGGGGTGACTGGGCCTCAACTGAATTGTGGTAAAAGGATGCTAATAGTAAATACAGAAAGTATCGTTTCATGAGCCTTGGGTTTTCGGGTTAGTCTTCGGAAATATACAGCAACATAATCCCAAAGTCAATTATACTATTCATTATTAATGGATTAACAAAATCTGACTAGCTCAAACATTTGATTCTATAACAACTGTCCGATTAGATTAAAATAGTCGGTATCCTGTGCCGCAGTATGACAATATCAATGCATAAAAAAACCCCATCGTGAACCGAGGCAACACAGTTGCTGAGCTCACGACAATGCAAGGCATTGGAGTAACCGAGGCAACACAGTTGCTGAGCTCACGACAATGCAAGGCATTGGAGTAACCGAGGCAACACAGTTGCTGAGCTCAC
Source organism: uncultured Bacteroidales bacterium (assembly GCA_963751705.1). Lineage (GTDB taxonomy): Bacteria > Bacteroidota > Bacteroidia > Bacteroidales. Next base: position 1,870,956 of record CAVVVN010000003.1, read on the forward strand.
GACAATGCAAGGCATTGGAGTAACCGAGGTAACACAGTTGCTGAGCTCACGACAATGCAAGGCATTGGAGTAACCGGGGGCTTACTTCCTTACTTTATAGAATACTAGTCAGTATTTTTTTGGCGATTTATTCACTTACCCCTACTCCCCTAACAAAGCGCCAAATTTCACTAGTAACCAGCAACCTTGTTTCATTTGTTAGTTTATCAAGAGCTTCATCTGATGTGTCAGCAACAGCCTTTTCCCATGCAGCATCATAAGCTTCCTGTGGGATGTTATTTCCCTGTGACATACTTTCAAAGCCATTCACAGCTACAAAATTATATTCACCTCCAAAGCCGTACGGTACAATTCGTTGATAAATTCCCCATGAATTCATTCCCCCGGCTTCAATCAATCCTTCTTGATATACCTTCCAATATTTCGATTCCATATCAACATATGCAGCAGCATTACCTTGTTCCACTTTCATAAATAAAAGATTGAGAAATTTTGCAGGTTTCGAGTTATCTGCTCCAACCACCATCGTATATACTTCTGCTCGCACCAAACTTCTGGAATCACTCGTTTTTGTCATAATCTCTTCACCTAATTGATCATAATACCCATCTGGATATCCTTTCTCATAAGTTGCCCAATCAGGGTAGACATTAACTGTCATAAAATCATACTCATCCTCTGAACCATAAAACATTTTTTCATACAACGACCAGTCAATTAAATATCCATTATCCACGCTTTTTTGATGAAGTTTTGACCATGCTTCTTCCACTTCAAGGTAAGTACTGTACTGTCCCGGTTTTACTTTCATATACTCTACAACAGTAATTTGTGAATACAGGATATTTGATGCAAAGCATATAAGTAATGCAAGCATCGCAGTTTTAATCGATTGATCTGAGACTTTCAAATGTGTTTTCATGATTGTTAAATTTGGATTAGAATTAGATAGTAGGTATAGAAGAGACGTATAAGTCAAGTATTTTGTTGAAAATTAACGGCTTAATAGCGTCATCTATTCAAATTCCCCAAACATTTTGAAGATTCTCGATTAGATTAAAATAGTCGTTAGTCGCCTGCCCATAATGATAATATCAGAGCATAATAAACCCCCAGACTGAGCCCAGGGGGTATTGTTTATCCTCGTCCTTATAATATTAACCAGGAAGTATTCATTGGCCATGGAGGATTATCCTCTCCTGCTTTCCTTATTACATATTCACTCTTCATCTCATCCAATTTCAACATTAATTTCATGTTCTTATTATCCGTATAGATCCAGTCAGGAGTTATGTATTTATTTCGTATTTCAGCGGACTCAAAATACCATAAACGGATCAGGCTGTTAACTTTCTCTACATTTTCACCTTTCAGCCAAATAAATTTTGTCCCCGGGAAAGCTTTCTCCAGTTCAGGCTTCACAGTAGATAATAGAAAACCAATGTACTCATTCATGCTTACACCCGGTTTTAACACCACTTCTGAATCTACATCCATCATCATCACAGCATCCTTTTTCAGAACTTGTCCAGCTGCAATTCCTGCAAAAAGGAGGAGAGCAGTAATAATCGTTAGTTTTTTCATGATAAATAATTTTCGGGGTTAGACTACTACTTAGACGTATTCGATAGGTATTTTGTTGACATTTAGTGACTTGATAGCAATATTCCATCAGATCACCAATACCTTGTGAAGGTTCAGATTAGATTAAAACAGTCGTCAGGCACCTGACCAGGGTACAATTGTGACAATATAGATTAAGGGAACGGGTGAATAATATCCCTGGAAGCCACCTCCATAACAAGCTCTTTGATCTCTGCCGGAGTTGGATTCAGCTCCTTTCGGGTGAAATGGCCTTGTTTCACGTCAATCCGGTCAAAGACCATCTTGTACAGCTGAAAGATGATATGAAGACTCAGAAGATACCTGCCGCTCAGTTTTGTTTGCAGTCGTTGTAGTTCCTTACATGTAAGGTCCATGTAAGCACTGGCCTGTTCATGATATTCCCCGATCACACTCCTGAATTCCTGAGGAATGGGTGCGCCTTCGGCAATTTCCCGTAAATCGGAAGGAAGCAGATTGTTGCGCTCTAAAATATCATTGGCAAAGTAATTCAGATTATTTTGCTGATCCTCCTGGAAGTCCCGGATGATATGCACCAGGTAACTGAAAATTGCACAGGGCCTTGCAAGCTCAATAATGTCATAATCAGGGGAGTAGTATTCCCCATCTTTTTCGGAAAGACAGCTTAGATGCACAAAGATCGAGGCTGGCGCCACGGAGGCTCCCTCCGCATACTCCATAAACTCTTCCAGGGTGGCGAAGCCATCATGGTTGATGTCGTAGATCATGGACTTCGCGAACTTGTGAAAGAGTTCTAAGGGGATCTTAAAAGTGGATATGGTATGTACCAGCTCCATATAGAAGGGATCATCCTCAGGCACCTTATCCAGACAATCAATCCAGCTGTTTACTTTCTCACTCAACTTCTCTTTTTCCAGGCAGCTGATGGACTCTTCCAATGCTTTCCTATCATCAATTAGATCATCTATCATCCGCATGAATTTGTAACAAACACAGGCGGCATGGTATCTTTTTTCGTCCCAGAATCTGGCTGCTATCAGAATATTGGGATGCTTTTTTATATTTTGAAAATCAATGCTCCCGAGGATCTCTTTTATCTCTTTCTCCATATCACCATTTATGAATTCCCGTATGTCCTATCTATGCGTTCAGTAACCAGTTTTGCTGATAGCAGGGACAGGGGCATACCACTACCGGGCTGGGTGCTTCCACCTGCAAAATATAGATTCCTGTATTTTTTATGATAATTGGCCGGACGCAAAAATCCCATTTGCATGATATTATGAGCCAGGCTTCCAAAAGTACCTCCCCTGGTCAGGTTAAATACTGATTCCCATTCATTAGGGGTAAAGCAGATTTCAAACTTAATGTGTTTTTCAAAATCTTTCAAGCCCTCATTTTCAAAACGCTTCAGAATGGCCTTCCGGGTCAGCTCCTTAACTGCTTTCCAATCCATGCCGGTTTTAGCTTCCAGGTTCCCTGTGTGCACAATAGCCGTGATGGAGTCCTGCTTCACTGGTGCGGCTGTGGGATCGGACCGGATCGGTGAATGTACATAAATGGATGGTTCGTCAGCAAAGGAATTTTCCCTGAAAATCTTTTTACAACTTTCCTTGTGCCTGCTTGATACAAATACGGTATGCTGACCCAGCTGCGGGTATACCTGATCCATGCCCCAGTGAAACACCATGGCCGAACAGGAGTACTTTAAACGGGTGAGCCTTCTGGCTTTTCTGCTTGCCGGAAGCAGATTATTATAGACATAAGGCAGATCGGCATTTGAAACCACAATATCGGCAGGATAAAAGGATCCATCCACTAAAGTTACGCCCCGGGCTCTTTTTCCTTCAATCTCAATCTTACTAACCGGCGCATTTAATAGGACCTTCACCCCAAGTTCTTTTGCAGAGCTAAGCAGGCAGCTGGCAATTTCGTGCATTCCTCCTTCAGGAAAATAGACTCCATCGGCAAGTTCCATGAAGGGAAGAAAGGTATACATTCCTGAGGCTGACAATGGATTCTGCCCCAGGTAAAGGTTCTGAAATGTAAAAAATGCACGTAACTCTTCGCTTCTGAAAAATCGGCTGATATACCTGTAATGCCTGCTAAAGGCTTTATACTTAAAGAGGAGGTAGGGATATTTCAGGATGGAGGGATCCAGTATTCTGAAGTAATTGCGATCGATCAGGGGCATGGCTTTTTCGTAAATTTCAAAGCCTTTGCCCATTAATTTGAGGAACTTCCCAAAACTTCCCTTTTCAATATCTTCGAATTGCTTTTGAAGACTGGACAGGTCTGAGCTAAATAAGACTTCCTTGCTATCCTGAAATTTAACTCTGTAAACGGGATCAATCCTGTGGAGGGTCAATTCATTCCACATGTTTTTCCCAACTGCCTCAAATGCTTCTTGATATACTCCCGGCATCATCAGAAACGTGGCACCGATATCAAAGCGATGTCCATCCTTTACATAGCTCCCGCATCTCCCTCCTGGATGAGCATTCTTTTCAATGATTGTTACCTGATAGCCTAAGCGTGCAAGAGCACCGGCAGCTGCAATGCCTCCAATACCAGCTCCGATGACAAGCACATTTTTTCCCTGATTCATCGACTAAATTTCGATCCATTCGGGGCAGCCCTAAGTTGATGCCTCCATTACCTTGCCAATAAAGTTAGCAGAATACTTTAAATTCAAAGGACCAAATTCGGGTCTTTGCTCAAGTATTAAATTCCTGCACGGCCTTAACCATGGCCAGGATATTTTCAGGGGGTACCTCGGGAAGTATGTTGTGAATGGGTGCGAAAATAAATCCTCCATTCCTGGAAAGAATTTCACAACGCTTTAAGACGTCTACCCTTACATCTTCAGGGGTCCCGGAAGGTAATACCTGTGAAGTATCTACTCCCCCTCCCCAAAAAGTTATTTCGCGTCCGAATTCTTCCTTTAATTCAACGGGATCCATTCCCTGAGCATTGGTTTGGACAGGATTAATGATATCAAATCCAGCCTCAATCAAATCAGGAATAAACTGTCTGATACTTCCGCAGGAATGGAAAAATATCTTCATGTTACTGTTTTGCCTGACATAGTCACATACGACTTTATACCGGGGAAGAAATAGCTTCCTGAAGGTTTCAAGGTCCATAAACGGACCTTTGGTCATACCAAGATCATCGCCAAATCTGATCACGTCCACCAGGTCGCCCACCGCACGCAATTTCTTTTCCAATTTGGATAAATGCAGATCCATCAGTTTATCCAGTAGTTTTGAAACACTCTCCTGATCAGCTAAAAGATCCATTAGGAAATTGTCCATCCTCCTCAAAAAAAATCCCAGCTCCAGAAGTTTAACCCCTCCGGACATGGCTATAGCCTTATCCGTGGATTCCCTCAAATGCCTGGTCCTTGCCCTTAACTCTTCGTCCTTAATGTCAATAAAGCTTGTGTGTGAATGTGCCATCCAGTTCACAGATTTGAATGCCTCTCCTATGCTGCTGAGATCATCAGGATACCCATCCTCCCAGGGGAAGCAAGTTTGGTCGAAACACATACCCCCGGACGGCATCCGGGCCATCACCCGTCCCTGGCTGTCCTTGATGATATAGGATCCGTCCTCAGCCCTTTCAGGTTTGAACCAGTCCGGAATTTCTCCTAAGCTCCCATCTCCCAGGGTAAAGGTATGCCAGCTTCTATCCTCCATAAACAGACGGTTGATATCCAGAACATCTATACCAAAGGAATCCACAAGCTGCCAGTCCACCATGGCCAGCTGCTGCACCACATCGAAAACTCTTGTGGGGGAATCGATTCCCAGTTTCGCTTTAAGTTTGTTGTAAGCCATGGCTGAGATACCGGTAACGGAAGTGCCTCCCAGGTCGAAAGGTACCCTGTCCGGCTCTATGTGTTTGATACTGCTTAATACGCGTTCCCGGGAGTTCATTTTACAAAGGCCTTAGTGAGTTTTTCCGAGGAACTGGATTCATTGATGACTCTGTACTTCCCTGCAGCCGCAGGTAAAACAAATGTATCCGCATAATTGAATCTCGCCCGGTATCCTGTTTCTGTTTCTATTATAATACTATCACCTTCAACCAGGCTCATTACGTGACACTTGCCATTTGTTTCCACAGATATGCTGCTGTTAGAATTGAACCTGTGCACATCATAAAGATGGGTGGGTTGAGTAGGCAGGTTCTCCAGGGTCCAGTCAGTCCCCCTTTGATTCCTGAAGCTGTCCTCGAGTGCATATCCAAATTCATCCGGATAAATATCATGTTCCCCTTTCCTGGAGTCAGGCTTACGCAATGGCAATAATTCCTGGGTTGTGCGTCGATAACTATTCTTCATTCTTATTTTTCCTTTCCACTCTTAGGGCATATAAGGCTACAAAAAACAGGAAAATCATACAGGCAAGCAAGACCAGCATTCCATACTCATAGCTGCTGAGATCTGTTATCCAGCCCATCAGAAGCGGGATAACCGCTCCCCCGCATATTGCCATCATTAACAGGCCTGATATCTCGCTGCTTCTTTCAGGGTATTTTTCAACGGAAATGGCGATTACAATTGGAAACACATTTGCAACGGCCAGCCCGATAATAAACAGTATTATCCATGCATATACAGGAGAACGCACCAGAAGGATCGCCAGGAACGCAAGGATTCCAAGAATCGCGGACCATAAATAAAACTTTCTGGCCGCAATTCTTGTCAGAAGAATTGCTCCTCCAAAAGTTCCCAGCATTTTGCCAAAGAAATAAACACTCCTCCCGGACTCGGCTGCCACCTGCTCCATCCCAATAACCTTCATTAGATACTGCCCTGAATGCGAGTTAAATCCCACATCAATTCCCACTACGATAAAAATGGACATAACCATAAGGAATATATAGGTATTCCCCAGCAACTTGAAAGCAGAGGAAAGCGAAGACTTCGATTCAGCCTCTATTGTTTCATGGATCTTTACAGAACCCAGCCATAATACGGAAATGATGGATATGACACCGAAGACCAGGAATAACAATTTCCAGTCCCCGAACCTGGCGGCAAGCAGAGCTGCCAGGGGCGCTCCCAGCATGGATCCCACAGACTTTATAAATTGAGAGAAGCTGAGAAAGCTGGTGGCTCTGTTTCCGGGAACTACGTGCACCAACAGGGGATTTGCGGATACCTGTATAATGGTATTTCCGATGCCCAGAAGTGCAAAACCAATGAGCACCATGGAAAAGGTGTAGAAAAAAAATGGTACGAGTAATCCCAGGGTAGTCGTCAGGATGCCAATATTCAGCATCAGTTTTTTCCCGATTTTTGATTGTAGCACACCCAGTGGAACCGAGAGAACAAGAAACCACAATAGAGCTGCTGAAGGTATCAGTTGGGCCATGGTTGCACTCAAATTCATATCAACGGTGATCCTGTCCACGCTAATACCCACCAGATCGACAAAACTCATCACAAAAAAAGCCAGCAGTACCGGGAGGACATGTTTCAGATTTACCTTCTTATTCATTCATGTTTGAGTTAAATCGTTAACTAATAATATCTTACAAACAATAATATCTTACAGGGAACCTTTGATGGCCCTGATCTCCATGCTGTCCAAATCAATGACGGCACAGCTAATATGACTCCCCCCTATATCAACTCCAACAGAATACTTCATTTAATTCATTTTGCAACTATTCAATTCAGTGTTTCCGGGCAGGGTTCTAGTTCGAATCACCATGGCTGATTTCACTTTTCCACTCCAGAAACCTCTGCTCCATGGCCTGAACCTGTTCCGGATTATCGGAAGCCAGATTGTTGGTCTCGGTGGGATCTTCGATAATATTGAAGAGGTCCCAGTCAGCTCCCTTTCCCCATCGGACCAGCTTCCAATCACCTTCACGTATGGCCTGCCCCTGGGACCATTCCCAGAACAGGGCTTTGCCACGTTGCGCTTTTTCTCCCAGGAATGCAGGCAACAGGCTTTCACCTTGCAGAGGGGTGATTGCTGATCCCTTAAATTCCTTCGGATAATTAGCTGCGGTAATATCCAAAAAGGTGGCCATGATATCAATGAAATGGCCCGGGAACCTGCTGAAAGTGCCAGGCTCGATTTTGCCGGGCCAGTGCGCAATCAGGGGGGTATTGATGCCCCCTTCGTAGCTGTAATTCTTGTAATAGCGGAAGGGGGTATTGGATACATTGGCCCATTGGGGTCCCAGGGAGGACCAGCGGGTCAGGGTACCGATCTCCCCGTAATCATCATCCAGACGGACCATTTCGGCAGAAGCCCCATTGTCCGATACAAACATGATCAGGGTGTTTTCGGAGCTCCCATTTTCCTCGAGGGCTTTTAATACCCTGCCAATATTCTGGTCCAGCCGGTCAATCATGGCTGCATAGACCTCCATCTTCCTTATCTCCTCCTTTTTTACCTCCGACGTGAGAGTCTCCCATGCCGGGTAAATTTCTTTCGACAAGCGATAGCTTTCATCAATCAAGCCCATCTCCAACTGCCTGGCATAACGTTTTCCCCGGATGTCTTCATAGCCACTGTCATATATTCCGTCATACTTTTCTATATCTTCCGGCCAGGCCATCAAAGGATCGTGCGGAGCTGTATAGGCCAGGTAAAGAAAAAAGGGACGCTTATCATCCTTGTACTCATCCAGCCACTCAAGCGCGTAGTGCGTAAAATAGTCGGTGGTGTAAAAATCTGAGGCTTCCGGAGTGTAGGGGGCGTACAACACGCTGTCAATGCACCAGGCCCGCCTGGCCTTCTCTCCACTCCAGCTTTTCCTGGCGGGCACTCCTTCTCCAGGTCGCTGAACACCCGGATTAAAATGATTGCAGGCCCCATCCTTCAAGCCATAATAGTGATCGAAACCGCGATATATGGGATTTTCCACCCCATGGTGTTTCCCGGACCAAAGGGTGATGTAACCGGCCTCGCGCAGTACCTCTCCCAGGGTGACTGCATTCTTCAGTGGCTCAGTATAGGTCCTGGCATAGCCATTCTGCTGGGCATAAACCCCTGTGAGCAAGCAGGCCCTTGAGGGAAAACATTTGGAGGTATTGTGAAACTGAGTAAAGCGCATACCCTGGCTGGCCAGCAGATCAATGTTAGGGGTCTTGATCTCGCTCCCATAGCAGCCCAGGTCAGACCAACCCAGGTCGTCAGCACTGATTAGTATGATATTGGGAAGCTCATGTGGTGAGCAGGATAAGAGGGAAAGTGTAAATAAAACCAATATGACCCTCGCATTTTTCATTGTAGCAAGATATAAGAATTATTGCTATTTTAAGGCAAAACTTCTTCTATGGGCCTCAAGACCAGACTGCAGCTTTCCACCATGATGTTCCTCCAGTATTTCATCTGGGGAACCTGGTATGTTACTTTGAATACCTACCTGGGAGAGACCCTGGGTTTTACAGCAACGCAGATCGGGCTCTGCTATGGGACCTTTGCCATTGCCTGTATGATCTCCCCCTTTTTCGTGGGTCTAATCGCCGATAAGTTTTTTGCCACGGAAAAAGTGTTGGGTTTTATGCACATCCTGGGTGCTGCCTTGCTTTTACTTGCATCCCGGGCTACGACCTTCCAGGTCTTTTACCCGGCCCTGTTGTTGTATACCCTGACCTACGCCCCAACTATGGCTCTGACCAACTCCTTATCCTTCCACCAGATGGACAATCCGGGCAAACAATTCCCCGGGGTCAGGGTGCTGGGTACCATTGGATGGATCGTGGCCAATAATGTGGTCGGTTGGCTGGGATATACCCTCACTGTGGAGCAACTTTATGTGGGCGCTGCCGCTTCACTGATGCTGGGACTGTATAGTTTCACCCTTCCTCATGTACCTCCCAAAAAGGAGAAAAAGGCCAGCGTGAAGGAATTGCTTGGCTTGGATGCATTAAGTCTGTTTAAGAACCGGGCCTTTGCAACCATCATGATTGCCTCAGTATTGATCTTTATACCGGTATCGTTCTATTTTGGCTTTACGGCTTCCTTTATGTCAGATATTGGAATAAATCCGGACATCATCCCCAACAGAATCAGCATGGGGCAAATGGCCGAGATTCTCTTCATTCTGATCCTGCCCTTCTTTATTACCCGCTTCGGGGTAAAACGGGTGCTCTTTATCGGGATTGCTGCCTGGATGATACGTTTCCTACTCTTTGCCAACGGCAATGCGGAAGGAGGAGTATGGATGATCTATACGGCTATCATTCTCCACGGAATCTGCTACGACTTCTTTGTGGTCACCGGACAGATCTTTGTGGATGAAAAGGCTCCGGATCATCTGAAAAGCTCGGCACAGGGGCTGATCACTTTTGCCACTTACGGACTGGGAATGCTAATCGGGACCTGGTTTGCCGGTACTACCATTGACAGGCTTACCGTAGGTGGAGTGGCCGACTGGGACAAGATTTGGTATGTGCCCACCCTTATTGCTGCCGTGATCCTGGTGATCTTTATTTTTCTCTTCAAGGAAAAAAAGAAGGCTGCTGCCTAGGCGCTCAGGTTTCGCTTCCTGAACAGTCTTTCTATCCTGTTCTCTGGATGATCTTACCGGTGGACTTTTCCTTCAGGATCAGTTTGACTGTTCCATCGGGAATTTTCTCCTCCTTGATCAGGTAGTACTGGTCATCGTAGTCCTTTAACTGGGGTCCTCCGCTGACTTCCTCACTTCCGCGCCAATCCTCCAGTTCCACAGGCTCCCATTTTTTCGACTCTGAGGAAAGATAGCAGGCATCCATAATGGCATTGACCACATATCCGTCATAGAAAGTCTCCATGGGTGCCTTGCCCTCGTCCATAGCATTGAACATATCTGTGAACATAAAATCGTAGCCCAGGGCATTAACCTCGTCCCCCACCGGGAAGAGCCAGCCGGTTGCAGATTCGGCCTTCTCTGCCACATAGTCCCCTTCGCCAACAGCCGTATACATATCAAATCCGGTGCGGAGGAAATGATTCAGGAAAATGGTCCCTTCCACCCCCATTACTTCATCACGCAGATCCATTCCTCCCCGGAAACACCAGCTGACCTCGAACTGGCCTATGGCACCTGAGGCATACTTGACCAGAGCAATCGCATGGTCCTCAGCCTCGATGGGTTTCACCTGGGTGTCGGCCCAGCACATTACCTCAATAGGCTTTACATCCTTCCCAATATAGTTTCGGGCAATCTCAATACAGTGGCAACCCAGGTCAATGATGGCTCCCCCTCCCGAAAGCTCGGGATTCCAGAACCAATCACTATGCGGGCCCGGATGAGTTTCACGTGCGCGGACCCAGAGGATGTCTCCCAATGCACCATTTTTCACGGATTCCACCGCTTTCAGAGTTTTTGGCGTGTAGCAAAGATCCTCCAGGTAGCCATGAAATACGCCATGTTTTTCAACCAGTTCCAGCATCTCCTTGGCTTCTGCCGCTGTTCTCCCCAGGGGTTTGGTTACCAGGATGGCTTTCCCTGCTTCAGCAGCCAGCTTTACCGCTTCCAGGTGCTGAAAGTTGGGAAGGGCCACCACTACGGTGTCGATACCCGGGTGAGCGATCGCTTCTTTTATATCTGTTGTCCAGTGGGAAATTCCATGTCGTTCAGCCACTTTTTTAGCGCTGGATTCACTTCGGGAATATACGATTTCCACCCTGTCGGGTCGACGATGACCATGAAGTGCATGTATGTAAAAGTCCCCGATAAAACCGCCGCCCAGCATGGCTATTTTTTTGCTTTTCACCATATTGAAAATTTAGTTAGGTGTGCTCTTGAGAAAACTAAAAATAGAAAAAGTTTGAGTTTAAACTGTTTCCCTGCTGGCTTGTATATTAAAAACGTGAACCTGTGGAACTGGATAGAGATGATAGCGCCAGCAGTCTGGATCAGGGCTGAGCGGATCCGGGCTTTTCCTTATAATTCCATAGTAGTTCCATGGTAAGTCCCCCTGCTTGCTCCAGGTCTATATACTCATAACGGCCCGAGCCCGGTTTTCCCTTCTCGCCCCAGGTGCCTCCCATGGAGACCACAAAACCTCTTGAAGTGTATTCTTCCAGGACCACATCCATATCCGAAACGGAGAAAGCCAGATGGTGTATCCCTTCTCCATGCTTCTTGATATGATCCTCATATACAATGGGTGGTTTTACCGGTATGCACCATTCATACGCGATGGTCCCATGGCGCTGCCAGCCCTGGATCAGCTCGTGTTCGGCCGGTTTCCCATAGTACACGGGATCGCCCAGTTCAGGGTGCCTGATCTCCAGTTCAGGCAGGCCGATCCGCTTCCAGAAATCCGATACCGGTTGCGGATCAGTAATGGCAAAGGCATATTGATTTAGTCTCAACTCAAGCTGGTTATCATCGCATAAGCTTGTGTGAATTGCCAGCCCATTATCTTCGTAGGTGAAGCCAAGCACATATTTACCTTCAGTCCCCGTGTTCATCAATACAAATGCCAGTTCACCTTCGCTTGTTACTATGCTGATTTTATCAAGCTTGCCGACTCCAAGTTTCTCCAGGCGTCCAAGTTCATTTTTCAGGTCATTTACATCTGAAAATCTATGAACCAGGCTCATCGCAGCATCGCCATGCTCAATGAGAAAATCATTGAATATGGATTCTCCTTCCAGCGGCTGAATCCAATTCACATGTGCTCCCCCGAGGTTTGCACAAATAAGTCTGGCCATGCTCACAGTCTCATGGGTCCATGATTTCACTTCCACCATACCCAGATCCTTAAATTGATCGAAGCCAAGCTCCCGGTATTTTACCATGGTGGTCTCTGCATCACTTACCACCCACAGCACCTGGTCAACCTCTGTGTATGCACCCGGAAGTTCTGCGGATTTTAATAGTCCGGGGGAGAGAATCCCTAAACAACTCAACAACAATAACTTTTTCATCAGAAAGGCTATTTAATGATTAATCCTCAAGTTCAATGGGACCAATATCGTAATTATTTTTTAAGGGTATGGAAGTACTCCACAAATCCCTGTCTCCGGGTTCAGAGTCCTGATTATTTAGCCTTCAGATTCTTTTTCCTTACCAGGGCCTCCAGGTAGTAGTAGTCTGCATAGTTCAGGGGAACATCCACTTCCGACTCAAAGGGTTTGGCTCCCACGGAGTGCCCCAGGATAAAGCCATAATTCTCTCCAGGTGCAGATGCATAGGCCTTGCCCAGGCTCTCCATGATCTTATCTGCCTTCTCTTTGTAATAAGCTCCTTTCTCAGAATACCTGCACAACTCATAGAGCGCCGAGGCCATAATGGCTGCCGCTGAAACATCCCGCGGTTCATAGGGAATGCCGGGAGCATTATAGTCCCAGTATGGCACCAGGTCGCCAGGCATGCTGGGGTGTTCCAGGAGGAAACTGGCGATTTTCTCCGCCTGCTTTAAAAATTCAATTTGATCGCTTAGGCGGTAGGTCATGGTATAGCCATATAGCCCCCAGGCCTGCCCCCTGGACCAGGAGGATTCGTCCGCATAGCCCTGATGGGTAATCTTCTGACGTACCTCCCCGGTAATGGTATCATAATCGACCACATGTACCGAACTGTTATCGGGACGAAAATGATTCTCCATGGTGGTTAGGGCGTGACGTATAGCAATGTCGCGGTATACGGGATCCCCGGTTTGTTCGGAAGCCCAGAACAGCAGCTCCAGATTCATCATATTATCAATGATCACCGGGCACTGCCAGTTCTCCTGGTTAAAATCCCAGGACCTGATGCAAGCCGCATTCTCATTAAAGCGGGCAATCAGGGTCTTAGCCGACTGCACCAGCACGGGGATATAGGATTCATCTCCTGTGAGCCGGAAGGCATTTCCATAACTGCAGAACATACGGAATCCCACATCGTGGTTGGAGCCGTTGTACTGCTGATCTTCCAGTTCAGCCGTATAGATAAGGGCCTTATCCTTCCATTCAGAGTTACCGGTAAGTTCATACATATACCACAAAACTCCGGGGTAGAATCCACTGGTCCAGTCACTTGCCGGAACAATCGACAGGGAGCCGTCTTTATTTATGGTCCGGGGGACCACTCGTTTTTCTCCATTGGAGCTAAGGGGAGCCTCTGCCTGCACCTGGATGATGTTCTTTTCCAGCAGTTCCAGTTGCTGGCTGATCTGTTCCAGGGTGATCCCCTCGTTCTGGTCCGATGAGCTATTGCAGGAGCATAGCAGTAAAAACACAATTACTAATGGGGCGGAAATAACTTTTCTCATGGGAAGGTATACTAGTTAGGGTTTATTCAGATAGTTTTCTCGAAGATATTCAGGATCATAAGCAAGATTTGGATCCATGCCCCGGGCACCCACCTCCTTTTGCCAGGAGTGCAGCAGCTGAAGCAATTCTTCTGCTTTTTCCGGCATCTCCTCAGCCAGGTTCCTGGTCTCTCCAATATCTTCTGCCAGGTTATAAAGCTCTACCAGCCCGGGATCGAAAAATTCGATTAGCTTATACTCACCCAGGCGGATGGCTGCACCGGGTTTTCCGCCCTGATTGCTGTAATGGGGATAGTGCCAGTAAAGGGGGCGTTCGTTTAGCTTCCCTTTTCTGGTAAGAATTGGCACCAGGCTTACCCCGTCCCTGTGCTGGTCCGGTATCAGCTCGATACCCGCCATCTCCAGGATGGTTGGATAAAAATCAGTACTGCTTACCGGAACATCTGACAGGCTACCTTCCGAGCCGGATCCCGGCCATTTGATAAACATTGGCTCCCGTATACCTCCTTCGTACATCCAGCCCTTTCCTGCCCTGAGAGGAAGATTGGAGGTGGGAGAACCTTCCGAGGTGGAAAGTCCGCCGTTATCGGACATAAAAAAGACAATGGTATTCATATCCAGCTCCAGTTCCTCCAGCTTTTTCATAAGCCTGCCTACATTGGTATCCAGGGTCTCAATCATGCTTGCATAAACCGGATGTCCCTGTTGCACCCGCTCCACAAACCTGCCACTTGGAGCTGCATATTTGATCCACTCCCTCTCGAGGGTCTCCATAGCCTCGGGATCCAGCCCCAGGGAATCAATCTTTTTCCTGTACTTTTCAATGAGTTCCGGTTTTCCCTGCTGCGGATTATGGACGGTATAAAAAGAGAGATAGAGAAAGAAAGGTTCCGAGACATGCTCCTCCATAAAACGGATCGATTCATCGGTAAGTCTGTCGGTAAGACACTCCCCTTCCGGACCACACTCCAGCCTGGGATTGATGTAGGGACTGAAATATCCTCCTCTGGGAGAACCCACGCTCCATCCTCCTTTATTGATCTCAAATCCCTGGTTTTCCGGCCAGTAAATGGAATCCTCACCCAGGTGCCATTTGCCTGCGAAGAAGGTTCTGTATCCCGCCTGCTTCATCGCTTCGGCCAGGGTCAGTTCCTCCAGTTTTAACTCAAGGTCAAAAGCCCGGGAAAGCAACATATCACAGGGCAATCCACTGTTGTAACTTTGCCGGCCCGGGATCCAGTCCGTCACGCCTGTCCTTGCAGGGTATTTCCCGGTCATGATGCTGGCCCTGGTGGGGGAACAGACCGGACAAGCGGCATAGGCAGAGGTGAAGCGCATGGACTCTGCTGCCAGCTGGTCCAGATTGGGGGTTTCATGGAAGGTGCTTCCATAACACCCCAGATCGGCCCATCCCAGATCGTCCACAAGGATAAAAATGATATTTGATTTTGAGTCTGATTCATCCGGCCCGGAGCAGGAGAACAGGATCAGAGCCAGTAACCCGATGAGATAGCATAAATGTTGTTTCATGAGCGGTGTAAAAACCAGATAATTTTACTCCCACTAAGTTAGGAATATCTTTTCTTAGTTGATCCGAAGCTTTCATTTTCGGTATATTTGAAGGTATCAAATCCATCACCATGAAATTTTTCAGCCGAATCCTGATTCTTAGCGGAATGATTACCGGACTCCTCACCTCCTGCCAGAATACGCAGCCGCCACTGCCTGAAAATGAAGCAAACTCCTGGACACAAGTACTGGAAGAGGACCTGAATCTATTAGGTCACCGAAACTGGATCCTGGTGGTTGATAAAGCCTTCCCCGAGCAATCTTCGGCAGGAATGAAGTACCTCTATGTGGAGCAGGACCTCTTGCCCACGCTGGAACATGTGCTGGGAGCACTGGATAAAAGCACCCATGTGAAACCAATCATTTACCAGGATAAAGAGCTCTCTTTTATAAGAGAAGAGCAGGTAGCTGGAATTGAAGAATTCAGGGCCCTTGCAGCAAAGACTCTGGCTGACAGGAAAGTCAATACCCTTCTCCATGATGAAGTATTCAGCATGTTGGATAAAAGCTCCTCTCTGTTCAGGGTACTGGTGATCAAGACCAACTGCATTCTTCCATATACCTCTGTTTTCCTTCAGCTGGATTGCTCCTACTGGGGTCCTGAGAATGAAAAAATACTCAGGGAGCAAATGCTAGAGGCGCCAATGAGCCAGTAAGCCGCCTGCAAGTTCAACTAGTATTCCAGTAGGTAGCGCTGGTCTGCCTCAGTTGGGAATTCCACATAGCCATCCCCCCCACTAAGCTGCACCGGCTTTCCATTTGCTGAGACTTTTACCTTCCCCTCCGCGCTGATTTTACAATCTGCCCCCGCTTTTGACAGGAGCTCTACCCTTTTTATGGCGCCTTCTTCCCATTGCATATCAAGTTCAAAAGCCCCACGGGTACAGAGGCCATGGAACTCACCTGAAGACCATTCTTCCGGCAGAGCGGGCAGTAAGCGAATGATTCCTTCATGCGATTGAACCAGCATCTCAGATATCCCGGCAGTGAGGCCCAGCGACCCATCCACCTGAAGTGGTGTGCCGCATTTGGCAAAAAGGGAAGGGTAACATTGCTCCTCCAGGTATCCCTTGTAGATGGAATTTGCTCTCTCCCCATCATAAAGCCTTGCCCACAGGGCCATCTTCCAGGCACGCGAAAAGCCGGTTCCTCCATCCCCCCGCTGTTCGAGAACGGCTTTGATGGGAGCGACCAGGCCTGGCGTGTATGTGGCAGAAAGCACATTCCCGGGATAGAGTCCATACAGGTGAGAAAAGTGCCTGTGTTTATCTTCCATCTGTCCAAAATCTTCCGCCCATTCCTGCAGACTCCCATCCTTCCCTATTTGTGAAGGCACCAGGCGTTCCCGTGCTCTTGAGACTTCACGGGCATAGGCCTGGTCCCTGCCAAGTATCTCGCTTGCCTGGGTATAATAATGAAACAGATCCTTCAAAATCTGCATATCCATGGTGGCTCCGGAAGCAATGGTGGTAAAATAGTACATCCCGGTCACTTCATCGTAGAAATACTCATATCCGGGTCCTTCCGGTGGATTCTCCGGGGAGTTTGACGGATTGGTAATTAACCATTTTCCATTGGGGTGCTCCACCAGGAAATCCATAAAGAAGTCGACAGATCCTTTTAGTATGGGATATACATGATTCAGGAATTCAGTATCCCGGGTATATAAATAATGTTCCCATAAATGTGTGCAGAGCCACGCTCCTCCAACGGTAAAGGTACCCCAGGTAGGTCCATCCATGGGTGCAGCAACCCGCCAGAGATCAGTATTCTGATGAAATACCCAGCCACTGGCACCGTAATGCTCCTTAGCCACCTGAGCTCCCTGGTCCATGAGCTCTTCTATCATTTTAAAAAGGGGTTGTGTAAGTTCAGAAAGGTTTGCCCCTTCGGCCGGCCAGTAATTCATCTCCGTGTTTATATTGGTCGTATACTTGGAGTCCCAGGAAGGATTCATGTCTTCGTTCCATATGCCCTGCAAATTAGCGGGTTGTGTCCCCGGGCGACTGGATGAAATTAGCAGGTACCTTCCAAATTGATAGGATAGTGCTGCCATCTGTGGATCTGGTCTGGATTGAATACTTAGCATGCGTTTATCGGTGGGCAGAAAGGATGTTGGGGATTCGGGTAAATGCAAGCTGACGCGATCAAATAAGCTTTGATAATCTGCAATGGAATTCTCACGAATCGTTTGATAGTCTGCATCTTTTATCTTCTCCAGATAAACCTGAACGCGTTGTTTTTCATCTCCGCTAACATCCTGGTAATTAACAAAATTGGTGGCAGCAGCAAAATAAAGGGTAACGGAATTGGCATGATTCACATATATGCGGGTACCCTTACGGCTTAGCTCTCCCCCCTCGGCATCTACCCTCAAGCGCGCCTCATAACGCAGCTTACCTTCGACACCCATGTAATCGGCGGATTTGCCTGTCAGGATTAATTCATTCTCCCCTTCTCCATCCATGCGAAAATAATCGGTGGCATAATTGGAATGGGCGCCGTTACGGACTCCTCTCAATTCAGTTTCAAAGGTGATCGCTCCAGGTTCACTTGCTGTCAGGCGAACAGCAATTATCTGGTCTACAGCAGTAGAAAAAACTTCGCGGAGATAGGTGATGCCATTACTGGTATACTCCACCCCTGTGATGCCGGTAGACAGGTCCAGCCAGCGTATATAATCTTGTGCTTCCTGTTCCTTTTCAAAAAACAAATGAAGATTGGCCAGGGACTGATACTTCTGTTGCTCTACGGGATATCCCATTAAATGGCGCCCAAAAAGCTTATGGGCTTCAATGGGCTTACCCTCAAAAATGAGTTTCTGGATTTCAGGCAGGTGTTTATGGCCCCCCTCAACAACCGTGGAATAAGGGCCTCCCGTCCAATAACTTTCTTCATTCAATTGAATTCTTTCTTCATCCACACCTCCGAACACCATGGCCCCCAGTCTGCCATTCCCAACCGGCAGGGCCTCTTCCCAATCATTTGCTGGCCAGGTATACCACAGAAGTGTGGAGGGATCAAAAGACTTGTTTGAAATACTTTCCTTGATCGGGCTTAGAAAAGTTGAAGCTTCTGATAGATGGGCAGTTTGATTTCTCGTGCAAGAAATTAATACAATACAAAGAATGAGTACAAACTTCATTTATTTTTGATTTTTACTTATTGAAAATAAGCTTCTTTTACCAATTCAAGCATCTCCTCGTTGCTTGCCACACGAGGATTCCCCTGATAATCGGGCAAAACCATGGACTGCTTTGCCAGCCAGGAAATAACCTTCACTGTCCATTTTTCTTAGACGGACCGACAGGATGCCAAGCAGGAGGATACCCACCAGGTATACTACAATAATGATCAGGTCAACTGTATTTATGCTTAGATCCATCTCTTAAAAGAGTCTCAAATGAGTAATTGTCATATGTCTGTCGCCCTACAGTCTTTCAAAAGAAAATTCCACGGGCTCTCCTGCTTTCATATTCATCCAGACCAGCAAGGTCCGGCTACCATCCATATCCCTTACTATTCCTTGCCTGACATCGGTTTCCTGGGGAGGCGTTTTACCATTGATCCCTATGCTGGCCACTGAATCCCGTTTCCAGTTCCGTATAAGGAAGCAGGGATTGTGTATGGGGTGCTTTTCGCCGGCATCCACACGAAGAGCAATCTTATTTTCAACTGCCTTTAAAACAAAGGCCCGCTGTGACCTGTCATATCCTTCACTTTCACAACCCTGCAGGACCACCAGGTCCGGGGGATTGATCCAGGAAGCGGCCAGGGGGATCAGCTCTTCCGGTTCTTCATTTAACATGCCCTCCATCAACAGTTTTTGCTGAAAAGGTTTCTCTCCGTGGTCCTCTTTAAAAGTGGGAAGGAACAGGTGTGTAAGGGAACTATGGGCGGTACGATCGGGAAAACTGGCATACCTGCCGTCAGATGGCATCTGAGCAACCGGCCAGTGATTCCAGGTGGGAAATACTGAGTAGGAAGTTTGTTCCCCGCTATACACGTTGGAACCAGTAAAAATTCCAATACTTACCGGATCATATTCGGCTTTGTAATTTATGTGTTGAATCACTTTCCCCTCAGGCTGGTCAACATTATCAGGAGGACCCTCCACCCAGCTGTAGTCCACCTTCCGGCCATCCAGGGCCACCATGGTAAGGGCCACTTCTGTTTCAAGGATCTGTTCGGGGTGCTGATTTGGACCAAAAATACCCATGGACTCCTGCCATTCATGGTTCCTCTTTCCGTGAGTCCAAAGGTGCATCTTTTTCACTGCCACTCCATCGGGATAGATGTAGTAGTACCAATCGGCCCAGTCTCCCCAGGCTGTAGTCTCATCCAGGTTGGCCATGACATGGAGTACATCCAGGAGAGGATAACGCCAGTGAATCACAATGCGTGCATCTGTGTTTTCAATGATCCTGGCAAAATTGGTATAGGCCTCCTTGTCTGACATGGGCTCCTGGCATCCCTGTCCACCCGAGGTCCCCCAGGTCTCATTAAACTCGTTGCTGTACCATTGCCCCTTTTCATTGACCATCATGGGAATATACCCGGTACCCCTCCAAAAAACAAACTTCGAGGGCAGCCGATCAAAGGAGACCACTACATCTGGATGCTCGCTGAATCGCCACAGGTTATCCCAGGTTTCGTAGAACTTAAGCCGGGTATAGGTGGCAGAGAATGAGTCAGTCCGGTCAAATACCGGTAAGCTTCGATCCTCCATATCCGGATTTGTTTTTTCTTCTACCGACAGGTCAAACAGGGCATATGCCTGCTCCACCTCTCCGGAAGTGAGCCCTATGTTGTAGATTTTTACTTCATCAATCATCCCGTCAAAGCCGTAGGAATCCACAAATGTATTTTCCCTGACCGAATCGGTGGGTCTGCGGTCCATGCCTTTCCCAATCTTTACGGGAGCATCCGATTGTGTTATGGGCAATCTGTCCACCATTCGCGAACCAGCTTCCCGGCCATCCACATATATGCACATTCTTCCTGAGACCGAATCATAGGTCCCTGCCAGGTGATACCAGGTATTCCTTTCCAAAAAGACCTTTGAAACCAGCTCCTCCCATCGTTTCCCAATCATCATACTCAATCCGGGATGACCATGGGCATCGACCCCCAGGAAAAAGCCCTCCTCATCACCCTGCTGAATTACCGGTGTCCAGTTCCATGGATAGGCACCCAGGGTGATCCATGCTTCCAGGGTGATCCCATCACTTATCTCAGGCCCCTGCTCCCGCGGCAGGCTAAGGAAGGAATTGTACCCGTCAAACTGCAGGGCAGTGCCTGATACGCCTTTCTTCCAGAGGCTCTTGTGTCCGTAAATCTCACTTTCCTGTCCGGACACACTTTCTGCGGTAAGATCCCCCCCGCCCTCATCAAATTTCCACCAGGCAAGCGGGCTTGCAACCGTTTCTTCGATTAGTGGCGAACCCATGACCGGCGGCTTTGGATCAGATTTTCCAGGTCCCGTAATACGCACATTCTTAATACCTGAAGTCTTCAGTTCAAAGGTCTGGGTAATTCGATTCTGCGGGTCATTCCAATCATCTGTTTTCCGGGTTCCCTGTCTGATGGTCCTTATCACTTTCCCATCCCTTGAAATGGAAAAGTACTCATCCACAAACTTCCTCGAATCAACTCCATGGTGCGGATTTAATCCGGTAAATTCGGGCAGGTACCTCCAGTGAACAAGCACCCGCTTTTCAGAAGTCTCAATGATCTTCACATGGGAGTAGGCATTGATCCTGTCCGGCATAATACCTTCGCCGTTCCCTTTCCGGGGAATCAGCTCTTCCACATACCACCGGCCTTTCACCGTCTCCAGGTAGGGAAGAAAACTGGAACCTCTCCAGAATACAAATTTTGAATTCCCCCATCCCAGGTCCACAATGATATCCGCATAGGCACCTGTTCGGGAATACTTTTCAAATTCTTCTCCAGAGTCGATTTTCGAATAAAAAGCTCCAAATGTACCAAGTTGCAAATCCTGAGAGACTTCTGATTCTGAATTACACCCGAGTATCAATGTGGACAGAAATACCGGCAGAATCCGGCTGATCAATGTTAGACTTCTCATTTCCAATAAATTTGTAAAATACTGAATTCGTAATTGTTAAGACCAAACGCAGATTCAGGATCATTTCAGGATTATGCTGGACTCAAAAGAGCATATCTTCTGATCCAAAGGATTACTTTCTTCCTTTACGAAAGATAGATTCTTTATTTCAACCCGGCAAAAATTTCATGTGAATCGGAAACCTGCTGTCCTCGGAATAATATAAAATTTCGATATGTTTGTTCTTCATGTCTTCAGCACACAATTCTCCGGATATAAAACCAGCCTCACATCCCGAAAAATCAATACACTATGTCCACAGCTCAAATACTAATCACCGTTATTGCAGGGGTATCCCTTCTCCTGATCATGGTGCTGAAATTTAAGATCAGTGCCTTCATTTCCCTTCTGATCACCTCTATGTTTGTGGGCATTCTTTCAGGCATGCCCCTGCAGGATATACTGGTGAGTATTCAGGAAGGGATGGGAGGTACCCTTGGTTTCGTGGCAGTGGTTGTGGGTTTAGGGGCAATTTTTGGACAGATCCTGGAAGCCTCCGGGGGAGCTGAATCCCTGGCCCACTATCTGGTTAAGAAGTTTGGTGTAGACCGGGCCTCCTGGGCCATGGTTCTTACCGGATTTATCGTAGCCATCCCTGTGTTTCTGGATGTGGGACTGGTCATCCTGGCTCCCATCCTCTATGCGCTGTCAAGGGATACAAAAAAATCTCTCCTCTATTATGGGATTCCACTGCTGGCCGGTCTGGCTGTGACACACAGCTTCATGCCTCCAACGCCGGGGCCCATTGCAGTGGCTGATATTCTGGAGGCCCAGCTGGGGTGGGTCATCTTCTTTGGCTTTCTTCTGGGGATCCCCACCGCCATTATTGCGGGCCCGGTCTTTGGAAAATATATTTCCAAAAAAATCAATATCCAGCCCCCGAAGGACATGATGGCTCAAAATCCTGCCGGTGCAACTGCACCCGAGGACCTGCCCTCGTTTCGTTCCATTGCCTTATTAATAGCCGTCCCTCTTTTCTTAATACTGGTAAATACTTTTACAGCTGTCCTGGTGGACAAGGGTGTGTTTCCTAAAAACCTAGTAACAGATATTTTGATTTTCCTGGGGCACCCATTCAGCGCATTGATTATCGCAGCCCTGCTGGCAGTCTATTTTCTGGGGATCCGGAGAGGAAAATCCAGGAAGGAGCTTCTGGATCTGAGTAACAAGGCACTGGGCCCGGCTGGCATCATTATCCTGGTAACCGGCGCCGGAGGAGTGTTAAAACAAATTCTGGTGGATAGCGGAATTGGAGAAATGATGGCAAATTCCATTTCAGACTCCGCCTTGCCTCCCATCCTGCTGGCCTGGATTCTGGCAGCCATTGTAAGGGTCACCCAGGGATCAGCCACAGTGGCTATGATCACCGCTGCTGGGATTATGGCTCCGGTTCTGAGCTTTATGAATCCCGGGGCTCCTGAGCTGGCACTGATTGTCATATCCATTGCCTCTGGTGCTACCCTGCTTTCCCATGTAAACGACAGTGGTTTCTGGCTGGTGAGTAAATATTTTGGAATGGACGAAAGTCAGACCCTCAGGTCATGGACCGTGATGGAATCTATTATTGCCGTTTGCGGACTGGCCTTTACGATGCTGGCAAGCCTGTTCGTCTAGCCCCTGTGGCCGGATTTCATCCATTCAACCTGCAGGGAGCTGTCATGACCTGCCCCCAGGATCTTTCCGTATAATTCCGGTCGCCTGGCTTTTTTATACCGGTACCCCCCAGCCAGTTCCAGTTTATCTGGGGTACAGGTGGCCACCACCACTTCATTATCCATGGAGCGGCATTCGGCCAGAATCTCCCCATAGGGATCCAGGATCATGGAGTTACCATTCTTAAGCTGGCCCCCGTCAGGCCCGATGGGATTGGAAAATACGGCATAAATCCCATTGTCGTAAGCCCGGGCCGGCAGCCATCGCATTAGCCAGCCCCTTCCTTTAGGTCCTTCAAATTCTGCTCTTAAGGCATCCGGATCCTGGTGCCGCTCGTCCCAGTATTTCTGATCTACCCATCCCCTTCCCGGCATGGGAGACGGAGTACATCCGGTCACATGCGGCATAAAGATGATCTCAGCACCCAGCAGGGTGCATGCCCGGACGTTTTCAATCACGTTGTTATCGTAGCAGATCAGAATCCCGCAACGGCAGCCGAAGAGGTCAAAAACCACATACTCATTCCCGGCAGAAAGGTACCGGCTGATAAAGGGATGCAGTTTCCTGTACTTTGCCACAAAGCCCTCACCGGTCACACATACATAGGTATTGTAAACCCGGTCGTCTTCCTTTTCCACCAGTCCCGCCAGCAAGGCCACCCTGTATTTCCCCGCAATCTGTATTAACTGTTTTACGCTTTCCCCTGAAGGAACCTCCTCTGCCAGATCAAAGATCTCCTCTTTAGACAGCTTACTGAGAAAGGTGTAAGAGCTGATACTCAACTCGTGGAAACTGACAATCCTGGCTCCCTTTTCAGCTGCATTTGCAGTTAGATCTTCGATGCGGGACAAGTTAAACTGCTTATCCCCGTCCCTGGTTTGAAACTGTGCGGTGGCAATATGGATCTCTTTCATACTTAAAAAATATCTTTGATCAGACCCCGATAAGCGGTTCTGATAAAAACGCTAAATTTAAGCCATGATTCCGGAAAATGCCAGAGATACCCTTGTTTCTGCCCTAAAAACAGGTGGTGAAGCCCTGATGGACCAGCTGGGAAAGAGTACGGAAGTGACGGTCAAGGAGAGCATCTCTTCTGTGGTGACCAAGGCAGACCTGGCCTCTGAAAAGGTGATTCTTGAGATCCTTCAGGGCACCGGGGATAACTACAATCTCATTACTGAAGAAACGGGATATATGGAGGGCGGAACGGAGTATACCTGGGTGGTGGATCCTCTGGACGGCACCTCCAACTTCGCTGCCGGACTGCCCTGGTTCGGAATAATCATTGCACTTTTCCATAAGGAGTTCCCGGTTTTAGGCGGCATGTACCTCCCTGTTAACGGAGATATCTATATCAGTGAAAAGGGAGCTGGAAGCTGGAAAAATGGGGAGGCTATTCAAGTTACAAAATCGGATAAGCTGGCTGAACATCTGGTAGCTTACTCCTTCGATTTCAGTGCTTCCCCTGGTAAAACGGAATCCGAAATGGAGATTCTGAAAAAACTCTCCAGGCGCGTGAGGAACATTCGCTCCACCAACTCACTGGTCGATTTTTGCTACACGGCCGATGGACGGCTGGGTGGCACCCTGAACCAAAGCACAAAAATTTGGGATATTGCAGTTCCCTGGCTGATGATCCGTGAAGGAGGTGGTAAGGTAAGCGATATTCAGGGCCGGGAAATCCGCTTTGACCTCTCTGCAAAGGGATTTGGACAGAACTACACCATCCTGGCCTCAGGAGCAGAACTGCATAAGCCTTTACTTAAAATCATTGAAGAAGAATATACCTTACTTTAGGAAATCGAAAATTTCATCAAGCTCATGAATTTCCTCAGATTACTCCCTGTTATTTTTTCCTTTGGATTGCTGGCAGCTCATTTTTCCAGAGCAAATATGTTTCCTCTGGTGATAGTCAGCCTGGCCCTCCCCTTACTGCTCCTGATTAAAAGAGCGTGGGTAGCCAGGAGCATCCAGGTTCTTTTGATACTTGGTGCGGCTGAATGGATCCGTTCCATGTTCGGGTATATTGAAGTCCGGAGGTCCATTGGGGAAGACTGGACCAGGCTGGCTATTATCCTGGTTGCAGTAGCAGTGCTCACAGCCAGTGCGGGACTTGTATTCCGTGGCTCATCACTTAAGAAGAGGTATGAATTGGAAAAAAAGAGTCTATGAAACAAATCCTGTTGATTGTTTTGGCTGTGGGGACCATCCTCTCCTGCTGTACCACCAGAAATACCCAACAAAACACTACTAAAAAAGAAGAGATGAAAATTAATGTATATCAGGTATTCACCCGGCTTTTCGGAAATACTAACACGACCAACAAGCCCTGGGGTACCCTGGAGGAGAATGGGGTGGGAAAATTCAACGATTTTAGCGATGAAGCCCTGGAAGCCATTAAAGGTCTGGGGATTACCCATATCTGGTATACCGGGGTGCTCCATCATGCCATGGTCACCGATTACAGCAAATACGGAATTCCAGGTGATGATCCCGATGTGGTCAAGGGGCGGGCCGGTTCACCCTATTCGGTAAAGGACTATTACAATGTGAATCCCGATCTGGCTGTGGATCCGGACAGGCGGATGGAAGAGTTTGAAGCCCTTATCGAACGTACCCACAGACACGGTCTGAAGGTCATTATCGATATCGTACCCAACCATGTGGCCCGGGTGTATCACTCGGTGACCAATCCCCAGGGGGTGGAGGATTTTGGAGCATCCGATGACCTCTCCAGAGAGTATTCCAGGGACAATAACTTCTATTACATCCCCGGTCAGGTTTTCAGAGTTCCCCAGTGGAGGGATGGGTACCAGGTGCTGGGAGGTGAGGATCACCCGGATGCCGATGGCTACTTCAAAGAAGATCCCGCCAAGTGGACCGGCAATGGATCACGGAGTCCGCAACCGGATATGAATGACTGGTACGAGGCAGTAAAAATCAATTTCGGAGTAGACCCCGAAGGGAAATATGATTTTGAATCCCTTCCCAAAGGATACGAAAATGAATCCTGCCAGGCTCACCATCAGTTCTGGAAGGAAAAGCAGGTCCCCGACTCCTGGAAGAAGTTCAGGGATATTGCCCTTTACTGGCTGGACAAGGGGGTGGACGGGTTCCGCTATGATATGGCCGAAATGGTGCCGGTGGAATTCTGGAGCTATATGAACAGTGCCATCAAGATGGCCAAACCCGATGCCTTCCTGCTGGCGGAGATCTACCAGCCTCATATCTACCGGGATTATATCAAACTGGGGAAGATGGACTATTTATACGACAAGGTTCAGCTTTATGACAGTCTGAAAGCGATTATGCAGGGACATGGCAGCACCGACGCCATTGTAGAGATTCAGAATGAGCTGTCTGATATAGAACAACATATGCTGCATTTCCTGGAAAACCATGATGAGCAGCGTATTGCCAGTCCCGAATTTGCAGGAGATGCCCTCAGGGGAATGCCTGCCATGGTAGTGTCCGCATGCATTGGAAGTTCCCCCACCATGCTCTACTTCGGCCAACATGTGGGTGAAGCTGGTGCCGAAGAGCCGGGATTTGGTGCCCCTTCCCGCACCTCCATCTACGACTACATCGGAGTGCCTTCCCATCAGCACTGGATGAACCAGGGGACCTTTAATGGAACGGCGCTTTCAGAGAAAGAGCAGAAACTGAATAAGTTTTATGTCACCCTCTTAAACTTTACAAAAAACAGCCGGGCTCTTACGGGTGAATACAGGGAGATCCACAGCCACAACAGGGAACACACCCGGTGGTACAATGACCGCATTTTCTCTTTTGTCCGCTGGAAGGAAGAAGAGCGTCTGATCATCGTCACTAATTTTGATGCGGGCTCTTCCTTTGGATTCGAGCTTCAGCTTCCTCGGGAGATCACATCAGAATGGAAGCTAAAGGAAGGGAAATACTCCCTGCAGGACCAGTTGTCGGATCGCTCTGCTGAATTGATCGTCTCCGGAGACTCTGCTGAATGCAGGATCGATCTGGAGCCGCTCCAATCCTTAATTCTGCTACTCCCGCAATAAATAAGACATACAAACAATATCCATGATGAAATTTCTGACGATTATCTTACTGGCTGCAGCACTGGGCACACTCGGCTCCTGCTCTGCGCCACTGGAGAAGAAAGAAGCATCCTCCCTGCCCAATGTGATCCTTATCTATGCCGACGATCTGGGCTATGGGGATGTGAGTGCCTATGGTGCCACAGAGATCTCCACACCTCATATGGACCAACTGGCCCGGGGAGGGGTGAGATTTACAAATGGCTACTCCACTTCGGCCACCTGCTCGCCCAGCCGCTATGCCCTGCTCACCGGGATCTACCCCTGGCGCAACGAACAGGCGAAGATCCTGGATGGAACGGCCCCGCTACTTATACGAACGGATCAGATGACCCTT
This sequence comes from uncultured Bacteroidales bacterium, assembly GCA_963751705.1. GTDB lineage: Bacteria > Bacteroidota > Bacteroidia > Bacteroidales. The sequence continues at coordinate 1,898,519 of CAVVVN010000003.1, forward strand.
CCCAAAATGCTCAGAGATAGAGGTTATCATACCGGAATTGTCGGGAAATGGCACCTTGGATTGGGCGACGGACAGGTGGACTGGAACCAGAAGATTGCTCCCGGCCCCAATGAAGTGGGCTTTGATTATGCCTATATCATGGCCGCTACCCAGGACCGGGTTCCGACGGTTTATATCGAAAACGGCAGGGTGGTGCGTGCAGATCCCGATGATCCCATTCAGGTCTCTTATCAGGAGAACTTTCCCGGCGAACCCACCGGGAAGGATCATCCCGAACTACTCAAAATGAAGTGGCATCACGGGCACTTCAATACGGTGGTAAATGGCATATCGCGAATTGGATTTATGAAAGGAGGCTCCGAGGCACGGTGGGTGGATGAAAATATGGCCGATACCTTTCTGGTAAAAGCCCTGAACTACATCGTGGAACATACACATGAGCCTTTCTTTCTCTATTACGCGCTTCAGCAACCCCACGTTCCCCGAACCCCCCATCCGCGCTTTGCGGGCAAAACAGGCATGGGCCCCCGGGGAGATGTCATTGTGGAAGCCGACTGGTGCATTGGAGAACTGATGAAAACTCTGAAAGAGCAGGATCTGCTTACGAATACCCTGATTATCCTCTCCAGCGACAACGGACCGGTCCTTAACGACGGCTATTATGATGATGCTGTAGAAAAGGTTGGCAGGCATACTCCGGCCGGACCCCTCCGGGGAGGCAAATACAGTCTCTTTGAGGCAGGTACCCGGGTGCCCTTTATTACCTACTGGGAAGGACATATCGATCCGGCTGTTTCTGAAGCAGTTGTCTCCCAGGTGGACCTTTTCTCTTCTCTGGCACAACTGACAGGTACGGAAGTTCAGGGTTTGGATAGCAAAGCGCTGCTGGAGACATTTATGGGAAGGCAGCTTTCCGGGAGAAGCGAGCTGATTCTGGAAGCCACTGGACGAACTGCGCTGAGAAAGGGGGAATGGGTGCTTATTCCTCCCTATGCGGGCCCTGCTGTTTCCAAAAATGTGAATATCGAGCTGGGAAACGCACCTGATTACCAGCTCTATAATCTACATGATGATCCGGGTGAACAGAATAATCTGGCAGAATCCAGACCGGACAAACTGAAAGAAATGATCAGCGCTTATAACACCATTAGAGGGGTTGCCGCTGAAGTTAGCGGGGAGCTGGAGCTCAAATAAAATGTATCCCCTTATTTCACTACGGTGACAACCGACCTGGGCGCTAAAATTAGCCCGCTTAAAGGCTGAGCCAAGAAGCTCATATCCCGATACTCATCCGTGATAAAGGTGCTGGCTTTCCCTTTCTCTCCCATATCTACCAGGACCTTGTTTTCGGACAGATTTACAAATACATATACCTGGCTTCCTCTTCCGGAATCTTTGAAGGCGGAAACCAGCACTCCGTTCTCGGGTGATTGGTTTTCGGAGAGCTTACAATCAAAACGGATCATCCCCGGACGGATAAAACGGGAGTAGTTTCCCAACACCCAGAGCAGTTTACTTTCCCGGATCTCCCCATCGTATTGCAGGCTCTCCACACTTCCTCCCATCCTACCGGTCTGACCTTTAGATCCGTCATCCAGGTATACCAGTCCGTCTTTATAATCCACCTGTGTGATGGCAGTCCACCATTGCCAGGATTTTGCATCGGTCAGTACAAGGTCGTGGTGGATGATCCGGGCCACGTAGAGGGCAGTATTCATGCCCAGATCCCTTCCGCCTCCGCTTATAATCTCATCATTTTCCTGAAGAATGCAATATTCGCTCATCCAGTAACCAAGGTCAGGACTGGCCTCCTTAATAGCGCGCTTAACAAGCAGCCTGTTCTTCACCTGCTCCTCCACTGGCCAGACCGAATGATAACTGTGGGCTGAAATAGTACGCTCCACATTTGGCAGGTCACCGATATAGAATCGGGAATCCTCATTGAAAAAGAACCGGGCCTGGTTGTCCCTGCCATCACTGATCTCTCCAAACATACTCATATCCACGGCTGCATGACCAATGGTACCCGCTTCGGCGATCACAATCTGTGTCCTGAGTCCCCTGGATGAGAGTTCACGGGATAGATGTTTGGTGAGGGAGTAGATCTCCTTATTCAGAGCGGGAGTCCCCTCCTGGCTGTGACCATCCCAGCTCCACTGGGGCTCGTTTATGGGGCTCAGATAATCAAAGAAGATGCCCTCCCCCTTGAAATGATCCATCACATCAGCCATGTACCCGGCATAATCATCCAAAAATCCGTGTTTCAGATTCAGATGCTTACTACCCTTTGGAGCAAATCCCTTCCCATTTGCTGTAAAATGTACCGGAGGTGAATTCGAAAAGGCAAGGAGTTTCTCCACACCTCTCTTTTTGGCAGCCTTCAGGAACCAGCGCTGGCCTTCGTGTTTGTTCCAGTCGTAGGTGCCATCCGCATTCAGAAAACACTCTCCACGCCGCCAGGGATTCATCTTGCTGCCTATCTCTGAATCCTCTCCCTGTTCTGCAGTACCTGCTGAAAGATAAAACCGCCAGAGGGACAGACCTATACCTTTGGGATTTCCATCGGGATCAAACTCCTGGCTGAACAGCAGATCGGCAATCTGCTCTCTTTTTTCAAGAGGCCAGTTCTTTCCCACAAACTGAGCCCTCCAAGCATCAGAAGCACCAATGCCGTCAATGAGCTGGTAGCTAATCTCCGGATCACTCCTAAGCTGAAGCGTAGCAGTACCCTGGGCATAGGTCAAAATGCACGGGACTGACAGAAAGAGTAAGAATAGGATCTTAATCCGCATACACCTTCAACTTCATAAACCTTCCCGAGGAACCATTCCCGACCCATAGTCCGATCCTGTCCGATTTGCCTGATGTTAGTCGCTCCACCTTCAGAACCGGCTGCGTCTTATTCTCCACAAACACTTTCACATGCTTTTCAGAGACAATAATGGTGGCTGTAAACCAGCCATCGGGATCTGGGGGATCCGGAATCTCATTTTCAAACTCACCGGTATGCTCCTCCCTGAGCTTAAACCAGGTGAACTCGGGATGATGAATATACTGTACCATATGGGCTTTCCGAATGGCTTGGGTGGCTGCAAAATTGAATGGCCGGAAATAGACCGCTTCAAAGGTTTCCTTATCCTGAACATTAAAGGCAATTCCGATAAAACTCCTGCCGGGATTGTTTTCGCCCAGCAATTCCACCTCAATGGTCCCCGTTTCAAAGGCAATTTCTTTAATAACAGCCAAGCCGTCACCTTCCGCTGCATTCATCTCCACGGCACCTGGCTGCTTTTCATATAGAGAGAGGGTACGATTTTCGGCCTTGATCTGCTGCAACTGCAGGGCAGTCGCCAGATTCAGCTCCTGCTGACCAAAAGAAAGAGAGCTCAGACCTAGAAAAACAATCCCTAAAGATTTCAATAGGATTCTCATGGTTGCAGGCTATTCAATTGGTTTTCCAGAGTCTCCAGGAAATAGATTTCAGCCCAGAATTGCCAGTCGAAGTTAATACTCTGGTTGGCCAGATGCAGGTGGTGGTCCTGGTCCAGCAAATATCCATCCGGCTTATGGAGAATGCGGGTTCGGGCATAAACCTCTTCGAATTCTGCACGAAGATTCCTGAATTCCATGGGCAAAGCCCGGAGACTGGCAAGAGCTTCTTCTTCTTCCTTTCCGGCCTGGGCAATGGCAAAGGCCTGAAGGTTAAACATGGCCTTTCCTGAAAAACTTACCAGCTTATTTACCTGCTCATAGACCTCCAAACGGTAAACATTGCGCACCGCCAGGCTCTTCATGGAATCAAGGACTACAGCCACCCTGTTACAATTCCTCGAAGCCATGGCAGCATTCTGAAGTTTCATAGAGTACTGGGTGGTCCACTCGCTTTTTTCTAACCTGAAGGGCAGGTCAATCACCGCCTCAGTTGCAGGATCTTCCAGATTACGTAAGTTATTCCGGTTATTTGCTTTTAACAGAGCTCCGTTCCACCAGGCTACCGCTTCTTCCAGCGGTTCTACAAAAGCAAACTCTTCGCTGGCCAGGGCACTACCATAGGCCCGGTGACGGTAAGCGGATTTAATCTCCTCCTTACTTCTCCGGTCACCCGACCAGGTGTACTCCGCGAAGAAGGCAATCCCTCTCCAATAAAGTTCGAAATGGGGGGAATCATCATCCCAGAGTGTAAGCAAGAGGCCATTTACTTCCTTATCATCGGAATTAAAATCAAAGGATCTTTCGCCCCGCATATCAATGGCGGTATTGGCAAAGGACCTGATGTTCTCCAGATTGCTATCATTCTGAGGCATCAGCTTCCACCTGGTCTGTCCTGCGGTCGCGCCCATCACATCCAAATCATGTTCCCTGAACCACTCCATGGCCTTAATATTCCCTTCTGCCTGGGGATGGCTGTAATTCCAACGCATATAGATGCAGTTATCGGGAAACATATCCAGATACTCTTCGAGAATATGTTCCTTCTCCCTCCACATCCGATCGACCTGGTTCCGGGACAAAGTGGTGTTGAACATGGGAGCGTACAGATCTGCATATTTGAGGGGCATATCATCCCAGAAAATCGGAATACGATCGTTTTCCTTTGCAAATTCGCATACCTTGTTTAGCCAGATCAGCTGAAGTTCGAGCTCACTTTTACCACTTCCTCTGCCCGTTGTATGTACCTCATCCCCTCCCACATGTAAGTAGTCCCCGTGAGGCAGGGCTTTCAGAGCATCCCGGTACAGGTCAAACTGGACCTGATAGGTTTCAGGAAGCAAGGGATTGAAGGCCCAGTCACTCTCCGGGTCGTCACGCAAAAACCGGTACTTGTCGTGTTTCAGGATATAGGATGCATGCCCCAATCCCTGTACGAGCGGACTTATCTCTATAAAACGGTCCTTCGCATATTTACTCAGTTTTTTCCATTCCTCCATGCTGAGGGCGTCTGCAGAGGCAATCCCGGGATGGCTTTCATACCCCAGTTTATCCTCCACCTCGGCAATCACTGCATTGATTTTATAAAGGGCCAGTTGATCGATCATCTGATAATAGTATTCCGTTTTTTCCCTATGGTGCTTCATATCCAGATGAATGGCCCGGTAGGACAATTTCGGGGAGTCTTCTATATGACACATGGGCAGGGGAACCCCCTGCTCCCTGGCATCTTCCATTAACTGCATCAGGGTCATAAAGCCATTAAAACGACCTACTTTTTTACTTCCAACAATAGTAATCTGGTCCTTGAATATATCCAGCATATAGCCTTCCTCTTCGGTAATCACGGACATATCCTCCTGAAATACAATCTGAGGTCCGGATATTTTAGTCGTCTCCTCCATCCCACTCACGTAATCCAAAGGAACAGGGAGAGCAACACCGTCGGCCAGCCGGTAGAATTTTATTGAATCGGGATATAACTTACTGCTTCCGAAAAATTCTGCAATCTCCGGTTGTGGGAGGAGCCTGAATTCACCCTTTGCCCCATTGGAGTAGTCGCATGCGGACAGCAAAGCCAGTGAAACTAAAGTCAGAGTGTATAACAGAGGTCTCATTGCTTCTTCAGTTTTTGTCGGTAATACTTTAGTGCATTTCTCTTCACCTCCCCGTTGGTGTGCTTCACGTGCCTGCTGAAAAAATCGAGTACATAGGCTTCATCCAATTTGGAGTATTCACGCATAACCCAGCCCACAGCTGTTTTGGCAAAGCGCTCTTCTCGCCGTATGAGGATATCTGAAAATAGTTTAATGCTTTTCGAATGATCCTTTATACTCTTTGCGTGGGCGAAGGGGACCAGAGAGGCTCTGGCTTTCCACAGATAGGGATCACAAACCCATCTTTTCAGGGTCCAGATGACCTGTTCATCGCCCGAGTCAATCAGAAAGGCAAGCACCTTGACGGAGAGCCAGTCGGTGGTATTCCAATCATGGATATACCTCTCGTCAAACCAGTCGGAGATCAGGTTCAGGAGGAAGGAGTTCTTGTGTTTCCCCAGCCAGAAAAGCTGGATATAAAGGATGGCCGCCAGCTTATGCTCGCCCAGTTCACTCCTCATCAATCCGTTTACCAGGCCGACCTGCTGATTCATGGGAAGTTGATCCAGCCCTTCCCTGCTGTTCTTTTCAAGAAGGAGTTTCCTGATTTCCGGAATGCTTGTTCCCACAAATCGGATCTCCCCTTTCATGTAGCTGTTCCACCAGTCCGCTTTCTGTGGGACCGACCTGACCTCAAGCTCCTGAACAAGCGTCTCAGCGTGCTGATTCATCTTAAAATAGGATAGACATCTAAAATAGCTTTTTTATATTTAATATCCCTAATCTGATAACTCATATACCTGGAAATTATGAAAAGGTCACTTCTTTGCATTTCTCATTGTCTTTGCCTGTCTGCTCGCCAGAGCCCAGCCAGACGCATATACCAGCGTACTGAATATTGCCTACTACCCGGATTCATTGGGTTGCAACGATGACTATCTCAAAGAACGTTGCGTGCTCGATCTATACCATCCTACTGAGGCCAAAGCTTACCCCACGGTGGTCTGGTTTCACGGGGGAGGACTGACCGGTGGGAATAAATCCATCCCTGAGGCACTTAAGAACAAGGGGATGGCCGTTGTAGCGGTTAACTACCGCCTTTATCCAAAGATCAAGGCTCCGGTATATATTGAAGATGCCGCCGCAGCAGTGGCCTGGGTATTCAGGCATATAGAAGAATATGGAGGAGATCCGGAATTGATATTTATATCCGGACACTCTGCCGGGGGCTACCTCACCAGCATGCTGGGACTGGATCCACGATGGCTGAAAAAACATAAGCATGGATGCCAACCGCATTGCGGGATTAATTCCTTTCAGCGGGCATGCCATTACCCATTTCACGGTTAGAAAGGAACGGGGAATTGAAGGAACCCAACCCGTGGTGGATGACCTGGCTCCTCTGTTTCACGTGCGAAAGGATGCCCCTCCCCTGCTGTTGATCACAGGCGACCGGGAAATGGAAATGCTGGGCAGATACGAAGAGAATGCTTACCTCTGCCGGATGATGAAGGTGGTTGGCCACCCCGATACCAGGCTGTATGAAATGGATGGCTACGGGCATAATATGCTGGAACCTGCCTTCCCCCTGCTGATCCGGGAGGTTCGGCGAATTGCCGGACAGGGACTTTAATAGCTGGCCTGTTTAATCTGCTGCCGCGGGACTTCCTGAAACACAATACCCTGGTAAGGATTCGAAGGACCTGCTTCGTAAAGACAGCCAAGGTTGCCATTTGGAAGCTGTGTCAGATCCGAATAGGCAGCCGGGCCCTGGTGCAACACCAGGCTCCCCGTCCAGGAGTTCCCGTTGTCCGAACTACTGCGAAGGGTCAGATTCTGCCGTTGCTTTTTATCGGCAGGATTCAGGAATAGCAGCAATGGATCTGCGTCCTCCTTAGAATTAAACAGCAACATGCTCGCCTGGCAAATGGGTTCTATTAAGGTCGGGTCGGATATAATATCCCCCCAGCTGAGCCCCCCATCCGCACTGTAGGCTATTTTCCTGCTTTGCTGGGAGCGATCATAGTTCCTCATATTCAGGATCACCCTTCCATCAGGTAATTCTGCCACGGTGCATTCATTAACCTGATCCTGGGGCGTAGTGCCCCCAAGCTTCCAGTTCTGTCCCTGGTCATCAGAATAGATGGTGTGAGAATAATATTTCTTGGTATGGGCCTCAATATGATCGCAGGGGATGAGGAGCCTGCCCTTGTGTGCACCCAGCTTTAACTGAATCCCGTGACAGGGGCCGGTGGCATACCAGGTCCAGTTTTTTTGCTTAACCGAAGTGGTGATCTCCCGGGGCTCCGACCATGTTTGCCCCTCATTGGCCGAACTCATCACAAAGATCCGCCTGCTATCCTGACTTGTTCCGTCAATGATTTCCCTTTCGTGGTCCTCCCCAAGATTCCAGGTAGAAAGCAGATGAATGGTTCCGGTAGCTGCATCAACCACAGGTGCCGGATTCCCGCATACATTTTTATCGTCGTCCCAGATCACCTTAAGTTTGCTCCAGCTTTTTCCCTGGTCCTCGGAGTATTTCATCACCAGGTCAATGTCACCGGTATCGGAACAACCCGTTTTCCGACCTTCGGCAAAGGCCAGGATAGTCCCCGTGTTGCTTGTAACTATGGCAGGTATGCGAAAACACTGATAGCCTTCAGAACCACTCTCAAACAGGTAGTTGAGCTGCTTGCCTTGCTGGCACTCTCCCCGGATACAAAACAGCAGGGCCAGAATGGATAGGAAAAGAATTTGCTTTTTCATGAATAGATAATTATGCTCTGAACCAGAAAATATAGGTGCAAGAGGAGCAGACAAAACAACGGGCCTCCTTGTTGGCAAAATCCAGGTCAAAAAAAGAGGCCACTGCCGTATTTAACTGAGCTCTTGTCTCCACAAACTGATCGTTGTCACAAACGGGACAAACCAGTTTTTTGCCCTTCACTAAAACAGTATCCGGTTTTCTCTTGCTGAAGCGTGCCATAATAAGGAAACTTAGTTAGATGGTACAAGTTACATATCAAAGAGTAAAGATTTCTGGTAAAGCTTAATTTTATTCGTGCCGATTAGCATATAAAAGTTATACAGTATCATTTTTAACGTGTATATTTAACACATTATATGAACCCAATAAACCAGACTATGAAAAACACCACGATTAGAAATTTCTCTTTGCTGCTAACCGTAATCCTTATCTTCTCCTCCTGCGCCTCTACGAGAGTCGCAAAAGATCCTCATGCCCCCTACCTGGGAAACTGGGAATATGTGGTTGAAGAACTGCCGGTGGATATTGACGGTACCTTTTTGATTTCCAAGGAAGAAGGAGTCCTCAAAGGTAAATTGGTCACTCCCATGGGAGAGGTGGAACTTGAAGAGATAAGCATTGAAACGGGTGCTCTAAAAGCCGAAGTGGATGTGGAAGGAAATTTTATCGAGCTGGAAGGTACCTTCGAAGGGAATATCTACAAAGGTTTGCTCCTTGTTCAGGGAGGCGAATTTCCCATGACAATGACCAAACAGGAGTAAGCTTGTAAATGTCCTTAGCCCGGCCTTCCAAGGACAAACTTCTGACGAATATAAAGCCGCTGCCGAGCTCTATAACAGTTTTGGGGAGAAATGCAAAGCCGGGGGATACGCTATGGCTATCACACCCGCAACGGGGAGTTTGCAGTTCATGATGGACGTACCCTGTTCGATATCCTGGTGAAGGAGACCGATCAGCAATTGGAAGAAGCTTACACTATCTTCGATCCGGCTAAAGAAATGGGCATGCTGATGCAGTTAATGAAAAAGCAAACCATTATCGGCGAGGGTGCCATTAACCTGAAGAAGATCCTCCTTTCAATCTAAAAAATGATACAACTGCGGAACAAAAGAAATACCCTGAGATAAAACATACTTTCCATTTCTCCGTTTAAAACAGGTAAATGCAACCTTTTTGCATAAAATCTGTTTTGAAAGAGTGAGAAGAACTAAAATAACCCTGTTCATCCTGCTGGGCCTGCTGTTAACAAACAGTATCCATGCACAGGAATCCGGTTTTTTGAATCAGCTGCGCATCGGTTTTGGGGGTGGAGCCAATATGGCCCAGATTGTGGACCTGGAACCCTACAACATCTATGAAGATTTAAGTGGGGAAAGCTATGTGAACGAGTATTCGACCTTATTTCAGAATATTGGCAATCAGTATTTTGTTCAGATTGAATGGTTCAGTAAATACCTTATCGTGGCCCTGAAGCCTGGAACTTATACCTACCGTTTTACCAAGCACAACGAAATCGCTTTTACAAACGAAACAGTAGAAGAGCAGACCCCCTATCTTCTCCGTTACTTCAGTATTCCACTTGAGGCCAGGTACAGTTTTGACTTTCAGCGCTTCCGCCCCTATGCAGGTGGTTCCATTGCTTATGGTCATCTGCTGGGTTCACTGGATCCTTCCAATGAGACCTTCATCAGATCCAAGTTCACGGCCGGAGCTATGGGTGGAACATACATAGATCTGAGATATGTTATTCTGGACCTGAATGTGGCTTATAATTTTGGACTGCATAACATTACCAACAAGGCAGGTCGTTTTGCCACGGGGAGTGGAGAAACCTTTGCACAAAATGACATCATGCTGAATGACCTTCAGATCAACCTCTCCATCCTCTTCTCGCTTCAGAAACAGAAGCACTACAGCAATGTTGAATGCTTTTATTGATGTCATGAAAATAAATCCATACCATATAAGCTGTTTAAGCATCCTGCTCCTGCTTCTGTCAGGATGCGAGATAAATCAGAATGAGATCATGCCTGAGGATGGTTTCCTGAAGATCTATAACCATCCCGATGAGCAACTGGCCCTCTATCCCGAAAGTGTGGTGCAACTTTCTGATGGAAGCTACATTTTTATTTCAGCTGTAAAAGATGAAAATGCGGAGATTGAATATCCTTATGCCTCCCTGGTGCGCACTTCTTCGTCGGGAGAGCTTGTCTGGACCATGGACTACGCCTGGCTGGCCCCCACCTCAAAGCTAATACTAGAGAATGGCTCCGTTTCATTTGTTGCCATGAATCAGCAGTTCAATGCCTATGTGATCAGCATAGATCCAGGCACTGGAACCGAAACAGCTCAGCATGCACTGGATATGACCATGCCGCTTTCCTCCTACAGCGATGCGCAGGGGAACCTGGTGGTGCTGGGTTATGATTTTGTGACCCGCTCCTCCTGGATTTCAAAGTTCAACAGCAGTTTCCAGCTGCAACGCAGCAACAAATTGCCAGTAAATACAGACCTGGAATACCTTGTTCAGCGCCATTTGAATAAAACGGGTCAGGATTATCCCTTCTTTATTGGAGCCTACAGTAACAGCTCCGGGACCGGGTACTCTATAAATTGTTTCTACAATTATACCCTGCGTACTGTATTCCTCGATGTCTCTTCCCTTGAGGCCACAGGCGACATCTACTCCTTCCAGACCGAGGAAGGCATCTCTTCGATCATCCAGAAAAGCGGAAGCCTTTTTGGTCTCACCAGCTACTACGAAGGAAATAACTACATCATGGCCGGGGCGGAAGTAGATGTGTTAAGTAGCGGAAATATCAAGGATTTACCTGCCGAGCCCCTGTATGAACTAACCTACAGGGCACCGGTGATGGCAGGCTCTCTTATCACGGATGAGGATCAGTTTGCCCTGTATATTAGCCAGACCAACGATAATTCACTGATTCTGTACCAATATGCCCTGGAAACTGATAGCCTAATAAACACCTATACCAGGGAGTTTGACGAAGGGGTCGAGGTGCGGGACTTCATCCAGACTGCGGATCAGGGTATTGCCATTCTCGCAGATATCTACACCCTGGGGAAATACAGGCGTCCCCTGCTCCTGAAGTTGGATCCGGGTATCTTTATCCCCGAAGAGGAATAAGGATTTATCAGCTACTTCCTGCCTAGAGTTTCAGAAAACTGCTGTGCATTCGTTTACCACGATGGATCATCTGCAGATGGTACATGCCCTCTTTCAGATCCGACACATCCAGTGAAGTTGAATTGGGACCAAACATTCCTTCCTGCTGCACAGATTTAAGTCTTCGACCGGCACCATCTATCACATGGAGACTAAGCGCTCCTCTGAACTCAAGATTATACTGGATATAAAGTATATCCTGTACCGGGTTTGGATAAAGATAGAAGGATGTGGGATTCTTACCCGGACTATAGGCATGGGTCCCGCCGGTATCGACAATGGGCAAACGTGTATCCACCCAATCACTAAAACCGGTATCGATAAGGGCCTGATCATCTCCCTCAAACCAGTCCTGGATAATGGAAGTATAGATTTGCCTGTAATCGATATTATAGACCAGGTTGTAATTGTGAAGATCTTCCGGCTTCAGGGAAGGATTCACCCCGTATATTCCATTGTTCAGCTGGGTTCCAAATACAAAAACCGGAGTGGCTGTTCCATGATCGGTCCCGTAACTGTCATTGGATTTGGCGCGGCGACCAAACTCGGTAAAGGTCAGTGAAAGTACCTTCTCGTCGATTTCAAGCTGATTCAGATCATCGTAAAAGGCTTTCACAGCACCGGACATATTGTACAGCAAGGCTGCATGGGTACCCAGGCTCGGGTCATGTTCATCCACTTGTTCGCCATGGGTATCAAAGCCCCCTATTCGACACAGAAAAATCTTGGTTTTTATTCCCCCCTTGATAAGTCTGGCTATTAGCCTCAGCTGAGAACTCAGACCGTTGGCCCTGATGGGTGAAGCATATGGATAGGACTCCGGGTACTCAACCGTGGAGTTGCTCCCGGCGTCATACACTTCTTTCAGTCGACCGGCATACTCGTTAGACTTCTTTTCAAACTCCATGATGTAACGGAGCTCATCTCCGGCATGACTCTCGGGAAATGCGATGGGTGGATTAACTCCCACACTGGAGATCAGGTCGTAGAACTGATCCGGACTTCCAATGTTGAGCCCGATGGGAATCCCGTTCTCCCGGTGGAATGCCAGGGATAGGGTTCCGCTTAATTCTATTCCCAGCGGATCCTCCATGGTTTCGCTGGGAAAGGCATCGGGGTAGCCCGGATAGATATTGTTCAGGTAGCGACCCATCCAACCGGAACTATACTGGTTGTTATCTCCTTCGTCTCCTCCCATAAATACCACATCCCTGCCCCTGAAATGACTCAGGTTCATATCTGGATAACCAACATTCTGAATAATGGCCACCTTCTCCTGATCATACATTTCTTTGAAGGCCAGCATATCGGGATGCAGTCCCACCTGGCTATTTTCATCCACTGTCTGATCCACGTTCAGGTAAGATCTGGTTCCGGTATGACGGATGGCAATGTTTGGCCTTAGATTATAATAATCGTCATACTGGGAGATGGGTATCAGGGTATTCAGCCCATCATTCCCTCCGTGTAACTGTATAAATACCAGCACCTTATCATTTGTGCTATCCGCAGCAAACCTGGCCATCGGGCTATTTGCAGCCAGCAGGTTCAATGGGACCCCGCCCAGGGTCATTCCCGCAGCACTTCCAAAGGCCACGTTCCGTATAAATTTTCTTCTTTTCATAGCCTAGTAAATTTGAAATTCTGGTGTTTCAATTAATGCGGAGAAAAGACGTTCCAGCAGACTTCGCACCGTTGTGTCATTCCCAGTATTGTCATATGCATTCCATACCGATGTCCATTGACCAAGTGCATAGGGATGGTCCTCCGGATGGTCAAGAAAGACTGTATAGAGGAAATAATCATAGCGTTCCTGGGTCAGATCAACAGCAAATAGATTGTCAACCAGGACGTCCATAATCAACTCAGCAGAGAATGGATTTGAAACATTGCCCGAGTTTTCCACCCAGTCAACAATATCCAGTTCGAAGCTCCGCTCGGTTGATTGGTCCAGGGTCTTCATCATAACTCCCCCCATCTGGTAACGGTATGCAAGGGCATAGGTGGTGATCCAGTTCCTGTTAAAGCCAGGCATCTGGTGATAGGCCGGGTAGCCAGCCACCTCAAAAGGTTCATAAAAATTGAGTCCCTGATCCACAAGCTTGGAGACCCCATAGGCCATATCTCCGTAGAACGTCGCTGCATCGCTTTCCCGGTCCGGGAACTGAATTTCAAACATCCTGCAAAGACCTGTAAAAATATCCACTGGCGATTTAATCAATGCCCCCTGAATGTCGTTCTCTACCACTGCATCATCCTGGTCATAGAAATGCTGGCTCTTTAAAAGCACATTCAGCAGTTCCTGAATGCTATAATCATTATCGATCAACGTCTGAGCCAGGGGGCCAATGATATCATTTTCAACCTCATCCGATATAAAATGATAGACAAAGAAGCGATACAGTTTCCGGGCAATAAACCGGCCGGTCTCCTGCTGGGCAAAGATCATCTCAATCATTTCATCCAGTTCGCCGTAAGCCGCTTCCACCGTTGCAAATCCCTCCATCACAGTAGCTGGCTGAATGACGGCTCCTGCAAATTTAGAAGAGAAAGTCTTTGCTTCCGTATCATGCTCGGTGGCCAGTTCAGTCGTTCCATCCCCGGCCATCTGGGACTCCATTTTTCCCGCCGGTAATCCCGTATCCGGATCAATAAAACTATAGGTTTCATCAAGCCCCCAGCCTGTTAACACACGGGTAGCAGCCTTGATATCATCTTCAGTATAGTTGGTATAGTCTCCTTCACTTACCTGCTCGCCCCGACCAATTCCGTAGAGTTCAAACATCTCCCTGGCAAAATTCTCATTGGGAGAATTTTTCTTGTTGGAATAGCCATCCAGATATCGGAGCATGGCATTGTCCACACAGATCTTCTTAAAAAGTTCTTTAAAACTGCCGTATGCGTAGTGCCTGTAGAGGCAATTCTGGTAATAGATCGCCTCGCTCTGGTTGATTTCGGTCCATCGCGCGGGAAGATGTGTATGTATGAACCAGGTAATGCGTTCTTTTAAAGTAAGTGGAGCCTGCCGCATCACATCCAGGTGCCAGGCCTGAAAAAATCCAAACAGCTCGTCCTGTTCACTGTTTGAGTCCCCTGCATGCGACTGACCACCTGGAGCGGGATCGACCCAGGTGGAGCCAGTCAGCAAATCGATTGGGGGAAGTGGATTCTCTGCGGTATCATCCAGCAGCAGTGTCATTGCCTGCGGAGCAGTAAGCGCCGCAAACTGATCGATCTGGGGGATCGTGGGTCCAAAGGTGGCCCTGCGTAACAAATGGGCTGCACGCTTGCGTCCCAATACGCCCGAAATTTCAGTTAATGATGCCATAGGGTCAGGTTTTGTATTATACAAAACGGTACCATAGCAAAATGGTTGCATACAGAATGTTAAAAAAACGGTTGTATGGATTCAGTTTGAATAGTGGCTCAGGTTACCTGGTCGCGGGTAAGGGAGTAGTTTACATAGAGTTTTCCCCCTACGATCTCTTTCATTTGTTTCATGGCCCGGAAAATGTCTTCAAAAGAAGTGTATAAGGGACTGATTCCCATACGGATATTATTTGGCTCCCTGAAATCAGGCAACACGACTCCGTCACCCACCTCCGGATCGGCCAGCGCTTTGCAGATTCGATAAGCCTCCGCGTGTTTCAGGGAGACATGCGAACCTCTCTTTTCGGTAAGTTCGGGGGATCCCATTCTCAAGCCATCGCCTATGAGCCAGGTATTCGCCAGGGAAAGCAGGTATTCACTTTGCGCCATGCTCTTCTGTCTGATGTTAGCTATGCCAGCTTCCAGGACCATATCCAGGGCAGGTTCCAGTCCCGATATGGAAATCACCGGGGGAGTTCCGGTCAGGAACTTCCTGATTCCGGCGGACTTCCGATAGTTCAGGTTAAACTCAAAGGGATTCTGCTCCCCGAACCAACCCTGTATGGGATTCTCCAGTTGCTCCTGCAGCTCCCTTTTCACATAAAGAAAAGCCGGGGAACCCGGTCCCCCGTTTAAATATTTGTAGGTACAACCCACTGCCAGATCAGCGGCCACCCGGTTCAGGTTCACAGGAACCGCCCCGACCGAATGACTCAGATCCCATAGAACCAGTGCATCATGCAGGTGAGCCAGCTCCGTCACCCGCTCCATATCATACATATAGGCGCTCTTATAGGCCACATGGGACAGGCAAACCAGGGCGGTACTATGGCTAAGCATCCTTACCAGTTCGGTCATATCGGACAGGATTCCATCCGGCGATTTTAAGAGCCGCAGGGTATGCTCTTCCCCAAATTGTTTGACCAATCCCTGAAGGACATAAAGATCGGTGGGAAAGTTCATATCATCGGAGATAATTTCCTTCTTCCCCTCCCGGGCCTTCAGGGCAGCAAAGGCCAGTTTATAGAGGTTGACCGAGGTAGAGTCCGAGATGATCACCTCATCGGGATGGGCCCCAATAATCTGAGCGATCTTTTTGCCCAGCCGCAGCGACTGCTGGTACCATCCTTCGTTCCAGCTCCTGATCAGCCGCTCACCCCACTGCTTCCTGACTGCATGCTCCATATACTCCACCGTCTTTTCAGGCAGGCGGCCCAGTGAATTACCATCCATATAAACAATGGATGGATCGCTGATCACAAACTCCTCTTTGAAACGAGCCAGTGGATCCTCGCGGTCCAGCTTCCTGGCCTGCTCAATGGTATATGAATGATCCATGATTACAGGAGGTTAGCGGCATCCTGGTCCAGATACCATTCCAGGTCCCCCGAGCCCGGATTGACATAGAAGGTAGGATATTCCATATAACGACCTTCTTTCAGAAAAATCTCCCTGATTATGGGAGCCTTCTCCTTACCGGCAGCAAAAATGGAGACCCGCTTTGCCCCATTGATCACTCCACCTGTCAGAGTGATCCTGGGCTGAGCCGTAACCGGGTGACTGCTAACGACACAGGGTGACCCGGCGGTCCATAGCTCAATCTGTTGTGGAAAAATGGATGCGGTATGACCATCAGCACCCATGCCCAGCCAGATCCAGTCAAAAACAGGAAATCCATTCTCATTGGGCAGAAACTTTAGCAATTCCCCTCCATAACGGTCAGCCTCCTGCGCTGGTTCCACCTCCCCTTTGATGCGATGGATCCTTTCCTGTGGCAGTCCCAGAGGCTCCAGCAGTGTCTCCTTTGCCATTCCATAATTGCTATCTGCGTGATCGGACGGGACACAGCGCTCATCTACCCAGTAAAGGCTCACATTGGACCAGTCGTCCGCTGTGGTCTGTTCCACCAGTTGCCTGAACAGGGGCAGGGCAGTCGATCCCCCGGAAAGGGCAATATGCATGTGATTTCTCTCTTCAAGCTGTTCCCTGACCTGATTTGCAAATTCGCAGGCAAAAGCTGCTGCCAGGGTAGCCAGATCGGGATAGATATAATTTCTTTTTCTCTCCATTACAATTGACAATATTGGCCGTCGTCGGCCAGGTTCTTACATGGATAACGCCAGGTATAGCCCTCTTCCCCGAACATCTGGTCGGCCTCTTCCGGGCCCCAGGTTCCGCAGGGGTAGCCATAGAGCGGAATGTTGGGATCGTCCTTCCACGCCCTAAGCACCGGATCCACAAAGCGCCAGGCGGCCTCCACTCCGTCCCCGCGGGTATAGAGTGTACTGTCGCCCTGCATGCAATCCAGCAAGAGGCGCTGATATGCTTCAGGTATATAACTATCGCTCAAGTCTTTATAATAAAAATCCAAATTGGCGTCCTGGACCTTGAATCCGGCGCCCTGAACTTTCATTCCGAATTTCAACAGGATCCCTTCGTCGGGCTGGATCCGGATCACCAGTTTATTCCCATCCACAGTTCCCCCTTCGTGATCACAAAATAGCCGGTGGGGTGAGGGTTTAAAATGGACCACGATCTCTGTCACCTTGGTAGGAAGTCTCTTACCAGTTCGAATGTAGAAAGGAACTCCCCCCCAGCGCCAATTATCGATATACAATCTCATGGCCACAAAGGTCTCTGTACGGCTATCTGCCGGCACTCCCTCCTCAGACCGGTAGCCCTTTTTGGCATCCCCACGTACATGGGAAGCCAGGTACTGCCCCCTGATAATCTCTTTCCCAATAGCGCTTCCGGTGATGGGCCTTAAGGACTGAAATACCTTCAGGACCTCGTTCCGGATGGCATCTGAGCTGATCAAGGTAGGAGGTTCCATGGCCACCAGTCCCACCAGTTGCAACAGATGGTTCTGAAGCATATCTCTTAAGGCACCTGAATGGTCGTAATACCCTCCCCTGCTTCCCACTCCCAGGCTTTCTGCAGAAGTGATCTCCACATGGTGAACATAATGCCGGTTCCAGAGGGGTTCAAATATGCCGTTTGAAAAACGGGTTACCAGCACATTTTGCACTGTTTCTTTTCCCAGATAATGATCGATCCGGTAAATCTGGTGCTCCTCCAGATATGAAAGCAGAGTCTGGTTCAGCCCGGCGGCTGAATCATAATCCGACCCGAAAGGTTTTTCGATAATGATCCTTCTGAAATTCTCCCCTGTTTCCCTGGTAAGTCCGGCCCCGGAAAGAAGCCGAGGGATGATTTCATAGAGTGAAGGTGGTGTGGCCAGGTAAAAGAGATAACTGGGATCGATCTCCAGCTCCGCTCTCATCTGATCCAGTCGCTGAGCCAGGCCCAGGAAATCCTCCTTCGACTGGGAGTCCATGGTTTGATAATAAAGCAAGGGGCTCAAAAGATCCGGTTCATCCAGGTGAGCAGCAATCATCTTCCGGTAGCTGCTGTCAGTATACTTACTTCTGCCCACCCCCAGCACTGCGAATTTCAGGGGTAAAAGTCCCAGCTTCTGCAGCTCCTCCAGGGCAGGAATCAGTTTCCGCCTGGTCAGATCGCCGGAGGCCCCAAAAATGACCATGATATGGTTGGAAGGTCTATACATCAGCTACTCCATCGTTACCCTGTATACCGTGGACCTGGCAGTAATAAACAGCTTTTTCTCTCTGGGTCCAAAAACCAGGTTAGTGGCCGGAATCGGAATGGTCATGGTCCCCAGGTGTTCCCCTGCACTGTCCAGTACCAGGATCCCGCCAGGACCGGATACAAAGAGGTTTCCCCGGCTATCCACCGTCATTCCGTCCGGTCCTCCCGGCAGAGTGGTATCCGTGGCCCTGAAAAAAACCTTTCTTTCCACCACTTCTCCAAGTTCATTCAATCTGTATCGCATCCAGAACACATCGTAAAGCTCCTCACCATTCTCCTGGATTATTTCCATATTGGCCACGTAAAGATAGTCTTCATCGGGCGAGAGGGCGATGCCATTGGGCCAGGACAGGGTGCTGTCGATCAACACTGTTTCGCCATTTTTCCATCTGAAAACCCCGTTAAAGGCCAAGTCCTTCTCCGGATCATCGTTCAGTTCAGCCAGCCCCCAGGGTGGATCGGTAAAATATATGGCCCCGGACAGGGACCTGCAAAGATCATTGGGACTGTTTAATCTGCTACCCTGATAAGAATCCACCAGGGTGGTCCGTTTACCTTCGGGCGAATACCTGGTAATACTCCTGGAAGCATGTTCACAGGCCAGCAGGTCACCCCCGGGCATAAAGAGCAGGCCGTTGGCATTGTTTGAAGAGTCGCGGAAGACCACAAACTTTCTGCCCGTATACCGGTAAATGGTGTTTCCTGGAATATCTGAGAAAACCAGGAATCCTTTGGGGTGCAATGCCGGCCCTTCGGTAAATTCAAAATTCATCCCTATGCGTTCAATGACTGCCCCCCGGGGAACCACCTCCCAGAAACGCTCACTTTCCGGAAGGAGTTCACCAAGGGGGAACACCTTCTGTCTGGTGCTGCAACCAAAGAGGAGCATTCCCGACAATAGCAAACTAACTAAGACTCTGATTTGGACTTTTACTCTCATACTCCTATTCTACTAACATTGGGGGGACCTCTCTGTTCACCATGTTTCTATGGTGCCCATTGGCTGTCATCTCCTGGGTATGACAAACCATGCACTGACCATGGGTGCCGATGGTTCCGGCCAGGCCCTGGTATTGCAAAGGTTGCTGGTTATCCCGCTGTAAGCCGTACATGTTGTAAGCCCCGTATACCGCATGTGTCGATCCGTGGCAGGCCGAGCACATCACCCCGTGTAAATCGGTCCGGTTTCGATAGAGGGCATCAAAACCCGGGACCCAGCGATTAAATGCTGTACCGGAGAAGCCATCATTAAAAATATTAAAATTGGTATGGCAGGACCGGCAATCGGGTTCCATCAACCAGGGCATGCGGGGGATAATCTCCTCCTTTGAAGCTGCATGAAAGGGCTCCAGACCACTGGCCAACCTGGCTGAAGCAGGAATATCAGCTTGTGTGGCCAATAAGCCCAGCGCATGGTCCTCAAGGGTTCCATGGCACTCGGTGCATCCCACTCCCACCTGGGTGTGCCTGCCTCTGAAACAGCTGGTATTTCCTTCGGGACTTGAAGGATGACACAGATTACAGGCATCCTGGTCCATCCCCGAAAGGTAATTGGCATGGAATCCGTGAATGGCCGAAGAGAAGTTGAGCACCCCAGACTTCCCTGGTGCTTTCAAAGCCGGATCAGCATGGCAGGACTGGCACAACCTGGGTTCTCCTGCCTCGGCATCGGCCAGCAGGGTGGTCCCGTTGTACCGGTCATGGGCCTCCAGGATGTTGATGGCCGTCAGATCGGCCATTCCGGATATATCGTTCCAGCGCCATCCCCCCTCATGACAGTTACGGCAACCCATTTCCGTAGAGGTGGGGGCCACTGCTTTGGTAACTGCAAGCAGCTCTCCTGTGGTCTCTTCAAAAGCAGAGATGGTAAACACCGGGTAGGGATTGAAGGTCTTGTCATCCTTATAGGGTACCACGGGGATAAAATGTGCCGCAAAAACACTACCGCTTGCCTCCATGGTCCCATTGACTCCCTTTCCTGCCAGGCCTGTTCCAGCAGGAAAGTCGGCCCCGAATATCTGCTCGTCATACTCCCAGAACAGGGAGTGGTATTCCGGATGTTCATAACCTTCCTCAACAGCATATTCCATAGTCACCCCCGTGGAAATCACCTCCGGAAGCGGCCCCCTCTTAAAGAGCTGTGCATTCAGGGTATTGGCCGGTGGAAGGAAGGAGAAGTACTTCTCATTATCGGAAATGCAGTGCATCCCCAGGTCGTTCCAGACCAGCAAAACGTATTCGCTGGTATCGGGATCGAAAGGTGGAATCTCCAAAGGCAGATCCGGGGCTTCAAAGGCCACCTCCTGTGCCTTGGTTTTACCCTGGAGCTCTCTGTAAAGGTATGCTGCCACAGCCCTCTTCTCGTCTCCCGTCCCGGCAAAAGGTGGCATATAGGAGTTCACCTTTCCAAGACCTGTTAACATGGCCTCCAATCCGCGTTCTGTCAGACGGTCCGACTTATTGAGCACTCCATTGTAGCCATCAATGGTATGACAGGCCATACATTGAAGCCTGAAAATCTCAGCACCGGCCTCCAGCATATTTTCTTCGGAGATCTCCCTGACCTCCGTCCATTTTGCCTGTTTAAGAAAACCCTCTCTGTTTATGAACTCTATCTGTTCAGGCATGATCCCATTAGAATACATATGGCCATAGAGCACAAAGGGCTTCCTGGCAATCTCACGCATATACTCAAATCCGGCCATCCACCCAAAGCAGATCACCACCAGGACCAGGGCTCCGATTTTCTGGAACCTCTGCGAGGATCTCACCAGGGTAAAAAGACCCAGGCCAAAGAGCAGGGCGGTGCTTACAATGATCAGGCTTATAAAAGGGGTACTCTCCCGGTTAAAATGGAACAGGTTTTCAAAGGATTCAGCACTGATCACCTTCGTATAATAAAGACCTGTTAGCAAGAGGACAATAAGAGGGAAATACATCCACTGGGCACACAGGCGAAAAACGGCCCGCCGATTCTCAGTACCTTTCAGCCACGCCCCGGTGACCAGCCCGAAAACCCCTGCAAAAATCAATGCTATGGAGGTACGGAAAATCAATGATGGCAAAAAGCTGGGATTGAAGAAGCCGTGCCAGAAATTACCGGTTTCGAGCCATTTTCCGGGGGTCAGCATAAAGCCCAGAATCCCATTGATCACAAGGAGACTGAGCCATGCAAATATAAAATAGAGCCAGCCCAGGATCATATGTGATTTATGGTCCATCTTCCCAAAGCGGTAATAATAGATCAAAAGTGCCACAATCTCCCCGATAAAGAAGACCCACTCAATGGCCCAGCCAAATACAAAATTGTGAATCAGGCTGGACGTGGCAGCCGGGTTTACCAGTGAGATTATAAACCATATTCCCACGCCGCTGATCCCACCAAACACCATGGTAAGAAGCAGGAAAAACCAGGTATGCTTTTTTACATATTCGAGCAGGACACTGTTCTTTGTTAACACAGCCTTTCTTTCTGTCAGAACCAGAAACAGACCCCCACCCACAGCCAGATGCGCGATAACAACGTGCAGTATCGCAATGATTGCAATTAACAATCCTCCTCCCACCTGTGGAAGATACCAGACCGGATAGTTCATGATTTGGACGTTTTAGAATTGAACAAAAGGCGGATCATATAATATATGGCCAGCAGGCCCACCACAAATATCAGGAGAAAGACGATCAATGGAGAAAACTGCCCCACATTCTCCAGTTGCGAGGGACGAAAGCTTTCCTTCAGATAAGCGGCGCGGGCCAGGTCCCTGACGATGACCATCACCAGCACTTCCAGTCCGCCCAGAACCATAGCGCTTACCAATCTTCCTGTAAAAGAACTATGCAGGATCAACAGCGCCAGTAACCAGCCGGCCACCATCATAGAGGTGGCGAAGAAGCTCCCCCCCATGAAGGTCTTCCAGACCGCCTCTGGCATGCTAAGCCAGAACCAGGTTCCAATGACAAACTGGATCACGGTGATCCAGGCAAATATTTTAAGGTTTCGTTTGATCTGGAACTCCTGCTCTTTCTTGTCCATTTTGGAGTAATGATACAGGATGGCTCTGCCCAGGGCTCCGATGGCCAGGGCCGCCAGCAGGAAGTGCAGGTACCTGGACCACAGAGTAGGTTCACCCAGATTCAGGTTCCATCCGCCCGGATCCTTAAAATAGACTCCCCAGCGATCGGGTGTCAGGGCCAGCGTGTTATTGTTTACAAAAACAAAAGCGATATAGAGCAGGGAAAGGGAGGTAAAGATCAGTGCCCCCCTGGATAAAACAGGTGCTTTATCAGATTTTTTGACAAACAGATAGGCCCCGTAGTAGGCCAGAATCAGAATGGGGATCACCAGGATCCACGGAACCGCCAGCATAACGGAACTGGAGTAAAAGAAATGCCCGTAAAGGACCTGGACAAAAAGTAAGGGTGGCACTCCAAAATTAACAGTCAGAGCCACCAGGGTGGGGAGGCTGCCAGTTGTCCTTTTCTCCAGTTTCCCTGTAAACAGATCCCATGCGGTAAGCAGGCTTCCACCCAGAAGGAAGTTCATCAGGATCATATGGATAAGGAAGGTGACAATAAGCAACACCTGAAACCATAGCCAATGAACCGGTATGGTATCCGCTGTTGGAATGATTGAATTATACATAGCTTGGAATTAGGATTTACCTAATATAATAAAAATGGGAGGACTCCGCGCCAACTATGACCTAAAACAGGAGAGAATATGATCTCAATCTTCCCCCTCCAGGGGTTTGAAAATGGAGGCGTCGGAAAGGTGTTTCATCTTCCTGATTGCCATAAAATAAAGGATAATCACATAAGGAATAAACAGTAAGAGCAGCCAGCCAATTTCCACCATAAGGATAAAATCGTAAATGCCATGGAGGAGGACTGGGACCAGGAAGGCCCTGGCCAGGTAGCTGCTTTTTAATTCCTCGTACCTGCGGGCGATTCCCAGGTAGTAACCCATGGTCACCCCGAATATGGCATGTGCCGGGACTGCGGTTAAAGCCCGCATGAGTGCAGTCTGCATTCCCCCATCCATAACATACAGGACATTTTCCACTCCGGCAAAACCCAACGATACAAATACGGCATAGACAATCCCGTCGAACTGTTCATTGAAGCTGGAGCTCTTCCACACCAGCAGGTAGAGGCCCAGAAACTTGAAGAACTCTTCCGTAAACCCGGCTACCACAAAGGCATGGTAGGCCGCTTTTGCCACTCTTCCAGACTGGGGGGAGAGGACCATCAGGAAGCGCTCCACAAAAATAACAGGAAGTACTATAACAATGCCCAGCAACAGGGCTTTGACCAACATACCCAGTGGTTCGCGGTCGTACTTATCTCTGAAATAAATATAAAATAATATGATAAAGACCGGGGCAAGAGAGGCCAGAAGAACAGCCATAGTTACCAACCGATAGTTGATGGAAAAAACGGGCTCCCGAAAGCGGGTACGTTGTAGTACGCATTTGAATTTCTCATATGCACCGAGGCCCCGATGGTAAGGTTATTCCCGATCTTATAGCTGGCCCCCAGAGAAAGATCGTCCATGGGGTAGGGAGTAAAGGGAGTGATAGGTCCCTGAACCAGTTGCTTTACGCCTGCTCCATGCAGAACCAGGCGATCGTTCATGCGATAGGTGGCGGCAGCAAAAACTGAGAGGCTGGAAAAGGAGCTGGGCATCAGACTCTCAGCCGGCGCCAGCTGGTTCATGCCCACGTAGTGTCCGACTATCACCCCTCCATGCAGGGCCCATCGATTATTCAAAGGCAGTATATAACTGGGGGCTGTGTAGAACATCATGCCCGATCCATAGCCCTTCATATAGGAGTAAGAGGTGCCCACCGAAAAATTCCACTGCCCGGGCCAATTCTTCTCCCTCTCCATGGCTTCCTTTTCCGGTTCTTCCAGCAGAATTCCCTCCGTCTCCTGCTTTAAGCGGATTATTTCCTCTTCGGCTGTCTGGGCCATCAAAAAATTAGCCACTCCCAAGAGCACCATGAAAACTGCAATGATCCTTTTCATATAAACTCCTTTCCATACAAATATAATGAACTTCATGAAATGAACTCTATTTGTTATATTCATCCAGAAGTTTAAACCCTGTTAAACTACAGTTATGAGACTTTTACTTTTGGCCACAAGCTTCCTTTTCTTTTTAAACCTGCAAGGGCAATCCATACATGATCTTGAATATGAGGACCCTGATACAAATCAAGTAAAGGATATTGTGGTCGTATTTAAAATGCATGTGGACATTGGTTATACAGATTGGGCAGAAGGTGTTCTGCAGAAGTACAGCCATGAGATGCTGGAGGAGACCCTGAATTCCATCCAAAAGACCTCATCCCTTCCCAAATCAGAACAGTTTGTCTGGACGATTCCCGGCTGGCCCCTGAAGTACATGCTGGATCACTGCTCACCTGAGCATAGGGTCAGCCTGGAAAAAGCCATAAAAGAGGGACGCATCGTAACGCATGCACTTCCGTTTACCTTCGAAACTGAAGCAAGCGACCTGGAAAACCTGGTCCGTGGTCTCTCTTTTAGCTCTGAAATAAACAAGAGTTATGGTTTACCACAGGCCCGGGATGCCAAGCTTACAGATGTTCCCAGCCATTCAAGAATACTTCCTACAGTACTGAAGAATGCAGGTATCGATTTCCTGCATTTAGGATGTAACCCGGGTTCCGCATCACCCGAAGTTCCCGTGCTTTTCTGGTGGCAGGGTCCGGATGGAAAACGGGTGCTAACCTTTTACTGGGCCGAATATTACGGTTCCGGCATCCTTCCCCCCGAAGGGTGGCCCCACAGGACCTGGCTGGCTATGATCCATACCCATGAGAATACCGGAGCACCTGCACCGGAGGAGGTGGCCGAACTGTTGAAAACCGCCAGAGAAGAGATGCCGGGAGTAAACATAAAAATCGGGCGTCTTTCTGATTTTTATGATCTGCTTATGAAAGAAGAGCCTGAACTACCTGTCGTTACAGGTGATATGCCTGATACCTGGATTCATGGATATATGTCAAATCCCCGGGAGACCAGGCTGAGCAAACACCTTCAACGGGAAACCTACAATACAGAGATCCTGAATTCCCAGCTGAATCTATGGGGAATGGGCGGCCGGAACATAAACAGGGAAATCGAGGATGCAGTTGAGCATATGCTGCTGTATGATGAGCACACTTTCGGTGCAGCCATGTCCCATGGCAATCAGCATAAATGGACTTTTGAGGATGAGTTCAGGATCCATAAATCCCTGGGCAACTATTCCTATATCGAAGGCACCTGGCTGGAAAAGAGAAACCGGATCAGAAACGCGGAGAAAATCGTGGCTCCCTTAATGAAACAGCAATTGCTTTCCCTGGCCTCAGCTATGAATGTGGAAGGAAAAAGGATCGTGGTATACAATCCCCTGCCCTGGGAGAGAAGCGGCAGGCTTAGTTTTTTTGCCGGAGTATATCAGAAAAATTTCCAAATCCATGGATTGAAAGATGCCGTTTCAGGTAAAGTCATCCCGGTGTACGAGGATTACAATCTAATCTCTTTCAGAGCCGATTCGGTCCCTTCCATGGGATACAAAACCTATATCCCCATCCTGGAACCCCTTTCCTTCAAATCATCAGTAAGCATCAATGAGGATCTGCATATACTTGAAAATGAATATTTCAGGATCCAGATCAATGAAACAGACGGAACCCTGTCTTCGGTATTTGATAAAAAAAACCATAAGGAATTAGCCAGTCAGCAGGACACTCTGGGTTTTGGGCGGTATATTCTGGAGCAGGCCGGTCAGGAACAAATTGATGCCTACAACGCCGCCTACGTAAAACCGGGTGCAGAGGGCTGGGCCAATGATGAAATGATTCGTACTTCAGTTCCTCATCAGTACAGGGCTGTTTACAAGGGCAAATGTGAAAAAATAGTCTGGAAGAATATGGGTAACGCTGTTCGAGCCACGGTATTCGGACAACTGGAGGATCCGGATTCCCAGCGCTATCTGGTGACTTACACGCTATATGAAAATGAGCCCTATGTGGAAATCGATTGGGGCGTGGATGGGAAAAGACCAAATCCGCATCCGGAAGCGGGTTGGCTCTCCTTTTCATTCCAGATGGACTCGCCGGAGTACCGGCTTTACCGTACCGGGGGAATCGTGGATCCCCAGAGGGAGTTTGTTAAACAAACAAACCGTGACTTCTATTTTCTGAATACCTCCATGACCATGTATAATGCAAGCGGCGAAGGAGTTGCCCTGAATTTCCCCTCCTCCCCCGGCATTAGCATGGACCAACCCGGCCTCTTTAGCTATACAAAATCAAAGCCCTTAAACACAGGGCAGGTATTTGTCAACCTGTACAACAATCAGTGGGGAACCAACTTCAGCGAATGGATCGAAGGTTCATTCTCCTCAAAAATCTACCTCTGGACTTACGACAAGTATGAGCCCGAAGCAAGTTTTATTACCCCTTCGGAGGAGACCAGGGTTCCGCTAAAGGGCGTATTCTATGAGGGACCACGGGGAGCCAGCAAAGCTTCGGATAAAGGAATCTCACTAAGCCGAAAGGGGATTCTGGTAACTGCATTCCAGAAACAAACAGCCCAGGATGGCAGCATACTGCGCCTTTGGGAGCAGGCGGGCCAGGGCGGATCGTGTAAAATCACCCTGCCGGATGGAAGCAACTTCAAGAAGGCATATCCCTGCAATCTGAGGAACGAAAAGATCGGGGAGGAAGGGATCGCTATCTCGAACCACTCTTTTCAGTTTGATATAGCCTCCAATCAACCCGTATCATTTATTCTACAATAGAAGCTTGTGAAGTCTCCTCCTCCACAAACTGCCCAAAACGCTTGTATTGTTCATACAGGCTTCTATAGGTACGGGCCATCTCCGCATTGGGATGGTATTCGGTCTCGAAGCCACCTCCCATGGCCTTCTGAGCTTCGGGGATAGAAGGATGCACTCCTGCCACAACGGCCGCTGCCATAGCAGATCCCAGAGCCACCGCCTGTTCGGAGCGGGCCACTTTAATGGGTTTATTTAATACGTCTGCCACAATCTGCATCACCAGGGGCGATTTTTTGGCCACTCCTCCCAGGGCAATTACCTCGTCGATTCGGACTCCTTCTTCCACAAAGCGGTCCACAATCATCCTGGCACCATAGGCAGTGGCCTCCACAAGCGCTCTGAAAATGGCCGGGGCATCCGTACCCAGCGTAAGGCCCATAATAGCCCCCTTCAGGTTCTGGTTGGCGTCCGGGGTCCTGCGGCCATTCATCCAGTCCAGGGCCAGTAAGGAGGAATCCCTGGGATGGATTTGTGAGGCAGCCTCACTCAGCCGGGATATCATCCGGTCGGCCGTGTCTTTCCGTATCCTCTTCTTTTGGGCCGGATCTACCACATCCAGCTCAGCTACAATATGTTCCACAGGCCACATCAAGAGATTTCTGAACCAGGCATAAATATCCCCGAAGGCCGACTGGCCCGCTTCCAGGCCCACCATACCGGGTATAATGGATCCATCCACCTGTCCACAAATGCCCTCGACCAGGTTCTCCCCCACCTCTTCCGGCGGTGCGATGATCATATCGCAGGTGGAAGTCCCCATCACCTTGCTGAGCTGGTAGGGACCGATCTCCGCTCCCAGGGCTCCCAGGTGGGCATCAAAGGCCCCGGCCCCCACGGCCACATTACCCGGCAATCCCAGTCGACCGGCCCATTCTTCACTCAGGGTACCCACCTGAACCTCACAGCTGTAGGTCTCCTCAAAGAGCCGTTCCCTGAGGCCCCCCAGCAGGGGATCCAGTTTCGCCAGAAATTCCTCCGAGGGGAGCCCTCCAAAGGCTGCATGCCACATGGCCTTATGTCCGGCAGCACAACGACTGCGCTTCAGTTTCAAAGGATCGGTGTCGCCCACCAGCAATGCAGGGATCCAGTCGCAATGCTCCACCCAGGACCAGGCCTCTTGGCGAACATCCGGGTCCTCACGAAGTACATGAAGGACCTTGGCCCAGAACCACTCGGAACTATAGATCCCCCCTTCGTATTTGGTATAATCTTCCCCGCCCCAGGAACGCGCCAGGGTATTAATCTCCCCGGCCTCTTTCAAAGCCGTATGATCCTTCCAGAGTACGAACATGGCATTGGGATTGTCCTCAAAAGCAGGAAGCAGGGAAAGCGGTTTTCCCTCGCGGTTCACAGCAACGGGGGTGGAACCTGTAGTATCCACGGAAATGCCCACCACCTTTTCTGCCACGCCTGGTTCACATTGCTCCAGGGCGCCCACAATACTTACCTCCAGCCCCTCCAGGTAATCCAGGGGATGCTGGCGAAAACGGTTGATCCCCGGATCGCAAAAAAGTCCTGCTTTCCAGCGGGGATATTCAAATACATGGGTCCCCATCTCTTTGCCGGTCTCTGTATCCACAATTAGTGCCCGGACCGAATCGGTTCCGTAGTCCACCCCAATGGTATAAGTCATTTGCTTAAATATTTATATATTGTTCTTATCCTGCCCATAGTAAGCATCCTCGCCGTGCTTTCGCAGATAATGCTTTTCCAGAAGAAAAGGCTGCAGCGGTTTTTTATTTCCAAGCACTTCTGTCCGGAAGGCCATCATGGCCACCTGCTCCAGGACCACCGCATGCCTGACTGCCTCCGAGGCGTCCGTTCCCCAGGTAAAGGGGCCATGGCCGTGCACCAGCACTCCGGGCATACTCTGTACATCCAGGTGTTGCAGAGCTTCCACAATCACCCGCCCTGTATTCTTTTCGTAGTCCCGTTCCACTTCCTCCTGGCTTAGCATCCGGGTACAGGGAACCGGTCCATAGAAATAATCCGCATGGGTAGTTCCGTACACCGGTATGGATTTCCCTGCCTGAGCCCAGGAAGATGCCCAAGGGGAATGGGTATGCACGATCCCTCCTATCGCATTAAATTTGCTGTAAAGCTTCAGGTGGGTGGCTGCATCCGAGGAGGGTTTTAACTCCCCGTCCAGCTGTTTCCCGTCCGGAGCCAGGACCACCATCTGCTTCGCTTCCATCTGATCATAGGGAACTCCGGATGGCTTGATCACCATATTCCCTGTTCCGGGGTCCCGTCCACTGACGTTTCCCCAGGTAAATACCACCAGCTGGTGGCTGACAAGCGCCAGATTGGCTTCCAGGACCCGTTCTTTTAGTTTCTCAAGCATATCATATTCCTTTGGCCAGGTGATAATAAAGATCGTTCCAGCGAAGCTCCTTCTTGAAGGAGGAGAGTTTCGTATCTCCGTCAATAAGCAGATACTCGATGCCAGCCATCTCTGAAAAATCTTCCAGATGTTCTGCCGACACAGCCATGCTGAACCCGGTATGATGGGCACCCCCTGCAAGAATCCAGGCCCCGGCTGCTATCTCCAGATTGGGTTCTGGCTGCCATACCACCCTGGCTACAGGCAGATTGGGCAGGGGAGCATCGGCTGGTACGACCTTGCAGGGATTCACCAGCAAACGGAAGCGGTCTCCCATATCCATCAGGGAGGCATTGACCCCCGGTCCCGATACCACATCAAAGACAAGCCTGGCAGGATCGGCTTTTCCACCGATTCCCAGGGGATGAACCTCCAGGGCGGCCCTGCCTTCTGAAATGGAGGGACAAACCTCCAGCATATGGGCACCCAGGACTTTCATTCCATCCGGATGGAGATGGTAGGTGTAATCCTCCATAAAGGAGGTTCCTCCTTTTAATCCAAGCCCCATCACCTTCATGGCCCTGACCAGGGCGGCCGTCTTCCAGTCGCCTTCTGCTCCAAAGCCATAACCATCGGCCATCAACCGTTGAACGGCCAGTCCGGGTAACTGGCTCAATCCATGCAGGTCCTCAAAGGTGGTGGTAAAGGCAAAAAAACCACCTTCCTCCAGGAAATGGCGCATGCCCAGCTCTATACGGGCAGCCTCTTTCAGAGAATCCCTCAAGCTACCTCCCTCCCCGGCCTCAGCCGGAAGCTGGTAGGCGGACTCATATTCCTGAAGCAGGCCATTCAGCTCAGGATCTTGCACTTCCTTCACCCTGGCCACCAGGTCTCCCACTCCAAAACCGGATACCCCGTATCCAAATTGAATCTGGGCCGATACCTTATTTCCTTCTGTCACGGCCACCTCACGCATATTGTCTCCAAAACGCGCCACCTTTCCTCCCTGCCAGTCATACCAGGCAGCAGCAGCCCTGAGCCAGACACCGGTCTTTCGCTGAACTTCCGGATTTGACCAGTGTCCCACCACCACTTTGCGTTCCAGGCGAAGCCGGGAGCCAATAAAACCAAACTCCCGGCCTCCATGGGCACTCTGGTTCAGATTCATAAAATCCATATCTATGGATTCCCAGGGAATATCCCTGTTGTACTGGGTATGCAGGTGCATAAAGGGTTTCGACAGGGTCTTCAGTCCACCGATCCACATCTTTGCAGGAGAGAAGGTATGCATCCAGGTGATAAGCCCGATGCAGTTCTCCGTATTATTGGCCTCCCGGCAGAGCGCCAGGATCGCTTCCGCAGTGGTCAATACAGGTTTGAACACAATTTTTACCGGAATCTCCCTGCTCTGGTCCAGGGCCGAAACGATCTCCCTGGAATCAAGATCCACCTGCCTCAGGGTCTTCTCTCCGTAGAGGTGTTGACTGCCCGTCACAAACCAGGCTTCAAGTGTTTTCAAATCCTGTACCATATTGTCATTTTTTTAGAATAAGAACGAAGTATTATATCTTACGTCTTCGCGTACTCAGATGGTGAAATTGTCACCTCCCTCCACCAGTTTTTTGTATTTATTCTGGTCAAAGTGATAATGAAAGGCTCCCTTTCTGGAGCTGCTTTTGTCCTTTGTTTCCAGCTTAATCAGCACATCCATGGCCAGAATTTTTTTACGGAAATTCCGTTTATCCAGCTCAGCCTGGTAGATGGCTTCATATAAGGCCTGAAGCTGGGGCATGGTAAACTCCCTGGGGAGCAATTCAAAACCGATGGGTTGGGTGCTGGCTCTTCGCTTTAAACGCCGTAATCCCTTCTCCACCATCAGATTGTGATCCATGATCAAGCGGGGGAGATTCTTTAAACTCACCCAGGTGGCCCCGGACTTGCTATTGCCTGCCTCCTTAAATTCACCGGCAGGGATCAGGGCATAATAGGCTACCGAGATCACACGGCCCGCCGGGTCCCTGTCGACTGCTCCATAGGCCTGTATCTCCTCCATATAGATATCACGAAGACCGGTAAGTTCATACAGGATCCGGTTGGCCGCTTCATCCAGGCTTTCTCCCGCCTGCACAAATCCTCCGAAAAGCGACCACTCCCCTTTGGCCGGCTCAAACTGTCTTTTATGAATCAGGAGCTTTAACTCATGCTGGTCAAAGCCGAAAACGATACTATCCACTGCCACATGAAAGGTGGGATGCTCTCCGTAGTATTTTATCTCCCGACTCATTTAGCTCCTTCTCGTTTACCAGAAATAAATATAGAATGCAACAATGATTGAGATAATAATTAGCGAATTGATGACATCCCATTTGCTCCAGCTGGCCCTGGTGATGGCCCTTTGCTCTGCAGTGGCCGACCCGAAATAGAGTCCCTGGATCTTTGCCGGATCCATTCGTTCGGTAAAGAAACTAATGATGATCATGAGCACAATCACCAGAACAAACAGCGCAATTTCGTAGTGCAGCCAGTTGGGAGCCACGATCAGCTCATAGATAAACCCATCCGACACGGTATCTCCGTAATAAATACTCAGTCCCAGGCGCAACATTCCCAGCACAAAACCCACCACCAGTCCGGCAAAACCGGCTGCGGGAGTGGTTCTTTTGGAAAGCACTCCCAGCAGGAAAACCGCGGCAATGCCCGGAGCCAAAAGCGACTGAACATCCTGAAGGTATTCATAAAGGACCTTACCGATGCCTTTCATCACCGGGATCCAAAGGATGCCCAGCACCACGATGACCACCGTGGCCAGCCTGCCCACCAGTACATAGTGTTTTTCGCTGGCCTGTGGTTTAATCTTTTTGTAAAAATCAACCGTGAACAGCATGGAAGAGGAGTTAAACAGGGAGGCCAGCGAACTCATCAGGGCAGCCAGGATCCCCCCCACCACTATCCCGGTAAATCCTTTGGGTAACAGCTCTTTAACCAGTGTGGAAAAGGCAGCATCATTGGTGGCAAAATCCAGGCTCCCCTGCTGCTTCAGGGCAAAAGCGATCATTCCCGGAATCAGGAAAAGGAACACCGGCGTTAATTTCAGATAAGCTCCAAAAATGGTTCCCCGGCGACTCTGCTTCTGGTCGCGGCCCGATAACACCCTCTGGACGATAAACTGGTCGGTACACCAGTACCAGAAGCCAATGATCGCCGAACCGAGGATCACTCCGGTCCAGGGATACACCGGATCTTTGGGGGATCTTATCAGACTGGCCATGCTATCTGTGGTGGATTGGTATATCACCTCCCCGGCATCATTGAGATAGGTCACATCCGTGGCCCTGATAATCTCCATCAGGTTAGCCCATCCCCCCAGCTGGGTTAAGCCAATGACCACGATGGCCACAGATCCCGCCAGCAAAATGGGGGTCTGCAGCACCGAGGTGTAAAGGACCGCCTTCATCCCGCCAAACACCGTATAGAGTCCGGTTAAGACCACCAGTCCAATGGCACTGATCCAGAAGAAATCGATCTGCTGGTTAAAGACGGTCACATACTCGATATTGAACACATCCTTAAACACCACCCCTCCCGCATAAACGGTCACCGCCACTTTTGTCAGCACGTAACTCACCAGGGAGATAATGGAGAGGAAGGAACGGGATTGGGAATTATAACGACGCTCCAGGAATTCGGGCATGGTGAATACGCCGCTTCGGGCATAAAAGGGGACAAAGAGCCATCCCAGGATCAGGATCATCCAGCCATGCATCTCCCAGTGCGCAAAGGCCATCCCACTGGTGGCTCCGGTCCCTGCCAGGCCCACCAGGTGTTCCGAACCAATGTTGGAGGCAAAAATGGAGGCCCCGATGGCTATCCAGGTAGCATCCCTTCCGGCCAGGAAGTAATCGGAGGTGTCCTTATCTTTTTTTCTGAGTACCCAGAAAATGACTCCTACCAGCGCCAGGCAAAAGAGTCCGAGAATAATCCAGTCGAGTTGAGCCATGCTTAAATCCTTAGTAAATGAGGAATTTTAAAAAACTTAAGTGTGAATCTAACACTTATATAAGGAGAAGTCAACAAAAAACAATAATTTAGAATGAATCCTGAGATGATTGTTTTTATTTTTAATGCTGAGATCCTGATATCTAAATAATCTTCCTGACATGGAGACAACTTTTTCCCTGGGGACCATTGATTGGGCCATTATCCTGATCTATTTCATCTTTGTTCTGGGAATAGGCTGGGCTTTGAAGAGATACATGAAAGACTCAAAGGCTTTCCTGGAAGCGGGCCGGTCTCTGCCGGCCTGGGTTACTGGGCTTGCCTTTATCTCGGCCAACCTGGGTGCCCTTGAGATGATAGGCATGGCGGCCTCCGGTGCCAAATACGGTATGATAATTATCCATCATTTCCTGATCGGTGCTATTCCGGCCATGATCTTCCTGGCTATTTTTATGATGCCTTTCTATTACGGATCCAAGGCCCGCTCGGTGCCGGAATACCTCAAGCTCCGCTTCGATGAGAAAACCAGGGGCTTCAATGCCTTCGCTTTTGCCATTATGACCGTCTTCTCGTCCGGTATCTCTATGTATGCCCTGGCCCTGCTGGCACAGGTGATCATGCCGCTGCAGATCGATTGGAACATCCTGGGCATCCATATCGGGGAATTCGACTTCTATCTCTTTATTTCCGCAATGATCGTCCTGGTTTATATGGTTCTGGGCGGACTGACCTCGGCAATCTACAACGAGGTGCTGCAGTTCTTCCTGATCGTTATCGGCTTTGCCCCACTGGTCTTTGTGGGTTTGAAAGAAATTGGAGGATGGGAGGGCATTCAGGCCAATTTGCCCGCTGATATGTTACATTCATGGAAGTTTACCGGAAGTACAGACAATCCAATGGGTGTAAACTGGTTCGGAGTATTCTTTGGCCTCGGATTCGTGCTGAGTTTCGGCTACTGGTGCACCAACTTCCTGGTGGTCCAACGCGCAATGGCCGCAGGATCCATGTCGGCCGCACGCAAGACTCCCCTCATCGGCGCCCTGCCCAAAATGTTCCTGCCCCTGCTGGTGGTGGTTCCGGGAATGATCGCCCTGGCGCTGACCAATATGGGAGAGCTTGAAATCCCTTTGAAAGCAGGTACTTCTGTGCAGGATTTCGATAAAGTGATCCCGGTGCTGCTGATGAGATATATGCCCGTAGGGGTGCTGGGACTTGGAATTACTGCCCTGATGGCATCCTTTATGTCGGGTATGGCCGGAAACGTGTCAGCTTTTAATACGGTATTTACTTATGATATCTACCAGAGCTATATCACACCCGGCAAGAGTGATACACACTACCTGAAAGTTGGGAGATGGACCACTGTTGTAGGTGTCCTGGTTAGTATCGTTACGGCTTATGTGGCCAGGTCCTTTAACAATGTTATGGATTTCCTGCAGCTGGTCTTCGCCTTTGTCAATGCCCCACTCTTTGCAGCCTTTCTGCTGGGTATGTTCTGGAAACGCACCACGGGACATGCCGCTTTCTGGGGCCTGATCGGTGGAACCATTGCAGCGGCCATCCACCACGGATTAACCCTTCCCGCGGGTGCCATAGCGGGTGTCAAAGGAGGATTTTTCGGACTGGTGCATACCTACGGGAGTGAGATGGCTCAGAACTACTGGACGGCGGTCTACGCCTTCTCCTCAGCACTGCTGCTCACGCTGGTGATTACCCTGCTGACCAAAAAGCTGAAGACCGACGATGAACTGAAAGGGCTGGTCTACTCACTGACCCCCAAAGTAAAGGACGACTCAAAACACTGGTATCAAAAGCCTGAAGTACTGGCCGTCATCGTGGGCGTGATCTTCATCATCCTTTCCATTATTGTCTGGTAAACTAGAAAAACGATATACAATGGGACTTGATATAAAAATACCAATAGGCCTGATGTTCACCATCCTGGGACTGATCCTGACCATCCTGGGACTGTTCACCGCAGGTGATTCAGACATGTACCAACAGTCAATGGGCTACAACATCAACCTCTTTTCGGGAATAATCATGGTGGCCTTCGGTGCCTTTATGCTGTTCACCTCCCGGCTCTTTAAGAAGAAAAAGACGAAGGAATAGTAAAGATCCAGGAAATCAGGGGCCTAATCCAAACTTTTAAACAGAAAGTGCGAGAATCTCACCGGGCAGACCATCGATTGTGGTCAATTCTTCGGATATAAATGCGTTGTTAATCAGAATTTTCCGGGAGGCTTGATTGGCAGGATCAATAATGGCGTATACCCGCTTTAGTTGGGGGACTGTCCTGGCAACTTCGAGCAGGAGCCTGGCAATTTCACTTCCAAAGCCTTTGCCCCAGACTTCGGGAAGCAGCATAAATCCAAGTTCAGCTTCGTCTTGCTTCTCTTTTGAAAGCTCCAGCTTGGCAAAACCCAGAAATCTGTCGCCAGGATCTTCCAGAACCATAAAGCTTCCCAGGGCTGGATGCAGGTGGTTGTTCTTCAGCAGCGAAGAGAATTTCTTCCGGGATTCCTCCTCTGACAGAGGTCTTTCGGTGATTTTGGACATGACCAGCTCATTGCCGGTCAGGGCAAAAAAAGAATCGAAATCCTGCGGTCCTGTTTTCTCCAGGTAGATTCGGGCTTTCATGAAGAAGAGTGCTTGAACGCAACCATATGAGTGAGATATCTATCTTTAGACAAAGATATTCATTTGAATCCGGACAATGACTACAGTAAAAAGCCTTTTAAAAATAGTTCTGTTTCCGCTATTTACACTTGTATTTAGCGCCTGCCCCTATGGATCGGGCGACTATGAGTTTGAGTATGAAACCATCATTACCGAATCGCCGGTAAATCTGGAAGGGATCAATTCCCCCTACGATGATTACAATTCTGCCCTGCCCTACCCGGCAGCCAGGTTCGGGATCTTTTTCTCCTCTAACCGGACCAGTGCAGGCCAGGACTTTGATATCATCCTCCGGGAGATGGACCTCTCCTACCATGTGAAAGACGATGTACTGGACGTGCATTACGTATCTATCGGTGATACTTACACCAGCTTACAGGACATCCTGATGACTCTGATAAATTCCTCAGACGATCAACTGGGGCCCTTATTCTTTTTTGGCCCTAAGGATGTCAGCTATTTCTTTTATTCGGATAATCAGAAGGGAGATTACGATATCAGGTTCGCATATTACCTGAAGTCCGATTATGGGAACTATGGAGCCAGTAACCAGCTTTATGGTCCTGATACACTTAAGGTTATCACCTCGGATAAGGACGAG
Organism: uncultured Bacteroidales bacterium; assembly: GCA_963751705.1. Taxonomy (GTDB): domain Bacteria; phylum Bacteroidota; class Bacteroidia; order Bacteroidales. The sequence continues at coordinate 1,935,426 of CAVVVN010000003.1, forward strand.
CTCTATCCCACCATTACGGAAGACCAGACCAGGCTATTCTACTGCAGTAACCTGGAGAATGAAATATTTAATATTTTCAGCATCCCCTTGCCTGAAGCCGACTCCCTGCATGATTTATTCACCGGCAGTGAAACAGTGGATCCTGAATTGAATCTGGTGCTTTCCAGCGACTACGATGACAAGTGTCCCTTTATTGACAGTGATATCATGGTATTCACTTCCAACAGGGAAGGCGGACAGGGCGGGTTCGATCTCTATTATTCTCTCCTGGAAGACGGAAGCTGGACCGCTCCGGTGAACTTCGGACCGGAAATTAATACAGAATACGACGAATACAGGCCCATTGTCTTTTCATTCGACAGCTTCAAGAGGCTGATAATCTTCTCCTCCGACAGGCCCGGCGGCCAGGGGGGCTTTGACTTATACATGGTCAAGGCGGATGGCTACATCCAATCCGGGTCGTAGAACCCTGGATTCTTGAAAAGGTCTGCCTGCATAAGGTGTATACAATTTTCAGTTAAAATCTAAGCCGGGAGCCAGCTTTTCCGAATTCTTCCTATTTTTGCTTAAGAATAAGGCAATAGGTTTAGTCCTATTTGTTTGAAAAAGTGTTTATTGGACATACACGGCACTAAAAAATGGCTATAAAATACAGAAATCACGAGTTGCATCCGGAATCGATATTAATCAGGGATTTTGATGAAGAGGTGAGCATGAAAGAGATCATCGAATCCTGGGAGTATCTTATTTCGGAGAACTTGATCAATGATTCCACCAAAGGAGTAATAAACAATATTTCAGGCTGTGCCCTTCTTATGGATATGGAAGGGTTTAAGGTCGTGCTCGATTACATGAAACAGCAGGATATCCTGAAGAAAGTTAAGCTGGCCGTGGTTTGTGATGATCCCAAAACAATTGTTTTCCCTGCCCTCGGGGAAAGGATGGAGAATGAATTAAGGATTAAACCATTTTCCACCATGAATGCAGCGGTAAACTGGGTACTTGACTAGGTTCGTCACCGGCTCATTTTGCAGCGTTTCTTTTCCATCCCGCGTATATGACCAGGATGGCACCACCCAAAACGGAGAGAGCTCCGACTATGCTGATCAGAGAGAAGGATTCAGGTTCGATCCAGTCGACCTGCAGTCGTGTCAAAATGGCCATGGTAATAAAGGTAATGATCGGGTTGAGAGTGATGATCACACTGACCCGCGTGGCTTCCGTGAGTTTGATGGCCAGAGCCAGGGAGCCATAGGCCAGTACGGTATTCAGACCCAGATAGATCAGGATATACCAGTTGACAGCCGGCATGCCTGTCAGCTGAGAATACTTGACCAGCGGGGCCAGGGCCAGGGCACAGGCCCCGTAAATAAAAAGATTCAGCTGGTTGGGTCCGATCTTCTTTAACAGGGCCTTCTGGGCGGTGGCAAAGGCCGCCCAGGAGAGCCCCCCTCCAAGTACCAACATCATCCCCAGGGTAAAGTGATCCGCTCCCGAAGTGAGATCCCTTAACTGTTCCGAATAAAAGAGTCCGATCCCGGCCAGCACCAGGACAAATCCAAGGATGTGCCTCCAGTTCACATGTTCCCGGAAGATCACAATCCCTGACAGGGCAAAACTCACCGGGGCAATCTGGATAAACACCTGGGAAGTGGAAGGGGACACATATTTGATCCCCGTTATAAAGCCGGTGTAGTTTCCGGCCAGAAAAAGGGCCGCCAGCAGAAGCAGAAAGGGCGGGCGTTTAAATATTAAAAAATCGCTCCTCCTGAAAATTAGGGTCCAGGTAGCCAGAATCAAAAAGGCAATGGCAAAGCGGAACCAGACCACGGTCACCGGGGCCAACTCATAGGTGATCACCTTGAGGATAATGGCCATAAAGCCCCAAAGTGAGGCAGTGAGCATGGCATAGATGGCACCTTTCCTGTTATCGTTTCCCATATTAGTCCAAGCTTATCCGCTGTCCGGTCCCCGGCACCAGGATCCGGGATGAAATTCCGTTTTGCATAGCACTTTCAGAAGCCCAGGCCTGCAGGCCATTGGAATTCAGCACCTTCTCCTCATAGTATTTCCCATCCTCCGCGCCGCTATAATGCACCAGCAAGACCTGATCCGGACTGGTACGCCTCAGAAATTCGAGAATGCTCAGTGGCTGTTCCGCGGAGTTCCACTCCTTTTGTACCTGCGACAGATAAACCTGGTTCTGTTCACTGATGCCTGCTTGCAGGTGCGGTGCAGAAACCTGTTCCCAGCTCAGCTCCTTAATAAAAGCTTCCAGCCCTTGATTTCGTTTCAGGGGATCGCCTGGTGTTCCGGCAAAACTCCAGTGATTGGTCCCTGGCCAGGGAAAACGGTTGTTGGTATCCACTATCAGAACATTAGCTCCTGAAAGGCGCTCATAATCTTCCATTCTGAGCAGGGGGGTCAGGAGATCCCCGGTAAACAGGATGCTGCGACCCTGATCCTCGAACAGCAACATGGAGGCTCCCACCGCAGACTTCCCGTGATAAACGGGAAAGGTGGTGAGATGAAAGGGCATCTCCTGGCAGGGAGCAAAGGTCTCCCCAAATTCCAGTTCCCGATGCTCGGTCAGCTCTTCCAGATGCGGATAGGATATTAGCAGGAAACGGTAAACAGGAAGGGTCGCATAGATGGGGTAGCGTTTTTCCTTTCGGTGCCTGCGCCAAAAACTTTGTACCACCCAGTCCACTGAAAGCGTGTGGTCCATATGCCCATGAGTCAGGCAAATGCAATCCGGGATGCGGTTATCTCCTGAAAGCAGGCTCTGTACGGTACCATGACCCGCATCGATCAATACGCTGGACAGCACGCTGTCTGCTTCCATCAACTGCAGTGAATAGGCAGCATTGGACAGATCCAGGGGGTCCTTCCGGTTGTAGAAGGGATGATCCTCCCCCAGGGGGACCGGCCAGGCATTGCCCCGGCCATGTACGACGATTTCCAGCCTGTGTTTCATGGCACCAGTTTCAGGAACTACCAGACAATATCCATCTCTTCAAGCAGGTAGCCGGCCCCCGCAAACTTATCAATGATAAACAGCACATAGCGTATATCCACCGTTATGTTGCGACACAGGGACGGATCATAGTACACATCACTCATGGTTCCCTCCCAGTTCCGATCGAAATTGATGCCTAAAAGTCGGCCATCGGCATCCATAACCGGACTGCCGGAATTACCTCCTGAAGTATGGTTAGAGGCTATAAAACAGACCGGCATGGTCCCATTCACGCCGTATTTCCCATAGTCTTTGGCTTCATACAGCTCCCTCAGTTTCTCCGGGATGGCATAGTCCACAAAACCCTCTGTTCCTTTATCCATAATCCCGGAGAGTGTGGTATAGTAAGCGTATTCCACCCCATCCCTGGGCTCATAGCCGTCAATTTTCCCGTAAGTAAAGCGCATGGTGAAGTTGGCATCCGGATAGAGCCTGCGGTCCTCCTCTTTTTCCAGCAAGGCCGCCATATAGAGTTTGTAGTTTCTGTCCAGCAGCTGCTGCAGCATGCCATAAACAGGACCTGCCTCCTCCATCAGAATTGCGGAGAACTGATTGACTGCTGCTACAAGGGGATCCTTCTGAAAGGCTTTTTTCCCCTTATCTGCATCCTTCGCATATTTGTCCATCAACTTAGAAAATTTCTCGGGCCGGTTAAAAACACTCTTGCTATACAGAGCCTCGGCATAAGCACGGTAGTCCCCTTTATATTTACCCTGGATCTCTTCGAGGCAGGGAGGCGAAAAAGCAGCCGGCATATGAGTGAAGTAGGCCTCCAGCATGGCGGCACAGATCTCCTGGTCCACGGGCCTGTGGAAATTCTTATAAAAGCTCTCCATCTGCCTCTCCAAACGCTCCCGGGAAACTCCCTGGTTCATGATTCGCTGAATGCGTGAAGCCTGACTGAAAAGCTCTATGGCGAAAACAGATTCATTCATCAGTACCATGACCGTCTCATAGGGTTCCATCTCCTGATACAGTCGGGCAAACTTTCCCAGAACCTCATCGTATTTCAACACGCGTTCTCCTTCCGCTTCCACCCAGGCTCTGAATTGCTCCTCTTCGGCCAGTTTCACTTCCACGGCGTGGTTCCTGGTCAAACCCAGAATAACTCCCTGCCACTTCTTCCAGGCATTGCTCACCCCCCGGTATTTACTGGCATATTGAATTCTAACCACATCATCAGCCTTCATATAGCGTTCCATAATCTCCAGCCTGGTGGTCCGGAGCTCCACCTGCAAGGGAAGGGAGGTATTTAGCATGGAAGACACCGCTGCAGAATAGAGATAGCGGGTGGTAGAACCCGGATATCCCATGACCATGGTAAAGTCACCCTCCTCGATGCCACCTGCAGCGATTTCCAGGTATTTTCTTGGTTTGTAGGGCTGATTGGAGGGATCATAGGCAGCTGGTTTGTTTTCCTGGTTGGCATACACCCTGAATATGGAAAAGTCTCCCGTATGCCGTGGCCACATCCAGTTGTCCTGGTCCGCCCCAAAATTACCAATGGCTTCGGGGGGTGCGCCCACCAGCCTGATATCATTAAAAGTCTCATAAACAAACATATAATACTCGTTTCCATAATAAAACGGCTTGATTATGGCACTGTAGTGGTTTCCCCTGGTGGCTTCCTCAACCAGCCTGGCCATATTAAGTTCCATCTGCCTTTGGACCTCTTCCGGATCCATCTCCGCGCTCATCCCCTCTTCCATCTCCAGGCTAACATCTTTCATATACCGAAGAAAGGTGACGCTAAGTCTCTCATTTGGAAGCTCCTCTTCCCGGCTTCTGGCCCAGAATCCATCGGTGAGGTAATCCTGTTCCACCGAACTGTGCCGTTGTATGGCCCCATATCCGCAATGGTGGTTGGTTAGCAGAAGACCCTCGTCCGAGATCATCTCCCCGGTGCATCCCCCTCCAAAAATCACCAGGGCATCCTTCAGACAATCCTGGTTAATGCTGTAGATCTGCTCAGCGCTAAGCCTTAAACCGGCCTCCTGCATCTCCCCTATATTATATTTTTCCAGCAGCATGGGGATCCACATTCCCTCGTCTGCCCGAAGGTTCAGAAAACCGGAAGCCATCAGTAGGGCCAGGATCAACAGACTAACTCTACTCCCTGATTGTTTATGCGTACTCCTCATATTCTCAGTTTAGTATTCCTTATTTACTCCTAAATTTTCTTAACTCGCTGTAGACTCTCTGAACAGGAAGACCCATGACATTAAAATAACTCCCTACGATCCTTTCCACCCCAATATGGCCGATCCACTCCTGTATTCCATAGGCCCCAGCTTTATCAAAAGGCTTATACTGGTCTACGTAGTGCACGATCTCACGGCTGGAAAGCGGAGAGAAAGTCACATCCGTTTTTGCAAAAAAGGCCCTGCTCGCCCGGGCCGATCGGAGGCAAACTCCCGTAAATACCTGGTGGGTATCCCCGGAAAGCTGGCTTAACATCGCGATGGCTTCCTGGCGATTTGCCGGCTTTCCCAACTCCTTACCCCGGTGCCAGACAATGGTGTCTGCAGTAAGCAGCACCTGATTCTCTTCCAGCTTCCCTGTATAAGCTGCCGACTTATGTTCTGCCAGGTAAAGTGCGATTTCTCCACCGGACAGATCCTGGGGATACTCCTCGTCCGAATGTCCCGTTTCAACCACCCTGAAAGGAATGTTCAGTTCTTTTATCAGGGCCGATCTACGGGGCGAGTTCGAGGCCAGCAAGATTTCATATGAGCTCTCCTTATCCAACAAATCTAATACTTGAAACCAACCAGATAAAATACCACCGCTGAATACAAGATCCCGAACAGCATCACCAGCTTGATCAGAGAGCTGGCACGGTGGTAGGCCCGCTTATCCCGCGCTGTACTCACCCGGATTGCCAGAAGTATCAATGGCAGGAGCAGGAATACAGAAAAATAGATAAGGGAGATATAATCTACCGGATCGACCGAAAAATATATATACTTGAACAGGAGGTAAATCAAAACCCCCAGCGTAACCGCAATCAGACCCACGACTAATATCCTGGTCCAGAAAGTCCCAAGCTTTATGGGGATCGTCTGCATCCCATAGGCATTATCCCCCTCCAGGTCCTCTGCATCTTTTATAATCTCTCTGATCAGGGTAGTCACAAAGGCAAAGAAACTGAAGGCGCTTACCCAGGCAAAGAGGTAGTTGAAATCTGCATCGTAGCGGATCATTACCTCTCCATACTCCCGGTTCAACAGGGGTATCTCAAACAGCACCACCATTAAAGGAACCAGTCCGGTCAAAAATGCGACAGTCAGGTTACCCACCAGGAACTGCCTTTTATAGTTGCTTGAATAGAACCACAGTAAGCCTGTTGATAAAACAAACACCAGAGAAAGGGAGGGCAGTCCCACATAAAAAGCCAGGTATACGCCAATCCCCACCCCAATAATATTCAATATCATATGAAGGATCATGGCCTCCTTCCGGCTGATGCTCACTCCTACCACCACCCGGGCCGGCTTATTGATCAGATCAGCTCTTGTATCAAAGTAGTCATTGATGATATAGCCGGCGGCAGCAATAAGCAGAGTGGAAAAGACCAGCAGCGCAAACTGGAAGTCCCCGAACTGGAGCTCAAATGAATCGGATGGAAGAAGAGGTTCCATCAGGAGGTAACGCATGGCATACTGGGTGAAAGCAATGATCAGCAGGTTCGGGAACCTGACCAGGCTGAATAGGGATCGCAGTCTCTTTGTCATTTTTTGTTTACCAGGTAAAGGGTTCACCATCGTTCCAACGGCCATGCAGCCGCAGGACCTGCTCCATCACTTCGCGGACACATCCCTTCCCGCCCTTAAACGGAGAGATATAATGAGCCACAGACTTTACCTCCTCCACAGCGTCGGCAGGACAGCAGGGCACACCCACTGTTTTCATCACCTCAATGTCGGGCAGGTCATCGCCCATATACAGCACGTCCTCTGGCTTCAGATCGTATTTAAAAAGAAAATCCCTGAAATCTTCCATTTTGTAGGAAGATGCCATATAAATATCTGTAATTCCGAGCCCCTTAAAGCGAAGAGCGACCGAGGGAGTATTGCCACCTGTAATAATGGCTATGGGATAACCTCGTTTTACCGCATATTGCAGGGCATACCCATCTTTGGTATTCATGGAGCGCATAATCTCCCCGCTGGGATGCAGGTAAACTTCCGGGCTGCTTAATACACCATCCACGTCAAAAACAAAAGCCTTTACAGCCTTTAATCCTTCTTTAAAATTTGTCATGCAAACAATATAATTCAGAGCTTAGCGATCCCGGGACCTTTCAATATCCCGGCTTATAAAAGTATACAATTTTTGCCATGCGGGATGATCCTGAAGCAATTCTATATGTTTATTCATGGTCCCCTGGTCGCCCCGGACGGCCGGACCGGTGCGCCCCTCCACCGTACCCAGATCCCTGATCTTCGCAAAGGTCTCTTCCAGCAAGGAGTTCAGCAGTTGCGGGTCCACTTCCCTTTGAGCCAGCAGTTCCCTACCTATGTGGACCATATGGGAGGAAAAGTTATTGGTGAAAACAGCGGCAGTATGAATCACCAGACGTTGTTCAGAATTTACTTTTTCCACGCAGTCAAAAACGCTCAAAGCCAAGTCCATGATGGAGGCGGTCACTTCCTCCGTGGATCCCTCCACCAGGCAGGGAATCTGTGAGGCTGCCAGGGGCCGGGAGCGACTCAGCGTCTGCAGGGGATAGAGTACCCCGAAGCGATCAGAAACAGTCTGAAGTATGCTCATGGGAAGTGCGCCGGAGGTATGGAGCCAGATCCCCTTTGTATGACTGAATTTACTGGCAATCCCCGGGACCTCCTTATCCGGCACGCATACAATATAAAAATCTGCTTCTGCGGGAACCTCTTCCCTATTTGAAGTGCCGGGTACTCCCAGTTCGGCCGCCAGGCTTTTAGCCGATACCCCGCTTTTTGAATAGATGCATTGGAGCCTATGTCCTGAAGAATGAAGATGCCGGGAAATATGTGTAGCCACATTCCCGGCACCAATCATTACAATCGTATAAGAATCAAATGATTCGATGATCTGGTTTTTAAAAACAGTATTTGTTTTCCTCAATCAGTTGATCAGCAATCCGCCGGCGTGCTTCCTTCACATTTACACCGGCCACCCAGGTAAAATTAGTGATCCCTTTCTCAAGTAGTTCACGCACCTCCCCATAAGCGAAGGAGTAGGTGGTATCTCTGGCAAACTTGGCAATCCTGGCAGCTGCATCGTATACAAATACGTCAGCCATATCACGGTAAATCTTACAGGCCTCCTCGCCCTTCATGGCCTCCATTTTCTTCAGGCGGAGGACCACCGATTCGGCGGCATATACCTGGATGATGCAATCGGAAATGTTGCTCAGGATTTCCTGTTCCGTAACCAGGGTCCGGTTAAACTTCTCCGAGGCAGCTTTCAGGAGCATCAGGACCACCTTTTTCAGGTTGGCCACATATTGATCCTTCTCCTTAAACCATCCTTCAGCGGGAGCAGCTGCCCCATTCATTGCTTTTACCTCCTCAAAGGCCTTCTCAGCCAGCTCCATTACCGGAAGTACTTTCTTGGCACCTTTCTTCAGGATGTTATCCACCAGCAGAAGACGGTTGATTTCGTTAGTACCTTCAAAGATCCTGTTGATCCTGGAATCACGGTAGCCCTTATCGATCATCATTTCGGCAGAAAACCCCATTCCGCCATGGATTTGAACACCTTCATCCACCACATAGTCAAGGGCTTCTGAACCAAATACTTTCATGGCTGCTGCTTCCACGGCGAAGTGGTTGAAGGCCTCCATCGTATTTCTTCCCTTATCGTCGCCATTGGCCACATAGTGTTCAATGGCGTTGTCCAAAGCCTTACTGGCACGATATACAGAGCACTCCGTGGCAAAGGTCCTTATAACCTGCTCTGCCAATTTGTGCTTGATGGCGCCAAACTGGGAGATCAGGCAATTGAACTGTTTTCTCTCATTGGCATACTGCACACTCTGGTCAATAGCTTTCTTGGCAGAACCAATCACGTTGGCGCCTAGCTTAATCCGTCCCATATGCAGGATGTTCAATGCGATCCTGAACCCCTCACCTCTTTTTCCAAGCATGTTCTCGACGGGTACTTTCACATCATTAAAGAAGATCTGCCGCGTAGATGATCCCTTAATCCCCATCTTTTTCTCCTCGGGATTGAAGGTGATCCCCTCGTAATCACGCTCCAGGATAAAGGCACTTAGCACCCGGTCGTTGTCGATCTTGGCAAACACCGTCATCACATCGGCGAATCCACCATTGGTAATCCACATTTTTGCCCCATTCAGAATATAATGGGCGCCATCCTCGGAAAGCACGGCTTTAGTGGTTCCGGAGTTAGCATCAGAACCTGCACCGGGTTCTGTCAGGCAATATGCCCCGATAAGTTCACCGGTAGCAAGTTTGGGCACATACCTGGCACGCTGCTCCTCGTTTCCGTAATAGAGTATGGGAAGAGTGCCGATCCCCGTGTGACAGGAATAAGCCACTGCATATGAATAGCCGGCACCAAGCACTTCACTGGAGTACATGGTGGTAATGAAATTCTGACCAAATCCTTCGTATTCTTCCGGGATGGTGATCCCGAGAAGTCCCAGTTCGCCTGACTTTTCCAGCAGGCTCCTCATAAGCCCTTCTTCCTGAGCATCAATGCGGTCAGCCACCGGGAACACTTCCGTCTCCAGGAAATCCTTACAGGTTTCCCCGATCATGCGCTGCTCCTCGTCTAACTCTTCAGGGATAAATACATCGTCCGGACTGGTCTCTTTGACTAAAAATTCACCACCGGTTATCAATTTCTTCTCTTCCATTATAATTCAGATTTACTTGTTTTATAATCCAAGGGTCTGGGCGACCAGCTCTGCGATATCGTAGTTGCTGACCTCCTCCTCTTTGTTCTTATATTTTAGTCCGTCGGTCATCATCACCATGCAATAGGGACATGCCGTAGCTATAATATCGGCCCCGGTCTCCAGGGCATCTTCTGTTCGCTCCATAAAGACCTCCTTGTCTCCTTTCTCCGCCTCTTTGAACATCTGTCCGCCTCCTGCACCACAACAGAGTGCGAAGCTCTTATTTCGCTTCATCTCCACGGTCGTGCCAAGTGCATCAAGCACCTCCCTTGGGGCCTTGTATTCTCCATTGCCCCGTCCCAGGTAGCAGGGATCATGGAAGGTGATCTTTTTCCCTGCCAGGGACCCTCCCTTAAGGGTGAGCTTCCCTTCCTTCATCAGGTCGCGAAGTAGCTGAGAGTGATGGATTACTTCATACTCCCCCCCCAGGTCCGGATACTCATTCTTCAGGGTATTGTATGCATGGGGATCGCAGGTAATAATCTTTTTCACCTCGTAGCCATTGAGCAGCTCAATGTTCATCATGGCCTGCATCTGGAAAAGCATCTCGTTGCCGGCCCGGCGGGCCACATCTCCGCTGGAGGATTCTTCCGTTCCCAGCGTGGCATAGGAAATGCCCAGGTGGTTCAGTATCCTGGCAAAGGCCACGCTCACCTGCTTATAACGGTCATCGAAGGCACCGGCACTCCCGACCCACAAGAGATACTCCGGTTTTTCCCCTTTGGCCAGCAAATCGGCCATCAGGGCTACCTCTACTTTTCCATCGGACCACAAGGTGCGATCCTCCTGTGAGAATTGCCAGGGAGCACCATTGTTTTCAATATTTGAGAATATGGCATTGAGTTCCCCCGGGGCTGCAGACTCCTCCATGACCAGGTAGCGCCGCATACCCAGAATAATGGAAGGATGATTAATATTTATGGGGCACTCCTGGGCACATGCATTACACAGGGTACAGGCCCATAGCTCCTCCTCGGAGATATAATCCCGGAGAAGCGAACGCTCGTCCGAATATTCTTTCCCCTTCCTGATCAGGCCCGGCCCCTTTTCCTTCATCCGGGCCCTGACATCCATCACAATTTTACGTGGTGATAGTAATTTTCCGGTGGTGTTGGCCGGACAAACCGAGGTACAACGGCCACATTCCGTGCAGGCCAGGGAATCAAAATAGTTCTTCCAGCTTACATCCTCCACATCCAGGATGCCAAAACGTTCCGGGACTTCCTCCTCGGCTTCCGCTCCTTCCGGGGGTGAAGCAAAGGCCTGTTCCGGATCCATCATGATCTTCACTTCCCTGGTAATGCTCTCCATGGTATCCACTTTCCCCAGAGGTTCCAGCCGGCTCAGGAAAACATTGGGAACAGACATAAACACATGGAAGTGTTTGGAGTAGGGCAGGTAATTGGCAAAAACAAAGATCAGTCCGATGTGTGCCCACCAGTTGAATTCGTGCCAGAAGTGAGTACTTTCTCCGGCATCGAAAAAACCTGCCAGCATCGTACTTACCGGAAAGACTCCTACCACCTCGTGGCCCGCCTGAGTGGCCGACAGAATATAAAAGGTGTTCATTCCCAGCAGCGAGACCATCAGAAACAGAATCATGCTCAGGGCTATGTTTGCATCCAGGTGCGAGATATGCTTCATCTCGATCCCGGAAAAGCGCTTCACATGAAGAAAAACACGCCTGAACAGGAATACCAGGATGGCAATGGCGATAATCAGTGCAAAAATATCCCCGCAGGCTATGATAAAGTTATAAAACCCGCCCAGGACGGACAAAACCCGCTCGGTCCCGAAGAGCCCGTCAATGATCATCTCGATGCTCCCTATGAGGATCACCAGAAAACCCCAGAATACCAGGGCGTGAAGCAAGCCCATCACCGGCCGGCGGAAAATCTTGGTCTGGCCGATGGCCACTTCCATCATCACCCCGAACCTGCGTCCAAGCTGTTTTACCGGAAAACCCTTCCGTGTATTCTTAAAATAACCGGCATACCTGCGGACCGTAAAAACGAACACCAGCAGGGTAAGCAGCAATACAATCAGGAAAATAATCTGTTTGTCCATGGAAGGAGGATTAATTTAGCTACTGAGCCTTGGCCGCCTTGATCTCGCTGATCAGTTCGGGCAGTACCTTCAGGGCATCCCCTACGATTCCGTAATCGGCTGCCTCAAAAATCGGGGCATCCTTATCCGTATTCACAGCGACAATGCATTTGGAGGAGCTGACTCCTGCCAGGTGTTGAATGGCTCCTGAGATACCAAAGGCCATGTAGAGGTTGGGGGCTATGATTTTACCGGTTTGTCCGGTATGCTCCCCGTGAGGTCTCCAACCCTCGTCCGACACCGGGCGTGAACATGCGGTGGCTCCTTCCAGTATTTCTGCAAGCTCTTCAATGGGAGCCCAGTTTTCGCCTGATTTCATTCCCCTTCCGCCTGAAATAACCACATCCGCATCGGTGAGCAGGAGTTTTCCCTCCTGTTTCTGGACATCCTTAATGGTGGTAGAGGCAACTTTAACATCAACCCCCGGATCAAAGGCCTCCACAGTAGCAGTACCGCCGGTTTCAACAAGCTCAAAAGAGTTTTGCGACAGGGTCAGGATGGCCTTTTCCGTAAGAATCTCCACCTTTCCAAAAGCCTTCCCACTGAAAACTTTTTTATTGACCACCAGCGGCCCAAGCGATTCCGGAACCGCTGTTACCCCGGCAGCCATTCCGGCCTTTAGCCTAACTGACAGGCGGGGAGCCAGGGCTTTCCCTGTATTGTTATGGGCCATCACCAGAACTTTGGCACCGCTTTTTTCCATAGCAGCTGCAATGATGGATGTATAAACCTGGTTATCGAGTCCGGATGGGGCTCCATCCGCACTCAATACCAGGGAGGCTCCATAGTTGCCAAGACCTGACAGTTCATCCTGGCCCACGGTTCCAATGGAAAGGGCAGTCACGTCGCCCCCGGTTAAAGCGGCTACACTTTTCGCATAGGATAACAATTCGTAGGAAAGCTTCTTGAATTTGCCATCCCAGTTTTCTGTATAAACTAATACTGACATAGGGTTATAGTTGATGTTTATTAGTTAATCGTTGTCTGGATCTCTAAAGGACTTTGGCCTCGTTTTGCAGGAGGTTGACCAGTTCTTTCACATTGTCGGCATCCACCATTTTACAGGGGGCTTTGGGTTCAGGCAGGGTAAAGGCCTGGAAGGCCGTAAAGGTTTCTGCATCTGCGGCCGATACCACCTGCAGGGGCTTTTTCCTTGCCATCATGATTCCACGCATGGCTGCGATTCTCGGCTCCCTGGCTATTCCTTTCTGTACAATGGCAACAAAGGGTGCAGGAACACTTACCTCTTCTTTCCCTCCATCAATATCCCGGGACAGCAGGACCTCTTCCCCGGCGAATTTAATTCCGGAGACAGCCGATACAGAAGGAATGTCCATCAGCTCGGCGATCATTCCTCCCACCGCTGATCCGTTGTAGTCACTGGATTCGATTCCACACAGGATCACTCCAAAATCGCCGCTCGCTGCCACTGCGGCCAGCTGTGAGGCTACAAAATGGGCGTCGGTTGATACCGCATCCACCCGGATGGCATCATCGGCTCCAATGGCCAGTGCCTTGCGGAGGGTGGGCTCCACTGCTGCAGAACCAACGCTTACTACGGTCACATTTGATACCGGGTTGGAGGCGTCCTCCTTCAGCTCCATGGCTCTGGTAAGTGCCAGCTCGTCCCAGGGATTAATGATCCATTGAACCCCGCTATCATCGAAGGATGAGTGATCGGTCGAAAACTTCACCTTGGTGGTGGTATCCGGTACATTACTAATACAAACGAGAATACGCATATGAATCTGATTTTAAGATCAGACAAATATAAAAGAATTCTAAAAACTGCCTAAACAAATCCGGTTATCTAAAATCAATCCAAAAAGCCAGATAATTCTGACTTTATGAAGCTGATAATCAATATAATCTAAACAAGGGATTAATCTTTGACCGCTGCAAGGAGCCGCATATAGCTTTTCAGGAAAAAATGCTCAGTAAAATTCCCGAATCCGTATTGCCCCAGGATGGATTTCCAGTCGCGATCGATAAAATCAAAGGCATATTTACACTCGACTGTCTTGAAGATGGTCCGATGCAGGGCGGGCATGGCTTCCATGTCGAACTCAGAGAAATCCAGGATAAGAAAAGTACCTCGTGGCTTCAGATGCTTTATTACATTTTCAATGAGCACCTGCCGGACCTCGTGTGGAAATCCGTGGATGACAAAACTGATGAATACCTTATCAAACTTTTGTTCCAGTTGAAAAGGCTGATCTATACGATGATTCAGAAAGCGGATCCGGCTGTCATTGCCGAAGCGTTTTTGAAATTGGGCGCCCATTTCCGCAGAGATATCCATTCCCAGAATGCCCCCGCTTGAATTTAAATATTCCGACATAATTGCAGCATTTGAACCGGTCCCGCAACCCAGGTCAAGGACCTGATCGTCAGGCTGGATGTTCATGATCCCGATGGCCTTTCTTATGGACTTATGATAATGACCTAAGGAGGCCAAGGCCAGAATCCGGTCATAATGTTTGGATACAAATGGAGATAACTCCACCCCCGATTCCGGATAGATCTTTTTATGCATATTCGAAAGAATTATATTATACCTCAAACTTTTATGGTTGCTTTCAGAACCCCCTTGCCCAGGACAAATAATTTATAGGCCTCAGGTTGATTGTCAATCTCTTCCTGAATCCAATGTTGATGTTTCAGCAAGCTTTCTTTAACCCTTTCAGGGGTATCCTTACTTATTTTCACCGGAATAAAGTGCCTGGCAATAAACTTAATATTCGTGCCAAATTGTTTGGAAACAAGTACATCTACCTGCTTATTCTTCAGGAATTTAATAATCTGTTTTGCTTTTTCTTTATTTCCGTGTTTCTCAGAATCTTCAAACGATGTTGTTGGATTCGCCTCCTCATGAGCAAGTGCAAACAGTCCATCCTTCAGCTCATAGATCTGATAGGTATCTGCATCCCCGAAATGCTTTTTATCAAATGTGCCACCCTGGCTTAGCGCAAAAGCAATTCTCATATCCTTATGATTAAATCCCGCTACAAATATAATGAGAATATTCTCATTATAACGATATTGATTTACAAATTGAAAGATATACTTCTGGAAACCCACCTCAGATCAGGGAAGCATTAGCCGGTATCACTGATCCGGGCCAGTTTGTCCCGGTCCAGTATCAGAATATTCTTACCCTCAAGGCGGACAATAGCTTCCTTCTCAAACTCTTTCAAAAACTTGATCACGCTTTCCACAGAAATGGAGGCAAAATCGGCAATATCCTGCCTGGACAGAAAGCTAAACAACTCTTCTCCCTTAAACGTCTCTGAGCTAAGATATTGCAAAGCTGTTGCCAGCTTTCCACGCATCTGCTTGTAAGACAAACTTGCCACAAGTTCCATCAACTGCTTTTCCAGATTAAAGTTCTTGGAGGTTATCCGGTAGCCAAACTCAGGATTGGTCTGCAATAGCTCGCGCAAACTCTCCTTGTTGATCATCAACAATTCGGAGTCTTTCATGGCCACGGCGGAATAGGAATAGGTCCGTTCGCCGAACAGGGAGGAGAAGGCCAGGAAATCACCGCTTCTTGAAATCCAGAGATTTTGCACCTTATTCCGGCCGGTCTGCAGATAAACCCTGACAAGTCCGGATTGGATAAACAGCACATGGGGCGCGAAGGCTCCCTGCTTAAAGAGGGTCTCACCCCTGAGATAGGTTAGTTGGGTCCTGTTTTTGCCCAATGTTTCCAGGTCCTCTCTGGAAATCAACTGAAAACAATCAGGCTCATTATGCCTGGGCCCCTGCCCCTTATCCTGACCTTGCTCCCTCATCCATCAGACTTTACAAAAAACAATCAAAGTTAATTGAAAAATAATAGTAAAAAAGCTGTCAAATTCCGCTATCCTTCGTAAGGTATCTTCCCATCAAAACAGGATCTTTGCATTTGAAAATTTTAAAGAGAAACATACACTTAAAAGATAGAAAAAATGAAAATGCTACACACAGAGTTACATGAGATAGAAACTGCAGCTGAGCTGGAGAAGATGATTGCTGAGAATGAAAATGTTATGGTATGCTGCGGTCGGATGGGACCCATGTGTATCCCGGTATA
>CAVVVN010000004.1:0-535318 GCA_963751705.1 uncultured Bacteroidales bacterium
TAGCGGTTCGTGCAACTATCTTATTCGTTCAAAATGGAAATCATAGGAATCTGGATATGGAGGATACATATGCAAGCTATCAGCATTTATAGAAATTGTAAATTGTGATTGAGGCGGGAAGAAATAATGAGCATTATTTTCAGGATGAATCTTGATTTGAAGCAAATTGGTGTGATAAACATTAAATGTATCCAGTTCAATTCTGCCATATTCAAAAACACTGTCGCCTCGAATTAAACCATAAATACCTATCTGTCGTACCTCCATAAAATCAAAATAGGGATTAATGCCAGATCCATCATATCCTCCTGAAATTCCGAGTAATTTCCACTTTCCATAAAAGTTCTGATGTTCCAAGGGAATGATTTCTTCACTGTAGTACATGTTTTTTTCAAAAGAATCAAGATCATATTCTATTTTTGTCATTCTTTTCACATGCTGAAAGTCCAATCATTATTAAAATAGCTAATGATATTACTTTTTTCATAACAGTAGCTTTTATTCAAGATGAACATTTATTCTAATTGGTTGCATTTTGTTTTTTTATGCATGACAGCTAACGGTCAAGTATAAGCGTAGTGCGGGATTTAGAAGCGATACACTGTCCGCCTGCACAAAACTTTGATAGTTGCAACATACTCAATTTTAGCAATTCATCCCGCATTAAGCTTATACAGTGTTACCTGCTGGCTTTCTTCCATTTTTCAATTGCCCGTCCACGGTGGGAATTTTAATACAACTTTTTTAAAAGTGGAAAGCAAGCTCTTTACGCATTTTATGTCGGCTATGTGCGGTTGCCAAAATGCGTAATGTGCTTGCTCAGCGCTGGTTGATTTCGTCAGCCGAAAGATTTTATTCGGATTCAAACCTAATAGTTATGTTTCCTGAACCTAGTGCCGCAGCCAAACCTGTTGCATCTTCTACTGAACCCAATTTTGTGTAGCTTTAAGATGTTGAAAAGGTCTTGTAGAATAGTACTAAAGTCTTTGAACCATATAACATTAAATCTCCATTTTTTATCGTTCCCGGACAGGAAGAATTGGTTGGAAGACTGTTTGGCAAATCATAGTATTTTTCATTGCCGTTCAATTCAGTCATATTAAGGGTTATAGGCAACATCTCCCTGAATGCTTTTGCCGAATTATTGTCCAAAAGGGTAGCCGTAAAGGTTTGTGAATTGACCGTTATTTTGATTTTTCCGTTAGCCATTAGTGTAATATTTTCTGTGGCAATTTTGTCATCTTCTTTGCTACAAGATGAAGCATTACTTATAAATATGAACATAAAAGCCAAAATCATTAAAAACGAATGATTCATCTCTGTATGGTCATTTTAAATTTTAATTTTTTTTTGAATTTATCAATAGCTGTCTTTTCTACAGCTCCTGAGAAGTCGGACGGAAGATAACTTCATTAATATCCACATCCTCTGGCTGGCTGATGGCAAATGCAACCACACGTGCAAAGCTGTCAGGACTTATTCCAACTTCTCCCACATAATCTTTATTCGTCTGCTGAATATCTGCCTCAGAAATATGTTCCAGTAACTCTGTTTTAACAGCTCCAGGACAAACAATTGTTGTGCGAATATTATAAGGCTTTACCTCCATGCGCAATCCTTCAGTTAATGCGCGTACCGCAAATTTTGTGGCAGAATAAACTGCTGAGCCACCAAATATTTTATGTCCCGCTACTGAAGATGTATTGATGATCTGACCTGATTTTTGCTTTTTCATATGCGGCAGAACCGCAGCAATCCCATTTAGTACTCCTTTAATGTTTACGTCTATCATCGCATCCCACTCATCCACATTTAAACGATCTATAGGGGATAGTGGCATGATGCCTGCATTATTGAGAAGTACATCCACACGTCCGAATTTTTCAACAGCTGAATCGACCAAGTTCTTTACCTGATCACGCTTTGTTACATCCATAGCAACGACAAGAGCCTTACCTCCATTGTTGTTGATCACCTGTGCCAGTTTTTCGATTCTATCAGATCTTCTTGCGCCCAGAACAACTGTTGCTCCCAGCACTGACAAATGCTTTGCTGCTGCTTCGCCTAATCCACTACTGGCTCCTGTAATTACTATTACTTTGCCTTTGATATTATTTTCCATTTTTGAATTTGTTTAATTTTAGAATGTTGCCGCATCAATCACATATCGATAGCGGGCTTCTTTATTCAAAACCTTAGTCCAATCAATAACTTAATTGTCTTATTGGCTTTGTATAGCTAAATACGTTCGTACTAACTTGCCCATAAAACGGTTTAGCACCTTGTAGTACCTGCAATACTTTGTTGCTACCAGCCCTGATTTCAAAAGAAATGATACTCGCTTCATTGCCGTTAGCGAGCCAGGGTATTTCTGTAACCTTCAGATTGCCATCTGCCGATTGATTAAGTATTGGTGCCACACCCTCAGCAGTAATAGGACTACTACTTATGCTTTTCAATTTTAGCGTTATCCCTTCACCATCACTTTCTCCCACGGTAGCCACCTGTTCAGCCCCTTTTCTTATTGTCACGCTTCGTTGTAGATAAGGAAAATTATAGAAATGCTTAAAACTTTGTAAAGCCGTATCGTTATTCATTGCGCCCCAGATCGGATAATAGTTTTCTGATGTGCTATTGTTACTATCCAATGAGTTTACCGTTACATAAATGAAGGCTAAGGTGTAATTGGGCACCCCATAAACCTGGTCCGTGGTGTAGATTTCCATACCAACGGTTGCCTGTCCTTTTTCGTCAGTTTTTACTTTTACATTTGCAGGTAATAGCTTTTGCACCTCCTCTGCTTCTATATGAAAAGCGATTGCCATGAAATTGGATGTGCGGGCTATGTAAGGCGGGCTTTTCATTTTGATATCTGTATTATTTGATTGACCGTATATAGTTTGAAAAGAAGCTGTGCAATAGGACAGCAATGCGATAATTAGAAGACGTTTCATGTGTATATATTTGTTTCTTAGTTGTCACATGGAATGTCTCATCTCCATCATCTGCTCCCAAACCTGGATTTTTCTTAATATTCATCCTCGGTTGGTATGCCTGACTTTATGGACATTTCACGTGTAAAACTTTAAATTATGGTATATGCCTTTATAAAAGATTTTTTTATTCAATCGCTGATCAGTCGCGTCCAATCTGCATCATCTGTTTTGCATCCATCCGTCCACCATAAACTTCCAGCCGGGCAAAAGCAGTATTGAATTCATCCCAATCCGATGCTGTAAACTGGACATTGACCGCTCCCATATTTTCCTTCAGGTGCTCAGGATTTGTGGTGCCGGGAATTGGTACAATCCACGGTTTTTGAACCATCAACCATGCAAGTGCGATTTGTTCAGGAGTTAAGCCTCTTTTAGCACCAAACATTCTTAACAATTCAATAATCGGCTGGTTGTTTTTCATGACCATTGGTGAGAAGCGGGGGAAGGTAGCCCGCAGGTCGTTCTTTGGATCCATGGTAGACTGAACATCCACATTCATTGTGCCGGGCAAGAATCCTTGACCAGACGGACCCCAGGGCACGAAACCTATACCAAGGTCTTCACATGCTTGAAGTACGCCATTGCTTTCCGCACTTCGCTCAATAAGCGAATACTCGGTTTGAATAGCGGAGACCGGCTGAACAGCGTGTGCTTTGCGGATGGTATTAGCGCTTGGCTCAGATAGACCAAAATGAAGTACTTTTCCTTCCTTGATTAAATCTTTGACTGTTCCTGCTACCTCCTCAATGGGAACTGAAAGGTCCACCCGGTGCTGATAAAGCAGATCGATATGGTCAGTTCTAAGGCGTTTCAGCATTCCTTCAACGGTTGTGCGGATATGTTCTGGTCGGCTGTCTAAGCCATTGGTACCGTCAATCTTAAAGCCAAATTTTGTAGCTATTTTCACATTTTTGCGGAAAGGTGCAAGGGCTTCACCAACCAGTTCCTCGTTCACATAGGGTCCGTAAACTTCTGCGGTGTCAAAAAATGTCACCCCTTGTTCGTAAGCATTCCTTATCATTTGAATACCTGTTGTTTTATCCACACCAGATCCGTAGTGTCCGCCACTCAATGTCATATTGCCGAAGCCAAGTGAAGAGACTTCCAATTGTCCAAGCTTGCGGGTTGCTATATTTTGTGTCATTGGCGGTGTATGGGCAAACATCGGTACTGGATTAGCAATCATTAATCCTGCACCAGCCATTGCTGTATGCTGAATAAATTTTCTTCTTGATGTTTGATTATATTTTACCATGACTATTTATTTTATATGCGAATACTTATTTCTTCTCTCAATATTCTACCCTCGATTGTTGCAGTGCGTCATAACGTGCACCCACTACACCGATCTTTTCTATTTTATCTTCAATCTCGTTGATTTCGGCTGTTGTTAAAGTGAAGTCAGCGGCCCTTAAATCTTCCTCTAAATGTGAAAGCTTGGTTGTGCCCGGCAAGGGAACTATAAATGGATATTTTGACAGCATCCAAGCTATGGATATTTGAGATGAAGTCATGCCCCTTGTTTTACCAAACTCATGTAGCGCCACGAAGATGCGGTTATTTAATTCTATTGCTTCCGGTTGAAAACGCGGCCATGAACCCCGAATGTCATTTGTATTTAAATCCGAATATTGGTTTAAATTTCCACCCAGCAACCCACGGCAAAGTGGACTATACGCCACGAAGCCTATCTCCAGTTCCTGCAAGGTGGAAAAGATGAACTCTTCAGGAAGCCTGGTCATAAAAGAATACTCACTTTGCACTGCTGTAACCGGGCAAACAGCGTGTGCCCTTCTGATGGTTTCAGCGCCTGCTTCAGAAAGGCCAAAGTGTAGAACCTTTCCTTCTTGAATAAGATCTTTTACGGCTCCTGCAACTTCCTCGATGGGTACGTCGGGGTCAACCCGATGCTGAAAGAAAAGGTCAATACGGTCGGTTTTGAGGCGTTTGAGTGATTGATCCGCAACTTTCCGAATTTGCTCTGGCCGACTGTTCATAACATTTGGACCCTCAATATCAAAACCAAACTTGGTGGAAATGGAAACTTGGTTTCGGATGGGAGCAAGTGCTTCTCCAACCATTTCTTCATTGACATATGGACCATAAATTTCGGCAGTATCGAAAAAGTCGCAGCCACGATCAGCAGCATCGCGGATCAGTTTGACCATACTCTTATGATCGGGGTGGACACCACGACCATTGGTCATTCCCATGCAGCCCAGTTGTATGGCAGAAACTTCAAGCGGATTCTTCCTGGAACCCAATGTCCGTTTCTTGGTCAGTATGGTGCCTATGCCTTTTTTCTTTTCGGGGCTCTGAGAAGCGACTGCATAGCCCTTAACAGTTCCGGCAGCTAATGTTCCTAAACCCAACAAAGTGGCTGCTTTTAAAAAGCCTCTTCGCATAAGAAGATCTGTATTTTTATTTTCTGGCTGGTTTTCTAAATTCTTTTTCATAATTAATTTTTTAAGATGTTTGTTTGATTATGAGCCCGACATTTAATATCAAAGCCCATAAAAAAAGTTGTAAATACCGCAATTCCACCAGCAATTTGGGATAGACGCCATCAATCATTATAGAATATGCTGTTGAAAAAAGACAGCATTTGAGCAGCATAGGGTACACCATACCGAGCAAACGTTGCTCTTGTGGCTGCATCCGGCTTCCAGTCGAAAAAGGCATGTCCTGCACCTTGTACCTGAATATAGTTGACAGGCTGGCTTGCAGCCTTTAACACATCTACATAGCGTTGCACCATTTCGTGATTTACGATCGGGTCTTCTGTACCACGAACCATGAAGTGCGGAAGAACCCGTTCACTAACCTTTGGAACATTCTTTGAAGGAGAAATGGCATCCCAATAACCCTGGTCTGTTTGCTCTAGCAACGATTTAAAGTCGGCAGCCTCAAATGCACCATAGCTTGGTGCCACCGCCTTAACTGCATTGGTTATTTCAGTTTTTACCTGAACCACGGATTTTCTTTTTGGCAGGTAAGTGGGCATATATTGGTAAACTCCATTGGTTTCACCAAAACCTCCATCTCCAATAAGCGGACTGAGGGTGGCTGCTGCTGCCGCTAGATGACCACCAGCGCTATCGCCCGTAACCGCAATTCGGGTCGGGTCACCTCCGTACTCCGCAGCATGTTCCTGAATGTGAGCTATAGCTCCAAAAACATCTTCTATCAATTTGTGCATGTATGTAGGTTCGGTTTCTCCATCCAGTTTGTTGATCCAACGGTAGTCAATACTGAACACGATGTAGCGAGCACCCTTAACCAGTTCACGAGCTAGTCCACGCATAATGTCTTCGTTGTTTGAAGACCATCCACCGCCATGAATAATGATAATGCATGGAAGATTATTAGCGCCTTTTGGGGAATACACGTCGTACTTCAACGGCTTAAAACCTGGCTTTGCATACACCACGTCTTGGGTTACTTTTACATTGTCCACCAACGAACTTGGAATAAATGTTGCCCCCACCTTCATATCCTTGGTGACGGGTATTTTCATGTTAGGTGAGAAACTTTCGTAATTGGTCGTCCCCCACATGCCACCTTTCACGGTGTAATATACTGCATCGAGTTTGTAACCAGATGCCGGTTTTGTTTTTATCGTTAACACAGTGCCAGCCGGAATTTTACCATCCTTGGGGATTTCGGGACTGATGGTGTAAGACCCATTTTCTGCAGGGACAGACGTTATGCTATATGTCTCTATTTGATTGGCTTTTGAAGAAGATGGCAGTGTTTGTGCATTTAGCCTGCCAACCAACAACACGACAGCATAAATGACTGTTGTTATTACCGAAGGTGAAATCAATTTACTCATGAGACTATTTCTTATTATATTCTTCATCTGATACCGGCTCCATCCATTCAACAATTCCCTGCTCCGTATTAGGAATAATATAAAGTTGTTGTACCCCTACGTCAGGGCTTGCCCCGTGCCAGTGCCTTACATTTGGCGGAAATTTTACTACATCTCCTTTTTTCATGATTCCAATGGGTTGCCCTTCAATCTGATAGTAACCGACACCATCCGTGATAATCAGTATTTGCCCAGATGGGTGGGTATGCCAATGGCTTCTTGCACTGGGTTCAAAATAAACATTACCGGCAAGTGTTGTGAATATTGAATCTGCTTCCAACAGGCTTGTAGGATAAGCATCCCCGGTAAACCATTCTTCCGAACCTTTTTCACCTTTTGGGAAAATGGCATTTAATTCATTTTTATCTGTCTTCATGTTTTCTTGTTTTTCAGTTTTTGTACTGCAGGCTTGTATTAAGCCTAGCAAGACTGTAATTCCGATAATTGTTATTTTTTTCATTGTATTCATTTTTTAATTGATTAATTAATTTCAAAAGTCACAGCAACGTTTCCCGAACCCAATATCTCCAACAATCCTTCCGGATTGTTTGTTTTTCCGATTTTAGTGTAGTTGTATGAAGTTGAAAATGTTTTATAAAAAAGCACCAATGTGTTTGAGCCGTACAGCATCAAATCGCCGTTTTGTATAGTTCCGGGATTAGAAGCATTAGTGGGCAAACTTTCCACTAAGTCAGCATATTTTTCGTTATTGTTCAATTCAGTCATCGTGAGCGTCAAAGGCAAGCGTTCTTTAAAAGCATTTGCAGTCGCATTGTTTTGTAACGTAGCCGAAAAAGATGATGTTCCAATCGTAATTTTTAGTTTCATCGTGTCTATATTCTCGGTTTCATTTTGGTTTTTAATAGCATGAGTTTCATTCTCCTGTGTACCAGCCAATAATTGTATACAAAAAAGGCTCGTTAAAAGAAAAGTTATGGTTTTTATTTTGCTGTTCATTCCTGTATGTTTTTAATGATTTTTGCTGGAATACCACCAACAATTGTATTATCAGGCACATCTTTAGAAACTACTGCACCTGCTGCCACTACAGAGTTTTCACCAATCGTTACACCTGCTAAAATGGTGACATTAGCGCCTATCCAAGCATTCTTTTTAATGTGAATTTTGCCAGTTGTCAGCGTTTGTCTTTCTTTGGCTGAAATGGGATGACCTTCAGAAAGCAAACTAACTTTGGGTGCAATCAATACATTGTCTTCGATGGTAATTCCACCTAAATCCAAAAACACACAATCGAAGTTGATGAATACATTTTTGCCTATTTTGGTGTGTTTGCCGTAATTGATATACAAAGGAGTAAACACGTCAACGCTATCGTCAACTTCGCTCCCTGTAATTTGGCTCAGCATATCCCTGACTTCTTTAGGGTCTGTGGCATTGTTCATCTGCACTAGCAGTTTTTTCGTGATGTATGAAGCTTCAAGCATTCTATAAGCTTGCGGGTCGCTGGGCAAAATCGTTTCGCCTTTTTTTATTCGTTCAAAAATATCCGTTTTTTGCATTGCCTTATCTTTACTATGCAAAGATAATAGCACATTAAAAGCAATTTGTTACATTAAAGTCGCAATAAATGTCAAATATTACTTATTTTTAAGGATGACTTCCTATTTGAATGAGTATGGCAGAAAATCAAAGGGTTATACTTCACAAAACGGCATCAAGGGCTCAATTTCCTGCTGATTTCCAAACTCGCTTCCATACACATATTTACTGCCAAAGTGGTTCTGTAAAGTTTTTGTTCAACGGTAAGCAATACAGGGGTAAAAAAGGAGAATTTATTTTTTGGCTCGCAGGTCTTCATGTTTCGGATTTATGGGTTTCAGCGAATTTTAAAGCAACAATGTTATTTGTGGATAGTGATTTATTGACATCAAATTTACCGAGTGCCAATGTGAGTATTGATAGCTACATACATTCCAAAGAAAATCCGATTTTGCACCCTGAAAAAAAGGACAAAGAGAAAATCTTAAAAAACTTTCAGCTGCTGTACGATAAATCACAAGAAACCAACCACCGGTTTTATGAGGAAGGGTTGAAACTCCAAATGCAACTTTTTCTTTTGGAAATGTGGCATATTTTTGAAGATGAGCTTGACAGGCGTAAACGTAGTTTGCAGAGCGGAACATTGTACGAACGGTTTATACAATTAGTACAGGAACATTGTATAAAAGAGCGCGAAGTGCAGTTTTACAGCGATAAGCTAAACATTACACCAAAGTATCTCAATTATATTTGCAAAGTCAATACCCGAATTACTGCTTCGGAGTGGATACAGCGATATACTAAAGAGCGGATAATTTTTCTGTTGCAAAACAAGAACCTGAATATTTCTGAAATTGCCGATGAAATGGATTTTTCGAGCCGTTCGTTCTTTACACGCTATGTAAAAAAATTACTAGGCGTTACTCCAAAAGAATATCGGGAACGGATATGAAAAGCTTTAGAAATTAACCTATTAGTGCGTTGGCAGGAAATGGCTCTTTTGGTTTTTTGAGCGTTGGATTTGTGTGTCGGAAAAAACCAAATGTGCCATTTGAGCTTTGGAAAAGTTGTTTTAAAATGTGCACTGGCAAAAATTTTTCTCTGTTAAATTCCTTTTTACCCGAGAGTTTTAATTTAGCACACTCGTTTTTTTTTTAGCTTGCAGGTAACGGTTTGTGCAAACGCTGTGTTGGCGCTCCGGTCCTCATTCCTTCCAACCTTGTCACTTGCGAAACTGTGAATCATTACCTGCCTACCAATGAGGGCCGTAGCGAAACTTGGCGCGTGCTTTGCGTTTGCAATTCTCTCGTTTAGTTAGTTATGGTTTGCTTCTAAAACTTGCTTTTTAAAATATGTTTTTTCTTGTGCAAAGCACGTGAAAAGCCAATATAGAGTTTGCACAATGTTAGGTGCTGGCTTCTACTTTTTAATTCGTTTTCTAAAAGTCTTTGTATTTGCAGTCCAAATGATCCATAAAATGGAGACGCATCCAAACATCCACATCACTAATTCAATTATTGGATTTTTTCCATTTAACCACAGATTAGTCACAACAAGAATTATAAAGACTATTGTTGAAAATTTACCAATGAATCTAACAAGTCTGGATTTTTCCATTTAGGTTTTTTGTGTTCATTCAACTAATTCAACTTTGTGATTTTATTTTTGCTTGCACCTAATGCAGCGCTAAACGTAGTTCCGACACCGAGGGCGCGGTCGGGTGAGCATACTCACCCGGGCATGGAGCCCGCAGGTGCGGAATAAAATTGCGTTTAACGGCATGTTCTGGCACGTTCGCTTTATCGTTGATACAAGTTACTGACTTTTTACCTACAATATTCTGTGGATTTTAAATGCGATTTTGTTTAGCGCTGCATTCAGGCACATTCCTTTTGGATGCGAGAGCTGCGAAGCAGCGGGCAGACAAAAGTTCAGCGAATGCTGAATGTGCCTGAACATAGCAGTAAACACATGTTGTGGTGTTTATGTGATACAATTTAGGAAGATAAAGCGAGATTGGGGTTAATCTGTATTCAGATTGTCCAGGGGATTTTGGATTTTGGTGAGCTGTTTGGAACTTACATGGGTGTAAATCTCGGTGGTTTTGGTGCTGGAGTGTCCGAGGATTTCCTGGATATAGCGAAGGTTTATTCCCTGCTCCAAAAGGTGTGTGGCAAAACTGTGCCGCAGGGTATGCGGGGTGGCATGTTTGTTAATCCGGGCTTTTTTTAGGGCCTTGCGGAGGATATTTGCAATACTGGTTGCACTGTATGGTCCCCCACCCTGCCCCTCAAACAGCCAGTAGGCCGGTTTGTAGAATTTGTAATAATCCCTTAAGAGCTTTAGAAGTTTTTCGGACAGAAGGGTATGTCTGTCTTTGTTCCCTTTTGAGTCA
Organism: uncultured Bacteroidales bacterium; assembly: GCA_963751705.1. Taxonomy (GTDB): domain Bacteria; phylum Bacteroidota; class Bacteroidia; order Bacteroidales. The sequence continues at coordinate 10,766 of CAVVVN010000004.1, forward strand.
GAAATCCTGATGAGCATCCTTCGGGAGTCTATATCTGTGATTTTCAAATTGATCAACTCACTTCTTCTCAATCCCCCGGAATAAAGGGTCATCAGAATGCATTTGTGCTTTATGTTCCTGCAATGTTTCAGAATAAGTTCCACTTCTTCCACCGTGAGGATTTTGGGCAAGCCTTTTTCCTTTTTTGGCCTGTTCAGATGATAATAGGCTTTCTTTCTGCCCAGCACCTTCTCATAATAGAACTTGATGGCGCTGATCCGCTGGTTCTGCTGTGAAGATGAAATACCCCTGCTGCGTATGAGTCTCAGGATGTAGGCATTGATCTCCTGAGTGGTAATGGTTCCCAGGTTTCTGCCCTCAAACTCTTCCATAAATGAGCGCATGTAGCTCACATATGTCTTGATGGTATTCGGGCTATATCGTTTTTGAGTCAGCTTTTCCAGATATCCGGCTGGTAGTTCCATACTGGTATATGTCACCATTATTCAGATATCGATGTTGCTTTCTTATTTAAAAGTTGATGGAAGCGCAAGATGCTGGAACCGGGTTTCCAGGGATTACTGAAACTTGCTTTCATAAATTTGGCCCAAGGCATCTTTCACCTCATATACGGGCAATTTACACACTCTGTCCTGGCACACATAGATGGTGGTTTGCCCTTCTATCAGTTTTCCTTCCAGCAGGGACAATCTGCCTTCGCTGTTCCCCCCGGAAAAAAGAACCCGGGGCAAATAATGCTTGTTGAACTCTTTTCGAATAAGCTCATATTCAGAACCCAGAATAGCTACTTCAGCGGGCGGCGAGGCAAACAAGCTCATCAGGATATCCCAGTTGGCATAGTAGGCACCACCGTTTAAGGCACTTTCCTTGACATTATTCAGCATCTTCTTCGACAAGTTAAGGTAATCCTTATTGTAATAATAGCTTCCGAGCACAAACAGATTCCTGGCCATCTCCGAATTTGAAGCGGGGATCACATTATCCGAAACTTCCATTTTTCGGGCTATTAAGCTAGGATCAAGATCTGAAGTATAAAAAAACATAACGTTTGTATGGTCGTAAAAATGTGCAATCGCATAGTCCGCCAACTGCTTTGCTTCTTCCAACCATTTTTCATCAAAGGTGGCCTGATAGAGGGAAATGAAAGCACTAATGGTAAAGGCATAGTCATCCAGAAAAGCGTTGATGGAAGCCTTGCCATTCTTAAATGACCTATATAGTCTTTGATCTGCTTGTTTGATCTTAGTACTGATAAAGTTGGCATTGTTTATCGCCATCTCTAAATAGGCTTCCTCGTCAAAGACAGTATATGCATCCACACAGGCCTTCAGCATAAGGGCGTTCCAGGAGGTGATTATCTTATCATCCAGTCCGGGTGAAATGCGTTTTTGTCTCTCTTTCAGCAAGAGCTCTTTTGCATTTTTCACCCTTTTGCTTAGCTCGCTTTCAGAGATATCGTATTTTTTCGCGATCCTTGTTTCATTTCCCGATTTCAGCAGGATATTCTGACCATGTTCCCAATTTCCTTTTTCTTCCACATTGTAATAATCGATGATTAAATCTGCGTCTTTTCCCAGTATCTGTTGCAACTCATCCTGGGTCCAGACGTAGTACTTTCCCTCTTCGCCTTCGCTGTCAGCATCCAGGGAAGAATAAAACCCGCCTGTTTCTGAGCTTAGCTCTCTTTGGATAAATTCCAGAGTTTCACTTACAATAATCTGATATTCTGGATCCTTCGTTTGCTGATAGGCAGAAGCATAAAGACTCACCAGTTGTGCATTGTCATAGAGCATTTTTTCAAAGTGTGGCGCTTTCCAGTAGGCATCCACAGAATAGCGGGCAAATCCCCCTCCGATCTGATCATAGATCCCGCCATCAGCCATTTTGTCCAAGGTCAGGGTGACTGCCTTTAAGGCATCTGCATTCTCAGTCAGATCATAGTATTGCAACAAGAACTGGAAGCCAACAGGTAAGGGGAATTTGGGCGCCCCCTGATGTCCGCCCTGGTTGTAATCCAGGTGACTTTTCCAGTTGGCAAATATCTGATCCAGATCCCTGATTGAAAATTCCGCTTTTTCGGGATTCAAAGAGATCAGCTCGCTGGTTTGAACCCCTTCCGTGAGTGCCCTTGCCTGTTGCTCTGCCTGATCCGGATGCTCTTTTACAAAAGCAGAGACTTTTGAAAGCACCTCTAACCATTGTTCTCTGGTGAAATAGGTACCACCATAAACTGGTCTTCCGTCCGGTAAGGCGATACAATTCAAGGGCCAGCCTCCCCTGCCGGTAAGCAGCTGAACAGCGTTCATATATACCTGATCAATATCCGGGCGTTCCTCTCTATCCACCTTAATGGATACAAAATGTTCATTCATAAATTTTGCAACTTCTTCGTTCTCAAAACTTTCATGCTCCATGACGTGACACCAGTGACAGGCGGCGTACCCAATACTGATAATGATCAATTTGTTTTCAAGACGTGCTTTGTCCAGGGCCTCCTGTCCCCAGGGATACCAGTTTACCGGATTATGTGCATGCTGCAACAGGTAGGGACTGCTCTCATGAATGAGCTGATTTGTAAAGTTGTGTTCCGAAGAGGTCATAGGCACCTTTTTATTTTGATTTTGCCCGCAGGAAACAAGCGAGAATAAACAAACTATCACACTTGAATATAGCTTTCTCATAAGGGCTGCATGTTTAGCATATGCCTGGTTGGCTTAAGCGCTCAACAGACTAAATGCTTCTATATATGACAATGAAGATTAAAGAATGTGCGCACGAATAGATTATTACAGCGGAGAGAGAGGTCGATAATAGCCAGAGGCTGCCCGGGTAGGACAGCCTCTGAGTCAGAGTATACATGTACGATTAGGAGTATTCCCAGTCTATTTCTCTGCGCTCCATTCCTTTAAGGAGTCGGCCAGTTTGACCAATTTGATGAATTCGGAGCGGTAGCCTTCCTCATCTTCTCCCCTGGCACCTTTGGCAAGGGCGATGACCTCCTCCATAGAGGCATCCTCTTTATATTCGGAGTTCCTCAGGATCAGGCCAAATTCGGCGATAGAAGCTGAGAAACGGAAGTTATTGGAAGTTTCTTCCAGGTCCAGGACCTTCCCTTTCACCGGGATCTCCACCTTGGTGCTGGTGTTCCCGTCTGGCTGCTTGTAGCGCAGTTTCACGGTCATCAGCTCGGCTTTCGGATCAGCCTTCACCGGTTCAGCAGCTTTTTCCTGACCGCGGTTGGACTGGTATTTCAGCGGATCGATGCTTTTCAGGGATTCGTGGGAACCTGCGGGAATTATTTCGTAGAGGGCCGTTACCGTATGACCGGCACCCATTTCCCCGGCATCTTTCTTGTCGTCATTAAAGTCCTCATCATTCAGCAGGCGGTTCTCGTAGCCTACCAGCCGGTATCCTTTTACACGGGCGGGATTAAATTCCATCTGGAACTTCACATCCTTGGCGATGGTAAAGAGTGTTCCGCCAAACTCGGTGATAAAGACCTTGCGGGCTTCCTGGATGTTATCGATATAGGCGTAGTTGCCGTTTCCCTTATCGGCAATGATCTCCATCTTGTCATCCTTGTAGTTACCCATTCCAAAACCCAGCACGGTCATAAATACCCCGTGTTCACGCTTCTGCTCGATCAGGCGCTCCATTTCTGCATTGCTGGAAGAACCCACATTAAAATCGCCGTCGGTGGCCAGGATGATCCGGTTGTTCCCCTCGTCGGCAAAGTTCTCCATGGCTACTTTATAAGCCAGCTTCAGTCCGGCACCGCCGGCGGTGGATCCGCCCGACTGCAGCTTATCCAGGGCAGACAGAATTACTGCTTTCTGATTTCCGGGAGTGGACTCCAGGACCAGTCCGGCCGCTCCGGCATAGACCACCATAGCCACGCGGTCTTCGGGTCTCAGCTCATTGACCAGCATCCGGAAGGCCTGCTTCAGAAGCGGGAGTTTATTGGCCGCACTCATGGAACCCGATACATCGATCAGAAACACCAGGTTGGATGGAGGCAATTCGCTCTTATCGATACTCTTTCCTTTCAGTCCCACGTGAAGCAACTGGTGATTGCTGTTCCAGGGGCATTCCGAGATCTCCGTGTACACGGAAAAGGGATGTTTCCCCACAGGTTCGGGATAATCATAGTTAAAATAGTTGATCATCTCTTCGATCCTCACCGCATCAATGGGGGGTAATTGTCCCATATTCAGGAACCTGCGAACATTGGAGTAGGAGGCCCGGTCCACATCAATGCTGAAGGTGGAAAGGGGATTGTGCAACACATCCTTGAAACCGTTCTCATCAATGGCCGTATATCCTTCGGTATTGTGCTGGACATAGCCTGGCTCTGGAGCTGCATAGCTCATGTAGTTTGCCCGCTTGTGGTAGGATTTTGAGGCCTCTCCCTGAACCGGAGAAATGGAGACTCTGGGATGCCGCTGGGCTTCCATATCATATTCCACGCTTACCACCTCATCAAGAACCATATTAGAAGGGTGCAGGGTGACATTGATCTGGCTGGAGCGTGCAATTTTTACCGTTTCGGTCTCATACCCTACAAAAGAAAAAACCAGGTATTGTGCTGTTGCTTTTACCTGGATCTGGTAGGCGCCGTTCAGATCGGTAAGGGTTCCATTGCTGGTTCCTTTCACTACCACGGTGACGCCCGCCATCGGACTTCCGGCTTCATCGCTGACGGTTCCGCTGATTACACGAATCTGATCAGGAGCCAGGGTGAAGGCCGAAAGAAAAATTACTGTTAGTATTGAAATGATTGCTTTCATGATTTCCAATTTTTTGTTTGACTTCACCCTTAGGATGCAGCCTTATCAAGGATTCCATAAAAACTTTTGCATTTTTTCTTAATTTTAACTGGCTCCACTCCCGTCATATGCTCAAAATCAGTGATAAACATCCGGAAAGCAGCGATGAGGAATTGCTTCAGCAATTCAGTCATAGCGGGAGTTTAGACACCCTTGGAGTCCTCTACTCCCGGTACATGCACCTGGTTTATGGGGTCTCGCTCAAATACCTGGGCAATCGGGAGGATGCTAAAGATGCCGTCATGCAGATCTTCGAGAAGTTGATTGTTGATCTTCCCGGTCAGGAAGTCCGGAACTTTAAAAGCTGGTTATATGTGCTTACCAAAAATCACTGCCTGATGCAGATCCGGTCTCAAAAAAGTGTCGGTGGAAGACTGGAGGGATATAAAATTGAGCAGGAATTTATGGAATCCCAGCAGGAAATGCATCCCATAGACAGAGAAGAACAAGTTGTGGAGAAAGCACTGAAACAATGCATCGAACAGTTAAAAGCCGAACAAAAGCAGTGCATTGAGTTGTTTTACTACCAGAAATTGTGTTACCAGGAGATAGCGGAGAAGTTAAGTATATCTGAAAAAAAGGTGAAAAGCTTTCTCCAGAACGGAAAGCGAAATTTGAAAATTTGTTTGGAGAGAACCCATGTCAGCGAAAAGGAAACATAGGAGCATCAGGGAGTACCTCGGGTACTTGAAAGGAGAATTCTCCGCTAAGGAGCGCTACTCTTTTGAAAGGGACCTGCAGGCGGATCCTTTCGAGATGGAAGCTATGGAAGGGATGGAGAACATCCCGGCTGGTGAGCTTGAAGAGGATCTGCTCTCCCTCCATGATATGCTCCGGAAACGACAAAATCGGAGGAGAAGGCGTACATTCTACAGCATCGCTGCTTCCATTGCCTCCCTTTTGATTGTAGGGACCGTTTTCTTTAATATTTATAATATCAATCCGAAAACAGCTGAAGAATCCATCCTTAAGGACGAGTCCTTCCTGCAGGAAGACCTGACCGGGCAGGCTGAGGAAGCGGTCGTGGACGAAGCGCCTGAGTTGGACGGAGGAGCTAAAATTCAAGCGGAAGCTCCGGCTCCTGCAGAAACAAGAGCCCGACAAACTCAGGTCGTTCACCAGGAAAAGGCTTTGCAGGAAGCAGGGCCTGTAAGGGAAGCAGAGATTGCGAGGGAAGCAGAGCCTGCAAGGGATGCAGTGGCCATGGAGGAAGTTGAGAGAATAAGAGAAGAGGTGGAGGCAGAAGCCCCGCTACAGGAGAACAGGGCTCCGGTGCAGGCGATCAGTGCTCCGGTGCAGAAAGCAGCTGAGCCGTTGGATAGGGAGGCTGATGAGCTTGTGATTATGGAAGCCGAGCCGAAAGAAGCTCAAAAAAAGGGAAGAGCTTTAGAAGCACCCGCCCTCCCGTCTACCCAGCGAGTGAGTGGTATAGTGATTTCTTCGGAGGATATGGAACCTTTGCCCGGGGCTTCCATTTTGGTGAAAGGAAGTGACTCGGGTATGGTAGCCGATATGGAAGGCCGCTTCAGTCTGGTAACGGACCAGCAGGCTCAAACCACGGTCATAGCCAGTTATGTGGGGATGGAAACCGAAGAGTACCGCCTCGATGGAGGTGAGGAAAACCGGGTGGTTATGAAACCCGACATGGCCACACTGGATGAGGTGGTGGTGATCGGGTACGAATCAGACAAATCCGTATTTCCTGCGGGGGCAGTTCAGGCAGTTAAACTTAAACAAGAAGAAACCACCTATCGTGGGGCCGAGCCTGAAGGGGGGCTCCAGGCCTATAAGATGTATATAGAGGAGCATATCCGGTTCCCTTCCGGAGTTAGCACCAGCAACAGGGAAATTGTGGTTCTGAAATTCAAGGTGGAATTGGATGGATCCATTTCCCAGGTTCTACCCCTGCGTTCACCGGGGGCTCCATTTACAGAAGAGGCCATCAGGTTGCTAAATGAAGGCCCTTCCTGGAAGCCCGCAATGAACGAAAACGGCACCACAGATGCTGCGGTCCGTATGCGTATTGTGTTCAAAAAATAGTCAAATACCCCATCATGAACCGTACTTTCCTGAACAATGCAGGATTGCTCCTCCTTGCCATTGTTTTCTCCACAGGCCTGATATTTGCCTTTATCGAACTTCCCAGGCTGCTGGATGCCAGCCTTCAACAAAATCTTGGATTTCCCCAGTTTGATCATGGGCTTGGGGATGTGAATGCCCTTAAGACAGAGATGTTTATACAGGGGCTCCATCTTAGATGGATCGGGTATGGATCCCTGCTGCTGATCCTTGGGCTGATTGCACTGGGTTACCTGACCCGAAGATCGGGTTGGGCCATGGCAGGCGCCATCGGAATTTTTATTCCTGTATTCGGCCAATTTGCCTTAAGCATGTTTTTCCTGGCCGGACTTGGATTTTTAAGGGTAGGCTGGCTTCCTTTCTTAGAACTGTCCTTCGATATACTGGACCTGGGGAAGGTGATCTATGTTCCCTATTGGGTCCTTATGTGGTTGCTGGGATTATTCAAATGGGAGGCGCACAACTTTCTCTCCTGGCTTTTTATGGCCACCGGGGCCTTCCTTTTTACCTGGGGCGTCCTGCTCTGGTTCAGGGCGAGGTATCGCGGAACGAAAGTGGCCTCCTCATGGATCTATAAGTTCTCCCGCCACCCGCAGTACCTGGGCTGGATCCTCTGGAGCTACGGGTTTATTCTTTTCTCCCCTCATGAAAGGTCCATGAAAATGACCTGGAGCGTTCCCTCCTCCCTGCCCTGGTTGCTGATGACCATGACCATTGTGGGGATCTGTATGATGGAAGAGATTAAAATGATGAAGATCACCGGGGGAAGCTATTCAGATTACCGGAAGTCCTCTCCCTTTCTCTTTCCCCTGCCATCCTGGCTGAACCGGATCCTGACCTGGCCGGGCAGACTGGTCACAAAGGGTGAATATCCTTCCAGCTCTGGTCAGGTATTTTGGATCGTGCTGATTTACACGCTTCTGCTCATGGCTCTTTCCCTTATCTGGATGGATCTGGGCATAGGGGATTTAAAAAAGGAATCAACGGAAGAGGCACGGCAGGAGCTGACTGAGATACTGGGAAAGCTGGAGGGGGCCGGAGACAAACGCCGTGAGATCTATCCCTTGATAGAACAGCTTCCTGCACATGGAGAGTCCGGCAAGGAATCCCTTCTATCCCTGGCTGGAAGCACAAATCCGGTGATACGTGAATTTGCCATCATGCACCTGGGTCAAATGGAGGTCCGGGAAGCGGAGGAGCTTATGATCTATGCGCTGTACGATACCATCAAACGAGTTAGGAGCAGCGCCATCCAGGCCTTGGGAGAAATCAAATCGGAACGCGCTGCAGACAGTCTGGCAGCCATGTTGATCCATCCCCGCCAGGACAACAATACCTTCCTAATATATGGTGCCCTGGGAGCTATTGGTGATCCGAATGCCATTCCATTACTGGCGGAGGGTCTGGAAGGCGGGGAACATTATACCCAGATCTCTGCCCTGAATGCCATCCTGGAAATTGATCCGGAGGCGGGGCTCAACTGGGCTTTCAAAGAATTGCAGGATGAAAAGGCCGAAGTACGCAGAAATGCAGTGATTATCTGTATCCAATCGGATGATCCCCGAGCCATTGAACCATTGAGATCAGTCTTTGAGGACGAAGACTTTGAAGTACGCTTCTATGCCAAACAGGGTGTGAAGCGCCTGGATATCTGACCTGCTTGCCTGAATGAGTCAGAACACTGCCCTAGCGCACCACGGGGAATTCGGTAATCCTCAGCGTGGTGCATCCATAAGGGATCAGGGTGACTTCCAGAGGCGGATCACCCTGCAGGTGTTTCAGCGGCAGGCTGTGTGGCAGCGGTCCGGCCATCTCACGGTATAACTTCCAGTCGGGAATGATCCTGCCCTTTGTATGCAGGGCGACCGGTGCATTTTCAAGTGTCCATGGATAAATACCATCTTCCTGCCAGTTTGAGTTTGGGTTTGAGTTTGAGGTTGAGGTTTGGGTTTGGGTTTGAGTTTGAGGTTTGAGTTTGAGTTTGGGTTCGGGCCCCGGGAGACAAACTCGAAGCCGGATTCAGGATCCAGGACCGCTGCTTCCAGAAGGCCGATGTTCCAGGGATCCAGGGGACGTACTTCGCTGAAGCGACCGTACTTGTCCTGGTTCTCCACCTCTGTCCACTTTTCCCGGATCTTTAAGGCATAGACCAGTGGGCCCCGTTCCACGGAAATGGAATTCTCCACCCAGCGGTTCAGAGCTACCTTCATGGGCAGCTGCAGTTCAACCCGGTCCCCCTCCTGCCAGGTACGGTCCAGCAGCATCATCCCCTCCTGTATTTTGGGATCAACTTCTTCCCCGTTTATATATATGACAGGATCCTGGCACCATCCGGGGAGCCTGAGGTATAAGGCAAAACGTAGCGGGTTTTCAGTCGAGATGTGGAACCGGACCTTATCTTCGAAGGGGTAAGAGGTCTCTTCCCGGATACTCACCTCCTCTCCCGCTGCCACTTTCGCGGTGATCTTACAGGGGGCATAAACCACTGCCGCCAGTCCCCCTCCCCCGGTGGCATACCATAGATGGGAGACCAGTTTTGGCCAGCCCTGGTGCAGGTTGCAGGTACAGCAGGGATAGCCAGTCAGCAGGCCATAGCACAGATCGGTACCTCCATGATGATCCTCCTCATAAAAGTTATGCCGGTGCCTGGTCAGCATCACCTGGTTGGCCTGCTGGAAATATTGCCTGGAGGAGAAATCATCCGAAACCTGCGTAGGCAGGGCATTGTAAGAAATTTTTTCCAGGTGGTCCATCAGGACCGGGTTTCCCGAAATGGCGATCATCTTCTCCAGGGAAAACATCAATTCCACCACCGAGCAGAGTTCAATCCCCTGGGTGGGATCCTTCCCGTGCAGGGGTTCGTCCCCCCCGTACATTCCCTGGGGCTGACCGTGGTAGAGATGGATGTCCTCCAGGGCTTTCTCTACCGCCTTCAAATAGCGTGGATCGGGATCCTGCTGGTATCTGATCAGGGGTTCCTTGATTCCCTGGGCCAGGTTCACACAGTGAAAACTCTGCAGCTGCCGGGTACACAGCCGGGAGATCAGTTCTTTATCGAATGGATAGCGGTTCCCGGTATTGTAGGGATAGAGGTGGGCCAGGTCCGCTCCCTGGTAACAATCCTCATTCAGGAAAACTTCGGTCCAGGGGAAGGTTTGTTCATGCAGCAAATCTCCAAGCTCCAGCAGGAAGGTCTCGCCGGTCAGATTATACAGCCAGTGAACCACCATCAGGTTATCCCCTCCCCGCCGGTTGGCCCAGAAGGTCCAGTGGTCCAGGGGAGTATCCGGAAGCTCTTTTAGCTGGAACCTGAAATAGTTCAGCATCAGTTCCACTACCCGCTCATCGCCCGAAACTTCGTAGTACTGTTGCAGGACCTTTAGCATCACCATTTTGGGCCACCAGTCCTGTCTGTTGGTCTTCTGGATCCCGGGTTCCGCTTCAGGGGCCTCCTCAAATGGCACCGGTCCGAAATATCCGGATTCGGTCTGACTTCCCAGGGTCCACTCGATCCAGGGTCTGGCCTTCTCCATTAAGGCCTCATCCTGCAGCAAGCAGGCCAGGGGTACCAGTCCGTCCAGCCAGTAGACCCCCCGCTCCCAGCCATCGCCATCGCCACCCAGCCAGCCATTCCGTTTACCCACCACCGACGGGTACCATTCATCCAGGTGCCCGGTCATCCCGTCCCGCATCAGCTCCAGTTGCCGGAGGAGCCATCCTTCCGGCCGGATGCTGCCCAGCGGCAGTTCCAGATACTTCCCGGGAACAAGAGGGGGACGATTCTGCAGGTAAAGATGGTCCTGTGTAGTGCTTGCCGCGGGGCTTGCGGTGGGGCTTGCTGCGGGGCTTGCTGCGGTGCTTGCTGATGGCCCTTTGGGAGCTTCCCTACAGGCTGTAAGAATCAGGAGCAAAAACAAAAGGGGAATCCTGGGTTTCATGCTTTGGAACTTTGGATCCCAAAAGTTACGTTAAAATTCTATTCAGCTTGCACGATCTGGCAGGGTGGTTCTGGCTTTTTTCAATGGCCCAGGATCCGCTCCAGCTCCTTCATATTTCTAAATGTTACGGCACCCAGCTGTTCAAAATGCTCCCTTCTCTGCTCACCGGCCAGGGCGTAGACCATAAAACCGCCTGCAAGTGCCGCCCGAATTCCGGCGTCACTGTCTTCAATGACCACACATTCCCCAGGTGCAAAACCCATCTCTTTGGCAGCATGTAAAAATATGCCCGGTTCGGGTTTCCAGCTGTCAATATCATAGGAGCTGTAGATCCTGTTCTCGAAGTGCTGGAGTAAATTAACGAGATGCAGATTTAATCTGATTTTCTCGACCGGACCACTGGATGCCACACAAAAAGGGACCTGTAGCTTCGTAATAAGATCAAATACTCCGGGCACAGCCTTAAGATCTGTCTTAAAGATTTCGTAAGTTCTCTTCCTGAAAGCTTCTTCAAAGTCATCCGGCAAAGGTCCCTGGATATTCTCCCGGATAAACTGCAAATTCCCCTTCATGGAGCTCCCTGTAAATTGTTCCACAGCCCTTTCATAATCGAGCGCAAAGCCCAGTTCTTTGGCCATCTCCTGGAACACTTTTGCTGAGAGGTTTTCACTGTCAACCAGCACCCCGTCGCTATCGAATATGATGCATCTGTATCCTTTCATATAGTAACTCCTAAGATAAAAAAATGAAGCCGTTTTGAAAAGGGAGCAGACACGAAGGTTTTAAAGATTATTCACAGTTCTTCAGGATTACTTCTTGATCCTGTTTAGGGGAAGCAAGCTTTCAACGCGGTCGTCCAAATAAATAACCCGCAACCTTCCGGCTGCGGGTTATCTCTGTTTTGCGGAGAGAGAGGGATTACTTTCGTGATCCCGTATTGGGGGAGCCAACAAAACACAGATACGCAGATTGCGCATGACTGCACAATCTTGTTATTTATTTGTACTCCTCCTTCAGAAAGCAAGCTTGCTTCGGAGTCGTCCAAATAAATAACCCGCAACCTTCCGGCTGCGGGTTATCTCTGTTTTGCGGAGAGAGAGGGATTCGAACCCCCGGTGCCCGCAAGGAGCACAACGGTTTTCGAGACCGCCCCGTTCGACCACTCCGGCATCTCTCCTGGACAGGTGCAAAATTATAATAATTATGCGATATTTAAGCCGTCAAATTAATCCCTGGATATATGCGCAGTTTCTCCCCTTTCCTCCTGATTATTTCGCTATTCATTTTACATCTTGGATGTTCGGGTCCGGGCCCGGTGATCACCGATGAGGCCGCCTATATGGAAGAGATCGAAGCCTGGCAGCAACAAAGACTGGAGCGATTAAAGAGTAAGGATGGCTGGCTCAGCCTGGCCGGCCTTTACTGGCTGGAAGAGGGGGAGAACAGCTTTGGCTCTGATCCCTCCAATGATGTTGTCTTCCCGGAGAAGGCAGAGGCTTTTTGTGGAAGCGTGTTGCTGGACAGCGGATCTGTAAGTCTCCGGGTGGCAGAGGGAGTTGCTATTTCTATGAATGACTCCCTGGTAAGGGAGTTAGAGCTAAGGGATGATCATTCCGGGAATAGCACCCGGCTGCAGCAAGGCGATCTGGCCTGGTATATCATCAAACGGGGTGAACGCTACGGGATCCGCCTCAGGGATCACAAACATCCCCGGATCGACGAACTGGATCACATCCCCTCCTATCCCATCCAAACCGGCTATGTGGTGGAGGCCACCCTGGAACCCTTTGAAAAACCCAGGACCATGATTGTAGCCACGCCCCTGGAAGGGTTTACTGAATCCTATGAATGTCCGGGCATCCTGAACTTTCGCATCAAGGGGAAGGAGTTACAGCTCCATCCCTTTATCTCAGGAGAGGGCTATTTCCTGGTTTTTGCCGATGAGACCACCGGACTGGACACCTATGGGGCAGGCAGATTTATGTATGCCACGCCAGATTCCGCGGGCCGGATCATCCTGGATTTTAACAAGGCCTACAATCCTCCCTGTGCATTCAGCCCCTTCGCCACCTGTCCCATGCCGCCCGGGGAAAACTTTCTGCCTGCAGCCATCGAAGCAGGTGAAAAGTCGGTCCATATGCATTAGGATCTGGCCGGGAATTCGGCTTTAAGGCTTGCTAAGGGAGTGTTTATAGAGTATATTGTACCATACGCATGTACCCTCAACAGATCAAACATGACTGCAACCATTACGAAAATTGAGCTTATTAAGCTGAACATCCCTTACAAAGAGCCCTTTGTGATTTCCCTGGGGGTAATTCCCGAGGCTACCAACGTGGTGGTCCGCATCCACACCAGCACCGGCTTAAGGGGGACAGGGGAATGCGCCCCTTTTGTCTTCATTGTGGGAGAAACACAGGAGACCGTCTTCGAACTGGCAAAAAAGGTGGGGAAAATGCTGCTCGGAAGGGATCCCTTTGCCATCGGGGAGCGGCTTCATGAGATAGACCGTGCTGTGAAGGGGAATCCCACCATGAAAAGTGCTTTTGACATGGCCCTCTATGACCTGCTGGCCCAGCAAGCAGGCTTGCCCCTCTATCGCTTGCTTGGAGGAAGCAACAAGAGGGAGATCCACACGGATATGACCATCAGTCTCGGGGCCCCTGAAAAAGTAGCCCGCGATGCCCTGGAATTTAAAAAGGCCGGATTTCCTGCTATTAAAGTAAAGCTGGGAACCACCACGCGGGAAGATGTGGCCAGAATCAGAGCCATCCGGGAAGCCGTGGGCCCCGACTATCCCATCCGCATCGATGCCAACCAGGGCTGGGACACCATCACGGCCATTGAAACATTAAAGGCCCTGGAGCCTCTCGGGATTGAGCACTGCGAGGAGCCCATCCCGCACTGGAACAACCGGGAACTGGTGAAGGTCCGGGAAAATAGTCCCATTCCCATCATGGCCGATGAATCGGTCTTCGACCATCACGATGCTTTCCGCCTGGCCAGCATGGGTGCCTGTGACTACTTCAACATCAAATTTTCCAAGTCGGGGGGGATCCACAATGCCCTTAAAATTGTGGCAGTGGCAGAGTCTGCGGGGATCAAATGCCAGGTGGGATGTATGTCTGAATCACGCTTTGCGCTCACTGCCCTGATGCACCTGGTATTGGCCCGGGACATCATAGTGCACTACGATATGGACTCCTCCCTGATGCTGGATGCAGATCCGGTCACCGGGGGTATCAAATACCAGGGGGCAGGTCTCTGGACTCTTGGGGAGGAACCGGGGATTGGCGCCGGATTTGATGAAGCCTACCTGGAGCCCATGGAGAAAACTGTTCTATCTTAAACACATTTAATTCTGATGGCAGAAGCGAGCAAGCGTTTTATCATGGAGAGCAGGGCCGGCACTAAAGTGGTCCTCAATGGGAAGAGCTACCTCTATTTTGCCGGAACCAGCTATTTCCAGCTCCATTCGCATCCGGAGGTGATCAAGGCCGCTATCGATGCCACCCGGGAATACGGGATCGGGAGTGCTACCAGCAGGTCTTTGACCGGCACTACGCCCCTGCTGGAACAGCTGGAAGAAAACCTGGCCAACTTTTTTAATACCGAAGATGCGGTCTACCTTCCTTCCGGCTACCTGTGCAGCCTGGCAGGATTGAAAGCCCTGGACGAGATGGGCCTGTTCCAGGTAATCTTCCTGGACGAAGGATCGCACTACAGTCTGGTGGAAGGTGCAGCAGCCACCGGGAAACCGGTGATCCAATTCAGGCACCGGGACCTGAATGACCTGGAAGATAAATTGAAGAATCAGCTGGGGAAAGATCAGCGTCCCCTGGTAGCCACGGATGGCCTTTTCCCGATCATGGGGACCCTGGCCCCTGTAAGGGACTATATGAATTTGGCCAGGAGGTATAAGGGGGTGGTCTGGGTCGACGACGCCCATGGAGTGGGTATCCTGGGGGTTCACGGCCGGGGCACCTGTGAAGCACTGGAAACTCCCTCCAGCGAAATATACCTGGGAGCCACCCTCTCCAAAGCATTTGGTGCCTACGGGGGGATTATTGCCGGTGGGAGGGCCTTTATTGAGAAGGTTCGTTCGGGAAGCGTAATGACCGGTTCCAGCTCACCCATGTATGCCGCCGTGGCTGCCGGGATCAAGGGATTGGAGCTGGTGCAGGAAAGTAAGAACCTGCGAAAGAAATTGTGGGACAATGCCAAATACATGCGGGAAAGTCTCCAGCATATTGGAATCAGAAGCGAGCCGGTCTATATTCCGGAAATACATGGGACCATTCCCATATTCTCCTTTTCCCACAGGGATGCTTCCACCATGCAACGCATTCATAAATACCTGATGAAGCACGGGATCTATACCCAGTATACCACCTATAAGGGTGCCGGGGACGAAGGGATACTCCGGGTGGTGGTGACTTCCTCCCATAAAAAAGTGGAAATTGTCCGTCTGACCCATACCCTCAGAGAAGCCCTGCGCTCCCTCACGCCATAGCAAAGCCAAGTACGAGGTAGATCAGAAGGGTCAGAGTTCCGGTAAGCAACGCATAGGGAAGTTGTGTTTTCACATGGTCGATATGATCCGATGCAGACGCCATGGAGGAGATTATAGTGGTATCGGATATGGGCGAACAGTGATCGCCGAATACGCCGCCTCCCATGGTGGCAGCCACTACCAGGAAGAGATTGGCTCCATGCATCTCAGCCATGGGCAGTGCAATGGAGATCATAATGGCAAAGGTCCCCCAGGAGGTCCCAGTGGAAAATGCAATAAAGGAGGAGAGAACAAATACAATGGCGGGAAGCAGTGCAGGGGACAGCCAGCCTTCGGTGATACCAGCCACATATTCACCGGTCCCCAGGGTGTTGCACACGTGACTGATAGAAAAAGCAAGCATCATCAGAAGTGCAAGCGGCATCAACTCACTGATCCCCTTGAGGATCAGGCTCACCATCTTTCTCACCTTTATAATTCCCTGTGCACGGTAAAGGATCATGGCCACCAGGATGGAAGTGGTCACGGCATATAAAACGGCCGAGGATCCTGATCCGCGACCCAGCGCAGAGCTAAAATGGTTCAGGAACCCATGGTACTCCTCCACCTCTTTCCAGCCGGTGTAGGCCAGGAAGAAGATCATCATCACCACCATGGTAAGCAGAGGGATCACCATATTCATGGCTCTGGGCCTGATCCCCTCTTTCATTTCGAAGGAGGTAACCTCCTCAGATACCATGGGCCTGGCACCATCGTTCAGAAGCTTTCCGGTCTCCCTGGTACGTTTCTCTGCCCGGGCCATGGGTCCAAAATCCCTGCGGCTGACTATCACCAGGAAGACCATCAGAATGGTGAGTATGGGATAAAAATTATAGGCCATTGCCGAGATCATGGTTTTGAAAGGTGCCTCAATTCCCTGGGTAAGCAGGAGCCCCATGATAAAAGCTCCCCAGGCATTAAAGGGGATCAGGATGGAACTGGGAGCCGAACTGGAATCGGCAATATAGGCCAGCTTTTCACGTGGGATCTTAAGCCGGTCAAACACCGGCCGGAAAAGGGTCCCCACCGTCAGGGAGCTTATGCTGGTCTCGATAAAAAGCAGCACCCCGATAAGCAGGGCCAGCAGCTCCACCACGACCCGGCTCTTCCCGATCTTCTTCTGCTCCATGGTATGGAGCAGCTTATCGATCCCCACAATAAAGCCCCTGACACCCCCCGAATACTGGATAAAAATAAGCAGCGCCCCCACCAGGGCAGAGAACATGATGGTACGGGTATTCCCGGGATTTTTAAAGACCTCCACAAAGCCTTCCAGGGTAGCCAGGGTTCCCTGCAAGGGGTTCCAGTCGCTGATGATCAGCCAGCCCAGCCAGATTCCCAGCACCAGGGAGATATAGACCTGCCTGGTTCGCAATGCAAGGATGATGGCCAGTAATGGCGGTAATACGGAGAGAACCCCAAACTCATTCATCTCACTAAAATAGTGATTCTGCGGGAAACTTAGACTACTGCCGGTTCCAGCAGCCGGAAACTGTTCCTGTCCGCATCCATGGCCGCCCTGATCCCGTTTGGAATGGTCAGCATCCGTTTGATATGACCAAAGGAGAGTCCGTAGGAAACCGGGATACCCAGCGGGAGTAGCAGATCTTCCAGCGCCTCCTTGAGGGAAAGTGTGGGCTTCTCATTGACATTGCAATCCCCAAAGACCCCCATCACGATGCCCGCTGCCTGCTTCAGATTGGTCCCCGACAGCAGGTGAAAAAGCATCTTGTCCACCCGGTAGGTTTTTTCCCCGATCTCCTCCAGGTAAACAATCCTGTTCTCAAAATCGGGTTCAAAGCGCGTTCCGATCATGGAGTCAAGCACAGAGATATTTCCTCCAATCAACGGCCCCTCGGCGCTACCCCCGGTCAGGGTATAACGGTCAAACTCCGGATTATGCCTGGTCCCCTTTTCCCGCTTATATGGATAGTTATAAGGGGCATCGGGTTCCAGCAGGACCTTGCGCAGGGACCTCCTGCTGAAGCGGTTAAAATCTGAGGTGCCCACCGGGCCGTGAAAGGTGACCAGCCCGGTCTCCTGGTAGATGGAGCTGAGCAGGGCACTGATATCGCTATAGCCGATAAATACTTTTGGATTTTTTCGGATCAGCTCATAGTCCAGCAGATCCAGGATCCGGATGGAGCCGTAGCCCCCCCGCACACACCAGATGGCATCCACCTCTTGGTCAGAAAACATCTCCATCAGCTCGGCGGCCCTTTCATGGTCCTTTCCGGCAAAATAACCATACTCCGACAGTACCGTATCCTTAAAGGTGGTGTGGAAGCCCATCTCTTCCAGCTTTACAATACAGTCATTCAGCTGATCTTCCGTAACAGGCGATCCCGGTGTAACCAGTCCGATGCGGTCCCCCTTCTTCAGCCTGGCGGGAAGGATCCGCTCCGGGGGAGATTTCCTGCCAGGGGAGAGAACAGGATCCCCCGCCCTGAGACCGGAAGCTGTAGCCAGGCTCATGGCTGCCAGTGCACCCGATTTCTTCAGAAATGATCTTCTGTCTGTCATTCTGCCCCGATTTCTTAAACGCTTAATTGAATCTTAAACCTTCAACTTCGTGATCCCTATTCCGGGAAGCTCATTCAGCTTTACCTTCCCATCTATCACCTCCATTCCCCGGTAGAGATCGTTGCTGATCAGCAGGTTCCCATCCAGGTCAGCCCAGTCCACCAGCGGGGATAATTGCGAGGCCGCCGAAACGGCACAGGAGGTTTCGGTCATACACCCGATCATCACCTTCATATCCAGAGCCCTGGCCACGGTAATCATCTTATGGGCCTCCCTCAGGCCGGTGCTCTTCATCAACTTGATGTTGATCCCCGAGTATACCCCTTTAAATGTGGCCACATCGCCCAGGCGCTGGAAGGCCTCATCCGCAATAATGGGCAGGGGGCTGTGCGCCGTCAGCCAGGCCATATCATCCACGGCGTCCTTGGGGAGGGGCTGCTCCACAAACTCAATGCCCTGTCCGGCCAGCCAGTGCACCATCTCCAGGGCCTGGTGTTTATCCTTCCACCCCTGGTTCACATCCACGTAGAGAGGGACATCGGTCACCGAACGTACCGTAGAGATCATCTCCCGGTCATTGCCTCCGCCCAGTTTCACCTTGAGTACCCTGAAGCGGGCGGCTTCCTCGGTCTTTTGTTTTACCATCTCCGGGGTATCGATCCCAATGGTAAAGGAGGTCATGGGGGTGTTCTCCGGATTAATGCCCCATAGCCTGTAGAGGGGCAAATCCACCAGCTTGCCTATCAGATCATGCAGGGCGATATCCACACAGGCTTTTGCAGCGCGGTTGCCTGCTTCGATAGAATCCACATAGGCCAGGATATCATCCAGCATAAAAGGATCCTTAAACTGCTCCAGGTCCACCTGATTCAGGAAGCTGATCACAGACTCCTGCGACTCACCCAGGTAGGGCGGCATGGAGGCCTCCCCATACCCGGTTTGGCCCTCATACTCAATCTCGGTAAGTACTACCGGGGTGGTATTCCTGGAATTTCCGGCTACGGTAAAGGTGTGTCTTAACTGCAATTCATAGGGCCTGAAGCTCAGCTTCATCTTCCCGTTCCCAATCACTGCGGGAGCTGAAGCTTCCTCTTTTGGGCTGCAGCCTGTCAGTGGAAGAGCAGAAGCCAGCGAAGCGGCACCCATGCTCTTAATAAAGTTCCTTCTTCCGTTTTTCATTCTGCGTGAGCAATTATCTCTTTGTAAAATAAATTTTGCGGGATGGGACTGAAGCCCTCATAAGCTTCCCCGATGATCCGGACCGATCGCACAAAAATCTCCGGATATCTTTCAATAAAATTCTCCCTGCTGCTGTCCATGCTGTTAATGCTCACTCGTTCCCGGTATCCGGCAGAATGGATGTATTCACCCCCTCCAATATACATGGCCACATGGGTGACATTCTCCTCGCTCTCCTCGGTGGCCTTCCTTCCAAAAAAGAGAAGATCTCCGGGTTCCAGCAGGTCCGGGATAAACTCGGTGCTTAGTTCCCTGCCGATTAGTGCCTGCAAATCTGCATCCCTGGGCAGTTGCATTCCATTCATAAAATAGATATTGCAGACCAGTCCGCTGCAATCGATGGTTTTTGAGGAGGTCCCGCCCCAGAGATAGGGGATTCCATGAAACTTCAGGGCCGTCTGCACCAGGTTTTCCGCCCGGGTGCTTTTGTAAAATATCTCCTCTGCCGGAACCAGCTCCTTGCTGGGCACCCAGCCCTGGCGTCCATCGGGGTAGCCAACCTGGGTAAATCCCTTCTGTTCCGAGACTTTTATTAGCAGGTTTCCAAGGACCAGGTCGCTTACCGGCATGGATTGCACATCCGCTTCGCTGTATGCCATTCCATACTGGGCGTTGAACATAAGCTTCTCTGCCTCCCGGTAGGCAGCAAGTCCCTCCGGGTCCAGGAGAAACACTTCCGCCGTATTTATCCAACCCAGGTATCCGTCCGGTACCTGGACCAGGCTCTTTCCCCCTTCCGTTTTCAGGATGCGGACCGGGGTCCCAAGCAGGGCCTGGGTCACAAGCTCCTTGGTGCTGCTGGGTTCCCGGCGGAGATGGATCACCGAGTTATTGACCAGGGCATTCACCAGCTGACCCTCCCCATTCCCGGGAAGCAGGTTTAAAGCCAGGTTCACCTCCGGAAAATGCTGGCCCAGCGCCTGAACAAGCGCAGCATAGGTCTCCCCGTCGGAGAGCTCTCCCTCCACCTGAAGTGTTTTATCCACTTCTGTGACAGTGAGATCCCACAGTTCAAGGCGGTCGTCGGGTGCATACTCCTGTTGGAGAGAATCCAGTAGATGATGGAGCTCGGCCTGGGCCCTTTCGCTCTGCCAGTTACAGGCAGAGGTCAGCAGCAGCAGCACTACGAAACTCCTTGAGGACTTTATAAAACGATTCATTTTCCAGGCATTAAGGATTAAAATCCAAACCTACATATAGTTTTTAATGATTACAATTCAGAGACCGCATAAAAAGCCAGGGCATCCCCGGGAGCGGCCGGTTTAAGCAGCATTTTTCCTGATGAAAAATGTATATTTGAGCTCTACTGCAAAGCCCATGAAATACCGACTGCTTGCTTTATTGCTTCTGTCCGCACTTTTTTCGTGCAATTCGAGGACCTCAAATGCGCCTGCGGACCTGGAGGAGATTTTATACCAGCCCCGGGATAAGGAGATCCTGGAACAGGTCTTTGAGCTTTATGGAGGAGACAAAGATTTATCCACGGCGGCTTTGATGGTACAGGTGGGCAGCTACTTTCAGGGCACCCCCTATGTGGCTTTTACCCTGGAAAAAGAAGAAGAGCAACTGGTGATCAATTTGAGGGAGCTGGACTGTACCACCTTCGCGGAAAACTGCCTGGCTATTTCCCGAACCATTAAAAGCGGGACTTTAAGCTTCGAACAATTTTGTTCTGAACTACAACTTGTGCGTTACCGGGATGGATTAATCGACGGCTACCTTTCCCGGCTGCATTATTTTTGTGACTGGATTTATAATAATCAGCAAAAGAATCTGATTGCTGACCTGTCTGAAGAGATTGGCGGGACCCCTTTGAGCAAGCAGATCTTTTTTATGAGTAGCCACCCGGAAAGTTACAGGCAGCTAAAAGATAGTATTCCCCTGGTGGAGCTTATGGCCTTAAAGGAACAGGAAATATCTTCAAGAAAGATGTTCTACATCCCTGAAAGCGCTATGGCTGAGGCTGAAAGTAAACTGATGGACGGGGATATCGCCGGGATCACCACTGAGATAGAAGGCCTCGCCATCCAGCATGTGGTGCTCCTGATCCGTAAGGAGGACCGGATCCATTTGTTACATGCTTCCTCGAAAGCTGAAAAAGTGGTGATCTCAGACCAGAGCCTGGAAGAGTACTTGCTGAACAGTAAAACCGCAAACGGAATAATGCTGGCCCGACCCCTTTAGCCTGCTTCACCTGGCAGGAGAATTAATTCCGGCGACTCACTACGATCTCTTCAATGAGCTCCCCATTTATATCAATGGCCTTCATAGTGGTTTCTGTCAGGCCCACATCTATTCGCATGAAGTGTTCAATCTTCTTGTATTTTACCGTTTCCGGCTGAATGGCATCGGTATCGTACAACGGGGCCCCGCCACCCGCGGTGACAATGTAATGTGTTCCCCCGTGCTCCGCATGATGATAGTAGTGGTCATGCCCGTTAAGCACAGCAGTAACTCCCTTACGCTCAAATATATCTCCCCAGAATTCCCTTCTTAATTCAGCGTCTGCCACACGGCTCGATTTAATGCTGTACCAGGTGGGATGAAAGAAAACAAAAATATATCCGGCATCCTCGTGCAGGGCAAGAATATTCTCCAGCCATTCCTTCTCCTTTTCAAAATACTTCCTGCTTACATTGTTCCAGAAGGCTTCCCGCTGAGCTCCCTCCAGATATACGGGGGCATCGTAATCCGGGCCGTCCATATCCAACATAATAAAGAGGGCATCCCCCACGGAGAAAAAATAATAGCTCTCGTTGCCGGGCAAAGAAAAGAAATCATAGTAGTTGTCCGAGTTTTGTTCATGGTTCCCCAGAACCGGGAAATAGGGGACGTGGCGGGTCAGCTGCTCATTGATCCTGAAAAAATGTTCCCAGTCCTCCATGTGATTCCCCCTGCTTACCAGGTCTCCTGTATTCACCACAAAGAGCGGATCTTCCTGAATCATCCTGTCCACGATTCGCTGATGAAAGTCATGGCGGGTGCGGGTGTCTCCCAGCACCGTAAAACGAAAGGGCTGTATGCTGTCGGGGAAGGTGGTAAAGGTACCCTGTCCCCTGTCTGTGCCATCTCCCAGCACGTCATAGCTGTAGGTCGTATTGGGCTTCAGATGCGTAATGATGGATTTGTGATGAACATACTGCCTCACCTCCTGGACCACGCTGCCGTCTTCCATTATCTGTGTAACTCCTTCCCGGCTTGCCCAGCAGATGGTCACTTCTTCATCGGACATGCTCTGCAAATAAGGGCCCAGAATGGACACCTGCCCGGGAGCTGTCTCTGTCGAGCATTGTGTTTGACCCACAACAAACAGCAGGATAAGGATAACTCTGATCGCTTCTTTATAATTCATAGTAAAAGGGATATTTATCTGAAAACAAGGGATATTTACCTGAAATTTTTCCTGTAATCAGAAGGTGTTTTTTTCATGATACTCTTAAAATAGTGATTAAAATTCGCCAGGTTGTTGTACCCGCTGTCATAGCAGATCTGCGTGACGGACTTTTCAGTTTCAATGAGCATCTTGGCCGCAATCCCGATTCGAACCCCCTTTACGTACTGAGAGAAGGTGCGATTGGTTTTTTTCTTGAAATACCTGCAAAATGAACCAGGTGCCATATGCAGAAGACCTGCAACATCCTCCAGTTTTATCCCCTCTTCAATGTTCAGGAATACATATTCATATACTTTGTTGATCCGGTTCAGATCCTTGGTGAACTTCTCAGGCAACTCCACGGCGCTTGCCAGGTATTCATAGTTTTCCCATTTGAGCAGATCATTCAATATGGTCAGCAGTTCTATGTAGCTCTCCAGGCCATCCAGTTTTACCAGGTTTTCCAGTTTGGCCCTGATCTTCCTGGTCCGGCTCCCCTTGAAATAGATCCCTCTGTGGGCTCTTTTTAAAAGATCCACCACCTGATCCAGTTCCGGAATATTAAAAAAGTCGGAACTGATAATGTTTTCATAAAAGTGAGTGGTGATACAGGAAGGCCCTGTATTTTTCTGGCTCTCAAGAATTTCCCACGAATGAGGCACTTCCGGACCCAGCAGAACCAGGTCATTTCTTTCAAAACTGGAAATACTGTCCCCTACAATTCTTCTGCCGGCTCCGGAAACAATATAATTCAGCTCATAGTTGTTATGCGAGTGGATCTTAGGTACTCGTTCCGCCAGCTGGATTTCCCGGGAGATGAAAGAATGCTGATGTGGTACATGTATCTTTTCAAAAACGTACTCCATGTAAGAATCTTAACCTAAGATGCGAGAAATTAAATATACAGATTAGTTTTGGTTAAAATATAATGTTATTTTACTAAAATAGCGGAAGTATGATGAGCTCCAATTAAGTTCCTTTGTAAAGCTTGCAGTTCTTTGGTTCCATCTCTAAAACAGCAAACTTATGCACCTCCCCTTGAAAGGAATTATTCCTCCACTGGTGACTCCCCTTAAAAGTTACCAGGAGCTTGATATCCCCGGATTGGAAAACTTAATTGAACATCAGTTGTCCGGAGGGGTACATGCCCTGTTTATTCTGGGGACCAACGGGGAAGGTCCTTCGCTCAGCTACCCGCTTAGAAAGGAGTTTATCAGGCTTTGCTGCGAACTGGTAAATTCTAAAATCCCCATTTTGGTTGGCATCAGCGATCCTTCTATGGCAGCTTCCCTGGAGCTTGCCGACTATGCTAAAGGGGCGGGCGCAGATGCAGTCGTTGCTCGCTCCCCCTTACTATTTCCCGCTGTCAGAAAAGGAGCTGCTTCACTACCTGGAAAGCCTGGTTCCAAAACTGGCCCTGCCTTTTCTTTTGTATAACATCCCCAGCCATACCAAGATAGATCTGACGATGGAGGTGGTGAAAAGAGCGAAAGAGCTGGGGGCACTGGGGATCAAGGACAGCTCAGGGGATATGGAACATTTAAATTCACTCTTGAAGGAATTCAAAAACTCTCCGGAATTTTCCATCTTTACAGGGACGGAGAAATTTCTGCCTGAAACCATCCAACATGGCGGTCATGGAGCAGTTGCGGGAGGGGCAAACATGTTTCCAAAACTGTTTGTGGAGCTTTATAAGGCAGCAGAGGTCAATGATCTGGAAACAATTTCCAGGCTTCGTGAAAAAGTATTGTGGCTGTATCAAACCATCTACCAGGTGGGCAAAGATGCTTCCAGGTACCTACAAGGGAACAAAATGCGTGTTATCGGTGATGGGCATTTGTAAGGATTATATGGCTCCGCCACTTCAGAGACTGGATTCTGCCCAGCGCAGGCAGATTGAAGAATATATGGAAAAGATCATTTAAAGAGATCCTATGGGTTTTCAGCTAGGTGCCATCGATACCTCCATTCTGATCCTTTACGGGCTCATTCTTGTGGGAATGGGTATTTACTTTTTCCGTAGAACTAAAACTTCAGATCAGTTTATGGTTGCCGGCCGGGGCATTCCCGCCTGGGCAGCAGGATTGGCTGTGATGAGTGCCTATACCAGCAGCATCTCCTATATAGCGGTGCCGGGGAAGGCCTTTGACAGCAACTGGCACCCCTTGATATTCGCCCTTTCAGCCATTCCGGTGGCATGGTTTGTGACCAGATATGTGGTTCCCTATTATCGGAAAGAAGAACATTATCTCGGTCTACGGATACCTGGAAGAGAAAATCGGGAACTGGGCCAGTATATACGCGTCCTTATCCTTTGTCCTTTTTATGATCGGCCGGACTGCCGTTATCCTTTACCTTTCTTCTCTCCTGCTAAGCTCCTTCGTTGCGGTGGATATTCGCATACTCATCCTGATGATCGGGATCATCACCATTATTTACACGCTGATGGGAGGAATGGAAGCCGTCATCTGGACGGATGTCATGCAGTCAGTTATCATGGTTGGGGGCATTATATTCATTGGAATTCTGCTTACAAAAGAAGTTTTCAGTCAACCTGACTTTCTAATTCAGCATGCGCTTGATAACGGGAAGTTCAGTCTGGGAGAAACTAATTTTTCAATCCGCAGCCGCACCATCTGGGTGATGATCATTTATGGAGTATCGGAGAATATCAGGAACCTGGTAGCGGATCAGAACTATACCCAGAAATATTGTTCGGTACCGGATGAGAAAAAAGCTAAAAGATCCGTTTGGATCGCCATGTTAATCTATTTGCCCCTGACTGCCCTTTTCCTGTACATCGGAACCACTCTGTTTGCCTTTTATTCCGGTCCGGATCACGCACTGGGAGAGACCATCACCAAAGGAGACCAGGTTTTTCCTCACTTTATTGCCACCCAGCTGCCGGTGGGAGTAAAAGGGCTCATTATTGCAGCCATTCTTGCAGCCTCCATGAGTACCATTGATTCTGCCCTGAACTGCTCAGCCACCGTGCTTTTTGTGGATTACTATAAAAAATATGTGAAGCCCACTGCCTCTGAAAGGTCCAGCGTGGTATTCCTGCGTCTGACCACCGTGATCTGGGGGATTGCCGGGATTGCCGTGGCACTTTTGCTGATCAATGCCCGGAGCGCCCTGGATATCTGGTGGATCATTGCCGGGATATTTGGCGGGGGAATCCTCGGTCTCTTTCTTCTCGGGATCTTCCAGGTGAAGATCACGCGGATTCAGGGGATCATTTCTGTTATCTTCAGCATCCTCTTAATCATCTGGGGCTCATTCTTCCGGGACCTTCCCGATCGGTTTAGCCTGGATGGAGTGCAGGATAGATCCCATCATCATTGGTGCCATGAGTACCCTGGGCTTGCTTCTCCTGGCCCTGTGCTTTGTGCTGGCAAATAAGTTGTCGGTGAGAAAACAAACTGGATAAAAACTAGCTTATGAAGTCACTGTTAAACCTGCTGATTATGCTGCTCCTTTCCCTGCATACGTTCGCTCAGGTGCCCGGGAAAAAACAGGGTCCCCTCCTGAAGTCAGAATTTATTTACCTGGAAGAAGATGTAGGCTTTCCCAGCTGTCACGCTTCTACCATTGAAGAGACCGGGCATGGCCTGCTGGCGGCCTGGTTTGGGGGAACCAGGGAAAAAGATCCCGATGTGGGAATCTGGCTCAGCCGCCAGGTGAATGGACAGTGGAGCAGTCCGGTGGAGGTGGTAAACGGGGTACAAAATGAAAGCTTGCGCTACCCGACCTGGAACCCGGTGCTGTTCCAGCCCGCAGGTGGGCCCTTAATGCTGTTTTACAAAGTGGGGCCCAGCCCGAGCACCTGGTGGGGCATGGTCACTACCTCCGAAGATGAGGGTCTTAGCTGGTCCGAACCGGCTAAACTGGGGAAAGGACCTTCAGGTCCTTTGCTGGGACCCGTAAAGAATAAACCGGTACAACTGGAGGATGGAAGCATCCTTTGCCCCTCAAGCAGTGAGACCAGAAATAAGTGGAGGGTACACTTTGAATTATCACAGGATATGGGTCAGACCTGGGAGTTTATTGGACCCATCAACGATGGAAAAGAGTTTGATGCCATTCAGCCAAGTATCCTCTTCCACCCGGGAAGGAAGCTACAGGTCCTGTGCAGAACAAAACAGGGAGTGATTTCTCAAAGCTGGTCAGACGACCAGGGAAGGAGCTGGAGCCCCATGGAAGCTACCATGCTGCCCAATCCCAACTCGGGTTCCGATGCCGTTACCCTGAAAGACGGCCGGCAGATCCTGGTATACAATCACATTGTCCCCGATCAGACCTGGGGTTCCAGAAGTAAGCTGAATGTGGCCGTTTCGGAGGACGGGATCCACTGGAGTGCCGCTTTTCTGCTGGAGAATGATCCGGATCCCGATTCTGAATATTCCTATCCGGCAGTCATCCAGACCCGGGATGGAATGATCCATGTCACCTATACCTGGAACCGGAAGCTAATCAAGCATGTGGTGCTTGATCCATCGAAAATTGAAGCCAAAGCCCTGATAGAATGAAACAAAAAACCGCTTTGCTTTTCGTGGCCGTGGTCCTGGGGCTGGGCTGGGCCATGCGGGGCCATTTCGGACATGAATGGGGTGCCTCCTGGGCAGGAGCCATGGGTGCCCTGGCAATTTTGGTGGTATCCAACAGAAAAGACTGGGTGCTCAGGGCTCCTTCGCTGGCAGCGCTGGGGGCCATTGGCTGGGGAGCGGGAGGCATGATGAGTTACGGGATTGTGATCGGATATTGCCGTTCCATCTCCTTTGTGAATTCGCTATATGGCTATGTGATGCTTGCAGTCATCGGAGCTCTTTATGGATTCATCGGCGGGGGGCTCTTTGGACTTGGCCTGGAATCCAGCGAAGAGAACAGGCCAAAATGGCCCGCCCTTTTGGTGGAGATGTTTGCAGGAGGGTTCCTGGTATGGGGACTGCTCATCTACCAGATGGAATGGTTCATGACCCCGCCACGTTCCGAGCTCTGGGCCGGGTGTCTGGGTGCAGCCCTGGCGCTGGCCTGGTTCCTGAATCGGAATAAATTTTTCCGGGCCCTCCGGGTTGCCGGCTATGCAGCACTGGGAGCAGGCTTTGGGTTCAGCTTCGGGAATTTTATTCAGACCATCGGACATTCAGCTGAACTTTCATACAACTGGTGGAATGTGATGGAATTTTCCCTTGGTTTCTTCGGGGGCCTGGGTATGGGATACGCGGTGCTTACCCGCCAGTGGCCACCCTCGAGGAAGCCATCCCGGACAGGGAACTGGATTGCGCTTATTTTCCTCTTTGTCTTTATCCCGGCAAGCAACTATTTCAATGGATTTTCCTCGGAGAGATTTATGGACCTGGCAGAGAAACTGCAGCTGGGCCGGGCAGCGCAATTTGCTTCCAATCAATTTCTGATAGCCGGACTGGCCACCCTGCTCTTTGCTTTCCTGGCTGTATGGGTCTGGTCTCGCTACGGGGAGAAAGGGGAGAAACTCGTGAAGTTTGGCCTTCCGGCCCTGCTCCTGATTACAGCCCTTCATTATAACCTGTTTTGCTACATCAGGCTGGGTGTTTTTCACAAGCCATTCAGTTTCGGGAACTCAGAAACACTCTACCTCTTTTTTGTGGCTCTCTTATACCTGCTCTGGCAATTTGGCCTGCAAAGGACCACGGATTTTCCAGGGAAAGCCGGTGGTGATGAAAGCTGGAAACGATGGGGTTTCATTATGGCCGCACTATTCCTTATTTTTGTTCTGATCACAGTCATATCCATTCATATTCATCCTGAAATGCCGGGAGCCCATGACAGGTTTTAAGAGATTCTCCTTTTCTGTTTTTATCACGGCAGCGAGCTGCCTGGCCGGCATGAACGCCCTGGCCCAATCTCTTACCACGGAGCAAAACGGCAGGGGGTTCAGCTCCGGATATCTCTTTCCTCTCCAGGAACTACACGTACATAGCAGCTCCCTGGTTGAATTACCCAACGGGGATCTTCTTGCCTGTTGGTTCGAAGGATCCGGGGAACGCACCGCAAACGATGTGGCGGTGAAAGGAGCCAGGTTAAAAAAGGGGGATTCCCGGTGGAGCCCTGTATTTATTTTGGCGGATACACCAGGTTTTCCTGATTGCAACCCCACCCTCTTTCTGGATCAGGAGAGCCGCCTGCATCTTTTCTGGATCGTTGTCGTGGCCAATCGATGGGAATCTTCGATCCTGAAAACGAAAGTCTCGTCCAGCTATCTGGAAAAGGGAGCCCCGGTATGGGAATGGCAGGATATCATCTTATTGAAACCGGGGGAGGAGTTTGCCAGGACCATCGAAAATGGCTTCCGCGAATCCCCTGGCCGGGAACTTGCCTGGGCCGAATATGCTCCACGCTATGAAAAAATGATTCTGGATGCTGCTCTGGACCCGAAAAAGAGAGAAACCGGTTGGATGACCAGGACCCACCCGGTCCAGCTCCCGGAGGGAAGGATCCTTCTGCCCCTCTATTCCGATGGCTACAACCTCTCACTGATCGCCATCTCCGATGACAGGGGCCAATCCTGGCAGCCGGGATTACCCATTGTGGGACGAGGAAATATCCAGCCCAGCCTGCTTCAAAAAAAGAACGGAGACCTGCTTGCTTTTATGCGGGATAACGGGGACGAGCCGGGCAGGGTGATGACGAGCCTCTCCAAGGACAGGGGCTATACCTGGAGCGTGGCCAAAAAAACCTCACTTCCGAATCCGGGGACAAGTGTGGAAGCCATTGGCCTGGAAAATGGGAATTGGATTCTGGTCTACAATGATATTGAAAATGGAAGGTACAGCCTGGCGGTAAGCCTGTCAGAAGACGAAGGAGTAACCTGGCCCTGGACCCGTCATCTGGAGAGGAGAGGTCCGGGAGAGGGCTCCTTCTCCTACCCTTCTGTAATTCAAGCAAAAGACGGAAGCATACATATTTCTTACTCCTTTCATGTCAGGGAGGGTAAGACCATCAAACACCTGGCCTTGTCCCCGGAGTGGATCAAAAACAAGTAAAACTGAGATAGATGAAACGCAACTTTCAATTCTTTTTTATGGGCCTCTTTGCTGCCGCCACTGCCTTCCCGCAAGCCTATCAGGATGCCCCCTATCTGCAGGATTATGCGGATAAATTCACGCTTTCTGCGGAAGAGGGGGAACTGCAGCTGATGCAGATCAGAAGCGACAGGAACAAAAGCATCTCTATCCTTACGTCGGAGGGATTATTCCAGCCCTGGGAAAAAGCCCTGGTCAGGGATCAACGTTACCGTCCACTTACTGACCAGCATATCCTGGCACTGGAGAACTACAGGAACCAGTTTATGTATCTGACAGATAATGCGGTGCTCAGCAATGCCTGGGCCGGAAAATTCTATGCAGAACATCACCTGGAAATGCCCAGTCATTTTGTGATGGGGACGGACTTCTCCTTTCTTCTAGCCCAGAAAGGGAAGCTGGTATTCTTCAAAAACAGGGTAGCAGTCTGGGAAAAGTCCCTGGACGATTTTGATCCGGTGGAGCTCCTGTTTGATACAGGCAGACAAAGGTTCATCGTGCTTTCAAAGAATAGCATCTACACCTTTTCGGAGGCTGAGGAGAGCCTGAGCAAAAAATACCAGGGCGAAAAGCTGAGCGCTATCGCTCTGTCAACGGATAATAACCGGATCCTGCTTGGCACGGAGGATGGGTTCCTGAGCCTGGATCCCGAGTCATTCGCTGAAACTGCGCCCATAAACAGAAGCCTTCCGGATACCAGGATCACCTGCATCCGGGAGATCCGGGGGAGACTCTGGTTTGGCTCCGCCAGGGGAGCGTTTTGCCAGCGAAGCGATGGATCCTTTGATTATTATGCTTCCTTACGCTGGCTGGTGGACGACCAGGTTCAGGATATCAGCAGCGGGCCGGATCATAGTGTCTTGATCCTCACCCGAGAAAGGTTTGAGCAGAATAAATTTTGTGGAGATGACCCTGGCAGAGAAAGCCGAATACTTTCAAGAGGTCCAGAGGTTGCGGCACATTCGGCATGGATTCAGTTCTGAGGGCAATCTGAGCAGACCTGGCGATCCCTCTTCCATTGTCCTCAGAGATACCGATAACGACGGATTGTGGACTTCCATGTATTTAGCCGGCGAACTGTTTCGCTACGCAGTCACAAAGTCCGAAGATGCCCTGCAGAATGCCTATGAAGCTTTTGAAGCCATGGAGCGGCTTACAGAAATCAGCGGCATCAAGGGCTTTCCGGCACGAACTTATGAAATAGACGGCTACCAGAGCAGTGATACAGATCCGGATATGCCCGAAGATCAAAAAATCTGGCGCCTGACCGAAGATGGACGCTGGAGGTGGAAATCCACCACCAGCAGCGATGAATCCTGCGGACACTTTTTTGTCTATGCCCTGTTTGCGGAGATAGTTCCTGACAAAGCGTGGCAGGACCGGGCCATACACCAGATCAAAATTGAGATGGACCATATTATCGAACACGACTGGTACCTGGTCACCTGGAACGGAACCATCACCCAGTGGGGAAGATGGAATCCTGAGTACGTAAATAGCTTCCCCATCAATGTGGGCGACCGCCGGCTGAATTCCACCCTGATCCTGGCCTTTCTTCAGACAGCCTATCATTTTACCGGAGAAGAAATCTACAAAGAGAAAGCCTATGAGCTCATGGATAAACACGGATATGCAGAAAACGCCCTCAGACCGGCTGCAGTAATTGGCTTTGTGGAGGGTCAGCACCTGAGCGATTCCTGGAACCACTCCGATGATGAAATGTATTTCCTGACCATTCCGGCCCTGATCAAGTATGCTTTTACCGGGGAGTTGAAGCAGGACTTTTTTAAGACTGCACAAAGCCACTGGGAAATTGAACGCAATGAAAAGAACCCCCTCTGGAATTACCTGTATGCACTCATCGGAGGATCTGATTACGATTCCCGGGAATCGGCCTGGTGGCTCAGGGAATTTCCCATGGATCTGGTCTCCTGGAAAGTGGAAAACAGTCATCGGAAGGATCTGAGCAGGGTGGCCCCGAATTTCAGAAAACAGGAATATACCCGGGTACTTCCACGAGATGAGCGCCCCATGCACCTGCACAACAATGCCTACAGAAATAATGGAGGAGACGACGGGGGAAGAGAATATCCGCCCTACATATACCTCCTGCCTTACTGGGCAGGAAGATATGTTGGGGCCATCAGCCCCCCCGGCACAATCTGAGCACCATGAAACTAAGCGGCAAAGTTTTGATCCTTGTCTACTGCAGTCTGTTCCTTTCCCGGGTCCCGGCCCACTGCGGGGAACAGCCGGGCCCCTGTGCTGAAATAATCTCAACCGGGGTGATCTGCAAGCAGCCGGGGAAATATATGGGTTGGCCCAGTATCACACAGACCCGGTCAGGCGAATTGCTGGTGGTCTTTTCCGGGATGCGGGAAGCCCATGTGTGTCCCTTTGGAATCACCCAGATGATCCGTAGCAGCGATTTGGGTCAAACCTGGTCCGATCCCGAGACCATTAACAATACCCCGCTTGATGACCGCGATGCAGGGATCCTTGAAACCGGGCAGGGCACTTTGCTGGTGAACTGGTTCACCTCCCTGGCATTTGACAGAGAAAAGATTTACGAGAGGAATCCTTCCTGGAGAAGCCATGCGGAGAAACTGGGCGAGGAGACCAGGGCGCACTGGCTGGGCAACTGGACCAGGCGATCGACGGACGGAGGACGTTCCTGGGAGGAGCCGGTAAAACAGCTGGTTTCCGCACCTCATGGGCCTATTGAACTCTCCGATGGCCGCTTATTATACGTGGGCACCGGCTATGTGCAGGACCGCAAAATAATCGGGGTGGAACAATCTTTGGACGATGGTCAAAGCTGGCAGCTTATTTCCACCGTACCCATGGGCAGCGGGGACGATGTGACTTTTGCCCATGAGCCCCATGTGGTGGAGCTCTCCGATGGTAAACTCGTGGCCATGTTCCGCTATAACCCCGTGGATCATGCGCAGTCCTATCTCCGGCAATCTGAAAGTTATGACGGTGGCAGGAGCTGGACCACTGCTCACCCGACCGGCATATGGGGTTACCCACCCCACCTGCTGGAGTTAAAAAATGGTTTATTACTGGTTTCCTACGGAGTTCGCCGCGAACCCTATGGAGAAAAAGCCTGCATCAGCAGGGATGAAGGTCTTAGCTGGGAAACAGATAAGGAAATACTGATCCGTGGGGCCCTCTCTTCCGACCTGGGCTATCCGGCCTCCATCCAGCTGGAGGACGGATCCATCCTGACCGTCTATTACCAGGAAGATAAAGCAGGTGAAAAAACCTGCCTGATGAGTACCCGCTGGCGGCTTAGGGAAGAGGCATTTCCTCCCCTTCCCCAGGCACCCCAGAAAGCACCCTCCGTGCTTACTCCCGAAAGTGTTCGATTAAAATACCGGAATCCGGGGCTGATTGTGGATCTGGGGGTGGGACTCTGGGCCAATCCAATCCCGGTCGACTGGAACCGGGACGGGGATATGGACCTGCTGGTTTCCACCACCGATAAACCCTCCAACGGGCTCTATTTTTTCGAGAATAAGGGGAACAATCTCTTCGGCCCCGGCAGGCGTATAGCCGAGGGTAAAAAGCAGATGACTGTTTCCTGGCCCGAAGGGAAGATGGTGGTTTGCACCCCCGGCAAGCTTTATGAGGATTTCCGGAACGAGACATTCAACAGACCCGTCGGCATTGCCTACAAACAAACATTTCACAGTGGTCGTGCCAACCAGTGGAAATATGCCGATTACAATGGGGACGGGGTCCTGGATCTGATTATTGGAGTCAGTGACTGGCGTGACTATGGCTGGGATGATGCCTTCAACAAGGAGGGCAAATGGACCAATGGGCCGCTGCACGGCTTTGTCTACCGGCTTATTAACCATGGAAGCAATGAGAAGCCTGACTACGGCAAGGCCAGCAAAATCCTGGCCGATGGCCAGCCCCTGGATGTCTACGGGAAGCCTTCCCCAAACCTGGTGGACTGGGATCTGGACGGGGATCTGGACCTGATCTGTGGTGAATTCCTGGACAGGATCAGCTTCTTTGAAAATACCGGATCGCGCACAGAGCCGGTCTATGCAGCGGGCAGGTTCCTGCAGCTGAACGGGCATACCCTTCATCTGGAGCTGGAGATGCCCGAAGTGGTGGTATTCGACTGGGACCAGGACCATGATCCGGATATTATCGTGGGCAAGGAAGACGGTCGTGTGCTATTGATTGAAAACAGGGGCATGGATTACCAGGGTCTGCCTCTACTTGCTGAGCCCGTATATTTTAAACAGAGAGCAGCCTATGTAAAATGTGGTGCCCTTTCCACTCCATGCAGCTTTGACTGGGATGGCGACGGGGACGAAGATATAATCGCTGGGAATACGGCCGGCTTTCTTGAATTTTTTGAGAATCTGGATGGAGGGGATCCCCCCACATGGGCCGCGCCAGTAAGATTGAAAGCCGGGGGGCAGACCTTCCGGATCATGGCCGGTGCGGATCTTTCCATACAGGGACCGGCTGAGGCAAAGTGGGGGTATACCGTACCCTTTGTGGCTGACTGGAACATGGATGGTCTGCCGGATATCGTTCTGAACAGCATTGTTGGCAAACTCATCTGTTTGCCCAATATCGGTAACAGGAGCCACCCGGTACTGGGCGAGCCAAAGGCACTGAAGGTGGACTGGCAGGGAAGCCCGCCAAAGCCCGCCTGGAACTGGTGGGATCCGGAGCCAGGTGAACTGGTTGTACAGTGGCGTACCAGGCCCCTGGTGCTTGATTTAAATAAGGATGGATTAAACGACCTGGTGGTCATTGACCATGAAGGATACCTCAGCTTCTTCCAGCGCAAGATGGGAGAAGAAGGACTAGTCCTGATGCCCGGACAGCGGATATTTTATGATGATCAGGGCAAGCTCCTGCAACTCAATTCCAAAAAGGCGGGTGGCAGTGGCCGGAGGAAAATTGATCTGGTGGATTGGGATGGGGACGGGGACCTGGACCTTCTGGCCAATAGTAAAAATGTTGAGCTGTACAGAAATATTAGCGGACAGGGAAGGTTTAAATTTCAGTTTGAAGGAGACCTCTCATCCGTTCTTTTGGGAGGGCACAGTACCAGTCCCACCACCGTTGACTGGAACAAAGACGGGATCCCCGAGTTGTTGATTGGTGCCGAGGACGGCTTTTTCTATTACCTGCCTGGAGAGAACCCATAACTATCCCTCTTACCTGATCCGGCAGCTGTCCTTAAACTATCACCGGGTCTTGCATCTGAATGTCAAAAAGTCTTATCTTCCAGACATTATCGGGGGACCTGAAAACAAGCTTATCTATGACTAAGATTAACTCATTAATCCTGTTTATACTCAGCGTATTATTGCTTTTTTCCTGCAGTAGCCATCCATCATCCACTTTTGTCACCCTTGATGGAAACACATTCAGAGATCAATACCAGCGTGAACTGATCCTGAACGGGATCAACCTGATTATCAAGGATGCAAACAGCGGATATCTGTGTGGAATGACCGAGGAGGAGTTTAAGCAGATCAGTGGGTGGGGATTTAATGTGGTCCGCCTGGGGATCCTCTGGGATGGACTGGAGCCAGAGCCGGGAGTATATAACGATTCCATGTTCCGCTGCCTGGATGAGCGTATCCAATGGGCCAGGGAAAACGGGCTGTATGTCATCCTGGACATGCACCAGGACCTGTATTCGGTTCAATTCTCGGATGGAGCCCCGGAATGGGCCACCCTGACAGAAGATCAAGCACACTACACCGGGGCGGTCTGGAGCGATGCCTACCTGATCAGTCCGGCGGTTCAGACTGCCTTTGATAATTTCTGGAACAACACCCCTGCCAGTGATGGGGTGGGAATCCAGGATCATTATGCCCTTCTGTGGCAATACATTGCAGAGCGTTATGCCCATGAACCGGCTGTGATTGGCTACGACCTGATGAACGAACCCTTTATCGGTTCGGAAGCAAGCAAGTTCTTCCCGGCTATGGTAAGGGCATATATGGAGATATTTCAGGAGGAGATCCGGGCAGCAGGCATGGAAGCAGGAGAACTTATGGAACTTTGGGGCCATCCCGATGGCCGGGCACAAATCCTGGAGAATATGACCGACACGGCCATCTACTCAAAAGTGGTCAATGCCGTACAGGAGATGAATTTGGCCTTTGAATCCACCACCCTGATGGACATGTATACCAGAGTTGCAACTGCCATCAGAGAAGTGGATCCTGATCATATCCTTTTCCTGGAGCACAGTTACTTTTCCAACCCGGGGGTACCCAGTGGAATACAGCGCATCCGCTATAGCGATGGCCGTTTGGAAGAGAAGGTGGCCTACGCCCCCCATGGCTATGACCTGGTGGTGGATACCAAAGCCTATTCCTCTGCCAGTAAGGACAGGGTGGAATATCTTTTTGATCACACCTTTAACACCTCCAGGCGCCTGAACATGCCCATGCTTGTGGGCGAGTGGGGTGCTTTCCAGAGTAAGGACAGCATTTTTCTGGAACAAACCCGGTTCATACTGAAGCTTTTCGAAAAATATAAATGTGGACAGACTTACTGGGCTTATTACAGGGGAATAGAGAATCACCCCTATTTCTCTGCGCTTGTACGTCCCCGTCCCATCGAAGTGGCCGGTTCCCTTGAATCATTCGCTTTTGATCCGGAACAAAACAGGTTCTCCTGTTCCTGGATCGAGGATGCAAACATAAAGCAGCCATCAACCTTTTTTCTCCCTGATATGAGCTATGCAGATGATTTGGAAATCACTCTTTCGCCGGAGGGAAATGGGTTTGAAATAAAGTCCAGAGAACAAAATTTGGGAGTAATACTCTCCATCGAATCCCTGGAAACCAGCACGCGAAGGGAACTGAGGGTTACATTCTAAGGTGGATTCTGTTGTGAGTTTTTATATATTGTTGATGATAATTACAGGTATATGAGAAATCTACTGCTAACAATTGGTCTTTTGCTGGTATTCCCATCAGCACTCCATGCCCAGCGGGACTCTGCGGTTACCGTGAGGCTGGAGGAAGTATCGCTCCGGGAAGCCATCCAGAGTATACAGGCCAACAGTGAATACCAGTTTTTTTTTAACAAAGAGCATCCGGCTCTGGATAAGGAGATCAGCCTGCGCTTGAGAAGGGCAAATATCACCCAGGTTCTGGATTCTCTTCTGCTGGGCACAGAGCTAAACTACCAGATTCTGGAAGATAAGCTGATCGTTATCTCCAGCGATGAGGGCTTTGGCAGACATGAGGTAAACGGCCGGGTGCTGGATGCAGAAAATGGCGAAGCCATTGTTGGGGCGCACGTTTCTATTAAAGGGACCAGCACAGGGACTACCACCGACCTGGATGGAAAATTCAGTATCCTGGTGCCAGGGGGGGAAACCATCCTGCTTTTCTCATATGTAGGGTATGAGATTTTTGAAATCCCTGCCGGTGGACTCACGAATATCGAGGTGTCTCTTAAAGAAGGTGCTCAGGCACTGGAAGAGGTGGTGATTACTGCCTTGAATATCTCCAGGGAAAAAAGCTCACTGGGCTACTCTCTGACCCAGGTAGGCAGTGAAGAATTTAACGAGGTGAAGCAGAATAATCCCATCAATTCCCTGTCAGGAAAAGTTGCAGGATTACAGATTTCCAGCACCCCCTCGGGGACGGATGGCTCCTCCAGAGTCGTCTTAAGAGGCGTATCTTCTTTATCAAGTGGAAACCGCCCCCTGATAGTCATTGATGGCATCCCCGTGGGCGGAGATTCTTACGGTGGAGCAAGTCAGTGGGGAGGAACCGATAAAGGGGATGCCCTGTCTGACATTAATCCGGAGGATGTGGAATCCATGAGTGTACTGAAAGGTGCCGGTGCTGCAGCTGTGTATGGCTCACGTGGTGCCAACGGCGTCATCTTAATTACCACAAAAAAGGGAAGCAGGCGCAAAGGAATTGGAATATCCCTTAACTCCAGTTTTATGGCCGAAAATCCCATGAAATTCCCCTCGTTCCAGAACGAATACGGCCAGGGGGCCTTTGGACGATATCCCACCGAGGTGTATGCAAGCATTAATGATATTGTGGGGGAAGAACCCTGGATCTGGAGCTGGGGCAGTAAAATGGATGGCAGCCCGAAAGAAGACTGGCTGGAAAATGAGGTCCCCTACGAGAGTCAGCCCGATTATTTTAAAGCGTTCTATCGTACGGGATATACCCTGATGAATACAGTGGCCTTTGACGGTGGCAATGAAACGACCACATTCAGGGCATCTGTTACCAATCAGAATAGTTCAGGCATCTATCCAAATAATGATATGAGAAAGCAAACGGTTAACCTGGCTGGTTCTTCAAAATTTGGGAAAAGCATAGAGCTGAATGCAAAGATCAATTACATACATAATCAGGTGAACAACCGGCCTTATCTGGCGGAGGACCCTGCCAATGCCGGCTGGTCTCTGGGAGCCATGCCAAGAAATGTGATTTTGCAAAGCGTAGAGGACAATGCCATGGCGGCAGATGGTTCAGAAAACTGGGCCTGGGACCGCACCGCTTCGAATCCTTACTGGACCATGGAAAACAAGCAGAACAAGGACGAGAAAAACCGCCTTCAGGGTTTACTTTCCCTGAAATTTGATTTTTCTGAACGATTCAATCTTCTGCTTCGTTCAGGCCTGGACCTGAGCAACCGAAACGAGAAGGAGTATGTGGCCGGCGGAAGCTACAACCACAATTCTTACCTGGGCTCCATGAGTCAGAGTTTCAGCGATTCTTATGAATGGAACAGTGATTTTCTGTTCTCCTACAGACAGGATCTGGGTTCCAGCCTGCATATGAATCTAAGTCTGGGGGGCAATTACCGCTACGATCAGTGGAAAGGAATCGGACAGAGCGGCAGTGAATGGAAGGTGCCGAATTTTTATCATATGAGCAATCTTCAAAACTATTCCACCTGGGAAAGTCTGAGTCAGAAAGAGGTTTTATCCCTGTATGGAATTGGAACCATCTCCTTTAAAAATTTCCTATATTTTGATCTGACTTACCGCAATGACTGGTCTTCCACCCTGCCGGCTGATGACAATTCTTACAGCTTCTATTCCGGGAACCTGAGTTTCCTTTTTACAGAGGCCTTTGGGATTAAGTCCTCCATCTTATCCAATGGCAAACTGAGAGCATCTGTTGCCAGAGTGGGAAATGATGCAGGTCCCTATCAGACGACCAATTATTACAGTGTATCGCAAAGCTCCTTCTCCTATCCCCTGGGTGGAATGAGCAGCAGACTGGCCTTTCAGAATTTTTTACCTGAAATAACTGATTCATGGGAGCTTGGAACAAATTTAAGTTTTTTTAAAAACAGGCTGGAATTTGATTTTGCCTACTATGATGGTACATCCAAAAACCAGATCATGCCGGTTGAACTGGCACCCTCTTCCGGATTTGAGTCCATCATGGTAAATGCGGGTGAGGTTCGTAACCATGGCTTTGAAATCCTATGGAGCGGAACGGCAATTACCCGGAATAATTTTAACTGGGACATTTCACTGAATGCTTCCAGGAATATCTCGGAAGTTGTCTCCTTATACCAGGGGGTCGACAGAAGAGTTATACTCTCAGGGGTCACAGGCTTTGCCTTTGTGGAGCTCAGACCGGGGGAACCTTATGGTTCCATCTATGGATATGATTATGCCCGCAATGAAAAGGGCGAAAAACTCATCGATGAATATGGATTCGCAGTTGAAAGCGAGTATAAGAATCTGGGGGATATAAATCCTGATCTGCTGGGTGGCTTATCCAATCGTTTAAGCTACAAGAACTTCTCACTTAGTTTCTTAATAGACTTTCAACTGGGAGGAGAGTATTTTTCACAAACCAAATTATATCATGATTTGTTTGGCACCTCCCCCGGATCCCTCGAAGGAAGGGACGAGTGGTACTCCACCCATGAGGGAATTTTATACGGAAGTACCATAGGGGGAGTGGTGCCCAAAGGATATGTGGAAGACGGCGTAAATATGGAAACCGGCGAAGCCAATGATATTGCTGTTCAACCCATGTTACGAAATCTGAATACCATCTATTTCAACAAGATTGTTTCAGATTATATCATAAACGCGACCAATATTCGGATGAGAGAGCTGTCCCTGGGTTATAATCTTCCTCAACGCTTGTTAAATGGATCATTCATCAGAAATGTTAATATTTCATTTATAGCAAGAAACCTGTTTTTCTTCTACAACGCATCAGGGGATTATGATCCTGAATCGGGATTCAATTCCGGAAGTTTTGGAAATGCCTTCGAATTAAACCCAATGCCCAGCACCAGAAGCTACGGCTTCAGTCTGAATCTGAATTTCTAAAATCAAGATGCAAGCCATGAAAAAGAATACAAGCAAAAGAACTCCGGCGAGGCTAATTCTGATATTGATCTTTGTTTTTTCAGGACTGACCGCCTGCACAGAACGGTGGGAAGAGATGAATACGGATCCTAACAGGCTGACCGATCTTCCCGATGAGTATCTCTTTACCAGCGCTGTCAGAGGAGCCTTCAATGATGCCATGGGCGATATCCAGGTGAACTTTGGAGGTCAGTATGCGCACATCTATATCTCTAACAACTGGGTACGTGAAATTGATAAGTACAATGGATACGGAACACAGGATTATCCTGAAATGGTTTTCAGCGGGGTATACAATTCATCCATACGAAACTTGGTTGAAGTACTTCGAACTCACTTCTGAGGGAGAAAAGTATGAGAACAGGTGGCACAACGCCCAGGCTCAGATCGTTGCAATCATTAGTTTTTCCAAATTAACAGACATGTTTGGGGATGTTCCCTACAGCGAAGGGGGAATGGCTAAATATGGCATAGAGGAACCCGAATACGATACACAGGAGGAAATCTACAGCGATATGGTCGACCGGCTGGAGAATTGTATCTGCTGTATTGGAAGAGCCGGAAGCTGAGTCCAATATTTATGCATCAGATGTCGATCCGGTCTTTAAAGGAGACCTGGACCTATGGATTCGATTTGCCAATACCTATCGCTTTCATCTGGCCATGAGAGCCAGATTTGCCGATCCCGGGAAATATGAGCCAGTTGTTTCGGAGTGTCTCTCTTTACCATTGATTGAAAGCAACGACCAGAATCCCACACTGGAAACTTCAGAGAGCAAAAGTGAACTTTATAATCCATGGTACTGGTACTGGCAGTCCAGTCAGGAAGGGGTCTATAATCTTGTTTGGGCTGAAAAATTTATCAATACCCTGAAAGAAACAGGAGACCCGAGGCTGGAATTTTTTGCCTCAAAGAATTCTGAAGAGGAATATCTGGGCATGCCCAACGGTCTGACGGATGAGGCCTTTTCGTCCTGGAACAAGAAGAACGCCTCCGTGCCTTCAGAGGCTTTCTTTGCCAAAGATCAGCCCATTTACCTGCTCACAGCTGCCCAGGTCTGGTTGCTGAGAGCAGAAGCGGCTCTGTTTAATCTGAGTGGTGCCGGGGGTGATGCAAATATGCTGTATCAAAGGGCCATCGAACTGGCCATGGAACAATGGAATATTGATAGTGATTCTATTGCAGCATACCTGGCTGGCGAAGCAGAAGCCACACTCTATGGGGACCAGGAGAACAGGTTCCGGCAAATTTCCACACAGATGTGGATCGCCAGTGTTCCCAATGCCTTTGAATCTTGGTGTACCATCCGGCGGACAGGATACCCGGAGATCCCCCAGAGAACCGGTCCACTGCTGTCGCCTGGGATCACAAGCGGATACATGCCCACCAGAGCTTCTTATCCCTTTACCCGGGAACTTACCATTAACGGGGACAACCTGAATGAAGCCATTGGCCGCCTTCCCGGTGGAGAGGACCGGATTGACGCCAGGCTCTGGTGGGATATACGGGATATTCAATAAGGAGCTCAAAGCGATGGATTTAAAAAAAAATAGTTTCTTTAGCAGAACAATCGAGATGAATGGATCTATTATCTAATAAGTAAAAAAACATTGATCGGATGAACAACAAAGGATTATCGAAGATTATTTTTGGACTGGGATTTCTCCTGGTTCTGGGGATTTGCTTCACCGCCTGTAAAGAGGAGGAGATACCTGCTCCCAGCCTTTCAATATTTGTCACGGTGGATGGGTTTACAGTAAATATTGCAGCCGAATCACCGGAAGCCACTGCCTGGCAGTGGAACTACGGTGACGGTACTGTCTCTGATTCTGCAGGCAGCCACCTCCACACCTATATCACAGGGGGTGAATTTACCATTGAATGTACCGTTACGGGAGAGGGTGGCACGACCACCAAAACAAAGGAAGTCACCATCGCTACCATTGAAGACCTGCTCAGCGGAGGAGCCGAAGCCACCTCCGGCAAAACCTGGGTACTCTCCAGAACTCCTGGAGGCAATGATGGCGTGGGTCATATAAAAGTGGAACTGGTGCCCAATATATTTCCTGCAATCGCTGATCTGCTGGAGTACATCGGCTTGCCCGATGAATATGACAATGAGTACACCTTTCATTTTGACGGCAGCTATGAAATTGACAATATCAACGGGGATGTGATGGCTCCCTGGGTCTATTGTAGCTTTGAGGTTGATCCCGGCGACATTGTACACACCACCTCCTATGGCTTCTTTCAGATTACTTATGCAAATCCGGAATCCCCCACCTGGACCCTGCATGAAAATGCACAATTAATTGTTGAAACGGTGTATGATGAGGATATTGATATCGGGCCCAAACCCGGGATTCCCGAAACGATAACTTATGAAAACGTGGACTTCATCACCTTTGATGGGGATGGATTTATCGGACTGCAAGACTATACAACCACTGCCATGATCCGGGAAATAGGACCGGACAGAATGGTTATTACCGTCTTCTACCACGAATTTATGGGTGATCCGGGAAATGACGGGGACTTGTATCTGAGGCCCAGTCTGGCATTGACCCTCTCGTACAATGCCAAATAAACCCCGGGCAGACTAAAGAAAAAAACCGTCTCAGGAAATTCTTGAGACGGTTTTTTTTCTTCAGGTGTTTTCCTAATATGGCAGGCCGGTTCCCTGCAGGACCCACATCTTTGACCAGGCACTGTTTTCCCCGTCCTCGGCAGAAAATTCGGTTGTTTCAAGCAGCCCGATTGCAGACTGAGTATTCTCCGGGTTGTAATCCATCTCATCTATGGAATAGTAGAAGCGCAGAGGCAGGGCATCTCTTTTTACAACCAGTCCGGGTTTCAAAGCGGGTTGTCCGGTTCTCCGGTAATCAAACCAGGCCTCCGTTGCAGCGGTCCAGCTGGCAATCCATTTCTGCTCCATAATCTGTTTCAGGCTTCCCTCATAGGCCACCCCGGGATTCAGGATATAGTCGGCATAGGCACTGCTTTTGCCCCAGGCTTTCAGCGAAGCTTCCACTCCGGCCTCATAATGTGCCTGGGCACTTTCTGAGGTCCATCCTTTCAGTGCAGCCTCGGCAATAATAAAATGCACCTCTGCGGCAGTCATCATCCGTGACTTTATCAGTGGCCCCGTGGTGTTCATGTACCTTTCATTCAAATGAGAGGCATGGGGATTCAGAGGGGCCTGTCCCCAGTTGTTATCCGGATTCATATTGTATGCCTGCGGTAGATTACTCCACGAAGCCGGGAGCCCCACATAGTCAGGATCCTCGTCCGGTTGTATCCCGAATTGATCCACATACTGATTGACTGCATCCGGACCCACGTAACGTATCCCATTCACAATCTCATCCCGGTCATCCGGTGCGGGAACCACTACCAGGGGCACGTCCACCTTTCTTGCCCACAACTCAAGCCTGGGATCATTCAGTTTTTGCATGGTGTCGACCAGGGTGGCACACATTTTAACACGCCTGTAAGAACCCTGCTCCAGCTGACCAAAGACCGTATTCGTGGGCCAGGAATCTGCCGTACTGGCGCCGGGATAATCCATATTTACATCTTCAGTGGCATTCAGAATGATGGGATAGCCCTCCGGATCACCCACAATCTTCTCTATACCAGCCTCTGCAATGGCAGGAACTTTCTCAGACAGGCGCATATAATACCTTAGGGCCAGTGAATTCGCAAATTTCCTCCAGCGAAGCACATTCCCCTCCAAAATCACATCCTGTACGGGTGATATTCCTTCGTAATCACCCTGGCTGCCTGAAAGCAAGGTATTTGCAGTTTCAAGATCTGCGAGAATACCTGCATAAATATCTTCCTGCCTGTCAAAAGCCGGTTTGATATTCTCTGCTCCCCCCAGCTCTCCTTTCAGTGCCTGAGAGTATGGAGCATCCCCCCAGAGATCTGTGATCAGTCCAAACACATAGGATTTAATCACCAGACCCACCCCCTGATGAAATTCAAGCTCCATCTCCACGGCCTTGTTATACATTTCATCCACATTCCGAAGGATGCTGTAATAGGATGCCCAATCCTGGCTGGTGGACCAGTCATAGCCGTTATGACCACTGCTCCAGCCATCTTTCTGTGTATGCTGCATCACACCCGCGATATCTCCGTATCCCAGATTAACCACCGCCTGTCCGGTGGACGTAACTATGGTACTTAGCAACAGGTTAGGATGCGCAACCGCCGGGTCCACTCCATTGGGGTTGATGTTCACCTCTTCCAGATCATGACAGGCACTCATCAGAAGAATAAGTCCCATCCATATGAATATCAATCTTTTACTTTTCGTATACATGATCTTAGGTTTATAAATTATTAAAAAGTAAAATTCAACTTAAAGCCAATGGGTATGACCCAGGGTTCAATATTGTACCTTTCGATTCCCTGTTTGAATCCCCCGGATTCCGCCTGGAAAGCCCGTTCCGGGTCAACTCCGGCTTTTGCCTTGGTCCAGAGGATGATATTGCGGCTGTAAACAGATATGGTCAGATCCTGCATTCTTAGTTTGGAAATAAGGTTTTGAGGCAGCCTGTAGCTCAGCGAGATCTCCCGTAACTTTACAAAATCTGCATCGAAGGTGGAAGACCTGGTAAATTCCCAGGGGTACATAACGATGTAAGGGACAAACATGGTGCCCGCTTCTCCCAGGTTCTCTGTATAGGTGCCATCCCCATTATCGATCACACCCGGAATAAAGGCCCCGT
This sequence comes from uncultured Bacteroidales bacterium, assembly GCA_963751705.1. GTDB lineage: Bacteria > Bacteroidota > Bacteroidia > Bacteroidales. The sequence continues at coordinate 55,469 of CAVVVN010000004.1, forward strand.
CATTCACTTCCACTCCGCTATAACTTTCCGGGAAGCCTCCATATTCAACAGTGGGTCCGCCAACCACATGAAAGCCATTTAAAATGAGCTCATCTTCATTTGCCACCAGCCAGTCGCGAAGTTCCTGGCCTGTCCTTCCTCCGGGATTAATCAATCCATCCAGCCATTGCCCTCCCATCTTATCCTCTGACATATACCGGTGGGTCTGGGAGACGAACTGACCTCCGTGTCTCCAGTCAAAACTCATGTTCAAACTGAATCCCTTGTAGGAGAGCGCCGTCTGCATTCCAAGCAGGAAATCCGGATTGTAGTTTCCGATTTTTGTCATAAAGGCTTCGCTGGGCTTATCCTGCCACCTCAGATTCTCTCCCCCGACGATGGGATAGCCGTAGTAGGGAGATTCTTTATCTTCCACCGTCAGAAGGGTAGCATCGTAGATATCCCCGATCTGATCCCCCACGTAGGTCTTGGCCCCTCCCCTGGCATCCGTCCAGAAGGTAATAAACTCTACCCCTTCAGAGATCTCCGCCAGGGTGGTTCTGTTCCGGGATAAATTTATTCCAAGATCCCAGGACAGATTTGACGTCCTCAAAGGGGTCCCCATGACCAGGAATTCCCAGCCCTGGCTCTCCACCAGGCCCGCATTAATATTGACACTGCTAAACCCGGAAGAACTTGCAATTGGAATATCCCGGATGATCTGGTTGCGGTTGTCCACCATGTAGTAGGTTCCATCAATACGCAGGCGGTCACTGAAGAGGCGGATATCCGCGCCAAATTCCAGGGAAGTGGCCTCTTCGGGTTTCAGGTTGGGGGTTAAAATGGTCCCTGATTTGCCCAGCCGGGTGGCATCCCCCCACTGGCCTGCATTGCCATAGGTTGGATACAGCTGGTAGGGTGAAGCATCGTTCCCTACCTTTGCCCAGCCAGCCCTCAACTTGATAAGCTCAACCCGGGATCCCAGATCAATCATCTCGTTGACCAGGAGGCTTAAGGAGGCGGAGGGATAAAAATAGGATTGATTCTCTTTCGGCAAGGTACTGGACCAGTCATTCCGGGCGGTAAGATCCAGGTAGATCATACTGTTGTAGGAAAGATTGGCCATCCCGTACACAGAGTAGATCGCCTTCTGGTACCAGCTGCTGCTGTAATCCAGTGAACCCGATTTAATATTGCTCACCGTATAGACTTCCGGAACAATCAGGCCCGTACCCGACTTGGAAGAATTACTGATGGAAGAACCTTTCCTGTAGGAGGAGTTCCCGCCTGCCGAAACGGAAAAGGCAAAGGTCTCAAGCTGTTTCGCGTAAGTGGCCAGGACATCCACATTATTTTCAAAGTTGGCTATATCAATGATCCCATAGGCCCCGTTATTGGTCTCTTTCGTATAGCTGGGAGCCATCTTCGTTTCCCGCTTTTCGTTATACCGGTCCAGGGAATAACGTCCCATCAGGCTCAGATCTTTGGTAATCTGTAATTCTGCTTTCAGATTCCCAAATACCCGGTCCCGGACAAAACTATTGTTCACCTCATATGCCAGGAAGTAGGGATTGTTGTATAGCCCGTTGCTGGGAGTTCTCTGCTGAACGCCCTCCTGCCCGGGTTCCCAATAATCTTCCAGGTCCAGGATATTGATATTCAGGGGAATCTTGGACGCCCATTCAAGGGGATTGGTTCCCCGGTTGCTGGAGGGCCGGTTATTGGACCAGGACCTGTTTACATTAAAATTGGTACTGATGGTTAGTTTTTCGTGTGCTTTCACAGATCCGGCATAAGAAAGGGTATTTCGGAACAGGTCGGAATTGGGAACAATTCCCTTGCTGCTCATATTGGTAAAGCCCAGTCGGTAGTTCACCACCTCGTTATTACTGCTTACTGAAGCCCCGTTAGTGGTGGTGATGCCATTCTGAACAAAATTGGCGAAGTTATCCGGATAGGAGATCAGCGGGATGGGAACTTTATTCCCATTGGCATCCTCCGGACTCTGCCATTGAATCGCAAAATATCCTTTATCACATTCAATTCCCGCACCTGCACCCTGTGCCGGATCAACGGTCATAATAGCACCCGGATAATTTTCAGGGGTGAAAGAAAAATAGCCTGAGGCGAATTTTTTTTGAGTCGGAAAATATTTATAGGGGATATCCATCACCGTATTGGAGCTGATATTCACCGTAACGCCCCGCATCCCTTTTCCCGACTTTGTGGTGATTAACACCACGCCGTTCCCGGCCCTTGAACCATATAAAGCTGCAGCACTGGGGCCTTTCAATACAGATACATTCGCGATATCATCCGGATTTAAATCGGAAATGGCATTCCCGTAATCCACCCGGTTATCGCTTCCGAATTGAGTGATGTTATTCAAGGTGTTGATCACCGGAACCCCGTCTATGACAAAAAGAGGTTGATTGTCACTGCTTAAGGAGGAGGCCCCCCGGATCACCATACTGACGGAAGATCCGGTCCCCCCGGTGGAATTAACTGTCACACCGGAGACTTTACCGGCCAGGGAATTAATTACATTCTCCTGGGCTACCCTGGTCAGGTTCTCTCCATCCACACTTCCCACAGAGAAGCCAAGTGACTTTTCTTCCCGGGTGATCCCCAGTGCGGTAACCACCACTTCCTCCAGTTCCTGAGCACTTTCCATCAGCACCACATCAATAATCCTCTGGTTCCCGACCATCACCTCCTGGGTTTCATAGCCCACATAGGAGAATACCAGGATGGAGTTGCTCCCGGGCACTTCAATGCTATAGTTCCCGCTCAGATTAGTTACCCCTCCGATCTGGGTTCCCTGAACATGGACCGTCACCGCCGGAAGTCCCAGTCCATCCGCAGAGGAGGTAACTTTTCCTGTAACAGTAACAGGTTGTTGATTCGCCATAGCAGAGAAAGCAAAAAGCATCAGAATCGCAAGGGTGGCAAGCACGCGATTTGTAAACTTTGACAGCAATCGGTTACATCTCATGATTATCAGATTTGGTTTGACAGGATTAGTTAGTAAAGCACTACAGTTGCATCGGCAACATAAGTTATTCATTCTAGCAATAGCAGTCAACCATATAATCCATTAATCCTGAAAAAAGTCTATCTTTGATATAGATTCTTAACCAATTAGGATAGATCAGGCATTGAGTCATTAATATTGAGTTAATATTCTATATACATTAGTTAAAATTCCATTGATGAGAATCTTTCTTTTTTTATCCCTGATCTTTTTGGGCTTTAACACGTTGCATGGCCAGGTATTTAAAGCTGGTGCAGCAGTCAGGATCATTACGCCGGATCCCCTTCTGCCCGTTTCAGGGGGTGTGGGCACCCCTCAACCGGTAAGCGAAAAAAGGGGAGATCTTTTCGTGCGTGCCCTGGCTGTTGAAAAGGGAGAAACCCGCATTGCCATCGTGGGGATCGATAACCTTGGTTGGCCGGCTGTGCTTGGGGACAGATCCAGAGATTTGATCAAAAACATACCCCCGGAGAATGTTCTGATCGGGGTCACACATACCCACAGTGCACCCGATGCCTATGGGTTTCCGGATGAAGAGGGAAATGTGGGGGCCGATCTGGAGTACCTGGACTGGTGTGTGAAACAGATTGCCGAGGCCGTTAATGAAGCATATGACAATCTGGAGCCCGCACTCCTGCGAACGGCAGTGGGAGAAGCCCGGGGCAAGATCGCCTATAACTATTACGCCCCCGAACTGTATGATCCGCGCTGCGGGGTGATGCAGGTTTTAGCTGCGGGGGGCGAAAATCAGGGAAGTCCCATTGCTACCCTGGTAAATTACGCCACCCATCCGGAGATTATCGGATCGGAGCGCGGAATACTAACGCCCGATCTCTGTGGCCCCCTCTACGATCGAATTGAACAGAAGGTAGGAGGAATTGCTCTCTTTATGAACAGTGCTCAGGGGGGAATGGTAACAGCGGACAACCGCCGTGAAAACGGGAAAGAGGCCAACGACTGGGCAGAATGTATCCGGATTGGAGAGTTAATGGCAGATGAGGCCCTGAGAATTATTAAAGACGCAGCCATACAGGAGGATCCTGAGCTTTATTGCAGCTACAGGATCGTGAATTTTCCTGTGGATTCGGAATTGATGCGTTTTATTCTGAATAACTCTCCTCTTGGCCTGGTGGCTTCAGAGGATCATAGGATCAGTACCCGCGTCAATCTGCTGAACATCGGGACCGCTCAGGCCATCACCATCCCCGGAGAAGCGCTTCCCAATATCGGATTCTATCTCAAACGAAAGATGCCTACAGATGAGCCTTTCCTGTTCGGGCTGACCAATGATGCCTTTGGATATATTCTGACACCGGAAGATTTTAATAGTTTCAAGCGCTACAACTATATCAGCCGGACCAGTCTGGGCGAGAGGACCGGAGAAATATACGTAGAGGAGGTACTTAAACTAATAAAGAACAGTCCAAAACCAGGAGAATAGAGCTATGTCTTTTGCCAAAGTTATCATTGCGCTGCTAACAGGTATCGTACTTTTTAGTTGTACGAAACAAGCGGATCCCGGAACCGATATTACCACCCCGGAGAATGCCCTGCTTCACTATTTAAACAACGGGGATACCAGCTATCGCTGGGAGCTTCAAAATTCTTATGACATCCTGGATGTGAAGGCCTATGACCTGCTTCTTACTTCCCAGCAGTGGCGCGAATACAGTTGGAAGCATCAACTCACCATTTGTATTCCGCCGGACATCCAGTATGAGGGAGCTCTGCTCTGGATCACAGGAGGCCGGCTGCAGGATGGACTTCCAAAATGGACCTCCCAGACAGATGAAGAGATTTGGACCTTAGGTATTGCCGCCAGGACGAACAAGGCAGTGGTTGCCATCTTAAAACAAACCCCCAACCAGCCCCTGTACGATAATCTTTCCGAAGATGCCCTGATTTCCTATACCTTGCACAATTTTCAAAGTGATGGAGATTACTCCTGGCCTCTGCTTTTTCCTATGGTAAAAAGTGCGGTTCGAGCCATGGACGCGGTTCAGGAATTTTCCAGGGAAACAGCAAATCATGAAATCAAAGGATTCCTTGTTTCCGGGGCCTCGAAACGGGGATGGACCACCTGGCTTAGCGCGGCAAGCGACTCCCGGGTGAAGGCCATCGCACCTGCAGTAATTGATGTCCTGAATATGCCGGTAAACCTGGACTACCAGCTGGAAGTCTGGGGGGACTACAGCCCTGAAATCGAAGACTACGTAGATCTGGGTATTCCCCAGGCTATTAATACGGAACAGGGAACTGCCATCGCCACCATGATAGATCCATTCTCATACAGGGATCTGCTTACCATGCCAAAACTGATCCTTATTGGAACCAATGATCCCTATTGGCCGGTGGACGCCGTCAAACACTATTTTAATGAGCTGAAGGGGGATAATTTCATCCGCTACACCCCCAATGCAGGACATGATCTGAACGGAGGACAGGGGGCTTTGCAGAGCATAAACGCATTTTTCTGCAATACTTTTGCACCCTTACCCTATGCGAAGTGTTCCTGGGATATTTCAGAAAGCGGAACAGGCATTACCCTGGATGTGGAGGGTTCTGCAAATGAAATCCAAGAAGCCTTTCTATGGTCCGCCGATTCCCAGGACCGGGATTTCAGAGATGAGGCATGGAGCTCCTACGATCTGGAGGTCTCCGACCATTCAAGGCTTTCCACGACTCTGAATTATCCGGAAACAGGTTATCGGGCATTCTACGTCGACCTGAAATACCTGGACCTCTATGGTCGGGAATATACCCTAAGCACTCGAATGTTTGTAATCGACCAGGATGAGATTCTTTAAAATAATCAGAACAGGGCTTTTTGTAACTTTTCTTAGCCTGTTCTTCTCCTGTGGAGGGGATAAGGAGTTGCCTGTGGCCCTTTACTACGAATATGACCAGGACCTTCCACTCCTGGATTCGTTACGCCCGCTTGAAGACAGTGCGGATGTTCGCCTGTTCTACCTGACCTATCAGAGTGTGCACGATAAAAAAGTCACGGCTTTGCTGAGTCTGCCCAAACAGGGGGAACAGCCCTATCCAACCATTATTCTGATGCACGGGCTGGGCGACAGGAAAACAGTGGACTATATAGAGGCAGGCGAGCAGTACCTGCTGAATGCCGGATATGCGGTTCTCAGGCTGGATATCAGCAATCACGGGGACCGCTTCAAATATGCATATGACTTTGACCTGACAGAGGGGTACCGCTACTGGACCCGGGACCTGATCACCCAGACAGTGTTTGACCTCAGAAGAGCAGTGGATTTTATCCAGAGCCGGGAAGAGCTGGACCCGGAGCGAATTGGTTATTTTGGGATCAGCCTGGGAGGAATCATTGGAACCATATTTTGCAGCGTGGAAGAGCGTGTGAAAGTGCCGGTCATTGTGCTGGCCGGGGGACAGCTGAACCTGATGTTCGGGAAGAAGGCACTTTCCGGGGACACAAAAAACTATTTAAGCATCATAGATCCCATCAATTATGTGGCAGAGATTTCTCCCAGGCCGCTCCTGATGATCAATGCTGAGAAGGACGACGTGGTCCCTCCCATCACGAGCAAGTTGCTCTTTAAAGCTGCCAATAAGCCAAAAGAGATCATCTGGCACCCTTCCGGGCACCATAATTTACCCATAGACAAGGCCTACCCGGAGGGGATTCAGTGGTTTGATCAATATTTAAAATGATATTTATCAGGAACTTACGCAAGTTCGGGAAAGTTACCGGGATCATCCTGGGGGCCCTCCTCTTGGCCTATTATTTTCTATTTGCGCTTCCTTTCAGGGGGCAGCCATTTAACGCGCAGCGGCACGGGAATCCCCCACTCACCCCTGCCTGGGCACTGGAGTGCTGGCTCTGGGAGGATGATGAGAACACCGCCCAACGGGTAGATGAATTGCTGGAGGGATATGCCAGCCATGACATCCCGGTCCGGACCATCCTGCTGGACAGTCCCTGGAGTCTCCGCTACAATGATTTTAAAGTGGACGAGGCACTTTATCCCAATCCGGGGGACTGGTTCAACAAACTACAGGAAAAGGGATACCGGGTAGTATTGTGGATGACTCCCATGGTGAATAGCTTCAGCAAGGGTAGCGCCATGGAGGACTCTGATTCGTGGTACAAAGAGGCCCTCGAAAACAACTACCTGGCCGGCTCGGGCCGGCAGATAAACTGGTGGAAAGGCACAGGAGGATTTATCGATTATACCAATCCGGAGGCCCTTCTCTGGTGGCACGGACTGCAGCAAAAAGTACTTGACTATGGCATTGATGGATGGAAACTGGATGGTTCAGCCACCCTTTTCTCCAGCAGCCTGGGTCCTGTTCCCATCCCCTATATGCGCACGCACCAGGGTATCATGACCACCCGTCAGTATATGGACCACTATTACCGCCAGGAGTACCTGCATGGGCTGGAACAAAACCCGGAGTTTGTGACTCTCTCCCGTTCCATTGACCGGAAATTTCATCCCGAGGGTTTTGCTCCCATCGAGGCCTCACCGGTCAACTGGGTCGGGGACCAGGAGCATCACTGGCAAGGCAACACTTCTTCGGAAGAGGAGCAGAATAAGGATATTGCCCTGAAAGGAATCCAGGGATTTGAGTCTGCCATAGAGAGTATCCTTGAAAGTGCAAAGCTCGGTTACAGTGTCATTGGATCGGATGTGGCCGGATTCTCGGGTAGTGAAATCCCCCCGAGACTCTATATTCGCTGGGCCCAGTTCTCTGCTTTTTGCGGACTTTTTTTAAATGGCGGACACGGAGAACGGGCCCTGTGGAAACGGAGTGAGCAGGAGCTGGAAATCATTCGTGAATATTCCTGGCTCCATACCGAGCTGCTTCCTTATATCTATAGTTATGTGGTGGAGGCACACCGGGGAGGCCGGGTACTGCAAAGGCAGGTGAAAGGAAAATATCACTATATGTTCGGAGAGGAGCTCCTGGTTGCTCCCATATACAGGGACGAGTTAAGAAACAGCGTCACCCTGCCCGGGGGAAAATGGAGATACTGGTTTGATGACCGGGAGATCCTTGAAGGACCCCTGAGCTTTGAGAGGGACTTTCCACTGGATGAGTATCCCCTCTACATTCGGGAGGGAGCGATAATTCCCATGTTTATCGAAAGGCCCTACACCGGGATCGGGGATGAAAATTCCAAAGGATACCTGACTCTGCGGATCTTTCCGGACGGGACCAATCACTTCCAGATGTTTTCTCCAAAGGGCGGCAACTCCACCTCGATCCGCGTGGAAGAGTCCCGGGAAAGCATACGCATTTCTTTTGAAGGGGAAAAGCAGGCACATATCCTGCAGGTGCAACTATCCTCCAATCCAGACAGTGTTATGCTGGATAACAAGCCACTTTCCCCTCCCGAGGATTATTTTTTTGATGCGGAAAAAGCTAAATTGATCATCAAAACCGACAGCTATTCACATGGCGTCTATACCATTTATAAATAGTAACTCATGAAAAAACACCAAAGAATTCATCTCTTGCTCAGCATTTTCCTGTTCGCGGCCATCAGTACCGTATTCACCTCGGAGGTAGCCGGGCAGGATCAAATCTCACAAGCTGCCAAATCTGTTACCTGGGCAGAAAAACTTGGATTTCCGGCCGGAAAAAAAGTGATTATTCTGCATGCCGATGATGCCGGCATGAGCGAAGGGGCCAATATTGCCACCGCCTTTTATCTGGAGAACAAATACATACAATCCGCAGCCATCATGGCCCCCTGCCCAGCCGCGGATGACTTTATTCAGTGGGCCATCAAGCACCCGGATGTGGATGTGGGCATGCACCTGACACATACCAGCGAATGGAAAAGCTACCGCTGGGGACCCGTTTCTGATCCGGCCCAGGTCCCCGGTTTGGTTGATCCGGATGGTATGCTGTGGAAGGAAGTCTTATCTGTGGTATTGCACGCCTCGGCCGATGAGGTTGAAAAAGAGATCAGGGCGCAGATTGACAAGGCCATATCCATGGGCTATAAACCAAATCACATCGATACCCATATGGGCACCCTCTATGGCCATCCGGCCTATGTGGAACGATTTTTTAAGGTGGCGGTGGAGTACGGGATCCCTGCCAATGCCATTGACCTTTCAGATCCTCTGGTGGTCGATAAATTCAAGAAGCAGGGCTATCCCATTAACGAAGATGTCATCCAATTGTTGGAGCAGTATCCCCTGCCAAAACTGGATAACTTCACCAGCGCACCCAATGCCTCCAGTTATGAGGAGAAGATTGAGAATTTCAAAACCCTGATCAAAGCCCTGCCTGCCGGTCTGACCGAGATCATTTTTCATCCTTCGGTGGAGAGTGAGGAGCTAAAATCCATCACAAATTCCTGGCAGCAACGGGTATGGGAGGCAAAAATGTTCTCGGATCCTGATCTGATCCGTTTTTTTGAAGAGGAGGAGCTTATTTTTACCAATTGGATCGAGATCATGGAGCGCTTCTCGGATACTGAATCTTTAAGGATGTGAGTCCATGAGCAGAATAACTTTTATATCTAGTGTTTTCCTGCTACTTATACTCTTTCCGGCCTTTTCGCAGGAAGTGGCTAAGGGAGAACGACCCTTAAAAGCGCCCCGGGGCTACCGGAGCGAAGGTTTGTTAAAAGCAGCCTACGCGCTCCGCTTCCTTAAATTGATCGAAACGGAACCGGCAGTTCCCGAAACTATTGAAGCGAGAACGGGTATCGAATATAAGCAGGCGGACAGCCTTTCCCTGCAACTGGACCTCTATAAACTGAAGAGTCTGAGTGATGCAGCTCCGGCCCTTATTTTTATTCACGGAGGCTCCTGGTCCAAAGGGAAAAGGTCCGATTATCTGCCCTATCTTCTGGATTACGCCCAAAAAGGATATGTGACCGTAAGCATTTCCTATAGATTGGCAGGGGTAGCAAAATTCCCGGCGGCCTTGCAGGACGTGCAGGATGCAGTTCAGTGGATACGGGAACATGCCGGAGAATATGGGATAAATCCCGAAAAGATAGCCCTGGTTGGTGGCTCGGCCGGTGGCCACCTGGCCATGATGGCAGGCTATACGGATGAAAAACCTGGACCGAAAGTACAGGCTATAGTGAACTTCTACGGACCCACTGATTTGACCACGGAATATGCCCGTGAGCGGGAGGAGTGCCTCAATTTTCTGGGTAAAAGTTACCAGGAGAGCCCCGGTCTTTACCATCAAGCCTCACCCCGGAGCCATATTAGCCAAAACGATCCGCCCACTCTTACATTTCACGGGACCATCGATTCTCTGGTACCGGTCAGCCAGTCTGATTCCTTGCACCAGTGGCTAAATCGGGCTGGTGTTCCCAGCGAATACCACCGCTTAAAGGGCTGGCCTCACACCATGGACCTTTCCAAAAAAGTGAATGCCTATTGTCAATTCTATATGGATGCTTTTTTTAAGCAATATTTATGAAATTTTGATCCTCCATTGGAGAAAATGTTAGGATATTATGTAAAGAAGTTAATATGACTGAGGTTACGGTATCAATAATTGCCTTAAATTGTATGCAGAACCAAAAAGTTAGATCTAACAATCCTTAAACCGAAACATTATGAAGAAAACAGTAATTTCCTTACTCAGCGTTGCGGCAGTTGTCCTACTGGCTCTAACGATGTTCTCTTGTAAAGAAGATCCTGCGGATCCCCCAACAGTAACGGTTTTCGCCAGCGTCGATGGCTACCAGGTAGCCTTTACTGCCACCGTTGCCAACGCGGACACCTACTCCTGGGATTTTGGAGACGGAGGGACCAGCACGGAGCAAAATCCGGTTTATACTTATACCCAATCCGGAAGCTATACCGCTACCATCACGGTAACGGGGGATGGCGGTACCGCCGATGCATCCACGAATGTTACCATTTCAGCTTCAGAACTGGAGATGCTTACCGGAGGTCCGGCCATGACCAACGGTAAAGCCTGGGTATTCAGTCCGGCTGGAGCAGAAGGTGATGGCATCTTTAAGTGCACACAGGACTTTGAATTTGAAGATCCTATTCCGGCCGGCATTCTGGGCCTGATTGGCCTTCCTACGGAGTATGAGGATGAATTCATCTTCCATCACGACATGACCTACACCCATGATGTCAAGAATGACAGTTCGGTGACCAACGTGATCTTTGCCATGCTGAATCAAATAGATTTCAGGCAATCAGCAGAAGATGTCATTGTACTTGCACCATTTAGCCCCGTAGCAGCTACATTCACCTATACGGAGGATATCGATTTAACCCTGACCTGTGTGGACAAAGATGATGACGAACTCACTCATGAATTTACCTGGAGTAATTCAACTGTCCTTGAAATTGAAGGAGATACTGAATTTGTTGGAGTCCAGGATTTCACGAGAAAATACCTGATTCTTGATATTACCGTGGATAAGCTTCAGATTGGATTTTTCTCTTCCACCTCAGAAGGATCCTTCATGAACCTTCCCAAGCATATGCTTGTGATGACCCTGATTCCCAAAGAATAAACCTGCATACTTTAAAGACTTTAGCTTAATTCAAATGAAGAGGTTCACCCTGGTTGCCACCGGGGTGAACCTTTTTTTATTGAGTCTCACAGATACACCTTCCGCCCGCGAAATTTAAAGAGCAACTAACTTATTCATCATTCTGTGGATCATCTCCTGGCTGTAGGGGCCCATGTTTGGGCCAAACCAGGACATCAGCCTGGACTCATATTCATTCAGGTGATAATACTTGCCCGGGATAATATATCCCACATAGGCACCGTTAAAACTGGTCACCAGGGCCCGGTAGCCTTCCATGTACATCTCCCGCTTAAAGGCCAGAGCCATTTCACCACTGAAATCACTGGGGGTAGTCACCCAGATCAGATTATCGATTCTAGCCGCCTGGAAACAGACGTCCCCAATGGGAGGAAATAACTGCCCGCCCAGCGTGGGATTTAAGCGCCATCCATCCGTCAGCCTGATATGAAACTCAGGCAAATCCAACCCCAGGGTCAGATAAGACAAGCTAATGTGATCCTTAAGTTCCGTGGACTCCAAACAGTGGAGGACACTATCGGCCAGGGCTTCACCAATATATCTGGCCTCTTCAAATTCCTCCCCCTGGCTCCGGGGACTATGACTGCCGACGCTTCCTGCAAAAAACAGGGCCAGGTCGATCCCTTCGCTTTCCAGCTTTCGCTGCCAGTAACCCGGGTAATCGGCGCTGATCTGCATATTCCCTCCCCCCAGAGTGGTTGCATGCGCATCAAAGGACCCCAGCAGGGCACTTTTGCCCGTATTTTGCTTCGCTGCCAAATAGATAAATTCAGAATTCTTTTCCCCCCGGTCCCCCACAAGCCGGTTCTTAATTAAGTCAGGGGCCATAAAGCTGCCTGACCCGATCTGCCCGGCCTGCAAATCTTCCACTGCGGCTTCTATGGCAGCGCAAAACTGCTTCACCAACCACTTTTCCACCTGGGGATTGGCCTCTCCTGCGAACTCTTTCCCCACATAACCCTCTGACCACGCTCCCAGGCTGGAGTGGGTATGCGTGGCCGAGAAAAAAAGCTGATCCCGCCGGAGACCCATCTTCTCTTTTACCACTTTGCTGACACCTTCGCTGACATTAGGCGGAACAATTAGCATATCTGAACCGATCAGCACCAGCAATTGCCCTTCTACCCGGATGGCCAAGGCCTTGATAAACAGGCTGTCATGGATCCCCTCGGCAAAGCTCCCTTTCCTGCTCCCGTATCCCGCCATAGGCAACTCTATAAACCTTCCATTTTCAGGATCATCCTCCGCTGCACCCAGGCCGGGAGTTATGCTAAGCCTGCCAAAGCCCAGTTCAACTGTGCCCCTAGCCAGGGCAGTCTTCCGGGCAATGCTATCCAGACGAAGCCTGGTGTTGCCATAATAATCGGAATCAAAATAGGGAGAATCATCCACCCGCTCCAGGGCCCAGAGAAGCACCACAAAAAGAAGTAAAAGTATCGCGCCGGATATTTTTAAAAAAGTTCGCATTTATATTAAATGAATTGGACCACCAAGATGTTCAGCAAATTTAATACTATTTATCTTTTGCTCCTGCTTATTCATCTCGGATAAAATCAGATAAGAGCAGGGTATATAAAATCAAGATCCCGGCGAACATGCGTGCCACTCTGGTGTTGCCTGGGGAAGCTCCCATTTCCCTCCAGGCAGGATGGAATTCCATTGATCTTCCCGGGAACTAGTCCCGATTTTCACCTGGCTCTGGTTTAGCCGCCATTTCAAAACGCAGGATCCCTCCGCCGGCAATCTCCCTGTGCCTGATCCAGTTTCGGTTCAGAATCGAATCATTCAGCCAGACCTTGTTCACGTAACAATTTTCAGGGGCATAATTATCTGCTACGATCAACAAACTGTTTTCTCCCATTCTCAGCTCTGCTCTCCTGAACAGGGGTGCCCCCAGCTGATATACCTCAGTCCCCGCTATGGGATAGAAGCCCAGGGAACTGAAAATATACCAGGACGAAAGGGTTGCCCCATCATCATTGCCATCAATCCCTTTATAACTCGTATCATATTTATGGTCCAGTATCCAGCGGACCCACTTCTGGGTAAGATCCGGACGCCCCGCTTCATTGAAGAGGTAGGCCGCGTGGATATCCGGTTCATTTCCATGCCAGTAATAAGGACCCGGATTCCATTTACCCATGGCAGGATCGGAGCTGGCGAAAAAATCATTCAGTTCACTTGCAAATATATCCGGGCCCCCAAAGAGAGAGACCAGAGCAGGGGCATCAAAGGGAACGGCCCAGCGCCACTGGAGCGCACTGCCTTCCACATAATCATCCGTATATTTTCCCTTCAGATCCAGGTAAGTCAAAAGCCTGGGTTTAAATGCTTCCACAAAAACCCCATTGGCCATGCGGGGGTGGAAATACCGGGTCTTTGGGTTCCATGTATTGCGAAAATACTGAGCATGCTCCGCAAAGAGGGCTGCATCCTCTTTTTTGTGGAGAGCCGCCGCCAGCAGTCCAATGGAATGGTCCGCCCAGGCATATTCCAGTGTTTTGGATACGGCCTCATCCATTTCATCTGCTGCACAGTAGCCGTGTTTCAGGTAGGATTCAATTCCCTGCCGGCCCGAAAATGCAGCCTCCCGGGGAAGAGGCGCCAGAGCCGTACTTCGCATGGACTGATAGGCAAACTCCACGTCAAAATCGCGAATCCCTTTTAACCAGGCCTCAGAAATGGTCATGTCGGCCGGGGTGCCAAGCATGGAACCCGTATAGCCGTTGCCCGAAGGCCAGCGCGGTAGCCAGCCACCCTCTTTTGCCATCCTGACCAGAGAAACCATCATATCCCGCTGGTCGGCCGGGGCAATCAGAGTATAGAGGGGATGCAGGGTTCGAAAAGTATCCCAGAGGGACAGATCCGTAAAGTAGCGGAATCCAGCGGCCTGGTGGACCTGCCGGTCGAAGCCTGTATAGGCCCCGTTTACATCATTAAACACAGTGGGCATCTGGAAGGAGCGGTACAGGGCGGTATAAAAAACAGTGGCCTGCTCTGGGGAGCCCCCCTCGACACGGATCAGGGATAGTTTCGCCTCCCAGGCCTCCTGGGCCCGGATCAGCAGCTCATCAAATCCTGTATTGCCGGCCTCAGCCTCCAGGTTGGCCCTGGCATTTTCAATGCTGACATAGGAAATGGCCAGTTTTAACCCGATGGCAGTTGCAGCCTTATCCATTTCAAAATCCAGACCGATCCCAATATGCTCTCCTTCCGCCTCTGATTGATCCCTGAAGAAACTTTGTCCGTCCCACGTTCCGTAACTTTTAAACGCCCGGTCAAAACGTGCCACGAAATAGACTTTCACTCCCCCGTAGCGGCCGGAAAACGAGCCAAAGGTGCGAACATAACCTTCCGCCTCCCTTTGCCCGGGTAAGATGCTAACCCGGGCTTCGCTGCAAGTTCCGTCACCCAGAGCATTGCTCACATCAATTTGGATATGGGGTTCCATGCCCCGGGGAAAGGTATAGCGATGAATCCCCACCCGTTCGGTGGCAGTCAGTTCAACAAATATCTGTTTATCACGAAGTAAAACGGAATAGTATCCGGGGAAGGCAAACTCATCGCGATGGGAGAAACGGTAGCCTGCTTCTCTGTGGCCTTGTTTTTTCGAAGCGGGTGTGGAAAAGGGTACAACCAGAAAATGTCCCCCGTCGGTGGCCCCCGTGCCACTCAACCTGGTATGGCTGAAGCCTGTAATTCTGTTATCCCCATAATAATAACCCGAAGTGTTTGTGGCCTGTCTGCCCCCCGGAAATGCCCGGGTATCCGGACTCAGGCGTACCATTCCAAAGGGAAGACTGGCCCCGGGATAATTATGTCCGCAAACCCAGGGATAGCCTCCCGTCCCAATAAAGGGATTCACCGCTTTTACCAGCGGCAGAACGGGACAGGCAGCCAGGGGCAGCTCCCCCGGTTCCGCCCGGACAATAAGCCTGTACCTGACCCGGAGTATCGCCCCGAACAGGAGAGCTGCCAGGAGCAGAAAAGCTATGCCGCGAAGTAGGATACGAAAGAATTTTTTCATCAGGCGCTTTACTTTCCCCTTATCTTAACCATATATAAATCAGGATGGTAATCCCTGATAATACCAGGAGATGCAGCCTCCAGTCGGACAGCCCTGAAAATGGAGCCACTCTCCCGGTATAATGCATGGTTGTTTTTTCAAGTTTGGCCGGATCCGTTTTCTCCGTAAAAGCAGATACAACAAACAGAGTAGCCGTAATCAACAGCGTAGCCCATAAGCCCCGGTATCCGAAGTTCAGTGTAAGCTTGTAATGAAGGAAGGGGAATATCCTCTCCCCTGCCTCTGCTCCTATAAACTGATCAATGACAAAGATGGTGGCAAAAATCAGACCTACGGCAACCGATACGGCGGCAGCCTTTAAAGTTACTTTCTTAGAGATGATGCCAAAAAAGATGGCCGGGAAAACCGGTAATATAAGATAGGCGGTAATGGTCTGGAGGTATTTATACAATCCCTCTTCATTCTTGTAAACCAGGTAGGCAGCACCAATGCCCAGGAAGGTCACCACCAGGATCACGGCACGACCAACCTGCACCTGCCGTTGTTCTTTCATCTGTGGCTTTGCCTTTACCACAAAATCCCTGACCACCAGGGTGGAGACTGAGTTCAGAACAGCAATGAGGGAGGTGATCAGGGCAGCCAGCAGGGAGGCTAGTACCAATCCGCGTAAGCCCGAGGGTAGAAGATTATTTAGCAGAACGATGAAGGTCTGCTTGGTCTCCTCCCCTTCCAGGCCCGGATACAGGGCAAAGGCAATAATACCCGGCAGGGCAAAGATAAAGACCGGCAGGAGTTTTAACAGTACCGCAAACATCGCTCCCCATCTGGCCTGTTTCAGATTTGGGGCCGCAAGAACACGTTGCACGTTCACCTGGTCTATGCCCCAGTAAAATATACCCGCGTAGAAGGCGGTGGCAAGGATGCCCCAGAAGGGGTAAACAGGATCATCGTAGGGCGCAGCGATATGCATGGCATCGGGAACACGTTCCATCAGGCCACTCCAGCCCCCCACTTTATCCAGACCAATGAACAACATGATACTGGTCCCGATAATCATGATACTTGCCTGGATCGTATCGGTATAGGCCACGGCTGTGAATCCCCCGATCATGGTGAACAGTGCTACAATAAATCCGGTGAAAATGATGGTCGTCATAATGTTCCATCCCATCAGGCCATTTAGTACCAGCGCCCCGGCAAACAGGGTAAAGGCCAGCTTGGTCATCACACTGATAAGCAACATCAATCCGGAAAAAAATGTCCGGGCCTGACTGTTGTATCTTAATTCAAGAAATTCAGGAATGGTGAATATTTTGTTTTTCAGGTAATAGGGAAACAGAATTGCACAGGCAAAGCCAAGGGTAATGGCAGTGGTAAGCTCCACCGAACCGGCCGAAAGGCCATATCTGTATGCATCGCCGGAAAGTCCCACCAGGTGTTCTGCCCCTATGTTGGTAGCAAAAAGGGAAGCTCCTATGACCGGCCACATGATTTTCCGGCCTCCCAGAAAGAAGTTCGAAGAGTTCAGGCCGGCCTTTGCCCGGTACGCCATAAACAGGCCGATTGCCAGGCTGCCTAAAAGAACAGCAAGACCCACAACCCAATCTAATCCACTCAGGGAAATATTCAAGATCTTTCCATTTTAAACTGATTCACTGTCTGCCATCTTCTTCAGGCGTTCTATGCATTGAACCATGGCCCTGACGGTATGGTAATTTATCTTCCAGGAGTGTCCCATATGCCTCCAGATGGGTTCTCCCTCCCGGTTCAGCAAAGGATACCATTCGCCCACCTCCCGGTTAATTACCCTGCTGAAAACGAAGGTATGTACATTTTTATAGGCATTCCAATACTTTTCTTTTCCGAAAAGAAGGCAGGCATCCAGCAGGCCGATCATCACCTCCGCCTGTTGCCAGAATTCTTTTTCCCTGTCATAGACTCCTCCGGAGTGGGGACCCTCCACAAATACACCTCCGTATTCTGTATCAATCCCGTGGTCGACCGTGTGATCATAGATGTTTGCAAACAAAGGCAAATAATCCTTCAAGTCCTTCCCCAGGATATCTAAAGCATGTTTCAGGAGCCAGGCAAATTCGGCATTATGCCCGTAGCAGGTGTTATCCGTAGGATTGTCCTTGGCTCCTTCTCCCGTATACCGGTCCCAGCCCCAGACGATATCGAATTTAATCTGCGGGGCGACCTGCCAGTCCGCAAAAAATTGTGGTATCCCGGTACCATATTCAGGATGCATCATCCGCTTCAGCAGGATTTCCATATCCTCCATCAGCTTCCTGCTGTGGAGCTCCTTTCCACTGCATTCGTACAGGGTGGTAAATGCCTCCATCAGGTGCATGTGAACATCCAGGGTCTTACGGTCACCCCCTTTACTGCCCGGACCAGCCAGGGACCAGTCCCGGTCAAACATTTCAAAATAACCTCCGTGGAGGGTATCAGCAGCATGTTTCTGTATCAGGTCAAAGCTGCGTTCAGCATATTCAAGACCTCTGGGATCTCCCGTAGCCAGCGTGTATTCACTCAGGCAATAGATGGCAAAGCTATGACCGTAAAGGATCTTTTGATCCATTTTCACTTTCCCGTCTCGGTCCATCATCCAGAAAAAGCCCCCCTCCTTTTGATCCCACATCCTATGGATCAAAAAATCGACTCCAAGACTAGCCATCTTTGCCAGTTTGCCATCCCCATAGCCGGCTCTGTGAGCCGATGAAAGGGTGTACACGGACCTCGATTGCGCAATCAGGGATTTTTCATCCTCTCCGCTGTCTCTCCCAAATTCATCAAAATGTGTAATATATCCCCCCTTCTCCTGGTCCAGCATCCGGCTGGTCCAGAAGGGTAAAAGCTCAGTTCGCAGATGCTTCTCTGCCTCCGACAGGAGGTTCGTAATTTCTTCCTTTTGCATGATCCAGTTTTTAGCTTAATCGTAAATTTAGAAACTATAGCAATATTATATTACTATTTGTAAAGATATCAGTTGTATCAAGCCTGAAAATTCAATTAATTGCTCTTTATATGAGATGCTTGAAATTTGTTGTCCTTATCCTTCTGCTTGCTTCCTGCAAAAACCAGGCTGATCCAGAGATAAATCAGGAAAAACAAAGTATCGGTCCATACACAGATATCCCATTTCTTCAGGAATACCATGAGGGCTACCTGGTGGACGATAAAACTGACGGGGCCAATGATGTTCGGGCTATTTTTGCTGACAGCGAGGACAGGATCTGGATTGCATGCAAAGCAGGTGCTTTTATGAAAAAACCCGATAGCCGCCATTGGGAACCGGTGATTTCAGGGTCAGAGCAGGGCCCATGCTATGATGTTCGAGGCGATGAACAAAATTCTATCTGGATCGCTGCCTGGGATGGGATCTACGCGAACAGCTCCGGGACCATGAAGAAGATGGAGGGGCCAAAGCCTCCCATAGCCAGGGTGGAGATTGCAGAGGAAGGAGTCTATGCACTGGGTCCCGGGGGCATCTGGCTCTATCAGGACAAGGCCTGGGTAAAACAGAACTGTGCCACTGCCAGAAGTATGCGGGCTGTATTATCAGATGGTAAAGGGGGACTCTGGATAGGGACCGATGTGGGGCTCTATCATTGCGCCGGGGAAAAGACAGCTCTTTATCAGGATCAGAATGAGTTGATCAGCGCCTATGTGCGCGGACTGGATTTCAGTGAAGAAGGAGACTTGTGGGTGGGAGGCCTGGGGGGAGTAAGCATCCGGAATTCAAGCGGTAAAATCGGTGAAAAACTGCCTGCGGACGGTATCACCAATTCTTATGTTAATACGGTAAAAAAAGCGCCGGATGGAACTATGTGGGTTGGGACAGACTACGGCATTACCCGCTTTACTCCGGGAAAAAAAGAATATTCCGTCCGCCTGAGCAAACGCTGGCTGATGTCGGATGAGGTCAGAGACATTTGCTTCGACCGGGAGGGAAATGCCTGGATAGCGACTGCCGCAGGGGTAAGCGCCATCAGAAAAAGGGAGATGACCCTGGCAGAAAAAGCAGATTTCTTTTATGAGAAGCTGATTCCGCGTCATGTGCGGGACCCCTGGATTGTTGCAAGGTTCAGACTGAATGTGCCCGGCGATACTACAAGCATTGAACCTGACGATGACGATAATGATGGGGAATATACCTCCATGTATCTCGCCATGGAGTCTTTTCGATATGCAGTAACACGGGAGCCGGAAGCCAGGGAAAGAGCAGGAAAGGCCTTTGATTTTCTTCACTACCTGAGGGAAGTAACTGATATGGATGGTTTTTTCGCACGCACCATCATCCCTGCTTCCTGGGAAAAAGCACACGACATGAACCGCGGCTATAGCCCCCGGGAACTGGCCGAGGAAATAGTCCGTAATCCCAGGCAGAAAGCGGTGGAAGAGCGCTGGCATCTTTCAAAGGACAAAAAGTGGTTATGGAAAGGAGATACCAGCAGTGATGAACTGGTTGGACATCTCTTTGGGTACTACTGTTACTATCATCTTGTGGCCGGCGAAAAAGAAAAGGAAAGGGTGGAAGCTCATTTTAGCCAGATCATGGACCACCTGATCCGGAATGATTTTAACCTGATCGGCGTGGATGGAAAGCATACAAAATGGGGCGTATGGTCTCCTAAGAATCTGAATCATGATCCTGAATGGGCCCCCGAACGGGCATTAAATTCCCTGGAAATACTCTCCTGTTTGAAATTTACCTATCATATCACGGGGAATGAAAAATATCAGGAGGCCTATCTGAAGCTTATTCAAGAGGAGGGGTACATGGAGAATGCCCGGATGCTGAACCAACCCAATCCGGCCTTCGAAACCTACTTTGATATATATCTGGCCCTCTATGTCTTCGCTCCCCTGCTGACCTGTGAGGAAGATCCGCTCCTCCTGAAGGAATACCAGCAGCTTTTCAAGCAGTGGTTTGAAAAAAATAAAGAAACAAACAGTCCCTTTGTTAATTTTACCTACAACTGGCTGGCCGGAGGTCAGGATGAACTGGTCAATTCCATCTTCTTCCTGAAAGATGCCCCGCTGGATTTGGTCGACTGGCAGATGGATAACGGCCGTCGGGAAGATCTGCAGCTGGTTCGTGAACCCATCCTTGAAGAGTTGCAGGTAACCCCCTTAAGGCCGCCAAGCGAGTATCGCACCCTGCGCTGGGATAAAAATCCTAATGTGGCAATCGGGGGGAATCCGGCACAGGAAAGAGATCCTGTTTACTGGTTGTTGCCCTACTGGATGGGGCGTTATCTAAAACTAATAGAATAGAAACCTAAAGCAGAAGGCATGAAAAGCTTAACATGTATTCTTTTCTCCCTCTTTATTCTTAATGTTTCCGGACAACGGGAAGCTGAGCTTAAAGATCAGCCCACCTTTGGAGATTATTTTCAGGAACCCAGAAATGGAAACACCTATGTCATTGCTCATCGTGGTGCTCACAGGGGTATCCCTGAAAACTCGTTGGCAGCTTATCAGAAAGCAATTGACCTGGGTTGTGATTTTATTGAAATCGATGTCCGATCCACCAAAGACGGAAAGATAGTTAGCGTGCATAACTCAAACATAGAGGCTTATGTTATCGGAAAAAAAGGAAGAATAAGTGAATTCACCCTCGCAGAATTAAAGGCACTGGATATTGGTGAACGAATTGGACCTGAATGGAAGGATACTCGCATCCCCAGCTTTGAAGAGATATTGCATTTGTGTCGCGGACAAATCGGTATTTACCTCGACCTAAAAGAACCCCTTGTCCCAGAACTGGTGAATATAATTCAGGAATATGGTATGGAGCAGGAGATTTTATGGTATATACCGGCCTATTTTCTGAAGGCCATCAAGGACCTGAAGCGCCTCTGCCCGGACTGCCTGCCCATGCCTGATCCGGGACCTAAAGAGAATATTAGCATAGTTATAAAGGAAACAGGGCCTGCTGTGATTGCCACAGATATGAGCAAGCTGTGTGAGGAGTATGTGCAACTTGCCCATGAGAATCAATCAAAAGTATTTGTGGATGAGGACAGAGGCGATGAAGCCGAATGGACACAGATAATAGATTGGGGAACAGATGGTATACAGACCGATAATCCTCAGAGGCTTATTAGTTATTTAAATAATGTAGAGAAAGCAGAAACGCTGTTTGAAAGCGGGGTTGATTTCATTTTAACAGATTAAATTTCGGAGATGCTTCAGGAAATAGAAAAACTAGAAAAACTCTAAACATGAAACGACTTACTTCAAAGACCCTGGCTTCGCTCGTATTTTTGGTTCTACTGTTGGCTGCATGTACCTCCCGGCCGGAAGTCAAATCAAATTTAGACTACGTAGATCCGCATATAGGTGGGGTAGCACAGCTGCTCCAGCCCACCCGGCCCACGGTGCAACTTCCCAACCAGATGATCCGTATGTTTCCATTCCGGGCCGACTACATGGATGACCAGATCAGCTTCTTTCCCCTGACCATCATCTCCCACCGGAATGGACCACTTTTTGGCATCATGCCCTATACCGCTTCGGCAGAGGATGGAGAATGGATGGAGCGGCAAACCTATGATCACGACCTGGAGACAGTCCACCCGCACTACTACTCGACCTACTTTATAAATTCGGACATCCGTACGGAGTTCTCTCCGGGCAGGAGATGCGGACATTTCAGGTTCACGTTCCCGGAGAACAGTCACAAACTGATTAAGCTGCAAATAAACCAGGGCGGTGTTTGGCAGCCAAGCTCTGGAAACACCGTTTCAGGAGAGGAGCGGTTTATGGGCATGAAAGCCTATGTCTATGGCGAATTCTCCAGGTCCGGGAAAAGTACCAGCATCCCCGAAGACTTTGTCCTGTTTGAATTCCCCTCAGAAGCAGATCAGCCTGTTGAGTTCAGGTACGGGATCTCCTTCATCAGTATGGAGCAGGCCGAAGCAAACCTGAAAAATGAAATCCCGGCATGGGATTTTGAGGGACTGAAAAAGCAGGGGGAGGCCCTCTGGTCAGACAAGCTGGGAGCCATCCAGGTCAAAGGAGGCAGCGAGGCCCAACGCCGGACCTTCTATACCTCCCTGTACCGCTGCTACGAACGCATGGTGAATATCAGCGAGGATGGCAGGTATTATAGCGCCTATGACCAACAGGTACATGAAGATGATCGACCATTCTATGTGGACGACTGGGTCTGGGACACCTACCTGGCCCACCACCCCCTGCGTATGATCCTGGATCCCCTGGAGGAGGCCGACATGCTGCAATCCTACGTCCGCATGTACGAACAATCCGGATGGCTGCCCCAGTTCCCGGTGCTTACTCAGGATTCCCCGGCCATGCACGGCTTCCATTCCAGCATCGTGTTTCTGGATGCCTGGAGAAAGGGGATCCGCAATTTTAATTCTGAGAAAGCCTATGAAGGAATGAAAAAAAATGCCACGGAAGCGACCATGCTCCCCTGGCGCAACGGTCCAAAGACCGAGCTGGATGATTTCTACCGCAGCCATGGTTTTTACCCGGCACTTGCACCCGGCGAGGAAGAGACCGTGGAGGAAGTTCATGGCTTTGAAAAACGCCAGAGTGTGGCCATTACCCTGGCACACAGTTACGATGACTGGGCCCTGGCTGAACTGGCCCGGGAAATGGGATATATGGAAGACCATGACTATTTTATTACAGAGGCCGCAAACTACCGCAATTTATACCGCTCAGATAAGAAACTGATGTGGCCCAAAAATGCTGCCGGGGAATGGCTCGATATTGATCCGAAGTTCGATGGAGGTATGGGAGGCCGCGATTATTATGATGAAAACAACGGATATACTTATGCCTGGCATGTCCAGCATGATATCCAGGGATTAATCGGATTAATGGGCGGCCGTGAAGCGTTTGCCGCGAACCTGGACCAGCTGTTCCGCGAAGATCTGGAAAGAAGCAAATACCAATTCTGGGCAAAATTCCCGGATGCCACCGGATTGGTGGGCCAGTTCTCCATGGGAAATGAACCCAGTTTTCACATACCCTATCTTTATAACTATGCGGGAGAACCCTGGAAGACCCAGAAACGCATTCGTTTTCTGCTTGATGTCTGGTTCCAGGACAATATTTTCGGAATTCCCGGGGATGAGGATGGAGGGGGGATGACTGCCTTTGTGGTATTCTCTCAGATGGGTTTTTACCCGGTGACTCCTGGATTACCCGTCTACAATATTGGCAGTCCCGTGTTTGAAGAGGTCTCGATCAAACTGGACAATGGAAAAAGCTTTACCATACTGGCAAAGGAATGCTCCAAAGTGAACAAGTACATCCAGTCGGCCCGCCTGAATGGAGAAACCCTGGATCGCCCCTGGTTTACCCACGAGGAACTCCTGGCCGGCAGCACCCTCGAACTGGAGATGGGTCCGCTGCCCAATAAAGAGTGGGGATCAGCTCCCGATGCGGCTCCACCCTCCAGCCTGAATACCGAATAAGTTTAAACAGCGATCCAGATGAATCTGCACCTACCCATACGTTTCCCCATAGGCATCCTGATCCTGGGACTACTTTCCACCGGATGTGAAAAAGCTCTGGAACCGGTCGATTACGTGGATCCCTTTATCGGGACAGACTTTTTTGCTCATACCTTTCCAGGCCCCGGATTACCCTTCGGAATGGTACATCTCAGTCCGGATGTATACACCCGGGGGTGGACCTATGCTTCGGGCTACCAGCACGCCGACAACTCCATCATGGGATTTAGTCATACCCATTACAGCGGGGTGGGAATGGTGGCCAAAGGGGATCTCCTGCTCATGCCCACAGTGGGTCAAAAACTCCAGGTCACTCCGGGTTCCAGGGAAAATCCCGATGAAGGCTACCGTTCACGCTTTGAGCATGCAGATGAAGCAGCCTCCCCGGGATACTATTCTGTTTATCTGAAGGACTATGATATACAGGCGGAGCTGAGTACTACCATAAGAGCGGGAATGCACAAATACACCTTCCCGGAATCGGAAGACGCTCACATTCTGCTGGACCTGGGTCACATTCTGGGAGAGGCCCCTGAGGGCAAGTCACATCTGGAATTTGTAAATAATCATTGCATAGAAGGGTATAAACAATCCCAGGAAGCCATCCTCTATTTTGTTGCTGAGTTCAGCAAGGAGTTTGCTGCCTACGGAACCTGGGATGGGGCTTACAGAACTCCGGAATCGGGTGCGAATCTTTTCCCTTATAAATCCACCGAATCTGGAAGCCATATCGGAGCCTTTGTGAATTACCGCACCAGCACAAATGAATCTGTCTATGTGAAGGTGGGGCTGTCTTATGTGAGTGTGGAAGGAGCCCGTCTTAACCTGGAAAGTGAAATTCCCGGATGGGACTTTGACCTGGTTTGCTCGGAGGCCCGGGACATCTGGAACAGGGAGCTTCAGAAAATCGAGGTGTCCGGCGAAAGCGAAGACCAGAAGCAAATATTCTACACGGCCCTCTACCACTCCCTGCTGGCCCAGATGATCTCTTCTGATGTGGATGGGAAGTACCTGGGGATGGACGGGGAAGTATATGTGGCGGAGGATTATGACTTTTTTCCCTCCTTTTTCTGCTGGGACACCTACCGCTCCGAGCATCCACTGATGACCCTGATAGAACCGGAACACGTAAACGACATGATCAAGTCAATCGTTTCGAAAACCTTGCATTACGGGTGGCTTCCTGCACAGCATCACCGGAATGTATTCGGACAGGGCATGGTGGGCGATCACCTGGTTTCCATCATTGTGGATGCCTATATGAAGGGCTTCAGGGAGTATGAGGTGGAGTTCATTTATGAGGCCATGAGGGAAAAGGCCACCGGAGCTCCCCCCGCCCCTCTGCCTGAATCTGCCGGCAGGTCTGGATTAGCTTACTACCTGGATCGGGGGTATGTCCCCGTGGACAGGATCGCTGAATCAGTGCCAAATACGCTGGAACTGGCCTATAATGATTGGTGCATTGCTCAGATGGCGCTGGACCTGGGCAGGGAGGAAGATTATAATCTATTTATGCAAAGGGCTTATAATTACAGGAACCTGTTTGATTCCCTCACCCATTTTATGCGCCCCAAAAACCAGGATGGCTCCTGGCTGAAATCCTGCGGAACCCAGGCAGCCGAAATAATCCAGTATGAAGATCACAGCTACTACGGGTGCTTTGACCCTCTCCTGGTGGGGAGAAGGCCCAACCGCTACTTCACGGAATCCAATGCCTGGCAGTACCTCTGGTCCGTGCAGCACGACATCCATGGATTGATGGATCTTTTCGGAAGCAAGGCTGCTTTTGTAACAAAGCTCGATTCACTATTTAATATGAGTCCGGAGATCAGCGGACCAAAGTATGTTGGGGTGGTGGGAACCATCGGACAATATGTCCATGGAAACCAGCCGTCGCACCACGTGGCCTACCTGTATAATTACGCCGGTCAACCCTGGAAGACACAGGAGAGAGTCGGGCAGGTGATGGAACTTTACCGGACCGGACCGGGAGGGATCTGCGGCAACGAGGATATGGGTTCTCTCTCCTCCTGGTATGTCCTGAGTGCATTGGGATTTTATCCGGTATGCCCGGGGCAGAATATTTATATCATCGGATCCCCTATCTTTGAGGAAGCCACCATTGCACTGAACAGCCCCTATGATGCCGCAGAGTTCACCATTAAAGCCAATCAGGTGTCGCCGAAAAACAGGTATATCCAATCGGCCACACTAAACGGCGAGCCCATGAGCAGGAGCTGGATCTCACACGAGGAGCTTATTGAAGGAGGAATACTTATTTTTGAAATGGGTCCGGAACCAAATAAGGAGTGGGGCACTGCTCCGGCAGATATTCCCCCCTCCATGTCAGTGAAGGGAGAACCAGTAAACTAACTATTCATATACTCGAAATTCAAATACATCAATTAAACTTTAAGAATATGGAATCAAGAAGAACCTTTATCAAAAAAACCGCTACTGTGGGATCAGCAGTAATGGTTGCTCCAACCATAATTCCCGCCAGAGCCTTTGGAGCAAATGACCGTATCAACGCCGCTGTACTGGGCCTGAACGGGCGTGGGAAGAGCCATGTGGAAAGCCTGATGGCCCAGGACAATGTACAGGTTACCTGCCTGTGCGACCCGGATATGAACATTCTGAAAGAAAGGCAGAAGGAATTTAAGGAGAAATATGGTCAGGATGTGGCCCTTGAGCAGGATCTTCGCCGGGTCATGGACAACAAGGACATTGATGTCATAAGTATTGCATCCCCCAACCACTGGCATGCCCTTTCAGTGATCTGGGCCTGCCAGGCCGGCAAGGATGTATATGTGGAAAAACCTGGCTCCCATAACATCTGGGAGGGACGCAGGATGGTCGAGGCTGCACAAAAATACGATCGTATTGTTCAGCACGGGGTGCAGCTAAGAAGTTCGCCGGCTGTGAACGAGGCCATCGGCTTGTTACGTGACGGGTATATCGGCAGGGTCTATATGGCCCGTGGTCTTGTTTTCCGCTGGAGAGCTGATATTGGGAACAAAGGGTTCTCTCCGGTACCGGGCGGACTTGATTATGATTTGTGGACCGGACCTGCTCCAAAGCGGCCCTTTACAGAGAACCTGGTACATTATAACTGGCACTGGCACTGGGATTATGGAAATGGCGATGTGGGAAACCAGGGAATTCATGAAACCGATCTTTGCATGTGGGGACTGGATGTGGGGCTTCCCACACAGATCACCTCCATGGGAGGAAAATTCCTCTGGGATGACTGTAAGGAGGTTCCGGAAGTGCTTACTTCTGTTTACCACTACCCCGAAGAGAATAAAATCATCCAGTTTGAAGTACGTCCCTGGTGCACCAACACTGAGGAGGGTGTGACCGTTGGAAATATCTTCTACGGGGATAAAGGGATCCTGGTGGTTGATGGGTATGATAAGTACAAGACCTATCTGGGGCAGAACAGGACCCCCGGAAAATCGGGAGATGACGGATTGGATTCGGGTACGGAGATGGCCAGAGGCGCGGGCGGAACAGAGGGGCATTTTGCCAATTTCATAGCGGCAGTCAGAAAGCATGATGCATCCCTGTTAAACGGTCCCGTGGAAACGGCGCACCTTTCTTCCGGGCTGGCCCACCTGGGGAATATTGCCTACAGGTTGGGACGTGTTCTGACCTTCAACCCCGATTCTGAGAAATTTGTAAATGATCCTGAAGCAGATAAAATGCTCACACGCAATTACCGGGAGGGCTTTGTTGTTCCTGCCAGAGTATAATATAAAAACCACAAACATGAAATACAAAGCATTTTTGTTATGGGCTGTTTTAAGCAGCAGTTTCCTCCTCTTCAGTCAATGCAGCAAGGAGCCGGCGATAGATCTGATAGTGAATGAGGCTGAAAAGAAAGTGGATGTTCTGGTGGACGGTACACTCTTTACTTCTTACATCTATCCGGACCAGATAAAAAAGCCGGTCCTGTGGCCGCTGATGTCTCCGGCAGGAAATATGCTGACACGCAGTTTCCCCATGGTAAATAAAGAAGGGGATCGTTCCGATCATCCCCATCATGTAGGGGTATGGTTAAATTATGGGGATGTGAACGGCCTGGATTTCTGGAACAATTCGGAAGCCATCGCCCCGGAAAAAAGGGAGGACTACGGCACCATCTTTCACCGGTCCATTGATAAAGCAGAGAGTAGCAAAGGATCAGCCCTGCTGGAAACCAGTGCAGTCTGGGAATCGCCGGATCACACAGAAATGCTGGAGGAACATACAAGCTTCTCCTTCCTGGTTTCAGAGCAGTGGCGCATCATCGATCGCACCACCACCCTGAAGGCTCTCCTGGATGAGGTCCGGTTCACGGACAACAAAGAAGGAATGTTTGCCATTCGCGTGGCCCGTGAACTGGAGCTTCCCTCCGAAGATCCAAGCAATCTTATGGACTCGCACGGCAATGTGACCAGAGTGGAACAAATGGACAATACCCTGGTCAAAGGTAACTATAGAAGTGCCGATGGAGTGGAAGGATCAGAAGTTTGGGGAACCCGTTGCCGGTGGATGAAACTGTCAAGCGAAATAAAAGGGGAGCAGGTGGCTTTGGTGATCATCGATCACCCCTCGAATGTTGGCTACCCCACCTACTGGCATGCCAGGGGCTACGGCTTGTTTGCCGCCAATACCCTGGGTCAGAAAGTATTTTCTGATGGAAAAAATGAACTGAATTTCGCTTTGAAAAAAGGAGAGTCCGTTACATTCAGATACAGGCTGGTGGTAGCGGCTGAAGACCTGACAGATGAACAAATTAACCAGCTGGCCGATGAGTATGCCTCCAAGTGATTTAAGGTATACACTTCCAGGTAATTAATTTACAACAAACAAAAAAATATACGACTTCTATGACAACAAACACAAAGCCATTTTCCAGGAAACTCCTGGGAACCTTTTTAAGCGGGCTTCTACTCTTAGCCTGTATTACATGCACCACGGCCCCCGAGGCCGTCACTCCGGAAACAGCCCTGCAAAGTTATCTACAGAATGAAGATGCAAGCTTTGCCTGGAATGTGAAAGGATCCTACCTCCTGGACGATCTGAGCGTATACGATCTTCGTCTCACTTCCCAGCAATGGCGGGAACATATCTGGAAACACACCCTGACAGTAATTGTGCCTGAAGAGAACAAGTATGATGGTGCGCTGCTTTTTATTACCGGTGGTAAAAATAAGGATGGGGAACCTATCAAGCGGGGAGGTGATGATGAGTTTATACAAAGCATGGCCAGGGTGGCAGAAAAAAACTCTGCCATAGTTGCCATTATCTGGCAAATTCCCAACCAGCCCCTTTATGATGGGATGACAGAAGATGTATTGATCTCATATACCTTGCACAACTATCAGAATGACGGGGACTTTACCTGGCCCCTCCTCTTTCCTATGGTTAAAACTGCGGTTCGTGCCATGGATGCTGTTCAGGCCTTCTCCAGCGAGACCCTGGGTCAAAACATCTCACGCTTTGTGGTCACTGGGGCTTCAAAACGTGGCTGGACGACCTGGCTGACCGGGGCAAATGATGCCCGCGTGGCGGCTATAGCGCCCATGGTGATCGATGTACTGAATATGCCGGTGAACCTGGATTACCAGGTGAAGGTCTGGGAAGAATACAGCATCCAGATCGAAGACTATGTAAAACTGGGAATCCCGCAGGATGTGCATACGGAGAAGGGAAACGACATCACTACGATGATCGACCCATATTCTTACCGGGACAAGCTTGGGATGCCAAAGATGATATTTATTGGGACAAACGATGAATACTGGCCCGTGGATGCCATCAAGAATTACATTGATGACATACCGGGCAAAAACTTTATTCATTATGTTCCCAATGCCGGTCACGGACTGGACGACGGGCAGCAGGCACTTACGGCCCTGAGCGGCTTTTTTGGCAGGACCTTATCAGGAGCACCCTACCCCGTCTGCAACTGGAAAATTGAACAGAGCGAAGGGGCCCTCCTTCTTTCGGTTGAAACATCCCCGGACCTGCTTCAGGGAGCACGCTTATGGAGTGCAGATTCGGAAGACCGGGATTTCAGGGATGAAATGTGGAACAGCCAGACTTACGCGGATCCGCTTCAAAAGGAACTTGAAGTCCGGGTGGAGCTCCCGGAATCCGGGTTCCGGGCCTTTTACCTGGATTTAAGCTACCCAGACCCCAATGGAGGGGAGTATACCCAGAGCACCAGAATGTTTGTAAGTGATGCCAGCAAGTTGCTGGAGGATTAAGAAGACAAGGCAGTCATGGAATACAAGGGGAGGTACAATTGCTTTAACCCGAAACAGATAGTTACCTATCCGGTGGCCAGCAGATCCAATAAAGTGAAGCTGGAGGACCTGATGGATCCCGGCAGGGTGACGCAAACGAAGTTCCATGTCCCCCGGGAGGTGGAACAGAACATAAGCCAGCTTGCAAGAGCTATGCTTAGCGCCAGGGAAAAGGACCAGCCCGTCATCCTGTTTTCCGGGGCACATCTAATAAAAAACGGGCTCAGCCCCTTAATCGGGGATCTGGTAAAACGAGGGTTTTTCACCCTTCTTTCCGGAAATTCGGCAACTTCCATTCACGATTTTGAACTGGGACTGATAGGTGAAACCAGCGAGTATGTCCCCCGGGCCCTTGAAAAAGGAGAATTCGGTATGGCTTTCGAGTTTAACTACATCAATGCTGCTCTGTCCCTGGGAAACAGGCTTGGGCTTGGCTATGGAGAAAGCATCGGCCGTTTATTCCTCCAAAAATCTTTTTTGGAGGAAGTATCAGAGTTCCTGAACCTGGAAGCCGGATCCATTTCTTTTAAACATCCTGAGCTAAGCCTGCAGGCCCTATGCTATGAACTTATGGTGCCGATGACCATCCATGCGGGCATTGGCACCGACGTAATTGACCAGCATGCCTATTTCGACGGAGAGGCAAAAGGCGGCTGCTCCGGCAGGGATTTCCTGATCTACACCCAGGAAATATCGAAATTAGCCGGGGGAGGGGTGGTCTTAAATATCGGAAGTGCGGTGACAGGACCGGAAGTATTTCTAAAAGCAGCCTCCATGGCTGCCAATACGGGAAAGGTACCACATAAGCTTATTACTGCTAATTTTGACCTGAGACCCTATACTCCACAAAACTTCTCCGATGAGAATACCGTCGGATATTATTATCGCGATCAAAAAAGCATTGTAACACGTGTTCCCGAGGCCTTTGGAGGCAAAGGCTATTACATAGAGGGGAATCAAAAAGAAACGGTCCCTCTCTTATATAAAAAACTACTTGAATTGAATTGATCATGCAGATGACCCGGACCCGCATCCAAAAAATCCTCGAAAAGATCAGCAGAGTGAAAATCGCCGTTTACGGGGATTTCTGTCTGGATGCTTACTGGCAAATGGATCCGGATGGCTCTGAGGTATCCGTTGAAACCGGTTTGAAAGCAGAAGCAGTAGCCAGCCACACCTATTCCCCGGGAGGGGCAGGCAACATAGTAGCCAACCTGGCCGCCCTGAAGCCCGCTGCCATAAAAGTGATCGGGGTGCTTGGAAATGATATTTATGGCAGGGAGCTCTCTTCCCAGCTGAAAGAGCTGGGTGCTGATGTAGCTTCCCTGATCGTTCAGAAGGAGGCATTTGACACCTACACCTACACCAAAAAATACTACGGCGAGAAGGAAGATCCCCGCATTGATTTTGGCTTGAAAAACAGGCGCATGGAGGCCACCGATAAGGCTTTGCTCCGTCATATAAAATCTGCACTTGAAACCTACGATGCACTGATCTTTAACCAGCAGGTATCAGGAAGTATCACCAACCGGGAGTTTATTGAAGGAGCCAATGAACTCTTCGCTGCCTATAAGGACAAGATTGTGGTGCTCGATTCAAGGCATTTCAACTCTGAATTCCGGAATGTATACCGCAAGGCCAATGAAATAGAAACAGCTGCCCTGAATGGTCTGAATCTCAATCCCCGGGATCATCTCTCCTTTTCAGAGATTAAGCGGCATGCGAGGGAGGTCTATGAAAAAAGCCAAAAACCCCTTTTTGTCACCTGCGGAGCCCGCGGGATCCTTAGTTTGGACGCCTCAGGGCTTAGCGAAATCCCGGGCGTCCTTTTGCATAAAAAACTGGATACAGTGGGTGCGGGCGATACCGCCATCTCTGCACTGACCCTCTGCCTGGCTGCAGGCATCGCCCCACCGGAGGCTGCCGAATTTGCAAATCTGGCAGCAGCGGTTAGTGTTCAGAAACTATTTACCACCGGAACTGCTTCGGGTCCGGAGATTTTGGAACTGAGCCGGGAGGCAGATTTTAACTATCAGCCTGAACTGGCTGAAGACCTGACCAGGGCCAGGTACCTGGACGAGAGCAAAATTGAATTGTGCCGGGAAGAAGTGCTTCATAAATTGGGAAACATCCAGCATGCGGTATTTGACCACGATGGTACCATCAGCACCCTGAGACAGGGATGGGAACAGGTGATGGAACCGGTGATGATCCGGGCCATCCTGGGAGAAAATATGCCCCCCCCTGAGCCCTCCCTCAAGCAGGAGATCCGCATGCGTGTTCAGGATTTCATCGACAGGTCAACCGGAATACAGACCATTGTCCAGATGGAAGGACTTGTAAAGATGGTGAATGAATTTGATCTGGTTCCCAGAGAGAAGATCCTGGACAAATTCGGATACAAAAAGATATATAATGAGGAGCTGATGAAGGTGGTATCCAGACGCCTGAAGAAGCTTGAGACCGGAGAGCTAAGCACAGAGGATTGCACCATTCGGGGATCTGTTGACTTTCTCAGGGCACTTCATGAAAAAGGGGTCACTTTATACCTGGCCAGCGGGACGGATTTAGAAGATGTGATTCATGAAGCGGAGCTACTTGGATATGCGGGTCTTTTCCAGGGAAGGATATATGGTTCGGTGGGTGATATCAGTAAATATTCAAAAAAACAGGTGATCCAGGAGATTATAGCCAAACACCAGCTGGCCGGGAATGAACTGGCAGTTTTCGGGGATGGGCCCGTGGAGATGAAAGAGTGTGTTAACTCCAGGGGGATAGCCATTGGGATAGCCAGCGATGAAATCCGAAGATCGGGACTGAATCCGGAGAAGCGTACCCGGCTGATCCGCTCAGGTGCCCAGATCCTCGTACCCGATTTTTCACAAACAAACAGTCTGCTTAAGCTGTTATTTAAGCCAGAGTAGCCATGGAAAACAGAGAGCAAGCGGAAAGCTTTTATTTGGGATTTGATATTGGGGGAACAAAATGCAGTATTGTATTGGGTAGCAAGGATTTTCAGATACACGAGAAAATCGTCTTTCCTACCCTTACGGAGCGGGGATACCCGGAGATTATCGCCGAGTTCAAACAGCATAGCTATAAGCTCCTGGAGAAGTATGACAAAAATAAACTGGTCAAAATCGGGATCAGCTGTGGAGGTCCCCTGGATTCGGAAAAAGGAATGATTTATTCTCCACCCAATCTGCCCGGATGGGATTCGGTCCCCATCGTGGAAATTTTCAGGGAGGAATTTGGAGTGGAGGTGGAAGTTCAGAACGATGCCAATGCTTGTGCCCTGGCCGAATGGATGATGGGTGCCGGGGTGGGTACAAGGAACATGATATTCCTGACTTTCGGGACAGGAATGGGAGCCGGTCTTATCCTGAACGGAAGACTGTATAGCGGGACAAATGACCTTGGAGGAGAGGTGGGGCATATCAGATTGGCGGAGGACGGACCGCTGGGTTTTGGCAAGGCTGGCTCTTTCGAAGGTTTTTGCAGCGGGGGTGGAATAGCCCAGCTGGCCAGATCAATGGTTGGCGACAAACTTAATTCAGGCGAAAAGGTCGGCTTTTGCCCGTCCAAAGAAAAAATGGCGGATCTTACGGCCAAAACAGTCTTTGAAGCTGCAAAGGCAGGCGATCCGCTTGCCCGTGAGATTGTGGGTATTTCCGCCCACTACCTGGGACGGGGACTTGCCATACTGATCGATATCCTGAATCCGGAGTGTATCGTGATCGGTAGTATATATGCCAGAAATGAAGCATATTTAAAGCCCCTGGTTGAAAAGGTATTGGAACGTGAAGCCATTCCGGCAGCCAGGCAGGTATGCCGGGTAAGGCCTGCGGCCCTTGGAGAAAGCATAGGAGACTATGCCGCTTTGTGTGTTGCGATGCAATAAAGAGTATTTCGTGCTTGTTAACCGATAAAGAGATATAAGTGATGACAGGAGAAGAGAGTGTTGATGCGATGCTCAGGCGTTATCCCAACCTGGACTGTTGCGAAAATGAGATTATGGAAGCCGCAAAGACAATCATCGATTGTTTTGACTTAGGCGGGAAGCTTTTGTTATGTGGAAATGGAGGCAGTTGTGCCGATGCAGACCATATGGTCGCTGAACTCATGAAAAGTTTTGAAAAAAAGCGCCCACTGCCGAAAGATCTCCAGGAGGAGCTTCAGCTGGCTTCTCCGGAACAGGGAGACTACTTAGCAAAGAATTTGCAGAATGCCGTTCCTGCCATATCTCTTTGTTCTCAAACTTCACTGGTAAGTGCCATATCCAATGATATGCATGCTGATCTTGTTTACTCCCAGCAGATTGCAGGATACGGGAAGGAAGGTGATGTGCTGTTTGCAATCAGTACTTCCGGCAATTCCCAGAATGTCGTGAATGCCACCATTACTGCGAAAGCCATAGGAATGAGGGTTATCGGCCTGACCGGGAAACAGGGAGGTATAATGAAACAATACTGTGACACAGCCATCTGCGTTCCCTCAACCACTGTTGCAGAGATACAGGAGTATCACCTGCCGGTATATCATACCATATGCAGAATCATTGAAAACCGTATTTTCTAAACTCTGTCTCATGAAAAAGATAAAATTTATCAGCGGTCTTACAGGGCTTCTATTGGTCCTGAGTCAGTGCAATGTTGAACCGGAACAGAATGATAGCATATTAACACGTACCGTCGGTCCCCAGGCGGATGGAAGCATTCTAGTTCCGACCAATCAGCTTTTACGCCCGGCAGGATTTCAAATTCTGTTTCCCGGCCGCCCTGTGGATCTTGCGCTGAGTCCGGATGGAAAATGGCTGGCTGTCCTGAATAAAAATTCCCTTGATTTAATTCGTGTTTTGGATCGAACCATCATGCAAACACTGCCCCTGAATGGTGGCGGATCATTTAAAGGGGTCGCCTTCTCGGCCGATGGAGATCAGATCTATGTAAGTCAGTCCAGGGACAAGATTTATATTGCTCAAAAAGATCAAAATAACATTCTGAATTGGGCAGAACCGGTACAATTTCCACAAGCTGGAATCGGAGGGCATCCGGTACCAGGAGGATTTGCAATCAATGCTGGAGGTGACAGGATGTATGTGCCTCTTAGCCGGAGTAATACCCTGGCTGTAGTTGAGCTGACCGATGTTTCCATCACAGAAATACCCGTGGGGATTTCTCCCTATGAGGTGTTGCTTCTCTCCTCCAAAAAGGCCTATGTTAGCAATTGGGGCGGCAGACAACCTGAGGAAGGAGATCCATCCTATACCACATCCGGGAGCGAAATAGTCATTGATCCCAGAACCGGGATTGCCAGTAGTGGAACCGTTTCGGTCATTGATCTGGAAGCACAAAAGCAAATTAAAAGTATAGAAGTTGGCCTGCATCCCGGCGCCATGGTATTGAGCCCCGACAAGGCCCGTCTGTATGTTGCCTGTGCCAACAGCGATATGATATCCGTTATTGATACGGAAAATGATGTACTGCTTGATTCCATATCTGTAAGGCTGGCGAAAGACCTGCCTTTTGGCAGTGCTCCCAACGCCCTGGCCATCTCTCCTGACGGAACACAATTGTACGTGGCCAACGGAACGGATAATGCGCTCTGTGTGATACAACTGGATGAGAAGAATGAACTTGCAGGCTTTATTCCCACGGGCTGGTACCCGGGTGCAGTTATCCTGGATAAGGATGCAACTTTCCTTTTCGTGGCAAATACGAAAGGGATTGGTTCCAGGAATATGCGAACTGACAGGCCCGGCTACAATACGCATGATCATCTGGGGAGTATTTCCATCATTGCTCTGCCTGATAAGGCAACGCTTCAGACCATGACCCAGGTGGTAAAAGAAAATAATTCCTTTGAGAAGATGAAGAAACAGCTGGGTCTGGAGAATAAAGCTTCGCGCCGGGTAGCGGTTCCTCAATTTCCGGGTCAGGAATCTCATTTTAAACATGTGGTTTACATTATTAAAGAGAACCGGACCTATGACCAGGTGTTTGGCGATATGAAACAGGGTAATGGGGACAGCTCTCTGCTTCACTTTGGATGGGAAGTCACTCCCAATCATCATGCGCTGGCCGAGGAGTTTGTGCTTATGGACAATTATTACTGCAGCGGCGTGCTCAGTGCAGATGGTCATCAATGGACGGATGAAGCATATGTGACGGATTATATTGAAAAATTCTTTGGGGGTTTTCCACGCAGCTATCCCTATGATGGCGGGGATCCCCTGGCCTACGCTTCATCCGGATTTATCTGGGATAATGTATTGAATCACGGCTTAAGCTATCGCAACTATGGCGAATTTGTGGACGCTGTGATCGAACCTCAAAATGCCACATTTACAGATATATACCAGGATTTCCTGGCAGGCACCAACAGGATCAGCATCCGGGCCAAATCAAATCTCCCCCAGATGGAACCTTTCACCTGTCCCACTTTTATTGGGTTCCCCGAAAAAGTACCAGACGTATACCGGGCGGCAGAGTTTATCAAAGAGCTTAAGGAATTTGAGAAAAATGACAACTTTCCGAATTTCATTATCATGCTTTTGCCCAATGACCATACCTCGGGCACAAGGCCCGGCTTACCCACGCCCAGGGCTGCTGTTGCAGACAACGATCTGGCACTGGGACGGGTGGTGGAAGCCTTATCCCATAGCAAATTCTGGAAGGAGACCTGCATCTTTGTAACTGAGGATGATCCCCAGGCTGGACTGGACCATGTGGACGGGCACCGGACGGTTGGCCTGGTGATCAGTCCCTATACAAAACGTGGGGAGGTGATCTCCACGAATTACTCCCAGATCAATATGTTTCGAACCATTGAAAATATTCTGGGCCTTCCTCCCCTGAACCAGTTTGATCTGGCTGCGGAACCCATGGTTGATTGCTTTACCAGCAAGGCAGATTTTTCACCTTACGTGGCCCTGCCAAACAGGATCCCTCTGGACGAATTAAATCCGGAGCTGCTAAGCCTTTCAGGCGATGCCCTGTACTGGGCACAAAAATCGCTGGAGCAGGATCTGGATGAACTGGACCGGATCGATGAAGATACCTTTAACCGCATCATCTGGCATTCGGTAAAAGGATATGATGTTCCCTATCCACAACTGACAGAAAACAGGTGAAATGAATCCGGATCGAAAAAAAATCTTTGCATACTCCGGACTGCTTGTTCTGTTTCTTGCCGCGACAATTCTCTCCCTGCTCTTCCGCTATCCCGTGCAGATCATAGATGCCCTGAGCTCCGAAGCTGTTCCCGGATTTGATATTTATATCTCTCCCTGGCGGGTGCTGTTCGAGCCATTTTTTGGCCCCTTGCTCTTTTATCTCCGGGCCGATCAGGCCGTTAAGGAATTTACTATTTTACTCTACTGGATCCTGGCGCTTACCTTCCTGCTTTCCCTGGCAGCTTCCTTCTTCCCGGGTCAGCAGGATGGAGGAAATCCAACACGAAGGGCGCTTTTATCCTGGCTGAAAAATACTCCCCTGATAATCGCCACCTGGCTGGGTTTACTGTGGTTAATTATTTACGTTCCGCTCCCTTCCAATACCATTGTAAACCAGCAGGAGCATACCATCCTGATCAATACCCACAGCCACACGGAGTACAGCCATGATGGGATCATCTCCACGAAAGGATTGCAGAAATGGCATAAAAAAAATGGCTTCGACGCATTCTTTATTACCGATCACAATCATCATCTGAAAACCATGGAGGCGGTGAAGGCCCAGGATGATGGATTGTTCCCAAAGGAGCCCTTAATGCTAATCGGAGAAGAGTATTCAGGCAGCAACCATATGACCCTGCTGGGACTAAAAAGGAACTTTATCACCCGGGGACTGAGCGATCAGCAGGTGATAGATTCCACCCACGAAGACCAGGGAGTGGTCCTGGTGGCTCACTGGTTTGACGGAGAACGGCAGAGCATCCCCTATTACCTGGATATGGGGGTAGATGGCTTTGAAATAGCAAACCAGGGATATGGGCTGGCCTACGAGCCAGGGATATTCAAAGCGATCACGGAGGCCTGCAGCTCCAAGGGTTTGATCATGAACGGTGCTGCAGACTACCATGGCTATGGCAGCAGCTGTTTTGTATGGAATGCCCTGGATATCCCGGGCTGGGAGCAGATGGAAGCCGAAGGGAAAAGGGAAGCGATCATGGAAGTGTTGCGCCGGAAAGACAGGAGCAGGATCCGGGTACTGCTTTATTCTGACCGGAGGGTATTTGACCGTTCCCGGGTTGTTCTGAGTCCGGTGTACAACCTGGTAAATTACTTTCGGACGCTGAACGTATTGCAGCTCCTTTCGTGGCTGTTCTGGCTGGTCGCGCTGACTTATCTCCATGGCAGACTGGCAAAAAGAAATAAGGGGCCCGTCTCCTTTCGGATCTTGCAGGCCATGGCTCTGGCAGGCAGCCTGTTTTTGCTCCTGAACGGGACCCTGTTGAAAATGAAAGTCCGGGAGCTAAGCGGATACAATGAGATCTATGGCGAATACGGCACCCTGCTACTGAGTTGCGGGGCCGGCTTCCTGCTATACTCATTGGTCCTGGTAATCGTTGAATTTAAAAGGAAGAAAGTATGAAAAAGTGGCTGATAAGAATCGGAGCTGTAGTTCTGGGGATTGTTATACTTCTGGCTGTGTGGGCATTCTGGAATGTGAGAGACCGTCATCCCGGCTATGAGGTGGATCTGAATATACAGGGGGCGGCTGCCCCGGGAACTCTGAGGGTTGGATTTGCGGCCCTCCCCATTACGCCGGAGGTGGTGGATACCTGGAATGATGTAAATGGCGATGCCAAATACCGGGAGGAGGACGGAGATACCTACAATGACAATAATGACAACGGGGAATTTGATCCTATCTGGATTGCCGGTTTCAGCAATCAGCGGGCTGCCAACGGAGTACATGATGATGTCTGGGCACGGGTGGTGGTATTTGATGACGGGCAAACCAGGCTGGCCCTGGTCTCCCTGGATGCCATTGGGTTCCGGCACGACGAAGTGGTGGATATCCGGAAACAGATCCCTGAGGAGGCGGGCCTTGATTATGTGGTCATCTCCAGCACACATACCCATGAAAGCAATGATCTGATCGGTATCTGGGGGGAACACCCTTTCAAAAGCGGGGTGAATCAGGATAATCTGCGCTATGTTAAAAGCCAGGTGCTTGAAGCCCTTTCCCAGGCGATAAGCAATCTTCGACCCGCCAATCTGCATATGGCGCAGGATCTGACCGGGGCAGAAGCTATGGTTCAGGATACCCGTGATCCCGTGGTAATGGATGCGGGCCTTCGGCTGATACAGGCTGTAGACAGCGAAACGAAGGCTACCCTGGGCACCCTGGTAGCCTGGGGCAACCATCCTGAAACCTTGTGGTCCGATAACCTCTATATCAGTTCCGATTTCCCTCATTATCTCCGGGAGTGCATAGAGGAAGGAGTCTATGACGGGGAAAAACTGGTTCAACCGGGCCTTGGCGGGGTGGCTGTCTACCTCACCGGGGCCATCGGGGGACTTATGACCACCCGGGCCAGCATGCCTCTGGAGGATCCCTTCCTTGACACGACCTATACCGAGGCCTCCTTCGACAAGGCGAAAGCCCAGGGAACCCGGCTGGCCATGCTGGCCCTCACTGCCCTGGAAAATCCTGATACCGTGGTGGAGCATGCCAATCTTTCCGTGAGGGCAAAAACCATAACTCTGCCCCTGGATAACAATATGTTCCGCCTGGCCTCCCTGCTGGGAGTCTTGGATTTTGGGATGACCGGGTGGTTCAAAACACGCTCGGAAATTGCCGCCTTTGAGCTGGGACCAGCCAGCTTTATCTGTGTTCCCGGAGAAATCTATCCGGAAATCGTCAATGGGGGCGTGGAGGCACCCGAAGGACAGGATTTTCAGATGTCACCCGTGGAAGATCCCGCCCTGAGAGCGCTGATGCCCGGAACCTATCGCTTTGTTGTTGGACTGGCAAACGATGAAATCGGATACATCCTCCCCAAAAGCCAGTGGGACGTGGAGGCACCCTTCACCTACAACAGAACTGATGCCCCTTACGGGGAAGAAAACTCCCTGGGCCCTGAAACAGCTTCCATTCTGTATAAGGAATTTGAGAAGATACTGAATGAGCTATAACGCAATTCTGCAATAAAAGGACTCCTGTGTAAGCAACGCATTGCATTTGTATCGAGTCATACATGAGAATCAAGCATTTTATTGGACCGACTACAGTCATTGCAGAAGTATTTGAAACTGGTGGAGGGTCGCTCTCAATCCGGTATACTTTATGAAAATAATCGATAGATACACAATATAACAGGAGGAATCTGCTTTATATACAGCAGTTGCCATGAGCTGGCTGTATGGGAGAAGATTTTTTTAATGAATCTAAAAAAGCCATAAAATGAAGATTAAACTAATTGTTTTTCTGATCAGCATGCTGAGTTTGGGAGCATTTGCCTCTCCCCGGATGGTGACAAAAGAGGAGCTAGGAATGTTTAAGAATTCAACAACATGCGTTGTACTTGACAATGGGGGCATTCTTTATAATGCGCTCCTGAAGGATGCCATAGAGAAATCCTGGAAAATAACGCCATTTGAGTTTATCAGTCAAAAAGATTTTGAGAAACGGAGGACTGATTCCAGGTACTCTTTCCTGGTTCTTATGAAAGGTGTTCACGATAAGGATCCGGGTGGGGTAAGCTATGATTATTTAAGTCTTGTCCTGGGAGGTCCGGAAAGGATAGTGACTGATATGCCTGAAATTTGCAGTATTCCGGTTTCCTATTCATTGGTCAATAGTGATAATTACGGATATGTTTTGTCCCCTGCAATTAAGTTCATGCAGAGACATGCCAAGACCCTGGAAAGTAAAAGGGTCCTTATCATGTTAAATGGATTGAAATACTACAACGGCACAAAGCGTTTTACCGACAATGCATTGCTTTTAGACAAAAGCATGATGGCCTCAAATGCCAATACCGAAGGAAGAATCAGAAATGTGTACCCTTATTATTTTAAACTGCTCAATACAAAGGAATTCCAGGAGGAACTCAGCTTAAATCCGAAAAATACCATGTTTGTTTTTCATGTGGGGCCAAATCATCAAACTGGATCAGGTAAGTGTTTTGAAATGATTTTTGATATGGAAGGGAACCTGTATTACTATAACTCCCGAAGCATTACCAACGACAATGAAGATGGATTTAACCTGAATGATTTTAAGCAACTCCGGTAAACCCTGAACATGCATTAATTAGCACGCTCACTCGCTCATACTCTCATGCTCGGTACGCCGGATAATCTCCTCCTGAAGCTCCGGCCCCAGGTCATTGAAGTAGTCGCTGTACCCGGCCACCCGGACAATCAGGTCCTGGTGCTTCTCCGGGTGCTTCTGGGCATCCCGGAGGGTATCGGCCGACACCACGTTGAACTGGATATGGTGCCCGTTCCTGCGGAAATAGGATCGGATCAACTGACGGACCTTGGCTATGCTCCGTTCATCCTTGAAAAAATCAGGAGTGAACTTCTGGTTCAACAGGGTTCCTCCGGTTTTCAGGTGATCGATGGTCAGGGCCGAATTGAGCACAGCCGTGGGCCCCTTCCGGTCCATTCCCTGAAAGGGTGAGATCCCCTCGGAGAGCGGCTCCCGGGCCAGGCGTCCATCGGGGGTGGCTCCGCACACTTTTCCAAAATAAACATGGCTGGTGGTGGGAAGCATATTGATCCGGTAGGTGGCGCCGCGTGGACTCTTCCTTCCGTTTACCGACTCATAAAAGGCATCAAAGACCATGCGTGCATGCTGGTCAGCCTTCTCATCATCATTGCCATACTTAGGAGTGTCATACAGCAGGGCCGCCCGGAACTCATCGTGCCCCTCGAAATTATCTTCCAGCACCTTCAGATAGGTCTCCATGCTGATGGTGGACTTTTCGAATACATGAAAGCTGATGGCCGCGAACATATCCGTGATGGAACCCAGTCCCACCCCCTGGATGTAGTTGGTGTTGTAGCGGGCCCCACCGGCATTGTAATCCACGCCCGCAGAGA
The DNA here is from genome assembly GCA_963751705.1 of uncultured Bacteroidales bacterium. GTDB lineage: Bacteria > Bacteroidota > Bacteroidia > Bacteroidales. The sequence goes on from CAVVVN010000004.1 coordinate 97,897, forward strand.
TACAGTCATCGATCAGCAGCGACAGAAAGGGAGCGGGCAAATGCCGGGCGAATATACGCTCGATCGTATTGCTGCCGGCTACCTTAATATCAATAAAGTGCTGCAACTGCCTCCGGAAGGCTTTTACCAGATCCCCGAACTGCTTAAAGGATGCGGGATGTCCCGATTCAATTCCGATCTGTTTCCCGGTCCGGGGATCGGTCCCATTATGAAGGGTAAGCTCCAGCACCTTCACCAGGTTGAAATAACCGGTTAGAATATAGGCCTCTGTCCCGAAGGCCCCGCTCTCCACACATCCGGAGGCCCCGCCGTTCCGGGCATCCACCAGGGATTTCCCCTGCCCTACCAGCTCCTGTACAATGGCATCCGTATTGAAGATGGAGGGCTGACCAAAGCCGGTTTTAACGATTTCTATCGCCCGGTCTAAAAAACTATCGGGATTCTTTTTGCTGACCTGCACCATGGAGGAGGGTTGCAGGAGGCGCATCTCCTGGATCACATCCAGCAGGATATAACTCAATTCGTTCACCGCATTGGTCCCGTCGGGCTTCAGTCCCCCGGTGTTGATCAGGCAGAAATCGGTGTAGGTATTGCTTTCTTCGGCGGTCACTCCTACCTTGGGCGGGGAAGGGTGGTTGTTGAACTTGATCCAGAAAGATTGAAGCAATTCAACGGCCGATTCTTTGTCCAGCCGCCCCGTTTCCAGATCGGCCCGGTAAAAGGGTAAAAGGTGCTGGTCCAGTCTGCCAGGATTGAAAGAGTCCCAGGGATTCAGCTCCGTAATGACTCCCAGGTGCACAAACCAGTAGTACTGCAGGGCTTCATGCATGGTCCGGGGTGCTTTTGCCGGCACGCGGCGACAGATCTCTGCCATCTGCTTCAGCTCCTTCCTGCGCTCCGGATCCCGCTCTTCTTCAGCAAGCAGGTCCAGAGCCTCCGCATGACGCTCCGCAAACATAATCACTGCTCCTGCTGCAATCTCCATGGCCCTGAGTTCTTCGCGCTTTTCATCAGCGTCCGGATTTTGGTAAAGATCGAGCTGCTCGCTGGCAACCCTTACCTCCTTGATCAGGTCTTCCATCCCCTGGCTGTAGATCTTGCTTCCCAGAACCGTATGCCCAGGGGCCCGCTGCTCCTGGAACTCCGTGAATACCCCTGCCTGGTATGCCTCGATCCAGGCCGGTTCCATATTCCTGAATATACGCTCCCTGTTGGTCCTGCCGGTCCAGAAAGGAATAATGCTCTCCTCAAAGGCCCTGCGGGTCTCCTGGTCCACTTTGAACCCTACTTTTTCCCGGCTGTTCAGGATATCCAGGTCCTTTAAAGAGTGCAGGTTAATCTCCGGATAGGTGGGGGTGGCCTTGGGAGCAGGTCCCCGCTCCCCCACGATCAGTTCCCCTTCGTTGATGCAGATGGATTTGTGACGGAGTATATATTCAAAAGCTTTTGCCCGCTGAACCGGCACTGTTTCCTCTGCCGCACTCTGCTCCTTATAAAACTGGGTAACCAGCAAAGCGCGCTCGGCCGAGAGACGGTTTACCGCCTGAAGAGTCTCTTCTCTTAACTTTTTTATCCTGCGATTCATACTATTTCTTTTGCATGCCCGGTAGCTTCTCGGGATCACCCCCCGATGATCACCTCCAGGCCTGTTTGCTTAAACGCTTCTTTTAACTGGTGCATCATGGCCTGATCTGGTTCAGATACATCCGCAAGGTGCTCTTTCTTATGCAACTTTCGGTATTTGTTCCAGGCAATACGGTGATAAGGCAACAGATGTACCTCTGTCATCTTCTCTGCATGCTTCTTCAGGAAGTGAATCAAAGCGGAAACCTCACTTTCCGAGGTATTGATCCCGGGAATAACAGGAATCCTGAAGATCATTCTGGCTCCATTCTCCAGAAGCTTTTCCGCATTGGAAAGGATGAGTGCGTTGTCCACGCCGGTATACTTTTTATGGAGCTCCGGGTCCATATTCTTCAGATCGAAAAGGAAAAGATCCGTGAAAGGCAAAATCTTTTCAAACTGCTCCCAGACGGCATAGCCCGAGGTATCCACACAAGTATGCAGGCCATGCATTTGGCAAAACTCCAACAGCTGAAGGAGCCCTTCCGGCTGCATGAGTGGCTCCCCGCCAGAGAAAGTGACTCCTCCCTCTGACTCTTCGTAGTAGGGTTTGTCCCTCAGCAGTTTATCCCCCAGCTGATCCACCTCCATGCGCTCCCCGTATACTTTCTTTCCCGGAATGCTCTTCCCGTCCAGCTTCCTCTGGATATCCACGCTGACAAGCTCCCGCTCCTGACTCTCCGGGTTGTGGCACCAGGCACAACGAAGGGGACATCCTTTCAGAAATACGGTGGTCCGGATCCCGGGCCCGTCATGAACGGCAAAACGTTTGATATCAAAAATGGTCACCATAAAACAGCGTGCTTAAAAGTGGTAAAACAGCGAAAGCTAAAGGGAAAAAAGGAGCCTGAGTGGTCTTCCCGGTTCAATGATAGAACATCCAGCACTCGTAAAGAGCCTTCCCGAAGTTATGGTAAAGGTTGGTATAAACAATTTCTCTGTTCATATCCCCCAAAGTTATAAAATTTCGCTCAGACTTCTTTCAGCTTCCATTTTCCCCTTCGGAACACAGCCAGGGCGATGAGCGCCAGCGCGCTTTCTCCTATTAAAATAGCGTAACTGACCCCGTGTATATTCAGGTCCAGTACCTTGGTAAAAAGGAAGGCCAGGGGGATCTCCATTACCCAGAAGGCTATGAAATTGATCCAGATGGGGGTAGCCGTATCCCCCGCACCGTTGATGGCATTCACCATGACATGTCCCAGGGCATAAACAAAAAACCCGAAACTGACCACGCGCAGGCAGGTAACTCCGCTTTTCATGACCACCGGTTCAATGGCCGGATTAATAAAGGCCCCGATAAAGACATCCGGGATGGCGATAAACAGGATCGATACCAGACCCAGGAAAATCATATTGGCGATCCCGACCACCCAGGCAGAACGCTCTGCCCTGTCGGGCTGATTGGCCCCCAGGTTCTGGCCAACCAGGGTGGCTGCAGCATTGGAAAGGCCCCAGGCCGGCAGAAGTGCGAAGAGCAGGATCCGGATGGCAATGGTGTAGCCGGCCACCTCCTCCTCACCCAGGCTGGTCACCACCCAAACCATGACAATCCAGGAAGAGGTGGCAATAATATACTGTCCGATGGCTCCCAGGGAAAGCTTCACCAGTTGCACCATCTCCCTGACCCGGATCACGATCTGGTTGGCCCTGACCTTTACCCGGTGGTTCCCCTGACCCAGCAGGTATAGCTGATAGAGGACCGCCACTCCCCTTCCGATATTGGTGGCCACAGCAGCCCCTTTCACTCCCAGTTCGGGAAAGGGCCCGATTCCGAAGATCAACAAGGGATCCAGGATAATATTCAGGATATTTGCAAACCAGAGGACCCGCATGGAAATGGCGGCATCTCCACTGCTTCGGAAAACGGCATTAATAATGAAGAGGAGCATGATCACCATGTTCCCTCCCAGCATAATGGCCGGGTACATGTAGCCCATCTGAACAGTCTCTTCCGAGGCGCCCATGATACGAAGCAGGTCCTTGGCGTAGAAGATCCCCAACAAGGAGAACCCCAGGGAGAACACGATGCCCGTAATAATGGCCTGGACTGCAGAAACAGCAGCCTCCTCGGGACGTTTTTCACCGATTCTTCTGGCAACCAGTGCGGTGGTTCCCACACTGAGTCCGATCCCGATGGCATAAATGACGGTCATCAGGGACTCCGTGATCCCTACCGTTGCAACGGCTTCGGCCCCCAGGCGGGAGACAAAGAAGATATCCACCAGGGCAAATACCGACTCCATGAGCATCTCCAGAACCATGGGAATACTGAGCAGTAATATGGCTTTGCTCAGGGGGATCTTAGTGAAATCACGTTCCGATCCGGCCAGTGATTCACGCAGATCACGAAAGAATTGACGAAAAAATGCTCTGGAAAAAAGTGTTTTGAATAGTAAGTGTAACATGGATTAAGAATTATTGGATGGAAATGAAGATAGCTGTGACTGGCCCGCTTTAGGAGAGTAGCGGGTTGGTGGTCACGGTAATATTTCCAATAATCCTCATGTTTTCCTTAGAATGAACTTCAAAAGTAAAGCATTCAGTCAATTAATCAAAATCTATTTTAAGTTTTAGTATCCTGTATCCCTGTATGCATCCGGATACCAATCCCGGATTGCTTCTACAACATTCTTTGCCACGGTCTTCCTTCCCCTTTCAGCATAGTGTTCCGTGGTCCATTCCTGATCAACAAAGAACTCGTCTTCCACGGAGGAGAGATTATCAACGACGGTCACTCCCCTGGACCCGTAGTATGTTTTCAGGAGCTCCCGGTTCTCATTCATCAGGAAGACCAGATCCTTTCCGACCAGCTGTCCGGCTTTCTCCATGTTTTCGGCCATCAGGTTAAACACCAGCTTCCAGCCCCTTTTCCCGGCCAGGTCCACGATATCATCGAAATCTGCTATCCTCGGATTCTGCAGGGTGTCAATCTGGAATCCATAGGCTTTGATATAATGACAGGCCAGTTCCGTCAAAGCCCGGTTGATCTCCCCAGAATTATCCCTGATCCCTTCATGGGCCATCCAGCGATCCCATTTTCTCACAGTTTCATGGGGGAACTCATAGGGAAAATGCAGCTTATCCCGCTCCCACTGTTTGATAAAATCCTGCTCACGCTCCTCCTTTGTTTTTATCTCGTAGGCCTTGAAGGACAATAAGAAACGGTTTACCAGGGGGGGATGGGGCTTCAGCAGCACCAGGCTTTTCTGAAGGGAGGTTTCCAGCGGTGAATGGATCCACTGGGCATTAAAGGAGCGCAGGGTCAGGGTTACAATAACGGTCTCCACCTCACTCTCTTCGGGCATATGCTCAAGCAATACCTTGAAAATACCGGCATGAGCTGCGGGCTTGGTCAGATCATACAGGTCCAGTCCGGGAAAATAATCAGCAATAAAATCGGAGATCTTTCGCTTATCCAGATCCTCCTGGCTTGCCGTATTATTGGACGATTCTCCCAGGTAGATGATATCTGCCTCCAGGGGTACCTCCCGGACCAGGTTGATAATGGAGGAATACTGCTGCAGGTCCTTTTCAAAAAAAAGCTTTGTGTAAAGCAGGTTCATTCCCAGAAGGAGGACCAGCAGGGATACCAGGCTAAGGGCGATATGTTTCCAGCTCTCTCGCTTCATGGCTAAAATTGAAAATAGATAAAAGGGAAATTCTCCACTCCGGCAAAGGCAATAATCCCGAATAGAAGCACCCCGTATATCGTCCACCGGAGCAGATAGGGCAAGCCCCCCACCCAGCTGTCGAAGCGCCTGTTAAAGAGGATTACATCACTGGCAATAAAAAGCAGCAGGAAGATCCAGGTACTTCCCGGAATGACCAGTACCCCGGGACTCGCTGCTCCATTGTGAAATAAGCTGCCGAACAAAACCATGGCACTATCCATACTCTGACTGCGGAAAAAGATCCAGAGGATGGTCACCAGCAAAAAGGTCTTCAGGGCCAACAAAAGATGACCTGCCGAGTAGACTGAATGCTCTCTCCGAAGTTTCAGCGCCCTGTTCAAAAACCGCTCCAGCAGATAAATCAGAGCGAACATGAGGCCCCAGATAAGGAAGGTCCAGTTGGCTCCATGCCATAGTCCGCTGATTAAAAACACCAGCAGGATATTTAATACCCAGCGCTGTCTGGAGACCCGGTTTCCACCCAGGGGAAAATACAGATAATCTCTGAACCAGGTGGACAGGGAGATATGCCAGCGCTGCCAGAATTCTGAAATATTCCTGGCCAGGTAGGGGGACCTAAAATTGTCCATAATCCGGATCCCAAGGAGCAGGGCACTACCAATGGCTATGGTGGAGTATCCATAGAAATCGCTGTAAATCTGGAAAGAATAAAGCACCACCCCCTTCAGGATATCCAGTGAAGCGAAATCTTCCGGATGGGCATAGACCTGATCCACGATCCCCGAAATATTATCGGCAATCACCATTTTAATAAAGAGCCCGTAAAGAATTAGCCTCAGACCATTGGTCAGGTTAGCAAACGTGAGGATCTGCCTGCTCCTGAACTGGGGGGCTAACCTGGAATAGCGCTCGATGGGACCGGCCACCAGTTGAGGAAAAAAGGAGACATAGAGGGCAAAATACCCCAGGTGCTTTTCCGCTTTTTGATTCCCGAAATAGACATCAATGGAGTAGCTCAGAGTTTGAAACGTATAAAACGAGATCCCCACAGGAAGCAAAAGGTTCATCAGGGGAAGTTCCCTGGAGAGGCCCACTTTCTGGAAAAGGAAGTTGAGATTTTCCGTGGTGAAATTGAAATATTTAAAGGAGAAGAGCAGACCCAGGTTTACACTGAGGCTCAGGATCAACCAGGGCAGCCGCGATCTTCTGTTTGCCAACTTTCCCATCCGGAGCCCGCTGATATAGTCCACCAGGGTCGAGGCGATAATCAGAAAAATATACTCCACCTTCCAGCTCATATAGAAGTAGTAGCTGGCTGCCAGCAAGAGGGTCCATCTGTATTTGTGCGGGATCAGATAGTAGAACACAACTACCAGGGGAAGAAAAATGGCAAAATCGATCGTATTAAACAGCATCTATCCTGCTCTTTGTATTTTTAGCCACAGGGAGTTAAAAGCATGGCCGCCTTTTGGGCTTGCTCCCTGACGCCATCTGCATGCACCTTCCTGCTGCTTTTGGCCAGTGCCTTTCCATATACCCGGTATCTCTTGTAAACCTTACCGCCCATGTACTCCATCTCGGCCCTTACCTTCACATTGCTCTCCATCTCCAGGTGACTGTCAATGTATTCCATTCTCTGCTTTCTGGCCGAGTCAAGCATGGCCGAGCCCATAATTGTGTCAAGCCCCCTGTTTTGATAGTCAGGATGAACGGCACCCAACAGCAGGTTCAGCTGTCTGGTGCGTCGACCGGCCATCAGGATATGCAGGATTCCAAAGGGTATCAGATATCCTCTGGACTTCTTGATTCCCCGGCTGATATCAGGCATGCCGATCACAAAAGCCACGGTTTCTCTTCTTTCATTCACCACCACCTTGATCAGGCGGGGATCCATAATCATGAGATAGCGGTTGGCAAAATCGTCCATCTCCTCCAGGGTAAATGGCATAAATCCATAGATTTCCGTGAAGGTATCGTTGATCAGGGTAAAGATGGGCCTGATCCATGGCTTCAGATCTTTGCGCCTGGTGAACTCCAGCAGTTCAATCCCGGGAATGTTCCGACGTGCCCGTTCCGCCACTTTTGTATATAGTTCCGGGGTCTTCTCCGGTATTTTAATCTTATAGACCACCAGATCGATGTCCTTTTCATATCCCAGTGCTTTCAGATGATCCACCAGATACTCGTAGTTGCAGTGGGTGGCAATGGATATGGGCTCATCAAAGCCTTCAATCAGGTAGCCCTGCGGATCCTTATCAGAAAAGGCAAGAGGACCCACCAGCTTCTTCATCCCCTTCAGCCTGGCCCACTCTTCCACATGATAAAGCAACACCCTGCTCACCTCCAGATCGTCCCAGGTCTCCAGGTAATTAAAGCGTGCATTTCTCTCCCTGTTTAGCTCGTTGTATTTATAATTGATGAGGCCCATGATCCTTCCTGCCAACTTTTTTCCTTTGAAGGCAAGAAGTAAAATCACATCGCTGTATTCATAGGACTTGTTCTTTTTTTCATTGAAGAACTCCCATTCATCGGAGTAGAGGGGAGGGATCCAGTTGGAGTGCTTCTTATGGATCTTTGCGGGCAAATGGATAAATTTCCTGAGGTCGCCTTTTGAGCATACCGGTCTGACAACAATCTCCATCCGTGCTGGTTTAGGGAAAGTTTAGGGGAACAAAATAGGGTTTTTTCCTGATTGTCAATGCCTGTTGGCAAGTTTTACCAGACTCTCTCCAGTCATCCTGTTAACGATCCACTCATCCATCATCCTGGCTCCGAGCGATTTATAAAATTCAATGGAAGGTTCATTCCAGTCCAGAACTGCCCACTCCAGCCTGCCGCAGTCCCGTTCCAGGGCCAGGGAGGCCAGGCTGGCCAGCAAAAGTTTCCCATAGCCCCTGCCCCGAAATTTCTCCAGCACAAACAGATCCTCCAGGTAGATTCCCGGTTTGCCCAGGAAGGTAGAGAAATTATGAAAAAACAGGGCAAAGCCCACCGGCAGATTCCCTTCATAGCCGAGGATAACTTCCGCCACCTTCTTTTCTCCAAAAAGGTAGGTCTCCAGGTCAGCCTCCGTGGCAACCACCTCATGGGAAAGCCGCTCATATTCAGCCAGTTTTTTTATAAAGTCGAGAATTAACGGAACATCCTTTTTTTCAGCTTTCCGGATGTTAAAGGGTTGCTTGTTTTCAGATGGTGTCATAATAGCATCAGGAGTTATCGTAAGTGGGGATGTAGGTAGGCCGCTCATAAAACTCTTTCTTTACCTCCTCGGGAATATGGATAAACCTCACCCTGATATCGGCATGGTGTGTACCCATCACTTTATGAAGCAGGCCCAGTTTTTTATGCTCCTTGAATAAGCGGTATAGTCCCGATTCCAGGTCCATCATCATCATGGCTAAATAATGCCCGCTTCGTTCAAGCACCCCCTCCATCAATTCATAGAGTGCCTTTTCGTTCCCGGGCCGGCAGTAGATGGCATCAAAGGCCAGGAAGCTGAGCTCCTTCTTATTCGCCCTTTTCTTCAGACCGGGGATCAGGGAGAGCAAGCCCGCTGCCCGGTTGCTCAGTGGACTTCCAAAATCCACGATCTTCCAGCTTACCTCATAGATCTGTAATCCTGCCACCATGTTTCCCCCTTCTTTAATTACATAGTAATCGTTGTTCTTAAATATGGAATCTGTGTAAAACAGCGTGTAATCCTTATAATACTCAGAAATCTGATCCAGGATCTTTCCCCGCTCGCTCTCCTTCACGGGTTCGATCCGGGCAGACCGGCGGGGAGCTAATCTGCTAAAGCTGAAACCAGCCATGGACCCAATAGTTTCAAGACCCATCTGGGCACTGAAATTCATGGAACGAAGGTTGGTCTGATCAATAATGGCAAAAACTATGGATGGCGCATCTTTCCTGGTTTCTCCTTCCCTCAACTGGTGGGGTTCAGCAAAAATAGGCTGTATAAATCTACCCAGTACAGTGGTTCGTTTATTCTCATCCTGCAGATCCGCTTTGGTTTTTCTCTTTTTGGGGACCCCTCTTATGGGGGCTTTGATGGAGAAATAACGGATCAGCCAGCTGTCATGCGCCATCCCTGCAGTAAGGGTTGGTTTGCCAACAAATCCTACCGATCCCAACATTTTGCCTGACTTCCGGAGATACATAAAATAGTTCTCATCTCCAGATTTCATCCGGTCCTCCAGATCCGTGTGATGGTACTGCAGGCCCCCTGGCTGACCCATCACGGTTTGCTGCATATGCTCCAGCAGCTCCTTCCCCGGGGTGGTCTCCACCTCCACAGACAGATCGTGATAAGTGAGCAAAGTGCGACAGTTTTTCATTCCCCAAATATAGGAAGAGTGGCCCAAAGTTGAAATCAGGGATAAATCCCCGCCTCTTCCAGTGAGGTCTTGATGATTCTTGTCCAAAGCTGGTAACCAAATGTGTTCAAATGAAGGCTATCTTCTCTGAAATAGGCCGGATTTGGCAAGCCCTCCGAAGTCACGAAAAAATCGTAAGTGCTTATGAAATGGAGGTCACTGTTATATTCACAATATTCTTTTATCAGCTCGTTGGCCTCCCGGATCTCCTGCGACACCTGCCAGCGTTTGGGAGTTGGAGTTATCTCCACCCAGCACACCGGAGTGCCTGGATTTCTTCTCCGTACCTGCTTCACCAAAGTCTGAAAAAGCTTTTTTACCTCCTTCGGACTTTTATCGCTCTCCACTCCTGCAATATCATTGGCCACAAAAACCACGATGGCCTTAAAGGGATGTGGTTTAATGATCCGCTCCGCATAGTAGTTATAATCCGACAGCTTGGCACCACCATATCCCCTTTGCATGACCTGGTAGGGAGCCAGGTCCCCGTGGATGGAGTCCCACAAGCGCACACTGGAACTTCCGGTCACCAGAAGGGTGTTGGCATCGGATGTCTCCTTTAGATTAAGTGAATCGAATATCGCGATCTCACTCTCCCACTGGAGGATCTCCTCTGTGGGATTTTTTTGAGCAAAGGAAGTATAAGAAGTGAAGATGAGCAGCAGGAAAACCAGCGCTGCACTAATACGGTAAGAAGTTTTAATCATGGGGCAAATAGTTATATGCCAAAAATAAATCAAAATTTCAATTGCCCCGTTTAGTTTCGATTAAAATGACCCCATTGGAACCCCGGGTCCCGTACATGGCCGTCATGCCATCCTTGATTACATCAATGGATTTGATATTGCATGGATAAAGTCCGCTTACATTTGCCCCGGGCGATCCATCCACCACAAAGAGTACCTCGCTGGAACTGTTGATCGATTGAGCTCCCCGTATAAACACCCGGTAGGAACCAGCAGCTCCATCCACGGTCACCCCCGGGAACCTTCCCTTGAGCAATTCATAAATATTGGGGAAATTACAATATTCATTGTTCTCCTGCTGCATATGTTCTGCGGCAAAGGTCAGATCTTCCTTCTTCATATATCCGTATCCGACAGCGAGTTCTCTGTTCTTTTTTGAGTCCATAAAAACCAGGTTGATCTGCAGGGTATCGGTATCCTTTCCAACGCTTCGGCTAACCATTTTAAAAGTCTCCGGTTTGATTCTAATCTGATCCTTTTCCTTGCAAACTATGGAAAAGTTACCCAGGCTATCTGTTACGGTGGAAGCTTTACTCTTCTTCGCAGTAACCTCGATATTGGCAACCGGGTATTTGTTATAAGCCGTCAGCACTCCATGAACCACCCTTGTCTGGGCAATGGTCATCGTGGTGGTCAGCAGAAAGCATACTAAGGGGATTAAAGTCTTCATTTCATGGAGAGATTGGTTTAATTATAAGACCCATTTCCGGCTTGTTGGTTTAAGAGGTCTGCAGGTTTCTGGGTTTATGGTGCATAATATACGGCTTTCAAGGAGAAGAGCCGTGAGGATTTCTTTATATTGAAAAGAAAAAACATTCCCATGAGAAAGGTAGCTGTTTTTGCCACCATCGTGTTGCCCCTGTGCTGTGGTGCACAGAATACCAGTGAAGCGTTGAAGCTATGGTACGACCATCCGGCCGAATCATGGAACGAAGCTTTGCCAGTAGGGAACGGAACCCTTGGGGCCATGATCTTTGGTGGTATTGTCCATGAACACATCCAGTTTAATGAGGAAACCCTCTGGACGGGAGCGCCCCATGAGTATGCCCATAAAGGAGCCGTGCACTACCTGGATACCCTCCGCCTGCTTCTCAACCAGGGCAAGCAGGAAGAAGCCCATGAACTGGCCATGGACAAGTTTATGAGCACTCCATTAACCCAGAAGGAATACCAGCCTTTCGGGGATCTGTACCTGGATTTCCCCGATCATCAGACTTTTTCGGACTACCGGCGGGAACTGGATATTGCCTCCGCCATCTGCAGAACTTCCTACCGGGTGGACGGCATTCGCTTTACCAGGGAAGTGATCGCAAGCTTTCCCTCAAAGGTCATTGCTATCCAGCTGAATACAGATCGGCCCGGTTCTTTGAGCTTTGACTTTTGGCTCGGTTCAGAGCATAAGGAGCATTCGCTGGAAACCATCCCGGGTAAACAGATATTGCATGTGGCCGTGAAAGATGGTTCCCTTAGGGGCACGGCAGGGATCAGCGTGGATACCGATGGGGAGATCAGCAATAATGGAGATAAGATCCGGGTACGCGGAGCCGGTAAAGCTACTATATACCTGAGTGCCGCCACGAACTTTGTCTCCTATTCAGATATCAGCGGAGATCCTCTTTCCGGGATGGAAAAGAACCTGGAAGGGATTCAGGGAAAATCCTATGCAGAAATCAAAACGGAACACCTGGCCGATTACCAGGAACTGTTCCAGCGTTTTTCTCTGGACCTGGGAAGCAATGGCAGGGAGGCCCTACCCACCAACCAGAGACTCCTTAAATTTCAGGAATCCCCGGAAGATCCCTCCCTGATCTCCCTGTACACCCAGTTTGGCCGCTACCTGATGATCTCGGCCAGCCGCCCGGGAACACAGCCATCCAACCTTCAGGGAATCTGGAACCAGGACCTGCAGCCTGCCTGGGGCAGCAAGTATACGGTCAATATCAATACAGAAATGAATTACTGGCCCGCTGAGCTCACCAACCTGTCGGAATGCCACGAGCCCCTGTTTAAGCTGGTGGAAGAGTGTGCGGTAACTGGAAGAGAGGTGGCCAGGGAGCATTATGGTGCCGAAGGCTGGGTGCTTCATCACAACACCGACCTCTGGAGAGGGACCGCCCCCATCAACCATTCGAACCACGGGATGTGGGTGGGCGGTAGTGGCTGGTTGTCCCACCATCTGTGGGAACATTATCTGTTTACCAGGGATCTTGAATTTCTAAGGCAAAGAGCCTTCCCGGTGATGAAGGAGGCTGCTGTCTTTTATTCCCAGTACCTGGTGGAGGACCCGGCCACCGGATGGCTGATCTCCAGCCCTTCCAACTCCCCCGAAATAGGGGGAATGGTTGCTGGCCCCACCATGGACCACCAGATTATCCGGTCCCTGTATAAAGCGTGTATCCAGGCCGCCTCCCTGCTGGATGCTGATGCAGCATTTGCAGGCATGCTCGGGAAACAGGTAGAGCGCATTGCCCCCAACCAGGTAGGACAGTATGGTCAGCTGCAGGAGTGGCTGCAGGACTTGGATGACCCGGAGGTCAAGCACCGTCATGTTTCCCATTTGTGGGGAATGCACCCTGGCAATGATATCAACTGGGAGAGCAGCCCGGAGCTGATGAAGGCAGCCAGGCAGTCCCTCCTTTTCAGGGGAGATGAGGGTACCGGCTGGAGCCTGGCCTGGAAAATAAATTTCTGGGCACGGCTACACGAGGGGGATCATGCCTATGAATTGATCAAACTGCAATTCCGGATGGTCTCCTCTGAGAATACCAACTACATGGGAGGAGGAGGTTCCTATCCCAATTTATTTGACGCCCATCCACCCTTCCAGATCGATGGGAATTTCGGGGCCCCCGCCGGGATCGTCGAAATGCTGATCCAGTCGCATATGAGCTCCATTGATCTGCTTCCGGCCCTGCCCTCTGCCCTTCCTGACGGAAAGATTTCGGGTGTCTGCGCCCGGGGTGGCTTTGAATTAAGCTTCCGCTGGGAGAATGGAGCTTTAAAGGAGCTCGAAGTCCTTTCCAAAGCCGGGGAGGATTGCAGCCTGCGCTACGGGGATCATAAAGCGGACTTCAAAACGGAAAAAGGAAAACGCTACAGGCTGGATGCTCAACTGAAGATGCTTTCCTCAGCGGATATCTAAAAAAAGTTAAATATACAGGCTTTTACCGCTTGCCATGAAGGGTCTCTGTATATTTGCGCCTGATGAAATTGCATCTGATATATGTATTGCTGCTGGGGGGGACCCTGCTTTCCGCCCAGAACCGTTATACCATCAGTGGGGAAATTACCGATGCAGAAACCGGAGAGGACCTGGTAGCTGCCACAGTATATCTGGAAGGAAGCAGTCTGGGCAGTGCTTCCAACAGTTATGGCTTCTTTTCACTGACCGTGCCCGGGGGAAAACAGGTACTGGTTTGCAGGTACATCGGCTACGAGGAGTTCAGGAAAGAAATCGACCTGAATGAAGATATGTATCTGAACATCAGACTGAAAGGTCAATCCACCCAATTGGACGAGGTGGTAGTCCGTGCGGAAAGAGCAGACCGGAACCTTAGTTCGGTGGATATCGGGGTGGAGAAACTGGATATCAGCTCCATATCCAAGATCCCGGTCCTTCTGGGTGAGAAGGATGTATTGAAAACCCTTCAGCTTCTGCCCGGTATAAGTACCATCTCTGAAGGAAGTGCCGGATTCAGCGTACGCGGGGGCTCGGTGGATCAGAACCTTATTCTGCTGGATGAAGCACCCGTATACAGCGCATCCCATCTCCTGGGTTTCTTCTCGGTGTTTAATGCCGATGCCATTCGGGATGTAAATGTATACAAAGGGGGTATTCCCGCCAATTTTGGCGGGAGGGCCGCCTCCGTGGTGGATATCCAGATGAAGGATGGAAACAGCCAGCGCTTTGCCGGGTCGGGAGGCATCGGTCTGATCTCATCCCGGCTCACCCTGGAAGGGCCCATTTCCAGGGACAAAAGCTCCTTCATCCTGTCAGGGCGACGAAGTTATGCCGATTTGATCGCAGTGGGTACAGGCTTACTTGAAAGTGGAACCTCCCTCTATTTTTATGACCTGAATGCTAAGATTAATTACAGGCTTAACGAAAACAACCGGATATTCCTTTCAGGCTATTTCGGAAAAGATGATTTCGGATTTGAAGAATTTGGAACCGATTGGGGAAATGCCACCGGCACTCTCCGATGGAACCATCTTTTTGGGCCCCGCCTGTTTGCAAACACCACCTTCATTTATAGCAATTATACCTACGGATTCAACCTGAACGATGATCTCAAACTGTCCTCCGGGATTGAGGATTTTGCCTTCAAGGAGGACCTTACCCTCTTCCTGAATCCCAATCATACTCTAAGGTTTGGCTTAAACTCCACCTATCACAAATTTAACCCTGGAGAGCTACTCACCGGGGACGGGGAATTTGCAGCCATAGGTGATCTGGTTATGGAACAGAAACAGTCCGTGGAATCGGGCCTTTATCTCTCCAGTAAGAGCCGCTTTGGAGAACGATTTTCAGCTGAATACGGAATAAGGCTATCCGTGTTCCACCAGCTGGGGGAAGGATGGGATTTTCGCTACAATGAGGACAATGAGCGCATCGATTCCACCTGGTATGGAAAAGGAGAGCTTATGCAAAGCTATTTTTCCCTGGAACCACGCCTCTCGATGAACTACCGTCTGGGGGAATTTTCAGCTATAAAAGCATCTTTCAACCGGATCACCCAATACCTGCATTTACTTTCAAACAGTACCTCTGGCCAGCCCACCGACACCTGGGTGCCCAGCAGCACCAACGTGGAGCCCGTAACTGTAAATCAATATTCTGCAGGGTATTACAGGAATTTCCTGGACAACAACCTGGAGGTTTCCGTAGAGGCCTACTACAAGGATATGCACAAGGTGACCGATTATGAGGATGGTACCAATGTTTTCTTTAACGAAGATATTGAAGCAAGCATCGTTTCGGGCGATGGCCGTAGTTACGGGCTTGAGTTTTATCTGAAGAAAAAGTATGGTAAACTCACCGGATGGTTGTCCTACACCCTCGCCAGAACCGAGATTCTGATTCCGGAGATTAGTCCACTCTGGTACCCAACATCCTATGACAAGACCCATGATGTAGCGCTGGTCATGAGCTACGAACTGACCCGTCGGCTTTCTCTTTCCGGATCCTGGATATATTTTACAGGCAACGCGGTTACCTTCCCAAGCGGAAAGTACGAATTTGACGGCTACCTGGCATCCTATTATACGGAACGAAATGGGTACAGGATGCCAGATTACCACCGCCTGGACTTTAATCTACACCTGGCAGGTAAGGAACGCAAACGGTTTAAATCCAGTTGGGACTTTTCCGTCTACAATGCCTATAACCGATACAACGCCTATTTGATTCAATTCAGAGAGAGTGAAAGCCAGGCTGGAACAACCGAAGCGGTGAAGCTGAGTCTTTTTGGTATCGTTCCTTCGATTACCTGGAATTTTGAATTTTAACTGCCATGAAAATAAGGCCTATATCAATTTTTCTTATTCCAGCGCTGATTTCGGCGCTTAGCTCCTGCGAAGAGGTCATTGAAATAAACCTGAACAGTGCCCACCCGGTACTTGTGGCTGAAGGATATATGGAACTGGATTCTGTCTGTACCCTCAAACTTACATACACCACGGACTATTATCAGCAGGAAAGAGCGGAGCTGGCAGAGGATGCCCTGGTAAGCCTGAGTGATCAGAGCGGTGCAAGTGAAATCCTTAGCTATATGGGTTCGGGCATCTATAGAGGACAAACGCTTCGTGGGACTGAGTTCTCAGAATATACCCTTAGCATTGAAACAGACGAGCAAATCAATTCCGGCTTCTCCACACTGATGCCTGTAGCCGTACTTGACTCCGTCAGAATTGAAAATTTTCCATTTGGAAACACCCCGCCCGGGCCGGACTTCCCGGGATTATTGACCATCTCATTTCATAACAACCCGGGCATAGAGGAGCAGTATATGCTGCGGCTAAATTGGAACGGAGAGTCCCTGGAGGATAATTTTGCCCTGGCCTCAGATGCATTCTCCCCCTCGTCTGAAACCATAGAATTTTCCACGGTGATTTTTCCATCAGAAGAGGGGGATACCCTGTCTATGGAGGTCTATTCCATTGACAGAGATACCTACCGCTACTATTCTCAAATTAACGAAGCCATAGGGGGCGGGATGGCCATGTCTTCCACTCCCTATAACCCGGCTTCAAATCTCGGAGAGGATATCCTGGGTTATTTTATGGCCCGGTCCAGGATCGATACCACCCTGGTATTGCAATAATCATCGATAAATATAGAATAATTATAGATTATTCCTTTTTGCTTTGAGAATGGAAGTGAATATTATCTTTAGCCTTCATTTTCTAATTCTATTAATTCTTAACATGGATCAAGACATCAAATTTTACAGCAGACCCAGCGTTCCGGTGGAACTTCATAAGGTGAGGATGGTACAGAAACTTCATTTGAAAACAGTAGATGAAAGATTAAAAGCCATCCGCGAAGGTGGGTTTAATACCTTCCTTTTAAATACCAAGGATATCTTCCTGGACATGCTTACAGACAGCGGAACCAATGCCATGAGCGATAACCAGATTTCTTCCATGCTTCAGGCGGATGATGCCTATTCGGGATCCCAGAGTTTCTACCGGATGGAGGAGGCACTCAGGGAGGTTTTTGGAAAACATTATGTGCTGCCGGTTCACCAGGGAAGAGCTGCGGAGAATGTGATCTCCCAGGTATTCGTCAATGAGGGAGATGTGATCCCGATGAATTACCATTTCACCACCACCAAGGCGCATATGGAGATTAACGGGGGGAAAGTGCTGGAAATCTATACCGATGAGGCCCTGAAGATAAAGAGTACCCATCCTTTCAAAGGAAATATTGATATCCAGCAACTGCGCAATGTGATTAAGGAGTACGGGGTGGAACACGTACCCTTTATTCGCATGGAAGCGTCCACCAACCTGATTGGTGGCCAGCCCTACTCCATGCAAAACATGAAGGAGGTAAAGGCCATTGCCGACGAGCATGGAATCATGATAGTGCTGGATGCCAGCCTTATCGGGGAGAACGCCTACTTTATAAAAAAGCGGGAGGCCGCATACAAAGATGCGTCCATCAAAGACATCCTGAACGAGATGTGTGCCATGGCCGATATCGTATACTTCTCCAGCCGGAAGGTGAGCTCCACACGGGGTGGAGGTATTGTTACCGATAGCAAAGAGTTGATGCTGAAAATGAGGGACCTGATCCCCCTTTATGAAGGATTTATGACCTACGGGGGAATGTCGGTTCGTGAAATAGAAGCCATGGCTGTTGGACTGAGGGAAACCCTGGATGAAACTGTGATAAGTCAATCGCCTTCGTTTATTGAATATGCGGTGAATGAGCTGGACGAAATGGGAATCCCTGTGGTCATGCCAGCCGGTGCTCTGGGTTGCCATATTGATGCCCTGCAGTTTCTGCCCCATGTACCTCAGCTGGAGTACTCGGCCGGAGCCCTGGCCGCAGCACTTTTTATTATCTCGGGTTGCAGGGGAATGGAACGGGGAACCATCTCCATGGACAGGGATGCGGATGGGAATGATGTTCCCTCTGATATGGAATTAGTGAGACTGGCTTTCCCGAGACGCGTTTTCACCCTTTCACAGACCAATTTTGTTCTGGACAGGTTAAAGTGGTTATATGAGAACCGGGAGATAATCGGCGGCTTGAAGTTTGTTGAAGAGCCTGCCGTACTGCGCTTCTTTATGGGCCGTCTGGATGCAGTCTCGGACTGGCCCGAAAAACTGGTGGCCAAATTTAAAGCAGATTTTGGCGATAGTTTGTAGATAAAGGTCATACCTCAGCTGTCATTTATGGCGGAGGAACAGGATGTTTAAGTAGATCCTGCCTCCGCCATTTTTCTTAAAAACCCGGAATCCCGGGTAGGGTATTCCCCTAACTGTGCGGTATAGGGATAAAGTCTATTGAATTTCTAACAAAAAAGCATAAACGATGAAAAAAACATGGATGATAGCCGCAGGTATACTAGTGGCTCTCTTTATTGCTGGTTGTGAACAGTCGGACAGCAATTTTGATCTGCTGGACGAGGGTGTAACCATGGCAGAAGAGGAAGTGGCTGATCTGAAATCAGCAGAAGCCATCGAAAGTGATATTTCTTCGGCCAGGTTTGGAGGACATTTGCTCCAGGGCGGCATGATGGTGGGTGGCTCACAACTTTTCCTGGGCAGAGGGTTCCCTCCCTGTGCTACCGTCAGCGTAGACAGTGACGAATTTCCCAAAACCATTACCATCAATTATATTGAAGGATGTACCGGACGGATGGGACTGGAGAAAAAAGGGATAGTTACCATCCATATGACCGATACCATTCTCAACGAAGGAGCGGTCTACACGGTTACTTTCGAGAATATGATTATGGGGCAGCGGGAGATTTCTAAAACAGCCACCTATACGAACGAAGGCCTCAATGACCTGGAGCATTGGGTGATCTCCTTTGAATCACTTTCCACCACTACCTTTGAAAAGCAGGATGAACTTTATACTATCGTTCGTGAGTTTTCCGGAGAACAAGAGTGGCTCGAAGGATTCGATACACCCGAAGTGACAGATGACATTCTCCTGCTAAGCCGTAATGGCAGCATCACCGTAAACGATGAGCTAAAGTTTGAAAAAACCACCATTGAGCCCTTGCTGATCGACCGTAGCTGCAAGTATCCTTTAAGCGGAATTGTAGAGATTACCAGAGCCGGTGAAACCATGACCATCGACTATGGCACCGGTGAATGCGATAACCTTGCCCAGGTAACGAAAGATGGAGTGAGCGAAGAAATTGAACTCAATAGTGGCAAGTTCAGGAAGGGATTCCAGCGCCACAACAAAAATATGAAACAGAATAAAGGATGGTGGTAGACCCCTGTGGGTTGGTTAATTGGTTGGAGGCCGGGATTCAGTCTGAAAACCGGTCTCCTTTACAGAGAAGTTCATTGACATTGTTTAGTTTTGTATAGCAATCAGAAGCAGGACCCGTGACCAAGGAGCAGTTTAAAACCCTATTCGATCTTTACTTTGAGGATATCAGAAGATACCTCTATTATCGCAGCGGGGATACATCAGTCTCTACGGATCTGGCACAGGACACCTTCATGAGGGTCTGGGAAAAACAGATGGATTTGCAGGCGGGAAAAGACAAGGGCCTGCTCTATAAAATAGCCGGCGACCTGTATATTAGTTTTACCCGGAGAGAACGTCTCCGGAGAGAAGCTCCCGATAAGATTCGCTTCGGCCCGAGAGACAGCTCTCCTGAAGAAGAGTTACAGTATAAGGAGTTAGAGGAGAAATATGAAAAAGTGCTTATGAAGCTTCCCGAGAACCAGCGGATCACTTTTCTGATGAGCAGGACCGAGGAGCTTAGCTACCAGGAGATTGCCACAAGACTATCCATAAGTGTAAAAGCAGTAGAAAAAAGAGTTTCCGGGGCACTTGCCCGATTAAGAAAAGAGTTACAAACCTGATGAACCAGGAAAACAGACATAGCAACAAAAAGAACGATCCGGCAGAACTTACCGGTCTGTTTCTTTCCCATTCTAAGATTCCATGGGAAAAAAGCAAGACGGAAGTTTGGAACGATCTGGAGGAACTTATCGCAAAGGAGGACCAGTCGCCGGTGCGTGTACGGCACTTGCACCCCAACAGGCAATGGTTGGCACTGGCAGCATCGCTGGTTCTCCTTCTTTCCGTGTCAGCTTTCATGAGGTTTTATACGGTAAAATCTTTCAGTCCCCAGGGAGTTCATGCCTCCCTGCAGCTCCCCGATGGCTCTGAAGTGGAGCTCAATGCCTCCACGCATCTCTCCTATCACCCCTATTGGTGGTTTATCTCCAGGGAGGTAAAACTGGAAGGAGAGGCTTTTTTCAGCGTTGAAAAGGGGAAAAACTTCCGCGTAGTCTCCCGCCTGGCCAGTACCGAAGTCCTGGGAACCACATTCAATGTCTATGCACGGGGAAGGGATTATATGGTAACCTGCCATACGGGGAGCGTGAAGGTCAGTGAAGATCTGACAGGAAGCTCTGTAACCCTTTCACCCAATGAGAGAAGCATACTGGAAACTTCAGGTGGGTTTAGAGTTTCGCAATTGGAAAACACCCCGGACTCTCCCGGATGGACCGGAAGTATGCTTATGTTTGCCTCAACTCCCCTGCGACTGGTTTTTGAAGAGATCGAACGTCAATTTGGCATTGTTATTGAGATACCTGCAGAGATGCAGCAGGTTTACTCGGGGAACTTCTCCCTCGATCAACCGGTAGAGAATATATTATCTTTGCTCTGCCTGCCATTTGATATGGAATATGAACAACAAGCCGGGAACAAATATTTGGTCTATCCTTCAAGTGAATAGAATCACAGGGATCCTGCTGATCCTCTTATTGTTTTCTCCTGCCCGCCTAAATGGACAATCCATAAAGATTCATGCCTCAGAAGAGGCGCTAAACCAGGTATTGCTGAATCTGATTCAGGACTACGGCATAGAGCTATCCTTCGACGACCAGCTGCTTTCCACTTATCAAATCACAGTAGATGAGAGCTTTGAAAGTGCCGGAGAGGCCATCACCTTCCTGGTCAAAGACTTTCCCCTGGAAGTCAAACAGATCGGAGAAGTATTCACCATTTATTATAAGCCTCCTGCTGAGCTTAAGAAAAGTTACCGCCTGGCGGGTCGGGTGGTCGATTCGGAAAGCGGAGAAAGCCTTCCCTATTCTCATGTCCTCATCAATGAATCTGGAACGGTAACTGATTTCAATGGGAATTTCTCTTATATATCCAGTGACTCCCTGTTCAACGTAAGGATCTCCTACCTGGGATATTATATCAAGGACACTGCACTGACCCAGGGAACTGAGCACAAACTGGAGCTTGCTCCCTCCATCATAGGGCTAGAAGAGGTAGTAATTGAAGGAAGTCTGGTGGAAAGATCCGGACAGTCCTGGGAAGAGGCAGGCACCCTCAGGCTGAATCACAAGATCGCCTACCGGCTCCCCGGGAATGGCGATAACGCGGTATTTAATTTCCTGCGCCTCCAGCCCGGAATCCTGGCAGCAGGGGAGCGCTCCTCCGAACTGATCATATGGGGCAGTTACTCGGGGCATAGCAAGATCATGTTCGATGGCTATACCATCTTCGGGCTGAAGAATTTCAATGACAACATCAGTTTTGTAAATCCTTATCTGGCCAAGGACATCAAAGTCCTGAAAGGGGGCTTCTCTTCCGAATATGATAACCGCATAGGGGGCATCGTGGATATCTCAGGAATCAACGGGAACACCCTGAAGCCTTCCATCAATCTGAATATAAACAATATGACAGCCAATGGAATGGTTTCCATTCCAATTGCAGAACGATCAGCCCTCACGTTTGCCTACCGGCAGACCTACTATAATCTATACGATGCAGAGGATCTGAACATTGTTTCCCGAAGTTCAGGAATAGGGCGCTCTAGCCAGGTGGATGTGAATGTCTTTCCGGACTATGTGTTTCGCGACGTGAATCTGAAATATGCCGGGACCTTTAGATCGGGCGATAACTTTTACCTCAGCCTCTATGAGGGGCGGGACAAGTTCTCCTATTCCTTTGACCAGGAAAGGAACAATGCTCAGATATTACAGGAGTCCGACGAAGCGAACCGTCAGCTTGGTGGAACTGCTTTTCTGGGCAAAACCTGGAAGAATGGGTGGAACAGTCACTTTTCCTTCAGTGTTTCCGGACTGGAACGGGATATATCCGAAAATCAGCAGATCACCAGGAGCGCAGGAAATTGGACCATCTCGGACAGGGAGCTATACTATTACAACAGCATTCTTGATCTCACCCTGAAGAACAAGAACCATATTCCCCTTACCGAAAAGCAAACCCTTGAGGCCGGATGGAGCTACACCCATGAGGCTCTGGGCTTCGGCGAAAGCAATCAGGAAGAGAGCATGGAAATTGCTGAAGATGCCTCGCACAGGGTCGGCCTCTTTGTGCAGGATGTGATTCGTCTGACGCCCCGGCTCCAGGTGAAACCCGGAATCAGGGCCGATTACTCTTTTTTCCTGAAAAAGGCATATTTTCAACCCCGGATCCAGGCATCCCTGGATCTGAGTGAGCGATGGAGGATAAATGCTTCGACGGGAATCTACAGGCAGTTTATATCCGAGACCTCCATCATCGATGAGCTGGGGAATTATCGAAATTTCTGGGCCCTTTGCGACAACCTGGCCGTACCGGTGCTAAAGGCCATCCATCTGGTGGGAGGGATAAACTACCATATCCCGGGATTCTCCGTAGGAATGGAGAGCTTTTTTAAAACTACCGAAGGAATCAGCCGATATAAATGGGTAGATGGAACCCTGGAAGTGGCACAGGGAGATGCCAGGACCTATGGGATGGATCTGCTAGCAAAAAAATACATAAAAAAACACGAAGTCTGGGCCTCCTATACCCTGAGCCTTACCGAAGAACATTTCAACAGCATGCCGGAAGATTTCTATACCTATGCACCGCAGGATCAACGTCACGAGATCAAAGGGGCCCTCCTACTCAACTTCAAACCCATCTTCGTTTCAGCCAACTATGTCTATGGATCGGGATTCAGGACCTCCAATTCCATCCTCAACAACCTGGATGAGCGCTATCCATACAGCCGTCTCGATATGGCTGTGTTCTATCGACATCAAATGAAAAATTACCACTTCGAAGCCGGGATCTCCGTTCTGAATGTCCTGAATCACGAGAATATTAAATCCTCCAATGTGATCTATATTCCCGACACTCCCAACAGCAGCATCAGTATTCATGCCGAGGCGGTCCCCTTTACCCCGACCATCTACCTGAACATGGCTTTTTAAATTATGGTTTCTGGCTAAATGAGCTGAGGAAATAGCTAGTTAAGGGTTTTTATGACCCGAACGATTTGCCGGATATGTTCCGGAGTGGTTCCGCAGCATCCGCCCACGATACTGGCCCCGGCTGCCACCAGCTCCTTGATCTGTGAGGCCATCTCTTCAGCAGACTCGGGAAAGACAGTCTTGCCATCCCGATAAATGGGCAGACCCGCGTTGGCGTGCACCAGAACCGGAATGTCAGCATCCAGGATCCTGAGCTCCCTGACAATCTCTATCATACCGGCGGTCCCGTTTCCACAGTTTGCCCCGATAATATCTGCCCCGGCCGACTTTGCCATATCCAGGTAGGCGCCCAGATCGGTCCCCATCATGGTCCTGTAGACCCCGTCCTGGTTTTTGGAAAAGGTAAAGGTACAGGCAACATCCAGCTTAGTAATCTCTTTTACCGCCTCAATGGCCAGTCTGGCTTCCTCCGGATCGCTCATGGTCTCGATGACAATCCCGTCTGCACCCCCATCGGCCAGGCCCCGGGCCTGCTCCATATATCCCTTATAGACTACCTGGGGGGCTACCTCCCCCATCATCACCATCTTTCCGGTGGGCCCTATGGATCCAATAACCAGGGCCCTCTCCCCGGCAGCCCTTCTGGATATTTCTGCGGCACTTCTGTTTAATTCGTAGGTCTGCTCTTCCAGTCCGTATCCCTCCAGCTTCAGGGGACTGGCCCCAAAACTATTGGTCAGGATCAAATCAGCACCTGCTTCCACATAGCTGGCGGCAATCTCCAGCACATCCTCCGGCCGACTCAGGTTCCACAATTCCGGGCACTCATCCGCCTTCAGTCCCTTCTGGTGAAGGAAAGTCCCCCAGGCACCATCCGATACCAGGACTCTTCCTTCCATAACTCTGTCTAATACTCTTCCCATTTTTATTATTAGTTATTCCGTGGATTCCTGTTCCTCCTTCTCCCCTGTCCCGGGTACCACCAGAATGGTCCCTGTTATGCCACTGGGCTTCCCTGAAACTAGTTCTGCTCCACTTACCACCCTGATGGATAAGTGGTTATCCCGTACATAAAAAATACTTTCTGAAACATCCAGCTCAAAGGCACCTTCCTCGCCCCGGAAGGATCCCACCTCTTTCTCGTTTAAAAATACCTCTAAAAACGGTCCGGCCTGTTCAAAAACCAGAGAAATAGGCCTATGCTCCCATTGTCCAGGTAGAGTAAACCGGCAGTGGTACCAGAAAACAGCACCACCTTCCCGGTCCGGGAAATACTCGTCCAGGGCAGCCGGGATCCTGACCAGCTTTCCTTTCCCACGATGAAGCTCCTCCCAACCGCAGCTTGGTAATCCATCTTTCTGATCCGCCCCTGCATCCATCCAAAGGTTCCACTGGTAAAAGTTCAAATCCTGAACATCTGCGTTGAACTTGTGGCTGCAGGAGGTCCCCAGGACCATTGGCAGCATCAACATGAGGTAGTGAACGATTTTCATAATTAATATCCTTGTAAATTGAGTCTGACTTCATCGAGACTCCTGTTTGAGCCTACAATGGTTACCACATCGCCCAGTCGCAGTCGCGTATAGCCATGGGAAATAATCGGGTGATCACCCCGGGTCACTGATAAGATAATCACGTCGGAGGGGAGTCTAAGGTCACGTAAGGTCAGCCCATGGAAATCTGAATTTCTTATTTCGATATCTATGGAATCCTGCCCCTCATCCATACCCAGCAACAGGGAGGTGGCGATGGGCGATCTCACAAAATGCTCCATCAGGGAGACCATGGCCGTGGCAGGATCGATCACCATGACCCCGATCTTATGAAACTGCTTGTAATACTCCCGGTCATTGAGCCGGACAATCAGATGTTTGGTGCCAAAGTGCTCATAGGCGGTTTCGCAGATGGCATAATTGACTTCATCCGATT
The DNA here is from genome assembly GCA_963751705.1 of uncultured Bacteroidales bacterium. Classification (GTDB taxonomy): domain Bacteria; phylum Bacteroidota; class Bacteroidia; order Bacteroidales. The sequence goes on from CAVVVN010000004.1 coordinate 123,139, forward strand.
TCAGGCATAGGATGGTGTCCGCACTTTCCGCATTGAACTTCCTTAAGGACAGCTGGTCCGCTCCCAGGAATTCATGAACTAAAAACTCTTTGTTCTTAAGCACCTCAAGCGTGGGATCCTTCACCACAAACTCTACCTCCCAGTTTTGCTTACGCAGCTGCCTGGCCAGGGCCAGGGATTGATTCTCCCATCCGAAAATAAGGACCTTGCGCTCCACCTGATAGCTTCCATCGGACTTAACATGTGACTCTCCGGCCAGATGAAGCGCCCATTTAAAAAGGGGGGGGCCCACCAGCAGGTTCAATATGATGACGGAAATCATAATGGTAGCAAACTCAGTTCCCCAACCGGGATATCCCGCTGCAATAATCGTGGCCAGCCCGAGGGCCACTCCCGCCTGTGTTATATAAGGCATCCAGGAAATTCTCCGGAACAGCGGAGTATCCCGGGCCAGTATACTTCCGCTATACCCGGCAAGAAAAAGAGATATCAAACGAATCCCGAAAATGATCAGGGTAACAAACCACAAGGCTGCTACAGTTTCCAGGGAGATTGAGGCACCGGTAAGGGTAAAAAAGAGAACGAAAACAAAGGGGCTCAACTCCTTTAATAAACGAATGAAATCATTCCTGTAAATAGAGTAGTTCGTCACCAGGAAACTTCCGAAAATACAGATCAGCAGCGGTTCCACATGAAGCTCCATCCCCAGGTAAATACTTGAGTGTTCTCCCAGACGGTTGGTAAATAGATACACCATAAACCCGGTTAGCAGCACCAGCCCTTTTTTCATCCATTCCATTCCCTTCAAGCTAAGAATGGCCCTGAGTAACCACCAGATCACGAATCCCAGTCCGAGGGCAACCATCAGTTCAATAAGGACCTGAATTACAAATACGGGCCTGAAAGCCGTATCCTGTATAAGTGACTTTGAAAGTGTGAAGATAATTGCAAAAAAGACAATGACCCCGAAGTCTTTCACAACAATTACTCCAATGGAAGTTTGGGTAAATGGTCCTCTTGCCCTTAGTTCATTGATAACAGCTACCGCTGAACCGGGCGACCGTGCAATGGCAATGGTCCCTGCCAGCATGGAAACTGAGATCTTGGCTGCCAGCTTCATCTCCTGCGCAAAGGGGATCCATTCCAGCAGCAGAAACATGGAGAAACTGACCAGTAAGAAGGGAATCGCAACCTGAGTAATAGTCATCAGAATAATACTTTTCATCCTGCTCCTCAGCTCCTTCAGATAAAGCTCGGTTCCAACAACAAAGGCAATAAAAGCCAGGGCGATCTCATTCACAAAACCAAGACCGGAAAGTGCCCCCTCCTTTATCAGTCCTAGCACCTCGGGACCGGAAACCAGGCCGATAACCAGGAAGCCGGTGATCAGTGGCAGCTTTATTTTCTGGAATACTCCCGCCACCTTCCCGGCGGCCACTGCCACGATCCCGAAGGCTCCCAGGTAAAGGATTAATTGCCATACAGCACCCTGTTCATCCATACCATTTCCCATGATTAACTTTCTACAACCCTTCCTACCGTAAGATACAAAAACACTGGGATTAACTCCAGCTTCGATTCCCTTTGCTGTAATCCCAAAAAATTATATATTTGCAGCCCGAAAGTGCCCCATGCACTTACAGGTGCTGAAGAGTTGATGGCGAGGTAGCTCAGGTGGTTAGAGCGCATGATTCATAATCATGAGGTCGGGAGTTCAAGTCTCCCTCTCGCTACAAACGAAAAGCCCACAGACGCAGTCTGGAGGGCTTTTTTAATTCATGGCCTCAAGCTTGCTTGATAGGGAGAGGGGCTTAGTTCGTTCAAAAGATCTCCTTAGAATTGGTGATTCAACTTCCTCTGGGTGGAAAAAATATCTGGAATCCAAAATGAAGAGATGGATACGTTCATTAAACTGTGTCATTCTACAATAATCTTAGGTCTATTGACAATCGTCTGATGCTTATCTACGGTGGTCTTAAGCTCAGTTACAGCGCTCATATTTCAAGCGGAAACAATACTAAGCCTTTCATATAGCATCATTAGCCTTCTAACAGGCGCCGGGAGCCTTCTGCGGGTTTAATCTTGTTGTCACTTCCTAAAATAGCTTGACAGATTTATACTTACAATTTAGTTCTTCTTTGCATTTAAAATAGAATTCCTGATCATTATCTTTTTTAACTCTGATAGTCCTGGATACTAGGTCACTTTTTCTTTCTATACCTATTTTCTGGTTTACATGATCTGTAGCTTATCCTGTTTCAGTATACCAACTCATTTCTTATTCCTGGATCTAGCAACACTATTATTTTTCTCTCCTGGTTTGAACAACACTTGCTTTCGCTAATGCTGATCTGCTGGTTCAAGTTTTTCTGTTACTCCTTCTACACTCTGCACTTTATTGCTCTTCGGATACCAGTGCTTCCTCAAAGGGCCAGTATGTTCATGAGCTTCAACAGGAACCATAAACCCCAAACTTCTATGAGGCCGTACATTGTTGTATTTAGATACTGCAACTTCTGTAGCTTCCAGCGCTTCTCTATAACTTATAAATGTCTCAGCCAGGTTATACTCATCTTTTAAGATCCCGTTGATCCGCTCTGCTATTGGATTTTCATATGGATCACCATTCTCAGTCATCGATATGCATATCCCACAACCTCTTAGATAATTCACATAATCATAGCAGCAATATTGGATCCCCCTGTCAGAATGGTGGATCAGATGCCCTTTTCTCACTTCCTCATTTCCATTGGCCATCTTTAAAGCATTCAATGCCCCTTGGCTAGATAGATCGGCCCATAAGCACCATCCCATGATTCTTCTGGAGTAAGCATCTGTAACCAGTGATAAATAGGCAAAACCATGTCGAAGCCTGATGTAGGTAATATCACTGACCCAGAGTCGGCCCGCTGCAAATAATTGGATATCCTTGATTAGGTTCGGGAACTTGTGGAATAGATGATTAGAATTTGTTGTTCTCGGACGACGCTTTCTTCGTCGAACAAGTAACCCATGTGCACTTAGAAGAGAATAGAATTTATCTCTACCATATTTAATATTATGTTCCTGCAGAATAGGCGTTAACAGATATAGAAGCTTTTCCGCACCCATTCGTCTGTGTTCTTGTCTTAATTCCTTTGCCAAACGAAGAATGAAAACCTCCTGCATCTGTTGTTGTGATTGGCGCTTCTTGATATCGTACCAGGCCTGACGGCTTACCCCAAACAGCCCACAAATGATCGCCTTTGATACCAGCGGATACATCTGTGCCAGTACACTTACTGTTTGGGGCCAGACTTTTTTCTAATGGAGAGTTTATAGTCTGCCTCGGCAATATCGATCATCGTATTTAGAGCTATATTCTTCATCTGAGCTAGTTCTAACTTCTTTTCCAGCTCTTCAATACGCTCCTCCAACTTCTTGACCTCTGCCCTGTCCTTAGAACTCATTAATTCCAAAGATAAGTGTAATTCATCTGAATATAGCTCCTGCCAGCGTTTTATAACTCGTTTTAAATAAATGTGATGCAACTCAAATCTTGTCCGAACTCCATCTAAGGTTAGGTTGCCAGCGTCCATCTGGCTAATCAACCAACGTCGAAAACTATGCTCATAATCCTTGTAATTAAAGGGTGGTTCTTCAAAACCTTCCATGCGATCCGTTAATACTACTACATCTTTCATAGCTTGATTTTTGTGTCAAGCTATTTCAGTAAAAGACATTGTTTTTCTAATTTTATGCGCAAGTCAAACTCCCGAACAAAATCTACACCATGAATCTATCGAAAAAAGCAGGAGTAATCCTCTCATTAACTTGTATTCTTTCTGTATCTGCACCCGCGCAGATAAACGATTCCCTGTTTCAAGAGAAAATGGAATGGTTTAAAGATGCAAAACTGGGAATATTCATTCACTGGGGCATTTATTCAGTCAATGGCATAGATGAATCGTGGTCGTTTTTTAATAACTACATCTCCCATGAGGATTATTTGAAGCAGCTGGATAGTTTTACCGCGGATCAATATAAGCCTGAGTTATGGGGAGAACTGATTAAAAACAGCGGTGCGAAATATGCCGTAATCACGTCCAAACATCATGATGGTTTTGCCCTCTGGGACACGGATTTAGGTAATCTAAACGCTGTGAAACATGCTGCAGCGAGAAAAGATCTATTGACTCCTTTTGTGGATGCCCTGCGCAATCAAGGCCTGAAAGTGGGACTATATTTCTCCCTGCCTGATTGGTCCTTTGAGGATTATACGCATCACACCAAAACAGTTATGCGCTACAAACCAGCCATGGATCCCGGACGCTGGGATACCTTTCTCAAATATTACCAGGGACAGCTAATGGAACTATCGGAAAAATATAATCCTGATTTGTGGTGGTTCGACGGGGATTGGGAACACAGTGCGGAGGAATGGCAGGCCGACAAGGTCCGCTCCATGCTGGTGGAAAAAAATCCCAAAGTTATCCTGAATTCACGTTTACGGGGAAAAGGCGACTACCAAACTCCCGAACAGGGGCCTCCGGTGACCCGTCCTTCCGCAAAATACTGGGAGTTGTGTCTTACAATGAATGATTCCTGGGGATTCCAGCCCAATGACACCAATTATAAAACGCCACAGCAGATCATTGATATATTCGCAGACTGCATCAGCAAAGGGGGGAACCTCTTGCTGGATATAGGTCCGAAAGCCGATGGGACAATTCCTGAGGAGCAGGTGCATATTTTAACGGAGCTTGGAACATGGACAGGTAAACATGAAGAGGCAATCTATGGAACGGAAGCGGGGATCCCCTATGATCATTTTTACGGCCCTACGACCCTGTCCCGCGACAGTACCATTCTTTATCTCTTCGTCAAAGGAGATATGAACGGTCAGCTTACCCTGAGGGGGCTATCCAATAAGATTAACAGGGTTTGGGTGGTAGGAAATGGGACCAAGCTAAACCATAAGGTCATGAGCAAAGTGTTCTGGAACAGATATCCCGGGCTGACATACATTGATCTGCCCGAACATGTCCTTGATAAATACTGTACAGTTATCGCAGTGCTGCTTGACGGGCCTGTAGATCTGTACAGGGAGAATACTGGTGCCATTGAGGCTAATTAGACAGCTTATAGATATTATCTCACTACAAAAGAATAAACCCGGCAGACCAGGTCCGATGGGCTTTTTTACTTCCCCTCCAAAAGTTTTGATTGAATAAATTCATCTCCTAATTTTAAGCAAACAGGAAGCCGGAGTTTGCTGACTGCATATAATTCATATATCCTTTGATTTAGTTATAAACAAATGAAAAAGAAAGCGCTGTGTTAAACTTTAGCTAGTATCTTTAGCGATATGTATATTATATTAGCTAATGCAAGTTTCAGTAAATAGAAAGAACTTAAGATTCCAGCCGGATTCCAGCAGGGTAATTGCGCGATTTCTTTTCACGGGTGACGAAAGGTCTTTAACTATCATACGTTCAGTACTAAGCATGTCTGACGAAGATGCATCGGCTGCATTAAGACAGGTACTGCGGGATTATTCAATGCGTCACAGGAATATTTCAAAGGTTTTTGAAAAGCATTTTAATAAGATTGCCCATTTGTTTGAAAAGTTAGAAATTGACCAGGAAAGCCTCGGTTTTCGCCGAAAATTACTTATTGGTTCCTATTTTACAATGGAATATTCCATTGAATCAGCCGCATTTTTTAATCCTTCCATTGTTGAACATCCTGATCAGTCTGAGACTGGTCAAGATGAAAAAAGTGTAATCTTAAGTTTCAGGGCAACCGGGGAAGGGCATATTTCATCGATAGTTTTCCGAACAGGCATACTTGATCGGGATAACAATCTTTCACTTGCACCTGTGGGAAACATGCTGGAAGAAGCTGAGCATATCCGTCGTTATAAATACGATAAAGAATCATTTAGGTCCAAGCTGGACGAAATGAAGGATTTCCAGGGTATTATTCCCTCTGGTTTAATATTGGATAAGCTAAATGACAAATTTACCTATGGGGAGTTATATAGATGCATTGAAGAAGATCGGAAATCCCTGCATCTTGCTGCCTATAAGGAGATGTTTTTCAATCAGATTATGTGGCTTGCTTCGTCTCATTATGAAATTGAGTTTTCTTTAGATACCAACATATCCGAAAGGGTAATTTTCCCAGTATCTGCAAATGAAAATAATGGTATTGAAGATGCTCGCTTCGTGAAATTTGAAGGTAATGGCGATAAGGTCACGTATTACGCAACCTATACCGCCTTTGACGGCACCACGATATTGCCAAAGCTGCTGGAAACCAGTGATTTTTATCATTTCAGGGTGTTACCGCTTCATGGGGAAATTGCGAAGAACAAGGGAATGGCATTGTTTCCAAGAAAAATTAATGGTAAATATGCCATGCTTTGCCGCCTGGATGGAGTGAATAACTACATCGCCTATTCTGAAAATATTACTATTTGGCGCGAAGCAAAATTGTTGCAACAACCTAAATATCCCTGGGAATTCATCCAAATAGGAAATTGCGGATCACCCATAGAAACCAGTGAAGGATGGTTGATAATTACACATGCGGTAGGCCCAATGCGGGAATATGTAATCGGGGCATCTCTGTTCGATCTTGATAATCCGGAGAAAGAAATAGGAAGGTTAAAATCACCTTTATTGATGCCCAATACTGACGAAAGAGAAGGATATGTGCCCAATGTGGTTTATTCCTGCGGATCCATGATTCATAACAAGGATTTAATCATACCCTATGCCATCTCTGATTATGCCTCAACTTATGCTACGGTAGATTTAAAAGAACTACTCACTGAATTGAAAAATTCCAAATAAAAGGAAAAAAGCAAACAAACAAGTTCTGATTCAGGAATATGACCCGGGTGTCCTCCAAAACAGTTGGCGTTGTTGTTGCTCATCCCGATGACGAAACATTTTGATCTAATAATTACCCATAATCCTCCCGGGGAATACACCAGGCATATCCGACATGAAGAAGTAAGCCAAGCGTTGTCCAATGAGTCCATGTACCATTAATTCTTATTCACATGAAAGTTTTGGTATTATATGATTATCCCCCTTCCCCTGGAGGACTTGCCACTCAGGGAGACCTGCTATACAAGGGGCTGCTGGAAATGGGTATCGATGCACATGCTGTTCATTTCGAATCGGCACAGGAGAAGGAGTGGTACTATCGCTGGTTCGAACCTGATGTGGTTGTTGGAGTAGGTTATTGGGGACATACTCCGCATTTAATACTTCACCCCCAGGGATACGGAGTACAGCCAGTACCATGGCTGGTTGCTGATGGTTTTATTGCCAATTACCAGGAGGTATTGAATGCACTGCCGCTTATACTGGTAACCTCCAACTGGGTAAAGGAGATGTATATTCGGGACGGGATTAATGGCGATAAAATTGAAGTATTACCGGTAGGTTGTGATACTGATTCTTTTAAACCGCATGATAAGAACGATCCGAAAATTCAGGCTGTACGTGACGCACTGGGTATACCACCCGATCAGCTAATGATTCTCACAGTCGGAGGAGATGCAGCCTCAAAAGGGTCACAGGAGGTCATGCAGGCACTTGCTACCATAAATACCAAAGCACCTGATTGGAAATATGTTTGCAAAGTATGGCCTCAACCGCGGACCAGGCTTCAAAATACGTTCGATCTGGAATTGGCGAAAACTCTGGGCATCGATAAGAATGTGACATACACCACCAACACCATCTCACGGAATTTCATGCCTTACCTTTTTGGTGCCTGCGATATTTACGCAGCCCCTTCCAGGCTGGAAGGTTTTGGAATGCCTCAGGTGGAAGCCGGCGCCTGCGAAAAACCGGTCTTAAGCATTAAGGCCATGGGAATGCTGGATACACTTGTCCATGGGGAAACGGCATACCTCGCAAAGATTGCGCAGGAAATTGTGGTAAATGAGGTCTCGCTTGGGGATGAATCAGGCTTTGAGAACCAGCACCGGGTGAGATTTGATGCACCGCGGACAGTGGATTACCGGGCAGATGTTCATGATATTGCAAAATACTTAATGATTCTGATGAAGGATGCTGCCTTACGCGAAAAAATGGGCAGGGCAGGCAGAAAGCGTGTTGTGCAGCACTTTGACTACCGCGTGGTTGCAAAAAGGTTTGTACAGATAATGAGTGATAGATTGGGCATAAACTAAAAGGATAACTGAAACGATGCAAATCGGAGGAATGGGAAAAAATTGAAGAGGCAAAGAGGGCTGCCATTGAAGTGTTGCTGCACAATGCCCGTGGTCCATTCCATGGACTTCCCCGTACGGCTGGCTGGGGATACCCGGAGCCATATACAAGGGATTTGATGTTTGCAGTTTTAGGAAATGCTGTTTCGGGTAATCAGAAGCTCATGGATAGTACCAGAAAAGTACTGGAAACCCTGGAAAAAAATCAGACGGAACATGGCCACATCCCTTCCCTGGTCCATGACAAGAAAGACCGGGGGGCCAGTGATACCACACCCTTGTTTTTGCTGGCAGTAGGCATTTTCCGGAAAGTTACAGGAGAATCGGATTTTCTTAATAACGCGGTCGAAAAGGCCCTTAACTGGATGGAGTATCAAAGCCCCACAGATGAGTACCTGGTTGCTCAACAGCCGACAAGCGACTGGCGCGATGAGCAATGGGTTTTAGGATATGGCCTATTTGTGAACACTCTGGTATATAGCTATCTCCGACTACTGGGATTGCATGAAAGAGCGGACAAATTGCGACAGGCAATGAGCCGGTTCACCATAAGCAATGGAAAAAAGCACCATCATGTCCATGAAGGTCTTGTGGTAAAAAATAAACCCTACTATGCACTTTGGTCCTATAAAATCTATAGCAGCGAACGGTTCGACCTGCTTGGAAATAGTCTTGCCATACTCTCAGGAATTGCCTCAGCATCAAGGGCCAGGGAAATAATTTCATGGATCGAAGCGGAATGTAAAGGGATGAGGGACAGGGGTGAACTCAGTGAAGATCTGCCTCCAAATTTTTTCCCTTTCATTAAACCTGAACATCCTGACTGGCGTGAACGATATGAGAAGTATAATAAACCGGGAGAGTACCATAATGGAGGTATGTGGCCATATATAAGCGGGATATATATCGCAGCCCTGGTTGCTGCCAACAAGTACTCGCTGGCCAGTGAAAAACTTGTGGCTCTTACCCAAAGTATAAAAAAATCCTCTTCAGGAAGGGTCGTTTTTGGATTTAATGAATGGATAAAAGCTCAGGATGGCAAGCCCATGGGCCAGGATTGGCAAACCTGGAGTGCTGCACTTTACCTGTATGCTGTGAAATGTGTTGAAGAAAAAGGAACTCCCTTCTTTGATGACATCCGTGAGGGACCCCTTGGCTGACCAAAAAAGATATGCTTAGAATGGCATACCTATCGAAGTATCTTCTGATAGACCTCCAGATATCCCTCTATCATTTTCTGCCGGCTGAAGTTTGAACTGGCCCATTCCCTGCAATAGTTCCGGTCAATCACATGAATTCTTCCCACTGCCTCCGCCGCTTCCTCCACCGTGTTGGTTAAAAAACCCGTCTTCCCGTCCAGAATCAATTCAGGCATTGCACCCCTGTTAAAAGCAATAACGGGGGTTCCACAAAACATGGCTTCTGCCACACTGAGGCCAAAAGGTTCCTCGAAACTAATCGGATGCAGGAGGGCAAGCGCCTCGCCCAAAAGCTTATTTCTTTCAACTGGACCGGAATTACCCAGATAAACGATATCATCATCATTGATAAAGGGTTTAACCTTCAGGTCAAAATATTCCTGATCCTGAATTAATCCGGATATGATAAGTTTTCTTTTTGATTGTTTGGCAATTTGTATGGACTCATAGACTCCCTTCTCTGGATGAATACGGCCAAAAAAAAGAAGATATTCACTTGATTCAAAATTAAATACGAATTCATCGGGATTTATGCCATTGTATACGGTGGCAATATAATCAAGTTCAGGACTGCGATCGGAATTACTGATGGAAACATAATGACCGTCGCTGTTGTATTTTTTATAGACCGGGAGAATTTTTGGAGAAGAAAACCCATGGATAGTGGTTACCACAGGTGTGTTGATTAAGCGGGAATAGCTAAGAGGCAGAAAATCAAAATTATTATGAATCAAATCAAACTGACCGGCATTCTCCATCAGACAGCTGATGTGGAGACATTCTGCCACCTTGGCGTCCACATTCGGATTTTCAGCATATGGTTGCTCACAAACAGATACTAATTTCCCTGAGGTTATAGAATCCCCTGAGGCAAATAATGTGACATCCATGCCTTGTTCAACCATTCCCTCGGCAATATTGGAGGCTACTTGTTCCCATGGGCCATATTTGCGGGGAGGTGTTCGCCAGGCAACAGGCGAGAGTATAGCGATTTTCATGGGTATATAATTTAATATTAAATGGGGTTTCGGGGATTGTTTAAACAATGATCAACAAGGTCCTCCAAATTCGAGGTGCCCATACACATCACTTTGTCAGCGCCGGGCCCTATTTTCATCTCATCCCAATGGTATTGAAGTGGTTTCATGATTAGTTTCGATTCGCCCCAGTACTTTAGATCAGGAGAATATGATATCCAGATTGACCAGGGAGAGATTTCACTATGAGGACGGTCGAGTCTGGCATATAAATTTCCGAATTTTTCAGGGAAGATTACCACATTCCGGTAGTCGGATTCGGTAATCAGGGAAAACCTTTCTACAGATTTGAAATCTAAGGTTTTTGCCAATCCTATCCGCACACCATGCCTGGAATAGGCACTATAGGTGATGAGATATTCGCCTTCCACGAAAGTAATCCTCGGATCTTCTATTCCATAGGCTTCGTATTCCTTAAAAATCCCCTCTGCAGACGGAACCATAAAAGGTTTTTCATTCACTTTAAAGCTGTATCCATCCTTACTCACGGCCATCCCAAGTATACTTCTTCCGTTCAGTTTATGAGAACGAAATATCATGATATACTTCCCCTCGTATTTGACTACGGCTGCATTATGCACCGTAGCCACAGGATAGGGCACATCATCTTTTGTGAGGATTGGGTTATACTGGTATCGTTTTATTAACATAGCTGCTATTAAACTACCGGTGCAATGCCACTTCTTTATTCTGACATATGAATTTCTGCATATACTTGCAATACAGTTAAATGAGAGATTAAATATGCCAGGGTACTTTCGGCACCCTGGTTGCGATTCACACCATAGCTTTCAAATCCATCACAGCATCCCTTGGTCTCAAAATCATACAGGCTCATTCTCAGGTCGTTTTCACCCAGGAACCATAAAAATGAAGTATATAGCTTATTAATGTATTCCTTAGCTTTGGTAACATGAAAGGCTTGGTGGTACATTAATACCATGGCCATGGCATCTATGGGTTGCTGCGCAAAAACGGAACGTTCCCCATCTTTTTTATACCACTGCTCATTTCCAATGACCGACAGGTAGTTTTCCTTCAAGCGTATGTTTCGTCAGAAAGTCCATAGACTCAAGTGCCGTCCTTTTTATTTGATCATCATTCAATATTTCGGCTGAATGCAAAAGAGCCAGCGGTAAAATACCATTATCATAAGCTAACAGTGACTCAAACCATTTCCAGTCGGGGGATTCATTTTCCCTATAATGCTTAATTAATTTGTGGGCCAGATTTCTTAACCGTTCGGTCATGGAGTCGTCAGACGGATTGCTTTTCAGGTAATAGCTTATTCCAATCATGGTATTGGCGATGCTCCTGATAGACTTCAATTTTTCAAAATTAGGCGATGCATTAAAGAACAAGAGTTTGCCAGTCTGGTAATAGGCATCATTGGGAGCATGGCCCAACAAGTATCCCAATGCCCATATGGTCCGGCCAAAAGAATCCTCCGAACCGACCTCATCCAGGAAATCTCTGCTAAAACTCAGGAAATTTCTGAAGGTGCCGTCCGCATTTTGCATATAATGAATATAACTTAGATAGATGGGTGATAATTTAAGGGCCCGCTTGTCTTTCATCTGCCTGTATGCCATTAGCACCATAAGCAGGGCCCTGGCATTGTCGTCCAGACAATAGCCTTCTTTTAGATTTGGGATCCCAAATTTCGCATGCTGAATAATGCCCGTATCATCGGTCAAACGATTAATATGCTCCAGAGAAAAATGCGGTATAGCGAGAATATCCAGGTTCGGTATCATTACTTACCACAGTATTCTGCTCTTCATTTAGAGCCTCCATAATAAGCTCCAAATACTTCTCTCCTGTTTTTGGCCATGTAATTTTTCGACCATGGTCGTATGCTTTTCTTCGAAGCTCATTAAGTACCGCAGGTTTATCCAGAAGTTCGGTTAATGTGGTAGTTAGACCGTCAGTATCATTAAAGTTAAAAAGTCTTCCTCTTCCCTCAGCCAATAATTCGGCGGCATGCCAATAAGGGGTTGAAATAACGGCTGAACCAACTCCAACAGCATACGAAAGTGTTCCACTGGTAATTTGGGCTTCATTCAAATAGGGAGTTATGTAAATATCAGAAGCACACAGGTATTTGAACAAATCTTGTTCATCAATAAACTTATTCAGGAAGATAACATGCTCTTCAAGATGAAGACTTTTGACTAAACCCGTTAAGAAAATGCGATATTCTTCACCGGAATGCCGCAATACATTGGGGTGGGTTTTGCCTAAAACGATATAAATAAGATCAGGGTGCTTTTTAACGACCTCAGGCAGTGCTTTTATGACCGTTTCAATTCCTTTACTGCGCCCGATAAAACCGAAAGTCAGCAACACCTTCCTATGGTCGAGCTTGAACTCTTTTTTTGATTTTTCCTGGTCGAAAAAAATATCAGGTACGCCATGTTCTATAAAAACAATCTTTTCTTCCGGTACATCGTAAATACTAATCAGGAACTCAATAGCTTTGTGGCTCATCACCACTATTTTACTTGCCATTTTACATATTTCCTGTAAAACAGCCTTTTCGTTATATGAGGGATTTTTAAGAATGGTATGTAAGGTTACAATAAGAGGTACTTCCAACCTGTGAAGCAAAGGAAGAATATGTAGCCCGTTTTCACCGCCATAAATACCAAATTCATGTTCAAGTATACAGATGTCAGCACCGCTCAGATTAATGAATTTTAGGGCTTTTAGATAATCTTCCTGATGTTCCTGCCTGATTATTGCCCTCACTTCTTTAGGGTATTCATAAGTCATATCGTTGTCGTCCAGGGCAACCACAAAACCTTCATACTCATACTCCCTTTTTTCGCTATTCGCTGATATTGAATTATACAGGTTATTTGTAAATATGCCGATCCCGCATTCCCGGGGTGGGTAGGTACCAATGAAAGCTACTTTCATAATATTCCTGAGTTAATGATGGTGCATATAGGATCACACTCAATATGGAAAGGATGCCCATCTTGAATATCACCATTGCATAAACGCTACTGCATAAAGAAAATCCAGAGTCTGCTTATGATCTTTTTTTTTCTTCTCGCTTTGCTGCTTTGGCGGCTCTTTTCTCTTTCAGGTTCTTAAGCGGTGTTTTCTTACTGCTTTTTTCTTTTCCTTCTTTTTTTTGTGGCATGATTCCTCTTTAAAGGCTATTGCATTATGCATGCAATCACAGCAAAGTTATGCTATTCTGATATCTTATTGCAGAAAGCTTGGGTGCAAATGCGATCCACCCTTTAAAAAAAAACAGATAAACTTACTTCAGCATCACCATCAGGGTCCCGGTGATATAGGCTGCTACCCACCAGATATAGGCGATCCGGGAATAGAGGTGCACCGGGCGGGTGACTTTTGCTTCGGGGCCGCTCTTAATCCGGAATCTCCAGAGCAGGACCGCGTCTATCAGCATGGCGGTCAGGGAGGAGTAGCCCAGGATCCCATGCAGTGTGAAAGGGCTGTTCTCGGAGACGATGATCATCATGGTCGTGGCACTGACATCCAGGATCACTCCCAGTGTCAGGAAAATTAATACCAGGTTGATGACCTTTCTTTTTTTCTGCTCGGTGAGAATGGCGATGGAATAAGAAATTAAAGCCAGGGTAACAACGGAGGCGGCGATCTTGGCAAGTGGCAGCATAGGGAATCGTGTTTAGGGAGTCATATGTTTAAGAAATCTGATTCGGATTATTCCGGTGTTAATCTGGCAAATTCTATGGATGGACTGCCTTTCACCCCGGATTTATTGAAAAAGCTCTTAAAGCGGAGCTTATACAGTTCATTGTTCGTATCTCTGACTAAATAGGTGTATCCCGGTCTGACTTTGTATTCAGCTGAATTGGTGGCCTCATCCACCTCCACGGATTTCCAGTCATGGCCTATAGCATCCTGGAGAGATGAAAAATTGTTTTGCATGGCGGAGCTGTAGCTTATATCCAGAAAATGAATGATCGTATCCAACGCAGCCTCCACGCGGTTGGGATTGAGCAGGACCCCTCTTACATAGTAGGGTGTGGGGACACCGTCATCGGTGAAAAGGATCGTGAAATATTGCTGGAACACCAGGTCCCACTCCTCTTTCTGGGGCTCGATCTGTATGCCGCTGTTGGTCTCCAGGGAAAATTGCGTGTAATTATACCGTGCATCCTTCAGCACCTCGATGGTATCTGGCTGGCTCCCACCGGGATCGTCTATAAGGAAACGATAGGCTTCCTCATCTACCGCGATGAATTGAAGCTTTTTAGACAGTTCGTAGGCAATCCCATCGTACTTGCCGAGCAGATATACCTCATTGGAATAGTCCGGGATCCCTTCCTGGAATGTCACCCAACTGCCCACCGCTGTGGAATCCGGATTGCCATCGGACTTGTCCGCTTTCCAGACATAAGCCGGATCCGGAGTGAATACCGCTTCCATATCGCTTGATCCGGTGTGGGCGATTCCCCAGAAGTCGGAGGTGTTGATCCGGATTGTGTAGGCGGAATCGGCACATTCGAAGGATAGCGCCCAGGCCCCGTTTTCATTTTCAGAAACGATCCCCCCTGTGCTGAAATCGAAATAGACCTGATAGTCATAAATGGTGTTTTGCAGGGAGAGGGTATCCACTCCGGCAGGAAGCGAATAGGGAGGAACGGGCTCGTCTGTCTCAAAACAGGAAACGGTGACCAGTACCAGCACTATCCATATGACATAAACTTTCCACTTCATCTGTTCTTACTTATCAAACCGGCTAAATACATAACTTGCCTTCACAAAATAGGTGCGTCCCCAGTTCAGCAGGGCACTGCCCCCGGAATCCCCGGAATGAACCGCTCCTCCTCCTGAAGAGACAATAGATTTATTGTTAAAAATGTTTTTTACCCCGGTGGTCAGGCGAACCGCACTGTTAAACAGAGGAAGGCTGAGGGTGGCATCCATATTATGATAGTCATCCAGGTAGCTGAGAGCCACATCATAGATCTCCCCGCTGTCCATATCTATGGATCCCACGTACCTGCTGTAGCGGTCGGTGTATTTGTAGAAAATGGAAAGTTCAAAGCGGTACTTTACATTTTTGTATTTCATATTGGCGGTGACATCGGTACTTTCTGTAAACTCACTGGTATTGATAATACTGGATAGTTTGTTATGAAATACCCCGGAATTCACCGTTAATCTGGGGTGTAATTTATAAGTCAGGTTGGAGGAAAATCCCTTGGAGATCATGGCCCCTGCAGGCACGTTAAAATAGACCGCTGCAGTGGGATCTTCCGGATCGTACAACAACTCAATTTTGTTGTCTATTTTGTTGTAGTAGAGGTTGGTGGAGTTTGTTACCTGATGACGCGTTTTTCCCAGGTTCAGGTCCAGCCAGAGGTTGAAATTGTTTCCGGTTTCAGCATCCAGATCAGGATTTCCCGCAATATTGTGATTGATATCCTGGAAGTTCAGATACAGCTCCTTGATGGAGGGCGCCCGGAAACCCTTGGCATAAGATCCCCTCAGACTCACAAATTCCAACAGATCCCATTTCACATTCAGGGAATAAACCAGGGGTGCATCAAACTTAAAATTATAGATATACCGGAGACCCGGTTGCAGGTTAAAGCGTTCCCAGGGCAGGATATTCATGCTCAGGAAGCCCGACGCATCCCCGATGGTCTCCGTTTCAGTCAGCCGCTTGCTGACTGCCGTTTCATAATTGATCTCATATCCTCCCTGGAAGGAGATCCAATCCAGCTCCTCATTGCTATAAGTTCCCCGGCTAAAATAGTTATGGAAGGTAGTGGTATCGTTGGCCGATTCGGAGGGGAGCACGGTTTTCTCCAGATTCACCAGATCGTTCAGGTAGCTGATCTTTGATTTCCGGTAACTGGAATAGGCCCCTGATATCTGTACGTTCTGCTTCTCTCCAAACCTTTTGTTCAGGTCTACCTTGGCGTCCCACCGGTTAGTAAAGTGGTAATAATCAAAGGCTCCTTCGTAATTCAGATCCGGATTCAGGTTCCCGTTGTCGCGAAGCTCTTCATCGAAGTATGAGGCCGAAAGCTTTGCTTTCCAATCATTAAGGGTCAGCGCATAATAGCCATCCAGACTGTATTGAAGTTTCGGGTTCCACTCCTTGGCCCTGGACGTGTCCACTTCCGAATACCCGTCAAAAAAGTATCTGCCGGCCGACAGGCCAAACGCGCTCTTTCCTGTATTCATGGAAAAATTGCCATTGACATCATAAACCCCCACGGATTCAAAATAAGCATCTGCTCCGGCCGTAAGGCTTTTACGCTTATTCTCTTTGGTGATAATGTTAATAACCCCGGCCATGGCATTGCTGCCATAGACCACTGACATGGGACCCTCCACGATCTCAATATGATCAATGGAGGAGACATTGATCTGGCTCAGATCCAGGATCCCATTCTGCCGGCCTACCATGGGTACCCCATCCACCAGGATCTTTACATGTTCACCTCCAAGTCCCTGGATACGTACCGTGGTCCCCAGAGCAGCATCCCGTTCATAACTGAAATTCAGCTCATTGGAGATAAGCTCCGATAAATTAGTTGCGCCTTTCTTCTCCACAATGCTGTTGTCGATCACTTTCACCTTATAGATGGACTGATCGATTCGTTTTGGAGAAAACTGAGCAGTAACCACCACCTCCTCAAAATCTACCGTGGAGGGCAGGAGGTACAGCTTGCCGGAGGTTCCCGGGGATACAGTATCCATTAAGGTCTGGTATCCTATAAAAGAGACCGAGATTAGTGATCTCTTCTGAACCTTGTTTTCAACCACCCCATCCCGATCAGAAAGGGCGTAAGAGGTATTTTTTTTATCCAGGCTTTCAAAGCAGACATGAGCATTTGGAAGAGTATTCCCTGTCTCCTTGTCAATGATGACAAGTTGTGACTGCGAGAACAGCCCACAATAACTGAACAGGACAAGAATTACACCGGTGAAAATTGCTCTCTTCCAGATCCCCATGAAATATTGATCTTAATCCAGCTTTTCCTTATCAAAGACCATCTTACCTGATGCGCTGCCGTCGGTTCCGGTGAAGGTTATCTTGTAGGTGGCATCTCCCTTTCTGACAAAATAGCAGAGATCGGGTTCAATGACATAGCTGAAGGTGCCCATGTCAAAAGACTTCCAGTCCGAACCTATGACGGAAATATGGGTGCTGAATTCAGCAGTGCCCGGATCGGCCAGCCCGGGATCAGTGTCCCTGACTTCAGCGGTCTCGATCTCCATATTGGTCAGTACGCCGGTGACATTGTACGGGATGGATTCATCATAATACTTGGTGAACAGAAGATCCCAGGTGTCGGACTCCGGCTCGACATCCAGTATTTCTCCGCTCAAAAAAGAGAAATAGATGAAGTTTTTATCGGTATACTGGCCGCAGGCAATTTCCTTTGTTTCCCCGGCAGCATCAAGACTCCCATATTTGATGGTAGAAGGAATTGCTCATCGCTGCCCGCTTCTCAATAAATATTTTCTGAAAGGTGCCATCCCCGGTTTTGATAATAAAGAGGGAGTCTCCCATTACATCATGTGTCTGCATATTGTACACCCCCCAGCCGTAATCCGGATGGCCCAGGTCATTGCGATCAAAAGCGCCATAGTACCAGGAGGTATCTGAATTATACAGTACCGGCCATTGGTAAAGCCCAGTGGTATCAATGCTTTCCCAAGCTGAATAGTCCCCATTCGGGTAGGCATAAAGCTCTACCCCATAACCTTCGTTGGTTAATATGGTTGAGCTCATGGGATTTGTGGAAAACGCAATATCCCAGCTGGAGCGGGGGCTGGTCTTCACAATCCCATTCTCCAGGCTGTAGAATACTTCATCGGCATAAGCGGCCCCCATAGTGATGGAATCAGCAAGGCTGATGGGCGGGTCGGGTTCAACGGTATTATCACAGGAGCTTATTACGAATAGTGCAAGTAGCAGATAAAATAGATTCTTCATTTGTTCGAATTTTTTATTTTGCCCCAAAATAGCCCTCAATTCTGAAGCAATTCTGTAGCAAATCCCTTGATGGCGGACCTTATGAAGTTTATCTGGTGTATTAGCTTTGCGATGGGTGCTGGAAGGATCGATCTCCTTAGGACATAAAAAACATAATCCTCTCTAATCGAGGATGTTAAATATATTCATGAAAGAAACGGAAATCTTATTTATTTCGAATACATATAAGCCCCCAGAGAAAAAAAGATCATTTTCTTACTCTCTCGTACCACTCCCTGGTCTGGATAAAGGCATCTTCGTACCCCAGGTCTCTGACAGCCTGAAGCTGGACACGGGCCTCCTGGAAGGTTCGAAATGCACTGGTGGTATACCTGTAGTAGCCGTCCTGGCAGGCATATTCTTTGACATCTATCATATCCCCGAACTGGGAAACCAGGATGGGACTTCTGGCTGCTTTTATTTGTACGGTGAAATGATACTCTTTGGCAATCGTCAATGGGGTATCCACTGCATGGTGCACCAGGTACTCCGGGATATATATGCCCGAAAGCTTGGAATCCAGGGGCAGTTTTCCTGTAATCCTTACATAAACCTGCCGGTTGAGGTATCGGCCCAGTGGTGCATCTGAACCATCGGCAAAGCTGTTTATCGCCAGGGGAGACGACTCACCCTTGCCATCCACCTGAATCCTCTCCCTTTCTATCCCCCTCATATCCAAATATTCAGCAATTTTTTCGGCTCGGTACATGGATAGTATCATATTAAAATCATCGTTCCCTGTGGAATCAGTATACCCGGTCAGTTCCACTCTAGCATCGGGATGGTAGATCATTAATTCCGCCACCTTTTCGACCTCCAGTTGAGCGGCCAGACCCAGGTCATATTTATTGGTCTCAAAGGGAATGGAGGTTTTAAGTTCTTCGGCAAAAGCAGGAATCACAGCGGGTGCCGTGATTGGAACCTCAACAAGCGGCTCCACCCGTTCCGGTTCTGGCTGCCTTTGGTTCAACACCATTTCAATTTCGTCCGTATTGGGCGGTTCGATAGCCTTTTCTACAGTGATTTCCTCTGCCACAGGTGCTGTTTCGATTTCCAATTCGGTTCTTTCAGTATCTTTCCGGACAGGCTCCATCAGATCAGGTTCCGGGAGGAATCTCCTGGGCAAGTTCCTCGTCATAGTCCAATTCCAGGACCATATTTATGGTATTGGAGGTTGGATCATCTTTCCTTCTGACCGCATAATAGCCTTCCATTTTAGACCAGCCTGGATTGTAAAAGAGGTCATCGCCCGGGGTATTTACGGGATAACCCAGGTTTTCCGGTTCGCTCCAGCTACCATCCCTTTGCAGCGTGGAATGAAACACATCCATCCCGCCAATGGAAGCATGCCCCTGCGAGCTGAAAAAGAGTATGGAATCGTTGCTGGAGATAAATGGGGTATGCTCCTCGTAAGGAGTATTGATCGTGGGCCCCAGGTTAACAGGCTCTCCCCACTCCCCTTTCTCCCCGAGGCGGGATACATAGATATCATAACTTCCCTGACCTCCCCGCATATTACTGGTAAAATAGAGCAACTGTCCATCCCTGGAAATACTGGCATGATCCTCCGAAGTTCTTCCGTTAATTTTATACCCCAATGCTTTTGCCTCTGACCAGCGATTGCCCTTAAAATGAGAGATGAAAATATCAGAATGTGAGTAAAACTTGTGCTTCAGGTACAGGTCCTTCCCATCAAAGGAGAGAGAGACCGGATAGGTTTCACCCACCATTCCTATTTCGCTGTTGATGACCCTGGGCCTGGACCACAGACTATCCGTTCGCGTGGTCATCATGATCTTTTTGTCCGCCGGGTAATCCACCAGGAAAATCAGGATATTCCCGTCTCCGGAGATCACTGGGTTGCTGCAGGAGGGCAGATCATCTTCAAAATGTTCCAATACCCCCTTAAACTGGAAATCTGGCCGGGTACGGGGAACTTTTGCCGCTCTATGGCAGGCTTCAATCTGCATACGCGCATAGTCCAGCTGATCCTGACTCTGGTTGGATCCAAACTCCAGGTAGGAGGTATACTGTTCAATGGCCTTCTGAAACTGATAATTCTGATGGTAGGCCTGTCCCAGCATAAACAAGCTGATCACCGGGGCTCCCGACTCCTTGTGCGTTTTATCTTTGTAGGACATGGAAACGCCTTCCACGGCTTCCTCCAGGTAGGTGATGGCCTGTTTTTCATTCCCGGGTATATTTAAACAGCAAGCCCCGCAGTGAAATAGGATGTTAAAGTTTCCGGGATCCAGAGTAAGCAGGTTTTTATAACGATTAAAGGCCTCTTCATAAAACCCGGTTTCCATCAGGTAGTCGGCATCAAAATAGATCCTCTTAAACTCCTTGGTATACTGTCCATTCAGCACCGTCCCTACTGCCAGAAACAGAAATAAGCCTATAATCCTTATTCTCATAACATATAAATATATAGGATATGAATGAGCTACGGTAAAGTAGTTATCCACAGACTGTTCAATGGAGGTAAATTTTTGATGAACGGCAGGGATCCTGCTGTGAAGGAAAGGGAACGTTAGCTTATTTGAGATCCCGTATGCGTACTTCAATGCCCTTTTCATTTTTTAAAAGAGAAACAAGTTCCTGTGTATCCGTCTCCCCGAAATGGTAGGGATAAAGAATCTTTGCATGTAAGGTCTTTGCAGCATCTGCCACCATCTCCGGGGTCATGGTGTAGGGCAGGTTCATGGGAAGAAATGCCACTGCAAGATCCAGCCCCAGGTCCTTGTATTCCGGGATATTCTCCGTATCCCCTCCAATCAAGACGTGGGTATCCCCAAAGCTCAGAATATACCCGTTTCCAATTCCTTTCGGGTGAAAAGGACTTCCGTTGGACCGCTTGTGAACAAGGTTATAAGCCGGGATGGCCCTGATCGCTATTCCGTGTATGGTGCCGCTATCCCCGTTCCTGAACACCGTGGCCTGAACACCCTCCAATTGCTCTAAACACCTGTCTGTCATTACTAGCCTGGTATTCTCTTTCATGATATGGCTGAGAGCGGTCATATCCAGATGATCGCCATGCTCATGAGTTACCAGAACCAGGTCGGCGTCAGGCATGGAGGAGTAATCGGCCTCCCTCATAACCGGATCAATATGGATCACCAGATCATTGAATTTAAACATCAGGGTACCATGGCCTATAAAAAACATCTCCAGGTTTCCTTCAGAGGTCTTGATTACATCACTTTCAAACTGTCCCTTTACTGATTGCAGAAGGGCCAGAACTGCCAGTGTAAGCATAAACATAGTTTTCATGTCGGATCAATTAATTTTCTAGCAAGTTAGCCTGAACTTCCCGCATTTTCAACTTTCTGCCCGTCGACCTTCGATAAGTTTATAGCTTACCGGAACGATCACCAGGGTCAGCAGGGTGGAGACCAGCAAGCCACCAATAATGGTCCATCCCATGGGTGCCCAGATGGTCCCTCCTTTCAGGGTAAGGGGCAACAGGCCCCCAATGGTGGTCATTGCGGTCAAAACAATAGGCGTGAGCCGGATTTCAGCCGCCTCCTGCAGGGCACGGTTCAGAGGCTCCCCCCTCTCCCGCAGCTTGTTGATATAGTCCACCAGGATGATGGAGTTATTGACCACGATACCCACCAGGCTGGTGAGCCCCACAAAAGCGGTAAAAGAAAAGGTATACCCGGTGATCAGCAGGGCCCAGATCATGCCTGTAAAAGCAAAGGGAATGGCCACGAAAACAATCAGGGGTTGTTTGATGGATTTAAATTGCAGAACCAGAACTGGCCAGGATGGATATGATGGCAATCAGGATGGCATTATTCATACCGCCAAAGGCTTCGGTACGGCCTTCCAGTTCCCCGCTGACGGTATACTGATATCCTGCCGGCAGGGCATACTCTTCCAGGCGCTTCAGGATGGGATCCATCACTTCATCCAGGGTATAGCCCGATCTGACATCTGCCAGAAGCTCAGCCGTACGTTCCATATGGAAGCGGCTTATGGAGCTGGGAACCTGCTGGAGCTGAATATCCACAAACTGCTTCAGGGGGATCTGTTTCCCTGAAAGAGAAGAGACATATACCCGGTCCAGGTTTTCCACTTTCAGATCCCCTTCGTGTTGCATCTTCAGAAATATCTCATACTCCTCTCCCTCCTTGTCCCTGAATTTGGAAATTCCTATGCCTGCTACGGCGGTCCGGATGGTTCGGTCAATTTCAATCACCGGCACTCCCAGCATATTGGCTTTTTCTTTATTGATCCGGAACAGCAGCTCCGTATTTGTTTTTACAAACTGATTTTCCACATTTACCGCCCCGGGTTGCTCTCTGATAAAACCCTCCACATCGGAGGATATTTCCCGCAGAACCTCCAGATCATCGCCGGTCAGAAATATCTGAACCGGGGCATCGTAGGGGATCCCCTGTTCAAATTCTTTCACCCGGATGCGCGCCCCCGGGTAAAGGTCAAACTCCTCTCGCAGCCTGGCCAGAGTGAGTGCAAAAGCTTCCGGCTCAAACTCATATAGTTCCACATAAATCTCAGCATAGCGGATATCCTGCCTCCTGGGAAATACGTTATAGTAAATCTGCGGATTGCCATGTCCCACGTTGGTGGCATAGTAGCGGACCTCTTGCAGGGTATCCAGTACCTGCTCTATATAGCGTGCCACCTCATCCGTTTTATCCAGGCTGGCCCCTTCAGGAAGAGAGGCCTGTATCATCAGATTGGGTTGTTCGGCCTTGGGAAAGAAACTGATATCCAACAGGCTGAACATCATAGAGGATCCGGCCAGGTAAAGCAGGGCCAAAACCAGCGTAAGCACCGGGCGTTTTCAGGCTGCCCGGAGCGTATTTCTGAATGGTTTTTCTATGACCCAGTTCAAAAACCTGCTAATGCCCCTGGGTTTAACTTTAGCGGAAGCTTTCTCCTTAAAAAGACCACTGGTGATCATGGGGGTGAAGGTGAGAGCCACCAGCAGAGATACCGTTAGGGTGATCATGATCGTCACGGGCAGCGACTTGATAAAATTCCCGGCCATGTCCGGCATGGCCGCAATAGGAACAAAAGCCAGGATGGTTGTCAGAGTGGCTGAAATCACCGGCCAGCCAATCTCCGAGGCTGCCAGGACCGAAGCTTCTTTCCTGCTATGCCCCAGCTGGATGAAGCGGTTAATATTTTCCACCATCACAATGGAGTTATCCACCAGCATCCCCAGCACCACCACCAGCCTGCTATGGAGATTTGCTGAAGCCCGAATCCGGCAAGATCCACAAAGCCCAATCCAATGGTCAGTGACAGGGGGATGGCCATGGCCACCACCAGTGAAGAACGGAATCCCAGAGAAAGGAAAATGATCACTGCCACCAGGAGCACCCCCTGTAGCAGATTATTTACAAAACCGTTGATCCGTTTTCTGACCGTTTCCGGCTGGTTGTAAATGACTTCCAGCCTCATGCTTTCAGGCAAAGCTTCCTTGAACTCCGTAAGCACCGGTTCCAGATCCTCGTAGGTCTCCAAAACATTCAATCCCTCCTTCTGACTGATGCCTATAAAGATGCATCGCAGTCCGCCTCCCTTCTCCCGGTAAATGTTCTTGGCTCCGTAACGGGTCAGGTAGTTGCGCTCTCGTAAGCAAATCTCACTTCTGCCACATCCCTCAGGTAGATCAGCCTTCCCTGATAGGAGTTCACCACGCAGTTCCGGATCTCATCCAGATCCTGGAAGGATCCGGAAGATTTTACGCTCAGATTGCTGGATCCCAGCTTTATATCTCCCCCGGGAATGTTCACATTATTGCTTGAAATGGCCTGGGTAATATGATCCAGGGAGGTGTTTACCATGGCCATTTTTTCAAAATCCAGGGAGATATGTACCTCCTGTCCGGGAAGTCCGTAATAGTTGACCCTCCGGATGCTCCTGATCTTTTCAACGCGCTTGCGAAGATCATCGGCAGTATTTTCCAGTTCGGAAAAGGGCTCATCCTCTGAAATCAGGGCCAGCTGCAACATGGCCATATCTGCCACGGTCCATTTCCACATATCCAGCTGTACAATCTCATCCGGAAGTTCGCTTCGAATGCTGTTGATCTGCTGAACTACCTCGTCGTATTTCTCATCGGCATCGGTATTGAATTCAAACTCCACGCTGATACGATCGCAAGGCCGTCCCTGACCTCCGAAGTGATCCGGTCGATATCCTCCAGTTCATTCAGGGCTTCCTCTACTGCAGGGCCACCATAGTTTCCATATCCAGGGAGCTGGCCCCGGGCATGAGTACAATGATGGACGATCCGGGTACGGATACCTCCGGATTTTCGGTCCTGGGCATGGTGGTAAATGCACGGATTCCCATAATGGTCAGAAAAATAAACACCATCCAGGTGAAGGAGGCGTGATCTATGGCAAGTCTGGGGAGTCTCATTGTTCTGGATCTATGGCATGAACTAACTCCACCTCATCCCCTCCCGCAGGTACTTTGCCCCTTCGGTGATCACTTCTTCCCCGGCATGGAGACCCTCCAGAACCACCACTTCTTCGCCCAGGACGGCCCCGGTCCTGATCCTCCTTTTCCGGGCCTTCCCCTCCTGGTAAATAAAAACAAAGGCCCGGTTATCCGTGGCATCGATCAGGGCGTGAATGGGAAGTACCAGGGACCGGTGAATCTGGGTAGGATAGATCTCCGCCCTGGATATAAAACCGGTACGAAATCCTGGCTCGGAGTGCAGGATCAGAAGTTCTGTCTCATAGGTTCCCGTGACGGGATCGGCCACGGCACCTAGTTCAGTGATCCTGGCACTGAATGATTTTCCGGGAAATGCATCCATATAAACCTGGGCTGAATCCCCCAGGCTGAGTTTTACAATATCCTTATCGGTGAGTGCAGCCCGCACCACCCAGTCATTCTCCGTGGAAGCGAAAAGTATGGCCGGGTAGCCCGGTCCAATCATTTCATTGGTTTCCACCAGGATTTTCTGGATGTTTCCATCCGAAGGTGCTATGATCCTGGAGTGCTCCAGGTTAAATTCGGCGATCTGCACCTGTGGATTTGGCCAGCTTCAAAGGCCGATTCTGCATTCTGATACTGTTCCAGGGTGGCCACACTGTCCCGGTAGAGGTTCTCTGCCCGAAGCAGGTCCCTTTTGGCTTTTTCCAGTCCGATATGTGCCTGGTTCACCTGGGCCTTAATTTCAGCCAGATCCAGTTCGGCCAGTACTTTACCCCCTTTCACAGAAACCCCCTTCCCTAACATTCAGCTTTCGAGTATTCCGCCCGTTTTAAAGCTCAGTTTCATTTCTGTGGCCGTGCTGAGCAGTCCGCTTGCCCTGACAGGAACTTATACTCCCTGAATTCACAGCCTGCGTCTCAACCCGGATGGCCTGGGTAGTCCGTTGTTTTCTTGTTTTCTGTACGTTCTGCAACCCGCAACAGCGACCAGCAGAATGGATGCATATAAAAGTGATTGTTTCATCGCGTTATTATTCATAGGTTTCAAGGTCTTTGGGCTCCAATGGCATATTCGAAATCTGCCAGCCGGCTGAAATATTCACTCTCCGGCAATGATTAGATTGGCTGCTGCGCTGGTCAGGCTGGTCCGGGCATCGATCAGCTCCAGCAAAGTGGATTGACCCTCGGCGTATTTCCGGTCGATCATTCCGTAGGCACGCTGGGCTGATTGGGTTTGCTTTCCGGCCGACTGGACCGATTCATATGCGGCCTGCAGCCCGTAATAGTGGTTGAATCACCTCCAGCCGGATTTGCTGCTGGGTCTCGCGATAAAGCTCCTCCAGCTTCTCCCCTTCAATTTTTGATTGCTGCACTTTATGATGGTTGGAAGTCCCCTGAAACAGGGTCCATTTCAACACCAGGGATGCCAGAATAAAATCATCCTCTCCGGTAATCTGATAGTTCTCCCCCTGGACTCCGTAATCCACAACCCCAAAAATGCCCGGAATAGTTTTTCCACGGTGGAGGGAGGTTAAATGCCTGTTGAGCTGCTGGTATTGCTTTATCTGTTGCAGTTCATCCCTGTTCTGAAGGGCCATCTGGCTGGCCTCATCCAGTGAGATCAAATGGGGAAGGGGTAGGGCTGTATATAGCTTTATGGAGGTATTGAGCGTGCGGTTAAGCAGGAAGTTGAAATAGGCCCTGCTGGCTTCAAGCATACTTATGGCCTGAGCCTGCTGCACCTCCACTTTGCTTAGCTCGGCTTCGGTCCTGAAGACAGCATCCCTGGTCACTTTGTCATTCTCAAACAGCCGCTGGCTCACCCTCAGATTCTCCTGGACCAGCGAAAAGGCCGTATCAGCCAGTGCAGACCAGTTCATTCGCCTTTTGGTAGCCATAGTAGGCTTTGGTAATTTCTTTGATCAACTCACGTCTGTAACGGGTCAGGTCAATACTGGCAATTTCGGCATACTCCTTCTTAATACGATAGTTCTGGATGATATCCGAATTAAAGATCGGCTGAATCAGGGATACTTTGGTTTCCTGCTCCCTTGGACGGTAAAAGGGAAAAGTCTCGTTTTCGATCTGCGGAAACGGGTGGAGCCGGTCAACAGATTCAGGGTGCTGTAGACCGGATTCAAAAGATCCCCCACAGGAAATTCGATCATCCTGCCACCTTCGGCCACGGTATACCTCGCGTTCAGGCTTACATCGGGTAAAAACAAGCCCCTGGCCTCCTTCAGTGCCGCCAGGTTTGCAGCATAGTTGAGCTGCTTTTGTTTCAGGCCCTGGTTCGATTCCAGCCCTTCCCTGATGTATTCCTCCAGGACAGGATTCTGCGCCTGAAGCAGGGAAAAGCCCATAAAGATCAGGCCGGGAAGTATCCCATATCTGGCTGCCCAAATTGCTCTTTTCATGATTTGATGCCATTTAATACCAGTTGAAAATGGCTCGCAAAAATCTGATCCTGCGATAGTCCGAGCACCTCAAGCAAGCCGGGCCTGAGGCTTACAAAACGGATCACACTCAGAACAGTCATCCACAGGGTATGTGCTACCAGCAGGGATGGAATGTCTGCCCGGATCAGTTTCTCCTGAACCCCCTGCTCCACCAGCAACACTACAGAGCCAACGGTGGACTCCTCATAGATCATCTGTTGCACATCGCTGGAACTTACATGGAGGGCCATGGGCTCCAGCTCCTCCAGGTTCATAATGGCCTTCATATGATCAGGGAAAGTCTGGGAAAATTCAATGGTAGCTCTGCCCATTCTCCCAAGTTTTTCAATGGCGTTACCCTCCCCTTCTGTGGCTTGGGTGGTGTGCTTTCTCAGCATTTGTATGGACTTTCTTGCCACCGCCATATGAAGGTCCTCCTTGTTTTTGAAATAGAGATAGAGGGTTCCTTTGCTCAGTTCCGCTCTGGCCGCGATATCATCCATGGTGGCCAGATTCAAATCCTATGGTGAAGAATACCTTTTCGGCTGCCTGTATAATCTCTTCCCGTCGCTGTTGTTTCTCTCTTTCTTTTCTTTCGGCTATTCCCATAAACTTTCTGATTTTAGACGGAATTAAATTTAATGACTATTAGTCATTTATTAGTACAATAATAAATCATTTCAATTGATTCAGCAAGTTTCAGGTGAAATATTTTCGTGAACTACAAGCCGTAACTGACAATCTCTGACAGGGGTTTGCGCTTATCCTTATGCCGGTCCGGATCCACGCCATCCAGCGGATAACCCAGGGGCAGAATCACCACAGGCTCCCTATGATCGGGAAGCTTCAACAGCTCCCTGGTCTTCTCCACATGGAAATTGCAGATCCAGCAGGTGGCCAGTCCAAGTTCGGTGGCCTGAAGGGTCATATGATCTGCGGTAATGGCCGCATCCACATCCGCATGGTCCTTACCATCTTCCTTTCTCTTCCAGGACTGACTGTGGTCGGCACAAACCACGATTACACAAGGGGCGCTTCGAAACCATTCCCGGTGATAGGCATCGTAGAACTGCTCAAGCTCTCCGGGCTCCTGGATCACATAGAAGTGCCAGGGCTGGAAATTCACTGCCGAGGGGGCTACCCTGCCAGCCTCCAGGATAAGTTCGAGTTTTTCTTGTTCCACCGGACGGGCATCGTAATTGCGACAGGAATAACGTGCCTTTGCCAGCTTAATGAAGTGATTTGAATGCATGGAATAAAAATATACATTTGTTTCAAATTTGCTATACATGAAACAAAATCGTATTTTATTCTGGTCGATAACCGTTGCCCTCGGGGGCTTTCTTTTTGGATTTGATACTGCTGTCATTTCAGGTGCTGAACAGTATATTCAAAAGATCTGGGGACTGAATTCAGTTCAACATGGATTTACCGTTTCAATCGCTCTTATAGGTACCGTAATTGGTGCACTTTTCGGTGGAATTCCTTCCGACCGGATCGGCCGTAAAATGACGCTATTCTGGATCGCGGTTCTTTATTTAATATCTGCTCTGGGGTCTGCCCTTTCCACAAACTGGTATTTATTTATGGTTTTTCGTTTCCTTGGCGGGCTTGGAGTGGGGGCCTCCTCGGTAGCAGCACCCATGTATATATCCGAGATCTCACCTGCAGACAAGCGGGGCCGTCTGGTAGCCATGTTTCAGTTCAATGTGGTATTCGGAATCGTACTTGCATATATATCCAATTATTTTATCGCCGGGACAGGACCAAATGCCTGGAGATGGATGCTGGGCGTCGAAGCCATCCCCGCGATCCTGTTCCTGGTACTTATTCTCAGAATCCCCAGGAGTCCGAGATGGCTTATCCTGAAAAGAAACCTCGTGGACGAGGCCAGAGCCGTCCTGGAGCTGATTAACCCGGCCAACGTGGAAGAAACGCTTAGGAATATTCAGCAATCCAAACATGAGGCGAATTCGGACCAGCGCCTGTTTAAGTCAGGGATCTATCGTCTTCCCATCATCCTTGCAGTATTGATTGCCTTCTTTAACCAGGTATCCGGGATTAACGCCATTATCTATTATGCTCCCCGGATATTTGAGATGACCGGACTGGGAGAAAGCTCCGCATTGCTTTCCACCGCGGGGATCGGAATTGTAAATTTCATATTTACGCTCCTGGCCATGCGCCTGATCGATAAATTTGGCCGCAGGACCCTAATGCTTATCGGATCCGTAGGCCTGATTATAACACTTGGACTGGTATCCAGGGCATTCTACACAGAGTCTTTTGGTGGTATGGCGGTACCGGTTTTCCTCTTTATATATATCGCCTTCTTTGCTTTCTCACAGGGCGCGGTCATCTGGGTATTTATCTCGGAGGTGTTCCCCAATGAAGTGAGGGCTGGCGGTCAGGCACTGGGAAGCTTTACACACTGGTTTATGGCAGCTCTTATTGCCTTTTCCTTCCCTGCTATCTCAGAAAAACTAGGGGGAGGAACCACCTTTCTGTTTTTTGCGATCATGATGGTTCTTCAGCTGATTTTCGTGCTACGCTTAATGCCTGAGACCAAAGGAAAATCTCTTGAAATGATCCAGAGTGAGCTATCAAACGGGAAAAAACCGGGAGCTTAGGTGTTCCACACCAGTGCGCTTGCTCCGAGTATGGCTGCATGTCCAAGATCCAGTTCAGAGACAAGAATGGGAATATCTCTTTTCCGGAAGATGGGCAATAAGTTTTGTGCCAGACTTTCTTTGATTGGTTTGATAATTAAATCCCCTGCAGCAACGGGACCCCCGAACAGGAATATGGCTTCCGGGCTGAAATGGTGTACCGTAGTGGCCAGTGCCATCCCGAAATAGTTACCGGTAATCTCAAATACTTCCAATGCGATCCTATCGCCCTGTATTGCTGCCTCATAAATATGTTTGGCTGTCATCTCTTTGTAGCTGTATGCAGTCAGCAAGCTATCCTCCGCATTATCTCTCAGCAGAAGTTCAAAAGCCGTTCTTTTCATGCCCGGAGCCGAACAATAGGCTTCCAGATGACCTCTGCCGCCACATCCGCACAAACGGCCATCGGCAACAATGGTATTATGCCCGCATTCCCCGGCAAATCCGTCGACACCATAAACGACATTGCCATTATAATACAGCCCGCTCCCTACCCCTGTTCCCAGGGTGAACATGGTAAAGTTGTCCATATTCCGTGCACCACCATAGGCCTTTTCTCCCAATGCTGCTGCGTTGGCGTCATTGGTAATAAGTACCAGTTTTATCTCAGGAAACTTTTCTGACAGGATCTCACAAAAAGGTACTTTTCCGGTAAACGGAAGATTAGGGGCATATTCGATGGTCCCTTTGTTGTAATTGGCATTAGGTGCACCTATCCCGATCCCAACAATCTCATGATCAAGATTGATCCGGGCCGTTAAGGATTTGACTATTCTGCTGATCTCCGAAACAAACTCACCCAGCAGTTCATCTGAAACCTTTTGATCAGCCCTGGGATTTAGTTTTTTGGGAGGCGTGGGTAATGAGCCTTCAATCAATATTTTCCCGTCCTGATTTACCACTCCGATAGCCGTATTGGTTCCACCTATGTCGATGCCGATTGATAATTTGATCATTAGATGTCAATTAATTTGAAATAAATACATAAATGCGAAAAGTTCCCCGCAGCCCTGCTGCGGAGAACTTCAATTTTTGCACTTAAAAAAACCTACCTCCTAATCGTATTCCCTTTTACCGCATAGAAGAAGATGTAGAGGTAACATACCGCCGGAACAATAAAGGCCCAGGTATAACCGGCGCCATCAGCGATGGATCCCATAAGCGGAGGAATGATGGCCCCACCTAAGATTAAGGCATTAATTAAGCCTGAAGCAGAACTCAGTTCCGCTTTATCCAGATCTCTTACGGCCAGGGAGAAGATATTCGGGAACATAATGGAGTTGAACAATCCAATGGAAATGATGGTCCAAAGTCCAATATTTCCACCTGTAAAGGTAGTTGTAAGATCGAGTGCGGCGGCTGCCAGGGCAAAAATAGCCAGCGTGCGGGCTGCTTTTCCGCGGCCAACCAGCATAATGAAAAAGTTAACCAGTGCTGCTCCTGCAAAAGTGGCTCCGATGGCCCAGTTCCAATCCGTCACAAAGGAGCCTGAAATAAATGCCAGGATCAAGACAGGAATCACAAGGGTAAGTTTTCTGGACATTTTCTGGTCGGTAAACATAAAGGATCCGAAGAACCTGCCAACCATGGCGCCTCCCCAGTATATGGCCGCATAGGTAGAGGCCATTTCGGAAGAGATACCGATTGAGTTTTTGAGGTAATTTACAATAAGCCCGGCGTTACCTGCCTCAGCACCCACATACACAAATATGGCAATGGCACCCAGGACCACATGGGGATATTTCCATACACTTTTCTTTTCGCTGGTCGCCTTCTCTGATTTAATAACAGGCAATTTGATCGACATCAAAGCAATGGCAACGATTATCACAAAAACACCCATCACAATAAAGGGCAGGGGTACCCTGGATGCAGCTTCTAAATTGTCTGCCGGATCTACGAATGTTAATCCTTTGAATATGGCTACGGAAATCAGCCAGGGAGCAATCATGGTAGCCACGGAGTTCAAGGCTTGTGTCAAATTCAAACGGCTGGAGGCTGAAGAATCAGGACCAAGTGCCGTTACATAGGGATTTGCTGCGACCTGTAAGATAACAACACCAGTTGCCAGGACAAAGGTTCCTATTAAAAAGATGGGGAATGAGGGTAATTTTGCCGCTGGAATAAAAATAAAACTACCGAGCGCCATAAAAAACAGCCCTGCAATTACGGTAGATTTATACCCTATCCGATCAATCAGTTTCCCTGCCGGGATTGACATAATCGGGTAGGTAATAAAGAATGCCGAGGTGAGTAACTGGGCAGCAGTCTCCGACAAACCAAAAATCTCTTTAATCGGAGCAGATAATGTAATAATAAATGTAGTGGCAAAACCAAAAATGAAAAATATGGCGCCGAAAACCGACATACCCACCACCATGTTATTGTTTTTGTTGTCCATTTGAGTTTATTTGTTTATTAGTAATGCATATTAGTATTCAGATTGTACACTCCGGGAGGTCTTATTCTGTCATAAATTCATCAACCGGGTAAAACTTTCTTTGAAATTCATTTTTGCTCAACCCATGGAAGAAGCGAAAATATGATTTTTAATCCTTAAATTCTTTGCTGCTTTACACTGCTGTATATCAATCTAATAATCTCTTGCGGGCCCCACATAAGCAGACAGCAGTAAACTCACAAATATAATCACTTTCAACAAATCTGAACTTTAAATGGCTTTTTTATAATGATTCTAGGTGTTTGAATCCCTGAGCATTGCTCTGAGGAGCCGGGCTTTGAAATATGCAGATTTTTCTTATATTGCATGTAGGGCTGAATTATGTACTAATTCTACATCCGAATGAAGATTAAATACGAACTTGAGTACACACTCAATACCTCACCCAATTTTCTATATGCCAGATTAAGTACTCCTGAAGGTCTCTCCGAGTGGTTTGCCGACGATGTGAACCTGAGAAGGGGCAAATATAATTTTGTTTGGGAAGGGACCGAACAAGAGGCTTCTGTGGTTCAGAAAAAGGCCAATAAATTTATTCGTTTCCACTGGGAAGAGGATGAAGACCAGGAGCACTATTTTGAGTTCAGGATCCGCACCGATGAGCTGACAGGTGATGTGGCACTTCTGATCACTGATTTCGCCGAGGAAACTGAGAAGGATGACGCCATTGATCTTTGGGATAGCCAGATCTCTGAACTGAAACACGCGATTGGGCTCTAAAGCATCCTCTAAGCCAAAATAAGTTAACTTTGTCTCCGTTGATTCTTTAGATATTAAAGGGGAGAGGTGTGAAAAAACTTCATAAGCTTGTCATAAAGTCATTTATCGGTCCGCTCATCCTGACCTTCTTTTTCGTCGTTTTCATACTACTCATGCAGTTCCTCTGGAAGTATATTGATGATCTCATCGGAAAGGGACTGGAAATGAGCGTGATATCAGAGTTCCTGATCTACACCAGTGCCAGCCTGGTCCCCCTGGCCATGCCGCTTGCCGTGTTACTTGCCAGCCTGATGACCTTTGGAAACCTGGCAGAGAACCTGGAACTGCTGGCCTTTAAATCCTCAGGGATCTCGCTCATCAGGATCATGGCCCCGGTCATGGTTATTTCAGCCACCATCTCTATCGGGGCATTTATGTTTGCAAACTACGTAATGCCGGTCACCAACCTGAAAATGAGGTCACTACTCTATGATATTCAACAGCAGAGGCCCGAGCTGACCATCAAACCAGGCGTATTTGACAACACCCTGGAAGGGTACTCCATCCGCATTGGCTCCCGTGACAGCAAGACAAGTCTCTTGAAAGATATCCTGATTTTTGACCATACAAAAAAGCAGGGAAACATCCGGGTAACCATTGCAGATTCAGGGTATATGAAGATGTCGGCAGATGAGAAGCATCTTCTGCTTACTCTTTACAATGGCCGCACCTATGAGGAGATGCAGAAGCTAAAGCAAGAGAAAAAAAACGTAAAAAGCTACCCCCATCAGAGGGATCAGTTTGAACACCAGGAGATGATCATTGAGATGACCGGATTTGGACTGAACAGATCCGATGAGAACCTGTTCCGAAATGCATACTCCATGCTGAATATTGATCAGCTGCACCACTTTGAGGACTCTCTTTCCCAGGATCTGGACACCGTGCTCCTCATGTTCCATACGACCATACTGAAGACCCTGGTTGAGAAACCAAAGCAGATGCTAATCCAGAGGCAACGGATTGTGCCAGATAGCCTGAAAAGTGCCCGGCCCGAAGGGGAGCTTGATATCATGCAGCTCCATGTGGACTCCATGTTTAAAGAGCTGAGCGTACTGGAACAAAGGCGTGCTCTTACGCAATCCATCAACTTTGCACGGAGCAACAAAAGTGTCACCTCTTCCAATGTGGGTACCACAGACTGGAAAGTTGCAAAACTTCGAAGGTATCAGATTGAGATTCAACGCAAATACACCCTCTCCTTACTCTGCCTGATCTTCTTTTTTATAGGAGCACCCCTGGGGGCCATCATCCGGAAAGGGGGCCTTGGGATGCCCGTAATTGTAAGCGTATTGATGTTCCTGATCTATTATGTAATTTCCATGACCGGAGAGAAATTTGTTCGGGAAAACATCCTCCCCCCATTTGCAGGGATGTGGATCTCAACATTTATCCTGGTTCCCATCAGTATTTTACTGACCTATAAAGCAGCCAATGACTCGGTCATAATGAATGTGGATAGCTATTTCCTGTGGGTGAAAAAAATCTGGCAAAGGTCCCAGAAATTCTTCCGTAGAAAATGAAGCTCCTGATCCTGACCAATAAACTTCCCTACCCTCCCCGTGACGGGGGTTCCATTGCAAGCCTGAATATGATGACCGGTCTTTATAAGGCTGGTAATCAGATCACCTGCCTGGCCCTGAATACAGCCAAGCACTCCTACCCGCCGGAGCAGATTCCGCAGGAGTTAAGAGAAAAAATCCTCTTTCTTGGAGTGGATTGTGACAGCTCCATTAACGCATGGAAACTTGGATCTAACTTACTCTTCTCCCGGACTCCATATATTGCGGAACGTTTTAATGTTCATGCGTTTAGAATCGCTCTTTCAGAACTGTTGCACCAGGAGTCCTTTGATATCATCCAGCTGGAGGGTCCCTATCCGGGACTCTATCTGGATCTGATAAGAAGTGTCAGCAAGGCGAAGGTATCGCTGCGGGCCCATAATGTGGAGCACCTCCTGTGGCAAAGAAAAGCAAGTCATGAAAACTCGCTTCCGAAGAAGTGGTACCTGAATAACATGGCCCGGCGGCTGAAACGACTGGAACTGGAGGTGGCTGGTCGGGCCGATTTCCTGATCCCCATCAGTGATTGTGATGCCTCCTACTTTACAAAACAGGGCTTGCAAAAGCCTTTCCTCACCATTCCCGCAGGTTTGGATTTGAAGGATTATCCCTTCACTGAACTCCCCGCTGCACAGGACATTTTTTTTATCGGGGCGCTGGACTGGCTGCCCAATCAGGAGGGGCTGCTCTGGTTCATCAGAAAGGTATTTCCCCTGCTGCTGGCTGAGCTGCCCGGACTCAGATTCCACATAGCTGGAAGAAATGCTTCCAAACAGATCCAGAAAAGGCTGATCCACCCCAGCATTACCTACCACGGTGAGGTCAGGGATGCGGTGGGTTTTATGCAGGCGCACCGGCTTATGGTGGCGCCATTGCTTTCAGGAAGCGGAATCAGGATTAAGATAATTGAAGCGATGGCTCTGGGCAGACCGGTGGTAACCACTTCCGCAGGCATCGAGGGAATTGAGCTTAGGAATCATCCACAAGTAGCGGTGGTAGACGAGCCCTACCTTTTTAGCAGTCAGATAGTTAAATTACTTACTGATCCCCGCAGCCAGGACCAGGCATTAAGAGAAGCACGGACTTTCATTAGCCGGAATTTTGATACCTTTGAACTATCAAAGCGCCTAAGCCGGTTTTATAATACGGAGGTATGATCATACTGCAAATCATATTCTGGATCTGCCTCGGACTCATTCTCTACTCCTATCTTATATTTCCGTTGGTACTACGTATGCTTGCAGGCAAAAGAGAGATAAGCGCCAGCTCATTCTCAAACGAAGACCTGCCCCTGGTTTCATTGCTAATCGCTGCCTATAATGAAGAGAGGGTTTTAGGAGATAAGATCAAAACCGTTCTGGAGAGTGCCTATCCAGCGGAGAAGCTGGAGATCCTCGTCGGTTCGGATGCATCCACAGACCATACGAACGCTTTATTAAAAGAACTGGCAGAGGAAAATCCCTCCATACATCTTTTTCTTTTCGAAAAGAGGAAGGGGAAACCGGGGATTATTAACCGGCTTGCCAGGAAGGCCAAGGGAGAGATCCTGGTTATCAGTGATGCCAATGTGATGCTTGAGAGCAATACCCTGTATGAACTGGTTCGCCATTTCAAAGATGATCGCATTGGCCTGGTGGACTCACGACTGATCAGCACCGGGATCAAACGGGGTGGAATCTCCAGGCAGGAAAAGTATTATACCAGCCGGGAGGTTAGGATAAAACACGACGAAAGTGTACTCTGGGGATCTATGATGGGCCCGTTTGGAGGTTGTTACGCGGTGCGGAAATCCCTCTTCCAACCGGTCCCTGATCACTTCCTGGTGGACGATTTCTTTATCAATATGACCGTGCTCCAGCAGGGAGCTTCCTGCATCAGTAACATCCGGGCAAAGGTCTCTGAGGATGTGTCCAATAATCCACGAGAAGAGTTCAGAAGGAAAAAGCGCATCTCTGCGGGCAATTTCCAGAACCTGGCCCGATTTCGTTCCCAGTTGTTAAGAGGGGGACCAGGGGTCGGATTCTGCTTTTTTTCGCACAAAGTTATCCGTTGGATCGTTCCCTTCCTGGTTTTGACTACCCTGTCTACCTCCATCTTTCTTGCAGGCGACTCTCTGCTCTATCTGATCCTTGCCTTTCTCCAGGTTCTGGTGCTTCTGCTTCCTTTTATTGATCATTTGCTGAGGAAAATTAAGATCCATAGTTTACCTTTGCGCTTTATTTCACATTTTGTTCTGATGAACCTGGCCCTCCTGGCTGGTTTTATCAGGTATTTAGGAGGAATCGAAAACAATGTCTGGCAACCCACAAGCAGAAAACAGGATTAAACTCAATTCCGTGGACGAGGCGATAGAAGATATCAGGAACGGTAAGATCATTATCGTGGTTGATGATGAGGATAGGGAGAATGAAGGAGATTTTGTCTGTGCCGCAGAACTGGTTACTCCTGAGACAGTCAATTTCATGGCCACCTGGGGGAAGGGCTTGATCTGCGCCTCTTTGACTGACGAGCGTTGTGAGGAACTGGACCTTCCCATGATGGTAAGTAATAACACCAGCAGTCATTCCACCGCCTTCACCGTCTCGGTGGATCTTCTGGGTCAGGGCTGCACTACGGGTATTTCCGCATCGGATCGTGCCAAAACACTGCGAGCTCTGGTGGATCCCTCCACCAAACCAGATGATCTGGCACGTCCCGGACATATCTTCCCTCTGAAATCCAGACGGCAAGGGGTACTTAGACGGGCAGGGCATACCGAAGCTGCCGTGGATCTGACACGGCTGGCCGGCTTAAAACCCGGAGGGGTCCTGGTGGAGATTATGAGTGACGATGGGACCATGGCCAGGCTTCCGGAGCTGTATCAGCTTGCAAAGAAGCATAAGCTGAAGTTGATCACCATCAAGGATCTGATTGCCTACAGGCTGAATTTCGATTCCATCATTATCAAAGGAACCAAGGTAAAACTCCCCACCGAATACGGAGACTTCAAGCTGATCCCCTTTATTCAAAAATCCAATGGCCTGGAGCATGTGGCTCTGGTTAAAGGCGAGTGGAGCGAAGAGGATAACGTCATGGTGCGGGTTCACTCCTCCTGCGTGACCGGAGATATTTTCGGCAGTTTCCGTTGTGATTGCGGCAAGCAGCTCCACGAAGCCATGAGAATGGTCCAGAAGGAGGGTACAGGAGTAATTATCTACCTGAACCAGGAGGGACGTGGCATTGGGCTCTACAATAAGATGAAGGCCTACAAACTACAGGAGGAAGGGCGCGACACTGTGGAAGCCAATGTGGAACTGGGATTTAAGGATGATGAGCGCGATTACGGGGTGGGTGCTGGTATGCTGCACTCCCTGGGAATCAGAAATATGAGGCTGATCACCAACAACCCGGTAAAAAAAGCCGGACTGGAAGGCTATGGAATGACCATTAAGGAAACTATACAACTGGAAATCCCTTCAAACAAACACAATCAGTTTTACCTGGAGACCAAGCGGGATAAGATGGGGCATTTTCTCAATATTGCAAGGTATAACGGTTCCCATTCAGATGAGTAAGCAGAACCCAAGGATCGTTTTTATGGGGAGTCCCGGTTTTGCCCTGGGTCCTCTGCAACTTCTGCTGGAGTCGGGCTGTCAGGTGGTGGGAGTCATCACTGCCCCGGATCGTCCGGCGGGACGTGGAAAAAAGATTCGATATTCCGCCGTCAAGGAGTTCCTGCTAAAGGAAAATAAACACATTCCCCTTCTTCAGCCGGAGAATCTGAAAGCTGAGCCCTTCCTGGAAACTTTAAAAGCTCTAAAGCCTGAGCTGCAGATCGTGGTAGCATTCCGGATGTTGCCGGAAGCAGTATGGAGCATTCCTACCATGGGAACCTTTAATCTGCACGCGTCCTTACTACCGCAGTACCGGGGCGCAGCACCCATAAACCATGTCCTCATTAATGGAGAAAAGGTGACAGGGGTAAGCACCTTTCTCATCGATAAACAGATTGATACCGGAAATATTTTACTCCAGGAAAAAATAGAAATCGGCCCTGAAGAGACAGCCGGAGAACTGCATGACAGACTTATGGACCTGGGAGCCGGACTGGTTCTGGAAACGGTCAGGCAAATCAGCGGGGGAGCGCTGAAAGCAAAGTCACAGGAGCTTTTTCTGGAACCTGGTTCAGTTTTGAAACAAGCTCCAAAAATATTCAAGGAGGACTGCCGAATCGACTGGAACCTTCCGGGCCTGGCACTCTTCAACCTGATCCGGGGACTCAGCCCCTACCCGGGGGCCTTTACCCATCTGGAAAGGGAAAGGGGCCAGGCTTTGTTTTGCAAGATCTTCAAGGCCACCCTGGAGCCTGCTTTACAGCTTGATACGCCCGGTACTATTTCCACGGATGGCAAGAGATTTTTGATGGTAGCCGCTAAAGACAGTCTGCTCCGGATACACTCCATTCAGCAGGAGGGAAAAAGAAAGATGGATATCCAGGATTTCCTGGCTGGATTTGAACTTAAGAACGGG
This sequence comes from uncultured Bacteroidales bacterium, assembly GCA_963751705.1. Classification (GTDB taxonomy): domain Bacteria; phylum Bacteroidota; class Bacteroidia; order Bacteroidales. Next base: position 162,436 of record CAVVVN010000004.1, read on the forward strand.
GAGTCCCGGTTTTCCTGAGCTGCTTCAAATTCAGATCTATCCCCTCGGTTAAGAGATAATAGAGCCTGAGGGCATTGATAAACTGCAATTGGTAGGAACGGGAATACCTGCCCGAAACAAAAAACTCAAAATTATAGTCTTCAATGGCTCCCATGCTGATCTTCCGCGGCTCAACTCCCTTAAAATACTCGAAAAACCTCCTTACCATAAAAAGATAGCTTTTCCTCGATTTTTCAGAATAACCCTCCTTTTCCAGTTGCCTGTCATAGAAGTCAAGATCCACCCCTTCTTCCTTCGGGGGGTGCCGGAAAAGGGATGAAATGGAGTGCCACCATTCCGGAGAGGCTCTCCTGGAAGCGCTCTCTCCAAAAAAATCTATCCGGGTTTGCCGGCCGTCAGGGGGCAGGATCATCCTGATGGGTGCTGTTTCTGCATCGGCCATGGTTTAGTTTTCTAACAAATTTAAACTACCCGCAGACCAATGTAAAGTTTTGACTGTCAAAATGATTAACATGTTTTGAACAATCTCCTTCCAGGCTGGCACGGGAAGGCACTAATATTCAAAGCGGAACTGCATCTCTTCCTCTTCATACTGTTCCTTGCTGGGCTCCAGTTTTAGTATGGGTTCCCGCTTTGTTCTCCTCAGGTAGATCTCTGTTCCTTCCAGGGGTTGCTCCCCTTCCGACATATGGTTTTTCCTGTAGAGATGTTTCAGCTTCACGCCGTAGATCTGTGAAATATCGTACATGGTCTGCCCCTCTTCCACCCCGTGGATGTCATTGCCCACTGCTGCCTTTCTCCTTTTTGGCTGGAGGTAGATGATGCTGCCTTCAGCCAGCTTTGCACCCTTGTAGAGGTTATTGTACTTGTAGATCTCATTCTTATACATTCCCATCTCGGCTCTAAGCGATTCAGGGGTATCTCCAGGCTCTGAAAGAATGTATTCAATCTGGTTATTCAGCAAAATTATTCTTTCGGACTGAGCTCCGTAGTTCGTATGGTAAGAGATAGTATCCAGATCGTCAGCCATACTCCCGTTAAGCACCATAAGGTCATATTTGTATAATTCATTCTCCTCAATGATCCTGATAAGCAGCGTGGCGTAGTTGTTGGCCGTGGCATATCCGGCTTTTTTCAGGCCTTTGGCCCAACTCCTGTAATCGTGTGGACTGATCTCAAAAAGAGGAGCATACCTGGATTTCGTAGTAAGAAATTCGGAGTGATCCCAGAAGGATTCATAGGCGGAAGCATAGGATCTGAAGCACTCTCGCCTGCTGTCGTCATCGTGATAGATCTTTTTCCCCGTCCAGTCATGGCACTTGATACCAAAATGATTGTTTCCCCTTACTGCCAGTCTGCTATTGCCGTTATTGGACTCCAGGCAGCCCTGTGCCAGAGTAATGCTGGCTGGAATCCCTACCCTGGCCATCTCCCGCATGGCCAGCTCAGAGTAGGTCCGGATATACTCCTCCCTGCTGTTCTTCTTCTGACCTTCAAGAGGAATAACTAAGATGGATAGCAGCAGGATGATCAGTGCCGCCTTTAAGTGATCTGATATTTTCAACAACTGTTCCCTCCTTTGTTCGATGAATACTCCGTGGATAAAAATAGAGATAAGCACTGCAGTTCCTCACTGGAGTTTTTAACAATCCCTTACTCCTTAACGTCCGTTGATAACAAAATCTTATCCCTGAGATAATATCACTAACTTTATTTTTAAATAGCTTACATCATGAAACAGAGGGCATATACGGTAAGGTTGTATGAGTATGACCAGCTGGAGGAACTGTCGAAAGAGCAGGTTCTTTTAGTTAACAGCGCTGTAACAGCTGCAAAAGGCGCCTATGCACCCTATTCGGAATACCATGTGGGTGCCGCAGTCCGATTGGCCAATGGAGAGATAGTGATTGGCAGCAACCAGGAAAATGCTGCCTACCCTTCAGGGCTCTGTGCCGAACGGGTGGCCATCTATTATGCGGGAGCCCGGCATCCCGATGTGCCGGTAGAATCCATCGCCATCGCTGCCATCCGTAATGGAATTGTCCAGGAAGAACCTGTTGCGCCCTGTGGTGCCTGCCGGCAGGTCCTGTATGAGAAGGAGAGCCAGGGAGAAGCTTCCATGGAACTGATCCTCTATGGAAGTAAAAAGATCCAGGTCTTATCCAAGGTGACTGACCTGCTGCCACTTCCCTTTAAGCTGGCGGACTTTTCTTAAAAAAGACCGGAAAAATATCCATTTTCGGATAGGGGGCCTGCACTTCTATCTGCTCTTTTTTAACTGGATGGATAAAAGAGATCCGACGCGCATGCAGGCTAATGCCCCCGTTTGGATTAGTCCTTCTCGCCCCATATTTACGGTCCCCTTTTATAACACTGCCAATGCCGGCTAACTGGGCCCTGATCTGGTGATGACGTCCTGTCTCCAGCTTTATTTCAAGCAGGTGATAACGATCCGAGGAGGCCAGTTTCCGATAATGAAGCCGGGCGTGTTTTGAACCGCTTACTTCGCTATCATGGATATAGCTTTTATTCTGTTTGGTGTTTCGGGTCAGGTAATGATCCAGGGTGCCGGATTCGGGCGAAGGACACTTTTCAACGATGGCATGGTAGATCTTCTCAACTTCTTTTCCCTTGAAGAGAGCAGCCATCCGGCTTAAGGCCTTGCTTGTTTTCGCAAATACCACGGCGCCGCTAACCGGGCGATCCAGCCGGTGGGGGATTCCAAGGAATACCTCCCCCGGTTTATGATCTCGTTCCCTGATAAACTCTTTCAGCAGTTTATCCAGCGAAGCATCCCCTGTTTTATCCCCCTGTACAATCTGTGAGACACGTTTGTTGACAATCATCAGGTGATTGTCTTCGTATAAAATGGTTGCAGGTGGTTTCAGGAAACTCATCTCCGCAGGCCCGGTATTATCTGACAAATAGCGCTAATACTGTTCGTTTTCATTGGGAAAGGAGACCGATCTCACATCATCAATATAATTCTTTACAGCGCCCTTTATCTCCATCTGGAGGTTGTGATAACGCCTCAGGAAACGGGGAGAAAACTCCTGGGTAATTCCCAGCATGTCATGCAGTACCAGAACCTGCCCGCTAACCTGCGATCCGGCTCCAATCCCTATGGTGGGGATTTTAATGGCATCGGTAACTTCACCTGCAAGCTTGGCCGGGATTTTTTCAAGAACCACTGCAAAACAGCCCGCATCGGCAAGGATCTTTGCATCTGACTTCAACTTGTCGGCCTCTTCCTTCTCCGTAGCCCGGACCACATAGGTTCCAAATTTATGAATGGCCTGGGGAGTTAATCCCAGGTGCCCCATGACTGGAATACCTGCCGAGAGGATCCGCTCAATGGATTCTTTGATTTCCACCCCTCCCTCCATCTTAATGGCACTGGCGCCGGTTTCCTTCATGATTCGAATGGCCGAGGCCAGTGCTTCTTTGGAGTTACCCTGGTAAGTGCCAAAGGGCAAGTCCACCACCACCAGGGCCCTGCTGGTAGCTCTAACCACCGATGCCGCATGGTAGATCATGTTATCCAGGGTGATGGGCAGCGTGGTCTCATGACCCGCCATAACATTGGAAGCCGAATCTCCCACAAGAATCACATCAATGCCTGCCTGATCCAGGAGGCGGGCAAAAGAGTAGTCATACCCGGTCAACATGGCGATCTTCTCCCCTTTTAGCTTCATGGCCATAAGTACATGGGTGGTAACACGTTTTACATTGCTGTGCAGCGTCATGGTCTTTGAGTTATAATTGACTCTCCTTGCAGCAAGCTGCTAGGATCATCGACTAATTGTTTATTTAATATGTGCTCGCTTACTCTCGCAGCAGAGCTGTGTGGATTGCGCTCGCGTAATTCCCTACAAAGTTTACAATAAATTTCCGTATAGCAGTCAATTTGTCAGTAAACCTGACATGCAACCGGCAGTTTTTTGCGAATAATTGTGCCAATATAACATCCGGAGCCGGAAAAACCCGATTGGCATAATCTTAGATAGGCCTATGGTATCATATCCAAAGGGATTGTAAAATAACAGAAAGACATAAACAGATAATAGTTATGAGTAAAATTATTGGAATAGATTTAGGTACCACAAACTCCTGTGTATCGGTAATGGAAGGCAACGAACCCGTTGTGATACCCAACAGTGAAGGAAAAAGGACCACCCCTTCCATGGTGGCCTTTGTGGAGAACGGAGAACGCAAAGTGGGCGACCCGGCCAAAAGGCAGGCCATCACTAATCCCACCAAAACGGTATCCTCCATCAAGCGTTTCATGGGTGAGACCTATGACAGGGTTAGCAAAGAGATCGCAAGGGTCCCTTATAAAGTGGTCAAGGGTGAAAATAACACCCCGCGCGTTCAAATTGACGACCGGAAATACTCTCCCCAGGAAATTTCAGCCATGGTGCTTCAAAAAATGAAGAAGACCGCAGAGGACTACCTGGGTCATGAAGTTAAAGAGGCCGTTATTACCGTACCGGCTTATTTCAGTGACTCACAACGCCAGGCCACTAAAGAGGCAGGTGAAATTGCCGGACTCCAGGTAAAGCGGATTATAAATGAACCCACCGCAGCATCGCTGGCCTATGGTCTGGACAAAAAGACTTCGGATTTGAAAATTGCCGTATTTGACCTGGGTGGTGGAACCTTTGACATCTCCATTCTGGAGCTTGGAGATGGCGTTTTTGAGGTCAAATCCACCAACGGAGATACCCACCTGGGAGGAGATGATTTTGACCAGGTGATTATCGACTGGCTGGCTGATGAATTTAAGAAAGATGAAGGTCTGGACCTGAAGAAGGATCCCATGGCCCTGCAGCGCCTGAAAGAAGCTGCAGAAAAAGCCAAGATCGAACTATCCAGTGCCACACAGACGGAGATCAATCTTCCTTATATCATGCCGGTGGACGGAGTACCTAAGCACCTGGTAAAAAGTCTTTCCAGGGCAAAATTTGAAAGCCTGGCAGACAGCCTGATCCAGGCCGTCGTTGAACCTTGTAAGAAGGCACTGAAGGATTCAGGTCTGAAAAACAGCGAGATAAACGAAGTCATTCTGGTGGGCGGTTCCACCCGGATTCCTGCCATCCAGAAGTTGGTGGAGGATTTCTTCGGGAAAGCACCATCCAAAGGGGTGAATCCCGATGAGGTAGTTGCCGTTGGTGCTGCCATTCAGGGGGGAGTCCTGACAGGTGAGGTAAAAGATGTCCTCTTACTGGATGTGACACCGCTTTCACTGGGTATTGAAACCATGGGAAGTGTCAACACCAAGCTGATCGAGTCCAATACCACCATACCCACCAAGAAAACTCAAACCTTTACCACAGCGGCTGATAACCAGCCTTCGGTGGAGATTCATGTGCTGCAGGGTGAACGTGCCCTGGCCAAAGATAACAAGACCATTGGAAGATTCCACCTGGATGGAATTCCGCCCTCACCGCGTGGTATTCCGCAGATCGAGGTCACATTCGATATCGATGCCAATGGCATCCTGAATGTGAGTGCCAAGGACAAAGGGACCGGAAAAGTGCAGAGCATCCGCATTGAGGCTTCATCAGGACTTTCCGACAGTGAGATCGAGAAGATGAAAAAGGAGGCCAAAGAAAATGAAGAGGCCGATAAGACAGCCAAGGAGCGCATTGATAAACTTAATGCAGCCGACAGCCTCGTATTCCAGACGGAAAAGCAGCTGAAAGAGTTTGGGGAAAAGCTTCCTGCTGAAAAGAAAACTCCCATCGAAGAAGCGCTGAGCACCCTGAAAGAGGCTCATAAATCAGAGGATATCGCGGCCATTGATCAGGCCACGGAAACCCTGAACGCTGCCTGGCAGGCTGCCTCACAGGATATGTACAATGCGCAACAGCAAGGTGGTGATGCCGGTCAGCCCGGTGCCGAAGCTGAAGGCGAGCCTGCATCTGGCAAAGGAGATGATGAGGTAACCGATGTGGATTTTGAAGAGGTAAAATAGAAGTCCTGACCATAAATGTGTAAAAGAGGGTGTCTCAATGGGCACCCTCTTTTTGTGGGGTAATTTTGTCGTGAAGCGGTTGTTACTTCGTAAAAACCCCAGTTCACTTCCAAAACAACCCACAGATAGGGTGCCTTGAGGGAGACTTTCTCCAGGATTTACAGTTGGAGGATCAAATAAACACTCCATTTTTAATATCTTTGAATTTATGTGGAGACTATTCATTAGCTGTATATGGCTTTCCGGATTCCTCTCCCTGCAGGGTCAGAACCTGGTGGATGAAGAGGGACGGAAAACCGGTCACTGGAAAGTGGAGTATCCCAATGGGAAGACCCTCTTTGAGGCTGATTTTGTGAAAGGGCGCCCGGTGGGTGAAATGATTCGTTATTATGAAAACGGAGCCGTAAGGGCCCGAATGAGTTTTGAACCCGGAGGAGACCGCAGTGCCACACAGCTCTATTACAAAAATGGTAAGCTAGCAGCAGAAGGTTGGTATGTAAACCAGCTGAAGGATTCTGTGTGGACCTACTATTCAGAATTTGATGGTTCCCTGAGGATCAGAGAGCCCTACCAGGATGGGAAACTGGATGGAAAAGTAAAAAGTTATTATGCCAGTGGAGAGATCTCCGAAGAGGTGGAGTGGAAAAAAGATGTGAAAGAGGGATCGTGGATGCAGTACTTCAAAAACGGTACGCCCAGGCTTTCCGCCAAGCATAAAAAGGGACTTCTGGATGGACCCTACGAGGTCTTCCTCTCTGACAGCACGATTCAGATCAGGGGAATGTACCTGGAGAACAGGGCACATGGAACCTGGCATTTTTTTAATGAAAGCGGTAAGGAGGCCTATTCCCTCGAATACAAGAACGGAGCACCGGCCGACCGGGAAAAATATGAAGAATGGATGGAAGATTCCCTGAAGAAATATCTGATCATTACAGAACCGGAATCCCTCCTTTAGGTATAAACTCTCATGAAGAAACTGATACTTTTTTTTATTCTCATACTGCTTTCGCTGGGTGTTAGGGCCCAGAAGATTGCCGAAGGAGTATACTGGGTATATTTCAGTGACAAGGCCGGGAACGGGTACCAGGTCAAGCAGCCGGAGCAGTTTCTGTCCGACCGTTCTGTAAACAGAAGGGCCTTACAACAATTGGCGGTTGATCCGCTGGACCTTCCGGTAAATCCTGCCTATCTTCAGGAGATCAGGGACATGGGTGTGATAATCAAGCACGTCTCCCGGTGGCTGAACGGGATCGCCATGATCCAGATGGATGAGGAGCTGTTTAACGAGGTACTGCAAAAATCCTTCACCGACACGGTTCCCTGGAAGCCTGAAAAGCTAACACTCCACTTTCCCCCGACTACTGGTCAGGCCAGGTTTTTTCCACCCCTGGCGCAGGCCCCATCTTTCGATTACGGGATAGCCAGGGAGCAGGTTGAGATGCTCAGAACAGATCAACTGCATGCTATGGGCTATACCGGCGGAGGGGTATGGATCGGGGTGCTGGATGCCGGATTTTTCAACGTGGATAGTTTGCCCTCATTTCTTCCCTTGCTGGATGAAGAACGAATCCTGGGAACCAGGAATTATGTCAACGGGACTTCCATATTTCGTCAGAGCAATTCCCACGGCATGTCTGTACTCTCCCTCATGGCAGGAGAGTGGGATGGAAATATGGTGGGAACTGCTCCACATGCCAGCTACCTGCTTTGCATGACTGAGGATCCGGTGCAGGAAACCCGTATCGAGGAGCTTGCCTGGATTGAAGCAGCCGAGTATGCCGACAGCCTGGGGGTGGATGTGCTCAACACCTCCCTGGGGTACTCCGAGTTTGATGGAGGGATCTATGACTATAGCTACAGTGACATGGACGGAGTAAGCAGTTTCATCTCCAGGGCTGCATCACTGACGGCCTCCAGAGGGATGATCCTCTGTAACAGTGCCGGTAACTCCGGGGACGACGAATGGTTCTATGTCACTGCCCCGGCGGATGCTACGGATATCCTCGCTGTTGGAGCAGTCGACAGTACCAATCTGCTCGCCAGCTTCAGTTCAAGGGGACCCTCCTTTGATTCCCGTATAAAGCCGGATGTGACTGCCATGGGGAAGGCCACGGGAGTACAGCACCGGAGTGGCGGATTAGCCAGGGGCAACGGAACCTCTTATGCTTCACCGCTTTTGGCGGGATCGGTCGCCACCCTCTGGCAGGCCTTTCCGGACCTGCCAGCTAACGAGCTGATATTCAACATAAAACAGAGTGGACACCTTTCCGCGAGACCAGATTCAAATTATGGCTTTGGAACCCCCAATATGCTCTATGCCTACCATAGCATTACCGGGATCCCGGCCCGGATGAAAAGCGGTGAGATGGAGATATGGCCCAATCCTGCCACAGACAGGATCATGATCAGGATCCCTGAAACACTATCCGGCCTTCAGCAGGTCCGCTTATATGATATGAGCGGGAAATTGACTCTTCTTCAGGAACTGGAGCTTCCGGGTGCATTGATCCTTCCGGCCAGTATGAAGAGTGGGATCTATATTACAGAGATCCGGACCCCGGCTTTTATATACAGGGGTCGTCTAATCAAACAGTAATGCCCGACAAATATTGTTCATTATCGGAGCTGCTCGGACAGGTAAAGGGGGTGCTGGAAAATGGACTCCCCGGCCACTTCTGGGTGATTGGCGAGATTATGGAGCTGCATGAGAACCGCCATTGCTACCTGGAGCTTGTTGAAAAAAGCGAAGAGAAAAACGCACTGCTCGCCAAGGCCAGAGCAACCATCTGGGCTTCCCGTTTCGGCATGCTGCGTCCTTTTTTCGAAGCCTCCACGGGCACCACCCTGAAAAGCGGGATCAAGATCCTCTGCAAGGCCTCCATTGAATTCCACCCCCTTTACGGACTTAGCCTGAACATTACGGATATTGATCCTTCGTATACTATAGGGGATCTGAGCCGTAAAAAACAGGAGGTGATACAACGGCTTCGTAAAGAGGGAGTCTATGATATGAACAGGGAGCTACCCTTTCCATTAGTTCCACAGCGCATTGCAGTTATTTCCTCTGAAAGTGCTGCAGGTTACGGGGATTTTATGAATTCCATCCTGGAGAACAGACATGGCTTTCACTTCTACAGCAAACTGTTCCCATCGCTGATGCAGGGCGAGGAGGCGCCCGGGTCCATCATAGCTGCCATGGAAAACATCTATGAATCGGAATCCGATTTCGATTGTGTGATCATCATCCGGGGGGGCGGATCGAAAGCTGACCTGGAGAGTTTTAATCAATACGAACTGGCCTATTTCATTACTCAGTTTCCACTTCCGGTCCTCACCGGGATCGGTCATGAAAGAGATGAATCGGTCGCCGATATGGTAGCCCATCGCGGATTAAAAACACCCACCGCTGTGGCAGAATTCCTGATAGACCAGCTGCTGGCCTTCGAATTCCGGCTCTCCGCCCTTTTGGACAGGCTCTCCACCCGGGTAAATGGCCGGGTGCAGGCAGATATGGCCCGTCTGGACAGGTTCAGGGGTGAGCTGGTGCACTTAAGCAGGGCATTGCTCCAAAATCAATCGGAATATCTTCGCCACACCAGTCAGCGAATGCGCAGAGAACTTGGCAATCAGCTGGACAGGAAAAGGGATTATCTGACCCATCTGAAGAAACGGACCGAACTGGTCGATCCACAGAATATCCTGCTGAGGGGTTATTCCATCACCCTGGTGGAGGGAAAATCTTTCGTCTCCATAGAGGATGTCAAACCGGGATCTAAGCTTGAAACCCGGCTCCATAAGGGGACTATTTTCAGTAAAGTTGAACAAATCACCAAGCGAAATGACAAAAGAGAAGATTAGTTACAGTGATGCAATCGCCAAAATAGAATCGATCCTACAGATGCTGGAGGATGGAAAGCTTACTGTGGATGAACTGTCAGAAAAGGTGAGTCAGGTCACTGATCTGATCAAACTCTGCCGTGACAGACTCTATCTTACTGAAAAACAAATTAATAAGACCCTGGAAGACGAAGAGGCAGGCTCTCCTTAAATGTTGCCCGCAGGTATTCTTCAGATATGACGGGCCATGGCATCAAGCAGTTCGCTGACCTTGATAGGTTTAGCCAGGTAATCATCACAACCCGCCTGCCGGCTAATCTCCCTCTCACCCGACATGGCATAGGCCGTTTGGGCAATCACGGGAAGATCGGGCCGCTCTTTCTTCATCATCCTGGTACACTCGTACCCATTTACAAGAGGCATATTGATATCCATCAACACCAGGTCCAGATCCTCATGCTCCCTGAACAGGGCCATGGTCTCCTCCCCGTCTTTTGACCAGACCACCTGGATCCCCGTCTCTTTAAGGGCTTCATACAGAAAATAGTAATTAGATTGGTCATCCTCAGCAATCAGGACTTTCTTGTCTTCCCACAATCTGAGATTGTTGGTGGGGGTTCTCAGGGCGGCCTCGTACTTCAGTGGTACTTCATTTCTGGGAAGAATAAACCAGAAGGTGGATCCCTCTCCTGAGGAGGAATGCACCCCGATTTCCCCACCCAGGATCTCCGTCAGATTTTTGGAGATGGCCAGGCCCAGTCCCGTACCTCCATAGAGCTTGGTCTTGGTTTCATGACCCTGCATAAACCGGTGAAAGATCACTTTCTGCTTCTCTTCCCGGATCCCGATTCCTGAATCTTTCACATAAAAGTAGACACCCTCCGGATGCTCTTTCAATCCAAGAACGATCTCTCCCGCTTCGGTGAATTTTACCGCGTTACTCATCAGATTCACCAGGATCTGTTTCAGGCGGAAGGGATCGGTGTAAATGGCCAGCTCATTCAGGGGCCAGTCCCATTGCACTATGACGTTTACTCCCTCTTTGCCGGCCCGCTTGATATTCTGAAGAAACATCAGCTGCAACTCCTTAAACAGGTCTCTTACAAAGCACTCTGCAATATGGACATTTACCTGTCCGGCTTCAATCTTGGCAATATCAATGATATCATCGATCAGTCGCATCAGATCGTCGGCTCCCTGGTTGATCTGAGCAATAAAGTCCCTTCGTTCTTCGGGACCTAAGTGCTCATCTGTAAGCAGATCAGAAAATCCCACAATGGCGTTCATGGGGGTGCGGATCTCATGGGACATATTCGAGAGGAAGGCGGTTTTTAGCCGGTCCGATTCCTCCGCTTTAAATTTGGCTTCCAGTATTTTCCGTTCTGCTTCCTTTCGATTAGAGATATCCTTCACGATAACCACCATCGAATCGGGTTTCCCTTCCCGGCTAAATATGGCACCGGTGGAGACTTCGGCTTCAAAGCTCTTCCCGTCCGGCCGAACCACCCTATATTCCACGTTTTTTAAATACCCCTGTTCCCAGGTCCTCTTAAAATCCTGAACGGCTTTTCGCCAATCGTCGTTGTGTATGAAGCGGAATATTTTGTGTTTGTTAACCTGGTCAGCCTCCACTTGAAATGCCTCCAGAAAAGCACTGTTAAAGTCAACGATCAGGGCCTGGGTACCGACCACTATCATGGGATCGGGCGAGGATTCAAAAACTCTTCTCTGCCGCTCCTGGTTCAGTCGAATACTGTCCTGTTGCCTGCGCCTTTCAATAGCCAGTGCAATCTGGTCGCTGGCAAACTCCAGTAGTTCAGCATCCGCTTGGGTATAAATAATCTGCTCCGAATAGGATTGAACCGCGAATACTCCAATGGTCTTGCCTTCATGTTTGAGTGGAACACCCAGCCAGCAAACACAGGGGGCCCCGACCGGTTCTATCTCTCCCTGGATGGTCAAGGCTTTCTCCCGTTCATTATCCACCAACTGGGCTTCACCGGTCCTGATGACATAACTGGTCAGCGTTTTCCTGGCCGGGAACTCGGTAAATGCATCTTTTTCATCTTCCATAAAGGGAAGAGTAAGGGTATCCGTCTCTTCGTGATACAGGGCTAAAAAACAGTTGGTTGTATCCACCACCTGTCCAAGTGATTTCCTGATCATCACGTACAACTCTTCCAGACTATGAGTGCTGTTTACTGCATTGGAAATTTCAAACAGCACCTGCTTCACCAGATCATTGCGCTTTCGCTCATGGATATTCTCATGGATTCCTGTAAGTCGTGTCGTATTGCCATCAGCATCAAAACTGACCGCTTTTCCCTGGCTTCTTATCCATACCCAGGAACCATCTTTATGCTTGAGCCTGAATTCTATATCGAAGGCATCCTCCCGGTTTTTTATCACTTCCTTTACCCTGTCGTAGGATCTGTCTTTGTCCTCCGGATGCAGGAGCAAAATCCATGTATCCAGAACATGGTCCAGTTCGCCTTCTCGGTAACCCAGCATCTGTCCCCATATGGGAGAAAAGTAGACCTCGTTGTTCACCAGGTTCCAATCCCACAGTCCCAGGTTGGTGGCAGAAAGGGCCATGTTCAGCCGCTCCTCTGATCTTCGAAGGGCATCCTCCGCAATCCTGGAATCAGTGATATCCCTGGCAACCCCAATGACTGATTGGACAGCTTCGGAGATCCCGGTCTCAGGATAAAGCCGCCATTCGAAGGTGATCTTTTTATCGATCCCTTCCAACTCAAATATGACAGTTTTAGGGTTCCCCGATGTAAAAACACTTTCCAGTGAATCCTCCCAAAGGTCCACCAGCTCTTCGGGAAAAACTCCCATTTCGCGGTGGGTCCTATTTAAGAACAGCTTGGGAGAGAGCCCGGTATGGCGTTCTACGGCACCATTTACAAACAGGTTCCTATACTGCCGGTCGAAATGCATGATCACATCCGGAGAGTTTTCAGCCAGCGCCAGGAAATGCTCCTGGGATTCAGTTAGTGAACTCTCCAGTTTCTTCTGTTCACTGATATCCCTGGTTACCAGCAGAATGTAGGGTTTAGTGTCAATCAGGACCACCGATATGGAATTGAGGGTCCAGAACCGCTTACCAGACTTTGTGATATTGCGCCATTCAAAGGAGACCGGATCTCCGTCTCTTGCCTTTTTAATATGTGCCCGGACTATATTCAGGGAATAGCCTTCATCTACAGCTGAATAGAGCTCCAGGTCCAACGATTTCATATCTGACTCATCCGCCTCAAACATCTCGAGGACCCGGGGATTATATTCTGTAATTTTCCTGGTCTCAAAATCGAAGAGAAGGATGCCATCGTGGACCGATTCAAAGATGGACATATAACGGTCCCTCGATTCTTTTAAAGCTTGTTCAGCTTCCTTCCTCTTCCTGAAAAGATCTGCATACTTCTGTGAGGAGTAGACCGATGGAACCAGTTTATACAGCTGCTCTTTCTGCACGAAGTCCCACACCCCGGCGTTTAAGCTGCTGGCGGCAATCCTTACATTCTTTTCCCCCACCAGATAAATAAGTGGGATTTCCGATAGAAAAGGCTCCATGACCTCTTCAATGGCTTGGCGCAACTGATCAGGCAGATCAAAATCTGAGATCACCACATCGGGTGGATCCGTTTTCAATCTCTCTTTTACCTCTTTGCTCTCTTTATAGTGCCTGTGCTCCACATCAAATTTACCCTCTTTCAGGGTAATCAGCACATCATCTGACACCAGAGGGTCCAGGTACCAAAAACAGGCACTTAGTTTCAGACCGGCCATCGGGTAAGGTTCATTCCATGGTTATGCTTCGAAAAATAGACAAAAATAATTGAAACTCCATGATTATTAATGCACTGTTATTACGTATTAGATTGTATTTTTGTTGCAGTTTAAGCGCCATGAACTATTCGGATCAACTGCACCATAAAGTCTTTCAGATTATTGCATCACTGGTGGCTGAGGCGCAAACCCCTTCTTATGTGATTGGTGGTTTTGTTCGCGATCTGCTTCTGCAGGGCAGGGGAAATACTCCAAAAGATATTGATATTGTGGTAGTTGGAAGCGGAATTGAGCTGGCTGAAAAGGTCAGGCGCTCCATCGGAAAGGAGGTGCCACTCACGGTGTTCAAAAACTTCGGGACAGCCATGATAAAGTGGGGGGATACGGAGATTGAATTTGTGGGTGCCAGGAAAGAGTCATACCGGCGAAACTCCAGGAAACCGTTGGTGGAGAATGGCAGCCTGGAGGATGATCAGAAGCGCAGGGATTTCACAATCAACGCCCTTGCCATCTCTCTGAATCCCGAAGATTATGGAGAGCTTCTGGATCCATTTGGAGGGCTGCAACACCTGGAAGAGAAGTTGCTTGTTACTCCGCTGGAACCTGGCCGGACATTTTCGGACGACCCGCTGAGAATGTTAAGAGGCATACGCTTCGCCACCAGGCTCGGCTTCGATATCGAAGCGGAAACCCTGAAGGCCATGGCCCAGAACCGCGAGCGGATCAGTATTGTCTCCCAGGAACGGATAAGTGATGAACTGAACAAGATCATTGGATCAAAGCAACCGGGCAGGGGCTTCCTGCTTCTGGATCAGACCGGACTTCTTGAACTTATATTCCCTGAACTTCACCAGATGAAGGGGGTGGAAGAGAAGGATGAACAGCGTCATAAGGATAACTTCCTGCATACCCTGCAGGTACTGGATAATATTTCCCTGAAGACGGACAAGCTCTGGCTCAGATGGGCCGCACTGCTCCACGATATAGCCAAACCCCGGACCAGAAAGTTTGAACCGGGTACCGGATGGACCTTTCATGCCCATGAGTTTATTGGGGCAAAGATGATCCCGGGAATCTTCAAGAGAATGAAACTGCCGCTCAATGAAAAGATGAAATATGTGCAGAAGCTGGTTCAACTTCATCTGCGGCCCATGGTACTCTCACAGGATATTGTCACCGATACAGCGATCAGGCGATTGATCTTCGATGCCGGAGAGGACCTGGAGGATCTGATGACCCTGTGTGAAGCCGATATTACTTCCAAAAATGAACGGACCGTCAAACGGCATTTGAAGAATTTCCAGATTGTAAGGGAAAAAATCCTGGAGCTTGAGGAGAAGGATTCTATCCGCAATTTCCAGCCACCTATTTCAGGTGATGATATTCAGAAAGTATTCGGAATCCCGCCCTCTCGTCCTGTGGGTGAGATCAAAAATGCCATCAAGGAAGCCATACTAGAGGGAGAGATCCCCAATGAGTTCGAGGCAGCCTACCGGCTTATGCTGGACGTGGGCCTGGCCCTGGGGCTCACTGTCCGTGCGGACCAGAGTCTGGAAAAAAAGAGAGATACACCACCAGGGGCAGGTGATCACTGATTCCTCCCCTGTATTGATAGCCTTCGTAGCTTCTGTTTGGCTTTAGCCCCCCGTACTGCGTGTCCTCTGTCAACAAGGGGGAAAGTTGAAGCGTGTTTACCCTTAACAGGCAGGATCGTAGTGAAGTACTTACCAGGACCTGATCAATAAAGGTCCATCTACCCCTGTATTTATAAGTGGATCTTCCATCATCCGGTAATAGGGAGCTCAGGGAGTCTCCGCCAAATCGGGCAAATCTCAAGGGCTCCATGGAGTAAGATTCAAACTCGTCATTAAAATCGCCTGCTGCCAGGAGCAGGGCCCTGCTCCTGGCACGGTATACCGAATCCAGACAACTTACCAGCTGCCCGGCCTGTGCTCTCCTTAACTTTGCAGTAGCACCTGCCCCACTGAATTTGGATAGCAGGTGCACCAGAAAGAGGTCCAGGGTATCGGCCCCCCAGGAGAGTGTCAGATGCATCATATCCCTGGTGGTAAAAACCGGGGCCCTGAATGGGATACTTTCCCAAAGAACCGTGTTCATCCTCCCCGTCCGGCACAGGCAGGCCAGCTCCATTCCCCGGTGATCCTGCCCCTCCTGGTGAAAATAGCTGTACTGGTAAGGTGAGAGGATGGGATGAGTGACGAGATCCTCCAGCACCTGTCCATTTTCCACCTCGCACAGTCCAACCAGTTCCGGAGCCTCTCCCCCTCCGGCTGCAATAATCACCTTTGCCAGGGCGGTGATCTTCTGCCGGTACCTGGACCAGGTCCAGTGGTGGAGCCCATCCGGCGTAAACCCGTCATCGCCCGGAAGAGAATCATCTTCCGGATAAAACAGGTTCTCCGGATTGTACCAGAGAAAGCAAAATTCAGCCCCTTTTTTACCCTGGGCAGACAGGTTCATAAGCAAACAAGGAAATAGGATATACAGCAGGATACAAGTAATGCGCTTCATAAGGATTAGATATGTGAAAGCGCCCCGGATCAGCCTAAGAACCGATCCTTTCGATGGCCCCCAGGTCTGGACCATCGTCATTCAGCCTGCTATTCCCTTTCAAATCCAGGGGAATCCCCGAAGCATGGGCGGGCAGTCCGGCGTCGATGGCCGGTGAGAGGCTATCCAGTTCATAAATCACGGGGATGGAATCGAACAGAGGATTCTGATTGTTGATCAGGTTGGTGATCAGCGGATCCTCCAGGTAGCGGAGACTATCTTCATGGATGCTGGTCAGACAATGGTCGAACAGGTAGTTGAGCTGCAGGCCATCATAACTCTCAATAAGCAGTTCCGTGGCCTGAGATCCATAAATAATGGAGTTGAAAAAGCTCGCATTTTCAAACTCCCCCCCTGTATAGAGCAGCAGCTTGCCCTCGTCATCATAGGTGCCGAAGTAATCGGCAAGCCAGACGGCCGGCAGGGTTCTGTGAGAGAACCCTGAGGGCCAGAAATTGGCAAAGGTGCAGTGGGTAAAGTGGTAATCTCCCCCATAGTTCAGGGCCACGCTACTTCCCCCGCAATCGCCCACCACCAGGTTGCTGCCGTTAACTGAAGCATTCAGGGCATACAGCCCGCTGGAACTCATCCGGTTGATCACCGTATTGGAGATCACCAGATCGGGCCTCTGCCCGGACTCCGGAGTGGCACTGATCAGTACCCCGATGGTTCCGTTATGTATCTCCGTATGTGTGATCCGGTTATGGTGACTGCTGCCGGTGAGATAAATCAGTCCCCACTGGCCCGGTATACCTTCATAAAACTCCTCCAGCCGGTCCCCTCCGAACCAGACGGGATCCTCCAGGGTCCCATTCACCTGAATGGAACCATCCACAACAATCAGGGCATCCTTATGCAGGTACACCCTAACTCCGGGATCAATAGTCAAAGAGGCCAGTGAATCCACGTAGAGATAATCAATGATCAGGTAGGGTTTCCCTGCTGACCAGGTGGTAGCCTGATCGATGGTCCCGCCCCCGATCATATGCACATCCTGTCCCCAGGCTACCAGGTCAATGTCCTGCACATTCCCATTGGTTTCGAACACAATGGAATCCTGCACCCTGAGGATATCATCCGAGCTATTGGGATCGAGGGTGGCCTCCACAAACACATACATGCTGTCGCGCGGGCCAAGTTCCATATCGGAAAAACGAAGTCCCGATGTACCGTCCACATTGATCCTGAACACCGAAAATGCCCCGCCGGCCAGCCGGATCTCATCAATCCGGATAAAGCGCTTATGTGGATTCTTTACCCTGAAAGCTTTGGTCACCGTCCCCACGGTGGTGAATACCGTATCAAAAAACAGCGTATCCAGGGTGAATTCAAGCCGGGCCTCTTTATCCTCAATAAAGGTCCGCTCCGGCTGGCAGGAAAAGAAGAGTGCCAGTGGAAACAGGACCAAAAACAGGAAACGGCGGATCGCCTTCATCACAGAGTTCTTAACGCAAAAATGGGGAAAATAATATGAGAATACTATTTTTGTTGCAAAGCTATAATCATGCGAACAAGCCTGTATATTTCCGCGCTAATATTTTTATTCCAGATCTCCTGTAAAACACAGAAGATCCAGGCCGACCTGATTCTAAGCAACGGGAAGGTCTACACCGTTGACAGCGAATTCAGCATGGCAGAGGCCATCGCCATCAAAGACCAGCGGATTATCGCCCTTGGAAGCTCAAAGGAGATCCTAAGGGAATACCGCGCAGATAAGATTCGTGACCTGAAAGGGAACTTTGTATACCCGGGCTGGATAGATGCTCATTGCCACTTTTTTGGCTACGGGATGAACCTGAATGCCGTGGATGTGACAGGAACCAGTTCCGTGGAGGAGATTATTGAGCTCTTAAAAGAGTTCCGGGAGGCGCATCCCGGAACATGGATCACGGGAAGGGGCTGGGATCAGAACGACTGGGAGGTAAAGGAGTTTCCGGACAAATCCATGCTGGACAAGCATTTCCCGGATACCCCCATCCTGCTGAGACGGATAGACGGCCATGCGGCCTGGGCCAACTCGCCTGCACTGGAGATGGCCGGGGTGACAGCCGCTTCCCGGGTGGAAGGGGGAACGGTGATACTGAGCAAAGGGGAGCCAACCGGGATCCTGATAGATAATTCCATCGGCCTGGTAGCTTCAATAATCCCCCCAGCCTCCAGATCTGAGATGATCCGGGCGCTCCAGCAGGCCGAAAAAAACTGTTTCAGGGTGGGACTCACTTCGGTACATGACGCCGGGCTATCAAAAGCGGTCGTCCAGTTGATCGATTCATTGCAACAGGCTGGTGCCCTGAAGATCCGCATGAATACCTGGCTTTCTCCATCCGAAGAGAACTTTCGCTACTATGTGGAGAAAGGGCCCTATCGCACCGACTATCTCTCGGTCAATACCATCAAACTCTTTGCCGACGGAGCCCTGGGATCCAGAGGCGCCAGGATGATAGAGGCCTATTCGGATGATCCGGGCAATCTTGGTCTCTATGTGACTCCCCTGGAGGTGCTGGAGGAGTATTGTGAACGGGCATACCAGCAAAATTTTGCAGTGGCCACGCACTGCATTGGGGACGGGGCCAACCGGGAAACCCTGAAGATATATGCCAGGGTCCTGGGAGGAAAAAACGACCGGCGATGGCGCATAGAGCATGCTCAGATCATTCATCCCGATGATTTTCACTATTTCGGGGATTACAATATTGTCCCGTCCGTACAGACCACCCATGCCACTTCCGATATGTACTGGGCCGGGGACCGGGTGGGAAGCGAACGCCTCAAGGGGGCCTATGCATACAAACAACTGCTTGCAGAAAACGGATGGCTCCCCAATGGAAGTGATTTCCCGGTGGAAGAGATCAATCCCCTCTTTGGGTTTTACGCCGGAGTGGTCCGCAAGGACCAGGCTGCTTATCCGGAAGGTGGATTCCAGATGGAAAATGCCATCGGCAGAGAAGAGGCCCTGCGGGCTATGACCATCTGGGCGGCCAGGTCGGGTTTTGAAGAGGACCTCAAAGGAAGCATAGAAGCAGGGAAACTGGCAGACCTGGTGATCACGGATACCGACCTGATGAACGCTCCGGAAGAGGAGCTCTTCGGAATCAGGGTGCTGGAGACCTATTCAGGTGGTGAGCTGGTTTACGAAGCTGGCTTTGACTAGAACCTGAGTGTTTAGCGCAGTACCAGGGTGGCTCCGACAGCCACAATATCCCAGGCACGTTCTGTAACCGGCAGGTTATATTCAGCGAAGAGGAAAAGCAACTCATTAATGTTAAAGCCTACATTCAGGGGCACCCACATGCGGGGATTCATCTCAGAGGCAAAACTCAGATCCAGGTCGAGACCCATGGACAGATTGATCTCGTAACGGGGCATATAGGTAAACAGGCCTGTCAGATCCATTCCGAACTGGTCCCATTTATGCAAGCCACCAATGGCCGAAAAATAGCTCTTCCTGGCTTCATGGATCAGGTACTGCACATCGATCCCGAAATAATCGGTCCCATTCACAAAATAGACATAGCGGGCATTCACATCCAGGGAGTAGAGAAGTCCATAGCCTCCATTGAGTGCAAAAGAAGCCCCACCGGCATCAAAGAGGATCACATTCCTGTCCATATGGTAAGCAGGCGTCAGGCCCACGCTCCAGGCTCGTTGCGGCAATGTTTTGGCAAAATTAACCACCTGTCCGTAAGCAGACAGGGACAGGGAGAACAGCAGCAGGAAAAGAAGTCGCTTCATGGGGGCAGCATTGGTTGACTGACACAAAAATAAGACTTCTTGGATAAACTCCTAGAACAGGATGTCCCTTCCCATATAAAAGTCAAGAATCCGGCTGTAAAATATCAACACATACTTGGAGGTGATCATTTCGGAAGTGGACTCATAAAGCTGATTCCGGGCCTCCTGCAGCTCCAGCGATGTGCCGGTCCCCACTTTGAAGCGCTCTTCAGAAAAACGGTATGCCTCGTCACTGTTGGCCACCGATTCCATGGCCGAGCTGTAATTATCAGCCGCCGCCACTGCTTCCGCATGATATTGCTGAAGGGTCTGCTGAAGGACAAGAACCGCATTGTCATACTGGTACTCCGCATCCTGAAGGTCAATTTTAGCCTTATTAATACTGGTCTGCACCTGCCAGCGGTTGAAGATAGGGATGCTGAGGCCCATGGAGACCTGTTTATACTGGTTATTTTTAATCTGCTCATTCACGGGATAATCAAACGTAGGATTAAATGGATCAGGATCCAGAGGATTTATCAGGCCATCACTGTAGTTGGAATAGAGCAGTCCCCGGGCATAGAGCCTGGGAGAACGTTGTCCCCGCTGAACGGCCAGGTAACGCTCCATGGCCTCCACTCCATATTCCTTGCTTTTGATCTGGGGCAGAGTGGCCAGAGCAACCTGGAACACCGAATCCAGTTCCGGGATCTCCACGCTGGATGGATCGGGCAGCAGGGGAGTCTCAATCTCAAAGCCTTTCTCTTCCGTGATATTCATCACATGCATCAGGTTCAGTTTTGCGATATCCCTGGCATTTACCGCCTGGGTATATGCCAGTTTTGCCGCGGAGTGCTGGGCATTTACCTCCAGCAATCTGCCACGGGGCTCATTTCCAACCTCCACCAGCTGCTCCATTCGCTCCACCTGGTTCCGGGTCACCTCCACTTTTTTCTCTGCCACCGCCACCAGTTCCCGGTTCCTGAGCAGATCCAGGTACCCGGTCATCACTTGAATGGTAATATTGTCTACCATGGCTTCCAGATCCTCCAAACTCATCTGGTAGTTGGCTTGGTACATTTTCATGCTGTTTAAATTCTGCAGACCGTTAAACAGGGTCAGTTCGCTCTGCATACCCAGGTCGCCCTGGCTCACACTGGCATTTTTCCATTCATAGGTTCCACGGTCCAGTACCCTGCCCGAACCCAGCTGGTGTTCCACCATTCCATTCAGGTTGGGAAGCATATCGAGTTTGCTCTGACGATGGTCCTGTCCGGTCGATTTCATAAGCAGTTCCTGACGCTTCACCTGCAGGTTGTATTGAATGGCATGGTTTATACACTGGTCCAGGTTCCAGAGAATCTCTGACTGCCCCCGGGCCATGGACGAAGTGACCAAAAGGGCTAATGCTATCTGGAATATTTTCTTCATCTCTTTTGGTTTAACGGTTATACTTTAAGATCAGCTTGTC
Source organism: uncultured Bacteroidales bacterium (assembly GCA_963751705.1). Taxonomy (GTDB): domain Bacteria; phylum Bacteroidota; class Bacteroidia; order Bacteroidales. Next base: position 183,801 of record CAVVVN010000004.1, read on the forward strand.
ATGATCTGCATAATTCTGGTAGGAGGAGACGATCACCTTCTCTCCCGGCTCCAGTCCGCCCAGCACTTCATAATACCTGGGATTCTGCCGGCCGATACTGATATCACGTTTCACCGCAAACTCTTCCGACTCATCCAGCACAAAGACCCATTGTCCGCCCGTGGTCTGGTAGAATCCGCCCTTAGTCAGTAACACTCCCTCCTGGGATTCACCCAGTTGCAGCCTGATCCGCGAGGTCTGTCCAATTCTGATCTGTTCAGGTACCTCCTCGGTAAATACCATATCAACGGCAAAACGACCGTTCTGCACTTCAGGGTATACTTTAGTAATAATTCCGGTATAGGGCGTACTGGCAAAATCACACTCGCCTGTCAGCCCACGCTGAATACGGGCAATGTAGTGTTCATCGATATCTACCCTCAACTTATATGAATCCAGGATGTTAATGGTCCCCACCCTGGTCCCATAGGTAACCACCTCTCCAATCTCCGGGTTCAGGGAAGCCAGCTCCCCATCGACAGTTGCTTTGATATTCAGGTTTTCCATTCGGCGCTGGATAATCTCCATACTTGTTTCCATGCTCTTGACGGAGGTTTCCAGATTATTAATTTGAATGGACCTGTAAATAGAATCATTTTTATAATTCTCCAGGACCAGCGTGTACAACTCCTGCGAAGACTCAAAGGACTCCCTGGATTGGTCAAACTCTTCCCTGGAAATATGCCCCTGCTCTCTCAGGATTTTGTTATTTTCATAGAGCCGTTTGGCCTGCAGCACTGTAATATCCAGCTCAATAATCTGCTGCTTATAATTCAGCCTGGTTTGGTCCATTTGCAGACGCGCTGTCCGGAGTTCATTGATGGCCCTGACCACCTGGGCCTCGCTGTTGGTAATCTCAAGTAAGAGATTATCGTTTATCAGGCGGAGAATCACATCCCCCTTCTTTACCATATTGCCCTCATCAATGAGGATCTCCTTCACACTTCCGTTTTCCACTGCATCCAGATAGATGGTGGTAATTGGTTCAACGGTTCCCTGCACAGTTATATAATCCTGGAAAATATCCTGTTTCACTTCTTCGATGGTGATGCGCGATACATCCACATTGTACTTGGAACTCTTGTCTCCAAAAATAATAATTGCCAGTACCGCAAGCATTAAAGCTCCAAAAAGGAGGTACCAGATCATTTTCCGGGAGATTCCCTTTTTTTCAATTTTGCGGTCCATTCCGTCCATTTCAGTCATAATCGAAGTTTTTTCTTACGCGACAATAGTGCACTTATTATGCCAAATAATATAAGGTCCTATAAAACTGCAACTTAATAATAAACTTTATTTGTTGGCAGAATAAAAAGTGTTCGATTTTGGGATTCATGTGTACGATTTCGTACATTTCGTACAGCTTATTCACCCACTTTTTTATTGTATATCTTTGAAATTGAATTATTTAAATAATAAGGCATCTTTTTTGATTAGAACCTAGGGCAAATGCAAGAAAACATTGAAGATGGAACAAAAAATTGGTAGAATCCTGGCAGTGGATGACAACGAAGACATCCTGTTTGCCCTGAAATTGTTATTGCGGCCTCACGTTGAAATTATTGAAACCCTTTCCGGACCGGAAAGGCTCCCTGAAGTGATGAAGAAACAGGATTGGGATGTGATCCTGCTGGATATGAATTTTACAAAAGATGCCATTAGCGGCCAGGAGGGATTTGATGCCCTTTCACAAATCCTGGAAATTGACAATCAGGCGGTGGTAGTCTTTATCACCGCCTATGGGGATGCCGAGAAAGCGGTGAAAGCAATAAAAATGGGAGCCACCGACTTTATTCTCAAGCCCTGGCAGAACGAAAAAATCCTGGCGACCATCAACTCTGCCATCAGTCTTCGGCGAACCCGTATCCAGGCTCAGAACCTGAAACTCAAACAACAGGAGATCAGCGCCGTGCTGGACCAGCCCTATACTGACTTCGTGGGGCAATCTCCCGAAATGTATGAAGTTTTCAATACCATTAAAAAGGTGGCAGCCACAGATGCCAATGTACTGATCCTGGGAGAGAACGGAACTGGCAAGGAGCTTGTAGCCAGGGCGCTTTACAGGAATTCGCTCCGCAAGGATGAGGTATTTATCAGCGTGGACCTGGGATCCATTCCGGAGACACTCTTCGAGAGTGAACTCTTTGGTCATGAAAAAGGAGCCTTTACCGATGCTTTTAAAATGAAACAGGGGCGGTTCGAAATTGCCTCATCGGGAACCCTGTTTCTGGACGAAATTGGCAACCTCACCTACCCGCTTCAGTCAAAGTTACTTACGGTACTTGAACGACGTGAGATCACCCGAGTGGGTTCCACCAAACCCATTCCCATCGATGTCCGGATGATCTGTGCCACCAACAATAATATTCACCAGGACGTGGCCGACGGGGTTTTCCGTCAGGACCTCCTGTACCGGATCAATACCGTGGAAATTCACCTGCCGGCGCTCAGAGACCGCACGGGTGACGTCCCTCTGCTTGCGGATCATTTCCTTAAGATCTACAGCCGGAAATACAGAAAACCCATCCGGAATATCCAGTCTTCTGCCATCAAAAGGCTAAACCAGTATAATTGGCCCGGTAATGTCAGGGAGCTGCAACATGCCATAGAGCGGGCAGTGATTATGTGCGATGGCAGCAGCCTGGGGCCCGACGATTTTATTCTCTCATCCGGAGTGAAAAGCAGCAGCGGACTGGAGCTGGAATCCTATAACCTGGAAGATATTGAAAAAACGATTATTGAGAAAGTCCTTAAAACCAATCAGGGAAATGTGACCCAGGCGGCCACACAACTGGGACTAACACGAACTTCACTCTATCGAAGAATGGAAAAGCATGGTCTTTAAACAGTTTCGTTTTAATATTGTCCTGCGGGTACTGCTGCTTACCGCCACCTGCCTTGCCCTGTTCATCACACTGAACAGTGCCTTCACCTTTACACCCATCCTGGTGGCGGGATTGATCATCTACCAGGTCTGGTCACTGATTCATTATGTGGACCGGACCAACCGGGAGCTGGCTGGTTTTCTGGAATCGATCCGCTATTCCGAATTCACCCGGACCTTTCAGATCGGTGACGGAGGTACTTCATTCGATGAACTGAGTACAGCCTTTAATGATGTGATGAAGGACTTCCAGCAGGTAAGATCAGAACGGGAAGAGCATTTCCATTACCTGCAAAGCATTGTACAGAATATCGACGTGAGTATCCTGGCCTATCAGCGTGATGGGACCGTGGAGATGATCAATCCCGCGGCTAAAAAGCTCTTCCAGGTGAACAGTCTGAGAAATATCAATTCGCTCTCCCCACTCAGCCAGAAACTGACCGATACGCTGCTCACCATAAATCCGGGCGAAAACAAACTGGTGAAGGTGCAGGATGAAGAAGATATCCTTCAACTGGCCATTTTTGCCACGGAGTTTAAAGTGAAAGATAAAATCATCCTTCTGAGCACCATCAAGAATATCCAGAATGTGCTGGAGGAGCAGGAGACGGCAGCCTGGCAGAAACTGATCCGGGTGCTTACCCATGAGATCATGAATTCCATTGCCCCCATCTCTTCCCTCTCCTCTACGGTGGAAAATATGGTCAAACCCTATACTTCCGGCAAAAAAGAGATGCAGGAGGTGGACAAAGAGACTATTGTTGAGATAGAGGGGGCCCTTCAAACCATTAATAAGCGAAGTACCGGATTGATGAACTTTGTGGAGACCTACCGGAGCCTCACCAAGATTCCGGAACCCAATTTCTCCGTTGTTAAAATGAATGAATTGATTGGCCATGTACACACCCTGATGAAGAAGGATGTGGAAAGGAAAAACATCCGCATGACTACCTCCGTGGAACCTGCAAGCATTGAGGTACAGATTGATGAACAGATGATCGAACAGGTGCTCATCAACCTGATTAAAAATTCCGTTCAGGCCCTGAAGGGGCGCTTGGGTGCAGAGATACAGATCAGGGGTTTTTATAACAAACGGGGCCGGCCCACCATCCAGGTCATCGATAATGGACAGGGAATCCTGGATGAGGTGATCGATAAGATCTTTATCCCGTTTTTTACCACGAAACAAAGTGGTTCGGGTATCGGCTTAAGCCTCTCCAAACAAATAATGAGGTTGCATGGGGGCACCATTACCGCCCAGTCGAAACCCAATGAAGAGACTATTTTCAATATGACCTTCTGATGTTTTTTTGGATTTCTTGATTCTTGCTATACAATGATCAGTGGATGGATGCGTTTAAGGAGTAAACAAAACCCCTCTGGCATGAAACTCAAAAGAACTGCTATTCTGGCAAGTCTTATCAGCCTGCTGGCCATTCCATCAGGTGCTCAACTCAGAACCTGGCTAAGCCTCGAATCCGGCCCTCAGTGGAGTCTGACCAAGGTGAGCGATCCCGGGGGTTATTTCCAGGGGGCCAATGTTCAAAGCGTAATGGCCGGAGCTACTATCGGACAGGAAATTCTTCCAAATCTGTCCCTGCATACCGGCCTCCTTTATATACCCCGGACCGATGGAATCGACATGACAGACCAGCGCCTGCACCAGGCCAGCTGGTCCGCCTACACCTCCATCCTGATCCCGCTGAGGGCCGAGTACATTGTTCAACCCACCGAATACCCGATTACCTTCACCCCCAGGATCGGATATGTATATCACATTGACCTGCAGCCCGATGAGCTATATACGGCCAGTAGTATTCTGTCCGCACCGGACGGGACCGCTATATCTTACGATATTCAACAGCTTGCTGAAGAGGCCGTTTCTCATCTGCTGGAAATCGGCATTGGCCTGAATCTGCGTTTCCCCAACAAATGGCAGGCCTCCCTCAACCTCTCTTATATGACCGGCCTCTTGGGGACGCCCTCTTCCCTGTATTCCCTGGACTATTCCGATGGTACAGGGGCTCCCTCCTCCACCGAGTATACCTCGAAAGGAAACTCCCTGATTACCTCCATGGCCCTGAATATCCCACTAAGTCAAATCTGGCAGAACAAGGATTACCGGGTACGGGCCCGAATTGAAAACTCAGTCTATAAAGGAAAGCCTGTAAACAGAAGGGGACAGGTTTACCTGGCGGCAGAACTGGGCTCCCTCTGGAGGAGTTTCAGCAGCACAAACCCGGCCATTGGGGCAAGGCCCATGGAGGACCGTGGATTCTTTCGCTATTCCAACCTGCATACCGGATTATATGCCGGTTATATGCTCAGCGATGAACTGGGAATTGATATTGGGGCCTACTACCAGCGTTCCAGTACCTTTTATGCGCTGATGTACGACCATGAAGTGGACTTTGTGAGCAACTTGCCGGCTCCGCTCTACCTGGAGGTTCCCCTGCGCTTCAGGTATTTTTATAATGTGTATAAGGAGAAGATTCATCTGGTCTTTTATGGAGGTGCTTCCCTGCTGGCCACCTTTACCACAGGGGTCTATAACCAGAGATCTGCTCCATTCACCTATACTGCTCCCGGGAATCCGGTCCCCGTAACGGGGACCACCACACACGAAGCATCCGGGACCAGCTATCTTGCTCCTGTATTGCGGATGGGGACCGGTGTGGAATATAAACTTCCCACGGAATTCCCGCTGATCCTCACCCTCTATGTAAACTATATGCAAGGCTACCGGAATATGGCCCAAATTGAGGTTTCCAATACCATCGCTGAAAGCCCGTCTCTATCCACCATTACCTACCGGGGTAGCGGCTGGAGCGCGGATCTGGGGATAAAAATCCCCTTCCGCTTCGGAGTTGGGGGGAAATGCGGAAAACTACCTGAAAGAGAAGCAAGATGAGAACTGGTTTTTCCCTCGTAGTCCTGTTCTTTCTCCTGGTCCTGGGACTTCCCACTCCTGCGTGGACTCAGGGAGAAGTATTCCAGGTCGTGGATGTGATCGACTTGCCACCGGCCCTGAACAGCAGGCAGAGCGACTCCTGCCGGATAGAGTTCAGAGAGCAATGGACCATAGATGTGGCAGGCTCTATGATCTCGAAAATAGTGAGTGAATATGGAATCACCTGCCACGACGGGACCCGGGAGGTTCCTGCCTCCGGAAAAATTCTACGGATAAAAGATATCTCCTATGAATTTTTCTTCCTGGATCCTCATCAAACAGGGACCAAGGAGCTCCAGGCCGCTATCATTGCCCTGGTGGATGCCCGTTTTCCGGTGAATAAAATCTATAACCTGCCTGCACAACTGCTTTCCGTCCATTTTCATGAAGAGTGGGTGCTGGCACCCGCTCAGGGAGAGCTCAGGAAAAGGGTGCAGGGGTTCACCCCCGTTATCTGGCAACAGAGGCAGACTGCAGAGGGTAAGCCCGTTAATGACGCGGAATCCGGATTACCGGTCTTTTACAAACTGGAGCTTCCCCGGATAGACCTGCGTCAGCCATAGCCGGATGCTTTCATTTGCCGGGTTTTTTTATCTTTGGGAAAACCCGAATTCCTATGTCCAGGGAGCAACTTCATCAGAATTATAAAGCAAGGATCCTTCAATTCAGTGAAGCGATTCAGCGCAAGACCAGGCGGATTGACCTTATTTCCCTGGCCAGGCTGGCAGTCCTGGTAGCACTGATCTGGTCCCTGGTGCTGGGTGTGAAGAACAATCAACTCCTTTTCTACCTGCTCTCCTTTCTGCTGCTGGTTCTTTTCCTGGTCCTGGTTAGCATTTTCAACAAACAGAAGGCTGAGCGGGAGTTGCTCAGGCAATTGCTTCTGCTCAATGAGAAAGAGCTTTCCTGTCTGGACCACGATTTCCAACATCTGCCCGATGGATCGGAATTTGCGGATACCTTTCACCCCTGGTCCCATGATCTGGATCTCTTTGGAAAAGGATCGCTTTTCCAGTACCTCAGTCGCACTGCCACACGGAAGGGAACACGGATACTGGCCGATCTGCTCACCAGAGAACCCTCTTCGGCCGGGGAGATCCAGGAGCGGCAGAGGATCGTAACAGATCTGAAGGATCGCATCGATTTCAGGCAGCATTTCATCGCTTCGGGTCACCTTATAAATGAAAAGCCTGGCGATCTGGAGGATATCAGCAGCTGGCTGGAAAGCTCCACCTACATTCAAAAACACCGTTGGCTCTTTTATGTGGCCCTGGGAGTCTCCTTGGTCTCCCTTTCCCTGGCCATATGGATGATCTTCGATCCCTCCCGTTACTGGTATCTGCTTTATCTTTTTTTACTGAACCTGCTGCTGCTAAGCCCCTTTTTTCATCGTACACAGCAATACCAGCAGGTGATCTCCAAAAAACATGAATTGCTCGAAGGCTATGCAGGTCTTCTTAAACAAATTGCACACAACTCCTTCCAACATTCTGAGCTACAGAAAAATGGAACGAAAGCCCGGGAAGGAATGCGGGAAGTAGCCAGGCTCTCCAGTTTGCTGCAGATTTTTGACCAGCGGCTGAATATGCTGCTGGGAGTAATTCTCAATGGTCTTTTTCTGTTCGATTTTATCCTGCTTTTTCTCCTGGAGCGCTGGAAGAGCAGGAATCGGCAGGAGATCCTGGAGTGGATCCAGATCACCGGGTGGACCGATGCCATGATCAGTCTGGCCGGATTTGCTTGGAACCATCCGGACTATAACATGCCCACCGTGGATAAAACCCAGGAGCATGTGAATTTCCAGGGACTGGGTCATCCACTGATCCCTGATCACAAACGGGTAGTAAACGATCTTAAAATCCAGACGGAAAAGGTTTGTATCATCACCGGGGCCAATATGGCAGGTAAGTCTACCTTTTTACGATCCATTGGAGTCAATATGGTGCTGACCTATGCCGGATGTCCGGTTTGCGCCACAAAGTTCCAGTGTGGATTCCTGGGCCTGTATTCCAGTATGCGTACGTCCGATTCACTGAAGGATGAGGAGTCTTACTTTCTGGCCGAAATCAAAAAGCTGCAGTTGATTGTGCAGCAGATGGAGAGTGGGAAACCCATGCTGATCCTCCTGGACGAGGTGCTGAAGGGAACCAATACCACCGACAAGAAACTTGGATCGGTGGGTTTGATTCGAAAGTCACTGCGCTATCCGGTCCGCTGCTTCATTGCCACTCATGATCTCTCTCTGGGAGATCTTGAAAAAAAGCATGCTGGCGACGTGGTGAACTACTGTTTCGAGAGCTACATTGAAGATATGGAACTTATTTTTGACTATACCATCCGCAAAGGGATAGCCACCAATATGAACGCCTCCTTCCTGATGAAAAAGATGGGAATTGTGGATTAAACCGTGCAAATGAGCCCGCAAAGCGATCTGATCACCCGGAATGACTCCATCTCTGTCGCCGAAAGGCTGATTACCGGTTTTTCGGATCTGGCCTGGGGAACCCCCTTACTGATCCTCCTGCTGGGGGGAGGTCTCTTCTTTCTGCTTTACTCCAGGATGTTGCCTTTCAGATATTTTCGACATGCGCTTGCCATTCTGCTGGGCCGCTACGATGATCCTGATGAACCAGGGCATATCAGCCATTACCAGGCCCTCTCCACGGCCCTGGCTGCCACCGTAGGCATGGGTAACATCACAGGTGTGGCACTGGCCATTACCATGGGAGGGCCCGGAGCGATCTTCTGGATGTGGGTTAGCGCCCTGCTGGGAGTGACCACCAAGTACTTTACCTGTACCCTGGCTGTTATGTTCCGGGGACGCGACTCCCGCGGGGAGTTGCAGGGCGGACCCATGTATGTCATTGTGGAGGGCCTGGGACGAAACTGGCGTCCCCTGGCTATTTTCTTCTCCCTGATGGGTATGATCGGGGTGCTTCCCATGTTCCAGGTTAACCAGCTCACCCAGGTGGTCCGGGATGTGGTACTGATCCCCAACCAGGTGGGAGCGGGTTTTACTTCCGACCTGATCTCCGGGCTCCTGGTGGCCCTCCTCGTGGGAATAGTCATCTTCGGGGGGATCAAACGGATCGGAAAGGTGACCGGCCGGATGGTTCCCCTCATGGTTGCCCTCTATGTGCTGCTGGTCCTGTACATCATATTTTCCAACCCCGGGAATATTCTTCCCAGCTTTGCCCTGATTTTCCGGGATGCCTTTACTGCCAAATCGGTACTGGGAGGATCGCTGGGGGCCCTGATTATCACGGGTGTCAGACGGGCCGCATTCTCCAACGAAGCAGGCATCGGAACCGCCCCCATGGCGCATGGGGCTGCCAAAACCAACGAACCGGTGAGGGAGGGCCTGGTGGCCATGCTGGGACCGGTGGTCGACACCATTGTGGTCTGCACGATGACCGCCCTGGCGCTGATCATGACCGGAGTCTGGAATGCCGGGGAATCGGACGGGATAACCATGACTGCGGATGCATTTGAACAGGCTATGCCGGGAATTGGCCCCTACCTTCTGACCATCTGTGTGGCTGTCTTTTCGCTCTCCACCATGCTCTCGTTCCCTTACTACGGTACCAAATGTTTCTCTTTTATTTTCGGTGCCAGACACAGTTATCTCTATCTTTGGTTCTACCTGGTCACCATCCCGGTGGGTGCCACAGCCACCCTGGAAACTGTTGTGGGGATCTTTGACGGTGCATATGCCATGATGGCTTTCCCTACCATGATCTCGGCCCTCTTGCTCTCTCCTCATGTGTTGAGGGCCTCCAAAGACTACTTCAAGCGTTTGAAAAAAAATCCAACTTATGGAAAAACTTAAATCCTGGCTGCAGCAGTATTACATTGTGCTGCTATTTGCCCTGGCCAAGCTGATCCTTCACCTGGTAACCGCCACCCACTATGGCCTGCACCGTGATGCCTACCTCTACCTGGCCCAGTCCCGGCACCTGGACTGGGGGTTTTTCAGCACCCCTCCCCTGGTGGCTTTCATCACCCGGATCCATACCTGGATCTGGGGGGACTCCGTCCTGGCCGTCCGCCTGCTTCCGGCCCTGGTGGGTGCTGTGAGCCTGTTCCTCGTGGGCTGGTTGATCAAACAACTGAAAGGGGGTAGCATGGCCCTGGTGCTGGGATTGTCAGCCTATTTTGTTTCTCCTGCATTTCTCCGACCGGCGGTTTTACTGCAACCCGTTATTTTCAACCACCTGTTCTGGCTACTGGCAGCCGTGGTGGTTTTTCAGCTGGTTCGGAAACAGGATCCCAGGTACCTGCTCTGGATGATCCCCGTCCTTGGACTGGGCTGGCTCACAAAATACTCCATTGTTTTCTACGGCTTTGCATTGTTGACCGCCCTGGTGATCAGCGGGAACCGGAAACTCCTCTGGAGCTGGCAGCTTCCGGTGGCCCTGGCGGGCGGACTGCTGGTGATCCTGCCCAACCTGATCTGGCAATACCAGCACAACTGGCCGGTGATCTCCCACATGACAGAACTTCAGGAAACACAACTGGGAAATGTCCTGCTGAAAGATTTCCTCCTTGGCCAGTTCTTCATGCACCTGCCGGCGTTCCCCATCTGGCTGGGCGGACTGGTCTGGCTGTTTTTCCATAAGGAGCATCGCAAATTCAGGGTGTTTGCCTGGGCCTTTGTCATTACCCTGCTTTTGATCATTCTGCTCCGGGGCAAATTCTATTATACCATCGCTGCCTACACCATCCTGGTGGTTTTCGGGGGCCTGGCCTGGGAAAGATGGTCCAAAGGTTCCTGGAACTTCCTGGGATGGCTGGTGCTGGGGATCATACTGAGCACTGGTCTTTTTGTGCTGCCCTTCAGCCTCCCGGTGTATAAGCCTGGAAAAATGGTGGAGTACGACAAAAAACAGGTCCAGCGGGGACTGGACATAATGCTCAAATGGGAAGATGGCCAGGTGCACGAACTGCCCCAGGACTATGCAGATATGGTGGGCTGGGACGAACTGGGTGAGAAAGTCTGGGCCTTCTACGATTCACTGCCGGAGCCGGTCAGGAAAAACACGGTGGTGTACGGAGAATTCTACGGGGCCGCCGGTGCGGTTCAGTACTACCGGCCAGACCGCAGCTATCCCGAAGTTTACAGCTTTAATGATGCCTTTATGGAATGGATCCCCAGAGATCACCCCCTGGAGCATGTGATCTATATCGGCTATTCGGATCGCCTGCCCCTGTATTTTGATGAATTGCAGCTGGTGGGGACCGTGGAGCATCCTTATTTCAGGGAACGGGGTTTATCCATCCATTTTGGTTCCGGACCAACTCCTAAGCTTTATGAGGACTGGGAGGACACCTGGCTTCAGACCCGGGGGCGTTTTACCAGGAACCTGGATCCCTGATGCCTGGCAGATCAGTTAAGCTTACTGATCCTGAAGCTTCCTGGTGGCCCTCTGGAACTGCCTGAAGCTAACTGGCCTGGCCAGGATGGTCTGCTCGTTATCCAGCAGGAAAAGAGAGGGAGTGGCATAGAGGTGGTAAGCGGAGGGAATCCTTCCGTACCAACCCTGGGCATCGTGAACAGTAATCCATTGAGGTTTAAGATTTTCTATATACTGCCCGAACTCTGAAACGGAGGTATCTATGGAGATGGCTACCACTTCCAATCCAATCCTGTTTTCTTCCAGGTACCACTTCTGCAATTCCGGCAACAGGTCCCGGCAATGGTCACAGGTGCTGGCCCAGAACATCACCAGCACATAGGGTGCAGAAAGATCGGAGAGACGAAAACTTGTGCCCTTTACATCGCTAATAGAAAAATCGGGTGCTCGCTGACCCCTGGTCATCTCCTTGTATCCTTCCATCCGGGCGTAGATCAGTTCTACCAGGTCCGTTTCACAGGCCTGGTCCAGGTAGTGCTCCAGCAGGTGCAGCTGTGCCTGCTCCATATCCAGCATTTCAAAACCCTCCAGAAGGAACTCCACCACAAAAATTCGAAGTTCTTGCTGGTCAGACACATGCAGCATGATCTGATCCACCGCCCCTATAAACTCCCGATCCTGCTGCTCCCTGGACAGGGTATCCACTTTATAAAGAGAGAGATAATCGATCAGTTTAAAGGGATACACCGGGGCCGAAAGTAGGAGGGGATCGTCAATGGCGGCCTGATCGAAGAAACATGCTTTCAGGGTGTCGATGCGCTGCCTGTGGGTCATCTCTCCGGGGATTGTTGGGGCCCTGAAGGCATTCATGATCCGCACTGCATAAAGATCGGGATAGAGCCCCGAGATGGAATCCATGTACCGGATCCGTTCCGACTGAAGGGAATTATAACGATTCACAGCCGCATCATGCCTGGTTTCCTTTCCACTCCGGGTGGGAGATAGTTCCTGGTAGAGACTCATTAATTGAGCCTCATACTCCAGTTCAAACTCCATAAATCGGGAATATACCTGGTTCTCCAGGGATGTTTCAAAATAGGGGACCGGACCCCGGTCCGTGGAGGCTACATTGATCTCCAGGCTCTCCTGCTTGAATATGAATTCCACAAATCTGTTCTGGCTTCGGACTTCACCGGTCCTGTCGGCAAAAATAATCCGGTAGATGCCCGTGGGGGCCTCTTCTGAAAGTATAAAATGGAAGGATCCCGACTGGGAATCCAGACTGTCGATGACCCTGAAACGATCGCCATAATAGGAGGCGAGCAAGATCTTCCCCTCTTCGCAATTTTCAATGGTCCCCTGTATGAACCAAGGCTGGCCCTGGAGTAGAGCAAAGGGTCCCAGCAGGAATCCGAGAATCATGGCCAGCGGTCTCATTCTGAAAGTTTTCCCCATGAAAGTAGTAAATTGAATCCTGTTTTCTTTTAAAACACAACGCAGCGAACCAAATATTAGTCTAACTTGTTTTATAATTATGGAAAAAGAGCGAAAACAGAATCCTGCCTGGATAGAGGTGATCAGCAAATATAACATGCCCGATACAAAATCCAGTATCTGGCAGATTATCAATTCACTGGGTCCCTATATACTGCTTTGGATCGCCATGTACTACAGTCTGGGTATCTCTTATCTGCTGACCCTGGGACTGGCCATTCTGGCAGCCGGCTTCCTGGTTCGCATGTTCATAATTTTCCACGATTGCGGGCATGGATCTTTTTTTCGCAGCACCAGGGCTAACCGGATCGTGGGAACCATCCTGGGCAGCCTGGTATTCACTCCTTATGACAGGTGGCACCTGGATCATTCCATCCATCATAAAACGGTTGGAAACCTGGATAAGAGAGGCCAGGGAGATGTCTGGACCCTCACAGTCGAAGAGTATGAGCAACTCTCCAGGCGAAAAAAGTTGTTCTACCGTGTCTACCGGCATCCCATCATCCTTTTTGGCATCGGTTCCTTCTTGCTGTTTGTTATCTGGTTTCGTTTTACCCGCAAAGGCATGGGAAAACCAGAACGCAGAAGCGTTTACATTACCAACCTCATTATCCTCCTGTTCAGTTCGGTCCTTATCCTGCTGATGGGCTGGAAAGCATTTCTTCTGATTCAGCTTCCCGTGATTTATATAGCTACCGTGGCGGGGGTCTGGCTCTTCTATGTGCAGCATCAGTATGAAGACGTGATCTGGACGAGGCAGGAGGAATGGGATTACAAAAAAATGGCCCTGGAAGGTAGCTCATTCCTGAGGTTCCCCAGGGTGCTGCAATGGTTTTCAGGAAATATTGGATATCACCACATACATCACCTCAGTCCAAAGATTCCCAATTACAATCTGGAAAGATGCCATAAGGACAACCCCATGTTCGCGGAGATTAAACCGGTCACCTTTGTTCCCAGTATACGTACCATGTCCCTCCGGCTATGGAACGAAAAGGCGGGCAGGCTCATTAGCTTCAGACAATTCCGAAAACAAAGCACTGCCCCCTCTTTATAAGCCACAGGGTCCAGCGTCGAATAACTACCACAGATATCGGATCCCGCTGTGAAGAAGCAGGGAAACAGGCACAGCACTTCCAAATACCGGTTCTACCCGGAATCCCAGGGGAACCCTGAAAGAACCACCGACCTCCAGCTCGTATCCTGCACCCAGCAGAAGTCCCAGATTAGTTCCGCCACTATTAAAAATATGGACCGACGGACCGGCCTGAAGATACAGGTTTTCACCAATCATCTTCTTAAAGCTAAGCCCGATATTGGTGGTCCATTCGGACCGCCAGCGGGAGCCTGAATAATACCCATCCGACCACCTGTATTCCCAGTAATAGAGCCTATTCGATCCCACTTCACCAACCAGGAAAAGGCCCGGTTTCATCTCATATTCAGCGATCCCTTTGAGGATGATTCCAGTATTATCCCACTCCTCCAGGGGGCTGTAATCTATGGCATTTTCAATATCCACAATGGTATACCCTGCCCCGACCACCAGTCCAACTGATCTGAACTGGGCGGTGGCCATGCTCAGAGTCAGCACTCCGGCCAAAACTAGTCCAATCCGTTTCATAGCATGTCTTTTGATTTCTATAAATGTATGGAAATCTTGCCCTCAAGTCAAACTGGACAATTTGAAGCTCATTTTGTATCTTGTGGCAACTTATCTTCAAAACAAAACTCATGAAAAAGATCTATTTCTTCCTCGTCCTCCTGATAACCCTTGCTTCCTGTATGCAGAATTCCGGGAATAAAGAGGAGACTCCAGACAAAAAAACTGCGGAATCTCAGGAATGGATCCAGCTCTTTAACGGGAAGAACCTGGACGGGTGGATCATTAAAATGACCAAACATCCCCTGGGCGAAAACTATAATAACACCTTCCGGGTGGAGGATGGGATGATGGTAACGCGCTATGACCAGTATGAAACATTTGAGGGGGAGTTTGGGCACATCTTTTATAAAAATCCCTACTCCCACTATAAACTTCGCGTGGAATACCGGGTGGTTGGGGAACAGGTCCCCGGCGGTGCAGGGTGGGCCATTAAAAACAGCGGGGTCATGTTTCATGCCCAGTCGCCCGAATCCATGCTTCTGGACCAGGAGTTCCCGGTAAGTATTGAAGCCCAGTTCCTCGGTGGACTGGGTGATGGGGAACGGCCCACAGGCAATCTCTGTACCCCCGGCACCAATGTGGTCATCAACGGCGAACTGATTACCCAGCACTGTATCAACTCCAGCTCACCAACCTTTGACGGGGAGGAATGGGTTCTGTTCGAACTGGTGGTCTATGGCGACAGCATCATCCACCACCTGGTCAATGGCGATACGGTTCTGACTTACCAGAAACCACAGGTGGGTGGTGGCTCCCTTCCGGAGGGCTACCCCTTCCCGGAAGGGACCAATATTCCTTCGGGATATATCGCTCTGCAGGCCGAAAGTCACCCCTTTGACTTCAGAAAAGTTGAATTGCTGGATTTGTCGCTTGGTATGAAATAAAAGATTTCCTATCTTATCGGCTTACTAAAATCTTCTCGAGATGGAAAAAAATGAGATCCTGACTCGCGTCAAGGACGTTGTAAGTAATGTGCTTAAAGTCGACAGTTCTGAAATCACCGATGCATCCAATTTTATCTTTGACCTTGGAGCCGACTCCATGCAGAGTATAGAACTGGTGGCCGGATTTGAAGAGGAATTTGATATCGAAATGGACCAGGACAAAGCACTTGAAATTCAAACCATTGACGATGCAGCGAATTTCATTGCTGAATACCTTTAATCCAGAATCCAGAACCCAGCTCAAGCCCTATGAACGATCTTAAGAAACTTCGCCAGGAAAACCTGGAAACGATTTTTCATCCAAAATCGGTTGCTATTGTTGGTACCAATAATGTAAAAGGTACCGTACCCCATGACATCCTGGACAATATCCTTAAAGCAGACTTTAATGGAATTGTCTATCCTGTAAGCCCCAGAGAAAAAAGCATAAAAGGGATCAAAGCTTATAGATACGTGGTAGATGTCCCTGATGACGTAGACCTGGCCATCCTGGTATTTCCAAGCTCTGTCTGCCATATGGCCCTGGAGCAATGCGGTCAGAAAGGCATTAAATCTGTGATTATTATTTCTGCTGGATATAAGGAGGTAGGTGCGGCCGGACTAAAGAGAGAACAGCAATTGATCGAGATTGCCAGAAAATACGATATATCATTTATAGGTCCCAACTGCCTGGGGGTGATCAATACCTCTCCGGATACAAACCTGAATGCTTCCTTTGCCAGGGAAATGCCTGAAGAGGGAAATATCGGTTTCCTGTCCCAGAGCGGCGCCCTCTGCACAGCCGTCCTGGATTATGCCAGTGCCAAGCATATTGGATTCTCCAAGTTTATCAGTTTTGGAAACAAAGCGGATATCAGCGAAATCGACCTGTTGTACTACCTGATGAATGACGAAGAGACCAGGGTTATCTTAATGTACCTGGAGGAAGTTTCAGATGGTCCTGGTTTGATGAAGGCTGCCCGGGATGTGATCGCTCAAAGCGGAAAGCCCATATTAATTATCAAATCGGGACGGACGGATGAGGGAGCCTCGGCAGCAGCCTCTCATACCGGATCCCTGACCGGGAAGGATGAGATTTGCGATGCAGCTTTTGAACAGGCTGGAATTATCCGCTGCGATAACATCGAGGAGATGTTTAACAAAGCCATTGCCTTTGCCTATCAGCCGCCTCCTGTTTCAGAGAAGGTGGCTATTATTACCAATGCAGGAGGACCAGGCGTTCTAACCACCGACGCCGCTATCTCCGCAGGTCTGAAACTGGCTAAATTCTCTGAGGAGACCACGGCCATACTCAAAAAAGCGCTGCCGGCCACCGCTAATATTAATAATCCCGTGGATGTGATTGGTGATGCCCGCTCGGATCGCTATCTGGCAGCAATTAATGCAGCCTTCGACGATCCGGATGTGGCCGGGGTGTTTGTGATCCTGACCCCTCAGTCCATGACGGATATTGATGCCATTGCAGCAGATGTAGCCAGGATTGCTGAAGGAAAGAGCAAGCCCATTTACACCTCCTTTATGGGAGAGAAAGATGTGGCCTCCGGCATTGACCTGCTTCAGCAGGCTAAGATTCCACACTACATTCTTCCGGAGTCCATGTGTGATTCCTACCAGGCGGTTTACTATTTTAACAAACATGTCAAGCCCAAAGTGCACCAGCTCTCCGTCCCCGATAATATCCAGAGAGAGCTGGCCAGGCAACTGATGGACAAAGTTCACGCCAATGGCAGAAGCTATATCCCGGAGGTAGAAACCATCGAAGTGCTGGAAACTTACGGCCTGCCCGTCCCCCGGGGCAAACTTGCCTCCACCGCGGAAGAAGCAGTGAAGGTTGCCGAAGAAATCGGCTACCCGGTAGTCCTCAAAGTGGTATCGGATGATATCATTCATAAATCTGAGGTGAAGGGGGTTGAGCTGAATCTGGGAAGTGCAAAAGAGGTCAGGGAAGGATGGGACAGGATACACAAGCATGTGAAACACGCCATGCCCGAGGCCTCCATTTCTGGCCTGTATGTCATCCGCATGATTCACGGAAGTGAAGAGATCATCCTGGGAATTAAACGGGATCCCTCCTTTGGCCCTGTCCTGATGTTTGGGCTAGGCGGTATCTTTGTGGAGGTATTTAAGGATGTTAGTTTCGGAGTGGCACCGCTCAGCCGGGAAGAGGCCCTGTACATGATTGAGCAGACCCGGGCCTTCCAGATTCTGAAAGGAATAAGAGGAAGACCTGCCAGGGACATTGAATCCATTGTGGATGCCCTGCAAAGACTTGGGCAGCTGGCCCTGGATTTCCCGGAAATTGAGGAGCTGGATATCAACCCCCTGTTCGTTCTGGACAAGGGAAAGGGCAGTGTTATAGGCGATGCACGAATGATACTAACTAAAACAGAATAACCAATTTAAAACTAACTAACTATGCGAATTGTAATTAAAGACACCAAGAAAGAAACAGGGAAATGGACGGCCGATTATATATGGAATAAAATCCAGGCCTTCGGTCCAACCGCTGAAAGGCCATTTGTGCTGGGACTTCCAACCGGATCCTCTCCTATGCCAGTGTATAAAGAGTGGATCAGAATGTATAAAGCAGGAGAGATCTCCTTCAAAAACGTGGTAACCTTCAATATGGATGAGTATGTGAACATCCCCGAAGATCACCCGGAGAGCTATCACTCATTTATGTATGAAAATTTATTCAACCACATCGATATTCCAAAGGAGAATATCAATATCCTGAACGGAAATGCGCCGGATCTGGAAAAAGTATGCAAAGACTACGAAGCGAAAATCCTGAAATACGGAGGTATTGAATTGTTTCTCGGAGGCATCGGACCGGATGGACATATTGCGTTCAATGAGCCAGGTTCATCGCTGGTAAGCCGGACCAGGGTTAAAACACTCAGTTACGATACCATCCTGGCGAACTCCAGGTTTTTTGACAACGACATGTCAAGGGTGCCTACCCAGGCGCTGACTGTGGGTGTAGGTACGGTAATGGATGCCAAGGAAGTGGTGATTATTATCACCGGATTCAATAAGGCCCGTGCGGTACGTGAGGTGATTGAAGGTGGGGTTAGCCATATGTGGACCGTCTCCATGCTGCAACTCCATGAGCATGCCGTACTGGCACTGGACGAACCAGCCACCATGGAGCTGCAGGTCGAATCCGTAAAATACTTCAAGGATATTGAAGAGATTGCAGGTGATAAAATGCCAAAGCATTTCGAAGAATGAACTATCGTCCCTTAAACAATTCAGAAATAACAGCCCTTCAGAACCAGGGCTGTTTTTCTTCCGATTGGTCAAAAGTTGAGGTTACTGACCCCTTCTCCATTGCTTCCATTTACCAGGTCCGCTTTATTGGAGCTGTCAAACTTGGAAAACTGGGAGGCCCCATCAAAACCGGTACGGAAGAGGATCTTAGCTCGGGACTCTACAACTGTAAAATCGAAAATTGTGAGATAGGAAACGATGTCCTGATTGACAATGTGCAGCTGGTGAAAAACTACCGGATCATGGACCGCGTAATCATTGAGCATACCCACTCCATAGCCGTAAATGGTCCTTCTTCCTTCGGAAACGGATTTCAGATCGAGGTACTGAATGAAGGCGGTGGAAGGGAGTTGAAAATATTCGACAAGCTTTCCTCCCAGCTGGCCTATATTCTCGTAAGCTACAGGCACGATGCTAAACTTATTGGATCGATCAACGGCTTAATTGATAAGTATGCGGCTGCTTGTAGTTCGGAGACCGGAACCATTGGTACCGGTACCAGGATCAGTAATGCCGGAACCATTTCCGGGGTGCAAATTGGAGAATATGCTTCTATCAGTGGTCCTGCACTATTAAAGAACGGGACCATCTCTTCCAAAAAGGAGGCCCCAGCCATTGTTGGTGAGAATGTGATTGCCAGGAACTTTATCCTTCAATCCGGCTCCAAAATGGATGGCGGAGCTTTGGTGGACAAGAGTTTTGTGGGACAGGGAGTGGAGATAGGAAAGCAATTTTCAGCTGAGAACTCAGTCTTCTTTGCAAACTCTGAGGCATTTCACGGGGAGGCTGTCAGTGTCTTTGCGGGACCCTATACGGTCACCCACCACAAATCCTCCCTGCTGATTGCCGGGATGTACTCCTTTTTCAATACAGGCAGTGGAACCAATCAGAGCAACCATATGTACAAACTTGGGCCCGTGCACCAGGGCATCCTGGAGCGTGGATCCAAAACCGGGTCCTTTGCCTACCTGCTTTGGCCCAGTCGCATTGGTGCCTACTCTGTGGTAATGGGTAAGAATCCGGCCAGTTTTGATGCCAGCGATTTCCCCTTCTCCTACATCAACGTGGATAATGAAAGGAGCATCCTCACCCCGGGGATGAATCTGTTTACCGTGGGAACCAGGCGGGATAGTGAAAAATGGCCCAAACGGGATAAGCGCAAGGATCCGGTAAAACATGACCTGATCAATTTCGACTTACTCAGTCCCTATATCATGGAAAGAGTCCTGAGAGCACTGGATATCCTCACGGAACTGTATGAGAAAGCTTCCCAGAAGCAGGAAACTGTATTTTATAAGGGGAT
Organism: uncultured Bacteroidales bacterium; assembly: GCA_963751705.1. GTDB lineage: Bacteria > Bacteroidota > Bacteroidia > Bacteroidales. The sequence continues at coordinate 203,708 of CAVVVN010000004.1, forward strand.
CCGGATCAAAAGGTTGATGCTGAAGTCTACCCGGAAATTCTATGAGACGGCGGTGCATATCTTCCTGGGTAACCAGGTGATAAAAAGGCTGGCTCTGATCCAGGGAGCTCCTACCCTGGAATCCATTCAGAAGGTATTGGCGCCCGGGCCGGGGAAACTCCCGGAAAAATGGCTGGACCTCTCGGGAATGTTTGCATCCGAGCAGTCTGTTCAGCAGCTGTTTGATAAGATCAAATCCGGCTCAATCAAAAGCCTGGAGGAAATCGCATCCGGACTGGAACAGATACACGCTGCCTATGAGGGGGAGGTGTGGAACTGGACTACCCGGGTCCTGGCTGAGCGTTTTGAGGTGGATGTGGAGCATATCAACACAGATCAACTGCTGGAACTGGTAAACAAGTGGGAGAGCGAAACCATGAAGCTGGATAAAATGATCCTCAGCGATGCAGGTAAAGAATTTGACGACAGCAGCAAAATCGGATTTGGAATAGACGGAGATGAGGAAGTTCGGAACCAGGATTTCGAAGGGGTCAGGGGAGTCCTTGAAGAGAACAAATTTATTGTGGGGATCAAGGAGGAAATGAAAAAGATCGAACAGAAAGCTGCAGAACTCAGAAAGCTTATTAACAACCTGTAGGCTGGTCTACTTCATCTCCTGCATGGAATGCTATCTTTTCCGTGTGGTACTTGTGGATCGCCCGGATCCTGAACTGGAGGACGAATCCGAGCGTTTAGAAGGTGTGACCGAGGCAGGCCTGGGTCTGCTCTGCTGGTACTTGGGTTTGCTCTGCTGGTATTGTTGGGACCTGGCTGCTCCCTTGCTCCTGGAGTCGTAATCCCTGTTCAGGGTTCCGGAACCTGACGATCCTGGCCTGGTGTAAGTGTTGGAGGAACGGTTCGAGGGCGCAGGCTGCTGTCTGACCGCAGGCTGCTGCCGGGTGGAAGGCTGCTGTCTGACCGCAGGCTGCTGCCGGGTGGAAGGTTGCTGCCTGACCACTGGCTGCTGCCGGGTGGAAGGTTCTTGCCTGACCGCTGGCTGCTGAGCTGGGGTCGGCCTGTTCTCCCTGGTGGAAGCTTGCCGGGTTGTGGAGGGCCTGTTATCAAGCTGAGGTGCCACACGGTTATTATTCACTCTGTTCCAGTCGTTCCCGTCCCTTCGGTAAACATTGCCCTGTCTGTCTGTATAAACATTATTCGGGGCACTGGCTGGCCTGGCCGTTGGTTTTGCCGGGCGATCAGTCGAAGCTACTCTGTATCCAGTGCGTGCGTCATAGTGATGGTTCCCGGTACTTCTAATCCCCTGCGCACGGTTGTTATAAACATTGTTGGTGGGTCTCGGTCTGTAGGCATACGGAGCGGGTTGCCTGTAAGAGGAACGCCTGCCTGCATGGTATCCGTCCCGATACCCCGTAGAGTAAGAATGCCGGTATCCATAATGGTATCCATACCTGTATCCGCTGGGTCCCCACCAGCCTCTGTAAGGCGATCCCCATCCATAGGTCATCCAGCCATAGGAATATCCAAAGGAAAATCCCCAGCCCGTGTATGGATTCCAATGAGCCCTGTATCCGTAGGTAACCGGTCTGGGGTAGTAATGCACTCCGTACCAGGGCCTGTAATAATACCCAGTTCCGTAATAGACACATCCCCGATATGCATAGGATTGAAGATAACCCGGGGTGTACCCCACATATACCACCTCAGGCGTGGTTTCATAAATGTAAACATATTTCACATTGTATACGGGTGATTCAGGTGGAATTTGCTGAACACCCGGAGGTACCTCCGTACTAACTATCCACGGTCCGTTTGGTGAATTTGCTTCAAACCAGATGGCATTGTCACAGCAATAATAGTGGTTATTAATCTGAAGTACCGACTTATCGGTATTGACTGCATAAGTCATATCCGTATTTCCGACCTTCTCAAATCTGGCATTCCCATCATAGCTCACCTCCAGTCTGGCCTCGCGGCGATCCACCGCTGCAGTCTGGGGAATCTGGTTTTCCAGCAGGGCCTCTTTGGCTTCCTGGGTTCCCGCGATGCTTGAACGTACCGAAGCCATATCTGAATCGGCCGGAATGCTGGAGAATCCTTCCGGAATGTTCTCTGGATCCACAAAAGACCAGGGGCCCCCACTAAGGGACTTTGAACGGTACCATCTGCCAGCAACCAGGACGTAATATTCCTGGGTCTCAATATTCATCAGAATATCATCGGCTGTATTGGACATAAAAAGAAGGGAGGTCCCCTCGATAGATTCAAACTCGGGCTCCCCATCAGACTGTAAAAGTTCTGCCGGAGTGGTCCTGATGATAATCACCGGAGTCACATCTTCGTTATATAAAACACTTTCATCTTCGGCGGAAGCAGCATATGCCTCCTCCTCTTCCATAGCCTCTTCGGCAATTTTTTTCAATTTCTTTGGAACCTGGTCAGTTACTTCCCATCGATCGAAATTATCAGAAACATACCAGTGCTTCCCCCCGTTGATATAGTACTTTCCTTTCTTTGTGTCTCCCACAATAAAATAGGGTGTATTCACCACCCGCTCATAGGAGGTTTTTTCGATCTGCTCAAACCTGGGATCTCCGTCCACCATGATCAACATGGCAGGAGCGGTGGAATAAATTATCTCCGGTGCCGTATTGTTCAGCCCTTCTGACAATTCCATGTGCACTTCTTCCAAATCAAGATCTGCCAGCAATTGATCCAGCGAAAGCTCCATCTCCCACCGGGGGACCTCCTCCTTCAGTAATTCGCTCATTTTTTCAATGTTTTCGGCTTCAAGATCTGGAAATTTAGCTGCGGTAACCTCCATGTTCAAGAGTTTGACAGTACGATCATCCTTATCCGTAGAGATGTTACAATCGAACCACATGGCCCCAAAAACAGGTGCCGGATTCTCCTTGGTGGTCACTGAAACAGCAGCCCTGGATTCCATGGCGTTGGCTGAAAGCGACTCAATCTGCGGTTGATAGATCGTGATGCTGGTTCCGTCTCTTTCGATTATTTTTGGCCAGTTATTGGTCCCCTCTGCCTTTACCTGGGTAAAGACAAGAACAAAAACAGATAAGATAATTCCAAAACGATTCAAATGCCCCATAGCAGTGCTTTATTTGTTACAGGCAAGTTATATAAATTATTTGTGGCTGTTATGCTAATTGGCTTATATTGAGTTTCTGTTGGAGCATCCCAGGGTAATAATCTATTCAATGGTAAGCTCACAGGAGGCACTGATCCAGGCTTCGCTCCCTTTGTCCCAGATACGAACCGTACAGTGAATCGGATTGGCTATCTGCGAACCTGTAAGTATAAAATTGGGAGCTACCTGAGCATGGACATCTTCATAGCTCATACGGGTTTCTCCAAACAGATCGCTTTCGTCCAGGATTACATTCCCCTCTGCATCCTTTACCTCCAGGCTCAGGCCCAGGGCCACCTGCCCGTTGGACAACGCAAAACCTTCCAGGCCTTCAAACAGCAGATAAATATTTTCATCAAATCCTGCCATCCCATTGGTTATGGTAAGGTCTCTCTGCTGTGAAAAAAGGTAGATCTCCTGGAAGCCAAGCTGCTTGCTTTCCACCTTGATTTTTTCGTCCCGGACTACGGTAAATTCAAGGGTTGAGTTAAGGGTCCCGTCCCCTCTTTTATCGGCAATGTTCACATAAAGTGTGTAGGTCCCTGTGCTATGCATGGGATCCGCCACGGTTACTTCCGTATAGAGCTTCAGGGGAGACAAATCAATCCCCTCCTTATAAGCTGCATAAAGGTCTGTAAGATACATGGCGGTATCTCCCTGTTCGCCAACTACGAGCAGCTGCATATCCGGAAAAACGCTCTCCCCTTCTTGCTTAAACCCTTCCATGCCGTCGAAGTTCACGTTGAAGGTTTCCCCATAAATAAAGGCGTTCCGTTTGATGATTTCCTCCCCCACTGACAGATAAACCTTATCACAGGAGAGCCCATTGCCCCGGGTGGTCAATCCGGTTTGCAGATCCTTTTCCACAGACTGGGCAAAATTGCAGGAATAGAAAGTCAATAGCAGAGAAATAAGCACAAGATCTCTGAAAGTCACATGCTTTGCATTTAGTTTCATTTTCAGGTCCCCGTTTTTATTTAGACAAGTTAAGGCTTTTGCATGAATTGTTTTTCTTTTATTTCTGTCGTAGCTTTAATGGACCAAAAAAAACTATGCTACGAGATACTTTAATCCTGCACCCATGAAAAGAAAGCTCCTGCTCTGTCTGATTATTCCCCTGTTATTTGGAAGTTGCACCCGGGAAAAGAGATCTCCCATGGAAGGGGCCTGGAAATTAGCCAATGAATATGAAGTTAAGGGAGACCAGACAACTCTTTTGTTTCCTGGCATCTCCAGAGGAAGTGAAATCAAGATGTGGTCCGGGGACCGTTGGGCCCTTGTGGGGGTATTTATTGAGGACTCAACAATTACGGATAATTTTGGCGGGGGAAAATTCACCCTGGATGGCAGCAACTACCAGGAGATTGTGGAATATCATAGTGCTAAAGAATACCTGGGGCAGACTGTAAAACTTTGGCTGGAGATAAAGGGTGACACCCTGACCCAAATCTGGCCGGTGGATGAACAGGGAGAGCCGGTCAGAAGTCACCACTACATGGAGAAGTGGATCAGGTTTGAATAGTATCGTCCAGGCTTATTTTAGAGTTTGATCCCGATCATCAACACATCGTCGATCTGTTCCTGCTTGCCTTTCCAATCATCAAATTCCTTCTCCAGGGCCTCCTTCTGATCGTGCATAATATTCTGCTGAATTTCTTTCAGCAGGGTTTTTAGACGGGCGCTTCCGAATTTTTTCCGTCCCTCTCCCCCGAATTGATCGGCATAACCATCGGAAAAGAGGTAGAGGCTATCTCCACGGCCCAATTTCAGAGAGTGAGCTGAAAAGAGTGTACTGCTCATGGCGTGGATTCCAACAGGCATGGGATCTCCCTTAATTATCACCTGTTTGCCCTTCTGGAAGGTGTAGAGGTGGTGGTTTGCACCGGTAAACTGGACCTCCCTGGTTTTCGTATTGATGGCCACAAGTGCCATCTCCATGCCGTCTCTGGCCTCATACTTGTCGCCTGTTTGTCCCAGTGCTGCAATCAACTGGTCACGCAATTCATCCATAAGTTCGTTGGTGGGCTGATCCCCGTATTTGCTGGATATTTCATTTAGCAGGGAGATACCCAGCATACTCATGAATGCACCTGGCACCCCGTGTCCGGTGCAATCGGCCACTGCAATCAATACCGTCTCGTCCCGTTTGTCCACCCAGAAAAAATCGCCACTAACAATGTCTCGGGGCCTGTAGAATACAAAATGTTTGGGCAGGAGGTAACGCATGACCTCAGGGGCGGGCATCACTGCATCCTGGATCCTTCGGGCATAGTGTATGCTGTCTGTCATGGCCCTGTTTTGCTGGTCAATCAGCTCTTTCTGTTTTGAAATGGAGTCTCGTTGTGCCTCGATCTCGTCGCGCTGTGAGGTGACCTCATCGTTCAGGTTTTGAAGTTCCCTTTTTTGAAGCTCAATCTCTTTGTTTTGCTTTTCAAGAAGCTCGGCTCGTGATTTGAGCTTCCTGGTATAAAGAATCACAAAGACTATCAGCGAGGAGAGCAGGATCACATAGATAAAAATGGCCAGCACGGTGGCATACCAGGGTCTTAAAATACTGAATGCATACTGCTCCGTAGGACTTTCATCTTCATAGGCATTTCTCGCTTTTATCAGCATCACGTACCTGCCATGTTTCAGATTGTTGATTTTCACCGACCTTTCCCAACTCCAGTCGGACCACTGGCTGCTGAATCCCTCGAGGAAATAGCTGTAACGAATCTGATATTCCTGCTTGTAATAAGGAGCGGACCAGGTAAACTCCACATCACGGTAGATATGTTTAAGGCTGGGTTGGCCCTCTACACTTTGCTTATCATATGCCAGGATATGACCGGATGGATCCATCAGGTAGTAAGAGCCATTGAACAGGACAGAATCGCCCGAAATACTAACATTTCGGATCAAAACATTAAATGTATCTTCGGTCTCGGTGGCCAGACTTTCATCAAAATGAATCAATTGGTTGGACTTGGCGAACCAGCTTTGATCCTCTGCATCCGTATAGAAAAAGCTTGTGGGTTCTCTGGAAGGCAAAGCTCTGAATGGGCGGTCGTACATCACTTCAAAACCCTTCGGGGTCCGACTCGCCACCAGGATACTCCAGCCCCTGTATTCATTCTGAAAGGAGAACCAGTAAAGTTGATTGGCTCCCCGGTGAAGGGCCATGATGTTGTTTTTTCCTTCAGGAAGGATGCTGTTAAAAACAGAGTCTGTTGCAAAAGTTGAGCTAAGGGAATTAAAACGGTAAAACCCATCCGGAGTACCAACCAGAAGCTCCTGGTTCAGGGGATCGTTAAACAGCTTTACATTTGAGGCCTCAGGGAGACCCTGCTCACTGCCAAAGCTAGTAAGTTCCGGATCCTGGTTCCGGTCCCTGGCAAGTCGGAACAAGCCTGCCCTGGTGGAGATCCAGACATTTTTTTCCCTGTCGTAACACAGCTGAGAAATCTCTCCGCGCAAAGCTACCCTCTCAAACTCATACCACGCACCATCTTTGTATTGAAAGCCAGTCAATTCACTGGTTCCCGTATAGAATTCGGATGGATGTTCCGGATCGTAGAGTATTTTCCTTCCACCAACTGGCAGGGTATTGATCTTCAGTTGCTGGTCGATCACATAAGTGCGGTCCAACCCGGAGGCCAGTAGAAAAGCCTTCCCGCCTGCAGGTTGGACTACCTGAAGGTCAAAAATGGCCTCCCGGATACCTCGCATATTCCGGTTCCAGTTACGATCGGGCACCGTGGGCCGGCGATTGATCCCTCCAAGGTTGGCAATGATCAGGTCACCCCCAAACTCTGCCACGTCTGTAATATCCTGACTGGAACCTCTGCCATCCATCCCTAAAGCTCCGGGTCCCACGGATTGTATCCGGAAGGGACTATTCAGGTCCAGTCTGCTTACTCCTTTAAAGTGCGCTACCCAAAGGCAGGATGCTTCCCGGCCCTTGGCGCCCAGATAGATATGTGCAATTGTATTGTCCAGCATGCCTTGTTGCATGGAAATGATTTCGTTCAGATCCCCCTGCTCATTCAGAACCAGGACCCCCTTATCACTGGTCCCTATATAAATATGCTTCTCATCCCTGATCAATCGAAATATCCTGGATGAAGAGAGATCCGCTTTCAATGCCGGATTCACAAAGCTGCTGTCGATACTTCCATCCTGGCGGTTCAGAAGAAATAAGCCCCCGGCTATGGTACTCACAAGGTAATGGTCCGGATCCATGTTCACCAGTCCGCTTATATTTTTATCGCTGAAATACGAACCTCCCGGGATTTGGATGAACCTATCCCCCTCATATTTCATCAGTCCGCTGCCGTAGACGGAGGTATACAGTTCAGAATTAAGGAAAAAAGAGAAGAAGGCATATTTCGGAAGGGGGATAACAGAAAGGTCACTGCTTGCCGGATCAAATACGAAAATGTTCTCCATGCTGCAAAAATAGACCTTGTTATCCTGGTAGTAGGCCTTCCAGATGCTGGCACCAGGGTATTCTTCTTTTGTTAGAGAATCCAACAGGGATCGATAGCGGAGGCCACCTGTTTCATCGGGTTCCAGCCTTCCGAAGCCTCCATTCAGCCCGGCATAAACCACTCCATCTTCTCCCGTAATCAAGGCTAATACTCTGAGATTGTCCCTGACCGGGAGGCTCCGCCATCTGGCGCCATCAAATTCCAGGATCCCCTTATCCTCATTTCCCACATAAATTAGACCTCTGTGGTCCTGGGTGATGGACCAGTTCTGTTCGCTTCCCCCCATTTCCGCAGAGTGGTAGTTCCTGATGAAAGGCAATCCATAGGGACTGGGCTGGCCCCGCAGGGAAAGGGTCAGCAGGCTGAGTAAAATAATTACCGGAGAAATTTTTCTAAGTGTCATTGAAAGCTTCTATGGCTAGACAATTTACTATTTCTGACTCAAAATCATGCATATAGTTTAATAATCAAAGGTATGGAATTGTAAAAAAGACGAGGCCCGTCCAACTATGAACGGGCCTCGCCAGTTAAATTAATACGATCCGACTACTCTTCCTCTTCCGTCACAATTGGAGTCAGCGTAAAGTCCTGCACCGTCAGATTTCCTGCCACTACTTCCAGGCCATCCACAGTCACGGTGTCAAAACCCTCAAAGCTCGCCGATAAGTTATACAAACCTGCAGGCAGACCGGGTATGGCATAATACCCTTCCTCATTTGTATAGGCCGTGGTAATCACTTCCTCCTGTTCTATCCAGACGGAGGCGTTATGTATCGCAGTGTCCGAATTTATAACCAAACCAGCGACAGTTCCTGCCTCCGTATTATTTACTGCACGGATCACAGGTTTGAAGTTAAAGCCTTTAATCCCAGCTGGGGAGTTGGTATTTCCTTTCAGTATAAAGGAGCTATCCACATTAAAGTCCAGTAATACATCGGTGGTTAATCCACCTGCTACATTCAGTGCCGGTTCCATGAATATCTTAATCCCTGTCTGTGTGCCACTGGGCACTTTAAGATTGTAAGTCTCACCGCCTTTGACTGATAACCCGGCGTTATCCACATAAAGTCGGATCAGATCATAATGTCCCGGCTCGATTTCCATATCAACCAGATCAGCGCTTACACCATTTCTCAGTTCGAGAAGGTTAAAATCCTTAGGTGGATCAAACTCAGCCAGGGTAACGAAAGGAGATTCCTCTTCATCACACTCACATACTTTACGGATCTCTACCTTACTGATGAATACCGTGGCTGCATCAATCATATCTATAGGAAACGGCGCATCAGTTAGTTTAATGACCAGGTTCCCTTTCTGATCATTGACCTGATCCAAATCCTTGCATCCAGTCGAAAAAAGTATCCCCAGAACAGCGAAAATTCCCAACAACAGTCTTAAATTCTTCATGAGATTTATTTTTTTAGTTAACTAAAGCTTAATATTATATACCGCAGCAATGCACACTTACCCTACCCCATAAATGATTTTTTTTATATATCCTGCAAATTTGCCACATAATGAGCCTATTAAGCCTCAAGTTCATGTAAGTTGCAGGGTGTTTTATTAATAATATCCTGGGATTCATTAGTGGAAGACGGCAGGATCGTCCTGGAACCGCTCTTGGACCTATCCTCTCCAGGGCCGGATACGATTCACATTGGAGAGAGTGTCCAGTGCAATATTGACATCCTCAACGATCTGAAAATCATACATACCGACACAAATGAAATCTGCCCCGTGATCAAAGGCATATTTGAATCCCTTTTCAGGTTTAATCGCACCGGCTGCAAGCACCTTGAAGGCGATCCAGGGTTCTTCCAGCTCATTCATAAAATCGATGGCTTCCTGAGGCTTTAAACAGAAATTGTTGTCTTTCCAACCCGCTTCGGGAACATCCTTTCTTTCCAGATCAACCTCTGCGGACCAGTAATCATCTGAATGCAGGGTTTTCACCCAATAGTCCGGTTTAATTCCCCGCTCCACACAGGCCTGAACGGTCTCAATGCGGTGCGCTCCGATTCCGGCCGGTTTTCCATTACTACGAATCAAATCAAGTCCTTCGGCAAGCTCATCAAAGAAAGTTGGATCATTGTTGTATACCCTCATATCAGACTGTCCTCCATGACTGTACAGGGCATCTGCACCTCCCTCCAGGGATATTTCAATTCCTTCAATAAAGTTTTTTCCGGCCCCGCAATCCGATATGAACTGCATTTTGCCCCCTGTTTCCTGCTTGTACTTGTTGAAAATGCGGCACATGACCGGATTGGAAATGATGGCATTTATTCCACATTCTTCTGCCAGCTTCAGGGTAAGCATCACTTTCTCATCCGTATGGTACATTTTTACCAGCTTATCTACGTAGATCAGATCACGTGCATGGGCCCAGCCCCCGATCAGGTTTCCTCCCATAACCAGCCGGCTCAGTTCAAACTCTCCAATCTTTCCTTTAGGTACAGTTCCTTTCAACTCTTCCAGGGAGGTCAACTGAAAGCTCTTCAGAGTGGCACTTGAAATGGCATCCGGATGATCGACCAGGAATTTCTTTTCCAGACTATCCCATTTGTTTTTTCTGTATAACATATAGGCGAAAGCCCCGAGAAAAGGAACACTGATCAAATCCCTAAGTAGTTCACGGCGTTTGTTCGGGATTCCTTCATCTGGTCCTGATGCCGGAACGGGTGCACTTGGCCGCTCCTCTCTCCAGCGTTTGATCCAGCGATCCGCCCCAAAGAAATAGGCTGTGGGAAGGAAGGCAAAAACGATCAGCACAACTAATTCGATCAGGTTTTTATCCACCCACTGGTAGTTGCCCTCGGCTATGACTCCAAGTGTGTGGCCAAAGATGGGAGGGTAGGCAAGAAAATAGAATAGAAGCAGCACAGCTCCGCATAGGGAAGACCAGCGCACGAACAATCCGATAAACAAGGATAATCCAATCAGAATCAGACCCCAGACATTCAGGAAATCAACCAGTTTTAATAAATTGGGAGACGAAGCCATCCATTGAAACAATCCTCCAAAGATCCAATTAGATCCAAGCAGATAATACTTGGCGGTCCATTGAGGGCTCAATAGCTTTACAATCCCCTCATAAAGGAAATGCCAACCAATCAGGATCCTGAGCACAGTAAGCAGGTGGGGTAGATATTTTTTCATAGGAGAAGGTTTTGTAATTCAGTTTCAATATCCTGCTTCACCGATCGCGATCATTTAAAGTTATAAAGATTTGAATTAAATTACCTGCAAACTTATTTAATCACATTTTCATGATTCGAAAGTATGTGAGACAGTTGGTAAAGTCTTTCAATCGCATCAGCTATAACTTTATCTAAGGCAAAATCCCTGTATTGTAAAGCACAATAAGTACTCATGTTAACCATTAAAAACAGGACTCCTGAAAAAACATGGGGTTTTATGAGGCATTCAACCCCTAAAGTATTTCATAGCTGCTGCAGGGATCGGGTGGGTTTAAGCAGTCCATCCAATTTCAACACCTGTTTCAATGAATATGTAAGATTCGACAAAATGTTCTATGGGTTTAATATTCTTTAACGGTACTATTAAGAATTCTTAACACTGTTTTCAGATCAACTGTCTGTGTTTTTTCGTCTACTTGTATGGAGGATCAAAAGCAGGCAATGATACGAGTGTTCCCCATATTGATATTTATCCTGGCCCTGATTTTCAAACAGGCCTCTCCGGAACTTTTATCGGATCACAAGACAATACTTCACTCGGTTCTGCAGAAAATCAATACAATCTATGGATCACAGGGTCTCGGATGGATTCAATTAATGAATCAGGATGATTCAAAAGAATCGCCTCCCGTTTTTCAAGCCTTTCAGAACGAGGGAGATCATAACAATGTTGCGGTTATTCCTTTAGATTTCACATTCTTCTTTCATGATCGATCGAATCCATTGCTGACGGACAGGCCTCCCCCGTTCATTCATGCAGAATATTCCCCGCTTCTTTTCCATTTATAGTTAAACATTAAATCAAATAATCATGCAGATAGTACATCATATAAATTATCCATCTTTGGATCCTCTGAGACAGTCCTATTCAGGAAATTCGCTGGGTTTCGAAAAAATCGATTTCAACTGGGATCATGCAAAAAGGCAGTTGATTCTTAGCATTGAAACAAACAGTAAGATCAGCTATGAAGTCAAAGCTGTCCTGAAAGGAAACAGACTGATGTTTGAAGCACCGCTTTTATTATCCTTTAACAAACCCTTCAGGACACACCTGATCGAAACGGAAACCAGGCAGGAGTTCGAAGACGGCTTCACTGTTACTGGATATTCGCAAATCAGATTAACCCATGGATATAAATACCAGCTGATCTCATGCCAGGTAATCGACACAAAAAAGATCAGAGTCATCCTGGATTATTAGAAATGGGGAAGGTTCGAAGTATAATAGATTTTTAAAATGGAGTAAAATAAAATGAAAAAGTTCATAAAATTAATGATCCCTTCCTTGATTGGAAGCGGTCTGACCATAGCAGTATTTCTGCTTATAGGAATCAATCGTGGTGATACGGCACTCATTGTTCAGCACCAGGAACAGGTACCGGTTCACCATGCGACCTACACCGTCAACAAGAACGGGGAGTATGTACCCCTTGATTTTACAGGTGTTTCCAAAGAAGTGATGAATTCGGTGGTCCATGTCAAATCCATCCAAAAGGTACGTACCTCGCCGAATTCCTATTATAACAGTCCATTTAATCCATTTGAGGATATGTTCGGGGATGACATTTTCAGATTTTTCCAGGGAACACCGGAAGCTCAGCGTCCACAGCAGGAGCCATCCGAACCCTTGATCCGGATGGGATCCGGTTCGGGAGTTATCATCAGTAACAAGGGCTATATCGTGACCAACAATCATGTGATCGATCAGGCCGATGAAATCGAGGTAACACTGCATAATAACGAAACCTATAAGGCCAAGGTGATGGGAACCGATCCCTCCACCGATATCGCGCTTCTCCAGATCCGTGAAGATCATCTTCACAGCCTGAGTTTCGGGAACTCGGATCTGGCAGAAGTGGGAGAATGGGTGATGGCCATTGGAAATCCTTTTAACCTCAATTCAACGGTAACCGCAGGCATTATCAGCGCAAAAGGGAGAAACATCAATATTATTGATGACCGTTCGGCCATAGAGGCCTTCATACAGACCGATGCGGCCATCAATCCGGGTAACAGCGGTGGAGCGCTGGTGGACCTGAACGGGCAACTCATCGGCATCAACACAGCCATTGCAAGTCCCACTGGAAGCTATGCCGGATATGGGTTCGCCATTCCTGCCAACATTGTGAGCAAGGTGGTTGATGATCTGCTGAAGTACGGGATGGTTCAGCGGGCGTATCTGGGGATCCTGATCAGGGATATTGACAGTGAGCTCATGAAGGAGAAAAAACTGGAACTAAGTGAAGGCGCTTACGTGGACAGCCTTACCGAAAAAAGTGCGGCTGCTGAAGCAGGGATCCAGTCCGGGGATATCATCACCAGCATCAATGACAAACCGGTACTGAAATCATCCGATATCCTGGAGCAGATTGGAAGACACAGGCCCGGTGACGAGGTATCGGTCCAAGTGAACAGAAAGGGCAAGGAAAAGACCTTTCAGGTGACACTTGCTGATCAGGATGGAGCCCACAAACTGCGTACGAAGGAACATATGGACATCATGGATGTGCTCGGAGCCGAGCTGGAAGCACTGGATGGTTCCACGGCGAAAAAACTGGGAATTGAAGGAGGCGTAAGAGTCACTGAATTGCATAATGGATTGTTGAAAAAGGAGACCGCCATCTCTGAAGGATTTATCATTACCGATATCAACCACACGAAAGTGAAAAAGGTTGAGGACATTCGGAAATTACTTCAAAACGAAAAGGGAGGAGTAATGATCGAGGGGATATATGAAAATTATCCCGGAAAACTTTACTTCGCTTTTGGGATGACTGGGGAATTCGGCGATTAGGGAATTACAACAAAACCAACCTCAGGCTCCTCCTGGTTTTAATTTATGCCATATCCTCAAACAAGTTTGGTGCATAAAAACAAAACCCGTCCACTTGCGTGAACGGGCTTTGTTTTGGTGTGGGAACTACTGGATTCGAACCAGTGACCCCCTGCTTGTAAGGCAGGTGCTCTGAACCAGCTGAGCTAAGCTCCCTTTAGCGGCTGCAAATATAGACGATCTCTTTGAAATCGCAAAAAAGAAATTGCTTTTTTTGTATATTTCCACTATAAAAGCCTAAACCTGTTACTATGCGAAGCCTTCGCCTGACTTTCAGAGGGATACGATTTTTCTTTCTCTCTTTTTTTATCATCCATTTTGCCCTTTCCTGTCAAAATAACAGCACCGAAAGCGGGGACGATCCGCGGATCAGGGTGGAGATCGACTCCAGCTACCATGCCATGAACCCCATGGACCTCCATTTCGACTCCCTGGAACAGGTGATGATTGATTCCGGCATGGCTGAACTTCTGGATGCCTACAGGGCGATCAGGGCTTACGGGCTTCCCAACTCCACCCCTCCTGCCATTCAGTTTAATCCCCTGCCTTACGGCTTTCAGATTCCGGACCCGACCCCGAAAATGGATTGGGAAATTCCGGAAGGAGTCAGCATGCCCTCCTGGAAGGCCGACCTGGCTTTTATGTCCATCCCCGAGCTGGCCTCGCTGATCCGTTCCGGGGAAATCTCCTGCCTGGCTCTGACCGAATTTTACCTGAACCGGCTGAAAAAATACGACCCGCAGTTGCATTGTGTGGTGACACTTACCGAGGAGTACGCCATCGAACAGGCGAAGAAAATGGATGCGGAACTGGCAGCCGGAAAGGACCGCGGGATCCTGCATGGGATCCCTTTTGGAGCCAAAGATCTTTTTGCCTTCCCTGGATATCCCACCACCTGGGGAGCCGGGGCCTATAAGGAGCAGGTGCTGGATGAGACTGCAGGGATCATTTCAAAACTGGAAGAGGCAGGGGCTGTCCTGGTGGCTAAAACCACCCTGGGAGCCCTGGCCATGGGAGATGTCTGGTTTGCCGATACCACCCGTAATCCCTGGAACCTGGAGGAAGGCTCCAGTGGCTCTTCTGCGGGATCTGCTTCAGCTACAGCGGCCGGTCTGCTCCCCTTTGCCATTGGAACAGAAACCTGGGGTTCCATCGTTTCACCTTCCACCCGTTGCGGCACCACTGGATTAAGGCCCACCTACGGCCGAGTTACCCGTTCAGGTGCCATGGCACTCAGCTGGAGCATGGATAAGGTCGGACCCATCTGCCGCAGCGCCACTGATTGTGCCATTGTATTTGATGCCATCCGGGGGCTGGATCCGGCTGATCAGACCTTGCTGGATGCAGGGTTTACCTATCCGGGGGAAGTGGATCTCTCTACCCTGCGGATTGGCTACTTCAAAAGTGCATTTGATGAGGATTATGGGGTTTCCAACTTTGATAAACAGACCCTTCGGGTACTGAAAAGATTGGGTGCCAAACTGATTCCGGTGGAGCTGGAGGGGGAAGAACTCCCCTACTACGCCATGTCCATCATCCTGGAGGCAGAAGCGGCTGCAGCCTTTGATGAGCTGACCCGCTCCGACCGCGACACCCTGCTGGTGCGGCAGCACCGGTATGCCTGGCCCAACCTGTTCCGGACCGCCAGGTATATTACCGCTGTGGAGTACATACAGGCCAACCGGATCAGGCACGACCTGATTGAAGACTATACAGGAGATGAAGGAGTTTGATGTGGTGGTGACTGCCCTCCTTCCAGGGAGGGACCAGCTGCTGGCCACCAATCTGACCGGCCACCCGGTGGTAGTGCTACCCAATGGATTTAAAGATTCAGGTTCCCCCACCAGCATCTCCTTCCTGGGAAATCTCTTTGATGAGGGAACCGTACTGGCGGTGGCAGCTGCCTACCAGGAAGCTACGAGCTTCCACCTGAAACGTCCCGGCACTTTCAATCGGGCTGATTAAACTTCAAGAACTGGCTTTCGCCTCTGGCCCAGAAGGTAATCCAGACTGAATTTCCCTGATCCATAACCCACCAGGGCAAAAAGCATCAGGAAGTAGTACAGCGGGATTTCAAACCCATTGTTCCCGGCAGCAAAACCGTTGGAAATATGGGTGGTGAAAATAGCCACCAACATCACAAACATCATGGGAAGTGCAATGACCCTGGTCCCAAGTCCAAGCGTCAGTAACACGATCCCAAGTACTTCCGTGGACATGGCAAGAACAGCACTGACCATAGGAAAGGGGTAGCTCATGCTTTCAAACCATTCGGCTACTCCTGTAAGGTTTTTTACTTTCATCATCGCCGGCCCGTAGAAACCGATAACCAGGATGATCCGGAACAATAGCAGCTGAAGATCATGCAGCTTCTCCGTTCCCTCTACAAATTTTTTGTACAAGGTTTTCATTTTCAGTATGTTATTTGATTAATTTCGGAAATATCCGAGGATCAGTTTTCGTTTCAACAGATCCTCGAGAAAGAGCTTAAGCGCTTCATCCAGGTACCTGCCGCTCTCAATACCAGCCACCCGGGCAATTTCATTTTTAATCCGGTTCAGGGGCACCTTCTCCTCCTGAAGTCGTATGATAAGGTATACGTTCAGGGCAGAGAGGTTCAGGAACTGCACATTTCCCGTCTGAGGCATACGGTAAAGCAGAGAAAAATACTCCCCCTCCATCTCCAGAGCTTTACGGACCGGATGGGTATGTACCGGGAAGCGTAGTTTTATAATTTCAAACTCCGGATTAAAGGCCAGCCTGTCCTGAAACAGGTTCCCCTCGTCCTTAAAATCCGGATAGGCCCTGTCCGGCATGGTATGGATCTCTATCTCCATCCATTCAAAATATAGCAGGTCATCCAGATAAGGCAACCCAATCTTTATCCCGGTCTGTTTCTCGGCATGATACTGGTAGAACTCGAAGGGCAGCTTCCAGACCTGAGGAGTCTGTGGAATCCCCTCCACGAAAAATTCCTGAACCAGTATATTCCACTGATCCTCACCCAGGGCAGCCACAGTGATCGGGAAGGCCGTAAAAAGCGTATCGCTGAGTACATTAGAGACCA
This sequence comes from uncultured Bacteroidales bacterium, assembly GCA_963751705.1. Lineage (GTDB taxonomy): Bacteria > Bacteroidota > Bacteroidia > Bacteroidales. The sequence continues at coordinate 220,425 of CAVVVN010000004.1, forward strand.
GGCGCCGGTAGTGTGGCAGCCGGCCCGGAGTGATCCCGGGAAGTACCGGTTCCACCCCTGTCCTGCAGTACTCACCCAGTTGCTCCTGTATGTATATGGTCTCTTTACGCAGTTGCATGATGCACCTCCCAATGTCTGTTTAATATGGCCTTTATCTGAGTGAGCTCTCCCTGTATCTGATCCAGGTCCTGAAAATTAAAGTCCCTCTCCAGCAAGACCGGTACCGGACCCATCTTTTGAATGGTCCATTCGAAAAGCTCAAACACCGGATCTATTATGGGCTGACCATGGGTGTCGATAATCAGGTCAGGTTCCACCTGTTCATGGCCCGCCATATGAATGTAGGCCACCCGATCCAGAGGGATGCTGTCTATGTACTCCTTCGCATCGTAGCTATGGTTAAAGGCATTGACATAAACATTGTTTACATCCAGCAGAAGCTTGCAATCGGCCCGCTCCACAATTTCGTTAACAAATTCGATTTCTGACATTTCGGCAGCTACCGGAGTATAGTACGATACATTCTCGATGGCCAGTGGCCGGCCCAGAAAATCCTGTACCGTACGGATCCGTTCAACCACGTGGTCGATGGCATCCCGGCGAAAGGGAATGGGCAGAAGGTCATAGAGATGGGCATTCCTGCTTTTGGTGTAGCTCAGGTGTTCCGAGTAGATAGTGACCCGGTTATCATCCAGAAAACTTTTCAGTTCCCGGATAAACTGCCAGTCAAGATCTTCCGGGCTTCCCAGTGAAAGGGAGAGCCCATGGCAGGTGATGGGGAAGCTTTCCACTGCCCGGTCGATAACCTTCTTCCAGGCACCCCCCATTCCCATCCAGTTCTCCGGGGCGAACTCCAGGAAATCGGGAGTGAGGATTCTGCTATCCAGAATCTCCTCAGCAATATCCCTTCGGAGTCCCAATCCAACCTTAACGCTCTTGTTTTCCATGTCATTATAATTTAAAAAGGAATCCCGGAATCATCCGGGATTCCCGCCGGTCCGGCTTAACCACATTGATATTTACCAACACTACTCTGTCTACTAACCCTGCCGGTCCGGTCTCTTGGTACTCTTACTTCTTTTCACTCTTCTTTTCGGTCTTCTTTTTGTCGGCTTTCTTTTCACCTTCTCCACATTTGCCTTCTCCGCATTTGGCCTCGGCACTTTTGGATTCAGTGGCTTCAGACTTTGCGGTTTCACTCTTTTTAGCATCCGCTTTCTTTTTCTCCCTCACCGCATTTTCCTTCACCACACTTCAGCTCACCGAACTTTACGGCGGAGGCCTCCATGGGATTAAGCTGATTGCTATTCATATCGATCAGGTGACTGCGAACCTGTGCGCCTGAACCCAGGTGATTGTATGCCAGGATATCTGCACCAAAGGATGGTGTTGCCGCCAGGCTGGTGGTCAATAATGCTCCCGCAATCATAGAAGCGGATTTAAGGATCTTTTTGTCTGTTTTCATGATATTTCGATTTTTAATTAATGGTGATTCTGGGAGTTTTGACGAGGGCGGGAAGATATCCTTACAAGATGACAGAAGGATCGGAAGATTTTAACAACTATTTAGCATTTAACTCCTGGCTAATTCTCTTCCCGATTCTGGAGCCGGCTTCGGTAGAAAGGTGATGCGGACAGTCATCCTTATGGCATTGATCGCGGTATAGGCTCATGGAGTGCTTGAGCTGAGCTATCTGATGGGCATACTTCCTGCAGAGATGACAGGTGAGCAAGTGCATCTTCAACTGCCACCACTGTTTAAAGCTCAATCGCTGGTCTTCACGCAGAGAGATCAGAAAGCTCGCCTCGTCACAGGCGATCATCCGCTTGCTCATGAATACCATCATCCAGTTTCCGTGTCTCTTTTCCATTTCACTTCAACCATTTTTTTTCTAAACAATCTCTCATTTTCAGTCTGGCCCGATGGAGCATGACCCATAAATTAGACGGTGTGATTCCAAGCTCCTTACAGATGGTCCCTGAATCCTCCTCATCAATCATTTTCATGCTGAAGACAGCTGCCAGTTGCGGCTTTAATTTCTCCATACAGAGCCTGATTATTTCCATCAGCTCTGCCTGTTCCAGTTGTCCTTCGGGCATTAGGGAGTGTGAGTGGGGACCCTTGCCTTCCTGCCAGTGTCCCTGGAAAGGCTCCTCACTACGGTAGAAATCCGCATCAAAAACAGTTTGTTCATGCTCCCCGAAAGAACTCTCCCTGGAAGAGTACTTTTTCCGGTAAGTGTCGATGATCTTCCGCCTCAGAATAGAGGTGAGCCAGGTTCGCTCGGCACTCTCTCCTCTGAAACTGTCCTGTGCCTTCAGCCCTGCAAGAAAAGTCTCCTGAACCAGGTCCTCTGCCTTATTGCTGTCATTGATCCTGACCACTGTATAGTTATACAGATAGTCCCCGTAATTTTTTACCCATTGTTCCGGGTCCAGTTTATGATCTTTCGCCTCGGCCATTGCCACTTCACTAGAAAGAAGCTGATACAAGATAGAAAAATATCAGCTGTTTCAGGTGGAATTGTGTATTTTTGCGGAATGAAAATCTTAGATACCAAAGGGCTGCTATGCCCACAGCCGCTCATTTTACTTAAAGAGGCTCTGCTGGAAATGAAGGAGGGTGAAAAGATCCAGGTGGAGACCGATAACGAGACCTCCCTGAAGAACCTGCTTAGCTATCTGAAGGACCAGGGGGTTGAACCTGAAGTAAGCAGTTCGGGTGCGGTTTTTACCCTGCTTACCCATAAACCGGTGACGGATCTGGCCGCCTCCGATCCCGCCTTATACTGCACCACCGATCTACCCACTAATTATGTGGTCTGTATCAAAGGGGAGCTTATGGGCGATGGCGATCCTGAACTGGGGAGATTATTGATGGAAACCTTTGTAAATAACCTGAAGTTGCAGGAGCAACTCCCCTCACATGTGGTCCTCTACAACGGCGGAGTAAAACTGGCCATGAAACAGTCGCCCGTCAGCAGTTCCCTGACCGAACTGGAAGAGCTGGGAACCCGGATCATGTTGTGTGGGACCTGCATTGACCACTATGGTCTGCAGTACGATATCGCGGTGGGAATGATCTCCAATATGGTAGTTATTACCGAAACTCTGGCCTCGGCCGGAAATGTTGTAGTTCCCTGAGCCAGGATCCATGAATAAAAAATTTGATCTCTTGTCTACGATCGAGTATGGCGGTTGCTCAGCCAAATTATCAGCCAGCCTGCTCTCTCAAATCTTAAGTAAACTGCCGATTTCCACAGATCCCCGGCTGCTGGTGGATGTGAATACCCACGATGATGCCGGGGTCTATAAGCTCAACGAGGAGACGGCCCTGATCTTCACCACAGATTTTTTTCCTCCCATCTGTTCCGATGGCTACGAATTTGGAGAGATCGCTGCAGCAAACTCCCTGTCGGATGTTTATGCCATGGGTGGAACACCTCTGATGGCGCTGAACCTGATGATGTTCTCTCAGGAAAAGATCCCCCTGGATGTTTTCGGAGAAATTCTCAAAGGCGGGTTTGACAAGGTCAGGGAAGCAGGAGCCCTGATCGTTGGCGGACATACCATAGACGACCACCCACCCAAGTACGGACTGGCAGTGTTAGGTACGGTTCATCCCAGCCGGCTGATCACCAATGCGGCGGCACTGCCCGGCGAGATACTGGTACTTACCAAATCCATCGGGACCGGCGCACTGGTTTCCGGGGAAAAAAACGGACTCTGCAACTCAAGTGATTACAGGCAAGCCTTGAAACAGATGAAACATCTGAACAGTAAGGGGGCCGCGGTAGCCTCCAAATACGGGGTGCGCTGTATGACCGATATCACTGGTTTTGGCCTGGCAGGGCATGCCCTGAAAATGGCAGAAGCCAGCCAGGTGAGTTTTCGGATACAAAGCCCTCAAATTCCCCTGCTCCAGGGTGCCTACCAGGTATATGAAAAGGGGAGCATCCCCGGAGCCACCTTCAGAAATCAGGAATTCACAGGCGAGCAGGTCCATTACACACGGGGAATAGATTATAATCTGAAGATGCTGCTTCATGACGCGCAGACCTCGGGCGGACTCCTGATGTCTGTAAATCCCGACCATGCAACTGCCCTGCTTGAAGAACTGAAGCGGACCGACCCGGAGCTTTCGGCTGCAGTGATCGGGGAAGTGTTGCAGGAAAGTCCACGGCGCTTATACATTGATTAATCCAAAGCCTTTTTTGTACCTTTAAAACATGAACAAACGTCGTTCTTACAGTTTAATCTACAAGCTGCAGCGCATTATCCTGCTGGTTTTTTATTCCACCACCTGTATTGCCCTATCCGTCCCCCTGGCCCGATGGGTCCTTAAGCTTTCACAGGATCAGCTTTATCCCCTGGTGATCACCCTGTTGGTATACCTCATCTCAGTGGTCATAATAGGCTCTATGATCCATGTCATCAGCTACATTCCTTTTAATCTGGCTGCTGCCTTTGATCCCATAAAAAATGATATTGCTTCGGGCAGGATCTCCACCATGGAAGAGCTGGCCAAACGGCTTACCGTTTTTACAGTACAGTTCTACAATTTTTCCTTCCTAGACATCTCCCATGCATTTCTGGAGACCCGGGAAAGTGGAGTGATCGGCTTTGAATCGAACAAAGAGGTGGATAAATTTCTCAAAGAGTACAAAATGCTTGATAAAAGCAAGACACTTGAAGAGATTAGCCTGGCAGGCAAAATTTCCCTGCCGGAACGTGACTATCATCTTTACCTCCTGCCTATCCGGATGGGAGAAACCTGGCTCGGGTATATGGCGCTACTTTCAGAAAAACGAATTAGCCCTTTCTTTCAACGGTTCCTCTTGGAATATGAAGATAATTTCCTGGACGATCAGATCCTGCACCTGGTCAAAATCACAAAGGCTTAGGGTAAATGCTTCTTTCACTCCTCTATATCACCATAAGTTGTATGATTATCTGGCGCTCCTCACACGGTTTTGAGATCGCATCCGACTTCCTGGGCAGAAAGATGCCCCTCGGGATCAAGGGTGCTACCCTGAATGCCGTCGCCAGCTCCATGCCTGAATTTCTGACCACCCTGTTTTTCCTCTTTTACCTTCGGGATGCGGAGGGATTCTCGGGCGGATTGGGTGTGACCTCGGGAAGTGCCCTGTTTAACCTGCTGATTATTCCTGCCCTGGTAGTGCTGATGCTTTTCAGGGGCACGCATCAAAACTCCGTGAAACTGAACAAAAAAGTGCTGCTGCGTGAAGGAAGTGTCCTGCTTATCTCACAACTCATCTTTGTGAGTTTCCTTTTCAGCGGTGAACTCATGGCCAGGCACGGTCTGATTCTGGTCCTGGTCTACCTGTTTTATCTGGGGATTCTCTATGTCATAAGCAGAAAACGTAAGAAGTCCACCCGGAAATATATAAGACCCGAAGCCCTTCCCAAAAAACGGCTCCTGGCTGCACTGCTTATCCTGGATATGACTGCCATTGTTTTAAAAGGCAGGAAGATCGGGACCCTGAGAGCATGGATTCTTCTGGGTTTAAGCACCCTGATCATGACCTTCGGGACCTGGCTGCTGGTGTACGGAACTGACCTTTTCGGGGAGGTCACAAACATCCCGCTGATTTTCGTTGCAGTGGTGCTATCGGCTGCTGCCACCTCTGTACCCGATACGATCATCTCCGTCAAAGATGCCCGGAAAGGGAATTTCGATGATGCCGTAAGCAATGCCCTGGGAAGTAATATTTTCGACATTGCCTTTGCCCTGGGATTTCCAGTGCTGCTCTACACACTGATCTACAGAGAAAGCATGGTGCTCAACATGGATCTCCTGGCCTTTACCCAGGAGGTATGGGTCTTCCTCCTCCTCACCACAGTGCTGGCCCTGGCTATCATGCTGATCGGAAAAAGATTTACCAAGCTGAAAGCCTATATCCTGCTTGGGATATACCTCATTTTCCTGCTGTTTGTGGGTACCCAGGTTAGCGAAGACTTACGCCAGGGTATCGGCGGTCCCATTGGTGAATTTCTGAAAAATGTCGCCGACTGGATCGGACAGCAGCTCCACTAATTAAATCGTTTCAGCAACTCCAGTATCTCCACATCTGCTTCCAGCCAGTCGATCTGGTCCAGTTCTGAACGATTTACCCAGCGGTAAAAGCTGTGTTCCGACAGGCTGATTTCTCCCGCCCGGATGCTGCATATAAAAGGGATTAATTTCACTTTGTGCCGGCTGTAGCTGTGTGACACAGAAGGAAGTAGTTGCTTTACGCTAATCTCTACCCCAAGTTCCTCTCTGATCTCCCTGATAATACAGGCTTCTGGGTTCTCTCCTGGACGCAGTTTTCCCCCGGGAAACTCCCATTTATGGGGATGGGGCATCTCTGAGCTTCGCTGGGTGACAAGAATCATCTCCCCGTCCATTATAATAGCACAGGTAACCTCTATCAGGGGCTTTACCATCCAGCTATCTTCCTTTTTTTGGGTAATCCACATAGCTTTCCTTTACGTCTCTTCTACCAATTCCATCCCAACGATCCGACTCCAGGGTCAGGACCACCACTCCTGCTGTGGGAAGATTATCCAGGCGGCTGGCCAGGAAGTAATTGGCGAACTTAGTGAAAGAGGGATTGTGACCAAAAATGGCAAGCTTCCTTATTTCCGGCGGGACTCCACCGATCACCTGAGCAATCTCCTTGCTATCGGCCATATAAATGGGCTCATGGATCTGAAGGCTTTCCGGTCCCAGGTCCCAGACTTTCGACATAATCAAGGCCGTATTCAGGGCCCTGTTGGCCGGACTTGAAAGCAGAAGCTCCGGTACCAGGCCAAGAGCCTGCAGCCGTTCTGCCATCTCCCCGGCATTCCGGATGCCTCGTTCTGCCAGTGGACGATCTATATCATCCAGACCCTCATGATCCCAGCTGGACTTGCCGTGCCGTATAATAAATAATTTGCGTTTCATATTAAAGCAGGTTACTGGCCAGGTCGGCCAGGTAGCTTCGCTCCCCTTTGACCAGGTGAACATGAGCAAAAATATCCTGTCCCTTCATGCGATCGGCCAGGTAGGTGAGCCCATTGGACTTGGTATCCAGGTAAGGCGAATCAATCTGTTGTATGTCGCCGGTAAAGACCATTTTCGTTCCCTCCCCGGCCCTTGTAATGATTGTTTTTACTTCATGGGGAGTCAGGTTCTGGGCCTCATCTACAATAAAGAAGACCCTGGAGAGGCTTCTTCCCCGGATATAGGCCAGGGGGGTGATCATTAGTTTCTCGGTCTGTTGCATCTCCTCGATTCGACTGTGCTCCTTGCTTTGCATCTTAAACTTTTGCTTGATCACCGAAAGATTATCAAAGAGGGGTTGCATATAGGGACCAATTTTTTCACCCACATCTCCAGGCAGGTAGCCGATATCGCGGTTACCCAGCGGGACTATGGGCCTGGCCAGGAAAATCTGTGTATACATTTTCCGCTGGTGTATCGCTGCAGCAAGTGCCAGCAAGGTCTTTCCTGTACCAGCTTTCCCCGTGAGTGCCACCAGCTGAACTTCCGGCCTGAGAAGAGCGTCCAGGGCAAAAGTCTGCTCGGCGTTGCGCGGATCAATTCCGTAGGTCCTGGTCTTTTCCACACGGTTTACCACCTTATTGAAAGGATCATAATGTCCCAGTCCGCTTTTGGAATTATTCTTAAAAATAAAATACTGGTGAGCCAGGGGTGGTTTAGTGAGTCCGAAGCGCTTCACCGGAACACCTTCCATGGATTCGTACATATCGGAAATAACTGTTTCATCCCCCACTTCACTGGATTTCACGTTCTCATAAATATCATCGATATTCTGGACCATATCGTTGTGATAGTCCTGTGCCATGATCCCCAGCGATTTGGCTTTCATCCTCAGGTTAATGTCCTTGGTGATCAGAATCACAGGCGTGGAGTTGCCATTTTTCTGATGCAGGTACTCGGCAATGGCCAGTATCCGGTGATCGGGAGTATTCTCAGGGAAGGAAGTAAGTAGCTGCTCAGAGGGTTTCTGACCGGTACAGATGCTCAGTTTACCCTTACCCCTGCCCAGGGACAATCCACCGTTAAAAAGCTTATCCCCACTGAGCTTATCCAGTTCCCTGGTGAACTCCCGTGCATGAAAATTGATGATGTCATTGCCCTTTTTAAATCGGTCCAACTCCTCCAGAACGGTGATGGGCACAATGATATCGTGCTCATCAAAATTATGAATGCTTTTATAGTCGTGGAGCAAGACGTTGGTATCCAGAACAAATATCTTGCGAATTTTTTTCACAGCAGTTGCCATATTTCCCCTCTCATTACGCTAACTTTACTAAAGCAAGGAATCAAGTAAAGTCAAAAGTTGTCTGGCTTCAAAATTAGGGTTTTTTGTTCCCGGTAAGCCATCAAATTATTCACATTGGATCAAGTTTTACACACAGTTATGAACCGTTCTTAGATGGAAAAACTTAACTATATCCTGGACAGAAGAAGCATTCGCCGTTTTACAGGGGAGAAGATAAGCAGGGGCGAGATCAGGGCCCTGCTAAGCGCTGCCATGTATGCTCCTTCGGCCGTAAACAGGCAGCCCTGGCACTTTGTGGTCATTGATGAGCCTGCGCTCCTGGAGAAGATCATGGAGATCCACCCCCACGCCCGGATGCTGCAATCCGCTTCGCATGCAGTAGTGGTCTGTGGCGATGAGCACTTGCAGCATGACGACGGATACTGGGTGGTGGACTGCGGGGCGGCCACTCAGAATTTACTGCTGGCGGCACATACCCTGGGACTTGGAGCTTGCTGGGTGGGACTTCATCCCAGGGAAGAGAGAAAGGCAGCATTCTCCGGATTACTGCAACTTCCTTCCCACGTCTTGCCCTTTGCACTGGTGGCGCTGGGGTATCCCCAGGAACACAAACCAAGGCCGGAACGCTTCCATCCTGAAAAAGTGAAGTATAACGGCTGGGAAATGCCTTATTTTCAGAAATGACCTACCAGGAGGCCATCGAATTTCTCTTCACTTCTCTGCCCATGTACCAGCGGGAGGGAAAGGCGGCCTATAAGAACAACCTGGACAATACTCATAAACTGGATAGCTGGTTCGGGCACCCGCACAGAGGCTATCCCACCATCCACGTGGCCGGAACTAATGGCAAGGGATCCGTGAGCCATATGCTTGCCTCCGTGCTGCAGGCTTCCGGACAAAAAACCGGACTGTACACCTCTCCTCATCTGCTGGATTTCAGGGAGAGGATCAAAGTCAACGGGCAGGCCATCCCTGAAGCCGAAGTCTGCGGGTTTGTTTCGGAAAACCAAAAGATAATCAGAGAAATTTCACCCTCTTTCTTTGAGATGACCGTGGCCATGGCTTTCGATTATTTTGCCAGGGAAGCAGGTGGATGTGGCGGTTATTGAAACTGGATTGGGGGGCAGACTGGACTCCACGAATATTATTACACCCGTTCTGTCTGTCATCACCAATATATCCCTGGATCACACGGAGTTTCTGGGAAACCATCCCACCTCCATTGCCAGGGAGAAGGGGGGGATAATCAAGGATAAAGTCCCTCTGATCATCGGGCGGGCGGAAGCACCCACGGAAGAGGTGCTTCGTTCCATTGCCAGAGAGAAAGGAGCCAGTGTCACCTGCGCCAACCGGATCTACGAAGCACAATACAGGACCCTGAACATGGATGGATCCATGCTCCTGCGGATTGGTAAGACCCTGAACCCTACACAAAAAACCATTACCTGCGATCTGACCGGGGAGTACCAGCAGGAAAATATCATCACTGCACTAACAGCCCTGGATAAGCTGCAGAAGATGGACTGGAAGATCAGCGAGTCTCATATCCGGGAGGGATTTGCCTCTGTCATTGCATCCACCGGAATCAGCGGCAGGTGGCAAACCATAGGCCACAATCCAAGAAGCATCTGCGATACGGCTCACAATGTGGATGGAATCGCGGCGGTGGTCCGGCAGATTAAGCAGATACCCTGGCACAGGCTGCATATGGTATGGGGAATGGTAAGCGATAAAGACCTGGACATGATTTTCCCCCTGCTCCCCGAGGAGGCTTCCTACTATTTCACCCGCTCATCCGTACCAAGATCCATGGATGCAGAGGAACTCGCCCGCCGGGCCAGGGAATTTGGCTTGAAGGGTAAACCCTTTTCGAAGGTGGAAGAGGCGTACCTGGCCGCACAAAAGGAAGCTGGAGCCAAGGATTTGATCTTCACGGGGGGAAGCACCTTCGTGGTGGCAGACCTGCTGGTAATGAAAAATTAGCTTACTTTACCGTGTTTAGTAAAGGCTTGGCCGCATGATGTATAAAGAGATATGTTTCAGTGCCATGGAAGTGGTAAAGAAGGCCGCTGCCTATGTGAGAGAGCGGCACGAGACCGGGGCGGAACTCTCCATTGAAGAAAAAGGGAGACAGAATTTTGTCACCGAAGTGGATAAGGAAGCAGAAGAGATCCTGGTTGCTGGATTGTCCGCCTTACTGCCTGAAGCTGGTTTTATCGCCGAAGAGGGTACAAGCACCCGAAAGGGGAAGCGGTACAACTGGATCATTGATCCGGTGGATGGGACCACCAACTTCATCCATGGAGTTTTCCCCTTCGCCATCAGCGTGGGACTCACAGAGAAGGACGAGGTGGTAGCCGGGATTGTCTATGAATTTGGACTGAATGAATTTTTTTATGCCTGGAAAGATGGAGGTGCCTGGCTCAATGGTTCGCCCATACGGGTCAGCTCGGTCGAACGGGTAGGCCAGGCCTTGATTGCAACCGGTTTTCCTTATACCGATTTTAAATACCTGCAGCAGTTTATGCACAGCATGGACTACTTTATGAGGAATTCCCACGGGCTCCGGCGGCTGGGTTCGGCAGCCACTGATATCGCCTACGTGGCTTGCGGAAGATATGACGGCTTCTACGAATACGGACTCAATCCCTGGGATATTGCAGCAGGTATATTACTGGTAAAGGAGGCCGGCGGAATGGTCTCCGACTTCGGCGGAGACCAGGATCCCCTGTTCGGGGAGCATATCGTATGCAGCAATACCAAGACATTTAAGGAGTTCCAGTCGGTCATTCAAGAAATTATGCTCGCCCCATGAAACTGGTCTCCATTGTCATTCTTAACTGGAACGGTAAGCAGCATCTGGAGCACTTCCTGCCCGCCCTGCTTCGTTTTACAAGCCATCCCGGAGCGGAACTGGTGATCGCCGATAACGGTTCCACCGACGACTCCCTCTCCTTTCTGGAAAAGGAGTATCCCCAAATCCGGTTGATAAAACTGGAGAAGAACTACGGGTTCAGCGGAGGATATAACCGGGCTATAGAACAGATAGAGGCCAGCTATGTGCTTCTTTTAAACTCCGATATTGAGGTCAGCGAAGGCTGGCTGGAGCCCATGTTAGAGCTTATGGAGAGTGATCCCACCGTAGCGGCCTGCACGCCGAAGATCCTGGACTTCAAACGAAAGACGCACTTTGAATATGCCGGTGCTGCCGGTGGATTCCTGGACAGGTACGGCTACCCGTTCTGCCGGGGCCGTCTCTTCGACCAGCTGGAAGAGGATAAAGGCCAGTATCAGGAGGCCATCGATCTTTTCTGGGGATCCGGGGCCTGCCTGATGGTCCGGTCGGATCTTTTTCGGGAATCGGGGGGACTGGATGAACAGTTTTTTGCACATATGGAAGAGATCGACCTCTGCTGGAGGCTTCAGCGAATGGGCTACCGGATCCGTTTTGTTCCCTCTTCCGCCGTATATCATGTGGGAGGAGCGACGCTTCAGAGGGGGAATCCCTTCAAAACCTTCCTTAATTTCAGAAATAACCTCCTGCTACTCTACAAAAACCTGCCGCACCGAAGTCGGAGAAAGATTCTTTTTGTCAGGATGATCCTGGATGGTATTTCAGCCCTCAGGTTCTTGCTGCAGGGGGCTTTTAGTGACTTCCGGGCCGTTCTCCGGGCGCATTTTGCCTTTTATGGGATGAAATCTTCCTATAGAGGGATGAAAAATCCGAACAAATACACCGAAAATAGCGTTATTGCAGGCAGAATCTATCCGGGTAGTATCGCCCTGGATTTTTTTCTAAAAAAAAGGAAAAAATTCAGTGATCTGGACCAATCGTTCCTTACCCGGATTAAAGAACAGACTTGATGGACGCTTATAAAAAATACATTCCAGCTGAGGTGACGAACCTTCCGCTGATGTTAAAGAATTCTGTAAAACAATTCCCTTCCCGGCCCTCGCTTACCAGCGTGGATGGAACAGAATACAGCTATGAGGAACTTGACCGTGCAAGCCAGCATGTGGCAGTGATGCTGAAGAGCGCCGGGGTTAGCAAGGACGACAAGGTGGCCATCCTGGCCGAGAACAGTCCCCACTGGGGTATTGCCTATTTTGGAACCCTTATTTGCGGGGCTACCACCGTACCCATCCTTCCCGATTTCCGGGCTGTAGAGGTTCGTTCCATCCTGGAGCACGCCGGGGCAAAAACCGTTTTTGTCTCCGGAAAACTAATCTCAAGACTCAATGAGGGTTTGCCTGGATCGGTCGAGATGGTGATAAATACGGATGACTTTCAGCTGCTGGAAGTGAACAAGGGAGTGGTATCAGAAACTGCAGGAGTTTCCGGCGCACTGACTAAGCTTCAGGTGGAATCAAAGATTTCTGTGGAAAGCAAAGGCTACTACGAAGCAGATGGGGATGATCTGGCATCCATCATTTATACCTCAGGAACAACCGGCCGTTCCAAGGGAGTCATGCTCACCCATACCAACATTCTGAGCAACGCAGTTCAATCGGGCACCGTTCACCAGGTCTTACCCGAGGACCGCTTTCTTTCTGTTTTGCCTCTGGCGCACAGCTACGAATGTACCATAGGCATGATGGTAACCCTGCTCAACGGAGCCATGGTCCAGTATATTGACCGGGCCCCCACGGCAGCCTACCTGGGACCAGTTTTGAAAAAACTGAAGCCCACTACCATGCTGACGGTCCCGCTGATCATCGAGAAAATATACCGGTCCACCATCAGACCCAAGCTGAGCAAATCTGCCCCCATGCGTCTGTTAATGAAATTTGGGCCAACAAGGAAGCTGCTTTCCAAAGCTGCTGTTAAAAAGCTTATGGACTTTTTTGGCGGACAAATACGGTTCTTTGGGGTGGGTGGTGCTCCCCTGGCCCCCGACGTGGAGAAGTTCCTGCTGGAAGGTGGATTTCCCTATGCCATTGGATATGGCCTAACAGAAACCTCCCCCATGCTGGCAGGATTTAATCCTTCGACTGCGGTCTTCCATTCCGTGGGAAAAATTATGGAAGGGGTAAGCGTCCGGATCGACCATCCCGATCCTGTTACCAAGGAGGGAGAAATCGTGGTAAAAGGCTCCAATGTGATGAAAGGCTACTATAAGGATGAAGAGAAAACCAGGGAAGTATTCACAGAGGATGGATATTTTCGTACCGGCGATCTGGGAATTATCGATAAAAAGGGGATTATTTATATCAAGGGCCGCTCCAAAAATATGATACTGGGACCCAACGGGGAGAACATCTATCCGGAAGAGATCGAAGCGGTTATCAACTCCAGGGAAAATGTGAGTGAATCCCTGGTGATGGAGTACAAAGGAAAGCTTACGGCCATGGTGCATCTGAAGATGGAGCTGATTGAAGAACAGCTCCAGCACCTGAAAGAGAATGCGGCGGAATATAAGAAACAATTGCAGGTGAAAGCCGATGAGGCGCTGAAAGAGCTGATGATCCATGTGAACCAGCACGTATCCCGCAACTCAAAACTGCAGTCGATGGTTCGACAGGTTCAACCCTTCGAAAAGACGGCCACCCATAAAATCAAAAGATTTCTGTATACCCGAAGAAGTAACGACAATTAAACGTTAGAAAGCAGGTTATCCAGGTTCTCAAATCGGGTCTGGTAATCTGTGATAGATCGCTTAATCAGATCCATGGCCTCTTCGCGTCCGTATACGTGTGTGATCTCCACATCCGCAGGATTTCCGGGCAGATCCTTATAGGTGAGAAAATAGTGCCTGAGCCGGTTGACCACCTTTTCAGGTAAGTCTGAAACATCCCGGTAGTCCTCATAGAGGGCATCGTTATTCATAACGGCAATTAACTTGTCATCTGCCTGGTTATTATCGATCATTCGAAATCCGCCAATGGGCCGGGCCCTTACGAGGATATCGCCATGAGAAATTTGTTTTTCGGTGAGCACACAGATGTCCACCGGGTCAGAATCACCCACAATTTTCGCATTTCCGGTCTTCTCCCGGCTAAGCTCCGCCACCCGTTCACCACTGTATGTTTGTGGAATAAATCCATACAGGGCCGGTACGGAATTGGAGTACTTCTGGGGCCGGTCGATTTTTAGATAGCCGGTATCCTTGTCCACTTCATACTTAACCGTATCGGTAGGTACCATCTCAATAAAGCTCATGACCACTTCGGGTGTATCCGGACCGATATCCACTCCGTGCCAGGGATGACTTTTGTATCGCAATCCCATCAGCTTTCCGATGGGATCCATCAGTTTGTTTGCCATAATCTATTTCGTTTACTCTATTAGCAATGGTTTAAGACTTTCCAGCTCCATCACCCGGCTCCCTTTCAGCAGGATATGGTAGCCTTCAGGCTTTTCCTTTTTAAGCGCTGCTTCCAGTTCACTTTTCCCTTTAAAAACCGACAGGTTTTCAAAGTTTTTACCGGCTTCGTAGAAATTGGGCCCCGCCAGTAAGACCCGGTCCACCTTCAGAGTGCGGATCCAAACCAGCAGTTCATGGTGTTCCTCCGGGGAAGCATCCCCCAGTTCAGCCATATCCCCAAGTATCAGCATAACCGGAGGTGAAGCATACTCCAGTAAGCCGGTGATGGCCTCCCGCATACTGCTTGGATTGGCATTGTAAGAGTCCAGAACCAATCGGTTCCGCCCTCCCTCAAGCATCTGAGATCTTTGATTTTCTGGATGATATCCAGATATGGCCCGGGCAATGTCCCCGCCGGGGATTCCAAAATGCAGACCCGCACCTGCCGCCAGCAGGATATTCTGAACATTGTAAGCTCCCACCAGCCGGGTCTTGCAGGCATGAACCTGCTCTTCGAACCGCAGTTCCACTTCCAGATAGGGGGTCTGACCCAAAAGCCTCACCTCTATTGGCAACTCACCACCCGGGGCAATCAGCAGCTTCTCCACACCAAGTTCCTCTGCTTTTCCAATCAGGAGCTGATCCCCTCCATCGATAAGGGCCTGCCCCCCCTGTGCAGCCAGGTAAGCATAAAGTTCGCTTTTGGCATTAAGAACGCCCTGCAGGGAACCAAATCCCTCCAGGTGGGCCTTACCCACATTGGTGATTATCCCCAGATCAGGGGCTGCAATCCTGGCCAGTTCAGCAATCTCCCCGGGATGATTGGCTCCCATTTCGATCACTGCCAGCTCCTCCCTGTCCAGGGAGAGCAGGGTCAAGGGCACGCCAATATGGTTATTTAGATTCCCCCTGGTAGCAATCAGAGTATATCTGGTGGAAAGTACGGTGGCCAGGAGCTCTTTGGTGGTTGTTTTTCCGTTGCTGCCGGTAATGGCCAGCACGCGGGGGGCGCGCTGTTTGCGATGGTACCTGGCCAGCTGCTGCAGCTCCAAAAGAACGGAGCTTACAAGCAGCACCCTGTCCACTCCAGCTAAATCCTTCCGCTCTGTAATGGCCAGCCGGCACCCTTTGCTCAGGGCATCTTCCACAAAGTTGTTTCCATCAAACTGCTCTCCCCGGAGGGCAAAAAAGAGAGATCCCTCCGTATCCCGGCGAGTATCGGTACAAATCCCTGTGGATTCAAGAAACTCCTGGTAGAGTTGTTTTATGCCGGGTTGCCTCATATGCAGGCCATTATCTTAAGGGTTTTTAACGAAGGCACCTACAATCCTTTGCTTGTAAAGGATTAGTTTCACTGAGCTCGCAAGCTCGGTGTAAGTGCGAAGTTAAGATTCTGAAGATATAAAAAAAGGACCATCTCCTAGGAGACGGTCCCTTATAAAATGTGATAATATTTCTTTCTTTAGAAACCTGTTGGTGTTCCTACTCGGATCATGGCACATCGGAATCCAAGGTCATCTCTGGATTCAGTTTCAATCAGGAAGCGTCTTTCGCCCGGACTCAGCCAGTAGGCCCTGTCTCTCCAGGAACCACCTTTATAAACCCTGGTCTCGTCACTCATCAAGGACATCCTTTCTGATTCTGTATTGATATACATGCTACCTGAACCCTCATACTCTGCCTGGCTTCTCTCTCCCTGCTCAAATACCGATTCCTTGTCTCCATCCCGGTAGTTCCGGTAATCCGACTTACGGTAGTTCATACGCCCCTGCAGGTCCGCTTCGTCCACGGGCTCCCGCTGAATCCGTCCCAGACTGTCAATCATGGGGGATCCATTGGCATCCTGAGACATCTGGTCAAACTGATTTCCCCTAAAGGGCCTGAAATCTGAAACATCATAGGAGGAGAGGGGACGATACACATCCTGCACCCACTCATTTACGTTTCCAGCCATACAGTATAGACCATAATCGTTGGGCCAGTAGGACTTCACGGGAACGGTGATGGATCCTCCATCGTTCAGGCTTCCGGCCATACCCATCATATCCCCCTTGCCTCTAACAAAATTCGCTCTCATCTTTCCCATATCCCTGGCATTATCGTTCCGGAGATTATGTCCGTTCCATGGGAAGGTCCTGCGCTCCCAGAGAAGTTCATCCACCGTGTTCCCCACAAGACCCAGAGCAGCATATTCCCACTCTGCTTCCGTTGGCAGGCGGTACCTGGGCAGTAAGATCCCGTCTTCCATATTGATTAACCTGGACTCCACATTGGGATTCAGGCTTGGCTGGGGATTTATGATATTGGGGGTGTAAAGCCCATAAATATAGGCCTCGGTATTGAAATTCCTTTCATCCTGCTGGTCGGTCGACAGCTCGATATGCCCCATATCCACCAGGAGCATCTCATTGACCCGGTCGGTCCTCCAGATACAGTAGTCCTGAGCCTGGAGCCAGTTCACGCCCACAACCGGATACTCATTAAATGAGGGATGGCGGTAGTAATACTCCACATAAGGCTCATTAAAAGCCATGGGATCGCGCCAAACCAGAGTGTCAGGCATGGCAGCTCTCACTACCTGGGGATTATTCATCCCGAATACACGACCCAACCAGTTGATATACTCCCGGTAATCCACGTTGCGAACTTCGGTGATATCCATGTAAAAGGAACTTATGGTCACCCTGCGGGGCATATTGTTCCATTCAAACAGCACATCATCCTGGGTCTTTCCCATGGTGAAGGTTCCTCCTTCAATGAGAGTCAGGCCAGGGCCAGTCTCTTGTTCCGCGGCAGTGATTACCTCGAAACCTCCATTTTCCGGGTCATTATAATCCCATCCAGTGGTTGTTGAGACATTGCCTGATGAGGTCACATCCTTTCCTCCACATCCCCAAAGCATCAGTGCAATCAGCAATACAGGGAACAGTCTCATCATCATTTTCATGGCTTCTTGTTTTTCAATTATAAACTACACTAATTATTAACTTTTTAAAAAAACGTCTAACAAAACTAACTAAATTCTAGGACATTTTATTGCCCTGTGTTTTGTCGATTTGTTAAGGTTTTCAAATATAACCACCATCGATAATTCATGCGCCCCAAGCGATGGGATATACAAATCGGGTGGTGAGAGTTTGGCATCATAACTATAGCGAATCCTAAATTGTCCGTTGCCATAGCCTGCAGAGAAGATTGCTGTACCATATGAAAACAGAAGGTCCTGTCTGAACCAGGTGCCCAGAATAAGCCCCCTGTAATGTACCTCCAATCCATAATTTAGCTGTTGATAAATATCCTGTTGAATGAAAATCAGATTGGGAGAAAGCTGCAATACCTCTTTCCCCAGTCGTTTTTCGTATACGGGAATAAGTGCTCCCAGATGCGCCGTATATTTCCTCGATAACCTGGTATTTGGATCCTCTGAAGGTGCGGAATAGGGCTCCAACAGGTGATGAGCAGCCACTCCACCGTAAAAGTGTTTATAAAACCCTCCAAATCCAACTGCAAAATCGGGAAACACTTTGGAATAGGGGATCAGGGTGGTGGTTCCGGCTCCCATAAGCTCCGAAGGAAGTACCAGATCCGAGGGATCCATGTTCCTCTGCCCCACTGATGCCTGGAACCCGCCGCTGATCATCAGTCTTGAAGAGACTTGCAGGTGATAGGCATAGATGGCATCCAGAGACAGGGTATTGAATACTCCCCCACCCTGGCGGTCGTTGTTAAGATGGATCCCTATCCCGCCCTGCAGGGGCTCTATAAACTTTTCAAAGGAAGCATGGTAAGTCACATAGGGATTCGTGGCTCCCGGCCATTGATTCCGGTATCCCAGGTAGAGCTTTGCGGGTCCTTCCACTCCAGCCATGGCTGGATTCATATAGAGGGGATTGGCATAGAACTGCGAGAATGCAGGATCCTGCGATTCGGCATCGGCCGAGAGGATGATCAGGATTCCTGTCATCCACACCCAAATACGATGTTCTTCTGCAACCTTTCTCACTTCTATTCTGTTATACAATAGCCTGCTATCCTGTAAGGAATATATACTATGAACGTCAAAATCTTCGTTTAAATACATATTTTAGCAGCTGTTTGCACTTTTTTATGAGAAACCTTTTATTCCTCATACTTTTTCACCCCCTGATCCTGCTATATTCTCAAACTGAAAATATTAATATTCAGTGGAATAGAGAGGATGTGCACCATTTCTTTACAAATGCATTATACGAGGATGGTGAGAATACGTTACCATATTATGCAAGAAAAATTGAATGGAAGGCTCCGGGCAAGCTTCCCAGGCTAGAGGTGAAGGTCGTTAAATCCACCAAAATGGATGCTGCTTTACTCCGGAATTTGGATCTTTCACATCTGAATATGAGCCCTTTAGTGGAATATAACCTGGGCAGGGAAGCCGGGCGTTTCTTCGTGATGGTGAAAGTCCGTCCATTTATCAGACAGGAGGATGGCAGCATACACCAGGTGGATCAGTTTAAGCTCATTTTGGAACAGGAAGCTGCCCTGGCACCCCTGAAGAGCGCCAGGGCGGGGAACTGGACGGATCACTCACTGCTTGCCTCAGGCAGGTGGATCCGGATTTCCGTGGAGGAGGATGGCATACATAAGCTTAGCTATGAACAACTCCAGGATATGGGCCTGGTAAATCCTTCCGCCGTCAGCATTTACGGGTCTGGTGCCAGTCTGCTCCCGGAGCAATATTCCCAGGGCTATATGGATGACCTGGAAGTGCTTCCCCTCCATTTTAACAAAGGAGAGGACGATATATTTGGCCCGGGTGATTTTATCCTTTTTTATGCCAAGGGCCCGGTACAGTGGCAATTTGATGCAGGCAGGGACATGTACCTGCACCACCTGCATCCTTATTCATGGAAGGGTTACTACTTTGTCACAGATAGTCAGGGAGCGTCTGAAGCTCCGGATGCTGCCGCATTAAGTGCCGGAGTTCCTACCCATACTGTAACATCCTATGATTTCAGGGATTTCCATGAAGAGGAGACCTATAACCTGATTCAATCCGGCAGAGTTTGGTACGGAGATATCTTCAGCGTGAATCTCTCCGAAGTTTATCCATTTTTCCTGGAAGGCAGGGTCCAGGGCGAAGCACTTAGCATCCACACCGCTGTTGCAGCCCGTTCGGGTGTTAACTCCAGCTTTACCGTCAGCGCAAATAACCTAGCCCTGGGAACCCTCCCGGTGAGCGGGACAAATCTGAGTCAATACACCTCCACTTACGCTTACGAATCAGAAGCTGTTTTCTCTTATCTGCCCGAATCGGATGAACTGGATGTTAAAGTGACCTATAACCGGCCGGACTCCAATTCCGAGGGATGGCTGAACTCCATCTCCATTACTGCCCGGTCAGAACTCTCCCTGACAGGCAGCCAGCTTGCCTTCAGAGATTCCAGGAGCAGCGGGCCCGGAAATATCAGTCAGTTCCAGGTGAAGCAAGCCACTAACAATATGATTATCTGGGAGATCACCGATCCTCAAAAACCAAAAAATATTAGCTATTCCCGGGAAGGCCAGGTGGCCCTTTTTACCCTGGAGACCAACAGCCACAGAGAGTTCATTGCATTCCGGCCGGATGGATCTTTCCCTGTTCCGGATTACACGAGTCAGGGCCTGGGCCTGGTCCCAAACCAGGATCTGCATGGATTGGGCCATCCGGAACTTATTATTGTTACTCCGGAACTATTTTTGGAAGAAGCAAACAGACTGGCACAGTTCCGGAGGGACAACGATGGTATGGAGGTGGCGGTGGTTACCCAGCAACAGGTATTTAATGAGTTCTCATCCGGTACCCCCGATGTAAGTGCCTTACGCAATTTTATGAAGATGTTTTACGACCGCTCGGGAGGGACGGGCAACAGCTGCCGCTATCTGCTCCTGCTGGGCGACGGATCCTATGACAACCGCGGCAGTGACGAGAAACAGTATAACACCAACCTGATCCTTACTTACCAGTCGGAGGAGTCACTTTCACCAACCGGTTCCTATGTCTCTGACGATTTTTTCGGGCTGCTTGATACCGATGAAGGGATGTATGACGGACTACTGGACATTGGCATCGGACGACTGCCTGCATCAGATCTGGAAGAGGCTGCCGATCTGGTTGACAAAATTATCGCTTACCATAATCCGGACAGACAGGGTGGATGGAGAAACCAACTCTGCTTTATTGGAGACGATGAAGACACCAACATTCATATGCGGCAGGCCGATGAGCTGGCCTCTTACGTAAAGGAGCACTACCCGGCTTATAATAACAATAAGATCTATCTGGATGCCTACCCCCAGGAAGAACTCTCCACTGGTCCCAGTTATCCCGAAGTAACCCGGGCCCTGAACGACCAGGTGCACAGGGGTGCTTTGATTATCAATTATACCGGACATGGGGGGACCCAGGGACTTGCCCATGAAAAAATACTCACTTCAGATGATATTCGCGGATGGAACAATAAAAAGATGCTCCCTCTTTTTATGACTGCCACCTGTGAATTCAGCAGGTATGACCAGTACAACCTGTCAGAAGACCAGGAGATCACCTCGGCAGGTGAAAAGGTACTTCTGAATACAGAAGGGGGTGGAATCGGACTGTTCACCACTACCCGGCTGGTCTATTCCGGTCCAAATCACGCGCTCAATGAGAGATTCTATGAAGTGGTATTCGAGAAAGATACCAACCAGCAGAACTATCGTTTGGGGGATATCATCGCGTACAGTAAAAACAATACCGGGGCGGGAATCAACAAACGCAACTTTACGCTGCTGGGAGATCCCTCCCTGCGGCTTAGCTATCCCAGACACAGGGTGAAAACCGACTCCATCAATGGCTCGCCGGTATCCCCGGGAAACGATACCCTTTCCGCCCTGCAATGGGTAAGTATCTCCGGACACCTGGAGAGTGAGGATAGCCAGCCTTTGAGCGGATTTAACGGTAAAATATACCCCAAAGTTTTCGATAAAGAGAGAAGCATTGAGACCCTTTCCAACGATGGCGGATCCGTTTTTACCTTCAGCGCCAGAAACAACATACTCTACAGCGGAGAGGCCACGGTGAGTAATGGCCGTTTTAATTTCGGATTCTATATGCCCAAAGATATCAACTACGCCTATGGCCCTGGCAAAATCTCTTACTACAGCACGAACCAGGAGGTGGATGCCCATGGATCCTATGAGGGGTTCATTGTTGGGGGAATTAACGAAGAGAATGTCACCGATAGTGAGCCCCCGGTGATAGATCTTTTTATGAACGACTCCTTTTTCGTATCCGGCGGAATCACCGATCCCAGTCCGGTTCTGCTGGCTTACGTCTCGGACAACTATGGTATCAATACCACCGGCAATGGAATCGGTCATGACCTCACAGCCACCCTGGATGAGGATCGGATCAATTCTGTCATCCTAAATGAATTTTACCAGGCCAATACCAACAGTTACAATTCAGGGGTAGTCAGCTATCCTTATAACGATCTGGAGCCCGGCAGCCATACGGTCACGATGAAAGTCTGGGATATCCATAATAACTCCATGGAAGCCAGTATTGATTTTGTGGTGGTGGAATCAGAAGAGATGTTGTTGGAGCAGATCTATAACTACCCCAATCCCTTTTTCGACCGCACCTGGTTCAGTATTGCACATAACCGGCCGGACAGCAATCTCAGGCTGGTGCTCACCATCTATAAACTCTCAGGGGAGCTGGTCCGGGTTTTCGACCTGCAGGTGAACTCGCCCGGATACAGGCTGGAGCCTCTGATGTGGGATGGCAGTTCCTCCGGGGGAGCAGAGATGGGAGCTGGCGTGTATGTCTACCGGGCCACCCTGAGCACTGAGGAGGGGGAGGTCGACTCCTCAGCCGGAAAACTGATCATCGCGCGCTAGGCTTAAAATAATGCAGACTTCATATACTAAAACAGACCAGAATACGTACTAATAGACGATAACACCACACCCGCAGAAAATATATTATTATACTATATTTGTTGACCTAAACCTTTTAGATGAAATTAAGATTAAAAGTAGGATTGATTGCCCTAGTTAGCGGGTTGTTTATGCTGCTTACTACAAATATCGCAGGACAGATAACCACCGGCGAACTTGGAGGAGCGGAGCCCGTACTCAATGCCATTCAGACTGCCGTACCCTTTCTGATCATTGCGCCTGATTCAAGAGCTGGAGCCATGGGGGATGTGGGAGTAGCCACCAATCCGGATGTAAATTCACAGCACTGGAACATTGGTAAATATGCTTTTGTGGATAGCAAAGGGGGATTTGCCATCTCGTACACCCCCTGGCTCAGAAACCTGATCCCGGATATCAACCTGGCATACCTGACCGGGTTCTTCCGGGTGGATGAACAGCAGGTGATCAGTACCTCCCTGCGCTATTTCTCCCTGGGAAATATCACCTTTACCAATATTGACGGCAGCTTTGCCGGGCAATATAATCCCAATGAGTTTGCCATTGATGCAGGCTATTCCAGGCTCTTTACCGATAATTTTTCCGGGGGAATCGCCTTCCGCTTTATCCGTTCCGATCTTACAAGCGGACAGCAGACCTCAGACGGACAGGCCACCAAGGCCGGGATTTCCTTTGCCGCGGACCTGGGTTTTTACTATCAGAACCAGGTGAATGTGGGTACCAGCGACGGGGAATGGGCCGCTGGGATCAGTCTGACCAATATGGGTACCCCCATCTCCTACTCGGTGGATGCGGATAAAACCCCCATTCCCACCAACATGCGGATCGGTGGAAGATTCAGTTACAATATTGACGAATACAATACTATTTCCTTTAACATGGACCTGAATAAGCTCCTGGTCCCCTCTCCTCCGGCCTTTGACGATTCCATATACCAGGAAACCGGCGAGCTGGTGGTGCTGCGGGGGAAAGAGACACCTGGTTCCACCGTGCTGGGTATGGTACAGTCCTTTTACGATGCCCCCGGAGTACTCCGCAACAATGGCACCTACAGCCCCTTTATAGAGGAGTTGAATGAGATTTCCTACAGTGCGGGTGTGGAATACTGGTACAGGAGTCAGTTTGCCATCCGGACCGGCTACTTTCACGAGCACTCCACCAAAGGGAACCGGAAATATTTCACCGTAGGCGTTGGACTGAAACTCAATGTATTCGCCCTCGATTTTGCCTACCTGGTTCCCACCAACGGACAAAACAGTCCACTGGCCAATACCCTCAGGTTTACCCTGGGATTTGACTTCGCGGACCTGGATTTATAAAACAGAAGCATGAATTTCCGGATAGGCTTCGGATACGATGTACACCGCCTGGAGGAGGGAATCCCCTTCTGGCTGGGTGGAGTTGAGATTGAACATCATAAGGGAGCTGTGGGCCACTCCGATGCCGACGTATTGCTCCATGCCATCTGTGATGCCATTTTGGGTGCAGCGGCTCTGGGAGATATTGGGACGCACTTCCCCGATAACGACCCGGCCTACAAAGGAATTGCCAGCACCATTCTGCTCCGGCTTTCGGGGGAACTGCTTGCTAACAAGGGATATGCCATAGGAAATATCGACAGTACCATCTGTCTGCAGGAACCTAAAGTGAAGCCCTATATTTCCCGGATGCAGCTGGAAATTGCAAAACAGCTGGGGCTTCAGGAAGGCCAGGTATCAGTCAAAGCCACCACCGAAGAAAAACTGGGCTTTACCGGAAATGAGGAGGGTGTTTCAGCCTACGCCGTGGTGCTGATTCATACCATCTGAGGATCGAATATTTATCTGCTTTCATCGCGTCAATTATACTTCCCTATTTCTCAGGATTGGCTATCTTTGTCAGATTAAAAAAATCATCAGGCCGTTTTGTCAGAATCAAAAAAAACAGTGGTACTGGGTGCAAGTCCCAATCCTGTGAGGTTTTCACACAAGGCAGTAAAGAGTTTATTACGCCATGAAGTGGAGGTGGTGGCCGTGGGATTTCGGGAAGGAATAATCGCTGAACAGGAGATTCTTGTAGGAAAACCACCTATTGAAGGGGTTCACACCGTATCGATCTATATTGGTTCATCCAGACAGGCGGATTACTACGACTACATTATCTCCTTAAAACCCAAAAGGGTTATTTTTAATCCCGGAACGGTTAACCCGGAGTTTATGGGCCGCCTGCAAAGGGAAGGGATCGAACCGGTGGCTGAATGCATGCTGGTCTTACTCAACGAAGCAGAATATTAATATGGAAGCTGTATACAATTTACAGGAGCTTCAGGACAGGATCACCGCAGAAAAAGGGATATTGCTTTACTTCTCAAGCGAATCCTGTTCGGTTTGTAAAGTACTGAGGCCCAAGGTAAAAGAGCTACTTCAGGATCGATTTCCCCATTTGACCTCCTATTACATTGATATAGAGCGCAGTCCGATGATCTCCGGGCAGTTCAGGATTTTCACTATTCCCACCATCCTGATTTTCTTTGATGGGAAGGAGCAGACAAGGTACAGCCGTAACATCAGCATGCCCCAGCTGGAGGATTCCATCTCCAGGCCCTACACCCTTCTATTCGAAAATTAAACCCCGTCTTCCAAAAGCCGGTCATCCACCAGATGGGGGAGAGTGACCTTCAGGGAGGGGCTGAGCCCCATCTCCCGTTTAATGGCCCGGATTGCTCCCACATTTCTGGCCCAGCTTCTTCTGGCGATTCCATTGTTAACATCCCAGTGCAACATGCCCTCCAGCCTGCGATCCGCCTCGGGAGTCCCATCCAGCAACATTCCAAACCCACCGTTGATCACTTCGCCCCAGCCGACTCCCCCTCCGTTATGAATGGAGACCCAGGTGGCTCCCCGAAAGGCATCCCCGATCACATTTTGAATCGCCATATCGGCAGTGAAGGCTGAACCATCGTAAATATTGGAGGTTTCCCGGTAGGGAGAATCGGTTCCTGAAACATCGTGATGATCCCTTCCCAGTACGATGGGACCTGAGATCTGACCTTCCCGGATGGCCCGGTTGAAGGCCTTTGCAATGGCAATTCGTCCCTGGCTGTCGGCATAAAGAATCCGGGCCTGAGATCCCACCACCAGACGGTGATCCTCAGCCTCCCTGATCCAGTGCAGGTTGTCCTCCAGCTGTTTCCGGATCTCCTGGGGTGCTTCGGCAAGCAGTTGCTCCAGCACCCTGGCAGCAATGCGGTCGCTAACAGCCAGATCCCGGGGATCCGACGAGGTGCAGACCCACCTGAACGGACCAAAGCCATAGTCAAAGAAAAGGGGACCCATAATGGCCTGCACATAGGACTGGTAACGGTAACTCCCATCCGCCTGGAAGACATCGGCTCCTGCCCTGCCAGACTCCAGCAGAAAGGCATTTCCGTAATCCCAGAAATACATCCCTTTCTCCACCAGTCCGTTTACCGCCCTCACATGCCTTCTCAGGGACTTGTATACAAGCTCTTTAAAAGACCCGGGCTCCTCGGCCATCATTCGCTTGGCCTCTTCAAAGTCGAGTCCTGCCGGGTAGTAACCCCCGGAAAAGGGATTGTGCAGAGAGGTCTGGTCGGATCCCAGCTCCACCGGGATATTTTTTTCCAGAAGGAATTCCAACAGGTCCACCACATTGCCCTGGTAAGCCAAAGAAACGGCCTCCTTATTTTCCCGTGCCTTCTCCAATCGTTCAGCCAGAAGATTCAGATCGCTAAAAACCTCATCCACCCAGCCCTGGGAAAAACGCATGGAGGTAGCCCGGGGATTGACTTCTGCCACCACGCAGATACCCCCTGCAATCACCGTGGCCTTGGGCTGTGCCCCCGACATCCCTCCCAGGCCGGAGGTCACAAATACCTTCCCTTTCAAACTTCCATCCCCACCCTTTAACATAAGCCTTCCCGCATTCATGACAGTAATGGTAGTTCCGTGAACGATTCCCTGTGGGCCGATATACATAAAGGAGCCGGCTGTCATCTGGCCATACTGGGATACTCCCAGTGCATTCATGCGCTCATAATCGTCCTGTCCCGAATAATTAGGAATCACCATCCCGTTGCTCACTACCACCCTGGGGGCTTCCCTGTGGGAAGGAAACAGTCCCAGGGGATGTCCGGAATAGAGCACCAGGGTTTGTTCGTCGCTCATTTCCGCCAGGTACTTCATGGTAATCCGGTACTGGGCCCAGTTCTGAAAAACAGCCCCGTTCCCTCCATAAGTAATCAGTTCGTCAGGGTGTTGTGCCACCTTGGGATCCAGGTTATTGTTCAGCATCACCATGATGGCTCCTGCCTGCTTTGATCTGTAGGGGTAGACCTCCAGCTTGCGGGCAGAAATGGCATAGGAGGGCTTATACCGGTACATGTAGATCCTTCCATAACGCTCCAGTTCTTCCCTAAACTCCCTGACCAGGGTAGCGTGGTGTTGCTTCGGCACATAACGAAGGGCATTCCTGAGGGCCAGTTTTTTCTCGGCGTCTGTCAGGATATCCTTTCTTCTGGGAGCATGGTTAAATTTCGGATCACGCTCCTTTTTTAACGGCAGTTGTTCTGGAATTCCTTCCAGGACAGCGCTTTTGAACTCTTCCCCTTTCATCTTCCCTTAAACTTCATGATATCATTCAAAAATACAAAATTCAAAATCCTGTCAGCGCAGTAAAACAGGGTTTTAAAACACATGAAACGCGTATTCCGGGGGAGTGCTGCACCCGGATCAGGGGACGTAACAGCAGGGCTCCTCCCCAAACCAGGATTTTCTGTTCCTGGCCACCAGCATGTATGCCGCATCTCTGATGAAAGGGGGCACCAGAAAAAATATTCCCAGCATTGGCCAGGGAAAACGCAGGCGAAGGGCGATCCTCAATATTGCCCCTGAACGCACATACTCTTTTCCATCCAAAAGCAGCAGGACCGTATCCGTTTGATCCCGGGGATCCCCGGTAATATCCAAAGTCCCGTTTTGCCTTTTGGTTTCCTGTTGATGGACGGCCTGCAGGGGAATAAAAGTGAAACGCTTGCGCCTATCATTGCGGATAATCCAGCGTACCGACTTGCTGCAGAGCCTGCATTGACCATCAAAAAACACGGCCCAGTTTTCTTTCATAAACAGATAACATTTAAAGGGCGCAAAGGTTGTATTGATCGATTTTTCACCGATATTTTACCTTTCAGCGAAGTGATAGCCGGACATTGCTTATATTTACTCCTTCTAAACTGAAAATGATTTAACCGAGAATAAAATGAAAAAGAAAAACAGAACCTGGATTATTATTGGAATTATTGTGATACTGGCCATCTTTTGGGGTGTTCAGAAGTACAATGGATTTGTGGCCCTTGAAGAAGGGGTTACCGGCCAGTGGGCCAACGTGGAGAATGTCTACCAGCGGCGGGGCGACCTGATCCCCAACCTGGTCAATACCGTCAAGGGCTATGCCGATTTTGAACAGGAGACTCTCACACAGGTTATTGAGGCCCGGGCAAAGGCCTCCAGCGTCACCATCGATCCAACGAACATTACGCCCGAATCCCTGGCGGCTTTCCAGCAGGCCCAGGATGGCCTGGGTTCAGCACTATCCAGACTACTGGTTACCGTAGAACGCTATCCCGAACTAAAGGCCAACCAGAGCTTCCTGGATCTACAGGCCCAGCTGGAGAGCACTGAGAACCGCATAGCTGTGGAGCGCCGGAAATTCAATGAGATAACCAGGGGGTTCAATACCTCTATTCGTAAGTTTCCAAATAGTGTGATTGCCGGGATTACAGGCTTTGATCAGAAGGCCTATTTTGAGGCTGTGGAAGGCAGTGAAACCGCTCCTGTGGTTGAGTTTTAGCACCGGAGTATTCGCTAAGAATTATAAGCAATGAACGCTGTAAATTTTTTCTCCAAAGAGGAGAAGGAGCTGATTAAATCGGCTGTGAAAGAGGCTGAACTGAATACCTCGGGAGAAATCCGGGTGCATCTGGACAACCACTGTAAAGAGGATTTGATGGACCGGGCAGCCTGGTGGTTCGGGAAGCTGGAGATGCAAAAAACCGGGCTGCGTAATGGCGTGCTGTTTTACATGGCGGTAAAGGACCGTAAGTTCGCCATCCTGGGCGATGCCGGGATCAATGCGGTCACTCCCGACGATTTCTGGGACAAGATCAAGCAGAAGATGGCGGAGCATTTTTCTGAGGGCAATTTTGCCGGTGGACTGAAAGAAGGTATCCTGATGGCCGGCCAGGCCCTGAAGAGTCACTTCCCACACCAGGACGGGGATATCAATGAGTTGTCGGATGAACTATCATTTGGAGGAGATTCGAAATGAAAAAGCTAGTGATAATAGGCATATCTCTCCTGCTTTTGTTCCCCCTGGGGAGTATAGCACAGGATAAACTCCCGGTGCCGGACCAGCCCCAGTCATGGGTGAACGACTATGCAGGGGTGTTCAGCAGTTCAGAAGTTTCTGCCCTGGAGCAAAAACTGAATGAATTTGAGTACCGCTCCTCCACACAGATTTTTATCGTAACCCTCGACGACAACGGGGGCTATGCCGCCTCAGACCTGAGTCAGAGAATCGGTGAACAATGGGGTGTGGGCCAGCAGGGTAAGGACAACGGCCTGCTGGTACTTATGGATATGCAGGATAATAATGTCTATATCTCCACGGGTTACGGACTGGAGGAATATATCCCGGATGCCATTGCTTCAAGAATTGTGCAGAACGAAATACTTCCCAATTTCAGAAAGGGGGACTTCTATGCCGGAATAGACTCCGCAACCTCTGTGATGATCTCGCTGCTCGACGGCAAGTTTACCGCGGATGAATACAGAAAGCAGACCTCCTCGGGAGGAGGATCCATTGCGGGCCTGATTTTTATGATCATCATCCTCTCCCTGCTCTTTGGGGGCAGGAGAAGGAGTGCCGGAATGGGACGCAGCAATTTACCTCTCTGGCTGGCGC
This sequence comes from uncultured Bacteroidales bacterium, assembly GCA_963751705.1. Taxonomy (GTDB): domain Bacteria; phylum Bacteroidota; class Bacteroidia; order Bacteroidales. Next base: position 249,928 of record CAVVVN010000004.1, read on the forward strand.
TGGGAATGCTTTCCGGGGGCCGTCATTCGGGCAGCTTTGGCAACTTCTCTTCGGGTAGCGGCGGCGGATTTGGAGGCTTCTCCGGAGGCGGTGGCGGCTCCTTTGGAGGGGGTGGTGCAGGCGGAAGCTGGTAAGGATTTGTTATATTGGTCCCGAAGAATTCCTAACTACAAGGTTTTGAAGGGACGCATATTCATTTTTTCAGGACTATTTTTTTGTCTGCAGAGTTTTGCCCAGCAGACGGAATTGAAGCTGCTGTTCGCAGGTGACATCATGGGGCATGACAGCCAGATTGCCTCCGCCCTGGCAAGCGGCGAGCCGGGTTATGATTATAAGCCCTGTTTTCAGTTCCTTCGCCCCTACCTGCAGGAGGCCGACCTGGTCATAGGAAACCTGGAGGTCACCTTTGCGGGGGAGCCATACAAGGGCTATCCGGCCTTCTCCAGTCCGGATGAACTGGCGGAAGCCCTGAAATGGGCGGGCTTTGACATCCTGGTAAATGCCAATAATCATGCGCTTGACAGGGGACTAAAGGGACTGCGGCGCACGGTTGAGCTGCTGCACAGGCAAGAGATCGTCCAGACCGGAACCTTTCCCGATTCGGCTTCCAGGGCCACCTCCTATCCGCTGATTGTGGAGAAAAAGGGTATCCGGATTGCCCTGCTCAATTATACCTATGGGACCAACGGGATCCAGGACCGGCCGCCTGCCATAGTCAACCGGATCAACCTGACACAGATGGAGGAGGACATGCAAAAAGCCCTTACTGCTCAGCCCGATTTTATCCTGGTAAGCATCCACTGGGGCCAGGAGTACCAGCTGACAGAGAGCAAGGAACAACAAGAGCTGGCCTCCTTCCTGTTTGAACTTGGGGCTGATGTGGTAATTGGTTCCCATCCCCATGTGGTACAGCCCATTCGAGGGAAGGAAGCAGGAGACCTGGTGGTCTACTCCCTGGGCAACCTGATCTCCAACCAGCGTACCCCACCCAGGGACGGCGGGATCATCTTTGAGCTGGTATTGTCAAAAGAAGAGCGACAGATAAGCAGTTCAGGCTACCTTCCGGTGTGGGTTTGGAAACCGCAAACAAAAAAAGGCACCGGCTTTACGCTGGTGCCCGCTAATCTTGATCCGTCTGCCTTTGACCTGAAGGGCATGTCTGCGGAGGATAGAGCTAAAATGAAGTTATTCCTGGAGGATACCCGTTCACGCCTCTCTAACTGCAAGGAGCTTATTACTCCCTGAGGGGCTATTTGGAATCTTCCGTGGCCCTGGAGTCTACCAGGATCCGTCCGCAATATTCGCAAACAATGATCTTTTTCTTGGATGCAATATCCAGCTGACGCTGGGGAGGAATTTTGTTGAAACAACCGCCACAGGCGTCCCTCTCAACAGGAACCACAGCAAGTCCGTTCCGGGCATTTGCCCTGATCTTCTTATAGGCAGTAATCAAACGCTCCTCGATAATACCCTCCAGTTCGGCTGACTTCTTCTCCATCACGCTCTCCTCCTTCTTGGTCTCATCGACAATATCCTCCAGCTCTTTTTTCTTGTTCTCCAGGTCCAGTTTACGTCCTTCCAGCACTTCGGTGGACTCTGCAATTACCACCTTCTTTTCGTCAATCAGAACCGTAAACTCACGTATACGCTTTTCAGAAAGTTCAATTTCAAGAGTCTGGAACTCAATCTCTTTGGAGAGTGAGTCATATTCCCGGTTGTTCCTCACATTGTTCTGTTGCTCTTCATATTTCTTGATAAGCTCCTGGGCTTTGGCAATCTCCTGCTTCTTCCCGTTAATGGACTTGTCCAGGCCCGCGATATCATCATCATACTTGGAAACCCTGGTCTGCAGGCCTTCAATCTCGTCTTCCAGATCCTGTACCTCAAGAGGCAACTCACCGCGAAGAATCCTGATTTTATCTATGGCAGTATCTACCAGCTGAAGGTCATACAATGCTTTTAATTTCTCAGCAACTGTCATTTCTACGACCTCTGCATCTTTTTTTGCTTTCGCCATTTACTAAAAATATTTAATTGGATTTTTTTCAGTCTCCGATAAACGGACTGCAAATTTAGGGAATTTTTTCATAAGTAGATCATAAAAAAGCTCCCGTGTAAACTGCTCACTTTCAAAATGCCCGATATCCATCACCACAATCTTTCCCTCTGCTTCAAAAAATTGATGGTATTTCATATCCCCGGTCACAAATACATCTGCCCCTGCTGCTTTAGCTTTGCCCAGTAAAAAACTGCCCGATCCTCCACAAACAGCCACTTTCTTTACCTCCTTGTCCAGAAGTATGCTGTGCCTGATTACAGGAGTGCGGAAGCGGTCTTTCAGAAAACTAAGAAAGACCTCTTCATCCATGGGATGCTCCAGTCTGCCAATAAGCCCCATACCCCTTCGCGGATCACTGTTTTCAAGGGGGTAAATATCATAGGCCACCTCCTCGTAAGGGTGGGCTGCAGTCATGGCCCTGACTACCCTGGAAACAAGGTATGCAGGTACTATGGTCTCCACCCGGATCTCAGGCTCCTGCTGAAAAACCCCGGTTTCTCCTGCAAAAGGCTGGGTCCCTTCTCCTCCCCTGAAGGTTCCTGTCCCCTCCAGATTGAAGCTGCAGCTGTCGTACTTCCCTATCTCTCCTGCACCTGCATCAAAAATGGCCATGCGAACCTGCTCCAGGTGTTCCCGGGGAACAAAAACAACCACCTTTTTCAAGGCACCGACCAGCGGATCCAGGATCTTCTGGTCCACCAGTCCCAGCCTGTTTGCCAGGGCACTGTTGACCCCTCCTTCAATGGAATCAAAGTTAGTATGGCCGCTGTAAATGGCGATATCTTTCTGTATGGCCAGTTTCACGATACGTTCCGGCATGGTGCGTCCGGTCAGCCTTTTAAGTCCTTTAAAAATCACCGGATGATGGGAGATCACCAGGTTAAATCCCAGTTTTTCCGCTTCAAGCAGCACCTCTTCACTTACATCCAGTGCCACCAGAATGCCGCTGACCTCCATACCGGGATCTCCAAGCTGTAATCCTGAATTATCGTAAGATTCCTGGAGCGAGAGTGGTGCCAGGCCCTCCAGGTAGCCGCTAATCTCTTTGAGTGTGATCATGAAACCAGGTCTGTGAGCATCTCCTTGATCTGTTCCAGGGACCTGATGATTTCAAAATTATGTTCCGTATCATCCTTATTCTCTTTCATCTTCTTCTTGGCCCCCTTAAGCGTCATTCCCTTTTCCTTCACCAGGTGAAAGATGATATGAAAATTATCGATATCCTTTTTTGTGAAAAGCCGGTTGCCCTTTTTATTCTTTTTTGGTTTAATGATATCAAACTCCTTCTCCCAGAACCGGATCAGTGAGGTGTTGACATCAAACATTTTTGCCACCTCTCCAATGGAGTAATAGAGCTTTTCAACTTTGGCTTCCTTATAGGGCATAGGATACTAGTTTTCAGTTAAACAGAGTTCAATTTAAGCATTTCCTTCCTAGTATCAAACAGTAAAAATCGGGGCTCGTCTACCTCTTCCACAGAATTCCGTCACTATCCACCACCAGCTTCTGCAAAGGAAAATCAGTCTCGGTCAACTCTTTCAGCCTGACCAGGGCCCTGTCGGAAGGATCCAATCTCGGACCACCCTCTCCAGCCTGGTAAACGGAGATCACCTCTCCTTCCAGGAAGCTGCCCTGCCGGTCGACCCTGAGCTTTACGATGGGCGCAATTCCATTGGGGCCGCTCAGGTTAAAACGTCCGTAGGTTGCAAAATTCCCCAGGCTGTAACAGATTATCCGGTCTGCATAAAGCTCTAAAGCCCTGGTCACGTGAGGGCCGTGTCCAAAGACAATATCAGCTCCTGCATCCACCATAAGGTGGGCAAATTGGTAAACATTCCCCCTGTTCTCCCCCAGATAATACTCATCTCCGCGAATCACATGCTGGTGCTCTTTTCCTTCTCCGCCTCCATGAAAGGAGATAATCACCACATCGGCAATCGAATCGAGCATGGCCGTAATGGCAGATGCCCGCTTATAGTCCTTCAGGTTCATGGTCCCCTGGTTGGGAGCGAAAGCCGCAAATCCATAAATGACCCCGTCTTTTTCAAACAGGGACCAGGGGTGAGTTTCAAATCCAGCAAAGGCAATGCCTGCCGAGTCGAGCATTGCCGCGGTGGACGCTCTGCCCACAGGTCCGAAATCATTCACATGGTTATTGGCCACACTCAACACATCATAGCCTGCCTCCAGGATACACGACAGGAAATGTTCCGGCATCCGGAACACATAACACTTGCTCAGGTCCCTGCATGTTTTTGGAGTGCCTCCCTCCGGGCAGAACACCCCCTCCAGGTTCCCGAACAGCAGGTCGCCCGACTGCAGAACCTCATGCACCGGTCTGAGTATGGGGCTGCAATCCTGGCCGGGAGGCAGATAACTTTCTGATGGATAGTTTGTTCCCAGCATAATATCTCCTGTTCCGATAATGGTCAGGGAGCTCACCCAGAGAGAATCCTCCAGGTAGAGATAGGACCAGAGCATGGAATCGCTTAAGGCGGTGGATGGAAGTTTTTGGGGAAGGGTATCTCGCAGCATTTCCACATCCGTCTGGCCCCACAGGCTGTCCTGCATCCAGTATTCCAGGCTCGGACCAGGAAGAAACAGAGGTCCGGGTCCGGACAGGGTATCCGGGATGGACAGAGCAGCCGGGGAGGATGGAGAAAGGGAATCGGGATCCTGCGCCTGCAATGTGAGAGCCCACAACAGCACTAAACATGCTAACACAAGCCTCATATCCTTTACTTTGGATCAGTTTATATCAAACGAAGGATCTGCGTTGGAGAGCAGGTCTATCATATTCTCAAACTCCTTGGCTGAAAGGTCGTTAGCGTAATAGTTAATGGGGTCAACCGGGCGCCCGTTCACGTGAACTTCGTAATGGAGATGGGGCGACTTGGAGAGCCCGGTGCTCCCTACCCTGGCGATCACCTCTCCCCTTTTCACCTGTTGCCCGACCTCCACCAGAATCTCCTGGCAGTGGCCATATACAGTTCTGAATCCATAGCCATGATCGATCAGAACCTTCTTCCCGAAACCGCCTTCCCTGTAACCTGCCTGGAGAACCTCTCCGTCTGCAGTTGCATAAATATTAGTGCCCCGAGGAGCGGTCAGATCGATCCCTTCATGGGGCCTGACCACCTTCAGAATCGGATGCATCCGTGTTCCGAAGGAGGAGCCGAAGCGAATCAGATCCTTATACCCAATGGGTTGAATGGCAGGGCGTGCTGCCATCCACTCCTCCTTGGCCCAGGCCAGATCAATCACTTCATCAAAGGAGGTGGATTGCATCACCAGTTTTCGTTCAATCTGGTCTATGTTCTGATAAGTCTCCCGAAGTAGACCCTCATATTTCTGAGGCTGCAACCAGCTGTATTTCGGAGATCCCCCCACACCCACGCTTCGAATGGACCAGGGTTGAACCTCAAAATAGACCCGGTAAATATGGTCGTCGTTGAAGGCCATTTGATCAAGCCTGGCCTCATAATTTGCTAAATCTCTGTTCATCAGTCCCAACTCATAGGTGATCTTCTGCTGAGTGGCCTCCAGGTGTTCGGTTCGGGGTGATTTCATGTACAGATCCCGGAAAAAGAGCAGGGCCAGCGAAAGGGAGAGAGTGAATCCTAAAAAAGCCAGGAAACGCAAAAATTTTTGCTTCTGGCTAAGTTCGATCTTCTGGTAGGATAGTGTCTGAGGGTTAAATCGAAATCTCTCCATACGGAATGCAATATACCAAAAATGTGAATTAATCAAAAGATTGTCCCGACATCGTCGAAATAACAATTAAACGGTCATAATCTGCGGGTGTCAGGTCCAGGAAAAAATAGTTAATGGGATTCATGGGCTCACCATTCAGGTGCACTTCATAATGCAGGTGCGGCGCCACACTGAGTCCGGAATCCCCCACTGTTCCAATTTGATCACCACGCTTTACGCGGCTTCCCTGCCTCACGAGCAATTCGTCCAAACAGGCATAGAGGGTGCTGTACCCAAAGCCGTGGTCAATCCGGATCTGGTTCCCCAGTCCCCGTGCAGATTCGGTGGCTGCTTCCACCAGCCCGTCAGCAGTTGCATAAACAGGTGTACCCACAGGGGCAGAAAAATCAATCCCGTTATGCATTTTAAAAATTTTGTAAATGGGATGAATGCGCTGACCAAATCCGGAGGCGACCAGGGTGAGATCCTTGTTTTCAATTGGCTGAATGGCCGGAATGGCCGGAAGCATCTCCAAATGGTTCTCGCCCTTGATCATCAGCCTGTCATACAGGGAGGTGCTCTGGTTCATATGAGTGATCATTGAATCCAGTTTCCGGGCCGAGCTGATCACAATCTCCTCATCCCGGGTCTGCAAAAGCTTCTGATAGGACAGTCCGGTGGACTGATTGTCATAGGTTTCCACTGGTTCGGTCTCGAAAATCACCCGGTAAATATTCCGGTCGATCTGCTCCACCTCCTGCATCACTGTATCGACCATTCTCTTTCGCTCACTTAGTGCCTCATACTCTTCCAGAAGCATTTCGTTCTCCCTCCGGATCTGCCGTTCCCTGGGGCTATCAAAGAAAAGGGAATAGATGACATTAAGCAGAACAGCGATCACCAGCACAGCGGCCACATAGATAACTATGCGCCATACACGGGCTCCCAGACTATCATCCAGCTTTCTGTAATTAAGATCTTCCGGGTTGAATTTAAACTGCGATTGCTCCATTCACACTAGATCGGTCCAACAATTGGGTGCAAAAATAGTGAATATTTCCGGCACCGGGGAATTATTTTATGCTCCGTGTGATGATTATTTCTGGCTCATTGCCAGAGCCTGATAAGGACCCTCCTCAGAATTTGCTCTGGAAGCAAGAAGTGTATACTCCTGGATGGATAGATTTTCGTAGAAGAAATAGTGGGGATTCACAGGCCTTCCATCCTTCCGGATCTCATAATGCAGATGGGGTCCGGTGGATCTTCCTGTGCTGCCCAGTGTCCCAAGCATTTCGCCCCGTTTTAGTTTTTGTCCCTTCTCCACATGGATATCATGCAGGTGCGCATAAATAGTAGTATAACCAAAACCGTGATCTACCACTACCTCTTTACCGTATCCATAACTGTTCATCTTAGCTTCTACTACAGTTCCAGCACCGGTGCAGTGTATGTCAAGTCCGACAGGACCGGCCAGATCAATGCCATGATGGGCAGACCGCCTGCCGGTAAAGGGATCGTTCCTGAGTCCGTAGTTGGAGGTGAGCCAGTAGGGATCCGCTGGAGATATGGGATTAATTGAGGGTCTGCAGGCCAGAAAGCGCTGCTTTTCCACTGCCTCTTCCAAAACCGTATTCAAACTGCTGTTCTGGACTTTAACCTTATTAGAGATGGTTTCAATTCGCTGGGAAACGTCCAGGACCACACCTGGTTCCCGCAGGTTCCTCAGATGCTGGTCACGCAGGGCTCCCCCTGTACCCACCCCGCGGATGGTGCTTGAAACCGGATCAAGGCTCAGGATGGCTCTGTAAAACCGATCGTCCCTGTTCCTCAGATCTGCCAGCTGAGATTCAACTTCCAGCAATTCTGTATTCAGGGCGGCATATTCGGCCCTTAAAGTGTTATTTTCTTGTTCATAAATAATTTGACGGGGAGTAGGGTAAATCCTCTCAAAACCGAATCTCATCAAAATTGCCAGAGAAATAAGTCCAAATGAGAACAATCCCACAAAGCGGGTCAACTGCTTTCGAGTCATTGTAACGCGCTCATACCGAAGAGTTTCCGGGTTTATGTAATACTTCTTCCTAATCATCCGCTGCTTTATGGGGGCTAAAAATAGAAAAAGCCTATCTATAACCCAAATATTCGTCAAAAAAGTTATTTTTTGTTCTTAACATGGTTTTATTTACGAAATTTGTGCCCCCGGGTTACCTTTTTTTCAAATTATCAAAAGATATACACATGAGTTCACAGGAGATCAGGCAGGCATTTTTAGAATTTTTCAAGGAGAAGGACCACCAGATTCTCCCCTCCGCACCCATGGTTCTGAAGGATGATCCGACCCTGATGTTTACCAATGCGGGCATGAACCAGTTCAAGGACTACTTCCTGGGAACCCGCAAGCCCTCCTCTCCACGTGTATGCGATACTCAGAAATGTCTGCGGGTGACCGGTAAACACAACGATCTGGAGGAGGTGGGTCACGATACTTATCATCATACCATGTTCGAGATGCTGGGAAACTGGTCTTTTGGGGACTATTTCAAAAAAGAAGCCATCGGATGGGCGTGGGAATTTCTTACGGAGCGAATGAAATTGGACAGCGACCGTATTTACGTCACGGTATTCGAAGGGGATCCCAAAGACGGGGTAGCCCGTGACCAGGAGGCTTATGACTACTGGAAAGAGTATCTCCCCCCCAGCGGATCCTGGATGGCTCCAAAAAAGATAATTTCTGGGAAATGGGCGATACCGGACCCTGCGGTCCCTGCTCTGAAATACACCTGGACCTGCGTGATGAGACAGAGCGAAAAGCGCTTCCTGGCGTGGATCTGGTCAACCGTGATCATCCCCTGGTTTTGGAGATCTGGAACCTGGTCTTTATCCAGTTCAACCGGAAAGCCAGCGGGCAGCTGGAGAATCTGCCGCAAAAACATGTGGACACCGGCATGGGTTTTGAGCGGCTCAGCATGGCCATCCAGCAAAAGAAGTCCAACTATGATACTGATCTGTTTCAACCAATCATCGGGGAAATTGCCCGAATCTCCGGTACTCTTTACGGATCGGACCATATGACTGATGTAGCCATGCGCGTGGTGTCCGATCATCTGAGGGCGATTGTTTTCTCCATTGCCGACGGACAACTTCCCTCCAACAACAAGGCCGGGTATGTGATCCGCAGGATCCTTCGAAGAGCGGTTCGCTACGGATATACCTACCTGGACCGCAAAGAACCCTTTATACACAGCCTGGTTCCCACCCTGGTCGGCACCATGGGAGGTGCCTTCCCGGAACTGGAGGCACAACAGGAGCTGATAATGCGAGTCATTAAGGAGGAGGAGCATTCTTTCCTATCCACCCTGGAAACCGGCATGGGCCTGCTGGACCGGCTGGTGGAGAAGGCCAGATCAGAAAAAAGTCAGACCATCCACGGAAGAGAGGTCTTTACGCTCTATGATACCTTCGGATTTCCCCTGGACCTGACCGAGCTGATCCTTGGCGAACGGGGGATGGAAGTGAACCGGGAGGAGTTCCAGGCAGAGATGGAGAAACAGAAAAACCGCTCCAGGAAAGCAGCCGAGTCCGAGTCGGGCGACTGGACCGTTTTGCTGGATGATGATAGCGAAGAGTTTGTGGGCTATGAATACCTCAGTACAGAGGTAAAGATTACGCGCTACCGGAAAGTCATCTCCAAAAAGAAAGAACTCTACCACCTGGTCTTTAATCTCACCCCCTTTTATGCCGAGAGCGGCGGACAGGTGGGTGACCGGGGAATCATCGAAAACGAAAAGGAAAAGATAGAGATCATTGATACCCGCAAGGAGAATGAACTGATCATTCATGTATGTAAAAAACTACCGGAAGATCCCTCAGCCGAATTTATTGCCAGAGTGGACCAGGAGCGGAGGATCCGGACCGCCAATAACCATACCGCCACACACCTGATGCACCATGCACTCCGGGAGGTACTGGGCGAACATGTGGAGCAGAAAGGTTCGCTGGTGGAACCCGATTACCTGCGTTTTGACTTCAGCCATTTTCAGAAGGTCAGCGACGAGGAGCTACGGAAGGTGGAACAAAGGGTGAACCAGATGATCCGACGCAACAACTCTGCAGAGGAGCATCGAGCGGTCCCCATGAAGCAAGCCCGGGAGATGGGGGCCCTGGCCCTCTTTGGAGAGAAATACGGCGATGCCGTCCGGGTCATTAAATTCGGAGAGTCAGTGGAACTTTGCGGCGGGACCCATGTGGCAGCCACCGGGCAGATCGGCATCTTCCGGATTTTCCGGGAATCCTCCATTGCTGCCGGCATCAGGCGCATAGAAGCCTTTACCGGCGAGGTGGCAGAACGCTACATTGATGAACACATGGAGATTGTGAAACAGATCGGCAGCAACTTTGAAAACCAGAAGGACCTGGTAAAAGCGGTTAAGTCTGTCCTGGAAGAACACGGAACACTGTCCAAACAGGTGGGCAAATTTCAGAAAAACATGCTGGGCGTTCTGGCTAAATCCCTGGAGGATAAAATGGAACATATGGGCGATGTAATGCTGGCCACTGCCAGAGTCGACCTGGATAATCCAGGCCTCATGCGGGACCTGGCCTTCCAGGTACGCTCCAGGCACCCCAGGGTATGCCTGGTCCTGGGAGCAGAGATTGAAGGGAAAGCCCACCTGGCCATTATGCTCGCCGAGACTGCCATAAAGAATTATGGCCTCAATGCCTCCTCCATGATCCGGGAGGTAGCAGGTGAGATCCAGGGCGGCGGGGGCGGTCAGCCCTTCTTTGCCACCGCAGGAGGCAAGAACCCGGCTGGTATTGACGCTGCGCTTTCAAAGGCCAGGAAGATCGTGGAAGAGGCTGCCGGATGAACATGCTGGCACCGGTCCACAACTGTATTCTCAACTGGGTGGAAGCCTCCTAAGGGGAGCTTGTCGTTTTTGACTTCCGGCTGATAAGGAGCAGTCCGGCGAACATAATGGCCCCATTCACAATCAGCAGTTCAAAGCCGAACTGGTAGCCGTTAAAGAGCTGCTCCGAGAAGTAGCTCAGCAGGAAGGAAAGCAGGGGTGAAAGGATGGCGAGCAGCGGTACCAGCCGGTCGCGGACCTGCAGCCTGGTAAATAATCCGAAGGCATAGAGCCCCAGCAGGGGACCATAGGTGTAGCCTGCCATCCGAAAGATGGCTGAGATTACATTCTCGTCATTGATGGCCCTGAATAGCATAATTGCCAGTCCCAGTACCACGGAGGCACCCAGGTGCACCTGGCGGCGGGCCCTGGTCAGTTTATTTTCTTCCCAGTGCTGGGCTTCCAGGATATCCACGGTAAAGGAGGTGGTCAGGGCAGTAAGCGCTGAGTCGGCGCTGGAGTAAGCGGCAGCCACCAATCCCAGAATAAAAAAGACTCCCACCACCTGGGGAAGGTACCCACCGGTAGCAATCAGGGGAAATAAATTGTCGGTGGTTTCCGGTATGGGGATGCCCCGAAACTGCGCAAACTGGATCAGGATTGCTCCCATGAAAAGAAAGACCAGGATTACCGGAAGCAGCGAGATACTCATGACGTACATATTCTTTTTTGCCTCCCTGATATTTTTGCAGCTGAGGTTCTTCTGCATCATATCCTGATCCAGTCCTGTCATCACAATGACAATAAAGGCTCCGCTCAGGAAGTGTTTGAAAAAGTGGTTCTCCTTATGCCAGCTGTCAAATACCCAGATCTGGGCATCTCCACTTTCCACTACCCTGCGGATCATCTCTCCAAGACTTAGATCCATGGAGCGGGTGATCAGAATAATTGAGACCACTACGGCAGTTAATATGCTGAAAGTCTGCAGAGTGTCGGTCCATATGATGGTCTTGATGCCCCCCCGGAAAGTATAGAGCCAGATCAGTCCGATGGTCACAATCACCGTCACATAAAAGGGAATGTTCCATGCATCAAACACCGTAAATTGAAGCACATTTGCCACAAGAAATAACCTGAAAGATGCCCCTATGACCTTGGAGAGCAGGAAGAACCAGGTTCCTGTTTTATAGGAGAATCTGCCAAAGCGCTCCTCCAGGTAAGTGTATATACTGGTGAGCTGAAGCCTGTAATAGAGGGGCATCAGCACGTTAGCAATCACAAAATAACCCACCAGGTAGCCCAGTATCATTTGCATGTAAGAGAACTGGCTGTCCACCACCCAGCCCGGAACAGAGATGAAAGTAACCCCCGAAAGTGTGGCACCGATCATGCCAAAGGCAACCACGTACCAGGGCGATTTCCGGTCGCCCAGGAAGAAAGAGGCGTTCCCGGCACCGCGTGATGAACGGATGGAGATCACAAGCAGGACAAGGAAGTAGGCAAGGATTATGGAAATGATCAGGGAGGCTGACATGCGGCTACGTTGGATATAGGTCTGAAGTGAATGGCAAATATGGATAAAATCCCACGAAGATGAAAATTATAAGTGCTATTTTTGACCCATACATGCAAAGCTATTCATCAAAACTACTGGAAGAAGCGGTCGAAGAATTTGCCAGACTTCCGGGGATCGGAAGAAAAACGGCCCTCAGGCTGGTACTGCATCTGCTAAAGCAGGAAGACAAAGAGGTGGAGCATTTTGGAAGCACGATCCTTCGCTTGAAGAAGGAAATTGTCACCTGCAAAGAGTGCCACAATATTTCCGATAGCGAACTCTGCCACATCTGTTCCGATCCCTACCGGGACAAGCAGACCATCTGCGTGGTAGAATCCATCAGGGATGTGATGTCCATTGAGAATACCCAGCAGTTTTCCGGGGTCTACCATGTCCTGGGAGGAATCATCTCCCCCATGGATGGCATTGGTCCGGCCGATCTGACCATTGAATCGCTTGAGCATAAAGTGAAATCGGGAGGATGTAAAGAGGTCATTCTGGCACTCAGCACTACCATGGAAGGCGATACCACCAATTTCTATATCTACCGGAGACTCCAGGAGTACCAGCTAAATATTTCCACCCTGGCCAGGGGGGTAGCTATAGGGGACGACCTGGAATATGCCGATGAAGTGACCCTGGGACGCTCTCTCCTGAACCGGACCTCCTTTGAGGAGACATTTAAAAACAGCAAACATGGAACTTAAGAAGAACCAGTATACCATAGGGGAGATTCCTGTCACCAGGCTGGCTGAGAAGCATGGATCACCGCTCTATATCTATGATACGGCTGTTATGATACGGCAGTACGAGCGGATTACCAGCGCGTTTTCCGGGACCAGGGTAAAGATTAACTACGCCTGTAAGGCGCTGACCAATATCAATGTTCTGAAGCTTTTCAGGGGACTGGGATCGGGATTGGATGCCGTTTCTGTACAGGAAGTTAGCCTGGGACTGAAAGCCGGGTTTGCACCCCAGGATATCCTATATACCCCTAATTGTGTCTCCATAGAAGAGATTGAAGAGGCGGTGGAGCTGGGGGTGCGCATCAATATCGATAATATTGCCATCCTGGAGGAATTCGGTAACAAATATGGCGCAAAAGTACCCCTGTGTGTCCGCATCAATCCCCATGTGCTGGGGGGTGGACACAACAAGATCTCCACCGGCCATATTGACTCAAAATTCGGAATCTCCATCTACCAGATGCCCCATGTGCAGCGCATTGTGGAGACCAACCATATGAAGGTCGAAGGGATCCATATGCACACGGGATCGGACATACTCGATATGGAGACCTTCCTGAGAGCCTCAGAGATCATGTTCCAGACAGCCAAAGAATTCAAGGAGCTCGATTATGTGGATTTTGGGAGTGGATTCAAGGTGCCTTACAAGCTGGACGATGTGTCCACCGATGTGGAGGCACTGGGCAAGGATCTTTCCACACGCTTTAACCTCTTCTGCAAGGAGTACGGCAAAGAGCTAACCCTGATCTTCGAACCGGGGAAATTCCTGGTCAGCGAGGCAGGTTATTTTGTGGCCCGTGTCAACGTGATCAAACAGACCACCTCCACGGTATTCGCAGGGCTGGATACCGGCCTCAACCACTTTATCCGGCCCATGTTTTATGATGCCTATCATGAAATTATCAATGTGAGCAAGCCGGGGGGAAAAACCAGGATTTATACGGTAGTGGGATATATCTGTGAGACCGATACCTTTGGATGGAACCGCAAGATCAGTGAGGCAGCAGAAGGTGATTACCTGCTCTTTAAAAACGCAGGTGCTTACTGTTATGCCATGTCCTCCAACTACAACTCCAGGTTCCGGCCTGCAGAGGTGATGATCCATCAGGGCAAGGACTACCTGATCCGGAAACGGGAGGATATGGAGGATCTGCTCCGGAACCAGAAGGAGCTCGACATCCTCTGATATACTAAGAGATAAAGCACTCACGTTTGCAAAGCAAAGGGTTTTTTTAATATGGACCTGTCCATCGTCATCGTCAACTACAATGTGAGGTACTTCCTGGAACAATGTCTTCACTCGGTACATCAAGCGGTCAAGAAGCTGCAGGAGTATCAGTTCCAGGCAGAGGTATGGGTGGTGGATAATAATTCGGTGGATGGATCCACAGGCGAAGTTCGTCAGAAATTTCCCTGGGTAACTCTGATTGAAAACCGTGAAAATGCAGGTTTTGCAAAGGCCAATAACCAGGCCATCTCACAATCTTCGGGGCGCTATATCCTGCTTCTGAATCCCGATACCGTTGTGGAGGAGGACACCTTCACCAAGTGCATCCAGTTTATGGATATGCATGCGGATGCCGGGGCCCTGGGAGTTAAAATGATTGATGGAAAGGGAGCCTTTCTCCCCGAATCAAAACGGGCCTTTCCCACCCCCCGGGTTTCCTTCTACAAGATGTTCGGACTTGCCCGGCTGTTTCCACGCTCCGGTCGTTTCGCAAAATACTACCTCGGACACCTGGACAAAGAGCTTACGCAGCAGGTGGATGTTCTGGCAGGAGCATTTATGTTCCTCAGAAAAGAGGCCCTGGAGAAGACCGGATACCTGGACGAGGCCTTTTTTATGTACGGAGAGGATATTGATCTCTCCTACCGGATCCAAAAGGCAGGCTATCAAAACTACTACTTCCCCGAAACCACTATCATACACTACAAAGGGGAGAGCACCAAAAAAGGGAGCCTGAATTATGTGAAGATGTTCTACCAGGCCATGATCACCTTTGCCGGGAAGCACTTTAGTTCAAAGGAAGCTAAAACCTATAGTCAGCTGATCAATATGGCCATCTACTTCCGGGCAGCACTCTCCCTGACAAAACGTTTTATCAGCCGGATCTACCGGCCCCTGCTGGATGGTATCTGCATTTATCTGGGCTACCTCTTTGTCCTCCCTTTCTGGGAGCAGGTCAGATTCAATACCATAGATTATTATCCCCCCCAGTTCCTGAGGGTTATGGTCCCTGTCTATATCCTGATCTGGCTGATCTCACTCTACTATTCGGGGGGATACGACAAACCTCTGCGTCTTCTCTCCTTTTTTAAGGGACACCTGGTGGGAACCTTAATCATCCTGGTGATCTATGCCCTGCTGCCCCTGGAGTGGAGGTACTCCCGGGCACTGATTTTCCTGGGATCGATCTGGGCCATTTTCGGAACCATGGGACTCAGACTGGTATTTCATCTGGCAGGGATTACGGATTACCAGATAGATCTGAACAGGCAAAAACGCATGGTTCTCGTAGGATTTGAAGAAGAGACCCAGCGGGTGATCAAGCTGCTCAAGGAGACCCAGGCACGGCCCAACATTATTGGTAAGATCTACCCCGGTTCAGAGATGGAGAGTGCTGAGGGGAGCTTTGACTATATCGGACAGATTGATCAGATCAATGAAATCATAAATATCCACCGGGTGGACGAGATCGTATTTTGCTCCAAAGATCTGACTTCCAGTAGAATAATAAAAATAATGACCCATCTAATTGGCAGTTCTGTGGATTTTAAAATTGCGCCTCCGGAAAGTCTCTCAGTCATTGGCAGCAACTCCATCAATACTTCCGGGGACCTCTACACCATTCAGTTCAATTCCATTGGAAAAGAGTCGAACAGGCGAAGCAAACGGCTTTTCGATATGGTATCCGCGCTCCTGCTTTTGGCCACCTTTCCTCTCTGGTTCCTCTTTGTGGAGGGTCACTTCAACAGCGTGGGAAATACCCTATGGGTGCTATTAGGCTTTCGGACCTGGGTGGGATACCTCCCTTCTGACCACCAGGATCAACCCGACCTGCCGCGACTCAAAAAGGGAATCTTACACCCCGGGAGCCAGGTTCCACCCGAATCGCTCACCCCAGAACGGATAAATGAAATCAACCTTTTCTATTCCAAGGACTACCGACTCATCAATGACCTGTTAATAATCACACGGAATTTCAGGAAGATATAGCAGTATTTTTGATTATTTTTATCCAAACTGCTGCTGCATGAAAAGAATTCTGTTTTCATCCTTCTTGATTTTATTTTCAGTTCCGGCCCTGGTTTTTGCACAAAGAGATTCGATTCGCGCCGTTTACCTGGATGCCGAATCCTGGTTCCTGTTTGAAGAGTACAGGGAAGCTCTTCCCTTGTATGAATCTCTTCTGGAAGGCGATCCGGGCAATGATAACCTGAAATATAAAATCGGAATCTGCCTGCTGAACGATCCCTACCAGAAAGATAAAGCGATCCGGTATCTGCTGGAGGCCAGCCAGAATATCAACCCGGCTTACAAGCAGAACAGTTTCAAGGAACGTACGGCCCCTCCCGATGCCCTTTACCATCTGGGTGATGCCTACCTGGTTAATGAATTACTTAACCGGGCCATTGAATCCTATGAAGAATTTCTTGCAGTGATGGACCGGAATGTCTATGACGCAGAGATCGTTCAGGCCCAGATACAATCCTGTAAAAATGCGCAGAGACTCCTGACCATGCCTGTGGATATTGATCTATTTCTGCTGGATTCCCTGATCAATACCCGTTATGCCGATATACGGCCTGTGATTTCGGGCGATGGAAGCAAAATGGTTTTTGTGACCGAATTGCCCTTTTATGATGCGGCCTTTTATACGGAGAAGAGGGAGGATGGCTGGTCTTATCCCCAGAATCTGACACAGTTACTTGGATTCGATGAGGATATATACCCGGTGGCCCTCTCCAGGGATGGAAGTGAAATGATCTTATATTATGACGACGATTATATCGGGAACCTTTACTACAGCAGAATAGAGGACGGCCTGTGGCTGCCGGCCACCAAGATGGGTGAAAACATATCTACCAAATACTGGGAATCTCATGCCAGTTTCAGTGATGACGGAAAACTCCTCTATTTCACAAGTAACCGTAAAGGAGGATACGGCGGCCTGGACATTTATCTGTCGGAACGGCAAGCCGACGGGAAATGGGGGGTTCCCGTAAACCTGGGATCTACCATCAATACCCCCTACAATGAGGAGTGCCCCTACATCAGTGAAGATGGCCAGACGCTATATTTTAGCTCTTACGGACACTACAATATGGGAGGATATGACATCTTCTACTCCAGGAAAAAGGAGGATGGCAGCTGGGCAGAACCTGTGAATATCGGCTATCCCATCAATACCACAGATGACGACCTGTATTTCCAGCCCATAAATAACGGGAAATCAGCCTACTTCGCCGTTTATAGTCCCAGAGGGATTGGACGCCATGACATCTATTTCATGAACATATATTCGGTCGACAATCCTAGATTCTACTCCCTTACCGGCAAACTGCGTACGGAAGACGGCAGCCTGGATACTACCCGGACGGCCATCTATATCATCGACACCGAAAGCAGAGACACGCTCATTTATGCCTCCCCGGCCGAAGATGGAAGCTTTGCCTTTCAATTGAAACAGGGAATTTATGAGCTGCATTTCAAAGGGGAAGGTTATGAAGATCTGATCAGACCGCTGGAGATCAATTCCAGTTCAGAAAAAAGAGGGATCGCCCTGAGGGATGATTTAGAGCTGGCCCTGCTTCAGGAAGAAGCCGACCTCACTCAGGAACAAGCCCTGGTCTTTGAAGGAGAGGAAAGCAAACTTAAACTAAGGGAGGATCAATATGAAGGTGTAGCCGATCGCCCCCTGAGTATCCCGTTCACCGCACCCAGGGGAAGTACTGTGATTGTCAGGACCTACCAGGATTCTTTACTGATAAGAACAGATACCCTGGTGACAGACAGGCGGAGAGCCGAACTGCAGCTTAACATATTACCAGGCTCCAGTGAAATAGAGCTGGAGATGATTGACAAGGATGGGAGCATTCACCGGAACCGCCTTAGGGTCAAAGGTATCCCCCCTGTTGATAAGGAGACAGCGGTAAGTTTGGAAACTCAGGAGACTCAGGTGCCTCCGGAGCTGCTGGAGCAGGAGACTGAGGAAGCCGTTCAGGATATCCCCTCCCGCGAAGGGGAATTGAGAGCCTTGATTTCTCAGCTCCAGCAGGGTGCTTTGGAGCCCGGTGAAGTCAGTGCTGCTCAGTTAAAACAGTACCTTTTGGAAAATTCCAGCGGCCCCTTGCATAGCTACCTGGATCAACTGGACCTGGAAGACGAGGGAATCCTCAACGCACTGGACTTGCTTGACCACCTGGAGAGTTTAGCCATGACAGAGGAATTTAGCATGGAAGAGGTGAGAGCCCTGATGCTAGAGAGCCTGGTAAGTCCTCCGGAGCCCGGGCAACTCGACCAGGAAGATCCTGCTGGGGGCGATAGCCCTGACCGCACTTTTAACTGGCCTCTTTTGCTCTTGCTCTTGCTCGCAGGAGCCGGGTTCATCTGGTTCATCATTATCTGGTGGAAGCGTCGTAAAGGAAAGGAGAAAGAGGAATAATAATCCATGGGTTCATGTCGATCTCAAGTCTCCATATTTTATTGTACTGTCAATTAAATTTTTAAATTTGTAGTATTCACGCTAAATCCACCGATATGAGAAGACTCTACCTAGTTACTTCCCTTTGTCTTCTGTCTTCGATGATTCTGGCTCAGAACATCAAGGTTGACTTTAATGATGGTGAATTCTTTCTAGCTGAGGAGGATTATGAGGAAGCTTTATATGCCTTTGGAAAGGTCTATAACACGGGGAACCAGGACAATGCCTATATCAACTACCGAATGGGATTATGCCTGCTTAATATCCAGGGGCGAAAGACCGAATCCATCCCTTACCTGGAAAAAGCTGAAGAGAGCATTTCTACCAATGTAAAAGAGGGAAAGTTCGGAGAAAAGGATGCCCCCCCTCTGACCCTCCTGTACCTGGGCAATGCCTACAGGATCAATATGGAGATTGATAAGGCCATTGAAAAGTATAACGCATTTGCCAAGTATATCGATCCCAAAGATGTGACGCTACAGACCTATGTGGACCAGCAGATCGTTGCCTGCGGCCACGCACTGGTAGGAACCGCCAGTCCGGTGGAATACAAGGTCGGGAACCTGGGCCAACTGCAGGAGACGCACTCATCCAGGTACAATATGATGGTATCCGGGGACCTCCAGACGATGGCTTTTATGGGGAAAAACCCATTCTACAGCGGGGTTTATGTGGCGGTGAAAAATGGAGATGTATGGGGAAGGCCAAACAATATTACCCCTTCCATCGCCTCTGACGGTAATATGGATGTGGTAAGTTTATCCGCTGATGGTAAAAAGATGCTTCTGGCTGTTAGAGACCAGTTTACAAGTAATATTTATGTCTCCGTCTTCGAAAACAACCGCTGGAATCCGGCCGTATCCCTAGGGAAACCCATTAATTCCAGGTATTATGAAGCCAGCGCGGCATTTTCGCCCGATGGCAAATCCATTTATTTTTCCAGCAACAGGAAAGAGTCTATGGGAGGAATGGATATCTTCAGAAGCGATTTGCAGGAAGATGGCTCCTGGGGAGAGCCGGTTAACCTGGGGCCGGGGATAAATACAGTATTGAATGAAGATATACCGGCCATGAGCCCGGATGGGAAAAGGCTCTATTTCAGTTCCCAGGGTCACTCGACCATGGGAGGATTCGATGTGTTTTATTCCGAGATGAATGCAGACGGCAGTTTTCCCAGTATACCGGTCAACCTGGGTTATCCTCTGAACACCTCGGATGATGACTATATCTATGCTCCAGAGGGAGTATCGGAAGAGAGACACTCGATGATCTTCAGCCAGGGAAAACTATCCGGATATGATTTGTTCAAATTTGAAATGATAGGACGGGATGAAATTCCTGTTGCTGTAAGCATGGACGAGGTGGAGGAAGAGGTGGCCGTGGAAGAGGTAGCTGTGGAAGAGGTAGCTGTTGAGGAAGAAGCTGTTCCCGAGAGGTATTACCTGAGGCCTATTTACTTTGATTTTGACAGTTATTCCCTGACCGGGGAGAGTATGTCAAAACTTGATATCCTCTCCTCCATCCTGGAGAAGCATCCCTCGCTGCGTATTAAAATTACCGGGCACACCGATGCCAAGGGTAGCTACGACTACAACCAGCGCCTCTCCGCAGATCGCGCTATATCTGTGTATAAGTATCTGATTCTTAATGGAATATCTAAGGATCGAATGGAGGCAGTGGGAATGAGTGAGAGTGTGCATGTTGCCAGAAATACCACCCGGGATGAGCGGGATGCGCCTGAGGGCAGGTTGTTGAACCGGAGGGTCGAATTTAAGGTTAGCGTCACAGACGAAGTGATTGTTGAAATGGAGAAGGTAGAAGTTCCTGACCATTTAAAACTGGATGAGTAGTTTCATAATCCTGAATGTATGAAGAGACAGCTGTCTATTTCCATATTGTTCTGTTTGATGACTTTTTCCCTGCTGGCCCAGTCGGCAGAGGTCAATTTTTATGATGCCATGTTCTTCTTCGAAGAGGAAGAAGATTACCAGGAGGCAGCCTACCTCTTTTACCAGGTCCTCAGCATGGAACCCAACAATGCCAACGTCAAATACATGCTGGGCAGGAGTTACAATCATATCCAGGGTTCTGAACACAAGGGAATCCCCTACCTGCAGGAGGCTACCCGCAACATCAGTCTGAGGTATAAAGAGAAGAAATTTTCGGAAAAAAGAGCCCCGCACCACGCCTGGTTTTACCTGGCGGAGGCCTACAGTAAGACCAACCAGATGGATGAAGCGCTGGATGCCCTCAACAACTTCAAGGATCTGAAGGATTTTGATAAAAAATACAATTACCGGATAACCGAGGAAGCTGTACTGGCAGTTGAAAGAGCCAAGATTATAAAGGATGCCGAGATCAATATACGTACCCTCTATTTCAACGAACCCATAAACAGCCCGAGTGATGATTACAACGGGGTGATTTCGGGAGACGGCCGGGTTATGGTCTGGGCCAATAGCAAGACCTTTTACGAGGCAGTGTACATGTCGGTCCGATCCAACAACCAGTGGGGAGTTCCCATCCTGATCACTCCCCAGATCGTATCAGACGGTGATCTCTTACCGGCAGGGCTCTCCTTCGACGGGACAAGCCTGCTGCTGATCAAAAGTGGTAAAAGAGGCAATAAGGATGTCTGGATCAGTAACTTTAATGGAAACACCTGGAGTCCGGCCAAACCCCTGGAAGGGGGGATAAACTCAAACGGGAACGAGGACCACGCCTCTTTTAGTCCGGACGGCAGGTACATCTATTTCTCCAGCGATCGGAGAGGCGGTGAGGGGGGCCTAGATCTTTGGTATTCCGAGAGGCAGAGAAACGGTGAGTGGGGAGATCCCGTGAACCTGGGAGACCAGATCAATACAGATAAAGATGAAAGCTCTGTCTTTGTCTCCCCTGATGGCCAAAAACTGATATTTGCCTCCAAGGGACATTTTAATATGGGGGGCTATGATATTTTCAGGTGTGAACGGGAGGAGAATTATTCCTGGTCGCAACCGACCAATATCGGTTATCCCCTGAATACCACCAGCGACAACACCTTCTACGTACCCATCAATAACGGACTGCAGGGGCTTTATACCCGTTTTACCAATGAGGCCGTTGGAAAGAGGGACCTTTGGTACGTGGAGATCCTTGATGTGGAAGGATTTGTGGGCGATGAACTTACCCTGGCTGTGGATCCTCCCGGGATCAGCCAGAAGGATTTCGCCATCATCCTGGTGAATAATGAGACCGGTGAAGAGATCGAAGTGCTCTATGATTCCAACACCGACTCATTCAAGGCGCTGGCGGGCGAAAAATCAAGCTACAGGGTTATTTCCTATAAGCAGAAGTAAAATGCACATTCTGGAGAATCGTAACATTTCCCTCAGGGCTCCTGAACCTGAGGACCTGGATCTTCTTTATATCTGGGAAAACGACCCCTCCATCTGGCAGGTCAGCGGCACCCTTGTCCCTTTCTCCCGGTATGTGATGAAACAGTACCTGGAACATGCCGTTCAGGATATATTCCAGGCCAAGCAACTCCGCTTGATCATCCAGCTAAAGAGCAATCACCGGCCGGTAGGAGCAATTGACCTCTTCGACTTTGATCCCCATCACCACCGGGCCGGCGTGGGGATCCTCATTGCCGAAGCCTCCAACAGGAGAAAAGGGTATGCCAGGGAGGCCCTGGAGACCTTGCTGGAATATTGTTTCCAGGTACTCCATCTCCACCAGTTATACTGCAATATCGCTGCAGCAAATAGTGCCAGTATGAAATTATTCAAGGAGGCCGGGTTCTTGGAGAGCGGAAGAAAAAAGGATTGGCTCTTTGATGGCTCCGGCTATGAAGATGAGCTTATGTTTCAGAAAATTTATAGCGCATAAGCTAGGCAGGCACCACCAGGGAATCGTAGGTGGGTATCTCCCTGAGGAAGGTGATCTTCCCGCTTTCATAATTAAGCAGGCAAGCATAGTGCTTTAACCCGTTGGTGACTATCAGGTAGCGCACCCGGAATGCCATGTTGTAACGCGCCACCTGGTCGAAGGTAGCCTGACTAATCGCTACCTCAGGCGCTTTGCATTCCACCAGAAGCACGGGAAAGCCAGCTGGCTTATGCGCCAGGATGTCACATCTGCGTGAGAGCTTATTCACTTTCAGCGTATATTCGGTCATCAACAGGGAAGCCGGAAATCCCTTTTCCTCCACCAGGTAACGGGCAAATCTCTGCCGTACTTCCTCCTCGGGAGTGAGCTTCACAAAGCGTTTTCTATACGCATCAAGCACCATCAGGTTCTCCCCAAGCTTCCTGTAGCGGAAATCATAGGCCGGAAGATTCAGTTTTCGCATGAAATGGATTATCTTCGCATGAGCATACAAGGTAAGAAAGATCGGATGAAGACAAAAAAGGAAATCACGGAGAACTGGCTCCCGCGATATACGGGAGTGCCCACAGATGAAATGGGAAAGTATGTACTTCTGACCAATTTTAAGGGATATGTCGATATGTTCTGCACCCTTGGAAATACGGAGGTGGCAGACCGGAGAGTAGCCATGCCCGCGGCTACTTTTAACGGTATCACCATGATCAATTTCGGAATGGGCAGCGCCAATGCTGCCACGGTGATGGACCTGCTGACAGCCGCCAGTCCGAAAGCGGTCCTTTTTCTGGGGAAATGCGGAGGACTGAAAAAGAAGAATGCCCTGGGCGATTTTATCCTGCCCATCGCAGCCATAAGGGGCGAGGGAACCTCCGATGATTACCTGCCCCACGAGGTTCCTGCCCTTCCTGCCTTCAACCTGCAAAGGGCCGTATCGACCACCATCCGTAACCTGGGTATGGACTACTGGACCGGTACGGTGTACTCCACCAACCGGAGGGTCTGGGAACACGATAATAAATTCAAAAAGTACCTGCGCCAGGTGCGGAGCATGGCCATTGATATGGAGACTGCCACCCTGTTTACCGTCGGGTTTGCCAACGGGATCCCCACAGGGGCACTGCTCCTGGTCTCGGACCAGCCCATGATCCCCGAGGGAGTAAAAACCCAGGCCAGTGATAAGATGGTCACCGAAAATTTTGCCAAGATGCACCTGGAGATCGGAATTGAATCCCTGCATGAGATCATTGATCACCGGGAATCGGTTAAACACCTGAAATTTTAAGAAGTTTTGCGGATGACCTACGAGCAGTTGATCAACGATCTGAAAAACAAGGTCTACAAACCAATCTATTTCCTGTGGGGGGAGGAAAGCTATTATATTGACCTGGCAACTGCCTTTATTTCCAAAAATGTACTGAGTGAAGCGGAGCAGAGCTTTAATCAGACCACCCTTTACGGAAAGGACTCCGAGGCGGGTCAGGTTTCGGATCTGGCGCGCCGTTTTCCCATGATGGCCTCCCACCAGGTGGTGGTACTCAAGGAGGCCCAGGAGATGAAAAGCTTCGGCGATCTGATACACTATATTGAAAAGCCGCAGCCCTCTACCCTGCTGGTGATCAACTACAAGTACAAGAAACCCGATAAACGGCAGAAGATCTTCAAGCTCCTGGAGAAAAAGGCGGTCTGGTTTGAATCGAAAAAGTTATATGACAACCAGGTGGCAGGCTGGATTGCCGGTTACGCCTCCGACCGGAAGTACCGAATGGAACCCAAGGCTGCAGCTCTGCTGGCCGAATTCCTGGGGAGCGACCTATCGAAAATAGCCAACGAGGTGGAAAAACTGATCGTGGCCATTGGCAAGGAGGAGGAGACTATCACCCCGGACCTGGTGGAAAAACACATTGGATTCAGCAAAGATTTTAACCAGTTTGAATTGCAAAATGCACTGGGGAAAAAAGATGTATTGAAGGCCAACCGGATCATCAACTACTTTGCCGAAAATCCACGAAAATATCCCATTACCCTGACCATCGTTTCCCTCTATTACTTCTTCTCCAAACTGCTCCTGCTCCATTATGCCAAAGACAAATCGAAACAAAACCTGGCCGCCATACTGAAGGTCAACCCCTTTTTTGTAAAGGATTACGAAATGGCTGCCAAACGCTACTCAGCTGCCAGGCTGGTGGAAATCATCTCCCTGTTGCGCGTTTATGACATGCGTTCCAAAGGCTGGGAGGGCAATACCACCCCGGAAGGGGAGCTGACCCGCGAACTGATCTTTAAGATTCTTCACACTTAATCTCCTGCCCGTGCTTACCCTGATTATCGTTATCCTGACCGTACTTGTTTCGGTGCTTGCTTTTAAGCGAAGAGAACTCTTTTACCGCCTGGACCTCTCCCCCGCCCGTGTGGTTCATAAAAAAGAATACTACCGCATTTTTACTCACGCTTTTCTACATACCGACTATTTTCACCTGGGGATCAACATGTTGGTTTTGTACTCCTTCGGGACCTATATCGAAAGGGAATTTTCCCAACTGGAAACCGCGGGGCTGATCTTCTCCGGACCTTTCTTTTTTGTCCTTCTCTATGTGACCAGTATCGCCCTGGCATCCCTCACCACCATTATCAGATACAGGAATAGCGAGGGCTACAGTGCGGTGGGAGCCTCCGGAGCAGTTTCGGCGATTGTATTCACCTATATCTTCTTTGCTCCACTGGACAAGATCTATTTCTATATGGTGCTCCCTATCCCGGGAATCCTGTTTGGAGTCCTTTACCTGGCCTATTCCTCATACATGAGCAAACGCAACAAGGATAACATCAACCACGCGGCGCATTTCTGGGGTGCGGTTGTGGGATTTGTGTTCCCCATTCTGCTGGAACCCTCCCTTTTCCTGGTATTTCTGGATAACCTGAAACCACAATGAAAAAAGCGATCTTCCTGGACCGAGATGGATGCATCAACAATAACTGCGACCATTACTATGTCTGGCGGAAGGAGGAACTCCTGCTGAATCCAGGAGTAAAAGAGACCCTTTATGAGCTCCGGTCAAGAGGCTATCTCCTGATTGTGGTCAGCAATCAGGGAGGGATCAGCAGGGGAGAGTTCAGTGCGGAAGACGTGGAGGCCCTGCATGAACATCTTCGTTCCATGCTGGAAGTTGAAGGCGTGTTCCTGGACGAGATCTATTACTGTCCTCACCACCACATGGTGGAGTCCTGCCTCTGCCGCAAACCTCAGCCCCTGATGATCGAAAAAGCCCTGGCACGCTTTGATATTGACCCGGCTAAGTCCTGGATGATCGGAGACTCTCAGCGGGATGTGGAAGCTGGCCTGGCTGCTGGCTTGCGCACCATCCTTATAAAATCCAACAGTGATCTGCGGGAGGTGTTAGGAAAAGTGGAAGGTGGAACTAATTGAGGCCGGGATCTTCGGGGAAGTTGGCCCAGGCCCGGTATTTGTTGTTGTAACTGGCCATGGTCTTTTTCCAGAATTCGGGATCCACGGCCTGCATCACCAGCCTGGGCGGTATCTTTCCAACCAACCAGGCATGCTCCTGCATCTCTCCGTCCAGTTGTTCAGGCGACCAGCCGGCATAGCCCAGGAAGAATCGTAACTCGTGTGGTTTTACGGAACCCTCTGCGATCAGCTCTTTGATGAGGCCAAAGTCTCCTCCCCAGAAGATGCCATCGGCCACCAGTACACTGTCAGGGACCCTGGCTCCCAGGGTATGGATATAGTGGACCGTATTATTGCTCACCGGGCCTCCTACGGAAATAGTAAACTCCGAATCCGGGAAATCATCCACAATATCCTTGATGCTGACCCCGATGGGTTTATTCAGCACGAATCCCAGCGAACCCTCTTCGTTATTCTCGGTCAGATAGACCACCGAGCGACGAAAATAATTGTCCCCCAGGAAGGGCTCAGAGATGAGGATATTTCCCTTCTCTGCCACGTTTTCGTTTACAATATGGAAAAAATCAATATTTAGCTCCATAATGCTCTTAGTGTCAAAGGTACAAGTTACACCATTTTTGCCTGAAATAAAACGATGATAGAAGAAAAATAGTATCTTGGCCCCTTATGTCACAATGCCCATGAATCCTAAAGAACCTAGGAAACCAAACCTTTTTCAGGCCCTGATTCCCATCCTTGTGTTAATCGGTCTGCTGATCCTTAATGTGAACTATTTTGGTGATCATACCCTGGACGGAGCCAACCAGTTTGCACTAATACTGGCTTCTGCGGTTGCAGGTGTTGTGGCTATCAGCCTGGGGGTCAGGTGGACCCATATCCGGGAGAGCATGGTCAAAAGCATCAGCTCGGCCATGCCCTCCATCCTGATCCTCCTTATGATCGGTGCTCTGGCAGGTACCTGGTTGCTGAGCGGGGTGATCCCCACACTGATCTATTACGGCCTAAAGGTGTTCCATCCGAAGATTTTTCTGTTTGCAACTGTCATTATTTCCGGCATGGTATCCCTGGCCACCGGTTCATCGTGGTCCACCGTGGCAACCATCGGAATTGCCCTGATCGGGGTGGGTCAGGCACTGGGAATCAGTGAAGGCATTATTGCCGGAGCAGTCATCTCCGGCGCCTATTTCGGAGATAAGATGTCCCCGCTGTCCGATACCACCAACCTGGCCCCAGCCATGGCCGGAACGGATCTGTTCACCCATATCCGCTACATGACCATTACCACCGTACCGGCCATGAGTTTGACCCTGCTTATCTTCCTGGTCATCGGGTTCACTTATACATTTGAGGCCACCCCGGGTGATATTGAACTGGTGCTGGAGTCAATCAGCAGCAAGTTTCATGTGACTCCCTGGCTGATGCTGGTGCCGGCTTTCCTGATCTTTATTATTGTCAAGAAAATACCTCCCTTACCCGCCCTGCTGGCCGGCTCACTTATCGGAGGCGCCTTTGCCATTATCTTCCAGCCGCAGCTGATACGCGAGGTGGCCCTGGGACTGGATGGCACCACCACCTCCCTGTTCAAGGCTTCATACCTCTCGGTCATGCAGGCTGTCTTTGGCGATATTGCCATTACTACCCCCAACGACATGGTCAATGAGCTGCTGACCAGCACCGGAATGCGCGGAATGCTCAACACCATCTGGCTCATTCTTGCAGCCATGGTATTTGGTGGGACCATGGAGTCGGCCGGATTACTGGTAAAAATCACCCAATCGGTCATCCGGTGGGCCAACTCCACCGGTTCCCTGGTCACTACGACCATTGCCACCAGCATCTTTTTTAACATCACCGCATCGGACCAGTACATTGCCATTGTGGTCCCGGGACGCATGTTTGCCTCCTCCTATAAAAAAAGAGGCCTGAAACCGGAGGTGCTGAGTCGTACCCTGGAAGACGGAGGAACCATTACTTCAGTTTTAGTCCCATGGAATACCTGTGGCGCCACACAATCCAGAGTACTGGGCGTGCCCACGATAGAATATATCCCATACGCCTTCTTTAATATTTTGAGTCCTATGTTCAGCATACTGTTTGCCTACCTGAACTACAAGATCAGAAGGTTTGATGATGATAAGCCTGATGATGCACACAGCATCACGGACGAGGAACGAAAAGACTATTAAGGGTGATCTGAAAAAGAGAGGGGACTGCCCTGGTCTGGCACAGCCCCCTCCTTCTATACTTGGTTTTACGCTTAAAACCACAGGAAATTTACGAAGTAAAATCCTTATCTCCCTAATAATCTGGGTATTATATGATGAATGGAGCTTTTGAGCCCACCAGTGTCAGCTTCCGGCCCTATGCGGTAAAATCTCGTATTCATGACATTCGTCCCTGCCAGGAAGCCATCCAACAGAACATAGAGGCCTCTTGTCAGTAAATGGCCCTGTATTTATCAGGATTCGACTCATGCATAAGCCCGTAGATTGCCTCAAAGAGATCCTCTGCATTGGGATTGGAGAAATAGTCCCCGTCGGAGCTGTAGGCCGGCCGGTGTTCTTGAGCAGTAACGGTGATTGGTTCCGCATCCAGGAAGAAATAGGCCTTTTGTAGCTCCAGCACCTGTTGCATCATGAAGGCAGTGGCTCCGCCCGGCACATCTTCATCAAAGAAGAGCACGCGAGCGGTCTTTTTCACTGATTCAGCAATGCTGTGGTTCAGATCAAAGGGAAGTAAGGTCTGTACGTCGATCAGCTCCACGGAAATGTCAAATTCGGCAAGCTGTTCCGCTGCCTTCTCTGCAATTCTAACGCAGGATCCGTAAGTGACCACCGTGATATCACTTCCTTCCACTATCACTTCCGGAATTCCCAGAGGAGTACGAAACTGTCCCAGATTACTTGGACGGTCCTCCCGGAGCCCGTAAACTTTAAGGGGTTCAATGACCAGGGCAGGATCATCCCCCTGCAGCAGGGTGTTGTACATCCCTGCAGCCTGGGTCATATTACGGGGGACACAGACATGGACGCCTCTGATGGAGTTGATCACCATACTGAGCGGCGAGCCCGAATGCCATATTCCCTCCAGCCTGTGGCCTCGTGTACGAATGATCAGGGGAGCTATCTGAGCACCCTTGGTCCGCCAGTGGAGTGATGCCAGATCATCACTGATGGTCTCCAGTGCATAAAGTATATAATCGAAATACTGGATTTCCGCGATGGGCCGAAATCCCCGCAGTGCCATCCCCACTCCCTGCCCCACAATGGTGGACTCACGAATTCCGGTGTCGGTTACGCGCAGCTCCCCGTATTTGGCCTGCATTCCTTCCAGACTTTTATTCACATCCCCGATTTTTCCTGCATCCTCCCCGAAAATTACAATCCTGGGATCAGCTGCAAGAAGTGCATCAAAATTATTTCTCAGCATCTCCCTGCCCGTGATCCGTTCCGGTTCTTTATCGTACTGGGGAGCAACCGGTTTCACTTTCAGGGGTGAGCGATCAGTCTCAGAATAGACATGGCTGTTATATCTTTTCCTGTTCTCCTCCTTATAAGCTAAAAGCCATTGGGAAATAGAAGACTGCAGCTCGGCACGAATTGGACAGTCCATGCAGAGGTGGCGCATAATCCGCTTGGCTGTTCCCTGGATATCCCGCCGGATGGGATAGACAATCCGTTTCAGATCCCGGCTCAGGATGCCCAGCTTATCCACACCCTCTCTGGAACACTCGCAACTGCGCTGATCAATAATACTCAGCAGCTCCTCACGCTCCCTGGCAATGGGTTCCATATAATTCTTCCAGGCTACATCGCGAGCCTTTCTGGCCTCTTCAAGGGCTTCCTCCTTCATCCGGGACAGTTCCGCCTCGTCACATAACTGCTTCTCCAACATCCATTGCTCCATCTTCAAAAGTGGATCATGGGCTGCCTCCCAATCCAGCCGTTCTTTTGACTTATAACGCTCATGACTTCCTGAGGTGGAGTGCCCCATGGGCTGCATCATCTCATCCACATGAAAGAGAACCGGTATATGTTCCTCCCTGCATCGCTTCACTCCTTCAGCAAAAACTCGGACCATCTCCGGGTAGTCCCAACCCAAAACCCGGTAGATCAGCAGGCCCTTGCTCCCCTCCTCCATTCTGAACCCATCCAGGGCCCGGGAGACGCTTTCTTTGACAATTTGCTTATCCTTGGTCACTGAGATGCCGTAGCCATCATCCCAGACGGTCATCGCCACCGGTATCTGCAGAACAGCGATGGCATTCATGGCTTCAAAAAAATGACCCTCGGCGGTAGCAGCATCCCCAATGGTTCCAAAGGCCACTTCGTTACCATTGTTCGAAAACTGGGTCATTTTTGCCAGTTCCGGATTGTTCCTGAAAAGTTTGGAGGCATAACCCAGTCCCACCAGCCTGGGCATCTGTCCGGCTGTGGGTGAAAGATCCGCCGCGCTGTTTTTCATCTTAGCCAGCTTGTTCCAGCTGCCGTCGGGATTCACACTGCTGCTGGCGAAGTGATTGTTAAAGTTCCTTCCTGCACTACCCGGATTGGCCAGCTCATCGGTATGTCCGTAAACCTGGTAAAAGAACTGTTCAGCGGTAGTGAGACCGATGGCCATCATAAAGGTATGGTCACGGTAGTAGCCTGAACGCCAGTCGCCTTCCTCAAAAGTTCTGGCCAGAGCTATTTGTGCCAGCTCTTTGCCATCTCCGAAAATCCCGAATTTAGCCTTTCCAGACAGGACTTCCCGTTTGGCCAATAAGGCAATTTCCCTGCTTAAAAGAGCCAGTTTGAAATCGCTCAGGATCTCCTCCCTGCTCAATGAAAATGAGTTTTCTGACATATCGGGTAGTTTACTATCTTTGCAGTGGTATTATTACTCATTCAGACAAGTAAATTTATTTATTGTTCAGATGTATATACAGATCCTGTTAATAAGCCTGGTTCTCCTAAGCCTCTCCATGGCTGGGATGATGCTAAATATACTGATTAAGAAAAAAGGTAAGTTCCCTGAATATCGTGTGGGACACAACCGTGCCATGCGCAAGCAGGGAATCTCCTGTGTAAAACATGATGAGATCCGCTGCCACAACAAGCGCCTAAAGCAGAGCGAAGGTTGTGCAGGTTGCTCCTGAAAGGAACTTCCTTGCTCAGTCAGGATAGACTTCTATCTCCACAGAATCCTGCGGACCGGAATCCAAATTACTGTCCTTGTCGGACTTCATATACATGCTATTGCTGGAATTGTATTCGGGAACAATGGCTGTAAGCTTTTGAACCAGCTCTTTCTCTGTCAGTCTATCGCAGGACTGGAGCAAGGATACGATCTTGGCCAGGGTTGCCTCATGGTCAAAATCGGCCACCTCGGCAATCCGCACCTTTCTGTTATAGGTGGGAAGTGTCTTCTCCTGGTTGGTTAAAAGCTCTTCAAATAGCTTCTCCCCCGGTCGAAGACCAGTGTATTCAATTTTGATGTCTTTATCTGGTTCGTAACCCGAGAGCTTGATCATATGTCTTGCCAGATCCGCAATCTTCACCGGCTCCCCCATATCGAACACAAAAATTTCACCCCCTGAACCCATGAAACCTGCTTCCAGAACCAGCTGACAAGCCTCAGGTATGGTCATGAAGTAGCGGGTAATATCCGGATGGGTCACGGTGACCGGTCCACCTGCCTCAATCTGCTTTCTGAATATGGGGATCACCGATCCATTGGACCCCAGTACGTTCCCAAAGCGGGTAATCACAAATTGGGTCTTGTTTCCTTCAATATTGGCCCTGGACCGTAATATCTGCTCACAGGTACGCTTGGAGGCCCCCATCACATTGGTGGGATTTACCGCCTTATCGGTGGAGACCATCACAAATTTCTCAACTCCGTATTTCACGGCCAGATTTGTCATAATGGTCGTGCCCCCCACATTTACACGAACTGCTTCGTAGGGATTATGTTCCATCAGAGGAACATGCTTATAAGCTGCTGCATGAAAGACAAATTCAGGCCTGTTTTGTCTGAATATCTGGTCCATCCGCGAATGATCCGTTACATCTGCAAGGACGGTATGTACCGGAGCATGGGCAAAATGTTCCTGGAGCTCGCCTTCGAGATGAAACATGGGAGTTTCCGCATTATCCACAAGCACCAGCCTCCCCACATTGAAGCGGGTAAGCTGCCTGACTATTTCTGAACCAATGGATCCGGCCGCTCCGGTCACGAGAATGGTTTTATCACGCAATCCGTCTGCGATTCTCTTCATATTCAGCTGGATCGGATCCCTGCTGAGCAGGTCCTGCACCTTGATCTTCTTAAGCTGTTTAACCTCGAACGAGCCGTTAAGCCAATCCGAAACCACCGGGATCTGCAATACCTCCAGTCCAAGTTCCACAGCCTCCCGGTAAATATCACTTTTTTTGCTTGCTGCGATATCATTGATGGCAAAGATCATTGTCTTCACCTTGTTCTTCTCCAGAAAGCCGGGGGTTAGTTTCTCCGGACTGAATACGGGTATTCCGTTGAGGTTTTTGCGCTGTAATTTCTTATTTGCATCCAGGTAGCCAACAATATTGTAGTCATTCTCCGTATCACTGCCAATGACCCGCTTGACAATGACCCCCATGGCACCCGCTCCATAAATAACTACATTTTTCTTATTGACCGGTTTTAAGGAAATCATTTCATAGAACATCTTTACGGAGATGCGTGCGATAAAGAGCAGGGCATTTATGGTCACGTAATGAATGACCAGGATCGATCCCGGAATATTGAATACGTCTTTCCAAGCGGAGATCCCACCGGCAAAGGTAAAGATCAACAAAACGGCCAGGGCCGAGGTGGTAGTCAGCAGCACATTAAAGATATCCCGGATGGTAGTATGACGGATCAATCCGGCATAGGCCCTGAATACCAGTTCAAATACACTGTAGACACCAACCACCAGGATGGCCTGCTTCAGGGCCAGTACCATACTGAAATCAGTCAGTTCAAAATTGTAACGGAGAAGGTAGGAGAAAAAGAAAGTCAGAAATACAGCTCCGGCGTCAAAGGAAAAGACCATCCAGCGTGGCAGGGAATGTTTCCTGAAAACCACCCTGGCCTTTGAACTCAGGTAATCAAACAAATCTGGCGCCAACTTTCTCATAATACTTTTCAAATTCCATGACCTCGTTCGAATGAACCTAACGAGATTTCTATTCGAAGTTAAGGAATTCAACAGCCTCTTACCGCATTAAAGCGGGCTGTTTTGACCAACAGTGTTGCTGCGTTGATTTGTCACTTCTCAGGCAGTTTAAAGAATAGTCTGTGGAGCTTTCTCTGATCCTGACGCTCAACTAATGAAAGGGTCCGTTCGTGGAAAAAAACGGGCCTTTCGTCAAAGTGATGGCGCTGCTCTGTTTTAGTCAGAAAACTACGATTCAGGATGCTTACAGGATACTGATTTTATGAAAATTGTTCCAATTCTGCCGGGATAAATGAATAAGGTAGATTCCACTATTCAGATGTCCGGCATCGTAAGTGTAGCTGTCGGGGTTGATCAGCTCCTGCTCCAGCATTCTTCCACTCAGATCAAAAATCTTGAGTGAACATCGCTCCCCCTCCATTTCCCCGGAACGTATGCGGATGATTTTGTTATGACAGTAGACTTCAGTTTCCAGTTTTTGATCTTGAACGGAAGTGGCAAAAGCCTGATTACTCAATACGATAATCAGTGTGCCTGTGATCCCCGTCCCGTCCTTGGCTTTGGCTATGGCTGTAACTGTTCCATTTTTTTTTTAGTGCTAAGCACTCCGGAGGGAATTATGGAGGCCATCTCCGGATCATCCACAAACCAGTTAACCTCCTTTATGGAAGCATCTAAGGGGAATACTTCCGCCTGCAGTTGCAAAGTTCCGTTGGGCGTATCAATGGATGCAGTACCCTGGGTGGATACCTCTATGTCGGTCACCGGATTTTCCACAAATACCCCGTCCCAGCCGGCCATTCTGGCTAACATCCACCACATAGCCTTTGCCAGTCTCAGGGCACCTTCCGGACCAATGTGACCTATACTGCCGTTCCCCAGATTTGTTGGAGTGATCACTTCATAGCTTCGTCCGTCCCAGCTCAGGGTCGATTGATCCCCGTTAGCATCGTGAGACAGAATATCCGCATAATCAAAAAGGATGGCTGAAGGGGTGGCTGCCACATGGGCCCTGATCCCCTGGTTCCTTAGGAAAATATTGTATCCATAAGCTCCTCCGGCTCCCCGGTTGGTATAGGAATCCCCATCCACCGGTCCGGTGGAATAGAACACCTTGGTGGGATAGTCATTGGCAACACAATGCTCGATATACTCTGCGGTTGCATTCAGGTAAGCGGTGGGATCATAAATGGTGGGATCGTAGCACCATCCGTAGCACATGGCTGCTATGGCCAGATTATTGGTGTTGCAGTAAGTGATCCCGGCCTTGGTCCGGTCTATGGCCTGCCTGCTGGTGAACCAATCCTCCCTGCCATAATCGTAGATCCACCCGGTGGCATGATCCAGGTCCCCCCAGGTACCGGTACTGGATCTTAAATGGGCGTTGGTAAAGGCTTCCGGAGTTCCCGATTCCGTGATATTGACTGCAAACGCGGGGTTCAGTCCTTCCAGGGCCTCCAGACCGCTTCTGTAGGCCTCTGAGTGGGATTCTCCGGCTACAACCAGCCACATCTCCTTCACAACATTTATATATTCCTGTGGTATCTGGTCAAACCACTCGACCACTGAATGATCCGCAATAATCTGATCGCCCATGCTCTGGGCCTTCAGGGTACCTGCAATCCCGCTAAAAAGCAGAATGGCGGTCACTATCCGTGTTTTCGCTGCTAACTTCTTCATGATCTCATGTTTAATATCCCGCAGGACAATTTATCTTACTATTCTACCTTCCCTTGTGCCACCTCAATGATGAATTGCGCAAAGAGGGGGGAGAGCTCTCCTCCGAATTGTTTTGTGGGGTGAGAATCATTTGGACTGGAGGCGTATTTATCTGCCAGATATAGGCCACCTTCCGTTTCATACTTATAAAAATCCCAGAGGAAGATATTGTCTCCTTTTTCATCCCATTCCGTCAACAGCCAGTTATGGAATTCTTTGGTTCGCTGGGCTTCTCCCTCTGTTATCTTGCTCTTTACATGCACTGCAGGGGTCCAGACAATGAATTTGTTGTCGGGAAATTCATGCATCTTCTCCTTCAGGGCATTGTATTGAAGTTTATAGTTGGCCAGGGTTTTTACATTGGAATCGATATCTGGGGCACCTGTCTCCTCCAGGATATTGCTTACCGGGTAACAATGCTTCCATATGATAATATCATACTCCTTGGTGATGATCTCCAGGGTCCGTTCATTCTGCCAGGGCTCATTTCCAGCATGCTTTACCCAGATGTTGTAATAGTCATGGGGATGGTTGGGCATCTTGGCCGGAAAGCTTTCATCTATAATGGAATAAGAGGTCTTGTTCTTCCTGTTGTATTTGCTGAAATACCTCTGGACATCCCCTTTTTTAGTGAGTTTATAGACGTAGCGGTTGGTGGTTCCGATCCAGACCCTCTGACCGGTACTATGACGTAGAAAGACGATTTTTTCCATTTGATCCTGTTTTGATTCACAACTTGTGAATAGAATTAGTATTAAAAAAAATATAAAGGCTTTCACAGGTATTAGTTTCTTCTTCATTTTACAAATTCTTAAAATGTTCAATGACATGAGGTTTCTTTTCCGGATCAGACATTCTTGCAGTGGGCATCCGTCCGGGACTCTTTCGGTACATAAATTTCTGAACCTTCATGTCGTAGGCAACTTTTGCAGGATTCCCTATTATCACCGAGTTATCCGGGAAAGTTCCCCGAACAACACTGCCGGCACCAACGATACAGTTGTTCCCAATAACAGTATTGGGAAGTATGGTGCAATTACTGCCTATAAATACATTGTTCCCTATTTTTATGGGTCCGAAAATATCATCCTCCGGAAATTCATCCCTGAAGCACCTGATCCCGGCATCGTGCGCAATAAACTCCGTTCCCCCGGCGATCCCTACAAAATCCCCAAGTTCTACCAGGTAGGGTTCCGTTGAAAAAGCCAGGGTATCCACGGTACAACGTTCTCCTATTTTTACGCCCAATCCTCTCAGATATTTGACTCGTTTTTCCTGACTGGATCTGATGATGAATAGTCTTCTTAATCCATCAAGTTTACTTCTAAGGCCCATTCTAATTGTATTTTCAGCTAATAAGGCAAAGATAGATTTATTTTAAATAACAAATAGAGCAGCTTCCCCCTGAAGTTGTTAAAACAGTCCTAAAAAGATTTTAACATTACAGGCTGAACTCCCTGAGTAAAACTTCCAAGATTCGTGCCAGATCCTCTTCCTGAAGATTGGAGCCGGAGGGCAGGCAAAGCCCATCCTGGAACAGCTTTTCCGAGTTGCCGTTAATATAGGCCGGGGAAGCCGAATATACAGGCTGCAGATGCATGGGTTTCCACAGGGGGCGGGATTCTATGTTCTCCTTTTCCAGGGCCAGCCGAAGCCCTTCACGGTCTGTTCCACATTTACGGGGATCCAACAGGATGCAGGTGAGCCAGAAGTTGGAAAAGTATTGCTCCGAAGGTTCTGTATGAAAAACGATGCCCGGTACCTCCTTCAGCACCTCGCGGTACCAGGTGTTGATTTCGCGGCGCCTGTGAACCATGGAATCCAGGGCCTCCATCTGACCCCGCCCGATCCCGGCCAGGATATTGCTCATCCGGTAGTTATAGCCCAGCTGGCTATGCTGGTAGTGCACCGCCTTGTCCCGGGCCTGGGTAGCCAGGAAACGGGCCTGGTCAATCATCTTCTTTTCGTCAGAGATAAGCGCCCCTCCGCCTGAGGTAGTTATAATTTTATTTCCGTTAAAGGAAAGGACACCCATCAGTCCAAAGGTACCGAGCGCTTTGCCATCATACCTGGCCCCAAGTGCCTCAGCTGCATCTTCAATAAGTGGGATATTGTACTTGTCAGCGATGGCCGGAATCCGGTCCATTTTGGCGGGCATTCCGTAGAGATGTACCACTAGAATAGCCTTTGGGCGCTTGCCCTGCTTCATTCTTT
The DNA here is from genome assembly GCA_963751705.1 of uncultured Bacteroidales bacterium. GTDB lineage: Bacteria > Bacteroidota > Bacteroidia > Bacteroidales. The sequence goes on from CAVVVN010000004.1 coordinate 286,937, forward strand.
CCTGAATGGTCTTTTCCAGCAGGTCCGGATCCATGTTCCATGTATCCGTCTCGCTATCAATGAGTACCGGAACTGCCCCCTGATAGATAATGGGATTGATTGTGGCAGAAAAGGTAAAAGTGGAGGTGAGCACCTCATCCCCGGCCTGCACCCCCAGCATAATCAGAGCCAGGTGGATGGCTGCAGTACCCGAGCTGAGGGCCGCTGCATGTTTTGCCCCACAGTAGGAGGATAGTGCCTCCTCAAAGGCATCTACATTGGGACCCAGGGGTGCGATCCAGTTCTCCCGGAAGGCCTGTTCAATATATTTCATCTCACTACCAGACATATGGGGACTGGACAGATAAATTCGTTTACTCATAATATCAGATTTAAAGATGTGAAGCTAAGTATTTTAATACAAGCATGCATCCATAAACCATAAAATTTAGTCTCAAATTAAGCAACAATTTAAAGGATAGATCGTTTATTTTTTTGTATTATAAGCCATAGAATATGAGAATGTATAAAAGATTAGCAGGCATGCAGCTACTATTAGTGCTAGGATTATCCTTCCTGACCCTGAGCTCTTCGTGCAAAAAGGAGACCATTGACCCCGAACTCTATGAGGATGAGGTTGTTGGGCCACTGGAGAATCCCATATCCAAAACCGCTTTCTATGTGGCCCCTCCGACGGCCACTCCCGCAGGAAATGACAGCAATCCTGGTACTTATGACAAACCATGGGCCACCTGGGAAAAGGCTTTTAACTCCACTGGCTGTCCAGCCTGGCGATACGGTCTACTTCAGGGGAGGAGTCTACTATCACACCCAGACAGAGGGGGGCTACGGCTATGATGCCAGCCGCAGCGGAACAGAGGGCAACTACGTGGCCTACCTGAATTATCCCGGCGAAAGGCCCGTGCTTGATTGCAGCACCATTATTCCAAGAGGTAATATCAATATTCCCGTGACCCTGAGGCGTATTCACCATGTTAAATTCAGGGGACTGACCATCCGAAATGCCTGGCAGGCCGATGGTGAGGATGAGGTGGTTACCTGGATTATCAGTGGTTCAGACCATATAATCGTCGAGAACTGTACCGTTCATGATACCCATGGCATCGCCTTTAAGTCGGACGAATGTGATGAACTCTACTACATCAATTGTGATGCCTATGAGAATTGCGACTATCATACTACGGTTCCGGCCTCAAATCCCATGCCCGGCAATGATGGTACCGGGTTCCAGGACTTTAACTGGAACCGGACCGATGCCAGGGTATATTATAAAAACTGCAGGGCATGGAACTGCGGGGACCAGGGATTTTCTTCGGGTTCGGTGGGATATACCGAATATGACGGATGCTGGTCCTTTGATAACGGAATACTGGAGGGTGATGGCCACGGCTTCAAGCTGGGCTGGATCGAGACGGTAACACCCATCCCCCTGAATCGCCTTTATAAGAACTGCGTTGCCGTGAACAACCGGCAGAACGGATTTACCACCAATGATGTGGGATATGATTGCGGATCCATGAATCTATTCAATAATACCGCCTACCATAACGGCTACGACTACGAGACCGGGAACACCGGTTATGGGTTCTATATTGACAATACCAGGGATTCCGATGCGCGTGAATTGTTGCGCGTCCTGAAAAATAACATCTCCTATGATAACCACGCGGGGCATGTCCGCCTGGGATCCGGGGCCCTGTATACCCATGAGCACAACAGCTGGGATAATCCTCCCGGTGTTAGTGTCTCGAAAGATGACTTCCAGACCTTAGATTTCACTGAACTATCCGCCCCCAGGAATGAGGACGGTTCACTGCCTGAAACGAATTTTCTCCGACTCGCTTCGAATAGTGACTTAAGAGATAAGGGGACCAAATCCACAGGCTTGCCCTACTCAGGAACTGCTCCTGATCTGGGGGCCTATGAGTCGGGGGAGTAAGAGGAGAATATTCCCATCCAGACCAGACCCTCCTAGGCCATCATCTGTGGCAATTCGCTATAGACCGCCCTGTAATCGGCCCAGTCCAGAGCGAAGCTGGAGTTATGAAAGAGGAAGGTCGTGGTTGATTTGTACTTTTTCCCGATACTAACATAGTAGCGGAGGACCTCAATGGCTTTATCAGGAGAGTAGTTCTGATATTGTTTCAGGGAACCGTCCATTACCACCAGCGGGCGCTCTATCAGCCTGTACTGTACCCTCTCCATGCAAGAGAAAAACGGGAATTTATCTCCGGTGCCGCACCTGAATCCCTCCTTATCGGAAAAGCTCAGGGTGCTGTCAATTTTCATTCCATTTTCTTCCCAGATGCCCGGGGTTACGGAAACATCCATCCTCAGGAAATGCTGTCTTCCTTCATCAAGGTCCTGTTGGGCAGCCTCTTCCAGGCGTTCTTTCTCAGATCGCCATATCCGGGCATCATCAAAGGTATAATATCCCGGATGAAAGCCGATAAGATGCCCCCTGTTGCGGATCTTTCTCACCGTGGATCTGAAATAGGGGCGCTTCAGGTAGTTTCCCGAGTCAAATTCCCGGTTGCTGAGAGCCGACATAAAGTAGAACCTGGACTGCACCCCCAGGGCTTCACTAATGTTCATCAGGTAGTCGTAGGTATCGTGCGGATCGTTCAGGAGATATTTCAGGTTGCCCGCAGCCAGTTTCAGATCTTTTCGCTTCAGCACATCTCCCATTAGCGATCTGGGAGACACATAACTTAAGGAATCCACATCATGGGTCAGGGTAAGCTCAAATTCCCTTTCCTTGCGCTTTCCCCTGTATCCGAGTTTTTCCAGCATCATCCACAAGAGTTCCACGTACTCATTAACAACGGGTCGGTGAAGGAAGCCGTTCTTGAATGCCACACTGGCATCTCCCGGGAAACGGTCATGCCTGTCCCTGACCGGATTTACGATCTCCTCCCAGCGGGTGAGCATAAAAAAGGAGGAGGCAAAAATATCCATTCCACACCGGATCTGCATTTCTGAAACGCTTATCTCACCGGATCCATAAATCACCGGGATATTGACTTCAGGTGCAAATTCATGCTTTACAAAGCTCACTTTATCAGGCAGGGCTTCCAGGGCCAGGTAGGAGAGCTCCCCGGGGTACTGACCAAAGAAAGCATCTCTGATTAGCAGCTCACTTTTATCAAAGCGGATGGAGTAATCCCGGCTTTGATCGTCCACCTCTATCCTGTGGTCCACTCCCAAAAAGTTTTCAAACAAGATCCCGATGATGTATTTCCTCTCGGGAATATTATTATTGGGTATGAAAATTTCTAACATCTCAGTTCCTTAATTAATTATTTGAATGCCAGGAGATCCTTTTCATCAATGAGGATCAGTTCACCGGCAGGGAATTCCTTCTGGTTAATCACTGAAAGTGCCAGGGGACCATGGTCCTGTTTTCGCGGGATCCGCAGCATGGCAAAACTGTATTTTAGTCCTTTTTTCCAAACTCTCCAGGTCCCAAATTCCATCTCTGATACCGGTCCCCCCTCTTTAAAGGCAAACAGGCGGGTCAGCTTATCATTCTCATTTTCAAACCCTTCACGGTCGGTACTAAACACCAGGCTCCCGTGAGGCAACCTGGTTCCAAATAGGATGGCCCCCTGGCTGCTGTGTACCCGGCTTACCTCCCTGGAGAGCCTGTCCCAGCGATATATGCCTGCCAGCTCCACCGATCCGGTATCTGTTCCCCAGTAGACCGCCTCCTCGGTGAAGACCAGTTGTGTGGTACGCCAGGCCTGACTTCCGGTGCCTATATGATTGATGGTAGTAAAGTCATCCTCCGACCAGCCTATTTTGGCCTCGCTGTCGGAGTCCCCTGTACTGATCCACAGGCGACCGGTAAAGGGATCCTGCTGGAGGCCATGGATATGCCGTATTTGTCCCGGTTCATAGGTATAGACCACCTCCCAGTTCTCTCCTCCATCCTTGCTTTTATAAATATGCACCACTTCTCTTTCTGTGTTTCGCCAGTATTCCCCCCAGTAGACCTGATTTCCCTCCGCTGTCAGCAAGCCGTTGCTCAAAATGCCCCTGCCCACTCCAAAGCCATAGTACCGCAGTTTTATGGTTTTTTTAAAGGAGATCCTTTCCGGGGAACTACACCACATGAAACCGGCCGACAAGACACAGAGGTTACCAGAGCTGGTGATGGCCAACTCCAGACATTCAGGCTTATTGGTAAATTTCCTGAATAGGGTGAAATTATTCAGCCAGAGATAGGAGCGTCCGGTGGGCACATGAGCCATCCTGGTAAATTTATCCTCCCCATTCCTTTTCCGGTACAGCACCAATCCACGGGAGGCCCATAAATGTCCCTCGCTGTCGAATTCCTGGACAATCAGCTCCCTGGCTCTTAAATACCTGTTAGGATAAGCTCCCCCCGGGCGGAGTGTTATAGTCCGCGGACCCCTGTAATCAAAAAAGAGGTAGATCAGTAAAACAGATAATACAGCCAGGGCAATAATCAGACTACTCATGCTCACTCCCAAAAATCGTTGAAAATATGATCTTAATATCTTTAATAAAACTCCAGTTATGATAATAGTCCAGGTTAAGCTTCACCTTATCAGGCCAGAGCACCTCGTCATTATACTTTTGCGGATCCTCCTTTGAGGCCAGCAATTCCTCCTCCCTGGCATACTTCAGGGATGCCGGTCCCGTAATGCCCGGGCGGAGATTCAGGATGAGTCTTTCCTCTCCCTGCAGCCGGTCTACATATTCCGGCATATCCGGCCTTGGACCCACAAAACTCATATCACCGATGAAAACATTCCACAACTCGGGCAGCTCATCCAGCTTATACCTTCTTAATTTGGCTCCAAGAGGGGTGATGCGCTTATCTCCCCTGACCGAAACGGTTCCTCCACCATGATCCAGGGTCATGCTCCGGAATTTATAGATGGTGAAGGGTGTCCCGTACCTGCCGGCCCGTTTCTGACGGAAAATTGCAGGACCAGGCATTTTCACCTTGATCAACAGGGCGATGACCAGTAGAAAAGGAAAGAGGATGATCAATCCAAAAAAAGAGGCAAGAATATCAAAAATTCGTTTCATGAGCGAGTTTCCTCCCTGGTAAATTCAACCAGCAGGTAATCATTGGCAAGCTCTTTCAGGATCTTCATGGAGCTGTTTTTTGCGTGTGCCTTGATCACTGCTTTATTGTTGTTGGAGATGGTGGAGTAGCAGCGAAAAGACATTCCCCAGGCTGTTTCATACATGAGTTTGTTCATGGTAAGCCCAATGCCCTTCCCCCGGTACTCCTTATCAATTAAACGCCCCACAAAGCACTTCTTATTTGCGAAAAACCGAAGGAAAAAATACCCGATCAGTTTTTCTCCATCAAAGGCCCCCATCATCAGGAGGGAGCGATTTTTAAACTGTTGTTTCAGAGATTTATGGTCGAAGCCATGGGGACTGAAATATTTCAGGTCCGACTCGTCCTGCTTTTGAATCAGCCTGTACAGAGCCGGTTCCTCCTGTTTGTCAAGCTTCCTGTAGAGGTAAGGCGGATGAGGATGTTGCTGAAAAACCACGGGAAGCAATCTGTTCAGTCTACCCGAATAAAACAGAAAAAAAACAAAGGCGTTTACTTTTTCTATGATTTTCCAAAGAAATTTGAAATGATGTTTCAGAAATATGAGAATTCCTTCCATCAAAGAAATTTTTCAAGTTCCGGTTTAAGTCCTTGTTTAACAGGTAGTTGCCAAAGTATTTTACACCAGTTGTGGTTCCCCTCTATGAGAAGGGGACCCCTGGAGGTGAAGGCCACGTCCCATCCAACAGATCTGTTCCCGGGAACCACCAGTGCTGCCTCCCTGACCATGGCAAGGGCCTCCTTCCAGAAAGGGATCTGAAAATCCAGGATCTGCACCTTGGTCAGGGGATGGACCGTAATATCAGATTTCACAATATCGCTGAATACGGCGGGTCCGACCACCTTTCCTGTAACAGGATCCACGGGGGCCGCCGCATTTCCCGCGGCGAGGTTATCCACAAAGGAATCGATGGTAATCCGGAGCCTGGCGGCCAGAATCTCCACACTGCCTCCGTTTACCTGGGTAATAAGCCTGGCTGTATTGATCCCGGAATCAGACAGTTTTTCCATATCCGGATGCTGAACGATAAACTCCTCCACCAGATCAAAATTTCCCGCTTTCATCGTCTCGATTAGGACGGCTGGACTCAGATCCCTGCTGTCCAGGACACTGATCTCCTTGCCGGCCTGGCCCAGGGAATTCTTCAGCACCAGCTTTCCTGCGGGCTTATCGATCAAGACCTGAGCAAGTCCGGGATCCTCTGTTATCTGGGACAGAGAGGCAAACCCGCGGTGGGTAAACCTGCCATATCTCTGGTGAAAGGAGAGCTTGTCCTCCAGCAGGCCCCGGACGTTTTCCGGATTCATCTTCTTCTGGTACTCAAACATAAATCCGGTCCCGGCCCAAAGCAAACGCTCCTTCTCTGGCAGCTCATAGAAACGGAACAGGAAATAATCCAGTATGGAGATGTTGTATTTAAACACAGCTGCCACGGCAGAACCGAGCAGCCGCAGCCTGGAGATCCCGGTGCTGTGGGATGCAAAGCGGAGAAACTTCCCCAGCTTCTCTCTTTCAAGGCCCTTCAGGTAGTAGCCCAGGTAAAGAATTCTTTTAATTTTCATCCTTCGGAACAATTAATTCATAAAGCTGGGCCGATGAAAGAAATTCCACATCGGGCCATCTGCTAGTAATCTTGGCCAATAGCTCCTTCAGGGCCGAAAGTCCGGTTTCCCTGTTATCCGGATCCATGTACCCGGAAAAATTGGCCCTGTGGGAGCTGACAATGGCAGGGCGGTTCCAGCTAAAAGCCTTGTCAATCTGCCCCAGAGTATAGGAGACCCAGTCGGACTGCATGGCGGAGGTGGGTTCGAACACCACGTTCCTTACTCCAGCCACCACGCCGGAAGGGAGTTTTTTCCCTGTATAATATAGTTTCGTCTTATAGCTGCCCTGCCCCTGATGTTCTCTCTTTACCAGCGGCATATCCACAAATTTTATTCCTCCCTTTCTCAAATGGGTATAGATGCTGGAGTGTTCCCCACCCGCCGGAGCGGTGAAATGCACCGAGCGATACCCGAACACCTCTTGGAATGCATTCAGACCATCTTCGATTAGCGCTTCAAAGCGCTCATTTTCCTGCATCTCCCAGAAGGCAAAGGCGGAAAGATAGGAGAGTGCGGGATTCCGGTGATTCTTCAGACCAATATTGGATGAATGTTTAAGGGCGGTGAGCAGGATCTCATCCCTATCGGCCAGTTTCTCTTCCAGGACTTTCAGGTTAAAATGCTCCCTGCCGTGAAACTGGGGGACCATAAGCTTACGGCTGATTCCTTCTTTCCACAGATCCCAGGCCCCCTTATAGGCGGCCGGATCCCTGGCGGCCAGTTTATCAAAGGTTACAGGCAACAGTTCATACTGGTAGCTCCGGAAATCCTCCCGGACCATCCTTTCAAAATCCATATTGCAGGGAACCGAGAAAGGGGTAAATACCGCTGGATTATCCGATTTATCCCTGACCGATTCCAGGACCTCAAACAGGGACTCCAGGTCCTGCCGGGTCTCCATAGATTCGGTATGGTCATACCTGACCATGGGTGCATCAATGGCTTTCAGGGCTTCCAGTGCCTCCCTGGAAGCCATGCGTACCACTCCGTAATCATCCACAGAAAACACCACAATTTTTCTACTGGTTTTCCACCCGATCAGGTGTTTGGCATTCTGTTTTATCTTATCTAACATGCGCTCTTTAATGAGTATAATTTTCTATGGTCTCCAGAAGTGCCCGCTCAAACTGACGGGCAAGTTTTTTTCGGTCAAACTCCTTCTCCGCAAAGGCCCTGGCGTTTTTACCCATCTCTTCCAATCTCTCCGCATCGCTGCTTAAGTTCACCAGTGCCCCGGCAAAATCACCGGCATTATCAGGTAAAACCACCTTGCCCAGATCGTTCCCGGATATCATTTCGGCCAGCCATCCCGGATAGTTGTTGAGCACCGGGAGTCCTGCAGAGATATAGTCAAAGAACTTGTTGGGCGAAGTGCCAAAGTAAAAAGCCGGCACATTGGCCAGTAACATCAGTCCAAGATCTGCGGCATGCAAATAATTTATAAGATCTTTCTTTGGCACCGGATCCAGCATTATGACATTATCTAAGTGTTCCGCCCTCATCCGGTCTGCCAGGTGCTTTTTGACCTTTCCGTCACCAATCAGGACCACCTTAATGTGTTTATGCTCCGGCTCCTTATTCAGGATAGCCGCCGCATCCAGTGCGGCATCCAGACCATTGGCCATTCCGTGAGCTCCTATGAATACGGAGATGAAGTCTTTTTCGCTGCACCCCGGGATAAGAGACCTGGCGTGTTTCCCCGGCTTAAACAGATCCAGGTCACAGCCATTGGGGATCAAATGGACAGGGATGGTCCTGGATAGCCTTTTCTCCACCCCCTGTTTAATCCCCGGAGAAAGCGCCACACAGGCATCAGCCCTGTTATAGGAAGCATATTCCAACCTCCCCATGGCCCAGAGCAACAGGCGGTTCTTAATGATCCCCATTTCACGTGGCAGCTCCGGCCACAGGTCCCTCACCTCAAATACAAAGGGTTTGTGCTTTCCCCGCCACTTCATGACTATCCCGGGAATACCCGCCGTAATGGGGGTTGAGCTTGCAAAAACAATATCAAAATCCTCCCGGAATACCAGGCGGATGCTCCGAAGTGAAAACTTGATAAAAGCCATCGTCCTGGAGAACAAACTCATTTTGTTATTGTAAGAAACATTCAGTTCTATCAGGTCTATTCCCTCGTAGGATCCCCTGCGCTGACCTTTCTCATAAGGATTTCCCAGCAAAGGGGATTTTAAGCGTGGTGATTCGCCAAAGACCATCGTCACCCTGTGCCCTTGTTCCACCAGGTAGCGGGCCATCTCATAGGACCGGATGCCTGAATTACCTTCAGGTGTACAAAAATACTGATGGAAATAGAGAACTTTCATTAAGAGATTTCAATTGTGGTTATAACTTCTGTATTGTTTTTTGAGTGGATCAGGAGGCGATTGCAGGGTGCTGCCTGAAAATAGTAGCGGGAACTGGCGTGTTCCCTGACAGATAGCCGTGCATGCTCAGAGACTTTCAGACTCCCCCAGGGCAGCATCAGCCGGTTCCCCCGGGAGTCCAGGCTATAGTCACCTTCCTGGAAATTAAAGCCCAGCTCCACCTTTTCTGCGTCTCCGCTGAAGCGGTCCCTGAGCACCCAGGTATTCTTGCTCCACTGAACCTCCCTGGCATGGATATTCCCTGCCGCATCCCTGTAGGAACCTTCCCAGCTTCCTGCCTGCTGATTTTTCCGGGAAATCTCTCCCACTTTAAGTGGTTTTAACCATTTTGCCATAAGAAAACGTCCAAGACGGGGCATTTGTTCCCGCCCGTCAAAGGAGAGGGTGTTGTGGGAGTGTACCGATTTCAGGTCGGGGATCCTGCTCTCCGGGGGAGGATTATAGGAGTAAGTTCCAGCATCGAACAGGAGATTGTTCCCTCCGGCCCAGAGGTCAAAATGGAGGGCATCGTTATGGGAAGGCCTGAACCTGAAGTTGGGGAAGCGAAGCATGGCCCATGAATCCGCTCCCGACATCACCACGTAGCCCGATGGAAATACCCTGGAGTCTTTCACAAAAGGTTCCGCCTGTTTCTCCACAAGCTTAAACCCTGACCAGTAAAGTGCTTCGTTGTAAGGGCCCTCCTGAAAAGCCGGCAGATTCTTCAGGAGCATCGAGGCCAGCTGAAGGGAGGGTCTGAAGTCGCGATAGCCACAGGAGTGATTAGCCAGCAACATGGTTCCGTCATTGGGCCCCAGGTTTGGCGCATCGCCCGATTCATCAACAAGGGCATACAACCACTCCATAACCCGCTTGCCCTGCGCATAAAAAGCCTCACTGAAACGGGGAAGCCGGAGCCTGGTATTCCAGTATAGAATAAGGCTCAGGGTATCCAGCAACAGGCGGTGGTAAACGATTGAATGTTGGGAAAAACTTCCATCCTCATAGGTCAGCTTCCTCAATAATTGCTCCAGGGCCCTCCTCCCCTTCCGGGCGTAGCCGCTGTTCCTCTTCCGGTCCGTGCCGGACATCCTTAGCAGCCAGTTGGCTCCAATATAGAGCGCAGCCGCTTCGCTGGTGGCATGATTGTTCCTCTGTGCAAAGGCATAGCGAATGTTGGAGGAGATCTTCTTCAGATGTTGGCCAAGCAGTTCTAACAGCTTCTCTGATGGCTCTTCTGCCTGTCCCAGGATGGTGGCTGCATTCAACAGGGCCAGCAGCCGGAAGGAAGTCTCCTGTCCGCATTTCCAGTGGGGGCCCTGATTCAGCGGATTCTTGCTGATCCAGTCATCCAGCCATTCATTCAGGGTTTCCAGGTAAACCGGGTCCCCGCTGACCACATGGGCCCTGGCCAGGATCCCCAGCCAGGGAAAGCGTGAAGCTTCCCAGATACACTTGATGTCCCCCGGTCCGCTTGAAAAATCCGGGATCTTTGACCAGTGCCTGCCTGGATCCTCCAGGACCTTTCCATTAAAGGGATTGCGGAACCAGTCAGGTGGATTCTCCTGCTTTTTCCAGTGAAAAGAAAAATAGGGAAGAGAGCCGCCAAGGATCCGATCCGCCTGCTCCAGGAGGGGCTTCCTCCAGGCAGAGGGAAAATCCTCTGCCCGTAAAGCCACAGAAAATACCGCCCCGCCTGCTCTGCACTCCTCTACAGGGTTTCTTCTAACAAAATAGCCAAACTTCAGGCGTATTCGATAAAAGAAAACATAGAGCACATTTCCCGGACCCAGCTTGGGAAGGAGCTCCAGATACCAGATCAGTTTTACGAGTTTTCCGGCTTTCATCAATTAATCCACGTCGATCCAGCGCTTCTCTTTCAGACTGCGCAGGGCGGCAAAGGAAGCACGTGTCACATTCACCATCTCATCAAAGTTTATCAAAGGTTCCCCACCTTCTTTTATCCGGCGGATATACTCATGAAACTGGGTTCGGTGCCCCTTGTCGATCCGTCCCTTGACCGTTTTAAACCCTTTGGCGCCATAAGCCGTGGTTCGACGGAAATTATCCAGCACAAATACCCGCTCCTGGGAGAAGAGTTCAAGGCGCTCCTTGCTGTAGGATTTGGCTCCATTGGCAAAGTAGTTGATCACTGCATTACTTCCATTGGCAAATTTCATCAGGATGCTTGCATTATCTGTGTTCTCCTCCATCTCTGTACCCATGCTGTTCATGCAGACCGAAGTGATCACGGAGCCTGCCAGATAGGCACAAAGGTCCATGTAGTGGCAGGCCTCGCCGATAATGCGTCCGCCTCCAACCTCCATATCATGCACCCATACCTGGGGGGGAATAAATCCGGCGTTCATGGTGGCCACGATATTCAAAACTCCGGGATTTTTCCCGATGGCTTTCTTGATGGCCTGGGTATGCGGGGAGAACCGCCGGTTAAACCCAATGGTGAGGGTGGGCTTTCCTTCATCATCCCCGGACTTCCCGTAAGCTTCAATGATCTCCTTGAGTTGCTCCTCTCGGATGGCCATGGGCTTTTCAACAAATACATTCTTACCGGCCTGCAGGGTTTCTTTAACAAAGCTTGCATGTGAATTATGACGGGTGGTTATAAAGACCGTATCCACTTCCTGATCGCCCAGCAGTTCCTTGTAATCGGTGGTGCTGTGGGTAAAGCTGAACTTCCTGGCCAGGGTGGTCCCCGAAACTCCCCCTGAGGAACAGATATATTTCATGGAGGCCCCTGAGCCCTTAAGAGCAGGCAGCATGGTCATCTTGGTAAAGTTACCCGCTCCGATAAAGCCACATACGGCCTTCTGCCCGGCAAAGGAGCGGGACTCCAGAACTACGGTGTTTCCCGGGGCCTGCTCTTCTGCAGTCTCTTCCGGGTATTTAAGCAGGGTGGCTATGGATTTTGACTGGCCGATATCATCGTATATCCTGGAGAACTCGTCAATGCTAAAAATATCCGATATCAACTCCTTCACATGGAGAGAACCGCTTCCAATGGCAGTCAGGATGGCCTCAAAATTCCTTTTTTCGGTCCACCTGACAAAGGGCAGGGGATAGTCTATTCCTTTTTGTTCATAATTATCGTCATAGCGCCCGGGACCATAGGAGCAGCTAACCTGGAAAGTGAGCTCCTTCTCATAAAACTCGGCCCTGTTTATATTCAGACCGATCACTCCCACCAGGACGATCCGTCCCCGTTTCCGGCTCATCTGTGCCGAGTTGGAGATAATCTCCTGACTTTTGGACGAAGCGGTGATCAATACCCCGTCTGAACCAAGCCCTCCCGTGGCTTCCAGAACGCTCTTCACCGGGTCCTTCCCCGATGCCGGGTTAATGGGAATCACGCCCCAGGTACTGGCCAGCTTACACTTTTCTTCATCGATATCAATCCCGATCACCCGGCATCCGTTGGCCAGCAACATCTGAGCTGCCAGTAGGCCCAGCAGGCCCAGTCCATACACCACAACAGTCTCCCCGAAGCTTGGATTCAGCAGGCGGATGCCCTGCAGGCTGATGGATCCGATCACCGTAAAAGCCGCCTCCTCACTACTGACGGCTTCCGGCACTTTGGCCACGAGGTTCTTGGCGACGCAAACGTATTCTGCGTGCTTCCCATTGGAGGCCACCAGGTCCCCAACCTTGAAGCCAGTCACGCCTTCGCCAATTTCAAGCACTTTCCCCACGTTGCAGTATCCCAGGGGTAAAGGTTCATCCAGACGCTTAAATACGGTCTCCACCGTGGGCATCAGTCCATCCGACTTCACCTTATCAAGTACCTGCTTCACTTTTTCGGGTTGTTGCCTGGCTTTCTGTATTAAATTGGCTTTCCCGAATTCCACCAGGCTCCTTTCAGTCCCCAGAGAGACCAGGGAATGGGTGCTGCGTATTAATAGTTTCCCTTTTCCGGGTTTGGGTACGGGGACATCCTCCAGGAAGGTCTCCCCGGTCTTAAAATTGTGAATGATCTGCTTCATAGGTTTTCTAAAATTTCAATATATTTTTGAGCTCTTGTTGTTGCTGTTTCAAAGGTTTCCAGCCTCTTTTTCCCACGCTCTATCATCTCGGACCGTAAAGCTTCGCTGGATGCCAGCGAATAGATGGCCTCCCCGATGCTGGCAGGTGACTGGGGATCAAAATAGACGGCGGCATCGCCGCATACAGCCCTGGCAAAGGGCATATCTGAAGTTAATACCGGATTCTCCATTTTCATTGCCTCCGGGTAGGTGGCTGAGAAACACTCCAGCAGCGTTGGCATAAACATAAAGTCGGACTGCTGGTAGAGAGCCGGGGCCTGGTAGATGGAGACCCGCCCCAGAAACAGAAGGTGCCTGGCGTGTTTCTCCTCAATTTCCTGGTAGTCCTCCCGTTTCAGCGTCAGCACAAATCTAAAATTTAATCGTGGATGATGCTCCATTAAATAATCAATGACCCGGGGGATGATACTTAAGTTCTTATGACGGTAATTGGCGGTAATGGAAAGCATGGTCACCCCGTCAAAGTCCGGAAGCAACACTCCCTTTTCCCACTTCTCCGGTTCATCAAATATCTGGTTGTAGGTATTGGAAACGGTAAAAATCTTTTTTTTGGGAAGAAGGCCGGCCAGACGTTGGGAAGTATCACTGGTCTCGGTGACGATCGCCTGGTTGAAGTGCTTAAAATCATACATGTGAAATAGCTTCAGCACCTGGACCTTCAGCTTACGGAAGAAAGGCATCTGCTGCACAAAGGGAGAATCCGGGTAAAAATAACCGGCTTTGGCAAAGCCCACCAGATGCGGCCGATCCGGTTTCCAGTAGGTAGGCCCAAACACAGTAAATACCATATCGGGATCGATTTGAGCCAGCAGTCTGTTCAAATACCTCTCCCTTCCCGTAAGCGATAGGTATACAGATGGCCTGGCATCATAGGTAAACACCCGCTGATTTTCCTGTTTCTCTTGAATCTGAAAATCCTTTGCCAGAGTGGAGGAGAGGATAAAGTAGTACTCATGATCACTTCTCTTGAAGCATTCGGACACAAAGGAATGACCCACCTGCAGTACTCCGCCTTTCTTCAATGTTGAACAGTTGATCAGGATTTTCATGGGTGAACTGGGTCTATGCTAAAGTTCATTTCTTGCTTGAAAATAAAAACTGCCGGTACTCTTCAAATATGGTATCCACATGCAGCCTGGAACGGATCTTGACTGCCTCCTTTCCCAGGCGCTCCCGTTTCTCTGCATCTTCGATCAAAAGATCCAGCTCCCGGGCATAGAGTTCGGCTTCGCCTTCATCAATAAGAATACCGTTTTCCCCATTGCGGATGATGTCGCCAGGCCCTGCCACGCAATCATATGCGATACAGGCCAGACCATGGGCCATCGCCTCACACAGAGCATTGGGAAATCCTTCAATATCAGAGGTAAGCACATAAATTCTGCTCTCCCCCAGGAAGGAATCCACATCCCGCTGCTGTCCGGCCAGAATCACCCGGTCCTGCAGACCATATTCAATGATCTGTTTTTCGATGAGTTCCCTGAATCTGCCCTCACCCACAATCACAAGTTTCCAGCTTTTATTCTGCAACAGGGACATGATCTTCAGTAACCTGTCATATCGCTTTTCCCGCACAAGTCTGCCCAGGGCAACTATCTGGTTCTTTTTCGTGTGCCGGGTCAGCTCTATATGCCTCAGTGGATTATGGATCACCCGGATGTTCGCTTGTGCCCCGTTCAGGCGGGCCGCCAACAGCTCCGCTGCTTTGGAGGTCTGTGCAATGATGCCTGCTGCCCGCATATACAGGAGCTTGCTCAGCTTCAGGTTAAACTTGCTGAGCCGCTTATTGGGACTGCTTCTGTCAGAAATGTAGACCGGGGTTTTTAATCCCAGGGAAGCCATCAGTACATAGGAATTATACCGTTCTCCAAAGGAGAGCACTGCATCCGGATCAATCCTTTTGACAGACCTCCGCAAAAAGGGAAAGAGGTAAAAGGCATAGGTGGCATTAAACTTCTTGCGTATGGAGGGCCTGACAATCTGGATCCCGGGATCGAGGGTATAGAAGATCTCCTCCCTGAACATCAGGATCAGCCACACCTCCATGCCGTGATTGACCAGGTAGTTGGCCAGCTCCGACATCACTCGTTCCATTCCTCCCGCCTTGAGCGAGGGGATAATCAGACCTATCTTCTTCCTGGACATAAAATTTAAATTCCTTGCGCGCTTAATTCTTCCTCCGGATCTCCTCCCTGACCCCCTCCACCATCCAGGCGAAGGGTTCGAAGGTTCCCGGATAATAGTTCAACTCCTCGTCAAAGTAGCCATGATCAAAGGTAGGCTCTCCGGAGGCATAACTGATCTCCACGATTACCGGTTCGCCCTGATCCAGAATGAAATCATAGGCCACGCTCTGCAGCTTCAGCCTGTTGGCCACCTCAAAGGCAATTTTTATCGCCTTTTTGGGCACCTGAGACAGATCATAATCCGGGATGTTGCTGCCTGAGGCACGGAAATCGCCCGGCCGGACTCCTCGCCGGGAAGCAAAACAGCGGTTATAGGCATAGGTGATCCGAATGTCGTGGGTATTATCCGGAATAAAATCCTGGAAATAGACATAACCCCGCTCCCTTCCTGCATTTCGGGCATAATCGGGCCGTTTTACCAATCTGGCTACTCCGTGGAGCACTTCGCTGAATGCCACCATGCCTTTGCGGTACTTTTTCCACCGATCTCTCAGACCGCCCCATGCATTAAAGGCTGGAAACCCTTTCCCAAAGGCCCTGCGAATCAAGCCACGGGCCTGGCGTTCTGTACGTGCCAGCCTCACATTGGAGGAACTGGAGCCTCCCCGGAGTTTAAATACTTTGGGAAAGGTAGCGCCACGCGCCCAATCCAGGGCTTCTTTTTTGGAATAAAAGGCATAAGAGGGAACCAGGGGCGCATGAATGGCCTCCAGCAAATACTTCTGGCCCAGTTTGTCATCAAAGTGCCAGTTGGTATTAAAATCCGGGAAGACCACCTTACCTGCAGATTCCAGGGAAAAGAGGAGCTGCTTGGCGAACTGCATATCCTTGGCATCGATATGATAATGATGCCACATCAGGGCATCACAATCTTCCAGTTGAGCGATAATGTCGTTATCAAAGCAGGAAACGATTTTATACTCGATTCCTTCCCGGATCATATAGTCAATCCAGTGCTGACTGAACGACCCTTTTCTGTGGTGTACTGCAATCTTCATGGTCACTTCTTATTACGAATGAGCCTGCCCAGCTGAGGAGTGGTCATAAATTCAATATCCGGCCAGCGCTTCAGAGCCCTGGTAAGAATCTGATCCAGCATCTTCAGGGTGCGGTCCCGGTTGCCGGCTTCAATAAAGCCCGCATAGTTGATGCGGTGACTGCTGATCACAGCAGGCTTTTGCATCCGGAAAGCAATCCCTATCTCAGAAAGGCACCTCCCAACCGGATCCTTGATTCCCATCTTAAAGAGAGAGGGTTCGAACAGGGTATTCCGGACCATAAAGATCTGGCCCAGCTCGTTTTTTTTACCCAGGTGCACATCATAAAAGCGGTCCTTTTCTCCCGGGACAGGCTCCCTGACCTGACGGATGCCCTGCAGGAAGTTGACCCCCAGCTGTTTCACGGCGCTGTTGAAGTCGGGGCTCCAGGTATAATTGGTTGGAATAATGGATTCAGAGCTATATCCAAAAAGTTCTTTAAAGAGTTCCAGTCCCTCCAGGAAAATCCTCAATTTATCCTCCTTATCCTCCCAGGTATCGAAGCGGGTCGCCCCTACAAAGTAATTGCCTTTGGAGGACGTTCCTGAAGGAATAGAACCTGGCATCCCGTGCTCGAATCCAAAAAGTGCGTCCTTGTTGCCTTCCCGGAGGGCAGCCATAAACATGCTGACATTCAGGTGCTCCCGGCCATGGAACTGGGGGTGGAAAATTCCTGCCTCCATCCCCTTCAGCCAGAGATTGAAGTTGTTGTGATGTGCGGGATATTTCTTAAAAGTCTCCGTGATTAGCTCGTAATGGTAGGATTTAAAGTCCGAAGCCCGTATCTTTTCAAAATCGGGATTGGCCACCAGGCAATTGGCCGTAATAACCGGGGAGCTTCCCTTACTGTCCCTATGGGAGAGGAGCAGGTCAAAGAGGTTTTCCAGGTCCTCTTCACTGGCTATGGAGTCATATCTTTCATACTCGGAGGTATCTACCGGATACCCGGCCTCCAGGCACTTCTGATATACCTCCCGGGAAGGCATCCGGATACTTCCCCAGTCATCGGACTCAATCACCACAATCTTTCTCCTGGTCCTCCAGCCGGGGATATTGGTTCGAACGCGTGCCAGGTAGGGTTTAAGCATATGCAAAATTCCTAAAATAGATTCTTAAGGTCCTGAATGAGGGGAACAGGGTCCGAGTAGATAAAGACCGAAACAGGATTTCCAATGATGGTCATGATACTGAAAAAATCCATTCCTATCCGTATGGCCACCAGGCAGAATAGAAGTTGCATCGGAACGGTTATTATCCTGACAAATAACAAGTTTCCTTCCTCTGCCACTGTTGCAAAGTAGAGGATGAAAGAGGCAAACATAAAGGTGTTGGCCACAATTATAAATCGTTGCCCGGAGGGGACCAGGCTGGCAAGATTTGAAAAACTGTAGACCAGGAGTGCAAAACATAAAAGGGTCAGGAGGCCTTTTCGTTCCCGGATGGCCTGCCGGTCAATCAGCGAGATTGCCAGCACGAGTATATAATTCACCCAGCGTATGGCAATGGTAGAGTAAGTGATAAACCAGGGGAGCTCCTCCTCTATAAATCTGCGCTCCTCCGCATAATCGGGATTGGTGTAATTAAAGACCTTGGTATACAGAAATTCCGGAAGAAAGGAGAAAATGGTACGCATCCATTGTAAATCAATTTCCCTGATAAAGGAGGTGATGATAAAGACGACCAGGAACAGATTCAGCCTGTTCCGGATGGCCACAAAAAGACCCAGGATCCCTATCACACCAACAAATGAAAAGTGGATAAATACCGCAAAGAAGGACCAAAACAGGGTTTTCTTATTCCCGTCCAGAAGATAGGGCAGTGTTCCATAAAGAAATACCTGGGCCGCGAGCCAGAAACGGAAGCCATTGATGTTCCAGATGGGATTAAACAGAGCAAAAGAGAGAAACAACAGGAGTACAAACCAGGAGAGCCTGCCTTCGATTCTGCTGAGAATGAACCAGATATTCCTGGAATAGAAATATCCGAAAATGAGGCCGTAGATCATAAAAAGGATGGAGGCATTGTCCGTGACCCTGGATACCAGGAAAGTGATCAGGGGCGAAACCACATCCACATAGCCGGAAGTGACCGAATAAAAAGAGCGCCAGAGTTCTTCCAGACTCATCCTGGAATCTGCAAAATAGAGCAAGAGCCGGGCATACCTGTCCGAGTCTGCACCACCCTCCTCCGCAATAACAAAGGTAAACCCAAAGAATATGCAGAAGAGCCAGAAGAGATTCTTCGCCCAGTCATTATCCTTGTTCAGAAGGGAATTGATCAGACCTGTGATAGGTAAAATCAGGAACAGGAGCAGGGAATTTCTTCTATAAGAAAACTCTGAATTACTCTGTATGTTCAATATCTTACTTGCCTTGTTCATGGAGCCAGTTGAAGAAATTTTGCTGTCACATTCTCAATCTTGTATTGCTCGGTGTCAACCTTCCGGCGGCCCTGGTAATCTCCCGCCAGAAACTGTTGCACCTTGGTTTCATCAATGGAGTTACTGCAAATATTCAGAATAGGTCTTCCGGTAAAGGAATAATCTATCAGCTTGCTGGGGAAAGCTGTATTATTGGCGATACAGTCAAATTTTGTATCCACATTCACCACAAAATCACAGGTGCTTAACTCATAGAGCAGTTCCAGGCGTGGAAGGTAGCCTCTTAGCTCCAGACGCTCCTTAAAAAAAGCCTTAAAGGGGGCATAGTAGTCGGGCTGTTCCGAAAATACGATAAACTTAAAGGGTGTATCCACCTGTTTCAGGAAGGAGAAGAAGAGATTAAAATCCCGTATTCCGGGTATAACGGCCCCGGCAAAAGCAAAAGTAGGTAAGGGATTTTCCACCTTCTTCGCCACCCGGATCTCCCGGGTATTAAAGCCCTGGGGAATCACCACCATCTTGGAACGAAATTCCTTGTAAAAATGATTCTTCAGGGACTCAAAGGGAACCGTCAACGTATCGCACTTCCTGCAGAATTTTTTTTCCAAATACTTGAAATAGAAAGGTTTACGAAAACTATCGGTGGTGGCAAGCATATAGGGATCCCCACAGTCAGCCACCCAGGTAGTGGCAATGGGATGCTTTCTGGAACGCACCCTGGCAACGCCCCAGTGAACCGGGAAGGGAACTGCAATGGATATGAGCAGGTCGTATCCGCTCTCCTTCTTCAGGAAACTGGAAATCCTGTACATATGCTCAATACCCGGGTATTCCAGCAGGAGTCCAACCATCCGTCGGGCTACACGCCTGAGTTTTTTCATCAGGCTGTTTCCCTTGATGGCAATGGCCCGGTAGCTTAATGTACCATAATATTTTAAGGTGACCGGGGTCTCTTTCAGAAACTCGCTATAGTCAAATCCGGTATCGGGGATGCTGATTACCACTTCATGTCCCTGCCTGTAAAACTCTTTTACAAGTTCAGTGGTCCGAAACGAACGGGGAGAGTTCTTTGGATAGAAGCTAGCTGAAACAATTAAAATCCTTTTCTTATCCATGTTTACTTATCTTCTTTCTTCCTGTTTAACAGGGGACGTACCAGGTCCCAGTAGTTTATCTTAAATAAGCTGGATGTCAAAACCAGCAACACCAGGTAGCCTACACCCACAGCGGAGATAAAAACAAGATCTCCCGTCTCCGGCAGCAGCCATCTGAATAGGAAGTATACTGGCAAAATAGAGATGCATGCATGCAGGCTGATGACCAGGATCCGGCCCACTGGAACCAGCGTAAAAAATGAGACTTTGATCAGCCTGGCCACATAGATCATGGGAGCGATCAGGCTTCCAACGGAGATTACCACATAGCAAAGCGCAACCGACATGGCCGTATCGAATATAAGAACGGCAAAATACTGGGACACCCAGGTGGAGATGGCAAGCACATAGTGCAAGCGTGCATAGTACCGGGACTTACCCATGGCCAGGAGCAGGGAGGAGAAATTGATGACCTTAAACAGGTTTATCACAATGGCCGCTGTAAAGAATTTGGAGGAGTCCGCATAGGCTTCCGAAAACACAATGGTCACCACCTCCCGGGAAAAAAATAGAAAGTAAATGACTATGGGGTAGATCAATACCACCGACTTCTGAAGTGCACTTCGCCATAAATTGGTAATCGTTGAAGCCTCCGCTTTGTCATGGACCGCCTTGGAAAAAAGTGGCATCAGGACCGTGGATGCTGCCCCTGTTATCATATGAATAATCGGCAGTTCAATAAAGCCATTGCTGAATTCAGCAAAAACCTCGGCACCAAAAAAACGGCTCACATAAAACTGATTGGACGATTGCCAGACTATGCCGGCAAGGGAAGCCGAAACCAGCGGGAGACTGTAAGCCAGGATCTCTTTAAAACCCAGGCCGGATTTCTCCTTTAAAATACCTCTGAACGGAATGTTCTTAAAATAGAAGGCCATAAGCAGGATCAATGCTGAACTGACCATCCACCCATAAATAGCCATGAGGTAGGTCTGCCTGAACAGGATAACCGGTGCGACAATGAAGATGAGCATCAAGGTTCGCGACAGGGTACTGTATATGGCAATGTAGATGGTTTTCCGGTAGGTGGAGAAGATTCCCTCAATGCCCAGGGTAGGCAGCATCAGCATAGGAACCGGTGCAAAGTATTTTAAGCCCCTGGCCAGTTCCGGATTCTTAAGAACATTCGCAATCACACCGGAAAGCCCGAAAAGAAAAAGGGAAAAAGCAAGCCCTGTAAGGAACAGGACCTTGGTAATCTTCATCACGATCTCCTTCCCCTGGGCCAGGTCATACCTGGGCAGGAAGTAGTTAAAAACACGGGGAAGCCCTGCCGTGAAGACGACCAACAGGGTGTTATAGACATAGAGGACCTGCCTGTAGGTCCCGTATTCCGTTTTATCCAGATACCTGGAGAGAATGGCTGCACTGATTATGGCTATGCCAAAGGAACTCAGATTACCCAATCCGATCCACAGAGCCTGGTAAGTGTTACTCTTATTGTCTCTAAACCTCCGTTTACTCATTAGTCACCAGGTCTGTTAGAAAAAATATACCGAAGGTTGACAGGCATAACAGGATTATGCCTTTTTGCGAAAGCGCTTCTGGATTTCCTCTAAATATATTGCAAAGGTTTTCTTATCTACTACAGTTAGCTTGGGCTTATAGTCATACTTATATTTATATGAGTAACGGTAGTGGCTTCCCCTGGACTTTACGTCATTCACCAGCAGGCTCAGATGTTGAATCCCAAGCTCCCTGATCTCGCTTAAGGTTTCCGTTAGTATATTCTTTTTTGTGTGCCCGTTCCTGATAATCATCAGGAGTGAATCTGACATGTTGGCCAATGGGTAGATATCCGAAACGATCCCGATGGGTGCGCTGTCCACAATGATGTAATCAAATTTCTTCCGCAGCTCAGCAACCATATCCTTGAGCTTGTCCGAACTGGACAGCTCTCCCGGGTTGGGTGGTACCGGACCGGAAGGAATGATGTACAGATTATCGAAATTGGTTTCGTAGATGATTTTATCCAGAGTGGTCCTTCCAATCAGGTAGCTGCTTATGCCATCCGCATCCTGTACCTCAAAACTCTTGTTCAGGGTGGGGCGCCTGAGGTCAAATCCAACCAGCAGAGTTTTTTTACCTGCAAGACTGTAGGCGGAAGCCAGATTGATGGCAGCAAAGGTTTTCCCTTCTCCCGGCATGGAGGAGGAGATGGTAATCAGGGGACATTTTTTATCCCTGGTAAAATAGTCCATTCGTGTGCGGAGGCTCCGGAATGCTTCCGATACCCTGGAGTCCGGCTCCATCAGAACAATGGTATTGTAGCCCAGTCTGCTATGAGGAAAATAGGCCACAATGGGAATATCAACAATGAAATCCAGATCCTCTTCGCTGGTGATCTTGTTCTTTATCGATAGTCCCAGCCAGAAAATCAGGGTTGGAATGAGCAGGGTCAGTGCCAGGGCAAAGGCCAGGGTATTGGTTGGATTGGGGGAGATGGGCCCGATGGATCTTGCACGGTCAATTAATTCGTTATCAGGAGCATTAGAAGCGCTTTGAATCTGTGCTTCCGCCTGCCTCTGGAGCAGAAAGGTATAGAGCTCATTATTCAGGTTAAACTCCCTCTGAAATCCAAGCAACTGACGTTCCTTTACCGGAAGTCCAGCGGCTTCAGAATTTATCCTGTTGATCTGCTGCCTGTTTTCATCCAGGGCCATCTGGTTTGCCAGTTTGATTCCCACCAGGTTCTCTCTGATACTGCTTTTGGTATTCCGGATTCTCAACTCCAGTTGACCCTGAAGCGGGTTTCTATCTCCAACCAGGTTGCTGTAATATTCCGCCTGTAATCCGGCCAGTTCCTGAAGCAGGTTGGCCAGAAGGGGATCCTCTATCCCCATTGATGCGGGAGCCATAGGAGCTTCATCCGTATCTTCTCTGGAAAGATACTCCTCCAGGTAAAGGAAATAGTTCCTTTGCAGGGTCAGGCGGGCCGTCTCAGTTTCCAGTGCTGCGGCGTGGTCAATGATCTGCTGCGCCTGGGCAGATACATCCATAATCCTGTTTCTGGATCTGAAATCCTGGAGACGTGTCTCCGTAAGTGCCAGTGAATCTGACACATTCCCGATTTGAATATCGATGAAATCTGTAATGCGATTGGCTTCCAGATTCTTCTTTTCCAGGTTATCCGCAATATAAACTTCTGTAAGTTTATCCAGGAAGATCACATCCTTGATCCGGTCGGGGCCCTCCAGAGAAAGACGAATGACACTACCGTCCCTGGTGGGATTCTCAACCTTCAGACGATCGAGGTAGACCTCCGTTAGTTTCTCCTTATCACTGAAACGAATGTGTATCTTCTTACCTGATTTATATATGTCCTCTAACTCGGGTTGTGGGGAGATGATAAAGCTTCTGCCCAAAAAATCGATGTTCTGTCCAAATCTTAAAATGGTATCCAGATCCACACCCTCCGGGGATTTTGCCGTCAACTCAAAATTATTATCCTCCAGATACTTGAAAACGAAGGTTTGATTGTCCGGGTAGGCAGTACTTCCCGGTTCTATCCTGATAGGACTCAAGGGGTAATAGGATGCCTCTCTGCGAAGACCTTTCCTGAACACATTTATACCGTAAGGCAACTCATTCACCGCCCTGCGGATCATGGAATAGGAATTAATAATAACCATCTGATTATCCAGGTTCTGTACCCCGGGCCTTAATGCAAACCCCTCGAGCATATCACCCACGGGTGCATTGCTGTTCTCCTCGGAGACCAGTATGGTGGCATCTGCGTAGTAGCTTGGAATTTTAATCTTCAGGTACAGGAGAGCCCCTGCTGCCATGACCACCAGGGCCACCAGGTATACGTACCAGTTTCTGCGCATCATCAGCAGCAATTTCCGGATATTTCTCGCGTTGGAGTTACCCGGCCTTGTCTGCCTCATGGATTCCATTGTATTGTCAATCATGGGATACTTGCTAAGGATTTGTTATATAAGAATGTAGTAATATAAAGGTAGATATGGTAGTCAGGACCAGGGCAAATGGAAAAGTATTCATAGCAAAGAATTTTCCCTTCATGGGCTGAGCATAAATCACATCGTTGGGGACCACATAGTAGAACTCAGAGTCGATCAGGTTCTTATCTGTCATATCAAATTCTTTGACGATGGATCCTTCCATGGTTTGCCTCACGATTTTAATGGTATAGCGATCCCCGAATTCCGTAATATCCCCTGCCAGGGCGATGGCCTGGAATATATTGAGCCGGTCCTTGTAGATCAGGTAGGTCCCGGGCGCTCTCACCTCCCCGAGCACGGTCACATAATTATTCACCAGGCGGACCGTCACCGAGGCATCAGTAACATAATCTTTCAGCTCGTTTACGATCATCTCCTTTGCCTCGTTCAGGGTTCTGCCGGCAACCTCCAGCTTCCCGATATAGGGTAAATCAACCATACCCTCCAGGTCAATGGAGTAGGACATCAGCTGGGTCGATTGTTCATTGGTGGTCATGGCCCCGGTCTGTGGAATGATGTTAAAGAGGGCCGCCAGGGTTGGATCGGGGGTATTTACCTTCACGTACAGGTTGTCGTTTGGCTGCAACCTATAGTCCACCGGAGGAACGTAATGAGTGGAGTACTCACTCTCAGGATATTCCTGCAGGTAGGTGGTCTTTTTGTTCACTACACATGCATTCAAAAGAAAAGATGTGAATAGCAATAAAAGGAGCCTGGATTTGTTCGTGTAAATTTTTTGCATGATGTGGATATGTGTCATAATCATATGGTTGGGTTCGATCTTTTAATCCTTTGACTGTCAGATTAGAAACAACTGTAACCTTTCACCATGATACAGCTCCGCCCACTCAGTCCCATGTCTGGAAATTGAATAATTCTCATTCACATGAAGCACATGATGAAGTGAAACGTAAATATAGAAATTAAGTTTCAGCATATGGATCGTTCATAATTCCCATTTGACCAATGTTATATATACAAGGAAAGCCAAAGAAGATGCTTCTTGGCTCCAAATCTTTCACTCATCTATTTCCAGTTGATACTCGCATATATTTTTGCCTATTTCATCAAAGCCTGAAGGTGTTCAGGAACAAAATCACTCAAATCAAAAAGATGCAGCTTCTGTTCATTTCCGAGTTCAGATGTTAATGCAAAGGACTCATTTGTAACATAATAGAATAATCCATCACTGCTGGTAAGCGCTTCTACCTGGTGCAGCGGAAGCAGCAGCTCGATACGGCGCCTGTTTCCTGAGAGAAACTGGTGATCCCGGAAATCATACATCATATAAAAAAACGGCTGCATCAAAGTGCTGTAACCACAAAGTACCAGGAGATTCATGGACTCCATATAGGTGGCTCCGGTAATCAGACCTCCTGAATTAAACTCACCCAGGCGTTTGGCTTCATGGCTTCCGGGTCTCTTGGGAATGGAATAAAGAGAGCTGCGGAAAGTGGTCCACTGTTTGGTAAACAGGTAAATACTATCCTCCGTAACGATAAATGCCTCACAATCAAAATCCGTCTGATTCGGAGCTGCCGGGATCAGATCGACCTGGTCAGAATAGTTAAAACTAATAGTGTCAATGATCTGATTATCCGATTGAAGGGAGTGTTTTTCAATTCTTAGAATATGCAGGTCCGTGCGGTCTCCTGACAGGTTGTTCCCCAGGTCACCCAGGTATATATAATTCTCATCCTGTGAGATCTCCTCCCAGTCGGTATTTACGACTCCCTCTATATTTACATACCTGAATATTAGCGGGTTACAGACAGTATCCAGAAGGTAGAGTCTGGTATCCAGGTCGTCGTTATGGGTCCACAGATGATCCCCGTAGCGGATCAGACCCGAGCTTTCCAAGAGTTCCTCCCGCAGGGGACAGGACCAGAGCGGAGCAAGCGAAACGGGATCATAGGTGCAACTGCCGTCACTTTCGCTGGCATCCGGATCAAAATTATTTGCCAGGGGATCCATGCAACCGGGCATCTGGGCACGGCAGGAGACCAGAAACAACATACACAACAAGGGAAGAAAAATACCATGTTTTTTCATATTCATCCAGCAGCGATTTACTCAGGGGGTTTCCAAATATTTTTTCATGCCAGGGGTGAACCAGACCTGGTAAGCACCCCATTCATCCCCGTATATGAAATAGGCATCCACTCCCTTCTGATCTTCAATAAAGTCTTTGGCCCGCTCCAGCCCCAATACCATGCAGGCCGTAGCATAGGCATCGGCCGTCATGCAGGCGTCACAAAGTATGGTGACGCTGAGCAGGCTGGAGGCTTTGGGAAAACCAGTGACCGGATCAATGGAGTGGGTAATCTTGACCCCGTCTTTTTCATAAAATTTCCGGTAATTTCCGGAGGTTGCCAGGGAACGATTATGCATGGAGATAATCACCTGCAGCTGTTCCCCGGGGATCATGTTCCCGAATTCCGGCCGATCCACTCCAATTCTCCAGAAATTTCCCTTGGAGTTCACTCCCCGGGTGCG
The DNA here is from genome assembly GCA_963751705.1 of uncultured Bacteroidales bacterium. Taxonomy (GTDB): domain Bacteria; phylum Bacteroidota; class Bacteroidia; order Bacteroidales. Next base: position 313,282 of record CAVVVN010000004.1, read on the forward strand.
GATTTCTCCTCCAATCTCTACCATAAAGTTCCTGCAGCCCACCTCCTCCAGGAAGGCAGAGACCACATCTACTGAATAGCCCTGAGCGATGGCATTCACATTAAGCTTCACATTAGGATCCGTTTTACGGACTTCTTCTCCTGCAAGGGAAATTTTATCCATTCCAACATACTGAAGCAAACTATCCACCAGGGCGCTATCCAGGTCCTGCCGCTCACCCGGTCCAAAGCCCCAGGCATTGATCAGGGGGGCCAGGGTAATGTCAAAAGCCCCACCGCTTACCTGGTAAACTCTGGCTGACTCACGAAAGACGGTGCGGAACAGAGAATCTGTTTTTACACCTGCATCGTTTCTGTTAATGGCACTGATGATACTGGTACTATCGTAGGAAGAAAGTGAAGCGTCGAAACGCCTCAGAAGTGAATCAATCTCTTCCCCCAGCTTCCTGTCCGTGGGGTGCTGGTAGGTAATGTGATAGCTGGTACCCTGGGTAAAGCCCTGCAAATTCTGGTACTCCCCGGGAGAAACAGGAGAGCAGGAGCTGATCCAGGCCAGGAAAGGGAGGAGCAAAAAGAGTTTGAAATTCATCGATCTTTTTTAAACAAACTCCAAGATACAAAACGGCACCCACAAAAACCACCCCATATGCATGGGAAAACAGAAAAGGCCACCCGAACAGGCAGCCTTTATTTCCCCCATATTAGATTTCTGAGAACTGCAATTGCAAGTGGAGCAAGCCTGCAAATATTTGCGAAGCAAAGATTTTAAGCTGCGACACTGCAATTGTAGTCGTTAGCCGAAAGTCGTCATAGTCTATCATTTCATCAGGAACCCCCATATTATAAAGCAGCTTGGATACCGCTGCATTCATCTGTGGCGGACCGCACATGTAGTATTCAATTTCTTCAGGCTCCTCGTGGTAGCGAAGATAGTTATCATATAGTACCTGGTGAATAAATCCAACGGGTCCATCCCACTTGTCTTCCTTGGTGGGTTCCGAAAGGGCTATGTTAAAGGTGAAGTTGGGGAAATCCTTCTCAATGGACCTGAAATGGTCCTCATAAAAGATCTCCCTCTTGGAGCGTGCTCCGTACCAGTAGGATACTTTGCGCCCGGTCTTCAGGGTATGGAAGAGGTGGAAGATATGAGAACGCATGGGAGCCATGCCTGCTCCACCGCCCACATACACCATCTCATTCTTGGTATCCTTAATAAAAAATTCGCCATAGGGACCTGATACCATCACCTTATCACCGGGTTTCCGGGAGAAGATATAGGAGGAGCAGATCCCCGGGTTCACATTCTTGAAGCGGCCGTGGCTCACATCCCAGGGAGGAGTGGCAATCCGGATATTCAGCATCACAATATTCCCTTCTGCAGGGTGGTTGGCCATGGAGTAGGCCCGGTAGGTCTCCTCGGTATTCTTCATATGCAGATCCCACATTTGGAACTTGTCCCACTCATCGCGGTACTCCTCCTCCACATCAATGTCGGTTTTGAAAGTCGACTTCCAGCTTTGGCACATCGATCTGGATATATCCACCCGATTTGAAGTTGAGCTTCTCCCCTTCCGGGAGTCTGACCACGAACTCCTTGATAAAGGTGGCCACGTTGTGGTTGGAGACCACCTCGCACTCCCATTTCTTGATTCCCATGACCTCTTCGGGAATCTGGATGGTCATGTCCTCCCGTATCTTCACCTGGCAGCCCAGCCGCCACTGCTGCTGCTGCTCCTTACGGGTAAAGAAACCGGTTTCGGTGGGAAGTATAGATCCGCCACCTTCCAGCACCTGGCATTTACACATTCCGCAGGTTCCTCCGCCGCCACAGGCCGAGGGCAAAAAGATTTCGTTGCCCGACAGGGTGTTCAGAATGGTGGTTCCCGGTGAAACGGTGAACTCCTTGTCATTGACCTTCAGCTGTACGTCACCCTGCGGGGTCAGCTTGAACCTGGCATAGAGCAACATGACCACCAGCAACAGGATCACAAACAGGAAAACAGCAACGCTGATTAAAATCACTGTAAGTGTTGAAGTGAGAAATATCATAGTCCTATAATTTAATACCCATAAAACTCATAAATGCGATCCCCATCAAACCCGTAATGATGAAGGTGATGCCAAGGCCCCGCAGGGGTGCAGGAACATTGGAATACTTGATCTTTTCACGGATGGCTGCAATACCCACAATGGCCAGGAACCAGCCCACTCCTGAACCGAGCCCGAATACCGTAGCTTCGGCTATATTGGCATATTCACGCTCCTGCATAAAGAGCGAGCCGCCCAGAATGGCGCAGTTCACTGCGATCAGAGGCAGAAAAATCCCCAGCGAGGTATATAAGGTGGGTGCAAATTTCTCAATAATCATCTCCACCAGCTGTACCATGGAAGCGATTACAGCAATGAACATGATAAAGGTGAGAAAGCTCAGGTCCACATCAGCCAGCGAGGGACTGATCCAGGTCAGGGCCCCTGCCTTCAGGATAAATTTCTCCAGAAGAAAGTCGATGGGAACGGTAAATCCAAGTACAAAGATCACAGCGATCCCCAGTCCCGTTGAAGTCTTGACCGTCTTGGAAACGGCCAGGTAGGAACACATGCCCAGGAAATAGGCAAAGATCATGTTATCGATGAAGATGGACTTGACAAATATGTTGACTAAATTTTCCATGAATACGGATTTCTAAGGTTCAAACAAAATAAGTTAGTCTTCAATCAGGTCTTTCCGGCGTGCCCGTTGCACCCAGATAATTATCCCCACCACCACCAGGGCCATGGGGGGAAGGATCATCATCCCGTTGTTCACATATCCGGCATCGTAAAAGGACTGAGGAATCACCTGCATGTCCAGCAGGGTTCCCGATCCCAGCAGCTCCCTGAAGAAGGCCACGATGATCAGGATAACTCCATATCCGGCTGCATTTCCAAGTCCATCCAGAAAAGAAGGCCAGGGCTTGTTACCCAGGGCAAAAGCCTCCAGGCGACCCATGATGATACAGTTGGTAATAATCAGTCCCACAAACACCGAAAGCTGCTTGCTCACATCATAGGCATAGGCTTTCAGGACCTGGTCCACCAGGATCACCATGGTGGCAATCACCACCAGCTGAACAATAATCCGGATACGGGGCGGCACCATTTTCCTCAACAGGGAAATGACTACATTAGAGACCGCCATAACCACTAAAACCGAAAGGGCCAGCACGATAGAAGGCTTCAGTTTCACAGTCACCGCCAGTGCCGAACAGATACCCAGCACCTGCACGGTAATTGGATTGCTCTGTCCCAAGGGCTCGCTCAGGAGCTTCAGGTTCTTCGGCGAAAATAAAGGTTCCTTTTCAATACTCATATCTTAGTTATTTGCTTGTTCTTTTAAATAGGCCACATAGCCAGTCAGGCAGTCGGTCAACATGTCTTCCAGTCCCTTGGAAGTAATGGTCCCTCCGGAAATGGCATCTACCTGGTGCATGCTGCTTGGATCGGCCCCGCCCTTGACCACTTCAATGGACACAAATTCACCAGCCTCGTTGAAGATGGTCTTCCCAATAAAAGGCTCCTGGAACCAGCCGGTATTGATCTCAGCACCCAGTCCGGGAGTTTCCCCCTTGTGGTCAAATACAGCGCCTGCAATGGTATTCAGATCCTCCTCCAGGGCTACATATCCCCAGATGGCACCCCAGAGCCCTTTTCCCAGAACAGGGATTACATATTTTTTTGGCCCGCCGTTCTCTGAATAAACAAAAACCGGATAGTTTCTTTCCTCCCGCGGCTTGCGGACTTCTGCATTGAGTGTCAGCATGACTTCAAAAGCATCGGTCTCAACCAGGTTTCCTTCGTAATCGACCACGTAGGAATCGGTAATGTACTGGGCGAACTCCTCGTCGATGTAGGTGTTCTTATCGTCTGCCTCAGCTGCATCTTCAGCTTTGCCCACCGAGCGAAGGACGTCCTGTTTCTTCTCGATCTGGACATTCATCTCCTGCATGGGCTTCAGCTGGGTGGAAACGAATGAAAGCAGCACTGCCACAATCGTTACCATGATCAGCGAAAAGACAAAAATGTATGTATTGCTAAAACTTCTCATGTTCGTTTCGTCTATTAGTTTGCTACTACGTGAGCTCGTTTCAATCTCTTTTTGATATTAGCTTCAATGATATAGTGGTCGATCAGAGGAGCAAAGACATTCATCAGCAGAATGGCCAGCATAACCCCCTCCGGATAGGCAGGATTCAGTACCCGGATCAGTATGGCCAGGAATCCAATAAGGAAGCCATAGATCCATTTGCCCTTTTCGGTCTGTGAGGCACTGACCGGATCGGTGGCCATATAGACTGCCCCAAAGGCAAAACCACCCAACATCAAATGCTCCCAGAAAGGAAGAGCCATAAATTCGTTTACTGCAAAAATATTCAGGATTAGTCCCATGGCAGCTCCACCGGCAAAGACCGACAGAATGATCTTCCAGCTACCCACGCCTGCCAGGATCAGGATCGCCGCTCCGATCAGGATCGCAAGCGTAGAGGTCTCCCCGATGGATCCGGGGATGGTCCCAAGGAACATGTCCCAGGAGGTATAGGCCTCCCCCAGTCCGTTTACAAAGGAAGAAGTATTCTGAGCCGCCTGTCCTAGAATGGTGGCTCCCGAATATCCGTCAATGATCCCAGTACCATCGTTAAGTCCGGCAATCCATACCTTGTCGCCCGACATGTAACTGGGATAGGCAAAAAACAGGAAGGCCCGGGCTACCAGCGCCGGATTCAGGATATTCATCCCGGTTCCCCCGAATACCTCTTTCCCGATCACCACGGCAAAAACAGTGGCAACAGCAACCATCCAGAGGGGCACATCAGCAGGCATCACCAGCGGAATCAGCATCCCGGAAACAAAGTACCCTTCGGCCACTTCCTCATTACGCCATTGTGCAAAGGCAATCTCAATACCCAGTCCCACCACATAGGATACAATGATAATGGGAAGTATTTTCAGGAATCCGAACCAGACCATCTGCCAGAATTCCGCTTCAATGCCCATGGCCTGGAAATGATGGAACCCGGTGTTCCAGATTCCGAACAACAGGGCCGGAACCATGGCAATCAACACGATGATCAGGGAACGCTTCATATCATTGGCATCCCTGATATGGACCTTTCCGCTAGTCACCTTATCCGGCACAAAGAGAAAGGTCTCGATGGCTTCAAATCCCGCCAGGAACATATGAAGCTTTCCCTCCTTTTCAAAAGGGGTTTTGATCTTATCTACAAATCGTCGTAAACTCATGAGTATACTATGTATGTTTATTCTTCCATTTCTTTCCGCAGTGCCCTGAGTCCTTCCCGCAATATCTTGGTAACGGGGGTCTTGGAGGTACAGACAAATTCACAGAGTGCCAGGTCCTCTTCATCGATCTCATAGATGCCAAGCTGCTCCATCTTATCAATATCATTCACCAGGATCGCCTTTAGCAGTTGCATGGGATAGATATCCATGGGCAGTACCTTTTCATATTCACCAGTCATCACAAAGGCTCTTTCTCCCCCATGATAATTGGTATCCATATCAAACTTCCGATTGGGGGTCAGCCAGGTTGAAGCAAAAGACCGGGCAACCGACATCTTTTTAAAGCCGGGAAGTATCCAGCCAAAGAGTTCATGATAATTTCCTTCGCGGATCACGGTGACCTGCGAATCAAAGCAGCCCACATATCCTTTTTCGGCATCAATCTGTTTGCCATTCAGCACATTTCCGCTGATCACCCTGTTATTTCCCTCCTTCAGCTGATTTTCCAGCATAGGGGCCACCTCGGCTCCCCGGATGGTCTTATAGTATTGTGGTTTCTCCACCCTGGCCCCGGTAAGTGCAACCACCACCGAAGGATCATATAAGCCGGTTTTGAAGAGGCGTCCAATGGCAACCACATCCTGGGGTTGAACCACCCAGATAATGTCTCCTTTGTTAATGGGATCCAGCTTGTGTATCTGTATACCGACATTGCCGGCCGGATGGGGACCTTTGAAGTGAGTAATCTCCACTCCCTTGATATTGTTCAGGGTACGCACCGAGGGGTACCTGCCATCCAGGTTCAGGTGTACCTTTCCTTCGGTCAGCTGTTTAAGGGTATTGATCCCCCACTGAAAATCCTCTTCCAGATCCTTCAAAATGAAATCATAATCGGGAGCCAGTGGAGCCGAATCAAAGGCTGAGATAAAAATGGCCTTGGGAACCTCTGCAGTCCGCGCCATAACCGTGTAGGGCCGGCGGCGAATCAGGGGCCAGAGCCCGCTGTTCAAAAGGTTCTCCACGATCTGCTCCCGCTTCATCTCTGCAGGATCACCCTGCACAAAGGTTTCGTGTGTATCTTTTCCATTATCCTCAATCACCACTTCGACAATCCTTCTGCGATCACCCCGGTTGATGGATGAAAGGATCCCGCTCACCGGCGAGGTGAATTTGACTTCGGGGTGGTACTTATCGTAAAAAATGGGCGTTCCCACCTTTACCTCATCGCAAAGTTTTGGGATAATCTTGGGAGTTAGTCCGTGCCAGTCGCCCGGCTTGATTGCATACGTCTTGGCCCTTGGGGCCTTCACATAGATTTTCTCGGCCTGTCCGTTCATCTTGATGTCCAGACCCTTTTTAATCTTGATTACCTCAGCCATGGAATATTTTGTAACAGAATAATAATCTAAAATGATCTATAAAAATAACTAAATTTACCAAGCCACAAAGCGGGCTCAAAAATAAGTGCAGGCACGCAATTTGTAGGCATGATCCTGGATGTAAATTCACAGTGCGATATTATGAAAATAGCCCCCGTTCTCATAACATATTTAATATTGATACAGGTCAGTTTTGAGCCTGCCCTTTGTCAGGAACCTTATTCGGATGACCAGGGTCAGGTGCGTGCAATGGTATTGGATCACAGCGTAAAGACCGTGCAGCTGTATCGGGAAGGATGGCCCATGAGCTACCCGGTGATCCGGCTCAGTGAAGATGTTCCCCTGATTCTGGAGTTTGATGATCTCTCAGAAGAACAACCCTCCTTCATGTACCGCATCATCCACTGCAACGCCGACTGGACCCCTTCTGACCTGAGCGAGCAGGAGTATCTGGAAGGCTTCCCGGAGAACGAGATAAGATCTTCGGCCCCCTCATTTAACACCTATACCTCTTACCTGCACTACCGCCTCCAGATCCCTAACGATGAGACCAGGCTCATGCTCTCAGGCAACTACCTGCTTCTGGTCTATCGGGACAGGAATCCTGATGATGTGGTGTTTACCAGACGATTTATGGTGACCGAAGGAAGGGTAAATATCGAGGCCAACGCTCATATTCCGGATCTAAACCAGTACAAAGGGTGCTGCCAGGAGGTGGACTTCACCGTGAACCACGCCGGAGTGACCATTGATGATCCCTTCAGTGAAACCAGGGCGGTGGTCTATCAGAATGGCCTGTGGGACCTGGGTATCGAAATGCTGCAACCTTACATGATCAATCCGGGGCAGCTGGTCTACGACTACCAGGAGGAAAATATCTTCCCGGGAGGAAACGAATTCAGGTTTTTTGATACGAAAAATACCAGGACTCCCACCTATTATGTACAAAAAATCGATTTCGTGGACCCCTATTTCCATTTTGAATTGAAACCGGACCGGCCCCAGTCGCCCCATAACTATTTTTCACAGGAAGATATCAACGGACGTTATGCCGTTGAGGCAGAGGGAAGCCAGGATGCAGGGGTGGATAGCGATTATGTGATTGTGCATTTCAGACTGGAGATGCCCCTTCCTCTGGAAGGCTCCGTGTATATTGCCGGGGCACTGACCAACTGGCAGTTTGATGACCTGAATCGCATGGAGTACAGCGATCAGGAACAGGCCTATAAAAAAAGCCTGCTACTGAAGCAGGGGGTCTATAACTACAGGTACCTCTTCCTGCCCTCCTTCAGCGAACATTTCGATATGGCAGAGATAGAGGGAAGTCACTTTGAAACGGGGAATGAATACCTGATCCTATTCTACCACCGGCCGCCCGGCTCCCGCTATGACCGACTCCTGGGTCACCAGGTGGTGCACAGCAATTAGAGGTCAAATACCTCTAGAGCCCTATTTCCCCGGCAACGCCACGCATGGCATCCACCGAGAGTTGAATAAACTCATCCAGCGGAATCCCGATTTTTTCGCACTCCAGGATGTGCTCCCGGTTCACGCTGGCGGCAAACGCCTTCTCTTTCATGCGTTTGCGGACCGACTTATATTTCACGCTCTCTATCTTTTTATCCGGATAAACCAGCGTGGTGGCGTAGATCAGGCCGGTGATGGTCTCCCCCGCTGCAAGTGCATGCTGAAAAACCGTGGTCCGGGGTTTGCCCGTGGCTTCATCGTTGTGCATCCGGATGGCATCAAGCATCTCCGGATCCAGCTCAAAATCTTCCAGAAGTTCAGCCGCTTTCAGTGCATGTACCTTTGGATCGGCATCGGTCACCTCCACATCCACATCATGCAGGAGACCGGTCAGACCCCAGCGATCTTCATCCTCTCCCAGCCTCACAGCCAGGGCACGCATCACCGCTTCTGAAGCCAGACAGTGTATCACGGTTTTCTCATTTTTTACATGTTCCCGCAATCTGGCCATTGCCTGTTCTCTGGATAGTTTCATCTGAATTTAATGTTGAATAAGAATGGTGCCGTGATAAAGTGTCTGCTGTTCGCTCAGGAGCCTGATCCCGTAAATTCCGGGGGCATAAGCACTCATATCCAGGCGGATGCTGCCACTCCGGTCCGAAGGAGAAAGTGTCAGGACCTCACTGCCCAGGGCAGAAATTACCTGAATTATTTCAATATTTGCCCCGGGAAGCTCCAGGTAAAAAGCACCCTCCGATGGATTTGGATAGGGCCTGATCTCTTCCGATTTCATCCTCTGCGACACCGAGCTGCTCCCATCTCCCCATCCGGCCAGCCTGGCCAGGATCCACCACAGGGCATATCCCTTTCTGTTTGCAGTGATATGCTGCGAGTTATGCTCTCCGTAAGCCACAGAGCCTCCTACACTTTCCTTGTTTTCAAACCAGTCCTCGGCCAGGCTATGAGAATCCTGCCAGTCCTGGTAAAAATTCCCTCCGTAGGTACTGGAATTTCCATCGTCGCCCGCATCTTCGTAATAGGTGTCGTCCATGGCATGGGTATCAATGGAGTAATAGTCCAGGCAGAAGAGCTGGTGATTATTGCAGTAGTTATTAATCAGGGCAGCCTGGGCCTTGGCTCCCTTCTCACCCAGATTGCCATAATCGTTGGCATGTCCGGTCATAAAAATAAAATCCACCGCCCGTTCCCGTTGTCCCCCACCTGATCCGATCTTTGATCCTCCCTGCCCGTATTCTGAGATCAGCGCCTCCATTCCGGGCAGGTAGTTGATATCCACATCATGATCCGCTATGTTGCACCATGACCACATTACCACATTCACCTCCGCATTCTCCGGGGCATCCAGGAAGTTCCTGGTGGTCTGGATAAAAGCGGTCTCATCGGTGCTTAAATCCTGTGCATTTACTCCTGGCGGAGCATATGCTGCCAGCACATTGTCTCTGAAATCAAGCTTCCCCGCTTCCCGGGTCTGCGAAACGGCAAATAGCTGGTTGTCCCCGCTTTTATAATCCTGCAAACCAAAAACACCCCTGGAAACATGAGTCCCATGAGAGGTGTGCTGGTAAGCAATCACAAATTCGGTCCGTGCTGTATTCAAATACTGCTGCGGGATACTCCGGAGCACACTCTCTTTAGCCACGGAATAGTCCGCGATGTATTTCTGTGAAAAAACCGGGCCAGCCAGCATCAGAAATCCACAAAAGAGGCCTGCTTTAGGTAAATATTTTTTCATCATTGTAGGTCTTTGTTAATTAACAAGATTTTGCCGCAAAAAATTGCCCACATACTCCCTGATACCTGCTTCCAGACTGGTGAACGGAGCTGTGTATCCCACCAGTCTCAACTTCTCCATCTCAGCTTCTGTAAAATACTGGTACTTGTCCCGGATATCTTCAGGAGTGTCGATAAATGAGATTTGAGGCTCCTTTCCCATTGCCTGAAAAGTATTAATTACCAGGTCCTTAAAAGTACGGGCTTTCCCGGTTCCCAGGTTATACAGGCCACTTTCCGGCCGCTTTTCCATGAGAAAGAGGATCACCTCGACCACATCCTTCACATAAACAAAGTCGCGTGCCTGCATCCCGTCCCCGAAATCGGGATGATGCGAACGAAACAGTTTCATGGCCCCGGTCTCCTCTATCTGCCTGTAGGCCTGATAAACCACAGAGGCCATCCTGCCCTTGTGGTATTCATTGGGACCGTATACATTGAAAAATTTTAATCCGGTCCAGAAAAAGGGTCTTCGCTCCTGCTCCAGCACCCAGCGGTCAAACTCATTCTTGCTGCGGCCGTAAGGATTCAGGGGCTGTAGTTCCGTAACCACCTGGTGAGAGTCCACATAGCCCTTTTCTCCCAGTCCATAGGTGGCTGCAGAACTGGCATAAATCAGGGGCAGGCCAAATTCCACACAAAGTTGAAACACCTCTTTAGAATAGTCCAGGTTCAGCTCCAGGAACACCTCCCAGTCAAACTCCGCTGTATCGGTCCGGGCTCCCAGGTGAATGACCATCTGTACCTGCCGGTGATTTTTTTTGAGCCAGTCACTAAACTCCCCGCGCTCCAGAAGCATCCTGTATTGTTTTCCGCCATAATTCCGTTCCCTCTCTTTGCGCGAGAAATCATCCACAAGCACCAGATCCCTGTAGTGTTTCAAATTAAGGCCAGTAAGCAGATTACTCCCAATAAATCCGGCTGCTCCAGTAAGTATGATCATGGGTCGCAAGTTAATTAATCCGTAATTATTTATGAATATTTTGTTTCTTTGTACTATGGAACAAATCAATAGCGGCCTGGGCGAAAGCCAATCAGGCGGATACGACCGCATCGAGAGGTGGGATGAGGAGATCACCTCCAGGATTACGAACCATTACGCAGAGATCCTGGACCTGCTGGGCGAAGATGCCCATCGGGAAGGACTAAAGGAAACCCCGAAGAGGGTGGCAAAATCATTACAGTTTCTTACACAGGGCTACGGGACGGATCCTGCCGATATCCTCAAATCTGCCATGTTTCACGAAGAGTATTCCGAAATGGTGATTGTGAAGGATATCGAGCTCTTTTCCATGTGCGAACATCATATGCTACCCTTTATCGGGAAGGCACATGTGGCCTACATTCCAAACGGACGAATCACCGGCCTCAGCAAAATTGCCAGGGTAGTGGATGGCTATGCCCGAAGGCTGCAGGTCCAGGAACGGCTTACCGTTCAAATCAGGGACTGTATCCAGGATACCTTAAAACCTCTGGGGGTGGCTGTGGTCATCGAAGCACTGCACCTTTGCATGGTCATGCGCGGTGTCCAGAAGCAGCATTCGGTTACCACAACCTCTGCTTTTACAGGAGCATTCATGAATTCAGATAAGACCAGGGAAGAATTCATTCACCTGATCGGGAACAATCTTCATTGATATTTAATAAGACTATGAAAGCCTATGTATTTCCCGGGCAGGGAGCACAATTTGTTGGAATGGGCAAAGCGCTTTATGAGGAGAGTGTCCTGGCGAAAGAGATGTTTGAGCAAGCCAATGAGATTCTGGGTTTCCGGATTACTGACCTGATGTTTGAAGGGGAAGAGGAGGATCTGAAACAGACCCGCGTCACACAGCCCGCCATATTTTTGCACTCTGTAATTCTGGCCTCCACCCTGGAAAAATTTCATCCGGATATGGTTGCTGGCCACTCCCTGGGAGAATTTTCCGCCCTGGTGGCTAACAGGGCCCTTTCTTTTGAAGATGGACTGAACCTGGTTTTTAAGAGAGCCATGGCCATGCAGAAGGCCTGTGAAGTTCAATCTTCAACCATGGCCGCCATTATCGGGTTGGAGGACAAACAGGTGGAAGAGGTGTGTCAGGAGATCGATGAGATCGTGGTGGCTGCCAACTACAACAGTCCGGGACAGATCGTCATTTCCGGATCAGTACCGGGTATTGATGCCGCGGTGGAGAGGCTTTCGGCCCTGGGTGCCAAGCGTGCCCTGAAACTGGCCGTGGGTGGTGCCTTTCACTCCCCCCTGATGGAGCCTGCCCGGGTGGAACTGGAGGAGGCCATTCAGACCGCTCCCTTTGCAACTCCCATCTGTCCGGTATATCAAAACGTCAATGCCCTTCCCTCCAGTGATCCGGAGACCATTAAGGCCAACCTGGTTGCCCAACTCACTTCTCCGGTGCGGTGGACCCAGACCGTACAACAGATGATCGCCGATGGAGCCACCTCCTTTACCGAAGTGGGACCGGGCAAGGTCCTCCAGGGCTTGATTAAAAAGGTCGACCGCGCCATAGAGACCCTTAGTGCATAATCTAATCCCCTGAACCCACCGGCATGAAAGTCCTGAAATTTGGAGGCTCCTCCCTTGGAGACAAAACGAGTATAGAGCTGGTAAAAAAGATAATAGAGAGCCAGGAGGAGCCCTGCGTGGTGGTGATCAGTGCTTCCGAAGGAGTCACAGACCGGCTGATTCATGCAGCGCAACTGGCACGGGATCAGCAGGCGGCTTACCGGGAGCTGGCCGATGGACTTCGGCAGACGCACCTGGAGCTGGTTCGGGATTTACTTTCCGGATCAGTCCAGAAGAAAGCCGCCCTGGAGGTAAATAGCCTGCTGGATGAGTTTGAGGAAATTCTCCGGGGCGTTTACCGGCTTCGGGACCTGAGTGCCAGAACGCAGGATCTGATACTCAGTTTCGGGGAGAGGCTCTCGGCTTTGATTATGGCAAACTATCTAAAAGATACTCGCTATATCGATTCGCGGGAACTGATCCGTACCGACAGCCAGTATGGGAACACCACGGTGGATATGGATATGAGCAAGCAGGCCATTGTCCAACGGTTCAAGGGAGTTGATCAACTTACAGTCTTGCCCGGATTTATTGCCTCCGACCAAACAGGTGAAACCACCACCCTGGGCAGGGGCGGGTCAGATTATACAGCTGCCATTTTAGCTGCAGCCCTTGGGGCCGAAGTCCTGGAAATCTGGACCGATGTGGACGGATTCATGACCGCCGATCCAAAGATAGTCCCCAAAGCATATACAGTCGACTGCATGAGTTATGAGGAGGCCATGGAGCTCTCCCACTTTGGCGCCAGGGTCATTTATACCCCCACCCTCACTCCTGCCTATAAGGCCAGCATACCTATCCGGGTAAAAAACACCTTCAAACCCAAACTTGCCGGTACCTTGATTAATGCAGCTGGTTCCTGCAATCAAAACGGACTGATCAAAGGGATCTCTTCCATCAACTATGTTAGCCTGGTGACTGTCAAAGGAACAGGCATGGTGGGTAAAACCGGCACCTCTGCCAGGGTATTCAGTGCCCTGGCCAAAGCCCAGGTAAATGTGATCCTGATTACCCAGGCCTCCTCCGAAATGACCATCTCCTTTGCAGTCTCCCCGGGCGATCAGAGTAAGGCTGTGGAAGCCCTGGAGCAGGAATTCCAGGTGGAGATTCAACTCCGAAAAGAGATGGAGATCGAGGTGATCAATAAGCTCTCCATCATTTCCATCGTGGGGGAAGGCATGCGTCACACTCCCGGGATCTCAGCCATCCTGTTTCGCTCCCTGGGAAGAAACGGGATCAGTGTGATCGCCACGGCTCAGGGCTCCAGCGAGCTGAATATCTCCGTGGTGATCGAGGTCAATAGCCTGAAAAAAGCGATGAATGTGATCCATGAAGGTTTTTTCCTCTCGGATTACCGCGAACTCCATCTCTACCTGGCCGGACTGGGAAATGTGGGGAAAAAGCTCCTGTTGCAGCTTCAAAAACAGCAGGAGAAACTGATGGTGAACCTGAAACTCAAAGTAAACCTGGTGGGGATCCTGAACAGCCGCAAGATGGTGATAGATCCGGAAGGAATCGATCCGGCGACTTACCTGGCACGACTGGAAAGCGGGGAAGCCTCCGATCTGGAAAAAATGATCGAAGATATTGGCAAACACAACCTGCGTAATTCCGTCTTCATCGATTGCACGGCCAACGACCAGGTGGGCATGGTCTATGAACGACTCTTTGAAAAATATGTGTCGGTAGTCACCGCCAATAAAGTTGCAGCCAGCTCCTCCTACGACTACTACAGCAAGCTGAAACGGACCGCTATCCGGAATGGAGTGAAGTTCAGCTTTGAGACCAATGTGGCAGCCGGACTGCCTGTAATCAGCACCATCAACGACCTGATCAAAAGCGGGGACCGGATCCTGAAACTGGAAGCCGTAGTTTCGGGAACCCTCAATTACATCTTTAATACCATGAGCCCTGAGATCACCTTCAGTACCGCCATCCGCATGGCCAAGGAGGAGGGGTATTCAGAACCCGATCCCCGGCTGGACCTGAGCGGCACCGATGTAAAGCGCAAACTGCTGATCCTGGCACGGGAGTCGGGCTATGCCCTGGAGGAGAAAGATATAGAGGTAAAGCCCTTCCTGCCGGAGGCCCTGTTCCAGGGGAGCCTGGAGGAATTCTGGGAGGGAGTCCAAAAGCTGGATAAAGAATTTGAAGAGAAGCGGCTGAAGATGGAAGAGAGCGGACTGAAGTGGCGCTACCTGGCCAGGCTGGAAGAGGGCAAAGGGACCATGGGACTGGAGGAGGTGGATTCCTCCCACCCGGCCCACCCCCTGGAGGCCAGCAATAATATCATCCTGATTACAACCGACCGTTACCGGGACCTTCCCCTGATTGTCAAAGGCTATGGTGCTGGAGCAGAGGTCACCGCAGCAGGGGTCTTTGCGGATGTGATCCGGGTGGCAAACGTCTAAGGACTCAAAGATGTTACTTTAACAGAATTAGCATGTCAGGAAAAAAAAACATAGAAGCTGTCATACTGGATATGGATGGGATCCTGATCGACTCGGAGCGTCACTGGCAGCTCACCGAGCGGGCCATTTTTGCCGGGCTGGGGATTGATCTGAGCGATGAGTTGCTGGTGGAGACCAGGGGACTGCGGACCGAGGAGATGGTGGCACACTGGGCGGCCCGTTTTTCCATAGATGGAAAAGATCCTGCCGCCCTGATGGAGGATTATGACCGGCGCATGGTGGAGACCATGAAAAAAGTGGTCCCTCTTATGGAGGGGGCCAGGGAGCTGATCCGGATGTTCAGCGAAAGGGGGCTGCCTCTGGCACTTGCCACCTGCTCCACAGAGGAACATATCGATGCGGTGATGGAGAAGCACAGACTCCGGGACTCCTTTGAGCATATGGTTTCAGCGGCAAAAGATATGCCCGGGAAACCCCATCCGGAGGTTTTCCTTCAAACGGCCAGACTGCTGCAGGTTGATCCCACCCGCTGCCTGGTATTTGAGGACTCCTTCAACGGCCTGGTGGCAGCAAAAGCAGCCCGGATGAAGGTAGTGGCCATGCCCGATCCGCTGGAATTTGATCAGGAACGTTTTGGTGCAGCAGATCTGAAAATCAGATCCCTGAGCGAATTTACCCCGGACACCTTGAAAAAGCTACAGGAAGAGCCATGAGAAGCGATGAGATAAAAGTATATGGACCGGCCACAGTCTCCAATGTGGGACCGGGATTTGACCTGCTGGGCTTTGCCCTGGAAGCACCGGGCGATGAATTAATCGTCAGAAGGAACGGTACCACCAAGCTGGTTCTGATTGACCAGACGGAATACAAGCTGCCTACCGATCCGGAGCTTAATGTGGCCGCTGTGGCAGTGGCCTCCATGCTGAGGGAACTGCATTCTTATGAAGGCTTTGACCTGGTATTCACCAGGAAGATCCCCCCAGGAAGCGGAGTGGGCTCCAGTGCAGCCAGCTGCGTGGCAGCGGTGATGGGAATCAATGAGCTGCTGGGCGCTCCCTATGATACTGCTGAACTGATCCCCTTCGCCATGGAGGGAGAAAAGTTGGCCAGCGGGTCCACCCATGCGGACAATATCGCACCGGCCCTGCTGGGTGGTTTGACTCTGATCCGGGGCTACGACCCCATCGATATCAAGCAGATCCCCTACCCCGCCGATCTGTGGTGCACGGTTGTACATCCTCACCTGGAAATAAAAACTGCCGAAAGCCGGAAGCTGATTCCGCAAACGGTTCCATTGGAGACCGCTTTGAAACAGTGTGGGAACCTGGCCGGACTGGTGGCCGGACTCGTTACAGGCGATTACCCCCTGATCAGCCGGTCCATAACGGATCATCTTGCCGAACCCTACCGCACCCATCAGCTACCCGATTTTGCAACTCTGAAAAAGTCAGCCATGGAGGCCGGTTCGGTGGGAACAGGTCTTTCGGGGTCCGGGCCCTCCGTATTCAGCCTCTGCAGGGGGGAAGAAATGGCCACAGAAATAGGCGGGGTACTGACTTCTCATTTTTCCGATCGTGGAATTAATTCTAGAATCTACCTCTCCCGGATCAGCCAGGCAGGATGTAAAATTATTTGAGATGCACTACTACAGTACAAACAACAGGGAATTGGAGATCCCCTTGAAAGAGGCTGTTATCAAAGGGCTGGCGGCAGACCGCGGACTCTTTATGCCAGCGTCCGTTCCTGTCCTCACCCGGGCGACCCTGGAGGGATTCAGGAATAAAAAGCTTCCCGAAATTGCACTGAGCCTCTCCAGTGCCCTTTTTGGAGAGGATATCCCTGCCCTGGAGCTGGAACAAATTACCCGGGAGGCCATAAACTTTGATACCCCGCTGGTACAGGTGGAAGAGGGGCTTTATGCTCTGGAGCTATTCCACGGCCCCACGCTGGCTTTCAAGGATGTGGGTGCGCGTTTCCTGGCCAGGCTACTGGGGTACTATACCCGGGAGATGGAGGAGGAGATTCATGTGCTGGTGGCCACTTCGGGCGATACCGGAAGCGCTGTGGCCAACGGCTTCCTGGGCGTGAAGGGAGTGCGGGTTCATGTGCTCTACCCCTCGGGGGGAGTCACCCCCCTCCAGGAGAAACAGTTTACCACCCTGGGGAATAACATCACCGCCCTGGAAGTGGACGGAAGTTTTGACCATTGCCAGCATTTGGTCAAAGAGGCCTTTATGGATGAAGAGCTAAACGGCCAAATGAAACTGACCTCGGCCAACTCCATCAATCTGGCCCGGTTCCTGCCCCAGGCCTTCTACTATTTCAGGGCCTGGGCCCAGCTGGAGCCCGGAACCAAAGCCTTCTTTTCGGTTCCCAGCGGGAACTACGGCAATATGACAGCCGGACTTGTTGCCAGGGAGATGGGATTGCCGGTTCATACCTTCCTGTCGGTCAATAACCTCAATGATGTGGTGGCCGATTACCTGCTAAGCGGTAACTTTAGCCCGAGGGCCTCCACCCCCACGATCGCCAATGCCATGGATGTGGGCAATCCCAGCAATTTCGTCCGGATCCTGGATCTCTTTAATCACAAGCATGAGTGGATCACCCGCCATCTTTGCGGTTACCGATACAGCGATAAGGAGATCCGCGAAGTGATCGGAGAAGTATATAAAAGGACGGGGTATCTCTGCGATCCGCATGGAGCCACGGGATACCAGGCCGCAGCCTCTTACCGTAAAGAGCATCCGGAACTAAGCGGAATCTTCCTGGAAACTGCACATCCCGCCAAGTTCAATGAGAGCGTGGAAGAGGTGATCGGGGAACCTGTGGAACTGCCTGAGCGGCTGGCTGCTTTCTCAAGCAGGCAGAAACAGGCCATTTCAATGACAAGTGAATATAAGGATTTCAGGAGTTACCTGCTCCAGTGCCGCTAAACCGAATTAAGTTTCTTGGTCTTCTTCCCGGTAGCGGCTATCTTCATCTGGGAGGTGAATTCAAATACCTGGGGAACCTTTTCCATGGCCAGCTTCTGTCCGCACAATTTCTTGAATGCCGATTCCACCATGTTGGGATCATTGGGATCAGCCACCACCACCTCTGCCTTCAGGGCCTCTCCAAGGATCTCATCGAATATGGCGGAAATGGAACAGTCCACCACGCCGGGAATGGTCACGATCACCTCTTCAATCTCCTTGGGGCTGATACGGCGTCCACCTACTTTGATAATCTCCTTACGCCGCGCCGTATGAAAGAAAAATCCATCATCGTCCCTGTAGGCCAGATCGCCCGTATGGAGCCATCCATCCTTCAGTGTGGCAGCGGTTTCCTTCTCATCACCCAGGTAACCTTTCATAATATTATCGCCCCTGGCCACCAGTTCACCAACCACTCCTGATTCAAGCACCGGGGTTCCTTTTTCATCCACCAGATCCAGGGTTACCCCGGGAATGGCTTTCCCCAGTGAACCCAGCTTCTCTACCAGAAACTCAGGGGGCATATAGGAGAGCCTGGCCGTAGCTTCGGTCTGACCATACATCACATAGAAGGTGATATCGGGCTGGCTCTCCAGAAACTCACTGATAAACACTTTGTGCAGCTTACCCCCTGCCTGGGTCACATACCGAAGGTCGGGGAAGGTGTCACTTTTGAATGATTTAGATTTCCGGAGCAGCACCTGGAAATGGCTGGGCACCCCTGAAAATCCGGTACACTTGTACTTCTTCAGGTCAGAGATTACCGCGCCCAAAAACATAAAGTTATTATTGAATACCGCGCTGCCGCCCACCTTCAAATGCGTATGAAGCAGGGAAAGCCCGTAGCAGTAATAGAAGGGTAGCACGATTTCAATCACATCATCCCCGGTGAGTTTCAGGTACTCGATAATCGAATCAGTATTGGCAATGATATTCCGGTGGGTGATCATCACCCCCTTGGGTTCTCCTGTGGAACCCGAGGTAAAAATAATCTCCGCCAGCCGCTCCTCATCGAAAGAGGTTTCGTTAAAGAGGTTCAGCGTAAGATCGTTCTTCCCATTCTCCAGCTCCGGCAAATTGTCGTGTACCGTTTCCAGCAGTTCCCACCTGGGATCGCCTCTCAGTGAAGGCCCCACAAAAGCGATCTTTGCGTCACAGATATCAACAATAAATTTGAGATTGTTCTCCTCGATGGAAGGATTCAGGGGAACGCATACATTACCGGACTTCATGATGGCCAGATAGGCCACCAGGAAAAAGATGGAATTGGGGGCCACCAGCAGGATATTATTCTCTTCTCCATAAGTCTCCCGGATATACCGTGCGAGTCTGAGCGAATCGCAATAGAGCTCAGAATAGGTCATCTCCTCTTTATTGCCCAGCAGGAACTTCTTATATAGAAATCCCGATTCCCCCAGCAGATAGTCGTATACGTTCATAGTTCAATAGGGATATTAAATAAAAATATAGTCGTTGATGGGGGGAGTTCTCAGGTACTCCGTGGTCTCCGTTCTACGCTCGAAATTCCTGTAGTTCCGTTCAATCTCTTCGGCCGTCATTCCCATGACCTCGCCCACCTCTGCAGGGTCATACTTGTTCTCGTAGGCATACCATAAGAGGTCCATGACATCGTGGGGGAATTCGTAGAAGAACTCCTCCTGGGTTTGCTCGGCACTGTAGGTATCCGTCGTAGGTGTCCGTTCGATAATTCCTTTGGGGACCCCCAGGTATTCAGCAATCTGGTACACCTGGGTCTTAAAGAGCCTTCCGATGGGGAACAGATCTCCACCTCCATCACCAAATTTCACAAAGAAACCCTGATCCACCTCGTGCTTATTGGGCGTCCCAACCACTGCATAATGCAGATTTTCAGCATGATAATAGACCAGCGACATCCGGGAGCGCTGCTTGAAGTTCGAGGCTGCAATAATAGTTCTCATCTGGGCCGATGGAAGGCGTTTCACCGTTTCAGAGCCATCCGGATTCACTACGGTCAGGTGAAACAGAGGGGGAAGCTTGGATCCTTTCCCTTCATGCTTAATTCCGATCTTCATCTTGTGGGTGGCCGGGTCATATTCGGGTACGATATCCTTCACTGCCTGGTCGCGCCGGGCATAGCACCCAAATCCATCCAGCGCACCGGTAATCTCTTCCCTGATCACCTTCACACCAAACTTTCCTGCCAGCTCCCTGGCCAGCTCTTCACTATCAGGACTGGAGTCCTTTTCGGGCATCATCACTCCCAGCATCTTCTCAGGACCAATGGCCCTGGCAGTAAGCGCCATACAGACAGAGGAATCAATTCCACCACTGAGCCCGATTACGGCTCCGTATCGTTTGTGTCGGACGGTGATATCCTCACGTATTCTCGTGCATAGTTGGTCCAGAAGTTTCTCCATATCCTGGATTTTCAGAATATCGCGGTTAAATTTGGGTTTACTCATTGTTATGTTTTTTTAAAGATTTGTCGTATGTAACCGGGCACCTGACCCTCATTTCATTTTCCCGGTAGGGGTTGTTCCCCGAAGCAAACATATCCATCAGGATCTGAGTGGAGAGGATGCCGGCTACGGCCATATTCTCATTTTCAGTGACGGTTTTTCCCTCTTCCAATTTTCCCATTAACTTTTGCACCGAAGCCGGATTGAAAATACCGAATTTATGGAGCATCCCGGGTGATACCATCTCCCTGAGGTATTCAGGAGCCTTCGCGGAGGTCAGACTGGAGGCCACCGGGGCACGGTAGGCCTGCTTGGGGCGGTGTACCACCTCATCGGGCAATCGGCCATCCATAAGCTTTTTCATTAAATACTTCTCGTTCAGACCACGGATCTTGTGGTTCCAGGGAAGTTTGCTGCAGAATTCGATCACCCGGTGATCCAGGAAGGGGTAACGCCCCTCCACCGAATGGGCCATCCCCATGCGATCACCCTGGGAAGAAAGCAGGTAGCCCGAGAGAAAGAGCTTCGATTCGATCCACTGTGCCCTGCTGAGCAGGTCCAGATCACCAAAGCCTTCCGGAAGTGTGGAAATAAAAGAATCCAC
Organism: uncultured Bacteroidales bacterium; assembly: GCA_963751705.1. Classification (GTDB taxonomy): domain Bacteria; phylum Bacteroidota; class Bacteroidia; order Bacteroidales. Next base: position 334,189 of record CAVVVN010000004.1, read on the forward strand.
AGGATCGGCAGCCCCATTCAGGAAGCCTTTGCTGAGGTGCTCCTTGATGTGTTTTGAATTGTTCCAGCGTATCAGGTGGGAATAGACGGGCGAATCGGTATCCTTCAATCGGTACCCGAAAAAATGCTTTAGAAGGGCACTGTTCCTTCCCTGAAACTGAGCCAGGTAAGGATAGAGTTGCTGCAGGAGCAGGGGCCGGATCCTGGAGGAGGGCTCCCTGGACCAGAACTCCCGGATAATGGCCTCCTTAAATATATTGTATCCTCCCAGATACTCATCGGCACCTTCTCCGGTGATCACTACTTTGATTCCATGATCATGCACCAGTCCTGACAAAAGGAACATGGGCACAGCACCGGTGCGGAGAACGGGGATTTCGGTATGCCAGAGGACCTGCGCAAAATGGTCCGCCACATCGGTATTTTTGCAGGTGATGGAGTGGTGGGTGGTCTCCAGCTGACTGGCCACTTTTTGCTGGAAAGAGGTTTCATCAAATTCCGCCGATTCAAAACCCAGGGAAAAGGTATTCAGTACCCCGGGTTCGATCTGTTTGATCAGCCAGGTGGTAGCACTTGAATCGATGCCGCCACTCAGATAGGCGGCCACCTGTACATCCGCCCGGAGCCTTAGCCTGACCGAATCGGCAATAATTGATTCAAATTCTTCCATGCTTTCGGAAAGGGAAGCTTTTCCCGCTGATCCGGCATCCCCGCGGAACTTCAGTTCCCAGTAAGGCTGGATCTCGGTAGTATGCTCTCTGATCACCATATAGTGACCGGGAGGCAGTTCCTTCACCCCTTTAAACATGGTTCCGGGCGATGGGATGGTCCAGAAGGTAAACACCCGGTTCAATGATTCGGGATCAGGTTCTGCCGTCACCAGGCCTGATTCCATGAGGCATTTTATTTCGGAGCCAAACACAAAGTCCGTTCCTTCCCGGTAGTAGAAAAGCGGTCTGATCCCTACCCTGTCACGGCCCAGAAAGAGTTCTTTCTTCCGGGTATCCCATATGGCAAAGGCAAACTGTCCGTTCAGCTTTTCCAGGCACTTTTCCCGGTAATGTTTAAACAGGAGTAAAAGAACCTCCGTATCGCTCCCGGTTCTGAACTTATACCCATGGCCCATAAGCTCCTCTCTAAGCTCAATGTAGTTAAAGATCTCGCCATTGAAGACGATCCAGAGCTCCTGGGCTTCATCACTCATGGGTTGCTGACCCTGAGCCAGGTCAATGATGCTCAGGCGGACACTACCCAGTCCCACCCCCTGCCCAATGTAGATCCCCGACTCATCGGGTCCCCTGTACTGGATCTGTTTGAGCATGTTCCTGACCGCATCGGGAGAGACGCCCGGTGCCTGTGGACTATATATTCCTGAGATACCGCACATGGTTGTCCAGTCTTTAGGGAACTAGACCAGTGCAGGATTTTTCTTCACAATAAAATTGGCAATGGCGTCGATGGACTCGAAATTTTCTTCCACCAGGTCCTCGTCATCAGCGACAATCTCATACTTAGTCTCCAGGAAATCAAGCAGAAGGGCAAATCCCATGGAATCAAATATGCCTTCCACAAACAACATGGTATCGGACTTAAGGGAGCCGGTCTCTTTGAATGTATTTTCTTTTACGTACTCAAACAATTCATTTTTTAATGCATTCATCTTCTATTCTCTTTTTAAGTTGAATTCTAAGTAATTGATATGTAGCCTTTTCTTTATTTTCAGACTGTAAGTTTCTCACAGGTTTAAAATACGCATAAGTTCTGGTCAGGTTACATCGTTTTGACCAAATAAGGAATTACATTGAGTAGAAAGGAAAATATATCCACAGAAAACCCGGACCCACCTAAAAGTGAGTCCGGGATAGGGATAATCAAAAGAATCTTTGGATGAACGTTATCTTTTCCTTGATGAAACTTTCTTCCGGGGTCTGAAGCCTAAATCAGGCCCTGGTCAACCATCGCATCGGCCACCTTCAGGAAGCCTGCAATATTGGCACCCTTCACATAATCCACATACCCGTCTTTGTTGGTCCCATACTTCACGCAGTTCTCATGAATGCTGGTCATGATATGATGCAGTCGATCGTCCACCTCTCCACGGCTCCAGTTGATCTTCATGGAATTCTGCGCCATCTCCAGTCCGGATGTGGCAACCCCACCTGCATTGGCTGCTTTTCCAGGTGCATAAAGGATCTGTTTCTCCTGCAACTTCTCAATGGCCTCGGGGGTGCAAGGCATATTGGCTCCTTCACAGACGCAGATGCATCCATGTTCAATCAGCTGCTCGGCATCTGAGAGATCCAATTCATTCTGGGTGGCACAGGGGAGTGCAATATCCACCTTAACCTCCCAGGGACGTTTGCCCTGCACAAACTGTGCGCTGTCAAACTCCAGGGCATAGGGCGCCACAATATCTTCATTGGAGGCCCTGAGTTCCAACATATAGTCGATCTTCTCGGCCGATACTCCATCCGGATCATAAATATATCCGTCGGGACCTGAAAGGGTTACCACCTTGCCACCCAGTTCAGTCACCTTCAGCGCTGCTCCCCAGGCCACATTCCCAAACCCGGAGACGGCAACACGCTTCCCTTTAAAGGTCTCTCCCCGGGTAGCCAGCATCTCTTTGGCAAAATAGACACAGCCAAAGCCGGTGGCCTCGGGCCGGATCAGTGATCCGCCCCAGTTAATTCCCTTGCCTGTAAGTACCCCGGTATTCTCCCGGGCCAGCTTCCGGTACATTCCGTAGAGATATCCAATCTCACGTCCACCCACACCAATGTCACCCGCAGGAACATCTGTATCGGGGCCAATGATGTTCCAGAGCTCCATCATAAAGGCCTGGCAAAAACGCATGATTTCTGCATTGGACTTCCCTTTGGGATCGAAATCGGATCCACCTTTGGCTCCGCCCATGGGAAGAGAGGTCAGGCTGTTCTTAAAGATCTGTTCGAATCCCAGGAACTTCAATATACTCAGGTTCACACTGGGGTGAAAGCGGAGGCCTCCTTTGTAGGGGCCAATGGCGTTATTAAACTGGATCCGGTAACCCAGGTTCACATGGATGCTTCCCTGGTCGTCGGCCCAGGGTACCTTGAACACTAAAACCCGGTCGGGCTCAACAATGCGGTCCACAATATTGGCCGAGCGGAAATGGGGATTTTCATTATAGACCTCTTCAATGGATTCAAGAACTTCGCGAACGGCCTGGTGGTACTCCACTTCACCCGGGTGCTTTTTGACCAGGTCATTCATGATGGTATCTACGTTCATAGCAAAATATTTTGTTTGTTGGTTTTAAAACATTTCCTTTCAGGAATAACGCCCTCCTTACGGTGCTGTAAAATTGGAGTTAATGCCGGGATTTACCAAGCCCTGAAGGTATGATTAACAGCAGCTTTAAGTTAAAAAAGTCATGATAAAAGTCATACTAACCTTTTTTAATTAACTTGTCTGAAATCAACAGCTGAGCCATCATGACCAAACTGAACAGAAGAAGCTTCATTCGCTCCACGCTGGCTACCGGATCTGGATTGATGCTCCATCCCCTGGCTGCCTGGAGCCAGAAAGGAACTGCCGCAGAATCATTGCTTGGAGTGCACCCATTTATCCACGATCACCCGGATGCAGTTTTTATTATGCGCACCCAGGTGGACAGTAAAACCAATTTTTCAGCCCTGACGGATGTGGGTTTGAATTTTGGCAGATCGGTATTTGGCCTGACCGATGATCCCGAACGTGGAGTGCCGCTCACACACCAGATTGCCATGAAGCCCAATCTGACCTGCCGCTTTCGCTGGCATGAAAATTATACCATTGAAGGATCCATGGGGATCGTTACCGATGCCCATTTCACCGAAGGAATCATTGAAAGCATCAAGGAATTAAGCGTTCCTGCTTCGCAGATACATTTAAGGGAAGTGAATTGTCCGGAGGACCTGGAAGACGGGGGGTACAACGCGATGGCCCTGAGAACCGGGGTAGACATGCAATGTGTTGAGACTCCCTATGACCAGCTGAATCCCGACCAGATCACCTGGTCGGAGGTTGAAAATGGAAAATACTTCAAGCGTTTACCCCATATCTGGCCGGTCAATGCTCCCGATACCTGGTTGTTGAATATAGCCAAGTTGAAAACTCACGCCATGGGGCTTACCCTCTGCGCCAAGAACCTGCAGGGAAGCATCGTTAAGAATTACCAGCAACATTGCGGGAACTGGGGAGAACCGCTTAATGTGAACAGTGCAGACGTCCAGGACAATGCCTTCAGCACCATTGAGTCCAACTACAATGCACACTTATCCCAGGGGATTCCCCGGTGGGACAGGCCCGGATCCGGGAGCGGGGGTATCTGGATGGAAACCTGGGCCTCCAGGTGTCTGGATAACAATGCAGTTACCAAAGCCGGCTTACATATTATTGAAGGAGTATATGGCAGAGATGGCCATTTTATAGATGGGCCCAACGACGGCCTGGCTAATGATTATATGACCAACTATGTTCTGTTTGGATTAAATCCCTTCTATGTGGACATCATCGGTCACTGGATTGGCGGTCATGAACCCGGGAATTTCGGACTTTTCCATATGGCTCGTGAAGATGGCCGCATCTCCACCATGAACCCGGCCAATATTAAGGTCTATGAATGGGATCCGGTAAGCGGAGCCACCTACCGGCATCTGAGCGCATTTGAAAGATATCCCTTAAAAACCATGTACCTTCAGAAGGACTACAACGGATTCAGTGAAGATCGGTGGCACATGGTGGATGAACCTTTTGATTATACAGCCTATGGGGATCCCGGCACGGGCATGCCCACGAACAAATTCAATCTGGGTGTGAACTATCCCAATCCTGTTTCCCACAGAACCCATATCCCGTTCCAACTAGTGGAAGGGGCCCATGTGCGGATGGAGATTGTTGATATGGCGGGAGCGGTCCGAGATGTTTTGATGGATAACTATATGCCTGCCGGGAGTCACCTGGCCACCTGGGAATGCAACAATCATCCTGCCGGGCTCTATCTGATCCAGATGCGGGCCAGCGGCCAGGTATTAAACAGAAAAACAATGGTTATCCACTAACAGCCTCGCCGTAGAGGGCCTCCACAAAACGCCAGTCGATGATGTTCCAGTAGGCTTCCACATAACTCTTGCGCATGTTCTGGTACTTGAGATAGTAGGCATGCTCCCATACATCAATGTTAAGCAGCGGGGTTCCCTGTACCGGAGAAACATCCATCAGGGGATTGTCCTGGTTGGGAAGCGAAGTCACTACCAGCTTACCCTCTCCATCCAGCAGCAGCCATCCCCAGCCCGAACCAAAATGACTGGCCGCGGTGGCTGAGAATAGGTCCTTAAATTCTGCAAAGGACCCAAAATCAGAATTAATGGCATCAGCCAGGGCTCCAACGGGCTCACCGCCACCTTCGGGGGACATAAATTTCCAGTAAAGGTTGTGGTTATAATACCCACCCCCGTTATTCCTGACCGCGGTCCCATAGGTGGAAACTGCGGCAAATATTTTGTATATATCGGTGGAGTGAAAATCAGCATGCTCCAGGGCTGCATTAAATTTACTGGTATAGCCGGCATGGTGTTTCCCGTAGTGAACTTCCATGGTAAGGGCATCCACATGAGGTTCCAGGGCATTAAAGTCATAGCCAAGATCGGGCTGCAGATAGAATCCATCCTCCCCCTGGGCTACCAGCGAGGCTGTGGCCCCAGACTGGGCTGCACTGTTCATACAGGAGGATGCTATTGAAGGGGCAATCAGGGTTCCGGCACCAAGGATGGCCGATGTTTTCAGAAATTCGCGTTTTTTCATGGTTAATGCTTGTTATATATTGGTTTCGGGGCTACTTGCTATTAGTCTTAACATAAATAACATCTTGAATACAGATTTGTTTACAGTTTATTTTCCTGAAATAACTATCTTAAAATCCCAACACTGCCCAGCATGCTCACAAAGATCTCCTGCATAGTCATCGAAGACGAGGCACGGTCGCTGAACCTGATGCTTAATCTGCTGAAGAAAATTCCCAGGATAAAGCTCCTGGCCGCCTTCCAGGATGCGGAAGAAGCTCATAAATATGTTCAGAGGACCACTCCGGACCTTATTCTCCTGGATATCAGGATGCCTAAGATGGATGGATTGCAGTTCATTGACCGACTGGAACAGGAGAACCTGCTCAGCCCCTTCATTTTTGTAACCGCCTATGAAGAGTATCTTATTGATGCAATCCGAAAAAGTGCTGTGGATTACCTGCTGAAGCCGGTTAGCCTTACACACCTGGAAGAGGCAATCGACCGTTATGAAGTCCGAATGTTTAAACCAGCAAACGGTCAAATTAAACAGCAGGTTTATAGTTTAAACCGGGAACTACTCCGCTTCAATTTCAAAACCGGATTCGAAATTGTCAATCGTTCTCATATTGTCTACCTGAGCGCCGATGGAAACTATACCAGCATATTTCTGACGAATAACCGGCAATTGACTATTTCGCAAAATATCGGCAAATTCGAATTCCTGATTCATCAGAATGAGTTTATCAAGATCCATCGTTCAACCATTATCAATCCCCGTTACTTCAGAAAACTGATCCGATATAACAGGACCTGTATTCTGGGATATGACCACCTGGAATATAAACTCAGCATCTCCGCTCAGGGATTGAAGGTTCTGGACGAATTCTTTGCCTCAACCTGAGCTTATGGCCGTAAAAAACGACAAGCTGCTTAACCTCCTGCTGCATCCCGCCGTTCTGGCCATCCCCATTTTCCTGGCCATATTACTTTTTAGCGATCTCAGTATAGCCCCTTATCATCTCACCATTGAAAACATTAAGCTGAACAGCGATACCAGGGAAACTGTCTTATATGATGATATTAACTCCGACTCCACCCAGGAGCGAATCCGGACCTATGACTTAAAGACCAATGCTACGGTATTTACCACCACCGAAAACAATACCGTCTATGAAGCCTGGAATCTCCAGGGCTACTGGTACGAAAAGCCCGATTTCATTCTTCACGATTACGACGGGGACGGGATCAAGGAGATGTTTGCCATGACCGTCCGTTCCGGGGACTCCCTGTATGTGAACCGCCTGGCCCTTAAAAAAGGCCAGATAGATCGGGAGAGTAAATTCGTTAGCAGGATGGGGAGATTTAACGGGGTTCTGGACCAGGTGATATTCCTCCACGGATTTTCCGACATGAGCGGAGATGGAATAGAAGATTTTATATTTTGTGTGGCTGCAGGTTTTACGCTTCAGCCTCGTGCCTTCTATGGCTGGGACCTGGTTCATGATACGCTGTTCAGAAGCCCTGAGGCCGGGATTAAATACAATCAATCCTACCGCATGGTGCATCCCGGCAAGAGTCCTCCGGATCGCCCCTTGCTTTTTGTCCTAAACTCAGCCACCGATAACTACAAATACCCATATCCGCATCCCTATCCCGACACCGCCAGTTATGCCGTAGTTTTTACCTCCGATTTTGAATATCTCTTTGAGCCCAAATACCTTGGAGGTGGCCCGCAGTCAAAGACCCTGACCTATCCCATGTCTGCAGCGGACGAGATAAATATATTTGCCCTGACCTTCGATCGTAGAAAATCCTCCAACAGAACTGCCCTTAACCTGATGGATCAGACCGGAACAGTTTTGGAATCCGCTATAACAGATATATTCGATCAGGGATCCAATAATATTATTTTCAACCAGATTCCCCATTTCTTTGCATTTAATAATGGAAGCACCAGGATAGGAACCATCGATCAAAAGCTTGACTTTAATGAAAAAGCGGATATTTCCGGCTCATTCCACCCTGTATTAAGCATAAACCTGGATCAGGATGATGATGAAGAACTGATATTGCTCCATTGGAACTCTCAGGAAATAGGAATACTGCAGGACAATTACCGGGATTTTGTGAGGGTGAACACCCCTCCTTTTGGTCCGACCAAATCTCAGATCAGCGTAATTCATATTTCCCCACGGAACAGCAGTATATTCGTCCATTCAGAATCTCATAACTACCAGCTGCTCTACGAGAAAAACAGGTTCTATGCTCTGCGATTCTTCCTTTACCTGCTAATCTACGGCCTGATATGTGGACTGCTATACCTGTTCAGGCGCATCTTCACTTATACCAATAGCCGAAGGATGGAGCGGGAGCGATTGTTGCTTGACTATCAGTTGCAGACCATTATGAACCAGCTCAATCCCCATTTTACCTTTAATGCCATCAACTCCATAGGAGATGCGGTTCTGGAGGGAAGGAACCAGGAGGCCTATACCTATTTTACCAAGTTATCGGCCCTGATCCGCAAGTCTACCACTCATGCCCTTGAACCCTACAAAACACTGGGTGAGGAGATCCAGTTTGTCCGGGAGTACCTGGAAATCGAAAAGTACCGCTTCGGGAACAAACTGAACTGGACCATGGAAGTAGATCCCGGCCTGGACTTAAGCATCAAGGTTCCCAAAATGCTGATCCATATTTTCGTGGAGAATACGCTTAAGCATGGAATCTTCCATCTGAAAAAGGAGGGCCAGGTAGATATTCTGGCAATGAACAAAGAGGATCACACCGAGATCAGCATTACGGACAATGGAGTGGGTTTCAGCTCTGCCTTTGAGATTGAGCGAACCAAAGGCCGTGGGCTGAGTATTCTGGATAAATATCTGGAGATCTATAATTCCAGCCAGAACCACCAGATCAGCTATCAGATCTCCGACCTCTCAGACACAGAGATGCCCGGAACCCGGGTTGTTATCCAGATCAAATAGAAATGGAAAAAAAGTATTCAATTACTGGGAATAACTACGTCGATTCCACTTCTCTTTGATCAGTGGGTTTAGCTTCTCTCAACGGGTTTCATGACGGCGCCGCGGTGAGTGCGGCCGTCGATGAGGATCTCCAGGGGCTGGTCGAAGCGCACATGACGCACATACTCATCTTCGTAGACCGCCTCCATCTGATCCAGGAAGGCCACATCGTAAGAACCATCCCCGATAAAGGGATTGATGGTCATGTAGCCAACCCGGAAGGAGGTGAGGTTCTGGAAAAAGTGGGTTCCCTGGGATGGATCAATGCGGTAATTTTCCAGTCCCGACTCGACAATAATGCGGGCAGCAGAGATCTGTGTCCACTTCACCGGGATGCCCAGCCAGGGATCGGAGGAGCCCCATCGTCCCGGTCCCACCAGCACATATCCCGTGTTGTGCTCCCTGAAGTTTTCGTTGAGCTTCTCCATGGTGGTCGCAATCACCTTGCTGGCTTTGGCCGTGAAGGTTTCTGGTTTTACATAGACCAGGTCTCTCAGTCCGAAAAACTCCCCGTTGCCCAGGGCTGAGTCGGACCAGAGAATAGTCTCCTCGGGCTGAACGGCATCCATATCGATATCCGAGGACTGGTCGCTCTCCACAATGGGTCTGATCTGCAAAAAATTGAAGATATAAGGCTGGCCCTTGGGCACATCCATATCCACCGCAAATTCAATCTCGATGGGCAGGTTCATCTCCTTCCCGCCGATCTCCAGCAGCTCCTTGACAATCTCGGCCAGGGGGAAGGTTTCATGCAGCAGGATCCCTGCAAAAGTGACAATTTTTTTGCCCTCATAGTGGAGCCCGTCACGTACCACATCCGACTGGTAATCATAAACCGAAGCCACATGCCTGAATGCAGGATCATTCAAAGCTTTCTCAATTTTGTGCTTTACAAGGTTCACAGCATCATCGGTGGAGACATGATAACTCTCCTCCTTCAGATTCAGGGCATAGTACTCTTTCTGGGTATCACGCAGCATCAGCTTGCTGGAGGAGAGTTGCAAAATCTTTTTAGGGTAGGCAGGAGAAAACCTGAGACTCACCCCTCCATCTACGATATATTTACCCAGCCCGAAGGCAAGCTTGGCGATTCCATCTTCGGGCTTCTCTGGAGCAATGGGGTAGAAATTGATGGAGCGTGCCACCCCCGATATGGTCGGATAATAGCAGCTGCCATGCATGGTTCCGCATACCTCCTGAAGCACAATACCCATCTTCTCCTCATCAATCACATTGGAAGTAGCCTGTATATAGGCCTTGCTTTCTTTAAAATAGACCGAGGCGTAAACCGACTTGATGGCGCTTGTCAGTACCTCCATGGTGGAGGCCGGATCGTCTTTATTCACCGGAATCATATAAGTGGAGTAAATCCCGGCAAATGGCTGGTAATGTGAATCCTCCAGCTTGCTGGAGGAGCGCACTGCAATGGGGACATCGGTGACCGAGATTACCGTATAAAGGTCCTGGTGCAGCCAGCCCGGTAGCTTGGACTCTACAAAACGCTCCAGAATCTCCTCATCGGACAGGTCCGAAATCCCGATTCGATAGAGGTCATTGGTCTCCATAAATTCATCGAACACATCGGTACTCAGTACCACGGTCCTTGGTACCCGGATCACCGTATTGGGGAATTTATTGTGCAGGTTGTATTTAGCGATCACCGAATTGATAAAGGCCAGTCCCCGCGCCTTTCCGCCTATGGACTCCTCCCCGATCCGCGAAAAGATGCGATAGGAGTCGTGACTGTTCTTGTCAAACTGTGCGATGATCCCCCGTCCCTTGCTGATCCGGTAGCTGGAAATGGCCTCGTAAAGGTAGCTTCGGATATCTTCCTTCCTGGGAAAGTCCTCCTCCCGCACGTACTTGAAAAGCTGGGCTACCGGAAAGATGGCCCGGGCATTGAGCCATTTGGAAAAATCGTTTCGTCCCGCATGGAACAGCAGCACTTCATCCGGAACTTCCCGGATCTTTTTTTGCAGGGTCTGCAGATCCGCCGCCCGGCTTACCTCCTCCATGGTATCCGGGTTCCGGAAGATAAAAGGTCCAAAGGCAAAATTCCGGATGATGAAATTACGGAGCTCCAGGGAGAGTGATTTGGAATACTTGTGCAAAAAGCCAACATCCATCTGCTCGGCCAGCACTGCATTGGATAGATCGGAAGATTGCATCAGGGCTGGCAGATATGGATCCTCCTCACGCATCTGTTTCACCAGGTCGATCCCCAGCTTCCGTTCTGTGTCTCGGGCATCACCCTTCTTAAAACTCACATCGCTGATCACCCCCAGCAGGTTCTCCTTGTACACCCTGTAAAGGGCCATGGCCTCATCATAGGTCTTGGCCAGCAGGATCTTTGGCCGGCCGCGCATGCGGAGCATCTTCTGATGCTCATTGAGAGCCTCCTTCACAAAGTTGCGCGACTGCTGCATCACGATCTTATAGAGCTCGGGCAGGTAGGTGGATGTGTAGCGAATGGAATCTTCCACCAGGATAATGCACTGGACCCCAACCACCTCAATATCGTAAGGGGCATTCATCTTATCCTCGATCAGCTTGATAATGGCCAGCAGCAGGTCTGCATTTCCCAGCCAGCAGAATACATGGTCGATGGCCGAAAGATCCTCTGCCTGCAGACGCAAACTCACCTCCCTGTTAAAGTGGGTCAGCACTACGATAGGGATCTCTTCGTATTCTTTCTTGATTTGCTTGGCCAGGGTGAAAGCATCATCCGCACCCAGGTTCAGCATTTCGATCACCAGGTCAATATCCTCCTCCTTCAGTATCCTGAAGGCCTCAGCAGCAGAATCGGCCTTCACAAAAACAGGCGGATAGCGGAGGTTCAGGGAGACATACTCATTGAATATTTGCTCATCGATGCGCCCATCCTCCTCCAGCATAAAAAAATCGTAGTTGGAACTGATGATCAAAACCGTACGTATACGCTTCTGCATCAGCTGATTAAATGCCGTATGACTGAAGTCGATGGTGGGGTAATAGCTAGCTCTTACCTCCATTTTTGAGTTTGCAGGCATGCTTCAAGATAATTGAAATTCTTTTCTTCCCATCCATCAAAATACAAACAGGCTCTTTAAAGCGCACATGCTTTACAAACCCGATCTCCTCGATCAATTCCTGTCCGGCCAGTTCATCCCATCGGATAAAGGAGGTGGACGAATCATGCTGAATGGAGAAATAACCCACATTCATGGAGGTGACATTATGGAAAAAGTGGGATCCCAGGGAGGCATCCAGCGGAAACTCTTCCAGGCTGGTCTCCACAATTACCTTGGCATTGGAGATCTGCGACCAGTTGACCGGGATCCCGATAAAAGGATCTCTGGTACCCCAGCGGCCCGGACCAATAAGAATATATTTCCGGTCCTCCATGACCATCTTCCGGTTAAACTGTTCTATCTGAGTGGCCATCTCGCGGGTTCGCATCTTATCAAATCCTTCCGGATCCACATAGACCAGGTCGGTGATATTATCCACCTTACCATTACCCATACTTCTCTCCGCATAGATAATCATATCTTCGGGATCGATGCCTCCAGTATCAAAGGTATACTCCCCCCCGGTACCCATCATGGGTTTGATCTGCAGGATAAAGAAGGAGGGTAATCCATTCTCGGCCTTATCCAGGTCCACCGCATACTCCAGCTCCACCGGAGATCCCAGTGCCTCCTTCCCCACATCCATAATCAGGGTGAGCGCCTTGGCCAGGGGGACATACTCATATTTCAGGATATTGGCAAAATTAAGGATCCGCGGTCCCGGTGAGGCAACTCCTGGTTCAATCCGCTCATTCTCCACATCATAGGTGGATGCCAGGTGCTTGAGCACATCATGAGACTCCGCTTCGGAGATTGGCAGGCGATGCAGATTAGCCTCGGAGCCATTCTTACAGAAATCCACCTCCGAATTGATCATATCCAGGGCCAAGAACTCCACCTGCGAATCGCGCAACTGACTCTGAATAGAACTCATCTCCAGGGTGGGATATTTGGGAGAGAAACGGTAGGCCCTCTCCCCGTTCACCACGTAGTGCCCCAGTCCCAGTCCGGCTATGGCAAAGCCATCTTCCGGTTCCATATGCGCCACCGGGTAGTAATTGTGCGACTGTGCCGTTCCACTCATATGCGGATAGAAGTGATCCTCATGGTAGGTGCCCACCACATCCTGTATAACGATGGCCATTTTCTCATCTTCCAGGGAGAAGTTGATAGCCTCGAAATATCGCCTCGACTGGGGAGAGTAGATGGAAGAGTAGACCAATTTGATTGCATCTTTCAGTTGCCTGAACCGAATATTAAAATCGGGATGGTTGTTGGGGATCAGATAGGTTTCAAAAATACCGGAGAAGGGCTGCATGGTGGAGTCCTCCAGCAGGCTGGAAGAGCGCACCGCCAGAGGGCGGCTCACCAATTTTAACATCTCCTTGAGATACTTCTCCAGGTTGTAGGAGAGGTCTCCCTCCAGAAATTTAGCCCGGATGGACTCGTAATCACCCTCAGAATGGATGGCCTCCATAAGATTGTTCCGCTCCATGAATATATCAAATTCGTCGGTCCCAATAATGGCCGTGCGGGGGGTGCGAATATTCATCTCCGGGATAATCTCCGAGAAATTCAGGTTGTAAATAAGGGTATTGATAAAGGCGCAGCCTCTGCCCTTTCCTCCCAGGGCACCACTTCCCAGGCTGACAATATTGGACTCATCCAGGAGGGCCGATCCTTCGAAATTTACAATCTTCCCCGTGTTGGATTCGTTGCGGTACTTTTTGATCACATACTGCAGGTAAGAGCGGAATTCCCCAGGGGTCTTGAAATCGGTCACTTTTACCGGATGGATCATCTTGGCAATCTTGATCTCTCCCCGGGCCATAAGCCAAAGAGAGAAATGATCCCGTTTCCCGTGATAGACCAGGGATTCAGCCGGAATGGACTCGATGTGATTTTCAAACTCCTTCAGTGACTGTGCCTCGGCAATTTTCTTTCCGCCGGAATCGCGGTAAACAAAGCTGCCGAATCCCAGGTGATGCATGATAAAGTTCCGGATATCCTGCAGCAGGGTTTCACTGTTCTTATTAATGAAGGTCGACTTAAGTTCAAAGGTCCGGGCTGCGTTTTTGATCGCGGACGACTGGATCACCGTGGGAAGCCCCTTGACTATATCCCTTACCTGCGCAACCAGGCTGAAGCCTGCATTGTCATCCATCACTCCCGCCTTGGGAAATTTCACATCTGTGATCAGACAGAGCAGGGAGTCCTGGTACTTCTGCACGGTCTTGAGGGCCTCCTCGTAGGAGGTGGCCAGAAGGATCTTGGGACGGGCTCTGAGCCGCAGCACCTTGAAGAGCTCATCGGTACTTACATCGTCGATGATCCGCTTGGTCTGCTCCAGGACCGTACTATAAAGCAAGGGCAGATAGCGCGAATAGTAGATCTCGGAATCCTCAACCAGAAGAATGGTTTTTACCAGTCCAAGCTGGGTATCATTCTCCACATTCACCTTGTCCTCCAGGTGCTTGACCATGGCAAAGAAAATGCTTGAATCTCCGTTCCAGACGAAGAGATGGTCAATATGACTCAGCGTGGGATTGGTCTCCTTGAACGAAGAGACCTCCCGGTCATTGTTCAGAAGGACATAGATAGGGATGTAGGGATAATCGTTTTTCACCCGGGCCGACACCTGCATGGGGGTTACTTTGTCATTCCCGATCATCAGGATCACCATGTCAAAGTGGCGTGAGTTGAGCTGTTCAATAGCCTCTTCAAAGTTCGAAACCCCGGTCACCCGTGGCATGGAGGTAAGATTCAGCTGCGAATACTCCCCCAGGATATGTTCCGAGAAACGTCCCTCCTTTTCAATGCTGAAGGCATCGTAGAGGGTTGCCACCAGCAGGATCTCCTTCACCTTGTAACGCATCAGGTCGTGAAAGATATCCCGGTTGGCATTCTGTTTGGCCAGGAATTTCTGCAACAGCATCCGGGAATTGACTTCCCGGGGCTGCTGGAACCGACTGAGTTCCTCCCGGACTGAATCTTTCTCGGAACTTTTTTGCAGCATCTTGGCTGCTTCCTGGCTGTTCAGGTAATTGGAAACGATACTGGCCAGGTTCTCTATGAGGTGACGCTCCTCCTTCAAAAAGGGCCCTTCGTCCATTTCGGGGAAGGTCTTCAGGTAGAATACCTCGATGGATCCCTTCCGGCCATCGATGGTTTCAAACTTCTGTTCCTGCCTGAAGTCCCCTTCACGGAAACCCTGGCTGCTAAAGTCTTTTCCTTCGAACCAGATCCGGGCCACCGTCATTTCAGGGTATTGCCAGGCCCGCGGTATAACGCCCGCTATCTGTGTAAGGGTCTCTTCAACAGAGCGATTCTCCTTGATGATCTGGGTGGTCTCATTGATGCATGTCAGTTCCTTGAGGCGTTCCTTCCTCTCGGCAATCAAACGTTGAATATCCTCTTCAGATCGTGGTACCAGGCTCACTTTTTTTGTGATTAACCTTTACTTTCAAACACATTCCCGCTGCGCAGCAGATCGTCCATGGTTTTGATCTTGGTGGTTTTCCTGGCATGCTGTACCTGATCGTACATCTCTGATTCGTAAACCGAGGAGTCGATGGCCCGGATCACCCCCATGGCCACCGGAAACTCCGGAAGCTCCATGCGCACCAGGCGATAGTGGTTGGTATCATCAGGGTCCTTGGTGTTGTGGACAATCAGGTCGTCTTCTGTGACCCCGTTCTCCCCGATGGTTACCACCTCCATTTTGTTGCACTTCATCATAAGGCCTTTGTTACGCTCCTTCCCGAAGATCATGGGCTTCCCGTGCTCCAGGAAGATCTGGTGATCCTCTCGCACATCCTTTCCGGTAATATCATTGTGTACCTGGTTGGCAAAGATCACACAGTTAAGCAGAATCTCCACCACGCTGGTTCCCTTGTGTTCGGCAGCTGCCCTGAAAACCTTCCGCATCATACTGGGATCACTGTCCACCGTGCGTGCAAAAAAGGTCCCCTGCGCCCCCATGGTCAGTTCACCGGGACTGAAGGCATTCTCAATGGTTCCGTCTGGAGAGGTCTTGGTTATGCTCCCCTTGGGAGTTGTAGGCGAGTACTGCCCCTTGGTGAGTCCATAGATTTTATTATTGAACAGCAGGATATTGACATTGATGTTCCTACGGATGGTATGGATGAAGTGGTTCCCCCCAATGGCCATGGAATCCCCGTCGCCGGTTACGATCCATACGCTCAGGTTGGGATTACTGACTTTGATCCCTGATGCTACCGGATTAGCCCGGCCATGCATGCCATGAAACCCATAGGTGTTTATGTAATAGGGGAAGCGGGACGAACAGCCAATCCCCGAAACAAAGACCACTTTTTCTTTTTCAATGCCTGTCTCTGGCAATACGTTTTTAACGGTCGAGAGAACAGCATGGCCTCCACAACCGGCACACCATTTAACCGGTCCGTCCAGTTTATAATCCTCTTTTGTGCTTAATGCTACAGGTTCAAAATTTTGTGCCATGGCTTCTATTTTATGGATTCCAGAACTTCGTTAATCTTCAGCTTCAATTCCGATATAAAAAGCGGCAATCCCTGCACCTTATTGTACTGCAGGTAATCAAACTGCGGATGTTTGGAGCGCAGGTGTGAGGCAAACTGCCCCAGGTTCAGCTCGCAAACCAGGATCTTTTTATACCCTGAAAATACTTTGGCCGTATTGGCGGGAAGTGGGTTAATGTAGTTGAACTGTGCCAGGGCAACGCTCTTTCCCTCCTCCACCAGATCGTTAACCGCACTTACCAGAGCCCCGTAGGTGCCGCCCCAGCCCACCACCAGCAGGTCTGCTTTGGCCGGGCCAATGACTTCCTGATCGGGAATGAACTCCACTACCTTCTGCACCTTCTTCTCACGCAATTCCACCATCACCTGGTGGTTCATGGGATCGTGGGATACTTCACCGGTCACATCGGCCTTTTCCAGTCCACCCACCCGGTGACGCAGTCCGGGCTGGCCCGGAACGGCCCAGAAGCGATTCAAGCGCTCAGGATCACGCTTATAAGGCTGGTAGCCTTCTTCGTTGTCTTTTACCCTGGGCGGTTTGATCTCCGGCATGTCCTTCATGGAAGGAATTTTCCAGAGCTCCGAACCATTGGCCAGATACCCATCGGTAAGCAGAATCACCGGGGTCATATGCTCCAGGGATAGTTTGGCAGCCTCGAAGGCATAGTTAAAACAATTGGCCGGTGAAGTAGCCGCAATCACTATGCAGGGCGACTCTCCGTTGCGCCCATAAAGCGCCTGCAGGAGGTCCGATTGCTCGGTTTTGGTAGGCAATCCGGTGGAAGGTCCGCCCCGCTGTACATTCACGATAACCAGCGGCAGCTCGGTAATCACAGCCAGCCCGATGGCTTCCCCTTTCAGTGCCAGTCCCGGTCCCGAAGTACTGGTACAGGCCAGCTTGCCTGCAAAGGAGGCCCCGATGGCCGAACTGATCCCGGCAATCTCATCCTCGGCCTGAAAGGCAATGGCCCCCAGGTGCTTGCGCTTGGTAATCTCCTGCAGGATCTCGGTTGCCGGGGTAATGGGATAGGATCCCAGGAAGAGCTCCAATCCTGCCTTCTCGGCAGCCGCCAGCAGGCCCCAGGCAGTAGCCTGGTTCCCGGTGATATTTCGGAACAGGCCCGTCTTTCCTTTCACCGAGTCCACATGGAAAGTGGTGGACAGGGCCTCGATGGTCTCTGCATAATTGTACCCTTCATGAAGCACCGCTATATTGGCTTTGACCAGGGTCGGTTTTGCCTTGAACTTGGACTTCAGAAAGTCCTCCCCGATCTTAATGTCCCTGTTAAAAAGCCAGTAGAGCAATCCGGCCACAAACTGGTTCCGGGTTTTTTCCGCCCCCTTGCTGTCCAGTCCGTTCTTCATGGCCACATCACGTGAAAGCATGGTGATGGGGGCCTTCACCACATTGAAGCCATCCAGAGAGTCGTCATGGAGGGGATCCTCTTCATACCCGGCCTTCTTATAGTGTTTGTTATCGAAGTTGTCGATATCAATAATAATGGTGGCACCCTTTTTCACCCACTTCATATTAGCCTTCAGTGCAGCGGGGTTCATGGCTACCAGCACATCTGCCAGGTCGCCGGGTGTGGAAACCTCCTTATGCCCGATATGGACCTGAAAGCCCGATACACCCGCCACAGTACCCTGCGGAGCCCTGATTTCTGAAGGGTAATCGGGGAAGGTGGAGAGATCGTTTCCAATAAATGCCGAGGTATCAGAAAACTGTGTTCCTGTAAGCTGCATCCCATCACCGGAATCGCCTGCAAACTTCACAACTACTTCGTCCAGTTCTATGACCCTGTGGTTCTTTGCCATGGGAGAAATTTTAGATTATTATACTCCTTTAATTGTTAGTATTAAGAACGTCCTAAATTAGGATAATCGTACGTTATATGCCTCTAATCACTTGTTAAATACAGATCAAAGTTAGGTATTTTAAAACCGGAGTCTTATCACAAACTTACTTTCTTTACATTTTTTTTAACATGCTGTCCGGTACTTAAATATATACCCATGTAAATATATAGATATTTATAAATATATACCCAGGATGCTGCTCCGCATTTACAGCTTGAAAATCCGGGTGAGAAACTGTATTTTACGGAGCTTAAAACAAGCGGAATTCATCTATGGCCATCATAAAACCTGTAAGAGGCTTTACCCCGAAGATGGGAAAGAACTGCTACCTGGCAGACAATGCTACAATCCTTGGGGATGTGGAGATGGGCGATGACTGTTCCATCTGGTTTGGTGCGGTACTGCGAGGGGATGTGAATCCCATCCGCCTGGGGAACCGGGTCAATATCCAGGACAACTGCACCCTGCACACCACCTTCAATGATTCAGTGGTGGAAATCGGCGATGATGTGAGCGTCGGGCACAACGTGGTGATCCATGGGGCACGAATCGAAAGCCATGCGCTGATCGGGATCGGTTCGGTGCTGCTGGACCATGTGGTAGTGGGCTCCAACACCCTGGTGGCTGCCGGTTCCGTGGTACTGGAGAGAACCGTCCTGGAGCCCAATAGCCTCTACGCCGGTGTTCCAGCCAAACGCATCAAAACGGTGGATCCCCTGAGGGTGGAAACCATGATCAAACGGATCGCAAAAGATTACAGGCTGTATGCCTCCTGGTATATGAAGGAGGCGGAAGGCTGAAGCCGGGAGGGCTACCTCCAGATATTCCGCTTAATCAGCGAAATCTTCTCGTTAAAAAACATATTGGCTATCGCCTCGAAATAGGGCGTATGGTCGGAGACATAAAACTGGTTATCCCCATTCCGCTTGGTCGCCAGCAGATCTTTTGTGGAAAGGAGCTCCTGCAACGAAAGTGCAACGATCCGTGCCGTATCGAGCACATTCACTTCAAAGTTCAAAAAGCGGCTGATCTGGTTTCGGATAATGGGATAGTGGGTGCATCCCAGGATCAGGGTATCGATTCCAATCAGCTCCTTGCGGGAGAGATAGGAACGAATAATGGCATTGGAAATATCATCGAACACAAAGCCCTCCTCGATCATAGGAACAAACAGCGGGGTGGCCAGGGAGCTGACATTCAGGCCGGGATGAGTCACCGATGATATTTCATTGGAATCGGCCAGCAAGGTCGACAGGGTTTTTTTGATCTTCCGTTCATAAGTCCCCGAATCGATGGTGGCCTTGGTCCCGATGATCCCCACCGTGCTGACTTTGACTGCCTGATTATCGGGCGCCCCCTCCGAATTAAGGATGGAGCCGGTATTTACGCAAACATGGTTCACCACCGGATCAATCACATTCATCACCACTGCCTTCTTGCCCACATGGTCTTTTACTTCATCAAAAGCATTGGAAGAAGCTGAATTGCAGGCGATTAGGATCACTTTGCAGTTTTGTTCCAGGAGGAAATCTGCGATCCCCAGTGAATATTGAATGATGGATTCGCGGGACTTGTCCCCGTAGGGAAGGTGAGCCGTATCTCCAAAATAGACCAGCTGCTCATTGGGGAGCAGCGTCTGCAGTGCATGCGCTACAGTTAGTCCGCCGACTCCTGAATCAAATAAACCTATGGGACCGTCCTTTGCCATAAATACAGAAATGAAGTTACAAAAAAAAGGGATTGTGAAATATAAATTGATTCACAATCCCAATTATTATTCCGGGGAAGCAGCTTACTTAAGCCCCAGTTTGGCTTTCACCAGCGGAAGCATATCCAGGCTTTCAGCGTGAGGTATATATCGGATTACCCTGGCTCAGATCAAACACATAGATCAGTCCCTTTTCCTTGGCAACCTCTTCAATGGCCTTACGGGCCTTGTCCATCACCGGCTGGATCATCACCATACTCTGCCGCTGAAGGTCCTGCTGGGCAGTCTGAGAGTAGTTCTGCAAACGCATCTGCAGTTCCTGGATCTCGGAAGCCTTGGCCTCTTTGATCAGATTACTCATAGTGGCTTCGTTCTTGTTAAACGCCTCGATTTTCTTGTTAATTTCCACCTGGATCCCCTCGATCTCCAGGGAATAATGTTCTCTCAATTCCTCTACATTTGCCTGTGCGGAATCATACTCTGGCATGGCCTGGAGCAAAAGTTCAGAGGTCACATGCCCAAATTTCTGAGCATGGAGTACAAAGGCCATACAAAGAATTGCCACGGCCACGGTCATTCGTTTCATCATCTTGTTTAAAGTATAACTGTATTTAACTGATTGCTTGCGTAAAACGGCTACAAATGTAAGATTTTAATTTTTATAACCTAACTTTTTAAGCACTTCGTCGCTCAGGTCATAGCGGGGATTTGAGTATAAAATGGAGGCTCCTGAAGCCGTATCAAATATAATGGCATATGAGCCCTCTGCAGAAAGCTCTTTGACGGCTTTATAGAGGGCATCCTGGATAGGTTTTACCAGTTCTATACGCTTTTTGGAAAGATCCCCCTCAGGTCCAAAATACTTGTTCTGAAGATCCTTTACGGAGTGTTCTTTCTTAATAATCTCCTCTTCCCTTTTGGTCCTCATCTCATCGGTAAGCAGCACACGTTCAGACTTATAAGTCTTGTACATTGTTTCAATTTCTTCATATTCAGCTGCAATTTCCGTCTCCCAGGTCTCTGAAATCTTATCCAGCTCATCCTGGGCGGCTTTGTATGAAGGTATATTCTGAAGAATATAGTCTGAGTCGACAAAGGCAAATTTCTGTGCCAGGGCACCTCCTGCAAAGAGGGTCAGTACCAGGGCCGATATCATCAATTTTTTCATGGTAAAAACGTTTTTGGTTCTCTGTTGATCGTTATTTACAGCTTGCATGTTCAAACACCGTACCAAAAATAGTAATATTCATTGAAATATATCCAGATGCGGATATTGTCTTCAGATTTGAATCCTTAATCAAAGGTCTTAAAGTGGACCTGCAATTCCTGTGAATCCCGCAGCTGCCATAGCGAGGGAGATGATCATCGATTTAGTGCACTTTCAGCAGATCCGAGGAATCGACATCCAGGTATAAATATACGGATGAGTGCTTTTTTAATGCCGTGGCAGGAACGTCCGGCGTCACCTCCGCCTCCATGGTCCTTTTCACTGCCATGGCTTTCCTTGCTCCGGGAACGGAGCAGATTATTGCATCCGATTGCAGGATACGATGCACTGACATACTTATCGCCCTTTCGGGAACATCCTCGACCGTGGGGAACCAGCCCTCGTTAAATTGCTGCTGACGGCAATCTTTGTCCAGCACCACCTCTATGTAGGGATCCCTGGTCTCGAAATCAGCTGGCGGATCGTTAAAGGCCAAATGCCCGTTCTCCCCAATTCCAATAAATGCCACATCAATCCGGTGCCCGGCTATCAAACTGTTCAAGCTACGGATCTCTGTTGCCGGATCCACCTCCCCGTCAATGTAACGAAATGCCTTTAGTGTTACCTGATCCACAAAGCGATCCTTCAGGTAAAGCCTAAATGAAGCCGGATGATTCGGTGAAATTCCAATATACTCGTCCAGGTGAAAAGCACTCACCCTAGACCAGTCGATATCCTCCCGGATCAGTGCACTTAGCATTTCAAACTGGGAGGTGCCGGTTGCTACGATAATGCTGGCATGACCTTTATTTTTCAGGCTTTTCCTGATCAGGTCGGCCCCCTTTGCGGCTGCGGCCTTGCCCAGCTCCTCTTTTGACTGATGAATTAAGACTTCCATAATTAGTAATGTTTATTTAAAGGGTGTGGCCATAAAACCTTCTATATCCGTCCAGTGCGCCAACATGATTTTCCGCTTTAGCTTTAACTGTTCTATCAGGTCCGGGCCCAGTAAAAAAGTGTCTTCGTGAAAGGTATCGTCTGCATGACTGATGAATTTCATGCCACCCGCTTCCAGTAAATCAATCAAATCCAGGGTGTTATCCAGTTCATCCCGCATGAGGGTATTAAAAACTTGAAGCTCTGGGTCCCCTTCCCAGGTGGGTGTTTTATCCGGCCAGTGCGGGGCAGCACTCAGCTTTTCGGCATTGCGGTCCCGCAGGGCCTGTACCTCGGCGAAATTCCCCAGGCTCCTGAAAATGCTGCTGTAAATCTTCAGGGCGGTGGTCATCTCCGCGATCAGGTCTTTTTCAGGTGCTGAATCATCGATCTGTTCCATCAGCGCTATGGCGCTGTTGATCATGGATACATATTTGACTGCCGCTCCGGTGGGAATCTCACGATGTGCCCCGTGGATGTCGGTATAGTCCATTCGGGCCTCCTCTTCCGAAGGATTAAAAACATGGGGAAGAAAATAAGCTTCCTCTTCCGGGGTCAACAAGTCGGGAGCAATAAGCAGGGGCCTTGTGATGTGCCTTGCAGAAACTCCCCAGTATATCCCTGTAGGTCCGCGCATGGAGGCAGACCTGTATTTGTTAGCCTCCTCAAGTTGAATAAAGGCCTGGTACAGGTTCTCGGCGGATCCTTCCCCCGCCCATTCCTTGCAAATGGAGCGCAATTGATTCATTACGGCCCTTTCTTCATCAGGGGCAGCTGCTTCCAGCTGTTTCACCAAGAGATCAAAAAATTTGTCTGTGGTTTCAAGTCTCTCATAGGCCCTGTCGTAAGATGCCCTGAAACTGATAAAAACGGTGTTGGCCTTGCCATTGGCCAGGTCATTTGTATTTCTTATAATATCCAATGGAAACAGCAAACCCCTGACCGGATAATTTCCTGTAATCATGCTGTTAATTCCTTTGACCTCATCCGAGTTGTGGCTCTGGAAATAGCAGTCTTCAGGCAGGTGGGTATAGATATCTTCCTTCTCTTCATCCGAAAACATGGAGCCTGTCAGGTAAATCGAAATATCCTGCCCGGCTTTGCTTGCTCCTGTCTTAAAACTATTCATCAGAGTGGCTACCCGGTCTCCCATGCTGTGGTTCTTGCAATGTGTGGGACCGTTGGGTCCCGCATACTGCCAGTCTGACCAGCAGATCCCCGATCCCGCATCATTGGTTTTAAAGAAAAAGGTATGGAGCTCCGGAACATTCTCCAATAGCTCCGCCACCATGTTAGCAAACATTTCCTGAGTTTCCTTAACACTAACGCAGGGTGCAAATGCCGGGGTGTTGCCCCTGCGTGGATGATCCACACGGGGACCGCGCATATGTGGATATGCCTCAAAAAATTCCTCAGGAAGGTAGTTGGGTTCATAGGACCAGAAAGCCGCTCCCAGGCCATATTCACGAAGAATCTCCGCTTTTGCCAAAAGCAGTTCCCTGTTCTTTCTTACAAACTCTTCGGGAATAAAGGGAGCGATCCTTGGATCGGGAAAGAACTTATAGGGTGTCGGATTGTAGCTGGTATATTCATGCCAGTAATTCCTGCCTTCAGGCACATCATGAAATCCTTTATCTGAAAGTGTACTGATATTCATCTCCACCCTGCCAAATGGCTTCAGGCGTGCGGCCTGTTCCGCCAGTTTTCGATAATCGTCCAGGTCCCTGATCGGAGCATGTATCACGAATACTTTCTCTCCTTCAGGCTGTACAGGATTTGCGTGTAGAGGCAGAGCCGATGAAAGTACTGCCATGCAAAGAATTGCCAGACTAAGCAAGGGTCGGTTTTGAGCTCTCTTTTTCATTATTTTAGTTTTATGTATCCTTATTTGAATGCGCATTTTAAGCTCAGGTAGAAGGCAGTTCTTTTAACCTATCGATTCCAGTATTGCCTGTTTTTAAGTAAATAGTCAAGCATCTCATCATAGAGGATTAATTCAATATCAAGGATTTCGTCATAGGAAACCATAGCTTCCCCGAAGCGATCTGATACACTTCCATGACTGCATTCGAAGGTAAAGGCCATGGTCCCGGAAATATGGTGCAGCGCACTGATCAGGTTATAACTGGATCGCGGAGGAAACTCTTTATCTTCCACGGCAGGAGAGCCCAGCCAGTCGGATGGATAATAAGGGATCCCTTCCCGCTGATACCTCTGGTTAAGTTGCCTGATCAGTTCGTCGATGCGTTGTTTCATAAACCAGGGGACATAATTGGCCTGCAGAATCCTGGGTTTGTTCTCATGGGAATGCAGGGAGACCGTCATATCCGGGGCCTCGGCACGGGCAATTTCCAGCAGAGCTTTTGTTTCATCGGCCATGGGGGAAAAGAAATTATCATGCATCATGTTAATGCCCCGGTCATTGAAATATGCCCCAAGTATTCCGACATCTCCCTTCATGGGGTGCAGGGACTTTGCTCCTGGCCAGCCCCAGGATGTACCGTCTATTCTGGTTCCCTGCCCGTATTTGGTCATAATCTCCGTAGGCAGTCCCACAAAACTATCATAGGGGCACCTTCTGCGACCGTCCGGATTGCCGCAGGGAACGATTATAAGCCGGCACTGATCCAGTTTACTTTTTAGGGAGGCCCATTCCCTACCCCTGTGATCCTTTCCGGTCTCCGCAATATGAATCAGGTTTACCAGTCCAACAATACCTTCTGCTTCCTGGCCGTGGACCGGGCCAAGGAAATAGACCACCGGACGGGTGCTGCTGTCTTTTTGAGCAAAGTACGAGGGATTTTGGGCCGCCACTGCCGAATTGTAGTTTGCCAAAGATCTGAAATCCTGCTTCTCTCCGTAATAAACCGCATAAACGGGCAATCCACCGGGCGAAATGGCGATAACTCGTTTCTCTCCCTTTTGCACATTTCTCAACTCCGTATCCAGATCTACCAAAGTGCCTTTATAAAATGCAGGAATATCCGTGTTGTTTGGAGGATCCCCGGCCTCAATTGGCACTTGGCTATAGCTCATCCCAAACTGGAGTAGAAAAAGGGACAAGAGAATGCCATTAAACAGTAACTTGCGCATTGTCATTATATTTTAAGGTTTAGTGATCCGGATCGGAGCCAACCGTAATGGTAAAAGTACCCCAGGTCACATTTCTTTTGATCGTCTTCCATTCCTTGACCTCGTAGCTGGCCAGGAATTTGATCTGGTGCCCGATGGGGCAGTTCTCAGAAATATGAATGATGGATGAAAGCGCATATCCATCTCCCCACTTATCGGGTTGAAGGTCCACATATAAACGTTCATCATCCACATAGGGATCATCGTAATACAATCTGGTCCTGTGAGGCACATGACTTACTTCGTATACCATGACGGACTCTCCGGGTTCAGCGATGTTATTCCCGTTGCCGCTTCCAAAAATCTCGCTATCACCGTCATCAATTCCCAGATTTGTGAATTCCGGAACATCAAACATAACTGGGACCTCAAATTCATCTGTCCAGGTAAAATCCCCGTCCGATACCGAAAGTTTAAACTTCAGCCTGAACGGGGATCCATCTGCCGGCGGAGCATTCCCGGCTCTGATATGAAATCCGGCCGATGTCCATAATGGGGTTCCCGGCTTAAGTTCGTCTAAAAGTATCACCGGATCAGAAATAGAAACATCTTTGTTGGAGCAGCTGAGTTCAATCTTCAGATTTTTGGCCATGGTCCCTCCCCGGTTAAGCAAACGAAGCTTCATCAAGCTCTCTTCATGGTGCTCGAGAAAGATCCCCTGGTCATTTACCCGGTGTCCCACACAGACTACTTCAGCCGGATCCCGCTTTCCGTAAATCCCTATCTGGTGACCTTCATGGTTTACTGAAAAATCGATCCGCCCATCCGCATCACTGATCAAACTGGTATACTTAACTACATCCTGTGTTTCATTAAAATCCATCAGGGTGTAGGCGGTGTTAGGCTGGTACCGGGGAGCTGTTTTAACCTGGATGTTAAGTCCTGGTATAGGTGGGCCGCAGGGTTGCCATTTCCGGGTGCTAATCCTCATCCCCCCGAGCGTAACGCCTTCCAATTCAATGAATCCAGGTTCTGCTTTATTGCTCTTTACCTCGTATCCCCAGATATTAAACCCGGAATAGAGATCGGCATGGTGCCAGCGGTCTGGTTCAGGCAGGGGATCCGCAAAGGAGGCAAGCACGAAGCTCAGAGCATCTCTCAGTTCTTCAGGCTTGAGGCCATGCCCCCCTTCATATACCTGATACTCGTAAGACAGCCCGTCATTCTGAAGGGCGCCGGCATGAACCTCCTGATTCAGATAGGCCAGTTCGCCGGACGTGCTGTTATGAAACCTGAGCCTGATCCCCTGAAGATTCATAAACATGTGTCTCACATGGTAAGGGGTATGGTTATCCGGATAACCGATAAAGAACTCCGGCGATCCCTTAGAATTCACGGCAGTTCCCACCATATGGGGAAAACTTCCCGCAATAAAAAAAGACATGATCCCCCCCATGCTGTGTCCGATGATGGCTCGTTGGGACCGATCCGGTTGCGTCCTGTAGGTGGAATCGATAAACGCTAACAGCTCAGGGAAGTAGTCTTTGAATTGTGTATCGTAGTTGATGTTGGAGTGGTAGCCGATGTTATAGGGTCTTTTATCCGAATCAACAGACCGGCCATTCCAGGCCACGATGATTACGGGATGCTCTTTAACCCAATCCTCCATTACCTGCGATTGCCTGGGTACATGAGTTCCGGTGTTGCCATGAAAGTAGTAGATCACCGGATAGGACTTCCCTGAGACCGGGTAGTCAGAGGGTAGAAAGATCCTGAATGGTTTATCCCTTTGAAATACCTCACTAAAATGACTATGGTCCTCCTGGGAAAGCAGTCCTGCCGGGAACAGCAAAATCATCAAACTCCATAGAAAAGGGAACGAAATATGCTTCATGCTATTCAGCTTTTATTCTTAATTTGTTCAGGGCAATGCCCGGACCACGAAATATATCAAGCGACAATAATCTAACCGTCTTTTCCATACCCTACTGCTCCTCCGGAATTCCTTGTAAAATGGACTCCAGAATCAATTGATAAAGCTCTGCCTGCCGGTAGAATCCCAGATCTGTGGGATGAGTTCCGTCCACGGTACCCTCTCCATCCAGACCCAGCTGTCCCTCGGCGATCTGGTAATAAAGGTTTTTATACCCGGCTTCCATCAGGTTTTCATAAGCCACTCTAAGGGCACTGCGGCTCTGAGAGTTCCTGAGCCGTCGTTTCTCTACCAGAAAAGCGTCATTGTAAGTCACCCCCTCTGCCAGGACAATGGGTGTTTCGGGATGTGCCTCACGGAGGATGGCCACAAAAGGCTCGACTCTCTCCTTCACCTCCTCTGCCATAAGGTTGGGGAGACAATCTATAAAGTAGACCAGGGGATCCAGTTCTGCCAGAAGGTGGGCCAGTTCAGGTTCCATGCGTCCGTTCCCGGAGAATCCAAGGTTAATAATCTCCCTGTCAAACCAACGGCCCAGCAAAGCCGTGGTACACATTCCGGGCCGGGAGGCGCAACCGCCCTGAGTAATGGAGGTCCCGTAGAAAACAATGGGTTTTCGGGTGTCCGGGTCAACTCCGCGGATCTCAAAACCCTTTGAGATTCCTATTTTCAACTCTTTAATTCCGTTATAAAGCGGGAAATACAAGATATATTCCCTGCTGGCCTCCGGCAGGCCTGCCACCAGGGATGCCGAATTTTCTCTTCCTCCGGGCCGTCCCACCCCCAGCCAGTGCCAGGAGCCATCCTCCCCTTTGACATACAAATCAAGGCCACTTACACCGGTGGCCGCAAAATGATTCATGGAAATATTCTCATCCGTCAGGCTCCACTTTGCTTTGATTTCTGTGGCATCGGTAGTGAACCTGACATACATCCCGGCTGTATGGTGGCTCAGGTTCCAGACCGGTTCACGCACCTGGGTGACCGCAGAGGAAGGAAGACGGTTGAAAGTCAGAACATCCTCCTTCCAGCCCTTACCCTGTATGGCAAATTCTCTGATATCTGTCCAATTATAAGTCTCACTATCCTGAGCTGAATCAAATCCTTGACTCAGAAGCAAATCTTCGGAAAACGTGCAGAACAGGAAAACCAGGATCCACGTTTTGCTAATATCTGTAAGGAGTATCATATTGACAGTGTTTTATTGGCATAGTGCTTCTGAGTTCAAAGATTACAAAATATCACATACTTTTAAAGATTTTATCGAAAAAGATTGTAAGTTTTTTATTTATGTATACTTTTGTTTTGAAGCAATTATCCTTCATAAGACACATTGACTTCTTACGTTAACTTATATTTTGTAAATTATTACAAAAATGAATTCTACCTCAAAATTTACCCCGTTTCAAGTGAGTGCACTGGTCCTCGTGAGAGTGCTTATCGGATGGCATATGTTGTATGAAGGGATAGCAAAACTGCTGATGCCCAACTGGTCCTCAGCCTCCTTCCTCAAAGAATCACAATGGATCTTATCTGGTTTCTCCAGGTGGATCATATCCAACGACGGAGTCCTGCAGGTGGTGGACTTTTTAAACACCTGGGGCCTGATCGCCATAGGAGTCGGTTTGATACTTGGCCTGTTCAGCAGGTTGGCTGCATTTTCAGGAGCCTTCCTCCTCCTGATTTATTATCTGAATAATCCCCCCATGATCGGGCTGGAATACAGTCTTCCCTCGGAAGGCAACTACCTTATTGTCAGTAAAACACTTATCGAAGCCGCCGCCCTGCTCCTGCTGGGCTCCTTTCCTACCGGAAGGCTGTTCGGACTGGACATGTATGTACAAGGTTTGATAAAGCCAAAAAAACAAAAAAATGAATAATTCAAAGGAAGACAAACAGATGGAGATAAATGAAAAGCCGGGTTTTCCGCGGCGGACTTTGCTAAAGGCCCTGGCCGGAATACCCATTTTAGGATTATTCTCATACGAAGCCTTTAAAAAAATAAACTTTGACAAAGAGAAGAGAACCAGGGTCATCAAAGAACTGGGATTGGATGATCTTAAAGCCCCCAGGATCGTTTCCAGCTCTTCTGCTAAGAAGGGGGATCTGCTTCGCCTGGGGTTTATCGGGTTTGGAAACAGAGCCACCCAATTATCCAATTCACTTGGATTTATTCACCCTGACGATGCCAGGAATAAGGAGAAAAATGGCACCCTGGAAGACTGGCTTCAGCAGGAGGATCTGAATGTGGCAGTGACCGGGATCTGTGATGTTTTTGATCTGCATGCTGAATGGGGGCTTGCAACCATGCGGAACGAGGTACGTGTGGGAGGAAATTCAGGATCGGCACTTCCTGTCAAACGATATAATAACTACCAGGACCTCCTGAATGATAAGGATATTGACGCCGTTATTGTCGCTACCCCCGACCACCATCATGCCAGGATAACCAGTGAGGCGGTAAAAGCCGGGAAACATGTCTATTGTGAGAAGAGCATTTGCCGCACTGAGGAGGAGTTGTACGAGGTTTATGATACGGTCCGCAGTAGTGACCGTGTATTTCAACTGGGCCACCAGATCACGCAGAACGTAGTTTTCCAGCAGGCCCGGGAGATCATTAAACGGGATATCCTGGGTCCGATCACCCTTATCGAAACCACCACCAACAGGAATACCGCCAGCGGGGCCTGGATCAGGCACCTGGACGCCAACGGCAATCCGAAACCCGGAGACGAAAGCTCCATTGACTGGCTCCAGTGGCTCGGCACCCGGCCCTATAAGCCCTTCAGCGTGGATCGTTTCTACAACTGGACCAAGTGGTTCGATTACGATATGGGAATGATCGGCCAGCTGTTCACCCATGAATTTGATGCGGTGAACCAGTTGCTCAGGATCGGCATCCCCGCATCGGCCGTGGCATCCGGCGGGATCTACTACTGGAATGACAACCGGGAAATACCGGATGTGCTCCATGCAGTATTCGAATACCCGGAGAAGAAAATGACCCTGACCTACAGCGCCAACCTGGCTTCAAGCCGTCAGCGCGGACGTGTATTCAACGGCCATGATGCTTCCATGGAACTGGGAGGATCTGCATCTATTACAGCCGATTACGATTCGACCCAGTATAAGAAATATATTGAAGAAGGCTCCATCGATACCAATGTGCCCATGATCACCATCAATCCGGGAACAGGCGGGGATATCGATGCCATTACCTCGGCCACGGAAAAATACTATGCCTCGCGCGGACTGACCACTACCAATATCAATGGCAGGAGTGTGGATGTCACCCACCTGCATATCAAGGAATGGATCGACTGCATTCGTAGCGGCGGCCAGCCCAGCGCCAACATTGAGCGTGCTTTTGAGGAGGGAGTTGCCTGTGTGATGGCCAATAAGTCCTACCTGGAAAAACGCCGGGTGGAATGGGATCCGGTAAATCGTAAAATTGTATAATACCGGCTCATGGCTCCATGCTGCAAAACAGAACATAACTTACCCTTAGACATCCTGTTCAGGACGGCCATCTTCCTGCTGCTGCTAGGTGCAAGTGGATGCGGACAGAGGTCCGGGGAAAGGAACACCTTTCTGTTCAGCCCGGATGAAAACGGGGTCAGCCTGAGCGAAAAGGGGAGCCCGGTGTTCTATTACAGGAAAACACCCAAAACCCTCACCGGAGAGTATATTTGCAATCATTACATCCATCCGCTCTTTTCGCTGAACGGAGATACCCTTACACAGGAATTTCCGGAGGATCATCCTTACCACAGAGGGATCTTCTGGTCCTGGCACCAACTTTACCTGGACACCCTCAGTCTGGGGGATGAATGGATCATGGAAGACATCAGCCATGAGGTAAGAGAAATCCGGACCAGTACCGGGACGGACGCAGCCAAACTAATCCTGGATGTGCTCTGGAGCTCTTCCCGCCTGGAAAACGGGAAAGGCTTTATGGAGGAGCTAACAGAAATTACAGTACATCCCCTGAACTCAGGAATCCGGATGATTGATTTCGAGATATCCCTGAGAGCCCTTGTAGAGGGTATAAGTCTGGGTGGTTCTGATGACGAGAAAGGATACGGGGGCCTCTGTGCCCGTCTCAAGCTGCCGGGTGATCTGACCTTTACATCTGAGAACGGACCCGTCATGCCACAAACGCTTCAGGTCAGTGCCGGACCCTGGATGGATTTTTCAGGTACTTTTGCTGCAACCGGCAAACAGAGTGGAATAAGCATTTTATGCCATCCGTCCACCCCCAACTACCCGGCTGCCTGGATCCTGAGGCAACTTGGCTCCATGCAGAACATTGTTTTTCCGGGAAGAAACCGAGTGGAAGTCTCCGAAACACAGCCTAGCATTTTAAGATACCGGCTAATCGTCCATGAGGGACCGGCCAAAGACCTGGACCTGGAAACATTACAGGCAGATTACGAGGCAACAGCCTACTAGCCAGCCTGTTTAAATAATATAAAATCTATCAGCTATGAAAAGACCTGGCATCCTGCAAATGCTGGCCATCCTGCTTACGGGATCCTTGTCCCTTACAGGCCAGGTAAGGGAGTATTCCCGGATCATTACCGTAAATGATTATACCTACGAAATTGAAGTCGCCGGCAGCCGCGATCCGGTAAACGAGACTATCATTATTGAGAATCTCGGGAATACTCCCCTGGTGAATCCCCGCATAACGGTTAATGGCCGCTTCGACTGGTTTGATATGGAGAGCCTGGCCCATGAAATAACACGTGGCTGCACATCGGATGAAGAAAAAGCGCTGGCCATCTGGGATTTCATTCGCCTGAACTTTCAGCACCTTGCTTCTCCCGGGGACAGGGAAGCCCATAACCCGGTGGTGGGATTGAATGTATATGGCTATGCAAACTGTGCCTACCACAGCACCATATTCACCTCCCTCTGCCGGGCCGTCGGAGTCCCTGCACGGGTCTTTGAAGTCTGGCACCATACGGTTTCCGAGGCTTATTACAACAATGCCTGGCACATGCTGGACAGCGACATCGGGCTCTACTATCTGGCCGGGGATAACCGCACCATCGCCTCCGTGGAGCAGCTCTGGGCGGATCAGAAAGTGAGCGGAGGCACAGAATCCGGTGCAGCTCTGACGACATTTTCCGGGCGCAACAAGGCGGTGCGTGCAGTTTATACGGATGTGGAAGGAAACAATGCCTATATATCCCAGGATGGTAAGAAAATCAGGGGGTACCGCTACTTCTTCGGTTCGGATGATTGTTTTATCTCCACCTTCTATGATCGCTTTACCTATGAACCCCATAGCATGGCCATGACCCTCCGGACGGGTGAGAAGCTGGTCCGGAACTGGAAGGGCGGTGATAAGTATTACGATTATGAACGCCACAACCTTAGCCTGGAGGCCGGGAATAAGGAGGCCAAACCCATACGCTACGGAGACGGCCAGCTGATCTGGAAACCCGATCTTAAATCCCCGTTGGCCCCCACCTTTTTCAATAAGGACCAGGCACCGGGCTTCCAGGTGAAAGATGGCCAGCAGCCCGCGGTCCATGTGCGGCACAGGCATGGAGGAATATACGATTTCCCGGAACGGGCTATTCTGTCGACCGAAACTCCCTATACTATTCTTGGAGCTCACCTGAAAGCAACTTTTTACCGTGGAGGATCCGGTGAATGGGATCGCCTGTCAGCCAGGATATACAGCAGCAAGGGGTCGCTCTCCAAACTGGTATGGACCGCTCCCGAGGAGGCCACGGGATTTATTGATGCAGAAATAGACCTGGATCAGGTTTTGTTTCCCAGCGGGGATCGGGGCTTTCACGACTACTGGCTGGAGTTTAACTTTATGGCCGATGAACAGAACGAACCACCCACTCAAAGTGGAGTGGAATCTGTAGAGCTGGTCACCGATATCCAGGTCAGCTCCTACTCTCTTCCTGCTTTGTCCAGGGGGACAAATATCATCCGTTATCGCGATGAAACCCCCGGAGAACATCAGGTAAAAATTACGCACATCTGGAGGGAGCGCAACGATAATACACCCCCCTCCTATCCTGCCAATGCCGTATCCCCGGCCTCGGGTGAAACAGTGAACTCACTGGCACCCTTATTCCGGTGGAAACAGGCCAGTGATCCCGACAGAGAGGATAAAATCACCAACCATAGCATCCTCATCAGCTTTGATCCGGAGTGCCGATGGCCGGTGGCAAGCGCACTGTACACGGAAACCAATTCAGGCATGGCCGAGTGGCAACTGCCAGAAGGCTGGCTCAACAAGGATACCACCTATTACTGGAAGGTAAAGGCCCGGGACAACAGAGGTGTCTGGGGCGATTGGAGCGAGGTGTTCAGGTTCACAACATTTAAATAGAGAATCCCATGAAACAAATTTGGTACAAGTGCTTATTTTTGATGGCAGCAGTGTTCCTGCTCTCTTTTGGCTATCCTGAAAATGCCACTTTCCCCGGCACGATCAGTACTCCTTATCCAACCATCACCTGTCTGGCCGTGGAATGGATGATTGAAGGGGATGCCAATGAAAACGGGAAGGTCGAAGTGAGCTACCGGGTTGCTGGTGAAGAACAATGGCTCACCGCCATGCCCCTGGTACGTATCCCCGCCGGAACCACGGGCAGCAAAACACGGCCCACCTATACCTGGCAAAACAAACACTCGGGCAGTATCTTTGATCTCCAGGCGGATACGGAATACGAAATTCGTTTGTCCCTGAAGGATCCCGATGGAGGGGAGGCCACCGAAATTGTGAAAGAACGTACCCGCCCGGTACCCGCAGCTGCCAAAAACTCCAGGACCATCCAGGTCAATCCCAGAACACTGGAGGAGGCTGCCAGGCATGCCGAGCCGGGAGACATACTCCTGCTAAGTCCGGGTTATTATGAAGAGTTTACCATGCCGGTGGATGGAGAAGAAGGAAAGCCGATTGTACTGCGTGCCGACCGCAGCCATCAGGTAATCGGCAGTACCTTTACCTCAGTCAGCCTGGAACATCGCAAGCATGTGATCATTGACGGACTCACGGTTTGGGGACCGGTTCGAGTGCGCTGGGCCGAAGATGTAGCCGTCACCTACTGCACCATCGAGTCCCAGTTCGGTATTATTGCACAGGAGCAACCCGGCTGCAAGAATTGCTATATTGCCGATAATACCGTGTCCTATAAGATCCCCTGGGTAGCGGAAAGCACGGGTTCGGGGAGTATCTGGGGAGGTCCTGCAAACATTGGTGAAGGGATTGAGCTTACGGGGCCCGGGAATGTGATCTGTTACAACCGGGTTTCCGGCTACAGGGATTGCATCTCCACCATGGAAGACCTGTGGGTATACGACCAGATGTGCATTGACATCTATAACAACGATATCTCGGAAGGTCCGGATGATGGCATTGAGGCCGATTTTGCCATGAACAATTGCCGCATTATGAATAACCGGATCACCAACTGCGGCATGGGACTGAGCTCGCAGCCCGGACTGGGCGGGCCCATCTACTTCATTCGCAACGTGATGTACAACATTGCCATGGCCCCTTTTAAACTGGAAAGGCGAAGTTATGGGAACCTCTTTATACACAACACGGTAGTAAAAGCAGGAGACGGACTGTTCGAACATCACGGTCAGGATGCTTTCTTTCGGACCACCTGGCTGAATAACCTCTGCATAGGCGGATCGGGTGGAGGGAAAAAAGGCCGTTATTCAACCGGGGAGGGTCTGGCCGTTTCTCTGCCGGGATACAACGAGACCTGCACTTTTGATTATAATGCAGTTGGTACTGCCAATGTCCCCTTTGCTGGAAAAATCAAGGAACAGCGCTTCGAATCGATCCGGGAACTGCACCGGCTAACCGGCGCCAAACATTGCGTGCAGGTCGACATGGACGTATTTGCGACTAGTGTGGAATTCCCGGATCCCGTTTTCCCGGAGCGACAGCCACAGGACCTTCGTATTAAGTCCGGTTCGAAAGCCGTTGATGCAGCCCTGTTGTTACCAAATATAAATGACAAATTTACAGGCAAAGCTCCGGATATAGGTGCTTATGAAGTAGGAATGCCTCTGCCTCATTACGGCCCCCGGCCAAGGGGGGATGAAGCTATTTCCCGGTGACCGGAACGGGAAAGTATTGCTTCAGCAAACCTTAGAGAGATATGAAACAGGAACTTCCGCTTATCCGACCCATGAAGCTGGCAGATATGCCTTCGCTGATGCGCCTGAAAAATGTCGAAGGCTGGAACCAGACCGAAGAAGACTGGAGCATGTTTATCGGCTATGATTCCAGTGTAAACCTGGTGGCGGTGATGGGGGAAACAATTGTCGGTTCAGTGACTGCCATTAACTATGCCAGTGCTGTAGTCTGGATAGGCATGATGCTGGTTGACAGGAATTACCGGGGGCGGGGCATAAGCAGGCATTTGCTTCAACAGGTTCTGGAAAATATGCAGTTCTGCAAATCCATCAAGCTGGACGCTACCCCGGCAGGTTATCCGGTCTATAAGAAGTTCGGGTTCATGGATGAATTACGTCTCTCCAGGATGACTCATCCCTCCGTGGCCGACATCCCCGGCGTAAGTCATTCCTTTAAAGTTGAGGCTATTAATTCGCAGATCATTTCAGAGATATTCGATTACGATCAAAGCGTATTCGGAGCCCGGCGGGAAAAACTCCTGTCCGGCCTTTACCGGCAAGCTCCCGAGCTGGGCTGGTATATCCGGGATGCCGGCGGGATCTGCGGCTACAGCCTGGGCCGAAAAGGGACCCGCTTTATACAAATCGGACCGGTTTCGGCATCCTCCGGGGAGGGAGCCCTGGCCCTGATCAGCGCTGCACTGGGACAGGTCAAAGGAAAAGCCTGTGTGCTTGACCTCCATAATGATAAGGAGGAGGTGGGCCAATGGCTCCACCAGGCAGGCTTTAGCGCTCAACGGGAGTTTATCCGGATGTATCTGGAATCAAATCCCCTGCCCGGCAGGATCAGCAGGCAGTTCCTGATATGCGGACCGGAATTTGGATAAAGCAGGATCATAAACCTGTGGCAGCCTGTGCCATATCCCCGGAACGGTAGACTATTTTTCCGCCCACCAGGGTCATATCGGCCCGGATGTCCCTGATCCGGTCCACCGGGCAATTCAGAAAATCATCGGAAAGGAGAACCAGGTCGGCCAGCTTCCCGGGCACCAGGGATCCCTTCAGTTCCTCTTCGAAGGAAGCATGGGCATTGTTGATGGTATACATTTGCAGCGCCTCCATTCTGGTGATGGCCTCCTGAGGCAAAATGACCGAATTTCTTTCCGTGGTCCTGGTAATCATGGCCCACATGGCCAGGAAGGGATTGTAGGGATTAATGGAAGTATTTGCATCCCATTTGACCATATGGTCCGATCCTCCGTTCACCAAAACCCCGGCATCTATAAGGGAGCGGTAAGGGAGAAAATGCCTGATCCGCTCCTCACCCAAAATGGTTCTCATGGCATCGGCGTCCTTGTAAAACCAGGCGGCCTGCATATCCGCATATACCCCCAGCTCACTCATTCTTTGTATGGCCTGCGGAGTAAAAAAATTGCCATGGATAATGGAAAATCGCCGGTCCTGGATGGGATGGATCCGGTTTACTTCTTCATATACATCCAGCAACAGGTCCACCCCTCCCCCTCCGGTGCAATGGGCCGTAAATTTCCAGTTCCTTTCCAGAGCCGCACTTACGATCTCCAGTAATTCGTCCTTGCTGTAGTTCACGATCCCCCGGTAGGCTGTATCGTCAAACCCGTATACCTCCTCTGCTTTCTCTCCCCAGGGTTCCCGGAGATAGGCAGTGCCTGTCAGTATGCCCCCGTCCAGAAACACCTTTACAGCCCCTATCCTGGCCCATTCATCCCCGTCACCGGTTTTGCAGTCCAGGGCCCTGATTTCTTCCACCAGTGCACTGACTTTCGTTGTAGTGTTCCGCCGCAAAATAATATTCTGATGGATCCGTACACTCAAGCGGCCTTCCTCTCCAAGCCTTTTGTACAGGGCAAAACCATTAAGGTCATCGGCTCCGGAGCAAAGGCTGGTGATCCCGCACTGATTATAGCGCTTAAGCATGTCCAGGAAGGCGGTTTCGTATTCTTCGGGAGACAGCTGCTGAGGCGGAGCCTGCTTGAGCAGGGAAAATGCAGATGCCCGGATAAAACCCGTTGGTTTACCTGTCAGCTCGTCCTTTAGCACCCCTGGATGAACCGTTTTTTCACTGATGCCGGATACCTGCATGGCCGCAGAGTTGATCATCCCGCCAAAGGAACCGTTCAGGAATACCGGGTGCCGGGGGGCCACCAGATCCAGGTCAGACAGGCTGGGCTGGCGCATTTCCACCAGGCGGGTAAAGAAGAACTTGGGGAAAACAATCCACTTCCCTTCCTCCTTCAGCCTGGTCTGACTTTCGATCCAGGCCAGAAGTTCATCCATGGATCTTATATCCGGGATGGGTTCCTCCAACTCACTTAGGGCAGCCATCCCGGGATGCAGGTGGGCATCAATAATCCCCGGTATCACAGTACGACCGCCTGCGTCAATAACCTTCGTCTGCCTGTCTGCCAGTTTTCTGATCTCCTTGTTGGATCCCACGGCCAGAATCTTATCCTCCTGAATGGCCAGGGCTTCAGCACTGGTAAAGGTGGAGTCCATGGTAAGGATGTTCCCATTAAGAATAATCATGGCAGCAGGCTTAATACTATTACAAGAAGCAAACAGAGAAAACATGGCAAAATATAGCAGGAAAACTGGTATAAGTTCTCTAAAGGTATGGGCTAATCTGGATTTCATATCATTTACCTCCGGCAATCAATAAATCTCCTGGTACACTTTCTTTAAAATCCTGGGCTTCGGCCGCTGCACGCTGACGGATATCTCATCGAACACTCCTGTGGCCGTGGTAATCCCTTTTAGGGGCTCCATAGTCGCCCGGCCGTCCTCCCCGATCACGCTCATTCCTGCCAATTGGGGAACTGCGCTGAAGTCTTTATCCACCTCAATCTCCACCCTGTACAACAGAGCCGGTTGCCCCATGGCAAACTCATCCTCCACCCGGGTAACAGGATCAAAACGAGGATAACTTTCATTAAAATCCCCTGCCAGGTTCATTTCCATCCAGCAAATCCACTGG
Organism: uncultured Bacteroidales bacterium; assembly: GCA_963751705.1. Taxonomy (GTDB): domain Bacteria; phylum Bacteroidota; class Bacteroidia; order Bacteroidales. The sequence goes on from CAVVVN010000004.1 coordinate 372,444, forward strand.
CTGCCAGGAGCAAGTCTCACCCTGCTCCGGAAATAACCCGGCAGGGGCGTTGCCCCGGTAAAAGCGAGGTCATCAGGAACTATTTCAGCCTTATTAGATTTCCCGGACTGTTCGTCGCGGTAGATCTCCGTCCAGACGGGAAGTGCCCCCGGTACATCCTTTTTCCCTTCCCAGTCGCCCGTCGCCACCCGCCTGGTTGCATATACCGTATGGGTCTTTCCTGTCCGGGGATCTTCCAGCCAGATGGCAAAGGTGGGGGATTCCCCGAAAACGGACTCCAGGACAAGCTCCTCATTAATATGAACCAAAAATTCCAGGTCGGTCTTGTTCACGGTCCGGCCAAAGGCAAATATGACCAGCAATCCCGCCAGGGCCAGAACGGCTATTAATCCAGGTTTAATCCATCGCTTCATCCTACACCTCCTTAATTTCAAATCCCTTGCGGTACTCTCTTGAGGTCAGCGAGGCTGCCTGCTCACAATTGGTAATAGTCTCCGTCTCCGGTGAAAAGAGCAACTGCTTATTCCCGGCACGATAAGAGAGGTTTGCCAGGTGAATCATCACCGCGCTTTTATGCCCCTCCACAATATTCCCCCTGGGTTGTTCCCGGTTCCGCATGCAGTGAATGAAATTCCGAATATGGGCCTCCAGGGGATAATATCCGGGCTCCTGGGCCACCACCAGCCCATCCTCATCAAAGGCCTGCCATCCTCCTCCCATGCGTCCCACGTACATCATCCGTTTGGTCCCGATAATCTCGATACGGGTGGCATTCTGCATCCAGTCGGGGAAGTTCTCCGAAAAACGGATCTCCGGACCGGATTTTTTCATGTAAGGGGTACATTCGCCTGCTTCCAGGCTAAGCGTAAAGTCCCCGTAATCAAAAGTGGCCAACTGGTAATCGGGCACCTCCCGCTGATCCTCAAAAAAATACCTCCCTCCGCTGCAATACACCGATTTTGGAAATCCCGGGTCTCCCAGCACCAGGCGTGCCAGGTCCAGCTGGTGGGTGATCCCCCCCGCCATGGCCGATCCCCCGCCATAATCCCAGTAGTAGCCCCAGGATTTGTTACGCGACACATTATAGGGGACCCTGGGTGCCGGGCCCAGCCACATGTCCCAGTCTATGGTATCGGGTGCCCTGGCATCCTCTTTCTCCACAAAAGGTACGGGTCCGCCCAGCATCTCTTTGATATGAACCGCCACCAGATCACCCAGATCACCCTTTTGAATGAACTCTCTGGCAGACAGGGCATAGTCCGAGCTCCTGTTTTGAGTCCCGCACTGAACGATCCGCTCATATTTACCGGCCGCTTCAATCATCTTTTGTCCCTCAAGGATATTATGAGAGATGCTTTTTTCCACGTAGACGTCCTTACCTGCCTGGCAGGCCCAGATAGTGGCCAGCGCATGCCAGTGTTCGGGAGTGGCGATAAATACCCCATCCACCTCCTTGTCATCAAAAACGGTGCGCATATCCCTGACCCGGATGGGAGCCGTTCCCTGTACCTTTTCCACCTCTTTGATGCCATACCCGCCCCGGGAATCATCCACATCACAGAAATACTTGATAAAAATATTTTCACCCAGGTTCGCCGCCTGGAGGATTACCGCAATTCCATGATGACCCGCCCCGATCAGGGCCACCACGATCCTGTCATTGGCCCCTTTGGGGGAACCGGCTGCCGCCGATGAAAACTGCGTTTTCCGGTAAGCGGGTTCCCCTGCGGGCTGCAGGGATGTATTTTCGGCTGAAGTCTTATCTGAGCCACCGCTTGCACAGGAGGTGGCCAGGGTAAGACCTGCAGCGCCTGTGGAGGCCAGATGAAAGAATTTTCTCCGTTTCATAGTATTATCTTTTTTCAAATTTTACTTCGATCTCATGTTCTCCAGCGCCCGCAGGAAGGCTCAGAGTTCCTGCAGTTCTTATGTTTTTCAAAGGTTTTCCGTCCACTATCACGCCGGCAGGCTCACCCATCTCCTCCACCAGCCAGTCGGCAAGCTCCAGGTTCCAGACGGAGGTCTTCTTGTCGAAATAGCGGCAATAATGCGGATCATAGTCCACACGGAAACGAAGCTTTTTCCCCTCCTTGTCCCAGGATCCGGAATTATTTGTATGTAAATAAGCAATATACTCATTGATGCTGATAAACCGGCCCTTGGGATACTGATCGAAAATAGTCACAAACTTCCCCGGATCGGTCACGATCCCAAAATCATGTGCATCGGGGGGAGCTGCCACAATATCCGGCGAATCGCTGGTGCCCATGAAATCCCAGTCAATAATCACCATATCGGTACCGCAGTAGCCCTCGGTCCATCCGCACCACCCGAAACCGGCCTGTGCAGCCAGTTTGAAGGTATTGTTGTGATACGAAGTGGAGGCCCCGTTCCCTCCTGCACAAAATTCCAGGGGAACCACCCCAAATTGTTCGAACAGCCATTTTTTAGCTGTTTTCATGCGCCAGAGTTGTTCCGCAGCGGGAATTTCCTGACTGCGCCTGGTATCCCCGAATTCACGGTACCATCCCACCTCAGCCTTCTCCTGGTCATAGGGAGCTCCGTACCACCCGGGTTCGGAGTGCAGGTCGGGCTGCATATGAGTCAGCCCGTGACACATGACTTCAAACACACCCAGTTTAATCCCTTTGTCATACCCGCGCTTCCCCGATTTAAAATCCTGATTTGCACCGAAGTGATCTGTAAAGTCCTGGGTCCATGCAGCTTCAATGCTCTTTTTTTCATCATTGACAAATCCCGGTACAAAATTGATGTTGAGTACTGCCTGATGCTTCTGCAGCGGTTCAATGAGATGCCGGGTAATCTGATCCTCCGTGAGGGTGGGATACTGCCAGTGCTCCAGGTAAGTATTCTGTGCCCCACCCGGATCATCCATGATCATAATCAGATCATTTTCCCAGGTCTTGTAAAGATTATAACCAATGGTCCAGGTGATGGCCCGCCTTATGAGGGTACGAAGATCCTGATAATCAAATAAACCGTTTGGATCATTGCCGATCCAGACGGCACGGCCGCCCGACGCGTGCGATCTGGCCGTAACCTGGGGCCAGTCCCCCTGAGTGACCAGTACTTCAGTCCCATCCTCAAGCTCCACCTTTTGCCGTTTCAGATGGACTCCGTAAAACTCATCTACCCCTTCCCGGACATCGGCTTGAAAGCTGGAAGCGAGTCCGTCCGTTAAGAAGTGCCCGGAGACCGGCTTGAGCTCCTTATTGCTCTCCCAGGCACCCAAATATTTAAGACCCAGGATATCCTGTATCTCCGGCTGGCTTATCCGGTCGGCCAGGGCTATGATCCCGATCCCCTGTTCCAGCACCATACGCTGCACGATGGAATAATCTGGATGCAGGAGCTCCTCTCCCTGGTTCACATCCCAGATGATGGTCCCGTACATGGGATCCCCGTACATATCCGTAAACATACTTGCCTGAAGGAATTGCTGATCCAGTCGGACCACATCAAAGGGAATCCCCCAGGACTTCAGCAAAATCATTAGCTGGTGAAAATCAGTCTCGCCATAGACCTCAGGATATTTAAAATAGCCCGAATACTCTCCTGTGGGAGCAGCCCTCTCAACCATAAAACTGGCCGGGTCCTTCCACTGGTCCCCGATCACCACCAGCACCCGAAAGGGTTTGGCAGCTTGGGTCTCCGATGCCACAAGCAGCAGACAGGTCAGAACAACAAGGTAAAATCTGAAAACACGACTCATAATCTTAAGTTTTAATTAGCTTTGTAAAGAACCATCTTATGTTCCTTCCCTCTGACCCCGAACTTATTCAGGCTCCTGGCCTTGAGAAAATTCTGACCCTCATGCAGGCTCCAGGAAAAAAGCGGATCGGCCGGCTCCCACTCCCCCTTGTCAATGGATACCTCAAATCCACTAAAATTAGGACAATGGGTTTCCAGCTGAACCCTTAGCTCATCTGTACCCTGGTCATAGAGATGAATATGGGCCTGGTTCAGCGTCCAGAAAATATCCTCCACCCTGGCCGTCCGGGTTCCCAAAACATCACGTACATCCTGCTTCCCCTGGGATTCCCATTTTTTCTCCCGGTTATATTCATCTTCGGGGATCAGGTACTCATAGTTCCAGTAGGCAAAGGGCACTTCAAAAAAATTGTTCCGCGATTTATAGGCGATCCATTCGTATCCATCCTGCCTGTACTGGTAGTGCCCGTCCTCACGCTTCTCCAGAGTCACTCGCTCGGCCCGCTGTTCCGTCCCGAAAACCATCTCCATATCGATCCCCCGGTTGCGGTGAAATTCCCGTCTGATCTCATTGCTGTTGAGGGGGACCGCTGTTCCGGCCATGCGAAAATATGAGTTCCGGCTTGGATCGATCTGCATCCATTTGCCCCAGTAGTCGGACCATACGTCCAGGGTCCCATGCCCTACCGAGGTGATCTTCCTGGCCGTGAACCCCAGGGAACAATACATCTGCATCAGGGTGAATGAAAGATAGGTACAGTAGAAGGTTTGTCCGTTAAGGCCATGGTAGAGAACCTGAAGGGCCTGAGGTCTTATGGGGGGCGGAGATCCAAAGGGCACATGCTCCACCAGCCATTCATTAAGCAATAGGATCTGTTCAAAATCATTCTTCCCGGAAGAGATGATCTCCTGCAGGTTGTACTGCTTTCGCAGTCGCTGCAGTTCCGGGTTCTCATACTTCTCATAGAAAAAGGGGTAGTCTGACCGGACAAGCGGATCGTTGTCCAGTCCCAGGCAAGTAAGTAGATTTCCGTTCTTCAATTGAATCCTTTCTCCGGCTGCCAGACCTGGGATTTCATTGGGGATTTCCACCAGGTCCGGTCCACAATGGATCCGGTTGCTTTCAAGTCTTTCCTGTACCATGTTCCGGTGTATCCCGGGCAGGGAGGATCTGATCTGCTGAATCGCCTGCTTGCTTAAGTCTCCGGTGAAAAGCAGTTGTCCAAAATTCGCTGCGTCAGCATATCGAAGACCCATGGGGCTTGAATGGACCATTCCCCCGGATACTATTTCGTTCAGCGTCAGGTTAAATCCCCATATCTTCCCTTCTCCGGCCGTGGCAAAACGGGCCAGCGGGATACTCACTTCGGCCCTGAATCTTCCCTTTTCCAGGCGGCTGACAGCTCTCCAGTCCATGTGCCAGGACTCATCGTCCACCCTCAGATCCTGCCGGCGCCCTTCCGAGTCCAGGAGGAAGGTATAGTAGACCCCATGACCATGATCAGGATCCAGCGAAATGCTCACATGGGGGAACTGTCGAAGATCCGGCTCCTCGCTCAAATAACAGACAGGCGGAGTTCTGTCTGACTTAAAAGCCGGCATATCCAGCCCCACATAGAGATTATCTGCATCTCTAAACATAAATGCGCGTCCGTCCCTTTGTCCGGTCAGGCTCTGTTCCAGTTGGAAAAAATCTCTTATCTCACAGGCCTTCAGCCATACCGCATCATCCAGACTCCCGTCGATCACCACTGTTTCAGCAAGCTGGGGGATCTCAAAAATGGTCGTGCCCGGATCATTTGGAACCTGTGCCCAGCCATTTAAAGATAAGAGAAGCAGAAGAATTAATAAAGCAAAGCCGTGTTTCATAATTTTTTCGATTTATCGATTTATACCCGGGCAAGCAGAATCTTTTCCGGTTTTCCAATTAACGGTCCACCGCCCTGCCATATACCTCGATCCAGTCCAGTCTTGAACAGGCCACACTTCCCCCCCCTGTCATCAGATCAGAAAAACCCACTTCGTCCACTTTCGATAAATCCGGATCGTCCACGGCCCCCTGTTCCACCATGGTTTCAATATCCAGGGCATACCAGCGGATATCATCCATATTAAACTCTTTAATCCTCCAGTCCACGGAAACACCATCACACTGATCACTCACCAGCCAGGTCCCATCGGCCAGTTTGAGTAAGATATGCAGGCACCTGAATCCGCTCTGCTTGGTTCTCCATTTGATTTTTGAGAAATTGCTCAGATCCACAAAGGAATCCTTCATTTTCAGACTGAGCCCCCAGTTTCCCTCACACAGGCCTGACCAGACATAAAAGGGATCGTCTTCTGGATGATCGTGGTTGCTCTTTCTCATACCCGTTTCAGCGGTCCCGTATAAGCTAAGAACCAATTCTGTGTTTGCAATGTGAGCCTGAGTCACCGGAGTTTCAGGGGGGGTCTCCTTCCAATCCTCTCTGAACAGCAGGCCGGGCCTGTATTGTGCTGATGCAGAAAAGGAAAACATAAGACAAGATAACCCCACGATTACAAAGGCGAGACCGAAGGATTTTGAGGGATGGATTTTTTTTATTTGCATTTTCTCTGAATTAGTCATTAGAATGTGGCTCATTAGCAGGTAAGAAGACGCCTCAGTTATGGAAAATTAAAAACATAACATAAGCGAATACCTCTTATTTTTTCTTTCATTTTGTTTCCATAACAAATATAAATATTATTTTTACTTTTTGTTCAACCCTATTGTATAAAATACTTTTCTGATATATGATTTCAATTCGCATAGCCGTGAAACAGGGCATATTCCTGATGGCAATATGGGCCCTTGGCTGTTTTTTAAGCTCATGTCAGCAAAAAACAACCGGGAAAAATTCAATGCAGGAGCAAATAGCTGCCCCCGCCTGGAAAGTCATCGGACCGGGCGGAGGAGGAGGTGTTCTAAAACCGACCGTCAGCCCCTTTGACGATCAATTGCTGATGACCCATTGTGATATGACGGCTGCCTATGTTTCAGAAGACGGGGGAAGTCACTGGGATATGAAAAACCTTTGGACCGTGCCGGAAGATTTTGAGTTTGATCCCGGGGATCCCCATACCATCTATGTGGCCACCAGGGGCTACCAGCACAGCGAGGACCGGGGTTCGGGGCTGAGCACCCTCTTAAGGTCTGAAAATAAAGGAAAACACTGGGAAATTATCTATCCGGATCTAAGTGAAATTCTGGTAAATGATAAACTGCAAACACTGGATCTTCCACCTTCCGGCATTGTCAAAGGGGCCTTTGACGGAACCATTGACAAGGTTGAGGTGGATCCACGTAACTCAGATATCATATATCTGGGCATGGCCCCCTTAAAAGCCTACACGGGACCACAAAAACAAAGTGATACGGACTCCTGCATGCTTGTCCAAAGCACCGACCGGGGTAAAAGCTGGAACCTGGCAGGCCGCGTTTCCGGGAGGAATGTAAAAGCCATAATTCCCCTTTCTTCCGGGGAACAGGATAATAAAGTATTGATATTTACCGAGAGTGCAGCTTCCCGGATCGATATCCTAAGCGGAGAAGCCCTTCCTGTCCCCCTTCCTGTTTCCAATATCATTACCCTTGGAAGTGGCCTTTCCCGGGGATCCCTGCTGATCTATATACAAAGCCGGTTCGAAACCGATCAAAACAGGATCACCGGGGGTATGTTTGTAAGCCGGGATCAGGGAAACACCTGGACCCAGGCAAATGAGGGGCTCCTTAAGGATACACCGGCCGGCCAAACCCCGTACTTCCGGCAGGGACTGGCAGTTTGTGAGAGCCAGGCAAATGTGGCCTATATCTCCATCAATTGCCCCGTACCCAACGGCAAGGGTGAGGTGGAAATCATATACAGTATCTTTAAAACTTCAGACGGGGGCGCACAATGGGATCCCGTGATGCTCTCTTCCACTCCCGGGGGGTATATTTCCGATAATTTCTCAGGTTCCTGGATGGAGCTTAGCTTTGATCCGGGCTGGGGTGGCAGTCCCATTGACCTGGGGGTGGCACCGGGCAATCCGGAGGTGTGTTTCGCCGGAGACAATGGCCGCGGGTATAAAACCACGAACGGCGGACTCTCCTGGGAACAGATCTACAGCGTAAATATGCCCGACGGATCCTTTGCCTCCAGCGGACTGGATGTAACCACCTGTTACGGGGTCCATTTTGATCCCTTCGATAAAGAGCACTTTTTTATCTGTTATACCGATATGGGATTGTTTCATACCCTGAATGGAGGAAAAAGCTGGTTTCATTCCATCACAGGGGTTCAGAGAGAATGGCAGAACACCTGCTATGATCTTTGCTTCGATCCTGAAACAAAGGGCCTTTGCTGGTCCGCCTGGGCCAATGCCCATGACCTGCCGCGAAGCAAGATGTTCGGAAGCAGGGGATTTGACCATTTTGAAGGCGGAGTGGCTGTATCGGTAGATGGAGGGATCAACTGGACCAGTTCCAATAAAGGATTGCCAGAGAATTCCATCTGTACCAATATCCTGCTGGATCCAAGCTCCCCGGTTGGCAATCGCACCCTCTATGTAAGCGTTTTTGACCAGGGAGTGTTTAAGTCCACCAATGGGGGGGAAAGCTGGCAACCGGCAAATACAGGATTGGGCGAGAATCGCTTTGCCTGGCACCTGGATCAAAATTCCGATGGCCGGCTCTTCGTTCTTTGCGCCAGGGGAACAAAGGGTTCCCGGGTCGTGGATGGCAAATTGTTTTACAGCGATAACCAGGCCGGGGATTGGACTGAAATGGAACTTCCCGAGGGGCTCAATGGGCCTCATCACCTCTTAATTGACCCAAACAAGCCTGAACGCATGTACCTCAGCTGCTGGCCCAGGGACCTGGGAGAGAAGGATGCTTATGGCGGGGTTTATCTTACCCGGGATGGCGGAGAGAGCTGGAAGCAGGTGTTTGACGACAGGATACGGGTAAATGCGATGGCACTGGAGCCCGCTCAGCCCGAGATCCTGTACATGAATACTTTTCATAACGCTGCCTACCGGAGCGATAACGCAGGAGAGAGCTGGACCCGACTGGAAGGATTCCGTTTTAAATGGGGCCAACAGGTTTTTGCTGATGTAAACCATCCGGGAATGTTATATCTTTCGAGCTATGGAGGAAGCGTATTTTATGGCCCGGCCGCGGGGATTCCCGGGGCAGTCGATGATATCATAAACATGCCAGAAGGATGGTGGTAAAAAAACTTCCCATGTTCAAGAGAATTAAAATAGCCTTCCAGTCCATCGGCCCCGGGTTGATCATCGCTTCGGTGGTCCTGGGACCCGGCAGCATTACGGTGGCCTCCAGGATCGGATCCCAGTACGGATATGCCTTCCTGTGGGTCATTCTTATTGCCACCATATTTATGATTACTTATACCTCCATGTCGGCCCGTTTTGGGGTGACACACGAGGAATCATTGCTGCAATCCCTGTCAAAACATTACGGCCGCTGGTTTGCTGTGGTTATTGGGATCTCTGCCTTCCTGAGCACGGCCAGCTTCCAGTTCGGGAACAACCTGGGCATCGGTATAGGGATGGAAGGGATCACGGGCATTGATGAAAGGATATGGCCCCTGGTCTTCACTCCCCTGGGAATCATTCTTATTTTCTGGGCCAAGAATCTGTACAAGGTGCTGGAGCAGCTGATGAAATACCTGGTTATGACCATGATCCTGGCTTTCTTCATCAACCTGATCCTCACCAAGCCCGAACTTTCGGCTGTTTCCAGGGGATTTATTCCGACCAGATTTGGCAAAGACGAACTGAGTGTTGTCTCCGCCATGCTGGCCACCTCCTTTGCCCTGGCCGCGGCCCTCTACCAATCCTACCTGGCTCAGGACAAGGGATGGAAGAAAGAAAATCTGAAACGCAGTTTGAAAGACACTTATATCGGGATCATCCTTCTGGCCCTGATTTCGGCCACCATCCTGATCACCTCTGCAGCAGCCCTGCATCCCAGGGGTATCCTGGTAAACTCAGCAGCTGATATGGCCAGACAACTGGAGGCCTTATTCGGTGTTTCTGCCAAGGTTATATTCAGCATAGGCCTCTGTGCTGCTGCCTTCTCGTCCATGATGGTCAATTCGGTCATCGGAGGAGGGCTGCTGGCAGACGGGCTCGGACTGGGACGTTCCATGAATGACCGGGCCCCGAAAATATTTATTGCGGCTGTACTGCTCATTGGAATGCTGGTATCGGTGTTGTTTAAAGGAAATGTGATCTATGCCCTGATACTGGCCCAGGCCTCTTCCATGCTGGCCGTTCCATTTATTGCGGTAGGCCTGTTTCTTATGCTGAATAACAAAAAGGTCATGGGAAGCCGGACAAACAACTGGGTGCAAAACCTGGTCGCAATCACAGGATTTCTGGTAATCAGCATTATGGTCTATTTTATGTATCAAAACCTGGTGGGTGCAATCAGAACCGCCCAACTATAGTCCGATGGAAACTCCCGATGTCATAGCTCTTACACAACAGCTGATTGCCTTTAATACGGTTAATCCACCCGGAAACGAGGCGGGGATCGCCAGGTTTCTGGCTTCCCTGCTTTCAGATCATGGCTTTAAAGTCTCCACCCCGGAATTTGGAGAAAACAGGCTGCATGTGCTTGCCGAGAAGGGAATCACCGGCAGCTCCCGCCCCATCGTTCTGTCAGGTCACCTGGATACCGTCCCCCTGGGAAAAAAAGAATGGGAAAGGGATCCATTTGGCGGCCAGGTAATTGGGGATAAACTGTTCGGAAGGGGGAGCAGTGATATGAAAGCCGCAGTGGCTGCCATGTGCGTAGCTGCCATTGTGGTCTCCCGGGAGGAGCTCGTAGAGGGCGGGATCAGATTGATATTCTCGGCCGGGGAGGAACTGGGTTGCCAGGGGATCAGGCAGCTGGCAGAAAGTCAAAACCTGGGAAAGGCCAGCAGCATCATCGTCGGAGAACCCACAGATAATATTCCTGCCATCGGACACAAAGGAGCGCTCTACCTCCGGGCCGTAACCCGGGGCAAAACCGCACACTCCTCCATGCCTTTTTTGGGAGACAATGCCATTTATAAAGCAGCCCGCTGCATAAGCAGTATTGAAACGCTCCGTTTTGAGGCAGAAGAGGACCTGCTGCTGGGACAGCCCACCATCAACGTAGGCCAGATCCAGGGGGGATGAATATAAATTCGGTCCCCGACCATGCCGAATTTACCATGGACATCCGGTCCACCACCGGAATCAGCCACCGGAAAATCCTGGATCAATTGAAGAGAGTCCTGGGCGATCAGGTGCAGATAGAAAGCCTGGTGGATCTCCAGGCTGTCAGCACCAGTGAAACAGATCCCTTTGTAAGGCAGGTATGCCGGATCTGTGGAATTGACCCACTGGATGAGCACTGGCGAAAGGCCCTTCCCTATTTGACCGATGGCTCCGTATTACAAAGGACCTATGGAGGAGTACCCACCATCATACTTGGACCCGGTCAGGTCTCGATGGCCCACCAAACCGATGAATTCTGCCTGATCCCGGATATTCATAAGGCCGTAAAAATATATACAGAAATCATACAATTAAGGAGGAAACGAGATGAATAAAAGCGTAGAAAAAATGGAAAGCACAGCCATGCTGGAAGATTTACTTAGCCTGCCTTCAGAGGAACTGGTGCAGTATTTTAAGGAATTGGAGGGAGATATTATGTTCCTGGGAGTAAGCGGTAAAATCGGTCCTACCCTGGCAAAAATGGCTGTAAGAGCCTGTAAGGAGGCCGGTGTAAGCAAAGGTATTTACGGGGCGGCCATTTTTGGATCGGACCAGGAAAAAAGACAGATTGAAGAGATGGGCATTAAGACCTTTCATGGCAATTTGCTGGACTCCGCTTTTATTCAAACCCTCCCAAAAGCGGCTAATGTATATTTTCTGGCAGGAATGAAATTCGGATCAGAAGACAACCTTTCACTCACCTGGGCGGTGAATGCCTATTTACCAGCCCTGGTTGCAGAGTATTACAAAGACTCCAGAATTGTGGCTTTCTCCACAGGCTGCGTATACCCTCTGGTTCCGGTTGATTCGGGCGGTTCCCTTGAAAGCGATTTGCCAGAGCCGGTGGGCGAATACGCCCAGTCCTGCCTGGGCAGAGAAAGAATGTTTGAATATGGAAGCCTGCAGCACCAGACCAAAGTTTGTCTGATCAGGCTAAATTATTCCGTGGAGCTTCGGTATGGCGTACTGGTGGATATTGCCGTGAAAGTTAAAAAAGAGGAAGCCATTGACCTGAGCATGGGCTATTTTAATGTGATCTGGCAGGGAGATGTGAATGATATGGTCCTTCGTTCGCTTTCCATATGCGAAAGTCCTGCAAAGATCCTGAATATAACCGGACCTGAAACCCTGTCGGTCCGGGAAGTAGCCATGGCATTTGCGAAGCTCTTTAAGGTAGAGCCCAGCTTTATCAATGAGGAGGCCAAAACAGCCTTGCTGAATAATGCCACCCTGGCCTTTCAATTGTTCGGTCAGCCCACCGTTTCTGTTCAGCAGATCATTCAATGGATCGCGCACTGGATTGAGGATGGAAAGGATATTCTGGGTAAGCCTACCCATTATGAAGTAAGGGATGGCAAATACTAAAAATTGACCTGATGAAGCATACAGAATGGCCGGAAGGAGTCCGGGAACAACTGCAAAAAGGCTGTGTGATCCCGGCATTGCCGCTTGCCTTAAATCAGAAACGGGAACTGGACAGGAAAAGGCAAAGGGCCCTGATCCGCTACTATCTGGACGCAGGAGCAGGAGGTCTGGCTGTGGCTGTCCATACCACACAGTTTGAAATCAGGGAGCCGGGGATCGCCCTTTTCGAAACGGTCCTGGAACTGGCTTCCCGGGAACTGAAACAATACTCAAAAAGCACGGGGAAAGCCGTCGTCCGCATCGCCGGACTGGTAGGGCAGACCACACAGGCCACCAGGGAGGCAGAGCTGGCCGTCAATTATGGCTATCATGCCGGCTTACTGAGCCTGGCGGCACTTCCCAATGCGTCCAATGAAGCTCTTTTGGAGCACTGCAGGAAGATCGCTGAGATCATCCCGATGGTGGGGTTCTACCTGCAGCCTGCGGTAGGGGGAAGAATCCTGGATGTGGATTTCTGGCGGGAATTTGCCCGCATCAACAACGTGGTGGCCATTAAAATGGCCCCCTTTAACCGCTACCAGACCCTGGATGTGGTCCGGGGAGTTGCCGAGTCGGGAAGGGCCGAACAGATCGCACTCTATACCGGCAATGACGACAATATTCTGGTGGACCTGCTTACGGAATTTAAAATCCCCGTGGGCTCCGGGATCGTTAAAAAACGCATCGTGGGGGGACTGCTGGGGCACTGGGCCGTGTGGACGCGCTCTGCCGTGCAGCTTCTGGAGAAAGTCCACAGCGGCGGATTCCGGGAGGATATCCCCGGGCTGCTGGGACTGGCGGCCCAGATTACAGATTCCAACGCGGCCTTTTTTGATGCGGCAAATGGCTTTAAAGGATGTATTACCGGAATCCATGAAGTGCTGCGCCGTCAGGGATTACTGGAGGGCATCTGGACCCTGAACGAGAACGAGCACTTATCGCCCGGACAAAGGGAAGAGATCGACCGGATCTATAAAGCCTATCCGCACCTGAATGATGATGCCTTCGTTGCGGCAAACCTGCAGCGCTGGCTATCCTGAGTCAGGTCCAAAACCCTCACCGGGCATAACAGGCCGGCTCCCTCTCCAGGATGAATTCTGTTGCCTCCGGCTGCCTAGAGGGAATACAATGATTTATACCATTCCACGTATTCCAGAAGACGGGTCCTGTATTCCTCCAGGCCCAGCAATTCTTCGTCGTAGATCAAATAGGTCATATCGGCTTTTCTGAATGCAAAATGACGGGCGCGGTCCATCCGGTGGAAAAAGGCCTTTTCCGGAGTGGACAAACCCTTGGGCAACCTTGTTTTCTCCCAGACTGCCACCAGATCTTTGTAAACGGATGCCCGGCTCTCCAGGTTCTTATCGATGATCTGAACGGCCTCCTGCATTTTGGCCAGGGTAGCCTCATGACTCAAAAATCTCTGGTTATGGGCCGCCTTAATAGTTTTTTCCAGTTCCGACATGGCCAGGTAGGTATGGCAGGTATGCTTTACCAGGGCCACAATGGAGGAAAATACCTCCAGGTCGTAGGCATTTTTGATCCCCTTTTCGCGATTAAGCTCAATAAGTTCCCCCGCACGCTCCATCAGCTTCAACATCTCTTCTGATGCCTGAACCCTTTCGGCATATTCCCGGTTCCAGAATTCATCGTACTCCACATTGTCCCCGCGGGGCAGATCCGGCAAATGGGTTTTACCCACGTCCCCGTAGTGCCACACCTTCCTTTCGAAGGAATCAAAGAAAAAATACCCCCCCCTGTTCAACAGGGTAAAGAGTTCCTTCATCCCGGTAGCGTTCCCTCCGTAGTAACTCAGGAAATACTTCTCGGTAAACTCCTCCAGGGAGGGAGCAGCTCCGCTCCAGGTCCATTCGGCCGAGTTAATAAAACTCATCATCCACAGCTGGTTATGGATGCCCGCATCATCCCAGGAGGTATTGATCATCCCATCGAATAGGCCGGATTTTGTGGACGAAGTCAAATAATTATAGGACTTCTCAATGCTGCCACTGCCTTCATTTCCATCCCTGAGCTCCAGCATATTGGGAACGATCAGAGGTACCACGTCGGGATTCGGATCATAGGAGAACAATTCAAAGCCATGCTCCTTTGCTTTCCTGGCATAGTCAAAGTCTGCCGTTTCATAACTATAGCTTTCGGTAAGCACCAGATCGGTACTGGGAGTAATGCCTGAAGCGGGAGAATCACCCACGGTCCAGCCCATGGGCCTTTCCCAGGCCATAACCTTCCTTCCGGCTGCCCGGAGGGGCTTACTGGCCTTTTCAATAAACAAATGATAAAGGCCGCTTTTACCAATCTCCGCAGATTTTTCCTGGCATTGTTCACACAGGCCCAGTTCATAGGTTTCATCCGAACCAATATGAATATATTCTGAACCCGGCGTGGCTAAGATGGCGTCCTGCCAGAGATCGTTCAGCAGTTCATAGCTTCCTTCCTTCAGGGGACAGAACTCCCAGTTGGAAGCAGCGATCTCTCTCAGGTGACTGTACTGGGGCCACTTCAAAATAAAGCTCACATGCCCCAACCCCTGCACCAGGGGAACAATCTGCACATGGTATTTGCGGGCATAGCGGGTGAGCTCCTGCATCTCCTCCATGGTAAAGGCCCCGGGTGCCCCGATCTCGGGGTGACTGGGGTATTCGAATTTGTCCTCCCATTCCCACACAAGCATGTTGATCTTGTAGGAGGCCAGGTCCCGGATAAAACTTTCCACGTAGGAACGCTTATCCTGGTGGTGCTTGGTATCGTAGTGTGCGGCCCGCTCTCCAATATCCGGCCAGTCGGTAATCTGCATGCCGGGAACATAAGCTCCCCGGGGGCCTTTCTTGATTACCTGCAAGAGGGTCCGGGTGCCGTAAAACAAGCCTGCTTCTCCCTTTGCCCGGATGGTGAGCCGCTCCCCCTCGGTCTTCAGCTGGTAGAACTGCAGTGCTTGTTTTTTATCCAGACTGCTTATTTTCCGGGGAACGCCTTTGTTTGTCAGCACGATGGAGTTGCCGGAGGGGACCTGGGTGATCCGGGCCTCTACTCCAAATTCTTTCAGAAGCTCTGCCGCCAGCTCCTCTGCGGCAAAGTGGTCCGCCGCGGAAGCAGACCTGTCCAGGACAATGGAAAGCTCGCTGCCCAATTCAAAATCCGCTCCTTCCAGAACCACTTCCTGGGGATAGGGAATCAGGTAGATGCCCTGCTTGAACAGTTCGCTGCCGGAAGCAGAAAGCGACAGGCTGAAAATAAATACGAGAGTAAGTGAGAATAAAACACTGATGCAATAATTCGTTTTTTTCATGATATGGGTTTTCTTATTCCACAATAATCAGGATGCGGGCAATTTCCGAATCATCCTTTCCATCGTTTACTTTAAAGGTAAATTCATCCTGTCCCCGGTAGCCAGCAACAGGGATATAGGTCTGGTCGTTGCCCATCCCTTTCAGTTTTCCGTAGGAGGGATGGATAATGATTTCTGATTGATAGGGCCCGGGACCACCATCCGGATCCATATAGGAAAGCTGTATTTCAAGCGGAGTGCCGGACGCAGTCCGGAGCGTCTGATCGGGAGCCACCGGTCTGATATTTGGCACTTCAACCCGTGGATCCCTGTTGCTGCCTGCATCCGGATCCGGATCCACTGCCTGCCTTAAACTGCCGGCTTCTTCTTTCGGGAAATCCGTACGATACAGGTACAGGGCCACCTCCGGTCCGAATCCCTTTGGCTTTTTCCATTTCCCGTCCCCTTCCTTCACAGGTACCGCATCCCTTTCAAGGGTCTGACCGGAAATACAGTCAAGCCATCTGAAGCGATACACGCCTGCTTTCATGTCACGCAGGCCAAGGTGCCCGGGATCCAGGGAGGAGTAGGCGATGTAACTGGAAGCCGGTGAGGCCAGGACATACTGGGTGCCGGCGTACTTCAGCTCATCATGGGGAGACATTTGATTCACCCTGGTGGCTTCGAAAAACTCCTGTATCAACCTGCATTGCTGCAGGGCCTCCGTATGGATCTCAATATCCAGTCCAAAGGCCATGAGGTAGCTGCCCGCCATGGCAATGGCCCAGTTCATTTTTCTGAACCCCTCATAATCAGCCTGGTCCAGCTGGGTTTCATGTTGTTTGTACTCTGACATATTGAGGTTATAATTCCCCGAAGAAGCCTTCCACATTTCCACCAGCCAGTGGTGCATGCTGTCCGGAGTTGAGCCGCTTTCCCAGAGGGCCGCCTGTATGGCAAACTGGTCGATATTAGGATCTCCCCGATGAAAAAAGGTGCTGCCGGGAAGCTGATGGGCGGCGATCACATGGTCATAATCGTCTGCCTGGCGGATCAGCTCTGCAATTTTTGAGATATGCAGCTGCCATTCCCTTCCGATCTCCTGACCTTCCTCCATAACGCACCAGATCAGATTTTTGTGATGTTCAAAGCGGTTCACCAGGCTTTCGATAAACTTTCGCTCGCCGGGATGGAGCTCCCCTTCCTGGCTCAGGTGCCAGCCGATCTGCTCCCCCACCTTGATCGCATCATCATAGATGAACAGGCAAATGGTGATCCCCTTTCTGTCCATCTCGGTAAACCATGTTTCCCACTGGTCCAGGATCTCCGGATTCAATCCATAATAGGGTTGTTGCCCGATCCAGGGATTATGCATATTATCGGGATAGGTCTCCGGTTCATTCTCTGCATCCTTCCAGGCATCTCCTCCGTGGGTTCTCACCGCCATCAGGTACATACAATTGCCCCCGCTTGCTGCGACCTCGGTCACCAGCTTCATCTGATCTCCCTGGCGCGTTCCATCCGGATTCCGCTTTCCACGGTATAAAAATCCCTCGGGATCTCCGGGACCCGCCATAAAATAGGGATCCAGCAGGCCATCCTGGTTTTGGTCCCGATTATATACCAGCCAGGAAGGATTCTCCGGATCTACCATGATCTGGCCCTGTTGCGGGGAAAAATCGTCCTTTATGGGAAGTGGCAGTTCCCTGTAAAAGAGTTGCTCCTCCCCTCCCAGGCTTACCAGGGAACCATCGGGAAATCCCCAGGCTGAATTGCCCTTTCCCTTTTGTCCGTCCCTGAAGGTAATCTGGTTGGCGATAAGGCCATAACAATTGGATTTCAGACAGAGGTGCGGAAAATATTCAAAGGAGGTCGCGTCCTCATCACCTGCAATAAGAATAAAAAGGTCCAGGTCGTCCCTGCTATCATAGCTGTTCCACCAATTGGTTTTAGCCGTTTTACAGATCATCATTCCTACGCGTCCCACAGGAGTTTCAAACATCTGGTGGGTGGTCCCCGCCTTTGTCCAGTCTTTCTCGGATAGAGAGGGAAATATTTTATGCTGTTTACCCAGGATGGAACCATCCGGACCGATATAGACAGCTGTGTTGTAGACCGGTTTCTCCCGGTCGCCCGTAGGCTCTCTGAGACCAAGTACCAGAGAAACGCCCAGTTCTCCTGCCACCTGACTGAATCTCCCGGTCAGAACCTCGTATTGATTGGCCAGGTCCAGCATGCTGGTGCCATTCTGCTCCCAGGGTTCATAGCGGTAAAAACTTGTTTCCGGGCATACGACCAGTTCCGCTCCCTTGCCGGCGGCCTCTCTAATCTTTGCTTCGATCCGGTCCGCATCCACGCCCACTGCATCCGGATCCTGAACCCGGTATTGAATAATAGCCACGCGGGAGTTCTGGGCCAGCGTATCGGCAGCCACAAAACAAAAAAGCATAAAAACAGCGCTGCAAAGCCAGATTCTACTCCTTAACCGATATCCATATCTATCTCCTATTCTCCATATTTATTCTCCATATTTATTTCTTACTCATTCATAGATTGCAGTAAGTCATGCAGTTTCAGCATACTTTCTGAAGTTATGGTTGCACAATTCAACCAACCCTGCCAGATGCCATCCTCCCTCCGGGTCCAGCTTTCCAGGTCTCTTTGATAGGTAGGATAGATCCCACCTGCTAGCTCCTGGGCGACTGTCATATTATCGGCCAGACTTATGGCCTTGGCCAGGTACAGTTCCTTCCCCGTATACTCAAATGCCTTCTGAAAGGCAGAAATGGCACTTGCCGCACTGGCATCGATGGGCGTGTAATAGCCATATTGCTCCAGCGCGCAGGGGGTAAACCACCCGCTGGTCTGATAACAGTTGTGGGGAATGGGTTCTTCCGGAGTCCGGAACATTTCTCGCGGCAGCGGCCGCTCCCAGACAATGAACTGGTCCTCCGCAAACCGGATCAGCTCTTCCGCCAAAGCAAGGTATTCAGGATGTTCCCCGGAGCGGTCAAAAAGAAGGGATGCAAAAGCCAGGGGCTTTCCCCGTTCCAGATTACTGTATTGCCTGCTGTAGCCTGCAGCATACTCAATTTCGGGAAAATCAAAGGAGGGAGCATTTATAAATCTTCGTGCATGAGCATTCCAGAAGGGAGCCTTGCCCGGGACTCCCGGCCGGACGGGAAGCAAAGATTCTTCCACCGCCTGCTTATGAAAAGCGGTCCAACTGGCCGAATCCCAGGAGCTGATTATCGTATTTTGATAATAAGCGGCTGGCCTGTTGCATGCAGCAAAGAGAATCAGGGCAAGAAGGCTGAGCAGGAAAAACAGGCTGCTTCTGGATTTCATATCCGGATCGATTTGTTGATTTACAAATATAGGATTATTCATGCTTAGAAATTAATAATTTCTTACTAAATTTGATATTTTATTAATGTATCCTTATTCTTTTGGATATTTTTATTTCGTATCATTTTTTTACGCCCTTTATCATGCGATACTCCGAAATGGGTTTCCTGTTGCTGATCCTGCTTTTTTCCTCCGGTAAAACAGCCGCCCAGGCAGTACAGAATTCAGATGAAAGGATTCCTTTTTCCTGGACCTATGCTCCTCCCGAAAGCCAGGGATTCTCACCGGAAAAACTGAATGCCCTGGTGGAGGATCTGGCAGCCATGGGAACCAAAAAACTGATGATCATCCGACGGGATACGGTAGTATGCTCCTATTTTGAAGAAGGATATGAAGACAGCGCCGGGACGCATTACACCGCTTCCCTGGCCAAATCCATCGTATCCGGTATGTCCCTTCTGGCAGCCATGGACGATGGACTGATCCGGCCGGATGATCCTGCATGCCGGTATATTCCTCAGTGGAAGGGAGACTACCGGAAGTCGAAGATCAGTATCAGGCAGCTGGCCGGACATACTTCGGGAATGGACGATGCCGAAGTTCCGGGAATGGACACCCACATGGAATTGCCCGGGTGGAAAGGTCAATTCTGGCGAAAAGACCCGGATCCTTTTACGGTTTCGCGGGACAGTGCCCTTCTGCTAGCTAATCCGGGTCAGCAATACCAGTACAGCAATCCAGGGATTGCCATGCTAAACTATGCGGTCAGCGCCGCACTCCAGGAAGGCACGGCAAAGGATATCCGGACCTACCTAAGGGACCGGATTTTCAGGCCCATCGGCATGGAGGACCGTGAATACTCTATGGGGTATGGCAAAACTTATCTGGTGGACAGCCTGTCGCTCGTGGGTGGCTGGGGAGGAGGTAACTTCAGCGCCAACGCCGTAGCCAGGATCGGACGCCTGATGCTGAAGCGGGGAAACTGGCAGGGAGAACAACTGATCGATACAGCATGGGTGGATGAAGCCCTCAGATTCGATGCCAACAATAACAAGAGCTACCAGTGGCAAAGGGAGCAAACGGATAATCCCTTTCTGAGTACCACCCTGGGCTGGTACAACAACCACGACGGGATCTGGAAGTACCTGCCACGCGATGCCTTTGCCGGGGCCGGGGCTCAGAACCAGTTGCTACTGGTGATTCCAAGCCTGGACCTGATTGTGGTCCGCTTTGGCGCACAGCTGGATACCGCAAAGAAAAAGATAAGTCCTGAACTGGCCGCTGTTGAATGGCTCTTCAATCCGGTGATGGAGGCCTTTGAAGCTTCCCCTTATCCGGAGAGCGAGCTGATTAGGGGAGTTGAATTTGCACCGGCTGAAGAAGTGATCCGGCTGGCCCGGGGAAGCGACAACTGGCCGGCCACCTGGGGAGATGACGGAGAACTGTATACCGCCTATGGAGATGGACAGGGATTTTTACCCTACGAGGAAATCAAATTGAGTCTGGGCCTGGCAAAGATCTCAGGAAATCCCCCTGATATCCAGGGAAACAATATTCCCAGTCCGGGCGGGGAACGGGTCGGCGATGGAAAATATGGCCCCAAAGCCAGTGGCATGTTGATGGTGGACGGGATCCTCTATATGCTGGTCAGAAATGTGGGCAATGCTCAGCTGGCCTGGTCGGAGGACCACGGGATCAGCTGGCTCTGGGCCCACTGGAAGTTTGAGGAAGGGATGGGATGTCCCACCTTTCTGAATTTCGGACAAAACTACCAGGGTGCCCGGGACAGCTTTGTCTATATGTACTCGCCCGATACAGAAACTGCTTACCAGGCCGGCGATGGCATGATCCTGGCCAGGGTGCCCCAAACAGGGCTCCGGGACCGTAAGCAGTACGAATATTTCTGCGGCTATGATTCAGAACAAGAGGCGCAATGGAACAATGACTACAAAAGCCGTCAGCCCGTGTTCATTAATCCCGGACGTTGTTACCGGTCCGGGATCAGCTATAACAGTGGCCTGAAACGTTATCTGTGGTGCCAGGTGATCCCGACGCCTTCGGGAGAAGATCAAAGAGGACCACGCTTTGCCGGCGGTCTGGGCATATTCGAAGCCCCGGAGCCCTGGGGCCCCTGGAGAACGGTATTTTACACCCGGAACTGGGATATGGGTCCGGGCGAAACAGCCAGCCTTCCTCCCAAATGGATGAGTCCGGATGGTAAAACCTGCCATTACCTGTTTTCAGGAGATGATTACTTTTCCGTCAGAGAACTGAAATTTATCACAGAATAATACATAGAGAACGCATTTTAAGCAAAGACAACGCATGATCAGAAAAACTTACAAGCCCCGGATTACCCTGCTTGCCATCATCAGCATAAGCCTGTTTATGAGTGCCTGCCAGAACAAAGAGAACGCTGTCTCCTATGAGAAGGATGGGGATATCTGGTTCCGGAACGCCGGAATTGAACTGAAGTTCGATGAAGAGATGTATTGTACGGTGTACGACCTTAGCTCAGGGATTTCGCTGAATGAAGTAAGAGGAGAATCCCGCTTATCCAGCCCCAGCCATTACATCGTAGTGAACGGGGAAGCGCTTAAAAGCTTCAGGGTAGATTATGATCAGATCCAGGTGGAGGAGATTGAAAATGAATTCGGACCAGGGACACGACTGGTGCTCAAGGGGACCGGGTCCGGGACCGGAGACCTCAGTCTGGAAAAAACCCTTACAGTTGAAATGTATGCCAACTACCCGGATGTGGCTGTCACTGAGGTCAGTTATAAAAATCTATCCGCCTCAGCCATAAGCCTGGAATCGGAATTCAGCTCTTCATACTGCCTGGATGCTTCACTCGCCAATCCTGAAAGCAAGCCCTATGACTTCTGGTCCTTCCAGGGGGCGTCCATTGCCTGGGGACTGGATTATATTCTTCCCATAAGCGATGGATTTGAACAAGAAAACTGGATGGGGGTGCAAAACGAAACCTTAACCGGCGGGGGAGTTCCCCTGGTGGACCTCTGGACCCCTTCCACCGGACTGGCCATTGCTCACCTGGAAACAAAGCCCCAACTGCTCTCTTTTCCGGTACAGGTTAACGAGGATAAGAAGGTCCAGATGGCCATCTCCACTCAGCTCAATAAACCCTTAGCTCCGGGTGAGACATACCAGTCTTTGAAAACCGCAGTGATGGTTCATACAAAAGACTTTTTTGATCCCCTTCAAACCTACGCCTCTTTGCTCGCCGACCTGGGTATGGACAGAATCGAATCTCCGGATGAGGCACACGAAGCCATCTGGTGTGGCTGGGGCTACCTCACAGATTTCACGAAGGAGGACATTTTTGGGACCCTGCCTAAGCTGAAGGAGCTGGGAATAAAGTGGGTGGTGATCGACGACCGGTGGTGGGACCGCTACGGGGATTGGAACACCAGGGACTTCACCTTCCCTGGCGGCGAACAGGAAATCAGACAATTTGTTGATTCTCTGCACAGTCAGGGGTTCAAAGTGAAAATATGGTGGGCCCCTACCCCGGTTCAGCCGGAGCACATGCTGTCCTGGGGGGGATCTGTGGATCCCGGGATGGCTCAGGTGGCGCGGGAACACCCGGAGTGGCTGATCATGGATAAAAACGGGGAGTTCCCCAGGGATTGCCGGGATATGTACCAGTTTTGCCCCAGCGTTCCGGAGGTTCAGGAATATATGAAAGAACTGACCACCCGCTTTATCCGGGACTGGGATTTTGACGGGCACAAGCTGGATGCCTACTACGTGGTCCCACCCTGTTATAATCCGGCACACAATCATCAACGGCCTGAAGAGTCCTACGAGGACCTGCCGCTGATGCTCAAAGCCATTTACGAGACCTCCAATGCTATCAAAGCTTATTCAGTTACAGAAATATGCAACTGTGGCACGACCCAGGATTTCTTTCAGTCCATCTACAGCAACCAGCCCGTAGTCTCCGATCCGACCTCTGTGGAACAATCCCGGCGCCGGGTTAAAGTGATCAAGGCCCTGTGGGGTCCCGAAGCCCCGGCCTACACCGACCATGTGGAACATATCCGGCTCGAGGTGGATATGAATGACAAAAGTGATACCGCCAGGGTGGGACAGGATTTTGCCACCGCCATGGGTCCTGGAGGAGTCATCGGTACCAAGTTTACCTGGCCCGCCGGTCCGGAAAATATGCAACTCACCGGGGAAAGAGAGAAACACTGGCAGAAGTGGTTTCAGCTCTACAATGAGAAAATGCTGAGCAAAGGCAGCTACCTGAATTTATATGACATTATCTATGACCTCCCTGAAGCACATGTGATTCAAAAAGCCGATACCCTGTATTATGCTTTTTACGCGGACCACTGGGAGGGTGAGCTGGAACTCAGGGGCCTGAACAGGCTGGATTACAGGGTCTATGATTATGTGAATCAAAAAAAGCTGGATCCGGTTAAAGGCCCGGTGGGAATCCTGAATGCCTCCTTTGACGGTCATTTACTGATTGAATGTGTCCCGCTGGATTAAATCAATTTTCGGACAAGGGACCCAGGGGGCCTGTTCCAACTTCCAGTTCATCTATCCATAGTTTCTGGGCATGGGGAAGCAAACCGGGACCAAAATAGGGAGCCATCAGGAACTGGTTGATCTTCATTTTCGGAAAGTCCGTGGATCGAAGGACCACATCCCTGTGGTCAATCACCAGTTTCTGATCAAACCAGGCGCGCACAATCCCGTCCGGATTTGGCAGGTCCTTTTCCATATCGAGCGTATTAAGCTTAAAGTAGGCTTCGATGCAATGCCATTTGTCGTCCTGAAAAAGCACCTCCTCACTGTCGTATAACTTCCCGTTGTATCCACCTTTCAGTTCGCCCTGGGTGAGACCATGGGGCATCTCCTTATTCTGAATATCGGTGGCAGCAAGGCGCAATTTGCCGTTTACAGGCTCCACATAAAGGGTGAGGTGGCTTGCAGCAGGTCCGTGATACTCTGAGTTTTCGGTGGTCATGAAATGGGTAAGATGCGGATGGTAGTTCACGCCGGTCCAGCCCCACCCTTCAGAAAGCTTCAGGTGGAACCGGATGTATACCTCATCATCCGCTTCGAACAGGTGCCTGATGCTTGATGAGGCAATGCTTTCCGACTCCCTGTTCCAAACATACTCTATACATCCCTCCCCCGCCTGTGCATCTCCTGCAATAACAATCCTGCTCTCATCATACCAGCCCCTCGAGGAGAGTTTATCATCATTAAACCCTTCCCGGAATTGAACCCTGCTGCCTCTCCTTTTGGAATCTCTTCTGTGATCAAGGATCCATTGAATCATTGTCCCGCTTCTCCAGTCGGGGGGGCTTCCATGTCCCAGGGTATAAAAGTTTTCAATCCTCTTCGGACCATTAAGCTTATTGTAAGCAGAATAGACATTTTCAGGCGGGCAGGTTGCGTCGATGAATCCAACTCCAATAAGCACCGGCACTTCAATCAGAGCTGCCGCCAGGGCAGCATCATAATAGGACATGGTCCGGGCTGCCTCGGGCAACTGATGCTTTTCCGAAGCGGCATTGTTACAAAATGCAGGCACCGTTGCCACGACCACATTCACTCGCTTATCGATGGCAGCAGTCAGCAGGCTAAGTCCCCCACCCTGGCTGCCTCCGGTCACAATGATATTGCTGGTGTCCACATCACTCCGGGTATAGAGGTAGTCGATGGCCCTGATGGCCGCCTGAAGCGACCGGCGATGATAGTAACGATAGGGATCTTCCTTCCCAAAATCATGATATCCTGCCAGGATCCCATTTTGCAGCTCTACATAATGTTCAATCTCCTCATCTGTAGGGCTTATCCATTGAGCTGCACCGACAATTTCATGTTTGCCCGGTTCCAGTCCGTGTATCTCTATAGCCAGTACTGCTATTCCCGCACTGGTCAGACCGGCGAAGCGTCCGCTTCTCCCGATCCCCGATCCCGGGATGGAAAGCACTGTGGGAAAGGGTCCCTTTCCCTCCGGCAGGTGCAACCAGCCGTAAACCCGTGATCCGTTCACATGGGCAAGACTCACCTTAAAGCGGCTGGCATCCCCTGAATCAAGCACTGCAACTTCCTCAACCCGGGCATCCAAAGGTATCCTTAAAAGCTCGGCTTTGGCTTCCCGCCAGAACCGGTCGAAATTATCGGGCAGGGTACCCTTGGCCTGTATTTCATTTACACTAAACCCAATCCCACAGGAGGCTCGGAGGGTATCCTTCCCAAAAATGCATCTGAGATCACAGCGCAGGAACCCAGGCTGTTCTGAGGTAGTTCTGATGCTGCCTTTTCCATCCTGAAGTTCAAGCCCGGCCTCACTCAGTATTTCTTTCCCATTCAAGCTGATCCTGTAGTTGATCTCCGGAGAATCTTTAAGCGGAGGGGCATCCAATAAACGAATACTCAGAAGGACCGCCTCTCCTTTTTTGTAGAGATATTCTCCACTTTGCGGGACAATGGTAATGGATGGATCTTTTATTGGCCGGGTAAAAGCAGCAGGACTTAGGGCCACAAGCGTGAACCCAAGGAAAAGGTAAATGAGCCGATTTATCATTGGAGATAGCTTTCTTTATACCACATGGTATATTTATTTAACTGCTCCAGGTATTCTTCCAGTCCAAGAAGCTGTTCATCGTAGATCATAAAGGAAAGGTCGGGCCTGCGGTTTGCAAAATTACGCTGCTGGTCACGCCCGTGAACATACTTCTTCTCCGGAGTGGACCATCCTTTTGGTAACTGGGATTTTTCCCAGCTTACTTTTATGCGGGAAAATACTTCCTCACGCTCCTTCAGGTTTTTTTCGATTATAAGGGCAGCATTCCGGAGAGAGGCATGGGCCGATGCAGGGTCATCAAAATGGGCCCGATGAGCCTGGGTGATCGAATTTTCCAGATCGGAGAGTGCCAGATAGGTCCGGGCAGTATGTTGAAACAGTTCTGCAATACCGGTGAATAGCTCAAAATCATAGCTGTGTTTTGCGCCAGATTCCAGGTTCATTCTGCATATATCCAAAACACGCTCCATCCTGGGTAACTGTTTTCTGGACCGCTCGACCATCTCCCGGTACTCGGTGTTCCAGAAAGGATCGTATTCCACATCGTCCCGGGGGAGATCCGGCAGGTGGGTCTTGCCCACTTCTCCCCAGTGCCAGACCTTACGCTCAAAAGCATCCATATAATAATAGGAGGCTTTATTCAGCAACTGGAAAAGCTCCTTGACATCCCGGCTATTCGCTCCGTAATAATTAGCAAAATATTTATCCTCGAACTCGCTTAGATCCGGTCCCTGGCCACTCCATGTGTATTCGGCGGCAGTGATGTAGCGCAACATCCAGATCTGGTTATGAACTCCGGAACAATTCCATGAGGTGGAAATCATTCCCTGAAAATTCCCGGTCAGAACACTGGAGGTGAGGGCCCTGTAGGATCGTTCAAGGTGACCGCCATATTGATTGTATTCTGTTTCGCGGTAGAAGTAAGGAAGGAAGAGGTGTTCAATCCCGGGATTGGGATCATAGATATACAGCTGGTAGCCCTGTGCTAAGGCAGCCTCATCCCTTTTGCTATCTCCATCGCCATGTGTCAGCAGTCCTTCTGTGGGCCTGACCTTTTCTTCCGGATCATAGCCTCCGGCCCAGGCCATGGGCTGCCTTCCCCACTTTTTCATCTGCTCAGCCACCCGGTTGATGTAAATCTGTCGAAGTGCATATTTGCCAATCTCATCGGCCTTTTCCCTGCATCCGCACTCCACTCCTTTTCCCAGTACGTAAGTCTCATCGCAACCGATATGAATGTACTCCGATCCGGGTGTGGCCTCAATGGCTTCCTTCAGCAGGTCATTCATCAGATCATAGGTGCCATCTCTCAAGGGGCAGAATCCCCAGTTATTTGAAGCTATCTCCCGAAGATGCTTGTTCTCAGGGTGTTTAAGTATAAAACTCACATGTCCTAGACCCTGCACCAGAGGCACAATCTGCACGTGGTATTTTCGGGCATAGCGGGTCAGCTCCTGCATTTCCTCCATGGTGAATGCCCCGGGCGCACCGATTTCCGGATGACTCCGGTAGGCAAATTTATCCTCCCATTCCCAGATGAGCATATTTATCTTGTAAGAGGCCAGTGTCCGGATGAATTCTTTCACATATTCCTTTTTCTCCTGGAAATGTTTGGTATCGTAATGCACAGCCCGCCAGGAGATGCTGGGCCAGTCCGTGACTGCGATCCCTGTTATATAAGGTCCCTGGCGGCCTTTTTGAATTAGCTGCAGCAGGGATTGGGTGCCGTAAAACAAGCCGGAGGCATCCCTGGCCCGGATGACCAGCCTGTCTGTAAAGGTCTCCAACTGGTAGCCCTGATCTCTGATATTATCCAAAGAGGCATCCCTGGTCAGTACAATGCATTTCCCCGGGGCGGTGCTGGTGATCCTGCAATCGATGTTCCACTGGGCTTGAAGCTGACGGCAAAGTTCTTCCGCTGCAAAGATATCTTCGGCCAGGGCTTCCTGGTCGATCTGGATATCCATCTGACTGCCCAGGAAAAACTCCTCCCCTCCCAATTCAACGATCTGCGGATAGGGGATCAGAGATATACCCATTCTCCATAATTCAGAGTCAGCTGCCATGGCGGATCCGCTCCCAAAAAGAAGCAAAACCAGTAGCACTAAACACGTTTTTCTTTTAATTTTTCTAATCTTCATAATTCTGAGTTTGCTGATTCAAGACACGCATCGTTTCTGTTTAAAAGGGAAATACCGGGAGGATTCTTTTCAATTTAGTTTTATCATATAAGCCTGCCGGCTTCCTGTATAGGTAGAATTAAATCCGATCATACTTCCATCAGGGCTCCATCGTGGATGCAAATCACATCGCCATCCACTGGTGAATTCAGGAGGTTCAATGAAGCGTCCAAGGGAGATAGCTGCCTCAGACTTCATATCCATTAAGAATAGCTTTTGCTCATGCGATCCATTTGCCGGATAGGTGTCGGTGACCATCCAGCGACCGTCGGGCGAAAAGGTACCATGTCCGTCATAATCCAGCAAGCCATTTCCAAGTCTTTTGTAATTACTTTGACCCACTGTAAAAAGTACGTGTCCCATTGATTCTCCTTCATATTGGGCTGTAACCATCAGGTTTTCGCCATCCAGCCAGTCGAAGTGTGAGCCTCCCCAATGGTCCGGAAAACACCGCCTCATGTTGGTTCCGTCCCTGTTGACAGTCAAGGAGGTCGTGTTGCGGATTTTCTGAGCCCTTGCCAGCCAGAACACCTTAGTTCCGTCCCTGCTAAAGAGCGTGTGGTTAAAATATTCTAAAATACCCTCCTCCATTTCCGGCACCAGGCTCCTGACTTGTGCTATGGAGACCAGCAGGCTAGCCTCTCCGGTTTCCAGGTTAACAAGAAACAGACCGTCATTCTCTGGAAATGCTTTGTCAGTTTTCGGATCCTGGCCAGAACCCCCATAACCATAATCGGCCCGGGTAATCCTTAATCTAGCGAAGTTGATGCTAAGGGCCTCCTTTCCATTGGGTGAGACTGCACTAATCGGGAAAGGGATGATTCTCCTGCTCTTTGTAAATACATTCAGGATCACCGATACGAATTTACCGTCTATCAGATCGTTGTAGATAATCAGCGAGTCGGGGGAGGTGGAGAGCCAGTGTGCCATACAACCCTGCTGAAAGTTCCAGGCTCTGGTTTTGGCAATTGGAATAAACTCCAGGGATTCCATATCCACAAGTCCCAGTGTGGCTGTATCATTTTCTGATGGGATCCGGTATTTGACATTGGTTTCCAGTACCGTTGCATACCTTTGGTTTGCACTCCAGGAGTTGATCCCATAATAACTGGCAAACAGATGTTCCGCAGGTCCGGATGTGATCTGAACCGGATCCTGGTTGCCGGGAAATCTCACCAATACCTCATTTTCCCCGGAAGAATGACAAGAGGAAAAACAGGCCGTCAGGATCAGGAAAAATAATACTCTGTTAACGGATTGGTGGGATAATATACACCGTGTCATAGATTTGCTTTATATAAAGGTCAAACTTTTATAATCATTCCTGACCGATGGTCAATGAGATGGTACGGTTACTGTCCAGATCTATCATTTTTTCGACTCCACCAACCAATATCGTATAGGGTGATGAAAGGGTCCTTTCCTTTCCGTCAACCGAATACTCCGGAAATTCTGCCAGAAGCACTCCAAGCGCATCGGTTTTTGCTTCCAGCGCAGGTTTTTTGTTCCTGTCGAGAATGGAAACATCGGTCATCTCCCACCGGATTCCCCATTGAATCCCTTACACTCAATCGAAGGGTCCAGAATACCGAATAGCTGTGATCCTGATCGCTGGCTTCAATCTCAAATTTCCTTCCAGCTATTACATTTGATCTGAAGGCTACATTTCTAGCAATACAATCTTTGCAATCGGTATACCCCAATGTAAATGTTTTAAAATGATCATCGTTCAGGGGGATAATGGTATTGTTATATAAAGTTGAATTGGAGGCCCCTCCATACATGCTTGCCACCCAGGCTGCAGGAACATTGGTCGTTATCCGGTTGTTATAGAACTGCCCACCAAAATATTTCGGTCCCCCGCATATATACAGAGCAGCAGCAAGCGCCCTGGAAGACAAATCAACTTTATTCACCACAAAGTTATTATCATATACGTAGTTTTCCCCGCCGCTAGCACTGTAGAATATACCCCAGGCCATGGGAAGGTACTCTTCCGGTTCGGGGTGATCTTTCGCTGTAATAACAATGTCATTGTGATGGATCCGGTTGCCCACCGAGGCCCTTGGAGACCCGGGTTCAGCATGGTAATCGCCAAGTCTGATGGCAGCAACACTATACTCCTCTCTCCCGTATTCACAGGTGGGAGGAGATGTTTCTATTTTAAAGAAGTTGTTGAATACCTCGGTATGTCTGGACACATAAATCCCTGATCCCTGTTTAGGTTCAAATCTGTTGTTATAGATTTTAGAACTATCCCCGGTGCCCATAATACTGTAATGATTGGTCACCACCTGGTGGTTTTCAAAAAAATTGTCGTGGACCAGGGATTTAATACCCTTTATTGAAAGGCAGCCCTGACCACCGAAGAACTCCGAATGGCTGACTTCCGAAGCATTTTTTCCTCTCAAAATGACCGAGCAGATACCCACATGGCGCTGGATCAGGAAAGGCATATCCACTTCAAATTTGCAATTGGAGATTTTTGCATATGAAATATCTGCCGCTCCGGAACTAATCCCGCTGCTTATGATCTTAACATTTTCAAGGATAACTTTTACATCATCCGCCGAGGATTGTATGCCCCAGGAAAGAATGCCATCTGTACCGCACTCTATCACTCCGTTTTTAATGGTGATGGTTCCTGACCCCTCCACCCGGGGGATCCCTGGCAGGGCCAGTCCGGCTTTGTAATCCGAGGTGTAATCATAAAAGGCAGGAATGACCGGGGGATAAGACTCCATGAATACATGATCATAGTGTGCCAGTGGGGTGGTGTTTTCAACGATGCTGATCCCCACATCCATGGCAGGCCGGATATCAATCTCATCCACCAGGCAATCCGTGTCTGCCCTGACACGCACCCTGTATCGCCCTGCAGGCAAATTGCTTAAATGGGCATACACAAAGCCACCTCCCAGCCTGGGCCTTTTTTTCTCGACCGGACAACTCAGCATGGTGGTGTCGCCATATTCAGTGATACATTCGACCTCCCTGCCCCTTTCATCCTCCACAAACACACTGATCTTCATCTCATCGTCCGGATATCTCTTCATGTCGTGGTAGTAATGGCCGGTAATGCCACACATGGCAAAATAGGAGCGTCCGGAGACCGGGAGATATATATAGGAAGAGGTGATTTCATCCCCCGCCTGCAGACTCAGTAATTTATCTCCCAGAAATATATGGACGTCTGCTGTATTGACCACTTTTGCCCCGGGAGCTTTGGAGATATCCCAGCCCTCCAGTTCGTTTTCAAATCCAGCGTTGGGGATATGTTCATAGTTGGTATCAGCGTAGCGGACCGTATAACCGTTCAGGTCCAGGGTAAGATCCTTCCCGAGAAAAAGGGGGCTCGTTGCGCTTGATATATCATTGGCTAAAACATACACCGCCCCTGTTTTAGCGTAACTCCCCGGAGAGTTTACCGGGATTTCATGGCCTGAAATTTCACGGTGACCAACTTCATGGTATTGAGCCATGCAGTTTGCGGCCATTATGCCGGCGGCCAGCAGGGTGACGATCCTCATTCTCATTTTCATATAATTAATCCAGAATTATCTTCTTTCTTGATTTATGCTCTTATTCCATATTATTAATCTTTCCCTGGCGAACGAGTTCCCCAATTCGATCAATGGTAACAAATTCTACATTATAGTTGGCATTCAGGTGCTCCAGACTCTTTTTGAGATGCTCCGGGACCACCTCGCGGTAATCATGACTGCCCATAATAGCATAGTCGGCAGTCTCCAGCCGGCTGTCAATGGCTGTAAGAACCGAATCGAGCTCCTCGTCCAGGTAAACACAGGTCGAAAGCAGGGTAATATCCCGGTCACCCTCCATGGTCCATACATTGTTGCCCCGTTGCTCAAAACTGTCGATACCTATTACGCCCGGTAAACGATCAGGATCGAACAGAAAGTTTCGAACCCCCATTTCATCATACAGGAAGATCAGATCTTCAAGGCAGTAATACCTGTCATTGGAGTCGCCTCCTCCATAACGGAAACTCCTGGGCATGGGCAGCCCGGCTTTTTCAATTTCAGTCTTTGCCTCCTGCAGCCACTTAAGCCTCCGCTCCGTAATCTTAAAAGAAGTGAAATCATCTGGCGCATCCATAATAAACCATTTGAAATGGGCATGCAGCGAAAATTCATCGATCCCCATGCGCCCGGGGTAGATTCTCATCGGCGAATGTGTGCACTTCCGTATGTTCTTCGTCCACCACAAGGAGCCAGGTAAAAGGGATATTTTCTTCCCGGCAAACTTCCACGATCAGGGAGGTGAACTCCCCCTGAAAATGTTGAAAATCCCGGGGCATAAAATAGGCCTCGGTATCGCTCGAATAGGCCACATATTTTTTGTCTGTACTCTCGCAGGAGGAAATCAGGCTGCAACTCATAGCAAGCAGCACGAAATGAATGAAACACTTCACTATAATCTGATTTTTATATCTTTAGTTTCGAAATACCAACACGCTTTGATACCTTGCATTAATTTATATATGTGAAGTTACCACAATCTAATGAAATGAAAAGAAATAAATTTATTTTTCAAGTCTTTTTATTAGCCCTGATAATCTCTTTGGGAGCAGCTTGGGTATCGGCCCAACCGGAAGCTGAAGATCTGGCCCGGTATACCCCGGAATGGATCCGGGACGGCTTTGCCGATGCCGGTGCCACCCACGAACCCTGGATTTTCCAGGTCAGGCGCAACAGCAGCACTTTTAGCCAGGCTCAGAAGGAACTATATGACTACCAGACCTCCGAAGAATATATCAGATCCCTGGCAGAAGCTGGAATCTCAGTGTATCATATCTATTGCTATAAGGGCTTTGGCTTCGAAGCAGAAAAAGCGCATATGGACCAGGCTGCAAAGGCAGCTGCCATTGCCCATAAATATGGCATGAAGGTGGATACCTACATCCAGTGGAATACCATGGCCTATGAGACCTTTTTCGCCGAAGTCCCGGAAGCAAAAGAGGAGAAGTGGTACCAGATCGATGTAAACGGAAAGCCCATTCTTCTTACCTACGGATTCCAGCAAAGCTTCAGGTACAGACCCTGCTTTAATCACGAGGGGTATATGGAGTATTTTAAAGAGAAGATCATTCGCTATGCGGTGGAAAAGGTAAAGACCGATTTCATCCACTTCGATAATTTTGATTTTAACTATCCCCCTGAAGCTGATTTCAATCCGGCTACCATAACTGCTTTCAGGAAGTACCTGGAAGAAAAATTCAGCCCTGAAGCCCGAATGGAAAGATTTGGATTCGACGATCTGTCTTACATCCTTCCCCCCATGTGGAACGATCCTAATCCGGCAGAAAAGATGGTGGCAATTAACGATCCTGTGATCCAGGAATGGGTGGATTTCCGGTGCTGGACATTTACCACAAGACTGGCCGAATGTGCCAGGTTCGCACGTACATTAAACAAAGAGATAGCCATTGAAGTGAATCCTCACGGACTGGTGGGCAGCAACCGGGCCTGGGAAGCGGGTATTAACCATTCCGATCTGATGCAATATACCAATGTAATCTGGACAGAAGACAGCAACAATCCCCGCTGGGAGAATGGAGTAGCGATCGGGAAGTTCCGGCACTATAAACTGGGCCGTACCACCAATAATTTCATAATGACGGGAAATCATAAGCCTCAGGATTTTGCCGAAAACCTGGCCTTAAACAGATGCATCGGTTCCCTGGGCAGATCCCTGCCGGATGGTGTCAGAAAAACGTATCTGGACTTCTGGCTAAAACATAAGGACCTTTATACCGGAATGACAGGCGGGGAAAGAGTGGCCGTGCTCCGGAGTTATCCCTCCATGGCCTATAACATAATTGAAACCCAGGTGTCCGTAAATATGGCTGAACAGGCCTTGCAACAGCGACAAATCCCCTTTGACATCCTATTTGATGAGCAGCTGGATCAACTTGATAAATATGAGGTGCTTGTACTGGCCAGTCAGGAGAGTCTGAGCGATGCCACCCTGACGAAGATTAAATCATTTGTAAAAAATGGAGGAGGGATCGTAGCAAGCGGCCCTGCAGGTAGGTTTGACCAATGGCGCAGGCTCAGAAAACAGAGCCTGATCGAGGAGATGCTAAGGGATTCTGATCCAAAAGAGAAACAAAAGAACCCTATGGCCTTCCAATACGGGAAGGGAAGGGTGATTTACCTGCCCGAACTGTTAGCCCCGGAGGAAGAGATTAAGCTTGGGTTTGAGTCCGTATGGATGATGCCTGAAAATGCAAACGAGCTTGAGTCGGCCGTTTACTGGGCTGCCGGAAAAACCCTGCCCCTGACCATTTCCGCTCCTGAATGGCTTGGGGTATCCCACGATACTCAAAATGGGCGGGATGTGATTCATCTCTTTAATTACCATGGTTCGCGCCCTGTGGACGGGATCACCCTAAAGTTTAACGGAGCAGTGAAAAAAGCATGGGTTGTATCGCCCGACCAGGATGGAAAAGAAGATATTCCCATATCCAGGGAAGGTAATCTGAGTGTATTCCGGATTTCAAATCTTGAGGTATATAAAATTCTTGTTCTTGAAAAATAGCCTGAACCATGACTAAGCTTTCTTATATTCTAGCTCTCCTGTGCCCCCTGGGTTTGGCTGGATCTGCCTGTAATGATTCAGAATTACCTTCCCGAATGCAGGCGGATGATCCGGGGAAACCGGATGTACCACGGATACATTTCCTTGTACCATCTGAAATTCAGGTCCATCAAAATGACCCGGATGTAATATGGTACGATGACTTTAATGAGGGAGTTAGAGAGTATTTAGAATCGAGGGGAGAGTTAGATGCTGCCGAATCCCTGGGAGGCTCCGGGAGTGCCATGAAGGCCGGGTTTAATAAAGGGGATGTCACGGGAGAGGGTGACCGGAAACTGGCCTTCGGGGACTTCCCCGGGACCCGGGGTCCCATTGTTAGAAAAGGAGAGGTATTTGATGAGATCTACTGGCGTGTTTATGTGAAGTACCAGTATGGCTGGCAGGGCTCCCCAAAAAAAATGTCCAGGGCCACCAGCATGGTTTCAGAAAAATGGCAGCAGGCCATGATCCTGCATGTCTGGAGCGGGAAAGAAAATACCCTCACCCTGGACCCGGCCAGCGGAGTGGAGGGTCAGACCAGCAATATCCTTACTACAAAATATAATGACTTTGACAATCTTCGCTGGCTTGGAAATAGTCCCGCTTCAGAGTTTCAGATATCCTCCAC
The DNA here is from genome assembly GCA_963751705.1 of uncultured Bacteroidales bacterium. Classification (GTDB taxonomy): domain Bacteria; phylum Bacteroidota; class Bacteroidia; order Bacteroidales. The sequence continues at coordinate 407,471 of CAVVVN010000004.1, forward strand.
GGAAGAATCGGCTTACTGGATTCTTGTGGAAGCGCATGCAAAGCTAAATACCCCCGGGAAAAGTGATGGACTGGCCCGCCTTTGGATTGACGGCCGCCTAGAGGCGGAACGTGTTAATATGAATTTCAGGGGAAGCTATACGGGCCACGGGATCAATGCGGTTTTTCTGGAATCCTACTGGAACGAAGGCTCCGTAAAAACCCAGGGACGCTGGTACGATAATTTCGTTGTTTCCACCAGGCCCATCGGGCCCGTGGTTTGCCCCTCAAAACCCACCCTGTTCAGAATCCCCTATCACGGGCCGGGCAATCTTTCAGCCTGGGAAGTTCAAGTGGCAAGCGATCCGGAAGGCCGGGATATGGTTTATTCCTCGAATATGCTGGATACACGAGAAAGCCTTGTGATTAACCAGGACAATGGTTCTTTTTCAGGTTCTCACAGTGGCCTTAATGAGCTCTCCCCTGATTATTCCTATTTCTGCAGGATACGACAAAAAAGCACAAACGGGGAATGGTCCGACTGGAGCCGCTGGCATCAGAATTTCAACGTTGAATTATGAAAAAAATAGCTTGTTTCCTAAGTTTGTTCCTCTGCCTCCTGGGCACAAAAGCGCAGCAAGCCGGTGAACCCACCATTATTGATTCCAGGCACTACAGCACCGTTTTCGGGGAGATCAGATCTTACCGAATCTTTTTACCCCCGGACTATTTTGAGAATCCTCAGAAGAGCTACCCCGTCATCTATTATTACCATGGCTGGTCGCAACGCTATTTTGGAAGTACCGATCACGCTTCCATAGGAATTGATCAGGGAAGCGACAACCATGGGGATAATATCGCCAACTACGTGGCCCGTCATGAGGTGATCGTAGTAAAACCCGACGGGTATAACAGGAGACCTGATGAGGCCTATGATCTACGCCCCTACAATGTGAGCCCGGTGGAGACCTACCGGCAATTCCCCGTCTACTTCCCCGAACTTGTGGATCATATTGATAACACCTACCGAACCATTGCTGACAGGGATCAGAGGGCCATTTCGGGTCTTTCCATGGGTGGGTTTATGAGCTTCTGGATCGGAGGGAAATACCCGCATCTGGTTTCTGCGGCAGGAAATTTCTGCGGCTCTGCCGAATTCCGTGTGGGCCCCAGAAATGCACCGGTTGAGTACCGTCATCTGGATATGTACAAGAATTACCAGGGCATGAAGGTACGTCTCCATTACGGGGATAAAGATTTTATCCGCGCATACCACCGGGACATGAACCGGGTGTGGACGCAAGTGATGGATCATTACGAATATAAAATTTATGATGCGGCCCATTCCACCTGCGGACTCAGTGATATGTTTGATTTTTTTATGAAGACTTTTAAAAATCCTCCAGGAAACCCTCAAAGGTGGCATCATACGGATGTTTATCCGGAGTTTTCCGTCTGGGATTACCAGGTCAGTACCGATCGTTTCATTCCTGGATTTACCATACTGGAAAACGTGGATAAGAACGGATTCAGATGTGCCGTAAGGGAATTTCTCCCGGATGGGGAATTGCTGCCCCATGTCCAGGTAACTGTTTACACGGCACCCCTGTATGGAAAGAACCTGGAGTATGCTATTTGGGATATGGATCTTAGCTCTGGTAAAACCACCCGTAAAACCATTCAAAGCGATCATTCCGGAAGATTAAGGATAGAGCTGAACGGTAGCCTTCACGAAATTGGAATCAATAGCCCGGAGGCTCCTCCGAATATCTGTGTCGCTTCTTTTGAGATTGCGAACAGGGCCTGGGCCACCCCTGGAAAAGAGGTGGCTGTTGCCGTAAAATTGCTGAATAAGGGCGGTAAAGAGGCCAAGGGTGTAAAGGCCGAATTACGGCCTCTGCGCAGCAGTGCAAAAATCATTCAGGGGGCCTCTGTTTTCGGAGAGATGGCTTTGGGCAAGAGCAGGAATTCACAAGAACCTTTTACCTTTCTGGTGCCCTCGGACAGCATTGAAATGGAAAGATTTGAAGTAAGAATAACCGATGAAAGCGGAAAGCAGTGGAGCGAGTATATGGATATCCCTCTGATGACGGACAGGCCCGAAATCACGGATTATGAGATCGCGGACGGTAGAATCTGCCAGGTGATGGAGGCAGGGGACGATACCGTAAGCCTCTTTCTGGGGGCCGGTAACGGAGATGGCGTCCCCAATCCGGGCGAATCCCTTGTTTTACTTGTCAGGGACCAGGGTAAGCTTTGGCGCACCCGGCTATATTCTTCCGACCGGTTTATAAACCCGGACGGCCTGCATATCAGGGAATCCGATAACTGGAGCAGCTATGATCATGTGGGAGGATCGGCCAAATACTCTGTCCCGGTCATATCTTCAGACTGTCCGGAGAATCGTATCATTGAATTCTTTGCCGAATACTGGCTTCCCGCTTATCCGGATCATATCATTAAGCGGGGGAAAATCAGTATACAGGTGAGCGGTGCGGATCAGACCCCGCCCGGGGTAAGCTGGGTAGAAGTTTCCGGCGACAATACCCTACATGCGAAGATTTATGATGGCGGACAGATACAGCAGGTCAGGGCCATCCTCCGGTCCGTAAATAGTCCTGATGCCCACTTAAAAGTAAGCCTTGAGGATCAGGGTGTAGAAGGGGACCGCTGCAAGGGAGACCGGGTCTTCAGCAAAAAGATCCCGGATCAGCTTTTCGGCTTATACCATTTGGAAATAGAAGCAGTGGATGTTTTTGGTAACCGGATGAAAGAGAAAGTCCCTGGTGAATTTGTTCTGCATTAAAAAAAAAGATTCAACATGAGGGCACCTGTGGTTCTGTTTTTGGCTCTGGGAATTTTGGCAGCAGGCCTGTCCGCACAGGATTCTGTGCAAATTGGGGACACGATCCCCGGTGAAGCTTTAAAGGTGTATATCTCCTTCGATGATGATGAGTTCTCCACGGACTTTCTGAAGAAAGAGATTCCGGTTATCATGCATGTGCGTGACCAGGTGGATGCGGATGTGTATATCCTGGCAAGCTCGCAGAAGACCGGAGCAGGAGGATATGAATATTCATTTTTTCTGACCGGGCAATATGGATTTACTGGCATGGTTGATACCGTAAAGTACATCAGCAGTCCGGATGATACCCTGGATAAAACACGGGAAGGCCAAATCGCAATGCTAAAAATGGGTCTGATGCGCTACATCATCCGGACCCCTCTTTCAGAAAATGTAGAAATCAGTTTTATGGACCGTGTCCAGGAGATCAGAAGCGATGACCCCTGGAACTATTGGATCATCAGATTATTTCTCGGAGGAACCCTAAGAGGCGAAAAGACAACCAAATACTCCAATCTATGGGGAGGATTTAATGCCGGGAAAGTGACGGAAGAATGGAAACTGGAATTATCCGCAGATATGGGAAATACCGTAGAGAAATTTGCACTTGATTCTGGCGAACTGGTCAGTAAGAACAGGGTCCTGATCTCTGATATGCTGGCAGTAAAAAGTATAGGAGAACATTGGTCCATTGGGGTAAAAGCACACATTGGATCCTTCACATACAGCAACTACAGGCTAAAATACTTTCTGTTTCCGGGGATCGAGTATGATATTTTCCCGTATTCGGAATCCACCCGGAAGCAGGTCCGGATCCTGTATAGCGCAGGCTACATCTATCACAACTATATTGATACCACCATTTACAACCAGGTGAGCGAACATTTATGGGGCCATCGGCTGGATATTGCCGCAGAGGTGGTTCAGAAATGGGGCTCCCTGGAAGCCACCCTGGGTTGGAAGAATTACCTCCATGACTGGTCAAAGAATAATCTGGCTTTCAAAGGATCCATGAACCTGCGGGTTGCCAGGGGCCTGCAGCTTAAGTTTTCAGCAGGAGCATCCATGATCCATAACCAGCTGTCCCTTCCCAAAGGAGGAGCCTCGACCGAAGATATTCTCTTGCGACAAAAAGAACTGGCTACCCAATACTCCTATTTCACTGATATCACGATCTTCTATACCTTCGGATCCATCTATAACGATATCGTTAATCCAAGATTTGATGATCTGAACCGATGGTAAGTGGAAAAAATCCAGGCCTGAACCGGAGCTTACTCCGAAAAGATCACCGGAAGAATAATGCAGGAAGGATATTCTGGCCCATGATATAGGGTCTGCCGGGCGGTGGTCCAGGTCGTATCACTTGCGAAATTCAGGCCCGTATTCAGGTTTCTGTCGAACCTTGGGAAATTGCTGCTGGAGATCTCCACGCGCATCCGGTGCCCTTTCAGAAATACATTGGAAGTGGCCCAGAGGTCGATGGTATATTCATAGATCTTTTCTGGTTCAATGTTCGAAGGAGGAGCTTCCGGGTCCCGGTGACTGGCACGGATGATCCCTTCGCAAATGCGGATGGCCCGGCCATCGGGATAGACATCCACCAGCTTGGCCGTAAAATCGGTATTCACCGCGGTGCTTGAGGCATAGATCACAGCCTGGACCGGACCGGTAACTTCCAGGTCCTTCTTCAATGGAGGACCTGTGTAAACCAGTACGTCGGAGCGTTCTTCCACCGGCCTTTGATCATAGGGCCCCATGGTTCCAATGGTGGGGACAGGATCCTGCGGATCGTAGAGGTAGTGATCCCTCTCGTCTGATTCGGGAAGCGCCCGGTCCAGGACACCGTCCCCCCTTAGGGTATTTGCCTGCCCCTGGCTATGGAAGTAGAACTTCTGGAAATCTGTCCGGGCCAGGGGCCACTCATTTTCATTTCTCCAGTAGTTTTTGCCCATGACGAAGATCCTGACAGGAGCTTCCTCCAGGACCCCGTTCTCCACCCCTTTGAGCTGACTGTCGAACCAGCGGAGACGGAAAGAGCGGCTTTCAAACACGGCTTCTTCCCCGAAATCCAGTTCACCCACCTGCCGTCTTCCCATGCTGTGCACCCAGGGTCCGATCAGGAGTTTCTGCTTTTTCCTGATTTCCGGATCCACTTCGGGTCCCGTCATCTTCAGGTAATTGTCGATGGTGCCCTCAAGCAGGATATCATACCATCCCCCCACATTGTAGGCAGAGGTCCGGATGGATGAATAATCAGCCACGGAGGTCCTGTCCCAGTAGCGGTCATGCTCCGGGTGAGATAACCAGTCCCTCAGAAAGGGGATCTTCCAGCCCATGGCCCTGTCCTGTTCCAGCAACGGGAGGGTCATCAGTACGCTGTCCATCCGCTGGCTGACTTCTTCTCTGCTGATCAGGTCTGGCCGGGTCATTTCGATGCTCCAGGGAGTAAACAATTGCAGGAAGAATGCCCCGTTCTGGTAAGCCACATCATGCAGGTCGGAGAAGGTCACCGTGGGGACCATGGTGACCAGGTAGGGGCTTTGAAGGGGTGCGGTGATCCACTGGGTGAATCCCACGTAAGATCCCCCGAAGGTTCCGATCTTTCCATTGCACCAGGCTTGCTTTCCGATCCACTGCTGGGTGTCATATCCGTCTGCAGCCTCCGTCTGAAAAGCATCAAATACTCCTTCCGATGCTCCCTGTCCGCGGGTGTCCTGAGTGACAACCACATACCCCTGCTTCACAAAATAATGAGCATCTGAATTCCCCGCACCCCCGTTCCCATAGGGGGATCGCATCAGCAGTACAGGGAAGGCTCCCTTGCTGCCGGGACGGTAAATATTGGTGGCAAGCCGCACTCCATCGCGCATGGGAAGCATCACATCCAGCTCCTCCAGGACTGCAAAGTTGCTTTCAGATTGCTCCTGGGTATAGACATGCAGGGCACTCATTGCCAGGGCCACCCAGATAAGGCCTGTCCGGATATATTTGCTTGCTTCCATGCTGTTCAAAGTATTTAATTGTTAAATGGTCGCCTTCTTGCCGGTTTCCAGAAGCTCCGGATCAAAATCTGCTCCAATTCCCACGGCTTCGGGAAGCTCCCATTTTCCTTTGCCCTGGTACTGGATCCCATCCCTTACGGGATCTTCCGCATGAGAAAGCGAGGAATCAATATCAAAATAGACCACATTGTTTTTCGCTGCCACAAAATGACAGAGCGCCGTCAGGGCATACCTGCTTTCGGACATACAGCCCACCTGGGTTTTGATCCCCGCTGCTTCAGCTATGGCATTGATCTTGATGGCCCGATGGATTCCCCCGGACTTGGAAAGTTTGATGTTGAAATAATCACAGGCCCCCATGCTGGCCAGCCGGAAAGCATCCCGGTGATCAAAAACTGATTCATCGGCCATGATGGGGATGGGACTGTGGTCCCTGACCCGGCATAGATCCTGGTTGTTCCACCGGGCAATGGGTTCCTCACAGTACTCAATCTGGAAGCCTTCCAGTGCCTTCAATGTTTTAATGGCCGTGACCGCATCCCAGCCCTGGTTGGCATCGATCCGGATGGGGATCTCAGGCCCGACGGCCTCCCGTATGGCACGGATTCTTTCGACATCCTCAACGAAGGTAGTTCCCAGTTTCACTTTAATGCTGGGGAATCCTTCCTTCTGATACTCCAGTGCCTGACCTGCCATCTTCTCAGGAGATCCCAGGTAGACGGTCATATCGGAGTATATCTCCCGGGTATTGCCTCCCCCCAGCAATTGATACAGGGGTAGTCCGGCCTGCTGGGCCAGCAGGTCATACAGGGCCATATCAAAGGCACTCTTGATGGTATTATTCCCCTGAATGATGCGATCCATCTCCTCCATTCTGTCCTCAATGGCCAGAGGATCTTTCCCCTTCAGGTGGCTTGCCAGAACCTTTGCCACCTCTATTCCGGCTGCCTGGGTCTCCCCGGCAATGTTGATCTCCGGACTGGCCTCTCCTATCCCGGTCAGACCGTTGTTTGCGTGGAGTCTGACTACGATATTCTCGGCCAGGAAAAAGGTTCCCAGGGAGATGGTAATGGGCTCTTTTAAAGCGATATTCAGTTCAAAGAGTTCAATTTTGTCTATCACCAAGTTGTTCATATCTCATCCGATTGATTGTAAAATAATCCCCACCAGGTATCCGATGTAATTTCCGATCACATACCCCCATATACCCAGCATCAGGGACGGGAAAATAAGATTCTGCCATTTCATGGAAATGGCGGCGGCAACTCCGTTCATGGGTCCCCCCGAAGTCACAATGGCAGCCTGCACCAATTCTTCCAGTTCAAATTTAAAGAGCTTGCCCAGGCCAAAGGTGAACAGGAAATTGAAGAAGAGAATGATGGCACAGAAAAGGATCATGATGGGAGCCTCATGGATCACCTTGGAGAAACTTGCCGGGAGGCCGATCATCACGAAAAAAATAAATATGAAAAAAGTCCCCAGCTCCTCATTCCCTGCAATTTTTTTTGCAGTTTTTGGAAACAGGACAGGAAAAAGAACAGACAGGGTGGTCAGCACAAGATATTGTTGTCCCAGGAGCATTTTAAGCACCAGCGGCATTCCCGGACCATTAAAGAAATGGCTTGTTTTTACGGAGATCAGGGCTATGGCAAAGGCGATAGAAAGGGCTCTTCCCATGTCCAGCAAAGATATGGGCCTGGATTTCCAGTACTCTCCGCCATTCCGCGTGCTATTGGTGCCCGCGATTTCAATGGATTTATCAGATACCGGGAAAAAGCGCCTGACGATGTACAGTCCGGGCAGAGTGATTAAAAACAAGAAATACAGAATCATGACCCCCGAGTCGGCCACCAGCGTGGCATTGATCAGATCCTTGGGCGGATTGAACATGGATACCACAGATACAAAATTGACCGAGCCTCCAATGTAGCTGGCGGTCATGGCCGGTCCGATTAACTCCAGATCGTCAATGAGCGTATGCAGCAGGGCCACCCCCACAAAACTGCCAAAAACGGTTCCCAGGACGCTGATATGAAAGGCACCTGCAAAGCGACCCGTCTCCTTAAAAATAAGCCTGAAATCTGTTTTTAGCAGAAGCAGGGGAATGACCAGGGGAACCAGATATTCCCAGACAATGTCATAGGAGGGAGATTCATAGGGTAACAAGCCCACATTGGATACCAGCATTCCTGCACAAATGGCCGTGGCTGCACCCGTGATTCGCTTGAAGAACCGGTACTTCTGTTCGAGATATAAGCTCAGGAAGGCCGTTCCAACCAGGAAAGTCCAGATCATCCAGTGGTCGTCCGGTGAGATCAGGCTACTCATCTACCTGGATGTAGGCGTGCGGGAACTCGCCGAATAATTCATGGTCAAACTCCACATCAGCTGTAATAATATGTGTGCCCGGCCGGACTGTTTTCTTTACAGAAACCGAAACCGTCAAACTTCCATCTTCTCCAGGTCCCAGGCTAAAGGCAAGTTCCCTTTCCCCGAAAACTAGATCCTCACTGCTCTTTAAGCAGACAGTACCCGCAACCGGGCGGGATTCTCTGTTTTTGATGCGGAGAACCACTTCTCCTTTTTCACCAGGTTTCACGCTTTGTTTGGCCGGGTAAAAAGAAGCCCAGTAAGGATTAAATGCCACTTCAGAGCGCCCGGGGGGCAGGATGTTCCGGAGGGCATCAGTGGTGTTTACGGCCCATTCCCGGAATTCATGCCGGGCGTCGGTATGAAGCGCAAAGGCATTGCTGTGCGCCCCGAGGCAGATGTAAGGATCGGCATCATAGAAAGACTGGGCTGTTTTTATCAGTCCGGTGTAGGTGGAAATCCCGTTATAACAGTGGATGGAAGACCTCATTAAGCCATTTCTGTTGATGGAACTGCCATCCGCTATGAAATAGAATCTGATGCCATCAACCAGGGCCGACATGCCCATCTGTTCTTCCATATGAACCGGATTGTGAAACACCGCGAAGGAATAGCCTCCCCACTCAAATCGTTCACCTTCAGACAATACCCGGTCTGCCTTAAACCTGGTCTCTGTCCAGCAGGTGGTTACGAAGTGTTCAGGAGATTCCACATGCTCCTGTAACTTATTCCAGACCCAGATTTCGGCGCCTTCCGCTTTTGCAATTGCAGGAATGCCGTCAATATGATCATAATGCCAGTGGCTCGGGATAATCACTGCTATTCGTTTTATGCCAAACTTCTGCTTGGCCTCGGCAAGCCGTTCAGGCGTAAACTCCTTCCCGCAGTCAAACAAAAGTGCTTCTCCACTCTCAGAAATGACCAGCTGGGAGGTGGAGCCACAATCCTGGATGACATGATCCGACACCTGGATGAAGTTTGACCAGTTCCAGCGGGCGGCCCTCTGTGAATAGAGGGTTTCCTGAACTCCCTCCAGGCGTGATTTCAGCAGGCGCAGATCCAGCTGCGGGGTTTCAATAATGCTCCCGTGGGAGGGCAACAAAAGATCAGGGTCCAGGGAGCTGATTTTGTCTATGGATACAAGCGAAGAATCGATGCCCGGGTTCTGAAGGTAGATCCATTGCATGCTGTAGAGGTTGCGCACATAGCCCCCCTCCATGATCAGGTCCCCGCTGAACACCAGGGTCCGGCCAGCTGTTTCAATCACGTAAGAAACACTGCCTTTGGTGTGTCCGGGCGTATCCAGGGTCCGTATCTGAAACTGATTCCAGGTGAGGCTATCCCCCTCCGACAATCCCAGGTCCACCCCCATCTTTTGAAATGGCTCCATGCGGCTGCCATAATTGGCCACCTCCTCACGGAGCAGGTATCTGTCGGCCGGATCCACTGTTCCCTGCTTGACAGCGGGATGCAAATAATCCTTTTCCAGTTCTCCAATGGCTATTTTTGCTCCTTTGTTCCTGAGGGCGGCACTGCCGCTGGACTGATCCCGGTGAAAGTGCGTGTGCAGCACCCAATCGATCTGGTCCACACCGATTTCTGCCAGAGCTTCGTCCAGTCTTTCCGAACCGGCATCAATCAGGATCCCGGAATGGCCGGATTTTAAGAGGTAGACGTTGCAGGCATCCTGCAGTTTGTAGATATTGGGCTGGACCAATTTAAAACCGGTACCGCTCTTTCCTGCCGAAAAGGAAGTAAAGGTCACAAACAGGATCAGGAGAAAAATCGCCTTTTTCATTTATTTGCTTTCCAGAATAATATGATGTTCAGGACCTGTAACCCCGGCCAGGTTCACCGCACGGAAGGCCAGTTCATATTTGAGCTCCCTTAAGTCCAGTTCGCTTTTTTCATCTACTGTTTTCCAGTCGCCGGAAGGGGCCAGCTTCATCTGGTATTCCTTCAGGTTTGGCGTATCAGAGCTCAGCGTAATTCCCGCGTTGGTCCCATCGATCACCACCTCAGAGGCTATGGTATTGGGGGTCCATTCAATCTCATCCCTGTTCTGAATGAGTTTAATCTCCTCCATGTTTTCATAGATCCAGCAGGGTTTCCCGTCCCTGATCCAGATATGCTCCCTGTAGAACTCATCTTCAAACATTACAACTTTTCCGCCATGTTCGGGCCAGGAGGTGAAGAAGTCTCCGTGTTCCTGCCAGGTGATCCAGGTATAGGTCCTCGCAAACTCTTCCCTGGTCCTGTTTACCTCTGAATTATACTCAATGACCTGGCGCTCAGGGCCCTGCACCAGCTGGACATCCGCCGCTTTGTTCTTCAAATATTCATCCCGAACCTCCAGGGCCGAAAGCGGGATCCCGTCTTTTTCAAAATGATGGTTGTATTTGGCATCAGACAGCACCCATTTTACATATTGATTGGACCAGATCTCATTGATGCCATGGTGCCCGTCAGATTCTTCCATACCCAGGGTCCCGGGTCCGGCTCCCAGCGCCCTGGTCACATAGCCGTAAGCATTCATCACGGCGTTCTGAACGGTCATAAAGTGACCGCAATGAAAACCCTGTCCGTTCAGGGCTTCATCCAGGATGCCTTCCGCATACCCGCCTCCGGGGTAGGGATCGCCGGTATCGTTAATTTGAATCACCGTTTTTATCCAGTTGCGCAGGAGCAGAATTCGTTGAAATTCATCGGTCTCCCCATGAAAAATCGTATCGAGCTGGTACTTCTCTATCAGATGCTCAAATCCCGGATTGGAAAGATCCTCCATGGATTGAAAAGCCTTCATGGGTTTATAAACGGGATTATCAGCTTCCGTAACGAAATATTGCCTGCTTTCGCAAGAAAAGGCTATAATTCCAAGGCTAAATATGACTAATAATGCTTTCATATCATTATTTTTATATCTTGTGTACAACAAATATATAAATTAATCCCAAACTCCTTTATTACCTGGATCCAGGGTTCACCATAAGCGACATGAAAAGAGAATTTTCCTTCCTCAGTTTCAGCCTGTTCACTCTGCTGTTCTTATCATTTGTATCACCATACTCTTCTGCTCAGATTCCTGACGGGATCCTCACGGTAAGGCCCGCGGAAACCGGGGAAGTGCTGATCAACCCGGGCATCGGCTTCAGTACCTTTCAGATGTTTAATGGAGATAATCACAGGGCCAACCAGGATGTGCTCCGGGAGACAGACCTGGAACGCTTCCGGAATGACCCGGGCAGCCAGGAAAACATCAACCATCCTCCCACCTCCCTGTCCTATTTCAGGATTCTGTGGAAGGCCATGGAGCCCCGCAGGGGAGAATATCAATGGGACTATCTGGACGAGTTGTTAAAACTGGCACACCAGCATGGCCAAACGCTGATGTTACGCATTTCTCCCTACAAAGGGAGACCCATAGACGATGTGCCGGCCTGGTACCGGGAACTGGTGGGTGACCAACGGGAATTTAAGCATGTGAAGTGGCCGGTGGATCCTGAAAACCCCTTGTATGCAGACTGTTTTGGCAGCATGATCCGGGCGCTGGGAGAACGGTATGACGGGCATCCCGATCTGGAATGTGTGGATGTCTCTTTTGTTGGCTGGGCCGGAGAAGGAGGCGGAACAGATCTCCTGAGTGAGGAAACGATGCGGAATCTGATCGATCCTTATGTGGAATCATTCCGGCAAACCCCTTTGATTGCTTTATTAAGCGGGAAGGACGCCGTTGAATACATGGGCTCCAATACCAACCTTGGCTGGAGGCAGGATTGTCTGGGTGATCTTGGATTCTGGGCCGACGAACAGAATGGCTGGACCCATATGTATGACTATTATCCTCAAACCATAACCGGCTACCGGATGACGGATGCCTGGAAAAAGGCTCACGTGAGCTTTGAAATATGCGGGACTCTCCCCGGTTGGAAAAACGATCAGGGTTACGGGACGGAAGAGGTAAAATATATCATCGAGCAGAGCCTGAAGTGGCACATTTCATCCTTTAACGCCAAGTCCTCCCAGGTTCCGGAGGAATGGAAGCCCCTGATCGATGACTGGCTGAAAAAAATGGGCTACCGCTTTGTGCTGAGAAAGTTCAGTTATCCCGCTGTAGCACGGATCAATGCAAAATTCCCTTTTCAAACCTGGTGGGAAAACAAGGGGGTGGCCCCCTGCTACGGGAACTATCGCCTGGCCCTCAGGCTGGTCCGGGGAGATCAGGCATATATCCTGCCCACCACTGCAGATATTAAACAATGGCTTCCCGGTGATATAGTATATGAAGATGCGGTCTTTATCCCGGCCGGCATCCAGGCGGGAGAATATGAAGTGCAGATTGGCATCCTTGATCCTGCACTTTCCGCACCCCGTATCAGGCTGGCCATTGAAGGCCGGACCCCCGAAGGGTGGTATTCCCTGGGGAAAGTTGATATTCAATAAGCTATCAGGATCTGTTCCCCTGTATTCAGGGAACTAGGGCTTATAGAACTGACTTAACTGCGGCGGATAGTAATAGCCCGTTGTACTTCGGCTGATACCCAGCCGGTACATCCTGTCCTGGATCAGTGTTTTACGGCTTTCGGAAGAGGGTATGGTCGTAGAGTAAATCCTCAACTCTCCTTCAAGCCCGCATACAATTTCTTCCCTCCAGTCGCCAATGATATCCCCCACCATCAATACCTTGCCTTCAATCTCCATAATCTCTTCCCCCTTATAATTCAGCAGTTTGTTGTTAATGATCAGCTCTTTTTGTTCATCGGCATCCCACCAGAGGGGTCTGGGACTAAGCGAACCCATGCTCTCGTCTGACAATCTTTCTCCTGCGGCGGAATAAAGAAAAAACTTGTCTCCTCCCTTGGCCTCCCCGGCATAACATTCCATTCCGGGATAAGTGGGGTCTATATCCGCCGCCATGCCCTGGCTATGCACATGGACCGTCGATCCCTCATAGGCCCAGAGCATTTTTCCAGTACGCGCATCCACCAGGTTCACGCCATGTTTTTTTTGCCTGGTTTCAAGGCCATAAAAGATCTCCAGTCCCGGATTCTCGGGATCGATGTCTGCCACATGCCCCACGTCATTGTGCCCCAGTCCGGTGGTCCACATGGGAATTCCGTTATCGTCAATGGCGGCCGATCCTATGATCAGTTCATCCCGCTTGTCATTATCGATATCTGCTGCTATGATCCCGTGTTGTCCCTGCCCGCTGTAATGTGCATATTCACCGCTCGATTCCCAGTACCATTCCTGTTCCAGCTTCTGGTCCAGCGCCAGGGTCTTAATGATGGTATAGGTCCCTCTTTGTACAATGATGGATGGATCCTTTCCATCGAGGTAAGCCATGGACAAGAAATTCCGGGACCAGCGATTATAGGAATCAAATCCCTCTTTGGAAATCCAATCCGTTTTTTGCACCACCTGGCCGGTGCGGCCATCGATCTTCACCAGGTATTCCGGTCCCTCCAGAACATGACCATCGATTTCCCTGGGATCTCCTTCTCCGGACTTGGTGTATACTTCGGCATAGCCATCCCGGTCTATGTCGTACACCAGGAAAGGAGAATACCAGGTCCCGGTCTCAATGGACCATCCCATGTTGTAGGTCCAGAGAAAGGAACCGTCTGAACTGTAAGCTTCAAGTTTATATGGTTCGGGACTTCGCTTCCAGTAGCCTGTCCGTTCATAGGGATCCACATTAAAATCGGGATATTTAATTACAAAATCATACTTTCCATCCCCGTCCAGGTCGGCAATTCCAACATGTGCGGGAACCGCAGAGTTGTTCAGTTTGACAGAGATATACGGAATCCCATATTGCATGGTAAACACATAGGCGCCCCGGGCAGAGGGGTCCGGCAATTCCCTATTTCCTGTCACCTGATAGCGGTATCCGACACCGTTCTTAATGGTGCTGTCGGTGAAACAGGTTCCTCGAATAGCTTCCTCATTTATCTGAATGAAAGCTTCCTCCCCGATGACCTGGCGATAGAGGTCAAAGGTCTGATTTTCAATATCGCTTTCCAGGGACCTCCAGCTGATAAAGGTTTTTCCCCGCTCTTTCACCAGCGCAATGGTACCCCGGTCGATGTGCTCCAGAAACTGTGCCGGGAGGGACAGAAAGGTGGATAATAAGAGGAACAGAATTAACAGTTTGAAAGGTTTCATAACTTTAATTTGAAGGGTGTACCTATTTGCGTGAGATAATAATGGTGTGCTCCGGCCCTGCTATACCGGCCAGATTCAGGGTGCGGAAACGAAACTCATGCTTTTTCCCGCTTAGATCCACCTCCACGGCTTCTTCCACTTCTTTCCAGTCTTCTGAAGGGATTTCCTTCATCTGGTAGGTTTTCAGATTGGGGGTTTCGGACTTTAGCCTGATGTGCGCCACCTCGCCTTCAATCAGCACCTCAGAAGCAATGGTATTGGGAGTCCACTCGATCGCATCCCGGTCCCCGACCAATCTCATAAATTCAGGCTTGGCATAGGCCCAGTGCGGATTGCCTCCCCAGTACCAGGTGTGAGTCTTAAAATAATCGTCTTCGTACATCGACAATAAGGTTATATGGTTGGGCCAGGCGGTAAACATATCGTTATAGGTATGGTACTCGATCCAGGTATAGGTCTGGGCGCTTCGTTCCCTGGTAGTTCCAGTCTCCGGATCCGCATCTATGGAAACCCGCTCCGGTCCTTTCACCTTGAGAAGGTCTGCAGCTTTGTTCTTCAAATATTCGTCACGCACTTCCAGGGCGGATAAGGGGACTCCATCCTTTTCAAAATGATGATCGTATTTTGCATCGGACAGAAACCACTTGTTATGATCGTTCAGCCAGATTTCATTGATTCCATGATGCCCGTCCGGGCCGCCCTGCACTCCGGGGCCGGCACCCAGGGTCCGGGTGACATAGCCGTAGGCATTCATAATCCCGTTCTGGACCACCATAAAATGACCGCAATGATAGCCCTGCCCTCCAAGAGCGGCATCCAGAATTCCCTCAGCCGACCCGTCCTCGGGGTAGGGACCATCGTCATCGATGCGGATGACCGATTTGATCCAGTGCCTGAGCATCAGGATTCTTTTAAACTCATCACTTTCACCATGAAATATGGTATCCAGCTGGTATTTTTGAATCAGATGCTGAAATCCGGGATGACTCAGATCTTCATACCCCAGAAACTCCAGGTTGGGTTTATAGGGTGGATTGTCCACTTCTTCCAGAACATATCCCTTCGGACTGCATCCCAGGAGCATCAGTAAGCATACTAAAATAAAGGCATATTCTTTCATTACATTTCTTTTTACCGATTTTCGAGCTATTACAAATATAATATAACTTTATCAAAACCTTATGAAATAAATTTTATTTTCTATATTTACAACTCTCGTCATCACTAATACAGCTCTACACATGAAAAGAACATTGATCCTGCAAGCGCACTACCTCCTGGCAATCCTGTTGCTTCCTTTAGGGAACAGTCCCTTGTATTCACAGACACCTGAAGGACTGCTTACTATACGCCCGGTTGAAATTGATGATGTCCTGACCAATCCCGGGATGGGGCTGATGACTTTTCAGCGTTTCAACGGGGATGATTTAAATGAAGGCAGCGGCTGGACAGAAGGATTCCCCATCGATTATCAGGAATTTGACGGGGATCTCACCAATAAGGATCATCCTGCAACCACCATCGCCTACTGGCGTATCTACTGGAGATTCCTGGAACCAGAGCAGGGTCAGTTTCGCTGGGACATGCTGGACAAGGCCCTGGAAACTGCCAGGTCACGGGGACAAACCCTTTTACTCAGAATAGCGCCCTATGGGACAGATGATAAAAGGGATGTTCCGGACTGGTACCGGGCCATGGTAGGCTCCAAAAAGGAATGGACCTATAACAGCCCGGTCAATGGCTGGGTGGTGGATCCGGAAGATCCCAGGTATGTTCAATATTTTGGCGGATTTATCCGGGCCCTGGGGGACCGCTACGATGGTCATCCCGACCTGGAGGCGGTGGACCTGTCCATCGTGGGAGCCTGGGGAGAGGGTGCCGGATCCGAATTACTGAGCCGGAAAAGCAGGGAGGGCCTTGTAAATGCCTATACGGATGTTTTCAAAAAAACACCCCTTATTGCCTTACTGATGGATGAGAAGACCAACAAGTACGCGAATTCACAGATCCCGGTTGGATGGCGGGTCGACTGCATCGGCGACCTGGGCTTCTGGGCGGATGAGCAAAACGGCTGGACCCATATGTATCACTTTTATCCGCAGGCCATTATAAACTATGGAGTCCAGGATGACTGGAAGACCTCTCCACTCAGTTTTGAGATTTGCGGCACTTTTCGCAGCTGGAAGGAGAAACAGGGCTATGACCGCGATGATGTGCAGTATATATTTGGAGAAACACTGAAATGGCACATGTCCTCCTTCAATGCCAAATCCTCCCCGGTCCCCCCGGAATGGAAGGACCTGGTGGACGATTGGTTGAAAAAAATGGGCTACAGGTTTGTTTTGAGAAACTTTACTTATCCGCAAGAGGTTCAGATCAACAGCAAACTCCCAGTTAAGTCCTGGTGGGAAAACAAGGGGGTTGCCCCCTGTTATAAGGATTTTACCATGGCCATACGCCTGAAATCGGATACCTACCAAGTGGTCCTGCCCACAAATGCAGAAGTAAAACAATGGCTGCCGGGGGATAATGTTTATGATGAAGACCTCTTTATACCGGGTGATATGCCTGCCGGAAGCTATACCATGGAGGTGGCCATTGTGGATAAGTGGAATCATGAACCCCGGGTAAAGCTTGCCATTGAAGGAATACAGAAGGATGGATGGTACGCGCTGGGGCAAATTAAGGTCGTAAAATAGTATGGAGAAGGAGTTTGATATCATCGTTGTCGGAGAGTTAAATGTGGATCTCATTTTAAACGGGATCGCCAAATTTCCGGAGATAGGAAAGGAAGTGCTGGCAGAAGATATGTCCCTGACCCTGGGGAGCTCTTCGGCCATTTTTGCCAGTAATATTGCAAGTCTCGGTGCCAGGGTAGCCTTTATTGGAAAAATCGGAAAGGATATTTTCGGCGAGCTGGTTCTTGATAGCCTTAGAGAAAACGGGGTGGACATATCCATGATTCAATCAGTCCCTGATGTGGGTACCGGGGCCACGGTTATTCTGAATGTGGATGAAGACCGGGCCAATACCACCTACCCGGGAGCCATGGACCTGCTCACCATAGACGACATCCCGCCGGAACATCTTAAAAGAGGAAAGCACCTGCATTTTTCATCCTACTTTCTGCAGCCAGGGATGCGAAGCGGGCTGGGAAAACTATTCCGGACAGCCCGGAGCCTGGGCTTAAGCACCTCCCTGGATATGCAGTGGGACCCTGCCGAGACCTGGGATCTGCCCGTAGAAGAAATTCTTCCCCACGTGAATGTATTTCTACCCAATGAAAAAGAGCTCCTTGCGCTCACCGGCGAAAAGGAGTTGAAAAAAGCCATTGAAAATCTGCAGGAGCTTACAGATATACTGGCAATAAAACAAGGGAATCTGGGCTCCACCCTTGTCAGTGACAAAGAAGTGCTGTTCCGTCCAGCCTTTCTTAATTCCTCTGTAGTGGACGCCATTGGTGCCGGAGACAGCTTCAATGCCGGGTTTATTTACAAATACATCCTGGGGGCCTCCCTGGCTGACTGCCAGGAATACGGGAACCTGACCGGGGCCGTATCCACCACGGCGGCCGGTGGAACAGCGGCATTTCGTGATAAAGAGTTTTTCAGAGCAAAAGCGCTGGAGATTTCAGGGATCAAGGTCTAAAGCTCTTTTACAATTTCATTTTTCAGGCTTTTATCTTTCACTCTTTGTTTTATTACTAATAACCTTTCCTTTTCTTAATATTTAGTATCATAATATTTTGTTTTTATTATTTTATGCAATATATTTGACATATAAAAATGTTTCATAAGTTAATCTCTGGCTACAAAAACGATACGAAATTTATATTAACTATTCCCAATAGGACAAGTTAGCAAAGCAAATTAGTTGGTTTAGTATAGTTTAAGGTTAGAAATGAGTATTGGGGATGGTAGCCCGTAGAGATAGTACTCTACGGGCTATTTTTAATCCTCAGCGAAAAATTTATCAACTTCACGCCAAACATATACCTTCGAAAAAATGGCTCTTAAGAAAACATTACTGGCAGGTCTTATTCTTATCCTCCTGATTCTATCCGGCTGCGATGGAGCACGGAACAGACTTTATCAGCAAATGAATAAAATTGATGCCCATGCGCATATACGCACAGATGATCCGGCCATTATGGAATTTGCAAGGTCGGAAGGATTCGGATTTGTAACCATCAATACGGGCGCCAGCAGCCAGGAACACATAGACATGCAAATGCAATATGCCAAAAAGGTGCAAGCCAGTTACCCGGAGGATATCCTGTATATCACCACCTTTTCCATGGAGGGTTTCGAAAGCGAAAACTGGACCGAAAAAGTGATCGAGCAGCTGAAAACTGATTTCGAAGGAGGAGCTGATGGCGTCAAAGTCTGGAAAGATATCGGCATGACCTTCAGGGACAGCCTGGGTGAGTTCATCCTGATCGATGACCCCTTGTTTGATCCCATATTTGAGTTTATCGCCCGGGAGGGCAAACCCATGGTGGCCCATATTGGAGAGCCCCGGAATTGCTGGTTGCCCATCGACTCCATGACCGTTAATAATGATAAAGCATACTTCAGGGATCATCCGCAGTACCATATGTATTTACATCCGGAATATCCTTCCTACGAGACCCTGATAGCCTCGAGGGACCATCTGCTGGCCAAACATCCCGACCTGAAGCTGATCGGAGCACACCTGGGAAGCCTGGAGTGGAATGTGGATGAGCTGGCTGAACGGCTGGATAAGTATCCGAACTTTGCCGTGGATATGGCTGCCAGGGTCTGTCACTTCCAGGTCCAGGACCGGGAGAAAGTCAGGGACTTCATCCTGAAATACCAGGACAGGCTCCTGTACGCCACCGACATTGTAATCTCACCGGACTCTGATATGGAGGAGAGAATTAACTGGCTACAGAAGGAATGGAGATCAGACTGGGACTACTTTTCCGGGAAAGATTCATTGACCTCTCCCAATGTGGACCGGGTATTTCAGGGTCTTGATCTGGACAAAAAAGTTCTGGAGAAAATCTATTATAGCAATGCGGTCAACTGGTATCCGGGGGTGTTCCGCTAAAAAATCTTTTGAAAGGAGGGATTTTTTTGATTTTTCTTTGCTTTCAGGTGACCAAATTATCTAAAATGGCAAATAAAAGGAATAAAAAAGGCCTCCATGCTCATAAACTAAGAAAAAGGGACTTTTTTTAGTAACATAATTTAAGTTTATTTGCATCGTAAAAGGCATTAAGTATTCATTTAGAAATCATTAGCAAAAAATACATGCGAATTATGGACCGATCTTCCAATAAATCCACTGTTTCGAGGCGAGCCAGAATATTAGAAGAGCTAGACGTAAAAGGGCAAATCACCGTAAGTGATCTGAGTCAAAAGTTTGACGTCAGTACGGTGACCATCAGAAACGACCTTGCACATCTCGAAAAACAAAATATGCTGATCCGGGCCAGAGGAGGAGCCATAAAGGTGAAGTACCACCGTCTGGAAATGGACTCTTCCATATCCGAGAAGCAAAAGGAATTTTTGAAAGAGAAACAGAAGATCGCAAAGGCAGCTGTCAAGTTAATCGACGAGGGTGATACCATTGTCCTTGATTCCGGATCAACAACTTCAGAAATTGCCAAGAATCTGGAACAATACAAAAATCTTACAATCATTACGAATGCCCTGAATATTGCAAGTATTCTTGCCGAATATGAAGACTTTAACGTGTATATGCCCGGAGGGGTTCTGAGAAAAAAATCCTTATCTCTGGTGGGCGCCCTTGCCGGCGAAAACTTCAAAAACTTTTTCTGCGACAAGCTCTTCCTGGGGGTGGATGGATTTGATACAAACTACGGACTGTCTACACCAAATACAGAAGAGGCCTATGTCAACTCCATCATGATCGGGATGGCCCGAAAGGTCATTGTGGTGACAGATTCACGAAAATTTTTACGCAGGCGCTTTGCCTTTATCGCTCCCCTTGAAAAAATTGATGTGGTGATCACGGATGATGGTATCAGAGATGAAGACAAAGCCAGATTAAGCAATCACGGCATCGAACTGATCATAGCATAGCAAAGCTTTCCTGTGATTATTGCTTTTCCTGATTAATTCCCACAAAATAACTTTATGAATAAAAGGCCCTGGTTACTTTATGCCCTGATAACGACTCTCTTTTGGGGTACGTGGGGAGCATTAATTGAGATTCCCGAGAAATCAGGATTCCCTGCTACGCTTGGTTTTATTGTATGGGCTCTGACCATGATTCCCTGTGCCATAGCCGGACTGATACTGATCAAATGGAAACTGGAACGAAGCCCCAAAGCCATCATGTATGGCATGATCATCGGATTGCTGGGTGCCGGCGGACAGCTGGCCCTGTTCCACGCCCTGGTTAAAGGGCCCGCCTATCTGATTTTTCCCATTATTTCTTTATCGCCGGCCGTGACCGTCCTTTTATCTGTTTTCTTCCTGAAAGAGTCAACCACGAAGCGACACTGGGTCGGGATCATCCTGGCCCTGGCAGCCATAGCCTTAATGTCCTTCCAGAAGCCGGATGAAGGCATCGTTAAGGGTTTTTTATGGTTTGTTCTGGCTATTCTGGTATTCCTTGCCTGGGGGATGCAGGCTTTCTTTATGAAAAAGGCCAACAATATTATGAGGGCCGAAAGCATCTTTTTCTATATGATGCTGACGGGAATCATGATGACCCCGATTGCCTACTTTATGACGGATTTTGATCAGGCCATCAACTGGGGCTTCAAGGGCCCCTACCTGGCTGCGATCATCCATACGCTGAACTCTATCGGAGCCCTGATGCTGGTCTATGCCATCCGCTACGGGAAGGTGATCATCGTAGCCCCTTTAACAAATGCGGTAGCTCCCATCATTACGGTGGTATTATCCCTGTTGATTTACGCGGTCATTCCCAGTCCGATCATTATCACAGGAATGGTTGTGGCCATGGGAGCGGTATATCTGCTGGCAGAATAAGCAATTTCTCCGGGCAGACCTGCCTCAGTTAACCCCTTGCTATTTTCCCCACAATTTAGCTGTACGTGTAAATTGCGAAACATTTCTTTTTTTTCTTATTTAAACGAGAAACTCATTTTAAATAAGAAATAATAATTAAATTTACATGGTATTTCTTTCGTATAATTGTTGTCGTAAAATTCTATAATATGAAATCCCTGTCCTTCACACTCCTGTTTTCGGTCCTGTGTTTCCTCTCTGCCGGCCCGGCATGCGCACAAGCCTCCCGAAAAGCCAACATTGCAGTGATCCAGGCCTCGGGTACTCCAAGAGAAGATCCCTTTATGGAGGATTATGATCCTTCCAGGGTCCGTCCCCTGTCTGAGGCCCATATGGATAAGCTACTGGCCCTTTTTGAGGATGCCGGGAAGATGGGAGCAGATATGGTTTGCGGACCGGAGGATATGCAACATATCGGAGCCTATGGATTATATATCGAAACCCTGGATCCCGAAACCGGGAAAATACTATGGGATGCCCTGGCGGTTCCCGTTCCGGGCCCTCTAACGGACCGCATTTCAAAAATTGCAGAACAGTACGAGATGTATATCCTGGCCCCCATTTACGAGCTGGCCGGCGATCAGGTCTATAATACCACTGTCGTTTTCGACCGGGAAGGGAAAATCATGGGCAAACACAGGAAAACCATCCTTCCAATCATGGAAACCTGGCTGGTTTCTCTGGGAGACGAGCTTGAAGTATTCGAAACCGATTTTGCCAAGGTTGCCGTTGCCACCTGCTGGGAATTATGGTATCCGGAGATTTCCACCATCTATGCACTGAAAGGAGCGGAGATAATTTTCAATCCGACCATGGCAAAAGATAATGTAAATGGCCAGAGCCTGTCCACCGCCCATACCTTTATTACCAGGGCCCGGGATAACTCTGTTTATCTTGCCCCGGTGGTGCTGGGGTCCGACGGGAACGGGATTATTGACTTTGACGGACAGGTCCTCGCAGAAGCAGTGGGGAAAGAGAATACGGTCATCATGACAGAAATCGACTTTGCCAAAGAAAGAGTAAACAACAGCAGCTGGTGGAAAACCATAAACGGAACCGACAATGTTAGGGCCATTCATTTTAAATCCAGGCGCCCGGAGCTTTACAAGATGCTTTCCGATCCTCATCCTCCCATTCTGGAAAAATATAAAGACATTCATTTGACTACGGGTGACCGGGAAAGACAGATCAAAGCGGTCAGAGAGGTCGATTACGGACCAAAGAAGCAATAGAGACATGAAGCAGTCAAAACGCCGTCTTTTTCCCTTACTGGCCCTACTCACTCTCACCTTTCCCTTTACTGCTGCCCAGCTAAGGCTTCCTGCCCTGTTTTCAGACAACGTTGTCCTGCAGCATAACATGGAGATCCCCGTCTGGGGCTGGGCCGACCCCCTGGAAGAAATCAGGGTGGAAATTGGTGGATCACTGGCTGAAACCACCGCAGACCGGGATGGGAAATGGACGGTCAGGGTGGGCCCCCTGGAGGCTGGCGGGCCATATGAAATGCAGGTCACAGGAAAGACCACCATCCGGATCAGGAATATCCTGGCCGGTGAGGTGTGGGTCTGTTCCGGGCAATCGAACATGGCCATGGAGGTAAGGAGCTGTCAGAATGCAGAGGAAGAAATTTCCTCGGCAAGCTACCCCGAAATCCGGCACTTCCAGGTGAAACGAAGCAAATCCTCCCTGATCAGAGCAGAGCTTGCCGGAGTGAGCGAGCAGAAAAATTCCTGGCTGAATACCTGGGAGATCTGTGATTCAACCACCGTGGGTCACTTCAGCGGTACGGCTTACTTCTTTGCACGATCCATACATGCCGATAGAAACATTCCCGTCGGCATTATCCATTCCTCCTGGGGAGGAACCACTGCTGAAGCCTGGACCCCCGGGGAAACACTGGAAATCAACCCGGAGTTAAGTGATATTCTCGGGGACTGGCCGGCCTACAACGATGATGAAGAGTGGCTGGCCCAGGAGTATCAAAATTTCTGCCTCGAGCTGGAGAAAGCCAGAGCCGAGGGACAGCCAGATCCGCTCTATTTTAATCAGCCATCTGTCCTGTTCAATGCAATGATCGCACCCCTTATTCCCTTTGCGATCCGCGGGGTCGTCTGGTATCAGGGCGAGTCAAATGCTTACCGGGCTCCGCAATACCGTAAACTTTTCCCGGCCATGATCGCTTCCTGGCGAAAACAATGGGCACAGGGCGATTTTCCCTTCCTGTTTGTTCAGCTGGCAAATTACCATTTTGAGCCCCAGGTTTTCCCTGAACTCAGAGAGGCCCAATCCGCCGCACTGAGCCTCCCGCAGACGGCCATGGCGGTGGCCATTGATATCGGTGATTCCAGCGACATCCATCCCAAAAACAAGCAGGAGGTGGGCCGGCGGCTGGCCCTGGCCGCGCTGAAGACAGCTTATGGAGAAGCCATTGAATCTTCAGGTCCGGTATATACCAGAATGCAGGTGGAAGAAAACAGGTGCCGCCTGTGGTTCGACCAGGTGGCTGATGGCCTGCAGGCAAAAGGGAATGCAAGCCTGAAAGGATTTACCATTGCAGGCAAGGACCGGATTTTCAAAGAGGCCCGTGCCTCCCTGGATGGGAATCAGATCCTGGTCTGGAACAAGCAAATCGATCATCCTCTTGCAGTCCGCTACGCCTGGGCCAATCATCCTTCCGGATGCAATTTATATAACCGCCTGGGGGACGAAGTGCATCTGCCGGCATCCCCTTTCCGGACGGATAACTGGGATTCGCAGGATGCTTTCTGGGACGAGCACAAAAAACAGGAACTGGCCTCCGCCGCAAGTGAAAGCCTGCATCGTATAGCCCTCTATTCCGAAGAGAAGGACATTGTGAACGGACCAAAATGGATCTACTCTAAAATCTATAAAGGGAATCCCTTTTTAGCCGAATCCTACTGGCCGGCAGCCACCCTGTCCTACGGGGGAAAGCAGTACACCGGGTTCCAGCTGAATTATGATCTGTATGAGGAAACCCTGGTGCTGCTCTATGAAAAGGAGAACCAGACAAAGTACATCGTGCTTTTCAAGGACCATCTGGATTCCCTTTCATACACAGATACAGCCACTCAACAAATCCACAAATTTGTATATATCCAACTCCCGGAAAATAAAAAGAAAGCCCTGTATGAAAAAGCCTATGAAGGGGAAAGCTCATTTCTCATCCGGCCGCGCTGCAGCGTAAGCAGTGATCCTTCCGGAGCTTTTGCAGGACGCTACCAGCGAAGCTTTGAGTATTATATACAAACCCGTGGCAGCTATGAGCGGGTTTATTCCAGAAACACCCTTCTGGCCGCCCTGGAAGCTTACCGTCCGGAAATAAAAAAATATATACGTAAAAACAGGCTGAAAATCAACAGTAAACAAGCTGAGCCAATTATCTCCGTACTCGAATACTTTGATCAACTCCAGAAGCTCTCAGAATGAAACTGCTCCCACAACAAGATAAGCCGGGAAGGGGCAGCAGGTATTTATTTGCGGGAGCCATGCTGTGTCTTTTAACTCTCCAGGCCTGGGGCCAGGGGATACAAATCAGCGGTGACTTCCAGGACCTGCCCCTGAGCACCTTCCTTGAAACGCTTGAAAAGGAATACCCGGTGCAGTTTTTCTATGATACCAGTGCCACCAGAGATCTGAGGGTAACAGCGCAATTTCGGGAGATGGCCCTGGAGAAATGCCTGGAGTCAGTCCTGTATAAGCAGCGGCTCAACTTCCATGTAATGAAGAACAACCGGATAATCATCTATCCGGGGCCCTCCTTAAGGCCGCTCTTCCCGGATCGCGAACAATTCAGGATTGTTCACAAAGAGGCCTCCCCGGAAGAACAGGATTCCAGGGAAGCATTAAATCGAAAGCAATTTGAAATCTACAACATCGGGATCCCCGGAGGCACAAGCACAGGCTTCGCTACGCTCTCGGGGCAGTTAAGCAGTTTCGAAACCGGGGAGCCCGTGGAGGGAGGAAATATAGTTATTCCAGCCACACAGCAGGGAGTAATCAGCAACCAGGACGGATCTTTCCATATCCGCTTGCCGGTGGGGAACCATACCATTCAATTCAGCAGTCTCGACATGCATCCGAGCAAACGGACCATCAACCTCTATTCAGACGGCCGGCTCGATGTGGTGCTTGAAACCAAATACAACCTTCTGGAAGATGTGGTAGTGATCGGCCATGGGAAAGGGAACCTGGGAGAGATACACATCGGCTTAGAGAAGATCAGCATCGAATCCATGAAATCAATTCCTGCCCTGCTTGGAGAGCCGGATGTGATTAAAAGTCTGATCACCCTGCCCGGGGTTCAAACGGTGGGGGAAGGGACCAGCGGCTTTAATGTCCGGGGGGGAAAGACCGATCAGAACCTGATCCTTATCGACCGCGCCCCTATCCATTACCCCTCCCATTTCTTCGGGAATTTCTCCGCCATTAATCCCGACATTATCAGCGATGCCGTTTTGTATAAGGGAAGCATTCCGGTGAGCTTTGGAGGAAGAATCTCCAGCGTGCTGGTAATCAACACTATGGAGGATGTCCCGGTGAAAGTATCCGGGTCGGGGGGAATCAGCCCCGTTTCGGCCCGAATGTTTGTAGAGGCCCCGCTTTTCTCCCAGAAGTCCAACTTCCTTGTAAGCTACAGAACTACCTATTCCAACTGGGTCCTGAGTCAAATAAAAGTGCCGGAACTATATAAAAGCAAAGTGGGTTTCTATGATGGCCAGGCTAAACTGAAGCTCTGGATCAACGACCGGAACTCCCTGCGGCTGAACCTGTATAAAAGCCAGGATCAATTCCAGTTGCACAGCGATACGGTTTACAATTTCAAGAACAATATCGGATCGCTGAGCTGGCAACATCAGTTCAATGCACAGATGAATGCAGATATTTCACTGATATACAGTGGATTCGGCTATAATATTTCAGACAATAGCAACATTAATACGGCTTCTCAGCTGAGTCATGATCTGGATCAACTTAGCCTGAAGAGTCATGTGGAGCATTTTTCCAGCCAGGGACTGAAGTTTGAATATGGAGTCGATGTGGATCTTTATTCTGTAAATCCGGGAAGAAGAGAGGTAGGGGAATTCTCCAATATTACGCCCATATATGCTGAAAACGAACAGGCTGTGGAACTGAGTCTGTATGCCGGAAACGAATTTTATCTTTCAGATCGGTTCAAGGTCGAAGCAGGACTCAGGCTTTCAGGATTTGCGGCGCTGCATAGCAGTACTGGTTTTGTGTATGCCCCGGGAATGCCTCTGGATGTGGAAAGCATCGTGGATACCGTTTCCTATGACAAGAACAGCCTGGAACAGGTATTTATCCACCCCGAGTTCAGGCTCTCCACGAATTACGTATTAAACCGCTTGAGCTCGGTCAAACTCAGCTACAACAAAACCACGCAGTATATCCACCTCTTGAGCAATACCACAGCCATCTCTCCCACCGATACCTGGAAGTTGAGCAACACCTATCTGCTTCCCCAAATAGGGCACCAGCTCTCGGCCGGCTATTTCCATAACTTCTACCAGGGCAATATCGAGACTTCCGTGGAGGTTTTCTACAAACACATGCGGAATATCAAAGAGTATAAGCCGGGTGCCGATCTCCTGCTGAACGACCATGTGGAAACCGAGATCATCAATGGGAAGGGGAAATCCTACGGAGCGGAATTTTCCCTGAAAAAACCAGGGGGCAGGATCCATGGACGTATCGACTACACCTATTCCAGAACCCTGATCAGGTCAGTGAGTGAGTTTGCCGAAGAGATCATCAATGACGGAGACTACTTTCCGGCCAACTACGACAAACCCCACAGCCTGAATATCCAGGCGAATGTGAAAGCCTCCCGCAGGCTGATTCTTAGCGCATCTCTCTATTATTCAACCGGACGGCCCATCACTTATCCGACGGCCAAGTATGAGCTGGGCGACCAGGTGATCCTTCATTATTCGGACTACAACCAGTACCGGATCCCGGACTATTTTCGCCTGGATGCCGGCCTCACCATGAACAGCAATTTAAAGAAAAACAAACTGTTTCACAGTACCTTCACCTTCTCGCTGTACAATCTGACCGGGAGGAAAAATGCATATTCGGTCTATTTCCGCAGTGAGGATGGAAACTTTGAAGCATACAAACTCTCCATATTCGGAGCCATCATCCCCACGCTTAGTTATAATTTCAGGTTTTGACAACAAAAATGAATCTAAAAACACAAATACAGATGATGGCCGGCTGCGCTTTGTTTCTCCTGTTCAGCCAGTGTGTGGAACCCTTCCATCCTGACCTGGACGACAGTGAGGTTTCCGGTCTGCTGGTGGTTGAGGGTTTGATCACCGATCAGACCGGTCCCTTTGGTGTGCGGCTGTCCTCTACCCTGCCGGTATATGACCAAGCCAACGGAGTCACCGAGTACCCTCTTATATCAGGGGCACAGGTGCAGATCACCGATGATGCCGGTCATCTCTATATACTTCCTGAAAAAGAAGCCGGCTGGTACGAAACCGAGGAGCAGGACCTTCGGGGGATCCCCGGAAATACCTACTATTTAACGATCAGCACCCTGGATGGATTGCAATATGAATCAAGCGGGGTCCTGATGCAGGAAGTACCTTCCATTGATTCAGTGTATTTTAAGGAAAGCACCCGTACCTACTTTATAAATGAGCGGGTTTACACTGCAAACTGGCTTGAGATCCAGGTGGATACCCGGGCTCCGGACGACGAAATCCGTTATTATAAATGGGAATTCGAGGAGACCTGGGAAATGGAGATGCCCACTTATATCCGGGTTGACCATGGCACCGGGGAGGGAGCACCGCTGCCGACCATGGAGCACGTGGAGGTCGACTACGAGAGGAGACATTGCTATGTGAGTGAGCGTTCCAGATCTGTCCTGGTTCATTCCACTTTAGATACACCCGCAGAGGGCATAAAGGGCCTTGTTCTTCAATCCATTGGCCCGCCCGATGACCGCCTGAATATCAGATACAGCATCCTGGTGAAGCAATATGTGATGGACAGTCAATTGTACAATTTTTTCAGGAAGATCCGGGAGTCCAACGAAGAAACCGGAGGGATTTACGAAAAGGCCCCTGCCCAGATCCTCGGTAATATCTCCTGTTGCAATGGGGGAAAGCAGGCCCTGGGTTATTTTATGGCCTCGGCCGAACAGCAGTACAGGATCTTCATTCAGCCCAGCGAACATCGCGTACCCAAAGGCTCGGTTTACGGGGAGTGCGGGTGGACCTCTTCCCCGCCAAGGGGAGTCAGGTATATCCCTTACGGAACCTATAACAATGGTTCTGAAACCGCTTTGAGCAGAAACAGTTTTTGTACCGATTGCAGGGCACGGGGCAGCCATGAGAAACCTGACTTCTGGGACCAATAAGGGAAACTCCTTTAAAACCGATCTTCCATGAAACATCCATTCATACTTGTCGCAGTGGTTTTCCTGAGTCTCCAGCTTTCCGGACAGGACGGCCATAGCCCGGATACGGCCCTGCTACCCGCCGAAGTTCTGGAGCTCCACCTGGCCCGGACCTGCTATTTCCCGGAAGAGGTCGTAGCCTATGCCGTCTACTGCACCAATCCACTTTTTCCGGAACTTGAGCTGAGCAGGCTTGCTTTTGTTGAACTGATCAGCGAACAGAATACCCCGCTTGTCCGCCAGAAAGTCCTGCTGGAGCAGGGTTGCGGAGCAGGAAGCTTTCAAATACCGGAAGATATTCCATCCGGGTACTATACCCTGCTGGTTTATACCAACTGGCTGAAGAATTTCGGCGAATCAGCCTTTCATCGCCAGGGCCTGGTTATTCTTAGTCCGGACCAGAAGATCCTCCCGGACAGCGCTTCCTCCAAAAGACCGGTGGACCCTGCAGCAAGTCAGGCAGGCAAGTCCCGCTCACGCCAGGGTATTGAACTGCAACTGCAAAAAAAAGATTATGCATACAGGGAAAAAGTCAACTTGAAAATCCGGCTTGACCAGGAGGACGCCGGCAGTATCCAGGGTGGCCATTTCTCACTTTCTGTGCGCCTTTCAGAACCTTCTCTCTATCATAAGAAGACCGCCGTTCCCTCCGGAATCCTGGAAGGGATCACAAGGGATAAGCTGAATTACCTGCCCGACTTCAAGGGGCTGAGGCTGACGGGTACCCTGCTTAACGAATCCGGACTAACCTTGCCGGAAGCCGACCTGATACTGTCCATACCCGGGCCGGGTACACTTCTGTATCATACCCGCACAGATTACAGCGGAAGATTTGATCTCCTGTTGCCCGCACAAAAAGGGGAAACCGATCTGGTATTCACGCTCCCGGAGAACCAGGCAGTCATCAGACTGGATGAACCTTACTGGAACGGGTTCAGGGTGACACCCTCCTTTCCGGCCCTGCACCTGGATCAATCAGACGCCACCCTTCTGGAAAAGCGCTTCGAACTTTTGCAGCTAAAACAGAAGCTCAGGCAGGCAGACTTTTTGCCCCGCGAAGAAGCAAGCAGGGAAAAAATCCGGGAACCCTTCTATAACCATCCCGGTTCCACGCTACATATGGATGACTACATCCAGCTGGATTCTTTGTCTGAATACTTTTATGAATTAATCCCCTCCGTGCAGTTTATCCAGAACAGGATGAAATCCGAAATCAGGGTGATGGACCCTGTAAGCTATGAGAAGATCGAGGAAAGCCCGGGAGTATTTCTGGACGGGGTTCTCTACCCGGATTACCATGAAATCTCACAGATCCCCGTTGGCAAACTGGACAGGATCACCGTTCTCTCTGAAGTGTACTATTACCGTGAGCTCACCTTCGGAGGGATCGTGGATATTCATACCAGAACATCAGATTTTTCAGAGGTCCGGCTCCTGCCCAATATGGCCAGGTATATCCTTCCCCTGAGTTCCGGGAATTCATTCAGGTACAATTCAAGAGATTATTCTCAAGGCGGAGTTCCGGACAGGATCCCCGACCTGAGAAGTCTGCTGTGCTGGGACACGGAGCTTATCCTGGAAGCTTCCATGGAAAAGGAGATCCACTTCTATACCGGGGATGTACCCGGAGAATATACCATAGAACTTTGCGGGATCACTTCCCAGGGGAAACTGATCCGCGCAGAAACCAGGATGATTGTCCGGGAAACAGGCCCGGAGTCCCCGGGCCTGGAATAGTTTTCGACCTTTTCCGGATCGGAAGCAGTGCAAAAGAAATGAAAACTATCTTGCCTTATACTTACTAAATCTTTATGCTTCATAGCATATAGGTAATTTTATGAAAATTCTAACTCAAAAATAGAAAGCATATGAAAATATATTTCTATATTTACCACAAATCAAAGATTTACTGATGGAATATTTAGGGATCAAAGATACGGAGCTCAAAAAACGGGGGGGATATGATACTGCAAAGGAAATTGCGAGCCAGCCAGAGATGTGGAGAAAAACCTATGAAAGGGTAAAAGAGGAGAAAGAATCATTGGCCCTGTTTCTCCGGCAGGCCCTTGAAAGTCCGGGGGTATGCATCATTCTGACCGGTGCCGGAACCTCTGCTTTTATTGGAGAAACCCTGGCCGGGATTTATCAGAAGAACCTGAAAGTCAGCACCAAAAGTATTGCCACCACTGATATTATCACTCATCCCGGGGACTATTTCATCCGGACCAAACCCACCTTGCTGATATCGTTTGCCCGTTCGGGCGACAGTCCGGAAAGTCTGGCAACTGTAAATGCGGCCAATGCCCATTGTGACCATCTGTACCAATTGATCATCACCTGCAACAGGAATGGAAATCTGGCGCTGCAATCGCATAAGCCAAATACCTATGTTTTTTTCCTTCCCGAGGAAACCAATGATAAATCACTGGCCATGACCAGTTCCTATACCTCCATGCTGCTTACCGGGCTGCTTTTACCTTGGCTCCAACAGATAGATGACCTGGATCCGGCCGTAAACAAAGTAATCGAAAGTGGAAAACAACTGATAAGTAAAAACCTGGAACAATTTATATCTATAGCCTCCCTGGACTTTGAAAGGGCGGTCTTCCTGGGCTCCGGGCCCTTGTTCGGGGTGGCTCATGAGTCTCACCTGAAGGTTCAGGAGTTGTCGGACGGAAAAGTGATCTGCAAATTTGACTCTTTTCTTGGCTTTCGTCATGGTCCAAGAGCGGTCGTCAATGATTCCACGCTTATTACCTATCTGTTTTCCTCCGATGCCTGCGTGGAAAAGTATGAAATTGATCTGATCCGCTCCATCAGGGAGTCACCGACAAAGGCAAAATGTGTTCTGGTAGGCAATGCCCTTGATTACCCCGAAATATCTCTTGACTATAAGATCAATTTCCCGGAATTCACTAAGGAGGTGCCGGAAGATTTTCAGGTCATCCTGTATATTCTTCCTGCACAGATCATTGGCTTTTTTAAATCCCTGAACCTTGGCCTGGAACCTGACTCTCCTTCCAAATACGGATCCATTTCCAGGGTTGTACAGGGAGTCACCATCTATTAAGCCCTCTGTGAATCAGGGACATCAGAATTAGAAATAGCCTTCTTTTCCGAAAAAATGGGGAATCAATCAAGAGATCGTTTTTTAAACATCCTGGACCAGAACAAAGGGGGCAGAAAAACGGGGATATACTCCATCTGTTCGGCAAATAAAACAGTACTGCAGGCAAGCTTCCTTCAGGCAAGAGAAGATCATTCTATTTTACTGATTGAATCCACCTCCAACCAGGTGGATCAGTATGGAGGCTATACCGGAATGAAGCCCGAAGACTTTATTGCCTATGTATCCTCCCTGGCCAAAGCTGCTGATTTCCCGAAAGAAAATATACTGTTCGGAGGGGACCATCTGGGACCCTATCAGTGGAGATCTCTCCCGGCCGGTGAAGCCATGGCCCGGTCAAAAAAACTGATCGAAGCCTATGTGAAAGCAGGATTTCAAAAGATACATATCGATACCAGCATGCTCTGTGCCGATGATGCTGCAGATATGAAGCAGGACCAGCGGGATGAGCTTATTGCCGGTCGGACTGCCGAATTGTGTATGGTAGCAGAAAACACCTGGGAAAAACTCGGGGATAAAAGCCCCCGGCCCCTGTACGTCATTGGAAGTGAAGTACCCCTTCCCGGCGGAGCTCAACAAAAGGAAGAGGGCATTGCCCCCACCAGAATTCCCGATCTGGACCGGACCATCGCCAATGCCCGCGAAAGCTTTCATAAATCCGGACTCGGCGATAGCCTGAGCCGGGTAATCGCCGTGGTGGTTCAGCCCGGAGTTGAATTCGGAGATGATACCATTTTTCCCTACCCGCGCAAGGCTGCCGAAAAACTGAGCAGGAGGATCCTTGACTACGAGGGGATGGTCTATGAAGCCCATTCTACCGATTACCAGAGCGAGGCCAGCCTCAAAGCCCTGGTGGAAGACCATTTCTGCATCCTGAAGGTGGGTCCCTGGCTGACCTTTGCCTACCGGGAGGGACTGTTTGCGCTGGAACATATGGAAAGAGAGCTGCTGGGAAACAAGGCCAGCCGCTTGTCCGGATTGAGGGACACCCTGGAGAACGTGATGAAGGCTGATCCCGGGCATTGGGAAGCCTATTATTCAGGATCGGTGGAAGAGCAAGCCTTTAAGAGGAAATTCAGCTTTTCCGACAGGGCCAGATATTACTGGCCCTCCCCTTCTCTGATTCAGGCAGGCAAACAGCTTTTTATGAATCTCCGGGAAAATCGGATACCTTTATCCCTCCTGAGCCAGTATATGCCTGACCAGTATATGGAAGTAGCGGCAAATACGCTGGAAAACGACCCGGAGGCTCTGCTCTTGCATAAGATCCGTTCGGTGGTCGGAATTTACTCCAGGGCCTGCGGCTTATCAGGGGTCAGTTAGTTTTATATTTCTAAGCATCAGACACTAACCATTAAGCGAAGATGACATTACAGGAGAAATACAAGAAACTTCAAAGCAGCCGCGGAGCTTTGCTTGCCACCAATTTTTATAATTTTGAAACCCTGGAAGGAGTCCTGCGGGCAGCAGCCTTGACAAAAAATCCCATCATCCTGCAACTGACTCCCTCATCCATTCAATATATGGGGCTCCACGTGGCGGTACAATTGGCCCGCAGCGCAGCAGAACATCATCAGGTGGAGGCCTGGGTACATCTGGATCATGGTGACAGTTACGAAACAGTGGCCAGGTGCCTGGATGCCGGATTTGATTCGGTGATGATTGATGCCAGTGAAAAAGCTCTGGAGGAAAATATTCGTATCACCCGCAAAGTGGTCGATCTGGCCGCCCGGTACGGAGCCTGTGTGGAGGCCGAGCTGGGCTATGTGGCTAAACTTGGCCAATCCACTCAAAAAGAAGGCTATACAACTCCTGAAGAAGCCAGTCTCTTTATTGAACAAACAGGGATCAACGCCCTGGCCATTGCCATTGGCACGGCACACGGTTTCTATAAAAGTGAGCCAAAACTGGATCTGGACCGCCTGACCGAAATCGAGAAAAGCGTTGATGCAGCCCTGGTACTGCACGGTTCAAGCGGGGTCCCGCATCCTCAGCTGGTGGAAGCCATTCACAGAGGGATAAATAAAATCAACCTGGCCACTGAAATTAAAAACATCTTCATGAGTACCCTTAAAGCAAAACTGGCCGGGGAAACGGAAATCGACCTGCGTAAGGTTTTTCCCCATGCCACAGAGGCGGTGACCGCTCTGGTTGCCGAAAAATTAAACCTGGTAAGCCATGCATAGAACAAATAACAGAGACCACAAAATTTTCAACTGCCCCTCAGTTATCCTTAGCGTTTTTTTCCTTTTTACCCTGGTACAGGCATCCGGAGCCGAAATCCCGCTCCTCACCAAAGGCATCCCTCTGATTCCCTATCCCCAGGAAGTGCTTCTGGAAGGAGCGGATTTTGAATTGGGCAGCGAGCTTTCCATTGTCCTGGACAGGTCTGCTTCCGCGGCGGACCACTTTGCCGCAGAGGAGCTGGCGGCAGAGCTTCTGAAAGAATTTGGAGTAGAGGCCCGGATCACCCAGGTCCCCTCCGGCAACTCCATCGTACTGACGCACAAGGGGGTCAGCCGGAAGATTAAGGAGCTGGATAAAAAACAAGCAATGCAGTTCTACCAGCTGAAGACCGAGGGGGACCGGCTGACCATCCGGGCAAAGGGAGAAGCAGGCTTATTTTACGGCACCCGGACCCTTTTGCAGGCAATCAGGAAAGGCCCCCGGGGAGCTTCTGTTCCCGGCATGCAGATCACCGACTGGCCCGATTTGGGAGAGCGGGCCGCACACTACGATACCAAGCACCACCAGGATAAGCGCTCCTATGTGGAAAGTTTTATCCGGGACCTGGCCTCCTACAAGATCAACATGCTGATCTGGGAATGGGAGGACAAATTCGAATACCCCAGTCACCCCGAAATCGGGGCACCCGGGGCCTTTACCATGGAGGAGATGCAGGAGCTCACCCGCTATGCCCGCAAATACCATGTGCAGATTGTCCCCCTGGTGCAGGGACTGGGACATGTAAGCTATATCCTGAAATGGCCCCAGTACAGTCATCTCAGAGAAATACCGGCTTCCAACTGGGAGTTCTGTCCCCTGAAGGAAGGAAGCTATGAATTGCTGAACGATCTCTGGCAGGACGCCATCTTAGCCACCCCGGGTTCGGAATACATCCACATTGGTACCGATGAATCCTACGAACTGGGTAAGGGAGTTGAATGCGGATGCCAGGCGGAGGTCCAGAAGAACGGCAAACATGCCCTGATGACCCATTTCATAAACAAAAGTGCTGAACCACTTGCGAAAAAGGGCCGGACAGTCATGGCCTGGAGTGCGGCATATATCCCCGGGGCCACGGAAAATCCCCTGGAGGGAATGGTCCTGATCGATGAACAAAACGATCTCCCGGAATACCACCTTGAGGTGAGCAAAAGACACTATGAACGATTCTGTTACGATCCCAACCCCGGAATTGAGCCCCTGTTCCTGCCCTACTTTTACAAGCTGAGGGGAGAAGGCGAAAATGAAAAGGAGGCAGTAAACAGTCTGACCCGTTCTTATGAGGCCCTGACCAGTGCCGCACGGACCGGCAGGTTCAAGGGCATGATCAATACTTCCTGGGACGACTCCGGACTGCACAACCAGATGTGGATGATGAGTTTTATTAATTCAGCCGAATGGGCGTGGAGCGGAAGCCATCCTTCCCTGGATGAATTTGTGGACCACTTCTTTGTGAACTACTACGGGGACCAGGCCATGCACATGAAGGAACTTTACCTCCTCCTGAACCATGCATCCTATTACTATTACAAATCTTTCGAAAGACGGGTCTGGCACTATGGCGATATCGGCAAAAC
The DNA here is from genome assembly GCA_963751705.1 of uncultured Bacteroidales bacterium. Taxonomy (GTDB): domain Bacteria; phylum Bacteroidota; class Bacteroidia; order Bacteroidales. Next base: position 443,242 of record CAVVVN010000004.1, read on the forward strand.
ACATCTTCCGGATCTGCCCCGGGGGGATAACCTGGAATATGATGAATTCTGGAACCGGGAATATGCCTCGAAAATTGAAGAATCGAAGGCTCAGTTAGAGCAGATGAAGCGTGCAGAAGAGATTATCCGGCTCAACCAGGAGGCGGGGATCCGGCACCCCTATGATCTGGAACTCTTTTCAAGCCTGGTCAGCCTGGTCAGTCATACCTGCAACACCTACCTGGCACTTTCCTCGCTGGAACAGAAAATCAAAGAAGCACATAATCAAAGATACCTGAGCTACCAGGCGACCCTGGACGCACTGGAGGAGGCGGTGGGGATCATCGAAAGCAACCTGGCAGAAAGGGAACAGGTGCAGGAGGAGCTCGTAAGCATCTGGGAAAAAACCAGGTTGCCCAAAGGCCTGTCCACACCGGACAAAGAGTTTTTTCACCGCCAGGACCGGGCCCGGCACTTTGCCTTTCGCCGGGCCGATATGTCTTATCTGATTTATGATGAGGAGCTTCTGGGCCTGGAAGAATATCTGAGCAAGTTAAAAGCATATATAACATCCGCGCAACAAAGCTGGATGAACGAATAAATACGACTATGTTGAAAAAAATGATTGTCCTGGGTAGCTATGTGCTCTTTTCGCTATGGCTGACAGGATGTAAGCAGCCGGAAACTATCATCAGTCCGGAATTTTTAGAATTTGCGACTAAACGTTATACTTATTTAACGGAGAATGCCAGCGTCGAGAAGGGATTGCCCAGAACCGTAAACAAGGAAGGGGAGCTTGTTTCGACCGGCCTGGAGGGCTGGACCTCTGGTTTTTTTGCCGGGAACCTCTGGTATCTTTATGAACTGAGCGGGGATCCCTACTGGGAGAAAGAGGCAACGAAATGGACCGAGCTTCTGGATACCATCCAGTACCTGGAAAGTCATCATGATGTGGGTTTCATGATCAATTGCAGCTACGGTAACGGCTACAGGATCACGGGGAATAAGGCCTATAAAGACGTGCTGATCCAGGCCGCAGAATCACTCTCAAAAAGATACAGCCCAAAGACCAGGAGCATCGAATCGTGGGACTACCGCGAAGCCTGGGACGGAATCACCGTTTGGAACTTCCCGGTGATCATTGACAATATGATGAACCTGGAGTTGCTTTTCGAGGCCAGCGGTCTGAGCGGGAACAAAGGACTCGAGGAAATCGCCATCCAGCATGCAGAGACCTGTATGAAGAATCATTACCGGGACGATTATTCGTCCTACCATGTGGTGGATTATGATACCCTTACAGGTGAAGTGCTGGACAGAGCCACCTGCCAGGGACTTGTGGATGAATCTGCCTGGGCACGTGGCCAGGCCTGGGGTTTATATGGCTTTGTGATCTGTTACAGGTATACCGGGGATGAACGGTATTTAGAGTTTGCCAGAAATATCGCAGACTATATTACCAGCTATCCGGATATGCCAGAGGACCGGGTCCCCTACTGGGACTTTTTTGCAGCGGACCCTGCTTTCATACCCGAGTGGGAGTATGATCCTGCCGCCTACAAAGAAATCCCCCGGGATGCCTCCGCAGCTGCCATTATCAGCTCAGCACTGCTTGAACTGAGTACCTATGCAGAAGCCGGGGAGGATACGTACAAAGAAATCGCCGTTCAGATCATCTCCAGCCTCCTCTCTTCCGACTATACCGATTATGAAGGGAAAAATAATTTTTTCCTTTTGAATCACAGTGTTGGAAGTATTCCCCATGGGGTGGAGATAGATGTACCCCTGGTATATGCGGATTATTATTTGCTGGAGTCCCTGCAAAGGCTGACTAAGATGGGCACAAACTGAAATGGCTGACTTGATTCGCAACTACCTTTTAAATTAGCGCTTCCAACTCTTCTTTTCTTTTTTTTCAAGGAGCTAAAATTAGAAAATAGGCAGCTGTTTACCTTTCTAAATGTTTCATTACGCTATTTTTATTATTATTTTTCATTATTCTTTACTTTTTTGTAATTATTATTATTATATTTACCCCATGCGGAATGAAAGAAAAGTTAAATATCTGCTTTTTGTAATGTTACGTAAATACTAAAGCGAGGAAACCTAAAACTCCTCCACTCAACATAAGACAAACTAAATTTAACTCAATTAATCCTAGTTCTATGAAAAAGAATCTCTATCTAACAGTAATTCTACTTCTGACTATGCTAGGCAGTGTAATGGCTCAAACCCGCACCATTACGGGTACAGTCACCTCAGCGGAGGATGGTGAACCATTGCCTGGAGCAAATGTTGTAGTAGTTAACCGGAGCATTGGTACCATTACCAGTGCCAACGGGAGTTACACACTTGATGTTCCAACCGACGCCCGATTCCTTGAATTCAAGTTTATTGGAATGGAAGATCAGAGGGTGGCCATTGAGGACAGAACCGTTATCAATGTTACACTGGCGGTATCCACCATTGCCCTTGAGGAGGTGGTCGTAACCGCCCTGGGCATCGAAAAGCAGGAGAAAGCTCTTGGCTTTGCTGCACAGAAGGTGGACAGCGAACAGCTAACCGGCGCGCGGGAACTTAACCTGACCGGGTTCCTCACGGCCAAAGTGGCTGGAGTCCAGGTATCTAAAACAGCAGCCGGAACAGGAGGTTCTTCCAGTGTCACCATCCGTGGAAATTCATCACTGACCGGAACGAACCAGCCTCTGTATGTGGTGGATGGCATCCCCATCATAAATATTCCCAAGGATGCTTCCAGAGATGGCGGTATGTGGGGGGACAATGACTATGGAGATGGTATCGGGGATATCAACCCGGAAGATGTGGAATCGGTGACCGTACTTAAAGGTCCAAACGCCTCATCCTTATACGGTTCCAGGGGAGCCAACGGGGTGATCCTGGTTACCACCAAATCCGGAAAAGGAAAGAAGGGCTTCTCCATCGATGTGAACTCAAACGTGAGCTTTGAAACCATCAACCTGATCCCTACCTATCAGAATAAGTATGCCACAGGGTACGAAGGCACCAACCTCTATGGATCACTGGTTGAGATTGACGGGGAGCTCTATGAAACCATGGATACCTGGCACGGTGACAGCTGGGGCCCGCCACTGGATGGTCGCAGGACCATCGTAGATCCCTTTGTGTATCCGGAGGACCGGAATACCCGGACCATGGTGTTGCTGCCTCAACCGGTGGACAACGTGGCTGATTTCTATGAAACAGGAATTACCAACTCCAATTCGGTAGCCATAACTTCCAGTTCAGATAAGTCTTCAAACAGGCTTTCTTTCGGGAATGTTATGAGCAAGGGGATCGTGCCAAATCACCGGGTAGGTAAATACAATGTGGCCTTAAGGTCCACTTCAGAGGTGACCGACTGGCTCTCCATTGATGCCAAGTTCAATTACATCCGCACAGACGGAAGCCAGCGTCCCGCCATGGGATCCGGGTCTGATAACGTGAACCGGACCTTTGTGACCATGGGCCGTTACGTCCCCATGGACTGGCTCAAGGAGTATTATGAAACTACTGGAGACTATGGCCGTTGGCCCGGGGTAAATTACAATCCCTATTATGTGGTAAATGAACTGAAGAATTTTGACTATCGCGACCGTATCCTGGGATATGCCTCTGCAACCGTTAAATTCACAGACTGGTTAAGCCTTATTGGCCGTGTTGGAGCAGATGTTCACTCGGAATACCGGGAGAAAACCTGGCCGGTAGGTGCCAGTGGCAGTGCCAACAGAGGAGGCCGTCTTACTACGGAAATGCTTCATTATAAGGATCTGAATGCAGATGTCCTGCTGACAGCCAATAAGCAACTCTCAACCAATTTCACAGGGAACCTGACCCTGGGTGCCAGTTTACTGACCCAGAGAAGGGAAAATGTATATATGGATGCCCGGAGCTTCAAGGCCGAAGGAGTTTATTCGGTGGCCAATGCCCTGGATCTCTATCCCAGTCAATCGCTCTGGCAAAAGGAAATGCAATCGGTATTTTTCACCGGGCAACTGGCATACCGGAACTATCTTTTCCTGGATGTCACCGGAAGAAATGACTGGTCCTCTGCCCTCGGGGAAGGAGAATATGGATTCTTCTATCCCTCGGCAGGACTTAGCTTTGTCTTTTCTGACGCCTTCAGCATCAACAACAACATCCTGAGCTTTGGTAAAGTAAGACTCTCCTGGGCGCAGGTGGGTAACGATTCAGATCCCTACCTGACCAAAACAGGCTACTCTTCCTACACCTCAAGTTTCCTTGGAAATGGATTTGCGTCCAGAAGCGGTACCATCCCGCTCTATAATCTGAAGAATGAGTTGAGTGAATCCTGGGAAGTGGGAACGGACCTGAGGTTCTTCCAGAACCGCCTGGGTATCGATGTCACTTACTATAACGGATTTACCACCAACCAGATCCTTCCGGTGGACATTTCCACTGCCAGCGGCTACTCCAGCGTCGTGATCAACGCCGGTAAAGTCAGTAACAAAGGAATCGAGGCCATCATTAATGTGGCCCCGGTCAGCCTGAGTAACAGCTTCCGCTGGGATGTCTCCTTCAACTTCGCCAAGAACAACTCGGTGGTTGAAGAACTGGCCCCTGGAATCGAAACCTATCGCCTGGCCGAACACTATCCCAACAATATCTACGCCAATCCCGGGGAACCTTACGGGAACATTGTGGGCTATGCCACCAAAAAATCTCCCGATGGCAGGTACATCGTGAATGCCAGCGGGTCCTATGCCAGGGAATCCAGCACCAGTGTGCTGGGGAATATCACCCCGGACTGGATCGGAGGATTGAACAATACCTTCTCCTTCAAGGGATTCTCTCTGAATGTCCTGATTGATTTCGTCCAGGGCGGAGAGATTTCCTCAGCTACCAAATACCAGATGACCGCCAAAGGGACCGGACTCTTCACCGAGGAAGGCAGAAGGCCTCAGGATACGGATGATCAGGGGAACCAGCTTCCCTATGTGGGCATCCTGGACGGCGTGGTTGAAATCCTTGACGGCACTGGCAATGTGGTTGGATATGAAGAGAACACTCAGGCAGTTGACGGGCAAACCTACTGGGCCAGCAGGGCCTGGGGAGGTCCCACCGACTGGTTTGTTCTGGACGGAAGTTACATCAGTCTGAGAGAAGTGATGCTCAGCTACCGCTTCCAGCCATCCTTACTGGCGAATACTCCCATTGCGGGAATTACCCTGAGTGTGATCGGAAGAAACCTGGCCTACCTGGAGGAACATATGGAGAATATGGGAATATCTCCCGAGGCCGCACCAAATACAGAGGCCGGCTATTCGGGGATCGAATCCATGTCACTTCCAACTACCAGGACCTTTGGATTTAATGTGAAAATAACCTTCTAAACAGAACCAATATGAAATCAAAACTAATTATAAAGAGTATAGCTCTGATGGCATTGGTCCTGATGGTCAACGCCTGTACAGAGGACTTTCCCGAGCTGAATACGAGTAAGAATCTCGTCACGGAGGATGTTGTGAATCCTGAATTAATGCTTACCTACGTCCAGTACCAGATGGTCATTGATGACGGTGACGGGGGTTCCGGAACCGTGGGTAACTACCCGGGAATGTCGGTTTCCAATGCCAACCGTCCCTTTCAGCAATCAGCCAATACAGGGATCTGGAGCAGCACCTATGGGGTTTATGCCAGAAACCTGGCGGATATTATCAACCTCTATACGAAGCGGGACGCCGAGGAAGGCACCGATCATTCCAATCATATTGCCATTGCCAGGATCCTGAAGGCATATGCGTTTCAAAGGCTTACGGATGCCTATGGAGACGTGCCCTACTTTGAATCCTGTCTTCCCCAGGAAGAGGCCGTTTATACCCCTGCCTATGATACGCAGCAGAGTATTTATGAAGACCTGTTCAATGAACTGAAAGAAGCAGTCAACCAACTGGATCCGGGGAAAGACTCCTATGGCGGAGCCGACCTGATCTATGGAGGGGATGTGGCAAAATGGGAAAAGTTTGCCAACTCCCTGCGCCTCAGGATGGCCCTTCGTGTCCGCTATGTGGATGAAACCCTGGCTGCGGACAATATGAGCGACCTGAATGAGACCAATCTGATCACCAGTGCAGGTGACAATGCCTTTATTATGACGGCATACGATAATATCGACAATACCAATCCGAATTTCCAGTCACAGTATTCCGGGCTTTATTCCCAGGGATCCTCATTGACCAAAAGAGAGTGTGCCAAAACCATTGTGGACATCTGGCAGGATAATTTTGATCCCAGGCTGAAGTTGTTTGCGGATACTGCTCAGGCCGCATGGCCGGGAACCCCGGGTTATGAAGGCATAGATTTCTTCGGGTACCGCGGGCATCCCCTGCTGGGTGATGTTCCGGTGGAACAGAAGTATCCCTGGGGAGCTGAAAGCACCTCGCGCTGGTCCCTGCATATGTATGCCCCGGTCTGGCACATGCCCCTGCTGAGCTCCCAGGAAGTCTATTTTGCCCTGGCCGAGGCTGCCCTGGTCGGGATCAAAGGATCTCCGGCGGATGCACAGGACTTCTATACCAAAGGGGTCACCGCTGCCATGAACTGGGCCGTGGCATGGAATGCCAACATTGAACCCCAGTTACTGGATATGTTTGCCCTCTACGATCCTGCGGCCGATGGCGAGTTTGTCAGTGAATATGCTGCATCTCACCGGATTACCCAGGACGAGGCGGATGCTTTCGTGGATACCGCCACCGTGATGACCCTGGTTGGAACCGAGGAAGAACAACTGGAGATGATCATGAACCAGAAGATCGCAGGACTCTATCCCACTCAGGTGGAGGAAGGTTGGTTCGAATGGAGAAGGACCGGTTATCCAAGAGTCCAGGTGGGTGACGACGGCGACGACCTGCAGGGCGTCTCTCCGCGAAGGTACATGTGGCCCGATTCGGAACAGGAATTGAATTCCGCCAGCTATGATGAGGCTCTCCAGCGTATCGGAGGAACCGACGGCATGCTGATCAAGGTATGGTGGGATGTGAATCCGGATGCACCACATGAGCACGCTGATCCAGTACCGGAGCAGGCAGCTCCTTGGGTCTAGGACTCATGTCACGGATCATAAATAAACATTAAACTCAGCCCGTAAAGCACTTGCTTTACGGGCTTTTTTTCCCTATTATAAGTTGTTCGGGAGAGATGCTCACATGAAGATTACTAAACGTGAAGTGGTATGTAAGGTTCTGGAACACCAACAGCCTCCCTATGTCCCCTGGAATTTTGGGTTCACCCTGGAGGCAAAACAGAAAATTCTGGATCATTACGGCTCTGAGGACCTCATGGAGGTCACAGACAACCATTTTCTGATCCTGGGGGATGAAATCGGTTATTTTGAAGCTATTGGGAATAATCGTTTTATGGATGTTTTCAAGGTCATATGGGACCGCTCCATTGATAAGGATATTGGAAATATCGAAGGCCAGGTATTGCCTCACCCCACCCTACAGGGATATACTTTGCCGGATCCCCTTGCCGATCGGTATTTTGAGAATATACCTGCCCTGATAGAAAAGTATCCGGACCGGTTCCGGATATTCGAGATAGGCTTCTCCCTGTATGAACGGGCCTGGACCCTGCGGGGGCTGGAGCCTTTGCTTTTGGATTTTAGCGCGAATCCAGGTTTCGTACACGAGCTGATGTCTGCCATCTGTGATTATAATATCGCTCAGATAAAGCGGGCGCTCGAATATGATATTGATGCCATAAAACTGGGAGATGACTGGGGACAGCAAAGGGGGCTTATTATGGGTCGCGGCTTATGGGATGAATTTATAAAGCCCTATCTGGCCAGGATATTTAAGCTGGTTAAAGATGCCGGTAAATATGTGTTCCTGCACTCCTGCGGGGATGTGGATGAGCTCTTTGACCCGCTCATTGACATTGGCCTGGATAATTTTAACCCTTTTCAACCCGAAGTGATGGATATCTACCAGTTATTTCCGGCCTACAGGGGCCGGCTAAGCTTTCATGGTGGCTTATCCACGCAGCGAGTACTGCCTTACCAGTGCGCGGAAGAGGTACGCAAAGAATGTGAAAAGTTACTTGACATGGGTAAAAACGGAGGGTACATCTTCGCCCCGGCTCATGATGTGGAAGGGGATGTCCCCATTGAAAACATAGTGGCTTTCATTGAACTGGCTCAAGCCCAGGATGGCTATTCCCCGGAAAACAAATAACACTTGTACTCATATAACTTGAACTCATATAAAAGACCCATCGATGTACCTGAAAAACACTATGAAAAGTAAAACACTCATAGCCCTGGCTATTCTCGGAATGGCAGGAGTGCTGGCCACTTCCTGCGTGAATGATAAAGCCGGGGCAGATCCGGAATCCGGGCCGGTCGTAGCGGCAAACAACATCCGGATTTACCTTTCTGATGTGGCAAAGGAAATAACGGATCGCTCTCTCGCAGGAGCAGCTTCTGCGGAGGATCTTGAAAACCAGCGGGAACAGCGCTTTTCAGAGTTCCTGGAAATGATGGGTTTGCAGGATATGCCCCCGGCAGCTTCCCGGCCGGATCTGAATATCCATTATACCGGCACCATCCGGAAAGAGGGATACCGCATCGAAAAACTGTATTACGAGTCCCTCCCCGGTCTCTACGTGCCTGCCAACCTCTATATTCCCGACGGGATCAGCGATCCGGTCCCGGCCATCCTGTATGTGTGTGGCCACTCCCCCACCCAGAAGGTCAGGTATCAGCCCTATCCCCGAAAATTTGCAGAGCTGGGCTTTGTGTGCCTGATCATTGAAACCATCCAGTTCGGAGAGGTTTACGGAGAACATCACGGATGCTATTCCAAAGGCTGGTTCCACTGGTACAGCAGAGGCTATAATCCCGGCGGGGTGGAACTGTGGAATGCCATCCGGGGACTGGACCTTCTGAGCGGGCTCCCCGGGGTGAACCCCGACAAGCTTGGGGTCACCGGGATCTCGGGAGGAGGATCGCAAAGCTGGTATATTGCGGCAGCCGATCCCCGGGTGAAAGCTGTTGCCCCGGTATGCGGTGCAAGCACCCTGGAGGCCCAGATAGGCACCCGCACCGTCGACGGGCATTGTGATTGCATGATGCCGGTGAACACCTATCAAATCGATTTTCAAAATATCGGGGCCCTCATCGCCCCCCGGCCCCTCTTGATTGCCCAGGCCGACAGGGACGGAATCAATACCATAGAATCCGTAAGACGCCTGTATAAAGATATTTCAGAGCTTTACTCCTTATACGGCGTACCGGAGAATGTCAGTTTTGTGGAGACTCCCGGCGGGCATTCCTACCACCGGATCTCCCGGCAGGAGATCCATTCCTTCTTTCTAGAGCACCTGATGGATACTCTGGTGCCTCCGGAGGAAACGGGTGATATCGATGAATCGGTGGAGAATCTCCTGTCTGAAGACGAACTGAGAGTCTACACCGATGGCCCTCCTGAAGATGACCGGACCAGGAGCATACAGGATTCCTTTGTAAAGCTTCATGAGGATCCCCTTCTTACTTCACTAAAGGATCTGGAGAGCTTCAGGGACTCGGTGAAAAACTTCCTCAGCAGCAAAACCTTCGGAGCTTTCCCCGCCAAGGAGGCAGACTTTGCCCCGGTAAGGGAATTTCGTTCGCAGGATGGCGCCGCACATGGCTGGGAAATATACTCTTTCCTCTCTGAAACCGGCTGGAGACTAAAGGTCGATTTACGCTGGCGGAACGACCCCAGCCAGAAAAAACCCCTGATGATCGTTCTCCGGAACAGAGATGAGGACCGCTGGGAATCGGAGAGTTTCATTTCAGGCCTGGAAGATGCATGGAACATTGCTTTTGTGGAAGTGAGGGGCGTCGGGGAGAACGGCTGGGATCCCTCCCTTCAGTGGCATGTGCGCCGGGCCGCCGCCTGGACCGGCCGGACCGTGGCCTCCATGCAGGTTTACGATCTGCTCCGAACCATTAAATACTGCCGCTCCCTGGAAGGAGTTGATCCCGGTCAAATAGGGATCGCCGCCCGGGATGAGATGTGCGTGGTGGCCATGTATGCTGCTTTGATGGATGGGGACTGTGAAACGCTGATCCTGCAAAATCCCCCGGCGACCCAGGATGCTCCCAGCCGGCCCGACGGACGGGGGGCCGCCATAGAGATGCTCAACTGTTTGCGTGTGACCGATGTTTATCAGTTACCCGCACTCCTGGCCCCTGCAAAAATCATTCTACAGGGAGAAATTCCTGAATCCTATCAATGGTCAGAAAGTGTATTGAATAAAATTGACAAAGCAAACCTGATAAGCTATAACTAATATGAAAAAGCATAAAGCCCTATCCAGAAGAAAGTTTATCCTTGATTCCTCAAAAGCGGCGGCGCTTGTCACAGCCACAGGCCTGCTGGCCTCCTCTTCAAAGGTCTCAGGAAAAAATGGTGCGAAATATCAAATCCCCAGGCGTCTGCTGGGGAATACGGGTCTCGAGGTGTCGATCCTGGCCTTCGGAGGAGGATCCCAGTTTCTTCAAAACAATGATGGGGAATGGGAAAAACTTCTTGAATGCGCCTATAAAGGGGGCATTAACTTTTTTGAGACTGCCCCCTCCTACATGGCCTCCAAATTCTGGGAAACCGGCGATGGGAAATCCCTGGACAGCAGCGAGCAACGATACGGGGAGGTCCTGTCTCCCTACCGCAACAAGATCGTGCTCTCCACCAAGCTATCCTCCCGTGATCCCGAAGAAGCCAAAAAATCCCTGGAAGCCAGCCTGGAAAATTTCAAGACCGATTACCTGGATGTCCTGATGATCCATGGAATAACAGGCGATGATTCCATTGCAGACATGGAGAAGGGACTGTTTAAAACCATGCAGTCCTTTAAGGAATCGGGCATGGTGAAAAACATCGGGTTTTCGTGTATGAATGACCCGGAGCATGGCAGGGATCTGCTTAACCAACTGGATTTCGACGTGGTGCTGGTGGCCATGAATGCCACCAATTACGGGGGATTTGCAGATGCGATCCTTCCCGTAGCCCGGAAGAAGAATGTGGGGGCCATTGCCATGAAGCTCATGCGGGACCTGGTCGGGGAAGTTGCCACCCCGGAGGAGCTCCTGGAGTATGCCTGGACCCAGCCCGGTGTGGCCAGCGCCACCGTGGGTCACTGGGGCCTGGAGAAACTGGAAGAGAATCTCCGGATCGCCCGGAACTACCGGGAGGACTCCCCGCTGGTTCTGGACCGTAAAGAACTGGAACACAGGCTGGCCCCTTACGCCGGGCCTCATGCCCTGTGTTGGGCCAGAAAGGGGTACCGGGATGGGGATGTGGTAGTATGCTAAAGAGCTTTGTCCATTTAGGGTTGCCCTATCAAGTTTCCAAACCTGTAAAACCATGAAAAAAATCTATATAGCCTGTATCAGCTTTGCCCTCCTGTTTCCGGCCTGTCAGGCTCCCAAATCTTCCGAACAAACACAGGAGAGTTTTATCGGTACGGACATGTTCCGGCATCACTACATCACCCGGGATTTGCCCGGGGAAACGGATTGGGGATACGGCTGTCCGGCCCTGGCTGATTTTGACCGGGACGGGGACCCGGATTATGCTTTTTCGGGGGCAGAAGGCCTGTACTGGTTTGAAAATTCCGGCGCAACCACCTGGACCATGCATAAAGTGGGGAACATGCCCCTCTGGCAATTGGGAGCCACCTCCTTTGACGTGGACAGGGACGGATGGGAAGATATCATTATCGGCAGGTACTGGTACAGAAATACCGGGAATCCCCGGGAAGAGCCTTTTTTAAGATATTCCTACGACGAAGGGATAGAGAGCAATATCCATGACATTGTGGTGGCTGATGTGGATGGAGATCAGGCCGGTGACCTGATCATCAGCGGGGAAAATGAAGGGGTATTCTGGTACAAAATACCCGCTGATCCCACCCGGGATACGGTCTGGCAAAGAACCACCATTACCCTGGATGTTCTCCGGACAAAGGATCACATACACGCCGGTTTTTATCCAAAAGGAGTAGATGATCTGGATGGGGACGGTGACCGTGACCTGGTCCTGCCGGACCGGTGGATGGAAAATACCGGTGAGGGAAAAACCTGGAGCAAACATCCCCTGCCCTTTGGGAAACGGGGGCCCTACGGACTTTCCTCCCGAAGCTGGATCATGGATCTGGACAAGGATGGGGACCAGGACATTGTGATGACAGATTGTGACCAGGTCAGTTCCAGGGCTGCCTGGCTCGAAAACGACGGAAAGCATCCTCCCGCTTTCACTTCCCATTTTCTACCAAATACGGCTCCCGGGATCAGGGGCTCATTTCATTCCCTCTGGGTGGGAGATATCGATCAGGACGGGGATGACGATATCTTTAGCTGCGACCAGGAGGATGACAGCCTCTTCCCCGAAGGCGCCTATCCACGCTGGTACATCTGGGAGAATATCAGCAGCGCTTCCTGTATCCAGTTCCGGGAAAAGGTGATCCTGGACAGCCGGCTGGGCGGACACGATGCCCTGGTGGGGGATGTGGACGGGGACGGGGACCTGGATATATTTTCCAAAGTCTGGAATTTATGGCCGGGAAATCCAAATGAGGGCAGGGAACATGCAGATTACCTGGAAAATCTACTTATTGACTGATGGTACAGATACCTAACTTCCGGCTTCCCTTTCGTTTCTGCTTTTCCATAACCCTCCTGGCTTTGTTAACTGCCTGTGCTTCTCCGCCCGAGAAAATCACTTTCTATACAGATCCGGATAAAAGAAGTGAAGATCCCGAGGAGATTCTCACCTATGGACTGTTTATAACGGCCCCCTGGGAAAATGGAGGGGTCCTCTACCTGAATTTTCCCGAACACCTGGAATACAACCCGGTGGGAAATACCATCCTGCGGCACTACGACAGCATCCCCAATCCATGGATCATTTCCGGGGAGGGTCAGGAGGCTTTCTACCGCGTGGAGAGCCTGGCCCTGGATGGTGTCTTTGTGGAATCCTCCGCCCGCGTCATGCATAAGAAGGCCCTACCCTTTGATGCCCGGGGGGTCCGGGTATCCATGAGAATTATAAATCAAGGCTTGATCAGCCTCCCGGTGATACGTCCCTTAATCTGCAATCAGTTCAGTGAGCTGGTGGGATTTCCACAGCGCCACCATGAGTTTCACCATAACTTTATTGTGATGGATGGCCGGATCACCGCTCTTTCCGATCTACCCACAGAAAATAAAAATACCACGTTCAAGGGTTGTGTGGTTAAAGGCTGTGAGCAAAGGGATACCAGGGCGGAGAAGAACGGGGGACTGATAGAAAGGGACATGGATGCTGCCCTCTCCCTGGTGAGCTCCCTGGATGGAACACGAAAGGTGCTTTTCTGGTGGACCCCGGGAAAAAGCATGATCGCCAACTCCTTTATTCCCTGCATCCATGCAGATCCCTGGTTCGGAACATTAAATCCCGGCGAAGAGGCTTCTGCGGAAGGAATGATCATTTTTACCGAAGGGGAAGTGGAACCCATCGTAGAATATCTTTTGGGACTGGACAAAAAAATCCCCTAGCAGGCATTACTTTCCATAGCGGAGCTTTACTTTGTATATCCCTTCCCCCGGACAATGCGTCCCGGGGTGGCCCCGGTATGGTCCCCGTCCTTCAGGACCTGTACTCCGTTTACAAAGACATGCCTGACCCCTGTGGCATACTGGTGGGGGGCCTCAAAGGTCGCCCGGTCTGCAATCGTCTCCGGATCGAAGAGGACAATATCCGCATAGTACCCGGTTTTTAAAAGCCCCCTCCTGCTTAGTTTCAGGTTTTCCGCCGGAAGATGCGACAGCTTGCGGATGGCTTCCTCCAGTGTGATCACCTGTTCCTCCCGGACATATTTCCCCAGCAACCTGGCAAAATTTCCATAGGCCCTGGGATGTGGATTGGTCTTCAGGAAGACCCCCTCCGGGGCCAGGGATTGTTCATCCGAACCAAAACTGACCCAGGGAAGAGAGATCTGCTTTTTTATATTCTCCCCGGACATTAAAAAAAAGATGGCATCCACCCGGCTGTCATCCTGTATGATCAAATCGATGATGGTTTCAGCCGGAGTGCTGCTTCTTTGCCGGGCTACCTCCTCCAGTGTTTTGCCGGTCAGATACTTGAGCGAGTCATTTTTAAACCCGGCCAGTATGATGTTACTGGCATCCCCTGCCATATGAAAGAAGTTTTCCCAGCCCTCTCCGGGCTGCTGCATCTCCTGCAGGACCCGCTCCCTGAGCACGGGGTCCTTCAGCCTGGAAACCCAGGCATCGTGCCCGCCCTCCTGGATCCATTGAGGCATGGTGGCATAGAGGCCGGTTCCTGCGGCCGGGTAATTATACATATCGGCCGTGATATGCAGACCGGCTCTTCTGGCCAATTCAATTTTTTCTATGGCCAGGTCCATTTTATACCAGTTCTCCGTTCCCGCCGCTTTCAGGTGATAAATCTCTGCATCCACCCCGGCTTCTCGGGCGATTTGAATCACTTCATCGATGCCTTCCAGGAAGCGGTCTCCCTCGCTTCTGATATGGGTGATGTACAGGCCCTCATACTCAGAGACTATCTTGCTTAGTTCAATCAGTTCCTCCGTATCTGCAAAGAAGGCAGGAGCGTAGATCAGGGAGGAGCTGAGCCCCATGGCACCCTCCTCCATGGCTTCTTTGACCAGGGATTTCATGCGCTCCAGCTCCTCCGGAGCCGGAGACCGGTTTTCATACCCCAGCTCATGGATCCGGATGGTGGTGGCACCCACGAAAGAGGCAATGTTGCAGGAGACCCCCCTGTTCTCCAGATAGGCAAGGTACTCCCCCAGGGTGGACCATTCGATATCGTATTTAATATCCCCCTGCTGCTCCAGTTGTTCCTGGATCATGGCACTGTTCAAAGGGCCAGCCGACCAGCCCTCCCCCATCACCTCCAGGGTGACCCCCTGTCGGATATTGCTCTGGGAACGGCCGTCCTCGATCAGCGATTCCCCGGCCCAGCTCAGCATATTGATGAATCCCGGAGCGACAGCCAGCCCGCCTGCATCCAGCTCCACCTTCCCCCTGGCCGATTTCAGGTCCCCCATAGCCGCAATGGAATCCCCGTTAATGGCGATGTCACCCACGTAGGAAGGGGTGCCGCTGCCATCATAGATCATCCCGTCCCTCAGGATTATCTCATACTCAGTTCCGGGAGTGCAGGCCCAGAAAAGGGCTAAAATGACAATGCATAGCTTTCTCATCTTGTTCTTTATTACCCTGTTGATTATACTGTATTACCCTGTTGATTATTCTGCAAGGACCTCATCAAGTGCATATTCCGGTAATATTTCGTGATTGCCCTGGAACACGACCAATTTCAGGTTTCCATATTGCTTTTTTAAAAAAACCGCCCGGTCTGCAATCTCCCCGAAATTGCCCAGGGAGGTCCGGTGCTCGAGCAGATGCAGGATTTCCTGATCGGAAACAAAGGCCGAGCTCTCCCCCACCGACAAATCAGTCAGGATCTTATTATAAAAATTAATGGATTGGGTGATGGGTACGCTTCCCTGGATCCCGTCGTAGACACCGGTATAAATAAACAAACTGGCATGGTCCAGTCTGGACACAGGAGTTTCCCAGTACAGGGGGGATTTCTCCCGGGCCGCGCTCACCTTCAGGATGCTGTCTTTTGATCCGGTACAATGAAGAATATCCGCCGCGTATTTATTTCCCCGGATGTAACTTTCCCGGTACCAGGCCTCCAGGTCGGAGATGGGCACCCAGGCCGAAAAGCTTCGGATCCTGTGCTTCGACTTCATAAAAGCAGCCAGGGTAGCGTATCCTCCCCCGCTGTTTCCCATGACATAGATCCGGGAGCTATCCACCCGGGCGTTTTGAATGGCATAGCTAATGGCATCATCAATATCGCTAAGGGCCAGTTCACTGCAACAGGCCTCCGGGGTATTGTTGACTCCGCGAAAATCAGGGTGTATATAGTTCAGATCCCTGGAAAGGCACAGGGAAGCCAGCGAATCTTCCTGGGAATAATCGCCGCTCCAGGTATGGAGGCTGACGATCAGGGGAGCGGGATGGCTTGCCCCGGACCGGTAGAAATAGGCCCGTTGAAGGACACTGTCCATGGAAGAAGGGATCTCCACCTCCTGGAACTCCTCACTCCAGCTTCTGTCCTGTCCGGTCTGCCCGTAGGATAACACCCCCAGGCATAGCCAGGTGGAGCACAGAATTGCCAGGGTTCCTTTCATCTTGTTTTTAAAACAATCTCTTTATTTGCATCCAGGTGGACCTCCTGTTTCTGCCTATGGACCGAAACGGTGTAGGGGGAAAACATGCTTATGTTTTCCCCATCCACCCGGTACTCTGCCAGCTCCAGCTCCAGGGGCTTGCCGCTTTTAGTATTCCCGGTAAAAACCACGTTCTGGTTTTTGTCCAGGATCTTTACTTCGGCGTCCTGCACAGGCCGGCCTTTTTTATCGCTCACCCGGACCGACAGGGTCCAGTAAATGGTGTAAGAATGTGGCTGGGACGTGGCATCAATTCCAAAATCCAGGCCTTCAAAACGATTGGATCTGAATTCTATCTCCCTGGCCAGGCAATCATCCCGCTCGATCCATCCCATTCGAACCGGTTTAAACTCCGACCGGGAGCTTTCCGATCTGCGGAAGGTATTCCCGTAAATTTTGGTGCCGGTGGCACTGCCGTATCCACAGGCTACCCAGATGGGCGGGACATTGCTGGTGATATGGTTGTTATAAAGGTTCCCCCCGCTGGCATTGCCGATATAAAAAGCGTAAGCTTCTGCATCCGTCTCGGGATCCTCCTGTTCAATGTGAATGCGATTCCCGAAAATATCATTGTCCCCCGCGCTGGTACTGAAGAAAAAAGCAGAAGCCATGGGGATGTAGTCCGGATATTCTTTGAATTTCTTTCCGGTAATCAAAAAGGTGTTGTTGTAAATCCTGTTCCCAAAGCTACCCCTGGGTGAGCCGAATTCGGCCCCGTAATCTGCGATCCGTATGGCATTGGTGCTGTAATGCTCATGATACTCGCAGCTGGGAGGGGCCGCTTTGATAGTAAAGTGGTTATTGAAAATTTCAATATGCTTGTGCCGGAAGATCTCCAGCCCGGAGCCTATCTCCGGCTCGAAACGGTTCTCAAATACCATGGAGCTGTCCCCCATGGCCATCACGCTGTAATGATTGGTTACCGTCTGCCTGTTTACAAAATAATTGTGATGTATCAGGGAATGTTTCCCCTTAAAGACCAGGCAGCCCTGTCCGCCGTAAAACTCTGAAAAAGAGACTTCGGAAGCCACTTCATCACGCAAATCCACCGCGTAAAACTCCGATCCGTGCCTGTTGATGATAAAGGGGCTCTGGATGTCAAAGCGGCAGTTGATAATGGTGGCATGGGGAACGTCCACCGCCGTGGTATTGATCCCGGAGGTGATGATCCGTACATTGTCCAGGACGATCCGGACCTCACTGGCTGTGGACTGGATCCCCCAGGAAAGGACCCCGACGCTGCCGTTTTTTATCACCCCGTTTTTGATGGTGACAGTTCCTCTTCCTTCCGCCCTGGGTAAACCCGGGAGCGCTTCTCCCGTGGAAGGATCGGAGGTATAATCAAAAAAGGCACTGTGCGCCCTGTTTTTTAAATGATCGGTATGTCCCATGGGGTGCGTGTCCTGGATAATCCCGATCCCCACATCCATGGCCGGCCGGATATCAATCTGATCCACCAGGCAATCATTCTCCGCCTTCACACGGATCCGGTATTTCCCGGCCGGGAGCTTATTCAGATGGGCCACGATAAACCCGCCCCCCAGGTTGGCCGAACGATTTTCGACGGGACAGCTGAGCAGGGTGGTGTCGCCATAGGTGGTTAGGCACCGGACCTCCTTCCCTTCGGCATCATCCACGTAAATGCTAATCCGCATGTCATTGGCCAGATCACCGCCCATATCATGGTAATAGTGGCCCGTGATGCCACACATGGCATAATAGGAACGTCCCGCCACGGGAAGTTCAATATAGCTGGAAGCAATGACATCCCCGGCCTTTAATGACAGGAGTTTCTGGCCGATAAACTGGTGCACTTCCGCCGTATTCTCAATTTTAGCACCCGGAGCTTTGGAAAGGTCCCAACCCTTCAGCCCTTCTTCAAATCCGTAGTTGGGAATATGCTCATAGTTTCCATCTGCATAGCTCAGGGTATATCCATTCAGGTCCAGGGTCACATCCTTCCCCAGGAAAAGGGTGCTGCGGTCACAGGAAATATCCCCGCTTAACATGTAGGTGGTTCCGGCTTCTCCATAGCTGCCCGGACCCTCCACGGCCACCACCCCTTCCGGCAAGGCTTTTGGGGTAGTCTGCGTGTATTGGGCATTCAGATAAAAACAGCCCAGGACAATGGCTGTGCTGGTGAGCGTTCGAAACTTCACAAGATTTTTCATAAGATGATGTTTTATAAGCGCTGACCGTCCTGAAGCAGTTGCTTCCTTAACTTTTCATAGTCCAGCTCCTGGACCGTGATCCCCTCCTCCAAAACCAGGGAACCTGCCGTGGCGGCGGTCTGACCCAGGACCATAAAAACGGGTTCCATCCGGATGGATCCAAAAGCGATATGGGTGGCGCTCAGGCAAACCGGAACAAGCAGATTCACACACTCGGATGCTTTCGGGGTTATGGACCGGTAGCTGATGGGATAGGGGCCCTTCACCCGGGCTTCCACATTCCCTTCATTACGCACGAATCCTTCCTCGGTGATGTATCTCTGGATATGGTGAGAATCCATTCCGTAAGCAGCCAATCCGGCGGCATCCTCAACCACCTCCAGTCCCTCACAGTGTTTCTGGGTCATCACAAAATCGCTGATCATCCTCCGGGCTTCCCGGATATATAATTGCTGCTGCCAGCCATCTTCCCGTTCGAATTCGTCTTTACAGGTCCCCCACCTGGAAACCTCGGCCCGGATATTCTCAGGAATCCGGGGATGATAGGCCAGGGTCCACATGAGTCCCTGCTGATAGCTGCGATGCGCTTCAGCAATCAGCTTCCTTTCCCCATAGGAGGCTTCCGGATAGGGATAGTTCTGACCAATAAAATCGGTGGAAAATCCATGCCTGTTGTTGGTATCAGTCTTTCGGTTTGGCATCCTGCTGTTGATCCAGGGGATCCCCTCATAGCCTGCCTCGTAATTCCTGAATAACAATTCGTACTGAAGTTCCTCGTAGTCTGCCGGTTTGGCAAAGGGAATCCGGTTGTCCGGGTGATCGGTCATACACATTCTGTAACAATAAGCCTGCACTTTCCGGTCGCCGCTTCCGGGTTCTCCGGGTCCTTCGACCGAGATGCAGGGCAACACCCCGCTGCTTTTATCTCCCTTAACAACATAGGGATCCACCCCGGGGACAAAATTGTGGTTCCTTCCATTGTGCGAGACGATCCCGGTGAGTGAAATACTGGTATCATTGGCCTGAACCCCGTTCAGGTTCTCTCCATAGGTGGTATTGGCTTCCCGGCCTACCGCATAGCTTACTCCGGCGGCAGCCATCAGGTCTCCCTCATAGCTGGCATCAATAAAGATCCTGCCCCGGTAAACTTCCCCGCTCTCCATGGTGATGGAGCGTATGGCCCCCTTCTCTTTCTCCACTCCTTCTTCTCTGTCCAGGCGCTGGTGGTAGACTATCACAATATTTTCCTTTGCTAAGAGGTCCTGGTACACCTTTAAGGCAGCAGAAGGCTCAAAGGTCCACATGGCGGCCTCCTGCTCCTCCGTTTGGGTCTGTCCCCCGTCGCGGTACTCCGCAGGTTCCTGCCAGGTCCAGTGCTCCGGTCGCTCATAATAGGCTGCAATATTCTCGTAAAACTCCCGGGAGATTCCCCCAATGGCCTGTTTATTGCCAATATCCGTTTGTCCCAGTCCGCCCGTGGTAAGGCCTCCCAGGCGGCCGGTAGGTTCAAGCAGGACCACGCTCCGGCCCAGACGTGAGGCCTGAATGGCTGCCGCGATCCCGGAAGAGGTCCCCCCGTAGATCACCATATCAAAGGGTTCCTGCTGCGTGCCGGACTGCTGACATCCGTTCAGAAATACAGCTGAGAGGATCAAGAGTGCATATAAAACTAGGGTACTTCTGTGAATCCGATTCATGCTTTACTTTTTTATTTCATACATTTTTTTTCTGGTACGGCCGAAAATCAGAGGAGCCATCAATAAGAGCGGCAGCACCCAGATGGCCACATAGGAGCTTTTTTCAAAGCGCGCGTCGTAAGTGTAAATATGGTTCCCCTCCTTGCCATATAACTCCACCACTTTATCCGTGGTATAGGGATCGTCGTAGTCGGGTTTATACAGGTCCGCCATATGCTCGTAGCTGGGCCGGGTGATCTCCGGATCCGCTTCGATGGCAGCGATATCATAGGGCACATACAGGCCGTAATCCGGGTCCAGGATGAACCACTCCTCTTCAGATACCCTGGCCCGCACGACCACATGGCCGGCAATATCCCACAGCTGGGCTTCGATCCCGTTGTCCAGCAGGACTCCCTGGACCACGATGGAGTGGGAAGAACATAATCCTACTCCACGTTCCAGTCCCTTCTTGTAGTTCTTAAATTCATAGCGGTTGTCCTCCTTAAAGGAATTCACCAGGAAGAGGATATAATTCTCCCGGAGCGGGACCCTCAGGTTATACTTCTTTTTCCCTTCATTTTTGAAGTAATGGGACATGCTTTTACTCACAATGTCATTCACACGCAGCGCAAAGTCCTTGTCTGATTCGTTCTCCTTCCGTACCAGCTGTTTTTTTGCATCTTCCAGTTCGATGGTCACATCATTCAGTCGGCCTGTATTCTCTTCCGTATACAGATCGGGGTGTCTCATGGATTTCACCAGGCCACTTATATTGATCAGCAGCAAAAGAAGCCCCAGTCCGAAAAGAATATTCTTCAAAATTCTCATGACACACTTGTTTTATAAGATAATGTTAGGTAAATATAGTGTATTTTCTTACGAAACCTTCCCTTTCTCCCTGAAACTTACTTATATTTGATTGTTATCTGATCGCCCACTAAAACCAAAGAACCCATGAACCGGAAGCTCTTTATATTCTGGGGCCTGAGCCTGCTCCTCCTGGCTGCCGCCATATATTTTCCCACCAAAAAACGCTTCTCCGGAGCAAGCGGCGATCCGGCTGATACCGGGTACGTGATCCAGGAAATCAGTTCCATACAAAGTATGGAAAACGACTTGAAATGGACCCGCTGTTTTCAGGCGGGCGACGGCACCCTGTACTTTGAAGATCATCGAAAAAGCACAGACGGAGGACGTACCCTGGTTCCACAGGAAGATATAGATGTGGAGGAAATCAACGGGGCCCCCGAGCGCTCAGTTTTCACCCGGGGGGATTCCCTGTTTGCTCTGGACGGACCCACCATCCTGCTTTCCCCGGGCCTGTACCAGGGGAAGGCGTGGCGATCGACCGATGGCCTGCAGACGATCCAGGAGGAGGAAGTCCTTTTTCATATTCCACGGGGGCCCCTGAGAGATGGCACCGGGGGTGAATGGTACGGAATATACAACTACCGCAGCATCCTGGAGATGCCTGACGGAAGCTGGCTTGCCACCATGTACGGCAACCTGAATACCGATACCCTGATCCCCTGGGATGCAGATGCCCGGAAAGAACTTACCTGCATGCAGCGAACGATTATTGTCACCTCCAGTGATAAGGGCCATAGCTGGCACTACCTGTCCACCGTGGCCGCTCCGTTGCAGGGGGATCCTGTGGGCGAGGGCTTTGTGGAGCCGGCCATCACCCTCTTACAGGATGGAAGGCTGCTCTGTATCATGCGATCGGGACACCATTTTCCCCTCTACGCTTCCTGGAGCGAGGACGCCGGGAGAACCTGGTCGCCTCCCCTGTACACGGGCCTCGACCGGGGATGCGATCCCTGTTTGATTACCCTGGGGGACGGACGTGTTGCCCTGAGCTGGGGCAGGCGATTCCCCGAGGGCTGGTCCATCGTCAGTCCGGAGGGGGATAAGGGCCGTTTCCAGTTCCCGGGTTCCGGGTATACCAGCCTCTCCATCAGCGAAGACGGAGGATTAAGCTGGTCGACTCAACGGGTACTGGAACGCTCCGGCACCTGCTATTCCACCATTATCGAGGTGGAGCCCGATGTCCTTTTTATGCTGGTGGATCAACAGTATTGCCGCATCCATCTGAGAAAGAGAAACCCGGCTGGTAGTTTCAAGCTTGTTAAAGATGTTTCTTTTGCCGAGGTAGTAAATCACAAGGGGGAAAATGAAACCCTCCTGCTGGATATATACAAGCCGGATGAAAGCGCAAAGCTAAAGCACCGGGTCATCGTCTGGGTACATGGCGGCGGGTTTAAGGGAGGGGACCGGACACAGGGCTATATACGCAGCTTAAGTGCTGCCTTCGCGGAAAGAGGATATGTATGCATTGCGCCCGATTACCGCCTGAGGGAAGACCCCAGGGCCGATTACCCGGGGACCATCAGCGACGCGGTCAGCGATATTCACCTGGCCCTGGACTGGGTGCGATCACAGGGAAAAGAACTGGGCTACGATCCGAAAAAAATCATAGTGGGCGGCGGCTCGGCCGGAGGAATCCTGACGAGCCATCTCTGCTTTCAACAAGAAAAAAGAAGACATAATCGATATATCCGGGGTTTTATAAATCTTTGGGGCAGCCCCGGGGATAAGGAACTTTTTGCCGGGATCACGAAGCAGGACCCGCCCACCCTGATCATTCACGGGGATCAGGACCTGACCGTTCCCTATGAGAACAGCGAAATGCTGGCTGAAGGATTAAAAAAAGCAGGTGTCTACTTCGAATTACACCCTTTTGAAGGAGCCGGACACACGCCCATAGACCAGATGGACAGGATCATAGCCCTGGTGGAATCCTTTCTGGCCCGTCCGGAAGTAGGCCGTCCCTGAACCCGGAAAATCCAGGGAGCGGATCGCAGGGGAGAGCTCTCAGGGATTTAAGGCCGCCTCAAAAAATGCGAGTACATTGTCCACAGGGGTGTCGGGCTGAATGTTATGGGCCGGGGCCACAATATAGCCCCCGTCCCTGCCCAGGATTTCGATCCTCCTTCGCACCTCATCTTTTATCATTCCGGGGGTGCCCCGGGGCAGAAGTTCCTGTACATCGATTCCCCCGAAAAAGGAAAGGTCCTTCCCATACTCACGCTTCAGGAAGGCCGGATCCATTCCCTTTGCCAGTGGCTGAATGGGATTCAGTATATCCAGGCCCAGCTCAATAAAATCAGGAATGATCGGGAGGATGGAGCCGCAGCTGTGCCAGGCAATTTTAATATCGGGCTGAACCCTGCGGAATTCCTCAAACATATATTTGATCCGGGGTTTTATCTGCTTCCTCCAGGTTAGCGGGTCGATCAGCATACCCTTCTGTGTTCCGAAATCATCTCCGCACCAGAGAATATCAATCCCAAGGCCCAGCAACACCTTGCCTGCCTCCACAATATAGTGCATGATCTGATCCATCAGAAAAGGCAGGTAGGCTGCTTCTGTAAGCAGGTCCATCAGAAACTTTTCATACCCGGTCATGTACCAGGACAGCTCGAAAAACATGGTCTCCACGTCCCCGATGACCGCATGGCTTGAGGCATATTGCTCCAGCATCCTCTTTGCTTCATCGAACCTGCCGGGAGCCAGGGCATCCGGGAAGGGATAGGATCGGATATCTACCTCCGTGGCAGCATGGGCCAGGGGATGCGTGTCAAATTCACTGTAGATCCCCACCTCCCTGAAAACCATTCCCCACTCGTTCACCGTCCGTCCGTCGGGCAGGGTTCGGGTGGGTGCGGAAGGCGGAGCTGCCGGTGCAATGGCTACCACATCCACTCCCATAAAAGTCAGCAGGTCCATGTGGGAAATCCGGGAGGACTCCATGGCATCGATGGGTTCCTCGTAGGGCAGCCCTGCCCATACACTGAGTTTTTCAGCCAGTTGCGGAGTGAGCGATACGTAGAGCGGAGGTCTGTCCGGCTGCCTGTGTTGAATCGCCTCAAGGGTACGTTCACGTGAATTCATCCGAAAATCCAGAAGGTTTTTCCCCTTTAGTTGGTAATGGAAACCTCGAAGGTACCGGGCTCGTTGATGGTAAATTCAAACACCACATCCGATTGCTGGGTATGCAGGAGATTCCAGGTTCGGTAACGGATGGATACCTGATAGGGGACAATGGCATTTTCAATCCCCATGAAGCGGCCCGACTGGTATTCGGTCCCGCTTTCGCTTGCCATGGTTAAGCCTTCGATATCACTATTGAAGCGGCCTCCCTGGTAAAAGGCCACCCTGAATCCCGCCCCCATCTCATTGATCTTATTAATGGAGTAGCGCACCACACCACTCTGTCTGCCCACCGAATACGCAGGAATCAGAGCCTTCCCCACATAGATATCGTCCTTCCAGAAGCCAGCCTGAATGGAATCCTTTCCCTCAGCGGGGTAAGTCATGGTTCCTTTTCCTTCCCGGAGTCCTTGCTGCCATTCTCCCTCATAGACCCTGCCATCGGCCCAGGTATAGGTGCCCTTGCCCTGAGGCAGGCCCCTGGAGAAACGTCCCACGTAAGAATCCAATCCCTGTGCGGATCCCTTGCCATGGGCCAGGCCATCCTTACATCCACCCTCATAGCTTTGCGCAATATCAGGCAACAATACCTTACAGGTCTTCTGGGCATCCAGTGAACTCCCGCCAAAAAGGAAAGCCAGGATCAGGCAGGCAACCCACAAATAAGCTTTTGTTTTCATCTCAGTTTCGTTTATATGTTTATTCCGGAGTATACATAAACACCTTATCGTGCATGGTATACAGCCTGAATTTATCCCCGTCCGGAACCAGGATGGGGCTGGAATGGTCCCCTTCCACTATGGGATTCCCGGGGTATTTTTCCCAGTGAAGCAGATCGGAGGAAACAGCCACACTGGAGGTCCACAGGGCGCCGGATTCCGGGTTTGCCCAATCCGGATTGGAGGAGCCGTGGTAATAAAGATAGTACTTATCCTCGAACCGGATGACCTGGTTGGCCGCTACGGCTCCCTCGTCATAACTGTCCGGGCCCTTTTTGATCACAGGGACATCGTCCACATTCTTCCAGGTCCGCTGATCCTCCGAGGTGGCCAGCCAGATCCCGTTATCGTCCCGTTCATAAAAGAGGTGCCAGACGCCCTTCTCGATCCATACCACCGGTGTCCCGTAGGGGGGAGGAATGGGATCACCCGCGGTATCGAGGATCCGCAGGTCCCCCTGCTCCTCCCAGCTGATTCCGTCGGGCGAGGTCAGCAGGTGGGCCACATCGTTCTTCCCTTCTGCATACATATAATAAAGGCCCTCGTACTTCAGCACAAACATATCCTCGGTCCACTTGTCCTCAAAGATGGGCTGGTCCGAATACCTGGTCCAGTTGATACCATCCACCGAAGTGGCATATCCCAGGTACTTGGGATCCGAATCAGCCCCGGTGTATCCCGAATACCACAGCTTATAAACTCCATGCTCCAACAGGATAAAACCCCGCTCCCGGATGTTCCGGTCCCAGGTCTCTGCATTGGTGCCCTGAAACACCGGATTGCCTTCATAGGGAGCAAAATTTATCATGCAGGGAGCGAAACTCCCGGAAGCGTCTGAGATATCCGGGGTTTCCGGTGTTTTCTGACTGTTTCTGCATCCCAGCAGGAAGAGGGCCGTGATCAGCAGGGCATAGTTCAGCCGGGCATAGTTCAGCCGGGCATAGTTCAGCCGGGCATAGTTCAGTGTTCTCATTCAATAAAGGTGTTTGGACTGTTTCTAATCTGATTTTCAAACCACTCTCCCACATCATAGATCCGGTTTTCCCGTTTAATGGCAAAGGGTTCCTTCAGGAGGGTAAAGGTATTGTTTTCAAATTTCAGGGTCATATTTATTTCCCACCCCGAATTAAAAAACAGATCATTGCTGTAAAACTGGTTGTCGTGAACCCAGGCAGAGTATTTCCCGGCATCGGCCGGGCCCTTGTCCATGGCGATCAGCATCACCGCCGTGGCCCAATCGCCCGTGTCCCCATAGTCGCCGTGCCACACCTCCCGGTAATGGGTGACCCCTATAAAGGTATTGTTATAGATCTCATTCATCCCGTTGGGATCATAGCAGGCCAGATTCAGGGGCGTGGGAGGAACATATTCCCACTTCATATAGAGGGTGTACTGGCCCGGTTCCACTGCTTTAAAATCGCCGAACAGGGTATGTTCGTTGTTGCCGGTGATCCTGGCCGGGGGCAGATCGGGGTGATATTTCACATAGTAGAAGCGCCAGCGGTCCGTTTCCCAGTTCTGAGCCGGGTCGGTGAGCTGGCCCTCTTCCAGTGCAGTGGCCTCGGACCGCAGGTATACGCCATTTTCCGCTTTATCCCGGGGGTCTCCCTTTCCATCCGAATCCACCGGCAAAACCTGGGTAATCCGGACAAAATTATCATGGATCCTGCAATTCCGGGAAGAGCTCCCTTCAAATTTGATCCCGTGCAACTCGATCAGGCGATGATGAAAGGGCCGGGTCCTGGCGGGAAGATCGCTTAATTGCTGGTGACCCTTGGTATCAATATAGTTGGCATAAAAATGAGTACCATCTCCGGTCAGATGCACCCCCCGCCCCGAAGAGGTGATTTTATTGTGATGGACCAGGGCCCCGTCGCTGGGAGACAGGGCATAGCCATTTACATACTGCTGGTGGTGCTGGATATCGTTGTGATCGATTTCAATGTTTTTAGCACTCCTGCTTGAGATCCGGATATTGATCCCCCAGTGACAGCCTTCCGTAAGCAGGTTGTCATGGATATGAATATCCCCCCCGTAGGTATACACACGCAGCAAGGCATTCCCCGGATAGTGCCGGCATTCAATCTCCGTCACCCGGCTGTAGATCCGGTTGTGGTGGATTTGGACCGCATTGGCATGGGTAAGCAGAAAGGGAAAGGCATTGGGCAGATGCACATCCGTGCTGATCCCAAAGATCTCAGTGGGTACCGGCCGGTCCAGGCTGGAAACGGCGGTGCTGTAGTCCCTGGAGCGTTTGCCCTGAACAATCCAGCCATTGCACAGGGTGGAATTGCCCGGATCGGCAAAGCGGACGCCATATACCTGCTCCGGACTATCATCCCCGAATACTACCGTATGGCCATCCAGGTCCAGGGTAATCCCTTCAGCAGAGATCTCTATGGCGGTTCCTTCAGCTACGATATCTTCGGTAAGAATATAGGTGGCTCCCTTCTGATCCAGCACATAGGGGCTTGTTCCGGGCAGATCGCCGGGAATACGGATCGCGTTTTCCTTATATTCCGTTTGGAAGGAAAGCAGCTCCCCCACCCTTCGCTCCCCGCTTTCCGGATCGATGGAAACCCTCCGGTAAAAATAGCTTGCACCGGGCTCCAATCCCACCAGGCTGTGCAAATGCGCCCACCGGGGTTTTTCGGATAAGGCCGTCTGGCTGCCTAATTCTTTTGTTTTCCCATATTCCACCAGACTGAGCGCCGACCTGCTGATATCTTCCAGCTGCCAGTAAATTAGCGCCGATGTTTCAGACACATAGGACCAGGGACGGGTGAAGGCTTCCTTCTCCTGGGCGGAGACACAAAGGGCGGAGACAACTAAAACCAGGACAGATCCAAGTGCAACTCGCTTTATTTTTTGAATTCTAAGCATGTTTTCTTCTTTTCAAAATGGTCCGGATAAAAGGTAGCAGGAGTATAAAGGGCAGAAGCCATTTTGCCACATAGAGAAAATCTTCAAAGGGCTTCTTCATATGGTAGATATGGTTCCCATCCTGGGCATACATCTGCACGATATCCGCAGTATGCTTATGCTCCACGATATGCGCCGCGTATTTCTGATCATGTTCCCGGTAGGCTTCCTCCACCAGGGCAGGGCTTGCATGAAGCTGTTCCACCGAATAGGGAATCACATAGCCGTAATCCGGATCCAGGGTATATTCCGTGCCATCTTCAAAGCGGGCCCCCACTACAATATGCTGCTGCAAATCCCACAGATCCGCCTCTATGCCATTGGCATTCAGGAGGTACTTCAGACCAATACAGGGCTGGGAGCAAATGCCCACTCCCCTTTCAATGACCTTTTTATAAGACCTGAATTCATATTTCTTATCCCCCTCCAGCCACTGCCTGAGTGTGATCAGATAATTTTCCCACAGCGGGACACGCATGTGGTATTTCCGGATTCCCTCATCCCTCCAGTAGTGGGCCATGGAGTGATTTACCAGCATGGTCACCCGGGCGGCAAAGAGCTGATCTGTTTCTCCGGCCTTCCTGTCCCACTGCTCCCTGGCCTCCTCAAAACGAATGGAGATATCCTCTTTATAGGGTGTCTGTTCCTCGTACAGTTCCTCGTTGCGCAGGGACTTAAATAATCCGCTTACATTGATCAGAAGCAAAAGTATTCCAAGTATTAGCAGGAGTCCGGGGAGGATTAATTTTCGATTCATATCTAAAAGCTATTTAGATTGAGTTACCTCTATCTGTTGTTGCTGCATACAGGCCATATCCTTCAGGCTGTGAAACAAAAAAGACAAACAGGAAGTTGTCCTGCTTTGACCTCTTAGGTATTTTAAATACCTTGTAAGCAATAAATAGATTATATAAGCAAATATACATTATCTTTCGCTTCTTTTATTGATTTTTTACTTTCATTTTATTAGTTATGCGCCGGAAAGACTTTTTAATCACCCTGGGAGCAGCCGGTCTGGGACTGGGTGTTTCCGGTCCCGCAAACGCCCTGTTCCAGGAAAGCCCCGAAACACTGCCTCCCCTGTTGATCAATGAGCAGGGCTCCCCGATTCAAACGCTCAGGGACTGGCTGGAAAAAAGAGCCGTGATCAGGGAACGCTGGCTGGCGTACCTGGGGGTCCTGGAACAGAATCCAAACATCCCCGTGCTCAGGATCCTGAAGGAGGAAAGCGTTTCAGGCCTGATCAGGCAATATGTGGCCTACGAAGGGGAACCCGGAAGAGAAGGGAAACCCGGAAGCACGGTTTACGGCTATCTCCTGAAACCGGATCGCATAGAGGAGAAACTCCCGGGAGTGGTGGCCCTGCATTCCACCAGTGATACCGGGATGCTCCATATCGCCGGAGTCCGGGAGGGAAAGATTGTTCCCTTCGGCTACCGGCTGGCCCAGCAGGGATTCGTGGTTTTTTGTCCGCAAAACTTCCTCTGGCATCAAAACGAAGGCAGGCACTGGGAAGCACAGGCCGCCCATTTTATTCAAACCCACCCGGGAAGCCGGGGCATGGCTAAAATGCTCTTTGATGCCCAGCGGGCCGTGGATGTCCTGCTGAGCCTGGAGGAGGTCGATTCATCCCGGATTGGAGCCATGGGCCACTCCCTGGGTGCAAAAGAAGCTTTTTACCTGGGTGCTTTTGATGAGCGGGTACAGGTGATTGTCAGCAATGAAGGAGGGATAGGAATCCACATGTCCAACTGGGATGCCTTGTGGTACCTGGGAAAAGAAATACATGAGTTCGGGCACCTGCATCATGAGTTACTGGCCCTGGCTGCCCCAAAACCCTTTCTTCTGATCGGAGGTGATTCTGCCGACGGGGAACAAAGCCGACCCTACATCGAAGCCGTTAAACCCGTCTATGCCCTGTACGGATCCGCAGAGAAACTTCAGCTGCGCAATCACGGGCAGGGACATTCAGCTGTGCCCGTCACTGAAACCTGGACCTACGACTGGATGAAGGATCACCTGAGGTGAAACAAAGCGATTAAAAACCTAGAATTGCTGTCCCATGGTAAAGTGGAATTGAGAACCACTGATCCCATTGCTATCGGGATATTCGTCAAATCCCCAGCCCCAGTCTATCCCCAGCAAGCCAAACATGGGAAGGAAGGCCCTGACGCCCACCCCCATGGCACGCTTGGTGTTAAAGGGATTAAACTGATCAATGCTGTACCAGGCATTACCCGCTTCCAGGAAACCCAGCACAAAGATGGTCGCCGAGGGGTTGAGGGATACCGGGTAACGAAGTTCCAGGGTATACTTGGTATACACGTTCCCCGATTTGTTTCCGTCCTCGTCCCTGGGAGTCAGGCTCCGGTTGGGATATCCCCGCTGTGCAATGGTCTCCCGTCCATAGAGATTGTAGCCCGAGAGTCCGTCTCCACCCAGGTCGAAACCTTCGAAGGGAGAGGGTCCGATATCTTCGTTGTAGTGTCCCAGGTAGCCATACTGCATCCGGGCCATCAGGACCAGGTCCCCCAGAAGGGCATGGTACCAGTCGGCCTTAAACATCCAGCGATGGTACTCCACCCATTTGTACTTCTCATCATCGGCAATAGTGAGATAGTCACGGTCGGGCTGCAGCAGGGAGTAGGGAGGTGTGATTTGCAAACTTAAGCTCAGGTTGGAACCCCGCCTGGGATAGATGATCTGGTCCTGGGAACTGCGCCCCAGGGTAGTGGTAAAACTGAAGTTGTTGAAATACCCGTTATCCACGATGAACAGGCCGGGGTAATCCTTCACACGGTAGCGCTGGTAGGAGAAAGAATTATAGAGGGTGAAAAAGTCGTCCGGCCAGGTCAGTCGTCTGCCCAGTCCGATGGAGGCCCCGATCACCGAGTAATACTCATCCTTGATATCATCCTTGCTGCCTCCGTATAGGAAGGCATAGGGATTCCGGTTCATCTTGGAGAAATAGCCGGACACCGAGAAGGAGTTGGGCTTCCTGCCGCCGAACCAGGGCTCCACAAAGGAGAAATTATAGGACTGGTAGACCCTTCCATTGGTCTGGGCCCTCACCGAGAAGGTCTGTCCGTCGCCCGATGGGACCGGTCTCCAGGCCTTGGGATCGAAGAGCCTGCTGGCTGCAAAGTTGGAGAAGCGGATCCCCACGGTACCCACCAGCATTCCGCCGCCGTAACCACCTGAAACCTCCAGCTGATCGGTGGCGCGTTCCACCAGTTTATATTCTATATCCACCGTACCATCTGCCTGGTTGGGGATGGGATTGGGCTCGATCTGCTCCGGATCGAAGTGGCCCAGGTTGGCCAGTTCCCTGACCGTACGGATCAACTGGGCCTTGCTGAACTTATCCCCGGGCAGGGTGCGCAGCTCCCGACGGACCACATGCTCGTTGGTCCGGTCGTTCCCCGATATAATCACATTGTTAATCAGGGCGATCTCCCCTTCGTAAATGCGCATCTCGAAATCGATGGTATCATCTTCGACGCTCATCTCCACCGGGGTCAGCTGGAAGAACAGGTAACCGTTGTCCAGGTAAATTCCGTTTACTGCATCCTCATCGATAAACAAGCGCTCGTCGAGTATGGACTGGTCAAAAATATCGCCCTTCTCAATCCCCAGCTGGCGATCCAGGAGCTCTGAAGGGAACTTGGTATTCCCCACCCAGGTGATATCTCCGAAGTAGTATTTGTTTCCCTCTTCCAGAGTGACCCAGAGGTTGAGCCGCTTATCCTTATCCTTCCCCTCCACAAAGGCCACTGAATCGGAGAGGACTTTGGCATCCCGGTACCCGTTCTCATTGTAAAAGGCCACCAGCTTCTTTTTGTCCTCTTTAAAGGCCTCAGACACCAGTTTGGATGCTTTAAAGATGTTGATATTCACCTTTTTGGTATCCTTCATCTTGCGCCGCAATACCGATGGCTTAAATGCGGAAGCTCCACGAAAATAGATCTCATCAATTTTAACACGGTCCTTTTTATCCACATTAATCTCCATCTCCACCATGTTTACGCGGATGGTGTCATCCTTCAGACTGATCTGTACCTCGGTGTTAAGGAATCCTTTTTCCACAAAATGCTCCCGGATAATCCGTTTGGTATTATCCATGATATCGTCGGTCACCTGCTGGCCCCTTTTCAGATTGATCTTTTCCAGCAAGTCCTGGGTTTCTGATTTTCCGATTCCGACGATATCCAGGGTGGACATCCGGGCACGTTCGGTGAGATAAATATCGATCCAGACGCTGTCGTTACGGATCTGGGTAGCTGTGATCATGGCATCGGAAAAAAGTCCCTGGCTCCAGAATTTTTTCAGCATATCGGTTACCTCATCCCCGGGAAGGGTGATGGTAGAACCCACCTTCAATCCGGACAAACTTACCAGTACCTCTTTCTGTATAAATTCAATCCCGCTGACTGTCACATCAGCAATCACATATTCTTTGGGATTTTCGTAATCCATGACCTGGAGCGTGTCGTTTCCGACCCGCTGCTGGGCCACTAACTCTGGCACCGCAAGACCTGCTGTGTAGATCAGGAGCGCTATAAAAAGAAAAGTCCGTTGTCTCATTCCTGCATTTAATATTCCTACTATTAATCATTTTGAAAAGCCCTGGACTTTCCACTCACCTTACCGAATCTTCGCTCCCGTCGTTGATAATCGATAATGGCTTCGTAAAAATGCTCCTTGCGATAGTCGGGCCACAATACCGGAGTAAAGTAGAGTTCCGTATACGCAAGTTGCCAGAGCAAAAAATTACTGATCCTCCTCTCACCGCTTGTTCTGATTAGCAGCTCCGGGTCGGGCATAAAGGAGGTGGCCAGGTATGATTCCACCAGGGTAGAATCGACCTGATCCGGCTCCAGTTGCCCGGAGGCCGCATCGGCCACCATTTTTTTGACCGCGTTGGTGATTTCCCAACGGCCGCTGTAACTCAGCGCCAGGACCAGGGTAAGTCCCGTGTTATCCGAAAGAAAATTCACTGCTTGTTTCAGTTGCTTATGTACGCTTTTTGGAAGATCAGTCACATTTCCAATCACTAGCAGGCGGACATTATTCTCGTTTAGCTTATTGGTTTCATTGGTAATGGAACGGGTAAGAAGGGTCATCAAACCATCTATCTCGGTCCGGGGACGGTTCCAGTTCTCGGTGGAAAAAGCATAGAGCGTCAGGTACTCCACGCCCAGTTCTCCGGCAGCTTCGACCACCTGGCGCACCGATTCGACCCCGTTGCGGTGACCGAAAATGCGCTCCACCCCCTTCTTCTCTGCCCAGCGGCCGTTGCCATCCATAATCATGGCTACATGCCGGGGAAGGCTGTGAGGGTCTATTTGCTCCTTCAGATTCATTCTTTCTTCTTCCCTGACTACTTTTTAACCTTCTTGTGCCCTAAGGGCGTCGGTCCCTTGGCGGCCCCCGGGTTCTTTTTGGCCCCCATGGGCTTTTTGACTGCCTGTCCCTTCATTAACATAGGATGATCCTTGGACATCCTGAACCAGGTATCACTCTTGTTTCTTTTACTGTTACTGTTTATCCGGTATGTCTTCTCCTGGTAGGTCGGACATTCGTTCAAATAATTAAAAATCTTATAGGTAAAGAAAACCCCGGTAAACATGTACCAGTCATTGTTCCCCACCGGGGTTTGCACCCCTTCACCACCTGCGTTTGCCACCCCGTCCAGCAGGTCCGTAAAGGTGGTTCTCATGCTCACCTCCGCCCCGCCGCTGAGTCTTTTACCCAGGTTGACCTTCACTCCTCCCCCGAAGGGCAAATAAAGGTGCGATTTCGATTCTCCTCCCATATCCAAACTATATCCCAGACCTGCTGAGATATAGGGTGAATATTTCGTTCTCTGGCTGGCCGTTCTGTAGGGCCACCAGTTGAATTCGAAATCAAGGCCCAAATCTACGAAACTTGAGCGGAATTCCGCCCCTGTTCCCCCGAAAATCTCACCCGAACCGGCCAGATCGTAGAAAACAGCATGAGCGCGCAGGGAATTACGTTTGTTGAAATTGTAGCGGTACAGGGGACCGAAGGCCGGAGGACCTAACAGGGGCTGAGGGAAAACCGGGGCCAGATCACCCATATACCACGGCATGGCGGTCATGAACCCAATATCACTATTACGCTGCCCGGAGGCAGGAGTAGCAACTAATAAAAGTGTGAAAATTACCAGCAGGAAAGCCCCGACAAGCGGCCCGGGTCCTCTATCTGTAAAGCTTTTTGAGGACTGGTCTTCCGTTCTTATCGTTCCTGATTTTATAGATGGCTTTAACACTGGCTAAATAGTATGAATCGTTGTATTCGGACCATTCGGAGGCATACCCGTCTAATTGATCTGACAGGGAGAAACTGTAACCAACCTCCACCCCAATGCTCCACCGGGGGTCAATTTCAAACTTTACTCCAGCTCCCACGGGGAAAACGAGGGAGTAAACCGCATTATTGTTGTAGCCCGGATTGTTTATGGGCTCCTCGCCATCGTTGTTCAGATCCTTCACATGTGATTTAGAAAGGATCCCGGAGGCTCCTGCATGAACATATAAAAACAGGCGGTTGTAGGCATTGACCATTCCCCGCCGGTTATACATGCCGGTAGCAAATAAATTCTCCCGGGTTCCCAGGATATAATACTCCCCACGGATCCCATGAACAAAACCGTGGCTGGTGAATGAGTATAAACGTCCATGGCTGCTGCCTTCCTCATCTTTTCCCCCATACATGGTATAGGAGAGGTCCATGGCCACCGCCAGGTCCCTGGTGATCATAAAGCGCGGATTTAGTCCGAAGCTGGGGCGGAAGCCGTTGATCATATTGGCAAAGGGCTTGTTAGCCAGGCCAATATCGCCATGAAAGGAGACCCCGGCCACATAGAGGTCCATCTCGTACCTTCTCAGCTTCCAACGCTGACCATAGCTGTCAATGGAAGTAAAAAGCAGAAGTGCGATGATGGGGATCCAGAGTTTGTTCTTCATGGCCTGCTAATTCGGAATATAAGTATAAAAATAGTAAATATTTTTAATTACGCTTATCCGCACCCCACATTAACTTGTTTCTGAGGGTGCTATAAAAGCTTATATTCTCGATTCGAATCATTTTCAGGGAGTAATCCGCTTTGCGGATCATCACCGTAGAACCCACATCCAGATCTATGGTCCGGGAGTCCAGCGCCAGCTGGAACTGGGGATCGCGTGTATCCACCGATAACTGAAGCTTTGCAGTATCCGGAAGCACCAGGGGTCTGACTGTCAGGTTATGGGGGGCAATGGGTGAGAGCACC
Organism: uncultured Bacteroidales bacterium; assembly: GCA_963751705.1. Classification (GTDB taxonomy): domain Bacteria; phylum Bacteroidota; class Bacteroidia; order Bacteroidales. The sequence continues at coordinate 478,292 of CAVVVN010000004.1, forward strand.
AGGCTGTTGGATTCGGGAACCACTATGGGCCCTCCCACGCTCAAATTGTAGGCCGTAGAACCTGTGGGGGTGGACAGGATAAGCCCGTCGGCCCAGTAGGCGCTTAAAAACTCGTCATTGATCTTCACATGGATAGTAATCAGGGAGCCGGAAGTTTTGTAGATCCTTACCTCGTTCAGGGCCATGGCCATATTCTCCAGGTCCACACCGGGAACCTCCACGTGGAGAAGCATCCGCTCCTCGATATCAAATTTGCCGCTGAAAACACTTTCCAGCGATTCATCCATATTCTCCTGGGAGATGTAGGAGAGGAAGCCCAGGCGTCCGATATTAACCCCCAGTACCGGAACCCCGCTGTCACGCACCAGGTTCACCGTCTCCAGAAAGGTCCCATCTCCCCCCAGTGAAAAGAGAAAATCAAGCCCTTCGGGAAGATCCTCATGCCCGGTAAAGAGTCCCGCCACCCTGGGCCGGAGCCCGGTTTTCTTCTGAAGAAACTCATAGAGGGATTTATAGACCCATACATCCACATCCAGCAGGTTAAATTTGCTAAACATGGTGGCAATATTCTCACGGGCAGAAGATGGAAGGTTTCTTCCAAAAACGGCAACCTTCATGGTCAGGTATTGAGGTATTTAAGTAATACATCGAAACGCTCCTGGTAAAATTCGTTCAGGTCCTCACTGTCCATATGGGAGGATACCACCTTGTAGCTGTAGCGGTCCAGGGTTTCCAGGATAGAGGTCATATCGGTCAGATTAATCTTCAGGGTCACTCTCAGCCGGGCATTATCCTCCTCCGAAGCCACGTAAAGACTCAGTATCCGGCCATTGTTGCTCTCCACAATCTGGGAGATCTGGCTAAGGGAGTAGTCGTGCTGGTTCATCTCCAGCTCGATGATCCCGCCGGGTTGCTGCATGGCCGACAGATGTGCAAATTTCCTGGTCAGGTCCTCCTGGGTAATCACTCCCAGGTAATGCTTTTCCTCGTTCAGCACCGGCACCAGGGTCAGCTCCATACGTGACATAAGTTCAATCACTTCGTAAATATGCTGCTCCTCCCTGACATAGGGCTTCTGAAGCGAAAGCTCGTGGTTCCCCACCGGTTCATCCGGATCGTTCAGATCATAAATATCCGCATCGGAGATCAGTCCCAGAAAATCCCTCTGGTTGACGATGGGCAGGTGCTTTACACGGAATACCTCCATCCAGGAGAGCGCAGCGGTGCCCGTATCTGAGGTCTTCAGAGCCGTTACCACATCCGATATGAGTTCGCGAGCCAGCATAAGGCGATAAACTTACAGGTTTAACGAATACTATACAAATAATGTTCCACTTTTAGATAGACTTCCTCTTTCCAACTTGAATTGGCCCTGTTTATGGTATAGTTTTTTGCGAATTGAGCTGTGATAGTATCATTTGAGTCAATTCATTTGATGGTATCACCATGCTTTTTAGAGAATAATGCGGGGCACCGTGAATTTCAGCCGGCTGAACTCAGAAAGTCAAAGCTCACGTTCCGGTATTCAGTTTGTGCTGAATGGTATTGAGCAGAACGGAAATAGCCACCTCGTTCCTCCCCCCTGAGGCACAATCACATCGGCCACTCGCTTGGAAGGTTCAATAAACTGGAGGTGCATGGGCTTGACCGTAAGTTCATAACGTTCCAGTACCTGCTGGACGCTCCTTCCCCGTTCCTCCATGTCCCTGTGGATCACCCTGCCCAGACGGTCGTCGGCATCGGCATCCACAAATACCTTCAGATCGATGGCCTCCACCAGGGGCTTGTGGGTGTAAATCAGGATCCCCTCCACAATCACCACATCCCGGGGCTCCACGGTAAGGGTATCTTTCGAGCGGGTACAGGTCAGATAAGAGTAACGCGGCTGTTCCACGCTCTTCCCCTCCCTCAACATCCGTATATGCTCCACCAGCAGTTCAAACTCCACAGAATCGGGGTGGTCAAAATTAATCTTCTGACGTTCCTCCAGCGGAAGATGCCCACTGTCCCAGTAGTAAGAATCCTGCGGAATCAAGGCCACCCGACTGGCCGGGATTCGCTCCAGGATTTTGTTCACAACCGTTGTTTTTCCGGAACCGGTTCCGCCGGCAATGCCTATGATGAACATGAAATGAGACTTGGGTTACAATCATACGAACATAGTAACTTTCTGCTAACTTTGCCATTCTAATGCTAAGAAACAGAATATGGAACCCACCTTATATCCTTTAAAATTCAAACCGATACTGAAAGATAAAATCTGGGGAGGCACCAAGTTGCGGGATGTGCTGGGAAAAATTGCCTCGGATAAAGCAGGCGAGAGCTGGGAGATTTCCGCTTACGGGGACGATATTTCCATTGTGGAGAACGGATTTCTGGCAGGCAACAACCTGCTGGAACTGGCTGAGATCTATATGGGCGACCTCATGGGCGATTCTATATACGACCGCTTTGGCGTGGAGTTCCCCCTTTTGATAAAGTTTATTGATGCCACGGATGTCCTGAGCGTACAGGTGCACCCCGATGATGCCATGGCAAAGGAAAAGCACCACTCAAACGGAAAGACGGAGATGTGGTATATTGTGGATTCAGATCAGGGGCAACTGATCGTCGGATTCAACCGGGAGATGGACCGGGAGCAGTACCTGAAGCATCTGAATGGGGGCACCCTGAAAGAAATCCTGAACTACGAAGATGTGGCACCCGGTGACATATATTTTATGCCGGCCGGAAGGATTCATGCCATCAGTTCCGGGGTGCTGCTGGCAGAAATCCAACAGACTTCCGATCTGACCTACCGGATCTATGACTGGGACCGCACCGATGAACAGGGTCATCCGCGCGAGCTTCATACCGAACTGGCCCTGGAAGCCATCGATTTCAGGAAGCCCTCCTCGTATAAAACCGAGTACCTCCCCCTGAAAAACAGCACGGTCACTGCCGTAGATTCCCCCTTCTTTACCACCGGGGTGCTCCGCCTGGATCAACCGGTGGAGAAGGACTTCAATCTGATCGACTCCTTTGTGATCTATCTCTGCATGGAAGGCGCTGCAGGGATCACCTATGGAAAGGGAGAAGTCGAACTTATTAAAAAAGGGGAGACTGTCCTGATCCCGGCTGAGCTGAAACACCTGGCCATCGTGCCCACCGAACCCACCACCCTCCTGGAGGTATATATTAAATAAGAGCGCATGAAAATCGAAAAAGCCGAGTTTATCTGCAGCAATACACAAGTGGAGCTCTGTCCCAAAGAGCAGATCCCCGAGTATGCCTTTATCGGGCGCTCCAATGTGGGGAAATCCTCCCTGATCAATATGCTGGTGGAGCGTAAAAAACTGGCCAAGACCTCTTCTACACCCGGAAAGACCAGGCTGATCAACCATTTCAAGATCAATGACCAGTGGTTCCTGTGCGACCTTCCGGGTTACGGCTATGCCAAAGTGTCCAAAAAGGAGCGGGAGATGTTTGCCAGGATGATCGAGCGCTATGCCACCCAGCGCACCAACCTGGTCTGCTTTTTTGTGCTGATTGATGCACGCATCCCACCCCAGCAGATTGATCTGGACTTTATCGAATGGCTGGGCGACAGCAAGCTGCCCTTTGTCCTTGTGCTCACCAAGGTGGACAAGATTAACCAGACCGGAAAATCCAAGAACCTGGGACTGTTGAAGGAGGAGCTCCTAAAAACCTGGGATGAACTGCCACTTATCTTCGAAACCAGTGCCGAGAAAGGAACCGGAAGGGAGCAGGTCATGGGCTTTATAAACGACACCAATAAGAAGTTGGGAGTTTAGTTGCGCCCTGGAAAACCCGATTTTCAGCGATCTGTCAGGCTTCATACTATACTTGGAATTTTATAACGCCTAAGATTTGACATCAAAGGAATAAGTACTTATATTTGTACGTAAATGAAAACTTAAAAACGTACTGTTATGTTGGCAGCGAATTATTCAGAATTTAGGGGAGATCTAAAGAAGTTCTTAGATAGCGTTGAAAAGAATAATGAGACATTAATCATAAAAAGGGGGAAGGGAAAAGGGGCCGTAATGATTTCTCTTGACGAATATAATTCACTTATGGAAACTGTTCATCTTCTCTCTTCAAAAGTTAATGCGGATAGGTTATATGAATCGATACAGCAGATGCAGGAAGGAAAAACAGTTTCGAAGGATCTGATTGAAGAATAATGAGAATAATCTTTTCAAAAAATGCTTGGGAGGATTATACATCCTGGTTACCCGAGGATAAAAAGATGCTCCGGAAGATTAATGAGCTGATTAAAGATATTCAAAAAAACCCTCATCCTGGTATTGGGAAGCCTGAACCCTTGAAATATGACCTTGCAGGCCTTTGGTCAAGAAGAATCGATCGGGAACATAGGTTGGTTTATCAAGTATCTGGAAATGAAGTGCTGATATATAGCTGTAAATATCACTACGACAAATAAGTACGAAGCCAAGCATTTTGTCCTATTCCAGCGAAACCTGACTTTTTGTCCTATGCCAACCTGTATACCGAACCCTTAAATATCTAAAAAATAACGGAGCGTCTTCACCAGGAGGTCCGGCTTCTCGGCATGCACCCAGTGTCCGGTCCCCGGAATAGTAACTATCTCCGCGGTGGGAAAGATCTCCCGGATGAGCTGGTGATCGGTGATCCGGATATAGTCTGATTCTCCTCCTGATATAAAGAGTGCCGGAAAGCCGGTGATGCCGCCCCGTGCCACAATGGCCTCCCGGTCCATTCCCTCGAATATCGCTTCCAGGTTGCCGGAGATGGCCTCCAGGTTGAGCCTCCAGACGAAGGCTCCACCCCGTTCCCTTCGCAGGTTTTTCAGCAGGAAACTGCGGATCCGTTCCGAGCCGATGGAGGTGGCCAGGGCCCGGTCGGCATCTTCCCTGGACTGGATCTTCGACAGGTCCAGCTGCATCATGGCCTCAATCATGGAGGAATGGTTGGCAGCCGTATGGGAAGCCAGGGCCAGTTCGCGGTAGGATTTTGGAGCCATATCCACCGAGACCAGCGCCTGGACCCGTTCGGGCCAGGCCTCTGCAAAACTCATCACCGTCTTTGCTCCCATGGAGTGGCCAATCAGCACTGCCTTTTTGATCTCCTGGCTATCCAGAAACTCCCGAAGGTCCTCACGCATAGAGGGATAATCGTGTTGGGGAGAATGGGGCGAGTTGCCGTGGTTCCGCTGGTCCACCGCATAGACCTCAAAGCGGTCCGAGAGGTCGCGCGCAATGGATACCCAGTTATCGGACGACCCATAAAGTCCATGTACAATCACCAGCGGGGGGGCCGGCTCTCCATATTTTCGATAAAATAGTTCCATGCAGGTTTGTCTGGGGATTTATTCAGTATGCGGGCTTATTCAAGTTGCGGATTTAATCAGTCTGCGGGCTTTATTCAGGTTGCGGATTTAATCAGTCTGCGGGCTTTATTCAGGTTGCGGATTTAATCAGTCTGCGGGCTTATTCAGGTTGCGGATTTATTCCGTTCCCTCCATATACCTGGTGGAGAGTTCAGCCACCAGCTCCCGGATGGTATCAAAGGCCGCAGCGGTCTCTTTGGTAATCATTGTTTTCTTGAGTTTCAGGATCAGCAGGCCATAGAGTCCGTTCAGCGCCACCTGGATATCACTCACTTTGCTGTGACCGGAGCGCATCCGCAGGGCCTCAATATGTGGTTTGGCCTTCTGGTAGGTCTCCTTATACGAGTTATCGATTCCCTGGTTCAAAAGCTGGTGGTGCATCTCGCTAAGCTGCTCCGCCGTAGTCTCCAGGAGTTGGAGATGCCCCGACTCCTCCTTCTGCTCATCCAACATCATGGTGATCAGATTTTTGTACCACTCCCTCATCTCCCGCTTCACTTCGTATGGAACCTCGAACTTAGAGATCAGCGTGGCCTCAATGCTTTCCAGGTCTAGTTTATTGGCACGTATCAGGTCCTCCACCTGGTACATGTATAACAGGTATTCGGCTATATTTTCTTTTCTTTTCTGCTCTGCAATGATCATAATTAAAACTTTAGTCCCGTAGTTGGCGAAGGTACATCTGGATGGTATTCTGCAGTCCGTAATAGAGGGCATCGGAGATCAGGGCATGCCCGATGCTTACTTCTTTGATCCATGGGATCTGTTGTTTAAACCAGCGCAGGTTCTGCAGGTCCAGGTCGTGTCCCGCGTTCAGCTCCAGTCCCAGGTCACGGGCCTGCTGGGCAGCCTTTACAAAAGGCGCAATGGCTCCCTCCGGATCCTCTGGAAAAAGTTTGGCGTAGGGTTCGGTATAGAGTTCCACCCGGTCGGTCCCGGTTTTCGCAGCCCCCTCGATAAATTCTTTCTCGGTCCCCACAAATATGGAGGTCCGGATCCCGTGTTTTCTGAATTCCCCGATCACCTCCGCCAGGAAATCCCGGTTCTTCAGGGTGTCCCACCCGGCCGAGGAGGTCAGCACTCCCGGCGGATCAGGGACCAGGGTCACCTGCTGCGGTTTTATTCTGCAAACCAGGGATATAAAGGAGTCCGAGGGATAACCCTCGATATTAAATTCCGTGCTTACCAGCGGTTTTAGGAGCTCCACATCCCGGTAACGGATATGACGCTCATCGGGCCTGGGATGCACGGTAATTCCCTGGGCACCGAAAAGTTCACAATCAACGGCCACCTTCTGCACATCGGGAACATTCCCTCCCCTGGCATTACGGAGGGTGGCAATCTTATTGATATTTACACTGAGTCTGGTCATGGCCTTACACTTACTCAAAGTTTACGATTAATTCGTCCATCCCTCTTTTGGGAACATGGTGCACCCCCTTCTCATCACGCCAGTATTTGATATCCCCCGCCTTCATCTCTTCAATAACCACCTCTTCCACCGGCTTCCCCAGGGCCAGTACCTGGATGATCTTATATTGATCCGGAATATTCAGAATATCCCGGAGTTTTTCACGCTGAACAGAACCAACGATGCATCCCCCGAATCCCTGCTCCACGGCCGTGAGCAACATGCTCTGTGCCGCAATGCCATCGTCGCACCACCAATCGTTGGTCAACTCCAGGTCGCCCAGCTGAACGATGTAGGCCGAAGGCCGTTCTCCATCCTCCGGACCGGGCCACTCCTTCAGGTACCCGGCCCAGGCCAGGGTTGGAAAGATCCTGGCACAGTCTTCCTGGTTATTAAACAGGAGATAGCGGAGGGGTTGCATATTGCGGGCCGAGGCCGACAGGCGGGCCGCCTCCACCATCTCACGCAAGAGTCTCATGGGAACAATCTCCGACTGATCAAAACGGCGGTAGGAACGGTTTTTAAGTATCAGATCTTTTAGCATAGCGGGATGGTTTGAAAGCTACAATGCGAGAAGAAAGTTAATGAATATTACTTATTTGTTGTTATAGGCATTCATGGTCCGCTGAAGTCCGATGACCCCGAAGGATTTTATAATCTCCCCCGCCATCTCGATCCGGTCCGGCAGGGCCTTCTCCTGTTCGTCCGACCATCCGCTCAGAACATAATCCACCTGCTGACCCGGATAAAACTCATTTCCCACCCCAAAACGCAGTCGGGCATAAGAGTTCGTTCCCAGGATGGTCTGAATATGATTCAGTCCGTTGTGCCCGGCATCTCCGCCCTTTGCCCTCAAACGCAGTGTTCCAAAGGGAAGGGCTATGTCGTCCACCACCACCAGCAGGTTCTCCAGGGGGAGCTTCTCCTTTCTGAGCCAGTAACGAACCGCATTTCCACTCAGGTTCATATAAGTGGAGGGTTTCAGCAGGACAAAGGTGCGGGCCCGGTACTTCATCTCGCTTACAAAGCCGTAACGCTTATCCTTAAACGAAATATTGGACGCCCCGGCAAGGGCATCCAATATATCAAATCCAATGTTGTGACGCGTATGCGCGTATTCGTTTCCTATGTTCCCTAATCCTGCAATCAGGTATTTCATAGGGTTGTCTTATGCATCAGAATCAGAGTCATCTGCATCTGCTGAGGCTTCAGCACCCTCACCTGCTCCAGTTCCTTCTGCGGCAACAGCGGCTTCAGCGGCTTCTTCAGCCTCCAGCTCAGCCTCACCCATCTCCATACCTTTGGAGATCCGGGAGGATACGATGGCATAAACCATAGAGCGGGAAGGATCCAGGATCTCCAGCTTGTCATAAGAAAGGTCTCCAATCTTGATCACATCTCCAATGGCCACATCGGTGATATCGACCTCCAGAACATCGGGCAGATTCCCTACCAGACCTCGTACCTTCAGAACACGTCTTCTCTGACGGGACTTCCCACCGTCCTTCAGACCAATGGCGGCTCCCACCAGTTTGATGGGGATCTCCACTGTCACAGGCTTATCATCAAATACCTCCACAAAGTCAATGTGGTTCAGCTTATCCGTTACCGGGTTAAACTGCAACTCCTGCATGACTGCCTTGTGTGTTTTTCCATCCAGGCTTACCTCTACGATAAAAGCGCTTGGCGTATAGACCAGGTGCCTGAAGTCGTTTTCGTGGGCGTGGAAATGAATCACTTCTGCTCCTCCGTACATCACACAGGGTACATGGTCAATTTTTCTCAGATCGCGGGTAGATTTTTTACCCAGTTCGGTGCGCTTCTCTGCGCTGATTTTAATTGTTTTCATTGTTTGTGCTACTCAGAATTAAGTTGAATATTAATTCCCCATCACACCGTGGGAGAATTTTGCGCCTGCCCTTATGGCAAAACGGCTGCAAAGATAAGTATTTATCTTATATATGTATCGCTGATGGACTTAAAATTGTAGACTTTGTCGATCACCTCCGCAAAATGCTCGGCGACTGAAATCACCTTGATCTTATCGCTATGACCCTTCAGAGGAATGGTATCGGTGACGATCAGTTCGTCAATGGGTGCCTGATCGATCCGTTCATAGGCCGGGCCGGACAATACCGGGTGGGTGGCCACCACCCTGACGCTCAAGGCTCCTTCACTCTTCATCATTCCTGCGGCAAAAGCGATGGTCCCGGCCGTATCGACCATATCATCCACGATCACAATATTTTTTCCTTCAATATCCCCGATGGCCTTGATCTCCTCCACCACATTGGGCTTTTTCCGGAGCTTGTAGCAGATCACCATGCTGGCGTTCAGGAACCTGGAGTAGGCATTGGCCCGCTTGGTCCCCCCCATATCAGGAGCGGCAATGGCCAGGTTATCCAGCTCCAGAGATTTCACGTAGGGGACGAAAAGGGCTGAAGCATAGAGGTGGTCCACCGGCACATCGAAAAATCCCTGCAGCTGGTCCGCGTGCAGGTCCATGGTCATGATCCGGTCCACTCCCGCGGCGGTCAGCAGGTTGGCAACCAGCTTGGCGCCGATGGCTGAACGGGGCCGGTCCTTGCGGTCCTGCCGGGCAAACCCGAAGTAGGGAATCACCGCTACCACCTTGTCTGCCGAAGCCCGCTTGGCGGCATCAATCATCATCAGCAGCTCCATGAGGTTGTCTCCCGGGGGAAAAGTAGACTGAATAATAAAAACGGTGCAGCCCCGGACACTTTCGTCGTAGGCGGGCTGAAACTCCCCGTCGCTGAACTGGTAAACACTGGTTCGTCCCAATTCGGTTCCGAAACTTAAGGCGATTTTTTCGGCCAGATAGGTAGAGGCCCTGGCAGTAAAGAATTTAATGGGTGTAGTGGATGACATCCCGGTCAGTAGATTTAGTGGTTTTAATATGGTTCTAAAAGTAAGAATATTTATTAATTATTTATTATGAAAAAGCTTGCCGGTCAAAAGTGAACAAAATGTTAAAGAAGGTGTTATTTAGATTGAAACCAGATAGATAATCAAATAAAGGAATGTCCACTCCAAACCCCACCATCCTGTTGATCGAGAATGATCGAGATCTGGGATCCATGCTCAAGGACTCCCTGGAGCTGAAAAATTACCAGGTTGATTTGGAGCACCGCGGAGACCGAGCCCTGGAACTATTCCAGACTGAAAAATACGACCTGATCTTGCTGGATGTGGTACTAAGCGGTATCAGCGGGCTCGAACTGGCCAAGACCATCCGCAAGACCGATTACACCACCCCCATTCTCTTTATGTCAGCCAAGGATGACGACAGGGAGAAAATACATGCCTATTGCTCCGGAGGTGACGACTATATAGTCAAGCCCTTTACCATTACTGAATTGTCGCTGAGGATCTACGCCCTGCTGAAACGATCCAAACCCACCCTGGTAAGCCAGGAGCTTACCGAAACGCTCAGTTTTGGCAATTTCACCTTCGATTATCCCAATCGTACGCTCTGCTCCCCCACAGACACGGTTCCCCTGACCAAAAAAGAGGCGGAGGTCCTGCGAATGCTGGCATCCAATCTCAATAACGTGGTGAAGCGTGAAAAGGTACTTACCGACGTATGGGGAGAAAACGACTATTTTATGGGACGGAGCATGGACGTGTACATCGCCCGCCTTCGGAAGAAACTGGCCGAGGACAAAAATGTATCCATCGTAAATGTACACCGCATGGGCTTTAAGCTGGAAGTCGCCTCCACCTAGGCCAGCCTTTTAACAAGGAGCTGCACGCATTCAATCCACATAAGTTTCACGGATCACAGCCTTAAGTTTCCGAATTTCCGGGTGGGCTAATTTGCCAAGTTGCCTTATCACTTTGCTTCTGTCAATAGTTGTAATCTGGTCAACGGCAATCCAGCCAGTTTGTCTGTTATGTCTGACCCGGACCCTTGTTGGATATGTCCTTGCCCGGGTAGTCATGGGAGCCACTACCACGGTTCGCAGGTACCTGTTCATTTCATTGGGTGAAACCACAGCGCAAGGCCTGGTATGTGCCATTTTTGCCCCCCCGGGAGCTTCCAACTCGACCAGGATTATTCCATACTGGATTATTTCCATTCCCAATCTTCCATCAGATCATCATCCAATACATCGTCGATGAGCAGCTCATCGTCCCCCCTTTCGTGCATCTCTTTAAAGGCCTCATCCCAACCCTGTCTGGGAGGCTTAACGGGTTTCAGTTCCAGGTGCTTTTCTTTCATAACGATTTCCATTTTATCCACGAAGCCATATTTCTCGAGGATGGTTTTGTTCAAAATAATTCCCTTTGAATTACCTACGTTTATAAGAGATATTTCCATTTAAAAATTTCAATTAATTATAACAAAGTTATAACATAAACAGAAAAGATTCAAATGGATCTCGACAATGGATGTATTCAATTGTTTTTTATCAGTTACTTTTACAGGAGATTATGAGTAAGATAAGCTACAGCGGAAAAACCATATGGATCACCGGGGCCTCCTCCGGTATCGGGGCCGAACTGGCCCGGCTCTTTGCGGAAGAGGGAGCCCGGGTACTGATCTCCTCCCATGAGGCCGAAGAGCTTGAGGGTGTCCGGAAGCAGCTGGAACCCCTCTCCGGGGAGGTCCACTCCGTGGTTTTTAACCTGGGGAATCCGGAAGAGGTAAAAGCCACAGCAGTGCGGGTCCTGAAGGAGTATGGGCAGGTGGACGTGCTCATGAATAACGGGGGGATCTCCACCCGTGCAGAAGCCATGGAGACCAGCATTGAGATGGACCGGAAAGTCATGGAGATTGATTACTTCAGCGGGATCATCCTGGCCAAAGCCCTGCTTCCTCAGATGATAAAGAACGGATATGGCCATATCGGGGTGACCAGCTCCATCTCGGGCAAATTCGGATGGCCGCAAAGAAGCGCCTATGCCGCTGCCAAGCATGCCCTCTTTGGCTTCTACAAGAGCCTCTGGGCGGAAACCAATCAAAAAGGCATCCGCGTGACCCTCTTCAGTCCGGGCCGCGTTCGCACCAACATTTCCTATCATGCCCTGTTAAAGGACGGGAAAGAACATGGGAAGATGGACCCGGGTCTGGATAAAGGAATCCCTCCGGCCACCTGTGCCCGAAAAATGATCCGGGCCATGAAACGAAACCGCAAGGATGTACTGATCGGACGCAGCGAACTGATCATGGTCTGGATCCATAAATATTTCAAGTTTCTTTATCACATGCTGATAAATCGCGTGCCGGCAAATTAAACGTAGAATGATGGGCACCCCGGTCAGAGTTACGACCTGTGGTACTATCATTTGAAAGCATGCATTTGATAGTATCACACGCTCGATGAGGCTGACATATACCCTGGGATCGGAGATTATTCACCTGCTCACTGAAATAGCTGAAAAAAAGGGCGAGGTAAAAGCCTATTTTCTGAACAGGCTGGAGCCCCGCTCCAGGGAAGCCAATAAACAGGATTCGGTATTTGCCACCCTCCATCTGCAGGATCATGAGCTGACAAGAGAGCAGACAAAAGAGATTCTCCACTTTCAATCCGTCCGGGCTTCCCGGAGACGAATCAGGGAAGTTAAAAACACCATGCGGGTCTATGAAAACCTTGCTGCATACCAGCCTTTCTCCCAGGTTTCATTTAAAACAGCGTATCAGGAACTTCAGGAAGAGCCTGGCACAACAGCCGCCTATCGAAAAGACTACACTTACGTTCACCACTATAAGGGATATTTTGGCCAGTCAGTTCCGGTCAAGGAGATGAAAACCGGCATGAAAGAGATGTTTCACTATCTGCGATACGGGAAAGATCCTCTTCTAGTCAAAAGCTGTCTCTGCCATTATGCCATTCAATTCTATCAGCCTTTCGATGCCGACAATGAAAAAATGAGCAGGCTGTGGCAAACCCTGTTGTTGATGAAGGAGCACCCGTCCTTTGAATTTCTGCCCTGGGAAATGGAACTCCTTAAGCATGAAAAAGAGTATTACACCAGCTTACCAGGGCCAGATAAAAAGTTAGACGCCACTGAATTCGTCCTATACCAACTTGAGATCATTAACCAGGCCCTGACTGCTCTGCTGGAATCCTGTCGCAGATCAGTCAGGCCCATGGACAGGATCCAGTATTTTTATACCTTGCATCAGCAAAGTTTCACAAGAAAAGATTACATGCTTATACATAAAAACATTTCCACGACCACTGCCAGCCGGGATCTGGATCTGGGTGTCGAGAGAGGTTTTTTCGAAAAGAGGGGCAACAACAATCAAACAAAATACAGATGTCGGAGCCTGTCAGAATAGATAAATACCTCTGGGCGGTGCGGGTCTATAAAACCCGGAGCCAGGCCTCCGAAGCGTGCAGGAAAGGAAAGGTCAGTGTGGATGATATGCCGGCCAAGCCCTCCCGGACCGTCAGCACCGGCGAGGTGATCGAGGTAAAAAAGATGCCGGTGCGCTATTCCTACCGGGTGAAGGATCCCATCGAAAAGCGGGTGGGTGCCAAAATCGTGGACCAGTACGTGGAGAATATCACCTCTGCGGAAGAGCTGCAAAAACTGGAACTGCAGGATGACTTTTTTGTGAAACGCGACCGGGGTGCCGGCCGGCCCACCAAGAAGGAACGCCGCCTCCTGGATGATATTCAGGATCTCTAGCTTACCGGGAATCGTGGCATCAGACTACCAGCCGGGCGGTCTCCGCGATAATCTCTCTCCTTAACTCCACCAGTTCCCAGGCTTCGGGCTTCCGGCGACGCAGCTGCCTGTTGAACCAGGCTCCACGCACCGTTTTTTTCCAGCGCCCGTACCACCAGAGGGCCACTTTTCCCAGGGGGAAGAGCGAGACCATATAGAGCACCCAGATCCACCAGGGTCCGGTAAAGATCCCCACCAGCAGGGTCTGCAGGCCATGGATCAGGGGGAAGAGGATCAGGATCCCCAGTCCGGCCTTCACAGAGGCATGGAACTGCCTGTCCTTGATCTTCCGCACCATCCGGACAGGAAGAAAATAAGGCAGGGCATTGTTTACCAGGCCATAAAGAAAGAGGGGAAAAGTAAACAACAAGCCCAGGTAGCGCAGGGCGGTACTCACCGGTCCGATCCCCCTTTCCTCCACCACCCAGTCGCGGATCTTCAGTTTCTTCACTCCTGCATCGTATAAGCTTACCCTGGCCATCAGGGCATCGATCTGCTCCGGATCATGGGTATCTTCCTTTTCTTCCTTTTCTTCCTTAACTTCCTGGCTTTCCATTTTCCATCCAGGAGTAACTCCACCCGGCGTATCAGCTCCTTGTCTGCCTTGAAGCGGTCACTCAAGCTGGTCCCGGTGATCCCCAGTTCATTACGCATGGCTTTATTAAAGATGCCTTTCAGCACGTAGATGGCCTCGTAGTGCTCCTCGTTCTGGATATCAATCATCAGCGGGCTAAGCTCCTCACCCAGCCGGGACTTCAGCGCATTGATAGCCCTGGCGCTATTCTCCTGGAACTGCTCCCAGTACTCGGAGACTTCAATGGGCTTGCCGTAGTTGATATAAAGGGAAGCATTCTGCTTTACATAATCTCCAAAATCAAGTCCCACCGGGATAATCTTTACAAAGGGCTCGCTGCCCAATTTCTCCTGTGCCTGGAAAGCGATCCGGAAGATACCCTTTACCAGGGGGCGCAGCTTTCGCTGGTGCCCGTGGTTGCCTTCGGGCATCACACAGAGGTAGTGCTTGTTTTTCAGTACATTGACCGAGATATCAAAAATATCCACATTCTTGCCCAGTTCGGAGGCCCCATCGCGCTGACGAAATACGGGGAGAATCTTCAGACTGTTCAGAAGGAAGGCCAGGAAGCGTTTGTTAAAGATATCGGCCCGGGCCAGAAACACCACGTCGCCAGGCGCCGAAAAAAGAACGATCAGCGCATCCATCAGGGCATTCTGGTGGTTGGGGGCAAATATCACCGGAGTATTCCTTGGAATGTTCTCCTTCCCCCGGACCTCCACCCTGCCGTAATAGTGGAAGAAAAAAATCTTGGTATAGGGATGGATGAAGTGATAGATCAGATTTCTTACGTGGATGCTTCGCTGAGCACCCCGGACCCGTTTCTTGGCCATCTTAGGATAAGTGATTAGTTCGGATTCAAAGATAGTTTTTTCTCCCAAAAACAATTAAATCCTCTATCTTTGCAAATTAGTATGAAAAAGGTACAAGAATTAGACAGGAAATATATTTCTGGTATCCAGCAAATCGGTATTGGCGTTCGCAATTTTGGCGAGGCTTGGAAATGGTATATCCCCAACTTTGGAATGGATATACGGATGTTTGAAGAGAAGGCCACGGCCGAGTATATGCTGCCCCATACCGCCGGGAAACCCTGGGAGCGGCACGCCTGTCTGACCATGAATATCATGGGAGGGGGCGGATTTGAGATCTGGCAGCACACCCAGCGCACCCCCCTGGCCCCCACCTTTGATCTGCAACTGGGCGACCTGGGCATTATTGCCGGGAAAATCAAGTCAGACCAGGTGCAGAAAGCATTTGAGCACCTCAAGGATGCCAATCGCCTCACGGAAGTAATGAAGGATCCCACCGGACGGGAAACTTTCTTTGTGATGGATCCCTACAACAATATCTGGCAGGTGGTGGAGAATCACGCCATTTTCATGGATAAGAAGAAGCCCACCGGGGGATCCTTTGGGGTCACCATCGGCACCACGCAACCTGAAAAAGCCATGGAGCTCTACTCCGGCATCCTGGGCTACGATGTGGTGGCCTATGATAAGGAAGGGGTATTCGACGATTTTAAGGGCTTGCCCGGGGGTGAGGGCAAGTTCCGGAGGATCCTGCTGCAGCACAGCGAAGTGCGCAAGGGGCCCTTCGCGCGTTTCTTCGGTCCCACCGAAATTGAGCTGGTCCAGACCCTGGACCGGACCCCCGAAAGAATCTACAAAGACCGGATCTGGGGCGACCTGGGCTTTATCCATATCTGCTTCGATATCCTGAATATGAAGGCGCTGAAAGAAGAGTGCACCGAGAAAGGCTTCCCCTTCACCGTGGATTCGGATATCCATCCCAGCGGCAAACCTTTTGACATGGGGGAGGCTGCCGGCCACTTCGCCTATGTGGAGGACCCTGATGGCACCCTGATCGAGTTTGTGGAGACCCATAAGATCCCCATCACCAAACGGTTTGGCTGGTACATCGACCTCTGGAAACGCCGGGATGTGACCAAACCCCTGCCCGACTGGATGATGAAGATGTTGCGCTTCATGAAGGCCAAACCCCATAAGCTCTAAGCCCGGGTCCCACACTATAATGGCTCCTGCAGTACAATCGCTCCAACAGTATAATCGCACCAACAGTAAAATGGCTCCTGCAGTAAAACCATTCTTGTTGTAAACAGATGAGGAAGACGCACAAGATACTGATTCGCCTGCGGGCAATGATCAGGCATATCAGGCACCGGCAGCTGATGCTGGCGCTGAGCGTGATCATCGGCCTCCTGTCCGGTACCGCCGCCGTTCTCCTGAAAAACCTCACCCACTTTGTGGAGTACAAGTCCAAGTCCTGGCTGCTGGGTGATCATAGCTCTGAGCTTACCTACCTGCTGCCGCTTGGAGGAATCATGCTGACCATGCTCTTTGTCAAGTACCTGCTGAAACAGGACATCGGTCATGGAATCAGCAAGATCCTCTTCGCCATTTCCAAACGGAAAGGACATCTGAAGGCCCACAATACCTGGAGCTCCATGGTGGCCTCTTCGCTGACCGTGGGACTGGGAGGTTCGGTGGGTCTGGAGGCCCCCATTGTCCTTACCGGCTCCTCCATTGGCTCCAATATCGGACACCTCCTGCGGCTGAATTACAAATCGGTGGTGTTGCTGGTGGGCTGCGGTGCAGCCGGGGCCATTGCCGGGATTTTCAAGGCTCCCATTGCTGCACTGATCTTCTGCTTTGAGGTATTGATGCTGGACCTGACCGCCTGGTCCATGGTCCCGCTGCTGCTCTCATCGGTGACCGCGGCTATTGTGGCCTATTTCCTGCTGGGCGAACAGGTGGTTTTTGCCTTTACCATCAGCGAGCCCTTCGTCATGCAGAACCTACCCTTTTACATTCTGCTGGGAATCTTCACCGGACTGATCTCCCTTTACTTCACCCGGATGAATAACCTGGTGGAGCATACCATGGGAAAGATCCCTAATGGCCTGGTGCGGACCCTGACCGGGGGATTGCTGGTCTCGGTACTGATCTTCCTGATGCCCCAGCTCTTCGGAGAGGGGTATATCACCCTGCGCACCCTGCTGACGGGCCATGCGGGGGAACTCTTTGACGGCACCCTCTTTGAGGGCATCATCGGCAACAATGCCTTCTTCATTATTGTTTTCTTCCTGCTGCTGATCTTCTTCAAGGTGATTGCTATGGCGCTGACCACCGGCAGCGGAGGCGTGGGCGGCATCTTCGCCCCGGCTCTCTTTGTGGGCGGGATGAGCGGGGCCACCCTGGCCAAAGCGGTCAATATGTTCAGTCCTGCCGGCATCTCCGAAAACAATTTCTCCCTGGTGGGCATGGCCGGGGTCATGGCCGGGGTCATGCACGCGCCCCTGACCGCCATCTTCCTGATTGCCGAGATCACCGGGGGCTATACCCTTTTCATCCCCCTGATTGTCACCGCCACCATCTCCTATGTGACCATCCTGGCCTTTGAGAAACAGTCCGTCTACACCATGCGGCTGGCCCAGCGGGGCGAGCTGATGACCCACCACAAGGATAAGGCCGTTTTAAGCATCCTGTCGGTGGATGAAGTGCTGGAAAAAGACTTTAAAAAGGTACATGCCGATGAAACCCTGGGAGGCCTGGTAAAAGCCATCTCCAAATCAAAACGAAACATCTTCCCGGTAGTCAACGACGAAAAGGAGCTGGTGGGCGTCATCAGCCTGGATGACGTGCGTGATATTATCTTCAACACCGAATTGTATCAAAAGGTAAAAGTCGCCGAGATCATGCAGACCCCTCCGGCCATCATCGACCGGCAGGAAAAGATGGAACAGGTGCTGGAGATCTTCGAGGAGACCGGCGCCTGGAACCTTCCGGTCACCGACCAGGGCGAATACAAGGGCTTTATCTCCCGCTCCAAGATCTTCTCCTCCTACCGCAAGCTGCTGAAGGAGTTTTCGGACGACTGAGCCCTAAATACCATCAATCAGACCCTGTTGTTCCATATGTCATGAATCTTTCCACCAGGGTGCGGTTTTTTATGCCGAACTGCTCATAACAAAGGAGAAATCGTCATTCCAATTGGATAAACAGCTGTTTCCTGCGTATTCAGGATAATCATTCATTTTCAGGTCTTAAGAGCATGTGAAAATATTATTGGTCAAAAATCCAATCACTTGGTCAAATTAAGCACAATAGGATAATAAGTGAATCCAAAAAAACCAGAACAATTAACCTTACTTTTTCGTTTTACAAGCGATCGGTAATTAATAGAATTAATGCATGTTTGACTGCGATATCAGTAGGAATTTTAATGAAACTAAATAACATGTATCGAGATGAAAAAGCCTAGAGGCTTAGGTGCTTGTATCACTTGAATATCAGGATTTTTATTAATTTCGACTTTATGAAAAGAACCAAATTCCAGCAAATGAAAGTACGCCCGGGAAAACTTATTGTTCTGGGACTAATGCTTTTTGCCTCATGTGTATCACCGAAGAAGCTGAATTACCTCAATACAACTAGGCCACAGAGCGTTTATAAAAATGATACTCAAGAGGAGGAAGTAGTTAATCCAGGAGATGAGCTATACATCAGTGTTTCTTCTCTGGATGATGTGGAATACAATTTTTTCACCAATCAGGCAGCTGTTAACCGCCAAAATCTAACCAATGAATTATCAGTATCTTTGGTGACTTTCACAGTAAATGAATCCGGGTATATCAGCTATCCCATTACGGGAGATATCTTTGTCCAGAACAAGAATGTGGCCCAGATTGCCCAACAGCTTCAGGGAATCCTGAAATCCTATTTCAATCAACCTTCCGTTACTGTAAAAAAAGTCAATAAGATGATTACTGTTCTGGGGGAAGTGAGCGCACCCGGGCGGTATACTTATACAACACAAAGACTTACGATTTTTGAAGGACTGGGTCTGGCTGGAGATATAACCGTTCACGGTAACAAAAAAAATGTGACCCTGCTTAGAGAAGAGAACGGGATCATCAATCGTTGGCAGGTCGACATGTCCACCGATAACATCGTTACTTCGCCGTATTTTTATCTACAATCGGGAGATGTGCTGCTGGTCAGGAGCAGAAGAACAGCTTTATGGTCCATAACCGCATCCTCCATCTCTCTGACTTTAGCCTTCCTGACTACCCTGATTGTTGTACTTAACTATTTCCAACCTTAATATGAGCACCGAGAAGAGAAAGGAATTGGATTATGTTGATGTCTCTAAGACTATGAGTATTGACTATGGGCAGATAGTCCTGTACCTGATAAAGAGGTGGAAATTATTTGTGTTATTTGGCCTTTTGGGTTTCAGCGTATCATATGTGCATGTAAATAGAATGATACCGGTTTACAGAATTTCGACTGTACTTCTAATCAACACCAGCACAGAGGAATATACCCCCCCCACGGGTGGTCTTATTACGGGAATGAACTTTTTAGGCTCTGACCGGAGTTTCTACAATGAGATCTCTGTTCTCAACTCCTATCCGATAATTTTTAAAGCCCTTTCAAATCTGAATTTTGAAATTTCATATTTCGAAAGAGAATTGCTGCAAACTAGAGAATTGTACCAAAATGCCCCATTTATAGTGGTGTTTAACCCTGGTCACCCACAACCAACTGGCTTAAAAATTAATGTCACCTTCCTGGATGGCAACCGAGTAGAAGTCACGGCCAAAGGAAAGAATATTGTTACATATAGTTTTCATGAAAAGACTGAAATAGAAAGACTGGAAACATTAACCATAGATAAGACAGTTCCTTTGGGAGAGGAAATTTCATCGCGCAATTACCGTTTCCGAATTATTCCTAATAGCAATTTCAGCCTTGAGGATATCTCTGGTAAGAGCTACTACTTCACTATAAATAATCTGGGAGGAATGGCAACCTACTACAAGCAAGAGATGAATGTAAGCCTCTACAACGAACAATCGACAGTGGCTATTGTGGAATTGCTTGTCAACAATACCCCTAAAGGAATTCAATTTCTGAACAGCCTGACCCAGGAGTACATCAAAGAGAACCTGTCCAAAAAGAACCATATGGCACAGGCAACCATAGATTATATCAACAATCAGCTTGATATGATTTCCGATTCACTTACCGTAGCCGAGGAAAAGCTCCAGGAATTCCGGACGCGGTACCAGGTTCATAACCTGGATACAAAGGCCGAACAGATATATGCCCAGCTGCAGACCCTGCAATCGGAACAAGCGGTACTGACTGTTAAGCAAAGGTATTATGAATCCATTAAGGAGCGCTTCGACAACAATGAAGAGGTTTCAGACCTGATCGCTCCATCTTCCATGGGTATTGATGATCCGCTTCTGGGGAATCTTGTAGCTGAGTTTGCAGAGCTGAATTCTCAAAAGCTTACACTCATTGACAATAGTCAGGAGAGGAGTCCCTATTTAAAAAGTCTGGAAATAAAAATCGTCAACCTGAGAAATACCATCTATGAGAATATTAAATACAACCTCAATACCAATGAATTTACTCTGGAAAATTTAAACAGCCGGATCCGGAGATTAAACAATGAACTGTCGGCCATGCCGGCAACTGAACGGCAGCTGATGGGTATACAGAGGCAGTTTAACCTACAGGATGAGGTCTATAATTTCCTGTTGCAGAGACGGGCTGAAGCTCAGATTGCCAAGGCTTCAAATCTGCCAACCGTGGAGATAGTTGAACCTCCCAGGAGAATAGGAAGATCTGCTGTACTGCCAAAGAAAAAGGCTAACTATTTGCTTGGGATGTTTATTGGGATACTAATTCCGGCTATATTTCTCCTTGCCAGAATTCTTATAAAGAATGTTATCTCTTCCTATGAAGAGATCAAATCAATTACCAGTCTGCCAAGAATAGGTGGCGTGGTACTCCAAAAGGAGATCAAGAGAAATGATATCATTCTCAGTGAACCCAATTCACTCATATCCGAATCTTTCAGGAAAGTGATTGCCAACATGAGGTATTTGAAAGTCAATCCAGAGCAGATGACCATTCTGGTTACCTCGTCCATATCCGGAGAAGGGAAGAGCTTCATCTCTTACAATCTGGCTTCAGCTTTTGCTATGCAGAAGAGAAAAACCATGCTGCTGAGCTATGATATGCGCAATCCGGACTTTTACAAAGATCTTGGGTATACCAGTGAAGAGGGGATGAGTACCGTAGTTAGCAACCGGACACATGTGAATTCGGCCATTCAATTTACCCAGAATCCATTTCTTTCCATTATACCACCTGGTCCCAAACCTCCCAACCCATCCGAACTGATCGCCTCAACTGATTCAGTTAATCTGATTAATCAGCTGAAGAAGAGATATGAAATTCTGATTATCGACACCCCCCCGCAGGTCTGTTAGCCGATGCTCATTATCTGATGGATCTGGCTAATATTAATATCTATGTAGTCAGAATTGCCCACACGCCAAGGAGTCTATTCAGGAATACTATCCAGGAAATGGAGAACAGGGAAATACAAAACCTGTACTTACTTATAAATGGAATGGCACCCGGGAAGGCAGGGTATGGATATCAATCCAGCTATTATAAGACAGAAGAGAAAACTAAGAAAAAGAGGCCCCGGAGAAAGGATTCCAAAAAGAAATAAATCTCACACGATCATAGGCAGAAGCAGTGAAAAAGCAGTTGAAAGTATTTATAAAGGACAGCCTGTGGTATTCCCTTAAACCGGTATTCGGCAAACTGTTCAATTTTCTTCTGGTCCCTCTTTATACCGCCTACCTGACACCTGGGGAGTATGGGGATCTGCAATTTGTAATTGCTTTCGGAATGTTCTTCAGGATGCTGGTAGGTATGGGACTCAGTTCCTCCTTCTGGAAGTTCAGATCAGAAAGTTCGGGGTACTCCAAAGCGGATACGGCATTAAATTATGTGCATTACCCAGGTTTTTGCCGGGCTATCGGTTTTCCTGATTGTTTTTCTGGTGAAAATCTTCCTGTTCCGGCAATCTTTCCTCGTTCTTCTGATTGTCATATTCCTTCTGGCCCAGACCTTCAGGATGATATTTGATGAAATCCAGATCATCCAGCGTGCCAACCACCGCTCCAAAATGTTCATTGTCGGCATCATCGCGCAATCCATCGTCTTTTTTCTGCTGAATCTCCTTTTTCTGATCGTGCTCGACATGAATATCAAGGGTGTGATTTACAGTTACCTGATCGGCTATGTACTGGTGGTACTTGTCTTTCTGAAGGTGATCCTGAAAGAGGCAAAGGATGGAAAGATCAATCTCCCACTGATCCGGGAGATGATCCGATATGGGATCCCGCTCATGATCGGAAACATTGCTGCCTATGTGATCACCCTTTCCGACCGCTTTTTCCTGAAAGCATGGTCCACCAGTGCAGAGCTGGGTTATTACTCCTATGGTTATAAATATGGAGACCTTGTTAACTCCCTGTTAATCAGTACTTTTTTTCTGGCCTGGAACCCTATGAGGTGGGATATCTATGAAATGAAAGACAGTAAAACCATATTTGCCCAATTCAACAGGACCCTGTTCATCGGCCATACCCTTCCTGGCCATGCTGGTGATGAGCGGAGCTCTGGTCACTGGCAGGTCTGTTAACAGTGGACAAGGAATACCTGGAGGGAATCCGCATTATATACTTTATAGGATTCTCATACGTGTTGTATGGCTTATACTATTTTAACGCCATGGGAATGCTTTTCACCAATAAGACCGGTAAAATTTCTCAGCTGGTAATCATCAGTGCGCTGGTTAACATCGCCCTGAATTTTATTCTGATCCCCCCCTTTGGTATGATGGGGGCAGCCATCGCCACCGTATGCGGATACCTTGTTATGTTCATACAGGGCAGGATCTATTGCCAGAGCTACTATCCCATCACTCGCAACAATCGGTTTGAAATCACACAGATAGGACTGATCTTTGCCATGCTCGTTGTGATGACCTGGATGGCCTCTACCATCAGAGAGTATCTACGGTCTGGCCCTGATAACCTTTGGTCTGGCCCTGGTGTTTCCGGCCCTGAATTACCTTATGGGCTTTCTTTCCAGAAAGGAACTGACGCTTATGCTGGAACTCATCCAGAATGCAAAGAAGAACATGGGGAAACGTAAAAGGAACAAGGATGAGGTCGACCTTTAAAAAGTACCTGAATCCTGACAACTATATGCACCGCTGGAAAAAGGTCCGCCGGCGCTGGAAAGTGTCATTCCTCAAGAAAAGAACTATTGCAAGGGCCGGCTTCCATCCTCTTTGGGAGCTAAAGTTGCAGTCTGGAAAAAGCTTTCCGGTTAACAAGGTGATTGTCGGTGCCTTCGACATTCCTGCAGACAGCAGAATAGACTGGATGAAGGATGTACCAGGAAACCATGTCTTCCCAGCCCTCAGGATGGATAAGATCAAAATTTCAGATTACTACGATCAGGGGATCGACGTGAAATATCCCTGGGAATTGTCCAGGTTTATTTTTGGAAATGAGCTGGCCGCCCGTTATGCAAAATCAGGCAATACGAGCACATTATCGCAGATTCAGGGAGTTGGTCCTTGACTGGATCGAAAGCAATCCCTTCCTTATGGGAGTGAACTGGGCCTGTACCATGGATGTGGCCATCAGGGCCACCAACTGGATTCTGGCGGCCAATGCCTTTTCAGGCGAAATAGAAAAGGACCCTGAATTCCTCCGGCTGTTTTCAGAATCCCTGGTGGAGCATGGCATGTACATCCATGCTTTTCCTGAAATATATCCTGGAAAGCATACCACCAATCATACCACAGCCGATTATTTAGGATTGCTTTATGTAGCCAGGGCGCTGCCTGATCACCCGGAGTCATCAAAGTGGCAGAAAACGGCCGTGCAGGGACTTATCAGCTGCATGGAGTATCAGGTCTATCCGGATGGGGGAAGCTTTGAAGCTTCCTCCGGATACCACAGACTGGTAACGGAACTTTTCGGGCTGGGCGCCCTGCTCTGTCTGAACCATGGAATTTCCCTTCCGGAGACCTACTATTCGAAACTTGATTCCATGTTTGGCTTTCTCTTTTCCTTAAGTGACAGGTCCGGGAAAGTCCCGCTGTTCGGGGATAATGACAGCGGAACCCTGCTTCAGTTTGAGTTTGCACAGGAATCAGGATTACTCCTATATGCACTTGTTTTACACCTTCCTGTTTAGCAGGGAGCCCGGGAAGGAGGATATACAAGGGAACTCTTTATTCAAGGCCCTGATGCCCTCTGCCTATAAAGTGCATCCAAAACCGGGTTCTGCCAGAGCGCTAAAGCAATCAGAAAACAGGCTTTTCAGAGATAGCGGTATCATGGCCTTCCGGCAGGGCGATCTGACTGGCTGTGTCAACTTTATACCTATAGGGCAAAACGGGCAGGGAGGCCATAACCACCTGGATGTTGGCAGTTTTACCCTCTCCCATCGGGATAAAGCAATTGTGGTGGACCCGGGTACCTACACCTATACACGGGATCTGCAACTCAGGAACTGGTACCGCGCATACAGCCATCATAATACCGTGATACCAAAGGGAATTTCCGATGAAAACTTCAACAGAGACAGGCTATTCAGGTTGGATCCTTATTATGAACTACTTGATTATGGCTTTAAGGATGATCAGACCTTCCAGGTTTCCTACTCTCTACTGGATCATCCTCATGCCATTAGCCGTGAATTTAAAATAGGAAAGGATCGCCTGAAAGTTTCTGACAGAACCCAGGGATCCTATCAGGTAAAGGTCCATCTTGGTCCTGAGGTGAAAGTTTTGGAGACCGGCCCTGGTCTCATCCAGACAAACCTGTTTACACTTAGTTTTGGCCCTGAAAGGGAGTTTGACTTAAGCCAATTCGAATTTGCAGATAGATATAACACAAGGGTCACCTCCCGGGTTCTTAGTATTAAGTCTGAGTCGACTGCCATCATGAATTTCGCATTTTGACATGAGCCATGAAAGACCACACATATCAGATCTGATTGGCCAGGAGGGACAGAGGCTGAGTTTTATTGCTGCGGTATACCTCCTGGCCATCAATTATCCGCTGGGCATTGAGATGGGGGGCATGCTCTTGTGGATCGAGCTTTTCGGACCCTTGCTATTCGGCTTCCTTGCATTTGAAAATATCCTGCGCCGCCGCCCCATGATTTTACAGGGAAACCACATATACTACGCAGCCATCCTGGTGCTGATCGTCTGGGCCATAATCAGCTGGATGAAATTTCCCATTTACGGATCTGGGACAAGCGTTGGCGGCACAGGGGATGTGGGTATCAAATCCTATTACCGGATTTTTGTGGGAGTCACTATATTCTTTTCGAGCCTCTGGTTCACAAAATTCAATCTGGGAGGTGAATTTTACATCTACCTGAAGATCCTGCTGTACTTCAGCCTGATTATCGGTGATCCTGAGATTGCTGGGCTTCTTTATGGGCTTTGATATCCCATTCATGTACGGGGTATTCAGGTATAACCTGGAGGCAAGCACCGCTTTCGGAGGAACTACCCTTAGATTATCGGGACTTGACATTGCCGGTTATTGCGGAGCCTTTTCCCTGCTGGCTCTGAGGCAATCAAAGCACTCAATTCGTACAATATGGTTCATCATTCTCCTGGTTATCTTTACCATGTTTATATTCCTCCATGCCGGCCGGACTACCGCTTTGTGCTACCTGTTGAGTCTCTTTTATTATGGGGTGTTTATTGAAGGGATCAATGTGAAAAAGCTACTCGCAGGAGTTGCCATGATCATCCTGCTGGTGATTTCTCTGCAATTCCTTCCGGATGATATATACCGGGGACAGCTGAACAGAATGACGGCACTTAGTGGGGGTGTTCAGGGACAATACGCAAGCCGCAGGGGAGTGGTGTTCAAGACCTTCACCGAGGAGTTCCTGGACCATCCAATATTTGGAAGGGGTATCAGACCGGTGTCTATAGGCCGCGCTGACCGAAACACAAACTTTATTCA
Source organism: uncultured Bacteroidales bacterium (assembly GCA_963751705.1). Classification (GTDB taxonomy): domain Bacteria; phylum Bacteroidota; class Bacteroidia; order Bacteroidales. The sequence continues at coordinate 504,258 of CAVVVN010000004.1, forward strand.
GATGCAGCTGTCTGACGGAGGGCATGGTTCCTATTTCTCCATGCTGGGCTTGTTCGGATTGGGAGGTATCTTCTTTCTGGCCGTCTTCCTCTTCCTGACCCTGGCAAAGTCGCATCTCATCCTGGCCAGGCAACGGGGGCCCGACAGAGAGATCTTTGTTTTTATAGCATTATTCCTCGTATATAAACTGCTTCTCTATTATACAAGCGGAAAAGGGTATAACGATTATAGCCTTTACTTAATGGCAGGCATGTTTGTCGGCCTGAGCGCAAAGAAATATGGTATTGTTGACAAAAATGTAACTTAAAGAATGGATATACTTTTTTACGGGCATCATTACTGGGATTCCGGGCCATGGTTCAGAAAACAGTATTTTGCACACTATTTATCACAACGCAATCACCGGGTATTTTATATTGAGAACAGCGTTTCGATGTTCAGGTGGCGACCAGGTAAGAAAAACCACTTCCTGAAAACACGCCTCTCCAATCCCCAGGAGAATCTCTACGTGATCACCCCATCGGCCTATTTCCCCTTCCCCAACAGTTATTACACGCGCCATCTCTTTAACCTGAAGTTACTTGCAGATATTAAGCGAATCTTCCTGAAGTAGCAGGTTACGGACTATATCGTGTGGTTCAATTTGTTGAATTTCAGCACGGTGCTTCCTCGTTTTAAGGACAGGAAAATCGTTTTTGATATGTCCGATGATATCCCGCTCTTTTTTCAGCTAAAGAACATGGAGCGGCTCTACCGGACGCAGACCCGGCTATTAAAAAAGGCATACGCCCATGCTTCGATCCCGGTGGTAAGCGCCAAAAAGATCAAGGAGAAATACCAGATCTTCGCCAAAAACGAAATTATGGTGATCCCCAATGGGCACAATTTCACTTCCTTCAGCAAAAGCACTTCCCCGCCGCCTGCGGATATAAAGCACATTCCGGGACCCCGCATCGGCTTCCTGGGCACCCTGTTTATATTTACGGATGACGCGCTTCTGGAGTCCCTGATTTCTCAGCGGCCGCAGTATCAGTTTGTATTTGTGGGGAAAGTCCAGAAAGAGTTCCCCATCGACAGGATCAGCAAGTATGCCAATGTGCATCTGCTCGGGGAAAAGAAGAAGGAAGAAGTGGGGGCCTACCTGGAGGCCATGGATATCTGCATCAATCCCTTTAAAAGACACGAGGTGAACGATTCCGTATCCCCCCTGAAGGTCTATGAATACCTGGCATTCAAAAAACCGGTGGTATCCACCTTCATGTACTCCTTGCAGCAGGAGAAGATATCCAGGCATATAGCCTTCTGTGAAAATGCGGAAACCTTCCTGGAAAAACTGGATGAGATTGTCCGGAAAGGCGATTTCACCAATCCCATTCCGGAGGAGGAGTTAATGGAGAACAGCTGGAAAAGTCTTTTTGAAAAACTGCTTAAAGGGATGAAAGAGAATTATGGATTTGAACTCTGAAAGATCGAAAAAGATCATCCACTTGATCTGGTCGTTCGGATACGGTGGAATACAGGTATTGGTAGCTGACCTTTTGAATGAGCAGGTCCATGATCACCAGGTACACCTGATCATCATCAACCAGAATCCCTCGAAGGTGCTTCTGGAGAAGCTGGATAAGCGGGTGAAAGTCCACAGGTTGGAAAGAAAAAAATCAAGTTTTACTTTATTGAAGTACCTGTGGCTAAATGTTATTGTTCACTCCATCAAGCCAAATGTGGTACATTGCCATATTCCTGACCAGGCCCGGCTTCTCCTTTTTATCACGCGTAGAAAGCTTCACCTGACCTTACACGATGTAAATAAGGAATTAAAAGATATTCAATTATACGGAAAGGTATATTCCATTTCCAGGTCTGTACAAACGGACCTCAGAAACCGTGCAGGTATTGAATCCACAGTGATCTATAACGGGATCGCCCTCGAGGAAATCAGGGTGAAGGAATGGACCAAAAGAGAGCTGTTCCGGGTGGTGGTTCTTGGCAGGCTGATGCATGAGAAAAAGGGCCAGGATATCCTCATCCGGGCGATGGCCCACCTGGTCCACACCCGGGGAGTGAAAAACCTGCATGCCACCATCATCGGAGCCGGAGACTCCCAGGATTTTCTGGAATCCCTGGTGAGCGATCTGGCGGTTTCTGACCAGGTAAGCTTTGCGGGGGCAAAGGAGCGGCCCTATATCCAGGAACATCTCCGGGACTTCGACCTGCTGGTCCAGCCCTCCAGGTACGAGGGATTTGGTATTACAGTCATTGAAGCCATGGCGGCCGGAATACCGGTGCTGGTTTCAGACGTGGACGGTCCCATGGAAATCATACTGGAAGGAAAATACGGGCACTATTTCAGGTCAGACGACGAAATGGATTGTGCCCTGAAAATACTTCAGATTAAACAAGAGATACATGATGCTGAATACCGGGCCGGTTTGGAGAAAGCCAGAATCTATGTGAATCAGACCTTCTCCATTAGAAACACCTCCGCCAGTTATTGTGAATCCTATTTCAGTTTGTAGCAATAGATCCCATTTATTCCCCACATGGAAAGCCCTAAAAAAAATATAGTTATTCTAATCGGACAACTGACATTCGGAGGCGCGGAAAAGCAGAGTCTCCTGCTGGCCAGGGCACTTTCCGGTCCCTATCAGGTGTCCTACGTGGTTTTGAAACCAACGAAGGTGGTGGATTCCTACCTGAACTTCCTGAAGGAATCCAGGCTTCCATTTGAGATTCTGGAGGGCAGTTTCCTTCGCAGGATGGTCCGCCTGGTCCGTTTGCTCCGCACTTTTCAGACAGAGCTATTATTCTGTTACCTGCCGGGCGACAATATTACGGGAACTCTGGCGGGCAGGCTGGCCAAAGTTCCCTATATCATTGGAGGGATCCGGAATACCAAGATTGTAAAAAGGAAGTTCTACCTGCTCCGTTTTGTGCAGAATCATTTTCAGAACTACGTGATCTTCAACAGCACACGTGCCATGGAGATTTTCTGCTCGAAGGGGTACCGGCGGGAGAAATCCCTGGTGATCGAGAATGCTTTTTCGGAGCAGCTGCCCTATTTTGAACGGCCTGAATCAGAGGCTGTGAAGATCCTGATGGTGGGCAGGTTTGTGAAACAGAAGGACTACCAGACCGGGATCCGCGCAGTGGCAGGCCTTATCGGGAAGGTGGGTGATATTAAGATCCGTCTAATTTTAGCGGGCTACGGGATCATGGAGCCGGAGGTCCGGGCCTGGATCTCGGCGCACGGCCTGGAAAAGATCACTGAATTCCATATCCAGCCCGGAAACCTTCCGGAGCTTTATCGCAGCAGCGATATTTATTTAAACTCCTCCATTTACGAAGGCTTCTCTAATTCGGTCATGGAAGCCACCGCATTTGGCCTGCCGGTAGTGGCCACAAGGACCGGCGATATTGATAAGCAGGTGCTTCACGGCAAAAGCGGCTATATCTCCGAGGTGGGCGACCACCAGGGACTGTGTGAAGGCCTGGGCATCCTCTGTCGCGACCGTCAGACCAGGCTTTCCTATGGAAAACAGGGGCACGAAATACTCTATTCCTCTTTTGGTCTGGAACCCTTCAAAAAGAAATACATCCATTTCATTCAATCTCTAAAATAACATGAGCCATAATCAAAGAAAAAGCAGGCTGGTCTATTTCGGACTAAAGTATTACCCGTCCAGAGGAGGGGTGAGCCGTACCACTGAACACCTGATCCGGCAGCTCAAAGATAAATATGAGATCACCATATACTGCTACAAAGATCCCCAGGCCAAGAACTACCTGCCGGGGGTCCGGGCCATCCAGTTACCCCGGTTTGGCCAGGGGAGTATTGGAGTATTCCCCTATTTCTTGCTGTGTTACCTGCATATGCTGTTTTTTGGAAAGTATGACATCGTTCACCTGAGGAAGATCGACTCGTCTTTCTTTCTTCCCCTGATCAGATTGAAATTTAAAAAAGTGCTTGCCACCTCTCATGAACGCACCTACCTCAGTACCAAATGGTCAGCTCCTGCCAGAGCCTTTTTTAAGATGAACGAGAGGATCTTTGTAAAGTCCCCCGCTACCCTCACCGCCATTTCAAAATCGCTGTGTGAATATTACGAAAGCGTTCATGGCCGTAAAGTAATCTATACGCCCAACGGGGTGGATCAACTGAGTGAATACAACGAAAATGGAGCCGATGAGCTTCTAAAAAAGCATGGGATCGGAGAGGACTACCTGTTTTTTGCAGCACGGAGGATCATGGCTACAAAAGGGCTCCATCTCCTCCTGGATGCCCTGCTTGACATGGATTATCAAGGGGAGGTGCTGGTGGCCGGAGAAACCCACCACGACAGGGAATATATGAAAACCATTACGCGGCATCCCGCATACTCCCGCCTGAAAATGGTCGGATACATCGCGGACAAATCCATCTTGCTGGCCCTGGCACGCAGGTCTCGATTCTTCCTGTTCCCCTCCCTGAGTGAAGGCATGTCTATCATGCTGCTGGAGACCGCGGGCACGGGGACCCCTGTGATCTGCAGTGATATCGTTGCCAACACGGATATCTTAGACGGAACAGAGGTGCTGTTCTTCAGGAGCGGGGATGCGGTCCATCTGGAAGAAAAACTCCGGTGGGCCCTGGATCACCCGGAGGAGATGTCAACCATGGCTGAGCGAGCGAAAGAGAGGGCTCGAAGCGAATATTCAGGAGATAACATGACGCGCCAGTATGAAGCGCTCTACGACAAGATCCTTGGATCATAGAAGCACCAGCTTCCTGGAGACAATCCGGTCGTCATATTGTACACCCACCACGTAAATGCCATTTTGCAAATGGGATACATCCAGGTGGAGGGTATTTCCCAGATTTGCATGGTCCAGCTCAAGGAGCTCCACAATGGCCCCGGACAGAGAGGTGATTTGAAGGCTATGAGCCTCCATGCCTGTAGAATTGTGAAATTCCAGCGTGAAACTACCCCCGGAGGGATTGGGGTAGATGGAATATCTGTTCTCCAGCTCCTTCAGATCATAGCTGGCTATGGGATTCAGAGCATAAAGCCATTCTTCCAGGTTGGTGTAGCCATTGGCATTGGAGTCGCCATGGGGATCATCGGGAATATCCAGGGTCCACTGCGAGGAACTTAACAATCTCCAGCCTCCCGCGTTGTTTCCGCAATTTACGATCATGGTGTAGGTGCTGCTGCCGTCGGGGATAATATCCCAGTCGGTGCTTACGGTGATTCTCCGTGTGGATCCGCCGATATAGGAAAGCACATCCCTCCTCTGGCCCGCCCCGGTCCCGCCCAGGATCTCTATGGATTTATGTTCATAGGCCCGGTCCTCGAAATACCCTGTTTCATCCAGGGTAATGGTATTCTGGGTCGCGGTCACGGCCGTTCCTGCATTGTATCTCACATCTTCCGCATCCACACAATCGACAATCCTTCCAACCCCATTCTCGTAATCGTCCAGTACCTGCTGATCTGCGGCAGAACGCTCCCAGGGCCTCGCTCCCACATTTTTCAGAATAAAGGTGTCCACCTGGTCCCTGGAGAGGATTTGCACCTGCCCCGATAAAACAGGGGCTTCGTCCACTCGCACCTGGCTTCCCACGGAATTACCCAGGATGTAGTCCCAGTCATTGGAGGTCCCCGAGTTCCCCGAGAGGTAGACGCTGGAACCGGGATGCATGGCATTGAAGCGGGCCACATAATTTTCCGTAAAATCGTAGCCCTGCACAAGCAGGTTGTTGATCACGCTGGATTCGGTCACGTATTCCGGGTAATTGCTGAAGGAGACCGCCCGGACGCCATTATAGATCAGGTTATTTATCAGCTCCGATTCGGAGCCCCCCTGCATCAGGGGGTTCCGGTCGTCGTTGTGGGCAATAAAGTTCTTCAGAACGCTGATCTGCCGGGTTCCGTAGCCGATCAGAAAGCCCTTGCTATGGGCTCCGTCGGGGGAGATGGAGTAGTTAAGTCCCTGGGCCAGGATGCTGTTACTCAAAGTGATATTATCCACCGGATCTCCTCCTCCCCAGACACTGAAGTTCTCATCCACTCCCCATAACATGGAACAATGATCGACGGTGATATCGTGACAGGCCCCTGAGTAAAGGGCAAGACAGTCCCTGCTCTCAGGTTTGGACCCTTCCGGGTCGTCGCCCGCCCGGAAGGACAGGTGTTGCAAAAGCACATGGTGGGTCTGGACCACAACGGTTGAAGTGGTCAGCATAATACCCGGACTGGGTGCTGACTGACCGGCAACCAGCAGGTAGGGATGCTCCACATCAAGGACACTCTCCAGGTGGATGGTCCCGCCCACCTCAAACAGAACGATCCGGGGATAAGTCCTGGTCAGGCACCAGCGCAGGGTGCCAGTGCCATTCTGTTCATTGCCCTCGTTGTTGTCCAGCAAGGAGTTTACAATTAATATTCTGGGCTCATTGGACCCACTGTAAGCAGAACGGTGACTGGCCCCAAAACCCTCGGCACCCGGAAATACTAATTGTCCATGTACCAGAGCACCCTGCAGGATCAGAGCAAGTGTAATAATGGCTATTCGCTTCATGCTAATACAAACAGAAACAGAACACGTTTGTTGTGTCCGTCCTAAAGAAAATGTTCCACACAATACTCAGTCAATATATACTTTAAGGTACTTCGTCTTTTCCGGAGATTGCAGTAACAAAATATAAATTCCCGGAGCATGGCTAATATCAATGTCATTGATACCCTGGTTCAAAGGGGAAGCAAGAATCTCAGTTCCGGCAAGAGTAAACACCTTTAAGATACTCTTCTCCCAGGATGGAGAAGCCTGCTTCAATGTTATCATGACATGTTTTCCATAGACTAAAATTTCCGGGCCGTTTTCCGGATCGGATATGCCTGTGGTTGACTGGTTTGAAATAGTGATCCCGGCGTTACCGCTAACCAGCCCGTCTGCAGAGGTCGCCACGGCAGTCACCGTTCCATCCCTGACCGCTGAAAGCAGGCCCCCGGAACTGATGGTGGCCTCGCCCGTGCCGTTGTCCACGCTCCAAGTGACCGTTTTATCGGTAGCATTTTCCGGCAGGACCTCGGCTTCCATCTGCAGGGTCCCGTTGTCCTCCTCGATGGTGGTGGCTCCTCCGGCTCCGGTGACAATAATACTCGTTACCGGCACTACGGGATCCTGGTTGCTGATGGTGATCACCAGCTCGCCTGTCACCAGTCCGTCTGCGGAAGTTGCAATGACCGTCACCGTCCCGTCAGCCACAGCCGTCAGCAATCCGCTGCCACTGATGCTGGCCTGGCCCGTGCCGTTTGTCACGCTCCAGGTGACCGTTTTATTGGTGGCCTCCGCCGGAAGCACCTCGGCTTCCATCTGCAGGCTGCCGCCTTCCACCTCAATGGTGGTGGCTCCTCCGGCTCCGGTAACGATAATATCCGTCACCGGTACCACGGGGTTCTGGTTGCTGATGGTGATCACAAGCTCACCGCTAACCAGTCCGTCAGCGGAAGTCGCAATTACCGTCACCGTCCCATCGTCGACAGCAGTCAGCAATCCACTGGCACTAATGGTGGCTTCGCCTGTGCCATTGTCCACGCTCCAAGCGACCGTTTTATCGGTGGCATTTGCCGGACGCACTTCCACCTCCATCTGCAGGGTCCCATCCAGAACCTCAATGGTAGTAGCTCCACCTTCTCCTGTAACAAAAATATCAGTTACCGGTACCACGGGATTCTGGTTGCTGATGGTGATCACCAGCTCGCCCGTCACCAGTCCGTCTGCGGAAGTGGCCACAACCGTCAACGTACCGTCGGCCACTGCCGTCAGCAATCCGGTGCCACTGATGGTGGCCGCACCGGTCCCGTTCTCAACACTCCAGGTGACACTTTTGTCGGTGGCATCTGTGGGAAGAACCTCAGCCTCCATTTGAAGGGTCCCGTTTTGTACAGTAATAACAGTCACGCCCCCGGCTCCGGTGACGATAATATCCGTAACGGGGATATTCATCACCTGGTTCGAAATGGTGATTTCCAGATCCCCCGTAACCATTCCGTCCGTGGAAGTGGCTACTACTGTCACCATCCCGTCGGCCACAGCTGTCAGCATTCCGCCGGAACCAATGGTCGCCTCGCCCGTCCCATTGTCCACGCTCCAGGTAACAGATTTATCGGTGGCATCCTCCGGAAGGACCTCGGCTTCCATTTGCAGGCTACCTCCGTCCACGTCGATGGTGGTGGCGCCGCCGGCACCGCTGACAACGATCTCCGTAACCGGGATCGCGGCATCTTCCTGCCAGCCTGCCAGGCGGGCCCAGAGCCACCAGGCGGCCTGTCCCTTCAGTACACAGTGTAGCCTGGAATTATCATCCTCCCCTTCGCCGTCCGAATGTTCGCAGGACTGACAGATGTTGTCCTGGGATAATGCGGTCAATTCTGCACCGGGAAAGTCATTCATCCATTCAATTCCCCAGTTTCCTCTTCCCCCGCCAGACAAATCGTAGGACATGTCAGCGCGCAGCCGGTTTATTCCGTTCCAGGGTCCCCATTCCGGGGTTCCGTCTCCAAAATAATTTTCATCCGGATCGAAACATTCAATATTATAAAAGTCATAAAACCAATGGTTGTTGGCTTCACATGTAGGTCTTGATCTCCAGGTTGGCATTGTACACCTCCTCGCTCAAAGTGCCCCAGGGATGAGTATGCCCATTCATGAAAACAAAAGTTACCGGATCTGTCCTGCCTTCCGATCCACCCGGGCCATATTTGGCAATCAACATTTCCATATCGACCAGGTACTGGTCGATGTACATGTCCAGGATATCGCACCAGGCCCACATCACCGTGTTCACCTCCGGATGTGTATCCAGGTATGCTTCTGTGGTCGCCACCCAGGTATCATTCTCATGCTCCAGATCCGCCTCGAACTCCACCAGTTTCAAGACTCCTTCGCCCCCATTTGCACTGTAATTATAAAGTGCTGCATTCTCCGTGGAATAATTTCATCAAGGCACTCATGCCTCCATTGGTCAGTTGTGACCCATGGGAGGCTCTCCAGTATACAATGTCCAGTTTTGCTTTAGCTGAATCAATCCAGTTAGCCGGAATGCCGTGGATATCAGCGGTAGTATGATCAATGGTACGGTTAAGCTGCCCTAAAAGTGGGAAAACCAATAAGAATAGTGCAAGACTTAGGTTTATCTTTTTCATAATCAATGTTTTTCATGGCTATGGCGCAAATTATAAAATTCAGGCGTAAAAAACCATCAATGATTCCGTACAGACTGTTAAAAAACATGTAAATCTCCCAAATTATATTAGTAGAGGTCGGGATTAGCGGTTGAAGGGCTGCATCTCCTACTGAAATTTTTCTAGGATTCTCAAAAATATCGAAGGTGATGGGGACATGAAGGTTAACATCTTGCTTTTTGATGTCAGCCAGGATTTATAGTCTTATTCCTAAAGTCTTAGGTGCTCCGGTATTAAAATCATACAGGTCCTCAAATCCAAAAGCACTAATAACCTCAAAAATTTCTTGTGTTTCTCTTTTACCTAAGCGTTTATCAAAGTCCTCCCGTGAGAATGTGGTTTTTGGGGGAGCATTTCGCTGATAGAGTTCTATTTCCTTTGAAATTCGCTTTTCCGGAACCACCACATTAATAAAACTCAATATAGATGCTATCTCAGAAAAAGAGCCCACAATATTTTCATAATAAACGAATCTGAAATTTTTATTTCCCAGATTTCCAAGCGCCATATAGTTATCTATACACCAGCTAATTGCCATTCTTTTATGATAAGCTTTTTCATTTTGAATAAGGTCTTTTTGCTTCTGGTTCAAGAGCGGCAGAATCCCACTGATACATTTGGAATGATCAGGCACATCCCACTCTTTCCCGGACCTGCTGGCTATGCAGGCCAAGGGATTCCTGATAAGGAATATGATTGGGACTTCAGGCAATAATTCCGAGATCAGATCCAGGTAAAAATTCGCACGAACAAGTTTAACCAGACGTCTTCCGGAATATACGATGCGAGACCCAATATCTCTTCGTGTACCTCTGTATCCTGATTGGAAAACAGATTTTAATGCATTGATATATTTTTCATTCCCCTGGATAAAACTTTTTGCTTCCCTTTCATGAAAGAAATGCACAGCTTTACTGAACTCAGGATGCAAAGGTTCATGAATACACCTTGCTTTTAGGATTCCTGATAATAAGTTTGCAAGGTAGGTTGTACCGCTTCTGGTATAACCAGCAAGAATGAGGGTGGGTTTTTCCTCTTTTCTTAATTCAATGAAAATATTCCTTCTATTCAAATACCGGAATCTGGTGCGGATATTATATTTTAATTCGCGATACATTTTTCAATTTGTGTCGTTTTTGATTATCCCAAAAAGCAATATGAAGTTAACATCCTAAAGGCCCTGTATATATATACAAGTTAACACAATAATTCCAATCATAACAGAATAAAAGTCAGAATGTTCAAGTACCAATACCCGGATCCATCGTACTTTACTCTACGTTCAAAACCATTTGACATCACATCGTCAAAAATTCACAAATACTTTATTGGAAAGAGTAAAATAATATGTATTATTCTATAAATAAATTTTTTATGCCCGAAATAACACGTTGTACAAGGTGCATACTGCCAGAGAATTATCCAGGAATAGGATTCAATTCTGGAGGAGTCTGTAATGTATGCGAGGAATTTGAACAGCAATGGGGAGACTGGTCGGATACAAACTGGACCCAAAACAGGAAAAGACTGGATCAAATTCTGAAAAATGTTCGCAAACTGAACCGGAATTACGATTGTCTGGTACCATTGAGTGGGGGAAAAGACAGCACTTATGTACTCTACCTTTGCACCAAGGTGCTTAAATTGAAGGTGCTGGCAGTAAATTTCTCCAATGGATTCCAAACTGCAGAAGCACTTGAAAATATAAAGAAAGCTGTTGAGGCTCTCGAAGTTGATCTTGTGACCTACAAACCCAATTTAAAGCTTTACCGGGATCTGGCACGGACATTTCTGTTTAATGCAGGGGAATCATGTACCCCTTGTAACACGGGTGTGGTACTGGCTATAAACCGCTTTGCTGAAAAGGAACGAATCCCGCTTATATTTAGTGGAGTCTCTCGAAAATCTGATGAGCGTTCACCTAAAAAGATCTACATGTCTGGCGGAAAGTATTTCATGAAAGTGATCCGAAAAAGCGGCATGGCAGGGCAACTCAGAGGTTCTTTTTATCAGTACCAGGACAATCAGCTCTCGCTAAGATTCAGAATGACACGTAAATTGACCAAGCTGGTTCTTATGGATAAGGGAGTATTTAGATTCCTGCCAAAGAAGCTGTTATTAAGAAACAGCATGATGTTGCAGATGCCGGATTATATTAAATGGGACGAATCTGTGATCTACAAGACCATTAAAGAAGAGCTTGGTTGGGCAGCTTCTGATGTGGGAAATGAGCATACCGATTGCATGATAAATCCTGTAAAATGCTACCTTCGATATCAGCGGTGGGGCTTTGGAAGCAAAACCCAGAAATTTGCAGCCCTGGTGAGGGATGGACAGATGGAAAGGGAAGAAGCTCTGTTACTCGCAAAAGAGGAAGAGATTATCCCTGAAAATCTTAAATACTTCAGGAAGGAGCTTGAATTAAGAGAGGAGGATATGGAGCAGATTTATAAGACCACGCACGACGAATTTATGAACTAAATCCCCCGGTAAGCTTTATCTGACTCGTAAAAAGTCAGATACCATTGTCTGAGGTCGACATCCTCAAGTAGTTTTCCCGGATCACTCAGGTACAGGCTTCTCTTCGTTTGCTGCCGTGTCCTGTATCCCTGCTGGATCAATGCGCTTCTGCTGGTGGATTGCATGGCCAGAGCATTGACCGAACAACAGCCATTTACGATCAGCTCTTCTTCCAGCAGAGAAACAGCCTGGCGGTAGGCTCCCTGCTCGTCCCCCATATATGGTATATGTACGATCCGGCCCCGTTTTATACCTTTGGCTTCATAAATATAACAGAGAGCAGGTCCTATTTCCTTACCATCCATATACAGGGTGAAGGACAGGGTCCTGGTCAAAGGACAGGACTTAAGCCACATGTTCCTGTCTACAGTAGGAAGCATGGCAAGATTCTTTACCGGCGTATACGGGATTCCCTGGCTGCCCAGTCCCACTTTCAGGCTGATCTTCTGGTTGCCGGGCGCTGCTTTCTTTCTTCCCAGGAAATAGAGGGCCTTTAACAGACTTCCCGAAGAAAACTCCTTGCCTGACCGGATATGGGCAAGCGGCCGGAGTACCTTGGTATAAATGTGTGCCTCCCCTATGTATTTCAGCCTGACAGCCTTATAGGATTGCTGGGCGACCTCTGAACCCTGAATGGCAAAACCGAAATCTCCTTCTTTCAACACTTTCTTCAGCAACTGTATTCCAAGAATTCCCCGGTGGGAGGGGGAGATCATCCAGGATAAGGGAATGACGCCTGTAAGCTCCAGGGACCCGGTTTTATAGGTGTTTAAGGCATAGCCGATGACTCCGGCAAGCTCCCGGTCCTCCGTGCGGGCAATATAGCCCAGAAAAGCATTTCTCTTATGAGGATCGGAAAATAGCCACTCCAGCTCCCCTGCCTCCTTGATCTGTGATGGCTGTTTCGCATAGATGTCCTGATACAGCGCCTGTATATCAGGAATATCTTTCTTAGTGATCTGATCTATCTGGTATTTCATCTCATTCAGGGGACCAGCCGGCCAGACTTGCCCAGAGCCACCAGGCAGCCTGTCCCTTTAATACACAATGAAGCCTGGAGTTATCGTCTTCGCCCTCCCCGTCCGAATGCTCACAGGAACAGACACATTTGGTTGGCTGCCAGACTGGTTAATTCTGAATCAGGATTGGCATCCATCCATTCAATGCCCCAGTTTCCTCTTCCTCCTGCATCCAGATCATAGGACATATCGGCACGCAGCCTTTTCAACCGTTCCAGGCTCCACGCTCCGGTGTCCCGTCGCCAAAATAGTTCCCGTCGGGATCAAAACATTCCAGATCATAAAAATCATAGAACCAGCGGCTGTTCTCCTCACAGTGCGTCTTGATTTGTTTATTGGAATTATAGACCGCCTCTCCCAAAGCGGCCCAGGGATGTGTGTGTGCGTTCATAAATACGAAGGCCACCGGGTTGGTCCTGTTCTCCGAACCCCCCGGTCCATATTTATCGATCAGCATTTCCATGTCGGCCAGGTACTGGTCCACGTATATTTCTTCGATATCACACCAGGCCCACATAACCGTGTTCACTCCGGGGTGCGCAAGCAGGTAAGCCTCCGTGGTAGCCACCCAGGAGTCGTTCTCATGTTCCAGGTCCGCCTCAAACTCCACCAGTTTAAGGGACCCTTCGCCCCCGCTTTCACTAAAATTGTAGCGGGATTCATAGGCCGGCGAATAATTCATCAGCGACCGCATACCGCCTTCGGTCAATTGCGACCCGTGGGAAGCCCTCCAGTACACAATGTCCAGTTTTGCCTTTGCCGAATCGATCCACTGTTCGGGGATCTGCTGGATTCCCGTATTGTTATGGTCTATGGTCTTCCCGGTCAGGATAATGTCATTGCCGGTGGGATCCGGTTCCTCCACCAAAGGATCTGCATCTGTACAGGCAACGAATAAGGCGAATATAAGGATGATGGTCTCTTTCATAATCAGAATTATTTAAGATGTAAAATGCGTTCATTGTCAAAACTCTTCCGTGAGGAAGGCAATTAGGTTATAGGCCACAATTTTGGCTCCTTCAGGGTTCAGGTGTCCCTGGTCCCGGGTATAGCTCTCGGGAAGTCTTGGATAGGCTTGCCCCTTCATTTTAAAGGTTTCAGTGTTCCCGTCGGGAAGGGTGGATTCCACCCTGGCCAGGTCAAAAACAGGAAAATCATCTCCCAGTTCGGTCCTGATCCTGTCGCTGAAGGCATTTCTCTTTATATTTTCAAGGGAATGGTTCAGCGGCTTCCCCAGTATTTTTTTTTAAGAGGGCCTTGGGTCCTTTCTGCAGGGTGGTTACCGGGACAGTAAAAGAACAATCCTGCAGTTATCAAGGCTGTCCCTCAGGTCAAGCATCTTATCCCTATATGCCTTAAATATGGCATCCACATCGGCAGTTTTATGGAAATCGATATAGCAGAATTTGAAAAAGGCGATAGCTGGTTTATCTTTAGGTATCTCTTTCACCAAAGCTGCAAAATCATCGATCTTCGAGAAAGGATCCTTATTTGCTCCCACCTGAAAATGCACCAGAGAAGCCTCCCCGGTGTTGGAGAAATCTCTTATTTCAATTTTGGGAATTTTTACCCCAGTCTCCACCTCCCATGATTCTATTCCTGATAAGATATCAAAACCAACCGATTGGTGACCAAAATAGATGCTCATGCTGGATACCTCTTTCATGGCTGCTCCCATGTCTTCCATATCCTTACCATAAACTTTGTAAAAATCGTTCATGTCAGCCTTATAATTTTTAGTACAACCAGAAAACACCAGTGTGATCGAAAAAATTACTATTGCGTTCCTAATTGTCATAATAGAAATGATGTCGTTTTAAAATTCTTATGTTAGGTTTTATAACGCATTTTCGTTGAAAAAGTTGTGATATCCTGTAGTTCATACAACAAACTTGTTTTTAATCTGTTTTTATTAGCATGAAGCGTATAGTCATTTTTGCACTTGCCCTGATCCTGCCGGGTATTCTGATACATGCACAATTAGTATTTCCGGGTGCCGAGGGTTTTGGGGCCAGTCACCGGTCTGCTTACGGCGGGTCGGTTGAGCCCAGAATATTAATCGTAAACTCCTTGCTGGACAACAACGAGGGCAATGAACAGAATGGCACTGGCACCCTGCGCTGGTGCCTGACCAGGACTTATCCCCGGATCGTTCTGTTCGAGGTGGGCGGGACCATCCGCCTGGAGAGTGTCCTTGATGTGGAGCATCCCTACCTGCTGGTTGCCGGTCAGTCAGCACCCAGTCCGGGCATCCTGATCACCACCTCCACGGTAGTGATCCAGACCCACCATGTGCTTTTGCAACACCTGGCCTTCCGGGCAGGAGACGACCCGGAGGGGTCCAAACCTGAGAGCAGGGACTGTCTTGCCCTTTACTCAGGGGCTGTCACGATATCACCGTCGATCATTGTTCCATGTTATGGGGAGTGGATGAGAACTTCAGTGTCTGGGGAGGAGGAGATCCGGTGGATAATATCACTTTAAGTAACAGCATCCTGGCCCAGGGACTCAACTACTCCATCTCCCCCGACGGAGCCCATAGCAAGGGCTTTCTGATCGGCTATGGAACCCGGCAGATCAGCGTTTTGAAGAACTTTATTGCCCACAACGACGACCGGAACCCCCTAATGCAGGGGGGCTCCGAATCGGAGCTCATTAATAATCTGATTTACAATGGTGTCAGGGCGGTCTCCTTTAGCAATTACCCGGAATACGTGACCGAAGCGAGTGTGATCAACAACCTGCTCGTTCAAGGTTATGACTTTACAGAAGATTATGTGGCCCGCTTCAATGCCATGCATCCCGGTTCCAGCGTCTACCTCTCGGGGAACTCGGGGACCTCCAATGACTGGAATTATATTCTAGGCGAATCGGTGGGAGCCCAGGTCAGGGTTGATAATCCACCCATAGTATCCAATCAGGTGGAATCACTGCCCCGGGAGGAAGTAGAAATGCATATTCTATCCAATGTGGGCGCCAGGCCCTGGGAGCGTTCTGAAGCAGACCAGCAGGTACTGGACGATTACGGGAACGATCTGGGAAGGATCGTCGATTGTGTGGATGCGGAAGATGTGAGATACAATGCAGGAACGGCCGTGACCGCGACCCAGAATACCATTACCCTGGATGAAACAGGGTATTTCGAGGACCGGGCCTATGAAAATAAATCCATTGAGATCCTGGGCGGGACCGGGGCGGGCCAGAGGAGGGATGTGCTTTCCTATATCGGCGGATCCACCCGGAGAATCACCGTAAGCACCGACTGGGACATCATCCCCGATGGCAGCAGCACCTACACCATGATTGTAAATTGCGGAAACAACGCAGGAGGCTGGAGCTTGCTGGATTCATCCTTTGGGGAACCGGATATACCCGAGGATCCCCATGGCGACTCCAACTCTAATGGCTACACCAACCTGGAAGAGTGGCTATATGCATTATCTACTCAGATAGAAATCCCGGTTACGGAGATCGTGGTAACAGGAGCCGGCGGTGCCAACACTATTGAAGTGGACAGGGGAACTCTTCAAATGGAGGCGGAGGTACTGCCTGCAGATGCAACCAATAAGCGTGTCACCTGGAGTTCGGAGAATGGTTCCGGTGCAGCCACTATCAGTTCCGGCGGATTGCTGACTGCTGTTGCCGATGGTACGGTAACAGTCATTGCAACTTCGGCTGACGGACTTGTGACAGGGGAGTTTGTGATCACCATCTCCAACCAGAATCCGTGGTGCCGGTGACAGATATTATCGTCACCGGAGCCGGGGGAGCTAATACCATTCAGGTGGACAATGGCACCCTTCAGATGGAAGCCGAAGTACTTCCTGCAAATGCTACCGATAAAAGTGTCACCTGGAGTGTAGAGAATGGTACAGGTGCTGCCACCATCAGTTCCGGCGGATTGCTGACTGCTGTGGCCGATGGGACGGTGACGGTCACCGCCACTTCTGCAGACGGACTGGTTAACGGAGAGCTGGTTGTCACTATCAGCAACCAGAATCCTTATGTTCCTGTTACTGAGATTTTAGTGCGGGTATCGGGGGAATCAGGGTAATCGAGGTGGAAAACGGTACCCTCCAGATGGAAGTGGAAGTCCGTCCGGCAAATGCTACAGATAAAACGGTCACCTGGAGCGTGGTCAATGGCACAGGTGAAGCCACCATCAGTTCTGGTGGTTTGCTGACTGCTGTCGACGATGGGACGGTGACGGTCATTGCGACTTCAGCTGACGGATTGGTTACAGGGGAGATTGTGATCACCATCAGCAACCAGAATCCCGTGGTACCGGTTACGGAAATTACCGTTACCGGAGCCGGAGGAGCGACCACCATTGAGGTGGACAACGGCACCCTTCAGATGGAAGCCGAAGTGCTTCCCGCCAATGCGACCAACAAATCTGTCACCTGGAGCGTGAACAATGGCACCGGCGAGGCTACCATCAGTTCCGGCGGCCTGCTTTCAGCAGTCAGGGATGGAACGGTAACTGCCGTGGCGACCTCTGCAGATGGACTGGTTAGCGGTAACGCCGGGATCACAATTACAAACCAGTCAACCACAGGCATAAACGATCCGGAAAACGGTCCGGAAATTTTAGTCTATGGAAAACATATCATGATTACTTTGAAGCAGGCAGATCCCTCCTGGGAGCAAAGTACCTTAAAAGTGTTTTCAGTTGCTGGAGCCGAGATTCTTGCTTCCCCTCTGAACCAGGGAATCAATGAAATTGATATTAGCCATGCTCCGGGTATTTATATATTAATATTGCAATCCCCGGAAAAGACGAAATACCATAAGGTGTTCATTCATTGATGATGCTCAGTCATGCTTAAGCACTTCTGATCTTATTGGTAAGGATGTTGTAAACTGCTTTGCAGAAATACCTGAAGTCTACCGCAAAACGCAGGCTCTCCTTGTCTTTCAGATAGATGACCTCAGCTTCAATGTTGCCATGTTCATCCGGCATATTAAGTGCCACATAGGGAGGAATACACCCTGGTTTATCCTTTATCCGGAGTTTCTGAATATGATCGGGAAACTGGCTGAACCTGAACTTGGAAAGTGGTCTGACCCCAACAATCTTCATCTCACGTTTCAGGACATTGATAATCTGAGGCATTTCATCTATCCATAGCTTTCTCATCCATTTACCCCAACCTGTAACTCGCCAGTCATTGTTTGGTTTCCCTACAGTGTTGTACCCATTCTTCTGCACGATGTAATCCTGGACATATTCTGAATATGGGTGCATGGTCCTGAACTTGTATACCCCGATTAGTTTTCCATCCTTCCCTACGCGAAACATCCTGAATAACATATGCGTTGGACGGAGGAGGCGCAGTGCTGGGTTCCTTGGTCTTGATGACGGAGAAATATTCCAATCCATCTACTCTGATGGTATCGATCAGAGAAAAGCCACAATAAAAGAGCCTTCCGAGCATCTCCGTATTGGAGAGCATATGAAAGGTCCCCCCTGTGATCCAACGATATATATGTTCAACAACCCTCATTCGGGCAAATGCCCGGTTGATGATAGAGTCAATTATCCAGACAGCGGCCCCAAGCCTCTTTCCCCACAACCTTTTGATTCTCTTTTTCCGTTCCCAGTAAGTCTCCGCCCTGCCGATGTAAATACCTCCATCGGGTAAAAGCGTGTTCAGGGCACGAAGATGTTCATCAATATCTTTTGCGTAGTTAAGCCTTTTGAGATTGATAATGGCCCTAAGATTATCGAAATCCACGTCGTTTGTCCGGGACATCTCCCTGGTGCAGAATAAGATGCTCCTAGAGTATTTCTGAAGGTCCAATTGCTCCGAAATAAAACGATAAACTTCCATGCTGGAATGCTTCTTCAAAACTCCATCCAGATCACTAAACTTCTCAAAGCAATCTTCTCTTTCCTCCACGATCGGTTTTTTCGCCAGGAAAAAAGTTTTCAGATTCCCCGGATTAATGTTTTTGATACCAACGGTCTTGTAGCTATTGCTCATGACTATTATGTTTTTAAAAACAAGTTAATTTACTCAAATCAGTACCTTAATAAAAGTGACTTTTGATAAAATACCTGTTAGGGATGACAAAAGTGTTGTTTAAGGTTTACATATAAAAAAGCTTTGACCAATGGGGCTAAAGCTTTGACGAATGGGCTCTATTTCAGGCATTTGTTAAATAATTAACAACTCTTCAATCCCGCCAAGCGATAATCCTCAGATCAGATTAGTCATCTACCTTCAGATGTGTTTTTTAAATACTTAATTTTGTCCCTTCTGATATGGCAGACATCTTCTTTTATCTGATCGATATCATCTTTTATCTACCCGGTTCTATCTTTCGGATATGTGATTTAATCTTTTAAGGAAGAGATGAGTTCTTTTAATAAAGGAAGGAAGACTTTTATCTATTGAATTTCGTCTTTTATAGGACGAATCTTTTCTTTTATAAGACAGATCTTTTCTTTATAAAACAGGTGTTATCTTTTAGAAGTCGGATCACATATTTTGTCATTCCGATGACAACTTTTGTCACTGCGGATCCGCCAGAAGCTACAGATCATCGATCAGCCGGGCATGGCTGTAGGCATCATAGAATCCGGGGATCTTCTCCTTCAGGCGGAAGACAAAGCGGTCCAGTTTGCGCTCCAGCAGAGCATCGGTGGTTTTGAAAAGCCGGACCAGGCGCTCCTTGGCTAATTTCTTGGTAGCGGTCTCCCCGATGGTATCCGATCCGGCCAGCACCGCCACTGCCTTGATCTCCTCCAGCGCCGCGAAGAATTCCTCTACCGCACGATCTGCCATGGGAGAGCTCTCAAAAACCCCCGGATGCACCTCCAGAACCCCTTTCACTTTAACGCAGGAAACCCCCTATATGTCAAGCGTTTCCGTCAAAAAAGAACATGTTTTAAAAAATCCTAAAAACAGGGTAATAAAAGGCCTGGAAGTGCTATTAATCTCTTATGGGAAAAATTTTAACTTTAATTCCTCGTACCATGGCAGATTTCACCATACATACCTACACCCGGCTGCTTAAGGCCCTGAAGGAGCAGGAGTATCACTTTCAGACCTTTCAGGACTACCTCACCCATCCTGCACAAAAAAGCATTGTATTAAGACACGATGTGGATAAACGGCCACAAAACTCCCTGGCCCTGGCAAAAATTGAACAGGAGCTTGGGCTGAAGGGCACCTATAACTTCCGGGCCAAAGCCTGCAGCTGGGACGAAGCAATCATAAAGGAGATCGCAGACCTGGGGCATGAGATCGGATACCATTATGAGGAGCTAAGCACCTATAAGGGCGACAGCATCAAAGCTTTTGAAGCTTTCAAGCGTAACCTGGAAAAGCTCCGGCAACTGGCCCCGGTCTCCACGATCTGCATGCATGGCAGTCCGCGCTCCAGACACGACTCCAGGGATCTCTGGAAGAGTTACAAATACAAGGAGCTGGAGCTTATTGGAGAACCCTATTTCGATATCGACTTCTCCAAAGTGCTGTACCTGACCGATACGGGAAGAAGATGGGACGGGAACAAAGTAAGCATCAGGGATAAGGTGAACGACGCTCAAAACCTGGCGCTGCAAAATAAAGGTCACTTTATTCACTCCACCGATGATATCATCCGAGCAGCAAAAGAGAACGCCCTGCCGGAGACCATCATGTTTACCATCCACCCCCAGCGCTGGCATAACAACAGCGCTTTATGGCTGAGCCAGCTAGTTACTCAAAACCTGAAAAATGTGGTGAAGCGGATGCTTAATCTGCGGAAGCCATAATCCCGGCCAGCCGTTTCCTGAAAAGAAGATATAAGGTAAATCCTATCACAACCCCCACCCCGTTGGCAAATAAATCATTGATATTGAAAGCCCGGTAGGGAATCAGCAGCTGCACCGACTCAAAAAGCACCACCACCACCGAAGAAAGCAGTATCACAGGAATCCATCCTCCTCTTCTGCCCCACCGGCTCAACAACAAAATCCCCGGCAGGGGAATGTAAAACAGGGCATGCAGCAGGTAATCACTCCTGACCTGTAGCACATAGTTATTATTAAGTGTAGTTCCCATGCCCAGAGGGATCAATGCAGCTACCAATAGCAAAAACAGATAAAGTCCTGCCAGGCGGTTGGAAAGAAAAATCTTCATCAGGATGCTTTGATGATCGCCTCCAGGCAGCGCTCCGCGGTATGGCCATCCCATAACTCCGGACGAACCGCCTTACGCTGCTTGGCCAGGGCATTGTGGTATTCCTCCCGGATCCGCACCACGTTATTCCCTACCAGGACCGATGCCCCTCCATGTTCCTGCAGGGTCACCGGCCGCTCCGTGTTCCAGCGCATGGTCAGACAGGGAGTTCCCAGGATCGTGCATTCCTCCTGCAATCCGCCACTATCGGTCAGAAACAGCTTAGCAGTCATATTCAGGCGCAACATATCGTGATAGCCGATGGGCTGCATCAATACCAGGTTGGGAGTATTGACCACCTGGTCCCACAAGGCCAAATAGTTCCAGCTGCTTGCGGGCACGGGGGTGGATGGGCCATAGGAGGGGCATATCCATAACTACTTCATTGGTCAGGAAATTCACCAGGGCCGTAAAGATCTCCTTGTGATCCACATTGGAAGGACGATGGAGGGTCATCACTGCATAGTTCTCCTCCTCCACTTCAGGCACCCCGGCGTCCTCTAATAGTAGATTATTCTGAATTACTTCCTTAATTGAAAGACCAGCCGCTTTTTCCCTCTGCGCTTCCAGCGTATCGATCATGATATTTCCCACAAATCCGATTTTTGCATCCTCTACCCCTTCCTTCTTTAAGTTCTCAATGGAGAGGGTATCGGGGGTCAACAAAAGATCCGACAGCCGGTCAGTGACCAGGCGGTTAATTTCTTCGGGCATCCGCTCATCGCCCGAACGCAGTCCCGCTTCAATATGGCAGCATTTAACATGCTGTTTTTTGGCAGTCACCGAGCAGGCCAGGGTGGCATTCACATCTCCAACCACCACCACCCAGTCGGGCTTCTCTTCCATCACCACTTTTTCAAAAGCGATCATGGTGTTTCCCACCTGCTCGGCATGGCTCCCGGAGCCCACCTCCAGGTGAATATCGGGAGGAGGAATATTCAAGGCATCAAAGAAGGTCTGAGACATCTGGTGATCGTAGTGCTGACCCGTATGGACCAGCAGGTGTTCCACTTTCTCACCCTTCCCCTGATTATGCTTTTCAATGGCCCGGATAAAGGGCGCTATCTTCATAAAATTGGGCCTGGCGCCCACTACAGAGATAATTTTCATAATTTTAAATTCATGCAAAACTAATCATTTGAATACATTTCTGGCTGTTGATATTGATAAATAAATGGGATACAAATTAGTTTTGGAGCTTGCTTTCTGTAAAATATCAAGCCACAGTGGAGCTTTCCCCTTTTTAGGACGCAGTAATTTTAGACATTTTCTCTAAAATGTTTTGGAAGGATTTCTATAATAATTAAATTCATTTGTTTTAATTCTGATGAGTGAATGATGTAAATAATACTCAGAATTATGTAATAATTACTTTGATAAATAATGTGACCTTAAGGTCACATTATATTTTTCGCGGATCGGCAGAAAAACTTAAATAAAAACAACCCTATTAATACCAGAACTCAGGAGGGTATCCCATATGAATCTATCTGGCAGAATCAGCTTAAAACACACAAAATTTATTTTAGTTGAGTCCATTCATCTCACCATTGATTTTGACTTGTCAGGATTTGGAACTTTCAACAGATTTGTGAGTTTTAATAGTAGTGATTTCAATTCTCCTACTTCCTTGAAATAGGGTCTAAGGTGGATGGGAGAAAGCATTTAAAAGGACCGTAACCAAACTAGAACTATTATGAAAAAAGTTATCCTCTCTCTGCTTAGTATTACAAGCTTTTTGTTAGTAGTTGGCACGGCTTTTTCTCAGACTTACATAGCTGATTATAGTGCTGCGAAGGAAGAAGTTATCAGGAGTATTCCTATCGAGTACATCAACAAAGCACGCACCGAACTGGTGATAGCTTACCAGCACAGTTCCCATGGCACACATGTATCCAGGGGAGTGTTTGGGTTGCAGGATTATAAACCGGGCGATGATACAATCTTTGGCGTCTCATTAACTCCATTTGGGGGAAGGCTTGAATTTCGTGATAATGCATTAGAGAGTTATGCTCCTCCAGGAATAGACGCAACTGACCTGAGCCAAAATGAGACGGCCTTCATTCAAACAACCAGAAATTACCTGGATGCACCCGAAAATGCCATGGTGAACGTTATCATGTGGTCGTGGTGTAGTATTAGTTATCACGATGTGGCTGGTAATTATTTGCCTGGAATGGACAGCCTTATCTCCGAATACGGATTGGGCGGGTCAAAAATAGGAACTGGTCCGGGTCAACGAGAGCTTCCTGTTACATTCATATACATGACCGGTCATGCCAGTTATAACAACACCGGTGATCAGATGCCCAAGCCGCAGGCAGATCTGATTACCACTCATTGCAATACCTTTCACCAGTTTTGCCTGGATTACTACTCCATAGATACCCATGACATGGACGACAACTACTGGGAGGATGCTAACGACGATGGTCATTCTAGTGAGTATGGTGGTAATTTTTATATGGATTGGCAAAATACACATACCCTGGGCGAACACTGGTTTGAAAACAAGAGAACTCCAGGCGGGATTGTTGATTTTGGAGAGCATAATACACAACATATTACGGCCAACAGAAAAGGTTATGCCCTATGGTGGATCCTGGCCAGGATTGCCGGATGGCAGGAGAGCAGGAGCTTTTACGTATCAGAAACCGGTTCCGATGAAACTGGCGATGGCACGGAGCTTAATCCCTTCCGCAACATCGCTTATGCAGTGGATCAGGCCATTGATGGGGATACCATTTGCATATTGCCGGGCACCTACAATGAATTCATCGAGTATAGCGACAAGGACCTGGTGATTACCTCAGAATTTCTGACTACTGCTGATTTATCGTCCGTTGAAAACACCACAGTGTTTGGAGATATAAACGAGCCTGTATTTAGTATTACCAATTCTCAAAACAGCGAAATCATTGGACTAAGCATAACAAATGGGCTAACTGCCATTAATTGTATTAATTCCACTGCAATCATTCGGAATAACCGGATATCCGGCAATGACCTTGCTGGAATTGCTGCCTCGGAGGGTTCCAACCTGCACATCTATAACAACCTGATCTATAAAAACAACAATCTGGGTATCGTTTTTGCCGACTTTTCAGATGGTGAGATCGTGAACAACACCATATACGGCAATGCCCTGGCGCCTGTTGAAGGAGCCCCGACGGCTGCAATTATGTGTGTGGATGAGGCAAATCCGACCATTAAGAATAATATCCTGATGAACAATGGGGCCTTTGGGATCTGGGCAACCAACGACACTCCCATTATCTCCTACAACTGTGTCTTTGGATATGAGACTGCCGCATATTTTAATTCTACCAGTTTGGCAGGAGAGCTGGAGGAAGATCCACTTTTTGTAAATCCATTCGGCGATGACTTCAGGCTCCACTGGGCTCCCCCTGCATCGACGCCGGCAATCCAAATCTAGACCACAACGACCTGGATGGAACACGCAATGATATGGGTGCCTATGGCGGTCATTGGGGTACAAGTTATGTATATGAAGAGGGCGGTCCCCTTATTGATTTAGGTAACACGGAGATATTTGGATCAGCTGACAACACTTTATAGGCGTCAGGCTTTACCTGTTACCATGAGTGAGAGCTGGAGATATCCAGAGTATCTCAATCTACCACAATGGAGGAGATGATGGTGAGTGGTTTACTGCTATGGTGTATATTCAGATGATATCAGGTGCACCTTCACAATTACTAGGTAGCTAACACCAGTAACCACCGATTAATACAACTGAAGGTTGGCAGACAGTTGATCTTAGTCTAGCACCTGTAACAGTGTAAATGCTGGAGAGACGATCTGGCTGGCCTGGGTGTTTGAGAACAATCCAGGGATGAGATATCAAGCTGGAACGCGACCCAGGCACCGAAGCGAGAACATCATTTCAGTCGCTAAACGGGACAACTTGGACCCAAGTTGGAGCGTGGTGCAAGCTCTTAATAATGCACGCTTAGGGATCATTGTTGGATCCTCTTCAGCCTGATTTCAAATGCTAATATTACTTTGGCTCAGATTGTTGCATCACTCCACCACTTCCAACCAACCTTCAGGGCTGTCCATTCCCAATGTAACATACTTATAATGTGACTCTATCCTGGAATGATAATTCCGATAATGAAACTGGCTTTGAAATTCAAAGATCAACAACATCGGGTTCTGGTTTTACAACTATTCATACAACATCCAGTGATGTAACTACTTATCTTGATGAAACTGTATTACCTGAAACTGAATACTTTTATCAGATTCGTTCAATAAACTCCTATGGGGAGTCCGACTACACTCCGGAGGTTAGTGCTAACTACACCTGCTATACCAACGCAGTCAACTTTAGGTAATACAGAGTATTTGGATCATCTACAACAATTAATAAGCGTCAAGCTTTACCTGTTACCATGAGTGAGACTGGAGATATCCTGAGTATCTCAATCTATCATAATGGAGGAGGTGATGCAAGTGGTATACTGCTGGGTGTATATTCTGATGTATCGGGTGCACCTTCACAATTACTTGGTGCGACACCAGTAACCCCGATTAATACAACTGAAGGTTGGCAGACAGTTAATCTTAGTAGCACCTGTAACAGTAAATGCTGGAGAGACAATCTGGCTGGCATGGGTGTTTGAGAACAATCCAGGGATCAGATACCAGGCCGGAACTCCTGGAAGAGCAAGTTCAGGAGTTGGCTGGAGTGGAGGTATGCCTGGAAACTTTGGATCTTCTACACTGGCTAACTATACATACTCAATCTATTGCTCATATTCACTATCAGCTAGTGGATCTGCTCCTGCTCAACCATCTGGGCTGTCCATTCCCAGTGTAACATATTATGATGTGACTCTATCCTGGATTGATAATTCCGATAATGAAACTGGATTTGAAATTCAAAGATCAACAACATCAGGTTCTGGTTTTACAACTATTCATACAACGTCCAGTAATGTAACTACTTATCTTGATGAAACTGTATCTACCTGAAACAGAATACTATTATCAGATTCGTTCAATAAACTCATATGGAGAATCCGACTACACTCCGGAGGTAAGTGCAACTACACCTGCGATACCAACCGCAAGTTCAACTTTAGGTAATACAGAAGTATTTGGATCAGTCTACAACAAATCGTAAGCGTCAAGCTTTACCTGTTACCATGAGTGAGACTGGAGATATCCAGAGTATCTCAATCTACCACAATGGAGGAGGTGATGGAAGTGGTTATTGCTTGGTGTATATTCAGATGTATCAGGTGCACCTTCACAATTACTTGGTGTAACACCAGTAACCGCGATTAATGCAACTGAAGGTTGGCAGACAGTTGATCTAATTAGACCTGTAACAGTAAATGCAGGAGAGACAATCTGGCTGGCATGGGTGTTTGAGAACAATCCAGGAATCAGATACCAGGCCGGAACTCCTGGAAGAGCTAGTTCAGGAGTTGGTTGGAGTGGAGGTATGCCTGTAAGCTTTGGAACTTCTATCATGGCTGACTATACATATTCAATCTATTGCTCATATTCACTATCAACCAGTGGAACTGCTCCTGCTCAACCATCTGGACTGTCCATTCCCAGTGTAACATATTATGATGTGACTCTATCCTGGAATGATAATTCCGATAATGAAACTGGATTTGAAATTCAAAGATCAACAACATCGGGTTCTGGTTTTACAACTATTCATACAACATCAAGTAATGTAACTACTTACCTTGATGAAACTGTATCTCCTGAAACAGAATACTTTTATCAGGATTCGTGCAATAAACTCATATGGAGAGTCCGACTACACTCCGGAGGTTAGTGCAACTACACCTGCAATACCAACCGCAAGTTCAACTATTAGGTAACACAGAGGTATTTGGATCATCTACAACAACTAGTAAGCGTCAGGCTTTACCTGTTACTATGAGTGAGACTGGAGATATTCAGAGTATCTCAATCTATCACAATGGAGGAGGTGATGGTAGTGGTATATTGCTGGGTGTATATTCAGATGAATCAGGTGCACCTTCTCAATTACTAGGTGTGACACCAGTAACGCCGATTAATGCAACTGAAGGTTGGCAGACAGTTGATCTTACTAGACCTGTAACGGTGAATGCTGGAGAGACAATCTGGCTGGCATGGGTGTTTGAGAACAATCCAGGGATCAGATACCAGGCCGGAACTCCTGGAAGAGCAAGTTCAGGAGTTGGTTGGAGTGGAGGAATGCCAGGTAACTTTGGAACTTCTTCACTGGCTGACTATACATACTCAATCTATTGCTCATATTCACTATCAGCTAGTGGATCTGCTCCTGATCAACCATCAGGACTGTCCATTCCAAGTGTAACATATTATGATATGACACTATCCTGGATTGATAATTCCGATAATGAAACTGGATTTGAAATTCAAAGATCAACAACATCGGGTACTGGTTTTACAACTATTCATACAACATCGAGTAATGTAACTACATATCTTGATGAAACTGTATTTCCTGAAACTGAATACTTTTATCAGATTCGTGCAATAAACTCTTATGGGGAGTCCGACTACACTCCGGAGGTTAGTGCAACTACACCTGCAATACCAACCGCTAGTGAAACTATAGGTAACACAGATATATTTGGATCATCTACAACAAATGGTAAGCGTCAAGCTATACCTTTTACAATGAGCGAGACGGAGATATCCAGAGTATCTCCATCTACTATAATGGAGGAGGTGAGAAGTGGTTTATTGCTCGGTGTATATTCAGATGTTGCGGGCGCACCTTCACAATTACTTGGGGTGACACCAGTAACCCCGATTAATTCAACTGAAGGTTGGCAGACAGTTAATCTAATTACACCTGTATCAGTTAGTCCGGAGAGACATCTGGCTGGCCTGGGTATTTGAGAACAATCCGGGAATCAGATACCATGGCTGGAACCCCCGGAAGAGCAAATGCAGGAGTTGGTTGGAGTGGAGGAATGCCTATACCTTTGGAACTTCTATCTCTGGCTGATTATATTTACTCAATATATGCTAGTTATGTACCATCTTCTGGCGAAATAATCTCAGGAAACTTAAATCGAAAAGCTTAATTATTAAGAAACAAGTAGAATTCTTAGTATACCCAAATCCGACAAGGGCGAGCTCACTATGACCGCACCACAAGGACAAAATGGATTGCTTAAGCCTGCTTACCGTGGAGAAAGTGCTAAGAAGGATGAAACTTTAAAAAGGTGAAGGCCGATGGATATAACTGGACGCAACTGGAATGAATTTCATATTATTCATAATCCAAACGGAAACAAATTATTCACAGGGCTAAAAGTGAAAAAGAGTATAGCTGTTTAACAATAGTTGTGCTAAGTACTAGATCGTCTCATGCTAATTATAAAGAAGGTCTTCTTGTCCATAGATTTTGTCACTGGGAGCTGACCATATTCAAAATTGCCCGGAATCCTCTATCTTATGACCATGCCGGAGGAAACATAGTAACAAAGATATACCACTACATCAATTATGGTTGAGAAGGGTGCGAGTTCATTAGGATAATTTCCGTGTAACATGTAACAATTGTACAAATTGTTAATTTTATGGGATAAAAAGCATTATTTCATTGATTAAGACTATAATTCTGAAATTGTGCTTTTTTTTAAATAAAATTAACATTCATCCTCTCGAAACGGCTGTTAGTTTCGGTCATCTTCTACTGGTCAAAAACTCTTCCATTATTAACCACAGTTTAGCTCTGGACATTCTTTAAATCTGTAATTTACATAGATTTTAATAAGTATACTTCAATCGTTTTAAGACATTTTTAGAAGAAGTCGTACTTATTTCAAGAGGGTTAATTTATTGTAGGTACTATTTAATCTCCAACGTTATGAAGCGTATATTATTTTTTTCTGTTTTTTTTGCATCCATACAATTTGGATTTGCACAAGCTCCTGGATCAACAGAGCATTATGATTTTAGCTATGCAGACCGCAGCAGTTTGTTAGCGGATGGTTGGGATTTTATAGCAATAACTGCATCTGGAGACCCTCGGGATACTGAGCAAACCACTGGGGCAGTAGTATCTTATGATCAATCTTCTCATCCAGGGGTATTAAGAATACCTGCTGATGAAGGAGACCTATGGGGTAATTTGAATAATTCAAGAAATAGTATATTCAGAGATATACCTGGAAATTGGAGTAGCCTTCGACTTTTGATTTCATCGTTCGATCCTACGCAGAATTATCAGCAGGCTGGCCTGGTAGTCTACCAGGACGATGATAACTATGTAAATCTAACGCGCATCCGTGGAAGTAACGATCTTATTAATTTTGTAAGAGAGGCTGGAGGCAATCCTACTGGGCTGAATCCTGTAGTTGAAAATGCTACAAGCAATATCTATTTAAGGTTGGACCGTGATCAAATCACAGAAACAATTACTTCATATTATTCATTGGATGGTAATTCGTGGATACAAGTTGGAACAGTTAACCAGATAATAAGTAATCCCAGATTGGCAATTTTTGTCGGTGGATCACCTGGGGGCTTTCCAAATGCAGATATAGCCTGGGCTGAGATTACTACTGAGGTAGTTGAGGTAGTTGATGAATTTCGGGTATATCCAAGGGACCTTGTGTTTAATACAGTGCAAGGTCAGCCTGTGTCAGGAACTAGGACACTTAATATATATTCAATATCGAATAATAGCAGAACATGGAGCCAAAGCGCCGATGTATCCTGGATAACTTCCAGTTTGTCAGCCGGTGTTACGGCAGGAAGCCTTGATATTGGAGTTAATGCAAGTGGACTCGCTCCTGGTGTATATACGGGCAACGTTATTTTTGAATCGCCAGAATCTATGGCGGATCCTATTAGTGTACCGGTTTCTCTGATAGTAAATCCAGATATTCCAGTCAGTTCCACTACCTGGTTTAATGGAAGTGCCGGGGCAATGAGTGTGTCAATTGATGATAATCAATCATCCGGATATACAGAACTAACTCAGAATGGCTTCCAGGGTACTTATGTCTCGACCGGAACAACGCCACCATCTTTTTATAATAGCTATTATGATGCTGGAATGGAATTAGGCTCTCACACAGTTCATCATATTTGTGATACTCTTTCAGATGAGGTTTTCAGATTCCAGGAATTAGAGCCGAATATTAATGGGCTATGTGCTACTTCTCAGCCATGTGAAGACCTAATTACATTGGTGTGGCCATGTGGCTATACAAATTATCGATCTCAATCCATAGCTTCAGAATATTTCTTATCGAGTCGAGGTTATAATCATAATCTGTTGGAGGACGCCACACCAGCCAATTTCTTAGATTTGAAAAGTTTTAATTCACACGAGCATACTCCCTTTCCTCCTTCCGATCTAAAAACTGTAGTTGATCAGGCAATTTCACAGGAAAAGTGGTTTAATCTGGTTTTGCATTCGCAAACTAACGATGATGGAGCCATTGCTTATGCTGCCACTCTGGGTAATAGTATTTGGGTTGCACCAATTGGGACCGTGGTAAAATACATTCTTCAACGAGATCGATTGGTTTTAAGCGATTATAGTGTTAGTCCTGATATTATTAGTTTTAATGCATCGCGATTGGGCATTAATGCCTCTCCAATAAGGGAATTTGAGAACGCTTTTGGCCCCAATGATCTGACTACAATACAGTTTGATATAGAAGATGCTCTGATCGTTGATAGTGTAGTGGTTAATGGAACAACTAATCCCCATGAAATCAGGAACATCAACGGAAATCTTATTTTATTTACCAGTTTAAGAGTTCAGCCAGGCTCGCTCTCTTCTGTCGAGATTGTGCTGCAGGATCCATCTGCAGCTCGAATTTCTTTGGATCATAGTACTCTAGACTTTAATACGACGGAAGGTGTCAATCCTGAAAGTCAGGCCTTAGTACTTACTTCAAATCTACCTGATGAGATAACATGGACAGCAACGATTGGAGATGGTGGTTCCCCCTGGCTTACAGTAAGTCCTGTATCAGGTTCTGGAAATGCAACCTTAAGCGTAAATGTTGATCAGTCGGGTCTTACAGTCGGATCTTACAATGGTACAATTTCCATCTCATCTCCTGAGGCGACAAATTCACCACAGATTGTGAACG
>CAVVVN010000005.1:0-46818 GCA_963751705.1 uncultured Bacteroidales bacterium
CACAAACAATGTATGTGATTGGCATGTTGGAATTCATGCCCCCAATGGGCACAGTTCGTTCATAGTTATGTCGTCCCCGCTTATGACCATATCCACATTGAATTCATTAAATATGGGTACAATCAACTCCTTCATTTTTAGCCTGGTCTTCACATAATGCTGCCCACCTGATGAAAAAGGAGGCTTATGTAAAAGGACAAACCTCCAGGTCTGATGCTGGTTATTTTCCAGGTCTGTTTTAAGCCAATGCACCTGTGTGCAGTCTTCCAGTATAAATTCCTCATCTGACTGTAAAATGATGAAATGTGCGTTCCCGTAGTCAAAAGAATACCAGGCCTTGTTATCAGAAGGCGGACTGAAATAATTGTAGTAATTCTCGTCGTTGTCTTCATGATTCCCGATAATGGTGAAAAGGGGAATATGGTTAATCATTTCCCTGGCAGGTGTGAAAAACAATTTTACCCACTGTTTGTGAACTCCGCCTCGATCTACCAGGTCTCCATTGTGCAACACGAAGTCTGGTTCATTTTCTGAAATAAGCCGGGCGACCTTTTCATGGTTAAACGGACCATTTTTGTTATCCCCATAGGCAGCAAAGGAGAATGGAGAGCCTTCTTTCACAGCTGTTCTGAAATGAAAAATGGCGCTCTTTTTTCCACCCGATTCAACCTGGTAATAATACTGTGTCTCTGTCTCAAGTCCGGTAAGATTGACCTCGTGCAAGTTACTGTTCTTGTTATCGGATTTTGTGTTCCCCAGTGCTTCTGTTTTTCCATAATATACAATGCCTTTGGCGATTATTTCATCTTCCCAGGAAATACTAATTCCTTCGGTACTTACATTCTGTACATACGGACCAATGAGAAATGTGTGGAATGCATCCTGCTTACAGGATGTAAATAAAATCATTCCGCTGATCAATACAAGTATCAATGTTGTGGTCTTTTGCATATCCCAAATTTTAAAGTGTTGTTTTCAAACCATACCCAATATGTTTAACCATGGTGTGTGAGGAAAATCGTTAATAATGATAACAGGGACTGCCTGATTAAATGCCTTCTATAAATTTAGCATTTTACCTTACATGGGTGACGTTATATCATGTTACATACATGTTATGAAACAGGATTATTATATTGATTTAGTGTGCTTTACAATTATTCGGCAAGTGAATATTTAAGCGATATCATATCCCCTCGGTATCGTCTGGCATTTCTTTTCGTTAGTCGACAATATATTTAGCCTCAATGACTGCAGATTACTTTAACATTGAGCACCGCACAACATTTTATAATGAATTGTTATTTTTATCCATAAAATAAACTCTATTCATTGATATTGTGGTAATTAAGCTATATAAATGTTTCTCATTTTAGCCCGGAATAAGGAGTTCAGTATGCTGAAGTCAAAAACACTAACACCAACATTTCAAATGAAGTAAGCAAGTACAGCAATCATATGGTCATGCCTCCGATTGCCTGTACAGAAAAGCAAAATCCTTCCGATGTTATATCTGCAAGGTAGGATGAGCCATTATCCGTTCATAATAGCCTTTTGAAGTGGTAAATGGTTAGTGAAAAATACCCGCTCGCCTGGAGGAAAACCTAGCTTTATCTCAGTTTACAATCCAGCTGACAAGTTCCTCATTGCCGGGTTTTGTTTTGGGTGAGAAATGACCCACCAGTCGGCCCTTCTCATCGATCATATACTTCTGAAAATTCCAGGAAACTTTGCTGTTGGCCACCCCGTTTTCGCTTTTTGAAGTCAGCCACTTATACAGCGGTTCCTGATCCTTTCCTTTAACCGAGATCTTGCTCATCATCGGGAAAGTTATGCCATAGTTGATTTTGCAGAATGATGCGATTTCCTCATCCGTCCCCGGTTCCTGTTTCATAAAATTATTTGCAGGAAATCCGATGATCGTAAAATCATCAGGGCCATATTTTTAGTAGAGTTCCTGCAGTCCATCATACTGCGGAGTAAACCCGTATTTGGAGGCAGTATTCACCACGAGTACCTTTTTACCTTTCAGTTGTGAAAGGGGATAATCGTTCCCATTGATATCTTTTACCGTAAAGTCGTAAAAAGTAGGCTGTGCATTTATGGACTGCCAAGTATTTGAGTGTTTGCAAACTCATTCGGGCATAAATAAATAAGGCTCTATATATCGAATGTATCTCTTAACTTTAGGAATCAAATTTCTATATGGATAACAATTCTTAAACGCAGACTGTTTTCTAAACATAATCGGCATGAAAAGAGTAAAAATTTTATCACTTATTACACTACTGGCAGCCTTATGCAATCAGGGATTGGCTCAGGACCTGGTACTCAATGATCTTGAGTAATTCGAGGTGCAGGGAGATCCAATATCAATTCAAGAGAACAGAGTTTTCAAAATCCATCGTTATGGACATGACTATCCAGAATTCGCAGATCAGGAATTATCAGCTGGCGATCCGATTGAATTAAATCCTTCGAGTAATCATAATATTAGATATGAGTTTAACTCCGCAATAGATTGGATTATTAAAGCTTACCCCATTCCTATAAATAAACTCCTATCCATCGAGATCACACTACCTGAAATGGCAACTATCGAAATAACCTCACTGAATGGTGAATTACTAATAAATGAGAAAATGGAAGGAACTGTGATGCAACTTGATCTTTCTTCCTTACAGAAAGGCGTATATTTCATCACAATGAGGTTTAAAGATTTTGCAACCACCAAGAAGATCATCAAACTGTGATTTTAATTTCTACCAATTTCCAGCTGTATAAAAAATTTGCCAGCTAATTTGCCAGCCAAACGGAAAACAGGTGGAGTATATAGGAAAAACAACTGTTCATTATAATTGTAATGTAGTGGAATAGAGTATAATGGAGTCCAGTGGAAAATCCCGTATTGTCTCTGGCAGTCAAGAGGTCATCGGTTCGATTCCGATATGCTCCACTCTAATTATCAAAGGGTTACAGATTTAAAAATTTGTGACCCTTTCTTTTTTGCCAGTTTTTTGCCAGCCAGCTGATCAGATTAGCGATTATGCACACACTGTACACTATGTAAAGAACGATTTATACTATACACTTCAAATGTACAACTAATATTTTAGTTATACAACTAATTTTTTAGTTTTTTTTCGATTGTAGTTATTCAGATTTGCGTTCCTTCTTTTTTGCCAGTTTTTTGCCAGCCAGCTGATCAGATTAGCGATTATGCACACACTGTACACTATGTAAAGAACGATTTACCAGTACACATCAAATATATAACTAATATTTTAGTTTACCAACTAATTCTTTAGTTTTATATTGTTGTTTGCTTCTTGATAAGACCAATTATCTCATTCCTCCTGGTTCTTGAAATAGGAATTATAGAACCATCATTCATTGTGATATATCCCCCATCACTTTTTTGGTACGATTTAATGTGAGAAGAATTGACCAAATGGGATTGGTGAATCCGTATAAATCCATAATCCACTAGCAGATCCTCAAATTCTTTCAAGGTTTTTGATACGGTCTTTTTCTCTCCGTTGTTGAGAAAGAAATGAGTATAGTTATCATCAGATTCACATCTGCATATTTCGGAAATTTCAACATAATCGACTCTTTGTTGACTAGCCAATCCTATTTTCGTTGGTGTATTATTATTAAAGAAATTTGTCAGCTGTCTCAATCGGTCATTTTCCAGCTTCTGATTTATTCTTCGAGAAACATTCTCCACTGCATTTGATAACTCAACAATGTCTATCGGTTTTAACAGGTAATCAACGGCACAGAATTTTATTGCTTTAATGGCATATTGATTATATGCTGTTACAATTATTACTTCGAAATTGATTTCATTTAAGCTTTCCAGGAGTTTGAAACCATCCTTTTTCGGCATTTTAATATCGAGGAAGACCAGGTCTGGATCTTGGGATTTTATTAGCTTAAAGGCTGTATCCACAGAATCTGCAAAGCCTACAACTTCCACATCTTTGCAATACTCCTGAATGAGAGAATTTAGGTTCTCCCTATTATTTTCTTCATCATCTACAATTATTGCTCTAATTACCACTTAGTATTTCTTAGGAATAATCAATTTAACAGTTGTGCCATTTCTTGCCTGAATATCGGAAGGGCTTTCAATATATAAATCAATCTTCTCTTTATTTTGAGAATTTAATAGATCTATTCGCTCCCGACTGCTTTTTAATCCAAATCCTTTATTGGTATCAGACGGGAATCCCTTCCCATTATCCGTTATTCCAATATAGATTTTGCTATCCCCCTCAGCATCAACAAAAATACTCAATTCACCCTTTTCTCCTAATTCAGCCATACAGTGGACTATAGCATTTTCAACAAATGGCTGAATTATCATACTTGGGATCTCAGTACTATATAGATCAATTGACTCATTAATATCTAATTTGAATGTAAAGCCATATCTCAACTGTTCAAGCTCTACATAAGTTTTATTAAAATCCAATTCTTCCTTTAAGGTTGTACTTTCTTTCTCAGATAGCTCAATTATTCTTCTCATCAATAGTGCGAACTTGGTAAGGTGCAAGTTTGCTGTTTTTGCATCGCTTTTATTAATGAAATTTTGGATTGAATTGAGAGAGTTGAATAAAAAATGTGGATTCAATTGGGAGCGAAGGGCCTTTAATTCGCTGTTCAATTGTCTCTGGATCAATTCCTGCCTCCTTTGCCTGAGTTTTGAAAGAAGTAGTAGAATAAGAATGAATGAAATCAATACGGAGAGGAAAATAACGATTCCAACGATATGTCTTTCCGCTGCCTTTTTCAATCTTGTAAGAATGGTATATTTCTCCGAAATCAATGTAGATATGTCTTCCTCAGGCATATATAGATCGTAAACACAATTATCAATCATGCCATTCTTTCCAATAATGAAAATATATCGGGGCATTCTAAAAAACTTATAAGCAAGAAGATTCTGTGAATTCTGGTCTTCACTAATGTAATAATCAATGTACTTGGATAAAGGACTCGATTCCCTATACTGAAGATCGAGGGCGATCATTACTAAATCTTTACCAAACCTCTTACGGAGAGATTCGATTCGTTCCATTTTCTGCTCATATTGCCGGATATTCAGCCAGGCCTGACCTGAAGCAAGTATTACCACTTTACCCCGAAGATCAGATAAATCTTTTTTTCTACCTGTTGAATTAACCAGTTCTAATTCAGGGGCCAATTGACCATTTGAGACAGGGAAATGCTTTTTATACAGCTTTGTTAATCTGAATGATTCCGGAGTATCAGGAAATCTTTCGACGAACTCCAAATATTGAGATATCTCGTTATTAAAAAAGATTGGAGTTTCCATCTTAAAAGCCAGTCTTTCATATAAAAACGCTTTCAGTATTTCCTCATCAAAAACTGCCTTGGCAAGCCAATAGCTTTTTTCGCCTTGTTGATATGGAATATCTTTCCCGGTTATGATTCGATTCAGATATTCCAAATAGAAGCCTAAGTAGTGTCTGAACTCACGGGAATGAGGTATTCTGATCTCAGAGTCAGATTATCCAAATAGCTGTAATACTTACGAGCACTTGCCCTTTTCTCATCAATATCAATCTCCGAACCATACAATGAAGCTCGAATCAAGGAATGCTTCATTGCCAAATTTTAAATCGTATATCCGTTTTTAACAAGGAGTAATATCCATCCGATAGGGTATCTTTCGCTTCATTTAAGCTATAGAGATCATCTTTCATTATTAAATCCTCATTGCTTAAACCCTCGTCTAATGGAAGCTTATAACTCTTGTTGTAAGGGTCAAAGAGATCCCTCGACCTTAGAAGATTATTATTGGCCCCTCCCGAGCCCGAAAAGTTTACAGATACCCGGCCATATTGATCCAACTTATCATAATTGATAACAACATTTATACTGTCTCCGGGTTCGACAACAAACCTCAAACCACTGAACAAAATTCTCCCTGCATATTCACTTCCATAGAATCCATCTGGCACATCGGAGGACCTCCACGACCTGTTTTCTTCAAATGCAGTAGAATCAATATCCTTGAAAAAATTAACAATGATATTACCATAGGTTATTTGGTGTAAATCAATCGGAATATTGAAACTATAATCGACAGTGTCAATTTCTTGTTGCTCGAATTCTTGATATGTTATGGGCCATTCTTTTTGAAGTATAATTGAATATGGTCTCAATGGGTAGACGCTATCCTTCTCAAATAGGATTTTTCCGGAAATTACTGCTGATGCTTCTTTGTTTTGAGAAAAGACATTAATTGTACTAAACATCAGGATGAGTAGGAATGAGAATCTTATTGTTGTTTTCATATCACTAAAATAGATGCCAACCTAGTTCATAATAGCCCAAATGATCATAAACAGTTTATTTATCAACAAGTTAGAAAATCTATATGAGCAAACAATTATATCCAAAGATGCTGATTGGCAATCTAATTCTTTGGAGTTTGTTTTCATTTACTACTAAGGGTTTCTAATAATCCCGTGAGGTTT
Source organism: uncultured Bacteroidales bacterium (assembly GCA_963751705.1). Classification (GTDB taxonomy): domain Bacteria; phylum Bacteroidota; class Bacteroidia; order Bacteroidales. The sequence continues at coordinate 6,513 of CAVVVN010000005.1, forward strand.
TCATCACTAGGCCGAGGGGCGTTATCATTCACAACCTTGCCTTGTTTATCAATAATCATGTACCTTGGAATACCTGCAATATTGAATGTATCCGCTAGTATGGAATATTCCTTGTCATCAATCAAGAAGTGTTCTCCCGATAGCTGTTTTTGAGAGATAGTGGCTTTCCAGGACTTCTCAGTGCATCTACCGGCAAGAAATACAAAGGTGATATCTTTCCCTTTCATTCGTTCCTGCAATTCTTTGGAATGTGACATTTCAGCCATACAGGGTCCACACCAGGGAGCCCAGAAGTCCACATAGATTACCTTGTTAGGAAACTTTTTCGGTAAGGCTTGAAAAACCCAATCATCCTTCGATAATCCTGATTCGTGCATTTTTAAATCCTTTGCATAAACAGGTTTAGCAATTAGTTCCCGTAGGTTGTTATATTCATTTTCTAATATTTGATTATAGTCATCTCTCCCAATAAGTGAAGGATCATACAGTGCATCATATTCATCCAAAAATTTCCAAAAGACCAGCTGGGAAAAGAATTTGGAGAGAAAGAATTCCTGTTCAAAACCATTCGAGTTGTCAATGATAAACTTAATATTCAGTCGGTAGGCTTCAATTTTAGCACCGGCTTTGTATAAAGTATCAAACTTGCTGGAGAATTCACTTTGATGAAACTCCTTATTTATATGCATATATAGCTCGTGAAGGAAGCTTCGATATTGGTGAGAACTCATCAGCTCTTCGTCATTGTGCCTTTTGTCTTTTAAGAAGTCATAGTATTCATCAGGCAACCGAAATGTGTTTCTATCCAGTTCATTATACTTAGGATGTAGCCATGTGTAACGTAGCAAATCATCTATTTCTTTTAAATATAGCCAGTTCTCAGCCCACTCCTGAAACTCAAAATTTGGTCCATTCTCTTTTACAAATTCATTTAAGAAGGTATTGTATATAGTTGAGCGGTTCTTCAAATATTCCGAATACGCAGAATGGTCAAGGTTTTTTTGGGCGTCTCTTAGTGCTGTAAAATCATCGTATGTTCCGAAACTGCTATAAAATTCCCGTGTGAAATCCTGATAATTATCTTGAAATCTTTGGTTAGGAGAATTGATCTTGATGTAATTGGACTCATATCCTCTGATCTTAGAAGTGTCTGATAATAACCGGGCATCAATTGTTAAATATATACTGTCACCTGGATAAGAATAAACAGAGAACATTTCCTTAAATCTGACCATTATACCTTTGGGATACAACTGCTCAAACACAATATGGAAAGTTCCGTCTTGCTCGATGAATTCACTGTAAGTGTTCCACTCACTAATAAAGGGCATATAGTTGATTAGTTCTAATGCAGGCAGATCATGAGGATTTTCGAAATTGGTGATTACACCTGCAATTATTGTTTTTTGCATTGGATTGGCAAAAGTAGTGTGTGAAACTCCAATGTAAGAAACGGATGCCAATATGGCGAAAAAGTGAAATTTTAAGAATATCGGTTTCTTCATGATTTCATGTTGGTATGTGCATTGATCTATTTAATACGATAAAAGTCAGGATTTTAGATATTAAATAAAATAGTATTTGAGTATTTGGTCATTTTGGATTAGAATTTGGTGGAATCGTTTGGGAACTTGGTATCGGAATTCTCAAAAACTTATACGGGTCTATAGAATAGTTTGTGTAAACGCTAACTGATAGGTGATTTTCTCAACCTCCAAAATTGAGAAAATCATCCTCGATAGATTATAAATCGTAATTTTAATCAGTTAGCATGAAAAAGAAAAAACTCGACATTCCCAAAGACTTCTGGAAGGACTTTAAGGACCGAAAGGACTTTGATGAGTTCTTCGGTGAGCTTTTCCAAGAAGGGATTAATCAGATGCTCAAGGGCGAGATGACCGATCATCTGGGCTATGAAAAGAACTCCAAAGAAGGAGATAGCAGCGGGAACTCCCGTAATGGTGATTACCAGAAAACATTGAAGACCAACTTGGGAGATATTACTGTAAATATCCCTCGTGATCGTAATGGGGAATTTGATCCCAAGGCGGTTCCTAAACATGAAAGCCGCCTGTCTGACGAGATCGCTGAAGTCATTATAGGGCTTTATTCCCGGGGCATGAGCACCACCGATATCCAGGAGCAGATAGAACAGATTTATGGAGTTCAGGTAGACTCCAGCAGTGTGTCCAACATTACCAATACGCTGTTGGAGTCCATTAAGGAGTGGCGGAGCCGTCCGCTGGAAGAAGTTTACTTCGTTGTCTGGATGGACGGTATATCGATCAAAATCCGGCACAATGGAAAGGTGGTCAATAAAACCATTTATCTGGTTATTGGTCTCACCCAGGAGGGCAAGAAGCAGGTTCTGGGTATGTGGATCGCCGAGAATGAGAGTGCTTCGTTCTGGATGAACGTTCTTACTGATCTCAAAGCCCGAGGCGTAAAGGATATCCTGATTGCCAGTACCGATAATCTGACCGGCTTCACCGAGTCCATTAAGGGCGTTTTCCCGGACACTGTTACTCAGATATGCGTTGTCCACCAGGTACGTAACTCGCTCCGCTATGTGGTCTGGAAAGAGAAGAAGGAGTTTGCAGCTGATATGAAGAAAATCTATCATGCTGTCACCCTGGAAGCTGCAGAGATGGCGCTGGATAGCTTTGAAAAGAAGTGGAACCATAAATATGCATATGCTGTCAGATCCTGGAAAAACAACTGGGAAAATCTGACCCAGTTCTTCGAGTATCCCCTGGAAATCAGGAAAATTGTCTATACGACCAATATTATCGAGAGTCTTAACCGAGGGATCCGGAAGTACACAAAAACGAAATCCGTGTTCCCACATGACCAGGCTGCTATGAAATCGGTGTACCTGGCAATATCAAATATCGAGAGAAAATGGACCATGCCAATCCAGAACTGGGGCATGATCCTGCAACAGTTTTTAATTAAATTTGAAGATAGATGTAGAATATGAACCTAGGCGTTTACACAAACTATTCTATAGACCCTTAGATTCTCTTAGGTTTTGTTTTTTTATAGTCCATCCTGGAGGTTCTCTCCCAACACTGGAATGCCGCAAAATATGCCTTTCTGAAGGGGGAAGGAGGGCTTGCTCTAACCTATGCGCCCTGGTTGACAAATCTGATCCCGGATATTGAACAACTTTATTTCACGGGATTTTACAGGATAAATGCCAAAAATACCATCAGTAGTTCATTGAGGTATCTCTCCCTTGGAAGAATATACTTCAGGAGTATCGGGGGTACATCCACGGGTGATTTTCATCCAAGAGAGTTTGCCCTGGATGCCGGCTATTCCCGCAGGTTTAGCAATCGTTTATCGGGGGGCGTGGTATTGCGGTACATTCATTCGATTCTAACAGCTCCGCCGGCTACCGGAGGCGGACAAACAAATACCCCCGGCAGTTCGGTGGCAGGCGACCTGGGCATCTATTATCAGAAGGATATTCAGCTGGGTGAAAAAATGGCCCAATGGGCGCTGGGATTAAACATTTCTAACCTGGGAACTCCTGTTTCATATGCAGAAGACCAGCCCCGGATCCTGATTCCCGCTAATCTGAGATTGGGTGGCAGGTTCAGCTATGAATTCAACAGCAAACATTCACTTTCCTTTCATGCAGATGTAAATAAGTTGCTGGTCCCCACCCCTGGAGTATACATGGAGGATAGCTTAAGCGGGGATCTGGTTTTAGTCCGGGGGAAAGAAGCTCCTGGTTCAGTAATTCTGGGGATGTTCCAATCCCTTTATGACGCACCGGGCGTGCGACGATCCGATGGCTCCTACAGTGTGGCTGCGGAGGAGATTCACGAACTTCTGTTTGGCCTGGGGGCAGAATACTATTTCAGGAAAGTGTTCGCCGTCCGCACTGGGTATTTTCATGAACATCAAACAAAAGGGAACCGGAAATATCTCATGGTGTGCAGCATTTCCCATGACCGAAACTTCCGGCCATATTCAGGATTTTTTCAGATTGGCACTCCGGACAATCTGAAATCTCTTCATCCAGCTCCACCTTAAACGAATGACCGCAATCCCTGCACTGCAGGATATTAATCCGGAAGTGAACCGATCCTCCCCCGATGGTCAATACCCTGCCCTGGATTATAAAGTCTGCAATTTTTTTTCTGGCCTTTTCGATTAAACGGGAAAAGGTAGAACGGGATATTCCCATCTCTTCAGCAGCCTGGGCATGAGAATAGCCCAGCTGATCAGCCAGCCTGAACGCTTCAAATTCATCCAGGGTCAGGACAATCTGTGGCAGGTCCTCAACCACCCTCCCTGTTGGCTTAAAATGGGAAAAGAGGGGAGGTTCATGTACAATTCTGTTATACTGTGGTCTGGCCATCATAAAAAATTTAAAGTAAATATAATGCACATATGCTCATAATTCCTAGAAAATGTTTAAATTTATTCAAAATTTGTATGGGTATGAAATCTGCCATAGTACTAGTATCCGCACTTGCATTCATGATTCTTACAAGTGCCCGGGCACAACAGATAAACAGGGGTGATCTCTGCCAGAGTATCCCTGGTCTGACCACAGAACAACAACAAAAGCTAAGCAGGCTGGGAGGTGAGCATCAGAAACAAATGGACCTCCTGAGAAACAAATATCTTTCTGAAAATAATGCCCAGCTGGCGACTGAGTTGAAAACTCAGATGAATAAGGAAATGCAGAATCACTACCGGGAAGTGAGCGCCTTGCTTACACCGGAGCAACAAAGCTGGTATGACCGGACCTGCCAGGCCAATGGATCTTATGGCCGGGCTGCCCTGGCCCGGGACAGTGGCAGAGGTCTTGGACGCGGAGCAGCTTACGGAAGAGGCGCAGGATATGGAAGGGGCACAGGATACGGACGGGGAGCCGGTTATGTTAGAGGAAACGGATATGTTAAAGGAGCCGGTTACAGGACGGTAAGAGGAGATGGAACCATAAGAGGACGTGGTAGATGTATATATAATTAACTTTTTTATCCAAGCCTGAGGAAAAGGAGGCTGTATCAAAAGGTACAGCCTCCTTCTTATACATTCAAGACCCTGTGGCTTATTTTTTAATAATCTGTTTGCATATGCTTCCCTTTTCCGATTCCACTTTGATCAGATAGAGCCCAGAAGAGAGCGCTGAAAGATCAAGTATCCCGGCTTCCTCCTTCAAATGAAATCTGAACAGTTCCTGGCCATGTATATTGTAAATACGGATATTCGCTGAAGCATCTAATCCCATAATCGTAAGCTTATCGACCACAGGATTGGGGTACATCACAAGGCCCTCCCCAGAAATTTCCTTTACCCCTGTTGCCAGATCCACAGTCACTTCACTCTCTTCCGTGTTCTCAATCAGTTGAAAGGTTACCGATCCGCTCTTAAGCACGGGGATCCTAAGCAGGGCTTCCCCTTCCGGTGCAGAAACAGCTGTACACAGCCCGATTCTGAAAGTATGTTTATCCCTGTTAAAGGCCGACATAAAGGTTTTACTTAAAAGCTCCGGGGTCCCCAGAATTCCATTTACATTGCTTGAGTTTAAGTTTAATCCCAGCAGTTCCCCATGGGAGTAAAAAACGATATAATCATCCACAAGCTCCGCGCTGACATGCGCCCTTGCAGCCGGCTCAGCAGACTCGGAGGGAAAGCTCGAAATGAGGCCGGCTGAGAACTGCAGAATCAAGCCGGCGTCATTGGCGGTGATCCCACCACTGCCATCCACATTGGCGGTACTGTCTCTCCAGGGCTCCCAGGGCAGGGGATCTGCACCCGGTAAAGGATCAATCCCCACCGAATACTGAAGCGTAAGGGCTGCATCATAGGCCTGAATGATCCCATCATCATTCACATCCCCGGAAATTAATCCAATAATGAAAAAGCTGCCCCCGGAAGTGGGCACTGGAACAACTTCGTTCCCCCACAGGTCGGTTCCATGGCTTAGACCTACATTGACAGTTCCACTGGCCCTGGGAATCTGATAGAGATAGGTGTAAACGCTTTCACTTATCCGGTTCATCTCTGCTTCAACAAGAGTTACCGCTCCACTCATGCTTAATCTGACCGGGTTCGCCGGGTCCATGGCTTTACTGAAGCTGGCCGTCAAAGTCAGGGAATCCACAAACCTGTTCACCGTATCACTGTAAGTAATGAACGCTGTCGGGGGTAAAGTTTCAGTAATAAAAACCATGGCAGGTGTTACATCCGTGACGGGGACGGTATTCAGAAAAGCATGGGACAGGAAGAGCTCTGTGGTATCCGGCACCAGGGAATTAAACTGAAGGATCAGGATATCTCCCGCTCCGCTAAGAGCAGTTGCAGTCATGTAAGCCACCGACAATCTGCCAGCTATCTCAGGGTTCACTGCACAGGTCCCGCCCTCAGCCAGCGTACCTGCAAGGGTGACTCCCGTAAATTCCAGGGCTGTGGTGTCAAAGGCTATTTCAAACTGGTAGGAGATAATTTGATCCTCCTCACCCAGTTCATTCACTTGTACGGCTACTTCCACGGGTTGCCCCCTGCTCACGGTGTCATTGACCAGCTGCAGGGAGTAAGTCCCGGGTAAGAGGCTATCGCCGGGTATGGAACCCAGATGCGTTCCCGGGTCTCCGTCTGCAACATTTGCCATAGTGATCGCCCACTCTGCTGCCGTCCAGGTGGGATTGGGAGTCAGAACCTCTTCCATCCTTACAGCCCTGGAATCGGTATACTCCCAGGCTTCCCCGCTTCCATCCACATCGATAACTCCCAGAATATCATGAAGTACTCCGGTCTCATGATCTCCCGAAATAAAAAGAGCATAGGCATCATCTCCATTGCCTATTAAAATTCCTGATTCCTGATCCGGGGGAAAACCGTACAGTACTTCAAACCCTGAGCCGCCAATCACAAAGGTGGCTCCTGCAGCTACCCTTCCTGAAAGCTGAAGGTCCCCCCAGGTGCTTCCTCCATTGCTCTGGCGAGAAAGGTAACAGGGGGTCGAACCAAAGTCCACAGGCTCGCTCCCGGCATTGTAGAGTTCAATGAATCGTCCGGAGTAATCATCTTCCGGATCTAAAACTTCTGAAATAAACAGACTATCCTGCGCCTGCACTGCAAAGGTGATACTCAGCAGGGCAGCCAGGAACGGGGTGGTAAAAATTTTCTTCATCATCATCAGGTTTTTTAATGATGAATGTGATGAAGAAGGGGATATCAGTTTGAAGATCCGAAAAACTTGGAAGTTCCCGAATCCTATTCGGGAGTAGAGAAATTAACTGGATGAATCCTGAGCTTTGATCTGGTAAAAGGTCCCCCGGTCCTGCTCCACAGTTTCCACCTTTCCATTTTCCTCCAAAACTCCCAGGTATTTATTGATTTCATTCACATGCAAGCCCAGTATCTTCTCCAGGTCCACCAGCGTACAGGGTCGCCGGGCAATGGTCTCCAGGATGACACTTTCCACACCTGTACGGTAAGACTTTACCTGCTTTCTTTCTTCCGGAGGAGCGATGATCTCCACCTGTTCCATCCCTAAAAATTTCGAGATTTCCAGTAGCTGGGACCTGCGGGCAGGAAGCAATCCCTGCACCGCTCCCGGTCTGTCCAGGGTATTTAGCTGGACCCGGTCAGGATGTATCATCCGGACAGCCTCCTTCAGGGCCTCCAGGTTCTGTTCGCCATCATTGTATCCCGGAAGAATCAGGATCTCGAGCCAGATCTCGCCTTTAAATTCCTTTCTGAATTTTACCAGTCCATCCACATAGTCTTTAACATTCAGGCTCCGCCTGGGTCTGTTAATTCTTCTCAGGGCCAGATCTGTGGCGGCATCCAGTGATGGCAGAACCAGGTCGGCCTCCATCAGTTCTCCCCGCACTTCAGCGTCTCCGAAGAGGGTCGCATTGGTTAAAACAGCTACCGGGATGGTGGGGCGAAGCTTTTTGGTAAAACGGATCACCTCGCCGATACGACTATGGAGAGTAGGTTCACCGGCTCCCGAAAAAGTCAGATAGTCGGGATCGGGATTGTTTTGGAAAAAATCGCTCAGTTCACGGTACACCTCGTCCACCGGAACATATTCTTTTCTTTCATTGGTCTGGGTGGTCGTGGCTCCGCATTCACAATAGATACAGTTCAGCGTGCAGATCTTATGCGGTATCAGGTCGATTCCCAGCGACATACCCAGCCTTCTCGAAGGAACAGGTCCAAACAGGTGCTTATACATTTTTTCCTCCCTTTCTGACAATAAAACCGCCTTTGATGGTCCCCATCAGGTCGGCAATCAGTTCACATTTTGTTACCAGCATAAAATAGAGCTGTTTGTGCTTCACTTCCATCAATCCCTCCAGGTTACCCTGTCCCTTGGAGATCACCACATCGGCCTCCATGAAATGCTTTCTGAACTCTGCGGAGGTGTTTTCCCAGACAGCCCCCGGCGAATCATCTCCGGTGGTCAGCACATGTGCCACCTCCTCCATCCCCACATAGCGGGCATCTTCCAGGGTCATATCGTTGATCACCGGACCGCCTCTTACCACAAAAATCTTCTCTTCCACATCCAGGTGCTCCAGAAACAGTTTATCCAGTACTATCTCTCCGCAATTATCCCCAATATACAAAAGTCGTTTGGCACCGGCCACGGCCTTTTTAAGAGAAGCCGAGTCATCTACAGACAGATCCTGTTCCAGGGCCTGCTGGATGGTTTCCATCACATCATACTGGTATTTTGCTCCAAAATCAATCACGTTGCCTCCAATGGCCAGGCGCATGGCTGTATCAAACGGACTGTCTGACTGTTCCACCATTTTTTTAAAAGAGGGATACAGTTCCAGCAGCATCCGGTTGTATTTCTCCTTGATCTCCAGGTAAGGATCTCCGTTCTTGAGCGATGCCCGGATCATCCGGTGCAATTCACGCCCCATGACCGGTGGGGACACCTGGTAGTCAACTTCAGACAGGAACTTTAGCACCTGACGCATTAACTCCTCCCGTTTATCCGTGGGAATCACGTCTGCATCCACCAATCGCAGGTAACTATTCACTGTACAGGGGATACAATCTAGCTGTGTAATCATTTTTGAAGACGAAAAGGCAAAGTAAGGCAGATAAGTCCTTTCTGCAAAATAGATTTAACTTTACTTTGTGTATGAGATGTGCAAACAATTGCGTTTTATGATTGTCACTGAATAAAACAAGCCAAGCCATGAAAAAAATCCTGTTTACAATCTTAATTGCCCTGGGCGCTTTGGGCCAGACCTATGGCCAGGCAGTGCTGGGTGAAAAAGTGTCCAACTTCTCCACCCTGGACCAGGACGGGAAAAAATGGACCCTGAAGTCTAATCTGAAAAAGTCCGAGTACCTGGTGATCTATTTTTATCCTGCCGCTTTTACAGGGGGATGCACGGCTCAGGCCTGCAGCTACCGCGATCAAAAAGGGGAACTGGCCAAAGTGGGTGCCAGCGTGGCAGGGGTATCCGGAGACGCCCCGGAAACCCTGAAACTGTTTGCCCTGGAACATTCCCTGAATTTTACCATGCTTGCGGATGAGTCAGGAGAGCTGGCTTCTATCTTTGGAGTACCTTATGGCCAGGGGGGCACCATAAACCGCGAAATCAAAGGAGCCTCTCTTGATCTGACCCGGAGAACCACCATTCAGCGCTGGACCTTTATCCTGGATAATTCGGGTACCCTGATATATAAGGATACCGAAGTGGATGCATCCGGTGACAGTAGTAAAGTTCTGGAATTTCTCTCTTCCCTGTAAGGTAGTTATTTAGAATCTTTCTATATAATAGGGATAGTTATTTCTAAATTTTTGGGGCATCGCTAATTTTTATAATTTGTTAATGACTCCAAGGCCCGGATGGGCCTGAAACTTAAAGGTTATTTGTTTGGAATATAGATAGTTGAAGGAGTCAGCTGATAAACTAAATGAAGCCACCATGAAGCCAACCTTCTTGTTTGGGTTTGATATCGGTTCAATTTCGATCAACACCGTTGTCATGGATAAAGACGGTAGGATTGTTGAGGAACGATATGATTACAATCACGGCAAACCCTTTGAAAAGTTAAAAGAGATTCTTGATAAGCTGGGAGAAAGCTATTCCCAGGAGCAATTCGAACATATAAGTTTTACCGGAACAGGAGGCAAACTGGCTGCCGAACTTCTGCATGGCAGCTATGTAAACGAGATTGTTGCACAATCCACCTCGGTGGCCAAATTATATCCCGCAGGTAAGGACCATCGTGGAGATGGGTGGAGAAGATTCCAAGCTTATCTTCATGGAGGAGGCCGAAAACAATGCTTCCCGTTTATCCGATTTTGAACTCAATACCCTCTGCGCAGCAGGAACAGGCTCTTTTCTTGACCAGCAGGCAAACCGCATTGGCATATCCATTGAAAAAGAGTTTGGCGAACTTTCTCTCAAATCGGAGAATCCTCCCAGGATTGCCGGGCGCTGCAGTGTCTTTGCCAAAAGTGATATGATTCACCTGCAGCAGATAGCCACCCCGGTACATGATATCGTAGCCGGTTTATGCTTTGCGGTAGCCCGTAACTTCATCTCTTCCCTGGGAAGGGGAAAAACCATCAAATTTCCGGTGATGTTCCAGGGAGGGGTCTCCTCCAATGTAGGGATGGTCAGAGCCTTCCGGGAGCTGCTGAACGCAGAGGGGGATGACCTTCTGATACCCGAGCACAATACTTCCATGGGTGCCATAGGCAGCGTGTTCCATTATTTGGCTGAAGGGGACACTAAAGGGGCCGGATATCAGGGGACCAAGGAACTATATGACTATATCCATGGGGAAAAGTCGAAGGGGAAATCCTTTAAACCTCTCACTCCGCCGGATTCAAAAATTGATAAAGAGATCTACAAGCTACCTGAATCGGACGAAAAGTACGAGGTCTACCTGGGGCTTGATATCGGTTCACTGAGTACCAATGTGGTATTGATCGACGATCAGAACCGGGTAATCGCGCGCCGTTATCTGCCCACTGCCAGTAAGCCACTGGAAGCCATTCGTCGCGGCATGTCAGAAATCTATGAAGAGGTGGGCGATCGCGTGGTGGTCAAGGGCGCCGCTACCACCGGATCGGGCCGTTACCTGACAGGCGACTTTATTGGTGCCGATATTATTCGCAATGAGATCACGGCACAGGCCACTGCAGCCATCGCCTTCGATCCAAAAGTGGATACCATTTTTGAGATCGGGGGACAGGACTCCAAATACATCAGCATCGATAACGGCGTGGTGGTCGATTTCGAGATGAACAAAGTATGTGCAGCCGGAACAGGCTCCTTCCTCGAGGAGCAGGCTGAGAAGCTGGATATCAAGATCATTGAGGAATTTGGTGAAATGGCGCTTGGAGCGAAAAAGCCGGCCGGACTGGGCGACCGTTGTACAGTATTTATGGAATCGGATCTGAACGCCTTTCAGCAGAAGGGAGTGGAGAAAGATAACCTGGTAGGCGGATTGGCCTACTCCATTGTTCATAATTACATCCAGAAGGTGGTTCGCAAGAAACGCATAGGTGATCACATTCTTTTCCAGGGTGGAGTGACCAACAACCGGGCCGTGGTGGCTGCCTTCCAGGAGGTAACCGGTAAGAAAATTCATACGCCTCCTCATTTTGATGTGACCGGAGCCATTGGTGCAGCCATGCTGGCACGGGATCATGTCAGGGCAAAAAACCTGGAGACCAGGTTCAAGGGATTTGATATCAGTAAGATTCCTTACACGGTCGATAAATTTACCTGCAAGGCCTGTTCCAACCAGTGCGAAATCAGACGTGTCCGGATCGAGGGTGAAAAAAAACCTCTCTATTATGGTGGCAGGTGCGAGAAATACGAACTGGATGAACGTAAAGGTAAGGGTGAAGGCATTCCCAACTATTTTGAGGAACGTCTTGAAATGCTTTCCGAGGGATTTGTTCCAGGGACAGATCCAAACAAGACTACCATTGGGATCCCGCGCGGACTGATGATTTATTTCCAGCAGTTTCCCTACTGGAGTACCTTCTTCAAGGAGCTGGGATTTAATGTGGTAGCTTCCGAGGAGACCAGTAGTCAGACTGTTAAAGCTGCTTTGAGTAAGATCGTTGCCGAGACCTGCTTCCCGGTGGAGGTGATGCACGGTCATATTTATGAGATGCTGGATCAGAAGATCGATTACATCTTCACGCCCTTCATCATCAATAACAAAGCGGCCAAGGACAATCCCACTTCCAATGTGAACTGTCCCTGGGTGCAGACCGTTCCCTTTATGGTCAAAGCCTCCATCCCGGAGGAGCACCGCGAGCGCCTGCTCACTCCCACCCTCAACTTCCGTTACTATGGAAAGGTGGTGGAAAAGGAACTCTATGATTATTTCGGAAAGAAATTCAAGCTGAGCAAAAAGCGGATCGTAGAGGCCATGAAAAAGGCCGACGCGGCTCAGGATGTTTTCGAAGAAAAGGTAAGAGTTCGAGGCCGTGAGGTCATGTCCGACCTGCCTAAAGACAAAGAAGTACTGGTGATCATCGGGCGCCCTTATAACACGGGCGATCCCGCCCTCAACCTGAGTATGGTGGAGAAACTGATCAACCTGGACGTACTCCCCATTCCCATGGATTACCTGCCCCTGGCCGATGAACACATCACTAAGGATTACAACAAGATGTACTGGCCCAACGGTCAGAGGATCCTGGCAGCTGCCCGGATCATTGCCAGAGACGAACGCCTCCATGGAATCTACATGGGCAATTTTCGCTGCGGACCCGATTCCTTCCTGGCCCATTTTGTCCATGAGGAAATGGCAGGCAAGCCCTATATGGAGATTGAGATTGATGAACATGGAGCCGATGCCGGTATGATTACCCGCTACGAGGCCTTCCTCGACAGCCTGAAGGGATCCCGTTTGGGTGAAAAAAAACAGAAAAAGGTATATGTCCCGGGTCAGATGGCCTCTTCACCCTTGATGGACCGGACGCTCTACTTCCCCTACCTCAGCGATGCCTCTTATGTGATGGCGGGCGTATGCAGGAGTTTTGGCGTGAAGGCCGAATCACTGCCCATGCAAACCCAGGAAGACCTGGACCTGGCCAGGAAATACACCTCGGCCAGGGAGTGTTTCCCCATGATCGCCACCACCGGAAGTTTCCTGAAAAAGCTGAAGGATCCGGAAACCGATCCGGCCAAGGTCTCATTCTTCATGCCCGACCACAATGGTCCATGCCGGTTCGGACAATACAACCGCTTCCAGCGGGTACTTTTCGACCGCCTGGGTTACGACAAAACTGAGATCATTGCTCCCAGTAACGACGATTCCTATGAATCCATTTCGGGCGGACACGGTTCCAAGTTCAGGCTCAATGCCTGGAAAGGCTTTGTGGCCATGGATATCATCCGGAAGATGAAACAGGAGCGTACCCCTTACGAACTGATGCCCGGGAGCACCGAGGTGGTATATAAAAAGGCCCTGGCCGACCTGGTCAAATGCATGGAAGAGGGTGGAGATAAGCTCACGGATACCCTGGCTCAGATTGCCTACGCCTTCACCCAGATCCCCATGTCCAACGGCAAGCGCAAGCCTGTGGTGGCCGTGGTGGGTGAAATTTTTATGCGCGACAACGATTTCTGCAGCGCCCACCTGGTGAGAAGACTGGAAAAATTCGGCGCCGAAACCTGGATTGCCCCCTTTGCAGAATGGCTCTCCTACTCTACCATCCGGTATACCCGCGACAGCAGGTGGAAGGGTGATTTCAAAGGGGTGGTGAAATCCAAACTCCAGGAATACTTCCAGGAGCGGACTGCCAGTAAAATTACGAAGCAGTTCCATGGCTTATTTGATGAAGACAAGGAGGTGGCAGTAAAGGATATGTTGAATGCCTGTGGCCCCTATGTGCACAAGCACTATGACGGCGACCCGGCACTGAACCTGGGCACATCGGCCATTCTGGTGGACAAGGGAATTTCCGGCATTGCCAACATCCTGCCATTCACCTGTATGCCCGGCACCCTGGTGGCTTCAGTATCGGACCAGTTGCGTAAGGACAAAGGAAACATACCCTATGTGAGCATTGCATACGACGGTCAGGAAGATTCCTCCATTGAACTGAGGCTGCAGGCCTTTATGCACCAGGCATACCAGTATTCTGAAGAGAAGGGGCTCACCGACCCTTCCACGCAGGCCATACACAAGGGAGTAAGCTAGGCACTGACAATCACTATAGCTCCACGGGCAGGAGCCGGTGGAATTCGATCCCCCCGGGAGTAACTCTGGCCTGAGCCACGATCACTTCGACCCCCTGTCGAACGGCTTTATTCAGGGCCTTCCCATAGGCGGGATCAATGCTTCGTGCCGGGGAAAAGATCCGCACATCCATTCGCTGGACGATATACAGCATCACAGCTCTCAGGCCCGATTTTTTCACCCGGATCAGGGTTTCCAGGTGCTTACGCCCACGCAGCGTAACCGCATCGGGAAAGAGGGCCCGGTCTCCCTCTTTTAGGCTTACGTTCTTGACCTCTATAAAACAGCCTGAGCCGGATCCTCCTCCCTCCAGCCCCTCATCCATCTCCCCGTAGAGGTCAAAACGGCTGTCTTCCCATTTGACCTCGCGCCGGAGACGGGTGATCCCTTCCAGTCCGGGGATCACTCCTTCCTCCACCCACTCCATGGCCAGTGTATTGGGATTGGAAGTATTGATCCCCACCCAGCCCCCGTCAATCAGGATCATCTCCCAGGTAAAGCGGGTCTTTCGTTTGGGATCATCCACGGGAGTGAGCCATACCTCGGCATTCTCCTCCAGGCAGCTAAGCATGGATCCCGAATTCGTGCAATGGGCGGTTACCACGGAGCCATCGTCCAGCCTAACATCGGCCAGAAAGCGTTTGTATCGCTGTACCAGACGTCCGTGAATTAACTCTTTTTTGAACTTCATTTGATCTGGATTGTTGTTCAAATATATTAGTATTAAATTGTATATCTGACGAACTAAAAACTTATTCCCATGAAACGTGTTTTCCTTTTCCTATCCATGACAGCGATGATTTTTTCCTTCCAGGAGATACACTCCCAGAGTCTGCGAACCATGGTAAAACGGAAGATCCTGAATGACAACCTGGAAGCCCAGGCCAAAAGAGACAGCATCAAAGCAGTTGAAGAGGGCCGGGAACCTGATCCAACGCCCAATACCACCATGAACCATGTCTACATGGATGCTCTTGGACTCACCGGAAATGTAGCTTATGAACCAAGCTACGACTTCGATGCTTACCTTCAAATGGAAATCACCAACTACAAGAAAAATGGCAAGCTGGACGACCAGGTCATATACGATAACTACCTGCACAAGCAGCAGGCCGACTATGCCATGGTCTATTCGGATAAAGGGACCCAGTCCACCTTCCTTTTTGATGCAAAAAACAGCGCCATGCTGATCCTGACCGACAGCGATGGGGAAAAGACCGGGTTTGCCACCACCATCGATCCTGAAGCCATGGCTGCGCGGGTCGAAGCATATGTGGAGGAAGAGGATATCGATATGGATTCCCACAGGCCCGTAAAAACAGGCAAGACAAAGAATATCCTGGGATACAGTTGTGACGAATACCTTTACGAGGATGAGGATACAAAGGTGTTTATGTGGGTTTCAGAAAAGCTGGGAAAAGAGGTACGCAAGGAGTGGATGAACAACCAGCAGGCCTTTGGGTCTATGTTTGCTCATGCCTACCAACTTAATGGTGCGGTACTGGAGTATGATGTATTGGAAGATAGCGGTGAAAGGACCATTATGCAGGTGACCAAAATTGATATGAACCATAGCCATAAGGTGAATACCAGTTCCTATGCGATCATGTCCATGAGGAAGAAATCCGACGAGGAATAATGGATTTCCGGTCGTTACTGGCCGACATACCATCCGGGATTGGAAGAGATCTCCTGATCAACGAGGTGATCAAATCAGAACGCCACTTCCGGGAACTGCTTGAGATATCGCTCCAGGAGAAAGACCCCCTGGCCTGGAGAGCCTGTTGGGTGCTGGATGGAAGTGATGAAAAAAAACCGGGCCTGGCCCGCCCCTACATCCCTCAAATAGTAGAGGCACTTCCCCAACTGAAGTCCATGGGCACGCTTCGTTCACTGCTCAGATTACTGTGCCGGTACGACATCCCTGAGGACCAGCAGGGATTACTGATCGACCTCTGCTTCAGCTACCTGGTATCTGAACTTTATCCCCTGGCCGTGAAGGCTCATGCCATGATGATCATCTACCAGCATGTGCTGATTTATCCCGAATTAAAAGAGGAGTTTATAACGGTCATGGAGGACCAGGCAGAAAACAACAGCGTAGGATTCAAGACACGGGCCAGGAATCTGATGAAACAGATGGAAAAGTTGTAAATTCACCGTTTAAACCATCCCCTGTTGGAGATCCATTTTATCCTATATAAGCCAGCTGTACCAGGGAACATAGGCTCCGCCGCCAGGGCTATTAAAACCATGGGGTTCCGTCAGCTCAGGCTGATCGCTCCCTGCAATCACCTGGACGAAAAGGCCTTAATGCTGGCTCATGGCTCGCATGATATTCTTCGGTCGGCCAAACTCTATGAAAATTTCGAAGCGGCAAAGGCCGACCTGGACCTGGTGGTTTGCACCACGGCGAAAGGCCGGTCAGCTAAACATGAGTACCACTCCAGCAGAGAGATCCTCTCCGTACTGGAAAATAAATCGGACCACCTGCAAAAAGTGGGCATCCTTTTCGGAACCGAGGAGAGCGGACTGCCCAATTCCCTGATCCTGCAGTCGGATATGGCCATGAGCATTCCCATGACAGCCAGCTACCCTTCGCTGAACCTGGCACAGTCGGTTTTGATCACTGCCTATGAACTCTCTCCCCTGAATCCCCTGAATAAACCGGGAAGCCCCCTTGCCAAAACAGGGGAAGGGTGGGCCACCCTGAAAACAGAGACCGGAAAACTGCTGAACGATGTGGGGATTCCTGAAGGAGGTCCGCTTTACCACCGCATCATGGAACGAATGGCGACTTTGGGTTCCAGCGATATTCCTTTGTTTCTCTCGGTCCTTTCACGAATTCAAAAAGACTAAGCATGGGTCCTCAACATATCCTGATTGTATATACTGGTAAAATTCCAACTCCCAAATACGGAGGAACCAGCAGGGACATCTGGTACCTGGGAAAAGAGCTGATACAGATGGGGCACCGGATCACTTTCCTGGTGGCAAAGGGATCGGTGTGTGACTTTGCCCGGGTGATTTTTTTTAATCCCGACCAAAGCCTGGCCAGTCAGATCCCGGAAGACGTGGACCTGGTACATTCACACATACCCCTTTGGGAACCCCTGCCAAAGCCCTATATGATAACCCTGCATGGCAACTCGACAGATCCGCGCGAATTTGATATCAACACCACCTTTATCTCCCGCGATCATGCAGCCCGTTTCGGAAGCGAAGTATTTGTTTATAATGGACTGGGATTGGAGGAGTATGGAAAACCGGAACTGGATAATCCCCGCAGCTATCTGCACTTTCTCGGCAAAGCCGCCTGGCGGGTGAAGAACCTCCGGGGCTGTATGAACATTGCCCGCAGATCGGGAACCCCCCTGAGGGTACTGGGCGGATACCGGGTTAACCTGAAGATGGGCCTCCGGATCACGCTCGATCCGAGGATTCGTTTTGAAGGCATGGTGGGGGGAGCACAGAAAAATAAGCTGATCAACGGCTCCAAGGCCCTGCTGTTCCCGGTACGATGGAACGAACCCATGGGGCTGGCCGTGGTGGAGAGTCTCTATTTTGGCTGTCCGGTCTTTGGCACTCCCTATGGCGCACTTCCAGAACTGGTCAGCTCCGAATTCGGGTTCCTCAGCAATAAAGAGTCAGAGCTGGTGGATGCCCTCAGACATGTGGACGAATACGACCGGAAGCGATGCCATGAGTATGTATGCGATAATTTTGCATCCATCCATATGGCCAGGAATTTTCTTCCTCTTTATGAGAAAGTCCTCAACGGGCAGGCGCTCAATCCAAAACCCCCCAAACTGGTCCACCCGAATCCACCCCGCTTCCTGCCCTGGTATTCCTGAGAGGGCTAGGATAACCCGGCCAGGGTACACTGATGCTATCATTTGATTGCATGCAAATGATGCTATCAACGGGCAAATCCAAGCTGATCCAGCAGCAGGGTTCCTTTTTTCTCGGCATCGAATATAAAAGTGAAGGAAGAAATGGCACCGGCGGAAACAGAATGATCCAAACTGTCTTTGACCTGCTCAAGCGGAATGGAGACATATTGCAATATTACCTCCGATTCGGGGTCGTCCCAGAAGAGCCTGGACTTAAAAATCGCCGGCTTAAGGGCCGGCTGCAGCTTCAGGTAATCCCCCATCCTGACAGTGTAGGCGACCCCGGCCGTATCCTTAAGCACAATGGAAAAATCAATGGGTTCCTCTTCCGCTTCTTCCTTCTCCGCTTTCGCTTTCTCATCCCTTTTCTTTTCCGGATCTACCTCTGAGTCAGCGTCTTCTATGGCCTCTTCTTTTTCCGGATCCTTCCCGGCGTCCTCCATTCGCTTACCCGGATCCATCTGGGCATCGGCCGCCAGGAAGGTAAGCGCCAGGCTGCCTTCCAGTTCAGCTAACTTAGAGGTATCAAGAAAGATCTGGTAATAGCCCGGTATAGAATCATCCTCGTTGTTCCACCCCAGAAACACCCCGTTGTTGCGATAATCTCCCCACTTTTTCGGGATCCTTCCCTCCTTCCAGAGGGCCAGTCCGCTTGCCCCGATGGAATCGATTCCGCTGGTCCCCGTGCTCAGATCCAGGTCCTCTTCGTAGTCACACAGGATGTTGGCAGAGGATTCATGAAACTGATTCAACTGCACCAGGTCGGGCAACCAGTGGCGGCCAGTACGGTAATCCTTGAAAAGAGGCAGATACCCGCTCCCCGGTTGGACGCTCTCCAGTACAAAGGCGGTGAGATAAACCAGGGCCACTTTCTCCTGCTGCTCTGCCGGAATAATGGCTTTCCGGTTCACCAGGAGCTTATTGGGATAGCTATTGTCGAAGAGTCCCCAGCTCCGGTTAAACTGCCCGTGATTGGCCCCATGCAGGTAGAGTCCGGATGCGAAGTGGTAAAGCGAATCGGTAAATTGCACCCTTCGCATCTGCCTCAATCCGTCGTAACTTCTTAAGTCAGCATCCATGGAGCCCTGAATGGTAAAGTAGTTCACATTCTCCACCGGGGTGGGTATTCCGGCCGGGGAATACTGTCCGTCCACCGGGGCAATGGCCGCAATGCCCCGTATGCCAAAGTTGAACTCAAAGAGCTCCCTGGCATTATCCGGATAGGCAGGCAGGCCATTGAAACAGGCAGCCACACTCACTGCCTCTCCGCCCCTGGAGTGCCCGATCAGGACCACCCGGTCCAGATCCACTTTGTTGTGAAAAAGCACCGTATCACACTGGTTCCAGTCTCTCCACTGTTCCAGGTGTTTCAGCAACAACCATCCCCGGCAGTCGTTCTCCGTGTCCAAGCCTTTGCTGAAGTCGGACCACGCGCCGTTCAGGAAATTTTCATCTACCGATACGGCTAAAAATCCATGGGAGGCAAAATGCCTTCCCAGGTAAGCATATCCGGGATCGGAAAAATCCCGGTCCAGGTGATTGCCATGGACCATCAGAACCAAGGGGAAGGGTCCCTCACCCTTGGGGTACCAGACAGAGCCATTCAGAGCCAGTGAATCCGGCCCCATTTTCCAGTAGAGCGTTCTGAGCTTCCCGGACAATTTCTCCCAGCCATCCAGAAAATGGTGCCCATCCACAGGCCGGGTAATCAATTGAGCCCCGGAACCATATTCTTCACGTGGCTCATCCTTGCCCCAGCCATAGCTCAGAGAATCGATCTCATAGGGTCCCGGCAGAGAAGGATCGTCCATAGAGCTTGTCTCCGGAAGATGCATAACATCCATGGCCCAGACCTTCACCTCCGGGGAGGGCTTCCCCGGATATAGCAGATAGCCCCAGCCAAATATAAACAGGGCCGCTCCCAGAGTCAGAAAACCCAGGGTAAATCCCTTTCTGACTTTGCTCAGGGCGGTCCACCTCCCTCCCGCCAGGTTGTAGATCCCGGCCCCAAGAAAGGAACCCGACAGGATCAGGAAAAGAGCAAGAACGATCCTGGCTTTTTGCGGAAATCCGAAGAAAAAAAAGATAAAAAAGAGGGCCCCGAAAAAGATCCAGCTCTGTTTCTCCGGCAGGAGTTTTACCAGCTTGATCCCAAAACGCACACCCAGACCAGCCAGCAAAGCCAGACCGGGTAAAAACAGCAGGGCAGCCAAAAAAATTCCTATATGCAGCTCTCCAATAAAATCAATGGCCATCCCTCCCATGAACAGGCCTATGATGATCAGAATCGAAAATGCGGCCCAGCGCCAGTGCCCCGGGCGAAGGGTACCTACTTCCAGGATCCAGAGCCGGACTTTTGCCAGTTGAAAGCGAAACCGTCCCAGCAGCAGATTGAAAGAGGTGCGAAAATTGATCATGGCTTTTAAGATCAAGTTAGTAATTTTAGTGCAGATGGAAACTGCGGATCAGAAATACCTTCGCTCCCTGATTGCCGGGGGAGAGCACCAGCAACTGGATTTCAAATTTGAAATCAACGATGCGCGAAAGATCGCCCGTACCTTCTCAGCATTTTCAAATACTGACGGGGGCAGCTTGCTGATCGGAGTGAAGGATAACGGGCGGATCAGCGGGGTTCGCTCCGATGAGGAGTATTACATGGCCGAGTCTGCAGCCACCCTTTATTGTTCCCCGGAGGTGCTTTTTGAGCCCCGGAATTACCAGATTGACGGAAAAAGTGTACTGGAGATCTACATCCCGCCCGTCAGGAACAGGCCCGTGTATGCCAGAGATCCAAAGAACCGGTGGATGGCCTATATCCGGGTGAAGGATGAAAACATCCTGGCCAGTGTGGTTCAGCTGGAAGTCTGGAAGGAGGAGCATAAGCCCAGGGGAAAGCTGCTGGAGTTTACGCACAGTGAAGAATTTATTCTGAAATACCTGGAGAAGGTACCTGGTTCCGGGCTCAGAAAGATTCAGCAGGATACCGGATTCAGAAGAAAAGAGCTGGTGACTCTGTTGACCAAGCTGGTTCTGTTTGATGTGGTGGAGATGCAGTTTCTGGAGGGCAGGAATCGTTACCTGCTCAGGGAAAAACCGGGGGAATCCGCTTAGCCGGTTTTAAATATACTCCATCAGAGAATCAAAGATGGCCTTCCCGTCCATGTTTCCTCCCATGGATAAAACCGCTCGTTCGGGCTGGGGGATCAAGCCGAAAACATTCTTACGTTCGTTACAGATGCCTGCAATGTTGTCCACGGCACCCGTGACATTAATTTCCTCTGATATACGCCCAGTCTCATCACAATAGCGGAACAATATCTGCTCCCGGTGTCGCATCTGCACCAGGGTATCCTCCTTCGCAGCATACCTTCCGTAGCCCGTGGCGATGGGGATGCGGTAAGCTTTTTCGCTGGAGAGCTTACGGGTTATGATCGTATTATCATTGTCGGGTTTAATGAAGGTATTGCGGCAGATAAAACGCTGGCTTTTATTCATTCTCAAGGTACCGGGAACCAGTCCTGTCTCACAAAGTACCCTGAAACCGTTTCCGATCCCCACCAGGATCTTCCCTCGTTCCGCATAATCGATCATGGAATCAATTACCGGGGATTCTTCAATGCATTTGGAGGAGCTGGAAGAGCCCTTACAGGGGAACCCGCCGGGAATCATCAGAACATCCACCCCGCTCAGATCCGTTTCACTGTTCCATATGGTTCGAACTTTTTTTCCATAAACTCCCTCCAGAACCCGTTTTAGTTCCTTGTCGCCATGGGCCCCTGGGAATATGAGAATACCGTAGGTCATTGCATTGGATTACACCTATCAAAGTTAAGCACAAAAGGATTTTATCCAAATTTGAAGGTAAGTATTAAATCCTTAGATTTACCATATGGAGGTCGTTGGGAAGGATATACAGAACTTTCAGCATACTGTTAGGGACCATTCTGATTTCGATCTTTCGGATTATTCTCATTCCTCTCTTCGTCGCCGGCTTACCCGGATCCTGCTGGAACTGGAGCTGAACATGGACCAGCTGATCGAGCAGATGAAAAATGACAGGGAATTCCTGGAGCAGATCATGCTTAAAATTACGGTGCATACCACCGAGCTCTTCCGGGATCCTGATATCTGGAAAAAAATCAAAAACGAACTCCTCCCGGCTTACAGTCACCAGGAGATCATCCGGATCTGGCATCCGGGCTGCTCGACCGGACAGGAGGTCTACTCCATGTTGATGGTGCTGGATGGACTGGGACTGCTGGAAAAAACGGAAATATACGGGAGTGACCTGCATGAGGAGATTCTTGAGCTGGCACGGAAGGGCAGATACAAATACCGGTTTAATCAGACCTACCTGGAAAACTTCGACCGCGTGATGTTAAATGGAGAGGGGGATTTCTCCATGAACCAGAAGAAACAGTGGAAAAAATATTTTCTCATTGATGAGACCCGCGATAGCATTCAAATGAGCGATCTGCTCACGCAAAAACCCGTTTATAAGAAACTGGACCTGGTGAAAGATCCTAATCTCTTTTTGGTTAAATTCGACCTGATTGTTTGCAGAAACGTCATCATATATTTTAACAATGAGCTGCAGAACAGGGTGTTTGATCTGTTCCATAAGAACCTGAATGAGCAGGGGACATTGATTCTGGGGGTACATGAATCGATCATGGGTGCCAGCTCCAAAAAGTTTATCAGAAAGGATCCTTTCTATTTTAAGGCAACGGTATGATCCTCCGAAATATATCTGTCCGCTCGAAACTGATCCTGACCACCCTGATCCTGGTGCTGGTGCTGGTGCTCCTGGCAGTGATCTATATGGATGCTTCCCGGCGGGTGGAGTCTTATGCTGAATTGCTGAAGGACCGTACCGAACTGGCCAGCCGTTTTTTATCCCTTCAAAACTCCTTTCATGTCCAGAACAGGGAAGAGAACGTGGTCCAGACGGCCGATCTGCTGCGCAAGCTCCACCAGGTGGAGGAAGGACTGCATCAGATACGATCACACGAGATCACCCTCCGGGAAGAGGGGGTGGCGCGAAAAACAGATCAGATACTCTCCCTGCTCACCAGATTTGAAGAAAGTCTGTCTATTAGCGGACAGGCCAACATTGAACTACTGGGCGTGTACCTGGAGGAGCTGGAGGAGGAGCTGGCCGGCGCTGAAAGCCAGGCCCGGAAACGGAGCAAGCGGTCACTGGGATGGTCTATGGCTCTGGGAATCCTCATACTGGCCACCTACCTGATTTTCTTCACCTGGAACCTGGACAGGGGCTTCAGTCACCTGGCTCATTTTACCCGCCTGCTGGGCAGGGGATCCATCCCCCCTCCCCTGGACCCCTCCCGCGGTGATGAGTTCGGAAAAATTGCGGAAGATCTGAATCTGCACAGTCGGGATCTTCAAAAAAAGATCCAGTTGATCAGCTCCATGTCCCAGGAGGGCCCGGGAGAAATTTTTACTGTTGAAGATGAAGATGAACTGGGGTCTGCGCTCCTGGTTCTATCCGATTTCCTCACCCGGAAAGAACTCAATGAGGTATCACGGAACCGGGAGGACAAAAAACGGAACTGGATCTCCGAAGGAGTTGCGCAAATCAGCGAGGTACTTCGTATGGAACGCGAGGATGTAAGCGAGCTTTCCTTTCTGATCATTCAAAAGCTGGTCAATTACATGAATATGGAGATGGGATCCTTGTTTATCACCAATGATTCCGATCCCGAACACCTAAGCCTCGACCTGGCTGCTTCCTATGCCTACGACAGACGCAAATTCAACACCCTGAACCTGGAGTGGGGAGCCGGACTTCCGGGGACCTGCGCCATGGAGAAGGAACGCATTTTTGTCACGGATGTGCCTGCGGATTATTTCGAGGTGGCATCGGGTCTGGGAAGTGCAAAACCCAACTGCATCCTGCTGGTTCCGCTTAAAGTGGCCGCCCGGGTGGTTGGGGTCATCGAACTGGCAACCGTGAGACTGCTCCGGCCCTTCGAGATTGAATTCGTGGAATCTCTTTCCGAGCGCATCGCCTCCTCCCTGCTGGCCGTCCGAAACAGCCAGCACACCTCCCTGCTGCTGAAACAGTCCCAGGCCCAGGCCGAAGCGCTGAAAGCGCAGGAGGCTGCCACCCGGGAGAGCATGAATAAGCTGGAAGAGGCCCAGAAGGAATCCAGCATGAAAGAGTCAGAGATCAGCAGCATTCTCAGCGCAATCAACCAATCATCCCTGGTAGCAGAGTTTGGACTGAACGGTCGTTTTACCAGAATCAACGAACAGTTTCTGCTGCTGCTTGAATCCCACGAGGACCAGGTACTGGGCAAATTGCATAGTGATTTTGCCATGGTGGACCGCACTTCGGAGGAGTACAAGAACTTCTGGACCACCCTGAAAGCAGGTGAAAGCATCTCCAATACCGAATTGTACCGGCTCTATTCCGGAGAGGAGCTGTGGTTACAGCAAACCTTTACGCCGATCATCAACAGCGAAGGGAGGGTCTATAAGATCCTGGATATTGCCGTGAACATTACCGGTGAACGGCTCATGCAGGAACAACTAAAAACCCGTGAACGGGAGATCACCCGGAAAGGCCTGGATATGCAGACCCTCAACCAGGCGGTAAATACCTCCCTGATCAAGTGTGAACTGGATGCCAAAGGAATCATTATGGAGGTGAATGAGAAATACTGTGACATGAGCGGGTATGGAAGAAAAGAACTTCTTGGAAGGAACTACCGCCTCTTTCTGAAGGAGGCCGAAAAAGAGCAGTTTGAAACCATCTGGCAGGAGGTGCTCAGGGAGAAAGTATATGAAGGGGTGATTCGCCGCACCAAACCAGGCGGCGAGGAAGTATGGCTTGTCTCCACCTTCTCCCCCGTAAAAGATGAAGCCGGGGATATATACAAAGTTTATTACATGGGGCTGGATATCACAGAAAAGAAATTGAAATACCAGTTACTGGATGAGGCTAACCAGGAGATCGAACGGCTCAAAAGCCGGCTTCTGGATTACGAGGTATAGAAACTAGATATGCAAGCAAGCAGATTAAGATACATATTCACCTGGCTGGCACTGATCCTGCTGCTTAGCTGCGCTACTCTTCTTGTGGTTCTTGGATGGAACAGTCGCATCACCGGTCCCGTATCACCCGCCTGGCTGACGCTGCTCTGGTTCCTCCTCTCCGCTTCAGGCATCTACCTGTTTATGCTGGCGGTGAAGAAAGCGCACCGGCAATGGATCAACGAGAAGCGCGAACTGGAAAATAAAGAGAGCGAGGAGCTTCAGAAAAAATCTGGAAAATCTGGCGCTTCCAGGGAGAACAAGACCCTTGATTTTTCCTCTGCCGCAAGGAAAATGGTGCGGCGAATCCCTGAAAATATTGCCCGGGAACAGCTGGGACCCCTTCTGCTAAAGAACCTGGCCCGGGAAATAGAGATGATGTCCGGGATCTTTTACAGCGAAAAAAAAGGAGAGTACCGGGCCCTTGCCACCTATGCCATGGCCTCCTCTACCGAACCTTATACCTTTAAAAGCGGCGAGGGCCTCAGCGGGCAGGTGGCGAAAAACCAGCAGGTGATGGTGCTGACCCGGCTTCCGGAGGGCCACCTGGAGGTCTATTCCGGACTGGGAAAAGCAGCCCCCTCCTACCTGGCTATCGTCCCACTGATCCACAAAGGCAAGACCATAGCCGTGCTGGAGTGTTCGGGGTACCGTTACGATCCCGCTGATATTGAAAAAATGTTTAAGATTTTTACCCGGGAGCTTATGGAAAAACTTTCACCTCATCTCTCTTAAGGATATGTCGAAAAGGGATCCCCATATCATCAAGCGCATCAACTTCCGCAGGATCCTGGTGGTAACCATCATCAGTATACTGCTGGTACTTCTGATCCTTTTTGCATTTATCATGGAGAGCGGTCTGCCCATAACTTTTCAAAGCCTGGCCAGGATCCATTCGGAGCATCCCTCGCTTTTTCTTGTGGACCTGATTCCTTTGTTCATCTCCGTCTTTCTCCATCCCATGCAATTCCTGATGAATAAGGCCATCCGGGAATACGAAGAACGGGTACTTGCCTCGCAGCTGCTGCTGAAACGGAACACTGAATTTGCCAAATTGCTGTCCGATGGCGAAAATCCGGAGCCCTATGAGGAGATGATGAAAACAGAACTGGGAAGGGCGCTCAAAATGATCCATCTCAATATCAAGGCCGACCGGAGGCAGGAACGGGAACTGAGCTACATTAACGAGGGGAAGGATCTGGTATCCAAGGTTCTCCGGGAACAGCAGAACCTGGAAGAGCTATCCTACCGGATCCTGATGGTGCTGAACAGCTACATCCAGTCGGTTCAGGCTGCCTTTTATCTGTTTGAGGAAGATTCTCAAGGCCTGAGTAATATTGCCACCTATGCATACAACCGGAAAAAATACCTGCATCAGGAGTTTAAGATTGGAGAAGGACTTGTGGGGC
This sequence comes from uncultured Bacteroidales bacterium, assembly GCA_963751705.1. Classification (GTDB taxonomy): domain Bacteria; phylum Bacteroidota; class Bacteroidia; order Bacteroidales. The sequence continues at coordinate 33,088 of CAVVVN010000005.1, forward strand.
AGTGTGCCTTTGAAATGGACTATATCTACCGGACCGAGATTCCCGAGGACTACATCAGCATCACCTCCGGGATCCTGGGCGACCAGAAACCCGAAAGCATCCTGCTGGTTCCGCTGATCTCCGATGAAACCTTGCAGGGGGTGCTGGAGTTTGCCTTCTTGAAGGAGCGCATTCCCAAACTAACCATTCAATTGCTGCTTGAACTCGGGGAGATCATTGCCCGGACCATGCAGAACCTGAAGATAAGCCTGCGCACGCAGAAGTGGCTGGAGGAGTCCCGGACCATGACCGAGGAATTAAAGAATAATGAGCTTCAGCTCCAGGAAAATGCACAGGAGATGTCTAAAACACAGCTTAAGCTGGAGCAGGCGAATATACAGCTGGAGAGCAAAATGACCGAAGCCCGGCAGGCCAATGACAGGCTACACCTGATGCTGGAGCATGCCTCTGAGATCATCTCCATCTACAATACGGACGCCACCCTCACCTATATCAGTCCCTCTGTAATCAACATTTTTGGGTATACGGTAGAAGAAATGATGGCCGGTAAGGACCTGGAACGCATTGGAAAAGAAAACGCGCTTCGCCTCCAAAAGATCTTTGACTATTTGAAGGAGAATCCCGAAGCCATCGAAGACCTGGAATATTCCTTTATTAAAAAGAACGGGGAGAGGATCTTTCTGCGCACTTCCTGCAGAAACATGATCGGGGATACGGCAATCAAAGGTTTTCTGCTGAATACCACCGATGTTACCGAGTCGGTACGCATGGAGCGCGAACAGCGGCTGAAAACCAGGATGAAGGCTCTCTCAGAGAATTCCCTGGACCTGATCCTGCGGATCAGCACCTCCGGGAATATCTACTATGCCAATCCCATCGTGGAAAGTTATACCGGGATCTCTCCCGAGTCCATGGTCAACCGCAACCTGAGCGAGATACCCTTCTCAAAAGACATGAACAGTCTGCTGGATCAGATCCTTTCTTCCATGGAGCAAAAACCGGTAAAAAAGAATTTCCAGCTAAGCCTGCCCATGGCCCTGGACGAATACAGCAGTGAACGAATCCTGAATGTGGATGCCATCCCCGAGTTCCAGGAAAATGAGCTGGAAACCATCCTGATCGTGGGACACGATATTACCGAAGCCAAGCTATTCGAAAAGGAGATCAAGGTGCAGAACAGGAAAGTGCAGGACAGCATCAATTATGCCGAGCGGATCCAATCGTCGATTCTCCCCGAAGAAGCACGCATAAAAAAGGCCTTCCCCAGAAGTTTTATCTACTACAAGGCTAAAGATGTGATTTCGGGCGACTTCCCCTGGTTATTCGAGACAGAAGATTCCTGGTATATCGCCGCGGTGGACTGCACCGGACATGGGGTTCCCGGGGCTCTTCTTTCGCTGGTGGGACTCTTCCTGATGAACAATATCACCGGATTAAATCCGGGCATCTCTGCCGGAGAGTTATGCGAATCGCTGCACCAGGAAGTCAGAAGAACCCTGAAACAGGACCGGGTCAAATCCGACACCCGGGATGGAATGGATATGGCGCTCTGCCGTTTTCTGAAAAAGAGACCGGTGGTGGAGTTTGCGGGAGCACACCGGCCCCTCTACCTTCTTTCAGAAGGGGAAATCACGATCCATAAGGGAGACCGGAAGGCCATCGGGGGACTGAAGCATCCAAGGAAACCGGAGACCCCCTTCAGCAATACAGAAATTGAATACCGGCCGGGGGACAAGTTTTTCTTTTTCACAGACGGCCTCACCGACCAGATGGGAGGTCCGGAAGGGCTTAAATATGGTTCCAGGAGGGTCAGGCAAGTACTGCTTGAAAATGCCGGGTACACCATCCCCCAGTTTTATAACTATTTCAAGAGCGACTTTACTGCATGGATGGGCGAAGAGCGGCAACTGGACGACCTGCTGCTGATTGGTATCGAAGTCTGATTTTTCCTATATTTATAGCCTTATGGCTTTCACCGGAGAATCCAAAGGGTTTATCAACTACATCTATGATAGGTACACCAACCTGAGCATCAAAGATATAACCCTTGTATTCGAAGGTCAGATCACCCACCAGGTAATGAAAGCCCTGACCGGACTGATCGAGGAGCAGCTGGACGAGGTGGAAGATGATAAAGTGCTCCGCAGGGTCTACCATGTGATGGTTGAATCGCTTCAGAATATCAACCGGCATGCCGAAGCATATGAATACCGGGGGCATCCCTATCCGGGGATGGGGTTGGTACTGGTGGCTAAGAACCGGGATCGTTTCCAGGTAACCACAGGAAATATTGTGGAGAACGAGCATGCCGAAGAGATCGCCCTGTTCCTGGCCAAGCTGAACAACATGAATCAGGACGACCTGGATGATCTTTATAAGAAGCAACTTCGCAAAGGGATTCTCTCCCCCAAGGGAGGGGCCGGAATGGGCTTTATAGATATTCGGCGCAAAACCGGGAACCACCTGGACTATAGTTTTGTAAACATCGACCAGGAAACTTCCTTTTTTATTTTCACCTCAACCATATCAAGATAAGCCGATGGAGACCTTACGAATTGAACAGACCGATGACAGTCCAATGGTCATATTCGACCAGGAAAATCAGCTCTTTGAAATCTCGGGAAAATCCCTCCCCGAAGATGTGGTCGATTTTTACCAGCCCTTGCTGGACTGGCTGACTGACTACCGGGATAAACCCCTGGCCAAAACCGTATTTAACCTCAAACTGTCCTATTTTAATACGGCCTCTTCCAAGCTGATCATGGATATCCTGCTCATTTTTGAAGAGATGGTGGAGGCGGGACATGAGGTACTGATCCGGTGGCACTCCCTGCGATCGGACGAGGATATGCAGGAAGCCGGAAAAGAGTACGACGAGATGATTGAGGCTCCTTTTGAGCATATCCTCTATGATAAACCATGAGTGAAGCGATCCTGAAGGCCCTGATGCAGCTTTTTGCCCTGATCACCAAACAGGACGGGGGCATCAATCCGCAGGAGATTGAGTATGTAAACAATTTCCTGGTGCAGCAGATCGGAGTCGATTCAGCTCCGGAATACCTCCAGCTATACCTGGATACGGCCAAAGAGCCCGCCTCCGGATCAGGCTCTGACATCAAGTCGATCAGGTGAAAAAGTCCCGGAAAAGAAACTGACCTCCGTCCTTGATTCGGTCCGGGTACTTAAGCTCTGTAAACAGATCAGCAAAACCATCAACCAGCGCCAGAAAGTGGTGGTCCTGGTGCGGATCCTGGAGCTGGTCAATACCGAATATAACCTGACGGAACAGCGGCTCGGCATTGTTCATACGGTTTCTGATATCTTCCGGATAACAAAGGAGGAGTATAAGGCCATCTTCACCTTTGTGACTTCAAATAAGTTGGGGGATCGCGAAGAAAAGTCTCTCTCACAAAAATATCACCTGGCGACCGACCCCCTCTTTTTCCTTCGGGTTCCGTCGGTGGAGCTCTACTTTGTAAAATATCTGGATCAGGCAGAAGCCTTCCTCAACGGCCTCAGCATGCGCACCGGGGTGGTTTATATCCTGGCCAGTGGCAGTACCCTGCGCCTGCCCGTAGGGCAACCGGTCTATTACAGCGATATCGCCTCCCGCTTCCAGGCCGGCCTGGACCAGGAAAAGATTACCCTGGAGGCGGACCACCTCTCCTACCTGTTCCCCGGAAAAGTGACGGGTCTGAAGGAGATCTCTTTTTCGGCCCAGCAGGGAAACCTGGTGGGGATCCTGGGCTCCAGCGGTGCTGGAAAAACTACCCTGCTTAACGTGCTTTCCGGCATGTACCGCCCGGCTTCCGGGAAGGTCCGCATCAACAATATTGACCTCTGGGACGATAATGGCCGGCTGAACGGAGTCTCGGGCTTTGTTCCCCAGGACGACCTGCTGATTGAAGAGCTCACGGTATTTGAGAACCTCTGGTACAATGCCAAATTCTGCTTTAAGCAACTTTCCAACCAGGAGATCCGTGAAAAAGTAAATGAGACCCTTTCCAGCCTGGGACTAATGGAGAAAAAGGACCTGAGAGTAGGCTCGGTCATGAACAAAACCATCAGTGGGGGTCAGCGAAAAAGACTGAATATTGCCCTGGAACTGATCCGGGAACCCTCCATTCTTTTCCTGGATGAGCCCACCTCCGGACTCGCCTCGCGCGATTCCGAGAATGTGATGGACCTGCTCCGCGAGCTGACCCTGAAGGGAAAGCTTGTATTTGTGGTAATTCACCAGCCTTCTTCGGACTTATTTAAGATGTTCGACCAGGTGATCATTCTGGATGACGGGGGGCGCCTGGCCTACTACGGGAACCCGGTGGAAGCGGTGATCCATTTCAAGAAGGCAGACAAGCAGGTAAATGCCACCGTGGGAGAGTGCCCGGTTTGCGGAAATGTGAATCCGGAGCAGATCTTCAATATTATCGAAGCCAGGCAGATTGATGATTACGGGAACTATACCGATCAGCGCAAGGTCTCCCCGGATACCTGGGAGGAGTTTTACCGCCAGGCAAGACCCCGGCAAGCTGCCCCGGCACCCGACGCCCCGCCCCCAACCAGCCTCCATGTTCCGGGCTGGTTCCTTCAGCTGATCAACTACCTGAAACGGGATGTGAGCTCCAAGATCAACAAGCGTCAGCAGCTCCTGATGACCCTCCTGGTAAGTCCCCTGCTGGCCTTTATCCTGGCCTACATTGTCCGCTACATCGTGGATCCCGCCAGTGGCACTTACATTTTCAGGGAGAATGAGAACATTCCCATATACATCTTCATGGCTCTGATCGTGGCCCTCTTCCTGGGTCTGATCGTGAGTGCCGAGGAGATCTTCCGGGACCGGTAAAATCCTGAAAAGGGAGAAGTTCCTGCACCTGAGCCGCTCCTCCTACCTGCTGGCCAAGATCAAGATCCTGGTGGTAATTTCTGCGATCCAATCCATCACTTTTGTCCTGGTAGCCAACGGGATCCTGGAGATCAAAGGGATGACTTTTGCCTACTGGCTGGCCCTCTTTTCCACCGCGGTATGTGCCAATCTGATCGGACTGATTATCTCTTCCGCCTTTGATTCGGCGATCACCATCTATATAGTCGTTCCGCTGGTGATCATTCCCATGATGATCCTGAGTGGAGCCATGTTTTCTTTTGATAAGCTGAACCGGAAGATCACTACCATCGACAAGGTTCCCCTGGTGGCTGAATTAATGCCTACCAAATGGTCCTACGAAGCCCTGATGGTGCACCAGTTTAAGAACAATACCTTTGAGAAGAATTTCTACGACTACGAAAAACAGCTCTCCTTCTACAACTTCAAATCGGCCTACCTGATTCCCGAACTGGAAGAGCGGCTGAATGCTTGCTTTACTGAATTCCGAAGGAAGGGCTCCATAGAAGAACAGCAGCCCGCCCTGCTGGTGTTGAAAAACGAGTTGCTGAAAGCCCAGCATGCCGTGAAAGACTTCCATATTCGTCCCGGCGAGCTGGATCCCCGCACGGTCAGCGAAGCCCAACTGGTAAAAGCCTCCAAATTGTTATCGGCCCTGAAGGCTCACTATATCAACCGCTTTTCCGTGGCCAACCGCGAAAAGGAACGCTACCTGGGCAAGCTTATGGAGGACCGCCGGGACCTCTATTTCCAGTGGCTTAACCTCTACCACAACGAAAGTGTGGCCGACCAGGTGAAAAAGATCTACGAAAAGCACCAGATTATCGAATACGAGGGAGAACTGTACCAGCAAATCGATCCGATTTACCTGGATCCTGCCCCCACCGGCCCCATCGGGATCCGCTCTCACTTTTTTGCACCCCGGAAAGTATTCCTGGGGAAGTATTACGACACTTACATTTTCAACATCGCCTTTATCTGGTTTATGACCCTCCTCCTCTACGTGGCCCTCTACTACGACCTCCTGGGCAAACTGGTCAGAAGCCGTTTGTTCAAACGGAAAACCGGCTAAAGGACGGAGACTCCAGACGAAAGTTTGCAATCCTTGAAACTCTTTGAACGAAAGGCCGTTTAAAACTTATAATGCCCTGCCTCAGGCAAAATGAATAATTTTATATATTGAACCGGGCTCTGAACTGCCCCTCAAAGATTAGATACCATGCTTAAACACGCATTGCTTCTGCTAACTGCCATCTTCTTCCTGGCGTCCTGTGGTCAACGTTCGTCAGAGAACCTGGAAGTCAATATGGACGAAGTGGATGTAGGAGAACTCCAGATCTCCTCCGAAACCATGAATGAGATCATCCAGAACATTGCCTCTCCCATCGAGGTAGCGGCGTTGATCAGCGCACTGAATGTTCCCTATTCCACCTCTTACCTGGCCGATCCGGAAAGCCTCTCGACAAACACCACCAGTTTTGAGATGGCTTACAGTCTGGGGGCCCTCAGTGCCGACCTGGGTTACCTCAACATGTATGAGAAAACAGGAACAGCCGTAAATTTCCTCTCCAGTATCAACCGCCTGGCCGATGCTCTCCAGATAGGCCAATTCTTTGATTTTGCCACCATCAAGCGCCTGGCCACCTCCAGCTCGGATCTGGACTCCCTCCTGTTTATTTCGGTCAATAGCTTCAATAACATGGACGACTACCTGCGGGAGACGGAACGCAGCAACCTGAGCGCCCTGATGATCACAGGAGTCTGGGTGGAAGGCCTCTACCTGGCCACCCAGGTAGCCCTGGAAAACAGCAACGAGGATCTGAAGTCCATGATCGGGGAACAGAAACTGATCCTCAACGACCTGCTCCTGATTCTGAATAACTACAAGAACGAAGAGACCATCGTCAGATATATCAACGATCTGCAAAAGATTAAAAGCGTCTACGACCAGGTAAGGATCACCTACGAAGTGGGCGAACCGGAAACCATCGAGAAAGATGGCATGCTGATTGTCGTGCAAAGCGAATCATCCCATGTCTCCATGAGCGACGAGACCCTCCGGAAAATTATCGAAGTCACCCAGGAGGTCCGGAACCTGCGTATGAACATCAAAGCTTAAGCGCCATGAAGATCCTCAAACCAGTTATCGCCATTCTATTTGTCCTCCTGACTCTCTCCATGGTGCAGAGCGACCGCAAAGAACGCGTGCAGGCCTGTGCCGAAAAAGCCGGCGAAGGCGCCATCTACCTGAAAGAATTTGTAGTCAGCCTGCCCCGGGCCGAGAAGGACCAGGCCCCCCCGGTCTACCGCCAGGCCGTAATCCTGCGCGGGAACAACATCTACCGCTTTAACCTCTGCAACGACAAGGGCCAGGCCATCATCCGCATCTACGACAGCTCCAACATGGTGGTCTCCTCCTACGACACCCGCACCAAGAAAGAATTCAACCCCATCAACTTCCTCTGCCGCAAAACCGGCCAGTACACCATCATGATCAACTTCCTCGACGGCAAAGCCGGCGAAGCCGTCGGGATCATGTAGTCATGTGATGAAGTAAAGCCTATCAAAAGGCACTTGCGTCTTTTAGCGCCTCACTTCTATCTATAAGCATGTATTGTTATATACGATATTGGCTTTTATGAATGCGTATCATCTTTTATATATTGCCTGATCATCTTTTATGATTGCAGTTATAATCTTTTATTATCACCTGATCTTCTTTTGTGATTGCGATGTTAGCGTTTGTGATCGCAGTGACAGCTTTTGTAATAGCTGTATGAGATTTTAATATACCGGTTACATCTTTTGTCAGGTCCGTGACAACTTTTGTCAGTTTACCGGACACAAAAGCCTTTTGCCAAGACACTTAAGCCTTCCGCAGCATTATCAAAATCGACACTTGTGGATTTCCAGGATTTGAATTCACAATATGGATTCCCGCAGGCTGAGCCCACAATCAACACTTAATCCCAATATCAATTTTCCCTTCCCGTTGCCATTTTTGGAGAAGCAGGATTTTTATAGCGTTTAGAAAAGAATTTGCTCCAATTTTCATTATTCTTCCTTTCTCCTTTGACTTTAGAATCGTAAAATATTTCTTTAATTTATCTATGTCTACATATTCATATATTGTTGATTCGATTGCATCACGAATAATTAAGTTAATTTCAGTTTCACTTCTAACGATACTATGATTAAGATTAGGAATAGTAGTCGTATAATCTTATTCTGATTCAAACATTCTTTAGGTATTACTCCTCGCATACTTTCTATATAGAGATAACGCCCACCCTTCTCATTCGCAACAATTCCAAAGGGTAGATTATGAACGTATTCTAACAATCAACGTCAAGATAAGGATAAACGTATCGAATCATTTTCCTTTTTGCTGCAACGTAACTCGTTTCAAGTCTATTGACTAGACTATCAGCTTTAATTAATTTCAGTTGTTCCTTGTATATATCATTGCAAAATGGAACTTTATTTTTAAGAGAATATTTCTTGAAATCTGAGGATTTTGATTTGAAGTTTTGACTTATTGGAAAGTAGTTATTCTTCTTTTGAGTCTGTTTAATACGCTTTCTCTGCCTGAGATAATTATGTAGCTTGGGCAAAATGATTAGTATTAAGTATTCAGTAAAGAGAGATACCGATTTTGTTTGGTTTTTATTCTTTAGATATTTCCACAATGATTTATACAATCTTCTTCGTGAGTAGTCATAAATCAATGTTTTGGGATTAAATGACACTCCTTGATCTCCACCATATCCCGATAGAAGGATTTTGTTCCCATTATGTAACACCCGTTTATATAAAGACTCTGAGAACATTGCGAAATTAAAGAACCCGACACCACCATAAGTCTTGATCATATTACTGATTGCATCCATAATTCCAAGTTCGACATCAGAAATTTGATTAAGTCTACAATTATATTTGTCTGCAACAATTTTACTTTTATCACTTTCATCATCAAATGGAAAAATAGTTCCTCTCAATTTGCTATCTAATACATGTGAATAAGCATCTAATTGAGCCTCTCTTACTTTCAGTATTTCTGATGCTACGCCAACAATTCCAGCAGAATCTAATCCTCCACTTAGTTCAGCTCCGACTGAATCCTCATTTCTGATTTTACTTGAAACTGATTCTTCTATCTTTCTATATAATTCTCTCAGTGCCTTTTTCTTATCTATGTTGTTTTTTATCTTATCACTCGGCATACTCCAATATTCTTGAATATTCAATTTGGAGTTGACAAAGGTGAGAAAGGAACCAGGAGGTAGTTTATATACAGATTTATAAGGGGTATCCCGTTTCGAAGGTGATTTAACAATCAAAAGATTTGCAATCCAATCCTCAGAAACTATCAAATTGTCCTTTAAGTAATTTACCAAATTGATAAGATCATTAGAAAAAGCAAAATGCTCATCATCAACGAAATAGTAAAAAGGAACTATTCCAATCCTATCACGTGCACAGAAAAAGGATTCTGTCCGCTCATCCCAAATGCCAAAAGAATATTCCCCTTCTAAATGATCTAAACAATCAGGACCCCATTTTTCATAGGCAAGAATAATTAATTCTTTATCCGTTTGCTCAATTAACTTTATGCCATTATCCCCAATCTTTTTCAGAAGTTCATCCACATAATCTAATCGTGAATCCCCAATAATGTGAAGAAAATGACCATCTGTCTTATTCTTTCGTTCTCTTTCAATTTCAGCCAATGAACCTGAAATTTCTTGAGCAATAACAACATCTTTTTGATGCCAGACATCCCTTTGCGAGTATACATCTTCTGCATCATACTCAAAAAACTCGAAAGAAATATCTTCCACGGAAATATTTCTTTTATAAATTCCAATTATGGAATTCATGCTGTTCAAAATGATTTATCTTTAAGTTTCATATCATCTAGTTTATTCCATTTGTGAAAATAGTGAATAATAATAACTCGACATACTACAGGGTATTCGGAATTACCATTTATTCTGAGATTCTCCTACCTGAACTGATTTCAGTTGAGGAAGCAATTCCAGATGTGACAATTCGATTGAAAAAAGTTCCTGATAAACTCCAAACAATTAATTCTCAGAAAGCATTTTTTCAAGCAGCAAAGAATAATTTCTTGCTTAAACTTGATAAAATAGCCTACTACAGAATCCATAGATAAAGAGATAGAGCATGTTGATCCACGTTGTTCAAATTTCTCACTAATTCGCATATTCCTTTATGGACCTGTGCTCGGAGCTTTTCTACTAAATAGTGGCTATATAGCCCTGCATGCTAGTTCAATTTTATATAAGACTGAAGCCACATTATTATGCGGGCCAACTTCAATCGGTAAATCCTCCCTAGCTATGAGCATGTATCAACGTGGTTATCAAATAATTTCAGATGATATCTGTTCAATTCATGAAACAGATCAGAATTTCTATGCTAATACCGGTGTTCCTCAATTAAAGATATGGCGTGATGTTATTGACAATTTGGGAGTTGATGAGGTTGAATTAAAAGTTAGAGAAGGGATTGAAAAATATATTTTCCCGATTACCAGCAATGATTCTTTTTTAAAATATCAAATAAAAAATATTGTCAGCTTGATCTCTTCGAATGTTAACGAGTTTAAATGTGATGAGATTATTGGCGCAAATAAAGTCCCAATACTATTAAAGAATACATATCGACCAGACTATTTAGAGGGTTTAGAGATATATCACTTATACGTAGAAAAGATTTCAAAATTGGCAAACAATGTACGGATCTTTGAAATTACAAGGCCATCTAAACCTCTATTAATTAATGAATTAGCTAACTTTCTTGAAGAGAAACTACTATAAAGTGATTAACTACAAGAAGAATATTGTTTGGGTGGCATCTTATCCTAAATCAGGTAATACGTGGGTAAGAATCTTTTTTGCAAACCTTTTATCTTCAGAAACTGGACCGGTATCTATAAACAATCTTAATGATTTCCCTTCATCAGCAAGTATTTCTCTACTCGAAGAAGCACTTGGAGTATGCATTTCCAATTTCACCGAAGAGGAAATATTGAACTTAAGACCAATTGCTTATAAGGAAATATCTCAAAACTCGGATAATCTAGTTTTTCTAAAGGTTCATGATAGTTTTGCAAGATGTCCAAATGGCGATTTACTTTTCCCTGCTGAGATTACGAAAGCCGTGATATATATCGTTAGGAATCCACTTGATGTATTAGTTTCATATGCATATCATAATAATATTGCCCCAGTTGAAATGGCAATAAAAATGCTTGAAGACTCAAGATCAATTTGTGGCAATTATAGGAAAGGTTATACTCAGTGTAAACAAAATATCATGTCCTGGTCAAATCATTTAAACTCATGGACAAAAAACAATATCCTACCTACCTTGATTGTTAGATATGAAGATTTGATGAGTAACACATATTTCTGGTTCTCTAAAATAGTTGATTTTCTGACTCTTAAGATGGATAGAGACCAAATTATTGAAGCAATAAAGCATAGTAGCTTCGAAAATCTTCAGAAACAAGAACAACAATTTGGATTCAACGAGAAACCAATTAATGCGGAGTTTTTTTTCAGGGAAGGGATGCCAGGATCTTGGAAAAAAAATCTAAATGATACAATTCAGAATCAAATAATCCAAGCGTTCAAAACAGAACTGAATGAATATAACTATTTATAAATAATAGTGTTATCTTCAATTTTTGTATCTTTGAATATGTTGACCACTAGAAATGCAGTTGTTTTCAGGAATCCAGAACAGGTTTATACCGAAGTTGATGATGAAATCTTAATGTTAAGTGTTTCGAATGGTGAATACTATAGGCTTAATAGCGTAGCTAGTTTTATTTGGAGAAACCTTGAGAAACCAATAAGCATAAAGAAGTTAATTGATACTAGTGTTGAGCATTATATTTATGAGGATACATTAGAAAGTGATATTGATGAATTAATTACTGACTTGCTGAAATTGAAATTAATCAAGATTCAAAATGGGGCTTAAATACTTACGTGCATTTGGTAATTTAAATTCTTCTGAAAAATGGGATTTATTATTTATTAATTTTCTCATTATCAAGTATTTTATTCTTACCAAGGCCTTACCCATTAGATACTATTACAATCGTTACTTTAATGAGACATATTCTGAAAATTATAACATGCAACTAATTAAACAACGGATTAGTTTTATAAATAGAGTTATATTGCATAGCCCGATTAGAACAAACTGTCTTATTAATAGTATGGTTAGGAAAGCGTACTTTAATTCGTATAATATTTGTATCCCAATCTACATAGGAATTAAAAAAAGTGGTAAATTAACTGCACACGCTTGGAACTTTAGTAATCCAAAGGACTATATAAAGCTGAAATAAGTAGCTAGATATGAAATCAAAAGTGAAAACAAAAAAGGAGAGGTGGGAGAAGCCAGTTATTGAAAGACTAAACTTCAAGAAAACCATGAGTGGATATACTCCAGGTACAGAAGCAACCCCTACATACTCATAAAATTAATAAGCTATGAAAAAAGCGTTATTAACCTGTATATTTTCAGTAGTTCTACATTGCACTTTTGCTCAATCATGGACTTACTCAAACCGAATAAGTGGATCTGAAGATCTCGTTACAATATCTTCGACCACAGACCTGGACGATAATATTATTCTTTTTGGCCATTTCTCCGGTACAGTTGAAACTGAAGGTATTACTTTAACCACTTATGGGGGAAGGGATTATTTTCTTGTAAAGGTTAATCCACTTGGTGAAATTGAATGGTTACGCCAACTAGGAAGTACTGGGAGCGATTATGTTGGAGGGGGAATTTGCGCTTGCGTTGATGGAAACATCTATCTTACTGGGGGGTATCGAGATGATTTTAAATACACACCTACGGATTCTATTGCTAGCACAGGAGCGTTTGATATTTTTTTAGCAAAATTTGATGGTAATGGGAATGCTCTTTGGTGCAGAAATGCCGGAGCAGGATCAGGAAACCAAAGAGCTACTACATTGAAAGTTGATGGGAACAATGTTTTAATATCTGGTTTTTATAACGATAGTGTTCAAATCTACACAGACACAACTCTCTACAGTGATAATTCAATTCAAGATTTTTTCTATGGCAGCTTCAGTACTGAAACTGGTGATCTCAATTGGGCAAAGGCTATAAAAGGGATAAGTGATCCTGTTTCAGGAAGGATTTTTAAGATTGCAAGAGTTAATGATCATTACTTGTTTTCAGGTACTTATAAAGATTCTATAGCATTCGACAATGATACTTTAGTTTCAATTAACACTTCAAATTGTATACATGTTTTCGCAACTGATACAGTAGGAAACCTAGACTGGTTTAGAACAATAGGTGGTGATGGAGTTGATTTGTGTTATACACTTGTATCTGATGATATAGGAAACGCATATGTAGGAGCATACTCTGATTCGCCAACTATAAACGTGCAGTCGAATGAAACTGATTTTGACAGCTTTACAAATAATGGCGGTTCTGATCTTGTTGTAGTAAATATAACTTATCAGGTAATTTGCAGTGGGCAAATAGCTTTGGTGGGAGCACCTCAGAAAAGATTTACGTAATGGATTTTTTCGACGATGAACTGACCTTAGGGGGTGAATTCGCTGACACACTCTTCTGGGGAGGTATTGAACTTACTTCCTCTGGCTCAGGTGATATAGACATGTTTATTGGTAGAATGGATACTGATGGTAACTTCAGGTCTGCTAATAGTTTTGCTGGAAGAAGTAATAGTGTTGAAGAATCCAGAGGTGTTTTTAATAGTAGTGATCAACAATTTACGGTTATTCGTTCTAATTCTGATCTTT
>CAVVVN010000006.1:0-19482 GCA_963751705.1 uncultured Bacteroidales bacterium
GCTGTCCGCCACTGATCACTTTATTGAGGGGGTTCCCCACTTTCAGATCCCTGATCTCAAAAAGATCCAGGTCCTGCAGGACCTGGTCGACCGCCTCATTGAGCTCAGTTTCATCGTAGTTGTCCAGGCAAAGCTTTGCATTGTAGTAGAGGTTTTGCTTCACGGTCAGATCCTCAAGCAGCAGGTCGTCCTGGGGAATAAACCCGATGATCCCTTTTAATTGCTGCTTTTCCTTTTCATTGTAGAGGTTGTAGCCGTTGATCAGGATCTCCCCCTCCTGGGGTTCCAGATTGCCATTCAATACATTAAGAAGGGTTGATTTACCTACACCACTTCCACCCATGATTCCAATCAATCGGCCCGATTCTTCCTCCAGGTTGAAGCCATGGAGCCCATTCTTGCTATTCTTAAAGCGAAACTCAACATCCCGGGCAATGAAGTGTATCCGGGAGCTGAAAGAAGCCACGGAAAAAACTCCGGCCACATCTGTGTAGTAAATGGTATCAATCTTCTGTCCCCGGACCGAAGCACCGTGATCAAAGGTATAGGTGATTCCGGGCAGGATGAGCTGACCATTCAGGTACAGATCCTCTTTTCCTTGATAACGAAGTACATAGGTGTTTACGCTCTTGATATTCATAAAAGAGATAAGCCCTTCCAGGTAGTGGTTATGAATATGATGTACTCCTTCAATATCTGCTTCTTGTTCATTGTTGATTACCAGGACGGCTTCCTTTTCCGGAATATCTTTTAGAGAATAGATCACAAAATTTAGAATCTGCTGGTACTCTTCCTCGTCAATATTGAATGCCGTAGCTACGGTTTGCAGGAACTCCAGCTCAGTTGCCCGGATCTCAATCCCGTAAGCAATGTATTCTACCAATTGGATGATCACATAAATCTTCTGCTTTTGTTCCAGCTCCTCGTTGATCTGCTCACAAATGGAAAGGATTCGTACTGCAGTAAGGGAGGTCCTTTTTTTTCTCCGGAGGCTTTGCTTATCAATGGAATCCTGGTGATAATGTTGCAGGTAATTTTCAAAGATAGCCATGTATTTTTCCGTCAGTTCGCTGTTCAGCTGACGGGACAAAAAGGCCAGTATAATGGATCTCTCTTTTTCGGAAATCTCCTGAATTTCATCGATATCCACAATTAATGCAAACAGTTGCATCATTGCTTTTAATATGGCTTCACTCATGCTCTGAAGTGTCTATACGAATATATTCAATTTAAACTGCCTACTTCCAGAATGTGCGTTTTTTTTCTTACTTTGACTGCTTGATGGATAACAGGGAAGCCATAATAGATTTTGAGGGCTCCATCTCTTTCGAGATCATGGAAAAGCTGCTTAACCAGCTGAAGTCCGCCTGGCAGTTTAACGCACTCAGAAAGCCCGTCAGGAAACGGGTATATGGAACTGTCGTAGAATCCATCGATAATATTTTCAAGTATGCCACTCCCTTTCAGACCAAGAACGGAGACTTAAAAAGGCCCCCCCAGATCAAGGTAAAAGAGCAGGGTGGTAAATTTATTGTCAGTGCAGGAAACCTGGTTCAGAAGGATCAGGTAGAGGACCTCAAGTATAAGTTGGACCGGATTAACGAAATGGACGATGACGCTCTGAAATCGCTCTATGAGGAAGTGATCAACAAAGAGGCTTCAGCGCAGGATCGGGGAGCCGGCCTTGGACTTATAACGATGGCCATGCGGACGGATGAGGCCATTCGCTACCAGTTCGACCCTGTAGGTCCGGCACATTATTTTTTTTCAATGCACATTACTATTAAAGAATAACCAATGGAAAAGTTAATTATTGAACCAACGGCCAACTCACCAAGAATTGTGCTCGATCCGGAAGCCAGAGCTTTCGAATTTTCGGGTGAATCACGGCCGGAAAATGTACGTAAGTTTTATCTGCCTATCCTGGAGTGGTTGGAGTCCTACACCACTGAACAGGAGAATCTCCAGGAGGATGAGCGAACCTTCGGCTTACAGTGTCAGTTTAATTTCGAGTACTTTAACTCGACCTCCGCAAAGTACATCCTGGATATATTCAAATCACTCAATGCCATAGCTGCTTTAGGGATAGAAATTGAGATAAAATGGCTATATGAAGAGGACGATGAAGATATGCTTGAAGTAGGTCAGGAGATGTCGAGAATGTCTAAACTCTCTTTTGATTATATTACCAGTGATACCTGAGCATTCCCGGGCTAGATTTTAATTCCCATAACCAGGATATCATCAATCTGCTCAAGCTCTCCTTGCCAGAGGGCCAACTTTTCCATCAGGATCGTTTTCTGTTTTTCCATTGGCCGGTCCTGAATCTCCAGCAGAAGGCTCCTGAAATTGATGGCCCGGAAGGTTTTTCGTAGAGGCCCTCCCAGCTGATCCACGTATCCGTCGGAGAATAAATACAGGGAATCTCCCTTTTTCAAGCGGATGCTGTGATTGATAAATGGAAGGTTTTCCTGTTCATAGATCCCGATGGGCATCCGGTCGGGACGTATATGTTGAATCTCTCCATTTCTGAGCAGGTACAGGGGCCTGTTTGCCCCGGCATAGACCAGGGACTTATGCTTCAGATCGATCACGCAGAGGGCAATCTCAATGCCATCCTGGGCCTCATCCCTGGATCCGGTCTGGTGCATGGAGGCAATCACCACTTCTCTTAATTGTTCCAGTATCTTTCCGGGATCCAGAATGGTACTTCGGTTAACAATCTCGTTCATGGAGGAGATCCCCAGCATACTCAGGAATCCCCCGGGGACCCCATGTCCGGTGCAGTCGGCCACCGCAATCAGCAATTTTTGATCTTTCTCCCTCGCCCAGTAGTAGTCGCCGCTTACAATATCTCTGGGCTTGAACAGGATAAAATGATCAGATAGATACTCCTTCAGGATTTGAACCGGCGGAAGAATGGCCGACTGGATTCTCTCGGCATAGTGGATGCTGTCCAGGATCAGGTCTTTCTGTTTCGAAATGGTATCTCTCTGGAGGGTTGCCAGGTCCAGCTGTGCCTCAATTTCCTCCTTCTGGGTTTCAATCTCCTCTTTCTGCTCCACCACCTCCCGGGTTCTCTCCTTCACCTTTTCCTCCAGGTCCCTGTTCATGGCTGAGATGCTCTCCACATAGTCATGGATCTTCTGGGTCATCTCGTTATAGCCTTCAGCCAGCTCTCCAAGCTCGTCGTTGGTTCGTACAATGGAATATTGTTCCGGTTCGCCAGCCCTGGTGTTCCTGATATGAACTAAAAGTTCTTTTAAAGGCCAGCTGATATCCCTGTTGGTCCACCGGATAAACAACAAGAGGTAAATAAAGGAGACCAGGATACCGTTCCCGATTCCCACAAGCATCACAATGGAATCAATGGCATTTACATAGAAGAATTTCTCATTGCCATCTTTCTTCTCAGCATCTCTTCCTTCTTGAGAAACCAGCTTGTTCCCTATTCCAATAATCTCACTCCATGGCCCAAACAAAACCTCTTTATGATCTTCGGAATATTCATCAAGTGCCAATTTTTTGACGGAGGTGAAACTCAGTACCAGGTATACCATTACAACCACAAGAGGCAGGAAAGTAGTCATCCCGCTGGCCACAATGAAACGTTGCCTGATTTTTCCTCGCTTTCGGCGGAATACCTGCTTACGCAGTTCAACTTCGGAGTAGAGGTGATCGATATACCGGATATGAACCCGGTGTTTCTGCCAGTAATAAACGAATAGAAATTCCAGGAGGGTGGCCACTATGGTCAGGTAGTGAAGCTGGATAAACATGCTTCTTTCCACTTCTTCATCGAAACGGACATCCGAGACCAGGAAAACTAAGGAGTATATGATCACCACAATATTGGGCATGGTGACAATCAGGCTGTTGATCAGGGGCATGCCAAACAAGCGTTTTTTACACACTGCCTGCAGCTTCGGAGGGATTTCCTTTTTTCTCCTGAGTAATCTGAAGAATCGCTTGAAGGGGAGGTTATAAACCAAACCGACAATCAGGCTGACGCCCAGTAGCAGAAAGAGCAGCGAAAAATAACGCGAGAAGGGCCCCTTCTCTGAAAACATCCTGAGGCCATCCTTCTCTTTGGGGTGTGGACCAATCAGGATGGCTGTTTCACTATCCCCAGGGATTGTATCATCATGGCTCTCCTCCAATTCTATGGCTTTGGCTACCAGGCTGTCAATTTCCCCCTGGATAGCCAGGTTCATCATGGTGTCTATCTCCTCCATCTTCAGTTCAACAACAGTGTCCAAAGATGTGCGGGCTGAATCCACGCTGGCTGCGATCTGTTCAACTCCGCCGCGGTTCTCAATAAACCTGGGTATATTCTGGAATATGATAAATCCGATGAAAGGAAATACCAGGAAAAAATACAGCATGATCGAGGATAGGTATATCCTCAGTCCATAAAACCTGGGAATGCTCTTATGATCCATCTGCCTTACTTTTTCAAGGTGTAATAAAAGTAAGGGAATATTTATGAAATCAAAAGTCAGTTATCCCACGGACTAAACGTTGTTGCCCGACCACTCCTCCGGCCAGTCTGAAAGTCCCTTGTAAAACATCAGGTGCTCGTAGTGTGGCTTGACCTTATCTTCGATGGCCAGCATCTCATCGGCCGTCAGGGGTTCAAATTCACTGGCGATCTTCACATTTTCCTCCAGTTCGGCAATCTTGTCTATCCCCACGATGATGGTGCTTATGGGAAGTGACATGGTATAGCTCATGGCCTCCTTCATAGTGATGATGCCCCCATGGGAAAAGATGCGGTCACGGGCAGGAATCTTCATTCCGATAATTCCCATATTCTTCTCCACCGCTGCAGGCAACAATTTCTCAATGTAAGGATTGTGGTGTTTATCCGCGGCATTCAATGCCATCAGTACGGCATCGAAGGGGTAGCGGTCCACCAGTTCTTTCATGGGGTCGGGATCGGCATGACCGGTGATGCCAAGAAAACGAACCATGCCCTCTTCCTGTGCCTGAATCAGTGCTTTCATGCAACCCTCATCGGAAAAGATATAGTCAATATCTTCGTCCTGGCCCGGCTTGATATTATGGATTTGCCAGAGGTCGATCACATCGGTCTGCAGGTTCTTCAAGGAACTCTCCAGGTGGCGCATGGCGCCATCGTAACTGCGGTCGTGGGTCTTGGTGGCCAGGAATACCTCACTTCGGCGGGTCTTCATCACCTCGCCCACATGGCGTTCGCTGGTACCCCGCAGGTGATCTCCCTCGCTGCTGGTTCCGTCCATGCCGTACCAGGCGGAGGTATCGATATAGTTTATGCCCATATCAATACATTTATTTACAATGGCAATGGCCTGCTCCTTCATGCCCACCTGCT
This sequence comes from uncultured Bacteroidales bacterium, assembly GCA_963751705.1. Classification (GTDB taxonomy): domain Bacteria; phylum Bacteroidota; class Bacteroidia; order Bacteroidales. The sequence continues at coordinate 5,354 of CAVVVN010000006.1, forward strand.
CCACGGTGGCCTGGGCTCCCAGACTATATATACCTACTGTCTCGCCGGTGGCTCCAAAGGGCCGCTGGGGGATCTTTAGCACTGCACCGGCATTGCTTCCTGCAGTATTGCAGGATTGGAGACTTCCCATCAAAGGGGCCAGTCCCATGGCAGAGGTGCCTGCGATCAGTTTCCTTAAGAACTCTCTTCGGGTGTTGTCATAGTAAAGTTTCATGGGATGATATGTTTAGTTAGATTTTAATTGGTATTGCAATATAGCACCTAAAGACAATCCTGTCAATCAAGACTTTTCAATTGACCTTATTGTAGAGGCAAATTCATCTTGTCCAGAAGTTCAATAAGCCTGGGATCTTCTATTTTGAAGGGGTCCTTTGAAAACAAGTTTGTACCGACATAGGGAATACTGGCATCCTGATCCTCATAGTCCTTTTCCATCCAATCCATGGCTAAGGATGAATTTCCTGCAGCTGCATAAATCATAGCCAAATCAAAAGGAATTACATGACCGCTATTTAGATATGCTTCAGCAAGTTTTGAAGCGGCAGCCGGAAAGCCTTCCTTCTCATATACAACCTGGATTTCCTGGCAGATTTGTTTATCAATGGCCAGAGAGCTTGTCCAGGGATTAAATGCTTTATTATAGTCCTCCTTAAGCAAATAAGCTATGTATAATCCCGCCAGAGCAGCCCCATTGCCTGGAGCAAGCGACAGGGCGTGTTCTCCCACCTCAATGGCTTTGTCGTACTCACCAATAAATGCCAGGGCCATGGAGGATAAGCCCAGAACCATGGGATTCATGGGATCCAGATCCATGGCTATATTGGTCTGTTGTCTGGCTTCCTCATCTCTTTTCAGACACGCTAACAGATGGGCATAATACGCATGGCTCAGTGCATCGTTTGGATTGATTCTCAGTACGTTTAAGAACTCTGTTTCGCCATTCTCCCAGTTGTATTCCACCCAGACACTAATCAGGGCGCTGACATACTGAACAAATGCAGAATTGGGATCCAGCCGGGCAGCTTTTTCGAGGTTCTCGTATATTCTTGGTATGGTGATGGACGGTGGAGCAAATCCATATTGCCTGACGGCAGCCCAATAATAAGCTACACCTGCATAGGGGAGTGCCCAATCGGGATCTATCTCGATGGCCTTGGTGAAATATTCCAGGGCCAGCTGGATTGATTCAGCTGTGAATTGATCCCAGTTGTACAAGCCTTTCAGATAATAATCGTATGCATCGCTGTTAATGGTTCTGGATTCAGCCAGCAGCTGCTCTTCTTCGGTAGAGAGTTGAATCTTTACCTCACTTGCAATCTGTTTGGTAACCTGGTTATAGAGCTTCATGATCTGGCTTTTCTCTTCCTTGTATTCGCCGATCCAGAGCTGCTTTTCTTCAGGAAAGGGCGTAATAATCCTAATTTGTATGCACACGCTGTCCCCGTAGCACATCACCGTCGGTTCCACCACTGCATCGGCATTTAACTTTGAAGCCATCTCCGGTAGTGCCAGGTTCATTCCTTTATAGGTACTGGCAGTGGTTTTTGAAATCACCCTCATTCCGCTGATCTGACCCATATCTCCTATCAGGGAAGAATGCATTCCCGCAGCTACATAATCCAGCCGGTCATCGCCTGTGAAATTTTCAAAGGGCAGGACCAGCAGGGACTGGATATCCCCTGCCTTTAAGTTAGACTTTGAGCCAAGCACATTAAATGCCACCAGAGCTACAATGACCACCAGGCTGGCATAGGTGGCTGCTTTCCAACCCGGGCTTTCGGGATTCTTTACCTCTTCCTGGACTTCTTTCAGTGGACCGGTTTTTTTCAAACCATCGGAAGTAATGTCGTAGTGCCAGGAGATGATCAGGTTAATTATAGCTCCTATTACCAGAATCCAAAGCACAAGCTTGAGACTCCAGTCGGGAATGTTCCATAAAGGGAATATAATGGAGGAGGCTTCCAGAATAATAAATGCGGTACCGGCGTATATGGCCAGGGAACGGAGAACGTTCCGTCTTTTTATTTCTTGCCAGAATTTTGAAAGGTGGTTTAGATTTGCTGACATAGGGTTAAGCGTGGTTATGGCAAATTAAGAGATTTCTGTTTTCAATGGGCCTTTTTTATTCACAGATAAGCTACTTTAGTTATCGAGGCAGCGGAGGCGGCAATCCCATATTCTCCAGAATGGCCAGAAATCGGGGCTCACTTTCCAGTTCTTTATAATGGTCGATCCCTGTGGTAACATAGGGTAAATCGGGCCCCTGTTTTTCCAGCAGACCTTCAAGAATACTCAGAGCCTTATCTATGTTGCCAATTTCCAGGTACATATCGGCTATTCGAATACCCATGGATACCGGAACCTCTTCATCAGGAATGGATTCCAGAATCGTAATAACCTTCCCCAGGGCGGCCTGATATCCATGTTCATCGAAGGTGTCCATCACCATGGCAGAGGCCTCATCACCCAGCATAAATAATTTCAGGCAATAACGAATAGCCTCATCATAGTTGCCCTTCATATCATTGGCTCCCCATAAGACCCCTATGGCCAGGGGGTGATTGGGCACCAGCTGAGTGATTTGATTGGCCAGCTCTATGGATTTGTTGTAATCTCTATAATGCCAGTGAACAACGGCTACAAGTCCCTGGATTAAAGGATTTAAAGGATCCAGATCCAGGGCAATCTTAGCCTGGGCCAGTGCCTCATCCTGCCGTTTCAGGAACATCAACAGGTGGGCATAATAGGCCCGGTTCGATGCATCATTGGGAGTAAGCTCTATGACCTTGAGGAATTCGCGCTCTCCTTTCTCCCACTCATACCCGGTCCACACAGCCGCCGCTGCTGTGATATAATGGGTTAGGGGAGCAGTCGGATCCAGCTCTATGGTCTTATTCAGGTACTTGTAGATGTTGGGAACGGTAATGGCGGAAGGGGCCAGACCCATCTGCCTTATACCTATCCAGAATAAGGCGACTCCGGCATAGGGAGGTGCCCACTCAGGATCAATTTCAATGGCTCTATTAAAATACTGCAATGCCGTCTGGAGCGCTTCAGGAGTTAGTTGGTCCCAGTAATACTGACCTTTCATGTAGGCATCATAAGCATCCGTATTCACACTTCTGAGTTCCGAAAGGGCTTCTTTTTCCTGAGGAGTGAGGGTGACCATGATTTCATCGGCAATTTGTTTACTTATCTTGTTATATAGGTTCAGAATCTGGCTTTTTTCTTCCCGATACTCGCCGATCCAGAGCTGCTTTTCTTCCGGGAAAGGAGTGACCACTCGTATCTGTATGCATACGCTGTCCCCGTAACATGTAACCATAGGCTCGACAACGGCATCCGCGTTCAGTTCTGTGGCAATTTCAGGAAGCGACAGCTCCATGTGCTTATAGATATTTGCCGTGGTTTTTGAAATAATCCGCAAACCACTGATTCTACCCATGTCCCCGATGAGCGATGAATGCATTCCTGCTGCCACATAATCCAGCCGATCGTCGCCGGTAAAATTATCAAAGGGCAGGACCAGCAGGGATTGGATATCTCCGGCACGGAGTGTTTTAGCGGGACCAATAATATTAAGAACCACCAGGCCCACAATTACCACCAGGCTGGCATAGGTGGCTGCTTTCCACCCCCTGGAATCAGGAATTTTCTCTCTCGTAGAGGCCTCCTCCAGGGGTTTGGTCCTTTGCATTCCTCCCGGGGTAATGTCATAGATCCAGGCGATGATCACGTTGATAAAGGCTCCCAGGATCAGCAGCCATAGAACCAGATCGATGGTCCAGTCGGGGAAGCCCCAGCGAGGAAAGATAATAGTAGCTGCTTCAAGAATGATAAATGCTGATCCAGCGTAGATTGCAAGAGAACGAAAAACCTTACGTCTTTTTAATTCTCTCCAGAAACGGGAAAGCCTACCGGGCGATTGGGACATGGGGAATATGTGTTGGTTATTTACAAGGTAAGTTCTTTAAAGATTCAAGTCAAGTGCCTGAATCTATTACGAAACCACTGTTAACAGACATTATCTGAGTTGAAGTTATTTAGTTGTAGATTTCATTCGGACCCCTGCCTCCTTCAGTGCCCTGATATCCTCCTCCGGAAAGGAACCATCTCCTTTTGGCCCCACATTCAGTAAAAGATTCGCATCTATCTCGGCGGCATCGCTCAGCATCTCCAGGATCTCTTCTGCTGATTTATGATTCCCATCATGTTGTTTATTATACCCCCATGCATGGGGCTGCAGGGTATTGCAGATCTCCCTTGGTTTGTCTTTGTTTAACTCATAGACCTTTCGGGCTACTTCGAACTGTTGACCTACCCGGGCGCCTCCACCTCTTTCCGGTGCCATAAAATCCTCTTCACCGTTTGCCCCTTGTTTAAATGAGATCAGGGCGTGAGGGGAAAGCGATCTTACCAGAGCATAGGTGGAATCGATGGGAAAGAGGTCGGGACGGCTGTAATAACCCATGATGGGATCAAACCAGATGCCCGCAATATTGGGATACTGGGTAAAGAGCTCCGTGATCTGAGTATGAACAAACTCCACATATTTTTGAAAATCCTCCACCTTTTCGTACTTATATTCTGGTTGAGGTTCTTTATATGCGGGCCGGGCATTTTGCCAGCCAGCTTCCCTTGGATAAAAGTAGGGGTGTTTCCAATCGGCACCGTAAGAGTAATACAAAAACAAACCCAGCCCCTTTCTTTCACAGGCCTTATATAATTCTCCGATCAGGTCCCGGCCGCAGGGAGAATTCAGTACATGGAAGTCAGTTGCCTCAGTTTCAAACAGGCAAAAGCCATCGTGGTGTTTCGAAGTGATGGTAATGTATTTCATTCCTGCATCTAAAGCAACATCGCATATCCTGTCCGCATCAAATTGTTCTGCGGTAAAACGGTCCTTAAGCAGGGCATATTCGGCCACAGGGATGGTGTCCCTGAGCTGCACCCATTCTCCTTTTTCGAGCAGACTATAAAGGCCATAGTGGATAAACATTCCGTATTTAGCTTCAACGAACCACTGCAGGTTTGCCTGACGGGGATCCTCCCTGTATGTGTTATCATACTGGCTCAGGTAAGAGGGAACTGAAGGCGCCTTATAACAGGCCTGGATTCCAAGGATCAGGATCAGAAAGATCATAGTTTGCAATATCTTCATTTTTCGAGTTTAAGGGTTATTATACAGATCAGCTCTTATCTGTGCACGTACTCCAGGTAGCCCAGAACAAAAACTGCGGGGGCGTTCCAGTTAAGGCATACCTCGTTGGAAGCAAAACTGGGTTCCACATCCATGAAAGATTTCGCAGGGTAGTCGGATGTGTACTCCACCTCTGCCCTGTCCTGTTTATCTTTGTTTGGGCCACCCAGAATAAATCCGGGTACTGGTTCATCAATGTTATCGGCCCCGCTGGGTCGATGGTGGGGATTCATCACCTGTTTATAGCCGAAGCCTGTGAGGAAACTGTAGCCGGTGGCGTTTTTCCCGAAAATATAGTCGGTGTTCCTGATGGCGCCATCCAGATACTTCTGCTCTCCACTCAGATGGTGAGCGATGCAGAGGATCATGGCCTGGTTCAGCACATCACTGTTGGAACCCCATTCAAAGTGGTCGAGACTGATTCCATAGGGAATGGCTTCCATGTTTGCCAGGATCTTATCGGAGAGCGACAGGTGTTTCTGACTCAACTCTTCACTTAGCTTTCCATGGATCAGCAGGGTATGGAATCCCATATTGCGGACAAAAAACTTCCAGCTGTTGGTGATCTGGTGCTTGTAGGGCTGGTCATATTTTTTGAGGGCCTGCAGATAGTCTTCCTTGCCGGTAGAAACATATAATTCCGAGGCAGCCCAGTAAAAGTCATCGCTGAATTGATCATCGCCATATTCACCGGTGAACACATCTTCAGGGTTTCTATATGGGACATCGCTGTTTTCTGTGGCCCAGTTCCATGCTTGTTCAGAAGCCTCAAGACAGCGTGCCGCAAAATCGGGAGCTATCTCTGAATAGGCCCTGGAGGCCTGCGCCATTACTGCAGCAAAACTAAGGCTGGAGGTGGTCCCTTTTCCGATGATATAGCGGTCGAGCTTATATTCCCCGGGCATAATAAACCCTCCAAAATTCAAGGCGGTTAGTTTATGATATACCCCTCCATCCTCATCCTGCATGGTGGCCAGCCAGTCCAGCTCATAGCGGATTTCATCCAGCAGATCGGGGATGTCATTGCCGCTTTCCGGGATATTCAGGGCATCTCCCGGGACAGCCCTGGGTAACAGTTCCACCAGGTTTAGCATCTGGCCCACAGTCAGGGCTGCATTTACCACATATTTGCCATAATCCCCGGCATCATACCAGCCTCCCGGTGAGCTCAAATATCCTTCCGTTCTCCCGGAAGAGGAATGAAAGAAGCAGCGCTCGTCGGGATGTCCGGATGCTCTTTGATATATTCCTCCATACGGCTCTTCAATGGCCAAGGAAGCCCGCTGGAAATAAAAACTTTTGATGGAAGCATTCAGGGCTTCTTGATAAACCCCGGGGGCGATCCTGAATGGAGCAGAAGTGATCCCGGTGTTTAGCTTAATCTGAAAGGTTCCTGCCCTGGTCAATGCGGTGAACTCACCCAGCAGAACCTTTTCTCCGGAGGCATCCCAGCTACCTTTTTGGATCAGTTCTCCTTCAAAAACGCTTCTCCCCTTGTCATTCAGGATCTGAAAGGAAAGGGCCTCATAATCCACCACCACAAACTCTTTAAGGGCACCAGGATAATAGCCTACCTGGTTGAAGCGGATGTTATGATGCTTGTCCGTTTGAATCACGGGATCAGTGGTTTTGCAATTGGATAGCCCCACGGCTAAAAGCGCCAGTACTAATGGCAAGGTTTTCATCATTGGGCTTAGTTTAGATACAATTTGCCTGGCAAAGAGTAAATGTAATTATTTAGCTGGAAGACCGGGTTGGAAAGGGTCAAAAGGATAAGTATCCGGAGTAACAAGCGTCCCGGAAGTAAGAGTAAGTGGGAATTCGGATTCCGGGTTGAAAACCACCTCCACCAGTGACCCTTTATATCCGATCTCAGGTAGAGTAATGGGGATGGCATAGAGGCCACTTTGTCTGATTTCCAGGGCTTCCCTACGCCAGGCCTCTTCCCCGATCACATAGCTTCTAAAGTCGCGGCCCTCTGTGTTAACAGCTTCCCAGAGGCTTATCTGATAGTCGTTGTCTGGATTCACTTCCGCATAGATGGTATCCTGGCTCACGCTCCAATGGAAAGAAGGGATCTCGGTCCCGGTGATAATCCGCTGGTAAAAGGAGACCAGGTTTTCAGTCAGGTAGGAACCATGCAGACCGTGACCCACGTTGGGGACATATTGCAGGTAGTTTTCTCCCTGCAGTTCCTTCCAGTAGAATTTCCAGGAGTCGGTGACAAAAAATTCATCGCAGGTTGCATTGATCAGCAGTTTGGGCATGCGTAATCTCTCCAGGAACTCAAAGGGCTCTACCAGCTTAAGCATGGAAAGGAATTCATCTGTATCTATCCAGTTCATAATGCCCAGGTTTACATAGGGATCAATGGCCGGCGCCCAGTCTCCGTAACACTGCCAATGGTGTTGAAAGGAGGGTATCACATTGAGCAGATCAATCACCACCGGGGCGGCTCCTATTACCCGGTCATCCACGGCAGCCACGGTCCAGGTGGTCCATCCTCTTTTGGATGCCCCGGCAACAAAAAATCCATCCACCGGCTTATCATCTGACTCACAGATCTCCTGTACCACATCCATGGCCCTGACCACCGCCCGGGTCATGGGGAAGCGAGGCAACCATTTTTGCATATCCTCTGTAGCACCTCCTTCCAGAAACTGCAGCCAGGCAAAGGCGATCAGCTCATCCTCAAAAACTCCGCCTGCAGTATCTCCCTTAAAATCGATGGGTTGAAAAGGAACATTACTTAAATGAGAGACCACTGAACCGGTGGACAACGCTGCCTGGATCATAGCTTCCTTAGCTGCAATGGGAATGGTATCGCCTCTCCAGCCTCCCCCGATAAGCATAAGCGATTCTGATTCCCTGATTTCCCTGGGTACCACCAAGGTCAACCAGTGCCACCATTGGGGCTCGTCCACTTCCTCTTCCGTGAGCCAGGTTCCGGAGATCAAATGAATCCGGTATTCGGTCCAGGCTTCGGCAGGGACCGTTTCAACAATTTCATAACTGAAAGCGGGGTCTTCTGCCTCCACGTAGGAATCAAGTGCAAATGAGGATTCCCGGGAGGGACCCGGCTCCGGACCGCTGCAGGAAGCCAGAATAATCAGGGAGAAGAATACGGAAATTAGATGTTTCATTGTTTGAGGATTTATGGCATTCGTATAGCAAGTTATGAAATATTGCTCTTTGATTGGCAGCAGATTATTTCTTAGTTTTATGAGAAATACAAAAACTTGCACGATGACTTTCCTTTTTCTTTTTGGTGGCGGAATATTGATAACCCTTCTGGTAATCCTTTTTGTTTTCCTTCTTCCCCTGCTGGCATTGATCAGCGCACTCATGAGTGATTTTCCAGGGAATGAAAAGATCTTATGGGTCCTGATTATCATTTTGCTTCCCTTCCTGGGATCAGTGCTCTATTTCCTGATCGGAAGAAACCAGCGCATGTCCAGGTAAGCACTTGTCAAAGAAGCCTTCATATGGCCTGAAAAAAACACTGGGCTATTTCTCTCTGACCAATATCGTGGTGGGGGACATGATCGGGGCCGGGATCTTCACCACCTCTGGATTATTGCTGGCTCAACTGCATGACCCAAAATTGTTACTTCTCCTCTGGGGAATTGGCGGAGTGATCGCCCTGTGCGGGGCCCTGAGCTACAGTGAACTGGGAGCGAGGTTTCCAAAAGCAGGAGGGGAATATGCCTTTCTCTCCGAACTGTTCTCCCCACTGGCCGGATTTCTCAGTGGATGGATCTCCTTTTTTGTAGGGTTTTCAGCTCCGGTAGCTGCCTCGGCACTGGCCTTCAGTGAATACCTGATCCGGACCTTTCCCCATGGGGAAGCTACTGAAGATATTGTTCTAGTAAAGAAAGCTGTAGCCATAGGAATTATCACGGTCTTTAGCATCATTCATTTGTTGGGTCTGCGCTCGGGATCGAAGGTACAGAACCTGCTCACCATGCTAAAGGTTGGTCTGATCCTTATACTTGTGATCGTCGGCTTTGCTTTTGGAGAGGGGAGCTTCGAGCATTTCACGGTTCATCTCAAGGTTTCAGAGGGGTGGGCCGGGCTGAAAACCATGGGCCTTGCCCTCATGTGGATCATGTTTGCTTATAGCGGTTGGAACGCTTCTACCTATGTGGGTTCTGAGGTTTTAAATCCGGTGAAAAATATTCCCCGATCCTTAATCAGTGGCACCCTGTTCGTCACCCTGATCTACCTGTTCCTGAATGCCCTTTACGTTTATGCAGTTCCTGCAGAAGAGATGAAGGGGGTGATTTCTGTCGGGGGACTGGCAGCTAATAATCTTTTTAACCGTACCATGGACCAGTTTTTCTCACTCTTTATTGCCTTGATCCTGCTTTCGGCCATCTCTGTCCTGACCATCATTGGACCCCGGGTCTACTATGCCATGGCAGAATCGGGCCATTTCTTCAGAATCGCGAAAAAAATCAACCGCGCCGGTGTTCCCGGAATTTCCATCCTGCTGCAGAGTGGGTTGGCCATTGTTTTCGTGCTTACAGGGACCTTTGATCAGATCATTACCTTGCTCAGTTTCTCTCTGGGGATCTTCCCAATTCTGGCTGTGCTTGGAGTGTTTAAGATCAGAATGTTGGGTGAAACGGCTTACCGGACTCCCTGGTATCCTGTTCCACAGGTTTTGTTTATCCTCTTTTCCCTGGCTATCCTGGTCTTGGCTTTTCTGGAACGCCCGGTGGAATCATCCATTGCCCTGGGAGTGATCCTTGCAGGGGTCCCGGTTTACTATATGCTGAAGGCAAGAAGGTCGGGGAAAGAACGTGTTGGTTAACGACCCAGGAATTTCCTTTTGCTACCCCGCGTAGCCTCGCTGGCCTTGATGTTTCCTCCCCCCCAGGTCAGGCCCGATTTTTTGTCCTTCAGGGCAAATGAACCCTCAGATCTTTTGATATGAATTGCTTCAGCGCCTGGACCCTGTTGGGATCTGGATTCCTTTTCCTTTCTCTTCCTGGCCTGAAGCCGGTGCTCACTTATATTTAGTATCAGGAAGGTGGCCAGCGTGGCAGAAATCAGCACAAGGATCAGGATCAGAAAGTCCCGGTCCCGGTATTGGCCCGTGATCCATCCGAACACGGCCACTGTAAGAGTGACCAGGACCATAAAGAGTTTAATCGTTGATCTCATCATTCGTATCTTAAGGTTTCAACTGGATTTCTGGATGAAGCCCTCAGGGTCATGACTGCAGTGGTAAGCATTGCGCTTATCAGGATGATCGCTGCCCCCAGGAGGACGATCCACCAGGAATAGGCGACCCGCATCGCAAAATTTTGCATCCATAGCCTGCTTACGTACCAGGTAACCGGGATGGCGATGGCAACCGCAATGGCCACCCAGATTACCAGCTGTTTTCCCAGCAGTAGCACGATCTGCCATTTCTGTGCCCCGTTCACTTTCCTGATCCCTATCTCCCGGATTCGTTTGTGGTTTAGCAGCGAAACCAAGCCAAACAGTCCGATGTTGGCAATCACAATGCTCAGGATGGTAAAAATGGCCAGCAGTTTACTCTGCTTGATATCGTTGCTGTACATCTGCTCCACCGTTTGGTCAAGAAAACTATACTCAAAAGGGATGTTTTCAAAGAATAGTTCGTAGGTGTTCTGGATCTGTTTTATGGCTCCGGACAGATCGCTTGTATTTAGCTTCACATTCATGTAACCACGGTTTCCGGTCTCATCATAGAGGGCCACGGGCCTGGAGTTTTCGTGGAGGGAATTATACTTTCCGTTTTTCAGGACACCCAGAATCTCAATTTGACCGATGTACTTGCCTGCCAGAGAATCTCCCATTCCCAGAAAAGTAATGCAGGCTTCGTTGAGGATCACGCCACGCGGAGGATCGGTGGGTTTGCCGCGGTCGAAATTTCGACCTTCTTTGAGCTCCATCTGCATCAGCGGTATGTAGTCTGCATCGATGGCCAGCAGGGAGACTATTTTTGAGGCCTCCTGACCGTCCACATCCACTTTAAAGTGAGCCGTCGCTAATGCCTCTCCCGGCACATTGCTTGAATAGGCCACCTCCCGGACCATGGAGCTCTTCTTCAACTCCTGTTTAAAGGAAATAATCTTCTCCAGGGGAAGACCCTCCGCATGAAGTTTTACCTGCACCACATTGTCAGTATCATATCCGATCTCTGCTTTGAGGAGGTATCGTACCTGCCTGGTGATCAGCAGCGAGGAGATTATCAGAATCACCGAAAAGGTAAATTGCAAAACAATGCTTCCTTTGCCAAAGCCATAGCGTTTTCTCTCAGCTCCCAGACTGGAATCCCCCTTCAGGAGGTGAATGGGCTGACGATAGACCCTGGAGATAACTGCCAGTATGAAGGTCAGAGAAATGGCAGCCAGGACCAGCAGGACCATCAGCAGGAAGCTTCCTGCCTGGAATCCCGACTGCAACATGTCAGCTCCCAGCCGCTCCGGCAACCAGGCCTCTACCCCGGTAAGCAAAAACCAGGCAAGCGCTGCAGAAAAGGCAATAAGGATCAGAGATTCGCAGATCAACAATTTGTAAATATGGGAACGTTCGGCCCCATTGATCTTAAAAATACCCAGGCTGTGTGTGCGTGAAGCCAGAGAGGCTGAGAGCAGGTTCGCATAGTTTAGCAGAGCGATTAGCAGTAGAAAGAGTCCTGCAGCCAGCAGCAAATAGGAGTAGCTTCTGTTTCCCTTGGGGAAATCATAGGTAAATTGTGGAGTGAAATGCACATCCGGAAGCGCAGTAAGAATCAATTTGAAATCGGCCTTTAAGAAGTTGCCAAATTCAGCCATGTGTTTTTCATAGAAGGCCGGGAATGCAGTTTCCACCTCCTCAATGGTATTGTTTTCCCCGAGCATGATGAAATGATAGGCAAAGGGGCGCCAGTAATTTTCTGAATCCTCGCCGTCCAGCATTTCCAGGGCCTGAGGGCGCAGGGATTTCATGGAGACGAGCACATGCAGTTTATGGTGTACGTTCTCCGGGAGGTCGCGGGTAACGCCTGTCACTTCGAAGGTTTTGTCGTTATTGATTTGGAGTTGTTTGCCAAGGGCATTGGCGCTGCCGAAATACTTTCTTGCGATGCTTTCGAAATAACCATCTGACCTTCAGTAAGCAGGGCGTTTTTTGGAGTGCCATAAAGAAATTCCAGGGGAAATACTTCAAAAACAGTAGTATCTGCAAAATAGACTTGATCTTCGAAAATACATGATCACCTGCCCTAACAATACATTTCTCTTCAAAAGCAACCAGCCTGGTCATCTGAACTATGGCAGGGAGTTCCTCTTTCATCATGGGTCCCAGCCGCGGCCCCAGCTGTGCATGAATATTCTCATTGTCGGGCAGATTGATTTCGCCGCTCAATCTATAGACGCGATCCCATGTTTCCAGATGTTTATCGTAGCTGTTCTGGTAACTCACCTGGGAGTATATAAAAAAAATGCTGGCAAAGGCGATGGAGAATCCAAGGATGCTCAACACCGAATAGGCAGGTAGCCGGACCAGGTATTTGAATGCGATGTTGAGGTAGGTCTGTAACATAAATGGCTGTTTCAGTGTGGATACAAGGACTAGTTTACAATAGCTCCATCCAGGAGCTTGACGATTCGATGGGCATAGCTGGCATCTTTCTCAGAATGTGTCACCATTACCACAGTGGCCCCCTGGCGGTTGTATTCGTTTAGCAAATGCAGAATCAGGGTTCCGTTTTTGGAGTCCAGGTTCCCGGTGGGCTCATCGGCCAGGATTAGCCGGGGCTGGCTAACAATGGCACGTGCAAAGGCTACTCTTTGCTGTTGTCCCCCTGACAAATGTTGAGGATAATGCTGCATGCGGTGCCCCAGTTTTAAGTGATCGAGTATCTGGGCGACCCGCTCTTTTCGCGCTCTGCGTTTCATTCCCAAAAAAATCAAAGGCAATTCTACATTTTCGGACACATTTAATTCATCCACGAGATTAAAATTCTGGAAAACAAAGCCCATATGTCTTCTTCGAATCCGTGTCAATTGATTATCAGACAGGGACTCTGTTTCAAAGCCATTGAAGAAAATGGAACCTGAGCTGGGGCGGTCGATGAGTCCCAGGAGATTCAGAAGGGTTGACTTCCCACAGCCGGAAGGTCCCATAATGGCTGCGAACTCTCCCTTTTTGACGGTCAGATTTACATGACTCACCGCGGTGGTCTCCACTTCCTCCGATGTATATTGCCTGGTCAGTTGCCTGGTTTGAATTAGTATTTCTTCCATTAAGCTTGGTTTACTCAACTCTGATCCCTCGTTCCACAGGCTTATTGCCAATGCTGTGCCAAAGAGCTAAGATCTTGTTTATATGTACAATAAGATTTCTCACGCAACTTCGTAAATGTCCACGATTTAGACAACATAGTGTCAAATATTTGGACAATTTTTTGCATTTGAATGGACCTGGACGTAGTTTTATGTCATGACCGAAGCCCGCATACTGGTGGTGGATGATAACAGGAATGTACTGACCGCACTGGATCTTCTGCTCTCCAGGGAGTTTTCAGAAGTAGAATGCTCGGTTGAGAACCGGGACTAATTATTTCCGAACTCAGGGAGGGATCTTACAGTGCTGTTTTGCTGGATATGAATTATACGGCCGGACAGAATACCGGAAATGAGGGACTCTACTGGCTGAGGGAGCTTATGAAGCTGGATCCGGATCTCTCTGTGGTGATGATTACCGCGTTTGGAGATATAGAACTGGCCGTGACCGCTCTTAAAGATGGTGCGGTGGATTTTGTATTAAAACCCTGGGACAACCAGAAATTGCTTGCCACCATGCATACCGCAGTCAGACTTACGGATTCACGTAGACAGGTCAAATCCCTTCAGAAAGAAAAGGAGTCGCTGAAGACGGAGCTAAAGGGTAAGTCCACCAGGTTCATTGG
>CAVVVN010000007.1:0-27627 GCA_963751705.1 uncultured Bacteroidales bacterium
CCTGGAAGATGTGTTTATTCATCTTACCGGTAAAAGTCTGAGAAGATGAGGTGGTATGCTGTCTTTATAAAAGGGATAAGGAGCAGATCCGGGAGTACTGGATCCTGGTGATGACGGTGCTGATGGCTCCCCTCTTCATTGCCATATATTTTCTGATGGGCGAGACAGAAAATCCGGACTACGATGTAATCCTGGTAAATAGGACCGGGGAACGGAGTATACGGGGAGGACGCCTAAACTCCTGAGAGACTCTATTCTCTTCTATTCCAAGGTCCTTTCCGGTATGGAGGGGATGGAAATGATCTCTTTCACCTCCTCAGGGAGCCGGGAGGGGGCCGTTGAATTGCTAAGAAACAGGAAGACCGATGTGGTGGTGGTGCTGCCGCCTGATCTTTCCGCCTCCATCGCAGGATCCCCTGGTTCAGTGGGTTCAACTGCCACCCTGGAGTTGATTGGCGATGTGACTCAGATGGAATATATCGTGGGAGCCGTCTGGACGGAAGAGATGATTAACCAGTTCTTGCTGGAGGCGGCAGAGATTCGAGTGCCGTTTAACTGGAAAGAGACCACACTTGGATTTTCTGGTGAACGCAGCTATTTTGAATTATATCTTCCGGGTCTGTTGATCCTGTCCATCATTATGATCATCTTTTCCGCCTCGGCGGCGCTGGTCGTGAACCGGGATCCGCACCCTGGAACGTCTCAGGATTTCAAGACTATCCGCTCTGGAATTTCTGTGGGGGACCTCACTGGTTCAGATCCTGGTAGCTGTCTTCTCCCTGGTTCTGGCACTGCTAACCGGTATGGCACTTGGGTATACCCTGATTCCCGGGACCCTGGGATTTATCCTTCTGATCTCGATCCTTGCAGCCATCTCCATGATATGTTTCAGCCTCCTGGTGGCTGCCATGTGCCGCTCGGTAAAGGAGGTGGCCATTCTGGGAACTTTCCCCTGTTCCTTTTGATGTTCTTTACCGGGGCAGCTTTCCCTATTAGGGGGGGCTATCTCTTCTCCCTTGGAGAACACCAGGTGATGCTTAATGATATTCTCTCCCCCACGCATGCTGTAGAAGCCCTGAACAAGGTACTTATCCGCGGGCAGGATGTGAGAGAGACCTTTCCTGAGATGATTGCCCTGGTGGTCCTCACCTTGCTCTATGCTCTTGCCGGCTCCTGGGCATTCAGGCGGAGACACATGCGGGCCCGTTGACATCCTCCCCTTCCCCGGGCAAGTGTTCTGTATTAAACTGTCTTTAGTTAGATTGTCTCTTTATGAGTTTTCTTGTTTCCGAGATGTTGATCACCTTTCTAAGCAGATCCGTGCGCAGGGTCAGGTAGAGCACCAGGGTATAGATCCAGATAACCAAAATGTTGTACCACAGGGTATCGATCTCTATGTTTCCCACTTGCTTATTGGGAGCATACAGGTGTGCCCTTCCCATTCTGGAGGTGGGTTTCATATAGACAGGTTCAAATTTCCGGATCAAACGTCCATCCTTTTCCATGATTTTTTCAACTACACTGTGGTTCAGGAGCAGGTCAGAAAGACTCTCGTTGGAATACTTGTTTTTGAAGCTGGTATAGGCTTTTACGCCTCCTTCTCGTTTTATCAGAGCCTTATCAAGTGAATCCTGCTCTTTTCTTCCGTCCCGGACCCTGATCCGCTTCAGTTCCGTAACCGCAGAATAGTAAGATTTTATGTCCATAACTGTTGAATCATCAAAGGCTTTAACCTCCTCTGAAACCGGACCGTAAGGCTGAAATTCAGGGAGGAGTTTTCCCAGTCCGGCCAGCTGCATATTCAGATTTTCCAGGTCCTCCTGGGTCACCCCGGGATCATCTTCATCCCTGATTTTTTGCCTCAAAATATCCAGTTTTCCTTCAAGTTTCGGAACCAGGAAAGAATTCACGTAGTTGGCACTGCTTATCTCCTGTTCAAGATCAAAATACTCTCTCTGGAACCTGTTGCTTTTGAACTGCTCCACCGCCAGGGCTTCGTAAGCCCACCTGGAGGTCATTACGTTGCCAATGGCCGGTACATATTCATAGTTGGTAAGGCTTTTATGGAGCTTGTCATACTTCACCAGCACACCACAAAAGAGAATCTGCGGAATCAACAGGAAGGGCACCAGGATATAGATGGTGATCACCGAGTTTAGTCCGGCCGAAATATTCAACCCTAATAGATTGGCAAAACAGGAGGTGCTGAATAGAATCAGCCAGTAGGTAAGCATCATTCCTTTAATCTCAAAGATCAGGTTTCCGATCAACACACTAGGAGAAAGCCTGAATGGCAGAGATGGCAAACATGATCAGGATCTTGGAGTGCAGATAGCTCCCCCTGCTCAGATTCAGAAAGGATTCCCTTTGAAGGATCTTACGGTCCTTTATAATCTCTTCCGAACTGAGGGTCATTCCCAAAAAGAGAAAAACCACCACACTCATCAGGAGGTAGGCGGGCAGATTCTCGTTATTAAAGAAGACATAAGCGTCCGGATTCTCCGAGCTGCCACTGAAATATTTGGTGAAAAATGCCATGATTACTGCCAGTAAGGGAGCCTCCAGCAGGGTGATCAGGATATATTGTTTATTGGTAAACTTGGTGAGCAGATCCCTGATGAAAAAGATCTTAATCTGTTTTAAGAGACCGGGGATGCTGTATTGATTCTCGGGAAGTTCATTCTTAGCGAGTGTTTCCTGGGGTATCTTCTGCTGCTTGCTTCTATACAGATCGAACCACTCCTTCGGACTGATTTTCCTGGTTCGGGAGAGTTTACCATGCTCATTCACGATCTTGGCTTCTATGATCTGCAGAACCTGGTCCGGATCTATATTGCCGCAGCAGGCACACTGATCTTCTTTGGCATTGGCATGATTACTTTTAGTTTTAAAGTAGACCACCGCTTCTGATGGATTCCCGCAATAGATCTGGTAGCCCCCCTTGTCCAGAAATATGATCCGGTCGAACATCTTATAAAGAGTTGAGGAGGGCTGGTGAATATTCACAATGACCAGTTTCCCTTTAAAGACCTGTTCTCTGAGGAGGTTCATCACCATTTCAGAGTCCACCGAAGAGAGCCCTGAGGTGGGCTCGTCCACAAATAGCACAGAGGGTTCCCTGATCAGTTCCAGCGCGATGTTCACCCGTTTACGCTGTCCGCCACTGATCACTTTATTGAGGGGCTTCCCCACTTTCAGATCCCTGATCTCAAAAAGATCCAGGTCCTGCAGGACCTGGTCGACCGCCTCATTGAGCTGAGTTTCATCGTAGTTGTCCAGGCAAAGCTTTGCATTGTAGTAGAGGTTTTGCTTCACGGTCAGATCCTCAAGCAGCAGGTCGTCCTGGGGAATAAACCCGATGATCCCTTTTAATTGCTGCTTTTCCTTTTCATTGTAGAGGTTGTAGCCGTTGATCAGGATCTCCCCCTCCTGGGGTTCCAGATTGCCATTCAATACATTAAGAAGGGTTGATTTACCTACACCACTTCCACCCATGATTCCAATCAATCGGCCCGATTCTTCCTCCAGGTTGAAGCCATGGAGCCCATTCTTGCTATTCTTAAAGCGAAACTCAACATCCCGGGCAATGAAGTGTATCCGGGAGCTGAAAGAAGCCACGGAAAAAACTCCGGCCACATCTGTGTAGTAAATGGTATCAATCTTCTGTCCCCGGACCGAAGCACCGTGATCAAAGGTATAGGTGATTCCGGGCAGGATGAGCTGACCATTCAGGTACAGATCCTCTTTTCCTTGAAAACGGAGTACATAGGTGTTTACGCTCTTGATATTCAGAAAAGAGATAAGCCCTTCCAGGTAGTGGTTATGAATATGATGTACTCCTTCAATATCTGCTTCTTGTTCATTGTTGATTACCAGGACGGCTTCCTTTTCCGGAATATCTTTCAGAGAATAGATCACAAAATTTAGAATCTGCTGGTACTCTTCCTCATCAATATTGAATGCCGTAGCTACGGTTTGCAGGAACTCCAGCTCAGTTGCCCGGATCTCAATCCCGTAAGCAATGTATTCTACCAATTGGATGATCACATAAATCTTCTGCTTTTGTTCCAGCTCCTCGTTGATCTGCTCACAAATGGAAAGGATTCGTACTGCAGTAAGGGAGGTCCTTTTTTTTCTCCGGAGGCTTTGCTTATCAATGGAATCCTGGTGATAATGTTGCAGGTAATTTTCAAAGATGGCCATGTATTTTTCCGTCAGTTCGCTGTTCAGCTGACGGGACAAAAAGGCCAGTATAATGGATCTCTCTTTTTCGGAAATCTCCTGAATTTCATCGATATCCACAATTAATGCAAACAGTTGCATCATTGCTTTTAATATGGCTTCACTCATGCTCTGAAGTGTCTATACGAATATATTCAATTTAAACTGCCTACTTCCAGAATGTGCGTTTTTTTTCTTACTTTGACTGCTTGATGGATAACAGGGAAGCCATAATAGATTTTGAGGGCTCCATCTCTTTCGAGATCATGGAAAAGCTGCTTAACCAGCTGAAGTCGGCCTGGCAGTTTAACGCACTCAGAAAGCCCGTCAGGAAACGGGTATATGGAACTGTCGTAGAATCCATCGATAATATTTTCAAGTATGCCACCCCCTTTCAGACCAAGAACGGAGACTTAAAAAGGCCCCCCCAGATCAAGGTAAAAGAGCAGGGTGGTAAATTTATTGTCAGTGCAGGAAACCTGGTTCAGAAGGATCAGGTAGAGGACCTCAAGTATAAGTTGGACCGGATTAACGAAATGGACGATGACGCTCTGAAATCGCTCTATGAGGAAGTGATCAACAAAGAGGCTTCAGCGCAGGATCGGGGAGCCGGCCTTGGACTTATAACGATGGCCATGCGGACGGATGAGGCCATTCGCTACCAGTTCGACCCTGTAGGTCCGGCACATTATTTTTTTTCAATGCACATTACTATTAAAGAATAACCAATGGAAAAGTTAATTATTGAACCAACGGCCAACTCACCAAGAATTGTGCTCGATCCGGAAGCCAGAGCTTTCGAATTTTCGGGTGAATCACGGCCGGAAAACGTACGTAAGTTTTATCTGCCTATCCTGGAGTGGTTGGAGTCCTACACCACTGAACAGGAGAATCTCCAGGAGGATGAGCGAACCTTCGGCTTACAGTGTCAGTTTAATTTCGAGTACTTTAACTCGACCTCCGCAAAGTACATCCTGGATATATTCAAATCACTCAATGCCATTGCTGCTTTAGGGATAGAAATTGAGATAAAATGGCTATATGAAGAGGACGATGAAGATATGCTTGAAGTAGGTCAGGAGATGTCGAGAATGTCTAAACTCTCTTTTGATTATATTACCAGTGATACCTGAGCATTCCCGGGCTAGATTTTGATTCCCATAACCAGGATATCATCAATCTGCTCAAGCTCTCCTTGCCAGAGGGCCAACTTTTCCATCAGGATCGTTTTCTGTTTTTCCATTGGCCGGTCCTGAATCTCCAGCAGAAGGCTCCTGAAATTGATGGCCCGGAAGGTTTTTCGTAGAGGCCCTCCCAGCTGATCCACGTATCCGTCGGAGAATAAATACAGGGAATCTCCCTTTTTCAAGCGGATGCTGTGATTGATAAATGGAAGGTTTTCCTGTTCATAGATCCCGATGGGCATCCGGTCGGGACGTATATGTTGAATCTCTCCATTTCTGAGCAGGTACAGGGGCCTGTTTGCCCCGGCATAGACCAGGGACTTATGCTTCAGATCGATCACGCAGAGGGCAATCTCAATGCCATCCTGGGCCTCATCCCTGGATCCGGTCTGGTGCATGGAGGCAATCACCACTTCTCTTAATTGTTCCAGTATCTTTCCGGGATCCAGAATGGTACTTCGGTTAACAATCTCGTTCATGGAGGAGATCCCCAGCATACTCAGGAATCCCCCGGGGACCCCATGTCCGGTGCAGTCGGCCACCGCAATCAGCAATTTTTGATCTTTCTCCCTCGCCCAGTAGTAGTCGCCGCTTACAATATCTCTGGGCTTGAACAGGATAAAATGATCAGATAGATACTCCTTCAGGATTTGAACCGGCGGAAGAATGGCCGACTGGATTCTCTCGGCATAGTGGATGCTGTCCAGGATCAGGTCTTTCTGTTTCGAAATGGTATCTCTCTGGAGGGTTGCCAGGTCCAGCTGTGCCTCAATTTCCTCCTTCTGGGTTTCAATCTCCTCTTTCTGCTCCACCACCTCCCGGGTTCTCTCCTTCACCTTTTCCTCCAGGTCCCTGTTCATGGCTGAGATGCTCTCCACATAGTCATGGATCTTCTGGGTCATCTCGTTATAGCCTTCAGCCAGCTCTCCAAGCTCGTCGTTGGTTCGTACAATGGAATATTGTTCCGGTTCGCCAGCCCTGGTGTTCCTGATATGAACTAAAAGTTCTTTTAAAGGCCAGCTGATATCCCTGTTGGTCCACCGGATAAACAACAAGAGGTAAATAAAGGAGACCAGGATACCGTTCCCGATTCCCACAAGCATCACAATGGAATCAATGGCATTTACATAGAAGAATTTCTCATTGCCATCTTTCTTCTCAGCATCTCTTCCTTCTTGAGAAACCAGCTTGTTCCCTATTCCAATAATCTCACTCCATGGCCCAAACAAAACCTCTTTATGATCTTCGGAATATTCATCAAGTGCCAATTTTTTGACGGAGGTGAAACTCAGTACCAGGTATACCATTACAACCACAAGAGGCAGGAAAGTAGTCATCCCGCTGGCCACAATGAAACGTTGCCTGATTTTTCCTCGCTTTCGGCGGAATACCTGCTTACGCAGTTCAACTTCGGAGTAGAGGTGATCGATATACCGGATATGAACCCGGTGTTTCTGCCAGTAATAAACGAATAGAAATTCCAGGAGGGTGGCCACTATGGTCAGGTAGTGAAGCTGGATAAACATGCTTCTTTCCACTTCTTCATCGAAACGGACATCCGAGACCAGGAAAACTAAGGAGTATATGATCACCACAATATTGGGCATGGTGACAATCAGGCTGTTGATCAGGGGCATGCCAAACAAGCGTTTTTTACACACTGCCTGCAGCTTCGGAGGGATTTCCTTTTTTCTCCTGAGTAATCTGAAGAATCGCTTGAAGGGGAGGTTATAAAACAAACCGACAATCAGGCTGACGCCCAGTAGCAGAAAGAGTAGCGAAAAATAACGCGAGAAGGGCCCCTTCTCTGAAAACATCCTGAGTCCATCCTTCTCTTTGGGGTGTGGACCAATCAGGATGGCTGCTTCACTATCCCCAGGGATTGTATCATCATGGCTCCCCTCTAATTCAATGGCTTTGGCTACCAGGCTGTCAATTTCCCCCTGGAAAGCCAGGTTCATCATGGTGTCTATCTCCTCCATCTTTAGTTCAACAACAGTGTCCAAAGATGTGCGGGCTGAATCCACGCTGGCTGCGATCTGTTCAACTCCGCCGCGGTTCTCAATAAACCTGGGTATATTCTGGAATATGATAAATCCGATGAAAGGAAATACCAGGAAAAAATACAGCATGATCGAGGATAGGTATATCCTCAGTCCATAAAACCTGGGAATGCTCTTATGATCCATCTGCCTTACTTTTTCAAGGTGTAATAAAAGTAAGGGAATATTTATGAAATCAAAAGTCAGTTATCCCACGGACTAAACGTTGTTGCCCGACCACTCCTCCGGCCAGTCTGAAAGTCCCTTGTAAAACATCAGGTGCTCGTAGTGTGGCTTGACCTTATCTTCGATGGCCAGCATCTCATCGGCCGTCAGGGGTTCAAATTCACTGGCGATCTTCACATTTTCCTCCAGTTCGGCAATCTTGTCTATCCCCACGATGATGGTGCTTATGGGAAGTGACATGGTATAGCTCATGGCCTCCTTCATAGTGATGATGCCCCCATGGGAAAAGATGCGGTCACGGGCAGGAATCTTCATTCCGATAATTCCCATATTCTTCTCCACCGCTGCAGGCAACAATTTCTCAATGTAAGGATTGTGGTGTTTATCCGCGGCATTCAATGCCATCAGTACGGCATCGAAGGGATAGCGGTCCACCAGTTCTTTCATGGGGTCGGGATCGGCATGACCGGTGATGCCAAGAAAACGGACCACGCCCTCTTCCTGTGCCTGAATCAGTGCTTTCATGCAGCCCTCATCGGAAAAGATATAGTCAATATCTTCGTCCTGGCCCGGCTTGATATTATGGATTTGCCAGAGGTCGATCACATCGGTCTGCAGGTTCTTCAAGGAACTCTCCAGGTGGCGCATGGCGCCATCGTAACTGCGGTCGTGGGTCTTGGTGGCCAGGAATACCTCACTTCGGCGGGTCTTCATCACCTCGCCCACATGGCGTTCGCTGGTACCCCGCAGGTGATCTCCCTCGCTGCTGGTTCCGTCCATGCCGTACCAGGCGGAGGTATCGATATAGTTTATGCCCATATCAATACATTTATTTACAATGGCAATGGCCTGCTCCTTCATGCCCACCTGCTCCACGGTGGCCTGGGCTCCCAGACTATATATACCTACTGTCTCGCCGGTGGCTCCGAATGCACGCTGGGGGATCTTGAGGAGTGATCCGGTATCGGCACCTGTTGTGGTACAGGACTGGAGACTTCCCATCAAAGGGGCCAGTCCCATGGCAGAGGTGCCGGCGATCAGTTTCCTTAAGAACTCTCTTCGGGTGTTGTCATAGTAAAGTTTCATGGGATGATATGTTTAGGTTTAGTTCACAAAGCGTAAATTGCAATATAACACCAAAATACAAAATAGTCAAAGGAGAGTTATTAATCACTCTTAGGGAGAGGCAGATTCATTTTCTCTACAATTGCAATAAAACGGGCGCTGTCATATAAGTTAACAAAACCATTCTCTCCAGCAGCAAGATAGGGTATGTTGGGCTCATGCGCTTCATAGCCCCTTTCAAGGTTATCGAGGGCTTTGCTATATTCTCCAACGGCGTAATGTCTTACAGCTAGAATATTGGGGGATACATATCTTTCCTGTGCCTGTAGCTCAAATTGATGCAATATTTCTTCATCAGCGGCATGATATCCCTTCTCATGAAAAATCTTTTCAAAGGAATGGATTATGTCCTCCCCGAAAAATCTGGACAGAACTATTTTCCGGTATTCAAAAGCTTCATCGTACCTCTCCAGGGAGACAAGCACCTGTTTCATAGAATTGACGCCAAAGCTATTTTCAGGATGGATGGCCAGGGCCTTTTTCAGATGCGAATAGGCTTCCTCGAGTTGGCCTGCTGATCTTAGAACCACTGAAAATAATCCAAGGATCAGCGGGTTTAATGGATCCAACTCCACAGCTAACTGTCCCTGGGTCAGAGCCTCATCGGGTCGCTGAAGAATTATTAGTAAATGTGCATAGTAGATACGCGACATCGCATCATTTGGATTGATGGCCAGGGCTTTCAGAAACTCTTTTTCTCCATTTTCCCAATTCCAGTCCGTCCAGGTGGATATGATTCCACCAATAAAATGAGAATCAGGAAAGTCAGGATCCAGTTCAAATGCCCTGCTGATGTTCTCATGAATTTTTTGACGACCCAGAGTGGGTTCCACCATTCCTCTTTGCAAGCGTCCCACCCATACCTGTGCCATCCCGGCATATAAAGGGGCCCAACCAGGGTCCCTTTCCATTGCCTGGCTCAAATAGTCATAAGCTTTGTCCAGAGCCTCTTTGCTCAAGTCACCCCAGTAGGTATAGCTTCTGATGTAGGCATCATAGGTCTCCTTATCCACGGTCCGTATTTTGTCCAGCCGGCGTTTTTCATCTGCAGATAATTCTACCATCACTTCTTTGGCAATTTGCTTGGTGATCCGGTTGTATAGGTTAAGGATCTGGCTTCTCTCCTCCTTGTAATCGGCCACCCAAAGCTGTTCTTCATCTCCAGTGGTGCTAACCAGCCTGAGCTGAATACAGATGGTATCGCCCAGGCACATCACGGCTGTTTCCAGGGCGGCATCAACACCCAGCTCCAAAGCAATCTCAGGGAGGGTCATGTCCATGTCCTTGAAGGCAGATGATGAGGTTCTGGATTTTACCTGCAATCCGCCCAACTGTCCCATATCCCCAATCAGGGAAGCATGCATACCCGACACAAAATATTCCAGGTCATCGTCACCAGTGAAATTATCGAAGGGCAGGATGACCAGCGACTGGATATCCCCGGCCTTTAACTCTTTTGACCCTCCCACAATGTTAAGGGTCAGAAGTCCGGCGATCACCACAAAACTAACGTAGGTGGCGATACGCCAGGCGTTGGGAACACTTGCTTTTTCTGCTCCTTCTGTCTCTTCGGCGGATTTAGTTTTTTCAATTCCCTCTGGTGTGAGATCATAGATCCAGGCCAGGATCACCGCCAGGGGAAATCCTACTGCAAGAATAATCACGACTATGGTGGAGAGCCTGGGAGGGAGATTCAAGGGCTCTGTCAGATTGTTGATCAGCTCAATAAGAACAAAAGAGGCGGATGCATAGACCGTAATTACATGCACCACCCTGCGCCGTTTTAGTTCCTGCCAGAATCTGGATATTTTTGTGTTTCTCTGGGACATTTTCTAGATCCTATTGTTGAGGCAAATTCAACTTGTCCAGAAGTTCAATAAGCCTGGGATCTTCAATTTTGAAGGGGTCCTTTGAAAACAAGTTTGTACCGACATAGGGAATATTAGCATCCTGATTCTCGTATGCCTTTTCCATCCAGTCCATGGCTGAGGATGAATTACCTGCGGCTGCATAAACCATCGCCAAATCAAACGGCCTTACCTGACCGGTATTTAGATATACTTCAGCAAGTAAAGCTGCAGCAGCCAAAAATCCTTCCTGTTCAAATACCTTCTGGATATCCGCGCTGGTTTGTTTATTAATTTCCAGGGAGCTTGTCCAGGCATCAAGCGATTTATCATAATCCTCCTTTAGCAAATAAGCTATGAATAATCCCGACATAGCAGCACCATTGCCCGGAGCAAGCGACAGGCCATGTTTTCCCACTTCAATGGCATTTGCGTATTCACCGGTAAATGCAAGAACCATGGAGGATAAACCCAAGACCATGGGATTCATGGGATCCAGGTCCATGGCTATATTGGTCTGTTCCCTGGCTTCCTCATCCCTTTTCAAACTCGTTAACAAATGGGCATAATACACATGGCTGAGTGCATCGTTTGGATTGATTTTCAGCACGCTTAAAAACTCTTTTTCTCCTTTCTCCCAGTTTAATTCTGTCCAGACACTGGCCAGGGCGCTCACATATTGAACAAAGGTAGAGTTGGGGTCCAGCTGATTAGCTTTCTTTAGATTCTCATAAATTCTTGGCTTGGTGATGGAGGGTGGAGCAAATCCGAACTGTCTGATGGCAATCCAGTAATAAGCAACTCCTGCATGAGGAAGTGCCCAGTCAGGATCAATTTCAATGGCTTTGGTGAAATACTCCAGGGCCAGCTGGATGGATTCACCTGTAAATTGTTCCCAGTTATACAAGCCTTTCAGATAGTAGTCATATGCTTCGCTGTTGATTGTCCTGGCCAGGGCAAGCAATTGCTCTTCCTCAGTAGAGAGTTGAATCTTCACCTCATTGGCAATCTGTTTGCATACCTGGTTATAGAGCTTCATGATCTGGCTTTTCTCTTCCTTGTATTCGCCGATCCAGAGCTGCTTTTCTTCAGGAAAGGGCGTAATAATCCTAATTTGTATGCACACGCTGTCCCCGTAGCACATCACCGTCGGTTCCACCACTGCATCGGCATTTAACTTTGAAGCCATCTCCGGTAGTGCCAGGTTCATTCCTTTATAGGTACTGGCAGTGGTTTTTGAAATCACCCGCATTCCGCTGATCTGTCCCATATCGCCTATCAGAGAGGAGTGCATTCCGGCAGCTACATAATCCAGCTGGTCATCGCCTGTGAAATTTTCAAAGGGCAGGACCAGCAGGGATTGGATATCTCCGGCACGGAGTGTTTTAGCGGGACCAATAATATTAAGAACCACCAGGCCCACAATTACCACCAGGCTGGCATAGGTGGCTGCTTTCCACCCCCTGGAATCAGGAATTTTCTCTCTCGTAGAGGCCTCCTCCAGGGGTTTGGTCCTTTGCATTCCTCCCGGGGTAATGTCATAGATCCAGGCGATGATCACGTTGATAAAGGCTCCCAGGATCAGCAGCCATAGAACCAGATCGATGGTCCAGTCGGGGAAGCCCCAGCGAGGAAAGATAATAGTAGCTGCTTCAAGAATGATAAATGCTGATCCAGCGTAGATTGCAAGAGAACGAAAAACCTTACGTCTTTTTAATTCTCTCCAGAAACGGGAAAGCCTACCGGGCGATTGGGACATGGGGAATATGTGTTGGTTATTTACAAGGTAAGTTCTTTAAAGATTCAAGTCAAGTGCCTGAATCTATTACGAAACCACTGTTAACAGACATTATCTGAGTTGAAGTTATTTAGTTGTAGATTTCATTCGGACCCCTGCCTCCTTCAGTGCCCTGATATCCTCCTCCGGAAAGGAACCATCTCCTTTTGGCCCCACATTCAGTAAAAGATTCGCATCTATCTCGGCGGCATCGCTCAGCATCTCCAGGATCTCTTCTGCTGATTTATGATTCCCATCATGTTGTTTATTATACCCCCATGCATGGGGCTGCAGGGTATTGCAGATCTCCCTTGGTTTGTCTTTGTTTAACTCATAGACCTTTCGGGCTACTTCGAACTGTTGACCTACCCGGGCGCCTCCACCTCTTTCCGGTGCCATAAAATCCTCTTCACCGTTTGCCCCTTGTTTAAATGAGATCAGGGCGTGAGGGGAAAGCGATCTTACCAGAGCATAGGTGGAATCGATGGGAAAGAGGTCGGGACGGCTGTAATAACCCATGATGGGATCAAACCAGATGCCCGCAATATTGGGATACTGGGTAAAGAGCTCCGTGATCTGAGTATGAACAAACTCCACATATTTTTGAAAATCCTCCACCTTTTCGTACTTATATTCTGGTTGAGGTTCTTTATATGCGGGCCGGGCATTTTGCCAGCCAGCTTCCCTTGGATAAAAGTAGGGGTGTTTCCAATCGGCACCGTAAGAGTAATACAAAAACAAACCCAGCCCCTTTCTTTCACAGGCCTTATATAATTCTCCGATCAGGTCCCGGCCGCAGGGAGAATTCAGTACATGGAAGTCAGTTGCCTCAGTTTCAAACAGGCAAAAGCCATCGTGGTGTTTCGAAGTGATGGTAATG
This sequence comes from uncultured Bacteroidales bacterium, assembly GCA_963751705.1. GTDB lineage: Bacteria > Bacteroidota > Bacteroidia > Bacteroidales. Next base: position 13,263 of record CAVVVN010000007.1, read on the forward strand.
TATTTCATCCCTGCATCTAAAGCAACATCGCATATCCTGTCCGCATCAAATTGTTCTGCGGTAAAACGGTCCTTAAGCAGGGCATATTCGGCCACAGGGATGGTGTCCCTGAGCTGCACCCATTCTCCTTTTTCGAGCAGACTATAAAGACCATAGTGGATAAACATTCCGTATTTAGCTTCAACGAACCACTGCAGGTTTGCCTGACGGGGATCCTCCCTGTATGTGTTATCATACTGGCTCAGGTAAGAGGGAACTGAAGGCGCCTTATAACAGGCCTGGATTCCAAGGATCAGGATCAGAAAGATCATAGTTTGCAATATCTTCATTTTTCGAGTTTAAGGGTTATTATACAGATCAGCTCTTATCTGTGCACGTACTCCAGGTAGCCCAGAACAAAAACTGCGGGGGCGTTCCAGTTAAGGCATACCTCGTTGGAAGCAAAACTGGGTTCCACATCCATGAAAGATTTCGCAGGGTAGTCGGATGTGTACTCCACCTCTGCCCTGTCCTGTTTATCTTTGTTAGGGCCACCCAGAATAAATCCGGGTACTGGTTCATCAATGTTATCGGCCCCGCTGGGTCGATGGTGGGGATTCATCACCTGTTTATAGCCGAAGCCTGTGAGGAAACTGTAGCCGGTGGCGTTTTTCCCGAAAATATAGTCGGTGTTCCTGATGGCGCCATCCAGATACTTCTGCTCTCCACTCAGATGGTGAGCGATGCAGAGGATCATGGCCTGGTTCAGCACATCACTGTTGGAACCCCATTCAAAGTGGTCGAGACTGATTCCATAGGGAATGGCTTCCATGTTTGCCAGGATCTTATCGGAGAGCGACAGGTGTTTCTGACTCAACTCTTCACTTAGCTTTCCATGGATCAGCAGGGTATGGAATCCCATATTGCGGACAAAAAACTTCCAGCTGTTGGTGATCTGGTGCTGGTAGGGCTGGTCATATTTTTTGAGGGCCTGCAGATAGTCTTCCTTGCCGGTAGAAACATATAATTCCGAGGCAGCCCAGTAAAAGTCATCGCTGAATTGATCATCGCCATATTCACCGGTGAACACATCTTCAGGGTTTCTAAATGGGACATCGCTGTTTTCTGTGGCCCAGTTCCATGCTTGTTCAGAAGCCTCAAGACAGCGTGCCGCAAAATCGGGAGCTATCTCTGAATAGGCCCTGGAGGCCTGCGCCATTACTGCAGCAAAACTAAGGCTGGAGGTGGTCCCTTTTCCGATGATATAGCGGTCGAGCTTATATTCCCCGGGCATAATAAACCCTCCAAAATTCAAGGCGGTAAGTTTATGATATACCCCTCCATCCTCATCCTGCATGGTGGCCAGCCAGTCCAGCTCATAGCGGATTTCATCCAGCAGATCGGGGATGTCATTGCCGCTTTCCGGGATATTCAGGGCATCTCCCGGGACAGCCCTGGGTAACAGTTCCACCAGGTTTAGCATCTGGCCCACAGTCAGGGCTGCATTTACCACATATTTGCCATAATCCCCGGCATCATACCAGCCTCCCGGTGAGCTCAAATATCCTTCCGTTCTCCCGGAAGAGGGATGAAAGAAGCAGCGCTCGTCGGTTTGTCCGGATGCTCTTTGATATATTCCTCCATACGGCTCTTCAATGGCCAAGGAAGCCCGCTGGAAATAAAAACTTTTGATGGAAGCATTCAGGGCTTCTTGATAAACCCCGGGGGCGATCCTGAATGGAGCAGAAGTGATCCCGGTGTTTAGCTTAATCTGAAAGGTTCCTGCCCTGGTCAATGCGGTGAACTCACCCAGCAGAACCTTTTCTCCGGAGGCATCCCAGCTACCTTTTTGGATCAGTTCTCCTTCAAAAACGCTTCTCCCCTTGTCATTCAGGATCTGAAAGGAAAGGGCCTCATAATCCACCACCACAAACTCTTTAAGGGCACCAGGATAATAGCCTACCTGGTTGAAGCGGATGTTATGATGCTTGTCCGTTTGAATCACGGGATCAGTGGTTTTGCAATTGGATAGCCCCACGGCTAAAAGCGCCAGTACTAATGGCAAGGTTTTCATCATTGGGCTTAGTTTAGATACAATTTGCCTGGCAAAGAGTAAATGTAATTATTTAGCTGGAAGACCGGGTTGGAAAGGGTCAAAAGGATAAGTATCCGGAGTAACAAGCGTCCCGGAAGTAAGAGTAAGTGGGAATTCGGATTCCGGGTTGAAAACCACCTCCACCAGTGACCCTTTATATCCGATCTCAGGTAGAGTAATGGGGATGGCATAGAGGCCACTTTGTCTGATTTCCAGGGCTTCCCTACGCCAGGCCTCTTCCCCGATCACATAGCTTCTAAAGTCGCGGCCCTCTGTGTTAACAGCTTCCCAGAGGCTTATCTGATAGTCGTTGTCTGGATTCACTTCCGCATAGATGGTATCCTGGCTCACGCTCCAATGGAAAGAAGGGATCTCGGTCCCGGTGATAATCCGCTGGTAAAAGGAGACCAGGTTTTCAGTCAGGTAGGAACCATGCAGACCGTGACCCACGTTGGGGACATATTGCAGGTAGTTTTCTCCCTGCAGTTCCTTCCAGTAGAATTTCCAGGAGTCGGTGACAAAAAATTCATCGCAGGTTGCATTGATCAGCAGTTTGGGCATGCGTAATCTCTCCAGGAACTCAAAGGGCTCTACCAGCTTAAGCATGGAAAGGAATTCATCTGTATCTATCCAGTTCATAATGCCCAGGTTTACATAGGGATCAATGGCCGGCGCCCAGTCTCCGTAACACTGCCAATGGTGTTGAAAGGAGGGTATCACATTGAGCAGATCAATCACCACCGGGGCGGCTCCTATTACCCGGTCATCCACGGCAGCCACGGTCCAGGTGGTCCATCCTCTTTTGGATGCCCCGGCAACAAAAAATCCATCCACCGGCTTATCATCTGACTCACAGATCTCCTGGACCACATCCATGGCCCTGACCACCGCCCGGGTCATGGGGAAGCGAGGCAACCATGTTTGCACATCCTCTGTAGCACCCCCTTCCAGAAACTGCAGCCAGGCAAAGGCGATCAGCTCATCCTCAAAAACTCCGCCTGCAGTATCTCCCTTAAAATCGATGGGTTGAAAAGGAACATTACTTAAATGAGAGACCACTGAACCGGTGGACAACGCTGCCTGGATCATAGCTTCCTTAGCTGCAATGGGAATGGTATCGCCTCTCCAGCCTCCCCCGATAAGCATAAGCGATTCTGATTCCCTGATTTCCCTGGGTACCACCAAGGTCAACCAGTGCCACCATTGGGGCTCGTCCACTTCCTCTTCCGTGAGCCAGGTTCCGGAGATCAAATGAATCCGGTATTCGGTCCAGGCTTCGGCAGGGACCGTTTCAACAATTTCATAACTGAAAGCGGGGTCTTCTGCCTCCACGTAGGAATCAAGTGCAAATGAGGATTCCCGGGAGGGACCCGGCTCCGGACCGCTGCAGGAAGCCAGAATAATCAGGGAGAAGAATACGGAAATTAGATGTTTCATTGTTTGAGGATTTATGGCATTCGTATAGCAAGTTATGAAATATTGCTCTTTGATTGGCAGCAGATTATTTCTTAGTTTTATGAGAAATACAAAAACTTGCACGATGACTTTCCTTTTTCTTTTTGGTGGCGGAATATTGATAACCCTTCTGGTAATCCTTTTTGTTTTCCTTCTTCCCCTGCTGGCATTGATCAGCGCACTCATGAGTGATTTTCCAGGGAATGAAAAGATCTTATGGGTCCTGATTATCATTTTGCTTCCCTTCCTGGGATCAGTGCTCTATTTCCTGATCGGAAGAAACCAGCGCATGTCCAGGTAAGCACTTGTCAAAGAAGCCTTCATATGGCCTGAAAAAAACACTGGGCTATTTCTCTCTGACCAATATCGTGGTGGGGGACATGATCGGGGCCGGGATCTTCACCACCTCTGGATTATTGCTGGCTCAACTGCATGACCCAAAATTGTTACTTCTCCTCTGGGGAATTGGCGGAGTGATCGCCCTGTGCGGGGCCCTGAGCTACAGTGAACTGGGAGCGAGGTTTCCAAAAGCAGGAGGGGAATATGCCTTTCTCTCCGAACTGTTCTCCCCACTGGCCGGATTTCTCAGTGGATGGATCTCCTTTTTTGTAGGGTTTTCAGCTCCGGTAGCTGCCTCGGCACTGGCCTTCAGTGAATACCTGATCCGGACCTTTCCCCATGGGGAAGCTACTGAAGATATTGTTCTAGTAAAGAAAGCTGTAGCCATAGGAATTATCACGGTCTTTAGCATCATTCATTTGTTGGGTCTGCGCTCGGGATCGAAGGTACAGAACCTGCTCACCATGCTAAAGGTTGGTCTGATCCTTATACTTGTGATCGTCGGCTTTGCTTTTGGAGAGGGGAGCTTCGAGCATTTCACGGTTCATCTCAAGGTTTCAGAGGGGTGGGCCGGGCTGAAAACCATGGGCCTTGCCCTCATGTGGATCATGTTTGCCTATAGCGGTTGGAACGCTTCTACCTATGTGGGTTCTGAGGTTTTAAATCCGGTGAAAAATATTCCCCGATCCTTAATCAGTGGCACCCTGTTCGTCACCCTGATCTACCTGTTCCTGAATGCCCTTTACGTTTATGCAGTTCCTGCAGAAGAGATGAAGGGGGTGATTTCTGTCGGGGGACTGGCAGCTAATAATCTTTTTAACCGTACCATGGACCAGTTTTTCTCACTCTTTATTGCCTTGATCCTGCTTTCGGCCATCTCTGTCCTGACCATCATTGGACCCCGGGTCTACTATGCCATGGCAGAATCGGGCCATTTCTTCAGAATCGCGAAAAAAATCAACCGCGCCGGTGTTCCCGGAATTTCCATCCTGCTGCAGAGCGGGTTGGCCATTGTTTTCGTGCTTACAGGGACCTTTGATCAGATCATTACCTTGCTCAGTTTCTCTCTGGGGATCTTCCCAATTCTGGCTGTGCTTGGAGTGTTTAAGATCAGAATGTTGGGTGAAACGGCTTACCGGACTCCCTGGTATCCTGTTCCACAGGTTTTGTTTATCCTCTTTTCCCTGGCTATCCTGGTCTTGGCTTTTCTGGAACGCCCGGTGGAATCATCCATTGCCCTGGGAGTGATTGGGGTAGGGATTCCTGTTTATTATCTGCTTAAAAGGAGGGAATCAGAAGCTTGAACGAAGCCAGCCTGTACCTCATGGAGTTCTGTTCTGGAGGACTAAAGATCGAATTGATTCCAGCAAATCATGTTACAAAACTTATTGCTTGACTTGAGGGTTTTCATATTGTAACTTGTTGATATTCACTAATCGGACGGAAGTCATGAAACATGAAATTTTCCCTTTGGTACTTGCAACTTTTTCTCTCTTTTTGGTTGACTGCGTCTATGCACAGGACTACGATCTCATTGTAACAGTAAAAGGAGATTCTATTGCCTGTCGTATTGATAGTATCAATGAAACGTTTATATATTATGAAATGAGATCCCAGGGTGCCTGGCTACATACGTACATCAATAAATCAAGTGTGGCTGATTATAAGCGAAATGTTATCCAATGGAAACAATTTAATTTTAAAGCAGGCACATCCATTATTGAATCCCGGAGACCAGACACTGCAATTTCCATAAGGGATATTCAGAAGAACTCTGTTTATGTTGGGATATTGTCTCTTAACTATGCAAGAATGATCCCCGTAGGAGATAATCCCGGGATCACTTTCGGAGGAGGTCTGTATCATTTTGATGCCACTGGTGTAGTGGTAGAATCTTCAGTTTTAGAGGGAGGGGTCAGGCATTTTTTTGAAACCGGGATCATGGGAGTTTATTTTTTTGGTTCAAGTTCCGAACCGAGGAGGATTCTGCTAATGGCGCAGTATCATTCAGATTGGGTTACCGCTATCAAGGCCCGGGAGGTCTTCTGCTAAGGGCAGCTCCTAATTTTATTTTTTTCGACGGTAGATTTCTTTGTATTTCCTGCTTTATCGCTAGGTTACTCCTTTTAAGAAGACTTATTTCCCAGGAATTTCCTTTTGCTACCCCGCGTAGCCTCGCTGGCCTTGATGTTTCCTCCCCCCCAGGTCAGGCCCGATTTTTTGTCCTTCAGGGCAAATGAACCCTCAGATCTTTTGATATGAATTGCTTCAGCGCCTGGACCCTGCTGGGATCTGGATTCCTTTTCCTTTCTCTTCCTGGCCTGAAGCCGGTGCTCACTTATATTTAGTATCAGGAAGGTGGCCAGCGTGGCAGAAATCAGCACAAGGATCAGGATCAGAAAGTCCCGGTCCCGGTATTGGCCCGTGATCCATCCGAACACGGCCACTGTAAGAGTGACCAGGACCATAAAGAGTTTAATCGTTGATCTCATCATTCGTATCTTAAGGTTTCAACTGGATTTCTGGATGAGGCCCTCAGGGTCATGACTGCAGTGGTAAGCATTGCGCTTATCAGGATGATCGCTGCCCCCAGGAGGACGAACCACCAGGAATAGGCGATCCGCGTCGCAAAATTTTGCATCCATAGCCTGCTTACGTACCAGGTAACCGGGATGGCGATGGCAACCGCAATGGCCACCCAGATTACCAGCTGTTTTCCCAGCAGTAGCACGATCTGCCATTTCTGTGCCCCGTTCACTTTTCTGATCCCTATCTCCCGGATTCGTTTGTGGTTTAGCAGCGAAACCAAGCCAAACAGTCCGATGTTGGCAATCACAATGCTCAGGATGGTAAAAATGGCCAGCAGTTTACTCTGCTTGATATCGTTGCTGTACATCTGCTCCACCGTTTGGTCAAGAAAACTATACTCAAAAGGGATGTTTTCAAAGAATAGTTCGTAGGTGTTCTGGATCTGTTTTATGGCTCCGGACAGATCGCTTGTATTTAGCTTCACATTCATGTAACCACGGTTTCCGGTCTCATCATAGAGGGCCACGGGCCTGGAGTTTTCGTGGAGGGAATTATACTTTCCGTTTTTCAGGACACCCAGAATCTCAATTTGACCGATGTACTTGCCTGCCAGAGAATCTCCCATTCCCAGAAAAGTAATGCAGGCTTCGTTGAGGATCACGCCACGCGGAGGATCGGTGGGTTTGCCGCGGTCGAAATTTCGACCTTCTTTGAGCTCCATCTGCATCAGCGGTATGTAGTCTGCATCGATGGCCAGCAGGGAGACTATTTTTGAGGCCTCCTGACCGTCCACATCCACTTTAAAGTGAGCCGTCGCTAATGCCTCTCCCGGCACATTGCTTGAATAGGCCACCTCCCGTACCATGGAGCTCTTCTTCAACTCCTGTTTAAAGGAAATAATCTTCTCCAGGGGAAGACCCTCCGCATGAAGTTTTACCTGCACCACATTGTCAGTATCATATCCGATCTCTGCTTTGAGGAGGTATCGTACCTGCCTGGTGATCAGCAGCGAGGAGATTATCAGAATCACCGAAAAGGTAAATTGCAAAACAATGCTTCCTTTGCCAAAGCCATAGCGTTTTCTCTCAGCTCCCAGACTGGAATCCCCCTTCAGGAGGTGAATGGGCTGACGATAGACCCTGGAGATAACTGCCAGTATGAAGGTCAGAGAAATGGCAGCCAGGACCAGCAGGACCATCAGCAGGAAGCTTCCTGCTGGAATCCCGACTGCAACATGTCAGCTCCCAGCTGCTCCGGCAACCAGGCCTCTACCCCGGTAAGCAAAAACCAGGCAAGCGCTGCAGAAAAGGCAATAAGGATCAGAGATTCGCAGATCAACAATTTGTAAATATGGGAACGTTCGGCCCCATTGATCTTAAAAATACCCAGGCTGTGTGTGCGTGAAGCCAGAGAGGCTGAGAGCAGGTTGGCATAGTTTAGCAGAGCGATTAGCAGCAGAAAGAGTCCTGCAGCCAGCAGCAAATAGGAGTAGCTTCTGTTTCCCTTGGGGAAATCATAGGTAAATTGTGGAGTGAAATGCACATCCGGAAGCGCAGTAAGAATCAATTTGAAATCGGCCTTTAAGAAGTTGCCAAATTCAGCCATGTGTTTTTCATAGAAGGCCGGGAATGCATTTTCCACTTCCTCAATGGTATTGTTTTCCCCGAGCATGATGAAATGATAGGCAAAGGGGCGCCAGTAATTTTCTGAATCCTCGCCGTCCAGCATTTCCAGGGCCTGAGGGCGAAGGGATTTCATGGAGACGAGCACATGCAGTTTATGGTGTACGTTCTCCGGGAGGTCGCTGGTAACGCCTGTCACTTCGAAGGTTTTGTCGTTATTGATTTGGAGTTGTTTGCCAATGGCATTGGCGCTGCCAAAATACTTTCTTGCGATGCTTTCCGAAATAACCATCTGACCTTCAGTAAGCAGGGCGTTTTTTGGAGTGCCATAAAGAAATTCCAGGGGAAATACTTCAAAAACAGTAGTATCTGCAAAATAGACTTGATCTTCGAAAAATACATGATCACCTGCCCTAACAATACATTTCTCTTCAAAAGCAACCAGCCTGGTCATCTGAACTATGGCAGGGAGTTCCTCTTTCATCATGGGTCCCAGCCGTGGCCCCAGCTGTGCATGAATATTCTCATTGTCGGGCAGATTGATTTCGCCGCTCAATCTATATACGCGATCCCATGTTTCCAGATGTTTATCGTAGCTGTTCTGGTAACTCACCTGGGAGTAGATAAAAAAAATGCTGGCAAAGGCGATGGAGAATCCAAGGATGCTCAACACCGAATAGGCAGGTAGCCGGACCAGGTATTTGAATGCGATGTTGAGGTAGGTCTGTAACATAAATGGCTGTTTCAGTGTGGATACAAGGACTAGTTTACAATAGCTCCATCCAGGAGCTTGACGATTCGATGGGCATAGCTGGCATCTTTCTCAGAATGTGTCACCATTACCACAGTGGCCCCCTGGCGGTTGTATTCGTTAAGCAAATGCAGAATCAGGGTTCCGTTTTTGGAGTCCAGGTTCCCGGTGGGCTCATCGGCCAGGATTAGCCGGGGCTGGCTAACAATGGCACGTGCAAAGGCTACTCTTTGCTGTTGTCCCCCTGACAAATGTTGAGGATAATGCTGCATGCGGTGCCCCAGTTTTAAGTGATCGAGTATCTGGGCGACCCGCTCTTTTCGCGCTCTGCGTTTCATTCCCAAAAAAATCAAAGGCAATTCTACATTTTCGGACACATTTAATTCATCCACGAGATTAAAATTCTGGAAAACAAAGCCCATATGTCTTCTTCGAATCCGTGTCAATTGATTATCAGACAGGGACTCTGTTTCAAAGCCATTGAAGAAAATGGAACCGGAGCTGGGGCGGTCGATGAGTCCCAGGAGATTCAGAAGGGTCGACTTCCCACAGCCGGAAGGTCCCATAATGGCTGCGAACTCTCCCTTTTTGACGGTCAGATTTACATGACTCACCGCGGTGGTCTCCACTTCCTCCGATGTATATTGCCTGGTCAGTTGCCTGGTTTGAATTAGTATTTCTTCCATTAAGCTTGGTTTACTCAACTCTGATCCCTCGTTCCACAGGCTTATTGCCAATGCTGTGCCAAAGAGCTAAGATCTTGTTTATATGTACAATAAGATTTCAGGCAACTTCGTAAATGTCCACGATTTAGACAACATAGTGTCAAATATTTGGACAATTTTTTGCATTTGAATGGACCTGGACGTAGTTTTATGTCATGACCGAAGCCCGCATACTGGTGGTGGATGATAACAGGAATGTACTGACCGCACTGGATCTTCTGCTCTCCAGGGAGTTTTCAGAAGTAAAATGTCTCAGTAAACCGGGACTAATTATTTCCGAACTCAGGGAGGGATCTTACAGTGCTGTTTTGCTGGATATGAATTATACGGCCGGACAGAATACCGGAAATGAGGGACTCTACTGGCTGAGGGAGCTTATGAAGCTGGATCCGGATCTCTCTGTGGTGATGATTACCGCGTTTGGAGATATAGAACTGGCCGTGACCGCTCTTAAAGATGGTGCGGTGGATTTTGTATTAAAACCCTGGGACAACCAGAAATTGCTTGCCACCATGCATACCGCAGTCAGACTTACGAATTCACGTAGACAGGTCAAATCCCTTCAGAAAGAAAAGGAGTCGCTGAAGACGGAGCTAAAGGGTAAGTCCACCAGGTTCATTGGCAGGTCTCCGGCGATATCCCGGGTTTTGGAAATGGTTGAAAAAGTGGCAGCAACCCCGGCCAACGTATTAATCACCGGGGAGAATGGTACGGGGAAGGAGTTGATTGCCCGCGAGATCCATGATCGTTCGGACCGTCCGGGGAGATTATAGTCAGCGTGGATCTGGGAGCGGTCCCGGATTCCCTTTTTGAGAGTGAGTTGTTCGGACATGTGAAGGGAGCTTTTACAGATGCGGGCTCCGACAGGATCGGAAAAATAGAAGCGGCCCACCGGGGAACCCTTTTTTTTGATGAGATCGGGAACCTCTCTCTGACGCTTCAGGCCAAGCTACTCAGTATCCTTCAAAACCGGACCATTACCAGGCTGGGAAGTTCAAAGGTGATCCCGGTAGATATTCGTCTGATCTGTGCTACCAATAGGGACCTGGAGGCCATGGTGGAACAGGGAAGCTTCCGGATGGATTTGCTCTATCGCATCAATACCATAGAGGTGGAACTCCCTCCCTTGCGGGAAAGGGAGAGGATGTTCTTTTACTGGCAGCCTATTTTTTACAGTACTTTTCGAATCGCTATAATAAGCCCGGATTAAAGTTGGATAAAACAGCTGAAGCAGCATTGAAGAAATGGTCCTGGCCCGGCAATGTCAGAGAGCTCCGGCACAGCATGGAAAGGGCAGTGATCCTGACAGAGAATCAGATTTTAAGCGGGGATAGCTTCCAGTTTAATGCTGCCCTCCTCCATGCATCAGCCTCCTTTGACGGAAGCCTGGATGAGGTGGAAGCCAGGTTGATAGGATATGCACTGCAGAAAAACGGAGGAAACATGACGGCAGCAGCCTCCCAGCTAAGGATCTCCCGGCAAACCCTGTACAATAAAATCAAAAAGTATGGGCTTTAGGACCTATCATATTAAATTGATCTTTTGGATTCTTCTCCTTTTGATCAATGCTGTACTGCTGGGTTGGGCCCTATCATCCTCCAGGCTTCATTTGTCCATCCTGCTTGGGAGTTCAGCTATTCTTGTACTGGTATTGCTCTATTTGCAATTAACCCGATGGAACCGGGAGGTGCTATTTTTTTTCCGGGCACTTGAAAATGATGACACCTCCATCTCTTACCGTTCAAGCGAACGTAGCAAGTTTATAAGTGAATTGCATCAACATCTGAACCGACTGAATGAAAGTTTTCGGGAGATGAAGCTGAGCAATGAGATGCGGGAACAGTACTTCAGCCAGATCCTGCAACACCTGTCGAGCGGACTTATGGTCGTTTCAGGGACTGGCCATATCAACCAAATCAACGAGGAGGCACTCAGGCTTTTGAAATTACCCAGGCTTACCCATACCAGGGCACTGGCTCAATGGTATCCGGGCCTTTACGAGAGGATTCAAAATATGAGTTCACTTGATCGTGGGGAACTTAGCCTGCTGGACAGGGAGACAGGTCTGAAAAGGGTGCTGGGGCTGCAGATGGTGGAGATCAATCTGAAGGGAGAGGAGGTAAAGGTGGTGAGCATCCAGGACCTTTCAGCCGGTATGGAGCGGAAGGAGATTGATGACTGGATCAGGTTGATCCGGGTCATGAGCCACGAGATTATGAATTCCCTGGCACCGATCACCTCCATCTCTACCACCTTGAAAGAGGTATGGGCCGAATATGATTCCGGGGCCAACGGCGCAGCGGAACCTGTCATTCAGCAAACCATCAAAGGGCTGGATGCCATCGCAAAACAGAGTGCAGGACTCACATCTTTCTTTGAATCATACCGGGTATTATCCAGAATTCCTTATCCGGTAAAGCAGGAGTTTGCGGTTTGTGAATTATTTGAAAAGTTGAAGACCCTGTTGGAGCACTATCAGAAAAATACCGGTCTCCGGATCTTATTTGAATGCCATTCTCCCGGGCTGAAGATCCATGCCGATGAGCAGATGATCACCCAGGTGATGCTGAACCTGGTGAAGAATGCCGTCCAGGCCCTGGAAGGGGCAGATTCGGCTGAAATTGAATTATCCGCCCTTACAGAAAAAACTGGATAGTTCTGAAGGTTACCGACAATGGTGAGGGTATACCTCCAGAAATATCCGATGAAATCTTTATGCCCTTCTTTACCACCCGCCAGAAGGGGACCGGAGTAGGGCTCAGTTACAGCCGCCAGGTGATGGCCATGAATGGTGGACGGATCGAGTTTGACTCCACACCCGGCAGGACCCAGTTCAGGCTTGTGTTTTAGTTTAAAACGCTAAACCGATGGCAATCCCAAGCCTGATGCCAAATCCGTCAACACCTGAAATTTGTCCTAAATCTGCCCCCCCTACTGATTCACTGATAGACCTGAATGCATATACAGGTCCCACCCAGGCATCAATCACAATAATATTTTTGAGTACAACCTGTTTCCCCAGGTTAATGGCAAAGCCCAGAGAAGTTAGTGTACCTTCCGAATCGTCTATTTGATCTGTGACCGTCAGGGTCATATAACGAAAATTAGGAGCCAGGTAGGTCCCATTGGGTGCGGGAGTACTGGATAAATAGTAGCGGAATTCGGGCGTAATACCGATCCCGTTTAATTTAGTGTCAAGGCCACCCGGACTATAGCCGGTATAGAAAAATCGAAGCTGGGCGCTCATGTTTTCATTCAATGCTCTCTCATATTTGAATACTCCTGTTCTGAGGAACGGACTGAAAAGGTCGGTTTTAACGGTGTTCATCTTCTGCGCAAACAATCCGCCAGATATGATGAGCATACAGATAGCCAATAATGCAGTTTTTTTCATGGTATAGGGTATTGGTGAATAATTTACTAGTGTAATCTACGAAAACTGTGCCATGTTTGTTGCTATAATATTCCGTATTTTAAGGATTAACAGTTATTTAAGGTTTAAACAGGGTATATTTGGAGGTCTTATCACTCGACCTCCCCCGGACCGGAGGAGAACTCCAGGATTTTGATATGGAAATCGTCGATGTAAAGCGTTGACCGGTCGGTCTTCCAGACATATATTTTTAACCGGGAGTCCTGTTTCAGATGGGTTCGTGGAATCGTGACTTCGTATGTAATGGGCCACCAGTTGGAAAAGGCTTTCAGATACTTATTCATCTCAAGTGTTTCCCAGAAAGGGATTCCGCCATCATTCTCCAGGGAGATAACGATCCGGGCCTTCGTCTTGTTTTCTGCAAAACAGAACAGACTCGTATGAACAAGCAGGTCCTGTGCAGGTTCTTTTCCCAGGGAGTCCAGCGGATACTCGAATGTGGATGAATACTCAGAGACCCGGTTTGATCTGGCTCCCCCGTATTTGATCTGGCTCGAAATATCTTTTTCATTCTGCTTCCAGAAGGGAGCAGGCCGTTCAAAATCATTCAGGGTGGTTAACAGGCAAGTGGGTTTTTGATCCGGCAAAGGCAGGTCCCTTATCTCATAGAGCACCAGGTCCAGGCTCTGGTTTATATAAACTGGGTCAATAGCAGCAGGAATATTCCGGGCATAGACAGGCAGGTCCTGCCGGTTCATTCCCGACAGGTAGCGGCTATGCCAGTTTAAGAGCAAGAGCGGTTCTTCTTTCGTTGCCCTGTGGGAGTCAAACTCCTCAAAACTGAGAAATCTCTGGATCTGATCCTTATGGTATCCACTGTAATACTCCAGAAGTCTCTTCTGGACTTCATCGGTCACAATGATCCGATCCTGCCTGTTCCTTATCACCTGTTCCATTAAAACCTCTTTTTGCTTTCGGTACTTGACTTGCCGGGCATAGCTGATCATATTCAGTGGAAGCAGGAGCAGGATGGCAGCAAACAGAAAGATAAACAGGTTCTGAATCCCTTTTCCTGGTTTTAGGAAGAAGTAAACTGCAAAGAGAACGCTTAGCGGCAGGTAGAGTTTCCAAAAGCTGTCCCCCTGCAAAAAGAAGCTAATCGCTGTGATACAAAACAAGGTCGCAATAATCTGGATTCCGGCCTTTTTATTCTCCAGAAATTCAGCGATAATCGTTGAGGCAGGAACAGCGGCAACGGGCACCAGGACAGGTAGTGTCTTGGATCCAGACACATGGGGAAGACCTGTTAAGCGGATGCTCATAAAGCTGGATGAGAGAAACAGGAGAATGGCAGAGGCCAGGAAAAAGGAGAAGGAGTTATCCATACGAAAAATGCGCAGTCCTTTCCTCTGAAAAAGGATGGCGAAAATGAAGATAAACCCGGTTGCGAGGGCCTGGAATATGGAAAGTTCGAAAAATCCCCAAAAAATCCTCTTT
>CAVVVN010000008.1:0-1094627 GCA_963751705.1 uncultured Bacteroidales bacterium
TGGAGCTGCGGGGAGTCGAACCCCGGTCCAAACGAGAAACCCATATGATTTCTACATGCTTAGTCTTTCTTTGGTTGTAGGGAGGGGGCCAGCGAAAGACTACAAACCCGATCCTTAGTCACCTTAATTTCGCCAGTGGGCCGGGACCTCCCAACGGCTATCCTTGCTTAGCTTGTGCCCCATATGCTACTGCCAACCAGGAGGAAACAGCAGCGGAACATCTCGTCCTCAGTCTCTAAGACCGGGATTAGGCTAATCTTACTGTGTAAGACTAAGCTGCGAGAGCATAGTTATTATCGCCAATTATAAGTGTGAAACCTGGGATTAACGAGCCAAATTCCCACGCTCGGCATGCTTACATACCAGTTGATCTCGCTGTCAAATCCATTTCAGCCCCTGGTATTGGTTACAAAATTAGTAAAAAAGGCCGTATTTACATGATCGGGGTCCCTAGTCAAGTTTTTCCCCGGTGACCGTAAGGCTCCCGCTTTCGTTCCCGAAGGTTCCGCTGTATTTTTTGCCCTCAATGGTCATGGTGCCCTTCATCAGGTTATAATCCACTTCCATCTCGAAATAGACTACATTGTTCTCCCTGATCTCGACCTTGTTCATGACAAAGGTTTGCCCGTCGTCGGTAAGCGCCTTGCCACTCAGGCCTTTTCCGTCTTTTTCAAAGACCAGTTTGCCGCTTAAGGTTTCATAGCCGGTATCGATCTGGTAACTCCAGGTGCCTACCACATCTTTGACCTTAATTCCCGCAAAAGTGGGCAGTGTAAGTCCCAAAACGATAAATGCAATAAATAATTTTTTCATAGTTGTAAGTTTAAAAGTCAATTGTTGGTGTATCTGACTGGAATGCAAAATGAAATACCAATGCAGCCAGGGTACACAAACAAACCTACGTATTGTTTTTTATGAATACAATATTCGTACTCATAAAAGAACAATTAAGTAGCTGCCGGTGAGGATATCAGGCGAACCGCTTAGTTTAATCCAAACTCCAGGTAATACTGAAACTCCAGGAAATCTTTATCGCTTAGCAGCTGATACCCGGCTTCTTTCATTTCCCTTCAGTCCCCCGGAGACTTTCTTAAAATAATCCACCCGCTGACTCAGATGGTGGTATGCATTGCACAGGAATACCACATCCACCGATCCCGGTTCAAATCCGGGATCGTCGCTTTCGACCAGCATCGCCTGATAAGTATCCAATCCCAGCCGTTCCGCATCCCGTCTCATGGACTCCACATGCCTGGAGACCACTTCCATACCCAGGGCCTTTCCCCCCGGATGAACGGCCCGGGCAAAATGCCTCGTAAAATATCCATCGCCCGCTCCTATATCGGCAATGACATCCCCGGGTTTAAGGTCCATGCGCTCCACCACTTCATCCGGTTTTTGCCAGCTGTCCCGCCCATATTCCTGGGCTGAGGCAGCAGCCGATACAAGAAAAAGCAGAACACCGAACAGGACAGAGGCTATTCTTCCGGATTCCTTAATAAATGGATAATCAAGCAGATTTTTAGCCATACTAGCGGACTCCTGTTGCACTTTTGGATACGGGCAGCGATTCATCACCGGACCATTCCTGGAACGAGCCGTCGTAGAAGCGCACCCGGTATCCCAGGAACCGGGCTGCAAAATATGCGGCCGAGGCCCAGACTCCCGTTCCGCAATAGGTGATAAGCATCGACTCCGGAGAAGCCTTATGGTCCTCGAACAGCTGCCGCAGGTCCCCTTCAGTCCGGAACATATGAGTGGAATCATCCAGGGTCAACTGGAAGTAAGGGAGGTTGACGGCTCCTTCAATATGTCCCTGGCGGGTCGCATTCCCGTCCTCGCTGATCCCATAATACCGCTCCTCGGGCCTGGCATCCACGATCACCACCCCCTCCGCACCCAGCATGGCCCTTACTTCCTCTTTGGAAATCCTGACCTCCTCTTTGATTTCAATATCGACCCTGCCTTCCGCAAAAGTTGCTACGTCTTTAGTCACGGGTCTGCCCTCCTCCTTCCAGGCTTTCAGGCCTCCCTGGAGCATGGCTGTCTGGTCGCCCAGTCCGGCGTAATCCAGGGTTACAAAGAGCCGGGCGGCCCATGGTATGGCGTTTCCATCCTGGTAGCAAATGATAATTTTCGAATTATTATTGAGCCCCAATGATCTCAGCGCCTGTTCGAGTTTTTGCTCTTCAGGGAATTCATGCTTGCGCCCCTGCTCATCATCTGTCAGGAGTTCCCAGATGGTTACATACCGGGCACCCGGGATATGCTCTTTTTTAAAATCTGTTTTCATCCCGTAGTGCAGCACCACCAGTAAAGAATCTTCCAGGTGTTCTTCCAGCCAGCCGGTGGTGACAAGCAGGTCATTCTGCCTTTGTGTTTCCTGCGATAAGATTCCGGGCGACCAGGCGAATATGCAGAAGGAAAGTATAATGAGATGTTTGTATAATTTCATGTGTTCGCTTGCAATTGATGGCTAATATGCACCTCAATGTAAGAAAATCACAGTAAACCTTGTGAATGCGTTTATGGACCTCCTGCATGCAGACCGGGAGGATATATGGTTCGCCAGCGGTCTTGCCGGACCTGGATTCCGCTTACAAAGCGTAGCGGCATCGCATACAACATGGTGCAGGCTTCATTATTCCTGAATATTTCCATGTAAATTTGATATTTTGAGGATTAACGAAAAAAAACAAGCATGAAGTTTCATCCTATAGTTATGAACCTGGGCCTGTTCCTGAGCCTGTTCCTCCTCCCCTCCTGTGAAACGGAACCCGCGAACCAGGTCCTGTATGAGAAGGCGCTGGAAAACGGGAAGGCGGCCAACGAGGGATTGAGGCGTTGCCAGTCCTACCTGGAAGCCTGGCTGGAATATGCGGATCCGGTCACCGGGCTGATCCCGGAAAATCTGAATGCCGGCATCGACCGCTGGACCCCGGAAAATTCCGCGGCCGACAACTACCCCTTTATGGTGCTGGTATCGGCCCTGACCGATTCGGCCCGCTTCCACGGGACCATGCACCGGATGCTGGAACGGGAAACGGCCCTGACTTCGCGGATCGGGCAGCTGCCGGACGCATACTCTTTCTCCGGACAGGGTTTTGTAAGAGAGGAGGTCGATATGGACCGCATCATTTTCGGAGCTTCGGAATATGTGAAGGACGGACTGATGCCGCTGACCGAGTACCTGGGGCCCTCGCCCTGGGCGGACCGGATGATCGCCATCATGGATGAGGTGTGGGCACAGGCTCCCATTGAGACCGAATTTGGGGCCCTCCCCTCCCTGAATGTGGAGGTCAACGGGGAACAATTGCAGGTCCTCTCCAGGCTCTACTGGATGACCGGGGAGCCGAAGTACCTGGACTGGGCCCTGCGGCTGGGGGACTATTACCTGCTGGGGGAAAACCATCCCACCCGGGATTTTGAGGCACTCCGTCTGAACGATCACGGATGCGAGATCGTATCGGGCCTCTGCGAGCTCTATGCCAGCGTGCATTTTGCCCGGCCGGGTAAAAAGGAGGAATACCGGGAGGCCATCCACGAGATGCTGGACCGGATCCTGGAGGTGGGCCGGAACGAGGACGGCTTGTTCTACGTATCGGTGAATCCGCAAACCGGCGAGATTCTGGAAGATAAGGTACGCGACAACTGGGGCTACAACTACAATGGCTATTACACGGTCTACCTGCTCGACGGGGAGGAGCGCTACCGGGAGGCCCTGCTCCTGGCCTTCAGCCGCCTGGACAAGTACCGGAATTACGACTGGGAAGGCGGATCGGCCGACGGCTTTGCGGATGCCATCGAAGGCTGCCTGAACCTCTACATGCGGGAAGCCACCTCGGGGGATGAGGAAGTGGAGGGAGTGGAGGAGTGGCTGGACAGTGAGACCGAGATCATGTGGTCCCTGCAGGATTCCAGCTACCGGAGCAACGCCCTGCAGTGGCAGAACCAGGGGATCATCGAGGGCTGGCACGGGGACGGGAACTTTGCCCGGACCACCATCATGTACTGCCTTTGGAAAAGCCAGGGCGCCACCCTGCAGCCCTGGAGAGAAGATCTCCTTTTGGGAGCGGTCCTGGAAGGTCAGGACCCGGAGAATCAGGTGCTTTATATCGCCCTCCGGGCAGAAACGGAATGGGAAGGCAGGCTGGCCTTTGACTTACCACGATCGGTGCAGTATATGCATATGCCCCTGGACTGGCCCCGGATCAACCAGTTCCCCGAATGGTATACCGTGAGTCCGGATAAACACTACCAGGTCACTCTGGGTAATTCCAGCCGCAGCAAAGTGTACACCGGGGTGTACAGCGGGGAAGAGCTTGCCAGGGGACTGGCCCTGAAACTTAAACCCGGGGAGCTGTTCCGGATGGAAGTTTCAGAACGCTCAGAATCTATCGTCCATGCAAGCCTCAGTGGTAAGATCAGGTAACCTTACCGCCTTTTATGAGGAGCCAGATTGCAAATGACATTTCTCCAAAAATACTGGGAATTGCGACCAGTGCTAAGAAGATTGAAGCATGGGCTTCGTAATTGGGAAGCATGAAATGTGCACCTGTATCAATCATATACATGCAGCCTGCAATTATGAGAAAAACCGCAATTATTCTCGGTTTGCCTGCAATTTTTCCTAAAAGGATAAGATGAATCCCAAAAAAGAAAAGACCGATAAGCCATATGATATTGAAAATGTCAACCTGCCTTAGAATATCCTGACTGCTTGTTGATACCAGTGCCACAGGAAGAGCAAATATGGCAACTCCCATAATTGCTGCATGCATCATTCTAAAGTAGGTGCTCAGACCGGACAAAGGATGCTTTTTATACAATTCATAGAGAGCCCATGCAACAACCACATCAAAAACAACAGTTATGATAAATGCCATGATTCCTAATCGCACGATCATATGATTTTGCTGGATGGTATCAAGGGGGTCATTGAGAATTGATTCAAGCATAAAAAAGTTAGCGAATATCGCGGCAAAGAAAATAATGAGGTAACTAATACCTGCAATTATGGATAGTCTTCTTGGTTCCATCATTTTACTCATTTTTCAGTTAATATTTTGAATTAGCATCCATCTATTTCAGCATTATTTCTCACTTAAATAATGCTATTCCGCTGGTAAATAGATGTTTAAATCTCTGGTATCTCCAGACATACTTTTGTAAACACATAAAGGAGCAAAAATGTTGACCTTACACGACGTGGGCTTTGCCATTGCTAATTTTCACCGCAGTATGGGGAGATTTCCCATATTGTTTGTCCGGTCTGCCGCTGGATAAAAAGACAATTTTACAGTATCTTGATCTTGAATTCAATGGTAAAGACCATGGTACCCGATCTGAAAATCCTGTTGAAGAACCATTTGAGAGAGCCCGAGCAGTTTTAGCTCCTGCCTGCGTCTTGGCTTAAATAAGTTTAATAAACCCCAAAACAAACGCTATGAAAAGAAGATCTCAGAGAATCAGATTAGGCGTTTTCATCTTTATCACCAGCCTCCTGCTGGTCTCCATGATCGTTTTTTTTGCTGCCAGGCAGATGTTCGAGAAATCTGACACCTATTACATTACCTATAATGATGTTTCGGTCAGCGGCCTGGAAGTGGGAAGCCCGGTGGAATACCTGGGGATCAGGATCGGCAGCATATCGGATATTTCCATTGATCCGCAGGATATCAATTCCATCATTGTCGAACTGGCAGTGGAACCGGGAACCCCCATCAAGCAGGATACCCGCGCCGATATTGTCACCATGGGAATTACGGGTTTGAAGGCCATCGAGATTCGCGGCGGAAGCAACGAGGCCGGGTTCCTCAGGCTCGGGGAACACATTCAGGCCGGCGCTTCCAACACCCAGGAGATCACCGGAAGGGCTAATGTGATCGCAGAGAAAGCCGAAAAGGTGATCAACAACCTGCAAATATTCACGGATCCGGAGAGCATGGGGAAGTTCACTGCGGCTGCCGACAACATCAACCTGCTGGCCGCTCAGCTGAACGTTACCACCCGGATGCTGGACTCGGTTATCTCCATGAACCGTACAGATATCGATGAGACAGTCAGGTCAGCCCGGATAATCGCCGGCCGGCTGGATACGGCCAGCCAGACCTTTAATGAAGCCCTGGCCAGTGTAAACCAGGTGATCCAGGGGGACACCATCCAGGAGATCCTGGGACATGCCCACGAGATCTCCAGGCAGATCAGTGAGACCGACCTGAAAATACTGATCCAGAACCTGGCCGAAATGACCGACCAGACCAGCTTGCTGCTGTACAAGATCGACCAGGAACTCGACCTGAACAGCCGTGATTTCAGCGAAAGCATGCAGCTACTCAGGGTCACCCTCTCCAACCTGGAGGAAACCTCCAGCAAAATCAATTCAGATCCTTCCATCCTTGTAAGGGGCGTGCGGGACAAGGACATCCCCGACAGGCGACTTAAATAATCTAAAACGGAACCCATGAAATCCATACTGCTTCCTACGCTTGGCCTGATGATCCTCTTATCGGGCTGCATGTCAGAAAAAGCTGTGATTACCAGGTATTATACCATTGAGTGGGCGGACGACCGGAAGGAGGATGCCGGGGAGAACGAATGGCTGGTCCCGGGCCGCTGTGAGATCGACCAGGTTGAGATCAGCCCCCTGTACGCAAAGAACCAGATCGTGAACCGGTCCGATTCGCACGAGATCACCTACTACAGGTACCACCAGTGGGCCGTCAGGCCTTCGGTGGCTGTTTTGGAAGTGGTCCGGACCTACCTGGAGGGTGCAGGGATGTTCGAAAGCGTATCTGGCCGGTACAGCAGGGCCATTCCGGATTTCCATTTTACAAGCAGCATCCGTCAGCTGGAGCTTATCGAAAGCAAGAACCAGTTCCTGGCCCATCTTCACATTGAATTCAGCCTTGTCAGTAATTCGGACGGCAGTACCCTGCTGGAGCACCGGGCAGACCGGACTGCGCCCCTGGAAAAAAAGGAGTTGAATCTGTTCGCTGCTGCGATCAGCGACATGCTGGTTTCCGAACTGAGGGCTTTTGAGGACCTGTTCAGAAGTCAGTTCGCGGAATTAAATGACCCGCAGTGAAGCAAGATCACATCACATATGAACTTGAGGGGGACCGTCTCCACATAGGGGGCATCCTGAACATTGCCACGACTCCCGGTTTGCTGGAGTATGCCGGCCGGGCGCTTCAGACCTATGCCGGAAAGACCCTGTTCCTCTCGCTGTCATCCCTGCAGGACGCAGACAGTGCGGGGATCACGGCCCTGCATTACCTTCGCGAGAAGCTGACGGACAGGGGGATCGAAGTCCGCCTCGAAGGAGAAAGCGAATCCATAAGTCGCAAGCTGGTCCTGTTTACTTCGGAGGGGAGCCCGCAATCCCGTGCCAGGGCAAAGAAGGGCTTTTTTGAAGGCATCGGATCAAGGGTATCCCATGTGTTTAAAAATAACATTTCCAGCTACCTGGAGCTGGCAGCCGACATCACCTTCTGGTCTTTCACCGACCTGTTCGGGAAACGCTCCCACCGGAAAGGCGAGGTGGTCAACCAGGCGGTACAGATGGGCGTGAAGGCTGCTTTCATAGTAGGCACCATGTCCTTTATCATCGGCCTGGTCCTGGCACTCCAGTCAGCCGCCCAGCTAAGGACCCTGGGAGCCAATATCTATATTGTCGATCTCACCGTCATCGCCATGATGAGTGAGATGGGGCCCCTGATCACTGCCATCCTGGTGGCAGGCCGTACCGGTTCTTCCATCGCGGCAGAGATAGCCACCATGAATGTGACTTCGGAGACCGATGCCCTGAAGACCATGGGCCTGCGCCCCGTCCGCTTCGTGGTGGTTCCTAAAATGCACGGAGGCATACTGACCATGCCCTTTCTGACCATTCTTGCCGATGTCATGGGAATCCTGGGCGGACTGGTCATAGCTTCCACCTACCTGGATATCTCGCCGCTTGTATTCCTTCACCGAATGGAACAATCGCTCCTGTTGAAAGATATTGTATTCGGGGTGGTGAAAAGCCTGGTCTTCATCTACCTGATCGTTATCACCGGGAGCTACTTTGGTTTCAGGGCAGAAAAAGGGGCTTCGGCAGTTGGTAACGTAACCACCAGTGCGGTGGTGGTGTCCATCTCGCTGGTCATACTTGCAGACAGTGTCATGGGTTTACTCTTTTACTGATGGAAACAATTAACACCAGATACAGCTGGAAAACCGGGGACAGGATCATCCAGGTAAACGGCCTGAACTCCCTGATCGACGGGAGGCAGATCCTGACGGATATTTCCA
This sequence comes from uncultured Bacteroidales bacterium, assembly GCA_963751705.1. Lineage (GTDB taxonomy): Bacteria > Bacteroidota > Bacteroidia > Bacteroidales. Next base: position 8,296 of record CAVVVN010000008.1, read on the forward strand.
TGGAGGCCCGGATGGGTGAGATCACTGCCATCCTGGGAAGCAGCGGCTCGGGAAAAACCACCCTGCTGAAGCATTTACTGGGCATCTACCCATCGGCCGGCAGGGAGGTAGAAGTACTGGGCAGGAACCCCTCGGAGCTTGAGGAGGCTGATGAAGTACAGTTCTACCAGGATATCGGTGTGCTGTACCAGGAGGGTGCCCTGCTGAATTCGCTGACGGTAGGTGAGAATATCGGATTGCCTCTTGAGCAGCACAGCAGGCTCCCTGCGGACCTGATCGAGCGCATTGTCCGTTTGAGGCTGCAACTGGTCAACCTGGGGGATGTCTACCACTCCCTTCCGTCTCAGTTGAGTGCCGGGATGCTTAAACGTGCTGCACTGGCCAGGGCCATTGTCATGGATCCCGTGGTGCTTTTCTGCGATGAGCCCGGGGCCGGACTCGATCCGGTCACGCTCTCTCAGCTCGACCGCCTGATCCTGAATTTACAGAAACTGCTGGGAATGACCGTTATCATGGTCACCCATGAAGTAAACAGTATTCGCCGCATGGCCGACAGGGTGGTATTCCTGGAGGAAGGACAGGCGATCTTCCGGGGGACACTGGCCGAGGCATTAACATCCCCTCTACCATCCCTTCAGGAATTCTTTGCCAGGGGAGCTGATGAATAAGTCCGGCAATAAAATTAATCAGGCAAAATAAATGACCCTAACTGTTAATACTAATCGCAGATTCCTGAAAATACGATGGTACATTTGTGTACTTTTGCAGAATGAAAGATTTTAAGTTAAATATCCGCAGGATCAACACGGAAGAAGAAAAAACCGCGTGTGCGGAAATTATGGCCGCTTCTGAGCCCTGGACTACCCTGGGTATTTACATGGATCAGATCGTGAATATACTCAGCAACCCCCTTCATGAGGTATTTGTAGCCCATGTGAAGGAGGAGGCTGTGGGGACCATGGTCATACATACCAAAGGCGCTTTCCCTGCTTACCTAAAGAGCATTGCCATCAAACCCGGCTGGAGGGATCAAAAGGTGGATATACAGATGATGGATTATATCGAAAATGAGATCTTTTCGACCTATAAGAATTTGTTTTTATGTGTTTCGTCTTTTAACCTGGAAGCTCAAAGCTTTATGTCAAATTTGGGCTATGAGAAGATCGGGGAGCTGAAAGACTACCTGGTGGAAGGCCATGACGAGATCCTGATGCGGAAGACCATCGCCCCCCTCTATCCGGGCCCTGTTTCTTAAGGCAAGCCTTAACTCCAAGCTATATCCGACCATGACAAAAAGAGTGCTGATTCTGACGGTTTCGCTGTTTTTCCTGGTGCACTTCACCGGATGCCAGAGGGTAGATTCCGCGGGCCCCCTGAAGGTCAGCGAAGAAAACCCGAGATATTTTACAGACCAAAGCGGAAAGGCCGTGTATCTCACCGGAAGCCATACCTGGAACAACCTGGTCGAGATGAGCGTCATCCCCGGCCAGGATCTTTTTAATTACGAGGCATACCTGGATTTCCTGGAGACTTATCACCACAACTTTTTCCGGCTGTGGGCCTGGGACCTGCTGACCTGGAATACCAGCGGGAACAGGGAGGAAAACAGCAGGACTTTTTCTGTGTACCCCCAGCCCTGGCTGAGAACGGGTCCGGGTCCGGCCCTGGACGGGGAGCCCAGGTTTGATCTGACCGCCTTCAACCCGGAGTATTTCCAGAGGCTGGCGGAGCGGGTCCGTCTGGCAGCAGAGCGTGACATATACGTGGCGGTCATGTTGTTTGAAGGCTGGGGAACCCAGTTCTCTCCGGATGCCTACGCCAATCACCCCTTTCATCCGTCCAACAACCTGCAGAATTTGCCGCTCAGTGCGGAGGACAGCCTGGGTTTGCCCATTTATACCCTGGTCCACGGAGAAATTACCGGGCTCCAGGAAGCCTATGTGCGCAAAGTCATCGAAACGGTCAACGAATACGACAATGTGCTCTATGAAATCTCCAATGAAAACCATCCCGGGTCCACCCAGTGGCAATATCACATGATCCGTTTCATCAAGCAGACAGAAGCCGGCCTGGGGAAGTCCCACCCCGTGGGAATGACTTTCCAGTACAAGGGGGGCAGCAATCAAACCCTGTTTGACAGTCCGGCCGACTGGATCTCCCCCAATCCGGAGGGCGGGTACCGGGACGATCCTCCCGCCGGCACCGGGGCCAAAGTCATCATTACCGATACAGATCACCTCTGGGGAATCGGGGGCAACCGGCAATGGGTCTGGCTCAGCTTTTTCCGCGGACTGAACCCGATCTTCATGGATTCCTATGACGGGAAGGTCCTGGCCAGGGGGGCCCATACGGACTGGGCCGAGGAGATCCGGACGGCCCTGGGACTTGCACGACAGATCGCCGGCAGAATCGACCTGCTGCATGCGGTGCCATCGGGCCATTTGTCCTCCTCGGGCTACTGCCTCGCCCGGGAGGGTGAAGGAGTACCTGGTTTATGTTCCGGACGATCAGCCGGTCACCCTGGACCTGGAAGAGGCCACGGGCAACTTCCGCAGCACCTGGTTCTCTGCCCTGGACGGCCGGGAAGAAGCGGGCCCGGTCATGGAGGGAGGACAGCAAGTATCGCTGAGCTCGCCCTTCGTGGAGGGGGAAGCAGTTCTGCACCTGAAGAGGTAAACAGGGAGAAAGCTTTTGACGGCTGATTCAGATCTTTTTCCCCAGGACAGCTTTTCCCATAAACTTCAGGGCCCCAAATACTCCGAAACGTTCCATAACCATTTTCCGGTACATTTCATCTTTGTCCTTTGGAGGAACGGTTTCCTTCTCCTTTTTCAACAGGGTGATGGCCTCGTTGGCACAAACGTTCACACAGTTCCCGCAGCCTATGCAATGGCTCCGCAACACTTCGGTATGATTGTTTACGGAAATCAGCGCCTCCAACTGGCAGATTTCCATGCATTCCCCGCAGGCGGTGCACTTCTCCGGATCAATTCCGGCGTAGAAGTTCGAGTGCACAAATTCGGCGGGAGCAGGAAATTTCTTTGCCGCCGTGAGGACCCCGCAGCAACAGCCGCAGCAGCAGCAAATAAATTCGGGCGATTTGGCATTGGCGGGTTGCAGGACCATCCCTTCGCCTTCGGCCCGGGCAATAAGTTCAATTATTTCTTCCCTGCTGATCTCACGGGCCACTCCCAGCTCCTTCATGTATGTTGCTGAATCCCCCAGGGTAAAACAGGTTTCCAGGATATCGGTCTGCTGGCATTTTTGACCCATTTTCTCCCTGGCCTGCCGGCAGATACAGTTCATCACCCCGAAAGGCCCGGGAGAACCTTCGATGATAGCGCGGGCATTATCATAACTCCCGATGAGGAATTCCGGTTTGATGTCCATATTTACGGGGATGGTGCGCATTTGCTTGGTTCTGATTCCAATAAAGGCTTCGGCAAAGCCCTCATCCTCGTAAGTAAAGAAGTCCTCCGCCAGCTCCCGTGTGATCCGGTTCACCTGGAATTCAAAAATGCCAACAGCAAGGGGGAGTTTACTGTACAGGCGGCCTTTCTTCTCATCTGTAAGGGCCATGATGGCTCCCTTGTGGTAAAGGCCCTCCAGTTTCTCCCGCAGCATCTCCTTTGAGAATTCTCCTTCTTTGAAGCGGCCGGAGATCCTGTCCATGGGCTCAGGCAAGGCACTTAGCTTCAAAGCGATATTTGCTTCCGTCTCGTCAAACAACTTTTTGAGGAGGCTGAGTTCAACGCCTGATTCGGTTTCCGGAAAGGGGACCGGGCTTTGATCCAGATGGCGCTGAAGTTGTCTGTAAATATCTGGCTCCATGGAAGTAAGTTACAACAATAGGCAAGGCCAGTCAAACTCTTTTAATCGTCCCTTCGTTGTAATCCCCTGCTGAGAAAAAACCATCCTGGGAAAGCACTTCCTACACAGCTGAATTAACTGCAAGCACACATCAAATCGTTAATTTTCAACAAAATACCTGACTTATACGTCTTGTTGATAGTGTATCAAAACTTATCAAATTTAAATCCCAATAATTATGAAAAAACTGTTATTGTTATTTGGTCTGTCTTTGCTAATCCTTCCGTCCAATGCTCAGGATTTAGAACCCATTACAATCGTTAAAAGAAATCACTACTATCAGCAAGATGTGCGGCTTAGAACAAAAACCATAAAAGAAATTGTAAAGCCCAATCTTATAGCTTTCCAGGACGTTAAAAGCGGTAGATCAATGATAGGTTGGTCCTATGGCATAGCATTTTTTTCAGGGGCCATGTTTGGATCAGGAATTGCTCAACCCGTAGAAAGTCCGGGGGCAATGATAGGGGTTGGTGTTGCAGGTTTAGTTGGCGCCATTTTTCTTGATTTAGCTGGTTTAAGACGTATTGAAAGGGGGGTCAATACTTACAATTCATCCCTAAGCTCAAGTTCATCCCGAAATCCCGCCTCCCTCAAGTTTGGTATTGCCGATCATGGGGTGGGACTAACAGTCACCTTTTAATCATTTATGCCAATACTTCCGGTAAAATAGCATGTTTCGACCCTCTGATCTGTTCTGCTGGCCTGGCAGAATTGAACCATTCTAGCCATTATCATACATCTTAGATCCAACAATGAAAAAAGGAACATTTACCCAAGCCGGCATGGCTTCTATGTTAGGGCTATGCCTGCTGTTACTTGCAGCAAAGTGTACCAAAGAATATTCTTTGGATATTTCGGTTCAGCCCGCAAACAGCGGAACCGTAAATGTATCTCCCGGTGGTGGGGAGTACGAAGAAGGCACCGAAGTCTCTTTAAGCCCTGTCCCAAGTTCCGGATACAGATTCGACTCATGGAGCGGCTCAGATGCATCCTCTGTAAACAACGACAGAATTGTCATGAGCAAAGACATGATGCTTACTGCCAATTTCGGCCTGCAACACATGATTCGACTGAAAACAGGGACCGGCTTAAACCCCGGAGGGGAAATCATATTCGTGGCCCTTTCCAAGAATGTCAATTACTTTGATCTGACTTCGGATCAAAAGTTCAATTATGACAAAACCCAGGCAGATTGGTATATCGATGGCGGGATCATCCCATTTACTACCGATTATAAGGAATTCGATTTAGATCCCGGGAATTTTTACATCATGTTAAGAGCAGTCGGAATGGTCATGGTTACCACCATCGATGTCATTGCCGGAAAGCAAACTTTCGAAATATCTGCGGATGGATATAGCATATCTGTTGATGTGATTGAGAACACCAAAAGCACAGGCTCGTTAGAGGAGCAGCCAAGAAAGGTAATTATCACCCGTTAGCTGAATGAACAGCTAAAATCCTGCAGTTTCCTACTAAATCGGCGCTAGCCTTTCAATCATCTTTTCAATGTTATAACTTGGGTACTCCTTGCTTAAGAGGTATTTGTATTGCATAAATAACTCCGTACCATGAAAAGCTATCTATCCAGATCCTTCTCTTTTTGTCTTTTTGCCTTCCTGTTGGTCCAGCTCTCCTTGCCGGGGACTCTCGCCCAGGAGCCCATCCTGGAAGCCCCTGCCAAAACCGCTTTTACGGTCCGGGAAGAGATGATCCCCATGCGCGACGGGGTCAGGCTCTATACGCTTATCCTGGAGCCATCGGACCCGGCCGGGCCCTTGCCGGTATTGCTGCTGCGGACCCCCTACAATGCAGGGCCAACGGCCGGGAATCTCTCTGCTTCCAGCCTCCGGGAGGCGCTGGGGACCCACTTTATGGGTCCGGATTACATCTATGTGTTCCAGGACATCCGGGGCCGTTTTAAGTCGGAAGGCGATTATTTTATGTACCGGGCTCCCAGGGGGCCCTTCAACACGACGGAGACCGACGAGACCACCGATGCCTGGGACAGCATCGACTGGCTGGTGAAGAAGCTCTCCACCAATGGCAGGGTGGGGATCTGGGGTACCTCCTACCCTGGCTGGCTCACCCTGGCGGCCATGCGGGATCCGCACCCGGCCCTGGCGGCAGCGGTCCCCTTCAACCCGGTGGTGGATGCCTGGAAGGCGGACGACTGGTTCCACTGGGGGGCCTTCCGTGGATTTTATGCCTTCGATTTCATCTATGGCATGGAAACCCGGACCGATGCTCCCAGCCATTTCCCTATGATGAAAACGAAATCTATTCCTGGCTGCTTCCCCAGGGAGCGCTGGGCACCAGCCTGGGGGTCCACCTGGACGAGCGGCACGAGATGTGGCAGTGGCTGATGAAATTCCCGGCATACGGACCCTACTGGAAGGAGGTGGCGGCCGACCAGTGGTTCGAATCGCCTCTCGCGGGTGGTTCCTGCCCTGCATGTCCATGGCTACTGGGACCAGGAGGACATCTACGGATCGCCCGCGGCCTATGCGGCCCTGGAACGGCATCGATACCCACAACGATCTGAATTTTTTGCGGCCGGGCCCTGGTACCACGGGCAGCATTTCAGAGGAGGGAAGCAACTGGGGCAGCTGGAATTCGGGGAGAATACTTCGAAACGGTTCCGGGAAGAGGTGCTGAAACCCTTCCTGCGCCATTTCCTGCATGACAGCGACACGAAGCTGTGACCGCGAAATGCCTGCCCCGGTCACCGTATTCGAAACCGGTACCAACCGCTGGCTCACCTTTGAAAGCTGGCCCCCGCCGGTCGAAGAGATGCAAATTTACCTGCAGCCAGACGGGAAACTGAGCTTTACTCCCCCGGACGAAAAGGATGCCTTTACCGGGTACATCTCCGATCCAAAGCACCCCATCCCCTTTAAACCAAGGCCCATCTGGAACTTCGATTACGCCAACCCGCCTGCCCTGGAGGTATGGCAGCGCTGGCTGGTGGAGGACCAGCGTTTTGTGGACGGAAGACCCGATGTGCTCACCTGGGTGAGTGAGCCGCTTACTGAAGCTCTCACCATACGCGGACCGGTATTGGCCCGTTTGTTTGCGGAAACTACCGGGAGCGATGCGGACTGGGTGGTGAAGCTGATCGATGTCTATGCCGGGGTGGAGGAAGAGTTCGAGATGTCGGGCTACCAGCTGATGGTCAGCGGGGATATTTTCCGGGGACGTTACCGGGAGGATTTAGAGCGCCCGGTGCCCATCCAGGCGGACACGGCCCTGGAATACCAGATTCCCCTGCCCCAGGTGAACCACAGCTTCCTGCCCGGCCACCGCATCATGGTGCAGGTGCAGAGCAGCTGGTTCCCCCTCTACGATCTGAATCCGCAGACCTTTGTACCTTCCATCATGACGGCCCCGGATTCTGCCTACCGGGTGCAGCGGCACCGGATTCACCACAGCGCCACCTTCCCCACTCACCTGAAAGTTAACCGGGACAGCGGCCCGGGTTTGAACCTTGACTAAATAGTAACAAAGCACTGAAGGAATACGTAATCATATAAGTCCACTCAATAAATCGCTTGATGATGAAAAAGTTACTTCTTGGATCGATCCTGGCACTCATGGCCGCGCTTGCCTTTAGCCAGGTTCACACAGATGTGGAGGCCGATAAAGCAGCCATCATAGAGATGAACAGACAGTGGGATGAAAATGCCCTGGTTGGAAATATGGTCGCCAATGCAGAACAGTATGCGAAGGATGCGGTCCGAATCGGGTATGGTACCGCCGTAGTGGGTAAAAGGAGGATACGCCGGACCTTTGAGAGATACGACAGGCAACTGGTGGCCACAAAATACGAAAACACCGTAGAAGATATCCGTATTTCCGGGGATCTGGCGGTAGCCATAGGGTCCTTTACGGCATCATTTACCGGATTGGAAAGTGGGGAGACTACGGAGGAAAAAGGCACCTGGGCAGATGTTTATCAGCGCCAGCCGGATGGTACCTGGAAGTCTGTATGCACCTCTTTCGCTGAGATCAGAGAAGAGTAGCAGGGGAAGACTGCGAAAATGCTTCAGTGCTGCAGTCCAAAAAAACAATCCGCTTCGTGAATTGTTTATATCCTTGATTGAGATGAATAGAAGGTCAGTTTGTCTCTTAAACTAATATTAAGGGTATGCCTATATTCATGGATCGTCACGATGTTTCTGAAGCGGTTACTGCGGAACTTGTTGCACAACTTCACCAGGCAGACCTGAAAATCCAGCATAAATATGGTTGCCGTGGTCTGACTTACTGGTTCGATGATACCCGTAAAACAGCCTTTTGCCTGGTGGAAGCTCCCGATAAACATGCCATTATGGAGATGCATGAACATGCACATGGCGAAGTGCCTCACCAGGTCATTGAGGTGGATGCTACGATTGTGGAGTCGTTTTTAGGCAGAATTGAAGATCCGGATAAGGCACAAAACACCAGTTTAAACATTATTAATGATCCGGCTTTCAGAACCATTATGGTGCTGAGTATTGAGCATCATTCTTTCCGGGGGGACGATCCTTTTTCAAGTATTTCAAAGTTGAAGAAGGTTTACAAAGAAATAAGTGTCACGCTCGAATCCTTTGAAGGCAATATTGTTCAGCAAAATGAAGATGCTTTATTAATTTCATTCCGGACGGTTACCCATGCGGTTTTATGTGCGCTGAAGATTCAGGAAATCTTTAAAATCTTAAGGACCCGGTATCATTTAAATTTTACAGAATTATCTATCGGAATGCATGCCGGTATTCCGGTCACAGATAAAAAATCCATTTTTGAAGATACCATTCATCTGGCCCGACGAATGGGGTATATTTCCATGAGTGAGATAGTTGTTTCCATGGAAGTGCAGCATCTGTTCGAAAGCGAGAATCTGGGAGAAGTTGTAAACCAAAACCAGATACACGTGCTGACTCCCGAGGAAGAATCTTTCTTGAATAATTTCATGGAAATAATGGAAGAAGAGTGGCAGAACACCGAAGTGAAAGTGGAAGATTTCGAAAAAAATATGGGAATCAGCAAATCAAAACTCTACCGGGAGATGATTCGCTTAACCGGGAAATCACCGCATGTATTTTTACTCCATTACAGGCTGCGGAAATCACTGCACCTGCTGCAAAAACAAAAAGGGAATATCTCTGAGGTAGCGTTCGTTTCAGGATTTAACAGCCCTTCCTATTATGCCAGATGCTTCCGTAAAAAATATGGAGTTATGCCTTCTGGCTTGATCTAAAGTTGCTTGCAGAAGAACCAAATGTGCTATTAGTTGATAGTTGCATGCCGTAGATTTGACTTCTAACATTTAAAAGTCAATTCTTATGAAAAAACAAGTCACATTCTTATTCGCACTTTTAAGCATCGCATGCACTGATCAATGCACAGGCAGAGCCTCCGGAAACAAAAACTCTTTTTGACAGATTGGGAGGAACGGCAGGCATAACCGCCATTGTTGACGATGTCATTGAGGCCCACATGAATAACCCGGCCATAAAGGCACGTTTTTTACCCTACCAGGAACAACCGGAGCGATTAGCAAAAATCAGACAACATACCATCGATTTTTTTAGCATGGGAAGCGGTGGTCCGGTGGAATACAAAGGCAGAGATATGCCCACCACCCATCAGGGAATGAATATTAGTGCTGCAGAATATATGCATGTCATGGACGATATTATGGGGGTTCTGGATAAACATCATATCGATGACGAGTCTAAAAAAGATGTACTGGCCATTCTCTGGTCATTAAAAGAGACAATAATGTCTAAATAATTAATCAGGAGGATCAAAAATGAAAATTGCAAAAGAAAACATTGATGTAAAAATGGAGATTCCCGGGGCTGTTTTACGACAGAGAACAGATTTCGGTGATGCCTCCGGAATTGGAAAAATAAGCGGTGAGTACTTCAGCCTTTCTGCCGGGGTAGATACCACGCCACTTTTTATGGGACTTGAAGGAAACCTGTGTCAGAGTCCGCACTGGGGCTATGTGCTGAGCGGACAACTCACTACCACCGATGCGGATGGCATTCAGGAAACAGTAAATGCCAGTGATCTGTTTTACTGGCCGGCCGGACACAATGTCAGGGTCAATGCTGATGCGGAAATCGTCATGTTCAGTCCCCAGCATTTACACAGTCATGTAATTAATCATATGATTGAGAAGACCAGGGAAGAAGGGACATGAGGCAGGGACACGAAAAGCCCCGCTAAAGCCAGTGCTTTGCATGACCCCGGTTCACGCCGGGGTTTTTTTGCGCCGATATTTCCTCGCAATCCCTTTGGCACTAAAGGTTAATACCTTCATTCTAAACAAGATATAAGGCTTATACGTTTCATATATAGTTTAACCTTAAATCCATTTATTATGAAAAAAATGTTCATGATCACGGCCCTTTTCCTGTTCACCGGAGCAGCCTTTGGACAAACACCTGCTACCACTCCAGTGGATATGGAAGCTGAAAAAGCAGCTCTCAATGAAATATTGGATAAGTTTTTAGCAGCCGGACAAGCCGGAGATTTAGAACCATGGGTTTCCTTTCTAACAGAAGATGCCCTGGTTTGCGGAACCGACCCCTCAGAATTCTGGAACAAGGAAGAGTTTTTGGGACTCTGGGATCAGGATTCTCCAAGCCCCTTACCCGACATCAACTATTTGGATGATCGCACGATAAAAGTGGCACCGGGTGCTGCCTCAGCCATTATGGTGACGCAGTATATTATCAGCTGGAGCCCGAATATCCCCTGGCGTCAGGTATATCACTGCATAAAAATGGATGATAGCTGGATGATTTATTTTATCAATATTGCTTTCGTTCCGAAGAATGAGGATATACAGACCATTAATGATTCCTTAGAATAATCCAGCGGCACGTGCTCAGAGCCTTTTTTCCTCTTTCAGTTCGCCCGCATCGCTCAGCACAAGCAAATGCCGATTCAGTGACTCGTCCCTGAATATCAGCTCATACTCTAACCTGTTTCCGAGGTTTATTAAAACGGCATTCATGATCTCGCCTTTGGAGAGAGCCAGGTGTTTTATGGCCTCGGGAAGGTATTCCGGGGGCAGGTTTTTCCGGTATTCCATTAAGGTTCCGTTCAGACTGAACAGGGCGATATGTTCCCGCTTATCTTTGTAAAAAACAGCCTCGTAGTGTCCATCTTTCCTGAACCATTCCACGTTGATGGCATCAGTGAAATTCTCTGTAAATGATTGCAGGCAAACCGCCGATGGAGCTACTCCACTCCCTACGATTACTTTTTTTAAGAAATCCTTCATCTTTTTGGCTTATAACTTTTTGACGCGAAACCTGGCATAAGTAACACGTTTATTCATGCAGATATTTCTTCGTATATAAATACAATACCCTGGCCCGGGCTCTTTTCAGCCGCATTTTGGCGGCATCTTCGCTGATCCTCAGGGAATCCCCGATCTGCTTCATGGATAACTCTTCCCGGTATTTCATAAACAATAAGGCTTTCTCTTCGGGGTGTATGTCTTCCAGGATCGTCAGCAGCTTTTCATAGTTCACCTCTTCAATCAACTCATCGCCTTCATCAATGATTTCCGGGAGCTCATTTTCCCGGTCCCAGCTGGGGTAGTGCATTTTCTTTTTTTCACGCAAATAGTCTATGCAATGATTGTAGGTAACGGAAAATAACCAGGAGGAGAAGGAAGAAAGCTGTTTGAAGGAGGAAAGCTTCTCAAACACCTTGGAAAATATGTCTTCTGCCAGTTCTTCAGCTTCCTGCCTGTTCTTTACAAAGCTGTAGCAATTGTCCAGCACTTTTGAATAATACCGCGCATAGAGAAGCTCAAAATATTTCGAAGAATCCTCGTTCCGGATTCTATAGATGAGCTCCTCATCCTTCAGGTGTTCCAGACCTTTTGCCATGACAATGTGTGCTTTGGGAATTAAAGGTAGGTCTATCGCTTCGGAAAAAAAAGTTCAGTTTTTTTGTTACCTGTACAGCAAGTACCGTCCTAATAGGGAATAAATAGAATAATACACTTATTGTTATTGAAATGAAAAACAGAATTGTTGCAAGTATTGCATTTTTAGGAATGACAGCCCTGATTTTAACTAGCTGTTCAAAAGTGCCCCAGGCTGAGATTGATGCTACCAACGCTGCCATCGAGCAAGCAAGGTCGGCAGGTGCCGAGGTATATGTTCATGATGAATTTGTGAGTCTGCAGGATTCCATGAACAGTGTTTTGGTAAGTATTGAGTCGGAAGGTTCAAAATTCATCAAGACCTACGCGACAGCTAAAGAAGATCTGGCTGGTGTAACACAATTTGCCGGTGAAGTTCAACAGCAGGCAGAAACCCGCAAAGAGGAACTGAAAATGGAAATTCAGAAAATGATTGCCGAGGTAAAAACGCTGATTGAATCCAACAGGCAACTGATCCTTCAAGCCCCCAAAGGCAAAGAGGGTACTTCAGCTCTTATTGCAATAAAAGGTGAAGTTGATGCCGTGGAAACATCCATCAACGAAACCAGCACTTTATTTGAGGCCGGTGACTATATGATCTGCCTCGATAAAGCCAACGCTGCAAAAGAGAAAGCCACAGCGATCAATTCAGAATTGTCTGAAGTAATCGCTAAGTATAAGGCTAACGTACAGAGTAGAAGATCATAGACGGGAAGAGAGATCCGTTAGACTTACCCCGGTTCCGAGTCATCGAAGCCGGGGTTTTGTATATAATCATCCATAAGGTTTTATGAGATCCAGAATTTGGCTCCCGGCCTCCCTCCTTACGATACTGCTCACAGGCAGCCTGATCAGAATTTTAAGTAACAAAGCACCGGAAACCGAGGTGACGGAGGCTGGAAAAATGCTGGCAGAAGCTCAACTGGAGCGATCTCCGCGCTTTGCCACCAGGACCTTTCTGCAGGCCGGCACTTACTACGATTCTGCCATGGTGGAGTGGAGTATCCAGAATGACCGCTTCATCCTTTTAAGGAACTATAAAAAAGTGACCGAATTAGCCCGAAAGTCAGTGAAGAGCAGCGAAGAAGCCATAAGTATTGCCAGGAGAACGATCTCAGAAACGGAAGATGCGCTTGGGATCAGGCTTGAAAAATCAGAGGAAAAGATCCGGAATTTCCAGGAGAATTTCAGCCGCTTCCCTATGGATAAGGAACACCGGGACCGTTTTGCCAGGGGGAGATTGCTCTATTCAGAAAGCCTGTATGCCTATAAAAACAAACATTTTACCCTGTGTATGTCCAGGCTTGATTCCGTGGAAGCAATCACCAACGAGCTTTCATCATTTTACCTGGAAAGGCTGGAAAAATATTTCGAGGATTACCCCAAATGGGAGGCCGTGCTTGAACAAAGCATAACGTTCTCAAGAAAAAATCAAACCTTTGTCCTGGTGGTCGACAAAATGGCCAGGGAGCTTATCGTCTATAAAAATGGCAGGATCCTGAAGGAGTATCCCGTTGAACTGGGAGCCAACTGGGTGGGCGATAAAATGGAGCAGGGCGACAAATCCACCCCGGAAGGGCTGTACCGGATCCTGGATAAGAAGCAGAACGGGCAAACCAGGTATTACAAAGCCTTCCTGCTGGATTACCCCAATGCGGAAGATAAAAAAAGGTTCTCGCTAAATAAACAGAACGGGACCCTGCATCCGGATGCCCGGATCGGGAACCTCATTGAGATTCATGGAAGCGGAGGGAAGGGAATTGACTGGACCGACGGTTGTATCGCCTTGCAGGACAGTGATATGGATGAATTATTTGCCTTATGCCCGCTGCTTACCAGGGTCACTATTGTGGGTTCAACAAAATCCTTAAACAGTTTAATTTTCGATTTACAATGAGTCACATTCGAGCGGAATTCCCGGTGGGATATATCAGGGAATCAGTCCTCAGATTCAAAAAATTTATATCGAAGGCCGGTACAAAGATCAGCCAGTGGATCCACAGGGTGCCTGAGCTCCTGAGAAAACATGCTGTTCTACTGTCGGGACTGGCCCTGGTTGGCATCCTCCCCCTGCTCATCAGAGCGGTGGTCTGGATGGTCCCGGTTTCATCACCTGCCACGGTTCAGGTGGAAGAGCAGGAACTGGCTTCGCTCCGGCGCAAAATCAGCCAGGAAATTATCCCCCTGGACAGAAAGCTGAATGCCAAAAGGCCCGGATCCTATTACCTGGTCATTAACAGCGCTTCCAATGAATTTGTTCTTTACCGGGGAGGGGAAATCATCAAAAGGGATAAGTGCTCCACCGGAAGCTACATCCTGCTCAAAAACGGGGAGGAGCAACAGTGGATGTTCAAAACCCCGAAAGGGGAATTCAGGATTCTGTATAAGACAGCCTCCCCGGTCTGGAAAAAACCCGACTGGGCCTTTATAGAAGAGGGCCTGCCCGTTCCTTCTGCAAACCACCATACCCGCTTTGAGTACAGTGTGCTGGGCGACTATGCCCTGAGCATCGGGGACGGATACCTGATCCACGGCACCCTCTACCAGCGTTTCCTCGGACTGCCCGTCACCCATGGCTGCATCCGGCTGAATGATGAAAACCTGGAACTGGTATACAGGTCCCTGCAGCTCGGCTCGAAAGTTTATATTTATTAAAAATTCAGAATGCAGCTTAAATACATGCCTGTAAAGCGGGATTTGAAAATGAAGTGGAAGACGGTCCTGACGATCTTTGCCCTGGTTCTTTTACTGGTCTTCTTTACCACGATCGCCCTGTCCCCGGTCCATAAATCCAGGGAGTTACAGGAACTGGTCCAGGCTGATTCTGTTTTCACGGAACAGTTTGACAGCAGGTACAATCATCCTGACCTGGACAGCCTGATCCGGGAGCGGGCCTACAAAGAAGCGCTTTTGAAACTGGCGGAATCTGACTCCATCCAGCTGGTGGTGAACCTGTCAGACAGTACCGTAGGTCTGCATATTAAGGGAGTGCCCATCCATCAGACCAGGATCAGTGAGTTCAGCAAGGATAAGTTTCTGGAGAAGCTTCCCCTGATGCAGGAGATCAGGCTCTTTTCCCTTCCCCTGCCGGTTCTTTCCCAGTATGCTACCATTGTAAAAGAACCGGTGGTGGTGCGCCATGCGCCCAAAGACGAAGAGGAAGCCGCAGAGAATGCCTGGCAACCGGACACCCTGGTGCAAAAGCCTGCTTTCGCGGCTTTTTCGGCTGAATATGGCATCCAGATCATCTTCGAGCAGGACCGGATAGAGAGCCTTCGCGACCGTTGGAAGAAATTCGGTTTTTACAGCTATCTGCGCACAAGAAAGGCAGCTGGTGCTGTAAAAAACTTCTTCCTGTTCTCCGGGCAGGAATACCAGCCTGTCCTCACCATTCAGCTGCCTGTGGATGACTTACGTGCCATATACCGGGCCCTGCCGGACAGTACCCTGATCGTCCTGAAATTATAGGCACCTCTCCCTTGCCTGGAATAAAAGGGACCTGCCCGGTTACCCTTTGTGCTTTCGCCGTCCTAATTATGGATAAGGTAAAAATACCATGAAAGCACAAACAGGCTACCTCAGGAAAATTGGCGGTTTCATTGCCAGAATGAGCACTGCCATCGTCTCCGGGATACCCGGGGAAAAGGCCGTGTTGAAACCCAGGAACTATACCATACAGCACCATGAGAAGCCCTACGTTAAACCCGGAAGCGAAAAGTATTATCACCGGCCACCGGGTAAACCCGTGGTGGAGAAACAGACCCTGCTGAAAGAAAAGAAAAAAGCAAAGCTTACTAAGCAGTAAGCTTCTTTCCGAGGAGTCGTTTCAATCTATGTGCTTTCGGATATACAATGACGTTTGCCACCGGCCTGGAGATGGGTGTTTTCTGAGATTCCCTTTCCCGTACAGGAACTCTCCAGTCCCAACGGGCGCTTAGCTTTGTAGTGACCAGCCCGGCCCATTTCTGAGCCAGTTGCAATTCGCCCCTCAGGGTTAAGCAGTCATAATCGTTGTTATAGAATTCCAGAATGAGCTCCGGTCTGTGATCATGAAAAGAGAAGTTCAGGCTAATTCGTTCCACAAGGCTTACATCTTCCTTTTTTTTGTTGACATGGCTCTCTGATTTAGAGATTCTGCACCCGGAGACTTCCGTCAGGTTTATTTTCTCACGGGTTTCCCCGCCCGGTGTGCTTCGGATGAAGAAAAGGATGTTCTCTTCGTTGCTGCCCATACCGATAAGGGTATTCTCCCAGGCATCGTAATCCGCTATTTCAGTGCTGCATTCAGCTGCAAATTCTTTCAGCGGTGCCAGGGTCCTGTTTCGCCTTTTATTATTCCTCAGCCACGCATAAGCAAGCACTCCGGCAATGGCGGCCAGGATAACTGGCCAGTCCAACATACTATTTAAGTTCATAGTTCAATAATTTAAAAATATTTTTTTCCTGCCGGCTAAAACCGGACACGCCAAGTGCAGGGCTTCCGGAAAGAAAAACCGCATAATACTATCTTTTAATTTTGACGGGGAATTCCTTAAAAGTAACTTCTTGCCTTAAACCCACCCTTACAATTTCAATAAATCACTTGACTGGCAATTCCTCATTGTTGTAACTTACCATTACTCAATTCCCGGTATGAATGCTACTTTAAGGATAATCATGCTTGCAGGCTTTTGCCTTGTTCTCTTCACCCGCTGCGACAAAGAGCCAGAACCTGAAATTGAATTTGTTGTCTTTTCCGACAATGCCTTCCGGAGTGCACTGATTGAACTGGGAGTGGATAACAATGCAGATGGGGAAATCTGTACCTGCGAAGCGGCCCGGGTTCATACCCTGGATGTCTCGAATCGTGATATTTCGGATATGAATGGCATTGATGCCTTTGTTCATCTGGATACCCTGGATTGCAGCGGCAACTTGTTAAGCACGCTGGATGTATCCAACAATACTGAATTAGAACATCTTAATTGCAGCAATAACCAGCTAAGCGCCCTCGACCTGTCAGATAACCACCATCTGTTTGAGGTATACTGCGGGGATAACCAGTTATCCAGTCTGCACCTTTCAAGCAGCACCTACTTTTGGACCATATCCTGTACCGGCAATCAATTAAACTCCCTGGATGTTTCCAATAACCCCTTGTTATGGCATTTTAGCTGCAGAAATAACCAGCTGAGCAGCCTGGATCTCTCAAACAATCCGGAATTAACAGATATTGACCTTGGAGGAAATCAGTTTACCAGCCTGGACATCTCCCATAATACAAAGTTGGGGACCAATCTTGTTTGGGAATCCATCCCTGATATTTTCCTCGACAGCATACCCGGCCTGTTCAAGGTCTGCGTATGGGAAATGCCCTTCCCTCCGGAAGGAGTTGAAATAGAAACTTCGGGCAGCCCCAACCTCTATTTCACCACAGCCTGCAGCAAGTAATCAACAAAGCAGCCATCCTGAATGGGTGCAATTGACGTAATTATAAATTGGAGAAATACAACACGGCATCCAGCAGGTCCTCCTCCCGGGAAAGTTTGTACTTGTTGTCCTTCAGGTGGCTCCTGACCACTTTGTCATCGATCTGGAAAATTTCTGCCAGAGACTTGTTTCCTTTTACGATCCAATGCTCCATGCCCCTGAAGACATAGTATTCGGGTGGCTGGATTTTGTATTCAGCAGGTTTGGCTGTGTGGTAAAGATCGGTGTCTGTGACGGCTTCCGTTACTGTGATGCTGTATTGTTTATAAAGTTCATAGCCATTCTGCTTTCCCAGCAAGGACAAGTATGACACCAGCAAATCTTTACCCACTGTAAGATACTTTTTCACAAATACCTCTTCTCTGTATTTGATGGTATCGATGTTGTTTTTGATGGGATCAATCACGATGGGCCCGCTCTCGAGTCTGGCTTCGAAACTACCCTGGTAGATGTTGTACCTGAGATCGATTCCTTCGTTCCACATGCCGTTCCAGTGAATCATGCCCGGGCTGAATTCTTCATTGAGATAAGGGGATCCTTCGACTTCGGTGAAGCCCGCAGACCATCTGTAATATTCCCCTGAAGCTTTAAGGTTTTTTTCCAGGGCCTGGGTAGAGGTCACCGGGTTTTGAGCCATAGTGCCCATGGAAAGTAAAGCAAGAAACAGGATTCCAGGAAGTGTTTTTTTCATCAGGGAGTAACATTTGTATTCAACTCCCAAAGATACGGTTCTTTCTTGAATCAAAGGGCGGGGGCGCCAGCTTGCAGCAGCTCGGAGGCTTCACAAGGAAACACTCCGGCATCTACGCAACCCGCAAAGGGCCCTTTGCATCTTCAGGACAAAGAAGTTCTTGTATATTTACCAAGGCCCCTGCCATGAAAACAAAAAAATCACATAAGACCCCGGCCCTCCTTTTGGCCCTGATAATTACGGCCCTGTTCCTCCTGCCTTCCTGTGAGAAAGCGGACCCGGTTCAGAAGGAGCCTAAGAAAGTGGTGCTGAACAAGAAGGCTGCCGAGATCCTGCAGGCGGACCGGCAGTTTGCCTTCGAACTGTTCAAGGAGGTTGAAAGCCTCAGTGATGCGGAAAACCTCATGATCTCCCCCCTCAGCACGTCCTATGCCCTGGGGATGACCCTGAACGGGGCCAGGGGGACCACCAAAGAGGCCTTCCGCCAGGTGCTGCACTTCGAGGATCTGAGTGATCAGGAGGTGAATGAGAGTTACCAGGATCTGATGGCACAGCTGGTGACCCTGGATGAGAAGGTGCAGTTCAGCATCGCCAACAGCATCTGGTACAGGCTGGGGTATAATGTGCTGGAAGACTTTATTAGCCTCAACCGGGAGTATTTCGATGCCGCGGTGGAAGAGCTGGATTTTTCGGATCCGGGAGCGGTGGATATTATCAACGGATGGATCGAGGAGAAGACCAGGGATAAGATTCAGGACATGCTCGATTACATCCCCGGAGATGCGGTGATGTACCTGATCAACGCCATCTATTTTAATGCTACCTGGAAGTACCAGTTTGATCCGGAGGAGACCTTTGAGGACGATTTCACCCTGGAGGGAGGAGGATTGCACCGCTGCGATTTTATGCAGGTGGAAGGCAGCTTCCACTATACCAGCCAGGAGAAATTCACGGCCGTGGAACTGCCTTACGGCGACAGTGCCTTCAGCATGGTGGTCCTGTTGCCCAAAGCAGGAGTAAGTACCACGGATCTCCTTGAGGAGCTGGATGCGGAAAGCTGGGATTCCTGGTTGAACGCTGCCTACCCCGCCAATGTGCTGATCCAGCTTCCCAGGTTCAAATACGAGTTCAAATCGCTGCTGAATGATCCCCTGACCAACCTGGGACTGGGGATTGCCTTTACCGAAAGCGCCGATTTCAGCAACATCACCCCCGGGGGCGGCATCTATATTTCGCGGGTGATCCACCAGACCTTCATCGATGTCAACGAAGAGGGTACAGAAGCGGCGGCGGCCACCATCGTAGAGATGATCGAGACTTCCGCACCCCAGGTCCTCCAGTTCCGGGCCGATAAGCCCTTCCTCTATGTGATTAAGGAAAACTCCACCGGGGCCTTTCTGTTCATGGGGAAAGTAGGGAAACCGGAGCATGGGGATTAAACAGATATCTGAAGATTTTTCGGGGACGGACCCGGGGAATCGAGTTCGTCAGGCAGTAAATGGATCCCTCCCGGGGTTTTCCTTGCAATATCTTGATCTATAGGTGATTTAGGGTGCTGAAGTGACCAATGCTCCGAAAATTGTCACAATATTTAATAACTCAAATCCCCTATAGAGAAGAAAGCAACAGCAAGGATCTATCCAAGCAATTTGCCATAGCCATCCTGGTTTCTGCATCACAGGAACTGCAGGACAATTCAATGAAAACATACGGACTGCCAGACCGGGCCAGGATGGTGCGTTTACCGTGGGAAAAATATCCTGCCATTCCAACAGGGTATTGATTTCGGCTCTTTTACGAATCCCCTGTACACTCCATTTGGAATTACCAGCAATAATGTTGAACGCTTTGGGATTCTTGAAGCCTTTGAAATAAGTGCGCTTAAGTAGATTACCATGAACTAACGGGGACACCATGAGCTATGCGCTGGGAAACTATCGGGGTGGATAAGTTCAGGGGCTTAGCAAAGTTACAGTCATGGTGGGGCCGATATTGCCCACCGGGCGTTCATGGTCTACTTTCCCGAGATCGATGGGGGCGTGGTGGCCATGAGCAACAACGCGGGTTTTAATTCCGGGGGGATCGCCTATGAAATAGCCGAACTGTATTTTGGAGAGGAGATGGAACCCGAAGAGGGGGAAGAGGCGAAGACGGGAGAGGAGGCGGAAGAGGCGGCGGAAGTCATGGTACCCGGAGAGCTGCTGGAAGCCTATGCCGGGGAGTATTTGTTAACGGGGATGGGAGTGAAACTGACTTACGAAGTGGTGGACGGACGACTGAAAATGATCATGGAGGGACAACCCGAGGTCTATCTGACCCCGCTATCCGAAACTGAATTTAAGTATGAAGATGTGGAAGCCACCATAGAATTTAAAAGCAATGAACAGGGAGAGGTGACCGCCGCAGTGCATTCCCAGGGGGGACAGAAATTCGAGCTGCAGCGGGTGGCCCCCTATGCTCCCGCGGTGGAGGAGCTCCAGGCTCTTACCGGGAAGTTCTTCTCCAGGGAATTGGAGACTTACTATACCCTGGAAGTCCGCGATACCACCCTGGTGCTCCTGATCCGGAACACCAAGGAGATAGAGCTTTCAGCGGTGAAGGAGGACCTCTATAAGGGAGATATCTTCTTTATCGGCGAACTGGCGTTCCAGCGTGATCAGACCGGAAAGGTGACCGGATTTACGGCAGCCAACGGTCGGACCCGGGGAATTGAGTTTCTAAAACAGTAAACCGGCAGTTGTAAAAGCTCCAGCCTACTTCCCGGATTCCTCAGGTGGAGGCATCACTTTCGTGGCATCGGAACGGATATGCAGATCGCGCTGCGGGAAGGGGATCTCAATTCCGGCCTCGGCCAGTTTCCGGTTGATCAGCACATTGATCTCACTTTCCGTCTCCAGGCGGTACTCCAGGTTGGTCCAGGCCAACAGGCGGAAGTTCAGGGAGCTGTCGCCAAACTCAATAAAAAGGGCCCTGGGAGCAGGGTCCTGGTCCACCCGGGGGTGTTCACGCGCGATCTCCAACATAATTGCAAGCACCTGTTCCGGGTCGGTTCCGTAAGCGACCCCCGCCCGGATATCCATTCGGCGGTTGGAATCGGAAAGGGTCCAGTTGATCAGCTCGTTGGAGATCAGGTTGCCATTGGGGACAATGACCTCGGACCCGTCAAAACTCTTTACCGTACTGGAGCGCAGGCCGATGGACTTCACGGTACCCATCAACGCTCCCACCTGCACCACATCGCCCACTTTGATGGGCCTTTCGAAGGACAGGATCAGCCCGGACACCATGTTATTGAAAATGTTCTGCAGTCCAAAGCCGATACCTACGGAAAAGGCCCCCAGTACGATGGACAGATTGGTCAGCTGCATGCCCGAGGCAGCCGCTGCCAGGAAAAATCCAGCAGAGATCAGCACAATTTTCAACATCAGGGTGATGGTGGCGGGGACCCCCTTGGCGGCTTGCACCCGGGTAAACACATCCTTCTCCAGGATACGGCTGATCATTCTGGAAATCATAATGGAAAGCCAGATCACAAAAATAAAGATCGCGATGCTGCCCAGGGTAATTTCCACGGCCCCGATTTTCATTCCGTCCGACAGGACCCCCCTGCCCCATTCATTGAAAGCATCCCCGACATTCAGGATTTTCAGGGCCAGGCTGACGAACACCAGCAGCAGGAAAAAGTCTACCAGCCAGGTGGCTTTCTGGAGGATCACCCGGAACTCGTCCCGGATCACATTCAGCTTCTGAAGGTAATTGCTGGCAAGGACCAGGTACAGTACCGTATCGGACAACTTGCTGGCCAGCTGGATGGCAATGGCTGTTATGGTGATCTGCAGCGGTACCAGGGCCAAAAATTCCGCCAGGCGGAAGGTCCCCGCCAGGTTGGCAATAATGGACAGGACCTGCATGGCAAGGAAGACCGCGATCAGTACCCGGAAAGAGCGGTTGATGAAGCCGGTCTTGATGTAGGGATCGAAGGGTCGCTTCCGGTAAATCCAGGCAAAAAGCCAGATGCCGGCAAAGCAAAGGCCCAGCAGGAGCAGCCGGAGTAACACCCCCGGATGATAGGCCAGCTCGTAAATCAGGGTCAGAGTGGTCAGAATAACCAGCGCCAGGATCCAGTTGCGGAGCGAGGTTCCAAAGAATTTGATAATCAGGATGAGCATGGGGATCATCAACAGGAAAAGGTTGATCGCAAAGAAGGTGGGGGGAAGATCCGGAATCAGGAAGCGAATCATCAGGGTGAGGAAAAAGAGGACAGAAGCCAGCGGGTTGTCAATAAATACCAGGTGCAGCCTGGTCACTTCCAGCTTCTTCTCTGCAATCAGACTGGCATGGTTTTGCTTGAAGCGGATGGCGAAAAACAGCAGGACCACAAACAGGACCAGCGAAATGATCATGCTTCGCCGGTACCCCGACTTCAGGAGCACCAGGTCGGTTCTGAAGGAGTTTATAAACTCTTCCAGGTGCGTGGCCAGAATGGGCCGTTTTTCCAGATTGGCCAGGTCCTTGAAAAATCCGGGAACATCCTTCTTAAAAAGCGTTTCGCCCAGAGCGATCTTCTGTTCCCTGACCTTTGTATGGATTTCATTCAGGTCCGTTTTTAATTCACTCAGCTCATCCTGGGCCTCCAGCACGAAGACCAGGCCTTCCTGAAGTTCTTTCCGTACTTCGTCGATTCGCTGCATGGCGCTCTCTATCCGCTCGGCCCTTGCTTCCAGGGTCACATCCGTCTTTCCCTGCTCCAGGGTTAGAGCCCACCGGCGCCTGTTTACCTCGAGTAGTAACATCTGTTTTTCCAGTTCACCGGCACTCGCTGAAAGGCGCCCCATCAGCTCGTCCAGCTGATCCCTGTAGAGTTTTCCCTCCAGCTCGATCTGGTCCAGCTCCCTGCTGCTCAAGCTTTTAATCGAATTCTGAAGTGTATCCCCCAGGAACTTGTCCACCCGTGCCACCAGGCTGTCTTTTTCCCGTGTAAAATCTTCAACGGTCCTCTCGCTTAACTCCAGGCCTTCGGATTCCCTGAGCAGGCGTTCGGTGGCGCCAAGTTCTCTGGTGATGCTTACGAGCGCAAAGGGCCGCTGGGAGAGGCTGTCCGCTTCCGCCCGGGTACCCGGCTCCCGGGAACTCTGCCCCTGGATGGCCTGCGGGAATACGCTCTGAGCAGCGACCGGGGCTGGAAGCAGGCATAGAATAAGGAAAAATAATAGCAATAACAGGGAATAATACCTCGAATTTATTCTCATGGTTTGGCGGCTTAGAGTACCAAAACTACAAAAATGTATCATTAGGCCTGCGCTTCACCCCGCGAAAGTTTATCTGGCAAACCGCCCTCTGAGGAATTGCAAGCTTTTTTAAGATTTTTTACGCAGGTACAAAAAAAGGAAGTGACCAAATAATCACGGATAGTCAAAAGGCATATATTAGCATAACAAAAAGATAAAAAAAATGGCAAAAAAACCTGCACCGAAAACGGCAACAAAAACGGTAACAAAAGCTGCACCAAAAGCTGCACCAAAAGCCGCGCCAAAAGCCGCGCCAAAAGCCGCGCCAAAAAGCAAAGCCGCTTCCGGAAAAAGAAAGATCAGTGAAAGCGCTATCCGGAAACGCGCAGAGGAAATTTATCACAGGCGGACCGAAAATGGTATTCCCGGAGATGCTGATTCTGACTGGCGTCAGGCAGAACAGGAGCTGAAGAATTCCAAATAAGCCCTGTCCTTAAAAGTGGAGCCGTGGGAGCCATTGATTAAGGATCAATCTCCTTCCCTGTATACAGCTTTACCTGGGCCAGCAGGTCCTGGAAATCCTCTATGGTACACAGGGCCGGTCCCGGTCGCAGCGTGGTGGCTGTGCCTGCCGCAACAGCGCAGGCCAGGGATTCGGAAAGTGATTTTCCGCTTACCCTACCGAATACAAATCCGCCGATGGCTGAATCCCCGGCACCAATGGTATTCACTACCTTTACCTGGGGGGGGACAGCCAGGTATTGTTCCTGTTCACTAACCAGCAGAATTCCCCTGGCACCCATGGAGACCAGTACAATGCCGGTACCCTGCTTGCAGATATCCTGAGCCGCGTCGCTGATCTCCCGGATATTTTTCAGCTCCGTGCCAGTCAGACGACTAAGTTCATGTACATTGGGTTTAATCAGATCCGGGTGATTCTGGATGCCCGTTTTTAGGGCAGCACCATCCGTATCAAGGATAATCTTCGCGCCTTTGCTTTTTGCAATCTCCATGATTTTGACATAGATTTCGGGATGGACCCCCGGAGGGAGACTGCCACTGATAATGACATATTCGGGACGTTCAATTTGCTGGACCTGCTGAATGATCCTCATCAGTTCAACAGGCTTAATTTCCGGACCCCTGGCACTGAAAATGGTCTGACTGCTCTCCTTCACGTCCTGGATCACGATATTGGTGCGTGTTTCTCCGGCTATTTTGGTGAAGCTGCAGTGGATACCCTCATTGAGTAGCCTGCCTTCCATTTCTTCTCCGTCAAAGCCCCCCACAAAACCCAGGGCAGTGTTCGCAATACCAAGGGTTCCCAATACCCGTGAAACATCAATGCCTTTTCCGGCCGCATACCGCTCCTCCCTGCTGATACGGTTGGAATCATCCCTTTTTACTTGCTCGACCCAAAGATTTCGGTCCAGAGCCGGATTTAAGGTGATGGTATATATCATGGTATAGAATTATTTCAACTAAATTAAACTTTTCAAAGTTATCAAGCATATTTTTACCGGCAATCCGCGCGAGTGACTAACTTTGGTTCAGGAGTCCTAATCTTAATCGTTCGTAGCTATGAAGAGACTGTTTAACTATTTCCTGCAGGGCATCCTGTATATAGCCCCCATTGGGATCACCGCGTACATCCTATACCTGGTATTCACCTTTGTGGACAGCCTGCTGAAAGAGACCCTGAAGGAGCTCCTGGGTATTTATATCCCGGGACTCGGACTCCTGATCGTCATTGTGATGCTCATCCTGACAGGTATGATCGGTCAAACCATCATCGCGCGTCCAATCAAGTTATTATTCAGACGTGTTCTGGCAAGAATCCCCCTGCTAAAAGTGTTGTTTTCTGCTTTCAGGGATCTTTTTTCTGCCTTTGTGGGAAAGGAACGCAAGTTCAACAGGCCCGTGCTGGTGCTGGTGAATCCCATATCAAACCTCGAGAAACTGGGCTTCCTCACGGAGGAGGACCTTTCCATCATCGATGAGAGAGAAAAAGTTTCGGTTTACTTTCCCCACTCCTACAATTTTTCCGGGGAGCTGTTTATTGTCCCAAAAGAAAACGTCCGGCCCATTGACATGAACCCGGCTGAGGTCATGAAGTTTATTGTGTCTGCAGGAGTGGCAGGCTGGGACCAGGTAGGCAACAATGAGGAAACATGATTGTTTATCCATTACAATAATCCATATGGCAGAAAATACGCTAATTCTTGTTCTTTTTATTATTGGTATCCTGGGGGTATTGATGTTTGACCTGCTGGTCGTTGGAAGAAAAAGTCACATCGTATCCCTTAAAGAAGCCGGACTGTGGACGGGTATATGGATATCGCTTGCCCTGGGATTCGCCCTCTTTCTGAGGTTTTTTGGAGAACATATTCATGGGATCAGCACCCCGGAGGAACTGGATCAGGTATTGATCAGGTTCTATCCCTACCTTAGTGTGGAGTCGGATAGCTTTGCAGGCAGCCTGGAAATCTTTCGGAAAAGCATGGCCACCAATTATTTAACGGGATACCT
This sequence comes from uncultured Bacteroidales bacterium, assembly GCA_963751705.1. Lineage (GTDB taxonomy): Bacteria > Bacteroidota > Bacteroidia > Bacteroidales. The sequence continues at coordinate 34,019 of CAVVVN010000008.1, forward strand.
GATCGAGGAGTCTTTATCGGTGGATAATCTCTTTGTGATGATGGCCATTCTGAGTGCGTTCTCAGTAAGTAAAAAGGCCTACAAGAAGGTTCTTTTCTGGGGAATCCTGGGAGCTATCGTTTTGCGTTTTGTATTTATTTTCGTGGGTGCGGCTCTGATTATCAGGTTTGAATGGTTGCTCTATATCTTTGGCGCCTACCTGATTTATGCAGGGGGCAAAATGTTCCTGAACCGGAATAAGGAGGTCCGGATCCAACCCCAGGATCATCGCCTGGTGAAATTTCTTTCGAAGCGATTTAAGGTTTTTCCCAGGTATGTGAACGATCGGTTTTTTATCCGGAAAAAGGGGACCCTGTATCTGACTCCCCTGTTTATTGTGGTGATGCTCATCGAGGGCTCCGATCTGGTATTCGCGATGGATTCCATTCCTGCAGTTTTCGCCATTACCCTGGATCCCTACATCGTCTTCTTCTCCAATGTTTTTGCCATCCTGGGCCTGCGCTCTCTCTTTTTCCTGCTGGTTCATGTGGTGGACCGCTTTTACCTCTTAAAGGTGGGAGTGTCCCTCCTGCTATTATTTGTCGGGATGAAACTTATTGCCCATGACTGGTTGCATCACCTGGGATATAAACCGGTATTCTCCCTCTATATCATCCTGGGGATATTGTTCCTGAGTATCACGCTATCCATGCTTATCCCAAAAAGTGACCAAGTCACCGCCCGGATGTCTAAACAAAAAAGCAGCTGAACATGAGAAAGATCTTGTTTCCCTTCGAACTGGAAAGTCCGGTGTACAAGGAAGCCTATTTCTATGCGCTAAGAATTGCCCGGCAGATCTATGCAGAACTGATCATTCTGAACGTGTATCAGGTGGAGGTTGATAATGATATCACCGAAGAAAAATATAACAAACTGAAGCGGGATAAATGGTTCAAAGCTTACAATGAAATTAGCCGCTTCAACCGCTCTTACCTGGAGGAGCATGCCACCGTGGAAACTGACCTGAAGATCCGGTTCAATTACCGGTTTGTGAACGGGATTCTGCAGGATGAGATAAAAAGCATAGCCAGGGAAGAGGAGGTCGATCTGATTGTCCTGCCCCTCTCCGATCAGAGGGATTTCAACAAAAGACAGTTGAAAATTATCCGGGACAATATTTTTGAGAAAAACAGGGCTTCCCTGCTGGTTTTTCCCCATGAGTGCGAATTCCGGCCCATCAGGAATATTGTATTTGCCACGGATCTGAAACGGCTGTTTAACTACCAGAGTTACATAAGCGATGTGGTCAGATATGCCAGGTCCTTTGATTCCGCGATTCATTTTATACATGTCTCCAACAAGAGTAAAGCGGAAGAGTGGGAACATTCTGAGATCTATAAACTGATCCAGCAGGTCCTGGAAAAGGATAAAGCACACAGCTTTAAGAGCCTCCATGGAAAAAGCATTCTGGAGTCCGTAAATCAATATGTGAAAGAAAGCCAGGCGGATCTCCTGGTGGTGGTGAAGCACCAGCTGAATTTCATGGAATCCATCTTTCATGAGAGTGTAAGCAAAGATATTTCCCTGAACTCCAGAATCCCGGTGCTGGTCATGCGGGAAAAGAGGGGCTAAATGTGACCATTGCAGCTAACGGGGTCTAAAAAGAAATGAATGAATTTTGCGTTATAGAACTGGACAGTCCGACTCCCATTGTCACAGCGGCGATACATAACGGGCATAAACTCAGTGAATCCCTTTCACGGATCAGTGCCCTTTCTGAAAAAGAGAGGTTCAGGGAAGAAGATCCATACACCGGGATCTGGGGGAATATATCAGAGAACCACATTGTTTCTCAACGGTCCCGCTTTGAATTTGATCTCAACCGCGCTCCTGAAAAGGCCATGTACCTCCTTCCATCAGATGCCTGGGGACTGACCCTGTGGAAGCGGCAACCCTCGCGGCGTTTGATTGCTCAAACCCTGAACCAGTATCACAGCATATACCAGGAGATCCAGGATGGACTGGAAACCCTGATTGGGCGCTATGGAAAGATCGTCATCCTGGACCTGCACAGCTATAATCATCGCCGGGGAGGACCGGAAGCTCCTCCGGAGGATCCAGAATTAAATCCGGAAATCAATATTGGGACCGGGACCATGGACCGGGATTACTGGGCTCCGGTGGTGGACCGGTTTTTGGAGGATCTGAGGGCTTATGAATTTCAGGGAAGGAAATGGGATATCCGGGAAAACATCAAGTTCCGGGGCGGATATTTTCCCACGTGGATCCACAGCACTTTCGGGGAATCTGCCTGCTGCATTTCTGTGGAGATGAAAAAGTTTTTTATGGATGAATGGTCGGGCCGGCCCGACTGGGATATAATCGATGCCATCGCCGGGGCCCTGTTTGATACCTTACCCGGTCTGCAGGAGGAGATCACCAAAAAATGAGCCAGGGAATGACAAAGCCAGTAAGTGTAATCACTGAAAGTTTCCTGGAGGATATCAGCAGCAGGCTGGTAGAAAATAAGGTGGTCCGGCGGACCCTGCCGGCTCATGGCCGGCTGCATATGGACCGGAAACTGCCTTTCATATGCATCTACCGTCGTCCGCTTCGGCGAAATGACAATGGAACGGATCAACTGGTCAAAGGGGAAGCGTCCTATCTGGTCGCCTCTGCAGCACCCAGGTATAAAGCCGGGATCTCTGCCCTGCTCAAGTCTGTCCTGGAGATTCGTCCGCCCGGTCCCGGTGCCTTCCTGATGATCGAGCTCTGGTCCAGGGAATCTCCGGAGTACATTATAGATCCTGAGGTGGGCCGGGTAGCTCCCTCCTTTCGCATCCAGGTCCCGTCCTCACGAGTCCCGGTAGAAGCCATCGAGTCCATAGAAAAAGCCTTAAAACAAATCACGGTTTCCAGAAAAAGGAGCAGGGTTTCAACCGTTTATACCAACAAACCCTGGCCGGAACAGCTACCCGCTTTGCTGAGCTCGGCGGAGCTCCGGAATTACAATTGCTACCTGGTGGGTATCGAGGTCTCCCCCATATACCGGGACCCCGAATCAGGAGAGCTTTATCCACTGGTACTGAAGAAGATCCACCGGGGTGTATCCATTGCCCTGAAAAAAGGGGCCTTCGAATTTTCCCGGAAGCGCAGTTCCTCCTCTCCGGTGAGCTATAAATCCCTGGGAAGGAGGGCCGTGGTCAAATCCGTCTGGGAGGTGGATCAGAAACTGGCTGAGATCGGCAGCGCCATGGATTTCCTCATGCACGTAACTCCGGTGAATATGGAGCAGTCCTGGAGAAAATTCAGGGAAAGTGGATTCCGGCGCGACCCGGTATTCTTTTACAGGCCCGTATCCTTTGATCCCTCCCTGCTCAAAAGAAAACTCTACCAGATCCCCTTTGACCGGATCGAGGACCCGGCACTGGCTTCCCTTTTCCACGATAAAATGGTGGAACTGGAGAGGAAGTTCTCCATGGTAAGGGACCGGAACACCAGGAATTTTTTCTTTGGGAGCATGCAGCTTTACGGAGAGTTGGACCGGGAACTTCTTGAACTGGCCAGGTCCATCCTGATGCAGATCTCTCCCCACAGCCGTGAAAAAAACGGGAAACGGATGATTGGTGCCCAGAGCTTCGCCGCCCGCGCCAGGGAGGAAATTGAGCTGTATCGCAGGTCCTATCCCGAAATTAAATCCCAGGTCTTTATCCGGGAGGATATTGCAGGACTGCTGGTCTCCCATGGGAACCTGCTTGTAGGTGCAGGATTGCGAATTCATGAATCGAGGCTGGAAGCCCTGATCCAGCATGAAGTGGGCACCCATGTACTTACCTATGCCAATGGCTTAACCCAGCCTTTTAAACAACTGTACTCCGGGCTTTCCGGAAGCGATGAACTGCAGGAGGGCCTGGCCGTGCTTGCCGAATACCTGGTGGGCGGATTGAGTCCTCCCCGGTTCCGCCTGCTGGCGGGACGGGTGGTGGCCGCGCAGCTGCTCATTGAGGGCTCAGACTTTGAGAATACCTTCCGGGAGTTGAATCAGACCTATGGATTTGCCCAGAGAACTGCGTACATGATAACTGCCAGGATCTACCGGAGCGGGGGCCTGACCAAAGATGCCGTGTATCTGAGGGGGCTGGTTCAACTGTTAAAACACCTCCGGAACGGAGGGGAGCTTAAGCCCCTTCTGGTTGGCAAATTCTCCCTGGATGATGCATCTATCATCACAGAACTGCAACTGAGAAAAGTGTTGCATCCTGCCCTGCTCTTACCCAAATATCTCTCCAATCCCCAATCCCTGTTATTGCTGGAAGATTTAAAAAAAGGAAAACGTATATTTAACCTCATATAACTAAACGAATATGAAAATTGGATTTGTAGTAAACGACATTCAAACGGAACAAAGTGGTTATACCACGACCCGGCTGGGGATGTGGGCCACCAATCGCGGACATGAGGTCTGGGTCATCGGTCTCGGTGACTTTGCCTATGATCCCGATGAAAACATCCGGGCCAGGGCATACTCGGTCCCCAAAAAGACCTATAAGAATACGGAAACCTATTTAAAAGTGCTGCAGAGCAAAACCCGGGTCATGAACAGGGTTACTGTGGATGACCTGGATATCCTGATGCTCCGCAGTGATCCTGCCAATGAAAATAACCGGCCCTGGGCCGTTACGGCAGGCATCAATTTTGGCCGGATCGCCATGCGGCATGGAGTCATCGTGCTGAATGATCCCAATGGCCTGGCCAAGGCCTTGAATAAAAGCTATTTTCAACTTTTTCCCGAAGAGGTGAGGCCGCGGACCATGATTACCCGTGACCTGGGAGATATCAAACACTTTGCCAGTGAACACGGAGGGCATATAGTCCTGAAACCCCTGCAGGGCTCCGGGGGCTCAGGCGTTTTCCTGGTCAGACCCGAGGATAAATCAAACCTGAACCAGATTGTGGAAGCGCTGCAGAGGGATGGCTATATCATTGCCCAGGAATACCTGCCTGCGGCTCATGAAGGCGACACCCGCCTGTTTATGATGAACGGGGCCCCTCTAAGGTACAAAGGCAAATATGCGGCCTTTAGAAGGGTTAGATCGGGCGATGATATGAGAAGCAACATCCATGCCGGAGGCAAGCTAAGACAGGCAGAGATCACAGACCAGCACCTGCAACTGGCTGAAATAGTCCGTCCAAAACTCGTTCAGGACGGGATGTTCCTGGTGGGACTGGATATCGTCGGGGACAAACTGATGGAGATCAATGTATTCAGTCCGGGCGGACTGGGAAGTGCCCAGAATTTTGAGAAGGTGAACTTCAGCAATGCCGTTCTGGATGCCCTGGAGCGTAAAGTGCAATATATGGGATTCTATCGGCGGAATTTCGACAACGACGAAATGGCCACGCTCTAGGTCCGCTATTCTTCTTTTGTTTTGATATGCACATCCCTCTGTGGAAAGGGGATGTGTATGCCATTGGCCCTGAAGGCGGCATCGATCTTATAACGGATCTCACTCTTGATATATTCCACCTGGAAGGTCTCGGTGGTCCAGAAATAAAGCTGAAAATCCAGGGAAGAGTTTCCAAAGTCATTAAACCGCACAAAGGGTTTAGGGTTGGAGAAGACCTTGGAATTTACTTCGGCACACTGGAGCAGTACCCGGGTCACCTTCTCCACATCCGATCCATAGGCAACACCCACGTCGATATGAAACCTGGTCCGTTTTTCACTATGGCTCCAGTTGATCACGATATCGGTGACGAATTTTGAATTGGGAACCACCATCACAATGTTATCCCTGGTTTCCAGTTTGGAGGTCCTCAGTCCGATCTCGACCACCCGGCCGACCAGGTTATCCTGAATTTCAACCACATCCCCCACCTTCAGGCTCCCTTCGAACAGAATGGCAATCCCGGACATGATATCCTGGAATATCTGTTGCAATCCCAGACCCAGGCCCACAAGCAGCGCTGCAGATCCGGCAAGAAGCAGGGTGATTTTGATCCCTACGATTTCAAAGGAGATCAGGATGATGGCAATGTATATCACATATTTCAGGATTTGCAGAATGGCGTGACTGCGTCCCGAATCAAACTCTTTCTTTTTCACACGGGCCCGCAACACCCTTTTTAGCAGACGCATGACCAGCACCGTTGCAAGAAATAGAATAAGGATGGTCAGAATCTCATAAACGGTGATATCAAAATCCTTTGTCTCAAGGAGATCATATTCCAGGAATTCACGGAGGTTCATCACTTTTCAGTCTTGACAGTTAGCAAAAAAAATGCCCGGTAAGTTCATGCGGGTGACTACTGTTACATTCGATTTCAGGTTTACACAAAACCGAAATACTTTCCGCATTTCATACTACCGGGCAAAATACAATCTTATCGCGATTATTTCACTTCTTTCTTGGTTTTTATGTTTTTCAGGACCTCTGCAGCAGACTCTTTGCCTCCCAGCCCAAAGGCCAGACCAAAGGCCAGACAGATGGCTCCAAAAACAAGGATAAAGGCATTGGTGATGATATCCTGGGCAATTTTCAGCTGCCCCAATACCAGGAATACCGTAAAGACAAGCACAGCAATATAGGCGACCTTTTCGATCACTTCTGCTGTTTTATCATTCATGTTCTTCAACGAGGAGGAGAGTACGTTGGCAATAAACCTGGCAGCGTACAAGCCAAACAATAAAATGACCAGGGCCACAATAATGTTGGGAATGAACAATATGATGCTGTTAAATAAATCCTGGGCACTGGTTAGCTCCAGCGAATTAAACACAGCCAGGATAACCGTCAGCATGATGATCCAGTAAAACAGGCTGCCAACCAGATCGACCGCTGTCTTTTTCAATCCGCCTTCTTTTAAGAATTTTTCAATTCCCACCTTCTCAGAGAGCTTGTTTAGCCTGACAAGGAGCAGTAACTTGATAATTGCTTTCTTTAAGAGTTTAGCTATAAGCCAACCAATTAATAGTATAAGTATTGCTCCAATAATTTTGGGTAATGCAGTGGCAACTTCATTCAGAAATTGCTGTGAACTTTCAAGGAAAATTCGTACCTGTTCTTTCATTTTTTTTTGTTTTAAATTCGATATAAAGGGGTTAGTTTCTATTTAGACAGGAGAAAAAGAAAAAGTCACATTTTTTAAGTTCCCCTGTCCATACCAGTGCTGCCGGTCCGGTTTCTGCTCTAGGTAAAATACCTAGGACCCATTCCTGCTGGAATTACCTACTTTTCATGGAAATATACAGCTTTGAAAATACGCATTAAGGCTCTGGTTTCATGCGTTTTCTGGTCCTAATTTTAACTCATGAAACAAAGTATGAGTAACCAGATGGAAAGTGTAATGCACTCCGCATTTAGTGATGACCAGTTGATCAGCCAGTTCCTGAAAGGGGATATGGACTGCTTTGGAGTTTTATACAGCAGATATTATCCCAAAGTTTATGCCAAGTGCTATTCCTTTGCAAGGAATGGGGACGATGCCTTTGACATGACCCAGGAAATTCTGCTGAAGGCCGTATCCAACCTGGGGTCCTTTGGGGGCAACTCCAAATTCTCCACCTGGTTATATTCCATAGCGACCAACTATTGTATTACTCAGGCCGGCAAGAAAAGCCGCAAATACCATGAAGATGTTAAAGCAGCTTATGAACTCCTGGATGAGCGGATGGATGAGGAAGATTATAGAGAAAGGCTGAAATGGGAGGCCCTGGAATCAAATCTGGATGAATATCTCGATTTGTTGCCCGAGGAGGAAAGACAGCTCCTGGAGCTGAAATACCGGAAAAACTTCTCGGTGAAAGATCTGCAGAAAGAATTTGACCTCTCTGCCAGTGCGGTAAAAATGCGTTTACACCGGGCAAGGATGAAGGTGAGTCTGCTGATCAGTCTCGAGGAAGCCGCTTAATCAGATTCAGGTCTCATCCAGAAACCCTTTCTGGATGGCAAATTTTACCAGGCCGGCAGTGTTTTTCACGCCGAGTTTCTCCAGAAGATTTCTCCGGTGCGTATCTACGGTGCGGATACTGATAAACAGCTTGTCTGCAATCTCGGAATTGGAAAATTCCTGGGCGATCAATTTAAGCACCTCGATTTCTCTGGAGGATATGGGGATCTCAGCACTCTTTTTTCTCGAAGAGGCCGGTTTGTGCAGCTGCTCAATTAATATCGCGGAGACTTCTCTGCTGAAATAACTGTCTCCCTTGGAGACAGATCGAATAGCCGTGAGCACTTCATCCTTTCCGGTATTTTTCAGCAGGAATCCAATGGCCCCCTTCTCCAGCGCCTGGATTACAAAATCATGCAATCCCATCATGGACAATATCAGAACTTTTGTCCCGGGGTGTTTCTGAGAAACCAGCTCCGTGATCTCAATCCCGTTTGGTTTCCCGATATCAATGTCCAGAACAAGCACATCTACCTCCAGACGGTCCAGTTTTTCAATGACTTCAAGTCCGTTGGCAGCTTCATCCACGACCACCATGTCCTTCTCTTTTTCCAGAATGGACCGGACCCCTTCCCTGAAGATTTTATGATCATCCGCTAACAGAACTCTGATTTTATCCATGACCGTTCATTTGTATGATTGCTGATTAAAGAGGGATCTCAATACTTGCGGTGGTCCCCATATTTTCGTGCGAATCGAGGATGAATGCACCATTTAAGGTCCGGACTCTGGTCTCAATGTTCGTTAATCCGATTCCAAAATCCTCCAGCCTGTTTTTATTTCGTTGGAAACCCCTGCCATCATCTTCCACCATCAGTACAATACTTTTTTCATGCTTTATTAACTGGACCAGTATTTCAGAGGCTCCGGCGTGTTTCACGGCATTGTTTATGAGTTCCTGCCCGCACCGGAACAGATTAAGCTCCAGATCGCTTTCAAACCTGATCTCAGGACCAATATTGCTATAAAACTCCACTTTGGTCTTAACGGAATTATTCAACTTGGTAATCAGGTTATTAAACGCGGAATACATTCCAAATTCCTCCAGGAGTCTGGGTATTAAATAGTGAGAGAGGGCACGAAGATCATTGGTGATGGAATCCAGAGTCTGACGGATATTCACCAGTTTTTCTTCGTCCATATGTTGGCTCCGGTTAATGGGATCATCCATAAATGCATCCAGTTCGAGCTTGGAATAGGAGAGTAAGGGCCCAATACCATCGTGTATTTCCATGGCTATTCTTCTGCGCTCAATTTCCTGTCCCGCGATGATGGATTGAATGGACTCGGTCTCCATCTCTTTCAGCCTGGTAACCTCGTCAATGAGACAAATGAAGCCATTCTGGATGCTGACTCCCCTGATGACAATAAAGCGGTCCTTAATGTTAAGTACCTCGGTATTGAATGACTTTCTTTTCTTCTCCAGAAAAGTGCTCAGTTTGTCAAGCAGGATGGGGATATGAGTAATACACTCTGAAAAAATCCGGCCGGTAATTTTTTTGTTCAGCGGGCTTATCTGCAACAATACCTTTGCCAGATGGTTGGCATGGGTCACACGGCCCGATCCATCCACCGAGATGATTCCAAGCGGTGCATACTTCATCAGAGAAGCAAGAAAGTCCTCCGCATTAAACGAATCTGATTGTTCCAATTCCAACTGCTTATGTTGCCTGCTGTAAAAGTAGGCAGCAAATCATTCTGCGCCAAATAAAAAAAAGAGCGGAAAATTTCAGTCCCAACATGTGACCAAGGCCAACTATGGTGTCCCAACAAAAAACCTTATCCTGATGAACAGACAAAGAATTCTGGTGCCTGTGGACGTAGATGCTCAATCTGATGCCGCATTGGACTTTGCCCGGACCATAGCCACCCGTTTGAATGCCATGATTTCTTGTTTGTATGTGATTGATGAGCACAGACTTCATTCAAGCAGGCAAACAAGCAGGGAAGCCCGGTTAAAACAAAGACGGGAGGCAGAGAACAAACTTTCCGAAAAAGTGCATTCCGCTCTGAGTGATTCGAAAACACCTTTTGAGCTCATTGTCACTTCTGGAAAAGTTCACGAAAAGATCGTGGAAAAGTCTGTTGAGCTGAATGCCCAGCTTATTATACTGAGTAAATCCAACACCGGAGATCATCGAAAGAAACGAATAGGACCAGGCGCAAAGTACATTCTTTCCAACGCTCAGATTCCGGTGATATACCTGGGGAGAAATAGAATAGAGAACAGGGAAAATATTATTGTTCCGCTGGATCTGTTTAAGCCCATTGGGAGCCAGGTGGTATGTGCCATCGATACGGCCATGCTTCTGGGCGCTGCAGTTACCGTGATCTCTGTGATTGAAAAAGAGAAACTCAGCCTGCGGCCGGTATATCTGAAAAGACTGAAGGAGATCAGGCTGGTCCTGAGAGATATTAAAATCGACTGCAACTCGCTACTTCTTACTGCACAGGAATCTGTCGCGGACGAAATACTGTCCTTTTCAACAAAATCAGACTCCGCCATACTCCTGTTGCAAACAAATAACAGCATGAAAGCAAAAGATCCGGCCATCGGATCTGTAGCCACCGAGCTGATCCTGAAATCCGTAATCCCTGTTCAATGCATCAATCCGAATTTTGAATGCAGGAAGCTGGTGGATGAGACCGGAGATTTTATAAAAGCCAGTTCCCTGTCCTGGTTCTCCTTAAAGGATCATCTCATTAACAATCAACAAGAATTAGAAGTATGAATAAGCTCATAAATATGCTCGATGGAGCAAACCCTGAAATTCCCGGAGTATCCAAAGAAACGCTTTTGCTAAGCGATGATGTGGGGAATAAAACACTCTCTCTGAGCGACCGGATCGTATCCTTCGAAGATATCATGAATCTGGAGGTGGGAGATACCTCCTTCACCCGGGCCAGAAACCTGGAGCGGGAATCAGGGATCAGGCAGTTATTCCTGAAATTTGAAGGCAATAATCCCACGGGGACCCAGAAGGACCGGATCGCTTTCAGCCAGTGCCACGATGCCTTGAGAAGGGGATTTGACACCATCACGGTTGCCTCGTGTGGCAATTACGGGGCTGCCATAGCGCTGGCATCCAAGCTGGCGGGTCTTGAATGCAGGATCTTTATCCCGGAAAATTATCATACCACCAGAATTCAGGAGATGGAGGCCTATGGGGCCCGCGTGGAACGATTCCAGGGAAGCTATGAAGAATCGGTTTTACATTCCATTGAGCAGGCCAGCTCTTCCGAATGGTATGATGCCAACCCGGGAGGCGCCAATACCCCCCTGCAGATCATGTCCTATGCGGAAATTGCCAATGAAATATACGATGTGCTGCGTGATGCTCCGAAAATGGTGGCGGTTCCGGTCTCCAACGGAACCCTTCTCACCGGGGTGTACCGGGGATTTGTAAATCTGTATAAACGGGGAAAAACCTCCAGGATCCCTAAAATGATTGCAGCCTCCTCCACGCATAAGAATCCCATTGTTTTCGCATACAAAAAAAACCTGGATCGCTGCATTGACCTGACCCCGGAGAGCATCAAGGAAACAAAGATAAATGAACCCCTGATAAACTGGCATAGTTTCGATGGGAACGAGGCCCTCTATTCCATCAGGGCATCCCATGGAGCCGCCTATGATATCAGTGATGATAAAATGCTTCGCCTCACCAGGATTCTGAAGGAAAAGGAGGGCTTACACGTGCTCCCTGCTTCAACGGCCGGACTGGCAGCCCTGTTTGGGGTTCATGCCATGGAGGAGCTGGAAGCAGACAGATATGTGGTCTTACTTACAGGAAAAAAATAAAATAGAGTATGCTTATGCAAAAAGAAAACGCGGTCGTGTATTGCGAGGGTGCGTTCAATACCCCCAATGGCAAAACCGCTCATGGGCTGGTCCGCTTTACAGAACGTTACAAGATCTGTTCGGTCATCGACTCCAGGTACCAGGGTTCTGATTCCGGGATGATCCTGGATGGCCGGCCCAATAACATTCCCATAGTCCAGAACTTTAATGAAGCACTGATTGCCGCTACAAAAAGCAGAGACATGATAAGGTACTTTATTATGGGAATTGCGCCGGATGGCGGAAGGATTCCGGAGAATGCCCTTCTGCCCATTGTTTCAGCCCTAAAAGCAAGAATCAGCATTGTCTGCGGACTCCATGATTTTCTTACAGAGGATGAAAACCTGGTGAAGCTGGCAAACAGTCATAATTGCGAGCTTCTGGATATACGGAAACCTCCCGAGCGGAGTGAATTGCATTTTTTTTCCGGGAAAATTGAAAAAGTCAGCTGTCCGAAGATAGCCATTCTGGGCACCGACTCGGCCATCGGGAAGCGGACCACTGCCTGGCTTCTGGTCCATGCGTTCCGGGCGGCGGGAAAGAAGGTTGAAATGATCGGGACCGGTCAGACGGCCTGGCTGCAGGGGGCCAGATACTCCATTGTGCTTGATTCGCTGGTCAATGATTTTGTTTCGGGCGAAATAGAGCACGTCATTCATACAGCCTGGAAACAGGAAAAACCGGAGTTTATCATCCTGGAGGGCCAGGGCAGCCTGCTGAATCCAGCCTACCCCGGCGGATACGAGTTGATCGCCGCCGGAAGGCCCGACTTCATCGTACTCCAGCATGCACCCAGAAGAAAGGAATATGACGGCTTTCCCGGTTACCCCATCCACGATCTGAAACGACAGCTGGAAGCGGTTCAGATCATCTCGGGAAAAGAGGTGGTGGCCATCACCGTGAATCATGAAGGAATGGCAAAGGAGGAAATCGTCGGGGAGTGTCAGAAGATCACGGAAGAAACGGGATTACCGGCATTTGATGTCCTGGAATTTGGTGCAGATGGATTAATGGAAGTGATTTTAACTAAACTAAGATGATCATGCCGGAGGGAATTCGTTCTTTAGTATTTTTTGACAGGCTGAGCGTCAGCGAAATCGTCGTGGAGCCGAAACGGGTAAAAGCCAGAATTAGCCTGGCACTGAAATCCGGCGGGGAGGTTCACAATGAATTGATCTATTCCTATTCCGAACAGGTATTTGAGCAGAAAGCTTCTTCCTTTAATCTGGCGTCCATGATGGTCAGTCAGCTGGCCATAAACTACGGCCTGTTCTGTGAGGAAATGATCTTTGACGGCTTATTCGATGATACGGACAAAAGATTTATCCTGGATGCACTTGAAAATACCTCCAGGGAAATTTACGTGAACAAATTTCTTGCAAAGAACGTGTATCTGGTGGCTCCCTATGACCAGCTCTCCCTGGAGAAACAAAAGCGTTATACCGCGGCCAGGGTCAGTTTTCTGAATACCCGCTTTCCGGTGGAGGAAATGCACTGGGAACACAGCGATACCTTGAGCAATAGCTACCTGGTTATGAGCAGCGGGGGAAAGGACAGCCTCCTGAGCTACGGATTACTGAAAGAACTGGGCCATGAGGTCCACCCCGTGTTCATCAATGAATCGGGCCGCCACTGGTATACTGCCACCAACGCCTTTGCCTACCTGAGCGAAAACGAAGCAAATACGGCCAAGGTCTGGTCCAACAGCGACCGCATTTTTAACTGGGTAGTACGCCAGATGCCCTGTATCCGGAAGGACTATAAATCGGTTCGCGCCGATATTTACCCCATCCGCCTGTGGACCGTGGCGGTCTTCCTGTTTGGCATTCTTCCCCTGGCTCAAAAAAGAAAGATCCGGAACATTGTCATCGGGAACGAATATGACACCACGATGAAGACTAACTTCAAGGGCATCACCCATTATGATTCCCTCTTCGATCAGAGCAAGTACTTTGACAATGCCCTGGCCCGCTACTATACAAAAAAAGGCTGGAGCCAGTTCCAGTTCTCCCTCTTAAGGAGTCTGTCCGAGTTACTGATCCAAAAGATCCTGGTAAAAAGATATCCCCATCTTCAGGCACACCAGATATCCTGTCATGCAGCGCATATCAAGGACAAGCGGGCCTACCCCTGCGGGAAATGTGAAAAATGCAGGAGAATCGTAGCCATGCTGAAGGCCCTGGACGAAGATCCCGCGCATTGTGGGTATACCCCGGAACAGATGGATCATGCCCTTAAAACCATAACAGCCAAGGGGGTGAAGCAAATTGGTTCAGATGCCGCCCATCTCTTTCATCTCTTGCTTGAAAAGGAGCTTATTCAGAAAGATTCCCTCTCTGCGGGTCAGGCCGCGAATAATCCCGAGATCCTGAAGCTGAGGTTTGACAATGAAAGAAGCAGCCTGAATGATATGCCCCTGAAGCTGTATAAGGAGCTGCTTGGAATCTATCTCAACTATGCGGATGGTGCCGTTCAAAAACAGAAGAGGAAGTGGATAGAGTTTAATGCCCTGGATGAGCTGGATCATTCTACCGCTTATCCCTTCGAACTGGGCCCCGGACATCTCAAGGGATATAACTCCAAATCGGAGTATCACTGGGCGACCTTTACCTGGAAAGAAATTGAGAAAAAGCTGGAACAGGTGGATACCGCCATCCTGCCCTGCGGGTCCATTGAGCAGCACGGGCCTCACCTGCCGGTGGATGTAGATTATTTCGACAGCGTATACCTGGCCGATAAGGTGGCCGAGGCTTGCAGTAGCCCGAAACCATTCGTTCTTCCCCCCCTGCCCTATGGGGTGGCCTACCATCACGAAGATTTTAAGGGAACCATCAGTATCTCCAACCATACCCTCTCGGCCCTGGTATTTGATATCGGGAAAAGCCTGGCTCACAATGGAATCAAAAAACTGATCATCCTGAATGGCCATGGAGACAATGCCCCCACGCTTTTGTATGCTGCCCAGATGATTAACAGGGAAACGGGAATATTTGTCTGTGTCGAAACGGGAGAAACCAGTGATATGGATCTGTATGAACTGGTGGATACTCCAAATGATATCCATGCCGGGGAAATAGAAACAAGTACCTGCCTGGCCATACGTCCGGAGCTGGTTAAAATGGAACTGGCGGTAAATGAGACCATGAACTTCGGCAGTTCCTATCTGGACTATACCTCTGAAAGAGGGGTAGCCTGGTATGTCCGGACCAAGATCATTTCTGAATCCGGGGTGATGGGCAATCCCACCCTGGCTACCAGGGAGAAAGGAAAAAAACTATGGGAGATCATGATTGCGCATCTGGTCCGCTTTGTGGAAGAGGTCAAGAAAAGCAAACTGGAGGATCTCTACCAGCGCAAATACTAGGAGAAACATGAAAATAAAAGAAACGCTCTGCCAGGTCCGGAAGATGAAGCTGACAGAACCCTATTCCATTGCCTATGAATCCATAGATAGCTGTGAGGGTGTGTTTATTCGTATCCGCACTGAAACGGGTAACACCGGGCTTGGGTTTGCTGCTCCGGATCCGGAGGTAACGGGGGAGACTGCTGCGGAAGTCGAGGCATGCTTTCATTCCACCATGGAACCCTTGCTGAAAGGAAACGATGTGTTTGCCTATGCAAGGATCATGGAATCTCTCAAGGAGAGTCTTCCCAAAAACCCCTCTGCCCGGGCCCTGGTGGACCTGGCCCTGTACGATCTGCTTGGACAGAAAGCAGGGATTCCCCTTTACAAACTCCTGGGCGGGTTTCGAACGAAGATGGCCACCAGTATAACCATTGGCATTATGCCGCTGGACAGGACCCTGGAAATTGCCAGGGAACATCTCAAAAAGGGGTTCAGGATCCTGAAGATCAAAGGGGGTATAAATTTGGATGAAGACATTGAGCGGATCATCCGGGTAAGAGAACTGGCCGGGCCTGAGATCGGGATCCGCTTTGATGCCAACCAGGGGTACAGCCTGGAGGAGTCAGTTCGCTTTGTAAACGAAACCGAGGATTCTGACGTGGAACTGCTGGAACAGCCCACCCATAAAAATGACCTGGAGCTTCTTAAGAAAGTGACCCTGAAATCCTCCATTCCGGTTATGGCCGATGAAAGTCTGCTGTCCCTTTCGGATGTATTTCAGCTCTCGAAACATGGGAGCTCCGATCTGATCAACATCAAACTGATGAAGACCGGAGGCATTATGGAGGCCATGCATATTAACTCCGTGGCCAGAGCAGCAGGCATCAAGGCCATGGTGGGATGTATGGATGAATCGGCCCTGGGGATTTCTGCCGCCTTGCATTTTGCCCTCAGCAGGCCCAATGTGGAGTATGCCGATCTGGACGGGCACCTGGATGTGGAGGAAGATCCCTTCGGCGGCTTGCTCCAGATCAGGGATGGATTTATCCTGCCCCCGGAGGCCCCCGGACTGGGTTGGATTGGCAGGAAAGCGGATCCCTTTGAGTGACCACTTATGAAACGGAGGTCTAATAATTGGGACCTCTTTAAAAAACAGCTATGAAATACACGCAACTGATTGAAGAATTGAAACTCATGGTCAGCAATCTCTGGGAGTTTCTCCTTCAATTGCTTCCAAAGCTGATCTTAGGGCTTTTTGTCCTGTTTATCGGATATCTTGTTGCCAGGCTTGTCCGATACCTGGTAAGCCGTTTCATCGGCTATCTTGACCGGGTTATCAATAAGAAT
Organism: uncultured Bacteroidales bacterium; assembly: GCA_963751705.1. Taxonomy (GTDB): domain Bacteria; phylum Bacteroidota; class Bacteroidia; order Bacteroidales. Next base: position 50,482 of record CAVVVN010000008.1, read on the forward strand.
CTGAGCGGACAGCAGGTGCAGGTGAACCTGAGCAGCTCCAGAACTTTCATCGCCAAAGCATTTTTCTGGATCATTTTCTTCTTTACGATTACCCTGTTTACAGAGATCCTGGGCCTTCCGGTGATTACCTCCTGGCTGGCCGGACTGGGTGATTACCTTCCCCGCTTACTGGCAGGTCTGGTGGTGGTATTTTTCGGGATCATTTTCGGCCGACTGGCTTCCGACCTGGTGAAAAGCAGGACCTTCAAATCAGGCATCTACAGCACGGCGATGCTGGGGAGGATTATCAATTACACCATTCTGGTGATTTCCATTATTATCGCCATTAACCAGGTGGGGATTGATATATCCTTTCTCACTTCCCTGACCTATATCCTGGTAGGTGCCCTCCTGTTTGGGGCTGCCCTGGCATTCGGAATAGGGGCTAAAGCCTCTGTAAGCAACATCCTGGCCACCCATTACATTACCCGCAACTATGCCGAAGGGAACCTGATCCGGATCGGAGAACATGAAGGGAGAATTATTAAAATAAGCTCCACCTCTGTATTCCTGGAGACAGAATCCGGACAGGTCATCATTCCTGCAAAAGAGTTCAGTGAGCAAAAAACCATTCTAATTAAGAAGAGGCTTTAATGAAATCAGATTCGATCCTTATCAAAGAGTTTATGCTGGAGAATAGCAAAGCGGCAGCCCGGGCACTGGAGGAAGTGGAACCGGAGAAACTGGCCGGCTTTTTTAATGACACCCCCCTTAACTGGCTACTGGGAGTTTTTCCGCATATGAATCCGAACGTGATCTTAAAGGTATTCGAAGGGATGGACCGGCAAAAGCTTGTCCAGCTTCTGGAATCCATGCAGATGAACCATCTGGTGGTCTCCATCCGAATGATGAATGAGAACCTGGCGGAAGAAATGCTGAATGCACTTTCAGCTGAGAAGTCAGCCGCTGTCAAAGGATTGCTCCACTACTTCGATGACACTCTGGGTGCCCACATGGATGTTGGGGTGCTGACCTTACAGGAGAATCTGAGCGTGAAAGAGGCGCTGGAGCTCATTAAAAAACAGAAGGATGAGGTACCGCCAGAGCTCTACATCGTCCGCGAGGACCGGAGCCTGCTGGGACTTATCTCCCTTTCGGCCCTGATTGTGGCTGATAAGGGCCAGGAGATCAGATCCATGATGCGGACCGACTTGAATACCCTGTCCCCTGAAACACCCCTCCAGGCTGTTTTAACAAATCAGGACTGGAAAAAATTTTACACCCTTCCTGTGGTCGACAAAGATTCTTTGCTGCTGGGGGTGATCAAGCTGGAAACCATACGTTCCATCCTGCTCCATTCCGGCAGCAGGGCCGAAGAGACGGGACAGCTGACCATCAATGCCCTGGGGGAACTGTATCGCCTCGGTCTTGCAGGCCTGTTAAGAACTGCCGCCGATCTGTAGCATCAAATCCAGGGATAAAAACGTGAAACATGGACCATCGTGAAGTAAATCAACATTTAATCGATCAGTATTTTAAAGGCAGTCCGGCCGAAGCAGCCCGGATCCTGTCTTCCTTTGAAACCGAAGAGGCCCTGGAATATATAAACACTCAGCCGGCCCGGACTGCCAGTGAGCTTCTTTCCAGAATGAACCCTGAAAATGCAGCTGCTGTTCTGGAGCGTTTGGATGCGCTGAAATTCAAGGAACTCCTGGACCAACAGAATATATTTTTGTCGGCCCGCCTGATTTCCAGGTTCCGGAAAGAGAGCCTCAACACCCACCTGGAAAATCTGCCGGCCGCAAAAGCCAGGGAGCTCCGGGAGCTGATCACTTACCCGCCCGATTGTGCCGCCTTTATGATGGATACGCAGGTCACCATATTTACGCACCAGACAACAGTAAAAGACGCACTTAAAACCTTTCGCAGCTTAAAAAACCGGAAGCTGTACCAGGTGTTCCTGATCGATGAGGAAGGTCGCCTGACCCATGCGGTCCCCGTTCAGGATATCGCTGTATCAGCTCCCGGGGTCTTATTAAAAGATCTGACAGAAGGTTCGCCCATCTGCATTACGGCCCTGTCGCCCGCCCAGGAAGTGGTAGAATTACTGGATGAAAAGAAGCTGCTCAACCTGCCCGTGGTCGATATTAATAATCGCTTGCTGGGGGTGATCCGCAACAATGTGCTCATGGATGCTGCCCGGGAGGATGTCTCTCAGGATGTTCAGGCGATCTTTGGTGCCGGCCGGGAGGAGCGGGCCCTTTCTAAGGTCTCCCTCGCGGTCCGCAAACGCCTGCCCTGGCTGCAAATAAATCTCGTCACCGCATTCCTGGCAGCCTCCGTGGTCGCAATTTTCGAAGATACCATAGCAAGGATCACGGTACTGGCGGTATTTCTTCCGGTAGTGGCGGGCCAATCCGGAAATACGGGATCCCAGGCGCTGGCTGTTACCATGAGAGGACTGGCGCTGAGGGAAATCGGCATAAGTCAATGGTTTGTGGTGGCCCGCAAGGAAATACTCGTGGGTGCCATCAACGGAGTGGCGGTGGCCATTACCACCGCCCTGATTGTATACATCTGGGCTTCCTCCCTTGGACTGGCACTGATTATAGGAGTTTCCATGGTCTTTTCTATGGCCATTGCAGGTCTTTCGGGTGCCCTGATCCCCATGATCCTTCAATCCCTGGGACAGGACCCGGCTTCCTCCTCCTCCATTATTTTAACCACGGTCACCGATATTGTGGGCTTCCTGAGTTTCCTGGGACTGGCCACGGCGCTTGCCTCGGTTCTGGGCCTTGGTTAACTTTCGTAAATATGGATTAAACCAAACTTAAACATGATGAAAAAAATAATTGTTATTATGATCCTGTCTCTCGCTTTTATCACCTTAAAGGCGCAGACAAGCCACGAAGAAATGGATTATGTCCAGGCCATTTTTGGCATGGAAAAGCGAACTGCAGTAAAAGAGTTCATCGAACTTTCGCCTGGCGAAGCAAGCGCTTTCTGGAAGAATTATGATGCCTATGAAGTTGTGCGAAAGGAAATGGGCAAGGAAAGGATTGTGCTTCTGGAAAAATTTATTTCGGAGTATGCGCTGATGAGTGACCAGGAGAGTATCGACTGGATGAAATCGGTGACCTCCCTGAGAAAAAGAAATGAGAAATTGATAGAAAAGTATTACAAGCGTATCCTGAAAGAGTGCTCTCCGGTGGCTGCCATGCAGTTTTACCAGATCGAGAGCTATGTGTTGGCCGGAATCCGGTTCCAGATTCTCGAAAATGTGCCATTTTAAGGATGAATGAAATTTTTATCTGGATTGGGATCGGCTATTGCCTGACTCAGTCTGCCATGTTTTCGGGCCTCAACCTGGCCTTTTTCAGCCTGACCAGGTTGCGGCTGGAAATTGAAGCAGAAAGCGCTCCTTCCAATGGCGCTAAAAGAGTTCTGGCCATGAGGGAAGATTCCAATTTTCTCCTGACAACCATTCTGTGGGGCAATGTGGGGATCAATGTCCTGCTGACCCTGCTCTCCGATTCAGTCATGGCCGGGGTCCTTTCTTTTGCATTTTCGACCGTAGTCATTACCCTGTTTGGGGAAATTGTCCCCCAGGCCTACTTTTCCCGGAATGCCCTGCGCATGGCCTCCATGCTGGCACCGGTATTACAGTTCTACAAGATCCTTCTCTACCCGGTGGCTAAACCCAGTGCCCTCCTGCTGGATTCCTGGCTTGGAAAGGAGTCTGTCCAGTTTTTTGCTGAAAAGAACATCAAGCTGTTTATCAAAAAGCACATGGAAGACTTTGATAGTGAGATTGATCATATCGAGGGAACCGGGGCCATCAACTTTTTTTCCATGGATGATATGAAAATCACCCAGGAGGGCGAGGAATTGAATACCGATAGCATCCTGAGCCTGGAAAGTTCGGATGGAAAACTGATTTTTCCCCAATTTGAGAAGCACCTGGAGGATCCCTTTATTAAAAGGATAAACAAATCGGGAGAAAAGTGGATCCTGCTTTGCGATGAAACGAAGGAGCCGAAACTGGCCCTGGATGCGGATGGCTTTTTGCGTTCAGAATTAATCTGCGAAAAGGATGCCTGTATCGAAGACTTTTGCCATGTACCCATCGTACTGAAGGATGAAAACACAAATCTGGGTATGCTCATAAAGAAGCTCAGGGGAAGTGATGAGGTAAACTCAGATGCTCCCATCGAAAAAGATGTGGGTTTTGTGTGGACCGCAGCTCATAAACGCATCATCACAGGGGCCGATATCCTGGGACGTTTGTTCAAGGGTATATAATAGCTGGTGATCAGGCCTCAGCCATTATAGAACCAATGGATGGCATCCTCATAATTGCTGAAGGTCCGCAGCTCTGTTCCTTTGATTTCTGCGGAGAGTTCCTGGAAATGGCTCCGGTCAAAATTCACCCCCGGAAGCACCAGAAGAGCCAGCTTATCCCGGAATGAATCCGGAGCCTGGATAAGGGATAATGCAAAAGCGTAAATCTCCTCCGTACTAAGGATCCACTGGGTGCGCCTGAAATCCAACAGGATTTCATAATCGGCCGGAGGACGTTTTGGTTCGGCCAGGGCGGCAAGTTTCGTTTTACTTTCCGCAAAATTTATAGTCCCCTCATCGGTCACCGAGAGGTAGTCCACAGAACGAATTATTTTAATCTTGATTGCCATTTTATTAAGTTTTAAGGTTGAATTGAGATTTATTTATATGCTGCTGCTATTTATGATTCCGAAAGGAATATGCACCAGTGGTATGTTATCAATATGATCAAAGTTTTGTTGTTGATCATCAAAGTAAATATGCGGTTTCATGATTTCAAGGACCCGTTTCTTCTCAATCCCACCCAGGAAGAAGGTTTCATCGATGGCCACTCCCCAGCCCTTTAATGTCCGGATCATTCTTTCGTGCGAAGGCGCGTTTCTGGCCGTGATGATGGATATTTTCAGGAGCTTCTTATAGTTCTTATCGCCGGCCATCTTCTTCTGTTCCAGCTTTTGAAAAAAAGAAATTCTTGTGAAAAGGTCCTTTAAGGGTCCGGGATTGTGAGGCACCAGGGATAACTGGGTCTCCGTCTCGTAGAACTTATGAAGGTCATTCGTGGATTTATATAATTTTTCGGCGGCATCATCAGCCAGAACTCCGTCAAAATCAAAAGCAATTCTCAGTTCCATATCCTCCTCGTCATCCTCCACCCTCGTTTCAAGGACCCTGCCGGCCGGAATGCCTGACTTTATGGCCTGCATAACATCCTCCGCGTTGGCAGACAGAAAGAGGGAGGTGTTAAAGGCGGGGATATACCGGTAAGGGGATTCTCCTGAAAAAAAACCCGCCCTGGTAATATTCAGACCATACTCCCTGATCGATCGAAATACCCGCATGCCTGTCTCCGGGCTGTTTCTTGAAAGCAAGATGACCTCCACGGGTTGTCTTCTCGGGAAGCTCTGGTTAATATGGAGAATTCTTCGAATAAAAGGAAATGCCACCCCTTTGTCCAGGACTTTATCTATATGCTTCTCCTGAAACTTTTTATAAGCCGAAACTCCCTTTTCCCGAAATATCCTGTCAGATTCAGATAAATCAAATAAAGCACTGGAAGAGATGGCAATAACGAGCTTTCTGTCGATGGGATATGGCATTAAGAGATCTGTTTGGTAGTTTGGAGGCTCATGTTAATTTGCTGCAAATTAGCCAAAATAGGGCTTTCAGAGGGCCGTTCAGTACAAAATTATAAATTTATATATTTACCGCCTGTGAAGGCGATACCTGCGATACTACTTCTCTCCCTGATAACATTCCTGTTTTTCACTCAATGCGATCAGGGACCGTTTCCGGACGATCCCGTAAACATACCCGACCAAAGCTTCCTGGCTGCGCTTCTGGAGCCAGGCCTGGACGAGAACGGGGAGCTGCAGATCATTGATTCCAATGGAGACGGACTAATCTCCTATGCCGAGGCGGAAGCCATCACCTACCTGGATGTCAGTAAGCTGGGTATTATTGATATGACCGGGATCGCGAAATTCATCCACCTGGAAGTTCTCCTCTGTAACGACAATTTGATCACTAAACTGAATGTCTCCAGGCTCCCTGACCTGAAAATTCTGAATAGCTCCAACAACAAACTGATAGCCCTGGATCTTTCCCGGAATCCGGAGCTGAAAATACTGGAGTGCAGTCACAACCTGCTGTTTGGTCTGGATGTTAGCCTGAACGACTCCTTAAAGGATCTGGATGTGAGTTACAACCTGCTTTCCTTCCTGGATGTGTCCCAAAATGATTCTCTCCAATGGTTTTTATGCGCCGGAAACCGGCTGTCGGACCTGGATGTTTCCGCGAACGCAGCCTTGAAAAGCCTGGATTGTTCCCAGAACAGGCTCTCCGCTTTGGATATTGCCGGCAATCCGGCCCTGACCAGCTTCGATTGCAGTTTTAATCCCATCAGCTCTTTAGATCTTTCCCAGAATGCTTTCCTGGAGGAGCTTGCCTGCGACAGCTGCCGCTTAAGCGAGCTGGATCTTTCCAATAACCGCTCATTGACCACCCTGAGCTGTGCGCTCAACCAGCTCACAAGTCTGGATCTTACCGACAATACGGCGCTGCGCTACCTCTCTTGTTTCAGGAACCAGTTAACGAGCCTGGAGATTACCCCCAACAGCCATCTGGTGGACCTCTATTGCTCCTACAACCAGCTAGGTTCTCTTCACCTGGTGAATAAGCAATACCTCCGGCATCTTTACTGTGGCTACAACCAGATCAGCAGCCTGAATATTTCCAATAATTTTAACCTCTGGATTGTGGATGTGACCGGGATGCCCAGCCTGGGAGAAATCTGTGTCTGGGAACTGCCCTTCCCCCCGGAATACATCCTGGTTAACTCGGGGGGCAGCCTCAACATTTATTTCACTACCACCTGCAGTCCCTAGATTCCACCGTTCCGCACTTTCCGGGACAGAGCTCTTTTTATTTCCTTCAGCATTAAGTATCTTGTATCTCCATGTTGCGCACCCGACAAATCATTGCGACGATAGTCCTGGGCTGTCTTCTGTTTATGAATTCCTGCTCGGAGGATTTCCTGGAAGTGACTCCCCATGGCGTGCTGGATAATTCGGTGCTGGCCACCTACGAAGGGGTGGATGCATTGCTAATCGGGGCCTACTCCATGCTGGATGGCGTATCCTCCATCTATGGATGGGAAGCGGCCACTTCCGGCTGGGTTTTTTCAAGCATCCGGGGAATAGAGTCCAATAAAGGGACCGATTCGGGGGACGCCCCGACCTTCAATGCCATCGTCACATTTTCTGAAACAGCCGAAGGTTGGTCCGGAAACTACCTCCATGTGAAATGGCGCGCCCTCTATGAATCCGTCTCCCGCTGCAATTCCACCCTGATTTCCGCCCATATGGCTTTTGAAAAGGGTACTATTACCCAGGATCAGTACCTCTGGTTTACCCGCCAGGCCAGGGCTCTACGCGGGTTTTATCACTTTGAGGCCTGGAGGCTCTGGGCCGACCGGACCTACATGCGCTTTGTTCCCTATGTGGATGAATATAGCGATTTTGCCACCCTGACCAATGTGGAGGATATCCGCGACCGGATTGTGGATGACTTTAGTGAGGGGACCCTCCTTCCCCTGAATATGCAACAGGTGGGTCGCTTTAATAAAACTGTTTCCCAGGTGTTCCTGGCCAAGGCGCTTATGCAGATGTATGGCGATTATGAAACAGCGCTGACCCTGCTCAGCGAAGTGGAAGAGAGCGGTACCAACCCGGCCGGACAGAAAGCCGGACTGGAAGCCCGGTACGGGGATGTATTTGATATTGAGTTCCGGAACGGGGTGGAATCCGTTTACACCGTGCAGTATTCGGTAAACGATGGTTCCGGGGGGAGAAATGGAGGATATGCCGAGGTGCTGAACTTTCCCTACAAGTCCGGAGAGTCTCCGGGTGGATGTTGTGGATTTTTTCAGCCCACCCAGGACTTTGTGAACACCTTCCGGACCGGTCCCGACGGACTGCCCTACCCGGACACTTACAACGAAGAGATGGTAAGCAATGATATCGGCCTGCCCCCCGCGAAGCCCTGGGATGCTGCCCTTAGTTACCTGGAGAATGATCGGATAACTATTTATGATCCGGCAGATCCCTATACGGATCTGCAGTACCACTCGCTCTCCGGCACCCCGGAAACCCCCAACCGGGGGAATAATCCCCTGACCAGTCCGGCCCATTGGGAATTTGACTCAGCCGCTTTTACGCACTATGCAGGCCGGCTTGATCCGCGACTGGACTGGTCGGTGGGCCGCAGGGGAATTCCCTACTGGGACTGGGGAAGGCATACCGGAAGAGATTGGATCCGGGATCAAACCTACGCAGGACCTTACAGTCCCAAGAAACAGGTCTACAAGAAATCCCAGGAGGGGATCTACACCGAAGTGGGGGACTGGACCTCCGGGTATACAGCCAATGGCTACCGGATGATCCGCTTTGCAGATGTGCTCCTCCTGAAGGCCGAGTGCGAGGCGCGTACCGGATCGGACGACCTGGGACTGGGTGAAGTAAACCGGGTGCGTGCCAGGGCCGCCAATCCGGATGGCTTTGTGAAAGTGGAGGATGGTAACACCCCTGCGGCCAATTATGTGATAGATTTATATCCGGATTTTTCCGACCCGCTGTTTGCCTTAAAGGCCATAAAATTTGAGCGCAGGCTGGAACTGGGCCAGGAGGGGCATCGCTATTACGATCTGCAACGCTGGGGCGATGTAGTTAGCGAACTAAACCGGATCCTGGAATATGAAAAAACCATGCCCTGGGGGCGGGCACATTATGGCAGTGCCGTGGTGGGACCGGAGGATGTCAACTATCCCATCCACCATCGCATTCTGGAAGAACATCAGGGCAGGTTTATCCAGAACCGCTAGGCCCGGACCCCCGGATCCAGCCGGGATTATTCCCCCGGGATGCCTTCAAATTCCTAATTTTCAACAAATAATACCTGCCATACGTCTTAAATATATCCTCTGAAGATATTATATCTATTATTCACGATTAATTTATTTCAAATTTCAAGTATCATGAGAAAGTTTCTTGCAGCGGCAGCAGCCATGCTCCTGTTTGCTGGTATCGTCTATGGACAAACCCTGGAAAAGGGAGGAGTCCTTGCTTTACATCACTATCAGTTTACACTTAATACCGGTGTCACCATTGATCAGTATTTTGATTTTCTGAGTGACAAGCTGATGCCGGAAATGCAAAAAGTATTTAAGACAAAATACCCTTTTAAGATTTTGAAAGGAATTGGCGAAAACAATCAGCATGAATATGCCATGGTATCCTATTATGATTCTCTGGAGGTGTTCCGCAGCTACTGGAACGATGACGGAACCCCGACCGAAAAAGGAGCCGCAGCCATGGCAAAGGTAAGCCCGCTCATTGAACAACTGAATGCCATGGGAACCTATACCATGGTACCAGGCGACTGGTTGATTTTAGACAGGTAATCCGGACCTGGAAAGTACAGGCCCAAGTCTGAAGTAATTAAAAGCCCCCGGAGCTTGGCCGGGGGCTTTTCTCTTTTTTAAACTGTCGCTACTATTCCGAAACAATCACTTCGCCTTCATCGCTTCCCTCTATCGTTTCACCTTCCACCTTGCCATTCATTTTAGCTTCAAACTTCTGCCTCCACTTACTTTTGGGATAATCCTCCTCGCAGCGTTGTTTTCTCATGTGACTGGATTTGTCCCCTCTACTTCCGCCTCCACTGATCCCTGAAAATAGGATCTTGGAGAGGATCAGCAGCCCAAAGGTCTGCCAGTAGGTCAGTACCGGTCCGTTAAACACCTCCGGTACCAGCCAGTTCCAGAGCCACATCACCACCAGGGCGAATCCGAATACGGCAGCTATTCCAAGCACGCCAAATCCTGCATATTTAAAACCTGTTCTTGTTCTCATGATTTCCTGTTTTTATGTTTATTTTTCGTTTATCTGTGTATATAATTCTTGGAGGTGTTCCCTCAGGTATGTCACCGCATACCTTTTTCTGGACAGCAGGGTATTGATCCCCTCGCCGGTGAGTTCAGAGATCTTTTTAAAACTCAAGTCTTCAAATTCATTCATCACAAACACCTCCCGCTGAGCCTCCGGCAGACGGTCCAGGCAGGCCTCGACGGTCTCCCAGATCTCTCCCCTGATATATTCATCCTCCGGGGAGCGGGTCAGGGAGGGAAGGATATCCTCCAGCATCAGGGGCCCGTCTTCCCCCCAGGTTCCAGAGACTACCTGGTCTGAAAAAAGCTCCGTTTTGCTTTTCCGGAAATAGTCCGTGATCCGGTTGCGGGCCACCGTAAAGAGCCAGGAGGTAAGAGAAGTCACTTTCCGGATGTCGTCAAAGCCTGCCGTTAGCTGATAGTATACATCCTGAGCGATATCCCGGGCATCCTCTTCGTGGTCCACCCGTTTTCGGATAAAGCCCAGCAGCCTTCCCTGCTCCTCGTTTACCAGCTTTTCAATCCGTATTTTATCCTCGGCGGTCATCTTTCTGTAACTTGCTTCTAATTCTGTAGACGAATGAGAGGCAACAATATTTTAAATCCTTGCGATTTCGTGGTAAATTACAGATTCAAATACAGAATGTACATAAATAACCAGATATGAAACACGCTCGCCACAGCTTTCTTTCTGCATTAGCCTGCTTACTATGCATGTCAGCTGCCGATGCACAGGAAAACAACATTGCCGTCAACACCGGCTGGGACCAGGAACGGTTCTCCTGGGAGGCGCAATGGATCACTCACCCCACGGCATCTACGCTGGAATACGGGGTCTTTCTTTTCCGCAATGAGTTCCGGCTGGAGCGGGCTCCGGAATCGCTGGTGGTGCACCTCTCGGCAGACAATCGCTATAAGCTCTGGGTGAACGAAGAGCTGGTCACCACCGGTCCGGCCAAAGGTAGTTTTGACTACTGGCGCTACGAAACCATCGATCTGGGCCCCTGGCTGCTGGAGGGCGAGAATGTGCTGGCTGTGCAGGTCTTTAACCTGGGCGAAGAGCGGCCGGCGGCCATGTTCTCCAGGCAGACCGCCTTTATTTTTCAGTCGGATAAAAAGCTTCTTGGGGAACAGGAACTGAACACCCCGGGCACCTGGAGGGTGCTGGAGGACCGGGCCTACTCCCCCATTCCGGTATCCGAGGAAGAGGTGGGAGGCTACTATGTGGCCGGGCCCACGGACCGTTTCCAGGCGGCGGGCCATCCCTGGGGCTGGCTGGAGGCCGGCTTCGATGCCGCGGCCTGGAGTGATCCACGGAGCCTGGGCAAAGGGGTGGGAAGGGGCTATATGCACGGGGTCAACCGGATGCTGGTGCCCCGTCCAATTCCGCTGATGGAATCGGGGGAGCTCCGCTTCCAAGGCCTGGCGAGGAGCAGCGGCATGGAGATTCCCGAAGGATTTATCAGTGGCGTCAAAGAGTTTGTGGTTTCGGCAGGGGATACGGTGAGCCTGCTGCTGGACCAGGGAGAACTGACGGTGGGTTACCCGGTCCTGGAATTTACCGGTGGCCCAGGCAGTCAGATTAAGCTGACCTACGCGGAGTCACTGCGCCATCCCGACGGTTCCAAAGGCAATCGTAATCAGATCGAGGGCAAAGAGATCCAGGGCTACCACGATCTGATCCTGCCGGACGGGGGAGCCTACCGCAGCTTTCAGCCCCTCTGGCTTCGCACCTGGCGCTATGTGCAAGTGGATATTATCTGTGCGGAGGATCCCCTGGTCATCCACGATATTTACGGCGATTTCTGCGCTTATCCCTTCCAGGAAAAGGGCTCCTTCTCCAGCGACAATCCCCTGCATGACCGGATCTGGGAAGCGGGCTGGCGTACCGCGCGGCTCTGTGCCGGGGAGACTTACATGGACTGTCCCTATTATGAGCAGTTGCAGTACCTGGGCGACACCCGTATCCAGGCACTGATCTCGCTTTCCGTGGCAGGCGATGACCGCCTGATGCGGAATGCCCTGAAACTGGCCGATGAGTCTCGTATCCCCGAAGGACTGACCCTGTCCAGGGGCCCTTCCTTCATCCCCCAGGTGATCCCGGCCTTCTCCCTGTACTGGGTCGATATGGTGCACGACTATTACCTCTACCGGCAGGACGATCAGTTCCTCCGGCAGTTCCTTCCCGGCATTGAAGGAGTGCTGGGATGGTTTGAGAAGCGCATTGACTTTACCGGGATGCTGGGACCGCTGGAATGGTTCAACTTTGCCGACTGGACCGAGGGCTTTATGGTGGGAGTGCCTCCCGGGGCAGACCTGGGACACTCGGCCCTGATCAGCCTCAATTATGTCTATGCCCTGGTACGGGCCGCAGAGCTGTTCAACTGGTTCGCAGAACTGGAAGCTTCTCCCGAGTTGGCCAGCAGGGCCCAGGAATATCTTATACAGGCCGAACGGACCCGCAAAGCGGTGTACAACCTGTGTTACGATCAGCGTCGGGGATTGCTGAGCGATATCCCCATGGATGATCCCACCAGAGATAAGCTGTATAAACAGGGGGTTTACTCCCAGCACACCAACATCTGGGGCATTCTCACCGGGGTCTTCCCGGAAGATGATGTGCCGGCGGTCATGGAAAAGATCCTTGCGGATACCACGCTGATCCCCACCACCATCTATTTTCGCTTTTACCTTTTCCAGGCCATGCAGATGGCCGGAATGGCCGATTTATATCCCGGTATGCTGGATTCGTGGGAGCGGATGCTGGCTAATGGACTTAGCACCTTCCAGGAGGGCGATACCAAGGACCGCTCGGACTGCCATGCCTGGTCGGCCAGTCCCCTCTACCACTTCCTCTCGCTGGTAAGCGGAATTACCCCTGCCGAACCGGGTTTCCGGTCGGTGCATATCGCTCCGGCCCTGGGTTCCCTGGAGAAAATCGAGGCCCAAATGCCCCACCCCAAAGGAATGATCCTGATCCAGCTGGAGAGAAGGGGAAAAGGCGGAATCAAAGGCAGCGTTACGCTTCCTGAGGGGCTGCCTGGAACTTTCACCTGGGGGAATCAAACCCTTACACTTTCACCAGGATTGCAGCAGATCAGACTATGAGACCTGGGGGCCCATTGAAATACACCAATCATAAACTATTCGCGATACTGGCGGTTTGTATCACTGCCGTGCTAAAGTTCATTTTTATGGACTGGCTGAACTGGAGTGTATTCTATATCACCGGAATTGTCCTGTTTTGGATAGCTTATATTCTTTACCGGGTAAAATCAAACAGAGAAATACTAATTCTCTGGGGCTTTAAGAAAGAGTATTTTAAGCAGAGTATGCTTTATCTCTTACCCTTAATCATTCTTGCGGGTATCGTATCCGTTCTTTACAGTGGCATAAATGATAGTCTGACTTTTTCCTGGTATTTTATTCTGATCCTGCTACTTTATCCATTCTGGGGTCTTATTCAACAATTTATGATGCTGAGTATCATATCGCAGAGCCTGCTGAGTGTATCGGAGGGTAAAATGAACAGGATTCTCATCATTTTCCTGGTATCCGCTCTATTTAGCATGGTTCATTATCCGAGTCCTTTCCTGATGATCTTCACATTTTTCCTGGAAGTGGTATTTACAATGGTCTATTTGAAATGGAGAAATTTATGGGCTATTGGGTTCGCCCATGGTTGGATTGGTACATTTATATTATACTATGTGCTGGATCGAAATCTATGGTCCGAACTCTTTAGCATCTTCTAGATATGAAAGAATCTGCGCAACTCGATTCCAGACTTGAGCCTGAAGTGCACAAGTAACAATAAAGCCGATAAGGGGATCATGGATGAGGCTGCAATGAGACTCCAGCTAAGCGTAACTTTATGACTAAAATAGAGCGATACAAAAACCTCTATGCAGATCAGGAACAGGCCCATTGCGATGAAAATCAAAGCTAAAATATTGAACCCATGCCGATTTGAGATACGAAAAAGCCACAGTAAAACAAGAATCAATGCATATAAAGATATAAGAATGGGGATTCCCAGCTTGGTGCCCCACCCTATATTTGAACTTAACAGATCCAGCAGTAAAAGCAAAGCTGCATTTGAAATAAAGCTCCCCAGAACCATCATAAAGACTCTGTTGCGTAGAAGCGTGAAAAAACTTATGCTGGCCAGTATGCACAGAGAAGCAACTAATATATACTTTGACCAGGTAATATTTTTGCTTACAATCAAATTAATAATGAGGGTTATAAGGATTCCGGAGACCAATATGATAACTGATATGGCCCAAAATAACTTCCGTTTCTGAACCCCGGTCATATTCTCAATTTCGCTGGTTATCTCTTCTTTAAAAACAGGCTGTTTGAATTTCCATTCTTGTGTTATAACCCGCTTTTCGCCGACAGTTAGCCCACATAAGGGACAAAAGGTCATCGTCTTATCCAATTCAACCCCACAATAATTGCAATAGCTCATTTTAAATCAATTTACTAGGTTCACATGGATTCCTTGCCGGGTAAGAAAATGGAGGAATTTTTGCTCAAAATCCTTTGACCGGGATATATTACCAAAACTCAAAACAAGTTTGTTGCCATAGCCGATAACTCCACAGTTTAATTTAAGTTTTCTATTAGGGGGCGGCGGGGTAAGGGCAAAATACTCGACTCTGTTACAAATTGATTCCGGCAAGTCAATTTTTCCCAGGTTCGTAACGACTCCACTGTATTGATTAGCACCTTCCGAATAGTACTTGAAATAGAGCACCAGGCTTTTTAGCCAGATGGGAATTCCTCTGACAAATCGATTTTTTTCGCCACCCACATTTCGAGAGATAATCTTACTGATAAGTTTTTCATCTGTTTCCAGCTGCATCTTGTGGTAGACTATTTTTAGAATCTCATCGAAGGAATACTTACCCAGACGAAAATCAATTTCCGGGATAACAAAAAGTGAAAAATTACGCATTGTTTTGCTTGGATAAATGTTCCTTAAATTGACTGGAACCTCGATCCGGGCAAACTTGTTTGGAGTGGGGATGCCCTTATTTTTGCACTCATAAAATATTTCCTGTAAAATCCACAAATAAACAGCGATCAAATACTCGGTGATACTCACACCCTTCTCCTTTGCTTTTTGTTTCAATTCCTGCAATGCAATAAGCGCATACAATACATCAAATCGTGGCTTCTTTCTTAAATGATAGGGTAAATGAAATGCCTTTGGCTGGCTAAGGACCGTGGGAATATTTTCCTTGAAATATCGGCTGTAGGCATCTGTAAATTCTTCTTCGTCAGCATCCCTGATAAAAAAATCATCTATTTGATTATTTTGGACGATCCCTTTCTCTCTAAAATAATAGAGGAGAATTGACTTCAGGAAGGTCATTATGCCGTGACCATCGGTCAGAATATGGGATAGCTCAACGCTCAGCCGGTTTTTATGAACCAGAATTCTTATCAGCAGTCTGTTTTCTTTGTTAATGCCAAAAGCCCTGCAGGGCATCTGGTCATCAGGCCGTATCATTATCGGATCCTTAACCTGTTCCAGATAATACCAGAAAAAGCCACGACGTAAGCGTACGATAAAATAAGGAAACCTCTTTTCAGCTCGTTCTACCGCCTTAAAGAGACAGTTTATGGTAACGGGCTCGCTTAATACTGCTGTTAATCGCATAACGGTTGTATTCTCCTTACTTCGAATAGCAGGGAATATTTTAGCAGCATTATCTAAAGGACTCCAGAAACTTTCCTTATGTTCCATCAAATTAGGTATCTTATGGGAAACCCCCGACCTACTTATCAAAGTTACCAATAATAAGATACACCGGATTGTTCTTACCCTTTTACCTTAAAAAACTGACCCAATAGTCATTAAAGCTACAGTGATCCCCAGACACCCGGAACAAAGGAAATTGAAGCTTCCCCGGAGAACTATTTGCGATCCCAATAGTTAATAGTAGTAAACAAAGTTATGCAAACGATTTTAGGATCAGGAGGCTCCATTGGCACTGAGCTGGCAAAAGCACTCAAACAGTATACCGAAGATATTAAACTGGTCAGCCGTAATCCGGTTAAGGTAAATGACACGGACACGCTCCATGCGGCGGATCTTACGGATGCCATGCAGGTCGAGGAAGCAGTGATAGGAAGCGAGATTTGTTATGTAACCCTGGGGTTTGAATACAAGGCCAGAATCTGGGAAGAAAGATGGCTCCCTTTTATGGCCAGTGTGGTGGAAGCCTGCACAAGACACAAGTCCAAGCTGGTATTCTTCGACAATGTGTATGCCATTGGGGGCAATCACGTATCTCATATCACCGAGGATTCGCCCCTTAGTCCAAGCAGCAAAAAGGGGGAAGTTCGTGCGGCCGTGGACAGGCTGATCCTGGATCGGATGGGGCATAAGGGCCTGCAGGCCATTATTGCCAGAGCACCCGATTTTTTCGGTCCCGTAAAAAAGCAGAACAGCCTGCTGCTGAATTTAGTCTATGATAATCTGGCAAAGGGTAAGGCCGCTCAGTGGTTCTGCAATGCAGATGTGCCCCATACCATGGGCTATACCCCCGATCTGGCCAGGGGCACGGCCATGCTTGGGAATGCGGAGGATGCCTATAACCAGTTGTGGAATCTCCCGGTGGATATGAACTCCATGACCGGAAGGGAATGGGCCGGGCTGTTTGCAGAAGAAATGAACGCTCGTAACAAGCTCCAGGTTCTGCCCCTCTGGGCACTCAGACTCTTGGGACTGTTTGTTCCTGTTTTAAAAGAAATGCCCGAGATGATGTACCAGTTTGACAGACCCTATCACTTTGACTGTACCAAGTTCAATAACAAGTTTAACTATACCGCAAGCTCCAACCAGGAGGCGGCCAGACAAACCATTAAACTACTGGCAAACAATAACAATTCCTAAAAACAAGCCCTATGAAAAGTATATTGATTGTAGCCCTTGCAGTGTTATTTACAGTTTCATCCTTCTCCCAATCCAGCGACACAGACTCCCTGTCCAAATCGAAAATAAGCCAGCTGGAATTCATGGTTGGGAACTGGAAAGGAAGCGGCTGGATGATGGGCAGAGACGGCGCTAAGTCCGAATTTGACCAAACAGAGAAAATCCAGTTCAAACTGGATTCCACCATGGTCCTGATCGAAGGCCTGGGCAAATCTCAGGGAAAGGTCGTTCACAATGCTTTAGCCCTTCTGACCTACAACAAAGCGGAGGATAAACTCTCGTTCAGATCCTATCTGCAAAATGGACTGGGCGGTGAATTTCCTGCGGAGCTGATGGAGGGTCGCCTGTACTGGTATCCAAACCAGAATGTGCGCTATATCATTGGGATTAACGAACAGGGGCAATGGTTTGAAACTGGGGAATTTCTCAGGGGGGAAAACTGGATGCAGTTCTTTGAAATGACCCTGGACAAAGAACTGTAGGACAAGTCCCTGTTGAGCCAGGATAAGGAAAAGAAAACGCTGCCTATTAGTCCTTCAGACAACGGACCGACATGCCCGACTCTTTGGGACCGCTGCCGGTTTTAAATTGATCGCTGTCAATCTTCAGATATTTGAATTTGGCGTCTGACCTGGATTTTTCCGTGGCCGACCAGAAAAAACCCATGTCCCCCATAAAGGGATAGGAAGAATCGGCCGGATCCTCCAGGTATCCCCCGGGCATCCCGGAAAATCCGCTGGAATTACTTGGTTCCTCGATCTTTGAACTCCAGTAGGTGCTGGTCTTCTTCATGCTGGCTCCGGCCACACTGGCTCCACCCAGTTGATCCGCCAGTTGTTCAAGTTCTTCCTCCGAAGGCAGATGCCAGCCGTCCGGACAAACCTCCAAAGCTACTTCCCAGCAATAAAGTCTTCCGAATACCTCCACCATCGGAGAGTCGTTCGGATACATGGCACGGGAACTTTCAGCAGCATACGATAAGTTCTCAGCCATCCAGACCTGCTGGCCGATCCGGACGGTCTGGTAGGCCGTACCATCCCGCGGGTCCATAAATACATCATAATCCTGTGCGGTAAGCGTGACACCCCAAAAGAGGAACAGACAGGCGGTCATATAGAGATTCATCATGGACACAATTAGTCAATCCTTGCGTGTCGCAAAATATGAATAAAATCCAATATTATACCTAAGCCTCCGGCTTACTTCCTCACCCGGATGGGATAGGGAGGCCGCACCGGTTCCCGGGGCGGATTCAGCTTCAGCTGCTCCAGAACCACTTCAATGGCTTTTTCCAGCTGGGGATCACGCCCGGCGATCACCTCGGCCGGAGTTTGTTCCACATCAATATCCGGGGCAACCCCCACATTCTCCACAATAAACCCGTCCTCGGTCCAGATGGCCACATTGGGGGCCGTAACATAGCCTCCGTCCACCAGCTCGGGAAACCCAAGCACTCCCACCAGTCCGCCCCAGGTGGTTTTACCCACCAGGGTACCCACGCCGAACTTCCGGAACATCCAGGGGAGCATATCGCCTCCCGACCCGGCATTCTCATCGATAATCATCACCTTGGGCCCCTGGATGGAGGCACTGGGAGATTTAAAATCGTTGGTATAACGCATGTTCCAGTGCGCCTGGTAAGGACGCATCAGGATGTCGATGTAATAGTCGGCCAGCGAACCTCCCCCGTTGTAGCGCTCATCGATGATGATCGCCTTCTTTTTGGCCTGGGGAAAGAAGTAGCGTTTGAAATACTCGTGTCCTGCTCCGGCCGTATTGGGAACATAAACGTAGGCCACCTGGCCGTCAGTGGCTTCGTTCACCTTCTTCAGGTTTCCTTCCACCCAATCGCGGTTCCGCAAGGAATACTCGCTTTCCACGGGAACCACCTGGATTTCCCTGGACCCGCTGCCATCGGGATTTGGCCCCACCGTGAGGTAGACAATCTTTCCTGCACTGTTTTCAAAGGGCTGGTAGAGATTGGTACCGCTGGTCAGTTCCCGGCCATTTACCTTCAACAGGTATTCGCCCGTCCTGACATTCAGTCCCGGTTCGGTAAGCGGGGAGCGCAGTTTGGGATTCCAATTGAGACCCTCAAACACCTTGGTAATCCGGTAGCGATTGTTCTCCACGGTGAAATCCGCCCCCAGCAGTCCGCCTGGCACACTTTCGGTTTCACCCAGCCGGTCGCCTCCTCCCAGGCGGTGATGACCCACGCCCACTTCGCTGCACATCCACATCATCACCTTATTCAGATCGCTCCTGCAGCTCAGGTGTTCCAGGAAGGGGGCATATTTTTCTTTCATGGCGGACCAATCGGCACCGTGCATGCCCGGATCGTAAAAGTAATCCCGGTTGATGCGCCAGGTTTCATCAAATATCTGCGGCCATTCGGACAGGGGATCGATCTTCACCTCCATACTTCCGGTCTTCAGGTTCCCCATCTCCGGATCGGGCTTGGCACCTGCATCGGCAATGCCCCATTTGCGTCCTTTGAGGTAAAGCATCTTCTTTCCATCGGCACTGAGCACATAAGAGTCGATCTCCGCCACCTCTTTGTCCTCACGCTTCTCCAGATTATACACATGCATGCTCCGTTTACCCTCGCTCCGAAGCAGGTAGATCAGCTGGTTCTCACTGGCCGATCCCAGTCCGGCCAGGTCCCCGCCATCCAGGGGCAGATCAATGATCCTGTTCTGAATCCCCTCCAGGTCGATCTTCACCTCCTTTAACTCTTCTTCGGGGTTTTCTTCCTCTGCCTCCTTCTTTTTCTTCTTTCCTTTGTTTTCCAAAGCCTCTTCTTCCTTCGCTGTTTTCTCCTCGTCACTCTCTTTGGCAAAGGGAGAAAGGGTCTCTTTCTGAAGGGTGGCCAGGTAAATATTGCTGGTCATTTGCATATCGGCATTGGATTGATCAAACCAGTTGACCACCGGGCCTGCATCGGTGGATGCCAGGAAATAGAGGTACTTGCCCCCCTGGTCAAATACGGGTTCAACGGCATTGCTAAGGCCATCAGACACTGCAAAGGACTTTTGCTGCTCGATGGAGTAAAGGAAGACCTGCTCGAAATTGGTAAGGGTAAGCCGGGTATAGGCTATCCACCTGGAGTCGGCGGACCAGTCGCCATGAGCCGGCCGGAACGGACCGGGCTGGTAAAGCTCATCCGAATCGATTTTTGTGACCACTCCGGAAGCAAGGTCCATCAGGTAGAAATTCCTTCCGTTATCCACGTAAGTAATTTTCTTGCTATCGGGCGACCAGCGAATATCGCTGTAAAATCCGGTCCCTGTGAGAGGAAGGATCCTGGCTGTTCCCCTGCCATCCTGAGACTTGATATGCAGCTGATATTCACCGGAGGCATCGGAGAAGTAGGCCACCTCTTTGCCATCGGGCGACCAGGCCGGGTATTTCTCATGGGCATCGGTGGTCCGGGTCAGGTTGCGGGGATCGCCCTTATCGGCCGGCACCGTAATGATCTCACCCCTGAAATCGAACACCGCCCGTGCCCCGGATGGCGAAATATGAGCCCACCGTATATACCTGTCCCCCGATACAAAGCGGGGACGTAGTTCCAGGAGGTCGGCAGCAATACCGATGGTCAGTTTTTTTGAACTGGCAGCCTGCGTATCAAAGTTGTGCAGAAATCCCGCCTGCTCGTAAATAATCTGATCCTTAAAAAAGGAAGCGCTGATAATCGGAAAATCCTCGTACTGCGTCAGCTGCTTTATCTCCCCGGTTCCCGTGTGATAAGTGAACAGGTTGAACTCTCCGTTCCGGTCGCTGAGGAAGTAAATCAGATCTCCGATCCACATAGGATTTATATCGTTGCTGCCCCCTTCGGGTTTGGGGATTTCCGTCTTGGAATGGTCCTCAAAGGAAAAGATCCAGAGGGTGGACATGGTGCCTCCCCGGTAGTTCTTCCACTGCCTGAACCGGTCGCCAATCGGGGTATAGGCCATGGAGCTGCCGTCCGGAGAGTAGCAGGCATGGTAGGCATTAGGGATCACCAGCTTCTCGGGAAACCCACCCTCCAGGGGCACAGTAAACAATTGCATAAACCGCCCTGTGTGAACCGCACGCATGGAAAGGAAAAGGACCCCGGATCCATCGGGAGTGAATCCGGCAACCAGGTCCTCCATGGGATGCCAGGTGAGCCGCCGGGGAATCCCCCCTTCCACCGGGAGCAGGAATACGTCCGTATTTCCATCATACTCCCCGCTGAAAGCGATATGCCTGCCATCGGGCGAAAAATGGGGACGCGATTCCACTCCTTCACTCACCGTCAGGCGCCTGGCCTGCGTTCCGTCCGGATTGGCCACCCAGAGGTCATTGGCATAGATAAAGGCGATATGATCCTGGCTGATGGCGGGTTGCTCCATCAACCTGGTATCCTTTGGATCGATCCCTGAAAGGACCAATGTAGACATAGCGAGCAACAGTGAGAGTGCCGCGCTGATTCCTGCTTTCTTCATAATAAATAATTTGCTAAGGATAAATTCCAGAAATGAAAATTAAATTTAGTCATTTGTTTTTACTCTGCCTGTCGATGTGCAAGCATTTTGCCAGGCGGATCGTCCTAAATGCATAAGGCTCTGGTTCTGAAATACGAAATTATACATAAATCCGCACTGGCCTTGTTTTTGCTTGATACCATTCCCCTGCTCGTCAAACAAGAATAGCTATCTTTAGCTATTGGATCATGAAAGTCTATCGTATCAGCAAATGGACCTTTGGGGGAATCTGCGCCCTGATTCTTCTGCTTCCGGTCTCCAGGCACTGGAAGGTATTAACCATGGGCGAACGGACCACGGGGACGGTGACTCAGATGGTGCGGCGAGTCATGGAGAACCGGGCGGGTGAGCGATACCCGGTGCAGGCCAGCGAGATTGAGTTTATGGTGAATGACAGCCTCTACCTTACCTACGGGCCCTCTAACTATGAATACAAAAAAGGACGCCGGATTACCATCCTCTATATGCGGAAAGATCCCTCAGTGAACTGTATTTTCACCTTCACCGGATTCTACCTGAACAACTATGTGGTTTTACCCCTTATCCTGCTGACGGTATGGTATGCCTTCTACCTTTCTTTTAACAACTACTACAGGCGCTTAAAGATACCAAACAAACGGCCCACCCGGCCCCCTGCTTTTCCCACCCGGCGGATTCCTAAATAATGCTCGGGCTTAAGGATCTGGCTCAGGCCTTTCTTTTCAATATCCATTCCTTGTAATAGGAATAGAACAGCAGCAATAGTCCGGAGAATAGTAAAGGACTGTGAAACCATATAATGTTAATGGACTCCTTTGCCCAGAGGACACAGATGAGTGCGGTAAAAAAAAGAATCAGGATGGGACCCAGCCTTTTTCTTTTCCAGGAGATCACAAAGGAATTCACCACCAGGACCTCCAGCAGGAAAATAACTAAAATTATATAATCTTCCCGGACATTAATTACCTTTTCTATTAGCTCGCCCACAATGTTCCCTCCGATAAAAAGAATCAGGAGGGCAACGGTGGTGATTCCCAAAATCTGTGCAAACCAGAATAAGAATCGGCCCAAGCGATAATGTCCGTCTAAATTCATAAGGAGGCTATGAGTAATGACACAAGATAAGTTAAATAGGATATTTTAACAAGTAACACCATAGAGATGTAAGGGCATCAGGTCCTTCGGATCATTTTATTCATCCCATCCTCCAGGAAGTGGCTATTTAAGACCTGCTTCGCATGGGGATAATAAAAGACTCCGGACAACGATGGGATTGTTCTGCATTCAATATGTGGATTTGTTCACCTGCTTTGCTTATCTTCAATGCAACTTAACTTTATCTAAACACGCCACTATGAAACGCTCAAGCCTCAGTTTTAAAACCTGCATCGCCTTAGTCTTCTTTCTTGGTCTTGGCTCTGTTAAGGCCCAGGAATCCATGCTCTGCGTGGGTGGACACTGGACCGAGGATGAAGCAAATCTGAAGATGAAAGAATTCCGCTCCAGCTGGAACGACCTGGAGTCCTGGGAGGCCCGGGCGGAGACGATCCGGGAAGGGATCATAGATGGGATGCAATTGGACAAAATGCCGGTAATCGAAGGGCAGTTCCATCCGGTGATCCATCACCGCCGTGAGATGGATGGCTATGTGGTGGAAAACATAGCCATAGAGAGCTTTCCAGGATTCTGGATCACCGGGAATCTCTATACCCCTCTACAAGCGCAGGAGAAAAATCCAGCCGTGCTTTGTCCCCACGGACATGCTGCAGATAAGCGCTTCACCCCCGACGTGCAGATCCGGAGTGCCGCCCTGGCCCGAATGGGGGCGATTGTTTTTGCCTACGATATGGTCGGTTACGGGGAGTCGCAGCAGGTCACGCACCGGATGCCCATTGCCCTGTTGCTGCAGACCTACAATAGCAGGCGTGTGCTGGAGTATCTGCTGTCCCGGCCGGATGTGGACCCGGAACGGATAGGGATGACCGGTGGATCGGGTGGCGGGACCCAGACTTTTATGCTTACGGCCATCGATAAACGGATCACTGTCTCGGCACCCGTGGTGCAGGTGTCGGCGCATTTTTTCGGAGGATGCATCTGCGAAAGCGGGATGCCTGTCCACAAGAGCGACCATCACCAGACCAATAACGTGGAGATCGCTGCGCTCTGTGCCCCCCGTCCCCTGCTGCTGGTCTCCAACGGAGGCGACTGGACCCGCAATACCCCTCGCATCGAGTTCCCCTACATCCAGCAGGTCTATGCCCTGTATGATAAGGAAAACCGGGTGGAGAATGTGCACCTTCCCCTGGAGAAACACGACTACGGACCCTCTAAACGGGCTGCCGCCTATAACTTCCTGGGGCATCACCTGGGCCTCCGAATGGGAGCCCTCCCCTATGACAACGGATACCGGGAGGACTTCGTGACTATCCTGGACCGGAACCAGCTTCAGGTCCTGGATAAGGAACATTCCCTGCCCGCAGATGTCCTCCAGGGAGACGAGGCGGTGATGGAATACCTGGGAATCCACTAGTCAGCTCCGCAATCCTTGAATTTTCTTGACTTTCCACCTCCTTTTCGGTAACTTTAATGATTATCTATATCCTCTACTTATGAAACCGATTTGGAAGTTACCCCTGTTGCTGCTACTGGCGGCATCTTTTCTTACCAGCTGTTTTAAAGAAGATCCCCCGGTGATCATAGACATTCCGGATCAGCTGTTCCTGGACGCACTCATTGAACTGGGGCTGGACACGGACGGGGATGGCAAAATCAGCACAGAGGAAGCGGAAGCGGTAACCTATTTAAATGTGGGAGAGAGAGACCTCACCGATTTAACGGGAATAGAGAAATTTACCAACCTGGAAAGGCTGATCTGTTACGATAACGAGTTAAATAGCCTGGATCTAACAAAAAATACCGCCCTGGATGCACTCATTTGTGATCGAAATAATCTTACCAGTTTATATCTGGGCTTTCAAATAGGACTTACAGAGCTTACCTGCTCTTACAATGAGCTAAGCACCCTGGATTTAACAGGTAATCCTGCATTAGAAGTCCTCAGTTGCAGTAGCAATGAGATTACAAGTCTGAACATCTCCAATTGTTTTTCTCTGGAGAGTTTGCACTGTGAAAATAATCAACTCAGCAGTTTGGATTTATCGAAAAATGCACGCCTGGTCGAACTGGGTTGCGGAGGGAACCTGCTTACCAGTCTGGATCTATCCAATAATCTGTTGCTGGACGAACTGAATTGCATTACCAACCAGCTGGCCGCCCTGGATCTGTCCAACAATCCTCTCCTGGAAACACTCAATTGTTTCGGAAACCTTCTGACCACCCTGGATCTCTCGGAGAATCCACTTTTAGAAGAAGTGCGCTGTCATGCAAATTATCTGTTTGATCTGGATATTTCCACGAACACCGCTCTGGAGTACATCAATATCCGATCCATGCCCTCTCTGGTTAACGTGTGTGTATGGGTCCTTCCTTTTCCCCCGGAAAGTGTGGAGGTGGATATGCACGGTAGCCCAAATATTATCTTTAGCACCGAGTGTAATTAGCAGTATTTTTTGATCCTAGGAATCGATCCGGTAGACCTTTCTGAAGTGATACCCGTAGATGCTGTATGTAACTGCCAGCGGAAAAATATCCGGCCTCCTGGTCAGGCTCCAGAATAGCAGTCTCCAGTAGTACCTTCTGCTTTTGTCCAGAATGCCCAGATAAAAGACCGAACGCATAAAAGCCAGTATATTTTCTCTGTTGACCCGGGCGCGGTTCACTGCCCCTGGCTTGAAGTGTTTCAGGAATCCCTTCAGCCGTTCATGGTAAGCTTTGCTGGAGTAGATACTATTCAGTATTTTCTGGTAGCCAACAAGCAATAGTTCCTTCTTCATTTTTGGAACAAAATTCATGGTGTAGTTGGTATTGTCACCCTGATTTGTCCAAAGGATCCTCCCTTCGTTCTTCAGACGTTGGTAAAGTTTGGTACGACTGGGTGCATTCAGCAAACCCACCATGGCAGTGATAATCCCGCTTCGCTGAATAAAATCGATTTGCCGCTGGAAAATACTGGAGTTATCGTTGTC
Organism: uncultured Bacteroidales bacterium; assembly: GCA_963751705.1. Classification (GTDB taxonomy): domain Bacteria; phylum Bacteroidota; class Bacteroidia; order Bacteroidales. Next base: position 75,988 of record CAVVVN010000008.1, read on the forward strand.
AAATCCTACGATAAATCCCGCTGACACTTCGATACCGGCAGACTGGATGGCGCTTACGCTCTCCAGTAGATCACGCCCTGTATTCAGTTTTTTGTTGCACTCTTTCAAACTCTCTTCATCGGGAGTTTCAATTCCCACAAAAACCTTTTCGAAACCTGCAGAGGCCATGGCACTCATCAATTCGGGATCATCGGACAAATCAATGGAGGCTTCGGTAGTAAAGGTATATGGATACTTATGATCCCTGTTCCAACTAGCAATGGCAGGTAGAAGCTCCTGTTTTAATCTTTTCCTGTTCCCGATAAAGTTATCATCCACAAAAAAGAGATTCCCCCGGAATCCGGTATGGTAAATGACATCCATCTCCTGCATCACCTGAGAGGTGGACTTCAGGCGGACTTTCCTGCCAAGCAGGGCGGTAATTTCGCAAAATTCGCAGTCGAAAGGACATCCCCTGGAATACTGCAGGCTCAGCTGTGCATAATCGGAGGCTGTGATCAGGGAATAGTCCGGAGGGGGCGAACTCTGAATATCGGCAAATTCTTCGGTCCGATAAATCTTTTGGGCCTTACCCTTTTCCAGATCAGAAAGAAACCTGGGAAGCGTGATCTCGGCTTCGTTCAGAACCAGGTGATCGATATGAGACCAGGACTCCGGATCAGCAGTGAAAAGAGGGCCTCCGGCTACAATCATCTTGTCTGCTTTTTTACATTGTTCCACTACCTGTTTGGCCGACTCGGATTGCACCGTCATGGCACCAATAAACACATAGTCTGCCCAGAGAAGATCAGCCTCTTTAATCGGGCGGACATTCAGGTCGATTAACTTGCGTTCCCAGGCCGGCGGTAGCATCGAGGCAATGGTCAGAAGTCCCAGCGGAGGACTGGCTGCTTTTTTGGAAATAAATTTCAAGGCATGCCTGAAGCTCCAGTAAGTATCGGGATAGCCCGGAGAGATCAGTAAAATTTTCATGATCGGGATTTTTATTTCCGACAAGTTATTACGGATCAAATTCTTATGGAAAAAAAAGGGGGCAGCTACGCTTAAAGAGGGTTAATCAAAAATCATCCGGGATAATTGACGACTGTTTTGGGACGAATATGCTATATGTGGGACAAATTCTAATATTTCTTCAGATTGCTTTCATAGTCATCCACTACAATCTTTGCTTTATCATAATCCGAACCGGAAACTAACACTTTCACAGCCCCGACACCACCGGGAGTTGTGTGCCAGGGGTATAAGACACCTGTGAATTCATCTTTCAGGTAAGCAGCAATCTCTGCGTTTTCCAGAAGACTTTTTACCAGGTTTGCCTGCACGGCAGTACCCGCAAAAACTTCAACCGGACTATTTTCTTTGTCCGTTTTCATAAGCGATGTTTCAACAAGCTTATCGAAATCTACTGGATTTTAATCATCGGTACAAGGGTTATTTACCGATTTACTAAAAAATAACTAAGCTTTGTGTAATATTGTATATGGCATGGCGCCCCATACAAAAAAAGTACCTGGCCTTCTTTCTCGGCATTGTTGCCTTCCTTGGTATACTATTGTTTACTGACCTGGAACCAGGCAAGCCTGAAGTCACCACCACCATGGCCATTGCTGCCCTGATGGCCATCTGGTGGGTCACTGAAACCATTCCCCTGGCTGTAACCGCCCTGGTTCCGCTGGTCCTCTTTCCTGCCTTTGGGATCCTGGATGGGAAAGCGGTTTCCGAGGTGTATATGAACCACATCATTTTTGTCTATGTGGGCGGATTTATGATGGCCCTGGCCATGGAGCGATGGGACCTGCACCGGAGGATCGCTCTGAAACTGCTGATGATGATCGGAGTGAGCCCGGGGCGGATCCTGGTGGGATTTATGGCCACCTCGGCCTTCCTGTCCATGTGGATCTCCAATACGGCTACCACCATGATGATGATCCCCATCGTACTTTCCATTGTGGTCAGCCTGGAGGAGACCCTCCCGGGCAAGTCGGTCACCAAATATGCCACCGGACTTTTCCTGGCCATTGCCTACAGCGCTTCCATTGGCGGGATGTCCACCCTGGTGGGCTCCCCCACAAACCTGGTTTGCCCCCGCATCCTGACCCTCCTCTATCCCGGGGCCCCTGATATCTCTTTTACCAGCTGGATGGTCTTTGCCCTTCCCATCTCGGTGGTGATGCTGGTGATGGTCTGGCTGGTAATACACTTTCGCTTTAAACCTTCTGAAAAGTGGACAGGTCTGGATCGCGATCATTTCCGGATCGCTTACCGGAAACTGGGACCCTCCAGCCGCGAGGAGCGTAAGGTTTTTATCCTCTTCCTGCTGCTGGCCTTTCTCTGGATCACGCGTGCCGGGATCACCTTCAGCAAAGTAAGCATCCCCGGATGGTCCCAACTATTCCACACCCCGGACTATATCAATGACGGGACCGTGGCCATGTTTATCTCCATCCTCCTGTTTATCATTCCAGCAGGGAAAGAGGGGGAAGAACGGATCATGGACTGGAATACGGCACAACGGCTCCCCTGGAACATTGTCTTGCTCTTCGGGGGTGGTTTTGCCCTGGCGCTGGGCTTTCAGTCGAGCGGACTGGCCATCTGGTTCGGGGAACAGTTGCTGTGGACCAAAGGGGTACACCCCTACCTGATCCTGCTGGCAGTGGTGGCCCTAATGTCTTTTCTGACAGAGCTCACTTCCAATGTGGCTTCCACCCAGATGCTGCTGCCGGTTTTTGCCAGCCTGGCCATCAGCAGTGGGAATAATCCTCTTCTGCTGATGATCCCCGCTACCCTGGCCTCATCACTGGCCTTTATGCTGCCCACTGCAACCCCTCCAAATGCCATCATTTTCGGCACCAACCGCATAAAGATTGCCACCATGGTACGAACCGGGTTCGTGCTCAATATGCTGGGCATCCTGGCGGTGGTGCTGGTCACCTGGCTGCTGGGCAGCAGGGTCTTTGATATTGCACCCGGAGTATTGCCGGTCTGGTTCGATCCTTCCCTGCCTTAGAAAAATTCCAACTTTTCTTATGCAGCTTTGTTCTATATCTACATAACAGATAACACAGAACCCAATGAAGAAAATATTAGCTAGCCTTTGCCTGATCCTTATGGTCATGAGCCTGATGCAGGCACAGCAGATAAGCAGCGATAATTCCCTCGTGAATTTCAGCATCAAGAATTTGAAGGTCAGGACCGTAACCGGTAGCTTTTCCGGGATGCAGGGGGAGATCAGTTTTGATCCATCGGACCTGGCAAATTCCAGGTTTCTGGTGAGCATCGATCCCGCGACCGTAAACACCGGCAACAAAAAGCGGGACAAGCACCTGCGCAGCGAGGATTTCTTTCATGTGGAAGCGTATCCTCTTATCAGCTTCACATCCACCTCCGTTCAGAAAACCGAAGAGGGTTTCACCACCAGGGGCACCCTGTCCATGCGCGGGCTCGAACGCGAAGTGGAGATTCCCTTCACTTTCAGCAATAGCCGGTTCACCGGCACTCTGGAGGTCAATCGTCTGGATTATAAAGTCGGTGAGGGAACGGGTACTTTCACCGCGGGTGAAACTGCCAGCCTGGAGATAGTCGCCGTCCTGAACTAATCCTGATGAATAAAACATGAAATTACCCAGGCTTCTGCTCGTCGTCACTTCCTTTGCCATAGCCATGGGCCTTCTCGAATCCGTGGTGGTGGTCTATCTCCGGGAAATCTTCTATCCCGGAGGCTTTGAGTTTCCACTGGCCCCCATGTCCGATCAGCTGGCCTTAATCGAAGTGTTCAGGGAAGCCGCCACTATAGTGATGCTGGTATGCATCGGCATCCTGGCAGCCCGTCGCTTCAGTACCGGTTTTGCCTGGTTTATCTACAGCTTTGCCATCTGGGACATCTTTTATTATGTCTTCCTCTGGCTCTTCCTGGGATGGCCAGGCTCACTGCTTACCTGGGATGTGCTGTTCCTGATCCCTACCACCTGGACCGGTCCTGTTCTCACACCTGTCCTGGTCTCCCTGACCATGATCCTGCTGGCCCTGCTGATCCTGTTCCGTGCCGGGCGCGGCTTGGACTCCCGCATTCCCGGCAAGATCTGGGCCGGACTTATCGTGGGGGCACTGATCCTGATCTTCGGATTTATATTCGATTACAGCCAACACATGCTGACCCACTTTTCCCTGTTTGAAATGCTGCAAGTAAAAAATCCGGAGGTGCTGGAAGTAGCAACCGCCTACATCCCCCAACGCTTTCCCTGGTGGATCTTTGGAATTGGAGAGGGAGTGATTCTGACTTCGATCCTCTGGTATTCCAGGGGGACCGGGTAGCGACGGAAGCATTTTTTATTCTCCCCTGCAGATTGTAACTTACAGCTTATGAAAAGGATATTATGGGCTTTGTTACTCTTAGGGTCCTCTGCGGGACTCTTTGCACAGGCAGAGGATGTAGGTGAAAATGAAAGGCCCGGGTTTATCCTCAGCGGAAATATTGCAGGCGATGCTTCCATTCTCTCTCTGGGTCTGGAAAAACTCTTTTTTGTCCGGACCAACATGATCCTTGCCGGAAAGCTGGGATTTGGATTTAACCAGGAATTTCAGCTTTTCGATCCGGATCCCCCGAGGAATTACTTTATTCTCCCACATGCTGTAACTCTCAATTTGGGGCTCAGCAAACGAAGCTTTCTCGAGTTGGGGATCGGAGGATCCTGGGTAGCTCATGGAATTGAAAACTATTATCTGGTCTATCCAATGGCCGGCTACCGCTTCCACCCATTCAGAAAATCCAAATTCAGTTTTAAGGTCTGGGGATTCTACCCCTTCGGACAGATGGATGTTCTGGATGAAATCGATTTGTTGCTGGCCCCTGTTGGACTTAGTTTTGGCATTGCCCTGTAGAAGGAGAACAATAATATTGCTTGTTATGATCGCTCAGACTTATGGATTCATCGCAGATTCTGGTTATATTTAATGATATGAAACAAGATGTAATAGAACAACAGCTTTTTGCCAAGCAGGATTATTCCACGGTGCCTTTAGCTATGGGGGAATATGATACCTGCAACTTCAGAAACTGCAATTTTTCAGGCTCCGATCTCTCCGGGATCCGATTCCTGGACTGCACCTTCGCCGCATGTGACCTGAGCAATGCCAAACTCAAGAATAGCTCTTTGCAGGAGACCATTTTCAAGGAGTGCAAAATGCTGGGCCTCCGTTTTGACGATTGCGACCAGCTGGGGATGACGATTCGCTTCGAATCCTGTCAGCTGGACCATGCCTCCTTTTTCCAGGTGAAACTGAACCACACCATCTTCTTAAGCAGCTCCCTCCAGGAGGCGGACTTCACCGAAAGCGATCTGAGAAATGTAATTCTTGATCATTGCGACCTGGCAAACGCCACCTTCGATCATACCAACCTGGAGAGGGCCAACCTCTCCACGGCCATAAACTACTCCATCGATCCGGAAAACAACCGCCTCAGGGGAGCTAAATTCTCCCTGCCTGCTGTTGTCGGACTGTTGAACAGCTTTCAGATTGAAATCGTAGAAGTACCTAGCTCATGAAAACTAACAAACTGACCAGAAGAAGATTCATTAGCAGCACCTCCGCAGGAACGGCTGCTGCCATTCTTTCCTCCCCCCTTTTTGCAAAATCCGGAACCGGGATCAGCTCTGAACTGGCCCTGCGGGGAGGGGATCCCGTCAGAACAGGCGGGTGGCTGGACTGGCCAGTCTGGGACAAAGAAGCTGAAAAGCCCATGATGGACCTGCTCCGAAGTGGAAACTGGTACCGTGGTGACGGCAACAAATGCAGCGAGTTTGAACTTAGCTATGCGGAGCTGATAGGGGCCAGACGGGTTATTGCCACGGCCAGTGGCACCACGGCCCTGATCACCTCGCTGCACACCCTGGGGGTCGATGCGGGAGATGAGGTGATCGTCTCCCCCTACACCTTTATTGCCACTTACAACGTGGTCTTCGACCGGAAGGCTCTGCCTGTTTTTGCGGATACCGATCAGTCTACTTTCACCATCAATCCCCTGAAAATAGAGGAGAAGATAAATGAACGAACCGCTGCGATTCTTCCTGTTCACATCCTGGGATTGCCGGCAGATATGAACCGGATCCTGGCCATTGCAGAAAAACATGGGCTCCCGGTGATCGAGGATGCCTGCCAGGCCTGGCTGGCCGAATACGACGGTAAAATGTGCGGCACTCTGGGGGACCTGGGCTGCTTCAGTTTTCAGAATTCCAAACACATTCCTTCCGGTGAGGGAGGGGCCATTTCGGGGAACGATGATGCATTGATGGACCGATGTTTTGCCTACCATAACTGTGGGCGGCCCCATGGTATGTCCATGAAGGGAATGGGTGAAAATCCCGTACGGGGTTCCAATAAACGTATGACGGAGGTCCAGGCCGGGCTGCTCCTGTCACAGATAGTAAGAGCCCGCAGGGATGCGGACAAACGGCTGGAGAATGCTCTCTACCTGGATTCCAGGCTAAAAGAGATTCCGGGGATCATCCCCTACAAGCTTTCCGAAGGGGCCACCCGCTCGGCCTATCACCTTTACCCCTTCCGTTATAAAAAAGAACATTTTGACGGCCTTCCCCGGCATAAATTTCTGGCAGCGCTCCAGGCCGAAGGGATTCCCTGCAGTGGGGGCTACGGACAACAGTATTTCGATGGCTTGATCGAAGAGGCCATCACCTCCAAGGGATACAAGCGGCTCTTTTCAAAAGAACGACTTAACAGGTACCGGGAGGAGTTGCACCATCTGCCCGACAATGATCAGCTGACCCTGGAAGCGGTCTGGTTTTACCAGAACATGCTGCTGGCGGAACGGAAGGATATGGATGATATCATTCATGCCATCCAGAAGGTCTATGAGAACCGGAGTCAGCTGGTATGACCGATCAACAATGGACAGAACTGAAGGCCGTTATCCGGGGCGAAATCCTTTCTCCCCTGCCCGTGGGCTTTATCATTGACTCCCCCTGGCTGCCCAACTGGTACGGAATCCATGTCCTGGACTACTACTCCAGCGATCACCTATGGCTGGAGGCCAACCTGAAAGCCCTCGAGACTTTTCCGGAGGTCCTCTTCCTGCCCGGTTTCTGGGCCGAATACGGAATGTGCAGCGAACCGTCGGCCTTTGGAGCACGATTAGTTTTCCCGCAGAACGAGTTCCCTCATGCCTTCCCCAACATCCGTTCCCCCGAAGAGATCTCTTCCCTGGAGTTACCCGATCCGGCAACGAGCGGACTGGCCCCCCTGATGATGAACCGGCTCAAACTGAATCAGGGCCGGATCGAGGAGGCCGGACATAAAATTCGTTTCTCAGTCTCGCGCGGACCACTCAATATTGCTTCCTATCTAATGGGCACCACAGAATTTATGACGGCCATGATGACCCATCCGGATGAGACCCACCTCCTTATCCGGAAGATCACGGACTACCTGCAGGGCTACCACAGGCTGCAGGCAGAGCAGTATTCGAGCATCGACGGGATTTTGATATTGGACGATATCATTGGCTTTATCAGCGAAGATCAGTTCCTGGAATTCGGCTTTCCCTATTTCAAAGAACTCTACGACTGTGACCTGGCGGTGAAGTTCCTGCATAACGATGCCAGCTGTATGGAGTCGGTTCGCCATCTGCCCGCCCTGGGGGTCAATCTCTTTAACATGGGGGTGGATACCGATCTGAACCAGCTGAAGGAGCTGACCAATAATCAGGTTACTATGCTGGGGAACATTCCCCCCAGGGATGTCCTTGCAAGAGGGTCTGAGACGGAGGTAAAAGAGGCCACCCTGCAACTTCTAAAAGGCCTGAAGGATCCTTCCCGGGTGATCTTCTCCTGCGGGGGTGGCATGCCCCCGGGTGTTTCTTCCGAAAATCTGGCTATATTTATCGAGACAGTTAAACGTTTCAAGCCCTAGTCCCAGAACCATGAAACTTACACTATACCTTATGCTTGCCGGATGCCTGAGCTTCCAGGCTCCTCCCGGACCCAAGGGACCCAGGCTCTCCTGCGGGGAAGACGAAACCACCATTTATATCGGGCACCAGCCTGTTCTCTCTTATGTGCATACAGAAACCCTTCCGCCTGAAGGAGTGGATGAAGTCTACAAAAGATCGGCCTATATTCATCCCCTGTGGTCGCCCGGAGGGGAGCGGCTCACCAGGATACAGCCACCAGACCACTGGCACCACTACGGGATCTGGAATCCCTGGACAAGGACCCGTTTTGGCGATCGGAAGGTGGATTTCTGGAACCTGGCAGAGAGACAGGGTACGGTGCGATTTGCCGGGTACCTGGAGAAAATTGAACAGGAGAACCTGGTCGGATTCCGGGTCAGGCAGGAGCACGTGTACTTCCAGGAAGACGGGAGCAAAGAGATTGCCATTAACGAGGTCTGGAAGGTGACCGTGAAAGATCTGGAGGGCCACGCCTACCTGGTGGACCTGGTCACCACCCTGAGCACCCCGCTGGAGAGCGGGATTACTCTGGAGCAATATCGCTACGGAGGCGGCCTGGGCTTCAGGGGAACGGAGAGATGGAATCCGGGAAATGCCACCGTGCTGACCTCCGAAGGAAAAAACTGGTCGGATGCCGATGCCACCCAAGCCCGCTGGGTGGTATTGGAGGGAGAGTCGTCGGTGCCAGAAGGCCGCTCGGGCATCCTCTTTCTGAGTCACCCGGAAAACCGGTCCCATCCCGAACCCATGCGAATGTGGCCCCCCAACAGCAACCAGGGAAAAGAAAATATGTTTTTTGAATTTTGTCCCATCCGTCACCAGGAGTGGGTGCTGGAACCCGGAAAGGAATACACCCTGAGATACCGGATGGTGGTTTTCGACGGAAGCATCACCACCCTTACGGCGGAACAATACTGGGAAGCATTTAAGTAAAGAACGAACATCCTAAAAACCTGATAAAATGAAGAGAAGATCCTTCCTGAAAAGCAGCGCTGCAGCTACCGCCGGTACCATGGTGGTACCCACCATCATTCCCTCCCATGTGCTGGGAAAAAACGCCCCTTCCAACAAGATCAGGATCGGGCAGATCGGGGCCGGACGCATCGCCCTGACACATGACCTTCCTGAAACGCTTCGACATGATGCTGCCATCGGGGTTGCCATCGCGGATGTGGATATTAAGCGGGCCCATCAGGGCAAGCAGTGGATCGAGCAATTCTATTTGGAGCGGGGAAAGGAAAATTATGTGGATGTGGCGGTCTACCAGGACTACCGGGAAATGCTGCAGGATAAAAGTATTGATGCGGTGATCATCTCCACCCCCGATCACTGGCACGCACAGCCGGCCATGGAGGCAGCCCTGGCTGGCAAAGATATTTACCTGCAGAAACCGGCCTCACTCACCATCCGGGAGGGGCGGCAAATGAGCAACACGGTTCACCGGACCGGAAGCATTTTCCAGCAGGGGAGCCAGCAGCGGGGAACCATGCCCTGGCCCCACTTTCATCGTGCCTGCGAACTGGTGCGCAATGGTCGCGTGGGTGTGCTGGAGAAGATAGAGATTGGCCTGCCCGGCGATCCCGGGGGAGAGGAAGAACCACCCATGCCGGTTCCTGAAAACCTGGATTATGACATGTGGCTGGGATCGACCCCCAGGAAGTATTATACCGAAAAACGGGTACACCCGCAACTGGACCTTGAACGCCCGGGCTGGCTCCGCTGTGAACAGTTCGGAGCCGGGATGATCACCGGCTGGGGGGCGCACCACCTGGATACTGCCCACTGGGCCATGGGAACTGAATACACCGGACCGGTGGAGGTGGAGGCGGAAGCCACTTTCCCGTCCTCCGGGCTCTGGAATGTGCACGGCGATTTTATGGTGCATGCCAAATATGCCAACGGGGTAAGCATGCAGATCAGCGGCGCCTTCCCCAACGGGGTGAAATTCTATGGCAGTGAAGGCTGGATCTTTGTGAGCCGCGGGAACGTGGCGGTCACCTCCTCCGATCCCACCCAGGGGGATGCTCAGTTAAAGGCCCTGGATGCCAGCAATCCAAAGCTCCTGGAGCCCCTGACAGATCCCGGCAGGATCCAACTCTACAAGGCCCCCGAACAGCACCATGACTGGCTCAATGCCATACATTCCCGCCGGGAGCCTGTGGCACCCGTCGAGGTGGGCCACCGTTCCTGTTCCGCCTGCCTGGTCAGCCATATTGCCATGAAAGTGGATGGCAAGCTTCACTGGGACCCCAGACACGAACGATTCCTGGATAACGACCGGGCCAATGTCCTGCTGGAGCGGCCCCAGCGCTATCCCTACGGCACCAACTACGTTCTCTGAGCACAAATGGTAAAAACACAAGCTTATGATCAAATATGCTATGACCCTCGCAGGAGCCCTTTTGTTTCTGCTGTCCTCCTGCACCAACCAGAAAAATGCAGAGAGCCCTGCCACAGACACTGCTTCCATGTTTAGTCCCCCGGAAGGAAAAGTGAAGTTAATGAACCTGGATCCGGGCCATTTCCATGCCGCATTGGTTCAAAAGACCATGTACGAATCGGTGGATCCCCAGGTATATGTCTATGCCCCCGGAGGACCGGAAGTGGAGAGCTACCTCAAACTGATCGATACCTACAATTCGAGGGAAAACGATCCCACAGCCTGGAAGGAGCAGGTCTATACGGGCGAAGATTTCCTGGAGAAAATGTTAGCAGATAAGCCGGGCAATGTCATGGTGGTTTCAGGCAACAATGCCAAGAAGACCGAATACATCCTGAAAGCTGTGCAGAACGGGATTCATGTGCTGGCTGACAAACCCATGGTCATCTCCCCCGGGGAGTTCCCCCTGCTGGAAGAGGCCTTTGCCAAGGCAAAGGAAAAGGAAGTGCTGCTCTACGATATTATGACCGAGCGGCACGAGATCACCACCGTGTTGCAGAAGGAGTTTTCGCAACTCCCGGAAGTTTTTGGAGAGCTGCAGACCGGGAGCCCCAGGCTGCCGGCTATAACCAAGGAGAGCGTGCACCACTTCTCCAAAGAGGTCTCCGGCACCCCCCTGATCCGCCCCCCCTGGTTCTTCGATACGGAGCAGCAGGGAGAGGGCATTGTGGATGTGACCACTCACCTGGTGGACCTGGTTCAGTGGGAAGCTTTTCCTGGAACCATTCTGAAGAAAGAGGATATTCAGATCACTTCCTCCAAACGCTGGACCACTGCCCTTACTGCAGAAATGTTCAAACAGGTAACTGGACTGGACTCCTATCCCTCCTACCTGGAGAAGGATGTGGACGGAAGTATCCTCCGGGTATACAGCAACGGAGAAATCAACTATAAAATCAAAGGGATACATGCCAGGGTCTCGGTCATCTGGAATTTCAAGGCACCTGAGGGCACAGGCGACACCCACTACTCAACCATGCGTGGCTCCCGCTGCGAACTGGTGATCCGCCAGGGTCAGGCAGAAGATTACAAACCCACCCTCTATATCATCCCCACCTACATTGATTCGCAGGAAAAGTTTCGGAATGATCTGGATGCCGGCCTACAGAAACTGACTGAAAAATATCCCGGGATCGCCCTGAAGGAGGTGGATGAGCTTACCTGGAAGGTGGAGATTCCCGATAGCTACAAGCTGGGACACGAGGCACATTTCGGACAGGTCACCAGAAAATACCTGGACTACCTTTCTAAAGGCACCTTACCCGAATGGGAAGTTCCCAATATGATCGTGAAGTATTACACCACCACGGAAGGAATGAAACAGGCCTTTGATATGAAGTAAACCCGGGAAAATGCAACTAAAACAGCGAATGATCTAAGTAAACTTCTTTGTATCCATAGAGCTGTCCCAGCCATATCCGGCCCTGCGGCTGTGCCAGATCATCCTGCTCCACCTGATTGCTCAGACCAGGGAACATAAACCTGGCCTGATAGTTCCCCTCCGGGGCCTCTTCAAAGTGGTTATAACGCAGGGTAATATTCACGGAGCTGTTTCCCTCCAGCACCGACAACCACTCCATCTTGTAGCTGTCCCAGGGATCGGGCTCCTGATGAAGCACAGTGTTGGTATAGTATTGCTCCGTTTCCATATTTTGCAGGGTGAGGCCATTGGTAAAATAGTGAAACAGCCCCATCCCCATTTTCTCAGGATCCAGGTAGTAGTAATTCTCAGGATCCCTGTTGGTCAGTTTCAGATTCAGTGCCAGGTGATCGGCGGAGGAGAACCAGATGGAGCTAATCTCGCATTTCAGACCCTCCCGGTACTGCCCGTATTTCTCCAGGGCCTCCACGATACGGGGATCCTCACGGGGATCCTCAGCCCTGCCTGCAAGCACCTCATAGGGAAACATATAATTGATGGCTATGAGGTTATCCGCATAAAAGGTAGGATGGGTCCAGATAAAAGGACCCGAGGGTGCCATGGAAGAGTATCCCGGCTGGGTCGCAACCGTATAAATTTCCTCTCCTCCGGCATAGACCGTCAGCGACGCAGTCTCCTCCAGGATTTCTGAAAGAGACCTGTGCTCCTCCAGGTAGATCAGATGGGTTCCGTAATCATAGTATATTATGTCTCGGTGATTTACGACCACCTGATCGCCCGCCACCAGGCAGTAGCCATCAGTGAGTTCGATTTCAGAATCCGGCAAGAGGTTTGCCGGGAACTTCTCTTTTTCACACCCGGCCCCAAGGATCAAAATAAGAATTAAAAATATACTGGTCGTTCTCATTTTTAATACATAATCATTCTAATACGATCTCCTTATACAACTGCAGTTCCCCCAGCCAGACCCGGCCCTCTTCCAGCTCCAGGTCCTCCCGGGCAACATTGTAATGCGGAGCAGGGAATTGGAAATAGGCATCATAGGTTCCGGGGGGCAGTTCATCAAAATCCTCGTAGGTAATGGTCAGAATAACGGAGCTGTCACTCTCCAGAAGGGACATCCGGCGCTGGTCCGCCCCGTCCCACGACAGGTGGTCAACATGATTCCTGTAGGATTGTCCATTTTCATCTTGCAGCCACAGTCCATTAGTCACATAATGATAGCGCTCCATTCCCAGCTTTGCCGGATCCCAGTAGTAATAATTGACCGTGTCTTCGTTCCACAGTTCCAATTGTAGCTCCACCTCAACGGGCGCCTTATAACGCAGCGAGGCGATCTCACACTGAAGTCCGTGCCGGAACTGGCCATATTTAAGCAGGGCCTCAACAATCCGTGGATCATCGCAGGGATTATTGCCCTCCTTCTCCACCTGTGTAGCATTCCAGAAATGGTCGATATGTACCGTGTAATCGGGATAAAGGACCTGGGGAACCATGATAAGAGGGCCGTATACGATATAGGAGGCAACAGCGGAATGGAGCGAAAGATCATAGATCCTGGTGCTATCGGCGTAAGCAGATGCGGTCCCGGGTACCGTAAACTCCTTTTCAAAGTCAAGGGAGCTCTTCAGGTAGATCAGGTGAGCGCTGTAATCATAATAGTCAATATCGTAATGATTCAGCACCACCCGGCTGTTGGAAAGAAGACAGAATCCATCGGTTAAAAGCAAAGAAGGATCCAGTGGTTCTTCCACCGGATCCTTCTCCATTTCACATCCTGCTGCCAGCAAAAGCAACAGGATAAGCGGTGCGATTGCTCTTTTCATCTTATTAAAGATGCAGTTCCCTGCACTTGGGTTGCGTGAAACAAACCCATTGAGCCAGGCAGGGCCGGCCAAATTATAACATCGGTCTTTAGATTTCAGCAAAAACTTTCTCAAGCAATGCCTTGGTAGCCTTGATTCCTTCGTCTTCGCTTAGCTCAGCTCCTTCGTATTCGATCCCCACATAGCCTTTGAATCCGGCGGCCTTTACAATCTTCATGATCCGCAGGTAATCCATATTGGCTTCATTTCCCTCCGCATCAAATACATTTGATTTGGCACTGACTCCCTTGGCAAAGGGCATGATCTCTTCCATTCCCAGGTAGCGGTCGTACTCCTCGGCACAGCCCTCTTCACCATACTGCAGGCAAAAGTTGCCAAAATCGGGCAACGTACCCACATTGTCCATGCCCACCTTGGTCATCACTCCGGAGAGCCATTTCCCATTGGAAGAATATCCCCCATGGTTTTCTACGACCACATTAATTCCCTTGCTGGCTCCATAGGCACCCAGCTTGGAGAGTCCGTCCACTGCATTGGCAGCCACCTCTTCGGCAGTTCCCTCTCCGGCAGCATTCACGCGGATGGTTTTGGCGCCCAGAAAGGCAGCCACATCCACCCAGGGCTTGTGCTTATCCACAGCAGCCATTCGTGCTTCGGGATCGGCATCCCCCAGGTTGCCCAGGGCATCACACATAATCAGTCCCACGGTCACCCCGGCTTCCTCACAATTCTTCTTGAAGGCGGTCCAGTACTCCATATCATTGGCCTTGCTGAAGTAGAAGGTATTGACCAGCTCGATGCAGTTGATCCCGTATCCGGCAGCCACTTTGGGAAAATCAAAAGGATCAAGCTCTCCCTGGAGCATTGCGTCGGGATCCTCCGTCAGCAGCCTTCCAAACTCCGCCCAGTCGGGAGCTCCGCCGAAATAGGTTTTATGCAAAGACCACTGGGCCAGTGAGATCTGATAATCGGAGGTGGCTTCAAGCTTAGTTTCATCCTCTGCAGCAGCGGATGATTTTGTTCCGGTGTTACAGGAGACCAATAGAGCCGTTGCCACAGCCATAAAAAGCACTTTTGAAATAAGTTGTTTCTTCATTTTCATCTGTTTATACATATTGGTTTTAAACGTGGCACAAAGGTAGCAATAGTTTGAATAAGGTCAGAAATGAAAATTAATCGAAACGATACCCAGCGGACTCAGGCCCACATTCATCCCCCTGGTGGTGGTGGTGCTAGGATTTGAATCATCATCTTCAAGGATTGATTTGGAGAACAGGACATTCAGATGGGTCTCGGTGGACAGGGAAACCGATTTGCTCAGGAACACGCTTAATCCCAGGACCGGGCGCAGGCCATACTCATTGCTCTTTATGGTTTGTGTATCGGTCTCATAGGGATCAATGACCGGAAAGCTCTGTTCATAAACAGCCTTATAAAAGGATGTGACCACATCGGCCCCGTAATAAAGCCGGAGCCGGTTAAAATCCTGGTGAAACTCATAGCCGATCCGGGGGGAGATGCTGAAGGACTTATCCAATAGCTGATAATCTGCGCCATCTCGTTCGGACCTGCTCAGGTCGAAACTGGTGCCAAGTCTAAATGCTCCCCGTTCCCCCGAAATTTTATAGCCGACCCCAAAGTCATGGGCGGCATATAAATCAAAGACATTAAAAAAGCCAATATTGAGTTCGTTTCTTTTCTCTGTAAAGTTATTAGGATCCTGGGCGGAAACATTTACACAGAGCGCAAATGCTGCGATCAGCAGAGTTATTTTTCTCATGATTTTTTTATTAGGGTGAATAATATGGCAAAATTGCAAAAAACATGCCTGAATCCAGGTTGCAAATTTTTTTTTTTGGGGTCTCTGACCGAAGAGTTACATTTGGTAGACCGTTCATTCAAAAACCTATTCCAGATGTCCAAACAGCTTTTGTTTCCCATGGCCCTTTTGCTGGTCTTCCTGAATTTTGCCTGTACTTCGGAAATGGAACCGCCCTTACTGGCACCCTTTACCGGTCTGGATACCATCTGTACCAACGACTGGTGGAACCGTGCCCCCAATCCCATTCACGATGTGAAGGTGGAGCGCGACCAGGTGGTGGCCTTTGGGCTCTATACCGTGTCGAAGGGAACCCTGAAGCTGAGCGCGCAGTTGTATCCTTTGTATCCGGATGAAACGCGTACGGTCAGGCTGGAGGTAGAAAGGGATGGACAGTGGCAGGAGATCGCCACAGCTGAAGTGAATGATCTGGGCTGGTCAGCACTCTTCCGGGTGAAGAACTGGGATGCCAGCCAGGATGTGGCGTACCGGCTCAGGCATGGAAAAAAAGCAATGTACCAGGGATTGATCCGTCACGACCCGGTGGAAAAGGACGAGATCGTGGTGGCCGCCTTTTCCTGCAGCAGCAACCGGGACCGGGGCGACCGGGAAAGTTATGTGCGAAATGTGGAATACCTGGATCCCGACCTGATCTTCCTGGCGGGGGACCAGAGTTATGACCATACCGAGCATACGGCCTCCTGGCTGCTCTTTGGCTCCCAGTTCGGAGAGATGTGGCGCGAGCGGCCCTGCATCTCCATTCCCGACGACCACGACATCGGCCAGCCCAATCTCTGGGGAGAGAGCGGAAAGGTGTCGACCCTGAGTGGGGCATCCGACGGAGGCTATACCTACCACCCCGAATACGTGAAAATGGTGGAGCGCTGCCAGACCGCCAATCTGCCCGATCCCTTCGATCCCACCCCCGTCGGGCAGGGCATCGGAGTCTACTACACCAACCTGCTTCTGGGAGAGGTGGATTTTGCGATTATCGAGGACCGTAAATTCAAATCTGGCCCCGCCGGGAAGATCCCCCAGCAGGGACCTCGTCCCGATCATATCAACAACCCGGACTACGATCCGGCCACCATCGACCTGCCCGGACTGGTCCTGCTGGGGGATAGGCAGCTGGAGTTCCTGGACCAGTGGGCCACCTGGAACGAAGGAGTTCAGATGAGAGCAGTACTCTCACAGACCGGATTTTGCGGAGCGGCTCACCTGCATGGGATCCGGGAAAACAGGCTGCATGCCGACCTGGATTCCAATGGCTGGCCCCAGACGGGTCGTAATAAAGCCCTGCAGGCTATCAAAAAAGCCGGAGCCATTCATATCGGGGGCGACCAGCACCTGGCCACCGTGATTCAACATGGCATTGAAGAATTCGGGGACGGCCCCTGGGCCTTTATTGTCCCGGCCAGCGTAAACACCATCTATAAACGCTGGTGGTGGCCCGAAGATGAGCAGGCCGGGGTAAATCATGATCCGGACAATGTGCTTCCCTGGACGGGCGACTACCTGGATGGCCTGGGCAACAAGATCACCATGTTTGCCTATGCCAATCCCGAAAACACCTCAGAAGGGAGCGGATTCGGATTGATCCGCTTCCACAAACCCACCCGGGAGGTCACCTTCGAGTGCTGGCCCCGGGATGTATTTGTCCTGGAAAAAGATGCCGCCCAGTTCCCCGGCTGGCCCATTACCATTCGCCTGGATCCGGAATGACTTAATTAAGTTTCTTCCACTCTTCAATGGCCCGGTAAACAGTGTCGCGAAACACTTGCTCCATCTCTTGCTTGTAAAAGTTAAGGTCATAATCAATTATAAGCAAAACTTCGTCTTCTGATCCCATCGCTACCTTCATTGGCAATGACATGGATGAAAGCCTTTCAATAAGCGTATCATTGCTAAGTCGATAAGTCCCATATCCATGCCACTCTGATGAATCCGCCGCGGGATCAGAGGTCCACATCACAAAACCATCAACATAGATCTTATGCTGAACACCAATTTCGTCTGCATAAATCGTATCATCATCCAGGACCCAATAGTGGCTGGTAAGTTGCCATACTCCTTCTATTGGATCTGCACTCCGGACATCATTAATGGAAGCACCTTCATCAGATTGCTGAGTGCAGGCAATGCAAAAGGTAAACAGGGCAATAGCAACTAAAAGAAAGGCTGCGTAATCGGGCTTTTTCATACCTGGAAATTTTATTGGTTTGCAGATACAAGTTAGGCCCTTTATTGTTGATTGTCAAATAAATAGATAATTGTCTGGCCAGAGGATCAGTCATCAATGGCCTGACCGACCAGGAGGCGGAATTTCCATCCCGTCTCATCCGACCAGGCATCCTGGGTTTGTTTCATTAAAATCCCGATGGTTTGCTCCACCGGATCGGCAAAGTACTGGGTATTGAAGTACCCTCCCCAGTCAAAAGTTCCGAGACTGCCCCGGCCTCCTCTGGCAGCCCCGGTTTCATCCAGAATTCCAAAGGCCAGTCCATAATCGTTCCCGGAATCTCCCAGCAGGTCCCCCACCTGGTTGGACATCATGGTCTGGATGGTGGTCCGGCTGAGCAGGCGCACGCCATTGTATACTCCCTGGTTCAGGTACATTTGGAGAAACCTGGCGTAATCCGCTGCAGTACTGGAAAGTCCGCCTCCTCCGGAAAAGAAAGTCCTGGCCCCTTTGATGGGATAATCCGGATCATAGTATTCATTGGCTGCAAACTTTGTCCAGACGCCGGCCGCTCTGTTCTGGACAGGAACCAGGCGGTCCGCCTTGGAGTCAGGCAGGTAAAAATAGGTATCTTCCATTCCCAGGGGATCAAAGATCCGCTCCTTCAGAAAGCTGTCAAAGGGTATGCCGGAAACGATTTCAATGAAATAACCCAGCACATCCAGTCCTTCGCTGTAGGTATATTTCTCCCCCGGTTCATGATGCAGGGGCAGCCTGGCCAGTCGCTTAATATTTTCCTCAATGCTCCGGTCTTCCGTGGTGAATGCATCAATGATCCCCGCTTTCTGGTAGATCTTCCGGAAATTATCATCATCGATCATCCCATATCCAATACCCGAGGTATGGGTCAACAGGTGTCGGATGGTGATGGATTTGGTGGCAGGCCTTCCGGTGAAGGAGGAATCTGCTTCGATAAAGGATTCAAAAATGACCGGATTCTCAAATTCGGGAATATACAGGGAGATGGGATCGTCCAGGGCGAATTTGCCCTCCTCCCAGAGCATCATCACAGCGGTAGAGGTAATGGCCTTGGTCTGCGAGGCGATCCTGAAAATATCATCCCGCTGCAGGCTCCTGCCCGCTTCATTGTCTGCCATTCCAAAGGCCTTGTGATAGACGATCTTCCCGTTCCGTGCCACCAGGGCCACCGCCCCGGGGATCTGGTTTTGGGCTACAGCTTCCGTGAGCATGGCGTCGATACGCATCAGCCGCTCCTCGGACATTCCCGCATCGCCGGCAGAGGCTTCTGTCAGTACGGCTCTGGTTTCGAAGCTTCCCTGCTGGGTACAGGAAACGATTATTCCCAGTGCAAAAAGAATGGTGAACATGTGTTTCATGACTTCTGCTTATTCGTTTATGCAGGTACTAATCTGAACCTGCGCCTTATTGATTAGCTGGTATGGATAAAGTTAAATAAAGCTTTTTAAACTCTTTGATAATAACTTCCTTTTCTGACTCACAGAGGGCAACCGGGCTGGAATTTTCAGGTCATACTGCTCAGGATAGTGCAGTGATAGCATCACTTGGTAGCACTCAAATGATAGTTCCACCCTGCATCAGCTTATAACAAGAGCCGGGGAGGTATATGCAAATCAAATTGGGATAGAATGTGTGTCAGCCAAGATTTAGTTTCTTTTCGCAAACGAAAACCCGACATTATGCCCCAAATGGCAGCACAAAGGAATCTCCTGAACGTCCCAGATAAAGACTCCATAAGATACTCATCCCGGGGCCGGAATCAAGACCTGGGAGACATAGGGATCCAGATCGAGCAGCAGGTGGTAATTCCAGGGAGCTGAAATGCAATCCAAACACCAGTGTCCCCCTTTAAGCACCGTATGTGGAGTCATCATAAAAGGATGCTGCTGACAACAAACCCAGGAAAGTGGCTGATGCATGTTCCCGCTCCACTCTTTTGAGACCAGCGCTCCTCCCCTGAAAACAGCTGCCTGCTGAAGATCACTAAGCTCCAGCTCCTTTTTGCTTTCATCATACCCATGATCGAGTCTTTTATAGGCCTGGTTTTGATCCAGGGAGGGCAGGTCTTCCTCCCAGCCGGGTATCTGTTCATAAGCCTCCATGGAGCCATAAAATGCCCTGATCCTCCCCATGTCCTTCCTCTGGATCCAGCCCAGAGTTCCCTCCCGGTGGCAGGCAAGCTTTTCTAACTGTTTTCGGGTGACTGCCTCCACCAGTGCCCTGTAAGGTGGAATGTATTTGGCATACCAGGCTGTGGCTTTCAGGTACCAGGGCAGCTTTTTACGCACCTCCCTGAAATAATCCTCCAGGTTCTGTCCGCCTTCCCAATGGTGCAGATACTCGTTCAATCTGCCTGAATCTTCAAAAAACTGCATATGGAAGTTTTTCAGGGCAAACCAATCTCGCTTCATCACTTTCTGGTAACGGATGCCCAGTATGCTATAAATGCGATCCAGAAACTCCAGGAAGGTGATCCGGCACCCCGGTCCCCCCGAGATGTTATAATACTCTCCCCAGAAATCTGAATCCCCGGGGATATCGAGGCAGCTGACCATCAGGCGGCCGGAGTCCCGGGCGGTGATGTTCTCCATAAAGGAGTTGATGGGCTGATGGAACATAATGGGATCCACCAGGGAAAAGAGCCCGGGGATCATAATGAAGGTCTGCCTGAGCGAAACCCGGTGCTTAATGCGTGATTGCATCACCGCCAGTTCCCCTTTGATCTTGCTGAGGGCATAGTGATCGTAGACACTGGGGATCACCGGATCTCCGGTGCGCCCCACATGAACCGGCGGAAGCCGGTCGCCATATTCCGCAATGGTACCCACATGGACCAATCGGATATGCTCCGGGTCCTCGGCCTCAATGGCCTCCACCAGGTAACGGGTCCCCCGGGCATTCACCTTTTCGGCCATCTCCGGATCGCGATCTGCAGCAGGTGAAATCAGTGCCATGGGATGCAGGCACCAGTCAATGCCCCTGCAGGCCTCCACCACATCCTCCCGGTTCAGTGCATCCCCCCACACTATTTTAAGCCCGCTCCTTTTAGCCATACCGGCAGTTGCGGTTTTTCTAGCTTCTCTTTCGTACTTCCTGAACTTTCTCCGGTTCTTTTTTGAAGGCCTCAAAAAAAGTACCAGATCAAAACGGTCCCGTTTCTCCCAGAGAAGCTTAAAGGTTTCGAATCCCATGGACCCGGATGCCCCGGTCAGCAAAACCACCTGTTTTTGTTTGCTCATATTTCTGGATCTAGCGCCTTTGATTTTTATAGTCTGCGATATAAAGCAGGGCCACGGCCAGTGCGGGCAGGACAAGGATCAGAAATCCCATATTGTCAAGATTAAAAGCTATTGATAGAATACAGGCCAGAATGATCAGGACCGATCCTGAAAGAGGCTTCCACCACAACAGGCTGTAGGCAAGGAAATAAATAAGAATAAAGGCAGTTGGATTATCGTACCAGTTCACAAAGGAACCGGCAATTTCCCTGAAATAGAGTAAACCCTGTTCCACGAATTCTATCACCAGTTTTGGGACAAAACTTAAGACAAAAAACAGGGTAACTACAATACCCACAATGACTTTCACGGAAAAAAAATCCTTTCTTTTCATAAGTCTCCCTATTTCAGGCCCAGCTCCTCCCCTTTCTCCAGGAGGCGGATCGATTCGTCCAAACGTTTGCGAGTGGTTTCAGCCCGTTTGGCCATATGGATCCAGATATTGAATTGCTTCTGTGCCCGGACGGGCATGGCGAAATAGTGGTCCCTGGCCAGCGGATGTTCCTGAAAGGCTCCTAAGAGTGCATCAGGAAGGGAGTCGTCCACCTCGGGGGCTTGAATACCCTTATCCCACATACCATTCTCTCTGGCTACCTGGATGGCCCTCATCCCGGGGGGTCTCATTCTCCCTTCCAGGATCAGCTGTTCCACCCGCTCCTTATTGCGTCCCGACCAGGTGCTGGAAGCTTTGCGGGGAGTGAATTTTCGCCTGTAGGTGGCTTCGTCGATCTTATTCACCAGGCTGTCGATCCAGCCCATGCATAGCGCTTCATCCAAAGCCTCCTGATAGCCAAAGGGCACCGGACCGGTTCCCTTCTTGCGGAAAACCAGCCAGACCACCTCTTCCCGATCGTGGTGTACCTGCAACCAGGATTTCCACTCTTCAATGCTGCCGGCATGAAGCTGTTTCATCTCCCTAAGGTACGGAATTATGACTTAGTTATACCCGGTTTCTACTCATTCCGGAGTGCCTGGTAGAGGGATTCGTTTTTCAGGGCTGACCGGGCCACCAGGTGTATCCAGAACCAGCCGTTGACCACCAGTATTCCCAACCAGATCAGAATGGAGGAGAAGGAGGTCCCGGTATGGGGGTTCAAAATGGAAGGCAGGGTGGCCACCAGGGCCGAAATAAACCCGGTCCCGATACCCATCAACAGCAGGAACATATACTCCCGGACCACCAGGCGCCGGATCTCCTTCCGGCTGTACCCCACTGCTTTAAGCAGGGCGATTTCCCGGCTGCGCTCCATCACAGATCTCCAGAGTATCACCACCAGTCCGAAGGTCCCCACCAGCAGTCCCAGGGCTCCCAGAACCATAAAGATGGAGAGGTAGGCATTGGTCACCGAATTGAATTCAGAGAGACGCTGAGCTGTGAGTTCCATGTCCCATCCCAGATCGCGCATTCCCCGTCCAAGCTCCGAAGAGATCATGGCCGTATCCTCCATGGCTCCATCCACCAGGAATACATGGGTGCCGCTGCTCTCCGGGAACTGCTCCAGAAAGTGTTTGTCTGCGATCAGCACATTGCCCTGGAAAATGGAGGGTGCCAAACCCCCGATTAACAGGAGCTGCATGGTCTCTCCCCGGGAGTTGGTGTACCGCAGGGTATCACCTACCGAGAGTCCCAGTCCCCACTTAATCACCGTTTCATCGGCGATGGCCGGGATCAGGCCCTCTTCCAGATCCTGCTCCAGGGACAGCCAGGGATGGGTTTCATCCAGCAATGACGTTCTGGTGACAAAAGAAAACCTGCCATCCAGCATCCCTGGTTCCACCCCCAGGATCTGGGGATTTACAATCTTATTGAGATTCAGACAGCTGGCATCATCCCCATCAGCCTTCCTCAGCTGAACAAAGGAGTAGGCTTCGCTTAAACCATATTCGTACTGCACCTCCGGATTATTGAGTTTTTTGAGAACCGGTGCGGTGGATTCGGCATAGTACAGGAATCCCCCGGTCCCGCTGCCAGCTTCTCCAGCATTGGAAAAAAGGTCCTTCCGGTTGCTTCCGGTGGAGATCACCAGAAAAGCACCTATGGCAAAGAGGATCACAATGCTCATGCTGCGGGTGAGGTTTCTGCGGGCATTTTTAGTACTCAGTTGCGGCAGGGTAATCACTTCTCTTTTTTCAGTAGGGGTCCGAGTGAGGTGCCAGTAGAAAAAGAGAATCGCGGAGATCAGCAGTAAGCCCCCGGCGCTGAAAAAGAGGGGAACATTCACCAGTTCCATGGTCACCAGCTGAGAGCCGACCAGACCAAGTGCGGTGAGCCCGGAGATCAGGGAGGCCCAGATAATGAACCTGCGTGACTGTCCGGGCTGTAATTTCATACCGGAACCCTGCTTCTTATAGGTGCTGAAGTGGCGCTTCAATTTACGGTTCAGGGGGAACCACAGGGCCAGCAGAGCAATCAGCAGGGTAGCGAAAAGTCCGGTAAGCAGGGTGGACATGCGAATATCCATAAACATCATCTGGGTGCGTATCACTCCGCTCCACACCCCATTCATAGCTATAAACACCAGTTTATTATAGAGAACCGAAAGACCTATCCCTGCCAGGGAGCCCACCAGGGCAACCAGCATGCTCTCTCCCAGGGTAATACGGCGAATGGTTCTCAGAGGAATCCCCATAACCACCAGGGTTCTTAGCTGTTCACTTCTGCTCTCCAGATTCAGAAGGAAGAGCAATACAATCAGCAGGACTCCGGCCACCAGAAGGAAAAAACTGAGTCCGCCAAAGAGCTGGCTGAAATCAATTCCTTCCCCTGCTGCCTCATAACCCTTGGTCCTTGCATCCTCCAGGGTAAAGCCCAGCATGGCCGGATCAATCTTTTCCATCAGTGAGCTCTCATAGTCTGCCAGAATCTGATGTTTTGCATCTTCCGAAGAAACTTCTAACGCGCTTATCTCTTCCCCCGTCAGCTTATACCTGAACGAAGTATAGGTCCCAAAACGGTTTTTCCAGAGCTCTTCTCCCTGCTCTACGGAGATAAATGCCTTGGGGATGCCCCCAAACTCATCCCAGTAATCTTCGTCCTTATCCCGGATACTCTCCAGCGATATGGGTACCCCGGTGTCCCAGTCGCGGCAGTTGCCCGCGTCGGACAGGCCAGGCAGATCGGGCATCAGTGTTCCATCGCCGTACCGGCCCTCCATGGGCACAATGGAATGAACCACAAAGGATGCAGTGGTATCACCCAGTTCACGAAGGGGACCCACCACAAAATAATTCAGTTCCAGGGTATCCCCCACGTTGGCGGAAATATCTTCAGCCAGCCACTCAGAAATCACTATCTGTCCGGGCTCCAGCAGATCTGCAGGGAGGGTGGAGACAAAGGAATAGGGAGTAGCGCCTGAGGCGGATTCGATCCGGTTCACAAAATAGGTCAGGATCCCCTCGCCTCCAGGCTTCGCGGCAGTAAGTGCAGTTGTAAGTGTTTCGTCAATGAATACCCGGTCGCTGGTAAGCTCCAGTAGCCTGAGCTCCTCCGCGATCTTCAGTTTCAGTCCGGCATCGGCCGCCGAGAACTGCTCCCTCACTGCCGCCCAGATCTCCTCTGTGCCAGTCCCCTCCTCTGCCCGGAATAACAGGACATTGGCCCGTCCGGAAAACTCCATCAGCTCTTCCAGGCGCTCCAGGGAGATAAACAGGTTGAAGGGAGCTGTTTGAGACACCTTCAGATTGAAGCGGCCCAGCTCACGATCTCCTGCAATCCCTTTGACTGTGGCCCTCAGGGTGACCACACTTTCTGCATCGGAGACAAAGGGCGCATTGAGGGGGATCAGGCTGGCCTTTTCGATCCGCAGCAGTAGTTCATCACCTTCCACCACACTAAGCCTGTTTGCCAGGTTCTCACTAAGGATGATGGAATCGCCGGAAAGGGTGCTGTAATAGGAATTCAGTCCGGCCACCTGATCAAAACTATGCTCCACACCCAGCACCTGGATGTGATTAATCCGCCGCGCCCCGCCATCGGCCACCGCACTCCCTTCCTGCAAAAGGACGGAGGAGACCGGGACCTGGATCTGCTCTTCGATCCGCCGGGACAGATCCCTGGTAAAATAGCGATCTCCTGCCTTCAGGACGTGACTGAGGGTCCCCAGGCGATGGTCCACGATCCGGTTCAGGCTGTACTCCACAGAGTCGCCTACCACCAGGGCGCCGGTGAGCACCGCCCCGCTGATGGCCACCCCCAGGGCAAGCAGGAGGTTCTTCCTGCTGTAATAGACCAGGTTATTTCTTATGAGTCTGAGGATCGTCATGTGCAAAGCTGGAAGATCAAATCTGTTGCAGTTTTCCGTTGCGTATCTCCAGGGTTCTGCCCATTTTGCGGGCCAGTTCCATGGAGTGAGTTACCACCATCAGGGTCAGTCCATCCTCCCGGTTCAGCTCCAGCAATAAGTCCGCCATATTCTCCACATTCTCGCTGTCCAGCGCCCCGGTGGGCTCATCTGCCAGAAGGATGGATGGAGCATTGATCATGGCTCTGACTACAGCGGCACGCTGGCATTCCCCCCCCGAAAGGATTCCCGGCAGTTTGTTCCTGAATTCCCAGATCCCCACGCGTTTCATCAAGGTTTCGGCCCGTCCGGCACTCACCTTACGGGATGCCTTATCCGATTCTACCAGGGTAGGGATCAATACATTTTCCAGCAGGGTACACTGGGGTAAGAGGTGGTGGAACTGGAACACGAATCCAATCTGCCGGTTCCTGAACTGATGGATCTGCTCGCTGGAATATGCCGTAATATCTTCCCCCCGGAATTCCACCTTGCCCTCGTCCGGGTGGTCCAATCCGCCCACCAGGTTCAGGAGGGTGGTCTTGCCCGAACCGGATGGCCCCAGGATGGCTATACGCTCTCCCTCCTCCACCTGCAGGGAAAGCTCCTTCAGCACCGGGCGGTAGCTTGGATCGTCCGGCTTGCCAAATCCTTTGTTTATATGTTCCAGAGATAGTAGCTTCATGGGAAGGCTGTTTTAGCTTTTCTTTTTGTTGGCCTTTATGGCAGTCTCATAGACCTCTACCATCCGTTTGGCCTGAATATCAATATGGAAATGTTTCTCCACTCCCTCTTTTCCTTTCCGGCTCAGACGATCCAGTTCTCCGGGATCCGACAGGAGTTTTTCCAGGGAGAGGGCCAGGGCCTCCGGGGTGTTCTCCTTGTAGATCACCCCACCCCCTGTAAGTTCAACAATTTCCGGGAAGGCTCCCAGGGCAGGCTGAACCACCGGAATCCCTGAAGTCATACACTCCAGAAGATAAATGCCGAAAGCCTCTCCATTACGGACCGGGACTGAGACCACCGCTACCTTTTCCAGATAGTCCCGGAGTCCCTGCTCCTCAAAATCGTGATGAAACTCTACCTGCTCCTGCAGGCCATGCTCCCGGATACGGCTCCTGATATCCGCCAGGAACTTTTTATCGTCTCCGGTGGAACCGCCGGTGAGCACCAGGTTCACATCCTCAAACCCTTTCTTCTTCTTCAGCAAGATAAAGGCATCCACCAGGATATCCATACCATTGCTATAACACATGCGGGACACATAACCGATATTGCGTTTCTTTTCTGAAGCAGGTTTAAAGGTATAATCGGCCGGATCCACCCCAATATGCACCGAAGCCACCTTCTCCTCCGGAAGGTCCATTTTCTTTTTCATCACTTCGGCATAATAATCACTGACAGAGATAAACTGTGCCACATGATCGGCCTTTTTCGACATCAGTTTCCAGACACTTTCAGCAGCTGAAGGCTTCATAACATCGACCCATACATCTTCGTCCTGCAGGGAGCAGATGACCGGTACCTGCATTCGCTCACCCAATTGGTGAGCCAGACCAAGAAGGAGCGCATTGGAGAGATGGATCACATCCGGAGCACAGTTCTCCACAATCCAGTCCACCATCTTCTGCAGTTCTTCTTTCTGCTGCCCCTCTTCGCCCAGCAACATGGAGACGGTCATCTCCTCCAGACCTTTGGCATTGGTGGAACCTGCAAATTTGGAGGCCAGTTTCAGCATGGGCTTGGAGTTTAATGCCCGGTCGACCCAGCCCGGAGCTTTCCTGAAAACAGGAAACTGCTGCTTCAAATAGATACTGATAGCTCCATAGAAGACCGGGATCTCCCTGTTCAGATCATGTTCATCGGCAAACAGGGGAAGGTACATGGGCAGCTTCCTCACCATATGGTCCGATTTCCGGAGTGCCTCCACGTATTTGGAGTCCCGCAGGCAATTTCCACAATAAAAACTCCCCCCGGAACCCGGGATAATGTGCATGATATTCATCTCTAATCCTTTCTATTTTTTTCCAAAACAATACACCCGTCCATCATCGCCAGCCACGTAGAACCGGTTGTTAACGACGGCCGGGTTGGCATAAACGCCGGTTCCCAATTCGTAGGTCCATTCCAGTTTACCGCTCCTTCGGTCCAGCAAAAACAGGTCCCCGCGCATGCTGGCAACCAGCACCATGTTCCCCACGACTACCGGGGAGGCATCTACCGGACCGCCGGTGTTATAGTTCCAGACCAGTTTCCCACTCTTTTTGTTCAGGCAATAAACAAATTTATCCCGGTTCCCTATAAATATATTATCTCCATAAATGGCAGGTGATCCGATAAAAGGCAAATTGGCCTTTTCATTCTCAAAGGTCCAGTCGATCTTTTTTCCCAGCAGGTCCACCGCCACAAAGAACCCGTCATAATCGCCCACATAGGCATGGTCGCCGTCTATACCGGCTGAACTGGCCACATAGGTGGAGATGGACATGCTGCTGCGCACCTTCCCTGAAAGGGCATCCACCATATGGATAAAGCCATCACATCCCCCGAAAACGGCCATCCCGCTGTAAAGCGCACAGGAGCCATTGATGAAATTGTTGGTCTCATATTTCCACAAACCCCTGCCGGTTAAGGGATCGACTCCATGAAGGTAGTAATCATAACTCCCCACCAGGATGACCTTCTGGTTGCCTTTACTGTAGAAGGAGGGTGAACCCATAATCATATTATCGGTCTGATAGGTCCATTTGATGGCTCCTGTTTGAAGGTCGACGGCATAAAGTTTCCCGTCCAGGTTACCCACATAAACCAGACCGTCTACGATCAGTGCTGGCGCTTCTATGCTGTATTCCGTATTGATCTTCCACTTCAGGGTCCCGTCCTCATTAATGCCAAAGAGGGAACCGTCCAGGGTTCCAACCACCAACACCCCGTCACACACCACCGGCGCTGCCTTGATCACATCCTGCGCATTGAAGTTCCAAAGCAGGGCCGGATTCCCGGGCAGGGAGGCACTGCTCACTCCCTGCAGTTGGGAATCGCCCCTGAAGTTTCCCCAGCAGGAACTGGTCTGTCCCCCGAGGCTGGCCCAGGAGCCTGATAAAATCAAAAGTGCCAGGAGTAACTGGATATAAGTCTTTGTGCTTCTCATAGTTATTTACCTTAAACAGGTTCTATTTTACGACTGATGGCTCCCGTGGGACAGGCGTCGGCCACCTCCAGGGACACCTTTTTTAATCCTGCGGAAAGATCCTCATGAAAGGGTATTCCCACCACCACATCAAATCCCCGGCCAATAAAGGTAAAGCCAAAGTCTTCCTGATACTTTTCGGTGAGCCTTATACAGATCCCGCATTTGATACATTTGGAAGGTTCATAGATGACCTCTTTGTGTTGTACCTGCTTGGTACAAAGTAGCCGTTCTTCCGATTTAAAGCGTTTCTGGTCGGCCCCATAAGCATCGGAGTAAAGCCGTAGCCTGCAGTTGTTCAGGTCCCGGCAATCGCAATGCAGGCACCTTGCGGCTTCTTTCATCACCTGTTCTTTGCTCAGGCCCTCCCCCTTCTGTTCCGGCTCCAGGCGATGGCCTTCCACCGATTCTTTCAGATATTCAGCATACTCGGCCGGGTCCAGTTTTCCAAAACGGGAATTGAAGAGCTTTGGCTCCCCTCTTACCGGCTGATTCCTCAGGTACTGGTCTACGCTGAAGGCAGCTTCTTTACCCTGCCCCAGGGCACGTATGGCCAGTTTGGAAGGCTTCAGGGCACTCCCCACCACAAAAACACTGGTCTCTCCCACCCGGTAGTTAGCTCCATCGGCATTTACTCCTTTGGAATGCATGGGCAGTCCCCATTCCGCAATTCCGCTCTCACCCTTGCCTGTGGCTACCACGATGGCATCGCTGCTCTTTTGCAGTTCCTTAAACGCCTGGGCATCCACAGGTGAACCAAGCTCAAATTCTACTCCCAGCGCAGCAATCTGCTCAATTTCCTGCTTCAGTATCGCCGCAGGAAGCTCTTCCGGGCCCGGCTCTTTACAGAGGCTGCCCCCTGCCACCGGATTCCGGTCAATAACCCTGCAGCGGTGCCCCTCCAGGGCCAGGTGGTAGGCAGCGGCCAGCCCGGCAGGACCTGCACCGATGATGACAATTTTTTTACCCGTATCCTCCGCCTTTTCAGGTTTCCATGAAGCTTCAGCTTCCAGCTCCTGATCCCCTGCAAAGCGCTTCAGAAGGCAGATGGAGACCGGTTCATCAATGGATTTTCTGCGACAGGCTCCCTCACAGGGGGCGGGACAGATCCGGCCAAGTACCGAGGGCAAAGCGATATCCTTCTTTACCACCACCATGGCCTGGTGGAATTTCCCGGCAGCAAGCAGACGGTTCATCAGGGGAATATCCATATGGGCCGGGCAGGTCACCTGGCAGGGAGCCTCGCAATCGCCCACGTGTTCGCTGAGCAGAAGTTCCAGGGCGCTTTTTCGGGCCTCCATGATCTCCTCATCCTCGCTGATAATATCCATACCTTCCACAACAGCCTGTGAACAGGAAGGAAAAATCTTTCCGTTCTTCCGGTCCTTTACCACACAAACCATGCAGGAGCTAAACTGTTCCAAGTCCTTCAGGTAGCACATGGAGGGCACCTCCTTGCCCAAACCCCGTATCGCCTCTATAAGCGTGCTGCCTTCGGGAACCTCTACTACTTGCTTATCTATCTGGATCTTAACCACAATTCCTATTTTATTATAACTGCGTTTTCAGGGCACACCTGCCTGCACCCATCGCACTGAATGCAAAGCTCATTGTCCACCTCATGTTTTTCATGGGGCTTGAAAGCAATGGCATCTACCGGGCAATCCTGTGCACAAAGGGTACAGCCAATACAGTCGTCGGTGATCTCATATTTTATCAGTTCCTTGCACTTCCCGGCCGGACATTCCCCCCGGATATGGGCCTCATACTCCTCTCTGAAGTATCTCAGGGTGGAGAGAATGGGATTGGGTGCTGTTCCGCAGAGCGCGCAAAGGCTTCCCTTCTTGGTCCAGTTGGCCAGGTCCTCCAGGTTCACAAGATCCTGCTCCGTTCCCTTACCGGAGGTGATCTTTTCCAGGATTTCCAGCATCCGTTTGGTACCGATTCGTCCGAAGCTGCATTTCCCACAGGACTCGTTCTGAGTGAAAGTGAGGAAATAACGGGCAATATCCACCATGCAATCGGTATCGTCCAGGACCACCAGTCCCCCACTCCCCATCATGGCTCCGACCTCTTTCAGGGATTCAAAGTCGATGGGGGTATCTGCCTTCCAGGAGGGTACGCAGCCTCCCGAAGGGCCCCCGATCTGCACTGCCTTAAACTCCCGGCCATTGGCCACACCGCCCCCGATCTCTTCCACCACTTCGCGGATGGTCATACCCATGGGAACCTCAATGAGCCCGCCTCTGGCCACTTTTCCAGCCAGGGCAAAGACCTTGGTTCCCCTGGAAGACTCGGTCCCCACCCGGTTAAAGGCCGCCGCTCCGTTCTTCATGATATAGGAGATCTGGGCAAAGGTCTCGGTATTATTGATCAGGGTGGGTGCTCCCCACAGCCCTTTTACTGCCGGGTAGGGTGGGCGGATCCTTGGGAATCCACGCTTCCCCTCAATGGACTCCATCAATGCAGTTTCCTCTCCGCACACAAAAGCGCCTGCTCCCTGGTAAACGGTCAGCTCGAAATCAAATCCGCTATCCATGATATTTTTTCCCAGGTACCCCTGCTCCCTGCAGATTTCCAGGGCGCTGAGAATGCGCGTGACCGCCAGGGGATACTCGGCCCTGATGTATAGAATGCCTTCGGGTGCCCCAATGGCGTAACCTGCAGCTACCATCCCCTCGATGATCCGATAAGGGTAGGACTCCAGGAGCATCCGGTCCATAAAGGCCCCAGGGTCCCCTTCATCCCCATTACAGATAATATATTTTATATCGCCTGGCTGTTCCGCCACCAGTTTCCACTTGCTTCCCGAAGGATAACCACCTCCGCCCCTTCCCCGGATACCGCTTTCCATGATCTCCTCAACCACCTGGGCGGGTTTCATCTCTTTCAGTACACGGGCCAGCCCCTTAAATCCGTCCCGGCTTTTGTACTCCTCCACATCCAGGGGATTGATAATCCCCCTGAACTCAGTGGCCATGGGGATCTGTTTATCCAGGAAGAGCGAAACATGTTTTTCCCTCACATCCAGGGAATACCGGTCCACTCCCATCCAGCGGCTATCGTCCCGGATGGTATCGGCCGCATTCAGTAGTTTGTTGGTAATTCTTTTCAGGAATCCTTCCGGCTGAAAGTGCTTCTGCACGATCTGGTCCACATCGGCCGCTTTCACCTTCGAATAGAGAGTGGATTCGCCAACGGCAGGGACAATCTCCACCAGGGGTACCTGGTGGCACATGCCCACACAACCCACATGTTTTAGCTTCACATTGAGTCCGGTCCGGTCAATGGTGTCCTTCACCGCATCCCTGATCTCATCACTTCCGCTGGCCACGCAGCAGGAACCCAGTCCGATCCGGATCTCTCCTTTGACCTCGCTGCCATCCGCTAACTTATACTTCTTCTTGTCCGATCCTCCTTTTTGACTTTCAAAATCGCTCAGAACCGATCCAACCTTGGAGGTACTCACATGTCCGTAGGTCACCTGGTCGATCTGCACTACAGGAGCCAGGGTACAGCATCCCAGGCAGTTGACCTTCTCGATGGTGTACTGTCCCGAACCGGTGGTGTCTTCACCCTCACCCAGTCCCAGCTCCCGCTTCATGGCATCGTAAACCAGGCCGGCCCCTTTCACATGACAGGCCGTTCCCACGCATACCTTGATCAGGTGCTGCCCGGCAGGCTTAAACCTGAACTGCGAATAAAAACTGGCCACCCCCACAATCTGAGCCGGGGTAATTTCAGAAATCTCACATACCCTGCGCAGGGCCTCCTCAGGCAGGTAGTTATACTTTTCCTGTATGGCCTGCAGTATGGGAATCACAGATTGCCGGGCTCCACCCAGCTCCTGTACCATCGATTCAATATCTCTTATCTCAACCTCCAAAATAATAGTCTTATCTGTGCACAAAGGCTTGCCCTGGTGCTATTTACCAATACAATACAGGTTCGATTCCCCCCGCAGGTAGATCAGTCCGTCGGCAAAAGCCGGCACGGCATATCCCCCTTCACCCAACTCCGGTTCTGCCAGAACGGTTCCGGATGCATCGGCCTTCAGGATATGGGTTACCCCTCGCACATCAACGATATAGAGCTTTCCATCCGCGATCATGGGGGAGGAATAAAATCCATTGTTAAATTCCTTTTCAAATTTCTTCTCTCCGGTTTTGGCATCGTAACAGGCCAGCACCCCGTAACTGGTAGCCGTGTATAGCAGACCGTTATATGCAACCGGGCTGGATGCCTCGGCCAGGTACTCATCGTCCTCCCAGATAAACTCCGCACCCGCTTTGGGTTCCAATGCGACCAACCGGGCATACTCGTTGGTGGCAAAAACCAGTCCGTTCCCGTAAGCAACCGAGGCTCCGACCTCGCCCATCATGGCCTCCACCTTCCAGAGTTCGGCGCCTGTTTCCAGGTCATGCCCCGATACATAGGGATCTGAGGTGGTAACCACCTGAATTTTCCCTCCCACTTCGATCAGGACCGGAGAGGCCCATGAAATGTTCACCGGCCGCTCCACATCCCAGACAGTCTCACCGCTTGCAGTATTGAGTGCCAGCATCCTTCCGCTTGAATTGGTGTCATACTGGATCACTACTTTATTGCCCCATACCATCAGTGAGGAGGAATGCCCGTAATGGTTGTTGGGAACGCCCAGGTTCCGGCCCCACACCTGCTTTCCAGTGAGATCAAAGGCGACCACATCGCCGGTGGCGAAAATGGCATACACCCTGTTTCCATCCACGGCCATGGTGGGGGCTGCCAGACCGGTATCCTCAGTTACCCTGGGAGGCGTTGCAGGAGATCCGGGGATCCCGCTTACCGCCTTCTCCCACAGGACTTGTCCGGTCAGTCGGTTGTAGCAGGTAACCACCCTGGCCTGCGCATCGCCCCCGGAGATAAAAATCTGATCCCCCCAGATAACCGGCGAGCTGAATCCGTGCTTGGAGCTTGCCACTTTCCATTTAATGTTCTCCCCGGTGGAGCCGTTCCACGATACAGGGATACGCTTGTGAAAAGAGATTCCCTGTCCCATATAACCGCGGAAAGTGGCCTGGTTCTTTTTATAATCTTCCCGGTTGAAGCTAACCCGGGTGGCGACAGGGCTCTCCTGAACCTCCGCGGGTTCGTCCGAGGCAGTCTCCACGACGGATTCTTCTGCGACCAGAGCGCCGTCTTCCACCAGCTCTGTGCTATCCCCTGGCTCCGCGGCCGGATCCTGGGCTCCGGGAAAGACTTCAATCACCTCCACCCCGCTCTCCTGCACAGGACTATCCGCGACCACACCCATCTCCTGGTAATCCTTTAAATAATCATTGGTCAGAAAACCGGCCACCAGGGACAATCCCAGGATCAATCCTCCGGCCATCATCAGCCAGTACTGGGAATTGGCCCGTGCCCGCAACAGTTCTTCAGTGACCTTTTCCGGCTCTTCGATCCGGGACCTCAGATCGGTATAGATCTTCAATGAAACCGCCAGGACGATCCCACCAATCAGCAAGAGCCAGGTTCCCGTCTTCACCTGCCAGTGACTGGTAAAATAAGCCTTTCTTGCCAGCAGGTCAAAACTGCGGATCTCCTCCTTCAGCTCTTCATTGCCGGGCTCATTAGCCAGACGCTCCATCAGTGCCTCGATGGCTTTGCTTTCCAGCGGTTCATTCTGTTTCATGTGCCAGAAATTCAGAATCAGCAGCAGGGCCACGAGCCCGCAGAAGGTCCCTGAAATCAGCAGCACCCTGTGGGCCAGCCTTATTTTTTGTTCCTGATCCATATTCATTTTTTTTACCAGATCAATTTGCTCAAAGCAGTTACAGTAAGTTATTTTTCCACGGGACAATAGTCCATACACCTACCACAGGAGAAACAGTCTCCTTTATGTGGTTCGTAATCCTCCCGTCGCCGGAACACCACCTGGTTCATCAGGGTGATCCCCAGTGCCAGCCCTATAAATCCACCCATCACCAAGCCTCCTTTCCGAAACTTTTCCCGAATCACTGCAGCCTTTTCCACCAGCTGTTCAAAGGTATCACCCGATTTAAGGAAGGCCTGGATATCCAGATTCTCCTCGTCTTCTTTCAGTTCGGGATGACTGATCATCAATTCCGCCAGATAGACATCGGAGTGAGCCCGGCTGAGGAAAACGTGCGACTTCGCCCCGATCCATCCTCCCGCAAAGGTCAACACGGGGATCAGTGCGATATATAGTATAAATCTTCTCAGATTTTTCCGCGCCACCTCTGGCTCCCTGTAGCTCCCCTCCACGGGGACTTCGATGGCATCGAAGGGACAGGAATCCTCGCACAATTTGCACTTAATGCACTCCGATGGGGTGATACTCAGATGCCATTTGGAGAATTTAGACATCCAGCTCAGTAATACGCCATAGGGACAAAAGATCCTGCAATAGGGCCTGGCATAGAACATTCCCAGGAAAAGAAAGGTGATGCCCAGGAAAATCATCAGGAAGGGGCCGTCCATTCGGAAGATCCCCACAAAGGGATCGTAGCGGCAGATAATAAAGTCACTTCCCGTAGCTGCAAGGAGCACCGAAAGTGCCAGATAGATCACCGGGATAAATCCCAGGGTCTTCCTGATCCAGCTGGGAAGGGATACCGGGTTAATCACCACCAGATCCTGTATGGCGCCCAGCGGACAGGCCGAGGCACAGAATACTCTCCCGAAAAAGAGGGCAAACAGCAGAGGCAGTAAAAAAAACAGCAGCGCTGTGATGGAGATGGCATAGCCTGAATCGAAGATGGAAAGGGCCACATTCTGAATGGCCCCGATGGAGCAGATACAGCCATCGCGGTAAAACCCAAAATAGATCAGTGAAAAAACAGAGAGCCAGAGCAGCCCCCGCCTGGACCGTTTCTTGATGGCCAGCCAGGAGGCCAGGGAAAGGACCGCCAGCAGGACCAGGACATCAAAATACTCCAGGGCCATGGCCCTGGGCTCAGGCGTCGTTGGATCGGGTTGCACGTACCCGGAATCAAATTCCGGTTTTGGAAAACGTTGCTGGGCATGCAGGAAAGTTCCTGTGAGCAGGATGAGGGTGAAAAGAAAAAGTGCAAAGCGGGGTACCTTCTTGATCATGTCAGCCTTCCTCCTTTTGCATGAAATCGCCCTTGATGATATAGGGTTCACTTGCCGGGACCCGCCCAATGGCATTGGAGGGACAGTTGGAAGCGATGGAGCACTGATTGCAGTTGAGACAGAGATCGTGCCTGATCTGAAGGTGGAGGGAACCGTTCCCGAAAGCTGAACATCCCTTTACACATTTGGCGCAGCCAATGCAGAGCTCCTCATCAATCACATATTCAAAATAGGGTTCCTCTATAAACCTGCGCTGTATGGCGGCAGTGGGACAGAGCTGATTTTCTGCACCGGTTTCAAGCTTGGCCCCGGGTTTCAGATATCCACCGCAAAGATCGCAGTAGCCACACAGGTCATACGCATGCACACACTTTACGGCCGATTCTGCCCGGACACACTCGGTGGCACAACGTCCGCACTGGGTACATTTAAAAGGATCGATCTGCCAGACATAATCCTTCCCGCTGACGGAGCGCTGCAGGGTAAAAGCAGCCGTCCCTACCACGGAGACTCCCAGGGCAAGTCTGACTCCACTGTGGATGAAGTCCCTCCGGTTATACCCTTTGTCCTTGCCTTTATTCTTTTTATCCATCTTTTCGTTCAGTTTCAGCTTCAGGAAGCTGGCAGTTAGACAGTTTACTACAACTTTTACACTGGAAGCCGGCCGAACACTGGGTATCCCTGCTTACCTGCTTCCGCGTTACCAGCACCCCGGTCACTACTACCAGAACACCCAGGAGGACTCCCCTGCCTGTTCGCTCTATAAACTTTCGCCTGTTCATGATTTTTTATTAATCGGTTCAAACACCCGAACCATATCCTTGTCGAAGTCCAGGGCATAGATCACATCATTCTCATCCGCACATACCTCCGGAGCTTCACCATCCTCTCCTTTAAACAGGTCAGGAGGGGCTACCACACTTTTAAGGCTTCCCGACTGATCGTATATCTTGATCCGCACCAGCCCTTTCTCACTGGTAACAAAGGAACCATCCATCAGGGTGGTGATCCTGGCCGGATTACAACAACCCAGAAACCCATCTATTTCAAAGGACATACTTTCCCAGAAACCGCGCATGCGGCCATCGTCGGAATAATCCTCCAGGGCATGTTTGCCCGGATTGACCACCCATAACTCGCCAAAACTGTTGACTGCCAGGTCAAAGTTTGCACTGGGAACAATAAAACCATGTCCCGCCTCCGATTCCGCCTTTCCTTCAAACATTCCGATCTGTTCCCCCTGCCGGTTGAATATGACGATGCTCCGGTTCCCCGCGTCTGCCACATAGATCTTATCCTCTTTAATAGCCAGGTTGGTAATCACGCTTCGCTCACCCAGATCCTCCCATTCCTGGAGGAGTTCCCCTTCGTGGTTAAATTTTGCCACATAGCTGCCAAAGCCGATAAAAATATTTTCACCGTCCACCTCCAGGCAGCTGGCTCCGGGGGGGATCTCGAACAGGGTGGAAGGGGAGCCATCCAATGCAATAACCACCAGTGAGGAGTTCCCCGAAATGTAGAGCGCCTGGTTATGGTAGCTCATATCCGTGGCGATAAGCAGCCCCAGGGAAAAATTCCGGACCTCCTTATAGGAGATTAGATCCTCGTCCACCTCCCGGTATTGATCCACTTCCAGAGCATAGGGGTTCTTTCCCCTGCGGTCGGGTCTGTTATTCAGAACATCTACTACAATGACGGTCAGGATAATACCCACGATAACAAGCACCACAATTGTCAGACTTCTCTTTTTCATAGCATTGCATTTTTACACTACTTAATTACTGTCGCGCCAGGGCCATATCCAGGCAGACCATGGTTTTAGAATCGCGCATCACCAGGTAGCCGTCGGCAATCGCCAGTGGTCCCCAGGCATCATGACCCTCCAGCACTCTGAATGCGTCCAGCTCCAGGTACTCCCTGGTGCTGGGTCGTACGATGGTCAGGGTCGCATCGTCGCTCACTATAAAGAGTTTGTTATCAGCAATCATATAGGGTCCCAATCCAAAACGTTTGTCCTGCCCGCTGGACCAGATCACCTGATTAAAGTTATCAGGGTGCACACAAACCAGTTGGTTGCGAAGAGGGCCTGCGTCTTTGGGGAGAATCCCCAGTAAATGTCCGTTAAACTCAACAGGGGTCTGTTGCTCACAGGCCAGGCCGTCTTTGGGTAAATACTCATTTATCACTTCCACCCGGTAGTTCCCCCCACTTGCTGATAGCTGGAGAACCATGGCTCCGGCCCCATAGCCGGCAGTCAGGTATATTTTTCCATCAGGCATACAGACGGGAGAAGGCGCCACCACCTGGTGGTTCCAGGCGGCTGTTTCCCAGAGGATGGTTCCGGCATCCGGACCATCCGCAGCCACCCCGAATACCCCTCCAAAGGCACTATAGACATACATCGTTCGTCCCCCGAACTCATAAGGTACTACGGAGGAGTGTGACATCTGCCAGCTATTCTCATTGGGGGTTTCCCACAGCACTTCCCCGGTCTCCATGTCCAGGGCCACCAGCAAGGCGGTTCCTCCCGTGGCAATAATGGCTTTGCCCTCATGAATCAGGGGACACTGCCCCGTATACCAGAGGGGTATTTCTGCCTTGTACTCCTTCTCCACATTTAAGCCCCATATAAATTCTCCGTTTGCCCGGTTCACGCACATCACATG
The DNA here is from genome assembly GCA_963751705.1 of uncultured Bacteroidales bacterium. Taxonomy (GTDB): domain Bacteria; phylum Bacteroidota; class Bacteroidia; order Bacteroidales. The sequence continues at coordinate 114,144 of CAVVVN010000008.1, forward strand.
GCTGCGCGGACCGATGGTCAGGATTTGGTTCTCGGTCACAGCCGGAACCGTACGCGACATTCCATGATTGCGTTTCAGGTTGATTTTGTATCCCCGCACCCAGAGCTCCTCCCCGGTCTCCAGGGCATAGGCTCTCAGGAGATCGGCCCGCTCCTCCTCATCATAATCCATCACGTACACCGCCCCCTTATAAATAGCAGCACCTGCATGTCCCTCCCCCAATGGGACAGACCACTTCACAATGGGTCCCCCCTCTGGAAATTTTTCTATCAGTGGAACCGTGGAGCGGCTGATATTGTCGAAATACTCTCCCCGGAAACGGGGCCAGGTTTCGTTAAGCTCTGTGTCCAGGCTTCGGTAGGTCTCGCCATAGGCCCCGATATCAATATCAGCTACTACCGCACCTTTCCCGCGATTATCCAGTCCCGGTTCGGAGGTAACAAAATCACGCACCGGGTCCTTTGCCAGCCACCAGCCCAGGGAGAGTACCCCGGCAAGAACCAGCAATAAAGTCATAATATTTATCCTGTCCAGTTTCAAGTCTTGCCCTATGCGGGTTTCAAATTAACTCTTTTCAATATCATATACATACAGCACCTCTCCGTGCCTCACAAACAGTTTCTTGTTGAAGATGGCCATATGTGCCCAGTAGGGACCTGACCGGCTCTCCAATCGAAATTCACTGATCAGTTTGAATCCGTCAGGCGATGGTTCCAGCAGCCCAATATGCCCCTGCTTCTCTTCAAAAATATAACACAATCCATCGGCATATATAATCGAGCCCTTGTTGTACCATTTTTCCTCCCACATCACCTTTCCGCTATCCCACTCCTGGCATACCCAGTTGCCGTTGCCGTTGTTGATCCAATTGGAACCATACATGTACCCGTCCAACAGCACCAGTCCCCCGTGATGCACATCCAGCCCGCCATTGTGCCACTTCACCTCGGCCGATTTTCCATCTTCTGAAAGCTTCAACATCACGCCCTGTGCATCATACCCGGAAGTGGTATAAATCTCCCCGTTGTGGAAAAGTGGGGTATTGGTATTGTTCCTGCGGCCGCCAAAACCATACTCCGTTACCAGGTCAATTGTCCAGAATATCTCTCCATTATCCGGATCCACAGCCATAATATCCTCACTTGTCGTGATCAGGATCATCCTGGTCCCGTTGTGCTCAATGAGCAAGGGGGAGACATAGGACCTGACTCCTCCCCGGGGCTCTGACTTCCATATGAGGGAGCCATCTTTTTTATCCAGGGCCACCACGACAGTCTGCTCCCCTGTGGGAGAGGATACAACCGCTTGCTCGGTGAGCAGCAGGGATTCTGTCATTCCCCAGCGGTGATATTCCCCGTCAAACTCCTGATGCGTATCTTTCTGCCAGATGATCTCCCCCGTTGCTGCATCCATGCAGACCACCGTTCCCAGTCCGCCCATAATATAGATCCGTCCATCTTCAATGGTGGGGGTACTTCGTGTTTCCGGAAAAGACTGGTTCCAGGCACTCCCATAAACGGTTTCCCATAGAATGTTCCCCTCCATATCCAGTTTGGTCAGCACATCCCGCTCGTCCCTTTTACCACTGATATAGATCATCTCATCCACCACCAGCGGGGAGGAATACCCATTGCCCAGGCCTTCTTTCTTCAGCAGCAGTTTTGGACCTTCCTCAGGCCAGCTCTTTAGCAGGCCCGTATCCGGATATTTGCCATCCCTGTTGGGGCCCCGCCACTGTCCATCCTGGGCCTGAAGTCCCAAACCGCATAGCAGCAGAATCATCCATCCAATCGCTGCCATTCTCTTTATATAGCTTCTCATAATTTCTTTTCTTCTATTTGACTTTCTAAGTCTTCGATCGTTTAATGTTATAGGCAAGCAGCACATCCCCATGCCTGACCAGCAGGGTCCGGTTAAAGATGGTCGGTCGTGCCCAGTGGGGACCGGCCCCTTCTGTGACCCTGAAAGAGCTGACAAGCTTAAATTCTTCCGGATCAGCTTTCAACAGGGCCATATGCCCCCTCTTCTCCTCGTAGAGATAGAGCATGCCATCTGCGAATATAATGGGGCCCTTGTTATAAAAATCACCGATCCATTTGATCTCGCCGCTGTCCCAGTTCATACACACCCATTTGCCGCTGTTGCGTCCTGTGAAGTTGGACCCGTAAAGGAAGCCGTCTACCAGGACGACCCCATGGTTCTGGTTGTCGAAGGTCTGGTCCTTGAATTTCTCAATGACTGAGTTTCCGTCGGGGGCAATCTCCAGCATCACCGAGGGTACCTCCCAACCATTGGAGATCCATAAACAGGAATCCTTGTAGGTAGGGGTGTTGGCAAGTATGGTCGTATTCTCATGGGCTGAATTCAGGAAATTATAATGGTAGTTCCACAGTATGGTCCCCTTCTCCGGGTCCACCCCGATCACATGCGTTTGCGTGGATGCTATGACATACTCCTTTCCGCAGTGCTCTATGAGAATGGGAGACATATTGGAACGGGATGCTCCCATGGATTCGGATTTCCAGATCAATTCGCCGCTGAGCTTATCCAGGGCAATGACCTGGGTGGAATCACCTGCCGGGGAGGTAATCACCTTATCACCCACGATCAACACGGACTCAGACACCCCGAACATATCCCACCTGGAATAATACTTCTTATGAAGATCCACGCTCCAGATAAGCTCCCCGCTTTCTGCATGAAAGCAAACCAATTTATCTTTTCCGCTTAAGACGTAGACCCGTTCCTTTTCCACCGTAGGGGTGCTTCTTGTTTCAGGGAAGGACTGGTCCCAGCAGGGGCCAATAGCTTTCTGCCACAGGATCTTCCCCTGCAGATCAAGAGCCGTAAGGTACTCCAGGGAGTCTTTGACCCCGCTTACATAAATTTTTTCACTGGTCGCTACCGCCGACGAAAATCCCCTGCCTAGCCCTTTCGTGACGAACAAGACTTCAGGTCCCTCAGCGGGCCACTCTTTCAGAAGCAGGGTATCGGGAAAGATTCCATCCCTGTTCGGACCGCGCCACTGAACATCCTGGGCAGCCAGCTCAGATCCCAGGGTAAGCAAAAGCACAAAGACTAAATACAAAACCTTCAGATTCATATATCTGTTTATTGCTGATTGGGTAAGAGCTGGTCGACGCTACTTTACTTTGTAGGCCACCAGCGCTCTTCCATGTCTGACATAAAGCACACCATCATAGATAACCGGATGCGCCCAGTGCTGTTCCGAGCCCTTGGCCACTTTCGTTTCACTGACTACATTAAAGCCTGTCGGGTTGGGTCTTACCAGAGCCAGTTCGCCCCGTTGACTGTAGCAATACAGCATCCCATCTGCATAGATCACCACCCCCTGGCCAATTTCCGAGGAGGTGTACTTCACTTCACCAGTTTCCCAGTCCAGACAGCTCCAAACCCTGCTGTCGCCCGAACCGTAAAGGTACCCATCCACCAGGACCGCACCGCCAATACGGCTATCCATGATGGTTTGACTCCATTTCCTTTCAATGGAATTTCCATTGGGAGAGAGTTCCAGCATTCCCCCTCCCTGTCCATAACCGCTAAAATAGAATAGCTTGCCTTCATGGTAAATGGGTGTATTGGGATGTATGGAATACTCGTTGGGATGATACTGCTTCCAGAGCATCTTGCCGGTAGTTGCATCAAATCCCACCAGGTGTGATTCAAAATGGGTGGCCAGCAGCTTCTTTCCATTATGCACGAACAACAGAGGGGTACAGTAGGCAGTAAGCTCACCCGTGCCGGGAGAACTCCATACCGTTTCTCCTGAATGGCGGTTCAGCGCCACCAGACCGTTTTTTTTACCACCCGGGGTAATGTAAATTATATCTCCATCTATCACCGGTGTTTCATTCATCCCCCACATGATAACCGAAGCGCCAAACTCCTTTATGATGTCCTTGCTCCAGAGTAGATCTCCTGTTGCGTTTTTTAAACAATACAATGTTCCATAACCGCTCAGGAGATAGATCTTATCCCCCATAATCGTGGGTGTTCCCCTGGTGCCAAAATAACTTTCAGAGAATTCCGGACCGTATTTCTTTTTGTATAAAAGATTTCCTTTCAGATCGAATTTAAAAAGGTATCCCTCCTGGCTGATCATCCCGGTAGTAAACACATGGCCCTGATCCACAATAGCAGAGGAGTGCCCCTGTCCAAGTTGCTCATAGGACCACAGGATCTCCGGGCCACCTGCAGGCCACTGTTTCAACAATCCGGTTTCGGGGTAGTGCCCGTCACGGCTGGGGCCCCTCCAGCTGGTGGGCTCCTGGGAAAATCCATTCGTAAAAATTGAATATAAGGCTATTAAGGCAAGAAATTTTTTCATCATCCATCCATTTAAATCCAACATCTTTTAGAATTTCAAAAATAATACTAATCGCACTTAAACTACGGTGCGACAGTCTCTTCCGGAGTTATTCAGAATCAATCTAAGCAATCATTTTTAACCCGACTATCTAACTGTATTACAAATAGTTGAAAAAACCAGCCCGGGCCTTCCTGCCCGATGGGTATTAAAATTAACAGTAACCTCGTTGATTTATAAACGTATATTATTATAAATTTGGTTATTAACTTTTTTAGATAATAATAGCCTGATCACCCAAATTACTTTTATTTAATCCAGAATGACGAATAAGGCACATTATGCTGTTATCGCAGGAGAACTCGCCCCTGGGGTCAGGGTTTCTGATGCACAATTCAGCAAGATACCGGATCTGATCAGGGCCTCCTTCCAGGCATTAAACCGGCTGGTTCCGGAGGAGAGCAAGCTTAAATATGAGATTATCCGAATGGATGAATTTCTGGCTTTCTCCGAGTTTCCGGCACACTCGTTGCGTTCAGTGATCATGTTGCTCAGCGCCTTTCGCTTTCTTTCACACAAAGAACTTTCTGAACGCCTGGAGCTCAGGATTTGCCTTGGGATCGGACCCGTGGAGTATGCCCAGGATCACCTGAGAGAATCAGATGGAACTGCATTCCGGAAAGCTTCTGAGGGTATCGGGAAGATGAAACGGAACCAGCGGATCACCATAACTTCTCCAGTGAAAGCTCTGAATGAGGAGCTGGCTCTCACCTGTAGCTTTATGGATATCCTCATTCGCAGCTGGTCAGATGAACAGGCTGAAGCCCTTTTTCTAAACTTAACCGGTAAGAACCAGATGGAAATCAGTCAGCTGCTGGGCATCTCACAACCTGCTGTAAACCGAAGATTGAAAGCGGGTCATTCTGATACCATACGCAAGTTTATCAATCGATATGAAACCCTCCTAAAACCAGAAAGACAGAAATGAAACTTTTCCACTGGATCATACTGGGCCTTGTGATATTTCTGGCCGTTGTGGTCGTATACCGGACCATGGAGACCGAGCCCAGAGTGGACACTCTCATTGATCTGAACTGGAAATTTATCCTGGACGATCCGGCCGAAGCATCTCTGCCTGGCTATGATGATTCTGACTGGCGCTATCTTTCCCTGCCCCATGACTGGATGATTGAACAAAAAGTAAACAGGGAAAATCCCTCGGGGACAGCGGGCGGATTCTATCCGGGGGGCATCGGATGGTACCGGAAAGCCCTTGATCTTACAGAATACGAGAATGCCGAACAATTCTACCTGCTATTCGAGGGGGTCATGAGAAATGCGGATGTCTACTTTAACGGAACACATCTGGGTAAGCAGGAGTATGGCTATTCCAGCTTTTTTCATGACATCAGCGAGCTGGTCCGGATGGATACACTCAATATAATCGCCGTGAGAACCGATTGCAGCAAATTACCTGTGGATGGCTGGTACTCGGGTGGGGGAATCTACAGGCATGTCAGACTGATTACGACCAGCTCCCTGCACATGCAGGTGTGGGGAGAGGCTGTAAGCTCTGTAAGAGAACAAAGCGGCAGTGCCAGGCTGGACATATCAATTGACATAAAGAATAATGGCCGGAAGGAGCGTCGCTTTGAGGTAAGCTACGATATCCTGGGCCCCGATGGAAGACTGGTCGCTGACGGGAAAAGCAGTGAATACCTGGATCGGTACAGTGATGGAACGGTTACGAAATCTTTTACCATAGAAGATCCCCTTCTTTGGTCCCCTGATTCCCCCGACCTTTACAGGGTGCATTGTTACCTGAAGGATGGGAATCGAAAGCTGGACCATGTAAGTATTCAACATGGCATCCGCTCGGCTCATTTTGATCCAAAAAAGGGCTTTATTTTGAATGGAGAGAAAGTGATTCTGAAGGGAGTTTGCCTGCACCATGACGGGGGAGAGCTGGGGGCAGCTGTTCCCCTGGAGAGCTGGAAAAGAAGATTTGGGATCTTGAAGGAGCTGGGAGTGAATGCCCTGAGACTCGCCCACAATCCTCATGCCCCGGAGGTGCTTGACCTTTGCGACAAAATGGGCTTCCTGGTCATTGATGAGATGTATGATAAATGGGAACAAGCCTGGAATGGAGCGGCTGAAGATCTGAATCTGGAAGCGACCTGGGAGAAGGATTTGTCAAATTTTATTAAACGCGACCGGAATCATCCCTCGGTCATCCTGTGGAGTTTAGGAAATGAAACCATGGAGCAACTCTTCATCCCGGGCGATGGGGTGGCGTGGTACAGCAGAATGAAGGAGCTGGTAAATTCCATAGATTCTTCCAGGGAGGTCACTGCAGCCTTGCATCCCGGCGACAACGAGGGCTTCTATGAGCTTCCCTCGAGTCTGATGCACGTCTCGCCGGTTGTGTCCTACAACTACCGGAGCGATTCATTCAGGATCTGGCATAACAGGTATCCCGATTTGGTATTTATTGCCACTGAGACAAAAGCTTATGGAACCCGGCCTAAAAAAGATTACCAGGTGATCGACTATAGCGATAACTCATGGAACGATATGTATCCATACGTGGCCGGCCAGTTTATATGGGCAGGGATCGACTATCTGGGAGAATCGGCGGGCTGGCCCGATCGCGGCTTTCGAAACGGCCTGCTGGAGACCAATGGCTTTGTCAAACCCCATGCCTGGTATATAGCTTCCCGTTACCGCGTGGATCCTATGGTCAAACTTACGGTAAAAGATACCCGGCTTGCCGACTCACTGAATAGGCTCACCAGCTGGCAAAGCAGCTGGGCAGGAGCTCCTCTGGCGGAACATTGGAGTTTTTTAAACGATCCTGGTGATAAAGAGGTGGTGGTCTTTACCAATTGCCACCAGGTGGAAATCGAGTTAAATAACAGGGTGATCCACACCCTGAACAGAAGTGCCTTCCCTGACGGGGTAATCAAAGCCATGGTTCCCTATGAAAAAGGCACTCTGGTAGCACATGCTTATTACCAGGGTACGGACGGGCAGCAGCAACAGGTTTCTGATACCCTGAATTCATCCCATGCTCCATTTGCACTTGCAATGAATCCTGATCAACAGGAGCTGCTTGGGCAAAAGCGAATTGTACATATTACCACCAGCGTGGTGGACAGCATGGGGGAACTGAATCCCCACAGCACTCACCTGGTAAACTATGAGTTGGACGGACCTGGAAAAATCAGGGCCATTGATAACGGTGACCTGGCTGATCAAACACCACCCGGTACCAACTCAAAGCAAGTCAGGAAAGGGAAGCAACTTTTAATCCTTCAGGCAGGCGGTGAGCCGGGCGACCTGGTTATCAGCGCCACAGCGGAAGGACTCAAGCCTTCGAAAGTCAAAATAAAATCTAACGAGTAAAACAATTGATCATGGATAAGCGATTTGGACCCACTCTGGTAATGATCCTGGTAGTCTTCTTCATCCTTGTTTGGGCAGGCAGCCTGGTAGCCGTGTTTGTAAAAGAGGGACTTGGCCTCCTATGGACCCTGGTCTTACTGATTGTTCCACTGGTGATAATTATTGCTTTGATCAGCGTCTATATAGAACGTATTAAGGAGATCGACGAAGAAGAGAAAGACGATCTCAGCCAATACTAAATTTCTTTTCCAGTATCTCCCCATTCCTGAACCTGTAGGTGGTGGAAGCGTTGGAATTCGTATCAAGGTCTACGAGAACAAATTCATGCTCAGGAAAGGAAGTGCTTGCCTCTTTCACCTTGCGGATTACATGATCGCTCGACTCCATAACAATAGTAGCAGAATAGATCTTTCCTCCGCCGGTCTTGAACACATAATCGGTGTATTGCTCCATCCCAAAGGTATGGTGAACATGAAGCTGAAGTTCCTCATCCAGGACTTCAACTGATTTGACGCTGATCGCTCTCATGTGTATAAATTTAGTAAATTCAACACAAAATCGAAGTCCTATGGAAAAGATGATACCATTCTACAACACCGAGAACATTCCCGGACAGAAATACGAGCTGATTGGAACGGTCAAAGGTTCCATGATCCAGTCCAAACACCTGGGAAAAGATATCGGGAACCTCCTGAAATCTATTGTGGGTGGAGAGCTCAGGGGCTACTCTGAGATGTTGAATGAAGCCAGGGCCATGGCCACCAAACGCATGATGCAGGAGGCTTCGGACTTGCATGCCGACGCGGTGGTGAATATCCGCTATACCACAAGTGCTGTGATGCAGGGCGCAGCAGAGATCCTGGTCTATGGCACCGCAGTAAAGTATATATAAGAATTTTATCGGCTGGATGCCTTGACTCCCAGGGTAATGATGGTCCCTTTACCGGAGCTGCTATCGATTTTCATCCAACCTTCATTGGTCTGCATGATCTCCCGGCATATGGTAAGCCCCAGTCCGGATCCCTTCTCCCCCCTGGTACCATTGGTGGATACATGCGACTTTGAATCGAACAATTTGTTTTGAATCGCTTCCGGTATTCCGATCCCAGTATCGCGAATAGAGATCGCCACTTCCCCATTCAGCTTCTTTGACGAAATGTAGATACTCCCGCTCTCCGGGGTGAACTTAATGGCATTGCTCATCAGGTTCCTGATCACAATATAGAGTTGGTCACGGTCGACTTCCACATAATGCTCCTCGCTCACATAGACCTCCACCTTCAGCTTTTTCTCCCTCAGTCCTACGTTGATGAGCTCCAGGCTTTCATCAATCAGGTCCTTCAGCTTTAAACGAGCCGGCATCGCCTTTAATTTGCCTGTCTGGGAACGTCCCCATACCAGCAGATTGTCCAGCAGGTTGTATGTGATTTCCGAGGACGTGGCCATCATTTCCAACAGTTCCTCCCTCTCCTTCTTCTCAATATCCGGATTATCAATAAGCATCTCCAGGGCCTGCAGATTATAGCCAATTGGAGCCCTTACATCATGCCCGATAATGGCAAATAAGCGGTTCCTGGCGTTCATGGCTTCAATAAGATCGCGATTGCTGGACTCCAGTTTTTGCTTCTGCTTTTCCAGTTCTGTAGAGACGGTTTGAAGCTCAGTGGTACGTTCTTCCACCAGGTCCTCCAGGTGATTTTTGACCTCACTGATTTCATCTGCCAGCTTTAGTGCTTTTTGCTGCAGGTAATTAGATTTGTCTGCAAATATATAGGCATAGACGAGGAGGTATACAAACATGGTATAGTGGACCACATATACCGTTTCGATCACCTCAATCTCATTTAACATATCGTTCAGGGTACCGAAAAACAGGATCAGTAAGCCAATGGTATAGGCGGGGGCATGACTTCTTCCACGGATCCAGGCCAGGATTATCACGTAGAGAAATATAGCACTGAGCAGTATGAAAAAGGCAAAGAAAAAGGGAAAAGTGAAGGAAAACAGGCTGATGGGTGAGACTACGACGATGGCTATAAATACCGCTGACATCCAAAGAGAGATCCTGTAGAGCAGCGGTGGATACTCAATGGGAAAAATCGATCGGATCATTAGTATAAAGAAGGGAGCAAAGAAGTAGATATTCAGATAATCCAGCCGTGCGGTTGTCAGCCCGTTCAGATTCAGAGTACCTATCACGGGGACATCCAGAATCATCACAACCCTTAAAGCCATCAGAAAACAGAGCAGAGAAAAATAGAGCCTGTAATGTTCCGTTCTGATCAGGTAGAGTCCCAGAAAATAGATCCCGATGATTAAGAAAGCCCCGATGAGGAAATGGCCACGAAAGAGATCCTTTTGCCGGATATCCCTCATCTGGTCCACCTCCCCCATGGTCACGCCTCCCACAATGCCACTGACCCGATTATCAAAATTGGAAACCCGGATCAACAGCTCCACTTCCTGAGAGTTCACGCTCCCTATCATCATCGGCCGGCTGTACCGGACTACCGTCTGGTACTTATTCACTCCCGGAAATCCCAGATAGTCAATGGCCTTGCCATTTAAAAAATAACCGGATGCGGAATAAACATCCTCGATCTTCAGAGCCAGCTCATCCATGTTTTCTGGCAGGAGAATAATAAGCCTGTAAGTGGCAAATCCATAACGTGTTACTTCCGGATGTTCTTTACGCAGCTTGTTCCAGTTACCCGGAACAGTTACATAAACCATCTCCCCGGAATCTCCTTCCAGCCCAGGGTTTATCATCTGGTTCCAGTAAAACTCATATTCCCCGTTTACCTCCAGGGGCCCCGAGGTATTAAAGCTATAATCCCGAAGATCCAGAACCCCCTTTTTTACTAGTGGCCTCTCCTGTGCATGAAGATTTGATAGCGTACATATAGCTATTGCAAACAGATATGTCAGGGTCCGAATTATCATGGCAAAATGATCCACTAAAGTTAGGCTTTTTCTTGAATCAACGGGACTTTTTTCCGCTTTAGCAGGCCTGAAATAATCAGAGCAAGAGTAATCAGGAACATCCCTGCGGTGGTAAACAGCTGCGGTTGCTCCGCCGGGAGCAATATCCAGCTGAACAGGGCTCCAAACATTGGAATCAGGAATTTCCACAGGTTCAGGTCAGACACTTTGATACCAGGTCTTTTTAACAGAATGATCCAGATGGATATGGCAATGGCCGAAAGCAGGCTCAACCAGGTCAATGAGATATAATAAAGCGGTGGTTTGGCTTCCATATGAAATCCCTCAAAAGGTATGGAAAAGATAAAAAGAGCCGCCCCGCCCAGGATCATAGAGGATGAACTGATGACCAGCGGCGGGATCATCCCCTTTTCCCTGGCCACCAGCACATTTGAAAATCCGGAGAGCACATTTATCCCCAGCATCAAGAGGATGCCTGCTACCGCTATATGGCCCGTGGCTGAAAGGGGATCCTTTCCAAAACTCACCAGTGCCACTCCGGCTATTCCCAGCAGAATGATCAGGGTTTTGGAAAGAGTCATCCGGTCGCCCGGCATAAAGAAATTGGCCACCAGTGCTATAAACAATGGTTGTGAACCAATCACAATGGCAGCCACAGCAGCAGGGATCATATTAATTCCGGTATAGAACATGGTGTACTGCAGAAAGGTCTGCAGAAAGGCAAACAAAAGAATAAGCTTCAGATTTGCCCGGACAATCCTGAAATAGCCCGGATTGTACCTGAAAGCCAGGGGGAAAACAAGCGATCCCGCAATAAAAAACCGGGCTCCTGCGAATTGCAGGGGGGATGCAAATTCCAGACCAATCTTTACTCCCGCAAAGGCGGTCGACCAGAGCAAACATGAGATGATCGCCAGCAATGCGGTATTAAACCTGGGATGCCCCATTCAAGCCCTCTAAAAATCGTCCCCCAGGGCAAAAACCGGTTTACGTTTCATCCAGCGGCCCCGGGTAAAGTCGGGGAAATCCTGGGGATCGCCATTGTTCTCGATGGAAAGTTCTGATAGAGGTGTAATGGCACTCCAGGCAGCTGCATCATAGGCATCCATTGGGGCCTCCAGCTTCCGCTTTACAATCTCCACAAAAGCATGGTCCACAAAGAAATCCATTCCGCCATGCCCGCTGCCTTCTGCATAGGCTCCGTGTTTTTTCCAGAGCGGATGGTCGTATTTCTTCAGATAAGCATCCATTTCTTCCCATTCATGAGCCGGACTAAGATCCTCCACATAGATTCGTTTTGTATGCGCATCAAATTCCGTCAGGCCGGCGGAACCCTGTACCCGGAAACCAAGAGAATACGGACGTGGTGAATTGCAATCGTGCGTCACGATTATGGTCTCCCCGTTGGAGGTTTCAATGGTCGATGTGATTACATCACCCTGCTTCCATTTTAAAGCAGCATTGGGATGGTGAGGCCCTCCTTTTGGATGGTTCACAATATACCTGTTCAATCCCACTGCCTTGGTAGCGCTGGAAGTCAGGGAGGAGAACCGGTTTCCACGATTGATATTAAACATGTTGGCTATGGGACCCACACCATGGGTAGGATACACATCACCATTTCTATGCAGAGAATGCTCGGTGCGCCAGGAGGATTCTGAGATCCCTTTCTCCCCAAACTCCACACCCGCTCCGTATGCAGTAAGGCCATCATTGAATTTCACTCCGCGCAAATCGTGCTGGTACCCGCAGCGGGCATGCAGCAGCTCTCCGAAAAGACCTTCACGGACCATTTGCATCACGGCCATCACATCCCTGCGGTAACACACATTCTCCAGGATCATCACCGGCACCCCGGTCTGCTCATAGGTATTTACCAGGTCCCAGCATTCTTCCATGGTATTGGCCGCACTTACTTCCACGCCAGCATACTTGCCGGCCCGCATGGCATCGACCGACATGCGGGTATGCCAGAGCCATGGAGTAGCGATAATGACCCCATCAATATCCGTACGCTGCAGCAGATCACGATAAGCATAGGGATCCCCGCTATAAGTCTCTGGTTTTGGGAAGCCCTGTTTAACCATTAGCTGCTGAGCTTTATCCAGTGCATCCGGGTCCAGATCGCAAAGGGCAGGAATAAGGACATCATCACGCATAAGTAAATTGTTCAGATGATTCCTTCCCCGCAAACCGACTCCAATAAAGCCAATGCGGGCCTTTTCACTGTTAGCTCTCCCAAATACTGGAAACGGCAATGCGGCAGCGGCTCCCAAAAGAGCACCTGTTCTGATAAAATCGCGTCGTTGCATAAAAAGATTATTGGATGGTGAAATTTTCGATTGATTGATACTAAGGAACCTGCGCCCATAGCTTTTTTGGATAAATACCCTCATCCACCAGTTCACGGATGGCCTTTAAGACCTTGGGTTTATCCTCCTGATAGGTCACCCCGAACCAGGTCTCGGGGGTCTGCAGCACAGACATCTTTGCCTGCCCTGATGCAATCAGGTTGTTTATCACATATGGAATATAGAACTCTGCCCTGGGGTTGTTTGCGTTCTTTTTCAAAAAACCCTTGAAGTTTTCCTCGATCAGAGGGAAAAAATCAGGGGTAAATCCAAATAGATTCATGGATACGGTGTCCATGGGATCCAGTGGGTGAATGGATTCATCCTCATCCTCAAAAACGATACCTCCGTCTTTCAGAAACACCTTGACCCGTTCTACCATTCCAGTCAGGTATCCTTTGTTGTTTACCTGGCATACCCCCCTGGCCACCGAGCCATATTTCGATATGGTTTTCTGAAGCTCAAATCCCACCATACAATAATTCCCTGGGGCCTCCACAGAGGTTTGCTTCAGGAAATGGTTCATGATTTTATAGGATTTCCTTCCGTAGTAGTCATCCGCATTGATTACAGCAAATGGCTCATGGATGGTTTCCCTGGCCATCAGAACAGCATGGGCTGTGCCCCAGGGCTTCACCCTGTCCTCAGGCAGTTTGTATCCCTCAGGAAGTTTATCCAGAGACTGGATCACGTAATCCACTTTCAGGTGCGATGGAAACTTTTTTACATAATTCGTTTTGAAATCCTCCTCCATTGCAGGCGAGATCACAAAAACATAATGTTCAAATCCAGCACGGACTGCATCATAGATGGAATAATCTGTTATGGTCTCACCTGAAGGGCCAAAGGCATCCACCTGTTTCATCCCTCCATAGCGGCTTCCCATTCCTGCAGCCAGTATTAAAAGTGTCGTATGCATACCAATATATTGTTTATCTATTTTCGAGATAGTAAATGTACTTATCCAATATTAGCTTTCCAAAAGACGATATGCTGTTTAAAAATTTGAGATAAACAAGAAAAGATTAATTTTACGCCTATCGCAGTGAACTAACTAAACTTCAAAAATATCCTGTAATGAGCAACTCAAGTAAAATCAAGATTGGACCAGTGGGTCCCTTAATGATTGTCGGTGTCGTATTTTTCATGATTGGTTTTGGTGTGGGAATCAGCGGATTTCTCACTCCGGCGCTTCGATCAGCATTCAATCTTTCCACTGGCCAGTCCTACCTGGTAACTGCAGCTATCTTCTCTGCATTCCTGATTTTCGGCCGTCCTACCGGATGGGTGATTAAAAAGATCGGCTACCGGAGAGCCATGATGTTCGCCTTTTTTATTATGGCACTGGGCATGTGGCTTTTTGTCCCCTCTTCCAAATCCGTTAGTTTTCCACTCTTCCTGGTTGCACTATTTGTTGGAGGGATCGGGAACACCCTGCTTCAGGGTGCTGTAAACCCCTATATTACCATCATCGGACCTGTGGATACTGCTGCCGTTCGTATGAGTCTGATGGGAATCATGAACAAAATGGCCTGGTGGATGGCTCCCCTGTTCCTGGGATTGTTTATCGACCTGTCCAAAGTTGATGTGAATGATATCATCATGCCTTTCTACATTGTAACCGGGATCATGATTTTACTGGGTATCTTTGTATATTTTGCACCACTGCCTGAAGTAAAAGCTGAAGGGGAAGATGAAGAGGAAGCCGCCGAATCCTCCTATGCCGCCAAGAAGACCAGTATTTTCCAGTTCCCACACCTGCTGCTTGGAGTATTCGCGCTTTTCGTCTACGTCGGAATTGAGACACTTCCCATGGCCTCCATCATTGACTTTGCAAAAGCAACCTTTGGAGATGCACCCAACCTGGAAGGCTATTCCAAGTTTGTGACCCTGGGACTGGTTGCCGGTTATATTTTCGGTGTAATTGCCATACCACGCTTTGTTTCGCAGCAAAAAGCACTGATCTCCTTTGCAATTCTGGGTATTGTTGCCACACTCCTGCTCATCTACCTGCCTGCAAATTATGCCTTCTTCGCTCTTTTACTTGCCAGTTTTGCCAATTCACTGATGTGGCCCGCCATCTGGCCCCTGGCCATGAAGGACCTGGGAAAATTCACCAAAGTAGGTGCTTCGCTTCTGGTCACCGCCATTGTGGGCGGAGCTGTGATTCCACTTATTTTCGGGGTAATTGTAGATGCCGTAAAAACAACAGAACAGGTGGTAGTTGCTAACTACCAGACCGCATACTGGGTCATGGTGCCTTGTTATGCCTTTATTCTCTATTTTGCTATTTCAGGACATAAAATCAGAACCAATTAATTATGAGTAAACTTTATATCGGAGTGGATATTGGCGGTACCTCCATTGTGGCCGCCAGGTTCTCTGACAATGAAATGTTGGAAAAGACAGATGTACCCACTGGTGCCGACCGTCCGGCCGAGCAGATTATGGAATCCCTGTATGAAGCCATCAGGAAAGTTTTGACCGAAGAGGTCGTGGGAATAGGGATCGGGATGCCAGGTTTTATGAACGCGGAAACCGGTGAGATCCTGCAGATTAATAATATCCCATCCTTCAATGGCTTTGCCATTAAGCCCCGGGTAGAGGAGAAATTCAATCTTCCGACTTTCCAGAATAATGACGCCAACTGCTTCGCCCTGGGTGAAACCTATTATGGTGCAGGCAAGAAGTACAATAACCTGGTGGGGGTTACTCTGGGAACCGGATTGGGAGGTGGTATTATTCTCAACAGGAAGATCCATACCGGACTGATGGGTGGAGCGGGTGAGCTGGGATGCGTTCCCTTCCACGGAGGTATTTCCGAGGACATATGCAGTGCGGCTCTGTTTAAAAACAAGTACCAGACCACGGGTGCTGAACTGTATAAAAAAGCCAAGGCCGGAGATCAGGAAGCCCTGGCGGTATTCGATGAACTGGCTCAGAACATTGGGGAGCTCCTCAGACTTGTAACCTATGTCCTTGCCCCTGAAGCGTTCATTATCGGAGGTTCGGTAGCCAATTCCTGGGACCTGCTGGAAAAGACCATTCGTAAAGATATGGACAGCAAATTTCTGGCGCCCATGATCAGTAAAAAGGTAGACCTGGTCAGGGCAGAGCTGGATAATGCAGGGCTTTACGGAGCAGCTGCACTCTGCCTCTCACAAATGGATTAAGAAAATGACAGTAGAAACAATCGCAGCCCAATTTGCCACAGCCGGCAAAATTGGCAAAGTTCAGGTGCATGGCGGAGGCCATATAAACGACAGTTATCACCTGGTAAATACCAGGGAAGGTGCTCCGGATTATCTTATGCAAAGGGTCAATCACCATGTATTCAAGGATGTGCCCTTGCTGATGCAGAACACGGTACTGGTATGCGATCATGTGGCAGCCAAGATAAGGAAAGACCACCCGGACGAAGTGGAAAGGCGTTCTCTGACCATCGTACCCACTAAGGGTGGAGAATCTTTTTTTAAGGATCCGGATGGCAATTTCTGGAGAGTGCTCCGTTTCATTGAAGATCACCTGGTTTTCGACAGCACCACCGATCCGGATATTGCCTACCAGGGAGCTCTTACTTTCGGTGCCTTTACCACCATGTTGAACGACCTCTCCCCGGAGAAAGTGGGAACTGTTATTCCCGATTTTCATAATATGAAATGGAGACTCACCCAGCTAAAGGAGAGTATCCGGAAAGATACAGCAGGTCGCCTGAAAGTGGTGAAAGAGGAGATTGAATACGTGGAATCCCGGGCGAAGATGATGCTGACCATACATGAACTTGGAGAATCCGGAGCGATCCCGCTACGGGTCACCCACAACGATACCAAAATCAGCAATGTCCTGTTCGACACTGACCGGAAAGGACTCTGCGTCATCGACCTGGATACCATCCAACCCGGGTACGTAACCTCTGATTTTGGAGATGGAATCAGGACCCTTACCAATACGGGGGAGGAAGATGACGAGAACCTGGAAAGGGTGAGCATGGATCTGGAACTTTACGAAGCTTTTGCTTCCGGCTTCCTGGACTCCACCCGGGATATTCTTCTGGATGCTGAGAAAGAAGCTCTGGTCTACGCCGGACTTCTCTTTCCTTATATGCAGGCAGTTCGTTTCCTGATCGATTACCTGGATGGAGATACCTATTACAAAGTCAAACACCCGGAGCATAACCTGGTCAGAACCCTGGCTCAGCTGAAGCTGACCAAAGATGGAGAGGCTAAAATGGATAAGCTAAGGACGATCATTAAGAAGCTTTCCTGATAAAACCATGATTGTTGAAAAATTCACCGGACCAGAGACTCAGATTTTTTCAGTCCGGGCAGAGAATCCCCTGGCTTTTAAAAACTGGGTAGATATTGATGGAGTGTCAAGCGGCTTTTCCATCCGGCACGACGGGTCTTCCATACACCTCTATTACCAGGTCACAGAGAGCCATGTGAGGGCCTTAAGCACTGTTTATAACGGACCGGTATGGGAGGACAGTTGTGTGGAATTTTTCTTCTCCCCGAATAAGGAAGGTAAGGAATACTACAATTTTGAGTTTAATGCCATTGGCACGGTGCTGGGGGGATATGGACCAGACCGAAACCGGAGAGAGCATCTTCCGGAATCTGTGTTGAAGCAGGTGGAAACCACTCCCTCCCTGGGCCGGGAGCCCATCGAGGGAATCTATGGAGAAACTACCTGGACCCTCCGGGTCAGAATTCCCTTAAAAACCCTTGTATATAGCAAAATAGAAGACCTTTCAGGCCTGGATGCGCATGCAAACTTTTACAAGTGCGGGGATAAGCTTGACCAGCCTCATTTCCTCTCCTGGAAACCGGTGCTAAATCCCACTCCGGATTTTCACACCCCCCGCTATTTCGGTCAGCTCTCTTTTATGTAAGTTTGCAGAAAGATCAAATCTGCATGGAAAAATCAGCTGATCAGCTTCAGTCTGAAAAGTTATTTAAAAAGATTTGCCGTAAAATTGGCACCACCATGCGGGATCATCAAATGATTCTTGAAGGAGATCATTTGCTTGTGGGGCTCTCCGGTGGAAAAGACTCCATGATTCTGCTGGAAGCCCTTGCAGAACGCAAAAGGGCTCTCCCTTTTGAGTTCACGCTAACAGCTGCCCATGTTGAAGCCCAGGGGATCGGATATGAAATCGACAAGGAGAGATTGACCTCGTTTTGTGAAACTCTTGGTATTCCTGTACTCTATCGGGCCATCCAGCCCGATCTTGAAAAAGATCCCTCGAAAACAGATTGTTTTATCTGCTCATGGTACCGCAGAAAAGAGTTGTTTAAACTTACGAAAGAATTGGGCTGCAACAAGCTGGCACTGGGACATCACAGGAAGGACGCCATTGAAACACTTCTTATGAATATGATCTACCACGGTTCCATCAGCTCCCTGCCCTACTCGCTAACCCTGTTTGAAGGCAGGGTACAACTGATCCGTCCAATGATGGATCTGGAGGAAAGAATGCTGGAAGATTATGCCCGTCTGAACAATCTGGTTCAGGTGGAAAAGAGCTGTCCGCATGAGGATCGGACCCAGCGGGAGAAGATGGCCGGACTTATCAGGCAGGTGGAGGATCTCCACGGTCCGGGACCCTACAATATGTTTAAATCGATGAACAAGATCTTTGAAGAGTACCTGCCGGTCAAACATTGAATTTTTGCATCTCCCTTTTTGCAAGGTCTGATTTGATCCGTCGGACCCGGCTGTCGTTCTGCACTCCTGTGAATCCCGCAATCACTTCGGATGGAACCTCCATCTCCAATGCATTTCTAATAAAGGTGTTTACAGCTATACCAGCGGTTAAACGCCTGTACAGGGGCTGCTTTTCTGCCCCGGCCGAATCAGAAGGTATAATCCTGGTAAGGCCGATCTCCTTTCCCATGATCCTGAGATATTTATTCATGGTGATAAGGCTCATGGATGGGAAGGCCGTGCCATTTATATAGTATTTGTTCTCGTATTTCTGAAAAATAGCGGAAGCATATTTGTTCAGGGGAATAATTCGCAATCCACTCCCAGGCTTCCTTACAAGGACCTCATCCACTTTCAAATCCTCCTTTTTCAGCGCCTGTATTTCAGAATACCTGATGCCTGCAAAACACATAAAACAAAACAGGTCCCTGGCCCTCTCCTTCCGTATGTTGTCTGTAGAGAAATCCATCAGTTTCATTAACTCATCCCAATGTAGGTACAGAGGCATTTGAGACAGTTGCAGGGTAGCATTCATTCGTTTATAAAACTGCCTGTACTCACGATAGACATTATAGCCCCTGTCGGTGGCCCAGTTTAGAAACCATACCAGGTTGTTTACTGATTTATACGTGGTGGAAGGTTTATATCCTCTCTCAGCACAAAAGTTTACAAATCCATCCAGGAATTGTCCATCCATTTTATGAAAGGAGATGGAGGTCTCTGACTGGTCCTCAAATTCACGCAAGAGCTTATAGAGTGTCCTGACCTTTCGATACGTAGCGCTACTCCAGGCGGAACTCTCACTTTCCATAAATTGGTAGAAGAGATCAAAAAAGCCGCTCATGTATTTTGGTTTCAATTGCTGAAATATCTCGCGAAAACTCCCTGAGCTTAACTCTCTTCCAGAATACTTCAGTCCTTCTAAAGTTCTGGAAGCAATAGTCTGCAAAGAATCTAACCTGTTATTCAGATCCCGGGCATCCGGATAAAATGATCGGATCCTTTGCAGATCCGGATCCCATCCATTTTTATCCACCTTCACTCCGGTACCGATTTTAACCCGGTTTCCGCCAAAAGTAACACTCATAAATATCGGGCAATCCAGGGAACGTATATTCCCGGTTTCATCCTTGCGCTTCTCTATATGGAACCGTGTTCTCATCTTTTACAAGTATAGCCTGAAATACAACTATGCAGGACAGATTTTATCAATAATCCGTAATTTTGCCCGATGGAGAGAAAGATATTACTTACTGCGGATGGCTCCCATACCATCTTTGTATCTGGGATGGATGAACCATATCATTCCACCCATGGTGCTCTCCAGGAATCCAGGCATATCTTTATTAAGCATGGTCTTCAAACCGTAAAGAAGAAGTCTGTCAGAATCCTGGAGTTGGGATTCGGGACCGGACTGAACGCTCTTCTCACTTTAATTGAATCGATTCCGCTTGATCTGGATATATATTACCACACTGTTGAAAAGTATCCCCTTGTAGATTCTGAATACAAGAGATTGAACTTCGAAAAGCTGGCGAAGCAGTCGCCGAAAGGTGCACTGCAAGGTTTTCATAGCAGTCCCTGGGGAGAAAGCGTTCAAATTTCGGACAACTTCACTCTTTTCAAAGAAAAAGCAGACTTCAGGTCAATGAATCCCCCCCCGCATATCAACCTGATCTACTTCGATGCCTTCTCACCAGATAAACAACCTGAATTGTGGACGAGTTCTATTTTCGATACCATTTCCCGGGCTGCAGATCCCGGAGCCATTCTGGTTAGCTATTCTTCCAAAGGCCTTGTTCGTAGAGCTCTAACCTCCAGCGGATTCGAAGTTCATAAAGTTGCGGGACCCCCTGGAAAAAGAGAGATGATCAGAGCCATTAAAATATAATTGTGTGGTCTATAATATTTCTTTTAACTTCGCAGGCATTATTAAAAAAAAGAATTTACATGAATAACAAACAGATTATCACACTCATTGTAGTAGCAGTTGCAGCCCTGGCTGTAGGATACTTTATCGGAACAGGCACCAGCGGTGTTAAATCTGAAAGTCAGATCACCATGAAAAACAAGGCTGACTCACTTAACTATTTTCTAGGTTTAAACTGGGGGTACAGCGTTGGCGAAGCTCCCTGGGAGATCGATGCTGACCTGCTTGCGGCTGGCCTGCTTCAGGTGTTAAAAGATAGTTCATCGTTTGATCCGATGAGTGCACAAACCGTATTTCGCGATTTAAGCGTGTCTTTTTCAGATGCTGAAGCTAAAAAAGCTGAAGAAGAATCCATGAAAACCATGGAAGATGGAATCGCCTTCCTGGAAGAAAACGGAAGAAGAGAAGAGGTTATAACCACCGAATCTGGATTGCAGTATGAAGTAATCACTAAAGGTGATGGACCTATGCCTGATGAAACTTCAACCGTTTCCGTGTTTTATGAAGGTACCCTTATTGACGGGACAATATTCGATAGCAGCTACGAAACTAACGACACTATTTCTTTCCCCTTAAACGGGGTGATCCCGGGATGGACAGAAGGACTCCAGCTTATGCCGGTAGGATCCACCTACAAATTCTTTATTCCGTCGAACCTTGCGTACGGATCCAGAGCCACTGGACCAATTCCTGCCAATTCTACTTTAATCTTTAAAGTTGAATTGCTGGAAGTAAAATAAGACCTTGATTGATCATTAAAAAAGGCTGTCCGCCATGCGAACAGCCTTTTTTTTAATCATAGATCGAATTGTGGCTATCTTCAATATACTATCCTTAAATTTATACCCTAACTGAAAAAAAAATCAAGTATGAGCTTCGAGATAAATGGCCGCCTGGCAGAAAAATTCGAAACACAGAAAGTCTCGGACCGGTTCCAGAAACGCGAATTTGTCCTTGAGATAAAATCAACCGGTAATACCGGATACGAATTTGTTGATTTTATAAAGTTCCAGTCCACACAGGATAAATGCTCACTGCTGGACCAGTTCAATCAGGACGATATTATTAAAGTTTCCTTTAACCTAAGAGGTCGCAAATGGGAAAAAGATGGACAGGTATCGTATTTTACTAATCTCGAAGCCTGGCGCATCGAAAAAGTATCTGGCGATTCAGGCGAAGAACCGGAAGGTGAATTCCCAATTGAGTCCAGTGATTCCAGTCAGGATGCTCCCTTTCCCTCTACTCCTCCCGAGAATGATTCCGGGTTTGATGATCTGCCATTTTGAAAACTTGAAAACAAAAACAAAACCCCTAATTAATTTTTGGCAGAAACATCAATCCGGCTCTCTTCTACCGAGCGATAATGCTTCGGGGTCACACTTTTTACTGGAATTCTAAATTCAATGGTAATACCTTTAAAAGTACTGTCTGTTACCATGAGTTCTCCCTTCATGGATTTTACCAGTCCACTTGCCAGCTTATAGCTAAGTGTAATCGTATCGTTAGTATTGTACCAATCCTCCTCTTTATCAGTCGTATCAAAGATCTTTCTGATTTCGTCCTGTAGCAGCATGCTACTGCTGTCCTTGATGGTAAAAATCAGTGTATTTTTATCGGCGAACGATGCGCCAAACTCTATGACTCCTTTTTTTGTCTGGGCCAGGGAATTTTCAATCAGGCAGCTTAAAGCTCTCGACAGGCGTTGCTTATCAGCAATGATTTTCGCCTTTTTAAATGCCTCTCTGACATTTAATAATAAGGCGACCCTTTCCCTGTTTAACCTGTATCGATCCATATTATACTTATCGTATAAATCCTTCAACAGATCATAAATCGCTACTTCATCCTCCTTCAGTTGAAGATTTCCTGTTTCGATCAGGGTCAGATCAATCAGGTTGTCCATCATGTTTAAGAGCGAATTGCTATTCCGGGTAATATGGTCAATGTATGCGTCCCTCTGATTGCCATCCACATCTTCATCACCAAGAAGGTGGGAAAAACCGATGATGGCATTCATGGGAGTCCTGATCTCATGCGAGATATTGGATAGGAACCTGGTTTTCACCCTGGTACCGTCGGACTGAAACTGTTTCAGCGTGTCCTCCAGCATCGCAACCTTCTGCTCCAGTTGCCTGGTGTAATCCAGAAGCTCATTATAGTCAGGATTTTTTCCCATCACCCATTATTCAGCAATATTTCAATTATCAGTTATACCAATCCTCACTCCGAGGGGTAATTGTAAAATTATTGCTTCATCCGTTTAAGGATCTTCGCAGCTTTATCTTTATAGTAATGATTTGAGGATGAGGCAATCTTGGCCAGTTTTCTCCTGGCATTATCAGTTTCATCCATTGCAAGCAAACATCCTGCAAGATACCATTCGGCCTTTTGGATATAAAGGTTGTCATCATGCTCTATAACCCTGACAAAGGATTCGCTTGCTTCCTGGTGCTGATCAATTTCCATGTAAGATACGCCCATGTAGAAATCGGCTTCCATCTTATTTGAATTGATTTCCAGTACCTCGTCGAAACAATCAATGGCTCCCTCAAATTCTCCTTTGAGAAAATGATCCTGGGCCTTATTCATCCAATACGTGGTAACTTCGTTGTCAACAGAACGGTTCGTAAGAACCAGTTCATAGGGTTTCATGTACTTGGCAAATAAATCATTATTAGAAAGTGGCCGTCCAAGTACAGTGGCCAGACCTATGGCCACCAACAGAGCGAGTGCTGCCGATGCTGCATAGTGCCATGGCCGAGTGAATCGAAAAACCCTTTTTCCGGTCTCCGATCTTCGTGTCTCTTCCCGCAAGTCAGTCAACTGGGTCCGAAAGTCCAATACTTCAGTATCGGCAATGGCTTCATCAACCTCCTTATAGAGGTCAAGGTCCACCAATAACTCCGGACTGGCGTTGAGCTCCTGCTCAAACCTGGCCAACTCCTTCTCTGAGAGCTCGTTGTCCAGGTACTTTTGTAAAATGTGCCTGTCGCGTTTCATATCAATAAATATTAAATTAGTGTCAAGTATGCAGGACCCACGTACACCCATTCCTGGCCATACATTTGGAACCTGTACTCCCTGGTATAAGTATGCACGCTTGCATACCTTCCAGAGTATTATGCACAATTAATTGTGCGTCAATTCAGGAATTTCCGTTTCCGGATTTTCCTAACCGATTAGTTGTTCCAGGATACAACTCCCCTGTTCAACTTCACGGATTTATATGTCTTGCGGTCATAGGACCGTCTTAATTTCTAATCAAAATTTCCAATTAATCCGATTTACCTTGTTGGAGGATGTACCAAATCTTCAACAGGATCTCCTTTGGACAGTCCACCTTTCAAATAATTCAGTTCAGTTTTCTTGATAGCATCGTTTGCAAATGATTTCAAATTGACAGTTTTCATGGCTTTTCAATTAGGGGTTCAACTTCTCTTTGTTTTTGTTTTCAATAGTTAATTCCAGAAAAGCAGCAAACGTTACCCGGAAAAGTGAACTTTTTTTAAACTTTTTTTCTCACACAAGTGCATATGATTGATTTTATGGAGTTTAATTGCAAATATAAAAATCGGCCATTTATCAGAATTACTTGCATCCTATCCCATTATTTCTTTCATTTACGCTATATTCTTCATAAATGAAACAGGTCCTTAGATATCGCATTCTCTGTGTTTGCTAATTCTTGCATGCTTCATCCAATCTCCAGGATCGGCACAGGAAAGTAGAGGAGGATCCCGAACTGGTCGACCTGATCTTTGACATCAGCAATAAGGCTTATAACTATTTCAAGATCAATATCAACCTGGATTCGGCCGAATACTATTATAAAAAAGCCATCGACCTTGCCTATAGCTCCAGCAACTACAATATCGACGACCGGGTAGCCAATAATTACATTTCCCTGGCTTCTTTGTACCGAGAAATTTACAATAATAGTGCTGCCCTGGCATATATGAATGAGGCCGAAAGGATATTAAAGAAAAATGATCCCAATCACAGTTACTTTGGGACCATTTACCACAACAAGGGAAATATTTATAAAGTACAGAATGACCTGTACAGAACAAAGGAGTATTACGAATATGCCCTGGATTTCTTAATCAAAAATGGCTACCAGAATTCAATGATTTTACCTTCTGTCTATTCCAACTATGTTGAGTTGCTATTTGAACTGGAAGAATATGAGCTTGCTGAGGAAAAACTTATCAACGATTGATCTAAATAGATTAGATGTTAGTCCAATTATTGAATTTCGACTTCACAATACAAATGCTTCATTATACTCCCAGCTTGGAAAGTATGAACTTGCGAAAGACGACATTTCGAGAAGTCTCAAAAATTACTTAGTGATCCACCAGGATTGAAAGAGTACACTGATGAAATCATTAATTACTACTATGATTTGATTGGATTTTATATGTTCTATGAGGAGAATGATATAGCGCTGAAAGAATGTGACAATGCCTACATGTTTATTGAGACCCTGGATCCACACGCAATTAAATCCAAGATTCATTTACCACTCTGATATATCATACCGTGCTGCCACCATACATTATCGAAAAGGGAATCTTGAAAAGGCGTTATGGATTGTCAACAACAGCATCAAGGATCTAAATCTCTTCCTCAGTCGATTATCTACACTAGGGATCAAATAGTTCCCGAACTAATGAATTAGCTACAGGTCTTCCGGAGCTTCATGTATTAAAAAGTCGGATTCTTTTCAATCAATTCAACCGATCCAACGAATTTAAAGATCTACTTAATTCCTATGAAGCCTATAAAAAGGCTATTGAAATTCTGAATTATATGAAGCTGGCCATGACCGATGAGGATAGCCGGGTATTTGCTACTTCCCAGATCCTGGAGGTATATACGGAGGCGGTTTATATCGGGAAGATGCTTTTCGATCTGACCGGTGAATTCAAATACCTGGAACAATCCTTTGAGTTTGCTGAGACCAGCAAGTCCTTTGCCCTCTATAGTGAGATTAAGGATATGGAGGCCATGCAGTTTTCCGATCTGCCCGAAGATATCAAACAACAATGAAAAACGCTTTATGGGGGAGATACAGGCTTATGAGGAATTCCTCTATACTGAGCAGATTAAAACCGATCCGGATAGTTCCCAGATCGAATTTTTTAAGGAAACCCTGTTTCACCTGAAAGATGACTACGACGGCCTCTACAAAGACATTGAGGAGAATTACCCAAAATACTATGAGTTAAAGTATAAGCCAAACTTTATCTCCCTGGAGGAAGCTCAGGGCAAACTTGCCTACCGGGATGCCTTGATTGAATATGTGCTGTCCGATAGTCTGCTTATTACCTACGTTGTCGACAGAAAAGGAATCAATGTGTTTTCGCAGGAAATCGGGCCTGAGTTTGCCGGTGAATGTATGGAGTATTATATGCTCCTTAACAATCAGAATTTTAGTGGGGGGGTTCACGAAAACTACCGGAGGTATGTGAATCTTGGGCATAAGTTATATACGACATTGATAGAACCCTGCCTGCAATATACCGACAGGAAAAACTTTACCATCATTCCCGACGGTGCGATTACCTATATTCCTTTTGAGGGGCTGCTTACAGAGACCACAGATACGGAATATATCAATTACTTGGATCTGCCCTATTTGATTAAGGAGTATTCTGTGGGATATTCCCACTCTTCAACCCTCCTGTTCAGTGAGCGATACCAATCCAAATCCCCTGAAGAAAAGGTGCTCGCTTTTGCTCCGATATATGTGAATTCTCTCAACACCATGGATACGGCAGAATTTCGCCAGGTGGCTGAGAATTCAGATTTCCTCTTCCCTCTGGTGGGAACCATAAAAGAGGTACAGAGCATTAATGAAACCGTTCCTTCCAGGGTTTTTATGAATGAACAGGCTACGGAAGCTAATTTTAAAAAGTATGCTGCCGACTACAATGTGCTGCATCTCGCCATGCATACCATCATGAAAGATGATTCCCCACTGTTATCTTTGCTGGCTTTTACAAATGTGGATACGGGCGACACCATAGAGGACAACCGGCTCTATGCTTATGAAATCTATAACATGAAGCTGAATGCCCAGATGGCAGTCCTGAGTTCCTGCAACAGTGGTACTGGTAAAATGCAAAAAGGGGAAGGGATGATGAGCCTGGCCCGCGGATTTATTTACGCAGGCTGCCCCTCAATTATTATGACCCTGTGGCAGGTGGCCGATAAATCAAGTTCGGAGTTGATGACCTCCTTTTATAAGTACCTGAAAAGGGGGAAAAGCAAGCAGGAAGCCATGCGGCTTGCAAAAATAGATTACCTGGAAACCGCTGACGATCTAACCTCTAACCCCTATTTCTGGTCAGGATTTGTGGTGCTGGGTGACGGAAGCCCCATATACCGAAAATCAGGATTCGCTTACTGGATGATCGTCATTACCCTGTTTGCAGGGATTGTAATTTTTCTTCAGTTCCGGAAATCTAAAATCAACTAACCCGAGAAAGCAACCTGGCCAGACGCACAAATTTGGACACTACCAATGGAAGAAGGTCAATCCCATTCAGGTACAGGCAAATGTTCAAAACGGTTGCCACAACTTTGGTTACAAGATTTTAACCACATTATCAAAGAATCTGTCATTTGAGAAACGATCTCCGGTTGATAATCCGCTATGTTATTTTTTTCGTAAGGATCTATAGATAAGTCATATAGCTGAACATCTGTCAACTGACCATCTATTGTTGTTGTAATTAATTTATAAGTCTGTGTCATCCAGACTGCATTTTTTGAGTATGCAAATCCAATGGGATTATTTCTTATTATTTGAGTGCCTCTAATTGCATCGGAAATATCAATACCATCTTGAGGTTGGTTAACATCATAACAACTTTCTCCAATTAAATGCATTATAGTCGGCAACATATCTGACGTGACGCAAGGCATTGACACAACTTTTGGTTTCGGAAAAGCAATTGGATAAAGCAGGACACTCGGAATCCTAATTCCTCCTTCGTACAATTCTCCTTTCCAGCCCCTGAAAGGTTTATTTGAGCCATACCCTCCATACTCAGAGAATTTTTTATTGTATTTTGCAGCTCCGTTGTCAGCACAAAACCAAATTAGAGTGTTTTTTTCCTGACCTGTTTTTTTTAGAGTATTTATTAACCGGCCAATTTGCTCATCCATTGCAGTAATGGCTCCATAGTGGTGTTTTCCTTCCTCCCCTTCATACATATCAAGGTATTTTCCACCACTAATCGTTGGAGTATGAGGAGCATGGAAGCAGATATAAGCAAAAAATGGATGAGCTTGGCTTGCATTTATTTCAACAAACGGGATTACCCTATCCATAATAACCCGGCTGTCATCACCCGAAAGGTTATCATCATGGGCTATCATTTCCCCTTTATGGTTCCAATAATTGTTTCCCCAGAGACCTGTTTCCTCACGTTTTTTCATTCCCCAATCTCCTTTATCGGGTAATAGCATAGGATCCCATGTAGGCACCACATTCTCAGTACTAAAACACTCATCAAATCCATTTATCCAAGGTGGACTGAAATCGGTTTCAGGCTTTCTTGGACCAGCAACATAATCTTTATCTCCTTTATCCAGCAGTCCTAAATGCCATTTCCCAAAATGCCCTGTTGCATATCCTTTTTTTTTGAGTAATTCTGAAATTAAAACATCATTATCCGCAACATGCGAGCTACCCCAATGAGAAATTCCAAGACGGGCTCCGTTTTGCCCGGTAACTATTGATGCACGGGTTGGAGCGCAAACAGTAGAAGCTGCGTAAAATCGATCGAAACGAACTCCTCTATATGCCATTTGATCAAGCGTTGGGGTTTTTTGAATCTTATTGCCATTGTAGCCAGTATCACCCCATCCCATATCATCGGCAACAATAACAATGACATTTGGAAATTCTTTGTATTTGGGTTCATCCGACTGAGATGAACATGAAGTTAACCATGGTGCAATTATCAGAACAGTTAAATAGTAATGCAGAAAAATAAAATATACTCTTTTCATAATCTGGTTTTACGGAAGGAGGTCAGCTACTCAATTTGAATGGCGGATATCTTCATATTGCTTCCTTTTTTCTTGTAGCTGAATTTTCATACGAGCAAAAACATCTGCGAATTCAGTATCATAAATTAAACTAACCATTTCCTGGGGATCATTTCTCATATCGTATAATTCCCATATGGGCTCTTTCTCTGCTTCGTAAAAATGGATTAGCTTAAAATCTTTTGTTCGGATCCCGTAATGCGACGGTACCTCAAACTGTCCGAAATAATGATAAAAATGAGCTGACAGCCAGTCATCGGGCGTTTCACCACTGAGAATCGGCTTCATAGACTTTCCTTGAAATTCTTTGTGTATTTCTATTCCGGCATAATCAAGAAAGGTTGGAGCCAGATCAAGCATTGAAATAAACTCATCTGATATAGCTGGTTTAACTTCCTCCGGATAACGAATAATCAAAGGCACATGTAATGACTCTTCATACATCCACATTTTATTAAATAATCCATGGTCTCCCATAAACCATCCATTATCCGAGGTATATATTACAATCGTATTATTCTTCAGTCCCGAGCCATCCACAAAACCAACAAGCCGCCCAATGTTTTCATCCAATGCTGCAACAAGCCGGTAATACCCTTTATAAATACTTTGATAGGCCCATTTTTGGTAATCCTGTGTCCCCATTTCAATTGTATCGGGGACTTTTTCATTAAAATGCGCAGGATAAATGGTTGACAATTTTGAATATCCACATTTGTTGTTTCTCAATTCCGAATTCTTGCCTTCGAATGTATCGTAGAAATTTTCAGGTTCGGGAAGTATAGTATCGGCGAATATTTTCTCATACTTTTCAGGATAATGATAAGGTCCATGAGGTGCTTTGTGATGTACTAGCAGACAGAAGGGTTTCTCTTTATCCCTGTTTTTCAACCAATCAATTGCTATATCGGTAATTACTTCCGTAAGATAACCCGGTTGCACTACCCCTCCATCTCCACCATTTTGCCATTCCTGGCCCGTCTCTTTCATCGGGCAATCAAAAAACTGTCCCTGATAAGGGATCACATTATAATAATCGAACCCGGCAGGTTGTGATACAAGATGCCATTTACCAATAACACCTGTTTCATACCCAGCTTGCTGCAAGAGTTTGGGAAAATTTACCTGGTTTCGGTCAAAGCTGTCACCGTTGCGCATGTACCCATTATGAACGCTGTACTTCCCTGAAAGAATTGATGCCCTGCTCGGACCACAGAGCGAAACGACGTTAAAACAATTCGTGAATCTCATTCCCTGTTCTGCCAACTTATCAATGTTGGGTGTAGCCAGAAGTGAATTCCCATAAGCACTTACGGCCCCCACACTATGATCATCGGCCATTATGAAAATTATGTTGGGCCTTTGGGAGATCTCCTCCTGTTGGTTGCTGGTACAGGAAATAAATAATAAGTTCAGACAGATCATTAAAACATGGATTGTTCTATTCATTGCTTTTCTATCTTAGAAGTATAGTTCACTTGGATATACCTACACTGCTTTCTAATTCTATGATTGCATCATATAAAACCCCTGCGGATCCCTTAAATTTTTCAGATCCACGAGGTTGATTATCTAAAGTGTACCATTCCATGAAATCATCATTTTTAATAACTCTCTGTACAAGAGGAATTAAATGTTTATACGCCTCTTCTAAATAACCATATCTGACTAGTTGCTTTACCATTCGAGCCCCAAACCAGGTCCAGTCACCACCATTTTGATAGGTATATGGAATTTCCAATTGAGGATTCTTGATAAATCCTTTTGGATAGGCTGGTTCTACAGATAACCCAATGGAGGAAGCATTCACTCGCTTCATTCGTTTCTCCATTTCCTTCAGTGTTATCAGAATTTCATCTGTCGATAGTATTCCAGCTTCTATGGCTACGGCAGTTCCTCCAAAATAAAACACCTCCTTCTCGTTAAAACTCTCTGGGAATGGAGACTTATCCAGATATATATGTGGAATAAATTTATTGTTTTCACTATCCCAAAGATACTTACGGACATTTTCAACCAATTGCTTTTTGAACGATCCAAATTTCTCTTCAGATTCAGGGACCATGTCAAACAGATTATTTAATGCCACGATAAGCATTGCATTATCATAGATATCAATAGCAAGATTTGTTTTATCGTCCATATAAACTCCCCAGCTACTTTCAGGTTGTACATCACCCCAATCTATCGTAGTTGCACCAAATATAAGCCCATACTTCTCGCTATACCGGTTTTGCAATAAAAACTCAATGGCTAATTCCATTCGTTCTTTAACTGTTCTATCTCCTACTTTATCAAGCAAAATAGTTTTGTCATTTGTGTGCTTAATATATTTATAAACAGCTTGAATAAGAGAACTTTCCTGGTCGGTTTCGACCGTTGCTTTATCGCCGGCATATTCCGGCGCCAAAGATGAACGATATTGGAAACTTGATGAATTTGGACTTAAATTTTCCCGGGGAGTGATTACATCCAGAATACTTCCATTTTCTTCCTGCATTTTGAAAAACAACAACAAATTCTCTTTTGCTTGTTCAGGAGGATTTACCAATAAAGCAATGTTCATAAACGTATTATAATCTCGAATAAAAACTTGATTTGTATACCCCGAGCCAGCATCAAATCCTTCCTTTATTGTGTGAAGGGCCTTTTCTTTTACAATCGCAAGATTCTTATCATCCTTTACTATTATTCTCAATTTTTCAATCGATTTATCTTGTTCGGTTGCACACATAACTTGTGTAACAAGAATAATTGTAATTAATCCTAGTTTTTTCATATGATTGCTATATAAAATTAAGCGATCGAAAACCACCCGATATATATAGAAAAGTAAAACTTACTTCCCAGTTTCAAACCTTGCTCCTGTCTCCTTACTAAATTGCTCCAATTGCCGGTGCATTTCAGAAGCCATATCCGGATATTCTGCTGCCACATTATACATTTCCGCCGGATCGAGCAAGAGGTCAAACAACTGAATCCCTTCGCTTTCGGTCACCCTGTATTTCCATTTCCCCTGACGTACCGCCTCGAGGTTTTCGCCTCGGCAATAAAACAGGGTTTCAGTGGGGGATTCCAGTGCACCGTTCAGAAGTGGCAGCAGGCTGTTGCCATCAATTTTCCGGTCACCGGGAAGAGAGGCACCGCAAACATGTGCTATGGTCGTAAACAAATCCATGGTAGTGGCCATTTCGCCGGTCACGCGGTTTCCTTCAATATGAGTCGCCCAGCGTATAATGCCCGGAACCCGAAATCCACCTTCGTAAGTGCTTGCCTTGGCTCCCCGCAGCAACCCGGTACTGCCGGCATGCCAGCGTTCCACCCCACGCTGCAACATGCGGTCCGGCAGGTTGTGCCATGGGCCGTTGTCGCTTGTAAAAATTACCAGTGTATTTTCATCCAGGCCAAGTTCTTTCAGTTTTAAAAGAATTTGACCTGTGCTCCAGTCGATGGTTTCAATCACATCGCCATAGAGACCTCCTTTCGAATGTCCTCTGAACTCCTCCGAAGTGGCCAACGGCAGGTGTGGCATACTGTGAGCCAGGTAAAGAAAAAACGGCTCCCCGCTATTTGTTTCCATAAAATCGAGCGCCCTTTGGGTATAGTTTTTTGTGAGCTCATCCTGCTCCCACCCTATTTCTATCACCGGCTGGTCATCTTCATACAAAAAAAGTTTATCATCTTCCGAAAGCCAGGGGCACCAGGGCAGCAGCATGTCGTTGCTGTAAGGCAGACCGTAAAACCGGTCGAATCCCCGGTTGGTGGGCAAAAATTGTTCTCCGTGTCCGAGATGCCATTTCCCGATGGCCATGGTTGAATAACCTTCATCTTTCAACATATTGGCTATGGTAATTTCCGAAACAGGCAATCCTTTTTCAAGGTCGGGAGGCCCACAATTAGTTGGAATATTCCGGATGGGATAGCGACCGGTGAGCAGCGCTGCCCGGGAGGGTGTGCACACCGAGGCCGCCGCATAAAACGAAGTGAAACGGATACCTTCGTAGGCCATTTGGTCGATATTGGGCGTTTGAAAAACCGGATGGCCGTAGCAACTCAAATCGCCGTACCCCATGTCGTCCGCAAAAATCAAGATTACGTTGGGTTTTTGTCCCTTTTGTTGTTGAGCTGAAACAAGCGTCGAAAACCCAAAAAGTACAGCCGGAACAACGGCAATTCGTAACATTGTTTTTAGATTCATTTACGTAAGTTTTCAATTTTCAAGACATAACTGTTTGTTCCATCACTTCCGTCGACAGCTACCCCACTTGGGCAATACAAGTAGTCCATTCCCCCATCTTCCGTAAAAAGCAGCTGTGGCCGTTCAAACTTGACCTGATTGGTATAACGAGCATTGGCATTTTTAGGAATCTTCCCCTTTAAATAATGATTCCCAAAATGATGGAAGCCGGATAAAGATTGTTCATTGAAATCTATTCCATCCTTTGAGATCCATAGAAGGCCTCCTCCATACTCCAGTATTCCATGATTATCGGTAGTCAATAAACAAATATGATTCCTCCAGATAAAAGCATACCCATCCTCTATGGTCCTGTCGTTGTTCGTAATGGGTTCGGATTGAATAATGTAGGGGCCCTCCAGTCGGTCGGCAATGGCAAGTCCCATGCTTACTTTTCCTCCGGGGCGCGGCCCCGACATTGATTTGAAATATAAAAAATAACGGCCGTCCGGATGTTTCAGCAAAGTTGGATTATTTACCCCACATCCACTGTCGTAGCACCAGATTGAGGTATCGGAAGGAGGACTTAATAAGGGTTCTTTCACGTTGGGAACTTCTTTCCAGGGGCCATTCAGGCTGTCACTGACCATCATCCCGATTCTCTGGTTAGGACCATGATTAGGCGCTCCGTCGTTAGATATATATACCAACACATATTTTCCGTCTATCTTTTTTATGCTAGGGTTATGAAAACCCACTGCGTTCCAGTATCCTTCACCTTTTCCTTTCCCGATTACTTCCACCAGGTGAAAGGGCCCTTCGGGTTGCTCACTAATGTAATGGGCAATTTCACTACGATATCGCCACCCCTCATCAAATGGAATCGAGCTGGGCCATCTGGCACAAAAAATATGTACTTTCCCATTCTCGTCTCTGATTGGTGAACTTCCCCAGATGTCATATCCTGGTTCGTTTATTGCCTCTCCCACTAAAACTAAATGGTCTGAGCTTGCCACAGGATATGTTAATTGTGAAGTATCTACACCTAGCAGACAAACTAAAATGATGATCCCTTTCACAGAAAATTCTTTAAATCCCTATTTTATACCCCATTGCATATTTGGTTCACTGCCCATTTTAAAAACAAGCTCTCCACCTTCAGACAAAATATCGAAATCAATGTTATTCTTCCGATATGCTTGTCCATTCCAGGTACAGGACTGTATGTAGATATTTTCTTCTGAGTTATTCACGGTGCGAATTATCAGTTTCTCACCATTGGCAAGATCAATACTAATTTTTTGATACAAAGGGGAACCGAACTGAATATTCGGTATTGTTTCAGTTAAGCCAGCCACATCAAATAGTCCCATTGAAGCAATCACATACCATGCACCTAATTGGCCCTGATCCTCATCCTGACCGTAGCCATATCCATGAATCCGTTCTGTACCGTAAAACTCATTGCAAATTAAACGACTCCATTTTTGAGTAAGCCATGGTGCACCGCTGTGATTAAACAGGAAAGACATGTGTAAAGATGGCTGATTTCCATGATTGTAGAAGTTTTTCACACCTCCAAAAGCATGAATTGTTTTACCACTTCCAAAGCCTGATTCGCGAGACCATACAAAAATTGAATCCAGTCGTGTATTAAATTCATTATGTCCCATTTTTTGAATTAAGGTTTCCACATCATGCGGCACATAAAAGGTATACTGGTAGGAATTACCTTCCTGAAAACCTCTCCATCCCTGTTGAGGATCAAAATCCGGGATCCAATCTCCGTAAGCATTTTTGGGAACAATGAATTTCAACGAATCATGCCACAGATTTTGCCACCCATTGGCCAACTCATTAAATCTCTCAACATCTTCCGTTTTACCCAATTTTTCGGCCATTCTGGCAGCAGCATAGGCACTGAAAGCATACTCCAGAGTATGTGATGCACTAAAATAACTGCCGTGATAAATGGTGCCCCAACGGTCCACATTTAAAAAATGCACATATGCATCTTTTACAAAGGACCAGTTATCTAATTTACCACTCCCTTTATTACGATTTTCGGTCTCAAGTACATCTTTCTTCAATCCCTGATATACCCATTCCGGATCAATGCCAGGAATGCCGATATTGTATGCAGCCCATGACGTTAATCCAATAAAATTGGTGCCAACGCCTGAAGTAAACCGGCTATTGGCAATACCATCACTAAACCAACCTCGATCTTTATAAACAGTTAAATGCGTATTTACAAAATCTCTGTAAACTTCCGGATAAACTAAAGCCCATAATTGAGTTAAATTCCAGAAGGCGCCCCAGATTGCATCTGTATTAATGAAATTGAATTCAGGAGTATCAAGGCTTTTCATGGGTAAATAACCAATGGTACCATCAGCTTTAGGGTATGCTCCATTAATATCATTAGCTACTCCACGGCCAAGTAATGCATGAAAGAGTCCTGTATAGAATTTTGTCAGATTATCGTCGTTCTCATCTTCAATGTAAATGCGAGATAATTGTTTTTCCCATATGGCAAATGCATCATTTTTTACCTGATCAAAACTTTTATCTTTTGACTCTTCTATCCGATTTAAACGAGCATGGTTAAGTGAAGTGTAGGATAAGCCAGTCTTTACTGATATTACTGTATTTGCTTCGGTGTTAGTATAGGTCAAATACAGACCAGCTCCTTTACCGTTCGCCTGTGATTTGCCAGGGTGTATTTCCTTAGCGTTAAAAGCATTTACGGCATCAGGGGGTTCGGTCACAATGGCGTTAAAAAAATGCTTCATGGGGGCTGAACCCAATTTTTCCACATCATCTTTTGCATAAAGAGCATCATACATGACCCATCCTTCAAATTCATTATCTGAAACCTGAGTTACATAGGAATCAATTACTTTTCCGCTTTCCCCCTGTCGCAGTCCTACGTTTAAGATAATATGAGACTCTTTTGCCTCTGGAAATGTATACCTTTGATACCCGACCCTTTTTGTAGCAGTTAATTCAACTTTAATATTATAATCATCTAATTGAACCGTATAGAAACCAGGTTTACTTAATTCCGTTTCATGCCTGAAATGACTTCTAAACCCTTCTTCAGGATTCTCTAAAGCGCCGGGTATTGTTTTTATTGCGCCAGTCATTGGCATCCATGCAAAACCACCGATCTGAAATTCATGGAGATGAGCAAACCCTTCCAACGTTTTATGCCGGTAATCATAGCCATTTGCTTCCCAACCGCCCGGACTGCCAATATGGGCGTCCGTATTTGGGCCTAACTTAGCCATCCCGAAAGGTAAAGCTGCAGGGGTGAAAAAAAACCATCGGCAATGTGCTGTACCAATATTGGGATCGACATATTTTAATACCCCATCGTTTTGGGCTTGACTGCTAATGGTCACAAAAAATAAAGCAGTGAAAATAAATGCAATCTTTTTCATCTTTGTTGAATTCCCCAGGTTTTATTTGGCTCTGGCCCCATTTCCAGTTCCAAGGTTCCGCCCATTAACAATTCTTTGGCCGGAAATTTAAAGTCATTCAGGGGCTTTCCGTTCAACATGGCGGATTGCACATACATATTTATCCGTGAAGCGTTATTCGCATTAATGATGAATTTTTTACCCCTCCCGTAGCGATTTCCTAAATCAATTTCCACATTTTCATACAAGGGGCTGCCAATTTCATACACCGGTTCAACGCTCGTTCCTCCATCGGTTTGAAACAAACCCAGTGCAGCCATGATGAACCAGGCACTCATTTGTCCCTGGTCTTCGTCGCCCAAATAGGCATTGGAAAGGCCGTAACCGTAATAACGGCTGAGGATGGCCCGACTCCATTTTTGTGTGAGCCAGGGCTTGTCCACCCAATTGAAAAGGAAAGCAAAATGCATGGACTGCTGGTTCCCCTGTGCAACAGGATAGTCCCAGTACTGGTCCCTTTTTCCGTTATATCTTAGTTTATAACTCTCTTCAAATCCCCAGTCGAGACGTTCAATAAACCTGTCCTTGCCGATTGCTTCAGCCAGTGCAGGAACATCCTGGGGAACGAAAAAGGTCAACTGCCAGGCATTTCCTTCTACGTAATGATGATTCCGACCCGATTGATAGGGATCAAAATCGGGAAGCCACTTTCCACCTGAGTCCTTCATCCGGGCATATCCGGTTTCCGGGTCGATGGCATTCTTCCAGTAATATCCCCGGTTTAAAAAGAGTTTATAATCAGCATCTTTGCCAAGGGCTTTTGCAAACTGGCTTACCGTCCAGTCGTCAAAGGAGTATTCGAGCGTATTGGAAAAGCGACCTTTATCATATGGTACATAATGGTATTTCATGTACGGTACCAAATCGCGGTTACCTGCAAATCCTCCATCTACTTTCCGGGCAGGAGTGGTTTGCATTTTCTTTACGGCTTCGAATGCTTTTTCTGCATTAAAATCGCGAATTCCCATCTGGTAAGCTCCCACGATCAGAGGTATTTCATGTTCCGCCACCATTACCGGAATATACTCCATCCCGGCCGGTCCTTTTGCCAACCAACCTCCGGCATCGTACATGGCCAGTTGTGAATTTACCCATCTGTTGCTCCACTCGGGAGTTACCAGGTTCCAGAATTGATTGAGGTTCCAGAAAGTGTTCCAAAAGGCATCGCATCCAAGAGCCGGTGAAGAAGGATCATCCAATTGCCGCACCTGTTCACCTGAGTCCATCCATTTTCCGTCGACATCGCTGAAGATATTCCTGCTGCAAAGAGCCCGGTACATATTGGAATAAAATCGACGTTTTTCATGACGGTCATTGGTGGTAATTTTCAACCTTTCAAACAGGTCATTCCAGGTATCTACATGATATTGCCGAACAGCGTCAAAGTCCCAACCAAAGGGGGTGGCAATTTCCGTTTCCAGGTTTTTCCCGGCATTTTCGATGCTAACGTAAGAGATACCGGTGCGGACCTGTACCACGGGGTTTTTCTCGGCGTCAAAATAGACAAATGCTCCAGCATCTTCTGGTTGTTCCCTTTCAAGAACCATTTCATTTTCTATGATTCCTTCTTCGGTCCAGAAGCCTATTTTTTCGATGGGTTGATCAAATTCTATTACAAAATGCACGATATACTCCTGGGAAATGCCGCCTGACCAGGTATTGGGGGACTTTTGATGGCTAAACCCTTCGATTCGGGACGATCCAACCTGTTTCATGGAGACCTTCTGAAGCTGAAAACGATACTCAGCGGGAATCTGCAAATCGATTAGCACCCTTGATTGTTCTCTATCTTTTGGAAAAGTGTAACGTTGAAATCCGCATCTGGTAGTTGAAGTCAATTCAGCAGTAATATCATAATCGATAAGATCGACTTTATAATATCCAATGGGTGCCTTCTCGGTTTCTGCATTTATTCGGGAGCGATACCCCTCATCGGGTTTTCTTTCATCGCCAACATTGGTTTTTAGCGGCCCGTTGGTGGGCATCATTCCCAAGCCACCCAAAGTCCATTCGTGAATGTGACTGAAGCAACCAACCGTTTCCATGATGGGATCATATCCTGCCTGCCATCCACTGTTCTGGTTGTCAGGGCTCAACTTGACCATGCTGAAGGGCATCCAGGGCCCGGGAGCAATCATCCAGCGCGAATGGGCGGTTCCCATTTTGGTGTCGGCATAACCTGCTGCTGTGATCCGTTCACAAGGCTTTCGCTGCACCTTTCCCTTCGCAACCAGTTCACCGTCCACATGGATTTCATAATCGCTTTGTCGAGGACTTTCAACCGCTGGCATGGGGGCTTCAAAGATGTACCGCCCTGTTTCAACAGTTTCGCTTAAAATGGTACTCCCCTCGAGACTAACTTCTATCAGGGGGGTTCCCTTCAGGTGCTCAACATCCACCAGAAGAGGCTGCATGGCACCTCGGTCATCATGGATCTCGTAATCCGGGGCTTCGACCTTTCTCACGAAAAGCTGGCCCGGTGCCTTTAATTCGGCATTCCCCGGAGCCATCATACTGATCTGGTCAAAAACAAGCCAGGAACCCTGAAGGGTGGTGAGCCTGATCTCATTGCCACCTTCCCGTATTAGTCCGGAAGGTACCGGTATCTCTATACGATATTGCGAAGTATCGGATATTACCTCTTTGGTGATTTCATTGCTCACACCCTCCGGAAGCTGGAATTTCCATGATTCCCCATTTAATACCACTTTAAACACGGGTGGATCATCTTTATGATTATTGACCACGTCAATGATCAACGACCATGATCCCGACTTAGGAACCTTGTCCATACCAAACAGGATGGTCAATGTATGAGAACGCCAGCCTGAAGTTCCCCAGGTGCCGCCCCATTGATCGGAAGGCCCAGGCAATATGAAAGGCCAGTTTTCCTTTTCATTCGAATGGCCGATAAGATAATAACCATCCTCCCATCCAAAATCCTTATCGAGGAACTGTTCGTAGCTGTCGTATGATAAAGCAAATTCAGCAGCGCTATTATCTCCCTCTCCAAGATTCCAGAGTAATTGAGGTTCAGACTGGCAGGAAAAAAAGAAAAAAGCTGCCGGGAAAATCATTAAATTAAGAATTATCTGCTTCATTATCAGTAGTTTTTGTTTTTTGAAATTCCTTTATTTGGGAAATATTTGATCTTGCTATTCCAGGTTTTCCTTTGCCCATTCCCTGAACATCATTATGGACTTTCCAAGCACACCAGCGGACCCTTTGAATTCAGCCGAACCGGCAGGTGTACCATCCAGTCTATACCATTCATAAAAATCATCATTTTTGATAACCCGTTCAAACATAGGCTGGACAAGTGTATATGCTTCCTCCACAAAGCCATACCTGATCAGTTGCTGGATCATTCTTCCCCCGAACCAGGTCCAGTCACCCCCGTTTTGATAATGATACGGCCTGGATACACCCTTACCAAGTACCTCTTGAGGATAAGGTGGGTAGAGAGTAAGGCCTATCGAAGGTGCGCCAGAGGCTGCAATATTTCTTTTCATATGAGACAGTACAGCAGCGATCTCTTCCCTGTTTAAATTCCCGGCTTCAATAGCCACTGCAGTTCCCCCGTGGTAATGAATTTCATTCTCATCAAATGTGGATGGGAAAGGAGATCCATCGAGATAGATATGTGGAATGTACTTTTTATTCTCATCATCCCATAAATGTAATCTTATGTTCGTCTTGGTTTTTGTGTGCAGGTCCCTCCATCTTTCTTTTTCTTCCGGCGAATCCGCAAAACTCTCCATAGCCTCCAGAGCGATCATCAACATCGCATTATCATAAATATCTATGCTCCAGTGCGTAAGTTCATCCACATCGACTATTACGCCACCTTCTACCTGCACATCCCCCCAGTCGAAGGTGGTCGCCCCAGTAATAAGACCATATTCTGCCGAATACCGCTCCGCCAGAAGATAATCTATCGCATCTGAAAGTCGCTGATAAACGGTTTCCCCGGCAACCACCTCATTCAAAATATCGCGATCCCCTGTTTTGTCAATATACTTGAAGATGGCCTGGATCAAGGAAGTCTCCTGATCAGTTTCAACGGTATTTTTAAATCCGATATGACCGGGGGCTGTGATTGATTCATAGGTGTTCGGGTCACCCCAGGTGAAAGCTTCCCTGGGCACGTAGCCATCCAGCAACTCCCCGTTCTTCTGCTGGAAATGAAAAAACATCAATAGATTCTCCCGAATAATAGCTACGTCGTATTCCTCACAGGACAATTCTATGAATGAATTCAAATCACGTGCCCATACCATTTGATAACCGGAACCTGCATAAAACCCATTTTTCATCAAATCCCTGGCCATCTGATCCACCTTGATAAGGTTCGTGTCGTTCATAATCTGCCGGGCAAGTTCCGGGTTCTTTGCATCCCTAAAGGAACACGAGACCAAAAATAGTAGCGAAAGTGTATAATAAACTTGTCTTTTCATATGATCATAAATTTACTGATTCGATATTATATATTCCTATATGTCATTTTGTTACAATTGATCCATGAACTCTGTAAGCAATTGGTATTCTCTCCAGATCCTTTGATTAATGGATGAAAGTTCACCCAATTCACCACGCGAGCGAACCCTTGAGGCAAATGCGTTTATCATTTTTTCAACCGGCGCCTTTGACAAGGCATCCCTGGCTGTATCGATTTGCTCCTGTGTGAATGCAATTCTATTCAAATGAAGCAAATAGGATGCTCTAAGATCCCATGCGGGTTGCATCAATCTGCCCACTTTATCCAGATAGATTGCAAACTCAAAATATGCTCCGAACCATTTGAGATTTGCAATTTTATCCGGGTTCGCCTCCACGGAAATACAGTCCCCCACCAGATCAGACATTTGTTTGCATGCTTGAAGTTGTTCCGGTGTCAATCTTCCCCAGGCAGGTCGATAAGCATAATATTCTTCCGACCGGATTGAATTAATAAGGCCCGAGGCGTCCAGTTCTATCATGGCCGGAGCCAGTTTTTTTTCAGCGCATGTTCCCAGCTCATCACGGCAAAAATCCCGGTAAATCTTCTGCCAGCTCGTGGTGTCTTTCGGATGAGCCGCAAAATGGGCAAAGGTTTCCCAGTTAAGGCGAATTTCTTCCGTCCTCCAATGAATGGCTACAACACCATCAAGGCCATCATGGTAGGCCTTCTGAATATGATCTTTGATGTTTTTTACATTGGGCTGAAAATGCCAGAGTGCATAATCACTTTCGAGCCAGGGTATGGCCCATACTTTTCGGTGCTCAGCAATTTCCTTGAAGAAATCGGGATGGGGATCCAGCCCCTGACCAGGGTTGAGCATGGAAAAAACGATATCTTCCGGAAGCGCCCGGTCCATTCCCCTTAGCAGGGAAGCCATCTGTGACTCGGCTCCCCAGCCGCCGATCACAATTTTGGTATCCGGCGCTTTTAAGCGGATATAATCATAGGCCCGCTGTATATATGCCTGGGCCCACACACCAAGGAACCGGGTAGACTCGCTGACCCCGTCTCCCGCATATAACTCCTGATACTCCTGATAGAAGGCTTCCATATCCCGGTTCCGCAGGGCTATGGCCGGGTCCACGCCAAACATGCAGTGCTCATTCAACCACAAATAAATCCAGTCAATCCCCTGGTATGTGTCAATGATATCATCAATCGTGGCATGCAGGATGCCAATGGCGTCAGGATCAAAGGGATTATAAATCAGGCTCCCTGAGCCCATCCAGTACATATCGGTATGGGTACGAATGGAGGCATATTCGGGAGGAGCCACTCCGAACTCAAAACCCATGGCCATTTCTATGTTCCTTTCGTGTGCCATCTTCATAACATCCTGCATCAGTGCCTGCGCCTGTTCATAGCGTTCTTCATTCGTATAGGCAGTGACTGCAGCGTCTGCACCAAAATACTCCGCTCCCGGAGGCAGGTCAAAGAGGGTGTCTGTTCCGAAAGCGAAATCCGCTACCTTCATGGGCAGATAACCCCAACGGGCGGTCCCGGAATGATCAAACCCGGCTTCAGGCAGCACATTTTTGTATTGGATCCTGATCATGGGCTCCACATAATTGAAATAGCGTTCTCCTCCACCCGTATAATTATGGAACGCAATGAGATTGATGCCCTGTTCCTGACAATCATCAAGATAGTTTCTGTAATCCTCCAGGTTCCATGCAGTGGGACCCGACAGGAAATTATGCCACGGCAGAACACCGCGTATCTGGAAGGATTGTGCAAAACCGTTGAACTCAATCCCTTGCAATAAAATTAATAGGAGCGCATAAACAGCAATCTTTTTCATTATATCGTTCTGATAATTCTTGAAAAAGTATTCGGTGTATTAAGTTACACCGAATACTTTCATCTGTTATTACAAAAATGTTGCTGAGACAACACTTTTATAACCAGGCTCAGTTACTCAATTCCCCATTCCTTATTGGGCTGATTTCCCATAATCAGTTCAAGTTTTCCTCCATTCACGATATCTTTGAATTTAAACCTGCAACTGTTGAGCGGTTCACCGTTCAGACGGGCTGACTGAACATAATAATTGTCGCTAGAGTTATTTTTAGCTTCAATCACAAACTTACCCCCGGGGTAATAATTTTCATCCAGATGGATGGTGATCCTGTCAAAGAGCGGGCTACCGATATTGACCATCGGTTCTACGGCTGCCCCGCCTTCCATCTCAAACAGGCCCATGGAACTCATCACGAACCAGGCCCCCATCTGTCCTTCATCCTCGTCACCCAGCCAGCCATGCAGCGGGGTGGCCCCATAGTACCTGTTCATGATCTCCCGGGTCCACTTTTGTGTGAGCCAGGGTTTTCCTGAATAATTAAAGAGGTAAGCTGCCTGCATGTTCGGCTGATTGCCATGGTTGATGTAATGCGCTGCCATTCTGTCTCCGGTGGCATTGAAATTCTCATTCTGTGATAACTCAAATCCATCGTTCAACCTCTGGTTAAACTCCTCCTCGCCAATCATACTGACAAGTTCTTTTACATCCTGCGGAACAAAGAAGGTGTACTGCCAGGAGTTTCCTTCCACAAACTCGTTCCGGGGACTACTCAAAATATTAAAGTCTTCCCTGAAACTGCCATTTTCGTGCCTGGGACGCATAAATTTGGTTTCAGGATCAAACATATTCTTGTAATATTCGGCCCGCTTCGAAAACTCCCGGAATTCCTTTTTTTTGCCGAGAGCCTTGGCAAATTGCGCCACACACCAGTCGTCATAGGCATATTCAAGCGTATTGGAAACATGTCCTGCTTCAGTTGGTACGTACCCATATTTCAGATATGGTTCCAGTTTCAAGTTCCCGACAGATCCACCACAATCATATTTATGCCCGGGCACCGTTTGCTGGTGATATATAGCTTCCCAGGCCGTCTCTACATCATAATCCCTGATCCCCTTCTGATAGGCACTCACGATCAGGGGTATGGAGTGGGAGGCCACCATGATGCTCGAATACTCGATCCCTGCGGGTCCTTTTGACAACCAGCCGCCATCCCGATACATCTGCAACAGGGATTTCACCCACATGCTCGCCATATCGGGGTTGGCCAGGGTCCACAACTGGTTGAGGTTCCAGAAGGTGTTCCAGAACGCGTCGCAGCCCAGCATGGGTGAGTCATATTGCTTCACTTCTTCACAGGGATCCATATATTTACCATTTACATCGCTAAGGATAGCACGCGCTACATAGGAGCGGTAGAGGTTGGTATAGAACTTTGTCTTATCCACTTCGCTGCCTCCGCTCACCTCAATCTTGCTCAGCAGGCCATTCCAAACCTTCCGGGCGTCCGCCCTGACGGACTCGAAGTCCCAACTATACGGTTTGATCAATTCCTCCTCCAGGTTAAGCCTGGCCTGATCGATGCTGACCAGTGAGATACCCGTTTGCAGGAGGACTATTTCTCCTTCTTCCGTCTCGAAATCCACGTATGCCCCGATATCTCCTTTACCCGATATTTTGGTAATGTCTTTCTGAATTTCTTTTTCTTCCCAGCCACCAAAAAGTTTAAAAGGCTTGTTGAAGCGGGCCACGAAATGAACCACATAATCGTTGAACCTGCCACTGAGCTGATGCGAATAACCTTCAATCTCCGTATCACTTACTTTGGTGATCACGGCATCCAGCACTTCCGTTTTATATTCCTGCGGGAAGATCAGGTTGAAATATACATGACCCTCCTTAGTTTCGGGAAAGGTAAAACGAAAAAAACCGCAGCGCGTCGTACTGGTCAGTTCCGTTCGGATACCGAAGTCAACCAGGTCCACCGAATAATATCCCGGGTTGGCCTGCTCCGTATTCTTGTCAATTCGGGAGCGATGGCCGGCAGTACCTCCTGTGCTGATCGGCACATCGGCATGGGGATATATTTGGGGTCTAAGCACCCCTTTGGCAGGCATGACTGACAAGCCAGACATGGTCCAGGCATGGATATGGCTGAATCCAAATACACTTCCGATTGTGTATTCGTAACCGGCCTTCCAATTCTGGCTCTGGTTGTCCGGGCT
This sequence comes from uncultured Bacteroidales bacterium, assembly GCA_963751705.1. GTDB lineage: Bacteria > Bacteroidota > Bacteroidia > Bacteroidales. The sequence goes on from CAVVVN010000008.1 coordinate 159,059, forward strand.
AAGTTGCACCATGCCAAATGGCAGGGTAACGCCCGGATTTAACATCCATCGTGATTCAGATGTACCCAACAATGGATCTGCATAGTCAACAGGTTCCTTTTGTTGCGAAAACAAATTTATAGCAGAGAAGCTGCAACAAATCAGGATAATCAAAAATACTTTTTTCATGATTTCTAGTGTTTTGTTTAATATTTACAGAATAAGGTTTGCTTCTTTAATATTCGCGATCAGTATAGTGACATCACCATACTGGAATTTAATGGCAATACAAATCATACCTCATCATGGCACTTTTGATTTGACTTTCTGTATGATTTCACAAAGGCTTTTACAAGCATGGCCCTTTTGTCAGATTCGTTTATTATTTTGTAAGATTCTGCCGCTGCCGGTACTACAATAGTCTCAGCATAGTTGAATCGTTTTTTCAAGCCGTTTTTGGTTTCTATCAAGATACTTGAACCTTCTACCAAACTTAATACATGGCATTTATTTTCAGTTTGAACTTCAACGGCTGTCGTAAAATGATATCGGTGAACATCATACAGATGCTTTTCGTGTGTAGGCAGGTGGAAAAGATCCCAATCTGTTCCTCTGTCAATTAAAACAGGTTTGGGAATTAGTTTTTCTTTCACGTAGTCTCCTTTTCGATTGAAACAGAGATTGTCCATTGCGCGCTGAATATTTATGGGTCGAGGGTGACCATCCATATCCATGCGAAGCCAGTCGTACATCTTGAACGTAAAAATATAAGGAGTTGAACTTATTTCAAGGACAAGATTATTAATGCCCGAACCATGAATAGTTCCCGGAGGAATCAGAAATAAGTCATGTTTACATGCCTTGTGTGTTTGTACATATTTATCAATCTGAACTTCGTTCTTTTTCTTGAAACTTTCTATTAAGACATCCTCAAATTCTTTGGGTTTTATATCTTCCTGAAACCCCAGGAATACTTTGGCATTGTCCTTTGTGTCGAGAATATAGTAGGTTTCTTCCTGTGTAAAATCCTCGTTGAAATGTGTTTTCGTGTATTCTTTGTGTGGATGGCACTGGATGGAGAGATTTCCCCCATTGAAGGTGTCAAGAAAGTCGAAACGAATCGGAAACTCCACTCCAAATTCAGGATAAGCTTCACCTAAAACATTTTCTCCTTCCTGGAACATTACGGTGTCAAAAGAAACCTCTGCCACATTTCCCGAACTTTCAAAAATCAGCCCGTTTTCGGGAACAATAAGCTCGAAAGACCATGCATAATTTGGGACATCTTTATTCAATCCATTTATTTTATTTACACACCACTGCCCTCCCCAGGAACCAGGTTCAAACCATGGACGAACACGTAAAACATTCTGGCTGATTTCATTCAATCCCATTCTTAAGTCATTGCCTTTCAACCAGGTAATTTTATCGGGACGCTGTCCGTCCACAAGCAAATCAATCTCTGGGAGAATTTTCTGTTTTTGTTTATTAAGTACTATCCAATCGACAAAATAGAAACGCTTGTACATGGGTTTTATCTCATCGGGTTGTGAAGCTCCAATGTTTATAATTGATTTTGCACGTGCACGAAACTGTAATTCATTCTTTGGCAGATCGACATAGACCAGAATCCCTTCAATTCCAGCCAGGCTGGCCCCAACACCATAAACGATATTTATGGCGGCCGTATCATCCAATTCTATGTTTTGTAATTTATCAATCTGAAAGAAATCTGGCAGATCAAGAGTGGTTCTTGTGCCAAAAATCGGGTCTTCTCCACCCAGAAACGGGCCAATCATTTCATCGATCTCTTCTTCCTCTTTCAAATAATCAGAAACATTGATCCAGTTAGCTAAAACTCCATTTTGGTGTAAATACCTATTAAGATTCTTTTTGATTAATTCGAAAAAAACTCCCTGATAGCCTTCGATTATTACTGTTTTGCTTTTCATTAGTTCAGCAGCCAGGCTCTCAAATCCAAGATAAATCTTCCCCTCACCTAAATTATGTGTAGGGTATAAACAGTAATCACCCACACTTTCTTTCTTCTTTTTGACAGGCATTAAATACTGACTCGATTTTCTGTATGCTCTATTCACGTTTTTCTGGCTTTTAGTTTACTTCTGATGGAGGCATTTTTTCCACTCCCCATCCTTTATTGGGATTAGGGCCTAACCACAATTCCAGAGTGCCTCCTTTGGCGAATATTTCATGTGAGAACCAAAAATCATTCAGTGGTTTTCCATTTAATTCCGCTTTTTGGATATAGCAGTTTTCTTTAGAACTATCATGTGTCCTGATTATAAAATAGTCGCCAGAATAATATTTGCTGTCAAGTTTAATCCTTATTTCATCAAATACAGGGCTGGTAATTTCGTACACAGGATTTACTGATTCCGTACCATTCAGACTAAACAAACCCATGGACATTAAAGCACTAACTCCACCCATTTGTCCCTGGTCTTCGTCGTGCCCTCCATAGCCCTTATCGGGTGTAACTCCCCCATAAGCCTGTTCATTTACTTTACGTACCCAATATTGAGTAAGCCAGGGCTTTCCGGCATAGCTAAAAACATGTGCATTTGAGCATCCGGGTTGATTGGCATAGCTGACATAACCACTGCTATATCCAAAAACAAAATCCTGCGCGTCGGCTTGTTCGAAAGCAAAATTTAGTTTTTCGCAGAGTTTATCATTCCCGCCCATCAGCCTGGCCAGTCCGGCAATATCGTGCGATACAGACCAGGTTGCCTGCCAGGCATTGGCCTCTATCCAGCCACCTCCATTTAATGCATTCGTATGTAACCATTCCCCTTTCTCTGTTTTTGGAAATATTAAACCTTCATCCGCATTATACAGTTTCTTCCAACCTTCCGACCTCTTTAGAAAGTATTTTGCATCCTTCTTTTTTCCAAGATCCTGTGCCATTTGAGACAATGCCCAATCCTGGAATGCCCATTCAAGGGTTTCCCCTGCATTGCCTGGCTTCCATCCATTTTTTTTATAAAATTCAATTTCATCTCCTCCCATCATCCCTCCTGGTTCATGATTCCTTTGCATAGTTTCAAAAGCATGTTGAGGGTCTACTTTCCGAAGCAATCCTTTCATGTATGCAGAAACAATCAGGTTTGTTGCCGGACAGCCGGTCATAATATAGGAGTAACCACCCGCACATGGTCCACGTGGCAATAGATTTCCATTGTCAGCATATTGCACCAGAGAGGCTGAGAAATCATCGAGCAAATGTGGCCAGGCCAACCCCCACAAAATATTCAGGTTCCATTGTGTCAGCCAGAAAGCATCGGAATTATACATATTAAACAGCGACTTTCCTGTATCATCTTTAGGCAAGGTCCTTACCTTTAATTTAGCGTTGGTATGACTGCCATTACGTTCGCCTTCGGTATAATCAGGGTAGTCGCCACTATAATCGTTTAATTTATGCCTTCCTAAAAGCGTATGCCATAAATCCGTATAGAATTTAACCCGCTGGTTGCTGGAACCACCTTTTACCTCAATCTTACCCAAGGCTTGATTCCATTCATCTTGCGCTTCCTGCTTTACTTTATTGAAATCCCAATGCTTACATTCAGCATCCATATTCATCCTGGCATTTTCTATACTTGTATAGGAGATGGAGACTTTTACCTGTACGGATTCGCCTGCTTTCATCTGATAATTTGCGGCGACTCCTGCAGTTGGAGCATCATGGTAGCTCCAACCACTTTCCCGCCGCGGTATGCTCTTATTTTCTGCTTCTAGGTATTCTATATCACTTAGTTTGTTTTCACCTTCCCAACTGTCAAGCTGAAGCATAGGTTTATCGAACCTGATAACAAAATATATTTTAATGTTGGTTGGCCCCCCCCAAAGCCTGCCCACCGAATTGAATGATCCTTCGATTTCGGTGTCACTGACCTTCTTTACTTTTGCTCCGGTCATGGTGCTTGTAGAAACATACCCTCCCAGATTTACCAGAATTTTTGCGATATCATTTTTGGTGTACTTAATACGGTAAAAGCTTACCCGGTCCGTACAGGTTTGTTCCACCCAGGTTTCATACCGGTCAAGGTAAATGCGATGGTAACCGGGCTGGACAATCTCGCTGTTATGTGAGAATCCTGATTTCCAGCCTTCGTGCCAAAGCGAAGTGTTTACGTCGCCTGTGGTTGGCATCAATTCAACACCAGATAACATCCAGGCATGGATTTGCGGAAAACTGAGAACCTCCGTGCTGTTATAGTTATAGCCGCCCCCCATTTGATTTTTGTTCCGGGTCAGCGGGGCAGCACTAATCATTCCAAAAGGGCGACTCCCTGTAACAAAAAAGAAATACCGGCCCCTTGTTGTTTCTATATAAGGGTCCACCATCGAAACAGGATCGAGTACAGTCTGCGTTGAAGGGAACACCTCTATTTCAGATAGTCCCATATGGTCACCGATCCCGTCGGTAACTACAAAACGAAACCACTCAATGTTCTTCGGAGCAAACGTGACAATACATGCACTCCCGTCGTTGGGAATAAGATTCACACTCAGTTTGGAACCGTCGCTGAATTCAAGTGTTCCTCCTGCCAGGTGTGCGTCAAGTGTTGGCCGATCGTAAAAAATTATCTTATCGATGCATTGAGGTGTGTCCCAGTTTAGTTGAATCCAGGGATAATTAATCGCTCCCCAAAAAGTTGTATGGCTGTCAGAAGCCCATTCACCCAAATTGGGCATTCGGATTATGCCATCGGTAATATTTGCAGCGGCAAAATTACTATTCTGTTCGACCGATGCTTTTACGGTAGCCATTCCGGCAATATTTCCCGGTCCGGCATGCAATTGTAACAGCCCAACCAGAAAAATAATACATGTGGATACCAGGTATTGATAGGTACATAAATTCCGTTTCATAACTAAGGTTTTTAGTCTTTTAATGCAAAGAATGACAAGATCAACAAATAAGCTGCACAAGCTACCAGTACAAAGATCCCGGCGCTTATGTTTGTCATATCGGTAATTTTACCCATTATCGGTGGGAGGACAGCCCCCCCCGAAACAGCCATAATCATCAAGCCTGAAATTTCATTGGCATTGTCCTGATATTTTTTAATCGTTATGGAAAAAATCAGCGGGAAGATATTGGATGCTGCCAGGCCAATAGAAAACATTAATGCCAGAGCAAAAAAGGATGTTGAAGAAAAAATAAACACAACAATTGTTACTAAAGTTGCAAGGGATGAGCCTAACAGAAACTTTTTAGAGGACATTCGGGTCAACAGCACGGCACCCACAAGTGTCCCCAGTAATTTGCCAAAAAAATACAGGCTTCTCCCCTGTATAGCCGGTTCAGCATCTAATCCTATTTTTTCCATTAGAAATTGCCCCGATATCGAATTAATTCCCACATCGATACCCACTATAAAAAAAATGCCAAGAACCATAAATGCGATGTACCTCACTGATAACAATTGAAGACAAGAGCCAATGGTTGCTTTCTTTTTGTTCGACCGAATTTCAGAAATTTTCGTAAAATGCAACCAGATAACGGCTAAAAGAGAAACCCCTCCAAAAACCAAAAGCAAGATTTTCCAATCTCCAAAACGTACTGCAAAAAGGGTGGCCAGAAACGGTGCCACCATCGATCCAATGGATTTGATGAACTGTGAAAAACTTAAGAAACTCGAACTTCGATTTGATGGAACAATATCGATTAACAAAGGATTTGCTGAGACCTGAATGATTGTATTTCCAATTCCGAGTAAAGCAAAACCGCCTAAAAGTACCGGAAAAGTATAAAATATAAAGGGCAATAACAGACCCAGAGATGTTAAGATCATCCCGATATTTAACATATTTCGTTTCCCGATTCGGTCCTGTAGAATACCAACCGGAACGGATAGAATAAAAAACCAGGCAAAAACGGCAAGAGGTATCATTTGTGCCAGGGTATTACTTAACTCAAAATCGGCCTTTGCATTGTCCACTCCAAGTCCAACCAGGTCGCAAAAACTCATAATAAAAAAGCTTAACAGCACCGGGGTGACGTATGCGGCAGAAATTTTTTGTTTGGTCATTTTCTAATTATATAGTTGTGAATAGTAATTATTGTCGCACAGGCGTGCACTCCCTATGATCGCAGCATTTTCACCTAAAGCAGAAATACATATTTCGGGTTGCAGCTTGTTCATTTTCAATGCAGCTCGCAGTGGGTTCTCAAAAATTGAAAAGCTATGGGCAATGTTGCCCCCAATTACAAGGCATTCTACCCCAAAATTTTTCACCCAGGGCGAAAGAAAGGTCCCCAACATGTTTCCAAATATTTCAAATATCTCAATGGTTGATCCATCGCTTCCTGCCAATTCGGCCATTTCTTTCACTCCCTTGATATATTTCCCTGTCCTGCTCTTATATTCATGTAAAAACCAACGAGTGGAAAAATAATCGTCCGCAATTGAATTTTTGAAGGGAATGTGATATATAAACCCATCATCGGGAACACCGTTTTCACCAGCTACCGGAAGTTTATTCCGTATGAAAGTTGATCCGAATCCAGTCCCGAGAGTGATGGCAAGTACATGATTAAATTCTGAGGGTCTTCCCTGTGAAGTCTCACCAACAGCAAAGGCCGAAGCATCGTTAATAAACCGGACCGGAAAATCTTCAGGCAAATTCAATATTCCCGATAATTCTTTCCTCACGTTGACTCCATGCAGGGCTCCAAACTTTTTTACTTTCTTATCAAAAAGGGCTATGCCTTTTTCATAATCAAACGGCCCGGGCATGGCAAACCCTAATCCAAGAATTTTTTGAATCCCAAATTCTTGCGACGACTGGCTTATCGCATCTGCCCATTTTTGTAATATTTCCGATTTGGAAGCTGCATTGTTTACGCTGGTTCTTACGAAAGTGTGATCCAGTGGTATATTTGTATTCAGATCAACCAGCTGACAGGTAATATGACTCCCGCCTATATCAATACCTAAAGCTAGTTTCTGTGTCATTGTCTGAATAGAATTGAGGAAGTGAATTCGTCATTGTGCTGATGTGAGATGTATTGTTTTAATGGGCTATATCCATGTTTTAACAGGCTAAATCCATGTCTAAATTCCAAATGTCCATACATATGCAAAATAAGGAATTCATTGGTAATAACCGCTTGTACAGGTGTGTTTTTTATAGATTTATCAAGGGAGACCTTCCCCCGCTAAAGTTGACACCAAGTTAGCTCTACTTTAAGCCATTAGCATATTTTGAACCGGGAGGATTCGGATATTCTTTACCCTCAGAATAATTGGATGTATTACAGAACCTACCTGTTTCTTCATCCATAGCCGTTTAAATTGTGAATTCTAATTTTTCCACAATGCTCCCGGTTCAGGTCCCATTTCATATTGAAGTACTCCTCCTTCTACTATTTGATGAAAGGGGATCTGAGGTTTTTCTATGGGATCCCCATTAAGGGTCGCCTTCTGGATATAGATATTCTCCTGGCTGTTGTTCTTTGCTTCAATCACAAATGTTTTCCCTGGATAGTAATCCGGGTCCAGGTGTATGGTGATCTTTTCGAACAGGGGACTTGTAAGGTCAACCACAGGTTCCAGGTTTACACCGCCCACCATCTCGAACAATCCCATGGCGCTGATCACAAACCACCCACCCATCTGCCCCTCATCCTCGTCTCCTTCCCAACCGTGATAAGGAGTGGAACCATAGTACTTATCCATGATGGCCCTGCTGTATTTCTGGGTCAGCCAGGGCTTGCCCGAATAATTAAACAGATAGGCAGCTTGCATATTTCCCTGGTTGCCATGATTGATATAGTACTCAACTGCATCTGTCCTGGCCCTGTCAAAAGCGTGAGCCGCAAAATCGTGTCTGACCGATTTTTCAAATCCCTCTTCCAAACGCTTACTAAAAGCATCATTTCCTCCCATGGCCTCAATGAGCCCCTTAATATCATGTGCCACGTACCAGGAGTATTGCCATGAATTCCCTTCCGTGAAACTAAAACCTGAAAACGGATTAAAATCGTCCAGCCAGTTTCCCTCCGAATCGCGGGGAACCATATACTTCAGCTCCGGATGAAAAATATTTCTCCAGTACTCCGACTTGGCCATAAAATCCTTGTAATCCTTCTTCTTCTTCAGGCCTTTTGCCATTTGCGCCACGCAATAAAAATCAAACGCAATGTCCATGGTCACATCAGTCCTGAATACATCGTAGGGCATATAGCCCTTTTCCAGATAGGTATCCAGATACATATTTCCGGCCCATCCCTTTTTACCAGGGAACCGTGTACCCTGCTTGGTGACCGCATTTCTGACGGCTCTGTATAGTTCCTCTCCATCTCCTTCCCATATACCCTTTTGCCATGCAGAGATCATCTGCACAATTTCATGAGTTACATCCATCACCCCGGTATGTTCAATGCCTGTGGGACCACAATTGGTCCAACCAGTCTTATCAAATAACTCCAGTTGGGTATTTACCCAGTTTTTCGTAATAGTCGGCGATAACAGCGAGTATACCATGTTGTGATTCCAGTAAGTATTCCAGAAGGCATCCCCTCCGTACATTTCAGATCCGGCAGGCAGTTGTTGCTCTCTTTCAAGGGGATCAATGTACTTCCCGTCCACATCGGTCCAGGTCTGCTTCTGGCAATAACAGCGATAGAGATTGGTGTAAAACTTCTTCATATTCTCCTCTGTTCCTCCCTCAACCTCAACACGACCCAGCACTTCACTCCACTCTTTACGGGCATCAGCCACTGCAGCATCAAAATCCCAGCCAAATGGAGCAAGTTCTTTATTCAGGTTGTTTCTTGCCCCCTCGAGACTAACCAGCGACAATCCCACCTGTGCCATAACGGCTTCACCTTTTTTCACATCAAAGGTTACATAGGCTGCCACATCCTCTTTCCCTTTAATCTCCGTGACCCGTGGCTTTTCGCCGTCGGCTTTGGTCCAGCCAACCATATATTGAATATCCTTATTAAAACGAATCTCAAAATGCAATACATACTCCGTCCACGCCTTCATGGATGAATACCCTGACAGAGTACGCGGACCGGTCTGTTCAATGACTCCATCCACCAGTTTCTGGTTATATTCATCAGGTATGGAGAGATCGATCATCACCCGGGCATCCTCATAGTCGTTATGGAAGGTATACTTATGAAATCCGCACCGGGCAGTGGCTGTGAGCTCCGCTCTGGCATCACTGTCATACAACTCCACGGTATAGTAGCCGGGGAAGCCTTTTTCTGTCTCCTTGAACACACGCGAATGGTAAGCAGCCCCGGCTCCCCTGTAAGCACAATCGGGAGGAGTATCCTTAAAAGTAGGATCCTGCACCTGGGGCATCATCAGCAAACCGGACATGGTCCAGGCATGGAGATGGCTAAATCCGGAAACATTGTTGATGGAGTAATCATATCCGGCCATCCACCCCCGGTTTTGATTGTCAGGCCCCAGCTGGACCATCCCATAGGGTCTGCCCGCATAGGGTCCCAGCATCCAACGGGAGTTGGAGGTACCCAGAAACACATCCACATAATCGATGGGCCCTTTCTCCTGACCAAAGCCCTGAAAGGTTAAAGAAATCAATAAGCTTAATGATATTAGATGTGCTCTTTTCATCACTGATTACTTAGGACTTAAAGGTCTGTTTTCGAATCCAGTTCCCCATGCTTCATTTGGTTTGGATCCCATCTCAAATACTAACTTGCCTCCAGCTTGCAGGTCACTTGCATATATCCAGCATTTAGTCAGTTCTTTTCCATTTAAAAATGCCTTCTGCACATATATATTTTCCGGGCTGTTATTCTTAGTTTCAATTACAAACTTACTTCCGGGATAATATTTTGGATCAAGTGTAATCTCGATTTTATCGAATAGTGGCGATCCGATTTCGTAAATTGGATTTTCGCGACAACCTCCATCCAATTGAAATAAACCAATGCTGGTCATTACATACCAGGCTCCCATCTGCCCCTGATCTTCATCCCCTGGCCATCCATTATAGGGATTGTCGCCAAAATATTCCTGTATCATTAAACGCGAATATTTTTGGGTTAGCCAGGGTTTTCCCGAATAGTTAAATAACCAGGCTGCCTGCATGTTGGGCTGGTTCCCTACATTTACATATTCCGGGTGATAAAACTTCTTTTTGCGTGATTCAATCATCCCATGCTCCAACCGGTCGTTAAATGTACCTTCACCCATCAAATCAATTAGCCCATAAATATCCTGCGGAACAAACCAGGTGTATTGCCAGGCCGATCCTTCACAAAACCAGGTGGAATGTTGTAAGGGGTCAAAAGGTTCCATCCAGCTTCCATCAATATACCTGGGTCTCATAAATTTGATTTCAGGGTCAAACATATTACGGTAGTTTTGTCCCCGATTCATAAAATATTGATAATCTGATTTTTTATCGAGCTGTTTTGCCATTTGAGCTACACACCAATCATCGTAAGCATATTCCAGGGTATTGGATGATCCGGCTTCAGACCATCTCCATCCGGCCTCCACCGGAACGTAGCCATGTTTCATGTAGGGTTCTAACTGACGGTTTCCAACAAAGCCGCCACCTTCGTGGTTACGTCCGGGGACGGTTTGCAGCTTGTACATGGCTTTGTATGCCTTCTCAACGTCAAAGTTGCGAATGCCATGCTGGTAGGCGGCAACAATGAAAGGTATTTCGTGAGAAGCCACCATAATTCCCGAGTATTCAATTCCGGTAGGACCTTTGGGTAACCATCCTCCGCGATCAGAAATTTCAAGCATGGAGTTCACCCATTTATTAGTTAAATCAGGTGAAATCATATTCCACAATTGGTTTATGTTCCAGAAAGTAGTCCAGAGAGCATCGCACCCATAAATTCCATTGTCAGGATCATCAAGAACCTGTACCTTTTCGTACATGTCCCGATACATTCCATTCACATCAGAGAAATCTGCCCGTGCTGTATAGGTGCGATATAAATTTGTATAGAATTTTCGCTTATCGGCCTCTTCTCCTTCTACTTTAATTTTACTCAATAAGTCATTCCACACTTCTGCTCCATGAGCTTTACAGGCTTCGAAGTCCCATCCAAAAGGCTCATTCGATTCTTTTTCAAGGTTTAACCGGGCTTGTTCGACACTAACAAAAGAAATTCCTGTTTTCAGAAGAACCTGCTCTCCTTCGTTTGTCGCAAACTCAAGATATGCACCAAAATCACCATTTCCATAGAAAGTGGTTTCATCACTATCCGGGGTATTATTTAAACCTCCCCAAGTACCAATTGATGTAAATGGTTTGTTCAGTTTTGCCACAAAATAGATGGTATAATCATTTTGTAAACGACAATTAATTCCCTGTCCCATTTGAGTACTATGGCCCACAATCTCTGTATCACTTATCTTTTCAACTTTGGTGTCGTATTGCCGATACCCGTATTCTGTTGGAATTGTAAGATCAAACAGGATACGTGATTTCTTTGCTTTTGGATAAGTATATCGTTGAAATCCGGTACGTTTGGTCGCAGTTATTTCTGCCCGGATTTTGTAGTCTTCTAAGGTGACAGCATAGTATCCGGGAGTGGCTACTTCTGTATCATGACTAAACCGGGAGCGATACCCCGAATCCGGATCTTTTGGATGACCCGGTTCCGTTTTTAACTTGCCGGTTGTTGGCATAGTTAACAAACCGCCCATTACCCAGGAATGAATATGACTAAACCCTGCAATATTTTCTATGGAATATTCGTATCCTGCTTTCCATCCCTGCGTTTGGTTGTCGGGACTTAAATTTACCATTCCGGATGGCATGGTTACTCCCGGGAACAGCATCCAGCGGGAATCTGCTGTGCCAATCATAGGGTCGACATAATCAACTGCTTGTTTTGCTTGTGCTAAACAATTTATTCCTGATAAGAATAACATTAGAATAAGTGCCATAATATTTTTCATACGCCGATTATTTGAATATTTAAATCCAATAAAAATCTCATAAAAGTGTCAGGATTGATTACCACTTCACTTTAATAAATTTCGTTTCATAGGGAAGTAATGCCACGCTGGCAACATCATTCGGTGATTCTCCGAGTACGTCAACCTCCTGCGTTTGAAAAGTGTTGATCCCTTTTACTGCAAAATTTGTTTGTTCCCCATTTAGTTCGCGTAAGTGAAAGATAACGGCATTTTCACCGGTCAGTGGTTTTGAATTAACCAATAATACATTGTTTGGGAACTCCTCAAATACAGATTCAAAGTCATTGTTACGCTCAGTCTTTCCTGCAGGGATGACACGGCCTAACAAGGGGATCCTTGCATTCCAGCCAAATTGAGTTGAAAAACTATTGGATACATCGGCGGAAGAAGTAAAGTAATAGGTCCATTCAAACTCACCACGTTGGTCTACTGCAAAGTTTGTAACCCAGTAATTGTTCATGGGCCAGCCAATCACATATGGTTTTTCAGGTTTTGCTGAAGCGTCGTAGCGCCCGGTGTTAATCCCCCCAAACTGCATCAGTGCGGTTTCGGGACTTCCAAAAACCAATTGTGTATCCTCATTTTTTACCGACACAAAATTCTGTACGGTGTTCCAGTCATTTGATGATCCGGGAATTTGATCTACTCCTGCTTCAATCACCCCACCCTGGACTTCAAAATTGATCTTCCCATTTTCAAGTTGAAAAGGGAATGCCGCATAAATTGATTCCGGATCAGTAACGGGCTTTTTAACGACGTTGTAAACAAAGTCAATCCTTTTTGTTGTGTTATAAAGCCTGATTCCCAGCTTAAAACCCTCATCGCCATAAGCGGCCATTTCCATTTTCCCGGCAAAGTGCATCTCCTTCCAGATGGGCTGATTTTCAATTCCTTTGAAAGCAAAATTCGCAAGGCCATATCGCTTGTAGTCCTGCATCCACTTACGATCGGGTTCCCTCCTTTCGACCAGATGGCCTTTGTTTATTTCCGCCCTGTTTCCTAATTGTTCGTAAATAATTTCACCCAGTTTCCAGGGTGCATTTTTATCGACAAGTTCTTTGTTTAGTTCTTTGTCGATCAAGCTTGTAACAACTCCTTTTTTCGTGTCAACCACAATTTTGTACCACTTATTTTCCAGGGAAGAAAGCTCATTTGTATCCATTTTCACTCTCTTTCTGCTGGCATCTTCATTGACTTCTATCCGTAACTGCTTACAGCCAAAAGCGGGAACATCATTCACCCAAATCAGCCAGTATGCACTACCTCCGTGAGCTTCGTACACCTGTGCGGGCATTATGTCCCCTTTCTCATCTATGATCTTAAACTCCTTATTTATTGGAAGTTGCTGCTCGTCTATATAAACCTTCATGCAGGCACTCCGTTTCCATGCCATGGTGTTAAACACTGCGATACTTGGCACATCAAGTTTAGGAATGTATTCCTGCAACAGGCCCATCGCCTCTTCATTAACAGAGCGAGCCCTGCGATGAGCTTCCCAGGCATAGGATTCTTTCAGAGCCCTTTGTTCCATAGATCCTTTGCTATAGGGGCGGCTAATACTTGCATGAAATCCAAAGGTATGTTCGTCGTAAAACAGGATGGCATCATTCACAGCAAAGATCCTTTCGTCAATCTCAGCTGGCATCTTTTCCCCAAGTACTTTAGCCATGCTCAATGCTTCCTGGGACGCAATAATATCCACATGGGATTCCCTCGATTTACTAACCTCTCTTGCACCGGAACCAAACCCATCGGTCCACCAATCGGGCCAGGCAGCACGATAAACTTCTAATTCATCAGCATGTTTTTCTTCAATTTCTTCGAAAAATTCGTATGCTGTTGCGGTTTTTATTTTGGGCCAATCATATTTCTTGTTCCATTTCATTACCATCTCACAAGCACTTTGTGATGGGGGGGAATTATCAGTTGTATATCCTGAATGCTGAATTGAAGCAATATCAAATGGATAGCCTAATTCATATATTTCTGCCAGATATATCAACATTTTCTTTTCAAAATTTTCAAAATCATCTCCATGAATTCCGAAAAAATTACCGTGCATGTAGTGTTCGGCACGGTGAGCCAACATTCTTTTCCCTGAAGGTGATTCCCACCAAAAAACTGTTGGTTTATCAAAGGGAATTAAAGCCCGGTGCCCATGAGTTCCCATATTCAGGTATTTTACGCCCAATGTATTATAGTAATCGCTAAAACACCAGCCAATACCATTCACATCATTTTGCATGGCTACTTTTGCCTGTAAGCCGTGCTTACGGAACTCTTCAAATGGTTTTAAAGAAGATGCGTACGTTTGTTCATCTGGCATTTCGTCAAAGTTCAGGTACATGGCGGCCAGTTCTATGCGGCCTTCTTTTACTCTTTGCTTCAGGCGGTCAATCTGTTTTTGAGGCCTTGAGATCAGATATTTTTCCACCGGCCATGTGACTTCACAGGTCCATCTGAATTTTGCAGCATCTGGATAATCATCAGTTTGATCACAATAGTCGAGTGCATAATCAATAAACCTTAAATGCTCCGCTAAAATATCACTCTGGGGGCGTGTATACCCAATATCCGTATGCGTGTGTTGCACAAAATTCACCCGCCATTTCCGGGAAGGCATAGCAGTTGCTGTTATGGAAGTTGTTTTATCATCAACAAGCAGTTTTAAGCCTGTTACCTTCCGGCTTTTATTAGCTTTGGCAAAAAAGAACAGGTCGTTATTTCCCTTACGCAATCTTTGTTTGATTATCACGCGGTTGCCCTGTTTGATAATGGCTTCTGTGTTGTTTTCCCCCTCATACGCGACCTTACACAATATGGGTAACTCCGTCTGATTATTCTTTAGTTCGGCTTGTAAAACCACAGCTTTTGTTATTGTAATTTTGTCTTCCGGTATTCCGGAAACAAAACCAGAACAGATAATTAAGAGCGTAATAATAATGGTTAGTTTTGTCATGGTTTTAATTTTATCATGTTAGTTATTGTGTATTCTGCTACCTGAAGATAACCCTATTTCCCCCATTCCAAGTTGGGCCTTGGTCCCATCTTCAGAATTAGCGAGCCACCTTTAATCAGGTCTGAATGATTAAACCTGGGGGAATCCAATTGCTTTCCATTTAAAACAGCCGATTGAATGTATTTATTCTTTGCAGATACATCATTGGCTTCGATATAAAATGTCTTGCCATTTCCCAGGTCTATGCTAACCTTATCAAAAAGCGGACTCCCAATATCATAAACCGGACTTCCCGGACAAACAGGATAAAATCCCATTGCACTGAAGATATACCAGGAAGACAACTCTCCTTCATCCTCATCACCACATATTCCTAAAGGGCCATCATTATACCATATTTTCATGATATCCCTTACTCTACGTTGCGTCTTCCATGGCTCGCCGGCATAATTGTATAAGTAAGAAATGTGAAAACCAGGTTGGTTTCCATGGCTGTATTGTCCGATTAATCCTGTCCCGTCAGGAAACTGATTAAGGAATCGATACTTTGATCCTCTGCCGTATTGTGTCTGAAACAGAGCATCCAGCTTTGAAATGAACTTCTCCCTTCCTCCCATAAGTGTAATGAGACCTTCAACATCCTGGGGAACATGAAAAGTGTAGGTCCAGGCGTTTGTTTCCGTATAATAGTCGCGTCCGCCCTGGCCTCCACTCCAAATGGGATCCAACATCTTGTCATTAAAAACCCAATTCCCATCCGCAAGCTTAGGTGCCATAAAACCGATACGGGAATCATACAGATTCTTATAATTCTGGGCCCGCTTCGTAAAAAGGTCGTAATCCTCCTTTTTATGTAAGGTTTTGGCCATCTGAGCCATGCACCAATCATCGTAACAATGCTCCAATGTAACCGCTACGGCCTGTCTTTTTTCGAAATTTTTTACCTGCGGAACCCATTCCTCCTGTCCCAAAGCGAGTGCCGGAAAAAATCCCTTTTCAATATAAACGCTATCCAATTCGGTCAGAGGACCATTTTGCCAGGGAATCATTGTAGCCTGCAGTGCATTTTTTTTCATCCCTTCATAGGCTTTTTCTACATCAAAATCCCTGAAACCCTTAAAATAGGCATCTGTTATGGTCACGATTTCATGTCGCGCAATCATCACCCGCCGTTTTAAGGCAGCATCACCAAGCCACCCGGTTTGTTCATACATGCGCAGATAAGAGCGAATAATATCATTTTGTCTTTCAGGCTCCAGAAGCAGACCTAAAGGGTACAATGATCTAAAAGATCCCCAACTTTCACCCATCTGGTAAAAGTCGTGTCCATCAGTGGAATGAACCTGATTATCGAACCCGCTAAAATATTGTCCATATTCTGAGATATTCGTAGTTTTTCTTCCCAGAACCCGATACATAGCGGTGTAGAATATGGTGCGTTGGCTCTCTGTTCCTCCCTCGATTTGCACTTTATTCAATGCTGTGTTCCAGATGTCTCTTCCGATTTTCTTTATACGCTCAAAATCCCAGTCTGGAATCTCCCTTTCTAAATTGAGTTTGGCCTGTTCCTCACTTATGAATGAGAAGCCTACCTTAACCAGAATCTGTTCCCCCTCATCGGTAGGATATTTGGCATAAAGGCCAATATTTTTTCCTGATATAAGCTTCTCACCCCCTGATACATCTTTGCCTTTCCAGGTCCCAAAAGTGTTGATAGGTTTGTGGAATCTTGAATAGAAGTATATTTTTCTTGGAACGTCATCACCCCGTGTGGAGATTTGATACCCCTCGATAGCATCATTGCTTACTATCTTCACAGCTGCATCCTGGAGCAATCCAATCAGTAGATTGGAATTTTCAGACTGAGGGAAGGTGAAGCGATAGATTCCAGAATGTTGAGTAACAGTATATTCAGCCTCGATATCGTAATCTTCCAGAAGAACAGAGTAGTAATAAGGAGTGGCTTTCTCAAGATCATGGTCAAAGCCCGAAGCGTTTTTATCCGGATCAACGGAGATATCTCCTGTTGTGGCCATGATCGTAAAGGCCCGGACTGAAAAATCGTTTGACATTGAATTTGCAGAAAAGGCATAAATCTTATCTGCAAGATATGTATCTCTGATTCCGGGAGTCGTTCTCTGGGTCAGTCGAATCATCCCCCGTGGTAACTGAACATCGGGTGTCGTGGCTTTAAGAAGATGCCCGATTGAACCTATATATGGATTCACATAATCCACCAGCTCCTGGCCATATAGGAACTTAGGCATGGCAGTGAAAATCAGACAGAAAGCAATTGATAAAGTCGTAAAATGACAGGATTTTGTTCCCATTTTTGAAAGATTTTTCAGTTTATTAACATTGATTGATTCATCTATTGCATTCGTTCAAGAATTGTACTTGTTTTTAAGGTATATATAGCATTTTTGAAATTCATGGATAAGACCTGCATCTTCTTTCGGGTCCATTCCACAAACCTCCTGAAGAATATAGGAAACTCCCTGCGCTTTGTATGCTTCAAAAAGGCGGTCCGGTTCAGACATTTCTCCATGCTCACCTGCAGCCCTAAAGAAAAATGCGCTGGCCATAGCTTCCAAAATAAGACCATAGGGTTTATCCTGGGTTTTGGCCAAGCGGATAATCCCCATAAAGCGATCGTCTGCTCCTAATTTACGAATACGATCCTGTCCCACACGGAATATGGTATCCTGAAGTGCCCTGTTTTTAAAACGAAACAAAAGATTATCGATATGTGTATCCAGGTCCCTTGCACTAAAATCGTCAGAATAGATCCTTTGCAGCACACTTGCAGCTTCTTGCATCACTTTCCTGACAGCCTTGTAAATAGCTTCATCTTCTAATACCTCATAGATGTATGTTGCACCGGGATGATGCAATGATCCTATATAAGCTGCCGTAGCATGCCCCAGGTTATGAATAAATGCCTTACGATCTACCCAGGCCTTAATGTTTTCTTTTGGGGCCAGCCCTGTCACCTGTGGAATACTCCCTTTAAATCCTCTGGCATCAAGGATCAATGTATTATAGCTTTCAGCATAAACTGCCAGGGGATCAAGGTCCAGTTCCGTTTGTTTCATAATGGGAACCATTTTTCCAATACTGGTTTCTACAAGGCCCACCAGTTTGTCCAATGAATAATCTGAAGGCAGATAGCCTATTAACTCTTCATGAAAAAATTGGGCAGCCGAACGTAAATTCTCAGCAATAATTATATCTAAGGGCTTGTTCTTGTCTTCCTTGTAGCGCAATAACAATCCTTCAGCGATGAGCGGAATAATTTTTTTCAGTGCGTTTTTCCCTGCAGAGACCGCAATAATCGAAGACCTGGATACCTCCCTTATTACAGATCCATGATCAAGCCCGGAAATGGCCCTTACTCCTGAAACCTTAATAGTTTTCTCCTCATCTCCTTTTATCAGCACCCTATATTCCCCATGCTTGTTGAGCAGGTCGATAAGGTTCTGATCAATATCTGAGAATACAACTTCATACCCGGAAACCCCAAACAGTTGCCCAATGAATGAACGTCCAATCTTTCCTGCACCGAAGATTAATATCGATTTAGGACTATTCATTTATCTGTTCTTTGTATTTCTCATAATAAGGATGAATTAATTGATATTTTTCGCCTGGCTTTCTTTCAAAATATGTGCCGCCCATATAGAAGCATGAATAACCTCCGGAAACAACTCCCCACATACAGGCCTTTTTTAAATCCAATTGTTTTTCCTCTCGAGAAAGTTGAGAGATAATTGAATAAATAACACCTCCCGCAAAGTTGTCACCACAACCCGTGGTATCTCCCAGGTGAAAATTCTTCAATTCGTCATATACAGCCTTGCTGACAGGCAACTCAAGATCTCGAATTCTTCTGAAAATGCTTTTTTCTTTTGCATACAAGTGAATATTCCTCGAACCATTTGTGACTATTACAGCTCCAGTTCCATTTGATTTGAAAAACTCCAATGCATCGCTAATTGCTGTTTTACCGCTTAGTCGCAAGGCTTCTTCAAAGTCGGCGATTAGGAGATCTATGTGGGCATAACTTTCAATACTCTCACCAAGTGGCCATGCTTGCTCTGGATTAGCTTTCTCATTACGAAAATCATATACAGTATTTACAATTGTAATACACCCTTTTGACTTTGCCTTAATAAGTATAGCTGTAAGATGATCGTGAATAGACGGAACCAGTGCTGTACCTCCAAATACCACCAGATCAGAACCGAAAAAACGATCATCCAATGATTCAGCTTGAAGGTTCCATGCAGCTCCTATGGTATTGATAAAAATACGTTCTCCCGCTCCATTGTCATAGGCAGGATCGGACAACACAATGGTGGAAGGCGTCACCTCATCACCTAAATGATAGTTGTCAGTCAATACCGGCGTTTTCTTTATTGCTTCCATCAGATAGCTGCCATCCTTGTCCCTACCCCCTCTTCCATAAAAATGAAATGTAAAATTCCCCTCATAAGCCATTTGAGCTGCATGAATTATCGCAACTATGCCCGGACCTCCAATGTTGATCTTATCTGCAGGTCTCATATTAGTCAATTCTTCAAGCACTTCCTCAAGTCCCTTCCCCATATAGGATTCAAACTCCTCTTTAAACACCAGGCGACCTGGAATCAGGCCACCGTCACCTCTTTTTTTTGACTGGCAAACTGAGAAAAGTTCTGAATTAAAAGATATATGGTTGTAAACCCTGTCAACCAGGCAACAACCAACTCCTGAAACGCGAATCATTTTTATAAGTAATTTAGGTAATCTGATATAAGCAGGTGCAGGGGAGTTTCATCCTCCTCTATGGTCGGGAACCTTCCAACTTGCTCAAAAAAGCGATTGTCAAGGCTGTCATCATTTACTGCACTTACTTCACCTACAAGCACTTTCCCTTTTCCAGGCTCCCCATAGAACCGGTGGTAGAGGCCTTGTTCGAGACAAATACTTTCTCCAGGTGTCAGGGTGATTTTATCACCAGCATTCAGGCTTCTGATGATACCATCGGTTTTTACTGTAAAAGATTGATCCGAAAGCCTTTCATTTTCATCCGAATCATACAGCTCGATGATCAGGTTTCCACCGCCACGGTTGATGATATCTTCCATTTTGCTCCAGTGAAAATGCATGGGGGTCTCCTGCATTTCTTCAACGATCATGGCTTTTTCAGCATAAGGTTTTTTGTCTAATTTCATGTTCCCGTTACGCAGTGTAAAAAGAATGAGTCCGCGATTATAAAATTCTCCGCTGCCAAAATCAGTCAGATCCCAGCCTAACATGTTGTCAACAATTTCAGAACAGGTTTCATTCTTTCCTCTCCAGTCCTCCGGATTCCAATAAGCAAAGGGGGGAAGGTGAAAATTCATTTGTCCGAAAAAGTCTTTCGATTGCTTAATAAGCAGGTTAATTTCACTTCTTTTCATATCAGTCTAATTTTATCTCGTCTTTATAATGACAGTAAATAGGCTACCATGTCATCTATTTCCTGCTCACTGAGTTCGGATGTCTTTCCATGTCTATCATCCGGATTATAGATTGTAAAAACTTCACGCAGGGAAACAGCCCGCCCGTCATGCAGGTAAGGCGCCGTCCGCCAGGCTTCAATCAATGACGGGGTATCTACTTTTTTCCCAACATCCTGCCCCAGGGTTGTACCCAGATCGTACATATTCTTATCGGTATAAAGAGGCGCCGGATGGCACTGTCCACAACCCAGCTGTTCATATATCTTTTTTCCGCGTTTAGCAGCCTTCCCAAGCTTTCCTTTGATTAAAAAAGGGCTCCTTTCCGGCTCCAATGATTTCAGGTAAGCATCAATGGCTTTGGCATCCTTTTCGGGACGAACTTTAAATTGAATATGCCTAATACCTGCCCGAACGCCTGTCTCTCCATCGGCACGTACACCCAGCCACATGGCCCGGGGGGTTTTATGTGCCCATATCATCGACTTTACATTTTTAGGATTGCCCATGCCATCGTTAAGAAGGTCCCAGTTCAATCCATCGGTGCGGGCATCGGGGTGACAGGTCGCGCAACTAAGCCAGTTCTGGAAACATAAGGATGCATCGTTGAAGAAAATCTCACCCTGTCGCTCTGCCGTAATCGGAACCTCTGGAGCCAGCTGGTAGTATGCCGTTTGAATATTGTCCGGATCGGAGAAATCGAGCACTTCCAGGTCATCAGAAAAATAATGGGCAACATAGACCGTATTTCCATGCACAGCAATGGCTCGCGGACCATTCCCGTTTAGCTTGATCCGCTTGCGTATATCCTGCAGAAACGAAAGGTTATTGTGTGTGTTGAGATGCACCTCCTTTGTCGTATTCCCTACTTCTGCTTCCATTTTGCGGGTCATCTCAGACAGGTTTATCAGGCTGATTTCATGATTCCCTGCCGCGCTTACTATCATTGTTTTACCATCCCCTGAAAAACCAATAGCCCAGGGATTCGTGAAGCCCCGATCTACATCATCAAGCAGAACCGTGTATTGCAACGATAAGTCAGAAACACGGATGACACTGAGTGCATCTGTAGAAATCCACCCTCGTGCCAGTTGCGTCGTCGGTACAAAATAACGGGCCATTAAATGGGTCACATAAACATACTTACCGTCTGGAGATAGTTTAAGGCTGCGTAATCCTTCCGCTCCGTTTACGAGTGGAATGGTGGTCACTTCAAGGCTTTGGGTGTTAATTACCGAAACCCTGGAGGCGACATAGTCCAGATTGGCAGCTCCATCAGGGATATGGTTGGCAACAAATAAATATTTCCCATCGGGGGTCAGGTCGGCTGCCACCGGTTCACGTAATACCGGAACACGTGCAATCGCTTTGCCCTTCTTCAGGTTAATGATCGACACATCGTTATTGAAGCGGTTACAAACATACAATGTTTCACCATCGGGGCTAAGTACGGGCGACATTGGGGTATGCCCCACGGGAATTTCCTGCTTAAGCCTTCCTGTTTCCGAATCAATTTGATATACACTCCCATTATATCGCCCGGCCGTCACAAACAAATCTTTCCCATCTGCAGCCGGGATCACTCCGGTAGGTTCTGAATTCAATGGGAACTCATGAAGCACTTCTTTTGTTCCGGCATCCACACAAAGAATCTTTTTACCGGTGGCTGCCGTTACATAAATGGTTTGCTTATCCGGACTCAGATCAATGTCACAGGGCGACAGATAATTCTGCGCCAAAGCGGCCGGGCAGCTAAAAAGCAATAGTAGTACAGAATAAAATACTTGCTTTAACATGTCCAGATTCTTTGCTTATTTCGATGAAAAAAAGATGAGTTATGTCGTATTTGAATTCTTACAATTTCATTAAAAAAGATGCCGGAGCATATGTATTCAGTTCAAAGGAAAATTTTCCGTTTTTCACTTCAATAGGATCACCTTGTTTTTCACCACGCAGGGTAAGAGGTTGAACAGACGAAACATGCATTCCTTTGGGTAATTTTACACTACATTTCCCGGAACTACCAGCTTGTTCCCACAGGCGAAGAATGGTTCCTTCTCCATCCGGATTATCTCCAAAGGCTGTTACCAGAATCCCTTCCCGGGAAAGGGTCAATCCCTGGTTCTTACTTTTTAACTTGCCGGCTTTCCCATCTGCTGACCCAACCAGTAAGGGCAATCGGGCCTCCCATGATTTTTTTGTCAGATTCATAAGCGTTTGTTCATTCTTTGATTTGGCCCATATGCGAACCCGTTCTGTCCACGATCCCTCCTGCCACAGCGGGAAATTGGTATTCCACATGTTGTTGTATAGATTGACAAAGACCGATGCTGTGCTTGGAACATAATCCATGGAGAACTTCCACAATCCGGGTTCTCCAAAACTCATTATGGGCGAATCCATTGCCGACAATACCATTCCTGTATTATCGGCTTGAGTAAGTGCAGCTCCTGTATTTACCGACATTAAATACCTTCCGGCCCCGGGAATGATATCGGTGGCCGGATTAATGGGGGCCCCTAATCGCCCAATAGTGAATGTGGGATTATCCACAGCAAAGGGGAAACACAACCAGCCACCCTCTGCATGTTTTTCGGCCGTTTTGTTATCGACTTTCCATTCAATATCAACATAGGCTGCGTCGTGTGGAAAGGTAAAAACCAAAGTGTAATTATCTGCAAAGCCCCGGGTATCTGTTGCTGATAAAACAGCAACATCTGCAACATGGGTATGTGATACTGATAATTCCCAATTCTCAGGGGTAAAAGCCCAATAGGGTACTGTATCAGCTTTCGGCATTCCCGGTTTTCCGAAATCAACCAAACCCCAACTATCCTTAATCCGGTTGTAGCTGTTCATCCATCTGTCAACTTCAACAGAACTAAAACGCTCGTGTAAAAACTGCCCTATGGCATATGCAGAAGATTGATCTACCAATTCACGCTGGCTCTTATTCTCCTTTAAAGAAGAAACACCCCCTCTTGTCAGATCGAAAACAGCAGTAAAATGTGGTGTGATAAGCGTCTTTTTTTTATCAGACGAAACTTTATCTTCTTTTAGGTCCTTCTCAGAAATCGTAATGTATCCACCTGCGGGAACGTCTTTGACAAATAAGGTTCTTTCATCTCCCCAGGGCAGTCTTACCATCCCGGAACGCTTCCAGGGGAGGGCATTATAAACCACAAAGCGCCTGCCGGGAACATCCACCGATCTTGCCAGTAAGTTTAGCCGGCTATCCAGTTCAGGGGATACAATGTCATTTGCATTATGGATGTATTGGCGATGAGCATCGTAGGACTTTAACCATTTTGCTTTTTTTCTCGTTGGTAAGCCCGGGATATTTTCATCCTCAGCTCTGAGCTCGGCATTAGCTTCTAAAACCCATTGTTTCCACTCATTCCCATATATTTTAAGTGGCCCATATGCAGAAGCGCTTCCCCAGGTATGTTCGCCATACAAAAGACTTTGTTCATAAGCCTTTGCAAGTTTTTCGCTTAAAGGCAGGGTCTGAATTCCCCAAATTCTCATTTGAGTATTCAGGGCATCTAAAGCAGGTCCCAGGGGACGAATATTACGGGCAATTTTCGATTCCTGAGGATTTGACATTAATCCGTGTATCCATGTATCCGGTGTATCTCCTTTAACAACGGGCAAATCAGGGTTCTCTTCAAGCAAGGCTTTTGCAAAATCATCGAGGGTAGCGAAATGGACTTTTACTCCGGACATCTCTTTTTCTGCATAAGCCAGAAGTTTATCAAT
The DNA here is from genome assembly GCA_963751705.1 of uncultured Bacteroidales bacterium. Lineage (GTDB taxonomy): Bacteria > Bacteroidota > Bacteroidia > Bacteroidales. The sequence goes on from CAVVVN010000008.1 coordinate 183,202, forward strand.
ATCTTGTTCCGTTGGTGGTCCATGATTGTCACCTGTCATCTGCATGGCCAAATAATTCTTATAGGGCCAGGTTTTAGGGGGTTTTATATCCGATCCATATAAGGATGTATAATGACAGAGTATTTTAGAACCATCGGGGCCTTCCCACCAGAATAATTCAGGGAAACGGGGATAATTACTCGCCGGATTACAGCCCAGCTGCAAGAATTTTATTCCTGCATGATGCAACAAAGTAGGCAATACCCATGAATGGCAAGGGACATCCGTCATTTTTGCACTGATGGGCAAGGGTAGTCCGTACATGCGGTTAACTGCAGAGGAGTATCCTAACCCACGTACCAGATCTTCGTAATCAAGCGATCCGGTATGCAATGTGCCGGGAAGCCCGTGAACCACCAAAGAACCTTCTTTTATTGCTTTTTCAATCCTGACTTTACGTTCCGGAGTCTGTAAGGGACCAAGAATTTGAGCTTGTAATGGCCAGCCGGCTACTGTCCACGAAAAATGTTTATCTGAGGGCTGCTGTGCATTTTTCTCGATCACATCTAATGATTTATCCATCATTTCCTCCCGGTAACGTTCAAAAACATTCTCCGGCAGATCGGTATATCCTAAATCAAAGTGCGTTTTAAACACGACCCAAACATCCGTGACCTGGGACTTTTGGGCAAAACAATTCATAGTTGTAAGTGCCAGAATAACGCCGATTAAAGCTCGATTAAAAGTTTTTTTCATACCCGTTTCCATTCTATGTAAGTTCAAATTATGACTTGCATATAGGTGATTGTTCCAATTTTATCAGAGTCAGGAACCTGCCATACAACTTTTTTGTCTTTGTTTAGCTCAAAAAGAGGTGTGCCTTTGCCTTTTGCATCCCAACCAAGCCAGTTGCAAACAATGGTGTTGCCATTATCAAGCCTGTTAATTCCAAGAATAAATTGCAGTTTCATCGCCGGGACATCTTTTTCAGTTAATTCCCATACGATATTTCCTGCTGTATCATATTCAAGAATTCCTTTCTGCCACGAAACCAAGGTATGTCCATTTTTCAGGCGTTGCCCCATAAAGACATGCCCCGGGGCATTAAAGTCACGGATAATTTTTCCTTCAGCATCATATTCCCGGGCAAGATTATCTCCCAGATGTCCTACAAGATAGGTTCCCTGAGGTGTTTTCCGTGCATGCCGGAGTGCCCAGTGCCTGTCTTCATTTTTGCATGTAAGTGGAATGGTCTTTACAATCTCTCCCTGTGGATTTATCTCACAAATGCGCAGAGGAACTGATTCTGCAATCAGGGTATTTCCATCACTCAGGCGTTGACAGCTATTGACCTCTCCTTCTGACTTATAGTAAAATACCTGCATATGACCGGGTGTTACCTCAATGACCTCTTTGCCCGTTGCAAACAGGACATTCCCGCTGGGGAGTTTTGTCACATCCGTACAGGATCTTGCATCATGCTCCCAGATAACACGCCCCTGCCGGTCAAATTCCCGAACCTTCTGAGCTCCATAGTCAGAACATATAAAACTACGTGATGACTGCAGCTGTGTAATAGAAGGAGAATTGGCAAGGCAGCTTTCCGGATATGGATTCTCGTACAAATGCGGTTTTTCTGCTCCTGGCGGGTAATACCACAAAGACTCCCAGTACCGCTGATCAGTCTTGTAAAAGTCAATTGGATCCTTAGCCAGGTCGAATGAATCAGGAAGTATCCCATACTTTTTCATCTCACGAACATATTCCCGACGTGGCTTAAAGCCCTCCATGTCGAATCTTTTTCGTTGATCAAGCAACGAACCTGCCGCCCGGATGCCTTGAAGGATTAATTGGTACTCCGGATCATTCTTGCTCGTAAATATCGCTTTTTGAGTACTGCTTTTTTCCAATTTACACTTCCCGTATCCTCCAGCATCAGCAGAAAGTGGAGCCAGCAGGATCAATGATTTCTCCGGGTAACTCAGGTTATAGACAATATCCCGCATAAAATTTGTCTTCCATGTTTTATCACCTACCACCCAGGCTTGTATATGAACGTAGGAAGGATGGGTTGCCAGGCGGGTATCTCCCTGATGGCAGGATGCACATTTTTTTTCCAGGACTGCTTTCATTTCCTGCACTTCGGGTAGGTCCAGATCACTGTTATCGGTAATCAGGTGTCCTTCATTCAGTCCAATTGATCCTGTTCCCAGGGCTGCGTATGTACCTGGATAAGTAGCTCCGGTATTTATCCAGTAACGAAGTAACTTAATTTCCTTCTCAGAAAGTTTCGCATCATGGTGGCTTCCATCGAGCTTGTCCATCAGCGGACTGGCAGCATCTCCTATATCACGGGGAGGATAATTACTGACTGCCAGATTTCTTCCCATGACATACTCTCCCCTGGCCTTGAGATTGTAATAACTATGAGAATAAATGGGACCATGATCTCCGGTCAGCAATATACCTCCCATATAATTTTCAGGCCTGTGGCATTTGACACAATGTTTGTCAAGCACCGGCTGTATATCCCTGGGAAAGTCAATAATATCCGGTATATCTCTAACGGGTTCAGGGATGGAGGGCTTTCGCCGGGCGGCAAGCGGTCTGCTATTTTTCTGTGGAACAGGAGCAGTGGTCCTTTTTTCATGGCATCCGACACAACCTGTTACTTCTCCCGGCACAACCGATAAAAAACTCTGCATACGCTTTACACTGCTATCGTCTTTATCAAGTGCAACAAAAAAGAAAGGACGGTTTGCAGGTAGTTCCATAATCGCTGAGCCATCAGCTTCTACAGGAACTGTACCCAGAATACGTTCCAGGGTAAAGCTGCCGCCCCAGGTCAGGGGCTCCATGCTCCCGGTAAACTGACAGGGTTTTGGCAATGCTTCCAGGATCAATAGTTTTTTTATTTCTCCCTGTTTAATCCCTTCCATGTTTCTACCGGTATACACATCATTTACAAAGAGTGTTCCGGTTCCTTTCGATAGATCCACCCTGGAAGGGATAACCGGTTCCCGCTTACGCCCGGTTAAGGGACGGGGTTCCTGTACATTCGTATGACCGAATTCCGGTGGCAGAGAAAAAAATGGAAGTTCATTTCCTTCTGAATCAATAAAAAACATTTTATTGCCACTTGCTGCAATATACAAGTCTTCAGACAAGGGGTACGGATCCCGGAAATCACTTCCCTGACTAAGATATTTCAATTGATTAAGATCATCCGGGCCATTGGAAATATTCGCCGTGGCTACTCGCCCGCTATGATCTGTCTGTCCATGCCCGGGAGAGCAGCTCAGGACAATACTGGAGCTGCCGGGAATCGGTTTGGCATCGATAAAAACATTACCCGGGTTTAAATTGCCATAATAAACCATCTGGTTGGTTCCATCGGGCTTCATGGTCCATAAATGATGATAATGCACCTGGCTCCTGTCAATATACTCCCAGCGGGTATAGAGAATTTGTCCGTCGGGTAGCACCCACGGGGTGTTGTCATGTTCGATATTTGCAGATAACTGGCGAATATTTTTCCCATCCCCATCACACCGGTAAATAGTTGCAACGGGTACCTGCCAGCAATTCACCCATCTGTTACAGCGACTGGATACAAATATTATCCCACCGTCAGGCAGGTAGATAGGTTCAATATCGGCATAGGGGCCAAAGGTTAACTGCTTTAAACCGGTTCCATCAACATTAATTTCGTAAATATGAAAATGCTCGCTCCCGGCTTTTCTCCAGGAAAACAGGATTTTTTGACCATCGTAATGTAACTGGGGATCGCGAACCGTTCCTTCAGGATCATTCACCAAGGTGCTTATATTACCTGTGCTCATATTGTATTTGCATAAACGCCCCTGCTTCCCATAGTTTTTGTATGATGGATCCAGGCAGTAGTAGGCGAAATTTGCATACCAATGCCCCCATACGTGGTCCTTGCAATCTTCCCGAACAGCAAACACTATCTCCTCAAAGTTCAACTGCTTTTTAATCGCATTCAATTTCGCTTTGCGCCTTTTTTCAGTCTCTCTCTTTCGGAGCTCAACGATTCTTGCAGGTTCAGGATCGGGAAATGTAATATCCCATATGGAATAACACAGGGCCGGATCTTTATTTATAGATAGGATGCGAAAGAAACGCCCCTGAAATTCCAGGTGGTTTAAGGTGGTTAAACCACCTTTCCCATTCTTTTCATGGTATACCGTATTCCAATCTTCACCGTTTCCGGAAGATTGAATACAAAATTCCTTTGCAGAGGTATTCTCCCAGTGAATGATAATATTCTCAAACGATACTGATTTGTGAAAGTCATAAAGCAACCAGGCAGTCTGCTCATTTTTTTTACTGACCCACCGGCTGGTTTCATCTCCATCAAAGGCGTATTCAGCCAGATAAGTCGTACCTAATTTACCCGAAGAACGACTTATTGTATCCTGAGCCTGCAACACAGGGTTGAACAGAGATAATACCAGCACAACTGGAAAAGAAATCGATTTGATTTTCATCTCGCAAATTTGCATTATCAATTTTCCAAAAATCTTCTGTTTACTTTATTGTACCACTCTACGTTTTTCCAGTTCTCCCAATAAGGGTGGCTGTAATTCCATGGGGTAGATCCCCATAGTTGATAATCAGACGAAAGTTGCATGCTTTCTTCACACCAATCATATAACCACTTCCAGGTCAGGTCTTTATGATCCATGTGCCACCAGGGGCCCCAGGCTTCAGTGGTCGTAAGTGGGGCACCAATTTCTTCCGACCACTCTTTTGCCCAGGCCAATCGGTTGTGCATGTCTTTCATCAGCATTGGGCGCGATGAAAGCATTGTTTTTTCCAGCCTGTCCATATAGTCTTTATGGTCGTGAATGCCCCGGTCTTTTTTTATCCCGCCAAAACCGGAACGTGAATTAAATCGTTCACTTTGGGAGAGCCAAAAGTGCAGTTCCAGTACATCAAAAGATTTAATATTCATTGCCCTGATTTCTTTCCAATAGGAGGTAAATGAGAAGGTAAATCGTAATTCGGGATATTTGTGTTGAAAGTGGGTTAAGGTGCTGTTTAAGTAATTGCGTACAAATTCCATTTGCCGGGGATTCCAGGCCAGCCTGTCAAAGTTCGCCTGGACACTTCCTGCCGCTTCCATGGCAGCTAATGCCGAAGCGGATGGTTCCATGTTTATTTGACCCAGGTGGTTTAGCTCCTCTGCTACCGGGCTGAAATATGGAAATTCCTGGTCGAAATCAACATAAACAACATGGCTTAAAAGATCTTCCTTTTTCAATAGGTCCAATACTTTTTCCCAGGCTTTCCATATCTCTTCAGGATGGGTATAATCTTCCTTGAGGTTTGGGAATTCAAGTACACCTCCAAGTGCCCAGGAAGAAAGTATAACAGAGATGTTTTTCTCCTTGGCTGTTTTCATAAAATCCAATAATTCAGTAATCACGGCATGTTTGCGATCCTTATCAGTGGCACCCCAATTTTCCAGTGGAGCAGCGGCAATGGTCACTTCCTGATCCTTATGTTCCATTTTCCCAATTACCAATGGAAAAGCATCGATGCGTACCGTGTTAAACCCGCGCTCGAGGAGTTCGTCAAGAACTTTATTGTAGTCTTCAAAAAAACCACCTTTATAATGTTGATTTAACCAGGAGAAGTCCCACATGGCAATGGTCAGTCGGGATGGTGTAAGTTCTGAGCGCATGTCGTAATTTCCAGACTTTTCATTTGCTCTGGTTTCAGGCTGTTTGGACGTACAGCTAAACAGGACAATTCCGATGAGTAAAAAAACACTCATTACACATGTGTATTTTTTCATATTGTATAAGTTATTTTGCAATTACTGAGCCCTCACCGGTCAGTGGTTTTGATAGTACCCAAATTTATAATTCAAGTTCCGGATAGTATCCTGAAATTAGTTCCCTGTCTATTTTGTCAAGGTCTTTCAGCCGTACAGGTTTGTCCTGTGGCCGCAATCCCTTCTGGTTGATCCGGTTCATCAGGCTCCAATCTTTCACCGGGTACTCCGGGCTTGGATCGGCAGGTTCCCGGGCCGAGAGATCGTAACGGGTAAAATCAATTACTTTCTCCGGGCTGTTTTTATGCCAGTTCCGAAGAAGGGCCAGCCGGAATTCTTTATTCATAAACCAGCGGATCTCTTCATCACCCCATGAATTACCTATTCCCAATCCTTTTTCTTCAAAACGGTAATTCCATTTTTCATTATCCGGATAATGCTGCCTCCATATCTCCCCATACTCTCCAAACGAGATAAACTGAACATCCGGCCAACGTTCTTTGGTTCCACTTACCCATTTTTCGAGAGCCCTTAGAACGAGCTGATCGTGCCAGTTTTTCCGTTCAGGTGCTTTCACAAGAGAAGCCTCCCATATATTGGGAATCCAGCCAAACCCATTTAATTCAAAGCCACGGTCGAAATGCAACGATTGGGTATGCATAACCGAAATATGCCCGATATCCAGTCCCCATTCTATATAGTTTTCTATGGGCCCCACTCCGCGTCGGCTCGAAGCCCCGTTATACAGACTGGAACTGCTGGTAACACCTCCACTGATCTTTGCGCATAAGAAATCGATGCTCCAACCGTCTAGATTTACACAGTCGATAAAATCCCTGTTATTCTGGGCTGGCTTACAAAAATGTTCTTTTGAAGGATAGTAAGGATACGACGGAGATCCATCCGCACCACCACCATCAACATCATGCTGGCTCCAGATCACCCCGTGGGCAACATGGACATCCTCTTCCTCCGAAAGGTAGCGCATATTTTCAGCAGCCAGATATCCTCCCATAATGGATTTTGGCCTGTATCCGTTTCCTACAAAATCAGAAATTATCTGAAGCGCTTCACTTATTTCTTTATTTACTCGTTGCCGGGGAAGGTACATGGCCGGAAAATATCCCGGCATATAGGATATTTCATCGCCGTATTTTTTCTGGCACTCTACAACATATTTCCTGATATCCACATAATTTTTTCTTTTATCTTCCAGTGCATTCAGCGTAAATCCCCAGGTTAAGCGGCCTTCTGGATTATTCTTTGAAAAAGCTTCACGCATATCACGCACCACTTCCAGAGTGTGTATTTCATATTCCTCCCGCGGATGAAGTTTTACATCTCTGGACACTTCCCATGGGGAAGTCCGAATCATTATACATAAGGTTACAAAACGCTTACCTGTTAACTGATCTACTAAGGAATTATTCATTGCACTCAAGACATGAGGAGCTGCCATTGCCCCTACGCCTGAAAGAGCTGAATCTTTTAAAAAAGTACGTCTATTCATTATATTCTTAATCGGTCCTTTACCAGGTAACTTTTATGAATTTTGTTTCATGGGGAAGTAATGCCACGCTGGCAACATCTATCGCTGATTCTCCGAGTACGTCAACCTCCTGCGTTTGAAAAGTGTTGATCCCTTTAACTGCAAAATTTGTTTTTTTGCCATTTAACTCACGCATATGAAAGATAACGGCATTTTCACCGGTCAGTGGTTTTGAATTAACCAATAATACATTGTTTGGGAACTCCTCAAATACAGATTCAAAGTCGGTGTTACGCTCAGTCTTTCCTGCAGGGATGACACGGCCTAACAACGGAATCCTTGCATTCCAGCCAAATTGAGTTGAAAAACTATTGGATACATCGGCGGAAGAAGTGAAGTAATAGGTCCATTCAAACTCACCACGTTGGTCTACTGCAAAGTTTGTAACCCAGTAATTGTTCATGGGCCAGCCAATCACATATGGTTTTTCAGGTTTTGCTGAAGCGTCGTAGCGCCCGGTGTTAATCCCCCCAAACTGCATCAATGCGGTTTCGGGACTTCCAATAACCAATTGTGTATCCTCATTTTTTACCGACACAAAATTCTGTACGGTGTTCCAGTCATTTGATGATCCGGGAATTTGATCTACTCCTGCTTCTACCAGGCCTCCCTGTACATCAAAGTTTATTTTCCCTTCGTCAAGCAGGAATGGAAATGCCACATAGATAGCTTCAGGATCGGTCACCGGTTTCTTCACCACATTATAGACAAAATCAATCCTTTTTGTTGTATTATAAAGCCTGATTCCCAGCTTAAAACCCTCATCGCCATAAGCGGCCATTTCCATTTTCCCGGCAAAGTGCATCTCCTTCCAGATGGGCTGATTTTCAATTCCTTTGAAAGCAAAATTCGCAAGGCCATATCGCTTGTAGTCCTGCATCCACTTACGATCGGGTTCCCTCCTTTCGACCAGATGGCCTTTGTTTATTTCCGCCCTGTTTCCTAATTGTTCGTAAATAATCTCACCTAGTTTCCAGGGTGCATTTTTATCGACAAGTTCTTTGTTTAGTTCTTTGTCGATCAAGCTTGTAACAACTCCTTTTTTCGTGTCAACCACAATTTTGTACCACTTATTTTCCAGGGAAGAAAGCTCATTTGTATCCATTTTCACTCTCTTTCTGCTGGCATCTTCATTGACTTCTATCCGTAACTGCTTACAGCCAAAAGCGGGAACATCATTCACCCAAATCAGCCAGTATGCACTACCTCCGTGAGGTTCGTACACCTGTGCGGGCATTATGTCCCCGTTCTCATCTATGATCTTAAACTCCTTATTTATTGGAAGTTGCTGCTCGTCTATATAAACCTTCATGCAGGCACTCCGTTTCCATGCCATGGTGTTAAACACTGCGATACTTGGCACATCAAGTTTAGGAATGTATTCCTGCAACAGGCCCATCGCCTCTTCATTAACAGAGCGAGCCCTGCGATGAGCTTCCCAGGCATAGGATTCTTTCAGAGCCCTTTGTTCCATAGATCCTTTGCTATAGGGGCGGCTAATACTTGCATGAAATCCAAAGGTATGTTCGTCGTAAAACAGGATGGCATCATTCACAGCAAAGATCCTTTCGTCAATCTCAGCTGGCATCTTTTCCCCAAGTACTTTAGCCATGCTCAATGCTTCCTGGGACGCAATAATATCCACATGGGATTCCCTCGATTTACTAACCTCTCTTGCACCGGAGCCAAAACCATCGGTCCACCAATCGGGCCAGGCAGCGCGGTAAACTTCAAGTTCGCCTGCATGCTTCTCCTCAATCTCCTCAAAAAATTCGCAGGCTGTGGCAGTTTTAAGCTTCGGCCAATCGTATTTGTTGTTCCACTTCCGGATCATTTCGCTGCCCCTCAACGAGGGAGGTGAGTTATCCGTATGATACCCTGAATACTGAATAGAGGTAATATCAAATGGATAGCCTGTATCATACAATTCTGAAAGATAGATCAACATCTTCTTTTCAAAATTTTCAAAATTATCTGTGTGAATTCCGAAGAAATTACCCTGGTGGTAGTGTTCTGCACGGAAAGCAAGCATTCTGTTCCCTGAGGGAGATTCCCACCAAAAGGCAGTAGGCCTGTCAAAGGGGATCAGGGCTCTATGGCCATGTGTACCCATATTTAAATATTTTACCCCCAGTGTACTATAGAAGTCATTGAAACACCAGCCAATGCCGTTGACATCATTTTGCATGGCCACTTTGGCCTGTAAGCCGTGCTTACGGAACATTTCAAAAGGTTTGAGTGAGGCAGCATAAGCTTGCTCATCAGGCATCTCATCAAAGTTCAGGTACATGGCAGCCAGTTCTATGCGGCCTTCTTTTACTCTTTGCTTCAGGCGGTCAATTTGTTTTTGAGGCCTTGAGATCAGATATTTTTCCACCGGCCAGGTTACTTCACAGGTCCATCTGAATTTTGCAGCATCTGGATAATCATCGGTTTGGTCACAATAGTCAAGCGCATAATCGATCATCCGGAGATGGTCGGCTAACACATCGCTTTGAGGACGGGTATATCCTATATCGGTATGTACGTGTTGCACAAAATTCACCCGCCATTTCCGGGAAGGCATAGCAGTTGCTGTTATGGAAGTTGTTTTATCATCAACAAGCAGTTTTAAGCGTGTTACCTCCCCGCTTTTATTAGCTTTGGCAAAAAAGAACAGGTCGTTATTTCCCTTACGCAGTCTTTGTTTGATTATCACGTGGTTGCCCTGTTTGATAATGGCTTCTGTGCTGTTTTCCCCCTCATACGCAAGCTTACACAACATGGGTACCTCCGTCTGATTATTCTTTAGCTCGGCTTGTAATACAATCGCTTTGGTCACAGTAGTTTTATCTGCCGGCATTCCGGAAACAAAACCGGAACAGATAAAAAAGAGCGTAATAATAAATGTGAATTTTGTCATGGTTCTCATTTTTCACGATAGTTATTTATTGTGTAATAATCCAATACCGGGTATTTCCCCGGGATGTATGATTTGAAATAATTTCAAGTAATCGTTGTTCACAGCAAAAAGGATCCCTTGACTGCCATCTGCAAGTTTTATTTTTCGAATATTTTTTACCTCTCCTTTTACAAGTAATCCGCTATCGTAAGGCATTACAGATTTAAACGCACCTTGGCCGTCCCCCAGTAATATCCCCCCAAAACTAGCATCTCCTCTGGGTACTTCCACTTTAGAACCATACAAATTACCTGCATATATCACATCTTCATTCCCATCCCTATTTAAATCATGTACGACCATGGTATTTAAGGGAGCAATCTGCACAAAATTATCCCCTAAAGGCAAAAGCTTAAACTGTCCATTTCCTATATTTTCCACATAAGAATGGGCAAAACTTTTAATTTGATAATGTGCTGCCTGTTCTAAATGTTCTGTTGAATAAATATCGGCCAGGCTTGCTGTTGCATAGGAATGAAAATCTTTAAATTTTATTTTTATGGCAGGAATCTGTTCTGCTGAACCATCTCTGCAATCCACAGGAATCTCTATGCCATCTTCATAGGTACTAAATACAATATCATTTTTGCCATTGTTATCAAAATCATAGGTATATAGATTAAATGGAGCGTTTTCACTTGCCTGATAATTATAGTTTTTTCCCAGATTTCCCAGAATAAAGTCTAAATCGCCATCAGAGTCGAAATCATAACTTAACAAACCTAACCACCACCCATTCGTATCCGATAAACCTGCTGATTTACTTTCATTTACAAATTTTCCATTATTGTTTTTCAGATAGGTGATTCCCATCCACTCACCGATAATGATTAAATCCTCATGCTCATCCTGATCCAAATCATTCCATAGAGCCTGGGTTACCATGCCTAGGTTTAATAAATCCGGAGCGACATCTTTGGTTACATCCACAAATTTGATGCTATCGGTTGAACTTATATTTTGGAGTATGGAACTCTTTGGTGCCATGGGGTAATTTCTGGGGATCATTCTTCCTCCGACAAACAGGTCCAAATCTCCATCCTTATCATAATCTGCAGGAACAACTACAGATCCACTTTCTGTCATCTTTGGGAGAGCAGTTATTTCTTTTTTAAAAACACCGTCTCCTTGATTCATATAAAATTTATCCTGGTAATAACTATCTCCCTTCCTATTCTCATTGCCTCCACATACCACATAAAGATCTACCAAACCATCCTGGTTAGCATCAAAAAAAGCCGCACTTACATCCTCACTTATTTTATCCTTTTCCCATAGATCGGATAATATTTCTGAAAAAGTCCCATCGCTATTTTGCCGAAACATTTTAGCCGAGGATTGGTATGCCCCTCCAACGTAAAAGTCATCTAATCCATCATTATCTATATCTGCTACTGCCAGGGCAGGCCCATATTGGGAGGTTTTATAGGGAAGTGCTACCTGATAACGATAGTCATCGAAGGGATTTTCTTCGTGTTTATAGAGGACGCCTGCCTGTCGGGTAATATCTTTAAATAATTTTTCTTCATCCTCTAGCTTTTCCGTTTGAGGGTACCTTGCGTTTTTATAATCAATCTTTAGCAATTGGTTTGTTTTAACTTGATTGAGGACTTGTTCCTTTCCATCTTGCCAGAGCACCTTTATTTTTTCAATTTCTTCTTTTTCCCCTGTTCCAAAATGCACTACTGGTTCCACAGATGATTGAAAGCCCCTGGTCAGAGTCATCTCCTGGTATTGCAGTTCCCCACGATCCTCTAACCATACTTTACAACCTATTCCAAAAGCATTTTTCTCGTGTCCTTCCAATTGTACCCTTATATATGTGTTAGTAGTTATTTTATTTGCTTTGTTCTCATAGATTTTACTTTTTTCTTCCAGATTATTTACAACCAAATCCAGGTCTCCATCATTATCCAAATCAGCGTAGGCGGATCCATTCGTAAATCCCTCATGATCAAGCCCCCATTCGTTTGAAACATCCAGAAAAGTTAAATCTCTGTTATTCTTAAAAGCAAAGTTTCTTATTTTTTCAGAAGGAATTTGTTTCGTTAATTCTAAAGGTTCTTTTAATTCAAAATTCTTTACAATATCGCTTCGGAAAAAATCGCTGTTATTCACGTCCCTTTTCGTACCATTTGAAATATAAATGTCTTTAAATCCATCGTTGTCAAAATCAGCCAATAAGGGCCCCCAACTCCAATCTGTAGACGTCACTCCTGCAATATTCGCTATATCTCCGAAATGAGGTAATCCTGCACTATCCAGGCCCATATATAGCTGAAGTATATTCTGTGTATACTGGTAGTGCATATTATGATCGATCATATTTTTGAATCTGTCCGGTTCCATGCGATCCATGTTCTCATTCTGTCTTCTATGATTTATATACCTCATATCCAGCTGAAAAATATCCAAATACCCGTCGTTGTTAAAATCCCCCACATCACTTCCCATCCCGAAATAGGCACTGTGGTTTGTAAGATTTAAATATTCATTGGAAAAGGATCCATCCTGATTATTTATGTAAAAATAATCAGGGGTACTAAAATCGTTAGACACATACATATCAGGCCACCCATCCTGGTTATAATCCCCAACTAATACGCTTAAGGACAAACCATATCTTGCTAATCCAGCCTGTAAGGTTACATCCGAAAAACTATTATTGCCTTCATTTCGATATAACTTGTCACTTCTGTTTTTAGGAGCATTGTCGCGGTATGCTAAATACTCTGTAATACTTCTTCGCGAAGGCACGATCGGATAATTAATCACATATAAATCCTGATCTCCGTCTAAATCATAATCAAAAAATACAGCATGAACGTTGTTTCCTTCATCTGCCACGCCATAACTTTCGGCTGATTCCGTAAACGTGGGGATTTCTCCTTCCCTTGCATCATTAATATAAAGCAGATCTTTGGTCGTGGCCCATATGCCAGAAGCACATATATAAATATCCAACCAACCATCCTGATTGGCATCTCCCAGGGTCACACCGGTCATCCATCGATCATCGGCTCCAACATTTGCATGTTTTGTAATATCTTCAAACTTTAAATCACCTTTGTTCAGATAAAGTTTGTTTTCTACCATATTTCCGGTAAAATATATATCCGCCAAACCATCATTATTAAAATCACCAATTGCAACCCCTCCTCCCATATACATATCCATATAATTCCAGTAGTTCATGGAATCATTTTCAGCAAGAATGTTTTCAAAGTGAATTCCTGATTTTCTAGATGAAACTTCCACAAATAGCTTTGATTTTTTGGTGTTATTTGAGGAACAGCCCGTTATAAACCAAAGCACTAACAAGAGAGATGTGCATATATGAATAAAGAACCTCATGTTCATAATGATAATAACTTAACAAGAAAAAACCACGGATTAAATATAATCCATGGTTTTTCCCTAATCAACCTTAAACTACTTCTAATTAGTATCCCGGATTCTGCTCAATCTTATTATTACTTCTTTTAATTTCCTCCTGGGGTATTGGGAAAAGATAATAATGGTCTCCCGGCCAGGGAACTCGTTCATCTACATCTGGAACATCTCCATACACGAAGTTAAATACACCAGTTGGATCCCCCTCCTGGGCCCCAGTCCAGTCCATGGTAACACTGGTGAGACCTCGGATTGGATAATTATCAATATAGCCTGGGCCTGCTTTCCAGCGCACGAGATCATAAAAACGAGAGTCTTCTAAATGCAACTCAATGGCTCTTTCATTTCTGTAATCTCGTACCAAATCATCTCCAGTACTGGTGATGTCAGGCATATTTACAGAGGGTCTACTGCGGACTCTATTGATATATTCTCTTGCAATATCCTCATTCCCCAATGCTATCTGAATTTCAGCATAGTTCAAATAAAACTCGGCTAATCTCATAAAGGGGGTTGATTGACTATAGTCAAAATCAAAGCTCGCACGCGGACCATTAAAATCCAATAACTTTCTAAATGTATACCCAGTTTGTACTCTCCAATGAAATGGGGTAAGCCCTTTCACCCAGTAAGTTTTTGAGTCGCGACCAAAATCAAACAATTCCTGTCCATTGAATGGATCAACTTTATTCGGATTTTCATATGGGGGATCGTTGTTGGGATTTGGATTGGCATCTTCCCAATACTCATATAACCTTTGAGTACTTTTTGCTCCGTCAATAATATTCACGGGGCCTGCGCCAGGATATAATATGTAGTCGTAGTAACGGGGATCCCTGTTCACATTTGGATTTTGCGGATCATAACCGGATGCCGGATTCACAGTGACGCCGTCTTCAAGATAGGGATATTCTCCATTGGTCAGCTGAAACATATTGATAAATGTCTGGGTGGGCATCAAACGCTGCCTGGCATCAAAACCACTGGGCCAGAAATCATAATTATACCCCCAGTCAGGAATTCTACTGCCTGCAGTAAATGTTCTGCCATAGATGGTTTCATCTTCCTTAATGGGCTGAAAAAACAAGTCTGCATGCGTTTCATGCAAGGTGTAGCCTAAATCAATTACAGCTTTTGTGGCTACTTCAGCAGCCTGCCATTTTGAAAGATCATTTGTGGGATTATGCAAGGGGCTTGCCATGTACAACAACATTCTGGCTTTTAATCCCATAGCGGCCGCTTGTGAGAGTTTTCCCGGAGCAGCAGTTTCAGGTAGAAGACTTATTGCTGACTCACATTCATCCAGAACAAATTGAGCACATTCATCATAGGTATTCCTCTCCACATCAAAATTCTCAGCGTCCAACTCAAAACTACTGGTAATAATGGGCACCCCTCCATAGGTTCTGATAAGTTCAAAATACATCCATGCACGCAAAAGATGCACTTCCCCTCTCATCGGGTCTAACAGCTCGGCATTTATCTGTGAACCTTCAATTTTTTCAAAGAAAATATTTGCATTTTTAATGTGATAATATTCCTGAGCCCAAATATCGGTCAGATCTGTAATATTGTCTGGAGACATCAGTCCCTCTGAATAATTGCGAAAACCTCCGCTTCTATTATGTGTATCGGGCGCATAGACCCCGATATCGGTTAAACCTAAATATCCCCCTGTGCCCGGGCTCCAGGGTGGTTTAATGCCATTGTATACATTATACACATAGTTCTGAAGAAAAGTAGCATCGTTAAATACATTATCTTCAGAGATAGTATCCAGAGGTTTTTTATTAAGTACATCACATGAAACAATCGTCAGGATAGCAGCAACTATAAGAAATGCTTTCCTAAAAATGCTTATTTTAATCAAATTATATCTTTTCATAATTTCTTAATTTAGAAAGTAAGATTAAGTCCCAAAGTAATGGTTCTCATGTTAGGATATACTCCTCCACTCCCACTCAAAAATTCAGGATCACCGGCGCCATATTTCTTCAGATTATTATAAATCATGAGCAAATTTTCACCTGAAACATATACCCTTAAATTATCTATTTTGATTGCGGAGGCTACTTTCTTTGGCAAATTATACCCGAGCTCAACAGTCTTGAGCCTTACAAAAGTCGAAGTATGGTACCAGAAGTCATTATCTGAACCACCCGTACCGTAGGGGCGGATTCTTGGTAATTCGGCATCAACATTATCAAGCGAATAAGTATTATTCGCCACATAGTCTAACCCATTTCCATTCGCTCCTGAATTAAACCCATTACTTAAGCGCCACATGGACCCACTCAGACCTTGTAAAAATACCGTCAAATCGAATCCTTTATAATTAAGATCAAAATTCAATCCAATTTGCGCTTTAGGAAATGCATTTGTTCTGGCTCTGTATCTGTCATTGCTATCAATCACTCCATCATCATTCTTATCAGCAAAAATCAGATCACCAAGACCTGCACCGGCATAATTCACATTATTATCCAGATCTGCTTGAGTTCTGTATATCCCAATTGCTTCATATAGTAAACTGGTACCAATGGGTAAGCCTTCCTGTTTTTGATAGGGTTCTGCCTGGGGAACCTCATCAAAGTATATAATCTTATTATCGTTATAGGAAAAATTACCAGAAATATTCAAGGCCACTTCTCCAAACCTTTGTTTGAAACCGGCTATTACTTCAAATCCCTGACTTTCCATCTCACCAATGTTTTCATCGGGAAGAGATAATCCTGTATATAAGGGTATAGAGGCTTGTCTTTGCCCCAGAATATTTGTGGTCAATGTTTTATACCCATCCAGCTCGAAAGTCAATCGATTATTGAGTAACCCCAGTTCTAATCCAATATCAGTAGTCGTCGTTACCTCCCAGGTAATGTTTGGATTAGGCGTAGTAGTAGCTTCAATACCACGCACATCGTTACCTCCAACAACCCAGCCATCACTGTAACCGAATGCCCCTATGTACTGGAATGGATTTACTCTGTCATTACCCAATTGCCCCCAGGAAGCTCTAAGTTTGAGGTTGTTTATGACGCTGGCGTTTTCCATAAAAGATTCCTCACTAATAACCCAACCGGCAGATATCCCGGGGAAAAATCCCCATCGTGTTTCTTCAGGAAAAATTGGAGAACCATCATATCTGAAGTTCACACTTAAAAGATATTTACTTGCATATTCATAGCTGGCACGTCCAAAGAAGTTTTGCCTTGCCGATTCGCTTGCACTACCGTCAGTATTCCAGTTACTCCGGTTTGTGCTTCCTGCAAATAATTGATCAATCTGTGGAGAATCATATCCTAAACGCTGGGCCCAAAAATAGTTGGTACCATAATCCATCTGTTCATAGGCTACAAAGGCGCTTATTTTGTTTGCCTGGCCAAAAACTCTTTCATATCCCAATTTTGCATTTAGAGTAACCCGCAAGCTTTGATTGAAATCTTCGCGTAATCCTATATCTTCAACAGAGCGCGATGTTCTTTCAACAATTTCGCCTGCTGAATTTTTCTCGTAATATTTCCAGATATAGTTGAAAACCTTATTATAATGCACCGTTTTAATAATAGATCCAAATCCTTCCAGGGCTAATCCTTCCAGAAAAGGCATGTCATATTTGAACCTGAGAGCAGCATTTGCAACGTCTGCTTTATACCGGCCGTATCCAGGGCTAAGTAATCTTGCTGCAGGATTTAAATGTGACCATCCTTCGCCTGGATAGCGGTAATCCCCATCAATATATGCCTCTTGTAAAGGACTTGTATTAGCAAAATATGCAATTTCACCGGACCCGCCCTGGGGTTGTTGTGTATCTTTTTGTCGATAAGAAATGTCTAATCCAACTTCGAAATTATCCGTTACAGATACATCTAAATTACTTCGAATGTTATATTGTCTCAGACTCGTTTTATCATCCCCACGAAGTATACCTCCCTGGTTAGCTGTTCCAAGCGAAGCAAAATAACGGACCTTATCCGTTCCTCCCCGCATGGAAAGCGAATGTCTGTTCTGTAAGATCGGAGGATCAACCAAAGCTTCATACCAATCTTCTGCTCTTCGTTCTCCTGATCTAAAAGACTCTATTAAATCAACCGGGAAATCGGGAGTTCCTCCATCTAAAATCCTGTTCGCATTCAGCACATCCATGTAATCATAAACATCCGCAGAGTTTACTTTCATGGTTGGCGACTGAAAAGACTGGGTCATATTAAGATTAAAGGCAGGAGTTCCTGATTGTCCTCGTTTTGTTGTAACAAGAATAACCCCGCCTGCTGACTGTGCCCCATAAATAGCAGCTGAAGCATCTTTTAAGACTGATATTGTTTCAATATCATTGGGATCCAATCTATTCAGACCATCCGGATCAGCATTTGCAACACCGTCAATTACAATTAAGGCCGAATTGTCACGGTAGGTATTGTAACCTCTGACCAAAATCTGAGCATCATCAAAACCCGGAATTGCACTAGTCTGCCGTACGTAAACTCCGGCCAGCTTACCCGATAGGTTGTTCGAAACTGAAATCGATGAAGATTTTTTTATCTCATCTCCCGAAGTCTGAACTACGGCATTGGTTAATTCCGATTTCTTTTTACTACCATAACCGATTACAATTAATTCATCCAATTGCTCTACATCAAGGTCCATTTTCACATTGATGCTGGTAGAAGAACCCACTGCAATTTCTTGGGTTAAATACCCCACATAAGAAAAAACAAGAATGCTTTCATTCCCAGCTAAGGTAATCGAGTAGGTTCCATCAGGACCAGTAATAACTCCATTCGTTGTTCCTTTTTCAACAATAGAGACACCCTGCATGGGTAAATCAGTTTCATCCGTTACAGTTCCAGATACAGTACTTTGGTAACTTGCATCGTCCTCGATCGTTTGACTGACATTAGTATTTGCAAACAACACCGAACTGAACGAAAAAATCAGTAGAAATAAATAATAACTCTTTTTGGCTATAAAGCCAGAAAGAATTCGGAGTTGAAATTCTTTTTTCATAAGGTAGGAGGATTGGTTTAGTTAATAGACTTATTTAGTTGATCATATGTCTTAGTTTAGCAAGGCCGAACTATTCCTGCGTGTTACATACCCAAACGCAAAAATGTTCAAATGTCCATACATTTAGTTGATCAAATATATTATATTTCGTCAATATTAAAAATCCAACGGGCTGATTTGGCTGATATTTATATTTAAACTGCATAAAAATTGAATCCTAAATCCATACGGAGCATTAAATAAACATTAAATAGTGAAAGGATTTATTTTCAGAAAAACCCAGCTCCCCGTAGGTAAATTAGTATGTGTCTTTAATAATTTCGATGCATCTGGCAGACTATCAAGGCATAACCAGACCTTTACGGTATGATGATATTAAGAGCCTCATTCAACAGGCAAACCTGCCAATAAACTGAGAAACTATACCTTTATTATATAATATTTATCTGAAACGCCATGATGACACACAGACTCCTGCTAATATTTACTATTCTTCTTGTAGTTTCAGGTGCCTGTAAACCCAAACCAGAATCTCGAAGTAATGAGGGGGCAATTGAGTTGATGACAACACAAACCCTGGGATTAGCTTACCTTGAAGAGTTTGAGCTTGAAAAGGCAGAAGCTGAATTCTTAAAATATATAAAGCTGGCACCCAAGGATAAACTGGGCTATGCTAACCTCGGTCTGACCTACCTTAGAATGGGCAATTATCCTGAAGCTAGGGAACAACTCCTAAAAGCCCTAGAAATTGAACCCGAAGATGCTGAAACCAGGCTGATCCTGGCAACCTATTATCAAATGAATGACGAGCCGGAAATGGCTATTTCAATTTTAGTTGAAGCTCTGAAATTCTCTCCCCGAAATATTAAAATACTTTATGTCCTTTCTGAATTGTATTCTATAACCTCCGATAGCAAATCTCAAAGCAGGAGAAAAACTTGTATGGAGCAGCTAATCGAAAATGCACCGGGAAATATAGTTCCGAAATTAAATTTGGTGGAAATATATCTTAATGATGGATTGGCAGACAATGCGCTCGGACTATTAGAATCAATTACCAAACAATTTCCTGAGTTCCCTGATGAGGCTGCAGTATTTTACGAGAAAACACTTGATCTGCTCCGAAAAAATGATCTGGACAATGCCCTGATACAGTTTACCATATTTCATAATTATATGAAAGTCACATCTCCATATCAGGCAGGTATTATGGATTTAAAAGGCCCGGGAGGTTCATTAATCGGGTTTCCAATCATTGAATACAAACAGCACTCACCAACACTGGGTGGTGAAGATGAATCATTGCTTGATGTTATAGAATTTCAAGAAGTTAGTGAATCTGCAGGTTTGGGATATTACGGAAATACAGAGGATTATCATAAACCTGATATTCGCGTTTTAAGTCATGCCACAGCGGCTGATTATGATAGCGATGGAGATATTGATATATACTTTGGCAGCTACGATTATGCAACTTCTACATACAAACATTTCCTGTATAACAATGATCTGGGAAGTTACAGAGATGTAAGTAGTGAAGTGGGGATTGATCATTCTGGAAATGAAATATCAGCCCGGTTCACCGATTACGACAACGATGGTTATTTGGATCTGTTCATTGCCACGGAAGAAGGTTACATCTTATACAGCAACGCAGGGAAAGGTGCTTTTATTGACGTTACAGAGGAGGCAAAGCTTGGAAATGTAGTTGGGGACAACCAGGGTATTTTTGCTGATCTGGATCATGATGGCGATCTCGATCTGTTTGGATTTGGAGAAATTGGGACCAGGGTGTACAGAAATAATGCAGATGGAACTTTTTCAGAACAAAGCGAAGCGATGAAACTTGCAGGCAAAAGCAACGACTTTGGATATGACGCGGCCTTTGGTGATTTTGATGATGATAACGACCTTGACTTGGTTGCTGTAAGCCGCTCCGGAACCATATTGTACTCAAATCAAAGACAGGGAATCTTCAAGGATATCAGTATGGAAAGTGGCCTGAGTTCACTTGCCGATGCAATTTCAGTTGATGTGGGTGATTATAATAACGACGGATTTCTGGACCTTGTTTTTACTTCTGCTGAACCCGGTAAAATATCCCTGATGAAAAATAAGGGTGATGGAAGTTTTGAAGAGCTTGCAAACACAAAAAAAATGTTTGCTCCCATTAAAAATGTAAAGACATATGATGCCAGATTCCTTGATTTTGACAATGACGGTCATTTGGATCTTTTAATTGCAGGAGAATCGACCTCAGAAGGACAAAGAGGACTTTTCCTTTATCATAACGATGACCAGGACAACTTCGTTGATGTGTCGTCTCTACTTCCAGATAATGTTAATTCAGGCAGGCAAATTACCCTGTTTGATTACAACAGTGATGGAGATGCTGATGCATTAATAGCAGGCCTGCACGGTGGAGTATCCTTGTTACGCAATGACGGAGGAAACATGAACCATTATGTAAAAATGAAACTTGTAGGACTATTAACAGGAAGTGCAAAAAACAATCATTTCGGAATTGGAGCAAAAATAGAAATGCGTAGTGGCGATCTTTACCAATCAACGGTAGTATCCCAACCGGAGATACATTTTGGAATAGGAAGCCGGAATAGTGTGGATGTAATCAGAATCACCTGGACAAATGGAGTTCCTCAGAACATATTCAAGCCAGAAGCTGATTCCGACGTAGTTGAAGCGCAGATTTTGAAAGGATCATGTCCATTTTTATATACCTGGAATGGTGAAGAATTTGTTTTTGTAAAAGACATTACCTGGAGAAGCGCTTTGGGAATGCCTCTTGGAATTATGGGGGAAAACAAAGCCTACGGATTTGCCGACGCTTCTGATGATTATATTAAAATCCCGGCGGAAGCCCTGAAAGCTAAAGACGGAAAATATGAATTACGGCTTACTTCAGAATTGTGGGAAACGATCTATATGGACAGGATAGAGCTGGCAGTGGCCGACCATCCGGATTCGGTGGATGTATATGTACCCGAACAATTTACTCCGCCTCCGTTCCCGGATTACGATCTTTATAAGGTTAGCAGGAAAGTACTGCCTCTTTCAGCAATAGATCAGGATGGCAACAACGTGCTTTCCTGCATCGATAAGGAGGATGATGTCTACTTAGCAGGTTTCAATTCCGGTAAATACCAGGGAATAACTGAGATGCACTCATTAACACTTGATCCGGGAATTACGACCAGCAACAATGAGTTAAAGTTATTTATGAAAGGTTGGGTTTTCCCCACTGATGCAAGTATCAATACCGCTTTGTCTCAAAGCGAGCACATAAAGGTAATGTGGCCAGTGATACAGGTTAAAAACCACCAAGGTGAATGGCAAAATGTACTTGAGAATTTTGGATTTCCCATGGGTAAGGACAAAATGGTAATAGTTGATCTTTCTGGAAAATTTCTTACAGAAGATCATCGAATTCGCATCCTGACAAATATGGAGATTTATTGGGATTATATTTTCTTCCAGGAAGGAAAATCCGAAGCCCCGGTGAAGACAACCTTCCTCGATCCTGTTTCAGCAAATCTACACTACAGGGGATTCTCACGGTTATACCGAAAAGGGGGGAGATACGGGCCTCATTGGTTCAATTATAATGATGTGGATAAAAATCAGAAATGGGTTGATCTTGTCGGAAATTATACTCGCTACGGTGATGTTCTCCCTCTTCTGCTGAAATCCGACGATCAGTATATTATTTCTAATTCGGGCGATGAAACATCCCTGAAATTTGATGCTATGACACTTCCTCCCCTGCCAAAAGGCTGGAAACGGGATTTCTTTATTCACAGTGTTGGATGGGTGAAAGACGGAGACCTGAACACCGCTTTCGGGAACCAGGTTGAACCGCTTCCTTTCCATGGAATGAAAACCTATCCACCGTCAGACAGTGATGTATATCCAGATGACCGGGAACACCGGAAGTACCAGAAAAAGTATAATACAAGGGTAGTTTCTAAGGAGAATAATAAGGAATTTATCAGTAGCCAGGCTTATAACGACAATTACAAATAGTAATATACCGGACTATGGCACAGATAGTAATTTGTTCTAAAGTAAAATAAGTTTTACCTTCGCAAGTCTTTTAAAAATATAAATTTTTCCGGTGAAAATTGATCATCATAGTAAAATCCCTCTACACTACCAGGTCGAAAAATTATTAAGAGATTTGATAGAACAACCTAAGTATAAGGCAGGTGAATTTCTACCGCCTGAAGTTGAATTGGCGACAAGACTTGGTGTCAGCAGAAATACTATTCGGCAGGCAGCTGGAAAATTAGAGTATGAAGGTCTGATTGTCCGCAAAAAGGGATATGGAACGAAGGTGGCTGAAAAGTCCTTGATTACGAAATTGAATAGCTGGCACTCTTTTACACATGAAATGAAAGATAAAGGCGTTTCATTTAAAAATTATTGTCTGGAGGCTGAGTTTGTGGATAGTTCCGAAACTATATCAGATTTCTTCAAAATCCCAATTAACTCACCTATTCTAAAACTAACAAGACTTAGGGGCGATGAGAAGGGACCCTATGTCTATTTTGAAAGTTATTTTCACCCCAGAATTGGAGTATCTAAGAACGATGACTTTACACAGCCGCTTTACGAACTACTTGAAAAAAAATACAATATTCAGGTTAGTGTTTCTCGTGAAAAAATAAAGGCACGAATTGCATCAAAAATTACAGCAGATCGACTTATTATTAAACCGGGAGAACCAATTTTGTTGCGTGAGCGATTTGTCAGTGATCTTGAAAACCTGCCGGTTGAATATAACATCGGATTTTATATCGCCGAAAAGTTTACTTATTTAATTGAAATCAGAAGATAGCACTCCAATAAGCCCCTCCCCTTACCTCCAGAAGGCCTTTAGTGGAACACTACCTTCGGAAATCCTGGGGACTCATTTCAGGGGATTTAAATAACCAGGAGGGTAATCAGGACCTATCTCCCAGATGTTGTTTTGAAGCACCTGGTATAGTATATTTATTCAATGGCAGAAAATAATATCCTGAAAGTAGGCCTGGCTCAGATCTCTCCTGTGTGGCTGAACAAGGATCTAACCAGGGAGAAGATCAGAGTATATATACAAAAGGCAGGATCCATGGATTGTGACCTGGTGGTATTTGGGGAGGGACTCTTACCCGGTTACCCCTTCTGGCTGGGACTGACCCATGGCTCTGATTTTAATTCAAAGATGCAGAAAGAGATCCATGCCCATTATGTTCGAAATTCGATTCAGATCGAATCCGGGGAGCTGGATCCGCTTTGTGAGGTAGCCAGGAAAAACAATATTGCTGCATATGTGGGTATTATAGAACGGGCGAAAAATCGTGGAGGACACAGTCTATATGCCTCCCTGGTTTATATCGACCGGAAGGGTGAAATAAAATCGGTGCACCGGAAACTGATGCCGACCTATGAAGAGCGTCTTACCTGGTCGCCCGGTGACGGGCACGGCCTGCAGGTGCATTTCTTAAAGGAGTTCACTGTTGGTGGGCTTAACTGCTGGGAGAACTGGCTCCCCTTGGCCAGGGCCGCGCTTTATGGACAGGGTGAAGACCTGCATGTGGCTGTCTGGCCAGGCTCGATAAGGAATACTGAAGATATTACCCGCTTTATTGCCAAAGAGGCCCGTTCCTTTGTGGTGTCTGTGGGTGGATTGATGTCAAGGAAGGATTTCCCGGCCGAGACCCCTTACCTGGATGAGATTTTAAGGAATGCCGTGGATCCACTTACCGATGGTGGATCCTGCATTGCGGGCCCTGACGGATCCTGGGTACTTGAACCGGTAGTGAATAATGAGGGCCTTTTTACTGCAATCATCGACTTCAACAGGGTACTGGAAGAGCGTCAGAACCTGGATGTGGCCGGGCACTATTCCAGACCGGATGTAACCAGGCTGGTAGTAAACCGGGAGCGACAATCCACCCTTTGGACCGAGGATTAAAAACACAGCATCGTGAACATTTCTTGATTTCATGCGTTCTTAGGTAAGAATATTTCTTATATAAGAAATTTTATTATGAAATTAAACAATGAACAGATCAGCCAGAAATTAAAGGATGCCGGGCTGAAGGTAACGCCTCAAAGGCATGCCATTCTTGAGGCTGTTTATACTCTTGGTAATCATCCCACCGCTGATCAAATCATTGATTTCATTCGCAGAGCCCATCCGGGGATTGCAACGGGAACAGTCTACAATGTACTGGATGCCCTGGTGGAAAATAAGCTGGTGCGTCGCGTCAAAACGGACAAAGATGCCATGCGTTATGACGGAATCCTGCGAAAACACCACCATATCTATTGTGCCGAAACAGATCGCATCGAGGACTATTTTGATGAGGAACTGGATGATTTGCTTCAGGACTACTTCAGCAAAAAGAAGCTGACCAATTTTAAAATTGAGGATATCAACCTCCAGATAAAAGGAAATTTCAACGATAATTAACCATAAATTTCAGTTTAATAATTTAAAAACAACAATTACAATGGAAGAACAAGATCAAGTAGTAAGTATGCCTCGTATTGGCGACAAAGCACCCGAGTTTAAAGCCAAAACCACCCAGGGTGACATTAATTACCCCTCCGATTATAAGGGAAGCTGGACCATCCTGTTCAGTCACCCCGCAGACTTTACCCCGGTCTGTACCACCGAGTTTATGACTTTTGCCTCCCTGGAGGAGAAGTTTGAAAAGGCTAACTGTAAGCTGGTTGGTCTCTCCGTGGATGGGCTTTACAGCCATATTGCCTGGCTCAGGAGAATCGAGGAGAAAATGGAATTCAAGGGAATGAAGAATGTGGAAGTGAAATTCCCTCTGATTGAGGACATCACCATGAATGTGGCCAAAAAATATGGGATGATCCAGCCTAACGAAGATACCACCAAAGCTGTCAGGGCCGTATTTTTTGTGGATCCAGAAGGTGTTATCAGGGCAATCGTCTATTATCCACTGAGCCTGGGACGAAATTTTGATGAGCTATACAGGGCATTGATCGCCATGCAGACAGCAGATGCTTTTGACTGTGCTACTCCGGCCGACTGGCGTCCTGGAGATGATGTGATCGTTCCTCCTGCCGGATCCTGTGGAACAGCAGCAGATCGCATGGGAGGTAAGGAAGAAGGTGTCGAGTGTGTTGACTGGTTCTTTTGCACCAAAAAGGTGAGTGAAGAGGCGGTGCTGAAAAAAGTGCTGAAGAAGTAGACTATTATATTATCACCCTCTGAAAAAGGCTGATCCCCTGTGGGTTCAGCCTTTTTTTTGATGTTCAGTCTGTAAACATAGCCTGGTAGTCGGGATCATCCTTGATTTTGGTGATCAGAAACTCCTTGCAGAAATGACGGCGTTTGCGCACATATCCCTCACTTCTGAATCCAAGTTGATGAGCTATTTCTGAGGAACTTAGATCCTGGGCGGTCAGTTGAAGTATATTTTGACAATCTTCCGGTATGCGAAGAAGAGTACGCTGGTAGATAGCCATTCGCAGATCCTTATCATCAACTGGTAAAGGCTCTTCAAACTCGATTCGTTCTTCCATATCCCGGTTGAGCGGATCAATTTCGATCTTCTTGATTTGCCGGAGATGCTTCAACCATAGCAAGCGGGCAATGGAATAGATATAAGTAGAAAAAGCGGATTCAAGTTTAAAATTGTGTTCTCCCCTTAACTTCTTGAATACCACAATCAAAGCTTCCTGAAAGATGTCTTCCGCATCGGATTCAGAACCAGCATTATGTAAGATCAGCTGCTTGACCGGGGTGAAGCTGTTCTTATATATGTACTGCAGAACACGGTTGTCCCGTTTTCTGAGTCCGGCTATTATTTCTTCATCCGACAGCCTTTTCACTTGACCAGGGTTGCAATTTGCTGAACGACAAATATAAAAATTATAATGTTCTAAAGTCCTGTAACCCGATCAATCATCCTTAGCAGTGCCGCCGAACAAACCGGACAAAAGGCTGCATTATTGGTGTGCATCCGGCAATCCATCATGGGCCGGTACACTCCTTTGGCTACATATCCACCTCCTTCATATACTCCAACCACCTCCTTGTACTTATCTTCAGCCGGCGTTGGGACCGGGGTACCCCGGGGGATCATGGACTTCCATTTCGATTCGAAATCAACCAGGGTAGTCAGGTTGGGATTCCAAGGTTCAACATCCAGGGGGAAATAGTCATTATAGGCCACCGCCGAGGTATAATACTCATCGGCAAGTCCCCCGAATGAATGTCCGAACTCATGGATCACCACCGCCCTCGACTGGAGGTTGTCAGCAGCAGAAATACTATACAGGTTGTAGATGCCACCCCCTCCATACTTATCCGTGTTTACCAGGATATAGATCTGATCGTAGGGAGCGTTGGCCGCCACATCGCACACTGATTTGTAATCCGTGGTGGTCATATAGCGCTCTATTCCAAAGGTGTAAAAGCTGGAATTCACCACCGTATTTTTCCAGATACCCTCCCCTGGAATGTCGGTACCCGAATCCTGACTGGCCGATTTTACCGCCCGGATATTGAATTGCTTCCTGTTGCTTTTGAAAGGCTCTTCTGAAAAGATGTATTCTGCCGAACGTCGGGCATCTTCCAGGAACTTATCCATCTCATCAAGGGTATATCCTTCTGCAAGGAACAACACATCCACCTTCTCTTCTGCACTGCCATTGATCTCCAGATTCACCGACTCAAACTGGAAGGGATTCCCCGGATCTGAATAGATAGATGAAGGATCGAAGGTGGCCGACCAGTTATTTTCGAACACTCCCGCACTGTTGCGGTCATGGATCTCCACCACAACTTTGGCTTTCGGCCAGGGAAACCTGAGCACGTGAGAAAAGGCCTTTCTCAAACTCTGCGATTCTTCAGTGGTTTGCCATTCGCGGAAGAGGGTACAGTAACTGTGGCTAAAAATGATCTCCCCGCTGGAATCACTTTTAACGACAAATTTATGATCCCCGTAATCGAATGGATCGATCAGTTGTTCAGGCGATCCACTGTAAAACTGTTCCTTCTTCACTCCCGACAGGGCATAGGAGCTCTCTTCTGCTGTTCCGGAAAACACCAGGTCGATCCGCATCACGCCGGGTTCAAAAAACCGCTCAAAATCCTGGCTGTGCGCCGTCTGATACAGCAATAGCAAAGATATGCTTAGCAGGAGGGCGAATCTATATTTCATTCTATGGGATTTTTGGATATAAACATCGCAATATAAGCGCTATTACTGACTTTATATTGATATTTTTGCATGTTATTAATGATTACATAAAAATAGGATCAACATGCTTGAAAACGATAAAATTAGCCTGATCGAAAGAGGAATTAGCTGGTACACTGAACTGCTTTCCGGAACCGATTTATCGCACGGAATGCACGTTTTTCTCGAAAATGCAACAATCATTGTTGTAACGATCCTTCTGGCCCTTATGGCCGATTTTATAGTTAAACGAATTATAATCAGCACGATTACCCTTTTGGTAAAACGTTCCAGGAACGACTGGGATGATGTGTTTTTAAAACAGAAGGTATTTAATCGCCTTGCCCACCTGGCACCGGCCATAATCATTTTTTACTTTCTGCAATATATTTTCGAGGCTGAGGGGCTGGTCAAATTCCTGGGAAACGTCACACAGGCAATCATGGTCCTGCTGGTCCTGCTGGTCATAGATGCTTTTATCAATGCCGTGCATGAAATTTACCATAAATTGTCCATTTCACAGGGAAGAAATATCAAAGGGTATGTCCAGGTAGTAAAGATATTCTTCTATGGGATGGCCATTATCCTGATCATCTCCATATTTGCCAACAAGGCCCCCGGTGCCCTGCTCGCCGGACTGGGAGCCGTAGCAGCCATCCTGTTGCTGATCTTTAGGGACACCATCCTGGGTTTTGTTGCCAGTATTCAGCTTTCTGCCAATAACATGGTCAAGGTGGGTGACTGGATCTCCATGCCCAAATACAATGCGGACGGGGATGTGATCGATATCAGTCTCCATACCGTTAAAGTACAGAACTGGGATAAAACCATAGCCACCATCCCCACCTATGCCCTGGTTTCAGAATCCTTTAACAACTGGAAAGGTATGGAGGAATCGGGTGGAAGGAGGATCAAACGCTCCATTAATATCGACATGACCAGCGTCAGATTCCTGGATGCAGAACAAATAGAAAAACTTCGCAAGTTTCATCTCCTGAAGAACTACATTAGCAAAAAGGAGAAGGAGATCAAGGAGTTTAATGAATCACTGGGAATGGAAGAGGGCACTGTGACCAACGGCCGGAAAATGACCAACCTGGGAACCTTTAGAAAATACCTGGAGAACTACCTGCAGCAACACCCCATGATCCATAAGGACATGACCTTCCTGGTCAGGCACCTGCAACCCACCGACAAGGGACTGCCCCTGGAAATATACGTTTTCAGCAAGGACCAGGCCTGGGCCAATTATGAATCGATCCAGGCTGATATCTTTGATCATGTTCTGGCCATATTGCCTGAATTTGATCTCCGGGTGTTCCAGAATCCCACCGGTTCGGATTTTCAAAACCTTGCAGTATAATTTCAATTTTGAGGGTATTGAGGGAAAATATGTTTAAAATCACACATTGAGGTGATAAGTTCTTTCAAATTGTAACTACATTTGAGTATTCATAAGAAAATATAAATCCCCTGCTGCATGGACGATACTCACCATATTGACGAACTCGATCGAAAAATCCTCTCTCTGATTACAAAAAATGCGCGCATTCCCTATCTGGAAGTTGCCAGGGAGTGTAAAGTTTCCGGAGCTGCCATTCATCAGCGAATTCAGCGCCTCTCCAAGATGGGCGTGATCACTGGATCCGAATTTAGTATTAGTCCAAAAAAGATAGGCTTCAACACCTGTGCCTATGTGGGCATTTTCCTGGACAGTGCCAGCCTCTATCCTGAAGTTGTGGAGCAGTTAAAAGATATCCCGGA
This sequence comes from uncultured Bacteroidales bacterium, assembly GCA_963751705.1. Taxonomy (GTDB): domain Bacteria; phylum Bacteroidota; class Bacteroidia; order Bacteroidales. The sequence continues at coordinate 212,859 of CAVVVN010000008.1, forward strand.
GATCACCCAGTGCCATTATATTACAGGGGGATACTCCATATTTATTAAGATCTATACCAGGAACAACGAGGATCTGAAACTGCTGCTGGTGGATAAGGTACAGGCCATCAAGGGTATTTCGAGAACGGAAACCTTTATCTCCCTGGAGGAGAGTTTTAACCGGCAGCTCCCCCTGCAATAGGGACCCATTTTTTATATTCCTCTCTGGCGCAGGGTTTCAAAAAGTATGACTCCTGCAGCCACCGAAACATTCAGCGAGGTGATGGTCCCTTTCATCGGGATGGAAACCCAGCTATCAGCTATCCTGAGCAATTGGGAAGAGATTCCCGAATCTTCACTTCCCAGGACAATTCCTGCAGGACCTGTCATATCCATCTTATAGATGGAATCGCTGGCTTTCTCCGTGGCGGCAAACAGTCTGAGTCCGCTATCGGCAAGGAACCTCATTACAGTGAGAAGATCGCGGTGCCTGCATACCGGTATCCGGTGCAATGCTCCAGCAGATGTTTTGATCGCATCCGCATTTATGGCAGCACTCCCGGTTGCAGGAACAACGATGGCATGAACCCCGGCACATTCAGCGCTGCGAGCTATTGCACCGAAATTACGAACATCCGATACTCCATCGAGCAGGAGAATCAAGGGATCTTCTCCCTTTTCAAAGATGGATGGAAGCAAGCTGGTAATATCCACGTAAGATACTTGAGAAAGGTAGGCAATAACTCCCTGGTGGTTCTTTGTGGTAATCCTGTTTAGTTTTTCTACCGGCACTAGCTGGACCGGGATCTCCATCTGGCTCAATACTGACAGCATTTTTTTTAGCAGATCCGATCCGGCTCCTCTCCGGACAAGCACCTTATCCAGGTCCTTTCCAGCCTGAGCGGCCTCCAGAACAGCATGTATGCCGAAAATATAGTTTTCATTCTTTGCCATCAGGAACCCATTGAATACACTTTTCCGCTTCTCCAGGACCTGATGGCTTCGTTTCTGTATGACTGAGACTCCGGGGTCTTCTGCCACATCATATTCTGATCGGAAAAGGCATCCTGTTCACGCGTAAACTTAAATTCAACCACCTTGGTTCTGCGTTTTGCGAAATAATACCAGCTCTCCCCCCTGCTGGTCATCTGAATCCTGGCCGGCGGCCCAAAAAGGATGAAAATCATCCCCTGGTCGGTCTTCCAGCCCTCTTTGTTGGAGGAGAAGTATAAATTTGAATATACCACCCTGTTATAGTAGATTCTGATCAGCTCGCGGGATTTCTCCACGCTATTTCCGATTCTCAACCAGAAATTATCCACGGCCAGCTTTCTGTTTGCCTGTGTTCTCAAATCCCTGTACTCGGCAAGAGTTGCCAGGTAAAAGAGGGGTTCCATCAACTCCCTGGGAGTCTTCACTTCAGGAAATGATCCTCCGAAATTAAAAATGGTAAGCCCCTCATCCAGCTCCGGTTCAGCCTTGATATGATACATACCTTCCAGGCGAAGATCATAGTCTATGGTGTCAATCAAAGGAAAAACATAACTGGTATCCGGCGTATAATTCATGGTATAATCAGAGGTAGCTGTCACAGGAGGACGGGGTAATTCGTTGGTGGCTTTAAAATAATCCACGTAGATCGAGTCAAGTCCCGGATCCCTGTACTTCACGCTAAATCTTTCCCCCGGGAGAAAAAAACGCATGAACTTGGGATATCCCGAAAACGCGGAGACTACTTTGAAATTCTGGGCAGTGTAAGGACTGGTTTTGTCCACATAGAGGTACTTAAGACCAATGCTCCCCCGGTTCAGATCTTTCGTTTCCACCTTGAGCAGGTAGCGCGAACCCTGTTTGACAGGAATGGTAAGAGAAGCAAAAAAAGCCGTACTCTTCTCATCCTTTGCCAGTAATTTGTAAACCACCGAGGCCGAATCGGCCAGAAGATCATCATCTCCGGACTCCCCCAGTTGTATCAGCTCATATTTGACTTCCAGCAAAGCACGGTATTCAAAATCTTCATTGGTCTGGTTAAACCTTAGTTCAGCAGGATATGCCCTGAGATAAAGAACCGTGTAGTTACTGTTCTCATGATAAATGGAGAAATCTGGATGCAATGAAAACTTACTGGGATTGTAAAGAGCAGCCATTTGTCCCTCTGACTCCCTCCTGGCGGCCTCCTTCGGGGAGCTGCAGCCGCTTGCAAGCAAGGCAAAAACCAACGACAACATCAATCCTATTCTGAACCTTCCCATGACCCTAAAATTAACTATTTTCTTTTTCCTGTTGCTTTCTCCAGCAACAGTGTCTGTTTTTCCCATGAAGCCAGGGCTTCATCATGCTTTATTTTGAGCTGCTCATAAACCTCATACACCTGCATTCCATCTATATTTTCCGGGTTCATCAAGAGCTTATCCATTTTTGCAAGCTCCTCTTCTATTTGCTCAATTTCATGCTCCAGACCTTTTACCCGGTTGGCAATTTTCCTGATCTTTTTCTCCTCTTGTTTTTTCTCCTCATACAGTTCCTTATGTGACTGTATCGTTGGCTCCTGTAGATCCTGTTTTATCTTTTTCTTCGGTTCTGATGGTGAGGGATTCGGATTTTTTACCTTCTTCCCGGGCTGCTCTTTTCGTTCGATCTCCTTGAGCGAGGTGAGATTCCTTCGCTGAAGAAAGTCATAAATTCCGCCCAGGTGTTCCTTTACCTTCCGGTCCCTGAATTCATAAACCTTATCGACCAGTCCATCCAGAAACTCTCTGTCGTGAGAAACCACAATAAGTGTACCATCAAATGCAAGCAGAGCTTTTTTTAGGATATCTTTTGATCGCATATCCAGATGATTGGTTGGTTCATCAAGGATCAGGAGATTGAATGGCTGCAGCAGCATTCTGGCCATGGCCAGCCTGGAACGCTCCCCTCCCGACAGGACACTCACTTTCTTGTCCACATCCTCACCACTGAACAGAAAGGCTCCCAGGATATCACGGATTTTAGTGCGGATGTCCCCCACGGCTGCATGGTCGACCGTCTCCAGGACAGTAAGCTTGCCATCCATGATCTCATCCTGATTCTGGGCGAAATACCCGAGTTCCACATTGTGGCCCATCTTCAGCTCCCCGGTATAATCAAGATCTCCCACCAGAATTCTCGACAGAGTAGTTTTCCCTTCACCATTCTTCCCTACAAAGGCCACTTTCTCACCCCGTTCGATCACCATATCCACTCCATCCAACACTTTGATCTCTCCAAACTGTTTCTTCAGTCCAACAGCCTCCACCACAATGGTGCCGGAACGCAAGGACGGTGGGAATCTCAGGTTCATGACCAGGTTTTCCTCTTTCTCCACCTCAATGCGATCCAACTTCTCCAGCTGTTTGATCCGTGACTGAACCTGCACCGCTTTGGTAGCCTTATACCGGAAACGGTTGATAAATTGTTCGGTATCCTGTATCAGCTTCTGCTGGTTCTCATAGGAGGCATGCTGTACCGTAATGCGCTCCTCCTTAAGCACCACGTATTTGGAATAGGAAACCTTGTAGTCGTAAATCTTTCCCAGGGAAAGTTCGATGGTCCGGTTTGTGACATTATCCAGGAAGGCGCGGTCGTGAGAAATAATCAGGACCCCTCCAGGATAGGAACCAAGAAACTCCTCCAGCCATTGTATGGACTCGATATCCAGGTGATTGGTAGGCTCATCCAGTAAGATATAATGCGGCTTGCGCAAAAGGATCTTCGCCAGCTCCACACGCATGCGCCAGCCACCACTGAACTCATGTACCGGGCGATCCATATCGCTTTTTCTGAAGCCCAGGCCCAGCAAGGTCAGTTCCACATCGGCATGGATGGTATTTCCGCCTTCCAGCTCAAAGAGTTCGTTGGCATTGGAAAGCTCCTGAATCAAAGCCAGGTAAGCACTGGACTCGTAATCGCTTCTTTCACCCAGCTCCGTGGTAATGGCATCAATTCTTTTCTTTAGTTCAAGCACCGAAGCAAAAGCATTCAGGGCTTCCCGGTATAGTGATTTCCCCTTCTTATGCTTCATCTGCTGAGGAAGATAGCCCACCTCTATACCGGAACGTTTTACCACCCGGCCCTCATCCGGCTCCTGTCGCCCTTCTATGAGGTTCAGAATGGTGGTTTTCCCTGCCCCGTTTCGTCCCACCAATCCGATACGGTCTCCTGGTTTAACCTGGAAACTTATCTTATCAAAGAGCACAAAGGCCCCGAACCGGATGCTTACATTATCTATAGAGATCATTCTGCGGGCAAAAATAGAACAAAAGTGCGAGTCAGTTGTATATTTGTCCTGTACAAACTCATATCTGATCATAAAAATGAAATCTATGTTCACTGGAATTATTATTGGACTCTTCGCCGGATTAGTAATTGGCCTGCTGGCAGCCTTCTTTATGGCTCCTTCCCTGATGTTTCGCGAGGACATCCATAACGAAGATTTTGAGGCCACCGTGGCAAAACTGGAAAAAGAGATCGAACAGAGGGGCTGGAAAACACCTATGGTACACGATCTGCAGGCAACCATGCAAAAGTTTGGGAAGGAAGTAAGAAGTGTGAAGGTCCTGGAAATCTGTCATCCCGACCTCTCTTATGAAATTCTTAATCGAAGCGAGGAAAAAATAGTCTCCAGCATGATGCCCTGCAGGATCTCGGTGTATGAAAAGGAGGATGGTTCGGTCTGGATTTCCCGGATGAATTCCGGTTTTCTGGCCAAGCCCATGTCACCGGTCATCCGGAAAACCATGTCAAAAGCTGCACGGGAGGTCGAGGAGATCATTGCAGAAGTGATGAAGGAATAATACTTTTGATCCCAAACTTAATAGATGGGCAGAAGAAAGAATTTACCCCTGCTGGAAAAAGTAGTCATTGAGAATATTGGTGCAGAAGGAAAATCGATTGCCAGGGTCGACGGCATGGTGGTGTTTGTGAAGGAGGCGGTTCCCGGTGACGAGGTGGATCTTCAGGTATTCAGAAAAAAAGGCAGATACATGGAGGCACGCGTGGTCAGGTACCACAGCTACTCCCGGGAAAGAACTGATCCCTTTTGTGAGCACTTTGGAGTTTGCGGGGGCTGCAAATGGCAACACCTTCCTTATGAGCGACAATTGCATTATAAGGAGCAACAGGTGGTGGACGCCTTTCGCCATATTGCCGGAGTAGAGATCCCTGAAGCCATGCCGATTCTGGCTTCCGACCCAATCACCCAATACAGGAACAAACTGGAATACACCTTCTCCAATCATCGCTGGCTGCTGGACCATGAGGCCGGGCAGGATCTTCCTCTTGCGCATACCAATGCGGTGGGATTGCATGTACCGGGCAGGTTCGACAAGGTAGTAGATATCCATACCTGCCACCTGCAGGGGGAGCCCACCAATGCACTGCGAAACTTTCTACGGGAGATTGCCCTGGAAAAGAAACTGAGTTTTTACGACCACCGGAGCAATGAGGGTTTGCTTCGGAACCTGATCATCCGGACCTCCACCCTGGGGGAGGTGATGGTGATCCTTTCGGTTCAGTTTGATCAAGCGGAGGTTTATGAAGTGCTGGATGCCATCAAGGACAAGTTCCCTGATCTTACCAGCCTGATGTACGTGATCAATCCCAAGAAGAATGAGACCCTCTATGATCAGGAGATCATCACCTGGTCGGGACGGGACCATATCTTTGAACAATTGGAGGATCTAAAATTCAAAATTGGCCCCAAATCATTCTTCCAGACCAATTCTTACCAGGCTTTACGGCTTTACCAGGTAGCCCGGGAGTTTGCAGATCTGAAAGGAGTTGAAGTCCTCTACGATCTCTACACTGGAACCGGCACCATAGCCAATTTTATGGCAGGGAGGACCAGGTCTGTGGTGGGAATCGAAGCAGTTCCCGAGTCCATTGAAGATGCAAAGTTAAATTCGGAGATAAATGGAATCCACAATACCCACTTCTTCGCCGGAGACATGAAAGACATCTTCACGGACAGTTTCATCAGGGACAATGGCAAACCCGATGTGATTATTACCGATCCGCCCAGGGCAGGCATGCATGCCAGGGTGGTGGAGCAGATCCTTAAGATTGCCCCCGGACGGATTGTATATGTCTCCTGTAACCCGGCCACCCAGGCCAGGGATGTGGAACTGCTGGGCAGATCCTACAGGATTACCAGAATCCAGCCTGTGGATATGTTTCCCCATACCCACCATGTGGAGAATGTGGCACTTTTGGAGGCTATCTAAGACCTCTTAGTTCCCATGGGGAGTTTCTCTGTGGGCCAATCCTTTTTAAAGTCTGACCAGTAAAGCCCGATGGTCCGCTTGATATCCTTTCGGAGAACAAGGAGTCCAAAGAGGTTGGGAATGGTCATAATGGCAATGGTAATATAGGAGAGATTCCAGACAATGGTGGTATCGGTAAAAGAAGCCAGGAAGAAGCCGAGCACATAGATCAACCTGTATACGATTACATACCTGGTGCCAAAGAGATAGGTCACCGCCCTGCCCCCATAGTAGGACCAGGAGATGGCTGTTGAAAAAGCAAAGAGCAGCAAACCTATGGAAACAATATACTGTCCCCAGTCACCCAGTATGCTTCTTTTGAAGGCCTCAGTAGTCAGTGCAGCACTGTGTATCAGGGAGCTGCCATTGAAATAGACAGCTTCATTATCGTTGTTCAGTTCACTAAACTGGACCACTCCACCGGACACCGGTATGGAACCCGTGTATTTTTGTTTGCCCCTGGTTACCACCACATTTTCGGCAAAGGACTCGGCATGAATAATGGTAATTCCATCCAAAAGCACGGTCCCATCCTCCACCTGTATGGAACCGGTGAAAAGCGACAGGGTAGTATCATTACTGAAAGCCCGGGCCATCAAAATACGGTCATTCTCATTATCCTCCTGGTAGCTTCCCTCAATAATCTGCAGGTCGGCCTGTTGGAAACGGTTGTCAATTTTCTCATTCCAGACGCCCGAGGAAAGCAATACCAGGCCGGTAATGGTACAAATAATGATGGTATCTATAAATGGTTCCAGGATAGCCACCATGCCCTCTGAGACAGGTTCCTGTGCCTTGGCAGCACTGTGGGCGATGGGCGCTGAACCCTGTCCGGCTTCGTTGGAGAAAAGTCCCCTGTTCACCCCCTTATTGAAGGTAAAAGCAAAGCCTGCTCCAAGAAATCCTCCCACTGCAGCACTTCCCGTAAAAGCATCCGTAAAAATGGAACCAAGTGCAGGAATAATATTCTGATAATTGGTGGCAATTACCAGGATGGCTCCCACTACATAAATCAAGGCCATCAGGGGAACCAGTGTAGAGGTCACCTTTGCAATCCGCTTGATCCCGCCGATGATAACCAGTCCAAGCAATACTGCCAGCACGCCGCCCGTAAGGGTATGGTTGATCCCGAAGGAAGTAAACATCGATTCGGAAATGCTGTTGATCTGCGGCAAGCTCCCCGTGCCAAAGGAGGACAGGATGGTGGCAAAGGCAAAGAAGGCTCCAAGTACCGCCCCGGTTTTAATGATTTTTCCCCTCCTGGTGGTAATATTCATGCGCTTCTTCATATAATACATGGGTCCGCCCGAGATGGAACCATCTGGAAGAATATCCCTGTATTTATGTGAAATAGTCACCTCAACAAATTTGGTGGTCATCCCTAACATGGCAGTAACCAGCATCCAGAAAAGGGCCGCAGGTCCACCCAGGTGAATGGCCAGGGCAACTCCAGCAATATTTCCTGTACCTACCGTACCAGAAAGGGCAGTGGTCAGGGCCTGGAAATGAGAGGTGTCCCCGATATCTTCCTTCCGGTCATAACGACCCTTCACGATCCGGATGGCATGTCCGAAATACCTGATCTGAGGCAGTCCCAGATAAAGGGTAAAAAAAACTCCGGTACCAAGCAGAAAAAATACAAACCACTGGTGACCACCCAGGTAATCGTTCAGAAATAGGAGAAATTCGTTGACTTTTTGCATGTCCAGGGATTAGTTCAATATCAATTTGGAAGGGGTAAAAGTAACAATTATTTAAAAATGCGGAAAGCTTTGGAAAAAAGCTCACCTGGCGGTGAGATTCAAGAGAACCTGTTCCAGCTCTGCTGCTGTGAAAGGTTTGGGGAGATAGTCGTCATAACCTTCTCCCAGGAAACGGTCCCTGTCACCACTTAAGGCATGTGCTGATTGAGCTACAACTCTGATCTCCGGATAACGTTCCCTGATCAATTTCATGGTATCGGTCCCGCTCATCACCGGCATCGTGACATCCATCAACACCAGATCGGGCAAAGGGTACTGGTCCAGTAATCTGAGGGCTTCATAGCCTGTCTCAGCGACCCTGACCTGATGGCCCATCTGTGTAAGCAGGGCACTGTAAAGCTCCAGGGTATCAGGCTCATCGTCCACAGCCAGTATGGAGATCTTCTGCCCGGTCCATTCCCTCTCCTGTATCCTGGTCCTTTCGCTTTGGGGAGGACCTGACGCCGACATTTTCAGCGGAAGCTCCACCTGGAAAAGAGATCCTTTGCCTGGCTTAGACTCTGCCCATATTTTACCGCCCATCAGTCTAACCAGATTTTTACAGATGGCGAGACCCAACCCGGTACCTCCAAATTTCCTGGTATTTGATCCGTCTATCTGTCGGAATTGATCAAAGATAAGCTCAATATGCTCCTGAGAAATACCAATCCCCGTGTCTCTCACATAGAAGCGGACCGACTGATCGGCCTCCCCTTTCAAACATCCAATTTCTACCTTCCCTGCATCGGTAAACTTAATGGCATTGTTTATCAGGTTTTTCAGTACCTGGGCAATACGGATCACATCGGTCTCCATGTCACTGGCCTTCAGCTTCAGTACCGTCTCTATCTCCAGCTTTTCTTTTCGCAGCCTTATCAGCTCCTCCCGTGCATACTCCTCCATCTCTTTGATCAATGCTGAAACCTTCAGTCGGCCCGTGATAATGGCGAGCTGACCGCTCTCAATCTTTGCCAGGTCAATGATATCAGAGATCAATGCCAGTAATAACTCCGAATTTGTGACAATGCGGTTCACATAGAGTCCCCTGAGCTCATCATCCAGGACTGAATTGTTCAGAAGATTAGAGAAGCCAACAATGGAATTCATGGGGGTCCTGATCTCATGGGACATATTGGCCAGGAATGCAGATTTCAGTTTATCACTCTCCACAGCTCGCTCTTTGGCCTCCTCCAGTTCCTTCATGGTTCTTCTCTGCTCCGTGATATCCCGCATAATAATAAGTACCAAATCCGGCTCATCCTCCTCACCTCTGATCAAAACCACTTTGGATGACATATCGAGGTAGTGGCCCTTTTTGTGTCGTATCCTGTATTCATGAGACGAAACACCCTTTTCATACAAATCTTTCCCCTCCTGCTCCAGTCTCTTAATATCTTCAGGATGCGTCAACTCATTCTGATCAAATTGCATATACTCCTCCCTGGTGTAGCCTACCGATTCGAAGAAAGCTGTATTCAATAGCAAAGGTGATCCATCAATCGTAAAGAGCCCAATCCGGTCGTCGGCGGCCTCCACAACCGTCTGGTAGAGTCGCTCAGTTTCTCTCAATGCCGCCTCAGTTCTCTTTCCGGATGTCTTGTCCTTTATAATGGCGATCATCAGGTTTTCACCCGTAAGAGTAAAAGCATGCAAGGTGAACTCCAGCCAAAGCTCTTCTCCATCGTCCAGGGTCACTTTCTGTTCAATCCTGCCAAACCCTTTTTCAAATACCTCCTGCATCAAAACGCCGCCCTTGCCAATCACCTGATCCTGCAGGATGTTATCGGGCAAGGGTTTCCCAAAGACCTCCGGCCCCTTTTTAAACAGATCCATGGCCGCTCTATTGGCATCTAAAACCACGCCGGCCCTGTCTTCCAGCAATTCAATGATCACGATGGCTTCGTTGCTATGCTTTACAATGAACTCAAACTTCTCCTTCTCCTCCACCATGGAAAGGAGGCGCTTGAACTGGCCGGAAATATCCATGGAGATGCCACCAATAACCAGGGGGTCCCCAGCGTCACTCTTCTGCACAACGCTCCCCCGGTTATAAAACCACTGCCACTCTCCCGAAGAATCCTTTATCCGGTATTCTATTTCATAGAGATCATCTTCTCCTTTGTAGAGCCGCTGCAAGACCACCCTGTTGCGTTCCACATCCTCCGGATGGATATTCTGGTAAATACTCTCGGGAGCATACCCCTCCGGCCTGGGCACAAGTCCCAGAAGTGTCATCATTCCTTCACTCATCCGGATCTTCTTGCTTATATGATCCCAGTGCCACCAGTTGAGACCCACACTATCCGATGCTGCCTGAAACTCTTGTGATGGGGATTTCAACTCCCCTGGTACGTCTGTATGATCTCTTATCATGCCTTGAATATGAGCTGTACTTATTTAAAGATACGAATTCCGTTCAAATGACCCGGGAAGGAGCTGCATCCCAATGAACTTTCTTTGCTGCCTGCTGTTTTTATAAAAAACTGTCTAATTATGCAATCTGTTCTCAGCTTTATTCAGGAGCTCACTGAAAATAACAACCGGGACTGGTTTAATGCCAACAAGTCCCGTTACCAGGAATCGCTGGAAATTTTCCGGGGCTTTGCAGGGGAACTTTTGAAGGGGATTACCAGCTTTGATCCAGCCGTGGGAGACCTGCTGCCTAAAGACACCATTTTCAGAATATACAAAGATGTGCGCTTCTCCAGGGACAAACTGCCCTACAAGACCCATTTTGGGTGCTGGATGGCCAAAGGGGGACGTAAATCCACCGATGCTGGCTACTATTTTCACCTGGAGCCCGGTAAGAGTTTTATGGCTGCCGGAGTCTGGATGCCTCCCGGCGATCAGCTGAAGCTGATCAGGCAGGAGATCCAGTTCAATCCGGAACCCTACCTGGAACTGATCGCCACTCCTGAAATGAATAATTATTATGAACGAGGAGGCAAAGAGGACAGGCTCAAAAAAGGGCCGGCCGGGGTACCCAAGGATTTTATCCATATGGAAGAGTTGAAATACAAACACTACATCTGGTCGAGATCTTACAGTGATTCTGCCGTTCAGAAAGCAGGCTTTGCCGGCAGCGTGGTAAAGGATTATCAGGGGCTCTATCCGCTGGTAAGCTATCTGAACCACGCGATGTCCTTTACAGGAAATCAATGAATGTGACTAAAGTTACTGTGGGAGTGTAAGGTTCCCCCTATCTTTGCGACAGAAACAAACAATAAAAAGATATAGACATGGTATTGGAACATTTAACAAACGAGACATTCAAAGAGAAGATATTCAACTACGAAGCCAATAAAGAGTGGAAATTCGAAGGGGAAACTCCCGCCATCATCGATTTTTATGCGGACTGGTGCGGACCATGCAAGGTGATTGCTCCCATCCTGGAAGAATTGAAAGCTGAGTACGGTGACAAACTGGATATCTTTAAAGTAAACACAGAAGAGCAGCGTGAGCTGTCATCTGTATTTGGAATTCAGAGTATCCCTTCCCTGCTTTTCATACCCAAGGAGGGACAACCGCAAATGGCCATGGGAGCATTGCCAAAGGAGACTTTCAAGCAGGCCATCTCTGAGGTTTTAAGCGTAAGCGAATAGTGCTAATCCCGGTATATGACCGGAAAATATAAAATAGGATGAAAAAGATATTATTTAGTTTAACAATAGCAGCACTCCTGACAATCTCCTGCTCCAATGGTTCAGCCAGTTCACTGGAGAATAGCGAGCAGGCAGCCCCTGTAGCCCTTGCCAATATTACAGATACCCCGGGAGACGAGCAGACCGAAGGATCCGGTAAACCGGTCTATCTGACCAAGCAGGATTTCCTGGAAAAGGTGATGAATTATGAGAAGAACCAGAGCGAATGGGTGTACGAAGGAGATATGCCTGCCCTGATCGATTTTTATGCCGACTGGTGCGGACCCTGTCGCCAGGCAGCCCCGGTTCTGGAGGAGCTGGCCAAAGAATATGAAGGGAAAATACATATCTACAAAGTAGATACCGAAAAAGAGCAGGAGCTGGCAGCAGTATTTGGAATCAGAAGTATCCCTGCCTTCCTGTTTGTTCCTCAGAATGGCAAACCCACCATGAGTAACGGGATAGCTCAGACTCCTGAGGAGACGAAAGCCATGTTCATACAGATGATTGATGAATTACTGCTTAACAAAACAAGCAGCTAGAAGAAAGTTAGTTAGGTAGATAGTTTGGAAGTTGAAAAGAGGGTGCCTCAAAAGGGCGCCCTTTTTTAATTTATCCTGAGTAAATTTCCGGATTCAATCCATTAAGAATACCTTTGTTGCCAAAGAATACACCATGCGACACGAAAGATCACATACTAAGGTGATTGCCACCATCGGACCGGTTACCAGGAACAAGGAAATCCTGGAAAAGCTTATCCACGAAGGGGTTGATGTTTTCCGGGTTAACCTCTCCCATGACACCCACGATGAACACCTGAAGACCATCACCTATATAAACGAGCTTAACGAAGAATTGGGATCCCACGTGGCCATCCTGGGCGATCTCCAGGGTCCCAAGCTCCGAGTTGGGGAGATGGAGAACGACAAAGTGTTCCTGGAAGACGGACAGGAATTCTCCTTTGTGACCTCTGCCTGCATCGGCACCAGGGAGAAAGCCTATCTCAGCTATGATCGCCTGCCTTCGGATGTGGTTGTAGGAGAAAAGATCCTGGTGGATGATGGAAAACTGATTTTTGAAGTGACCGGCTCCAATTTTACCGATACCGTTACCTGCAAAGTTATTGCCGGCGGGCCGCTCTCCAGCAAGAAAGGAGTAAATCTGCCGCATACCAGGATATCACAACCCAGTCTGACCGAAAAAGATATCAAGGATGCACTTTTCCTGCTGGATCACCAGGTGGACTGGCTGGCCCTCTCCTTCGTAAGAAAGGAACAGGATATCCTGGATCTCAGAAAACTGATTGACGACCATCACGGTAATGCAAGGATCATTGCGAAAATTGAAAAACCGGAAGCGCTGGAGGATATTGAAGCCATTATTAGTGCCTCCGATGCGGTTATGGTGGCCCGTGGAGACCTGGGCGTGGAAGTCGATTTCCATAAAGTGCCGCTGATTCAGAAGGACATCGTCAAGAGATGTCACAGGAAATCTAAACCGGTAATTGTAGCCACACAGATGATGGAGAGCATGATCAATAACCCCACTCCAACCAGGGCTGAAGCCAATGATGTGGCCAATGCAGTGCTTGACGGAGTCGATTCGGTGATGCTCAGCGGCGAAACTTCCATTGGCAAATACCCCGTTGAGACCATCCGGAACATGCAGTTGATCATTGATACAACCGAAACCGAGGAGTATATATATAACAAAGGGCATGTATCGCCCCCGGGAGCAAAAAATTTCATGGCCGATTCCATATGCCTCAGTGCCGTTCAGTTAGCTGAACAGGTAAATGCGGCAGCCATCATAAGCCTTACCCACTCGGGATTTACTGCCATCCGGATCAGTTCGCACAGACCTAAAGCACCCATTTATACTTTTACGATGAACAATGATCTGATCAATGATTTGTCCCTGGTCTGGGGAGTCAGGGCTTTTTACTACGGGGAGTGCAGTCACATTAACGATTACATAAGTTATACCGAGGAGTTCCTGGTCAGCCAGAATCTCCTGAAGAAAGGGGACCTGGTAGTACATGTGGGCAGCATTCCAATCATGAAAAAGGGAAAGACCAATATGTTGAAGCTGACCCGGGTAAGTTGAACTCCCTTGAAGCCGGAGCTGAATATATGGATCGGGCGGGCCGAGTCGACCTGGTTGGATACGCTCTATGCTCATGCCAGGGAGCTTTTTCAGAACAGCCCACTTCCATCACACGATCACTCTCACCACCTGAGAGTGTGGAACCTGTGCAAATTCCTGCTCAGAGAAATCTCCACATTTAACTCCAGGCTCGACTACTCCCTGGTGGAAGGAGTACTGATTGCTTCATTTTTCCACGATCTGGGCATGGCCTTCTCTTCCCGGGAAGATCATGGCCTGGCCGGCAGCGAACTGTGCCTTTTTTGGTTCCGGGAAGGAGGCCGGAAAACCCCTCAAAGATTTGAGGAAATATTAAAGGCCATTGAACTGCATGACCGGAAGGATAAGCAGATATATAGCTCTTTCAACAGGGAGTCATCTCCGGAGATCCTGGGGGTCCTGTCCGTGGCAGATGACCTGGAAGCCATGGGCACCATTGGGATCTACCGCTATGCAGAGATCTATCTGCAGCGCGGTATTCCCCTGGAAGAGCTGGGTGCCAGGATCCTTGAGAATGCGCATACCAGGTTTGTGAATCTCAGCCATGGGTGCCAGCTCTGCAGCCGGGTGCTGGAAGAGTTCCGTCCCCAGTATCAGGTACTGCGGCATTTCTTCGAAAAATATATGATGCAATTGAAGAACAGTGCAGATCCGGAAAGGGTGCATTCCGGCCCCCTGGGGGTGATTAACTATATTCGTGCCGGCCGATTGCCACAGCCAGACCCGGAGTACGGCGATCAGGAGGTAAGGGACTATTTTAAAAAACTGGATTATGAACTGGAACAAGCAAGACTTTAGAGCTCTTCTTCTCTACCTGGCAAGCGGCGCCGTCCTGCTGACCGGATACAACATGACGGCCGGGGCCCAGGTGGAGCTGGGATATAAAAATAATGAGACGGTCACCTGGCAGGAGGCCATCGAGATGTATCAATGGCTGGATGAGCAATACGAGGATGCCAGACTGCTCGAGGTGGGATGGACCGATGCGGGGAAACCTCTTCACCTCTTTGTTATTGACCGGGGACGCAGCTTTTCTCCGGAAAAGATACGCGAGGCAGGCAAAAGCATCCTCTTTATAAACAACGGGATCCACCCGGGAGAGCCCTGCGGTGTGGATGCCAGCCTGAAGCTGGCCAATGAGCTCTTGTCCGGGAAAGACAGCTACGCCCAATACCTCGATCAAACTGCGATAGCTATCATTCCCCTGTTCAACGTGGGAGGTGCCCTCAATCGCGGGGCCTTTCACCGGGCCAACCAGAATGGTCCCGTGGAACATGGATTTCGTGGCAATGCGCGAAACCTGGATCTGAACCGCGATTTTATCAAGCTCGACTCCAGAAATACCCAATCCCTGGCCCCCTTACTCAGAAGCTGGGATCCGGATATTTTTGTAGACACACATACTTCCAATGGCGCCGACTACCCCTATACCATTACCCTGATCAACAGCCACAGCCAACGCCATGAAGCCGCCCAGTCCAGCTTTCTTGATTCCACCCTTGTCCCCTTCCTTTTTGAAGGGATGGAAAAATCCCCCTACCGGATGAGTCCCTATGTCTGGAGCTTCAGACGCACCCCCGAACAAGGGATCATTGCATTCATGGATTACCCCAGGTACACTTCGGGTTATGCCAGCCTCTTCAATATTTTTGCATTTACCGTGGAGACGCATATGTTTAAGCCTTTTGAAGACAGAGTGCTTTCCACCTGGCACCTCCTGAGAGAGACACTGCGATTCAGCGGGCTATACCCTGAAGAACTGGCTGAAGTGAAGAGAGAGGCATGGAAAGAGAAGATGAATCGTCAGGAGTTTACCCTGCAGTGGGCGCTGGATACCTCCCGGTCTGAGCTGATTCATTTCAGCGGATATGCGGTGAAGCAGAGGAAGAGCAAGGTAAGCGGACAGGAGAACTATTACTTTGACCGGAACGATCCCTGGGAAAAGGAGATCCCTTACTACAAATACTTCAACCCCCTGATCACTGTCACGGTCCCGGACTACTATATTCTCCCTTCCGCATGGAGAGAGGTGGTGGAGCGACTTCAGTTGAACGGCGTTGAAATGGAGCAGCTGGAAAGGGACAGCAGCATGGAAGTGGATATCTATTATATCGACGATTATAAGACGGTGGAGAAAGCCTATAACGGACACTACCGCCACTACGATGTGAAACCCAGGACGGTGACTGAAAAGGTGCAGCTGCTCTCAGGCGACTGGATCATCCCTGCCAGGCAGGAGGCCATTGAATACCTGGTACAGACCCTTGAACCAAGTGGATATGACTCCTTCTTCAGCTGGAACTTCTTTGATGAAATACTGTTCAGAAATGAGTACTTCTCCCCCTACATTTTTGAGGAGACAGCCGAAGAGCTTTTGAAGAGCGATCCCAAGCTGGCAAAAGAATTCAAAAAGAAGCAGAATGAAGACCCCGAATTTGCAAAAAACGGGTACAGTCAGCTCCGGTACATCTACGAACACTCGCCCTGGTCGGAAGCCACCTATAAACGTTACCCGGTGTACAGGCTTAGTCGCTGATCTGTAAAAAAATACCTATTTTTGCCCCTTTCAGATCAGTATCAGTTTTTTTGATGTGCATATGAAGAAGCTATTCCTTACCTGGGCCCTGCTGGTCCTGGTGGTATTGCAGGCCCTTGCGGCCATCAGCCTGGACGATTTTCTGAACCGGAAAGAGGTCAGGGAGGTCCGGAGCATCCGGAATGAATCAAGCTTTGAACGCATCCTGGAGGTGATGATCGAACAGCCTCTGGATCACCATAATCCCGATGGGGAGACTTTCAGTCAGCGGGTGTATATCTCACATGTGGATCCAGGTAAGCCCGTGGTCATGGTAACTGCAGGCTATGATGCAAATTATTATTATACCTCCGAAATCACCTCCGAGCTTCAATGCAACCAGTTAATGATTGAACACAGGTATTTTGGAAGAAGTGTTCCGGACAGCCTCAGGTGGGAGTACCTGGACACCTGGCAGGCAGCCTCGGATCACCACCGGATCGTAACCCTGTTCAAAGAGCTCTATTCCGGGCAATGGATCTCCACCGGGATAAGTAAAGGAGGGCAGACGGTAATGTACCACAGCTTTTACTACCCGGAGGATGTGGACGTGAGGGTCCCGTATGTGGCACCGCTTAATTTCGGCCTCGAGGATAAGCGTATTTACTCCTTCCTGGACCAGGTGGGAAGTGCCAGGGAGCGCAGGAAGGTGTTACGATTTCAGAAAATGGCCCTGAAAAGGCAGGAGGAGTGCCGGGAAGCCTTCCTTTCCTTCTCGGAAAATAAAGGATACACCTACAAACTGGCCGGAGGAGTTGAAAAAGCCTATGAATATTGTGTGCTGGAATATTCCTTTGCATTCTGGCAGTGGGCTTATGTACCAGCCGGGAAAATACCCGGCAGGCAGGCTTCTCCCGAGAAAGTGATTGAACATATGAATCTTGTAGCCGGATTCGACTATTTTTCCGACCAGTTCATCCTGGAAAACAGACCCTTTTTCTACCAGGCCCTCACGGAGATGGGGTATTACGGGTATGACCTGAATTCCTTCGAAAAGCTTGTGAAACATGTGGATAATCCCATCTTCACCTTCACCATACCGGAAAGCGTGGAGCTTTCATTCAATGAGCAGTTATCCCATGAACTTCAACAATATCTGGAAAAGGAGGCGGATAATTACATCTACATTTACGGGGAGTACGATACCTGGTCGGCCACGGCGGTCGCGTCCACCGGTTTTACCAACTCAAAGATCTTTATCAAAGAGGGAGGATCGCACCGTACCAGGATAAACAACATGCCTGAAGAGCAGAAAAAAGAGGTCTATTCTACCCTGAACGCTTTCCTTCACTAAGCTCCATACCTGCTTACAACGGTTGCATATTCCTCCAGAAAACGATCAAATTTGAAGCGATGGCCGTGCGCCGGATAACAGGTTTTTACAGGCAGTTCCCGAATCTTCCCCCAACTTCTGAGCAAGGCAGGGAGGTCCTCCGCAAAGGGAGGAAAATGTAATTTATTTGCCAGCCCGAAAAGAGTATCACCAGCAAAAAGCTCGCCTTGTGCCATCAAAATAACCATGGAGCCATGGGTGTGTCCCGGGGTATGGATGACCCTGCCGGGAAAGCCAAAGGATCCGAGCTCGAAGAGCTCATCCACCAAAAGATCTGGTTCTGCTCCGGGATATTTCATCAATCGCCTGGCAAAAATCCGTCCCGCAGCCACCAGCACTTTAGCTTTCCAACGGGTTCCCGGTGGAATGGGCGTATTCCCTCTCTGGAGACGTTCATTCTCGGAACTGTGTATTAAAATTTTACATCCTGTGAGCTCCTTCAGCCTCCCGGCTGATCCTGCATGGTCAAAGTGCGCATGAGTCAGCACCAGTAAGCTGAGCATTTCCGGCTCCAGTCCCAGTCCTTTGAATGCTTCCAGGATTTTAAGTTCTGAACCGGGAGATCCACTATCCACCAGGATCGCCTCACCCGGCCGGTAGATCAGGTAACAGGAGACATTCACCAGTCCGATCCGGTGAACTTTATAGTTTTCTATGGACATTATTTTACAGGAAAATCCATCATTTTTTCACCCTCCAGGTAGGCTTCCAGCCGGTCATTTATGGCCACCGGGCCCACCCCTGCCGGCGTGCCGGTAAAGATCAGGTCACCTGTCTTCAGGGTCATAAAACGGGACACATAGGCGATGATCTTCTCAAAACTGAAGATCATCAGGGAAGTAGATCCATCCTGAACCGTTCTTCCATTGAGATCCAGTCTGAAAGAGAGATTGTGTATATCCTCAAAGCGCTCCAGGGGTAAAAATTTGCTGACGGGCGCCGAATAATCGAAACCCTTGGCAATTTCCCAGGGCAGCCCCTTCTTCTTTTGTTCTGCCTGCAGGTCACGTGCTGTAAAATCAACTCCCAGGGCAAGTTCATTGAAATAGCGGCCTGCAAAGCGCTCTTCAATACTTCTCCCCAACCTGTTGATCCGGATCACTACCTCCAGCTCATGGTGCACATCCTTTGAAAATTCAGGATAGAAAAAGGGCCGATTGTCTGTGACCAGGGCAGAGTCTGGCTTCATAAAAAAAACAGGCTTTTCGGGGACCTCATTGTTCAGCTCCCTGGCGTGGGCCACGTAGTTCCTTCCGATACAAATGATCTTCATACGGCTATTTCTTTATGGAACCCAGCTTAATGTTGGTAAGTACTTTCTTGGTATAGAGGGGGAAATCTCCATGCATCATCCAGCCATAATAGCCCGGATCCTTCTCAAGGACCTCCAGGACCGGTTTGCCTTTGTGTTTTCCAAAGTTGAACACCTCCACATCTTCCTCATTGTAAACAATCCTCCCGGCAAAATCAACATTCCGGGTGTGAGCGGAAAATTCAGCCAGTTTCCCTATATCATTCTCCAGGTTGGAGTACCGGTCCAGCTGAGCCTGAAGCACTTCATAAGTGGCCCTGGTATCCGCCTCTGCAGAATGGGCATTGTCCAACTCCTTGTTAACAAAAAACTTATAGGCCGCTGAAAGTGTCCGGGGTTCCATCTTCATAAAGATCACCTGCACATCTACAAATTTTCTTCGTTTCAGGTCAATATCCACCCCCGCCCTCAGGAACTCCTCGGCCAGAACGGGAATATCAAACTTTATGGAGTTGTATCCTCCCAGGTCACATCCTTCAAATTCCCTGGCCAGACTCTTGGCCACTTCATTAAATGTGGGTGCATCTTTCACGTCCTCATTGGAAATCCCATGAATGGCTATCACCTTTTCGGGAATAGGCATTTCGGGATTCAGACGCAGAGTTTTAGAGCTTTCATTGCCGTTCAGATCTATCTTCAGGTAGGCGATCTCAACAATTCTGTCAGAGGCTATATTGATTCCGGTGGTCTCGAGATCGAAAAAAATAATTGGATTCTTCAGATTCAACCTCATGCGCTAAGCATTTATCATCATAGGCATCAGGAGCATCAGAGTATCTTCGTTCTCATTCTGCGCTTCAGAGGGCAGCAGGATGCCAGCCCGGGTGGGATCGCTCATCTCCAGCACCACATCGTCGGATGCCAGATTTGCCAGGATCTCAATCAGGAAGGTGGATTTGAATCCAATCTCCATCTCCTCTCCTTCATACTGACAGCTTAATCTCTCTGTCGCTGATATGGAGAAATCGATATCCTGAGCTGAGATATTCAGCTGATTTCCGGTAAGACTAAGTTTCACCAGGTTACTGGCCTGGTTGGAGAAAACCGATACCCGTTTCAGGGTATTGTAGAAGGCCTGGCGGTCGATGCTCATTTTATAGGGATTATCCGTGGGAATCACCGAGTTATAACTGGGATAGTTCCCTTCCACAAGTCTGCAAACCAGTTTGTAGCTGGTCAGTGTAAAAGAGGCATTGCGGTCATCAAACTCCAGAAGCACTTTGTTTTCCTCCCGGGGCAATATGTTTTTCAAAAGTGAGGCAGGCTTCTTTGGAAGAATAAAACTGGAAGCACTTCCAGCGCTTGCATCTGTTCTTTTGTAGCGCACCAATTTGTGAGCATCGGAGGCTACAAAAGTGATATCATCGGGTGACAGCTCCATAAATATACCGTTCATGACCGGTCGAAGCTCATCATCGGCGGTAGCAAACAGGGACTTGCTGATCCCGGTAAGCAGGACCTCCTGCTCAAGCTCCAGTGTCTGCTTCTGATCCTCCTTGATCACCGGCATCTGGGGGAATTCTGCCCCATTCTGGCCGGGAATGGAAAATTTACCATTCTCGCTCTGGATAACCACCATCAGGCTATCGGGATTGATTTCAAAGGTAAGCGGGATATCGGGAAACTCTTTTAGTGTATCCGTCAACAACCTTGCGGGAATAGCCACAGCACCTGAACCATCTGTATTTTCAAGCTCAATATGCGTAACCAGAGTCGACTCAAGATCGGAAGAGGTAATCTCCAGAATTCCATCTTCAAGCGAAAAAAGGAAATTGTCTAAAATGGGCAGTGTGTTCTTGTTACTGATCACACGACTGATGGCCTGCAGATGACCCAACAGCTCCATACTGGATACAACAAATTTCATATGTGTGTGCTTTTATTTAAAATGAATCAATAAACCATCAATTATACGAAAAAAAATCGTTAATGCCTCGGCTACTTTTCCCCAAAATAATGGGATAACCCACGCATCAGAACATCCAGATAGATGTAGTTGACTATCATGGCTTCCGGCTTTTCATTGTAGAGAACCAGGGCACGGAACAAATCGGGTTTGGAGCCCTCCTTTTCGCAGTATGGAAACACCTGAAGGGACTGTTCTTCCCCGGCCAGAGTCTCCACCCTGATGCCAGCCATTTTACTGCTCCCGGAGCCAGTTCCCAGGAGCGAATCTGCGCTTATTCCAGCATACTGTTCGTACCGGATTGAGGTGAAATAACTGAATAAGAGTTTCATAGAAAGCTCATTGGCTTCACCGGCCGGAATAATCGTATACGCATCCACCGGCATGCACCGGATTTCTCCCTCCAGATCCTGGGTGAAGCGGAAATACTCCCCGGATGCCAGCTCAATTTCAATGGTCGCTATATCTGAAGGTCTCAGATCCATCAGCAGGTGATCTCGATAATGATCGGGGGTGGCTGAAAAGACCCGTCCCAGATCCAGATCGGGATAGCCCGGAAGGGATACAAAATAGGTCCGTTCAGAATCTGCCTGATCCAAAAGGTACCTGCCTGAAACCGTTTTTAAGCCATAGCTCAGAAGAATCCGGTCGCCGCTGAAAAAGCTAAGTTCCCTGCTGTCTCCCTCCTGCTCCCTTAATTTCTTGGCGTTAGCTCCTTCCACAATGGAAGATACCTCGAGCCTGCTGGCTGCAATTAGCAGGTTTTCCACGGTCACAGGGCTTACCGGCTCTGTTCCAAAAAGATACCAGCTACCTTCCCTTCGGATGAGCTCTGCAGAATTGTAGGCATCCACCAGTACAATACGGTCCACCTCCTCCTTGTCCCTTAGCGACACCCGCCTGTTCTCCCTCTCCCGGGTCTCCCAGGGCTTGAACAGCAGGAGCAGGAGCAGCAGGGTCAGAACAGCTGCTGTAAGGACCAGGATGGTCGGGCGGCTTTTCATATCAACGTGCATATCTCCGTCTCCTGACTACCTGGATGATCAGGCCTGATATAAGCACCAGCAGCAGCGGTAAGAGAGTATTTATAAGTTTCCATTTAAGAAGCTGAGGCTTCTGACTGATCAGTTCCTTGTTTAAGAGACGCAGCTTAAACTCCCTGGATCGTAACTCCATAATCCCGGTCTCATCCGTCATATAGTTGATCACATTCATGATGAATTCACGGTTTCCAAATGTTTGCCGGGTGTACCTGTCATAGCCCAGGGCCTGTGCCCGGAAGGCTCCCCGCTCATACTGAACCTCATTTGCGGCGATATCCCCGTCAGAGAGTACAAAAATGGATGCGGGTTTTCCCTCTTTCAGGGTCTTCCAATCGACCGGTCTCACCCCTTCGGGCACGGGGTAGTTCAGGTAAAAGGATTCGAAACTGCCCTCCAGCAGAACGCCAACCGGGAGATGCGCAGATTGGTACAGAGCCGGATCAGGTTGAACTGTCACCTCCTCCATCTGGATATAGAGGGGCACATCCCTCTTGCGGCTGGCCTGGGAGCTGGCCAGCAATACGGTTTTTCTAAGCTGGCCGGAAGAGTTCGGGAGGGTGTCCAGGGTGGAGGCAAACTGGCTCAGCACGTAGTTGATCCCCCGTGTCACCGGGTGGTTTTCAGGCCCTGCCAGCAGTGGGTGGTAGACCCAGGGCATCATGGTAAAGCGTGCCTGCTCACCTGCCGGCGCCGTATTCACCGGTACATAGTTACACTGTAAATCGGTCAGAAGGTTGTAGTTGATCCGGATCCCGTATTTAAAAAGAAGATCTTCCAGTCCCACCGGGCTGGACAGAGCCACGGTGGTCCCTGTGGAGAGGCTGTCTGCAAAAGGGTTTACGGGATCGAGGAAAAACAAGACCTTTCCTCCCTGCATGATATACTGGTCAATGGCAAATTTATCGGCCTCACTGAAGGGATAGCGGGGGCGGGCAATAATCAGTGCCTCGTAGGAGAGCAAGGATTCCACATTCCCGTCTATATAGCCTCGATCCACCTGGAAAAAGTTTTTTAACTCATCCATCAGGCTAAAGGTCTGCAGCGAATCCAGTTCTCCATGCCCCTCTATAAAAGCGATGCGGGGGACCTTTTCCGCGGTCAGGCTGTGGATGGCCCTGGCAAATTCATACTCCAGGGTTTGTATGGAATTATTCAGATTCAGTTCATGGGAGAGGGAGGGATTGTTCTTTAAGAGATTCACCGGGATCTCATAGGGTCCGTAAGCAATGATGGCTCCAGGAAAGACTGTCCTGGTGGAACTTCCTCCTTCGTCGTCCCGTACCTGGATACTGGTCACATTCAGTCCCCTGTCGTATAACTCCCCGATCATCCTGTTCCGGATAGTTTCGTCCTGCTCGTCGTAGAGATTGACAAACTGGTACTCCAGTTTCTCTCCTCCATAGGCTCTGAACTCGTCCATCAGCTCCCGGATGGATTTTTGGAAATTGACAAACTCCGCCGGCAGGTCTCCGTCCAGGTAAATCTTAACATAAACCACATCATCCAGCTCTCTTAAAAACTGACGGCTTGCCTGCGACAGGGTGTGTTTTTTCTCGGAGGTTAAATCGATCCGGAAAAATTTGATCTCTGCCAGAAGGCCCACCACCACGACCAGGACCAGGGTTATCCCCAGCTGTATCAAATGCTTTCTTTTCAGTGCTTTCCTGTCCATACGCCTCACCATTTACTGCTTTGAAGTACGGTCCGGGTGCCTACCATAAACAGCAGGATAACCCCGGCAAAATAGAGCATGTCCCTGGAATCGATGACTCCCCGGCTGATGGAGTTATAGTGGTAGGAGATGCCCAGGCGTGAAATCAGGAAAACCATGCGACCCGAATCAGCGATACCGCTGAGGAACTCGAATCCCATATACATCAGGAAGGAGAGGAGGACTGCCAGAATAAACGCAACAATCTGGTTCCCCGTAAGTGAAGAGGAGAACATTCCGATGGCGGCATAGATCCCTCCAAGGAACAGCAGGCCCAGATAGGATCCCCAGGTTCCTCCCGTATCCATATTTCCAGGGGGACTGCCCAGGTGGGAGACCGACCAGAAGTAGATCAGGGTGGGAAGGAGGGACAGCAGAATCAGTGCCCAGGAAGCCAGAAACTTGGCAAGGATAATCTGCAATTCTGAAACCGGCCGGGTATAGAGCAGATCCAGGGTGCCGCTCCGCTTCTCCTCTGAAATCATCCTCATGGTAATGGCTGGAACCAGGAAAAGAAAGAGCCAGGGAGCAATTGCGAAAAGAGAATCCAGGGTGGCATACCCGTTCTCTATGACATTAAACTGGCCCGGGACGATCCACATAAAAAGGCTGTTGAGTAAAAGGAATACCACGATGACCAGATAGCCTGTCAGGCTGCTGAAAAAACCGCTGATCTCTTTTTTAAAAAGTGCCCACATAAACCTTGTACTTATTGATCCCTGAGAGACTGCGGAAGACTGGAATCAGGGAGGTCACGGTAGTCCATCATCCGCACTTCATGAAAATAAAACTGGAGTATGTCCTGGTAGGTAAATCCATCCCTGGCCATTTTCATGGCCCCCTCCTGGCTCATGCCAATCCCGTGTCCGAATCCTTTTCCCCAAACCAGTACATTTTCACCGTCCGGAAACATGTCAAAAAAAGCGGATTTGAATCCCCAGTCCTCCCGGATCTTGGCCATCCGGATGGAATCCTTATCAAGAATAAAATACTTCTTGCGCTTCATCTGTTCGATATAGATGATCTCCTCCGGTATCCGGGTAACAGATTTCATCCCGTTCTTCAGCAGATAGTCCTTCCAGTCCTTAAAGGAGATGGTATCCTGCCATTTGGCATGAGATTGATGCAGGGAGTAGGGATCTACCACCGATTGCAGGTAATCCACATCCGATAACCATACATCCGCCGCGCGTTGGGTTTGTCCGCCGCTGTTGGCGTGATAGGCAGCGGTAATCAGTTTGTAATTATAATCGGCCAGCACGATGCCACTGGTCTCCACAATGGCCTCCAGTATATCCGGATTCCCCTTACTTTTTCCCCTGTATGCCTGGCAATGTGGTCCATCGCACAAAGCAAAGCCTTCATTGGTGTGCCGGTCCATCTGCTTCAAGGCAAAGGTCCGGCAGAGAATGGACTGAGCCTTGTAGAACTCTTTTTTAGCATTGGGACCGGACTCAGACTCCACCACCCCGGCCAGGTATTTATCCATATCCACCTGGTTAACAAGAGTCATAAACCGATCTTCCGGAATCACCAGAAGGTTATCATCATACAACCTGGACTCGATCTCCGGTGAAATGGAGCGCACACGAAAAACAGACTCCTCGGAAAGTGAGCTCAGCATAAGGTGAGAGCAGTAGCCATAATCGTGCTCCGCATCCAGCACTTTCAATTTCCCTTCCTCGTGAGTCAGGTAGAGAATATCTCCTTCCTCAAATCTGAGTTTGACCTCCCCATCCAGCAGAAGCTGGTAATGTCCCGAGGAGCAGTAAACCACAGCAGCTTTAACCAGATTGTCCTGGAAAAGACCTACCTCGACGGACTGTGCTGCCAGGCCAGACCAGGAGGCTGCCAACAACAGTATCGTAATAATCCGCTTCATTCACTTTCCTCTTTTAACAATTCTATCATGCATTCTCCGATTCTCCGGGAAACACCCGGATCGCCCAGATCCAATTTAATTATACGGTAGCCCTCCAGCATCTCCTTCCGGTAGTCTTTATCTTTCAGGATCCTGTCCAGTTCACTCCGGGTCCTTTTGGTCAAATCCTTCTGGATAACCTCCTCCACCAGTTTCTTCCCGTAAATCAGGTTTACGAGGCTGATAAAATTAATCTTTATTAATTGTTTTGCAATGCCATAAGCCAGCTTACTGGTTCCATAGAGTACCACCTGTGGTAAATCAAACAGGGCTGCCTCCAGGGTAGCAGTGCCTGAAGTGACCAGACCGGCCTCCGAACACTCCAGTAAGGCGTAGGTTTCATTGTATACAATCTTCACCCCGGTCCCCTCCAGGTATCGTTCATAAAGAGCTTCCTCCAGGGAAGGTGCCCCGGCCACCACAAAGTGATAATCCGGATGTTCTGCCGCCAGTGTCAGCATGGAAGGCAGCGTGTTTTCAATCTCCTTTCGCCGCGAACCGGCAAGCAGTGCCACCAGTGGTTTTTTCTCCAGCCCATGTTGTTTTTTCCATTCCTCGGCTCCCACAAATTGTTCTCTGAACCAGGCCACCTGGTCTACCAGCGGGTTTCCAAAATATTCCACCTCCATCTGGAAGCGCTTAAAGAACTCCTTCTCAAATGGAAGAATGGTAAACAGGCGGTTCACATATCGCTTCAGTGACTTCACCCTCCGCTGTTTCCAGGCCCAGACCTTGGGTGAGATAAAGTAGAAAACGCGTATCCCCCGCCTGAAGGCAAAGCGTGCCATGGGCATATTAAATCCCGGATAATCCACGGGAATCAGTACATCCGGTTCCCACTCCTGTATCTTTTGCTTCAAAAGTCGGAGGTTCCGAAAAATTTTCCCCAGGTGAAACAACACATCCAGCATCATATAGCTGGTCTCCCGGTAATGCATGACCATCCCTCCTGCCACCCCCTGCATGAGATCCCCCCCCATATAGGAAAACTCGGCCCCTGGATCAAGATTGAGCAGCTCCTTCATCAGGTTTGATGCGTGAAGGTCGCCCGAGGCTTCTCCTGCTATGAGAAAGTATTTCATATTTCCCTCACACAAATTTGAGCAGCAGCATTAAAAACGCCAGCAGAAGGGTGGAAAAAATAACTCCCCTGGCAGCAAAATTCCGGTTTGTCCAGATAAACAGAAAGAAAAGTAAGAGATTCGGGATGGCGGCCAGGCTCACCAGTTTGGAAAGCATCTTCAATTGCTGGAAGCTGACCAGGAAATCAAACAGTCCTTTATCACTTTTAATGTTCCAGATTATCAGCATGGTCAGGGCCGGTAATACCAGCGCAGGCAGCAGTCCGCTTAATACCGTATCGAATCTCTTTTTATTCATTCTTATTACTTTGAGCAAACTCCAGGCTTTTCATCTTCTCCAGCACCTCATAGGCAGTCAGATCAGTATTGATGGGAACCACGGAGACATAGTTGTTCTTCAGAGCCCACTCATCGGTGCCGGTGCCCCCGTTTTCAGGCTCCCTGTTGTGGAAAAAGCCGGTGAGCCAATAATATTCCGAGCCATTGGGATCGGTGCGTTTTTCAAATTCTTCCTTCCAGTAGCCGTTGGCCTGGCTGCATAGACGGATGCCTTTGATCTTTTGGGAAGGAAGGTTGGGAATATTCACATTGAGACAAATCCCATCCGGTAAGCCTTGCTCCAGTACCTGTTGAATGATCGTTTCGGCCACCTTGCCGGAAGCGCTGAAATCTGCATCCGGAGCATAACTTAGCAGGGAAAATCCCACGGAGGGTATATGGTTCACTGCCCCTTCCATGGCAGCGGCCATGGTGCCCGAATAAAGCACACTGGAGGAGGAGTTGGAACCGTGATTAATCCCTGAAAGCAGCAGATCCGGTTTTCGCTTGATAAGACTGTTGAAGACCAGTTTGACCCCATCTACAGGGGTCCCGTTGGTCACATAAGCAGAAAAACCGGGTTCCTGGGATACGAGTTTGACCCTGAGAGGTACCTTGATGGTAATGGCATGTGACATCCCTGACATGGGCTCCTGAGACGAGATAGAGATCACCTCTCCAAATTTTCGCGCCACCGAGATAAGCGTTTTCATTCCCTTGGCACGAATGCCATCATCATTGGTAACCAGGATCAAAGGGCTTCTGTTCATCTTGACTTTATAAGCTTACAAAAATATCTAAAATCCTCGAGAACCAGGTTTTTTTATTCGTAATTTCATGCTATGGACACTTATCGGACCCCGGTCACCCAGGTGTTGCCTGCCGGTTCCCTGGCTGAATCGGAATTGACCTATGTGATCATTGGAGCCAGGTACCGGGGGCAGTGGATTTTTGTACGACACCGGCAGAGGCAGACCTGGGAGCTTCCTGCAGGGCATATTGAAGCGGGTGAGGAGGCGGACCAGGCAGCGGTCAGAGAATTGTACGAGGAGGCCGGGGTAGTAAAATCGTCCCTGAGTCTGGTCGCGGATTACAGTGTTACCCAGGGGGGCCACCTGGCTTCCGGCCGCTTGTATATGGCCAATGTCACAGAGCTGGAGCCCCTTCCAGGGCATGAAATTGAAGAGATAAAACTCTGTGACGGACTCCCCCCGAATCTCACCTATCCCGAAGTCCAGACCCTGCTTTTTTCACTTTTAACTCTGCACTAAAAGCACTACTTTTGCAGCTTATTCGTAATGAAGCAGCAATGAAGATTTCCTACAACTGGCTTAAGCAATATATCGATACCGACCTGAGCCCCCGGGAGGTCAGCGAAATTCTGACCAACACGGGACTGGAAGTGGAAGGATTGGAAGAAGTCCAGTCCGTAAAGGGAGGACTGGAAGGAGTAGTTATCGGGGAGGTACTCAGCTGTGAGTTGCACCCGGCTGCAGATAAGCTAACCATTACGAGCGTGAATCTGGGAGGTGAAAAGCCGGTACAAATCGTCTGCGGTGCTCCCAACGTGGCCGTGGGCCAGAAGGTCCCCGTTGCCACCGTGGGGACCACCCTCTGGCCGGATGAGAAGGGCTTTACCATTAAGAAAGCGAAAATCCGCGGGGAACTCTCCATGGGCATGATCTGCGCCGAAGATGAACTGGGCCTGGGCAGCTCCCACGAGGGGATTCTGGTCCTGGATCCGGCAGCACAGCCCGGAACTCCCGCAGCGGACTATTTTCAGGTGGAAAATGATTTTGTGTTTGAGATCGGACTGACCCCCAACCGCATTGACGGAGCCTCCCACCTGGGTGTTGCCAGGGACCTGGCCGCTTACCTGAAACAATCGGGTGAAGTGAGATTTGAGAAACCCGGGGTGGAATCCTTCCGGGTCGATAACACCACGCTGACCATCCCGGTGGAAATTGAAGAGAAGGCCGGATGCAAACGCTATTCCGGCGTGACCCTCCGGGGCGTGAAGGTAAGAGAGAGCCCCTCCTGGCTTCAGAATCGCTTAAAATCCATCGGTCAGACCCCCATCAACAATGTGGTGGATATCACCAATTTCGTTCTCCACGAATCCGGACAGCCGCTACACGCATTTGACGCGGACAAGATTACCGGACAGAAGGTTATCGTCCGGACCATGCCCGAGGGCACTCCCATGATCACCCTGGATGAACAGGAACGCAAATTACGCGACACCGACCTGGTTATCTCCAATACCGAAGAGAGCATGTGCATTGCCGGTGTTTTTGGAGGCATCGGTTCGGGAGTCACTGAACATACCAGCTCCGTCTTCCTGGAGTCAGCCTGCTTTGATCCGGTTTATATCCGGAAAACAGCCCGGCATCACCAGCTGAATACCGATGCTTCCTTCCGCTTTGAAAGGGGATCGGATCCCAACAACACGGTCTGGGCCCTGAAACGTGCCGCCATGCTGATCAAGGAGATTGCAGGTGGTGAGATCTCCTCAGAGCTTATAGATGTTTACCCCGAACCGGTGGAAGAAGCCCGGGTGGAGATCTCCTTTGCGCATGTGGAGCGGCTTATTGGAAATCGCCTGGAGCCGGCAAACATACGCTCCATTCTGGAATCTTTGGAGATCCGGGTGGAAGAGGAGAACGAACAGGGAATGGTTCTGCGGATCCCCACATACCGGGTAGATGTTTTGCGCGAAGCCGACGTCATCGAGGAGATTTTAAGGATCTACGGCTTCAACCGCGTGGAGATCTCCGACGGACTTCGTTCCACCCTATCCTCCACCACTAAACCGGACAAGGAACTGGTGGTCAATAAAATTTCTGACCTGCTCACGTCCATGGGATTTTTCGAATTAAAATCCAATTCGCTCACCCCCGCCTCTTATTATGATACTGAAGAGACCAGGGATCCCAAAGCCGTTCGTCTCTTCAATCCGCTGAGTCAGGACCTTTCGCTGATGAGGCAAACCCTGCTTTTTGGCGGACTGGAAGCCATTGTTTATAACCTCAACCGGAAGAGCAACGATCTGAAGCTGTATGAGTTTGGGAATTGCTACTTCCTGAAAAACAGGCAGAAAGAGGAAGACCCCCTGTCAAAATATGAGGAAGAATTTCATATGGGAATTTTCCTTTCGGGAAATGTCCAGCAGGGCAACTGGGTACAGAAAAACGTGGAAGCCTCTTTTAATCAGCTAAAGACCTACGTGGAGACGGTCCTGATAAAGCTGGGGATAGATCCGGTGCCGCTGGATTTTGCAGGAACGTTGAATCCAAATTATAAAGAGGGCCTGGCCTATACCTTCAGGGACCGTACCCTGGTTGAATTCGGACAGCTGTCCCCGGCGATCCTGAAACAGTTCGAAATCAAACAAGAAGTATTTGCAGCGGAGTTCAACTGGGATCTGGTGTTGAAAGCTCTGGAGGGTCACCGGATCCTCTTTAAGCCACTCCCCCGCTTTCAGGTGGTCACCCGGGACTTCTCCATCATGCTGGACCGCAGTGTCACCTTTGAAGCACTCCGGACACTGGCTTTCAGGGCAGAGAAGAAGCTCCTGAAGAAAGTCACTCTCTTTGATGTATATGAAGGAGATAAGATTGAATCAGGGAAGAAATCCTACGCCCTGACCTTTACCCTTCTGGATGAAGATCTTACCCTTACCGACAAACAGATCGACAAAGCCATGCTACGGATTGCCTCAAGCTTCGAAAAGGAGCTTGGTGCCTCGATCAGGGGAATGTAAAATTCATGAAGTCAACCATTTCTCTTTTCAGAGGAGACATCACCACCCTGACCGTGGATGCCATTGTGAATGCTGCCAACCAAAGCCTCCTGGGAGGCGGCGGGGTGGATGGGGCCATTCACCGCGCAGCCGGACCGGATCTGCTGGAAGCCTGCCGCGCCCTGAAAGGATGTGAGACCGGTCAGGCCAAAATAACTCCGGGATTTCAGCTGCCTGCCAGCTTTGTGATTCATACGGTTGGACCGGTCTGGCGGGGAGGAAAAAACAGGGAAAAGGAACTTCTGGGGCAGTGTTATACCAAAAGCCTGGAGCTGGCTTTGGAGTACCGGCTTAAATCCATTGCCTTTCCAAATATCTCCACAGGGGTTTATGGGTTTCCCAAAGAATTGGCCGCGAAAATTGCCCTGGAGACCGTGAAGGATTTTCTGGAAAAAAAACACACAAGCCTTGATCTCATTTTCGTCCTGTTCGACCATGAAAATGAGACCCTCTACCGCACCCTCCTGGAATCATAAGAAAAAAGCGAATTATTTTTACGCCTATGAAATATTTGAATACTATCTGGATCGCCCTCCTGGCCATCTGGCTTGGGGGCTGTGAATCCCAGTCCTGCCGGAACTACAGAACCACTGGTTACTAAGGGCATTTACCCGGATTCAGGTAACAGGAAGGAGAAATTCATTGCCTTTTTTGTGGCTCTGGATGTTTAGCATGATATTTGAAGATGTAAAAAGGCAGAAGAGAATGATCATGTATAAATTTCCAGAGATGAAAAGAGTTATTATTATATTGTTTGCAGCGCTGATTACACTCCCGGCCCTTGCTCAGGACCTCAGCAAAAAGGACCAGAAGAAGCTTCTTAAGGAGTTAAAAAAAGAGCAGAAAGCCGAAGAGGCTTCCCAGAAGGCTGCCGTGGTCGATGCCATGGTTAGCTACCAGCGCTTTGTTTTGGAGGCTAATATCTTAAGGGATAAACGGGGAAACTCGATAAATGTGTCCAGCAATATAAATTTTGTTGCGGCAGATTCTCTCACCGGAGTGATCCAGGTGGGCTCCAATAATTATGTGGGAAGAAATGGGGTTGGAGGAGAAACGGTGGAAGGCTCCATCTCCGACTACAAATACACCAGGCATGAAAAAAGCGGCAGCTACTATGTAAGCTACTTTCTGAGAACGCCGGTAGGCAGCTATGATGTACGCTTAACCGCCTATTCCGATGGCAGGGCAGATGCAGAGGTAAGTGCCACCACCTGGGGCAACAGGCTCTATTACTCCGGTTACCTGGTACCCCCGTCCGCCTCCAGAGTGTTCAAAGGGACCTCCCTGTAGGGAGTCTTCCTATTCCTCCAGTTTGTAGAGGAAGCGCTTGATACTTCGCTTGGGAGTTTTCTCGAACTCTTTCTCGTGAATGTGGATCTTCATGACCGACTCATATCCGGCCACATGTTTGTTTAGCTCCTTGCGGTTTTCCTCCATCTTTTCCCGCAGCTGATCTTGTACTCCGTCCTTTTTCACTGCATCCGGATCGGGATACACCAGGGCCTCCAGCCTGTGATCCTTATTCATCAATACTACGGCCTCCGCGATATAGGGCATATTCATCAACCTGGCTTCAATCTCTTCCGGATAGATGTTTTGTCCGGACGAACCCAGTAACATACTCTTGCTGCGGCCCTTGATATAAATGAAGCCATCCTTATCGGTGATCCCCAGATCGCCGGTGTGCAGCCAACCGTTTTTGTCAATGGCCTCGCTGGTGGCTTTCTCATTCTTATAATAGCCTTCCATAAGGTTCTCCCCCTTAATCAGGATTTCCCCGGGAACTTCATAAGGTTTGTCCGAATCAATTTTTAATTCCAGGATATCCAGAATTTGTCCGCTGGAACCCTTGCGTGTTTTATCCGCATTGGTATAGGACATTAAGGGTCCGCACTCGGTCATCCCGTACCCGATGGTATAGGGGAACTTGATTTTAAAAAGGAAATCCTCCACCTCCTGGCTGAGGGCAGCTCCGCCCAGGACCGTTTCCCGGAAGCGGCCGCCAAAAGTATCAATCAGTGACTTGCGTATCTTTCCATAAATAAGTCCGCTGATCCCCGGTATCCTGGTCAGCACCTTCATGCTCCCCTTGCTCAGGATGGGGAGTATTTTGTTCTTGTAAAGCTTCTCGAAAAAAACAGGCACAAAAAGAATCAGGTGGGGCCTGATCTCACTGAACGCTTTAATAATCACAGGGGTGGCCGGCAATTTACCCAGAATGGTCACATGCACGCCCACTGCGAGCGGGAAAAGAAAGTCAAAGGCACACCCATAGCAGTGAGCCAGTGGCAAAAGGGCCAGCATCTTTTCACCAGGATGCAGTTCGATGGAGCGCATGGCAAAGGTGACATTCCCTGCCAGGCTGTTGCCGGAAAGCATCACTCCCTTGCTGAATCCAGTGGTGCCCGATGTATAGTTGATCTCCACCACTTCGCTATTATCCACCTCCGCAAATTTGACATCCTCCCTGGTATATCCTTTCGGATATTTCTTCTCAAAGAGCTTGTCCAGTTCCCCGTGAGCCTTTTTAAGGGCAGCGGGTGGTTTGGAACAAATCAGTGAAAAATCATCCAGGGCAATGATGGACTTAATGTTTTTCATCTCTGCCTCGGACAGGCTTTCCATGATCTGTTTATCGGCAAAAAGCATGATCGATTCGGAGTGATTGATGATGGTATGAGCATCGCCCGGCTTAAAGTCCGACAGGATAGGCACTACCACGGCTCCGTAGGTAAAGACGCTCAGAAAGCTGACACACCAGTTGGATGAGTTTTTCCCGAATACGGCAATTTTATCCCCTTTTTTCACTCCCGCAGCTTCGTAAAGCAGGTGCAGGCGGGCCACCTGGGCCCCCATTTCACCATAGGTATAAGAAATATCACTGGTATAATCCGAGAGGGCAGTCAGTTCAAAATTCCTGGAGATGCTTTCCTCGTATAATTTGAGAAAATTCTGTTCGATCATGGTTCATGGGGTTTTAGTTTGGTCTAAATATATTCATTTCCTCCCAATGTTTAAAAACTCTTCATGCATTCCCCCTCCCTTCAGGGCCTAAATTGAACAAAGCAATTATCTTTGTGCATATCCTATTGAGGATGTTTACAAACACCTTCCATTATGATCTATTTTTTTGAGGTTCCCCAAAACAGACTCATCGCACTGGAGACGGATAACAAACTGGATCAGCAAAGCACCGCTAAGCTGGAGTGGTTGTTTGGAAAGGCCTCTCTCCTGAAGGAAAGCCAGGTGGACGGGTGGTTCGTGGGACCCCGGAAAGAGATGATCACCCCCTGGAGCACCAATGCCGTAGAGATCACTCAGAATATGGGAGTGGAAGGACTGAAGCGCATGGAGGAGTTTTATGTGGCCGGGGGCAGGGATGCCTCCTTTGATCCCATGTTGCAGGTTCTCTACCAGGGACTGGATCAGGATTTGTTTACCATAGACCGTTCCCCCGAAGCGATCCTGGAGATTACAGATATCGCGGCCTATAATGCAAAGGAGGGACTGGCTCTGAATCCTGATGAGATCGAGTACCTGGAAGGGGTCAGCGATCGCATTGGCAGGAAGCTGACCGATAGTGAGGTATTTGGATTCTCCCAGGTCAACTCGGAACATTGCCGGCACAAAATATTCAATGGCACCTTCATCATCGATGGCGAAGAAAAGGAGTCTTCCCTGTTCCAGCTGATTAAACGCACCACCCAGACCAACCCCAATCAGGTGGTCTCCGCCTATAAGGACAACTGTTCCTTTGTTGCCGGACCGGTCATCGAGCAGTTTGCCCCGGCCTCACAGGATAAACCGGACTTTTTCAGAGTTAAAGAGATTAAATCGGTCCTCTCTCTGAAGGCAGAAACCCATAACTTCCCCACCACCGTGGAACCCTTTAACGGGGCAGCCACCGGAACCGGGGGCGAGATCCGTGACCGGATCGCCGGGGGGAAAGCGGCCATTCCCATGGCAGGTACCGCGGTCTACATGACCTCCTATCCCAGGCTGGAGAAGGGGAGAAACCTGGATGGAGTAATGCCCGAACGGCCCTGGCTCTACCAAACCCCGGAAGAGATCCTGATCAAAGCCTCCAACGGGGCCAGCGATTTTGGGAACAAATTCGGGCAACCACTTATCTGCGGAAGCCTGCTCACCTTCGAACACGAAGAAAAGGGCAAAAAATACGGCTTTGACAAGGTGATCATGCTGGCAGGCGGAATCGGTTTTGGAAAGAGCGAGGATGCACAGAAAGACACCCCGGAAAAGGGGGACCTGGTGGTGCTGCTGGGTGGGGACAACTACCGGATCGGTATGGGTGGAGGTGCGGTTTCCTCGGTGGACACCGGTGAATTTGAGAATGCCATTGAACTCAATGCAGTTCAGCGCGCCAATCCCGAAATGCAGAAAAGAGCTTACAATGCCATTCGTGCCCTGGCCGAATCGGGGAAAAATACCATCGTTAGCATTCATGATCACGGAGCCGGCGGGCACCTCAACTGTCTTTCCGAACTGGTGGAAGAAACGGGAGGAAAGATAAACCTGGACAAACTCCCGGTGGGTGATCCCACCCTTTCAGCCAAAGAGCTTATAGGAAACGAATCCCAGGAAAGAATGGGGCTGGTGATCAAGGCAAAAGATGTGGACGAACTTCTTCGTATTGCCAGCCGGGAAAGGGCCCCCATCTATATCATTGGAGAGATCACCGACGATCACCGCTTTGTGTTTGAGAGTGAAAAGACCGGGGAGAAACCCATGGACCTGGAGCTGGTGGATATGTTCGGGAAACCTCCGCGCACGGTTATGATCGACAACTCACTGCCCATACGCTATAAACGAATTCCTTACAGGACAGGAGAACTGGAACGTGACCTGGAGGGGGTGCTGCAAATGGAAGCTGTGGCCTGCAAGGACTGGCTGACCAACAAGGTGGACCGCTCGGTGACGGGAAAGGTCGCCAGACAACAATGTGCCGGTGAACTGCAACTGCCCCTGAATAACCTGGGTGCCGTGGCACTGGACTACCAGGGGAAGAAAGGATACGCCACCTCCATCGGGCACGCTCCGGTGGCCGCCATGGTGGATGAGAAGGCTGGATCTGTTCTCTCCATTGCCGAGGCGCTGACCAACCTTGTCTGGGCCCCCATGCCCGACCGCATCCGGAGCATCTCCCTGTCGGCTAACTGGATGTGGCCCTGTAAAAACGAGGGCGAGGATGCCAGGCTCTACCATGCGGCCAGGGCAGCCAGCGACTTTGCAGTGGCCCTGGGAATCAACATCCCCACCGGAAAGGATTCCCTGTCCATGACGCAGAAATATAAGGACCAGATGGTCTATGCTCCCGGTACGGTCATTATCTCTGCCGCAGGGGAAGTCACCGATATCCGGAAGATCGTGGAACCGGTCCTTCAGGCAAAGCCGGAGAGCAGGCTTATCTATGTGGACCTGGCCAAAGATGAGTTCAAGCTGGGTGGCAGCTCCCTGGCCCAGTACAAAAACAGGCTGGGAACCGAGGC
This sequence comes from uncultured Bacteroidales bacterium, assembly GCA_963751705.1. GTDB lineage: Bacteria > Bacteroidota > Bacteroidia > Bacteroidales. The sequence continues at coordinate 249,157 of CAVVVN010000008.1, forward strand.
TCCTACTGTAAGAGATCCCGCCTACTTTGTTAAGGTATTTAACCTGCTTCAGAATCTGATAGAAGAGGGCTATATCCAGGCCGGGCACGACGTATCCGCCGGTGGCCTGGTGACAACCCTGTTGGAGATGTGTTTCTCCAACGCCAGCGGGGGTGTGGAGGTGGACATTACTGGCATCCCCGGAGAAACCGTCCGGGTGCTGTTCAGCGAGAAGCCCGGGGTGGTGATCCAGGTGGACCAGCCACATCTGGTAAAAGGGCTCTTGGAGAAAGAAGGGGTGCTTTTTCACGAGATCGGGCGACCGGTGGAAGGGCGGACCATGGAATTGCAAACAAAAGAGGAGAATCTGAAGCTGGATATTGACCATTACCGGGATCTCTGGTTCCGGACCTCCTACCTGCTCGACCGGAAACAGTCGGGTGAAAAACTGGCAAAAGAGCGATTTAAAACCTACAAAAAAAATAAGCTGGATTTTAACCTGGGTGATTTCACAGGCAGCTTCCAAAGCCTGGGAGTTGATCCCGCACGAAGAACCGACAGCGGGACCCGGGCAGCCATTATCCGGGAGAAAGGAGTTAATGGCGACCGGGAAATGGCCCACGCCCTCTACCTGGCCGGTTTTGATGTGAAGGATGTGCATATGACCGACCTGATCGCCGGAAGGGAGACGCTGGAAGAAGTGCAGATGATCGTCTTTGTGGGCGGCTTCTCCAATTCGGACGTCCTTGGTTCGGCCAAGGGCTGGGCCGGGGCATTCCGTTACAACGAAAAGGCCCGTAAAGCCCTGGAGAACTTCTATGGCCGGAAGGATACCCTGAGCCTGGGAGTCTGCAATGGCTGCCAGCTTATGATCGAACTGGACCTGGTGGTCCCGGATCATGATCAGTCGCCCCGAATGGAACACAATGCCTCCGGGAAATTCGAATCAGCCTTTCTCGGAGTAAAGGTTCTCAGGAGCAACTCGGTCATGCTGGGTTCGCTGGAAGAGATGAACCTGGGGATCTGGGTGGCCCACGGGGAGGGAAAATTCGAACTCCCAAAACCTGAAAAAGACTATAACATCGCGGCGAAATTTAGCCGCTCCTCCTACCCGGCCAATCCCAATGGTTCCGATTACGATGTGGCAGCCCTCTGTTCGGCCGATGGCCGCCACCTGGCCATGATGCCCCACCTGGAGCGCGCCTACCAGCCCTGGCAGTGTGCCTACTACCCGGAAGACCGCAGGCAGGATGAGGCCACTCCCTGGCTGGAAGCTTTCGTGAATGCCCGTAATTGGATTGCAGAATTAAAATAAGAAAGGTATGATTGCTTTTCTTTCCGGCGGATAGTCCTCAAAGGTATCCCTGTACCACCTGTGATGGGCCAGCGCCCGTGGAACCAGATTGAAAAAGGTCCAAAGGGCAAACACCAGGGCTGCCGGGCTCCAGGTCATTACCGCGAATCCCGTCCACTGTACAATCTCGCCCAGAAAATTGGGACAGGAGATCCAGCGAAACAATCCACCCCTGGGTATGAAGTATCCTTTCTTTCCCCCTTTGCGGAGCCGTAGCAGGATCTGATCCGACCACCAGTTCAGAAAGGTTCCTCCCCCATAGAGCAACGCACCGATAATAAACCGGCTGTCCGTAAGCCAGTCCAGACTGTATTCCCGTGCAAAAGCAGAAAAATAATACCCGTTGGTAAAGCCATTGATCAGGTTGAAACAAACCGCCATCAGGGCCACCACCAGTGGCATCTGCTTTCCTGAAGTTCGGGTGCGCCAGGGCCAGACCAGGGACCTGTTGGTATAATGAAAAACGTAGAGCGCAAAAAAGATCCATGTAAGTGGTTGAATGCCCTTGGGACCGAACAGAAAGAAGAGGATGAAAACCAGCAGGGAGGGAAACTCCATCAGGAACCATCCCAGCCGGTTGGGAATATTTGGTCCCCAGTCCTTCCGGCTATGCCTGCCGTAGGGGGCCTTTACAAAAAGCAGCAGAATAAACACAGCCAGTCCGAGACCAGCCCAGGCCCATAGGAAAGTGTAAAAGGTTTCGCGATCCATAACACCACAAGAGGAACGCGAATATAGATGTTTTTTTTAGATAAGAACCTACCTGCTGTCCGCCCTGTTCTCGGTGTAGAGGTACCTGATGGCCAATTCTTCAGCCCCCAGGGAGACAATCCTGATCTGGTAGGTCATCATCCCCCCCCAGTAGGCCACCGTAATATCCAGCAGACTGTCGGATACAGCTTTCCAGGTGCCTTCAAAGTTATCGTAAGTGATGGGAGGAGTCCCGCACCAGCCAGCATTCTTCCGTTCAATAAAGGTCCCGTCTCCATTTAAGGTGAAGCCATATTTATCCTTCTCGAAAGCCTTGCTGCGATGCAGGAGCAGCGTATCAGCCTGATACTCCTCCTCCACCCAGGTCCCCACAATGCTGGAATTTGCACCCAGGGCATCCAGTTCCAGAAGTTCCTTCTCACAGGAGACCAGCAGGACAAAAAGACCTAAAAAAATCATTCTCTTCATAGGACAGTTTTATTCTTTTAATAGAGGATGAGTGAAGATGCTTTGGGGTTGCTTCAGATGCGAACAAATCCTTACATTTGAAAAAATCCCTCTTCTGATATGAAAAACAGATTCCGAAGCATTCTGTTCATGCTCCCCCTGGCCATGATCCTGTTCTGCCTGGAACTCCCGGGAATTTCCCAGACCGTGGTGGATAGAATTATACTGAAACCGGGGCCCGAAGATATGGTGCTTGATACCCTGCACGGTGATCCCTCTCTGATCATCTCCTGTTGCGGACGGCGGGAGGCAGATAAACCTTTCGGGGAAATGGTGCGCTATAATCTGCTAACGGGGAAACAGGAGCTTATGGAACGGATGAACGAACCGGAGGATATCCTGTTCCGTCCCCATGGCATCTGCCTGGATGGAGATCTGCTCTACGTGATCAGTCATGAAAAAGAGCCGGATTACCACCCGGTACTGATCTACCGGGTAGAAGGAAGTCAACTTGATTTTGTGGAGCTGGTCTTTACCGGTCACCAGCATTCCCCAAATGCGCTGGTCACCGGGTCCGACGGAGAGATCTACCTGGTTAACGACTCGGGAAAACGGGGCAGCATCATGGAGAAGGCTCTGAAACTTAAGCGCGCCAGTGTGGTAAAACTGACAAAAAACAGGGATGCGACCTGGGAAGCGGAGATGGTCGCAGACAGGCTGGGCTATCCGGCAGGAATCAACCGCATCGGGAACCACCTCTATGTGGGGGATGCGGTTCTTCATAAGATTCATGTGTACCAGATAGGACGGGATGGATTAAGTCCTGAGGCTGAGATCTCAAAGTTGAAAGGCAATGACAACATCAGGATATACCGGGGACAGCTTCTGACCCCGGGTCATGTGAAGCCCCTCAAGTTTATTGGCCATGCCAAAAACCCAAAAAAGCAGTCACCCGTCGATGTTTTCCTGGTGGATCCTTCAACGGGTGAGCATTCCATCCTTTATTCCACCGATGGCTCCACCATAAGTGCTGGCTCCACCGCCATCATTTTTGGCAGGTACCTGTACATCTGCCAGGTTTTCGATCCCTATATCCTGAAGGTGGAGCTGGATCAGAAATCTATTTTGTAATAAAAAATTGGAATTAATTCCAATTGGTATATCTCCTGCAGAGGAGGCTCAGCACCCCTTATATAGGTTTGTTTCAGTACATTCTCCCTGTTGGTAATATTGACCAGGTCCACGCCCAGTTCATGGGTGGTTTTGGCTGCGTCGAATCTGTAATTCAACTTTATATCTGCGCGAAAATAGGGTTTGAACTGCAGGTAATTTCTCTGTGAATCAATATATACAGCTTCCCCTGCTATTGCTGAAGCCTCCTCATCAACCGGTGTATATCTTTTCCCCCCGGCACAGGTAAGCTTACCGCCTACAGTTATGGAATGATTCCGCCTTGCACCCAGGTTGAATTCTCTGGCTCCAAGCATATTCAAAACATATGTGCCATTGAAAAGGGCATCGTAGTATTTGCCGTCGCTCCCCGTACGCCTGGCATCATACAGTGAAGCCGTAAGCATCAGAAAATAGCTCTTACTGAAGAATTTCTCAACGGTCAGTTCCATCCCATAATTTCTTCCCGTGCCGCTGTTTTTTAGGCTGTCGGGGAAAAACCTTTGCATATCATGCCCCTCATCCAGAACAGAGTAAGAGGAGGAAGTATATTCGACCGGTACCTGATAGATGTATTGATAATAGGCTTCGGTCTTAATCCTGAGGTTTGAGTTCAAATAGTAGTCCCACGACAAGACCTGGTGGAAACTTCTGATAAAACCAAGGTCCCTGTTTGCCTCCTTATAATCGCCCTGTGGATTCTCCAGCAAGGTAAAATAGATGTAGGTGGGAATCATCTGGCTGTGCATTCCGGTACCATAACTGAACATATGATGTTCATTGGGCTTGAAGTTCACACCCAGTCTGGGCTCCAGTGATTTACTCCCATTCCTTTCAAGTTGAAGGAGTTGTGCATGTAATCCGGCATTCAATGCCAGTTTTTCAGAAGCTTTGTATTTCCATTGAACATAGGGTTGGGACAGAAATGCCAAACCCCTGTGGTCGAGTCTGGTTATGAAGGATGGAGAAAGCTCGGTAAGTGTCGAATCCCATATATCGAACTGGTAGACATCAAAAACGAATCCGGCTCTTAAGGAGTGCTGCCTGTTCATTTTCCTGTTCCAGGAGAGGTTGGCCGAATACTTATTCTGATTGCAGTGATAACCATTGTAAGGAATGATGATTGTATCGATGGCAAAGCTATCGTTTTCGATGTGACGAAAGACCTTGTTCTGGTGGTTGGTTTGTTGTTCCCTGGATGCAGCAAGGGTGAGTTTAATATATGAACTGGATCCCAGTGCTTTGGAATAATTTAGCCCGCTTACACCCATGGCTGTGCTAAAGTGCTCATCCATGTCTTGATCACCATAAACCTTGTCTGGTTCGGGTACGACATCTTCACTTGCCATAATCTCAGTGTAACCCTTGCCCCCCAGGCCAAAAAACGAAAAGTTGCCGGAATTCCTGGTGGGAAAATTCAGTTTAAAGCTTAAGTCCTGGTATCGTGTATCTGGGAAGTCGAACCCTATTTTATTAAATAAGAGGACGGTAGAATAACGATAGGCCACCAGGTAGGAGGACCTCCCCTCTTTATGCACGGGACCCTCCGCCATCAGCTCGGCCCCCAGGGCACCAAACTGGGCTGAAAATTCATGTATCTCATTATTGCCATTTCTCATTTTAACATCAAAAACACCGGCATTGCTGTTCCCGTACTCCGCAGGAAAGGCGCCGGTCATAAAATCCGATGGTGCCAGCACCTTGTTGTTCAAAATGGTCACCGGTCCCCCGGTAGATCCCGACACCCCAAAATGGTTTGGATTTGGAATGTTAACTCCCTCATAGCGCCACAATACCCCCAATGGAGAATTTCCCCTGATAATCAGGTCGTTGTTGGAATCATCATTTCCCTGGACACCGGCATAATTGGATGCCATACGCGCAGGATCTCCCCTGCTGCCGGCATACCGACCCGACTCTTCCACTGAAAATGTTCTGGCGCTCACAAAGGCCATTTTATTCAGGGTTTCACCCTTTTTCCCCGTAGCACTTATACTTACTTCATCTATTTCCTGGGGAGACTCTTCCATTTCCACCGTGAGGACTACCTCCTTTCCGGCACTGAGAATCACATCTGGAACAATAGCCTGCCTGTATCCCACATAGGAGCATACCACGGTATATCTTCCAACAGGAACTTCATTAAATCTGAAATTTCCCAGGGCACCTGAAGTACCTGCCACAAAAAGTGTTGATCCATCATATACTGCAACGGTTGAAGCAATAAGTGGAGTTTTCATCTCCGCATCTATTACGGTTCCCCTGACGGTCTGGGTTATGCCCTGTGTGAATCCATTCAACTGACATATGACCAGACCTACAAAAATCAGCGATATGGTTCTTGAATGTAACATCGTGTTAGGATTTTATTCGTGATAATTCATTCCGGAAAAGGCGTTAATTCACCTCGTTGAGAGCTAGTACATACCATCCAGCAGGTTTTCAACCAGCCGTTTGACATTCGATCTATTGTCAAAAGAAGCACTGATCCCATACAAAGCAGTCTGGGATCCTTGCTTGTTACCACGCGGGCCATCCATTTTTGAACCAACTTTTCTGGCTACCCTTTCGGTAATGCCTGCCGGCAGGATCCCGGTGATCCTGTTCACCCAGAGCACGGACCTTTGCATTCCCTTTTGTGCACTGGTCAGTGAGTCTTCCCTGGAAAGGACCTCCTTAAGATCGTGCAGGAATTCTTCCCCCCTGCCAATGTTGAGTTGAGTAATAGTTAAATGGAGAGCTTCCGGAAACTGCAGGCGATCCAGGTACCACCCTTTTGAGGCAAGCGTATCTCCAATATTGTAAATATTGCCCCGTCTGGAGGTAAATGCAAGCACCGACATGTCCGGATCGCCCAGTATCTGGAGATCATCCAAGCCTTCAATTCCATCCCGGATAATCCGGGTAGTTTCCATCACCTTTCGGGCCAAGGACCTGTAACCCTCACGACCCATGTGTTTCATGGTCGCCCAGCACCCGGCCAGTGGGCCTCCGCCCCTGGTTCCTGCGAAGGTGGTAGAAGCAAAAATACCACCCTGCCACTCGGTATGAATGAAAAACTGCTTCCTTCTTAATTTCCTGTTCCTGTACAGAAGGATGGATACTCCCTTGGGGGCATACCCGTATTTATGAGCATCCAGGGAGATAGAGCTCACTCCGGGTACCCTGAAATCATATTCCGGTACAGGATAGCCCTCTTCTTCCAGGAAAGGCAACATAAATCCTCCCATGCAGGCATCCACATGGAAAAGAAGGTGATGCTTCAGAGCCACCTTGCCCAGTCGACGAACAGGATCAACCACCCCATATGGGAAGCAAGGGGCTGAACAGGCCATCATGATGGTGTTCGGTCCAATTGCATCCTGCATGGCATCGACATCGGCCATCATACTGGCATTCACAGGAACAATAACTGCTTTCAGAGACAGGTAGTGACAGGCCTTCAGAAAAGCAGGATGTGCTGTCCCGGGAACAATGACCTCAAAAGGCAAATCTTTCTTTCCTCTCTCCAGAGCCAGGTCCCTAGCCACTTTCAGGGCAAGAAATATGCTTTCGGTCCCCCCGGTGGTAACACTTCCGGCCACATGACAATCCCCGTGGACCAGTTCGCTGGCCATCCCGATAACCTCCTTCTCAAATTTTCGCAGGGAAGGGAATGCGTTTGGATTAAGCGTGCTTTCATATTGAAAGGCTGCCTGGTATTCTTCAGATAATTTCGCATATTGATCTCCAGGATGATAAACAAACCCAAAGGTCCTGCCGCTGTTCCATTGCGCATCATCCGCTTTGTGCTCCACAAGCATGCTGGAAAGTTCATGTCCTGTGAGGCCAGATTCCGGAAAGGTCTGTTCTTTTTTCATAAGGCTAAGCTTAAAACATACGCAAGGCCCAGCCCCAAATAGTTACCTACGGTAAATCCGATCAAACCCAATGCAATCCCTATGGTTATGATGTCTTTGTTACCTATGGCATTTGCCACCGGTGCGATAAAGGCCGGACCGAATATGGCAGCGGTGGAGGTAATAATCAAAGTATCCCTGTCCACCCGGAAAAGGATGGCCAGAAGGTAATGCACCAGGATGCTGCCAAAGACCACAAAACCACAAAACCAGAAGAGAGCAGAACTGACTTCAAGGAGCTCTTTGAAATTGGCCATTGATCCCACGGCCAGTGCAAATACCAGCAACATATAGTTGGCCGTGGCAAAAGTCGAGGGAAGTGCTCTGACCTTCCTGAAGAAGGAAGCCCCGATTCCTAGCGTGGTAATTAGCAGAATAACCACAGGCTCTGATAGCTTCCCAAATACCAGCAGAGAGGTTCCGATGGAGATTACAACCACCACCAGAGCAAGTGTCAGACCGGCCAGCACCAGCACCCTTCTTCCGTGCTTTACTGTTTCTGATTGATTGTCTTTCGGGATCTCTTTAATTTTCAACTTTTGCCGGTAAGACGGAAGAATCATGCCCAAGATCTTTTGAGCAGCGGTAAGCAGAAAAATAAAGTAGATCCCACTGAAAATAATATCGGCACTATTCAGCAGCACAAATACTTCCTCCTCTACTCCAAGCCCCATGCCGATAGCACTCATGTTCTGGGTCCCTCCTGTATAACATCCGACCATCATTCCTGAAGCAGCATGGGCATCGGAAATACGGTCCCTGAATACCAGGAAAGCCAATGAGGCGACCAGTACAACTCCCACGATGCCCAGGAAAAATGAGAAAAAGGCGGGCCTTACCTGCTTTAAAAGCACCGGGAGATTGGCTGAAAAGAGCAGCAAAGGGATGGCAAGAACCACTGAGATCATGGAAGTGGTTTCCTGGACCTCCCTGTTTAACATTAATCCCGGTATGTTCCCGATCAGGATCCCCACCAGGTAGCATATAACGATGGGTGAAATCCAGCGAACTGCCCGGACTCTTTTTTCTGACCACATAACAAGAAAGGGGAAACCCAGCAGGAAAACGATCAATGTGATAAGCTGTGCCATGTCTGTTGCCTTCGATTGATTGCAGGATCAAAATTAGGTGGAGAACCCCGGGTAAGAAAACGGATTAGTCCTGATTGTTTTTCAGGTCTTGCAGAATTTGCAGTTAGCCTGGGGAAATAAAAGTAAAAGAGAACAGGACCTTATTTTTTACTTCTGAGCCAATGAGATTAGGATTTAATGCAGAACCATGCACCCAATCAAGGAAGGTAAAAGGGAAAACTGCCAATTAAAGTTTATTCTTTACGGCCTCAACTTTGTCATGCAAAATTCTGAAAAACCTGTTTCGTTCCCTCTCGGCAGTACCGCTTATGGGTACGGATTTGGAAAGCAGGTTTCGCCCCCAGGCATAGTTATAATCAAAGAAGGCCCGGTCGTGCGACTGCATCAGGTTGATGGCATTGCTGGTCAGATACGTTGCACATGATTTACCAGTTTTCACCAGGACTGTATTGTCGGCCAGGATCAGATCATTGTGGAACAACTGGAAATTACCCTCCTCACCTGCAGGAGGCTTCCCGAAAGGAAACTTGTATCCAAGGGCTGCCTGTTTCTGCTGGTGGTCAACCAGTTCATGAAGCTTGTCGCACAGCACCATGGCATCATTCCTGGAATGAAAATAACCAGCCTCGGAATAGTACCATACCTGCTTCAGGTAGCTGTTCAGGCTCTCTGCTGTCGTTAACTCTTTAGTTTTGACCCTGATATAATGATCAGTAATCTCCTGTGACAGCTTCAGCACCTCCTCCTCCAACTCATCCACCCTGAATTTCAGATCCCGGTAACCAGGAAAATCCAGGTTTGATTTCTTCCAAAAAAACAATTTGAAGGCGCAGATCTCGGGAATCTGAATGATCTGGTAAATACTGAGCTCATTAAGGATGAAAAGGATCTCTGGATCCTCAGACTGGCTTGCTCCCCTGGTAATCTGGAGTACACCCTTCAGCCAGTCCACAAAAGAATAACTGGTCTCCTCCAGGAAATTGGTTCGGAATGTAACTGAATTGGAGGGATTCCCAATCAGATCGTCCAGCGATATCTGGAAAGTCCCGGCCAGGATCTGCACCTCGTGCAGAGAAATCGGCTTCTCACCCCTGATTCTCCGGTACGCACTGTCGTTGCTGATTTCCAACAATTCTGCAATCTCATCTACCAGAGATACATGATCAGGAAGCTGGTCCCGAATCATCCTGAATAAGCGAACCTGTATATCTTCCTGATTTTCCATACCTTATCAAAAATGCGAAAAAAAAAGCCGCGAGTCAATAGAGGGGGCAGATAGTATTCAGGCAGACTTATCCGTTTCACCGACAAAGCGGCTAGTTTGATCGAAAAAAATTGAACGGCCTCATTCTTCTGTTCACTTTTGTTTTGTAACCAAACCCAAAGTGTTATGAAACCATCAAAAGTTCATATTACCGTAACCATGCTGGCCCTGGCTGCCATGAGCAGTTGCCTGGTCAGCTCACTCCACCCTTTTTATACAGAGAAAGATAGAAAGTATGATACGAATATGCTGGGGAACTGGATCGACGGAGATTCCTGCATCTGGACCATTCATCCCAATATGGCATTTGTGGGATTTATGGAAGATGATGAACCTGATGGTTCTTATGCGATTACCTATTATGAGGAAGCGGATAAAAAATCGTTCCTGAAAGCCACACTCTTTCAACTAAATGGGGTGGATTATGTCGATTTTATTCCGAATCCCAATGAGGATCACTGCACCTCTGATATGACAACCTTCCATCATATACCGGTTCACACGCTTGCGAGGGTTCAGTATAATAAGGACTCCATTCTTTTATACTGGTATGGGGATGAATGGCTGAATGAGTTGCTTGAACAGAACCGAATCCGCATTAAGCATGAAACCGTCCCAGGATTTGAATACGACAGACAGGTACTAACTGCTCCCACCGATGAATTGCAAAAATTCATTAAAAAATATGCCAATGATCCAAAAACAGCGGAGGAGATAGAACAAATCTTTGCCCGTGGCTTCACCAATGATGATGAAGATGAGTATGGAGCATTTTTGAAACTAAAGCCATATCTTGGTCCGCTTCCGGATAAACAGGCAAAGCAGGTGGAACCTTCCTATAATAATTGAACATGAGAGAGAAAAACAGGGTATTTATAGCCCGTAGCCTGGATGGGTATATTGCAGATAAAAAGGGGGGACTGGATTGGCTGCAAACCGTCCCCAATCCCGGGCAACTGGATATGGGGTATGAAAAATTCATCCAATCGGTGGATGCCATAGTTATGGGACGGAATACCTTTGAAGTGGTTTGCGGTTTTGATATGGAATGGCCTTATAAAATTCCGGTATTTGTTCTGAGTCGCAGCCTGAAGTCGGTACCTGGCAAGTTAGCAGGCAAGGTGGAGCTTGCAAAAGGAACTATCGCTGAGATACTTGCTCTTATCCACCAGAAAGGATATACCCGGCTTTATATTGACGGTGGGGTAACGGTTCAGAATTTCCTGAAGGAAGACCTGATTGATGAGCTGATTATCACGACCATTCCAATCCTGCTGGGGGGTGGAGTTCCCCTGTTTGGAGAACTCCCCGGAGCACTGGAATTTGAACACGTAAAGTCAGAATTGTATCTGGATTCGCTGGTACAGGACAGTTACCGGCGCAAACGATAATATCTGTTCAACTTTATAATTTGCTATTTTAAGCGGTTCAGGGCCGCCGGGATCACCTTGGTAACAGTTATACGCTTTTCGCCCTTGACAAATGCCATTAGCGCCTCCCTGCTTTTTATGGATCTGAGTTTAGCAATGGCCTCCCGGACCTGGTAATTGGAACTGTGGTCCGCCTGCCCCTCCGCCAGTTTTGCCTTGGGAGCAGTTACTCTCTTGACGGCTCGTTTTGCCACTACCCGGGATGCGGGCTTTGGAGCGGGCTTTGGAGCGGGCTTTGGAGCGGGTTTTGGAGCGGGTTTTGACGTTGACTTTACGGCCAGTTTCTGAGCCGGAGTAACTGCTTTAGCTACTGCTTTTTTTTTAGAGTTTTTCTTCTTGGAATCCTTCTTCTTGGAATCCTTCTTCTTGGAATCCTTCTTCTTGGAATCTTTCTTCTTGGAATCTTTCTTCTTCGCAGCCTTTTTCTTGCCTGATTTCAGCTTTTCCAGGATACTCTTCTTCTCTTTTTTCTTTTTATCCTTCTTTTTTGACTCTTTCTTTGATTTTTTCTTGGCCATGATTGGGTCATTTTAAAGTGTACGGTTTTACCACTGTAAGATAGAGTTTTTATCCATAAATATCCAAGCCTAAATAGGACTCAATATTAATTTTCATGCCCTTGTTGTTTTCATCGATCAAGCAGCCTGTTTCATCGAAAAAATTTTAAACGAAGGTGCTTTTTCTTAAATTGAACTCCTGATGGTCCCACCCAGGAATAGCCGTATATCCAGATCCAATCTGACAGATCTGATGATTTTTAAAAATCGCTGGTGGCAGCACCTTCTCTTCTGGGCGGCTGCCCTGCTGATCCTCTTCAATATCTTCAAAAGTTCGGGATCTGTTGAGAAAATCGACGTGATCTACACCTTCCTCTTCCTCTTGCCCATTGTTTGCATTGTTTACCTGAACCTCTACCTGGCTGTACCCAGGTTTCTCAAGAGGGAGAGATACCTTTTTTACACACTCATTTTTCTGGTTCTCCTGAGCGGAGGAGCGCTCTTCCTCTATCTCCTCTTTGGCAGCTGGATCGATTGGATCCTTCCCGGATTCTATTTCATCTCCTACTACAACCTGCCTGTACTGATGATTTATACCGGGAGCTTTCTGCTTCTTACAACCCTGCTAAAGCTCTCCAGGAGCTGGTTTATGCTCTTACGGCTTGAACGCCTGACCACCACCCATCAATTGCAAGCCCTTCAGTCGCAGATTAACCCGCACTTTCTTCTGAATAGCCTGCAAAGCATTTATGCTTTATCCCTTGCAAAATCGGACAAGACCCCGGAGGTGATCCTTCAGCTTTCCCAAATCCTGAAATATACCCTCTACGAAACCGGTCAGGCAACGGTAAAGCTCCAGAAGGAAATCGGAATGATTAAAGACTACGTAGGCATGTACCGCCACCGTGTGGATCCCGGGCGAACAAAGATCAGCCTGGAATTAAGGGGGGAGCCGGGAGAGCTGCAGATCGCTCCCATGTTACTGATCCCCTTCATTGAAAACAGTTTTAAGCACGGTCTTTTGGGAAATCAGGATAGAGGATTTGTAGATATTCATTTGGATATTTCAACAGACAAACTACTATTCGAAGTGCACAATAGTTTTGGAGCATCGGGTACCCTGGAACTGGAATCAAAAGGAGGCATTGGGATCCAGAATACCAGGCAACGGCTGGAACTTCTCTATCCAGGAAAACATAAATTAGATATCGATACAAGTGATGACACTTTTAGGGTGTATCTTTCTCTTGAATTAAAAACGAGCTGATGGCCACCTGTTTAATCGTCGACGATGAGCCCCTGTCCAGGGATGTGCTCAGAAAATATATTAGCGAGGTGAAAGATCTGCAGCTAAGGGCGGAGTGTTCCAATGCTACGGAGGCCACCCATCAGCTGAACCTTGGCCGGGTCGATATCATCTTCCTGGATATCAATATGCCGGGACTTTCCGGAATCTCCTTTGCCCGTTCCCTGACAGTCTCCCCCCTGATTATTTTCACCACAGCCTACCCCGAGTATGCCGTGGAGGGCTTTGAACTGGATGCCACCGATTACCTGGTTAAACCTTACTCCTTTGAACGCTTCCTGAAGGCCGTACACCGGGCGCTGGAGAGGCTCCAGGAGAACCAAAATCAAAACCCGGAAGATGGTAAAATCCTGGTCAAAGCCGATAAAAAATTATATGCCCTGCCATTTTCGGAGATCCTCCTGATCGAGGGACAGGGCGACTATATCCGTATACGCACCGAAAAGGAGAATCTGGTGGTTCATGATACCATGAAAAACTTCCTTGCCGGTCTGCCCGGAAAAGAATTTATGCGTATTCATAAATCTTATGTGATCAACGTGGCGCGAGTTGAATATATAGAAGGGAACCAGGTCCGGATCGGGGATCACACTGTTCCGGTAAGTCCGGCTATGCGCGAGCTCCTGCTCAGCCGCTTTTCTCCATAAGCAGTTCCTGCAGGGAAGTTATAAACTGTCCCACATGGAGACCATCTGCCATTCATGGAATAGCAGAGAAATGGATACTGCCCTGCAGACCAAACCACATCTGTACATTGGACTGTTTGTAGCTGCTGCCCGTAAAGCTGAAGAAAGAGTAGGGAGCAATCTCGTTCCAGGCCATCTGCCCCAGATCCGGATTGGTATGGGCCACTGACACATTAAAGGTGGGCCCAATGTGGAGATCCAATTTGTTATCCAGGTTCCATCCAAAAAGGAACTTTATGGAATTGTAAAGGTTGAGGCGATCCATATGGAGGAAATAGGGAGATGCCTGATTTCCCACCCACAACTCCTGTTGCACCGTTCCTTCAATATTGAGCATCATTTTTTCGCTTAGTTCCATCTCTGTTCCCAGTCCTGCACCATACATCCAGCGGCTTCCCGGACCAAAGGGTTTCCCAAAAGAATAGATTGTGTAGAGACGGTTCACCCCCATTTTCAAGGAGAGGCTGGCGTACTGAACCTCCGAGGCTGTGAACCCAATTCTCCGGTACCCGTTCTTCCTGACTACAGAGATAAAGGCCAGAGGTACTCCGTCAATGGAATCGCATATATTCAGGAATCCGGCCCCCTGGAATCCTTTGACTTTCCCGGCAACATTAAGAAATCCGGCCAGTTGAGCGCCATTCACCTCCTCGGCCACATTAAAGAACCCGGCTCCCTGAAAATGGGTCTTTCCCCCTCCGGCCACATTGCCAAAGCCAGCTACCTGCGCCGCCTTTTTTGTTGCTCCGGCCACATTGACAAATCCGGCTCCCTGAAAGCCTTGAACAGGACCCCCATTCACATTATAGAACCCGGCCAGCTGTGCACCAGAAACTGCTCCCCCCACTGTGTTCCCAAACCCGGCCACCTGCACCCCATTCATATAATATTGGTCCACATTGATAAAGCCTGCAGCCTCAAAGGCTTCCACTCCTCCGGATACTCCCAGAAAAAGGTTCAGGGAGACATCGTTTATAATCCGGGAATTTCCGGCCCCATTGGTACTTAAGGGCGGAAAGAGAAAGGTAAACTGGAAGGGACGGCGTTCGTAAGCCGCAGAGTCTCCCTGGGCAGCAAGAGTTTGCAGGATCAGAAGAGAAATCAGTAAAAGGGTGCTTGTTTTTTTCATAAGCTAAACCTCTAAAGTGTGATACTGTTATATTTCCAAAGACAAGAATTACATAAGCGGGTTGTCCCGGAGAAAAAAATAGTGCTAAATTCATCCTCCATATAATCCCTCAACATCCTGGAATATGAAGATCAGATTCACCTTAATTGCGATTGTTCTTTTTGCTTTTATGGCTACCGGCTTTACTAAAAAGGATCCCGGCCTGCCCAACATCCTGTGGATCACCAGTGAAGATAACAGCCCCCTGCTTGGATGCTATGGGGATGAATTTGCCACCACCCCCCATCTGGACCAGATGGCTTCTGAAGGCTTTCTCTATACCAATGCTTATGCCAACGCCCCGGTCTGTGCTCCTGCCCGGAATACCATTATTACCGGGGTACATGCCTGTTCCAATGGCCATGAGCAAATGCGCAGCACCAATCCGAAATCCGAGACGGTCCGCTTCTACACGGAATACCTCCTGAGCAAAGGGTACTATTGCACCAATAACAGCAAAACTGATTACAATACCAGCTCGGCCAATCCAATGAGCATGTGGGATGAGAGCAGCAGGAAAGCGCATTACAGGAACCGTGGAAAAAAGCAACCCTTCTTTGCCATTTTTAATTTAACTGTCAGTCATGAAAGTTGCCTGCATAAATCAATTCCGACTGAGCAGCTCAGACACAGGCCGGAGGAGGTAAAGCTCCCTCCCTATCACCCGGATACCCCTGAAATGAGGCATGACTGGGCCCAGTATTATGACAAGGTGGAGGATATGGATGGTGAGGTGGGAGCACTCCTGAAGGAGCTGGAGGAGGAGGGACTGGCAGAGAATACCATCGTATTCTATTATGCCGATCATGGAGGGGTTCTGGGAAGAAGCAAGCGCTACCTTTACGAGACCGGAACCCATGTTCCCCTGATCATCCGCATCCCTGAAAAGTTTAAACATCTTTTTCCGGCAAAAGAGCCTGGAGATAAGGTGGAACGGCTGGTCAGTTTTGTGGACCTGGCTCCCACTCTCTTAAGTCTTATTGAAACAGAAGCCCCGGAATTTATGCAGGGAACTGCCTTTTTGGGAAAATACCAGCAGGAAGAGTCCGAATATGTATACATGTTCCGGGATCGCATGGATGAACGCTACGACCTGACCCGTTCCATCGTTGACAGGCAGTATCGTTACACCAGGTATTTCAACTCCAACCGCATCTGGATGCAGCAGCTGGAATATCTCTGGAGGGCCCCATCCATGGCCTCCTGGGAGCGGGAATACCTGGCTGGAAATTGTAACGAAGTTCAATCCCGTTTTTTCAAATCCAAACCTGTAGAGGAGCTTTTCGATACAGAGAACGATCCCTGGGAACTGAATAACCTGGCCAATGATCCTGCTTACGCTGAACGACTGGCCAACATGAGAAAGGCCTGCCTGAAAAAGGCTTTCTCCATAAGGGATGCCGGGTTTATCCCTGAATCAGACAGAAACATACGGGCAGGTGAGGTACCCATATACGATTATTTGAGAAACCCGACGCTCCCCTACATAGAAATCCTGGAGGCTGCGGTCACAGCCTCACAAAGCGATCCGGAAAACCTGGACCTGCTGAAAGCCATGCTAAAGCATGATGACAGCGCCATTCGCTACTGGGGAATACAGGGTTTATTGCTGCTGGGCGAGAAGGCGAAACCAGCTCTTCCTGAGATTGGTGAAGCAGCTTTTGATGATTCATGGAATGTGAGTGTGATTGGAGCGGAGATCCTCTACCGCATGGGGGTGAAATCCAAAGCCATCAAAGCCTTCCACCGGGTGGTGGACTGCGAAATTGACATGGTCAGGACCATTGCCCTGAATAGCATATATGATATTGGCGGGACCCCGGAAGAGTTCCTGGAAATTTGCAGTCTGATCCCGGGAAAATATGAAAAACCCAATAATCAATATGATTTACGGGCCCTGCAGGGGCTGCTGAAGAAGTGGGAAATTGATCCGCTTACCCTGGGCATCTGAGAAATTGACAATCCGGAGCTCAGGGCCTTAATTCCAGGAGCCAGGAGATCCACTGCTCCATGCCCTCCCCTGTTTTTGCGGATAGCTCCATAAGGTGCAGGTGCGGGTTCACGGACAGGGCATACTGCTTAACCTTCTCCATATCGAAATCCACATAGGGCAACAGATCGGTCTTATTAATGATACAGGTATCTGCATGTTCAAACATGCTTGGATATTTGAGAGGTTTGTCCTCTCCTTCGGTTACACTAATGATAACCACCCTCTTTTTCTCACCCAGTTCAAAAAGTGAGGGACAGACCAGGTTTCCCACATTTTCGATAAACAGGAGGCTGTCCTGCTGCAATTCCAGCTGATCCAGGGCCTGCCTGATCATGTCTGCATCCAGGTGGCAACCATTTCCGGTGTTCACCTGGACCACCGGGGCACCGGTCTGATGGATCCGTTCCGCATCATTCAAAGTTTGTTGATCTCCTTCTATCACGGCCACCTCTTTTTTATTCTCCAGGGCCTTGATGGTACGTTCCAGCAGGGTGGTCTTCCCCGATCCGGGAGAGCTCATCAGGTTCAGAGCTACCACGCCTTTGGCTTCAAAATAGCCGCTGTTCCTGCTTGCCAGCAGCTTGTTTTTCCCCAGGATATCCTCCTCCACACGGATCAGGCGCTGCCTGAAGGGCCTTTGGCCATGATCGTGGACTGGATCATCCTCGTGGTGATACCCATGGCTGTGGGGATGATCATGGCTGTGGGGATGATCATGATCATGGTGAAGCCCATGGCTATGGGGATGATCATGCTCCTTCTGATGTTCCGGTTTCGTTTCACCGGGGCGGCTGATTTTCACCGGATTACTTCCATTTTCGCATCCACAGGTATCGCACATAGTTTTTCGTTTTATTCCACAAGTAAAGATTTAATCTGAAGTTCAGTTCCCCGGATTAGCCTGATACCCGCTTCATGGCACTCCGGGCACTGACTGAAAACTCCTTCCGGAGCATATAAGTGCCCGCAGCCCGAACATTCGGCCACAGGCTCCACCCGGTTGATCCGGAACAGGGTTTTCTCCAGCAGGGTATCTTTGGCAGCCACTCCCAGTGAAAATTCCAGCGCCTCGTACTCAATTCCGGAAAGTACCCCAATATCCAGTTCGACTTCCGATACACGATCGGCGGATGCGAGCTTTGCCTGGTTTATGGCCAGATCCACAATACTGAGGGCAATAGAGAGTTCATGCATCGCTTTTTCTCCTACATCCGTTTCCGCCTGTGAGCCCCTATGGCCAGCTGTCCTGCTGCAATTCCCTGATCGTTCACAGGTATACTCCCGGGAAGATAAACCTTGAATTTCTCATTTTCAAGTTTATGCACCACTTTTTCAGTGAGAAAGCCGTTCTGGAAGCTTCCTCCTCCCAGTACCACCCGGTCCAATCCACTCTCCTCTCTGATCTCCATGGCCAGCCGGCAAATCAATTGCACCAGGGAGTAATGAAATTTTGCAGCCATGGCACCGGTGGAGACGCCCTGGTAAATATCTTCAACCAGCTGCCTGATCAGAGAGGTGAAGGAGACCTTTCCTGCTGAAATCTCGAAGTCATAACTACCCTTCTCCTGAAAATCAATGGCCGATTCCAGTAACATGGGGGCCTCTGCCTGGTAGGAGGCAAAGTAGTTGAGCCCTGTAATGGCAGCCACGGCATCAAAGAGTCTGCCGGCGCTTGAAACCATCGGGGTGTTGATACTCTTTTGGATCAAGCCAATGATCTCGCTCATTTCCTGTTTGCTGAACCTTTGTGTCAGCGGGATGTTCAGGTCATAGAGCTCTTCTCCAAAGCTCTGGTAAAGATAGGAGAGAGCCATCCTCCAGGGCTCCCTGGTGGCTTT
The DNA here is from genome assembly GCA_963751705.1 of uncultured Bacteroidales bacterium. Taxonomy (GTDB): domain Bacteria; phylum Bacteroidota; class Bacteroidia; order Bacteroidales. Next base: position 267,990 of record CAVVVN010000008.1, read on the forward strand.
ATCTCCTCCTGGAAGTGGCATATATTCGAAATGAATAAGTCGCTCAAAATCGCAATAATCTGCCCGCATCACCTCCGCTCCCCATATGTGCCCGTCTGTTCCCAGGCCCATGCCATCCAGGCTGAATCCCAACACCTCCCCTTCTATTCCGGCCTCCAGCATAGCTGAGGCCACATGGGCATGATGATGTTGAACTGAGATATGTGCAATATCCGGATTTTCCTTTACAAGTTTCCGGGCAAAGCGGGTGGAAAGATAATCCGGGTGCAGATCACTGACTATTAACTGGGGAGTAAACCTGAAAAGCCTGCAGTAACGCTCATAGGTCTCCTGGTAGAACTCCAGGGTTTCCAGGTTTTTCAAATCACCGATGTAGGGACTTAAAAGTGCCAGATGCCCTTTTCCCAGACAAAATGAAGCGCTAAGCTCCGCCCCGCATCCCAGGATTCCTTCCAGATCAAACCCGGTGCGCATAGGCGAGGGAGCATAGCCCCTGGATCGTCTCAGGACCATGGACTTTCCACCGGCAACAGTAATTACTGAGTCATCCACCCGGTTATAGATCTCCCTGTTATAACTAATAATTGCATCCACAAAGGGGCCAAACCGCTCCCTGACTTTTTCATTGGAGGTTAAAATCGGTTCCTCGGAGAAATTTCCGCTGGTCATAACCAGAGCAGGTGTTTTGAGCTCTTCAAACAGGAGGTGATGAAAGGGCATGTAAGGCAGCATCACCCCCAGGGTGGCCAGCCCGTCCGCAATCCCGGGGGAAAGCCCTCTCTTTTTTCTGAGCAATACGATGGGGCGTCTCCAGGAACTAAGCCAGGTTTCTTCAGCTTTCCCGATCTCCACATAGGAACGGGCCTCCTCCAGGCTCCTGAACATCAGGGCAAAGGGTTTACCGTCTCTTCCTTTCATTTCCCGGAGCTTCTCCACGCCCCCTTCATTAAATGCATTACACACCAGGTGAAAGCCACCGGTTCCCTTTATCGCCAGCAAAGCATTGCCTGAAAGTAATTTGGCACACCTTGCCAGGATCTCCTGAATATCCTCTGTCATCCTGTCTCCATATTCCAGCCTGTAAACCGGACCACAGTGGTTGCAAGCTACCGGTTGGGCATGGAACCTTCTGTCGTAGAGATCCTTGTATTCGGAAGCACAGGAGGGACACAGTTCAAAGTCTGACATGGTGGTTTGAACCCGGTCATAGGGAAGATCCCGGATGATGGAAAAACGGGGACCACAATGAGTGCAGTTGATCAGGGGATAAGAGATCCTGTGTGGCTGGTTCTTCAGGTCATGGAGGCACTCCTTGCATACAGCAATATCGGGACTGATCTCAGTGATGGATTCCGACAGATTCCGGCTCTCCCTGATTTCAAAAGATTCATAAGATTCGAAGGGTATTTTTTCTGTCTCAAACAGCTCGATGGAAGCAGCTGCGGGAGCCCGGGTCAGTAAGCCTTCCCGGAAATTATCCACCTGGCGATGCGATCCACTCACCTGGACGAGCACCCCGTCGTTACGGTTTTCCACCCACCCCTTTAATCCATATTCCGCAGCCATCCGGAATACGAAAGGACGAAAGCCAACTCCCTGAACCAGGCCTTTGATCCCGATCCGGTAGGTTTCGGAACTCTGTCGCTTATCTGTTCCTTTTTGCATCTGATCTATCCGGTAATTTAAAAAGAAATATCCATACTCTGACCAGGACCTGCTGCGCTATTTCAGATAGGCGCTGAGTCCGGAATGATCCAGGATCACTACCTTTTTTCCCTCGGCAAGGATAAGCCCCTCCGCATTCAGTTCACCTATGGCACGTCCAATGGAGGGGCGGGCCACTCCAAACAGCTCAGAGAGCTGAGACTGTGAATGCGGAAGTACAAAATTGGTGGAGCCAGCCTGTTTGGAGAGATCCAGGAGGTACTGTGCCAGCTTTCCCTTAATGGTCGAAAACGAGAGAAATTTGATCTTGTTGGAAAGAAACTGTCCCCTGCTGGAGATAATATCCATAAAATTAACCAGAACCTTCTCGCTCTTCTGCAGCTCCCTCAGAAAGAGCTCGCGTGGAATGGATAAAAGGATGGTATCCTCCACTGAGCTAATATTCACCGGGTAACGGTTTCGGCTGCCAAACAGGAAAGCCGGGGCCAGGGGCCGGGGCGGAGCAATATCTTCAATCTTGATTACCTTCCCGGTGAAATCGAACATTTCCCCTTTCACACTTCCCTGAAGCAGGATCTGCAGGGAGCGCACCTCTTCGCCTGCCTGAGCAATCAGACTTCCCTTCGGAAAAGCTTTTATCCTTCCCATATGACCGGAAAGGACCCCGGATATTTCCAAAGGGCTCATCCCCTTGAAAAGCGGACACTCCTTCAGGAGCTCAATCATATTCTCTTCTGACAAGGACATATATGGATATAACTCCGCGTAATCAAAAAAGTTTGCTCCAGTAGCAAATACAACTAAATGACTTCTATCTTTGTCCACTTCAAGGAAAGTTAAAAAACTGCAAGGTGAAAAATCTGATCAAAGTACTCCTGGGAGTGCTACTCTCTCTTTTTCTGTTTGACTCTGCCGCCAGGGCACAGGAAACCGACCACTGGGAAACTTTGATTATCCCGGGCCGGCAGTGCAGGTACCTGGTACCAGCCGGGCCTGTAGATCCATCCTGGGTCACAACCAGCTTCGATGACTCCGGCTGGACCCCCGCTACCGGTGGTGTGGGGTACGGGGACGAGGATGACAATACCATCATTGGCCCGGCCATTTCCGTATACTGCCGGTATAGTCTTCCCCTTTCAAATCCGGAGGTCATTACTCAGCTCCTGCTGGATATGGATTTTGATGATGGCTTCGTGGCCTACCTCAACGGGGTGGAGCTGGCCCGCTACAATATGGGAGAGGCCGGGAGCGCGACTTCCTGGGACCAGGCTGCGGATGCACTTCAGGAAGCACTGGTATACCAGGGGATGGCTCCATTAAGATTCACACTCGACGAAGCAGTGACCGATCTGCTGGTTCCCGGAGACAACCTCTTTGCCGTGGAAGTCCACAATGAGAATCCAGCTTCCTCGGACCTCTCTTCAAATCCATATTTACATGCCGGGGTCGGAGTTTCAGGGAACTTTTTCCACACCACCCCCGAGTGGTTCTACCCCCCCTTTACAGAAGACAGCACCCTGCTACCGCTGATACTGATCGATACGGAAGGTCAGACTATTCCAAATGAGCCCCGGATCACCGCCCGGATGAAACTGATCTATAATGGGGGAGGATACTACAATAAAACTTCTGACCCCGCAAACGGATATGACGGACAGATCTCCATCGAAATAAGGGGTGAATCCTCTGCCTGGTTTTCTCCAAAGAAATCTTACAGCCTGGAAACCCAGACTGACCTCGGAGAAAACAACAATGTGTCACTGTTAGGACTTCCCGCGGAAAATGACTGGGTCCTTTATGCTCCTTATCTGGATAAAAGTCTGCTACGGAATGTGCTCAGCTACCGCCTGTATGAAGAAATGGGGCACTACTCCCCCAGAACCCGCTTTGTGGAGGTAGTTCTCAATAATGATTTTCAGGGAGTATATGTCCTTACCGAAAAGATCAAGCGGGATAAGAACCGGGTCGACATGGCCAAACTGCTCCCGGAAGATATCTCCGGCGACGAGCTCACCGGCGGATATTTGCTGCGAATCGATAAATTAACCAATTTGCCCGAAACCGATTATTGGGAATCGCCGGTTGTTCCTCCCTATCCGGACTACCTTACAATTACTTACCAGTATTTCGATCCAAAATATGAAGAACTCAACGAAACACAGCGAAACTACATCAAAGATTACCTGAAGGATTTTGAATCTGCACTGATCCACAGATACTTCAAAGACCCTGAAAAAGGATACCGGGCCTACCTGGATATCCCCTCGATGGTGGATATGATGATTCTTAATGAATTTACCAAAGATGTGGATGCGTTCCGCTTAAGCCATTACTTCTATAAGCAAAAAGATTCCAGGGGTGGAAAACTGGTTAACGGTCCGCCGTGGGACTACAATCTCACCTTTGGGAACAGTGACTTTACTCCTGATATGCATCAGACCTATAACTGGATTCATACCTATCCGATTACCATATACTGGTGGGCCAGGGTGATGGAGGATTCCCGGTTCAGGAACGAGTTGAGATGCCGCTGGGATGAACTCCATCAGACCGTATTAAGCTCTGAACACCTCCACAGTATTATTGACAGCACCATCCAGATCATGGGGGAAGCCATACCCCGGAATTTCAGGCGCTGGCCCATACTGGGAACTTATGTCTGGCCCAACAGCTACGTGGGTCAGACCTACAGTGACGAAGAGTGGTTCCTGCGCAACTGGATCGATGAACGGCTGGAATGGATAGAGGGAAGATGGGGAGGTCAGTGCTGGCCCCTTTCATCTGAAGCGAACGCAGTTATACCCCTTCCGGAAGCACGGCGGATCTATCCCAATCCTTCAGACCTCAGCGCCACTTTTATAGACCTGAACGCCTATGTGGAAACGGAAGTCTCCTTCCGCCTGTTCGATATAAGTGGCCGGCTGGTTTACCAGGGGGTCGCAAACTATTCGGGCAGTGAATTTGCTTATGCCTTACCCGATCTCTCCTTCCTCCCCGGGGGAGTCTATACCCTGGAAACCCAAGGCAGCCATCCTGAAAGAGCCGTGTTTAAATTGATTAAGCAGTAGGCCCTAAAAGTTATAGGCATAAGCCAGAACCACGATATGAAACTGTTGGGGCTCGGGCAGATTAAACTCATCTTCCAGGATATACCGAAGGGAAAAACTGGATCTGAATGTGGGAGAATATCTTAAACCGGCTGAATACCTCATGGCATAGGTGATCCATTGGGATTCAGTGCCCGATCCATGCCAGCTCTCCAGGGAGGCAAAGCAATCAAACTTTGTTCCAAAGATGTGGTAGATCCCCCTCAACTTATTTCTGTTCACAAGGGAATTCAGCCTGAAATCAGAGATAGCCAGCAGCTCCTCGAAACCATATTGCAGCCGGGATCTTAAGGAGAGTCCAAAGCCAGAAAGATCATGCCGCCCTGTAAGGTCCAGGTGAACCCGGTACCTGGCATGCATCTGCTGCTCTCCGTCCATCAGAAAAGTGGTCCTGGCCCCTCCACCCACTCTCAGAAAATCCATCAAATCATGGGAAACGGCCACGGTAAGCAGTGTACGACTGTATTGCAGGCTGTTATTTTTGAAGCGCTGCTCCAATTCTCCCTCCAGATTCAGCCTGGAAGTAAGCTCTTTGTCAAGCTCCAGCTCCCACCACGACTGAAAATCCTTGGCCTGGCCCTGAAGTTTAGAGGTGATTAAGAAAAATAGAAGAAAACAACTTAAGACATATGTTAGCCGCTTAATCGTCATTATCATCCGACTGGTAAGCGTTACCAGCATTTCTCCAATCCTGTTCAAAATAGAATACAAAGATCCTGGCAGAATCTCTTATGTAATCGATCCGGTCAATCTCCACCCGGTGGATGGGCAGACCGGTCCGCTCAACCAGATCAGCGATCAATTCGGCTCTTAAGTCAGGTTTGATCAATTCTATTTTTTCATAGAAGATCAGCTTTTTGGTTTCCGTCTTCAACAGGTAGACCTTCTCCAGCAGGTAGGTAATCAGTACTATGGAGGCATTGGTAAGCAGAAGTTCTGCATAACTGACCCGCCTGTTGGCCAGTGAGTTGATCACAGAAACTCCGATCACCAGGAAGAGATAGGTCATCTCCCGGATGGGAATCTGCTGGGTTCTGTATCTGAGCATCCCGAATATGGCAAAGAGTCCCAGGGCAAAACCAATCTCAACCCCCACATTCTCCAGCAGCATAATCATGAAGAATACCACGACACTGATCAGGATATAGGTAAAGAGATACTCTTTCCTTGGAGTGATTCTGTAATAGAGAACTCTGACAAGGATGAGGACGACTCCCAGGTTAAAGCTAGCGCGGATAACCAGGTCCCAGAAATCCTCCCAGTTCATCAATTGGATATTCAGAAATTCAGGCATGATGTCTATTATTTGGATTTAGAATGAAAACTTTCATTAATCAGGTGAACCTTCCGGATCCTGCCCTTAAAACGATTTTGTTTTAAGCCCGGATGCAGGAGGGCCATTCCGATGGCATATTTACTGAAGCGGCTCGGCTTGATACGAAATTTGCGCAGAGCTGCGTGAAGCGCAGAACCCGATAAACGATTTTCAAACTTAATCTCTGCAATGGCTATCCCCGGCAGATCCAGTGCCTCTTCTTTATTTTCGCTGGAAAACTTTAAACCATAATCCAGGGTAACCCGCTCCGTCTGCGAATGACTGACCAGGGTTATGCGCTTGAAATCATTTTCCAAAGTCAAATCAATCCCACTGCCCTTATAGGGGGACCAGGATAGCAGAAACGCCTCCTCCTTCATAATAACATCGTGCTCCATCCCGGTGGTTTGAACCCTTTTCTTGCTGGTAATTCCCTTGGCATCCTTCTTTTTCACCTCCAGAAAATGCAGATCCCCGGATCCATATCTCCGGATCCGAACCTTATGTCTGTTAGCCAGGCCGCGGTGATGCTTGTGGTACATCTCCCGGCCATCGGTATCAAAATAGCGGGTGTGGTAATGCTGCGAACGGGAACCATCAATCTCAAGTACCTTGTAGTCCTTTCTTACCATCTCCAGAATATCTGGCAGATGTTCAAAACTGAACAGATATTTATTGTCCTTACGGCGCATCAGACTGGCCTTGTTTACCTCCTTCAAGGAGATGGGCTCAAACTGCTTCAGTATTGTATCGAAATTACTTCCGGTACTCATATTTATAAATCTTCCTCTTGTAAAGCTTATCCTTATTATTGTAGAATTGTTTCTCCACTCTTAATCCATCCGCATAGAGGTTCTTTTCCGTTCTTTCAACCCTGCCTTTCTCATCCAGGTAAACCTCTTCTACCAACTGGCCATCTTTGTCATAGACAAATCTCTCCCACCGTTTCACTTTCCCATCCTTGCTAAACTCCTTGATCTCCAGGAGATCGCCCCGTTCATTATACCTTTCTTCAGATTCAACCACGGGCTCATCCAAGCCTTCTTCCACGAAATACTCATAAACAGTTCGTGAAGCAATCTTTTTCTCCTGGATTGTTTTTATGTCCTGGGCAAAAAGCGGCCCGGCTCCCAGCAAAAGGGATATGACACAACAGAAGAAAATCCTGATTTTTAGTTTCATAAAGATCAAATTTATAACTTTTCAATGACAATTTCACCCAGATCCACAACCTGATCCAGTTGGTTTATTTGAACCTCAAATTCAAGAGTTACTTTATCAGTCTCTTCTGTAACATCGTCAGAGTGTAAAAACACCAGATATCTACCAGGGATCAGTCCCCCAAATTCAAATTCACCATTGGCCTGGGTACGGATCCGGTCGTCATAGAATGTATGATTGTTGTAGGTCAGGTAAACCTCCTGTTCGGTCGCATAATAGGTTTTTTCAACGACCAGGTTGGGCCATCTGGAGAGGTCCACATAATCGATCACCTTCACCACCCCCTTTATTCTGGCAGAGCCTTCATCATAGTCCATGGTGGATAATTTATCGAGCCTGCCCAGGTCCAGGTCCTCACCCCGTTCCAGGTCCACCTCATGGAGTTGTTCCTTTTCCATATCCAGCAACGCAGTGGAATCCTTGGAGATAAAAAAGATCTGGTAGTTGCCCGGATAGAGATAGGAGAATCGAAACTGCCCCAAATGATTGGTCCTGACCCTGTCCCCCAGCTCCTTCCTGTCGCCGTAAACAATGTAGATCTCCTCATCCACGGCTGGCTTTTCAAAAATGAGCAGTGAAAAATCATCGTTGTAAAACTGCTCATAAACTGTGCCAGCAATGGATCCGGTTCCGCCCGGCCCCTCACTTTTCTGACAGGAGAAGGACAGGGGCAGGATCCCTATAAACAGGACACTTACTTTAAGCCAGAAACATGTTCGCTCCCAGATGGATTGCTTCAGCATGCTCAGATTAATTTTCAAGTGATTCAAATATAATAAAATCCGAACCCGAATGTTGCAAGCTGTAACATATGTTACCGCTATTATAGCCAAAGATCCTGCATCTTTGTAGAAGAAAACAATAAAATAAGAGCTATGATACGGGAAATGGTCAAAATAGATGAGGACTTGTGTGACGGATGCGGAGCCTGCATCCCTAATTGTCATGAGGGTGCCCTCCAGATGATTGATGGAAAGGCCAGGCTGATCAGCGATCTGATGTGCGACGGACTGGGTGCCTGCCTGGGTCATTGTCCCCAGGGAGCCATTACCATTGAAAAAAGAGAGGCAGAACCCTATAATGAGACCAAGGTCATGGAGATCATGGTAGAGAAAGGGGAAAATACCGTGGTAGCACACCTGCAACACCTGAAGGAACATCAGGAACTGGAGTTTTTAAAGGAGGGGGTCCAGTACCTGAAAGATCACCAGCCGGAACTGAATTTCAGCGTGGAAAAAGTCTTGAGCAGGGTCCATCACGCAAAGGTGGAAGAGGAGCAACTGGCCTGTGGTTGCGCTGGATCTGAAGCACGCAGTTTCACCCCCCAGTCAGCGGCTGCCGGGACTATTCCGGCTGCCGGGGCCATGACCCTGGCCGGGGCTGCAGTGGCCGGGGCTGCAGTGGCCGAGCAAGCCTCCGAATTAAGGCAATGGCCCGTGCAGATGCACCTGATCAATCCGGGAGCATCTTATTTCAGACAAACCGACCTGGTACTGGCTGCCGACTGTGTGGCTTTCTCCCTGGGCAACTTTCATTCCAAATGGCTTAAGGGAAAGACCCTGGCCATCGCCTGTCCCAAACTTGACTCCGGGATGGAATCCTACGTTGAAAAGATCAAAGCTTTGATAGATCAGGCGGAAATTAATACCTTAACGGTGATGATGATGCAGGTACCCTGTTGCGGTGGTCTTTTGCAGTTGGTAAAAATGGCAGCCGGACAGGCCGAGAGAAAGGTCCCGGTAAAAAAAGTCATTGTGGGAGTGGAAGGGGATATCCTGAGCGAGGAATGGGATTAAACTAGTCGTATGTTTCAAAAACCGATCAGTACACATACAGCCACAAAACTACCCATTGAACAGGAGGCCTGGTTATTCTTCCGTTTCGACGATCTGGAGGTAATCCGGCTACGTCTGGCTCCGGGAGAGCGCATGGAGAATCATATCAATGACTGGCGAATCATCTTTTATGTCCTGCGCGGAGCAGGCTCGCTGGAAGTGGAAGGTTTAGGTTTTGAGCTGAAAGAAGGACAATCCATTGCTGTGGAAGCAGGCAAGCAGCGATTCTGGAACAATCCGGGGAGCCAGGCCCTGGAGCTCCTCGTAATTAAAACCAGGAAAGAGAATGTTCGGGATCTTTAAAAGACTGGCACCTCCTGGAAAATGGAAAATCCCGGTAATCCTGGTATCAGGATTTCTGGCCGGGCTCCTGCTTTACCTTATGCATATTTCCAGGGCGGGTTCCTATCTCTCAGATGACCCTTCCACCTGTGTGAATTGTCATATCATGGCTCCCCAGTATGCTACCTGGAGCCACAGTGCACACCGGGAAAAGACCAATTGCAACGATTGTCATGTTCCCCACAATAATTTCCTGAATAAGTATTACTTCAAGGCCAAGGACGGAATCAGGCATGCCACCATTTTTACACTCAGAAGAGAACCGCAGGTCATTTTTATAAAAGAAGAAGGAAAGAAGGTGGTACAGGAGAACTGCATCCGGTGTCATGAGGAGCTGCTGAGGGATGAGAAGGTTGAGAATTATACCATGAACTACCAGCATCAGCGATCTGAAAGACCATGCTGGGAGTGTCACCGGGAAACTCCGCATGGAAGAGTAAACAGTCTTTCCAGCGTACCTTATGCCAGGGTTCCGCATGCAGGGAGCACCTTGCCGGAATGGCTCAAAAAGAAAAAATAACCATTAAATTGAGAAAAATGAATTCCTTCAGCAACCGGATTAAGCAAAAGCCCTGGCTGGGCTGGCTACTGTTTTTTGCAAGTGTGATGGTAGTGTTTATTCTTGGACTGCTTGCTTCTTCGATCATGGAGAGACGATCCGAAGCGGCCTATGCATTTACGCCCCAGGTTAAATACGGCCAGTTTGAACCTAGAAATAATATCTGGGGAAAGAACTTTCCCATGGAGTACCAGAGCTACCTGAAAACTTCCGATACTCTGTTTCGCAGCAAATACAACGGTTCGGCTACGATTGACATGCTGGACTTAGATCCCAGGCTTGTGGTGCTCTGGGCGGGATATGGATTCTCCAAAGATTATAAGCAGGGAAGGGGTCACTCCTACGCCGTGGAGGACATAAGGAACACTCTGAGGACCGGAGCTCCCATGAATGGGGAGGAAAGTCCCATGCCCAATACCTGCTGGAGCTGTAAGAGTCCGGATGTACCACGGTTAATGAATGAGCAAGGGGTAGCCGAGTTTTACAGGGGAACCTGGGAAAGCAAGGGTGCCGAAATCGTGAACAGTATAGGCTGTGGAGATTGCCACAATGCTTCCACCATGGAGCTTCAAATTTCCAGGCCTGCGCTGAAGGAAGCATTTGAAAGAATGGGCAGAAACTTGGAGAATGCCTCTCACCAGGAAATGCGTTCGCTGGTCTGTGCCCAGTGTCATGTGGAGTATTACTTCAATAAAGAAGTGGTGGAGGGCGTTCCCTATCTGACCTTTCCCTGGGACAATGGCTTTTCAGTGGAAGCCATGGAAGAATATTACGACCAGATGGAATTTGCCGATTGGACCCATAAACTGAGCCGGGCCCCCATGCTAAAAGCGCAGCATCCGGGTTACGAAACCTTTATGACAGGGGTACATGCCGCCCGGGGAGTTTCCTGTGCCGATTGTCACATGCCTTTTATGAGTGAAGGGGGACAAAAATATACGGATCACCATATCCAGAGTCCACTGAACAATGTGGCCAATTCCTGCCAGGTTTGCCACCGGGAGGAGACCGGGCAACTGCTGAGCGATGTTTATGAACGCCAGGACCGCATCATTGAAAACCGGGACAAGCTGGAAGAGCTGCTGGTCCGCTCCCATGTGGAAGCCAAACTGGCCTGGGACCTGGGGGCAAGGGAAGATCAGATGACGGACATTCTCCAGGACATCAGACACGCACAGTGGCGCTGGGATTATGCAGCGGCCAGTCATGGAGGATCCTTCCATTCTCCTGTGGAGATATCCAGGGTCATAGGGACCGGGATACATATTGCCCAGGAGGGCAGAATCAAACTGAGCCGTCTCCTTTACTCCCTGGGACAAACCGGGGAGGTGGCGTACCCGCCCATATCCACCAAGGCAGAGGCTCAGGCTTTCATTGGCTTGGATGCCGCCAGCCTGCACGCAGAAAAGAAACTCTTCCTGCAAACGGTCATCCCCGAATGGGACCGTCAAGCTTCAGAAAGGGAGGCAAAATATCCCGTCAAAACACTTTTCGAATAGAAGCATTATGCACCGTGGCAAACTGCTCCGGCTCCCACTGGGAGTAATCTTCCTGATCCTTTTACTACTGATACCAGTTCAGTTAAAGATGGAGAATCCCATGCTGCTTTTGGAGCGCTTCCTTCCTGGTGGAGGATGGCTTGAGATCGCAGTGATCGGCTTTTACGGAGCTATGGTCGCCTATCATATGCAGGATCCTTCCAAAGTACAGATCTGGAGGAGGTATACCTGGCTGGCGTTCTCGTTGGTCTTTTTCTCCCAGCTGATCCTGGGACTGTTCGGATTTGAAAGATTTCTGATGACCGGGAAATTACATCTGCCCATTCCCATGATGATCCTGGCAGGTCCCATTTACCGGGGACAGTTCTCGGTGATGAGCATCCTCTTTGTAAGCACCCTGGTCCTCTCCGGCCCTGCCTGGTGCAGCCATCTGTGCTACTTTGGGGCCATCGATTCCATCAGCTCCCGGGGAAAAACCAAAAGGGGACCCATGAGGAACAAATGGGCACTGAAATCCACCGTTCTCCTCTTGGTAATTGTGGCTGCCCTTGTTCTGAGGTGGATGAAGGTCCCTGCTCTGAGCGCTACCTTGCTGGCCCTTGGTTTTGGACTGATCGGGCTGGGACTGGTCCTGCTTATTTCCCGAAAGGAGGGCCGGATGGTGCACTGTACCGCTTACTGTCCCATTGGCACCATCGTAAACCTGGGCCGTTTTATCAATCCAATGCGGCTGACCATAGATCAGAAGAGCTGTACCGACTGTATGGCCTGTACCTCTAAATGTAAATATGATGCCCTGAACCCGGGGGACATTGCTGCCAGGAAGCCGGGAATCACCTGCACGCTCTGTGGCGACTGTCTTTCCTCCTGCCATTCGGGCTCTCTTCAGTATAAATTCCCGGGACTTTCCTCCCGGGGCGCCAGGAACCTGTATCTTTTGATTACCATCTCCCTCCATGCTGCCACCATGGCCCTGGCCCGGATTTGAAATCTGTTTTAGGGTCTGAAGAATTTTGCTTAAATTCCCAGGGAAGATCAGCGGTATGGAAGGAATTACAAAAATATTGCACGACACCTTCGGGATCACTCCGGAGTTCCAGAATAAACTCCTCTATTCCCTCTTGATTTTTATGTCTTTTGCCATTATCCGCTTTACCATTCTCAAAATAGTCTGGAGGCTGACGGAGGATCCTAAATCACGCTATACCTGGAAGCGGACGGTCTCTTTTACCCTGGGCTTACTGACTATCATCCTTATCATTAGTGTATGGGTCAAGGCCATCAGTCAGTTTGGAGCCTTCCTGGGTTTATTCACTGCAGGCCTGGCCATCGCGCTCAAGGATCCGCTCACCAATATTGCAGGCTGGATCTTTATCGTTTCCCGAAAGCCATTTGCTCTGGGAGACCGGATCCAGATCGGGGAGCTTGCAGGGGACGTGATTGATATCCGGATTTTCCAGTTCACCCTGCTGGAGATCGGGAACTGGGTTCAGGCCGATCAGAGTACCGGACGCATTATCCATGTCCCCAACGGGACCGTCTTCACTCAGGCTCAGGCCAACTATACCGCAGGTTTTGAATATATCTGGAATGAAATATCCGTACTGGTTACTTTCGAGAGCCAGTGGAAGGAAGCTAAAAAGATCTTGCTGGAGATTGTCAAGAAACATTCGGAAAACCTCTCCAAAGATGCTGAAAAGAAAATTATCGAGGCTTCCAAGAAATATATGATACAGTATAAGCACTTAACCCCCATCGTATATACCTCTCTGGATCCCAGCGGTATCTTGCTTACCATGCGCTTCATGGTAAATCCCCGTAAACGGAGATCCTCGGAACATGAAATATGGGAAGATGTTCTGAAGGAGTTTGCCCGGCACAAAGAGATCGAATTTGCCTATCCCACCCAGCGCTTTTTCACCCGGCCTGCTGAAAAGGACGAATCTCCCCTTTAGTCCACCCGGAGGACCACCACCGACCGCGCGGGAATGGTCAGCTCCAGTTTCCCCTTTTTAAGCCGTGCACCATCGAAATCCACTGGAACGACCTCCTCAGCCTGTTCGAAAGTATTGTGACTGTCCATCTCTGGGGAGCTAAGCAGTTGCCCGGTGACCTTGCCGGAATCCTTGCCCTTTAATTCCACTTCCATATGAACTGCCTGACCGGGATCAATATTCACCAGGGAGAGGTGGATCCGGCCTTCCTTATCCATGGAGGCACTGGCACTGACTGCCGGCAGCGACTCGCTGCCAAATTTATACTCCGGGCCTTCCAGTTGCTGAGGCAGCAGAGTGGCGTCGTGATGTACCTGGTACATATCATAAATGTGATAGGTCGGGGTCAGCACCATCCGGGCTCCCTCGGTAAAAATCAGGGCCTGGAGCACATTGATGGTCTGTGCAATATTGGCCATACGAACCCGTTCACATCTGGCATTCAGATAGTTCAGGGTCAGAGCTGCCACCAACGCGTCCCGCATGCTATTCTGCTGGTACAGAAATCCCGGATTGGTGCCGGGTTCCACCTTATACCAGGTCCCCCACTCATCAAACACCAGGGCCACCTGTTTTTCCGGATCGTACTGGTCCATAATCTCCATATGCCGGTCGATGGCCGTTTCAATGTGCAGGCATCTTTTCAGTATTTCGAAATAGTCATCCTCCCCGAAGCCCGTGGCCTTTCCCATAGAATTCCAGTTGGTGGTATAGTAATGAAGAGAGAGGCCGTCCATCTGCCAGTGAGGTATTTTCTTCATCAGGGTCTCGGTCCACCCGTAATCTTCCGAATTGGCTCCACCGGCTATTTTGAACAGCCTGTTTTCCCCATAGTTCCTGCAAAAGGTGGCATATCTCCGGTACTGGTCCGCATAGAAGTCGGCGGTCATATTTCCGCCGCAACCCCAGTTCTCATTTCCCACGCCCCAGTACTTCACCCCCCAGGCATTTTCACGGCCGTTGACCCTGCGGAGATCTGCCATGGGACTGATTCCATCAAAATTCAGGTATTCCACCCACTGCGACATCTCTTTGACTGTACCGCTACCCACATTTCCACAGATGACCGCTTCTGTTCCCAGCTGCTCACAGAGCTCCAGGAACTCATGGGTCCCAAAACTATTGTCTTCCGTAACTCCACCCCAGTGGGTGTTGACCATCTTTGGACGGTTGGCCGGATCGCCGATACCGTCCATCCAGTGGTACTCATCCGCAAAACAGCCCCCCGGCCATCTCAGGTTGGGAATGGCGATCTTCCGGAGTGCCTCCACCACATCATTCCGGATCCCGTTGGTATTGGGAATTTCGGAATCATATCCCACCCAGTAGCCCCCGTAAATGCAGTGTCCAAGATGCTCAGAGAAGTGGCCGTAAATATGACGGCTGATGGTTTCGGTGCCTGCAGTGGCATCCACTTTCAGGTAGGCTTTGCTTTCCTTGTTGCTGTCCTGAGAAGCCAGAGGTGCAGTCAGGGCAACTATCAGGCAGGTGATAAATACATGGTAAGGTCTCATCTGTGCAGAAATTTATTTCCATAAATCAGAAAAAGCCGGAAGGGCTCAGCAAAGCTAAACTTACCACATATTTTCCTAAAAGTCCAGAGAGCAGATTTCTATCTATGAGTTTGAGTCATGTTTGAGGGAACGGCAATGATAAAGTCGGCTTTCCCCAGGGACTCCTTCTCCAGGCTCCCCACTTCATCCTGGCTCACCGTGGAAATAGTAACTATCTTCAGATCAGGATTTTCCTGCTTCAGGAACCAGTAGATACTCTCATATTCGTCGGAGTGATAAGCCCCGTGGTAATGGACAAAGAGCTTCCCGGGCTTCCAGTTTTCCAGTATAAAATGTGACATGGTGGCATCCTTAATGGCCTGGGCATCGGCCAGGTTGATGCTCCCGTGCCCCCCCATGGGGCTCATGCTGCGCATGGGCATTTTGCTGCGGCCCATGGGACTAATGGTATCCCCTTTCGTACTGGTCCTATCCCCTTTCACACTGAGGGTATCCGCCATCGGATTGAGGGTGTCTCCATGGTGGGTACCGGGCATGGGAACCTTTGACATGGGAGATTCTGGATTGGGTGACTCAGGCATGCCTGGCCCGGCCATGGAGCCATTTCCGGAGCCCATCAACTGTTTGTAGCAGGAAAGCGAGGTATCATACACCAGGGGAAGGGGGGCGATATAGGATCGTGCCTCTTCGCTGAGGCTGTCCAGGGAGACCACCCCCTTTTTAAAGACCATATTGGCATAACGCCTGGGTATATTCGTCGCCACAAAAGTAAGTTCGTTCTCCTTCGCCAGCTCTACCAGAGGTTTGTAATCGGTCTTGTAGTTCTTCCACAGGCGGGCTTCTTCCTCAAATTTCGCCTCGGTGATCCACCCGGCCAGATATTCATCCAGGATCAGCTGGTTATCCGCTTCGAACATCTCAGCTCCCAGCATCAATCCATCTCCCTTTCGTTCAAGAAGATCCGTGGTGAGCTCCAGCTGCAGCCAGTGAGAGATCGGGTTGGTGTGATACTCTCCGAATAAGACAATATCTGCCTCAGAAGCGCTTTCCAGCATTTTTTCATATTTTGCCTTCCTGCCATCCTCCCGGAACAGTTTGTAAGCAGGATTTTGTGCCAGAGCTGACATGCCTGAAAGTAACGATATTAAGAGTATTATTTGAGCCTTCCTGAAAAATCTTTTCTTAGAATTCATCTTCTTTGGTATTTTTATTGGACAAAAGTAGAAGTTAATTGTTACTAGTAGATAACAAGATTAATACCCAATGGTTCCAAAGAATAAAATAGTGATCCTGATTTTTCATCCCATGTTGCATAAATCCAGGGTGAACCGTGTGCTGATCAAAGCGGCGAATGAGCTGGAGGGCGTTAACTGCAGATATATGTACGATCTGTATCCGGACTTCCAGATCGATATCCAGGCGGAGCAGGAGGTTTTGCTGCAACATGACATCATTATCTGGCAACACCCCTTTTATTGGTACAGCTCTCCGGCCTTATTGAAAGAGTGGCTGGACCTGGTCCTGGAACACGGATTCGCTTTTGGAAAAGAAGGCAGGGCCCTGGAGGGGAAAAGTGTCATGTCGGCCATCACGGCAGGGGCCAGGAGAGAGGTCTATGGTACCCAAGAAAAGGTGAGGTTCTCTGTCCGGTCCCTGCTGGAACCATTTGAACAGACGGCAAACCTTTGCAAGATGCGTTATTTACCCCCCTTTGTGAGTCATGGAACCTATCTCTTGAATGAGCAACAGATCGGGAAGGCCGCTGAGGACTATTACCACATTGTGAAGGCATTGAGAGATGGAACCCTTCCCATGGAAGAGCTTTCGAAAGCAGAGTACATCAATGATCTAATATCCTAGACTATGGATGAACAAAATTTTTTCCTGAACGCAATGGTCTACCTGCTGGCCGCAGTAATCTCGGTCCCGGTGGCCAAAAGGCTTGGATTCGGATCAGTACTTGGCTACCTGCTGGCGGGCATGATTATCGGGCCCTTCGTGTTAGGCTTTATCGGCAGTGAGGGGCAGGATGTCATGCATTTTGCCGAATTCGGGGTGGTGATGATGCTTTTCCTGATCGGTTTGGAACTTAAACCCAATCTCCTCTGGGGCATGAGAAGATCCATTTTTGGCCTGGGAGGGCTTCAGCTCCTGATAACCGCCCTGGTGATAGGAGCTGTGGCAGTGATGCTGGGACAGTCCGTTGGTGCCGGAATTGCCATTGGTCTCACTCTGGGGCTCTCTTCCACCGCCATCGTTTTGCAAACCCTGTCGGAAAAAAACTTGATGAATCAGGTCTCGGGAAAGGCTTCCTTCTCTGTGTTGCTCCTGCAGGATATAGCTGTGGTACCCATCCTGGCCCTGATCCCTTTGCTGGCAAGCAGTTCCGCTTCAACGGGCCATGAAAGTTCTCACGGGCTTCAGAATATTGCCGGTATCGAAATTACCGGATGGGTACAGGTGGCTCTGATGCTGACTGTTATCATCGGCATTGTAGTGGTGGGACTATACCTGGTGAAATACTTCTTCAGGATCATTGCAAGAACTGGATTGAGGGAGATTTTTACAGCCGCAGCGCTTCTGCTGGTAATCTCTACCGCTGCCCTGATGGAACTGGTCGGACTCTCTCCGGCCCTGGGAGCTTTCCTTTCAGGGGTGGTCATGGCAAACAATGAATACAGGCACGAACTGGAAGCCGATATAGAGCCTTTTAAAGGATTGCTGCTGGGCCTCTTTTTTATATCAGTGGGTGCCAGCATTGATTTTAGTCTTCTGGGCTCCTCTCCGGGGATGATCCTGAGCCTCCTGGCCACATTGATTGGGATCAAGTTTATTATTTTATTTATTATTGGAAGGGTGTTCGGAATCCGGGGAGGGCAGAATACCATGTTCGCATTTTCTCTTGCACAGGGAGGAGAGTTTGCCTTTGTGCTGGTCGCCTTTAGCGCAGAAAACGGAGTGCTGAACTCCGAAACCTCCGGCATCCTGTTCCTGGTGGTTGCGCTTTCCATGGCTGTAACACCGCTGCTCCTGCTTCTAAATGATAAATTGATCATGCCCCAGGTCAGCAAGACGAAAAATACCAGGGAACAAGATGCCATCGAGGAGGAGGAGACCCCCCTGATTATTGCCGGCTTTGGACGCTTTGGAACGGTGATGGGTCGTTTTCTTATTTCCAATGGATTAAGCGCAACCATCCTGGATGATAATCCGGATAATATCGAGGTGCTGCGAAAATTTGGATTTAAGGTGTATTACGGGGATGCCACCCGGGCCGACCTGCTGGCCTCTGCAGGTGCTGACAAGGCCAAAGTGCTGATCGTGGCCATAAATGATCGCCAGAAATCATTGAAAATCATCGATCTGGCTAAACGTAACTACCCCCACCTGAAAATCCTGGCAAGGGCAATCGATATGGAACACGCCTATGAGTTGATGGATCGGAATATTGACGGCTTTAAGCGAGATACCTTTGAATCCGCTCTCCATCTGGGGACTGAAGCTCTGACCTACCTGGGCTACAACCGGTACCGGGCTTACAGGCTGGCACAGACCTTCCGCAAACACACCAGTAAAGTTTTGGAGGAGCTGCATAAGCACCATAAGGAGGACGAGAAAAAATACCTCTCTGAAGCCAAAAAATATGCCCTTGAACTGGAGGAACTGTTCCAGGCAGAGAAAGAGGATGAGGATCACATGACCGATGAATCCTGGGATATCAGCTCACGTCAGGAAGAAGCAAAAGAACTCAATCGATCGCTTAAAGAAGAATAGCATTAAACAAGAGCTTGTAGGCAGCCTGGGTGGAAGTCCGGAACTGAGGTCCGAATCCAAACAGGACAAACTGCCCTTTCCCTTTCTCCATCCATACCATGGCTGCCCTGTTTCCCATCTTTTCCTCCCCTGAGGCATATCCGGACATCAGGATATCTTTTTCGGGATAGGTTCCGATCACCCGCCTGTCCATATCAAACCTTGGAACCGAGGTAGTGAATACCGGACGTCCCCTGGAAAACACTCCGATACTTGGGGGCATTCCCAGAGTAAGCGGATGATCCCGGATCAACTTTACCCTGACCAGGCTGCCCGGTACATACAAGCCTGCCTTGCTCAGATCCGTTGAGATATCGCGGAAGGGCAGGCTGAACTCCTCCTCCTTAGCCCCATGCTTCACCTTCAGCATTCCTTCGAAGAGACGGGACGAGCGTCCCCACGAAATCACAATGCCACCTCCGTCGCTGAAGGCCATCAGCTTTTCCATCCCCTCCTTGTCGATCCCCTTTACATAGTCGGGATGGTAACTTCCCATATAATAGGTGTCTCCGGTTTTCTGTTTTCCGGTCATCAAAACATCCTTATCGGTATCGGGAAAAATAATTACATCAAATTTTCCGGCCAGGTCGCTTTTGGCAAAGTCACCCGGGTGAAGAACGGTAAAAGGCAGATGGTAGCTGTCGAAGAGGTAGCGGGTCCAGCCCGCATCCATATCATGAAAGTAGGTTTCCACCAGTGCAATCCTGGGCAGCTCCACAGCGGTGCCTGGTAGAACCCCTCCTTCTCGGATCTCTCCGGGTTGAAAAGGAAAAGACTCCAACAGTTTCTCCCATTCCCCCTTTTTGGATCCCTGGTGTATCATAAAACTTCCTGCCCCGTAGACCTTTCCGTCCACCTCCGTTTCTGTGTTTAGGCGCTCGACCTTCATTCCTTTTTCCAGGGCTAAAAAAGCAGCGCGGTAGGACTCGTTTGCAGTGACAGGCAGCACCACGGTAGTGGCCTCCAGCTTCTCCCCTCTCAGATTATACTCCCCCTCTATCAGCCTGACAGACCCCTCCAGTTCCTGGCTGCGCACCTCCACCTCGTGGGAAGTAAGAGAGCGATGGAGGGGCAGTGACCAGCTGGTTATATCATAGGGCTTGATCAACTCTCCCCCTGGCGTATAATGCCGTTCAGGGAACACCTGGGTCTCCATAACCTCTTTGATAAAGGCTCTGAAAGGCTGGGCAAGCGGGATCACCACATCTCCATCCGCAAATACTTTTCCCTGCAGAATCAAATTCTTCTCCAGGGTATAGACCTCCACCCCGTGCTCCTTCATCAGGTTCACCAGGTGGACCAGTTCTCCCTGGTCGTGCTGCTTCCGGGGCAGGATGTAATAGTAAGGAGCCTCCTTTTTCCCAGTTCCACCTGCTCACGGCACATGCGGTTCCTGAAGCGGAGAATATCTTCCCTGTAGAGTGAAGCCGTTTTAATGATGGAGCCGGTGGAGGATATTTCATATTGCACAATATCACCCAGACGCCACCAACCGCCCTGCCAGGGCTGCAGCATGTTGATGCTTTTTTTGTACTCGGAAAGCCCTTTTCCGCTCACACGGAGCTCGGTGGGCTCCACGTAGATAGGGGTGGCTGTCTGGGCACTGGCAGCTTCGGTGAGAAAACCGATTACATTCTTCCAGATGCAGGTTTCCGTGGAACCGGGCCAGTAGTCGTCAAACGCCCAGTGCTGTGCTACACCGGCCAGTCCGTCGGCAGTCATATCCGTGGCCATATGCTGTCCAAAAATCCCGGCCCAGTGAAAAATCCCGGCCGGTATATTCTCGGCAACAGGATCGTGGTTCGGCGGGACAAAGTAGCGGGGACCGGTGGAACCCATCTGATGCTTTTCCACCATGACCTGGGGCAACCAGGTCTGGTTGTAGATCCGGGCTATGGCCTTGCTGTCCTCCTGGCTTAAAATCACAAAATCGCGGTTGTTGTCATGACCCACATATTTATGATATACCGCAGGCAGGGAGGCTCCTTCGTATTTGCCGCCTTTGTGTTTCAGATAATTCTCCACGATCATGTTCATCCCGTCGGGATTATGACAGGGGACCATCATATACACCACATTTTGGAGCCACTCCTTCTTTTTGGAATCTTCCGTAGTGGCATAATCCCAGGCGATCAGAGGTGCGGCCTGCGTGGGAGCCACCTCCGAAGAGTGCATGGAAAGCGTGGCCAGCACAAAAACTTTTCCGTCCTTAACCATGCCCTCCAGCTCCCCCTTTTCAAGACCCGGGTTTAAAGCCAGTTCCCGGTTAATCACTTTCAACTCTTCCAGCCTGTTAATATTTTCCTCGCTGGAGATAAAGGCAATATACATGGGCCTGCCCATGGGGGAAGATCCGATCTCTTCCAGGTAAACACGATCTGACTCCCCATCCAGCTTCTGCAGATAGGCGATTAACTGCTCATAGCTGAACAGATTCCGGTCCGAGCCGGGTTCAAACCCGAAAAAATCAGAGGGCTTTGTTATGGAAGTTTCCTGCGCCACTGCTCCCAGAAGGGAGAAGACCAAAGCCAGGGTAAAAAGGTTCCTTTTTTTCATAAGAGCTATAAAGATTAAAGTGTATCAACCGATCCAAATGGTTTTAATATTGACAAATTCTCTGATTCCTTCCTCCGAAAGTTCCCGGCCATAGCCCGATTTTTTGGTCCCCCCGAAAGGGAGCCTGGGATCGGACTTTACCATGGCATTCACAAATACGGCTCCCTCTTCGGCGCCTTTGATAAACAGGTTCATGGATTGCTCCGAGTCCGTAAACAGCTGCATGCCCAATCCGAACTCGGACTGGTTGGATAGCTCCAGGGCATGTTCGGGGGAGCTGGCCTCCATGATGGCATAAACCGGTCCGAATACCTCCTCCTCAAAGACGGGCATTCCGGGGGCCACCTTTGTCAGCACCGTAGGCTGGAAGAAGGCTCCTTTACGTTCTCCTCCCACGAGCAATTTTGCGCCCATCTTTATGGATTTGTTCACCTGTTCCTCTACCTCTTTCGCCTGTTTAACTGAAACCAGAGGGCCCACCTGGGTTCCCTTTTCCATGGGGTCTCCCAGCACCAGAGCCTTCACCCGGCCTACCAGCAGGGGGATAAAGTCTTCAGCGATCCACGACTCGAGAATAAATCGCTTTGCTGCAATGCAGCTCTGTCCCCCGTTCTGCATTCTGGCCGGAAGAGCCAGGTTAAGAGCAAGCTCCCGGTTGGCATCGTTCAGTACCACGAAAGCATTGCTTCCTCCAAGTTCAAGCACACATTTTTTCAGCTGTCTCCCGGCTTCCGAAGCCACCGCTTTGCCTGCCTCTTCACTCCCGGTAAGGCTGACTGCCCTGACATATTCACTGGCAATAACCGCTGCTACCCGGTCCGAACCGATGGCCAGGTTCTGAACAACACCCTCCTGATATCCGGCTTCCATAAACAGGTTTTCAATGCTTCCGGCACAGGCCTGTACATTGGAGGCATGTTTAAGAAGTACCGTGTTCCCGGCCATCAGGGCAGGAGCAGCAAAACGAAAAACCTGCCAAAAGGGAAAGTTCCAGGGCATCACAGCCAGTATTGGTCCCAGGGGTTCAAAAACAACACGACTCTCATCAGCCTCGGTCTCCACCACCTTATCCTCCAGGAAAAGCGCGGCATTCTCTGCATAATATTCGCATACCCAGGCACACTTCTTCACTTCAGCCTCGGCTTCCGTCAGTAGTTTTCCCATCTCCCGGGTGATCTCCTCTCCCAGCTCCCTGCTCCGCTCACGAAGCAGGGATGCCACTCTGTTCATCAGGCCGGACCTTTCTTCGAAGGAGGTATTTCTGTAGTGCAAAAATGTGCCGTGAGAGCGTCCCAGCCGAATAGCCAGGTTCATATCCGAGAGTTGCGGGTAGTTGATGATCCTTGACGGATCAAAGGGGTTGATGCTCTTCAGGACCGCCATGTTGAACAGGGATTTTTGGATAAACCGCAATTTAGAAGAAAGGATAGTATTATCAAAAATAATAATATTTTTACCTCCTGTAACCAACCCCTCCCTATATGACTCAACGTTCCCTGGCCTTTCTGGGGCTTCTGCTACTCCTCCAGGCCTGTAAGCCGGATCTAAAAAACCGCACTCCCTTCGCCCTGAGCGATCCAGCAGCCAGCTCCATGGCCACGGCCCTTTTTTCCAATCTTCAGGAGCTTTCCGGCAACCATGTACTGGTAGGACACCAGGATGCTCTGGCCTATGGCATGGGATGGAAAGGTGAGGACTTCCGGACCGATATAAACGATGTGCTGGGGGATCATCCTGCTGTTTTTGGATGGGACCTGGGACATATGGGAGATGAAGAGAATATCGATGGAGTTCCCTTTGAAGACATGAAGAGGTGGGCTATTGCAGTATACGAGAAAGGAGGGGTGAATACCTTCAGCTGGCATATGCGTAACTATGCCATTTCAGGAAGCAGTTGGGACAAAGACTCCTGTGTGTCGGCCTGCCTTCCGGGAGGTGAAAAACATGAACTGTACCTGGAGCGCCTGGACCAGGCAGCAGCATTCTTTTCCAGCATAAAAACCAAAAGCGGAGAGCTGATCCCCTTGATTTTCCGTCCTTTCCATGAAATGACCGGGTCCTGGTTCTGGTGGGGTAAGGGCAACTGCTCAGCGGAACAGTACAAGGCGCTTTTCCGGTTCACCATCGACTACCTGCGAAAAGAAAAAGGCTTAAACCAGTTGATCATTGCATACTCCAGCGACCGCTTCACCACTGCCGGACAGTATATGGAGTTTTACCCGGGCGACGACTACGTGGACGTGATGGCTTTTGATGATTATCACGGACTGGCCAGAAAGGAAAGTACTCCCGGAACCATTCATATGCTGGAGCTGCTGGATTCGCTCTCTACCGTACACCAAAAGCTGATGGCCATATCGGAGACCGGGCTGGAAACCATCCCCAACGAGAAGTGGTTCACCGAGGTAGTACTACCTACCCTGAATGCCAATGAGTCGACCCGTAAAGCCGCCTGGATCCTGTTCTGGAGGAACGGTCGTCCCGACCACTTTTACGCCCCCCACCCGGGCCACCCCTCAGCTCCCGACTTTATTGAATTTATGAACCATGATCTGATGCTCTCTCTGTCAGAGCTGCCGGACCTGTATCAATAAACCATAAGATATTAAGCCACTAACCCAATAACTGCCCTTCCATGCAACTCAAACTTATCGACATCCTGATTATCTGTGCCTACCTGGCCTCGACCATCGTCATTGGACTGGTCATGAAGAAGCGGGCCCAGGAAAATAAAGCTGCCTATATGCTGGGTGGGAACAAACTACCCTGGTATATGCTCGGGTTGAGCAATGCATCGGGTATGTTCGATATTTCAGGAACCATGTGGATGGTAACCCTGGCATTTGTTTATGGATTGAAGTCCATCTGGGTCCCGTGGCTCTGGCCGGTGTTTAACCAGATCTTCCTGATGGTCTTCCTGAGCATCTGGCTTCGCCGTTCCAACGCCACCACCGGGGCGGAATGGATCCGTACCAGGTTTGGCTCAGGAAGAGGCGGGGTGCAATCACACTGGATCGTGGTGGCTTTTGCCCTTATCGCGGTTCTGGGCTTCCTGACCTATGGCTTTATCGGGCTGGGAAAATTTGTGGAGATATTTCTCCCCTGGGAAGTGGTGTCTCCCTATGTACCCTTTGAGGTGGCGCCGCAATATGTGGCACATTTGTACGGGATCGTTTTCACCCTCTTTGCCATGTTTTATGCCATCCTGGGAGGGATGACCTCCATTGTCTGGGCCGATGTGATCCAGTACACCATCATGACCATCTCCGCCATTGTGATCGGCGTCATCGCCATGAACAAACTAAGCGCCAATCCGCTGGTGGTACCGGAAGGATGGATGAATCCCTTTTTCGGGGCCAGGCTGGACCTGGACTGGAGCGGGATCATTGCCGAGGTGAATGAAAAGATCAAGAGTGATGGCTACTCCCTCTTCAGCGTCTTTTTCAGTATGATGCTCTTCAAGGGCGTCCTGGTCTCCATGGCCGGTCCGTCCCCCAATTACGACATGCAGAAGATCCTCTCCACCAAATCGCCCAAGGAGGCCGCCAAGATGTCCGGCTTTGTTTCGGTGATCCTGCTGCCCACCCGCTATTTTATGATTACCGGTTTTGCCGTCCTGGCACTGCTGTTCTACGATAAACTTGATCTGATCGTGGGCGGGAACATTGACTTTGAACAGATCCTGCCATCGGCCATAAGCGAGTTTGTGCCCGTTGGTTTTATGGGGCTCTTGCTGGCCGGACTGCTGGCTGCCTTTATGTCCACCTTTGCAGGAACCCTGAATGCCTCCCAGGCCTATTTCGTAAATGACATCTACCTGAAGTACCTGAAGCCAGATGCCTCCCGCAGGCAGATCAGCCGCGCCAATTACCTTACCGGAATCGTGGTGGTAACCATTAGTGTGATCTTCGGCTTCTTCGCCATGGATGTAAACAGCGTGCTCCAGTGGATCGTATCCGCCCTTTATGGAGCCTATGTGGTATCCAATATGTTAAAATGGTACTGGTGGCGTTTTAACGGATCGGGTTTCTTCTGGGGCATGGCCGTGGGCATTGTCTCCGCCCTGATCTGCAGCAAGATCTTTACCTTCCTGGATCTCTACTACTTCCCCATCATCCTGGTGGTCTCGGCCATCGCCGCCATTGCGGGCACCTACGCGAAGCCCCCCACCGATGAGGAAACCCTGAAGAGCTTCTACAGGAGTGTGAGGCCCTGGGGATTCTGGAAGCCAGTACACGACAAAGTGGTGGCCGAAGATCCCACCTTCGAGGGCAACAAGGATTTCTGGAGGGATATGTTCAACGTCGTCGTAGGTACCATTGGCCAGACCGCCCTGATGATCTTCCCGATCTATATTGTCCTGAAGAAAATGCTGCCAATGGGGATTTCCCTGGGAATAATTGTCCTCTGTTTTGTCATTATGAAAAGAACCTGGTGGGACAGGCTTCCCAATGATAAAGCCACTGCTCAATGATCCGGGAGGAACTGCCGATTTTAAAGAAAGAGCTGGAAAAAGAGCTGAAGGAAAATATTCTGGCCTGGTGGATGAAATATACCCCCGACCAGGAACTGGGCGGGTTTTACGGACACATTGACCATCACAATCAGGTGGTACAGGGAGCCGGCAAAGGAGCGGTTCTGAACGCCCGGATCCTCTGGACCTTTTCAGCAGCCTACCGGATGTACAGAAACCCGGACTACCTGGAAACGGCCCGCCGGGCCTACGAATACATGGTCGCTTTTTTCACCGACAAGAAACACGGAGGTGTTTACTGGGAACTGGAACCCGACGGCCAGGTGCGATCCGACAGGAAACAGATCTACGCCATCGCCTTCACCATCTACGGCCTGACCGAATACCATCTGGCCTGCCGGGAGAACCAGCCCCTGAAGATTGCCAGGGGGCTTTTCCTGGATATGGAGGCCCATGCCCTGGACCGGAAAAATAACGGGTATACAGAGGCCCTCTCACGGGATTGGAGACCCCTTGGGGATCTCAGGCTCAGCGAGAAGGACCAGAACGAGAGCAAGACCATGAATACCCATCTCCATATCCTGGAGGCCTATACCAATCTCTACCGGACCTGGAAGGATGCCCGGGTGAAGAAGGCCCTGCAGAATGTGCTCCGGCTGCTGCTGGACCGCTTTGTGGATCCCGGCTCCCTCCACCTGAATCTCTTTTTTGATGAGCACTGGACCCTGCGGTCCTCACTGATTTCCTACGGTCATGATATTGAAGCCAGCTGGCTTGTGCATGAAGCAGCCAGGGTACTGGGCGATGAGGATCTGCTGGAGCAAAGCATGGTGCTCGCTGTAGCGATGGCCCGTGAGAATATGGCAGGACTGGCCGCAGACGGGGGGCTTTATTACGAATTTAGCCCGGAGACCGGAGAACTGGACCGCGACAGGCACTGGTGGCCCCAGGCCGAGGCCCTGGTGGGATACTTCAATGCATACGAGCTGACGGGGGAGTATATATTTCTCAGCAAAGCACTGGGAAGCTGGTCCTTTATCAGGGAACATCTCATTGATTATAAGCTTGGGGAATGGTACTGGAGCGTCGACAGCAAAGGAAAGCCACAAAAAGAGAATGAGAAAGCCGGCTTCTGGAAATGCCCCTACCACAACGGGAGGGCATGTCTGGAGCTCATCCGGCGAATTGAAGAAAGCATTCAGTCAGATAATAAAACTTAAAATAGCATGAATCAGTTTCAGGAACGACAGGAGGCTATCCGTAAAGAACACGAGGCCCTCCTGACCAGGAAAAACAAGGCCTTATTCAGTACAAACGGCATCTTCAACCGCTACCAGTATCCCATACTCACGCGCGATCATTTTCCTATGGAGTGGCGTTTTGATTTTAATCCGGAGACCAATCCCCGGTTTATGGAACGGATCAGTTTTAACGCGGCATTTAATGCAGGTGCCATTAAGTGGAAGGGGAAATACCTGCTGGCGGTGCGGGGAGAAGGCAACGACCGGAAATCATTTTTCGCCATTGCAGAGAGTCCCAACGGAGTGGATAATTTCAGGTTCTGGGAGCGTCCGCTTACCATGCCCGAAACCGAAATTCCGGATACCAATGTCTATGACCTCCGGCTGACGGCACATGAAGACGGATATATCTATGGCGTTTTCTGTACGGAACGAAAGGATCCTGCTGCCCCTGAGGGAGATACCAGCAGTGCCATGGCAGCAGCCGGTATGGCAAGGACAAAGGATCTGGTGGAATGGGAAAGGCTCCCCGACCTGATCACCCATGGAGGACAACAGCGTAACGTGGTGCTTCACCCCGAATTTATCCATGGAAAATACGGCTTCTACACCCGTCCGCAGGATGGATTTATTGACACCGGTTCAGGAGGGGGGATCGCCTTTGGACTCTCCGATTCCATGGAAAAGGCCGAAGTGAAGGAGGAGAAGCTCCTGGACGCCAAGGTCTACCATACCATCTACGAATTGAAAAACGGACAGGGGCCTGCTCCCCTTAAAACGGAACAGGGCTGGATCAATCTGGCCCACGGAGTTAGAAATTGTGCGGCCGGGCTCAGATATACCCTCTATATGTTTATGACCGCTTTGGACGATCCCACAAGGGTGATCCATAAGCCCGCCGGTCTCTTTATGGGACCACTGGGTGAGGAGCGCGTGGGGGATGTCTCCAATGTACTCTTTGCCAACGGGTGGATCGCGGATGAAAATGGCCAGGTATTTATCTATTACGCCTCTTCCGACACCCGCATGCATGTGGCCACCTCGAGCATCAAACAGCTGGTGGATTACTGCATAAATACGCCGGAAGACGGACTTCGTTCCGCTGCCTCGGTGGAGCAGATTAACAGGCTAATCGACCGGAATAAAGCCTTTTCAGGAGCATAATCCCCTACCCTGGCCTGTGATGCTATCAAATGGGTTGACTCATTTGATAGCATCATCTGTGGATGGCCAGGAAATGGGTGCTATAAAAAATGAAGCTTGTAAATAATTTGCCTGAATGAATGCAAGGTACTTAAAAATGCATTTACTACATTTATATAAATGCTGCAAAAAATGGATCATCCTGACTTTATGAAAATGGCTGTTGATGAGGCTTTCATTGGCATGCGTGCCGGAGAAGGGGGCCCGTTTGGTGCCATTATCACCCTGAAGGGCAGGATCATCGGAAGAGGTCACAACAGCGTATTGAAATCAAATGATCCCACGGCGCATGCAGAGGTTAATGCCATCCGTGACGCCTGCCGTCAACTAAAGAGCCCACATCTCTCGGGAGCAGTCATATATTCCAATTTCGAACCCTGCCCCATGTGTCTGGCCGCCATCTACTGGGCAGATATACGCACCCTCTATTACAGCAGGGGGCGTAAAGATGCGGAGCAAATTGGCTTTATGGACAAGCATCTCTATCATGAATTATCCCTGGAAGAAGATCAGAGAGAGCTGCTTACAAAGCGTCTATCTATAGCGGAAATGGAAGAGCTTTTGGAAGAGTGGAGGGGGATGGAGGGTAAAAAGCTTTACTAAAGAGATCAATTTTATTGGAAATCAGAGATCATCTCTTAATTTTATAGATTGATCAACCACTAACTCTTATCACATCATGGACAGAAGAAACTTTATAGGAAAATCAGCACTTGCTGCTGGTGCAGTTACCATTATTCCCGAACGCGTTATAGCCAGGGATCTGAAAAACAAGGTCGCTCCCAGCGACAGAATTAACCTGGGTTATATAGGTGTAGGCAAGCAGAGTCTCCATTTATTAAATGAGCTGGCTAAATGTCCGGAGACCATGGTGCTGGCTGCCTGTGATGTGGATATAAATAAGCTGGAGCGTTTTAAAGGATTAGCAGAAAAAGCAAATGCCGCAAAGCTTGATGGTGGAACCCAGGTCGTTGACACCTATGAGAATTACAGGGAGCTACTGGATAGAAAAGACATTGATGCAGTAGTTATTGCCACTCCCGACCACTGGCATGCCATGATTGCCGTAGATACCGCCAAAGCAGGTAAGGATATCTATTGCGAAAAGCCCATGGCCCTCACTGTGGCTGAAGGACGGGCCATGGTGGATGCAACCAGAAAATACAACCGGGTTTTTCAAACCGGGAACATGCAACGTTCCTGGAGGAATTTCAGACATGCCTGTGAGATGGTTTCCAACGGTTACATTGGCGAAATTGAAACCATTAATGTAAGTGTGGGGGATCCGGTGATGGCCTGCGAACTTCCTGCAGAGCCTGATCCTGATTTTCTGAACTGGGACCTTTGGGTCGGTCCTTCACTTTTTAGAAACTATAATTCGGAACTGGCTCCTTCAATAGCGTTTAACGGATATCCCAACTGGAGGAACTACCGTGGTTTTGGTGGTGGGATGGTTACTGACTGGGGTGCGCATATGTTCGATATTGCCCAGTGGGCCCTGGGAATGGACAAGAGTGGCCCGGTGGAATTTATTGCCCCGGATCATGGAGCCAAAAGAGGAATGAAGATGGTATATGAAAATGGCGTGATTATGAATCACGTGGATTGGGGCGATTTTAATGCTGTTCAGTTCCTGGGATCGGAGGGAAAGATAGAAGTCAGTCGTGGCTTCTACAGATCCGACATCCAGGGGCTGACCGATTTTGAATTGAAGGACAGCGACACCCCCCTTTACAAGAGCGATAACCACTACCAGGACTGGATTGATTCCATCAAAAACAGAACCCGCCCGGTATCGGATGTGGAGACAGGACACCGTACCTCCTCACTTTGCAACATTGCAAATATTGGGTATACCCTGGAGCGACCACTGAAATGGAAACCGGCTCACGAAAAATTCATCGATGATGATGATGCCAATGCCATGCTTACCAGGCCCTTCCGTGGAGAGTGGGATTTTAATGATTTTTAAAAAGAACCCTGAATATCGCGTATGAAAGGACGCGCCGTATGGTTTTTCATACTTTTTCTTTTGCTCCTGCCCTTCCTGGGATCGGGACAGGATCCCCCGTTTGCCGAGATCCTGACGGCCGATGCGGCCTGGTGTGAGCTCAATGACAACCATACAGTTGCAGAGATCCTGATCACAGGGCTCATCGACACCTCACGCTTTGACCTGATTATGGAAATCCAGGGGATCCGTGATACCCTTGTGAATCTTCCCTCAGGCATATTTTCCCTCTTCCTCAACAACCGCCTGGGCCAAAATGTATATATCATCTATAAAATTATTGAACACCAGGACTTTAACGATATTGAAAACGAGGTGAACGACACCCTGGTCATGGAGGTTCATCCCTGGCCTGATATGACTTTCACTGCAGAGTATGACAGTCCGTGTAGTCCGCTTGATGTAATTTTCAGGGCCACGGAAAACTACCCCAGCTATACCTGGGATTTTGGTGATGGGACGGGAGCAAGCACGAGCACAAACTGGGTAAGCCATAACTATAGTAGTCAGGAAGATGTTCCTGAGATCAACCTCCAGACCAAACTAATCATTGAGACAGTGCATGGCTGTGTGGATTCGGCCAACAGCCCTTTCACCTACTACCCCACACCCAACGCAGACTTCCAGGTCAGTCCTGAATTATTGCACTATCCCAATGCCACGGTTACCCTCACCAATACCACCACCCCGGGCAGCTGGGATTTCCGGTGGGATTTTGGGGATGGCAGCACTTCCGTGGAAGAGAGTCCCGAACATATCTATCAGAACACCGGGAGCTACACCGTTACCCTCTACGCCTGGAGTACAGAGGATTGTACCGATACCTTGATCCGGGAGGATCTGATAAGCGTCCACGGGGGGGAAGGAAGCACCTCCTTTCCCACTGCTTTCCGGTGGAACGAATCAGGTCCTACGGGGGGGGCCTGGACCCCGGGAAGTCAAGACAATACCGTTTTTCATCCCGATCTGGAGAATGTTGCCGAACTTCGCCTGGTCATATTTACACGCCTGGGGCACCGGGTTTTTGAAAGCAGTGAAGTCTATGTGGGCTGGGACGGATATATCAACTCCGGTCACCTGGCTGCCCAGGGCGTTTACATATATAAAGCATGGATCACCTACTCTGACGGAAAGGAGGAGGTGATTACCGGTGATGTTACCTTCCTGCATTAATTAATAGGCAGGTACCGGTTTACAAACCCAGGTATTTGGTCAGCAGTTCCTTGCCCTGGCGGATGGCATCCCTTCCACTGGATTCAATACCGTACCACCCAGTATAGCCCATCTTCCTGGACATCCGGATCATCCTTCCGGTCAGCTCTTCTGTTGGCTGGTTCCGGTAGGACATCCCTTTGGCATAGGGCAGCATCTTCTCCAGGTAAGCCAGGTTATCGAATTCCGGGCCGGGTCGTCGCCAGTCGGGATAAGATCCAAACAGCGGATGATCCACCTCTTTAAAAAGCCTCTCCATCCAGGCCGGATCGTTGGAAACTCCCCCATGGTTTTCGATGACCACATTGATACCGGCTTCCGAGGCATACTCCAGAAGCAGCTGGTAGGCATCCACCGCCCATTCCAGATTCTCCTCCGGGCTGGCTTCCTCCAGGCCCCTGCAGTTGGTCCGGATGGTATGGCAGCCCAGGTATTGGGCCACATCGATCCACTTCCGGTGGTTTATGGCATATTGCTTCCTGACTTTAGCTTCGGGGGAACAGGGATCTCCTTCCGCATCCACCATGATCAGTACCATGCTCACTCCATATTCCTCTGCATTTTTTTTCAGCTGGTTCAGATAGTTCATATGCGGAACCTCAAAGAGTGTATTTACAAACTCTATCCCGTTAATATCAAACTCTTCCCTGGCCAGCTTTGGGAAATCAAGGGTGGTCCACAGTCCCTCTCTGATCTCATCCACCAGGGACCACTGCGCAATGGAAATATCATCCTTTACGGGCATCTGAGGCAGATTAATTACAGGAGCTTGTGAGGCTGTTTCCTGGTTGTCTTCCTGGGATACACAGGATCCCAGCAGGGAGGAAGCCACTACTCCGGCGGCTCCTGCTCCCATGGTTTGTTCAATAAATAGTCTTCTTCTCATCCGTGTTATTTTACATTTCCCATCCTTCCCGACAGGTTCTGGTTAAAAGTTCATTAGCCAAGTGAAAACAGAGGCGGCAGCAGTTGTCCCCACAAACTCTCTGCGAGTAATCTGCCTGGATTTTTTCATGGTGCTGATTTATTCATACTGTTGCTTTGTTCAAGGTGTTGCTTTAGTTAAGTCACTAAATTTATGAAATTCATCCATAGCTCCCCCTGCTTTGCATGAAAATAGTCTCTTTGTGTAAACTTTACATAAAAGGATTCTAAATTGCCTCTCACCAAAGCAGGAATCACGGTTGAAACGATGCTTCAGAATTTTAACTATGGATTATTATTACTAAATTGGAGGGCGATTTTTCAACTTAGACAAAATATCTAACTTAAATCAGAACCATTATGAGTAAAGAAAAAAAGGGTGGAGTTTCCCGCAGAACATTTGTGGGAACTACAGCCGCTGCAACTGCAGGATTTACTATTCTTCCCAGCAATGTGGTCAGTGGAATGGGCCATGTTGCACCCAGCGATAAACTGAACGTTGCTGCGGTAGGGATAGGCGGCATGGGTAATTCCAATCTCCGGAATATCAAAGACCAGAATATTGTGGCCCTGTGCGATGTGGACCATGGATATGCGGAAGGCGTTTTTAAGAAATATCCCAAAGCCAAACAATTCTGGGACTGGAGGAAGATGTACGACAAAATGGGCGATGAGATCGATGCTGTGATTGTGGCCACTGCCGACCATACCCACGCACTGATTGCATCCCATGGGATGACTATGAACAAGCACATGTATGTGCAGAAGCCGCTGACTCACTCGGTGTATGAATCACGCTTGCTTACAAATCTGGCCGATAAACATCAGCTGGCCACTCAGATGGGAAACCAGGGATCTTCAGGCGAAGGGGTGAATCTGGTCTGTGAATGGCTGGCCAACGGCGAGATCGGAGAGGTAACTAAAGTGGAAGCCTTTACCGACCGTCCCATCTGGCCCCAGGGTCTGAATGTACCCGACAAGGCAGATGCGGTACCCAAAACCCTCAACTGGGATCTCTTTACCGGTCCGGCCGAGATGAAGGACTTCAACAAAATTTACCACCCCTGGAACTGGCGTGGTTGGTGGGACTATGGAACAGGTGCCCTGGGCGATATGGCCTGTCATATCCTGCACCCGGTATTTGTTGGCCTGAAACTGAACTATCCCACCAAGGTTCAGGGCAGTTCAACCCTTCTGCTCACCGAATGTGCTCCCAATGCACAAATGGTGAAGCTGACATATCCGGCCAGACCAAATATGCCCAAACT
Source organism: uncultured Bacteroidales bacterium (assembly GCA_963751705.1). Classification (GTDB taxonomy): domain Bacteria; phylum Bacteroidota; class Bacteroidia; order Bacteroidales. The sequence continues at coordinate 301,743 of CAVVVN010000008.1, forward strand.
GGCTCTTCCTGAAGTGGAAGTTACCTGGTATGACGGAGGATTGCAGCCTATGAAGCCCGAAGGCTGGCCCGAAGGCAGAGATATGAATGATGCCGGAGGCGGGGTGCTGTTCCACGGAACCAAGGATACCCTGGTATGCGGCTGCTACGGAGTGAATCCCTGGCTGCTTTCCGGCAGGGTGCCCGAAGCTCCAAAATTCAGGCGTCGTGTGGAGACCAGCCACGAGATGGACTGGGTAAGGGCCTGTAAAGAGAGTCCTGAAAACCGCGTTCAGACTGCCTCCCCCTTCAGCGAAGCAGGACCATTTAACGAAATGGTGGTTATGGGTGTAAATGCGGTGCGTCTCCAGGGCCTCAACAAGGAGCTGGAATGGGATGGTGTAAAGATGGAATTCACCAATATCAACGAAAGCGAAGAGTTGAGAATGGTTATCAAGGATGGGTTTGAGATCCACGATGGTCACCCCACCTTTAAGAAGGACTGGACCGATAAATTCTCTGCCAAGGAGTTCGCCAAGGAACTGGTGAAGCACACTCCCAGAGAGGGTGGATGGGAACTTCCTCCAATGCCTTAATTGACTGGAATTAATTTTAATCGACTATCCTCGCAACCGTGAGGATAGTCTTTTTTAAATCATAAGCTGATGAAACAAGTATTTTATCTGTTTTTTGCTGTTATATTCCTTGGAATGTCGGCCTGTAATTCGGCTCCCAAAGCAAAGGAAGAAGCCAAAGAGGGTGAAGCTGAGGTAAAAACCGAAGCCGTAGCTGCCCCAAATACGCTTACAGAGCAGGAAAAGGCCGAGGGCTGGATCCTGATGTTTGATGGTGAAAGCACTGAAGGTTGGCGGGAGTATGATAATCCCGACTTCCCCGACAAGGGCTGGTATATTGAAGATGGCAGCCTGGTGTGTGAAAATTCCGGGAAGGGAGAAGCCGGTTATGGTGGCGACATTATTTTTGACAAGCAATTCACCAATTTCCATTTCAAGGTGGACTGGATGATCGAAGAAGGAGGAAACTCCGGAATTTTCTTCCTGGCCAGAGAAATCGATGGCAAGAAGATCTGGTACACGGCACCGGAATACCAGATTCTGGACAATATGAGTACTCATATTGATAATACCCTGGGCAAGGACGGTAACCGCCGGGCAGGAAGCCTGTATGACCTCATCCCCCCCGATCCTCAGAATTTCAAGGGACCCATGAAGTGGAACTCTGCAGAGATTATCTCCTATGAAGGAACCATCGCTTTCAAGATGAATGGAGAGACCACCCTTGAGTTTCATCTTTGGACCGATGAGTGGAATGAGATGATTGAAAATAGCAAGTTTCCCGAATTCAATCCTGATTTTGCCGACGTGGCCAAAACCGGGTTCATCGGCCTTCAGGATCACGGGCACGCTGTCTGGTTCAGGAACATCAAGATCAGAGAGCTGTAAGCAGCCTTCAAGAAAATTGTATATAGTAAAAGTGGCCATCTCTATAACTGAGACGGCCACTTTTTCTGCTCTATACTATTTACCGGGGGCTTAGAAAACAATGCCTTCCATGGATTTCTCCAGTTCCCTGGCATTGCTCAGAAACTCCTGCAGGCTCATCTCTTTGAAATAGAGCATTCCATGGGCCGATCTGGTTCTGGGACTTTTGCTCTGATAAAAGGTGTCTTTGCCCACCAGTAACTGGATCTGTTTCAACTGCTCTACCCAGATCCTCTTGGTCAGGTCGCTGAACTTTCCATCCAACTGGTAGGACGGGAAAGAAGCGTCCACCTGACTCAGGTAGCTGTGCGTAAAGGAAGTGTCCATAACTGCCATGGCATTCAGGGATACGGGCACAAATACATTTGCTTCGGCCGGATGGAACCGGTACCATACGTTTCGGTATCCCCATACACGCAGCTCTCTCAGATCCTCCTCCTCGCTCCACTTCCTGAGAGCTTCCGCAATAACCTGTAAAACTTTGTAGTGGGTATCAGGACCACTGCCTTCCGGATCAAATGCCAGGCTTACCACCGTGGGTTTGATCTTCCTGAGCTCTGCAAGCACGGGTTCCACATCCCGGTCAAGCTTGGGCTGTTCGGTAAATACCTCCCCGGTATAGAATCCCAGACGGAGGTGGCTCACATGCTTGGTCTCTACGCCGGAATATCCCCAGACCAGCTCCTCCTCAAACTCCCGGATCATGCCCTTAAGTTTCTGTATATCGGGCTGGTTCACTTCTCCGTCATAGCTCTTTTTTAAGGTATGTATAATATTATTGATCTCATCCCTCAGCTGATCTGTGCTTTTGATTTTGTAGAGGCCCACCATATCCCGGACAATCCGGTGTGCGAGTCCCCTCCTTAATTCATGTTCCTCCCCGGAAGCCACTTTATTCAGATAGTGGCTCACATCCTTATCCCGTTTATACTTGTAGCCGGATTCATAGAAATCCGGATAGTTGGTCATTTGTACCAATCCTTTGTCCAGGAAATCCCTGGTATCCTTCAGGGCCTTGATCACAAAATCATTGGTTACCGCAGTAAATCCGGAGGTAAGCACGGAGAAATAACTGGTATTGGACTCTGCCCGCATAAGCCTGTTTATATGCGGATTGATCCCCAGCATGATATCGTCGTGGTGCGGACCGGTATGGTAATAGACCTGGTTTTTTTCCAGGGCTACCCCGCGTTCATATTTTGCCTCGATGGACTTGATCACCTCCTCTACCGTATTTTCATTGAGCCCGGGGATCATTTTGCAGTAGCGGTCTTCTTTCAGATCGCTCATGGTCAGGCGATGACCATATTTATCAAGTTTGGTACAGAGATCGATGACCGCCCTGTCGGTTTTGGCCTGGTTCCATTCCCCCTCTTTGTAATATGCGTTAACCGATGCCTCCAGGCTCATGGCTGCTCCGGCAGTCAAATAGAAGCGGGCCTGGCCCAGCTTATTCAGTACACTGGCAGGATAGAGCACAGAAGGCTCGTTCTCCAGAGCATTTTTCACCACAGTTGCTTTGGCTTCTCCAGCAGCGAAAATCAGGGCTACGGCATCCGGGTTGTGGGTAATGGTGTCCAGTCCAATGGTGATCACCAGCCGGTTGCGGGAGATCTCGATACCCCCCAGGTCGCCGGCTGCAACCGCCTGGGTTTCAAAATTGGTCTCGGTAAGCCTGGTGGTGGAGTGATGATCGGACCCCCGAACATTAAAGGCAATATGTCCATCAGGACCAATACCGCCCAGGAAGAATCCAATGCCCCCCTTGTCCCTGATCTTTTGCTCATACTGGGTACACCAGTTATCAATCATATAAATGGATTCCTGTTGCATCTTCTCAAACTGACTCTTGGGTTCTCTGTACCTCAGCGAAAGGTCGACCTTACTGTCGGGAAAGGCCTCAGAAAAATGACAGGCTCCTGAAAGAGGAATCTCATCGGAATTGATCAGCAGGGCATTCTTCGGATCCAGACCAAAGCCCTGGATGTAATACTTCTTTACGTAGTTATAGAAGCTGTTGTGCTGTGCTGAACTGATCGGATAAAATTCATCGATCTGCACAAAATGCAGACCCTTCAGGGATGGTTTCTTCTGATCGGCAATGCCATACTTGCTCCTTAAGTCCTTGATCTTCTCTTCATCCCAGTTTTCCAGCAGGTGCGTGGTCCACTTGATAAAATATTCCGGAGTTTTCCCGGTGGGGAGACTAATCACTCCATTGGGATTTTCACCGACCCACTCCAGGAAGCGAAGGGCCGTCAATAAACCCATCAGTGGAAAATTCTCAACCACGATATAGGGGATGTTAGTATGGATCTCAGGTTCGCCGGAGATCTTGTAAAAAGCTGACTCTACTTTAGACGTAAATTGCATGATGTGGATATTAATAAAATTTGATGTTCCAGGAGAAGGCAAAAGTATTCATTTTGCTTTTCTTTATCAATGAGATAAAGAAAAATAACAAGAAATTAATCGACCTGATCCGCCCTTGATCATTTATACAAATCTCCCGAAGCAGTATTGCATAAATCCATAAAAAGACCGGCCAGTTTGGCTGTTACCTCCTGGAAATATTGTTTTCCTTTCTCCAGGGTGGCTTTCCTTGGATCGCCCACACCAGTATCTTCGCTGATGCTCGTCCACTTCCGTTCAGCCCAGGCCCAGGATTCATTCAGAGCCTCCACACTGAATTTTTTAGCGCGACCGTCCCCGGCCCCATCCAGGGATTTCACCAGTTCAGGACAGGCATATAACATCAGGCTGGTCTCCATCTCATCGGCATGTCCTCCGTCATTTTCGAAGATCCTGCCCTGATCCACAGACTGGAACCAGTTGCAGGTGGCCAGCAACATATCCGGATAGGAAGCTCCCACTTCCCTGAGTATCTGCCTGAAATCATTCCCTCCATGCCCGTTTACCAGCAAAAGTTTCTCCAGTCCATAGCCGTAGAGGCTTTCAGCGACATCCTCAATGATGGACTGCTGGGTGGAAGGATTCATATTCAGGGTCATGTAAATATCAGTCTGACCGGTATTCACCCCCATGGGTATGGTGGGCAGTACAATCACCCTGGCTCCCTTTTCCCAGGCCATCCGGGCCGCTTCGTAAACCAGGGCTTCCGTTTCATAATTGTCCGTTCCATAAGGCAGATGATAGTTATGTGCCTCGGTGGCCCCCCAGGGAAGGATGGCCATATCAAATTCCTGGTCGCTCACCTCTGACCAGTGGGTCTCTGAAAGAATGTATGGTCGCATAAATAAATTAGTATGTTTTGATTAAAATAATAGCTTATTCTTACTCGCTTAATTCAATTTCGATTGAGAAGCCAGACGCATGGTCCGCAGGTGTTCCACCGGGGTGTTTACCGTAATCTCACAGCCTCCGGATAGGATAAATGGACGGCCCTTCTCCTGCTTGCACAGCTGCTCTGTTTCTTCCCTGATCTCTCCCGGCTTTTGGTTCTGGATCACTGAAACTGGATCCAGGTTCCCACAGCGGATAATATTGCTTCCCAGCTTTTCAAAAGCCTGATCCATATCCACCATCCAGTCAATATCTACTATATCCGGCTTTATCTCCCGGAGATCCTCCAGGAGATGGGCGATGTCACCGCAGATATGCAATTTAACCCTGGCTCCCAGCGATTGAATATACTCAAATAGTTCCAGGTGTTTTTCTTTTACAAATTCTCTGTAGGTATCCCTATCCACCTGGGAGCAGATGGCATCTCCCACACCGATAATATCACATCCGGCCTCCACCTGGGCCCGGGCGAACTCTTTGGCCGTAGGCAAAATCTTATCAATCAGACGCTTTACAAAATCGGGCTCCATAAAGATCCTGAGCAACACCTCCTGGGCCCCTGCCAGATCGCAGCTTTCGGCCAGGGGTCCTTCGATCCAGCCAATGACAGGCACGTCAGGGCCCACCTTCTTCCTGAGCAACTCTGCACCCTTTATCCGGTCCAGGGTCCGTTCCTCCCGGAATACATCCGGATTCTTCAGCAGCCCGATATCCTCCATGGAACGAATCAGTATCTCCATGCACCGGGGAACTGCCTCATCGGGAAATGTGACCTTCGCTCCAAAGGCTGCAGTCTCCCTGTATGGATCCGAAATCACTCCCACTGCATCCATTCCAAAATCCTCCATACAGCGGAGATTGCTCTCCACCAACGCCCTGTAATCAGAAGCAAAACGTCCATAGCTGAACCCGGAATACCTGGCAGCGAAGTGCATCAGGATGGGATGAAAAGGAATGGTTTTGCTCATACCTGCCAATATAATGAAAAATCAAGGTCCTTCTAAGGGTGCTTAATAAATCCTGTAAGGTTCCAGGATCTCCAGGGTTCTGTCTAAGGGCAAAGCTTCTTCCCTCCTCCCTTTCTGGCCAATCATATCCTCAGCCATAAAAAGGGAATTGTAGATGGCTTCCTCAGTGGCTTCCACCACCGCCAGGAAGAGCGGTGTCATCTTTTCATTACTCAGCTCGGGGGATCTCTCCAGGATCTGACCGGATCGGTGGGCGATCCTGCATTCCGGATGAGTGCTGAAGGCAATGGCATAATCCCCGCTGCCATTGGACATAAAGGAACCCACCCTTCCCAGGGCCAGAAAGGAACGCTTAGCAAGACGCTCCAGGTTGCGAGCGGAAAGTGGGGCATCAGTGGCAATTACAATCATGCAGGATCCATCCACCTGGTGAGACTCCTTTTTCGCCAGGTAGTGCCTCTTTAACTCTTCTCCAACAGGAGCTCCCTGAATAGTCAGGATCCCTCCAAAATTGGTCTGCACCAGTACCCCGACCGTATAAGCTCCCTGGTCCCCGCTCAATTCTCTGGACGAGGTTCCGATTCCGCCTTTGAAGCCCAGACAGAGTGTGCCGGTGCCAGCTCCTACATTTCCCTCTTTCACCGGACCCTCAGAGCAGCTTGAGAGAGCCTCCTTCACATCTTCCTTTTCTACATGCCGCCCACGGATATCATTGAGCCATCCGTCATTGGTCTCCCCGACCACCGGGTTTACAGAGCGAATCGCTTCATTCCCCGGCAGGGAGAGCATATAATCCACCAGGGCATCGGCCACGGTAAATACACTTAAGGTGTTGGTAAGTGCTACAGGAGTCTCCAGGTTTCCCAGTTCGCGGACCTGGGTAAATCCAAGAGCCTTTCCAAAACCATTTCCAACGCAGACAGCTGCCGGGACCTTCTCCTGAAAAAGATTTCCTGAATGGGGGCGGATCACGGTCACTCCCGTCCGTATGGAGTCCCCCGCGATCAGGGTCCTATGCCCCACTGAAACCCCTTCCACATCTGTTATGGCGTTCCATTTTCCGGGTGACAAGATTCCGGGTTCTATTCCAAAATCCCTGACTCTCTTTCGTTCCTGGGCCCCTGCCAGAACCGGCAATAACAGAACCATGCAACACAGGCTTATGTAGCTCCTCACTTTATATCTTAGATTAGTTTCTGATAAAGATACTTAACAATTGCATGTAACCGGTTTCACATGCTTCTGGGTAAGATTTACCTCAGTCAATCGCTCTTTTCTGGATCCGAAACAGTGTTCGCAGGTGGAAAAGCGTTCCAGGTCCCACAGATCGGCAAAAACCAAGCCCTTCTTCAATCCAATTCCATAGTCCAGCACCTGTTCCAGGGAGTATATGGAGGGTTCCCCGAAATACCCTTCCAGTGCCAGGTGGTCCAGGGCCCCGTTTCCTGATCTTACCGGGATCACCGAGCAGACCTCCACTCCACAGGAAAAGGCAAAATCGATGGACCTGCAGGCCCAGTCCACCGCCTCCGCTTCATTCAGAAAGGGAGGACGGAGTAAAATAAACGCACGGGTGGAGATCCCCTTGGATTGGAGAAAATCCACGCTTTTCTTAAAATCCTCCAGGCTCATCCCTTTATTCAAGAGGGGAAGCACCTCGGGATTTACAGTTTCCAGGCCAATGGCCACTTGCAGCCGGCCCTTCAGCAAGTTGCTGAACTCCAGGCAATTTTCCCCGATAAAAGAGGTATGACTTTCCACCAGGACCCTGTCGAAACCGGAAGAGAGAGAAGCAATCGCGGGATAATCCTCCATAGGAATGGCGGCGGGATCAAAAAAGCTCCCGCTGTTATACAGTTTCAAATAGCAGGCGGGGGTTAGTCTGTCCAGGGCGTATATAAGCTGAGCCGGAATGGCACCGGGAGGCACTTTCTCTTCCGTGGTATGTTTCCAGAGGTCACACATCAGGCAGGTGAACGGACACTCCCGGTTGCTCAGCAGGATGGCCGATACCTCCTTCACTCTTCCCTCCAGATCAAGTTCCTGTTCGTTGAACCAGCCAGAGGGCAGACAGGGATCCACAGGGGACTTCGCTCCCCGCAGGGACCGGATCCAGCGGCCATCCATCCGGAACCCGGGGAAACTACTCATAAAGAGAGAGAAACTCCTTCCGGTAGTCCAGTTCCTTTTCAGGGAAATGAGCGTGGAACTTTTCTTTGGAGACTGCTCCATGCTGGAAACGCCTCTTTTCAAATACCGGCATCTCCATTCCGGTAATGGCCTTAACTCCGCTGGCAACTACCTGTCCCTTAAGGGCATATAGCTTCTCGTGGTCCCAGCCAGTGAGGTCGATAAAGGGAATGCCCTCTGCAATCTCGATCACATTGGCCAGGGTATAGGGGCTAAAGCTCTGGAAACCCATCGTATCAGCGGTGGTATAGGTCCGCATATATCCCCTGCTCAATCCTCCACTGTAAGTGAGAGAGTGTTTCATCTTCCCAACTCCCCATCCTTCGTGGTAGAGCATCAGGTTATTGAGCACACTCCGGATAGTCAGCTCAGGATTCTCCTCAATGGGATAATCCTTCAGGTTCTCATCGCCCCCATCTCCGTCAATCATATGGATCCAATCGGGATAGCGCTTGCGAATTCCCTCCAGCAGTGCCAGGTTCATGGTGGCTGCCTGGATATCCAGCGGTTTATAGTCCTCCACCACCTGCACCGTCTTTTTCCAGTCCAGCCCCGAAGCGCTTACCTCAATTGGCTCCAGGAAAAGCTCCAGGTTCACTGCCTTCAGGAATTCCCTGGCCTGTTTAAGATCTTCTCCATCCCCATCCACACTCAGGGTAAATGCCTTGAGCCTGGAAGGGCTTTCTCCCAGCTCCAGCAAGGCCTGGTAGGTTAACAGAAACACTGAACCACTATCGATCCCGGCGGAGAAAGAAACCCCGATAGGTCCGCTGTTTGCCCTGTGCTTCAACCATTTCTTGATCTCTTCATACAGAGCAGTCATATACTGCCGGCCAATCTCATCCACCGTCTTGCCCTCAAAACGGTTCCGTTCCGGGGTGAAAAAACGTGCATGCACAGGGCTGGGATCCGGACAACCCAGCAACTCTAATGTGGTGATAAAGTGAGCGGGGGCCATGCGGGTATAAGAGGGATGAAACTGGTCCTCCAGTCCCTCCTGCTCCAGGTACTTATAAATGGTATCGATCCGCTCGGACAGGACCAGGCAGGGTCCTGCCTTCAGCTTGGCGATAAAGAAACGTAAAGGACGTCCAATGGAGCGGGCCATTCGAATGGTTTTTCCTTCTACCGCCACCAGGGCAAACTGTCCGTCAATCCCCCGGACACCCTTGCTGTCCCCTGCTTTCACAAGCTCAACAGCCTCTTCCAGTGACATATTATAAATGATATTTTTTTGGGGATCCGTCAGATCCACCACACGGTTCACGTATTCATGATTCATCTCTATCTCTTTAGTTATGAAATATATGGAGCAGAACCCCACTGGTAAAGTCCTCCAAAGGTAGTAAAATCAAGGCTTCTAATTCTATATGGAATTCTTCTAAATAATGTTAAATTTGTATTATAAATGTTAATTTATCTTAAATTAGCTGCACCACACTTATATGTTTTAATCCCCTATTGCTAAACAACTAATCAAGAACTAGACATTTTGTCATTCATTGCTAACTTTAAAACTACTTCAATTATGCGAAATTCTGCATGGTGGAAAAGCGGCTTTTTGACGCTTATCCTGTTTGGTTTTGCGATCAGCTTAACCTTTGCCCAGGAGATTACAGTGACCGGTACGGTCTCTTCCGACGCGGAAGGCCCCATTCCCGGTGTAAATATTGTGATCTCGGGTACCACACAGGGGGCCGTGACCGACGTGGATGGTAATTACAGCATTACCGTTTCGGGTCCCGATGCCATCCTGGTATTTACTTCAATTGGTTATGCCGCACAGAATATTACGGTGGGTAACCAGACAACTATTAATGTGACTCTGGTTGAAGATGTCATGGCACTCGACGAAATCGTGGTTATCGGTTACGGTACCCAGAAAAAGAAAGAGCTGACCTCTGCCATCTCCAATGTAAAAGCAGAAGAATTCAATAAAGGATCAGTGAGCAATCCTGCCCAGCTGGTTCAGGGAAAAGTGGCCGGTCTCTCCATTTCGAAACCGGGTGGTAACCCCAACCAGGGTTTCACCATGCGTCTTCGCGGGATGAGTACCATTGGTGCCAACACCCAGCCGCTTGTTGTTATCGACGGTGTTGTGGGCGGATCGCTCGACAACGTGGATCCCAACGACATCGAGTCCATGGACGTTCTGAAGGACGGTTCTGCTGCTGCCATTTACGGCACCAGGGGTTCCAGTGGTGTCATCATTGTTACTACTAAAAAAGGTAGAAGAGGAACAGCCTATATTGATTACAATGGCATGGTTACCCTGGAAACCGTAGGTAAATATCCCAATGTCATGAATCCTGATCAGTGGCGCACCTTGTCGGCCGAAACCGGAACAGGTACCGATTTTGGTTTTGACACTAACTGGTTTGAGGAAACGACCCAGAATGCCATTCAGCAAACACATAACCTGAGTATGTCAGGGGGAAGCGAAAAGACCAAATACATGGCTTCCTTCAACTACCGTGATGGTAATGGTGTTGCAATCAATACCGGGTATACCCAGCTGAACGGACGTTTGAACCTGAGTCAGAAAGCCCTTAACGACCGCCTGACGGTGGACCTGAATATTGGCGCCACGCAACGTGAATCACAGTTAGGTTTCGACGAAGCCTTCCGTTATGCCGCCATCTATAACCCAACAGCTCCAGTTAGAAGCGACGATCCTCAATATGACAGGTACGACGGTTACTTCCAGCAGGTCTTATTTGACTATTTCAACCCCGTGGCCATGCTGGAACAAAACTTCAATGACCGGAAAGACCAGCGTGTCAATGTGGCCCTGAAAGGTACTTTCGAGATCATCGACGGTCTGAAGATAGATGCATTCTACTCAATTCAAAGTCAGAGTGAAAATAAATCCCAATACCGTGACAAAAACTCTTATGGAGTTGGTATGGACCGCAACGGTCTGGCCAGAAGATGGCTTGATCAGAACTCTTTCCAACTGTTCGAATCAACCATCAATTATGTTACGAATATCAGTGGTGCCGACCTGACCATTCTGGCAGGTTATTCCAACCAGTCCTTTAAAAATGAAGGATTCTCGGCAGAAGGTGGTGATTTTATCACCGATGCCTTTACCTATAACAACCTGGGTGCAGCCAAGGACTTTAACGAAGGTATTGCTTCTGTTTACAGCTATCAGAACTCCAATGCACTGGCAGCATTCTTTGGACGTGTGAACCTGAATGTAACCGACAGTTGGTTTTTGACTGCCAGTGCCAGATATGAAGGTTCCAGCCGATTTGGAGCAGGTAACAAGTGGGGCATTTTCCCGGCCATTGGTGCCGGTGTGGACCTGGCCAATATCCTGGACATTGCATCCATGGACAACCTGAAGCTCAGGGTGAGTTACGGTATTACCGGTAACCAGCCAAGCGACAGCTATTTGTCCCTTCTGCGCTTAGGGCCTTCAGGAAACTTCTTTTATAATGGCAGTTTTATACCTGGTTACGCTCCTGTTAGCAATGCCAACGAAGACCTTGGCTGGGAGAAGAAGGGCGAATTTGATATCGGTGTTGATTTCTCAATGCTGGACGGACAATTCTTTGGTTCATTTGATTTCTATACCAGGACCACCACCGACCTGCTGTTCGAGTATCAGGTACCTGTACCACCAAACCTTTATGAATATGCCTGGCTGAACCTGGGTGAGATCAAAAACAGTGGTCTCGAACTTACTCTGACCTGGAACGTTGTTCAATCAGGCGACTTCTCCTGGAGCACAACCATTACTCCCACCTACTACCTGAAAAACGAGCTGGTCTCCCTTTCAGGAACCTATAACGGTGCCGAATTGAGCTATGGAGTGCGAGCCCTGGGGAACATGGGATCACCGGGACAGAACCAGACACCTCTGATAAGAGCGGAAGAGGGTCAACCCATCGGCCAGCTCCTGGGCCAAACCTTTGTAGAAATAGACGCCGATGGCGATCTGATTCTGCAGGATACCAATGAGGATGGTACTGTAGATGAGCTGGACCGCGTAGTAGTTGGTAACGGACTCCCCGATGCTGAATTCGGATGGTCCAACAGCTTCAAATATAAAAATTTTGATCTGAGTATTTTCTTCAGGGGTGTACTGGGTCACGATCTGAACAATACCTTCCGTGGATTCTATGAGGTACCTCAGGTGATTACCTCTTACAACCTGCCGGTAACAGCTACAGATATGAGAAACGCCGAGACCGGAGTTCTGATGAACAGCACTTCAAATGTGCTCTCCGACTGGCATATAGAGGATGCATCTTTCGTAGCACTCGACAATATGAGCATTGGATATACCTTTGATATGTCGGGTAACAATGCCTTCAGAAACATTCGTGTTTTTGTGGCAGGCAACAACCTGCTCTACATCACCAAGTACAAGGGTGTGGATCCCAGTCCCAGATATGACGATGACGGAAACGTTTTGATTCCCGGTATCGATAGAAGGAATACCTGGTTCAGGACCAGATCTGTTTCACTGGGTGTAAACCTCGGTTTCTAACCCTTTAAAAGCAGACGATATGAAAACAACAGAAAGATATACAATGAGAAAAGCACTTTTTCTGGTAAAAGCAATGTTGCTGGTTATACTGGCAGTGTCTTTTAGCCAGTCATGTACCAACCTGGATGAAGAGCTCTACGGTGAAGTAACACCGGAAAATTTCTTCAATACAGAGGAGGAGATCCTCGCTGCCCTGGGAGCCGCCTATACACAATTTGGCAGCTATGCCACTGGCACTCCTCTCAACCTGCAAACCAACGGAACCGACGAAATGGTCACTCCCACCCGTGGATCGGACTGGGACGACGGAGGTAATTGGAGAAGGATCCACCTCCACTCCTGGACGGTTGAAGACGGAGATATGAACAATGGATGGAACTTTGGCTTTGGGGGTGTGAACACCACCAACCGCCTGATTTACCAATTCGAGGTCCTTGTGGAGGACGGAGCCCTAGATGCGGATGTTGCCGCCGCTTTTATTGCCGAACTGAAGACCATCAGGGGATTCTTCTACTGGCAACTGATCGATATGTACGGAAATGTGCCACTGGTAACAGACTTCGCCACTGCAGAAGCACAGCCGTCTACTGTCCCAAGGGCTGAAGTTTATGCCTGGCTGGTAGCTGATCTGGAAGAGTCAGTTCCGCTGCTTCCCAAGGAAGTGGATGGTACCACCTACGGACGGATGAACTACTGGGCCGGTCAAACACTTCTGGCCAAGCTTTATCTGAATGCCGAAGTATATACCGGGACGCCCCAGTATGTCAAGGCAGCAGCCGCCTGTACCGATATCATTGACAATGGTGGATTCGATCTCACAGGCAACTACTTTGACAACTTCAGTGTATCCAATACGGGGACTTCCGAAATGATCTTTGCCATTCCCTACGACCAGGTTTATTATGGAGGATTTGATATTGCGGTGCGAAGTTTGCATTACGCCAGTCAATACAGCTATAACCTGACAGCCCAGCCATGGAACGGTTATTGTTCCATGGAGGAGTTTTACAACTCCTACGAGGATACTGATCTTCGTAAAGGGGATGTAGGTACCCTGGATGGCCCTGCAATCAAGCGAGGCAATTTTATAGCCGGCTACCAATACAACGTGGACGGCTCCCCGACCATCGATGATGGTGCTGACGCCAATGATCCGGACGGGCCACAGCTCAACCTCGGGAACATTGGAACCGGTGAGCCCCAGATCAATGAACTGGGTCCCCAGGCCTGGCGCCAGTCCGGTGTACGGGTCGGTAAATGGGAAATTGAGTTGGGTTCAGATCCTGGCGCTATGAACAATGATTATGCCGTATTCCGTTTAGCTGATGTGATCCTGATGAAAGCTGAAGCACTGTGGCGTCAGAGTAACGATCCCACTGATGCTGCCGCACTATTGCTGGTGAACGACGTAAGAGCCCGTGCTGGTGTTGATGACCTGACTACTTTAGACGGACCTGTCAGTTTTGATATGGCTGGACCTGTCATTCCGGGTGGTGAGCTTTTCAACGAGATTGGTCGTGAAATGTTCGCAGAAAACTCCAAGCGCCAAGCACTTATCCGCTGGGGATTGTACGACGATGTGGCACTTTGGGCCCTTCCATACAATAATCCCGGTGATGTGCTTGTAAGTGGAGAACACACAGTGTTGTTCCCCATCCACAGGGACAAGATCGAGGCAAACCCCAACCTGGATCAGAATCCAGGGTATAATTAGAAGTAGCAATTTGAATATATAGTTTCTCGGAGAGCAGGCAAATGCAATTGCCTGCTCTCTTTTTTATACATTGCACGCATGATTCACAGAAAGATGAAGTCCATTCCGATATGCTTTATTTTGCTGTATTTGATGCTTTTACAGGCATGCCGGGACGATTTTAAGGATAAGGGTGCAGCGATGCGCTTCTCCCTCCTGGATGCAAAAGAAACCGGAATACTCTTTCGCAACGATGTGGAGTACAGCGAAGAATTCAATACCTATACTTACCGGAACTTTTACAATGGTGCCGGTGTCGGATTGGGCGATTTTAATCTGGACGGGCTTACCGATATTTACTTTTGTGGCAACATCGCCGATAATAAGCTGTATATCAATCAGGGTGATTTTCATTTCAAAGATATCACCCGAGAAGCTGGAGTTGCCTGCAAAGGTGTCTGGTCAACAGGAGTTAGCATTGCCGATGTGAATGGAGATGGCTGGCCGGATATCTATGTCTGTAAATCGGGAATACCGAATACCCCTCACCGCCACAACGAACTCTTTATCAATAATGGTGATCTGACTTTTACGGAGCAGGCAGAAGCATATGGGATCAACGACATGGGACTATCCACCCATGCATCCTTTTTTGACTATGACCGGGATGGCGACCTGGATTGTTACCTGCTCAACAACTCCTTTCAATCGGTCACCGAATTTGACATGGTGGAGGGAGAGCGTCTGCTCAGAGACACCCTGGGTGCCAATAAACTTTACCGTAACGACGGCGATATCTTTGTGGATGTAAGTGCTGAAGCGGGAATCTACGGGAGCAAAATCGGTTTTGGTCTCGGGGCCAGTGTTTCCGACCTGAACCGGGATGGTTGGATGGACATTTATGTCTCCAATGACTTTTTTGAACGGGATTACCTCTATATCAACAATCA
This sequence comes from uncultured Bacteroidales bacterium, assembly GCA_963751705.1. Classification (GTDB taxonomy): domain Bacteria; phylum Bacteroidota; class Bacteroidia; order Bacteroidales. Next base: position 316,828 of record CAVVVN010000008.1, read on the forward strand.
GGATGGAAGCTTTTCCGAGGTCCTTGATCAACAACTGGAGGAGACCAGTCTGGGGGCCATGGGGGCCGATATTGCAGATATCAATAACGATGGCTGGCCCGATATCTTTGTCACCGAGATGACGGCGCAAGGAGATAAACGACTGAAAACAAAAGTGTTGTTTGAAACATGGGATAGCTACGCAAATAAAGTGCAGAAGGGCTACCACCATCAGTTTGCCCGCAATGTACTACAGCTTAATAACCGGAACGGTTCCTTTAGTGAGATAGGACGCTACAGTGGAGTAGATGCCACCGATTGGAGCTGGGGTGCACTTATCATGGATCTTGACAATGATGGCTGGCGGGATCTCTTTGTGGCCAACGGGATCTATAAGGACCTGCTGGACCGCGACTACCTGGATTTCTATTCCAATCCGGCACTGATGCGCTCTGTGATTAAAAATGAAGAACAGGCCATTCTCAGTATCATCGATCGTATCCCCTCTGTCCGGGTTCCCAATTATGCCTTTCACAATAACGCGGACCTCACATTTACGAATCTCTCAGAAGCCTGGGGCCTGGGTGCACCTTCTCACTCCAATGGAGCAGCATACGGAGACCTGGATAATGATGGGGATCTGGACCTGGTGGTCAATAATGTAAACATGGCTCCCTTTGTCTACCGCAATAATACAAGAAAACAGGAATCCTCAAACTTTTTATCCATTGCCTTCCGGAGTAAAACCAGGAACAGCAGCGCTATCGGGGCCTCTGCCACGCTCTATTTCCAGGACAAACTATCTTACAAGGACCTGATACCTGCCAGGGGGTTTAAATCATCTGTCGATAACCGTCTTCACTTTGGTCTGGGTGATGTAACAATGATCGACTCCATCCTTATTAACTGGCCAGATGGCCGGTGTTCCAGACTGTATAAGGTGAGGACGAACCAGTTTCTTATTCTGAAGCACTCAGAAGCTATGTCCTGTCCGCTAATCCAAAACTCAGCCAGGCAGACAATCCTTCAAAAGAGAGATCGACCCGATGGACTGAACTTTGAACATGTGGAAAATGACTTTAATGATTTCAGAAGGGATGCTTTACTCTTTCACATGCATTCGACCGAGGGTCCGAGAATGACTGTTGGTGATATAAATGGTGATGGGCTGGATGACCTGTATATTTGCGGAGCAAAGGGAAGCGCAGGAGCACTTTATATTCAGAAAGAGAAGAGTTTTATACAAACCAACATGTCGCTTTTTGACGCAGACAGCAACTCCGAAGAAACCGACTGTGCCTTCTTTGATGCAGATGGCGATGGTGATTTGGATTTGTATATAGCCTGCGGCGGCAACGAATTTTCAGCCAGCTCCTCCGCACTCGCTGACAGGCTGTACCTGAATGATGGAAAGGGAGTTTTCAGCAAATCAAAACAAATATTACCATCCGGAAAATACGAAAGCAGCTCCTGTGTAAGACCCTTCGATTTTGACGATGATGGCGATTTGGATCTCTTTGTTGGTATTCGCCTGCAGCCTTTTCTTTACGGAATACCTGTGAATGCTTATTTGCTGGAAAATGACGGAAGCGGGATCTTCACCAATAGCTCGGACGCAAGGGCCCCCGGATTAAAAGAACTGGGGATGATCACAGATATGGTTTGGGCGGATATGGATGGGGACAATGATTCCGATATGATCATCGTAGGTGACTGGATGCCCATAAAAATCTATGTAAATGACCAGGGACACTTTTCGGACCGTTCCGAATCCTACGGCCTGGCCGGTACTGAAGGTTGGTGGAAACGCGTTGCAGCCCATGATCTGGATGGGGATGGAGATATGGATCTGGTGCTGGGAAATCAGGGATTAAACTCCCGCTTTCGCGCCTCCGCTGAAAAACCGATTAACATGCAGGTAAACGATTTTGACCTGAATGGAAGTGTGGAGCACATCATCAGCACCTATAACGGCGACAGTGCATACCCCCTGGTCATGAAAAATGACCTGGTAGCTCAAATTCCCAGCCTGGAACGTAAGTATGAAACCTTTGAATCCTATAGTGGACAAAGTATCCAGAATATTTTTTCAAAGGAGGTTCTTGAGCGTTCGATCACTCTCCAGGCTCATATGCTAGAAAGCGGATTGCTGATGAACGACGGACAGGGAAGCCTTCGGTTTAAGCCACTCCCCGTCGAGTGTCAGCTCTTCCCTGTATATGCCATTGCGACAGGCGATTTTAATCAGGATGAGGAGTGTGATATTCTGATGGGTGGAAATATGACACGGGCCAAACCAGAGACAGGCATCTACAGCGCCGGGCATGGCCTCTTCCTGAAAGGCCTCGGGAAAGGAAACTATCAGGGCCTGCCTGCAGATAGCTCCGGTTTCTTTACTCAAGGGGAGATTCGCGATATTAAAATCATAAAAATTAATGGGAGGCCTATGATTGTAGTTGCAAGAAACAATCAGAATTTACACTTTTACACTTTCTGAATCTGATGGGGAATGAATAAGATTAAATGGATGGTGCTGTTCATCATATCAGCACTGCTTGTGGGAGCATGTTCACCTGGTGCAAAATATGAACACAGATTAAAAAGGGAGCTGGCCAGCGGGATCAGATACGATTCTCTCTTTATGGGACTCACTTTTGGAATGACCGAAGATGAGTTCTTCGATGCTTGCTGGAAATTGAACAGGGATAGCCTTGTCAGGCAGGGTTCAAGCAATAAAAGTGTAGAGTATGATATGAAGGATGAGCTGAAATACCCGGCCACCATGAATTTCTATCCTGTCTTTGCGGAAGGAAAAATTGCCCAGATGCCTGTGCGCTTTATATACAATGGATGGGCTCCCTGGAATCAAACACTCTCCGCCGCAAAACTGGCAATGGATGTGAAAGGCTGGTACGAGAATATCTATGGCAAAGGTTTCATTACTGTTACACATCCAACAAAGGGAACGGCATACACCAAAATCGATGGAAACAGAAGAATCACCATATACATTGAGAATGACCTGTATGTCTGGGCCATTTTTACCGATATGTTCTCTGAAGTGAAAAAAGATTCACTTTCAGTGTCGGGACAGAATTAAAATCCGGATGAAAACCCGTCTAAAGCTTATATACCCTGCCTTTTTAATGCTTACGGCATTCCTGTTTATCAGCTCATGCAATCCAAAACCGGATTCTGGCTCGGGAAATAATCTCTTTACTCTGATGCCTGAATCCTATACCGGTGCGGGGTTCGTCAACCACCTGGATTATGATGAACAGCTGAAAAAGAAATTCAATATCTATACCTACCGGAACTTCTATAACGGCGGAGGGGTCGCCATGGGTGATGTAAACAAGGACGGACTCATCGATCTCTTTCTCACCTCAAATATGGGTTCCAATGTGCTCTACCTGAATAAGGGAGATTTTAAATTCGAAGATATTTCAGAACAGGCTGGCATTGGAGGAAAAGGAGAATGGTCCACCGGGGCCAGTCTGGCCGACATAAACGGCGACGGATGGTGCGACATATATGTATGTAATTCGGGAAATGTGGATGGTGATGAGCGGCACAATGAATTATATATCAACAATGGAGACCTCACCTTTACAGAATGCGCCGCCGCATATGGCATAGACGACCAGGCCTATTCTACCCATGGAGCCTTTTTTGACTACGATCGCGATGGCGACCTGGACCTCTACCTGCTCAACAACTCTTTTAAGGCGATTGGAAGCTTTGACCTCTCCTCAAACCAGAGACTGGTCAGGGACTCCATCGGGGGAGATAAACTATTCCGCAATGATAACAATCATTTCACAGATGTAAGTGAGGAAGCCGGTATCTATGCCAGTATTATAGGCTTCGGTCTGGGTGTTACGGTGGGCGATATTGACCAGGACGGTTGGATGGATATCTATTTATCCAATGATTTTTTTGAGAGGGACTATATCTATATGAACAACGGGGATGGTACTTTCCGGGAGACACTGACGGACATGATGCGCTGTACTTCTGCCGCATCTATGGGGGCCGATATGGCCGATATTAACAACGACCACTACCCGGAAATCTTTGTGACCGATATGATCCCGGAAGCACGATGCCCGGCTAAAGACCAAAACCACCTTCGACTCGTGGGACAGCTACAAATCCAATTACGAAAACGGTTACCACCACCAGTTTACCCGAAATATGCTGCAGCTTAATAACGCTGATGGAACCTTTAGTGAAATAGGCCGACTGGCCGGTGTCTATGCCTCCGACTGGTCCTGGGGAGCTCTGATTATGGATCTGGATAACGATGGACTAAAAGATATTTTCGTGGCCAATGGGATCTACCAGGATCTGACCGACCAGGATTATATCCAGTACTTCTCCAACCGCGACATTGTCATGTCCATTGTTTCCGGTAATAATGTGGACTACAAAACCCTGATTGATGCCATTCCATCGGTCAAACTGCCCAGTTATGCCTTCAAGAATATGGGGGGCTACCATTTTGAGAACAAGGCCGAATCGTGGGGACTGGCCGAACCAAGTCACTCTAATGGATCTGCTTACGGGGACCTGGATAATGACGGAGATCTGGATCTGGTAGTGAACAATGTGAATATGCCCATGTTCCTCTACCGGAACGAGACCAGCGAAAAGCGACCTGAGCACCACTATCTGAAGATTATATTAAAAGGGAAGCCCGGCAACACGGATGCCATTGGCTCAAAGGTAACTGCCAGGCACGGGGGACAGTCCTTCTACCTTGAGCAGATGCCCATGCGTGGTTTCAAATCCACCATGGACCCCCGGCCCAACCTGGGTGTGGGTGCACTGACCATGGTGGACTCCCTCATTGTACAATGGCCCGATGGCAATGTGACCATCCTGAAGGATGTATATACCGACCAGATTCTGACCCTCCACCAGAAGGACGGGGTAGCTGCCGGCACAGCCCTGAGCAAACCCTGGAAAGATGAAGAGCTTTATTTCAGGGAAATCACACAGGAAGTTCCAATAGATTATATACACCGGGAAAATGATTATGATGATTTCCGCAGAGAGAAACTGATCTACCAGATGCTTTCCACCGAAGGACCACGTACCTGTTCCGGAGATGTGAATGGGGACGGGCTGGAAGATATATTCGTTGGCGGGGCCAGGTACCAGGCGGGCAAGCTCCTGATTCAGCAAAGTCAGGGTTCATTCGTGCCTTCAAATAAAGCGCTTTTTGAAAAAAACAAAGATGCTGAAGATACAGATTGTACCCTCTTTGATGCTGATGGCGATGGCGATCTGGATCTCTATGTGGCCAGTGGGGGAAACGAGTTCTCCAGTTCTTCATCATCTCTGAGCGACCGCTTGTACCTGAATAATGGCAGAGGATCCTTTTCAAAATCGCAGCAAATTCTCCCAAACGGCCGCTATGAGACTACAAGCTGTGTGCGTGCTGCTGATTATGATGGTGATGGCATTACGGAACTCTTTGTGGGCATCCGTCTGCGTCCCTTTTTATACGGAGTACCCGTTAGCAGCTACCTGCTTGAGAATGATGGAAAAGGAAATTTCACCGATGTGAGCGCCCGGATTGCCCCCGGACTAAAAGATGTGGGGATGCTCCGCGATATGCAGTGGGAAGATGTGGATGGTGACGGAGATCTGGATATGATACTGGCGGGAGACTGGATGCCTCTGAAAATTTTTATCAATCAAAATGGGACCTTTTTTGAGTTAAAAGAGGCCTTTGGATCCGCAAACACCTCCGGGTGGTGGAACTGCATTGCCACAGGAGACTTTGACGGAGATGGAGATATGGATTTTGTGGCGGGGAATCACGGACTTAATTCGCGATTCAAGGCGAGTGAGGAAAGACCAGTCACCATGTATGTAAATGATTTTGACCGGAATGGATCGGCCGAACAGATAATCTTTACCTATGAAGGGGACAGTGCCTACCCCTTGGCATTAAAACACGACCTGACCCGTCAGATTCCTGTCTTGTTAAAAAAATATCCAAAATATGAACTGTACAAAGAGCAAAGCATTCATGATCTGTTTGCACCGGAACAGCTTAGCAATGCGATACAACTGGATGTAGCTCAGTTAAAGTCTGCTCTTTTCATCAATGATGGATCGGGTCATTTCACCTTCAGGGAACTTCCTGTGGAAGCTCAATTCTCAACCATAATGGCAGCCGAAACCGGAGATTTTAACAACGATGGAAACCTGGACCTGCTCCTGGGTGGAAATCTCTATCGTGTAAAACCGGAAGTGGGTCGCTATGACGCCAGTTACGGGAACTTCCTGGCAGGAGATGGTCATGGCAATTTCCAAATAGTTGCGCCTGTAAAATCGGGATTCAGGCTGGAAGGCGAGATCAGGGATATCCGGACCATACAAACACCAGAGGGCAAAGTGCTGATAGTTGCACGAAACAATGATGCTCTCCAACTCTTCAGGATTCAAGAACAATAATATGAGAAATACAGTATTAATCTTTCTGGTCCTTCCCTTCGCATTCTCCTGCACCAGCAAAAAGAAGGAAACACTTTTCACCCAGCTCCTACCCTCCTCCACGGGAATCGATTTCGAGAACCGGCTGAATGAAACGGAAGCATTCAATATCATCGAGTACCTCTATTTTAACAACGGGGCAGGCGTGGCAGCTGGCGACATTAACCAGGATGGACTGATCGATCTGTATTTTTCGGCCAATCAGCAAAACAATAGCCTGTATCTGAACAAGGGGAATCTGAAATTCGAAGAAATTACGGAGAAAGCAGGAGTTGCCGGAACAGGTGACTGGAGTACCGGGGTGACCATGGTAGATGTGAACGGGGATGGACTGTTGGATATACATGTCTGCAATGTGGGGGACTACAAAGAGCTTGGCGGACATAATCAGCTCTTTATTAACCAGGGCGATCTCACTTTCAAGGAGGAATCTGCAGCCTATGGTCTGGATTTTATTGGATTTTCCACCCAGGCGGCCTTTTTTGATTACGACCTGGACGGAGACCTGGATATGTACCTGCTGAATCACTCGGTGCACACTTCCCGGAGCTATGGAATGTCGGACCTGCGCAGGGAGGAGGATCCCAGGGCCGGAGACCGCTTATACCGGAATGATTCCACCACCGATGGCAGAACCTTTAAAGAAGTCACTGCGGAAGCCGGCATCTTCAGGAGCCAGATTGGATATGGCCTGGGCGTAAATACCAGCGATATTAATAATGATGGCTACCCGGACATCTATATTTCCAATGACTTTCATGAAAATGACTACCTCTATCTAAATAACGGGGATGGAACCTTCCGTGAAAATCTTACAGATATGATTGCCCACACCAGCCGCTCTTCCATGGGGAATGATATTGCCGATATTAACAACGACGGTCTCTCCGATATCATGGTGCTGGATATGCTCCCCGATGAGCAACAGATCCTGAAGCAATCGGGCACCGAAGATGAGCTGGAACTTTTTCGCATGAAGCTCCAGTATGGCTATGCCCACCAGTATGTCCACAACACCCTGCAGCTGAACCTGGGCAATGGCAAGTTTTCCGAAATTGCCCGGCTGGCCGGGATCCACTCCACCGACTGGAGCTGGTCGGCCCTCTTATGCGACCTGGACAACGACGGATGGAAGGATTTATTTGTCACCAGCGGCATCTACCGGCGTCCCAATGACCTGGATTATGTCATGTTCCTCACCGGTGGCAGCCGCTATGAGCCTGTCCGGAATCTGGACTCTGTCTCCAACCGGTCCCTCTTTGAACGAATGCCGCTGCAGGCCGATATAAACCACCTGTTCAGAAACAATGGGGATTACACTTTCAGCTCCATGGAGAGCGAGTGGGGCTTTGATACGCCCGATTACTCCAATGGCTCTACCTACGCGGACCTGGACAATGATGGCGATATGGAACTGGTAGTAAACAATATTAATGGTCCTGCATCTGTTTATCGGAACAATGCGGAACAAATGCCAGGCCGGCACTTTCTAAGGCTCGAACTTCATGGCAGTGATCTGAACCGGGCCGGGATCGGAGCCCGGGTGTGCATGTATGCTGGAGGGAAACAGCAGATGACCCAACAAATAGCTACCAGGGGATTTATGTCCTCCACAGCGGATCACCTCCATTTCGGGCTGGGCAGCGATACCCTGGTGGATTCACTGGTGGTGTTCTGGCCCGGATTGCTCCAGGAAAAAGTATACGGGCTAAGGGCGAATCAGACCATTGTATTGGATATTGCAAATGCTGCTTCTGTCAGCCATGAAGAAATGCCGTCTATGGAAGCCCTTTTCACCAGCATCACTATACCCGGACTCACCTTTCAGCACCTGGAGAACGACTGGGAGGACATCGACCGGGAGGCATTAATTCCTGCCAACCTTTCCAGTGAGGGGCCGGCACTGGCCATAGCGGATGTGAACGGGGACGGCCTGGAGGATGTTTTTGTGGGTGGAGCGACCGACCAGGTTTCTCAGTTATTTGTCCAGCTTCCCGATGGCAGCTTCTCGGTACTTGCCCAGGCTTCCCTGTTCAGGGACCGTTTTACCGAGGATGTGGATGCTGCCTTTTTTGATGCCGATGGGGACGGGGACCAGGACCTCTATGTGGTACGGGGCGGCAGTGAAGAATTTACCGGGAGTCCCATTCTGGCAGACCGGCTGTTTCTGAATGACGGCAAGGGACAATTCGAACACAGTCCGCCGGGCTCCGTTCCCCTGCTGATGCAAAACGGGGCCTGTGTCCGGCCCGCGGATTTTGACGGGGACGGGGATATGGACCTTTTCCTGGGAACCCGCTCCATTCCGGGCGCCTATGGGATTTCCCCGGAACAGTTTATCCTGGAAAATGATGGTTCAGGCCGTTTCAGCCTGCTTCCGGAGGAAAGACTTGGAAGCCTGCATAAGGCCGGGATGGTCACGGATGCCTGCTGGGTGGATCTGGATAAAGATGGGGATCTGGACCTGGTGGTCGTGGGAACCTGGATGAACGTTTCCGTGTTCGACAACGAAGGGGGTACATTCAAAGAGATAACCGGTGCTGCAGGATTGGGTGAAACCTCCGGCTGGTGGAACTGCATCGAGGCAGCCGACCTGGATATGGATGGAGATTTGGACCTGATTGCCGGAAACCATGGACTGAACAGCATGTTGAAAGCTTCTGCGGAAGAACCGGTGGAGCTCTGGCTGAACGATTTTGATAATAACGGCATACCCGATCCCATCCTTTGTACCTATTATAATGGAAAGAGCTATCCCGTAGCCAGCCTGGATGAGTTGAAACGTCAACTCATGGGTGTGGATCAGATATTTCCCTCATATGCCAGTTATGGCGGGCAAACGGTGACAGATATTTTTGGAGAGGAACTCCTGGCCAGATCTTCAAGGAAGCAGGCCACGAGGTTTGAGAGTACCCTCTTTATCAACCGGGGGGATGGAAGCTTTGAATCACGGAACTTACCCATGGAAGCTCAGTTTTCCCCCATCAGGGACCTGCTGGTGGGTGATATCGATCATAACGGGATCCCTGACCTGCTCCTGGCTGGAAACAACTATGCCACAAGACCATCTCTGGGACGACAGGATGCTTCCTTTGGCTGGCTTATGTTGGGGTATGGGGACCTGGAATACGAATGTTTGTGGCCCGGTCAATCTGGCTTTTTCGTGTCAGGTGATGCTCGAAAAATGCATCTTATTGAGATAGAGGATGAAGCAGTTCTGATAGTCCTTTCCAACAATGGAAATATGCAGCTCTTTAAGCCCGGGAGGTAAGGTAAACAGGAGCGTTCCGGCTATTTTGAATCTTTCTAAATTGATGAATTTCCCTCCGATTCTATGAAAAAAAAACTATCATTGTTAACGAATGTTAAACTAAAACTGCCCAACACCGCTAAAACTAAGTATAAATATAAACCAACTTGTATTCATTTTTAACCTTAAACTACTTCTATTATGCGTAGATCTACATTGTGGAAGAGTGGCGTATTATCGTTACTCCTCCTTGGCTTTGCGCTGAGTTTTACATTTGCTCAGCAAAGAACGGTTACAGGTAATGTAACTTCTGAGGATCAAGGAGCGCTTCCTGGAGTTAACATTGTGGTCCAGGGAACCACACAAGGTGCAGTTACTGACGGACAGGGAAATTTCACTATTTCCGTACCCGGTGACGATGCTACCCTTGTTTTCTCATTTATTGGCTACACTACCCAGGCAGTGCCCGTTGGTGCTCAGACGACCATTAACATCACTCTGGCTCCTGACGTTACCTCCCTGGATGAAATTGTGGTAACAGCTTATGCCACCCAGAAAAAGCAGGACCTGACCGGTGCTGTGGGGGTGATTCAGGCAGACGAGCTTACTGCTCAGCCCCAGAGTAACGTTACCCAGGCGATGCAGGGTCGCGTGGCCGGTGTAAAAGTCACACAGGACTCAGCCCGGGACAGTCCGGTAAAGTCAGGATCAGGGGCTTTAGTTCCTTTTCCAACAACTCCCCACTTTATGTGGTGGACGGGGTGCCCACAACCGATGTGAACACCATCAATGCCGAAGACGTGGAATCCATGTCTGTTCTGAAGGATGCTGGTGCGGCCTCCATCTACGGATCCAGGGCCTCCAACGGGGTGATTGTAATCACCACCAAAAAAGGTTCCTCTTCCGGGATCAAAGTAAACTATCAACATGTATGCTGGTGTTCAGAATGCAGGCAGCGGTCCCGACTTTCTGGCCAATACCCAGGAATATGCCGATATTCAGTGGCTTGTGTATGACAACGAAGGAACGGTAGAAGACCATCCCGTTTACGGGCCTTCTTCCGCTGCCTCACCTTCCATTCCTGACTGGGCAGCTGACACCGATTGGTGGGCCGAAACCACGGTTAAAAATGCCGTGATCCAGAACCACGACCTCTCGCTGTCAGGTGGTAACCAGAATTCGAAATTTTATGCCAGCTTAGGTTATTTCGACCAGGAAGGTGTGGTAATGACAAACTGGTACAAGCGATACAGCGCACGATTCAATTCCGAATTTAATATCAAGGACCGGGTAACCGTCGGGGAGAATATCAACATGGTTCACCGTTCCGATCATGGAACCACTCCCAACGGGGAAGAAGGCGGAGCCGTGGCCATGGGTGTTTACCGCACACAACCGATTATTCCGGTGATATGGACAGGACCCGATTACGTGGGTCTCTCCCATACCTTCACCGAAGGCGACTGGGGCGGAACAGGGATTGCCCCCCGTCTGGGTAACGGCGACAACTATGTAGCCGATGCCACCCGGGATGCGAAGACAATACCTGGCAGAACCTTCGCGTATTTGGAAATGTATTTGCCGATGTGAAGATCATCGAAGGACTGAATCTCAGAACCTCTTTCGGGGGAGCCTATCGGGAACTCTTACTACAGGGACTGGACCGGTAAAACCTACGAGAGTGCTGAAAATACGGCTACTTCAACCTATCAGAACAATGCCGATTACGGCGGGGAATGGACCTGGACCAATACCCTGACCTTCGCCAGGCAGCTGGGAGATCATAATGTACTGGCAGTAGCCGGATACGAAGCAGGAAAATATGGCATGGGCCGGAATGTCGGTGCCCAGAAAGCAGATTATTTTTCAGAAGCCCTCACCTTCCGTACCGTGAACAACGGGGCCAACCTTCAAAATGGCTGGGGTCGGATACTGGACTCCCAGAACCCTGGTATCTCAGTTCCTGAGGGCCGACTACAATTTCCGCGACAAGTACTACCTGAGTGGTACGGTACGTAGGGACGGTTCATCGGTATTCGGGCCTGAGACCCGTTACGGGGTGTTCCCCTCTGTATCTGCAGGCTGGAGGATCAGCGAAGAGTCCTTCCTGGCAGGTGCCGGATTTATCTCTGACCTGAAGATCAGGGGTGGTTACGGAACCATGGGGAACCAGTTGCCTGTTGATCCTGCCAACCAGTTCTTCCTTTACTCTGGCAGCGCGGCAGATTCCTACTACGACCTGAGTGGTACCACCAACTCTTCCCTGCTTGGTTTCTATCCCTCGCGGATTGGGAACCCCGAAGCAAAATGGGAGACCAACGTAACCACCAATGCCGGTTTTGACGCCTTGCTCTTCAACCGTAAATTGGAGCTTAATTTTGACTGGTATGTGAAAGACAGCAAGGACCTGCTCTTTGCACCGGAACTTCCGGGTACCGCAGGCGCTGCTTCTGCACCTTCTGTGAATGTCGGCGAGATGCATAACAGAGGGATCGACGTTCAGTTGATCTACCGCCAGATCTGGGGTGACTTCAGTCTGGAAGCCAATGCGACCTTTACCACTTACAAGAACGAAATCGTCAGTATTGCCGAAGGATATGATTATTTCGACGACGGTGGGTCCCGAATCGGATCCTTCAACCGGAACAGTGTGGGTTATCCCATGAGCCAGTTCTGGGGATACAATGTACTGGGTCTGTTCCAGAGCCAGGGAGAAGTGGACGGTGCCGCCACCCAGGATGGGGCCGAGCCAGGAGTATTCCGCTATGAAGATGTGGATAATTCAGGGGTTATCGATCCCGAAGACCGGATGTTTATTGGAAATCCCAACCCGGACTTCACCTACGGCCTGAACCTGGTACTGGGATATAAAGGCTTTGATCTGACCGCCTTCTTCTACGGATCGCAGGGCAATGAGATCTTCAACTACAACAAGTGGTGGCTCGATTTCTGGCCCTCCTTCCAGGGACAGAAAAGTACCGACCTCCTCTACAACAGTTGGACGCCATCCAATACCGATGCCACCGTACCGATTGCTTCCAATAAATCCAACTTCTCAACCAACCAGGTATCCAACTCCTACTATGTGGAGGACGGATCTTTTGTCAGGTTGAAGAACCTGCAGATCGGGTATACCTTCGATCAGGCTGTTCTGGGCAATGTATTTGCCAATGCCAGGATTTACCTGCAGGGAACAAACCTGCTCACCATCACCCAGTACAGCGGACTGGATCCAGAACTGGCCAGTTTCAACGATACTGCTATGGGTGTGGATGAAGGAAACCTTCCTGCCATCAAGCAGTTCCTGATTGGAGTGAGCCTTGGATTTTAATGTTTAAGAGAAAAAATTCAACAGAGATATGAAAAAACTAAAATTTTTATCAGTATTTGCAGTGATCGCAGGACTTCTGCTGATGAACTCCTGTAGCGAAGAGTTTTTGGAGATCACTCCAAACGGATCATTGGATCAATCTGTACTTGCAACCTATGAAGGTGTGGATGCACTGCTTGTAGGTGCCTACTCCCTGCTGGATGGGGTAACCAATAGTTTCGGCTGGGAATCCGCCACCTCCGGCTGGGTTTTTGGTACTATCCGGGGGATGGAAGCCAATAAAGGAACCGACTCGGGTGACCAGCCGGATATCAACCCTATTCAGACTTACTCTGAAACCTCACCAATCCCTATCTGAACATCAAATGGCGGGCTTTGTATGAAGGTATTGCCCGATGCAATTCAACCATCATAACCGCCAATATGGCCGCGGATGCCGGGACCATTGACAGCGATGAACTTGCCTGGTTTATTGCCCAGGCCAGGGCTATTCGCGGATGGTACCACCTGGAAGCCTGGAGGTTATGGGCCGATATGAGCACCAATACCTATGTTCCTTATGTGGATGAGAATACCGATCAGTCTACGCTTACCAACGATGTGGATATCAGGAGTATGATTATTGACGACCTGGCTGCCGGAACGGCTCTTCCGGACAACATGGGTCAACCGGGACGTTTCAACAAGACCGTCTGCCAGTTTTTCCTGGCCAAAGCCTATATGCAAATGTATCGCGACTATGATTCCGCGCTCCCACTACTTACCGCTGTGGTGAATACCGGAACCAATCCCGCAGGTCAGGCATGTTCCCTGATGGATACTTATGGGGATATCTTTGATATTGAGAACAGGAACGATGTGGAGTCTATCTACACCGTCCAGTATTCGGTAAATGATGCCTCCGGTGGCCGTAATGGCGGTTATGCCGAAGTGCTGAACTTCCCCTACAAATCAGGAAAATCTCCCGGTGGTTGCTGTGGATTCTTTAATCCCACTCAGGATTTTGTAAACTCCTTCCGTACGGATGCCAATGGATTACCCTTCCTTGACAATTCCTATAACGGCGAAAAGGTAAGCAATGATCAGGGACTGGCTCAATCAGCAGTATGGGATAAGGACTATGAATATCTGGTAGATGATGTGGCCACTATATATGACGATGCCACCGATCCTTATACAGATCTTCAATACAGGTCCCTTACCGGTACTGAAGACACTCCGAATGTGGGGAATGACCCCTTGACAAGTCCGGGCAACTGGGTGCTTGTTGGACCTGTATATACACATTATGCCGGACAGCTGGATCCACGTCTTGACTGGTCAGTGGGACGTCGCGGAATTCCTTACTGGGACTGGGGAAGGCATACCGGTTCCGATTGGATCAGGGACCAGACCTATTCCGGACCCTTCAGCCCGAAGAAGCAGGTATACCAGCAATCACAGCTGGATGTCTACACTGAGGTTGGAAACTGGACCTCCGGGTACACCGCCAATGGATATCGCATGGCCCGCTATTCGGATGCCGTTCTGCTGCTGGCCGAGTGTAAGGCTATGACTAACACGGGGGACTATGGATTTGCAGAAGTGAATCTGGTTCGTGCCAGGGCTGCCAATACAGATGGCTTTGTATATGTGGATGCAGCTAATACGATCCCTGCTGCCAACTATGTCATCGATGTGTATACCACACCCTTTGCAAGTGGCGCAGAAGCCATGGTGGCTATCAAGTTCGAAAGAAAACTTGAGCTGGGCCAGGAGGGCCACAGGTACTATGACCTGCAGCGCTGGGGCGATGTTCAGACTGAACTTACCCGCATCCTTGCCTATGAGAAGACCCAAGAATGGGGGAATGCCCTGTACGGTGGTGCTACCATCGGATCTGAAGATGTAAACTTCCCGCTACCCCAGCGTCAGATTGACCTGGCCAACGGAAACCTCATTCAGAACAGGTAATTCGTTCTTAAATATTGCTAAAAAGAGGTTGTCCCATGGGCAGCCTCTTTTTTTGTTTTGAGCGGGAATCTTTTTTTTGTTTCTTTGGTCTCCCCGTTCACATTAATCTGTTGATATAAATGAGGAATTACCTGCTCTTACTGCTTGCTTTGGTCACTCTCTCGTGTAGCGAGAAGCCCAGGTTTGAACTGTTGGATCCGGAGCAAACCGGCATCAGCTTTAACAACGTGGTGGTAGAGACCGATTCAGTGCACGTTCTCAACTTCGAGTATATCTACAACGGTGCCGGGGTGGGCATAGTTGATCTGAATAACGATGGCTTGCAGGATGTTATCTTTACGGCCAACCAGGTAGCTCCGCACATCTATCTGAACCAGGGAGATATGAAGTTTAAGGATATCTCCTCCTGCTTCAGAGATCTGGACAACGGGCAGTGGTACAGCGGAATCACCTTTACAGACATCAATAAGGACGGTTGGAAAGATATCTACCTTACCTGCACCGCTCATCCGCAGGCAGAAAGAAGGAAAAATCGCTTCTATATCAACCAGGGCCCTCAGGAAGATGGCCGTTTGCTCTTCATAGACCGGGCAGAAGCTTACGGACTGGCGGATGATAGCTACTCGGTGCATGCTGCTTTTCTGGATTATGACAACGACGGGGACCTGGATCTCTACTTGCTGAATAATTTTGTTACCGAGCGGCTTTCTGCGAGCTACCGGGCGAAGATCACCGATGGAAGTGCCGTCAGCAACGATGATTTTTATCGAAACAACGGCGATGGCACCTTTAGCAATGTGACCCTGGAGGCCGGGATTGTTTACGAAGGATTCGGGCTGGGACTGGCCGTGGGAGATGTCAATAAGGATGGCTATCCCGATGTATATGTTTCCAATGACTATATCTCCAATGACCTGCTCTATATCAACCAACAGGATGGTACGTTTAAAAACGAAATCGCTTCTCTTTTGTCTTACCAGACCAAATCATCCATGGGAAATGATATGGCCGACATCAATAACGACGGCTATCCAGATATGTTTACCCTGGATATGATGCCGGAGTACTATTTCAAGAAGAAACAGACCATTAACGGGTTTGGATACATCTATTACATCAATGATGAAAAGTATGGCTATGAACATCAGTTCCTGAGAAACATGATGCACTTGCATAACGGCATGATCGATGGAGAGATGGTTCCATACAGCGAAGTGGGCCAGATGATGGGCATCTACCATTCTGAGTGGAGCTGGTCGCCCCTCTTTGCCGATTACGACAACGATGGGGATAAGGACCTGTTGATTGCCAATGGATATCCAGTGGACATGACCGATAAGGATTGGACCAAGTATAAAGCGGCGGTATTTGGATCCATTGCGGATCACCGTCATGTCATTGATCGCTGTCCACCCTCAAAAATGAATAACTACGCCTTTGAAAATGTCGGAGATTATACCTTCACCGACAATAAACCAGACTGGTTTGAACCCGTTGAGTCCTATTCCTACGGGGCCGCTTTCGCCGACCTGGATAACGATGGGGACCTGGATTATGTGACCAACAACCTGAATGATGTAGCCTTTGTTTATAAAAACACCACTGTTGAAAAGGGGAAGAAGGAAGCGAACTACCTCCGCATACGCTTAAAAGGGGATGCGCTCAATCCCGAGGCCTTCGGGGCCAAGGTGGAACTCTGGAGCGGAGACAGCTACCAGTTCCAGGAGCACTTTCTTTCCAGGGGCTACATCTCTTCGGTGGATCCGGAGGTTCATTTCGGCCTGGCCGGACGGACGGTGGTTGATTCCGTGAAAGTCACCTGGCCCGGCAGCGGGCAGATAAGCTTGCTGGAGGAGCTTACAGCCAACCAGGTCGTTGAAATAGATATAAGCGGGGCTTTGCCTTTGCGGGTGCCCGCTTCTGGTCCGGAACAAAGTGACCTTCTTTTCTCCAGAGTGGAAGGAACCCTTTCATACAGGCATCAGCAAAACGATGTTATTGATTACTATTTTACCCAAAATATTCTTCCCCACAAGTTCTCTCAGATCGGACCCCGAATGCAGCAGGGCGACCTGGATGGAGATGGAAGAGAGGATCTGCTTATTGGAGCCTCGAATCTCTTACCTACCACTGCATTTCTGAAACGGGATGATGGCTATACACTCACTGAACTTCCCGGCCTCACCACCCGGAAAAATTTTTCTGAATCGGATTTTGCCATCCTGGACGTGGATGCAGATGGAGACAATGATGTGATTGCTCTGGCCGGCGGGTACGAGAACCGGACCGAAGAATATATTCACTACCTCTACGAAAAAAGAGGGGACGGCTATTTCAAAATACCCCTCCCCATCCCTCCTTTTCCTGCCTCTGTAGTCAGGCCTCTGGATTTTGATCATGATGGAGATATGGACCTCTTTATCGGGGCCAGGATCCAGATGACCCGCTTCCCCTTTGCCGATAACTCCTGGCTGCTGATCAACGACGGAGGGCATTTCAACCCGGAACTAAGCCTTAGTTTCGACCTGGGAATGGTGACCGATGCCTTGTGGAGCGACTACGACGGAGATGGATGGGAAGACCTGCTGGTTGCCAGGGAGTGGAATTCCTCTGTTTTCCTTAAGAACATGGAGGGCCAGCATTTGGTCAGCCAGGATCTTTTAGAAATGGAACAGATGCATGGCATGTGGTTCTCTGTTGGGACGGGTGATTTTGACAAGGATGGCGATCCGGACTATATCCTGGGGAACCTGGGAGAAAACCACCGTTTCACCATCAGCGACCAGTATCCTTTGCGCATATATGCCTTCGACCTGGATATGAACGGAACCCTGGATCCCATATCAACCGGATACTGGAAGGACAGAAACGATGAAATGCACGAATATCCCATTAACTACCTGGATGAACTGGTGGGACAATCCAACTTTTTTTTGAGAAAATTTAAGTCCTACAAAGAATTCAGCTTTGCAACGATCCCGGAGATGTTTGACACTGCAACTTTGAACAGGGTGGATGAAACCTTCTATATGAATACGGCTTCCAGCTATATCCTCTGGAATGGTGAGGATGGTTTCCGCTGGGAAAAGCTTCCCGCAGCAGCCCAGGTTTCCCCCATTAAGAAAACAATTGTCAGGGATTTCAATGGCGATGGCTACCCCGATATTCTGCTTGCCGGCAACGATCACACCTTTGATATAAGTACGGGCTATTATGATGCACTAAAAGGCCTGGTCCTTCTAAGTGAAAACGGGGACCCATTATGCAGGCTGCTGAATCCGGCCGAAAGCGGGATCGTGCTGCATGGCATGGTAGAGTCGCTGCTGCTCCTCGATGGGGACGAGCCTTTAATCATAGCTGGAATGAACCGCGACAGCCTGCTTACTTACCGCATAAATAAATAGGGGCTAGTTGATCCCGGCGCTTTGCAAGGACCTGGTGAATTCTTTGTTATCCACGACCCGGGTGTTGTAATTCCTCAGGTACTCCTGATGCAGATCATCAGAAGGATAGGACTCTTCCGGGCCATAAGGATACGAGCTCATGCCATGAAAGGGCAAAGGTTCCACCGTTTGCCCGTGCGCCGTATTCAGGTCGCCGTCCTTCACCCAGCCCACACTATGTACCAGGAAATCCCGGGTCCAGCCCTTGGGAAGATCCGGTAAAGAGCTGGCATCAAACACAATGTTGTTCTCATCCCCGGCATTGTAGATCACGTACATATCATCGGACTCCAGCAAGAGGGGCAACACATCTCCATAACGGGTATAATTCCCTACCAGGTCGCGCCATAGGGGTTCTTTGGTCACCGTAGAATAATCGAACCAGTGGGGCCCGTACCTTCCTCCCTTTCTGTAAGGCCTGGAAAATCCACGGTAGCGCAAATCGGCTGCTTTGGGTTCCAGCCTGCTTGCGCGGACCGGTGCATCTGGTTCTCCCTGGGAAAAGAAGATCTGGTCCCAGTGAATCTGCATATTGGTCCGGATGCGTATACGGGGATCCGATTCGGAGACCTTTCCGCTCAGATCGGCCACAATCATCTTGTCCTTACCCATAGGGAATCCCAGCTTGTCATTGATAAGCTCCCACTCCCCCTCACTATTGATGGCTTCAATCATGGGAGGGATCATCTGGAGCCGGTCCGACTGGGAAATCGAGGCATTGATACTGGCATCGGTGGGAAAGATCCATCCATAGAGGTAGAGGTAGAGCTTCTGGTCGTTTCGGATCTCTCCGGGATCAACGATGATCTCAGACATTTCGCTTACTCCCTGGTATTGGCCCTGCTTCAGGGATGGGGTATACCGGCTGTCCATCTTAACCACAAAGGGCAGAAGATCGGTTCCGTACTGGTCGCTTACACTGATCGGAAGTATCTTCTCCCCTACCTGATAGAGGGTGTAACCCGACAGAGCCGGAGGGCCCATCCGCTCGTCCACATACAGGTCCACGCTGTCGGGATGATCCAGGACCACCAGTTCCATTTTATCCATATACATGGTTTCCCAAAGCTCGCCGGTCACACGCAGCGTATAGCTCTTATCCTTCATCTTCAACTGCTCACCCGGGATTTTAATATAATCGACCGATGCATCCGCCGGAGCATAAGTGCTTGATTCGCCCATAATACCCAGGGGCATTCCCAGGGCACTTTGCCACATGATATCCTTGACAAATTGATACTCCTCTCCATTCCAGGTATAAAGGAAGGGGCAGGATCCCTTCAGCTGCTGCTGTTCGATCAGGTCCTGGTTGGTGGCCGGGAAAAACATATTCTGAGGAACTCCATTGGTCCACAGGATGCGGATGACCTCAGCCTTTTCGCGCAGACCCAGGCCAAAATGGATATCAGGACCCGTAACTACTTTGGACTGGTAGAGACTTCCTGCACGAACCTCCACTTTGGCTCCTATCCCGTAATAATTGTTTTTGGCACTCCCGGCCCTGAGCCCCACCAGCTTCATCTTGATAAAGTGATTGTTATTGCCTCCGTCATTGCGCAGCAGGCGTATGGTCCCGTCGGTTCCGGTAATACCCAGATCCAGGTCCCCATCATCATTGTAGTCAAAAGTGATGATGCCACTTCCCGATTTCAGATCCTCGGGCAGAATACCGGGGGAGAGCCAAAGCTTTCCATTTCCGTCACTGTGATAAAGAAGCACGCCCGTGCTGTCTTTCTCCGTGGATTCTCCAGCCACCAGAAGATCCAGGTAACCATCGTTATCAAAATCGAAGAGCTCGGCATCATGAACACGCACATTTTGCAGGCTCGATTTTAGGTCATCCGAGCTAAGATCTTCCGCAAAGGTGCCATCACCCTGGTTCAGGTACATAGACGATCCACCGGCCCTGGATGAAGCCAGGAAGAGGTCCAGAAATCCATCATTATTGTAATCGCCCACACTCACAGCGCTGGCCCCCTCCATGCCCGGGAGACCTGCTTCCCTGGATATATCTCTGAAAATGCCCTGACGCTGGTTCGAATAGAGCCGGTTGTTTCCATTGCTGTTGATGACCACCAGGTCTATGTCCCCATCTTCGTCAAAATCCCCATAGGCTGCATCCACCGTCAACTCATCACCACCTGCAAGACCCGATCTTTCCCCCTGCTCCAGGAAGGCACCATCCAGATTATTTCGGTAGAGCAGGTTGGATCCCTGCCGGCCAACGAACAGGTCCAGGTCTCCATCATGATCATAATCAAAAAAGAGCGAGCAGCTTCCTGCGCCCATATCTCCTACTCCTGCCTGAACGGTAGCATCTGTAAAGCTCTCCTCACCCGTGCTTCGGTATAAGAGGTTGCTTCCCTCCCTGACCACATAGATATCCAGGAATCCATCATTGTCATAATCGGCAAACTGAACCGAATGTTCAGCCCCCTGATGGTCTATTCCGGATTCCTGCGAAACATCCTGGTAGGAACCCCATTCATTCTTAAACAGATAGTGCTTATAAATTCCTGTTTCCGGGTCCAGCCGCCCGGCATACAGATCCATATCCCCATCCCCGTTATAATCACAGGCAGTGAGATGTGTGGTCCCTCCGCTTTGATCCGGACCGGAGCCGCTTAGCAGAAAATCAAGTCCGGAGGTGGCCGTAATATCGGTAAATTTTATGGCCGCCAGCATCTCCTGCCAGTCCGCAGCCTGGATACCCATTTGCTGCTCGGCAAAAGTAATGACGGGCGATCCCACCAGCGCCCCTCCCGGCCCTTTCAGATCCATCATCCCGGCCTGGTAAGGGGTGGTTACTTTCATGTAGTTATGAAAAATCATAAAGGAGACGGAAGCCTGCACCATATCTGCCTTACGCAGTGCTTCCAAAGACTGGTCGTAATATTCAAGCGCTTCTTTGGGGAATTCGGGAAACACCTGCTGCAGTTCTTCAAGCAGTGCCAGGGACCGGTCCGCTTCTCCCTCCCGGATCATGATTTCCAACAGGTTCAGTCGAGGTACAATGTTCCCCGGAACTTTCTCCACCAACTGCCTGGTATACTCCAGGCGCCTGTTTAGAGCCTCCTCTCCCTGCATGGCTGCATAGAGTTCGGTCAGGTTATAGAGTGATTTCACATGTCCCGGAGAGAACTCCATGATCTTTTCAAGTTCCTCCACCGCCTTATCGGTCTCCCCGCTCATTTCATAAACCTTGGCCAGGATCAGCCGGACATCCGGATCTTCCGGCTGTTTTTTAATCGCCTTGTACAGCCACTCCTCGGCCTTTTCAAAAGAGCCCATCCGGAGGTAGACAATTCCCAGGTTAGCATAACCCATCACCTCGTCCGGATCCAGGTCAATGAGCTTTAAAAACTCAGCCTCCGCCTCTTCCAGCTTGTTCTCTTCCAGATAGGCCAGTCCCAGGCTTTTCGCCGAAATCATCTCCTCGGCCCGCTCCGCATCGCTTCCTTTTTGTCGGTTACAGCCAAAATAAGGCAGAACTAAAAGGCCAAGAACCAGTATTAAAAAGCTTCGGTATGTCATAAGTATCCTCCAAATAATCGCGCGACACAAGATACGAAAAACATGCTAGTTCAGTGACACGAATTTCCTAACTTTAGCCTATGAAAAAGTGTGTAAATCGTCGTGATTTCCTGGGCGGAGCCTCCCTGGCTGCCCTTTCTGTGGCTGCACTGGGAGCCTGTACCCCCAGGGAAAACTCCCCGGTGGAATCTGGGGACTCCATCCCCCCCGAGGAGGATGCCTTCCGGGAAGAACTGGTAAAAAACCGCCAGATGCCCCGGGACCTGGTTATGAAAATGCTGGATCAAAAGGTGGACCACTACATGCAGGTATCGCACCACTGCGCCCAGAGCAGTTTTTTGGCCCTGCAGGAACAGTTCGGACTAAAGGGGGAGCAGGTCATCAAAGCCCTGACTCCCCTGCCCGGCATTGCGGAGCGGGGAGAGACCTGTGGGGCGGTCACCGGTCCCCTGATGGCCCTGGGCCTGGTCTATGGAAGAGATCGCCACCACCTGGACAACTGGGAGGCGTACCAGGCATCACTCATCCCTGCCGGGGCCTATTGTGAGCAGTTTGAGCAGGAGTTCGGGACCACCCGCTGTCACGAAGTCCAGGAAGTGAAATTTGGCCGCTGTTACCATTTGACAGATCCGGGCGAATTGCAGGATTTCCAGAATGCCGGTGCCACGGATAAATGCAGTGAAGTGGTCCGCAAGGCGGTCCATATGGCCGCGGAGATTATCCTGGAGGATGAATCTCTAAGCTGAACCGCCCGATCTTGCAAACTTTAGCAATGGCCCAATATCTCCCTGATCAGCTATATAAAGTGCGTCAAGGTATTTCTTCCTTGTTTCACCTGACTCTAAAGTATTTCTACCTCCCCAGGTGAATATTGGCTGATTCAATATTTGGGAAACCAGAATATCCCCGCAGATCCTTGAATGCCTTCCATTGCCATTTGGGAAGGGGTGAATAGAAACCATTCTATACTTATACCGTATCGCTATCTCATCTTCGGCGTAGACCTGATGTACAATCCAGTATTTACAATCTTCCATTAGTTTGCCTAACTCCTGACTAATGGAAAACTTGTCAACTCCAATATTTTTGTTTGATCGCCTGAATGTGCCAGCCCAGCGCCACACCCCTGAGAACATTCTATAATGTAATTTCTTGGTAAACGCGATTGACAGAACCTCTTCCATGTCAAAGTGACTCTTCATGCTCCACTCTACGGCTTCTTCAATGTTTGCCTGCTCGAACTCATCCAATTCCCCCCTTGTTGAAATAGTAGGGAGCAAGATATCTTCCTTCTCCTCCTCACCAATAGGAGTTTGCCCCATATTATATTGCAGATCTAATCCCACAGCATCCTTGGTAAATCATCGGAGAATTCTTTGGCCTTTTCAGCAATGGCCTTTTTTAATCTTGCATCTGAAACTTCTTGATCCTCGAGGTTCATATGTATGGATGTTCTCTCCACAATTTTTTCAGCCAGCTCTAAGGCTCTTTTCTCAATGATGCCTTCAATTGTTTTATCCTCCGGAATAAACCCATAAAAGAACTTCATGTTCAGAGCTGCAGCCACCTGGCGCAAAACTTTGACAGAGATGGTTCCATTTTTTTCTCGTTCTTCAATCTCTTTTACACTCTGTGGAGTAATAGAAAGCCGTTGACCAAGCTGTCGTAAGGACATATTCAGAGCATACCTGATTGCATAGATCCATCCACTGGCCGGAGGAATAACAGTTCCAGCCTGTTGAAGCGCTAACAATTTGTCATCAAGCTGTTTGCGGACAATTTCTCTCTTATTCATAAGACTATAGCCTTAATATTAAACTTCAAATATAAGGCTTTAGCCTGATTTATACAAATCCTTATTAAGGCTTTGATCTTAATTTCATGCTGAGTTATTTCTTCCCGAATTCAGGATCGATCTTCAGGAAAGGGATCAGGATAAAGCTGGGAATGGTACAGAGCATCACCCAGATAAAGAAGTGCTGGTAGCCGATCAGTTCCTGCAGCCAGCCCGAAACCATTCCGGGGATCATCATTCCCAGGGCCATAAAGCCTGTGGTAAGTGCAAAATGGGCCGTTTTATGTTTCCCTTCCGACACGTAGATCATGTAGAGCATATAAGCCGTAAAGCCAAAGCCATACCCGAACTGTTCCACGGCAACGGATGCAGCCACGATCCAGAGGGAAGAGGGCATCACAAAGGAGAGGAACACATAGACCAGGTTGGGAAGGTTCATGGCAATGACCATCCACCAAAGCCAGTACTTCAGTCCCCTTCGGGAGGCTGCAATTCCCCCGATGATTCCACCAATGGAAAGAGCAATGATCCCGATGGTCCCGTAGATCAGTCCCAGGTCACCCGTGGTAAGTCCCATACCATTAGCCTCTCTGGAATCCAGCAGGAAGGGAGAGGCAAGCTTCACCAGCTGCGATTCACCCAGGCGGTAAACCAGCAGGAAAAGCAGGATCACTCCGATGTTCTTCTTCCGGAAAAAATCCGCAAAGGTGGCCAGGAATTCCTTCATAAATCCTCTCTCCCCGGACCGGTTGCTGATGTCCGCGGCCGGGCGCGGCAGTGCAAAACGGTGATAGATATGGAAGCCTGCAAACAGAAGGGCCACCACCACAAAGACCATGGTCCATGCAAAACGTATATTTCCGCTCAATCCGGAAAAAGTGGCTGAGGTGGGCTTATCCAGCTTGGGATCCAGTTTGAAGACCGCAAAAGCCGGCACCTCCCAGTTCTGCTCATTGAACTCGTAACGATAGGATCGGGCCAGGGAAATACTTTTATCCCCCCGATCGAAGCTGAAATTCAGTACGATATTCTCCCCCTCCTCCGGTTTTTTACTGAGACGGAACCAGGTATAGCCCATATTGCCTGTGGGTGCTGTTTCAGCGGCAGCTCCTCCGGCATACCCGGGGCTATCTGTTCCTGCTCCCTCTTCAGCCGGGTAAAACCCATGTCTGCTGTTCCATTCATCCACAGCGAGTTGCAGTTTGTTTGCCTCATTTTCAGGGATGTTCGCTGTTCCAATCCGGATCTCTTCAGCAGTGATAAAGTAGGGCTTCTCCCCCAGCTTTTCCACGCTTATGGCTTCCGGGTTAAAACTCAAGGGGGTCTGCTCATCCACTGCCTCTACCCTCACCTCAACCTCCGGCAAACCGGTTTTAGCCTCGAAATACCCGGCCAGGATCACCAGCAGCCCCTGGCCGGTCAGCATGGCCAGCCGGTAGAAAGTGCTCCGTATCCCGACAAAAAAAGCCTGGTCTCCCTTGGAGAGTCCCAGCATATAAAAGCCATCGGCTGCTATATCATGGGTGGCTGAACTAAAGGCCAGGAGCCAGAAGAATGCCAGGGTAAACTGAAAAAAACGATCCACAGGGATGGTGAAAGCCACCCCGGCCAGTCCGGCACCGATGCAGAGTTGCATCACCAGGATCCAGAAACGCTTGGTACGCAGAATATCCACCACCGGTCCCCAGAGGGGTTTAATCACCCAGGGCAGGTAGAGCCAGCTGGTATAGAGAGCTATATCCGAATTGGAAATGCCCATACGTTTGTAAAAGATGACCGACAGGGTCATCACCATCACGTAGGGAATGCCCTCTGCAAAATAGAGGGAAGGCACCCAGAGCCAGGGATTGGAAGCTCTTTTTTCGCTGCTTGATACAGGATCCGTGTTACTCATATCGTTTCTTTATACTTGCGCCAATAAAGTAGTGATTTAGTATTTCCCCATGGGTGTAGCCTTTGCTGGCCATGACTGCCGCGCCGATCTGGCAGAGTCCCACTCCATGTCCCCAGCCGGCTCCCCGTAACAGGAAAGACCCTGGAACCCCGTCTTTCACCTGCTCTTTCACAACTATGAAAGCAGAACTATAGAGGTGAGAACTGCTTAACCAGCGCCTGATCTCCAGCTCCTTTCCCACAATCAGGGTCTTCTTGGTTCCAAGTATCTTCAGCCTTACCAGCCTGCCCGACTCTCCCCGTTCCACAGGGACCAGGTCCAGGATCTGACCAAAGTCTGTTCCGGACTTCTCCCGGATCAGGGAGGCAATTTCCTCCTGGCTGTAGGTAAGTTCCCAGCGAAAAAAATCACTGGAGCTCTGGTCATAATCATTAAGCACCTGCCGAAGCAAAACCGCATCGGTGGTATTGCAAAAGGCCTCAGGAGATCCCTGGATGAATTTCACCGCGTTGGCTTCCACCTTTAAATCACCGCTTTGAAGCTTAACCGGATCCGGATGGTCCTCCACCCGTTTCAGATAGGGATGAACCAGCGGCTCCCAGCAATACTGAAACTCCTCCACCACCCCTCCGCAACATTTGGAGAAGCGGGCATCACATATGCGGCCCTCATACTCCAGCACCTCGCCCGCGGTCCCCCGAACGGCCTTTACCACCTCGGGATTGTGGGAGCGGGTGGTTCCCTGGTAGCGCTGGCAGTGGTCGTCGGCACACACGTGAAACAGTTCGTGATCCTCCCGATCGTACCAACGGATATATTCGTCTTCTGTACGGTGCTCCAATTCATAGCTATCTTTTGATCCGGCCAGAGCATCCTGCTTCTCGATCTGAGCCAGAAGCCAGGACCTGGAGATGATGGTATGAGCCTTTAGCAGCTCCGGGGAACTGTCCCCGCGCATCTCCGAGGAGATCACCGAGATCAGGTAATCCTCCACTGAAATCACATTGATTCCCTGGATCTCTCCCTGGGTGAGGATTAGTTTCAGTGCCCCCTGGAACTCCTGGTCCTCCTTTTGTTCCCAGTGAAACCCAATCCCGATCACCACCTCCCGAAGAGTGAAACGGCCATGCACCGGATCCTGTGGTTCAAGCACCAGCGATTCCTCCACCACAAAACGGGTCGTTTTATCTCGTATCTCCAGTTTGCCACCTGTCACGGTCGCTTCCGCATCACCCTCCAGCAAAGATCCGGTCCCCTGGATGTTAAACCTTCCCTTCAGGCTGAAACGGATCTTGCCCGCACTGAGGATTCCAACCTCGATTTCCGGGGCGTGTTTACTGTTCATGGGATTCAAATTTCTGTTCAATTAGCTGGTTCAACTCTTGGAAATGTTCAGCGGGGAAGGTGACCTGGGAGAAGATATCCTCAATATCTTCCCGGGTGATCTTCTGAAAATCTTTCTCCAGGGGAGTGATCAGGGTGCCTCCCATATCCACCGAAGCCGGACTTAATAATATATTCTTTTCCCCTTCTTCAAAATACTGCCAGGGACGGTGCCTGCCACGTGGAAACAGAAGCACCTGCCAGCCCTCCCGGTAGTAGGAGAGTATGTTGATCATGGGTTCTTCACCGCTCTGCAGCTCGCGTAAGTAGCTGAAGAGCTCTGTGGCGAACTGCTCCAGCTGCTCCATGGAGTCGGAATCCATCACATAGAATCTTCGCAGTCGGTCTGAGACAGCCGTAACTTTGAGCCCTCTTTCCTCCCGGAGCACCTTCCCGTGCTGCCCCAGCATCGAGGACAGCTCCTCCTCGATGGGCATAAATCCCCTGTTTCCGGCCTGGAAATGCATATGGTCGGGTGCCGAAGCACCACAATTGGGCGCATTATAGAAGAGAGCCAGATCGGGAAGTTCCCGGCTCAGCTGGAGGAAACGGCCAAACTCTCCTTCAATTACCTGGGGAGTATGTGCTGCTTTGGCGATGGTATAATGGGCCCTGAAAATGGGGAAAGGATTGCACAGGATCTCATAATCGTCCCCGGCCCAGACTTCCTTCTCTTCGGGGGGGCGGTTCTCCGTGCATAGAAAGCACGGCCTCTTCTGAATGGATACGCTGTCCACCCTGGCGGCCGATGAGACAATCCGTTTGGGATTGCACTGGACCCGGATGGTAAAGCCATCAAACTCAAACTGCCTGATCTGTGCATCATCCAGTTTCTCCCAGTTGGCGCCCAGCAGGGGCCAGCTGTTCAGCTGGTCCTCCAACAGGGCATCTGCTCTTTCCTGCAAGTTCATGTTCTCTCCTGGTTCATTTTAATCCTGGCATGGAGTTCAAAACTCCTCAGCCGGTCCTTGTAGGTGTTGTGCCTGTTCTGAGCCTCCACACTGAGCGAAGCATCTGAATTTTCCTCCCAGCGGCGGCAGAGATAAAGCGGAGTATAGATGCGGCCGATCTGGTAATGCCTGCTGATGGCCAGCCCCACTCCATAATCTTCGCCATAGCTCACATTGGGCACATTGATCTTTCTCAGCACGGGAGTGTAGAATGCCCTGGGGGCGCCCAGGCCATTGATGCGCAAAGCATTGTTCCTTCCATTCTCCGGGGTCCACTCTTTATGATCTATCACTCCCGGGGGGATCTCCTCCAGCTTGAAGTTTGTCATTTGATAGCTTCCCACCACCATGGCACACTGCTGCTCATAAAAAGCCGCAACCATCTTTTTCAGAGTGTCTTTTCCACTGTAGAGGTCATCGCTATCCAGCTGAACTGCAAATTTACCGCACTTTGGATGGTGTACCCCCACGTTCCAGCAGCCCCCGATGCCCAGGTCGCGACGTTCGGGAATCACATGGATCAAATTGGGATGAATCCTGGCCAGCTCCCCCACAATGGAGGTGGTTCCATCCGTGGAATGATTATCCACCAGGATCAGGTTGTATTCAAAATCGGTCTCCTGGAGCATCACCGACTCTATGGCATCAGCAACCGTCTTCTCCCTGTTCAATACGGGAATGATCACCGATGCCTCCACCGGAAACTCTCCCTCGTCGAATTTAATGGGATCAAACCGGGGCTCCAGGTAGCCGCCAATCTCTTTCAAATGGCTGGTCACCGCCTGCTCCATCTCCAGCTGTACCTTCCTGTTCCTGGGATCCACATAGTCGAACATTTTTTTTCCTGAAACCCTGGTATCCGCGGGCTCAAGCGCATAAAGGTATTCAGGGATCCTCTGGGGCAATCCCGCCTGGCTCAGCTTCAGGCGCAACTGGTATAAGCCGGCATACTCAAGCGACTCCTTGATTCCTCCTGCAGCATCGATCAGGGCACGGCTATTTAAAAAGAGTACCGGTCCAAACTCAAAGTCGTCCCGGAGGCTGCCCGTCTGGTAATCGATCACCGGATGTCCGATAAGCTTCCCCTCCACCAAATCAAAATAGTCCGAATAGAGCATCCCGGTTCCAGTCCCCGAAGCCAGTTCCAAAAATCGCTCCAGGGCCAGCATTCCAAAACGGATCTTCGATTCGCTGTTGATTACCATGGCATAGCCGGCACCGGTAGAATGATCCGCAATCTTCCGAATGGTATCGGTACTGAAACGGCCATCGGTCTTAATAAAATCACAACCCTCAGGGAGAGCTCCCTCCTGCTCTTTTCCGAGAAGGTAGACCCGGTTCACCAGGGGACTGGAGGAGAGCTCCTGCAGGGTCTCCTCCCACACTTCTGCTCTGTTATAGCTAATAAAACAGTTCATCTTATTCATCATCGCTCTTTTTCAATAGGTAGTTTAAGGTCTTACTCATGATCCTGTCTCTCATTTCCTGATCCACAAGCGTCTCAAAAGGAAATCCAAAGGCCACAATCCCATACGTCCCCCGGAAGGCCACACCCGCACTCATATTATTCTCCGAATACCTCATGAGGGTTATGGCTGTGGAATCCAGTGGTTCCAGGGCATCGGCACCTTCGACGGCATATAGCGAAGGATGGGGTTCCGTATTGAAACGAAACGGCTCCTCCCTTTCCGCAAAGCGGGGATCCATACTGTAAACCTGTCCCAGGCGGGAAGCATTGCTGGTTCGCCATTTGAACTTAAGCAGCGCACCCACCAGGCTATCCTGCTTATGCGCATGCATATCAGAGGCAATATGCGCTCCTGATATAAACAGGGCTCCTCCACCCTGCAAATAGCCTTCGAGCGAATGCAGCATCGGCCCGGGCCATACCTGGTAGTGACAGAGGGAATCGTTTTTGGGCAAGTAGCTGGATCGCTCCTCCCCGGCCAGGTAGTCCACCAGATCATACTCTGAAAGATCCAGTGAATCACCACTCACCGCTTCATCACTAAGGGAGACAAAAGAGTAACCAGCTCTCAGGATGGAAAGTCCATGTACATAGCTAAAATCAAAACTGTTCCCCGGGATCACCTGAGTTTCCATGTTTGCATAGGAGGCGCCGTGTCCGGGCGAATCATCATCCAGCCAGGGGGACTCTTTCACAAAATCAAATTGATCCCCGACGGTGTGGAGATCCACCCCGTAGGACACTCCCTGATCCACCATATTCAAAAACCCGGCATGCTTCTCATCGTCAAACCAGGCCGGACCGCTGGTCCGGTCAAAAGCGTTAATGATCGCCACCTTTCCTTTAGCTTCACTGGCTTTACCAATGGATAGCTCCTCTGAGGGAAAGCTCTCCCCTCCCTGGTTTATTGCCGTAACTTTAAAGGAGTAGATGGTTCCGGGCCGGACCTGATCCAGTACATAACGGGAATCATTTACCACCGTGCCATTATCATAGCCTCCTCCGTTGATCCGGGTATAAACGATAAAACTTTCAGCCTCGGCGGTGGGTTCCAGCGGATCACTCACTGCTTTCCAGCTCAGAACAATTTGTCCCTCCGGGTCAAAAGCGCTTTGAAAGTGGTTCACCGGAAGCGGCTGCACCGTATATCCGGTCCCGTACTGGCTATCCAGGAATTTCAGGATACCCTTGTAGATGGACCGGCTCACCTGAAAGCGGAACATGGGCTCCTGTCCAAAGCGCATATCCAGAAAGTTCTGGTGGGAAAATAGTTCCAGCAGCATGCTGGGAACATTTGGCCGGAAGGCTTCGCTGTAGCCCCTGTCCCACATTCCCCGCCTGGTCCACGCCGGATCAAAGCTTGCTCTCAGATCTTCCACGATCTGCGTCTGTACCAGGTCGGTCAGGTCCCTGGAGGCCATTTTGGACATTCCCCCCGGGAACACTCCACGGTTGTAGGTGGTGCTGTAGATTCCCAGGGTACCAATCACAGTATCATTGTTCGTAATCCCTGCATCGGTATGAAAGGCCAGGGAGAGGTCCACCGGAATTCCAAGCCCCCTGGCCTGGCGATTGGCCGCGGGACCCGAGGGAGCCCCCATCAGATAATTGACCCACTCGCCCCGGGACTGATAATCGTCATTATAGTCATTGGAATCATTCAGTTTCCAGACCAGCGTATCGGGCATCCCGGCATACTGCAGGTAATAGCGGGCACCCTCCTGGTAGCGGGGACGCTGGCTGGTAAGGCCGTTCCTGGAGATGTTGCCCATCCCCCCGCCAAACTTTACTGCATCGGCTGAAATGATCTTTCCGCGCCTGGCCCCGTTGTTCAGAAGGACCACCCGGCCCTTCTCGGCCTGGATCCCCTCCTCGAAAGGGAATTTTCCCAGGTAGATCCAGGTAGGTCCGCCCATCTGCTGATTAACGAGAAACTCACTTACTCCTCCACTGTGATAGACCCGGTAGAGAGCATCCGTAGTGTTCTGAGCGGAGGCATGATAGGAGATATAGACGGCATATTCGCCAGTTTCCGGAATCTCAGGGATCCACTGAATGGATCCGGTGGCTTTCCGGTCAGACTCCATGCTATGGTAGGTTCCCAGTTTGAATGGATTCTCCTCCACATAGGGCGGATGGCCCAGTCCAAATCCAGTCCCCGGCGCGCTCTCCTCCAAATACTCCGGTGCGATGTAAAGACTCTTCCCGCTACTGCCATCATTATCCACCACAACCTCATGTACCTGCCAGTCACGCTCCCGGGGCATAAAAACAGTAGCTCCGGCGTTTTCCAGCATGGGCACCAGAAAGGGCAGGGTATAGGACAGGGGATAAATATCTTCTACGGTTTGGAAAAGTCTGGCCCGCTGCCACTCCCAGCGGTTAAGTTTGGGTTCATAATACCAGCCGTGGCTGTGCCACAGGGCAATGTTGATCTTGTATAGTGCAGAGGCAGAAATGTAAGGTTTGGAGAGAGGATCAACCAGCGGGGGGGATTTACGCTTCAACTGCCCCGGAGAACGTCTTTTGTCGATGGTTTTGGAGGAGCTCCTGTGGTAATTTGGGACCAGGCTCCGGACGTTCACCCTGTCTGCAAAAAGCTCTATCTGATATGAGTCATAGGGGGATCCCAAACCAGATCTAATTCCTGCCAGAAGTGAATCTATGCTTGCCTCCCTGAAGGGGGCAAAGGCAAGCTGCTTATCTGCATGGACCCTGATCAGCTTTGGTTTTTCAAGGATGGTAACTGACAGAATGGTGCTGGAGTCTCTCTTCTGGTAACCCGTTTGATTGACAAACCAATCACTGTTCAAAAGAGAATCTGCATGCTCTCTCACCTGGGCCCTGGCCATTGAATCACTCATTACTAAAGGTTCCTGGGCAAAAAGGGAAGCGGAAAGAAGCAAGCTTAAAAAGAACAGGGCAGCGGAAGATACATAGTTGTGCATGGGTGATCCTATTTATAAAGGTAATATGGCGTGGAGCGCTGACGGAACTGCTCCACATCCCGGTTCCAGTACTCCAGCAATTCTTCAAAATTAAAATTCTTCATGAAGATGGTACGCAAATGATCCGAGCCGCAAACCATATCAAACATCCGGTAGCGGTCCTCTTTACCCGCAAAAGGATTAAATCCGGGATCCAGCTTATGTGCCTCCTGGAGAAACCAGAACTGAATGCTGGTTAGCGGCGCCGTCAAAGGATCACTGAGGTATATCTGAACACCCTGTAAGGGAGTCCCCTTTTTATCCATGTAATAGGGCCTGAACCAGAGGGGCCGAAACTCCACCCCTTCAATTTGAAGGGAATTCATGGCATGGCTTAGTTTCAGGGCATCGATATGTTCCGATGCCAGGATCTGGAAGGGAAGCGTATAGCCAATACCGATCATACTGGGATCCAGCTCGCCAATGATTCCTGTGGCAGGATAAAAAAAAGCGGTGTGGTAATCAGGGATATGGGGTGAGGTGGGTACCCAGGGTAGTCCGCAGCTCCCAAAAGTCATTTCGCGTGACCAACCCTCCATGGGAACCACATGTAGCTTACATTGTTTGCCTTGCTCCAGCATCCCCTCCCCATTCAACATCAGTGCCAGTTCACCGCAGGTAAGCCCGTAAACATAGGGGATGCTGTACTGGCTGACAAAGGAATGAAAGCCATCCTCCACCAGGGGTCCCTCCACCCGGAGGCCGCCCAGAGGATTGGGCCGGTCCAGGATCACCACCTCTTTGTTCATCTCAGCAGCGGCCTCCATCACCAGACCCATGGTACTGATAAAGGTATAGGAGCGCACCCCGATATCCTGGATATCATAAACAAGCACATCTACCTGTGCAAGCATCTCCCGGCTGGGTTTCCTGCTCTTCCCATAGAGTGAGTAGACAGGTATGCCGGTTTGGGCATCGACCTGGTCCCCCACATGATCGCCGGCAGAGAAATTTCCACGAACTCCGTGTTCGGGACCAAAGAGGGCAGTAAGCTTCACATGTTCGTTCAGGATATCGATGGTGGACCGAAGAGATCCATCCACACCGGTGGGATTGGTTATCAGTCCGACCCGTTTTCCCTGAAGCAGGTCAAAGTCCCGTTCAGCCAGGACCTCAATTCCTGTTTTTACCTGAGAATGTGATACTTGAATTATGAATATTAGGAGAAGTGAACAAAACAGGATCCGTGGAGTCCGGGACCGTATCATAGTGCCTGAATTTGATTTACAAAGATAATATTTAACTTTACAAGTATAATACGTCATACAAATTATCGCGCCTTCCATCTTATGAGCAGCCTTCTAGAAAAACTCTCCCTTGTCCCTGGGCAAAGCCCTGGTTTTTACCGACGATCTGACTCTGATCTCCACAGCAGCGGATGCAGGTTGTTACCGCAAGATACCAAAGATTGTAGTGAAACCGCAAACGGAAATGCAGGTGATTGAATCCCTGAGGATCCTGCATGAAACAGGAACAGCGGTCACCTTCCGGGCCGCCGGAACCAGCCTCTCCGGGCAGGCCATTTCCGATTCGGTACTCCTGGAAGCCCGGGGAGATCACTGGTCTGCCCATGAGATCCTGGAGGAGGGAAAACTGATCAAAGCAGCTCCGGGGATCACCGGGACCAGACTCAATCAGCTTCTGGCTCACACCGGGAAAAAATTCGGGCCCGATCCAGCCTCCATCAATTCAGCCATGGTGGGCGGAATCATTGCCAACAATGCCAGTGGAATGAGTTGCGGGATCCATGCCAACAGCTATGCCACCATAAGGTCAGCCAGGATCATCTTTTCGGATGGTTTCCTGCTGGATACTGGCAGTGAGGAGAGCAGGGAGGCCTTCCTTCAGGCCAAACCGGAACTGGTTTCAATCATAGCCAGGATCAGGGACAAAATTCGCAGCCAGGAAAAGCTGGTTAAAAAGATCCGGAAGAAATACAGCATCAAAAATACCACCGGATACGGGATGAATTCCTTCCTGGATTTCGACGATCCCCTGGAGATCATCCTCCACCTGCTGGTAGGTTCGGAAGGAACCCTGGGATTTGTTTCAGAAGCCACTTTTCACACCGTCCCCGTGAAGCCCTTCAGGGCCAGCTCGCTGCTCTATTTCAAAGACCTTGAATCGGCCTGCTCTGCGGTCCCGCTTTTAAGGGAAGCGAAAGTTCCGGC
Source organism: uncultured Bacteroidales bacterium (assembly GCA_963751705.1). Taxonomy (GTDB): domain Bacteria; phylum Bacteroidota; class Bacteroidia; order Bacteroidales. The sequence goes on from CAVVVN010000008.1 coordinate 351,476, forward strand.
CATCGAGATCATGGACCGGAAGGCACTGCGCTCCGTTGAGAACAACAAGGGGATTCCGGACTACCTCAAAACGCTGGGCAGTGAGGTATGCGCTCTGCTGATAGACCTGGAAGAGGAAAGCCAGGAAGCCCTGGATGCTTTGATTGATCGGACCGAGAAAGCTCTGTCAGGCTTCGACCTGGTCAGGGAGTTCGAAGTGACCACCGATCTGAAGCAGATTACCGATTACTGGAATGTCCGCAAAGGGGTATTTCCTTCGGTGGGTGGCATGCGTAAACCAGGAACCAGTGTCATTATCGAGGATGTGGCAGTAAGCGCAGAACACCTCACAGCAGCAGTGATCGAAATGCGAAAGATGCTGGACCGGCTGGGATATGAGGAAGCCGTGATTTATGGCCATGTGCTGGACGGGAACCTCCACTTTATTTTTTCCCAGGATTTCTCTAAGCCTGAAGAGCTGAAACAATATGAGGAAATGATCCTTGAACTGACCAGGCTTGTGGTGGACAAATACGATGGATCCTTAAAGGCCGAGCACGGTACAGGGCTGAATATGGCCCCCTTCGTCGCCTATGAATGGGGCGAGGAGCTCTATGCTTACATGAAGGAGATCAAGCATGCTTTCGATCCCACGGGCATCCTGAATCCCGATGTGATCATTTCGGAGGATCCGCAACTGCACCTGAAACATTTTAAACCGATGCCGGTAATCGATGAGGCGGTGGACCAGTGTATTGAATGTGGCTTTTGTGAGATCAACTGCCTCACCAATGGGCTGACCCTGTCGGCCCGGCAGCGAATTGTGGTCCAGCGTGAAATTGAGCAACTGAGCCGCCAGGGAGAAGCTGCTAAACAAATCCGGAGCCTGAGCAAAGCCTTCGCTTACCAGGGGGATGATTCCTGCGCGGGAGACGGACTCTGCGCCGTAAGCTGTCCGCTTTCCATCGATACCGGTGTGATGATCAAACACCTCCGCGCCCGGAACAATGCACGCAAACGCCCCGGGAATCCCATAGCCACCAGGATCAGTAAGAATTTTCCGCTGGTTCATTTTTTTATCCGCTTTGGGCTTGGATTTATGACTGGCCTCAACCGGCTTGTTCCCTTTAAGAAGCTCTGGATCTGGGACCGTCATATGCCCCGCCCGGTCAGGAAAAGTGCTTTGAAGGCCCCTGAATATGAAGCGGATAACGAGAAACCCAAGGTGGTCTATTTCCCCAGTTGCATCAACCAGAGCATGGGAACAGCAGTAAAGGTCAAAGAAAAGAAATCCCTGGTGGAGGTGAGTGTGGAAGTCCTGGAAAAGGCCGGGTTTGAGGTGATTTTCCCGGAGGGTATGAACAAACTCTGCTGCGGAACTCCCTGGGAGAGCAAGGGATTTTTTGATATTGCCGATGCCAAATCCGCTGAACTGGAGAAGGTACTTCTGAAAGCAAGCCAGGAGGGAGCCTACCCGGTCCTCTGCGATACCAGTCCATGCACGCACCGCATGAAACGGGTTATGTCAGAGAAACTTAAGCTGTATGAACCGGTGGAGTTTATCCACGATGTCCTGCTGGATAAACTGGAGCTGGTGAAAACAGAAGAAGCCCTGGCTTTTCATGTGACCTGTACCAGTACCAAGATGGGCCTGCAGGAAAAATTCAAAACCGTGGCACGGGCCTGTACCGAAAATCCGGTCTTTCCCGAAGAAGTGGGATGCTGCGGATTTGCAGGGGATAAGGGTTTTACCCAGCCTGAGATTAACCGCTGGGCGCTCCGTAATCTGAAACTGCAGGTGGACCGTCTTTCCGCGGGCTACTCCAACAGCCGGACCTGTGAGATCGGTCTCTCCCGGAACAGTGGCATCGATTATAGCTCCGTCATGTACCTGGTGCGGGATTCGATCAGAGAATAAGCATCTGGCGGGAGGCACTTTGGTTTCCAGCCTGCAGGCGGTAGGTATAGAGCCCCGGCTCCAGCTGCCTGGCCTCAAGCTCCACCTGATGTTCACCGGGCCCGTAAGGCCGGTCCGCCAGGATTTTCACCTTCCTGCCTGTCACATCATATACCTCCAGCAGAACATGCTGCTGTGAGGTTAGAGAAAAAGCAATGCGCGAATGCTCCTGGACGGGATTGGGGTGATTCTGCTCCAGCTCCATCCCGGAACTCTTCTGATCCAATCCGACCACCCCATCCTGATAGACCCTCACATAATCAAGGACCAGTCTCTGCGGGAAGGTGGTACTGCCATCGGGCGGTCCGGGCCAGTTTCCACCTACCGCCAGGTTGATCAGAAGGTGAAACCTCCGGTTAAAGGGCGCGGGGAAAGCAGCGGAGCTGCTGTACCACATTCCCGGGCCCAGATCCTGGAACAGTTCTCCATCCACATACCATCTCAGCTTTCCCTCCTCCCACTCCAGGGCGAATGTGTGAAACTTCTGGTGAAAGGCGGTATCCGCTGTGACATAATTGGTCCCCCTGGACTGGTTTGCAGGATACTGACCTCCATAATGGATCGTCCCATGCACTTTATTGGTTTCATGACCCAGGTACTCCATGATATCAATCTCTCCGCTGGCAGCCCAGCCCCCGTAGCTATTGTCCGTTGGTAGCATCCAGATGGCTGCCCACAGGCCCTGACCCAGAGGCATCTTTGCCCGGAACTCAAAACGCCCGTAGGTCCAGTCGCCCAGGTTGATGGTCCGGATCCGGCCCGAGGTAAACTGGCTGGTTTCAATATTTTCCCGTTTTGCGGTGATGGTAAGATACCCGTTAGCCACCTTTACATTTTGCTCCCTGTAGTATTGCAGCTCATTGTTTCCCCAGCCCGAAATACCATATTCAGTACCATCTCCAATCATATAGGACCATTTCTGAGTATTCAGGGTATCTCCGTCAAACTCATCGGCCCACACCAGCTTCCAGTTTTGTCCGTACACCCCTGCAAAGGCCATCAGCAGGCCCAGCAGCGCAACTTGCTTCTTTGTTATCATTCCTCTTAATTCTTAATACAATACAGCTTAAGGTCCCCTTTAAGCAGATAGGCATCCCCAGCCACCGCCACAGAGGCCCAGAAGCGGTCATCCAGCGGGTTTTCATGCAGGAGTTCAAATTCCCTGCCTGCTTTGAACACCCGGGTCACCCCCTTCTCATCTATAAAGAAGATCTTGTTTTCATATACCCAGGGGCTTGCCCAGCAGGCTGCCACATTCTCCACTTTCTCCTGATACACCATCTCCCCGCTTCCGGCTTCCAGGCAGGTAATCTGCCCTCCCCTGCTGCTGACAAAGTATAATAGTCCATGGTGCAGGAGGGGCGAAGGATTATTCAGAAAGGCAGCATCCAGGTTGTACCAGAGCACACCGTCACTGGAAATACTTCCCGAGTCCGGAGTAATATCGCCTTCGGCCCCTGCCCGAATGGCAAAGTAAGTGCCTTTCGTATCCCGGTAGCCGGTATTTCCCAGAAAAAGCAGATCCCGGTCAGCCGCCGGAGCAGGAATGTTATAATGCCCGTCCACCTGCATTTCCCAGATTAATTCCCCGTTTTCAGGGTCATAGGCACGAGCCCTTTTGCCACCGCACACCAGTTCGGTCCGCACACGATTCTTCCAGAGATAAGGGGTGCTGTAATTGGTCTTTTCATCGCGCATCACCTTCCATATTTCCGCACCGGTTTCAGCATCCAGTGCCACCAGGAAGGATTGCTCTTCATTATCCACCTGAACAAAGAGTCTGTCCTTGTAGAGCAGAGGGGAAGATCCGGTTCCCCACCCCCGCTGGGTTTCAAAGGCACCCAGGTCCTTCTTCCATAAAAGAGTTCCATTCATATCGTAGCAAAAGAGCCCTGTCATGCCAAAATAAACGTAAACCCGCTTCCCGTCAGTAACCGGGGTTTCAGAGGCATAGGTGGTCCTGGCGTGTTTTTTTATCCGGGGATTCCCCTCGAAAGCCACCTGTTGCCAGAGTTCATTTCCCGATTCAAGATCCACACAGGTGAGCAGCCACCGGTAAACATCCTTCAGGTATAGATCCTCGTTCCCCTCTTCGCCTTCACCCTCTCCCGGTTTATTGATCGTTACAGGTACAACTGTGGCTATAAATATTTGATTTCCCCAGACTACGGGAGATGCCCAGCCATCCCCTTCCACCTCATAGGTCCATGCCACATTTCTGTCCTCCCCCCATTCGTTGGGAAGGTTCTCCCCGCTGACTATCATGTTTGCTTCAGGTCCCCGGAACTGGGGCCAGTTCTTTTTACCTGTTGAATCTGAACAGGCACTTGTGAAAATCATCGTAGCGATGAACACATACCCTGGCCATGAGTGTGGATGTTTGATAAGTCCCATATCTGATCAATTTGATAAAGATTAAACGATCGCAATATAAAACTTTATTCAAAAAGTCAAACCTTAGCCATACCACTCCCGGGTGCGGCCCTTCAGATTATCCAGGACATCGATGGTGGTATTCACATCCTCCACCACCTGGAAGTCGAACATCCCGACACAGATAAAGTCGGCCCCTTTTTCAAAGGCCCAGTTGAATCCGTCTTTGGGCTCGATGGCCCCGGCGGCAAGCACTTTAAAGCCCATTACAGGAACGGTGGCCCGTTCCACGAATTCCGCCGTACGGTCCGGGAAGAGACAGAAGCAGTTATTATGGAACTTATTATGATCCAGGTAATTCTTCCCATCCACTTCATAGGGAACCCGGTTCTCTATGGGGTGGGCCGACCAGTAATTATCGTGGTGCATGGTTTTCATGTAGTAGTCGGGGATGATCCCATAGGCTTCAGTGGCAATGAGCGCATCCACGGTATGGGAGGCCAGTCCGGCCACATAACCCTGCCTGCGAATATGATCCATCATCTTTTCCACCACATCGATCCGGTCATCCCTTACCAGCCAGTCCACCTGGTTCCCCTGGATCTGAACGATATCCACTCCAAAATCGATGGCTTTATCAATGTTTACAAAATAATCCCCTTTTTCCAGATCCGGATGGACCTGGGAGATCACCTTGATGTTGCTTCCGGTGGCTTTTTTATATTTGGCTAACAGGGCATTGGTTGGGAATCCAATGTTAATGGTATTGATCCCTGCCTGCTCGGCCAGCATCAGGGTTTCATATACTTTTCGTTCCGTATTATACGCTTTGAACAGTGAGGAAGCATAGATCAGATCCCGTGCATGGGCCCATCCGCCCACCAGGTTGCCACCGGCAACCAGCCTGCTGATCTCGTGGGGACCGATCTTTCCCTTTGGGAGTTCGCCCTTCAGTTCAGACAGGGAGGTGAAGTTCAGCTGGATGGTAGCGCCGGACATCACATCCACCTCTTTGCCTGCATGACGGAAAGCCCCCCAGCCCATGGCTCCCAGTACAGGGAGGGTGGCCAGGTTTTTCAGGGCTTCACGACGGGAATTGATTCCCTCAGCCCCTCCTCCTGCGCCAGATCCCCTCTGTTTCCTTAAAGGGAACAGCTGCGAGATCCCGTATCCGGTATGATGGCTCACCACAAACCAGAGCAGGAGGAACGCCTCAATAAAGTTGCGGTTCACAATGTAAAAGTGTCCCTCAGGCGAGCCAAACAGGGAAGTGCCAAAGGGTGGATAGGCAAAGTAGTAGAGAAGCAACAGCAGGATGCCGCCCGCAGAGGCCAGTCTGATAAAAATCCCCAGGAAAAGGGCCAGTCCGATCAGGATCAGGCCATAAATGTTCAAAAAGTCGATCACCTGTACCAGGCTCTCCCCGGAGGCGAGCCAGTGGTAGAATCCTGACAGGAAACCGGTGGCATTGGCCAGATAGCTCTGGGCCGACCAGTTCTCCATGAAGAGTTTGGAAAGCCCTTCATATAGAAAGTGCCACCCTATGGCAGCACGAATAATGGTAAGAAGCGTACTTTTAAACTCAATATGTTTCATATATGGCTCTTATATCCAGGCCAGTTTTTTGGTTCGTTTTATGCCAGCTTAACTCTTACTGCCGCCGGACCCTTAGGGCCTTTCTCCACCTCAAAGGAAACCATGTTTCCCTCCACGATATCGTCCTGGAATTCATTTACATGAACAAAAACACTCTCCTGGGTAACTGCATCACGAATAAATCCATATCCCTTGGAGTCGTTGTAAAACGTAAGCCTTCCCCTGCGTATGGGATCCGGCCTCATGGATTCGTCCATCTTTGGGACACTCACTTCTATATCTTCAGCCTTGGTTTTGGTTTTCGTAGTTGGATCGGGTGGGGTATCGGTAAGCATTCCATTCTCATCCACATAGGCGATCATACTATCCAGTCCGCCTGACTTCTCCCCATCTTTTTTGGCAAGTCTTTTCTTCTCTTTATCCTTCCTTTTTTTCTCTTTTTTCTTCCTGACTTCTTTCTTGTTGAATGATTCCTGTGATCTGCCCATTAAATGTAATTTAGTTGCTTAAGGTTTACTGCTCAAAGTTAGCGTTTATTTTCAGATAATCATGAGGATAGTCGGATCAAGTCAAGTCTTTCTCAGACTTGAATTAAACCTTCAGACCTCTGATCTATCTAAAATAAAAGAAATATCATTTTGTTGTATCTTTAACAAACCAAATACTCACCCGATGAAACAATTGCTGATACTAAGCGCTGCCCTGCTGATCTCTTTTGCAGCAAAGGCCCAGACCAGAGCCGTTAACGGCCAGCTGACCGCATACAACTCTTTCCCGGTGATGAATGTGGAGGTAAGCTCCAAAAAGGCCAAAGCCACTACTATTTCCGATTCCCTGGGGAATTTTTCCATTGTTTGCCAGGAAAAGGATGTGATCATGGTCAAACCCAAAGGTTTTATGCCGGTCAATCAGAAAGTCAGCGGTGAAATGGACACCTTGAAAATCAACCTGATCTTTATCGACACCAAGAAGAACCGGGAACTGGCCGTCAACTCGGGATATCTTACCGAAACCAACCTGAATTATGCCGTGGTCAACCTGGCGGACGAGAACAACGATTACTGTAAATATTCGGATATCCTTAGCCTGCTAAGGGCCCAGGGTTCCGGTATTTCGGTCTCCAACGGAGGAGTAATCACCATCCGGGGCGGAAATACGTCTTTTTCCGGAATGGACCAGGCGCTTATTGTGGTGGACGGACAACCCACAACCAGTATCGACTGGATCCAGCCCTGCAATGTCAGATCTATCAATGTGTTGAAAGGCTCCGATGCGGCCATTTATGGATCGCGCGCCGGGAATGGGGTGGTGGTAATCACAACGAAGAACTAAGAGCGAACTTTTATGAACATGTTATCCGGGCGTTTTCTATCCGCCCTGTTACTGAGCCTGTGCACCCTCGGATTAGCTGCACAGGAGAAACGGGCTATGGAGCTCACTGATATTATGAAATTTGAACAGCTGAGATCCCCTTCTGTTTCGGAGGACGGGCAGTGGGTGGTGTCCGCCGCAGTACCCGACCGGGGAGATCCCCGGGTGCTGGTTTACTCCACCGACGGGAAAATTCAATATGAATTGGCCGGCGGAAATGATCCGGTCATTTCCGGGGATGGCCGGTGGGTTGCAGCCAAAAAAACAGTCCCTGCCAGTGAACTGCTGGTATCGGACCGGAGCAAGGACCCGGGGCCCAAAACCGGAATGCTCCTCTTAAATACCTCCACCGGGGAGAAGCATGCCTTTGAAAACATTAAATCCTTCACTTTCAGCAATAACAGCCTATGGCTCATCTTTCATCAACATGAGCAGACAGCCGGGAAAAATGAGGAACCCAGGAAAAACGGGAAGCTAAAGGACGGGACTACTTTAAGCATACTGGAACTGGCAAAGTTAGAAAGGGATACCATCCCCTTTGTTTCTGCCTACGCCCTGGATAGTCTATCCCAAAACCTGGCCTATGTGGTAGCTGACACCGGTGGCCTGAGGAACGGAATTTACTCCCTGGAGCTATCTGCGTCCTCTGTGGATCCTGGCTTTACCCTTTACGCCGACAGCTCTGCCTGGGGCGGAGAGCTGAACTGGAACAATCAGACCGGACAACTGGCCTTCCTGGCTGGAGTGACCAAGGATGAAAAAGAAAAAGATGAGACCGCTCTCTATCTCTGGTCGCCCGGAGAAGCAGCAGCCACCCTGGCGCTTTCTGACGAAGAATTGCAGGATGAGTCGAGGATATGGCATAGCAATAAGCTGCATTGGTCCAAAGATGGGGAACGTCTCTTTCTGGGGACCAAACCCGGCTTTGAGATCCCGGATGCGGAGGAGGAGAAACCCGACTCCCTGAAAAGTCTCTACAACAACGAGGATATCCTGGCTGACCGGACCGTGGATGTGTGGCACTGGAACGATCCCTACATCAACACCCACCAGAAGAAGCGTTGGGAAACTGAGAAGAACCGGACCTACACAGGGGTATATTATCCGGTAGAGGATCGTTTTGTGCAGCTGGCAGATACGGAAATGCCCGATATCAGGATCTCTGAAAACGATCAGAGGGTCCTGGGTTCCTCCTCTTTGCCCTATGCAAAACAGGTAAGCTGGGATGGCCGCTACAGTGATTTTTACCTGGTGGACCTGGCGGACGGGAATAAAAGACTGGCCCTGAAAGCCCACCAGGGAAGTCCCTCTCTGTCGCCAGATGGCTTATTCCTGGGTTGGTACGAAAAGGGAGACTGGTACCTGATGGATACACAGAGTCTCAAATCCAGGAACCTCACCTCCACACTGGAAGTTCCTTTTGCCGACGAGGACTGGGACTACCCGGAGGATACCCCGGGCTATGGGATAGCAGGCTGGCTGAACGGCTCGGACGCCCTTCTGGTTTATGACAAGTATGATATCTGGCAGTTTCCTTCCGCAGGGGGCGACCCGGTCTGCCTGACCGAAGGGAAAGGAAGAGCGGAAAAACTGCAATTCAGGATCAGGGAGCTGGACCGGGAAAAGACCTCCCTGGAATCCGGGAAACAGCTATTGCTCACAGCCTACCATGATCTGGAGAAGTATACCGCCGTATATCAAATGAAAGCGGGGAAACCGGGCGTATCTCCCCTGGCAGAGGGTCTAAAAAAATACAGCCTGCTGGCCAAAGCAAAGGAGGCCGACCTTCTGCTCTTTACCCGGCAATCCTATACGGAATTCCCGGACCTGTGGGTCACGGACCTGAAATTCAAAAAACCAAAAAAACTTTCAGATCTGCAGTCCCAGACCAGAGACATTGCCTGGGGAGAGGCCGAGCTGGTGGAGTGGTCCTCTCTGGACGGGACCCCTTTGCAGGGAATTCTGATCAAACCGGGGAATTACCAGGAAGGAAAAAAGTATCCCGTCCTGGTTTATTATTACCGTTTCTTCTCCAACCGGCTGTATGACTTTAACCGGGTGGAGCTGACCCACAGGCCGGTCTTTCCTTATTACGCAAGCAATGGATATGCCATCTTCCTGCCGGATATCCGTTTTGACATCGGGAATCCGGGATACTCGGCTACCAAATGCCTGGTGCCCGGTGTTCAGAAACTGATCGACGAGGGGATTGCCGATCCGGGGGCCATCTGTTTGCATGGACACTCCTGGAGCGGGTATCAGACCGCCTTTGCCATCACCCAGACCGATATCTTCACCTGTGCCATAGCAGGGGCCCCGGTCTCCAATATGACCTCTGCCTACAGCGGCATCCGCTGGGGAAGCGGACTGGCCAGGCAGTTTCAGTACGAGAAATCTCAGAGCCGCATTGGGGGCAGCCTTTGGGAGGCCCGGGACCTGTACATTGAAAACTCCCCGGTCTTCTTTGCAGACAGAATTGAAACGCCGCTGCTGATCATGTTTGGAGATAAGGATGATGCCGTACCCTGGTACCAGGGTATTGAGCTTTACCTGGCCATGCGCAGGCTGGAGAAGGAGTGTCATTTCCTGCAGTACCGGGATGAACCGCATCATCCCGGGAAATATGCCAACAAGCTGGACTGCACCATAAAGTACAAGGAGTACCTGGATCACTACCTGAAAGGAGAACCTGCAGCAGAGTGGATACTCACCGGAGTCCCATATAAAGGAAAATAAACATGATAGTAACCATCGTACATATAGCTGTAAAGCCTGAGAACATAAACTTGTTTATCCAGGCTACCACCGAAAACCACCTGGAGTCCGTAAAGGAAGCCGGCAACCTGCGCTTTGACCTCCTGCAGAGTGAGGAGGATCCGGAACGCTTTGTTCTTTATGAAGCCTATGCAGACCCGGATTCCGCTGCGGCGCATAAGGAGACCGCTCACTATCTGAAATGGAGGGAGACTGTGGCTCCCTGGATGGCCAGTCCACGGAAAGGCATCCGGTATACCGGTCTTCAACCAGCGTTTTAAGCGCTTTATCAGGAGAGCCGGTCCAGGTCCATCCAGCGTTCCATCTTGGCTTCGATCTCCTCCATAAGCGAGGCGACACGGAGCGATTTGCTGTTCAATTCCTCATACCCCAGCGTCCCGCTGTTGATCTCCTCTTCGAGAACTGATTTTTCAGTCTCCAGCTGTTCAATGGCCTCTTCCAAACCGGCATACTCCTGCTGCTCCTTATAGGAGCGTTTTGTTTTCGCAGGCGGAGAGTCCTTTTTGGGTTTTTTCACTACTTCAGGCTTGCTGATCTCCGCCTTTTTGCCGGATTCCTGCTGAAAGCGATACTCCGAATAGGATCCGAAATGATCCTTGATCTTTCCATCCCCCTCAAATACAAAAAGATGATCAGTGAGCTTATTCAGGAAATAGCGATCGTGGGACACGATGATCAAACATCCCTTAAAGGCCAGCAGGAACTCTTCCAGTTTATTCAGGGCAAAAAGATCCAGATCGTTGGTGGGTTCATCGAGAATCAGAAAGTTTGGGTTCTTGATCAGGACCGTAAGAAGATGCAGCCTCCGAAGCTCTCCTCCACTTAATTTTGCAATACGCTTATACTGGGCATCCGGCGAAAACATAAAATATTCCAGGAAGCGGGAGGCGGAGATGGTACTCCCATCATCCATCTGGACCACCTCGGCTATTTCCTTGACGGCATCGATCACACGCTGCTCCTCCTTCCAGGCCGGACCCATCTGCCTGTAGTAGGCCATGGTTACGGTCTCCCCGCAAATCACTTTTCCAGAATCGCATTGCTCTAGACCGGTGATCAGATTTAAAAAAGTGGTCTTCCCGGTCCCGTTCCGGCCAATGATCCCGAGCCTTTCGCCCCTGGAAAACTTATAGGAGAACTCATCGATGATGGAGAGGGAGCCATATTTTTTACTCATCCCCTCAATCTCCAGGATCTTCCCTCCAAGACGGGGTGATTTTACCCTTAAAACGAGTTCCCCGCCCTCCTCTTCCAGCTTTGCTTTTTCTTTAATATCCTGGAAGGCATCTACCCGGGACTTGGATTTACCGGTACGCGCCTTGGGCATCCGGCGCAACCACTCCAATTCCCGTTTCATGAGCTGGCCTGCCCGGTGCGCCTCCACCTTGCGGAGGTCTTCCCGGGCGGCTCGCTTATCCAGGAAATACTCGTAATTTCCCTGGTACTGGTAGAGCTTACCCAGGCTCAACTCAATAATCCGGGTACATACGCGGTCCAGGAAAAAGCGGTCGTGGGTCACCATGAGAAGGGTCAGGCCGCTCCTGGAAAGATAGTCTTCCAGCCACTCGATCATATCGATGTCCAGATGGTTGGTGGGCTCATCCAGGATCAGGAAATCGGGTTCATCCAGCAGTACCAGGGCCATGGCCAGCCTCTTTTTCTCCCCTCCGGAAAGGCTGCCCACAAGCTGTTGCGTCTGGGTGATGCGGAAAAGGTCCAGCAATTGCCTGAGCCGCCGATCATAGTCCCAGGCATGCAGACGATCCATCTCCGTTGTGGCTGCCTCCAGACGAGCTGCCGCTTCCTGCGTCTGGTGCCTGCCGTGTTCCTGCAAGACCTGCTCGTACTCCTTAATCACGTTCAGGACCGCGGTATTCGCTGATAAAATCAGTTCGTCAATAGTCAGTTCGTGATCCAGCTCGGGACTCTGTTCCAGGAAGGCCACCTTGATATCGTTTCTAAAAGTGAATTCCCCGCTATCAGAGGATTCCATGCCGGCCAGGATACGCAGAAGTGTCGTTTTTCCGGTACCGTTCCGCGCAATAATAGCAGCCTTTTCTCCCTTTGCCAATCCAAAGGTGATTCCCTCGAACAGCAGCTGGTCGCCAAAGGATTTAGATATGTTTTCGGCAGATAGGTAGTTCATGACTGCCCAAAGATAACGCAATTTAGTCGGCAATAAGCAGCAGTTCACGGGCCAGAACCCTTCCGGCTCCTCCACGCAGAACAAGCAGGTAGTTCTGTATAGGAATTAAGCGGCATGGAGACATATTTTTAACATTTTCATGAAATCATTAGCTTTGAGTTTTTCAAGCTTTAAAATGTGCGATTAGCGATCCTGTCAGATATTCACGAGGACCTGGGCAGACTGCGTAAGGTTCTGAAAAAAATCGATCACCTGGGGAGGGATATGACCATCTGCCTGGGAGACATCTCCGGCTTCTCTGAACCATATTACAAATACCGCAAAACAAGAAATGCTTCAGCCTGCCTGGAACTGGTCCGGGACAAGTGTGAGCTAATTATCCCGGGGAACCATGACCTGCATGCAGCGGGCAAAATAAAGGATCCATCTCCCGATGGCAGCGAAGAACAGTGGGATCATCAATCAGATCTGGATCCGGGCTACAGTGAGGAAGAGATCGATTTCCTGTCCGGACTTCCAAACTACAGGATAATCCCCAATCAGGGGAAGGGGATCCTGCTCAGCCATTATGCCAGTCCCAATATTTCCGGAATTATCAAAGGATTCTACACCCGGGGAGCTGAGTTTGCTCCCCATTTCCAATTCATGCAAGAGAACAATTGTACGCTGGGCTTCACAGGGCATGCCCATGTCCGGGGATTTTACACGGTAAGCTCCTCGCGCTTTTCTCATTATTCCTACAGGCGGCTTTTTCTGAAAGAATTTCCAGTCATTATCGGGGTCCCTCCTGTAACCCGACATAAATACCGCTCCGGATTTTGTATATTTGATACGGACCGCGGTCTTCTTCGAGTTTATAAGCTGAACTAACATGCCCCAGGATAACCAGAACCGGTTTTTTATCTCCATTGTATTGCCCTCCATCCTGGCCATCGGCCTGTTTATCCTGACCATCTTTGTACTGATCCTCCCCTCTTCTGAAAGAAATATCATGGAGGGAAAGAAGGAAATGATCTCAGAGCTGACTAACACAGTTTGCAGCCTCATAGAGGAATACCAGCAGGAGGTCCTGGAAAATAAGCTGCCGCTGGACTCAGCCAGGAGCCTGGCCATAGAGCGGGTGAGCCGGATCCGTTATGGCGATGAGCTGAAAGATTATTTCTGGATCATCGATAAAAAACCCACCATGCTCATGCACCCTTACCGGCCAGAGCTGGTAGGCAGCGATCTGAACTCCTACCAGGATCCCGATGGCAAACTCCTGTTCGTGGAGTCGGTTCGTACCGTGGAAGAGTCGGGAGAAGGCTTTATCGATTACATGTGGCAGTGGAAAGATGATTCCACTCGGATTGTTCCCAAACTATCCTATGTGCGGGAATTTGAGGCCTGGAACTGGATTGTTGGTACGGGGATCTACCTGGAAGATGTTCGGATGGAGATCCGCTCCCTGAAGAACCGGCTTCTAAGGGTGGTTTTGATAATTACGCTGGTCATCAGCATCCTTCTTGCGTTCATTATCCGCCAGAGCCTGAATACGGAACGGAAGAAAAAAAATGCGGAGGATGCCCTTTTGATCTCCAGGGAAAAGTATAAATCCTTGGTGGAAGCGGCCACAGAAGGAACCCTGATGATGGTGCAGGGTGAATTTGTATTTTCAAATTTCCGCTTCAGTGATCTGAGTGGGTATTCTCCCGCCGAGTTGGAAAACATGCAGTTCGAAGATCTGTTTAGTTTGAAATGGAAGAACCTGGCGGCTGAATTTAAGGACCCTCAGAAATCCATCTCCCGTGAAACCCTCCTAAACTGCAAGACAGGTCAAAAGAAAGAGGTGGTCATCTCTGCCTCCAGCATCACCTATGCACAGCAATCCGCGTATATCATTGTGATTAAGGAGGTTAGTAGCCAGATGCAGTTTGAGAAGGATAGTGAGCTGCTGGCAGGAGAGCTTCAAACCCTGCTGCTGATGATGCACCAGCCCCTGAAAGCAATCTCCAGGGAGATCAGAAGAGTGCATGCCGAGGCTTCTGTCCGGGAGGCTATCCGGATTTTGACCCGGCAACGCTGTGATATCCTGTTTGTCAATCAGGGGGATAAAATTATCGGGGTAATTAATCAGCACGATCTTACGGAAAGAGTTCTGGCCACCGGACTGGAGCCAGATAAGAAAGTCATTGAGATCATGAGCTCTCCGGTGGTCACCCTGCATGAAAATGCACTATTGTTTGAAGGATTGCTCACCATGAAAAAACGAGGGCTCTCTCATATTGCACTGACCGGAAACTCCAAGAAAATCAGCGGGGTGGTGGGATATCGTGAGATTGGGGGAATCCAGGAGAACCTGGCGGGATTCCTCATCAAGGAGATTGCTGTGGCCGAAGGGGTCGAGCAACTGAAAAGGATTTACAGGCGATTACCTGTCCTGGTAAAAGCACTAACGGACAGTGGAGCCCATACTGGGATTCTCACCCGGATCATCAGTTCAGTGGGAGACTCCATACACCGGCGACTCATTGATCTGGCCATGGAAGAGCTCGGACCGGCTCCCTGTAAATTTGCTTTCATTGCCATGGGTAGCCATGGCAGAGGAGAACAGACCCTGGCCACCGACCAGGACAATGCCATCATCACGGTAAATATGCAGGAGAGCTACCGGCAGGATGCTCAGATCTACTTCCAGGTACTGGCCAAAAAAGTCAATTTGGAGCTGGATGCAGTGGGCTACCGTAACTGCCCGGGCGATATGATGGCCAGTAATCCCAAATGGAACCGCGAACTGGATGTATGGAAGAAGTATTTCAGTGAATGGATTGGGAGCAGCACCCCGCAGGATATCCTGGATGCGGCCATCTTTTTCGATTTCCGCTGTATCTATGGAGAAAATATCCTGGTGGATCAGCTTCGGACCCATGTGAATAAAACCGTCAAAGGCAAAGCGGTTTTCTTTTACCATATGGCCCGATCCATAAATCAGATGAAGGTTCCTGGTAAATCCGAGGAAACCCTGCTGGATCTCAAAAAAATTCTTTTGCCGGTCACCTCCTATATCCGGCTATACGGCATCCGGGAAAACCTGGAGGTCACTGAAAGCAGGGAGCGGGCAGCATTGCTGCTGGAGAAGGGTGTCTTTGATCCCTCTCTGCATGAAGAACTGATGCAGACTTTCGATTTTATGACAAACCTTCGTATCAGAAGTCAGGCCGCAAGAATTTCCCGAAACGAGACCCCCGGAAATACAATTGATGTCCGGATGATGGACCGGATCGAAAAAATGATCCTGAAAAAACACCTGAATGACATTTCTGGTCTTCAAACCAGGCTGAGCGGGGAATTCAGCAGTGTCGAGTAGAGCATGACTAAATAATCGAAAAACCGAAACAATGAAAAAAACGATCTCACTCTTTTTTCTAATGGCTCCTGGGTATCTCTTTGCTCAGGAAATCCAGGAAGCAGATGCGCTGGTTCACCCTAGAGTAGCCGAACGTACCATTTCTGTTGGAGGAGATGATGCACATATTTCCGGATACAATACCCTTTCCATTCAACTGGCCATAGACGCCCTGGAGGAAAGCGGTGGAACCGTTTTTCTGAATCCGGGGGAATATAGCATCTCTGCCCCCCTGAGGCTGAAGAGCCATGTAAACCTGATGGGTTCCGGCAAGGAGACCGTACTCAAAAAAGAGCGGGGCGTACAAAGCAGGTACATTGTGGATGCCGATTACGGGGAGCTGAAACTGACCGTTGAAGATACGGAGGGCTTTGAGATTGGAATGAAAATCCAGGTGACTGACAAGGAAAACAGCGGATGCTGGAATGTCTCCACCGCCTACATCACTGATATACAAGAGGATGTGATCTATATAGACCGGGGACTCATTCGGGATTACCGTTCTGACCTGAACGGAATTATCTCGAACGCATCGTCGGTGATTGAGGTGATTGAAGCGGAACACTGCACGGTCTCCAATCTATCCATAGAAGGTAATCGCAGGGAGAACTTCTTTGCCGACGGATGCAATAGTGCGGGGATCCTGATCCTGAAATCCAGCTGGATCACCGTTGACGGAGTCCGGGTAAATGAGTTCAATGGCGAGGGGATCAGCTGGCAAATCACAGAAAATGTGACCATAAAGAACAGTGAAATCTCCGGAAGCGGCAACACCGGCCTGCACCCGGGAACAGGGTCCCCCTTTTCACTCATCGAAAACAACGAGGTACATCATAATGACCAGGATGGGCTATTTATCTGCTGGAGGGTATATCAAAGCAATGTGATAGGCAATAAATTCCACCACAACGGCCGCTATGGAATCTGCACGGGACACAAGGATACTGATGTCCTGTTTGAAAACAACCACGTTTTTGAGAACAAAGCAGATGGGGTTCATCTTCGCGGAGAAAGAGAATCCAATGCACCCCATAGAAACGTGTTCCTCCGGAATACCATAGAAAATAATGGGACAGAGGAAGGGGGCTATGGGTTCTCCATCAACTCTCCGGCCAGGGAGTTAAAACTCTTCGAGAATCGCTTCCTGAACTCCAAACAAAGCCAGAAGGCTGCCATTTATGTGCACCAGGCCGGTTTGGAACCTGAAATGATAAATAACCACTTTGATCCGCACGAACTGGGAGAACTGCTATTTGAAGATCCGGTAAACAGCAAAGCGGAAGAACCTATAAAGCCAGAGAATATGAGCGTTGACTACAGACCCATCGGGGAGTTCCATACAGAACTCAGCCCGCAAACCGGTGCTCCGCGCCAGGGAAGACTGGTTCCTGAAAACCGGGGGATCATTGAACTCTATCCTGAATTTGAAGAAGCCATGCAGGATCTGGAAGCATTCGAATACCTTATTGTGCTCTATCATATGCATCTGTCAAAAGACTGGAGATCGATGGTAAGACCACCTGGCAGCAGCAGAGAGTTTGGCCTCTTTTCCACGCGTTCGCCCAACAGGCCAAACTCCATCGGATTCGGGGTGCTCAGGCTGGACAAGGTGCAGGGTCGTCAACTGTTCGTGAGCGGGATCGATGCCTATGATGGAACCCCGGTTCTGGATATCAAGCCCTGGTTGCCCTCCATCGATTGTCCGGAAAATCCCTCTTCTGAAGACATAGAAAAAGCCCTGGGAATTAAAGACTGAGTGCTCATTACCACGCTTTATAGATAATCAGAGGCAGATCAGAGTCAAATTGCAGGGTAAAGCTTTCTGCCATTGCTTCATTCAGGCTGGCCCGGTACCAGTTGGAAAGCTTCAGTTTTTTCAGGGGATATTTCAGTCCGGTTGAGCTGACCCGGACCCTGTTGTCCACCGAGAAAATGGAAATTTTTTCTCCCGCAAAGGACTTTATCCGCTCACCGCTCTGAACCAGGAAGAAGACTCCGTAATCGGATAGCATCCTGACCTTTATATGTGAAGTATACTCCAGCATCAGGGAGATATTGCCCAGGGTATGGTCCTCTCTTAATCCGGTTGCCCCGAGAATAGTGACCGCTTTATAGCCTTTTCTTATACAATACTGGACCGCCTTGGTCAGATCGTTGCTCTCCTGATCCTCCAATTGGATGGTACTGGCTTCGTATTTTTTCCAGACCCGGGATGAAAGGGAATCCAGATCACCAATGATCAGACCAGGCTCCAGTCCGAATTCAACCAGCTTATCTGCGGCTCCATCACAACAGATCAGCAGATCAGCCTTCTTCAGCAGATCCAGGCCCTGCCGGGCGGATGGAAAACTTCCATTGGCCAGAATAACTATCTTAGGATCCTCCTGCATCTTCAAGGCTCTTAATCATCGATCTTTTCCATTCGAAATACCCGTATACCGCCATTCCTGCATAAATGGCATAGAGAATGACCGTAGGATACAGGCCTTTGTAAATATACAGCCCTATGCTGACAACATTGGCAATAATCCATAAAAACCACTGCTCAATGATTTTCCGGGTGAGCATCCAGGTTGCCACAATGGCCAGCGCCGTGGTAAATGAATCGCCCAGCGGTACGGTGGAGTCCGTATAACGGTACAGAACAAAATAGATAGCTGCCCAGGAGAGACCAAAAGTGAGGAAAAGAAGTAAAAGCTGCCTTCGGTTGATCCGGACCACCGGAAGCTCCCCCTTCTCAGCTTTGGCTCCTCCCCTGCTCCAGAAATACCAGCCATAGATACTGATCAGAACATAGTACACCTGAAGGCCCATATCGGCATAAAATTTCCCGGTGAAGAAAATATAGATATAGGCCGCTGAAGTGATTATTCCCAGGGGCCAGAGCAGGCGGTTCTGCCTGACCTCCAGAATCACATAAAGAATTCCTGTTACGACTCCGAATATCTCAATCCACATCCTGCTGTATGCTTTAAATGGATTAGAACCTGAGGCTCACCTTGGCCAGGTAATGGATGGTTGCCTGCGGGAAATAAGCCGACCAGTAGTACTCCTCCCCGTCCTGCCACCAGGTACCCCCGTATGCATTGTTTTCATAAAGCGCAGAAAAGAGATTATTAAGCTGGAACTGAAAGCCCAGCAGACCCACCTTTTTTACCATAAAGGAGTAATCCAGCCTCAGATTATTTACAAACCAGGCATCCAGCTTCATGTTCTCATTCATGGTATTTACAAAATACTGTTCACTCACATACTGACTGATCAGGTGAAGGTCCAGGGATTTAGCCAGGTGAAACACCAGGTCACTTGAGGAGATCACCGCGGGTGAATAGGCAATATCCACATCACCCAGGTCTCTGGAAGAAGGGGTACCTGTCCAGGTGCCGGAATTGTAATCCACATAAGACTCCCTGAAGTTCCTTATCCTGTTCCTGCTAAGGGTCAGGTTGGCGTTCCACTCCAGAAAAGCGAGAGGCTGTATCCCAAAACTCAATTCCACCCCCGACCGGTAGCTGCTCTCCACATTGGTCATGATGGGGTAACCATCCTGGCTCAACTCTCCCGTGGGTACCAGTTGGTTCCTGTAATCCATATAGTACAGATTCAATGAAGCTGCCAGACTGGGTGAAGAGAAAGAGTAACCAAGCTCCAGGTCCCTCAGTTGTTCTGCTCTGGGGGTGGCTTCTGGATCGCCCGTAGCATCTTTGAAATTTTGTCGGGTTGGCTCCCTGTTCCCCATGGAAAAAGAGGCATAGGCATACTGCGTGCCGCTGATTTCCAGCTGGGCCCCCAGCTTTGGATTTAAAAAGTGAAAGCTATGCTCCTGATCCAGCTCTCGCAAATACCCGTCATCGTCAATACCCTCCAGCAGGTAGTGCACATAACGGTATTGCACATCTGCAAAGAGATTTATTTGTGGGCTAATCTGGTAAGAGGTTTTCAGGTAAAGATTTCCATCCCATTTTTCGGCATTGTTCCGGTACCATTCATGCTCCTTTTCGGTATCCCCCGCATACCTCATCCAGATAATTTCTCCAAAATGATCCCCCGCATACCTGTTTAAACCACCACCACCGGTTAACTTCAGCAAATCCCGTGAATAAATGAGAGAGAAGACGCTTCCGTAAAATCCATTATCCAGCCACTTTTGCCGGATCAGGTCTGTCTGGCTCAGGGTATCGTTTTCAACCACGATATCCGGCAAATAGTAGTCGGCCAACTCTTCCTCCTGCTTAAACTGTTCGTAGTATCCCCGGCCATCCACATAAAAAAGTGCTGCGTTAAACAGGAGCCTCTCCGAGAGATTGGTGGAATAAACCAGGTGGTAATGGTTCTGCCAGTAATTATCTGTCTGGTTTTCATAGTAGCGGTTTTCCCCTGATGGAGTTACATACTGACCGGCTGGATTATAGGTCCTGTTGCTTTCCAGCGTGGCCTCATCCACTCCCCACCAGCTGATCCCCGTATGCTGCTCTCCCAGGATGACATTGGCCTTGATTCGGCCTCTCCTGGTGAAATAGTTGGCCGTAAACTGCGCGGACTGGTTGTCTGAAAAGGCATAATCCACATACCCATCCGATTTCATTTTGGAATAACGAAGATCCAGGCTGAAACGGTCCCTGATCAGTCCCGTTCCCGCTTTTACCGTAGAGATCCAGGTGTTGTAGGAGCCGAAGGTACTGCTGAGATCTGCGTAACCCTCCCTGGAGGGAATCGCAGTCTGCATATTGACCGTTGCGCCAAAGGCCGCAGCTCCATTGGTAGAAGTCCCCACCCCCCGCTGCACCTGGATACTGTTCAAAGAGCTTGAAAAGGATGGCATATTCACCCAGAATACCTGCTGCGATTCTGCATCGTTGAGCGGTATACCATCCACAGTGATGTTAATTCTGCTTGGATCGGCACCACGGATACGAAAGTTTGTATAACCAATGCCCGTGCCCGATTCGGAGGACTGGACCAGGGAGGGAGTTAAACTTAAGAGGTAGCCCATATCCTGACCCATATTCTGGGCAGCTATCTCCTCCTGCTCCATATTCTCATAGGCCATGGGTGTTTTATTTCCCGCCCTGGTGGCCCGGACGACCACCTCGTCGGCAATAAACATGGAAGCAGCCATTTCTACCTGGTAATTCTGTTTAAAGGGGGGGATGAGTTCGATTACCTGGCCTTCAAATCCCATATAGGAAATGCTTAACTCATGGGATTTTTGTGCATCCAGAAGCAATTCAAACTTTCCTTCCGTACTGGTAATCACCCCTAACTTGGTATTGTTCACTACCACATTGGCCCCCATCAGGGGCTCCCCGTCTGTATCTGTGACGCTCCCCTTCACAAGCGTTTTCTGGGCCAGGACTGCCAAGGAGCAGGCCACCAGGCTTAAAAACAGGAATATCCTTTTCATATCTCTCCTATTTTGATAAGAATCAACAATCCGAAAAAGGGGGCTTCAACAGGAAATTTTGTTCCCTACGCTGGCATTACCCAGATCAGGTAAAGGGTGTGATCTCAGCCCGTACTATTAAGGCACCCCGAATTCCTTGTAAAGGTACGAGAAAAAATATTACTTTTACATATCATTTTATCTACATATTTACATAAATGCAATTCAAACAACTGGACCTCAAACCACAGGGAAGCTGGATTACTCGTACCATTCATTCCCCCCGGTTTAAAACGACTCTGACTGCTGTTGCCGCAGGTGCTGTTCTCGGCTTTCTCTTCTTCTATTTCACCGAAGGCCGGTTGATGGAAAGTATTCCAGGCAAAGAGGTACTTAAAAGCCTGCTAATTGGAGGCTTTTTCGGATTCTTTATCACCAACAGCCCCTGCGCCAGGGGAAGATGTTAAGCACCTGATTGCTCTAAATAACATATTAATATTTAGTATATTCATATAAGTTCCAGTCCTGAGTTTCCGGGCTGTAAATGCTTATTTATATTGACTTTATGATGACTTCTTAATACATTAGGAATTTCTGATCTTAAACATAAGATGCCCATGAAAACTGTTGAATTTGTACTTAATGGCAAACAGGTCTCCGTGAATGCGCAGGAGGACGAAGCCCTTCTGTGGGTCATTCGCGAGCAACTGGGACTGACAGGCACCAAATTCGGTTGCGGTGAAGGCTTCTGTGGTTCGTGCACGGTGATCATGAACGGTGAAGCTGTTCGCTCCTGTACCCTTGCTGCTGTTGAAGCAGCCGGAAGCAGTATCCTGACCATCGAAGGACTCTCCAAAAACGGATCACTGCATCCCCTTCAGGATGAATTCGTAAAGAACGATGCCCTGCAATGCGGCTTTTGTACCCCGGGCATGATTATGAACGCCTATGGCTTGCTCCTGAACAATCCTGAACCTTCCCGCGAAGAGGTCATCATCGCCATGGACGAAAACCTGTGCCGCTGCGGAGCCCACGGCCGGATCATAGAGGCCATTCAGAATGCCGGAAAAAAGATGAAAAAAGCATGAAATCATGAATAGCGATAAAAAATACAACGACAGGCTTTTTAAAAATATGGGGAATCCCTTCGAGATGGACCGGCGGGATTTCATGAAACGGATCGGGACCGGGCTGGTTGTGGCCTTTTCCGTAGGAAGTACTCCCTTGAAAGCCGGGCTACGCCAGGACGAAGATCCGGGCTTCAACGCCTATCTGCGCATTGGAGAGGACGGGAAAGTGACCCTGTTCACCGGTAAAATTGAGATGGGACAGGGCCCTATCACCTCCCTGCCCATGGAACTGGCCGATGAACTGGACGTCAGGCTGGAGGATGTGGATATCCTGATGGGGGATACAGATCTCTGTCCCTGGGATGAGGGCACCTATGGTTCCTTGTCGACCCGTGTATTCGGACAGGTTATGCGCTCGGCAGCCGCCAAAGCCAGAGCCATCCTGATAAAAATGGCTGCCGGGGAACTATCCCTGGAAAGGGGCCAGCTGGAGGTAATCGACGGCATGGTTCGGTCACGGGAGGATCACAACAAAAAAATCAGCTATGCCCAGCTGACCAAAGGCAAAAAGATCCTGGAAACGGAGATCGGGGATGTACCCATGAAAAAGGCATCTGAATTTAAAATAATGGGGAAACCCCGCTTTCGGGTGGATTCGGTGGAAAAGGTGAATGGAGAGGCCAGATATGCGGGGGATATCCAGCTCCCGGGTATGCTGACGGCAAGGATCCTGCGTCCACCTTCGCTGGGAGCCAGGCTCTTAGCTGTGGACACCTCCGAGGCCGAAGGCATGGAAGGAGTTACTTTGGTTAAAGACGGGGATTTTGTGGCTGTTCTGCATCCCACGCGGCATATGGCAAGCAAGGCGATCGAATCCATAAAGGCTGAGTGGGAGGAAGAAGCCGTAGAGCTGAACCACGAAACCCTTTTCGATCATATCCTGGAAATCGCCACGGAGAGCCGGGAACTTGCATCCGAAGGTCAGCTTCTCCAGGGAAAGTCGGCCGCTGTTCAACATATTGAAAGCACTTTTAAGGACCCCTATATTGCTCACTCGCCCATTGAAAATCATACGGCCACTGCCCTTATGGAGAATGGTAAAATGAAGGTATGGGCTTCCTGTCAGACTCCTTATCCTACCCGCGATGATATCGCAGAAACGGTGGGCATGGATCCTAAAGATGTACAGTTGCTACCTGTTTTTGTGGGAGGTGGCTTCGGGGGTAAAATCTACAATCCCCAGGCGACAGAAGTGGCACGTCTGGTAAAACTCACCGGGAAACCTGTTCAGCTGGTCTTCAGCCGTGAAGAGGAATTCATGTACGATCGCCTTCGTCCCGCTGCAGTGGTGAAGATAAACGCCGGGCTGAACGAGGCCGGGCGGATCAGCTACTGGGATTACGCCGTTCATCAGGGAGGGGGCCGTGAAGCAGCCCATTTTTACGACATCCCACACTCCAGGACCAGATCCCTGGGTGCTCCCCGCGGAACCATGGGACATCCCTTTTTTACGGGTGCCTGGAGGGCCCCCAGCGTGAATACCAACACCTTTGCCAGGGAATCCCAGATGGACATCCTCGCCGTAGCTGCAGGGGTGGATCCTGTGGAGTTCAGGTTACGCCACCTGGAACACGACCCGCGAATGGCAAATGTGCTTAAGACCGGCGCGGAAAAATTTGGCTGGACCCCGGCTAAAGGCCCCAGCGGAAGGGGTTATGGCTTTGCCCTGGGTATTGATGTGGGGACCTACGTGGTGGTTTTCGTGGAGGCTGAAGTGGACAAAAATACCGGATATGTGCAGGTGAAAAGGGCTTTATGCTGCCAGGACATGGGTATGATAGTCAACCCACAGGGCGCCACCCTGCAGGCAGAAGGCTGCATGTTAATGGGCCTGGGCTATGCTCTCAGGGAGGAGATTCAATTTGAAGGCCGGAAAATGCTGAGCAGGAATTATGACTCCTATGCCATAACTCAGTTCAACATGGCTCCTGAACTGGACGTGGTCCTTATGGATTCACCCCATGACGTTCCCCATGGAGGAGGCGAACCGCCCATAGTATGCGTGGGAGGCGCTGTAGCCAATGCAGTATTTGATGCGACGGGGGCCAGGGTGTTCCGCCAGCCTCTGACACCGGAACGAGTGAAGCAGGCCATCGACGCCATCTGATCCACAGATTCATGCAGCTGGAGATCTTGTTCATCCTGTCGATCTGCCTGGTCGCCTTCCTTTATTCATCGGTGGGTCATGGCGGAGCCAGCGGATACCTGGCCCTGATGGCTCTGTTCGGCGTAGAGGTTGCCCTGATGAAGCCCTCGGCCCTCATCCTGAATCTCTTTGTCTCTTCCATTGCATTTATCGCTTTTTACAGGGCAGGACACTTCCGGGCACGGCTGCTGCTCCCCTTTGTGATCACTTCCATCCCCATGGCCTTTCTGGGTGCCTCCCTGGAGGTTCCCCCCGAGCTTTACAAAAAAATCCTGGGCGTCTGTCTCTTCCTGGCTGCCCTGAGGATCGTGATCCGCACGGGGGAAAATGGTGATCCTAAGAAGCTGTCCATTCCTATCGCCCTGGCTGCCGGAGCCTTGATTGGCTTCTTCTCAGGGATGATCGGGATCGGCGGGGGGATCATCCTCAGTCCCCTCCTGCTGCTCACTCGCTGGGGGGGCATGAAGGAAACAGCAGCGGCCTCATCGGCCTTTATTTTCCTGAATTCTCTGTCGGGTCTGAGCGGTCATATCGTGGCCGGGATGGAAGTCTCTCCAAAAATTGCCCTTTGGATCGTGGCTGTGATGGCGGGTGGTTTACTGGGATCCTGGACGGGTGGGTTCAGACTTACGGCAATTCAGCTCAAATACCTGATTACCACAGTACTACTTATTGCGAGTATCAAACTATTCATTATATAAATAGAAATCTTTTACATTTACAGAAATACAGAAAGATGATTCAACTGAAGGAGGCACTGGCACTGGCAGGGAAATACCCGATCCGACCGGGAACGGTAAGGATTCCCCTGAATGAGTCCCTGGGCAGGGTACTGGCAGAGGCGATATATGCAGACCGGGATGTGCCTCCCTTCCCACGTGCCACCATGGACGGATATGCCTGCAAACGGGAGGATCTGCCAGGCCCCCTGAGCGTACTGGAAACGATTCCGGCCGGGACTCTGCCCACTCAGAAAGTCAGAAAATCGCAGTGCAGCAAGATCATGACCGGGGCGATGATCCCCGAAGGGGCTAACTGCGTGATCATGCAGGAACAGGTGGAGGTCGCAAGCGACTGCACCATCCTTTTTACAGCCAGTGAAACCGATAAGAATATTGACCTCCGGGGACAGGACCTGAAAGAGGGAGACCTCCTGCTACCGGCAGGAACCATACTGAACCCCGCACACCTGGGAATCATTTCATCCACCGGAAAGGTACAGATAAATGTTGCCAGTCAACTGGCCATTGGCATCCTGGCCACCGGCAGCGAACTGGTCGAAGCCTTTGAGGTCCCTAAGCAATCCCAGATACGGAACTCTAACAGCCACCAGCTGGCAGGGCAGGTTCGACGTGCAGGCCACATCCCTAAAAACATAGGAATTGTTGAAGATCACCCGATTAAACTGGCTGAAAAGATCTCAGAAGCCATGGAGAAGCTTGACTTGCTGATTCTTACCGGGGGTGCTTCCGTTGGTGAACTGGACCTGGTTCCAGGAGTCCTGGAAGAACTTGGTTTCCAGCTGGAATATGACCGGGTGGCCATTCAGCCCGGGAAACCTGTGTCCTTTGCCCATAAGGGCGGGGAGGCTTGTTTCGGACTCTCAGGCAATCCGGTTTCCAGTTTCGTTCAGTTCGAAGTGCTGGTAAAACCATACCTGGAGCTCTGCACCGGGGCCATTCCAGTAAATAAACGGATCAAAATTACATGGGAGAAAGAGTACCGGAGACACCGGGCCGGCAGGCAATTTTTTCTCCCTGTATGTTTTACGGAAAGAGGAAGTTGTGAAGCGGTTAAATACCACGGATCCGGCCACCTTCACGCCCTGGAAAAGGTGATCGGTTTTGCAGAAATGGACGCTGGACAAACGGTCATTAAGAAAGGAGAAGAGGTGTATGTACGACTCATTTGACAGGAAGATCAGCTACCTGAGGATCTCGGTAACAGACCGATGCAACCTGGCATGCAACTATTGCATGCCGGAACAGCTGACAGCTACAACGCATGGCCGCAAGCTCCTGAGCTTTGATGAGATTACGCATATCGTCAGGACCCTGGCTCCCCTGGGGATTTCAAAGATCCGGCTTACCGGGGGAGAACCACTTGTCAGGAAAGGACTGGAAAAACTGATCGGCAGGATCTCAGGGACGGAGGGGATCCGGGAGATCACCCTGACCACGAATGGTATTTTACTTGCCAGTATGGCTGAGCGGCTAGCGTCAGCTGGTTTGGACCGTGTGAATATCAGTCTGGATACACTGGATCCGGAGCGATTCCGGGAGATCACCAGGGGTGGAGATATACGAGGGGTAAAACAGGGCATTGAGGCCGCCAGGAATGCCGGTTTGAATCCCATAAAAATCAATTGTGTGATCACTCCGGACACCACAGCAGAAGAGATTGAGAACCTGAAAGAATTCTCCCGGGCCAGGGACCTTGGCTTAAGGTTTATCCGGCAGATGAGCCTGGGATCAGGCAGATTCTGGAAAGTGGAAGGCGGAGATGGAGGTCACTGTCTTATCTGTAACAGGATCCGGCTTACTTCCGATGGCCGGTTTATTCCCTGTCTTTTCAGCGACAAGGAGTTCCACATCCAGGAATTCGGGATTGAAGGTGCCTTTAAAAGGGCTGTGGAACAAAAACCAGAGAGGGGCCGGGTCAATTCCAGGAACACCTTTTATGGAATCGGCGGATAATGGATCCCTGCGGGGTAAAAACGGACAGATCATGAGTATTAAGCAGGAGCAAAAGGGGCCTCTAAGCCACATCGACAAAAAGGGGGATGCCCGCATGGTGGATGTGGGGAACAAAAAGATCGCACATCGGACAGCCAGGGCAAGCGGTCTGATCCGGATGGAGGCCGCAACCGTTCGGGCCATCAGAAAGGACCAGGTAAAGAAGGGGAACGTACTGGCCGTTGCCAGGATAGCGGGGATCCAGGCTGCGAAAGGAACACCGGACCTGATTCCGCTGTGTCACATCCTGCCGCTGGATGCAGTCCACATCGACTTTGAGTTCTGCGATGAGGGTATCATTGCCAGCTGTGAAGTAAGCTGCCAGGCCCGTACCGGGGTAGAAATGGAAGCACTGACTGGTGTATCAGTGGCGCTGTTAACGATATATGACATGTGCAAGTCCCTGGACAAGCAGATGGTCCTGGATCAAATCAGGCTGATTCAAAAAATAAAGGAGGATCTCCCTGTATGAAACAAATGGTCACCATCCATTCGGTCAATCTATCCGGCACCAAGGGAGAGGCCAAAACCCCGGTTCCCGAAGTCCTGATCAACCACGAGGGTATTGCAGGAGATGCCCACGCCGGGCCCTGGCATCGTCAGGTAAGCCTCCTGGCGGCTGAGAGTATCAGGAAATATGAAAGCCATACCGGATCCCGCGTTCCTGACGGGGGATTCGGTGAAAACATCACCACTTCAGGATTAGCTCTTCACCATGCCCGCCCGCTGGATCGCTTTATTCACGGGGAAGTGGTCCTTGAGCTCACCCAGGTCGGCAAGAAGTGCCACGGGAAAGGGTGTGCCATATACAAGGATACCGGGGAGTGCATCATGCCTGATGAAGGAATATTCTGCCGGGTAATTCAGGGGGGTCCCCTGAAAGCCGGGGACCGGCTGGAATATGTTCCCAGGACCTTCAGGCTGAAAGTGATCACCCTCAGTGACCGGGCTTCAAGCGGTTTCTATTCCGATCGAAGCGGACCCCTGATCCTGCAGGAGATGGAAAAATGGTTTGAGGAGAAAAAACTGAAGCATACGGCCAGCACCGTGATTCTTCCTGACAGCCGGGAAGCCTTCTCCGGGGAACTTGGAAAAGCCATCGGGGAGAACTTGGACCTCATATTTACAACCGGGAGCACCGGGCTGGGTTCCCGGGATATGGCCCCCGAGGTAGCCATGCAGCACCTGGAAAAGCAAATCCCCGGCATTATGGAGCTGATCCGGGTGAAACACGGCATGGTCAATCCAAATGCTGCTCTGAGCCGCTCCATCGCGGGAACGGCCGGGAAAACGCTGATCTTCGTAATGCCTGGTTCCACCCGCGCCATCAAAGAGTATATGGAAGAGATTCAAAAAAGCCTCTGGCATATGATCCTTATGGTGAACGACATTGACAGCCACTGATCTCTGAAGAAAAAAGCCGGATCCGGAAGTGCTCAGGACCCGCGCTTGTACTTTGCCAGTATGTCCTGATATGCTTCAGGAGTATCCATATCCTTCAGTAAGGCCCCGCTTTCAATGCTCCTGTATTCAGTTGGCGAAATCCCTGTCTCTTTCTTGATCATATTAGAACGAATGTTATAAAGTTTTTAAAAGAGCATTTGAACTATTACGAAAGGTATTTTCATGGCATTTTTCACTTCTCTCTAAGTTCTTTCTGGACAAATCGAACTGCCTGGTTCGTTGGCCTGATCTCATAACCAGTTTTTTGTCCGAAAACAAAGGCAAATGTAGCACCCATAAACAGAATCTGAGAAGAATAGTACACCCAAATCATAAGCAATGCCAGGATGCTGGCTGCGCCAAAAGTAGAATTAATAGTACTGTGAGCGATATAAATTCCGATCCCTATTTTTCCGATAAGAAAGAGAATGGTGGTAAATCCTGCAGAGACGAAGGCATTTTTCCAGGGCACAATCGCAGTTCTGATAAATCTGAAAAGTACGGCAAACAGCAAAGTGATCAGGATAAATGAAACCAAATGTTCATACAGGTGAGCATTAACAAAAGCATCGGGCAGCTTAGAGGAAAATGTCAAAAGCAGGCTGTTGAGCGCGGTACTTAACAATAAAATGAATCCGATAGTCAGCAGAATGACAAAGGAAGTAATATGACGGACAAAATAATTGAGAATACCTCTTTCCGGTCTAGCTTTCAATCCCCAGATCCCATTCAGTGATTTTTGGATCTGGTTGAACATCCCGGTGGCGGCCAACAGAAAGGTTGCAGTACCAACAATGGTCGTAAACAGGTTGTCGTGATGCAAATGTTGGTTGGTAATGATGCTCTCCAGTTGATCTGCACCCTGGGGCCCAACAATATTCTTAAGCACTTTAAGCACTTCCGCTGAGATAGTGTCGCCTTTAACCAAAATGCCCAGAATGGACGAAATAATCATAATAATAGGCAAAAAGGAAAAAACGGTATAGTAGGAAAGCGCAGCACCCTTCTCAAAGGTGTTGCTTCTCATATAATGATGGTAAAGATCTTTTAAAAACTTCATCCTCGCTGATTTACAATGAAATTAATTTGATTACTGCCAAAAGTAATGATTTGGCTCTTATTACTTACCATTGATCGAGGATATAGAAGTACAGCCTCATTCCTTCATAAGACTGCAAATGAATATTTTGTCAGGTATTTTACACTTAAAATCCGAAAATTTATGAACTTGGGATGGAATTAGTTCCGTCTTAGATGTCCAAGAAAAAACTGGGTGTATTGTCCTCAACCGCTATTTGCGGAAACGATATTAGTTCTTCCGTTCTTTATGTATCAGCTCTATCCATAGGCTTTGCGGGACAATATGCCTGGATCACCCTTCTGATTGTGGCCTTTGTCTTGTTCCTTTTCAGGAAAATCTATGGGGAGGTTGTTGGTGCGCTGCCATTAAACGGGGGTGCTTATAATGCCTTACTGAATACCACCAGCAAATCTACAGCCTCTTTGGCTGCCACTTTAACCATTTTGTCCTACATGGCGACCTCAGTTATTTCAGCCAATGAAGCCATGCATTATTTTCATGGTATTTTTCAAGGGCTGCCCGTCATGATTGCCACCATTGCTTTATTGTTCCTGTTTGCCCTGCTGGCCATCGTGGGCATTACAGAATCAGCGAAAGTAGCCACGGGCATTTTCCTTTTTCACCTGTTTTCCCTCTCCCTGTTATCAGGGTTTATTATATTCTATTTGGCGAAAAATGGCTTCAGCCAATTCCGGTCAAATTGGAACCTGCCAATTGAGGGAAGCATCACCATGGCCATATTTTTCGGTTTCTCTGCTTCCATGCTTGGAATTTCCGGATTTGAGAGTTCTGCAAATTTTGTGGAGCAACAAAAAGCAGGCGTTTTCCCCAAGACCCTCCGGAACATGTGGCTCATCGTAAGTATTCTGAATCCTTTAATGGCTTTCCTGGCCTTGAGCATTGTTCCGATAGCCGAAATAAGCAATGAATATTCCACTACCCTTTTATCCCACATGGGTGACCTTTCTGCCGGACAATGGCTGGCCACGCTCATATCACTGGATGCCGTTTTGGTGCTGAGTGGCGCTGTATTGACCTCATACGTTGGTGTAACTGGTTTGCTGGAAAGGATGACCCTTGACCGGATCTTGCCTCAGTTTTTCCTGAAAAGAAACAGAAAAGGCAGCTCTCCCCGAATCATTATTCTGTTTTTCATACTTTCCATTTCTGTCTTACTGGTTACCAAAGGAAATGTGGCAAGACTGGCCGGGGTCTATACAATATCATTTTTATCTGTGATGTTTCTGTTTGGATTTGGGAACATCCTGCTTAAAATCCGCAGGGCCAAACTTCCCAGGCCTGAATTTGCCCCCTGGACAGGTGTGTTACTGGCCATGAGTGCAGTCATTATTGCATTGGCGGGAAATGTATTAATGAAATCTGAAACCAATGAGGGTCCGTCTAATATCAGAGTATTCCTTGTCTATTTTATTCCGGCCATTATCCTCATTTCTGTCTTGCTCAACCGGGTGCGTATTTTGAGAGCCTCACTGGGGATCATGATTTATATTTTCAACAACTTTAAAGATTGGTTCCTTAAAATAAGTACCCGCTTGAACGACCTGATCAATTCGATCAATTCCCAGCAGTTCGTGTACTTTGCGAAACGGGATAATCTTGCAGTTTTGAATAAAGTGATGCTATACATAAAGAATAATGAGAATACTAAGAATTTGAAAATAGTCCACGTGGTTGATCCCTCTATGCAAGACGAATCTGAGTTTATTAAAAACTTCAAGAAGGTTGTTAAAATCATTGACGAAGAATATCCCGAAGTTGTGGTCTCCGGTGAAATTGTTGAAGGTGTTTTTGGGCCTGAACTGATTAAAAAACTCTGTAAGACGTGGAAGATACCGGTCAACTTTATGTTTATTGCCTCACCGGGGGATCATTTTCCTTACAGGATAGAGGAACTTGGAGGTGTGAGATTGATCATATAAGTATTTAAATTGAACCTTACGATGATAGCTTTAAAAGAGATCTATTTAAAAACAATCGACCAACTTCCTGAGATTGGCATAGGCATATTGGTATTGCTTGCCTTCATTCTTGCATCCTGGCTCATTAAAAGAACAATTCGCAAGCGCATAAAGCCAAAGTCAAAAAATCCTTTGCTGGCAGCATTTATGGGTAAAGTGGTTGCTTTTGTTATTACCCTGATCGGCTTTATATTCTTTTTTCAAATAGTTGGCCTGGGTGGGATTGCAAAACATATAATAGCCGGGGCCGGAATTACGACCTTTATACTTGGGTTTGCATTCAAGGATATTGGTGAAAATTTTCTGTCTGGTATTATCCTGGCATTCAATAGTCCTTTTAAAATTGGGGACCTCGTTGAAACACAGGGAACCATCGGGTATGTCTATGAATTAAATATGAGGGTAACGGCAGTGAAAACCCTCGATGGCAAGGATGTATTTATTCCAAATGCCCAAATCATTAAATCTCCTTTTAGTAACTATACAATTGATGGGTTTTTACGCTATGAAATGACCCTTGGAGTTGATTATGACACTGATTTAAAGAAAGCAATTCAGGCAATAAATACCTGTTTAGCCGGAATCGATCAAGTGTTACAGGGGAATAAAAAACCCGTGGTGGTGATCGATGAGCTTGCAGCTAGCACGGTGAATATCAGGATTTACTATTGGATTGAGACATCGAAATCAAAAGCCAAATCGCTCCACCTGGTTCTCAAATCGGAGGTGAGCATAAAAATTCTGGAGGAATTGAATAAGCAGGGCATATATCTTCCAGCTGACATCATCGAACTAAAAAACTATAATTCCCAGGCTATCCTCACCAAGCAATAAGACCTTGGGACAGAGTTTTTGTCAAGATGTAATTCGTAAGCTAACAGTAGGTGAGCGGCGATATACTCAGTTTAAATTCTGATCAGACCTCTGATTAATCAGTTGTTTTGCTTTTCTAATGGCAATCAAAATAATAAGGTCTTTGTGGTACCGTACATCACCATCCAACAACATATCATTTGTAATTTCAATGGCTGTGCGTCTTACATCCTCAGGCAATTGTTTCATTACATCCGGATACTTTGTTTCAGAATACAGCATTTTGATACATTCGTTTTATTTAAATCCTGTAAGTGCTAGAAGAATACCATACTTAGTGCCAGGTACAAAAGCAAGCGTGTTTTCCAGATATGATTTTAATAGGTAATACGCAAATCTATGGGTAAATGTTTCAAGCTGGATGCCAGGCAATTACCTTTGATACTTCTCCGGCCCTGTAAATGCAAAAACAATGTGAAACATTGTGGCCTTTTTCTTTGCGACTTCCCCTGTGATCACGAGCCGAAGGCGAGTAATCCTTCTACCCCGACATAACAGGACTCCCTTCTGAGGTTGATATCATGGTGTCGCAAAATGCGATACCTTCCAGACAGCATCTAGGCGGATCCCTGCCATTTGTATTTACTGAGCATGGAGTATTACAGTTGGCCAATGTACTTAAAAGCAAGCGTGCTACTCAAGTTAGCATTAGACTCCTTGGAATTGAGATGAAATACAAATAAATTGCTGTCAGCATGCTTCTTTCCGTGACGGATAGGTCACTGCATCAATCTCCGGAAACGATTTATGTATAATATCCTGAGTATTCAGAAAACTCAGATAGAAATTGATCAAAAAGATCATCTTATGAGGATGACTGGATTTTCTGACAATTTGAAACATGCTCTTAAAAATTTTCCTGTCCGCCCCTGATGCTTTTAACACAACATATTTTAACAAGCGCATAACCAGGCCTACCCCATACCAGTCAACCCTTGTGCCTGGAATCTTAAGATCTTGCCTTTTGTCTGAATTCTCATAATTCCTGAAAAAGGTCTCCATCCGGTGGATAAAGTTCTCTGGGGTATACAGATTCTTAAGCAGCCAGCAGATACCCTGCCGCAATTCCTGTCGGCTCATGAGTTTCGGCTCAATAGTGAAGGTATTCAGTGAATTCATCTGTCCCGGATCAGCACGGACAGTTGATTCCCAATCGATATATCTCCCTTCTTCGATCATGCGCCTCTTGAGAGGAGATCCGTCCGGTGCCTGCAAAGGCATTACCTGTATATTTGGGATTCCCAGCGTATTAAAAAAGTCCAGTTGCTGTTTAAATATAGATATATCATCGTGATCAAATCCGACAATGCAACCAGCTTGTACTAGGATGCCATGTTCCTGAAACCTTTTTATATCTTCCAGGATGCTTCTCTTCAGGTTCTGCATTTTATGGGTTTCTTCAAGGCTTTTAAGGTTCGGCGTTTCCACTCCAACAGAAACTCTTATTAATCCTGCAGCTGCTGCCAGTTCAAGAAATTCTTCGTCGTGTGCAGCATCAATCGAAAGTTGAGTCATAAATGAAACGGGTTTCTTTTTCCCCTTGTTCCAGTCTATCAGAACCTTCAACACCTCCTTGGCCTTGCTCTTAATTCCTGCAAAATTATCATCAGCAATATAAATTATGTTTGATTTCATTACCCGCCAGAGCTGTTCAACTTCCAGGATCACTTTATCCGCCGGTTTATACCTCATTTTATTTCCTACATATTCATGCACACTGCAGAATTCACACCTGTAGGGGCAGCCGCGACTCACCTGCACAATCCCATACAGGTATTTCTTCAGAGTAGCCGGTGAGAAGCAGCTTAAATCCGGGACCGGACTTTGAGAAATATCGATTCTTTCAGTTTCCCTGTATTCGGTCTTATGTACACCGCTTAAGTAGTCCTTGAGAAAGCGGGGCCAGGTATTTTCAGCCTCCCCCAGGATCAGCACATCTGCAAATGGCCTCCATCTATCCGGACTGAAGGTTGCTGGTGTTCCCCCACACACTATAAGGGCCCCCCTGGCTGAATATTCCCTTGCAATTTCCTCCGCCCGGTTGAGATACACTGAGAATCCGCCGATACCTACAATATCATAATATTCATTAAAATCTATTTCCTCAACATCTTCGTCTACTATTTTAACATCAAATTCAGGTGGGGTAAGAGCAGCAATGGTTGCCAGACTTAAAACCAGGGTACCTCCTGACTTTTTGGTAATCACCTTGATGATGCCGGAGATATTGATGAAGTTGAATTCATAGTTCTTTGGCAGAACAAGGAGGATTTTCTTTTTCATTTTTCTGGTTATTTGACTGTCTGAACAAAATTCCAAAAGAATTGACACAACCAAAAATTGAGCAATGCAAAGCTATTTCAAGCACTTGCAGATTTCACCATTCCCAAGCATCCGCCACTCTAAAAACTGCTTTGAATAATCGAATATCAAAAAATATAGGACTTAATAGGATTTATTGCGTCAATTGCCTCAGAGCCCGGATCCATTTTAGGAATAATTGCTGAATTGTTTTTACTTTCGGAGTTTGAAAAGAGCTTCAAGTGTCGAAGAGTATGTTAGCCTGGGGGAGAGTGGCAAGAGTCGCTGCAACTGCTCTGTGGACTCATGCGATCCACCAAACTCCAGGAGACCATCAAATGGGGAATGCCGGTGTACACCCTGAACTGCAAAAATGTTGTCGGATTCAGTGCAGAGAAGATCAGGAATCAACACTCAAGCATTCTGACCTATCTGGAAGAAGCCATCAAGAACCAGGAAGCAGGCAAAGAGATCAAGCCTGAAAAGAACAAAGCCCTGGAAAGAGAAGGGAGTATGCACAATATATTGGCAGCGCCAAACGGGAAGAGACCCGGCAACAGCGCATTCAAAAAGGCCTTCTCTGAAGATGAAGCATGAATCTTGTAACAAAATTGAAAAAATGGCGAAATGTGTGCTGGGCTTTATTTATTGCCTGCGCCATTTACAATGCAGGCATTAGATAAAGCCTTACAGCATATTCCAGTTTATTGTATAAAATCCAGGTAGTTCTCTTGGTTTAACAATCGTACCTCTGCCTTATAGGTTTCGGTCCAGGATTTGGGGACACGAATATTCCCCTTTCTCCACTTAATCTCATACCCGGTCAATGCCCCTTGATTTTCCTCAACGTAATCTATCTCAGCACCTGTGTAAAGCCGCCAGAAATAGGAGTTTGCTAGGGATCTGTGATTATTTAACCATTTCCGACGTTCGGCAATGAGGAAGTTTTCGAATAAGGCTCCTGAATCATTTCTCTGATCCAGACGATTCAAATTACCAATCAAATAATTTCGGATCCCTGTATCCCAAAAGTAAATCTTGCTCGATTTTTTGATCTCATTTCTCAGATTCCGGCTAAATCCACCCAAACGGAAAAGAACAAAAGCTTTTTCGAATAATCCGATATAAGATTCAACTGTTTCATGGTTCAGTTTTAAGGACTGGCTCAATTCATGTATTGAAACCTCAGATCCGACTTGAAATGCCAGCAATTTCAATAATTGATAAGCCTTTTGAATATGCCTGATCTGGCCTATTTCAATGATGTCCTTCATCAGATAGGATTCGCCAATCTCTCTCAGAACTTCTAACCTGTCATTACGATTCGATTGAGTAAGGACCTCCGGATAGGAACCAAATACCAAAAAATCGTCCAGTAGTTGCTTTAGTTCAAAAGAATTGTGCATCGAGCCCATCTCTTCCTGACTCAAAGGGAAAAGAGTAAAAACCCTTTTTCGTCCCGTCATTGGCTCTCCTATTTTAGTTGCCAGGTCAAATGAGGATGAACCAGTAACAACCACCCGTAAAGAGGGTATTTCATCATGTAGGATCTTTAAATGAATTCCCAGATCCGGGATTTTCTGACCCTCATCGACAAATAGCAGTTCATATCCTTCAACCAGATCCCGCATTTTTCTCAGATCCTGGCCGCTGAAAACCTCCTGGTATCTAGCTTGATCAGCGTTTACCCGAACTGTTTTATAGGGTAGTTCGTCGGTAATACTACTCAATAAAGAGGTTTTCCCTGTCTGTCTGGCACCATATAAGACAACAAGTTTTTGGCCCTTAACCAATTCATCCGAAATGCTCCTTCTCAAGTATCTTTTAATCCACATAGAACAAATATCGCATAATATTATGTTAAACCATATAAATTCACGCTAATATTTACGGATAGCCAAAATATTTTTATCATCTGCCACATAAGTCCTGCAAGTAATTCTTAATTATTTCTCCACCAGGTTGCTTTTTGAAAAGAGCAAAGGCCAGCCGCCAGGGGATCGGAGGGGAGGCAGGTGCTGCCAGTGGGGTGTTAATGAAAAAGGACACCCTCCGTTATAAAGAAGATGTCCTGTTATGTCGGGGTAGCAGGATTCGAACCTGCGACCCCCTGCTCCCAAAGCAGGTGCGCTAACCGGACTGCGCTATACCCCGTTTTTCGAGCTGCAAATGTAGCAATTATTTTGTTAATTCTTTCTCTCCCGGCCAAGGGATTAAAATGCACCCCGGAAGGTTTAAAAATGGATTCTTAAAGTCAGAACAATTCAGCTCTGCAAAATTTCCATGTATATATTTTTATTTTGAGAATATTCTCATTATCTTTGATGTGAATTTGAGAAAATGCCAAGGAGAAAGAGAATGCGGAAGGTGGTTGCTCCGCCTGGATTCAGAGGGTATAAGCCCTATGGAAACAGGCATGGGAGAAAAAAGCATGTCGATCTGCTCTACGAAGAGTATGAAGCCATCAAACTGGCCGACTACGATTTGATGAATCACCAGGAGGCTTCTCAGTTAATGGGTGTCTCCCGGGCCACCTTTGCCCGGGTTTATGAAAGTGCCCGGCGAAAAATTGCCAGGGCCCTGGTAGAAACCCGGGAAATCAGGTCCGTATTTGGAAATGCAAGCCTGGATCAATCCTGGTTTGAGTGTGACCAATGCAAGGCACGGTTCAATATACCGGACAATCAAACGGGACACAACTGTCCCATATGTAAATCAGATACAATTCACTCTCTTAAAGAACAATTATGAACACACTAATATCCTCAACAGGGAACAAGCTCACCTCGGCTTTTGATTTGCGATTTGGACGTGCCGGATGGTTCTGTTTGCTGAATGAAGAGACCGGGGAAACCAGATTCTACGAAAACGAACATAAGGACGCTTCTCACGGGGCAGGTACCTTAGTCGTGGAAAAAGTAATTCAACTGGGGGCTATGCGGGTAATTTCAGGTGACTTCGGCCCCAAAGCCAAAGAGCTACTGGAAAAATTCAATATCCAGATGGTTCTTCTTTCAGACGACTCCAAATCCATCGCCGATATTATTGACAGTATCAAATAACAGAGTTTTAAATCATTAGGTAAATAACAAGATTATGCCAGGATTAGACAGAACCGGACCAGAGGGACAAGGATCCCGGACCGGCAGGCAAATGGGAAAATGCAGCAACAAGGAAAGCAATGAATCCGGACCGGAACCTCTGATGGGCAGAGGCCTTGGCCGGGGAATGGGAAGAGGTGTTGGCAGAGCAGCCGGAAGGGCTGCAAACCGGGGAAAAGGGCGGGGAGCCGGAAGAGGCCCGGGAAGAAATGCCGGGTAGGATCACTTACCCGAATCAAATTAATTCAAAAATAATTGACTGAGATGACAAGAAAAATTGCCGTACCCACCAGTAATGGAAAACTGGATGGACATTTTGGACATTGCCAGCAATTTGCCCTGGTGCAGGTTGAAGAGAAAAAGATCGCAGAGATTACCTATTTAGATGCACCCCCCCATCAGCCAGGACTTCTACCTCCATGGCTGGCTGAGCGTGGTGCTACCGATATAATCGCCGGGGGTATGGGACAACGTGCCATTGAACTCTTTAACGAAAGAGGTGTCAACGTTTTTGTTGGGGCACCGAGCCTGACTCCCGAAGAGCTTGTCCATGGCTTCTTGGATAAAACGCTAAGCTTTTCAGCCAATTATTGCGACCATTAGAATCTGAAAAATGTCTATTCGTATCGCCGTTGCCAGTGGAAAAGGGGGAACGGGTAAAACTACTGTGGCCACTAATCTCTACCGGTCCATCAACCAGGAGAAAGCAAAGCATGTGCTACTGGTAGATTGTGATGTGGAAGAGCCCAATGATGTCCTGTTTTTTCCGGAAGCACGAGAAGTGAGCCGGACTCCTGTCAACCAGGAGATTCCCAAGATTGATACAAACAGCTGCACCTTTTGCCGCTTATGTGTGGAATGGTGTGAATTTAATGCCATTCTGGTTATACCCCCTGCAGAATTCGCAGAGATTAATCCCAGTCTCTGTCATTCCTGCGGAGCCTGCCTGGTGGCTTGTCCCGCTGAGGCTATCCAGGTACAGAATGAACCCATTGGTACGATTACCAGGTACCAGGACCAGGGAAAAAACGGGATATTGGAAGGCCGCCTGAAAATTGGATCGGCCATGCAAACAATGGTAATCCGCAGCTTAAAACAAGGCGATTCCTGCCATCGAAGATATTGTCATTCTCGATGCCCCGCCCGGAACCAGTTGCCCGGTTGTGGAGACTATTTCCGGTGCCTCCTATGTAATCCTGGTGACTGAACCCACCCCCTTCGGCTTGCATGATCTGAAATTGATGCTGGCACTTATGAGGGAAATAGCGATACCTTTTGGCGTTGTAATAAATAAAGCCAACCTGGGCAATCAGGACTTATACCACTACCTGAAGGAAGAGAAGGTGGAAATCCTCAGCGAAATTCCATTCAGCAGATCCTACGCTTCCCAATATGCCAGGGCCGATCTGTTTACTGAAATACCGCATGAAGTCCTGGAAGCTCATCAGAAGATCGTGGAAAACCTGAAAGCAAAAAAACTGATCCCATGAAAGAGATTACCATTATCAGCGGAAAGGGTGGAACAGGTAAGACTACGGTTACAGCAGCTTTGGCTACTACCGGGAAAAACCTGGTGCTATGTGATGGGGATGTGGATGCCGCTGATCTGCACCTGATCCTGGAACCAAAAATCATGGAAACGTTTGTTTTCGAGGGAGCCTGGGTGGCCTCCATTAACCAGGACTTATGTGCACAATGTGGCATTTGCAGTGAATACTGCAGGTATGATGCTATAAACATAGACGATGCAGGGTTGCGCAGTATCGATCCGTTTAAATGTGAGGGTTGCAGGTTATGTGAAAGGATCTGTCCTTCCCTGGCCATTCATTCAGAAAAAAGCACCAATAACTCCTGGTTTATTTCCGCTACCCGTGCGGGAATCATGACCCATGCATTAATGGGACCAGGGGAAGAGAACAGTGGGAAACTGGTCTCACAGGTCAGGAGAAAAGCCAGGGAAATAGCCAGGGAAAGAGAAGCCAGCATGCTCCTTACAGATGGCCCTCCCGGAACCGGGTGTGCAGCCATCTCTTCCATTACCGGAACCGATCAGGTGCTCCTGGTTATGGAGCCAAGTAAAAGCAGCCTGCATGATGCACAACGAGTGATCGAACTGGTGGAGCAATTCAATATTCCAATATCTGTAATCATCAACAAATGGGATATTGATCCTGAAATGGCCTCACAGATCGACCTGTTCCTGCAGGAGCATTCCATACCGCTTCTGGGAAAGTTGCCCTTTGATGAATCCGTCGTAGAGGCCATGATCAAAGGAAAAACCATCACCGAATATGCCCCGGAATCAGAATCCAGCCGGGTGTTGAGATCGATCTGGAGCCAATTGATGACCTAGGACCGGAATTACTCACCGCACTGGTCGCTCCTGGGGATACCGAGCCCCCATCCCCCATGACTATCCTCGAAAAATTGGTATCTTGGATCCGATTTTATCTCTATGGATAAAGCCCGCAGCTTACTCAGCAAATCTCCCTATGCGAGATGGGGAATACTTATCCTGGTAGGAATTATCCTGTCGGTCAACTACTATTTCTACGATGCTTTCTCCTCTCTTAAGTCACTTCTGACGAAAGAATTCGGTTTCTCAAATACTCAGTATGGCCTTTTTGTCTCCTTCTACGCAGTTCCCAATACTTTCCTGTTAATGGCAGTGCTTGGAGGCATGATCCTGGATAAGCTGGGCATACGCCGTACCGGGTTTATGTTTATATTCTTTATGGCTTTCGGTGCCGTACTGACGGCATATGGTGCCAGTGATATTTATCGTTCCGGAGGAATTGGACAACAGATGATGAATTCCTTTCTGCCCAAGTACAGTCCGGAACTGAAAATGATGCTGGCAGGAAGATTCTTTTACGGATTAGGAGCCGAGACAAGCATTGTGGTAGTCAGCAAGATCCTGGTCAAGTGGTTCAAGGGCAGGGACCTTGCCCTGGCTTTTGGATTGAAAGTGGGATTCGGGCGACTTGGAACTTTCCTCGCACTCCGAATTTCACCCACTCTGGCGCAGGAAGGGGCGCAGCTGACTACAGCCATCTGGTTTGCTTCCATCCTCGTGTGTATAGGCCTGCTGGCTTTCATCATCTACATGCTGTTTGACCTGAAGATCGACCGGGAAATAAAACAAACGGAACCGGCAGATAAGGCAGAAAAATTTGCCATTCGGGATATACTCGGGATCATTAAGAATCCCGCATACATCTACATACTTTTGCTTTGTGTGACCTTCTATTCGGCCGTATTTCCCTTTGTGGCCTATGCCCCTGATTTTTTCTATCACAAATTCGGAATAAGCACCCTGGAGAGTGGTAAGATAACTTCGCTGTTGCCGCTGGGAACCATGCTATTTACCCCCCTGTTTGGTTTTCTGGTGGACCGCAAAGGACGCAGTGCCACGGCCATGATCATCGGGGCTGCCACCCTTCTCTTTGTTCACCTTATTTTTGCCCTGACCCCATTGAAACCCCACTTCTTCCTGGTGCTTTTGGGAGTAGCATTTTCACTGGTGCCGGCAGCCATGTGGCCCAGTATGGTCAAGCTGGTGAAGGAAAAAGAGATAGGCACCGCCTACGGGCTGATGTATTCTGTCCAGAACCTCGGACTCTGGGGCGTGCCTATTCTGGCCGGCATGGTGCTCGACCGAACCAATCCCGGCACCCCGGATGTGTTGAACTATACACCCACCATGCTGATGTTTGCGGGATTAAGCCTGCTAGGGCTCCTGTTTGCCCTTATATTAAAGCGGGAGAATTCAAAGCGGCACTTCGGAGTTGAATTACCCCTGAATAAGTGAGATAGAATATCATTCTGTCAAACTCTTGCGGCGCAAGCAGGTCTATTTGACAATAATGTAATAACTTATTAGTCCAAATTTTACTTCCATGAAAATCGTTGATATTTCACCGGATACAGAACCCATCTATTTCTGCTGCCTGGAGGACTGGTCTGATGAAATGAAGGAAGCGGGAGACCATAAACAGCGCTGGTACGAACACATGA
Organism: uncultured Bacteroidales bacterium; assembly: GCA_963751705.1. GTDB lineage: Bacteria > Bacteroidota > Bacteroidia > Bacteroidales. The sequence goes on from CAVVVN010000008.1 coordinate 393,247, forward strand.
AGGACAAGGGGGTCAGGGTGAAGCTGGCGAAAGACGAAAATGAGGGGGTAACAGGAATGATCCAGTACCTTCCCATAGAGCATTCCATGTACGTAGGTGAGAATTTGCATGTTGTTCTTTGTATTTGGGTTCATGGTCACAAGCAGGGTATTGGCGATCAGCGCAAAAAGGGTACGGGCCAGGCCTTGCTCAAAGCGGCTGAAAAAGATTGCAGGGAGATGGGAAGCGGGGGGCTTGTCACGTGGGGACTTGGCATCCCTGCTTTTATGCGGGCCTCCTGGTTTAAAAAGCATGGCTACCAGGTGGTTGACAAAAGCGGGATTATGCGATTATTATGGAAACCGTTCCATGAGGGAGTCTCCCCTCCCAGGTTTATGAAAAAAAAGAAGTCCCCGGGCAAAGGCCTGAACAAGGTCGATATCACAGTCTTCAAAACCGGCTGGTGCCCTGCCATGAATCTGGCCTATGAACGGACGCTCAGAGCTTCGGAGAAATTCGGGGACCGGATCGACCTGAAAGAATATAACGGCCTGGATAGAAAGATCGTTGAGGAATGGGGAATATCGGACGGCATTTTCATCGATGGAAAAGAGCTGCGTACGGGACCTCCTCCCAAATTCGAAAAGGTACACCGCAAGATTGAAAAAAGGGCCCGGAGGATACGCACCTCTATCTGACTTTAAAAGTAATGGAATAGATGAAAGGTGAAATATTGGTGCTCGGATTGGGAAACCTGCTGATGGGGGACGAAGGGGTCGGTGTAAAAAGCATTGAATATATGCAGGAATTTCCTTTCCCTGATCATGTGAGATTGCTGGATGGAGGAACCGGGGGATTTCACCTGCTGTCCCTGTTCAAGGAATATGATCGATTTATAATTATCGATGCCACCCTGGGGCAGGAAACCATCGGGGAAATTCATGTACTTAAGCCCAAATTTGCCTCTGACTTTCCACGCTCACTCACCTCTCATGACATCGGCTTAAGGGATCTTATGCAATCTGCCGAACTCATTGGCGACCTCCCGGAGATCTATCTTGTCACCATAAATATCAGTGAGTTCAACAAGGTCCGGATAGGGCTTTCAGATACTCTGGTAAACCTATTGCCAGAAGTTCACCGTGCAGTCACTGAGATCCTTCAGGAGATGGAACAGGGGTCCTGATTCCTGTCTAAATATTGCAATATTTAGATATTCTGATATATTTAGGAAATAAAACCTGACTACTATGTGTTTAGCCGTACCGGGAAAAGTAATTTCCATTGACCTGTCCGATCCGGATATGAAAATGGCAAAAGTTAAGTTCGGAGAGATTGTCAAGGATATCTGTATCCAGTGGGTGGATGATGTGAAAGTGGGTGAATATGTGATGGCACATATAGGGACCGCATTGAGCAAAGTGGACGAAGTTGATGCCCTCTATACACTGAATGCCTTGAAAGAAATGGGGGACATTTAGTGAAGCATATCGATGAATACAGGGACAAAGACTTGGTCGACAGGCTCGTCCGCCAGATCGGGAAGCAGCTTACCCGCTCCTGGACCCTCATGGAGATCTGCGGGGGCCAGACCCATTCAATCATGAAATACGGCCTCCTGGATCTGCTTCCCGGGGAAATCACCATGATCCACGGACCAGGTTGCCCGGTCTGCGTTACCCCTGTGGAACTCATCGATAAGGCCATTGCCCTTTCCATGAGGGAGAAATTCATCCTGGCCTCCTTCGGAGACATGCTGCGGGTTCCCGGGACCGGAAGTGACCTGCTGAGTTCCAGGGCCGCTGGCGGGGACGTACGGATCGTTTATTCCCCCCTGGATGCCGTTCAGCTGGCTGCAGGGAATCCGGAGAAACAGGTAGTGTTTTTTGCCGTGGGTTTTGAAACCACCGCACCAGCAGTGGCCCTGGCATTAAGCCAGGCCGAGGCAAAAGAAATTAATAATTTTTCTGTACTGGTAGCACATGTGCTGGTCCCCCCGGCCATGAGAGCCCTTCTGTCAAACCCGGACCTTCGCATTGACGGTTTTCTGGCAGCGGGACATGTGTGCACGGTCATGGGCTATGAGGAATACATACCCATTGCAGAAGAATATCACATTCCCATCGCGGTGACCGGTTTTGAACCGGTGGATATCTTGCTGGGGATCCAGAAAACAGTGCAAATGCTTGAAAAAGGAATCGTTGGGGTGGAAAATGCATATCCCAGGTCGGTAAGAAGGGAAGGCAATGTCAGGGCCAGGGAATTACTGGACCAGGTATTTGAGTCCGGTGACCGCAGCTGGAGAGGCATTGGAAATATCCCCCAAAGCGGGTATCATTTGCGGGAGAGATATCGAAAATTCGACGCCGGGACCCTGCCGGGCATGGAAGGGATCCAGGCCAGGGAATCCGAACACTGCATGGCTGGCGAAATACTGACCGGGATCCGGAAACCCAGTGAGTGCAGCGCATTTGGCACCCTCTGCACCCCGGAGAAACCTCTTGGAGCCCCGATGGTCAGCTCCGAGGGTGCTTGCGCGGCCTACTATAGATACAGCAGAGTTAACTAACATAGATTTAAGCTGATTGCCCATGAACTCTGGTAACAAATTCGAGCCCGTTTGCCCGATCCCCAAATCGGATTATGAGCATATTCTGCTTGGTCATGGCGGGGGAGGAAAACTCACCCGGCAACTGATCGAACGTATGTTTTATACCGAATTTGACAACGAAATACTAAACAGGGGACACGACGGGGCCTACCTCCCTTCCTCCGGCCATACCCTGGCTTTTACCACCGATTCCTTCGTGGTAGATCCCATCTTCTTTCCTGGCGGAAATATCGGCGACCTTGCCATCAATGGCACAGTAAACGATCTGGCCTGCTGCGGAGCCATCCCTCGCTTTATCTCCCTGGCTCTTATACTGGAAGAAGGATTAGCTATTGAAGATCTCTGGGAGATCGTAAAATCCATCAGGAAAGCCGCCGATAAGTCGGGTGTAAGCATCGTTACCGGAGATACAAAGGTGGTGGGAAAGGGCAAAGGAGACAAAATTTTTATCAATACTTCAGGGATAGGGGAAGTGATTGAAGGCACGGATATCGGACCTGAACTCTGCCGGCCAGGTGATGTCATTATCATCAATGGAACAATTGCCGATCACGGAATCGCTATCATTTCCAAAAGAGAAGGGCTTAGCTTCGAGACCGCCATCCAAAGTGATACAGCCTCCCTTAACACCATGGTGGCCGATGTCCTTACTAAATATAAGTCCGTCCATGTTATGCGTGATCCCACCAGAGGCGGTCTGGCCAGCGCACTGAACGAGATTAGTGAGGCTTCGCAAACGGGAATACTCCTTTACGAAAATAAGATCCTGGTTAGCGAAGCTGTACGTGGAGCCTGTGAGATCATGGGCTTTGACCCCCTCTATATTGCCAATGAGGGCAAGATACTTCTTATTGTTCCACAGGAGGATGCTGAGGGCATCCTGGAAACTATGAGATTCCATCCGGAAGGTAAGGACGCTGCAATTATCGGCCAGGTAACTTCGGAGCATCCAGGGCTGGTAAGACTGCAGACCACCATTGGCAGCACACGGATTGTGGACATGATCAGCGGGGAACAACTTCCGAGGATCTGTTAGAAAAAGCTAAAGTTATGAGAGGCACAGAATTGATCAGTATTATTACCCAGAACCAACGGATGAGAGAGATCCTGAAAGTGGCCGATCGGGTGGCAGCCTCGGATTCATCGGTATTGCTGGAAGGGGAAACCGGGGTTGGGAAAGAGATCTTTGCAGATTATCTTCACCGGATTAGCAACCGAAGCCAGGGCCCCATCGTAAAGATTGGGCTTTCGGCCATGCCTACCGATCTGATGGCCAGCGAGTTATTCGGACACGAGAGGGGCTCTTTCACCAGCGCCATTGAAACCAAAATTGGTCTGTTTGAACTGGCCGATCAGGGTACCGTTTTCCTGGATGATATTGATGATGTGCCCCTGGAGATCCAGACTAAACTTCTCAGGGTACTGGAATCCAGGGAGCTGAACCGGGTCGGGGGAACTAAAACGATTCCGGTGGATATCCGGCTCCTTGCTGCCTCCAAGGTCAACCTCAAGGACCTGGTCAAAGCCGGGATGTTCAGAGCCGATCTCCTTTACCGTATTAACGTGGTAACTCTGACGATCCCCCCTCTCCGTGAGCGGCTGGATGATGTCCCTTTGCTGGTAACACATTTTACCCATCGTTACGCCCCCAACCGGAAGCTTGCCATCTCCCACGAGGCTCTGTCCTACCTGATGAACTACCACTGGCCAGGCAATATCCGCGAACTAAGGAATGTGGTTCAGCGCGCCACCCTGTTCGCTCATGATGAGATTACCATTGACGATATCCCATCTGAGATCAGATCGAACAATCCCCTTGAAAAAATCATTAGCGCCTGCTCCGTATGTTTTACTCAAAAGGGCATGCATTTTAACCGCATAATGTCCTGCCTGGAGCACAAGCTGGTCAGGGAGGCCCTGAAGCAAAGCAGGGGGAATCAAAGCCAGGCTGCCAGGCTGCTCAACCTGAGCCTTTCCACCTTCAGGGATAAGTTGAAAAAATACGAGTTGGCTCCTTCCGATTGCAGTGACCTGATTTAGTTGCGGATTTCCGCAGCTTTCCTTCGGAATTCCGTAAACCAAACATTTATCCGATCTAAATAAAGCTTGGGAGTATTTTTCACATACAATTGATAGTCAATATTATAGCCCCTGTTATTCAACTAACAGTTTCAAATATAAAGCTCTGGCACCACTGTTGCAATACAGCCTTGCAAAACCAGGGACATGAGCCTGATACAAGCGAACCGGTATAGTTTCCATTGTGAAGTGGCCGAATTGATCTCCAGAAACGGAAGCAGGATCATCAGGGTCCTGTGCAATCCAGGAACACTTATTATTGAGATCCCCGATGAGGGAAACATGCAGCTGGGCGAGAAGGTGCAGGTCACAGGAAGCATACACATAGAATCCGTGCAGACGACAGAAAACACAACCTAGATAACTTATTCTTAAATCAACAGCTATGAATCAAACGCCGAAAACACTGTATGATGAAATCCGGGAAAAGGGCTACTCCCGCCGCGACTTTCTTAAGTTTTGCGGTACCATGGCTGCCATGTTGGGACTGGAAGCTTCAGGAGCAGCCCAGGTGGCCAGGGCGCTGGAATCCAAATCCCGTATACCGGTATTGTGGATGCATTTCCAGGAATGCACCTGCTGCAGCGAGTCCTTTATCCGGTCCTCCCACCCCATCGTGGCAGATATCGTTCTGGATAAAATATCCCTGGACTATACGGAAACGCTGATGGCAGCTGCCGGGCACCAGGCAGAAAAATCATTGCACGATACCATGGAGAAATACAAGGGAGAGTATCTCCTGATGGTGGAAGGAAGCATCCCCACAAAAAATGCGGCCTATTGTACGATTGGTGGCCGCAGTTCCATGGATATCCTGCACGAGGCTGCCGAGGGAGCCAAGGCGGTAATTGCCTGGGGCAACTGCGCTTCGGCCGGATGTGTGCAAGCGGCCAAACCCAATCCCACCGGGGCCAAACCCGTGCACAAAGTGATCAAAGGAAAGCCGGTAATCAATGTACAGGGCTGTCCTCCCATAGCCGAGGTGATGGCCGGGGTGGTGGTGCATATCCTGACCTTTGACAGGATTCCGCAGCTGGATGCCCTGGGAAGGCCCAAGGCCTTCTACTCCACCCGGGTACACGACACCTGTTACAGAAGGCCCAATTACGATGCGGGGCTCTTCGTGGAATCCTTCGATGACGAGAATGCCAGAAAAGGGTATTGCCTGTATAAAATGGGATGCAAAGGTCCCAATACGTATAATTCCTGCGGTGTGATCAAATGGAACAACGGCGTCAGCTTCCCCATCCAGTCGGGTCACCCCTGTATTGGTTGCTCGGAAGCAAATTTCTGGGACAACGGTCCATTCTATCAGCATTTGCCCGGATTTAAAGGATTCGGCATTGAAAAAACCGCAGATAAAATCGGAATAGGGCTGGGTATTGTCACAGCAGCGGGAATTGCTGCACATGCCATATCCACGAATATCCAGAAGCGGAAGGAGATAAACCTGGGTGACACCGGAGAAGAATAATCACATAAAAACAAGATAATGGCACAAAGAATAGTCGTAGATCCAATTACGCGAATAGAGGGCCACCTGAGGGTCGAAGCCGAAATCAAGGATGGTAAGATCGTGGACGCCTTCAGTTCCGGTACCATGGTAAGGGGCATTGAAATCATCCTGAAAGACCGGGATCCCCGGGATGCATGGGCCTTCACGGAAAGGGTGTGCGGGGTCTGTACCACCGTTCATGCCCTGGCCTCGGTCAGATCCGTGGAGAATGCCCTGGGCATTACCATTCCACAGAATGCCGAACTGGTTAGAAACCTGATGTTCGCTGCCCAGTACATGCAGGACCATGTGGTACATTTTTATCACCTGCACGCGCTGGACTGGGTGGATGTGGTTTCTGCCCTTGGGGCCGATCCCAAAGCCACCTCTGAACTGGCCCAGAGCATTTCCAACTGGCCCAAATCCTCTCCAGGCTACTTTTCTGATCTCCAGAAAAGACTAACCAAATTTGTGGAAAGCGGTCAGCTCGGCATATTTGCCAACGGATACTGGGGGCATAAGGCTTACAAACTGCCGGCCGAGGTAAATCTGATAGGAGTGGCTCACTACCTGGAAGCGCTGGAATGGCAAAAGGAAATTGTTAAGATCCATACCATCTTTGGTGGCAAGAATCCTCATCCCAACTACCTGGTCGGTGGAGTACCCTGTTCCTTCAATCTCGAAAACAACAACGCGATCAATGCCGAACGTCTCGCCATGGTTGGCAAGCTGCTGGAGGATGCGCGTACCTTTATTGAACAGGTATACATACCGGACCTTATGGCTATCGCACCCTTCTACCTGGACTGGGGGGGAATCGGAGGTGGCCTGTCCAATTACCTGGTTTACGGGGACCTTCCTACCAATGGATTTGGCGATGTGGATTCATTCAAATTTCCCAGGGGGATCATCCTCAACCGGAACCTGAATGAGCTTGTCCCCCTGGATGCCACGGATCCGGAGCAGATCCAGGAGCAAATCGCACACTCCTGGTATGACTATGAGGGCAGCGATTCAAAGCATCCCTGGGACGGACAAACCAATCTGAACTATACCGGACCGGAGCCACCCTACGAGCACCTGAATGTAACTGAAAAATACAGCTGGTTGAAAACCCCGAGATGGAAGGGCCAGGCCATGGAGGTGGGCCCGCTGTCCAGAATGCTGGTGGGATATGCGGCGGGGAAAGAAGAATTTCAGGAGGTGGTCCATTGGGCGTTAAAAACACTGAATGTGCCTGTGGACGCCCTCTTCTCCACACTGGGAAGAACTGCAGCCAGGGGTCTGGAAACCAAGCTAATGGCCGGATGGGCCATGGAATTCTATTCTTCCCTGCTGGACAACCTGAAAAACGGGAACACCAATACTTTTACCAGGGAAAAATGGGATCCGGCCACCTGGCCGGCGACTGCTAAAGGGGTTGGACTCACCGAGGCCCCCAGAGGCGCGCTGGCCCACTGGATTGTGATCAACGAGGGCAAAATAGGGAACTACCAGCTGGTGGTACCCAGCACCTGGAACGCATCCCCCAGGGATAAGAACGGACAACGGTCCGCCTATGAAGAATCCCTCATTGGGACCCCCATAGAGGACCCGGAAAATCCCCTGGAAATCCTCCGGACCATCCACTCCTTTGATCCCTGCATTGCCTGTGCTGTGCACCTCTATGATGAAAAAGGAACGTATGTACACCAGGTAAAAACTTTTTAAGCATGGCACGCCAAAGGATCAAAGCAAGGGACGTGGACCTCAGGGAAGTATATGTCTGGCAGCTGCCGGTCAGATTCTACCACTGGATCAATGCATTATGTATCTTCATTCTTTGCATTACCGGATACCTGATTGGAAATCCACTGGATGCCGGGGGGCACCTGGAAGCATCCGAGAGCTACATGTTCGGAGTCATCCGCTTCGGACATTTTCTCTTTTCTTTCATCTTTTTCTTCAACTTCGTTTACAGGCTCTACTGGGGATTTGTGGGTAACAAGTACGCCCGATGGAATAATTTCATTCCCTTGAAGAAGAGGCAGTGGCAGGAGATCTGGTGCGTCATCAAGGTAGATATTCTGCAAATTAAGCGCAAAAACATTGAATCGACGGGACACAATTCGCTGGCCAGTTTCACCTACTTCATCACCTTTCTGATATTTATGGTTCAGAGTCTCACGGGATTTGGGATGTATGCGGCCATGAGCGACAGCTGGTTCCCCAAGTTATTTGCCTGGATAGTTCCTCTGCTCGGGGGAGATTTAATGACGCGGCAGATTCACCATATCCTGATGTGGGGATTTATCATTTTTGCCATGATCCATATCTACCTGGTGTTCTACCACGACTATATCGAACGGCGGGGAGTAACTTCCTCCATGATTGGTGGATGGAAATTTGTAGAAAAAGAGAACCTGGAGAAGGAAGCTTGATAGATCTCTGCTAGCTTTCTTTTGAAACTCACTTTTCAAAACCGGGTACGATCAATATAAAACTCCTCTGCTCTATGACAGGGATCTGCCTTCGAATACTGCTGTTATAGCCTGCATGATAAGAAACTGACTGCTTGCGGGGGAGAATTAACACATGCATTCTCTTTCTTGCCGGAGCCAGGGAAAAGTCTGCATGGGGAGCCATAGGTTTGTGCAGGATCTCCACCTTGCGTTTCCGGGACAGGGAGGACCTCAAGGCATCTGGAATCTCCTCATGGGGAGCATGTATCTCGATTCGTGCTCCGGATCTTAAAGGGAGCCTGGATAACCTTTCCAGGATCAGGGGGTAGCTTATTTCATATTCCAGGCAAGAAGGAATGAGAATCACCAATCTTTCAGTAAGCTCTGGAGGTTCAGTAAGATTGCACACATACAGGGTCTGTTCTCCACCGTACAATTGATCGAAAATGGATCCGAAAATCTTCCTGGAGGCAGTAGTCCTGCTTCCCCACCCTATAATGATGTCAGAAACCATGTATTCCTTGGCCGTTCTCAGGATTCCACCGGACACATTCATGTCCACCCGGGTTATCACCTTGACACTTTCATTCAGGTCATTAAACTCTGACACATTAGCTTCCAGTATATTACGAATGCGCGCCAAGTTTTCACGTGTCCTGATATTATCATGCACGATGCTGAGCAGGTAGACAGGATTGGGTGACATCCGGTCCTTGAGTTTGAGGGCCAATTTTACCAGCTGCGCCATATGAAATGGATTTGCTATGGGAACCAGTATGATATCTGTCAGGTGTGCCTGGAAATCCACCCTCCCGGTCAGGACCAACTTTTTTCCGTACCTGTCTGTCAGGAAGGATCCTGCCAGGCAGCTCATCAGAATGATCAGTACAGTGGCATCCAGCAAACGTTCATCGATAATATTCCTTTCAAAGCCCAGGAGCATAACCGCAATAGCAGCAGCAGCACGGGATCCGGAAAGTCCAAAGAGCAGGTTCCTTTGATGCACGGAAAATCCCACAGATTTCTGGGTAAAATAAGCTGCCAGCCACTTCCCGGCCATCGCACCGAGGAACAGGATCAGAAAGGTAATCCACAGGGAGGGCTCGGTGAAAAGAACTCTTAGGTTGATCAACATGCCGGTCCCTATCAGGAATACCGGTATGAAGAGGATATTTCCCACAAAATCGACGTGCTGCATCAGTAAGGAATTCCTGGGTACCGACCTGCTTAGAGCCATGCCTGCCACAAAGGCCCCGATAATAGCCTCAAAACCAATAAGCATGGCCAGGACGGAGGCGATACTGACCATCAGCATCAGGAAAAGGAAATGGACCGGGCGGTCTCTTTTTACATTGGCGAAGAACCACCTGGAAATTCTGGGATACCCATAAAAGAGGACCAGCAGGTAGATCCCGAAAGGCAGAATAGTTTTAAACAGAAGAGCGAGAAAGTGCTGTCCGCCATCCTCCTGGACCAGGAATGAAAGGAGAATTAGCACAAGCGTATCTGTGATGATCGTGCCGCCGATGGCGGTCAATACTGCCAGGTCCCCTGTTACGCCAAGTTTCCTGACAATGGGGTAAGCAACCAGTGTATGGGAGGAGAACATTAGAGCCACAAACAAGGATGAGCCAAGGTCCTGTTTTAACAGGAATCGTGCGGTGATTAACCCGAAAAGGAATGGAAATATAAAGGTGAAAAGCCCGAATACGATACTTTGCCGCTTGCTGATTCTCAATTTCTCGGGATCAAGTTCCAGCCCGATGAGGAACATGATATAGAGTAGTCCCGCAGTGCCCAGCAGCTCAATGCTCGAGTCACGGGCCAGGATATTCAACCCAAAGGGGCCAATGATGATCCCGGCTATAATGAATGCAGCAACGTCGGGGATTTTCAGCAGCCTGAAAATAAAAGGAGAAAGGAAAATAACCGTGATGAGTACGGCGAAAACCGAAACAGGTTCAGTCAGTGGCATGTTCTTTTCATGTAGAACTGATTCCCTGGCTTCTCAGGCGTTCCATCATTTCATCAAGGCTTAGTTGTTTGTCAAACTTTGCACAAACCCACCGGTTACCGGAAGAGTCTTCAAAGCTACACTCTTGATCGCCATTGTACCGTTCCCTTGGTTCAAACAAAGCCACGGCCTTCGCCCCCATGGCCTTCATATAGGTTTCGTTAATGTTTTTCACATATACATAGAGCGTACTGGTCCTGGCGGGCCAGTCTCCGTCAGCTTTGACAACAATCAGGGATGTGTTGCCGATTTTGAAGGTTGCTCGTCCGTCCGGGTCTGTTTTCAACGGTTCTGTGATCTCAGGCCCGAATACATTTTTGATAAATTCAAGTTGCTGCTCTTGATTTTCCACAATTAAACAGGGGCTGATGGTGGAGAAACCCGGACGTGCCGGATTAAGGGCGATCATGGACATGATATAGCTGTTTATTCTTTAGACCCGATATCAAATTATAGTCACATGCCGCTTTCATCCGCTTAAGTAATTCCACCGGGCACCTTCGTACGAAAAACACAGCATCTGATTAACAATTTGTAAGAAATTCAGCATAATTCATATGCGTGCTTCAAGTCTTATGGAATCTGAATCATAGTTGCTACCTCTTGCCCGGTCATTTCCCGGACCTTTACTATAACAAAGGAATCGGATAACAAACAAAAAAAATAGATATGATGAAAACAATTCTGGTACTTAGCATCGTATCCTTGCTGAACATCAGCTGTGATACAAATAGCGGAGATTCATACCCTTACAATCCACCGGTATATGCAAATGATGGATTAGAAGTGGGCACCCTGGAGGAAGTCAGAATTGACTCCCAGGCTATCCTGAAAGCCAGTGAACGCATTCACCAGGGCAGGCACGGTGAAGTACATTCCATGCTCATTTACAAAGATAATATGCTTGTTTTTGAGGAGTATTTTGAGGGATATAAATACAAATGGGATGCTCCGGAATACAAGGGAGAGCATGTAAATTGGAATATGGATATGCCGCACAATATGATGTCCGTTACCAAAAGCTTTACTTCAGCCTGTGTTGGAATAGCCCTGGACCTGGGCTACATGGATAACGTGAACCAATCGATTTTTGATTTTCTGCCGGAACACCAACATTTGAAAACCAATAACCGGGAGTATATCACCATCGAGCATCTGGTAACCATGACCTGCGGTCTTGCCTGGGATGAGTGGAGTGTAGCTCACGGAAGCGCTGCAAATGATATCGACATGCTCTACCTTGACTGTGAAGATCCGGTGAGCTGTGTGCTGGAAAGACCCTGGTGGGCTGTGCCAGGTGAGTATTTCACCTACAACGGGGGAGGTATGGTAATTCTTGCAGAGATCATCCACAATGCCACAGGAATGGATATTGATGAGTTCTCCATGAAATATCTTTTCGAACCACTGGGTATCAACTCAACTTATTGGTCGAGATTTGCAAATGGAATGGTCGATGGGGCCGGATTACTTGAAATAACCCCCAGGGACATGATCAAATTCGGGGTCACCTATCTATATGAGGGCCTGTGGAACGGAGAGCAGATCCTTTCTTCAGACTGGGTAGAGAAAAGCTCCATCATATACAGGAACAATAAGGGGATCAATGTTCCAGGTGAAGACTCAGGAAAAAATGGCTATGGCTACACCTGGTGGCTCAGCGAATTTGAAGTATCCGGTGAGCAAATCCATATGTATCGTGCCGGAGGATGGGGCGGCCAGGAAATAATGGTATTCCCGGACCTCAACATGGTGGTGGTATTTACGGGAGGTAATTATGCGCAGAATACCACTCTGTATAAAATTATTGAAAGATATATACTTCCTGCAACTGTTTAATATTAGAATAATTTAAGCTACAAACACCATTCAGAAAAACGCAAAAACGGCCGGGATTGCTTATTTACTGATCTTTGGAACATCCATTCTTTCCATGATATTTGGACCTTACAGATTAATGGTCGAGGGCGATACTCAGGCAACTATTGCAAACATTGCTGCAAATCAGTTTTTATTCAGAATGGGAGCCACTTATGATATACTATTGTTTATCGGCGTGATAATTCTTTCCGCAGCCTTGTATAATGTCCTGAAAGGTTCGAACAGAACCATTGCCTTGCTCTTTGAGGTGAAAGACCTGATGATGAATATTGTATTTACCTACCTGGGCTTCGGCTCCGTATTATTTTGCTATCTCTTCTTCAAAACAAGATTCATTCCCAGAATATTGGCTGCATTTGGAATTTTTTCCTTCCTGCTGGTATTCGGTGAAAGCATTGCAGTCATGCTCTTTTCAGTGAAATCAACCATAATGGCCGGTGTTTCCGCCATACTGTTTGAAATTATAATAGGCATATGGTTAACAGTGAAAGGGGTCGATCTTACATACCTGACCAAAAAACTGGAAGGACAGGCAAGTGCTTGATCCGATTAAAGCGATCACTCAAACTCCTTCGATCACGTAAGTCAGGAGCACTATAGGTTTCATGGATAATTTATAGAGCTCAGATGCGGATAGAACGCGACTATTCTGACAAGATTAATAGAGCCGTAAAAACGTGACCTGCAGTTCTATGGACTGGAGTAAAACAGGCAGGAAAAAGCTCATTGTTGCAATGGCTCGTTACAGAGAAATCTTCTAATTCTTAAAATACTTGGCCCAAGTTTTAAAATTTGCTTATTTTTAATTTGTCTAAACAACAAAGCCAACATTATGTCACAAATCAAAAGCCGTTGCTCATTTCTGGTCCTCACACTTCTGACCTTGAGTTTATCTTCAATACAAGCGCAAAATGAAATTTCCTGGCTTAAAGATTTTACTGCAGATATGCCAGTGGGCAGTGATACCTACCGCTATAATTTCAACACTGTGGATGGTAATGATTGTAAATTAAAAATTGAAGAACAGGTGACAGATAAGAAAGGATCTACGGATAGTCGCTACTGGGTATTTTACCTTTCCGACCTTGACCCTGCCACCATAAAGTTTAACACCAAAGGAAAGTCCATCGTGATATCGATGGAAACACGTCTTTCACAGAGGTTTATTTCCTACTATGAAGAAGGTGAATTTGAGAAATACACCGATGAGATAAAATTAGTTATGAATGAGGTTGACAGGACCAGATCATTGATTGAAGTCCTAAAGGAAAATGTTGGGTCTTGCAAGGAATCCCAGGCTGAATGGAGTGACCGGGAGGATGCTTTTAACTGGCTTACAGAAAATATCGGCAAGGCCCAGGATGATGCTGTTCTATGGGAACAAAGTTTTAGCAAAGGTGAAAAGAAATACCTTGCTGAGCTTAATGCTAAATCAACTGATAATAAGGGGGTACAGAAAAATTTTGAATATGTTTTTGACCTTAATGACATCAATCCCCTGGCATTAAATTTAAAAGTATCCGGCAAATCATTGAGTATTGAAGTACCAACCAGGGAAGGAGAGAAATATATTGAAGTAAATAGTCCGGAAAAGGGAGTGGAATATACTGATGAAATTTTGATATATGCGGACGATATAGAAATTGCAAGACAGATTGTCAATGCGCTTTCCTATTTAGTTAGTAGCACAAACCCTGAGAGACCTGAATGGGGAGAGTATACCGGGGCTCTTGAATTTGTAAAGGCCAATCTGGGTCAGGTGAAAATTAACGAGGATACCTATCATAATAGTATAGAGTACGAAGCCTCACCTTCCGGACTTGTTGATCTAACAGTTAGTGAAACTGATTCAGATGGTGAAACAGAGAAAGTTATTTATTCATTCTATTTAACTGACATGAATGAAGAACTTAGTCTGAATGTTTCAAAAAACGCTATTTCCATTCAGCTTCAAACGAAGGATAAGAAGAAATTCATAAGGACAAGTGCAGGGGAAGGTGTAAACGCATTCGATTCAGAGTTTGATTTCCATGCACCAGATATTGATTTAGCCAGAGACATTATCAATGCACTTGAACAGGCGATCCGGTATAGTGAGGAAAATATGGAGGTTTTCACTACAGTGAATAGCGTAAATCTCTGGCTGGCTGAAAATTTTGCATCCTTCAGCAGCAAGGACGAAACCTATGAGCAAAAGCTTGAAGTTTTTGAAGAAAACGAAAACCAGCTTGTATTTGAAATGAAACTAACTGATGATGAGGGTGAGCTTACGGAAACAAAATACATCATTTATCCGGAAGACATCCGCCTGGAAGAAATGGAGATCAAAGCAAGCGGGGGGAAATTATTTGTAGCTCTTGAATCAGACAAAGGTAAGTTCATTAAGAATTTTAAAAACGGGGGAATTCAGAATTTCACGGATGATGCAGCAGTCTATTTTTTTGATCCTCTTACTGCAAAGAACTTTATGGCAGCCATTCACTTTCTCAAGGAATCCAGCGGGCTTGAGAATCGATTTGAAATGAGTAAGGAAGAAGCCATCTCATTTCTCACTGATAAGATTCCAAACATTGAACTTTCAGATGCAAAATACAAGCAAACACTAAAGATTTTGGATGAGGGTACGTGTAAGCTGAGTTTTACACGGATAGAGACAGATGACGATGGAGAAAGTGATGAATACGTTTATGAGTTTACAGCTTCTGACCTTCATCGGGATAATTCAAATCTTGAAGTTAAGGGAGAATTGATCATGATCAATCTGGGAACACGCCAGGGTGATGAACTTATAAAGCCCTATGAGAACGGCGAAGTGGAAGATTTCGAAGATGAGTTTTCCATTTATGCGGATGATGTGGTTCTTGCAAAAAAGATCCTGGCAGCTTTTGTGGCCCTGTCTGAAACCTGTAAATAGCTATTTCGAAACTCCTCAGGCACCCCGGAGATCAATTTAAAGGGCACATCTCCCTTGTTGCGGTCCCTGCTTTTCATCGGAAGCAACAGATTTATATCCCTCCCAGATGAGACAATGCTGCCGCTGCAAAAGTCAATGCCAGGAAAAATCCGAACATGTCAGTAATGGTCGTAAGGATAGGTCCTGAGGCCAGGGCAGGATCAATATTCAATCCTTTAAGTATAAGAGGTATAGTGCCGCCTATCGAAACCGCCACCAGGGTGTTTATAGTAAGTGCGCCTCCAACCACCATCCCTAAATAAATATTGCCCTTCCATAACCATGCAGCTGCACCAATCAGGATTCCGAGAACTATTCCATTGATAAGGCCCACCTTTATTTCCTGAAACCAGACCCTTAGTACTTCCTTTGGTTTTACGACTCCCAAAGAAAGCTCCCGCATACTAACTGCCACTGCCTGGTTGCCCGAACAACCGCTCATGTCTGAGATAATCGGAAGGAAAACAGCCATTGCAATAACTGCACTCAACACATCCTGATAGTAAGCGATAACACTTGCAGCAATGATGTTTAACAGTATATTCACCGAGAGCCATGAGAGCCTCCTCCGGGCACGCAGAAATACAGGCATTGTTCTGAGTTCGTCTCCTCCCACGATACCTTGTGTTTCAAGGTGTTCCTGGGTGATCCGCTTCGTTTCGGCCTCCAGAATATCTCTCCGCAATACTACTCCTAAAAGTGTTTCGTTTTCATCGACCACCGGAACTCCGTACCAGTTATTCTGATGAAAGAAACTGATGAGCTCTTCCAAGTTAGCGCGGTGATCAACTGAGCGTACATCTTCTATAATGATCTTGGAAAGAGGAGTGCCTACATCGGCCAGTAGCAGGTCATGTATCTGTAAGACACCCATCAATTTACCGGTGGATGAGATAACAAAAATATACTTCAAAGGATAGTCAAGGTATTTCTTCGAAAGTGTTCGTAATTGTTTTATTATTTCATCAACGGTCATATGTTCTTCGAAGGCAAAATATTCCATCCGCATCAATCCACCGGCAGAGTCATCATCATACTCCAGAAGCTTCCTGACGTCTGCAGCCTCCTCAGGATCCATTTTGTCAAGTATGGCGACGGCGTCATCCTGATCAAGCTCCTTTATAATATCGGTCTGCTCGTTGCTTCCCATTTGATCAAGAATAGCGGCAGCATCGCTTTCGGAAAGATCCTCAATAATATGAACAGCCTGCGCCTCAGGGATCTCTTCAATGATATCAGCTGCATTTCCCGGTGCCAGCATGGTAAGCAGTTTCATCTGATCGTCCCTCTTAAGATGACCCATGAGGTGTACAATCTCTTTTGAACTCATGGAGTCGATCAGCCCGGTGAGTCCTTCCCTGTTGTCCTCTTCCAACAACTGGATCGTATCCTTTCGTTGATGTAATTCATGATCTTGCGACATCGGATGAATGATATTTTAGGTTTTAGAATAATCCTGATGCAGGATATATTTCTTTTCCTGAATTATAATAATTCACTGAAAGCGAAATAAATACTTACTGCATAACAAAACAGGATATAAATGACGAGCTTGAAGATTCAGCTATTGACCCGTATATTGGTACTTAGTATATGACTTCATTCAAACTCCTTGGGCACCCCGCAGATCATCTTGAAGGGCACATCTCCCTTGTTCCGGTACTGGTGTTTCTCGTCCGGGTTGACCAGGGCAAAATCGCCTGCTTTCAGAGGGGTCTCCTCCCCTTTTTCGTTCACCAGGGCGCCCCTTCCCTCGATCACATAGTTCATATGCTCGTAGGGGTGGTTGTGATAGGGGGTATGTCCACCCGGCTCTACGGTAAATACCCGGTATGAATAAATGGGTGTGCCATCGCTACTGCCCAGGGGCAATTGGCGCCAGGCACCCACGGCACCTTCCATATGCACCTCTTTTTTTTCAACCTCAGATAGGGATATGATTTTCATCTTTCTATATTTTGCTTACTAAAATAAGAAATAAAGTAATCTTCAGCCATTTTGACAATACATCGAATAATCCCTGTTTTTGAGTAGCACACTCGTCCCAGGTCTAACTTAATTCAGAATCATGAAAATCCTTAGAAAAGCTATATTCGCCGCAGGATTTACCTGCCTGATGTTTTTAGGTAGTAATTGTGGAAAATTAAGCACAGGGGTATGCACCGGATATAGTGCAGAGTTTAATAGCACCTACTGCAAAGATGGCTGGACAAAAGAAGAGTGTGATGAATGGGACGAGTTAGAGGTAAATGGGGTTAGCTGGACCTTTTACAAAGGACAGACCTGCGAAGAACGGGGAACACCGGCAACGCCATAAGGGGGGAGTACTCGCTTGCGCTCGTGATCCCCGGGGAGGGGTCCTGCAAAGCAACCAAACCCAGGTATACGCTACGCGTAACCCGGTTTATTGTTTGCCCGGCCACTTATAAAAGCAAGCTTTTAACGTGTCCGTACAAACAATAAACCCCCAGCTTTCGCTGAGGGTAAGTTGCTTTGCGGAGAGGGGGGGATTCGAACCCCCGGTACCCTAATCGAGTACGCCAGTTTAGCAAACTGGTGGATTAAGCCACTCTCCCACCTCTCCTGGTTTGGCTTAAAGCAGGACAAAAGTATAAAATAAGTCCAACATCTACAATCCTGCTCTGCATTTTAGTCCCCTCCCGGAACTGTTTTTTTATTCAGGATTTCAGGATGCACAGTAAGCATGCCTATAAATATTCGCAAAGCGAAGGTTTTAAGCTGCTAATGTGCATCCAGAGGACAAAAAAAACGTCCGCCGAAGCGGACGTTTGATATTGATCGGAGGATCCTGGATCCTATCTATATGATTGTTAACCTTGCAATTTTGGAAGATAGGCTGCAATCAGTCCAACGGCCTGGTCCTGCTCAATTTTGCGGGTCTTTACCAGAACAGTCTGGTCGTGATATTCATCAGAATCAAAGCCATCCCTGACAGCCGCGCTGTTAAACATCGCCTTGCGTACACCAAATCCTTCTTTCGTACAATTGTACATAAACCAATATCCGCCTGTAAAGGCAATAAATGAATCACATTCGTCGCTGTTGGAAACAGCAATCTTCATATTGTGCATGGGATTGTCATAATATACATTGTATACGGTATAGTCCTGGCCCTGGAAATGATATACTTCATCAGTTCCGGTTACCACATAATCCCCGGCGACTGAATTGGAGGCCCCGGTCAGGTATACTTCCGAGCTTTCTCCATCAGCAAACAAGGCGCTTGAAACAAATAATAGAGTTGCTGCGGCAGCTGCAAATCTCTTGAGGTAATTTAGTGTTGATCTCATGGTATTCAGGTTTTATGTTTTAATTTATAATGTAAATGATGCCAGAGATAGTTCAATTGCTGTGCCAAAAATTATATGTAACTGTATATCTGATTATTAGATTAGTATATACCCCTTTCTAAAAAGTGTTAAATGCGAACGGAAATGAACACTTCTGTCCGATAACGTATGAATGAGTTCACATGTTAATAATTTGAATATGTGAATGTTACATAACATAAAGGGGCCGGCGATAATTACCGGCCCCTCCAATAGGTGAATTGTGCTGCTAAAAATTCCTGGTTAGTTCAAGCGGCTACCCTTTTAATTGCGGAACATAAGCTGCAATCAGGCCCACAGCCTGTTTCTTTTCAACCTTCGTTTTCTTCATAAGAACGCTCTGGTCATGGAACTGCTGCGGATCGAAAACATCTTTGGCCCACGGGTTTGAAAACATCACTTTTCTTACGCCAAAACCGTGTTTATTACAGTTATAGAAAAACATAAACTCGCCATTAAAGGCTACAAAAGAGGTACACAAACCCTCGTTATTCACCGCAATATTCATGTTCATAGAAGGGTCGTCGTAATAAACCCTGAATACTTCATACTCACGACCCATATAGTGAAACAAGTCACTGGTGGTCTGCACCACAAAATCGCCAGCTGACGAAGTGGAGGTGCCTGTCAGATAAACCTCTGAAGTCTCCCCATCTGCAAATGCAAAGGTGGTAAACACACAGAGTGCAACGACCATAGTCGCCAATTTTCTAATTAAACTAACCTTCTTCATAGCATTCACTTATTGTATTTAAATTAAAATTACTTTGAAATAAAGGCGGAATCAACTTAGTTCAATCAACGACGCGAAGCCAGATATGTACTACAGGAAAAGAAGTGTAAATGACTCTGATTGGTCCTAGGCTGCCAATCGGTCGATGATCAGGTCAACAGCATAAACATTTCCAATCGGTCGGGCATTCAGGTGAAAATGTTTTCTGTAGGATGATTGGAGCATCTTTCTGACAGCTTTTATCCCCAGACCGGTGTGCGATGACGGGAAGAGCTGGTTCACCTCCTCACTTTGCTGCGTACCATTTCTCACTTTCAACAGAATCTTATCATCCTTAACCACGAGATGGATGGTTACCCAGCCATTGCTTTTGCATTTGCGGATACCGTGTTTGAATGCATTCTCGATCAAAGTATAGATGGTCAGCGGTGGGATGTTTACACCCTCGGTATCCCCCTTGACCTGGAAATCCAATATAAATGAGCATTCGCCCAGCCAGATCTTCTCCAGGGCAATGTATTCTTCAACAAGAGCTATCTCCTCTGACAAGGGAATGGTCTCCTTACATGAATAAGAGACCACTCTTTCCAGCAGATAGGAGAGCCCGGCGATGGCTTCGGGGGTTTCTTCAGACTTTCTAAGAGACAGGGCATATAGATTATTCAGAGAATTGAATAGAAAATGAGGCTGCAAGAGGTTTTTGAACAATGCCAGGTTGTTACGCTCGTCCTCCTGCTGTCTGTGATTCCGGTAAATCAGATATTGATCTGCTCGCATGTCTTTATCTCTTTTGTACCGTCCCTGTACAATTCATTAATAAAATATCACTTATTATGCCAAAACCTGTTTTTGACTGTAATTCTGGATATTAGCAAAATTATTGCAGGTTCAGCGAAGGTTAAAATCGTCCGGATTTGAACGAAGCTGTGCGCCTGGGAACAATTCTGAACAACACATTAACCAAGCGGGCATACGAAATGGAGGGATCGAATGGTGAAGATGGTGAAAAAAACTTGCCGCCGGGGTAGTTACTTATTAAACCTAAAACCTAAAGTAAAACTGCTGACGGCAAGTTTGTCAATTGATGTGCATAGAGTCAGTCAAATGTAAGAGAGGGTATCGGGGTATAAAAATTTATTCAGTTTATGACCTTTTCAGGGGTGTTAACTGCATTTGTTGCCGGGTGAGCGGTATTGGCAGATCGGGAGTCCGGGTTCCTTATGATAATGGAACACCCATAATTGTGGGATTCTATATCCATGGTAACCTGCCCTTCAAAATAGGACTCTATCTGCTGCAATGTTAGTAAACAGTCCTGAATGTTTCCTTCATTCTTCCGTGTGCCGCCGTAGAGAATCTGAACCGTAATCATATTGGAATACCCGGAAGCCTCGATATTTAGCTCTGGCAAGTTAGTTTCACTCTCAAATTTCCGGAAGATAATATCCACCAGGGTAAAAAGGATCATCGGTGGCATCCTTATCTGTCCCGGATCGCCCGAAACAAAAAACTCCACATCTGCTTTACACTCTTTTATCAGGGAGACCAGGACGACCAGCTTCCTGACCAGATCAATTTCCCCGGAAAACAATTTATTTGGCTCCTCATGGTAAATCATTACCTCGTTCAGGAGTTCTGATGTAAGCGCAATGGCCCTGGTTACCTCCGGAGAGGATTCGCTTACCATACGATCGATATGATCGATTGCATACAATAACATATGTGGTTGTACCCGGGTAATGGCGTTTTCCATCTGCTGCTTTAATTCAATATGCTGCAACTCTTTGCTTCTTTCATCGGCACGATACCATTCCCTGACGGTTCTGGCCGCCAGGAATACAAGCACAATATACAGGTTGCCCAGGCCACTTAGGACCACATTGTTTGGGGCAAGGTAATTTTCAACCACTTTGCTGCCAGTCTGATACCAACTATAAATAAACTCATTGCTCAGGAGAAGCTCCAGGACCGAAAATCCGTAGAAAAGCCCCAGGAACAAGACGATAAACAGGGGAAACAAGCGCTTGTTCAGAAAATATGGAATCAGCACATAAGCCACCAGATAGGTATGTGCAATAAAGATGGGGAGGGTGATCAGATAGTAGGAGAACCAACCAAGGTATACCTCCATAGACTCCCCAAAGCTTTTGATAAATGTAAATCCGACTATCCAGGTTAACCAGAATACAACATGTCTCAGGCTTCTCTTCTGCTCCAGCTTTAAGATGAGTCTCTCTCTCATATCACAGGCTTACATGTAATTCCACCTCATGTTCGTTTTTTCTTTCCCTCACAACCAGTCGATGACTGTTTGGATACTCCAGCTCCAGCCTTCTTATACTATTCTCACTATTTTTCCCGCTGCGGTTTGCTGGCAGTTCATGAGAATCAGCAAGTGAATTAGCTGTCACAAAACGAAGCCGGGAATCCTGTACTCTCAACTCTACTCTGATCCACGACCTGCCCGGGTTAACTTCAGCTCCATAGACAAAGCAGTTTTCAACGAAAGAATAAAGTATCAATGGTGCAATCTTCAAACCGCTCATCGGACCCTCCGTCACAAAATGAACCTTCAGCCGTTCCCCAAATCTCAATTTCTCCAGACCGATATAGTTTTCAATCATTTCTACCTCCTTCTCCAACAATACCTTATCGCCTTTGCTCTCATCAAATAAATAATGCAGAATAGCTTTCAGTTTTTTCACCGTTGACTTAAGATGCTCAGGGCGGTAGATGGATATGGAATAAAGACTATTAAAATTATTGAAGATCACATGAGGATCCATATGGTGTTCAATCAACTGAAGCTCGGCTTCCAACTCCTTCCGCTGCAGCTCCCTGTTGTTCAACTCAAGGGTATAATGGTCCCTGGCAAACTTTACAAGGGCAAAAATGGCCACTATAAAGGTCATATCTTTGGTATTTACCAGCAGTGCCTTCAGAGATATGAGCTCTCCCGATAGAGCATTTTCAGGAGCAATGGCCTGATAAAAGATAAAATCAGAAAAGAGGAACTTCAGCAAGGATAGTCCAAGACCTGCTAACAGAAACAGAGTGAAAAAAAGGACTATCTTCCTTTGCACCAGCAGCCGGGGTATAAGCAGGTATACGGTAATATAGGCATAGCCAAAAAAAAATATGGCATTGGTAAATACCATGGCATATCCCCTCCAGAAGCTACCGGGTTCTCCTGATCGTGAGTGTGCGACCCATGCAAAAAGCAGCACCAAACCCAGGAAAAGCAACAGATGCCTTAAAATCCGAATGGACAACTTCTGGCTAAGCAATAGCGCATGCATAAGCTAAAAATAGCCCGCAATAAGTGATCTACCATCTATTATCAATCAAGGCAGCGCTAAAACATTCCAAATACCAGGAATCACATATAAAAGCAGTTAACAGGTTTTTCTGTGCTGTTCACCCTGGTTTTCTTGCTTTTAACTGAAATAGTTTAGGAAAAGCTTCTAAATTTGTTATGTTCCATGGAGATTGTAGGATTGTTTTCATGTTCTTTTTTGTATTAACCCTAACTAAGTAGCAGATAGCCATCCAATGGCTGTGGATGACTTATAATCTAACTTGCATGAAAACACGATGTTTGATCGTAGACGATGAACCTCTGGCCAGAGAGTTGATTCGGGGGCATATCCAGAAACTTGAGAATTTTGAAGTGGTGGATGAGTGTGACAATGCCATGAAGGCTATGGAGGCGCTTCGCACTCATACCATCGACCTGATGTTCCTCGATATCAAAATGCCACAAATGACCGGCATTGACTTTTTGAAAACCCTGAAAAGGCCCCCCAAAGTTATTATTACCACAGCCTACAGCCAGTATGCACTGGAGGGATTTGAACTGGATGTGGTGGACTACCTCATGAAACCGGTAACTTTTGAACGCTTTTTTAAATCGGTCAACAAATATTTCCAGTCCGGACATCCGGAAACTGTGGAGCTGGAAGGTGGCAGCGGCACAAACAGCGATGCCTTCATTTACGTGAAGGAGAATAAAAAAGTCATTAAGATATACCTGAAAGAGATCCACTTTATAGAGGGATTAAACGAATATATCAGGATCCATACCGACAACCGGAGGGTGGTGGTGAAAAGTAGTCTGCAGGGGATCGAAAGCAAATTACCTTCTGAACAGTTTATAAGGATCCATAAATCCTATATCATCTCCATACCCAGAATCAGGGCATTTAATGCAACTACCATTGAGCTGGAAAATGCCAAACTGAGAATTGGAAGGAACTACAAAAATCAGGTTTTCAGCGCTCTGCACTACAAACAGGAACTATAGATGAAACATGAATTCTCGTTGACAGGCTTTCTCCTATTGCTGGGACTGTCAACAATTACCGCAGGGGAACCGGCCAAAACTTGTACCGGCTCCTCCGATGATGCCGTTCACGTAACCATCATTTATGACAATTACCAGGCAGACCAGAGCCTGGAAACTGACTGGGGCTTCGCCTGCCTGGTGGAATACCAGGGAAAGCAGCTTCTTTTTGATGCAGGACGGAAAGCTGAACTTTATAAAACAAATGTAAAGCTGCTGGGGATTCACCCGGAACAAATCCCTACCCTGTTTATCTCTCATGAGCACGGGGATCACACCGCCGGAATCCCCTGGATCACCAGGATAAATCCATCCATTAAATGCTATTTGCCAGCCTCCTATGCGGAGAAGCTGGAGAAAAGCGGAGAACTCCCTCCCAATAGTAAAGGACTGGCCAGGCCGACTCATCTCTATGGCCCTTTCTACTCCACAGGAGATAATTTTGTGGCTTTCAGGGAACAGGGACTGGTGATTAAGACAGAAAGTGGCGGAGTGCTCATTACAGGATGCGGACATCCCGGAGCAGTTCCCATGATTACTGTTGCTGAAGAGGAACTGGGGATCGAGATTCATACACTTATTGGCGGTTTACATCTGATGAACAAAAGTTCAAAGGAACTGGAACAACTTGCATCAACTTTAAAAGAGATGGGAATCAAACACATCTGTCCTACCCATTGCACCGGAGATAAATCCATTGCTTCCCTTAAAGCATCCTTTGTCGAAGGTTATATCGCAGGAGGTACGGGACAGGAGATTATCATTCAATAGACCTTACCCGGTTTTAAAAAAAAAGGGCAAACTCATCGAGCTGCCCTTTTTTACTGGCTAACCAGGATCTGGTCATTGACTTACTGCTTGGTCAGTACAGCTGTCCATACTTCACCATAGTTTGTGCCTCCCACAACAGTAATGGTGCCGTTATTATTGAAGGTAAGATCTCCATAACCTACCTCACCCCAGTAATCATAGGTTTCCGTCATAAAAAACTTTCCACAAACATCCTGGATGGTTCCCTCCCAATCTCCGTATGGACACCAGCCCACTGCAGCATAGAAATGGTCATAGGTACCAAAAGTGAAATCGGAGATGGAATAGAATCCTTCTTCATCGGTAACACTAATGGTAATGGTCTTCTCCAGATCCACAACCGGATCCGCAAAATCGGGGAAGGTGGAAGTGGTGACAGCAGTGTATGTTCCGACGATCACATCAGGATCTGACGGACAAACCACAGCCGCCTGGAATCGAAATCCCTGCTTCTGAGCCGGGTAAGCGATTAGTTCTCCTTCAAGATCCTCATAGGTCGCAATCTGTCCATCTGCGCCTTTTGCCTCACAATTGAAGGTATAAAAGTTTGCAAAGGTTTCCTCAACGGGTACACCAAATAGCGCGGCCAGCTCATTTCCATCCACAGAAAAGTCATGGGGAAACTCCGTGATAGTTTTTAAAAGGATATAATCTGATTCGCTGTCCCCGTTATCATAGAGCCGTTTTACATAGACATCGTGACTTGCCACGTTGTTTGCAGGAGTATCAAATGTTCCTGTAACCGGTGTGCCTTCAATATCCTCGGAGTTTATATTCCAGGAAATGGCATCGTAGGTTACATAGATCCCCCTTGGCGTTTCCTCAGGGTTTAGCAACATGGGCTCTGCACATGAATACGCGAGGACCACCAGGATCGTTATTACTAGATATTTCATTAATTTCATGATGTGTTCTCTTTAAAATTAGTTAATACTACCTGCCGGATTTGTGTCCCAGAATACCTGTACAGTGTGTGGCTTTTGCTCAATGGATGAGTTCAGGTTAACACAATCGGCCGCATAGTTGAAGGTCCTGGGGAAATTACCTGGATCAGCCAGTAATGCGGGCTGCAGATTCGAGGGCATGGTGGTCCTTTTAACAAGGTTGTAAGACTCTACCCCATTCCCGAAGAGAGCAATATAGTACTCCTTCACAATTACCTCCAATCGCTCTGTTTCGGAGCCCGCATTGTCGTAAAGCGTTCCCACCTCCGCCAGATAGTCATCAATTTCCTGCTGAGTAGGGATATAAGCCTGAACAGCCGTCTCTTCACCAAAGGCCATCACATGGATAATGGAAGCCTCAACAGCATCCAGAAGAAGCTGCCTGGGATCTCCGGTAGTACCCAGGGTCAGGGCTGCTTCAGCCAGCATGAACTTCACATAGCTGTCGAGCATGATCACTTCGGCCCCTGCTCCCTGTAAGCCTGAGGTAGGATCCCCGGGCCAACCATAGTCTGCGTCAAATTCTCCACCTGCAGGATAGACTCCCCATAAGGTTCTCTTCTTCGTATCAGGGGGAATGCCGTCATCATCCAGGTGATCGCGACCCCAGTATCCATCTTCCAGCGTGCAGAATGGTATATCCACGGGATAATGACCTGGCCTGGGAGCGCCATAGCAGGGCAACTCCTGGACATTGGTTGTCGATTCAGTTACCTGGCGGTAGAAGTAATAGCGTATCCTTGGATCCACAACAGCTTTCTCTTCATACAGGGTCCACATAAAATAGTTGGACATGTAGTCATTCCCCCCGTTCAGATAATTGTAAGTGAAATAGGGATGCCTGCTATCGGGATTATCTGTATTCCTGCTGTATTCGAATAGCCAGCCCTGTGAAGGATCATTGATCAGATCGTTCTCCGAAATCAGGTTGTTAATCACTGAAGTTGCTCCAGGAGCATCCACCAGTCGCAGGTTAAGGTAAATCTTAAGCTTCAGCGTCTTGGCAAGAGTGGTCCATGCTTTGGGATCCCCATCGTAAAACAGATCATTAGATGGAGTAGCCATTGCATCCTTGTCGAGGTCCGCAATGGCCTCATCAAGTTTACTTATAGCCACATTATAAACCGACTCATCATCATCGGCTACAGGATTAAAGTTGGATGCATCAAAGGATGCGGTCCAGGGAACATCACCATAGAAATCCACCAGAGTCACTAGTGTATAGGCCTCTAAAATCTTGGCAATCCCGGCATGAATCCACCACTCGTTCTCTTCATAGATAGGTATAAAGGTTTCCGCATCCATAAGCAAGCCCTCATACGCATATCCCCAGTTTGCATCAAAATCTTGGGGGTTATATGCGTTTTCATAGGTGCCTCCCCATGGATTCATCATCCTCACAACCTCCATCCCAAATTTATTCACGCCGTTCCAGTTGGCAGGATCATCATCGTTCAGAAAGTTTTTAAAATCAATCTCCATGGAATTTAGCGCATAGTCAGGATTTGCTTCTGACAGTGCCACTGCATCGGGGTCCTGTGTTAACTCCAAATCGAAAAACTCACATGAGCCAGCAAGGAGTCCCAGCAGGGTTGTCACTGATATAAGTGCTATAAATCTTTTCATAATTTTTATTGTTTGTTGATCTAGAATGTAATTCTAATGCTGCCTCCGTACCTGGTGGAACTGGGACCGGTAAGGAAATCGAATCCAAGTCCGTTACCCACACCAAGACTCAATACATCTGTATCAAAATTCATATATTCAGGGAAATTCAAGGCTTTGAACCAGATATTTTGTCCAACTGCAGAGATTTCAACCCCCTTAAAGGGCAGTTTACTCAACCAGCTCTTGGGCAGGGAATAGCTCAGGGAGATCTCTCTCAATCGTATGGTGGTACCATCAATTACATTGACTTCGGGTGGAGCCTGTGTTCCAAAATTATTGAAGTAGGCATTTGATGCTGTCAGCTGCACCTCATTGGGAGCCCCTTCTGTAGTGACGCCCTCCATTACAAAGGTTTCCATCCGGTTAAAGTCTGTATCCTTTGTGAGTCCGCGTCCCAGCAAAGTGTTTACGGTTTCAGAGTAAATATCACCCCCCTGGCGGTAATCCCATTGCATATTGAATGATATTCCCTTATAGCTGAGCCGGTTGATGATACTGGTTTCGAAATCCGGGTGAGGATTTCCTATGATTTCCGGTTCATCCGACTGAAGGTAGTTTCCAGCTCCATCCACAATGAAGTTGTCGTTTTCGTCCCGGGCTATTTTATACCCATACATCACACCGAAAGGCTGTCCGGCAATGGCATAGTTCCCCAGATCGGAAAATCCGCTGATCAGTACCTTATCAAGTCCTGCTCCAAGTTCTTCCACAACACTTTCATACTTGGTAAATACCCCGGTGATGGTCCAATCGAAGTTGGTAGTCCTGATCGGAGTAACATGGAGCTCCAGCTCGAGTCCGCGGTTATTCATCTGCCCAATGTTCACGTAGGTCTGGGCATAACCGGTAGATGGATCCAGGCTGGCATCGGTAATCAGGTTACTTGTGGTTTTCGTATATAAGGTGAAGTCTGCTCCAAGCCGGTTCTTAAACATGGCGAATTCGATCCCCAACTCCGTCTCTGCGTGTAGTTCAGGTTGCAGATCAGGATTCCCCAGGAAGAAAGAAACTCCATTGGTGGGTATAACTGATCCATCCCGGGCTACATATCCGCGGGAATTGCTATACAGCTCATTTTCTGTTACATACAGAGGTGGAAAACCGGCTGATGTCCCATATCCGATTCTTAGCTTAAGGAAATCAAATTTCATGCTTTCCTGGAGAGCCACCACCACATTGGAAGGAATAAAGCTCAGACTTACACTGGGATAGAACTGGCTCCTGTTTTCCGGCTGGAGTGAGGAAAACCAATCATTTCGGGCCGACAGGTTCAGGTATAGATAATTGCTATAGCTGGCAGTGATCTGCCCGAAGACGCCCAGGGTATTTGATTCTGCCTGTGCCTGAAGCGGGAAATCGTTAAAACTGTTGATGGCGCTGTGATCACTGAAGTACTTGTGGTTCATCTTTCCAAATATGAGCTGGTTGGTACTCTCCATCCCATCGGCTGCGTATAATTCGCGCAATGATGATCCTCCCAACAATACATCCAGTGTTAATTGACTACCTATATCCTGTTCCAAAGTTAACAGCACAGTCTGATCCCAGGTGGTGTTCAATAAATGGCGGGTACGGTAGAGACCATTCAGGTAATTGTCGTTCTGCACCGAACCCTTATTTACCTGGTACTCCTGTTGCTCTGAAAAATGGTCGACTCCAAATTTGTATGCTAAGGTCAGATTATCCAGGATACTGTAGTCGAGGTTTGCCGAGCCAAATACCCTGTTCACATTGTCAATGGAACTGCAATATTTGGTGGTCCATATCGGATGCTGAATACTATTGTCGCCACGATAGTACACACTCTCATGAGTTATGGGGCTCTCATAGGGGAGTCCCATCAGGTCAACGGATCTTGGAGTGTATAATACGTCCGCAAATACAGACAGGCCACTGCCTCCCTCTGTGCCATCACCGCTACCGTAGCTGATAGGCGGGGTTTTCATATCCGTTTGCACGTAACTCATGGTTCCGCGGAAGGTCAGTCTTTTGCTAATCTTAGTACTGCCGCCAATTCCCACATTGAATTTAGATAGATCATTTCCGGGCAGGAATCCCTGGTCGTTCAAATAACTCATATTGGCATTGAAACTGGATTTTTCATCTCCGCCACTCATGGTCAATGAAGTATTGGACGCAATTCCCGTTCTGAAAAACTCGCTAACATTGTTGTATGGTTTCAGTACATACTCTGCATCCTGATACTCAGGGAAGGCTGCTACGAGATCAGCATCAGCAAAATTTCCATAGGGATGGGCTACAGTCTCGTAAGGATCGGTAAAAGCAGCTCCCCAGTTGCTGTAGTACCATCCGTGTTGCAAATTCCAACCATTCCCATAATTATTCTGATATTCAGGCAGGTTTACTTTGTTCGCAAAGACCGACTGGTTTAAAGCTACCTGGAGTTGACCCTTGTTGGAAGATCCGTTTTTAGTGGTAATGATAATCACCCCGTTCCGGCCATCAGCACCATAAATGGTGGTAGCACTCAGTCCTTTTAAAACAGAGAGACTTTCAATACTATTGGGATCAATGTCCAGGAAGCGGCTGGATGTGGCCTGATTCCCTTCCAGGAATCCCTGCTCATTATCGGTTCCCGAGTTGGTACTCCCCGAAAAACGAACTCCATCCACAACAAAGAGTGGCTGATTGTTTCCTTTAATGGAGGAGTATCCCCGGATCGTAATATTGGTACCCGATCCTGAAACCCCGCTGGTGGAAGTCACTCGAACCCCGGCAGCTTTACCACTCAGGATTCGTCCAATATCACTTTCAGGCTTTTGTTCAATATCTTCAGAATTCAGTTGAGAAACTGAATAACCCAGGGCCTTCTTTTCCCTGGATATACCGAGAGCAGTAACCACCACCTCATCCAGTTCCAGTAGATCCCGCTCCATCACCACATCAACCACCGCATTGGATCCGATCTCCAGTTCCCGGGTGAGAAGTCCCACGAATCTGAACACCAGGATTTCACCTCCTGTGGGCACGCTGATCCTGTAGTTCCCATCGACGCCTGTAATGGTCCCCACCGTGGTTCCCTTTACAGAAACAGAGACACCTATTAAGGGTTGTCCTTCATCGGCGCTGATCACTGTACCGGTTACCTCCCGGGCCTGACCAAAAAGGGTCAGGGTGCCCAAGGCCATAAATAGCAGAAAGCTTACAAATCTTTTCATAGACTCAGATTTAGATTAACTGTTGAAAATTCAGGAGAAAGAAAACGGAAAGCGACCTGATTTTCCAATTAAATCAAGCAATGACAGGCTGCAGCAGCGTTTCGGCATGTTCAATTATTATGATATCCATTGACAGCCTGAATCCCGTCGTTGACGGGGCAATTTGCTGTCATTGACTGACAGATCTATCCATAATCTGGCATAGCGTACTTTTTTCAAGGGGTCAAGAGATGCTTGAAGGGGGGTAAACAGAAGCGGTTCAGCGTCAGAAGAAAAAAGAGTCAGGGGACTGCTAAAATATACTGATATATAAATTTTTATATATTTATATACTTATATTCCAAAACCAGGCTCTATGCTGACTGTTGCCGACTATCTCATTATTTCTGCCTATTTTCTTGTTATTCTTGTGGTTGGAGCACTCACCGGGAGGAAGCAGGAGAAGGAGGACTTTCTGATCTCCGGAAGGAAACTCACCTCACTCCAGGCCACCACCACCATCTTTTCCAGCCGCATTGGAGCTGCTATCCTGCTTACCTATACCGCCCTGGTCTATATGTACGGAATGGGTGCTTTGTGGTACTTTATAGGTTCTGTATTTGGACTCTTCGTCTTCTACTTCTTTGGTTTGAAGGTAAAAAAGCTTGCTGATAAAGAGAAGTTTTATACCATGCCTGACTTTTTCTTCTTCCTGAAAGGGAAAACTGCCGGGTACATGGCAACCATCACCACCATTATCATCATGTTCGGATGGGTGGTTCTTAACTTTACTGCCGGAGCCAAGCTGGTTTCGGAATATACCCCTATCACCTACGATCTGTCTGTCATTATCGTGGGAGGCATTATTCTGGTCTACCTGATCGCAGGAGGCTTTGATGCCGTAGTCAAGACCGATATCGTACAAACCTTCGGAATATTCCTCCTGTTTGTACTGATGATGTACCTGCTTACGACTACCGGTACCAAGCCAGGACTGGTATTTATGGACCTTTTCAGCATCCCCGCCATGCAAATTATCAGCTTCTTCCTGGCCGGATTCTTCATCCCCATGGCCTCCCCGGAGCTCTGGCAAAGGGTCTATGCCATTAAGAATAAAAAACACTTCAGGCGAAGCATCATACTCTCCTCCCTGTTTTACATCATTGTTGGGTTTATCCTGCTGCTGATCGGACTGGTCATTCGCGCCGATATCCCAGACATTGCGCCCGATACCTCCCTGATTGTCGGATTCAGCAGGCTCTTACCCGTGGGTTTGGCAGGCCTCTCAGTGGTCATCATCTACTCCTCGGTCTCCTCGTCGGCCGATACCTATATGTTTACGGCATCGGCATCGGTGACCCAGGACTTCCTGGAGAAGACAGGCTTGACTAAGAAAGAGAAGCTTAAGACAACCATGAGGTGGAGTATGCTTGTATTGATGATACTGGGGGTTGCCATGGCCCTGATTCTTCGCGATATCGTGGATGCCACCTTCTTTTTCGTCTCGCTCACCATGTCGCTGGGATTGCTGGTTCTGGTGCTCTGGATCTATCCAAAGATCAACCGGCTCAGTGTATGGCTCTCCATTCTCTTCTGTTTGATTGGGGTAATTGTCCCGGCCATTCTCTTTGGAATATCTGAACAGTTGGTCATGTGGGCATTCGCAGCCTGTCTCTTTGGTATACTGCTAGGAATGATTGTGGAGGGGATCCGAAGAATTAGCAGTCCTTCGAAGAACGGGCTGAAATAATCTTCCTTTCAATGATAGAAACAAAATGGGAGCAAACTTTTGGGTTTGCTCCCATTTCACTGATAAGTACCCATAGCCACCAATCAGTGCCGAGCTACAGTTATTATGGCCGGCCCATCCGATCAGCCCCTAAGGGTTTGTTAACCGGTAGGCCCGGGTCCTCGGCCCATGCTCCGTAAAACATCGACCTGCTACCGTCCTTTCACCCGTTGATTAACAACAGATTTCCGGGACTGGCCCCTGAAGGCCCCTGCCTCAGCCAGGTCTTACGATCTGCCTCAGGCCAGAGTGAAAAAGCTTAGCGGAACCTCAAAGGATTCTTTTTGGCTCTTCAGCCTTTAGGATCAATCACATAAAGACCGTCCAAGAGGAGATCTAAGATTAAATATACCGGGAAACTCTGTCTCCTGATATATGCCTGGCTCTGGATGAATCTCCGGACCAGGGGAATCCCTGTTCCAGCTGGTTCGCTAACCAAATCCCGTAGGCTTGGCTCACTACACCAGACGATCCTTCGAGCGGCCTGTTATCTCTTACTCGGTATAATCAAAAATAGGCCATCGCTACATGGAAATCAAGGAACCGGCACAAATCTATATTCACATTTCATCCACAGGGGTTATGAACAAATTGTGAATATAGATTAGAGTAGTAATAGCAACCATTGCCTGCATTTTCCGTATGATTATTAACAATTTCCATTATCCATATTGACTATTCTGTACATTTAAATACTTCAAACACAGCTCTAATGAAAATGCTAAGACACAAACTTTCACTTCTGGTCCTGATCTTATGCTGCATCCTGGCACCTCTCCGGGGACAGTCTGCCTCTCATTTGAATTTTCTGGGTTTACTCACCGATATTGAAGGTAGAAGGATCACCAATGAGCCGTTTGACCTCAAAGTACAACTGAAGCAAAAAACGGATCAATCAGTCCTTTTTAAATCCACCACCTCTGTTACCAGCGATCAGGAAGGCTGGTTTGAATCACCGATTAAAAGCTTCTCCGCGTATCTCCCCGAGGATGGGACCACAGGCTCTCCCCTGGTCCTGGTCCTTGAATTCCTGCCCAATGAACAAACGGAATGGATAGATAAGGGCGAAGATTTTATGGTAAGCTATACCATCTCCCCTGTTCAGCTGGAGAATCGTTTGACATTGGAAATAAAGAGACTGGAAGGTTCTGTACTGATGGAACACTCGGAAGAACTCTTCTCTGTTTTTAAGGATCAGATCCCCTTTGCCTATCTGACAGGAGGATTTCTTTTTTCCGAGCACTACCCTACTGATAAGCAGCTACTTGACGACCTTAAAATCTGGATCTCTCCCTCCGAAGAGGAAGAATCAGAAGCTAAAACCCGGGGAGTTAAGGGTGGCTTTCCCACCGGTGGATATCACCGAAAAAAGAAATAGGAATTCCTATTTAGTCTGATCTTTAGATCCGGACTTGGTCCCGGGACGCTGAGTCCCTTTGGAAATGGAATCCCTCATGGTGGTATCCGCCTCTATATTTTTAAATTTATAGTAGTCCATGATACCCAGGTTCCCGCTTCGGAATGCCTCAGCCATGGCCAGCGGAATCTCCACTTCCGCCTCAATTACCTTGGCCCTGGCCTCCTGAGACTTGGCTTTCATCTCCTGTTCGGTAGCCACTGCCATGGCCCTGCGCTCTTCTGCTTTGGCCTGGGCTATATTTTTATCTGCATTGGCCTGATCCATCTGCAGCACAGCACCAATGTTTTTCCCGATATCAATATCAGCCACATCAATGGAGAGAATTTCAAAAGCTGTTCCGGCATCCAGTCCCTTCTCAAGTACTATCTTCGAGATATAATCGGGATTTTCCAGCACCTCTTTATGAGATTTTGAGGAACCAATGGAGGAGACAATTCCTTCACCAACCCGGGCAAGGACGGTCTCTTCCCCTGCTCCACCTACCAGCTGTTTGATACTGGCCCTGACAGTAACCCGTGCTTTGGCAATCAACTGGATCCCATCTTTGGCTACTGCTGTTACCGGGGGAGTATTGATCACCTTAGGGTTTACCGACATCTGAACCGCTTCCAGCACATCCCTTCCTGCCAGATCAATGGCCGTAGCCATCTTGAAAGAGAGGTCAATATTGGCCTTGCTTGCCGAGACCAGTGCGTGGATTACCTGTTCAACATGCCCCCCTGCCAGGTAGTGTGCCTCCAGTTCATCCCTTTGAATAGTGGCAAGTCCTGCCTTATATGCTTCAATCATGGATCTCACAATGACGGTTGGAGGAACCTTCCTCCACCTCATCAGGATAAGTTGCAACAGAGAGATTCGCACACCGGAAAGCAGTGCGGTGAACCACAATCCGATGGGGATAAAATATAAAATGATCCAGAGGCCAATGATACTGGCCACAACAATAATGATCCATGTGTAATCGAATTCCATATCTATTTTTCTTTATTTGGTTTTACACTAATCCTGGTCCCTTCTACAGAGACAACAACTATCTTGGTATGCTCATCAATATACCCTTCGGTAGATTTGGCTTCACGAACAATCCCATTGACTTCAATTTTTCCCATGGGTGCCAGCCGGGTCATGCTGATACCAATATCGCCAGTCTTAATCTGATCTTCGGTAATATCAGTATCCACCGTACTATTCACATTAGTCTTTAGCATCAAACGGTTCCAGGTCCTGGCCCTGAGCGACATGGCTATCACAAAAACACTGAGCATCAGAGTGCCGATCAAAACCCATGCGCCGATGGAGGATCCAAAATCATTAAAAGCCTTATAGACCCCGAATACCGTCAATATAAGTCCCCCGATACCCGCAATGGTTACCCCGGGCACAAGCAGGAACTCGATTACAAAAAGTAAAATTCCCAGAACGATTAAGATGATCACTACCGTCATAACAGGCTTAATTATCTACTGATGCATTCAGCCCTCTTGAAATAAGCTGGTATCGAAGCTCTCTCATTTCAGTAATTGAGCCCGATCTGACTTCACATTTCCCTTTAAAATGTGTTATGGTGGCACATTGCTCTGCCTGTGTTAAAGAATGATCGCATATTTCTACCAGGACCTCCATCACATAATCGAAAGAATTGAAATCATCATTGAGAAGAACCAATGTAGCATGGTTTAGCTTGTCGACTCCTCCTGAACTTAACTTATGTGGTCTGCTTGTAAAATTACTATCCATAGTTTTTAACGATCACACTCATCAAATATAAAAAAATTCTTTCTCAATTAACGCTTACTCCAATTGTTTTGCCTTCTGTGTCGATACCGGGATTCCATTGTACCACGCCACAATAAATGCATCTTCATAGCCCTGGGAATGAACTCGGGGAATCGCCGTGGAGGCATCCTCATACCTGGAAAATTTCCCTGCATAATACTTTACCAGGCCTCTTTCCCGCAGATGTTCACCGCTTATGGGACTGATCCCGCCAAAGGCCTCAGGCCCCAATTCTGCTCCAAAAGCCCCCAGTTGAATCCGATAATAGGTACCCTGGGGCAAGGGCACATCCATCGGAATGGGATTGTCCTCGTTGTAGGATGAATGGCTCAGGATTTCAAATCGATTGATACGGGGAAAAACCGGAAAGGACGTTTCCGGTGCTGATGGAGCTCCGGGCTCCACGAATCGATAAACCGTAAGATCATCTATGACCCGATCGACCGCTATGGTCTCAGGTGGGTTTACTGCAGGTTTATTTGTACTGGTGGAACGCTCCATTTCCATTCTCTCATAGAGCAGATCTGCCTCGGCCTCCTCGTCCCGGGCACTCTTTTCCCAAACCATGATTTGTTTTTGCCAGACCCACCGGTCATTTGGATCTTCAGATTCTCTGATCCTAATCCTGGCGTTGGCTGCAAGGTCCTTCAGTGAATCAGAAACTGCCTGATGCCGGAGGGCATTGGCCAGTGTCTCCTGGTAAAGCGAAGCCGGTTCAGCCTTCGGCACTTCAGAAACCTGAGGGAGTTTCTTAGCTTTACCCAGTTCAGCCAGCATGGTTTCAGCAGCACCGCCGAGCTGAGCAATCTCCCTCCGCTTTTTAGAATCGTTTTTGGCGATTTCTTCCCTGGGCTCTACCAGGTGCACCCTGTAAACAGCTACGGTGGAATCGCTACCCTGCCTGGTGGAAAAGAACAGGACCATACCCAGATCGCTTCCCGGCAGGAGCAGGTATTCATCCATTACAGAATTAACCGGGAATCCCAGATTTACCGGATCGGTCCACTGGTCCCGATCCAGGTCATAATGGGACCTGTATAGGTCAAACCCCCCGATGCCCAGGCGTCCATCGGAGGCAAAATAAAGATCATTCTCAATGGGATCAAAGTAGGGCAGTATCTCATCACCTGAACTGTTCAGGCTTACCACCTCCTCAGGATCCCCCCATGATTTTCCGGCTCCCTTCCTGACGCGGAATATCTGGGCTCCATCCTTTTTGCTCCTGGCATATCCGGAGAAATAGAGATAGTCCCCTCTGACGGGATTTTTGGGAAAGAACATCAATCCTGTGAGAGCATGGTGATCTTCATCTGCCTGAAAATAGGCCTCCGGCTTAAGCTTAAGCTCCCCACCCTTCATTTTTACCTGGGTATATTGCAAGGAATCCGAAAGATCCATGAAAGTTACATTCATTACTTCGTAAGGATTATAGGAAGAGGTGATCTCACTGCCACTCCTGCAGGTGGCAATCAGGTGTTTCACCCGGTGGTTTTTTCTTTCCTGCCTGCTGGCTGTCATTTCGTACTTCTCATAGTATTTCCGGGCATCCTGAAAATTATAGTTCAGGTGGTAAGCCTTTCCCAAATAGAAAACGGCATCCGGGAAATCGCTACGTTTGGAGGCCCCGTAGAGCAGTTCAATGGCCTCATCCAGGTCCTCATTTAATTCTATCAGGCATCTGCCCGCATAATAACTGTAAGAGGGATCATCCTCCCGGGTCTCCAACAGAGCCCTGAATCCCGAAAGCGCTGAACGAAAGTTGCCCTGTGTGAAATGGCTCATGGGGGATTCTTTCACCCCTTGCATCTCTGCCTGCTGCTGCTGCCCCTGAAGACCTGCTTCAGCCAGAAAGAGGAACATGAGCGCAAGCGCAACAAAAGGTATAGAAACTTGTTTAATCATCATATAAATCAATCATTGAAGAGCAAAAATAGTAATAATCCAATGCAAGCGAGCCTCCTGAATTGTTAATAAAGACTATGGCTCTCCGGCACCCGGTTAATACCAATCTTCGTACATTTATAATTTAATTTTATTATGTCAAATGTGAAAGAGGGAGATCTGGCTCCCGCAATAAAAGCCAGGGACGAAAACGGAAAAATGATCACCCTCGAAGAATTCAGAGGAAAAAAAGTTGTGCTGTATTTCTATCCCAAGGATAACACCCCCGGGTGTACTGCAGAGGCTTGTGATTTGAGAGACCATTACTCCCGGTTCCTGGAACAGGGCTTTGAAATCATCGGTGTCAGTGCCGACAGTGAAAAATCGCATCAGAACTTCAAAAACAAATACAAGCTTCCCTTCAGCTTGATCTCTGATGTGGATAAAAAGGTCCTTCAAGCCTACGGCGCGTGGGGCGAAAAGAGCATGTACGGGAAGTCCTACATGGGGATCCTCCGGAAAACATTCATCATCAATGAGGAAGGATATGTTGAAAAGATTATTGAGAAAGTGAAAACCAAGGAACATAGCAAACAGATATTCGAAGAATTATCACATTAAGCAGTAAAGTCACATGAGCAACGGAAATGGTAGTGGAAATAACCAGGAGAAACTAAAAGCACTTCAGCTTACCCTGGATAAGATTGAAAAAGGATATGGCAAGGGTACCATTATGAAACTGGGCGATAATGCCATTGAAGATGTTCAGGTGATCTCCTCCGGATCACTGGGCCTGGATCTTGCGCTGGGCGTGGGTGGCTATCCCCGTGGAAGGGTGATCGAGATTTACGGGCCCGAATCTTCCGGTAAAACAACTTTGGCTATACATGCCATTGCAGAAGCACAAAAGGCCGGTGGCATTGCTGCATTTATTGATGCTGAGCATGCTTTTGACCGCTTTTATGCAAAAAAACTCGGGGTGGATATTGAAAACCTCTATATCTCTCAACCTGATAATGGAGAACAGGCACTGGAAATCGCAGATCACCTGATCCGCTCCGGCGCGATCGATATTATCGTGATCGATTCAGTGGCAGCCCTGACCCCAAAGGCGGAGATTGAAGGTGAGATGGGTGAGTCAAAAATGGGTCTGCAGGCCAGGCTCATGTCGCAGGCCCTCAGAAAACTTACTGCGAATATCAATCGCACCAATACCACCTGTTTTTTCATCAACCAGCTTCGGGAAAAGATCGGGGTCATGTTCGGAAATCCTGAAACCACCACCGGTGGCAACGCGCTGAAGTTTTATGCTTCCGTCCGCGTAGATATCAGACGCATTGGTCAGCTGAAAGAGGGCGAGGAAATACAGGGGAACCGTACCAGGGTCAAAGTGGTTAAGAATAAGCTGGCTCCTCCTTTCCGTAAGGCAGAATTTGACATCCTTTATGGTCAGGGCATTTCCAAAACAGGAGAACTGATCGACATGGGTGTGGACCTGAACATTTTGAAAAAGAGCGGTTCCTGGTTCAGCTATGGAGAAACACGCCTGGGTCAGGGCAGGGATGCTGTAAAGAATCTTCTGAGGGACAATCCCGAGTTATCCGAGGAGATCGAAGAAAAGATCAAGGCGGCGATTCAGGGGGCTGAAGAGTAGGTCAAATAAATATTAATCCGTAATCAGGTATGAACTTCCTGTTACATTTTATTTTTATTGCAGCTTTTCTGCTTATCTACATCATTGCAATTATCATTCTGAAGCCCTTCCGGATACATCGCAAACGTCCCGTTTCAACCATTCTTATCAAAGCTTCCTATCTGATTTATCTGGCTTGCTTCCTGTTGATGGCTTATCTGATACTCTTCTTTTCAGCCAGTTCTGAACCTGCAGAGGAAGTCGATGAGGAGAAGATTCTGAATGCACTCACAATTTTCAGCATTTTTGCATTTTTCATCCCCAACATTGGAATCATGATTCGGCGCAGAATTAACTCCTGGCGCGTCACCTACAATTATATCGTGGCTGGCCTGAATATCCTGATTGCCCTGGGCATGATCTGGTTTATTCTGGACCTTCCCTGGGAATTCAGGGTGCATTAAGAAGAGCCTGAGCCCTATTCAATTTCTCTTCCATGGAAAGATTCCCATCCAGCCAGTGAATGCTGATGCCCCTGCGTTCCATCCCTCTGAAGTAAGTCATTTGTCTTTTGGCAAACTGATGAATGGCGGTATTCAGTTTACTGAACATCTCGTTATAGCTAAGCTTCTTCAGGATGTATTTGCTCAGGTACCGGTATTCCAAGCCATAGTAATCAAGTTTTTCAGCCGTCACCCCACTCCTTAACAGCTCCTCCACCTCCTCAACCATCCCCTCCTCCATCCGCTGCCTGAGCCGCTGTGTGATACGCTCCCTTCGAACGGACCGGTCATAACTGATGCCCAGTACCAGAGTGTTAAGTTCCCGCTCATCAGTGGCCTCTTCAGCCTGAGCCGACTGGTACTTGGCAATCTCAATGGCCCGGATCGATCGTTTACGAGACCCCGTATCCGTAATATTGTGAAGAGGAACATATAACTTGAGAATCCCTGCCAGCTCCTCGTCGCTCTTGGCATCCAGCTCCTCTCTTAAGCGGGTGTCCAGAGGTACATTCAAGAGGCGATAATTCCGGAGGACCGACTCCAGGTAGAGGCCTGTGCCCCCGCATAGCACCGGCATAATCCCCCTTTCGGATATGTCTGTATAAACCCTGAAAAAATCACGCTTAAACAAATAAACATTGTATTCATGACCGGCATCCAGAATATCGATCAGATGTACCGGTACCCGGTAATCGTTAACCACATAATCCTGGTAATCCTTACCGGTCCCGATATCCATCCCACGGTATACCTGTCTTGAATCGGCACTGATAATTTCCCCGCCAAGGGCATAAGCCAGATGAGCAGCAAATGAGGTTTTACCTGCTGCTGTATGCCCCAGGACCGTTACGATATCAATCATTTTATAGTCATATGAAATCAAATATACCTTTTTTATACCTTTGTGAACGTTTAAGGAAATGGGAAACAAAATCAGCATCAGGAATAAAAAGGCCTACCACGACTATGAGATCCTGGAGAAATACGTGGCAGGTATTCAGCTTCAGGGGACGGAGATCAAATCCATCCGCATGGGAAAGGTGAGCCTGGTTGAATCCTATTGCCAGTTTGAAAACAAAGAACTCTATGTAAGGGGGATGCAGATCGCAGATTATGCCTGGAGCTCTTACAACAAACATACCCCCGGCCGTGACAGGAAACTGCTGATGACCCGGCATGAACTTAAAAAGCTTCAGCGAAAAACCCGGGAGAGCGGCCTGACCATCACCACCTTGAAGCTGTTTATTTCAGAGTCAGGGTATGCGAAGCTGGAGATTGGACTGGCCCGGGGAAAGAGAGAGTACGATAAGCGTGAAACCATAAAAAGAAAAGACGCCCAGCGTCAGTTGGATCGTCTTAGCAAGATCAAATAGCGCCTGATTTACTGGGAGAAGAAGAATTCATTCAGCTGCCTGACTTCCTCCAGGTCCAGCTGGTAATCAAAGTACTTATCGATCACCAGCAGTAGTTCCTCAAATGAGAGGTAGCCGTCTCCATCTGTATCAAGTATCTGGAAGTTTTCAGGGATATCCAGCTGCGAATCCAGCTTATACTGTCCGCTTATAATAGTCAGGTAATCGTCCACTTCATCCCGGGGCATGGCATGCTCACGCAGTTCCATGGCAGCCAGGTACTCCTCTTCTGAAACCCTTACACCATTATCATCCACCCAGGCATCACGTTCTGTATCCAGCTCCTGGTCCAGATAATCAGGTACCCCATCCATGTCCCCGTCCAGAGGGCATCCCAGTGAATCCACTTCGACTCCATAGGGGGTGCCGGGACAGCGGTCAGTAACATCCAGCACAAAATCCCCGTCCTCATCATCGAAGAGAAGGGGGTCAAACTCCACATCGGCAAACAGGAGCTCTACTGTCCTGGTGGTGGGATCCGAGAAAAGATCGAAGTGGAGCGTGAGATGCGAAAATACGAAACTGTCATTGCCCTTTTTCCCTTTTATACTGGTTCCTTCATAAGCCACATTATCCAACATATCAGACAGGACATAGTTATAGGAAATTCCCAGGCTGAAAAATGCACGGCTGCTGATTCGAAAATGACTCCCCACTCCAATGGGGAGCACCAGGGCTTTCTGACTGTAATCTCCCAGTCCGAAGTCTTCCTGTTCACGCAGACGAAGATCTGTTTCGTAATCAAAGTCCCGGATCAGGGGAAGGGCACCGGCCGGAAGGGATTCGGGAACATTCATAATGGAACCGTCTGACCAGTAATAATAGGTCAAGCCACTGGCATCCACCAGGTCCCCTTTGGCGCTGAAAGTCAAAACCCCCAGCCCCAGGGACAGGTAGGGCCTCAGCAGGGCTTCTTTCTTAAGTAAATGTCCAAATCTGTATTCCACATTTGCCCCAATGGAAGATACCGACGACCTGAAATTCAGGTTTTGAGAAAGATCCTCGGAAGAATAAGAATTACCACTGAGGCTCCCGAGCAGGTAGGAGAAATTGCCTATGAAATAGTGCTTCTTGTCCACAAATGTGGCGATATTTACAGCAAAGGCTGTGTTCCCGATAACCGGACTCACCAGGCTGTTGTGCACATCCCCGCGATAATTTAATACCCCGTAGGAAAAGGAGACCACCGGCTTATATACCGGATTCTCCACGGTATCGATCCTCTGAAGGAGCGAATCATAATCAATCTCCTGTGCTTGAAGAATAAATGGAGCCATGGCCAGAAACAGCAGCAGGTAACGGTATGTGCAATTTTGAAACAATGGCCTAAAGGGTTATGGTATGCATTTATCTGATGGTTCCGGCGGAAACACGTTTCCCATTTCTGTACCCGACCACAAATGCTCCCACAACCTCCGGATAACCATCAACTCTGTCCTTGTACGAAAGTGCCTGCTCATAGGTTTGAAAAGGACCCACCGTGTATTTGTAGAAACCCTGGTGTTGTTCAACAAATACCTCTCTGTCCACTCCCAGTTGCCTGTATAAAGCATTGGCATCAAAAGCATTCAGATTGGCGGAAAGTTGCACCCGGTAATAGGTTCCTGTTCCCGGCTCCAGCACCTTCGTGTTGACAATTACCCTGTTTGAACCTGTATTAACATTGGAGCTGCTTACCGGAGGCCTGCTCTCTCTCACCACAGTTGTTGTGGTTCTGTTGCTTACTTCCGGAGTGGTTCTGCTACTGAGTGCCGGAGCAGATCCCTTATCCAGGAGAGCACGTTTCTGATCCTGACTTAGTTTTACCAGGGAGACATCCATCTGATTAACCTCGGTAACCCGGTTTTCATTTCCAACCGTATAGGTAAATAATCCTTCAATAAGCATATTCCCCTGAGGCTCATTCTGCTTGGGAACAAGCCTGTAAACCAGCTCAAATTCTGGCTGCTTCGGCAAGGTCATCCAAATAAACTTGACCGTCGAAGCTGCGTGGGAAACAATCCCTTCATTTGAAGAGACCTCCTCAACCAGGTACCCGGAAGGGATGGTTTCTTCCACCTTTGCATACTTGCTTCCAATTGGATTGTTTATTAAAAGGCGAACCAGGTAAGATCCGTTTTCCTGCAATTCGGGTTTTTGCCGTATGGCCATTGCAAATCCGGTCGCAGTAGGGGTAGCTGCAGGTACCACTGGCTCTCCGCCACTGTAATCGCTGATATCGACCATATTTGCCGGATCGATCGTACTACTTGGAATAATGGTGATCTTCCGGTTTTGATCCAGGTTTAAAAACTTACGCTCATCATCTACCACATAGGCAAAAACTCCTCCCAGGGTAAAGGATCCTTTCAGCCTGGGATCTACCGTTAACTGATAGGAGACCGATACTTCATTTGCTTTCGGCATTTTCAACCAGATAATCCTCACCCGCTGTTCATCAAAACTGAAGTCTGCATTCGGGGAGCTGACATTGGTGGCGGAAAGGCCCTGAGGAATATCCTGTGAAAAACGGGAATAGTCTGTTAATGAGCCTTTTTTGATGGTCACAGTTACAGTAAAATCCTCTCCAGCGGTCACCCTGTCGGGGTGATCCATGGATATCTCCACCTGCTG
This sequence comes from uncultured Bacteroidales bacterium, assembly GCA_963751705.1. Classification (GTDB taxonomy): domain Bacteria; phylum Bacteroidota; class Bacteroidia; order Bacteroidales. Next base: position 436,732 of record CAVVVN010000008.1, read on the forward strand.
TCCAGAAAGGGAGAAGGACAGGAAAAACATGGAAACGGCCAAACTATAGGTCAGGTACTTCATCATAAAAAAGGGTTAATTCACGATACAATGTACAAAATAATTTCTCAAACAATCCCCGTAATTACTAACACTGAGCCTATAACAGTCCCTAGAAATTTGGACTCAGGAGGTATTTCGAATAGAATTTATTAATTACATCCACGGCTTCGGAGGCTGTATCAACCACCGTAAAAAGGTCCAGGTCTTCCGGACTGATATTTTTCTGTTCCTCCTGCACCACTTTCTCGATCCATTCAACCAATCCTTTCCAGAAATCGGAGCCTACCAGTACGATGGGAAATCTCCCGATTTTACCGGTTTGGATCAGCGTGGCCGACTCAAAAAATTCATCAAAGGTACCAAAGCCACCAGGCAATACAATAAATCCCTGTGCGTACTTCTGAAACATCACTTTCCTCACAAAGAAATGCTTAAAGGTGATCAACTTATCAGCATCGATATAGATATTGGAGCCCTGCTCGAATGGAAGTTGAATATTCAATCCAACACTGACTCCATCTCCTCGCTTTGCCCCCCTGTTACCAGCTTCCATTATTCCGGGGCCTCCACCGGTGATCACGCCGTAGCCACTCTGAGTAAGCAGAAATGCTATGTCTTCAGCCAGCTTATAATACTTGCTGTCAGGATTTGTCCTGGCCGAGCCAAACAGGGATACGCAGGGGCCGATAGAGGCCATTTTTTCGAACCCCTCCACAAATTCTGCCATGATCTTAAAAATCTGCCAGGAATCAGTGGTTTTTATCTCGTTCCAGGTCTTCTGTGTAAAGGCCTTCTTGATCTTATCTTCATTAACACTCATTTTCTTCTTTATTTTCTGAACAATTTTACATAATTATTTCAAAACCAGCTCCTCTCTGAGAAAATTACCGGTATAACTATCTTCGATGCGGGCAAGCTCCTCCGGAGTTCCCGCGGCGAGAATGCTTCCTCCCAGGCTACCACCCTCTTTACCCAGATCAATGATGTGATCTGCCACTTTGATGACATCCATATTGTGCTCAATCATGATCACAGTGTTGCCCCGGTTCACCAGCCTGGAGATCACTTCAAGCAGGACCCGCACATCCTCAAAATGAAGTCCCGTGGTGGGTTCATCCAGGATATAAAGGGTTTTCCCGGTATCCTTTTTCGCCAGCTCTGCCGAGAGCTTCACCCTTTGGGATTCTCCTCCTGAAAGTGTGGTGGATGGTTGTCCGAGCCGGATATAGCCCAGTCCGACCTCCTGGAGGGTCACCAGTTTTCTGAGAATGGAAGGTATACTGGAGAAAAACTCCACCGCCTGGTTAATGGTCATTTTGAGCACATCATTGATGTTTTTATCCTTATACCTGACCTCCAGTGTTTCTCTGTTATAACGTTTCCCGTTACACTGCTTGCAACGCACATAAACATCCGGGAGAAAATTCATCTCTATGGTCTGAAGGCCTGCACCACCGCAGGTTTCACAACGCCCGCCCTTCACATTGAATGAGAATCTGCTGGCCTTGTATCCCCGGATCTTTGCATCAGGTGTCTGCTCGAATAACTTTCTGATATCGCTGAACACCCCGGTATAGGTTACCGGATTTGACCTGGGAGTCCTGCCAAGCGGACTCTGGTCCACTTCGATCACTTTATCTACCAGATCGAGTCCCTCCAGTGCTTCGTATGGCAAAGGCTCCTTGTTTGACCGGTATAATTTCTGACTGAGAATGGGGTGCAGGGTCTCATTGATCAGGGTCGATTTGCCGCTACCGCTGACTCCGGTAACACATATGAATTTACCCAGCGGGAAAGCGACACTCACATTTTTCAGGTTGTTCCCGGATGCACCAATAAGTACAAGCTTCTCCCCGCTTCCAACTCTTCGTTTTTCAGGGATTTTTATCTCTTTTGTCAGGTTCAGGTACTGTGCGGTCAGAGTACTGGTTTTTAAAATCTGTCCGGGAGAACCACTTGCTACCAGCTCCCCCCCCAGCCTGCCGGCACCAGGGCCCAGGTCAACAATATGGTCGGCTGACAGGATCATATCCTTATCATGCTCCACGACGATCACAGAATTGCCCTGATCACGCAGATTTTGCAGGGATGCAATTAGCTTTCGGTTATCACGCTGATGCAGCCCTATACTGGGTTCATCAAGGATATAGAGTACATTGACCAGCCTGGACCCAATCTGAGTAGCCAGCCGGATGCGCTGACTTTCTCCTCCTGAAAGTGAACGGGCACTGCGCTGAAGAGAGAGATAGTTGAGGCCCACATCCAGCAGAAACCCAAGTCTGCTTCTTATCTCCTTCAGGATGTCCCGGGCAATGATATTCTGGCGTTCGCTCAAATGATCCTCAATATGACTGAACCACAAAGCAAGCTCACCGATATCCATGGCAGAAAGCTCTGCGATATTCTTTTCATTGATCTTGAAGTAAAGCATTTCTGATTTCAGTCGCTTCCCCTTACAGTGCGGACAACTAACCTTCCGAATAAACTGTCGGACCTGCAGTCTGCCATTAGAACCATTGCCTTCCCCGGCATGGTTCTGTATATGATTGATAATGCCGTCAAAACTCAGGAAATAGTTGGAATCAGCTCCCAGGGGAGTGTTCTGCAATTTCAATGGCTCCTCTGATCCGAAAAGAATGCAACGCAAAGCCTGTTCGGGGATCTGCTGGACCGGAGTATCCAGGGTAAAGCCATATTTAGATGCAATGGCCTCCATCTGCCAAAAAATAAGGGCATTCCTGTACTTACCAAGCGGCAACAGGGCTCCATTCCGGATGCTCTTGGTGTCGTCGGGAATGATCTTGCGGGTATCCACGTCATTTATGGTTCCCAGTCCGTTACAGTGTGGACATGCTCCCTGTGGAGAATTAAAAGAAAAACTATGAGGAGCCGGTTCATTATAGGAAATCCCTGAAGTGGGACACATCAACTGGCTCGAGAAGTAACGGGGCTCACCGCCATCCTTCTCCAGGATCATGGTGACTCCCTTACCCTGTTTCAGGGCTGCTGAGAGGGACTTTTTGAGCCTCTCCCGGTCTTTTTCCCTGACTGAAAGGCGGTCCACCACCACTTCAATATCATGATTTTTGTAGCGATCAATCCGCATTCCCGGCAGAACCTCTTCAATCTCTCCATCGATTCGGGCATACAAATATCCATTGCGTCTGATTTGCTCGAAAAGCTCCCTGTAGTGGCCCTTCCTGCCCCTGACCACCGGAGCCAGTATAGAGATTTTTTTTCCTGAGAAGACATCCATGATAATATTCAGGATCTGATCCTCGGTGTACTTTACCATCTTTTCTCCAGTCACATAGGAGTAGGCCTCGGATGCTCTGGCAAAAAGGAGCCTCAGGAAATCATAGATTTCAGTGACGGTCCCTACCGTGGAGCGGGGATTTTTATTGGTGGTTTTCTGCTCGATGGAGATCACCGGGCTCAGGCCGGTAATTTTGTCCACATCCGGCCGTTCCATATTGCCCAGAAACTGGCGGGCATAGGAACTGAGCGTTTCGATATACCTTCTCTGTCCCTCCGCATAGATGGTATCGAATGCCAGGGATGATTTTCCGCTTCCACTCAGGCCAGTAATGACTGTCAGGCTGTTCCGGGGTATGCTTACATCAATATTTTTGAGATTGTGCACCCGGGCGCCCAGCACCTCTATTTTTTTCACTTCCTTACTCACGCTTTGTTCATTTCCGCCTAATTGTATGGTTCCCATGCATCACTTCGGCGATATCCTCTCTCAGGGATGAGAATTTCGTAGGACCTTTGGGCACTGTTTAACAGTTTATTATCTCTCAGCCAGGGATTCAGATATTTTAAGATCTTGTAATTAGTCCCGAAAACTTCTGCAAAATCAGCAAAATCAGTGATAGCGCTATCCACCTCCACCGTATAAACGGGTATTTCGGGATACATATCTTTATCTGACAAGGTAAAGCCATAAGCAGCAGGATCTTCGAAGATTAGTTTCAAGGCGATTACCCTGTAAAGGTAACGTGCGGTCTCTTCATTCAGGAGCAGGTCATAGTAATTATCCTTTTTCTGGCGTTCAATCTGCCGGTCCACGCCCCTTCTGCCGGCATTGTAGGAGGCGGCAGTCATGGTCCAGTTTCCATATTTCTCAAAGGAATCAATCAGGTAACGACAGGCTACCTCGGTGGATTTGCCCACATGATACCGCTCATCCACTTCGGAATTCACCACCAGCCCGTATTCCACTGCCGTCCCCTTCAGCAACTGCCAGAATCCAACAGCATTCGCAGGGGATACCACCTGAGACAAACCACTCTCAGCCACTGCCAGGTATTTGAAATCATCCGGGACCAGATTCTTTTTAAGCACTGGTTCAATCTGAGGAAAATAGCGATTGGCCAGCTTGATCAGCCTGATGGTCTGAGAATGAAAATAGGTATTGGACAGCAGCTCCCTGTCCAGGGACTCCCTGATATCAAACAAATCCAGAGGCACCGGTTCGCCCGCAAATGTTACCTGGTCGGGAACCTCCACTCCATACACCATATAGGACTCTTTGTTTTCAGGTCGTACGGTACCTGATTCGGTTCCTGTATATCCCGGAGCCGCCAGTACCACAGCTAAAATAGCGGTGGAGGCAGACAATACGATTAACAGGTAAACCAATGCCCTCCTCTCTTTCTTCTCCCTAAGCATAATCTCTCACATTAAAATGAATTTCCTTTCCTACAGCAACGTGTAAAATTACTGTTTTGTTTCCATTCTGCTAAAGAAAGAAATGAAAGCTTCTAGAATGTATAGCTCAGGCCGGTGTAGAAGCCGACGGAATAGGGCCTGGTGGAGGGAAGGCTGGAATCATTTACGGAGTTCAGAAAATAGCGGAACCTGGGTTCCAGCATAAGACTGAGATTCCTGCTCATATGATAGATCATCCCCAAACCAGCATTGCCGGAATAATTCACCGTATTCACATTGCTGAGGTAACCGATCTCTTCTTTGCCCGAGGAGGTTTCCACAGTCACATAATTAGCAATCAGGAAATTGCTGCTCATTCCACCTACCAACTGCAGCTCGAAGGTCCGGTCTATAAGCGAATAACGCAGGTTGAAGGGGATTTCCAGGTAATCCAGGTGCTGCTGTATTCCGGATTCAGAGGTTTGAAGCGGAGTAAGTACATCGCCTGGGTCGGCGACAATACTATTTTCCGCACTGATCTTGTATCCATTCATATAAATATCACCTGAATAAGCCACAATATTTCCTACCGAATTGCTCACGGTCTTTATTTCGGCCTGTTCAGACCCGGCTCCGAAAAGCAATGCATCATAACGCTGATTGAAAACCTGGATACCCGGAGCCCCAATGGCAATCCCGGTCCGGTTATAATAGATGCCTGTTTCGAAGGCTAGCCTGGAATTTCTCCTGTAACGCACATGTACCCCGGTGGAGTATGAGAGCATTCCTGTTTCAGCAGGATTGTCGGGTATGGCTCCTGCTTCCGCATCACGAAAACTATAGAGGGGAGACAGGGCAGCACCCAGCATCCATCTGGAATTTTTCTGCCGTTCCTTTAAATCCGACGGTAAAGGATCCATCTGAAGATCAAGAGCTGAATCCGGAAGAAGTTCAATTTGCAGATCCAATTCTGTTTCAGTTTTTGTCACTGCCGGCGTTTCTGATGCTGCTTCTTCCAGCGTTTCAGTTGAAGCTTCTGCCGGGATTACGGTTCTTTCTTCAGCCTCAGTTTTTGTTTCAGTCAGAAGGGCTATCTGGTGAGTTGGATCTCTTTTCACCAGCTTGTCTTCTTTCTGACTCTGTGGTGCCTTGAGAGCAGTTGATTTTCCAGGCAGAAGTTCCGGAGACTCAAGCACTTTCTGTTCCAGTTTTGAAGTCTCTTTTTGTCCTGCAGGATCCTCCTCTCGAATCTCACCGGAGATAGACCCCTGGTCGGTCAGATCCGGACTAAAATAAGGTATTCCCAGGATAAGAGCCAGTGCAATGGATGCCGCCGAGGCAAGCAGCAGGATGTAAATGCCCTTGCGGTTTCGGCGACCTCCTATTTGTCCCGAGATCCCGTTCCATACCTTTTCAGGCGGATCCACCTGGTAGTTAGCCAGCTTATCCTTTAGAAATCCCTTGTTCATATCTGTCTGGTCGTTCATTTTACTAAGGCTGATCCATACATGTTTTTAACCTTCTCCTGCAAAATCACCCGGGCCCTGGAAAGGTTCGACTTGGAGGTTCCAACAGAGATCCCAAGTTCTTCGCTGATCTCCTGGTGCGAGTATCCTTCGATGGCATACAGGTTAAATACCATTCGGTACCTGGGGGTCAGGGTCTGAATCAATCCCACCAGCTCTTCGCAGGTGATTTTGTCCAGGGCCTCTTCCCCGCCCAGCTCATCAAACTCCTCCTTCACCTCATCGACCCGCTGAAGAATGACCTGGCTCCGGTACTTCTCCAGTGCCGTATTGATCATGATTCTGCGGATCCAGCCGGGTAAGGCAGATGGATTTTTCACCTGATCCAGTTTTACAAATACTTTAATGAACCCCTCCTGCAATATATCCTGGGCATCCTCCTCGCTGCTGGCATACTGCAGGCACAAGCCATACATGGCAGAAGCAAATCGCCTGTAAAGCTCCTCCTGGCTTGCAGCCTTACCTCGTCTGCACTCCTTAAGTAATATATCCAGCGTTTCTGCCAATCCAGTTTTCCTCCATGACAAATTTATGCAAATTGGCAGGATTTCACATCCCGGGTCTTTGTACAAGGATGCAAACGTGCCTCAGCAGGTTGCGTAGGCATGCAGGCCACCTCCCCAGGGGCCTTTACCATGATTCGCATCGACCACCCCTTCCTCTTTGCCATCACAGAAAAGAGCAGCCAACTCATTTTGATTATGGGTAAATTGGGCAAACCAGTCTACTAATATTCCAAAATGTCTTAAATTGTCTGGTAAACGAGCACCGTTCAAACGCCGGTGTTAATACCTGACAAGCATGAAAAACAAAAGACTGAACCGGAGAACTTTTATTCAAAAGTCAGCAGCAGGAGTCGGAGGCCTGGTGCTTGCCCCCACCCTACTCCCCTCAACCAACAACTGGCGAGGGGCTAATGACAGAATACATCTGGGGCACATTGGCGTGGGCCAGAGGGGAAGCAACGAGTTAAACACTTACATGCTTCCCCTGGAAGGAGCACGATCGGTGGCCATCTGTGATGTATTCCGTGATCGCAGGCAAAAGGCAGTTGAACTTACCACCAGTTTCTACAAAGAGAGGGGTATCAGTGCTCCCGAATGTAAGCCCTATTTGAATTATGAGGAAGTACTGGAACGGACAGACATTGATGCAGTGCATATTACAACCCCCGATCACTGGCATGTACTATGCGCCATTCATGCTGCCAGAGCCGGCAAACATGTGATGCTTGCCAAGCCCCTTGGACTGAGCTATCCAAATTATTTGATCCTGAAGGAAGAGCTGAAGAAAAATAATGTCAGGTTTCATTATGGAACCCAGCAGAGGACCATGAGGCATATGCAGCTCGGAGTTGATCTGATCCGGGAAGGTAAAATCGGTGAGGTCGAGAAAATTGACGTCTGGGCCCCCGGAAAAAATCCGGTCTCCTCTCCGGTGTGCAAGGAGATGGCTGTTCCGGAGGACTTCGATTTCGAAAAGTGGACGGGGCCAGCTCCCTTGAACAGTTATTGCCCCGACCGGGTCACCAATGACAGTTCGTGGTTCCAGTATGATTACAGCATTGGCTTCCTCGCGGGGTGGGGTGCTCACCCCCTGGACATTCTGGTCTGGGGCGTAAAAGAGCAGGTAGACGGCAGGTACAGCTGTTCGGGCAATGGAAAATTCTGGTCAGAAGGGGGCATGTATGACAACATCTATTCATGGGATGTGGAATACACCTATGATAAGGGGCTAAAGGTCCATTTTCAGAGTTCGGACCGGGCCCAGGAAGGCATGCTGGAGCACAGAGATTTTAAGGATAGCAACGGGACTACCTTCTACGGGAGCAAAGGGTGGCTCTCGCTGAGCAGGAACTCGGGCGAATCGAATATCCCGGATCTTCATAAGAAGCTGAATGAGTTTCCGAAGGATAAACAGGGCAGGATTATCAGCGAAGAGAACACCATGGGAAAGATGTTCCTGGATGTAATTCATGGAACAAGCAGGGAAACCTGTCCCCTGGACGATGCCATCCTGTCAGATACCCTCAGTCACATGGGCGATATAGCCGTCCGAAGCAACAGAAGTGTCACCTGGGATCCGGTAAAAGGTGAAGTGAGTGGGGATAAGGCAGCCAATCAGCTTTATATACGGAAAATGAGGGCCCCCTATACTCCCTAACCGTGCAAGCCTAAATGTGGATCACCTCCCCGTAGGCAGCGGCAGCAGCTTCCATTATTGCCTCCGACATGGTTGGATGCGGGTGGACCGCTTTGATGATCTCTTCGCCTGTGGTCTCCAGTTTCCGGGCCACCACCAGCTCTGCGATCATTTCAGTGACATTGGCGCCGATCATATGTGCCCCCAGCAGTTCACCGTATTTGGCATCAAAAATCAGCTTAACAAATCCATCCTTTGCGCCGGCAGCCGAAGCTTTCCCGGAAGCTGTGAAAGGAAACTTGCCCACCTTCAATTCATAACCTGCTTCTTTGGCAGCCTTTTCGGTCATGCCCAAGGAAGCTACTTCGGGGCTGGTATAGGTACAAGCAGGAATATTCGAATAATCCACCGGCTGAGGATGATGGCCGGCAATCTTTTCCACGCAGCATATTCCTTCAGCCGAAGCCACATGGGCCAGGGCGGGACCACCAACAATATCTCCAATGGCATAGACTCCGTTCACATTGGTACGGTAGAATTCATCCACCTTTACCTTGCCTGCCTCCATCTCAATACCCAGCTCCTCCAGTCCGATCCCTTCGATATTGGGAGCAACTCCTACAGCAGAAAGAACAATTTCTGCCTCAAGCTCTGTCTCCCCCTTGGGAGTTTTGATCTTCACCTTGCATAACTTGCCAGAGGTATCCACAGATTCCACTGAAGAGGAAGTCATTACCTTCATTTTTGCTTTTTTGAAAGAACGTTCCAGCTGTTTGGAGACCTCTTCGTCCTCCAGTGGCACCACGTTGGGGAGAAACTCCACCAGCGTTACCTCGGTGCCCATGGTATTGTAGAAGTTGGCAAACTCGCTGCCGATGGCTCCGGAGCCCACAACCACCATAGATTTGGGAAGAGAGGGAAGGGTCATGGCCTTCCGGTAACCGATGATCTTTTTCCCATCCTGTTTCAGGTTGGGCAGCTCTTTGGATCGCGCACCAGTGGCAAGGATGATATGCTTTGCCTTTAACTCCGTACTTTTCCCGTTTGCGTCCTTCACTTCGACAACGCCGGGAGACTTCAGTTTCCCGGTGCCGTTGATCACTTCGATCTTATTCTTTTTAAACAGGAACTCAATCCCTTTGCTCATGCCCTCGGCGACCGTTCGGCTGCGGCCCACCACCTTTGAAAAGTCGGGCTTAGCACTCCCATCCAGTACTATGCCATAATCTGCAGCATGGAGAAAGTACTCATAAACCTGGGCGCTTTTCAATAAGGATTTGGTGGGAATACATCCCCAGTTTAGACAGATTCCGCCAAGGGACTCCCGCTCTACCACTGCTGTTTTTAAACCGAGCTGGGATGCACGGATAGCAGCTACATATCCTCCAGGGCCACTGCCAATCACTAAAAGATCAAAGTTCATCTTGCTTGTGTTTTAATTATCTCACGAATTTACGAGATTATAACAAGCAAAACGAATTAGGGTTTAAAGGAATCCAGAAAAATCTGCAGGATTCAGATGCTCGTACATCTGCCACTGCCACCAAGCTCATTCCTGCTCCCCTTTTTTGGCTTCAATTTTCTGATCTATCAATTGTTTAATCTCCTCCAGCTCGCTCAGATCAACAGCATCATCACCGGTAAAAAATGATGCAAAACTTACCACCGATCCGTCAAAGTGTTTATTAATAATCGACTTCACATGCTTCCGGAAATAGCTTTTACGGGAGATTTTTGGGTAATATTCATGGACTTTGCCGTAGGTAGAGAAATCCACATATCCCTTTTTCACCAGGACCCGGATGACTGTGGAAATGGTGGTATACGCAGGTCTCGGTTCGGGAAATGCATCCACAATATTTTTCAGGAAGCTCTTCTCCAGTTCCCATATATAGTGCATTACCTGTGCTTCAGCCTTTGTCAGTTCGTTCATGAAGCAAACATATAACTATTTATATAGTAATATAACTATTTTTATAATTATTCCAGAAAAAGATCCATGAAAGTGGGCACAAAACGTGATGCCAAATGATTGGGTGAGTTCTGCAGGAAGGCTATCCCAACATCCTCTTCGGGGCAAAACGCGATCTCGGCCCTGTATCCCCGAATATAGCCACCGTGATACATAATTTTCTTACCCTGATAGTTATAGATTCTCCATCCAAGGCTGTAATAGCGTTCCCTGAAGGGTTTCCAGTACCTGGTGTATTGCCATTTCAGCGGAGTATAGATTACCGGGGTGGATATCTTGCTGATAAGGGTATCGGGCATCCACTCCTTCTGATACCCCAGAAGTGCCAGCAGCCATTGACCCATATCGGAAATACTTGCATTTACCCCGGCCGCAGGCAATACGTTATAATAACCCGTATGTGGATGGAGCACTCTGTACCCCCTGGCAGTCTTCACATGAGGAAAAGCCATATTGGGATTAGCCTCCAGGTCAACGGGTCCCGCTGAGGCATCTGTCATGCCCAGGGGCTTGAATATCTTTTCCTGCAGCAAGACCTCATAGGGGATCCCGGTGGACTTTCTGACAATGGGATCGAAAATACTGAACATCACATTCTGGTAACCGTAAAGTTCGCCGGGGGGCGCAGAGATATCCACCTCTTTCAGGTGTTCAATGATGGTGCTTAAGTCCTGATCGGCTTCCACCAGGTTATCAAAAGCATAGGGTACCAGGCCGGAAGTATGGCTCAGAAGATCCCGGATGGTCAGGTCGACGGTATTAAGTGAATCCTTAAGTGAAAATCCCGGATAGTGCTCCACGACTTTGTCATCCAGGGATAAGGCACCCTCCTGCTCCAGCATGGAGGCCAGCACCCCGGCAAATCCCTTGGATACCGATGCCAGTCTGAACATCGTGTGCTCGTCCACCTTCTTTCGGCTTCCATATTCCCGTTCCCCGTAGGTGCCGGTAAAAACAACCTCTCCGCCATGAACGATCGTAAAAGCAGCACCCACGGTCTTTGTCGTGTCCAACTCCTGCTCCATGAAGTGGACAAACTCCCTGAAAGGAGGGGCAAGTGGTGCTGGAATATTTTCAATTGCCTGCTGTTCAGGGAACTGGGCTGCCAGAGAATCCGGGGATTTGGATCCCCGGGCAACATAAATGGTGGCTCCAGAAAGCACCACCAACATAAAGATTAATACCACTGTCTTGATCAAGCCATCACTCATACTTCACCGATCTTTTGCTCCTTTGTCCATCTAATGGGGCAAAAGTATAACTATAAATATAATTATTCGGCTGCTTTTCTAAAAAATTTTCAACTACGAGGATTCTTTCGTGACGTCAAAAACTTTGGTTGCGGTAGCAATGATGCTTGAAATATCAGCCAGATTGGAGGGCAGGATCATGGTATTTGACTCCTTGGCCAGTTTTCCGAATTCCAATAGATATTGTTCGGCAATCCGCAGGTTCACAGCATCCTTTCCTCCTTTTTCATTGATCGCCAAAGCAATGGCCCTGATTCCGTTGGCAGTGGCTGTGGCCACCTGCTCGATCTCAGAAGCCTTACCTGTAGCCTCATTGATCCGCTTTTGCATCTCCCCTTCCGAATTCTTGATCAATTCCTGCTTGGATCCTTCAGCCACATTGATCTTGGCCTGCTTCTCCCCCTCCGACTCTGCAATTACGGCACGCTTTTCACGTTCGGCCCGCATCTGCTTCTCCATGGCATCTTTGATACTCTGGGGAGGTATAATATTCTTCACTTCATAGCGGGTTACCTTCACACCCCAGGGATCACTGGCCTTATCCACTGCGGCCACAATGCTGTTATTGATGGTTTCCCGCTCCTCAAAGGTCCGGTCAAGTTCCAGCTTTCCAATGATGCTCCTCATGGTGGTCTGTGCAATCTGGATGGACGCAAACTGGTAATTATCGATCCCATAGGAGGCTTTCATGGCATCAATCACCTGCAGGTAAAGGATCCCATCCACCTCCACGGAGATATTATCCCGGGTAATACAGATCTGAGAGGCCACATCAATGGCCTGCTCCTTCAGCGTGTGGCGGTAGCGGACCCGGTCAATAAAGGGTACGATGATATTAAAACCCGCTATCAGGGTTGCACGGTACTTACCCAGGCGTTCAACAATATAAGCCCTGCGTTGGGGCACCACTTTGATAGAGGATAAGAGAAGGATCAGCGCCAGGAGGATCAACCCGGCATATACCAACGTAAGTGCATTCATTTCCATAAGAAAGTCTAAGAATATTTAAATATTAGTATCATAGATCTCAAGAGGTTTTCTCAACCTTAAAAGTCAGGCTGTCTTTGCTCCGGATAATCACCCAGTCTCCTTTGGAAACCGGTTCACTGCAGATGGCCGACCAACGCGTTCCCTTGAACTCCACCTTGCCTGCGCCATTCTTGAAATCTTCTATGGCTAAAGCCTTCCGGCCGATAAACTCTTCCAGCTGGTCGTCAATTTCTTTGTCGCTTCGACTGAAGAAGCGTTTTTTTAAATATTTCCGAAGCAAAACCAGCCCCAGCAAGGAGGCCAAAAGGAAGATCAGGATCTGCCAGTTCAGGTTAATATCTGTAAAGGCACAAACCAGGGCCGTTACCCACGCACCGGCACCAAAAAAAAGAATGACAAGTCCGGGCAGGACCAGTTCGAGCAGCAGAAGACCCAGTCCAACCAGGAACCAAATGACTGCGGGATCAGATAATATATCCATGTCAGGGTGTTTTTTACTAAAATAAGAAAAAGCGGGATATCCTCCATAGGATTTCCACTTATTGTTGGACAGGGATAAGAAGCCGGATTCTGATCAATTTGTAAACTATCCTTACATTTGTACTAAGATCACTTCCATATGAACAAATACGAATACACCAACCGCGACATCAGCTGGCTTTCCTTTAACTTCAGAGTGCTTCAGGAAGCCATGGATAAAACCCTGCCTCTTTACGAACGCCTGAAGTTCCTGGCCATTTACTCCAATAATACGGAAGAATTCTATCAGGTAAGGGTCAGTTACTACAAACAGATGCTCCGGCACGAGCGGGAATTCCCCAAACAACATTTCCGGGAGGTGAATCCGGCAATCATCATCAAGCAGATCAACGAGATCGTAACCAACCAGCAATCGATCTTTCACCTGATCTTTGAGGAGGAGATCCTGCCCGAGCTTCGCAAAAACAACATAATCGTGGTAAACGAAAAGGATGAGTTGACTGAAGAGCAGCTTAGTTTTATCAGGGAAGTATTCTACTCCACAATCATCACCTCCATTCAACCTGTTCTACTGGTCAAAAAGAAGGTTAGGCCATTTATGAAAACCGGACAGCCCTATATGGCTCTGGAGATGGTCAGCAGGGATAGCGCTAAGAACAGGCAGCTGGAACGTTATGGAATGATAAAGATTCCCACGGACCACAACATCTCCAGATTTATGGAGCTGCCGGAAAAAGACGGAAAGCACTACATCATGTTCGTGGAGGATGTCATCATGCACCACATCGATGCCATCTTCCCCGGATACAAGGTGAAAAGCAGCTACTCGCTAAAACTAACCCGGGATGCCGATATGGAATATGATGATTATGAGGGAGAGGATCTCATAGATGCCATCGACCGGATCAGATCGTTTCGCTCGGTCGGAAAACCCAACCGTTTCCAGTATGACAGGGCCATGCCCGAAAAACTTCTGGAATACCTGGTCACCTCCTTCGATATCCCCAAAGACATTCTGGTGATGGGTGGAGACCGGCACAACTTCAGGGATTTTTTCAGTTTCCCCAATCCCGCTTATCCCAAATTTGAACTCCAAAGCCTGCCGCCCATTCCCATCCCTGCTTTGGCCAACCAGAAAAAGCCTATTGCCAGTCTGATCAGCAAGAAAGATTTTCTTCTTAGCGTTCCCTATCAGCCCTTTGAGCACTACCTGAGGTTCCTGAGGGAGGCCTCTGCCGATCCCACTGTAAAGGAGATCAAGGCTACCCAGTACCGGGTATCCGATCATTCGGTGGTGGTAAATTCCCTGATTGCAGCAGCCGAAAACGGAAAGAAGGTAACCGTGTTTGTTGAGCTGAAGGCACGCTTTGACGAAGAGGCCAACCTCAAATGGGCCTATGAAATGACCAAGGCGGGAATTCGTATTATCTACAGCATCCCCAAACTGAAGGTGCATGCCAAAATTGCCCTGATCATTCGTAAGAAAGGGACAAAATACGGAGATCAGACCTATCTCGGAACCGGAAACTTCAATGAAAAAACAGCCCGGCTTTATGGAGATCACGGACTGTTTACCTCAAATCCGGAAGTGGTAAGTGAAGTCAAGGAACTTTACAGGCACCTGGAGGACCAGGAAGTCCGTCCCGTTTTTAAACATCTCATGGTGCCTGGCTTTAATATGGTTCCTGTATTTAGTGAGCTGATTAACAAGGAAATAGAAAATGTCAAGGAAGGGGGGATCGGGTATATTCTTCTGAAGATGAACGGACTGCAGGACAAAGAGATGGTGGACAGTCTGTACAGGGCCAGTGAAGCTGGAGTAAAGGTGGATCTGATCGTCCGGGGGGTGTGTACTCTCAAGACAGGTGCGCCCTACAGCAAGAATATCAGGGTCATCCGGATTGTGGACCGCTACCTGGAACATGCCCGGGTCTTTGTCTTTTTAAACAATGGAGATCACAGGATTTACCTGGGATCAGCCGACTGGATGAAACGAAATCTTCGAAGCCGGGTAGAGTGTGTTTTCCCGGTTTATGATCCGGATCTGAAAAAAGAGCTGCTGGATATCCTGAATCTCCAGCTCTCCGATAATGTGAAGGCTTGCGAGATTGATGAACATCTCAGAAATCAGAGAATTATTACCAAAGGGCCCGATATCAGGGCACAGATGGCTATTTATGAGTATTTTAAGAATAAATATTCTATTCCCATGTATTCCGATATTTCCTAAAGCTGATGAAGGAGAGCGAAAAGAAAAAATCTGCCCTCTCTGTCTCTGAAGGTGTCGAACAACCGGGTTCCATTAACCAGAAGGCTGTGGATCATCTGAAAAAGATTAAGAAACGGCAATACGAAAGCGAAAAACTGTTCAGCGGGATCCGCCAGGGGGATATCAGCACACTGGGCCAGGCCATTACCCTGGTGGAGAGCTCCCTGGACAGCCACCAAATCATTGCTCAGGAACTTATCGCAGCTTGTTTGCCCTATTGTGGATCTTCCTTCCGGGTAGGAATCACCGGGGTGCCGGGTGCCGGGAAAAGCACCTTTATCGAGTCCCTGGGTAAACATATCATAAATAAAGGAGGCCGGCTGGCAGTCCTTGCCATCGATCCAAGCAGTGAACGTTCCAGAGGCAGTATCCTGGGGGACAAGACCCGAATGGAGGAACTGGCGGGAAGCAGTCAGGCTTATATCCGACCATCTCCCTCCGGGGGCACCCTGGGCGGGGTTACCAGAAAAACCAGGGAAACCATTATTCTTTGTGAAGCTGCGGGCTTCAATACCATCTTTGTGGAGACCGTTGGGGTGGGACAATCCGAAACAGCGGTTCACAGCATGGTCGATTTTTTCCTTTTGGTCATGCTGGCAGGGGCCGGAGATGAATTGCAGGGAATCAAACGGGGGATCATGGAGATGGCCGACGCCATCGTGATCAATAAAGCCGATGGCAATAATATCCCCAGAGCCAGACGGGCACAGGCTGAGTTTGCCAATGCACTGCACCTCTTTCCCCCTCCGCTCTCCGGCTGGCCTCCCCAGGTGAAGACCTGCTCTTCGCTTTACAACAAAGGAATTGACGAAATATGGGAGATGGTCGAAGATTACTCTTCCTATGTTTCAAAGAACGGGTACCTGGATAAACGAAGAAGGGAGCAATCCAGATACTGGATGTATGAGACCCTTCGGGACGGGATCTATATGCAGGTATTTAATGATCCGGACATGAAAAAGGAACTGGAAATTCACGAAAAAGCCATTTCAGAAGGACGCATGACCTCATTTATGGCTGCCTCTTCTATCTTGAACAAGTTTAAATCAGGCAATTCATCTTCCTGACTGTTCCCCTCTTAAATAATTAATTGTAATATTGCGCTTCAATTTTAAACACAATTTAATATGCGTAAATTAATCTGGATCATGCTGGCCATCATTGCACTGCAGGCCTGTGATCAAAACAGCGAAGTGTATAACATCGAAGTCAGGCTGGATGGATCCGAGGGTAAATGGATCAAACTCCTGGCCCGGGAAGACAGAGCTTATGTGACCTACGATTCAGTACTTGCTGAAGCAGGTACAACAGCCGTTCTAACCAGGGGTATTGAGGGGGTCCATACCATGTATCTCACCGTGGACGATATGGAGGGTTCCATCCGCATGCTGGTTGATAACAGCAACTATTCCATTGGCGGGACCATGGAAAACTTCCAAATCGAAACGGATAGTAAGCCTCAGAATGACCTGATTGCCTATAATGAAATGATCAGACCCATTACTGAAAAAATGGAAGTTCTTGTCACTGAACTGCGGAAAGGTCCCGACCCTGAGAATCCTGCAAAAAGTGACAGTCTGCGTGAGGTTTATTATAAGCTCTATGAACAGCAGAATGCCACTGATTCTATCTATATCGTTGAAAATCCGGCTTCCTTTGCCACTGTTCTTGCCCTGAGAAACACCTTCTATACCCTGGACACCGATCAGCTGGAAGCTGCACTTACAAGACTGGATGCACCTCTTCACCAGATGGAAGAGTATATCTACATGTATGGCAAGCTGGAAAGAATGAAGGCCGTGGCTATAGGGCAGCCCTACACCGACTTCGGACTGGACACTCCTGATGGAGAATTCCTGAAGGTTTCTGATGTGCATCAGGGAGGCGTTCTGCTGATAGATTTCTGGGCCAGCTGGTGCGGACCCTGCCGCAGGGCCAACCCGGAAGTGGTGGAAATATACAAGGACTATAAGGATAAAGGCTTTGAAATCCTGGGAGTTTCCCTGGATCGCGATTCAGCCAGCTGGGTAAAAGCCATTGCCGATGACAATCTCACCTGGAATCATATTTCCGATTTGAAATACTGGAATTCAGAAGGAGCAGAACTATATGGCGTTCCGGCCATTCCACACACTGTATTGATTGACAGAAACGGAGTAATCACCGCCAAGAACCTTCATGGTGATGAACTTCGTGAAGCCATTGAATCCCTGCTGTAATCCGGGGCCCCCGGCACCGTTTCAGCAAAAGAAAAAGAGCCGGACGCACATGCGCCGGCTCTTTTCTTAAAGCAGCTCCACCGGGAATATACAGCTAGGTGGTTTTTATAACTTCCCCTTTCACCCAGAGGATCAGTTTGCTCTTCTTGGGATCATTGGTAATGATGGTTACTGTCTTGTTCTGGTTCCCCACCTTTCCGGCCGAGTTAAAAATAGTCTTAATGTTCACCGATTCTCCCGGAGCAATAATATTTTTCTCCGGTTGAACTGCGGTGCAACCACAGGATGCCTTTACCTTACGGATATGGAGATCCGATTTACCTGAATTGGTCAAAACGTAGGTATGCTCCACTTTATCTCCCTGCTTGATTTTTCCAAAGGCAAACTCCGTGTCATCCACATTAAGCACGGGAGCATTTGCCAATTCTGATTCACTTAAAGCAGAAAAATCCTCTTCTATATTTGCACTGACGACCAGGCTATAGGTCCGGTCGGTTTTTCCATTAATGTCCATGGGCATCCGGTCAATTACAAAACCCCAGTCATTTCTAAGGGGGGCACTGTAGGTGGCAACAATCAAACCCTTCTGCTGGGGTTTCAGCTGGGCAGGTACCATCTTAATGGTCACGTGACTGGGCACCCTTTGAAAAGACACCTTCACATCTTCATCAGATGTATTTATTACTTCCAGTTGCTTCTCCGTGGAGGCGGTGTTTTTCAGATTGCCAAAAGCCAGGTGGTTTGATTTGAGGCGCATGGGTCCCATGGAGTACCTGTAATCATCCTCAATGGTTCTTGGCTTGGGCTCCACCTCTCCCGCAATGGTGAGTCTCACACTTCCGGGATTGGAATTGGAGATCACCGTTACATATTTTCTGAAAGAACCGGGCCTGCCTGCCGGATTATAGGTGGCAGCTACAAAGCCTTTTGCTCCCGGAGGAACCGGTTCACGTGTCCACTGGGGCGCGGTGCAACCACAGGATGCTGAAACATTCTGAATAATCAGGTCACTACTCCCCGTATTCACAAATTCAAACTTATAAGTTACTTTTCCGTCCGCTTCTTTGAATTTCCCGAAATCGTGGGAGGTCTCATTAAAGGATATTTTTGGCTGTACAGTCTGTGAGAACAGCGGCATCAAAAGAGCGGTCAAACAGATCAATAAAAATCTCCGTTTCATATTCCAATCATTTAATCTTTGGTGATAAAAATATTCAGATTTAATTCCAACTGTAAAATTAACGCAAAAAATCAATAAATAGTTGCATAATTTTTGAGGTATGGAAAGGAATACAAGAATCAGGCCGGGAATATAATTTCCATATTACGAATAATGTTTACTTTTAAAAAGCCAAAACAGGAAATGAGAAGTGTAGCAAGAATAGGGCTCCTGTTATTCATGATACTCGGTTCAACCGGTCTGTCTGCCCAGTTTTACAACGGGATGCAGATGAACTTCGGTAAGAACAGGGTGCAGTATAACAACCGGTACTGGAAGTATTATCGCTTCGAAAGATTTGATGTATACTCCTATGAAAACGGGACCGACCTCTCTTTATATGTAGCCGATTTTGTTGAAAAAGAGCTTGCACTGATTGAGCGATTCTTTGATTATGACATTGAGCGGCGAATTATTTTCCTGACCTACAACAAACTTTCAGACTTCAGACAGAGCAATATCGGCCTGGTTTCAGAAGCCGAGGAGTATAACATCGGAGGGACCACTAAAATCATTCAAAACAAAGTGTTCCTCTATTTTGACGGCGATCATATGAAATTTGAACGGCAGATCAGGGCTGCCATTGCCGAGGTTCTGCTCACCGAGATGATGTATGGAAATGGAGTGAGGGATAACCTTACCAGCAGCACCATGATCAACCTTCCGGATTGGTACCTGGAGGGTTTAATCTCCTTTGTTTCCAACCCCTGGGACTACGAACTGGAGAATCGTGTGAAGGACGGAATTGTATCAGGAAAATACAGCAAATTTGTGAATTTGCAGGATGATGATGCCCGTTATGCCGGACACTCCTTCTGGAAATATGTTGCTGATCTTTATGGAGTTTCCATTATCCCGCAGATCCTTTACATCACAAAAATTAACAAGAATGCTGAGACCGGCTTTCATTATGTGCTGGGCAGCAAACTAAAAGAGCTTTCCATTGACTGGACCTCCTACTATCTGGGACTATACACGGCCGCGGAAAACAGTGCCGGACTTCCGGAACAGGGAAAGATCCTGAAAAAGCCACATAAAAGGAGGGTATACCAGAATATAAAAATAAGTCCGGATGGCCGCATGGTGGCCTATGTAACCAACCAGAAAGGGCAATATAAGATCTGGATACACGATGAAAGCACAAACAAGCAAAAGAAAATCTATAAACGGGGGGAGAAACTGGATCAGATCCATGACTACTCTTTCCCTGAACTGGCCTGGCACCCCTCTTCACAGATACTTGGTTTTGTAACTGAAGAGAAAGGTGAACTTAAGTTTCATGTGTATAACCTGGAAACCGGGGTGATCACAACCAGGAACCTGCTTTACTTTGAGAAAGTATTGGATCTGAGCTTTTCGCCCGATGCACGAAAACTGGTTTTTTCTGCAGTGGTGGACGGACAGACTGATATCTGGGTGTTTGATATAGCTGCATCGACCAATGACCGGATCACCAATGACCTGGCGGACGATTTCAATCCAAGGTTCATAAACAATATGAGCAACATCTCCTTCGTCTCCAACCGCAGAATAGATACTCTTTTCCTGGAAAACGATCCCGAGAATAATACCACAACTGCCTTTGCCGTATTTGTCTATGATTATGCAAACAGAAGCAATGAACTTCAGAGAATTTCGGAAGGGAATTACATCAATCATACACAGCCCCTGTCGCCCAGGCAAAATGAATTCTTTTACCTGAGCGATAAAAACGGCATAGTGAACCGTTATTATGCCAGGTACGACAGCACCATCAGCCTGGTGGATACTACCATTCACTACAGGTATTTTGCAAATAGTTTCCCCCTCTCCAACTACAAACGGAATATTCTGTCGCATGATATCAATACGGAGACTCAGGAGATTGCTGAGATCGTTTACAACAATCGCAGGTACCATATGTATAAGTATCCCATGGAGTTTGAACGTAAATTCGGGGATTTGCTGGAACCCACTGAATACAGGAACCGGCATGTGAGCAGGCTGACCGCTGAAGACTCCATTCACCACGTGGAAAAAAAAGTCATATCCATGAAGGATATTGCAAATAATCAACTGATCCATGATGGTGATACCATTGAACTGCAGGAATTTAGGATCGATATCAACAACTACATCTTTGAACGGGAGAAGCTGAACTATTATAACAACCAGCTGAGAAACAGAAATCTGAATCTGGTGCTGGACTCCATGGAGAACAAGAAAATGATGTATATCGATTATACTACCTCCTTCTATCCCAATAAGCTTGTCAACCAGGTCGACTTCAGCTTCCTGAACGCTTCCTACCAGGCTTTCACCGGGGGGGCCTTTTACTTTAATCCGGGATTGAACCTCTTATTTAAGGTGGGGGCCAATGACCTGTTTGAAGATTACCGTTTAGTGGGGGGAGTCCGCTTCGCCACTGACTTTGACAGCAATGAATATCTTTTCAGTTTTGAAAACCTGAAGCAACAGCTTGACAAACAGCTGATATTCCATCGTCAGGTGTTTAAAAATTATCTCGGATATTCTGGTACTACTTATACTGTGGTCAAGACCTTTACCCATGAGCTGCTCGCTTCAGTAAAATATCCCCTGAGCCAGACCCTGGCCGTGAAGGGAACGGCCTCTTTCAGGCATGACAACTCTGTATTTCTCTCGACAAACAATGAGAATCTGAATAAGTCAAACATCTTGAAAGTATGGGGAGGGGTAAAAGGAGAACTGATCTTCGACAATACCAGGAAACTGGGCACCAATCTCTACAGCGGAATGCGATGGAAGGTGTTTGGCGAAGCATACCGCCAGATCAATGCATCGAAATCTGACCTTTTTGTCCTCGGGGCCGATTTCAGACACTATACCCGGATCCACCGCTCACTTATCTGGGCCAACAGGATCGCAGGAAGCACCTCTTTTGGAAGGAGCCCCCTGATTTACTACCTGGGAAGCGTGGATAACTGGATCAACCTGAACCAGACCAGGATCCCGACCTTTAATGAGTCGGTAGCCATCGATTATTCGCGGAATTATGCTTACCAGGCTCTGGCCACCAACGTGAGGGGATTCTCACAAAATATCAGGAACGGTAGCAATTTCGTGGTGATAAATACAGAACTCCGCTTGCCCATCTTCCGTTATCTGGCAGGGCACCCGCTGGGCTCGGGTTTCCTCAACAATTTCCAGGTGGTTGGGTTTGCAGATGTGGGTACCGCATGGACCGGACTTCATCCCTTTAACGATGACAATGCCTGGAACACCGAGATCATCGAAAACGGTCCCATGACCATCACCATCGATGCAAACCGGGATCCCATTGTTGGTGGATACGGCTTCGGTGTCAGAAGCCAGCTGCTGGGCTATTTTATCCGCCTGGATTGGGCCTGGGGTGTTGAAAATATGGAGGTACAGCCCCGGATGTTCTACCTCTCCCTGAGCCTTGATTTTTAATTCCATAAACCCCATATGAACCTGGAGCAGCAGATAGAGAACATCCTGACCGATACTCTGGAGGAAGAGATCCGCTCCCTCAGGCGTCGGCTTCACCAGCACCCCGAACTTTCATTTCAGGAGTACCATACCTCTGAAGTGATCCGGGAAACTCTGGACAGGTGGGAGGTCGAATACACCTTTCCCCATGTTGACACAGGTATCGTAGCACATATCAAGGGAGATCGTCCGGGCAAACGCATTGCTCTACGGGCCGATATGGATGCCCTGCCCATATCTGAACAAACCGGGCTTCCCTATGCATCCACCAACAAGGGAGTGATGCATGCCTGTGGGCATGATATGCACATGGCCTCCCTGCTTGGCACCATCCGCCTGTTGTCCCGGCTGAAACATGAGATTGAAGGGGAAGTTTTATGCCTTTTTCAACCGGGCGAGGAGAAGATTCCCGGCGGGGCAAAACGGATGCTGGAGGAGGGCGTTTTTAAGGATCGTCTACCTCAAATGATCATCGCCCAGCATATTCTTCCCGAAATGGAAACCGGTCATGTAGGATTCAGACCCGGGATCTACATGGCCGCCAACGACGAGATCTTTATCACGGTGAAAGGCAAAGGGGGACACGCAGCACTGCGGCAGCAAATCAAGGACCCGGTTCTGATGGCAGCCCAGATCCTGCTCTCCCTGCAGGAGGAGATCAGGCTCAGGGCGCCGGGGGACTCCCCCACGGTATTGTCCTTTGGAAAAGTACTTGCCGATGGTGCCACCAATGTGATCCCGGATGAGGTATACCTGGAAGGGACCTTCCGGACCATGAATGAACCCTGGAGGAGAGAAGCCCACGGGCTTATGGAAAAGATTGCAGGAGACATCGCTGAAACTGCAGGAGGTTCCGTTGAACTGGAGGTCCGCAAAGGTTACCCCCTCCTTCACAATCATGAACAGATCACCCTTGAATCAAAAAAACTGGCCATAAAACTGCTGGGGAAAGAGAAGGTGGAGGATATGAATATTCGCATGACTGCCGAGGACTTTGCCTGGTTTACCCAGACTATCCCCGGTATGATGTACCGGCTGGGGGTGGGCGATCCGGGTTCTCCACAAGCCTTCTCCCTCCATTCACCCCTGCTTAGAGTCAATGAAGCCGCCCTGCGCACCGGAATGTCCCTGATGACCTTCCTGGCCATAGAATTACTCAAAATAGAGTCTGTTGAAAAAATAAATCCGTGAGAGAGATTGCTTAATAGAAATTAGAAACTAAATTTGCCTTTTTAGAATTTAAATTATAAGATATGGCTTACGTAATTTCAGATGATTGTACTGCATGTGGCACTTGTATTGATGAGTGTCCGGTTGAAGCGATCAGCGAAGGAGATATTTATCTAATTGACCCTGAACTGTGTACTGACTGTGGCGCCTGCGCCGATGTTTGTCCCGTTGAAGCGATCAGCCCGGAATAGGTTCGGGAAGGAACAACTGAAAAAAGACTGCCTCCAGGGGCGGTCTTTTTTTTTATAACTTTGATCAAGATGAAGCTCAGGAAAAGGATATTTGTAATCATTTTTGGTACCGATACCCCGGCCGGAAAAACATTTGATGTGCTGCTCCTTTGGATGATTATCCTGAGTGTGAGCGCTGTTATTCTGGAAAGCGTCTCCACGTTGAGGGAATCCTATCACGAGATTTTTATCTCTGTAGAGTGGTTTTTCACCCTTGTGTTCAGTCTGGAATATATACTCAGAATATATAGCTCTCCCCATCCCTGGAAGTATATCACCAGCTTTTTCGGAGTAATTGATCTGCTGGCCATTCTTCCCACCTATCTGGGACTTATTACCGATCAGGCAACCTTCCTGCTTACCATACGTGCTCTTCGCCTGCTCCGAATGTTCAGGGTGCTGAAACTTGGACGGTATATCAAGGAAGCCGCAGTTCTGGTGCGGGCAATGAAACAGAGTGTCCATAAAATTATCCTCTTTTTCGGAGTGGTGCTTACCCTGGTGCTGATCCTGGGCTCTGTACTCTACCTGGTTGAAGGCGAGGAGAACGGATTTACCTCCATTCCTCAGAGTATTTACTGGGCCATAGTGACCATTACCACTGTAGGCTACGGAGATATTGCCCCGGCCACGGTCCTGGGTAAAATCCTGGCCTCCATCGCCATGCTCACCGGTTATTCCATCATCGCTGTTCCAACCGGTATTATTACCGTGGAGATGGGAAGGGCGGCCAAAGCAAGTCAGACTGACACGCAGTTGAGCTGCAGCAAATGTGGCCACAAGCAGCACGACAGCGATGCCCGCTACTGCAAGATCTGTGGCACCAGGATCCGTGAAGTATAAGGGTATGGTATTTGTCTTAGCTCAAGTAATTTAACTCTCAGGATTTTGATAAAGAGCCTTCAAAAGAGGAGTCACTTTTTTTGTCTTCTTAAACTAAAACCCTCACTTGAAGTCCAAGGTGAATAAAACTAACCAAGCTGCTATGAAAACCATCAACAACTTTCTTCTTTTATTTTTTGGACCCGCCATGCTTCTGTTAAGCGGATGCGGTCTCAAATATACTGTTCAGGAACAGGAGACCTATGTACTGGTAATGAATCAGGGCGGACAAACTCTTGGATATGCTCCAGCTTCAGGGATCACCCTGATTGAAAAAAACGGTTTTGCTTTCAAAGACCTGAATAAAAATGGAGAGCTGGATATCTATGAAGACTGGAGACAAACGGCGGATGACAGGGCCAGGGACCTGGTGAGCCAGATGAGTGTGGAGCAGATGGCCGGACTGATGCTATACAGCGCCCACCAGTCGATACCATCCAGCGGCCGCGGCTTCGGTGGTGGGGCGACCTACAATGAAAAAGGATTCGATGAAAGTGGCGCGGAAGCTTCCGATCTGAGCGATCAGCAGCTTAAATTCCTCACCAGTGACCATCTGCGTCATGTTCTGATCACAACCGTGTCCAGTCCTGCAGATGCTGCGAAGTGGAATAATAACGCCCAAACACTGGTAGAAGGGCTGGGATTGGGTATTCCCGTGAATACCAGCTCGGATCCCCGCCACAGGACCCGTTCAAGCGCCGAATTTGATTTCGGATCAGGTGGGGATATTTCCATGTGGCCTGCCTCTCTGGGAATTGCTGCTTCTTTCGATCCGGACTTAATGAAACAATTTGGAGAGATTGCTTCCACCGAATACAGGGCTCTGGGTATTGCCACGGCCCTTTCGCCGCAAATTGACCTGGCTACCGAGCCGCGGTGGAGCAGGTTTAGCGGAACCATGGGAGAAGATCCAGACCTGACCACAGATATGGCCCGCGCCTATGTGGATGGATTCCAGACCTCATCCGGTGAATCCGAGATCCTGAACGGCTGGGGGTATCACAGTGTAAATGCCATGGTAAAGCACTGGCCCGGCGGAGGCCCTGAAGAAGGAGGCCGGGATGCCCATTTCGGGTATGGAGCTTATGCCGTATATCCGGGCAACAACCTGGAGGATCATCTCAAGTCCTTTACCGAAGGAGCCTTTAAACTGGACGGAGCCACCGGTATGGCCTCGGCGGTGATGCCCTATTATACCATTTCAACCGGTATCGATACAGCATACGGAGAAAATGTGGGCAATGCATACAACAAGTATATCATAAGTGACCTCTTAAGAAATAAATATGGATACGACGGGGTAGTCTGCTCCGACTGGGGGATCACCAGAGATGTAGGCAGCATTGAGAGTTTTGGAGGAATGTGCTGGGGGGTGGAAACCCTGAGTGTGGCTGAAAGACACTACAAGGCCATTGAAGCGGGCATCGACCAGTTTGGCGGTAACAACGATATGGGACCAGTGCTGGAAGCCTATCAAATGGGGGTTGACGAACATGGCGAGGAAGCTATGAGAAAGCGTTTTGAACAATCTGCCATCAGACTGCTTCGCAATATATTCAGGACCGGACTCTTTGAGAATGCTTATCTGAATCCAGCAGAAACAGATGCAATTGTTGGCAAGCCGGAATTTATGCAGGCCGGTTATGAGGCCCAGCTGCGCTCTGTGGTTTTGTTGAAAAACAGTCAGCAGGTCCTTCCCCTGGAGAAGCAATTGAAAGTATATATACCCCAGCGTTTCATTCCCGCTTCGTCCAACTGGTTCGGAAGAAGTACCCCGGAGCGATTTGCTGATGCATTTAACAAGGAGATCGTTTCCAAATTCTTCCAGCTGGTGGATACTCCTGAAGAGGCGGACTTTGCCCTGGTGGGGATCCAGAGTCCCGATGGAGGCAGTGGCTACGAAAATACGGACGTGGAGAAGGGGGGAAACGGTTATGTTCCCATCACCCTGCAATACGGGCCCTATAAAGCAGAACATGCCAGGGAGACCAGTCTGGCCGGAGGAAGTCCGCTGGAGGAGTTCACCAACCGGAGCTACAAGGATAAAAGCACTTCGGCAGTTAATGCCCCGGATATGAATCTGGTAAACGAAACCCGCAAACTTATGGGGGTTAAGCCGGTGGTGGTCCTTGTCCATGTTTCCAAGCCTATGGTATTTAAGGAGATTGAACCAGCAGCCGATGCGATCCTCGTCCATATGGGTGTCCAGGACCAGGCGCTGATGGACCTGATATCGGGTGCTGCAGAGCCCTCTGCATTATTGCCTTTCCAGATGCCTGCCGATATGAAGACCGTGGAGGAACAGTTCGAAGATGTCCCCCGGGATATGCAGTGCCATGTGGACTCGGAAGGGAACACCTACGATTTTGCCTTTGGACTGAACTGGAGCGGGATTATCAGCGACGAAAGAGTAAACAAATACAGGTAGATCCACTACTCAAAGGGTAAGAATCCCTTGCAGCCATCTCCAGGTGGCTGCATTTTTTTTTGATTATGGATTATACCTGGACAGCCTGAGAAGCTCCTGGTAATTGCGCTGCGCCATCACTTCCTGTAAGCTCAGTTTCGGATTCTGGTCCACAAAGGCCCGGATGATTTGCCACCCCTGCCATACCGCGGCCCTTCCCGGTGATTCAGAGGTGTAAAAGCGTGTACTGGGAGCATCCTCCACCAGCTTTCGTATATTCATGGGGTCGGTGGAAAAGAGCAGTTTTTCCTCTACCAGGTGGGTCCACATCTGCTTTTCATTGTTTCTGCACCAAAGCATCTGGTCCCCCGTGAAGCCCATAATTTCCTGGTCATCCAGCTCCGGGAACATGGCCCCGACAAACCAGGTCAGCTGACCATGATAAATCATCCTCGACAGAACATTATCTACCGAATCGTTAAAGGGATAAAGTTGCGTGGCCCAGGCAAACATGGCATCTACGGCAATCCTTTGCGGTTCTTTTTTCCTGGCCAGGTATACAGGCACTCCCATTTTCTGATAGTAGCTGCAGTCGCTCCCCAGGTACTGATCCAGACCTACGCCTACAAAATTACCGACGGTAAATAATCCCTGGTTAAATCTGCTTACATATCCAACCACCCGGGGTACCAGCGAATCGGGATAATGATACATATAGTGCCGGAACCCATCATTCAGGCCCTCTTCAATTCCGGAAGTTGAGGCAAAAACCTGATCGGTATATTCAAATACCTCCCTGTTTGTTGGGTCGTTGATAAACATCGATAAATAAGAGGAGTACCTTCTGGAAGAGGCCTGACCAATGCTGATCACATGAACATTAAACACATCAAAAAAATCTCCATAACGCCTGTACAGGGCTCCGATAGCGGCATCCATGGTATCCTGGTCCATAGTAAACAGATCCCGGTCGAATCGTTCCAGCTCCAGGTTTAGCTCGATTCCAGAGATATCAACATCCAGGGGGTCACTGTTGCATCCGGCGATCATCAGGGAAATAGCCGACAGAAAAAGTACTGTCCGTTGAACAGGTCTCAGCATAATCATTAAATTTGAATCCTCAATGTGGAAACAAAAGTATAAAATAATCTAAACAGGTAGCAATGAAACGAATACTCGCCATATCAGTCATACTGGGTGCTATGATCTCCATCCAGGCCCAGTCATATGTCAGATTCAACGTACATGTGGACCCTCAATTCTCCTGGTTCAATTCCGATCTGAATTCGGTAGATCCTGATGGTTCTCTGATGCACCTGCAGGCAGGACTGCAGGCGGACTATTTTTTTGCGGAGAATTATGCCTTATCCTTTGGGATAGGCATCACCAACATCGGGGGAAAGCTGTTCTATACCGATTCTACCGAATTCAACTCCAAGGAAGAAATCATTTGGGTGGCCCCGGCTCAGTCCGTGAAACTGAATCTGCAATACCTGGATTTCCCGATTGGACTCAAACTGAAGACCGAAGAGCTGGGATACGCCACTTTCTTTTTGAAGCTGGGCTTTAATCCCATGGTCAATATTAATGCAAAAGCTACTTCCAACGAAGCTTCCATGGATAAAAAGGATGTTAGCGATAATATCAACTTATTTAACCTGGGCTACCATGCCGGGCTTGGGGTCGAGTATAAACTTGGTGGCAGTACCGCAGCCATTGGAGGGATCCGCTGGACCTCGGGGCTAACGGATGTGACCAAAAACGACCAGGCCAATGTAAAGATAAATACCCTCTCCATTCACCTGGGAATCCTCTTCTGATCTGTCATGAAGATTGCCCTGGCTCAGCTGAACTATCTGATCGGTGATTTTGAAGGAAACCTCTCCAAAATCACCACCGCGGCCTCCAGTGCTGCTTCTTCAGGTGCCGAACTGGTAGTTTTTTCAGAGCTCTCCATATGTGGCTATCCTCCCCTGGATCTTCTGGAGAGAAAAGAGTTTGTCACCTCTTGTATGGAATCCGTGGAAAAGCTGGCCCATATGCTGGATCCAGACATCGGAGTCCTGGTTGGAGGTCCTGAATTTAATGAAGGCAGTGATGGCAAACTGCTCTTTAATACAGCCTTTTTCATCTGCGAAGGAAAGGTGCAACAGGTATTCAGAAAAGCCCTTCTTCCCACCTACGACATTTTTGATGAGTACCGTTACTTTGAACCCAACCGCGAATTCCATATTCTCGAGTTTAAACAGAAGAAACTGGCAGTGACCATTTGCGAAGACCTGTGGGATGAACAGCCTTTCGAGAATGAGTTTTCACGCAGCAGGCTATATACCACCAATCCCCTGGAAGAATTATCCGGGTTTGGACCGGATGTCATTATCAACATGGCTGCGTCTCCCTTTTCTCACAGGAAGATGGAGATCAAACAAGCGATTTTCACAGGAAAAGCTAAACGATACAAGCTCCCCTTACTGTATTGCAACCAGGTGGGGGCACAGACAGAACTCATTTTTGAAGGTGGTTCTATGGCGGTTAATCCGCTTGGTCAGATAGCAGCCAGGCTCCCTTACTTCAAAGAGGATATTCTTATCTCTGATCTGGAGGAATTGAATACCTCCAGGCCTGCTCTCCCGTTGAGTATTATACCGGAGCGGATTGGAGCCATGGCCGATGCATTGATCTGCGGGATCAGAGATTACTTTGGAAAACTGGGATTCCCTAACGCCACCCTGGGACTTTCCGGGGGAATCGACTCAGCAGTTACCCTGGCCCTGGCAGCTGAAGCACTGGGGCCTGCGAACCTTCATGTTTTGTTGCTTCCCTCTCAGTACTCCTCTGACCACAGTGTGAACGACTCGGTAGATCTGTCCCGGAACCTGGGAGTAAAGTATACTATCCTGCCCATAAAAGAGCTCTTTAACCAGTTTCGAACAACGCTTCAGCCACTTTTTCAGAACCTGCCGGAAGATATTACAGAAGAAAACATCCAGGCACGTATCCGGGCAACCCTGCTTATGGCACTCTCTAATAAACTGGGTAATATCCTGCTGAATACCAGCAATAAAAGTGAAACTGCTGTAGGCTACGGTACGCTTTACGGGGATATGAGCGGTGGACTCTCCGTCCTAGGGGATGTATATAAGACCGATGTTTATTTGCTGGCAAAATACCTCAATCGCGAGAAAGAGGTGATCCCGGCAAACATCATCCACAAAGCGCCGTCGGCTGAACTTAAACCCGACCAGAAAGACAGTGACTCTCTGCCCCCTTACGAAGTGCTGGACCGGATCCTGGAAGCCTATATTGAGAGGCAGCTTCCTCTGGAAAAAGTCACGGAGATGGGCTTTACAGAAGAGCAGGTGTTAAAGATCATCCGAATGGTCAATCAGAACGAATACAAACGCTACCAGACTCCCCCGATCCTTCGAATATCCTCAAAAGCTTTCGGGATCGGCAGGCGTCTGCCACTGGTAGCCAGATATTAACTCGAAATCGATATTTTTTTCTACTTTTGTCTGTTATTCAACATAGAAGGACAAAACCAGAAGATTACAATGCAGGAAAGGAACTATAATGCAGATGATTGCATAGACAATCCAAAATCTGTATTTACGGTACTTACTCCCAAAGAAAAAGAATTCCTGAAGCAGAATTATACCTGCGCTTTCTACAAGAAGGGTGAGATCATTTTTAAAGAGGGGGATAAACCCATGGGACTGATGATCCTGGCTGAAGGCAAGGTTAAGATTTTTAAAGAGGGTGTAGGGGGAAGAGAGCAGATTGTTAGGATGGCTAAACCGGTTGGATTTATAGGCTACCGGGCGCTTTTCGCAGAAGAGAATCACACGGCCACCGCTGTGGCCATTGAAGATTGTGTTTCATGCATCGTCGACAAAGAGAGTGTGTTCAGAGTGATGCGGAGCAATGCAGAATTAAGTATGAGTGTCATACAGTCTTTTGCATCCGAACTCGGATTTTCTCATGACCGGACAGTAACCCTCACTCAAAAGCATATCAGGGGACGGCTCGCCGAATCATTGATCTTTCTCAAGGACACCTATGGCTATGAGGATGACAATAAAACCATTAAAATATACCTCTCCCGTGAAGATGTAGCCAATCTCTCCAACATGACCACATCCAATGCCATCCGGACCCTGTCCACTTTTGCACAGGAGGGCGTGATCTCCATCGATGGACGGAAGATCAGGATCCTGGACCTGCCCAAGCTGGAACGTATCAGTGAGCTGGGCTAAAAGATGAAGTTCCTGGGTTATATCCTGACCTACAGCTTTGTCTGGCTGCTCCACCTCTTGCCCGAGCCCATCCTCTATCTCATATCGGATATTCTCTATATGCTCATGTACCATGTGGCAGGCTACAGGAAAAAGGTGGTTTACGACAATCTGAGGAAAGCCTTCCCGGAGTATGACCGGTCCGAAATAAGGCGTATTGCAAAGGAATTTTACCACCATCTCAGTGATGTGATCCTGGAAAGTGCAGTTTTCCATTTCTATTCGGAGTCAAAAGCACTGAATAGACTCCGCTTTAAAAATCCTGAACTGCTTGGTGACCTGTATAAGAAAGGCAAACAGGTGATGGCTGTAATGGGACATTATGGGAACTGGGAATACATTACCGCCCTGGGATTGCATATCGATTACCCCTTTCTTGCCATCTACAAACCTCTTCATAACCGGTATTTCGACAGGATGGTTCAGAAGAACAGGAAAGCATTTGGGATGATTCCGGTCCCCATGGCTAAGATTGGCCGGACCCTTATTGAATATCACAGGAACAACACTGCGGTTCTTACTCTTTTCCTGGCCGACCAGCGACCCCAGTATCATCAGATCCAATACTGGACCAAATTCCTGGGCCGTGATACTCCCCTTTTCCTGGGAACAGAAAAGCTGGCCAGGAAACTGGATGCTGCGGTGGTTTTCCTGAAGTTCAGAAAGCTAAAAAGGGGCCGGTACGAATTAGAAGCAGAACTAATCTGTGAAAGCCCCGAAGGTCTCGAGGCTTATGCAATTACAGAACGCCATGTCCGTATCCTCGAGAATATGATCCGGGAAGAACCTGCCTACTGGCTGTGGTCCCACCAGCGCTGGAAACACTCCTACGAAAGATACAAACAGGAACATGGAGAATGATTACTTCGCCTCTCTGTAGAGGTTTCTGAGTTTAACGAATCTCAGAAACACTGCATAGGCCGAATTAATACTGACCACAAATCCGTAATACCCATCCATAAATCCCCTTTGAAGAATAAAGTCCTTGAAGAACCTCCAGAAGGGTCTGAATACCAGGGTAAGAAAATTGACTTTAACGCCCCGTTCATAATAGGTGCGGGCCATGATGGAGGAGAATGAATTTATCTGCTGCAGGTGCTCACTCACCGAATAATAGGAGTAGTGCAGCAGATCTCCCTTCAATACAACGCTGCTCGCTCCAGGATCCAGGATATATCTGTCATGAGGATTGTAACCTCCCCAGCTTCCCTTCCGGGAGTCCCACAACCTCAGTTTCCGTGATGGGTACCAGCTGGTATGCCGGATCCATTTACCGCAATAGGAGGTCAGACGGTTAAAGGAATAGCCATCCTTTCGCCAGTCCTCCTTCACCCGCAGAATGGCATCTTTCAGCTCAAAAGAGAGCGCCTCATCGGCATCCAGAGAAAGGATATGCGGAAAACTGGCCTGAAGAATTGCCCAATTTTTTTGCTGAATATGACCGTAAAATCTATGCTGAAGGAATACAGTATCGTAAGAGCGGCAAATCTCTTCGGTCCGGTCCGTCGAATAACTATCCACTACCACGATCTCATCCGCCACCCCCACCAGCGAATCCAGGCAGCGTTTCATATTTTTCTCCTCGTTGAAGGTGATTATTACAGCTGAGATTTTTACCTGCATCCTTATTCCTGTATATAAATTCGTTTTACCCGCTCTGGAACAGAGGTCAGTATTTCATATGGAATGGTCCCGGCCTGCCTGGCAAGTTCAGAGACCGCCTGTTGTTTTCCAAACAGCTCCACGGTATCGCCCTCCGAGACCTTGAGCCCGGTTACATCAATCATGGCCATATCCATACAGATCTCTCCGATGGTAGGTGCCGGCTGACCATTCACATAGACCCTTCCTGCTCCATTACCCAGGCTACGGTGAAATCCATCTGCATACCCTACCGGTATGATGGCAATGAAGCTGGGTCGATTGCTTATTCCACTCCGGGAATAGCCAAGCGTTTCCCCGGCCTCCACAAATCTAAGCTGCGAGATGGTGGTCTTAAAGGAGCTGACTGCCTTCAGTGAAGCGCCCTCTCCTATTCCATGCAGTCCAATACCCAGCCTGACCATGTCATACTGCGCTTCCGGAAATCGCTCAATCCCTGAAGAGTTTAATATATGTCGCTGAAACGACTCTCCCACTGCCTCTAAGAGTTGGGAGCTTTTACTTTCAAAATCTTTGATTTGCTCCCTTGTAAACCGGTCATGTTCCGGCTCGCCTGAAGCAGCCAGGTGACTGAATACTGTTTCCACTCTCATCTCAGGTTTCCGTAACCAGGGAATAAGTTGCCGGAGGTCCTCTTGACCAAATCCAAGACGGTGCATGCCCGTATCCAGTTTCACATGAACCGGAAGATTTTGTATCCCCCGCCTGTGCAATATATTATAGAGTTCCTGCACGCCCCTCAGGTTGTAAATCTCAGGTTCCAGGTTGTAATCCAGCATGGAGCCAAATCCCGAGGGATCGGGATTTAATACCATTATGGGCAGATAGATCCCGGCCTTCCGCAGCTCCACACCCTCGTCAATAAAAGCCACCGCCAGGTAATCCACCTGATGATACTGCAATAGCTTTGCAATCTCAATATTTCCACTGCCGTAGGAGAGGGCCTTGACCATTACCATGGTCTGCACTCCCGGATTCAGCAGAGACCTGAAATAATTCAGGTTATGTACCATGGCATTCAGGTCCGTTTCAAGCCTGGTCTGATGTGTCTTCAATTGAAGTTCCCGGGTAATCCTCTCAAATCCAAATTTCCTGGATCCCTTGACAAGTATGGTCTTTCCATTATACATCCCTCTGTCCAGTCTCACCAGGAATTCTTCGGTATCCGGGTAGAAAAGAGAGGAAGCGGGGAACAATGCTTTTTGACCGGACAGAGCAGGTCCAATCCCAATAAACTGATCCACCTTTTTGCTCCTGAGCAGGGAAGCGATTTCGCCGTAGAGTTCCTGATCCTTCATCCCGCTTTGAAAAAGGTCGGAAAGGATCACCACCCGTCCTGTTTTGGTATCCTGCTGTCCCATGAGGTCCAGAGCAGCTGCCACTCCTCCGATATCAGAGTTATAGGTATCATTTATAAGAATGCTTCCTGCTATTCCCCGCAGTATCTCCAGACGCATGGATACCGGCTCAAGCGCTCCGATCCTCTCCTTCACAAACTCCATGGGCATACCTCTCTCCAAACAGTAGGTGCTTACGTGAAGTGCATTTTCCACGGAGGCATCATCAGCAAAGGGTAAGTTAAACTCAATCTCACCTCCCTGATATCTGAGGTGGACAGTGGTTTGAAAGACGTTCTGACCTCGAATCCGGTAGACATAACTGGCCTCACCCTCCAGGCTCCAGTCTACAATTTCAGCCTTCAGCTCCTTCAGATAAGTGAGTAAGGTCCGGGATCCAATCTTCATATCTGCTCTGCAAATCACCTTTTTACATGCCTGGAACAGAAGCAGCTTTTCCCTAAGCTTTTCCTCCTGGCTTATGAATTGCTCCTGGTGAGCAGAACCCAGATTGGTAAATATTCCGGTATCGGGTTGAATGATCTTAAAAAGTTTTTCCATTTCACCGGGTCTGGAAATTCCAGCCTCGATCAGAGCCAGTTCAAAAGCCGCATCCATACCCCACACCGAAAGCGGAACGCCAACCTGGCTGTTATAGCTCTTGGGACTTCTGTGGATCCGGATCCTCTCGCCCAGACATTGATGAATCCACTCCTTCACAATTGTTTTTCCATTGCTTCCGGTAATGGCCAGAACCTCCCCCTGAAATTGCTGTCTCCTGAGCCCTGCAAGCGCCTGCAATCCGGTAAGTGTATTTTCCACCAGGCAGAAACCAGCCTGAGGAAAAGAGAGATAATCAGGGAGGCTGGAAACAAGGAAAGACCTTATCCCATGCTGATAGAGCTCCGGGATATAATTGTGTCCATCGTGCTGTTCACCGGACAGGGCCACAAAGAGGGTTCCGGCCGGCCGGGGAAGTACACGGCTGTCAGTGGCAAGTCTGGAAACAGGGAGCTCCCCCTTTCCATAGACGGTTCCATGGATGAGGGGTGCCAGCTTTTCCAGTGTCCAATCAAGTATCATGAATCGCTATCTTCCAGCTTTGCCTTTTGCGTAGCATACCCGGCAAAGGGGTTCGTAAATATCTGTTTCGCCCAGGACAATCAGCTTGTCATCCTCCGACATCCTGTGAGTGAAATTGGCAAGATTCCCACATCTGACACAAATAGCATGGACCTTGGTCACGTATTCAGCAATGGACATCAGACCGGGTATAGGTCCGAAGGGCGCTCCTTTGAAGTCCATATCCAGTCCGGCCACAATTACACGCACTCCGCTATTTGCCAGCTGATTACATACCCCAATCAATCCATCGTCAAAAAACTGTGCTTCGTCAATGCCGACCACCTCTACCCCGCTTGCAAGAAGCAGGATGTTGGCCGAAGAATCCACAGGGGTGCTGTGAATGGCATTTTCATCATGGGAAACCACCTCTTCCACCGAGTATCTGACTTCCATACGGGGTTTAAATATCTCCACCTTCTGTTTTGCAAATCTGGCCCTTCGGAGTCGCCTGATCAGCTCCTCCGTTTTTCCTGAAAACATAGATCCAGTGATAACCTCGATCCAGCCCTGTTCGCTCGAGCCACCTGCTGTATTTTCAAGAAACATGATACAAGATTATATGAAGATTATCGTTAGTTTTGTAATGCCCTGCACAAAATTCTTAGAAAATCATGGAGATAAAATACACCATTGAAATCCTGACTAAAGATATACAAGATATCGAAAAACTGGTGGGGAACCTTCGGAATTCTGAGGATGATTCGACCATTGATCTGGACCTCGCACTCTCCAAAATCCGGAATGTCTACGAGATCTTAACCATGATCAAAGCGGACCGTCTCAGTGAGCTGATCAAAGAGCAAGAGATTCCTAAACAGGACGAAACAGCAAAGGAGGTAAAAAAGCCTGAAGCGGTTGTAGAAAGTAAAACTGAACCTGAACCAGAGCCTGCTGCTGAATCGCTCCCCAAACCGGATGCCAGCACAACGAGTAAACCCCTAGCTACAGAGGCACCCATCCTGGCCGAAAAATTTTCTCCCGAATCGAGTATCAATGAGAATCTGGCCGGGAAGCACAGCAAAGATCTGGAGTCCAAATTAAAGGGGCAACCCATTGATAATATCAGCCGAAATATTGGGATCAATGACCGTTTCTTGATTATCCGGGAACTCTTCCAGGGGGATTCTGATAAATTCAGTGAGCTTGTAAGCAAACTGGACAGGGCGGATACCTACGAGGTGGCAAGGGGAATAATAGAGCAACAGTTTTCAGAAGGCATGGATCACGAGGGGGTCGCCATCCTGGATGGTCTGGTTAAAAGAAGATATATCCGCTAGCTTATGTCGAAGCTCTACCTGGTTCCAACGCCCATAGGAAACCTGGGAGATATCACCCTCAGAGCTATTGAGGTACTAAAAGAGGTGGACCTGGTGCTGGCTGAGGATACGCGAAAATCCGGAATCCTGTTGAAACACTTCCAGATCAGCAAACCGCTGTTTTCCCACCACAAGTTTAATGAGCACCGTACCCTCGAATCCCTGGTAAATCGTATTCTGGGAGGTACGACCATCGCCCTGATCACCGATGCCGGAACCCCTGGCATTTCTGATCCCGGATTTCTGCTGGTAAGGGCGTGTATTGAGCAGGAGATCCCTGTAGAGTCCCTCCCCGGTCCAACAGCTTTTGTCCCGGCCCTTGTAAATTCAGGGCTTCCCTGTGAAAGATTCGTTTTCGAAGGCTTTCTTCCACAAAAAAAAGGCAGGCAGAAGCGGCTCACTGAGCTCTCCCTTGAAAGCCGAACCATGGTACTTTATGAATCACCATACAGGCTGGTCAAAACCCTGGTCCAGATGGCTGAACATTTTGGTCCTGAAAGAAAAGGATCGGTCTCCAGGGAACTGACAAAAATTCACGAGGAGACCGTGCGAGGAAGCCTGATAGAGCTTGCTCAACACTTTGAAAAAACGAGCGTGAAAGGTGAAATCGTTATCGTAGTTGAAGGATCCGGAGGCTAATATGCCCTGAGCTTCCCACTGCCGGTAATACTGCTTGTGATTACAGGATTTCCCATATAAACAATGTCGCCTGATCCTGTGATGGTCGCATCCAGCAAATCACTGGCCCAGACATATAGGTCCCCGGACCCTGTATTGGTCGCGTCCACCTCTGACAGTTCCATGTCAAAAGCATCAATGCGGCCTGAAGAATGAAGCGAATACTCCCCAAACTCACCATACCCGCCAAGTTCAACCTTGCCGGACCCGCTTAGCAGTATATCTAATTCTGCCACATCAAGAATGACTGCGCTGATGCGTCCGGAAGAACTGTGCCTTAAATGGACCTCTACAGCACCGGAAAGGCTTCCAAGCAGGATCGTTCCTGAACCGGATTGTATCATATCTGCCCGGGCTGCAAGGCTTTCATCAACTTCGATTGATCCAGAACCAGAATTTTCCAAAAAGAAAGACTCGGCCACAATGGAATCAATCTCCATATATCCTGATCCGGAGTTGGAGATCTCTGCCTCAGGACTCGCCATCAGATCCGCATATACCCTGCCTGAGCCGGTAAGCCTCAGAAGCTCTGTTTGGGGCATGGTAATATGTACCTCAACGGGTGAGCCCGATCTGTAACAAACATCATTCTCTGTCTCCACGATAAGTGAAGATCCTGAAACATAGGTTTCAATGATGGGCAAAAGGTTTTCCTGCGCTCTTACCTCCACACTGAAATTGTCCGCGCGGGTAATGTAAAGATCAAATGAACCTGTATTCACCACACCCGTGAAACCTTCATGGTCACGTTGTTCACTTATTACCGGACCCGAACCATCCAGACAGGGTCCGAAGTAATTACATCCGGATAGTACTGCCAGGGCAAATACCAATCCTGTTAGCCAAAATTTATTCATCATATGATCGTATAAATTAATCTTGTGAAATCCTCTTTTACTAAAAAGACAATGGAAAGGAAATAAGGATGCACAAGAGGGTCGGAAAAGCAAAATCCGGGTATACCCAATCGAACAGAACTATCCCACTAAGGGTTAGAATTATTTTATTTTGACACTTGTTAATTTGCATGTATTTATCTCAAATTCTGTTATTTAAAACATATGTCACACTATATGAATATTTTATTACGGTACTGTTAACATGAAAATCTAAGGCATGAAAACGATGAAAATTATGCTTTCTATCGCAGGATTTGGGCTTACTCCTATCTGCCTCAGCCAGATATTGCAGTAGATCCATGGATGACCCATCCATGGATCTAAGGTTTAATTTTAGAGCTTTAAACCGATCTTTTAGAAGGGTGCAGGACCATCAAAGCCATTATTCATTCCAATATCATTATTGGCCAGGCCCTCACCCTCCTTATTCATCTTCGAGGAGATCGTAAACCCGTTTTCTTCCTCATCCACCATGGCCAGGGCATCGTCCATATCCACAAACTTGGCAAATTCACGAACAAACTTCAGGAGAATATCCCCGGTTGGACCATTCCGGTGTTTGGCAACAATAATCTCTGCAATCCCTTTTAAGGAGTTACCCTCCTCATCCACATCAATTCCATAATATTCCGGTCGGTGTATAAAAAGGACCAGGTCGGCATCCTGTTCGATGGCCCCTGACTCTCGAAGGTCCGAAAGCTGGGGGCGTTTGTTCCCCGAGCGCATCTCCACACTCCGGTTCAGCTGAGACAGGGCAATAACGGGAATATCCAGTTCTTTGGCTACACTCTTCAGGGAGCGGGAAATATTACTGACCTCCTGTTCCCGGCTCCCCGAATCTTTGGAGCCAGTCATCAGCTGAAGGTAGTCTATCACAACCGCCTGTATATCATACTTTTGTTTAAGCCTGCGGCATTTAGCCCGGAACTCAAAAATAGAGATGGCCGGCGTATCATCCACATAGACGGGTGCCTTCTCCAGGTCCTTGATCTTGTATTCCAGTTGCTCCCACTCGTAATTCTCCAGGCGTCCGGTCCGGATCTTATCCGATGCAAGCTGGGTCTCAGCAATGATCAGGCGGTTAACCAGCTGTATGGAGGACATCTCCAGGGAGAAAAAAGCCACCGGGCGGTTGTGGTCCACGGCCATGTTCCTGGCCATGGAAAGTACAAATGCGGTTTTCCCCATGGAAGGACGGGCAGCCAAAATAATAAGGTCAGATTTTTGCCATCCCGAGGTAAGCCGGTCGAGACGTGTAAAACCCGAGGGCACCCCGCTCAGGCTATCCTTTCTTTTTCCTGCCTCATCAATCTGTTCCAGGGCGGTCTTTATCAGGAAGTTTAACTTGATGGTCTCCTTCTTGATATGACCTTCAGCAATATTCAGCAACTCCCTTTCAGAATAATCCAGCAGGTCATCCACATCTGAACCCTCATCAAATGCCCGCTCCTGGATATCGGAGGATACCCGGATCAATTCCCGCTGTATATACTTCTGAGCGACAATACGCGCATGGTACTCCAGGTGAGCAGCCGATCCGATCCGTGAAGTAAGTTGGGAAATATAGACCGCACCACCTACAGCTTCCAGTTGTTCTGTCTTCCTTAACTCCTCGGTAACAGTCAGCAGGTCAATGGGCTTCTCTTCCTGGGAAAGTGACTCTGCTACTTCATAGATACGCTGGTGCGCCTCTTTATAAAAACTGGCTGGCTCCAGGATATCCAATACCGAAAGAATAGCATCCTTCTCCAGCATAATAGCTCCAAGTACCGCTTCTTCAAGATCAAGGGCCTGAGGAGGTATTTTACCATAATCGAGGGCAATAGCCGATTTCTTTTTCGGGGTGCTGGTTTGCTGTTTAGCCATAAATTTCGGTTTTGGGCTGTAAAGGTAAGAAACCACCCTCAGCGGCTCTTTGAGCCTCCTGTTTACTTTTGCACACAGACTCCAAAGTTTTAATTAACATTTGTTGAAAAATGCAATATCTTTATGAGAAATGATACTCTTTTCACCAGCCAAGATCAACCTTGGATTACAGATCCTGGAACGAAGAGAAGATGGATTCCATAATCTCAGGTCGCTGATGTACCCCACTGGTCTATTTGATATCATTGAAATCGATCAGCTTTCAGAGGGTCACAATCCGGTCCGTTTCTCCCAATCTGGAATCCGTTTTGACGATGACCTGGAGGAAAACCTTTGTATAAAAGCATGGAAACTTCTGGCTTCCGAATGTCAGCTGCCACCCGTATCCATCCATCTTCATAAACAGATTCCTGTGGGTGCGGGATTGGGCGGAGGTTCTTCCAATGCATCCACCACCCTGAAAGGCCTGAATCAAATTGCCGGCTCCCCGCTTCCTGAAAAACAATTAGCCCTCCTGGCAGGCCAGCTGGGCAGCGATTGTCCCTTTTTTCTTCATCAGGGCCCTATGATGATGGAAGGACGAGGGGAGCTCCTCAGCCCTGTGATTGTATCACTTGACTCTTACTACCTGGCTATACTGTTTCCGGGAATTCATATATCAAGTGCTGAAGCCTACAGGGCCGTCTCCCCTGCTATTCCCGAAGCTGACCTGCGAAAAATGATTCAATTACCCCCTGATCAGTGGGAAGGTCAGATTAGAAATGACTTTGAAGAGAGTGCCTTTCAGAGACACCCCCTGCTTGAAAAGTTGAAAAGCTGCCTTTACCAGGCCGGGGCAAGCTACGCTTCCCTGAGCGGAAGCGGATCAGCCCTCTATGGAATATTCGATTCAGATCCTGAACTTCCAGAAAAGCTTCAAAACTATATGATCTGGAAGGGTCCGGCCTAATCCAGCTCCAGAAGCAGGTGTGATTTTGGCACCATTTCTCCCTCACTTACATGGATCCCGGTAATCGTTCCGGCCACAGGTGCCAGTACTTCATTCCTCATCTTCATAGCCTCCAGGATCAGGAGCGGAGTCCCGGCCTGGACCTTTTCCCCCTTCTGCACCATGATCCTTTGAATGGTGCCCGGTATAACTGAGACAACTTTCCGCTCATCGTGCTTTTTCCAATTCTCCCTGTTCTTGAACTTTTTGGTAAGCCTGGTTTTATACAGGGCCCCTCCTATCTCAAGTGATTCCATCCTGGTTTCCCCCATGGGGCTTTTTTTCGAAGATTTCTCTTTTTTGCTCATGAATAAGTTTTAAAAAGGTGGTATCCCATGTTTTTTCATGGGCATTCCGACGCTCTTCTCTCCGGATACCTCCAGGGCATGAAGCAGGGACTTACGGGACTCCCAGGGTTCGATGACAGAATCTATATAACCCTTCGCTGCAGCCACATAAGGATTTGCAAACTTCTCCTTATACTCCTGAACCTTCTGGGCCCTCATCTGATCAGGATCCTTTGCGTTGGCTATTTCTTTCCTGAAAATAATGTTGGCGGCTCCCTCCGGGCCCATAACCGCCACCTCGGCATCAGGCCAGGCAAATACAAAGTCGGCTCTGAGGTGCCTGGAATTCATGGCAATATATCCTCCCCCGTAAGCCTTGCGGAGGATCAGAGTGATCTTTGGAACGGTAGCTTCACTGTAGGCGTACAGCACCTTGGCTCCATGCCGGATCACTCCTGCATGTTCCTGGTCCACTCCCGGCAGGTAGCCCGGCAAGTCAACCAGGGTGACAATGGGAATATTAAATGCATCACAATAGCGGATAAACCTCCCGGCCTTATCCGATGAATCCACATCCAGCACTCCCGCCAGCACCAGGGGCTGGTTGGCCACAAAACCAACGGTGCGTCCACCCATGGTCCCAAATCCAATCACGATGTTGGCAGCCCAGCTCTCCTGTACCTCGAAGAAATCGGATCCGTCGGTCACTGCTCTAATTACGTTCCGGACATCATAGGGTTGTCTTTTGTCTGCCGGAACGATCTTCTCTAAATTGTATTCCTCCAGGGGATCTGATACTTCTTTTCTCGCCGGCACATCTGTATTGGACCAGGGAAGATAACTGAGCAAGGATTTTATCTGATCAAAACATTCGTCCTCAGATTCTGCAAAAAAGTGGGCATTTCCTGTAATTTCACTATGAACCCGGGCACCTCCAAGTTCCTCCATAGAGATATCCTCACCCAGCACTGTCTTGATAACCTCCGGGCCAGTAATGAACATCTTGGATATACTATCGACCACAAACACGAAGTCGGTGAGCGCAGGTGAATAAACTGCACCACCAGCACAGGGGCCAAGAATCACCGATATCTGCGGGATCACCCCTGAAGCCAGGGTATTTCTGAAAAAAATCTCACCATATCCTGCCAGCGAGTTCACGCCCTCCTGAATTCTCGCTCCACCAGAATCATTGATCCCTATCAGTGGCATGCGCATCTTCAGAGAGTGGTCCATGATCTTGGTAATTTTCCGGGCATGCATAAAACCCAGCGATCCCCCGGCAACAGTGAAATCCTGTGCGTAGATACAAACCGGCCTGCCGCCCACTGTACCGGTTCCCACGATAACCCCGTCACCATGAAGCGTCTTACGGTCCATCCCAAAGTCTCTTGCTTCGTGCTCAACAAACATATCATATTCATTGAAAGATCCTTCGTCCAGAAGTTTGATGATGCGTTCCCGGGCAGTCAACTTCCCCATGGCAACCTGCTTCTGAATGGCCTGTTCGCCACCCCCCTGCTGCACCTCTTTCCGTCTTTTCTTAAGTTCTTGAACTTTTTTGTTTGAGGACATTATGATTGATTTTGGTTTGCGTTACAATCTTACAAAAAAAATACCTGTCACAAAGCTGTTTCATAAAACATCCCGGCAGCATGCCGGCGGCTCCTAGCGGGGAGCCATTCGCATCAGGAAAACAGCAATGACCGTATAAAAAATATTGGGGAGCCATACCGCTAACATAACCGGTAACATCCCCCCAATGGCGAACTGTTTAGAAAACTGGGTAAAGAGGATATAGGTAAAACAGAATACCACCCCTATGGCTATCTGTAAGCCGATACCTCCCCGCAGTTTCCTGGAGGATACAGCCACACCGATCAGGGTCAGAATGAAAGTGGAAAAAGGGAATGCAATGCGGTTATGTCTCTCAATCTGGTAGGAGGTTACATTGGTCTCTCCCTGCATCCGCTGTTTCTGGATAAATTCGTCCAGCTCTTTCAGGCTCATGGTTTCCACAATGGTCAGCCTCATTTTGAAATCATCCGGATGCATGGCCAGAGTCGTGTCAATCTGCTTCCCCTCCTCAATGGTTTCTTTCAGGCCATCGATGGTACGAATATAGTATCTGCGAGCCCTCCACTTGTTTACAGTAGTATCCCATCGGATCTGATCTGCAACCATCTTGGAAACCAGTTCCCCGTCTTCAAATTTCTCAATGGTGAACTGGTAACCCACCTTGGACACGTTGCTGTAGCTATGCAGGTAAACATATACTCCCGGTTCAATCTGCCTGTGAAAATCTTTCGCTTTAAAGCGGATGGGACGTTTCTTCACATATTGTTCTTCAAATTCAAGCTTTACCTTATTGGCGCCTGGTATCACCTGGTCGCTAAGATAAAAGGAGACCGAAGCAATCAGTGTGGCTGAAATGAAATAGGGAAGCAGAAACCTCCGGAAACTCATACCACTGTTGAGAATGGCAATAATCTCCGTATTGTAGGCCATCCTGCTGGTAAAATAGATCACCGCAAGAAAGGCAAACAGGGAACTGAATAGCACCCCAAAGTAGGGGATAAAATTCAGATAATAGTCAAAGAGAATCACCTTTAGTTTAGCCCCGCTCTCAAGAAAATCGTCGATTTTTTCAGAGAGGTCGAAGATCACCACAATGGAAAGGATCAAGAGGATAGAAAGCAGAAAGGTGCTCAGAAATTTCCGGATCACGTAGAAGTCCAGGATTTTCAGCCCAAAAAACCTTATAACCTTGTACTTAAAGCTGGTATCATTTTTTCTTTCCATGCAGTGAATGTGCCACTTTTAATTTCTTCAAATGCTGTTCTCACCAGCCAGAGATAGAATGCCAGGTTGTGGAGACTCGCAATCTGGGCGCCGAGCATCTCACCAGATATGATTAAATGACGCAAATAAGCCCGGGTATATTGTATATCTACAAAACTACTTCCATTGGGATCGATGGGGCTGTAATCGTCCATCCACTTCCGGTTCTTGATATTGATAATGCCCTGGGAGGTGAATAACATCCCGTTTCTGCCATTTCGGGTAGGCAATACACAATCGAACATATCCACTCCCAGAGAAATGGCCTCCAGGATATTTGTGGGAGTTCCCACTCCCATCAGGTAGCGAGGTTTATGGTCCGGTAAAACCTCATTGACCACCTCCAGCATGGCGTACATCTCCTCCGCAGGTTCCCCGACTGAAAGTCCCCCGATGGCATTTCCCTCGGCACCCAGCCCGGCAATGTACTCGGCTGATTCCCTTCTGAGTTCTTTATATACACTTCCCTGGACAATGGGGAAGTATGCCTGCCTGTGTCCATAAAGTGGCTGAGTTTCCTCAAAACGTTTAATTCCCCGGTCCAGCCATTGATGCGTCAGGCTCAGCGAATCCCTGG
The DNA here is from genome assembly GCA_963751705.1 of uncultured Bacteroidales bacterium. Classification (GTDB taxonomy): domain Bacteria; phylum Bacteroidota; class Bacteroidia; order Bacteroidales. The sequence continues at coordinate 481,585 of CAVVVN010000008.1, forward strand.
CATAGCTCAGATCACAGGGCCAGGGGGTACACTCATCAAACGCCATCATGATATCGGCACCGATTATCCGCTGTGTATCAACAACATTCTCGGGGGTAAAGAGATGTTTCGAACCATCAATATGGGAACTGAACCAGGCTCCCTCTGGTTTTAATTTACGGTTGGCAGCCAGGGAAAATACCTGGTAGCCCCCACTGTCTGTAAGAATGGAACGATCCCAGTTCATAAAGCCGTGCAGGCCCCCGGCACCCTTCAGCACTTCCAGCCCTGGCCGCAGGTAGAGGTGGTAAGTATTCCCCAGGATAATGGATGCATCAATATCCTTTTGCAACTCACGCTGATGCACCCCTTTAACGGTTCCGGCAGTACCCACCGGCATAAATACCGGGGTCTGGATCTCCGAATGATCCGTAATAAGAGTTCCAGCTCTTGCTTGACTTCTTCTGTCCCGGTGTAATATTTTAAATTCCATGAAAATCCAAGAGAACAGCCAAAGATAAGCAATTGTTGAAAACCTGCTTTTTCTTTTACCCATTTGCCACTTAAATTTACACCTTCATGTACCTAAAAGAAATAATTGCTGGAACACTCCTGCAGCACTGGATCGTACTTGCCTTTTTTCTGCTTGCATTCCTGATACAAATGGGGATCTATCTATTTGTTTTTCTGAGATTTCCGCTCTATAAACAAAAAAAGAAGAGCTCCGGCACCCCGGGGATCTCAGTGATCATTTGCGCAAAAAATGAAGACAAGAACCTGGAGAGATATTTACCGGGGATCATGCAACAGGACTATCCTGAATTTGAAGTGGTGGTGGTTAACGACAGTTCCACGGATGAGACGGAAGAGGTACTTTCCCGGCTGGCAGCACAGTTCAAACAACTCCGGTATACCTCCATCCCGGCCAATGACAAACACAGGAGGGGCAAAAAGCTGGCACTGACCATCGGACTGAAATCGGCCAGACACGACCTGGTCGTGCTGAGCGATGCTGATTGTTATCCGGCCAGCGATCAGTGGTTAAGCAGAATGGGGAGCCATTTCTCAGAAGAGAAAAAGATTGTGCTGGGCTACGGGGCCTATGAACGGAGTAAAGGGCTCCTCAATTCACTAATTCGCTACGAAACAACTTTTACAGCCATTCAGTATTTCTCCTATGCCATAATAGGGAAAGCATACATGGGAGTGGGTCGAAATCTCGCCTACCATAAAGGACTTTTTTTTGATAATAATGGATTCGCGGGACACTACCATTTACTGTCCGGCGATGACGATCTTTTTGTAAATAAGAATGCCACAAAAACAAACTGTGCCGTGGAATTCTCACCCGAAAGCCATACACGTTCCCAGGCTGAAACAACATTCAGAGCCTGGGTCAAACAGAAGAAAAGACATATATCGGCTGGAAGTTTCTACCGTACGGGATCCAGGATCAGACTTGCCAGCGAATGGATCAGCCGGATCATCCTCTATGCAACAGGGATCTGGCTCTGTACCTCATCAAGCTGGGCCCTGCCCGCAGGCACTTTCCTGGGCCTGGTTTTAGTAACCCATCTGATCGTTTTCAAATTAGGAATGACCCGGTTGGATGAAAAATATTTATTACTACCTTCGCTGCTGTTTGATCCAATTTTACCATTATTCCTGGGTGTGATCTGGTTCAGTGGCCGATTTGATAAAAAATACCCGACATGGAGATAAATACCAACCTTTCCCTAAAAGCACAACAGGACATCCAACTGGTGGAGAAAGCCAGGAAAGGTGACCAGCTGGCTTATGCTGAATTATTAGGAAGGTATCGCGATGCCATCTATTTTATGTTGCTGAAAATGGTAAACAGTCCGGTGGATGCCGAGGATCTTACCATTGAAGCTTTTGGAAAAGCCTTTAAGAATATTGATCAATATACCCCTAATTTTGCCTTTTCAACCTGGTTGTTCAAGATCGCCACTAACAACTGTATTGATTTTATCAGGAAAAAGAGGGCCAGCCATGTTTCTCTTGACCAGACCATAGACGGCGAGGATTCTCTTTCTCCGTCGACCCTAATTCAATCCGACGATCCGGACCCCGAATCCTATCTGATCAACAAACAAAAGATCAAGCATATGCGAAAAATTGTCTCTCGCCTGAAGCCGCGGTACAGACAACTGGTTGAATTGCGTTACTTTAAGGAGTACTCCTACGATGAGATCGCTGTAGAACTTGATATCCCCATAGGCACTGTAAAAGCACAATTATTCAGGGCCCGGGAGCTGCTTCTGAACATCCTGAACCGCTCCTCGGAAAAGCCCTGATACAATCCGGATCCTCATGGAGCTGATCAGAAAATATTTTCCTGATCTTAACACGAAGCAGATCAAGCAGTTTGAAAAACTGCTGACGATTGTCCCCCAGATGAATCAAGGGGTGAACATTATCTCCAGAAAGGATATCACTCATCTGGAGGAAAGGCACATACTTCATTCGCTCTCCATTGCCAGGATCTTCCAGTTTGACTCCAGGGCCAGGGTTATAGATGTGGGTACCGGCGGGGGCTTTCCAGGAATCCCCCTGGCGATCATTTTTCCGCAGACCTCCTTTACCCTGGTAGACTCCATTGCAAAAAAAATTGAGCTGGTCAGAGACATTCGGGAGCACCTGGATTTGAAAAATGTGACCCCGCTGAACCAGCGAATGGAGCACTTGACTCTGAAGGCTGACTTTGTAGTTTCCAGGGCAGTTACTTCTTTTCCCAAATTGTTTCAATGGACCAAAAAGCTCCTGGAGCCCGGAAAAAAGCAGTCCATGCCCAATGGTTTGATATCTTTGAAGGGAGGAGACCTGGATCAGGAGCTGGCACCCTTTAAAAACCAGGTGGAACTTTTCCCCCTTTCAAGCTGGTTTGATGAGTCTTTTTTTTATACAAAAATGATTGTATATCTAAAAAAATGACTTATTTTTGCACCCTCAAAACAAAGATCTTATGAAGCGTACATTTCAGCCATCCAACAGGAAAAGAAAGAATAAGCATGGTTTCAGGGAGCGGATGTCATCCGCCAGTGGACGTGGCGTAATTGCCTCCAGGAGAAAAAAAGGACGCAAAAAGCTGACTGTCTCTGACGAGCCAAGTCATAAAGCATAAAGAATAGTTTTTAATCTTTGCTGAATAACTGACCGAATCCCGGTTGGTTATTTTTTTGTCCAATTTTTTACAAGAAACATTACCTTTGAGCAAAGCTCGAAATATGGATTTCTTCAGGTTTCTAATTACAAAAAAGTTCCTGCGGCATCTTGGCCTGGCAGCTGCCATCTCCGTCATCCTGCTTCTGGGAACACTCCTCTGGATTAAAATTTACACCCACCATGGGAAGACCATTGTGGTACCCGATCTGGCAGGACTCACCCTGGAGGAAGTGGCTGATGTAAGCTCCTCCAGACGGCTGAGATTTGAAGTGGTGGATTCGGTATTCTCCAATGAAATGCCAAGGGGTACAGTGATTAAACAAAACCCACATGCCAGTTCCAGGGTAAAGAAAAACAGGAAGATCTTCCTGACCATGAACGCAGTTAATCTGGAAACAGTATCCATGCCGCAGCTGATTGGGCTCTCCTTTCGCCAGGCCAGGATTGCACTGCAGAACGCCGGATTGGTCCAGGGCACCATTGATTACAGACCCGATTTTGCCAAAAATAATGTACTACAACAAATGCACGGCGACTCCGTTATTACTGAAGGAACCGAAATCACCAAGGGAGCAGTCATAGATCTGGTTCTGGGCATGGGTTTGAGCAGCAAGACAACCCGGGTCCCCGACCTGGTGGGACTTGGACTTGAAGAAGCGGCCGGAATCATTTCGGATTACTTTCTGAATCTGGGTGCAGTTACTTATGATGAAAGTGTGGAAGAGGCGGGGGACAGTACAGAGGCTTTTATCTGGAGGCAGTATCCTGATTTTGATGAGTTTAAAAGACTGAACATGGGTATGGAAATGGATATTTGGCTCACTTTGGATTCAACCCTTCTGCCTCTTACCGATTCTCCCATTCCTGGTGATGACACAGAATGATTGAATGAACAGAACCAAATGTGTATTAGCATCTATCCTGATCTCTCTTCCTGGAATTATCAGGCTTCAGGCGCAGGAGCTTATTACTCCCCTTTACCACAATCCGCGGGCCGCACAACAGCACCAAAAATTTCAGAGTGCCAAAAAAGCTTACTCAGAGTCCCTGTTGGAGCTTCCCATATTTGACGACTTTTCAAACTCGGCTTTCACTGCCGACACTGGCAGCTGGAGCGATGCCTACGCTTTTATAAATAATAACTTCTCTGTAAATCCGGTCTCCAATGGAGTGGCTACTCTGGATGCGCTGGATGCAGATGGTTCCATCTACGCAAATGCCGTCCTCTCCCCCAACACCTTTGAGGCAGATCTTCTTACCAGCCACCCCATTAACCTGGAGTACCCTGCTTCGGACAGTATCTACCTCAGCTTCCTTTACCAGCCAGGAGGCCTCTGCGACCTGCCGGAGCCGGAAGACTCGCTGATGGTCGATTTCTTCGCAAGTGATTCAAGCCGCTGGATCAATGTCTGGCGCGTTCCTGGTACCGGGCTTCACCCCTTCCGGCAGGTGATGATCCCCATTCGCGAGGAGCGGTATTTGAACAATGAATTCAGGTTCAGATTCAGAAACAGGGCCAGTCTTCCCAGGAACAATGAGACCCCGGACAAAAGGAGCAATGTGGACTACTGGCACGTGGATTATGTGCGTCTCCACAGAAACAGATCCGTTTCTGACACGATCTTGAGAGATGTTGCTTTTAATACCGTGCTCTCCTCCGTTTTTAAAGAGCTGACTGCGGTCCCCTGGGCCCATTTTGAACAAGCTTACAATACTAGTCTGGCACCTTTTGTAAGTGCAGGATACAGGAACAATGACTCCATCACCAGAAATGTAACCCGCTCCCTGAGCATTCTGGAGCCTTATTATGGGGAAGCGGAACCAATCGGAACCCCTACCGCACTGGATGTCCCCGCTTTTGAGGAGTCGGAAGTCAACTTCCCCTTCCCTTACGATCTGGACTTTAACCGGGGAGACTCTGCCTTGCTCAGGTTTAAAGCAGCATTGCGGACCGATGAATTTGATCCCAAAGTTAACGACACAGTGATTCATGACCAGCTCTTCCGGGATTATTATGCCTACGACGACGGAACAGCAGAGGCTGGGTATGGACTCCGGGGTGACGGGACAGCCTACGGAACTGTAGCCATACGTTTTAACTCCTATGTGCCCGATAATTTAGGCGGCATCTATATCTTTTTTAACCAGGTGTATGATTCCATAACTTTTAAGGAGTACACCTTTAACCTGATGGTCTGGGGAGATGCGAACGGGATCCCGGGTACCATACTCTGGGATGACGAAACCCTGTACAGGCCAGAGTACACCTCCACTTACACCGGATTTGTGAAATATGAATTTTCTGAACCCGTTTCCGTCAACGGACCCTTTTATGTGGGATGGAGGCAACATCAGGAGTTTCTGCTTAATGTGGGGCTGGACCTGAACAATCCTCCCGAAACACCCGTGATGTTTTACAATCTGGGCGCATGGGTAAGTTCAGAAGCGCCGGGCGTATTGCTCTTCAGGCCCTATCTGGATGAGACCAGCACAGGGGTGGATCCCCCGGATGCAGTTTTGACTCCCCTGAACCTTTATCCCAATCCGGCCAGCGACCGGATCTGGATCCAGGTGCCGTCCGGAGGGGAGAATGAACCGCTCGTCCTTGATATCTTTGATAACTCGGGCAGGCAGCTGCAGCACACAGAGCTGCAATCCAACAGCCTGGATGTATCGGGACTTGCACCAGGGCTCTATTTTATCAGAGCCGTCATATCGGGGAAACCCTACTACTCTAAAGTATTGATCAACCATTAAACCAGCCTGTGGAACCGGCAGATAACCATGAATTATTTGAACATTTCAGGTTCTTAGCGGATCCCGGTCAAGCCCCCCTGCGAATTGATAAGTTTCTCTTCAATAAACTTGAAAACACCTCCCGCAGCAGAATTCAGGCTGCGGCCAATGCGGGGAATATTCACTCCAACCACTTACCCGTTAAGCCGAACTACCGGGTAAAGCCAGGAGATCTTATCACTGTTGTTCTCCCGCATCCTCCCCGTAAAATTGAATTGATCCCCGAGGAGATTCCACTGGATATCGTCTTTGAGGATGAAGAGGTCATAGTTGTAAACAAAAAAACCGGTATGGTGGTACATCCGGGATATGGCAACTACACAGGGACCCTGGTTAATGCCTTGATGTTCCATCTCCGGGACAATCCCCTCTTTCAATCAGGAGAGGAAAGACCGGGCCTGGTGCACCGGATCGATAAAAACACTTCCGGCTTACTGGTGGTGGCAAAAAATGAACTGGCCCTGAATAAACTGGCCAGTCAATTCTATCATAAAACATCTAAAAGAACCTATACCGCCCTGGTATGGGGCAATTTGAAAGAGGAAGAGGGGACCATCACGGGACATATTGGCCGGAACCCCAGGGACAGAAAACAGATGTTTGTATTCCCGGGGGGCGAGCAGGGTAAGGAGGCCGTTACGCACTACCGGGTTTTGGAACGCCTGGGCTATGTAAACCTGGTAGAATGCCGGCTGGAGACAGGGCGCACCCACCAGATCAGGGTTCATTTTCAGTATATATCTCATCCCCTGTTCAATGACCCGGAGTACGGAGGTGACCGCATACTCAGGGGAACCACCTTCACCAAGTACAAGCAATTTGTCCAGAATTGTTTTGATTTGCTACCCGGACAGGCCCTGCATGCCAGAACACTCGGGTTCGTTCATCCCTCCTCCGGGAAGGAGATGCTTTTCAACGCTCCCCTCCCTGAAAATTTCAGCTTTTTGCTGGAGAAATGGCGCACCTATATCCAGGGACGTCGGGAGGATCAGTAAAAAACCTGTGATTTTTTTCAATTCATGGATGAATGGCCCCGTTCGTCAAAATTGAATCCACTTCCATGATTATCATTCATACAAAAGATCGTACTTTTAACTAAGGAGAATATATTTAGCCATACAAAACATGAACATTGCTATTTTTACTGGAGGAGATTCTTCAGAATATGTGATCTCACTGAAAAGTGCGGACCAGGTTCGCAGGTGGCTCCAGGCAGCGGGCCATAGCTGTTACCTCGTGGAGGTAAAAGGTGGTACGTGGAAGGTGCATCTTGGGAAAAAGACAGTAGCTCTTGATAAAAACGATTTAAGCTTCCGGAAGAATGGAGAGAAATTTACCTTCGATTTCATTTGGAATACCATCCACGGAACACCGGGTGAAGATGGGAAGCTTCAGGGGTTTTTTGATATAATGGGTATTCCGTACAGCAGTTCCAACCTCCTTTCCTCTGCACTCACCTTTGATAAATATACCTGTAAAAGCTTCCTTAAGCAACACGGCATACTCACCCCGGAAGCCAGTCTTGTAAGAAGGGAGGAGGAAACCGATCTGGAAGCTGTAACCAATCTGGTGGGATTCCCCTGTTTCGTGAAACCAAACAGCGGGGGTTCCAGCTTCGGTATAGCGAAAGTGGTTCGATTCGACGACTTGCAGGCGGCTCTGGATGTGGCCTTGAAAGAGGACCATGAAGCTATCGTGGAGCGCTATATTAAAGGAACCGAAGTCACCTGCGGTTTAATGAAAATCGGAAAGACATTTACGCTCTTTCCCATCACAGAGATCATAAGCAAGAATGAGTTCTTCGACTACGAAGCCAAATATACGGCCGGAAAGGCTGAAGAGATCACACCGGCACGTATCGCCGAGGATTTGGCCAAGAAGTGTTACAAAATGGCCATGAACATATACAGACTGACTTCATGTTCAGGCATTATCAGGGTTGATTTTATCATTAAGGGAAACCAGGTTTACTTCCTGGAACTCAACTCTATTCCAGGGATGTCCGAGGAAAGCATCATCCCCAAACAGATTCAAAGCATGGGATTGACCATGGAAACAGTACTTCAGCAGGTGATTGAAGAGGCCCTCAGGCCTTAGAGAACTTTTTTGCTACTTTTACTGCCCTCATGAGAAAAGCTGTCTTTTTCCTGATGGAGGTAATTCTGTTATTCCTGTTGCCCTCCTGTTTCTACTCCGACCCGGAGATCTTTGAGGTGGAACCTGTTCCAGGGGATCCTCCCGTTTTTTCGGTAAGCACCAACCTGGATTCACTTGACCATCCACAGGTAAACGATAGTCTGGAACTTACCTATCAGGTTGACCTAAGCGGTGGCGAGCTTTACTATGTGTATGCTGAAATTGCCGGCACCCCGGTTTTTGAATCGGACAGCACCTTCGGGCTTTTCTGGATTCATCCCGAGATGGCAGATTCTACAGGCGTGTATACCCTGTACATGGAGTTTTACTATTCCAGCAACAGCAATAGTCTGGCCGCCAGGGTCGGATATGAAGCCCTGGTGGATCACCTCAATATTCCATTGGACTTTAACGGGGGAGGTCAGAAATGAAAAAATCTATTCTGATTATCAGCCTGTTTCTTTTCCTCCCTGTACAAAACTCCCCGGGGCAAGACGTAGGAATTAAGCTTTACCTCGGTGCTGGATCCGTGCGCATGGAAGAAATGAAATATCTGCAGGAATTCATTCTCAGCACCTATCCCGTAGAGGGTAAAATCACCAGTTCATTCCCCCCATTTACCGCCTTTTCCTTGCTTGTGTTTAAGCAGTTATTTGAACAGATTCGGATAGGAGGAGGATATAGTTTTTCCACCACCGGGGGTAAATCCAGTTACTCCGATTATTCCGGATCCCTCATTACCGAAATGGCAGTCACCTCTCACCGGCTGGGCGCCTATCTCGCCTACTCCGTATGGGGCGGTGAGCACCTGGACCTGTCACTTTACGGAAAAGCGGAAGCCTGTATGAGTGACCTGTTCATTCAGTCATCGTACAACATAGCCAGCTTCACCAACAGTATTCAAAACAAATACAGAGCCATTAGTCCCGCAGGAACGGTGGGAGCCGAACTTAGCTTCAGGATAAAAACTTATAGCCTTGGGCTTAGTGCCGCTTACCTGGTGGACCTGACGGGCGATTTGAAAGAAAAGGAGGAAGGTAATCCACTATTGGACCCCAACGATTATGAACGGACGCTTCGCTCTGACTGGACCGGCTGGCAGTTGCAGCTAAGTGTCCAGATTCCTTTGAGATTCTAAGCCTTTATGCAGTGCCCCTTATTCCACCCAAAAACTGAGCCACCTTCTGTTCCAGTGAAAGGGGGCTGCTCTCCCCCAAAGCCCTGATAAATGCACTTCCAATGATTGCCCCGGGGGCATAAGTGCAGGCTGTCTGGAAGGTCTCCCGGTTTGAGATGCCAAATCCAATCAAACCGGGTACCGGGAGATTCATCTCTTTCAAGCGTTGAAAATACGCTCTCTGATGTTCCACAACTGAATCCCTGGCTCCTGTGGTAGATGCCTCTGCCACCAGGTAAACAAATCCTTCAGACAGGGAGGCGATCTTTTCTATCCTTTCTTTTTCTGTATGCGGAGTGATAAGCAGTGAATGATAAATTCCATAGTTCCTGAAAAGCTGACGATACCGGGTCTCATATTCCAGGGGTGGCAAATCCGGGATAATCACTCCATCGATCCCGGTATCCCTGCACCTTCTGAGAAAGGGCTCCATGCCCATCTGCAGAACCGGATTGAGGTAGCCCATCAGAACCAGGGGAATCTTCACACTCTCACGGATCTCTTTCAACTGGCTAAAAAGCAGATCCAGGCTCATGCCATTGCTCAGGGCAAGCTGACTGCTTTGCTGGATTACGGGTCCGTCTGCCAGAGGGTCGGAGAAAGGGATTCCGATCTCAACCATATCTGCTCCGTGTTCCTGAAGTGCCACAAGCACCCTGCCGGTATCCTGGAGTTCAGGGAATCCTGCGGTCATATATATGGAGAGGATCTCGCTTTCCTTCTCCCTGAAAAGTTGATCAATCCTGTTTTCTTTCATTTTTTAAAAATCAAGTCTGTCGATATAAGTTTCCATATCCTTGTCCCCCCGACCGGAAAGGTTCACCACGACCACATCCCCGGCACCGGCATCAATCCTTTCAAGGCTTGCCAGGGCGTGAGCGGTCTCAAGTGCAGGGATAATCCCCTCCTTCCTGGTGCAAAGCAGAGCGGCCCGAAGTGCTTCGTCGTCGCTGATGGCGTGCACCGTAGACCTTCCCGTTTTGGCCAGCCAAGCATGAAGGGGCCCCACTCCCGGATAATCCAGTCCGGCCGAAATGGAGTAAGGTTCCGTTATCTGACCATCCCGATCCTGCATCAGCAGGGTTCTGCTGCCATGAATGATGCCCGGTGTGCCTATCAGTGACGTGGCTGCTGTCTTACCGCTATCCACCCCCAGGCCCGCAGCTTCGGCGGAGATCAGCCGGACACGATCGTCATCCAGGTAATGAAAATAGGCCCCGGCCGCATTACTTCCTCCACCCACACAGGCCAGCAGGTAATCCGGATAGTTACGGCCGGTCTTCTCCTCCAGCTGTATCCTGATCTCCTCCGATATCACGGACTGAAAGCGGGTTACCATATCGGGATAGGGATGAGGCCCTACCACCGATCCAATGATATAGTGGGTATCCACCGGGTGATTGATCCAATCGCGGATGGCCTCGTTGGTTGCATCCTTCAGGGTTCTGTTCCCGCTGTGAACCGGATTTACCCGGGCCCCAAGCATCATCATCTTCTTCACGTTGGGCGCCTGGCGTTCCACATCCAGTGCACCCATATAGACCACACACTCCATTCCTGTCAGGGCGCAAACCGTAGCGGTGGCTACCCCATGCTGTCCTGCTCCGGTTTCCGCAATAATCCGCTTTTTCCCCAGCTGCCTGGCCAGCAGGATCTGACCAATGGTATTATTGATCTTATGGGCGCCGGTATGGTTCAGGTCTTCCCTCTTTAGAAAAATCTGTGTCCCATAATGTTCCGAGAGGCGCTCTGCCCTGAAAAGAGGAGTAGGTCTTCCTGCATAATCTTTCAGCAGGAGCCTGAATTTGTGCTGAAAACTATCCGATGCTGTAATCTTCAGATAGTTCTCTTCCAGCTCTTTGATATTTGGATAAAGCATTTCAGGAATATAGGCTCCTCCAAACTCCCCATAAAAACCGTTGCTGTCCACTTGCTTTCCCATAAGGTTTTATTTTCTGATATGATTCATAAATTCCTTCAGACCTGTCACATCTTTCAGGCCGGGCGACACTTCAAACCTGCTGTTGACATCCACTCCCATCATCCCGGGGAGTTGCATGGACCGTATCATTTCAGCATCCCCGGGTCCGATCCCTCCGCTCAGAAAATAAGGGCTTGCAAGAGGATCTTTTTCCAGTATTTTCCAGTCGAACTTCTCTCCCGAACCCCCTTTTCCCTGTCCGGCCGAATCAAAAAGAAAATAATCCACCAGTTCCTTAAATTCTCTGAATCCGGGATCCGGTCCATATGGATCCAGGACCTTAATTAGCTCCAGCCCTTCCCTTGCCAGTTCCCGGCAATATTCCGCCGGTTCCTTCCCATGAAGCTGAACCGCATCCAGATGATACAGTTCTATGGCTCTCTTCACCTGCAAAAGTTCCTCATTCACAAATACCCCCACTCGCTTAATTCCAGGACCCGGAATGCTAAAGAGGGATGGATCCGGGCTCGAGCCCACAAAGCGTTTGGATCCCTTATAAAATATATACCCGATAAGGTCCGGAGCCAAATCACAAACCTGCTCCAGGTTGTGAGGATCCCGCATCCCGCACACCTTAATCTTAAGTACTTTCCTCTTCATAGGCACAATTCATGAGTAATCTACAAACTCTCTATCAATCTCCTGCAGGCCCTGCCCGGATTCTTCTCTTTCATAAAAGTCTCTCCCATAAGAAATAAGCGGTACCCCGCCATCCATAGCTTCCTGATCTCCCCGGGACCGGTGAGCCCGCTTTCCGATACGGGGATGACTCCGGGAGGCAACTCTCCTATCAGTTCCAGGCTCCTGCCGGTATCCACCTTAAAACTTTTCAGATCGCGGTTGTTAACGCCCACATACCTGATCCCCGAATGATACTTCTCAAGCTCCTCCTGGTGGTGCACTTCAAAGAGAATATTCAGTCCAAGTGAAAGGGCTTCCAGGGTCAGCTCCTCCACCTGCCTGCGATCCAGGATAGATGCGATCAGCAGGACCATATCTGCCCCATAGGCCCTGGCTTCATGCAACTGATAGGGATCAATGATAAAATCCTTCCTGAGAAGCACCAGCCCCGGATGGGACTCACGCACCTGCTTGAGGTCCAGGAAAGACCCACCAAAAAAGCTGCGGTCTGTGAGGATACTCATGGCCGCAACCCCGGCCTCTTCATAAGCTGCAGCCACACTTACAGGATTGGCGTCCGGATTAATGAACCCACGTGAAGGTGATTTTCGCTTGAACTCTGCAATAATGCCCGGCTTCTTTTCCAGGCCATCAGCAGAGATCGTATTGCAAAGCCGCCTGTAGGCCGGGAAGCCTCCGAGACTGTCCAGCGAGTATTTCTGTTTTCTCTTCAGAATTTCCACCCGCTTCTGCTCTACAATGGCATCCAGAATATTCATACTAGCTGTTCTCTAAAAGTTTTGTAAATGAAGCATAGGCGGCTCCCGAGCGGAGCGATTGCCTGGCCCGTTCCAGCTTCTGTTCCATACCCGGTAATTCGTCCATGCAGTCCAGGGCCAGCGCTGCATTGGCGACCACCACGTCATTCTGGGCCCTGCTCCCCTCGCCCTTCAGGATCTTTAGAAACATAGAGGCTGCCTCTTTCACCGTCGATCCTCCATAGATCTCAGCGGGGGAAACTGTCTCCAGTCCCAGGTCGCCGGGAAGGAAAGTCCGCTCCTTGCTCCGGGTAAGTACCCGGAAGCTCCCGGTGAGCGAGATTTCATCATAGCCATCCAGGGAATGAATGATGCAGAACTGTTTTTCGCTTTCCTGATAGAGATAATGATAAAGTCTGGCCACATCCAGACTAAAAACTCCAACCAGCTGATTCCGGGGATCAGAGGGGTTAACCATGGGTCCCAGCATATTAAAGAAGGTTTTGATCCGGAGGCTCCTTCTGACCGGTGCCACATTTTTCATGGCCGGATTAAAAAGGGGGGCATGCAGGAAACAGATATTGCAGCGGTCCATCTCTCTCTTAAGCCTCTGGGGATCATTGCTGAAGCGGTATCCAAAATACTCCAGCACATTGGATGATCCACAGGCGGAGGAAACACTGTAGTTCCCATGTTTGGCGACCTTCTCTCCGGTACCGGCCACCACAAAAGAGGTAAGGGTAGAGATATTAAAGGTGTTTTTTTCATCCCCCCCGGTACCACATACATCGATGGTATTAAAATCCGAAAGATCCACCGGAGTGCACAGCTCCATCAGCGCATCACGAAATCCGGCCAGTTCATCCACGGTAATGCTTCGCATCAGGTAAACCGAAATAAATGCCGCTATTTCAGAATCGTTGTATTTCCCCTCTGCTATATTCGTGAGGATCAGTTTGGCATCTTCCTTTCCCAGGGTTTTATGATCAAACAGATATTGTAAAGTATCTTTCATGGCCAGCTAGTTTTTTAACCAATTTAAAATCATCCTTCCTCCATATTCGGTCAGCACCGATTCGGGGTGAAACTGCAGCCCCTTCACATCATGCTCCCGGTGCCTGATGGCCATGATATAGCCCTCATCATTCTCCACAGTAATCTCCAGGTCCCGGGGAAGAGTCTGATGCTCCACCACCCAGGAGTGATAACGACCAGCATCAAAAACAGGGGGGACCCCTTCAAAGAGATATTCATCTTCGACCAGCTGTTTCATCTGGCCCGTTACTCCATGGTATACCGTAGATAAATTTTTTATGGAACCCCCATAGGCCTCCGCAATGGCCTGATGCCCCAGACATACCCCCAGGATGCTTTTGTGAGAACCATATTCTCTGATAAGCTCCAGGGTCAGACCAGCCTCAACGGGGATCCCGGGCCCCGGACTGATCAATATCTTATCGTAGGCACTCACTTCTTCCAGCAGCAGCTGATCGTTCCTCTTCACATCCACTGCCTGCTTGATAACCCGCTCGATATACTGAACCAGGTTATAGGTAAAGGAGTCATAATTGTCCAGTACGAGAATCTTCATCTTCTATTTAATTGGATTTGTTCATATTACCGGCCATTTCTATGGCTGATTTTAAAGCTGCCAGCTTATTATTCACCTCCTGCAATTCTCCCTCTTCCGTCGACTCGGAAACAATCCCTGCCCCCGCCTGGTAATAAAGCCAGTGGTCACGTGAGAGGAAAGAACGGATCATGATGGCATGATTGATATCCCCGTTAAAGCGTATAAACCCGATGGTCCCGCCATAGAAGCCCCGGCGTTTTTTTCGTAGGTATCTATCAGCTCCATCGCCCTGTATTTGGGAGCACCTGAAAGGGTGCCGGCGGGGAATGATTCGGCCAGGATCCGGATGGTATTGGCATCTTCCTTTAAGGTCCCTGAGACCTTCGATACCATATGAATCACGTGAGAATAAAACTGAATTTCGCGATACTCCTCCACTTCTACATTCCGGGTGGTACGGCTCAGGTCATTTCTGGCCAGGTCAACGAGCATTACATGCTCTGCATTTTCTTTTTCATCTTTGGCCAGCTTTTTTGCAAGTTCCTGGTCTTCCCGGTCATTTCCCGTGCGCCTGAAGGTACCGGCAATGGGATTAATGTAGGCTTTATCACCCTTTATGACAATCTGGGCTTCGGGAGAAGAGCCAAAAAGCTTGTAGCTCCCGTAATCAAAATAGAACAGATAGGGTGAGGGGTTGATGGAACGAAGTGCCCGGTAAACATTAAACTCGTCACCGGTAAACTCCTGGGAATACTGCCTGGAAAGAACAATTTGAAAAACATCCCCCCTGTAACAGTGTTCTTTCCCCTTGGCCACCAGGGCCCTGAAATCATCGTCACTCAGGTTGGAGGCTTCAGCACCTGAGGGTGCAAAAGCGTAGCTGGCAATATTCCGGTTGTGAAGCAAAGTACTTACCCGGTCTATGTCGCTTTCCCCTCCATTCACGATGTTCTCAAAAAGCAGCAATTCATTGGTCAGATGATTAACTGCCAGCACGAACCTGAAAAAATTGTACCTGATCTCCGGGATATCCTCTTTTTCAGAGACAGGGGATTGAAAACGGATATCCTCAAAATACTGGACCGCATCAAAGGTGGAGTACCCGAATATCCCATCCACCAGCAGTTGTTCTCCATCCTCCACAGCAAAGGCAGAGAGAAAATCCCTCAGGCCATTTACCACATCAAGCCCGGGCCCTGCCTGCTGGATGCTTGTTTCATGGCCAGGAAGGGAAACAGATATCTGTTGGTGATGCACCTTGAATTCGGCAATGGGATCCATGCAGATAAATGAATACGAATTCTCCTTGCTGTGATAATCTGAGCTTTCAAGAAGCAAAGAATCCGGATAGATATCCCTTACCTTCAAATAGATACTCACTGGGGTAATTATATCCGCCAGGATTTTTCGTTTGGCAATTTTTACGGGTATTTTTTTCATTACAAATTGCAGTTTGGGTCAAAAAAAAGGCTCCCCCCGAAGAGGAAGCCCTGAATATTGTATGCACAAATAGACGCTGCCTAAGCTCCGGGTTGTCGGATATAGGAATGCCACCACCAGTTTGTGCGAATCAAAGTCATATTGCTCGATTTTGAAGGTCAAATTAAAGGAAAGATTTCTATTAATCCAAATTTCATTATTTTCGCCTCCCGTTAACCATCTCTAAATGGCTCGCATCTACCTCAGAAATATCACCCTTTTTATTACTGTCTGGCTTTTAGTCATGGTCATCTACTCGCTAAGCAACCGGGTGACCGACCTGGACTACCTCTGGAAATTCTTCCTTCTGCCGGCCCTGTTCCTGGGATTTCTGGCTGCGATAAGTACTTTTCTTGGAAAAAACATCCGGGTAAAGAAGGGGATCAACTGGATCGTTCTGCTGGCTGCAGTGGCCCTGGACCAGGGAATTAAAGCCTATCTCTTTTCCCTGGAATGGGAATCCATCTCCGTCCCTATAATTGAGCCCGTGTTTTACCTGGAACCCACGCAAAATACACTGGGCTCCTATCTCTGGGTGCTGTTAAAACTGAAGCAGGGCTCCCACCTGCTCAATATTATCCTGTTTAGCCTGGTGGGTATCATCTTTATTGAAGTCTGGAGATTCTATGTTTCCAGAAAAAGGAACAGTTTCTGGATCAACGGCTTTATCCATCTCTTTCTTGCCGGTTTGCTGGCCAATCTGATCGATAATGCCTTCTGGGGGGGATCGCTGGACTATATCACCATTAAGCCCTTCTATACCTTCGATCTGAAAGATCTCTACATTACGCTCTGTGAACTTTTTCTCCTGACCGAGTTGCTGGACAACCATCTGCTTAAAAAACTGCTTCGGATGCCCAAAGAGGAAAGCAGGCAGTTAAACCGAGATTTTTTCAACTTTATCAAGAAAGATTTCAGAATAGGCAGAAATAAGGAGAAGTAAAAAGGCCCTGCAGATTACGGAAGTTTACTCTGCCTGAGCAAGCTGCATAGGGTAGCGCTCAAAGATCTTTGCAACCAGCTCTGGTAAGCTGGCGGCCCGTTCTTTCGGATCATACTCCAACTCTCCCACTGCTGCACAATGCCATACATGTTTCTTGCTCTGATTATCGTACATATCTATGGAAATGGCGCGTTCCATATGATGATACCTGCCGGCATAAGCATAGCCGCGGACAGCCTCCCGGTGATATACAATGATTTTTACGGACACATTTGCATTCTCCTCAGAGTAGGTCAGTCCTCTTCTCTCCAGCTCCCTGGCAAAAGCAACCCGGATTCGCTCCAGTTCCATCCCGGTAATCGTTTGTTGGTTCCCTTCGCTGAAATCCAGGAAATTATAGGTGGTATATTGATCAAACATGGCGGATTCATCCATATCTGAATAAATTCCGACTGTGGATCCACATGAAGTGAAAAGTATCAGGAAGAGGATCCACAAAGGGGCGATTTTTCTGGCCATAACTATTTCTTTTAGTACAGCAGATAAATCACAAATATTATGCCACAGAGAAGGGCTGAGTCAGACAGAGAAGACGGTTCCGGTTAATTGCTCTGAGACGCTCCAGAGCTTTCCAGACACTTCACTGTTGACCAGCGAAGGACTGGGAGTATCGGCAGCGGGCATTCCCCGCAACTTTAAAAATCCTCCCGGACCAAAATAGGCTCCCTGCTCCACCTTTTCTGCCGTGGCGGCATAAAGGGAAGGAAGAGCTCCCATCTCTGCCGATTGGGCCACCAGTCGGTTGACCAGTTTAAAGGAACCTGCTTCAAACCTGGAACCCTTCATCCGGGCACCCTTGGCCTGCAGTTCTGTATCCGCATACCCTGGATGGGCTGCAGCGGCGGTGACCTCTTTTCCGGTCTCAGAAAGCCTGTTGGCCAGCTCATGCACAAATAAAAGGTTCGCCAGTTTACTCATTCCGTAGGCCCCCCATTTCCTGTATCCCTTCTCCCAGTGCAGATCTTCAAAACGTATTTTCCCCATATAATGTGCCAGGCTGCTTACCTGTATTACCCTGGAATGAGCAGCTTTGGTCAGGTGGGGCCACAGGAGTGCGGTAAGTGCAAAATGTCCCAGGTGGTTCACTCCAAACTGCATCTCAAATCCATCCTCCGTCCGATGGTATGGAATCGCCATTAATCCTGCGTTATTGATCAGCAGGTCCAGGCGGTGGCCGGACCCGGTAAATTTCTGAGCAAACTCTCTCACCGACTCCAGACTTGCCAGGTCGAGCTGCCAGACTTCCGGCTCCACGGGCGCCCCCTCTGCCATGATCCTGAGCCTGGCTTTTTCTCCCTTCTCCTGGCTTCGGCAGGCCATAATGACTTTGGCTCCCTTTGCAGCCAGGGCCCTGGAGGTGTAAAATCCAAGTCCGCTATTGGCTCCCGTCACCACCGCTATCTTTTCCAACTGCGTCGGGATATGATCCGTGGTCCACACTTTTTTCCTCATAAATCTTCATTTTTTGATAGGGTAAACTCCCCTGAATGCATCTTATCTGTAAAGCAGGATGAATATAACATTTAAAACAGATAACGATGAAAACAACAGTTAGAAACAGGAGTATTTGGTTTTTGGCAGCTTTTTTATCCCTGGGAACAGCACTTTACGCTTTCCCTGGCAGTGAGGAGGAGCTGGCCGATACCATTAATTACAAATCCTACTTTGGAAAGGTAGTTGATGCCTCCTCAAGCAAGGCTCTTCCTTTTGCCACCATCGAGGCACTGGGAAGCAACACCGCCACGGTTAGCAACATCGATGGTGATTTCACCATTAAAATTGAACGCAATTCGGAAGTTGCACAATTAAAAATCTCTTACATCGGGTTTCAGAATACAGTCATTGATCTGGCAAACTTTGAAGACAAGAGGTCCTTAACCGTCAAACTGGATCCAAGTACCATTCAGTTAAAACAGGTAACCATTCGCCCCAAGGATGCCATGGAGCTCATCAACGACGTTCTCCTCAATATCAGAACAAACTACAGTGACTCTCCCATGATGATGCGTGGATTCTACAGGGAGACTATCCAGAGAGGGAAAAATTATGTCTCCATCTCCGAGGCCGTCATTGATGTGTATAAAGGTAGTTACACCAATGAATACCAGGTGGACCAGGTAAAACTATTTAAAGGGCGTAAAAGTGCAGATGTGGAGAAGATGGATACCGTTCTGTTTAAAGTACAGGGTGGACCGAATACCACCATCCTGATGGATGTGGTTAAGAATCCATACATCCTTCTGTCTGAGGAGTACATGAATATTTATGATTTCCGTCTCTCAGATGTGATTACCATTGATGACAGGCTTCACTATGTCATTTCCTTCAACCAGAAGGAGTATGTAGATGATCCCTATTACAAGGGCCGCCTTTATATTGAAATGGACAAACTGGCCATTTCTGAGGCCGAGTTCGAGCTAAACGTGGAGAACGAGGATCAGGCAGCCAGGCTCTTTATTCAGCGTAAGCCCATGGGAATGAGCATCATTCCTGAAAGAGCTGCCTATCGGGCCAAGTATACCATTGAAGAAGACCGCTGGTATTTCTCCTATGCCCGTGCCGAGGTGAAATTTAAAGTGAACTGGAAGAAGAAACTCTTCAACACCACCTATACCACCATGTCGGAGCTGGCCATTACGGATCGGACTTACGAAGGGATTGAAAAATTTGCCGGAAGGGACCGTTTTAAAAGCAATGATATCCTCAATGAGAAGGTCTACATATTTTTCGATCAGGGATTCTGGGAAGGATATAATGTCATTGAACCGGATCAATCCATTGAGAGTGCCATCAGGAGGCTGAACAGGAGATACCTGAGGCGGAACGGCTAAGGTTCTCTATGCATCTATCCATATAGCTCAAAGCACTGTCTGTAAGAATTGTGTAACTTTACCATCCCTTTACAGTCGCTCAATACAGACAGTGCTTTTTAATCAAAAATATGATCCTCAAGGAACAACAGCAGCTTAGAAAAATCAGGAAAGGAGATATTGCTTCCTTTGAGGCTCTTTTCCACAATTATTACAGTGGCCTGTGCGGGTATGCTGAAAGTTTGCTGGGTATGAAAGAGGTGGCAGAAGAGGTGGTCCAGGACGTGTTCTATAATATTTGGAAAAACAGGGAGACCCTTAGGATCCGGTATAGTTTGCAAAGCTATCTGTACCGGTCCGCCTACAACAACTCCATGATGTACCTCAGAAAAATGAGAAGGGAACATTTTATGGAGGACCTCTCCCCGGCTGAGCCCCGGACGGATGCACCGGATCCATCCCAGATCATCCAGTTGAACGAGGTTTCAGATCTGATCATTCAGACCATGGATAAACTCCCGGAAAGAACCAGGGAAATATTCAGGTTGAACCGGCAAGAAGGATTAAAGTACAGAGAAATAGCACAAAAGTTGTCCATTTCTGAAAAAACAGTGGAAGCAAATATGGGAAGAGCCCTGAAAGCACTTAGAAATAGTCTGGAGAAATATGAGCAGGAGTAAAGATAAAAAAATGGCCCGCTACCTGGCCGGGGAGATGAACATGAAAGAGGAGATTGACTTTCTGAGTAAATCCGGAAAAAGCCAGGTACAAATATCAGAATTAAGAAACATGGAAAAGCACTGGAAATATTTTGACCAGAATCCCTCCAGCGAGAAATGGGATTCGAAAGAGGCCTGGAGCCGGCTTCATGAAAAGCTGGAATCGGATGGGCTCCTGGAGGATCAGCCAGTCAGGAAAGCTCGTGGAACATTCACACCTCTGCTCAGGATTGCGGCCTCCATCGCATTAGTACTTGCCATAGGCATCCCTGCCCTCTATTTTGGAGTGATCCGCGACCAGGCAGGGGATTTTACCAAAACTTTTCTGGCCGAAGCAGGCATGGCCACTGTGGATCTGCCCGATGGCAGCCGGATCTATTTAAATAAAGGGTCGGAGATCAGCTATTCGAAAGCATTCAAAAATCAGAGAGCTGTTTCACTTAAGGGAGAAGCATTTTTCGAAGTAATGTCTGATCCCCAAAATCCCTTCACGGTTCATTCCGGGGAGATGCTTTTATCGGTAGTTGGAACTTCATTCAATGTGAAACAAAGAGAAGGTCTATCTAATGTGGAGGTCTATGTGAAAACCGGATTGGTCAAAGTGTCCATGGAAAACTCAGACCAGTTTATCTACCTGGAACCCGAACAATTCGGGGTACTTGAAAACAGAAATTTATCCAGCTCGGTGCAGGATGATCCCAATTATATATCCTGGAAAACAAAAGAATTTAAATTTGTGGATGCAGAACTGACAGAGGTTCTTCGGGAACTGGAAGAATCCTTTCATGTGGAAATTCAAACCGGAGAAATGGATCTCTCGGAAATGAGAATAACAACCTCATATAGCGGACAATCGATCAATGCCATTCTGGAGACCATCGGTACGGCTTTTGAAATGAATGTCAGTCAGAGAAGAAACAGCTATATTTTGACTAAATAGGCCAGTCGCATGGGAAATACAACAAGAGGGAAACTGTCCGGAGGTCCGCATCCGACATGGATCCTTTTGTTATTTTCTTTCATCATTTCCCTGCCCGTCCCGGGTCAGGAATCGCTCCCCGCTCTAAAAGTGAAGGTTTCATCCATGAACCAGACCATCAACCAGGTTCTCGATGAAATAACTTTACAAACCGGCTACCACTTCACTTTTGATGCTGCGATCATCGACGGGAAACAAAAGGTTCAAGTTGAGTTTGCGAATCTCCTTTTGAAGGAGGCACTGGACTCTTTGCTCCAGGATCCGCGCCTGGATTACAGGGCCATAGAAAAAAATATCGTCCTGTACAGGAAAAATGAGATCGCCCCCAGCCCCATCAGCCCAGACATCGACCGGGCCCTGCTGAAAGGCCGGGTGACAGACCAGCGTTCCGGCAAAGCACTCTCTTTCGCAACCATAGCTTTGCTGGAAACCAGTCTGGGCTCCATAAGCAACCAGCAGGGCGAATTTTCCTTCAAACTGCCCCTGGATCTACCCGATCCCATGATTATTGTCTCGTTCATGGGTTATAAAACCAGAGTACTCCCGGTAAGTTATCCCCTTGAAAAGGAGCTGGAGATCCAGCTTGAAAAGGAGTTGATTCCACTGCAGGAGGTAATTATCAGATATTCTGATCCGGCCAAACTGCTTCATGAGGCAATCAGGAGGATCCCCCAAAACTACCTGGAGAACCACTCCACCATGACCGCCTTCTACCGCGAGTCGGTGAAACGTAACGACCATTACATGGTCTACTCGGAAGCTGTAGTTGATGTGGCAAAAGGCCCTTATTCTTCCCTCTCCTCCAACGATCAGGCCAGCATTGTTAAGCGCCGAAAAATTACAGATGTGACCGCGGAAGACACCGTATCTATCAAACTTCGATCAGGGATTTCCACTTCCCTCAGCCTGGATGTAATAAAAAACCGGCCCGATTTTCTGAAAGAGGATTTTCAGACCAGGTACGACCTGGAGTTCACGGACATGATGACTTATGGGGACCGCCTGGTCTATGTGATCAGTTTTCAGCAAAAGAAAGAAATTCCCGACCTTCTTTTTAAGGGTCAGATATACCTCGATCAGGAAAGCCTGACCATACTGGCGGCCGACTTCGAATTCAATCCGGATTTGTTGCACAGGGAGCCGGAGCTTTTTCTGGTAAGCCGCTCTCCGAAAATCCATATTCGCCCGGTGCTGGCAAAATATCACGTAGACTATCGCAGTGTTGGAAACAGGTATTATATGAGCCAGGTTCGGGGCGAGGTGGAGCTGAAGGTCCGGAAAAAAAGGAAATGGTTCAGTTCCAGATATAAAATCTCCCTGGAGATGGCCATAACTGACCTTATTCCGGATCAAAGACTGAGGATTGATCCTGCTGAACGCGTTCGCCGGAATATCGTACTGGCCGATGAGCCCTTCCAGTTTGATCCGGAGTTCTGGGGAGTACATAACAGCATTGAACCTGAGGCATCCCTTATGGAATCCATCCAGAAACTGGTTCACAGTAGCCAGGAAATTATGGAGTAAGGCCTGCCTTGGACCAGTAAATGAGAATTGACTTTCTATCCCGCCTTCACTACCTTTATCTATCCAAATAAAAAAATCGATCCATGAAAAAAATTCCGGGTTTAATTATTCTGGCCATGATGGTGGCCTGTACTCAAGAACCTGTAGAAGTCAACAGGTACACCATTGAACAGTTCTATGACAACCTTTCCATCGGAGGAGGAAGCTTTTCAGCCGATGAAACCAGGCTGCTTGTTTCCAGCAACCAGACTGGTATCTACAACGTCTTTTCCCTGAATGTGGATGGTTCTGGTGAGCAGCAGCTCACCTTTTCAGAAGAAGAATCCTTTTTTGCCAACTCTTATTTTCCGGAAGATGATCGCTTCCTCTACTCTGCTGACAAGGGCGGGGATGAGAATAGCCACCTCTACATGCAGGACCCGGATGGGACAGTTACGGACCTGACTCCCTGGGAAGGAACCACTTCTCAATTTGCAGGATGGAGCCGCGATTTTAAGCATCTCTACCTGATCTCCAACAAACGGGATCCCCGCTTTTTTGATGCCTATACCATGGACCTGGAGACTTTCGAACCGGTGTTGGTATACGAAAATAAAGAGAACCTCAGTCCTTCAGGCTTCTCCAACACCGGAAGATACCTGGCACTGACCAGGGATCTCACCACATCCAACAATGAAATGTATCTGCTGGATCTGAACTCTGGGGATATCAAACATATTTCGGAACACGAAGGAGATGCCACCTACTCTCCTGCCGATTTCTCCTTGAATGATGAATATCTCTATTACCTTTCCAACGAGGATAGTGAGTTTACCTATCTCTCCTCCTACCACCTGGAGACCGGGGAAAAGAAGCTGGTATACGAAGCAGACTGGGACGTCTCCTACGCCTATTTTTCCTTCAATGAAAAATACCAGGTGATCGGGATCAACGAAGATGCCAAAACAGTCGTAAAAGTGTTTGATACAGCTTCCGGAGAGGAAGTTGCCATGCCAGACTTTGGCAACCGGGATATTTCCGGGGTATCCATTTCCAGATCGGAAAAGTTGATCCGGCTGGCTGCAGGAAGCCCAACTTCTCCCGGGGACCTGTATATGCATGAATTCGGCCAGGAGGATTTTACCCGCTTGACCCACTCCCTCAACCAGGAGATTAATGAAGCCGACCTGGTTGCCGGGGAGGTCATCCGCTATCCATCCTACGATGGCCTGGAAATACCGGCCATCCTTTACAAACCTTTTGAAGCCACTGCGAAAAACAAAGTTCCGGCACTGCTCTGGATTCATGGAGGACCCGGCGGGCAAAGCAGGATGGGTTTCAGCAGTCTGATCCAGTATTATGTAAACCATGGCTATGCCATTCTTGCAGTAAACAACAGGGGCAGCTCCGGTTACGGGAAGACTTTTTACAATCTGGACAACCAGCGTCATGGAGAAGATGATTTAATGGATTGTGTGAAAGCCAAAGACTTCCTTGCTGGACTGGGATATATTGACATGGACAAGGTGGGGATCATGGGAGGCTCCTACGGAGGATACATGGTCATGGCTGCGCTCACTTTCCAGCCGGAAGAATTTGCAGTTGGAGTCAATCTGTTTGGAGTGACCAACTGGCTGAGGACCCTGAAGTCCATACCCCCCTACTGGGAAGCGTTCCGAAAAGCACTCTATGACGAGCTGGGCGATCCATTTACGGAAGATTCCCTGCGCCTCTATGATATCAGCCCCCTCTTCCATGCCCGTAATGTAAGCAAACCCCTTATGGTACTGCAGGGAGCCAATGATCCCCGTGTTCTGCAGGTAGAATCGGATGAGATTGTTGCGGCAGTGAAAGACAACGGGGTCCCCGTTGAATATGTGATCTTTGAGGATGAAGGTCACGGTTTTGTAAAGAAAGAAAACCAGATTGAGGGATATGGAAAAATCCTGGTTTTCCTGGACAAGTATCTGAAAGGCGTGGCTGAGGAGTAATCCCCGATGAACGAAGCTTCTGAAAACAGGATTGAGGAACTGGCCAGGGAAAAAATGGCCGGGAAAAGTTATACCTCCATCCGGGAAGAGCTGTCGGCAACTGGGATGTCCGCGGAGGAAGTCAAGGCATTGATCCGGCAGGTGGACGAGCGGGTTCTCAGGGAAACTTTAAAACAGGGAGTGCCGGACCGGACCCAGCAATGGTACCGGTTCGGTCTGATCCTGGCCGTGCTTGGCCTGATTATCTCCATCGCCTATAATGCCGGCATAATTCTGGAGACCCGCCCTGCTCTACTGGTCTACTCCCCTTTTTTTGCGGGGATCCTGGTGATGGTGTATGGCAGAATCTTACAGAGAAAGAAAGCCTCTCCCGAGGAACACGGTACTGGCGCCATCAGGAGGAGGAGGCCTTTTAAGTGAGGCAAACCCGGATATCTTAAATTTGTACATTCTTCCTACCTTCGTAAAAAAATGGATCATGGTAGAGGAGATAGTCAAGAAGCGTTTTCCCTTTTTTGAAGCCGGACTGAGATCGGCCATCAGCGAAACAGGCACCCTCCGAGAATTTGAAGCTCAGGAAGAACTGATACGAGAGGATCAATTTATTAAATCTTTTCCCATTGTCCTCGAAGGCCTCATAAAAATCTGCCGGACCGATGAGGCTGGGAACGAACTCTTGCTTTACTATTTGAGACCAGGAGAAGTCTGCACGGTCGCTCTGATCTGCTGCATGGATCGTACCAGAAGCAGGGTGAAGGCCATTGCCGAGGAAAAGACCACAGCCATTGTGGTCCCGGTGGAGTTGCTCGACAGTTGGATGAGCAAATACCAGACCTGGAAAGAGTATGTCATGCACTCCATGCAGCTGCGCTTTGATGAACTGCTCAACGCCCTGGACAGTATCGCCTTTTTGAAAATGGATGAAAGACTGGAAAAGTTCTTTACCAATCGTTACCGTTCTTCCGGATCCAAAGTATTTGAAGGATCCCACCAGGATGTGGCCCTGGCCATGAACAGCTCCAGGGAGGTCATATCCAGGCTCTTAAAACAGATGGAGAAGAAGGGGATGATCAGCCTCTCCCGAGGACGTATCGATTACTCCCCCCTATGTGACAAAAGTTACTGATCATCTCGTCTCACTTCTGTTACTTTGTGGGCTTTACAAAGAGTAAACGAGATGAAACCAATTGCTGTATCTTCCTATAAGGAGCTGGAATCCGGATTATCTTCTCTGGAGCGCGGAGTTTTGCTCATCTATAAAAGTGGTGCTGAGCAAAGCGATTGTGCCCTGGAGCGGCTCGAAAAAAGCAAGAGCCGGGATTATTCAACTCTATTCACCGTTGATGTGAACAAGGTCCGTGATATTCATGAGCGTTTTGGGATTACAACGGCTCCCAGCCTGCTTGTTTTCGAGAAGGGGAAAATGGTAAATGTTATTAAAGGGTGCCAGACAGAATCGGCCTATGAGTCCATTTTATCAGGACGTGAGATTGGAGCCCATGCAGGTGATAAAAATGAAAAAAACAAACAGGTGACGGTCTATACCACTCCCAGCTGCAGCTGGTGCACCACCCTAAAAACCTACCTGGATCAGAAACAGGTGCGATACAGAGAGATCAATGTAGCAGCAGATACCAACGCAGCAGAAGCAATGGTCAGGAAAAGCGGGCAACAAGGGGTCCCCCAGACTGAGATAAACGGACAGATGATTGTGGGTTTTGACAGGAACAGGATCAATCAGCTGTTAGAGATAAAATAAGTTCGACGCTTATAATAAACCTAAATTAAAGTAAAATGAAAGAGTTACAGCCAATCAATCAACATGTGCTTCTTGAAATTGGAGCAAAAGAAGAGAAAACAGCTTCGGGAATCATCATTCCTGACACCGTTAAGGAGAAACCTCAATATGCAAAAGTGCTGGCAATCAGCGGGATCGAAGATCCTGAGATTTCCGTAGGCGACGTGGTTTTTTACAAGAATTTTTCTGGAACAGAACTGGAATTCGACGGTAAGGAGTACCTGATGATGCCCTACGCAGATATTCTCGGAAGAATTGTTGAAACAGACAAAATCTAGTATTGTGCCTGACCGGCTGTAGGCAATTTTATCCTTATCCTTATCTTTAGGTTTCTGCCGAAGGGCTGCTACTCGACATGGCAGCCCTTCTTTTTTATGCCCCTGATTAGTCCTATCTTGCACCCTCAATTATTCATCCTTAAAACAAAAAACGTGAAAAAAATAGTAGCAGCTGTGGTCCTTGTATCGGCCTTCTTATCCGGATGCAACACTGAAAAAACAACACCTATGAATCCATTCCTTACAGAATATACCACTCCATTCGGGGTACCCCCTTTTGATAAAATAGCGAACGAACACTTTATTCCTGCTTTTGAAGAAGGTATCAAACTGCAGACGGCAGAAATTGAAACCATTTTAAACAACAATGATGCGGTCACCTTCACAAACACAATTGATCCCCTGGATAAAAGCGGCGAATTGCTTGACAAAGTGAGCGGAGTGTTTTTCAGGCTTCGCTCAGCTGAGACCAATGATGAACTGGATTCCATTGCCAGGGTGATCCAGCCGGTCCTCACCGCTCACATAAGCAGCATCAACCTGAATCCCGGCCTGTTTGAAAGAATCAAGGTCCTTTATGCGGAAAAAGAGACTCTGGATCTTTCCGAGGAACAGGCCATGGTCCTGGAAAAAACCTACCGCCGCTTTGTTCGTGGGGGCGCAAACCTGGAGGGAGAAGCAAAAGACAGAATCAAGGAGATTGACAAGAAACTCTCCATGCTGACCATGCAATTTGGAGATAACCTGCTGAAGGAGACCAACTCTTATCAACTGATTATCGAAGACGAAGCTGATCTGGCCGGACTGCCCGAATCGGTACGCTCTGCAGCCTCTGATGCGGCCAGTGCAGCTGGGTTGGAAGGCAAGTGGGTATTTACCCTGCATAAACCAAGCTGGATCCCTTTTCTCCAGTATTCAGAAAAGCGGGAATTGAGAGAAAAGATATACCGGGCTATGTTTATGCGCAGCAACAACGGGAACGAATACGACAACAACAGGCTGATCACTGAAATCCTGGAACTACGGATCGAACGTGCAAAACTGCTGGGGTATGAAACACATGCAGATTTTGTTCTGGAGGAGAGAATGTCCAAAAAAGCGGAAAACGTCTATAATCTGTTAATGCAGGTATGGGAACCGGCATTGAACAAAGCCAAAGAAGAAGCTGCCATGATGCAGAATATGATTGACAGGGATGGTGGTGATTTTCAGCTTGCTTCCTGGGACTGGTGGTACTATGCAGAGAAGATCCGAATGGAGAAATACGATCTGGATGAAGAGGAGGTTCGAAATTATTTCAGCCTGGAGACCGTTAAAGCCGGACTTTTCGATGTTGTGAACAAGCTCTACGGACTCACCTTTGAGCCACGCAAGGATCTGCCTGTTTACCACGAGGAGGTAATGGCCTATGAGGTGAAAGAGAGGGACGGATCCCACCTGGGCATTCTTTACATGGATTTCCATCCAAGACCAGGTAAAAGAGGGGGTGCCTGGAGCACCAGTATCCGAAAAGCCCATGTGAAGGATGGGGAGCGGGTAACACCGGTACACCTGATCGTTATGAACTTTACCAGGCCCACCGGGGATAAACCGGCCCTGCTCAGTTTTGATGAAACACTTACCTTCTTTCACGAATTCGGACATGCCCTGCATTCCATGCTCACCAAATGCGAGTACCTGGCAGTCTCCGGCACCTCTGTTGCCACTGATTTTGTAGAGCTGCCATCTCAGATTATGGAAAACTGGTGTGCACATCCCGAGGTGCTTAAAACCTATGCCAAACACTACCAGACCGGTGAGGTAATTCCTGAAGAGCTC
The DNA here is from genome assembly GCA_963751705.1 of uncultured Bacteroidales bacterium. Classification (GTDB taxonomy): domain Bacteria; phylum Bacteroidota; class Bacteroidia; order Bacteroidales. The sequence goes on from CAVVVN010000008.1 coordinate 510,170, forward strand.
ATTGCCAAGCTGGAAGCTGCAAGCAAGTTCAATCAGGGCTTTACAACTGTTGAATATACCGCTGCCTCGATCCTTGATATGGATTATCACACCCTAAGTGAGGCTGAGGGACTGAAAGCCAGTGATTTTGAGGAGGCTTCCATGAAACGGATCGGATTGATAGAGGAGATTATCCCCCGTTATAAATCAAACTATTTCCAGCATATTTTTGCCGGGGGCTACTCAGCTGGCTACTACAGCTATATGTGGTCAGAGGTGCTGGACAAGGATGCATTTAACGCTTTTGTGGAGACCAGCCTGTTCGACCAGGCTACTGCTAACTCGTTCAGGGAAAACATTCTGGAAAAGGGAGGTTCTAAAGAGGAGATGGAAATGTATGTGAATTTCCGAGGGGCAGAACCCACCATTGAACCACTTCTTAAAGGAAGGGGCCTCAATTAGAGCTCACATTATTTAACGAATCAGGAAGGAGTATGGGTGCAAAATGCAGCTATACTCCTCTTCCTTTCAGGATGGTGATCACTGTGTAAAAGAGAATCTTTACATCCACAAAGAGGGACATATTTTCAATATAAAGGATATCATACCTGAGCCTCTTGATCATCTCTTCTACATTCTCCGCGTATCCATATTTCACCTGTCCCCAGGAGGTAATTCCCGGCTTCACCTTATGCAGGTGGGAATAATGGGGGGCTACTTTTATAATCTTCTGAATGAAATATTCTCTTTCGGGTCTCGGACCCACCAAGGCCATATCCCCTTTCAATACATTAATGAAATTGGGAATCTCATCCAGCCGGTGTTTCCGCATCATCTGGCCAAAACGGGTCACCCTTGGATCATGCTTGGAAGAGAGTTCCGGGCCGTTCTCTTCCGCATTATGATACATGGAGCGAAACTTGTAAATCCTGAACTCCTTCCCATACCGTCCTATCCTGTCCTGCCGGTATAAGATGGGCCCGGACGATGAGAGTTTCACCCCTATGGCCATAGCCAGACTCAGGGGGATCAGAAAAATCAGAGCCAGTACCGATATCACAATATCCATCAACTGTTTCACATTCTGCTGCCAGGCCGGCATCACGTCCTGATTCACTTCAAGTAAGGGAGTTCCAAAAATGGTGGTGCTTTTCACCTTCCCTGTCAGGATATCGGTCATGCTTGGAATGGCGCTGATCCTGAGGTCCAGACGAGAAAGCCTGCTTACGATGTCTCCAATCTTATCATGTTCCACAGGGTCCAGTGCAATAATAACCTCTTCAACGCCCCACTCCTCTAAAATTTGCTCCATTTTTTCATGGCCGCCCAGATGCGAAAGATGATCCTGCAACTGGTAATGCACCTTTTCCTGGACATTGATAAACCCAAGAATATCATATCCGTTGGACCTCTTTTGATTTACGATATCCAGATAAACGTCCACCGCATTCTCATTACTTCCGATCATGACAGTTTTAAATCCGATTTCCCGCCTGTGAACCCTGGAAACCGTTCTGCTGGTAAGTATCATCCGGGGAATCAACACAAAAGTAAAGTGCAGGATAAAAAGGGTGATAAACAAGCTGTAATAATGGGTGTAGTCCACAATGGCATCATCCAGGATCAGGAGGAAAAATACAATCACTACACCCAGCAAGGAACTAAGCAGGGTACGGATAAAATCATCCAGCCTGGAACGACGGAAGATATTCTTATAAAAGCCTGTGAAATAATACAAAAGTATCCATGCAAAAGGAAGGCTGATGATTCCTGCCCAGAATCTGGGTCCGAGGGTGATTGGCACCTCCGTCCCAAATACCTGGGGCTCAATAAAAACCTTTCGATATAAAAAAAAGAGCACCCAGGCCAACATGGCAGCCAGGAAGTCAAATAAAATGTAAAGAGTTTTCTGTTTCCTCTGGTTCTTCATTTAAGTGGTCGACCTCTGCTGATATAACTGAATCCGGTTACCGATAATTGCATCGAGTGTCAAAAAAAACAACATTTATGTTGAAGAATATCCCTTATATTTGTCCATCCAAATGGAACGGGAAGATAGTTTTAGACATAAAGGATTAAGAAAGAAGCTTATAGATTCTATCAGGACCAAAGGCATCCGGAATGAAGAGGTTCTGGAAGCCATGGACAGGGTACCCCGGCATCTCTTTATGGACAGTAGTTTCGTCAACTTTTCCTATACGGATAAAGCCTTTCCCATAGCAGCCGGGCAAACCATATCTCAGCCCTATACAGTTGCATTTCAAACCGAGCTCTTGCAGGTGAAAAAACATATGAAGGTCCTGGAGGTTGGCACCGGATCCGGCTACCAGACAGCCGTCCTGCTGGAACTTGGGGCACGGGTCTACACCATTGAGAGACAGCGTCAGCTTTTCCTGGATGCACAGAAAACACTGGGTCCGTTGAATTACAAACCCATTTTCTTTTATGGCGACGGCTACGAAGGATTACCCGCATACCAGCCATATGACAGGATCCTTATCACTGCAGCCGCCCCTGAAATTCCACAGTTCCTTTTGAACCAGCTGGCCATAGGAGGCATCCTGGTTGTCCCGGAAGGAGACCGTTTTGGTCAGAAGATGATCCGTGTAGTGCGAGAATCTGATGATCAATTTCAACGCAGCGAACATGGCCACTTCTCCTTTGTCCCGCTGCTAAGGGGTAAAAACCAATAATATGCTAAAGATAGAAACACATGTGTTTAATGCTTTCCAGGTAAATACCTATCTGATCATCAACGAAAAGGGAGATTGCCTGGTGATTGATCCGGCCTTCTATTCTCCTGAGGAAATCAGGACCTTTGATCACTATATCACTTCCGGGGAGTTACAGATAATCGGACAAGTGAACACCCATTGCCACGTGGATCATGTCCTCGGGGTGCGTCATATGCAGACCAGGTATAAGTGCCCCCTTCGGGCCCACCCGGAAGAAGCCAACTTACTGAAAAATGCCCCCCTTATGGGAGAGATATACGGGCTTCAGCTGGAACCCCTTTCGGGAATTGACCAGGCCATCCTGGAAGGTGACCTGATTTCCATCGGGGTGGACAGCCTCCAGGCCATTCTCGTGCCGGGACACTCTCCTGGCAGCCTTTCCTTTTACTCCCCCGATTCCGGGTTTGTGCTTACAGGAGATGCCCTGTTCCAGGGCTCTATTGGTCGTACCGATCTGCCCGGCGGCGACTTCGATACACTTATCTCCAGCATCAGGAACAAGCTATTAAGCCTTCCCGGGGAAACAAGGGTTTTCCCTGGTCATGGGGATCCAAGCACCATCGGTGAGGAAGCCCTGAACAATCCCTTTCTAAGCATGGCTTAATAACATAATTCCCTTCACTTTTTATCAGCGAAGGTTTCTTTATATTTGCGCTTCAGTAAATACATATTACTGCTATTAATCTATTTTCATTTATGAGATCTGATCTGTTTAGTGAGCGTCACCTGGGCCCCCGAAAGCAAGAGATTGAGGAGATGCTGGAGACCCTTGGGGTCAATTCCCTGAAAGAACTTATTAGCCTGACCATTCCCGCTTCCATCATCAAGGATGAAGAATTGGAACTGCCAGAACCTGAGGATGAACATAGCTACCTGAAAAGGATCTGGGAAATCGCATCAAAAAACAAGATGTTCAAGACCTATATGGGCCTGGGATATTACAATACCACTTTGCCTTCGGTGATCCAGCGTAATGTCCTGGAAAATCCAAACTGGTATACCTCCTATACGCCCTATCAGGCCGAGATCTCCCAGGGCAGGCTGGAAGCCTTGCTGAATTTCCAGACCATGGTTATGGAGCTGACAGGAATGGAACTTGCCAATGCTTCTTTGCTGGATGAAGCAACTGCGGCAGCCGAAGCCATGATCATGTTCCTGAATGCACGATCCAGGGCTGCGGTTAAAGAGGGGAGAAACCGGTTTTTCGTGGATGAGCATATATTCCCTCAAACCAGGGCTGTTTTAATTACCCGGGCCGAGCCTCTGGGTATTCAGCTGCAGTTCGGCTCCTACCTGGATGTGGAACTGGATGCTTCGTTTTTCGGAGCCCTGGTCCAGTACCCCGCAGCAGACGGGGAGATCAGGGACTACAAGGCCTTCACCCAATCAGCCCAGGAGAAAGAAATTGCAGTTGCCGTTGCGGCTGACCTCATGAGCCTGGTCTTGCTTACTCCTCCCGGTGAATGGAATGCAGACGTGGTCGTGGGGACCACCCAACGCTTCGGAATCCCCATGTTCTTCGGAGGACCCCATGCCGGCTATTTCGCATGCAAGGAGACTTATAAGAGGCATTTGCCCGGACGGATCATTGGTATCTCCATGGATGCCAATGAAAAGCCAGCCCTCCGTATGGCGCTGCAGACCCGGGAACAACATATTAAGCGGGAACGTGCCACATCCAATATCTGCACCGCTCAGGCCCTTCTGGCAAGCATGGCCGGTATGTATGCCACCTACCACGGACCGGAAGGGCTGCACAGGATCGCCACCAACATTCATACGGGTGCGGCCTACCTGGCGTCACAACTGAAGAAGCTGGGGTATAGCCTGGCACACCAGGATTTTTTCGATACACTCAGGGTCCAACTGCCTGGAAAGCTGAGTTCCGCATGAAATACGCAAGATTGCAGAAGAAAAGGAAATCAACTTCTATTACCCGGAGGATGGGACAGTTCAGTTTTCCACCGATGAAAGCACGCACGAGGAGGCCCTTAACGACATTCTGGAAGTTTTCTCCATTGCTGTAAAAAAAGGGATTCATTTTCAAAAAACCCTGGAACCCGCCATCGCATTTAAAAAGGATTTTTCCAGGAAATCAGCGATCCTGCCTCAGCCAACCTTTCACAAATACAGGTCCGAAACCGAAATGATGAGGTATATCACCAGGCTGGTAAGGAAAGATATCACCCTGGCCCAGTCCATGATATCCCTGGGATCCTGTACCATGAAACTGAATGCCGCTTCCCAGTTGATTCCGGTCAGCTGGCCGGAATTTGCCGCTCATGCATCCCTTTGTCCCCATTGAACAGACAGAAGGATTTCACCAGATGATCAACGAACTGGAACATGCGCTGAAAGAAATTACAGGATTTGAAACGATCTCCTTTCAGCCCAATTCTGGTGCAGCCGGAGAGTATACCGGGCTGATGGTTATCCAGGCCTATCACAAGGACCGAGGAGAAGACGGTCGGAATGTGGTTCTGATTCCTGCATCGGCACATGGCACCAATCCTGCCAGCGCCGTAATGGCCGGTCTGCAGGTCAAGGTTGTTAACTGTGATAAGCAGGGAAACATCGATACGGCGCACTTAAAGGAGCTTGCCGAAGCACATAAGGAAGTACTCTCTTCCATCATGATCACCTACCCCTCCACCCATGGGGTTTTTGAGAATAATATCCGGGAGATTATAGGGATTGTGCATGATTGCGGAGGACAGGTCTATATGGACGGTGCCAATATGAATGCTCAGGTCGGCCTCACCAGTCCGGCCCATATCGGAGCCGATGTCTGCCACCTGAACCTGCACAAGACTTTTGCCATCCCCCATGGCGGTGGCGGGCCCGGAGTTGGCCCCATTGGTGTAGCCAGCCACCTGGTGGAATATCTCCCCACCCATCCTCTGGTCGAGACCGGGGGAATGAAAGGGATCAACAGCTGTGGCCGCTGCACCCTATGGAAGTGCCGGGGTACTGGCCATCTCACATGCCTATATCAGAATGCTCGGTGCTGAAGGACTCACAGATTCCACCCGTATGGCCATCCTGAATGCCAATTATGTGGCAGTTTCCCTGAAAGACTACTACGATATCCTGTATACAGGTACCGAAGGTTTTGTGGCCCATGAGATGATCCTGGATTGCAGGAAATTCAAGACCATTGCAGATATAACCGAAGCTGATATTGCAAAGCGCTTGATGGACTATGGATTCCATGCCCCTACCCTCTCTTTCCCGGTGCATGGCACCCTGATGATGGAACCAACAGAAAGTGAATCCAAAGCTGAACTGGACCGCTTCATATCGGCCATGATCGATATCCATAAGGATATTATGGAGATTGCCGAGCGGAAAACTGAAAGCCGAAGATAGTGTTCTCCGGCATGCCCCTCATACGGCAGAAGTACTGGTAAGCGAAACCTGGGACCGGAAATATTCCAGAGACAAAGCTGCCTTCCCCCTTCCCTGGGTGAAAGAGAATAAGTTCTGGCCCCCGGTAAGCCGGATTAATGATGCCTATGGCGACCGCAATCTGGTTTGCTCCTGCGATCCCGTTGAAGCCTACCGGGAGTAGTCCCAGATATGCTGTTTAGATCTATAAAAGGGTCTTCAGAATTGATTTAATACCGGATTTCAGAGATCCAGGGAATGGTAAACTTCACATTCCCTGCAATTCTCATTTTTGCAGTGCCTTCCTTTCTCAGATGATTCCCAGCAGGGTTGAAAATTATCGCTGTACGCTCCACAGGAACTGTCTGTCACTCTCCGGAACATTTACGGATGGCCCAGCAGGGAATCATGGCCATCAAAGCCCGTACCCCTGAAAAATTGAGTCCCTTATCACGAATGAGCTTTATGGATCAGTTTTTAACCTGTTAATATCATTTTGGGAAAACAAGATGACGTTTCGACTCAAGTTTAAAGGGAATGAGTAGTCCAATATCAATATACTGCCGGATGGAATGAGCGGGAATTTCAGACAAGCTGAGAAGCAACACCAAGCGTATAAACAGGTCTGTTGCTATCGATTCAATCGATTCCTTCAATTGGGGATTTTCTGTGTATCCATTAATCTTATTTGATCTTAATATAAATAAGCTGATAATTAGGCATTTCACATATACAAATATAGTAATTGTATCATCTTTTTCTGTATTATTAATCACTGATTATATGTATTATTTAATACAGTTTTTAATCATGCCTGCTCAACTAAAACAGAATCACTCCTGCTTTTCATTGCCTTCATAGGCTTGTTCCTTATTAGTCCGTCATTTTCTTATTCCTGATACATTTCGGTCAATACGGACATTACCGGGGGGATTCACTTGATAGATAATGCAGCTAGAGAAATGGTTTATGCAGACAAAGAGGATTGCTATGCATGTCACGATGATATTCAGGAAAAACTTGAAAATGAAATGCATGCCGGGCTCTCCTGCCTTATCTGTCATGGACCGGGACAGGACTCATGTGGAAGATCCCGAGCTGGGAAACATTACTAAAGAAAGCGGCAGGGAATTTTGCGGAAGATGCCATGATATCAATCCGGCAAGATCAACCGATGTAGTATTTCAGGTTGATATCAAAACACATCATACAGAGAAAACAGAATTGTATTGAATGTCATAATCCACATGAAGTATGGGAGGGAATGGAATGAAATCATCACGCAGAAAATTCATGAAAGCTTCGATGGCAGCAGCAGGTACCCTGCTACTGTCCTCTGTTACAAGGACCATTTAATGTGCTTCTTATTTGCATCTGATCCTCCTCCGGAAGAGGGCCCGTGGTGGGGAATTGGCATAGATATCAGCAAATGTATCGGATGTGGAATGTGTGCCAGGGCATGTAAAATAGAAAACAATGTTCCGGAAGAACCTTTCTATTTTCGTACATGGGTGGAACAATATACCATTCTGAACAATGGCGAAGTGAAAATTGAATCCCCCAACGGGGGAATTGATGGATTTAAACAATCCGTTGATGAAGAGGAAATTTTTAAAACCTTTTTTGTTCCAAAAATGTGCAACCATTGTGCAAAATCTCCCTGTACCCAGGTTTGTCCGGTTGGAGCAACTTATGAGAGTCCGGATGGAGTGGCCCTGGTTGATGAAACATATTGTATTGGATGTGGCTACTGTGTTCAGGCATGTCCCTATGGTTGCAGGTATATACACCCGGAAAAGAAAGTGGCTGATAAATGTACCCTTTGTTATCACAGACTAAAAAAAGGATTAGCCCCGGCCTGCATGGAGGTTTGCCCGACCAAAGCAAGAATTTATGGGGATTTAAGAGACAAGGAAAGTGAAATTGTAAAGTTTCTTACGCGAACATGATTACCAGGTTTTAAAACCACATCTGAATACCGGTTCAAAACTTTTTTATAATGGTCTCAGCGCTGAAATAAGATAATATGGAAGATCATACACAACATTTATACGAGATGCTATCCAAGGTCGAAGGATACATCTACCCCAATGAAATTGAGCTTCAATGGGGAATTCTTATTGTTCTCTATCCCTATCTTACCGGTCTGGTGGCCGGAGCATTTATCCTGGCATCCCTGGAGAGGGTTTTCAAAATAAAAGTACTGGGCCCCACATATCAGCTGGCCTTATTAACAGCACTTGTCCTTTCTTATTGTGTGCCCCATTTACCATTGATATCTCATCTTGGGAAGCCCGCGCAGAGCCTATGAGATCATGATCACCCCCAACGGGACTTCAGCAATGGCCATATTTGGATTTGTCTATCTCTGGTACCTGATGGTCGTACTGTTGCTGGAGATCTGGTTCGATTACCGCCGCGATTTTGTGATCTGGTCAAAAGAAAAGAAGGGTTTTATGCGTGGTGTATACAAAATTCTTAGTCTGGGGGTCAGTGATATTTCACCAAAGGCATTAAGATGGGATGATCGGCTTGGTTATATCATTACCTTGATCGGTATTCCTTCTGCCTTCCTCCTTCATGGATATGTAGGATTTATTTTTGGATCCATAAAAGCAAATCCATGGTGGTCCACGGTGATTGATGCCTGTAATTTTTCATTTTCTCTGCCATGGTATCAGGAATTGCACTGGTAATGGTACTGTATATGGTAGTTTCCTACATAAGAAAAGTGAAGATTGATATGCCATGTCTGGATACGATCGGCAAATACCTGTTTTATATGCTTATCCTGGATTTTACACTGGAGTCACTGGACCAGGTTCACAGGATTTATGAAGCTGAAGAATCTTTTGATATTTTACATATGCTGGTTAATGGCAAATTGATACATTACCCTTTTCGGTTTTCAAATCACTGCTGGGGATGATCATTCCAATGATCAGCCTTGGCGCATCTGCAGATATTTAAAGTCAGGGAACAGATTCGAAAAATCATCTACCTTGTCCACAGGCCTGATGGTTCTGATCGGTATATTCTTTATGCGTTGGAATGTGGTAATCGGCGGACAACTATTCTCCAAAGGATTCCATGGATTTACCAGCTTTAAACTGGGCCTGGCAGGGATCAGAGGGCTTATTTATGGCCATCGTCTGGATTATTCTGCCCTTTGTGATCCTTGCATTTTTACTCTGGCTATTGCCTCCCTGGAAGAAGCAGGAGGCTGTCCTGAAAAATAAAGCTGTAATGGAAAATAAAAGTCAAGGCGGAAACGGGGAACTTGATCATCTGAAACAAACGTATCGCTGATCTGGAAGAACGGATGACCCGGTTGGAAGAAGAGCTTACAGAACCAGGCTATTCCGGAAGTGGGATATTTCAGATTCACAGCAATCCCCAGTGGACGAATCCCTTCAGGAAACGGACAGCACCCGGGATGATTCCATGGAATCAAGGATTGGAGAATATGGCATGGCCTGGCTTGGGAATATTGTCCTGCTTTTCGGAATCCTGTTCCTGTCCCAATACTTGCAGAAAAACAACCAGGAGATTATTTCCCTGGTATTTGGCTTTGCTTCGGTTGGCCTTGTATATCTGATTGGACATCTTACACGGAAATCACTCCCCTATATGTCCAGGCTTTTCAATTACAATGGCCATCTGCTCCTGTATATTCAGGCCATGAGAATTTGCCTGTTCCCCGGCAGTCAGATTATTGACAATCCATTCCTGGGTCATGCGCTGGTCCTGCTGGTCCTTATATCACTGATATACCTGGCCTACAGAAACAGTTCCCAGATACTGGCAATCCTTGTCTGGCTTATGGCTGTCATTACAGCCATTGCCAGTGGATCCACACATTTTATGCTGTCACTGATGCTTGGAATCACCGGTATCTGCTATCTTTTTTGTCATCAGGAAAGCATGGTGGACCGGACTTAATCATCTCCATTTTCCTGGTCTATTTCATCTTCCTGATGTGGATCACTGGGCAATCCGTTTATAAGCAAATCCTTTGAGATTATTTCAGATCATCAATATGGGATATATTTACCTTTTTGCCTGTGCTCTGGCCTATTCCTTTCTGGCCCTACTGCCCGCAAATCAGAACGAGTTCAGCCAGAAGCAGTTGTAATCAGTCAATCGTTTTGAATGGCCTGGGCTTTTCATTTATCTTCACCCTGACGGTCCTGGCTTTTTTCACCGAAAACTATTTCCATGTATTTCGGCCTAATTGCAGCATTTTGTATCGCTTATTCCATCTGGCTACAATTACGAGGGAACCTGGAAATCCATCGCCGCACTGTATGCTATTTATAGTTTTGTGGCACTGAGTATTACTATTGCCGGGATCTATCATTTCCCGCTTGCATTTCTTCCTGCTTTCCATCCAGAGTCTGCTGGTAGTCATCGTGGCACTGTGGTTCCGTTCAAGGTTCATGGTGATTATGAACACCATTCTATTCATGGGATTGCTGATCGCTTACTTTGTCAGCAGGCGAATCTCTGAAACGCTACCAATTTCTCTTTTGCGCTGGTTGCACTTGATAACTGCCAGGATCCTGAACTGGAAAAAGCAACGTCTGGAAATCCGCACCGAATTGATCAGGAATATATTCCTCTTCACAGGTGCTGTCATGGTCCTTTTCAGTCTTCATAAGGCAGTACCTACCACAATTTGTAACCCTTTCATGGGCACTGTCAGCGCTGGTATTTTTTATCCTGAGCGTGCTGATCAGGAATATGAAATACCGCTGGCTGGCCATCATCACCATGGTGGTAACCGTATTTTACCTCTTCCTTGTTGACCTGAGCAACATAAGCCTTGGATACCGCATTGTAGCCCTGATGTTTATCGCGGCAATCTCACTGGGTATATCCATTTTCTACTCCAAACGACAGAAGAGCAAAAAAGAAGAGATCCGAGATTAATGACTCTAATCTACTCCACAGGCTCCTCAACACTCTTAGGGGAAAGGAACAGGAAGTTATCACAAACAATTTCTGTGCTGTAATGTTTGTTTCCCTCCTTATCGTCCCAGGAGTTGGTGGAGATCTTCCCCTCCACATAAAGGGCATCACCCTTGGAAACATGCTGCTTCACAATTTCAGCAGCTTTGTTCCAGACCACAATGCGATGCCATTCAGTGCGGCGAACCTCTTCACCTTCCTTATCTCGCCAGACTTCATTGGTCGCCAGGGGAAAATTGGCTACAAAGGCCTCCCCGTCCCGTTCCGAAACCCTGGGTACCTCGCCTACATTTCCAACGAGGGTCACCCTGTTTACTCCGTATTTCATGATGCGTAAGATTTGGTTACAGGGATTAATGTGCTATAGAGTGGGAAGATCGGTCATACCCTTCCTTAAAAGAAAGGCAAGAGGAAAAAGGTGTAATTTTTTATGAAATACTTAACACCTTCTTGCTAAACAAATTAGATCTGTTGACGTTAATCAATTAAGCCATTTAGAATCTGATCAGTACGCATCTTTTGGAATTAAACTTAAAAACAGATTAAAGCAATGACACAACAAATGGATACCCATCATCTCGAGAATGTGATAAAAAACCACGCACAGGACATGAGCAATAAAATAGTTGCAATTACCGGAACAACCAGCGGTACCGGTTATGTCTGCGCCAGAGAACTTGCAAAAAAGGGAGCCACCGTCATTCTTCTTAATCGAGATAGTGAAAGATCCCGGCAATCTTACAGTCAGTTGCTTAAATCTGTTCCAGAGGGGAAATTCGATCCCATACCCTGTGACCTGCAGAGCTTCGCCAGTGTGAAAAGCGCCATGGAAAAGATTAGGTCGAAATACGAAAAAATCGATGTGCTGGTAAATAATGCCGGAGTGATGGCCCTGAAAGATCAAGCCACAAAAGATGGCTACGATGTACAGATGCAGACCAATGTTCTTTCTCACTTCCTGATTACCAAAGAACTATTCCCCCTTCTAAAAAAAAGTACCCGGGCCCGAATAGTGAATCATTCATCTATGGCAAGATTGGGCGGACCCCTTAAAATGGATTTCTTTGAGAAAAAAGGAGGCCAGTTAGGGGGTGACGGTACGGAAGAGGAAAATCTTAGCTTTCAGGGACCCAGATGGGAACGATACCATCAGACCAAGCTTGCCAATGCCGCCTTCACCTACGGGCTAAAAAAGAAACTGGAAGAAAAGAACATTACCAATGTTATTCCCTTGCTTGCACATCCGGGCCTCGCCAGGACCAAATTGCAGGTTACAACAGCAGTGGATGGCGGAATGGATGGTAAAAGTGAGTTGATGAATCAGGCACAGTCAGCTGAAGACGGGGCAACTGGAATCATTCGTGCTAGCATGGACGAAAACGCCAAATCAGGGGATTTTTATGGACCGGCTGCAGGATGGAAAGGGTATCCAGAACTATTGACTCCTGAAGACTTGCTGTTGGATGAATCCAATATCCGGATTAACTGGGAGGGATGTGAAAAGGCTGTTGGTGAATTCGGCGATATAGCCTGAACTTTGAAAAAATAGCATATATTCTGGGGGCCCCATACGATTAAACTCGAATGCATTAACTCCTATAACCCTGCAAGAAATTGTTAGCTTATGATTCCGTATAAATATGGAATACCGGCCTTAGTCCTGGTGATATTGTTATCCATCCTGGCAGCATGTAATCCTACCAGGAATGCCTCCCGTTCAGAATCGCAGGAATCCGGAGCACCTGCAACATCCAGAATCCTGTTTCTGAATTATCAGCTCAGCAGGGATAGTATCACCAACTCCTACGATGCAAAGCTGATCAACATGATCATCAGGGATGGCTCTCTGAAAGAGGATCGACCCGGGCGGAATCAAGCTGAGAAAGATGACCTGGAAGTGCTGGTTTTCGACAATAATCAACAAATCATGAGCTACCAACAAATTCCCAATCCCTTAGATAAATCTGTCGAATATGTAAACGATGCCGGTCAACTGGAACGAAAAATAATCCATCTGGACAGTACTCAGTTCAGTGTAAGAATGCAAATAGAGCCTGAAGCAAGCGTCGTTCACCTTAATAGATATACAGGAAGTAAATCAGAAGAAACCATCCTTCTAAAAACCCTGATCCAATGAAACAGTTCTGCAAATATTTGCTCCTTCCAATCCTGCTCCTTGTTGCTTCGCCCAGGGGATTGTTTAGCCAGGTCTTCACCGTAGATACCATCCTTTACCAGGGGGAACAGGACTACCCCATTAACCTGGTCTTTCTGGGAGACGGATTCCTGGAGAGCGAATTACAGGATTTCAGGGAAATCGCAGAAACCTATACCAATCTGCTCTTTACTGTGGACCCATTTCTAAAATTCAGGAGTTTCTTTAATGCCTTTTCAATCAGCGTTCCCTCCAATGTGTCTGGTGCCGCCACGGATCCGGAAAATCTGATTGATAACTATTTCGGAAGTACTTTTGGTTACGCGGGCATTGACCGGCTTTTGGTGCCCACAGACAACACCGCCATTAGCACCGTACTGGCTAATAATATTCCGAATTACGACCAGGTATTTATGCTGGTTAATTCAGCAACTTACGGTGGATCAGGAGGTTGGGTGGCTACAGCATCCCTGCATGAGGATTCCCCCGACATAGCCCTGCATGAACTGGGACACTCCTTTGCGGATCTGGCCGACGAATACTGGGCAGGTGCACAATATGCCAGGGAAGCCACTAATCTGACGCAGGAGACCAATCTGGAACTACTAAAGTGGAGAAACTGGTACGGGGATAATGACATCGGCTTGTTTGCGCATGATGAATCCCCGACCTGGTACCGGCCCCATCAAAACTGTCTCATGAGATACCTTGGCGAGCCATTCTGCCCGGTATGCCGGGAGGGGATCATTGAAAGTATCTATAGCAAAGCGAGTCCCTTTAAAGGCTATGAACCCTCCCTTGCAAGTTTGGAAATGACAGGCGTTTCCGCGGTATTTAAATTGCACCTGAACCATCCGGATCCAAGCTCCCTGGAGAGTTTATGGTATCTGAATGATGTATTGTTTAGTGCAGGTGGCGATTCCATAACAGTCCTTTCCACGGATCTGAAAGCAGGCCTGAACAAGGTGATGGTTAGCGTTACAGATACCTCCTACAGAATCAGGCCCTATGACGATGAAAGCTACCATAAAACGGAAGTAGAATGGGAGGTGAGCAAGGGGACAGTTAGTTCCGCCCGGGAGATAAACGTTTTAAATCATGCAGCCATTAGTATTTATCCAAATCCGGTATACGATAAGCTGAACGTTAAGATCCAGGACCAGGTGGGAGAAGCGATAATTGAAATATATGATTCCCAGGGGAGAAAAATTCAGAGCCTCATAGAAAGCTCTCCTGTTACACATTTGCTTGAAATGCACAGCCTGGAGGCGGGTATTTATATGATAAGAATCCGCCTCGAAGGTCAATATTTGTTTTCCAGAATAATAATTAAGTTGTAATCCGGGAAAACAAATTACCTTTGTGCTTGTTATTAGTTTGAGTTATGTTTCATTTTAATTAAAAGTTATGAGTAACGGTACAGTTAAATTCTTCAACAATGTAAAAGGTTTTGGTTTTATCAACCCTGACGAAGGAGGTAAAGACGTTTTTGTTCACCAAAGCGGATTAATCGACGAAATCACTGAAGGTGATAAAGTTAGCTACGAGGTAGAAGATGGTCCCAAAGGACTGAGCGCAAAAAATGTCAAATTAGTATAAAGATACTTTGACACTAAAGCATTGCACAGCCCGTCAATTTTGACGGGCTTTTTTTATTGCTATTTTTATAGGATGAATCAAACCCGAACCCATCATGAAGTACAGTGAAAGTGCCGCAAAGCTGAGAGATATGATTGAAAAAGCCATTGAAGATCAAAAAATTACCCGGGCTGAAATGGATGCCATTCTGCATATCGCCACAGAAGACGGTCATATTGATCCACATGAACAGGCCCTGCTCAATCAGCTTCAGGATATGATCGAAAACAAAACCGTCAGGTTTACTCTGTAGTTTTTTGTCCGGATCATTGACTTACCAATAAAGACCATTTAGTCAATGAAACATGAACGGACACCAGGGGACTTTCTTGAACTGATACACAGGCACCAGAATATCATTCACAAAATCTGTTTTATCTATTCAGAAAACAGACCCGACCGGGAAGATCTGCAACAGGAGATCATTTTACAGTTATGGAAGTCTTTCTCTTCTTTTCAGGGGAATGCTGCCTTTTCAACCTGGATGTACCGTGTGGCACTTAATACGGCCATCAACAATACCAGGCGGCCCGGATTGTTACTTGACAGATCCTCTTCACCCGATCTTGCATACGATCCTTCCGACTCCTACCAATTATCCGAGGAGATTCAGATCCTTTACCAGGCCATCTCTCAATTAAAGAAGGTGGAGAAGGCCATAATTCTCTTATGGCTGGAAGAAAAGAGTTATGAAGAAATCGCTGAGGCCATCGGGATGACTGTAAAGAATGTGAGTGTTAAGCTGGTCCGCATCCGGACCAGACTGGCCGAAATCATAAAAAAACTACATTAAGATGAAACCGATGGATTTAGATTCCATGAAAGCCGCATGGAAAAACGAAAGGAAATTCCAGGAGCACCGCCTGTCGGAAGCAGATATTGAAAGATTTCTATCCGGCAAATCCAAAGATATTGGCCAGCTTTTTAGAACCGGACTGATCCTTGATATAGCTCTGAAAAGTATTGTCGGTATTTCCTTTTTCGGAATCATGATGCTCTTCAGAACGAACCTGCCTGTTTTACTGATCAGTTCAGGAATCTTGCTGCTTCTCCTCTGGACCATCCGTTATCAGTGGCTTATGATAGGAAAGATCCCTGAAGCTATTGCTCCGAACCCGGTTATCAGAACTTCACTGGAAGATAAAATAAACTTCTACCATCAGCGCTACATCAAATCCCTGTATGTGGGAGCTCTATCCAATTCGCTCTTGATCCTATCGGGCATGCTCTATTACTTCTATTTTAAATACGGCGAGATCCGTTCTTTTCTATGGGATGATTACCTGGTGCTCGGTGCGGTTATTGTACTTGGATTCGCACTGGGGGCTGTTATACAGATCGCTCAGTACAAATTTCAGGTAAAACAGCTGGAAAGCTGTCTCCGGGAAATTGATGAGGATGCCATTACAAGCCTTACCATCAGAGAGCAGCGAAATAAAAAGGTGCGGAGAACCCTGATTTTCCTGCTTGCCCTTGTTTGCGGCCTGCTAATTCTGGCCTATTTAATTTTCAGATAAGGGCAACTGGAATTACCGCACTTCATGAGCGGGTTTTAGTGTCCAGAGTTGCATTCGGGTCATATCAGCTAAAAAAGACATGTCCAGGTCTGTCCGGTGCACGATCCAGTTTTTGTATCCTTCCACCTCAGAAATAATCAACTCTTCATTCTCCCTGGGATAGGAATCAAATGGGATTACTTCGTAACTGTTCTGCAACCCTTGCCCGACGATATCCAGATAAACACGGCTAAACAGGTGCAGGAGTGATCCTGTGCCCACACCATGCTCCTCCACTTCAAGCTCTGCAGGAAGATGACCCTGGTTCCGGATGATATCTCTGGAAGCCTTAGCAAGAGCAAATACCTGTTCCATGGAAACAGACGAAATTCCAGGATCATGCGGTGCTTTGCTCATCGGTCCGAGAGGGCTCTCACGTGGCATTTTCCCCGGAATCTTACCCCGTTCGCTATACTCCATAAGTGATTGAACCAGTGCGGTATAAATTTCTGCCGGGGAATAATACTCATCATAAACGACCTGTTGGTCCAGCCTGATTTTTCCGGCAATGCGAAGCAGGTCCTTCCTGGAAATAATCTCAGGCTGATAGGAAAACCTTTCCATCAGGTCTCCGATGGTAACCAGCTCGACCCTTTCCTGCTCTTTTAAAAATTGCATCAGTCTTTTGAAATTCTTCCTGGCAGTGACCATACTTTCCGCCGGGCGCAGCACTGGAGGCCTGAGGCTGTCCCTGTCCGGGTTCGCTCCTTCGTAAAAATTGAAATCCCAGAACTGTTCGGCCCTGACCTTGGTGGGGTGACAGGCAAAAAAGGAGATCATATCCAGGCCTTCAATATCCGATAAGAAATTCTTCTTCAGATTTTCAAATACTGGATCAAACAGATCATCGCGGTAGTAAACATCATCGAAAGCCCCATAATCGCCATGAAAGTTCAGGGTGTTACAGAACCAGACCACATGTTTGCCCGGCAGTCTTACTGGGGAATAGACATATCCCTTCCCCATCTGTCCCAGGGCATAGACCAGTTGCGGACCATAGGATCCTCCATGCCGGGCCAGAGAGCTCACCGGAACTCCGAAGATTCTTTCCAGTTCATCAAAACCCACCGACTCGTTCTCGAGCATCATCTGCACACCCTGGTCCCAGCCGGCATACTCCAGGATCTCCGTGACAGTTGGATGGATGGAGCCCAGATTGGTATGGCTGCCGATATCGTGAGCAGCCATGGCCTCGATCACATCCTGCCGCCCGCGTTCTTCCAGCGAGCGTGCTTTCTCCCCAATCACAAAAAAGGTCCCCGTCACCCCTACTTCTGTCATGGTTTCGGCCAGCCAAAGGGGAATTTCATCCACCCCTTCGGACACAGGTGAGATATAGTCTTCCACATCAAAAACCACAGTAACATAGGTCTTCTCAGGAGTATTACAGCTCTGCACAAGGGCGAAGATCAAAAATGTGAGTAATAAAAATCTGTGTCTCATGATTTTCAAGGTGTTCGTTTGCAGATTTATGAACTTACTGGCCTGTTCGCTCGGCCAGTGGACTTAAGCGGATGATCCGGTCAGGTTTGTTTACCACCACGTAAATGTTCCCTTCCGGATCCAGGCCAATATCTCTTACTCTTCCAAAATTTTTAAAGATGACCTCCTGGTGCAAAACCCTGTCAGCCTCAATATCAAGCAATCTGACCTCTTCATACTTCAGTGCCCCGACCAGTAGCTGGTTCTTCCATTTGGGGAAGGCCTCTCCCTGGTAAAATTCAATCCCGCAAACAGCAATGGAGGGTTTCCAGTAAAGCGCCGGCTGGGCATAGCCCTCCTTCCTGGTGAACTCTGAAACCGGTTCCCCATCGTAATTACTTCCGTAGGTAATGACCGGCCATCCATAATTGGTCCCGGAGCGAATGAGGTTCAACTCATCTCCTCCCAGTGGGCCATGTTCCGCAGCCCAAACCTCACCGGTTCCGGGATGAACCGAAACACCTTGCGGGTTCCTGTTTCCAAGTGTATAGAGGGTGGGCAATCCCCCTTCTTTAAAAGGATTATCCTCCGGGATGCTGCCATCCGGAAAGATCCTGTGAATCTTCCCATTGGGTTTAAAGGGGTCCTGGGCCTGGTCCTGGGCTCCGCGATCTCCAATACTGAAATAGAGATAACCCTTCCGGTCAAAAACAATGCGGTTGCCGTAATGATGCCTGGTGGTACTGTAGGTATTATGCGGCGCTTCATAGATCAGCTCTTCATCCACCCACTGCATATCATGAATTCTACCCCTGACAATGCGGGTCATGGCAGGCGGCCTGGCATCTCCCTCAGTCTGTTCCAGGGCGTGACTGTAGGAGAGGTATACCCATCCGTTCGTTCTATGCTCAGGATCGATACTCACATCCATCAATCCACCCTGGCCTTCAGCCAGAACTTCGGGAGTGCCCTGTATCGCCGAGTCAACCAGCTTTCCCTGAACAACCATCCTCAAATTTCCCGGACGCTCGGTAAACAGTGCTGTATCACTGTTAAGAAAAACAATGGCCCAGGGAAGATCCAGATTATCTACCCAGATTTCGGTTCCGATGGTATAGTCGATACTTTCCAGCTGAGCCGGGGGGTCAGGTTTTTCGACCCCTGCTCTGGTCTGCTCATTATACAGGTACTCCACCAGCAGGCGGATCTCCTCATCATCCAGGGAAGTCTCATAGGAGGGCATCCCCAGGTGGGGGATCCCATATTTGATATTCCGGCTTACATATCCGGAACCATCTCCAAATTGCCAAACCCCATCCAGCAGGCTCTGGGCATTCCCTCCTCTCAGATCCTTGCCGTGACAATTGGAGCAATACTGATCATAAATTTCTTTGGCCCCCGGATCCGCCCCGGCAAGCAGAGCTCCCTCAGCAGGGGCCTGATTACATCCGGCGATAAGAAAGGAACTTAGAAACAGGAAAAGCAGGGGCCGCATGTGGAAGTAAAAAATTTTGGCTTTCATGATGCTTTTTCTTTGTAAGTAAATGAAATTGAATCAGAAATGCTAGTTTTGCTGCCATGCTTTCGGCAGTTATTTTCAGAGAGGTAAGGCAGGAGGATAATAAAGCGCTGGCCCGGATGATCAGGGAAGTATTCAGGGAGCATGCTGCTCCTGAATCGGGGACGGTATATTCCGATCCCACCACCGATGATCTTTACGGTCTCTTTCAAAACACAAAGTCCCTTCTTTGGGTGGCCGAGGTGGATGGATTAGCAGCAGGCTGCTGCGGGATCTATCCAACCGAAGGACTGAAAAGCAATTGCGCTGAGCTGGTAAAATACTATCTGGCAAAAGCTGCAAGAGGCAGGGGAACAGGAAGGCAATTGATGGAAAAGTGCATTGACTCTGCCAGGGAGCTTGGCTACCGGAAGCTCTACCTGGAGAGCATGCCGCACTTTTCAAAAGCCCTGGGCATTTATGAAAAACTGGGATTCCAAAAGCTAAATAAACCCCTGGGAAATTCAGGGCATACTTCCTGCACCATCTGGATGGTCCTGGAGCTATAAAAAATAATAACTATGGCAGCTGAAAATATAAATGGAGAAATCCGGCCCATCACAATGCCCGGAGTTCATTCAAGGTTTTTAAAGTTCTTCAATGACAGGTCTGAACCAGCAGGATTGAAGATCCTGGATGTTGGAGCCGGAGAGGGGGCCCTGACCCAGAAACTGTTTGAGATGGGCTACCAGATGCAGGCCTGTGACTTCTCTCCGGAGGCCTTTAGATTCAGTCCGGTTCACTGCGATGGGGTGGATATTACCTTGCCCTTTCCCTATGCGGACCATAGCTTTGACAGAGTGATTGCCGTAGAGGTTACCGAGCACATACTGGATCATGAGAACTTTTTCCGGGAGACCTACCGGATACTTAAACCAGGCGGCAAGCTTTATATCTCCACACCCAATATTCTCTCCATGAAATCCAGGTTCCGTTTCCTGTTTCAGGGCTTTCCTTACGGATTCAAGCCCCTGGAAATGCAAACGCACGACGGGATGCAGCATGTAGCCGCACTGAGCCTGAACCAGTACAACTACCTGGCGCTTAAATACGGATTCCAGGAGGCCGAATACGGTATCGACCGCAGGCAAAGCACCTCGCGCTGGCTTCGGATCTTGTTTTCCCCACTGATGTTTCTTTCCGGAATAATAAAGAGCTACGATCCCATGCACAACCGCAAGGACCTGCTCTTGGGAAGATTACTGTTTATGGTTTTTTCCAAACAGTAATCCGGCTACTAATCCAAGCAATGCAAAGCCCGAAAGCAACAGAAATACCTGGGCATGTCCGCCTGGCCCGGGGGTTCTATCCAGAAGATATCCCATCCAGGGACCTATAAATACTTCCGGGGTGAATCCGGCGAAAGAGACGATCCCCACTGCAGTGCCGGTAAGCGCTAAAGGAAACCCGGCCTCCTTCATCACTGCAAAATAAAGTGCCCGGACTCCATAAATCCCGGCAGCCGTTAGAGCCAGGTTAAGCAGGAGCACCAGAGTCATCCCATTCAGGATCCCTGAAGCCATAAGCAAGGCCCCGAGTACGGTCAGGCCAAAACTGATTATGATAAGCCGGGGCCTGTTATAACGGTCGGCCAGGTATCCAAGCAGAATGGCCACCAGGGCACGGATCCAAAGGGCTGCTGTCCCTACTCCAGCTGCATTTATTTCCGAATAGCCAAGCACCTCCCTGGCAAACAGAGAGAAATCGTCGGTAATTTTATAGCCTGCATAGGCACAGATGATAATCAGGCTTAGCAACCAGGTATTTCGATTACCTAAGAGGCTGTAAACTCCGCGGATCACTTCGGAAAGCGGAGTACCTGAGCGTTCCGGAGCCCTTGCCGGAATAAAGATCCATACCAGCCAGCCCGTTAAAAAGGTCCAAAAGGAAAAGGCCAGCACCACCCAGCGAAAATTGCCTTCCAGGGAGAATAACAAAAAGGCAAAGGTGGCCAGCAGGGCAGCCACAGCTCCCCTGCCTCCTTCCAGCCAGCCAAAGGCCCTTCCCTGGAACTCAACTCCTCCCCATTCCCGGGTGGCCCGGATCATGGCCGCCCAGAATAGACCAATGGTAGTAAATCCCCAGAAAGCATAGAGCCAGATCATTACTCTTCCCGGGGGGACCAGGAACATGACAAGCCCCCCTCCGGAGGTAAGCCAGAGACCCGTCGCCATAAGGTTTTTTGAGGCGAAACGGTCGGCCAGGACTCCTCCGAACAAATAGGAGATCATGGCCACCACCCCGTATACAGAGAACCAGAAACCAAGTTCTGTATTGGAGATGGCAAATACTTCCAGAAGGGTGGGACGAAAAACCCGTGCCAGTACAAAGGGGAGAAAAAATATGGCCTCGCCGGCAATAATCAGCGTCACCAGTGTAACGGTCCGGCCTTTTCTCCCTGGTCTCCCGAGCATATCCAAAGGTATAATTATTTGTGTACCTTGAAGAGTCATAGACCCCTTACCATGAACGAATTTGAGCTTCTGATTGGTCTGTATATGAAATACAGGCGATATTACAGTTATGGATTTTATATCGCCCGAAACTTTAAATCTACTCCATAAGATTCTATCTTTGGATACTTCAAAATAAAAGTCCTATGAAACAAATAAGCCTGAAAACGCTAGCCTCCATTTTGCTTATAAGTCTGCTCCTGATCCCGGTTTCAGGGCAACTGTCCAGCAGGGAGATAGACCAGCTGGTGGAAGATGCCATGCAAAAATTTACAGTGGCTGGTGCAGCGGTGGGAGTGGTAAAAGATGGGGAGATTATCCATGCGAAAGGCTATGGTCTAAAATCCGTGGATACTGGAGAACCAGTGGATGAACACACCTCCTTTGCCATCGCTTCCAATAGTAAAGCGTTTACTTCAGCGGCGCTGGCCATCCTGGTGGATGAGGGCAAACTTTCCTGGCAGGACCGGGTCATTGACCATATTCCAGAGTTTAAAATGTACAATGACTATGTCACTCAAAACTTTAATATCCAGGATCTTCTGACTCATCGAAGCGGACTGGGCCTGGGTGCCGGAGACCTGCAAAAATGGCCGGCTGGATCTGATTTTACCATAGACGATATGCTGGTGAATTTTCAGCACTTTGAACCAGTTTCGGCCTTTCGCACCAAATATGATTACGACAATATTCTTTATCTGGTGGCCGGAGAACTGATCAAACGGGTAAGTGGAATGCCCTGGGAAATATTTGTGAAGACTAGGATCATGGAACCCCTGAATATGGACAACTCCTTCACACTCCCTCCCGGGAGGGTCGATCCGGATAAGCTGGCTTCTCCCCACCTGGCAGAAGAGGGTGAGCTCAGAACCATCCCCTACTATGAACTGGACCCGGAAAAAATTAACGGGGCTGCCGGCGGAGTGCTGTCCAATGTGGATGACCTGTGTCGCTGGATGCTGGTGCACCTCAACGAAGGAAGGTATGGAGCGGACCTGGAAAAGCAACTTTTCACTTTGAATCGGCAGCGCGAAATGTGGCAGATTCATACCCCCATTCCGGTAAGGCCAGGGGAAAGATACCATTCACATTTTTCGGGATATGGACTGGGATGGAGACTATCCGACATGAATGGAAAAATGAGTGTATCACATACCGGTGATTTGTCTGGAATGCTTTCGAAGACCATTATGATCCCGGAGCTCGGCCTGGGCGTGGTGGTACTGACCAACTCCTATTACGGGGGTGCCGGAGTTTTCAGTGCCGTCTCTCAAACCATCGTAGATAGTTATCTGGGTCTGGACGACTACGGGTGGACGGATCGGTACCTGGCCTCTTTCAATGCTAGATCAGGGGGCGCAAAGGCCGAAGTGGAACGCATCTGGAAAACAGTGGAAGCGGCAAGCGATAAGCATATCAATCCGGATGATTATACCGGTATTTACGAAGATCCCTGGTTTGGCAAAATTCGAATTTACCTCCAGGAGGGTCAGCTCTGGTTCGCCTCTCTGCGTTCCCCGGCACTAACAGGACCCATGTACTATTACAAGGCCAATGCCTTTGCCCTCAGGTGGGAGAGGCGGGAGATGGACGCGGATGCCTTTGCCATATTCAGCCTGGACGAGGAGGGAAAAGCGGAACGTATCCGCATGAAAGGGATTTCACCAGATATCGACTTCTCTTATGATTTTCAGGATTTGGACCTCCAACGGGTAGATTAACCTTTGTCGGCAATTTCGTACAGTCTTTTGGTATCCAGCACCTCGATCTGCTTTCCTTGAAGACTGACGATATGATCCCTTTCAAACTCCTTCAGCACCCTAATGGCGCTGTCTTTTGACATACAGGTATATTCGGCAATATCCATTCGGCTAATCTCCTCACCTATGGATGGACCTTTATAGATATCATTACTCAGGTAAATCAGGGCATCGGCCATTCTGCCATTCATCTGCTTCTGGCTTATGGCCACCATGCGGTCCAGGGCTGCCAGATAATTTCCGGAACAATGAATCAGGAACAGTTCCGAGAACGCGCTGTTGGAAGCAAGTACCTTCCTGAAATTGCCCAGATCAAGAAAACATACCAGGGTCTCTCTTATGGCTACAAGACTATATCTGTGCTTTCCTTCAAGATGTGCACCAGGACCTCCCAGCAACCTCGGGGGTTTGATAAAATCCAAAACCAGGTTCTTGTTATAATTTCCTTCGACGTAAAGTTTGCCAAATCCTTCAATCATGGAGACCAGGAAATCTGCCCGTGTTCCCTGCTTGATGATCATCTCACCCCTGTGAAAGCGAACAGAATAGCGATCCCCATTAAGCACTTTCAACTCGTCCTTGGTCAGCGAACTGAACAAGGGGGACCTGCCACTACATTCATCACAGCCTGTACAATTTTTATCTGTTTTCATCCTCTTTAGGAATCATTAGCATGGTCGGTTAAATATACAGAAAATTGTTTTATCGACTCCGGGTGTTGCAAGCTACTGATACAGGTCAATTATTTCTTTGATCTATCCCCATAAAAAACTTATTATAATAACTACTGTTTTTGTTTTAACAATCTTGCATAACCCTTATCTTTCGCACTTCAAAGGCAGCAATAACTTGGCTGAGAAACATAAACTGAATTGAAATGAGAAGAATGATCATGATACTGGCAGGTTCCCTGATTTTGATCCTGTCCGCTTGTACGAAATACGAGATACCTGCCCCGGAATGCCCGGACAATCTCCCTACTAATGTAAGCTTTTCCGGAGATGTCCAGGCTATATTTGATCAGAACTGTGTAGTTTGCCACGGTGGCGGACAGGCTCCTGACCTGAGTCCCGGCTGGGCCTACGATGAACTGATCGATGGTGACTATGTGGATACAGAATTCCCCTGCTCCAGCCTGATTTACCAGGTTTTTTTAGGTTCCCATGGGGGACGGGCCAGTGACGACGAAATACTAACCATCCTTGGCTGGATTGATGAAGGAGCCAAGGACAATTAAATATGATAAATCCTTTAGCTATGAAACGAAATATTAAACTGACTACACTTGCCTGCATCATTGCCTTTCTATCAGCAGGTTTTCTTATTGCACAAGAGGATGCAGAACCAGTTATGCCGGCCTTTGAAACCCTGACCCTGGTTGATAACCAGACGACTGCAAATCCCTACAAGGGACAGCTGGTTCTGGAGATCCAGCACCGCTTCTCTGAGATTGCCGAGATTGCCGACCTGTTTGGTATCTATGGAAGTGCCAACACCCGTATCGGGATCTCATACGGGATTACCGACAAGATCATGCTGGGCTTTGGAACCACCCGGAACTACATGCTTCAGGATCTGGAATGGAAGTACAGCATTCTGACCCAGACCTCCAAAATGCCCATTTCCCTGTCCTATCACGGGAATGCCGTTCTGGACGCCCGCGACAGCAAATACTTTGGCCCGGAAGAGGAATATAAGTTTGCCTACCGCGCCTCCTACCTCAACCAGCTGATTGTATCCACCCGGATCGGCAACAAGGTCAGTCTGCAGGCTGCTCCCACCTTTGTCTACTTCAATGCCGTCCCGGAGGGCTATAACAATATCAATGCTTCCATAAATGTTGGAGGACGCTTTCAGGTACTAGGCTTTCATTCCATTATCCTGGAATATGACCAGCCCCTGATTGATGCAGATACGGATGTATATCCGAACCTGGCTCTGGGAGTTGAGATAGGTACCAGTACCCACTCCTTCAGGGTTTTTGCCTCCAACTATAACTCCATTGTCAGAAATCATGGCATTGCTTTTAACGGCAACAACCCGCTGGATGGTGATTTTCAGTTTGGGTTTAATATCACCATCAGGTTCTAAGATCCATGAAAATCCAAACAATTCTTATATCCATTCTCCTGCTTAGTTTTGCACCCACCCTTATGGCTCAGCAGGATGACACCCTGAAACTAAAACCCTCTTATTACGAAGTAAATGACTTTGTAGATGACAATGAAGCTTGCTTAACTTGCCATGGGGAAGTTAAGTATTCCCTGGAGGATAAGGAAAACGACAGATCGGCCGTCAAGAGAATGGCGCCCAGTAAGATCGTCGACCGGGACAAGTATTACAGCTCGGTACACAAATCATTCTCTTGTACCGACTGTCACTCTTATGAGTTTATGACCTTCCCGCACAGCATGGATTCAAGATTTGAAGAGAACTTCCTGTGCATGGACTGTCATGGTTATGATGAAACCTATGCCAAGTATCATTTTGAGACCATTGAGGCCGAGTTCTCCGAAAGCATTCACAACATAGAGAATTTCAACTGCTGGAGCTGCCACGATCCCCATTCATACAAAGCATTTATGCGGAATGCCGATGATCTGGAAGAAGCCGTCCTGTTTGACAACAACATGTGTCTGCGCTGCCATGCCGATTACGATCGCTTCTCCCAAAAGACCGAGAGGGCAGAGATTGTGATTGTGGAGAGCCACGACTGGCTGCCCAACCAGGCTGCCCACTTCGCAACAGTCAGATGCATTGAGTGCCACACCGAAATAAATGACTCCATTCTCATCGCACATAAAATCCTGCCCAAAACTGAAGCCGTTCAGCGTTGTACCGAATGCCATTCAAAGGATACCAGGCTTGCGCACACGCTCTACAAGTTTCAAAGCCTGGAAGAAAGAAAAGGCGGATTTGTGAATGCGATCATGATGAGTAATTCCTACGTCATTGGTGCAAATCAAAACGTATGGCTCAACCGGCTGAGTTTGCTCATATTCGGAATGACTCTGCTGGTTATCGCGTTTCATACCTACATGCGTATTAACAAACAGAAAAAAAGCTGACATGGCAACTAAGAAAATATACCTATACCCCGTATGGATCCGACTATGGCATACGCTCAATGCCCTGATGTTTCTGGTCTTACTTATAACCGGAATCAGCCTCCATTATGCCTCTGCCGAATCCAGCTTTATCCCGTTTCAGGTTTCAGTGGCGCTTCATAACGTATGCGCCATTATTCTGACAATTAACTTTGGTGTTTTTGTACTGGGCAATATGTTTACAGGTAACGGCACGTATTATCGGAAGTGGAGAAAAAACCTTTGGCCCAAGTTATGGAAACAATTTCTTTTTTATGCAGTCGGAATCTTTAAAGGGGAACCCCATCCCTTCCCCATAACAAAGAAACAAAAGTTCAATCCCCTGCAAAAGGTATCCTACGTATTTGCCATGTATTTCGGGATGCCTTTGCTGATTGTTTCCGGAATCGCGCTCATGTTCCCGGAGAAGATCTCAGCCACCATCTTTAAAATAAACGGACTTGTCTTTTATGATGCGCTGCATATCATTGTTGGTTTTGTACTTTCCATCTTTCTACTGATTCACCTCTATACCTGTACTCTGGGGGATAAACCGGGAACGCTTTTTAAGAGCATGATCAACGGCTACCACGAAGAGCACGAATAGGAACATATCTGTATTCAGATTAGATATAAATAGCACCCAATATCTATGATATTGGGTGTTTAACTATGCAATAATCACTATTTTACCCGTCTAACTGAATACCCTAATAAATGACCTGTAATACTATATCAGCACTCCATAGAACCAGGCTAATCTGGCTGGTTCTATTTGTATTATTCGGATCGGCTTCCGGCCTGGTTTACGCCCAGGAGGATGAGGATTGTATGATGTGCCACGAAGACAGGGGACTTACCGGGCTGCTCAATGGCAGAAATGTTTCCATGTTTGTGGATACATCCATATTCGCACATTCGGTCCACCACAGCAACAGCTGCCTTTCCTGCCACGCCGATGCCGCAGATGAAGGATTTCCCCATGCTGATGACCTGAAACCGGTCAACTGCGGGAATTGCCATACAGTGGAAATGGATAATAATGTCAGAGGAGTTCACGGTCAGGCATTATTAAAAAATGACCCGCATGCTCCCAGCTGCAAAGAGTGTCACGGACATCATGATATCCTGCATAACAGCAACACAGAGTCCCGTACATACAAAATGAATATCCCCTACCTCTGCGGCAGATGTCACAAAGAGGGGGAAGTAGTGGCCAGGGTGTATGATGTCTCCGAGCACAATATCGTGGAAAATTACACCCAGGGCATTCATGGCCGTGGTCTCTTTGAAGCCGGACTGGTGGTCACGGCCACCTGCAATGACTGTCATGGAAACCACCTGGTGCTCCCTCACACCAGTCCCAATTCTTCCATCAATACTGGCAATATTGCCAAAACCTGTATGAAATGTCATACCCGGATTGAAGAGGCCCATAAAAAAGTGATCAAAGGGGAACTGTGGGAAAAGAATCCAGACATCATACCTGCCTGTTCCTCCTGCCACCCACCGCATATTGTGGATGTCCCCAAGATACAGGCCAGAATCTCTGACCAGGCCTGTATGAAGTGCCACCAGGATGAGAATCTGCACAAAATTGTGGACGGCGACACCATTTCCATGTACCGGGATAATCATGAGCTCCCCAATTCAGTACACAAGAATATCCAGTGCACCGAGTGTCATACCCAGGTCACCGACCATCTGAAACGTCCCTGCTCCACCAACCAGCCGGTGGACTGTTCTTCCTGTCATGCGGAAGTCTTTGATTTGTACTTTGAGAGCGGACATGGCCAGGCCTATTACAATAAGAAGGGAGATGCACCCTACTGTACAGATTGCCATGGCTCACATACCACCAAGTCAAAATACGACGATACTTCCCCGGTATACAGAATGGCCATTCCACAACTGTGCGGTGAATGTCACCGGGAGGACGGGAAAGCCAAATCAGAGGAAGGACTCCATGAAACCAATGCACTGGCGGACTACTCCACCAGTGTTCATGGCATGGGCCTTACTGGCAAAGGGCTGACCGTAAGTGCGGTTTGTACCGACTGTCACACCCCGCACATGGCCCTGAAAAATGACGATGAACGCTCTTCCGTTTTCCCGGCCAATGTGCAGGCGACCTGCGGGACCTGCCATAAGGGCATCTATGAGACCTACCTGGAAAGTGATCATGCCTACCGAACCGACCCCAAAGGCACCGAATATCCCACGTGTGTAAAATGTCACACGGCACACGAGATCTCAAAGGTCGGCCAGGATAAATTTATGAATGAAGTCACCCACCAGTGCGGGGTCTGCCACGAGGAGACCGCCAAGACCTACATGCAGACTTATCATGGCAAAGCTTACCAGCTGGGTTATTATGAATCGGCCAGGTGCTCTGATTGCCATGGTGCTCACAATATCCTGAAGGCCGAGAACCCGGCTTCCATGGTTGCGGAAGGTAACCTGGTTGCCACCTGTGGAAGTTGCCATGTGGGTGCCAACAAACGATTTACTGGGTACCTGAGTCACGCCACCCATGAAGATGACCCCAAGCTATACTGGGCCTATATATTCATGACTACCCTGCTACTGGCTGTATTTACCTTCTTTGGGATCCATCTGCTGATGTGGCTACCCAGGTCCGTCAAGGAGCGTCGCAAGATAAAGAAAGAGGGCCCAAAAGAGGTAGGGAACCTATATTTCAAACGTTTCAGCAGAAACCAGCGAATCACCCATATCTTTGTGATCGTCAGCTTTATTCTCCTCGCCCTTACAGGCATGATGCTTAAATTTGCCCATATGGATTGGGCCAAATTCCTTGTCAGGGTGTTTGGCGGTGTCCATGCGGCTGGTGTGTTGCATCGCATCGGAGCTGTGATCACCTTCGGTTATTTTGCCTTCCATATCTTTAACCTGGTACGGGAGAAAAGAAGGAAACGCCTTTCCATGACCAAATTTATCTTTGGCAAAGACAGCCTCTGGTTTAACCGGCAGGACATAAAGGATTTTATTGCCACCATCAAGTGGTTCCTTGGCAGGGGTCCCAGGCCAAACTATGGCAGATGGACCTACTGGGAGAAGTTTGACTACCTGGCAGTTTTCTGGGGCGTGGCCGTAATCGGATTCAGTGGGCTGGTGCTCTGGTTCCCGGTCTTCTTTACAAAGTTTTTCCCGGGCTGGCTCATCAATATCTCTCAGATTATTCACAGTGACGAAGCCTTGCTGGCCGTCGGGTTTATCTTTACTATCCACTTCTTTAACACCCATTTCCGTCCGGAGGCCTTCCCCATGGACACCGTTATTTTCACCGGGTTTATGCCATTAGAGCATTTTAAACACGAACGCCCCCGGGAATACCAGGAATTAAAAGAGGCCGGAAAACTTGATCAGCGGGTCTTTGAAAAAGAATTTTCTAAAGACAACATGCGACTTATCCGCTTCTTTGGGTTTATGGCCCTGGGTATTGGCGTAATTCTGATCCTGCTCATCGTTTACACATTCATTTTGGGCGGAGGGCATTAGAACCCAGCGTTTATAAAAACAAAGCGGCCGGAAAATTCCGGCCGCTTTTGTTTTCTCAGGATTTTCCCTGAACCCTGCCTGGTCCGAGCCTACTGGACTATAGCTGCTTTTTCAAGGAGGATTTCATAACTGTATCCATAGCCAAAATCCCTGTTAACGGAAAAAATTCCTTCCACGGTAAGCACCTGGCCCACCTGGAAGGATTCCTGCGAAGTGATTGTCAGGTCATATTTACCCTCAAATTCACTTCCGTCCTGAAGGTGCACCCAGTTACGTTCCATGATACCCGGATTGTATTTAGCAACCTCTCCCGAAACCCGAATCGTTTTTCCCTCAAAGGCCCCGGGATCTGCATATAGGTTCGCTATGGTGACAACACCTTCTTTGGCTTCCATGGTAATATCGAGCTTATCGCTTTTTACCGCAGACCCCTGCGATACGCCTGGCATTACTGGCATCGCCTGCACAGCAGCAGGTGCACTATCCTCCACCCCGTCCAGGAAAATCACCTTTTCGAAAGTCTTATCCAATTCTTTGCTATAAAAATTCTCCATCAGCATACCGCCCTGGTAGGTAATCTTCTCTCCCACCTCAATCTCCGTTGAGGTTACAGCGATCCAGTAAGCAGGGCCCTTCCCCTTCACCAGCAGATAGGTGTAATTTTCCACCTGCTCGATGGCTTTCACCTTTACTGTTTTCGCGCCATCTATGGATGAGTTACTGCATCCCGTAGCAACCACCACTATGGCAATAATTAAAATTTTCAATGCTCCTTTCATAATTTCCATTTAAGTAAAAGTCCCCTGGCAACTCTACCAGGGGACCTCAAAAATAACAAAATATGTTAAGAATCTTATTCCTTATTACTTGGCAGGATTGGGATGAGCAATCTTAGCAAGCATCTCTGTATATTTGAAGCCCTTATAGGTGGGGCTTTCCTCATTGTGGCAGGTTTTGCACAGTGCCTCGTCGGGAATAATCAAGCCTTTGGTCATTGCCAGCTCACGGTTCTTCATCACAGAAGCTCCTTTGTACATGCTTCCGGGGCCATGGCAGGTCTCGCAGGAAACCCCCTCGTCCATGGTAAGAGTGGCAATAAGTTTGGCATCTACGCTTCCAACGGTTGAATGACACTTGATGCAAGCGGCATCCGTGGTGGGATCAGCGATCCCTTTGGCAGCAGCTATTTTCTTCGATTCCTCATTGGCCAGAGTTTTCATGGCATTGGCATGGGGACCTTTTAACCAGATATTGTATTGCTCCCCGGTGGCAGGCTTGATGTGGCACATCTTGCACTTGGAAGCTCCAATATACTTGAAGTTCTGGGCCATCAGGGCACTCCCTGCAAAGAAGACCAGCATTGCGATTGTAGATATTCGTTTTGTCAACATAGCTAATTGTTTTTTGATAATTTTAGACCTATGAGGCTAAAATAATCTATTTCTATTCAATTATAAATCAATATCCGGGCCAAATTCCATATTTAGAACTTATCTATAATCATTATAAATTTCATTCTTCCCTGAATTCCCCGCCGGGTGCAAGGCAAGATTGGGGACAGGGAAAAAAAAGGCCCCTCCTTCGAGGCGCCTTTTTTTTTATAGTATTTATTCCTATTTGGACGACTGCCAGGCACCATTAATGATGGCTCCGGTGCTCCACTTGGACTTGATCATTTCATCATAGATCATGCCATTTGCTCCAAACTTCAGAGACTTGGCATCGTATCCAAGTATACGAAGGTATGCGGCTACCCGGGCACTGTTCTGTCCGGTATAGCAATAAACCACTACGGTTTTGTCCGTTGGTAACGTTTTCAGGGCTTCATCCACAGCCAGGTCCACGCTGGGAGTATACTGAATCGCTCCTTCAATATGACCAGGATCCAGGTATTCCTCATTTGGCCAGTAATTAATGATGTAATAGTTATCCAGGTTGTCATATACTTCTGTATTGGAGATGGCAGCTGCACCAAAACCTTCTGCCAGAACGGCTTCCCAGCGGGCATCAAAAATCTCTTCTGCAGTTTCAAATCCGGTTGAAAGGGAAGGAAGTTCAGTTTCATCACCTTTTGGTGACACATCAGATACAAAATCTCTGATGGAGGCAGTATTGGCGGACCATTTGTCGAAATGTTCTGCCCATGCGCTCATTCCAAATGCCATGGAATATACATCCTTATACCCGGCAAGCTGTAGCAGGCTGGTCAACCAGGAGGCCGTTTGCCCGGTATAGCAAACAATAGAGATCTCATCATAGGAGTCCAGACCATCAATGTAGTCTCTTACAGCGCCCGGGGCAAGATTCACGGCCCCTTCGATATGGCCATCCTCAAAATCTGCTTCTGAACGTATATCAATAATTGTCACCCTATCTGCTGCAATAAGTTCACTGACCGCAGTGGCACTCTTGATAGCCAGGGCACCATTCCCATAGTTCGCAGCAGGTGATGTGGGTGATTCCAACCAATCAACCAGCAGCTCGGCTTCATTTATCGGATCAGGATCCGGTTCGTCCTCCGTATCACATGATACCATAAAGAAAGGCACAATCAGGATGGCTAACATCCACACTTTAATCTTTGTCATAATTTGCTTTTTTAATATAAAACTGGTTAAACATTATATTCTATTATTAGGGGTATTATTTTTCTACAAACCAGGAGGCGGGTAGTTCACCATCCACCGTATAAGGCGTGGTGGCATCAACTTCCCAGCTATACAGGCTGTCAGCCCACAGATAGTATTCTACGTTAATTAAAGTCCCGCCTTCATTCCGGATATGGCACTTGGAGGCACATGAACTGCCCTGTTCCACGTCAGTACGTGCTGTCCTCTTGAGTATATTGTGAGGGGTCGTATAATTAAAGGTTGGGAAAGCCTCAAA
Organism: uncultured Bacteroidales bacterium; assembly: GCA_963751705.1. GTDB lineage: Bacteria > Bacteroidota > Bacteroidia > Bacteroidales. The sequence continues at coordinate 543,275 of CAVVVN010000008.1, forward strand.
GTTCTCATAGCTCAGATCCGCTCCGTAACCTACCCAGTTATCTGGATACGCCAGCGTGCGACGAACCAGGGCAAATTTATTAGGCTTCACGCTTGGAATGGTATTCAAGGCAATTTTAAAGTCCATAAAGGCTTCGATCTCCGCATGGCCATCCGCGATATGGCACGCTCCACAGCTGTTGTAAGACTGGGAGTGGCATATCTGGCACTGGAAATCGTCATAGTGCATGGAATGGTAATTGTTAGAGCTCTCCTCATCCGGGTGACAACCCTCACAGGTAGGAAGTTCACTATAGGCATAGCGTTGTTCCACCGGCTGTCCGTCCCCATGCACCTCGTGCCCATCATGGCAGTCCAGGCAGGTATACTTTAACTCATCGCGATGGAAGTCCGGTTCTGCTTCGGGACTTACTCCCAGGAAGGCGTGACCACCCCTGGAAGTATGACAGGAGACACAAACGTTATACCAGTCGGGAGTTTTATTGAAATTATGTCCTTTGGACAATCCACCACCGGCAATCTTGGGCCGAACAATATGGCAGTTCCCGCAGGTGCCATGACAGTGTGAACACTTGGCATCATAGCCTGCGATCTGGTGGGCCGGAAGTTTATCGAAATCCATGGAACCTGTGTATTCACTGCTGCTTCGCATGGCCACTTTCCTCTTCTGTCCGGTACCATTGTGCAAACTGGTTACAAAATTATCACTCACGGACTCATGGCAGGTAGCACATTTCTCTTCGTGTATTAAAGAGGGCGAGCTGGTCCAGTCGCCCGAATGGGCTTCATTCTTATCACCGGTATTTCCAACTCCGTTGTGACATCCCGTACAACCCACACTATAGTGGCCGGATGCTTTAAAATCATCATAGCCCGTCCCTCCCAGAAACACCCGGTCGTAAGGCTCATAATGCGGAGCTTCTCCACCGCAACCACCAACAGGTGCCGCCGTATCGGGTGAATGTACGGCAATCAGTCGTTCATAATCGGTATGGCAACCTTCACAGGAGTTCGCTGTGATCTCACCACCATCGCCTTTTCCCGGAATCTGATAGTTGGTACATCCGATGCCTGCGATCAGGAAAACCACAAATATCAAAGCAAGGCCGGCCCCTATTTTTTTATCTTTCATAGCTTTTGGAATAACACTTGTATTTTTATTTTTTTAATCCCCTCCAATCAGCTGACAATCTACTATACATGAAGGTTGCATTCGGATGTAAAGATTGAATATTTAAGGGAGTTGTGAAAGAAAAAACAGCTGAAATAGCCGGGGGAATGGACTGATCTAAATGGAAACCGAAACTGATTCAAATCAACTTATTTCATGATTCTTTTGTATATTTGTAAACCGAAAAATAACGATGGATGGAAGAGTCAACAAAATTTTCCGCATGCACCCTGAGTTTCCACGAGTGCAGGTGTTTTGAGAAGCTGACCCCTGAGCAGAAGAAGTTCCTGGATGCAAACTCGGTTAAAATCAAATACAAGAAAGGTGAGATTATTTGTAAACAGGGTGGATTTGTATCCCATGTGATGTATATGGAATCCGGACTTGCAAAAGTTTTCCTGGAAAATGGAAGTAATTCCCTGGTCCTGCGGATCACCCCGGACAAAAATTTCCTCGGGCTCTCCTCTGTTTCTGAAGAGCATTCCTATTTCCCATATTCAGCCATGGCCTATATTGACTCTGAAATCAGGCAGATTGAGGTGCGTGCCTTTCGTTCCCTGATGGAACAAAATTTCGACTTCACCAGGGAAATCATAGATATTCTGAGTTCAAACAGCCTGCAGATCTATGGCCGGTTCTTTTGTTTTACCTACAAGCAGGCCTTTGGCAGACTTGCTGACATCCTATTGTGCCTGGCAGACCGGATATTTAAGAAATGTGATTTTGACCTTCCTCTCTCCAGGAAAGAGCTGGCTGAACTCTCGGGCATGAGTCCGGAAACTGTGATTAGGATGTTGAAAGAATTTAACGATGAAGGACTCATTCGCATGAATGGAAAAAGCATTGAGGTTCTCGACTATAAGCGAATAAAACAGATCAGTGAGACAGGCTGAACCGGCTCATTAAAGCAATAAAAAAATAGAGGGTGCCTGTAAGGGCACCCTCTTATTATTTAATTGAATAGGCTATTCTCTTAGGGAGTCATGGCCTCAATAGCCTCAACGGTATTGGTCAGTACTGCTTCAACATAAGCCGGATTGTGGAATCCATGACTTCTGTCTTCCCGGATCGCATTGTAATTCACATGAGCTGCGGTCAGGGCAGTTGAATAGACACCCGGCGCCATCAGGTACTCATTCGGATCTCCTTCAGGATACATAAGACCAGAGGTAACCAGCAGATCATACAGCGTTGCCATAAGCGGATCTACCACAGCGGCAACATCTTCCACTTTACCCTCCAGTTCATCTTCCCCACTGTGACATTCGGTACATGAAGCAGACCAGTGGAAGTTATCGCTACCATGAAACTCATAGGTCATGGACATGGAGTGTCCGGTCAGGTCCCCAAAACCATCGTTCATATGGCAGGTAACACATCCCTTAGCAGCCTGTGCAGAAATATGATTCTCACTGGTTGGATAGTCCATACTGCCTGTAAATTCAAACAGATCCATCCCAGCCACAATATTATATTGGGGGGCATGGTGAACACCGACCCGCAGCTGTCCGCCAGTGATAGTCACCGTGGCGGTATCTTCATTAAAGCCGACCCACAATGAATCGATAGCCAGATATGAAGCTACAAACTGGTGGCACATGGTACATTGATTCCCTGTACCCAGATCCACAGCGGCTGATCCGGTATATGGCATTGTAGCAGATGCATTGGTCAGACCCCAATCTGCTTCTGTATAGGTGTCATGGATATTATGACAGGTATAACAGTTTGGCTGAGTAACATCCGCGTAAGGAACGTTGCTTGCACCGACCAACTCATCCAGGAATCCCTGGCTGGTATGACATCCGGCACAGTTATACAAGGGACCAAAAGATCTGTTTGTATACCCGGAAGTGTGCCCGGTTGAGTGGCCGGAATTGGCATACTGCCTGGATTTGGTAACGATGGTCTGGTCGTCGCTGTGGCAGAGGATACAGGTGGAGTTTGCATCCGCTCCGTCCTGACCATCGACACCGTCAGCACCGTCAGCACCGTCTGTTCCCGCTGGACCCTGCGGACCTTCGCAACTACTCAGGATAACAGCTCCCATAATAAGGATGGCTATTCCTCCCAGTAGTGATAATAATGATAGTTTCTTTTTCATAGCTAATTGGTTTTGCACTAAATTATCTATGTTAGGAGTATTGTTCAAAGTTTCACACCACATATATGTACGCGAATATCAATGATAAGCTCATTACATTCATCGACATATATCGATGAAATCATCGATACGGCTATATGAGATTAAAATCTTAATTTCGTAATCAGCTATGGATAAAACTTTTATACGCTACGCAATTTCTTATGAAGAACACTTCTAAATCTCTGAACTCAAGGATTACCGGGGAGGGGATGCTAAATAACATCGCAAGAAAGCGCCTGTTTTATCACTGCTGCCTGGGAATTCTTCTCCTTTTTACGGCCTGCAGGCAGGATTCAACGACCCTTAGGATTGCTGTTACAAGCGATGTACACGGCATGATTTTTCCCCACGACTTGATCCAACGGGTCCCTTCTGATCATTCCCTGGCCCATATTTACACTTATGCTTGCAGGCAGAGAGAAAAAAAAGATACCCTGTTCTTACTGCTGGACAATGGGGATTTCCTGCAGGGTCAGCCAAGCGTATATTATTACAACTTCCTGGATACACTTTCTGAACATCTTTCGTCGCAAGTGATGAATTATATGGCTTATGATGCTGCTACTGTGGGGAATCATGATATTGAAGCCGGACCGCAGGTATACAAGAGGATAGAAAAAACCTTTCACTTTCCCTGGCTGGCTGCCAATGCGGTATATACCGCTACCGGCAAACCTTATTTTGAACCTTATACCGTCCTGAAAGCCGGAAGGAAAAAGATCGCTGTTTTAGGGCTGATCACCCCGGGGATTCCGGAATGGCTTCCTAAAAATCTATGGCCTGAAATGGAGTTCCGGGATATGCTTGAAACTGCCGGGGAGTGGGTTCCGCGAATCCTTGAAAAAGAAAATCCCGACTTGCTTGTAGGGCTCTTTCATTCAGGAACCGATAACTCCTATGGTGGGAATCCTGATCCTTACCTGAATGAGAATGCAGTAATGCTCGTGGCGAAGCAGGTTCCCGGTTTTGACATCATTTTTGCCGGCCACGATCACAGGGTCTCCTGCGAAAAAATAGCCAACATTGAAGGTGATTCGGTCCTGGTAATGGATCCGGGCAGTCATGGAAGATATGCGGGCGAAGCCACCATTACCTTCGGCCCGCAGGGTCCTGAGATAAGGGGTGAAAATATCTCCATGTCCCAGTACCAGCCCTCTGAGACTTTCTTAATGGAATTCGCCTCTCAGCTTGATACCATCTCGGCTTACCTGAAGGACACCATCACCTGGCTGGCAGAGAAAATGGAGGCTCGAGATGCCCTGTTCGGGCCCTCTCCCATGACCTCTCTGATCCACCAGGTTCAGCTTGACCGGACCGGTGCGGTACTCTCATTCACGGCTCCCCTGTCCATATCTGCGGTTTTGGAGGAGGGCCCACTGCTTGTCTCCGATATGTTTAAACTCTATCGCTTCGAAAATATGCTCTACAGGATGCATCTCACCGGTGCTGAGATCGATGGATACCTGGAACATGCTGTGGGAAAATGGTTTAATACCATGTCGGTTCCCGGAGATCCCCTGCTGCAATTCAGACCGGATCAAGCCGGAATACTGGCAGCACCTTATTACAACTTCTCTTCAGCTGCCGGCATCGATTATGTGGTTGATGTCACCCGGGCCCCCGGCGACCGGGTAATGATAAGGTCCCTTTCTGACGGGACTCCGTTTAACAAAACTGATACCTATAGCGTGGCCCTGAATTCTTATCGAGGGAACGGCGGAGGCGGACATCTGACTGAGGGAGCAGGAATTCCCAAAGATCAGCTGGCCGGCCGGATAAGCTGGTCTAGCGACCGGGATATCCGTTTTTACCTGATGGAGTACCTGAGGAAGCAGGACACCCTCCGTGCCCATACGGACCTTAACTGGACCTGTATTCCCAAGTATTTAACCGGACCAGCTTCCATAATTGACCGAAAAGTCTTAGATTAGTCAGCCATGATCGTTAAGAATATTAATTTTTAGTTTTCGCCCCTGAGCTTAAGAGATAAAACATTTTCCAAACTCAAGGGTTCTATTTGTGAATAAAGAATTCTAGCATGGATGTGAAAGGAAAAAATTTTACCCGTTTCCTGGAAAGGCAGCAGGCCCACAGTGATCAACACGATGCCAGGGCAGAGGCAAAACAACACTCCAAAGGAAAATTAACCGCTTGGGAGCGCTTAGACATCCTTTTTGACGAAGATACCTTCGAAGAAGTGGATACTTTTGTGACTGCCGACAAATCTGATACTGGATTTGGCACGGTCCAGAAGGCTTTTGGAGATGGGGTTATTATAGGCCATGGTCTCATTCGTGGCAGGCTCACCTTTGCTTATGCTCAGGATTTCACCGTTATGGGCGGCTCGCTGGGCTCGGTCCATGCAGCCAAAATAATGAAGATCCAGGATATGGCTCTGAAGATGGGAGCCCCCATGATCGGGCTGATTGATTCGGGAGGTGCCCGTATCCAGGAAGGTGTTGCCAGTCTGGCTGGGTATGCCGGCATTTTCTACCGAAATGTGCAATCCTCGGGAGTCATTCCCCAGATCTCTGTTATACTGGGTCCTGCAGCCGGTGGTGCGGTTTACTCTCCCTCGATCACCGATTTTGTGTTTATGACCGATCAGACCAGCTACATGTTTGTAACCGGCCCCAATGTGGTCAAAGAAGTGCTTAATGAAGATGTTAGCTTCAATGATTTGGGAGGTGCGGGTGTCCACTCCAAAAAAAGCGGTGTCGCTCATATGGTCTTCCCCGATGAAGAGAATACCCTGATGGGGGTCCGCCAGATGCTGGCTTATTTACCGTCAAACAATATGGAAAACTCCCCTGAAATGGAGCTTTCTGTGGATGAAACAGCAGATGTGGAGGAGCGCTTAAGAGATATTGTACCGGATGATCCCAATAAACCCTATGATGTAAAAGAGGTCATTGACCTGATTCTGGACAAACGCTCTTTTTATGAGATTGCCGAGAATTATGCCCAGAATGTGGTGATTGGGTTCGGGAGGCTGGATGGAAAGGTCATAGGAATCGTTGCCAATCAGCCCAAAGTACTTGCAGGAACCCTGGATATCAACTCCTCTAGCAAGGGAGCCCGTTTTATCAGGTTCTGCGATGCTTTTAATATTCCACTTCTTATCCTGGAAGATGTACCCGGGTTTTTACCGGGACTTGACCAGGAACATGGCGGAATTATACGTCACGGGGCCAAAATGCTCTATGCCTTTGCAGACTCGACGGTTCCCCGAATTACGGTTATCCTTAGAAAATCCTATGGAGGAGCTTATTGTGTAATGAACAGCAAGAATCTGGGGGGAGATTTTAATTTTGCCTGGCCCACTGCTGAAATCGCGGTGATGGGTCCCGAGGGTGCTGTAGCCATCATATACCGAAAAGAACTGGATGCTTCTGACGATCCTGCAGCCATGAAAAAAGAACTTGCCGATAAATACCGTAATGAAATTGCTAATCCCTATGTAGCCGAAGAGCGCGGTTTCATTGATGAAGTGATTGATCCCGCCAAGACCAGGCTAAAACTGATCCGTGCCTTTGAGGCGCTTGAAACAAAACATGTAGATAACCCTGCCAGGAAACATGGCAATATTCCTCTCTAAATTTCATCTATGAAAATTAAGAGCTTACTCATAGCTAACCGGGGCGAGATCGCCATACGGATCATAAAGACCGCCAGAAAAATGGGTATCCGGTCCTATGTGATAAAAACCGCAAAAGAGCCCAATGCATGGTACCTGGAGGAGGCAGATGAGATCATTGACTTTTCCGGGAATTATGATGATGAAATTCCCGAATTCCTGGATATCGAACGGATCCTCAAGAGCGCCAAAAAACATAAAGTGGATGCCATACATCCCGGATATGGTTTTCTTGCCGAAAACCCTGATTTCGCCAGAAGGTGTGAAGAAGAGAAGATCATTTTTGTAGGGCCATCCAGCGATGCCATCTACCGCATGGGGCACAAGACTATTGCCAAAGAGCTGGCCAGAAAAAATGGGGTGCCTTTGCTGGGTGGCAGCCCTGGAGCTGTAAGGGATGCCGAAGAGGCCAGGAAAATTGCAAACGAAATTGGCTATCCGGTGATCCTGAAAGCAGCAGCCGGAGGCGGAGGCCGAGGGATGCGGGTGGTAAGCAGGGAAAAAGATATTGAACGAATGTTCACCCTGGCCACCAATGAAGCTGCCAAGGCCTTTAACAATCCAGATGTTTTTCTGGAGAGATTTGTCCGTGAACCCCGCCATATTGAATTCCAGATCCTGGCTGATCAACATGGAAACGTGGTTCATCTGGGTGAACGGGAATGTTCCGTCCAGCGAAAACATCAAAAACTGCTGGAAGAGTCTCCCTCACCCGCCCTGGACAAGGCCCTTCGGAAAAAAATGGGAGATGCGGCTGTGAATATCGCCAGGTCGGTAAATTACTATTCAGCCGGCACCGTGGAATTTTTACTGGATACTGATAACAGCTTCTCTTTCATGGAGATGAATACCCGTATCCAGGTAGAACACCCGGTTACTGAGATGGTCACCGGGATCGACCTGATCGAACAGATGATCCTCATTGCAGAAGGAGAAAAACTACCCTTTGCACAGAAGGATATCAAATTGAAAGGCTGGGCCATTGAATGGCGGATCAATGCCGAAGATGTTCAATCGGGTTTCTCTCCCAGTCTGGGCACCATAGAAAAGATTTCCTGGCCTGAGCATGAGAATATCAGAGTGGATACCGGGGTTCGGGACGGATCGGTGATTACCCCCTATTTCGATTCCATGATCGCCAAACTGATCGTCTACGGAGAAACCCGGGAAAAGGCCCTGCAGCTGTCCAGCCAGGCCATCCGAAAATTCTGGATTACCGGGACCAAAACAACCCTGGCATTTTGCAGAGCGGTTCTTCAAAACAGCAACTTCAGAAAAGGTAATTTCAATACCTCCTTTCTTAGCAAAGAACTCAAGTTACATTACCACAATGAACCCGATGAGGCATTGCTGGCTGCGTTTTTTGCCACCTACGACTACGCCCGGGAGATAAATGAGAATGAAGAAAAACCTCTTCACACGGACAATGGCAAGGCGATAACGCCCTGGGTACTCAAAAAACGCTTACGATAAATCAGGATATGGCACGCGAAGCAAAGAAAAAAAAATCAAGCAAACTCATCGCGCTTAGCTCCACCAATAAGGCCTATGAGTTTAAAAATCCACTGGAAAAAAGGATTAAATATCAGGGAAAAGAGGTGGATATAAAGCTTCATGAAGATCCCAAAGGATTCTCCTACATTGTCTGGAAGAATAAAAAATACCTGCTCGATGTTATCGAGAAGAAGCAGAACCGCTATACCATTATGGTCAATGGCGTCTGGCACTCCTTTTCCGTGGAAACTCCTGTCTCCTTAAAGCGCAAGCGTTACCTGGAACAACAGGTCGATGCAAGCGCAGCGGTCTCCATCGAGGCTCCCATGCCGGGCAAAATCGTTGATATCATGGTAGAAGAGGGCAGTGAGGTGAAGGAGGGGGATCCCATTATCATCCTGGAGGCCATGAAGATGCAAAATGAGATTTCCAGTCACATCACAGGTGTCGTAAAATCCATCTCCGTAAAAAAGAATGAATCGGTCATGAAGGATGATGTCCTGATTGAGATTCAGAGAAGCTGACTTATTGCCGGAATTGCAGCTCCTCCAGAACCTGGTATTCAGGTCCCCGGGGGCCCAGTATACTTCGAAAGAACACCAGCCTCTCAAATACAACAGAACTTCTGAACTCCTGCCCCATCTCTTCCACGGTTCGATAGTATCTCTGCAGGTTTTTAAGACTACGGATCCGGCCCAGGGTCAGATGTGCCCTGAATGGCTGCTCCTCAGTTAACAAGCCACACCTTTCCAGCGCCAGGTCGACCTGGGACTTCATCAATTCAAATAACCCGGACTCTTCAAAGCCCACCCAGAGTACCCTGGGGCGTTTCCAGGGTCCGAAGCTTCCCAGTCCGTTTAATTGTAAGCTGGTCCGCTCTGGCAGGGTAATTCCTGCCACCAGACTGTTACCAATCTTCTCGATAATTGACTTCTCTGTGTCTCCTAAGAATCTGAGAGTTACATGATACCTTTCCGGATCCACCCAACTGATCCGTTCGCCCGAAAAGGCAGCCATTAAAGCCTTGCGTGCTTCCAGAAAATCCACATCCACTCGAAATGGCAATCCGATAAATGTCCTAAAGTATTTTTCCATAAATTGGTACTAACAAAATTATGAAAATGATAAAAACAGGATCCATGAAAAAAATTGCAGTTTTGCTATCAGGATGCGGCGTATTCGACGGTGCTGAAATTCATGAGGCCACCCTGAGTCTGCTGGCCATTTCCAGGCTGGGTTGCAGCTATGAGATTTTTGCCCCGGATATCAATCAGCATCATGTCATCAACCACCTAACAGGAGAGGAGATGGATGAGACCAGAAATGTGCTCGTGGAATCGGCCCGGATCGCCCGAGGCAATATCAGAGATCTGAAACAGTTCAATCCCTCCTCCTTTGACGGATTGTTGTTACCCGGAGGATTTGGCGCTGCCAAAAACCTGTCCACCTGGGCTTTTGAAGGTGCAGATGCCTCTGTCCTTCCGGAAGTGGAAGAGGCCATCACAGGGATGGTAGCCCTGAAAAAACCAGTTGGAGCTCTCTGCATATCGCCGGTGATTCTGGCGAAAGTGCTGGGGAAAGTGCACCTGACCATCGGGGATGATGAGGGTACCATTGATGCCCTGGAAACTCTGGGTGCTAAACATGTCTATACCACCCATGGCGAGGTGGTAGTCGACCCGGACCACCTTCTGGTTACTACTCCCTGCTATATGCTGGATGCAAATATTGTTCAGATTGCCGAAGGAGCCAGCAACCTGGTGGATGCCATGCTTAAATTGATGGCATAAACAGCAAATCGGTACAGTTTTTGTTTACTTTGTGTTTAAGTTGAAAGCTTTTACATGCTATATGGTATTGGCCCTTGTTCTCCTCTGCGCAGCAACAGAGATAAAGGCCCAGGAGCCACTGAAAGAAAACTCCGTGGTGGCCAGAGCTGTGATTGAAGGTTCCGACACCCTCCCCATCATAGTCCTACCAGAAGTTCGGGTATATGAAAAAAAAGATTTTCAATACCTCTACCTTAAACGGAGATACCGGAGGATGATTCACAATATAAAGAAGGCATACCCCTACGCCCAGGTCGCCGGTATTAAATTGAAAGAGCTGGATGATCATCTCGCTGCCATGGACAGTGAACAGGAGCAGAAGGCCTATATCGATCTGGCAGAAAAAGAGATCATGGCACAGTTCGAGAAGGAGGTCAAAAACCTGACGGTCACTCAGGGAATCATTTTGGTGAAACTGATAGACCGGGAAACCGGAAGAACCTCCTACCAGGTGATCAAGGAACTGAAAGGTGGAATAACAGCCTTCTTCTGGCAGGGGATTGCCAGAATCTTTGGGAATAATCTGAAAACCGGATATGATCCCCTGGAGCAGGATAAAATCATGGAGGACATTATCCTTGGAATTCAGGCAGGATATATATAACCGGCTTTATATTTGATCACCCTCCTTTCTCTTTGAACATTCCCCAGCAGTAATTGTTTTTATATGCTATAATAGCATTATTGAATCGAATGGCCGATCCCCGAGACAGACAATATACCAATGGTGAAATTACCGTATTCTGGGTGCCCTCAAAATGCATCCATGCCACCACTTGCTTCAGGGAACTGATTGAAGTATTCAATCCGGGTAGGAGACCCTGGGTAAATATGGAAGGTGCACCAACCCGAAGAATTATTGAAGTGGTGAATAAATGTCCCACGCAATCTCTTGAATGGAAGTATAACAAGGATCTCACAGAAGAAGAGAGAAAGGCTCAGCGACAGGTGGGGCCCGGCGAAGAAGAAAACCCGAAGACCCTCTCAGGCACCAATGCTCCAACCAATGTTCGCTTAATGGCGGATGGACCCATTGTTGTTGAGGGAAACTTCAAAATAGTCGATGCGGAAAATAAGGAACTGAAGCCCAGCGCCATGACCTCATTCTGCCGTTGCGGAGCATCCCGGAACATGCCCTATTGCGATGGGACCCACCGAAAAATTAATTTTACTGACCAATCTTCTGAAAATGGAGCATGAACCCACACTTTTTCAGGTTTTTCGTGGTGGCCCTCTCAAGGTAAGCGGCAGATTCAGGATCAAGGGTTCCGATGGGAAACTCATAAAGACTGAGGGGCCGGTATACCTCTGCCGTTGCGGGCAATCCTCAAATAAACCCTTTTGCAGCGGAAGACACAAACAGATCGGTTTTTCGGACTGAATCCTCTGTTAATTCTGTTACCTTTGTGGCATGCCGGCTATCCAGATATTTAGCGAAACAGGAGCGCTTGAAGGGGTTCTGCTTCACCCTCCGGGTCCGGAAGTGGAAAATATGACCCCGAAAAATGCGGAGCGGGCCCTCTACAGCGATATCCTGAATCTTTCGGTAGCCCGAAGAGAGTATAACCAGCTGGAATGTCTTCTTCAGCAGCTGGTCCCCACTTTCAGAATCAAGGATCTTTTAAAGGATATTCTTCGCTCCAGCGAGATAAGGGAAAAAATTGTCAAAAAAGCCTGCTACCATGAGGGACAGCCGAAATTGATCGACAAACTACTGGAACTCAATGAAACTCAGCTGGCCAAACAACTGATTCAGGGTGTCCCCATGGAGCGCAATACCCTTACGGATTATTTGAGTAACGAGCATTATTCCCTCAGGCCACTCCATAACTTCTTCTTCACCAGAGATGCTAGTGTAGCCCTGGGCAACCAGGTACTGATCTCTAAAATGGCCAACCGGGTGAGGGACAGAGAAGCCTTCATAATGCAGGCCATATTTGACTACCATCCCCGGTTCAGGGTCCAGACGATTCACCCGGACGAAGGAGCTGCAAACCGGGGGGAAATCTCCATGGAAGGTGGGGACCTGCTGGTTGCTGCAGAAAACATTACCCTGATTGGTCTGAGCGCGAGAACCTCCTCACAAGGCATCGATTTTCTGGTAAAGATGGCCCTGGAAAGAAAGGAGACACATCATATTCTTGTCCAGGAAATGCCCTCCTCACCCGAGTCTTTTATCCACCTTGATATGACTTTTACCCTACTGGACAATGACTCCTGCATGGTCTTCGAACCCCTGATCCTCCAGTCCAATAAATACCAGACCATTCAAATTGATATGGATAACGGAAAGGTGGTCTCCATTCGGAACGTGGAGAACCTGGTGACTGCGCTGAAAAAACTTGGAATGGACCTGAAACCTTCGTATTGCGGGGGACAGAAGGATACCATGACCCAGGAGAGAGAGCAGTGGCACAGCGGGGCCAATTTCTTTGCTATCGGTCCGGGCAAAATAATTGGCTACAACAGAAATGTACATACTCTGGAGAATCTGAATCAATCGGGCTATGAGATCATTGGAGCAAAGGATGTGCTGAATGGCAAAACAGATCTCTCCACGAGAGAAAAATATGTGCTGACCATCGATGGTGCAGAACTTTCCCGTGGCGGAGGGGGGGTGCGTTGCATGACCATGCCCTTCAAGAGAAAAAGATAGAAATTGGTACGTTTGGACTGAAAATTTTGAATTGAGATGAGAAAAACGATCCGGGTCCTGATATTATTCCTGGCAGCTGTATCGCTGCAGGTTAACGCACAGCAGAACTACGCCAGTATCTCTTTTGGGGCAAGCATCCCCCAGGGCAACTACCTTGCTTCTGGCGATCTTGGCAGCAACGGTTATGCAAATAATGGGGGCGCCATTAAATTTGATGCCGGCTATTTTCCAGTCTCTTATTTTGGAATCGGGGGCTCTTTCTCCTTCGGTTCCAACTATGCCTCACGTGATTCGCTTATAAAAGATTTGGTGACCTATATCGAAGCAAACACCCCCGGCGGGATTGATATTCCCGAAGACGCTGAAATCCTTTATGGATCGGGATTCTGGAACTATATCAATCTTTTTATGGGACCCCACTTTTCCATCAGGACATCGCAGAGATTCTATCTGGACTTCCGGGCACTGGGCGGACTCAGTATCATCAGGCCTCCCGACCAGGAGCTGAAAATTTCTTATGACGGCAACAATATCTATACCCGGACCAGTCATAACAATGTTGCTTTCGGGTGGACCATCGGAGCTGGAGCCAGGTATAAATTCAATTCCAGACTCGCCCTGAAGCTGGGTGTAGACCTGGTGCGGGCAAAAGCCAAAAACAACTATAGCTTTGACCTTTTTCAGGGAGTTGTGGGGGAGGTTCCTCCCATAAATGCAGAATTTTACATTCAGGCGCTGGAGATCACTGCGGGACTGGCTTATTCTTTTTAAATATTCCCACACTGAAAATTCCCTTCTGGTCACATTAAGCTGTGATGGCTGCGGAGCGTTTTCTTAAATTTATCTGGAAATACAGGCTATACTCTGGGAAATCCCTGAAAACCACCTGTGGTCTGGAACTGGAGATCCTGAATCCGGGAGAGCAAAATGACCATGCCGGGCCCGATTTTTACTTTGCAAGGATCCGGCTGGAACAGATAATCTGGGCCGGAAACGTAGAAATTCACAGTCGCGCCTCGGACTGGTACAAACACGGGCACCATCTGGATCCGGTCTACAACAATGTGATCCTGCATGTGGTCGGAATCTATGATACCGATATCACCAACAGCCTGGGGCGCCGGATTCAAACCCTGGTGCCTGATTATCCCCTCTGCCTGGAACAGAGGTATGAAATTCTGAAAAGGAGTGAAAGCTGGCTCCCCTGCGGGGATTATATAAAATCCGTAGCGGCCACGAAGCTAAAACGCTGGCTCCGGTCACTTCACGCTGCCAGGATCGCACAGAAAAGTCTAAATATGGCGCAAATCCTTTGTACATCTTCAAATAATGCAGAGGAAGCCCTATACAGGGCGCTGGCCCCTGGCTACGGCATCCCTGTAAACATTCTTCCCTTTGAATTGCTGGTAAAAGGAGTCCCATATCCAAAGTTGCTGGTTCATCGTGATAATCTTCAGGACCTGGAGTCTATATTATATGGCCATTCCGGTTTGCTGTTTCCGGTAAGGAACCTGGGGCCCTATCCTTCCTCCCTCTGGAATCGTTATCTGGAACTGAAAACCTCGCTCTTTGAAAAACCGGTACCCCGTCACTTGTGGAGGTTCCTCCGGCTTCGTCCCCCCTCCTTTCCCACCCTGAGAATTTCCCAGTTTGCCTCCCTTTTTCACCAAAGGTCACCCCTGGCTGAAAACATTCTGGGCAGCACGTCCATGGGTGAACTGGAACAGCTTCTAAGAACAAGAGCCAGCGAATACTGGACCACTCATTACCTCTTTGGAAAAGTCTCACCCCCATTCCCGAAATATCCGGGAGAACAGTTTATCTCAACTTTGATCATTAATGTTATTGTCCCCTTCCTGAATGCCCTGAGTAAAACCCAATGCGGAAGCAGTGCAGGGATACAGGCAGTTAAAATCATGGAAAAGTTACACTCAGAAAACAACCAGATTGTAAAAATGTGGGGTATATTTGGAATCAGCGCAGACAATGCCATGGAAAGCCAGGCCCTGCTGCAACTGTATAAGTTCTATTGTAAACAAAAACGCTGCCTTGAATGTCAAGTAGGAGCAGATATAGTTAATACTGCCATCGATGAGTACGAATAATCTCCGCCATGCCTACCTTACCCTTGGGTTGCTTCTAAGCGTCATAGTTATTGGTATAATCGGTTATATGATGCTTGGTTATACGCTTTCAGAGGCTGTATACCAAACCATCATCACGATAGCCACTGTTGGCTTCGAGGAGGTTCATCAGCTTGATAACCGGGGCATGTGGTTTACTTCTATTCTGGTGGTGTTTTCCATCGGGATTTTTTTCTATGCGGTTACATCTTTTACCAGATTTATTGTGGAAGGTGTTTTCTTGAATACTTATAAAGACAACAAAGTGAAAAGAAGAATCAGCCAGATTTCAGGACATGTAGTCATCTGCGGTTATGGGAGAAATGGGAAACAGGTTGCCATTGAGCTCCATGAGCACAATATGAAAACAGTAATTGTAGAACAGAATCCGGATATTGCCCAGGTACTCAGAGAAACACCCGGGATGCTTTATGTGGAAGGTGATGCAACCGATGAAGAGGTGCTCAGTCAGACCCACCTGGAGACAGCCAGGGCAATGATCACCACCCTGCCTCAGGATGCAGACAACCTCTTTGTGGTGCTAAGTGCCAAAGAGCTGAATCCAAACATGAAGATCATATCCAGGGCCTCCCTGGATAATTCAGAGGTGAAATTAAAACGTGCCGGCGCCAACAATGTAATTATGGCGGATAAGATCGGCGGACAGCGAATGGCCAAATTGGTGGCTCAGCCGGACGTGGTGGAGTTTATCGAATTAATATTGCTGCAAAGCGCGGATAGTGTGGTGCTGGAAGAGATATCCTGCCACAACCTCGCTTCCTGTTTTGCAGGCAAGTCCATTCTTGAACTGGATATCAGGAACAGTTCAGGGGCTAATATCATCGGCTTGAAAAGGGAAGATAAATCCTACATGATCAATCCGGTTCCTGAAACCACCCTTTCTGCTTCCGACAAGTTGTTTGCCCTGGGAACCAGGGCCCAGATTAAACAGTTAATCAAGACAATAACCACTGACCTTTCAGAGGTATAAACTGATTGGCATTTATTGTTAATTCGAAAAAAATAAATACCTTTGCATCTCGAAAATCGAAACTGATTTATAAAGTAGAAAAAAGAAGGATGTACTTAACAACGGAGAAAAAGAAGGAAATCTTCAAGACGTATGGCAAATCAGAAGCTGATACAGGTTCAGCTGAAGGCCAGATTGCAATCTTTACCACCAGGATCAATCACCTGACCCAGCATCTGCTGACCAACAAAAAGGACTACAGCACACAAAGGGCCCTGCTCAAACTCGTAGGTAAAAGGAGGAAATTGCTCGATTATCTCAAGGAGAAAGATATTGAGAGATATCGCTCTATCATTAAAGCCCTGAAGATCAGAAAATAAGAATATTAGAACGAAAAAAGGCAATTCTCGGATTGCCTTTTTTTGTATTCATTGTATATAATCAGATATTATGTCGAAACCGAAAGTAATTCAAGAGATCATCGATCTAGGTGATGGTCGCTCCATCAGTATAGAAACAGGCGTACTGGCCAAGCAAGCCGATGGCGCCGTAATGGTTCGCATGGGCGACACCATGATGCTGGCCACCGTTGTCAGTGCCAAAGAGGCCAGAGAAGATGTGGACTTTATGCCACTCTCTGTAGATTATAAAGAAAAATATGCTGCCCTGGGAAAATTCCCCGGAGGATTTCTGAAACGTGAAGCCAGGCCTTCCGACTATGAGATCCTGATTTCCAGGTTGGTGGACCGGGCCTTGCGTCCCTTGTTCCCGGAGGATTATCATGCCGAAACCTTTGTAAATGTGACCCTGATGTCGGCAGAGGCCGATACCCCCCCCGATGCACTGGCCGGACTGGCTGCTTCAGCTGCCCTTGCAGTATCGGACATACCTTTCCACGGTCCCATCGCCGAGGCACGTGTTGCAAGAGTTAAGGGAGAAATGGTGGTCAATCCCACGTTCTCGCAGCTTGAGGATGCAGACATCGAAATTATCGTAGGTGCCACCTTCGACAATATCCTGATGGTGGAGGGAGAGATGAAGGAGGTCAGTGAAGCCGATATGCTGGAGGCCATTAAATTTGCCCACGAGGCCATCAAGCCCATGTGTAAAGCTCAGCTTGCCCTTACCAAAAAGACAGGAAAAGAGGAGAAGAGGGATTACAGCCACGAAGAAGGGGATGAAGATCTCAGCAAACGCATCTGGAAAGAAACCTATGATGCAGCCTATAAGATTGCCAAATCGGGGAATGCCGACAAGCACACCAGAAGCGATGCATTCAGTAAAGTAAAAGAGGACTTTCTTGCCAAACTGCTTGAAGAAGCAGGAGAAGAGGGGGAAGTCAATGAGATGCTGGTGGGCAAGTATTATCATGATGTGGAAAAAGAGGCCGTCCGCCGTGCGATTCTTGACGATAAAATCCGCCTGGACGGAAGGAAAACCGATGAGATCCGCCCCATCTGGAGCGAAGTGGACTACCTCCCTTCTGCCCACGGTTCAGCAGTCTTTACCCGCGGCGAAACCCAGTCCATTACAACGGTTACCCTGGGGACCAAGATGGATGCCAAGCTGATCGATGATGTCATGAAGAAAGGCAATGACAAATTCCTGCTTCATTATAATTTCCCCGCTTTTTCCACCGGCGACGCACGCCCAAACAGGGGAACCAGCCGCAGGGAAGTGGGACACGGAAACCTGGCTCACAGGGCATTGAAAGGAATCCTACCTTCAGAGGATGAGATGCCTTACACGCTCCGCATTGTCTCCGACATCCTTGAATCCAACGGATCATCATCCATGGCTACCGTCTGTGCCGGTACCCTGGCCCTGATGGATGCTGGTGTACAGATCAAAAAGCCTGTATCCGGAATTGCCATGGGACTGATCACCGATAAGGATTCTAAAAAATTCGCAGTATTATCAGATATCCTGGGCGATGAAGATCACCTGGGTGACATGGACTTTAAAGTCACCGGAACCCGCGACGGGATCACTGCTACCCAGATGGACATCAAGGTAGAGGGGCTCTCATACGAAATTTTATCACAAGCCCTGGAACAGGCCAGGAATGGCAGGCTTCATATCCTGGATAAGATTAGTGAGACTATGTCTGCTCCAAATCCGGATTACAAACCACATACCCCCAGGATCGAGAGAATCGAGATTCCCAAGGATATGATCGGAGCTGTGATCGGACCTGGTGGAAAAGTGATTCAGGAAATTCAGAAAGAGACTAACAGTACCATTACCATTGAAGAGATTGAGAATGTAGGTCTGGTGGATGTATTTGCTGTGGATAAAGCTTCCATCGATGCAGCGATGAACTGGATCAAAGGGATTGTGGCTGTGCCGGAGCCAGGTGAGATCTACAAAGGAAAGGTAAAAACGATCACTCCCTACGGAGCCTTTGTGGAAATAATGCCGGGAAAAGACGGACTGCTTCACATCTCCGAAATTGAGCATAGAAGACTGGAGAAAGTAGAGGAAGTTCTCAAGGAGGGTGATGTGATTGAAGTTAAGCTTCTGGCAGTAGATGAGAAGAATGGAAAGCTGAAGCTCTCCAGGAAAGCACTTCTTCCAAAACCTGAGAGAAAGGATCAAGACTAGATCTGCTCGAAGATAAAATAGAGGCTGTCTGATACAGACAGCCTTTTTTTTTCAGAATATTCAATAGCAGGTGCATTCCATTGCATGCTAAACACATTATATCTAGCTTTAAAGGCAAAATTTTACATTATGAAAAATCTACTTTGGATCATTTTAATACTTATGGCTATGGGCTGTAAACAGCAAGCTTCTTTTATCTATCCTGACACAGCAAAGGGGGAGGTAGTGGATAACTATCACGGAACCGAGGTTCCTGATCCCTACCGGTGGCTGGAAGATGACATGTCGGATGAAACTGCTGCCTGGGTAAAGGCTCAGAATGAAGTTACCTTCTCCTACCTGGAATCCATTCCCTTCAGGGATGCCCTGAAAGAGCGCATGACGGAGATCTGGAATTACCCAAAAATGGGAACTCCTTTTAAGGAGGGTGAGCTATACTTCTATAGCTACAACACGGGGCTACAGAATCAGAGTATCATATATAAGAAAAAGAGCCTGGAAGAGGAGGGGGATGTGTTCCTGGACCCTAACAGTTTTTCTGATGACGGCACTGTGTCCCTTGCCGGCTTAGGCTTGTCAAACGACCATAAATATGCAGCTTACGGTATTTCCAAAGGAGGATCTGACTGGAGGGAGTTTTTTGTGAAAGATGTGGAAAGCGGGAAGGACCTCACCGACCACCTGAGATGGATCAAGTTCTCGGGAATGGCCTGGTTCAAAGATGGCTTTTTTTACACCCGGTACGCCACACCCGAGGAGGGGGATGAACTCAAAGCTGCCAACATCAATGCCAAAGTCTATTACCACCGGGTAGGAACACATCAATCTGAAGATCTGCTGATCCATCAGGACGAAGCTAATCCGGAATGGGGGTTTGGTATGGGTGTTACCGAAGATGAGCAGTACATGTTTTTATCGGTAACAAAAAGTACAAGTGGAAATGCCCTTGCTTTCAAAAAAGCCGGACTGAACGACATCCCGTTTACCTGGCTTGACCGGGATTTTGATGACGATTACATACCTGTTGGCAACCAGGAGAATATGCTCTACGTACTTACCAACAATGACGCCCCTCTTTACCGCTTAATTGGGATCGACCTGAACAATCCAGACCGGGAGAACTGGGTGGATATACTGCCGGAACAAGGGAATGTCCTTGAATCAGCCACCCTTGCAGGGGGTAAAATTGTAGCTACCTACATACAGGATGCCTACAACACGGCCTATGTATACAACCTGGACGGAAGCATGCTACACGAAGTTGCCCTGCCCGGTATCGGATCCCTGGGTGGTTTTAGCGGAAAGATGAAAGACAATACGGCCTTCTACAGTTTTACCTCTTTCAACTATCCAACGACCACATTCAAGTACAATATTGAGGAGAATATTTCCGAGGTATTCTATACCCCTGAAGTAGATTTTGATGTGGAAGCATACGAAACCAAACAGGTGTTCTATAAAAGTAAGGATGGAACTGAGGTTCCCATGTTTATCGTACATAAGAAAGGCATAGAGCTGGATGGAAACAATCCGACTCTTTTATACGGCTATGGCGGCTTTAATATTTCCATGACCCCGTCCTTCAGCACCACCAGGGCCGTTTGGATGGAACAGGGAGGTGTCTTCGCACTGGCCAACCTCAGGGGGGGTGGTGAATACGGGGAAGCCTGGCACAAAGCTGGCACGGTCCTTCAGAAACAGAATGTCTTCGACGACTTTATTGCTGCTGCTGAGTATCTGATCGACGAGAACTATACCTCCAGCAAACGCCTGGCTATCTATGGGGCATCTAACGGCGGATTGCTTATCGGTGCAGTTATTAATCAACGTCCTGAACTATTTGCAGCGGCGGTCCCCATGGTGGGTGTGATGGATATGCTTCGCTTTCATAAATTTACCATTGGCAGGTACTGGACCGTTGATTACGGCTCCTCCGAGGATCCCGAAGAGTTTAAATACCTGCTGGGCTACTCCCCCTTACATAACATCTCAGCAGATAAGAACTACCCCGCCGTACTGATCACCACAGGCGACCATGACGACCGGGTGGTGCCCGCCCACTCTTTTAAGTATGCGGCCACCCTTCAGGCGAATTACAAGGGCAAAAATCCGGTAATGATCCGGATCAACACGGATGCAGGGCACGGAGCAGGGAAACCTACGGATATGCTTATTCAGGAGTATACCGATGTGTGGTCCTTTATTTATAAAAACATGGACTTTACACCACAGTTTTAATCCTTGAAATATAAGTACTTAGTTATCGAGGGGAACATAGGGGCCGGGAAAACAAGCCTGGCCTCTTTGCTGGCTGAGGAAACCGGAAGCCGTCTGGTGCTGGAATCCTTCAGTGATAACCCTTTCCTTGCAAAATTTTATGAAGAGCCCGACAGGTATGCATTTCAGCTGGAGCTCTCCTTTTTATCAGAGAGATACCATCAGATCAAAACTGAACTGGGACATCCCGACTTGTTCGGACAGTCGGTTATCAGCGACTATTTTCTGGCTAAGTCCTTTATATTCAGTAAGTACAATCTGAAAGATGATGAGATGAAGCTCTTTGAGAAACTATTCTCCATCATCAACCTTCAGGCGCCCATCCCCGATTTATATGTATACCTGCACCTCCCGGTGGAAATTTTGCTTGAGAATATTAAACAAAGGGGCCGGGATTACGAGAAGCATATCAAATACAGTTATTTAAAAGAAGTTCAGGAAGGATATTTTGGTTTTTTCAAATCTCAACAGGTGATGAAAATAGTAGTCATTGATACCAGCCGTCTTGATTTTGTAAATAACAGGTCTCATCTCCTTAAACTTAAAAAAGTTATCTTTGATGGGAAATATAATATTGGATTGAACAGGCTTATTTTGTAACTTATGCGTTCATTCGACAAAGAAATCTTTATTTTTATCAAAAACATTATTAGTTTTGCACCTGAAATGCAACTTAAAACTTAACCAAATTAGAAGAGAAATCAACACTTAACCAGATTGATATGAGAAACATTAAAAACTTTGCAATTTTTATCCTCGCTGCTGCCGTATTAAGCAGTTGTGGTGGTCTAAACAAAATGGTCAAAGATTCTGAGCTTGTGAATTACAAGGTAACTCCTGAAGTACTTGAAATGCACGGTGGAGAAGTAGATTTGACTGTCGATGTAAACTACCCGGCCAAGTATTTCAACAAAAAAGCTGTTGTTACTATTACACCTGTTGTCAGATATGAAGGTGGTGAGACAACACTTGATCCTCTTGTAGTACAAGGTGAGGATGCAACTGAGAACAATAAGTTGATCAGTTTCGATAATGGTGGAAATGCCAGTATTTCCCACACCTTCACCTATGAAGATGCTATGAAAATGTCAGAACTCTACGTTAACGTCAATGCTGCCATTAAGGCTAAAACAGCTGACCTTGGCGAAGTGAAACTGGCCGATGGAATCATCGTAACTCCACTGTTGGTTCAGAACGATCCGAAAGTCATTCTTTTTGACAACAGCTTCAAGCAAATCGTTCCTGAATCATATCAGGCTGACATCAAGTATGTAATCAACCGCGCTGATGTCCGCCGCTCTGAAATGACCAAGGAGGAGATTGCCAAACTGAATGAGACCCTGAAAGCTGCCAACGAAAACGAAAGGCTCGAGCTTAAAGGGATTGAAGTTTCTGCCTATGCGTCTCCAGATGGAGAACTGGACCTGAATACTAAACTGGCCGACAAGCGCCAGACGACCGCTTCAAATTACCTCTCCGGACAATTGAAAAAGGCTAAAATTGATGTTGCCGAAGAACTGATGAGTTTGTTGGCCACTCCGGAAGACTGGGAAGGCTTCAAAAATCTCATGGAAGCTTCTGATATCCAGGATAAAGAGATGATCCTCAGGGTACTGAGTATGCACTCCGATCCAGTTGTTCGTGAGCAGGAAATCAAAAACCTGACCGCAGCCTTTGAAGTAATCGCTGAAGAGATCCTCCCCCAGCTGAGAAGATCCAAGTTCACTGTGAATATGGATAAGATTGGTTGGAGTGATGAAGAACTGGTTGACCTGTTTGCAAATAATCCTGATACCCTGGTACTGGAAGAGCTGCTTTACACAGCCACCCTGGTTAAGGACAATGAGACCAAACTGGCTGTTTATAACAAAGCTGTTGCCGTATCTCCCGGGTGCCTCCGCGCCCATAGCAATAAGGGGGTCGTTCTCTATAACATGGGCAAACTGGAAGAAGCTGCTGCTTCCTTCAAAGCTGCCAAGGCTATAAAGGATCATGATATCATCAACAACAATCTGGGAGCAATTGCTCTTAAGAATGGAGATGTAGCTGCCGCTAAAGAAGCCTTCACTGCTTCTATGGGAGCTGGTGCCAAGGTTAACTACAACCTGGGTATTGTCAGCATCAAGGAGGGTGAGTATGAAACCGCACTGAACTATTTCGGTAGCGAAGCTTCCTACAACTCTGCACTTGCCATGTACCTGAAAGGTGATAGCGATGGAGCCTGGAGAACTGCTGCCAACCTGGAGATGAAAGGTGGCATGGGTTACTATCTGAGGGCTGTAATCGCTGCAGGCCAGGATAAGCCGGAAGCTGCCTTAGAAAACCTGAAACTGGCCGTTGAGAACTGCGGATCCGCTCAATATATTAAAGACCTGGCAAAGAAAGATCTTGAGTTTGCCAAGCTTTTCGAAACTGCCGAATTCAAGGCCATCGTTGAGTAGATAAAAGAAATCTTACATTTGATACAGAGGCTGTCTCGAAAGGGGCAGCCTCTTATTTTTTTGACAGGGCACGAAACATCTCCCAGATAACAATGCCCGCTGCTACAGAAATATTCAAAGAGTGTTTGGTGCCATATTGAGGGATTTCTATACAGTAATCACTCATATCCACTACCCTTTGAGCCACCCCTCTGATTTCATGCCCGAAAACAAGCGCATATTTCTGATTATCTGCTAACTGAACCTGGTCCAGCAACAGGGCTCCCTCAGCCTGCTCCACGGAAAAAATCTGGTAGCCTGTCTGCTTCAGTTCCGAAATGGCATCGACGGTCTCCTCTCTGTATTCCCATTGAACAGATTCTGTGGACCCCAGGGCGGTTTTATGTATTTCCCGGTGAGGTGGGGTGGCGGTTATTCCGCATAAATAGATCTTCTCCAGCCGAAAGGCATCTGCCGTGCGGAAAACCGAGCCTATATTATTCAGGCTTCTTACATTATCAAGTACAAGCGTCAGGGGGATCTTGTCCACACGCTTGAACTCCTCAACAGACAGCCTGTCCAGCTCATCATTCAACAGCTTTCTCATATTCATTTCATTATAAAACGAAAATAACCAATATGCATGAACACTTAGCTTCAAATTGCTAAATTTGCTAAAATCACTAAGACAAATACTATGAATATCCATGAATACCAGGGAAAACAAATTCTTAAGCAATTTGGTGTATCTATACCCGGAGGAGCTGTAGCTACCACACCCGATGAGGCAGAAAGGGCAGCCCGTAAAATCCAGACCGAAACCGGAGCGACGACCTGGGCCGTAAAAGCACAGATTCACGCTGGTGGACGCGGTAAGGGTGGCGGCGTGAAAATTGCCAGGTCGCTGGATGAGGTTAAGGCATATGCCCGGGAAATTCTGGGGATGACCCTGGTAACCCATCAGACCGGTCCTGAGGGTAAATTGGTAAGAAAAGTGCTGGTGGAACAGGGAATTTTTTACCCGGGTGAGAGCGAACCCCAGGAATTCTACATGAGCGTATTACTTAACAGGGAAAGCGGGAAGAATATCATTATGTACTCCACGGAAGGGGGAATGGATATTGAAACTGTAGCTGAAGAGACTCCCCACCTCATTTTTAAGGAAGAACTTGATCCGGGTGTCGGAATACAGGGCTTCCAGGCGCGGCGGATTGCTTTTAATCTGGGACTGTCTGGACAGGCGTTTAAGGAGATGAGTAAATTTGCCATCGCCCTCTACACGGCCTATGAAAAATCAGATGCCTCCCTGTTTGAGATCAATCCAGTATTTAAAACATCCGACAATCACATCATGGCTGCGGATGCCAAGGTGAATATTGATGATAATGCGCTTTACAGGCATCCGGATTATGCTGCTATGAGGGATCTGAACGAAGAGGATCCCACGGAGGTGGAAGCAGGCCAGTTCAATCTGAATTTCATTAAATTGGATGGAAATGTGGGCTGTATGGTTAATGGAGCAGGACTTGCCATGGCCACTATGGACATCATCAAACTTTCCGGAGGGGAACCGGCTAATTTCCTCGATGTGGGTGGAACAGCCAACGCGGAAACCGTGGAAGCCGGATTCAGGATCATCCTGAAAGATCCCAGTGTTAAAGCAATTCTTATCAATATTTTCGGAGGAATTGTTCGTTGCGATCGAGTAGCAGAGGGGGTGGTTGAGGCATACAAAACAATCGGACAGATAGATATCCCGGTTATAGTCAGACTTCAGGGGACCAATGCGGAAGAAGCCAAAGTATTGATTGACCAAAGCGGACTCGAAGTTCACTCAGCCATCACTCTGGAAGAGGCTGCCGATAAGGTAAAAGAGCTGGTTATCTAGTCTCAGATCAAAAACCGGCTGCTGAGGATCTCCTCCATCTGAGCCTGTAGCCTGGAAGCTTCCTGTGCAGCCGCAGCTTCGAATTTGTTGGTCACATCGGCATAAATTATCGACCTGCTGGCATTGACAAGCAGGCCGCACCTGTCGTTCATTCCATGCTCAGCGACTTCTTTCAAACTCCCCCCCTGGCTTCCCACACCGGGAACCAGAAGGAAGTGTTCCGGAATCAATTTCCTGATGTTTTTTAGAGAATCAGCCTTGGTGGCTCCAACCACATACATCATATTGTTGACGTCACCCCATTTTGAAGAGGTCGTGATCACCTCCTCAAAGAGCTGCGTCTTTTCGCCCAGATAGAGTTGTTGAAAGTCTTTGGATCCTTCATTGGAAGTTAAAGCCAGAAGAATGACCCACTTCCCGTCAAACTCCAGAAAAGGAGAGATACTATCCTTACCCATATAGGGAGAAAGGGTGATGGCATCAAAATCCAGCGTTTTAAAAAATGCGTGTGCGTACATTTGGGAAGTATTCCCGATATCGCCCCTCTTTGCATCTGCAATTATATAAAGATCAGGATAATGTTCCCTGAGATAGTTAACTGTCATCTCCAGGCTCATATAGCCAGCTGCTCCCAGGATCTCATAGAATGCCAGGTTGGGTTTATAGGCCACCGCATATTCCTGGGTGGCATCTATGATCTGCTTGTTGAATTCAAATACAGGATACTCCGTATGAAGGAGCATTTTGGGGATTTTTTTATAATCTGTATCGAGTCCCACACAAAGAAAACTCTTCTTTCGTTTAATATTCCTGAATATTTCTTCGGCGTTCATGTGTTTAGGATTATTGTATCCCGCTTTCCTTTAAACGTTCTGCATTCTCTGCCATCTGGAGCTTTTCAATGAGCTCCTGTATATCTCCGTTTATTATGGAATGAAGGTGGTACAGAGTCAGATTAATGCGATGATCCGTTACCCTCCCCTGCGGATAATTATAGGTTCGTATTTTGGCGGAACGGTCGCCGGACGATACCATGGTCTTCCGCTTGGAAGAGATGGCATCCATCCGCTTTTGATACTCCAGGTTATAAAGTCTGGACCTGAGCTCCTTCATGGCTTTATCCAGGTTCTTTATCTGCGATTTTTCATCCTGGCATGTCACCACAATCCCGCTGGGAATATGCGTCAGCCGTATGGCTGAGTAGGTGGTATTCACCGACTGCCCCCCGGGTCCCGACGAACAATAGGTATCCTTTCTGATATCGGCCTGGTTGATTTCAACCTCAAAATCCTCAGCTTCGGGAAGCACCGCTACAGTTGCTGCAGAAGTATGCACCCTTCCCTGTGTTTCTGTCTGCGGGACACGCTGAACCCGGTGAACCCCGGACTCATACTTCATGATTCCGTAAACCCCTTCCCCGGTAACATTCATGATTATCTCCTTGTACCCCCCAACGGTTCCTTCTGTAAAACTGGTGGTTGAGGCCTTCCAGCCTTTCGTTTCGAAGTATTTGGCATACATCCGGTAGAGGTCCCCTGCAAAGATGCTGGCTTCATCTCCGCCTGTACCAGCACGAATCTCCACGATCGCATTCTTTTCATCTTCGGGATCCTTGGGCAAAAGGAGAAGTTTAATGTCTTCTTCCAGCTGCGCGAGCTTCTGCTGATAGAGATCCAGCTCCTCCCGGGCCATCTCCCTTAACTCCTCATCCTTCTCTTCTGAAAGTATCTTTTTTGCACTTGCAATATTGCTGAGTAAATCTCCGTAGACATTCATGGCTTCAACCACCGGTTCCAGTTGTTTGTACTCCCGGTGCAGCCTTACATAGCGTTTCATATCGGCTATAATTGCCGGGTCTGTAATTAACTGGCCTACTTCTTCAAACCTTTGCTTCACTCCCTCTAAACGAGATAATATCATGTTTTCTCCCATGCCACAAAATCTCCTTAATAGTTATACTCTGCTTGCTCCCCGACAATGGTAAGTCTCTTCTGATCAGACTCTTCGCAACGACCTACAATCCTGGCATCGATGCTGTATTTTCCCGAAAGTTCTATGATAGCCCCCGCCGTTTGCTCATCGGTATATATTTCGAACCGGTGCCCCATATTGAAAACCTGATACATCTCCCTCCAATCGGTTCCCGACTCTTCCTGTATCATTTTAAAAAGGGGAGGGATTGGAAACAGCTTATCTTTAATGATATGCACTTTATGAGCGAAATGCAAGACCTTTGTCTGTGCCCCTCCGGAACAATGGATCATACCGTTAATTTTGTCCCTATATAGCTCAAGAACCTCCCTGATCACCGGGGCATAGGTTCGGGTTGGGGAGAGCACCAGCTTTCCGGCATCCAGTCCAACTCCCTCAATGGAATCCGTTAGTGACTTACTCCCTGAATAAACCAGATCACCCGGGATATCAGGATCAAAACTCTCCGGGTACAGGCGGGCAAGGTAGGCTCCGAACACATCATGCCGTGCCGAGCTTAATCCGTTGCTGCCCATTCCTCCATTATAGCTTTCTTCATAGCTGGCCTGACCGGACGATGAGAGTCCCACGATCACATTGCCGGGAATAATATGGTTTTCAATTATTTGGGAACGTCTGGATCGGGCAACCACCGTCGAATCTACAATAATGGTTCTTACCAGGTCCCCCACATCAGCGGTTTCTCCTCCTGCGCTGTAAATAGGAATACCCAGGTTGCGCAGTTCTGCCAGGATCTCTTCTGTCCCCTTGATGAGGGCTGCAATAACCTCTCCCGGAATCTTGCTTTTGTTCCTTCCTATGGTGGAGGAGAGTAATATATCACCGCTTACCCCAACACACAGAAGGTCATCCAGGTTCATAACAATGGCATCCTGCGCAATTCCTTTCCAGACGGAAAGGTCCCCGGTTTCTTTCCAGTAGATGTAGGCCAGGGAAGATTTGGTACCGGCACCGTCGGCATGCATCACCAGGCAGTGGTCCGGATCGCCGGTAAGTATATCCGGAATCACCTTGCAAAAGGCCCCCGGGAAGAGTCCCTTATCCACATGCCTGATCGCCTGGTGCACATCCTCCTTGCCGGAGGAAACTCCACGCTGAAGGTATCGGGAGGAGTGACTCATCTCGATTAGTTTTGCGGTATATAGTCTGTTGAGAGTACCCGAAACTCGGTCCGCCTGTTTACCTGGTGCGCCTTCTCTTGCAGTTCCGCACCCTCCATCTGGTTAATAAAGCCTTCAGTTAAAATATCCTCCAGCTCCAGGAAGTCATACTGGGCTTTAACCTTTTGGTCCACTACTTTTGGTTGAGTTTCTCCATAGCCCCGTGCCTTCAGTCTGTCAGGCTGAATCCCTTTCGAGATCAGGTAATCGACCACCGATTGGGCCCTCTTCTGAGATAGCTCCAGGTTATCCGCTGGTGTTCCCCTGGAATCTGTATGGGACATCAATTCAATGGTCACGTTCGGGTTATCATTGAGGGTTTCCACCAGATTATCCAGGGAGACCATCGATTCGGGCCTTAGATCCCATTTTGCAAAATCATAAAAGATATTGGGCAGTTCAATCACCTGAGTGATGGAGGCCAGGTAAATGGTCACTTCAAATTCCTGGCTTTGATCCAATCCACGGGTAGATTCTCTCTCTTTTCCATTCAAATATCCTGGCTGAGTGGCAACAAATACATAATCGGTACCTGGCTTTAGCAAAAATTTAAAAGTTCCATCATCGCCGGTGTTCGCCTCAACGGTTATTCCATCACTCCCAACCGATTTGACAATAGAGCCCGGCAGGATCTGATCGTTCCGTTCATCCTTAACCACTCCTGTAACTGAAAATTCCAGGGGCGGCAATACAAAAGAGAAAATTTCATCATTGCCCCTCCCCTTTCTGGAAGAACTAAAGAAACCACGTTCCGCGTCAGCTTCGAACACAATTCCAAAATCATCCTCCGGCGAGTTGATGGGAGGCTTCATATTCTCCAGGATCCAGGATCCTGTCTCATCCCTGTTAGCCTTATAGATATCCAGGCCGCCCAGCCCCACCCTGCTGTCCGATGAGAAATATAGTGTTCCATCTTTATGCACAAAGGGATAGAGCTCATTACCCGGGGTATTGATCTCTTCCCCCAGGTTCACAGGGGAACCCCAGCTTCCACTCTGGCTTGGACGCGTAACCTTCCAGAGATCGTTCTCACCCAAACCACCCGGCATGTCGGAGACAAAATAAAGTGTCAGACCATCAGGTGAAATAGCCGGATGCGCAGTGGTCACGCTGTCACCCAGTCCTTCAAGCACCACCTCCGGTTCTGACCAGTCGCTTCCAGTAGAGCTTGCGCTGAGTATCTGGCAACCCAGTTGCTGGTTCTTACCCTTCTTGCACCTGGTATAATAGAGGGTGGAATAATCGGAAGAGATGCAGGGAGTTCCATCCTCAAACTCGGAATTCAGGCTTTCCACCGGAACCGGCACACTCCATTTCCCTTTTCTGTCAAGGGTGGAGGAGAAAAGGTCAGCAAAATTCTGTCCGGTAGCCCCATGTGTTTCATTTCCGGTGGCATCTTCCCGCGTGGAAGTAAAATAGACCTCCGTAAACGCTTCATTGATATATCCCGGACTAAAGTCCCGTTGCCTGGAATTAAAATACCGCATATTCTCAACAATATACCCGCTTGGGTTATCCTTCCAGTTCATCGCCGCCTCACAGGATTCAATACCGATATTACCCCGAGGATCGTCCGGGACCAGCTCCACATAACGCTTAAACTGATCTTCTGCTTCCGTATACTTTTCACTAATCAGCATCATCTGGCCATATCTGAGAAAGATAATGGGATCCTGATAGTCCTCCCTTACCGCCTTTTTATACCATAGTTCAGCAGAGCGGGCATCGCCAAGAATCCTGTAACACTCCCCGATCTTAAATAAAACGGCAGTCTTCTGCGTTCTATCGCTCACCTTGTTCACTGCATTTTTAAACAGGTCGATGGCCTCAAAATACTCACCTGCTTCAAATGCGGCCTGAGCCCTGGAATCTTTCTGTTTCTTCTGACCAGCCGCAGGAGGGGATAGCAGGAGGGCGGCCATAATGACCAGTGAAACTATTCGTATGAATCTATTCATTATCGATTGCCATTTTACAATTTGATAAAATTACCTTTTTTTTCTATGATAATAAAACGCAAAAAGCCCCCCGTAAATTACGGGGGGCCTCTTACATTTGGCTTAAAAGGGATGGATTAACTTGAGAATAACAGCTCCCTGTACTTGGGTAATGGCCAGATCTCATCATCCACAATCAGCTCGAGCTTATCGATATGATAACGGATCTTGTCCAGGAAAGGAGCAATGGTTTTGGAGTAAGTTTTGGCCTTCTCCTTTTCATCTTCCATCTTATTGGCCTTTTTCCGGGCCTCCACCATGTCGTTTACACCATTCTTAATAGCAGTTACATGGTCCGAAATCTCCTTGATCAGTTCGATCCTGTTGCCTGCCAGAGATTTAAACTCCTCTCCATAGATCTGCTTGAGCCCCAGCACATTTTCCATGAGCCTGTTCTGGTACTTCACAGCGGTGGGCACAATGTGGTTTATGGCCAGATCACCCAGTACCCTGGCCTCGATCTGGATCTTCATGGTGTACTGTTCAAACATCACCTCTACTCTTCCTTCCAGTTCAGCTTCCGAAAAGATTCCCAATTCGAAAAAGAGCTTTTTGGATTTATCAGTCAGGTAGGCAGAAAGCGCCTCCGGGACATCCGTGACATTGGTCAGTCCTCTTTTGGCAGCCTCCTTGACCCAGTCATCGCTGTAATTATCCCCCTCAAAGCGGATTGCTTTGGATGCAATGATATACTCTCTGAGTACCTGAAAGATAGCCTCATCCTTCTTGACACCGGAATCAATCAGCTTATCCACCTCCTTTTTAAACTCAATCAGCTGCCTGGCAATGGCAGCATTTAATATGGTCATGGGGGTGGCAGGATTACAGCTGCCGCCTACAGCCCTGAACTCAAAGCGATTTCCGGTAAAAGCAAAGGGCGAGGTCCGGTTCCGGTCCGTATTATCCAGCAGGATTTCGGGTATTTTACCTATATCCAGCTTCAGGGCAGTCTTCTCATCCGGGGACATTTTCTTGGCACTTACCTGCTCTTCCAGCTGGTCGAGCATGGCTGATACCTCCGATCCCAGGAAACAGGACAGGATGGCCGGTGGGGCCTCATTTGCTCCCAGACGGTGCGCATTGGATGCAGATGCAATACTGGCCCGTAAGAGGTCCTGGTGATCAAATACAGTTTTGACTGTATTTACCACGAAAGTTAGAAACTGCAGGTTCGACTTGGGATTTTTGCCCGGAGAATGGAGCACTACTCCAGTATCGGTAGACAGAGACCAGTTGTTATGTTTTCCTGTACCATTTATAGCTTTAAATGGTTTCTCATGGAACAGGACCCTGAATCCATGGTGCCTGGAAACCTTGGTCATCAGGTCCATTAATAATACGTTATGATCCACCGCCAGATTACACTCCTCAAATACAGGAGCCAACTCATACTGGTTGGGTGCCACTTCATTGTGCCGTGTTTTCACAGGAATACCAAGTTTATAAGCCTCAGATTCCAGATCATGCATAAAGGACATGACCCGCTCAGGGATGGATCCAAAATAGTGATCATCCAGCTGCTGGTCCTTGGCAGAAGCATGTCCCATCAGGGTCCGGCCTGTAAGTGCCAGATCAGGTCGCGCATAGTAGAGCGCTTCATCAATCAGAAAGTATTCCTGCTCCCATCCCAGGTTGGCATTGACTTTAGTCACGTTTTTATCAAAAAGCTGACAGACCTCTGTTGCAGCTTTATCTACCACATTAAGTGCTTTCAAAAGAGGAGTCTTGTGATCCAGAGCCTCACCTGTATAGGAGATAAATACCGTAGGTATACTCAGCGTATTGTCGATGATAAACGCTGGTGAGGTAGGATCCCAGGCCGTATATCCGCGAGCCTCAAAGGTGTTTCTGATACCACCACTGGGGAAGGAAGAGGCATCGGGTTCCTGTTGTGCCAGTGCTTCGCCTGAAAAGGTCTCTACCACTCCTCCGTAAGAATTCGGGTGAATAAAGGCATCATGCTTCTCGGCGGTACCTCCGGTAAGGGGCTGGAACCAGTGTGTGTAGTGAGTGGCCCCTCTTTCTGTGGCCCAGGCTTTCATTCCTGCAGCAACAGAATCAGCTTTTCTTCTGTCAATGGGGGTGCCTTTATCGACTGCATCCATTACATGATTAAAAGAGTCTTTGGAGAGATATTTCTGCATCTTGGCCCTGTCAAAAACATTGATTGCATAATAATCAGATGTCTTGTCAGAGGGAGGGGGAACGTGAAGAGGTTTCCTGTCAAATACCTGCTCCAGTGCCTTAAATCTGATAATCGCCATAATTGTTTAAGTTTAATGAATTGAATTTTTTAGGGTTTGAATGGGCAAATATATACTTTTTTTTATCCTTCCCCCCTATTATTATATGGTTGATTTCATTTTATATGCATTTTTTATCCATTTACCCTATTTTAATCCACACTATTGATAAATGCATAAAAAAACCGCCGGGAAATACCGGCGGCTTTTTGTATTTACTTTCTATTTTTTATTCTACTTCATCTCCTCCTTAAAATATTTGTAAAAGAGGGGGATGGTCTCAATGCCTTTATAAAAATTAAACAAAGGATAATTTTCGTTGGGGGAATGTATGGCATCAGAATCCAGTCCAAAACCCATTAGTATGGATTTTATGCCCAACACCTCTTCAAAATCAGAGACAATCGGAATACTTCCACCACTTCGAACAGGGACGGGAGCTAAGCCAAAACTCTTCTCTATGGCCTTGCTGGCAGCCCTGTAGGCTGGAAAATCGATGGGTGTCACATAACCCTGACCCCCGTGCAGACTTTTAACCTTCACCCTGGTGCCTTCAGGGGCAATACCTTCCATATGCCTGATAAAGAGTTCATCAATTTTCTTTGAATCCTGATCGGGCACCAGTCTCATGGAGATTTTGGCATAAGCCTTTGAGGGAAGAACAGTCTTAGCCCCTTCTCCCGTGTAACCTGACCAGATTCCATTGACGTCCAGACTGGGCCGTATTCCCGTTCTTTCATTCGTGGAAAATCCCTTTTCTCCCACCACTTGTTCAATATCCAGTGCCTGCTTATACGCCTGCAGGCTAAAGGGGGCCTTGGCCATCTCGGCCCGTTCCTTTTCTGACACCTCCATCACATCATCATAAAAACCGGGAATGGTAATATGATTGTTCTCATCGGTCAGGGAGGCGATCATTTTGGCCAGCAGGTTGGCCGGATTTCCAACAGCGCCGCCATACAGACCTGAATGCAGGTCTCTGTTGGGTCCTGTAAGCTCCACCTCCAGATAACTGAGCCCACGTAAGCCTACGGTAATAGAGGGTATATCCTGAGCGATCATAGTGGTATCAGAAATCAGGATAATGTCGGCCTTAAGCAGCTCCTTGTTCTCTTTGCAAAACTGCTTCAGACTGGGTGACCCAATCTCCTCTTCACCTTCAATCATAAACTTCACATTGCAGGGGAGCGTGCCCTGGGCATTCATCAGCTCAAAAGCCTTCACATGCATAAAGAGCTGTCCTTTATCATCATCGGCACCACGGGCAAAAATTTTTCCGTCGCGAACCTCTGGTTCAAAGGGAGGAGAATCCCAAAGATCCAAAGGCTCAGCCGGTTGCACATCATAGTGGCCGTATACCAATACCGTTGGAAGCGACTTATCCAGGAGCTTATGCCCGTATACCACCGGCCATCCGGAGGTCTCCTTGACTTCTGCATGATCGGCCCCTGCCTGAAGCAGATTCCCTTTAATATGTTCTGCTGCCTTGACCATATCATCTTTCGCTTCGCTTTTAGAACTGACAGATGGAATCCGGATCAGTTCGAAGAGCTCTTCCAGAAAACGGTCTCTGTGAGTTTCCACATAATCTTTAATTGCTTTCATAATGTCTGTAATATTAATGCACCTGTAAATATATTTATTTGCTCGTTTTCAACTCCGCATAAACCATTTCCAGTTCCCTGTAGAACTCCTCCCCATAAACCCTGATAAGAGAATCTTTCAAAAACCTGAAAACGGGTACTGCCTCTTTTTTTCCCAGGATCCGTGCAGGCTCACAAATACTCCACTGATGATAATTTAAAGCGATTCCCTGCTTAAGTTTGGCGACCCTGATGGGATACAGGTGGCAGGAAACGGGTTTCCTGAAACTGATGGCCCCCGCATCATATGCTTGCTCTATGGCACAACGGGCTATGTTATTCTCAAATACTGCATAAGCACACTCCTCTCGCCCGACCAGAGGGGTAACCCGATCCCCATCCCGATCAATCACCCAGGCACCCTGCTCTCTCACTGCCTGCAGGCCTTCGACTCTTAAAAAGGGTTCTATCCTGTACAGCTTATCTTCCAGGGATTCTGCTTCGTCCTTCTCAAGCGGGGCCCCGGAATCTCCAAAAACACAGCAGTTTCCCTCACACTTCTCCAGGTGACATATGAAGTGATTCTCAAAAAGCTCCCTGCTGATAATTTTTTCCCCGATTTGAATCATAAATAGAAATGATTAAAAAACAAAAGTGCGAAAAAAAGAGCTGGCTTGCCGTCTATTTCATAACATCTCAATTGTTAAATCATTCCTAACAGGGAAAATCTTTTCCTGTTGAATATCTACACATTAGACTTTTTTGTTTAATCATATTTGTTAATTATTAAACATTATTGTTCTAAAACTGTTTAAACATCAAATTCAAATAACAAATTAAAAGACAGAGAAAAGATGAAAACACAACAACTAACATTGGAAAATCCCTTTCATAAAATGAGGATTTATCTAGCTGCCTTTACTATGGCATTTTTAAGCATGGCTGCATTTGCCCAAAGCACTGTAGTGGATATTGTCGTAAATAGTGCAGATCATACGACCCTAGAAGCAGCAGTTATTGCTGCAGAACTGGCTGACGACTTGAGCGGGGAAGGTCCCTTCACGGTATTTGCCCCGACCGATGCCGCTTTTGCAGCACTGCCGGCAGGAACCGTTGCCGCCCTTCTGGAAGATCCTACCGGAGCCCTGGCCGACATCCTGCTGTATCATGTAGTAGCCGGGAAAGCTATGTCTTCTGACCTGTCAGATGGCCAGATGATCAGCACTTTGAATGGTGATAAAATAACCGTCAAACTTGCGGGTGGCAAAGCATATATTGACAAAGCCATGGTTTCTGTTGCGGATATTAAGGCCGATAATGGAGTCGTGCATGTGATCGATGCAGTGATTACGCCCTCATCCAAAATGGCTGATGCTTCCAAAGCAAGTAAGGCCTCCCAGGCCCAGGGCTGTGGGAACTAAAATAAACCCACCGGTAATAGTGATGATGATTCAGGATAGGGTTGTGAAGTAGTGGTAACTTACCGGTTGATTGGGGCTGTCTGCAATAGTGGACAGCCCTTTTTAATTCCTATCTTTGCGTGATGAGAAGACTGCTTACATTCATGATCTGGATCGGTATATCATGGTCAGCTGCAAGTTCCCAGATTTCTTACCTGGAAAGGCCTGATCTCCTGGAGAAAGTTGAAATCTGCCTGCAACATACCTATGGATTCTCATTCGGTGAGGCCAGAGCCATTCAATCGGAATTAGCCCTCTCCACGCCCGGCCACCCGGCCCCGGTTTTCCTGGAAGCACTGATCGTATACTGGGAAAACTTTCCACTTATTCCATCCAAGGAGGCTTCCGGTCGGTTTATAAGCCTGATGAACAAAACCGTAGAACTGGCTGATCAGTATGAAAAATATGAGCAAACCTATATAGAGAGTGTCTTTTTCGACCTGTTTGGAAGGGCATTTAAAGCCATGTTCTATGCCGACAACGGGAAATCCGGGAAAGTCATCCCGCAACTGGGAGCCATGTACCGGAATACTAAGAAGGGCTTTGAGTTACAGGAGCAATTTTCCGAGTTCTATTTCTCCACCGGCTTATATAACTACTACATTGAGGCCTATCCTGCAGCTCATCCAGCTTACAAGCCACTGGTCTCTTTCATGCATAAAGGGGACCTGGATCTTGGATTGAAACAGCTTAGCCATGCCATCAACCATTCGGTGTTCCTGAAGGTGGAATCTATTCTGTTCATGTCACTGATCCAGCTCAATTACGAAGAGGATTTAAATTCAGCCGCCATCTATGCTGAAAGGCTGGTACGGGACTATCCCGGAAATATTTATTACCAGGGGCACCTGATCAATATCCTGTTGCACCAGCACAGGTACGAAATGGTTAAAGAACTTCTGGCGACCATGGAGCAGCAGAGTGATAGTTATACGAGAATGATCCGGACCCTGGCAAATGCATTTATGATTGAAAAAATGCCCGGTGAGGAGATTCGTTCCGGGATAGCCTATCTTGAAACCATAGAACTGGCCGAAAAATTCGGATCTTATGCGAATATCTACAAGGCCATGTCCTATATGGGGCTGTCAAGGCTGCACAGAAAAAGTGGACAGGAGAAACAGGCAGACAGCTACGCCCGTAAGGCTTCCAACCTGACTACCTACAACTTTATTCTTGAACAGTAGGTTTCCGGGTCCAGGTAATCAACCAAACCCCCATCAGGGTTAGCAATCCACCTGCCAGCTGCACTGCGGTGGGAAATACTCCAAGAAAGATCCAGGCCAGCACGAGGGTCCAGACGCCTTTTGTGCTGATAATCAAAGAAGTTTTCGTTGCTTCAATCATTTTGAGGGCCTGGTAAGCCAAAACAATCACTATCAGTGTCTCCAGCAGGGAGCCCAGAGCAAGGTCCTTCCAAATAGCAAATGTGAGATGGAGCTTTTCGCCGGAGTGTAGAAAGAGGATAAGCATCACAACAGCCAGGAGGAAGGAGCGGATCAGTGACATATAACCAGGCACCAGCAGTTGATGCCATCGTCTACCCGCAATGGTGGCCAGAGAAAAAAGAAAAGCGGCAGCAATGACAAACAGGGATCCGGGATCAAAAAAACCGGCAAATCCTCCCTCCCTGTAGTTAATCACAAATATCCCCAGGATGGTAAGGCCAATGCCAAGCATCTGCAAAATTTTGAATCTCTCCCTTAGCAGGATAATGCCCATCAGGGTAACGAAAACCGGACCTATATTTCCAATAAAGGAGACTACCGCCGGATTTTCCATAGCCTTGATAGCCAGATAAAAGAGACCAGTTGCGGCACCCTCCAGAACAGCAATCAACACGGCGATTCCGGTTTTACGTCCGCTTTCTCCTTTTATATTTCTGTATTCACGGCGAATCAGGAACCAGCTACTATTCCAAATTACCCCCAGAGAGAACCAGAGCATCCCAAACTGTATCATGTTCAGATGATTCAGAACCGATTTACTGAACACAAAAGAGCCTGCCAGGGCCAGGGATGCCCCAAGAGCATAGAGATACCCATTTGTCTGATGGCGATTCATTTGCTAATTTCAACTTGAAAATCCGCGCCAAATTAGCGAAAACCGATGACAAATACGAAAACCGAAAAGTCAAAGCGCAAGCCTGATGCAGAAACCCTTCAAGAGAGTCCGGCCTACAGGAAGGTTATGGAGTTAGAGTTTGATGAGATGATTCCCTTCGTTCTGTCAAACATCCGGAAACGAGGCCTGATCCCCTTCCTCTACATGATGATCAACGTGGCCTTCCTCTTATTTATCTTTATTTCTGCCATCTGGAGTTTCAGAACTGACCAGTTAAGCCTGGGTGGGATTTTCCTTCAGCTAATCGCAGGAGTTGTTGCGGGAAGTATATTGCTAATTCTGCCGCATGAACTGCTTCACGGGCTTGCATATCGTATCCTGGGCGCAAGAAAAATCCGCTTCGGAATGGATTTACAACAGTTTATTTTTTATGTAACAGCTGATCGTTTCCCCATCTCCAAAAGTGAGCTTGCCTTCCTGGCCCTCACTCCTTTTGTGCTAATCAATGCAATGATCATAGCCGTAACGGCTATCTGGGCTCCTCAGTTCACCCTGTTCTTCACTGCCCTGCTGCTCAGTCACAACGTCATGTGCATTGGCGACTTTGCTATGATCTCCTACGCCTGCAGTTACAAGAGGGAGCTATATAACTTCGACGATATGGAGAAAAAGAGGAGCTTTTTCTTTGAGCGGGTAGGATAGTTATGGGGCCTTTTTCTCCTGTAACATCTCGGCCTTTTTTGCCTTCTGCTTGCTCATTACAAAATCGGAATCCAACTCGAAAGCCTTCATATAGCTTATATAGGCTTTCTCATACTGCTCCGTGGCCATATAATAATCCCCTTTGGAATCGTATGGATTAGCAATTTCCGGAACCAGATCTATATACTTATTAAAGGCCTCTTCCGCTTTTTCGAATTGCTCAAGAGCCAAATAGGCATATCCTAACTGGTTGTAAGCAAGAGGATATTCGGGGCATTTTGAAAGAGCTCTTTCAATGGATGAAATGGCTGCTTCATACTCCTTATAATAATGGGCCTGGATGATGTACAGAATCTTATATAAGTGAGGATCTGAAGGAAACAGATCAATCGCTTTGTTCAGTTGTTCCACTACCTTTTCGTCCTGACCGTCCATCAGATACTTAAGTGCTGTTCTGAGCTCCTCTTCTCCTGGATTATTCTGAACATCCCTTTGAAGTGCTTTATCAAGGCCTGTTTTGGAGTCTTTACTGGAAATGAAAAACATCCAGAAATAGGCCATAAAAAGGTCCGGATCCTCCCTGACTGCAAGTTCAAAATTCTCGTGGGCCAGGCTGAATTTGAGTTGGTCATACGCTTCCAATCCGGCCTCATAATACTCCTGAGCCAGATCCGAATCAGTGTATACGGGCATCACCAAAGCCGCTTTCTCTTTGACGCACCCGGAAATTAAAAGAATGGAAAAAGCCAACACCGGGGTTAATATCCTTACCCTCATTATCTCAAGTTTTCCAATCTTACGTCCAATTCAAAATTAGCACTTTTCCTTTCGATTGTCAAACCGGGTTGATGCAGGGTAAAAATTTATACATGAAAAACAGTTCCTGGTAAACAAAAACCACTTTCATTAACAATCATGCCTTCAAGAAGTGTACTCTTCAATAATCGCTTTGACATCATCGGGAGCCACCCTTCCATAGGTCTTGTCTCCCACCTGTACCACCGGAGAAAGGCCACAGGCCCCAACGCACCGCAGGCAACTGAGTGAGAACAAGCCATTCACATCCGTCTCACCCACCTCGATTTTCAACTGTCTCTTAAATTCGTTTAAAACGGTTTCAGCACCCCTTACATAGCATGCAGTGCCGGTGCAGATGGATATGGGATATTTCCCCTTGGGAATCATCGTAAAGAAAGAATAGAAAGTGACCACCCCGTATACTTTTGCTGCCGGTATTCCCATCTTTTCTGATATAAGCTCCTGAACTTCCGCTGGCAGGTAGCCAAAGGTCCCCTGGCATTTGTGCAGTACATTGATCAGTTCTCCCTCCTGGTTGTCAAATGAATCACATATGGAATGGATCTTATCCACCTGATCCTGCCTGAGTTCTATTTTAACGCTCGACATAACTATCTGTATTATATAATTAAACCTGGAATATCTTTTTACGCTTATCGAAATAGTGCGTATGCAGCAGTTCGTGCGCCTTCTCACTTAAAGGCTCGCCAAGGAACTCCTCGTAGAGTTTGAGGATGTATGGATTCTCATGGGATTTCCTGATTACCTTTCCTTCATCTTCCTGGTAGATCGCTTTGGTTCTGGCCTGCAGCACAGAAGAATCTCCATGATGGAGGGGCTGTCCGCCCCCGCCAATACACCCACCGGGACAGGCCATCACCTCGATGGCATGGTACTGGGACCTGCCGGCTCTCACATCGTCCAGTAATTTCCGGGCATTGCCCAATCCATGGGCAATCCCGATTTTGATGTCCAATCCATCGAAGTCAACGCTTGCAGAACGAATTCCTTCCATTCCCCTGAGCTGTTCAAAATCAACCTTCTCCAGACTTTTACCGGTATGGAGCTCATACGCGGTCCTGGTGGCGGCTTCTATTACCCCGCCGGTGGCTCCAAAGATTACTGCAGCCCCCGAAGACTCTCCCAGGGGAGCATCAAAGTCATCTTCCTCCAGCTTATTAAGATCCAGATTGGCCTGTTTGATCAAATGGGCCAGTTCCCTGGTGGAGATGCTGTAATCCACATCGGGATTTCCGTCCACCGAAAATTCCTCGCGCTGACACTCATACTTCTTAGCCAGGCAAGGCATAATGGAAATGACCACCAGGTCTTTCCGGTCCACTTTGATTTTATCAGCAAAGTAGGTCTTGGCAATGGCTCCAAACATCTGCTGGGGCGACCTGGCCGTGGAAGGGACATCCTTCAGATCAGGATAGTTATACTCAAAAAAGTTTACCCATCCCGGACAACAGGAGGTCAGAATCGGGAGTTTCACTGTCTTATCTCCTTCCAGGTGTCTCTTCAATCGTCCAAGCAGCTCGGTTCCCTCCTCCATAATGGTAAGATCCGCGGCAAAATCGGTGTCAAATACATAATCAAAGCCAAGGTGTTTCAGGGCAGTTACCATCTGGCCGGTCACCCGGGTTCCGGGTTCCATGCCAAACTCTTCCCCCAGGGCAGCCCGCACTGCAGGAGCCGTTTGGACCACCACGGTTTTGGTAGGATCATTCAACGCAGCAATCACTTTACCCGTATGGTCCACCTCTGTAAGAGCACCGGTGGGACAAACTGCCACACATTGTCCGCAATAAGTGCAGGGAGAGTGCTCCAGGTTCATCTCAAATGCTGGTGCGACCGCAGCATTAAATCCCCGATTCACGGCATGCAATGCACCCACGGTCTGGAAATCATTACACATGGTCTCGCACCTGCGACACATAATACATTTGTCAAGATCCCTGATGATAGAAGGGGATGTATCCAGGCGGTAGGTAGACATTTCTGCATATTCCTGTCCGGGAATTTCTCTGATTCCCAGTTTTATAGCCATATTCTGCAAGTCGCAGTTCCCCGATTTGGCACAGGAGAGGCAATCTTTGGGATGATCCGACAGGATCAGTTCCATCACGGTTCTGCGGGCATTGATCACCCGCATACTATTGGTTCTAACGACCATGCCTTCGGCCACATCCGTGGAGCAGGAAGGGGCCAGGTTTCTCCTTCCTTCAACCTCTACGGAGCATATTCTGCAACCTCCCGGTTTGTTCTCAATATTCAGATCCTTAAGATCCATATAACAGAGGATCGGTATATCGATATCCAGCTGTTTGGCCGCTTTATAGATGGTGATCCCTGCCGGCACCTCCACCCTGTTTCCATCTATTGTAAGTTTTACAAGATTCATCTCACTTCGTTATTTTAAGATCACTGCATCGAATTTACATTTCTCCATACACGCTCCGCATTTGATGCATGTATCCGGATTAATCAGGTGCGGTTCTTTTCGCTCTCCTGATATACATCCTACCGGGCAAGCCCTTGCGCAGGCTGTACAGCCGATACAATTCTCCTCCACGATAAAATACTCCAGCAGATCGGTACATACTCCCGATGGACATTTCTTGTCCACCACATGGCTCAGGTACTCCTCCGGGAAATTATCCATGGTAGAGAGCACCGGATTGGGTGAGCTCTGACCAAGACCACACAGGGAGGTGTCTTTGATGACCTCTCCCAGGTTCCTCAGGCGGAGCAGATCACTTTCCTCGCCCTTGCCTTCGCAGATCCTCTGAAGCAGCTCATGAAGGCGCTTGTTTCCAATCCTGCATGGGGCACACTTTCCGCATGATTCTTCCACGGTGAAATCGAGGTAGAAACGCGCAATGGAGACCATACAGTCGTCTTCATCCATCACGATCAAACCTCCCGAGCCCATCATGGAGCCATTGGCCACCAGGTTCTCATAATCAATTGGAATATCCAGGTGTTTCTCGGTCAGACATCCACCGGATGGTCCCCCGGTCTGCGCCGCTTTAAATTTCTTCCCATCCTTAATTCCCCCACCAATCTCGAAGATCACTTCCCGAAGGGTGGTCCCCATGGGAACTTCAATAAGTCCCACGTTATTAATCTTACCCGCCAGGGCAAAAACTTTGGTTCCCTTAGAGGTTTCGGTACCAATACTGCTGAACCAATCGGCTCCCTTCAGGATGATCACAGGAACATTGGCCAGGGTTTCCACATTATTTACATTGGTCGGTTTCCCCATGTAACCACTTTCGGCCGGGAAAGGTGGCTTCAGGCTAGGTTCTCCCCGTTCTCCTTCCATAGAGTGGATCAGAGCAGTCTCTTCTCCACAAACAAAAGCTCCCGCTCCATATTTCAGATCGATGTCGAAATTAAACCCGGAACCTAATATATCCTTCCCAAGCAACCCGTACTCCCTGGCCTGAGCAATGGCAATCTTCAGACGCTCGATGGCCAGCGGATACTCGGCCCGGATATAAATAAAACCCATATCTGCACCGATACAACGACCCACAATGGACATTGCTTCAAGCACGGCATGGGGATCACCCTCCAGGATGGACCGGTCCATAAACGCTCCGGGATCTCCTTCATCAGCATTGCAGACTACGTATTTCTGATCGGACTCATTTTTCCGGGCAAAATCCCATTTCAGTCCGGCTGGAAAACCTGCTCCTCCGCGTCCCCTCAATCCGGAAGCTTTTATGAGTTCTATGGTCTGCTCCGGATTTTGATTGGCAAGCACCTCCCCCAGGGCCTGGTATCCATCCCGGGCAATATATTCATCAATACTCTCAGGATTAATCACGCCACAGTTTCGAAGGGCAATCCTCAACTGTTTTTTGTAGAAACCCATGTGCTTGGAATCCTCTACATGTTTTTTCGTTTCAGGATCGGAATAAAGCAGGCGCTCTACCCTCCGGCCCTTGACCACATGCTCCTCCACAATCTCTTCGGCATCTTCAGGTTTTACCCGGGTATAGAATGTATTATCAGGCATCACCTTGACTATGGGACCCTTTTCACAA
The DNA here is from genome assembly GCA_963751705.1 of uncultured Bacteroidales bacterium. Taxonomy (GTDB): domain Bacteria; phylum Bacteroidota; class Bacteroidia; order Bacteroidales. The sequence continues at coordinate 586,543 of CAVVVN010000008.1, forward strand.
AACCCGAAACATCCGGTCATAATGACCTGCACCGTGTCCTCGAGACCCTGTTTCGAAAGCTCCTTTTTAAGCTTTTCCGAGATCATATCGCTCTCCTGCGATTTACATCCGGTTCCGCCACAAACAAGCAAATGCATGCTGTATTTTGACATTTCTGTTCCTCCTTTCTTTCTATCAATCAACTGTTTCGTAGTTCACCGGGATGATCCCATCCACCAGTTCGCCACCTTTAATATATTTCTCAATAATCTCATCGGCTTTTTCCCTGTTCACGCCACCGAACACCAGGGGCTCCTTTCCCGGAAGCGTTACCTCAATGGTAGGTTCCGCATAGCAATAGCCCATGCAGCCGACCTGGGTCACAATGGCATCCACCCCACGTTTTTCCAGCGCTTCGATCATAAATTCCATGGTCTCTTTGGCACCAGATGCGATTCCGCAGGTAGCCATGGCTACTTTCACCTGCACCAGGTTTTCAGACACCTCCCCCTTCTCCCGGGTTTGCATATCACTTACTTGTTTATCACGGATCTTTTTAAGATCCGCCAGCGATTTAATCTTGCTCATAATGCTTCGTCTTGGTTCTCGTATGCGTATAAAGTTATATGTTAAGTATTGTATCCTCTACTCCATTCTATGTTAATTCCAGTGCATCCAGGTTATTTCTAATCATTCTTTTTAAGTCCTGGATCAACTCATTTCCCCGGATATGATCCAGGTCCAGTTCCTTCCTGATCTGGGAGCTGGTAATGGAGAAACTTCCATGCCCTGTCTCGCATTCCAGTTCCCACTCTATTCCCGGATTTGAAGAGACCAGCAGGAGCCAGCACCCCTCCAGATCGCCCAGTGGCTGCCTGTCAGGATGTTCAAGTTGGAACCTTGCTTCCACGGTGGTCCCGACTCCTTTCTCCGAATGGATCTTCAATCCTCCCCCCGCCATCTCTGCATGCTGACTGAACAGCGGAATGCCCATCCCAACGCGCCTGGTGGTCCGTGAGGTATAAAAGGGATCGGAAACCCTTCTGAGCTCCTCCTCACTCATCCCTTTCCCATTATCCTGTATTCGGATAAACTGATACCCCTTTGATTTCTCCTCTGTCACAGAGATAAGCACCTTGCTTGCTCCAGCTGCGATGCTGTTCTCCGCAATATCCAGTATATGTAGAGCGATCTCCTTCATCTGCTTATTTTTCCAGGACCGTTCTCCCATTTTCCCCTCTCAGGGCCATGCTTAGCTCACTGAAGTTCCTGGCCTTCATTAAATACCTGTTGCCTGCCCGGCCAATATCCTCGATATAATGTGCATCCGAATTATGGATCAGCATGTGATTCTTCAACTCCGGATGTTTCGTTTCAGCAGCCTGTCGGGAGGTATGTCTCCAGATTTCTATTGCATCCACCTCCAGGTCATCCGGAAAAAATCCCAGCTGCGCATAGAGGCCGTTCATGGCCCTGTCCACATGGGCAGGAACAAAAAGTCCCCCCAGTTTATGCACCACCCCGGCAAGCTCCTCAATACTCCAGCTAAGCCCGGGATAGAGAGAGAAACTGATCTCTTCCATGATCTGTTCCCTCTCATCTACAACTACCTGGTAGCCAAACAGGGAGGGATCATTGGGTACTTTTACATAACTCAGATCCATCTCCGTTTGAAATGCACCCAGTTGTTCATCGGTATCAAAGAACGTCAGACAGTGTACCTCCTCCCTGGTATTTATCTCTGCGCCATACACCACCCAGATTCCCTTCCTGGCTCCCAGCTCCCTGGCAAGCCGTGCATGACCTGTATGATTATGGTCGGTCACTGCTATAATATCAAGTCCCTTCTCTGCCGCCTTCTCCACAATATTCCGCGGGCTCATTTCCAGATCACCGCAGGGAGAAAGAACCGTATGTATATGCAGATCGGCACAGTAGCTGTTCATGTTTATCTCAGCAATTGAAATAACTTCCCGCTTATGGTAAAGGTATCGTCCATGGTACCCAGCAACGGAATTCCCTCCTCGTCCGCTTTCTCCACCACCTCTTTTCCCGGTTCAATCCCTTTTACAAGCACGATGGCCGCCAACTCCTTCAGTGAAGCAATGGCCACCACATTCACATGTGATTGAAGAGTGATCCATATCTCACCCTCCTTTGCATGACCCATCACATCGCTGAGCAGGTCGGACACATATCCCCCGGTCACTTTCCGGCTGGTCAAGTCAGAGCTGCTATAAAGCTCCAATCCCAGTATTTGTACAATCTCGTCAACTGTCATATTATTTGCTTTGACTTCTGTAATCCCTGTCTTTTCCCCAGATCAATCCATTTATCTCATCAGCCTCTTCCAGGCTTAGCCTGTTCTCCCGGATATATAACTCCTGAAGGAAAATGCAGTAGGAAAGCAGGGCTTTCTCCTGAACAATATCCTCAGCCAGTGATCTGCAGGTAGGAGATCCACAGGCCGAACAATCGATCCCCGGCAGCACCTTCAATAATTCCTCCAGTTTATTCATCTTCTCTATGGCCCGCTTTCTGTCACCATCCAGGGAAAGCATGGAACGGGCCTCAATCTTATCCAGGGAGAATAAAGAGCTGTCAAATGTTCCGGGGGCAAACTGCCCGGTACTCTCAACGGGAAGCTCCGCTGCCCTTCTGTTCAGGCGTTCCACGGTAAGAAAGCGGTTGCCACTGATCAACACTCCGCCGGCACAGCTTTCATCACAGGCCCTTAACTCCAGGAAATCTATATTGCTGACCTCCGTCTCTTCAAGTCTTTCCAGAAATTCTGTTACGTTTCGCATTCCATCCACGGCCAGGCAACGCCCCTGTTGATGCTCAGACTCCCCGCGGGTGAGCGTCCAGAGGATCTCTTTTGCATTAAGCCTGGCATTATCCGGTCCGGCTTCCGCGCTCACCTCCTTGTTCACGATCAGGTGGAGCAGCTTATTATACATGTACTCCATGTTGATCACACCATTCACCTCCGACTTTTTTTCCCCCACCGGACTTTTGATCGAAGCTATCTTTGCCGCACAGGGGGTAATGTAAAAAATCCCCACCTCCGATGATTCATAGCCCTGCTCCACCATTTGCTTCCGGTAGTGTATCGCAGCAACATCAGAAGGGGGTTTGACCCGGATCAGGTGATCCACCAGGGAAGGAAACCTCACCTGGATCAGCCGGACAATGGCCGGACAAAAGGTGGAAATGGCTGGTCTGGGACAATCGGGATCTCCCGTAAATGCATCGTAGCCCTGCTGAACGAGATCCACCATACTATCAATCTCCACAATATGGGTAAATCCCAGTTTCTTCAATCCTCCAAAAACGTCGCCCGTCTTTATGCGGGATGGGAACTGCCCGATAAAAACAGAAGGTACCAGGGCGATGCGAACAGGATAGTTAAAAATTTCATCGAAATCGTCCTGCTCTATCAGGATGGCTGAAACAGGGCAGGCCTTGCAGCAATTGCCACAATCAACACAGCGCTCCTCGCTTATTATGGCCTTTCCATCCCGGACCCGAATGGCCTGGGTAGGACAGGCAGTCATACAATGGGTACAGCCGATACAGAGCTCGTCTACCACCTTCAGGGCATGATGAAAACCGGTATGTAATTCTGGCTGTTTCACTCTTTTAAATCATTGATGAACCTGACAAGAGTTCCCTCTCCCGGAACACTCTCAATATGCAGCGAATCACTGTTCCTTTTAATATTGGGGAGCCCCATTCCGGCTCCGAAACCCATCTCCCTAACCTCCTTGGAAGCTGTGGAATACCCCTCCTTCATGGCCTCTTCGATATCCGGAATCCCGGGACCGCTATCCTGCACGCTTACCGTGATCTTATCAGCTTCAATCAAAACTTCAATTTCTCCTTTACTGGCATGGGCCACCACATTCACTTCGGTCTCATAAAGGGCAATAACCACCCTTTTGATCAGTCTGGCAGGTACATCCAGCTGTTTTAAAACCCCTTTCACAGCACTGGAGGCCTTTCCGGCATTTACAAAATCTCCCCCATCTATATGATATTGTAAAAGCATTAATATACAGGCTTGATTCCTGCCTCATAGAGAATCCCGGAAATCCTGAACAGAGAATAGCTGCTCTGGATCAAAACAATATCACTTTCCAGGGCCAAATCAATCATTTCCTGGCTCACCGCCTTATTGCGACCTATAATCACCTCCTTAATATCGGACATTTCTGCCGTACGGATGGCCTGTAAATTTGAAAGCCCGGTGATCAGTATGGTTTTCTCATAATCGCCGGTTAACACATCACTCATCAGGTCGGAAGTAAATGCATTTGAAACCTTGGCACTTAAATCCAGGCCAGGCGTTAAAACTTTAGCCTTCAATAGGGTCGCGATATCTCTGATTTGAATTCCCATGGACAAATCAAGCTATTGTTATTTGTTTCACACTCATATTGAAAAAAATATGGCCTTCTGTGACACAAAGATACAAGAAAACATTTTACCCGGTTCATGACCTTGAATTTTATAATAATTCTAAATAAAATGGGGAGATTCCTTAACTTGGAGCATGGCAGAGCTTAAACGTTGCAGCTGGGCCGGGTCGGATCCGGTCTACGTGGATTACCATGACCAGGAATGGGGTGTTCCTGTGCGGGATGATCAGAGGCAATTTGAATTCCTGGTTCTGGAATCTGCCCAGGCAGGTCTGAGCTGGCTTACCATCCTGAAAAGGAGAGAAGGATATCGAAGGCTCTATAAAGGATTCCATCCGGAGTTGGTAGCCCGTTTTGATGAAGTCGACATCCAGGTCATGTTACAGGATGCCGGAATTATCAGGAACAGAAAAAAAATTGAGTCTTCCATTAACAATGCCAGGCGGTTCCTGGAGATTTCAGAACAGTACGGCAGCTTTTGCAACTATATCTGGGGATTTACTGATGGGATGCAGGTAGTCAACCACTTTGAAGACATGTCCAAAATTCCAGCAAACACAGCCCTTTCAGACACCATCTCGAAGGATATGAAAAGCAGGGGATTTACCTTCGTGGGCTCCACGATAATTTATGCCCACCTCCAGGCCACCGGCCTGGTAAATGATCACGTGGTGGCATGTTTCAGACACAGGGAATGTATGGAGAACTAGATCCATCAAAATCCTTTTAGTAATGCCTGTCTATCATATCAGTCTCAGCATTTGGAAAGATGCTATTAATTTGATACCTTTATAATATCATTATAATATCACTAAACACATAATCATGAAAAAGCAGGAAGTAACTTACAGGGCAATCTCAGGGTATCTTATGCTCATGGTCCTACTTATTTTTATCCTGGGAGCCATCTTTAGCTACATGGGCGGACTCGCGTGGCTGGGAATTACTTTAAGCGTGGCGGTATTCCTTACCACCATTGGATTTACCGTAGTCAATCCCAACGAGTCCTGTGTATTGATCCTTTTTGGAGCCTACAAAGGGACCATCAAGAAAAACGGCCTGTTCTGGGTCAATCCCTTCTTTGTTCGCAAAAAGATATCTCTGAGAGCAAGAAATTTCGACAGTGAGACCATTAAAGTGAACGATAAGATTGGAAATCCCATAAAAATTGGCTGCGTGCTTGTCTGGAAAGTCGAAGATACCTACAAAGCCGCTTTCGAAGTAGATGATTATGTTCACTTTGTATATGTGCAGAGTGAAACCGCCCTGCGAAAACTGGCAGGAATCTATCCCTACGACAATTTTGAGGATCATGATGCCCAGATTACCTTACGAGGCGGAGGTTCTGAGGTTAATCATGAACTGGAAGAAGAGATCCGGGAAAGGCTGCAAATTGCAGGGATACATGTGATAGAGGCCAGAATCAATTTCATTGCCTACGCAGAGGAGATAGCCGGTGCCATGTTGCGCAGACAACAGGCTACTGCGGTAGTGGCAGCAAGGTTTAAAATTGTGGAAGGAGCTGTTTCCATGGTTCAGATGGCACTGGAACAACTAACGGAAAAAGAAATTGTAAGCTTTGACGAAGAGAAAAAGGCTGCCATGGTAAGCAATTTAATGGTTGTCCTATGCGGCGATAAAGACCCGAGTCCGATCATTAATACAGGCACCTTGCACCAGTAAGATGAGTAAAAAGAAAGCTTTTGTCCTCAGGGTTGATCCAGTTAAAATGGAAGCACTGGAGAAGTGGGCTGCAGATGAATTCAGAAGCACCAATGGGCAAATAGAATGGATCCTGGATCAGGCATTAAAAAAGAGCGGGCGCTGGAAATCAGGCAATACTACTTGAAAAGACCTTCATCCCTGATCAGCATCAGAATCGCTGAATGCGGAATGATGACAAGCTTTTCATTTTTGAATTCGATCTCATAGCCACTTTTTTGCAGGTATATGGCCTCATCCCCCTCTTTGGGTTGCAGGGGCACATATTTCACTTCATCGCCCCGGTCCTTCCAGGGTTCATCGGTATCCTGAATGGCTGGAATGGGATAACCCGGTCCTACCTTTAATACATATCCGCTATGGATCTTCTCCTTCTCCTGAACTCCCGGTGGAAGATATAGTCCAGATTTGGTACGATCCTGCTGGTTTTTAGGTTTGATCAGCACCCGGTCTCCGACGACTATAAACTTGCTTAGATCCTTTTCATCAATTTGCAATGACATCTCCAACTCCTTTACTTAAAAGTCAAGGTTCTCCTTGAGTACCTGCATTCCGCTTCGGCTTACGGGAACCTTATTCCCATCCTTCAGAATTAAAATAAAATTACTCTTTTCATAGGGTTCGATCCGCTCAATGCGAGCTAATATTGGCAATATAGGAACGATGCACCCTCACGAACTGCTGCGAATCCAGGCGTTGTTCGAAATATTTCATGGTCTGCTGCTTCAGATACTTTCCCTCATCGGTATAGATCATCACGTAATCATCCTGTGCCTCTAAAAAATTGATATCCGCGGTGGAGATCACATGGATTTTACCTGCTTTTTTTATGACCACCCGGTGCAGGACCTCGTTACTCTCTGCAAAGTGCTGTTTAATCTTCTCAATGCTGCTCTCCACTTTTACCCCTCCCTGCCTGGATTCAATACGTGCAGTTAATTTTGAAATAGCCTCTCTGAAACGAGTCTTGGAGAACGGTTTCAGCAGGTAATCCACGGCATTTCTTTCAAAAGCATGTATGGCATATTGATCGTAGGCAGTGGTAAAGATGACTTCCGGTTGATGCTCAATCACTTCCAGCAATTCAAATCCTGTCAGCTTAGGCATCTGCACATCCAGAAATACGGCCTCAGGTTTAAGCTCATTGATGGCCTTTAGTCCATCAAACCCGTTGTCATACTCACCAATAAGCTCAATATCTGAAAATTCTTCCAGATAGGCTCTCAGCAAATCCCTGGCAGGGCGTTCATCTTCAACAATGATTGTTTTTATGATGCTCATCTCTACATAAATATACGAGGAAATAAAATAGTAACCGTAAATACTCCTTCCTTGGCGTTCCACTGAACAACTCCCTTCTCCTTATAGGCCAGGGCAATCCGTTGCCGGACATTTTGAAGACCTACCCCGGTTCCTTTTCTGGTGGGAACCGCCGGATCATAATCGTTGCTGATCATCGCTTTCATATGTCCCTCTTCAGGCGCACACGAAAATTTGATAGTCACCGGTTTGACACTTTCATAGACACTGTGACGGATCGCATTTTCAAATAATGGTTGAAATATCATAGTCGGCACCGGGAACTTTTCACACTCGGTACTTATATCAAACTCATACAGGAGCTTCTCTCCAAACCTGATTTTCTCAATGGCCAGATAATCTTTCATTCTGCCCAGCTCCTCATCCAGAGGGACATACTCGTTTTCCCTGTGCTTTAAAGAATATCTGAGAAAATCTGAAAGTCTTATGATCATCTCCCTGGCCTCATCCGGGTTGGTCATGGTGAGCGATGAGATGGAGTTTAAGGAGTTAAACAGGAAATGTGGATTGATCTGGGATTTAAGCATATTCAATTCAGCATCCCGTCACCATTCCCTTCAGCCGTTCCTCCTGTTGGGCTCGTTCCTGTAGTTTTTGATTGTTGGAGACCAGATAGTAGATCAATACCAGTACCAGGTAGACAAGACCGCCAAGCATAGCTCTCCAGGCGATTGTCTGGTTCAGAAACTCAATATAGGCTTCCTGATTGGTGAAGATCGCATTTAAGCAATGCAACCGTAAGCAGGACCCAGCTTCCCATCACCACAATTCCAGCAACAACATGGGCGATGATGGAATAGAACGGGGACTGCTTCTGAAAGGGATATATCGTGTGGGATACCAGGCCAGAAGGCCAGTAAACCCAAATAAAAAACAGGAAGCCAGGGCATCGGTTATAACCACCTGCAGAGGAAAATGCAGCAGGTAAAAATAAAGAACCCCCATGGTCGCTGAGACCATCAGCCAGACCAGAGAGTAGATCAGAACGGATCTCCTGCTTTCCAGTAATCGGATGACTCATTCTCAGTGATAGTTAACAATCTCTCCCCCACCAAAAACATTCACCCCGGTAATATGCAGGCTACGATCTGTATCTGAAACTACAATGGATTTGACCCTCTTGTCGGAGAATCCCCCAAAAACGGAAGTTACCTCTATTTTAACAGTCCAGCTTTCAGGGACTATTAGCTTGGTCCCCCCAAAGAGTCAGGACCACCTCCAGATGGTTTTTCCCGGGAGCCAATTTTGCACGCGTAAAGTCGATCTTTGACCCCCCGAATATATGTGTGATCTTCCCCCCCTGGAACTGCTGGGAAGTGATGACCCGGTCTCCCCCTCCAAAGACAGCCACATCATCCAGCCAGTCTTCGCTGCTGGCCTTTCGCTTCTGACCCCCAAAGTAGGCTTCCTCCCCCGCTACGGCGCCCCCCAAAAATGACGACCAGTCCAAGAATAATCAGCATGGTTGGCCAGAAGAGCGAACGCCAGTAATCGGGTACATTAATCACTCGCGGAAACAGGAAAAAGGATCCGATAACAATTAATATGATCCCGGTTCCTTTATTATCCTTATTGGATAAAAATATCAAACCGAGGAAGATTAACAATGCCTGCCAGGTAAAAATAAAATCCCTGAGCCGCCAGGGGATGATATCAGCCAGGTCTGCTATAAGAAAGAGGCCCAGGAACATCAATACGATTCCCAATAAGAGGTGCGCTCTTCCTGATCTTCTGAATTGACCTGTCGGCCTTTCTCCTGGTGAGTTTCCCTCACCCATATTTCGCTTATCCCAATCTGAAAACTTTTCCATAGTCATATAATCTTATAGAGCAAAAGTAATATGGAAAGAGCTGTTCTGAAAATTAAATTCGGCTAAGCTACCAATTTTACCGGTAAACGGGGAACACACCGAGACCAAGCTTTAGAATCTGTTCAGCCACTTATAACGCCTGGCATTATCTCCAAATCTGGCGATAAAAGTGAATTCGTGAGTCCCGTAACTGTGCTTCATGGTGCTGTTTAGTCCGATATCAAAGGCATATCCAAAAATAAATTTATCCACACTGACTCCAGCCAGCAGGATGATCGCCTGACCGGTTCTGTAGGTCGCTCCGGCCCAGAATGTCTGCTGAAAATAAAACTTGCCACTCAAATCGGCCTGGAATTTTTCATTCTCAGCATACTTTAGTAGAGTGGAAGGTGAAAAAATCAAATCCCGGTTCAATTCAAAATCATAGCCCCCAATGAGATAGTAATTACGTTCCATCACATAGCGGTCATACCCGGAATCCCCGATCTTCAGGACCGATTCAAACAACTGATCCACTGAAAAACCTCCCCAGTAATTCCTCGCCGAATAATAAACTCCAAAATCAGCATCAGGGATCAATACAGCTTTCTGGGCACCAAGCCACAATTCATCGCCCGGATCTGCCAGATGGATCAGATCATCATTCAGCCTGAACTGATAGGCAACTGCAGAAAGTCCAAAGGAGAGTTGCGAATGACGAAAATTAATATGGTAGGCATAGGTGGCCTTCAAGCCTGTCCGCTCCACTGCCCCATTGCGATCAGAAAAAACATATGCTCCAAGCCCAACTTTTCCTCCCCTGGAATTGCTGGACCTTCTTCTCCTGACCGAAGAGCCCCTGGAAATATAGCTCTTTCTCAGAATCCTGGTCTGGAAACTCAAAGCATAGGTTCCCGGAGCATGCTCCATTCCAATCCACTGCTCTCTGGCAGTTAAGTTAACCGCCGTATATCCTTCTGATCCGGCAACAGCAGGATTTAATAAGAAATCCGTTAAGCATATACTGGCTGTACAGGGGAACCTGCTGAGCGCCTGGCTTCCAGCAGAAAACCAGTTATAAAGATGATGATATATACAATCCTTTTCAAGCCGTTCCTTCTCCTATCTGATTACTGTAATAATACCTGTGATAAAGTCTTTCTTGGCATCCGTATTTAATTCGATCACAAAATGATATGAATCCATGGGTACTTCATTCCCGTTCATGGTCCGTCCATCCCAGGGGGAAGAATATCCTGGTTCTGATCTCCAGACCAGTGTTCCCCACCGGTCGAAGATCTCCACAACAGCCTGGGAGAAGTTAGCCAATTTATCGATCTCCCAGAAATCATTCAGCCCATTTCCATCTCCGGGGGTAATTGCCGTTGGAATATCTCTGAAGTAGAAGTCCAGGGAACAATTCCTGACCCTGACTGTATCAGCTCCTATACATCCATATTCATTCTCCACTTCAACCCAATACTCTTCAGTCGCCTCCCATAAATACAGTAATCACCTGGCTGATATCGCCCGTTGACCATTCATAATAAATCCCATCCGTCCCGGCATCCAGCTCAATACCCACATCCCCGCAGACAACGGTGTCAGGTCCCAGATCCACCACTGGCAAATCATAGACGGTTAAATAAATGCTGTCACTGGCTCCACAGCCATTTGAATCAGTAACCTCCAGAATAATCCACCCTTCCTGATCCGTTGTAAAGTCGGAGCCCGTGCTACCATCCTGCCATGAATAACTGGCGAAATCTCCTTCCGGATCAATGGTAATGGAGGTGCCAAAACAGGTGCCCGAATCTTCACCCAGCTCCAGATCCGGTCCGTCAACAATAACCTGCAAGCTTACAGGAATTGATACACAACCCTGTGTGGAGGTTTCTGTGACTTCCAAAGTACCTGTTAACTCCAGATCACCCCAATCCACATATACAGTATCATTATCCTGACTTACGATGGTTCCATTGGTGATATTCCAGGTAAATGACGAACCTGCCAGACCACCGGCCACATAGCGATAAAGCGGGCCGTTGACACAAACATTCTCTGTCATCTCCAGAAATACCGGTTCCGGTATGGGCCAAACGGTGACTTCCACTGAAACTGCTGCAGAAGTATCGCAGTCTGCTTCATATCTCATATAATACATAGTAGTACTCATAGGAGCTGGAATGGATAGATTGTTCCCACTTCCCACATTGCTTGTAAATCCGGCATCCTCATACCATACAGCGGAACCATTACTTCCTGGGTCCCCTCCGATATAACTAAGTTCAATGGAGCCATCTCCGGCACATACATTATTTCGGTCGACAAATGCAGCAACCGGATCCACAGTCAGGGATTAACGGTTACAGTGGTGGATACAGCGGGTAGAAATATCACAGGTGCCTTCAAATCTCACATAATAGGTGCTGGTAACTACAGGTGCCGGGATAGTCAATACATTCCCAGTTCCAATCACATTGGTCAGATGCTGCATCATCATACCAGACAGCTGTGCCGCCTTCAACCATCACACCCCCATCATAATACAAGGTAATATCTCCATCACCCGGACACACTTCATCCAGGCTGCTAAAGGCGCTATCGGGAGGTATTATGGTTGTCAGAACGGTAATGTCAAAGGAACAGGAATCCATATTGTTATTTGGATCTGTGATTCTGTACCAGACAGTGGTCACACCCTTATTAAATGCTAGTTCCGCTTGCATCATCCACGCCCGTACCTGTGGTTGCTCCTTCCAGCCTGTAGGTGACCACGCGTATTGCTGCAGTTATCTGTTATAAACACCGGAGCAATTCCATTTACGACAACACTGCAACTTCCTGCCACAGCAGTTACTGTTTCATCTCCCGGACAGGTAATCACCGGCGGGATATTATCCTCTACCGTAACCGTTGCTGCACAACTTGAAATCGTCCCACACGAATCCTGAACAAACAGGTTCACTACATTGGGACCAACATCGGTACAATCAAAGCTGGAGACATCGAGCCACATGGCATCAATACCACAATTGTCGCTGCTGCCGTTGTCAATGTCTGCAGCTGTGATCGTAACATTACCCGTAGCATCCAATTGAACAGTGATGTCCTGGCAAACAACGGTCGGCGGTGTAATATCATTAATTGTGATGGTTTGCGTCACATTGATGGAGTTTCCACATTCATCGGTCACACTGTAGGTACGCGTGATCACCTCCGGACAGGTATTCCCATCACTTACATCACTCACAAACGCCACCACGGGAGCGGCCGTGCAATTATCGGCCTCATCGATAACCGCTGTAATATCTGGTACTGGAACATCGCCAATACACTCCACGCTTAGCGGAGCAGGATTGCTTGCAGTTGGCGGGGTAATATCATTGACCGTGATCAGCTGAGCGACACTCACTGAATTTCCGCACATATCGGTATAGGTCCATGTCCGGGTAATGATCAATGGACAGCTTCCTCCATCACTCACATCAGTGCCGGAAACCGTTCCCGATCCATCACAGTTGTCGGTCCATGCCAGATCGATCATCGCGGGGACATCCCCCGGACACTCAACAGATATATCTGCAGGTGCAGCAGCTAACACAGGCGGAATAATATCCTCAATGGTGATTATCTGGCTTGTGCTGACGCTATTTCCACAGGCATCTGTATAACTCCAGGTACGGGTGATCGTTTCAGGACAACTCAGTCCATCACTAACATCTATTCCAGTAACCGTTCCTGCTCCATCGCAGTTATCTGTCCACGCCAGATCGACCATTGCGGGTATATCGGCGATACATTCAACAGAAACATCTGCAGGTGCGGCTGCTATCACTGGCGGGGTGATATCCAGGATCGTGATCGTCTGAGTAACCAGGATCTGGTTCAGACACTCATCGGTCACACTATAGGTACGGGTGATAACCTCCGGACAAGTATTTCCATCACTAACATCACTCACAAAGCGCTACCACGGGGGCCGCCGTGCAGTTATCCGCCTCATCGGTGACATACCAGTGACATCCGGAACAGGAACATCCGCCGGCACACTCCACATTATCGGGGCAGGGTTGCTGGCCGTGGGGATCGGTGATATCCATGGATCGTGATCAGTCTGAGTAACCAGGATCTGAGTTCCGACAGTCATCGGTCACACTATAGGTACGGGTGATAACCTCCGGGCAGGTATTTCCATCACTAACATCACTCACAAACGCTACCACGGGGCCGCCGTGCAGTTATCCGCCTCATCGGTGACATACCAGGACATCCGCAACAGGAACATCCGCCGGCACACTCCACATTGATCGGGGCTGGGTTGCTGGCCGTGGGATCGGTGATATCCAGGATCGTGATCGTCTGAGTAACCAGGATCTGGTTCAGACACTCATCGGTCACACTATAGGTACGGGTGATAACCTCCGGACAGGTATTTCCATCACTAACATCACTCACAAACGCTACCACGGGGGCCGCCGTGCAGTTATCCGCCTCATCGGTGACATACCAGCACATCCGCAACAGGAACATCCGCGGCACACTCCACATTGACCGGGGCTGGGTTGCTGGCCGTGGGATCGGTGATATCCAGGATCGTGATCGTCTGAGTAACCAGGATCTGGTTCAGACACTCATCGGTCACACTATAGGTACGGGTGATAACCTCCGGACAAGTATTTCCATCACTAACATCACTCACGAACGCTACCACGGGGGCCGCCGTGCAGTTATCCGCCTCATCGGTGACTACCAGCACATCCGCAACAGGAACATCCGCGGCACACTCCACATTGATCGGGGCTGGGTTGCTGGCCGTGGGATCGGTGATATCCAGGATCGTGATCGTCTGAGTAACCAGGATCTGGTTCAGACACTCATCGGTCACACTATAGGTACGGGTGATAACCTCCGGACAAGTATTTCCATCACTAACATCACTCACGAACGCTACCACGGGGGCCGCCGTGCAGTTATCCGCCTCATCGGTGACTACCAGCACATCCGCAACAGGAACATCCGCGGCACACTCCACATTGATCGGGGCTGGGTTGCTGGCCGTGGGATCGGTGATATCCAGGATCGTGATCGTCTGAGTAACCAGGATCTGGTTCAGACACTCATCGGTCACACTATAGGTACGGGTGATAACCTCCGGACAAGTATTTCCATCACTAACATCACTCACGAACGCTACCACGGGGGCCGCCGTGCAGTTATCCGCCTCATCGGTGACTACCAGCACATCCGCAACAGGAACATCCGCGGCACACTCCACATTGATCGGGGCTGGGTTGCTGGCCGTGGGATCGGTGATATCCAGGATCGTGATCGTCTGAGTAACCAGGATCTGGTTCAGACACTCATCGGTCACACTATAGGTACGGGTGATAACCTCCGGACAAGTATTTCCATCACTAACATCACTCACAAACGCTACCACAGGGGCCGCCGTGCAGTTATCCGCCTCATCGGTGACTACCAGCACATCCGCAACAGGAACATCCGCGGCACACTCCACATTGATCGGGGCTGGGTTGCTGGCCGTGGGATCGATGGTATCATCAACCGTAATTGTCTGGGTGACGGTGATGCTATTTCCACAGTCATCTGTTACACTATAGGTACGGGTGAAAACCTCCGGACAGGTATTTCCATCACTCACATCACTTACAAAGGCTACCACAGGTGCTGCCGTGCAGTTATCTGCCTCATCGGTTACGACCGTGATATCTGCAGCAGGAACATCTGCCAATACACTCTACAGTGACTGGAGCGGGGTTACTGGCCGTAGGATCGATGGTATCATCTACAGTGATTGTCTGAGTAACGGTAATACTATTGCCACAGTCATCGGTGACTGAGTAAGTCCTGGTAATAACCTCCGGACAGGTATTGCCATCACTAACATCACTTACAAAGGCAACCACAGGAGCCGCCGTGCAGTTATCTGCCTCATCGGTTACGACTGTGATATCTGGAACAGGTACATCGCCGATGCACTCCACAGTCACCGGGGCTGGGTTGCTCGCCGTAGGATCGATGGTATCATCAACCGTAATTGTCTGGGTGACGGTGATGCTATTTCCACAGTCATCGGTTACACTATAGGTACGGGTGAAAACCTCCGGACAGGTATTTCCATCACTCACATCACTTACAAAGGCCACAACAGGAGCCGCCGTGCAGTTATCCGCCTCATCGGTTACAACCGTTACATCTGGAACAGGTACATCGCTGATGCACTCTACAGTGATTGGTGCTGGATTACTCGCCGTAGGATCGATGGTATCATCAACCGTGATTGTCTGGGTAACGGTGATGCTATTTCCACAGTCATCTGTTACACTATAGGTACGGGTGATAACCTCCGGACAGGTGTTGCCATCACTAACATCACTTACAAAGGCAACAACAGGGGCGGCGGTGCAGTTATCTGCCTCATCGGTGACTACCGTGATATCTGCAGCAGGTACATCGCCGATGCACTCCACAGTGATGGGTGCAGGGTTACTGGCCGTAGGATCGATGGTATCATCAACAGTGATTGTCTGAGTAACGGTAATACTATTGCCACAGTCATCAGTGACACTATAGGTACGGGTGATAATCTCAGGACAGGTGTTGCCATCACTTACATCACTTACAAAGGCAACAACAGGGGCGGCGGTGCAGTTATCCGCCTCATCGGTAACGACCGTTACATCTGGTGCGGGTACATCGCCTATACACTCTACAGTGATTGGTGCTGGATTACTCGCCGTAGGATCGATGGTATCATCAACCGTGATTGTCTGGGTAACGGTAATCGAGTTGCCGCAGTCATCGGTGACTGAGTAGGTCCTGGTAATAATCTCAGGACAGGTGTTGCCATCACTAACATCACTTACAAACGCCACGACAGGGGCTGCCGTGCAGTTATCCGCCTCGTCAGTTACGACCGTGATATCTGGTGCAGGTACATCGCCTATACACTCCACAGTAACCGGAGCCGGGTTGCTGGCCGTGGGATCGATGGTATCATCGACAGTAATAGTCTGGGTGACGGTGATGCTATTTCCGCAGTCATCGGTGACTGAGTAAGTCCTAGTGATCACCTCCGGGCAGGTATTGCCATCGCTCACATCACTCACGAACGCCACAACAGGAGCCGCCGTGCAGTTATCAGCCTCATCGGTTACGACTGTGATATCCGGGGCTGGTACATCGCCGATGCACTCGACAGTAACCGGGGCTGGGTTGCTCGCCGTGGGATCGATGTTGTCCTCTACGGTAATAATCTGATCCTGGTCAGCTGCTGAGTTACCATTATCATCTACCAGACTCCACGTCCTTGTAATAATAATCGAACAAGGATCCGTCGCATCAATCGCATCCACATAAGTAGCATCCCCCACCCCACAGTTATCAGCCTCGTCCGTAACATCACCTGTAGCCGTTACACTAGCATCATAAGCGCAACCGGCATCAGAGTAAATAGTAATATCTGCAGGGGCCGTGAAGGTGGGGACTATAATATCTAACAGAGTAACGTTAAAAGTACATTGCACACTATTGCTTGCCGCATCTAGAGCAGTGAGTGTAATAACATGAACTGTCCCACCTCCAGAAATAACCGCTCCAGGAACAGGAGACTGGCTAACACTAACAGCCCCAATAGTAGTGGCCAAACTTGTATAATCAGGTAAAGTAAATTCACAACTATTATCAACGTATTCATCTCTGTCAGCCGGACAAGTTATTGATAATACTAAGGGATCAACTAGTGTAATATCAAATGTGCATTGTGAGTTGTTCCCATTTCCATCATCCGCTGTTATGGTGATAGTATGAATAGTGCCTACTCCATTAATAATTGTTCCCACCACTGGATCCTGGGTAAGCGTAGGTGCCGGATTACAATTGTCTGTTACAATTACCAATCCTGTATAATCAGGTATCGTAAAGTTGTCACTTATATCAACATCTTCATTACGATCTGCAGGACATGTAATACTCGGAGCCAAGTTATCTTCAACCGTAACTGTCGCATTGCAAGTAGACTGATTGCCACAATCATCTTCAACGGTCAGGACTACAGGGTTCGGACCAATATCTGTACAATCAAAACTAGTTACATCTAGCGACATCAAAGCAATGTTACAGTTATCAGTGCTACCATTATCAATATCAGCAGCAGCTATCGTAACATTTCCTGTCGCATCCAGTTGAACAGTTATATCCTGGCAAACAGAAGTCGGTGGGGTGATATCATCTACAGTAATACTCTGAGTAACGGTAATCGAGTTGCCGCAGTCATCCGTTACTGAGTAAGTCCTGGTGATAACCTCCGGACAGGTGTTGCCATCACTTACATCACTTACAAAGGCCACCACCGGAGCTGCCGTGCAGTTATCTGCCTCATCAGTTACTACCGTGATATCTGCAGCAGGGACATCGCCTATGCACTCCACAGTGATTGGTGCAGGATTGCTCGCCGTAGGATCTATTGTATCATCGACAGTGATCGTCTGGGTGACCAGGATCTGGTTGCCACAGTCATCAGTAACACTATAGGTACGGGTGATAATCTCAGGACAGGTGTTGCCATCGCTGACATCACTTACAAAGACAACAACAGGAGCTGCCGTGCAGTTATCCGCCTCATCATTAACTACGGTGATATCCGGTACTGGTACATCGCCTATGCACTCTACTGTGATGGGTGCAGGGTTACTGGCCGTAGGATCTATTGTATCATCAACAGTGATCGTCTGGGTAACGGTAATGCTATTGCCACAGTCATCGGTAACACTATAGGTGCGGGTGATTATCTCCGGACAGGTGTTGCCATCACTTACATCACTTACAAAGGCAACAACAGGAGCTGCCGTGCAGTTATCCGCCTCGTCGGTTACAACCGTGATATCAGGTGCTGGTACATCGCCGATGCACTCCACAGTGATTGGTGCTGGGTTGCTCGCCGTGGGATCTATTGTATCATCCACCGTGATCGTCTGGGTGACGGTGATCGAGTTGCCGCAGTCATCAGTGACTGAGTAAGTCCTGGTAATAACCTCCGGACAGGTATTCCCATCGCTGACATCACTCACGAACGCCACGACAGGTGCTGCCGTGCAGTTATCTGCCTCATCGGTTACGACCGTGATATCTGGTACTGGTACATCGCCTATACACTCTACAGTGATTGGTGCTGGATTACTCGCCGTAGGATCGATGGTATCATCAACCGTGATTGTCTGGGTAACGGTAATCGAGTTGCCGCAGTCATCGGTGACTGAGTAGGTCCTGGTAATAATCTCAGGACAGGTGTTGCCATCGCTTACATCACTTACAAAAGCAACAACAGGAGCCGCCGTGCAGTTATCAGCCTCATCAGTTACTACCGTGATATCTGGAACAGGAACATCGCCCATACACTCTACAGTCTCCGGTGCAGGGTTGCTCGCCGTAGGATCGATGGTATCATCAACCGTAATTGTCTGGGTGACGGTGATGCTATTTCCGCAGTCATCCGTTACTGAGTAAGTCCTGGTGATAACCTCCGGACAGGTGTTGCCATCACTTACATCACTTACAAAGGCTACCACGGGAGCTGCCGTGCAGTTATCAGCCTCATCAGTTACGACCGTTACATCGGGGACAGGAACATCCGCGGCACACTGTACAGTGACTGGTGCAGGGTTACTCGCCGTGGGATCGATGGTATCATCTACAGTGATAGTCTGGGTAACGGTGATGCTATTGCCACAGTCATCGGTGACTGAGTAAGTCCTGGTAATAACCTCCGGACAGGTGTTGCCATCACTTACATCACTCACAAACGCCACGACCGGAGCTGCCGTGCAGTTATCTGCCTCATCCGTGACTACCGTGATATCTGCAGCAGGTACATCGCCGATGCACTCCACAGTGACTGGTGCAGGGTTACTGGCCGTGGGATCGATGGTATCATCTACAGTGATAGTCTGGGTAACGGTGATCGAGTTGCCGCAGTCATCGGTGACTGAGTAAGTCCTGGTAATAACCTCCGGACAGGTATTGCCATCACTAACATCACTTACAAACGCCACGACAGGGGCTGCCGTGCAGTTATCCGCCTCGTCAGTTACGACCGTGATATCTGCAGCAGGTACATCGCCGATGCACTCCACAGTGATGGGTGCTGGGTTACTGGCCGTAGGATCGATGGTATCATCAACAGTGATTGTCTGGGTAACGGTAATGCTATTACCGCAGTCATCAGTGACACTATAGGTACGGGTGATAATCTCAGGACAGGTGTTGCCATCACTTACATCACTTACAAAGGCAACAACAGGGGCGGCGGTGCAGTTATCTGCCTCATCCGTGACTACCGTGATATCTGCAGCAGGTACATCGCCGATGCACTCCACAGTGATGGGTGCAGGGTTACTGGCCGTAGGATCGATGGTATCATCAACAGTGATTGTCTGAGTAACGGTAATACTATTGCCACAGTCATCAGTGACACTATAGGTACGGGTGATAATCTCAGGACAGGTGTTGCCATCACTTACATCACTTACAAAGGCAACAACAGGGGCGGCGGTGCAGTTATCCGCCTCGTCGGTAACGACCGTTATATCTGGTGCGGGTACATCGCCTATACACTCTACAGTGATTGGTGCTGGATTACTCGCCGTAGGATCGATGGTATCATCAACCGTGATTGTCTGGGTAACGGTAATCGAGTTGCCGCAGTCATCGGTGACACTATAGGTACGGGTGATAATCTCAGGACAGGTGTTGCCATCACTTACATCACTTACAAAAGCAACAACAGGGGCGGCGGTGCAGTTATCCGCCTCATCGGTTACGACCGTGATATCTGGAACAGGAACATCGCCCATACACTCTACAGTCACCGGTGCAGGGTTGCTCGCCGTAGGATCGATGGTATCATCAACCGTAATTGTCTGGGTGACGGTGATGCTATTTCCGCAGTCATCGGTTACTGAGTAGGTCCTGGTGATTATCTCCGGACAGGTGTTGCCATCACTTACATCACTTACAAAGGCTACCACGGGAGCTGCCGTGCAGTTATCAGCCTCATCAGTTACGACCGTGACATCCGGGGACAGGAACATCCGCGGCACACTGTACAGTGACTGGTGCAGGGTTACTGGCCGTGGGATCGATGGTATCATCTACAGTGATAGTCTGGGTAACGGTGATCGAGTTGCCGCAGTCATCGGTGACTGAGTAAGTCCTGGTAATAACCTCCGGACAGGTGTTGCCATCACTTACATCACTCACAAACGCCACGACCGGAGCTGCCGTGCAGTTATCTGCCTCATCCGTGACTACCGTGATATCTGCAGCAGGTACATCGCCGATGCACTCCACAGTGATGGGTGCAGGGTTACTGGCCGTAGGATCGATGGTATCATCAACCGTAATTGTCTGAGTAACGGTAATACTATTGCCACAGTCATCAGTGACACTATAGGTACGGGTGATAATCTCAGGACAGGTGTTGCCATCACTTACATCACTTACAAAGGCAACAACAGGGGCGGCGGTGCAGTTATCCGCCTCGTCGGTAACGACCGTTACATCTGGGACAGGAACATCCGCGGCACACTGTACATTAACAGCAGCAGGGTTACTGGCCGTAGGATCGATGGTATCATCGACAGTGATCGTTTGCGTCACCAGGATCGAGTTGCCACAGTCATCCGTTACTGAGTAAGTCCTGGTGATAACCTCCGGGCAGGTGTTGCCATCACTTACATCACTGACAAAGGCTACCACGGGAGCTGCCGTGCAGTTATCAGCCTCATCAGTTACGACCGTTACATCGGGGACAGGAACATCCGCGGCACACTCTACAGTGACTGGTGCAGGGTTACTGGCCGTAGGATCGATGGTATCATCGACAGTGATCGTTTGCGTCACCAGGATCGAGTTGCCACAGTCATCCGTTACTGAGTAAGTCCTGGTGATAACCTCCGGACAGGTGTTGCCATCACTTACATCACTGACAAAGGCTACCACGGGAGCTGCCGTGCAGTTATCCGCTTCATCAGTTACTACCGTGATATCTGCAGCAGGGACATCGCCTATGCACTCCACAGTGATTGGTGCAGGATTGCTCGCCGTAGGATCTATTGTATCATCGACAGTGATCGTCTGGGCGACCAGGATCTGGTTGCCACAGTCATCAGTTACTGAGTAGGTCCTGGTGATAACCTCAGGGCAGGTGTTGCCATCACTTACATCACTTACAAAGGCAACCACCGGAGCCGCCGTGCAGTTATCCGCCTCATCAGTTACAACGGTGATATCCGGTGCTGGTACATCGGCAATGCATTCCACAGTAACTGGAGCAGGATTGCTCGCCGTTGGATCAATGGTATCATCAACAGTAATAGTCTGTGTGACCAGGATCGAGTTGCCACAGTCATCAGTTACTGAGTAAGTCCTTGTTATTATCTCAGGACAGGTGTTGCCATCGCTCACATCACTTACAAAGGCCACCACCGGAGCCGCCGTGCAGTTATCCGCCTCGTCGGTTACAACCGTCACATCTGGAACAGGAACATCTCCGATGCACTCTACAGTGATTGGAGCAGGATTACTGGCCGTAGGATCGATATCGTCTTGAACTGTAATAGTTTGTAATTGATCTGTTGCAGCATTTCCTGCATCATCAACTAAGCTCCATGTCCTAGTGATAATGATATTACATGGATCAGTGTTATCAATTGCATCAACGAAAGTAGCATCGCCAACACCACAGTTATCTGCTTCGTCAGTGACATCGCCTGTTGCTACTACACTAGCATCATAATTACAGTCAGCATCACTAAAAATTGTTGTATTACCTGGAATACTAAAGCTCGGAGCGATCCCATCAATTAGTGTAACTGTAAATGTACATTGTTCACTATTGCCTCCTCCATCAAAAGCAGTAAGGGTAATGGTCTGAACCGTTCCATGGCCAGAAACAACGGTACCTGGCACTGGAGACTGACTAACACTTACAGCACCAGTAGTACTGGCTAGTCCAGTGTAGTCAGGTAGAGCAAATTCACAACTGCCGTCTACATTTTCATCTCTGTCTGCTGGACAGGTGATTGATAAAACAAAAGGATCAACTAATGTAATATCAAATGTGCATTGAGATGTATTACTGTTACCATCATCTGCTGTTATGGTTATAGTTTGGACTGTGCCTACACCATTTACTACTGTTCCAACTATAGGACTCTGAGTGAGCGTCGGTGAAGCACTGCAATTATCAATCACAGTAACCAATCCAGTGTAATCCGGGATAGTAAAGTTGTCACTTATATCAACATCTTCATTACGATCTGGCGGACATGTAATAATTGGTGGGAGATCATCCTCTATTGTCACTGTAGCAGCGCAAGTAGACTGATTGCCACAATCATCTTCAACAGTCAGGATTACAGGATTCGGACCAATATCTGTACAATCAAAATTCGTTACATCTAGCGACATCGAAGCAATGCCACAGTTGTCACTGCTACCATTATCAATATCACCAGCAGCTATAGTAACATCACCTGTCGCATCAAGTTGGACAGTTATGTCTTGGCATACAGCAGTGGGTGGGGTAATATCATCTACAGTAATAGTCTGAGTAACGGTGATCGAGTTGCCACAGTCATCCGTTACTGAGTAAGTCCTGGTGATAACCTCCGGACAGGTGTTGCCATCACTTACATCACTCACAAACGCCACGACCGGAGCTGCCGTGCAGTTATCTGCCTCATCAGTTACGACCGTTATATCGGGGACAGGAACATCGCGGTACACTGTACAGTGACTGGTGCAGGGTTACTCGCCGTGGGATCGATGGTATCATCTACAGTGATAGTCTGGGTAACGGTGATGCTATTGCCACAGTCATCGGTGACTGAGTAAGTCCTGGTAATAACCTCCGGACAGGTGTTGCCATCACTTACATCACTCACGAACGCCACGACCGGAGCTGCCGTGCAGTTATCTGCCTCATCCGTGACTACCGTGATATCTGCAGCAGGTACATCGCCGATGCACTCCACAGTAACCGGGGCAGGATTGCTGGCCGTAGGATCGATGGTATCATCGACAGTAATGGTCTGGGTAACGGTGATGCTATTGCCGCAGTCATCAGTGACTGAGTAGGTCCTGGTAATAATCTCCGGACAGGTGTTGCCATCACTTACATCACTGACAAAGGCTACCACGGGAGCTGCCGTGCAGTTATCTGCCTCATCCGTGACTACCGTGATATCTGGTACTGGTACATCGCCTATACACTCTACAGTGATTGGTGCAGGATTACTCGCCGTAGGATCGATGGTATCATCAACCGTGATTGTCTGGGTAACGGTGATCGAGTTGCCGCAGTCATCGGTGACACTATAGGTACGGGTGATAATCTCAGGACAGGTGTTGCCATCACTTACATCACTTACAAAGGCTACCACGGGAGCTGCCGTGCAGTTATCCGCCTCGTCGGTAACGACCGTTACATCTGGGACAGGAACATCCGCGGCACACTGTACAGTGACTGGTGCAGGGTTACTCGCCGTGGGATCGATGGTATCATCTACAGTGATAGTCTGGGTAACGGTGATGCTATTGCCACAGTCATCGGTGACTGAGTAGGTCCTGGTAATAACCTCCGGACAGGTGTTGCCATCACTTACATCACTCACAAACGCCACGACCGGAGCTGCCGTGCAGTTATCTGCCTCATCCGTTACTACCGTGATATCTGCAGCAGGTACATCGCCGATGCACTCCACAGTGACTGGTGCAGGGTTACTCGCCGTGGGATCGATGGTATCATCTACAGTGATAGTCTGGGTAACGGTGATCGAGTTGCCGCAGTCATCGGTGACTGAGTAAGTCCTGGTAATAATCTCCGGGCAGGTATTGCCATCACTAACATCACTTACAAACGCCACCACAGGGGCTGCCGTGCAGTTATCCGCCTCGTCAGTTACGACCGTGATATCTGCAGCAGGTACATCGCCGATGCACTCCACAGTGATGGGTGCTGGGTTACTGGCCGTAGGATCGATGGTATCATCAACAGTGATCGTCTGGGTAACGGTAATGCTATTACCGCAGTCATCAGTGACACTATAGGTACGGGTGATAATCTCAGGACAGGTGTTGCCATCACTTACATCACTTACAAAGGCAACAACAGGGGCGGCGGTGCAGTTATCCGCCTCGTCGGTAACGACCGTTATATCTGGGACAGGAACATCGCCGGTACACTGTACAGTGACTGGTGCAGGGTTACTGGCCGTAGGATCGATGGTATCATCGACAGTGATCGTTTGCGTCACCAGGATCGAGTTGCCACAGTCATCCGTTACTGAGTAAGTCCTGGTAATAACCTCCGGACAGGTATTGCCATCACTAACATCACTTACAAACGCCACGACCGGAGCTGCCGTGCAGTTATCTGCCTCATCCGTGACTACCGTGATATCTGCAGCAGGTACATCGCCGATGCACTCCACAGTGACTGGTGCAGGGTTACTGGCCGTAGGATCGATGGTATCATCGACAGTGATTGTCTGGGTAACGGTAATGCTATTACCGCAGTCATCAGTGACACTATAGGTACGGGTGATAATCTCAGGACAGGTGTTGCCATCACTAACATCACTTACAAAGGCAACAACAGGGGCGGCGGTGCAGTTATCCGCCTCGTCGGTTACAACCGTTACATCTGGTGCGGGTACATCGCCGATGCACTCTACAGTAACCGGGGCAGGATTGCTGGCCGTAGGATCGATGGTATCATCAACCGTAATTGTCTGGGTGACGGTGATGCTATTTCCGCAGTCATCCGTTACTGAGTAAGTCCTGGTGATAACCTCCGGACAGGTGTTGCCATCACTTACATCACTCACGAACGCCACGACCGGAGCTGCCGTGCAGTTATCTGCCTCATCAGTTACGACCGTTACATCGGGGACAGGAACATCGCGATACACTTACAGTGACTGGTGCAGGGTTACTCGCCGTAGGATCGATGGTATCATCTACAGTGATAGTCTGGGTAACGGTGATGCTATTGCCACAGTCATCGGTGACTGAGTAAGTCCTGGTAATAACCTCCGGACAGGTGTTGCCATCACTTACATCACTCACAAACGCCACAACAGGAGCTGCCGTGCAGTTATCTGCCTCATCCGTTACTACCGTGATATCTGGCAGCAGGTACATCGCCGATGCACTCCACAGTAACCGGGGCAGGATTGCTGGCCGTAGGATCGATGGTATCATCAACCGTAATTGTCTGGGTGACGGTGATGCTATTTCCGCAGTCATCCGTTACTGAGTAAGTCCTGGTGATAACCTCCGGACAGGTGTTGCCATCACTTACATCACTCACAAACGCCACGACCGGAGCTGCCGTGCAGTTATCTGCCTCATCAGTTACGACCGTTACATCGGGGACAGGAACATCCGCCGGCACACTGTACAGTGACTGGTGCAGGGTTACTCGCCGTGGGATCGATGGTATCATCTACAGTGATAGTCTGGGTAACGGTGATGCTATTGCCACAGTCATCGGTGACTGAGTAAGTCCTGGTAATAACCTCCGGACAGGTGTTGCCATCACTTACATCACTCACAAACGCCACCACCGGAGCTGCCGTGCAGTTATCTGCCTCATCCGTGACTACCGTGATATCTGCAGCAGGTACATCGCCGATGCACTCCACAGTGACTGGTGCAGGGTTACTGGCCGTGGGATCGATGGTATCATCTACAGTGATAGTCTGGGTAACGGTGATCGAGTTGCCGCAGTCATCGGTGACTGAGTAAGTCCTGGTAATAACCTCCGGACAGGTATTGCCATCACTTACATCACTCACGAACGCCACGACCGGAGCTGCCGTGCAGTTATCTGCCTCATCCGTGACTACCGTGATATCTGCAGCAGGTACATCGCCGATGCACTCCACAGTGATGGGTGCAGGGTTACTGGCCGTAGGATCGATGGTATCATCAACAGTGATTGTCTGAGTAACGGTAATACTATTGCCACAGTCATCAGTGACACTATAGGTACGGGTGATAATCTCAGGACAGGTGTTGCCATCACTTACATCACTTACAAAGGCAACAACAGGGGCGGCGGTGCAGTTATCCGCCTCGTCGGTAACGACCGTTACATCTGGTGCGGGTACATCGCCGATGCACTCTACAGTAACCGGGGCAGGGTTACTGGCCGTAGGATCGATGGTATCATCAACAGTGATTGTCTGAGTAACGGTAATACTATTGCCACAGTCATCAGTGACACTATAGGTACGGGTGATAATCTCAGGACAGGTGTTGCCATCACTTACATCACTGACAAAGGCTACCACGGGAGCTGCCGTGCAGTTATCTGCCTCATCCGTGACTACCGTTACATCGGGGACAGGAACATCCGCGGATGCACTCTACAGTGACTGGTGCAAGGTTACTCGCCGTGGGATCGATGGTATCATCGACAGTGATTGTCTGAGTAACGGTAATGCTATTACCGCAGTCATCAGTGACACTATAGGTACGGGTGATAATCTCAGGACAGGTGTTGCCATCACTTACATCACTGACAAAGGCTACCACGGGAGCTGCCGTGCAGTTATCCGCCTCGTCGGTAACGACCGTTACATCTGGTGCGGGTACATCGCCGATGCACTCTACAGTAACCGGGGCAGGGTTACTGGCCGTAGGATCGATGGTATCATCAACAGTGATTGTCTGAGTAACGGTAATACTATTGCCACAGTCATCGGTGACTGAGTAAGTCCTGGTAATAACCTCCGGACAGGTGTTGCCATCACTTACATCACTCACAAACGCCACGACAGGAGCTGCCGTGCAGTTATCAGCCTCATCAGTTACGACCGTTACATCGGGGACAGGAACATCCGCGGCACACTGTACATTAACAGCTGCAGGGTTACTGGCCGTAGGATCGATGGTATCATCGACAGTGATCGTTTGCGTCACCAGGATCGAGTTGCCACAGTCATCCGTTACTGAGTAAGTCCTGGTGATAACCTCCGGACAGGTGTTGCCATCACTTACATCACTTACAAAGGCTACCACAGGAGCTGCCGTGCAGTTATCAGCCTCATCAGTTACGACCGTTATATCGGGGGCAGGAACATCCGCGGCACACTGCACAGTGACTGGTGCAGGGTTACTGGCCGTAGGATCAATGGTATCATCGACAGTAATGGTCTGGGTAACGGTGATGCTATTACCGCAGTCATCAGTGACTGAATAAGTCCTGGTAATAACCTCCGGACAGGTGTTGCCATCACTTACATCACTCACAAACGCCACGACCGGAGCTGCCGTGCAGTTATCTGCCTCATCCGTGACTACCGTGATATCTGCAGCAGGTACATCGCCGATGCACTCCACAGTGATGGGTGCAGGGTTACTGGCCGTAGGATCGATGGTATCATCAACAGTGATTGTCTGGGTAACGGTAATACTATTGCCACAGTCATCAGTGACACTATAGGTACGGGTAATAATCTCAGGACAGGTGTTGCCATCACTTACATCACTCACGAACGCCACGACCGGAGCTGCCGTGCAGTTATCAGCCTCATCAGTTACGACCGTTACATCGGGGACAGGAACATCCGCGGCACACTGTACAGTGACTGGTGCAGGGTTACTCGCCGTAGGATCGATGGTATCATCGACAGTGATCGTTTGCGTCACCAGGATCGAGTTGCCACAGTCATCCGTTACTGAGTAAGTCCTGGTGATAACCTCCGGACAGGTGTTGCCATCACTTACATCACTGACAAAGGCTACCACGGGAGCTGCCGTGCAGTTATCTGCCTCATCCGTGACTACCGTTACATCGGGGACAGGAACATCCGCGGCACACTGTACAGTGACTGGTGCAGGGTTACTGGCCGTAGGATCGATGGTATCATCGACAGTGATCGTTTGCGTCACCAGGATCGAGTTGCCACAGTCATCCGTTACTGAGTAAGTCCTGGTGATAACCTCCGGACAGGTGTTGCCATCACTTACATCACTTACAAAGGCTACCACAGGAGCTGCCGTGCAGTTATCAGCCTCATCAGTTACGACCGTTACATCGGGGACAGGAACATCCGCGGCACACTGCACAGTGACTGGTGCAGGGTTACTGGCCGTAGGATCGATGGTATCATCGACAGTAATGGTCTGGGTAACGGTAATGCTATTACCGCAGTCATCAGTGACACTATAGGTACGGGTGATAATCTCAGGACAGGTGTTGCCATCACTTACATCACTTACAAAGGCAACAACAGGGGCGGCGGTGCAGTTATCCGCCTCGTCGGTAACGACCGTTACATCTGGGACAGGAACATCCGCGGCACACTGTACAGTGACTGGTGCAGGGTTACTGGCCGTAGGATCGATGGTATCATCAACCGTGATCGTCTGAGTAACGGTAATACTAGTTGCCACAGTCATCAGTGACACTATAGGTACGGGTGATAATCTCAGGACAGGTGTTGCCATCACTTACATCACTTACAAAGGCAACAACAGGGGCGGCGGTGCAGTTATCCGCCTCGTCGGTAACGACCGTTACATCTGGGACAGGAACATCCGCGGCACACTGTACATTAACAGCAGCAGGGTTACTGGCCGTAGGATCGATGGTATCATCGACAGTGATCGTTTGCGTCACCAGGATCGAGTTGCCACAGTCATCCGTTACTGAGTAAGTCCTGGTGATAACCTCCGGACAGGTGTTGCCATCACTTACATCACTTACAAAGGCTACCACGGGAGCTGCCGTGCAGTTATCAGCCTCATCAGTTACGACCGTTATATCTGGGACAGGAACATCCGCGGCACACTGTACAGTGACTGGTGCAGGGTTACTGGCCGTAGGATCGATGGTATCATCGACAGTAATGGTCTGGGTAACGGTGATGCTATTACCGCAGTCATCAGTGACTGAGTAAGTCCTGGTAATAACCTCCGGACAGGTGTTGCCATCACTTACATCACTCACGAACGCCACGACCGGAGCTGCCGTGCAGTTATCTGCCTCATCCGTGACTACCGTGATATCTGCAGCAGGTACATCGCCGATGCACTCCACAGTGATGGGTGCAGGGTTACTGGCCGTAGGATCGATGGTATCATCAACAGTGATTGTCTGAGTAACGGTAATACTATTGCCACAGTCATCAGTGACACTATAGGTACGGGTGATAATCTCAGGACAGGTGTTGCCATCACTTACATCACTGACAAAGGCTACCACGGGAGCTGCCGTGCAGTTATCTGCCTCATCCGTGACTACCGTTACATCGGGGACAGGAACATCCGCGGCACACTGTACAGTGACTGGTGCAAGGTTACTCGCCGTGGGATCGATGGTATCATCTACAGTGATAGTCTGGGTAACGGTGATGCTATTGCCACAGTCATCGGTGACTGAGTAAGTCCTGGTAATAACCTCCGGACAGGTGTTGCCATCACTTACATCACTCACGAACGCCACGACCGGAGCTGCCGTGCAGTTATCTGCCTCATCCGTGACTACCGTGATATCTGCAGCAGGTACATCGCCGATGCACTCCACAGTGACTGGTGCAGGGTTACTGGCCGTGGGATCGATGGTATCATCAACCGTAATCGTCTGGGTAACGGTGATGCTATTGCCACAGTCATCGGTGACTGAGTAAGTCCTGGTAATAACCTCCGGACAGGTGTTGCCATCACTTACATCACTCACGAACGCCACGACCGGAGCTGCCGTGCAGTTATCTGCCTCATCCGTGACTACCGTGATATCTGCAGCAGGTACATCGCCGATGCACTCCACAGTGACTGGTGCAGGGTTACTGGCCGTGGGATCGATGGTATCATCAACCGTAATTGTCTGGGTGACGGTGATGCTATTTCCGCAGTCATCCGTTACTGAGTAAGTCCTGGTAATAACCTCCGGACAGGTGTTGCCATCACTTACATCACTCACGAACGCCACGACCGGAGCTGCCGTGCAGTTATCTGCCTCATCAGTTACGACCGTTACATCGGGGACAGGAACATCGCGGCACACTGTACAGTGACTGGTGCAGGGTTACTCGCCGTGGGATCGATGGTATCATCTACAGTGATAGTCTGGGTAACGGTGATGCTATTGCCACAGTCATCGGTGACTGAGTAAGTCCTGGTAATAACCTCCGGACAGGTGTTGCCATCACTTACATCACTCACGAACGCCACGACCGGAGCTGCCGTGCAGTTATCAGCCTCGTCGGTAACGACCGTTACATCTGGGACAGGAACATCCGCGGCACACTGTACAGTGACTGGTGCAGGGTTACTGGCCGTAGGATCTATGGTATCATCAACAGTGATCGTCTGAGTAACGGTAATGCTATTGCCACAGTCATCGGTAACACTATAGGTGCGAGTAATAATCTCAGGACAGGTGTTGCCATCGCTTACATCACTTACAAAGGCCACCACCGGAGCTGCCGTGCAGTTATCTGCCTCATCCGTGACTACCGTGATATCTGGTACTGGTACATCGCCGATGCACTCCACAGTGATGGGTGCAGGGTTACTGGCCGTAGGATCGATGGTATCATCAACCGTGATTGTCTGGGTAACGGTAATCGAGTTGCCGCAGTCATCGGTGACACTATAGGTACGGGTGATAATCTCAGGACAGGTGTTGCCATCACTTACATCACTGACAAAGGCTACCACGGGAGCTGCCGTGCAGTTATCAGCCTCATCAGTTACGACCGTTACATCGGGGACAGGAACATCCGCGGCACACTGTACAGTGACTGGTGCAGGGTTACTGGCCGTAGGATCGATGGTATCATCGACAGTGATCGTTTGCGTCACCAGGATCGAGTTGCCACAGTCATCGGTGACTGAGTAAGTCCTGGTAATAACCTCCGGACAGGTGTTGCCATCACTTACATCACTCACGAACGCCACGACCGGAGCTGCCGTGCAGTTATCTGCCTCATCCGTGACTACCGTGATATCTGCAGCAGGTACATCGCCGATGCACTCCACAGTGACTGGTGCAGGGTTACTGGCCGTAGGATCGATGGTATCATCGACAGTGATCGTTTGCGTCACCAGGATCGAGTTGCCACAGTCATCCGTTACTGAGTAAGTCCTGGTGATAACCTCCGGACAGGTATTCCCATCGCTGACATCACTCACGAACGCTACCACCGGAGCTGCCGTGCAGTTATCCGCCTCGTCGGTTACAACCGTTACATCTGGTGCGGGTACATCGCCGATGCACTCTACAGTAACCGGGGCAGGATTGCTGGCCGTAGGATCGATGGTATCATCGACAGTAATGGTCTGGGTAACGGTAATGCTATTACCGCAGTCATCAGTGACACTATAGGTACGGGTGATAATCTCAGGACAGGTGTTGCCATCACTTACATCACTTACAAAGGCAACAACAGGGGCGGCGGTGCAGTTATCCGCCTCGTCGGTAACGACCGTTACATCTGGGACAGGAACATCCGCGGCACACTGTACAGTGACTGGTGCAGGGTTACTGGCCGTAGGATCGATGGTATCATCAACCGTGATCGTCTGAGTAACGGTAATACTATTGCCACAGTCATCAGTGACACTATAGGTACGGGTGATAATCTCAGGACAGGTGTTGCCATCACTTACATCACTTACAAAGGCAACAACAGGGGCGGCGGTGCAGTTATCCGCCTCGTCGGTAACGACCGTTACATCTGGGACAGGAACATCCGCGGCACACTGTACATTAACAGCAGCAGGGTTACTGGCCGTAGGATCGATGGTATCATCGACAGTGATCGTTTGCGTCACCAGGATCGAGTTGCCACAGTCATCCGTTACTGAGTAAGTCCTGGTGATAACCTCCGGACAGGTGTTGCCATCACTTACATCACTTACAAAGGCTACCACGGGAGCTGCCGTGCAGTTATCAGCCTCATCAGTTACGACCGTTACATCGGGGACAGGAACATCCGCGGCACACTGCACAGTGACTGGTGCAGGGTTACTGGCCGTAGGATCGATGGTATCATCGACAGTAATGGTCTGGGTAACGGTGATGCTATTACCGCAGTCATCAGTGACTGAGTAAGTCCTGGTAATAACCTCCGGACAGGTGTTGCCATCACTTACATCACTCACGAACGCCACGACCGGAGCTGCCGTGCAGTTATCTGCCTCATCCGTGACTACCGTGATATCTGCAGCAGGTACATCGCCGATGCACTCCACAGTGATGGGTGCAGGGTTACTGGCCGTAGGATCGATGGTATCATCAACAGTGATTGTCTGAGTAACGGTAATACTATTGCCACAGTCATCAGTGACACTATAGGTACGGGTGATAATCTCAGGACAGGTGTTGCCATCACTTACATCACTCACGAACGCCACGACCGGAGCTGCCGTGCAGTTATCTGCCTCATCAGTTACGACCGTTACATCGGGGACAGGAACATCCGCGGCACACTGTACAGTGACTGGTGCAGGGTTACTCGCCGTAGGATCGATGGTATCATCGACAGTGATCGTTTGCGTCACCAGGATCGAGTTGCCACAGTCATCCGTTACTGAGTAAGTCCTGGTGATAACCTCCGGACAGGTGTTGCCATCACTTACATCACTGACAAAGGCTACCACGGGAGCTGCCGTGCAGTTATCTGCCTCATCCGTGACTACCGTTACATCGGGGACAGGAACATCCGCGGCACACTGTACAGTGACTGGTGCAGGGTTACTCGCCGTGGGATCGATGGTATCATCAACCGTAATTGTCTGGGTAACGGTGATGCTATTGCCACAGTCATCGGTGACTGAGTAAGTCCTGGTAATAACCTCCGGACAGGTGTTGCCATCACTTACATCACTCACGAACGCCACGACCGGAGCTGCCGTGCAGTTATCTGCCTCATCCGTGACTACCGTGATATCTGCAGCAGGTACATCGCCGATGCACTCCACAGTGACTGGTGCAGGGTTACTGGCCGTGGGATCGATGGTATCATCGACAGTAATGGTCTGGGTAACGGTAATGCTATTACCGCAGTCATCAGTGACACTATAGGTACGGGTGATAATCTCAGGACAGGTGTTGCCATCACTTACATCACTTACAAAGGCAACAACAGGGGCGGCGGTGCAGTTATCCGCCTCGTCGGTAACGACCGTTACATCTGGGACAGGAACATCCGCGGCACACTGTACAGTGACTGGTGCAGGGTTACTGGCCGTAGGATCGATGGTATCATCAACCGTGATCGTCTGAGTAACGGTAATACTATTGCCACAGTCATCAGTGACACTATAGGTACGGGTGATAATCTCAGGACAGGTGTTGCCATCACTTACATCACTTACAAAGGCAACAACAGGGGCGGCGGTGCAGTTATCCGCCTCGTCGGTAACGACCGTTACATCTGGGACAGGAACATCCGCGGCACACTGTACATTAACAGCAGCAGGGTTACTGGCCGTAGGATCGATGGTATCATCGACAGTGATCGTTTGCGTCACCAGGATCGAGTTGCCACAGTCATCCGTTACTGAGTAAGTCCTGGTGATAACCTCCGGACAGGTGTTGCCATCACTTACATCACTTACAAAGGCTACCACGGGAGCTGCCGTGCAGTTATCAGCCTCATCAGTTACGACCGTTACATCGGGGACAGGAACATCCGCGGCACACTGTACAGTGACTGGTGCAGGGTTACTGGCCGTAGGATCGATGGTATCATCGACAGTAATGGTCTGGGTAACGGTGATGCTATTACCGCAGTCATCAGTGACTGAGTAAGTCCTGGTAATAACCTCCGGACAGGTGTTGCCATCACTTACATCACTCACGAACGCCACGACCGGAGCTGCCGTGCAGTTATCTGCCTCATCCGTGACTACCGTGATATCTGCAGCAGGTACATCGCCGATGCACTCCACAGTGATGGGTGCAGGGTTACTGGCCGTAGGATCGATGGTATCATCTACAGTGATAGTCTGGGTAACGGTGATCGAGTTGCCGCAGTCATCGGTGACTGAGTAAGTCCTGGTAATAACCTCCGGACAGGTATTGCCATCACTTACATCACTCACGAACGCCACGACCGGAGCTGCCGTGCAGTTATCTGCCTCATCCGTGACTACCGTGATATCTGCAGCAGGTACATCGCCGATGCACTCCACAGTGATGGGTGCAGGGTTACTGGCCGTAGGATCGATGGTATCATCAACAGTGATTGTCTGAGTAACGGTAATACTATTGCCACAGTCATCAGTGACACTATAGGTACGGGTGATAATCTCAGGACAGGTGTTGCCATCACTTACATCACTTACAAAAGCAACAACAGGAGCCGCCGTGCAGTTATCAGCCTCATCGGTTACGACCGTGATATCTGGAACAGGAACATCGCCCATACACTCTACAGTCACCGGGGCAGGGTTACTGGCCGTAGGATCGATGGTATCATCAACAGTGATTGTCTGAGTAACGGTAATACTATTGCCACAGTCATCAGTGACACTATAGGTACGGGTGATAATCTCAGGACAGGTGTTGCCATCACTTACATCACTGACAAAGGCTACCACGGGAGCTGCCGTGCAGTTATCAGCCTCATCAGTTACGACCGTTACATCGGGGACAGGAACATCCGCGGCACACTGTACAGTGACTGGTGCAGGGTTACTCGCCGTGGGATCGATGGTATCATCTACAGTGATAGTCTGGGTAACGGTGATCTATTGCCGCAGTCATCAGTAACTGATAGGTGCGGGTAATAACCTCCGGACAGGTGTTGCCATCACTTACATCACTTACAAAGGCAACCACAGGAGCCGCCGTGCAGTTATCAGCCTCATCGGTTACTACCGTGATATCTGGAACAGGAACATCGCCCATACACTCTACAGTCACCGGTGCAGGGTTGCTCGCCGTAGGATCGATGGTATCATCAACCGTAATTGTCTGGGTGACGGTGATGCTATTTCCGCAGTCATCCGTATACTGATAAGTCCTGGTGATAACCTCCGGACAGGTGTTGCCATCACTTACATCACTTACAAAGGCAACAACAGGGGCGGCGGTGCAGTTATCCGCCTCGTCGGTAACGACCGTTACATCTGGGACAGGAACATCCGCCGGCACACTGTACAGTGACTGGTGCAGGGTTACTGGCCGTGGGATCGATGGTATCATCAACCGTAATTGTCTGGGTGACGGTGATGCTATTTCCGCAGTCATCCGTTACTGAGTAAGTCCTGGTGATAACCTCCGGACAGGTGTTGCCATCACTTACATCACTGACAAAGGCTACCACAGGAGCTGCCGTGCAGTTATCAGCCTCATCAGTTACGACCGTTACATCGGGGACAGGAACATCCGCCGAACACTGCACAGTGACTGGTGCAGGGTTACTGGCCGTAGGATCGATGGTATCATCGACAGTGATCGTTTGCGTACCAGTGATCGAGTTGCCACAGTCATCCGTATACTGAGTAGGTCCTGGTGATAACCTCCGGACAGGTGTTGCCATCACTTACATCACTGACAAAGGCTACCACAGGAGCTGCCGTGCAGTTATCCGCTTCATCAGTTACTACCGTGATATCTGCAGCAGGGACATCGCCTATGCACTCCACAGTGACTGGTGCAGGATTGCTCGCCGTAGGATCGATGGTATCATCGACAGTGATCGTTTGCGTCACCAGGATCGAGTTGCCACAGTCATCGGTGACACTGAGTAGGTCCTGGTAATAACCTCAGGACAGGTGTTGCCATCACTTACATCACTTACAAAGGCAACAACAGGGGCGGCGGTGCAGTTATCCGCCTCGTCGGTAACGACCGTTATATCTGGGACAGGAACATCCGCGGCACACTGTACATTAACAGCAGCAGGATTACTGGCCGTAGGATCGATGGTATCATCGACAGTGATCGTTTGCGTCACCAGGATCGAGTTGCCACAGTCATCGGTATACTGAGTAGGTCCTGGTGATAACCTCCGGACAGGTGTTGCCATCACTTACATCACTGACAAAGGCCACCACAGGAGCTGCCGTGCAGTTATCAGCCTCATCGGTTACGACCGTTACATCGGGGACAGGAACATCCGCCGGCACACTGTACAGTGACTGGTGCAGGGTTACTGGCCGTAGGATCGATGGTATCATCGACAGTGATCATTTGCGTCAACAGGATCGAGTTGCCACAGTCATCGGTGACTGAGTAAGTCCTGGTGATAACCTCCGGACAGGTGTTGCCATCACTTACATCACTCACGAACGCCACGACCGGAGCTGCCGTGCAGTTATCTGCCTCATCCGTGACTACCGTGATATCTGCAGCAGGTACATCGCCGATGCACTCCACAGTGACGGGTGCAGGGTTACTGGCCGTAGGATCGATGGTATCATCAACCGTAATTGTCTGGGTGACGGTGATGCTATTTCCGCAGTCATCCGTTACTGAGTAAGTCCTGGTGATTATCTCCGGACAGGTATTCCCATCGCTGACATCACTCACGAACGCTACCACCGGAGCTGCCGTGCAGTTATCCGCCTCGTCGGTTACAACCGTTACATCTGGTGCGGGTACATCGCCGATGCACTCTACAGTAATCGGGGCAGGATTGCTGGCCGTAGGATCGATGGTATCATCGACAGTGATCGTTTGAGTAACGCTCGTAGGATTACCACCACCATCTGTATAGGTCCATGTCCGGGTGATGGTCTCTGGGCAACTTAATCCATCACTGACATCTGATCCAGCAACGATTCCTGCACCATCGCAGTTATCAGTCCAGGCCAAGTTAACCATCACTGGTACATCACCGCTACACTCAACACTAAC
Organism: uncultured Bacteroidales bacterium; assembly: GCA_963751705.1. GTDB lineage: Bacteria > Bacteroidota > Bacteroidia > Bacteroidales. The sequence continues at coordinate 623,682 of CAVVVN010000008.1, forward strand.
ATCGACAGGTGGCGCTGCGAAGACTGGGCGCTGTGACATCATCGATTATGACATTCTGATTTTGCGTGCTGGTATTGCCATTGCCATCATCATATGTCCAGGTGACCACGGTGGTGCCTTCACCGGTGAGCGGAAGCGTCGCATTATGCGTGCCGGTAACACTGCCCACACAGTTATCGGTCGCGGTCGGCGCAGTTAAGCTCGTAACGGTACACTCGGCGGTGACATCGGTCAAGCTGCCGAGATCAGGGACCGGTGCAGTATCATCCTCAACCGTAATCGTACCCGTCGCTGATCCGGTATCGCTTCCTCCCGTTAATGTAACCGTATAATTGTATGTTGCCGCCGTTGCTGGTGTTCCGGAAATAGTCACCACATTAGAACTCCACGATCCGCTTACTCCCGAGGGCAAACCACTAAATGTTGCTCCAGTAGCACCAGTAGTCGCATAGGTAATATCGGTGATAGCAGTGCCAGGACATACAGACTGGGCATCTGTTCCCGCAGCAGAAGTCAAACTAATGGTATTTGGACCAGGAACACAGGTAATATCAGCCGCAAATCCCGGCCTGGTTTGAGTGCCATCCGAAGTGAAAACAAAAGTAGCACAGGTACTTGTAGAGGTGATCAGTGAAGGGGCTGTAGTTGTCCAGGTGCCATGATAGAGCACTGTACCCGAAGTACCTGATCCGTCATAAACATATATATGATCCCATCTCCTAAGGCTTACTTGTGAAAAATCAATCTCAAGAGGTTGTCCATTATCGGAGCAAAATACTTTTGTGTAGTTTTCATTATTGCCATAATTCCCTCCTGCACCACCGCTATCATAAAGCGTGGCATTGCACGTGGTAACGTCTCCAGGCTGATCGATTGTATATTGCTCCGCTGGCTCGACACAACTAATACTTGCCATAAACCCCCCACTAGTAACACTGAAATCAGATCTAAACCTCAGAGTAATACATGTTCCTGAAGATGTATAAGTTCCGGCTCCACCCCCCAGATTTCCTGTAAGTGCTGCTATTTCTGGATCTCCGCTTGTACTACCATCATAGATATACAGGTAATCATAACCATCCTCCGTAATAAAATCATCGAAATCAACCTGAACTGCATCTCCATTATCAGAACAGATAGTAAGGGTATAATCCTCGTTATTACTATAATTTCCACCGGATCCTCCGCTGTCATAAATAGTGCCGAACATGTTGTAAGGGTTCCCTCATCACTAATCAAAGTAGGAACCGGAGAGCAACTAATACTTGCCAAAAAACCACTTGCAGTTCCGCCTCCATTAGATTCAAATCTCAAAGTAAGGCAAGTCCCTGAAGAATAATATGTCCCAGCTCCACCCCCAAGATTTCCGGAAAGTGTAGCTATTTCTGTATCTCCGGTTGTACTACCATCATGTATATGCAGGATGTCTCCTGTCTGCGTTACAAAATCGGGGATGTATACAGCGACTGGATCTGCATTATCAGAACAGATTGTAATGGTATAATCTTCTCCATTACCATAGTTTCCACCGGATCCTCCGCTGTCATAAATAAGTGCCGAACATGTTGTAATGGTTCCTCCGTCGCTAATCAAATATTCTGTTGGCAAGGGAGTGCAACTAATACTCGCTTCAAACCCTGACCTGGTAATGCTATAATCTGATACAAATCTCAAAGTGAGGCAGGTCCCTGTAGATGTATACAATCCAGCATCTGCTCCAAGATCTCCAGTAAGTGTAGCCACCAGCGGACTCGCTGTTGAACTTCCATCATAGATATACAGAAAATCATAATTAGACTCCGAATTATAATCATCGAAATCAATTACGACTGCATCTGAAGAACTACCTGAACAGATTGTAATGGTATAATCCTCAAAATCACTATAATTTCCACCGGATCCTCCGCTGTCATAAATAGTTCCAGAACAAGTGGAAACTGTCCCCCCGTCACTAATCAGATAAGTCTGGCCAAAAGAATTTGCCGAAAAGAAGAAAAGAGATAGTATACTAAGCAAGAGCAAGCCTTTAACAAAAAGCTTGCCCATACCTAACCTATAAAGAGTAATTGCTATATTATTTATTTTTAAAATCAAATCTTCTGCCTATGGACTCTTTGATTTTTAATAAGTCCTTCTTACGCTAAAAAATACCTATCTAATCCTTTTATAGCTTTAGTGTTATACGAAGAATCTGTGGTATCGTTTCAAAATTAACACATTCAAACATCCAAGCACCACAAGGGTTTCAAAGGTTTTTAAAATAAAATTTAACACATCCAAATTAAGAGAGAAGTACCGTATCCCTTTTCTTTTCCCGCTGAACATCTATTGACTTTAAAAACAGCTCAACCTTTCCATTGATAGCATCAGCTCAAAGACAATCCATTTAAAAGCAATGGTTGCATAATAACCATCGCACTAATATAACAATCTCAAACAAGGTTGTCATCATTCTCAAAATTAACATATATATTGGTTATGATTCTTATTGATTTTTCAGGTTATCAACAATACTTCATACCAGGTCATCTTTTTGATAAAGCCTCAAATTCATTCGATAAACAGGCTCATATAGGCATTAAAAAAGCTTTTCCGATTGTCCTTATCGAATCATTGAATAAAAAAAAATGCTACAACGACGATCATTGTAGCATTTCCGCACAGAGTTAAGAAAGTATTATAAGGCCTTGATCTCAGTGACCAGTTTCTGAAGGGAGTCCTTGGCACTCCCGAAGAACATCCGGGTATTATCGGCATAGAACAGATAGTTCTCGATGGCGGCATATCCCTTACCCATGCCCCGTTTCATGACGACCACATTCTTGGCCTCATGCACCCTGATAATGGGCATCCCGTAAATGGGACTGGAAGGATCGTCCAGGGCAGCCGGGTTCACCACATCGTTGGCCCCGATGACCACCACCACATCGGTTTTGGGCATGTCCGGATTGATCTCGTCCATCTCGATGAGTTTATCATAGGGGACATCGGCTTCTGCCAGCAGCACGTTCATATGTCCGGGCATCCGTCCGGCCACCGGGTGGATGGCATATTTCACCTCCACCCCATTGGACTCCAACAGCTCATCCAGCTCGCTGCAGATATGCTGTGCCTGGGCAACTGCCAGTCCGTAACCGGGAACAATGACTACCTTACTGCTGTAGTTCAGCATGACAGCCAGATCGGTTACCGAAACCTCCTTCACCACGCCCTTCTCCCGGTCCACTCCGGCTCCCCCGCCACCGAAAGCACCAATTATGACATTGATCAGGGAGCGGTTCATGGCCTTACACATCAACAGGGTCAGGATCATCCCTGCTGCTCCTACAAAAATACCACCCAGGATCATGGCCTGGTTCTGATAAATAAACCCACCCATAGCAGCAGCGATCCCGGTGAGGCTATTCAGAAGGGAAATCACTACCGGCATATCGGCCCCTCCAATGGGCATCACAAAACTTACTCCATAGACCAGTGCTGCGGCCAGAAGGATATATACCAGGGTCTGCTGAGTTTCGGCTGGCATTCCGCCGAACAGAATAAAGAACAGGAGGAAAAAAACTCCGGCCAGGATCAACAGGTTGACATAGGTCATCCATTTGGCAAATATGTCCCGGATATTCCCATTTAACTTTCCATAAGCGATCATACTGCCGCTAAACGCAATACTGCCTATGGTCAGGCCAAGCAGGGTCACCAGGGCTGACTGATTTTCGGGATTTGAAAACTCAATCAGCGCCACCAGCGCCGATGCGGCACCCCCCGTAGCATTAAAGAATGATACCAGCTGGGGCATGGCAGTCATTTTTATCCGCCGCGCCACCACTGCACCGATCACCCCTCCAAAGGCAATGGCCGCAAGAATGATAGCCAGGTTCGCACCCTTTATTCCCCCTCCTTCTCCATTGCGGTGAAGGATCATGGTGGCGATCATGGCCATAATCATCCCGGTAGCAGCCCACAGGTTGCCCCGCCGGGCCGAGTCCGGACTACTCAATAGTTTCAGGCCCGCCACAAAAAAGAGGGCAGATACCAGGTAAATAAATTCAAGTATTATATCTCCGTTTGTTATATTTAGTGTGTTCATATCCCCGGCCTATTTTTTCTTCTTTTTAAACATTTCAAGCATGCGGTCGGTGACTACAAATCCACCTATCACGTTCAGGGTACCAAAAATCAGCGCGAAGATCCCCAATACCAGGTTCAGCAGGTTGGACCCCTCACCCAGATTAGCCAGATCGGCATGACCCACCAGGATAATCCCGCCGATAATGATCACCCCGCTGATGGCATTGGCACCGGACATCAGGGGTGTATGCAGTACAGAAGGAACATTGGAAATCACCTCCAGTCCCAGAAAAATGGTCAGGGCAATAATAAATATGGCCTCTTTATTAGAATAAAAAAATTGTAATACGCTTTCCATATCTGTAAGTTATTCGTTGAATAGTCTTTATAATCCTTTTAAGCGTTCATTTACCAGGACCCCATCGCGGGTAATGCAGGTCTTCTGAACAATCTCATCCTCCACATCCAGGTTCACCTTTCCATCCTCACCAATCATCATGTTCAGGAAATTCAGGTAGTTATTGCCCAGCATCTTACTGGCATCAGAGGGCATGGTGGAGGCAAAATTTGAATTTCCAATAATGGAAACCCCATGGTGAACGACCGTTTCATCGTTCTTGGTGAGCTCACAATTTCCGCCGGTGGAGGCAGCCAGGTCTATAATCACTGATCCGGCCTGCATATCAGCTACTGTCTCTTTTGTAATCAGAACCGGTGCCTTTCTTCCAGGTATCTGCGCAGTGGTAATCACCACATTTGCCTGTTTGGCATGTTGCTGTATCAACTCAGCCTGTTTCTTTTTATACTCCTCCGTTTGCTCCACGGCGTAGCCCCCTGCAGAGGCCTCATCTTTGGCTCCTTCTACCTCCACAAATTTACCCCCCAGGCTCAGTACCTCCTCCTTTACGGCGGCACGTACATCAAAGACCTCCACAATGGCCCCCAGCTTTCTGGCAGTGGCAAGCGCCTGCAGACCCGCAACGCCTGCTCCAAGAATTAACACCCTGGAAGGTTTAATGGTCCCGGAGGCAGACATAAACATGGGAAAGAATTTTGGCACCGATCCGGCTGCCACCAGGACCGATTTATACCCGGCCACTGTGGCCATGGAGGAAAGAACATCCACTGCCTGTGCACGTGTGGAACGTGGGATCATATCCAGACTGTAAGAGGTAACTCCTTCCTTAGCCAGACGATCAACCAGGGATTTGTTGGTAAGTGCACCCAGAATAGAGATCAGGATTTTCCCCTTTGGAATGGTCTCAGAAGGTGGATTGATAGTAAATATCATTTCCGCACTTTTTAAGATCTCTGTCCGGCTCTTAATGGTGGCTCCTGCATTTACATAACTTTCATCGGGTGCAAATGCTGCCTGACCGGCATCCTTTTCAACCAGGACCTGGAACTCCTTTTTTACAAGGTTTGCAACATGCTCGGGTAAGAGTGCAACCCTTTTTTCACTGCCGCCTTCCTTGAATACTCCGATTGTCATTTATTGGAAATTTATTTCGTTAAAATTGTTATACCCACAACAACACACTGGGAACTATGTTCACAATTAATTTACTAGTTTTTTAAATAAAGATCCATAGCCAGGGCAGCCTTTCGGCCATCTCCCATGGCCAGAATCACGGTGGCACCTCCGCGTACAATATCTCCCCCTGCAAATACACCCTCCACCGAACTATGCATACTATCACCATCCACAACGATGGTTCCCCACCTGGAGACTTCCAGCTCTTTCATGCTCGACGGAATCAAAGGGTTGGGTGAGACACCCACACTGACAACCACGGTATCCACCTCCATGATAAATTCCGAACCTTCAATGGGAAGGGGTCTCCGCCTGCCTGAGGCATCAGGTTCTCCCAACTCCATCTTCTGGACTTTCATTTTATTTACCCGGCCATTTTCGTCTGCATAGTATTCCAGTGGATTATGGAGGTTCATAAACTCTATCCCCTCTTCCTTAGCATGTTTGATCTCTTCCTTTCTGGCGGGCATTTCCTCAATGGACCTGCGGTAGATAATGATGGAGCGTTCAGCCCCCAGTCGTTTGGAAGTCCTGACAGCATCCATGGCCGTATTCCCCCCTCCGATTACAGCTACTTTCTTTCCCGAGATTACCGGCGTATCATACTCCGGATCTGCTGCATTCATCAGGTTCACCCTGGTCAGATATTCATTGGAAGAGTAAATCCCGATATAGTTCTCCCCGGGAATATGCATGAAATTGGGCAAGCCTGCACCGCTGCCCACCATAAATGCTTTGAATCCTTCCCTTTTAAGATCCTCAATGGAAGCTGTTGCGCCTACAATAAAATTCTTCACAAACTTCACCCCCATTTTTTGCAGCACCTCAATCTCCACATCCACAATACGGTTGGGAAGTCTGAATTCAGGGATGCCATACTTCAGTACCCCTCCGATTTCGTGCAGTGCCTCAAAAACAGTCACCTCATATCCCAGCTTGGCCATATCCCCGGCAAAGGCCAGTCCGGCGGGCCCGGAGCCTATGGATGCCACTTTAATCCCGTTTTTTACAGGTATTTCCGGAACTGACATCTTTCCACTGTTCTGCTCATAGTCGGCCACAAAACGCTCCAGGTGTCCTATGGCAACGGGAGTCTTTTTAAGCTTACGGGTATAAAAACAGGCTTCTTCGCACTGCACTTCCTGGGGACAAACCCGGCCGCAAACCGCAGGTAGGGTATTGGTCTCTTTTAAAACCCTGGCAGCATCCAGTATCTCACCTGCTTCAATCTTCTTGATGAATTTTGGGATATTAATCCCTACCGGGCATCCGGTGATACAGGTTGGATTTACACAGTCAAGACAGCGCTGCGCTTCTTTACAAGCCTCCTCCAGGGTAAGTCCGCTGTTTACTTCCGTGAAATCTTTATTCCGCTTTTCCGGATCCTGCTCCGTCATATGGACCCGTTCTAGCTGTGTACGCTCTTTATTTTTCATTGATCCCCGAAGGGCCACTCTCCACTCCTGCTCCCGTTCTTGTTTTAAATATTCTGAAACTTCAGCCATTGCCTTACTTCAATTTGGGGTGAGTACTCAGGTAGCTTTCATAAGCTTCTGTCTCCGAGGGCTTATAAGAATCCAGTCTCAAAAGCATCTCATCAAAATCAACTTCATGGGCATCAAATTCCGGACCGTCCACGCAGACAAATTTTGTCTCTCCGCCCACAGTTACCCGGCACGCTCCACACATTCCGGTACCATCTACCATTAGAGTATTGAGGCTGGCCACCGTGGGAATGTTATATTGTCCGGTCAAAAGGGTGGCATACTTCATCATGATGGCCGGCCCCACGGTCACGGCCAGATCCACCTTCTCTCTCAGAATGACCTCCTCCATGCCTTTGGTTACCAATCCCTGTTTCCCGTAGGAACCATCATCGGTCATGATGATCACTTCGTCGGAATGCTGGCGCATCTGTTCCTCCAGGATAATAAGTTCCTTTTTCCGGGCAGCCAGAACAGTAATCACCCTGTTCCCTGCCTGTTTAAATGCCTCCACAATGGGCAATAAGGGCGCCACTCCAACTCCGCCTCCGGACGCCAGCACGGTTCCAACTTTATCAATATGGGTTGGCTTTCCCAAAGGTCCCACCACATCCGTGATTTCATCCCCGACTTCGAGTTCACATATTTTGGTGGAGGTGACTCCCACCTTTTGGATGATCAGGGTAATGCTTCCTTTTTCCGCATCAGCTGCCGCAATGGTCAAAGGAATCCGTTCTCCTTTTTCGCCGGTCTTCACAATCACAAAGTGACCCGCCTTCCTGCTTTTTGCAATATGCGGGGCTTCAAGGACCAATTTCACCACAGCTTCTGAAAAATGTTCCTTTTCGATAATTCGACTCATTCTCTATTGTTTTGTCAGGGTGGTATTTGGAGCATAATAATACATGAAAAAAAGATCATTTCTGGTGCCAAAGATCAACTACATGTTATAAAGAATAAAAAAAATAATGCCGGGACAGGTTCTGTTTTTTATACATTTACTTTTAGCTATAATCATTAGAGGCCAAATATGAAGGACCTGAGAACATCTTACCTGGGATTGGAGCTAAAAAATCCAATCATTGCCGGGAGTAGTGGTCTGACCGGAACCCTGGATGGAATTGTTACCATGGAGAAGCATGGAGCAGCAGCAGTGATACTGAAGTCCTTGTTTGAGGAGGAAATTCTGCTGGAGGCCAGGGAGCAGATGAAAGAAGCTGAAAAAAATCCCCTGATCTATTCAGGATTATCGGAAACGCTTGACTACCTCGATCTGCATATTCGTAAGGATAACCTGGAAAAATACCTGCAGTTGATCAGAGATGCTAAAAAGGCTGTCTCCATCCCCGTTATTGGGAGCATCAATTGCATCTCCACCGAAGACTGGATTCACTTTACCAGAAAGATTGAAGAGGCAGGTGCCGATGCCCTGGAGCTCAATACCTTTCTGAATCCGGCAGATTTTAAAAGCAAGGAGTTTGAGCAAGCCTATTTTAAAATTATTGAGAAGGTCCTGACCACGGTAAAGATTCCGGTATCCCTCAAGATCAGCAAGTATTTCACCCGGCTGGGGCTTTCCGTGAAGGCCCTTTCAGAAACCGGTATATCGGGGCTGGTGATGTTTAACAGATTCTATGCTCCCGACATCGACATCCAAAAAATGGAGCTTAGCAGCCCCCAGTTGTTCTCTTCGCCCGAAGAACAGTTTGAAACACTTCGCTGGGTTGCCATTCTGTCAGAAAGAGTGAATGTGAACATTGCAGCGTCCACCGGCATTCACACAGGCGAAGATGTGATAAAAATGTTGCTGGCCGGAGCTAATGCAGTTCAGGTAGTTTCAAGTCTGTATAAAAACGGGCCGGATCAAATCGGACGGATGCTGGCAAAACTTGAGACCTGGATGACCGAACAGGGATATGATTCGGTGGAGCAGTTCAGGGGGAAAATATCCCGGAAGTACGGAGCGGATCCGGCAGCTTTTGAGCGGATGCAATTCATGAAATATTTCAGCGAGATAAGATAACTGGTCCCGGCAAACAACAATTCTCACGCCAGGTTGTTAGAATTAAAATTTGGACAGTCAGCATATGGACGATTTATCGTTTTTGCAGAGCCTCAACTCAGAGGCCATTGAGGAACTCTACCGGAAATACAGGGAGAATCCCGATTCAGTGGATTCCAGCTGGCACCATTTTTTCCAGGGCTTCGACCTGGCCAGAAGAGATTACAGTCACCCCGAATCCGAGTCCCTCACTTTTGATGAAGAATTTAAAGTCCTGAACCTGATCAACGGGTACCGGAAGCGGGGGCACCTATTCACACAGACCAACCCGGTACGGACCAGGAGAAAATACTTTCCAACCCTGGACCTTGAAAACTATGGGCTCGCTGAGGAGAATCTGGACACAGCCTATCATGCAGGACGGGAAATTGGTCGTGGCAAGATCCCTTTACGAGATATTGTGGATAATCTGAAGGATACCTATTGCGGCCATATCGGGTCCGAGTATATGTTTATCCGGATCCCGGAAAAAATCAGCTGGCTTACTGAGCGCATTGAGAAGGGAAATAACCGGACAATATTCACTCCGGAAGAGAAGAAAAAGATCTATCATAACCTTGTGGAAGCCGTAGGTTTTGAAAAGTTCATTCATAATAAGTTTGTCGGGCAGAAGCGATTCTCCCTGGAAGGAGCAGAAATTCTGGTACCGGCTTTGAACGACCTGGTGGAAAAGGGAGCAGAACTGGGAGTGAAGGAGCTGAATATCGGGATGGCCCACAGGGGCCGGCTCAATATACTGGCCAATGTGCTGAGAAAACCGGCACAGGATATCTTTAATGAATTTGAAGGAGAATCCTATGAAGAGCGGATCAGCCTGGGGGATGTAAAATACCACCTGGGGTACAGCAATACTGTAAAATCCAGCAAGGGGAAAAAGGTTATCGTGAATATTGTTCCCAATCCATCACATCTGGAATCTTCAGCCCCGGTTATCCAGGGAGTTTCCAGGGAACGGATAGACCATGTTTACGAGGGAAACAACAACAGCCTGGTGCCGATTATCATTCACGGCGATGCCGCCATCGCCGGTCAGGGCGTGGTCTATGAGGTCGTCCAGATGTCGGAACTGGAAGGCTATAAAACCGGCGGGACCATCCACCTGGTAATCAATAACCAGGTGGGATTTACCACCAACTACAGGGATGCACGCTCCAGTACCTATTGCACCGATGTGGGCAAAGTGATCAAAGCTCCCATCTGGCACGTCAATGGTGATGATGTGGAGGGCTTGGTGCACGTCATGCGCATGGCCATCGAATACCGTCAGTTGTTTCATACAGATGTTTTTATCGATATACTGGCCTATCGCAAATACGGCCACAATGAAGGAGATGAGCCCCGATTTACACAACCTACGCTTTATAAGGCCATTGCCAGTCATCCCAATCCAAGAGATCTCTATAAAAAAGAACTGCTAGAACAAGCTGTGCTAAGCAATGAGGATATTAGCCAGGCCGAGGCTGAATTTGATTCCAGAATGGAAAAACAGCTGGATGCGTCAAGAAAGGGAACAAGGGTAAGCATTCAGCAGTTTCTGGAGTTGCGGTGGAAAGGACTGAGATATGCCTCCCTGGAAGATTTTGAAGAATCCAGGGAAACCGGGGTTCCGGCGTCTACGCTGCATCGCATTGCCAAACAGATAAACTCCTTGCCAAAAGACCTGGTTTTTTTCAATAAGTCAATCAAACTGGTTGAAGAACGAGCCAGGATGATCCGTGAAAACCGGGTGGACTGGGCACTGGGGGAGCTGCTGGCCTATGGCTCACTTCTGCTGGAGGACCATCCGGTTAGATTCAGTGGTCAGGATTCAATCAGGGGGACCTTTTCTCACCGGCATGCCGGGACGGTCATGGATGAGACTACGGAGATCTATTTTCCCTTGAAATACCTGGATGAAAAGCAAGCCCCTTTTAATATTTATAATTCCCCCCTGAATGAGTACGGGGTACTTGGGTTTGAATATGGATATGCCATGGCCTGTCCGCAGAACCTGACCATCTGGGAAGCACAGTTTGGAGATTTCGTAAATGTAGCCCAGGTCATCCTCGACCAGTATATTTCCAGTGCCGAAGAGAAATGGGGGCTAATGAATGGCCTGGTTCTTTATCTTCCCCATGGATTCGAAGGACAGGGACCAGAACACTCCAGTGCCCGTATTGAAAGGTTCCTCAGTCTGGCCGCAGGATGTAATATGCATATCATTAACCCTACCACTCCGGCCAACCTCTTCCATGCCCTGCGAAACCACATGAAGAAGCCCTCAAGAGTACCATTGGTAGTTTTTACACCCAAAAGTCTGCTCCGGCACCCCCTTTGTGTTTCCACCCTGGACGACCTGGAAAAGGGAAGGTTTTTGCCTGTTTATGATGATGATAACAATGACGTGGATGAGGTCCGGCGGGTGGTACTTTGCAGTGGCAAAATCTATTATGATTTGCTGGCACGCAAACAGAAGGTTGGCGCGCGGGACATTGCATTGATCCGACTGGATCAGATTTTTCCCTTTCCGGGAAAAGAGATCGAAAAGATCCTGAAGAAATACAGAAATAACATGCTTACGCTATGGGTCCAGGAAGAGCCTGAGAATATGGGAGCATGGTATTATATCCGGAATGCCCTGAAAAAGACAGAAGTGATACCGGTTACCCGCCAACCTTCCGGAAGTCCGGCTACAGGACTTTTCAAACTGCACGAAATCAGTCAGAAGGAGATTATTGACAAGGTATTCCGGGAATGCACCTGCGAACTCCAGAATGTATACTGTGGGCTGCAATGTATGATTGGAAGCTCACGGACCGAGATACTGAACCAGCATTACTATTTCGAAAAAGAAAAACCCAAAATAAAGTAACATGGCCCTGGAGATAAAAATACCCAGTCCCGGAGAATCCATTACAGAAGTTGAACTCACTTCCTGGTTTGTGGAGGATGGTGCCCTGGTATCAAAAAACCAGGAGATCGGCGAAATAGAATCGGAAAAAGCTACCCTGCCTCTGATTGCCAGTGAGGCCGGACAGGTGAAGATCCTGGTTCAGGAAGGAGAAACCATAGAGGTGGGAAGGGTGGTGGCCTCCATCGACACCAGTGTGGAAGTTCCGGACAGCCCGGCAGAAACACGGGCGGATACCCCGGCTGATACCCCGGCGGACACCCCGGCGGACACCCCGGTGCTCATGCCGGAAAAAGCGCCGCTTAAAGCTCCAGCTGAGAAATTATCTTCAGAAATGCAGCATGTGAAGCTCACCCCGGTAGCCAAACAAATGATGGAGCAGGAAGGCATATCCATGGAGGATATTCTTAAAGGCTTAAGAAAGATCAGTGCGGGAGATGTCAGGAAGGTGCTGGAACATAACTCTGCTGTAAATATTCCTGAGAGGAAAAAGACGGCTTCCAGGGAGGAAGAGCGTAAGAAAGTGAGTCAGCTCAGAAAAAAGATCTCCGAAAGGCTGGTAAGTGTCAAGAACGAAACGGCTATGCTTACCACCTTTAACGAAGCTGATATGAGCGCCATCATGGCCATCAGGAAAAAATACCAGGAGCAGTTTATCGAAAAACACGGGATGAAGCTTGGCTTCATGTCCTTCTTTACAAAGGCGGTCACACAGGCCCTTCAGCTTTTCCCTGCCGTGAACTCCTACCTGGAGGGAGAGGAGGTTGTTTCCCCTTCCTATTGCGATATCGGTATTGCAGTGCAGACAGAGAAAGGATTGATGGTTCCGGTCATCCGGAATGCGGAGGTAATGAGCCTGGCGGAAATAGAAAAAATTATAGCCGATCTGGCAGCACGGGCACGTAAAGCGAGACTCAGTATAGAAGAGATGAGCGGCGGCACCTTTACCATTTCCAATGGGGGCATCTACGGATCCATGCTCTCTACCCCCATCCTGAATCCGCCTCAATCCGCGATCCTGGGAATGCACAATATCCTGGAAAGGCCGGTAGCTATTAAAGGAAAAGTGGAAATCAGGCCCATGATGTATCTTGCCCTGAGCTACGATCACCGGGTGATAGACGGAAAAGATTCTGTGGGCTTTCTGAAAACAGTGAAGGAGTTGCTGGAAGAACCGGCACGTATGATTTTCGGCGATCAGTCGCCAGAGCAATTTTTACTGGAAATTTAAAGGCTCTAATTTATTATATATATGAAAGCGTTATGATGTTCCTGCGGCGATAAAACAGCATAACCAACAAGGTGGTCATAATTCGGATTACCCTGATATCACTCAGCGTGACTGAGTCAAACTGCCCGAATATGCGCCGTATGTCAAAGATCCTTGCTGTGTCTTCCACGCACATGAATTTTTTTAAAATTATCCAGGAATATTTTGAATTCAACGCCATTTTCTTTTAATTGTCAGTTGTTGTATGTCGTATTTGTTTGGTAACTAATAAAGATATAAAGCCTTGACTTAGACATATAACATCTAATATTTGTTTTTCGTCTCATTACTAGCAATTTATCAATTGCATAACTTTTCTATTCAACCTTTAAAAACTAAGTCTATGAGAAAAATTCTATTATTCATTGTGATTTGCTTTCACTTCTAGTGAGTACTGCAAAAGCACAGCAATTAGTAACTGGTTTAGTTACTGATGAAGAGGGAGCCGGTATACCCGGTGTTTCCATTATTCAGAAAGGAACAACCCATGGTAGCATCACCAATGCTGAGGGGTATTATTCATTAAGTGTTCCTGAAGAAGCAGTTCTTATTTTCACTTTTATCGGTATGAGGAACGTGGAAGAAGAAGTTGCTGGCCGTTCTGTAATTGATGTAACTATGGTGGTTGATGCCATTGGTATTGACGAGGTGGTAGTTACCGCTCTTGGTATAAAAAGGGAAGAGAAAGCCCTGGGTTATGCCATGACTGAAGTTTCTGGAGAGGACATTGCCCAGGCCAATACAGTAAACCCCGTGCAAGCTCTTCAAGGAAAGTCGGCGGGTTTGAGTATTGGAGCTTCCGATGGCGGCCTGGCTGGTAACAGCAAAATCCAGATCCGCGGAGTTTCGGTTCTGAATTCGAACAACAACCAGCCAATTTTTGTGATCGACGGCGTTATTGTTGAAAATGGTATTTCAAATGCCAGCGCCGACTGGAGCGGAAATGCCAACGACTTTGGTAACATTCTTAAAAACCTGAACCCGGATGATTATGAATCGGTATCGATACTGAAGGGGGCTGCCGCAACCGCTCTGTATGGATCACGCGGTATCAATGGTGCGATTATCATTAAAAACAAAGATGGTAGGGGCCGTAAAGGAGTGGGCGTTAAAGTAACTCAAATCGGTAGGATTCGAACACGTTTGGGATCAGCCTGATCTGCAGTACGAATATGGTCCGGGTACTCTGGCCGGTTATGTAGGCTACGGGGAACAAGACGGAGAAGGCAACTATTACAGATACGATGTAAACCAGGTTTATACACGCGAGGTAGACGGGTCACAGGTAATGACCAAAATCGGGAACCCGAACGGAGATGGTTTTCTGTGGGGCCCAAAATATGATGGACGCCCGATTGAAGACTATGATGGTGTGATCAGGAAATATGAAGGCTTCCCGGGTGCCATGATGGACGCTTATGATCTCGGTGTTAGCTCGAATACCGCGGTAGCCTTAAACGGAGCCAACGAGCAGGGGAGTTTCTATTTATCAAACTCGTACAATAAGCGCAAGGGGACTTCTCCAACCAACGAATTCGAAAGATATTCATTGTTATTCAAAGGTTCCTACAACCTTTCAAAATGGTTAAGAGCTGAAGCTTCTGTTTCCTATACCTCTTCCAGGGTTACAAACCCGGGTAATGATTTAGCCGCAAGCTATGTAACTGGTAGTTGGGCCGGTTGGTATGATACCAATAGATGGAACAAGCCAGAAGTATATCAGGCAGCTCACGGAGGAGTACCAAACAATAATTATGGCGACGAATATGGAAATGTTCCCGGCAACTCGACATGGTTCGCTTACAACTTAAATGATGCGACCAACAAAGAGTATGTCATACGTCCTATCGTACGTCTAACTGCCGATATTACCGACTGGATGTCGATTACAGCAGAAGCCAATGCGAACTATTATACGGAATTCTACGAAGGAAAAAGTCTTGGCCAGGGGTACGCCATGGAAGGTGGTTCGTACGATCTGCGTCAAACCAATGATCTGAGCCGAACAGGTAAACTGCTTATCAATTTGAACAAAGGATTTGGTGACTTCGAAGCCAACGCTTTGATTGGTGGTGAACTGTGGGATCGCGGAACTGTTTATAACAGAACCTGGACGGATGGTGGTTTGATTGTTCCCGGTAAATTTTATATGAACAACTCGAAAAGAACCCCACTAACAACGGCCAATATAGGTTCAACTAAACAGATAAATTCTGTGTACTTCCTTGGAAGCTTAAGCTGGAAAAGTCAGCTGTACCTGGATATCACAGGACGTAATGACTGGTCTTCGGCGTTGGTTTATACCGATGGAACAGGGAACTACTCGTACTTCTATCCTTCCATCAGTTCTTCGTGGATTTTTACCGAAACCTTTGATTTGCCGACCTATTTCTCATTTGGTAAATTGCGTGCATCGTGGGCACAGGTGGGTAACGATACATCGCCCTATTCAATTAACCAGGGATACGGATTGGGTAACATTGAGATTGAAGGTGGACAGTTTATCTATCAGAACACCATATCAACAACCTTAGTAGATCCGAACATCAAGCCTGAACGAAAGAATTCTTTCGAATTTGGTATGGACGTTCGTTTGTTCAACAACCGCTTAAGTGCTGATATTGCTTATTACAACGAAGCAATTACCGAACAGATCTCTACCGTTCCTCTTCCATCTGCATCAGGTTTAAGCAGTATGTTAACCAACGTTGGCACCCTTACCAATAAAGGTTTCGAACTGAGCCTTGGGTTTACGCCAGTACAAACGCTCAACTTTAAATGGGAATCGACTTTCATCTACTGGAACAATACAACCATGGTATCTGATCTGGTTGACGAAGTTGGTGAATACAAAGGATTGGCCGGTTACGTAAACTACGGAAACTTCCGTGTTGGCTCTGTAGCATTCGAAGACGGTGAATATGGGGTGTTAATGACAGACACCAAGCCATTGGAAGATGAAAACGGAAATAAAATCCTGACCTGGAGAGATGATCGCCGAGGTGCTTATTATACCAGAAGTTATGAAGTTCAGGAGGTAGGTAAAATTAATCCTGACTTTGAAGGTTCGTTTTCCAATACCTTCAGTTTCAAAGGCCTGGTGCTTTCCGTATTGCTGGATGCACGTTTTGGCGGGCACATTGCGTCCTATTCCAATAAATACGGTACCGCGTACGGTATGATGGAAACTTCGAACAAATGGCGTGATGAAGAACACGGTGGTATAACCTGGACCAGCCAGTATGCTGATATAGCGGGACAAGAATTTCACGATGGTATGATTCCCGAAGGCGTATTTGCGGACGGTCAAACAGTAACGGCCCCAGGTGGTGAAATAGTAGATGTAGGTGGGATGACATACCAGGAAGCTTACAATGCCGGGTATGTGGAACCAACTCACGCAAGTTTGTATACATACTTTAACAGTGCCTGGAGTTCAGGGGTAATTAACGACAACTGGTTTAACGAAGTAAAGTATATCGCCCTGAGAAACATTTCTATTGGTTATAACTTGCCTAAGAGCGTGGCTCAGAGGGTGAAAGCGCAAAATATATACGTTTCATTCAATGCACGTAACCTGGGTTACCTGTACAACTCTTTGCCCAATAACCTGAATCCTGAAAGTTTCCGTGGTACGTCAAGCAGCGAATCATACTACGAACGTTCGTTTACTCCGTACACCCGGATGTATACACTCTCACTCAGTATTGATTTTTAATTTATAAAACTCTGTAAATATGAAAACAACATATAAATTAATATTTGCTCTTATTTTCAGCCTCGTGATTGGGTGCGATAGAGAAGATTTCGCAGAACTAAACACCAATCCATCCACCCTGTCAGAGCCTGACTTAAGATATTCGATGACCAAGGCCATCGAGCAAATGTATGGAAACGACTATACCATCTGGTTTTACAATAACTTCCAGTATGTATATCCCTGGGTTCAGGTTGGAACTGTGCAGGGAGGCAATGGTGCCGATTTTAATCTGATGGGACCAACCGGTGGACAAGGAATTTATGGTTCACTGATACCGCAAACCATGGATGTGAGAATGCGCATTGAGGACTTGCCGGATGAAGAAAAGGCTACTTACCAGGCTATGCGCAGTATGACCTTCCCGATTCAGATTGCAACTGCGTTGACCATTACGGATAATACAGGTTCTTTGGTATACACCGAAGCGGGTCTGGCACCCTATACCAATCCTCCCCTATTAACTCCAGTAGTGGATAACCAGGAAACGCTGTTCGATACCTGGCTGGAAGAGCTGGACGAAGCCCTTGTCGGGCTGGCCGCGGAGGACCAGTTTGCGATTGGAAGACAGGACCGTATCTACGATGGCGACTATGCAAAATGGGCAAAATTCTGTAACCTGTTAAAATTGAAAATTGCTGCACGTCTGGTAAATGTAGACCGTGCGCAGGCCCTTCAGATTGCAGAGGAAGTTGCCAACTCATCGGCAGGTTACATGGATGATTTGAACGACGACTTTGTGTACAAAAGAGGTATTTTGTATTACGGAACCGGAAACGGAATGTGGATTGGATACGGAAGCAAAAACCTGTTGGACTTTCTGCTGGCAAACAAAGATCCCCGTTTGCGTTTTATCTTCGAAAAGAACGATTTTAACGGAGAAGTTGTGCAGGCCTTCATCGATGCGGCTTTGCCATTGCCTCCGTATATCGATCCTCTGGTAGACTATGATATAGCTGGTAATTTTGCAGGCTGGTTAGGCGACGGAGAACCCTGGGTTCGCTACCACGGTGCTCCACTGTCCCCTGACGCCACCCAGGACCCTGCCAACTCGATTTACTTCAATCAAAGTGCTACCAACAAAATTGAGAATAAGACCTACTTGGCCACTTCAGAGTACTCAGAAAAGTTGACGCGGACAACATATAGATATACTTACCCGACAAAACCGGGTGGACGTATTCTTGAGCTGAAAGAAAATGAACCGCCGCATAACGTTGTTCTTGGCAGTTCTGCTGAAACGAATCTTTATCTGGCAGAGTTTAAATTGTTAGGTGCAAACCTTCCGAAAACTGCCCAGGAGTATTTCGACTGGGGGGTTGAATTATCCATCTTGCGTGCCGATAAACTGGCTGAAAATCAGGAAATGCCCTATTACTTTGGCGATCCTGTTTACGAAGATGAAAACGAAGCTGAGGCTGCGGCAACGATGTTAAGAGACGGTGAGATTATAGCTTTGTTGGCCCAGCCTGCATACGATCTTACGACAGACGGATTGGAAAAAGTATACCTCCAGCAGTATATCAACTTCATGAATACACCCAACGATATCTGGACTACCGTTCGTCGTTCGGGATGTCCAAAGAAAGGAAGCCTTTACCTGTCATGGGAAGACGTTACCGTATCGGGTAGTGAGATTCCGATTCCGCGTCGCATGACAGTTGCTAGTCCAACCGTAGATGATATTAACTATGCTAACAAGCAGGCTGCTCTTTTGGAGCAAGGCTTTACAGGCGGTACTCCTGATCCAGCTGTGTTATCAACCGAAAGACTTTGGTTCGACAAGGAAAATCCCAATTATGGTGAGGGACCAAAACTTTAGTTTGATTCATTTAGTTTAGATAGAAAAAACCGCTGTTCTGCAGGATCAGCGGTTTTTTCTTAACAGTTTTAAACGGTCGCAGATTCTTTAGACGCTCCTAATTAAATCCAAAATAAACTTGTAATGAAATCTAGATTTTTAATTCTATCCTTTTGTTTGTCTTTCTTTATGGGACAGGCAGGATTAACACAAGAACGAGTTTTTAAAGGGAAAGTGACAAGCTTTCGTGCGATCCCCCTGAATAAAGCGCTTATAACAATAAAAAGTCTGGATAAGGAGATCCTTACTGATTCAACAGGTCTTTTTACGTTTACCTGCGACGAAAAAGAGAAAATAACCATAAGTGCTCAAGGCTTTTTCCCTCAAAAAATAAAACTGGCCGATTTTGCCGCGAAGGACTCGGTTAATGTTGATCTACGGTATAAAAAAGGAAAAAAGAACTTTGAATATGCCACAGGTTACGGCCACATCAGCGAGGAACGGCTTTCCTATGCCATTGAACACCTGGATTCCGGCCCGGATTTTAGTAATTACAATAATATCCTGGAAATTTTGGAAGGTCGTGTTTCCGGGGTAAGCATTGGTGCTAATTCCATAAATATCAGGGGAACTACAACACTTAACGAAGGCCCGGTGCCGGCACTCCTGGTGGTTGACGGAACCATCGTTGATTATCCAGTCTTTACCAATATTCCGCCAGCCCAGGTAAAGTCAATAGATGTATTGAAAGGGGCTTCTGCATCGGCCCGCTATGGATCAAGAGGTATGGGCGGGGTTATTGTGGTTACAACCAAAACAGAGAATTGATAACCAAAGTTTTCCGGTTGATTGTGAGACAAGTACATAGCGACGTGCAACACACGAAAATCACGGAGCATCTGGAAGAATTTCAAGAATTCATTGACACTGGAGTTACTCCATTACGTGAAATTATTTAACCAATAGATTATAAACTCCGGAACTTTAGTCATTAATAATACTCCAGCACACGGGTGATGGCCATCTCCGGAGTGATCTTCTCTTCACCCGAATAGACCAGCCTGAGTGTCCAGTTACCCTGCTCATCAAAATCACTATATTCGTACAGTTGAGTAGCTGATCTTGAACCATCCAGCTCCTGCTGGTACATCTCTACCAGCAGATTTTTTTCATACACGTGGTGAACAATGACCTCCCGGTTATTCACCACCTGCACCTGACGCTCAATCCTTCCCTTCGAATCGTAATAAGTGGTACCCTCAAAAGTGAGCCGATCGTTCTGCCAAACTTCAAAATTAACCTGATCCTCTGAAACTCTGTCCATGACTGTGCGTGACACCAGTACCATCTTGGAGTGTTTTGGTGTCAAATTAACCCTGGTATAATAGTTTTCTTCCACCAGCTCTCCATTCTCACGTTTTATGGTAGCGAGGTTGGTGGTATCGCCGCAGTCGCTCATGTTCATAGCCTGAATGTAGTTCCCCTCCTCGTCATACTCCACCACACGGTAGCCATTGGCGCAATCTGCCCCTGCCACCCACTTTTCATTCTCATAGGTGGCATCGCACTGAAATTCATTAGTTGCTTTGACCTTCCCTTTTAAGCCCCTGCGCTTCAGATCGTTTAATCCTCCCGAACAGGAAGTTACCAGTATAAGAAGAAATAATGCGGAAAGACCTGCAAGTGATTTCATAAGGGGACAGTTTAGTTTTTAAGGACTTAAAAGTAACTGTTCCCTTTCAGAATCACAAAAGAACTGCTCACCTGTTATTGATATACCCCATTACCTGTGCTACCATCTCTTTTTGCTCCTGGTTGGTGGCCAGAGATTCTGCTTTCATAAAAGAGGATTTTGCCTTTTCCCCTTCTTTTAGAAAAAATTGCACCATTCCCTGGTAAAAAAAGTAATCAAAGTGCTCCTCCAGCTCGATACATTGAGCATACCACTCAAGCTCTTTCTTCAGTAACAGCTCTGTCTGATATTGCTGATCCATATCCGTGATTTGAGATGCAGCGCTATAGAGCCAACGGTGATCATTCTTTCGATCGGTAAGAAAACGCTCATCCACATAGGCAATCAATTCACCGTTCTTGCCGGTATAATAGTAGTATTGAATAAAAGGAAGCGAACGCAGATCCCATGCACCACTCTCCTCCTCTGCCAGTGGAGCCAGTTGGTTGGCCATCTTGCTGATCAGATCGATACGCTCTTCCTCAACGGCCTTAACGAGGGTGTTATTATAGATCTTCTCCAAAGCAAGCATGTAGTCTTCTTTCAGGACCCTCCTCAAACGTTCAGGATCTGAGGCAAATCCCTCCCACCAGGAATCACCCTGGTCCATGTTGAAAGCGACTACCCGGATATCGCTGTCTGAAAGTTTCGTCTTTGACTCCATCACTTTATCCATATATTCAGCAGCAAGCGCCTCAGCCTCTTCCTGGTTTCCCATCTCCCGCAGTACAGAGATATAATCAGCAAATTCTTCCGCATCCAGGCTTTGCTTCAAATAGCCAGCACGGTAAGCTCTCATCTTTTTAAAGCCCTTATTTATAGCCCGTAAGGAGCTTATCAGTTCTTCAGGGGGTGTAAATCCCATAATTCTGCTCACCCGCTCCCCGTCATCACTGAAAATAAACATGCTCGGATAGCCCTCCAGCTTCTGTTCTGAAGCATAGATCCGGCCATAATCGGTCTCGCCATCCATCCTGACACTCACATAATTGGCATTCATATAGTCAGCCACGGACGGGTCCGTATAAACCTCCCGGTCCATGACTTTACAGGGTCCGCACCAGTCAGCATAAACATCCACGAACAGCATCAACATCTGGTCTGATGCTTTCTTTTGTGCAGCGTTCATCTGTTCCTGTGTTTCGACTTCAATAAATGTAACCTGCGCATTCAAGAACAAGGGAATAACAAAAAGGAGCAGAATAAGGGTATTGCTTTTATTTTTCATAAACTAAATGGATATGAAACTATAACGGACAAGGGTACTAAATGTTTTAAGATTCAGTTCAGAATCCCACTTTCTTTTAATAGCTCCAGGTAGACCAGGGACTCCTTCTCCCAGCAAAGCTCTGGAGCTGCTTTTTGAAGGGCTTCCTTCCAGGCACCACGAGACCTCTCTTTCAGCATGTACCTGATAATGGATGCAAGCTTTTCCGGATTCCTTTCATTGGTTGAGATTCCGATCCCATAGGTATCAACGATTCTGCTCATCTCCGGAAGTGCCGAACAGAGCACGGGTACCCGGCACTGGATATAATCAAACAGTTTATTGGAAAGTGAATAACGATAACTCAAACCCCTGTCCTCTTCCAGGGATATCCCCAGATCAGCCTGGCAGGTGAGAGTCAAAAGCTCCTCAGGCAAAACTCTTCCTGTGAATTCAATTCGATCCCCAAGTTGCTTTTGAGCCACTCGTTCTCTCAGGTCCTTTTCAATATCACCCGTCCCAACAACCACAAATAGTATATTCTCCAGATATTCCATGGCATCAATCATTAATTCCAGCCCCCTTCCCACATTCAGAGCACCCTGATAGATGATCATCTGCCTTTTTTCAACCGTTGCATTCCGGGGGATATAATCGATCTTTTCCGGAACATTTCGCACGACTCTGAACTGGGTTCCATAGAGCCTCCTGTATATAGTTGCTATCGAGTAGTTGACCGTAAGTGCATAGCTGAGCTTTGGCACCAACCAGCGCTCGATCCCTTTCCAGACCTTCTGAACTCTTTTTCTTTGAATCAGTTCGGGTACCTGCGTAAATAGTTCATGGCTATCATAAATCAAGGGTACTTTTCTGATCCTGCTTCCCAAATAATTTGCCAGCAAAGTATCCAGATCATTGGAAATAAACAGTGCCGGCCTCTTTGCAAATAAAAGGCTTAGCAGGAGCCTCAGATTAAAACAGGCATAAAAAAAAGGCCCCCTTGAAAACAGCATCCGGTAACGCCGTATCTTATAGGGCTTGGATCGAAGGTCGGGGCTGTTTTTAAATCTCCTGCCAATACAGGTAACTTCAAAACCCTTATCAACAAGGAGCTTTGCCACCCGGCCGACACGCTGGTCAGTTGCCAGGTCATTGATTACTGATATGTATACCTGTTTCAAGACTAAAGCCAAAAATTACAAGATAGGAATTAGAGAGATGGCAGCGGACCAAATCCTTGCTATATTTACTACTATGATCCATATACATCACAAACAATCGCTGAGAAAGTTCAATAGTTTTGGCCTGAATTCCACGGTTGCTTATTATGCCAGGCCCGGGGATCTGGAAACTTTGGAAGCTATACTGGAAAATGACCTCACCCGCCAATTACCCCTCCTGGTCCTGGGAGAGGGCAGTAATATTCTGTTCCGGAATAATTTCGAGGGCTTGATTATACAACCCGGCATGACAGGGATCGAAGTAGTGGAAGAGAAGGAGGATGATCTGGTGGTAAAAGTGGGTGCCTCGGAAAACTGGGATCACTGGGTTGCTTATGCCATAAATCAGGGGTGGTTTGGATTGGAAAACCTGAGCCTTATTCCCGGATCGGTAGGTTCCTCGCCCATACAGAATATTGGTGCGTACGGAGTGGAGCTCAAGGACCGCTTTGAATGGCTGGAAGCCTGGGATCTGCAGGAACATCAACTGGTAACCCTGGATCAGGAAGCATGCCGGTTCAGCTACAGGAATAGTATTTTTAAAGGGGAAGCCTCGGGGAGGTACATAATTACCCAGGTGGCCTTCAGACTGACCCGGAAACCTGAGCTTCAGCTTGGTTATGGAAACGTGAAGGAGGAGTTTATTAAAACCAATGGAAGCACCGCCCTGGACCTTCGTAAGGTAATCAGCAGGATCAGGAAAGCAAAATTACCTGATCCGGCCCAGTACGGAAATGCAGGGAGTTTCTTTAAGAATCCGATCTTAGACAAAACTATCTACAACTGTATCCGTGTGGAATATCCGGAGGTTCCCCTTTACCCCATTGAAGGCTACCAGATGAAAATCCCGGCGGCCTGGTTGATAGAAAAAGCAGGCTGGAAAGGGAAACGGATCGGAAATGTGGGGACCTGGCCTTCTCAGGCCCTGGTGATCGTCAATTACGGGAAAGCCACCGGCCAGGAGATATACGATTTTTCAGAAATGATTGTAGAGGATGTGGAACGTCTTTTTGGAGTTACTCTGGAGCGTGAGGTGAACGTGATTTAGCCAGGCTTCACTTACTTATAGATCCTTCTTTTATTCAGCTCCCTCTGATATTCCCTCGCATTCTTCAGGTGCTGTGAATAAGAGCGGGCAAAGGCATGGTAGCCACTGAAGTCAGCTCTGGCGCACATATACAGATATCGGTGCTTTTCATACTCAAGGACCCCATCGATGGCCGAAACCGAGGGAATGGAGATGGGCCCCGGGGGGAGTCCTTTGAACTTATAGGTATTGTAAGGAGAATCTATCTCTTTATCCTCATTCAGGATCCGCTGCCTGGAAAAATCACCCAGTGCAAATTTCAGCGTCGGATCGGCCTGCAAAGGGATTCCCTGTTCCAGGCGGTTCAGGTATAATCCAGCCACCCGGCTGTTTTCATCATCGAAAAGGGTCTCCTCATCCACAATGGAAGCCAGGGTGACCACCTCCTCCCGGGTCATCTCCAGTTTTTTTGCTTTCCGGTCGCGTTCCCCTTCCCAGAATTTTTCATGCTCCTGTTTCATGCGATCCGTAAACTCCTCCGGCGACGTGGTCCAGTAAAACTCGTAGGTCTCCGGGATAAACATGGAGGTAAAATTGGCTGCATCAAAGCCATACCTGGCGGGGAGCCCGCTATCAGCGAGGTAAGTGGCAAATTCAAGGGAATCAGCCTCAAGATATTGTGAAACCTTTCCTGACAATTGATTCAAAGAGCGCATATTGTTAAAAACCACCATCACCGGATCCTGGTTCCCTGAACGCAACATATTCACCAGCTCATTGTTGGTAAATCCATTGAGGATTTTATATCTGCCAGGCTTCACCTGGCTGTCATAGCCCTTTTTCACGGCCACCCATTCGAAGGACTTCCGATCTTCAATGATTCCCTGTTCCTTCAGATTATCAGCCACTGATTCAAAACTGGATCCGCTTGGAATATAAAAGAGTTCCTGTGCCGTATCCAGGATCACATTTGGAACAAAGACCCTGGAATAGAGCTTATAAACAACCAGCACCATAATTACCAGTCCCAGGAACACCACCAACATGGATATTCTTACTGCCTTGCCCATTTGACGGGTCTGCCTACGTTCAAACTTAGCCATAATTTAACTTTGCTTTGCATACAAATGTAACAGAATTCAATAAGTGAGCCTATCTTTGCGTCATGGATAAAGTAAAGACTGTTGCCCTGGTAGCACATGACAACCGGAAAGCCGACCTGACAGAATGGGTCGCCTACAATGCAGAAAAACTAGCCAAGCACCACCTGGTGTGTACGGGGACTACTGGAAAAATGGTGGAAGAAACCCTCCTGAAAAAAGGAGAAATGGCCCAATCCCTTCAAAAGCTTAAATCCGGTCCGCTGGGCGGGGATCAGCAACTGGGTGCCCTGGCCGCCGAAGGTAAAATCGATATTCTGGTTTTCTTCTGGGATCCTATGTCGGCACAGCCCCACGATGTGGATGTGAAGGCACTCTTACGGATCACAGTCCTCTATAATGTTCCCACCGCCTGCAATCGTGCTACGGCGGATTTCCTCATCGATTCACCACACTTCGAAAAGAGGTATGAAAAGATGGTAAAGGACTACAGCCAGTATATTCATAGGGATATCGAATAAAAAACGCCCGGCTTGTTAAGCTTTTTTTTAACTTCGACTAATTAAATGTCCATTGGAGCATATGAATCGGAAGCAGTTAAGAATCCTCTTCGGTAGTTTAAGTTTTACCACCGCCTTATTTGTGTTCCAGGCATGCTACGGGATCCCCCAGGATATGCAGGACGATGTATATATCAATGGGCAGATCGTTTCCGGCAACACAAATCTGCCTCTGAATGGCATCAAAGTAGAATCGGAACTATCTGCACACTATGCGATCACCAACAGCCAGGGGCAATTTGCATTCTATACTCCCTGGACCGAGTCTCTGAAACTAACCATCGAGGATACGGACCATGCATCTGATGGCAGCTACAAGAGTAAAGACACGGTGCTAATAAATCCCGGACGGGAGGTATTCCTGAACCTTAAGCTGGAAGAAAACTAGGTGTTCTCGCTTTACAAAAAGATGGCCTTTCGGAAATTCAGAAGGGTACAAACCAGGCTTCATGAACTGAATTACCTTTTCTGGGAGTGCACCACCCGCTGCAATCTCAACTGCCAACACTGTGGAAGCGATTGCCACAGGAATAGCGACCATCCAGATATGCCTCTGCAGGATTTTGTCAGGGCGCTCGATACCATCAAAAAACCCGCAAAAAATTTCATCGTGGCCCTCACCGGAGGAGAGCCATTACTCAGAAAGGACCTTGAGGAGGCGGGTATGGAAATCCGAAAACGGGGGATGCGCTGGGGCATGGTAACCAACGGACAGCTCTACGACAGGAAGCGCCATGAATCCCTGCTGAGTGCCGGTATGGGAGCCCTGACCATCAGCGTGGATGGTCTGGAGGAGAGTCACGACTGGCTGCGGAGCAGGCCCGGGAGCTTTACAAAGGTTGACCGGGCTCTTGCACTGGCTGCAAGTTCAAAAAGACTCACCTTCGATGTGGTGACCTGTGTCAACCGGAGAAACAGGAAGGAGCTGGCTTCCATCTACAAATACCTGCAAGCAAAAGGGGTAAAAGGATGGAGACTCTTCACCATCCTCCCCATCGGCAGGGCCAAAGAGCATCCGGAGCTGATCCTCACCGACCGGGAGTTTAAAGAGACGCTTGACTTTATTGCGGAGCACCGTACTAAAGGTAGCATGGATGTTAAATTCAGCTGCGAAGGCTACGTGGGAGTCTATGAATCCAAAGTGAGGGATTCCCCCTTTTTCTGCCGGGCCGGGATCAACATCGGATCAATTCTCATTGACGGTTCCATCTCGGCCTGTCCAAACATAGACAGGTCCTTTATTCAGGGAAACATCTATAATGATAACTTCTACCAGGTCTGGCAAACCCGCTTTATCCCATTCCGGGATCGCTCCTGGAATAGAAGGGGCCGCTGTGCCAGTTGTAAAGATTACAAAGATTGCCAGGGCAATGGATTTCACAACTGGCAGGGTGACAAAAGCGCCCCGCTGGTATGCCACCAGAGTAAGCTGGAGGGGCTTAACTAAGCGCGGCCAGGGCCTTCTTCAGTCGTTGCATCGCCTTTTCCAGATTCTCATCCGAGTTGGCATAGCTGATCCGGACACAGCCATCGGCTCCAAAGGCGGATCCGGGTACCGTGGCGATATGGCCTTCCTCAAGAAGGTAGATGCAGAGATCCATATCGGTCTCAATCTTCCTTCCATCCACCGATTTTCCAATGTAGGCACTCAGGTCAGGAAATACATAAAAGGCACCTCCCGGGGTGGCACATTTTACCCCTTTAATGCTGTTCACATGCCCCAGAATCAGGTCCCTTCGACGGAGGAAGGCATCACGCATCTCTTTTACACAGCTTTGGTCACCCTCAAGCGCCTCAAGAGCAGCGCGCATGGCAATGGAGGTGGCCCCCGAGGTCATCTGACCCTGCAGCTTGGTGCAGGCCTTAACCAGCCATTCTGGACCTGCCATATACCCGATTCTCCATCCAGTCATGGCATATCCCTTGGAAACCCCGTTGATAATCACACAGCGATCCTTGATCTCCTCAAACTGGGCAATGGATTCGTGTCCCCCTACAAAGTTAATATGCTCGTAAATTTCGTCGGCAATCACATAAATGCCCGGATGTTTGGCCAGCACGGCTGCCAGGCCAGCCAGCTCATCCCTGGTGTATACGCTACCGGTTGGATTGGAGGGAGAGCAGAGCAGCAGAGCTTTTGTTTTGGGAGTAATGGCAGCTTCCAGTTGTTCCGGAGAGATCTTGAACTCATCCTCAACTGTCGTATCCAGCACCACGTTAACTCCCTCAGCAATTTTTACCTGCTCCGCATAACTTACCCAGTAAGGAGCAGGAACGATCACCTCTTCCCCCTTATCGATCAGGCAGATCATCACATTGGCCAGGGAGTGCTTGGCGCCCACACTGACCATGATGTTGGAGGGCTTGTAATCCAGGTTGTTCTCCCGTTTGAATTTTTCAGCAATGGCTTTCAGCAGATCTGGATAACCAGCCACGGGTGCATAATGATGCCAGGGGCCATCAATGGCTTTTTTGGCAGCCTCCCGGATATGTTCGGGAGTCATAAAGTCAGGCTCCCCCACACTGAGGTTAATCACGTCGACCCCTTTTTCCTTTAATTCACGACCCTTCTGATTCATGGCAATGGTAGCAGAGGGTGAAAGGGACTTGATTCTTGCTGAAAGTTGTTCCATAGGTAAATATTTTAAAATGTGGTCAATTGTTTTTCAATGTCTAAAAGTACGCTTTTCGTGATAATTTGCATTAATATTGCATAGATCAAGTTTCAAAAAAAAATTAACATGGAGGTATTACTTGAAATCCTTAAGTATACGCTGCCCGCATTGATTGTCTTCCTGACTGTCCTGGTGATGCTAAGAACCTGGTCCAGGAGCGAGGAAAGCAGGCGGAAAAAAGAATTTAATATGCACCTGACAGATGAAATTCTGCCGGTCCGGCTCCAGGCTTATGAGCGCAGTATCCTGCTGCTGGAGCGTATATCTCCGGAAAGTATGATTATGCGAGTGAGCCGTCCCGATTTTAGCGCCAGGCAGATGCAACAGGAGCTCCTGAGCAATATCACCTCGGAATTTGAACACAATATAGCCCAGCAGACCTACCTGAGCACAGAAGCCTGGGAAAAAATAAAGGCCGCCAAAAACCAGGTGATTAACCTGGTGAATGAAACGGCCAAAGAGGTAAAGCCCGATGCTTCCGGACCCACCCTTGGAAAACTGATCCTGGAACGTCTTACAGAATTAAATAACCCCCCATCTCAGGTAGCCATCAACTACCTGAAACAGGAGGTTAAAACACTGTTTTTCTAAAAACTATTTGATCAGCTCCACGCTCCTTTTAACAAAGGCAGCGAGGTCTTCCCCTTTCAACTGGTTGTTGGCAAGCAGGGCCAGATCGATCAGTTGCTTCACCAGTTTCTGACCCTTTCCGTGCTTCTTCAGCATCTCGATACGCTTATCTTCCAGCTCTCCCAGCTTCTTATTAACCGCTTCCATCTGGTCCTTCTCGCTCTGGGGAATCTCTTCCTCCTTTTTGCCCTCTTTGGCCTTCTCCAGCAACTGCTGCTCCTCTGATAGCCCTGATTTCTCGGTTCGAAGCTCTTCCAGCTTCTTGCCCAGCTTCTTCTCGGTTTGCTCTACGATTTTACCCACCAGCGGGTGATTGGCATTCACCACCAGGTTGTATGTATCCGGGAAATTACCATACATGGAAGCCTGTCCGCTCATCTCCTGCATATCCTTCATGCGGCGCATGAATTCACTCTGGGTGATCATTACCGGCGGATCCACTTCGGAAAGTGATTCATAGCTGACAAAGTAGTTCATTTCCTTTCCGGGCAGATGTGCCTGAAATACCGGGGTCAGATCCGCTTCCTGGGCGGAAGTCAGTTTTGACTCCCTGGTCTCCTCTTTTTCAATCAGCTTTTCAACAATATCTGAATCGACCCTGGCAAACCTGGAATCCTTCAACTTGGTCTCCATATGGTTCAGGAAGTGCGTATCCAGCTGACCGTCCATCAACAATACATCATACCCTTTTGCCCTGGCAGCCTCAATATAACTAAACTGCTCATCCTTCTCAGTAGCATAGAGGTATACCAGGGACTTATTCTTGTCGGTCTGGTTCTCCTTAATCAGCTCCTCATATTCGGTGAGGGTGAAGTATTTTCCATCCACATTCTTCAACAGGGCGAACTTTTCTGCGCGTTCGTGAAACTTCTCTTCGGACAGCATCCCATATTCAATAAAAAGCTTCAGGTCATCCCACTTCTTCTCAAACTGCTCCCGGTCATTTTTAAAGATCTCCTCCAACCTGTCGGCCACCTTCTTGGTGATATGCGAAGAGATCTTTTTTACATTGGAGTCGCTCTGTAAATAACTTCTGGACACATTCAAGGGAATATCCGGCGAATCCAGGACTCCGTGAAGGAGGGTCAGGAATTCAGGGACAATACCCTCCACTGAGTCGGTAACAAATACCTGGTTGCTAAAGAGTTGTATTTTATTCTTCTGAATCTCAATGTTATTTTTAATGCGCGGGAAATAGAGGATCCCTGTCAGGGTAAAGGGATAATCCACGTTCAGGTGAATATTGAAGAGGGGCTCATCCCCCACAGGATACAATTTGCGGTAGAATTTAGTGTAATCCTCCTCCTTTACCTCTGCAGGGGGAAGTGTCCAGAGGGGTTTGGTATCGTTAATGATCCTGTCTTTGTCCAACTCCACCTCTTTGCCATCCTTCCACTCCTTCTCTTTCCCGAAAGCGATCTCCACAGGCAGGAATTTACAATACTTATCCAGCAACTCGCTGATCTTATTCTCCTCCAGAAACTCCTTGCTATCTGAATCAAGATGAAGGGTTATCGTGGTACCCCGCTCCTTCTTATCGCTTTCTCCAAGGCTATATTCCGGGCTGCCATCACAGCTCCATGAGACGCCTTTGGCATCTTCCTGCCAGGAAAGGGTATTAATATCCACCTTATCCGCTACCATAAAGGAGGAGTAGAATCCAAGGCCAAAATGTCCGATAATGGCATTGCTGTCCTTTTTATACTTTTCCATGAAATCTTCGGCACTGGAGAAGGCAATCTGGTTGATATACTTCTCTACCTCTTCAGCAGTCATCCCGATTCCTGCATCTGAAACGGTAAGGGTTTTCTTCTTCTTGTCCACGTCCACCCGGATAGTGAGATCTCCAAGCTCTCCTTTAAAATCACCTACTGACGCCAGTGTTTTCAGCTTTTGTGTGGCATCGACCGCATTGGAAATAAGCTCCCGAAGGAATATTTCATGATCCGAGTATAGGAATTTCTTAATAATGGGAAAAATGTTCTCTGTGGTAACATTGATCTTACCTTTCTGCATCGTTCAACAATTTTAGGTTTTACATTTGATCACGAATGTGTCAAAGGCTATGCCAAGAGCTTAAAACTGACGGATTGTCAGTCTATGTTCCGGGCATCGATATCCTCCCGGTATACCCAGAGACCTCCTTCAAATTCCAGTCCGTCAAATGAACCGTCGGGCCCGTAAAATTCAAAGTTATTTTCATATATGGGATGAAAGGGCGCCAGGTGGTCAAAGGTAATGAATCCAGTTCCCGGATCGTATCTGACCGATATGGCTACCTGCTTGGAATATTCCAGAACAAGCCTGTCAACAAAATCGCCACCCCTGGAAAAAACCGATCTGGCAAAGTGGGGCTCATTCCGCTGTATATACATCACTTCTACACTTTTAATAGTAGAATACGCATTGTTAAAGTCCATACCCAGCAGGGTATAATAAGTCTTGCGTTTGTATGTGTTGCTTACAACCTGGTAGTAGAGTTTTCCGAACCAGTCGTTCCTGGTCTGGTCATATTTCATCATCCTTCTCTGAGGCTTCCCATTATCTTTCAATTGGTACAGCTTTATTTTGCCCTTTTTCATACCCACCTGGATAAAACAGAAGTACCGGTAGTGGTCCATATCCTCCTCCACATGCCAGGAGTAAACCCTCATCATTTTATCCTCAGAGCCAGAGATGCCGATTTTGTCCAGTCGGCTCCATGGGAATTCCATGGAAGCGGGCAGGGAGAGTGCCTCGGTCATCTCCAGCTTGATGGTGTCAAGCAGAAGATCCACCTCCGATACGCTATCGGAATAGAGCTGATTGAACAGGTCCTGAAGCCGGGCTTCTGCCTTTACAAGTTGCAGGTATTCAGTCTCCTGTGAATAAATCAACTGAGAGATAAATAGAAAAAGAAAAATGGTAAAAGATCTTATCATATTACTTAATAAACGAAAAATAATCCGCTTTCTTGTCAGGCAAGGCCATTCAGGGTAGCTAAAATCCGTTCCACGGTTTCATCCACCTCATGGTCTGAAATTATCAGGGGAGGAGCTATCCGGAAGGCATTATCTGAAAACAGAAACTGATCAATAATCAGACCATTTTCAAACGCTCTGGATATAAAACGGGTTACCTGCACCTCCGGGTCAAGTACCACGGCCAGAAATAACCCTCTTCCACGGATACCGGTAATCATATGATGTTTCAAGCCGTCGCGGTAACGCTGTTCCATCTTCAGAGCATGAGCCATCAGGCCCTCTTCCTCCACAACCTTCTGAGCAGCCAGTCCTGCAGCGCAGGAAACAGGATGCCCCCCAAAGGTAGTGATATGCCCCAGGGGCGGATCAAAGGTCAGTTTGCTCATAAGTTCCCTGGAGGCTATAAACGCACCCAGGGGCATTCCGCCTCCAAAGCTTTTAGCCAGGCAAAGAATATCAGGAACAAAGTCATAATGTTCAAAAGCCATCAACTTCCCGGTTCTTCCCATCCCCGTCTGCACCTCATCCAAAATCAACAAGGCACCCACCTCATCGCATTTGATGCGCAGCTGTTTCAGGAAATCTCCAACAGGTTCAATGATCCCAGCCTCGGCCTGAATGGGCTCCACAATAACACCAGCCACTCCTTTATGCAGGGAGCCTAAATCCTCCTCTTCGTTGAAGCGGATATGTTTGATCCCGGGCAGTAAGGGCAGGTATCCGGATTTACCCTGCTCATCTCCAAGAATACTCATAGCTCCCTGAGTGCCCCCGTGATAGGCCTTTTCAAAAGCAAAAAAATCTCCTCTTCCTGTAACCCGCTTGGCCAGCTTCATAGCTCCATCAATGGCTTCACTTCCTGAATTTACGAAATAGACATTATCCAGGGATGCGGGCAATCGCTCTGCCAGCCAACTCGCATAATCTACCTGGGGGGATTGAACAAACTCACCATAAACCATCGTGTGCATATACCGCTCTGCCTGATCCTGAACAGCTTTCACTACCACCGGGTGACCATGCCCCAGGGCAGAAACGGAAACCCCGGAAACCAGGTCTATGTAGGCTTTCCCCTTGGTGTCATAAAAGCTTATCCCTTCGGCTCGTTCGATCTCAAACTGAAGGGATGAATCAGATGTTTGCGCCACGTGACGCAAAAACAACTGGCGCTTGGAAACCATGAATTACTTGATGATCAGGTTGATATCCCGCATCAGCTTTTCTTTGTAGGATTTTCCGATGGGGATGGACTTGGCACCATCTTCCACTTTTATAATTACAGAATTATCTTCTATAATATTGATGCAACTGGTATTTACAATATAAGATCGGTGAACCCGTGTAAATTTGTTGGCCGGCAGTTTTTGCTCAATGGCCTTCATGGTGAAATGTATGGTATATTTATCTGTGAAAGTGTTAAAGATCACATAATTTTCGAGGGCCTCTACCCAGAGTATATCGTCGTACTTCAACTTAACCAGTGTGGCATTCTTTTTTATAAAGATCTCGTCTTTACCAATCTGTTCAGCTGTCAACTGCTCAAAGCGTTTAAAGGCTTTAGATACAGCCCGGTAGAACCGGCCGTAATCCACCGGTTTGAGCAAATAATCGGTTACATCGTATTCGTATGAATCAACCGCATACTTCCCCTTGGAGGATACAATAATGATCTGTGGCGGATTCTTCAAGGTATTCAGGAGCTCGATACCTGTCATTTCGGGCATCTCAATATCCAGGAAAATCAGATGGATATCATCGTGTTTTTTAAGAAGGTTGATCCCTTCTACCGGATCCCCGCTGGAAGACACAAGCTCCAGTCCATCCGTCTTCTGAATAAATTCTTCAATAATCCGTCTGGAAAGCGTATCATCATCAATTATCATGCAATTCATCACAGTAGAGTTTTATCAAACAAAGGATAAGGCTAATCTATCGAAAGCCTCTGTTAATCAAAGATAACTAAACTGTTGGAAATGGAACAACCCCGGAGATTAAAAATCAGAAGGATAATCTTTAAAGAACTTATTTTCAATCTGTTTCGACATTTTAATGCTGTTGCGTAACCACTGGAGCAACAACTGGCTTTGTTCCTCCTCCCCAATCTTCCATTCCAGGAAGCTTTGTTCCAGCCTTTTCCTCAGCGTATATAGCATGATGGCCGCCGAAACCGAGATATTATAACTTTCTGTAAAGCCTACCATGGGAATCCGGATATACTCATCGGCCAGCTCCAGTGCCCGGTCAGAAAGTCCGTTCAACTCCGTCCCAAACATCAGTGCCACCCTGCCCTTTTCCAGATCGAAGTTCTCGGGGGTAGTGCCCTCCTTATGAGGGGAAGTAGCAACAATACGGTATCCCTTATTCTTTAGTGAATCGATACTCCGGTATATATTATCCCTTCCATCCTTATAATAGTAAAGGCTAAGCCATTGGTCCGAGCCAAGTGCCACATCCCGGTTGATCTCATACTCGTTATTCTCCTCCACGATATGAACATCTTGTATCCCGGTACAATCGCAGGTACGAAGAACTGCTGAAGCATTATGCGACTGGTAAATATCCTCTATAAGCACGGTGATGTATCGGGTACGTTCGGCAAGCACCTTTTTAAAAAGAGAGAGCCGATTTTCGGTCACACATCCTGAAAGGTGCTTGATCAGGTCCAGCTCAATTTGCTTCATTGGCTAAAATTAAGCAAAAAAAAAGGGAGCAAATAGCCCCCCTTTAATGCAGTTCAAATATTTTTACTTGACAGCGTCACTGAGCTCACTTCCAGCTTTGAACTTCACAACTTTTTTGGCTTTGATTTTAATCTCAGCTCCGGTTTGTGGGTTGCGGCCGGTTCTGGCACCTCTTTCAGAAACTGAAAATGATCCAAATCCAACAAGTGCTACACGGGTACCTTTCTTCAATGCATGAGTAGTAGTGGTAATAAAAGCATCAAGAGCCCTTTTGGCATCTGCCTTGGTCAGATTAGACTCAGAAGCAATAGCATCTATCAATTCTGCTTTGTTCATAATAAATGAAATTTAAGGGTTAGTAAAATGTTTTCTTAACTTTTCTAGCCAAATTCTATACAAATATAATTTTTTCTGATACCCCTACAA
The DNA here is from genome assembly GCA_963751705.1 of uncultured Bacteroidales bacterium. Classification (GTDB taxonomy): domain Bacteria; phylum Bacteroidota; class Bacteroidia; order Bacteroidales. Next base: position 658,769 of record CAVVVN010000008.1, read on the forward strand.
GAATCCCCTGTAAAAAAACGCTGAAATGTGTATAAATACTGAGTTTTATCCACAAATTCAGTACAAAATCAAGCAATTCCCTCCATTTTCCTTTTTCCCGCTATTTCTTCTGAATAGTTTGACAACACTCACTTTTATCAATGACAATTTTAAATTTTAACACTTTCCCTGCACCGCATGCGCAAAACGGCCATAATCTTCCTCTTTTTCACTTCCAAAATCCAAATTTTTACTAATTTCGCGCCCGGAGGAATGGCAGAGTGGTCGAATGCGGCGGTCTTGAAAACCGTTGTACCGCAAGGTACCGGGGGTTCGAATCCCTCTTCCTCCGCACAGATTCTAAAAACCCGTTTGCGAAGCAGGCGGGTTTTTCTTTTGTACACCGGGAGCAAGGCTAGCTTGAGCGAGGGAGGATGCAAATAGAACTAAGATCTTTCGCCTCTTTACAGGACAAAAAAAAACCGGATCCACGATAAATCCATACCATCTTCCATGGCTTTTCTAAAAATATTTTTACATTACAGTATCCAATATTTTTAAACCTAAAACCCAATCAAAATGAAAAGAACCCTAATGGCTGTAGCCATTCTAGCCCTATTGGTGTATTCCTGCGAAAAGGATCCTACCATTGAAACAAGCCCGATTGACAATGAGACCGAAACAACTTTTGCAGATGATGTAATTCCCGGAGTTTATATTGTTCAACTCGAAGGAGGAATCACCTCACTCAAATCTGCCGTGGCAGATGAGACTGCCCGGAAAGCAATGGTCTCAGAGGAAGCATACCGGATACTCCAACGAACCGGGGTGGAAGGGAAGGCTCCGTCCAGAGTATATGGATCCGCTTTTAAAGGCTTCTCTGTCTCGCTTAGTAAAGAGGAAGCATCGGCCTTGAAAATTCAGGATGGAGTGAAAGGAGTCTGGGAAGACAGGGTCGTTACCTTGAAAAAACCAGGAACTCAACCTTCAGATCCACCCGCACAATCTGTGCCTTATGGAATAACAAGAGTTGGAAACATTAATTACACAGGGAACCATGTGGCCTGGATCATTGACACTGGAATCGATCTGGATCATCCTGACCTGAACGTGGATGCCTCGAGATCTAAAACATTTGTGGTAAGAACCACTACCGCCGATGATGATAACGGGCATGGATCGCACTGTGCAGGCATTGTTGCTGCAATCGACAATGAGATAGGAGTCGTAGGAGTAGCGGCAGGGGCCACGGTGATCGCCGTAAAGGTACTTAACCGCCGGGGATCAGGAACCATGACTGATATTATTGCGGGAGTGGACTACGTTGCCGCCAATGCTCAGCCGGGCGATGCAGCCAATTTGAGTCTGGGAGGCAGTGTTTACGATCCCATTGATGAGGCTGTAATGAACCTGGGAGCGTCAGGAGTATTTGTTGCTCTTGCTGCCGGAAATGAAAGTGACGATGCCAACAATCATTCTCCTGCCCGAGCTAACGGTGCCAACCTGTATACCATTTCGGCCATGGATATTTACGACAACTTTGCCTACTTTTCAAACTATGGCAATCCACCTGTCGATTATTGTGCCCCGGGAGTAAGTGTATTGTCCACCTATAAAAGTGGGGGCTATGCCACAATGAGCGGGACCTCCATGGCTGCACCCCATGTATGCGGATTATTACTGGCCACCAGCGGAAACCTGTCAAGTGACGGGTATGTCAATGGCGATCCGGATGGAGAACCAGATCCGATTGCACATAATTAGATATTAAACAAAATCACCAGGAAGCCGTTTCATGTGGAGGATGAAACGGCTTCTTTTTTTGCTATTTATTTCAGGGTACTTCTTGAAGTTAGTATATTTAGTTTCTGAACCTAAGCACACACCATGAAAAAAATCCTCCTTTTAATCCTGGCTGCTTCCTTCCTCGCGGCCTGCAATAATAATCCGAAAACTTCCGGGCTCGCGGACCAGGAGACAGATTCTGAACCCGATAAAATGGAATGGTGGAGAGATGCTCGCTTCGGTATGTTCATCCACTGGGGCCTCTATGCTATCCCCGCCGGAGAGTATAATGGCAAGCGTACCCCGGCCAAGAATGCGGAATGGATCATGCACCACCTGCAGATCCCCATTGCGGAGTACGAGAAGTTAGCCCCGCAGTTTAATCCCCTGAAGTTCGATGCCGAGCAGTGGGTCAGTATTGCCAAGGATGCCGGGATGAAGTACATCGTGATCACTTCCAAGCACCACGACGGTTTTTGCCTCTGGGATTCCGAGGTCAGCGATTACGACATCATGGATGCCACTCCATTTGGACGGGATATCCTTGAAGAGCTGGCGGAAGCCTGCGAGAAACAGGGAATCGCCCTGGGCTTTTATCATTCCATCATGGACTGGCACCATCCCCAGGCCCAGGCCATATGGGAACCAGATTATAACAAATGGCGGGGAGATTCGGTGGGTAATCCGGAGTTCCCGCAGTTTTACGAGAACTACCTGAAACCTCAGGTGAAGGAACTGATGGAGAAATACCCCACCAGGATCATGTGGTTCGATGGGGAATGGGTACCAGCCTTTACCACGGAGATGGGCAAGGACCTTTATAAGTTTATCACCGAAATGGACCCGGATATGATTGTGAACAACCGGGTGGACAAGGGACGTCAGGGTATGGCCGGGATGAATGCCGAGGGCGATTTTGCCGGAGACTTCGGCACCCCCGAGCAGGAGATTCCCGATACAGGCATTGAAGGAGAGGACTGGGAGTCCTGCATGACCATGAATGATACCTGGGGATTCAAGCATTTTGATCACAACTGGAAGTCCGATACCATGCTTATCCGTAACCTGGTGGATATCGCTTCCAAGGGTGGCAACTTCCTTCTGAATGTAGGGCCGACAGCCGAAGGTTTAATCCCGGCTCCAAGTGTGGAAAGATTGCTTTCCATGGGCCGGTGGCTGAAAATTAATGGGGAGGCCATCTACGGAAGCCAGGCCAGTCCATTCAGCAAGCCCGATTGGGGGCGCTATACACACAAAGGGGACGCGGTCTATGCTCTGGTATTTGAATGGCCGGCCGAGGGGCCGCTGCTGGTGGAAAGCGGCGATCGCAGCTTTGCAATGGCTACCCTGCTGGATGGAAAAATGGAATTGGAGCTGGAGCCGACAGCTGGAGGCGTGCTAATAAACCTGCCAGCCGAAGCTCCGGATGGCATCGCCTCGGTGATACGGCTGGAATAAGCCTCCGGCAAGCAAATCAGAGATAAATTTTTTTGTTTCCATAGGATCTGCCTCCACCAGATGAGAATTCTTTTATGCTAAACAACCCGCTGGCAGCAAAAGTCCGGGCATATAAAAGGATTCAAGCTCTGCTTAATCCCGGACAACATGCTCAAGGCATAATTCAGACCCTGAGCGAACCACGGAACCCCCGGGCTGCATAGTAGGACTCGGCTCCGTTATGATACATAAAAACGGTGTTATAACGACGATCGCAAAAGATAGCACCCCCCAGTTTCCGGATATCAGCAGGGGTCTTCACCCAGCTAGATGTTTTCAAATCGAAGTTTCCAAGTTTCTGCAGCTCCCGGTATTGTTCCTCCGTAAGAACCTCAACACCCATGGCCGAAGCCATACCCATAGCGGAATCTTTAGGTTTGAATTCCTTTCTTGACTCCAAAGCCTCGTGGTCATAACAGACACTTCTCCTTCCCTTTGGACTTTCCGCCGAACAATCATAAAAAATATATTCGCCCGTCTGTTTATCCTGACCGACCACATCCGGTTCGCCGCCGGTCCGTTCCATTTCATTCAGTGACCAGAGTTTCTCAGCATCTGCTTCCAGTCTCTCCTGGACTTTTGTCCATCCAAGATCCCCGTGGCGGTTCCCGTTCTTCTCAAAGCGATCTTTCAAGGCGCTGAGTAAGGCTTCGCTTTGTTCTGGTGACAATTTCTTTTTGTTCATATTCATGCATTTCAAACTAATCTATTTATCCAGCAATGTTTACAATAATACTTGAGGTTTGTGTTATAGATCTCTGTGAATGATCTCCACATCTAATTGTGGGCAGGGTTTTACCTTTTCCGTTTTTCCAGCTACAATAATAGAATATGTTCGGGGTATTTCTTCTACTCATGTATCTTGATCCAGTCCATTAAATTATCATCAGATAGCTTAATTACCATTGTTTTAGTATGCACTGGCCAAAAACCATTCCACCGTCAGCTATCTTTTTCTCGTTTTCAGCATTTTCTTCTTGATTGGTACTACAGGCAAGAAAGCAAACAAAAAGAAATACTAAATAAACTCTTGATTTCACAATCAGGTAGAATTAATTACCCCTGTTTATTTATTTTTTCAATCCCTTATTATTGAAAGTAGAACATATTTAATCAAGTAAATCCCAAAGCTCCACCCCTTAACTAACACAAAGGAAAACTATATGTTGGGAAAGGTATATGAAATATACCTGGAATTGGGTTGGATTTAAACAAGATTTGCTTCTGCGAAAAAGTATACTCGATTGTTGAAAAACTATCCAGGCACTCCCGGATTATCCGCTTTAAATGCCAGGGTCACTACCAGAATGGAAATCCCGAAACAGATCCAGGCCACCAGGTCGTAGCTGCCGGTAAGATCCATGGATACACTGAACATGTAAGGTCCCAGGGCGGAGCCGATCACCGTCCAGCTCAGGGAAAACCCGGAAATCGCACCCAGGTGTTTCAGACCATAGAACCGGGGCCAGGTGACCCCGATCAGGACCGTATAGAGGCCCCAGACCACCCCGTTCCCGGCGATGATCATCCAGTAAGCCAGAGGGGTGCCTCCCAGCAGGGTCAGGCCCACCATGGAGAGGGTCATGCCCAGACCAAAAAGTATCAGGATAAATTTCAGGCGGATATAGTCACTGGCATAGCTCCCCAGGAATTGGATTCCTACCGCAATCAGCGAGGTAGGGATGAAAATACCCAAGCCCTGCTCCCGGGTGAAACCGGAGGCTTCGAAGACCGAGACCACGTGGAAGGTGAGTCCGCTGATATAGAGCGCAGAAAGGGAAAGGCCCAGGGTAAAGGCCCAGAATGCCAGGGTTTTCCTGGCTTCGCTGAGGGTAAAATCATGATCCGGTAAACTGGGCGGCCTGCGCCTTTTTGAATTGGCTTTCAGCTTCCCGTCAGCTTCGCATCCGCAGTCTCCTGGATTATCCCTGAAGAAAAGAAGAACAAAGAGGGCAAAGGCAATCCCCACCACCAGGGCCAGGAAGATCCAGGCCCCCCGCCATTCAAGCTGGAGGATCACCTGGTCCAGGATCTTTGGAGCCACGGAAAATCCGAGCGCCGAGAAGATCCCCAGTACCGCGTTGGCGAGTCCCCGCCTCCGGTTGAACCACTTCATCACCATGTTCCGGGAAACCATGGTGAGCAGTCCCTGCCCGAAAAAACGGATGCCCCAGAACCCAAGGGCCAGCAGAATAAAGGTGATCAGCGCGGGAGAAAGCCATCCGGCTTCCGCCATGGATGCTGCCAGCCGGTCGACCCGGGTCAGATAAACCAGCATGACTCCCAGCATAACGCCGGCAATAAAGGCCATGACCCTCGCCCCGTACCGGTCATACAGTTTGCCCGCCCGGGTGATGATCAGTCCCGATCCCAGGGTACCCACCAGGTAGGCCAGGCTCAGATGGTTGCGGTTTATCTCCAGGTCGGCCAGTAAACTTTCGGTGAAAACCGATACCCCCATGGTCTGCCCGGGAATACTCATCAGAATGCCGATGGTCCCGGCTGCCAGGATCACCCACCCATAAAAAAAAGGAATTTTGGAGACCGGAAAGGGCCGGTTGCAGTTCCGCTTCATCACACAAAGATAGAAGCTAATTGCGAAAACCATCCCTAAGTAGACTCATTCATCCCTAATATATATATAGGTCGAATAATGGATTACTTTTGTCAACTCATTAATGTGATGAACATGAAAGCGCTGAATATCGGAGATTTAAATATACGTGTACCCATCATACAGGGAGGAATGGGCATTGGGATTTCCCTGTCAAGGCTTGCTTCGGCTGTGGCCAATATGGGGGGTGTAGGGATTATCTCCACCGTGGGGATCGGCCAAACCGGAATCCAAAACAAGCTGGGCTGGAAGAAAGCAAATATCGAAGGGGTTAAACGCGAAATCCGAAAAGCAAGAGAGATGACCTCCGGCGTGCTTGGGGTGAACATCATGTCTGTCCTGACCGACTTTTCTGATATGGTGAAGACCTCCATAGATGAAGGCATCGATATAATATTTTCAGGAGCCGGACTCCCCCTGGACCTTCCTTCCTATCTGACCAAGGGAGCCAAGACGAAACTGGTTCCCATTGTCTCTTCGGGAAGGGCTGCCAGTATCATTGCCCAGAAGTGGCAGCAGAATTACAATTACCTTCCGGACGCCTTTGTGGTAGAGGGTCCGAAAGCCGGAGGACACCTGGGCTTTAAAGCAAATGCCCTGGAAGAAGTTGGAAATACTCTGGAAAACCTGGTGGCTGAAGTAGTCAAAGTGGCTAAAGAGATTAAGGAAAAATTTAACAAGGAGGTCCCGGTCATCGCAGCAGGAGGCATCTTTAACGGCCAGGATATTCATGAGATTATGAATAAGGGGGCCAGTGGAGTTCAGCTGGGGACCCGCTTTGTAGCTACGGAAGAGTGTGATGCTTCTTTGGAGTTCAAGCAGGCTGTAGTGGACGCTAAGGAAGAGGATATTCAAATCATCAAAAGCCCTGTGGGCATGCCCGGCCGATCCATTTTTAACAATTTTCTTCGGGAAGCTGACGACGGACAAAGAAGACCCGCTGTCTGCAAACACAACTGCCTCCGGTCCTGCAATCCCAAGACCACCCTCTATTGTATTTCTGAGGCACTCCTGGCTGCTTTCAGGGGAAATCTGAAGGATGGCTTTGCCTTTGTGGGTTCCAATGCCGGACGGATCAAGCGAATCTCAACGGTAAAAGAGGTTTTCACCGAGCTCCAGGAGGAGTATAAGGTAGCTAAGTAAAACCTAAGCCAGCGCCTCCAGCCAGGTGTTTGCCATCAACTGGGCTCCGGCCATGGAGGGATGCACTCCGTCAGCTGCCCAATAGGTGGGATCTGCCAGCTGGACAGCCCGGTCAAAGGCCTCCTGGAAGGGCACCCAGACAGCCCCAAATTCATCTGAAATCTTCCTGGCAATCAACTGGTAGGCACTAAAAGGCTCCACCCAGGATTCATCCACGGCACTGGTTCCGGTGAGGATAAAAGGCTGACAGATCACCAGTTTAAGATCAGGAAGAGCCTCCAGGGTTCGGGAAAGAAGCATCCTGAAATCATTCTCATAAATTTCCGGCGTACCCTCATACCTCCCGTTCCTGAAATGCCAGTAATCATTCACGCCAATCAGGATACTCAAAATATCCGGTTTGAGATCCAGGCAATCCTTTTCCCAGCGATCGGCCAGTTGATACACCTTGTTCCCGCTGATCCCCCTGTTGTAAATGGTCAGATTCCTGGCCGGCATCTCTTCCAGCAACCAGGAGCCAATGTGGTTAGCATATCCGACTCCAAAAGACCAGGGATTGTTGGGCAATTCCTGATCCTTGCTTCGTCCTGCATCGGTTATGGAGTCACCCTGGAAGAGGACCACGTCCCCTTCTGAAAAGAATTTGTGAATATTCTCCGTTTGGGCAGCAGGGGTACAGGAGTGTGCGAGTAAGGGCATTCCCGCTACAGCCGCGGCACCCATACCTGCACTCTTAAAGAAGTTTCTTCTGGTGAAATGTCTGGGATCCTCCATGGTATCTGTTTAAAAATTGCTAAGATAAACTAAAGGTAATAAAAAACCACGTTGCAGAATTCTCTTCCTTGCTGTAGCTTTAAGTAAAAATTGATTCCTATGAAAAAACGAAAATTTGGTGCCCAGGGTCCCGAGATCTCAGAAATAGGATTTGGTGCATGGGCCATCGGCGGTAGCTGGGGAGAACAATCTGAAAAAGATTCCCTGGAAGGCCTGGAAGCTGCCCTGGACAGGGGGGTTAATTTTATTGATACCGCAGCAGGATATGGTAATGGAAAGTCTGAGCGGATAATTGGGAAATTCCTGAAATCAAGGTCCGAGCGGATTTATGTTTGTACCAAAACTCCCCCGGCCCCGGGGAAATGGCCCCCTTCGCCTTACTGCAGGATGGAAGAGAGGTATTCTGAGAAATATTTGCGTGAAAATGTAGAGGAGCGCCTGCTTAACCTGCAGATGGAGAGCCTGGATGTCCTCTTACTCCACACCTGGACCCGGGCCTGGAACGACAACCCGGTGCCCCTGAAGATCCTGCGAAAGATGAAGTCTGAAGGCTTGATCAAACAGGTGGGTATTTCCACACCTGAACACGATCAGAACTGTGTCATACAGCTGATGCGCGATGGGATGGTCGATGTATTGCAGGTCATCTACAATATCTTTGAGCAGGAACCCGCGGCACAACTCTTTCCGGTGGCCAGGGAGACCGGTACAGGAATTATTGTGAGGGTTGCCTTTGACGAGGGAGTGCTTACCGGAAAGTATACGGGGAAGGAAACCTTTGGTCCGGACGACTTCCGGAGCAACTATTTTGCCGGGGACCGATTGGAGCGGGGCGTCAGGAGAACTGAGAAGATTAAAAAAGAATTTAAAGAAAGTGGCTACTCCATGCCCGAACTGGCTCTCAAGTTTGCCTTATCGCACGGGGCTGTATCCACCGTAATTCCTGGAATCAGGAACCGGCAACAGGCCATTCAGAACACGGCCGTGTCGGAGCTGCCCGAACTTACAGAAAAGATGATGCTTCAGCTACGCGAACATAGCTGGAACCGCGGATTCTGGTACGGGGGGAAATAGGCGCTAAACCGGGCAGGTTCAATAGACCGGCATAACCTTCAGCTGCTTTTGGACAAGCTCACCGGGTGTTATGGGCTTTTCCTCATACAGCAACTTGCTGCTGCCTATATAAACGGGATCAGCCTGCTTGCGTGCAGGATTTTGCAACCATTGCAGGAAGCGGCTGGCATCCTGGAGGTTCCTGAATTGAAGAAGGTACTCTTTCTCCGGGCTCAGCCGGAACTTCAGCGCCTTCTTTCCTTCCTGATCACTTCCAATACAATAGAAGGATGGCAGGTAATCTCTTTTAAGAAAAAGAGGAACTTTCCTGGTCACACTGCCCTGGTAATACTCCACCCGGTCGTCCCACTCGGCAAAGGTAAGCCAACCGGACTGCACATGCCGGTAAATATAGTCAAGCGAAAGAATTGCAAACAGGGTGTCCGGGGCCTCATCCATGGCCGGGACCAATACATCCACAATGTCCAGGGCAAGCACCTCCTCCGTTCCGTCAACTTCGCCTGTATCAGCAAATACCGGTACCATAAGCAGCTCCGGAAAGCCTTCAAAAGCCAGGGAAACATCGGCTATCACATTTCCCGTTAAATCTACCTCCCGGGTGCCTTCCGATTCAATAAGCACTTTGAAATCACTGATGCTGCCATTCAGTTTCAGATAACGCTGGCTGATCCCCTGCTTTTCCATACGGCCCAGGTTAGCCTCTGCTCCCAGATCCAGCCTGCCGGGGCTTCCATCCAGTGACAGGTCCAGGTTTTTTGAGAAACTCACATCCGCAATATGGATTTCTCCATACTCGCTTTTGTACCGGTTCCATTCATGGAAGCGCAAACGATAGCTCTCGGGAATCTCCAGGCTCAGCCTGAGATACTCAATCCGGTCGGCCGGAGAGAATCTTCCTGCAGGATCATTCAATCTGGCATAGTCGCGGCTTTTGCTTATGGTAAACACCATGCGCAGATCTTTTTTCGTGTACTCTTCTACCGGAAGCCTGTTTGACCCGAAACTGCCGGCCAGGACGCTCATGAACTGCTCGTTTTCGGGATAGCGTTCATCCAGGATCTGGACCAGGCGTGTCTGGGCATTCGCACTCAGGTTCCACAGGTTCTTTTCCTGGATCCCCCCGGTCTCGGCGGATAACCTGGTATGAAACAATTCCACATCTACCAGGCTGTTATCCACCCCTTGATATTTTGCTGTTTTGAATCGCTTTACGGTGGTGCAGGAGCTTAGGGTGAAAAGCAACAGAACTCCCGTGATCAGGAAGTTTGACTTTCTCATACCGGTATATATTAAGTTAGCGGGAAGATTAATCCCTGAATACCATGGCTACAATTGGGTCCTCGGGATGTTCGATACAGAGGATCTCCACCTCTTTCACAAACTCGCCCGGGTGACATTCAAGGTGCGGGGTACAGTCGAACGACATTCCATCCTCGTAAATATCCTTCTCGTTTCGATCGACGCACCGGGGAGCACCCAGATTACGTACAATCAGATAATACATAAAGACAATTTAATATGTAATTTACTCAATTACAAATCTTTGTTCATTAGATTCTTGGTTCACACCACTCCAGCACACGCGCAAATACCTCCTTCCGGTTCAATTCATTGAAACTTTCGTGGTAGTTCTCCGGATAAAAGAGCACCGTAAGCTCTTCCTCCTTAATCTTTGAAAGAAGTTCCCGGCTTATTTCTGAATTGATCAGCTTATCGTCTCCGGGGATGATGGCCAGCAAGGGCTGGTTCCATGCCGCAATATGTTCAGGAACCCACTCCTGGGCCTTCATAAACTCCGCGCCCAAGCGAGCCGATAGTTTTGTGGCCTGAATCCCGTCCCGTTCATCCTCCCGCATCCGTTTGTATTCGGCCTGGTCACGGGTAACATGCAAGCGGAGATCCTCCACCGGAACCGCCATTTTTGGGGAAATTCTGGATAAAACTTTCGCTGCTGCAATCAAGAGTTTTGAAGTTTTGACACTGTTTTGATAAGCAGGCGCGGACATAATAAACCCTTTTACCAGGGGATCCTCTTTGAACCGTCTGATGCCAAAATGCGTAAGGATCAGACCACCCATGGAATGCCCCATGATAAATAGGGGAACTCCCGGGTAATTCTCCTTTGTCCAGTCCAACATCAGCCGGAGATCGTCCAAAAACTGATCGAATCTTTCTATATGCGCTTTTCTTTTCCGGTCATGGCCCTGCTGATCAGGCGCTACCAGGGCAAAGCCCTGCTCCCTGAAATAGATCCCCGGATTCAGGTAGTTTCCTCCATGGTCCATCAGTCCATGCAGGCAGATAAAGACAGCCCTGGGCTTTTTGTGTTCCCAGATATGTATGTCACGCTGTATACCATCGCTACAGGTTAGTTTTTCAATGCGGTCCTCGGAAAATCTCATATTCAGTTCTCTTTTAAATGATTATTTCTCCTGTCATGAAGGTAACAGCATGCCCGGAAATCTCAATCCTCTCCCCCTTATCCTCGCAGATCAGTTCGCCGCCCCTGGAAGAGAGCTGCCGCGCCGTCAGCCGTTTTTTTCCCAGCACCTTCGACCAGTAGGGTGTCAGCGAGGTATGGGCCGAACCCGTTACCGGATCTTCATTGATCCCTGTTTGCGGGGCAAAAAAACGGGAAACAAAATCCACCTCATTCCCGGGTGCAGTCACAATAACGCCCCTTCCCCCCACCTGGGCCAGTAAGCCAAAATCCGGCTCCATGTTTTCAATCTCAGACTCACTGGCAAATACAAACAAAAAATCAGTCTTCCCCCTGAAAGCTTTCAGGGGTGGCTTTATTAAGGCAGTCACAATCAGTTCAGGCACCAGCATTTCCTCCAGGATATCCACTGGGAAGTCCAGGGTAAGCAGCTCTCCGCTTCGCCTCACGCTCAGCCTGCCACTATGGATGGATTCAAAACAGATCCAGTCGCCGGGCTGGTCCAGGTGCTTAAAGAGTACATGTGCCGTGGCCAGGGTCGCATGGCCGCACAACTCCACCTCCATCTCCGGGGTGAACCACCTGATCTCGAAACAATCTCCCACTGGCACGGCAAAAGCAGTTTCAGACAGGTTGTTTTCATTGGCTATCCGCTGCATGAGAGCATCTTCCGGCCATTGATCGAGAATGCACACGGCAGCCGGATTACCCTGAAACACTTCCCTTGTAAATGCATCCACCTGGTAAATGGTCCTTTTCATCCTGTTCAGTTGTTTCCTTGAAAAAGGTAGTGCCCAATAATCCGGTAATCAAAGAGACAGTCCGCCAATACCTGCCCTCCTCCAATATTATGCACCACCAGCGGTCGAAATCCATCCTGCGACATTTTATCCGAAATAATCCCTATATGAGTAATAGCGCCGCCCAGGTTCCAGCAAACGATATCACCGGGCAGATAATCCCCTGCCAGGTCTGTAATCGCTTTTTCGGTTCCGTGACGCTCAAAGTATTTCATCAGGTTGGGTACCCGGCGGTGGTCGATATTCGGATCGGGTCTGCTTAAACCCCAGATACCGGGATAGCATTCAAAATTCGCAAGCATATCCTCATGCACCAACTTTTGAAGGTCAATTCCAAGAGCCCGGTAAGCTCTGATCACTACATCGGTACAAACTCCCCGGTCGGCCGGCACATCACCATTGGGATAAGCGATGGAGTAGTAAGCGGGATCGTAGACCACCTCCTGCTCGGTGAGTCTTAGGGCCTCTGTTGCCAACTTTGCTGCAAATTGGTCCTCCACAGGCTGTCCACTGACCCTGGTAAACAGAAGCAATCCAAAAACCAGGGTGAATAAGCTTTTCATACCCAGAATTATTACAGATCAACACCCTTCCCGGTAACGGCTCTCTCTCACCTCAATGTTCAGCAGCTGGGTATTCTGCGGCTCCCCGCCAAAAAACCGGCTTCTGCGCAGAATATAGTCCAACTGGTCGCTGTTCCGCACATGGAATTTTAAGAAGTCCGGGAACAACACCAGGGAATACCAGGCATCCATACCACCCTTCAAAACATAAACCTTGCCCGGAAGCTCCCGTGCCAGCTCATACAGGCTGTTTTCCTCCTCTGTTCCATATACAACGATTATGCCATCCTTCATATCGGCTTTGGAGCCCATACCGGGATCATATATCAAAGAAGTGGGAATATGGTACTGCTCATAGGCTTTTCCTTCCCTGGTATCAAAAATGATCAGATTCTCCTCTTTGCTGTAGAGCAGGTCTGCCAGATGATGGGCAGACATAAACCCAATCCTCTTGCCCTCCACCTGTTCCTTCTGAAATTTCCAGTCGGGGTACAACTCATTCTTCTTCGAATGATTGGTGAAGGCGGCTGTCAATCCGCCGGCTATGGCCAGGATGGCCAGCAAGTGGTTGGTTTTCATGATGAGCTGGAACCAGGTTTATTATAATGCTCCTCCACCTTTCCGGCAAACCAGAAGGCTGCAAGAGCGATACAGGCGATCAAAAAGGTAAGCACCCCGTACTCCATATGTAAGAGCTCATAGAGTGAAATATCACCCAGGGAAGAGAAAGTGAGCGCTCCTTTTAACAGGGGCTCCGTCTCCGCAAACAGAAGCAGTCCGCTAAACATTCCAGCAAATACGGCAAGCCCATCCAGTTTACCGGTGAAGACAGCCACACAGGAGGTGCCCGGACAAAGTCCCGATAAAACAAAGCCAAATCCAAATATCACTCCGCCTAAAACCTGCGGCCAGATATAAGTCCCGTTGATATAGATCTGCGTGATGTCCAAAACACCGAAATAACTGAGCCAGTAGATGCCCAGCATAGCGGTAACAATGGCCGAGAAAAGCACCTTGAACATGGCCATATCTGTAAAGTAGAACTGCTGCACCAGTTTTCTGGCATTCCCGAAACCTGCTTTCTCCAGGAACATCCCGAAGGCAATCCCGGTCAACAAAGCAAAGAGGAGAAGGAGTCCCTCAGGGACCTGGTATGTAAATTGAAGAGGAGCCATCAGTTCCATACTTTTTTCATTAACCAGGCGATAGAATAACCACCTATAAATACGGAGATCATAAATAGCCAGGCACCCGGACTAAGTACGGAACCGCCACTCAGGGCCAGTCCGCTGGTGCACCCACGGGTAAATTTGGCTGCATAGGCCATTAGGAGTCCCCCCGAGAAAGCAAAAACAAGCCGGGTCACATTTGAGACTCGGGGACCTTTGATCACTTCAAACTTGAATCTGCGAGATGCGATCCCCGACAGGAGTCCGCCGATGCAAACACCGGCTATTTCAATCACCACCCAGTCTTTCAAGGGATGGTCCACTCCTGCCAGATAAGTGGAATAGGCTGCTTTTGACAGCGCATAATCAGGAGCGATGGCATGTACCAGGGAGGCCATGAGTCCGTTGAATGCTCCTATGGCACCCAGCCCTCTCCCGGTAACAAAAAATGAAAGGATAATAAGCAGGCCAATGCCGACTCCCACAATATACGGGTTCCAGTAGGGACGGGGTTCTTTTTTAGTCATAAGCAAAAGTTTATTCTTCCTCCAGGGCTATTGCAACTGGCCCGGTTAAAGGCAGTTTCAACTTTTCCCATTCCTCATATGATCCGTCATAGAGCCTCACCGGGTAATTCAGATGTCTGGCCGCCAGGTAAGCTACCGATGCCCGTATCCCGGATCCACAATATACAATATTTACCTTATCCGGATCCATTCCCGCCTCCCGGAACAGCTCTTTCAATTCCGCTTCGGGTTTAAACAGATGCTCGTGATCCTCCTGGAGGATCGACTGGTAAGGAAAAAAATAGGCCCCTTCTATGTGCCCTCCTTCCGCAGGAAGTCCTGCCGTGCCAGGAGTTCCAGCATACTCCTCATCCGATCTGGTATCGAACACCAACACATCGGGGCTCCAGCGCTCCCGCTCCAGTTCTTCGGCACTTATCCGCACCTCCCTGGCTTGAGAAAGTGCCAGTTTGCCATATGAATAAGCAGCAGAAACATCGGTGGTCTCACGCCCCTCCTCTTTCCAGGCGGGTAAGCCTCCATCCAGAACAAAGGTTTGCTCACCCAAACCCACCTGATCCAGGGTAAAGAATACCCGGGCTGTACGCGACAAGAGTCTTGAATTTTCGTAATAGAGAATAATTCTGGAGTTATTTTCCACACCCACCCGTCTCAGCAGTTCCAGAATGCTGTCGGCCGGGGGGATTTCATTTCGATTATCCGAAGTATTAACCGTAAAATCCGCAGGATTGATATACCTGGCTCCGGGAATATGAAGGGAATCAAAGCTGCTTTTTGTTCCGGAATGTAGAAGCACCACATCGGGATCATTCATATGATCCTGAAGCCATTGGGTGGAGGTCAGGATACCAGGTGTACCGGGCTCTTTCTCATCTGAACACTCCGTGCATAAAATGGCAAGCAGCAGGACAGCCCCCAGGAAGAGGTATTTTCTAAATAAGGTCATTCTTCAGAATTAGTTTACTAAAATATGAAAATTCTCAAGGCGAGCACAAAAGTAGCTCTTTCTTGTTATAGGTAAATGAGAATAGCATTTTTCAGTTCCACCTCCTATGATAAGGAGTACTTTGATGAGGCAAACAGAAGTTTAAATTTTGAAATTACCCATTTTGAGGCCAGGTTAAGAAGCCAGACCGCTCATCTGGCGGCCGGATTTAATGCCGTTATCGTCTTTGTAAACGACAAACTGGACAGTGAGACCATCGGCATATTGAAGGAACACGGAACCTCCATAATCGCTCTACGATGTGCCGGGTTTAACAATGTGGACCTGGAAGCTGCCGCTGATGCAGGTTTAAAAGTAGTCAGGGTTCCGGCTTACTCTCCAGAGGCTGTGGCCGAGCATGCCCTGGCCCTGATTCTGACCTTAAACCGAAAAACACATAAAGCCTATAACCGTGTCCGCGAAGGGAACTTCTCCCTGGCTCGGCTTACCGGATTTAATTTGTCCGGCAAAACAGTTGGGGTTATCGGAACAGGAAGAATCGGAGCTACATTTGCCTCCATCATGACAGGCTTAGGCTGCCGGGTACTGGCCTATGATAAATTTCCAAACCAAGCTTTAGAGTCGTCCGGGATTATTTATGTTGGCCTGGAAGAGCTCCTGTCAAAATCGGATATTATCTCCCTCCACTGTCCGCTTACCCCGGAGACCACCCACCTGATAAATGAAAGGACCCTTAACATGATGAAGCCGGGTGTGATGCTGATAAACACCAGCCGGGGGGCTCTGGTTAAAACCCATGATGTCATTTGCTCGTTAAAAAAGCGCCACCTGGGCTATCTGGGCATCGATGTTTATGAACAGGAGGAGAAATTGTTCTTCAAAGACCGATCTGAACAGATCCTCCAGGATGACGAGATTGCACGTTTGATGTCTTTTCCAAATGTATTGATAACAGCCCATCAGGCTTTTCTGACCAGAGAGGCATTGGAACAGATTGCAGCTACTACGCTGGAAAACCTGAACTCTTTCAAAAGGGGAAAGGAGTTGATAAACGAAGTGATGCCCATCAGCAAACCTGATTCGGTCCGCTAGTAATTGATCCACCGAATGGCCGCCTCCACCGTAGTGAAGGGTTTGATCTGCAAGGACCTCACTCTCTGGCTGATAATAATGGTATTAGTTACCATGGGAGTATCCATGACAACGGCAATTTTCAGATCCTTCAATTGCTCCAGATGATTCTTAAGAAATTCTACCAGGCTGTTCAGATTTTTGTCTTCCAGCTTAATTTTCGCATCGAGAAAGTTGGCAAGGATCCCTTTGTATTCCTTCAGACTGGGATATTTGGCAAACAGCATGTTCCAGGATTCCACCATTTCCGCTAAATTGACTTCCCCTGTTATGCTGCGAATAATCACACCATCCTGCTCATGAATCTTAACTTCCATTCCAGGTAGTATTAGAGTATCGTTGAATTCCGGTATAAAATTATCAATTCAAAGCAGTAAACAGGCAAGGTTGCGCCTTTATATTGACCGAAAGACAAAAAGCGAAGACCAATGGCCAAATATCTTTGAAAATCGGGTATATTTACCCTCCTAATCCCTGTTCTCAAATGAAACCTTACCTCCGTCTGTTCTTGATCTTAAGTCTCTCCATCCTGATCACCTCCTGTAAGCAGGGGAAGGAGCAAAGGGAACAAGCTTCTGAAGAAGAGGCGCCGCATATGGTTAGGAAAAAGCGGGAGGATGGCACGCTGTCCAGCATGAACCCGGTGGATGAACAGGGTTATGTGCATGGAGTGAAAGTTAACTTCTATGAGGACGGGTTAACGGTCCATTCCAAAATCACCTATGAGCATGGCCGTAAACACGGGCCTGCTATCTGGTTCTTCAAAAGCGGGAAGATCTATGAATACACCAACTATTACCAGAACCGGAAGAACGGAGTGACCAAACGCTATTATGAAACCGGCGAATTGTACGAGGAGGTAACGTTTGATACAGGCGAGGAGCTTCCCGGGAAGAAGACCTACGATAAAGAGGGGAATCTGATCACGAAATAGTTACCTCTTCAGCAGGATGTAATTTGCAAATTCTCCCAGGCGACCTCCACCCAGCAGATTGTTTTCTATCCAGGTAAGTAAGCGGTACTTGAATCTATCATGCTTGGCTCTGTATGGATTCAGGCTACGGGTTGGACCGGTAAACCGCAGTTGGTCCTTCCAGTCAAAATCTTCCTTCCAGGATTCCATAACCGCGGGATGGGTTCCCTCATAGCGGGTATATTTGGAAAGGTTACCATAATCGAAAACACGATCGAAATGGTGAGCGGCCTCCATTTCTGCCACACCCTCCCTGCCGCGGTGGTTGATACTAAAGCTCCTGATTTTATTCTGCATGAGCCTGGGCGGGCGTACCCAGCCGTAATGAAAAATTTCAGCGTCCACCGTTGCCACCTTCAGTTTATAGGTTCCGGCCTGTTGCCTGTAATTTACTCCGTCAAATCCGGGGATCTTTCGAAAGGATTGGGCCGACTCCCAAGAATGGATGTCCGGGTGGTTTCTGACAATGCGGATCTCCCTGCGATACCAGCAATGACCATCCTGTACATGCTCATAGTCCCCCCAGAAATGGCGGTAACGGAACAGGAGGCCCTCCACCTCATGATCATCCAGCAGTTCTTCACAGCGCTTCCGGATGGGTTCCAGATCCTGTTCATGCACCACCTCATCCGATTGGAGGTAAAACAACCAGTCGCCCGTGCACATTTTCATGGCCAGGTCGGTCTGATGGGCATGTTCCATGCCACGGGGATATTTTTCAATATCCCAGACCGTATCCACAATGCGAATCTTTTCACTGCCAATGGCCTCTATCTCGGCCCGGGTACGGTCATCTTCGTCTGAATCACCCAGGGCTACCACAAATTCATCCACCAGGGGCAGGATCGACTCAACCGATTGCCGCATGGGATAATATAGCTTCAGGGCATTTTTACCCATTGTAAATCCACTGATCTTCATAAGAGCTAAAACATTTGCATGGAATGAAATTTTCGATATAAGCCATCTTTTTTGCCTATCAGCTCCTTATGGTTCCCCCGCTCCACAATCTCGCCTTCATCAATCACCAGGATCAGATCCGCATGTTTGATCGTGGAGAGCCTGTGAGCAATCACGATGGAGGTTCTTTTCTGCATCAGTTTTATAATAGCATCCTGCACCAGCCGCTCCGACTCTGTATCCAGAGCAGACGTGGCCTCATCCAGGATCAGAATGGGTGGATTTGCCAGTACTGCACGGGCGATACTGATGCGCTGCATCTGTCCGCCACTCAGTTTTCCTCCCCCTTCCCCCACTCCAGCCTCATAGTTATCTTCATTCTCCATGATGAAGTCATGAGCATTGGCAACTTTAGCCGCATTTACGATATCCTCCAGATCGGCCCCAGCGCTTTTTCCGAAAGCTATATTATTCCGGAAGGTGTCGTTAAAAAGGATCGATTGCTGACTCACCATTCCCATTAATGATCTCAGGGACTTCAGACTGAAGTCGCGTAAGGGTATTCCATCGATGAATATCTCTCCTTCGCTTGTGTCCATAAACCTCGGGAGCAGGTCCACCATAGTCGATTTCCCGGACCCGGATTTACCGACCAGGGCCACCATCTGACCTTTCTTGATGGTGAAAGAAATATTCTTCAGAACATACTCCTTCTCATATTTGAAGGAAACATCTCTAAACTCGATGGACTCCCTGAAACCATCTGTCTCAATCGCATCAGATTTTTCCACGATTTTATCATCTGCCAGCAGCAGCTGGTCCACCCGGTCTACGGAGGCCATTCCTTTCTGCACATTGATCCAGGCCGTTGAAATGGTTTTGGCCGGAGGGATGATCTGGCTGAAAATCATCAGGAAAAGAATGAGGCTCTCCCCGCTCATTTCATCGGATCCTCCCAGCACCAGGGATCCCCCGTATGCCAGAATCACCATCAGGGCAATGGTGGCCAGCACTTCGCTGATGGGACTGGCCAGATACCTGCGTCTTACCACTTTCCGGACAAGCAGGGCAAAACGATTGTTGGTATTAAAAAATCGCTCTTTCATCTGCTCCTCGGCGTTAAAGGCTTTGATAATCCTTAAACCACCCAGTGTCTCCTCCAGCAAGGCCAGCAATTCACCCAGGCGCTGTTGTCCGCGGAAGGTGGTTCTCCGGAGACTTTTACCTATACGCCCTATCAGGAATCCTGCCAGCGGAAGTACCAGAACTGCCGTCAGCGTCAGATTCACACTGATGGAGAACAAAATCACCAAAAAAATGATGATCGTAATGGGATCCCTGAACAGCATCTGGAGAGAGCTGAGTATGGATGCTTCTATCTCCTGAACATCATTGGAGATCCGCGCGATCACATCCCCCTTCCTTGCTTCTGTATAATAGGAAAGCGGAAGCTTAAGCACCTTTCGGTAGATGTCATTCCGGATATCCCTGACCAGGAAGGCACGGATGGGCGCCAGGACAAAATTGGCTGCAAAAATAAATCCATTCTTCAGAAGGGCGAATATAACTACCAGGATACTCACAAGGACCAGGGCCCCTACCCCATCATGGGTCTGCATAATCTTTCCCATATAAAAGTTCAGAGTGTGTATGAAATAGTCCGTGCTCAACTTGAACTCCATGGCTTCGGTCACCAGCTCCTGATTGCTGAAAAGTACCTTCAGAAATGGAATTACCATGGCGAATGAAAAGAGGGCAAAAAAAGCCCCCAGGATGTTATAGAGGACATTCTGTACCACATACCATTTATATGGGACCAGGTAATTGAGCAGACGGAAAAATCTTTTCATACGCTACAATCCGGTATAATTCCAGGGAGCAATTTTGTGAAGCTCCTCTTTCACCTCCTGACTGATTTTCAGGCTTTCAATAAACTTATGGATGGTTTCACCCGTCACAGCCTCATTGGTACGAGTCAGTTCCAGCAGTGCTTCATAGGGTTTGGGATACTCCTCCCTCCTCAAGACCGATTGAATGGCCTCAGCCACCACAGCCCAGTTCTTTTCCAGATCCGCCCGAATGGCCGTCTCATTCACGATCAGCTTCCCCAGGCCCTGTATCATCGATTGCATGGCAATCAGAGTATGTCCCAGTGGGACCCCCAGGTTTCGAAGCACGGTAGAATCAGTCAGGTCCCGCTGTAATCTGGAGACCGGAAGTTTGGCTGCCAGATAGGCGAAAATGGCATTGGCCAAACCCAGGTTCCCTTCTGCATTTTCAAAATCGATGGGATTCACCTTATGAGGCATGGCCGAAGAACCTATCTCTCCCTTTTTAATTTTTTGCTTGAAATAGTCCATGGAAATATAGGTCCAAACATCCCTGGACAGATCCAGGAGGATGGTATTGATCCGTTCAAAGGCATGGAACATGGCAGCCAGGTTATCGTAATGGTCAATCTGGGTGGTCGGCCAGGAGCGTTTCAGTCCCAGTACCTCCCCTACGAAATGTTCGCCAAAACGAAACCAATCGATCTCCGGGTAGGTGACCATATGGGCATTCATATTCCCGGAGGCTCCGCCAAACTTGGCAGGTACCGGAATCTCTTCCAGCTGCTCCAGTTGCACATCGAGCCGTTCGATAAAAACACGGATCTCCTTCCCCAGTCTGGTTGGTGAAGCAGGCTGCCCATGGGTGCGCGCCAGCATGGGAATCTGGTCCCATTCGGTGGCCAGCTTCTCCAGTTCCAGAGTCAGCTGATCCAGCATGGGATAGTAGCTGCTTTGCATGGCATCTTTCAGAGAGAGTGGGATGGCCGTGTTATTGATATCCTGCGAGGTAAGTCCAAAATGAATGAACTCTTTATAGTTGTTGAATCCCTGTTGTTCAAATTTCTCTTTCACAAAATACTCCACCGCCTTTACATCATGATTGGTAACCTTCTCAATCTCCTTCACCTTTTCCGCATCCTCCATGGTAAATCCGGTATATATTTTTCTCAGCTCCTCCTGCTGGTCCGAACTTACTTCAGATAAGCGGGGAATCCCTGCCTCACAGAGAGCAATAAAATATTCCACTTCAACCATCACCCGGTATCTGATCAAGCCAAACTCTGAAAAATAGGAGGATAGAGATTCTGTCTTCGACCTGTAACGGCCATCTACGGGTGATATGGCCGTTAGTTTATTCAATTCCATTCGAATCAGTTTTGTTCCCGCAAATTTAGCAGAAAATATTCTTACTTTTGAACTATATACCGTTCATTATGAAGCAAGCCAAATATACGGTTTTCACCGCACTCATGGTTCTGGCCTTTTCCAGTCAGATGCAGGTAGTCTCCAGCCAGGTGCTGCCAGCAGATAGCCTGATCAGTGAATCCGATTCAATTAGCGATAAGAAAACCCTGGTCTACACCTTCGCCATCCAGGACAACATTGCTGCACCTACCTGGCGAATTACGCAGGAAGCCTTTGAGGAGGCCCTTGCTCTGGATGCCGATGTGGTCATTTTGCACCTGAACACCTACGGGGGTGAAGTGAGCGCTGCAGACTCCATCCGTACAAAAATCTTAAATGCACCCATGCCTGTTCATGTATTCATAGATGACAATGCTGCGTCTGCCGGCGCCCTGATCGCCATTGCCTGCGACAGCATCTATATGAAACCGGGAGGAAAGATTGGTGCCGCTACCGTGGTCAATCAAACCGGGGAACAGGTCCCGGACAAATACCAGTCCTATATGAGGGCTACCATGAGGGCCACGGCTGAAGCCCACGGGAAGGACACCCTGATCACGGGTACAGATACCCTGTATACCTGGCATCGTAATCCTGCCATTGCTGAAGCGATGGTTGACCCCAGGCTCTTTGTGGATGGAGTCAGCGACACCGGGCAGGTGTTGACCTTCACCGCCTCAGAGGCCCTGGAACATGGATACTGTGAAGGAATAGCCGCTTCCATGGAAGAGGTGATTTCTAAACTCGGCATCAAGGAGTATGAGCTTAAAACATACACGCCCTCCGGAATGGACAAGGTCATAGGTCTGCTGATCAATCCCCTGGTAAGTGGGGTGCTGATTATGATTATCATTGGAGGGATCTATTTCGAACTGCAATCGCCCGGGATCGGATTTGCCCTCGGGGCCTCCATTGTGGCTGCCCTGCTTTATTTTGCACCTCTCTACCTGGAAGGTCTGGCCCAGAACTGGGAATTACTCCTGTTTATTGTCGGGATCATTCTGATCATGGTGGAGATCTTTGCCATACCCGGATTTGGAGTTGCCGGTGTAGCCGGCATTATTGCGGTCATAACCGGGCTCACCCTGAGCATGGTGGATAATGTGGTATTCGAGGAGCCCGAATTTACAGGAGAGGGGCTGGGCATCTTGTTGAAATCCTTAAGCCTGGTCCTGGTGGCTACGCTGATGGGGGTCATATTCTCCCTCTGGGCCACCAGAAAACTGCTTACCACTACCGCCTTCAGCAATCTTTCTCTCAAAAGTGAACAGCTTACCGAGGAGGGATTTATCGGGGTGGAGACCGAACAGAAAAGTCTGATCGGGGAAACTGGAGTGGCACATACCGTTCTAAGGCCCTCTGGCCGGGTAATGATCCATAATAAACTCTTTGATGCCAAATCAGAATATGGCTTCATTAACAGAGGAGAGACGGTGAAGGTAACGCGTTATGAAACCGGTCAGGTATATGTGGTAAAGGTTTAGTTGCCATGATCGTCCGCAATTACAGACCGGATGATTTTCCGCAGGTAGAGAGCCTCTGGAAAAAAACCGGAATCTATACCCCTGAGCGCAGGGACAGCCCTGAAATCATCCTTCAGTGTAATGCCCAGGGAGGGCGATTTCTGATCATGGAGGAGGAATCAAGCAGCCGGATTATCGGCACCTCCTGGCTTACCTGGGACGGAAGACGTGTTCTGCTGCACCATTTTGCGATCCTGCCTTCCATGCAGGGCCAGGGATATGGCCGTATACTGGCACTGGAGTCCCTTGCTTTTGCCAGGGAAAAGAATGCCCCCATGAAACTGGAGGTCCACCGAGATAACGTCCCGGCCGTTCACCTATATACAAGCCTGGGATTTGAGGTATTTACAGACTATGACGTATATATGATTCAACATGATACCTAGGGCGATTTTTATATGCTTGATGCTTCTCCCGCTGACCCTGGCTGCACAAACAAGTCCGTGGCTGGCCTGGGACGCTGATCTGGTGCGTTCTCTGAATTCCGGGGCAGAAAGTGAATACCTCAACGAAGAGGAAAAAAAAGTGATCCTGTTTATAAATTTGGCCAGGCAAAACGGACCCCTTTTTGCTGAGACTTTCCTCCTTAGCTATATTCAGGAGAAAAATCTGGAAAACAGCAGCTATATCCGGTCACTCCAGCGGGATCTGAAGAATATCTCCGGGCTCGATCCGCTGCTCCCTGAAAAAGACCTGACGGCCGTGGCCCAGGACCATGCCCGGAAATCAGGGGAAAAAGGAACTACCGGTCACGGTGAATTCGAAAAACGCTTTAAGCCCTTACTGGGCAAGCCCTACGTACAGGTAGCTGAAAACTGCTCCTACGGCTATGAAAAGGCCGTCGATATCGTTATTTCTCTACTGATCGATGAAGGAATTAAAAGCCTGGGGCACCGGAAGAACATACTATCCAAGGAGTTCAATTCCGTAGGGGTGGCCATCCGTCCGCATAGCAAGTACCGGATCAACTGTGTGATTGATTTTGGATCCAGAGACCGCAGCAGCCTGAACGAGGTACCCTACTGAGCTCCTACTCCTCCTGTGAACTTTTCTCCGGCAAGAGCTTTTGTTGTTTCCTGAAGGCGAACACCGAAAGTCCCACCAGCAACAGCAGCAGCAGATAGGTCCACAGAGGAATTTTAAAGGATGAACCACTGGCATAGGAGTGCATCCCCCCCAGAAAATAGTTTACCCCGAAATAGGTCATCAGAACGGAACTATAGCTGATAAAAGATGCCAGGTTATAGGCAAACCTCCCTCTCAATCCGGGAATCCTGTGCATATGGGTAACAAAGGCATAAACCAGAACAGTAATCAGTGCCCAGGTCTCCTTGGGATCCCATCCCCAGTAACGTCCCCAGGACTCGTTGGCCCAAACTCCGCCCAGGAACACCCCTGCCGTCATGAAATAGAGCCCTACAATCAGGGTTAGATGATTCACATTGGTCACCTGTTCAATCACCTCCTCCAGCCTGGTCTTATTGGAAGGGGTGAGAACTGCAAAGA
Source organism: uncultured Bacteroidales bacterium (assembly GCA_963751705.1). GTDB lineage: Bacteria > Bacteroidota > Bacteroidia > Bacteroidales. The sequence continues at coordinate 683,349 of CAVVVN010000008.1, forward strand.
CTACCACATTCAGCAATCCCATGATTGAGGCCAGTCCCAGGAAACCGTAGCCCGCCATAATCACTGCCACGTGAATGGTTAGCCAGGGAGATTTCAGGACAGGAACCAGATTGGTAATCTCCGGATTCATATTGCTCATACCGGCCACCAACAAGGAGAGCGCCGCCAGTATGGCGGTAAGTGCCAGAGCATATCCCGATCGCTTTACAAAAATCAATCCGGCAAGCAAGGTCACCCAGGAAACAAAAATCATGGACTCGTAGCCGTTGCTCATGGGAGCGTGACCACTGACATACCACCTGATTCCAAGGGCTATGGTATGGGCCACAAGTGCCACGGCCAGGTGGATCACTCCTATGTTAAAGAGATAGGTATAGAGCTTACGTGGTCTGAAAACCACCAGGAAAGCCAGCACCATCATGATCACTCCAAAAAGTCCGTAAAACTTGGCCAGAGAAGGAAAAAGATTGATCCGGTTATATCTGATCTCCATAATCTTTTTCGACTCGGACGGAAGAATGTCGTCGGAAAGCTGACCATCACTTAACTGATCCACATAGAGACTGGCTGCTCCGTAATCACCCTGCTGCAAAGCGCTCAGGTAGCGAAGAAACACGGCGGACAAGGTGTCTGCCTGATTGGTCATCTGTCCGGCCATGGCCTCACTTACCGAGGCCCACTTGTGATTTTCAGCTCCCTCATCAGGAAATATGCGGATAAGACCTCCCGACTGTACCAGGTAGAAAGCATTTAAACGGTCGTCCAGCTTTATGACTTCCCGATCCAATTCCGTCTGCATGGGAACCTGCTTGGAATATGCTTCATTCACCAGGTTTGAGAGCAGGTAACTTCCGGTGGAATCCATCATATCAGTGAAGCTGACCATATCCCCCCTGTAGCCTGTCAGGCGGTGCAGTTCCGGATGTTTTACCTCGAAAAGCTCCTTATTCTGCCATACTTCCGGATAAAGAATCATACCCAGCAGCACCTGGTCGGAACTGTAATTTTCGTATTTCGACTTCTTGGCAATTTTCCTGACCACTTCATGAGACAGGGTATTCATGGGTTCAAACCTCCCTCCCCTGTCCTGTACCCACAGCTGGCCAAACTCCTTGGCCACATCTTTGGGCGGAACCTCCTGGGAAAACAGGGAGAGACTTCCTCCCATCAGCAAGAGGATCATGGCTGCGGTCTTTGCCACTGGAGCTGACTTCCTGGCTATCATGGCAAAACGTGTACCGGGAACAAAGAGGGCTACCACCATGCCGGCGATCAATACCAGGTAACCCAGATAAGTAATAAAGGTCCCTGTCCGGTCCCTGTTCACTGAAAGTATGGTCCCTTGTTCATCATTATCATAAGAAGCCTGGTAGAATCTGTACCCCCTGTGCTTTAATACGTTATTCATAAATATCCTTCTTTCTTCCTGGATTCCAAGCTCCTGGTCCAGCAGGACCACATCGCTGGCAAAGGAGGAGGGGCTGTTGGAACCCGGGTAGCGCTCAACCTCAAAGTCCTTCAGGAACAGGGAGAATGGTACCTGAATCTCTCGGGAACCATAGGTGATGGTGTAATTCAGATCGCCCATATTCCCCTGGACGGGACTACCGGCCAGCCTGGCCAGACCGGGAACAAAAACTTCACCGGTCATTCCCCGGTAACTGATCTCCAGTTTCACCGCAGCAAGATGGGAACCCCTCTGACTGGCCGGGGCCCGTACGATCTGTTTCCTGGCGGAAGGCATATAACTCTGGAGCGCCATTCGCATGTTATTTATGGCATAAAGGGTATTCTCCCGGATAGGAACCTCTGCCCCTGCATCATACTCCTCTCCTCCGGCACCACCCATTTGCAACACGGTGACCTGAAAGGGAGCGGTCATCCATATCACATCGCCCCGGGCATAGAAATTGACCATCGCAGCACTATCCTCCCTGTTTAATCCCAGGGTCATTCCGTTTACCTCCTGCAGGGTCCCCGAGGGGAGTCCAACAGTAGTCTGACGATCGCTAACCAGCATCAACTGCATGTAGGGTTCCCCTCCCGGAGAAGAGATATATTGCTCAATAGCGCTGCTCAGGTATTCCATGGACCTGATCTTAACCTTTTCTCCCCCTACGCGGGTACTCATGCGGTAATTTTTGGGAGTCAGATCGGTTAACATCACTTCTTTGGCATGTTGCGCAGTCTCTCCATTGGCTTCCAGTACCACATCTATGTAGGCATTATTACTCAGCATGACATCGGATGCAGCGTTTTCCCGGATATGCATATTTCCCTCATAACTGATGAAACGGGTCACGGAAGCTCCGAGCAGGATCAGGATAAATGCCAGGTGAAACAATACCACCACAATCTTCTTGCGCCTGAATAATTTTTGCTTGACCAATACCCCTACCAGGTTGAGTCCAATAAGCAGCATCAGCAGCTCGAACCAGTGTGTTCCATAAATGACGGCCCAGGCTGTTTGAGTAGAATAAGCACTTTCTACAAAAGTGGCCAGCGCAAGCACTACGATCAGGATAATCAGCAAGATGGCCATAAACGGCATGGAAACGAGAAAAGAAAACTTTTTCAACATATAGTTACAATTTAAAAGGGGGCACAATATAATAAAATCATCCCAGTTGGAATAAACTGCCCAACTGGTAAACTACAAAACTGGCAGACCAGGCGATGACCGTTGTATAGAAGAGCACGAATGCGGCCCATTTCCAGCTTCCCGACTCCCGGCCCACAGTCGCAATAACCGCTACACAAGGGAGATAGAATAATACAAAAAGGAGAAAAGAGATGCCGGTCAGGGGGGTAAACACCCGCGTCCCCGCAGCGGGTCCCGCAGTGTATACCTCCTCCCTGATTCTCTGCTGCAGGGAGGCAGTTCCATCCACCTCGTTGGGGTCCGCCTGGTAGAGAACCCCCATGGTGCTTACCACAATTTCCTTGGCCGCAAATCCCGTTACCAGACTGATCCCCATCTTCCAGTCAAAGCCCAGGGGACGGATGACCGGCTCAATGGTCTTGCCAATCCGGCCAATGTATGAGTTTTGCTGCCGTTCCGCCTCCATCTGCCGGCTAAGCTGCAAAAACTCAGGGGTGGTGCCCTCCGGATCCTTTAGTTTTTCCACCTCCATAAGCTGCTTATAATCCTGTGAATATTCCACATTTCTGGGAAAATAACCAAGCACCCAAATGACCAGCGAAGCCACCAGAATCACTCCACCCATCTTTTTCAGATAGTGTGCTCCCTTGGTCCACATATGACGCAGGATCACCCTGATCCCGGGATTCCGGTATATGGGCAATTCCATCACAAAAGGTGCTTCCCTGTTTTTAAACAGGATTTTCTTAAAGAGGATGGACATAACTAAAGAAAATCCAACCCCCACCATATAGAGCATAAAGATGACATGCCCTGCTTTTTCAGGGAAGATGGCCCCGGCCACCAGCACATAGACAGGTAGCCTGGCACTGCAGGACATAAATGGGATGATCAGCATGGTAAGCAGCCGGTCGTTCCGGTCCTCCAGGGTCCTGGTGGCCATGATGGCGGGCACATTACATCCAAATCCCATGATCAGCGGGATAAAGGACTTCCCGTGAAGGCCAAACAGGTGCATTACCTTATCCATAATAAACGCGGTGCGGGCCATATAGCCTGTATCCTCCATCAGCGAGATAAAGAAAAACAGAATGAGAATATTGGGAAGAAATACGATCACTCCACCCACCCCTCCGATCACTCCGTCCACCAGCATATCCCGGAGGATACCTTCCGCCATGTTTGTATGGAAAAACCGGCCCAGCAGATCCACTCCCTGTTCGATCCAGCCCATGGGGTAGTTACCCAGGGTAAAGGTGGCATGAAACATCAGCCAGAGAAATCCCAGAAATATGGGAAATCCCAGATATTTATGTGTGAGTATACGATCAATACGCTGGGATCGCGAGAACCCGGGATCGGCCCCGCTCCTCTTCATGGTCTCCTTCAGAGCTCCCGCCACAAACCCGTAACGGGCATCTGTGATCAAGGTATCCGTGTCATCCCGGAAAAGCCTTTTGATACGCTCGCTTTCCTCCCGGGCCAGGGCCTGGATCTCCGCAAAATTCTTTGACCCGGAAATCAAAAAGGTACAATTGTCATCCCGTTCCAGTAATTTCAGGGAAATGAACCTGGAGGAATAATGATCCGTCAGGGAGGGAGTAAGGCGAATCAGCTCCTGGAGTTTATGCACCGATTGCTCAATCTCCTCTCCATAGTTGATGTGGATGTGCCTGATATCCGGATCCTGATTTTCGAAAACGCGGATCACATGATTCAATAACCTGTAAATTCCTTTTCCCCGGGTACTGATCGTAGGTACTATCCGGATCCCCAGGAGCCTGCTAAGCAAAGCCAGGTCAATTTTATCCTTTTTGGCCAGAAGGTCGTCATACATATTCAGGGCAAGCACCACGGTCACATCCATGTCGATCAGCTGACTGGTGAGATAAAGGTTCCTTTCCAGGTTATTGGCATCAACCACGTTGACCACCACATCGGGCTTTTTTTGAAGGATGTGCTCCCGTACAAAGCGCTCCTCCCTGGAGTAATCGGAAAGAGAATAGGTGCCGGGCAGGTCCGTGATACGAAAGGTATATCCCTTGTGGTGGAAAAGAGCCTCCTTCGAACCGACGGTCACCCCGGAATAATTACCTACATGCTCCCTGGAATGGGAAACGCGGTTAAACAGGGTGGTCTTGCCGCAGTTTGGATTTCCCACCAGTGCAACATCGATGATTTTCCCGGGCCTGGGCACCACCGGTCCTCTCTGAAGCGCGTCGGCAATAAAACCAGGTCCTGCGGGTACCGTGCTCCGGAATTCGGTCTCCGAAACAACCTCCACCAGGTCCGCTTCGCTTCGGCGCAATGATACATTGCTGTCCAGGATCCGGTACTCCACCGGATCCTGCAGGGGCGCAGACTTTAAAACGGTAATGGCTTTCCCGCGTATAAAGCCCATCTCCGTCAGGCGCTTGCGAAAGGCTCCACGTCCCCTGATCCTGGCGATGGTAGCCGAATCACCCGTATGTAGATCATTCAGCGTCATCCCTTAAAGCTTCCCTACGTACCTGTAGCCCAGCTTTTCTATGGTCTTCATAATCTGCTCATCTGAAACAGATTCTGCCTGTATACTCACCTGGTTATTGGTCCGGTCGGCCAATACCTCCGAAACTCCCTGGAGATCCATCAGCCCCTTTTCAACGGTGGCCTTACAATGATCGCAGGTCATTCCCTCCACCCGGTACTTAAGAATATTCGTTTTCATATGTTTCGATTTTTCCTGGTCTCTCTTTCGTTCATTTCTCGAGGAGAGCAGTTTCATTACATACCCATTCAGAATCAGAAGCACCAACAGGGCGGATGAGGCCCATTTGAACCAACCCGTCCCGTGTTCATGCAGATGTGCAGCTGAAGACAGTGCTCCGGTAAACCACTCCCTGGGCAGAAGTTCATTCACCAGGATCCCGAAAAACAGGGCCCCTCCGATAATGCTTCCCAAATAGACCCAAAGGGATCTTCTCCCCAGGGCATTTCCTATCACAGCCATGGTGGCGATATTCGTAGCTGGACCGGCCATAAGAAGGACCAGTGCGGCTCCCGGAGCCAGCCCCTTCATCAGCAACACAGCAGCAATGGGAATGGATCCCGTGGCACAAATGTAGAGGGGCACCGAGGCTGCTATCATCAGGAGCATTGCCAGGTATTCACTGGAGATGGTACTGGTAAAAAAATCATTGGGAATCAACACGGCAAGCAGTGCGGCCACCAGCATCCCTATGACCAGCCACTTGGAGATATCCTGGATCAGCTCCACAAACCCATACCTGAAAAGCTCCTTTACCGATCTCTCATAATCTTCTTCGCCATTCCGCTCCTTGTCCTTATCATCTGGACCATTTTTATCTACAGCATTTCCCAGGACCCCCCCCAGTAAACCTGTAAGAAGAGCTACCACAGGCCTGATAATGGCCAGCGGCAGTCCCAGCAGGGAATAGGTGGCCAGGATGGAATCCACTCCAGTCTGAGGCGTGGAGATTAAAAAGGAGATGGTTGGGCCCTTCGAGGCTCCGTTCTTGTAGAAGCCAATCCCGGCAGGGAGTACGCCACAGGAGCAGAGGGGCATGGGGACACCCAGCAGGGAAGCATTAAACACAGATCTGAAGTTGTTTTGACCCATATACCGGGTGATCACCTGTCTGGGGAACACCACCCGGAGGATCCCGGCAAATAAGAAACCCAGCAGCAGGTAGGGTGACATCTCATTCACCAATCCCAGCAGCTCACTCATATATCCCCGAAAAATCTCCACCATCTTCCTTCGCCTTTCAGACTATTATAACAAACAAATCCCTATAAGGATCACTGAGATGCAAAAATAGATCATAGTGTTCTGTTAGCGATCCCTAATATTGGGTATTTTGCATGAAATAGGTATCTTACCCGGATGTTCATTGTAAAGCGCTTATTTTTCCTTCTTCTCTTTATCTGGGGTGCTGCAGCCCGCAGCGATGCGCAAAACTTAAGCTTTATATTGAAACGGCAGCTCTATGAGGTGCCCTTAACTTCCATCAACATAAGCCCGGACGGGACTCTCCTGCTGGCCGGCTATGATGACGGATCCTTCCGCCTGCTTAATCCGGATAGTTTTTTGGCAACTCTGGAGGTGAAAGAGGCACACCATAAGGCGATCAATGCCATGGATATGCCTCCCAAAATGGATCTGATTCTCAGTGCAGGAGGCAACCAGATCAAGTTGTGGGACAGAAATGGGAAGTATTTGTTTGACTGGAAAGGACACGCCACTACCATATGGAACGCGGAGATGAGCCGGGACGGCCTGTGGGCCGTTTCTTCTGCCATGAACAAGACCTTCCTGCTCTGGGATGTCTATAACAGCAGCCTCCTGGAAAAAATGCGCGGACACACGGATGTGTGCATGGCCGTAAGTATAAGTCCGGACAGTCGCTTCATAGCCAGTGCGGGTAATGACCAGAGTATTCGCATCTGGGACAGGGAGAGCAGGCAGGTAATATCTGAGCTGCATGGACCCTCCGATGACACCTACGATGTGGAGTTCAGTCCGGACGGAAGCCTGCTGGCGGTATGCTCCAAAGACAAATCCGCCAGGATCTATGATCTGAAAGAGGGGAAGCTGCTCCATGTTTTGAAAGCTCACACCGACCTGGTCCTGGAAGCTGAGTTTAGTCCCGATGGACGCTACCTGGTAACAGGATCGGCCGACCAGTCGCTGATCCTGTGGGAGGTGGAAAGCGGCGAAAAGATCCACCAGTTCCTGGAGAATGACGGAGCGGTGATGGACCTGGTATTTTTTCCCGACGGAAACTCCTTTTACAGCATTAGTTATGCCGGGGACCTGACCCGCTGGGGGCTGCCTAAAATTTTTGTGCTGAAATATTTTGAAAAAGAATTCGGGGATGAACTTGCTGCTGACCCCGTTTTTGAGCCTAAAAGAAAAGGGGAATCCAAAAAGGACTACCAGGCCAGAGTGCAGGAAGCCGGAGTAAAAGAGGCTGAGATTATCTCCCGCTTTTATAAGCAGTACCTCTCGCGGCAGGCGCAGTAGCTGCCCAAAAACATCCCTCTCTTTCAGCCCCTTTCCCACTATCCGGCTACCTTTGTAGCAGAGATGAAATTCCAGAGACCAATCTCATCCAAGCAGCTGTTCCTGAACATCAAACAAAGGGACAGGTTTTAGCTTCAGCTTATTGCGTCCCCGCGCCTGCCGGCGGAAGCAGGGGGCTTCGTTTGGCAATAGATCCAATTTAACTTAATTCAGAATAAGATAGCCCATGTTACCCTATGCAGAACCCTATAAAATCAAGATGGTCGAACCCATGTTCCCCAGCACCAGGCCGGAACGGGAAGTTTGGCTCAAAGAAGCCCGTTACAACCTGTTCAACCTGAAGAGCTCCCAGGTATTTATCGACCTGCTGACCGATTCGGGAACCGGAGCCATGAGTCAGGAGCAATGGTCGGCTCTCATGAGCGGCGACGAAGCCTATGCCGGAAGCAAATCCTTCGACCGCCTGAAGGAGGTCATCACTTCATTAACCGGTTTCCCCTATGTTCTTCCCACCCACCAGGGAAGAGCTGCTGAAAACGTACTTTTTTCAGTGCTGGTGAAAGAGGGACAGGTGGTTCCGGGCAATGCCCATTTCGATACCACCAAGGGACATATCGAGTTCCGCAAGGCCACTGCTTTTGATTGTACCATTGATGAGGCCGGCGACACCCGTTTATATCACCCTTTCAAGGGCAATCTGGATATCAGTAAACTGGAAAACCTCTTGCAGGTATATGGAAAGGAGCGGATTCCCATGATCATCGTAACGGTCACCTGTAATTCAACGGGGGGACAACCCGTGAGCATGGAGAACCTGAAAGCTGTACGCAGATTCGCAGATCAGTACGGGATCCCTGTGATCTTTGATGCAGCCAGATTTGCAGAAAATTCTTACTTCATCAAAACCAGGGAAAAGGCCTATAAAAACTGTTCCATCAGGGAAATTATCCGGGAGATGTTCTCCTATGCGGATGGGATGACCATGAGCAGCAAAAAAGACGGGATCGTGAATATGGGAGGGTTTATTGCTCTCCGAAGCCAGGCCCTCTACCGGGAGGCTTCCACCTTTAACATCCTGTTTGAAGGCTATATTACCTACGGGGGAATGTCAGGAAGAGATATGGCCGCTCTGGCCCAGGGGCTGGAAGAGGCCACTACCTTTGGATTCCTGGAGAGCAGGATTTCCCAGGTCCATTACCTGGGCGGACTGCTCAGGGAGGCTGGTATTCCCTTACAGGAGCCATTCGGGGGACACGCCATTTTTGTGGATGCCACCCGCTTTCTTCCCCGTGTACCCCGGGAAGAGTTTATCGCGCAAACACTGGCTGCCGAGCTTTACCTGGAGTCTGGGATCAGGGCCGTGGAGATAGGAACCCTCCTGGCGGATCGTGATCCGGAAACCCGGGAAAACCGTTACCCCAGGCTGGAACTGCTGCGCCTGACCATACCCCGCCGGGTCTATACCCGGAACCATATGGACTATGTGGCCGCTGCCCTGGTCAACATTTACAAACGAAGGGAGCAGATAAGCAGAGGGTATAAGATCCAGTACGAGGCCCCCCTCATGCGTCACTTTACCCTGGAGCTGGAAAAACTCTAATACTCAAAAGCAAAGCCCATATGATTCTGCCCGTGGCAGTTCAGGTAGCAGCGTCCCGAGAATACCCCCAGACTCTCAAAAGATAATAAGCCATTATTGGCCGGGGAGACAATGCTCAAATCAAAATTAATCAAATGAGCATGGTTGGTGCTGTTACCCTGGGTATGGCTGACCCCGTGCGGATCGTGGCAGGCATTGCAGGGGGCTCCAATATCCCGGATATGCTCCTCATGTGATCCAAAGGATTCATCATTCAGGATGCTGGTCCTGCTGTGACAGCTATAGCATAGTTCGTAGGCCGACGCTGATTCCACGGTATTATCAGCGGTCTGGTACTGGTATTTTAGCAGGGCCGGATAGATGGACCCATGGGGCCCTGCCGGGGAGCCCGATCCATCACTGGAATGACAGTCGGTACAGTAGATCATGCTCGATTCGCTAAGAGGTGCAATCAGGCTGGGGACATTGGGATTAGCTCCCGGGGAGGTGACCGCATGATGGGAAGGATTCACCGGATCGAATTCCAGTCTCACATTGTCCTGTTCAATTTGCCGGGTGGTTTGACTGCTGGGTTTGGCCGGACTATCGGCATGACAGCGGTAACACAGTTCATAGGCATACTGAAGGGGAACCACAGGATTTCCGCTCTGGTCCACCCCGGGGCTCCCGGTGAGAAATCCATTGGCTGCCGGAGCCAGTGCCGGCGTTTGACTCACCGCATGTGGATTATGACAATCCTCACACTCCACATGCAGGGAGAGGACCAGGGGATCCTCTGCCGCATCATGTTCCAGGTTATAGGCATAAACATTATGCAGATAGGGCTTGGCCAGCTGCATCACAATATTGGTGGAGGCCACATTTCCATTGTGACAGGGAAGGCAGTTGTTCTCTTCTGCAAGCTCATTCAGGAGTCGCTGAGGGTTCCCTGCACTGTGTGGAAGGTGGCAGCTTTCGCAGGCATTCTCGGCCACATTCAGATAAGAGGTATGCGGCCAGGGATCCGGGCCGTTTCCATTCCAGCTTGCCGTGGAGGTAGCGTGGCTTGAAAAGGACCAGAAATTGCGGTTATGACAGCTAAAACACAGTTCCGAAAACTGATTGGTGAGTACCAGAAAATCATTGCTCAGGTTCCGGTGAGGATCGTGACAGGAGGTACATTGCATACGTTCGTTCTGCAGGGCTACCGGGGGGATAATAGCCGAAGGGTCCTTTAGCTGCCCATCTGCTGCCGCCAGTCCTGTGGTGTAGTCGAAGGAGATGGGATGATCATCGGCCAGATCGGTGGAGAAATTGGAAGCTCCCGGGGGAAGGGTGGTAATTCCTCCTGAAAAGCCAATATCCCCGGGCCGGCTTAATACACTTCCAAGTGCTGTCGTCCCATCATGGCAGCTAAGGCAGAGGATGGAGGAACCATCAGGCTGTCCCGGTACGGCTTCTGCGGTGGAACTATGATAGAGCGTGTAGGTATACCCCGGATCGTCTTTGTTCCAAAGTGGACTGGAAGGCAGGCTGTTATGCGGGGTATGGCAAAAGATGCAGATTTCTGATTCTGATACAGCACGCACATCCCCCGGACCCGTGGCAGAAAGATTGTGCAGCGTATTCACAATGGATTGAGCTCCTGCCGGGGCAGGGATCATCGTCAGAAGCAGCAAGGCTATAAGGGGGGTTTTTCTCATCTATTTATTTTTTTCCAGTTGAAAAATCTGGACCCTGCCATTGTAGCTGTCTGCCACATATATATGGTCCTGTTCGTCAATATACAGGCCGGCTGGCATCCAGAACTCGCCTCTACCCTGCCCCTGGCTTCCAAAGCTGTAGAGGAAGTTTCCCTGCCTGTCAAATATCTGAACCGCATGGAACAAGGCATCCGCCACATAAATATGCCCTTTTGAATCTGTGGCAATCCCTTTGGGCCGTGCCATATAGCCGGTGGCATCGCCCGATTCACCGAAGGATCCCAGGCAGGCTCCCTCCTGATCCAGCATCTGAATGCGATAGTTCATGGAGTCCACAATGTAGAGCCGCCCTTCCCGATCAATCCAGATAAAGGTTGGAAAATTAAACTGTCCCGGGGCTGTACCACGCTCCCCTATTCTGGCAATCTCTTGACCCTGACTGTTGAGGTGCAGGATCCGATGTGCCCCTGTCTCCACCACCCAGATATCACCGTTAACCCTGTTACAGGCGATTCCGGTGGGCTGGTCCAAAGCGACAGAATCCGCAAAACTCATGATGAGATCTTCGTGGATAAGCAGCACCCTGTTCAGCCTCGAATCGGTGAACAGCAGGTCACCTCCGGACATCCGGCACAGTCCCACCAGGGACGGAAAATCCTGTTCACCCCTTTTCTGGGAGCGGACCAGGGCACCCTGGCCATCGCTTATGTGAAACAACCCTCCTGCTCCCTGGTCCAGAATCCAGAAATTATCTATTGCAGCTGCCACTACATTGAAGGGCTTTACCACCTCCTCCGCTTTCTGTCCGAAGACAATTCTGGAGATTCGCTCCCCAAAGCTTGGTTTTGTATCTCCCTGCCTGTCCGGGTACTCTCCAATCCAGTTTACCTGATACGCTCCCGCTGACTGGGCCCTCACCGGGTACAGGAGCAGGAAGGAAAGGAAGAGCCCCAGCCCTGCCCGGGTAGTTCTCCGGAGCACCTTCCTATGCTCCCTATGGATTTTGACATAAATCATGAGCTTTCCCCTTATCTTCTGTAGGCTTGTTTTCCGTGACACCCGGGAAGACAGGATCCCCCCTGCTCTTCCGGAACAAAATTCATTTGCATCTCCCAGGATCCAAAGCGCACCACTTCCTCCACCAGAAAGGGCAAAGGTGATCCATGGATGTTGTGACACATACGGCAGTTTCGCCCCTTATTCCCATTAATATGAAGCTGATGCAGGTTCCGCTTCCCACTCCTGAACCCGGTTCCCCATTCGGTCTCCTCCGCCTCCAAAAGATCGGTGTCGTGACAGAGAAAACAGAGCTCGAAATTATCTGAGACCGCCGGCAAATAGTCTTCTTCAGGATAAGGACTCACCAGCAGGGCCCTGAATTCCGAGCCATGGGCCTGGTGGCAGGACATGCAGCCTCCTCCCGTAATGGCCGAATGGGTTACCATCCTCCCCTGTACCAGGCGACCGATGTTATCGGTTTTTGTTGAATCGCCCTGGTATACCCGGTTGTGACAAGAGAGGCAGAGGCCGGGATCCGGGGATAATAGGAGGAGGGGCTCCGATGAGCCGTGGGCATCGTGACAGCCCAGACAATTCCCCTTCTTAAGTGGTTCATGAGCATGGCTCTGCTGCTCACTCTCTTCGTGGCAGTAAAAGCATAAGGCCGGGATCTGGTCCATCAATCGAAAACCCGCACTATCTTCAGAAGGATGGGAAACACCGGTGGATTCGTGACAATTATCACAGGCATCTTCGGCCGGATAGTGCATCACCCCGTGCTCCACCAGGTCCGAATGACATTCCTTACAGGGCAGTTGCGGCTGCTCCCTCGAGGATTCAATCAGGGTTGATCTGCCCATGGGTAGCGCCAGAACGATCAGTATATCTATAAACAGCCATTGCATCATAGGTGCTCGTTTAAAATCTTCGGGTTAACTGTATGTAAGCTCCATTGAAGGCAAACTCACTATTCTGATAGAGTCGCCTGTACATCTCCAGCCCAACTCTTAGCCGGAGTTTGTTAAAGGTGGATTGAAACTCGGCCCTGGAGGTCAGCAGGTCCAGATCGATATTGGCACCCCGTTGATTCAGGTATCCCGATTCCAGGCTGACTCGCATTCTTGGTCCGATCCGGTACACCGCTTTCCCTGAGAGATTGGCATACCACTGGTCCACCTCATCGGCAATCATCCTGTAATCCCGGATATTCCCGTTTAGAGTAAGCAGTAGTTTGGATTTCAAATTCCAGTTCACATCGAAATAATATCTTCTCATCCTGTAGGGAATGATAGTGCTGTTATACAGGTCAGACTCCACACCGGCCCGGGCAAAGCCAAAATCCAGACGCAGGCCATACAGATGCTGGCGAAAATAGTTCAAAGTCAGCAGATCCCCCTGATTCACCTTCGGGTAGTCCTGTACAGAATAGTTGTAGTAGAGCTCTACCAATCTCTTGAACAGGAGGACACTGGCACTGAAATAATTATTGTTAGCCCCGTAGGAGAAGGAGCCCGGTTGTTGGTAGCTGTAATCGATATAGACAGTCGCTCCATCTGGAATCAGACCCCCCGGAACCCGCTGGACCTCAACAAAGCTTCCCCGCTCTATAAGGATATAATCAAAATTGAGCTGGTAGATCAGGGAACCGGTCACATCTTTTACCACAATGGATAAGTCCTGAACATAGGGTTTATTCAGCAGGCTTAACTCCCCATCAGAAATGATCTGCTCTTCATTAATGACCTGTAGTATGCCAGATACTCCTTCGCTGGAGTGTTCATGCCGGTAGTACCTGTATGCCAGGTTCAGATGTCCCGTTGGGATTTTCTTGCTGTACTTCAGGTCCACTCCCCCCCGGAAATCAGACTCCAGGTGAAGCTTGTCAGTTTCCAGTTTGATCTTTGTATACTCCAGGTAGATCTTGGTAGTCAGGCTCTGGAACAATTTATGTTCCAAAGAGGCCCGGGTTCTTTTCTGGTTCCAGGTCTGTACCGGATCCTTCAGCTCGTATAAATTAAAATTTGCCCTTAGTTTCAGATGATGGGGCAGTTGCATGGAAAGGCCCTCCAGAAGCTCCACGCGGGTGAAACTGGAGGTCCCTTCCTGGTCGTACCAGGTAAAGCGGGAATTCAGGTTATATCTCCTTGCCTGATCAAAAAAGAGGCTGTTGTTGAGTGCTACTCGGTCGATTTGATGTGCGGTCCGGTGCAATGCAGCATAACGGTAGAGATAAGAGTTATGGGAATAGAGTAACTCGGTCCGGTCCCTGGAGCCAAAAGACTTGCTCGCCCTGGCCTCCAGATTCTCCTGGTCCATTTGAAAGCTTCGACCGCTCTGGATCTCCTCCTGATCCCACTTCTGGTCCCTGAAGGTCAGGCTTACAGGCAGGAACTTATTATTCAGAGAGAGAATCCCTCCCCACTGCCGGTTGTTGGATCTGACATTGGTCAGGAGCTCCCTGTTGTAATAGTTCTGATCAAAATTATAAAAACCCTGCAGGGTCACCGGTTTGTTGTTAAAGAGGGTGGTTTTAAGATCCACTTTCTTCAGGGTCCTGACTTCCGAACGGTCGGGAACGGTGATGTACTTTTCATCCCTTAGCTCCGGACTGTAGGCCCCACCCAGGTCGATCAATAAGATATCCTTGTCCCAGAAGTAAGAGCTGGTATTTATTTTGAGTCCGCTAAGGAGGTAGGTACTTCTCTGGTCCTCGGAGATCTCATTAAAAGAGCTTTCCAGCTGCCGGTACTGCCCCTTCAGATCCAGCTCCCCAGATATATTCCGCAGATACCAGATTCCCAGAGAGCGCTGTGCCTGTGAGAAAGACAGGATGGGGCTCAGCAACAGTGCCAGGAGAAATATGGTTCTTATTAAATTCAAAACTTCCTAATAGGCTGACTATTGAAAAATATATTTGTCTTCCCCCCCGTGGGGATTGTGGCAATCGGTACAGAGCATCCCTTCGATCCCTTCATGCATTTCATTGCCCAGGACACTCCTTGCCTTATGGCAATAGAAACAGAGTGCTTCCCCGGTATACTTCAACAAATGTTCATTTTCGGAACTGTGTGGATCGTGACAGGCGGTGCAATATCCTCCTGCAACCGGACCATGCAGGTAATTGTATTGTTCGGACAGATCTTCATGACAGAGATAGCAGAGCCCCGGTTGGGGCTCCAGCATGCTACCCAGAGAGCGCTCATTATGACAGGAGGCACATTCCCGCTCTCCATAGGGATAGTGCACAACTCCTGCCGCTACATGGCCAGCCATTTGCCCGGCTTCAATACTCCCTGAATCGGGCGCAATGTTCCCCGGGTCTGTGATCGCCAAAGAACTGCTGTCTGTCTCCGGGACCCCGTCAAAGAAAATCTGCAATAGACTTTTCCCTGTACGTGGGGAGCATTGACTTAAGAGGATCATCCCCATCCCCAGAAGAACCCATAAGCATATTTGTCCGGGATGTTTCATTTACAGCTTTATTTAGGTCTTTCGTTCTCTTCCACGAATCCGTAAACGTTGACTTTTGCCGGGCCATACTGGTTAGTGACGTAGATCAGATATTTCAGGATAAAACTGTCGTCCACATAAGGTTCGAAAAAAGAGAGGTTCTCATAAGAGATTTCAACCGCTGCCGGGAGCCACATGGCCCCTGCTCCTCCGTAAGAGCCCCCGAAATGCATCAACAGTTCCCCCGCCGGATTGAACAGCTGCACATTTTCAAATGCCGCATCCACCACATAGAGGTTCTCCTCCCTGTCCAGGGCCAGGCCTTTGGGCCTGGTGAATTGTCCGGGTCCGCTCCCATACCCTCCGATCACTTTCAGGAATTCCCCATCCATGGTATAGCTTTTCACATTAAAATCTCCGAAATCCGAAACATAAAGTCTGTCGTTCTGGATGGCAATATTCGTGGATTGCCGGATAAAGCCCTCTTCCCCGGCGCCCCGATCCGGCCAAGGGCCGATCAGCTTATAATCACTGGTACCATAGATGTAAACCTGGTGATCCTCAACATTGGCCACCCAGATCCTGTCCTGGTAAACACTTACATCGGTAGGTCTGAATCCTTCAGCCTCCCCGAACGCATGAACATATTTGCGTTCCCTGTCAAACACGACTATCTGTCCCCGGTTGGCATCGGCCACATAAAGATATCCCCGATCATCCACACAGCAGTTGATGGGCAGTTTCAACTGACCTTTTCCTCCCGGGATAAAGTATTCAAAGCTTCCATTTTGCAGGTCCAGCACCTCCAGGCCACCCAATCCGGTATCGCAGATATATATCTTCTCTTTGTGGGCAGTGATCCCATAGGGTTTGATCATAGTAAGAGGGGCCTCCTCCCCAAAAAGAAAACGGTGAAACGCTCCCTGATCTCCTTCCAGATCGCCGGAAGTGCTGAAATGGGTCAGATATTGTACCCGGGTAGTATCCGGGGGCGGTGGAAAGATCACCAGGGATTCCGGAGCCGGGGACCTGGCCACCTGGGTTGTACAGGCCCTGAACAGGCAGGCAAACAGGAGAATTCCGCAAAATGCAAAGGGGATAGCTTTGTTCATGGGTGATGAACTGTTTTAAGTCAGCAGGAAACAGATAGTTTACTTATTGTGACAGGTGAGACAGAGTTCACTGTTCACATTGGACATCTTCAGCAGATGCATCACACCATACCTGTTATGTACATCGTGACAGGAGGCACACTCCATTTTACCACTGAAAAGCATATCATTATCGATGGTATTCCCCAGGCCGCTGTTGGTGGTAGTGGGCGGGAATAGTCCGCCATCACCGGTAGCCAGCGCATCTGTATAGTCGAAGGAGATCGGGTGTTCTGTACTCATATCATTCCCGGCCACACCCCCGATCCTAGCTGAGGGATCAATATAATTGGTTCCCGAGCTAACACCTCCAAAGTTTTCCAGCGCCACCGTTCCATCATGGCAGCTGAGGCACAGCCGGGAGCTTGCCCCGGGATCGGTGATGGTGGAGCCTCCGTCGAAGGTGGGCGAATCATAGAGCGTGTAGCCCGCTACTACCGTGGTTTCATGGTGCCACAGAGGCGCACTGGTGACGGGGATTGATTGGTGAGTGGTGTGACAAACGCCACATCCCCGGTTAGACGTGGGAGCCCATGATTCGCTTGAGAAATCGTGAGCGGTCCCGGCAATCTGGGCAAAGCCGCCCTGCAGGAATCCATAAAGGAAACACAGGGCTAGGAGCATCCGTAAGTTTTTCATGAGATCAAAAAAGTTTTGTTGTTAAATGGGTGCTTGGGATAAATAAAATACAGATTAATAAAATTTTAGGTAAAATGAAAACATTGTGACCAAGAACATCCCCTGCCGGGGCCCGGCATACCCTATTTGGAATCTGTAAGCCGGCTATTATGTAACAAGAAATAAAATGGCGAACTTTGGCGGCTAATCGAAATCAGGGCCATGAAATCCGGCATGAAAGATTTAACGGTAGGGAGCGTGGGCAAGAATATACTGCGATTTGCCATGCCGATGCTGGTGGGCCACATGTTCCAGCAACTCTACACCTTTGTGGACCAGATCATCGTGGGGCGATTCCTGGGAAAAGAAGCACTGGCCGCGGTGGGTGCATCTTTCCCGGTTATTTTCACCCTGATCGCCCTGATTATCGGGATTGCCACAGGAGGGACCATCGTCATCTCCCAGTTTTTCGGAGCCAGGGATTTTAACAGGGTAAAACGGGCCATCGATACTATTTTTATTGTGATGGGTGTTTTTGCCGTACTTATGACTGTTATTGGGATTTCATTCGCAGAGCAAATCTTCCGCCTGATAAATCTACCCGAAGAGCTTATGCCTTTGGCCACCAACTACTTTACCATCTATGTTTCCGGGCTGATTGTCTTTTTTGGCTTCAATGGGGTAGCCGCCATCCTGCGTGGACTGGGCGATTCCATTACTCCCCTCTATTTCCTGGTGATCTCCACCCTGCTAAATATTGGCCTGGATCTGCTTTTTATAGTGAAACTGGGGTGGGGGATTGAAGGTGCTGCCTTTGCCACGCTGATTGCACAGGGCACCGCCTTTATAATCGCGGTATTCTACCTCAACCGGAATCATGAACTGATCCGGTTTAATTTCAGGGATTTCGCTTTCGATTGGGATATCTTCAGGCAGAGTATTCGCATTGGCTTACCCACGGGAATACAACAGGCCTTTGTGGCCCTGGGAATGATGGCCCTTATGCGTATTGTCAATGGCTTTGGAACCGATGTTGTTGCCGGGTATACCGCTGCCGGCCGTCTGGACAGCCTGGCGGTCATTCCATCCATGGTCTTTGCCCAGGCTCTGGCTACCTTCGTGGGACAAAATATCGGGGCTGGAAAAATTGACCGGGTGAAGAAAGGACTGGCACGGACCCTGCTGATGTCCTCGGCCGTTGCCATGGGGATTACTATCTTGATTATAATTTTCAAGTACCCGCTAATGAGCCTCTTTACCCGTGACCAGGGGGTGATCGATATAGGAGGTGATTATCTGACCATAGTCACCACCTTCTACCTGCTGTTTACCGCGATGTTTACCTATGGAGGAGTGATGCGGGGGGCTGGTGATACCCTGATTCCCATGTTTCTCACCATTTTTTCCCTCTGGATTATCCGGATCCCGGCAGCCGTTTTCCTGAGCCAGGAGAGCATCCTCCTATTTGGGCACAGCATCAAAGGATTAGGGATGGGAGCCGATGGAATCTGGTGGTCCATACCCAGTGGATGGGGGATAGGACTGCTGCTTTCCGTCATATACTACCGTACCGGCCGATGGAAAACCAGGACAGTGATCAAGGCCAAACTGGAGCCTGCCACCATAACCCGTTAGGTTCAAATAACAATATTTAACCTTTTTTTCATTGATTTACACAGGCCTATTGGGTAACTTGGATCGATATTTGTGCGTCTTATATGAACTAACGCTGCCACGATTACCAGGATGATCAGGTACTCACTACTTCTACTCGGACTGCTGCTCTTCTCCACCAGGCTGGCCGCACAGGATGATTATATCCGTTTCCAGCGCCTCACTATCAATGACGGACTTTCCCTGAGTTCGGTCTATACGATCTACCAGGACTCCAAAGGATTTATGTGGTTCGGAACGGAAGACGGATTGAACAAATATGATGGCCAGAACATTACCGTTTATGGGGCCCATACCGATCAATACAACCTGCTTGCAGATAAATGGATTGAACTCATCTATGAAGATAAAGCAGGAATCATCTGGCTCGGGTCCAAAAAGGGACTTACCAGATATAATCCCCGCACGGGAAATTTCACGGCCCTGAAACACATTCCGGCGGATCTCTCTTCCCTGTCCAACGATACCATCACGGCGATTGAAGCAGACCTTAATAATGAAATATGGGTGGGGACCTTCCAGGGTCTGAACCGTGTGGACCGTTTCAGTAATGAGGTCCAAAGAGTGGTGCCGGACGATCAGGAGCTGGTGGGGCTTAGCGGCCGGATTTCCGGTCTTCTGAACGATCAATCGGGGCGGTTCTGGATTTCCACCCATAAAGGGCTCTACAGTTATGACCGGAAATCGGGGCTCTTTTTCAGTGAGAATCTGGAAGGTCTTCTGGATACCAGCACCACCATTTACCACATGAGCCTGAAGGAAAACCTGCTCTGGCTTGGTACCGATCGCGGACTGGTAAAACTTGACCTCTCACAGAACAAGCAGCACCAGTTGATCCCCCTGGAGTTTGCGGAACAAAGTGCCAGGATCACCCGGATTTTGCCCGACCACCTGGGTCAGATCTGGGTGCTTACCGGAGAGGGGCTCTACTGCTACCGGGTAGAGGAAGAGGAACTGAAGCGTCTTCTTTCGGCAGGGGGAATCACCCATTCTCTGGCCACGGACCCCCGGGAATCACTGCTTGAAGATGTCAACGGCGATCTCTGGTTTGGAACCTTTGGGAATGGAGTTTACAGAATCGATCCGGGGTCTTTCACCTACCAGCACTATACCCACAATCCTGCAGATCCGGAGAGCCTCTCGGAAAATTCCATCAACTGCATTTTCCAGGATCGTTTGGGGGCCACCTGGTTCGGAACCTTTGGTGCCGGCATCTCCATTATGAATCCTTATTCCAACCGCTTTACCCTCTTTAAGAATAACCCTTTTAATCCAAACAGCCTGGCGAGTTCCTTTGTCTGGACCATTTGTGAAGCTTCAGACAGTACCCTGTGGATCGGAACAAACGCACATGGGATCTCCTGTTACAATCAGCGTTATGGCACCTATACCCATTTCGATCACAATCCCTTTGATCCAGGTTCTCTTGCTCACTCCTCCATCCGGAAGATATATCAGGACAGCAAGAACCGGATCTGGATAGGAACCGATGGAGGTGGCCTCGATCTGTTTAATCCCGGGACGAGCTCATTCACCCATTTCAGGCATGATCCAGAAGATCCTGGTTCCATATCCCACAACTCGGTTCGCAGCCTTTATGAAGACCGGGAAGGGAGGATCTGGGTAGGCACCCGGGACGGACTGAACCTCTTCCGGGAAAGAGATCGTAGCTTCAGGCGCTATCTGACCGTCACTGATCAGGATTCGGGGCCCCCTCATAATTTTATTTATTCTGCCATGCACCAGGATAAAAATGACAGGCTCTGGGTGGGAACTTATGGAGGAGGCCTCTGCATGTTAAATCCGGAAGAAGGAAGTTGCATCAGCTATTGCAACGATCCGGAGGATCCCAACAGCATTTCCGATAATATTGTCTTTTCCATCTATGAAGATCCTCAGGGAAGGTTCTGGATCGGGACCAACAGCGGATTGAATATGTTTTATCCTGCCACGGGATCCTTCAGGCGTTTCGGGGTGAACGAGGGACTTGCAAACGAGGTAATTTACGGGGTGCTCCCGGACAATAACAACTGTATCTGGCTGAGCACCAATCTGGGACTCTGTCGCTTTAACCTGGAAACCTTTGAAGTAAAGAACTTTGACATGAATGATGGTCTCCAGAGCAACGAATTTAACGGGGGGTCCTACCACCGGGGTGCCAGTGGCAAGCTCTACTTCGGAGGGGTTTACGGCCTGAACGTGGTCGATCCCGATGCCCTGGAACCGGTCACAGAGGTCCCGGAAGTCACCCTGACCAAACTGGAAGTACTGGGGAAAGAGGTGAGAATCGCAGGAATTGACCTGGAAGAGGAATTTGAGAAACATCCGGAGCAGATCGTTGAATTCGAAGGGAATTTCTATAGCAGTCAAAATGCAAGTTACATGGAGGAGATCCGTCTGGATTACCGGCACCGCTTCTTCTCTGTTGAATTTGCAGCGCTCAACAACCTGCAGACAGGCGATCTGAATTACAGCTATATGATGGAAAACCTGGACTTGGATTGGAATAATTCCGGTTCCAGAAACTATATCTCCTATACCAATATGAAAGCCGGGAGCTATCTGCTAAAGGTTGTTGCCATAAATTCAGACGGGTATAGCAGCGATCCGCCCATGCTCTTGCATATCATCATTACACCGCCCATCTGGTTATCCTGGTGGTTTATCCTGCTGGAAATCCTGTTCTCCACGGCAATTGTGGTTATGATTTACATCTACCTGTTAAAATCGCGGACCAACCGCCTGTTGACGCATCAGAATCAGCAGATCAGCCTGGCCAACGAAGCTTTGAGGGAATCGGAGAAGAACCTCATGGAACTCAATGCCACCAAGGACAAATTTTTTTCCATTATCTCACATGACCTGAAGAACCCCTTCTCCAGCCTGCTGTCCATCAGCGATCTGATGGTTGAGAGTTTCGAGGATATGGACAGAGAAGACCATAAAGCGGGATTCAAGAAGATAAACCAGTCCGTAAAACATCTGCTCGATCTGCTGGAGAACCTGCTCACCTGGTCCAGATCACAGCGTGGAA
Source organism: uncultured Bacteroidales bacterium (assembly GCA_963751705.1). GTDB lineage: Bacteria > Bacteroidota > Bacteroidia > Bacteroidales. The sequence goes on from CAVVVN010000008.1 coordinate 705,185, forward strand.
GAATAAAGTACGACCCGGTAAAGTTTAACCTGAGCAACCTGGTACAGGAAAACATCAACCTGCACAGGCTTCTCGCCGAGAAGAAAGGAATTATACTGCTATCCTCTGAACCGGATGAGCTCTATGCCTATGGAGACAGGGATATGATAAACAGCGTGATACGCAACCTGGTGACCAATGCGGTCAAGTTCACCGAAAGGAATAAAAAAGTGGAGATCCGGCTGAACCCCGGAGAGAATGTGATCGAGGTTTGCATCGTGGATGAAGGGATTGGTATCACACCTGAACAGTTGAAAAAATTGTTCCGTATTGATGAAAAATTCAAATCCACGGGGACAGCCGGAGAAAAAGGAACGGGACTTGGACTGATTATCTGCAGGGAATTTGTGGAGAAAAACGGAGGGGAAATTACCGTTCAGAGTTCTCCCGGCAGGGGCTCCGTTTTCAGCTTTACGGTACCCATGGCAAACTGATCGTTGCCAAAGCCGTCCTAATACTGTAAATTTGCCCCGAACCTATCTGTATAACCCATGATCAGATCTATGACCGGCTACGGGAAAGCCGAATGCCTGCTGGCTGATAAAAAACTGACTATCGAAATAAAGTCCCTCAACAGCAAGCAGCTGGACACGAGTACCCGTCTGCCCTCCCTCTATAAGGAAAAGGAACTGGAGATCCGCCACTTGATCGCTTCGGAGCTGAATAGAGGTAAGGTGGAGTGCTCCTTCCACTATGAACTTTCCGGAGATGCAAGCCCCAGTATCATCAATGAACCGGTGGTAAAAGCCTATTACCAGCAGCTTTACAAGATCTCCGGGGAGCTGGGACTTATGGCCTCACTGGAACTGCTGAGCACGGTGATGAAACTGCCCGATACCATCCGGACGGAGAAGCTTGAGCTGGCAGAGGCCGAATGGCTTTTGGTAAAGGAGGCCCTGCAGCAGGCTCTGCAGAGTGTTGATGCTTTCAGGAAGCAGGAAGGGGCCTCCCTGGATAAGGATATGCGCCAGCGGGTGGAGGCCATCAAGGCGAAACTGGCAAAAGTGGGGACTTATGAAGAGGAGCGTATAGGCCTGGTGAGAGAGCGGATCGGGAAACACATGGAAGAGCTCAACCTAAAAGAGAGCATAGATGAGAATCGCTTAGAGCAGGAGCTTGTTTACTACATAGAAAAGCTGGATATCTCAGAAGAGAAGGTCCGGCTGGCCAACCATTGTAATTATTTTCTGGAAACCCTCGAGGATCAGGGTTCTGCCGGAAAAAAACTGGGTTTTATTACCCAGGAAATGGGCAGGGAGATCAATACCCTGGGGTCCAAAGCCAATCACAAAGAGCTCCAGATCTTGGTCGTGGAGATGAAGGATGAACTGGAACGGATCAAGGAGCAGGTCCTTAACGTACTGTAATGAAAGGAAAATTGCTTATTTTCAGCGCACCCTCCGGGGCTGGAAAATCCACTATAGTTCAGTACCTTATGAAGCAGAACCTGGGACTGGAATTCAGTATATCGGCCACCTCCCGTTCACCCAGGGCGGGTGAGAAAGATGGCAGGGAATATTATTTTATCTCTCCCGAAGAGTTCCGTCAAAAGATCAGGGAGAATGCCTTCGTAGAATGGGAAGAGGTTTACCCGGACCAGTATTACGGCACCCTTTTTTGCGAGTTGGAGCGGATCTGGAAGGGTGGGGATCATGCCATCTTTGATATAGATGTGGTGGGCGGACTGAACCTGAAAAAGGCCTATGGCGAGAGGGCCTGTGCCATTTTTATACAGGCTCCCTCCAAGGAGGTTCTGGAACAACGGCTGCGAGCCAGGGCTACAGATGATGAAGCCTCCCTGCAAAAGAGGCTGGGAAAAGCACTATTTGAAATGGAGCATGCCTCCCGCTTCGATTACATCCTGATCAATGATTCCCTTGAAAAGGCCCTGGCTGAAGCAAAACAAATTGTTAAAGATTTCCTGGCTTTATGATCACCGGACTCTATTTTGGCTCTTTCAATCCCATTCACATCGGGCACCTGGCCATTGCCAACTATATGGTCGAGTACAGCGAACTGGAACAGTTGTGGTTCGTGGTCAGTCCCCAGAATCCCCTGAAGGAAAAAAAGAGCCTGTTAAAGGATTACCACCGGCTTGAGATGGTCCGGCTGGCCGTGGAGGATGACGAGCGTTTCAGAGTTTCTGATATAGAGTTCAAACTGCCCACTCCCTCTTTTACCATCGATACCCTGACCTACCTCGAGGAAAAACATCCGGGAAGGAAGTTCCAGCTGGTCATGGGTGCCGACGGATTGAGCACCTTTCATAAATGGAAGCATGCCGACCTGATCGTGAAGAAATACCACCGGCTGATCTACCCCCGGCCCGGGACCGATTTGGATACAGTGGCTCACCTTCCCAATGCCACCCTGGTGAATGCCCCCATGATGGAAATTTCCTCCAGCCTCATTAGAAAGGCCATAAAAGAGGGAAAAGATGTGCGACACCTGGTGCCTTCCAGGGCTTACAAGTATCTGCGCGAGATGCATTTTTATGAAAAATAATCACCTGAAAACACGAAAGCACCTATCCCTGATCCTCTTACCGCTCGTGCTCTTGCCTCAATTAAATACTTTCTCCCAGAAGCTTACGGCAGGATCCAAATCCCTTCGGGAAAATCAAGTAATCCCATAATTTTTCCCTGCGAAGAAATAATTATCACGTAGTAAGTTTGGCCTCGCGGACAATCTCCATACCACGATGAATCGCCTTTTCGTTCTGAGGAATCAGGTGATGGTGCCGTTCGGGAAGGGATTTAGCAAGACCCTTGATCACATTGCTGAACTCCACCACCGGGTTGACCTTTATATAGGCACCCAGAACAACCATATTGAAGGTGATAGGCGACTTCAAACGTACAGCCTCTTCAGTGGCGTCTACCTGAAAGATACGTATATCTTCCCGCTGGGGGTGGCGGGTAATCCCGTTTGGATCATAGATCATGAGGCCGCCAGGTTTTACCATGGATTCAAATTTATCCACCGATTGCTGATTCAAAAGAATGGCCGTATCATAACTTTGCAGTACCGGTGAACTGACCCGGTCGTCACTCAGGATCACGGTAACATTGGCCGTGCCTCCACGCATTTCGGGGCCATAGGATGGCATCCAGCTAACCTCCTGGTCCTGCATGATCCCGGAATAGGCCAGGATCTTACCCATGGAGAGGACTCCCTGTCCCCCGAAGCCTGCAATAATGATCTCTTCCGTCATAGTACTATCTGTTTTCCATTAACTATTTACCATCTAGCAACTTCCCGTCTACCTTGATGTCTCCCATGGGATAGAACGGAAACATATGTTCCTCCATCCATGTATTGGAATCGTTGGGAGTCATTTTCCATCCCGAGTTGCAATTGGATACAAATTCTATAAAGGAGAGTCCCTTATTCTCCTTTTGTAACTCCAGGGCCTTACGGATCGCCTTTTTGGCTTTACGCACCGGACCCGGTTTATGAACAGACTGGCGGGTGACATAGTAGGTCCCTTCCAGACGTGCTATCATTTCTGTAATTTTATATGGGGGCCCCATGGTTTCGTTGTTCCTTCCGTAGGGGGAGGTGGACGATTTCATCCCTTCCAGGGTGGTGGGGGCCATCTGTCCCCCGGTCATCCCATAAATTCCATTGTTGATAAAGAAGATGCTGATGTTCTCTCCCCGGTTGCAGGCATGAATAGTCTCCGCGGTCCCAATGGCCGCCAGGTCGCCATCCCCCTGGTAGGTAAATACATATTTTTCCGGCCATAGCCTTTTGATCCCCGTGGCGACTGCAGGAGCTCGTCCATGTGCGGCCTGGGAAAAGTCAACATCCATAAAATCATAGGCAAGTACGGAACATCCCACAGGAGCAATCCCAATGGTTTCTTCCTGTATTCCCATCTCCTCCACCACCTCCATGATCAGGCGGTGTATGGTTCCGTGCCCGCAACCCGGGCAGTAGGAAAGGGTGGCATCAGTCATCAGTGGTGTACGTTTATACACCAGATTTTCGGGTTTAATGATCTCTTTGACTTCCATCTAGTATCCTCCAAAATATTTTTCTTCCAACGCTTTTAATACATCATCCGGCGAATGGATCTTTCCTCCCACCATCCCATAGTGAGTCACCGGCACTCTGCCGTTTACAGCCAGCATCACATCCTCAACCATCTGTCCGGCACTGAGCTCAACGGCCATCATTCCTTTCACCCTCCGGGCCATCCTTGCAAGCTCTTCGCTGGGAAAGGGGAAGAGAGTCTGGGGGCGCAACAAGCCAACCTTCTTACCCCTGTTGCGGGCCATTTCCACTACCTTTTGACAGATCCGGGCACTGGAGCCATAGGCCACCAGAAGAAAATCAGCATCATCACACTCTATTTTTTCAAACATCACATCCTGTTCCATGCTTTTGTATTTAGCCTGAAGCTTCAGATTATGTTCGTATTGCAGATCCGGATCCAGGTTAAGGGAAGTTATGATATTGCGCTCCCGGTCTTTGGTTTTTCCGGTGGTGACCCACGACTGGTCAAACTCCTTAACCCGTTCTTTCTGCGGGGCAAGTTGCACCTTCTCCATCATCTGACCAATCAGTCCATCCGAAAGAATCAGCGCTGGATTCCTGTACTTGAATGCCAGCTCAAAGCCCAGGTCCACGAAATCGGCCATTTCCTGGACGGAAGCCGGAGCCAGTACAATCAGGCGATAATCGCCATGTCCCCCTCCCTTGGTGGATTGAAAATAGTCGGCCTGCGAGGGTTGTATGGTTCCCAGTCCGGGCCCTCCCCGCACCACGTTCACAATCAAGCAGGGCAGTTCAGCACCTGCTATATAAGAGATACCCTCCTGCATCAGGCTGATTCCCGGACTTGAAGAAGAGGTCATCACCTTTTTTCCTGTTCCGGCTGCTCCGTAGAGCATATTGATCGAAGCTACCTCGCTTTCGGCCTGCAACACCACCATTCCGGTCCGTTCTTCCGGTTTCTGAAGCATCAGGTACTCCATGACTTCCGATTGCGGTGTGATAGGGTATCCAAAATAGCCATCCACTCCGGCCCTGATTGCGGCCTCAGCAATGGCTTCATTTCCCTTCATTAATGCCAGTTCCTTCATACTACTTGACTTTAATTCTGTTTAACCCGGTAAACGGTGATTACCCCATCGGGACATACCACTGCGCAATTGGTACAACCCGTACAATATTCCGGATTTTTCATATAAGCATAATGATAGCCTTTTCCATTCACCTCCCCCGCCATTCCGATGGTGTCGGTAGGACAATTTACCATACAGACCTGACAGCCTTTACATCTCTCCACATCGACTACTATGGCTCCTTTTGTTTTTGCCATGTTAAGCTATTTTTAAGTACAAGACCAAATTTAACAATTCTCAAATACCTTCTTAACTGTTCTTGGACAGGTTTGTCAGGATGTTTTTATTTAGGGATAAAAATATCTATTCCGGGATGGAGTGGTTCTCACTAAAAATCTTCAAGCGCTCCTCCAATACTGGAAACTGATCCCTTCTAACCTGCGATACACAGGCTCTCAAACCTTCCTTCCTGCTGCTCCCTGTGATCTCCAGGGAGATGGCGCTTACCCCATAATAGAGCAGCTCCTGCACCAGCTGGAAACCATCAAATCCCGGGTAGGACAGCGTGAAGTAAAATCCATCGGCAATGGGTTCATCCATATCCTTATCATAAACAATCTTAAATCCATACTTCTGGAACAGGGTCTTCATGACTCTGGCCTTTTCTCCATACTCCCTGACCTCACTGATATAATTATAACTGCCATCGTTGACCGCTTTAAAAATGGCAGCCAGCGCATATTGTGCCGTGTGAGTTGCACCTGCCGACAAGGCGTACAGTGCTCCATAAATCATCGCATGTCCAAACTTATCGGAGGTGTAATATCTCTTCAGGTCCGGATATTTTCTTTCAAACAGTGCCGGTGCTATCACGATCATGCCAATACGCTGACCGGCATAACTGAATGCTTTGGAGCTGGATATCAAGAGCAGATAGTTGTCAGTATATTTGGCCACCGTAGCCTGAAACGGTGCTACTCCCGGAGTTGAGAGATCCTTCCGGAAGTCCATTCCGAAATAGGCCAGATCTTCAATAACGGTCAGATCATACTTTTTGGAGATCTCTCCGATGATCTTCAATTCCTCCTCGGTCAGGCAGATCCAGGATGGATTGTTGGGATTCGAATAAAGAAGGGAAGAGTAATGTCCTTTATGAATCTCCTCCTCCAGTTTTTGCCGCAATTTAGGGCCCCTGTAATCGTACAGATCGAAGGAACCGTAAGTATGTCCAAGGACCAGGCACTGCTGCTTTTGCACTGGAAATCCCGGATCCAGGAAGAGGGTCCCTGTCCGTTTCTGATCTGAACGGTTTACCACCATAAATGCAGCCATACCTCCCATCATGGCTCCCACGGTGGGGATACAGTGCATGGGTTCCACATCCACATCCATAAACAACTTCACAAACCTGGCGGCCTCTTTTTTCAGGGGAGCAATACCTTCAATATTCGGATACTTGGAAGCAACTCCCTTCCTGAGGGCAATCATTTCCGCCTCGGTTCCCACAAAGGTCGGCTCCAGACCGGGCACCCCCATTTCCATCCTGATAAACTCCTGCCCGGTAATCCCTTCAATATCATTGACAATTTTTACCAGTTCCCTGATCGTAGCTTTTCCTGCCGGGTGAATGCCAAAGGCATCAATGACCTCATTAACCACTTCAGAAGATATTGGAGTCGGTTTCATATAACTAAGGTTTTTCTATTCGTATTCTTGAATCCACCACCACCAGTTCATCTCCCCTTCCAATCAGGGGATTCAGATCCAGTTCTGCTATGCGGTCATTTTCACTGAGCAACACCGAGAGTCTGATCAGTATCTCTTCAAAAACAGAGAGCTTGATGCCCGGCTGTCCCCTCATTCCTTCCAGTATTTTATAGCCTTTGAGAGAGCGGATCATCCGGCCCGCCTCAGCTTTCGATAAAGGTGCCAGTCCAACCGCCATATCCCTTAGAACCTCCACATGAATGCCCCCCAGGCCACAGAGAATGATATGCCCAAAACCCGGCTCATATTTGGCTCCCATAAAAAGTTCAATCCCCTCCAGCATGGGCTGAACGAGAACGCCCGTGGCAGCCTCTAACTTCATCATGCCTTGAAAATGCTCCATGAGATCAATCTCATTGTTTATGCCCAGGGCTACCCCTCCCACATCAGATTTATGCACCGGGCCGACCACTTTCATAACTACAGGAAATTTGATTTGCTTGGCCAGGCGATCCAGGGAAGCTTCATCCCTGGCAACCTCCTCGCTTACCCGCGGTATTCCTGCCGAATCCAGTATTTTTTGAATGACCCCCGGGGCCAGATAGCCCTCCCCTGACTCATCGATCAGCTTCCTGATAGCTGGCTGATCAATCCCCTCCGGCCTGGTAAGCTCCCCGGCAGGCGGAGCCGTTCCGTACACGAGAGTCAGGGCCTTGCCCAGCTGCACCTCATCCGGAAAATTAATGGTCCCATGAGCCAGGAATGCCTCCACCTCTTTGGCTGCTGTGGTGAGCGAGGGGAGAACCGGGTATATGGGTTTGCTGCACTGCTGCATTTTCTGATAAAGCAGTTCATATACATCAAAGACTGGATCAAGCCCGGGAGTGCCAAAGATGACCACTATGCCATCAATTTCCTGAAAAGAGTGCTCGCAATAGTCGATACAAATACCCAGCTGTTCTGCATTTCCGGTAGCCAGCATATCGATGGGATTTGAAGCGGATGAACCCGGGTAGAGGTGCGTAAGTAACTTTTTAACCCGGGGTCCTTCCAGCTTAGGCACGTCCATCCCTCCCTTGGCCAGCTCATCGGTAAGCATGACAGCCGGTCCGCCCGCATGAGTAATAATGGCCAGGTTCTTCCCCTTCAGTGGCGGATGCAGCATCACCGAGGCCACGGTGGTCAGCTCCTCTCTGCCATAGCAGCGAACAATCCCGGCCTTGCGGAATAGTGCATCAACGGCCATATCAGAAGAGGCCATGGCCCCCGTATGTGAGGAGGCGGCCCTGCTTCCTGCATCCGTGGTTCCGGCCTTGATGGCAGCAATCTGACAACCTTTTCCAATCAGAGAGGTGGCATGCCTCAGCAAACGGCCCGGATCCTTGATGGTCTCAAAATAGAGCATCTTAACCCGGGAGGAGTGTTCCTTGCTGAAGTTCAGGTCGAGGTATTGCAGTACATCCTCCACCCCAAGCTGGGCAGAGTTGCCGACCGAAAAAACATGATTGAACCGGAGTCCCTTCTGCTGGCCCGATTCCATGATGAACACAGCAGTGGCACCGCTCCCTGAGATAAAATCGCAGCCCTGGGGATTCAGCTTGGGAATGGGAAGGGTAAATACCCCCTGATAGGCCGGGGTCATCACCCCGATGCAGTTGGGACCAATCAGGGCCGCATTTTGCTCCCTGCATATCTCCACGATCTCCTGCTCAATGGCGGCACCTTCCAGGTTCTCCTCACTGAATCCGGCCGACACAATAACAAATGCCCGGGTACCCTTGGTCTCAGCAAGTTCCCGGACTACCTCTGCGCAAAAGGGGGCTGGTATGGCCAGGAAGGCAAGCTCGGTGGGGGGAAGATCTCTGATCTCCCTGTAAGAAGGCAGACCCTGTATCTGTTCCTCCTTGGGATTCAGAGAGTAAAGTTTGCCTTCAAAAGTTCCGGTACGTATATTATGAAAGAGTTTTCCTCCTGGTTTGGAAGTATTATTGGAGGCTCCAACAACGACAATGCTCTCAGGATTAATAAGTTGGCGATTAATCATTCGAATCGGTTTAACAGATTCAAAGATAACAAAGCAGATTTGTGTGATCGCCCGATCGGGAGTGTCTTAGAACACTGCCTAAGAACAGGAATAAAAAAAATAAGGCAAGTTGCTGTTCTTCCTAAAACCCTCAAAAGATTCGCAACTTGCCTTGCACCCCAACAATTACTTTTCGCTATAATAACCAATAAAAGCCTGATTTGTTTTTCTGCTCCGGCGCTTTTAACAAAAATGAGATGTTTTTTAACATTTGAACGCGCTGTATCAACCGGCCAGTACCGATTTGACTTTGACCCCGGGCAAACGACCCAACTGCCCACTAAGTGATCCCATCCGATCCGTGTTCCCTTCCAGTACCAGGGAAATGACACTGGTAGACCGGTCCCTGAGGGGAATTCCCTGCCGGCCCAGGATCAGGTCGGCATGTTCGGAAATAATAGCATTTATCCGGTGAATATCCCCCTCCTCCCCGATCAGTATCAGGATCGCTCCGATGCGTTTTTCCATAAAACGAATATACTAATAAATGAGTTCCCTGACAGCATCTAGCTGCTTTGGAAGGCTGGATCCGCCCCGGGCTTCCAATCGTTTATGAAAACGGATAAGCGCCTCCTCCTCCAGACCGGGTAATTGAATATCAAGTGGATAAAGAAGTATTTGTTTCTCATTGATACACACCAGGGCCTTTTCGTAGTGATCCTCGTTTGAAAATGAGGCCGCATACTCCCCTGCTGGCGGAAGCGCTTTCAAAGGATCGCTTACAGGAATCCAAAAACAGGGCTGCAGAGGCAAGTCCCCCTGGTCCGGAAGTCGTTCCAACCTTGCCCGGATCATATAGTGATGCTCCAGGTAAGCATTGGCGCGCTGAATGTTTCCCTCCTTCAGGGCTCTTCGGATTTTAGTGCTGCTAACGGTTTCATTCTGGATCTCCTGTTCGGGAATTTCTTCCACCTGAAATCCGTAAAGATCCCTGGCCTTGTAAAGAGAGCTGAAGCTCCCTTCCCTGTTGTGGCCAAAATAGTGGTTAAATCCCACCACAATGGTATGGGCATGAAGCTTCCCTACCAGGTAATGTTCTACAAAGTCAGCGGAACTGGTATTTGCAAAATCAAGGGTAAACTCCATAATAATCAGGTGATCCAGGCCCGCTTCAGCCAGAAGCTCTATCTTTTCAGACTGGGAATATATCAAGCTCAGATCCTTTCCGGCCGTATCCGGATACAGCACTTTACGAGGGTGCGGAAAAAAGGTGATCAGTACAGAGGATCCATTCACTTCCCGGGCCAGGTTCTTCAGTCGTCGGATAATTGCCCGGTGACCCACATGTACCCCATCGAAGGAACCTACGGTCACAACCGGCGACGGGATCTCCGGCAAATGCTCCATGGACTGATGTACCTGCATTTATTTTTGGGAACTCTTCACGAAATAGGCTACTTTCTCCAGGGAGGTGATCATATCATATTCATCCAGGTACACTTCCGGGGGTACATTCAGGGGTATGGTCGTGAAATTCATCAAGCCCTTGATCCCGGCATCCACCAGTTTTGCGGTCACTTCGGTAGCTGAATCGGCTGGTACCGTCATGATGGCAATGGAGATGTTCTGTTCCTGAACCACTTCTTTCAGCCTGCTTAGCGGGTAACATTTTACCCCGGAAATCACCCGGTCAATTTTATTGGTATCCACATCGAAAGTAGCGAGTATATTCAGCTTGGAACGCTTCCCTACAAAGTAGGTGGTAACCGCGCGGCCCAGATTCCCCACACCGATCACGGCCACATTAAGCCCACTCTCCGAATCCAGGATCTCCCCGATAACATCCACCAGTTCCCTCACATCATAGCCTTTACGCTGCATGCTCGTATACCCGATAAACATAATATCCCTGCGAACCTGAACCGCAGTATTATGATGAAGATCAGCGAGTTCATGTGAGAATATGTGGGTCTTTCCTTCCTCCAGGCACTGAAGCAGGGATCTGCGGTATTCACTCAAACGTTCAACCGTTCGCTCCGGCAAGGTCATAGCTATCAATTTGGACTGATACAATACTACAAAATATTGTTAATTAAATCACAGTTTCAGATCAACAATTCTGGTGATACCCGTCAGTCTCCGTGAAGAGGGAGAATTACACTGAATACGCTCCCCTTTTCGGGGACGCTGTCCACCTCAATGTGTCCCCCGTAAAGCTCCGCTATTTTGCTTACAATGGAGAGGCCCAGACCCGAACCGGTAATTCCCCTGGTCCGGCTGTTTTTTATGCGAACAAACTCTTTAAATAACTGGGAAACCTCCTCTTCGCTCATCCCGATCCCCGTATCCCTCACGAGTATTTCAAGCATCTGCTCCTTCTGTCGAAGCACCAGCTCCACTTCTCCCCCGTCACGGTTATATTTGACTGCATTGGAGAGCAGATTGTTAAACATTATGTCCAGGTCCGATGGATCTGCGTCGTAATAAATCGCCTCCCCCGAAAAGCTAATCTTAACATTCCGCATATTGGCCAGGGGTTTAATGGTGGCCAGGGCCAGCTGTGCCCGTTCCATGAGGTCCACCCGCTCTATTTTCTCCTCTTTTCTCTCCAGCCTGATCTTGGTAAAATCAAGCAGGTCCATGATCAGCGAGCGCATCCCCTCCACACGCTGAAGTGAGCGATCAATAAGCGCATCATACTCCTTCATGCCCTCTCCAAGTTCACGTTCCTTCATCATCTGCAGGTAACCCTCCAGTGCATTGAGGGGTGATTTGAGCTCATGGCTCAAAACGGAAAGAAACTGGTAACGAATCTTCTTTCCCTCCTCCTTCATGGTCCGGGTTATCTTTTTGAGGAAATACTGCTTGGTGATCAGATCAATGCTGGACTTCAGCTCTGCCGGAGTAAATGGCTTCGGAATAAAATCCCGGGCCCCGTCATCGGTAGCTTTGGCCGCAATCTCCAGCGAAGCATAGGAGGTGATCATTGCCACCATGATATCCATATTCTTCTGTTTGATGATCTCCAGCACCTCCATCCCGTCCATCCCGGGCAGCTTATTATCCAGCAGGAGTATCTCGGGCGGGGATTCTTCCAGCAGAACCAGTGCTTCTTCCCCGCTGGCTGCCTCCCTGCATATAAATTGATAATCTTCATCCATGAAGGGGAAACTCACGTGGTGCCCTTCCAGGATCCTTTTTACACCCGAGCGGATTCCCGGTTCATCGTCAACCACCAGAACAGATAAAGTCTCCATAGGATTAATCGAGGTATTTTTTGACAAGTAATTTTAATTCTTCCATTCTGTAGCCCTTCTCCAGGTAGTGGTCCGCTTTGATCCAGGATTTGCTCCCCGGACTGTTTATATCAAAAGAGATACCCCGCTCGGCAGCTACGGCCGTAGAGATAATCACCGGTACCCCGGGCCGGCATTTCTTTATCCGGTAGGAGAGAATAAATCCGCTGTCCTCCTCCTCCATCATCAGATCGAGGATGGCCAGGTCGGGGCATCCACTCTCCAGATATCGTTCGGCATCCGCGCGGGACTCCACAGCAACCACCTCATATCCCCAGCGCTCCAGGTGATGTTTCACCTGAAATATCACATCCGGATCATCGTCAGCCAGCAAAATGGTCTTCTTTTTTATCTCACTCATTATTTCTGTTTAATTAATTAGGTGGCACGCTTTCGCGGAAGCTTCACCATAAATTCGGTTCCCGTGGCTCCTTTTTCAGGATTGGTATTGGATTTCACATCAATCTGTCCCCGGTGCATCTTGACGATCCCATAGGTGGTTGCCAATCCGAGTCCGGTCCCCTTTCCAATTCCCTTGGTCGTATAAAAGGGTTCAAATACCTTTTCAAGCTCGTCTGGGGAGATCCCGCTGCCTTCATCCTGGATCCTGATATTCACCCAGTCTTGACTGTCAGTGAGGCTTACGGTCAGGGCCCCACCCCCGGGCATGGCTTCCATTGCATTTTTTAGGAGATTGCTGATGACCTGGACCATTTGTTCCCCGTCCATTTCGGCAAAAGGATTGGAAAGCTGGTTTTTCAGGGTATAGCGTATGTTTTCCGGAAAAATCAGAGAACCTGTACTTTTCCTCATCAACTCTTCCAGATCCATGGTGCTGTACCTTACCTGGTTCTTCCTGGCAAAATTAAGTAATCCGCCCACAATGGATTTGCACCGCCCGGCCTGCTCCACAATTAATTCCAGGTCTTCCTTCAACTGCCGGTCATTTCCCACCTCCTCCAGCAGCAGGTTGCTGTACATAATCACTACACCCAGGGGATTATTTAATTCATGAGCGATCCCCGCGGATAGCTGACCCATATGTGCCAGCTTTTCACTCTGCCTGAGAGCCTGTTCCACGGAGAGCAACTTGTGTTTGGAATCGTCCAGCTTGTGGATGGTCCGGTGCAGGGTGTCGATGGAATAAGGGAGGCACATCTCCACCTCGGCAAGTCCCTGTGTTATGGCCCGCGCATGGCTCAGGCAGGTATCATACCCGCATGCTCCACAATCCAGGTGGTCCTGTTGGGAAAATTTTCCCATCTGCTGAAGCACCTTTTGGATCGCATCCTCCGATGAATCCTCCAGGCGTTGATCATCCCTGCGAAAGGAGCGGCTAAGATCCAGATGAATGCCCTCCGGCCTTGTGGTCTTACTCTCTCCATGGTTCTGGTCAATTCTTTCGTACAGGTGATTAAGCACCAGGCTTCTGCGTACAAATTTCTTTCCGCCGGGACTGGTTCCCGGGCCCATGATACACCCTTCGCAACAGAGCAATTCAAGTTGTTTGGAACCCAGCCTGCCCGAAGCATACTCCCGGATAGCCTCCTGAAAATGCACCCGGCCTTCAGCTACTATGACCCTCTGATCCACATGATTCCCGTCCAGGTTCATAGACTGAAGCAAGCCTCTGCTTATGGGAAAACCTGCCCCTTTTTTGGCCAGGGGCGGGGTGAAGGCCGCAGCTTCCACATTGGAAGCCCTGATCCGCATGGAGGTGAACATGGTTCGCAATTCTGCAAAAGTAATCACCTCATCCACCTCATGGGATTCCTCTTTTTTAGCCACACAGGGTCCGATAAAAACTATTTTTGCCTGGCTCTTCTCTACCTCTCTGATATATCGTACCGTTGCTACCATAGGGGAAACCACCGGGGTGAGTGAATCAATCAGATCGGGATGGTATTTTTGAACATAGGAGACAATAGCCGGACAATCGGAATTGATGAATCCTTTGCCCGGAGATCCGTTGATCAGTTTTTCATAGGCTTCTGCCACCAGATCGGCTCCCATACCCACCTCAAAGAGCTGACTGAATCCCAGTTTTTTCAACATCCCGGCAAACAGGGCCATATCCGGAATCTCTTCAAACTCCGCAACGTAACTTGGTGCAACAATGGCAATCAACTCTTTTTCAGACTGCAGGAGCGCATTCACCCGGTCGACGGAGCGCTCATATACCTTTGCTCCCTGGGAACAAACGATGGTGCAGTTCCCGCAAGCTATGCATCTCTCCGCCACCACCTCGGCCTGACCATCCACAATCCGGATGGCCTTCACCGGGCACTCCCTGACGCAGGTATAACATACCCGGCACAAATCTTTTACCGTGTAAACCAGGCCCCTCTTTTTCTTTATCTGTTCCATTTATAGCAGAACCTCCCGCTTAAAAAAGGTGGTATAGAGCAGCTCCCTGCTCAAAGGACCTCCGGGTTCCCCCAGAAAATCCCTGTAAATATGCTGAACAGGCTGATTTTGATGAGCGGTTTGCAGTTCACTCCCATTATCCAGATCGTAGATGGCCTTTGAACGGGCACGAAGCAGCTTTTCATCCACCGGGATTGGTTGGCCTCCCCCGTTGATACATCCTTCCGGACAGGCCATCACCTCCAGAATGTCCAGTTTCTTTTTTCCTGCCTTTAGCTCCTCAATCACGGCATGCACATTAGCCAGGCCATTGACAGCCCCGATCCTGATCTCCGAGGAGCTGGCTTTAACGCTCATTTCCCGGTAGGACTTTTGCACCCGGAACCTGTGCAGTTTCGAAGGCGTCAACTCTGTCCCCGCAGATTGCGCATAAAGGGTTCGAATGGTGGCTTCTACTTCTCCACCCGCAATTCCCGACAGTTTCCCGGCAGAACCTAAAGAGCAGAAGGGCGCATCAGGAAGTTCCGGCTCCAGCTGATCCAGCTCCAGTCCGCTGAGTTTAATCATTCTCAGCAGCTCCCGGGTAGTCAGCACCAGGTCGATCACGGGAAGTCCTGCCCGGGTCATCTCCATCCGCCTGGCCTCGGCCTTGGCAGCCGTGCAGGAAGTGATCAGCACGGAGACAATTTCTTTATCCTCCGCTTTCCTGTTTCCGGCATACCACTCCCTGATCAGTGCCCCGTTAATCTGCTGGGGTGACTTCAGGGGAGAAAGGAAGGGCAGCAGTTCCGGATAATACTGTTCTGCATAATGTACCCAGGCCGGACAGGAGCTGGTAATCAGGGGAAAGTCCTGTTGGCTGCTCTTTACCTGTTTGTATACCTCGGCCTGTTCCAGAATCAAAAGATCGGCTCCAAAAGAGCTTTCAAAAACCTTGTCGAATCCGTAGCGGTGCAACACGGTGTTGATGATGCCGCTCATATCGGTTCCGGGCTTATACCCTAGCTTTTCAGCCAGGGAGATAGCCACAGCCGGACTGTACTGTGCCACCACCAGCTTCCCGGGGGCATGAATATGGCTTTCAAGCTCCGGGAATTGAACATGTTCTATGAGGGCCCCCGTGGGACAAGCGTTCAGGCACTGTCCACAGGAAGTGCAATTGGAATAATTCAGGGCCTTGCCCAGGGTGGTGGATATCCTCAAACCATTCCCCCTGTAGGCAAAATCCAGGGTAGAGGTACTCATTATCTCCTCGCAGATCCTGACACATCGTCCGCATAGAATGCATTTGGAAGGATCCCGGACAATGGCCGGGCTTGATTTATCAATTTTATGAAGGGTTCGCTTTCCCGGTATCCGTCTCTCCCTGATATTCAAATCCTCAGAAAGTGATTGCAGCTCGCAGGAACCGTTCCGCTCACAGTAGAGGCAATCGTCGGGATGGTTGGACAGTAACAACTCCACATTGGTCTTACGCGCCCTCAAAACCCTGGGAGAATGAGTTTTAATCTTCAAGGGACCTTCAACGGGAAAGGAACAGGATGGGACCAGGTTTTCTTTTCCTTCCACCTCCACCACACACATGCGGCAGGCTCCGGAAGGACTCAGGTCTTTCACGCTACAGATGGTAGGCACATGCATGCCATGGCGATTCAGGGCAGAGAGTATGGTCTCCCCCTTCTCCGCTTCAATATTTGTCCCGTTCACTTCCAGCTTAATTCCCATCATTCACTATTTATAGTAGACGGCCGAAAACTTGCATACCTCAAAACAGATCCCGCACCCAATACACTTCTCCTGCACAATAAAATAGGGGTGTCTGGCAGTACCGATAATGGCCTCGGCCGGACACCTTTTGGCGCAGATGGAGCACCCGGTGCAGAGGTCCACATCAATGAACCAGGTACGTAATTCCGTGCAGGTGTTGGAGGGACATCGCCTGTCGAAAATATGCTCCTCGTATTCGTGCCTGAAATACTTCAGGGTGCTGACTACCGGATTAGGGGCATTCTGTCCAAGACCACAAAGGGAAGTATCCTTCATCACCTCAGCCAGGCTTTCCAGTTGCATCACTCCTTTGAACCTTTCCAGAGTGGTAGTCCCCTCCTCATCCACCGGTTTTCGGGTAATACTGGCCAGGATCTCCGCCATTCGCCTCGTTCCTTCTCTGCAGGGGATACACTTACCGCAACTCTGCTTATTCAAATACTCCATAAAGTACCTGACCGTGTTAACCACACAGGTCTTATCGTCCATCACCAGAACTCCCCCCGAACCCATGACCAGTCCTTTCTCCTTCAGAGCCTCATAGCACACGGGAAGATCCATCAGATCCACCGGAACCATGCAGCCCGACGGGCCACCCACATGCAGAGCTTTCAGTTCCCGGCCCTTTCTGACCCCTCCAATAATCTCGTTGACAATGGTATTAAAGGAGGTTCCCATGGGTACCTCTACCAATCCGGAAAGTGCCACCCGGCCTGAGATACTGAATATCTTGGTCCCGGGACACCCTTCCATCCCTATTCCTCTGAACCAATCCGGACCCTTTCGGATGATCCCCGGCAAATTGGAGAGGGTCTCCACATTGTTTACCACGGTTGGACGTCCCAGGTAACCGGAAGTGGAGGGATAGGGCGGTTTGGAAGCGGGCATTCCCCTTCTCCCCTCCAGGCTGGCTATCAGGGCAGTTTCCTCACCACATACAAAGGCTCCAGGACCCTTACGCAGGGAGATCTGAAGGTTGTACCCACTGTCCAGGATATTGTCCCCCAGGAGTCCTATCTCCCTGAGCTCCTTAATTGCATGGTTGATACGCCTGATGGTTTCCTTGTATTCACTGCGGATATAAATATAGGCCCGGTTGGACCCGATGGCATAGGCTGCAATGGAGATACCCTCTAGCAACTGAAATGGATCTCCCTCCATCAGAGTTCGGTCCATAAAGGCCCCGGGATCACTCTCCTCGGCATTGCATACCAAATATTTTTGATCAGAAGGAGTCTCAGAGGCTGCCTGCCATTTTTCACCCGTTGAAAAACCTCCGCCGGACCGGCCCCTCAGACCGCTCTTCTTCACCAGCTCGCAAACTTCACGAAAGGTATAGGTGCGGATGGTAAGCAGAAATGCCCCGTATCCGCCGCCCGCCATATACTCCTCCAGCGAAAAGGGATCCAGGATTCCACAGGAGTGCATGACCACCCGGCTCTGCAAAGCGAAAAAGGGAATATCTTCCAGGGCAGGGACATCTTCCCAGGCTTCCAGACCTTCCTGTAAGAGCTGGCCGATCACATATTGATCCGGAACCACCTGGTGAAAGAGGTCATCCAGCAGAATGGGAACTTTTTCAGCAGTGATTCTGCTGAAAAAGATGCGGGTACGACCCGGCATCTGTACAGAAACCACCGGATCTTCTGAACTCAGGCCTATACTTCCCGTTTCAGCCAGATCAAGTTCTATGGAACGATCCGCAGCATACTGCTCAATCGCTTTCCACGTGGCTTGAGATCCGGCCACAATTCCGGAAGTTGAACTGTTGACCATAACCAGTGGCCGGGCTACCTGGATCTTCCTGAGTTTGTCCCTCAGGCCTTGTTCTTCAGGATTCAACTCTGAACCATTACTCTGTGCCAGCTTCAGTAATAGCTCCCTATCTCTCTGCATCTTCCCGGTATTGTTTGATGATCTCCCGAACCTCTTTTACCGTGATCCCGGAATAATAGGTCCCATTCACGGCCATTACCGGGGATAGTCCGCATGCCCCGATACAGGATTGTACTTCCAGGCTGAAAAGTCCGTCACGGCTTGTCTCTCCGTCTTTAATCTCAAGCAGCTTGGTGATTTCATTTACCAAATCCCCGGAACCGCCCAGATGACAGGAAGTGCCATTACAGACCACCACATGGTAAAAACCTCTGGGTGAAAAAGTGAACTGGTTATAGAATGTAGCAAGACCATATACCTTGCTGGTGGGCAGAGAGAGATGAGCACCGATAAGCGATATAGCTTCTTCGGAGATAAATCCAAATTCATCCTGAATGGCCTGAAGCATGGGGATCAGCGCATTCCTCTTGATTTGAGGAAACTGCTGCAGGATCTCTTCTATCCGTGCTGTAGGCTCAGCCATAACCATGAATCTGAATCAATTTTTAACATAGAAATATTCCGATATTCACAGAACGCTCAAAGATATTGATTATGTTTGTTATTTGAAAAACAGTAATCAATTTGAAGAGATTATAAATTACTACAGCTGTGCTGATTTTATTAACTTTAATGCTCAACCGGAATGACACTTTTGAAGAAGGAGATAAAAATATGCCTGGGCAGCTCCTGTTTCAGTCGCGGAAACAAAAAAACACTGCAGGTGGTTCAGAAATACCTGCAGGATCATCAACTGGAACGAGAGGTTATCCTGAAAGGAAATCACTGTTTCAGCGACTGCAATAAGGGACCGGTGCTGAAGATCGGACAAAAGGTATATGAGGGGGTAAGTGACGAGAATGTCCTGGATATCCTCGAAAACGAATTTGGAGAGATGTAAAACAAAATATGATGGAGCCCCTCCTGAAAATAAATAATGAAACATGCATATCCTGCTATGCATGCGTCAGAGCCTGTCCTGTGAAAGCAATCAGGGTGCAGAGCGAGAAGGTGAAACCCGAAATCATCCCTGAAAGATGTATTGGCTGCGGAAGCTGCGTAGCTGTTTGCGGACCAGGGGCCATCGAGATCCGTAATTCCAAAAATGAGCTGAGTAAACTTCTTAAAGCAGGAAAGAAAGTGGCGGCGCTGGTGGATCCATCCATTGCAGGGGAGTTTCCCGATATCACGGACTACAGAAAATTTGTGCAGATGCTTCGTGAACTGGGCTTTGACTATGTTCATGAAGTGGCCTTTGGGGTAGATCTGGTAGCCAGGGCCTACCATGAGCTCTTTGAAAAGAGCAAAGGGAAATATTATATCATGTCAAATGATCCGGTGACCGTCTCCTATGTGGAAAAATACAGCCCTGCCCTGATAGCCAACCTGGCCCCCATTCTTCCTCCAGCGGCTGCAACGGCCATGGTGGTGCAGAAGATTGTGGGTGAGGAAGTGGTCCAGGTATATATCAGCCCCTTAATTGCCAGCAAAGATGAGATCAGACGATTTCATGGGGCCAGTCGGATCGACCTGGCTATCACTTTTGTAGAACTCAGGGAGCTTTTCACGGAGGCCCGCATTCATGAAACTGATCTGGAATACAGTGATTTTGATGATCCCCTTGGATATAAAGGCTCCTTTTTCCCGGTAGCCAATGGAATCATACAAGCTGCGGGGATCGAAGAAGAGCTGCACCTAAGCCCCGTGATCACTGTAGAAGGAGAGGGAATGTTGGCCGCCATTAAAGAGTTTGAGGAGAATATTGGAGCCATCGAACACCATTTTAACCTCTTTTATAAAGAGTTCCTAATGGGAAGGGGAACAAGTGCCGGAGGTAAAAGATTCCTCAGGCAAAGTCAGCTGATCAAATATGTGGAAAAACGCCTGAAGACGCTGGACCGCTATGCCTGGGAAGCCAGCATTACCGAGTTTGCCTCCCTGAATCTGAAACGCAGCTTCCAGGCAGACGACCAATCCCTTCCCGTCCCCTCAAAAAACCATCTAAAGCAAATACTGGAAGAACTTGGCCAGCAGAATCCCTCAGATGTGGGTTGCGGGGCCTGCGGATACGCAAGTTGCACAGACTTTGCCATCGCCATTGCCCAGGGGCTGGCCATTCCTGAAATGTGCAACACCTTTGCAACTAAGAACCGGCAGGATCACATTCAGTCCCTCAAAATCAGCAACGAAAAGCTGGCCCAGGCCCAGGAGGCCCTCAAAGAGTCAGAACGACTTGCCCAAAAGGAGAAGAATGCGGCCAGGGAAGCTTCTGAAATTGTCCGGAGGATGCTGCATAAACTACCCTCCATGGTGGTCATTTGCGACATGAACCTGAAGATTATTCAAACCAATGACAGTTTTATCGCCTTGCTTGGTGAAGATGCCAGGGAGATTAACGAAGTGGTCCCCGGACTTGCCGGAGCTGATTTAAAGACCCTCCTCCCCTTTAATTTCTACAATCTCTTCAACTACGTTCTGGAACATAATGAATCCATAACCAACAGAGATATCCGTCACGAAGGTAAAATACTAAATGTCAGTGTATTTGTCATCGAAAAGGATAAAATTGTGGGTGCGGTGATCCGCGATATGTCAGCTCCGGAAGTGCAGAAGGAGGAAGTGGTCAAGAGGCTCAATGAAGTCATCGACAAGAATCTGAGCCTGGCGCAACAAATCGGCTTTATCCTGGGGGAAGGTACCTCGGAAGCTGAAAGGATGCTTAATTCGATTATCGAATCGTATAACCTAAGGCAGGACCTGAAAGAGTAATGAGTGGCAAATTTTATATGGAGGTCGCCTGCGATCAACGCAATTTTGGAAATGAGCGGATCTGTGGAGATGTGTTTATCAGCCGGAAGGTAAAAGAGGAGAACCGGACCATTGTAGTGCTTTCCGATGGAATGGGACACGGTGTAAAGGCCAATGTACTTGCCACCCTGACCGCCACCATGGCGGTTAATTTCACCATCGAGCATAAAGCGGTGGAGCGGATCGCCGAGATCATCATGAATACCCTGCCTGTATGCAGTGAACGGCAGATGAGTTACTCCACCTTTACCATCGTGGATATTGAACACGACGGTTCCATCAATATCCTGGAGTTTGACAATCCGCAGACTATCATCCTGAGAGGCCACAAACCCTTTGATCCCGGCTGGAAAAGCCTGACCCTTGAGAGCGAGAAAAACAGGGGTAAAATATTGCTATCCTGCAGCTTTGAACCAAGGAAAGAGGACAGAATCCTGTTCTGCAGTGATGGCATTGCTCAGTCAGGTCTGGGAACAGACAAATTTCCCCTTGGCTGGGGAAGAGATAATATGCTGGAGTACTCCCTCAAACTGGTCCAGAACAGTCCCAAGATCTCCGCCGCAAAACTGGCATCCAAAATGGTAAATATGGCCCACCGTAACGATGGGTACAGCTCCAAAGACGATACCAGCTGTGCCAGCATCTATTTTCGAAAACCACGAAAGCTGATGATAGTTACGGGTCCGCCTTATGAGGAGGAAAACGATAAAAAGTTGGGCAATACCGTGAGGGCTTTTAAAGGAAAAAAAGTGATTTGCGGAGCCACAACTGCCGATATCATTGCCCGTGAATTAAATCTGGAAATCGAAGACAGCCTGGTATTTGAGGATCCCGAGCTTCCACCGGTCTCACATATGGAGGGAATTGACCTGGTGACCGAAGGCATACTGACCATCACCAAGGTAACCCGGATACTCAAAGATTTCTCTCCTTCCTATGCCCTGGGCAAAGGTCCCGCCGACCGGATTGTTAAACTGGTACAACAGAGTGATGAGATTCACTTCATTATCGGGACCAGGGTAAATATTGCACACCAGGATCCAAACCTTCCCATCGACCTGGAGATCAGAAGAACCGTGGTGAAACGAATGGCCAGGATGCTGGAGGAGAAGTTTTTGAAGGAGGTCACCCTCAGTTACATATAACCTGAAGCAGGGGCATTCTAAACAAATACCCCTGTCCGCGTGTATTATTTCTTGGCACGCTTATTGACATATCGGTGTGGCCGGTGCCGAAATACACGGGCTGACAGATTGACTGCATAATGAGTTTTAATAGTATAGAGAAGCTGATGATTCCAATAGACGAAGAGACTGAATATATACCATTGCTATCCCAGGAGGAGGAAGAGGATCTGAAAAAAGTGAATATCCCCGACGTATTACCCATTCTGCCTTTGCGTAATACCGTCCTGTTTCCCGGAGTGGTCATTCCAATTACCGTAGGCAGGGATAAATCCCTGAAACTGGTTCAGGAAGTTTATAAGAAGAATAAAATTCTGGGCGCTGTGGCTCAGACAGATGGGTCTATTGATGATCCTGAGATAGAAGACCTCTATAAAATCGGAACCGTAGCGCAGATCCTGAAGATCCTGGAGATGCCCGATGGATCCACCTCGGTAATTATCCAGGGTAGGAAACGGTTTATCATGAATGACCTGCTTACTGAAAAGCCTTATCATATGGCCAGAATTTCTGCCCTGGAAGATGAGGACGATGAACCTGAGGGTGAAGCAAAAGCGGTGGCAGCAGCCCTGAAAGAGCTCTCCATTAAAATTATTAAACTCTCCTCCAATATCCCTACAGAAGCAACTTTTGCGGTAAAAAATATTGAAAGCCCCTCCTTCCTGGTAAACTTCCTGGCTTCCAACAGTGAACTGTCTCTGAAACAGAAACAGTCGCTGCTTGAAACCAATAGTGTTTCAAAACGGGGCTTTACCCTGCTCGAAAGCCTGTCCAATGAGGTTCAGATGCTGGAACTGAAGAACGATATCCAGACCAAGGTAAAAAGTGACCTGGACCAGCAGCAGCGTGAATTCCTCCTGCACCAGCAGATGAAAACCATACAGGATGAGCTGGGGGGGTCTCCCCAGGATCAGGAAGTGCTGGAATTCAAAGAAAAAGCGAAAAAGAAAAAATGGAGTAAAGAGGTGGCAGGCGCTTTCAAAAAAGAGCTGGACAAGTTGCACCGATTAAATCCTGCCACTGGCGAATACTCCGTCCAGGTCAATTACATCCAGACTCTGGTGGAACTTCCCTGGAACGAGTTCACCAAAGATAACTTCAACCTGAAACGTGCCAGCCGGATTCTGGATAAAGACCATTTCGGTTTGGAGAAAGTGAAAGACAGGATCCTGGAGCACCTGGCAGTTCTGAAGCTGAAAGGAGATCTGAAATCACCCATTCTTTGTCTTGTGGGGCCTCCGGGCGTTGGAAAAACGTCTCTTGGGAAATCGATTGCAGAAGCCCTGAATAGAAAATATGTCAGAATGTCATTGGGCGGACTCCATGATGAGGCCGAAATCAGGGGTCACCGGAAAACCTATATTGGTGCCATGCCCGGACGGGTAATCCAGAATCTGAAAAAGGCTAAAACATCCAACCCGGTTTTTGTGCTGGATGAGATCGATAAAGTGGGAAGGGGAGTACAGGGTAATCCGGAATCAGCTCTTCTGGAGGTTCTTGATCCTGAACAGAATAGCGCCTTCCACGATAACTTTCTGGAGCTGGATTACGATTTGTCAAATGTGATGTTTGTTGCTACTGCCAATACCACCGCAGGAATTAACCCGGCACTCCTGGACCGCATGGAGATCATCAATCTCTCCGGCTATATCGTGGAGGAGAAAATTCAGATTGCAAAAAGGCACCTGATTCCACAACAGATAGAAAAACATGGCCTTTCCCGGAAACAGTTTTCCATACCCTCCTCTGTACTTGAGAAGATTATTGAGGGGTATACCCGCGAATCGGGCGTCAGGCAACTGGACAAGCAGATTGCCAAGCTGGTGCGGGTCAGCGCCAGGCACATTGCATTTGAGGAGAGCTACGATACCAAGCTCTCCCTGAAAAAGGCCACCGAGATACTGGGACCACCCAGATTTATCCGGGATAAATACGATGGGAACAAACATGCCGGAGTGGTGACCGGACTGGCCTGGACGGCCACAGGTGGAGAGATCCTGTTTGTGGAAACTTCTCTAAGCCAGGGAGATGGAAAACTGACCCTTACCGGAAACCTGGGCGACGTGATGAAGGAATCGGCTATTCTTGCCCTGGAGTACCTGAAATCGCACGCCTCAGAATTCTCCATAGATCCTTCCATATTTAAAAACTATAATGTTCACGTACATGTCCCCGAGGGAGCTATTCCAAAGGATGGGCCTTCTGCGGGTGTGGCCATGATGACTTCCATCACTTCGGCATTCACCCAGAGAAAAGTGAGAGACCACTGTGCCATGACCGGGGAGATCACCCTGAGGGGTAAGGTACTCCCGGTGGGCGGCATCAAAGAAAAGATCCTGGCAGCAAAAAGAGCAGGGATCACTGATATAGCCATCTCCTCGGAGAATAAAAAGGACGTGGAGGAAATCAATGAAATTTACCGCAAAGGCCTGAATTTCGAATATGTGAATGACATTTCAGGGCTGATGGAATTTGTGCTGCTTTCCGAGTTGGTGGATCAACCCATGAAGATCAGTTAACAAATCAATAGCTTGGCCATTTCAGTTCCATGCTGCTTTTTGATTTTCACAAAATAGATTCCGCACGGCAGGCCCTTACCTTCCAGATCAGAAATGGTAAAATTATCTTTTTCCTCGGCTCTTAATTTGTAAACGGGCATGCCTTCCAGATTAAATACTTCTACCATAGTTAGTTTGGTTTTTAGTTACAGGGAATCTTATTCCTGCCTAAATTAGAGCGTGGAAAACCAAAAAAAAAGAGAAATCAGACTTATTGTGTGAACCCCTGCATCTGAGATATGAACCCGGCAATTTTACGGATAAATCATTTAATTGGAGAATGCCGATTCCAGCAGTCTGATCTTCTGGGCCGGAATCTTAACAGACCACGAATTTCCGGGATACTCAAGCAGGCAATTGCTGCTCTTGCGATCGACCCTGGAAATGTATCTCAAATTTAACAAGTAGGACCGGCTGGCACGGAAAAAGCTGTTCCCGTCCAGCATTTCCTCAATGCTTCCAAGGTTCTGGGTTGTAAATTCGGAATTTCCCCGGTTCAGCTGAATATGGGTATAGTTACCATCGGCCTTGCAGTATACAATATCCGACGGATCGATAAGAACATAGCCTGAACGGGTGTTAAGCTTTATTCGGGATGGCCTGCTATCACGAAGCACTTCCATCAGCTTTTGAAAATCCTGTTCCTGGACCTTGCTCTCTTCTTCCCGAAAACGTTCAATGGCGCTCTCCAGTTCTTCCTGATGAACTGGTTTTAGAATATAATCAAACACGGAATTACGGATGGCCTGGATCGCGTAGTGCTCATAAGCCGTAACAAAAATAATTCCAGGATTTGTCCCTGAATTGTGAACCTGCTCAATAAAGTGGAAGCCATCCTTTTCAGGCATTTGTATATCCAGCAGAACCAGGTGAGGGGGCTCTTTTTCCACCAGTTTTAAAGCCTCATCCACATTGCCTGCGGTTCCCACGATTGAAACCCCCTTCTGTCCGGCCAGCATGTAGGTGAGCAATTCCCGTGCCTCCGGCTCATCATCTACAAGCAATATTTTCAACAACTTAGTCATGGGATGCAGGAGGATTTCTTTCTTTTCAGGGCCCAAGATATAAAAATCCCCTCAGGACAAAAAACGCTTTCTTCTGGCGGCATTTCAGGTTTTTTTTGTAACCTTCATTGTTTTAATCGTGTTAAAAGAAGCATGCCAGATTCGCAAACAAACAGAACCACAGCCACTTTCGGCACTCTACCAGTCTTCATGACTGCCATCTCCACCATTCTGGGAGCCATCCTCTTTTTGAGATTTGGCTATGCGGTGGGGCACCAGGGATTTATTGGAGTCATCGGAATCATTTTCCTGGGACATATGGTTACCATCCCAACCGCCATGGCAGTGGCCGAAATTGCCACCAATCAGAAGGTTCAGGGAGGAGGTGCCTACTTTATCATCAGTCGCTCCTTTGGCATCAACATAGGTTCTGCCATTGGTATTGCACTCTATCTGAGTCAGGCCATCAGTGTGGCCTTCTATGTCATCGCCTTTTCAGAAGCTTTTGATCCGCTCATCAGGTATCTGCACTATGAGTTTAATACGCCCTTGATCGATAAAAGATGGGTCGGATTGGTCAGTATGAGCCTGCTAGCACTGCTTATTCTGACCCGGGGAGCCAACATCGGGATGAAAGCGCTCTATTTTGTCGTTACCCTGCTTTTTACTTCCCTGCTTTTTTTCTTCCTGGGAAAACCAAGTATGGAAGAGCAAGCATTTATTGTAAATGCTCAAATTCAGAATCCCGATAATTTTTTCTTTGTTTTTACCATTATTTTCCCCGCTTTCACAGGGTTGATCGCCGGACTTGGACTCTCCGGTGATCTACGAAATCCCAGCAAATCCATTCCCAGGGGAACCCTTCTGGCCACCCTGGCTGGATTCGTAGTTTATATTCTGGTGGCCTATAAACTGGCCATCAGCGCTTCGCCGGAGGATCTGGCCTCTGATCAGATGATCATGGAGAAAATTGCCTTATGGGGACCCATCATTCCGATCGGACTGGCTGCCGCCTCCCTCTCCTCTGCCCTTGGTTCCATCATGGTGGCGCCCCGGACGCTCCAGGCCATAGGTTACGACCATGTGTTTCCTGGTAAGGGTTTGAACACCTGGCTGTCCCGTGGCAAGGAGAAGGATAACGAACCTACCAATGCGGGATTGATCAGCATCATCATTGGATTCGTGTTTGTCGCCTTTGGAGATATTAATTTTGTGGCACAGATTATCTCCATGTTTTTTATGGTCACCTACGGAGTGATCTGCGTGATATCCCTGCTGGAGCACTTTGCAGCAGATCCCTCTTATCGACCCACCTTCCGTTCCAGGTGGTATATCTCCCTTTTGGGAGCTGTCACTTCCTTCTGGTTGATGTTTAAAATGAATGCTCCCTATGCCCTGCTCTCACTTATTGTTATGGGTGGGATCTATGCCATGGTCTCCTCGTATAAAAAACAGGAGAAAGGTCTGGTCAATCTCTTCCGCGGTGTGCTGTTCCAGGCAAGCCGACAGTTGCAGATCCTGGCACAAAGAGCCGACCGGGAGGATCTGGATGTGCACTGGCGACCTTTTACCATCTGCGTTTCACAGGATACCTTTATGCGACGAAGCGCATTTGATATACTCAGGTGGATCTCCCTGAAATACGGGTTTGGAACCTACATACACTATATTAAGGGCTTCCTGACCGAAGAAACCAACAGGGAGTCCAAAGAGATCCTCAACAAGTTGATACATCTGGCCGCCGGGAGCAAGAACAGGGTTTACCTGGATACCATCATCAGCCCCTCCTATACTTCAGCAATTGCCCAGGTGATTCAACTTTCAGGAATCTCAGGAAAAGGGAATAATATGATACTCTTTGAATTTTCCCAAACGGAACCACAGGAACTTGAAGAAGCTCTGAACACCCATGACATCCTGTATGCCACCGGGTTTGATCTGTGCGTCCTGAGCACCTCATACAAGGGATTCGGTTATAAAAAACAGATTCATATCTGGATCACGCCAGCGGATTTTGATAATGCCAATCTGATGATCCTTCTGGGATATATCATCCTGGGGCATCCCGAGTGGAATGAGGGGATTATCAAGATCTTTGCCCTCCATCAGCCTGAAGCTGTGTCGCGAAGGATGGAAGAGTTAAAAGAGCTAATAAAAGAGGGACGTCTACCCATATCCCTGGCCAATATTACCCTGATCAGTGGAAACGGAGATAAAGGGACCCGGGATATTATCGGAGAAGTCTCCACAGATGCCGACCTGACCATCGTTGGGTTCCGGCATGAGCAGTTGAGCACAGAAGGATATAAGCTCTTCAACGGGTTTAATAAGCTGGGAAATGTGCTATTTGTAAGTGCAAACAAGAAAAAAGAGATCAACTAAAACACTACCTTTGAATAAAACGCAGATGGAAAAAGTCGCTGTCTTTCCGGGATCATTTGATCCTTTTACTGTCGGGCACGAAAACATCGTACTTCGTGGACTCAGTATTTTTGATAAGATCATTGTTGCCATAGGGATTCACTCCACCAAGCAGCCACTCCTGAAAATAGAGGCCCGGGTAGAGATGGTCACACGGATTTTTAAGGACAATGAGCGGGTAAGTGCCGACTTTTTTGAAGGATTGACCGTAGATTATTGTAAAAAAGTCCATGCCACTCATATGCTAAGGGGGATACGGACAGCAGCAGACTTTGAATACGAAAGGGCCATTGCCCAGATAAATAAATTGATGTTGCCATCGGTGGAATCCATTTTCCTTCTCACCACTCCTGAACACACCCCGGTTAACTCCACGATCATACGGGATATTATCAGAAACGGAGGTGATGCCTCTCAGTTTCTTCCGAAGGGTGTGGACATCAATGAATTTCTCTGATGCGCTATAGTTTATCCATTTTTATGCTGTTGTTCTGGAGCTATGGAATTTTGCATGGCCAGGCTGCTTCCATTCATGCTTTCGCTGCGGATTATGCGGGCCAGAGCATCCACACCACCATAGCCTGGAATCCCTTTATCACCTTTCCTGAGTTCTCCCAGAGAGTGGTATGCAGTGATGAGGGGGATTTTGAACAGCTTATACCGCTTAAGGAACCACGCGTGGTCCAATTCGAAACCGGGATCTATCAGGCTTACCTGTACATGGAACCCGGTTATCATTATGAGGTGAAGTTTCCCGGGTACCTGGAGAAAAACTGGGATAGCCGCATCTCTCCATTTTACCAGCCTGTGGCTCTTCCTCTGACTGTCCTCTCCCGCACCTCGCTTATAAGCCGGGAACTCCTAGATGGAACCCTGGATGTGAACCACTCCATCGCCCTCTTTGATTCACTTTTTGTGAATGCCAACCGGGAGATTATCTCGAAGCGAAAACTGGGACAGGCAGGGAATGCCGATTCACTCATCCAGCAACTGGAGGTGCAATTCATCCAGGATAGTTCCCGTTTTTTTGCAGACTACCGCCGCTTCAGGTACGGAGGTCTGAAACTGAATGAAGGAAAAACCGGACTGGCTGAATTAAGCCAGGAATACCTGGGGCCTACCGTCATGGAATGGCATCCCGGATTTATCGAATTGTTCAGGAGCTTGTTTAAAGATTTCATTTATTACTACTCGGGCTCCAAAGAAGGAGAGGAATTCCGGAGTATTGTGAACCGACATCAGGAGTTCAGAAGAGCCAGGCAGCTCATTCTGCAACATCCGGCTGTATGGAGTGATACCCTTGCAGAAATGATCCTGCTTCAGGAGTTTTCAGAACTGTTTTACAGAGGTGAGTACCATAAAGAGGCGATCCTGATCATGCTGGACTCCATGGCCCACGATCCCCCTGCCCCTCAATTTGGAATCTATGCCAAACAATTAAATGAGAAGTTATCCAGCCTGGTAACCGGGCACACCCCTCCGGATATTAGCCTGGAGGATCTGGATGGAAAGTCCTGGACTCTGGATGATTTTAAGGGCAAGTACACTTATCTCTTCTTTGGAACTACAGATCACTACGGTTGTATGATGGAATATCCCTTTTTACAATCTTTTGTGGAAAAACATGCCGCGTATCTGACGGTGCTTACCGTCATGATATCAGAAGAGCAGCATAAGTTGGAAGATTTTATGAACCGGAATGACTACAGCTGGAAGGTCCTCCACTATGAAGGACAACCAGGAGTGCTGACCGATTATATGGTTAGGGCCTATCCAACAGCCTACCTGATCGATCGGAACGGGAAACTGCTTCTGTCTCCAGCCACACTTCCCTCAGAAGGATTTGAGCAACAGCTTTTTCGAATTATGCGTTCAAGGGGTGAAATCTAATCAAAGGATGTTTCTGGCATAGAGTACATCCAGAATGCTTGCATATGAGTTTTCCCGGACAAATCCGGTTTGCCCGGGTTTTACCCACCTGTAGTCCGTAATTCCTTCCTTCCCCTGTAATTCAGGCTCAGCCTCTCCGCCATAAATCATCTCAAACCACTTGGTCTTTTTCAGCACCCTGTCTCCTTTTGAAACATAGGTGTGATAGGTGGAGAGTAGTGATTCATTCACCTGGAGCCCTGAAAGGCCTGTCTCCTCCGCTACCTCCCTTTCTGCAGCCTGCTGAAAATCCTCGCCGGGCTCCAGTTTTCCTTTAGGAAGATCCCAGGTCCCGTTTCGGAATATCACCAGGAACTCACCCTTTTTGTTAAATATGACACCTCCTCCAGCTTCGATTACCTTAAAACAGGCTTTGAACTTCTCGAACACCATCAGGATATCCTCATGAAGGATATAAAGCTTGTTTATCTGGGTCAGAGAATCAAAAAAGCCAACCAGTTCATTCAACTCCCGAAAACTGCTATACTTATAAAAAAGGCCATTATGTTTTGTAAAAGCCCTGGAGAAATCATCTCCAAAATATACCGTTCTATCGTTGAAAAAAACTTTATACATTTGCTGAATGGCGGATATAGATCGACAAGTAGCAGCTATGCTGTTGCAAAGTAAAGCAATAATCCTTGAACCCGCAAAACCCTTTTCCTGGGCTTCGGGCTGGCAATCCCCAATCTATTGCGATAACCGGATCACGCTCTCCTACCCGGAGATCCGAAACTACATAAAAGAGGCATTCTGCGCCCGCATACAGGACCGTTTTAAAGAACTTGAGATTATTGCCGGAGTGGCCACGGGAGCCATCGCACAGGGGGCTCTGGTGGCTGATGCCATGAATCTGCCCTTTGTATATGTGAGACCATCAGCAAAGGAGCACGGACGGCAGAACCTCATCGAAGGCCGTATTTTACCCGGACAAAAGGTGGTTGTGGTGGAAGACCTGATCAGCACAGGGGGAAGCTCTCTGAAGGCTGTTAACGCCCTGAGGAATGCTGGGGCAGAAGTTCTTGGAATGGTGGCTATCTTCTCTTATGGGTTCGAGGTGGCCATCTCTAATTTCAGGGCATCAGAGGTGGACTTGTATACCCTCACCGACTATCATATACTGATTGAGACTGCTCTGGCCACAGGATATATTCAACAAACCCAGGTAGAGATGCTTCAGCAATGGAGAGAGCAACCTGCTACCTGGAAAGGAACAAAGAAATAGCCAGAGAATGAAAATAGAGAGTAGAATCGGGAAGTCAACCTGCAATGATCAGCAGATCTATAGTTTTATAAGCAATTTTCACAATTTCAAAGAATTGCTTCCTGCAGATAAGGTATCGGGATGGGAATCCTCTGAAGACAAATGTAGCTTCCAGGTAGATCCTTTGGGCCGAACTGGCTTAATGATCGTGGAAAAAAGCCCCCACAAGCTCGTTAAAATGAGCTCGGATCCTGAATTTTCAACATACAAGTTCAACATTTGGATTCAGCTAAAAAAGGTGGCCCCGGATGATACCAGGATAAAGATCACCATCGAACCCCTGGTCAATAAGATGTTAATGACCATGGTAAGAGGACCACTGAAAAGGCTTGCAGATGGAATCATTGACAAAATGGAGCCTTTTGATTTTACAGCACCAGGCTGATGGCCCCATGTCCATAGGAGCGGATGGTGGCTCCGCTCTCGACCAGCAGCTCCCCAAACTCGTTCACGCCCCTTATGGTACCCTCAAAACGTTCGTTTCCTGAGATAAACATGGATGGAATGCCCGCCTGAAACAATCGCTCCTGATACTCTTTTTCGAGCATGGACCATTGCCCTTCCTTCAAGGCCTGGTACTTGATTTTCAGACGATCCTCCAATAGCCTTCCTGCCTCAGAAACCTGGACTACCTGCCCGGTCTCCAGGCGCACCGAGGTGGCCGGTACGAGAAATGCTGGAAATTCGGTTTGATTCAGATTCAGTCCAATCCCAATGATCGAATGTGAAAGTTTCCCGGCTGTAATGCCATTTTCTATGAGAATGCCCGCTATTTTTCCCTTTTCCGTTAGGATATCG
The DNA here is from genome assembly GCA_963751705.1 of uncultured Bacteroidales bacterium. Classification (GTDB taxonomy): domain Bacteria; phylum Bacteroidota; class Bacteroidia; order Bacteroidales. The sequence goes on from CAVVVN010000008.1 coordinate 737,297, forward strand.
TTGGGCCACTTGATCACAGGATTTATCCCCAGGGTTTCCAGCACCTCACAGAGTGCCAGGGAGGCCACCCTGGAAAGGTGAAACTGCCATTTTGCTGACAAAAATGCAGGAAAAAGAATCAGGCTCATCAAGAGGTTCTCCCCCCTTCTGCTCTGCCAGGAATGTTCCCCCAATCCTCTTCCACCCTCCTGGTAATCAGCGGTAACTATGGTCCATTCTTTTAGCGGCTGCATCTTATTTAATTCCGAAATGGTGGTATTGGTTGATGTAACACTGTCATGTTTAATCCATCGGCCTCTCATGGTACAATTTTTGACAAAGAAAGTACTGTAAACAACAATTTAGCAAGAATAATGTTAACAGCTAAATTGATTACCTTTGTCAGCAAAAAGCCGGATGGAGCAAAGTGATGTATTTAATCTGGAGCAGAAGAGGAAATTGATCCTTGAAGCTGTTTTTGAGAAGAAGGGACACCAGATCGTTTCCATCGATCTTACTGAAGTTGAGAACTCCATTTGCGACTGTTTTATCATCTGTCACGGAGAATCTTCTACACAGGTGGGTGCCATTGTGGAATCCATCGAAAAGAAGCTGAAGGAAGAGGCAAAAATCCGGGCTCATCACGTGGAAGGGCTCCAGAACAGCCAGTGGGTCCTTTTGGACTACTTCGATATCCTGGTCCATGTTTTCCAGGAAGAATACAGATCATTCTACAAATTAGAAGAGTTATGGGCGGACGGAAAGGTGACAAGGGTGACTGAAAAAAATTAAACAAGATTATGGCAGATAAAAAAAATAATCCCGGAAATTTTCCCGGAGGCAACCTGGGAAACCGTTCGGGGAACAAACCCGGAGGCCCGGGAAAACCCAAATTTAATTCATACTGGATCATTGGCATTATACTTCTGGCCATGATCGGAATCCAGTTCCTGGGTTCTGGAAATAGTTTGAAAGAAATCGATTCCAACCGCTTTTTCAATATACTGAAAGAAGGGGATATTGAGAAAATAGTCATTGTCAACAAAGAGAAGGTAGAGATCTATATCAAGCCTGAACGCTTGAGTGATGCTCGTTATGAAGATGTCCGATCTTCCAAATCCAGCTCCATGCTTGGTCAACCAATGCCGCAATACTTTTTTACCATTATCAGTCAGGATGTTTTTATGGGACAGCTGAACAATGTGATGAACGAGCTGCCCCCCGAGAATCGCCCCACCTACACCACGCTCACCCGGAGAAATTACATGGGTGAAATCATGTTGTGGGTGATCCCCTTTCTCCTGATTATGGGTATATGGATCTATATGCTTCGCCGAATGGGAGGAGGAGGCGGTGCCGGTGGTGGAAATATCTTCAGTGTTGGAAAGTCAAAAGCCCAGATATTTGATAAGGAGACCAGCGTTAAAGTTGATTTTCACGATGTGGCCGGTTTGGAAGAGGCCAAGGTGGAGATCAGGGAGATCGTGGATTTTTTGAAAAACCCTAAAAAGTATACGGATCTTGGAGGGAAAATACCGAAAGGGGCCTTACTGGTGGGGCCTCCTGGAACTGGAAAAACCTTACTGGCCAAGGCTGTTGCCGGAGAAGCCAGTGTTCCGTTCTTTTCCATGTCCGGCTCAGATTTTGTGGAGATGTTTGTAGGTGTGGGAGCCTCCAGGGTCAGGGACCTTTTTAAGCAGGCCAAAGAGAAAGCTCCCTGCATTGTATTTATCGACGAAATTGATGCCGTTGGTCGTGCCCGCGGGAGAAATCCAAACTTCGGATCCAATGACGAAAGGGAAAACACGCTAAACCAGCTACTCACAGAAATGGATGGATTTGGCAGTAACAGCGGAGTCATCATCCTGGCTGCCACCAACCGGGCCGATGTTCTGGATAAGGCGCTGCTAAGGGCAGGGCGTTTCGATCGCCAGATCCACGTAGAGCTACCCGATCTCAATGAACGACGAGCCATATTTGAGGTGCATATTAAACCGATCAAAGTAGATAAATCGGTGGATGTTGATTTCCTGGCCAAACAGACTCCGGGTTTTTCCGGGGCAGATATTGCCAATGTTTGTAATGAATCGGCACTGATCGCTGCACGACAGGATAAGAAGACCGTTGATAAACAGGATTTCCTGGATGCTGTGGACCGGATTATCGGTGGATTGGAAAAGAAAAATAAGATTATCAAGGAGGAGGAAAAGAGAACCATTGCCTGGCACGAAGCCGGACACGCCACCATCAGCTGGCTCCTGGAGCATGCCAATCCTCTTGTGAAAGTGACCATTATCCCCAGGGGAAGAGCCCTTGGTGCAGCCTGGTATCTGCCCGAAGAACGTCAGATCACCACCACGGAGCAGATGCTCGATGAGATGTGTGCGACTCTTGGGGGCAGGGCCTCGGAGGATCTGACTTTCCAGCGGATATCCACTGGAGCCCTCAATGACCTGGAACGGGTTACCAAGCAAGCTTATGCCATGATCTCCTACTTTGGCATGAGTGAAAAGATAGGGAACCGCAGTTTCTATGATTCGACCGGGCAGCAGGAATATTCATTTAACAAACCGTACAGCGAAAAAACTGCGGAAGCCATTGATGAAGAGGTAAAAGACCTCATTGACAAGCAGTATGAAAGGGCCCTGGCCATTCTGCGGAAAAATAAGAAGGGTCTGAAGCAACTGGCAGAAATTCTGCTGGAGAAGGAAGTGATCTTCAGTGATGATCTGGAGCTTATTTTTGGAAAACGCCCCTGGAAGCGCCACGATGAAATACTCGAAAAAAAAGAGAAGCTTCCGGAAAAGAAGAAGGTAGCTGCTAAAAAACTGGAAGAAAGTAAAGCAGAGGAAGCAGAAAAAGAAGATCAGGGACCCAAAGACGCCTGACAGTGGAGGATAATCTGGTTCATATTTTCTCTTCGGGTCAGCCCTACAAGGCTGAAATGGCCAGGCAGATGCTGGCGGACCATAACATCCACTCCTTTCTTGTAAATAAACAGGATTCTGCATATAAATTTGGAGTGGTTGAGCTCTACGTAAATCGCGATGATGTGATCAGGGCCAAGAAGCTAATCCAGGAATTTGACTACAATTGAAAGAACTTCTACTACGTATTCTTACTGGAGTCACCCTGGTTATAATGATCATAGGCTCAATACTGCTCGGGCCGGTAACATATGCAGCAGTCCTGTTGCTTGTCTATCTCCTTGGGGTAAAAGAGCTCTTCGGACTTCTGAGCAAAAGAGGTCTTTCCATCCGCTGGTTCCGGGCCATCCCCGGGGCTCTTCTTCTGATTCTTGTCTACGCTGTTTTTCAATACCAGCTGAGCCTGCTCTGGCTCCTTTTACCTCCTGCACTCTGGCTTCTGAGCGCTCTCAGAGGAGGAATTACACTGTCGGGCACCCTTGCATTTCTCTGGCTGGCCATTCCTATCTCCAGTTTTTTAGTCCTTGGGTGGATGGAAGAGGGACCCGGATATAAATTTCGGCTACCGCTCTTTTTAATTGCCCTGGTTTGGATCAATGACACCTTTGCCTATGTGACGGGATCCCTGCTGGGAAGGCATAAAATGACCCCGGTGCTCTCTCCGGGAAAAACCTGGGAGGGATTTGCAGGGGGAGCACTTTTTTCGCTGTTAAGCGGATGGTTCATCTGGCACTATTCCGGAGTATTCCCACTCTGGGCCTGGCTGGGCATCGCTCTGCTGGTGAGCCTGCTCGGTCTGGCCGGAGACCTCTTCGAGTCGGGACTGAAAAGAACCGTTAAAGTAAAAAATTCAGGAGCCCTGCTACCCGGTCACGGGGGAGTCCTGGACCGTTTTGATTCTCTTCTCTTTGTGGCACCAGCGGTTCTGATCCTGATCATTCTTTTAAAGCTGGTACAATGATAAAGATACACCGTGAAGGAAGATGGATTGTATTTTTCACCATTTGCTTACTACTGGCTCTGGTGGTCCTCTCTGCCCTTTATCTACCCTACCAGGTGAACTACTTGAGCTCTGCCTTATCCCTGGCTGTTTTGATTCTGGTCCTTCGTTTTTTCAGAGTTCCTGCAAGGCGACCTTTTAAAGATGACCTTAGTATCATCTCTCCGGCAGACGGCAAAGTGGTGGTGATTGAAGAAGTGGAAGAGGAAGAATACCTGAAAGGTCCATGCAGGCAAGTATCTGTTTTTATGAGCATTCACGATGTGCACATCAACTACTTCCCTGTGAGTGGGAAAATTTCCTATCAAAAGTACCATCCGGGTCGCTACCTGGTGGCCAGACATCCCAAGTCATCCGCATTGAATGAAAGAACTTCGGTGGCTGTAGAAACTCCCTTCGGCCCGGTTCTTATCCGGCAGGTCGCCGGTTATGTGGCCCGCAGGATATGTTGCTATGCCACTGAAGGAGAGGAGGCCAGCCAGGGAAGTGAGCTGGGTTTTATAAAGTTTGGTTCCCGCCTGGACCTGTTCCTGCCCCTGGATGCACCTGTCCAGGTTAGACTGGGGCAACGGGTTAGGGGTGGCATCACTCCAATTGCCCGCTTCAAATAAAAGACCTGTAACTCTTTTTTTAACATCCCCTTAACAAGTTTCCATGCCTGGAGATCCTATCTTGCATCTGTTAACAAATAAACATGCACCATGAAAAAAACATTAGCCATTTTAGCACTCGCCCTTTTCATTGGCGGAATTAGTGTACCGGTACTTGCAAACAATAATAACGCTACTACCATGATTTCTCTTCAGGATGAAGATCCAAAGAAGAAAGCGGAAGGGGAGAAACAAGAAAAGAAAGCCGAAAAATCAAAAGAGGCCACCAAGAGCAGTGATTGTACCACTGAGAAGAAAAGTGACTGTGCCAGCGAGAAGAAGAGTAGCGATTGCTCCAAATAATTTAGTTTACCTAATATAACGATTTAGGTCCGTTACATTCAGATTGTGAGTTTTCAGTAGCTGTCCCGTTTAAGCGGGACAGCTTTTTTTATCTATATTTACAGCCTAATACGGACCATTTAATGGATAATACAAAGATTCTTCAGGTTAGTGAGAACGTGAACTGGATTGGTGTACTGGATCAGGAAATTGTCACCTTTGACATCGTGATGGAAACCAAATACGGAACCACATATAACTCCTACTTTATTAACGCGGAGAAAAAAACGCTGATTGATACAGTTAAGGAAACATACTGGCCCGAGTTTAAGAAAAAACTGTTTTCACAATGCGATCCTTCGGAGATCGAATACATCGTATGCAATCATACGGAACCTGATCATTCAGGCTCCATGAAACACCTTCTTGAGCTGGCCCCCAATGCCACGGTAGTCGGCAGCGGTCAGGCTCTGACCTACCTCAGTGAAATGGTCGACCGCCCGTTTAAATCCCTGAAAGTTAGAGATGGGGATATTGTCGACCTGGGCGATAAGAAGTTAAAAGTTTTTAGTGCCCCCAATCTGCACTGGCCGGACACCATCTTCACTTACCTGGAGGAGGATGGACTGCTTTTTACCTGTGACTCTTTCGGAGCACACTTTGCCCATGAACTGATGTTTGATGACCTGGTGGGTGATTACAGCGAAGCCTTCGACTATTATTTTGATGTGATCCTGAAACCTTACAGCAAATTCATGCTGAAAGCCATTGAGAAAATAAAGTTGCTTCCTGTGGAAATGATCTGTCCGGGTCATGGCCCCATCCTTCGATCCGGATGGAAAGAGAAGATCGTCCGCTCCCTGGATCTGGCCAATACCTATCTGGAAGAATCCAGTAAAAGCAACAGAATACTGATTGCCTATATCTCCGCCTATGGATACACCAAAGAGATGGCCATGCAAATAGCCTCGGGTCTGAAAAAAACGAAATCTGTCGAGGTTGACCTTCTGGATATTGAAGGGATCCTGCTGGGAGACCTGGAGGAGCATCTGGTAAAGGCTGATGGGATCCTGGTGGGTTCACCCACCATAAACCAGAACACCCTTTTGCCCGTTTACAAACTTTTTTCAGTAATCAACCCCATCCGTGATAAAGGGAAACCGGCAGCCGTATTTGGTTCCTTTGGATGGAGCGGTGAGGCAGTGAAGTTGATAGAGGACCACCTGAAAAATCTGAAATTGAAGATAGTTTGTGAAGGCCAGACCGCCAGGTTTCATCCCAACAGTAAGGAAGCGGACAGCCTGGTCCGCTTTGGGGAAGAGTTTGTTCAGGCAGTTCTTCAGGCTAAATGATCAGCGCACATGCACCAGCTTTCCCCGTCTTTTCAAGACTCCGGATTCAAGCCACCGGACCATATAAACACCTTGAGAAAGGTCTGCAAGCTCCAGTTTATGTATGGAATATCCGGGCAAAAGCGTTGAAGCTATTACGACCCTTCCAGCTAGATCTACAAGTTGTAACTGACCCTCCTGCTCCAGCTCTCTTCCGAAGTTAATATAGACAAATTCATGGGCCGGATTGGGAAACAGCGATAGGCCTTCCTCTTCCAGCAGCCTGTTCTCAAGTCCTGTGGCCGGACTATATTCCAGCTTGACTGTCTGCAGGATCAGATCATTGTCTCTGTCAGTGACATAGGCTACCAATACCAGATCTTCCACATCCTCCACAAAGGATGGATATTCCCAGCTAAAATCCTGGCTTTTGATAACACCGATTCCCCACTCATTACCGAGCAATTTCCCACTGGCTGAGGGAAGAATATCCAGAACCACATTCCGGAAGGAGGTGGTCTGTCCTGCCCCTGAATAGGAGGTCACCAGACTTTCAATTACCACCACATAAAGCTGCACATTGGAGCTAAAACCGCTGGATTTACAGCTTACATCCACCCTGCCTGACAAACGGTCCTCCATAAAACTGGCTGTCAGGGACAGATCAAAGGGTGAGATATCAAGCGAGGATGCTTTTAAAGCCTCCCCCGTGGGTTGCTCCAGAGCATTTGAGAAATCATAGCGGAACTCCGGTTCGGATGACCCGTTCAACACCGCATAGGGAACGGATGGAACCCCATAGTTGAAGGACCGTACCGAAGCAGGAACCGGATTGTTCAAATTCATGGGATCGTCTCCCGGGTAATCCATGTGATATTGAAGGTCAATAACCAGGTTAGAATTTTGCTCACTAAACTCTTGCACGATACCATCTGCCTGTATGGCTTCACTGGAGGTCGAATTGGTAAAATGTTCCAGGATAGAATTCCTGTTCTGTTCCCCCAGGAAAAAATTGTCAAATGCAAATCCCTGGTTGTTCATTGCCAGCCGCCCCCCGGTCCCGACCGTAAGGCGAAATTTCACATAAGGGACGTTGGCGAGGGCATCCACTGCATATCCCGCCCGAACCCACTCTGTATCGGGATTAAATTCGGAAAGTCCCCACCCGAAATTACTCCCCCCGGGTTCATTGAAAATTCCAAAACTATTGTACCAGTTGATCCCTCCGTCTACCACACCCAGGGTAAACCAGCCATCACTTACGCGCTGCTGGTACTGCATTACTGCACCATCGGTTCCCGGCACAAAACTTTTCATAAGGTCCAGTTGCACCAGGGGAATGGAAAGTGCCGACAGATCAAAACAGGGGCTCTCCACCCAGGAATGCTCCAGATATTCCGGATTACCTGGCAGTCCCGTATACCATCCCAGATCTCCGGGAACCGCATTAAATCCGGTGAAATCCGGTTCCCCCAGTATCCAGCTCTCAAGTCCGTCCTCAGAACCTACCAGCCAATCTGCAGGCTGGTCATCAAAGTTTTCCAGATATCCGTCCGCTTCCAGGGTATATATTGGTTTCAGGTTCATGGTCTTGGTCAGAGATCCCGCACAACCCAGGTCATTTTCCACATCCAGAGTGATTCGGTATTCATTCAGGGAGGTAAAGGGAAAGCGGATGGTATCCTCCGGATTGCTGCTTGCTATTTGTCCTAAAACACCCCCACTGCTGGTTCTGAAGGTCCACAACAAATCATCGATGGTCGCATAGGGTGATACTGACCGATCCAGAAAAGAGGTAAGTTCACCTCTTATAAAGCAATCTGAGATCCAGGTAAAATCCACGATCGGCTGGTCCGAGAAAACAACGTTTTGACCCCGACTGGCAATACATCCGTCAACAGTTTCTGCGCTTAAGGAAACACTCCAGACCCCGGGCCTGGAATAAAAATGACTCGGATACTCTTCACTGCTGGTATTATTCGGCCCGCTATCGGGATCTCCAAAATTCCAGCTCCAGCTCTCCACCGCATATTTACCGCTGGTTGTGTTATCAAAACTTACCAGGCCTCCGCTGGACGGGATACAGGAAGAGGTGGTGGAGAATGCCAGGGTGGGAACAAAACTGTTGTAAATGGAAATGCTGTTGAAAACACTGCAGCCCAGGGAAGAATTGTAGAAAAGACTAATCTGGTTCCATCCCACGGGTACCTGTGGTCTGGCCGGATCGTAGTAATAGCCCGTATTCTGGGTCCCCGAGACTCCCGGCCCGGAGAAGGTATAAGTAGCCCCCGGATCTGTAAGGCTTGGTATGGGAATAAGCCGATAAGGGGCATCGTTTTTACAGACGACCTCCGGCAATCCCTGAATCTGGATATCATCCAGGAGGGTCACTGTAAAAAAGCTGGACACACTCCTGGTCACGCCGGAAAGCTGGTAAGAGTAACGCACCCGATATAGTCCATCCAATCCCACCGGATCCAGGACAGCCATATCATCGGTCAGATCCGTATCTGTAATATGACCCGATACAGGGTTTCCCGTACTGGCATCATACAGATCAAAGGTTCCAGGGATACCATCGGGATTGGTTCCGATAAACTGATACACACCCTCCCTTTCACAGATCAGGTCAGTAACAACTCCCCCCCTCTGAAGGTAAACGGTTGTCTGACCCCAGATCAAACCATTTGCCAGCAACAGCAAGAGTGACACCTGAAGGAACATCAGGTTCCTTTTCTGTTTCATATATCTGTAAAAATAAGCCATTATAATTCCCCTGTTGCACTGGTTTTCATTAAGGAGATAATACTGCTCCCCCCATAATGGTTGGTTCCCAGAATCACAAAACCACCATCTCTGGTAAGTTTGATATCCTTTCCGGTCTGATCCCCGGAAGCTCCAAAGGAAACCCCCTCTCCCATCTGGTACGAAGAGGAGACAAACTGCAGCAGGATCTCACTGTTGTTGCCAATCCGTCGGGTCCCGGCAATGGCCAGCCCCCCCGCGCTTGTCTGTATAAGCCTCTCTCCTATAAAGTCTGTGTTCGGCGCTGAAATGGTTGCATAAAGGCTAGTGTTTGACAGCAGCAATCCATTAGTCTCAATCCCATAGAGCACCAGCTCACTGGCTCCTGATACGTTTTCCCGGTTTCCAAGAATAAGATATTCATTATCAGCAACTTCAATGATACACATACCGTACTCGTTATATTCGCCGGAGAGATTACGGGCTATCGGACTTAATTCATCATCAAAGGAGAGGATCTGTATGCCGGTCCCTTGATTATTTAACTTGTCATAAGTGCAGGCGCACAAATAGGAGTCGCCCGTATTCAGGAGGAAGGTAGCTGCAGAATTCACTGCGTATGGATTGCTGTAATTCAAACTCAACCTGACTGAATCCCCCTCTTCAGTGATCCCCATGATCATCAAACTCGATCTCCCCTCCTTCATCCGGTAACCTGCAAGAAGATAGCCCGATTGGATCCTTTCCACAGAATGCAGAACCTGCTCATCCACCAGTGATCCATAACTTTTTTGCCAGACCGTCTCCCCGTTAGCCAGGGTCCGGACGATGAAAATATCCTTTTGCACTTCTGAGCTTCCCTCTACCGGCCGCTCCACAAATCCCGAAATTACAAATCCGGCAGAACCGCCGCTGAGGGCTATCAGAGAAGTGCCTCCGGTCTCCAGTCCCTCCTCTGCGAAATACTTTGGATAGCCACTTCGTATATTGCCATAGGAATCGGTAAGGATCAAAACCATTCTCTTTCCCAGAGACTGACTGGTTTCAGTTCCGCAGATGGCATATCCACCATCTACCAGCACTTCCACTTCGCCTGCCTCATCCATCAGTAAATTGCCATAAAACTTGATAAAACTCTCAGCCTGCTCCGGAGAAATCTCCCTTTCACAGGAGAAAAAAAGAGCCGGGAGCAGTATAAAAATGAAGCCGTATTTTATCATCTTTTGCATTTATTCTTTTGTAAGTTCCCAACATAATCCAGCCCGGAGGGATAGCTGATGAACGCGAAAATCACTGTTTGCGTGAAAGAGCACCCAGGTAAGGTCATTGTTTGGATAACGATATGTATCCTTGTTCGAGCGCAAAAGGTCCGAGCTGATCCCTGCCTCCGCGTAGATAAATGCGTGGTTATTGAAGGGAATCCTGATGCCTCCACCCAGCATAACATTCAGGCTGAAACGTTTTCTAGATGCTGTGATATTATTTCTCTCCACAGGCAATTCATCCTGAGAAGTTGCATAGGTCCTAATCCCTTTACCAGAGGCACGCAGGAGAAAACCGGGTCCTATCCCCCCCCTCAGATAGTAGCACATGCGGAGATCCTCAGGATTAATCTTGAACACAGCCGAGACAGGTACCAGGAGCTGATGTTGTGCTTCCACATATCTGTAAGTGGTGAAAGATAAAGGCGTGGCCGAATAACTGAACCTGGACATGCTATAGAGCAATCCACCAGAGACCTCCAGCCTCCTTCTGAGGATCAGGTTCCCCGTAGCTCCCAGCTGTATGCCGGGCAAGAGCCCAAAATGACTTTCATCGCTTGCCGGATCACCAACACTGTATCCCTCCAGAGTCTTCGGAAAACTAAAAGGGATTCCAAAAATAAATCCCACAGAATTTCCATACTCCCCTGCCCCCTTGGTGATTACCCGCTGCCTGGGGCGTTCGGCATCCGTATTCTCTGAATCAGTAAGATCCATATCTCCGGGCTTTGAATCCGGATCTATTCCCAGATCTCTCAAATGCGAGTCCAGCAAAAATACAAACTCCTGGGGATCTGAATTGCTTGCCCTGTAGTCGGGAAATTCAAGCACAAAACGATCCATGAGACTATCTGCCTCACTGGACAGGTAATCAAAAATATAGGAATTGAGCACAAGTTTATAAGCCTCCTTTTTTGCTTCGCCTGACAGCCCGTTGGTAGTGATGCATTCAAGCAATAATTCCGGAACCAGTTCAACCATTCCAGCTTCATAGGCCTCCCTGGCATCCTCAAGCAGATAGGTGCAATCGACCTGGTCCTGCGCTTTTATGGTATGCAAACTCAGACAGAGCAATAAACTTATGACAATCCTTTGTGGCATATTCATTCACGTTTATGTATCATCTCGGACAGGTCTCTTCATAGGGGATATCAATCCCAAAGTACTGGTTCCACTCCTCCCGGCTCAGGTTTCTTCCAAGGAGCGAGCAGAAGTTCTCTGCCATTCGGTCCGGATCCGTTGGCCGGCCTACCATCCGCGGATAAGCTACGCTTCCACTGTAAAAGTAGTTGCCGTTACCGCTAAAACAAAGGGAGAGAACAAATCCATTGTTTTCCCTGAAAACCACGGGGGGTTCATCCCATTTATCAGCTCTCCACATATATACGTTCCCATCGTTAGAAGCTGCCACCAGTAAACGTCCGTCCGGGCTGAATTCCAGTGCCGAAACCCTGGCCCCCGGACCGAATAGATTGACAATGGTTCTTTTCCCATCACCGGATAAAATTTTTACTGTTCCATCCAGCATGCCTGCAGCCAGATATCGTTGTCCCGGACTAAAGCCCAGAGCCCTGACCTGGTTACTTCCAAAGCTATTGACCACTTCCAGGCTGCTGGTATCCCTGACATTCAGGGAATATAGCCTGCCAGTTCCTGTCCCTATTACAGCCCTTGATCCATTTGCTGAGGTCGCAATGGCAAGGGGTCTTGACCTCAGGGTTAAAAGAGTAGACGAGGCAAAATTGCTATAGTTCCATTTCAGAATCCTGTTATCGGTTCCTGCCGACAGGAAAGTTCCACTTCTTCCCAGGTTCTCGATAAACAGAACTACTTCGCCCTGATCCATGTTCTGGTGTATCACCTCGCCCCTGTTTTCCAACTCAATAAACACCATACCCCCCCCGTTGGTCCCAACTGCAGCGATACGCTCATCCGGACTTACACCCAGACACTCATTGTTTAATCCCGTACCAGCCAGGGTCATCTGGGCAGCCCGGTTGGATATATTCCCTGATAGAATTTTAATACTGCCATCACTGCTGGCAGTGAGAATACTCCCCGAACTGTTGAGCCATTCAATCGCCTTGATTGAATTTCTCTGGCTGGGATAAATGTTATATGCCGGCGAAATCAATTTCTTCAATGATTCGTAAAGTCCTTTGTAAATATCCGAATCATAGCTGTCTCCCCCCTGTTTCTTATTAAGCAGGTAGGCCTGGTAGGCAAGCAGGCCCTGGAGGTCTGGATTTTTTGAAATACCCAAACTCTGGAAGGCCACAGCTTTTGCGATAGAAATTATTATTTCCGATTCTCTGCTCCTGATGGAAACTGGGTCCGCCTGTTCTACGATGTTCTGTTCAGGATCGGGTAAAACTTCCTCCACTACAGCTTCATCTTCTGTCTGTATATTTGCCACCGGATTATCCTCAACCGGATTATCCTCGGTCTGATTTTCCCGGACCTGAGCATTCCGGCCCCTAGGATTCACTTCATCAACAGCTTGCTCCATTTCCCTGGGTTCAACTGCTGCTATGGTATTCCGGGATTGAGCTGGCCCTTCCTCAAAGCTCTGACGATTATCTATAACTGGTTCCGACAGCTGCGAATCAGGAGGCTCCTGCACGGTCCGAACCCGCCTGTCCGGTTCCAGGTTCCTGTTCCGCGAGATAAAAATAATCAGGGTAACCGCAGCTACAATGACAATTCCTCCCGCAATAAAGGAGCGGTTCAGAATCCGTTTCCTGCGCTGCAGAATGATCTTACGTTTCTCGCTCCAGAGATACTCCTCCTCACTGGTGTTCAGAAAAACCATGGCCCTTTCATAGGCCGGATCGAACTGGATCCCCCAGGCTGGTGTCGGTTTTTGTTCTCGTTTCCAATCTATGGCCTGCTGCAATTCATCGGCCACCAGTAGGGCCCCTTTGTCCTGCTGGTATGATGCAGAGGCTCTGGATATTTTCAGGTACATCCGGATGGATTCATCCTCCTCGTCAACCCAGCGAAGAAGCCGGTCCCAGACATTAATAAGAGATTCGTGCGGCAATTCAATTTTTGTCTCGGAGGTCATGGTCTCAGAGAGCTTGTTGCTGAGAAAGGGATGTCCGGCTTTTTCAAAAATATCCACTACCTCCAGTACACGATCAATGCTGCATTTCGCAATCCGGGCAATACTGCCCATGGTCGTTCTTCTGCTATAAGCTTCCTGCCTGCCTGTTTTAAATGCGATGGTTTTGAAAATCCGTTCACAGATCTCCTTCTGATAGAATTCCATCGACTGGTATATATTCTCCAGATCCCTGCTCAAGCCACCCCGAATGGATCCCGCAGCCCGGTAATCCTCCAGTGAAATAGGCTGGTCAGCCCTTCCGTGCTTTTTCCATTGATTCCAGGTTTGTTTTAAAGCATTCTGCAATAAGGGCAGCTGTGGCTCCACATCCTTCAGCTCCTTCAGCAGATAATCCTCAAATCCGTTATCCACGCTGGCCCCTGAAACACGCAGAGGTTCCAGAATTGCTTCTTTCAGGTCCTGTTGGCTCATCTGTGGAAGCAGGTATTTGCTTTTGTTGAGATGTTCGGTAAGGCCTCTGAAGTTAGAACAATAATCCAGGAATTCGGACCGGATGGAAAGCATCAGGTAGATCCTGGGCTCTGCCTCTTCTACCAGCTCCATCAGGTGATTAATAAAGGGTAGGGCATCGGCATTTCTCCCACTTTTCCTCTTTTTTAACACGACGGGCCAGGTAAAAAGCTCTTCAAACTGATCCACCACTAGAAAGTAATTGTAGTTCCCAAGCCCCTTTTCAATTAAAAAAGACCCCAGGCTATTGGTATTTCTGAGGAAAGCATGAACATCAGACTCTGAAATCTTTTTGGAAAAAACTTTCTGGAATCCCCGGATAAGGCTCTCCAGGGGTCGTTTCCCCGGTCGGATAAAGACAGGGACCCACTCTTCCTTCATATCAGAAAGAAGCGCAGGAATGATCCCTGACTGGATCAGAGAAGTTTTACCACTTGCTGAAGCTCCAACCAGAGCTACAAATCTCCTTTTCAACAGAATTTTCAGCAATTCCGAAACAGCCTCATCCCGGCCAAAGAAAAACTGATCTTCAGCGGAAAAGAACGGCCTGCTGCCTGGGAAAGGATTTCTCTGTAGCACCCCGGTATTTATCATGGAGGGTTCGCCCATAAATTAATTACAATAATAGCCTATACAAATCCTACAGCATCTTCTGAGAAGCCTGATTAAGGAAATTACTAAACACATGTAAAAGACTCCTGTCGTCAAACAGAAGTTCAACAAACTCCTTTCGGTCAATTTGAAAGGTTTCACATGCTCCAATGGTACCAAGATAACGAATCTGCTCCAAAATTTCAGGCTGATGGGCAGCAATTATTGCAATTCCATTTGAAAGGGTGGTAAATTCTTCGGCAGAGATAGATCTGGCCAGAATTACAGAGTCTTCCTCAGCCGACCATTCATCCGAAAATGCGCGGGCTATGGAGACAAGTTTAAACAGGGAATTAACACCAACATTCCTGAATATCTTCCAGGATGTCAATCTCATAGTGGTATCCAGGTACCACCGGACCATATCTTCGTGTCCCGGAAAACTATTGTCCGGAAAATCCAGTCTTTCGGTCACCAGATCATATTGCTCCGGATTGTTCTTGCGCAGTAGCTGGGCTGCAATCTCCCTGATCCTGGGATTGGGATGGAATCCCTGGGCAATAATTTGCTGCTCATCGAAAAACCGGGGTTCATTTCCCATCCGCTCAAGGGCACTGATTTTTATGAAATCTCCCATCTGAGCCCCGCTGCGGTTCAGGATTCTTTTTAACAGCATTTCAACCGGGAAAATATCAATGGGATATAGCTCTTTCAATTTGTCCAGTTTCTCCCTGACCGACACATCATGAAAGTAGGAAACCAGAACCGCTTTCAGGGGCTCCCGTACCAGCAATTCCAATAACTCCAGTGCCATCTGGCGGTCATCTGATTGTCTGTCCAGCAGGCTGTTTTTTATCCTTCGAACCGAACTTCGATCATAGATCATGGTCAGCAGCATCAGAATCAATTCATTGAGCTCCCATAGCTCCAGATCAATAACCCGGGCCAGACAACCTCCCGGATCATCGCTTCGAACAGAGATTTTAGCAGCCATGATCCAGGTCCCTGCTTGTATCAATTTCAGTATCGCATTCTGTATTTGCGCTTCCTGAATGACAGTCGCCTCAAAATTATTGTCATACAAGCCCTGAACCACCGAATGAAATATCTCCCGGTGCTGATACTCCAGCTTCTGGAGTAAAAGTTGTACGGCTCTCGCCCCTCCAATGGAAGAAATCACAGATACAATTCTGGTTTGCATACGGATATCCGCATCGGGCTTATAAAAGGCCATCTCCAGTTCATCCAGAACTTTTTCCCCCTGCTTGACCAGGGTAGACCAGGCAGTCTTATAAAGGGCCGGATCGATGAGCAGATCAATTATTTTATGGGCCTGGCCACCCAGATCAAGCCAGCTGGAGGTGGAAATGGCCACCCCCTGCGTATCAGGATCCCGGGACTTGAAAAGTGAGAGGACCTCTGGCAAATAATTTTGGTCCCTGGATTCTGCCACATAATAGAGCGCGGCCAGTATCTCATGGCTATCCCCTGTCTGAAACACCTCGCCTATGGAGTTATCAGGTTCACTCTCAACTTTATTGAATTTATTCAGTCGTTCCCGGATAAACGCTTCCTGTAAACCCAGCTTTGATTTCAATTTACGCTTCTTTAACAGCCTGATCTTATCCTTGATATCTGGCTCTCTCTCATTCACGAGCATCTGACTAATGGTGATATCCGCCAATCCCGGTGAAGTCTTTGATATGTTATCCCAGATCACCCGGCGTACCATGGGTTCGGTATGTGACAGCAGGGAGAGCTGGCGTTCCCTGGATACAAAATGGAAAAAATAGGGATTAAATTCTATCAGCTCCATGGAAAATCCCGAATGCTCCAGGTCAAACTGACCAATTTCCTCCAGGCTCTGGTCATATGGATCTGTAAACCGTTGTGATTCCAGACTTACCTTCAACAGCCTGTGATAGCCACGGTAGAGAGAGATACCCACCACAAACCATATCAACAACAGGATAAATAATACGTAGGTCACATGGTACAACTCCACAAAGCGAAGCATCACAAACAGGGAGAGAAATAGTCCGGCGGAGAATACTCCGATCTGACTAAAGACCCCTTCAATCCCGGATTGAATATTCTCCCTCTCCCTTTTATTGAGGGATTGATAGATCAGGTTCATGGAGGGATGTTCAAGAGATTCCTTCATGGACCGGCTGAACAGATTGGAAAGTACTACCAGCAGGAAGAAATATGCAAAAAGCTGGATCTCCCCTCCATACCCGTAACTTTCCCCGAATATGGCTGCAGGTATGGTTAGCAGCAACAGCAGGACAGGCATCAGCAAGAGGGTCATTTTGATCCCGAATTTGCTTTTGATCCAGTTGAAAAGGAAACGTTTCATGAGCCACGCCAGCAAAACAGCTATCCCAAAGAAAAGCCCCAGGAACTCTATAAGTTGGGACCCTCCTTGAAAACGGTTCTGGCTTACAGAAAGAAATTGATAGTGCAGCAACACGGAAATGGCTACCCCAACCACAACAAAAGATGCCATCAGAGCGGTGTATCGGTGGGAAAACAAGCGGATGGGACCTGCGCTACCACTCCTGTTTCTGTAGACCCTGCCCTGTTTCCCCGGGCTTGACAGCAAATACATCTGTGCCAATGTGGCAAGCACCAGGCTCCCCATCCCTCCATACAGAAGCTGATGGATTCCGATTCCGGCAGTGACCAGTACAGGAGTCAAAAAGAGGGCGAGGGCCATTCCTCCCACCAAGGCTACCTCGATCAGTCCGCTTAATTGCTTACCCCTGCTGGAAGAGAGCTTTCCTTTAACCGTGGTCCAGAATCCCAGAAGAGTGATCAGGATGAGAGGCCCTGCAAAGACAAAGGTGGCAAAATCAAGGTAGTCTCTCTCGATCAGATGGAGACCACCGAGCAGAAGCCCACTCGCCCCAATGACCGCCACCAGGTTAAGGATACCAAAGGCACGAAGCCTCAGCTGCTTGTTGAAATATCCGTAAATGGCAGCTATCAGGATTCCTGCCAGGCCTGATACCATCAGGGCAAAAGGAACCCGTTCGGCACCAAAAGCCTCCAGAAATACGGTATTGGCTTCCAGTTCCAGAACTCCAATAAAAATCCCGGTACAAAAGGCCTGAATCAGCAATGCGGCAATCATGGGCCGATCGCCCTGGGCAATTTGCAATAATTTTCCTAAGCGGCTCCACATACGAGATACAATTAAGCGAATAATTAAATACCTTTTCATATAAGAAATGAACAACTTAGCGCATTCTTAAAAGCAAAAAAACCCCGCCTGATTGAACGGGCGGGGTGTAAACCTCTGAAGAGATTGAGGTTTTATATATATTGAATCCCTAATTGAAGTTGATCTCCAGATTTGCAATGGACTTTGGATTATAGGGAGAAAGGCCAACAATACGCTCCATCAAAGGAAGGAACTGATCTCCGGGTGCTTCACCGCCCTGAATAAACCCAGAACGATCAAAGAAACCGGGGGCTTCGGTGTTGGCCAGCCAGGCTTCCAGGATCTCATCGCTGGCATGGGGCCAGATGGTTTTCACCTCGTTGTAAAGCACATTATAAATGGAATTCTCTTCCAGTAAGACAGAACGATCATCTGAATCAACGGTGCTCAGGGGGAGTCCCAACTCCACCACGGCAGCATCTTCCACACCCGATCCGGAAGCCACAAATGCCCAGTTATATCCAACCTTTTCGGTCAGGAATTTCGCATTGGGGTGACTGGAATTTCCGTATACATCCACAAAATCACCTGTTTTCCCCGCAAACATCTTCATACCGTCCATGGCAAAAGGGGCCAGCAGGGGATCAATGGCAGGCATGCCGGCTATGGAAACAATCATATGATGTTCGTACCCCATTTCGCCGGCACCACTGTAATCGATCCGGAACATGGCCGTGGCCATCTCCCTTTCCAAAGTACGATCCAGGTTATATGGCTTAATAACGCTGATACCTTCCTTGGGATTTTTGTTCCAGAAGATCTGCATGCCTTTACCGCCATCTTCATCGCCTTCCGACTCAGCATCGGTAATGGTCAGTCCGTACTCCCAGGTGCGACCATCATACTCGGGGCCTTCCACCACTACCAGGTTCTTAATACGGCCGTCATCCTCACTCTCATAGGTGACTGTCTTTACCTGGTCGATGTTGTATCTGCGGATCCCATAGATAATGTGTCTCACAATCTGGGCCGCATAATCACCGGTATGGATAAAAAAACGCAGGTGACCGTAGATCTCCCTTCCTTTCAGGGTATCTACCACAGGGGCTCCTTTTAAGGCACTTACATCCGCAAGCAGTGCCTCGGGAATCTCAACGGTAAGCTGCTCAGGAAGAATGCTGTTTTCATCCTCCAATCCGGGTCCATTGTTAAAGGTATTTTCACAGGCGGTGAAAAAAAGGATCCCCACCAGAAGAGCTACAAACGAATAAAACGATAACTTTTTCATGATTCTGATTTTTAGTGAATATTTAAAAATGTTTTTTGTTTTCCATTTTATGGTTTCACTAGTTACACACCCGGGGCATGATCCTACCCCTATTGACTTTGGATTTATTTTAAATTAATTTTGTAAGAGATTGATTATCTGGATATAATTTATGACAAAAAGCAGGAAATATGGAGCGCTTGCCTTCTTAGGACTCGCTTGTATGCCCCTTTGGGGGGGTACCGGAAGGCCCAGTGATGGCTTCCTGTCCTTTATCCTTCTGCTTGGTTTTCTGGGGGCCCTGCTTGGTTTTCTCTGTTTTGTCGATTTTATTAAACAACAAATCTGGAAATTTCTTGAGGAGATCGGTGAGGCTATGTGGTAGCTTTCCGCGCAGGCCCTTCAGGGATCAGGGAAGCCTGTAGGCCAGGCCAAGTTGAATCCCCGACTCCATCAGGTGGTGATGATACATGTCTGGCGCAAAGGGAACAAGCGCATGTGCCTTCATATAGGGATTCATATGAAAGGATATTCCTGAGTGAAACTCGTATCCAAGTCCAAATCCCAGCATGGCTCCAATGCCTGATTGATTATCCACCGGAGTTGAAAGACCGGTATCCACATTGAGCATGGCACCCCCATTCAAAAAAAATAAACGCCCCATATTCAGTCTGACCAAACATGGTACTGTAAACAGGTGCAGGGTGGTTTCATAGGGAGAATTGTCCATATCAGGAGGCAGATTGGGCTGAACCAGGATCTTATGCCTGGAAAAAGCAAGTCCGGTCTTAAGCTCAAAGCGTCTGGAAAGGGGTCTTGCATAACTGGCCCCAAGGGTATAAAACCCGGCTCCCTCATAGGAGGCTGAACCGACCAGTCTCGCAAATGGAATAGCCGGGTTCTCCCCAAAGGATGCAAAGTAGATCCCCACCTTGCTCCCTGTGTTTTCGGAGGGATTTTCCTGAGCGAAAAGTATAGGGGATATAAGCAGGAGGGCTAAAAGAAGTGATACGGGGAGAGTGAATTTCATACGCTAAAAATAGAAATTTATACCAGGATGCAGGAGTCTCGTCCCCGCTTGCCTTGAGGCGGCTTGACCTGCGAGTAGAATTGTCCTATTTTTACACCACCCTGAATCTGTAGTGCTATCAACCCGAAGAGCTGCATATGCCTTGTTTGTGTCCTGCTGATTGCGGCAGTCCCTCTTCTTTCTCAGAAAAAGGAGCCCCTGGTGATTGGCAGGATGAAAACGCCCATTGAATTTAATGGGAAACCGGATGAAGCAGCCTGGGAGCATCTGACCCCCTTTCCCATGATTACCCACATGCCGGTATTCGGAAATCTGCCCCCTGAAAAAACCGTGATCCGGATGGGATACGATGATCAGTTTATCTATGTGGGTGGAATGCACTACGTCTCTGATCCCTCTTACATTCAGGCTATTGGAAAAAAAAGAGATATGGAGACCATGTCCTCGGACTTTTTCATGCTTAGTTTCGACAGCTATAACGACAAGGAAAATTCCTTGCTTTTCGCCACAAATCCCCTGGGGCTGCGCTGGGATGCCACCGTCAGCAACGACGGTACAATGAGCATGGATCAAATGCCAGTGAACATGGATTGGAACACCTTCTGGGAGGTGAAAGCAAGCTACGACACAAAAGGCTGGTATTGTGAGATACTCATCCCTATTTCCAGTTTGCGTTTCCAGGAGATCGAAGGAAAGACGGTTATGGGAATCAGTATCCTGCGCTGGCTGCCGGCCAGGGATGAATTATATACCTTCCCGGCCATCTCAAACGAGTATGGCCCCACCAGTCACTTAAAGCCCTCCCTTTACCAGGAAGTGGCATTTGAAGAGTTGAGTCCTAAAAAACCATTGCATATTACCCCCTACCTGCTCACCGGCTTTGACCAGGAAAACCTGCTAAACGATGCTGAAAGTGCCTATGTTTACGGGGGCGATTTCAAACTCGAGCCCGGTCTGGATATCAAATACGGGATAAATCCAAATACGGTACTTGATCTGACGGTAAACACGGACTTCGCTCAGGTAGAAGCAGATGACCAGCAGTTAAACCTGACCCGGTTCAGTCTTTTTTTTGAAGAAAAGCGGAAATTTTTCCTGGAGCGAAGCAGCATCTTTGACTTTGCCCTGGGAGGTCAAAACAACCTTTTTTACAGCCGGCGAATCGGCCTTTATGATGGAAATCCGGTAAGAATCTGGGGAGGTGCGCGCTTGAACAGCAGGATCAACAACTGGGACCTGGGCCTCCTGAATCTTCAGACTGCCTCCTTCGAGGATCTACCCTCAGAAAATTTCGGCGTGTTCCGGGTGAAAAAGAGAGTCTTAAATGAATACTCCTATATGGGAGGCATGCTTACCTCCAGGCTGGGAGTGGAGGGAAGTTATAACATCGGCTACGGAGTGGACGGAGTGTTGCGGGTGTTTGGTGATGACTACCTGACTATCCGCCTGGCCCAAACCCTTCACGACAGTGCAGAAAACAATGCTCTTTCCCTGGATCCCAGCAGTTTTACCCTGGACTGGTCCCGCCGGAAACAGGAAGGTCTCTCCTATTCCGCAGGCCTTACTTATTCTGGGACCGATTTTGAACCCGGAATAGGATTTGAAATGATTGATGACGTTCTTGCAAGTGCCTCCAGCCTGCAATATACCTGGATCTCCCCGGAAAAGTCCTGGCTGCATTCTCACAACATCACCTTCTTCCATTATGTGTTTTACAGGATCCCCGATTACTCCCTGATGATTTATAACCTCAATCCTACCTGGACGTTCAGCTCCAAAAACAGCTGGATGGGCTCCATCGGACTGGTTTACAGGATTGATAATCTGGAGGAGGAATTCGAAATAGCAGACTCCGTAAGTGTTCCCCTGGGCAGGTATAACTCCTTTAGCGGAGAACTGATGCTGCAAACACCCGGGACCAGTTCCTTTCATACCATTTTCATGCTGGAGGCCGGAGGCTATTTCGACGGGTATAAGCTCTCCCCCAGCATAGAGCCAAAATGGAACATTGGTGCCTCCATGGAACTTGGTGGCCTCTACCGGCTCGACCTGATCCGCTTTCCTGACCGAAACCAGTCCCTGAATAATCATATTGCCGGTCTTCGGGCACTATATATGCTCTCTACCAGGCTTTCGCTTTCGGCCTTTGTCCAATACAACAGTGCCATTCATAAGATCATTTCCAATGTGCGCTTCAGGTACAACCCCAAAGAGGGGACCGATCTCTATGTGGTATTTAATGAGGGACGGAATACCTGGCTCGAACGGGAGATTCCCCAACTTCCGGAATATGAGGCACGAAATATCACGGTGAAATTCACCTACACCTTCGAAGTGCAACGCTAGCAGGAAGTGCAGCTCAGACTTGCCTTATCTCACCACCAGGGTGTCGCGGATCACATCTGCAGCGGTGAAAAACCCAATGGCCTCCCCCACCATATTGGTTCGGGCATTTCCGGGTAAAACATCAAACATCCCCCCCCTCCAGTCAGTTTCCGAAAGTACTCCACGTAAAAACTCCCCGTACCAGGCAGTCACCGATTCCTTCTCCCGGAAAACGATGGTCCCCGGAGGGAATCTCACGTGCTCCTGGGGTGGTTTAAAGATCTTGTTCACATCTACTCCATTCAGGGTATAGTGATAGATCACTGCATGATTTTCCGTATCCGGGAGCGTATCATATCCGGGCAGGTGGCTCCAGTCCAGCTCAAGCCTCAAAATGGCCGGTTCATCGCTGTCACTGATAGAGGCTTCCAGCAGCGGGGGATCTGACTGCACCGGGTGGACATTCATATACTGAAAGGGACTTACCCCACGCATATTGGTCACGGCCGTAATGCGCCGGTCCTCATGGAGGATGCGCAACTGGTAGAATTGATTCTGCTGGGCAGCAAAAAGGGAATCGCTTCGGTAGATCCCCGGATTTTCCGGATCCTCGGTAAGGGAGTAGGGCTCCTGTCCACCATAGATCTCCACCAGTGCCCCGCTTACCGGTTCGGGAGTACCATTCATCTCGTACAGCGGCCAGCTTAGCTTCACCTCGTGTCGCTTCGGTTCGCTGGTAATCTTTCCCTCGACCACAATCAGGTTGACCTCCTGGTATTTCAGGTCCCAATCCACCTCCTGGGTGCAGGAGACCCATACCAGTGTGCTTGCCACTATAAATCCA
This sequence comes from uncultured Bacteroidales bacterium, assembly GCA_963751705.1. Lineage (GTDB taxonomy): Bacteria > Bacteroidota > Bacteroidia > Bacteroidales. Next base: position 760,273 of record CAVVVN010000008.1, read on the forward strand.
GGCAACCAGCTCCTTTTTCTCCTTCCGTATGTGTGGTGCGGATTCATCTCTCAGAAGTTAAAGTGATAACTAATGGATGGAACGATCCCATAGAGGTAATACTGGGTGGAAAAGAGCTCCGGGTTGCTGTAGAAGTCCACCGGGACGACAAAATCTCCATTTTCATCCATGATTTTGTTAAAGTGCAATGCTACAGGATTGATCCGGTTATAGAAGTTATAAACAGAGAAGATCAGTTCATGCTGATACTTCCGTTCAGGCTTGCTCAGATGCCAGTTCAGGGCCACATCGAGCCGGTGATAATCCGGAAGCCGGTCATTGTTCCGCTCCGCATAGATGGGGACCTGGTGGTTATCATAATAGTAAAAGCCAGTTGGAGTGGAAAAGGGAACCCCAGTCATATAGATAAAATTCCCGGTAAGGGTAAGCCTGGGATGAAGGGCCCAGGAGAGATAAATGGAGAAGTCGTGTGGACGGTCAGAATAGGAAGGATAGGGATCTCCCCCATTGATCTCCTCTACCACAGAAATGGCCCTGGACAGGGTGTAGGAGATCCACCCGGTGAGCCTGCCCCGCTCCTTATTCACTATGGTTTCCAGGCCATAGGCCTTGCCTTTTCCAAATCGGAGCTCTGCTTCCACCAGGGGATTCATTAACATATGGGCATGATCCCTGTAATCGATCAGATTCTTCATTCCTTTATAATAAGCTTCCACATCCAGGCTCAGTCCGGGGACTCCAAAACGGCGGGTATACCCCAGGGTAAACTGATTCGCATACTGAGGGGGAACGTTGGGCCCGGAAGGCAGCCAGACCTCCAGGGAGGTGAAGGGACTGATGGAGTTGGTGATCAGATACTGGAACTGACTGGTGCGGCTGTAGCTGAGCTTAAATATATTCTTGGTTCCCGGCTGATATACCATGCTTATCCGGGGATCCACCGAAAACGATTGGTGATACACCTCCCCGGAGGGATGGGTGCTCACTGCCAGGCTGTCTCTTTCAATAATCCCATCCGAGACCGGAACGATTCTGTATTCCGTGGCCGGACCCATATTATGCCAGGCGGTCGCTCTTATTCCGGCACGTATGGAGAGGCTGTTATTGATGATATACTGGTTGGAAACATAGAGGGCGTATTCCCGGTTATACTTTACGGAGAGATCATACCCCGGATCAAACTCCACACCGCCCCGGTACATATTGCCAGGATCCTGAAAATGCCCGGCGGCCAGCACACCGAAACGCAGGGTGTAGCCCGGATTTACATAGTGCGTAAAATCGTACTTCAGGGTCAGGTTATCGATGCGGGAGTTCCAGTAATCATTCTCCTCCAAATGTGTAAAAAGGCGGTAGTGATAGGTGGATCCCAGCAGGGTCAGATTAGAGAAGAGCTTGTCCGAGTAGAGGTGGTTCCAGCGAAGCGTGGTGGTGCTGTTTGTCCAGTTAATACCACTTGTAAAACCCGGTCGGTTCTGTAGTTCAAAGTTGTCCTCGCCCCGGTAGATGGAAAAGAAGAGCCTGTTACTGGTATTGATCCGGTAGTTAAGTTTCAGGTGCAGGTCCGAAAAATGGAGATCTTTGACCTTCTCGTTCCAATTCTGAATGGGCCTGATGATGTAGGAGCGCCTCCCGGAGGCAAAGAAAGAGATGTGTTCCTTCCAGATGGGACCTTCCAGGGAAAGCCTCGATGAAAGGAGTCCAAAGCTGGCATCCATCCCGAAATGGTTCATATTGCCATCCTTGGTACGGATATCAATGAGCGAGGAGAGCCTGCCCCCGTAGTTGGCCGGAAAATCACCCTTGTAGACTTTCACGTCTTTGATGGCATCGGGCACCACGGTACTGAAATAGCCCAGCAGATGTGTGGGATTATATACCGGAGCCTCATCAATGGTGATCATGTTCTGATCGCGCCCCCCTCCCCTCACAAAAAAAATGGTGGACCCGTCTCCGAAGAATTTGATTCCCGGAATGGCAGCCAGTGATTTGATCACATCCTTCTCCCCGAATAGAGCCGGCATCTTTCTCACCGATTCGGGATGGATCCGTTCCTCGGAGCTCCTGGCGCTTCGAACAATATTATCTAAGTCGTCGGAGTAAATAGTCACTTCGTGTATGGGAGAAAGCTCCCTTTCCATCATAAAATGCAGGATCTGGTTCTCCCCCCGCCCAAGCCCTATGGTTCTGGTCCGGTACCCCAAATAGGTACAATAGAGTTCCTCCACCTCTCTTTGCAGGGTCAGGGAATAAAAGCCATAGCTATTGGTGATGGTCCCCTGGGCCCCTCCGGGAATGGTAATGGTAGCTCCTATAAGCACCTCCCCCGACCTGGAATCCTTCACATAGCCGCTCACTGTAAATTTCACCGGCGCAGCACCGGTGCTGTCTTTTTCCAGAGACGCCTCCACCTTAAGCTGCACGCGTCTGGCACGTACCAGCACGATTTGCTGTTCCACTATTTCAAAGACGATCCTTCGTCCGGAAAAAAGCAGGTCCAGGGCCTCCTCCAGGGCTACATGAACCAGATTTATGCTAATAAGCTCTTCCTCGTCAATAAGTCTGGAGTTATAAGAAAAACTGAGGCCCGTCTGCTCCTCTATGCGGTCCAGGACCTCTCTCATTGGACAGTCCTTCAGATCCAGAGTAATAGATTGCGGGGACTCCTGTCCGTAAAGGGTGAGACCAACTGCCAACAGATATGCCAGCAGGGATATTTTCAATCTGAATCCTGACATTCCCATAACTCTATTCAACGCATCCTTCCCCGTCCAGCCTTATTTCGTCTCCGATACGGGAGATCTGAAGGTCAAGGGTAAGCTCCAGAACATTTATGATGGCCTCCAGAGTCTGATCCTTGAAAGTAACCGTTATGGGGCAGGTGGCCAGTTCCCTGTTCACAATTACCAGATGTGCCCCATATACCCGGTTAACAAGCTCGACCACCTCCTGCAGGGGAGATCCCTCGAAGTACAGTTCCCTGGTTTTCCAGGAGATGCTATTGGGATCCGGGCTGGGGATCAGTTTTAACTCCCGCTCCGTTTTATTGTAGGTGCCTCCTGAACCGGCCTTCATTATGATCAGTTCCTTACTGTCCTGTTTAGCACTCAGGCCCACCATGCCACTCTCCACGGTAATTTCCACCACCAGATTCTTTTTATAGGCATTCACATTGAAACTGGTACCCAGCACCTCCACGAGAGCCGCCCCGGCATCGATTATAAAGGGTCTGGTCGTATCCCTGCTCACTTCGAACCAGGCCTCCCCGGATAGGAAAATCTTTCGTTCCTCCTGATCGAAGGTCTTGCTGTACCTCAATGTGGAGTGCCGGTTTACAAGCACTTTGGTCCCGTCATCAAGGATAAGCTCCACCGGCACATTGTCAGCTGCCACCTTTTCCAACCCCGCTTTCGGGTTCAGATAGATCCAGGAGAAGGTCAGCACCAACCCAAACACCAGTACGGCAGCAATGCGATAGCTATAAAATAGCAGAGAGCGGACTTTACCTCCCCCAAATCCCGGCAATTTCTCCTTCATCAGGACCCACTCCCGGTCCAGGTCATAACTTTTCCCGTCCGGAGCGCTTCCAGCCGAATCCCAGATCTTGCGGTATTCTTCCAGCAGCTTTTGCTTCCCGGGATCCCCTTCAAGTTCCTCCTGGAAAACAGAGAGTTCCCCCGGGTCCAACTCCCCCGAGAGATACCTGCTTACCAGGTGATTAAAATCCGTATATCGCCTCTTTTCTGACATATTCATCTATAACACACTCCAGAGCAGCTATACCCCTATGGAGATACAGCCTTTTTTTAATTTAGCGTAAACAGCAGCAGCCACAACAGGATGCTCAGGTATTTTCCCAGTTGTTCCCGCAGAAGCTTCAAGGCCTTGGTCATCTGGTTTTCAACTGTTTTCACTGAAATATCAAGCTGAGTAGCAATCTCGCTGTATTTTAGTCCCTCAAATCGATTCAATTCAAAGATCTCCCTGCACCGCTCAGGTAAAGTATCGATGGCAGCCCTGATCTTTTCCTCAAGCTCCATGGCCTCCATTTGTGCGCTCACATCCCACTCCCCGGCACGCTCCGGCACCTCCTCCGAAGAAAACTTTCTCCGGTCCCTGATCACATTCAGGCTCCTGTTATTCACCGAGGTAAACAGATAAGATTTCAGAGAGGTTGACAGGTCGAGCTTACTGCGTTTCTCCCAGAGATTAATAAAAACCTGGTGCACCACCTCCCTGGCATCCTCCTCATCCCCGAGGATTCGCCGGGAAAATGCCATCAGGGGTGCAAAGTAGTTCCTGAATAGTTCTTCAAACTCCCTTTGATCCATCCGGCCGGCTGCGTCCAATCTTTTTTCAATGGTCATTCGCACACAAGATATAGAAATCCCCTGTTTGATTTAACCAAATTATTCAACAGTTGTTATACTTCAAATACTATAGGTATGTTCAGGCTTTACAAAATCTTAATTTTAGCTCTCCTGCTGGCGTGGGGCTGTGGGCGCAGTCAGCAAGAGGGAAATCCAGGCACTTTCAGCTTTGAAATGAACTTCTCCTTTCCGGGAGATCCTGTTTTTGTATACGATCACCTGACCGGGGATATTAGCGCCTGGTGGGACCACTCGTTTTCCGAAACACCCTACAAACTATATATTGAGGCCTGGCCGGGAGGTGGCTTCTATGAAATTTTTAATGAGGCGGGCGACGGGGCAAAACATGCCAGCATCATCTATGCCGAAAGGGGTAAAATGTTGCGTATGGAGGGCCCGCTGGGCCTGTCCGGACAGGCTCTGACCCTGGTGTGTACTTACACCCTGAAAGCCAGTGAGGAGGATCAGACTGTATTGACACTGAATGTGAATGGAGCCGGGGAGTTTAGCGAGGAAACCCCTGAGATAGTCCGGAAGGTCTGGGAGCACTTTCTCTGGGAACAATTTAAACCTTATATGGATGAGCAATATGCGCAACGCTAATGCACCTTCGCTTGTTGCTCAATCCACCTGAAAGGGAATGATATATTCCACATAGGCTCCCTCAGAGCCAAATCCTCTAAGCACCACCTCATATGCCCCCCCTGCATCCGGGGTATAAAAGCTAATGGTTTCAGGGGTATGGGGACTGAGCCTCAGATAAGGATCCCAGTACAAGGTATTCCGGACATCGGGCATCCGTGGGTTCCCGGGCTGGATTACAGGATTACCCGGTATGGGTTTATCATACATGCTGTAATTCACCAGCAAGCCTGAAGCCGGCAGATCGATGTACCCCATATCGCCCTTCCGGGAGATCAGGTGAATAATTCCTCCAAATGTGAGGTTCCCCCTAACAAAGGGAGCTTCCACAACTTCTATCTTTTCTATATAACCCGGAGAAATGGCCAGTACTGATTCTATATCAAAAACAGCCACTCCATCAATCATAACAAGGGGATCATAATGCTTCAGGTCGGGATGGGTCCCCAAGACAGTAAAACTTTTTGTCCGTCGCGACCGTGTAAGGGATACCGGGGGAATTAGCTCTGTAAAATACTCCTCCATGGTAGGTAGTCTGATAAAATCATCAAAGCGAATCACCGAGCTTGGCTCCCCGTAAAAAAAGGCTTTATCAACTTGCTCCTGCGCTCCGCTTTCAGACAAAGAGGCTTGATATTGTTCCTGTATCTGTGCATTGATCACCATCGTTTTTATCAAATCCTGATCTTCGCTGGCAACCCGGAAGGGGAAAGAAGGTAAGCTTACAGGCTCCAAACAAAAATCCTGGTCAATTAGTACCCGCAGATGGCTCACTTTAGGGTGATTCGCTGAAATAAACAGATCGTGCTTCATGTAAGTGTCGGGGATGCTAAAAAAGAACCTGCCTGCAGAATCGGCAAAATTGCATAAAAACGCACTCTCCCGTCCCATTATGGAAATATATACAACAGCAAAGGGGACCGGAATCCCGGAGCTATCCTCTTCTATTCTGCCGGTGATGGCAATCCCCCTAGTTTCGGGTACATGGATCCAGCTGGAAAGCAGGCCATGAGGGCTACCCTGAACAGAGACCCACTGCTTTTTCAGACTTCCCTGGCGAATTACCGTAACGCAACACTCCAGGGGGGAGCTCAGAGACTCAAGGTTCAGTTCCAGGTCCATGAGGGTTCTTTTCCCCTGGTGCAGCGGCATATCCGAGACCAGTGTCCCCGCTTCCTGAGAACTTTCCAGGCCCCTGGAGAGGGATAGGGTGAAGTCAGAAAGGGTATCGGCTTGCAGGACCGTTTTTTTCACGGGATTCACCACATCCACACTCAGGTAGGCATATGAAGCCGGACCATAATTCTTCATCCATCGGGTATACCCCCTCAGGAAATAGGTTCCGGAAGGAAGATCACCCGGGATTTCAACCCTGCCTCCCGTACCGGCAGAATCAATTTTAATCTTTGTCCGTGAATATGCGGTCCCCCCGGGTGAGATCAGCTCGGCATAAAAAACTTTGCTCCAGACAGGATCCTCCAATCCGCCAGGGCTCCGATAGAATACCGTAAACCTGATATCCTCGCCGGCGACATAAACGCTGCGGTCCGTCAGGATTCTGCAGCTTTCTCCATGCGGGTATGGGGAAGAGCTTACGCTCGCCTGTGACCAGCTGTTCAAACCGGCCAGCAGAAACAAGATATGCAGGATGCCCTTTCTCATTGGCCTCTATCAGTTACTTTCATAGTTTCCCAGCTTAATATTCCAGGCCACCGTAAATATGGGTACTCCAATCACTGAAAAAGAATACCCCTTTAAGAAGTTTAGCTCCGGTTCAAAGAAAAGCGATTGGGGATTGTTCCGGCCCAATGCATTGTATACATTCAGACTCCAGGTACTGTGGAATTTTTTTCGGGCTTTCAGGTTCCCCTCTATGTTGATGGATACATCCACCCTGAAGTAGTCAGGAATCCTTACCTGGTTCTTGGCATAATAGTCGATAAACACATATTCATCCAGGTAGTACAGGGAAGATGGAAAAGTTACCGGCCGGCCAGTCATATAGACCAGGTTGGACGAGAGGGTAAAGCGCCGGTTAAAGTGATAGCTCCCTATCAGGTTCAACACATGTGGCCTGTCATAACTGGAGGGGTAAGGATCTCCGCGGTTGATGGTCTCGAAATCATGCTCCCCCTCCACCTGTATCATAGTGCGTGAGTAGGCATAACTGATCCAGCCATCCAGTCGCCCCGAGGTCCGCTGCAACATAAACTCCGCTCCATAGGCATTCTGCTCCCCCTGCAGTACCAGGGTCTCGGTATAAGGCGAACCAACAAAATCGGCACCGTCCCGGAACTCCACCACATGCTCTGCATGTTTGTAATAAAGCTCCAGGGAGCCTGAAAGACCGGCCCGTGGCCAGATATGGTAGATGCCAGTAGTATATTGCTGACCGGTGGGCGGGGAAATGTGATAGTCGGCCAATTTCCACTGATCTATAGGTGAAATACTTACCGTGTTGGACAGCATGAAGAGGTACTGACGCATCTGGCTGAAAGATAGTTTGAAACTGGTATTCTTACCCGCTTTTATATTAATGGCCGTACGTATCTCAGGTCCCGATTCAAAGTTCACCGCTTTGTTGTTATCAAAATACAGACTGTCACTTACATTGCTATCCGATACGGGCTGATCCTCTTCATAAAGCCTAATCATTTTCGGCCCCAGCTGTGTAAACATCGAATACCTGAGACCGGCATACAGAGATAGCCAGGGAGTCAGCGTAACATTGTCACTCAGAAAGAAACTTCCTTCCAGTCCCTTCTCCAGTCCCAAATCAAGTTCATCGATAAGCGAAAAAGGCCCATGAGGGCTTACCATCCCGCGGTTCAGAGAATAATGCACCAGGTTCATCCCATACTCGAGATGATGGTTTAATGAAGGATTCCAGGAGAATTCCCCAATCAGTTCCTTGTGTCCGAGGCGATACTGGTGCCTGTAGGCCTGGGAGATTTCCTGCTGGTCCACGTGGGCAAAGGAATACTGTGAAAGAGCTGCCGTTACTGTAGAGCTTAAGGCTGGTGAAAATGTATGCTGCCAAATCAGCGATCCACCCTTGTTCCCATATTCATAGTCGGCTATATCGCCATAGGCAAAACGGTCGTGACTCTGATAATAGAATCCATTAATGCTATTCTTCTCTCCTTGGGAAAAATGGATCGTAGCGGCAAAATCATAAAAACTGGCCTTGCTGTCCTGAAGCAGGGGATCATCCATCTTCTTCAGCATCCAATCGGAATAGGAGGTTCTTCCGCTGACCAGTAGTGAGACTTTCTCCTTTATAATTGGCCCCTCCAGGGTGGTATGAGCCGAAACCGGGCTGATCCCGGCATGAGCAGTGAAGTTTTTCAAGTTACCCTTCCTGGTAAGAATATTAAAAACCGAAGAAAGCCTGCCCCCGTAATTTACCGGCACATTTCCCTTGTAAACACTAAAATCGTGAATAATATCACTGTTGAATGCCGAAAGAAAGCCGAACATATGGGAGGTATTGTAAACAGGTACCCGGTTGATATAGAATATATTCTGATCGGCACTGCCCCCTCGCACATTGATCCCGGCAGAAGCCTCTCCTGCACTGGTAATCCCGGGCAACAGGCGGGAGATTTTTATGACATCATTTTCTCCCATAAACAACGGCATCTGTTTAACCGCTTTCATGGAGAGCCGTTCCACTCCTACATCTGTACTGTTAATATCTCTGTAGTGATTTCCCACGATCCGAACCTCGTTCAGGGCAATCACCGATGGCCGCATCTCCACCTGGAATACTCCATCAGATAATACATCCAGCTGGCATTTGAAGGTTTGCATTCCAATAAAACTGAACTGCACCGTATACCTGCCGGGCACGAGGGTCATTTTAACGGTTCCATGCTGGTCAGAGATGCTTCCTTTTCCTGTCTCGGTCACCACCATGGTGGCACCGATCACGGGCTCTCCACTCTCCAAATTCCTGATTTGCCCGCTGATCCTTGCCCCCGATCTGGAGCTGCCACCCCTGCTGTTGCCAACCACAATGCTGGTGACAATCTGCTCCGGTCTGGATACTTCCATAGACTGGCCCAGTTGTCCGGCCTGCTGTGTTCCCTCCAGGGTAGTCGTTTCGTTATAGGAACCAGTCAGGTGAGAGATATTGGAGTTCAGCATCCGGTCCGGCAGAATGATCCAGCGATCAGGAGAAATAAACTGGTAGTACATACCGGAACCAACCAGCACCTGCCTTAAGGAGGATTCAATCGTAGTGCTATCCAGGTCCAGGTCCACCGTGATTCCTTCAAACCAGGACTTCTTATAATAAAAGTGATGCCCGGACTGAATTTCAACAGCACGGACATACTCTTCAAATCCCGCCTGCTTCAGGTGAAGGGACACCTTCTCTTCAGGCTCCTGCGCCTGCATTGAAAGAGCACAAACCATGCAAAACACCATCCACGTCGTTCTAATCCTCATGGCCGGAAAGTTGATTGATGTATTTCATTAATCTCTGCATTTCCAGGTCATTCGCTTTCCGGGGATTGATCAACTGCTCCCTCATATACAGCTTAATCTTTTTGCGATCCCCCTGCCCGAAACACTTCAGAAAACTGCTTTTGTTTTTATATGCCCGGACCTGACCATTGCTGATGATCACAGCATCCCGCAGTGGCCCGGAAAAACGGTAATTCTTTTGTCCTTCCTTCAGTTCAGACAGATATTTCTTTTTCCAGAAATAGACACAACTTATACGGTCCAGATAGACCACCTGTCCAAACCGTTTCAACCCGTTCTTATCTGAGAATTTCCTGAAATGGACCTCCCCAAGGGTGAAATGGTCTACCACCTCATCGTTCAGCACAATGCTGCTATTGCCTCCCGACAAATCGGTAAAATCAAGGATGAGCAGATGCTGGTAAATGTCGAATCTGATCCTCTGATTCTCATATAGTTTTCCCTTGATCTGAATCGCGGCGCTATTTGCTCCCGGAGCTTCAAAAAAGGGATTTCCTCGCGCCGAGCGGTAGGTAAAGTTATATTTTCTGCCATTGAGTAAATCGAGATCCGGTCCGTACTGACTTTCTGCGGTCTCTCTAATCCCATTAAAGGAGCTTGCAGACTGGCTCTGAGAGGCAAGCGCAAAAGTCTTTAATAGCAGAAGGCAACAAATAAAGATATATCTAAATAATTGCTTCATTTCACTACCAGAATTCAGGGGGGGTGTTGACACTATTTTTATTCTCCCGGCAATCGATACAGTGCTTCTGGACACTACCATAAATACTTTCGCCCTCCACATTAAGGGTTGCCAGGTAGTAAGGCAGAAAGGCATTGGATAACCTGGCGAAGCTAAACGGAAGGGGACCTGGAACACAAAAGGTGGGATCTAAAATAATACTCATTCCCGGTAACGCAGAAACAAAAGCCCGCTTCTCTGAAACACCTGAAACACAAAAATACCCTATGACAATTTCATCTTCACTATCCACATTGCATATATTCCCGGGGGTCAGGGAGGGTTGTGAATCATAAAGTCCCCCTTTGGACTGAAGATTGTTTTTCAACCCATCCCAGTACAGGTAGGCCGAGCTACTTAAGGCAAACTGGCGTACCAGCAGGCTGTACCTGGTCTGCAACCTCTGGGACCGGTTCGATACGAAATGCAGGGGCATCTCCCGGTACAGATCTCCTTCCACATTGCCCAGGTCTTTGGTGAAAATATCCGGCAGTAGATTGGTGACCCAGCAGGTGTTCCACCTGGAATCGCGAGGAATAGGTGTAAAGGTCCTCCTCCACGGGTAGCTATCCTCCCGATCATAAACTTCCGCAGCTTCATAATCAGGATTGTGATACTCGTAGGTCTCCACCAGCTGCCATCGAAGGTACTTCGCCGAGTCTTTCTCAATCTCATAATCCATATAAAACCGGATACCATCCAGTGAAGAACCGGGTTCCTGACCAAAGGACTCCTCTCTTTTCCAATAAATGGAATCGATGGCAGGTGCCGGGTACATTTGTTCGAATTCGGACTCGTACCGCCTGGCATCAGGGGTGACCAAACGAAGTTTGTATGCACTGCCTGTCCTGAAAAAATTTACCGGGGGAGTTCCAACGTATCTGCCCTTTTCATCTTCCATAAACTGCAGGCTGGCTCCCTCTTTTTGGTCCACTTCAACCAGGCAACCTGTGACCGGATATCTGGTGGGCAGTTCCAGGTTTGTTGACCTGGAGATGTATATGGACTGTTCGCTGCCGGAATTGTCAAGATGCGCGATCACCACCAGGGTGCCCGACCTGAACTCCTCCCCTTCAGGGTAATATCTTTCAATACATCCTGATAAAAAAAACAGCAGAAGAAAAACCGTTAATACGTCGTAAACTCTAATCATCAATAACTGGTGGTGCAAATTCGGGATGCTAAAATTAGCCGAATTTATTCTTAATCCTACCATCCGGTTCAGAAATGTTTTTAAGGTGTTTTGATGCCGTAGCTTGGCCTTTATTTGTATTTTGGGATATTGATTTTCAAGATATGAATTCATTCCTGCTAAAGGTTTATTCCATTCTGGCGTGGTTCACCATGCTTATCACTTCCATGATCATCACTCCCTTCTTCCTCCTGGTTTGGCTCACTACTTTCTGGTGGGACCAGCGCCGGGTAGCGGCTCATATGATGGGCACCTTCTGGGCCTGGCACTACCAGTCGCTGATCCCTTTCTGGAAACTCCGACTGGAGGGAAGAGAAAAGATTCCATGGAACCGTCCCGTGGTGATGGTGGCCAACCACCGCTCGCTGATTGACATCCTGGCTCTGTATAAAATCCGAAGACCTTTCAAATGGACCTCCAAGGATGAGAATTTCAGGCTTCCTTTTATCGGCATGGTACTCTCGCTGACGAATTCCATCCGCATTAAGAGGGAATCGCTGCGTTCAGGAGCACAGTTTCTCTCCCAGGCCGAAACAGAAATAGCCAAAGGATCCTCCATCCTTCTGTTCCCGGAAGGAACCCGCTCCAGGACTCTGGAGATGAGGCCCTTTAAAGAAGGTGCCTTTCTGCTGGCAAAAAAGGCAGCCTGCGGGCTTATTCCCATAGTACACACCGGTTCTGAGAAGACCTTCGACCGGGGCTCCTGGGTATTAAAGGGAAAGGCTCTCATTCATATCCTGGTCCTGGACGAGATCCCCGCCAGTGAAGTAGGAAAGCTGGAAACGAAGGAATTAATGAAAGTGGTAAGAAAACAGATGGAAGAGGGGATCGCCAGGCTCGAACAGGAGATCGGATCCAAATGAAAAAGCGCAGCCAGGCCATTCGGCGTATGGGTTACCTGAAGGACCAGGAAGGGATCATGAACCGCTATATGCGCGAGTCATCGACCTGGAAGAACCATCTGGAGCATACCCGCAAGTTCATCGCCGGGTCATTTTTTGAATCGGGGGCGGAATCGGTGGCTGTTCTGGGCAGCGGATGGCTGCTGGATGTTCCACTGAATGAACTGCTTATCAGGTTTAAACAGATCTACCTGGTGGATATTTATCATCCCATCCAGATTCGGAAGAAGACTGCAGCATTGGCTCAGGTGGAACTTATAGAGGAAGATCTCTCCGGTGGGGCCATTGAACAGATCTGGCAACTTTACCGGGATGGCAGAAATTCCCGGCAGGAAAAAAAGCTATTAGACCAGATCCCACTCAAAACTCCCCTTCAGCAAATAGAGGTGGATGCCTTCATATCGGTCAATCTGCTGAACCAGCTGGATATTCTCCTCTGCGATTATGTCCGGAAGAAAGGTCCTTATCAACAGGAGGCTCTGGCGACCTTTCGTGCTGCTATCCAGAACTTTCACCTGAACTGGATCACCAACTCACCCGGCTGCCTGGTAACAGATATTCTGGAAGAGGTGGAGGATGAAAACGGGATAAAAACATCCAAAGCTTTGCTGTACACACACTTACCTGAAGGAATCCGGAAGGATCGCTGGTGGTGGGATTTTGATACCCATGGGACCTATCACCCTGGAAGCCGCACCCGTATGGAGGTTCAGGCCATTGAATGGAGCTGATCCCGCCCTTTTTTTAACCGTTTTTTAAGAGTTTTGTGTTGAAAACTGGATGATGTCCAGGAGATAGTTTTGGTTATCTTTGTGCTGCCAAAGAGGAGATTAATATGACGGCAAATTATTCAGAAGATACTATCCGGACACTCGATTGGAAAGAGCATATACGCAAGCGTCCGGGCATGTACATAGGGAAGCTGGGAGACGGCTCCTCCCCCGATGATGGTATTTACATTCTGTTGAAGGAAGTACTCGATAACTGCATCGATGAATACATGATGGGATTCGGGAAAACCATTGAGGTCAACATCAACGAACACCTGGTCGCCATTCGTGATTATGGCCGGGGTGTTCCCCTGGGAAAGGTGTTGGATGTGGCTTCCAAAATGAACACCGGGGCCAAATACGATTCAAAAGTATTCAAGAAATCGGTGGGGCTCAACGGGGTGGGAATCAAAGCAGTAAATGCCCTTTCATCGAGTTTTACCATTCAGTCTATTCGGGAAGGCAAAGAAAAAACGGTGGATTTCAGCGAAGGGGAGCTGGTAAAAAACCATCCGCAAAGGAATTCTTCAGAGAAAAACGGGACACTGATCACCTTTGAACCCGATCATACCATGTTCGGGAAATTCAACTTTATTGATGAGTACATCGAAGCGATGCTTCGAAACTATACCTACCTCAATACCGGGCTCACTATCAGCTACAATGGTCAGAAATTTCAGTCCAAGAACGGACTGCTTGACCTGTTGCAGGAAAACATGAGCGGAGAGGGCCTGTATCCCATCATCCATCTGAAAAACGGAGATATCGAAGTGGCCATCACCCATGGCAACCAGTATGGGGAGGAGTACTACAGCTTCGTAAATGGTCAGCATACCACTCAGGGGGGAACACACCAGATAGCTTTCAAAGAGGCGCTGGTCAAAACCATACGCGACTTTTTTAAAAAAGATTTTGATGCTTCCGATATCCGCACCTCGATTATCGCCGCTGTCAGCATCAAGGTGGAGGAACCGGTTTTTGAGTCACAGACCAAAACAAAACTCGGATCCAAAGATATCGGACCTAAAGGCCCCTCGGTACGGAACTTCATCATGAACTTTCTCACTTCGAAAATGGATGATTACCTCCATAAACATGGCGACACGGCCCATGCCATCCTGAGAAAGATCCAGGAGTCGGAAAAAGAGCGTAAAGCCATTTCGGGGATTAAAAAACTGGCCAGGGAGCGTGCCAAAAAGGCCAACCTGCATAACAAGAAACTTCGTGATTGCCGGATCCATTACAATGGAAGCGATAACCGTAAAAACGAATCCACCCTCTTTATTACCGAGGGGGATTCTGCATCCGGCTCCATCACCAAATCGAGAAGTGTAAATACACAGGCAGTATTCAGCCTCCGGGGAAAACCCCTGAACTCCTTTGGACTGACCAAGAAGGTGGTTTATGAAAACGAGGAGTTCAACCTGCTCCAGGCGGCCCTGAATATTGAGGACGGACTCGATGGATTGAGGTACAAAAACGTGGTAATTGCCACCGACGCAGATGTGGATGGCATGCATATCCGGCTGCTTCTGCTCACCTTTTTCCTTCAGTTTTTTCCCAACCTGGTGCGAAATGGCCATCTCTTCATCCTGCAAACGCCCCTGTTCAGGGTCAGGAACAAAAAAGAAACCTTCTATTGCTATTCCGATGAGGAGAAAAAAAGTGCCATTGAAAAACTGGGAAGAAATCCGGAGATCACCCGTTTTAAAGGACTGGGTGAGATCTCTCCGGACGAGTTCAAGCATTTCATTGGTCCGGATATCAGACTGCAGCCGGTGCGTCTGAAAAAGGATGATGACATTAAGGAGATCCTCGGCTTCTACATGGGTAAGAACACGCCCGAAAGACAAAATTTTATCATAGACAGGCTCCGAGTGGAAGAGGATCCGGTGGAGGTAGCCTGATCCCTATGTTACCCGCTCCAGTCACGAAGAATCAGTGTAGAAAGAGATGAGAGACATCGACGATAAATCATTGGACGCACAAGCAGAAGAGCATCACTCAGGGGAGGATGTAAAGATCACCCGCCTCACAGGGATGTATGAGGACTATTTCATTGATTATGCTTCCTATGTGATACTTGAACGTGCCGTGCCGCATATCATTGATGGACTTAAACCGGTCCAGCGGCGCATCCTTCACTCCATGAAAAGGATTGACGACGGCCGGTTCAACAAGGTTGCCAATATCATAGGGAACACCATGCAGTATCACCCCCATGGCGATGCTTCCATCGGAGATGCCCTGGTGCAACTTGGTCAGAAAGAGCTGGTGGTGGATACCCAGGGAAACTGGGGAAATATCTTTACAGGAGATGGAGCCGCTGCATCCAGGTACATTGAATCCAGGCTGTCACCTTTTGCCAACGAGGTACTTTTCAATTCCAAAACCACTGAATGGAAACTCTCCTACGATGGCAGGAACAAGGAGCCTGTTACCCTCCCGGTAAAGTTTCCGCTGCTTCTGGCCCTGGGTGCAGAAGGAATCGCCGTGGGACTTTCCTCCAAGATCCTTCCCCATAATTTCAATGAACTGATCGATGCATCCATCAGGTACCTGCAGGGAAAAGAATTTGAACTCTTTCCCGATTTTCCAACAGGTGGACTGGCAGAGGTATCGCGTTACAACGATGGTGCAAGGGGTGGCGCCATCCGGGTAAGGGCCAAAATCGAAAAACTTGACAATAAAACCCTGGTAATCAAGGACCTTCCCTACGGGAAGAATACGGGATCCCTGATTGAGACCATCATAAAAGCAAGTGAGAAAGGTAAGATCAAGATTAAACGGATCGATGACAATACTGCCGAAAACGTGG
Organism: uncultured Bacteroidales bacterium; assembly: GCA_963751705.1. Lineage (GTDB taxonomy): Bacteria > Bacteroidota > Bacteroidia > Bacteroidales. The sequence continues at coordinate 776,179 of CAVVVN010000008.1, forward strand.
AAATCCTGGTCCACCTGGGCAGCAATGTCTCTTCTGACAAAACCATCGATGCCCTCTATGCCTTTACCGATTGCGAAATCTCCATCTCACCCAACTGTTGTGTCATTGATGACAACAAACCCCGTTTTGTAGGAGTCAGTGAGGTCCTGAAGGTAAATGCAGACCATACCAAAGAGCTGCTCAAACAGGAACTCGATATCAGGCTCAGGGAGTTGCAGGAAGACTGGCACCTCTCTTCTCTGGAAAAGATCTTTATCGAAAAACGAATCTACCGGGATATCGAGGAGTGTGAGACCTGGGAAGCGGTCATCGAAGCCATTGACAAAGGCCTGGAACCGTATAAGAAATTGTTGATGCGGGAAGTCACTCGCGAAGACATCATCAAACTTACCGAGATCAAAATCAAGCGTATCTCAAAGTTCGATGTGAAACGGGCCGATGAGCACATCCAAAGCCTGGAAGAGGAAATGGGGGAGGTTAAGAACCACCTGGCTAACCTGGTGGCCTATGCCATTGAATACTTCAAACAGATCAAAAAGAAATACGGCAAGGGGAAGGAACGTAGAACCGAACTCAGGAACTTTGCCAGCATCGAAGCCTCCAAGGTGGTGGTGGCCAACCAGAAGCTCTATATGAATGCCAAAGACGGCTTCATCGGCACCTCCCTCCGCAAAGATGAGTATGTGTGTGACTGTTCCGACATTGATGATATCATCGTTTTCCTGAAAGACGGTTCCTATACCATCTCGAAAGTGTCCGACAAGCATTTTGCAGGCAAGGATATCATCCACGCCGCAGTCTTTAAGAAAAACGACAGCCGGACCATCTACAACGTGGTGTATTTTGACGGAAACTCCGGAAATGTTATGATGAAACGTGCCCCGGTAACCGGGATCACCCGTGATAAGCAGTACAACATTGGTAAGGAACATCCCCATACCAAGATTCTTTATTTCAGTGCGAATCCCAACGGGGAGGCAGAGGTGATCAAGGTATACCTGCGTCCGAGGCCGCGGCTGAAAAATCCCATTTTTGAATTTGATTTTGCGGAGCTGGCCATAAAGGGCCGGGGAGCCATGGGCAATATCCTGACCAAATTCTCGGTTCAGAAAATTGTCATCAAGGAGAAAGGGGTCTCCACCCTGGGTGGGAGAAAGATCTGGTTTGACGAGGATGTGATGAGGCTGAATGTAGATGCCAGGGGAAAATTCCTGGGAGAATTCTCCGGGGAGGATCAGATCCTGGTGATCACCAGATCAGGAAACTTCCGGACTACCAATTTCGATCTCAGCAGCCATTTTGAAGACGATGTGCAGATCATCGAGAAGTACCGGGAAGGAAAGATCTGGTCGGCGGCCTACTTCGATGCCGAACAGAATTACTATTACCTGAAACGATTCCTCATTGAACCCGGGGCCAAGCTGACCCGCTTTATCGGGGATCACCCTGATTCAAAGCTTATCCAGATCACCGAGGTGGAGTACCCCCGCCTGGAGCTGAAATTTGGAGGAAAAAATAAAGATCGCAATCCGGAGATCATTGAGGTGGCTGAATTTATCGGAATCAAAAGTTACAAAGCCAGGGGGAAAAGACTCTCCAATTACGAGGTAAAGGTGATTCAGGAGCTGCAACCGGAAAACCAGGCGGAAGAAGCATTAGAGAGCCCAAAAGCAAAGGATTCCGGCCCCGTGACCGCGGCAAAAGCTCCCCCGGAGAAAAAAGCTGTACAGAAAAAATCTGCCAAAAAAAGCACTTCCACCAAGGCTGGCCCTAAAAAACCCTTACCTGTCAAACAGGATCCGGACGATGTTCCCATGGAGGTGATTAAACCTAAAGAGGAAAAAAAGAGTTCGGCAGATGACGATCATAAAGACCCCGGCGGTCAATTTACCCTGGAGTGGTAAGATGGATACCCGGATATTTCTGATTGGCTTTATGGGTTCGGGTAAATCTACCCTGGGAGCAAAACTGGCTCGCCGTATTGGCTATCAGTTTCTGGATATGGATCAGCTGATTGAGGAGACCGCTGAAATGTCCATCCCCTCCATTTTCAAGGAACACGGTGAGGAGGTATTCAGGAAATGGGAACACAACATCCTGCAGGAACTGTGTGTACGGGAGAAACTGGTTATTGCCACCGGCGGAGGGGCCCCTTGTCATTCACAGATGATGGATCTAATGAACAGCCATGGAACCACCATCTACATTCACATGCTTCCTGAAGCACTGAGAGACAGGCTTATTCGATCCAGGACAAAAAGGCCCCTGATCCAGGGGAAATCCGAATCTGAACTTCTGGAATTCATTCGTTCACTTCTCCATAAACGGGAAGTCTTCTACAAACAGGCCACACATACGGTAGACGGAATTAACCTCCAAACAGAAACTCTGGTCAGACTGTTGCAGGATTCCTGATGAGATTCTCTATATTTAGTATGTGAAATACCTGTTCCATAAGCTATTTGCCACGGCCCTCTTACTGGGGTCACTTGTCTTCAGCAGCTTCTCCTTTTTCCCCTCCGTAAAACATATCAGACAGCCGGAGGAGGTGATCTTCTGCGAGACCTATACTCATCGGGAGCTTGTAGCAAGACTTAATCCAGAGGATAGCTTATTCAGGTGGATAAACATGGAAGAGACAGATCCAGAAAGTTCAAAAATCGGCACTTGTACGGAAACCGATTTTAAACTTCTTTGGAATTACGTCCACAGTGAACCCTTTCAGAGTCGAGTTCAAAAGGATCTGATCATTGCCGCAGGCCTGGAATCAAAGAATCAAATGGTTCCCCTGTACGCGATACAGAAAAGCACAACAAAGGAAACTTTCCCTTCAAAGCAGGATCTGGCTGAGGTAAGTATCCGAAAAGCTGGTTCTGAAGAGAATTATGCTCTATTTATTAGATTCTCAAAATCGGGAACAGAAAAATGGGCCTCTATGACGCGTGCGAACAAAGGCAGGGATATTGCAATCCTGTATAATGGGTCGGTGCTTGCTGCTCCCAGGCTGCAGGAGGAGATAAAGAACGGGGAATGTATGATCAGTGGAAAATTCACCGAGAGCGAAATCAAACAATTGAAGAGTGTTTTTGAGAAATAACACTCTCAGGCAGAAAAGCGTCCTTAGGGGGGCCTTTCCTAAAACATCCCGGCTAAAAATTCTTCATTCTCCAGACCGGATATATAAGCGGAAAGCTCTATTTCGGATAGCCGGATCCGAATGGTTTCAGGATCGTGAATGCACCCAATCAGCATCTGTTCCAAGATTCCGATATCCTGTAGAGTACTAATACTACCCTGGATCTTTAGCTCTTTTATCATTCCCTTCTCCACATTCATTTGGAGATCGAGTCGGCCAGAACTGAAAGAGATGCTTTTGCTAAACTGGTATTTTGGAGAGTATCCAAAGTTCCATTCCCAGGTGGAGAATTTTGTGTCGCGGAGCTCAGTAATTCCTTTTATATCGGAAGCACTATATGAATAAACCCTCGATTGCTGGTAGGACTGAAGCATATGGTTCATGATTTTCGCCTGAAACTGCTCCATATCCATCTTCTCCGAAAGATGTTCACTGATATTGGTAATCCTGGAAGGAACCGATTTCACGGCCCTGTCAGTAAAGCTCTCCTTGGAGGTCTTCAGAGCCGCACTGAGCTTACCCATTTCCGAAGAAAAGAGGAGGGTTCCATGATGGAGCACCCTTTGCTTAAAAACATGACTGGCCGTACCGGATATCTTCAATCCATGAAGCAGGAGTTCATTGCGTTTACCCAGAGTTGCCTCCAGTCCCATCTCTTTCATAGCCTCTATAACCGGCCCGGTAGCTCTTTTGTAATCCACCAGTTCGCCCTCTTTCCCCTTGGTGAAAAAAGCAAAGTTAAGGTTACCCAGATCGTGAAAAACTGTACCACCCCCGGATATCCTCCTGGCCACAAGTATTTCTTTCTCCTGGACAAAGGGCAGATTGATCTCTGCGAGGGTATTCTGATGCTTGCCTACAACAATGGATGGGATATTCCTGTAAATCAGAAAAACATCCTCCTGGAAACACTTAAGCAGGTACTCCTCAGAAGCCAGGTTAAAATAAGGATTGGTATATGGACTGTTGATGCAGAGCATACCGCAAGCTATCAGGATTCAACCACACTTGATCGGGAAACGATCCACCAGCTTTGTGGTAGTTTTGACAGGGTCCATCTGAACAGCAGAAAAAGCAAAGCACCGCACCCTGCTCCCCATATTCCGCCCGCCAGAACATCACCCGGATAATGCACCCCCAGGTAGATCCGACTGTAAGCCACAAGCAGTGCCCACAGAAGCATGACTGCCGTAAACCATCGCTTTCTGATCCATAAGAGAGCAAGGAATGCAACTCCAAAGGTGTTGGCAGCATGAGAAGAGATGAATCCGTATTGACCGCCACACTTATTGTTGACCAGGTGAACCAGGCCCTCCAGTGCTGGCTCATGACAGGGTCGCAGCCTATGAAAAACATTTTTAAAAAGATGAACGGAGCTTTGGTCTGTCAGGCTTACCACCAGAACGATAAAGAGTAGCATGGGGAATAGCTGCCATCTCTTCTTCCAGGCCATGTAGGCAAGCAAAAGTAGATAGAATGGCCACCAGGTAGTTTTGCCACTGATCCACCACATGATTCCATCCCAAAGCTCATTGTGCCATCCGTTAATGGCCAGGAATAATTGTGTGTCAAGCTGCAAGATCCAATCCATCACAAAGATCAGCTATTCAACATGGTCCAGATGGTATCATTGAGACTGACCAGCCCCAGGTTGGCCACTGCCGAAATAAAGTGATATTTGACTTCTGGCAGCTCCTTTTTTATCTCCTCTGTCAGCTCATCATCCAGCAGGTCCGATTTGGTAATCACCAGCAAGCGTTGCTTATCCAGCAATTCGGGATTATACTCTTCCAGCTCCTTAAGCAGAATCCTGTACTCTTCTGCAATATCATCGCTGTCGGAGGGGACCAAAAACATTAGCATGGAATTCCGCTCAATATGTCTCAGGAACCGGTGGCCAAGACCCTTTCCTTCACTCGCCCCTTCAATGATGCCTGGAATATCGGCCATTACAAAAGAGCGATCGTCCCTGTATTTCACAATCCCCAGGTTGGGGACCAGAGTGGTGAAGGGATAATCGGCTATTTTGGGCTTTGCCGCTGAGATGGCAGCCAGCAGGGTTGATTTTCCCGCATTTGGTTTACCCACCAGTCCCACATCAGCCAGCAGTTTTAATTCAAGTATAAACCAACCCTCCCCCCCTGGCTCGCCCGGCTGGGCAAACCTGGGTGTCTGGTGAGTGGCTGACTTGAAATGATCATTGCCCTGACCTCCTCGTCCTCCCATCATCAATATCTTCTCCTCATTATGGGAGGTAACTTCAAAAAGCACTTCATTGGTCTCTGCATCCCTGGCCACCGTCCCCAGAGGAACCTCGATATAAGCATCCTCCCCACTGGCTCCGGTTTTCAGATCCGACCCCCCGGCACCTCCATGTGTGGCAAACACATGTCTTTTGTATTTCAGATGCAGCAGGGTCCAGAGTTGATTGTTTCCTCTAATAATCACATGTCCTCCTCTACCCCCATCACCACCATCCGGACCACCTTTCCGGGTTAGTTTATCCCGGTGAAGATGAGCCGAACCAGCACCTCCCTTGCCTGATCGGCAAAAGATCTTTACATAATCAACAAAGTTGGCATTGGACATGAGTCACAGTAAAAAAAGCGTTTAATCCTTTACCTTGGCAATAACCTTTTGAATGCGCTTAAAAATTTCATCTACTGTTCCCGTACCTTCTACAGCTGCATGTTTACGCATCTTATCGTAGTAATAAGTCACCGGGATGGTCTGGTTGTTATATACATCAATGCGGTTGTTGATGGTCTCCAGATTATCATCTGATCGCCCGGTCTCTTTTCCCCTATTCAGGAGCCGTTTTACCAGCTCTTCACGGGGTACTTCCAGGGAGATCATTACTCCAATGCGCTCGTCATATTTGGTCAGTGCATTTCGCAGGGCCCTTGCCTGTTCAACGGTCCTTGGGAAACCGTCAAAAATAAAGCCGGGGCCGCCCATGTTTTCCTTCAATTTGTGTTTGATCATCCCGATCACAATCTTATCCGAAACCAGCTCTCCCTTATCCATAATCTCCTTGGCCTGCAAGCCCAGTTTTGTCTGAGCAGCTACCTGCTCCCTGAGAAGATCACCGGTTGAAATATGCACCAATCCGTATTTCTCTATTATCTTCTCCGATTGTGTTCCTTTTCCAGATCCCGGAGGACCAAATAATACAATATTCAGCATGTTTTTTCAGTTTTTTTGACGAGCCCAAAAGTAGTAAATAGTTGCCTCATTCATTCACCAATCGGTAGATTTCCCTGAAGTTTCTGCCATACCCGTCATAATCCAGGCCATAGCCCAGAATAAAGTTGTTGGGAATCTCCATCCCCACGTAATCGAGTTTTACCTCTTTGACCGTAGCTTCCGGTTTATGCAGGAAGGTGGCGACCCTGATCTCAGCGGGTTCAAAGCCCGATAATTGCCGGATAATCGTATCCAGAGTGACACCGGTATCCACAATATCTTCCAGCACCACAACCACCCGGTCCTTCAGATCGCGATTGATCCCTATAAGTTGCTTGACACTTCCGGTAGACTGGGTACCACTATAGGAAGCCAGTTTCAGAAAGCTTATCTGACATGGAAAATCCAGTTGTTTATAAAGATCGCTTGCAAACATGAAGGCCCCATTCAGAATCCCCAGAAAAATAGGATCCTTGGAGGCCAGATCACGGTTCATCTCATGGGCCACCCGGCTTACTTCTTTTTGAATCGCTTCTTCGTCAATGAATGGTTCGAAAAATTTGTCATGAACCTGAACAATCTCACTTTCCATATGTAATATTTTAATTGAAAGTAGGTATCAAAATGCAGGAATGAAAATAATTGTAATTTCGTTAGCTGATAATCATTACAAAACTACATAAACATATGAATCCTAAAGTAAGTATTATCATGGGAAGCACCTCGGACCTTCCCATCATGGAACAGGCGGCAAAACTGCTTGACGAATTTGAGATCCCTTTTGAGATCAATGCTCTTTCGGCTCACAGAACACCAGATCAGGCCATGGCCTTCGCCAGGAACGCAGCCGGAAGAGGAATCCGGGTTATAATTGCCGGGGCAGGCGGTGCAGCGCACCTTCCCGGTGTTGTGGCAGCACTTACGCCCCTTCCTGTGATTGGAGTTCCCATAAAAGCTTCCATCTCCATCGATGGCTGGGACTCCATACTGAGTATCCTGCAGATGCCTCCCGGGATACCGGTAGCCACGGTAGGTCTGGACGGAGCCAGGAATGCCGGAATACTGGCCGCTCAGATTTTAGGTACCTGCGAGCCTGAAGTTTTGGAAAAAATGTTAAAGTTCAAAGAGAGCCTGGCCTCTAAAATTGTAAAGGCCAACGAGGAGTTGAAAGAGGTGAAATATAAATTTAAAACCAATTGACAGGATCATGATATTTCCACGAAAGTGGATACTGAAAAGACCGGGAATTTTTATCCCGGTCTTTTTTTTGTCCCTGGTCCAGGCAAAGTGCTTTGGCCAGGTATATTGGCAGGAGGCTGCCTCAGCCGCTCTGGGGGGCTGTTTCGTGACCAGGCAGGGATATTCCTGTGCAAATCAGAATCCGGCGGGCCTGGGTTTTATAGAGCAGTCAAGCTTTAGCTTGCAGCATAGCAGGCCGTACTGGATAAACGAGCTGGGAGCCTCAGCTATCTCCGGACAATTCATCATGGGAACAGGTGCCTTTGGGTTCTCTTTGGCTGCGCAGGGTCTAAGAGGCTTTACGAAAAGCTCGCTCTGGCTCTCCTACGGCCTTAAGCTCCATCCCGGGATCAGCGCCGGAGTGGGGCTCCATTTCTGGAACTCAGCCCTGTTTGAAAAGTTCATCTATGCTCCGGGCTGCAGCTTTGCCCTCGGCCTTCAGATCAGCATGAATAAACAATGGGAATTCGGGGCCCGGCTGTTCCATCCTGCAGGGTGGAGCTCCTGCCCGAAGCGGCCTTTCCAGAATCAAATGGCCCTGGCAAGCGGCTGTTCCTTCTCCTTCCTCCAGGCAGGTATTCTCTTTGCAGAGCTGCATGCTGAACCTGAAACGGGCATCGTCCTGTGTGGCGGACTGGAGTGGAGCTTCTCCAGGCACTCTGTCTTAAGGACCGGCATCTGCCATAAACCCTTTGGCTTCTCCTGGGGGCTCTCTTTGAATTTCACCAGGTGGATCGCAGAATTTTCCTTTCTGTACCGGCCCGATACTGGCCTGTCGCCCCATACTTCCCTGACTCATGGATGGTGATTTTTTATGTGGCCTGGTACTTTTGCTGATCGGCATGCCCGGGCTTTTGGGAGCCCAGATCCCCGCCAGTCCGGGGGAGATGGAGGATCTGCTCTACAGGAGTGAATCGGCCAGTATACCCGAATTTCTGGTAAATGAATCTATGGAGACCGGGGAAGCAATTCTTGACCTGAACAATGCCACCACTGAAGAGCTGGAAACATCGGGATTGTTTACCCCCTACCAGATACATCAACTATTAAAATACCGGGAAGAATTCGGAGAAATTTTTTCCATCCAAGAACTGGCCGTGATTCCGGGATTTTCACAGAATAAAGTGAAGGAACTTATTTCTTTTGTCTTCCCCGGTCCGGTCAGCCAGACAGACAGAAAAATCAGGCCTCAACATTCTATTCTGCTCCATTTAGGCAGATCCTTTCCGGGCAAAGAAGATTCCTTGTCCAGGGAGAACAATGCGTTTGCCGGACCTCCATTGCTTACCTGCTTCCGGATTAAATCCCGGCTTAATGGAAAGTACTCCATGGCCCTGACTTACGAAAAAGATGCCGGAGAATCTTTCCTTTACAAAAACAAACCCCAATTTCTATCGGGCTACCTCTCCCTGGAAGGAAAAGGATTTTGCAAACAAGTGGTGCTTGGCTGCTTCAAATTAAACCAGGGAGCGGGCCTGGTGAATGGGTACGGATTCTTCCATCAGGTTGGGAAATTTCGTGTCAGCCGTCAATCTCTTTCTTTGCTCCGGCCCTATGCTTCCAAAACTGAATCTGATTTTGAGCAGGGAATCGCCCTTCAGTTCGATCGGAATAAAATCAAATTCCTCCTGTGGGCATCCTACCGACAGTTGAGCCTTTCTCCCAAAGCTTTCACCACATATCCGGTAATGGTCAGATGGCTGGATTATGAGCGCACAACCGGGCTCTACAGAACGGAAGGAGAGCTGGAAGGCAGAGCATTGGCTTCCAGGATCCATACCGGAGCCCAGCTTCTTTACAATCACAACCATTTGACTATGGGAATCATGAGTGGATACCAATGGGTCTATCCCTCCAATAAAGCAAAAAAATACCTGGATACAAATCCCGGTGCTGTGTTCCAACCAAAGGCCAGCCTGCACGCGAACTGGTTAAATGGCAGGCTGCACGTGTTCGGAGAGATGGCTGTTGACGAGAATACTTCCCTGGCGGCTATTTTTGGAACAAACTACCATTTCAGCGATTATATTCAGGGCAGTTTCCTGCTGCACCACTACGGAACAGATTTCCATGGCTCTTACCCCTCCTCCTACGCTTCGGGAAGCTCCATTAAAAATGAACAGGGTTTGGCTTTTTACCTGCATGTGGAGACCGGTGAGTTTGTCACTATGGACCTGAGAGGCGAGCTATTTCGTTACCAGGCTCCCCGCTACCTGACGGAGCTTCCTTCTATGGGAAGCAAAGTGGATCTCTCCCTGCAGAATCCAGGGGGAAGAGCTATTCAATGGAGGCTCCGTCTGGTGAGTAAAAACTGGCAATCAAGCCCTTCGTCTGAAACAAGCAAGCTTCGCCCCCTGCTGGATTCCAGGGTAAGCAGGATAGATGGACAATTGAAATATAAGACCCCGGACCTTTTCAACTGGACCAGCAGACTGGTGATCTCCTGGAATTCTCAGCAGGAGGAAGCTCTTCCCGGATATGCCCTGATGCAGCAGGTCACTCTGTGCCCTGCGCCGAAACTGAAAGCCACCCTTCAATTTGTGCAATTCTGGATTGAGGATTGGGAAAACAGGATCTACCTGTATGAACCCGGGTTTGTTTACAGTTTCAGTTTTCCCTTTTACTATGGGAAAGGACAGAAAACAAGCTTTCTGCTAATATGGAAACCTGCATCCTCCCGTAGTTTTTCAATAAAAATTTCCGGTGTTACAAAAACAGATCACAGGCAAAGGGAAGCTTCCTTACAGATGCTCCTGAAGTTTTAGTCAAATTTCAGATCGAGAATATTAATCTGGAGACTGATCCTGCCTCGGAATTCATTCTCCATCAGTTGATAACAGATATCAAACGGGGCCCCTTTGTTTATCTTCCCGAATTTACTCCCCTGGTGAAATCCAATGGCATTAAAAACCTGAAAGGGATTTTCCTCCTGGATCAGGGTCAACTTCAGATGTTCCCCATTGGTTCCCACGGTGCGGCCATAGCCGTTGTCAACCACATTTTCGGATAGAAATACCGGACTCACATTTTCAGGACCAAAGGGTTCAAATTGTTTCAATATCCTGAAGAATTTTTCTGTGATCTCGGTAAGCTGAAGTTCCGTGTCAATTTCCACCACAGGAATCAATTGTTCCGGATCAATCGTCTCTCTGACAATCTTCTCAAATCGCTCCCTGAATATGGGAAGGTTCTGGACCTTCATGGTCAGTCCTGCGGCATATTTATGTCCGCCAAAATTCTCCAGCAGATCACTGCAGGATTCAACGGCCTGATACAGGTCAAATCCAATCACGGATCGGGCCGATCCGGTCACCAGCCCATTGGACTTTGTCAGAATCACCGTGGGTTTATAAAAATGATCCAGTAACCTGGAAGCTACGATTCCTATCACTCCTTTATGCCACTCAGGATTATACAATACGGTGGAGTTTTTATCCTTAAGAGAAGCATCACCCTGGATCATCTCAATGGCCTGCCGGGTGATTTCGGTATCGATGTTCCGTCGATCCAGATTAAAGCTGTTGATTTTCTTGCTAATGATACGGGCCTCTGCTCCTTTACCGCATACCAGAAGATCTACTGACTTCTTCCCGGACTCCATTCTTCCGGCGGCATTGATTCTGGGGCCAATCTTGAACACAATATCCTCTATGGTTATCCCTTTTCTATCGATGCCTGCAACCTCTTTGATTGCCTTAAGACCAATAGACGGATCATCGTTCAGTTTTTTCAGTCCGAAATGGGCCATAATGCGGTTTTCACCTGTAATGGGAACGATATCTGAAGCAATACTGACGACTACCAGATCCAGATACTCATAAATTTTACCGGGGTCCTTCCCATTCTTGATTCCATAAGCCTGCACAAGCTTCAACCCAACCCCACACCCTGAAAGCTCCTTGTAGGGATAGGGACAACCTCGCTGCTTCGGGTCCAGCACGGCCACTGCATCCGGGATCTTTTCGCCGGGGTTATGATGATCGCAGATAATAAAGTCTATTCCTTTTTTACGGGCATAATCAATCTTCTCCACTGCCTTGATACCGCAATCCAGAGCAATAACAAGGCTGATTCCATGCTGTTCCGCATAGTCTATTCCCTTTACAGAGATTCCGTACCCTTCATCATACCGGTCCGGTATGTAGTAGTCGATATCCTTAAAATGCCTCTTGAAACAGGAATAGACCAGGGCCACTGCGGTGGTCCCATCCACATCATAATCTCCATAGATCAACACTTTCTCTCCGGCCTGGATAGCAACATGAATCCGTTCGATGGCCTTGTCCATATCCTTCATCAGGAAGGGATCATGAAGATTGGCAAGGTCGGGGCGGAAAAAATCTTTGGCTTCCTGGTAGGTCTTGATATTCCGCTGGGCTAGCAACTGGGCCAGGGGCCTTTCAATACCAAGCTCACTGGACAATGCGGAAATTTCCTCTTCATTGCCCGGTGATTTTATGACCCAGTTTTTATTCATCGATTTCAGGAAATTTGGCAGGCGTTCTCCCCCCCCCTCGCCCTGCAAAATTAACATAATCTTTTTTATACCTTTGAGACCGGAAAAATAAAAAGAGAAATGCATCATCCCGAGCTCAGCGAACAGGAACAAATCCGAAGAAATTCCCTGAAGGAACTCAAAAAACTTGGTATAAATCCCTATCCGCCCGAGCTGTTCAAGATCAGCCATAAGGCAGCAGATATTCTCGCAGAATTTGAGGAGAACGGAGAGACTCTGAAAGATGTCACCCTGGCAGGCAGGATCATGAGCAGGCGCATCATGGGAAGTGCATCTTTTGCAGAGATCCAGGACTCCTCGGGACGGATCCAGATCTACCTCCGGCGTGATGACCTTTGCCCGGGTGAGGATAAAACCCTGTACAATACGGTATTCAAAAAACTTCTCGATATTGGGGATATTATCGGGATCAGGGGCTTTGCCTTTCGCACCCAGGTGGGAGAGATTTCTGTGCAAGTCAAGGAGCTGCTGATTTTGAGTAAATCCATCAGGCCGCTGCCCATTGTGAAGGAGGCCGACGGGAAGGTCTATGATGCGGTTACCGATCCCGAATACCGATACCGTCAGCGTTATGTGGACCTGATTGTTAATCCGGAATCGCGGGAACTGTTCAGAAAAAGAACCCAGATCTATACGACCCTCAGGAACCTGTTCAATGAACGAGGGTACCTGGAAGTAGAAACACCCATCCTGCAACCCATCCCCGGGGGTGCTGCTGCCCGCCCCTTCATTACCCACCACAATACCCTGGACATCCCTCTTTACCTGCGGATCGCCAATGAACTTTACCTGAAACGTCTGATCGTTGGAGGATACGACGGAGTGTATGAATTTTCCAAGGACTTCCGGAACGAAGGGATGGACCGGACCCATAATCCCGAGTTTACAGTGATGGAGATCTATGTCGCCTATAAGGACTACAAGTGGATGATGGATTTCACGGAAGAAATGATCGAAAAAGTAGCTCTCGATCTGCATGGAACAACAAAAGTACAGGTAGGGGACCAGGAGATCGATTTCAAACGTCCCTTCAGACGCCTTAGCATGCTGGATGCCATCAAGGAGAGCACGGGATATGACATCGCAGGGAAAGATGAAGCCAGTCTGAGAGAGATAGCCGATGGTCTGAATGTGGAACTGGACGACTCCATGGGTAAAGGAAAGATCATTGACGCCATCTTCGGAGAAAAGGCCGAAGCTCATTTGATCCAGCCCACATTTATCACCGACTACCCGGTAGAAATGTCCCCTCTTTGCAAAAAGCATCGGGATAACCCGGAGCTGACCGAACGCTTCGAACTGATGGTTAACGGGAAAGAGCTCTGCAATGCCTACACCGAGCTGAATGATCCCATCGATCAGCTGGAGCGCTTCCAGGATCAGTTGAAGCTGTCTGAAAAGGGAGACGACGAAGCCATGTTTATAGACATGGACTTTGTACGCGCCCTGGAATATGGAATGCCCCCCACCTCAGGGATGGGGCTGGGAATGGATCGCCTGGTCATGCTCATGACCAACCAGAGCAGCATTCAGGAAGTCCTCTTCTTCCCGCAAATGAAACCTGAACGCAAGGCTGTTGAGCTGAGCGATGAAGAAAAGACGGTGCTCAGTCTACTAAAAGCCAACTCACCCATTGACCTGAATGAATTAAAAAGCCAAAGCGGGCTAAGCAACAAGAAGTGGGATAAAGCCATCAAAGGCCTCACCAAAAACAAACTTGCCAGGGTGGAGAAAACCGATGCCGGCTTGTTTGTTTCACTGGTTTAAAGTACAGAGTATTTCCTAAATTAAAATATTGAGCTTCAATCCTCCGCTTGGGGCTTTTTAGTCACTCGGTTGTCACTGAAAATCACTTACTCCTCTCATCCTTCCTTCAGTTGACTCATATACAATAAGGTGGTAAATTGCATATAACCAACTTTTACCCCATATGCCCGGTAGTCCCAAAAAACTTTCCCGATTCTGGCAGGAACTTAAACGGCGCAAGGTTCTCAAAGTGCTGGTCATGTACGCTGGAGCAGCTATTGTTCTCATTGGTCTTGCGAGCGATGTTGCAGGTCCATTGAACTTGCCTGACTGGGCCCCCCGGCTGATTATCATTCTGGTCATCGTTGGATTTCCCATAACCATGGTTCTATCATGGATCTTTGATATTAGTCCGGAAGGAATTAAACGCACAGCAACACTTGAGCATTCAACTACGCATGAAGCTCATGTGTCAAACCAAAAATCAAATTTCAAAGGATCCATTGCCGTCCTCCCTTTCCAGGACATGAGTCCGCAAAAAGACCAGGAGTATTTTTGTGAAGGTATTTCGGAAGAAATTATTAATGCCCTGACACGCATTGAAAGCCTGAAGGTAATTGCGCGTACTTCAGCATTTGCCTTTAAGGGAACCCAAACAGATATTCGGGAAATTGGGAAGATCCTGAATGTTGAAAATGTATTGGAAGGAAGTATCCGTAAGGATGGGAATCAGCTTCGCATCACAGTTCAGTTAATCAAGGTAGAGGATGGTTCCCACCTTTGGTCGGAAGCTTATAACAGAGAACTGAAAGATATTTTCACCATCCAGGAAGAAATATCCTTGTCGATTGTAGGAAAGCTGAATGTGAAATTAATAGGAGACGAAAAAGGAAAACTCCTGAAGCGTCCCACGGAAGATACAGAAGCATTCCAGTTCTATCTGAAAGGATTGTATTGCTGGCAACAGATGACCCCGGAAGGAAACCTCTTAGCCCAGGAAAACTATACGAAGGCATTCAAAAAAGATCCACAGTTTGCACTGGCTTATGCCATCCTGGGTTCGAACTACGGGTTTGCAGGGACCATTGGTCTTCTTCCTCCTGCATTGGTTTGGCAGAAACTGAAAGAGCTCACCCACAAAGCGCTTGAAATCGACAATACCATACCAGTGGCTCACTCCAGTCTAGCCATTATCAGAATGGGGTACAATTGGGACTGGGAGGGGGCAGAAAGGGAATTTAAGATTGCTCTGGAGATAAGTCCGAATTCTGGATGGGATCACTATATGTATTCATTATTCTTACGCCTGACAAATCGTCTGGATGAAGCGATTGCAGAATCCATATCCGCACTTGATTATGATCCCTATAATATATATATCAGCTCCCAGGTTGGGGTAACTTATTTGATGGCAGGATTAGTAGATCAGGCCATTGAAAAGCAAGAATGGACCATAGGGATTTACCCGAATAGTTTCATGGCCCATATGAATCTGGGAGATGCTCTCCTTGTTAAATCCCTGCCAGGAGAAGCCATCCAGTCGTATGAAAAGGCAGTGCACCTTTCAGGGGAAAATCCCATGGCAATTTCCGGGCTTGCCTGTGCATATCTTGCGGTCGGAAAAGAAGAAAAGGCCAAAAAGATTTTCAAGGACCTGGAGCTAAGAATGGAGAAGGAATATGTACAAGCTTCAATCTTTATCCCCTACTTTATATTCACTAATGACCTGGACCAGGCATACCACTGGATGGAATTAGCCTGTCGTGAAAAAGAGCTAAATCTTCCTATGTATATTGCTTCACTTCTTGCACAGAACCTCATTCCGGAGGAAGCCCGGTTCAGGGCATTGATAGAACAAACTGGCCTGGATAAATATTGGAAATAACCTGGCCCAATAAACATTTCTTAGAGTAATTGGTATGGAAAATAAGGATCTAGTACTTGAAGCAATGGTAAAAGCGGGGGAACCATTGAATGCGGGGAAAATAGTTGAATTAACTGGCCTGGAACGTAAAGAAGTTGACAAAGCCATGAAGAAACTCAAAACTGAAGGAGCTATCGTCTCTCCGAAAAATTGTTTCTGGCAACCCAAATAATCCACTGCCTCTTTAGCTCAGCTAATAGAGCAGCTCATTCGTAACGAGCAGATCGGGGGTTCGAGTAACAAAGCTCTTGACAGGTATTCAATAGAGTTTCACTCGCTGATCTCCGTGATCGCCTGCAATTCAATTTTTCTGAATTCCACTTCAGAACCCTCAGCCTGTAATGCGATTTGCCCTTTGTCAGCGGTACAGTTAAACCCATGGTTAACCATCACCCCGTTTACCCACACCTTTACCTCAACACCGACAGCTTCAACAAGCATCGTATTCCATTCCCCCACCGGTTTCTCGGAATCGTCCGTCAGGTTCTTGATATTTCGACCTTTTCCTTCTGTGATGCCCCAGTTTACTTTCGGACCTCGCCGGCTTTCCATATCGGGGACAGTTATATCTTCCACAATGCACCAGAAGTCCCCGGCATGCTCATGTTGCATTTGCACCTCCAGGGATTTTGGAAACATGCCGTAAAGGGCTCGGGGCTCACTGGCGTGGATCAATACCCCGCAATTCCCGGGTGTTCCAGCGAAACGGTATTCCACTGTCAGGCGATAATTCTGAAAGACTTCATCTGTGATTAAATGCCCTCCGGGAGTGCCCAGGCTTACCAGCATTCCATCCCTGACAACAAAGGGATTCAGGGTGTCCGGATTTGAATCCATGGCCGGGACATCGATGTGCCACCCGGATAAATCTGAACCGTTGAAAAGGCTTTGTGGCTTTTGTCCGGAATTCACACAGGAAAAGAACAACACAGCAAGTAAGGGAATAATTAGTCTGGATTTCATAGGAATGGATTTTGATTGATCAGTAAAAAACATTTCACTGCCGCAATGTACAGATTTCTATATTTTAATCAGAAATTCCGTCCGGTCTCTTTCAACAACGCCCTATCTTAGAGAGGAAAAATATTCAACTCTTCAATCAATATACTCAGGATTCAGCACAAATCCGGCAAACTCATAACAACCTTGTAGACTAAACAAGTACGAGGCTGCCACAAAAGGCAGCCTCGTAGTGCATAATTAAAAGTTTCAATAATATAAGTAGCCTGCCAGCACTTAATAATTCAGTCCAAAATAATCCATAACACTGTAGTAATCATTGACATCAACCCCAGCGTTCTTTAACTTTTCTAAAACAATTTGACCGGTACTTGCTCTTTTTGTAACGGTATTGTCGGTTATTAGAAGGAAACGGTATTCGCTTATGGAATTTGGATCCAGTACTCCGGCTGTTTGATAGGCGTACAGTGAAATCGTATTCAGCTGATAAGTATGGAAAACATATTGCCTGCTGGTTCCTCCAGAATTTTCCCAGGTAAAAGGTAAGGCATACCAATTCGGATTTAAAAAGCAATATCCCAGAACTGTCCCGTGATCAATAATATCCTGGTTTACGGCACTTTCAGTAAAACTGAACACATTGGCGGTCCGGCCAAGAAAATTTCCCGCAGTCCAGGTGATATCTGTTTCCATCAAACTTATAACGGTCACATTCGCATTTCCATCTACGCCATCGGTTCCGTCCACCCCGTCAACACCATCCACACCATCAGTTCCGGCAGCGCCTGCTGGTCCTGCTGGTCCTTCACAGGAAATTAGTCCAACAATCAGGAATAAACCTGCTAAATACTTAAATTTTGAAATTGAGTTTTTCATAAGACATCGTTTTGTTGATTAATAATCAAAGAAGTTACAAAACTTTCGGGACCTAAATCCGTTTTTAACTGATAATTAACGCCTTCCCTTGTCTTTTCATACCCTCCCCGCTTTGATCATCATCAATTTCCTACTTATATTGCAAATGCAAGCATTCCAGGGGATATGGAAACTAAAAAGGAATTGGGGCTATTACTGATCCGGGGGTCCGGACATCCAGGGTTCAAAAGGCAGGAACTGTTTATAAAACGCCTGAAGCATAAGCTGGAAAGAGCCGGCTTTGAGCCGGAATTGCTGGCTGTTGAGGTGGTGAACTGGTACGGCCCGATACAGGAACAACAGGAACTTATCCTGGAGAGAATGAAAAAGGCCCGGATCTGGCTCCGGTCAAATAGATTCCGCAAACTGATCCTCACCAATATCGGCGACCTGATCAACTATGGAGGGAAACCTGGTTTTCCCTATTACGGTTATGAGGAAACCCATAAGCTGGTGCATGAAACCATCCTGAAGCTTAAGAATCAACTGAATGACCATGCTCCCCTGCTTATCATTGCAGCTTCCATGGGAACGGAAATCATTAACGACTATATCAGGGACAGGCAGACCGCCGCGAGTGAAGGCAAGGATGATCCCCTTGGAAAGTCACCCTTTGAACGCCTGGAAACACTCACCGGCCTTTTTACCTTGGGGAATAACCTACCCATTTTTGCGGCATCGCAGCACATCGATGAGATTCATCCCATTGATTTTCCATCACCAAATTTAGCTCCCGAGCTCCAAAAAATTGCGGTCTGGGAAAACTACTATGATAAGAATGATGCCATGGGCTATCCCATAAAACCCCTTAACCGGTATTTCCAGGAACATGCGAGCTTAATGGACATCCAGATCAATACAGGAGGACCGCTCCTCTCCTGGAATTTTTTCTCTCACTTTGGATACTGGCGTTCCCGCAAACTGGTCCGGCGCCTGGCTTCCCATATCGGGAAGCATCTTAAAACAAGTAAGGAAGGTTTCTATCAATGAGGATTACACCAATTTCAAAAGTTAATCTTCCTTCTTTGAGTCTACCGGAAATAACTTTGGGTAGACTTTTATCGCCACCAGACCAGCGATATACATACTTAATCCAAACATACCGGAGACCCAAAACATAGATGAATGAAAGTCTCCCATGGAATCCTGGATAAGCAGAGCGATGGTCATGGCAAGGGAGGCATTCCTCAATCCAGTTTCTAATGAGATGGCCCTGATCTGATAGTTGGTGACTTTTAACAAGAAGGGTACAAGAGCACCCAGAAGCACACCGGAAAAAGTAAGAAGCAGAATCATGGAGTAAAATCGGAATCCATAACGGTCCGTATCAGCAAAACCCTCAACATTATTAATGATTCCAGCAATAATTAAAAAAAGCAGAGCAATGATCCCAAGTATATTAAAAACGGGAATAAGCTTTTTCGCCAAGGCTTCTTTATACCTTCTGAAAAGCATCCCTATGGTTAATGGAACGATTACCAGCACTACAATGGTGGAGGCAATGGTTCCTGTTGGAACCTTTACATCAGGAATATTTGCACAATAGGCATTGAGTAAAAGAGGCACAAACAAAATAGATAAAATGGTTGAGAGGGAGGTCAGTGATACAGAAAGTGCTACATCACCCTTGCCGTAATGGGTCATCAGGTTTGAAGTAACTCCGCCAGGCGTAGCCGTAATGAGAATCATGCCCACATAAATGTAAGGATAGTTTTCATGAAACCCCAGCAGATAGCCAAATCCAGCTGCAACAAGAGGCATAATGCCAAACTGAAGGATCTCTCCGACGATTATTCCTCTTGGTTTGGTAATTACGACCCCAAAATCTTTTCCCGTCAGGGTTAATCCCATCCCCACCATTACGAGAAACAGCATTAATATAATTGCAATTCTAAAAATCTTATCAAAAGCAGGTTGTACAGGAAGGGAGTTGAACTGTGCAAATTGATAAGTTGCCCCTTCAATTTCCGACTCCATAATGCTAAGATTGAAAATAAGCTTGCTTTCCATTAACTCCTCCAAACCTGAATACTCCGGGGCAGATCTGTCCGGAATCGTTAAGATATAAATATCCCCTCCGGCAGCATTCCTGATAAAGTATAATTGGCTTTCATCAGCGCTTCCAACGATGCTCGAAGTTAGTAAGCGAAGGTGACCTCTGAATTCAAGCTGACTGGCACTTTGCCAATCAAGCCCCCGTGATTCTAAATTAAGTGTTTCAATGAAAGTATTATCTCCACTATTCGCACTGTTTGACAGTTCATTATAGAGTATTTCCCCGCTGTGCTCCTGAGCCATAGACGGGGAGTGTGCTGCGAACAGACCAAATGCAAGCGAAACAAGAACAACCTGGCTTTTCAATATCCTTTTAAATCTGCTTATCATCTTTTTCATAAGTGTAAATATTACCGGAGGAGTTTATAAAATCATCTGAAAATCAAGGTAATATAGAAATAAAAATTAAAGTTGACCAAATCAGCTGCACCTAAGTTCCAGTTTCATCACCTCCAAATAATTATTTGAATACCGTCCAGCGGCAGCTTTATGGGTTAATGGTTGGCCATTGCAGCTTTTTACCCGGGCCTGGAGATCTCCGGTTCATGTAACAATTAGTGGAAGAAAGCCAGATCATTCAAAGCGATTTTGCCTTTCTAATATGTCAGAATTCTTCTATCTTGCACCCTTGATTTTATCTTCTATAAGCCTCCTTAGCTCAGCTGGTAGAGCAGTTCATTCGTAATGAACAGGTCGCGGGTTCGAGTCCCGTGGGAGGCTCCAAACTCATATATCCGCTTTCCTGAAAATCAACTAATCTTTTTTCCCAGGAACCCCATAACTGTAAAAATACCCACCACCAGAATTCCAAGGACTGCCGCGATAACAATACTTCTGTAATCTGCAGAGCGTACTATTTGGCCAGGTAGTTCACATAAATTACTGCCAGGAAAAAAAATAGGGTGACAAAACGAAGCATTGACCGGAGATATTGATTGCTTATAAAGCTACAAAAACTTAATCTTTCTGCTATTTCCGTATTAGATCCGCCATTAAAATCTTACTTTTATATATGTCATGAATAATACTCCACCCGGACTACAGAGACTCCTGACCTGGCTTATTCTGCTTCTGCTCATACCGGCTCTCTTTATTAATCTGGGTATGTCCCCACTAATTGGTGATGAAGCAATCAGAGGGCTGGTTGCATTTGAAATGAAGCATAGCGGCAACCTGATAACTCCGACCATTAATGGTGAGTATTACTTTAACAAACCCCCCTTATATAACTGGATCCTATTGGGATTTTTCAGTCTTTTCAACCGGTATTCAGAATTTATCCTACGTTTACCCTCCATAATTTCCTTGCTGATTTTTGGTCTGATCATCTATGTTACCACGCGGAAGGAACTGGGTCGGCGGGTGGCCTTCCTGAGTTCACTGATATTTATAAGCTGCGGCAGGATCCTCTTCTACGATTCAATGAGAAGTCTGATAGACCTGAGCTTCTCCATGGTAATTTTCCTCAATTTCTACCTGATATATTATTTCTTAAGCAGGAAAAAGTATTTAAGCCTTTATGTACTAAGCTATTTTCTCTTATCTGTGGCTTTTTTAATGAAGGGATTACCCGCCCTGATTTTTCAGGTGCTGACTCTGGTTACGGCACTGGCATATTTCAAATCCCTTAAAAAATTGTTCCATCCTTCACATTTGGCCGGTCTGATGGTATTTATTCTTCTGGTTGGTGGGTACTATTTTCTTTTATGGGAGGATAGCAGTGAACCGGAATTCTTCAGAAGATTAGTGGAAGAATCAACAAAAAGGACATTTATTGAAAACGGGTATTGGAAAACAATAAAACATCTCTTTTACTTTCCTTTTATTCAGGTCTACCACCTTCTTCCCTGGTCCCTGTTATTTATATTTCTTTTTAGCAAATCATTCTATCGCACTCTCAAAGAGAATAAATACCCAGGATATCTGGCTTTGGTCTTTGTGGTGAATATTCCAATTTACTGGAGCTCTGTTGGGACACACCCCAGGTACCTGTTTATGCTATATCCTGTCCTGTTTATTTTGCTGCTTAATCATTATTCCGAGCTAAAGCAGCATAATGATTATTATAAGGTTTTTTGGAAATTGATATTCATTTTTTCCGGATTGGCACTGGCCATAGGAACCTGGTATTTCTTTACTCACAGTTTTGTCAGACCACAGAAGGCATTAATCATGTATGGTCTTACCCTGGTGATCGCGGTCATCGGCTATTTTTTAATGTGGAAGAATCATACTATCAGGTTTGATTTGCTGATTATCATCTTACTTTGTTTAAGGATTTTTTTCAATCTCGTAGTGTTACCTGACCGGATGGTGCATACACCTCATCTTGAAGAAAAGAAAACTGCTGAGAAGATATATGAGATTACCCGGGACAGTGAGCTGATGCTGCATCCCGAAAGCCCTGTCAGTGTTGAATTTGTTTATTATATCAGCACTGCCCGAAAAGAGATCCTGAAAAAAGAACATGGGGAGTTTACTCCGGGCATTTATTATATTTTTGATGCATTGGATCCACTTCGCGGAGGAGAAAAAGAAGTGTTGGAATTTGAATCACGCGTGAAAAAGAGCAAATTGAGACTTTCCAGAATCGCGAAAGACCAGGAACCATAGTTCCACCTTTACATGCAGTGTAAAAATTGATCAACCAGCTTCTTTATCTCCCCGGTTTTATTGTATAAGCGTTCGCTTAAATCTTGATCCTCAAATGCGTTTAGTTTATTAATAAAATTCGTGACGGTTCCTTCAGGAAAAACACCATCTTTTTGATAAAAGTCAGCATCCTTCTCCAGGCACCCGGCCGATTCATGACAGGATGCGGGTAAGGCCACTAATCGATCCAGGATAGCCTTGTTTTCCGGCTTGAAAATATTGACATTGATATATAAATCTTCTGCTGTATTCAGTGAATCTTCTGAAAGCAAGCCCTCTTTAGCCGCCAGGATCAATCCAGCCATCAGGTGATACAGATCAGCAGATCCGTCCGGCACTCTGAATTCAACCGTTTGCTTTCCCGGGATATAGGGAACTTCGCCCCTTTCCTGAGGATTGGCATCCTTAATCATGTTTGTCTTGGCAACCCATCCCAGGGGCACCCGAACCAGTACCGACCGGTTGCTATCTCCCCAACAAACCATAGTGGGCGCTTCCTGGTGGGGCACCAATCTTAAATAAGAAGTGGGTATGGTATTTCCAAAAGCAGTTAATGAGCTTGCTTTATCCAGGATTCCTGCAATCATCTTCTTTGCAGTTTCAGACAGCCCCTGCTCGTCAGCCATTTGGTTTACACCATCCTTTTCAATTAACATATGTATATGCAGGCCACTACCGGCTTTCCCCACCGTTATCTTCGGGCCAAAACTTATGGTCACTCCATATTTCTGACCCAACATTCTAAGGATCCATTTGGCTACCAGTAGTTGCTCCACTGCCTCTTCAGCATCCACAGGGTTAAATTCAATTTCATGCTGCTCATACATATGGGTGTCGGTGGAGAAGTTTCCAACTTCCGAATGTCCGTATTTCACCTTCCCCCCACTCTGCGCTATAATTTGCATAGCTTCCAATCTCAAGTTTTCCCAATTAGTAAAGGGAGCTGATGAATGATATCCTCTCTGGTCCCTTGCAGGGTAGAGGTCATTTTTCTCGCTGATAATATAATACTCCAACTCCCCCATGGCTTTAAAGGCAAAACCCGTCTCCTTGGAAAATTGTTTAGAGGCTTTTTTAAGGATATATTCCGGGGCACTTTCAAGGGGCTTGCCATCCTTCGTATAAAAGGAGCAAAGAATATCCAGGGAGGCTTGTTCTGTGAATGGATTTACAAAGGCGGTTCGAAACCTCGGTATCACATAAAGATCGCTGGAATCAGCGTCAATGTAAGAAAACAGACTGGATCCGTCAACCCGCTCACCGGTTGATAGAATAGATTCCAGATAGTTCTTGCTCGTAATAACAAAATTGAGTGTTTTCAATTTCCCATCTTCGCCCACATACCTGAAGTTGAGCATCTCGATGTGATGATCATCAATAAACTTGATAATATCGTATTTCGTAAACTCACGAGCCGGCTTCTGAAGGTGCCTGACCACCATATTGGGATTCATTAATACTTCCAGATCTCTCATTGCAGTATCTATATCGTTTATTAATGCTCGTGAAATTAGATATTATTCGTGCACCTTAATCCCTGATCTTATCTGCTTCCCAACATCATTTTCTGCTTTTTACCAAATAATAGTTTTTAACAATCTGGACAACTGCTGGCTTAGCGAACATAAGCGATTTTGAGTTATCTTTGTCTAAGCCAATCAACTCGTAATCTATCAGCGCATGCCTTTGAACAAACCCGCAGTTCTCTATGTAGATGATGTCCCGGTGAATCTTATCCTTTTTAAAGAGACTTTTAAAAATGACTTTGACCTTACCCTTACGGAGTACCCCCGGGAAGCATTAAAAATATTAGAAGAGAAGGAGATACAAGTGATAATTTCCGACCAGCGAATGCCAGAAATGACCGGTATTGAGCTGCTTGAAATTGTCTCGGAAAAATATCCTGATATCCGAAGATATCTGCTGACTGCATTCACGGATGCTGAAACCGTGATTGAAGCGGTTAACGTGGGCCGGGTTCACGGGTACATCAAGAAACCCTTGAAAGCGGATGAGATCAGGGCTACCATAAAAAGCTCCCTGGAGGTCTATTTCCTGAGGAAAAAGAATCAGCAGATCCTGGAGGAACTGGAAAAGGTGAATGCTGAATTGCTGAACATGGATGGCCTGAAATCAGATATTATCAACACCATTAGAAATGAGATCAGTCCTCCTTTAAACCAGATCATGGGGACCCTTCATCTGCTGAAAAACAAAATTGAAGGAGATGAACTCACCGAGGTGGTCAATATTCTCGATCAATCGGTGTATAAACTGGAGCAGTTCTCCACACTGGCCCAACAGATCTCCACCTTGAAAACCCCGGGATTTTCACTGGAAAAGCAGGCCGTATCCCTGAAGCAGATGGTTCAATATGGAGATATAGAGACAAGTGAAGAGCTTAAGGATCTGGATATTAACCTTATAAAACAACTTGATGGTGCTAATCACCAGGTTTATGGAGAGTCCGATCTGCTGGTCAGTTGCCTGGTAAATTTGATCCGTTTTGCCAGGGAACATACAGGGAGCCATGGAGAAATCCTTATCACCATCGCGGAGCAGGATGGAACAGTGGAGTGCCATATTGTTGACGGGGGAAATAACTATTCGGACACCCTGTTTAAAATTCTATCCGAGCAGTTTTCAACAAATAATATCCCTTTGGACCTGACTATGGGAATCGGTCTGGCAGTATCCCAGATTATCATGGAAGCTCATGGCGGACACCTGGTCTTTGAGAAGGCTGATGGTACCAGAGGAAAAATGAAAATGGTGTTCCCCAATGAATGAGTCAATGCTCAACTCCCTCATGCGTTTGTTTGCCCTGATGGTAAACATTAACAGGGGGGGTATTTATCTCATTGCAAGAAATTTCGTTGAGACTTACCTCGTACAGCAATTCAGTAAATCCATATCCGAAAAATATCTGAAGGTATTTGACCAGTATGCGGATGAAATGGAGAGGCATGAGTTAAAACCGAAAGAAGAAGAAATCTCAAGCCTTTCCATACGAATTAAGGAAATTTGCGCTCAGGTAGTTGCTGAACTACATATTTCTCAACGATTTATGATTCTTCTTAGCTTGATCAGGTTCACCAAGTATTTTTCGGATACAGGAATGGCTGGAAGTGATTTCTCCGGCACCATATCCGACGCCGTTAGAACTATTTCTGATGGTTTGCTGATCACAGAAGAAGAATACATTAATTGCTCAGCCTTCATCAAAGACAAGTTCTACCAGGTCCCCAAAAAGGAACTGTTGCTTTTAGTAAGCGATGATCCGGATTTCGAGGACGGTGAGGTGGCACATCTCCAAAAAGATGGACTGTCAGGTCAAATCCTGTTTTTCAGGATAAACCGGGCTGACATTTATATGTTCCAGTACCTTGGGAAAGCCAGATTGGAAAGCAATGAAAAATACGTCTTCCCAAAACATGAATATCTATTCCCCAGAGGAGCAGCAATTAAGGGGGAGCATATGTCTCCAATCTACTACTCAGATATCGTAGCGGGATATCACCAGGACAAAGAGACCCCCCTGGTTAACTTTTGTGCGAAGGCTATTGAGTACCGCTTTAGAAATTCATCACAGGGGATTAAAAAATTCAGCTATCTGGGGACCTCTGGTCAGCTCGTGGGAATTCTTGGGGGAAGCGGTGCCGGTAAATCGACCCTTTTGAAAGTATTGAACGGAAGCCTCAAACCTCATTCCGGAGCAATATATGTGAATGGTCGCAACCTGCACCGAAAGAGCAAGGAACTGGAGGGGATGATTGGCTATATTCCACAAGATGATCTTTTAATGGAGGAATTGACTGTTGAACAGAATCTATTGTTTAATGCCCAATTATGCATGAACGGACAGAATTCTGAAGAGATAGCTCAAGCAGTCCACAAGCTGCTCAATGAGATGGACCTTTTAAACGCCAAGGATCTGAAGGTGGGGTCTCCTCTGAACAAATTTATAAGCGGGGGTCAGCGAAAAAGACTAAACATTGCCCTTGAACTGATTCGTGAGCCTCAATTACTATTTGTAGACGAACCCACTTCCGGGCTGTCTTCCACCGATTCTGAGAATGTTATTGAGCTTTTGAAAGAACTGGCGCTAAAAGGGAAACTGGTCATCTCGACCATTCATCAGCCTTCAGCAGTGTTATTCAGACAATTCGACCACCTGATAGTCCTGGATAAGGGCGGCTACCCGGTATATTCCGGAAATCCCATCGAAGCCATCACCTATTTTAAAAAACAGGCGGGGAGAGTAGATGCCAGTGAGAGTCAGTGCCTTACATGTGGGAATGTGAATCCTGACGAAATACTTAATGTGCTTGAGGCCAGAGATGTGAATGAATCCGGGGCTTTTACCTCAAACCGTAAGACTTCCCCCTCTCAATGGTACTCCCTTTATAAAGATAAGATTGAAAGCAGGCTGGAATTTAATACAGAAAAGACAGCAATTCCTGCAACCAAACTTCATATTCCAGGCTCATTCAGGCAATTTCTGATTTTTTTTAAAAGGAACCTGCTATCCAAACTCGCCGACCGTCAGTTTATGTCCATAGCACTTCTGGTGGCTCCCTTGCTGGCATTGATCCTCGGATTCTTCTCCAAATATGTAGCCGGGGACGAGAGCAACCCACACCAGTATTGGTTCAGTCAGAACGAAAACCTTCCTGCATATCTCTTTATGAGTGTTATCGTTGCTATGTTCCTGGGAATGATTATCGCTGCTGAAGAGATTCATCGGGACCGTAAAATCCTGGAAAGAGAGTCTTTTCTTAACCTGAGCCGAACCGCTTATTTGTTTTCAAAGATTTCCCTGCTATTTATCCTCTCCGGTATACAGATGCTGATGTTCGTAGGGATCGGGAACCTGATTATGGAGATAAAGGGACTGTCAATGGTCTACTGGTTGATCTTGTTCTCCACTGCCTGTTTTGCAAATATGTTTGGCCTTCTCATTTCTGATGGATTGAAATCTGTGGTTGCCATTTATGTAATTGTCCCCTTTTTGCTGGTGCCCCAAATTCTACTGGCCGGGGTCATTGTGAAATTTGACAAACTGTATTACAAATTTGCCTCAGATATAGTGGTTCCCTTTTCCGGCGATATGATGGCCAGTCGCTGGGCTTACGAAGCCCTGGTAGTGAACCAGTTTGTAAATAATGCCTACCAGAAACCACTGAATGAAAAAGAGAGATTAGAGAGCAACATTACCTATGACCTGCAATTCCTCATCCCGGCAATCACTCATGAACTGGAGCAGGCGATTTCCTTATTTCACGATAAGCCGGCAGATCCGGAATTTACTGCCTCTCTTGGAACCATAAAACAAGCCCTTCTATCCATTCGCCTGACCACACCCTATCCACATCCCGGGCACTTAAGCATGGAACAGTTTTCCAATGAAACTGCAGAAGAGATCATCACCTGGCTGGAAAACTACAGATCTGCCCTACGAAAGCACCGGGACAGGCTTACCCATGAAAAGGACCTGCTGATTGATTCTCTGAAGACAGAAGCCGGGGGATTGGCAAATTACATTCATTTGAAAAGGACACATCATAATGAGCAATTGGCTCAGCTGGTACTAAACAGAAATAATCTTTACAAACTCATCAAAAAAGATGGCCAATTACTCAGAAAAATGGATCCTGTATATGCCTATCCAACCAGGAGGAATGGCCGTGCACATTTCTATGCTTCCCTGAAACAAGTGGGGGATACATATATTCCCACTACTTATTTCAACCTGATGGCCATATGGTTAATGACACTCATCCTCTTTATTTTATTGCGGTACAGCGTACTCAGAAAAATTATTGACTTCTCCGGCAGAATAAAAGGAAAGCCCTTGTCGGAAAAAAAATAAAATCCCTATTGGAAATTGAATTATGTTTACAATAAATAACCCTATGAAATCTTTACGAAACAGCTTCTTTATTCTGGCGGCATTCGGTACTTTGATCCTGGCTGTTGCCTGCCAATCAGGGCGGAAGGATTCTTCTGTACTGATCGAGGATGTAAACAATACATCACCCGGA
This sequence comes from uncultured Bacteroidales bacterium, assembly GCA_963751705.1. Taxonomy (GTDB): domain Bacteria; phylum Bacteroidota; class Bacteroidia; order Bacteroidales. The sequence goes on from CAVVVN010000008.1 coordinate 804,552, forward strand.
GATGGATTGCAATCTTTCAGCCAGATTATCCATCTTTACCCTTCTCCAGCGGAGATGTTAAGCGTCATAGATATGACGGATATAAAGTTTGATGCAACACTCCTGAACCCGGTTGACAAGGCGGATCAATATCTCGATTCCAAAACGCAAACCTTCGCTTTGGGCATGTACCTGACCGACCTGGCCTATAGTGCTCTTTTTGGGAGGCATGAAGAAACACTGGATTACCTGGAGGTGGTGAAATCTCTTGCCGCAGATATCAATATAAACGAAGCCGTAGATGAGTCCATGATTGAACAGGTACAGAACAATGTTGAATTTCTGGATTCTCTGTACAACATCTCCAACGAAGCTTTTATCAATATACTCAGCTTCTGTGAAAGAAACGAAAGATCGAATACGGTGGTAATGCTTTCTGCAGGAGCTTTTGCAGAAAGCCTGTACCTGGCCGTCCATATGATAGACGATTACAGCACCGCAGACCAGGTGCTGCAACATCTGGCTGATCAAAAATACACCATCGATAATTTCATGCGTTTCTCCAAAGGACTCGGATCCGATGATCCTGGCGTTATATCCACATTGAACGACCTGGAAGCGATCAAAAACATATATGACAAGATTGAATCCGGTTCGGGAGGCGTAACTATAAAAACAGCAGTAAGTGAGGAAAAGAACCAGCCAAAAAAACTGGTCATCGGCGGAAAGGGAACTACCAGTCAGCCCCATCTGACCGAAGAGGACTTTAATGCCCTAAAGGCTGCGGTGATTGAGCTGAGAAACAATGCTGTCGGAACTAACTAATAAAACCGGTCAATTATGAAATTTATAAGTAAAAATCAGTTGGTGGCCGTTCTATTCCTGATCATCCCCGGCCATGTGATCTCACAAAACTGTGCCACGCATCACCTGGAGGGAGATTGTTACAATGATGTTCAGAAAGGGTATAAAGTATATAGCCAGTCCCACTCAACACAAATAAGTGCTCTGGATACCATTGAATTAAGTGTGGTGTTTTATGGGCAAAAAGATTATATTCTCTCCTTTTGCACCCATAAAAACCTGTATCCCATCCACTTTGTCCTGATCGACGAGCAGACCAAGGAAGTGTTGTATGACAACGAGGAGGATAAGTACCTGGAATCACTGGGCCTGGGATTTGATGTCGCAAAACCGGTGATCATCAGGATAAACGCCATCGCCAGATTATCCACCGAGGAAGAGATTGAAGATAAAATCGGATGTATGGGATTACTGATCCAGTATAAAAACTACGCAAGAAAAAAAGTACAACTACAACTATGATCTGATGCTTGGTATTCCGGCCAACCAGCCCGTAGAGTAAGCGATCTGAAGGTTATACCCTCCTGTATCAGCATCCAGGTCGATCATCTCTCCTGCAAAATGGAGTCCGGACACCAGTTTTGACTCCATGGTCTTTGAAAAGATTTGTCCAGTACTAATTCCACCCGCTGTAATTATAGCCTCCTTAAAGGAACGGTGATTCGTGATTCGGAACCGGAAGTCCTTCATCAGGTTCCGGATCTTTTTTCGTTCCTTGGAGGTAAGCTGGTGACCCTCCTTTTCCTGATCGATCCCCAAGAGCTGGAAGAAAACAGGGATCATGGAGGCAGGGAGCCAGTTCCGGAACAGATTTCCAATCTTCTTCTTTCCGGATTCATTTAAATCCCTTAACAGGCGGGCATCCAGTTTTTGCTCATCCAGAGCCGCCTTCAGATCGATGGCGAGCTCCACCTTATTCTTTTGGTGCAACTCATTCACAACCAACCTGCTAAGGGTAAGAATAATTGGACCCGAGAGTCCAAAATGAGTAAAGAGGATCTCCCCGAATTCTTCTTCCCTTTTTTTATCATTTACCCAGACAGTAGCCTGCACATTTTTAAGGGTGAGCCCCTGTAGTTGCCGGGCGATATCTCCCTCCGTTTCCAGGGGGACCAGCGCAGGTCTTGGCGCTGTAATCGTATGTCCCACAGACCGGGCCAGTTCATATCCCTCCCCGTTTGATCCGGTGGCCGGATAGGACTTTCCCCCTGTGGCCAGAATCACTTTGAGAGCTCTGATCTTCTGACCATTGGCCTGAACACCCTGAATAATCTGGTTCTCAACCAGCAGCTTTTCCACCCTGTGCCCGCACCGGATCTCCACATTCAGCTCACGCACCCACTTCAACAGGGCCGATAAGACATCTGCCGACCTGTTGCTTGAAGGAAAGTAGCGACCACCCCGCTCAAGGCTAGTCTCTACTCCGTATTTATGAAGTAAGTCCAAAATCTCTTTGGAAAAAAACTGTCCGAATGCCGGGCGAAGAAAGTGGCCATTGGGATGGACGTGCTTTATAAATTCTCCCACTTCAGCATCGTTGGTAATATTGCAACGCCCCTTTCCCGTGATTAAAAGTTTCCTTCCCTCCTGCCTCATCTTTTCCAGGATAAGCACCCTTTTACCCGCGGTGGAGGCACTACCGGCAGCCAGCAGTCCTGCCGGTCCCGCTCCTACCACGATAACATCGAATATCTCCATGGAAGACAAAGGTATCGTTTTACCTGATCCCGGAGAAACAGCCCTCGGAATCCATCAATGATGCCTTTTAATGGATGACAAAGCTTTCTGCACTACTTGGAAAGGGAGAAAGATGATACGCCTTATAAGGATGTGCAGCACTTCGGTCATAGATTTGAACTATCTTGCCCGCCGGCAGGTTACAGGAAAAGAAAATGCTCCGGAGATACCAGGAAACATGTGTTTACCCGGTACCAATGCAAGTCAATATAGCCCATGGAATTCTTTGAAATTGTAGATGTCGGTACAACTGAAAAAACCATCCAGGAAAAACTGACCTTGGATAACCTGGAAGAGTATTGTGAAAGTATTTTTCCCCTGAATGAAGGTCCCGAACTTTGCCTGATCGGGGGCATGTGGGGAGAATTCATCCTTCGAAGAGATATGATTATGGGAGGCGTCCGGTTTTCCATGCTTGATTGTCCCAATGCACTGGCATGGACCATCACAACTGGATATCCTCCAGCCAGAGATAAAATGGTCCTTCATCTTAGCGGTCAATTCAATCAGTAGGTTATTGCCCATTCGCGCCTGGACCCTATTTAGACAAAATAAAAATAAGAAAGTCCCGTCGGGCAATAGGTAACAATGCTGCTCGTGGCTCCGTTAATATTCAAAATGCACTACATTATGAAAAGGATATTCATCAAGTGCATCCCAATTATTGTTACCCTCATTAGCGTCTTTGCCCTCTCCTGCACCAAGTATGAAATTCCCGGAAGACAGGGGCCGGAGCCTGAACAGGAAATCGATCCAAGCAGCTCTAGCAGCTGTGATCCGGACACCGTATACTTTCAGAATACCATTCTTCCCCTGGTAGTATCTTCCTGTGCCACTACCGGCTGTCATGACCAGGCCTCTCACCGGGATGGAGTGATCCTGAATGATTATGCCTCTATCATAAATACGGGAGAGATTAAGCCCGGGGACCCGGAGGACAGTGAGTTTTTTGAAAGCCTCACTGACGACGGGGATGACCTGATGCCTCCTCCACCTCACAATCCGCTGAATTCAGAACAGATTCAGTTAATCAGAACCTGGATAACACAGGGAGCAAAAAATAATGCCTGTAGTGATGGATGTGATACCACTAATGTGACCTTTTCGGGACAAATCTGGCCCATGATGGAATCATACTGTGCTGGTTGTCACACGGCCAGTGCTCCAGGAGGAGGGATTATTATTGCCTCGTATACAGATATGGTTTCACTTGCAGAAAATGGCAGCCTGATGGGGTCCATCCTGTGGGAGAACGGATATGCAAAAATGCCCACCAACCAGCAGCTTTCGGAATGCAATATCTCTCTGCTTCAGAGGTGGATCGATGAGGGATTTCCGGAGTGACAAGAAGAAATAGGGCTTACTCCGTATTTTTCAGCCTCGGTTCGTCCGGACCTTTATGGCTGGAGGATCTTTCAACAGGCGCTTGACCGCACATTGATCCGCAGCCTTAATTACAGCCTCCCTGTATTTATCCGGGAAATCATCCGGCAGGACAATCTCCAGTTCAATTCCGTTCAACCTAAGGCTTTGCGGGTCGTTGTGGTGCTTCTGGATGATCTGTATTTCAGAAGAATCGATTCCCCGTTTATCGCAGAATACCTTCACGTAAATACCGGCACAGGTGGCCAGTGAGATCAGAAAATAATCAAAAGGCGCCGGGGCACTATCCTCGCCTCCTCCCCGCTCTTTTTGATCAGTTTTTACTATATGCTTTCCCATGCGGGCATTTACTTTTGCCCCCGCTTCAAAATACACTTCAATATCCATTTGATGAGATTCTATTATAAAGCTGCAAATATATGGTTTTCCCGGTAAAAAGATCAGGCTGGACTATCTAGCCACCAGGGTAACTCTGGCCGGTTTCAGATTTTCTGATTCTATCTCTACGTTTATGATTCCCGGTTCCCCGGTGGAGCGAACCACCACCAGGCCCTTTCCTCTAAACAGTCGGAAAGTTTCATCGGTGAAACTTCCCTGGTGTTTGGGGTTTGCGTTGCCTGCCGCCTGAAGCAGAGCCGGTCCGGATACTTTTACAGTTAACAGGGACTCATTTGTAGGTACGATGTTTCCGTCAAGATCCAAGGCTGCCACATTTAAAAAAGCCAGGGCGTTCTTATCCGCTTGCAGCACGGATTTTTCTTCATCCAGTTGCAATTGACTGGCCTTTCCTGCAGTTTTAAGCACAATCGATTCCATCACTTTGCCGTCGCTGAACCCGGTTGCCTTTAGCTCCCCGGGAGAATAGGGAAGCTCAAACAAGGCGGTATACCTGTCCAGGGAATCGATCTGAAGCACCCCAATCAGCTTTCCATTTAACTCCAATTGAACCTCCGGATATGAAGAGTAGACCTTCACTTTCAAGGTTTTTCCTTCATATGCTTCCCAGTTCCAGTGGTTCAGCTCATCCTCCCAGCCCCAGAAACTCACCCAGGGGATACTTCCTTCAGGAAGGGGTGTGGAGACCAGGATTTCCAGTTTGCTTTCGCCCCAGAGCACATCCCGGTAGTGTGATTGTGGCTTTTGATTGCCCAGAATATCCATATCCCCGCACCAGGAAATATACCAGGGCCATGGCATCAGAAAGGTCTGTTCCCTGGTGTCCGTGGAATCATAAAAATAGTTATGGCCGATCCCCGACTCGCCGATATAATCCATGCCGGTCCAGACAAAATCTCCTATCACATAAGGAAGCCGCTTTACCAGCTCCCAGTTTTCCCAGGCATACTTGGGAAAGGTTTCTGAACCATACATCATACGTTCAGGATATTTCAGATGATCCGGCTCATATTCCTGCATCTGATAGTTATACCCTCCCAGATCCAGCATGCTGAAAGCCCCTGCTGAATAGTCCCACTCTTTTCCTGGCTGGTCCCAAAATGCACAGACTGCCTGGGTAACAGGCCTGGTATCATCCACCTCATTGATTGCTTCTGCCAGGATTTCTCCGATCTCAATTCCCCCGGGATCGGCCCGTTCCGGGACCTCATTCCCAAAACTCCACATCACCACACTGGGGTGATTCCGGTCACGAAACACCATGGCCTGTATATCTTTGATATGCCACTCCTCAAAATAATTGGAATAGTCCCCGGTTCGTTTGGGTTTTTCCCATTGATCAAAGGATTCATCTATCACCACCATCCCAAGCTCATCGCAGGCATCCAGAAATGATTCTGAAGGTGGATTGTGGCTGGTGCGAATGGCATTGTATCCATTCTCCTTCATCCGCTCCACCCTGCGGTACTCGGCATCCTTAAACGCCGCTGCACCCAAAAGTCCATTATCATGATGCATACAGGCTCCTTTCATCAGGAACTCCTCTCCATTCAACAGAAAGCCATCCCTTACATTGTAGGCGATGGACCTGATTCCAAAGCTGGTGCGATAACGGTCCAGCTCTTCCCCGCCTGACTGCAGGCTCACTTCAGCCTGGTAGAGGGAAGGCTGATCGACGTTCCAGAGAGCAGGATTGTTGATGATCCCGGAAGCTGTGAGAGTCACAGTAGAATTTGCAGCAACTGTAAGTGTTTCTGTTTTCCATTTCAGTTCTTTGCCGCTTGAAGAAAAAATCACAATATCTCCGCTTACATCCACCTCTGACTCCCGCATATTCGACACCTTTATCTCCATATTTATGCTGGCGTATTCGGTGGAAACATCCGGGGTGGTCACATAGACGCCCCAGGGGGGCACTGCCACCGTATGAAGCACGGATATTTTCACCGGCCGGTAAATACCTGCTCCGGTAAACCATCGGGAATTTTCTCCCGGATTTGCTGTTTTAACAGCAATCACATTTTTCTTCCCGGGGTCCTTCAGGGCCGGAGCGATATCAAAATAAAAAGGAGTATATCCATAAACATGTTCCCCGATCAAGATCCCATTGACCCATAATTCCATCTGAGACTGCACCCCATCAAACTCAAGTAGGATCTGTTTACCCTCCATTTCTTCCGGACTTACAAATTCCTTCCGGTACCAGGCTATCCCATCTCTTAAATATCCCACGTCCACCCCTCCGGGAAGCTCTTTATAAAATGGCCCCTCGTGCAGGGAGTCCTGAATTTCATAGTCGATAATGCTCCAGTCATGGGGTAGATGTACCGGAATCCATACGCCCGGGTCCTCCCCGGATAGGCTTGGTACAGGGATATCCCCCATATGAAAGTACCAGTCGCCATTAAAATCTGCCTGTCGAAAATAGTCAGCGCCTGGCTCCGGATTGCAGGAGTGAAAGAAAACGAAAAGGGACCAGGATAGAATTCTTAAACATAGTTTGTGGAGTGTCATAGTACAGAGTTTTCCCTAAGAGATAAATATAAGCTATTAATCCCTGCAGGGCCAGCAGAAAAAACTATTCCGCCTCTGCTTTCAGGGCCGCTTCCTGTTCCTGTTTCTGTTTCAGTCGATCCTCCCGAAATTGGATCTCCGTTTTCATCCGGCGCATCTGCCCCACAAAATTAATGGTCAACAGGCTATAGGTAAGACCGTTAATTAACCAGACCCAGTTATACTTATAATCGGTAAAAAAAAAGCCGATAAAGGAACCAAGGGCAAAGGCTGGAGACACAAAGATCAAGACTTGATATATATTCACTCTTCGTCTTAATTGCACCTTATTCAGGTGTTTGAATTCGGATGTTTTCATAGTTGAAAATAACAAATCCATTCCTGATCCGCAAGCTGCATTTGACTTCCGTTCTTCCATATCGTAACTTGTACTTAACCAAGCCTGTTGGCAATATGGCCCGGAAACAAAAAAGAACGTTCCGCTTCTGGCAGGAACTTAAGCGACGTGGCGTACCCAGAGTACTGGCCATGTATGCAGCCACTGCTTTTATCATTATTGAGGCCAGTGATATTATTCTTCCGCGGCTTGGGCTTCCCGACTGGACAGTCACCCTACTGATTATCCTGCTGATCGTAGGCTTTCCGGCTGCTTTTGCTCTCTCCTGGATTTTCGATATCACCCCTCAGGGAGTGGTGAAAACGGAAGCCGCTGCTGAGGGGATCTCCTCGGAGAAAAAGAGTAAGGAAGGACGGCGCAAACTGGGAATAAGTGATGTTGTGATTGGAATCCTTCTTGTAACAGTGATTGTTCTAGCCTACCCAAAAATATTCAAGCAGGGAAGGTCGAAAATTCCCCGGGAGATGCGCGGTAAAATTTCCATCGCGGTAATGCCTTTCAAAAACATAAGCGGCGATACCGTATATAGTCTCTGGCAGGAGGGTATGCAGAACCTCATAATCACGGCTCTCTCCAATTCCCCCGAGTTATCGGTTCGACAATTTGAAACCATGAATAGTGCCCTGGCGGGCAAGAAAGATATCAACCTGGCATCTTTCACCCCTTCCATGATAGGTCAACTGGCCCAACAGCTGGAAGCCAATACGGTAATATCAGGCAGCCTGTATAAATCAGGCAGCAAGATCCGGATCACGGCTAATATCATGAACTCAGAAACGGAAGAGATATACAAGTCCTACGATTTGGATGGAAATACGGAAGATGATTTCTTCGCCCTGGCAGACTCCATGTCTTTGAAAATTAGGAACTTTCTTGAAATTCGAAGTTTGAGTAAAGATATCCATTTCGATTCGGGGAACATCTTTACCCAGTCGGCCGATGCCTATAAAGCCTATATCCAGGCTTTGAATTGTCATACCAGACTGGACTATAGCTGTGCGGCAGAATACTATAATAAAGCGATTCAGATAGATACAGGCTTTGTTTCTGCCATGATGAAACTGGCCTATTGCTATGGAGATATGAGGCAGGCTGTACTTTCCAAATCATGGGCTTACAAAGCTTTTGAGCATATGGATCAGCTACCGGACAACATGAAAATACTGGTTCATGCCGTGAAAGCAGCCGTGGATAAAAATCCCCTGGACCAGCTAGTCTACTGCCAGCAATATCTGGATCTTTATCCGCATTCCGTCTATATGACCTACATGGCTGGCTGGATCCATTTTAATCTGGAACAGTGGACCCAGGCGATTGAGTTCTTTGAAAAGAGTCTGGATATGCTTAAAAAACTGGATTCCCATTCCTGGTCATGGACCTACATCCTTCTGGGTCGCGCCTACCATTTCGAAGATATGCATAGAAAGGAAGCCAGAGCTTTTGAAACAGGCCGGGAATTATGGCCCGATCAAAACTCTACCTTCGATTACTGGCAGGCTATCTGCGCCGTTTCTCAAGGAGACAGTGTGCGTGCAAATGATTACATGGCAGAGATCCGAAAAATGACTGAAATGAGAGGATGGCCGGAGGCCAACCTCTATTTATGGTATGCTGGGATCTATACCTGGGCAGAATCCTATGATAAAGCTGAGGACTACTTCCGGAAAGCCCTTTTACTCCGACCCGGAAATGAGATGACCCAGTATGAGCTTGCTAACTTCCTGATTACCCACGGCAGGAAGGTGGAGGAGGGAATGGAGTTGCTGGCTCCCCTGATGGAGAAAAAACCGGAAGACGCCTTTTACCTCTATTCCTATGGGGTGGCCATGTATAACACCGGAAAATACCAGGAATCGGAGGATGCTCTGGTGAGGGCCTGGGCCCTGAGACCCTATTATGACCACAAACATTTTGGCCTGAAGAACAAGGTTAACGACCTGCTGAACAGGGGTTGAGCTCTATTCAGGAAGCGTGTTTATGATATCCCTGAGGAAATCATTGACACTGAAATTGCTCAGGCTGTAGCCCATTCGGACCACCACCAGATTTTTTGAAGGGATGATATAAACCCGCTGCCCCAGGAACCCATCAGCGAAAAAGACATCATCCGGCACATCCACCAGGGCTCTTTCCTCCGAGGGTTCTTCCAGCCAGAAGGTAGCTGCATACTTTCCATTCGAGGCCGGGGCCGGGGTTCTCATATACTCCACCCACTCGGGATTCAGCACCGTATCTCCCTCAAAGATCCCATTATTCAAAAAGAGCAATCCAAAGCGTGCCCAGTCCCTGGTAGAACCATAGCTGAAAGAGGAGGCAACAAATAATCCGCTGGCATCCGTCTCCACCGTGGTATTCAACATTCCGATGCGATGGAATATCCTGGTATAGGCGTAACCGAGGTACTCCTGCCTGTCTCCTATGGCCTGCCGCAGTATTCCGGAAAGCAGGTTAGCATCGCCCGAAGAATAGTTCCAGTGGCTCCCGGGTTCAAACTCCAAAGGGCACCTGGTCACCGAAAAAAACATATCATCACTTTGCATCAGCATCACCGTGGCTTCAGAAATGGTAAAATAGTTCTCTACCCATTCCAGTCCGCTGCTCATATGCAGGATATTTTCCACGCTGATGTTTTTCCTTTCGTCACCTTCCCATTGAGGGATTCCGCTTGGGGCATTCACATCCAGTCTTCCCTCCTGCACCAAAGCTCCCGCCATGGCTCCGGTCACTGATTTGGTCATGGACCAGCCATGAAATTTGGTCCAGGCATCATAACCCTCCAGGTAGTTTTCTCCAATCAGCTTATTCTTGTATACCACCGCAACACCAAGGGTTTTTTTAACCGGCTCATCTCCTGCATCATCAACGGCCTCGTCCAGTATATCTTTTAGTGTTTCATAGTCCACCCCTTCCGGCTTGGAATCTGGCAGCACATCGCCTAGGGGCCAGGGAATCGTATCCTGGCTGTAGCCCGCATCCGGGATCTCAAAGCTGTCCGCGATCAACTCCTCTTCCGGCTTTTCCAGGACAATCACAGCTCCCAGTCCTTCCCTGAAAACCGCCTTCCGCTTTGCCAGGCCAAGGACCCTTGCGCTAACTGATTTCTCCTCATAATCAATGGTACATTTGGCCAGGCTGATGGGGAAGAAAGAGAGGTCCTCCGCAGCTACCCGCTCAGGGCTTTTATCGGCCAGGAATACACTGGAGCACATCCCTTTAGCCGCAAAAGCTGTAATAATTGGCAGCCTGGGCCAGGCAAACCAGGTGACAAATATTATTAAAACGATCAGGAGGATCCATAACAATCTTTTCACAAGCTTCTTCATCTTGGGTGGATTTTTTGGCAAATGAGTGCAGGGGTAAAATTAAGCTATAATCCCGAAAGCCAAAAAAAATGGAGGCTGCCTTCAGCAAGCAGCCTCCATTATTCTTTTTAAATAATAAGCTTAGAGGGGATTGGCTATGGCCGTGACCTCAAATCCGTATCTGAGATCAATGGTCACATTCCCTTTATTACAGCTGCCTGAAGCTGAAATGGTAAATGGCACCAAATCATCCAGAATATCGTTTATCACATCCAGGGAAGCTTCGTCCAGCGTCAGGCTTGCTCCCACCTCAACGGGCCAGTCAAAGGGAACCGTCACGCTTATACCGGGATTCTCAGAATTAAATATCAGAAACTCTGTTCCCGACCGTATTATGACATCGGAGGAGTCCACGGACAAAATTTCAAAGGTAACATCCGAGGCCAGGAAGCCGGTAATCTCATCTTCGTATTCGTACAGATCATCATTCAATACCTGGACGGTAATGGATTCGTTAAACCCATAATCTGCAGTGGATTTCAACTCAGTTCCATCCGTGAGAATAGAGAGTTCACCCTCAATGGTGGTATCAACTTCCACATCAAACCAACCCTTGATCTTTTGACAGGAAGTCAGGCTGGCTGTCAGCACTACCAGTAACAATAATTTTACAGCATTTTTCATAATATATCGTATTGGTTTTTTCTATCTATAAAAATATGACCAAAAGTCCCTGTAGTCAAGCAATTAGGTATTTACTTTTCCCGATTTTTTACGAATGAAGCTTATTCAAGGACAGATAGATACAAGTTCATGGATATAAAAATACCCTGAAAGCTCCGGGGATTGATCAACTTTCACATATTTAACATGAATCCAGGCTCAGTCTGCACGTTTTACTCACGCATCACTTTCAGAGCCTCCTTCTCGGTCCAGTCGCATAGTGCATCTCGTGCATCCTGTTTCAGGCGGGCCTCCTTATGTATCAGACGATAACTTTGAAGTGGCATGGTTCCGGCTTCCACCACCTCGCAGGTCTTCACCAGCAGACCGATCCGGTCGGCCTTGTCCAGGTGACCGTATTCACTGAAATTCAGGTCTTTCTTACCCTTCTCAATGTGTCTGTTCAGGTACCATGAAACCGGGGAAAGCTTTTGATACCAGGGATAAGTTGTCTGGTTAGAATGACAATCGTAACAGGCATTCCTGAGCATGTTGGCAAGCGGTTCAGAAGGAGTTACCAAGGCAATCAGATCCAGCTCCGGATCCGGTGGTTCATTATTTAGTTCCGGTCTGAAAAACTGCAGAACAATCAACAAAACTATCAATCCAATCCCTGTAATCTTTAATATCCTGCCCATCAGTTTCCCTGCATCAGTTTTTCCGCCTCCTGCTCAGTCCATTCACACAACAACTTCACCTGCTCCTCGGACAGTTTTCTATCCGGCTTCTTCTCCAGATACTTCTCAGGTGGCATCTTTCCCTCTTCCAGCACCTTGCATATCTCACCCAACACTGCAATTTTTTTGCTTGCCCTGTATCCTTCCCACTCTTCGAAATTTGCAGCCTTCAGTGCTTTTTCTGCTTTGGCTCCCGTGTAATGGCAGTCATAGCAAGAGGTTTTCAAAACAGTACTGATTTCCTCTGGAAACAATTTTTCAGGAGGATTATCCGGGCGAAAGGACTGAGAAACCAGGAATAAGATCCCGATGGCTACTAGGAGAACAAGTTGCTTTTTCATATCATTTGGTTTTTATTCACATCGCAGGTGTTACAGACCCTTACGCAGTTTCCGGATCTCGTTCCAGTTGACAAATCTACGAAGCAGGTCATTTACCAGTGTAATATAAAAAATAATGGCCGATAACCAGATCGCTACCAGGTTAAACCAGTAAGTATCCAGGTAGAATGGGCCCAGCCGCTTAACCGGGGCAAACAGATGCGCCCGGCCAACTCTTGACCGGGGAATCTGGTAAACAGGGGCAATTTTCCGGACCAGGTGTTTCTTCCACTCGGTAACAAACTGAGCGTTATTCACCAGCATACTCGCAAGCCTCTTATTGGTATAGCTCTTTTCCATCAGTTTAAAGGCTTCCTCCCCACCCCACTCCTTTACCAGGCTGGTAGCACGCACATCCCTTAAACGATCAGCATCTTTTTTTAATCCAATGAAAATTTGCCTTGCCCTGTCCAGGGAGTCTGTTGCCATCAGATACACCTCTTCTGTGAATCCGGAGGGGGTAAATCCTTCCGGGGGTCCGAATGAAGCCACGACCCCTGTCTTGCTTAAGGCTGATAACTCGTTAGACACCAGTTCCAGATCAGCTTTTTTGCTATCCGGTACGATGCCTCCCGTGGAATGGAACCGGATCCCATTTAGCTTGCTTTTGACCACATTTACCAGGTCAGCCTGGTAAGCCCGATTGGCACTGATCTGGTCCAGATCAAAAAACTCCCGGGTAAACCTGTTTCCCTTAAATTGTTGCACAGCCACCGCCTCAAAGGCCCACTTCGAGGGCATTAGCTCCCCGATAACTGGGACATATTCAGGATTATCATACAGATTATTCAACTTGTCAAAAGGGATCAGTACTCCGCTGAACAGCAGCTGTGGTACCAGGATAAAGGGAATCACGATAAAGGCGGTGGATACCGAATTGAGTCCGGCCGATATATTCAAACCGATCATATTGGCCAGACAGGAGACGGTGAAGAAGATAGCCCAATAGTGAAAGAACATCCCCCTGATTTCCAGAATCAAGTTTCCGACCAAGACAAAGGAGAAGGTCTGAATAGCCGAGATCAGAAATAAAACAAGGATTTTTGAATGCAGGTAACTGAAGCGGCTGAGATGCAGAAAGGACTCCCGTTCCTGAATCTTCCGGTCCATAAAGATCTCCTTGGCACTTACCATCAATCCCATGAACATGGCGATAATCACCCCGATGAACATATAGGTGGGAAGATTTGAATTTCCGCTGAATACATAAGTTGCAGTGGAGAACTGATCGTCTGTGTATCGGGTAAACCAGGCAGTGATCAATGCCAGTAAGGGTGCCTCCAGAAAGGTGATCAGCAAATACTGCCGGTTGGTTAACTTGCGTAAAATATTTCTGTGCAAAAAGATGGTAAATTGCTGAAAGGCTCCTGGAATGCGAAAATCCCTGGCTGGCAAGGGCCTCTTTTTGGTCTTGATCTTCTGTCTTGATTCAATCCGGTCTACATAAATATCATACCACTCCTCGGGCGAGACCTTTCGTTCGTTGGTCACTTTGCCATACTCATTTATCTGCTTGGCCTCTACCATTTGTAGAATCTGCTCCGGCATGACATTCCCGCAGGTCGCACAGTGTCCCACATCTGCATTCACATAGTGACTGAGCTCCTTGAAATAGGTGATGGCATCAATGGGATTTCCCTTGTAGATCACGTACCCTTCCTTGTCGATCACCAGAAACCTGTCAAACAGCTTGTAAATATCAGAATGCGGTTGATGTATATTTACGATCACCAGTTTCCCTTTCAGGGCTTGCTCCTTTAAAAGCAACATGACCTTTTCTGATCCAATAGAGGAGAGTCCGGAAGTTGGTTCATCCACAAAAAGCACGGCCGGCTCCCTGATAAGTTCCAGTGCAATATTCAACCTTTTCCGCTGTCCCCCGCTGATAAACTTTTTCAAAGGATTGCCCACCGTCAGGTGTTTGATATCCTCCAGCTCCAGATCCACCAGTACCTGGTTCACCCGTTCCAGCAACTCTTCTTCCGAGAGATTGCTCAGACAAAGCTTTGCATTCAGGTAGAGGTTTTTAAATACTGTTAGCTCTTCCAGCAGCAGGTCGTCCTGCGGCACAAAACCGATGATCCCCTCTATTTCAGATTCATCCTTGTGTATATCATATCCATTGATGGTTATCTTACCGGATTGTGGTTTCAGTTTTCCACAAAGAATACTGAGCAATGTGGACTTCCCGGCTCCACTTCCTCCCATAATTCCAATGAGGTTTCCTGATTCTTTACTGAAACTGAATCTCCGGATTCCCTTGTTACTATTCTTAAACCTGTATTCTATATCCTTAGCCAGAAAGGAGATCTTTGTGAACTCCTTGGCCCGATGGAATTTCCTGGATATATCACTATAGTAAACCGGACTGATCAGGGAGCCCGTGATCAGGGAACCGTGCTCCAGCAGCTCGATCCTGTCCGGTATAACAGGTGTTCCGTTCAGGAACAGATTGTGGGTCCCCAGGTAGCGGAATACATAGGTGTCGGTACTTTCATGATGCAGGATCGAGATTCTGCCCTCCAGCCCTTTCTCCCTGATATGCCGAATCCCTTTGACATAGGATGTCTTCATGCTGTCGATGACCATGATCCTTTCAGGGTCAATGGCATCACATGCATTTAACACAAAGTTTTTGGTATTGTCGTGCTCGGTCCTTGAGATATTAAATGAATCGGCTACTGTCCTGATAAAGGCCAGTTCTTTATCGGTCATCACCTCATCTTCGTTGATGAACTCCACCAGCCTCAGAAAAACGATGAATTTTTCTCTTTGCTTGAGGCTGCTGTTGATCTCTTCCGTAATCAACTTCAACCTTTCCGAGTCGGAAAGGGTTTGTCTATGACGTGTAATTCCTCCGCCAAACAGAACCGGATGGTGAATCTCCAGGTAATTATCAAAAACCACCAGATATTTATTAATCAGGTTGGTTTTGAGGTGTTGCCGCAGAAAAGACTTAACGATAGCCCTGGCCTTGAAAGAAACACCATCCTCGGATACGTTGGCTATAATCGCAAACAGCTGTAAGAGTGCATTTAATACTGCCTCTTTCATATTTTCTGATCAGCCCTAAGGGGCTGATAGTGTACTATACGATGCTGTTCCGCAGAGTTGTTATGGATTCTGTAATTACCTTCAGCTGCTCCTCAGTCATAATATCTCCAACTCCCTCAAACAGCACCTGAATATCAGAAAGGCTCTTGTACAAATCTGCCACCTCATCCACCTCTTTCACCGCATCAAGCAGATCCACCAATTCATTCAGTGACTTCTTCTGCTTGGCAAGTGCCTCCAGTAATGAAGTATTATCTATGGCTTTCTGTGCCACGTTGGTGGTGATATATACCCCTTCAATCCAGCTCCCAACCACAACCAGCCGGGCCAGAACATCCTGCTCATTTTCAACCAGGTAATTCCAGGTATCATTAAATGATTCCGTAACAATCTGGATCAATGAATCACGGTCATCAATGTTATCTTCGATCCGTTCTGCATAGTTGACGTTAAAAGTGGTCGAAATGCCAAGATCGTCGATCAGAGTTTTTGACGCCTCCAGGTAATTCATGGTCCCCTGTTTCATCATGTAAGTGGTCGCATAACAGAGATCTGTGGCATAGATACCCAGATTAAGCACTTTATCTCGCTGTGTGATATACTCTCCGGCTTTTTCCGGGCCATTGGACAGAGAGAGTATATAAGGTGCTCCGGCTTGATAGATCCCTTTGGTAATGTCATAGGAAGTGGGAACCTCATAGCCAGAAAGTTCCTCTACCACATCCTCCCGGGGCTTCAGATCTCCTACAGCTGGTTTCTCCTCTACCGGCTTCTTTGGTTGGGTATTACATCCGGAAAAAAGAATCAAAGTGGCGGCCATCATTCCGACTACAAAAAACCTTGATTGTTGATACAGTGCCATTTTCATTTTGAATGGATTTAGTTTGTTTGTTATTTAAAGCTTACAATTTATGAAAAAGTGTAGTGAATAAAAAATTCACTTACATAACTATTTAATTGTTCGAAGATTATAAAATCTCCTATATTTGATAATGCCTTCAATCTAATTCAGATAACACCGTACTAATTGTCTTGTTCAAATGAATCTACTTTCATCCTATCTGATCGCGGTATGTTCCCTCCTCTCAAGCTATCCCCAGATGCAAAGTACGCGGGCAGAACCCATACAGGCTGGTGAAGTCTTATTGATCGACACCCTGGACCTTCAGTTAAGCGGACCCTGTTTCGATGTTGCCTTCTACCAGGAGGGGATTATTTTTCTTCACCCCCGGGAAGAGACCACTTACCTGACAGAAATAAACCACCCCGCTTTGGCAGGCAGCCGGCCACTATTTACAAACAAGGAATTCGCCTGTTCCCCTGCCGCTTTCTCCTTTTCAAGCGACAACAGCCGGGGATATTACAGCAAGAAAATTATGCTGCTTGATCAGCCCGCGGTGGAAAAGATCTATGAAATGTCTGTGGCCAATGGGGAAGTATCAGAGATCACACAGATTTCATTCGCCACAGATTCCTCACGTTACCTCCATCCGGCAATCTCTTACGATGGATCCATGATGGTTTTTTCTTCTGATCGCCTTCCCACAAGCGGGGGATTGGACCTCTTTGTCTCAAGGCTTAGCTCCTCAGGCTGGACGGATCCTGATCCCCTGGGGCAATTTATCAACACCAGTGGTCATGAGTGGTACCCCTTCCTGGATGTTCAGAACAACCTCTGGTTTTCATCCACCGGGCATTCGGGATATGGCGGGTATGATATTTTTGTCTGTCCTTTTAACGGAAAGGATTGGGAGCATCCCCGGAACCTGGGAAAAACCATAAACGGTCCGCTGGACGAATTGGGAATATCCATTCATCCCGGAAATCAGGTGGCCCTGTTTTCCCGAACGGAGGCTTCCGGATCCGAAGGTTTGGCCCTTAGGATTTCTCTGAAGGAAAGCGCCTCCTCGAAAGAGATCACCATGGCCCTGCAAGAGCTGGCAGAACCTGCGAAACATGCGGTATCCGGTATTCTGAAATCGCCGGAAAGGAAGCCGGAGCCAACAAGAAATCCGGAACCGGAATCCAGGATAAATCCGGAACCGGAACCCGTTGCACCGGCAGATCCTGACAAAGTCTTATTCCGGATACAGATCATCTCCAGTTTGAATCCCCGAAGTTTTCCCACTGTTCTGATTGAAGGAAAAAGCTACTCGACTTATGAATACCTGTACAAGGGTTCCTACAGGATCACCGTGGGGGCCTTTGACTCCCTTAAGGACGCCAATGCATTCAGGATTAAATGCCTGAATTCCGGATTTACCCAGGCTTTTGTGGCAGCTTTCAAAGGCGATCAGAGAGTAACGGATCCATCTGTCTTTAAACAATAGAGACCATGCTTCATATCGTAGATCACCCCCTGATACAGCATAAACTGACCCGGATTAGAAGCCGGCATACCGGCACCAAGGAGTTTCGCGAAAACGTTAATGAGATAGCCGGATTGATGGCCTACGAGATTACCCGGGATATACCTCTGCGCGAAACGAAAACCGAGACCCCGATGATGAAATGCGTAACCCGTGTTCTATCAAGAGATATTGTACTCATACCGGTGCTGCGTGCCGGACTCGGAATGGTAGAGGGGATCACCAGCCTGATTCCCATTGTAAAAATCGGACACGTTGGAATGTACCGTGATCACGATACCCTGAAGCCAAAAAGCTATTATGCTAAATTTCCCTTTAGAATGAAAAATGCCATAGTGCTGGTTCTGGATCCCATGCTTGCGACAGGGGGCAGCGCCAGTGCTACCCTGGATAAATTAAAGAGTGAAGGGGCAAGCGATTTGAAGCTGGTCTGCATCGTAGGCGCTCCTGAAGGGGTGGAAAAAATCCAGAAGGACCATCCTGAAGTAGAAATATTCCTGGCCGCACTGGACGACGGCCTGAACGAATATGGATATATCGTTCCCGGACTGGGGGATGCGGGCGATCGTCTTTTCGGCACCAATGATTTTCCGCTTTAACTTCTTTTTAACAGGGTTCTTGAACAATTCTATTTAAATTGGGTCTAAATAGAAAATACGTTCAAATCCAGCTATGAAAAAGATCTTACTGCTTGCTGCGCCTCTTTTAATATGCGCAATCCTTAGTGCTCACCCCGAAGAGCCCACACCCCCGGACAACAGCGAGATTATATGGCACACCATCACCCTGGTCGATTATAAGCCTGGGACGCTGGATGCTGTCAAAGGATTTATCCAGAAATTTGAATCAGCCTCCGCAAAAGCCGGAAGCCCCTTCCCGGTCCTATACTGGTTTGAGTCCGGAAAATATGACCTGGTGCTAACCTGGAAACTGAAGGAGGAACCTGCCACAACAGATGGAATCTGGAGTCCTGCCAATGACCACCTATGGTGGGAAGCCCTGGTGGCGCAGGAAGGATCTGAAGAGGCTGCCAGGCTCCTGCAGGCCAATTATAAGGATCTCATTGCCTCCTCCATTACCAATGTTGCCCGCAAGGCCAACTAGGCGAAAGACAAGGCTGTACACAGAAAAATGCAAGAGGGTGTTTTAAAAAGACACCCTCTTCTTTATTTTGCACGTTGAATCATTAACTTATTTATCCTAAATTTACCCTTATACCTCCCCCGCTATGACGAAAAGCCAAAAGCAGAAAAAGTCCCCGGTAGGCGATCACGATTCCCCAAGACAAAGACTGAATAAAAAATTTTATTTCAATGAGCTGGAACGCCTGCAACTGGAGCTGGTGAAAATGCATGAGTGGGTAAAGGCAAAAAACCTTCGGGTGGTGGTTCTATTTGAAGGCCGTGATGCCGCTGGTAAAGGAGGGGTGATCAAGCGGATCACTCAACGCCTGAATCCCAGGATATGCCGGGTGGTAGCCCTGGGGGTACCCACGGAGCGTGAAAAGACACAGTGGTACTTTCAACGCTATGTGACCCATCTTCCTGCTGAAGGAGAAATTGTTCTTTTTGACCGCAGCTGGTATAACCGGGCGGGAGTGGAACATGTGATGGGATTCTGCACGGAAGACGAATACTGGGAGTTCCTGCGTTCCTGTCCCCGCTTTGAGGAAATGCTGATTCACTCTGGTATCATCCTGATCAAATACTGGTTCTCCGTAAGTGATGAAGAGCAGGAGCACAGGTTCCGTGAACGAATCAATGATCCCCTGAAGCGTTGGAAGTTCAGTCCCATGGACCTGGAATCCAGGAGCAGGTGGATCGAATACAGTAAGGCCAAGGATGAAATGTTCTCCTATACAGATACCAGGACAGCACCCTGGTTTGTGGTAAACGCAGATGATAAAAGAAGGGCCAGGCTGAACACCATTCACCACCTGCTTACCATGATTCCATACAAAGAGATCAAACACAAAAAGATCAACCTGCCTCCCATCTCCATGGAGGGATACGTAAGGCCCCCGCTTTCGGATCAAACTTTTGTTCCGGAGGAATACTAAAATATGTACCTTGCATTTCCTTAATCTTTAAAACCTGAATACTCTTTTCTATGAAAACATTACTGAAGTTTGTTCCCCTATTTGCCATTTCTCTGGCAGTATTATCCTGTAGCACTGATAATAAGATTGAACTGTTTAACGGACAAAATCTGGACCACTGGTACATTTATGTGGACAGCGAAGATGGCGAACCCGGGGACCTCTTCTATGTGGAGGACGGCCTGATGAATACCCTGGGAGATCCTTTTGGCTATATCCGGACCAAGGAAAGCTACAGCTCTTACGAACTTCACCTGGAATGGAGATGGACCGATGAGCCCTCCAACAGCGGGGTACTGCTCCATGTGCAGGGCAAAGAAATGATCTTCCCGCATTGCGTTGAGGCTCAATTGATGCATGGCAAAGCGGGCGATTTTGTGCTCATGGGCAAAGGAGCTGCAATCACTGTGAATGATTCCACCTACCTGGTCACCTCTGAAGAGAAGCGCTATCTGGCTATTCCCAAGTTCGAGGATAGCAGTGAGAAACCAGCCGGCGAATGGAACAGTTATGATATCACCTCCAAGGATGGAATCATTGAGTTACGGGTAAACGGAGTTCTGCAAAACAAAGGAACAGAAGTGAGCCTTACTGAAGGAAATATTGCCCTCCAGTCGGAAGGCGGACCCTTGCAATTTCGAAATATCTATTTAAAACCCCTATAGGCCCCTACCACCCCGACATGGGATTGTCTACCTTGATGGGACCCTTATGCTGTGCCACATTAAAACCAGCTTTGTAGCAAAAGCGGGTCATTTTCAGGAATTTATCATAGTCAATAGCCTCTTCAACGTCAGTCACCATGTGATAATCCCGGTGGGTTCCGGTTGAATAGAACAGGACTGGTATATCCTTCCTGGCAAAATTGATATGGTCACTGCGAAAGAAATAGCGATTTGGATCTGTCAGGTTGTTGTATTGGTAATTTCCAACTAATCCGGATTCAGACAGGGTCTTTTCGTTAATCTTCATCAACACTTTACTCTGCAAGCCCCCGATC
Source organism: uncultured Bacteroidales bacterium (assembly GCA_963751705.1). GTDB lineage: Bacteria > Bacteroidota > Bacteroidia > Bacteroidales. The sequence goes on from CAVVVN010000008.1 coordinate 825,425, forward strand.
ACTTTCACCGAATCACCCCCCTGGATGGTCAGCCCGGGACGGCCGCTTTGTATATCCTCCTCTGTTTTTGTCCTTCCTACCATATCCAGATTAATCACTGCAGCTATCTTTTCATGAGGGATAAGCGGATGCTCAGCAAAGTATTGTGATCCGTAAAGCCCTATCTCTTCGGCCGATACCCATAGTATACCAATACTTCTTTTGGGACGATTTTTCTCCTTCATAAAGGCCTCGGCAATCTCAATCAGCGCGACAGTTCCAGAAGCATTATCATCGGCCCCATTAAATACTCTGTTGCCTTCTTCGATACCCACATGATCATAATGGGCAACATAGATCACGGCTTCATCCTTCAATACCGGATCGCTCCCTTCTATCAGGCCAAATACATTATACACCTCCAAATCCTTATTTTCCATATACAGATTGACCTTCAACTTGGCCCCTTCCAGAAGAAAAGACCGGGGTGCCAGATTCCGGTCAATTTCCACTTGCAAATCCTTCAGATTTTTTCCAGCACTGGCCAGAATCAAATCCGCGGTTTTGCGATGAATCAGGACTATCATTGGTTCATTTCCGGCTGTGCTTGTCATCGCTTGCTCTCCTTTTAATTGTCTTGATCTGCTGAGATACTTGGCCACAGCAGGATTGATATCTTCAATGGATTGCATGCCTGACTTGGGGTCCATGACCATGAGAATAGCTTTTGGCTGCTGGGACATGATATACTGCATCTTGTATTGAAAATTCTGCATCCCGCTCCACTTATCATGATCGAACTGCGCTTCGGTCCCCTCTTCATTCATGGGGGCCCGGTTCATTAACACTACTAACCTGTTGTGTATATCTATATTTTCAAAATCGTTATAGCCATGATCTTCCGAGTTGATCCCATAACCGGCAAAAACCACCTCTCCTTCAATGATGGTCTCCCCCTCCTCCGGGGCCGGTAAAAGATAAAAAGGATCCTTGCTAAGCAACACTGAGCCATCTGCTCCTGTGAAAGTAATGTTGCTCTTTTCCCTGTCATATGCTTTTTCAGAAATCAGATAGGGTTGCATAAAATCCTGATCCGCATCAAGGGGCTGCAGTGCCAGTTGCTCAGCCTGCACAGCCAGGTACCTCGCTGCCACCTGCAGGCCAGGATCACCGGTATCGCGTCCCTTCAGTTCGTCCGAGGCCAGAAACAGCATATGCATCTTCAGGTCGTGCCGGCTGATGGACTCCATTCCCATCTCTTGGGCCCGAAGGGGAAGGACATATAAAATAACAATTAAGAAAGCAAACAGGTAGTGCTTAAGTTTCATCGAAAAGAAATTTGATAAATAAGCGCCTAAGATAATAATAAGTAACAGCTTTGGCTAAATCTGGAGGTTCGTTATTTCGTCTGTAATCTGATCCGCATACTCCGGATATTCATATACAGGACTTCGATGTTCGGTCTGACCCAGAGAGTATCCATACAAACCCTGGTAGTCTTCCCTGTCCTCCCCAAGCTCTTCCAACTGCATGAGGTATTCATGGATCGATTTAGACTCAATGATGATGACCTTGCCCAATTTTGCTATAATGGGACTATGCCGCCTGGTTTCATCATGGTCAAACTCAAGGATCCTCCGACCGTAGCGCGTAATGCCAATTACCCTGAATGTCATACTCTTACCCACACCGGGCAGATTCAGCACATTCCGGTCCGTGGCCAGGAAAGGCAGGCCAGCGTTCTTCCTGAGTGCCTGGATATTCTCCACCATCATGCTGGCTTCCTCAGGAAACTTTCTGATGGTTTCCTCATGTTCCTTTGGGATCTTTCCTGCCACCTTTTCCTCAAGCTGTTCCTGGACAATCCGGGCATTGGGTGTAAACCCCGAATTGTTCTCCATATATCCCTTCACCGTAAAATTATAATAGGGCAGGACCCCGATATCGTTCAGTACCTTTCGAAGTTTAGCTGAATGTCCTCTGCGCGAGGCTGCTGTCGTAAATACCAACTGGTTTGTAACTGTCCAGCCAGCTGAGATAAGCTGCCTGACGGCCTTCTCCGATTCGGGACTTACCTCCATGGGCGATACAAAATGTGTCTGGATCAGGAACTGTTTTACACCAGCTTTTAAGGCTTTCTCCTTAAATTCCTTAAGGATAGCGACCAGTTCAGGAGTGATGCGCTGTGGCAGGTATACCGGTAAGCGGGTCCCGATCCTGATCCGGACCAGTTCTGCCAGTTTCCGGCCATCGGGTAGCGATTTATTTCTCTCTATTTTTCTGAGCGCCATCGCATAAATCTCATCCAGCAGCAGGCGTAGCGACTTATCTGAACTCATCAGCCCGTCCCCCCCGGTAATCAGGATATCTCTCAGCTGAGCATCCTTTTCATAATAGGTCATCAGTCTTTTCAACTTCTCACCCCACTTTTCCCCGGGGGCCAGTTTATCCAGATCAAAGTTGAGTCTTCCACCCTGAAAATCATACATGCGCTGGCAGGATGAGCATAAGCCGCCACAGGCCCTTCCCATGGTATCAGGTATCAGGATGGCTACCTCCGGATAACGCCGGTGAATATTATGCCCCTCGGGTAGCAGCCAACCTGCGGCGTTGGGTAAGCCAGATTTTACCTGGTCTTCTTTCTCCCAGGCAACAATATTTCCAAACTCTTCCACCAGTTGCTTGCTGTAAAGGACATAATACCTGATAGCCAGATCGGCTCCTACTGCAAAATAGGGGACTCTGACATGAAGCAGGGACAAATAGTAGGGATTAATAAAAAAGGGGATTCCTGCCTTTTCTGCATCCTTCAGGATCTTGATTGTGTCCGGATCAAGCGAATAATCAAGCATTTCATTGAGCAGCTCGGGGGAACGCACTGCAAAGCGGAGGTGGAAGCGATAGTCCTGCCACCACTCCTGCATTCTGTCCAGCTTTGCAGCCTGGTCCAGGCCGGATTCATAAACATAGCTCTGGCTTACTACTTCCCCTCTGTCTATCAGTTTCACCAGTATCCGCATGATCCTCAAACTGTTTTCCTCCCTTAACCTGACGATTCGCGGATCCAATCCCGAGGGATACCGGTCCATCCAGGCAGATACACTTTCTGCTGAGAAAACCGCTTGTGTACTTTCTCCCCTCAGCTGCCTGAACAACATGATCATGTCAATATAAAAATCTGGCTTTGCTCCACCTGTGCCTTTATGAACCGCCAGCCATATCAGCCGGAGTGGATTGCTGACCGCAATCTCCCCGCGCAGGTTCAGATCAGGATACTCGTTCCCCGCATGATCACAATAATCCAGAATGCGAATAATGGCATAGTCTCGCCATTCCAGGTTTTCAAACAGTTCCTTATCAGGATTCCTTGCACGATAAAACCGGAAGGCATCCTCCCGGTCCTTCAGGCTTCGTTCGATCCATTCTCTTACTCCAACCACCACCTCGGTTTCATTCCTGGAATTTCGCAGGATCTCCTGGAATTCTGGATTTTCTTCCAGGAGCTGGTTCAGCAGTTTCCGGGACCTCACATTTATGGCAATTCGATCCAGTTTTTCAATCTCGGTCATTTTGTATCATTTAAGGTATAAGTAACCCAAAAAACCATCACGAATCAAATGGAGTTGCAAAAAGTTTTTTAGTTACTTTTGGGGCATCTAATTAACCCCTAAGAGCAGAATCAATGGAACACATAAATCTGGATATTTCACGGGTATACCAATTCATAGGTGAGGAAGAGATACAAAAGCTTTCCAGGGAGACCTTGGAAGCGCAGCAAACGCTTTACAAGGGCTCCGGGCCGGGAAATGATTTCCTGGGCTGGCTCCGACTACCCTCCGAGATCAGCGATCAGCAGATTGCGGAGATTGAAACTGCAGTAGCAGGACTGAGAGCAAAAACAGAGCTTCTGGTGGTCGTGGGAATCGGAGGTTCCTACCTGGGCGCTCGCGCTGTCAATGATGCTTTGGCCCATAATTTCGCCCACCTGAAAAAAGAGCGAAAGGCACCTCTTATGCTGTTTGCGGGCCAGAATATCGGAGAAGATTATATGCATGAGTTGCTGGAGCTGCTTGATGAGCTGAGCTACTCCCTAGTTGTTATCTCCAAGTCCGGAACCACCACGGAACCGGCGCTGGCATTCAGGATCCTTAAAAACCACCTGGAAGAAAAGGTGGGCCTGGAGGAGGCCCGCGACCGTATCATTGCCGTTACCGACTCCAGCAAAGGAGCTCTCAGACAACTGGCTGCTGAAGAAGGGTACCGCAGCTATGTGATCCCGGATAATGTGGGTGGGAGATTTTCTGTATTTACCCCGGTGGGGCTGATCCCTCTGGCAATTTGTGGGGTGGATATCAGGGAGCTTTTATCAGGAGCAAAGGAGATGAGTCAGCGCTGTGACCCTTCTTTGCCTTTTGAGGAGAATCCTGCTGCCCTGTATGCTGCCACACGCAATGCCCTTTACCGTTCCGGAAAGAAAATTGAACTTCTTGTGAATTACAACAACAAGCTCCACTATGTATCGGAGTGGTGGAAACAACTTTACGGAGAGAGTGAAGGAAAAGAGGGAAAGGGAATTTTCCCTGCAGCAGTGGATAACTCAACCGACCTCCACTCCATGGGGCAGTATATTCAGGAGGGTGAAAGGATCCTTTTTGAAACCGTGATCAGCGTGGAACATACCGATCACCGGGTGACCATCCCCGGTGATCCTGCAAACCTGGATCAACTGAACTACCTGGAGGGGGAAACTATCGATCATGTAAATAAAATGGCTGAGCTGGGAACCATCCTGGCCCACCTGGACGGAGGAGTACCTAACATACGGATCACGGTCCCGGCAATCCATGAACGCTGGTTGGGTCAGCTCCTTTACTTTTTCGAAAATGCCTGTGGGATCAGCGGATATATGCTGGGGATAAATCCCTTCAATCAGCCGGGTGTGGAGGCTTATAAAAAGAACATGTTTGCGCTGCTGGAGAAACCCGGTTTTGAAAAGGAAAGCACCCGGATTAAATCCAGGCTCTAAACATTTTATTCCAAACAATGTTAAAGGACCGGGGATTCCCCCGGTTTTTTTATTCCTATGAAAGATATATTTCTGAATCTAAACCCCACGGTCAAGGGCATTTCATTGGCTTTTCTGGCAACCCTGGGGATGGCCAATGTGTATGTTTTTTCCAAAGCCGCCTTGCTGGAAGTAAATTATTACCAGTTCCAGTTTTTCTGGTTTGGATTTGCATTGGTCTGGATCCTCCCCTTCCTGTTTATCACCGGGATGATTAAAGGGATACCGGGGCTAAGCAAGGCTTCAAACATCACCCTGGTGATCATTGGATTCCTGGAGCTGGGCGCCGCCAGCCTCTTGTTCCTGGCTATTCAGCTGGCTGAAAACCCAACCACCATCTCCTTTCTCTCCAACCTGACCCCCATATTTGTTACCATTCTTGGAATTCGCTTTCTGGGAGAGAGATTCAACAGCGTGGAGGCCATTGGAATTATACTGACCATTGGCGGGGTAATCCTGATCACCTATACCCGGGATACAAGCATCGCAGAGTTTTTTGGGAAAGGTTCCGGATGGATCCTGGTCTCCTCGGTGTTCTCCTCCATCAGCATTGTGACTGCCAAAAGCAGGATCAAGGATATACATCCGGGGATCCTGACTTTAAACAGGGTAGTTTTCCTTTTTGTATTTGCCCTGGCGGCCATGATTATCAGGCGGGAAAGTTTTGTTATATCCGGAACCGCCACCCTGAACATAGCCATAGGATCCTTGTTGGGGCCTTTTCTTACCGGCATGGCCCAGTATAGTGCCCTGAAATATATTGAAGCCTCCCGGACCATGATTATCCAGGCCACACGAAGTCTCTTTGTTCTGGTGGGCTCCTTGATCTATCTGTCCATATTGCCCGAGTTGCTCCAGTTGATCGGGGGGCTGGTGACCATCGTGGGAGTTATTGTAATGACCTGGGGGAAGATGAAATACAAAAAAAAGGCAGGAACCTGAACGGGTCCCTGCCTCCACAAACTAAACTAAGCAAACACTCACCAAAGTCTGCTACTTGATTTCAATCTGCCTCGAAACTTTCTGAACTACCTCGGCCTTTTTGGGCAGGGTAAGAGTCAGAATACCTGCATCAAAAGAGGCTTTGATCTGATCCTGATTAATGGTCTCCGGAAGCTGGAAGCTCCTTTTGAACGATTGGTAACTAAATTCCCTGCGAAGAAAATTCTTCTTCTGATCTTCCTTGTTCTCTTTTTTCTCGCTTGAAATGGTCAGGACATCATTTTCAATTTCAAGATGAAAAGCTTTCCGGTCAATTCCCGGAGCTGCCACTTCAATGAAGTATTCCTTATCATTTTCAGATACGTTGACAGCCGGACGGTTCTCATTGGAGCTTCTGCTATTCAATTGATTGAAAAAATTGTCGTTGAAAAAATCATCCCAGTAAGCGGGAACATACGATTTGTTGATTCTAGCTAACATTTTCTTTCCTCCTATTTGTTTTGTTTTTGTTTAAATTAAAATTCTCTGAGCACCATAGGTCAAAGGATATACCAAACCCAAAACAGGAAAAGATTATGCCATTTTGGCTGTTTTATCTTAAATTGTAATGCCATTTTGTCAGTTTGCGGTCTTTAGAGAACTGACAAAATGTTTGATGTGGGAGGTTCAGGATTCTCTTTTGCGAAGGGCTACTATCTCTTCCAGGAGTTTTGCTTCTTTGCGCTGAGCACTTTCGATAGCTTCTTCCAGTTGTTCCATTTTTTGTTTGAACACCTTTTCCTGGGAGGAAAGCGCTTCAGCCTGCTTCTTGGTCTGATCAAACAAGCTCCTGTTTTGCAGGTTGGCTTTGACCTTGGCCAGGGTGCTTGCCAGAGCATCAGCCAGCTGCCTGACAAATTCAATCTGGTGGGAGGGCATTTCGCCCAGCGAGGCCAGCTCCATCACCCCGAGCACCTGTTGGTCCAGGACCACCGGAACCAGAAGAATGGACGAAGGCCTGTCCTCTCCCAGTCCGGAGCGGATCTTCAAATAATCGGATGGCAGCTCGGTCACATAGATCAGCTCCTTCTCCAGGGCGGCCCTTCCTACCAGACCCTCTCCAATCTTAAACGAGCGATGGATCTGCTTCTCCCGGTCAAAGGCATAACTGCCTGTAAGTTCCAGGTATGGTTCTTCCTCAACCTCCGTCTCCAGAGTAATAAACAGGGCGCCCATATCCGCTTCTGTATAAGCTACCAACTCCTTCATTAAAAGGGTGGAGAGTTCCTGTAGATTATCCTCTACCTCCCTGAACAGGGTGCTGAACCTGGCCAGCCCCTGAGCCGTCCAGGTACGATTTTCTTCTTCCTGACGGCGGGCCTCTCCCTCTTCCCTGGAATTCATCAGGCTAATTTTCAGCTGGTTCAGCGCATCGCCCAACTCATCCTCTCTTCCTAATTTCTTGTATTTCCCGGTGAAATCGTCCCCGGCCATGGCTCTGGAGAAAGCCGCCAGGTTCTTTAGATTGCTTACATGGGTTTCCAGGTGTCTCTCCAGATCCCCAATTCCATCCATAGCCCTGCTGGCTGTGAATTCGGGAATACTTCCCCTGCTCAATTGTGCAGACAGACGACTGATCCGCCCTATGGCTTTGATCAGCCAGAACAGATGGATCATCCCTAGGGAGAGTGAGACCATGATACCGGCAAGAGACAACCACAGTTCCAGTGCATGATCCTTTCTATAGGCTCCCAGAAAAACCAGGAAGAAAATAAATGCAATTACCAGATATGGCAGCAGGATCTTAAAAGTGATAGAAAGCCTGACTTTCATTTACAAACGGTTTATCATCCCTTTTCCTCCTAAATATACAAAAAGATTAAGCCTCCTGCACTGCCCTCACCAGTCGCCCGGCCGCCTCCATGAGGATCTTTTTTGGAACGGCCAGATTCAGACGCTGGTGTTGCGATCCGCCCGGTCCAAACATGGGACCTTCATTCAGGCCAAGTCCGGCCTTTTGAATAATAAAACGGTTCAAGCCTTTTTCGTCCAGCTGCAGAAAGGAGAAATCAAGCCAGGTCAGGTAGGTGGCTTCCAGCGATGAGATATGAAGCTCCGGCAGCTTTTCCTCCAGGTAGGAGGTAAAGGCAATGTAATTCTTTTCAAGGTAAACAAGAAGCTGGTCCAGCCAGTCATCCCCATGGGTATAAGCAGCTTCCAGGGCTACTTGTCCCAATATATTATCTCCCCCCACATGCACCACGTCCAGGATCTTTTCGTACCTTTTCTTAAGCTGCAGATTGGTAGCGATTATAACAGAAGTATATAAGCCGGCCAGGTTGAAGGTTTTGCTGGGTGCCATGCAGGTTATGGTCAGATCGGCAATCTCATCACCCAGGGAAGCAAAAGGGATATGACGGTGTCCGAACAGAAGCAGATCGGAATGAATCTCATCACTGATCACCAGAACCTTATATTTCAGACAGAGCCCGGCCAGCTCTTGAAGTTCCTGCATCGACCAGGCCCTCCCAACCGGATTATGCGGATTACAGAGAAAAAAGAGCCTCACCCCCTTCCTGAAAAGCCCTTCCAGGTGATCAAAGTCCATTTCATACCTGCCCTCTTTTTTCACCAGCTGGTTATACACCAGCTCCCTTCCATGATTGGAGATGGCAGAAAAGAAGGGGAAATAGACCGGGGGCTGAACCACCACGCGGTCACCTGGCTCGGAAAATTCCATAACACACATATTGAGTGCCGGAACAATGCCCGGGCTGAAACCAATGGCATCTGGGCTTACCTTCCAGTGATGCCGGCGTTCCAGCCAGGAAGTCACACTCTCGCTGAAGCTTTCTGAGCGAAAGGTATAACCCAGGACGGGATGCTCGAGTCGTTCTCTGATGGCACCCAGTATAAAATCTGCCACGGCAAAGTCCATGTCAGCCACCCACATGGGAAGCACCTCTTTATCTCCAAACAGCTTCTCTCTCAGGTCATATTTTACACTGTTCGTATCTGTCCGGTTTATGACCCTATCAAAATCGTATCTCATTTATATCTGATTCAAAAAAGCCTCTTTGCCCGGGAAATGCATGTCACTAATGGCCTTTTCCCGGGGAAATATAAAATAGTTTGCCTGGCCCTCGGCACACAGCACTCCTTCCCCATCATACAGGCGAACCTCTATTTCGGCGATCCGTTTCTGCTGGCGAACCAGGCTTGCACGGACGGTGATTATCCCCTTGGAGATCAGAACAGGCTTACGGAACCGGGTATTAAGCTGGTATGTTACACCGGCCGTATCAAGGATTACAAATACCACCCAGCTGGCAATTTCATCCATCATGGTGGCCTGGATACCTCCATGAAGAATGTCGTGAAATCCCTGGTAATGTTCGCAAGGATCCCACCTGCAAACCAGTTCTTCATCCTCTTTATAAAACTCCATGTGAAGCCCGGATGGATTTGATGGGCTACATCCGAAACAGCTGTACCCCGGAAAATCGGCGTAAGGATTTTTAAGTCTGATCATGTCCAATTCAGAATAATAGTCAAAAATACCTAAATCATTTTAACTTTGGATAACGATGGTACGCCCCAAAAAACATCTGGGTCAGCATTTCCTGACCGATCCTTCCATAGCCGATAGAATTGTAGGAGCCCTGCATACCGGTTCAGGGGATAGCGTTGTGGAGATTGGCCCGGGCACCGGCGTGCTAACCGGCCTGCTTCTGGATAAGGATATCCGGCTGCTTCTCGTGGAGATCGATGGTGAAGCGGTGCGGCACCTGAAGCAGCAATGGCCCCGCCTGACCGACCGGATCATTGAGGAGGATTTTCTGAAAATGAAACTGGAAGAGCACCTTACCGGTCCCTTCCACCTGATTGGCAACTTACCCTACAACATCTCCAGCCAGATCTTTTTCAGGGTACTGCAATACCGGCAACAGGTTAGCACAGTGGTCTGTATGATCCAGAAGGAGGTGGCCGGTCGTATTGCCTCTCCGCCCGGCTCCAGGGAATACGGTATTTTAAGTGTCCTCCTGCAGGCCTATTTTAATATCGACTACCTGTTTACGGTAAAACCAGGATCCTTTTTTCCTCCCCCCAAGGTTAACTCCGGGGTTATAAAGCTCGTTAGAAACCAGGTACATACACTGCCATGCAATGAAAAGCTTTTTTTCGAAGTGGTTAAAACCACCTTTAATCAACGTCGGAAAATGATCAGGAACTCAATCAAATCAATTTTGTTAAATTTGGGAGGCGATTTTGAACTCCTTTCCAAACGACCGGAACAACTTGGAGTTACTGAATTTATTAAGCTAACAAACTGGGTTGAATCTCAACAAACGGCAGAGCTATGAGCAACGAACTGACCCGTGAATATATCAGCGAGCTGAAGTCCATCCTTGATAAGAGGGACAACAGTGCCGCACTGGAGAAGCTGGACCAGCTTCACCCGGCTGATATTGCTGAGATCTACGAGAACCTTTCCCTGGAAGAAGCCACCTACCTTTACCTCCTTTTGGATCCGGAGAAAGCCTCTGATGTCCTGGTGGAACTGGAAGATGACGAGCGGGTGTCCTTCCTGAAAGCACTTCCTTCCGAGGTGATAGCCAGCCAGTTTATCGACCACATGGATTCGGATGATGCCGCCGATATAATCGGGGACCTGGAAGAGGAGAAGAAACAGGAGGTCCTGCTCCATATCGATGATGTGGAACAAGCCGGTGATATCGTGGATCTGCTCAGTTACGACGAGGATAGCGCCGGTGGGCTCATGGCCAAGGAGCTGATCCGGGTAAACGAAAACTGGGGGGTAGCCACCTGCATCCGGGAGATGCGTAAGCAGGCCGAAGACCTGGATGAGATTTATTACATCTATGTGGTCAGTGACGAAAATGTCCTTCTGGGGATCCTCTCACTCAAAGCTCTTTTGCTCGCCAGCGCCTCCACCAGGGTAAAGGACATTTATGATGCAGAGGTACGGAGTGTTCAAACGGATACCGATTCAGAAGAGGTTGCCCAGATCATGGAAAAATATGACCTGATTGTACTGCCGGTAACTGACTCCATTGGCAGGCTCATGGGCAGGATCACCATTGATGATGTGGTGGATGTGATCCGGGATGAGGCCGAAAAAGATTACCAGCTGGCGTCCGGTATTACCACCGATGTGGAAACCACCGATTCCCCTGCCCGGCTGTCCCGTGCCAGGCTTCCCTGGCTGATTATAGGGCTCATGGGTGGCATTGTGGTAGCTGCAGTGATTGGAAGGTTTGAAAATGACATTCAGATCAATCCGGAGATGGCCTTTTTTATCCCTTTGATCGCTGCCATGGCAGGGAATGTGGGGATCCAGTCCTCGGCCATTATTGTGCAGGGCATCGCCAGTAACAGTCTCGGCCTGGAGAGCACTTACAGAAAACTGGTAAAGGAACTGATTGTTTCCCTGATGAATGGATTGATTCTTTCGAGCCTCCTTTTTCTGTACAATTTCTTTGTCAGTCACAATCTGGCACTCACCTTTACCGTGAGTACCTCCCTATTTGTGGTGATCATTTTTGCTGCGATGTTCGGGACGCTGATCCCCCTGTTCCTGAATAAAATTAAAATTGATCCCGCACTGGCCACCGGGCCCTTTATCACCACCCTGAATGATATTATGGGGCTCTTTATCTATTTCCTGATGGGGAGGGTCCTTTATTCCGTGTTTATCTGAACCGGGATCAGAAGGAGGTATTGATCGCTACCACCGGATCCATTCTGGCCCCCTGCCATGCAGGGAAAATACCGCTTACCAGGCCAATAAGGCTGGATATTCCGATTCCCAGGATGATATTATCCATGGTCAGGGTGACCGCAAAACTACCTGACATGCTGATAATGGCGGCTCCTATAAATACAATAAAAAGTCCGATAATTCCTCCGGCCACCGACAGCATGACCGACTCGAAGAGGAACTGAAGCAGAATAAAATAGCGCTTGGCCCCGAGAGCCTTCTGGATCCCAATGATATTGGTCCGCTCCTTAACGGAGACAAACATGATATTGGCGATTCCGAACCCCCCCACAATAATGGAGAAGATCCCGATGAATAAGCCGGCAATCTTAAGCACTGCAAAAAGCTGGTCCAGCTGGTTGTTGATGATGCTGGTCTGGTTCAGTGCAAAATTATCCTCTTCAGAGGGTTGAAGGCGCCGGTAGGAACGCAGCAACTGGGTAACTTCGAAGGTAAGCTCTTCAACACTTACTCTTCGCTTGGCCTGCACCCAAATCTGGGGATTGGCCATATCGCTCCTGATATCAATAAATCCTCCATAGTATTCCAGTGGAAGGATAACGACTTCATCCAGGATAAAGGCATCAAAGGTCCCTTTTCCTTCCTTTTCCAGCACCCCGATCACCTGAACCTTACGTCCCATCAGATCGATATATTTTCCTACTGGATCTGAACCTTCGAATAAATCCCGCGCAATTTTACTTCCTATGACCACTACATTCCGACCCGCCTTGGATTCTATGGGAGAAAAATACCTCCCGCTTTCCACTTCAAATGAGCGAATATCCTTGAAGCCATCCGACACCCCAAATACAGTTGCTCCCTCCACGCTGTTATTCTGATACTCGATCCTGCGTCCTACCGCCGAAAGGAAGCAGACATAACGGGCATAACGGCTCTTATCTTTTATAAATTCAAACTCATCCAGGGAGGCCAACGGCCTGTTCATATACTTCCACCAGGCATATTCCTCCCCTTCTTCCGGAGCCCAGGGCCACTTTTCGATATAAATTACATCACTCCCCAGGCTGTTAACACTCTCCCTGATATTGGATTCCAGCGAGTCCACAATGGTGAATACAGCAATAATGGCAAATATGCCAATGGTGATTCCCAGGAGGGACAAGAGGGCCCTGAGACGATTTACGACAACCGACTGAACCGCCATGATCAAACTCTCCCAAACTAACCTTATGATAACCATTAATAAATTGTTGCGTTTTGACTTCTTTATGTCACCGGAAACTCTTTCTTTTGCAAAGAAAGTTAAAATTAGGAAGAACTATCCACAAAAACCAATGGCCACCAATAAACTAATTCAAAGTGCACTTATTTCAGTTTATTCCAAAGAGGGACTGGATCGTATCGTGAAGAAGCTTCACGAGCTTTCGGTTGCCATATACTCCACCGGTGGGACAGAAAAATATATTTCCGCACTGGGGATCCCGGTGACAAAAGTCGAGGAGCTCACTTCTTATCCTTCCATCCTGGGTGGCCGTGTAAAAACCCTTCATCCCAAGGTTTTCGGAGGCATTCTGGCCAGAAGGGAGGAAAGGGGCGACCTGGAACAGCTGGGAGAGTACCAGATTCCGGAAATCGATCTGGTCATAGTGGACCTCTACCCTTTCGAAGAAACAGTGCGGTCTGTCGCTACAGAACAGGAGATTATCGAAAAAATTGATATTGGGGGGATCTCCCTGATCAGGGCTGCCGCCAAAAATTTCAAGGATGTGATGGTGGTGGCATCTCGTGAGCAGTATGATCCACTCTATACCCTTTTGGAAAACGGAAAGGGAAGTACCAGCCTGAATGATAGAAAAGCATTTGCCGCTCAGGCATTTAATGTCTCCTCCCATTACGATTCAGCAATTTTCAAGTTCTTCGACTCCGGAGAGATGAGTGCCCTGAAAATAAGTGAATCTTACTCCAGAAAGTTACGTTATGGCGAGAACCCGCACCAGAAGGGATACTTCTTCGGAGAGCTGGATAAGATGTTCGAACAAATTCATGGGAAAGAGATCTCATACAACAACTTGCTGGATATTGATGCAGCGGTTGGATTGATTGGTGAATTTAAAGATTGTACCTTTGCCATCCTGAAGCACAACAATGCCTGCGGACTGGCCACCAGGGATGCCCTGGTTGATGCATGGAAGGATGCGCTGGCAGGGGATCCCGTCTCAGCATTCGGGGGAGTACTGATCAGCAACCGGGAGATTGACCTGGAGACAGCCGAAGAGATGAATAAGATTTTTTTTGAGGTTTCCATTGCACCATCCTACACGGAAGATGCCCTGAAAGTGCTTCAGAAGAAGAAGAACAGGATCATCCTGATTCAGAAGAGCAGGGAGACTGCAGAGGTAACTGTTCGAACTGCGCTCAACGGTTTTCTGGTCCAGGACCGCGATCTCTCCACTGAGCAGGAGAGCCAGATGAAACTGGCCACTAAGACTTCCGCAAGTCCGGAGCAGCTGGCCGATCTGGTTTTTGCCAATAAAATTGTAAAACATACCAAATCCAATGCCATCGTGCTTGCCAAGAACCGGCAGCTGGTGGCCTCGGGAGTGGGACAGACCTCCAGGGTGGATGCACTGAAACAGAGTATTGAAAAGGCGCGACATTTCGAATTTGATCTGCTGGGTGCTGTGATGGCATCCGATGCCTTCTTCCCTTTCTCAGATAGCGTGGAGATCGCAGATAAAGCGGGAATCAAGGCCGTGGTCCAGCCAGGAGGTTCGGTACGTGACCAGGATTCCATTGATTATTGTGATGCCCATGGGATAGCCATGGTTTTCACCGGAATCAGACATTTTAAACATTAAACCACTAATAGAAAGAATATATGGGATTGTTTTCATTCCAGCAGGAACTTGCCATTGACCTGGGAACTGCCAATACGATAATCATTCACAATGATAAGGTGGTTGTCAATGAGCCTTCCATTGTGGCCATTGATCAACATACCGGGAAACTGATCGCCATCGGGGAAAAAGCCAGGCAAATGCATGGAAAAACCCATGAAGATATCAAAACCATACGCCCTCTGAGGGATGGTGTCATTGCCGATTTCCAGGCGGCGGAGCTGATGATCCGAGGGATGATCAAAATGATCAATACCAAGCGCAGGCTTTTCACTCCTTCTCTGAAAATGGTTGTATGTATCCCGTCAGGAAGTACGGAAGTAGAACGTCGTGCGGTACGTGATTCTGCTGAACATGCAGGCGGGCGTGATGTCTATATGATCTTCGAACCTATGGCAGCAGCCATTGGTATCGGATTGGATGTGGAAGCCCCGGTAGGATGCATGGTGGTGGATATCGGGGGTGGAACCACTGAGATCGCTGTGATAGCACTGGGGGGTATTGTATGTAACCAGTCCATCCGGGTGGCAGGAGACGGATTTACCAGTGATATCCAGACCTATATGAGGCATCAGCACAATATCAAGATCGGGGAGCGTACGGCCGAAGAGATCAAAATAAATGTAGGTTCGGCCCTTCCTGAACTGGAGGATCCGCCCCAGGATTATTTAGTAAGGGGACCTAATCTGATGACTGCTCTTCCCATTGAAATACCCATCTCTTACCAGGAGATTGGGCACTGTCTGGATAAATCCATCTCAAAAGTGGAAACTGCCATCCTATCCGTACTGGAACAGACACCGCCGGAGCTTTATGCTGACATAGTCTCCAAGGGGATATACCTGGCTGGTGGTGGAGCATTACTCAGAGGACTGGACAGAAGGCTGGCGGAGAAAATATCCATCCCCTTCCATGTGGCAGAGGACCCTTTACAGGCTGTGGCACGAGGAACCGGGATTGCCCTCAGGAATGTGGACAAGTTCCCCTTCCTGATGAGATAGGTACTGGCTTTGACTCAGTCAATCATCGATTTATAGTATATTTTGAATGAGAACGCTGCTAAGGTTTTTTCAGAATTACTCCAACTTGCTCTTGTTCCTTTTGCTGGAGATAATTGCCGTTGTCCTGATGGTGGAGGGCAGCAGTTACCAGAGGACCAGGCTTATTGGACTGAACCGGCAGGTCACGGGATATATTTACAGCCGGGTGGATGGTGCCAGGGAGTACTTTTCTTTGAAACAGGTTAACGAACAACTTGCCCTGGAGAATATGGAACTGCGAAACAGACTCGACCTTCTCTCCTCCAAACTTGACAGCGCCACGGTAGTCAGTGAGTTGAAGGGGGAATTTCGCTACTTCTTTGTGCAGTCCAGGATCGTAAAGAACAGTGTCAACAAACAATTAAACTACCTGACACTCAATAAAGGAAAAGAACAGGGTGTGTTCCGGGATATGGGTGTGATTTCAGATCAGGGCCTGGTTGGAATTGTTCTGGAAAGCTCTGCCAACTATGCCACGGTCATCCCCATCATCAACCGGGAATTCAGGCTAAGTGCAAAGATCAAATCCAACAACCATGCGGGAATCCTGCAATGGGATGGAATTTCTCCACGCTACGCCATACTCACAGAGATTCCATTTCATGCGCTGCTGACTGAAGGAGATACGATTATCAGCAGTGGTTTTTCATCCATTTTCCCCGAAGGGATAGAAATAGGCCATATTGAATCGTTTTCACTGGAAAAGGGAAATTTTTATGACATCAGGGTGAGGCTCTCTACCGATTTTCAGCGACTATATTATGTAAACGTGATCCGAAATTACAGGCAGGAGGAGCAGTTGAACCTGGAAAATCAGAATCTTTAATGTACATCCTTGCCAGAAATATCTTTCGCTTTGTGGTGGTGGTCCTTTTCCAGGTTCTGGTGATGGACAATGTGATGATAAATGGATACATGATCCCCTATATTTATCTTCTTTTTTTACTCTTAATGCCCTTCGAGACTCCGCGGTGGCTCCAGCTGCTTTCCGGATTTGCCCTGGGACTGGCCATGGATCTCTTTTCAGGTACCGCCGGAATGCATACAGCCGCCACCGTCCTGGCAGCTTTTGTGCGGCCCTACCTTCTTGATCTGCTTGCACCCCGTGATGGTTATGAGCCCGATACCTTTCCAAGGATCTACTACAACGGCTTTCTCTGGTTCCTGAAATATACCCTGATCATCGTCGTAATTCATCACCTGGCTCTCTTCTATTTAGAGGTTTTCCAGTTAAAAGCTTTTTTCAGTACCTTGCTCCGGGTGATACTGAGTTCACTTCTCTCCGCCTCAACCATTGTACTCAGTCAGTATTTTGTATTCCGCAAATAGATGAACCAGTATACGGACAGAAGGTATGTTTTTGCTGCAGCAATCATCCTCGTAGGATTGCTGTTTATGATACGGCTTTTCCATATTCAGGTGATTGATAAATCCTATGAACAATATGCCCTGAGCAATGCTCAGAGCGTCAGAGTCATCTACCCGGCCAGAGGGTTGATCTATGACCGGAACGGTGATATCCTGGTCTACAACAAGGCTGCATACGATATCATGGTTACCCCCCGCATTCTGGAGCCATTTGATACTACGCAACTTTGCGAAATCTTAAAAATCACACGGGAAAGCGCCAGGGAAAGGCTGGAATCGGCCAGAGCATACTCCAGTCGGGTACCCTCGGTCTTTATGAAACAGGTCAGCTACGAAAATGCTGCTCTCTTTCAGGAAAAAATGTATCAGTTTCCCGGATTGTATGTGCAAACCCGAACCCTCAGGGAGTATACCAGCCCCATAGCCTCCCATGCTCTGGGTTATGTGGGAGAGGTGGACCAGGACATCCTGGACCAGGACCCTTATTACCAGCTTGGGGACTACATAGGAGTCTCCGGAATAGAGAAAGCCTATGAGAAGTTCCTGAGGGGAAAGAAAGGAAAGAACATATTCCTGAAAGATGTGCACAACCAGACCATTGAGTCCTACCAGGAGGGCAGGCTGGATGTGGCCCTTGAAGTGGGTCAGAACCTGACCTCCACTCTGGATTTAGAGTTACAGGAGTACGGGGAAAAGCTAATGTCCCCCTATGTGGGAAGTGTAGTGGCCCTGGAACCATCCACCGGGGAGGTGCTGGCCCTGGTGAGCGCCCCCTCCTACTCCCCCGATCTGCTGGTGGGTAGAAGCCTGGGTGTTGAATTCGGCAAACTGTCCGAAGATACTCTGAATCCCCTGTTTAACAGGGCCCTGATGGCACAATATCCCCCGGGCTCTACCTTTAAGACCATTATGGCTCTTATCGGTCTCCAGGAAGAGGTCATCTCCACTCGGACCGAACATCATTGTTATTATGGATTTTATGTGGGGAACATCCATACGGGATGTCACCTTCACGAATCCCCGCTGAATCTTATAGAAGCCATCCAGAATTCCTGTAACACTTACTTTATCAATGTTCTCAAGAGCATTCTGCAGGATGTGAAATTCTCCAGTACGGCGGATGCCTATAATAATTGGCGCAGGCACCTCCTATCCATGGGATTTACAGAACCCCTGGGCATTGAAATGACCAACGAACTAAACGGGAACATCCCAGCTTCGGACTATTTCAACCGGATCTACGGGGAAAACCACTGGAACTATCTCACCATCCGGTCGCTGGCCATCGGGCAGGGTGAGTTGCTGGTCACACCGATCCAGATGGCTAATATGACTGCGACACTGGCTAACCGGGGTTACTATATCACCCCGCACCTGGTCAGGGAGATCGAAGGAGAAGAGAGCATAGAGGAATCTTTGAAGGAGAGGCACTATACTACTATTGACAGCTCCAATTATGGGCCCATTGTAGATGGCATGGACCTGGTAGTGAACGGGGGAGAAGGATCCACGGCCAGAAACGCCAGAATTGATGGAATTACCGTTTGTGGAAAAACCGGCACCGCGGAGAACCCGCATGGGAACGACCACTCCATTTTTATCGCTTTTGCTCCCAAGGAAAATCCCAGGATTGCCATTGCCGTATATGTGGAAAACCAGGGATTTGGGACCACCTACGCCGCTCCCATTGCCAGCCTGATGATAGAGAAATACCTGACCGGGGAGGTAAAGAGAAGCTGGTATGAGAACTGGGTGATGCAGCTGATCCAACCAGTTGCACCAACCAGGAAAAAGGATAGTACTTTGAGCGACACCATTCAAATAAACCTGGAGGATGATGGTACAGAGGAATAGAGTAGTTGCAAACCTTGACTGGGTCTCCATCCTGCTCTGGCTGATCATGATTGGCTTTGGCTGGATGAATATCTACTCGGCCAACGTTATGGAGGCCGATGGGGGGGTGTTTGACTTGTCACAACGTTTTGGCAAACAGTTGATATGGATCGGTGCCTCTCTCCTGCTTGCCATGCTTATGCTGGTGCTGGACGCTAAATTCTATCTCTACTTTTCCTACCTCCTCTACCTTTTGCTGCTGGGAGTCCTGCTAGGCGTCCTTTTGTTTGGAAAAGAAATCAATGGTGCCAAAAGCTGGTTCGTTATCGGGGGATTCCAACTACAACCCGCTGAATTTGCCAAACCCATAACGGCCTTGGCTCTTGCCAACTTGCTTTCCTCACACAACTACAACATCAAGAAATTCTGGCACCTGGTTAAGGCCTTTGCCCTTTTAGCAGCCCCTCCTGCACTTATTTTACTTCAGCCCGATCTCGGTTCCGTCCTGATCTACTCCGCCTTCCTCCTCGTCCTGTTCAGGGAAGGTTTTTCCGCCAACAGCATGATGATGCTGGCTGCCCTGGCACTCCTGTTTTTAGCTACCCTGCTGCTGGAGAAAGCCGTGATCCTTCTAATCCTGGTACTGTTCAGCCTGGTTATCTACATGGTGGTTGTCCGTTCCTTTAAGCGGGGAGCTGTCAACGGGCTTATCCTTGCCTTTGTTTTTGCAATCATCTATGGCATCAACTTCCTCCTGAAATCTGAATTCTCTCTTTTTCAAATGGGCCTGGCTGCCTTGATTCCCATTGCGCTGTTTGTCCTGATAAAAGGATTCCGTTTGCGGGAGTACCTGCAATTAAAAATACTGGCCGGATTGCTCATATCCATTGTCTTTATTATATCAGTGGATTTTGCCATGAACAAGGTCCTGAAGCCACACCAGCAGCACAGGATCTACGTGACCCTTGGAATTGAAGACGACCCCCAGGGGGTGGGATACAATGTCAACCAATCTAAAATTGCCATAGGATCGGGAGGCTTTTCCGGGAAGGGCTATCTGAATGGTACTCAGACCAAGCTCCATTTTGTACCGGAACAGAGCACTGACTTTATTTTTTGTACCGTTGGAGAAGAGTGGGGTTTCCTTGGCACCACCTTTGTGATCCTGCTTTATGTGGGCTTTCTTTTACGGATGCTGTTCCTGGCTGAAAGACAGCGGTCCTCTTTCAGCAGGATATTTGGCTATGGCTTTATCTCCGTACTGATGTTGCATTTCATAATCAATATCGGGATGACCATAGGTTTACTTCCGGTGATCGGCATTCCCCTGCCCTTTTTCAGTTACGGGGGATCCTCCCTGTGGACCTTCACCATGTTCCTGTTCATCTTCCTCAGACTGGATGCCAGCAGGCTTGAATTATTGAGGTAAGCACCATCAAATCAGCCTGATAGTCCATCTTACCCCAGGAGCCTGCTTTTAATTCTCTGTGCTTTTTCGTAACTTGTACCTCCCCCGGAAAATTTCCCCGGAAAATCCCTTAGAATTAATTATGAAATATCAAGTATACGCGAGACATAATTTAGAGAAAATTCCCATCTTCAAAAAGCTAGGAAAGGAACAGATCCAGGCCATAAGAATCGTTTCCGAAGTCCTGCCTTTTAAGACCAATAATTACGTGGTAAATGAGCTGATCGACTGGGACAACTACCTGGAAGATCCTATGTATATCCTGAATTTCCCACAGAAAGAGATGTTAAAGCCCTCCCAGTTCAGAGCTCTTTCTGAGATGGTGGAGAAGAACTCCGACAAAGCCGATCTGGCCAAATACATCCATGAGATGAGGCTAAGCCTCAATCCACATCCGGCCGGGCAGCTGGAACACAATGTTCCCTCCCTGAAGGGGAAGGCATTAAGCGGGATTCAACACAAGTATCGGGAAACTATGCTCTTCTTCCCCACCCAGGGACAAACCTGCCATGCCTACTGCACCTTTTGTTTCAGATGGCCCCAGTTCACAGGGTTCCAGAAGCATAAGTTTGCCATGAAACAGGCCAAGCTGGTAATTGCCTATCTGAAGGAAAACCCTGACATCACCGATATTCTGATCACCGGTGGTGATCCCATGGTGATGAAAACAGAGGTATTGGAGAAATATATTAATGTTTTCCTGGATGCGGGACTACCTCAACTGAAGACCATTCGCATCGGGACTAAATCGCTATCCTTCTGGCCCTACAGGTACCTGACCGATCCGGACTCCGACCAGTTGCTGGATCTTCTGCGCAAAACAAATGAGAAAGGGATCCATGTGGCACTGATGGTTCATGTAAGTCATCCAAGAGAGCTGGAAACAGATGCAGCCAGGGAGGCCGTTGCACGGATCAGGAAGACCGGTACTATTATTCGCAGTCAGTCGCCCCTGCTGAGACATATCAATGACGATCCGGCTACCTGGACAAGGATGTGGAAAATGCAGGTCCACCTGGGAATTATTCCTTATTATATGTTTGTGGCCCGGGATACCGGGGCACAATCCTATTTCGGACTCAGCCTGGAGCATGCTCACACCATATTTAACGAGGCCTATCAGCAGATAAGCGGAATTGGCCGAACCGTCAGAGGGCCCAGCATGTCAGCCGGTCCGGGGAAAGTTCGAATTGCAGGAATCACAGAGGTCCGGGGGGAGAAAGTGTTCGTACTTGAATTTTTACAGGGCCGGAATCCCGAATGGGTGGGACAGCCATTCTTTGCTGCTTTCAATCCGAAGGCGCAATGGCTGGATGAGCTTGTTCCGGCCTTTGGAGAAAAAGAGTTTTTCTATGAGAAGGAGTATCTTAAGCTCCTGAAGGTGGATAAACTTCCGGGACATATGCTCACAACCGATAGCAAGCAGACCGCTTAAGAGTTGGGATAATTCTCCCTGCTTTTTGGAATCTCAATTTCATATTTTTCCTCCAGGAACTGAATAATTAATGGGAAAAACCGGAGGAAATCATCCATAAACTGGGAATACTGATCCCTTAAGACCTCCACTGCAAAAGCGGAATGATCAGGCAGGGAGGTATTGGCTGACATTCGTTCCAGTACAAGTTCTATTCCATCCACCCTGGTATAAGCCATCATCCAGTTGTTTTCCAGGAAGGTGGGGAACCATCTTTTGATCGCATCCGGTAGTACCTTGTAATTTCTTTTTAGAATATCATAGGTCCGTTTCACAAACTCACTCAGGGGCAGCGTGGAATAACTGTCCCACAGGGAAGCCAGAAAATGATCGTAAAAAATATCAGTGATAATGCCTGCATATTTATGATACCTGGAAGCTACTCTCCGTTTGCTGATCCGCGTAATCTGGTGCATATCTGTGAAGGAGTCAATATCACGATGAATGAGGATCCCTTTCATTACTTCTTCAGGATAATGGAGATAGTTTTTTCCCTTTACGTAATCGCCCATGAAATTCCCCACAATGATCTCCTCATTGCATCCAGAGAGGTAAGTATGGGCCAGAAAATTCATCCTTTCTTAAACTTTTTCGAATTTCGAAAAAAATATTCGAAAAATCACAATATATAATATTACACATTTGTCGGCAAGTTGTTCTAATTAAGTGCAGCTAATTTCTATTATATAGCATATTCAGTATACCCAGCAAAATAATCCTCTACATTTGATGGATTCAACTATTAACTACACAACAAATGACACGAAAGAATATTATTATCATTGGCGCTGCGGGAAGGGATTTCCACAATTTTAACACCTACTTCAGGGACCAGGAAGAATACAATGTAGTCGCATTTACAGCTGCTCAAATTCCCGATATTGATGGTAGAAAATATCCGGCCGGACTGGCAGGAGAGCTCTACCCCGAAGGAATTCCCATTTACTCAGAGGAGCAATTGCCCCAGCTGATAAAAGAATTACGGGTAAAAACATGTGTATTTTCATACAGCGACCTCCCCTATGAAAAGGTGATGGCCATCTCTGCCATTGTGAATGCCGCCGGTGCAAATTTTACCCTGCTGGGAACCAACGATACCATGATACAGAGCAGCAAACCGGTGATATCGGTTTGTGCCGTCAGAACCGGGTGCGGAAAAAGCCAGACTTCCCGGCGGGTCATCGAACTGCTGATGGAAAAGGGCCTGAAGGTGGTTGCCATCAGGCATCCCATGCCCTACGGCGACCTGGAAGCCCAGAAGGTGCAACGGTTTGCCACCGTGGATGACCTGAAAAAACATAATTGTACCATCGAAGAGATGGAGGAGTATGAGCCTCATGTAGTCCGGGGTAACGTGATCTATGCAGGGGTCGATTATGAAGCCATCCTTCGTGCTGCCGAAGTTGATCCGGATGGATGTGATGTGATCCTCTGGGACGGGGGGAATAATGATTTCTCATTTTACAAACCTGACCTTACCATTGGCGTAGTGGATCCACACAGACCCGGACATGAGCTAAGCTATTACCCGGGAGAGGTGGTCTTACGGACCTCCAATGTAGTGGTAATCAATAAAATGGACTCTGCCTCACCCGAAGGAATCCAGATAGTACGGGAAAACATTGATAAGGTTAATCCCTCAGCCATAGTGATTGATGGTGCTTCGCCCATACGGGTGGATGATGCCGGGATCATCAAAGGGAAAAAAGTTCTGGTCGTGGAAGACGGGCCAACGCTCACCCACGGAGAGATGAAGATTGGTGCCGGAGTAGTGGCAGCAAGAAAATACGGTGCTTCATCCCTGGTGGACCCCCGGCCCTTTACAGTGGGCAAACTGACCGAGACATTCGAGATCTACCCGGAGATCGGGACCCTGCTTCCGGCGATGGGATATGGGAAACAACAGCTGAAGGACCTGGAGACGACCATTAATAATTCCGATTGTGATTCAGTGATCATAGGGACTCCCATTGATTTGAATCGCCTGATCGATATCAAAAAACCAAACACCAGGGTTTATTACGACCTGCAGGAAATTGGTGAACCAGACCTGAATGGGGTACTCATTGATTTTGTTAAGAAACATAAACTGGCCTGATCTGCTCATTATCCAGCAGAAATACAAGTACTTTATGGATTAGTGATATTGCCCAAAGCTTAGAGCTTCAGAGCCTCCTCAATAGACTGCTCCAGTTCTTTCCTGCTCCAGGGCTTCATTAAATATTTGAAAATTAACTTTTTATTAAGTCCTTCCATTAAAACATCCGATTCCATGAATCCTGTCAGCAACATGCAGACTTTCGCTTGATCCATCTTTTTGACCTGCTTAACAAATTCAAGGCCATTCATAACGGGCATTCTCAAATCAGAGATCACCACCCTGACATCAGGGTTCTGTTCCAGTAGCCGGATCCCTTTTTCTGCAGATTCAGCTGTAATTACGCGAAATTGATTCTTGAAGGTAAGCTGAAGCAACTCCAGATTGATGATTTCATCATCAACGTACAGGATACCGGGTAAGTTCATTTCAGGCAACTATTTCCCTTGTTGATGCTCCTCCATGGTCTCCACCTGGTAAGATTTATCCACCACCAGATCGGCCAGAGGTTTCAGCCTGGTCACTGCCTGATGTTCCTGCTCCAGAATACTTAAGCGGAAATCGCTCATGGCCTCTTTCATCCGGATAATCTGGTTGATCTTGGTCTCATGGTAAGTCAGATCAATGAAGACCCGCAAATCGACATCATTGGCATTGATGGCATAAAGCCCGTCTACGATCAGGAGATCAATCTTGCTAAAATCTGTGATCAGTTTATCGACCTGCTCAGGGATCAGGTCGATGCAGGGAATCATACACTCCTGCTCTTCTTTGAAGTCCCGGATGGTCTTCCTGATCTTAACCCAGTCATATTCATTGATCCCGATCTTATCAAATCCCTTGTTCCGGCGCCACTCCTCTCTTAAAAGAGGCTGAATCCTGTAATAATTATCGGTATGGATCACCTTTACCCTTATATGATGATCCTTCAGACAGGTCCCCAGGGCATGGGCCAGTTCAGATTTTCCCGAACCAGATTCACCCGATATTCCTACAATATAACGGTAGCGCTCCTCCCTGGTCTCCCTGTCGGCCATCACCTTTTCACAAATGGACTGAGCTGCTTCCTTATGCATATCATTGATTAAAAGAATATCTCCTAACATCAGATCGGGGTTTTATTTAACTGTCTTCGAAACGGTTTGTCCATCAGAGAGCCTTAACTCTTCTCCACAAAGATTAAATTTTATCTGTTCCTTTCCCATGTTTTTGCCGGAGATTTTGATCTGCTGCCCCTTAATGGAGACTAAAAACGTGTTTCCTCTGAAGTTAAAGTTAAAATCCAGGCCCTTCCAGTGTGCAGGTAAGCTGGGACAAAGCACCGGGATCTCTCCACTGAGATCCAGCCCGGCATAACTTACCAGGGCATCATATACGGTACCGGCCATAACCCCACAATGGACTCCTTCTCCGGTGGTTCCTCCCTGGATATCAACCAGGTCGCTCCTCAGAGCATCCATATAAAGTTCCCATCCCGTCTCACTCATTCCCATCTCCCAGGCCAGGCGTGCATGCACCAGCCTGCTGAGGGTGGAGCCGTGAGAGGTGCGTGCAATATAATATTCGAAATTTCGCCTGGCAAAATCTTCTGGCAGCTTATAGCCCAGTACTTTCATCGTATCTTCCACCCCGGTAGTCCCCAGATTATAAAAACTCATCAAAAAATCTGCCTGCTTGGCCAGCTTATATTCGTCAGGCGACTTTCCCTCCGATTTCAGGATCCGGTCGAGCCGGTGGATATCCCCGTACTTTTCACGATACAGCTCCCAATCCAGCTCTTCCAGTCCAAAGTAACCCTTAAACTGTTCCACGACTCCTTCATCTGAAATATGCAGCGCCAGCCCATGCATGATTTCTTCCCAACGCGCCAGATTTTTTTCACTCAGTGAAAGCTCCTTCAGGATTCGCTGCTTCTGCGGCGAATCCAGGGCTTCAAGTGTCCGGAAGGCCTTTTCCATCATCCAGCTCACCATGATATTGCTGTAGGCATTGTCGCTCAATCCACCAACGCCAGATCCGGGCAGGGTCTCGTGAAACTCATCGGGCCCCATAACTTTGTGTATATGAAACTTGCCATCCGCACCAGGCTCCGATTTACTTGCCCAGAATTTGCAGATATCCAGCAACATTTCCGCGCCATACTGCTCCATGAATTCCAGGTCGCCTGTCACATGGAAATAGTTCCAGATATTGAAGGCAATGGCCAGGGAGATATGCCTCTGCAGGGAGCTGTAATCATCCCCCCATTCTCCGGAGAGAGGATTCAGATGAATGACCTGCGTCTCTTCCCGTCCATCACTTCCGCTTTGCCAGGGGAACATAGCTCCTTCATATCCATACTCTTTTGCATAGGCCCTGGCCGCATCCAGCCGGCGATACCGGTACATGAGTACCGATTTAACCACTTCAGGAAAATGGAGGTTAAACAGAGGTAAGATATATAGTTCATCCCAGAAAATATGTCCGCGATAGGCCTCCCCGTGCAGTCCGCGGGGAGGAATCCCCGAATCCAGTCCGGCATGATGGGGGGAGGCCGAAACCATCATATGAAAGAGATGGAGCCTCACCAGCTTCTGGGCCTCCCGATCGCCCAAAATAACCACGTCCATCCGTTCCCAGAGCTCTTTCCAGCGACCTGCGGAAAGCTCCTTCTCCGGCTGGTATGCAGACATGGCATTCAGGGTGGCTCTGGCCTCCTCCAGGGGATCTTCCACTCCCGGATCCCTGGATGTAAAAATACTTACCATCTTTTCCAGAACCACCTCCTGTTCCTTCTTCACCTTCAGGGAGAACTTACTCTCAACCCATCCATCTCCCGAGCTGCTTTCGCCTCCGGACTTGCCATTGAGGGTACAGGAGGCACAGACAGCAATCAGGATGTCCGACTGGGTGGTTTTGACCACCAGTTCGCTTACCCCACCTGAAGCGGTCTCGCTGACAGCTTCCAGGTGCTGTTGCTCGAGCGAATTGTAGCGCTCCACCCCGGAGTTGCGGTGATTTCCATACAATCCGGAACGTATTTCAAGGGTCCCTTCATAATTGAGCGGGCACACCGTATATCGCAGTCCAGCCCGGTGAGGATCCGCCATACCGGCAAAACGTGTGGCACGTATCAGGCTTTGCCTCCCCTGCTGGTCCTCCACAAGCATCTCTTTATGCAACTCGCCTGATCGCATATCCAGGGTCCTGTGAATATCCTTCACCTTAAAAGTGGGCTCCGGCTTAAACTCAAACCAGGGTCCTCCGTCGATGCGAAAAGTAACCGGCAACCAGTTGGTCACGTTGACAAAATCTTCATTTTCAATATCCCTGTCCCCCACTTTGGAAGTCAGCCTGTTAAATAATCCAGTCATGTAGGTACCGGGATAATTCACCTGATTGGCACCGCTCTCTTCCAGGGCCCCGCGAGTCCCAAAATATCCATTCCCAATGGCCAGGAGAGCCTCCCTGGAACGTTCCTGCTCCAGGCTATAATCGTGATACTTCAGCAACCAGCCATCCTCCTGCATTCCCTTTTCGAACCACTCATTGATCCCTTCCAGTCCGATTTCATCCAGGTCCTCCACCACAATATCCGCACCTCCGACCAGCAACTCGTTAATATTTTCTTCCCGGGCCAAGCCCAGAGTCAATCCAAAATTTCCTTTGTGTCCGGCCATTACTCCCGAAACAGCATCCTCCACTACCACGGAGCGGTGATACTCCACCCCCAGGTTATCGCAGGCAGTAGTAAAAATATCGGGTTCCGGTTTCCCCTGCAATCCAATTTCGGCCGAAACCACGCCATCGACACGGGTTTCAAAATAGTGAAGCAGCCCGGCAGTTTCCAACACCGCCTCGCAATTCTTGCTGGAAGAAGCCACCCCGATCCGGACTCCTGCAGCCTTCAGGCCTTCCAGCATTTCCACCGAGCTTTCATACACCTCTACCCCCTGATCCTCCAGCACCTTGTTGAACATGATGTTTTTCTTGTTCCCCAATCCGCATACAGTCTCCTTCTCCGGTTCATCAGAGGGATCCCCAAAGGGTATGTCAATGCCCCTGGATTCAAGAAAAGACGCAACTCCATTGTAACGGGGCTTGCCATCCACATAGGGAAGATAATCCCCGGCATGCGTAAACTCGCTGAAAGGTTCGCCGAAGCGCTCTTCCCGGCTTTTCATATATTCGTCGAACATTCTTTTCCAGGAGGCAGCATGAACAAGAGCTGTCTTGGTGATTACACCATCCAGATCGAAAATCACTGCATCAAACTTAGCTTGAAAGGCCATATTGTGTAGATATATATTTTGTAATGAGCATCAAGGTATCTAAATTTATAGAAGTGTTCAAATCATTATTGCTAAAAAATATCCCATGAAACGTCTCATCCTTGCTTCCAACACCCTCCCGGTCAACATTCAATGGATTGAAGGCAAGTACCATATTGAAAAAGCGGAAGAGACCACCATTTCGGGACTAAAGAATTTTTATAAAGGATTCGAAGCCGAATGGGTAGGCTTGACGGGCTTTGAAAACCATGAGTTCAACGCCAAAGAGATCCGTTCCCTGGAAAAAGCACTGAAACCATTTCAATGTATTCCTGTATTTCCAAGGCCGCATGACGTAAATCTGCATCATCATGGCTTCTCACGCAACACCATCTGGCCCCTGTTCCACTATTTCGCTGAGCATGTTAGCTACAGTGAAGTGGCCTGGAAAGCCTATGTGAAAATCAACCGCCTCTATGCCGAGAGGATCCTGGAGATCCTCGAGGATGGGGATATACTCTGGGTACATGACTACCACCTGTTAATGCTTCCCCAGATGATCCGGGAGCAGCGACCAGATATATCCATCGGCCTTTTTGTGCACATACCCTTCCCAACCTTTGAACTTTTCAGACTGCTTCCATGGAGGCAGGAGATTATCGAAGGAATGCTGGGGGCCGACCTGATCGGTTTCCAGACCTACGATTACGTGCGTCACTTTATGAGTTCGGTAAGACGTCTGACGGGGCTAGATTCCGTCTTTAACAGGATCTCCATTGGGGATCGTACCCTGAAGGTGGATGTCTTCCCCAAGGGGATCAACTACGAACGATTCCGCAACAGGGCTTTGGAGATCCACAGCGACCATCCCAGGCCTTCGGTCATCCAGCAGGAGATGAAGATGTTCAAAGAGATGGGACAGATAGAGAAATTGATTATATCCATTGGCAAGCTGGACTACACCAAAGGAATCCCCCAAAGAATCAGGGCCTTTGAAAGGTTCATTCAAACCTACCCGGAGTACAATGGACGCATCAGCATGATCGTCCAGGCCATCCCGTCAGGAGAAACCAGTGAATCATTTTTTAACCTGAAAAGTCAGGTAGATGAGCTGGTGGGCCGAATCAATGGCAATTATGGCACCATTACCTGGACACCCGTGCGCTACCTGAACCAGAGCTTTAATATGGATGAGCGGATCGAACTGTACTCGCTATCCGATATTGCCCTGATCCTCCCCCTCCGGGATGGAATGAACATGGTATCAAAAGAGTTTGTGGCCTCTCGGCATGATGGTACCGGAGTGCTGATTCTGAGTGAACTGGCCGGTGCATCCAAAGAGCTGCACGAAGCACTGCTGGTGAATCCCAACGACCTGGATGCCATTGCTGAAGCAATCAAAGAGGCCATAGAGATGCCCGAGGAGGAGCAGATAAGGCGGAACAAAGTGATGATGATGCGCCTTCATCGTTATACCATTGGACGATGGGCCAGCGAGTTTATCAAAAGCCTGGAGGGTGTCAAAGAGATCCAGGAGTTTAAACTGACCAAGAAGATCAACACCACCCGAATGCATCACCTGATTGACAGGTACAAAGAGACCAATAAACGGATCCTTTTCCTGGACTACGACGGCACGCTGGCCTGGTTTAAAAAAAATCCGGAAGATGCCAAACCAGATGAGCAGCTCTATGAGATCCTTCAACGGCTTTCCAATGATCCCAAAAACACCCTGGTCATCATAAGTGGCAGGGACAAGGAAACCCTGAGTCGCTGGTTTGAGCCCAAGTGGAATCTTCATTTTGTGGCCGAACACGGAGTATGGTTCAGGGAACCAGGTGGTGAATGGCACATGATGGAGCAGATTAACAACGAGTGGAGAGCGTCTGTGGAACCATTGTTGGAATACTATGTGGACCAGACTCCCCGCTCTTTTATTGAATATAAGAACTTCTCTCTGGTGTGGCATTACCGTAATGCGGACCCCGACCTGGGATTGCAGCGTGCCTGGGAGCTGAAAGATGAACTGCGTACCCTGACCTCCAACCTGAACCTGGAGATTATGGATGGTGACAAGGTGCTGGAGATAAAGTATTCAGGAATCAATAAAGGACGTGCCGCCTCCCATAAACTGGGTGACGCAACCTTCGACTTCATCCTGGCCGTGGGAGATGACTGGACCGATGAATTTACTTTTGAGGCCATGCCCGAGGAGGCCTATACCATAAAAGTGGGAGCAAAAACCACCAAAGCAGATTTCTATATCGACAGTGTGGACCTGGTGCGGGAAATGCTCTGCAAATTCACCAATGATGATTGTTAATGAGCTTTGAAAAAAAAATAGAGTGTTTTATGCATGTGCCCTTTGAGGGGCCCGGGTTTATAGCGGACTGGATAGACCGGCAGGGACACCGGCTACATTATACAAAGTTTTATGAGGGACATGAGCTCCCCGATGCTTCCGGGGTGGATATGCTGATTATCATGGGCGGGCCCATGGATGTGTTTGATTACCACGTCCACTCCTGGATGGGGGATGAAATTGAGTGGGTGAAGGAGTATATACAAACAGGGAAGCCCATACTTGGGATCTGCCTGGGTGCACAGATCATTGCCGCTGCCCTGGGGGAAGAGGTATACCCCGGTCCGCACAAAGAGATCGGCTGGCACAACCTGCAGTTCCTCCCCTCCCTGGGGGACTACAAAATATTTGAGGCCCTGCCCGTCACCCGTAAGGTATTTCACTGGCATGGCGATACCTTTAACATTCCTGCGGGAGCCACAAATATTGCCAGTTCCCAGGCCTTCCCCAACCAGGGATTCATCTACGGGCAACATGTTATTGCGCTCCAGTTCCACCTGGAGGTAAGTCCGGATTCAGTCCGGTCCCTGCTGGACCATAGCCGGGATGAACTGGTAGAGGGTCCATATATTCAGTCCGAAAAGGAGATCCTTTCCGAACAGAATTATTTTGAAGGCAACCGGAAAGTCCTGTATGAATTTCTTCATTATCTTAGCAGACTGGAATTCTGATATCCTCAGGCCAGTCTCAAAATAATTAAGATGCATACAAGATACCCTGCCCTTTTGTACTTCCTGTTCGCAATTTCTATTGTGTCTAACGGACAAAATACTCCGGTGAACCGGGCCAATTACAGGCTCCAGGCATTGGAAACCGATCAGCCTGTGGCCATCGACGGCATCCTGGATGAGCTCATCTGGTCGCAGGCGGAAAAGACTACCCCCTTTTACAGGATTACCCCCATCGATACCGGCTACGCCAGGGCACAGACCGAAGTGATGGTGGCCTACGATACAGAGTTTATTTACATGGGGATTATCTGCTACGATCCCAGCCCTGGGAAACGGCCCGCCGAGTCCTATCGAAGGGACTGGAACTTTATGAAAAACGATAACTTTTTTGCTGCCATCGACACCTATAACGACCAGACCAACGGATTTGCTTTTGGAGTCAACGCAGCCGGAGGACAATGGGACGGGATGCAGGCCGATGGGGGAAAAGTTGCCAACGAGTGGGACGGGAAATGGTATTCGGCAGTAAAGAATAACGAAGATGCCTGGGTGGCGGAGTTTAAGATCCCATTTCGTACCATCCGTTACCAGGAGGGAGATACCGAATGGGGCATCAACTTCAGCCGTCTGGACCTGAAGACCAATGAAAAATCGGCCTGGGCCCCTGTTCCCAGGCAATTTGCTTCAGCCACCCTGGCTTTTACAGGCACCCTGGCACTGGAGAGACCGCTGCCCAAAGCGGGAGTCCGCTTCTCCCTGATCCCCTATGCACTGGGTCAGGCCACTCACCACAAGGAGACTGGTGACCCAATCGATTTTACAGGAAACGCAGGCCTGGATGCCAAGGTGATCCTTTCCTCCTCCATGAACCTGGATGTGACCATCAATCCGGATTACTCCCAGGTGGAAGTGGACCAGCAGGTAACCAACCTGGACCGCTTCGAGCTCTACTTCCCGGAAAAGCGTAAGTTCTTCCTGGAAAACAGCGACCTTTTTGCCAACCTGGGAACACAGACCATACGTCCCTTCTTCTCCCGGAGGATTGGCCTGGATTCCCCGGTAATAGCAGGCGCCAGGCTCAGCGGAAATGCGGGGGAAAACTGGCGGATCGGACTGATGAATATGCAGACCGCTGTGAAGGACCTGAGTCCGGCCGACAACTTCAGCGTGGCGGTTCTGCAGCGCAAGATCCTGAGCCGCTCCAATGTGGGTGTATTTATGACCAATAAACAGGTCCTGGCCGCTCCGGATGACAGCGAGTACAGTGGCTATGACTATAACCGGGTGGCAGGAACAGAATTTAACTTTGCCAGTGCGGATAATAACTGGACCGGGAAGGTATTTTATCACCACTCCTTCAGCCCGGGAAGCGGGAATAATCAGTCAGCGGCCGGAGGCTTGATCTCCTATGACAAGGAACAGTTCTCTGCCGAATGGAGCCAGGCTTATGTTGGCGGGAACTACCTGGCTGAAATGGGTTTTATCAGACGAACCGGCTTTCACCAGTCCAATCCCTCCATTGCGTATAAATTCTATACCATGACCGACCGGGTAGCCTACCACGGTCCCCAGCTTGAGGCTGACTTCTTTTTTGAGCCCGACCTGTCGCTTACGGACCGGGAGATTGATTTTAGCTACCTGCTGATGTGGCGGGATCGAAGCTCGATTTCCCTGGGATTGGAAGAGGGCTATGTGAAACTGCTGGAACCTTTCGATCCCACCAATACCGGTGGTGAGATGATTCCCGAAGGGGCCGAATTCAACTGGACCGAGATCTCTCTTGAATATCTCTCCACCATGAGACGCCTCTTCACCTTTACGGTAGAGGGACGCTACGGGGGCTTTTTTGGTGGCACAAGGGCCAGTTTCCAGGCAGAAATGAACTACCGGGTCCAACCCTATGGAAGTCTCTCCCTGGTCACCTCCTTTAACCGTGTGCTGATGCCCGAACCCTATTCCAGCATGGACCTGATCCTGATTGGCCCCAAGCTGGACATCACCTTTACGGAGAAACTCTTCTTTACCACCTTTGTACAGTACAACAACCAGATCGATAACGTGAACGTGAACATGCGCTTCCAATGGCGCTTCGCTCCGGTCTCAGATCTCTATATTGTCTATACGGAGAACGCCTACCCCACCAACTGGGCCACCAAAAATCGGGGGATTGTCCTGAAGCTCTCGTACTGGTTTAACTAGTCCGGGCTAACTAGTTGGATTGACCCACAGCCACCAGGTAGTGCTGAGTCCGGAAGAAGATCATATTATCTGAGATAGCCGGGGAGGCCATCAGCAAATCATCCATGGGATTCCTGGAAAGGATCTCAAATTCGGGGCCGGCTTTTACCACCACCACATCCCCCTGCTCCAGGGAGTAAAACAGTTTCCCGTTGGAGGCAACCCCGGAAGAAGTAATTCCCATGGCTTCCGGGATACGTTCCTTGTAAATCACCTCGCCGGTTTTGGCCTTAAAGCAGTTTAGGTTCCCATTCATTCGCAGGTTATAAAGGTAATCCCCGTAGACCAGGTTGGTGGGCATATAAGCCGCTCCGCGCTTGATACTCCATACAATAGATTCATTGGTGGTGCGCTCCTTGTCCAGGGTAATATCCCCCCGGGCCTCCGGACGGATGGCGAAGAGGGGTTGATATCGCCCATGGGAGCCGTGAATATAGATCAGACCATGTGCAAAAAAAGGGGTAGGTACTGGAGCATCCCCCCCATTGCTCAAGGTCCAGAGCTCTTCACCGGTATCAAACTCATAGCCACCGATCTGGCTGAAGCCGTTGACGACGATTTGCCGCTGCCCATATTTATTCAGAAAATTTGGAGTGGACCAGGTGGCTACATCCTCCCGGGGGGTACGCCAGATCTCCTTACCCGTCTCCAGATCAAGGGAAGCAAGAAATCCCTCCCCCCCAATGATATCACACTGAACGATCACCCGGTTTTCGTGAATAATAGGTGAACTGGCATATCCCCACTCCACCTCCGGATCGGTATAGGGGCCGGCATTGATCCGGCCGAAATTTTTTTCCCAGACCAGGGTTCCTTCAAAATCATAGCAGTGCAAGCCTTCCGATCCAAAGAAAACCACCACGAATTTGCCATCGGTGGCCGGGCTTGGATTGGCATGGGAAGATTTGGTATGCCGTTCCGTCACGGGGACTCCTTTATGGACCAGGCGTTCCCAGAGCAGCTCTCCATTTTGCTTGTTGAAGCAGTACAGCCGGTATTCATGTTCCGATCGATCGCCCACCTCATCGATATCCCCATACAGTCCGACCTTCAGGGAGTTGTTCCCGCTACCGCTGATGGCTGTTGTTATAAATATCTTATTGCCCCATACTATGGGACTGGAATGTCCCAAGCCCGGGATCCTTCTTTTCCATCTGATGTTCTCCCCTGTAGTAAGATCCCACTGGTCGGGGATCGCTGTTGTCTCAACAATTCCACTGGCAAAAGGGCCACGGAACTGGGGCCACTGCTTCTGATAGTCCATCTGTGCTTTCAACGCGAGTGTAGCGAAAAGCAGGCCCGGCAACAATAAAAACTTTCCGTATTTCATTAGCTAAAATTTATCCTTATCCACGTCCTTCATAAACTGAATCACACCCCTCATATAAGTTTTTTGATCGTCATACTGGCTGAGGTGACTTCCGTTCGGACAGAGCAGGAAACGGCCATGCTCCACCTGCTCCGACATCCATTTCAAATGTTCCGGGTCCATGGTATCATAAGTAGCCCCGATGACCAGCGTGGGAACCCGAATGCCGGAAAGCTTTTCACTTACATCCCAGTCCTTTAATACCACATCCCCCACCAGTCCAAATTCACTGGGGCCCTGCATGTAGACATATACTTCCGGGTTCATATGCCGGAAGGCCAGGTTCACCGACTGGGGCCATTGCTCCAGAGGCAAACGAAGCAGGTGTTCCGTGTAGAAATGCTCCATTAAAAGTTCCATATAGCGTGGATTAGAAAAATCACCCCGGGACTCTATAGCCATAACCTCTGCCAGTACAGCCGGATCCATTTGAGGGCCCAGAACTTCCTTGACGTATCGGGTATATTCGGGACCACTGGCCATCATGTTGGAGATTATCAGCCCTTTGAGCTTATCCTGGTGCTCCAGGGCATACTCCATGGCCAGCACCCCTCCCCAGGACTGCCCCAGCAGGTAGAAGTTGTTTTTATCCAGGCCCAGCGCCACCCGCACCTGTTCCACCTCATCCACAAAACGCTCGATGGTCCACAGGGTGGTATCGGAGGGCTGGTCGCTGTGATAGGAACCCAGCTGGTCGTAGTAGATATATTCGATCCCTTCAGCAGGGAAATAGCCATCAAAACAGTCAAATACCTCGTGAGTGGCACCGGGGCCTCCATGCAGCAAAAGTAGCTTCATGCTGGGATTGTTCCCCACCCGTTTGGTCCAAACCTTAAACTCCCCTTTGGGGGTGGAGATGGGAATCATCCTGATGCCACCTGTAAGCTGATCGACCCGTTCCGAGAAATCCAGGTACTGTTGAAGTGAATTGGCCTGTTCTAGCTTTTTTTCAGAGCTTCCATCACATCCAAGCAACCATAATACGGCAAAAGCAAGTATATATAATGAACGTTTCATAAAGGAACTGATTTGGTTTTCCTGCTAAGATAGATATTCCGGCATTGAAGTCCATATGAAAGTGCCGGGTTTGCGAATTGCTTGATACAGGCCCGAAATGACCAGATGATATAGTGTTGCACGGGTAATAGAAAAAGAAGAACTCGAGCACAGAAATAAGAAGAGAGAGTCCATCTCACCCTGACTTGTGAGGCGGCCCTTTGTCGTAACTCACTGAATCGTTGATAAAAAGATTTTGCGCATCCATTATTCTTAATGAAATTGGGAACGAGAATAAATCAAATAAAACCGAACCTGACTCAAAAAATTCCGTAAAACAGTCTACTATGAAAACTATAAGAAACGTATTCGTACTCCTCTGTCTAAGTCCTTTTGTAACTGCCCTTGCTCAAACAGCTACCGACTTTATCGTGGTCGATGAAATTGCGGATAACATCAATCAGCTTCAGGATGAGCTTGAGGGTCAGGCCAATGTATTTTGGACGGATGGTAATTCTTTTAACGCACTTGAACAGATTTCAGCTGCACTGGAAGGAAAACAGATAGAAACCCTACACATCTATGTTCCCACGAAACCGGGAGCCATTGTATTCAGCAGTCTTTCGATTACTTCAAGGGATGTGGACGAGGTAAGCGAAGAGCTGAAAGTTTTAGGCAACTATGTGTCCTCTAGTGTGGTCATACATAGTGATGTTGTATTTAACGGAGAAGAGGGAGCGCTTCTGAAGCAGCGCCTTGAAGAGATCTCCGGCCTAATGTTCAGCGTTCAGAACTAACTTATTAAAACATGACCTATGAAGAGATTTTCTACCCTGAAGATAAGAACGATCCTGTCATTGCTTATTCTTGCAGTGACTATCATGATCCAGGCACAACCCCCGGAAACGGAGTATCCGGGCACTATTATTCGCTCAGGCTATACGGATGATCGAAACTATGGTCCCCTCTCTATTGGCTTTGATTTTGATTTCTTTGGGAATACCTACAGCGAATTCTATGTTACCACCAATGGACTTGTGATGTTCGGTTCAGGTTCAAACCAATATACCAACAACACCATCCCCACGGCAAGTGGTGCCAACAATTACATCGCACCTTTCTGGGATGACCTGATCATCCATAGCAGCGGGGATATTATGTACCAAAGCATAGGAACCGCACCCAACCGGAAACTGGTGGTTCAGTTCAACAATATGTCTTTCTGGAATTCCACTGTTTTGTTGGGAACCATTCAGGTTATCCTGTATGAAGGCTCCAACAACATCCAGATGCAGTACCGAAGTATTGTTGACCTGTCTTCCGACCGCGCCAGCGGAAATTCGGCCACGGTCGGACTGGAAAATATTGATGGATCTGACGGAGTGTTGTGTTCATACAATACCGCCGGATACATTCAAAGTGAAAAAGCAATCTTGTTTACTCCCGGCGGAGGCACCTATACCTATGATGATAATGCCCTTTATGATGGGGTTATCCTGGTTGATGCAATTCCAAGAGCTGGTATTCCGCCCCTGGTTAGTCCAGCCTATAACTCCACAGTGGGGGATACGGTGACTTTTCAATGGGAAGCTGCATCCAATGCTTCCAGTTATTTTGTGGTAATTTCTCAAAACTCAGATCTGAGCAGCCCCATACATACCTCCGCTGATCTGACCACGCTATCTTACGAATATATTTTATCACCCGACCAGACCTATTACTGGTCCTGCTACGCAAAGAACTCTGTGGGGACCATCTCCTGGTCTGAAATTTGGTTATTTCAGACCAGCTCCACACCACCCTTGTTAGCAGTCCCCCAAACCATGTATCTGGAACAGGGAGACAGCCGATCCCTGTCGCTTTTATTCACCGGAGGCGATGCCGGATCAAAAACGGCAACTGTAACCTTGCTTCCAACTGAGGGAGCTCTTTATCAAAACAGTGGAGGAATTCCCGGAGCCCAGATAACTGCCGTACCCACAGATGTAACAGATCCCTCTTTCAGTATCTTTTACAGCGCAAGCGGGGCCGCAGGAAATGGGGTGGGAAATTTCGATTTTCATTTTAGCGATGCTACCGGAACATCTGCCGATGAAACCTATATTATTAATGTTTCGCCCCCCGGTATCCCCAACTTTATGTATGCCTCTAAAGAGATTGATCGTGTCGAGATTACCTTTGACCGGGATATGGCCGATCCCAGCGGGAAGCATCTTGAATTTGCGGTAGAAGACAATGGCGTGGGAGTTACTTCCACCTCCTGTGAATTAAAAGCCGGCGATCCAACCACAATTGTGGTATATGTATCTCCAAATCTGAATACGGCCAATGCCATTGCAGTGGCCTATACCCGGGGTACTGTGGAAGCTGAATCAGGAGGGATCTTAGAATCCTTCGATTTTCAACTGGCAGGCAAACTGGCACAGGTAATAAATTTCAGCGCTTTGATTGACAGAACCTATGGGGATGCTGATTTTGCACTCTCCGCCAGCGCATCATCCGGATTGCCAGTCACCTTCAGCTCTTCAAATTCCACCGTGGTTTCCGTTTCGGGAACAACGGCGACTGTAAATAATGCAGGTGAAACATTGATTTACGCTACTCAGGC
This sequence comes from uncultured Bacteroidales bacterium, assembly GCA_963751705.1. Lineage (GTDB taxonomy): Bacteria > Bacteroidota > Bacteroidia > Bacteroidales. The sequence continues at coordinate 863,808 of CAVVVN010000008.1, forward strand.
TGGCGATGCCACCTATGCTGCCGTAACTTTTGAACGGCATCAACTGGTAAACAAAGCGGTGGCAGCAGTCACCCTGAGTAACCTGACCCAGGAGTATTCCGGAACCGGAATCGCTGCAACGGTAACAACGGTCCCTCCTGCCCTCAGTACGAAAACGACCTACGATGGATTACCAGAATTGCCTGTGGATATAGGCAGCTATGTGGTACTGGCTGAGGTAGAAGAAGCAAATTATAGCGGTTCAGCTACAGACAATATTCTTATTACTGACCTGTCAGCCCCGGTTCCCGATGTGGATCCCTTACCAGATTTGACTGATGAGTGCTCCGTCACTCCGGTTGCTCCAACCGCAACAGATCTGTATGCCGGAGTGCTTGTGGGTACTACCCCGACTCCTTTTCCTGTCACCACGCAGGGAACCACTGTAATCACATGGACCTACGATGATGGAAATGGAAATACAACTACCCAGGATCAAACCCTGATCATTGATGATGTTACTGATCCGGATATCCCCGTCCTGGGCGGTGATGTGACCGGCGAGTGTTCAGCAACTGCCCCCATACCAACCACCACGGATAACTGTGCAGGGACCATAACCGCAACCACCACCGATCCATTGACCTATACAGAGCAGGGGATTTATGAGATCAGCTGGATCTTTGATGACGGAAACGGAAACAGCATCACCGTACTTCAAAATGTGGTGGTGGATGATGTGACCGATCCGGAAATTCCCATACTGGGTGGTGATGTAATCGGAGAATGTTCAGCAACGGCTGCAGTCCCGACGACCACGGACGCCTGTGCAGGAATCATTACCGGAACCACCACCGACCCGCTGACTTACACGGAGCAGGGGATATTTGAGATTAACTGGACCTTTGATGATGGAAACGGAAACAGCATCACCGTACTCCAAAATGTGGTAGTGGACGATGTGACCGATCCCTTAACTCCCACCTTGGCTGATCTGAGCGGGGAGTGCTCTGTCACAGCGGTTCCTCCGACTACCACAGATAACTGTGCAGGGACTATCACCGGGACCACCAGCGATCCTTTGACTTATTCCACTCAGGGGGCCTATGTGATCAACTGGACCTTTGATGATGGAAATGGAAATAGCATCGTGGTGCCACAGAATGTGCTTGTCGATGATTTGACAGACCCGGTAATCCCGGTTCTGGCAGACGTAATCGGTGAATGTTCTGCTACGGCAGTAGCGCCAAGCACTACGGATGCCTGTGCCGGTACCATTACGGGGACCAGCACGGATCCGCTCACCTACACCACACAGGGGACCTTTGTAATAAACTGGACCTTTGATGACGGAAATGGAAACAGCATCACGGTTCCACAGAATGTGATTGTGGATGATGTGACCGATCCCTTGATCCCGGCACTGACGGATGTTATGGGTGAATGCTCAGCTACAGCAGTGGTACCGACCACCACAGATGCCTGTGCCGGAACCATTACCGGAACAAGCAGCGATCCGCTGACTTATACCACCGTGGGGACCCATGTAATTACCTGGACCTTCGATGATGGAAATGGGAACAGCATTGACGTGACCCAGAATGTGATTGTAAGCGATGGCACCCCCCCGCTTACTCCAGGTCTGGCTGACCTGACCGGGGAGTGTTCTGTAACGGCGGTTGCTCCAACGACCACGGACGATTGTGCAGGAACCATTACCGGGACCACCAGCGATCCCCTGACCTACGCGACCCAGGGAAGTTTTGTGATCACCTGGACCTTTGATGATGGAAACGGAAACAGCATCACGGTTCCCCAGAATGTGATCGTGGCGGATGTGAGCGATCCGGTGATCCCCACCCTGACCGATCTGAGCGGGGAGTGTTCTGTCACCGCCCTTGCTCCTACCACCACAGATAATTGTGCAGGCACCGTTACAGGGACCACCAGTGATCCGCTGACCTATGCAACGCAGGGGAGCTATGTGATTAACTGGACCTTTGATGACGGGAACGGGAACAGTATCTCTGTCCCCCAGAATGTGCTGGTGGCTGATGTGACGCCTCCAAGTGCAACTGCCCCGGCCGATCTTGTTACTTGTGATGGGACCGTAGCCTCCATTGCATTGACAAATGTTACGGATAACTGTACCACACCGTTTGTGAGCTTCGAGTTGAGCGGAGCAACCATCGGAAGCGGAACTGGAGATGCCAGTGCTGAAGTATTCGCTCCTGGCGTGACAACTGTCAGTTATACCCTCGACGATGGGAACGGAAATACCAGTCAGTATACATTTACCGTTACCTACCAGGTGCTTGATGAGATTGTTGTTAGCAATGAGGATGGCACCTTAAGCTGTGAAACCACCGGTAGCTACCAGTGGATTAACTGCGAGGACAATACGATCTTAGATGGAGAAACTTCAAGTACATTCACACCCGCTACAAGCGGGGATTATGCGGTGATCCTGACTCAGGGATCCTGCTCGGATACCTCTGAATGCTATTCGGTAACAGTTTCTGGAATTGGCAACAACAACCAGGCTCAGGCATATCGGATCTATCCAAATCCGGCGCATAATTTCGTAACCATCGATATGGTGTATGAGCAAAGCAACATGACCCTCAAGGTCTTCGATTTAACAGGTAACCTTTTGCGCATGGAAGAACTGGACAGGATCACAAAAACCAATCTTGACCTCAGTGAATACAAAGCCGGGATGTATATGATACAGATCCATAGCGACCAGGTGAACAGTGTTGCCAGGATCATAAAGGAATAGACAAAAGTTTTTCCAATCTTTATGGGAAAGAGGATATCCAGGGGGTATCCTCTTTCTTTTTGGTGCTTATCGAACTAGCCTGTAACAAAGCTTCATATTTTTCGTATAAATGCACTCATTCCCTGACAGAATAGCCAGGATATTTTATGGCAATATATTATTATTTACCAGCGTTTTAAGTTTTATACAAATCAATAGCCCATGGAAAATTCAAAGTCGTCTGCCCTTACCAAAACAGAAAAAGCCGTTCACCAGGTTGAATATGTCAACCTGCAGGAATTCGGATATGAAAAGTCCGGAAACGTGAAAGGCGATCCCGATGTCTATATCTCCTACCTTAACAGGATCTTGAATGGAGACCTGGTCGATGAAAAATTCAGCGGACTGAATGAGGATGAGAAACCCGAAAAACGAAGCAAGCTAAAAGAACTTGAATCCAAACTTGCGGAAACCAGCAAACAAAACGACGCGGTAAATGCCGAGATCAAGGATAAGCAGGAAAAAATTGATACCCGGCGGGAAGAGCTATTGGACATCCGGAAAAAGTATGAAGATGATCCGGAGCGCATGAAGAGGGAATCCTTCTCCCCATTCAAATTCAGCATTAGTACGTTTATCCTGATCATGCTCACGGCCTACCTGTTCTTTTTTTACGTATCGGCAGCTTTCAGAGCCTTGTATACTGATTTTGAAGGAATTGCCAGTCGCATAGCTGCTGGCCTGGGTACCGGCAGTATTATGCCAAAGCCTGCAGAACTGGCCGAGGCCCTGCAGTATAATTTCCTGCTTTTTCTGGTACCCTTTGTATTCTATGCCTTCGGCTGGGCCTTTCATGTGATTCTGGAGTTGAAACACAAATACAAATTTGTGTTTCTGGGGGCACTGATTAGCGTTACCTTCTTCGTCGATTTTCTGATTGCCATGCTTATTCACAATAATCTGGAATATGCCAAAGAACTCATGGGTCTGGCAACCAGATCATGGGCAGCCGATCCTGCTTTTTACATGATTCTTTTCCTGGGATTTATGGTTTATATTCTGTGGAGCATACTGCTTGATTCGGTGGTACGTGAATGGGCCAAACGTATGGTCACCGTGAACCTCAAAAAGATTGTCAAACATCTCCGGAACGATATCAAGGAGCTTCAAAGCAAACTGATACCCGAGGAACCCATCCGCTTTGATATTGAAAATCTTCGCGAGGATATTGCCACGGTAATTCTGGGCAATTTAAAATCCTACATCGATCAGTTTACCACCGGGTGGATCTCCTATCTCTCCCCTCAGAATCTGAAAGAGGTGAAGACAAAATGTGTTAATATCAGAAAGGAGTTTGAAGAAAAACATTCCATAAAAGCGGGCACAGTTAAGGTAATCAAACGTCGAGGCCTTTAATTCATGTAAACCTAACATTCAAAGAAAATGAAACAGCATTTAACATATCTTCCGGTTTTCATGATATTCCTGTTGCTGGCCTCCTGCATGCCGCCCCAGGAAGAGAAAGAGATTCCCACCCCGGTTAAACACAACTATATTATCCTGCTGGACCTGAGTGACCGCCTGATTGTACAGGACAACCAGCCCGAACGGGATAAAGAACTTATAAAGCAGATCTATACCCTTTATGAGGAACGGGTAAGGGAACAACTTTACCTGCGTTCACGGGATGAGATCAGAGTGGTTATCGCCCATCAGAGAGGGGACAACCTAAGAAGCGAGATTTATGAAGACAGCCTGTATACCAATATGGAGAATATCCCCGGGGTATTGCGTCGAAAAACAGAAGAAAAGAGACGCCTGGTGTTTCATAATAACCTGGATAAACTTTACGAGCAGGCCGTATTCAGCTCCAATCCAAAAGATTTTTATGGTGCTGATATCTGGAGATACTTTTACGAGGACCTGAAGGTGGATTATGTGACAGACACGGTGACCCAGAATTTCCTCTTTCTGTTTACCGATGGCTATCCCATTGTGGGGACGGATCTGAGTAAACTTAAATCAGTAAAAGAGAAGTATCCCGATCTGAAAGTCGTACTCATGGAAGCTGCTCCGCGCGATAAAGACATGGAGTGGGACCGGGTGATGGCTCTTTGGGAGGAGTGGTTTGACAGCATGCAGATCAAAGACTATATTTTTGTGAAAAGAATGGCTCTCTCCAAAGAGAAAGATATGCTGCGGGAGATTCTGGAGGACTCCTGATCACCTTATACTGCTGGCCTGACCCCTTACCGGGTATTTGTTGGGAAGAAGGGCCGAAACATTCTGTTTTCAGGTTTGTTATCTACAGAAATACCTGATATGAGAACTGTATGTCTGGCACTTTCCTTTTTATTTATATCCGGGCTTGGATACAGCCAGAAGATCACCATTGATAGTCAGGTGAACATGCTTGCACTGGGCGATTCATACACTATTGGTGAATCGGTGAACACCGGGGAAAGATGGCCTCATCAATTTGTGGATGAGCTGAAAAAACTGGGCGTTAACGCAGGGTATCCGGACTATATTGCGGTCACAGGCTGGACCACCCGCAACCTGATTCAGGGGATCGGGTCCATGCTTGATGAGAATAAACAATACAACCTGGTATCCATCCTAATTGGCGTGAACAACCAGTACCAGGGAATTGATATAAACAGCTATGAACCAGATCTCAGGAATATCATTGATCTGGCACTGGAGATCGTTGATCAGGACCCGACCAAAGTATTTATGCTTTCCATCCCTGATTATGCCTTCACCCCGTTTGGGAACGGGAATGAACTCATAAGTAAGGAGATTGATGATTATAACGCTATCAACCTTAGGATTGCTGAAGAGTACAAAATCGTTTACGTTGATATCACCCCCATTTCCAGAGAGGGTCTGAATAAACCCTCCCTGGTCGCAGGCGATGGCTTACACCCCAGCGCTGATCAATACCAGCAATGGGTGCAGGAGATCCTTCCAAGGATATATCTTAATTCGAGCTTAGCCTCGAGTGTTCATACTCCTGTACCTCTGGAGGTTTTAAGGATATATCCCAACCCGGCAGAATCAATGCTTTATCTGGATTCCAGGGTATCCATTGACCGGATCCGGATCTATGATATAAGAGGCAGTCTGGTATCTGATTTGTCTGTCTCAAACCTGCCTGTGTCAATCGATCTTTCAACCCTTGCACCAAGCATTTATAGCGTATGCGCCCATTCTTCGGAAAACAGTGATCAGGTCTTCCGGCGCACCTTTATTATCAGCCCTGAATAGGGGATTGACACATTATTTTAAACGAATAAAGTAGGGTATCCGGACCTTCAAACGGTTTAAGGGTAAAAGCATTGAATTCTTAACCGTTTAAAACACATTATTATGAAACGCAACATCAATTTATTATTCTTAGGTATCGCTGCTATGTTGATCTCCAGCGGCACAGTTCTGGCTCAAAACCAGGAACAGCTGAAGACTCAAAAACAGGAGCAGCTGAAAGCTCAGAATCAGGAGCAGGTCAAAACTCAAACCCAGACCCAACTGAAAGCTCAGAATCAGGAGCAGGTCAAAACTCAAACCCAGACCCAACTGAAAGCTCAGAATCAGGATCAGGTTAAAACTCAAACCCAGACCCAACTGAAAGCTCAGAATCAGGATCAGGTCAAAACTCAAACCCAGACCCAACTGAAAGCTCAGAATCAGGATCAGGTCAAAAACCAGGAACAAAGGCAGGCCATGGTGCAGGAGTTTAAAGGAACCCTGACCGAAGAACAAAAGGCCATTCTTCAAAACCAGGAGATGACCCGGGAGCAAAAGCGCAAAGCTCTGCAGGAATGTTATACTGAGGAGCAGAAAGCCATGCTGCAACAAAACAAGCAAGTCAGGGAGCAACATAGAGAAATGGTAAAAGGAAGCATGTCTGAAGCTCAGAAAGAGCAAATCAAGAACAATGGACGGGAACAGAGCAAGGAAACTCAAAAAGAAAATACGGCCGGAAACGGCAGTGGAGCCCGTAAAGGAGGAAGGTAAACTAATTCAACCATAGAGAACAGCAGCTGAATTGATCAGCTGCTGTTTCCTTATATCAAATCCCAAGCCATGAAATTTCGATCCATTTTTTTGCTTTTCCTACTCGGATTGTTTCTGCCGGCGCTAAAGGCCCAGGAAGAGAAACTTGATTCGCTGCTGGAAGTAATCCTGTTTGAAGATGAAGAAATGGTCTCTCTGCTCACAGAACAAAAAAATTACCAGTTTCTTTACGCCAGGACCCATTTTGAGAACCAATCCTATTTTACAGGCCGGGATATAGGAATTGAACAACAAAACTATTCCGCTCAGTTAAGCTATTTTCATTCAGCAGGGATCAGTGCCGGAGTGGGAACCATCTGGTACAGCCAGTTTAATCCCAAACTTTATGCAACCACTGTGATGCTGGGCTATTCAGGCAAACTCGGTAAAAGCAATGACTATCGTTATCGAAGCTCTTACAACAGATATTTCTTTTCAAAAACGGACAGCATCAACTCACATGCCTTCAGCAATGCCTTTACCTTAGGCGCCACCATTGACAAAGGATTGTTTGGCACCCGGCTTGACCTGGCCCTGCTTACCGGGGAAGAAATTGCCGGCCAGATTTCCTGGGATCTTTTCCTGGATATCACACTGATAAAGCTGGGGTCCTTCGACAGGATCAAATTCGAGCCCGAGGTCTCATTCTTTCTTGGAAAAGAGATCGTGGCCTATTATGAACTGGGCAGCCCGGGGCAGAACCAGGAGTATATGCAGGTGGATGATTCCGAATTTGGATTGCTGAATACAGCGATCAGGATCCCGCTTTCCATCGATTTCAAAAATTTTGACCTGGAGATCGGATACAACATCAATCTGCCCAACTCCATGCTCGCTGACGAAAAACTTCCAATGACCACCTATTTTAATGTATCCCTGGGATATATTATCAGTCTGAATTAGCAAGTTAGAATATTCAATAGCAACTTCAGAATACTAGTGACGTCCGTATAGCAGGACCTTCGCTCTTTTTTCATTGCTCCCTTTGGTCTCATAGCGGAAGACCACCTTTTCAATCACACGATTCCCCCCTCTCAGATCAATGACACGGGATTCACCGCCTGCGGGGATATGAATCCTGGTCTTTATATCCTCCACACTTCCATTTCTGTAGTGTACTTTTACATCATAAAGCGCAATGGGCTTATGAATTACCTTAATTTTCAAAGCATTAAAGCTTCCTTCAGCACCCGTGATATAGATGACATCCCGGTCAAAGGTCTTGTTTATCTTCCTGCTTCCCAGGTGTTCCCAGCGCACGGGGATCACAGATGAAGAGAATAACATGCTTGCAATTATTGCTAAACTTATGAGTGTTACTTTTTTCATGACTAAAATATTTTGGTTCTTACTTCTAACACACACGGAACGGGAAAGACCCCTATGATTATTCCATAATCGCAGAGAATCATTGTTACACAGTACATTAAAATCTTGAATCAAGGTCCGGGAGATATTTGATATGAGATAAGTATTGCTTAGATTTATTGATCGCAGCCTCCAAGCATTGCTTTAAATAATCCAATTGTGAATTATACAAAAATTGATTTTACCCACCGGAATGTCGGGATAGATCTTTTCCGTGCACTCACCATGTTTATCATGATATTTGTGAACGATTTCTGGAAAATTCATGAGGTGCCTCACTGGTTGGAGCATGCCAGCCGGGGTGAAGATTTTCTCGGACTTGCCGATGTGGTGTTCCCTTTGTTTCTTTTTGCAGTGGGGCTGTCAATTCCTTTTGCCATTGAGCGGAGATATACTAAAGGAGAGACCGGAGAATCCATTATCAGTCATATTCTGTCACGTACCCTGGCCCTGCTGGTAATGGGTGCTTTTATAACCAACTCCGAGGCACGCTTATCTCCTGATGCTCCTTATAGGATTGGCGTATACTGGTTATTGATGGTGACTGCATTTATTTTTATCTGGAATTACTACCCGCGAAGCGATAATCCCAGCAGAAAAAAGCTGTATACGATTCTGAAAGTCGCCGGGGTAATCATCCTTTTTTATCTGGCGGTCACATTCAGGAATCCGGAAGGAGGAGTCTTCCAGGCCCGTTGGGGGATTCTCGGATCTATTGGATGGGCCTATCTGATCTGTGCCTTTATTTATGTGTACACACGTGACCGTTTGAAATACCTGTTACCCATCTGGTTTGTTTTTGTGATCATTTGTATACTGGGAACCCGTATGAACGAAGCCTGGGGCGGGACGTCCATATTATCTCTTCCCCGGGAGAATTTTTATCACGAAATGTTGCGGATCTTACACCTGGGTAACGGCGCTCTCCCTGCTTTTACCATGGGAGGGGTAATTCTTTCCCTTATAAGTACAAAACACAGGCAGGCAGCTACCCGAAAAAGAGCCCTTTACGCCATTGCGGCCGTAGCCGTATTTTTCCTGGCCGGGCTTATATCCCGCCAGTTCTGGATCCTGGCAAAAATAGGGGCAACCCCTACCTGGGTATTCTTTGTAACAGCCATCGCAATAGGCACATACTCCATCCTTGGCTGGCTGGCAGAGCAAGGGAAAGCCTCCTGGTTTAACGTGATAAAACCGGCCGGAACTGCCACGCTAACATGCTATCTGATCCCATACGTCTGGTACGCATTTGCAGATATCACCGGGTATGTACTACCAGATGTTCTTACACATGGCTTTCTGGGGATTATCAAATGTCTTTGCTTTGCCCTAATCATTATCGGCCTAACTTATCTGGCGGGAAAGATTCAGATCAAATTAAAGATTTAAAAACAGAAAAACTGCACCAATGAACAACTACATGAAAAACTTAAGAAAAATTTTCCTCCTATTAGTGATAACCGCAACGCTTGCCAGCTGCGATAATAATCCTGAGAAGCTTACGGAATACCCTATGTTCTGGACCTGGCTGGACTACCGGCCCGGGATGAATTTCGATTCGGTTTGTGCGGTGATGAGCGAAACAGGAATTGATGGTGTTATGCTGAATGCTCCTTCACCTGATGATTACCGGATTGCCATCCCCATTGCCCATCAGCATGGGATCGAGGTATACGCCTGGCTCTGGACCATGAACCTGGAGCATGACCGCGATAGTATAGTTAAGGAACATCCCGAGTGGTTTAGCGTGAACCGGAAAGGAGAGAGTCTCGCAGATACGAAAGCATACGTGGATTATTACAAATTCATGTGTCCGGCTCTCCCTGACGTTCGGGAGCATATTAAAAAGAAAATCATAGCCTATTGTGAAGTGGAGGGCCTGAATGGGATTGCTATCGATTATCACCGTTTTGTGGACGTAATCCTTCCGACCACGCTCTGGTCGAGATATGGGATCGTGCAGGATAAGGAGTACCCCGAATTTGATTATGGTTATCATCCGGCCATGATAAAACTATTCATGGAGGAATATGGATACGACCCCCGTGAATTGGATGACCCATCCACCGACGATAACTGGCTGCAGTTCCGGTGTGATCAGATTACAGAGGTTGCCAATGAGATTGCAGAAGTAGTGCATTCCTATGGAAAGGTCATGGCAGCATCCCCGTTCCCCACACCCGCGATGTCAAGGAAAATGGTTCGGCAGGACTGGGGAAAATGGAACCTGGATATCGTCTTCCCGATGGTTTACCATAACTTCTATACGGGAGATTTGAGCTTTATTTCCGATTGTATGATTGAGGACGTGAGGGATAAAAATTCCATGACCACCCTCTATTGCGGTATGACCGCTTCCAATAGCCCACTCATGTTCGACTGCATGGACAGCGCATTAAATAATGGGGCCGAGGGAATCTCAATTTTTACTGTCGGTGGTCTGCGCTCACCGGAAATTCGAGCGCATTTTAAAGCGTATGCTGACAGTGCCAGGGCGGCACGTGCTGCTTCTAAAGACACTCAGGTAGTTTCGGCCTCCCGGGTCGTAAATTCCAATCCTTTTGAAAATACAGGTATTATGAATGCGGTTCATATGCATATGCTGGCCCACCTCAGCATGGCTAAGGCATCCCAGCTTCCTGCTCTGAAACAAAGCGATCCGGCCGCGATCGAACGCTTGTTTAATAATGCTTTGCGAGCTAACACTGCTGAAGATTATATCAATAACCTGGAAAATGCTACGCGAAGAAACCAGGACCTGCAGCCTGTTGCAAACGCATTACGGGATCAGTTCATCCAGGATGATAATATGGCCAATATGGCTCTTAGCGAATATGAACTTGTGGATGAATATGGCGCCACGAAATGCTATCGAGGTAAAGGAGCAAAACAGCCAGGTGGTATTTGAGCTTACTTTTTACTTTTACGGAGGAATTATTTCCGGATGGAGCGTAGTACCGGAGAAAGAGTCCTACGAAGAATACGAAAACAGGCCTCTATAGGTTTTAACATTGTAATCCCCCTGATTTCCCTGTCCTGCAGGAAGAGCAATCTGTTTTAACGCATATTTAACATAACGGCATGTTAAATAGATTGACAGTCTGGATCTTGCGCAGTAATTTGTTCTTGTTAACAGTAAAAACCGGACAAATGAAACTTAGAGGAATAATCCTGGTCCTGGTCATTTGGAGCATGGCCATGCTGCCACTGGCTGCCCAGTTAACTGTAGGGGGCTTTCTGGATTTAAACATCGCGGGTATCAATGTGAAACCCGGTGGAACCGGGGAGGATTACTCCAGCTACCTTGGATTCGGACTTGGTGGCATTGTCACCTACCCCCTGTCAGATGGATTAGCCCTGCAGGCTGAACCTGTGATCCTGCAGAAGGGCGGAAAGCTCACTGAATTTGATGAAACCTTAACCATCAAACTTCTTTACTTTGAAATCCCTGTTTTTTTCAGATATAACATTGCCCTTAGCAGCCAAACGGTTCTTCCCTTTGTGCTGCTGGGCCCGAACCTCGGGTTCCGCGCTTCTGCCAAAATAATTTTCCCCAATGGAGGCAGCAGTGATGCCGCCGATCAGTTCAAGGGCATGGATCTGGGATTGGGATTCGGGGGTGGCGTGGAAGTACCCCACGATAAACTGATCTTTTTTGGAGAGACCCGCTATGTCCTTGGATTAAATGACATCAATAAGGAATCCGGGGAATCCGATGAATCCACTGTCAAGAACCGCGGTCTTCAAATATTGCTGGGGATCAAAGTCCCCTTAAACAACTGATAAAACCAATATTGCTCCGTTTTATTTTTAAGGAAATCTGCATCCGATGATTTCGGAATAGCATGTTCTTTACTTTTTTTAATGCTTCCTTCAGCTGGTGACATTTTTGAATGAAAACATCCAACTTCACCAATAAATAAAGCCCGGCAAATCATGCCAGGCCTTATTCTCTGTGGTCGGGGACTACTACACGAAGTTCTAACCTTTTTCTCCCTCGAAAAAGGTTGCTCGGGTTGATTTTTTGAAGGCTTCAGCCTGATCTTCAAAAAAAATCTCTCGTATTCGGGCAAGTTCCCCTGGAAGTTGAAGCCTTTTTACGCCCTGCGGAGCAGGGCGGGCGGGGCGGCAGGTGTTCGGGGGAGCTGCCGCCCCGCCTCTTGCTGCGTCATTTTTCCCTTTCTTTCATATGTATGCGTGCCCGTTATATTACTTGGTACAGTTTGGTACACCTGTAATATTAGGGCGAGATTCGCGCATATCGCTTAAAGACGCTTGTTCCGGCCAGTCCACGAATATCCGAAATCCTGTCCAAAATCTTTAAGTCTCATTACGATCAGGCTTTTTTTCGATGGCTGAACCTCCAAAGGTTTGATATATGCCTTCATTTTTCGAAAAGCAGTGTGCCCAAGAAGTTACGCTGACAAAAAGAAAATTGGCTCATATATCGTTGTAGATACTTTGACGATTGTGTAACTCTGGTAAGGTTCCAAATCTTGAAATTGCAAAATGCGAAATCAAGTTGAGTGGGCTAGAAATGATGACCAAAGCAGGTTTAAGTGTGAACCCACGTACGATGGATGTAAAATCTCCTAAAAAAGTCAAATCAAAAAGATACGAAATCTTTTTGATATTGTAACTATATATAGTTACATTTGCAATGAATAGAAAAGAAAAACTCATAGCAAGATTCCTGAGCATGCCATCCGATTTTCACTACGATGAGATGGTTAAACTACTTGGATATTTTGACTTTGAGGAAGTAAAAAAAGGAAAGACCTCCGGATCCAGAGTGAAGTTTATGAATCCAGAGGGTATTATGATCATGCTGCATAAACCGCATCCATCGCGAATTGTAAAGCATTATCAGCTCAAACAGATTAAAGAAGTATTGGGCATATGAAAAATTTAGAATATAAGGGCTATACCGGTTCAATTGAATATAGCAAAGAAGATGGGCAGCTCTATGGTAAGGTTCTGGGAATAAAGGGGCTCATCTCTTATGAGGGAAGCACCGGAAAAAAGCTTGAAGCTGATTTTATGGACTCTATCGATACCTATTTAGCAGATTGCATACAGGAACGTGTTGCACCGGAGAAACCCTTTAAAGGAAGCTTCAATGTTCGCATATCACCCAAACTTCACCGGAAGGCAGCCTTGCTCGCAATGGAGGAAAAATCATCCTTGAATAGTTTTGTCGCAGAATCTATTCGCGAAAGGATCATTAAAGAAAGCGGAGACAAAAAAAAGCCTTAAGAAAAAGAAATCAAACAATCGCCAGGGCTGGAATAAAAAAGGACACCTCCCAAAGTGAAGAAGATGTCCTGTTATGTCGGGGTAGCGGGATTTGATTTATACCTTATTTTGTTGATTACCAGTATAGGTCGTTTTTACCACTTTCAAAATATTAATCACCTTAATCAATAAATAACCTTGACATAACCCCTATGAATGCTTACTTTTGTGGTATTAACTAGAATACAAAACAGTTTTTACCACTATGGTTTTGTCATTAACCTCACCAACGGACGCTTACCAATTCGGATCAAGCACTTTCAATATACGTAAAATGGTCCTGAAGCGGACCAATAAACAGGGTCAAACTAAAGTTTATATTGAGGTGCAACAACAAACTTATCTCGGCATAAAGAATTACGATCAAAAGATCATAAGACAGAGTACGGGCATTTGGATAGTTCCAAATAACTGGAACAAGAAGAAACAGTTGGTCATGCATCCAGAACACAATTCTGATTATAAAAACAACAAGATTGAACAGGTGTATTTGGAGATCAAGAAATTCATCAGCAGTCGAGGACAACAAGAACTCGATCAAGCATACCTCATGGGCCTGGATACTGATGGAATCCGGGAATTCTTTCCTGCACGCAAAGAGAACCGAAAGACTTTAGTGAATCTTATCGATGATTATATCGAACTCCGACGAAGGCAACAAACAGTTCATGGAACATTAAAAGAGTTCATCAGTTTGAAAAACAGGTTGACTGCCTTTAACGACTGGAGGGGGAAAGAAACTTACATCGAAGAAATAACATTCCTCTGGTCAAACGATTTTGAGAATTTCCTGCGGAACGAGGCAGAACACAACAGAAATCCTGAAGGTAAAAAAGGGTACAGTGATGGCACTGTCGAAAAAACATACACCATTCTTGTGACAGTGCTTAACTACTATTTCAAGGTCAGAAAAGAGATGAATCTGGAAATGGATTCCATTTTTCGGGAAAAAGGTTTTAAACGGGGAAAGAAGAGTGTCAATGAAGCAAATCCACTAACTGAGGAGCAATTATACACCTTGTATGCACACACATTTAAAAAACCATCTCTGGAAAAAGCGAAAATCCGGTTTTGCTGGCAGTGTTTCACTTCATTGCGCTTCAATGATCTCGATAAAATTCGCCCCAAGCACATTAGCAATGGAGTTCTAACATATACTCCACATAAAACAGAGCGATTTGACGTAAAAATGGAACAACCCATAAATCATTTTGCTGTTGAAATTTTGAAGTCCTTCAATAACGATACATCATCAATGAAGATATCATATAGTCCATATAGGAGGCAAATCAAAGAGATAATAGATAAGGTGAGAGAAAAATACCCTAAACTACAGTACGGCCATTATTCGACTCATTCTGGACGTGACACATACATCTCCATCTGTGTTCAGAATGGTGCGAGTATGAAAAACATTCTCACGTGGGTTGGGCAATCAAGTTACCGCATTGTGGACAGGTACATCAAACTCACTCCAGAATCACAAAAGGCTGAGGTAAACAGCGTATTTTCAATACCATTGAAAAAGCAATAGTGAGCGATATACTTTTGGTTCAATAGTAAACTTGAGCTCCCTTGATTCTTGCAATTATTGTGTATTTCCCGAGTGATGTGATCGTCATTCGGTTTATGGTTGAATTTAATCTGGATTTTATGGACCTTGTCATACGGTTTTTGAGAATCAGATCTTCGTGTCAAAAAGAATGAAATTGAAGTGGAGATGTGAAAATCGTATCGGCAGGAATTAAATATCAAAATTTTAATTTCGATGCTACGTAATGGGGATGCGGAGATTATTGTCGCTCGGGAAATGGAAGCGGTAATAAATCTTGAGGCGTTCTAGTTGTAAAGGGGGCTATCATAGAAGATTATATCATGATCCAGGAGAACTGGAACGACTCGGTTCAGAACGATGTGATCACCCTGTTGAACAAGCTAATCCCCTCAGATGTCTGGGAGGATGACCATCAGGACAACTATGGGAATACCCATCTGAAGTCAGTTACTGTGGGGCCAGAAGCCGGCGATACATTATAGTCACCCCATTACTTTCTGATTCGTAAAACAGATCCAGGTGATTACAAGGGTGGCTCTGAAGGTGTCATTTTCACGGTGTCTAGCGCATCGAGGCCTACTTGCTTGCAGGTTTCAATTCGGTAAGGATTTCCTCAAGATGATTTCTGAGGAGCGAAAAATGTCCTTCATTTTCGACCATTTTTAGGTTCGAATTAGGAAGCTCGTTCGCATAATATATTCCACGATGTATTGGGGCCATTTTATCTTTTGATCCGTACCAGAGGTTGATTGGAAAATGAATGGTCTTCAAATTCATACCCCAATCCGTGACGTACAGTTTCCATTCTTGCACAACAGCGTCTATACCCTGCTTATAGCTTTCCTTGCTTCCTTCAATGAACTCCCATCCATATTCAGGATAGTTAAGCATCAATGTTTTATCAGGCTTCGGTAGATATTTTTGAAACTGTTTCATTCTTTTTTCTGGCTTATGCACTAGTCCATCGAAATCATTTTGAATGAACTTTCTCAGCTGTCTGTCTTTCTCCTGGCTGGCAAACCAATGGATCAGTTTTACCGGAAACCACATGCCTTTAAGCGTTCCTTTAAAATCGTACGGAGTAGCGCCCGATACAATGCTGGCATGCTCAATCCTAGATGAATCTGCCATAAGGCACGCCAGGACATGGGGTGCTCCCCCCGATAGACCAAAAACGGAGTAGGCGGTAAGACCAAGCGAATCGGCCAATTCTGCAATGTCGGTCCCCCAATCCAGGAATTTTCTATTGTCCTGATAGCTCGAATTTCCAATACCGGGTCTGTCAGGCGAAATAATTCGAATGTTTAGTCTCGTGGCGATGCTATCCATGAACATGGAAGAAAGTCTGCTCTCCTGTCCTCCATGAAAATAGAACACAGGATGGCCTTCAGGATCGCCATATTCGGCATAGGCCAAGATTCTACCATCATGCAGTGTAATCTGTAAAGTTGTATTCATAGAGTATCCTTTCCATTGAAATACCAAAAGTAATATGAAATATCCCATCCACCGCATTCTAATCTTTCAAATTGTCAAACTGAATGACACGTATATTTTTTTTCTTGGTGGGTCATCGTACGGGTATGAATGCTTGTCTGTCACTCGAAGGCAGGAAACGGTCCGCTATTTTTCATATAGGTGGCTATGGCCTTTAATTAAATCCTTTCTCCTGAGATATAGGACAACCATCATCATAATTGACAAATAGAGAATAAAAAACCAAAATGTGTTCATGTTTCCAGTAAACTCAGGTAAGATAAGCAAGTAATTAAAAGTGGCGTTAGCACTGATATGAGCCAGCAAAGAGGTCAGTACGTTTTTTGTATAGTAATAAATCCAGCCAATAAAAAGGGATCCCAAAATGACCCATAATAAAAAAACCATGAAATTCATTTGTAAGGGAACTCCTGTTCCAATCAGATATGCAGGGAAATGCCAGAGCCCCCATATTAAACCAAGTATTATACATGAATAGAATAAATTGAGTTTATTCATCAATCTTGGAAGTAAAAACCCTCTCCAGCCATATTCCTCTCCAAATGCTATTAATATGATAATAATAATTTGAGGCATCAGTTGAGAAGTTCTTAAACTAAATTTTGAAATATCAAAATTCAAAGATGTAAGCACAGCCAAAAATCCAACTAGGGGAATTCCAATCAAGGAAAGCAGAAGCCATTTGAATCTGGTTTGCTTAATCGTTTGCTTAACGAATAATTCATAAAGACCTTTCTTTCCTTGAATGATTGCAGTATAAACAAGAGCTAGAATTGATGGAGTGAAAACAGACAAGATGGATAAATTGGAATTATCTGTTTTGTAAGCGGTATAACAAATTAATGAACTCAGGATTATAACAATTGAGGAGTATAAAATAATCTCTATTTTTTCTTGTGTACTCATGATTAATATAATAATGACTGATATGTAAAGAATCTTATATATTCTGCGATTTTATTGTCAACAAACTCATTCAGTTTTTTTTAATATGTGAGTTGGCTAGAACAGGTAGGTACATTTCGACAAGCAGTCTTTCCAGTTGATCGGCGTTGAGATTTTTAGCAATAATGATTCCTTCTTCGTCCAATAAGAGATTCTGAGGCAGGGAAGAAACGTTATAGAGCTTTGAGATTTTGTTCCCTGTATCGAAAACATGCTGAAATCCCTCAATTCCGTCCAATTTGATGGCATCTTTCCAGTACTCCTCTTTCACATCCTGGGTGATGCTGAGCACATGAAATCCTTTATCCTTATACAGCTTATGCAGCTCTGCAAATTTTGGATTCTCAATCCTGCATGCTCTGCACCAATTGGCCCAAAAGTCTATCAGCAAAACCTTTCCCTTGAACTGTTTCGGCGAAACTTCCTTGCCCTCTGAATCCAGAGCGGTGAAATCTGGCGGAGTATGACCGATGGCTGTGGTTTTTGCCCGGTAAACCAACTTTTCCAGGGACCTGGTTAAGATGGAAGATGGCGCTTCCTTTTGATAGGCCAGCAATCTCGACTCTATGAATTGAAGCTCTTTATTAAAATCGGAATACTGCAGGGCATAGAAACCGGCAGGACTAATGCCCATGTTACTTATTAGTGCCCTAAATTCAGTTTGGAATTCTGTGATTGCACTTTCGGTTTGCAGCTGCAACGCAGTCATACGAGCAGTATCGTTTTCATTCATGGCTTCATCTATTTCTGCTTTTAGTTGGCCAAAATGTTTTGCCTGCAATTCGGCGTTCTGCATTTGAAAGTTCAGCATATCTTGGGAAGATTTCGAACCTTCTATTTGTATTTTGCTTTCATTTCGATTAACCTTGATATACCCTCCACCGGTAATGGAAAGTGGTACAAATTCTTTCTCATCAAAATTTAATTCGTACAGATTTGCCTCGACAAAAGGAGTTTGAACACTGAAATTACCGCTTTCGTCGAGCCTTAGAGTTTCCAGGGCTTCGTAGCCTAAATTCTTGAATGTGTATACTTTTAATTGTACTTCATTATAGGAATCGAAGCCCTTTCCTTCGATGGTGATGGTTTCCTGTGACCAAAGTTTCACGGATACTACGACCATCAGAAGAACGATATAGAGTTGCTTTTTCATAATATGTTTATCTATTCTCATGATTCAAAGCAAGGCTAATTTGCGCTTTCAATGGTTCGAATTCATGAATTCGAACTCATTTACCAGGTACAAATTGGTTCGACTTTCTGCAGTCAGAAATCCAAACCTAGTCCTTCATATGCTTTTTCCTGAAATCACTTGGGGTAAGCCCTGTGTTTTGCTTGAACAGGGTATTAAAGGAAGATTTTGAATTGAAGCCTACATCATACATGACTTCCAGAATTGTTTCTCCCCTATCTGAAACATTCCTCAGCCTGTCTTTGGCCATTTCTATCCTGTACTCATTCACAAATCCCATAAAATTCTTATTTAGCATGCTGTTGATCAGGAAGGATAGCTTCCTGGGTTGAATATCCAGCATCTTTGCCAGTTCAGTAAGGCTAAGGGCAGAATTGGTGTACGCCTTGCTACTTTGCATATACTGATTGACTTGCTCAAATTCTTCCTTTTCATCTTCACGGTGAGGTATTGAAACTTGGGTATTTGATGTATTCCTGGCAAGCAATTCGTCAGATTTTGAGATACCCAGAAATATTTGAGGTTGCTTGAGTCCTTTGTAAAATATCCAATTGATCAAGATCAGAATAGCAAGGTGAATAGATGAAATTCCCCCAGCACACTAAAAAATATAAGATACTGGTTTACGATATCTACCAATAAAGTGAAGCTGAAAATAATGATTGTCCATTGCAGCCATTTTAAATCAATTTGCGCATTGGAGGACTGGGTATCCTGGAGGACTTTGCGGTATGCAGATAACAACCTGACAATTAGTATGATATATACAAATAAACTTAGGTAAAGAAGCACGCCAAAGGGACTGCATAAGGAACGATGTATGGCTGCAAAAAAAAGGAGGCATGCTGCTGGTATGAGATGCCAGAGTTGAGATAAACGAAAATGAAATGTTCTATATACAAGTGTTGTAGTATAGAAATATAAAACAGGCCCATAGATAAAGCCATAGACACAGAGACTTGCGTCTATGAATGCTGATTCGATCTTCAGATGGGTACTTGTGATGGCAACAAACTGTAATCCAAGAACCAACAAAAAGGTGGCCAGAAAGCGGTTTGAGGTTCTTTTGAGTCCCTGATCTGTAAATAATACAAAGGCAAATAATGCGCATTGAAAAATAATGATCACAGGAACAATATCTGAAATTTGAATATCCATCTTTTGCAATCATATGCAATATATAAGACAAATCAAAGAAGGTCTATGATATAGAATTGAATCATGATACTATTCATTTAGATGTTCCCTCTTTTTATTAGGGGAAAGCAAAATTACTAGGTTTCACCGGCTCTATAAAAGCCAACACTATTTCGGTCTGTGTTTTCTTGAAAGATTCCATGACTAACGAGCGAATTTCAAGCATAAATTCGAGCACTCTTCCCAGGAGATCGCCATCCTGGATACCTACATATAATATGGAATACCTCCGTAATACTTCAGCGCAAATGAACAGGACTCAATCAGGTCATCAATGCTCCAACTTCGGAATGGGTTTGAAAATCTGGTATCAGAAAGCACGGAACATTGTAGTGGTGAAGACGGGAACCCTGAACCGGAAGGGTTCGGGTTTCTTACTGCTGCACCTGCCATTGACAGCTGGGCCCTGGAGATCCGGGAGGTGAGGAGCGAAGGTGCTTTAAATTCCCACCTGGCCATCAATCACAGTGCATATTATCTTTTGACAGACATGGACCTATTAATGGGATCAAAGCAGAGCAGGGTAGTGAACACCTCGTTATTGTTGCTCGCTTGAACAAATTGTTAGGGCTTTTGTTAATCTGCAAATGGCATAAAATGGGAACGTGATTTTTCAGGTAAGTCACAAATTAAAATCAAGGTAATGAAAAAAGCAAAAGTGATGTTTGCAGCATTTTTCGTGGTCGTCCTGGGTCAATGCCACAGCCGGATAATGGCACAGCAGGAGATGATGAAAAAACCGGCCGGGAAGGCCTGATCTCACGAATAATATATAATGAAAGAGTAGCTGTTAAATTCGATTACTTTGGTGAATTGGTATTGCATCCGGGCTTAAGCCTTGGAATCGACTATACGCTATCATCGAAAAAGTGGGTTACTGTTCATTGGGATACAGAATTAGGTGGCTATTGGCATCGATGGAATAACACTGCGCTATTTGCTAAAACATCTATTGGAACAAGGTTTCCTGTTTCATCCATGTTCGTCGATTTAAATATGGGAGCGGGATACATGCACTCATTTCCTGCCGGGAAGATTTATCAAGGTCAGCAGACGGAGGTGTAGAAAAAGCACATAATTGGGGCCACTCTCATTTTATGCCCACTTTTTCGGTATTGCTGGGTTGGGACGGAAGCCGGAAAGATAATTTACCTCTTAGCATCCACATAGGAGTGGAAGCTTATTTGCAATCATCGGTTAATCATACTTTCATACCACATACTGCAGCAAAAGTGGGAGTAACATATAAATTCAAAAAATAACGATTATGAGACATCATTATTTTAGTATTGTTCTATCAACATTATTTTTAATCACCTCTTGCTCAAAAGAGAATTTCTACGATGGAGATCATTTCTTCGTTAAAAATGCCGGGGCGGAAATGCCGGTTTACATAAAAGGAAATATTGAATCAAAAGTATTTATCCTTTTTGTGCATGGGGACCAGGCGGGAATGCATCACTGGCTTCTTTTATTCCTGTATCGAAAGAGTTGGAGAAAGACTATGCTTTTGCCTATTGGGACCAGCGGGCATCGGGACTGTCACAGGGTAATCCAGACAAAGGACATTTACTGTTGAGCAATTTGTAGAAGATCTTGATCTTGTAATTGATGCGATTAATTTACGTCACAATTATCCAAAAATTGTTTTTTATGGAATTAGCTGGGGTGGTGCATTAGGTAGTGCATATTTAAGCACTGGTAACTACCAGGATAAAGTATCCGGATTTATTAATATGGATAGTGGACACAACTTGCTTGATGGAATTCCAAAATCAGTTGTGTTTGTTAAAGATTACGCACAGGAACAAATAGATAATGGTGTAGATGTTGACTATTGGACGGAAGCACGGGACTGGTGTGCAACAGATCCTGACATGACCATACTCGACAATTATTTCAAATATGACGATTACCTGGTAAATACAAATGCTTATCGTTACGACCCGGATCAAGTAGTTCAGGGACCTGAAGTTGGAGCCGCGGGCGTTATGAATTCATACCTTTCGCTGGCAATATTTTTTAACGGAGGATATCTTGCGAAGCGCTTTAACATATTGGAATTAAACCTAAGTCCTCAAATGGCAAATATTAAAATACCTACCATGGTTATTTGGGGCAGACACGATGGAGTAAACACTATTGAAATGGGATTCGATGCATTTAATAGCATCGGTGGACCTGGATTTACGAACAAAGAAATGGTGATCCTGGAAAATAGTGCTCATGAAGGATATATTGAAGAGCAGGAATTATTTATGAGTTCATTCCGGCGATTTGTGGATGGACTTTAACAATATGGCGCTTTACATTATTTGAATTCTTGAAACAAAATTACAGTGCAGTTAAATATCATCAGGCGAAAATTAAATACTACAAAATATGAACTCTGTTAAAAATCAAATTGCTGAGATTTCAATAAGAAATTCGGCTATAATCGCAGGGATTGGTCTATTGCTTATGGCGATTATTGCACCGATCGCAAATTTTGCAATTATTCAAAAATTAATTGACTATAATGATGCTGCGAAGACTGTCGGAAATATTGTCGCTTCCAACGGATTGTTTCGTATTGGGATATGTTTGTTTTTGATTGTTGCTTGTTCGACATAATTGTTGCCTGGGCATTGTATGTTTTTCTGAAACCGAATTGGCAGTGTTGGGATATTTGATTGATGGTTTTGGCAAACTACCTTCAACTGAATACAGCTTAAGTATCAGTATGAGAACTTTTATGGGTGAAGTGATACTCATATTTTGGCTTTTAATAAAAGGCGGAAAGATTGAAGCAAAAAATTAAAATAGAAAATAGCGAAAAATGAAAGCAATTGTATGCACAAAATACGGACCACCGGAGGTTCTTCAGCTAAAAGAAGTGGAAAAACCCGCTCCCAAGAAAAATGAGATATGCATAAAGATCCACGCGACCACTGTCACATCAAGTGACTGCATAGTCAGGAGTTTCAACATACCGATGTGGCAGCCGATGGGACTGATGATGGGAATTGCGATGGGCTTCGGAAAACCGAGGAACCCCATCCTTGGAATGGTGGCAGCTGGAGAAGTCGAGTCTGTTGGAAGCGATGTGAAACGGTTCAAAATAGATGACCAGGTCATTGCCTATACTGTTTTGTCACCCACCAAGACGCGATTTGGCACATATGCCGAATACATATGCATTCCGGAAGACTGGATCGTGTTACCAAAACCTCCAAATATAACCTACGAGGAAGCCGCCGCGATCCCCTACCCTGGAGAGCTGGCGATGTTCTTTCTGAAGAAGGGGGACATCCAAAGTCGGAAAAATGTTCTCATAGTTGGAGCTTCTGGATCGATCGGTACAACTGCCGTGCAGATTGCCAGGCACTTCGGGGCCAAAGTGACAGGGGTCTGCAGCACTGCGAACCTGGAATTGGTAAGGTCCCTTGGAGCCGAAACGGTAATCGATTATACAAAAGAGGACTATTCGAAACGTGGTGAACGTTATGATTTGATACTGGATGCCGTTCCACAGCAGGTGGCGGATAGGAAGAGCTTGAAATCACAAGCGAAGGAATCCCTTACTACTGATGGGAAGTACATCTCAATAGATGATGGAATAGCCAAGGTAAGCTATGATGATCTTGTTCTAGTATTGGACCTTGCAAAGTCTGGTGAGTTCAAACCGGTGATCGACAGAAGCTATCCGTTGGAGCAAATGGTCGAGGCCCACAGATATGTCGAGGCGGGACACAAAAAGGGGAATGTGGTAATAACTATATGATATTCAGATATTAAAAATAACGAACGCACAACAAAGGGTCATATGTAATGCGGGTTTAGTTTTGCCGATTTTCCTTCGGTCGGTTTAGTGGTCTTTGTAGTTGCGTCGTTCTGGAACATTGGTAACTCTTCTTTGACGATTGAATGAAATCCAATAGTCTTAAATGATCGTGAAAAATCGATATAAAATATTAGAGTTAATAATTTAATGATCGGGTCATATTGTCGCTGTAGTCATGGCCGGGTAAATAAAGGACTTGTTTTCTTCTCATATATGATTCAGAAAGAAGTGGATAGAGCGCATCCATCGGTGCATTTTGATGGGACCATTTGCGTACATCAATAAATCAGGAACATCTTCGTTTTACAGTGCAGGGACTGGAATAATAGAGAAACCCTCATTCTCTGCCTAATCCCCACTGGTCTAGTTTAAAATTGCTAGCATCAGCAAATGACAATATCTGCGTGCTGTGACAACCAAAGTCTAGATTGCTAATCAATCTTTGTCATTAGATAACACCCTTACAGAAGCTTCTTCCAGACCTTGCTAAAGGCATTGAGTATTCTGATCATATACTACCTTAAGAATGCTGCTACAGCATCGCAGTGGCATACCTTATTACGCTCGACTAGCCTGATTACCCATGGGAAATTCTGTTGGAGGATACAGTGAAAGTCTAGACCTCTGGTCTATGGGCTCAGACTGTGGGGTTCAAACCAGGTAAAAAACACAGGAAATCCAGATAGAAATTATTTGTTTATCTGTGAGATCTTCTATCCAACACTGGGATACAGCCATCACCAATACATTCTCAGGACTAAATTCTGAATATGCTCTGCAATTTAACAACAGTGATAGTTTGTGAAGTGATGTCTATATCAATGATATAATGACTCAGTGGATGGTTACCAGGAAGGATATATGAGGATGATATCAAATACACCGACTTCACTTCCTCATCTGGTGGCTCAAATGAAGTAGCCACTGCAGAGGATGTGGTATCTTTCTTGAGGGCATCTATTGATGCACATATTTCACTGATGATGAGCAGGCTATTTATTCTCTTCTGTTTATGAATACGAACATATAGGTCTGTCCACCGGATATCAAAGAATCGCGCGCCATCATGAAGATTTTGATGCTGTGATGGTTCAATTCTGTAAAATACTCAGTGTTCAAGGTTACGGTGATTGGTTTCCCCTACCAAATGTTTACAACAGGATTGTCAATGTTTTAGAAGATGTAGCATTCTAATAATTAGAAATGTCTATGATGAAAAACGATATCCTTCTATATTCTTATAAAGTCTTATCCCTGCATAGGTAGTGTTCTAAAAAGCTTAATTCCACAAGGACAAGTTATGGGTTCGCTTTAAGTTTGGGCTTTAAACACTGAAGAAAATGCAATTAATATTTTGTCCAAGTGTATCAACCCATAGAGGGAAAAGTCTAGTTCGAATTGGGTGTTG
The DNA here is from genome assembly GCA_963751705.1 of uncultured Bacteroidales bacterium. Classification (GTDB taxonomy): domain Bacteria; phylum Bacteroidota; class Bacteroidia; order Bacteroidales. The sequence goes on from CAVVVN010000008.1 coordinate 888,887, forward strand.
GGTTTATTGGGTTTGAGTTTGACAAAGAACTAAAGAATAGTGAGGGGTAAATTCGACTATAAATAAAATCTTTCCAAACCAAAAGATAATTAATCTATCTGTCTCCTGATTGTGTCTTGTGCTGTATGTGAATCAATTTAACAAAATATATCATCCTGCCACTTATCAAATACCTGTCCTTAAGTGGAGGGTATGGTATGCAAATCAGGTTGTTCAAAGGTGCCTATCTGGGAACAAGTATCAATCTTGGAGTCTTCATTGATAGGCAACCCATCTGTGAATCCATAAAAAACCAACATTGGAAGCTGAGATTTGTTTGATATGTTTGGTATGAACTTCTGACATCTTCAGGTGAATGCTGGAACACCCATTCGTGAATAGTTCATATTAAACAATGGCAAACGATGGAAAATAAAAAAGATGACAGAAAAATATTGCTTTCCATATTTTGCATATTTGCATCATGAATATTATCTGTATTTGTGATATTTTGGGAATAATGAATGTAACGCTGTTAATATTATTTTTGATGGGTCAAGTGGAAAGGGATGACTACATGAAGTGTTTTCTATTAGGTGTCTGTTATGCTGATGGAGATCCCCATAGCCATGGATATTCTCTGGAGAACATTAAATTATAGGCTGAAACCTGTGGGCAGATATTATCGCTGGAATAATAAATGGCATCTGTTCAGATAGCTATATTTTTTGCAGGTGCGTCTGGAAAACATCATTCAGTCTCGTATCATCCAAATAACAAACCTCCATGGTCATCGTGTGGCTGGCTTGGAAAAATGGACAAATACAGGTAGAGAGATAGATTTCTGAATTAAAAAACTTAATCAAAGGGAGCACATCCTGCATATTTTAAAAGCAGGGGTATTGCATGTACCTGAACAACTTAAACAGTGTCCAGATTGCTCCAAGTAGTGTCAATATCTTCTCAAAGTCTAATGACTTGATCACCTCCTTTTTATATTTGTAATCACTAGTGTCCGGTTAGGACGGTTAAAGATAATGTAATTTATTAATATATAACACCTTAAATAAGGCTAAAGTTTTTTAGATTTGAATTTATATTTTCGCTCAAAAATATTATTGAGCGATCATGTACACCGGAAAAACAGTTTTTGCACAATTGATGATGTTTATGCCAGATTACGAATTTCAAAAGTGTGTTGATCATTACAAGGGAGACTACCGGGTAAGGAAGTTTTCTTGCCGGGAGCACTTTCTTGTAATGAGTTTCGCTCAACTGACAGGTCGTGAGAGTCTGCGTGACATCGAAAATTGTCTAACTCGCATTTTCCAACAAACTGTATCATTCAGGCATCAAGCAACCAATCTCAAAGTCCACCTTGCCGATGCTAATGAAAAAAGAGACTGGCGCATTTATGCCGATTTTGCTCAGGTTCTTATCAAAAAAGCAAGACCATTATATTTTAACGACAAGGAGTTCAGACTTGATTTGGACAACATGGTCTATGCTTTCGATAGTACCACCATTGACCTGTGCTTAAGTCTTTACCCCTGGGCTAAGTTCCGTCAGCAAAAAGGCGCCGTCAAGATGCACACGTTGCTTGATCTTCGCGGTTCCATCCCCATATTTGTTGATATTACCGAGGGTGCTGTTCATGACGTTAACTCTCTGGATAAAATGCCTGTAGAGCCTGGTTCATATTACGTTATGGATAAAGGTTATATCGATTTTCATCGACTTATATACCCTTATTCATAAATGTCGGGCATTCTACGTTACAAGAGCAAAAGACAACATAAAATATCAAGCTATCTCATCTTCAGAAGTCGATAAAAAAGCAGGCATAATCAGTGATCAATTGGTCAGATTAACAGGCTACAAGTCTTCAAAATATTATCCGGAGGAATTCCGTTTGGTTGTATATGAAGACTATGCTACAGGTGTCGTTTACACGTTTATGACCAACGACTTCGACCTGCCAGCTTTGACAATCGCAGAACTTTATCGTGAGAGATGGAAGATTGAACTCTTCTTCAAATGGATCAAACAACATCTTCATATCAAGGCATTTTATGGAACAAGTCAGAATGCAGTCTATTGTCAAATATGGATCGCAATTTGCACTTATTTGCTGATCGCAATCGCCAAGAAGAAGCTAGATCTGGCAATCAGTCTTTACACTTTCGCTCAAACAATGGGTCTAACTCTGTTCGAGAAGACTCCTATCAAAGAACTTTTTAATATAATATAAACTTAATTAATTTGTCCGATGAAACCAGTTGTCACTCTGGGATTCTTAACCGGACAGCAGTGATTCCCAATGTATAAATTGAGATAAACATACCTTTCAGTGTATATTCTAAAATCGGAAATAAAAATTCACTGATTTTTAATATTATTCACGTTCTAATTATTTTGGCAAAGTTTATTGTTTGTATTTGTTCTGGAGACACCCAGGTATAAAAAAAATAAGAGTATAAATTTTTGTCTCTGTTGTTGTTAACTCTGGGTTTAATTTCATATACAATATTCTATATTAAAATCGACTGTATTTGAATATTTTGCCCTCGTTTCAGTTGTGGCTATGGATTTCTTAACGGTCCTTTGTTCTTTTATATATCAGGTTTCACCTGGCAAATGAGGATACTTTCAAACCTTTGTCTGGCTGCATTTCTCTTGTTTTTAATGATTCTGATACTAACTTCACTGACTTTTGTTGTATGTAGATATGTTGGGATATTAATTTTTCCAGTGATGCTGGCTGATCGATCTTCTTATTTCGAGAGATTGCTATGTACACGAAACCCATACCTCATGTATCTTCTGGAAAAAATCACTTTGAAACTAAATGGTTGAAAACTTTATCAGTCTTCATGCTTGTAATTGTACTTCTTGATTTGCTTCAATGGACTATGCCTTTCCTCCTTTTATCAACATTTTCAAAATTCTGATAGAAGCTCTTGGTTTAAATAGGCTGATTCCTCTTTGTAAAGATTATTAATTATCAAGGACTGGGAAATCTCTACTCCTCTTCAACAAAATATCTAAAATCCGGACATCGAGACGAGCAAATCATCTGAGACGAAAGAAACGATGGCTGCGATGGCATAAAGAAGGAAACCGGACGAAACCAGCCAATCGCTGGAAGAAGATACTAAAGAAAGACCGAACCTCATCGGAGAATCCCGGAATAAGACATAAATATCCTTGTGGCACCTTGGATGTCCCGAAAAAAACTATCTCCCAAACTATCAATCACATCATCGGTTACAGATTTTTCTGATTATATCAATTACTATAGAATCCAATCAGCTTGATCAAAAACTGGAACAAGACAGCATAAAGTCAATAACAATAAAGGAAATCATGTAACGATGTTTGGCTTCAACTCGCGATTCGGATTTTAATTAAACTTTTAAAAAGAAAACGGGACTGACTCTCTTCCGAATATCAAAAGCGCCATAAATAGTCTGAAAACGAGGTGTTTTGATTCCATATTTTGAAGATCTCTGTTTGGTTTTGTCTAAGTTAGATTGTTGCATTGTTGGATAAATTCAATATGAAAAACAATGAAACAAATAAATTTCATGATGTTGACTAGAATCGCTTTTATAAAGCAGTCTACATCATGCACAAGAAAGAAAACATTCAGAAATAAAATGGGATATCTGGGGTGCAACCGCATATCTCAGGAAAAACCGATGCCGAAGTATATGATGGATTTGGGGCTGGGGCTCAAATGGAAGCCGATCTAAACCTAATATTAAAAAGCTTGGAAACCCGCAGAAGGCAGTTGGCTGCCCATTGGGGAGGAGAACAAAGCCTGGTGAGTGATCTCTAATCAGAAAGTTAGCCATTAGAACCAGAGACAGTAGAGCTGGTTTGATGTACAGACAGATGAAATGAGGGGAATTTTTCCTTATTCTGTTCTGGTAATGAACCATATTATTGTGAAAAGCAGGCTGAAGAAAATGAGTGAAGAATTAAAAGTGGTGCTGCCCATTAAGGATATATATTGACTGGCCAAACTTCAGGTAAGTTATCATATAATGGTAGGGGCATTTGCCACCAAATCACAAGCCACGGAATGGAAAAGTGCTGGGCCCAATGCCTGGGCAAAGGTGCTTTCTAAATCTGAAAGTGGGGAATTCATTGTTGCTCATACAGCGACATCCTCCATGGTTTGATGATTATCTATTTTTTGAGGCACATTTGAATAGTGATGATTTAAACATTCATGGAGTCACATTAATTGGAAGTCCGACAATAGCAATGGGGTTTAATAAAATGTAGGTTGGGGACTTACCTTTAATCATGCAGATGCCATGGATTTAATCGTAATTGAAATTAAAAATAGCAGCTATTTGGTTGATGGCAAATGGAAACCATTATGTTCAAACAGAAGTAATAAAAATCAAACAAGGAGATTCGACAGTTACACAAACGATACTAATTAAAAAATCTGATTTTGGTTTTCTTATTGAAGAAAAAGATGGGAAGGCACTTGCTCTGCGACTGTCTGGTTTTGATCGACCATTTTTTATGCAGCAATTTGTGGAAATGGCAAAATCCAAAAACTTAAAGGACTTCGAGAGTGCAATGGGAAATGCTCCAATTACCTCTGCAAAATGTGATTTATGCTGATAAACAAGGCGAGATACTATACTTATACAATGGTATAATTCCCAAACGCCCAAATGGGACCTTACAAGATTGGTTCTGGAGTTATTCCATCCACAAAACCTGGGGCACTGGTTAATGAATATGTTGCGTATGAGGATTTGCCAAAAATAAAAAACCCAAAATCTGGCTTTGTAGCTAATTCAAATAATGGACCATGGTCAAGTACTTATCCGTTTATTTCAAGGCCAAAGGATTACCCATCTTACATTGCTGATGATCCATTTGAAAATTTTGATTACAGAAGTAGAAGATCCATTACAATGATTTTGAGCGAACCTAAACTTAGCTTTGATGAAATTGTAAAAATGCAATCGTCAACTTATCGGAACGGTAGCCGACAGAACGGTGGATGAATTGGTAAGTTTTGCTGAAAAATTCTGAGGATTCCTTGCTGAAACAAGCTGCTGAGGTACTAAAAGGATGGGATAGGAAATTTGAAACAGAGAGTATAGGAGCAGTGCTCTTTACGAACTGGTATTTTACGACAAGAAAGATGGATGTTTTTATGATGGAGTTCAATCCGGAAGATGCTTTAAACACGCCTAACACACTTTGGGAAGAAGCAAAAAGTATGCTGTTAAATGTGGCAAAACAAACAATTGAAAAATACAAACAGTTAGATATTGCTTGGGGTGAAGTTTATAAAATAAACTATGCAAACAAAACCCTAAACGGCGGCCTGGGTATGAGCGAATTAGGAAGTTTCAATGCTGGATTTTACCGTCCGATTTCTAATACAGCCTACACCTTGTTGGGAGGGTCAGCTTATACGTCAGTTGTAGAATTTGGCAAACGAATACAAGCCAAAGGTATATTGAGCTACGGAAAAACTCCTCGCAAAATGACTCACCTTTCACAGGAGATCAATTAGAGTTATTAATCGACAGAAAACTTAGAAGCATATGGTTCTATGAGGAAGACATTGATGAGCATCTTTCTTTAAAGGAAATTTTGCCATTCTAAAATACTGGGGCAGGATATATAACGAGTGTTAACAATTTTGTTGCCACATTATGACCAACCATCAAACACATGATAAAACCTTTTAGAAAGATTCGGCAAAAGCTATCGACACAAAATTATTTAGTCACCCCCAATAAAGGTAAACATACTAATGCATATGCTGTGATCAGGTAAGCCAGAAGTAATAAGTGAAAACCAAAGATAATCAGTCCGAGTTTCCAAACGAGTAGGCTGCAATTACTTAATTTATCAACGTTAACAAAGTCCAGATTGCTCCAAAAGCGTCAATAATTCCAAAGATAATTATCCTGGGTTTAGCCATTTTAAAGATTGTCAATCCTAAAAAGCCAATTAATCCAACAAATCGCACATATATTGATGCCTGGTAAAAACTATAAACTTCATTTTGAGCTGCGTTCAAATAGAAGAATCCAAGAGAAATAATAATAATTCCAGCAATTCTTGCCCAATGATCTTTCGGGTTCTCTTGCCCACATAGAACCAGTGTTTTGCCGGGAATAAAAACCAACAGCAGCCCCATTAGCAACACATAAATTCCCCAGATAAAAATACTAAGCGTAGCAGCGTTCATAGTTTGTTATTGGTTTTTTTAATTTCCTTCATCCAGACCACTTATCAGAGTGAAAGATATTCAGGTGATAACAATTGAAAATATGGGAAGTCTTTATTTATAAAGGTCATGGAATGAGAGGTATTTTCCAGGGTTACAAGCTGATAATTTGTTGATTTTGACCTGGCAATTGCCTTTCCAATGGTTAGGTAGCTGTTGCCTGGAATGACATTATCGGATAATCCCTGATCAGTAAAACGCGTTGGGTAATTTTCTTGAAATAGGGGAGGCCACTGAAATTTAGTTTATCATCTTTTGGAACATCACGATCGGGTATCCAGACGTATTTCATCCAATCCGCATTCCGGTTTTCATTTATTAGTTGTTCTAATAATTCATACGATATATTTCCTGCGAGATAATTGTAACCTGCCTCCTGGATTTTTAAGGCCTGATTTATATTTTTTTTCTCCTATGTGATTCCTGTTTAGATTTTTCCAATGGTTTAAATCACTTTCTAATAGTGTTCCACCTGGACAACTTATAGAAATCCCAAAGCCAAGTTCGGGTAGTTTTGACAGGATGTAAGGAATTTTAATACCTCCCTGGCTGCTTCCCTTTATGCCAATTTCAGATAAAGGAAGGCCGGAATTTTTTGAAAAAAATTCAAGGGCATTCATATCATCAGAACAGAGCTCTTCGATGGTTGCCAGCTGCCAGTCTCCCTCCGATTTTCCTGTTCCCCGTTTATCGTAATTAAAAACGGTATAACCTAGATTGGCAAAATAATAGGCTTCTGCATTGCTTCCGCTTCGGTCGTTTCCCTGTGAAGAGCTAACAAAGAAAAGCCCCTTATGAACAGATTCCTGGGGCTGCCACAGGGTGCCGGAAAGCTGAAGTCCGTTGGAAACAAATGAAAATCTCTCTTCTCAAGTTTATACTGCTTATTAGGTTCAACTCTATTCAGATTTGTATCAAAGGAATTTAATAGTTGCTCAGATTCATTGGAATAGATTTTCAGGTATCCTTTGAAATTTTCCTTTTGCCCGGTGTACTGATATTCATAGGTATAGTAATCACTTACCACATAAAATTTCAGAGTGTCTGTTTTGAAAGTGGTGTTTTGACAGGGAATTTCATACGCATTCATATCAATACTTGTGAAGAATGCTTTTATTTGGCCCTCCATTTCTTTCAAACTCACCTGGTATTCAATATTCGATTGCCCGTAATGAATAGTCCCTGAATAGGTTTGAGCCATTAATTCTCCATAGAAGAAGAACTGTAGAATTGCTAAAAAAAGGATAGTTCTCATTTGTCTGTATTTTTTTATACTTTTTTGTTAGTAGCCAAATATGCGGTCGTAGGAAATGATATAATGTAACAGGACTAGGGCACCAAGCATCAGACTCAGCTGATTTGATCCAATGCTATACAATGCCCAGGTGGCGAATCCAAAAACTAAAAATTCAATGCCAAGCCGGACTATTCCCGGAACGGGTACGGGAGCTTTGCCTGAACGGCTGGGATCATTGGCTACAGCAAATGTTCCCCAAATCGCAGCTACAATAACAGGCAGGCCAATTGCCAGAACTAATCGTCCCCAAGAGTCGCTTTGTTTCCATCCCCAAATTCCTGTTACTGCTAAGGAAAAGATCTCAAGTAGAAAACGCAAGGCCAGATTAATCGGATTTGAACTCATTTTATAGATTTTTAATGTTAAAACTCAATCCTGTAATTCAAAATAGGTATTAAACCAACCATATAACTTGTTTCAATATTTTTAGTTTCAGAGCTGTAATATTGGCCATAAACATTTGAACGGCTTGTAGCATTTTGAATATCCAGCGATAAAATCCACGACCATGTTGGTTTATTTTTCCGGTAACTAACACCTAAATCAACTCTAAAATAATCGGGCACTTTGGTTTCAAAAGCTTTATCATAATCGCGAATATCTTTATTTTGCTCATTCGATGCTTCCACATCCAATGGATGTTCTGTAACCGCCTCTCCAGATTGTTCTAATGTTCGTGCCAATAATATTTTGTTTGTTTTTTCCAACCAGAAATTCTTTTCCTGCAACAAAATTGCCGATGTAGTTACTGTTAAACCGGGTGTTTCTTTCTATTCCATCCATCATGGTATATTTCGATTCGAATAACGAACCGGTAACCATCATGTACCAGTTATTGGAAAAGAACTTTTGCAGGGTTATTTCTGCACCATAATTACGACCTGTTCCTTCGTTTACCAATTTCTCGTTTGTAAATCCACTACTAAAATTCAATGCGCTAATTACATTGGTTGTATCGTTAGGTTTAACAGGAACATCGTATAAATGTTGGTAATAAACTTCAGCTTTCAATCTAAAGTCTTTGGCAAAATTCCAGTTGTAACCTAAAACCACGTGGGCTGCTTTTGTAAGATCCAAGTCTTTATTTGGAATAATAATGCTACCATTTTCCAATTCTTTTTCTGCCAGGTAAATTGAAACAGGCTCTACTTTACTATGCAATCCTGCACCAAAATTTAATCGGTGCATTTTGTTAATATCCCACTTCATTCCAAGTCGCGGCTCAATTGCATAATTATTATTCAGTGCCATATAAGTATAATGAAGTCCAGAGTTTATATCAATATTTTCGTTTACCCGATATTTCCATTGAACAAAAGATTCGAATAAATTGGTATTCCCCTCATTCGAAATAATGGTCTCCATTTTTTTTGTATCAAAATTCAGGCTTTGTTTGTAAAGGTTGTAGGCTTTGTTATGAAAAATAACTCCGGCTCTCATTATATTTTTTGCATTAAATTTATGGTTGATAAAAGAACTTACACTAAAGGTTTTATAAATAAATTCGTCATCTTCAATTAGTGCCTTATTATAATCGAAATCTAATGAATCAACCGTAGTATTATTATTTGTGTACGAATAAGTGGCAACAGTTTTTATATACGTTTTCGAATTCCTGAACAAGTAGTTGTGTGTAAGTCCGGCAATTGCCAATTTATGTTTTTCTGTATCTTGAAACCTATCGCCCCGATATTCCCAAAGCGATGTATCCTGAACAACAGTTGATCCTGCTGCACTAATTCCTCCTAATCCCCAAATCGAGAAATAACCAGCTTTTTTTGTGGGAATATAAAACTTGTACGATAAGTCCTGCCATTCAGGGGCAATGTCGCCGCCAGCTAATATCAATCCCCGCATTTTGCAGAAGTTATAATGTTGAATACCGGTAGTTCAAAAATACGAAGCTTCAGATCCTTTTTTAAATGGACCTTCAACAGCAGCTTGTGCTCCCATAACTCCCATCTGAAGCGCATATTCTCTTTTTTCGTAATTACCACTTCGTAAATTCAAATCGAAAACTCCCGACAAGGCATTACCATATTCAGCAGGAAAAGCGCCTGTGAAAAAATCGGAATTGGCTAAAACCTGCGTGCTTAATGCCGAAACGCCACCACCGGAACTTGCTTCACCATCGCTGAAATGATTTGGATTGGGAATTTCAATTCCTTCCATTCTCCACAACATTCCCCGTGGTGAGTTTCCGCGAATTACAAGTTCGTTGTTTTCATCGTCAGCCGTAGTAGCTACTCCGGCAAATGACTGGGCAGTTCTGGCCGGATCGTTAATTCCTGCAGCAATTCTCGATGTTGATTCAACTGTAATTTGTGTAGCACTAACAGTTGCCATTTGGTTTAATGGTTCGCTTTTGTCGATATTGGCAACTACTTTTATTTCGTCAATTGTAGCTACTGATTCTTTCATTTCGATATTCAGTACAACTTCTCTTCCCGATCCAACTAAAATTTCGCTGAGAATAACCTCCTCGTAACCCATAAACGAAACTTTAAAACTATGTCGGCCAACCGGCACTTTACTAAATTTGAAATTTCCATCCATATCAGAAGAAGTTCCCTGAGCAATTTGTGCGTTATTGAGTAATATTATGTTTGCACCAGGTAAAGTTACTTTGGTATCTGCGTCAATTATTTTACCTTTTACTGTTTGGGTAAGTTCCTGGCCAAAAATTGAAAGTACAAGAATAGTGAATAGTACTGTTAGTGTTGTTTTCATGACTGTTGTTTTATTTATTTAAACACTATGGATTTGATATTCCAAAGGTATTTCAACCCTCTACTGAACAGTTGACCTTTCGCGCAAACGATTTGACCGAATGCGTAGAATTTACATTTTCCCAATTTCAATCTTGAATCCTCCTGAAAAAAGAAAGGGAGTTGTATAATATGGCTGGACATTTACATTGTTCGGATAAGCTGTTCCATATTGATAAGTGCGACCCAGAACATTTTTCGCATTCAGTAAATTCCATACCTCAATGAAGGTTTTAAGGCCAAAGTTTTCCCGTCTCGGCATTCTCCACTCAACTTTAATATTCAGATTTTTATAATCAGGATTCCTCAAAGACAGTGGTTCACCATAAATAGGCATCCAACCCGTTCCCGGGTTGACTGCACCTGTCACAGGTGAGTATGGCCGTCCATCTGAATAGCGAAAGTTGATCTGGAACAATGCAGGTATAAACCACATTTTATCGGGCACTTTCACCTGGTAAACCGCCACAAGATTAAATATATGCCTCTGGTCGTATTCAAAATCCTTTATCTCGTTTAAAAGGGGAATCAGACGTTCACTTCTTGAGAGGGCATAAGATACCCAGCCTTGAAAATTGCCGGCTTCTTTTCTTACAAAAAATTCCAGTCCACGTGCGGCCCCTTTACCCAAATTGGAGTAGTTTAAGTTTTCGTCATAATACACTAAATCTGAATAGTCTTTATAATATCCCTCAACCCAGGCATACAGGTCATTAGAAAACCGGTATTCATAGCCCAGTATATAATGAATTGCCTTACTTGATTTAAGCTGATTACCTGTTTCACTACCGGGAAATTGAGTGTAAATTCCCGTTGAAAAACGGATTTTACTTTTATTGGATAGCTGATAATTGATTGCAAAGCGAGGTGATATATCGGTATACCCGTTTCCTTTGTTGTTATCAAGCCTTACACCGGCATTAATACCGATTCTTCCTATGGGGCTCCCATCATACAGTATATAGGCGGATTTTATGGCTTCTCCCTTTTGACTGATTTCTATAGTCTGAAGAACAACAGTTGTATCGTTTGGGTCGGTCTTTAAAGGGTCAAGGGGTGAATTTCCGGAATAATCGAAGGAGCCAAACTGATACTCTATACCTGTTTTGATTTTATGCCTGTTTGAGATATAATAGGTGAAATCGTCCCGTAGACCGGCCTGCCATGCGTTTATATTCAGAAAGAGATTTGCCCCAACCTCACTCTGGTTTTTATTCAGCGTATTCGTAAGAGCCAGCTTGTTGTATATTTTTGAGCCTGAAGAGCTCCTTAGCTGAATGCTCTGGTAGTGATTCTTTCCTGCAATCTCAATTTTATTGGGAAGTCCGGGCTCCTGTTTTGAAGCTGTAAAATCCATCAACTCACTGGAGCTCAATCCGCTGAAAGTAAGCTTATTAGCATCGTTAATTTTGTAGCTTACTTTATAGGTTATATCTCCCAGACTTGGGACCGGAATTTCCGCAGTTTCGTCAAGAAACAGATCCAGATAGGTTCTCCTGGCTGCGATCAATACGGATACTTTGTTTTTTAAAATCGGACCTTCAAAATTTGCAGATGAGTTATAGAACCCAAAAGAAAATCCTCCCTTATAATGCTCAAAATCGCCATCCCTGGTTTGGACATTCATGACAGACGACATATGATTTCCGTATGCAGCTGAAAATCCCCCTGTAAGTAATTCTAAGCTTTCAATAGCATCTGTGTTGAATATGGATTTTTGCCCTCCAAAATAATAAGGGAAGTAGACTTTATTATTGTCCATAAGAAAGAGATTTTCATCAGGAGCTCCACCCCTTACATATATCTGTGATGGACTGAACAAATCTCCTTCACGACCAATTCCTGGCAAGGACGCCAGGGTACGAAGCGGATCCTGGGTAAGCCCCTGGTTGGTCTCCAGGGCTTGCGACGTAAAGGCAACATTGCTGGTGGACGTTCGTTCTGAAACGCGATCGGCCACAACTTCTGCCATTCCCAAATTGATGGGCTCTACCTCCAATTGAAAGGAAACAATAAGATTATTGCGGACAACATGAATCGCAAGGGTGTCTTTTTTATATCCTATCACCGAAACGATCAGGTGATAATCACCAGGAAGGACGCCGCTAATCAAATAATTCCCGGAGAGATTGCTTGTGGCTCCGGACAGCGTTTCCAGGATATACACATTGGCTGCAATCAAGGGATTCATGGCCTGGTCATGTATTTCTCCTGAAACAGAAAATCTCTCCTGTGCCGACAATCCCAGAGAGAAGACAATAAGCAATGAGATATGTATTAAATATTTCATTCCGTATGAACAATTTCTCTGATTATCATTCTTAGCTCTACTCCACTAAGTCCTTGCTCAATGATTCTTCCACCCTTGATTTCAGTGCTTCATTCATTGATATAAATCCTTCCCTGGTGTCTTCACCAATCATCTTCATTAATAGTCCGGATAAAAGTCCTGTGAAATTTTCGCCTTGAATAAACCGTGTCTGTTCAGGAGTGATTTCTTCCAGAAGGAAGTAATGTTCACCATCAAAAATCCCTTTAATGCCCAGCTTTCCCTTCCATCTAAACTCCTGGCTAAACTGATTTTTGAGTACAAGAGGTTTGAAATCCATCGGATCATTTCCTTCAGTTCGAAGTGTGGTTTCCAGGTAATCACCAGGTTTGGTTGAACCGGAAATCTTTTTAATAAAGGGATTCCACTCCGGATAAGCCTCATGGTTCATTAAGACTTTCCACACTTCATCAGAAGGCGCATCAATTAAAATCTCAGAGTTCAGACTTCGAGTTGTAAGTGTATTAATAATTACCAATACAACAATTGGAGCGAGCAATACTGCCAATGTTACTTTAATTGTCTTTTTCATTTTTTTATTCTTTAGATTATAATTTGATAACCCAAAGGTATTTCAACTCCCCTGGGTACATTTGATCTTTCGCGCAAACGATTTGATCAATTGCGTATAATTTGAAAAAGATGTTTATTTCTGATTTTTGAACTCTGTGGGTGTAAGCCCGGTCCATTTTTTGAAGTTTCTTGAAAATACGGAGATATCTGAATATCCCGTTAGGAGAGCAACTTCTGTTATGTTGAAGTCCGGTCTGGAAAGCTGCTTGATAGCCACCTCTTTTCGAACATCATGGAGAATATTCTGGAATGATGTACCTTCTTTTTTTAACCCTTCCTGTAAAGAGCGAACACTCATGGCTAACTCCCTTGAAACTTCATCAATTCTGGGTATTTCAGCTTTGAGCCTTCTGAATATGCTGTTTTTCACTGCTCGCGATTTGGCATTTATCTTATAATGTTCATTCGCAGTATCCTCTAACAAAAGCTCAAAGTGCTCTAACATACCTGGATCTGTATCGGTGATTTGCTTATCCAGGTCTGCTTTATTAAATATCATGTAAGGATTATCACAAGAGAATTTAATTGTAGCAGGGTAAAAAATTTCATGGTATCTATCTATATTGTCAGGTTTGGCGAAATTGAACCATACCTCTAAAGGAAGAATCTCTTTTAATGTACAATTTTTTATAAGTGTTAGGGTTGATGCATAAATAAAGTCGAGGGTATATCTGAATTCGCTTTGCCATTCTTCCTGCAATTCGCCTTTTAATATCACCCGGGTCCCTTCAATTTTTATCTTATGCATTATAACGGACAAAACTAATTCCTGATAGGTGCACAATTTTTCCCAGGCAGCAAGAATGGATGTTGAGTTCATCATAACATATCCCAAAATCCCCATCGTTTGAAAACGGGCTTTTATGCCACACTCAAGTCCAATGTTTTCCGAGCCCGTCTGTTTCACTATGGCCGTCCAGACATTCATAACCTGTTCCACGGTAATCCGGGCTTTGGGATTGCTTAAGATTTCTGGTTCAATATGGGCTTCCTGAAGTATAGCATCACGATTGGCACCCAGTGATTCAGCTACGGAAATACGTAGATTAATAATAGAGGCTGGTATGTCCCTTGCTCTTCTCATCTTATCTAATCTTACCTCTAACATTTTTATTTGCAAAAAGTTGATTCATTTCCTGGTTTTTACACAGGTCATTGTTTGGAGTAGTCTTTATTGCAGTTTAGCCAACCATCTAATTGAGTTTAAAAAAAGTTGCACAACTCAATTGGTAGGTGATTTATGCAGTTACATAGACTACTTATGAAAAGCCACTTCTTAAACTTAACTATGTAAAGCTCTATTTGAATTAGGAGATATATGAAGAATCAGGCGTGCATTAATTGGGTTGTGTTTTTGTTTAACTCAATCCCCTCATTTTCTCCCACGATTACGGTACCTCCCAAGTTTATTAGTCGGTTACCTATTGCACAATTAGGTTCAAAGGCAAATACCATCCCTTTTCGTAGAATAGTATCCATCCCTACATCCGGAATCGGAAGGACTTTCCCATAGTAAGAGAGTTCAGGTAATTTAGGCCAACCTTCACCTGCACCTATTAAACCAAATGGATTTAAGGAATGAATTAATGGATGGACATGCCATGCATCATGTATCTCACGCATGGGTTTTCTCATAGCTTCTACCACTTCTCTAAAAGTGATCCCCTCACGAAGTATTTCCACACCTTCTTCATATGACTTTCTGGCAGCGTTCGCTGCTTTTTCAAAATCAGGATGTATTTTACCCACAGCAATGGCCGGTTGATGCTGGGTTTCCAACATTCCAAATGAACAGAAGACTTCGGCTAAAACAACATCTCCTACTTGTATAATTCTTGGTTCTTCGGGCCTAAATGTCCAAGTGGGCGGACCCCATCCAACAAATTCAGGACCGGAACCCATTAATAATTCAGTAGTGTAACCTACATTCTCTGCACAAGCGGCAATGGCTGCAGCATAAATCTCGTTTTCCCTCACACCGGGTTTAGTGGCTTTCAACATGGCATCACACATTTTTTCGCCCACATTGGCCGACCATTTAAGTACAGCAATTTCTTCGTCAGACTTAACTGAAGTATACTCAATGAATTTGCTGTCGACTGCCGTAAAGGTTGCTTCTGGTAAATCTTCCAGTATATATTGCCATGTGTTGTATGGAATTGGACCATCAAAATAAAACGGAGGATAGGGTTCTATTCCAATAATTCCGATAGAACTTTTGTCAAGGTTTTTATCCTCTATGATTTCAACGACATTAGCCCCCATTTTTCCTACATACATGTTCTCAGGACGAACCCAACCATTCGAATAGGTGCGATTGGCCTGAATATGATCTTCAACTACTGTTATTAAAGAAACTACGGAAATGGGCTCTTCATTCTTTGGAAAAATCACAATAGCTCCTGGTCTTTCATTTGTAAAATAGACATCGGGTGCATAAGATGCAGGGAAGGAGCCTTCACGGTCTCCATAAATTATGAGCACATCCAAGGCTTCCTCTTCCATTATTCGATTGGCGATATTCCAACGTCTCAACTTTTCATTTTGCGAATAAGTTGGGACAATTAATTCTCTTTGATTTTTCATCTTTTCTAAGTATTAAATTACCCAACTTTTTTGCCTTCAATTTTAGCCGTTCCCAAAGGAAGTTTGGCTGAACCGATAAACATATCGTTTTCAATGATTCCTATGATCTTAGCTTTTAGCCTGCCCATAGGGGTTTTGATTTTAGTATCAAATTGAACTTCATTGTTTGATATTGTTCCATTATTAAATTTAGAAGTTCCCTTAGTATTAACAATGGTCCCACAAAGTGATCCATTCTCGATAAATAAGTTCAGTGTTCCTTGTTGTACACCCATAGGTGTGTGCACTTGAATTTCATAAGTGCCTTCAACCTGTGTTTTTGATAAAGTATTCATAATCTTATGTTTTAAAATTT
This sequence comes from uncultured Bacteroidales bacterium, assembly GCA_963751705.1. GTDB lineage: Bacteria > Bacteroidota > Bacteroidia > Bacteroidales. Next base: position 905,051 of record CAVVVN010000008.1, read on the forward strand.
AAGGTAAAACTATTCCTAAAACTAATTTGTCCTTCTTCATTTTCATTAGTTTATTAATGTGATAATCCAAAGGTAGATCAACCCTCTGAAGGACAGTTGACTCTTCGCGCAAACGATTTGACCAATTGCGAAAAAATTATAAAAGATGTTTATTTCTGGTTCTTAAACTCTGTTGGAGTGAGTCCGGTCCACTTTTTGAAGTTTCTTGAAAACACGGAGACATCAGAAAACCCGGTTAGGAAAGCGACATCGGTAACATTAAATTCTGGTCGTGAAAGCTGCTTGATTGCCATTTCTTTTCGAACGTCGTGGAGAATATTTTGGAACGTCGTTCCTTCCTTTTTTAAGCCATCCTGTAAGGAGCGAACACTCATGGCCAACTCGCGAGAAACTTCATCAATTCGGGGTATTTCAGCTTTAAGCCTTCTAAATATACTATTTCTAACTGCTCGTGATTGTGCGTTGATCTTATCATGCTCATTCGCTGTATCCTCTAATAAAGGCTCAAAATGTTCCAACATACTTGAATCTGTACCCGTTATTTGATTATCCAGGTCTGACTTATTATAAATCAAGTAAGGGTTATTGCAAGAGAATTTAATTATGGCAGGTGCAAAAATTTCATGGTATCTATCTATATTATGAGGTTGGGCGAAATTGAAACCCACTTCAATAGGATAAATTTCCTTTGAAGTGCAATTTTTTATCAGTGTAAAAGCCGATGTGTATATACAATCAATTGTATATCTGAATTCGCTTTGCCAATCTTCCTGCATTTCGCCTTTGATCATTGCGCGATTCCCTTCAATTTGTATTGTATTCATAACAATTGACATGACTAATTCCTGATAAGTGCAAAACTTCTGCCATGCAATTAAAATAGAGGGAGAGTTCATCATAACATACCCCAAAATACCCATGGATTGAAAACGGACCTTTAATCCACACTCAAGTCCGATGTTATGAGAACCCGTCTGTTTCACTATCGCTGTCCAAAGATTCATAACTTGTTCCTTGGTAATTCGGGCTTTAGGATTGGCTAAAATTTGTGGTTCAATACAGGCTTCCTTAAGTATTTCATCACGATTGGCGCCCAATGTCTCAGCTACAGCTATACGCAGATTAAGAATGGAGGTTGGAATGTCACGTGCTCTTCTCATTATAATACAATTGTTATGTTTTATAGTTCTGTTAATGGTCCAGTGTATGTGAAGCGTTGAGTCGTTTATTCTTTGATTTCATAAGCTGTAATGCATTTCTGACTGATACCAATACTTATCTAAGTCAACCAATAATCGAAACGTTTCATATACACCATATGCATCGTATTCAATTTACTTTTCTAATATGGTTGGCTAACCAAATTGTACCAATTGAGAATAATAATATACCAACAGTTCTTATAGGAAATAAAACTCCAATACCGAACATAGGGACACCAATAATAAGCATCCATATTGGTAACTTTGGAAAGGACTTTGCTTTTAAAGCAGAGATTCCAAAAATCATATAACCAACTGCTAAAATTGCTCCAGAAATTACTAGTCCAGAAACTACAAGGGTATCACCGCTTACTAATTCACCTTGTACGTCAAGAAGCCTGGGATTAATTTTAGCTGCCGCTGGCCAAATTATTGTTTCATAATATTGAATACAAGTATACAAGATGAGGCCTGTTGTAGTTACCATCATTCCTATAAATCCTAGAAGTTTGAAACTATTTGAGTACTTTAAATAAAATCCTGGGAATCCCAAAGTCAATAATAAGACTGAACATAATCCGATTACATTAACAAACACCCAGTTGCTATCAAGGATTAAATTCTGAAAATAATCCGCTGCATCAGCAATTGGTAGTAAGATTGGCATTAAGAACCACCATACTAATAATGCTATTCCTCCTATTGAACTTATGGTTGCTTCTACTCTAATAATCGAGGCAATATTCATTTGTTTTATCATGGTGATAATATTTATGATGCATAACTAGTTATTTACATAAAAACGTACGTCAAATATGATATTTGTACAGTAAAAACCTGACTTTTCAATAGCTTTTCTAGCAGCAACATTATCTAATGTAGTTGAACAAATAGGCTTTCTTTTAGCTTTTAAAACTCGGTTTACCTGCATTTGCATTATTTGTGTGGCAATACCTTTCCCCTGAAAACCGCTGTTTACGATAATTCCTAAATCGGCAATCTCAGCTTGCGAATCGCTCATTCTACATTCGCTGGTTGCAATAATTACATCTGCTTTTTTCACCAAGTATATTTCTTTTCTTGCTACCAGGTTTTCCGTATAGCCGAAAGTGTCGTCCATTCCAACTTGTTCTTTTAAGAACGCTTTAACAGAAGGAATATCATCGATCTTCACTAATTCTACATTCAATGTTGAGTCGATGTCAATAGTATTACCGGTATGTTCAAAACAAAACGTATTTACCTTAATGCTTTTTGATAATGATAAACAAGCGTTAAATGAAATTGGTTCGTTAGAACTCAAACTTGCAGATGTAATTAGTTTTGAATCGATTAATGCCGTAATAACTTGCTCAATTTTTGAGTTATTGTCCTCTAATAGAAATATTTGCACTAAACACCCTTCGTTATTAATACAACAGTACCCAAATATTTTATTGTTATTTTCAATAAGATAAGGTTGAGATGATGCAATGTAAAGCTGTTCCCACATTGCATCGATTGGTGCGGTTAATTTTTGATAAAGTTTTGACCTTAAATTATTGATTGTTTCTGAATTCTCGGTTTTCGTAAAATTCATTGCTATGCGTATTTTTTTATAATTAGTTCTTTAATTTGCTGCAAAGGGAAATCTTCATAAATCCCCAGGTAGTTAAGTGCAATTCCATCCAGTTCTGCAATAAACATGTGGCTATTAACCAAAGAGTTATTAGCATCAATTTTATCAAAAATGCTTTTGGTTGCTTCCAAAATAAAAGATGACCTCTCTTTTATTAAGTCATTTAAAACTTCCCTTGTTGTTGGTTGAATGATTACATTCATATTAAACTGAAAAAAAAGTTTATCTGCTTCCAGTTGTGAAAAGAATGATTCCAATAATTCGACCAGCTGTTCCCGGGGAGATTGATTTGTTTTGTCGATGGCATTAATCTCAACAATTAACTTTGTCGTTCTCAGGAAAATCTCTCTTAGTAAGCCATTCTTTGATTTAAAGTGGTGCGAAATCAGCCCTTTTGAAACATTTGCTGTTTCACAAACCACCGAAAGTGGCGTATTTTCAAATCCTCTTTCAGAGAATAATTTCGTGGCTATTTCAATCAGTTGTTCTTTCTTATCCATAAAAATAATTTTTTTTTCATTAAACTGACCGTCCGTGCAGTCAGTGCAAATATATAAATAAAACTCTAAGATGCAAGAGAATTTATCTATTGTAGGATGATTCTATAAATAGATGTATTCGGAGTGTTCTGGGAAGCCAGGGAAATGGAGGTGATAGAAATTCGAAGAAATGAAATAGCTCCTCCGAAATGCTTCTCAGGAGTATCTAGTAACAGCAATATAAAATTGGTGAAATCACTTCGAGTCCATTGGATTGTCGATTATACTTAGGAAGACTCCACGAAGACCGGTCCTACCTACAAAATAATTTTTGATGCAGTCGAGAAAACCTCATTTCCGAAATGCCAGCATCAACCTGAAAATTATTCCTCATGTACAATGGACTTCATTTATTGGCCGAAGAAAAGCCAGTAATTGACAGACAATACCAGTTTAACCAGATCGTTGAAGTTCACACATACCTTGACGATGGCAGCAGGATTTTCGTGCGGGTTCGGCAGTACCGGTTCAGCATTTTAAATCAATCCTTCTTCCTCCAGCGACTCTTTTAACCTGGCCTGATTTTCCCAGAAACGGTCTTTGATCTTTTGCATGATGCTCTCAAACCCGGGATAACTTTTTAAGGGTTTTAGCAGTGGTTCGTCCTCAAATAACAAAAACCAGTATTGATAATTATCAACTTCGGAAAATACTCTGAGTTGCTCCATGGCCTGGTCGATCTTCCCCTCATAGGCGTATTTCACTGCCATATTAAAACTTTTGTAAATCGATTGATCCTCTTCACAATATTCGGAGTACGCACTGAATAAATTCTCAGCTTCCGTCAATAAGCCCATTCTTTTATAGACCAGCGCAATTTTGGCGTTTTCCTGCACGTAAATGTCCAGATCATTGTTTTTTCTGGCTTCGACAAACTTTTTAAAGTAGAAATAGGCACTGTCATAATTCTCCTGCACATAATAAAGTTTGGCGAGATCCTGCACGATGTCCAGACGGGTCGTATCCTTTTCCCATTCCTGAATTAATAAATTCCTGGTCCTCTCAATATTTCCATCCCTGGCGAAGAGGATAAATGCCTTCAAATGTGGCGCATAATAATTCTCCGAATCGTATTCCAGGGACATGTTGATGTATTTGTATGCCTCATCTATAAACCCGGATGACACCAGTGCATTGCTCAGTTGTAAATATATATAGCTCTGGGTGGAAGAATCATTGGCGGCCACATTTAGCTGAACTCCCTTCAGGGCGTACTCCAGGAATTTGTCCGAATCAGGATTCAGACGAAAATAGAAATCCGCAAGCATTTGCACCGCCAGATTTGAGTTCGGATTATACTCCAGGGCCTTTTCAAGATGCGGCTGGGCCAGCCGGTACTCCTTTATTTGTATGTAGTAAAAAGCCTTGGCGATCAGGCTCTCGGCAGATTTTGAATCATAAAGCAAGGCCTTGTCTGCGTACTTATTGATCTTTTCGTTGTACTGTTTCTCGATTAGGAACATATCGAGAAGGTAACATGATATAGCGACGTTGGCATAGGCCAGGGCGAACTCCGGATCTTCTTCAATGGCTTTCTCAAATAACAAAATGGCCTTTTCAAGTCCGTCATTCGTTCTTGAGAAAAATGGGTCAAGTGCCTGAAGGTAGTAATCATACGCCAGCAGGTTCTCGGTTGGTTTCTTCCCGATCTGCTCAAGTTCGGCCGGAGTCACGATGGCCTGAACGGCACCCGCGATTTTAGTGGCCACTTCATTCTGAAGAGCAAAAATATCCACGACTTTCCGGTTATACTGCTCCGCCCAGAGATGCCGGTCGCCTGAAGCCTCAATCAACTGGATATTGAGTAGTACCCGGTCTCCTACCTTCTGGCTACTTCCTTCTACAAAGTAACTGACATTGAGCTCTTTAGCTATTTCAGGAATGGTCTTATCGGTGTTTCTGTATTTTTCCACCGATGACCGGCTGATCACCCGCAAATCTTTTATCTTCTGAAGGTTGTTCAGGGTCGACTCCATCAGTCCATTTACAAAATAGAGGTTGGAGGAATCACTGCTCTCATTCTTGAAGGGCAAAACTGCAATGGACTTCTCAAGTTCCGAGCTTACCTGTTGCCTGTTCTGGCGTCCCGTCAGGTTGAGCACAATCAAAACAGCAATCACAACAAAGCTTAAAAAACTTGCGATTTTCCAACTCCTGGTCTCTCCTCTGCCTTTATGCTCTTCAGAGGGATTGGCCGGTCTGGTCTTTTCCCATCCTCCATCGGGACGCACATCATAGATCCAGGAAAGTACCACTGCAAGTACAAAACCGATTACAAGCAATACAATGACCATGGAGAGAGTCCATTCGGGAAGTCGTAAGGGCTCCACCACAATGGATAGTAGCTCCAGGATTACAAATGCAGCAGCAGCATAAACGGTTATCACGCGCGTTACTTTTCTGCGCTTTAGTTCCTTATAAAAACCGGATAAGCCTGTGGAGCTAGCTACTTGTTGGCCAGATTCTTCCTTTGCGCGAATCTCAGTCTTTTCAGGCTTCCGTTTGCCCACCTCTCCCGGTGAAAGACCGTATTGCTCCCTGAAACACTTGATAAAATACGACACACTGCCGAAACCCACCTGGAACGAAATCTCAGAAACGGTATATGCTGTTTCCTTCAGCATGTCCATGGCAATCTCCAGCCGGACCTGTCTGATAAACTGACTTGCCGACAGATTGGTAGCACTCCTTATCTTCCTGAGCAGGTTGGAGCGGCTCATATTCAGAGCATCTGCCAGCTCGGACACACCAAACTGATCGTCCGCAGCATTTTCCACAATAACTGCAGTTGCCTGACTGAGAAAATCTTCGCTGTTAAATGTATGGTCCGGCATCCTGTTTTTTGTCCTGGCGAAATATGAGCATTTTATCTCAAACGGGCACTATTTTGTTGCTCCCATACCCGGGTTGCGGCTTCCTTCTGCGCCATAAGTTTTATCTCTGCGCCATAAGTTTTATGCTGGAATAAAACCTTATACTTTTAGATGCATTGCTTATAGGTACCGCCTTCCTCCCTGCCCCACCTTTGTGAGAAACAAAATTTGTAAAACAAAATACTAAAAATTAAGATCATGAAAACACTAAAAAACAATTCGCTTAGAGTACTTATGAACCTGGTATTGTTGGTCATTCTGTTACCGGCCTGCAGCCAAAGCAACAGCAGCAGCAAAAAAACCAGCGCAAACCCTCCTGAGATGGACATTCATACTGCAGTATTGTACAATAACTCTGAAGCGGTCAGGCAGCATATCGAGGCAGGTACGGATATCAATTCCAAAGAACCCTTTAGTGGCTCCACACCTTTGGTTTCTGCGGCAACATTTGGTAAAACGGAAATCGCCAAAATGCTGATCGATGCCGGTGCGGATTTGACTATCCCTAATAATGATGGTACTACACCGCTGCATTCTGCCGCCTTCTTTTGCCGGGTGGAGATCGTGCAAATGCTGATCGATGCCAAAGCTGACAAGACCCTTAGAAATAATTTCGGAGCAACTCCCAGGGAATCCGTTATGGGACCATTTTCCGATATGAGGCCGATCTATGAAATGGTACAGCAACAATTAGAGCCAATGGGTCTGCAACTGGACATGGCACAGCTCGAAAAGACCCGTCCTGTAATCGCAATGATGTTGCAGTAAGTAGACACTGAAACAAAAATTCCTATGACAACTGAAAGAAGATACGATATCGACTGGCTGCGGGTGATTGCGATCGGACTGCTACTTATCTATCATATCGCCATCATTTTCCAGCCCTGGGCCATGATGATCGGATTTATCAGAAGTGACGAGCTGATGGAAGCTCTGTGGAAACCCATGACCATGCTGAATGTCTGGCGGATCCCTCTCCTGTTCTACGTGTCCGGCATGGGTGTTTATTTTGCCATCCGGAAACGAAACTGGAAAGAACTGTTGCTGGAGCGTAGCAAGCGTATTCTGTTGCCCTTCCTCTTTGGAATGGTTGCCATTGTTCCCTTGCATTTCCTGATTTTTCAGGAATACTACAATCTTCCAACAGGCTACTTTCCACATCCGGCGCATCTGTGGTTCCTGGGAAATATATTCGCTTATGTACTCATCCTGCTGCCCCTCTTTTATTACCTGAAGAAAATCGAGGAGGGCAGATTCTGGAGAGGCTTATCAGGCTTCATGAGCCATCCCGTGGGGCCCTTATCCATTTCGGTCTTTTTTATTCTGGAAACCATCCTGGTCAGGCCGCAGGTCTTTGAAATGTATGCCCGGACCTGGCATGGTTTCTTTCTCGGACTTCTGGCTTTCTTTTTCGGTTTTCTTTTGGTGTACAGCGGGAAGACCTTCTGGCAGACCGTTCTGAAATGGAGGTGGCTTTACCTCGCTTTGGCTGCAGCTTTGTATATCCTCCGCCTGTTAGTATTTGAACTGAAATCGCCCGGCTATCTGGTTGCCATCGAATCCAATTGCTGGATCTTTGCGGTTTTCGGGTTCGGGTACAAATACCTGAACAGACCTGGCGCTGCTTTAAGCTATTTAAGTCAGGCTGCCTACCCGGTATACATTATCCACATGTTTGTATTATACACCGGGGCCCGGATCATTCTGCCCCTGGAAATACCGGTAATTCTGAAATTCATTTCAATCCTTGTGTTTACCGGTGTCGTGTGTTACCTGATTTATGAATTCATGATCAGGAGGATCACTTTCCTGAGGCCTTTGTTTGGCTTAAAATGGAAGTTCAACAAATCCGGGGAAGCAAAGATTCGTACAGAGTCTGCCACTCCTCTGCCATCATAAATACCTAAGGTTGAGAACAAAAACAAGTTCTTGATGTTTTATTAAAAATTTGAAAATATTCTGAAATGCTGAACAAAAATAAAAAACAGGGAATCATCGCAGGGATTTCATTGCTTATTATGGCCATAGTCGCGGGTTTTTCTTTTGGATATGCTCATAATACTCTGGTAGTAGATTCTCCTGAAATTACCTTACAGAACCTGGTGGCGAATAAATCGCTATTTATTGCAGAATTGCTTGGTTGGAGCACAATTTTTATAACTGACATCGTAGTAGCCATTGCGTTGTATTTCTTCTTTCGTAGCGTGTCAAAAGAAATATCAATGCTCACAGCTTCCATAAGAATTGTATACACCCTGATACTAGGGATTGCGATAATGCAGCTATTTAAAATACTTCCCGTCTTTTCTTTCGCCGACCCTGTATCGGACAAACTTATGGTATCTGAAACCATATCTCATCTTCAACTGTTTGAAAAACTATGGTCAATTGGCCTGATAATTTTTGGATTACACCTGATTGGCCTGGGATATTTATCGCTTAAATCAAAGTCAGTACCTAGGCTATTAGGCTATTTATTGTATTTCGGTGGGATTAGCTATACCTTCATGAATCTCACCCGTCAGTTGAGCTTGTTCGACACCAAAGTAATAAGTTCAGTAGAGAATATTCTTGCCCTTCCCATGGCTCTTGCAGAAATTTTGCTGGCTTTCTGGCTAATCTACAGTGGATTCCGAAAATCGACCTCCAAAAGCAAAGCTTAGAAAATGAATGGTAAAATAGCGCGAATTAGCCATTTACCCTGATTTACAAAAAATGAATACACAGCATGAAAAAAACAAAAACAAAACGAATACTTAGAATAGTATTGCCTGTTGCAACCATAATCTCCATGCTTTTCGTGCCATGGATCCTGGTAAGGGCGTGGTGGACGCCACTGCCAGATAGTATCCAGGAACAGGCAGATAAGGCTATTGACCAGGGGATGGTCGGTATAATTGTGTATGTAGATCAGCCGGGTGAGGCACCGGCATTTTACTCGGCTGGCTGGAAAAACAGAGAGAACCACGTCCCGGCCGATCCGTATGCCTTATTCAAGATTGCCAGTATTAGCAAGTTATATATAGCCGTTGCAGCCGCAAAACTGGTTGATGACCAGAGCTTGTCCCTGGATAAGACCCTCGCCGATTACCTGCCTGACCTAATTGGGAGAATCGAAAATGCGAACCAGATCACCCTGAGAATGATGCTGCAACACCGGAGCGGCATTCCTAATTTCACAGACGATCCGGAATTCCCATGGTTTGATCCTCCGTCGGAGCTTCGTGAGTATTTAGAATTTGCTTTGGACAAACCCGCCGATTTTAAACCTGACGCCCGCTACCGCTATTCCAATACCAATTACCTTTTGATTGGCAATATCCTGGACCACGCACTGGGATACAGCCACCATCAGTTTATTAACGAAGAAATTCTGAATCCCCTGGGACTGACCCATACTTTCAATTTGCTGAGTGAGGTTGATCCGCAAGAATTAACAAGTGGATATGGATACTACACCGGGCATGAGGGTGATCTAAAGGAGCTGGATTACATCAGTCCGGGGGGATCCATGGTTGCCACGGCAGAGGATGTTGGAGTATTCCTGAAAGCATTGAATGATGGCACACTTTTAAGTGATCAGGAGCAGGCTGTTTATTCCTCCATTTATGAATATGAACATACGGGTTTATTGCCGGGGTATCAGAGTATTGCACGTTATCATAAGGATCTTGATGCGGTAGTAATCCAGTTTGTGAATACCAGCGGAGGAAACTTGTGGACGATATCGGAAGTCGTATATAATAGAATAATTAACCTTTTACGAAAGGAAAATAATAGAGGGAAAAAGCCAGCAACCAACAATGAAGTGCAAAACGGCAATAGCAGCTATGCGCTTCTACTGCTTTTGCCCCGATCGTCAGACTGTCTAGAAACCTAATAATTTGTTTGTAACCTCTCTTATTTAATTTTTCCTAAGCCCCTCATTATTTGTGTCTTATAGCATGAAGTGCTGAAAAGGACAGAACAGGAATAATCTGATTATCATATTGCCATTCACTCCAAAGCATTCGAGCCGGGCGGAACCCTCATCGTATTCAACTCCCTAAGTTGAGGTGGTGATGTGGAAAACCGTATTGGGATGGTAATATTGAGATGCTGATTTCAAAACCAAAACTGGTTCTGACACGGTTTTGGGTGTGGCACGCAGTGCTGCACTTATAACAACCACCTAACCCACAGCTGGAGTTAGGGAGTGAAGTTCGCACTGGCGAAGGTGGCTTCCACGAAAATACCCAAAGAAACCCACTTCACAAAAGTGGTCATATGCGTTTTTTTACCACTTTCTTTATCACCTACAAATAAACCTTTGCAAGAAGTCTTCTTACAAGGGTTTGCAAATCTGCTTGTCGGGGTAGCGGGATTTGAACCCACGACCTCGTCGTCCCGAACGACGCGCGCTACCGGGCTGCGCTATACCCCGAATTGGATGCTAAAATTAATAAACTTTACAGACTTTTAAAGTGCTCGTTGCACTCATCCAGTAACTTTTTGGAATTGATGGGTACCACTCCTGCCTTTTCACACACCAGTCCACCGGCCAGATTGGAAACTGCAGCCACCTCAGCAGGAGGAAGTCCTGCGATCAGGAAGAGAGAAGCGACGGCGATAACTGTATCGCCGGCACCGGAAACATCCGCAATTTCTCTTTCTATGGCAGGAATATGTACGTAGTCGCCGTTACTGGAGGTCAGTATACCCTGGTCGCTTAGGGTAACCATCAGGTTATCGATCTGTTGTTTTTTCTGGAATTTCTTTATGGCACCCGCCAATTTCGTAATCTCATTCTTCTTGAGATCCAGGTCCAGCCCTTTAATCAGCTCCTTGAAATTAGGCTTGAAGAGCTTCACCTTCTTGTAGAGATCAAAACTCCTGAATTTGGGGTCGACCAGGACCGGAACCCCTACCCTTTCGGAGGCACTGATCACTTCTGAGATCACCCGGGGAGTCAAGACCCCCTTATCATAATCCTGCATGATAATGGCATCGATTCCTCCGCTTTCGAGCAGACTCGAAATCAGCTCCAGGAACTCCTCCTGCACCCTTTTGGCCAGGAAGATATCCATCTCCTCATCCACCCTTAGCAAATGCTGGTTGCGGCTGATAATCCTTGTTTTTTGAGTGGTGACTCTTTTGTTGTCCACCACCAGGCCAATATCGGTCAGAAGCTGCTCTTCCATCAATTCCAGGATCAGCTTACCACGATCGTCATCACCGATTACCGAACAGAGAATAGGCACCGCTCCCAGGGCTTTAATGTTCAGCGCCACATTGGCAGCTCCTCCTAATCGGTTCTCCTCAATCACTCCTGCTACCACTGGCACCGGAGCCTCCGGGGATACACGTCCCACACTGCCCCAGAGGTAGGTATCAATCATCACATCTCCGATGATCAATATCTTCTTGTTTGTAAACTGCTCAAATACTTGCTTAAAATCAGTGGACTCAAACATCGCCTTCTTTAAATCTGCGCAAATATAAACTTTTAAACTCAATAGGGATCCACATCCACAGAGATTCGGATGGCACGATATACCTCATTGCCCGCGAGTCCCTTCAGCACCTCCTTTAATAACTCCTTGGCCCGTTCATAAGAGGCTTCCTTTTCAATCTTCAGGATGATCTGCTTGTGGAAAAAGTTATGGGTTTTCCTCACAGGTGGGTACTGGGGCCCCAGCACACGGGCGGAAAAGATAGTTTTCAATTCCTGAGCCACCAACTCGGTAGCTCCATCCAGAATAGAAGGGATCTTGTGCCGGAAGCTGATCCGTATCAATCTCCGGAAAGGTGGATAGCCAAAAAGTTCCCGCTCTTCCATCTGGTCTGCATAAAGGCCTTCAAAGTCGCCCTGACTGATAAACTGAATTACCGGGTGAGTGGGATCCATGGTCTGTATAATCACTCTCCCCCGCTTTTCTCTTCGGCCCGCCCGGCCGCTGACCTGGTGGATCAGCTGGAAGCTTCTCTCAAAAGCTCTGAAATCAGGGAAATGGAGCATCTGATCTGCATCAAGCACCCCCACAAGGGTCACTTTATTAAAATCAAGTCCCTTGGAAAGCATCTGGGTGCCAATCAGCAGATCCAGTTTCCCCTCTGCAAACTGGTTGAGCATGTTCCGGGTCCGGTTCAGGGAGCGGGCCGTGTCGGTATCCAGGCGTCCCACCCTGATTCCCTCGAAAATAAGTGGAAGCTCATCTTCGATTTTCTCGGTACCGAATCCCTTCATGCTCATGTTGGTGCCTCCGCAGGACGGACAGGCGAGGGGCATGTTTTCCTTATGCCCGCAATAGTGGCACTCCAGTTTTCCGCTGTACCGATGGTAGGTCAGGCTCACATCGCAACGTATGCATTTAGGAATATAATCGCAGTCATTACAGAAAATATAGTGGGAAAATCCCCTTCTGTTCTGAAAGAGGATCACCTGCTCCCCGGCGGCCAGGGTTTCTTTTATCGCTTCCACCAGCTGGGGGGTAAAGTGCGAGACCATCTGCTTTCGTTTGGTAGCCACTTTAATGTCGGCCACCATAATTTCGGGCGGACTCACCTCACCAAAACGGGAGGATAGACTCACATACCCATATTTCCTGGTACGGGCGTTATGCAGGGTCTCAAATGAGGGAGTGGCCGTCCCCATCAATACCCTGGCATTGTGGTGCAGGGCCAGTACCTGGACTGAATCTCGCGCATGATACCTGGGAGCCGGATCGTGTTGCTTGTAAGAGTTTTCATGCTCCTCATCTATGATAACCAGTCCCAGCTGCCTGAAAGGAAGGAATATGGCCGACCGAACCCCTATAACAACTCCATAGGGCTCCTCATCTGTCAGTCCCAACAGGTTCCGGTATACATGTACCCGGTCCGAATCACTGTACCTGGAGTGGTATATCCCCACCCTGTTGCCGAATACCCTTCGGATACGTTGAATGATCTGTGTGGTAAGCGCAATCTCAGGCAGCATATAGAGTACCTGTTTGCCCTGGTCCAGCATATCCGAGATCAGCTGAATATAGAGTTCTGTTTTCCCGCTGGAAGTAACACCATGCAGCAATACCGCTTGATGGGTGGTAAATTGTTTCCGGATCGCTTCCAGGGCTTCCTGCTGTTCCTCATTCAGATGACTTGCTGCTCCAGGGGTTTCAATGGAGTCCGGACCGCTACCTTGCTCCTCCTTCTCAAACTGCTCCAGCACTCCCTTTTTAAGGAGTGCAGATACAGCCCCGGAGGCTCCAGCCTCCTTCACAAGATCGCTTTTCACGAGTCCATCCTGAAGTTTCAGTGCTTCCGTACCCATAAAACTGAGCATATGCTCCACAAACTCTTTTTGCCGGGGAGCCCTGCTAAGTTGATCCAGCAGGGAGTGGAGCGCCTTTTCCGTTCTGTAATTCTGTGAAAACTTCAGGTAAGCCACAGATTTTTTTGGAAAGCTATAACGAACAAACTCATTAATCTCCACGGCCCCTTTTTCCACCAGATGCTTCAGGAGTGCTAAAGGATTTTTGCTTACTTCAGCCAGTTGAAGATCCCCGATGGTCACTTCGCCCTGGTCTTTTACCACTTCCAGTAATAAGCGCTCCTGAGGGTCCAATACAGTATCCTCCTCGTAGCGGAAATTATATCGGACCTTCGATTCACTTTCAGGTCTCAGGCCAGAAGGAAGGGCAGCCCTCATTACTTCGCCGGGAGTACACATGTAGTAGGCCGCTATCCAGTCCCAGAGAGCAAGCTGATGTTCACTGACCAGCGGAGAACTATCCAACAGATCCAGGATCAGTTTGGCCTGAAATCCTTCGGGAGCTTCTTCCTGGATCGAACGGACTATGGCCGTATAGATACGCTTTTTCCCAAAGGAGACCAGCACTCTGCTTCCAGGCACCACGCTTCCCTGCAGCGATTCTGGCACCTGGTAGGTAAAGAAGCCCTCCACGGCCAATGGCAAGATGACCTGGGCATAGAGAATTGGTCCCGACATTGTGGGTAATGTACAAAAAAAAGAGGAGGCTTTAGACGGAGAGAATTTCCACCATTTGCATCTTTTCCGGATCCACCTTCTTCTTGAGTTTAATCACCTTTCGGAAAGGAACCTGGTCAATCTCATTGTTGTGATAGCCCACCATCACACTTTTCTGATCGTCCATAAGTGCTTCCACAGCAGCGAAACCCAGCTTGCTGGCAGTTACCCGGTCGTGAGCCGAAGGAGTGCCCCCCCGCTGTATATGCCCAAGTACCGAAACCCGGACATCATAATCCTTGAAATCCTCTTTTACATTCTCGGCGATGGCGAAAGCTCCTCCTGATTCATCCCCTTCAGCCACGATGATGATGTTACTGGACTTTCTTCTCTTGAAACTTTTCTGGAGATAGTCCTTCAGGTTTCGGGTATCATCCTGTACCTCCGGGATCAGAATGGCTTCGGCCCCACAGGCTATCCCGCTGCTTAGAGCAATGAAGCCTGCATCCCTGCCCATCACTTCCACAAAAAAGAGCCTGTTATGGGATCCGGCAGTATCTCTGATCTTGTCCACAGCTTCCACTACCGTGTTAAGTGCGGTATCGTAACCAATGGTATAATCGGTCCCGTAAATATCATTGTCAATGGTTCCGGGAAGTCCCACAAAGGGGATGTCATAGTATTCATCGCAAAATACCCGGGCTCCGGTCAGGGAACCATCCCCTCCGATTACCACTACGGCATCTATTTCGGCGGCCTTCAAATTTTTATATGCCTGCCTGCGCCCTTCGGGTTCCATAAACTCCTTACTCCTGGCTGTCTTCAGAATGGTACCACCCCTGGCCAGAATATCACTTACACTGTGTGCCTTCAACTCAACAAAATCATTGTGGATCATTCCGTGATAGCCATAGCGGATGCCGGTGACTTCCAGTCCGTAGTAAAGTGCGGTACGGGTTACGCCCCTGATGGCAGCATTCATTCCGGGTGCATCCCCACCGGATGTAAGCACCCCTATTCTTTTGATTTTTCCCATGTCAGCAGGTCTTTAAAACTCCGCAAAATTAGTAAAAATGTATTAAGAAGCGCTTAACTTTTTAACCTCATCCCTTACCAATTCCAGCTGGTCCCTGGAGGTGGAGGTAGCTCCGCTGATTCCAATGCTTTTGTAATCTTCAAACCACTCTTTTTTAAGCTCTTCCTTATTGCTGATCCAGTAAGTAAGTGGATTAAGGGACTTACAGTATTCATATAACATCTTCCCGTTGGATGAATTTTTTCCACTGACGAAAAGTATCACCTCATACTTACTGGCAAAATCGGAGAGACTGGGTTTCCTCTTTTTCATCTGTCCACAGATGGTACAGTCAGACCGGTAATGTACCAAGTCACTATCGCCGGAGTTTCTCTGCAAATGCTCTCCCAGTGCCTTCTCCACCGCTTTGAAACTTTCCGGATCCATAGTGGTTTGGGAGAAGAGCAGAACCTTTTTACGAGGATCAATGGCAGTGACCTCCTCCACCGAACTTACCACCAGTGCATCTCCATTGACCTGACCCAGCAGGCCGATGGTTTCAGGGTGATCGGATTTTCCAAAGATCACCATCTGTTCTTTATCGTGATCCAGATTATCATAAGCCATCTTCAGTTTTTTTTGCAATCTGGCCACAATGGGACAGGTTCCGTCGATCACCTCTACCCCGTGTTTCCTGGCGATTTTATAGGTCAACGGGGGTTCTCCATGCGCACGGAACAGCACCTTACCGGGAGGAAGATCGGTCAGCTGCTGATGATCTATGGTTTTCAGCCCCAGCAGCTTTAGCCTCTTTACCTCTTCTGTATTATGCACCATATCCCCCAATCCGTATAGGGCTTCCCCCTGTCTGAGATGCTTTTCAGCTGTCTTGATCACTTCATCCACACCAAAGCAAAAACCGGCTCCGGGATCTATCTCAATTTTTTTCATAGCTCAGACATAACCTTTAAATACAGCTCTTTGAACCAGATCATCTGCTGTTCCAGAGTCATTTCGCTATTGTCAAGCAAAATGGCATCATCCGCCTGCTTCAGGGGACTGTCCTCCCTGTTAGAATCAATCTGGTCCCGCTTCTCCAGATTCTTCTGAACCTCACTGAATTCAGCTGGCATCCCCTTCTCTATCAACTCCTTGTATCGCCTTTCGGTCCGGACTTCCAGGGAGGCCGTCAGAAATATTTTTATAGCTGCCTCAGGAAAGACTACCGTGCCAATATCCCGGCCATCCATGACTACCCCTTTTTCTCTGCCCAGCAAACGCTGATATTCTACCATTTGCCTTCGTACGGCAGAGATGGCCGCAATATAACTGACATGTGCGGAGACGTCCATTCTGCGAATCCGGTCTTCCACCATTCGGCCGTTCAGATAAATCTCTGTTCGCTGTTTCTCCGGATTGTGTTTCAAATTCAGCTGGATATTCGGGAGTAAAGCTTCGATCTGCTTCACGGGCGGAGCGCCGGTGTTTTCAAACAATCCCGCATCCATGGCAGCCAGGGTTACTGCCCTGTACATGGCTCCCGAATCGATGTAAGAATATCCCAGCTCCGCAGCAATCAGCTTGGCATAAGTGCTTTTACCGCAGGAGGAGTGGCCGTCCAGGGCTATGATGATTTTTTGTTCTTCCACGATGTTATTTTTCAGTTGGCCTTTCTGTAAAATTCAGAAAGATTGGCAGTTAGAGAAAAATGGCTGGTTCCCCCGGCCAGATGGTAAGAGGAGCGTCCAAATGCTATGTGAAATTTGGAGACTCGAAATCCAAAGCCCATGGAGAAGCCTACCATGCCGGGATGGGAAGTTACCTTCATCTCCTTTCTTCGTTTATAATTATAGCCCAAATCTACATGAAAATTTTTTCCCAACAGGAACTCGGTGCCCAGTACCACGTGTCGCATCAGGTTATCTGCGAAGCTGTCAAATCCACTTGTTTGCTGAACGCCTTCTGTAAAAGAGAGATCCCCATCTTCCTGGGTGTAGCTAAGGTCCCACCTTTCCAGATGCTGGAAGGTGACAGTAAAGCGAAAAGGTGCATGAGCCAGACCCTGGGTCACACCTGCCTGTATCTCAAAAGGTAAAGCTTCTCTGGTACCTGTATAAGAGGTGAGTTGAAGGCCCACATTTTTAAGCACCAGACCAAAAGTGGTCAGGGAACCGGACAGGTAATAGGTCACTCCCAGATCCATAGCCAGGCCAAAGGAGGTATACTGTTCAAGAGACGAAAAGATCGGTTTTAAATTTATACCGGCCGTAAGCGCCGAATCCAGAAAACTCCTGGAGTAGATCAGGTTCAGGGCATATTCAGAAGCCCGGAAGGTCCCCTGGGACACGCCCAGTTCGTCGGTCCGGTCAAAAATGCCATAATTTACATAATGCATGCCCGCTGCAAAATTCCCAAGGGCCCCTGCGGAATGGCTGTAGGAGGCGTATCCATAGTTCACTCCGGCAAAATAATCCACATAATTCAGACTCAGATGGCTGTGCATCCCTGCCGAAAGAAGAGCAGGGTTATGAAATACCAGATTGATGTCGTCATCGGCAATGGATACCACCTCTCCCCCAAGTGCTGCTACCCTGGCTGAATTGGTGAGACCGAGAAAACTGTAAGTCGATTCTCCCCCTTTCTGAGCCATTCCAGCCTGGCCAAACAGCCACAAAAACACGGCGATACCTATAGCACGAATCATATTCATTTAAACGCCAATCCTGAGCCGATATTATTTTTTCATACACTTAATAATCTGCGCTCCTGCCAGGTTCACCCACTCCCTGTATGCCGAAGGATCAGATGCGCTCATCTGTTCCAGGATGATCCTGTCAACCTTTGAAACAGCCTGCCCAAGCCCCTTTGCTTTAATATCAACAGCATTACACCTCTGCTCAAAATGATTATGCGAGGGGATAACAGCCAGAGGAATCCCGTGAAAAGCAGCTTCAGCTGCTGTATCAAATCCTGCCGTGGTAATCAATCCTTTGCAGGAGGACATTAAAGTACTGAATTTTTTTGCATCAAAGGGATACAGCCTGATCCCTTCGGGTATTTCTATATCCGGGTTAAGGGAAGTGAACAGGTCAGCCTGGAAGCCAGGATTAGTCCGGGACAGCCTTAGCAGATCATAGAAGAACCCCTCCTGAAGCAGGTAGACCAGGTAACGATCGCCCGGACGATAATTCATCTCTCTGAACTCTTTTCGCACCAGAGGTGGAATTACCTGAATGTTTTTCCTCCCCTCCTCCCTGGCAAAGGAGAGCGCCAGCACCTGGTCGCAGGACCTGGCAATCACTCGGGAATGTAAGCTGAGAAGGAACCTGTGCCAGACAGGTCCCAAATTAAACTGGGTCCGATTCAGGTAGAGGTAAAAATGGTGCCCCAGGCCAATTTTTCTGATTCCGGGATCCATTTTACGCATGGCCAAAGCCCCCAATAACTCATAAAAATTGAAAACCACATCGGGTTGGACCCTGGCAATTTCCTTCCGGATTTTGGAAATGGATTTGAAATAGCCCGGAGCCTGGAGCAGATTAAACAGGAGAGTGCGACCCACATATATTCCCTTTTTATTGGGAGTGCGCAGGAACCAGGGGCTGCGAAAGATTTGCATCTTGTTGGGGAAGGTCTCCCTGAAATAGTCCGGTACCGAATCGGGAGAGCCGGTTCCCAGCAAAACGGCCTCAACCGTATGGCCAGCGTCATGGAGGTACTCCTTTAAAGCGATGGCCTGAGACATATGTCCCTTCCCCTCACCCTGGATAATAAAGAGACATTTGGCCATTGTCAGGCATTTGGGATGTGACGAACCGATTCCCTTCCTGTATTCCGCTTAACCCGTAAACTGCTGATCTGTGAGAGGAATAATCCCAGGATCACAATCAAAATACCCAGGATCTTCAGCAGGGGCATGGATTCTTTCAAAAGAAAGAAAGAGACTATGGCTGTGACTACAGGGATCAGGTTTCCAAAAATATTGGCCCGGGCAGCTCCCAGCTCCCTGATTCCAATGGTAATGAGGATAAAACAGATTCCCGATCCGAATACCCCGAGAAAGCCAATAGCAAGGAGGCTGGAAGCAGTCACAAGGCTGAAATCCAGATGTCGCAACTCCATAAGCAGAAAGAGCGGGACAAACATAAGGAGGCCATAGAAACTTTGGTAGGCCGTGATGGTAATGGGGGTATAATCATCGGCCAGCAACTTCACCACCATGGTATAGCTCACCGCGGATAATACGGCGATAAACATTAGTAGTACCCCCTTCCAGTCGGCAGCCAGTCCGCCACTCCTGGTGAGAACCACCAGCAGCACCCCCCCGAAGGAGATGAACAGCCCCAGGTAATTCATGGGGGTCAGTTTCTCCCTGAACAGATAATAGGCTGCAAAAGGTACAATCAGTGGGATGGTGGAAATAATCACAGCTCCGACTGTAGCGGTGACCATAGTTAATCCGTAAGCTTCCCCCAAGAAATAGAAAAAGGGCTCCACAAGCGCCAGTAAAAGAAACCACTTTTGATCCTTTCGTTTGATCCGGTTCAGTCTTTTGAACAGCAGGGCGAAGCCAAAAAGAAAAAAAATGGAGACTGACAGCCTGAAAAATACGATGCTAATGGGTCTGAAGGATTGGTTGGCAAATTTGAAAGCAACAAATGTGAATCCCCAAAAGATCATTGCCAGGATGACCAGAAAATAAACCCCGGATTTAGATTTGCTCATCAGGCTGCCTTCAGGCGCTTCAGGTTTGCCTTTTCCAGTTTCTCCCGGGCATACTTGATTCCGATATTTATATCCCCCGGATTCTCCTTGGAGGGCAACTCGAACATGGCATCCATCATAATGGCCTCACAGATGGAACGCAATCCCCTGGCACCCAGCTTAAATTCAATGGCCTTTTGCACAATGTAATCCAGTACTTTCTCGTCCCAGGACAAGGAAATCCCATCCATTTGAAACAGCTTTTCGTACTGCTTAATGATGGCATTCTTGGGCTCCGTAAGGATTCTGCGAAGGGCCTTCTCATTGAGCGGATGGAGGTAGGTGAGCACCGGTAAACGACCAATAATCTCAGGAATCATTCCAAAGGATTTCAGGTCCTGTGGGGCCACATACTGGAGCAAATTGTCCTTATCCACACGGTCTACTTTTTTGGCAGCATTGTAGCCCACCACCTGGGTATTCATGCGATTGGCGATCTTGTTTTCGATCCCATCAAAGGCTCCGCCACAGATAAAGAGGATATTCTTTGTATTTACCGGGATCATCTTTTGATCAGGATGCTTCCGCCCCCCCTGGGGAGGCACATTGATAATAGATCCCTCCAGTAATTTCAACAGACCCTGCTGAACACCCTCCCCGGATACGTCCCTGGTAATGGAAGGATTATCACTCTTGCGGGCAATCTTATCGATTTCATCAATGAATACGATCCCCTTCTCCGCAGCCTCCACATTATAATCGGCCACCTGTAGCAGGCGGGTCAGCACACTCTCGATATCCTCGCCCACATATCCGGCTTCCGTTAGTACCGTGGCATCTACAATAGTAAAAGGCACATGCAGCATTCTGGCGATGGTCCTGGCCAGCAATGTTTTACCCGTACCCGTCTCTCCAACCAGAACTATGTTGGATTTCTCAATTTCAACATCATCCTTGCTGTCCTGTTGCATCAACCTTTTGTAATGGTTGTATACTGCGACTGAAATGTATTTTTTAGCTTCCTCCTGCCCGATTACATAGAGGTCAAGGAAACTCTTTATTTCAGTAGGCTTCAGAAGTTTAATCTGTCCCATATCAAACTCGCCATGGGCACCCAGTTCCTCCTGGACAATGCTGTAGGCCTGTTCGATACAGCGGTCACAGATATGACCCGAAATACCGGCAATCAGAAGGTTGGTGTCCTTCTTCTCTCTTCCACAAAAAGAGCAACGGTCCATTACTTTTTGTCTTTTGTTCTAAGCAGAACTTCATCTATCATGCCATATTCCTTGGCCTCGGCAGCGGTCATCCAGAAATCACGGTCCCCGTCCTTCTCTACCTCCTCTATTGATTTCCCTGAATGGTCTGCTATGATCGCATAAAGTTCTTTTTTCATCTTCAGGATCTCGCGGGTAGTGATCTCAATATCCGAAGCCTGACCCTGTGCCCCTCCCATGGGCTGGTGTATCATCACCCTGCTGTGCTTTAAAGCGGAGCGTTTCCCCGGGGTTCCTGCAGCCAGTAAAACTGCCCCCATAGAAGCAGCCATCCCTGTGCAGATGGTGGCTACATCACACGAAGTATATTGCATGGTATCATAGATCCCGAGTCCTGCATGAACTCCTCCACCAGGAGTATTGAAATAGACCTGGACATCTTTACTGGGATCAGCAGAGTCGAGATACAAGAGCTGAGCCTGAATGATGTTGGCTACATAGTCGTCTATAGGTGCTCCCAGGAAAATAATACGATCCATCATCAACCTGGAAAAAACATCCATGGAGGCCACATTCAACTGTCTCTCTTCTATAATGGTTGGTGAAATATAACTGTTGTATAAAGAGCTAAACTGATGGAGGGTCATACTGCTGATGCCCATATGCTTGGTTGCAAACTTCTTAAAATCGTCGTTCTGGTTCATAATTTTACTCATTTATTTCTCGTACAATTTACGGAACTTCTCTGAACTGACCTCTTTCTCATCCAATTTGACTGTAGATTTAATGTAGGCAATCAGCTTCTCTTCCCCCTTTTGCTCATAGAATTTTCGCGATTCTTCAGGTTTTGACATCATTTCTCTGGCGTAATTTTCCAGGTAATCTTCCGGAACATTACTGATGCCATATTGCATGTACTGATTCAGGGCCATCGCTTTAGCAGATTCCAGGGCCTCCTCCTCGCTTACTTTAATATTCTGCTGCTTCAACAAATGCTCCTTGATCAGCTGCCAGCGGAAATCATCTTCATACTTTTCAAAATCCTTTTCCACCTGTTCCTCGGTGATCTGCTCATTGGTCTCTACCATCCAGCGTTTCAGAAACGCTACCGGAAGGTCAATCTTGGCTTTCTTGATCAATGCTTCACGCGCATCCACCATAAACCTGTAATCGCTCTCCCGTTCATAGTTCAGCTCGATTTCCTCGGTCACACGCTTGGTAAACTCCTCCTTGCTCTTAACTTCGCCCTCCCCATATACTTTGTCATAAAACTCCTGTCCGGGCACCGCTTTCTCGAACTTGTTCACCTCATTTATGATACATTTGAAGGTGCCCTCGAGCATGGCTACCTCGGTTTTGTCGATCCTAAGTAGAGAAGCGACTTCCGTGTCATTGGGATAGGCCTTCTTCAGGTCAAAGACCACTTCATCGCCTCCCCCTGCTCCACTGAAAAGCACCTTCTGATCGTCATCCTTCATCATATCCAGGGACATACTGATATTCTCCACCCGGATCCCGTTCTCCACTTCATTGCCTTCCTTATCGGTCTTCACCAGGGTACCCTTGATCAGTTCATCATTCCCGGCCTTATCAACTGCTTTGAACTCCCCAAAACGCTGGAGCAGCTGCTCCTTATACTCATCCAGTTGTTTCTTATCTACTTTGATCTTGTAATAAGGAACCTTATCCTTTGCCACAACCTCCAGGTTCAACTCAGGAGCAAGTCCCAGGTCAAACTTAAACTCAAACTCGGCATCCCTGGCAAAATCAACCTTTTGCTCCTCGTCCCTGTGCGGCAAAGGCTCTCCAAGAATATTGACACTATTATCCCTCAGGTAGTTAAACAGGGACTCCGAGACCAGTTTATTTACTTCATCCACCAATACCGGGGTATAGTACATTTTCTTAATAATCCCCATGGGTACCATGCCTGGTCTGAAACCATCTACCCTGGCCTGCCTGCGATAATCTTTAAGAACTTTCTCTACACGTTCAGCGTAATCTTCCTGTTCAACTTTTACCTTAAGGATCGAATTTAACTTGTCAGTTTTCTCCTGTGTAATATTCATCTTCTAAAAAATATATGTGCAAAATTAGCAAAAACCGCAACACAATCGTTATAACATCCGAAAGCATAGCGGTTTATGCATGAATAAAGTGCGGATGAAGGGACTCGAACCCCCACTCCCGAAAGAACTAGATCCTAAGTCTAGCGCGTCTACCAATTCCGCCACATCCGCAAAATTTCCGCAAATTTAACCCAAATTTCCGGATTACAAAGGTGTTGTGGATTTATCGAAGTTCGAAGTTTTGTCCCAGGTAGACCTTCCGCACCTGTTCATCTTCTGCCAGATCCTTCGCGGTACCAGCCTTTAAGATGGATCCCTCAAACATCAGATATGCCCGTTCAGTGATCGCCAGTGTCTCGTGAACATTGTGGTCGGTTATCAGTATCCCAATGTTCTTCTCTTTCAGCCTGGATACGATCTGCTGTATATCCTCCACGGCAATGGGATCAACTCCGGCAAAAGGCTCATCCAATAAAATAAACTGCGGGCTCAAAGCCAGGGCCCGGGCAATTTCGGTACGTCGTCTTTCACCACCTGAAAGTTGGATACCCAGGCTCTTCCTTATTTTTAAAAGCCCAAATTCTTCCAGCAGTGTTTCTACCCTGTCGCGCTGTTCCGCCCTGGACATTTCCGACATCTCAAGGACTGCCCTTATATTATCTTCCACCGAAAGCTTTCTAAATACAGAGGCCTCTTGCGCCAGATAGCCAATACCCATCCGGGCTCGCTTATATACAGGTTCTTTGGTGATATCCTGTTCATTGAGCAAGATGGTCCCTTCGTTGGGAGTGATCAGGCCAACGATCATATAGAAGGTAGTGGTTTTTCCTGCTCCATTGGGTCCCAACAGTCCCACAATCTCGCCCTGCTCCACGCTGACCGATACCTCGTCCACGACCTTTCGGCTTTTGTATTTTTTAACCAGTTTATGCGTATGCAGTTTCATAGAAAACCAAAGTTATGCAAATTCCTGCTGAGTTCTATTCCGGAGTGTCGGGATCAGGTTTCTCTCCCTCTTCGGGACCGGGCTTGGAAGCAGGCCTTTTCCATGGCTTTTTCGTACTTACTTCCTCCTTGGTTTCCGACTTGGCCGGGCTCTCTTCTTTTGCTTCATCAGACTCACCAGCCGTCTCTTCCTGCTCAGGTTCAGATTCCTCTTCTTGCCCCGCTGCTGTGCCTGTTTCAGACTTCTCTTTTTCCGTTTCCGGCTCTTCTGCAGTCTTTTTCTTTCTTTTTACCCGCTTCTCTCCTGCAGCTTTTTCCGCATCCTGCTCTTTCACTATCCTTTTGCTGATAGCGATACCGATCTCGTACAGAACCATCAGGGGCAGGGCCACCAACACCTGGCTGAATACATCGGGTGGTGTAATGATGGCAGACAGGGTGACAATAATAACCAAGGAGTGCCTGCGGTACTTTTTCAAAAAGTCGGGGGTAACCAGGCCAACCTTACTTAAAAAGTATACCAGAATAGGCAACTGGAATACAAGCCCGGCTGCCAGCACCACAGAGGTTATCGTCTGCACATAGGATCGAAGTGTGGGAGCACTGATCACACTTTCACTCACCTTGTAATTACCGAGGAAATTGACCGAAAGGGGAGAGATGATGTAGTACCCGAATAGCACACCCAGGATAAAAAGCAATGAAGTATAAAATACGGCGCCCCTGGCCGTGTTCCTCTCTTTATCGTAAAGTGCCGGAACAATGAACCTCCAGAATTCCCAGAAAATGTAGGGGAAGGCTACCACGATCCCTGCCACCAGGGAAACAATGATGTGCATGGAGAACTGCTCCGCCATTTTCACCGTCTGAAGAGTGAAGGGATTCTGGTTGATACAGATGCGTTCAAGGCCTAGAATTTCACCAAGCTGACACAACCACCGGTTTGTCGGGAAAGGAGGCTCCTTTGGAGCCAAAATGATTTTATCAAATACAATATCCTTAAATACAAAAGCCACAAGGGCCAGGATCACGATCGCAGTAATGGATCGCAGGAGATGCCAACGCATCACCTCAAGGTGCTCAAGGAAAGACATTTCCCCTTCGGAATTCTTACTCATATTCAGTCTGGATAAAGGACGTGCAAAGTAACAAAAAAAAACTGAGCCCCTTGAAACAGAGTCCAATTTATACTATCTTTAATTTCCTTCAGACGTAAAAGGCAGAATGGATAATTTTGGAGAGATACTTCACTTGAATCTGAAGAAGTATTTTGGATTTGATAGCTTTAAGGGGAACCAGGAGGATATTATCAGCAATGTACTTGCAGGCAATGACACATTCGTTCTGATGCCCACAGGGGGAGGTAAATCCCTCTGCTATCAGCTTCCGGCACTTATTAAAGAGGGTACTGCCATTGTAATTTCTCCCCTCATTGCACTTATGAAAAACCAGGTGGATGCCATGCGCAGTTTCAGCCTGGATGACGGAGTAGCCCATTTTCTCAACTCTTCTCTCACAAAATCAGCCATTGCAAAAGTAAAGAAGGATGTCCTGGATAAGCGAACCCGCCTGCTCTATGTGGCTCCTGAAAGTCTGACCAAAGAGGAGAACATCGATTTTCTGAAGAACGTAAATATCTCTTTTTATGCCATCGATGAGGCTCATTGCATTTCTGAATGGGGCCACGATTTCAGACCGGAATACAGAAGAATCAGACCCATCATCAATAAAATTGGTCAGGCACCCCTTATTGCTTTGACGGCTACTGCCACCCCAAAGGTTCAACACGATATCCAGAAGAACCTGGACATGCTTGGATCGAAGGTTTTCAAGTCATCCTTCCGCCGCCACAATCTCTATTATGAGATCAGGCCCAAGATTCACGCAAGCAAGGAGATTATCAAATTTATTCTGGCCAACACAAACAAATCCGGGATCATCTACTGCCTCTCCCGCAAAAAGGTGGAAGAGCTGGCAGAAACCCTGAAGGTAAACGGCATTAAAGCATTATCCTATCATGCCGGCATGGATGCACAGACCCGTTCCTCAAACCAGGACCAGTTCCTGATGGAGGAGGTGGATGTAATGGTTGCTACCATAGCATTTGGAATGGGTATTGATAAACCGGATGTTCGCTTTGTAATCCATTATGATATGCCGAAAAGCCTGGAGGGATATTACCAGGAAACGGGAAGGGCCGGACGGGACGGGGGTGAAGGAAAGTGTATCGCGTTCTACAGATACAAGGATATCCAAAAACTGGAAAAATTTATGCAGGGAAAACCGGTGGCGGAACAGGAGATCGGGAAACAGCTTCTCCTGGAGACTGTAGCGTATGCCGAATCGGCGGTATGCCGGCCCAAGCTCTTGCTAAACTATTTCGGCGAATTTATGGAGGAGGGTTGCGACAACTGTGACAACTGTTTACATCCCAAGCAAAAATTTGAAGGGAAAGCAGATATTCTATTAAGTTTAAAAGCTATTTTAGGGGTACAGGAAAAGTTTAAATCCGAACATATTGCAAACGTTCTATCAGGAATTGCCAATAGTGCTGTTAAGACTTACAATCATCACCATTCCGAGTACTTCGGTGCCGGAAAGGAAAAGGATGTGAAATATTGGAATGCTGTACTGAGGCAGGCCCTGATTGCCGGATTGATAACAAAAGATATTGAAAATTATGGACTATTGAGGCTGACAGCAGCCGGTCATGAGTTTATTAAGAAGCCACACTCGATGATGTTGACACAGGATCATGATTTTGATATAGCACCCGAAGAAGGGGTATCTGCAGGCAGCGGTGGAACCGGGGCAGTTGATGAGGAGCTGCTTCATATCCTGAAGGACCTCAGGAAAACGATGGCCAGAAGTTTAAGTCTTCCGCCCTTTGTCATCTTCCAGGATCCATCTCTGGAGGATATGGCCATACAGTATCCGGTGAAGATAGAGGAGCTACAAAATATTGTAGGTGTTGGAACGGGTAAAGCCAAAAAGTACGGCAAGGGCTTTATCGAGGTGATCAAGGAATATGTGGAAGATAAAGATATTCTCCGGCCGCAGGATATGGTGGTCAAATCGGTGGTAAATAAATCAGGGGTCAAAGTCTATATCATACAAAGCATAGACCGGAAGTTAAGCCTGGATGATATTGCCGATGCCAAAAATCTTTCCCTTATGGATTTAATCGACGAGATCGAGGCCATTGTCGGTTCAGGAACTAAACTGAACATCGATTATTATCTGAATGAGATCATGGACGATGAGAAACTTGAGGAGATTTTTGAATATTTTCGTGAGGCTGAGACAGAGTCCATCGACGATGCACTCGCCGAATTGGGTGAAGAATATTTTTCCGAAGAGGAGATAAGGCTTGTTCGTATCAAATTCTTTTCCGAGCTTGCCAACTAATATGAGGGAAATCCTATCGATTCAGGGATTATCCAAATCCTATAAAAATGTAAGAGCCATCCGGAACCTGGATCTTCAGATCACAGAAGGACAGGCCTATGGCATTCTTGGCCCCAACGGAAGCGGCAAAACCACCACACTTTCTATTGTGACAGGGATCATCCGGCAGGATAGCGGGTCCTTCCTTTGGTTCGGAGAAGTGCCCGAAGCAAGCCATAGAAGAAATATTGGATCGCTGATCGAAACACCTCATTTTTATCCTTACCTGAACCTGGAGAAAAACCTGAGGATTATTTGCGATATCAAAGGGATGCCCTACGGGGATATCTCTCGCGTCCTGGAAACTGCACAGCTGGCGGAAAGAAAAAGATCCAGCTTCTCTACCCTGTCCCTGGGAATGAAACAACGATTGGGGATTGCAGCTGCACTGCTGGGCGATCCCAGTGTACTGGTCCTGGATGAGCCAACCAACGGACTGGATCCGGAAGGCATTGCTGAAGTCAGGGAGATTGTCCTCCAGCAGGTAAAGGAAGGGAAGACTCTAATCCTGGCCTCGCATATCCTGAGCGAAGTGGAAAAAATATGTTCCCATGTGGCCATTCTGAAAAAAGGAGAACTTCTGGCCAATGGTCCGGTAAAAGAGTTGCTGGCTGAAGATGAGATTATTGAGATCTCCTGTGATAATAACGAACTCCTTAAGCAGAAATTGAAGGACTCCCAGCTGGTAAAAGAGCTTGAAATAGAGAACGGCCTGCTGGTCCTGACCCTGAATGATAAGGTCAGTCCGGCAGAGGTGAATGCCTATGCATTTGCCAACAAGCTGGTGATTCATCATATGCTGAGCCGGAAAAGAAGCCTTGAATCTCAGTTCCTGGAACTGGTTAAGGAAGAGAAATAGATGCGGAGATTACTACATATTGAACAGGTCAAATTATTAAATTATAATCCTTTCCGGATTACCCTGGGCCTCTACTTCCTGGCATTTACACTGGGATTGCTTATCTATCCTGCCGTGGATAAGGAGATCCCTGTCATCTCACTGAGTGACCTATTTCGCTTTCCCGATGTGTGGGTCTTTCTCACCTGGGTCACCGAACCATATAACATACTGCTGGCGCTGATTGTGATTATGATCACCACCAAAGAGTTTAGCAACCATACCTTTAAAACTCAATTAATTTTCGGTCTGAGCCGCACTGAACTGCTACTGCAAAAGCTTTTGCTGGTGGGGGTACTCGCCCTGTTTGCCACTCTGTTGCTGGGACTGACTTCACTTACACTGGGTCTGATCTACAGCTATAAGCTTACCTTTAAAATAGCCATGGAAAATACCTGGATTCTGGGCAGGTATTTACTCTCCTCCTTTGCTTACATGTCCATGGGGCTGCTGGTGGCTCTGCTGATTAAGAATACAGCACTTTCCCTTCTGTCATTCATTGCCCTGAGAGTGTTTGTGGATCCGGTTTTGTTCCTGATTCTTCGCAAACAGGAGTTGCGCTGGTATCTTCCCATGAGGACAACCACGCAGTTAACTCCTCTGCCGGATCTGATCGAAATTTTTCAAAGGAAGGTGAACAGTCCGGAGCCCATGGATGAGTCGGCCATGGATATCCTGCCGGAGGGATTGCCGGCATGGCTCAATATCTTGATGGTCCTGTTATATACCTCCCTGGCCATCTTTTTCAGCTACCGGCTTATGCAGCGCAGAAGATTCACTTAGGAGCTCTTTTCCACCGGGCTTTTCCCAGCAGAGCCCCCATCACTGAGGCAAGAAAAAAGGGATAATAAGACAGAGTCACAGGAATAAAGAGGCGCAGATCCGCCCGTTGTCCGGTTATTCCGGTGATCCTGTAAAGGATTAAAAAATCAGCCAGGGTTTTTATAAGCAGTGCCCCGGCCAACCAGGGCCACCATCCTGTATAAAGCTTGATCCACAGCGGCATAAGAAAAACGGAGATATTGGTAAGGCTTACCAGGAGGGCCAGTAGCTGTATATCCGCCATCCTGTACCAGTATGATTTTGAACCCCAGCGGATCCGTTGTGCCAGAAGACTACGAAGATTCTTTACGGGTCGGGTGAACACAAGTGCTTCTCTGTCCGCATTAAAAGCGAGGCTTTTGCCCAGCTTCCGGGCCCCGATCATCAGAAACATATCATCCCCCGAAGGGGTCTTATGTTCCGGGTCAAAAGAACGGGTTTCCCGGAAGAGTGCCCTGGTATAGGAGAGATTGGCCCCGCTGCACAGCACCGCACGTCCCGCACCAAAGGATCCTGCCGCGCTCCCCATCAGTGCGAGTAGATCCATGCGCTCAAAAGTCTCCAGAAAATTCCCCTTGCCCTCCCCGGTACTTACCAATCCGGCTGTGAGATCTGAAGGATGGTGTTGCTGAAAGTTAATATGTGAAGCGATAAAACCCGGACCCAGGCTGCAATCCCCATCCACCTGAAGAATGCGTTCATGTTTGGCACGCGCAATGCCAAAGGCGAGTGCTGCCTTTTTTCCCGATCTTCCTGAAGGAAGAGAGCAGCAATAAAAATTTTTGTCCTCCCGGGTACTGGACTTCAGCAGGGCTTCCAGTTCAGATACGGTCCCATCCTCCGAATGATCATCTACAAATATCAGCTCCCACAACTCCCCCGGACAGGTCTGGTTTTGCAGGTCCTTGAACAGTCCGGGTAAGAGATCCCTTTCATTCCTGAGGGGAACAATGACACTCAGCGGAAGAGGATCAGCCACCTTTTCCCCGTCTTCACCTTGCTCCTGCTCAATCTCCATATAAAAGAGCAGGATCAACAGGGAATAGCAGTAGATGAAAAAAAGGACGAGGAGTAAGGGGAGTGCCATCGCTGCACTAATCTTGCTGGTCAAAAAAAGATTGCATCAATTCGAACATCTTCCTGAACTGCAATGGCTTTGACAGGAAGGCATCGCATCCTGCCTCTTTGCAGGCACGGGCTTTTTCGCTGTAAATATCGGCGGTTGTGGCTATCACCGGCAGGTCCGGTCGAAGCTGTTTGATTCTATGGGTCGCCTCCAGTCCGTCCACTTCGGGCATCTGCAGATCCATCAGGACCAGATCAAAATGGGCAGCAGACTCCACCTCCTCTATAGCCCTTTGACCATTGGCTGCATGGACCACATTGGCTTTCACCTGTCTGAGTACCGCATGCATCAACTTAAAAGAGATCTGGTTGTCCTCCACTACCAGGACCACCTTTTTGGAAAAATCGAAGTCGTATTTGCCCCTCTCAACCATATCTAACCCATTAATACTCCAATAATGGTTGCTGAAAGCAGGGAGGCAAGGGTCCCGGCCAGCAGCGCGCGCATTCCATACTGGGCAAGCAAAACCCTCCGCCCCGGTGCAAGCGCACCAATTCCCCCAATCTGAATTCCGATGGAGGCAAAATTGGCAAATCCACAAAGCATATATACGGACATGATGATGGATTTGGTATCGGTGAACGAGCCTGCAGCTTTCATATCGGCCAGGTCAATATAGGCCACAAACTCTGTTAATATCAGTTTTTTTCCCAGCAGGGATCCTACCAGGGTGATATCGTCCCCGGCCACACCAATCAGCCACATCAGCGGCGAAAAGGCATATCCAAGGATGAACTCCAGGCTCAGTTCACCGTATTTCCCGCCGGTAAACGCGAGAATCTTGTCATTCAGGCTGGTCCAGCCGCCAATCTTCACCAGAATGAAGTTGGCAAACGCAATGAAGGCAATAAATACAAGCAACATGGCCCCCACGTTCACTGCCAGCCTTAAGCCGTCACCTGTCCCGTTTGAGATAGCATCCAGAGCATTCTTACCCACCTCTTCCTTGCTCACTTCAATGGTCTTATCCACACTCTCCGTCTGGGGAACAATAATTTTAGAGATCACTACCACTCCGGGAGCAGCCATGATGGAAGCAGTAAGCAAATGTTTGGCAAAAATCACCTGCTGGACGGGATCCCCCCCACCCAGGAAACCAATATAGGCTGCCAGCACCCCCCCTGCAAGCGTAGCCATCCCCCCGGACATGACCAGAAGTATTTCCGATTTAGTCATTTTCTCCAGGTAAGGTTTTATAAGCAGCGGAGATTCGGTCTGCCCCAGAAATATATTTCCAGCAACTGACAGGCTTTCGGGCCCGGATAATCCCAACCCACGGGATAAGAGGTATCCAAATCCTTTCACAAATATCTGGATAATACCCAGGTAAAAAAGAAGGCTGGAGAACGCCGCAAAGAAAATAATCGTAGGTAGAATGGAGAAAGCGAAATTCTGAAGTCCGGGATCAATGGCCCCTGTGTCATTCCGTTTCAACAGATAGGTAACACCCTCGTTGGTAAAAGTCAGAATTTTAACAAATCCTTTACCGATGATTTCAAAGAATACCTGGACAAAAGGAACATAAAGAATGCCAATGGCCAGGATCAGCTGGAAGAGCAAGCCGGTTCCCACCATTTTCCAATTGATTGCTTTCCGCTTACTGCTAAAAAGGTAGGCAATGCCAATCAAAACAGCCATCCCTAATAGTCCCCTGACTAGTCGTATCAGGTCAAAATCGAATCCGGCTCTTTCAGGGATTATATTGGACATTGAAACTGAATCGACCGGTGCCTGCTGAATAACGCCAAGCACCGTATCAAGCATCAGGGTATCTGCAATCATCTGGACCTGCGGTTTATCTCGTCTCTAATTTCAGAAGCCTTCTCATAGTCCTCTTTAGAAACTGCTTCTGCCAGCAGGGTTCTTAATTCATCCATGCTTTTTTTGGACAAGTCTGTCGAAGAGGCCGCCTTTTTTGTCTTTTCTTTTTTTTCTTCACGCTCCTCCTCCTGGGAAGCTCCAGGCTGTTCAAATTCGGAACCCTTTTCAAAATCCAGCACAATCCCGGCTTTCTCTACAATAATATCCGTGGTATAAATGGGACAGTTAAACCTGAGCGCCAGGGCGATGGCATCGGAGGTTCTGGCATCCAGGGTGATGCTCTGCCCGCCATTATCACAGAGTATGTTGGCAAAAAATACTCCATCCTCCAGTTTATGAATATTGACTTCAATTATGGTGATCCCATAGGCTTCTGCAAAATTCTTAAACAAATCATGGGTAAGCGGACGAGGTGGTGCCAGGCCCTCCAGCTCAATGGCAATGGCCTGTGCTTCAAATCCGCCAACAATGATGGGAATCCTTCTGTTTCCATCCTCTTCGGAAAGAACCAGGGCGTATGCGCCTGATTGTGTCTGGCTGTAAGAGATGCCCAGAACGTTTAACTTGATTTTCCCCATACGGTTTCTGCACTCTTTAATCACAAATATAGAAATAACTGCGACATATTTATTCATAAAATAATTCATCTAAAACCTTTGCCGATCGGACAATCTTTTCTATCTTTGCAGACCCAAAATTCTGATATAAAGTAAAAAGCATTGTAGAATGTACGCAATTGTCGATATAGCAGGACAGCAGTTTAAAGTTGAAAAAGACCAGAAATTGTTTGTACACAGGCTGGAAGTAGAGGAAGGAAAAAAAGTTTCTTTCGATAAAGTTTTATTAATAGATAACGGTAGCAAAGTATCCGTTGGCGACCCCGTAGTTAAAGGGGCCTCTGTTGATGCCAAGGTTCTCTCCCATATGAAGGGTGACAAAGTTCTAGTCTTTAAAAAGAAGAGAAGGAAAGGCTATCAAAAGCTGAATGGGCACCGTCAGTATCTGACCCAGATCCAGATTGAAGCCATTTCTGAGAAGGGTGCAAAAGCCCAGAAAGAAGCTCCGGCAGAAAAAGATGCTCCGAAAGCAGCCGCTGAGAAAAAACCCGCTGCAAAAGCAACTCCAAAGGCAGCCGCTGAGAAAAAACCCGCTGCAAAAGCAACTCCAAAGGCAGCCGCTGAGAAAAAACCCGCTGCGAAAGCGACAACTGCTAAAAAACCAGCAGCCAAAACTGCTGCCGCTAAAACCACCGCAGCTAAAAAACCGGCTGCCAAAGCTGCTCCGGCGAAGAAGACCGGAGATAAGGGAAAATAGTTAGGAATTTGAAAGTCTATAAGTAAAAGTCAAAAGATATGGCACACAAGAAAGGAGCCGGTAGCTCCAGAAACGGTCGCGAATCAGAAAGTAAAAGACTTGGCGTGAAGCTTTACGGCGGACAGATCGTAAAGGCTGGTAATATCCTTGTCAGACAAAGGGGTACTGTTCATCATCCCGGCAGCAACGTTGGAATGGGTAAAGACCATACCCTGTTCGCCACTACAGATGGCATGGTGAAATTCACTAAAAAAAGAGACAATAAATCCTACGTCTCCATCGAGCCTGTTGAAAACCAGTAGAAAAACTTAAATTATATATATCTTCACCTGTAATGCACTACCTTTAAAGTGTATTACAGGTTTTTTTATGCTTTCATCATGCTTACCATCCCCTATATTCGTGAAAACAGAGAAACCATCTTCAAGGGTCTGAAGATCAAAAATTTCAAAACCCCGGAGCTGATCGACCAGATCATAACCCTGGATAATGAGCGACGCTCCCTCCAGGTAAAGACCAATGAACTGCAGGCTGAGATGAACAGGCTCAGTAAAGAAATCGGAGTCCTTTTCAAAAGGGATGAAAAAGAGGAGGCCATCCGGACCAAGGAGCAAACTTCAGCCCTCAAGCAGGAACTGGAGACTCTGGAAGAGAATCTGCAGCTTGCTGGTTTAAAATTAAATGAACTGCTGGTTCAGGTTCCCAATATTCCGCACCCCTCTGTACCTGCAGGAAGAAGTGAAGCCGACAACAAAGAGATTCGCCGGGGGGGTGAGATTCCCAAACTTGCGGACGGGTCCATGCCACATTGGGAACTGGCAAAAAAATACAGGCTGATCGACTTTGAACTGGGAGTGAAGATAACCGGAGGCGGATTTCCGCTTTACCGGGGACAGGGTGCCAGGTTGCAGCGAGCCCTTATTTCCTGGTTCCTGGATCAGAATACCAGCGCCGGATATGAAGAGATCCTGCCCCCCCTGATGGTGAACGAAGCATCGGGGTTTGGGACCGGACAGCTGCCCGATAAGGAGGGGCAGATGTACCATGTTACAGGTGACAACCTGTATTTGATTCCAACAGCTGAGGTGCCGGTCACCAACATATACAGGGATGTGATCCTGAGTGCAGAGGATCTGCCCGTTAGAAATACTGCCTTCACCCCCTGCTTCAGAAGAGAGGCTGGTTCTTATGGGAAAGATGTACGAGGGCTGAACCGGGTACATCAGTTTGACAAGGTGGAAATTGTGCATATTGAACACCCCTCACGCTCTTACCAGGCCCTGGAAGAGATGGTAGCCCACGTGGAGCAGTTGATCGTGAAGCTGGGGCTCCCCTATCGGATCGTGCAGCTCTGTGGAGGGGATCTCAGTTTTACCTCTGCCCTGACCTACGATTTTGAGGTCTACTCGGCTGCACAGGATAAATGGCTGGAAGTTAGCTCGGTCTCCAACTTTGAATCCTATCAGGCCAACCGGCTGAAACTCCGCTTCAGAGAGCCGGGTGAAAAGCGCCCTCAGCTTGCCCATACCCTCAATGGCAGCGCCCTGGCCCTGCCGAGAATACTGGCTGCCCTTTTAGAAAACAATCAGACACCGGAAGGTATTCTTATCCCGGAAGTATTGCATCCTTACATGGGGTCCGGTTTTAAATTGATCTCCTGACCTCCCTGTATGAATGCAAAATCAGCCAGGAAAGCTTTTCTCTATGCCCTCCTGGCTGTGCTATTCTGGTCCACCAGTCCCACCGCCTTTAAACTGGGTCTTCGTTACATGGATACCTGGCAGCTACTTACCGGGGCAAGCCTGAGTTCAACCCTGGTGCTGGGACTCCTGGTTGTAATCAGAGGGAAATTCCGCACAATTTTTAGCTTTTCCGTAAAAGATTTTGCCTTCTCCCTGTTAATGGGACTCCTCAATCCCCTGGCCTACTACCTGATCCTATTCAAGGCCTATAGCATTCTTCCGGCACAGGTAGCGCAACCCCTGAACATGATCTGGCCCATTGTACTGGTGCTGCTCTCCATACCCATCCTTGGTCAGCGGATCAGCTGGCTCAGTATGGGGGCCATGCTGCTTAGTTTCTCCGGAGTAGTGTTGATCTCAAGGATGGGAGGCAGTGTGTCACAGGACCCTCAAAACCGGCTTGGGATAAGCCTCGCGCTCTCTACTTCCGTGATATGGGCTATCTATTTCCTCTACAATACTCGCGACAGACAGGATCCTGTGATCCGCCTGTTCCTCAATTTTACCTTTGCCTCTGGATTTCTCCTCTTTGCCGGGATCTTCAGAGCTCAGCCATTCCCCGGCTCTTTGGAAGGATGGTTGGCTGCTATTTATGTGGGAGTTTTCGAAATGGGCATTACCTTTGTTCTGTGGCTAATGGCAATTCGTATGGCGCCCAGGAGTGACCGGATCAGCAACCTGGTGTACCTGGCACCCTTTCTGAACCTGCTCTTTGCCAGCCAGATACTGGGCGAAAAAATTTATCTGAGCACCGTGACCGGTATCATTTTGCTGGTGGCCGGTATTGCGAGCCAGAATCTATTGGGAAAAGATGCAAAATAACTCTGAACGTATTATCCTGGGTATTGATCCCGGAACCACCATGATGGGGTACGGGCTTATTAGTGGAAGCGGTAAAACTCCTTCCTTTATGGATATGGGTGTGGTCGATCTGAGGCGGGAAGGGGACCACTACATGAAGCTGCGAAAAATATATGAACGGACCCTGGAACTCATGGAGCTCTATCTTCCCGATGAGGTAGCCATCGAAGCACCCTTTTACGGTAAAAATGTACAGTCGATGCTTAAACTGGGCAGAGCACAGGGGGTAGCCATGGCTGCCGTGCTGGCCAGGGATGTCCCTGTATTTGAGTATGCGCCGCGGAAAATAAAACTTTCCATTACCAGCAAGGGAGATGCATCAAAAGAACAGGTGGCCCGTATGTTGCTTAGAATGTTTGACCTGAAAGATCTCCCAAAAAACCTGGATGCGACAGACGGACTGGCTGCAGCAGTTTGTCATTTCTATCAAAAGGATCTCGGTCTGCCAAAAGCTGGCGCAAAAAACTGGGAGGATTATATCCGCAAGAATCCTGGCCGCATCAAATAGAGTTATTGGATGGCGCGTGAAATCTTCGAGGCTGTTGCCTTGAATTGTTCGTCAGAAAATTTCAGTTTCGGCTTGCTGAACTCAATGTCATACAGGTCGTTTATGGGAATCAGGTGAATGTGCGCATGGGGCACTTCGAGTCCAAGAACGGCTACTCCAACCCTCTTGCACGCTATACTCCGGTCGATGGCGCGGGCCACTTTCTTTGCAAATACCATCATATCGGCCAGTAGAGCATCCTCCAGGTCGAACAGGTAATCAGTTTCCACCTTTGGGATAACCAGGGTGTGGCCTTCCGCCAGAGGATTTATATCCAGGAAGGCCACATACTGTTCATCTTCATGAATGCGATAGGAAGGGATCTCTCCCGCAATAATCTTTGAAAATATCGTAGCCATAAGCGGTGATTTACAGGGAGATCTCTAAAATCTCAAAGGACATCAACCCGGATGGAACCTTGATATCTACCACATCACCTACTTTTTTACCTAAAAGCCCCCTGGCAATGGGTGTGGCAACAGAGATCTTTCCATTCTTGATATCTGATTCACTTTCAGAGACCAGCATATACTCGACCTGCTGGTTATTCTTGGTGTTCTTGATCTTGACTTTATTCAGGATCTGTACTTTAGAAGTGTCAATCTTGGATTCATCAATGATCCTGGCATTGGCCACCATATCCTCCATTTTGGCAATTCTCATCTCCAGCAAACCCTGTGCCTCCTTTGCCGCATCGTACTCGGCATTTTCAGACAGGTCACCTTTATCCCTGGCCTCTGCAATCTGTTGCGAAATGGCCGGCCTTTCCACATTGGTCAGCTGCTCCAATTCTTTCTTAAGTTTGGCCAGTCCCTCCTCTGTCATATATGAAGCTTGTGCCATAACAATTTCCTCCTGTTAATAATAAAACAAGAAGAATTCCGCAAAACCCGGAACTCTTCTTATACAAAATTACAAAAAAATCCTAAATGTCAAGCCGATTGATTATTGCAGAATATACCACGGCTGTCCCTGCATCAAAATCTTTGACAATCTCAAAATAGTCTGTCCCCGGAATGTAATCAAGGTCTTCCACCTCCAAGGGCTCCAGCATGCTCTCCCCTTCGGTATTCCGGTTCATTAAGGATTCATACTGATCCAAAATTCCTGGACTATTTACCTGATCAGTAAATACTTCCATCGTTTCCGCCTGACCCATCTCTTCAGCAGGCAAATCCTCTTCATATGGTAAATCCTCTTCATATGGCTTCAGATCAGCTACCGGGGATTCCTGCCCCATGGCCAGTACACGTTCCAGGTTCTCCATAAAACTTGGCCGTTTTTCACCTCCAGAGTCACCGCTGCCCCCCGGGGCCGGTTTTTTCTTTTTCCCCAGAAGGCCCACCGCCACGGCTACGATTGTAATGACTATATAAAGTATGTTACCTATGTCAAAATCCATCTTTCAGTGGGTATGGTGCAATAATAATTTGTCTTAAAGAGTTAAAAGTACAAAAAATAGCCAATTTTCTTACTTTTGCAGCCAAATGGCCTCACAAATACAGAAATTATCAATATTAGCCCTTCTGTTTCTTTCGGTGCTTTCAGTCCCTTCCTGTGAAACCAATCGCGGACAGATCATCCCCTATGTAAAGGTATATGTTGACCTGGACCTGTATGCGGAGCTGGGCAATATGGGAATCGGCACTACCAGAATCATCCCAAATGAAGGTTACAGAGGTATCGTTCTGTACAGGGAAGCTGACCTGCTCTTCCATGCATACGACCTCACCTGTACCGAATACCCCGAACACGATATCGCCGTTGAGGAAGATGCCACTTTCATTGGTGTTTTTAAATGCCCCAAATGTGGCTCCACCTATGTACTGGTGAATGGCGCCTACCCCAATTCTGGTCCGGCCGAGTATCCGCTGGTGGAGTACCGCACCTCCATACAGGGGAATATCCTGCTCATAAGCAACTAGGCTTGATCATATATGTCTTGTCGCTGAAATTTGCAGCTGGGCTACAGATTTTCGAGAGGAACGAATACTCCGAGCCTAATACCTGTAATGGGCGGGTTTGTAGGGCCCTTCCACTTTTACTCCCAGGTATTCGGCCTGCTCCGGCGTCAGGGTGGTCAGTCTGACCCCCAGCTGCTCCAGGTGCAGCCTGGCTACCTCCTCATCCAGATGCTTCGGAAGCATATAGACTCCTATCTCATAGTCCTTTTTCCATAACTCGAGCTGCGCCAGGGTCTGGTTCGAAAAGGAGTTACTCATCACAAAGGAGGGGTGACCCGTGGCACAGCCCAGGTTCACAAGGCGTCCCTCGGCCAGCAGGAAAATGGCATGGCCATCTTCGTAGAGGTATTTGTCCACCTGCGGTTTGATATTGATTTTGCGAATGCCCTTCCAGGTCTCCAGCTGTGCCACCTGAATTTCATTATCGAAATGCCCGATGTTACAGACAATGGCCTGATCCTTCATGGAAGCCATATGTTCAGCGGTGATCACATCCTTGTTCCCCGTGGTGGTCACAAAAATATTTCCCTGTTTCAGGGCCTCTTCCATGGTGTTCACCTCATAGCCCTCCATGGCGGCCTGCAGTGCACAAATGGGATCGATCTCAGTAACAATCACCCTGGCCCCATAAGATTTCATAGAATGTGCACATCCCTTACCCACATCCCCGTAACCGGCAACTACCACCACTTTTCCCGCCACCATCACATCGGTAGCTCGTTTAATCCCATCGGCCAACGATTCCCGGCATCCGTAGAGGTTATCAAATTTTGACTTGGTAACAGAATCATTTACATTGATAGCCGGAAACAGCAGTTTTCCCTGCTCCAGCATCTGATAAAGACGGTGGACCCCGGTGGTGGTCTCCTCGGAGACTCCCCGGATCTCCGGAGCAATCCGGTGCCATCTTCCCAGGTCCTCCTCCAGGATGCCTTTCAAAGTCTGGTAAATGACCTCTTCTTCAAAACTTGAGGTCTTTACATCCAGCACAGAGGCATCATTTTCAGCTTCGTAGCCCTTATGAATCAACATGGTGGCATCCCCTCCATCATCCACAATGATGTTGGGGCCCTTGCCTTCCGGGAAATTCAAGGCCTGGGCGGTGCACCACCAATACTCTTCGAGGGTCTCCCCCTTCCAGGCAAAAACAGGAACACCAGCAGCTGCAATGGCAGCAGCAGCATGATCCTGGGTACTGAAAATATTACAACTGGCCCAACGAACGTCAGCTCCCAATTCCACCAGTGTTTCGATAAGAACCGCGGTCTGTATGGTCATATGAAGGGAACCCATAACCCGGGCACCCTGCAGCGGTTTAGACGCGGCATGCTTCCTGCGGATGGACATGAGCCCGGGCATCTCCTTCTCAGCAATTTCAATCTCTTTCCTCCCAAATTCGGCCAGGCTGATATCTGCTACCTTGTAGGGAATAGTCTCCGTATATGTTTTTGTTTCCATCGTTTTTCAATTTGGAGTGCAAAATTACACTTTTCTACAGATAAATGCTAACGCCAAACTTAATTCTCACGCTGGAGAAATTCAGGCTGTGCTCTTCTAAAGAGATATCCACACCTGGATTGGGCGTTGGAAATTCAACCCTCTCAATGGTCCAGGGCCTGAAATAGTTTAGCTCCAGCCCGGACCAGAGGGAGAACCCGGGAAAAAGGTAGTAGTGAAAAGCACTCCTTAGCTGTACTCCATGCAGCTTATCCTCCTGGACAAGCGATACATGCTCATATACCCAGTTGTCCGGATCCGAAGCATCATTAAAGCTGTAATTCATGGTCCATTCGGGTCTTCCCAGCAAATATCCTGCTCCTGCAAGCAACTCATACTTTCTAGTGAAATAGCGATCCACGTGAATCCATGCATACTCTGTATAAATCCGGTGCTCCGTAAAATCAAAATAATAATCGTAGTTCCTGTCTACATTCTGTTCATAACTATAAGCATAAATGATTTCGCTGGAATTATTCACCCTGTACTGCCCCCCAACAATCCATCTATTCAAGAACCTCACGGAAATATCCACCGGATCGATGAAAGCCCTGTTTCCATATGAATCATCCGGATAAGGTAGTTGGGATTGTCTGAGGGCTTCTTCAGCATCCCCTCCTGCCCGGTGACCACCGATACCCAGTCCAACAGATATTCTTAAACGTTTTGCGGGGAAAACCTGACGCAGGACCTTCGAATTCGTAAAAGCCTCCTCCAGATCCCCGGGCATGATCAGAGAATCCTCATAAACAGATGCCCTTCTCAGGGCCTGGAAAGGCTTCGAATAGAATTTATCCGTTTGGGGAATCCCTAAATCTTCTGAAATATTAGATCGCGTGAGTTTGCTTCCCCCTCTTTGCAGCAGCACCTCCTCAATCTCATTGAAAGAGATGCGCTGTACCTCTCTAAACCATTCAGCTCCCACTGGCAAGCCGGTTCCCGGAAGAAGGTAGACTGTATCCATGGAAGCATGAATGGGCTGTCCTGTATATTGTCTGTCGGAATCCGTCCTTACCATTATGATCGGTTGTGACTCCATCCACCGTTTCTCTATCGCCTGCTGTTGTTCCGGGTTCAACTTATTTTTCCTTGCCTCCTGAGCCCGCAGGTTCAGGCTGCAGAAAATTAGCACCAGTAGTGCCAACAAAGGCAGTTTATCTGTCATAATATTTTTTGAATGTAGTCTCTGTCCTTTTGCAGCTGCTGTTTTAAGGCATCCAGGCCACTGAACTTCATTTCGTCCCTGACCCGCTTCACAAAATGGATCACCACTTCTTCATCATAGAAATCACCGGTGACCTCAAAGAGGTGAGCCTCGATAGTCTTCACCGCCATGGCACTATCGATGGTGGGACGAAAGCCAATGTTCAACATTCCATTGTTAAGCTTACCACGCAGTTCCACACGAACGGCGTAAACCCCGTTCATGGGGATCAGTTTGTAGGGATTCAGCGGATGAATGTTGGCCGTGGGGAATCCCATTTGCCTGCCAATATGATTTCCCTCCACGATACTTCCGGAGAGGTAATACTGATATCCCAGCATATGTTCCGCAAGCTCCAGGTCACCTCTTAAAACAGCTTCCCGGATGTTTGAAGAGCTAACTGTGCCGTATTTCGAGTGGTATTCCGGTAACTTTTCAATCCTGTACCTGTTTTTTTCTGAACACATTCTTAAGCCTTCCGGATCCCCTTTGCGATCCTTCCCGAACCTGTTGTCATACCCCACCAGCAAAACCTCCACCCCCAGCCTGTCCACCAGGTATTTCTGTACAAAATCACAAGCAGTGAGGGAGGCAATTTCTTTGTTAAAAGGGATAATAATCAAATGATCAATGCCCAAACGTTCCAATTCCCGGATCTTCTCCTCCTTTGTGTGCAGCAATTTAAAATGATGGAGTTCTTTGCTCAGAACAATGCGTGGATGCGGCCAGAGAGTTACTACCACCGATTCTCCTCCATGGGCCCTGGTCCGGGTAAGAAGATGATCCAGGATATAGCGATGCCCCGTATGGACCCCATCAAATATCCCGATGGTGGCCACCGGGCATTTAAGAGAAAAAACATCATTAATGTCCCATACTTTCATACCATCCCGATCAAATAATTCTGGCTAAATTAACTCTATACCGAATATAAGCCAATTCTGTTAACACTTTTAATCCACATAAATCTTGTAACTTTAGAGTCAATTATGAATAATACTCCCGGTCTGATACAGAATGATCCCTGGCTGGAGCCATACAGGGATGCCATTACAAGGCGCATGAATAAGACGCTTGCAAGAGAGCGTGAGTTGGTTGGAGACTCTACCCTGCAATCCTTTGCCAGCGGGCATCTATGGTTCGGGCTGCACAGGCTGGAACAGGGATGGATCATGCGGGAATGGGCTCCAAACGCCACCGAGATTTTCCTCACCGGAACGTTCAATGACTGGCAACTGGAAGAGGCTTATCGTTTCACCAGGCTCGATCACGGCAACTGGGAGATCAGGCTGGACGAGGACGCCATTGTTCATGGGGACCGCTACCTGATACGGGTTCGCTGGGAAGGCGGGGAAGGAAACCGGATCCCTGCCTGGTGCAAGCGGGTGGTACAGAATCCTGAAACTAAAGCTTATGATGCACAGGTATGGAATCCGGAACCAGCCTATGTTTGGAAAAATCCACTGCCCGATCTGAAAGGGTTCCAGCCGATGATCTACGAAGCCCATATCGGTATGGCCACGGAAGAGTACAAGGTAGGCAGCTATTCCGAATTCCGGGAGAATGTGCTGCCACATGTGGTCCGCGGTGGATACAATACCCTGCAGCTGATGGCTGTCCAGGAGCACCCCTATTATGGGTCTTTCGGCTATCATGTCTCCAATTTTTTTGCAGCCAGTTCCAGGTTTGGCAGCCCGGAGGAACTAAAAGAGCTCATCGATGAAGCTCATGGACATGGGATTGCTGTAATTATGGATATTGTGCACTCTCACGCAGTTAAAAATGTGAACGAGGGACTTGGGCTGTACGATGGGAATCCGGCACAGTTCTTTCATGGCGACCACCGGAGAGAGCATGTGGCCTGGGACTCCCTGTGTTTTGATTATGGTAAAAATGAGGTGAGTCATTTCCTGCTTTCCAATGTGAATTACTGGCTAACAGAGTTTCGCTTCGATGGATTCAGGTTCGACGGGGTAACCAGTATGCTTTATTATGATCATGGCCTGGAACGCGACTTCACCTCATATGATTTCTATTTCGACGGGGGACAGGACGAAGATGCCATCACCTATCTCTCCCTGGCCAATAAGATGATCCAGGAGATCAGGCCGGGAGCACTTTCCATTGCAGAGGATATGAGCGGTTATCCAGGACTGGCTGTACCTGTGGCAGAGGGTGGCCTGGGCTTCAATTATCGCCTGGCCATGGGAACACCAGACTACTGGATCAAAACCATTAAAGAGAAGGCCGATGAAGCCTGGAATGTCTCAGAGATATTTCATGAGCTCACCTCCAAACGAGCCGATGAAAAGACTGTGGGATATGCGGAATCGCACGACCAGGCCCTGGTGGGAGATAAGACCATTATTTTCCGCTTGATTGATCAGGAGATGTACTGGCACATGGGCAAGGACTCCCAAAACCTGGTGGTGGACCGTGGTATCGCCCTGCATAAAATGA
Source organism: uncultured Bacteroidales bacterium (assembly GCA_963751705.1). Lineage (GTDB taxonomy): Bacteria > Bacteroidota > Bacteroidia > Bacteroidales. The sequence continues at coordinate 948,884 of CAVVVN010000008.1, forward strand.
TCCGGCTGATCACAGCTTCCACCGCGGGGAATGCTTACCTTAACTTTATGGGCAACGAGTTTGGTCACCCTGAATGGATAGACTTTCCCAGGGAAGGGAACCAGTGGTCCTATCAATATGCCAGGCGACAATGGAGCCTGGTTGAAAACAAAAAGTTAAAGTATCACCAGCTTGGAGAGTTCGATATGAAAATGGTAGGTCTACTGTCCCAGAAGGGCATATATAGTGATTCCTGCCATCACATTAAGACAGACCAGGCTGACCTGGTCATTGCCTTTGAGCGAAAAGGGCTGCTCTTTGTGTTCAACTTCCATCCCTCAAACTCCTATACCGATTACGGACTTGCCGTGGATGCCGGAAAATACAGCACCCTGCTTTGTACCGATGATCGTGAATTCGGAGGATTTGGCAGATATGATACGGCCATGGTTCACCGCACCACCGTGGAACCATCCTTCGGGCTCAAACAGAATCTGAAGCTCTACCTGCCCTCCAGGACAGGGATGGTTCTCCTGCGCAGGGAGATCCCAAAGGTCAGATAAGCTGCGCCGGGCAACTTGTAAGGCAAATCCCTTAGATCCAGCGAACCAGGGGGAAATCCATCCGGTGAGGAATGTGTTCGTGCTTTGGATAAATCCGGAAGCCAATATCAAAAACCCCGGTCTCTGGAACTTCCTGGACGAAGGTATACTCTGCAACAGAGCCTTCAACACGGGTACATTCAAACTCTTGTATGCCCCTGAACAACTGGTCCTCATGTCCGCTGCCACTCCGCATATGCACCATCTCCACGCCAATCTCATCGGCTGACAGCCCATCCAGATCCAGGATCACCTTCCCGGTATAGGTATTCCCAACCACAAACTCCACGCGGGTCACGTCAGGAAAATCATATTCCAACACCTTAATATTCTTCCAGTGTTCAAGAATTCTGTGCTTCCATAGGGCAAGCTCCTTGGGCAACAAATTATCCTTCGCCCTTAACAAAAGGGAGCGCTTATAGAGCTTCATATAGAACCTGTCCATATAGTCCCTGACCATCCTGTTCATAGTGAACTCGGGGGCCACATATGCGATGGTATTCCGGATCATTCCCACCCAATCCAAGGGGACACCCTCCTGGTCGCGGGTGTAGAATTTCTTAATAATATTGTTCTCCAGAAGGGTATAAATACGCTCCGCATCCAGCTCGTCCTGAAGTTCCTGGTTATCAAAGGAACGGTCAATGGGCAGCATCCAGCCGGAATCTTCCCGGTAGCCTTCAGCCCACCAGCCATCCAGAACACTAAAGTGCATGGTACCATTCATCACAGCCTTCTCTCCACTGGTACCCGAAGCTTCCAGAGGCCGGGTTGGAGTGTTAAGCCAGATATCCACCCCGCGCACCAGGCGCTTGGCCAGTAGAATATCATAATTTTGCAGGAAGACAATTTTTCCCAAAAATTCGGGCCTTTTGGAGATCCCCACAATCATCTTGATCAAATCCTGTCCGGGAATATCCCTGGGGTGAGCTTTCCCGGCAAATACAAACTGCACCGGTTTCTCCGGGTTATTGACAATCCTGGAAAGTCGCTCCAGGTCGCGGAACAAGAGATGAGCTCTCTTGTAGGTAGCGAACCTCCGGGCAAAACCGATGGTCAGTGCATTTTGGTCCAGAACTGTTGAGATCTCAAGCATCTGCCCCGGATTGTCCATCATCCTGGTGGATGCATCAGCCAGGCGCTCCTTAATATGATTGATTAGTCCAGCACGTTCCAGCGATTTCAGATCCCATATTTCCTTCTCCGGCACCTGCTGGATCTTTTTCCACATTTCCCGGTCCTCCTGCCGATGAAAGCAGTCCGCCCCAAATGCCTTTTCATAAAGCGTCTTCCACTCCGGAGCCAGCCAGGTGGGAAGATGAACCCCATTGGTTACATAGCCGATGTGCAGTTCCTCAGTCATATATCCCGGCCATAACCCGGTGAACATATCCCTGGAAACCTCCCCATGTAATTTGCTCACACCATTTACTTCCTGGGAGAGTTTCACTGCCAGCACACTCATGGAGAACTTTTCATGCTTCTCGTTGGGATGGTACCTTCCCAGATTCATAAACTGGTTCCAGGTGATATTCAGACGCTGAGGATAATGAGCCACATAAGTCCTTAAAAGGTCCTCCTCAAAGGAGTCATGACCGGCAGGAACCGGTGTATGAGTAGTAAACAGGCTGGAACCTCGTACCAGTTCCACAGCTTCAGGAAAGGTCATTTTTTTATCCTGGATATACTCTCTCAAACGCTCCAGGCTGGTAAAGGCAGCATGTCCCTCATTGCAGTGATACAGATCCGTATCAAGTCCGATTCTCCTTAAAGCCCTGATCCCGCCTATGCCCAGCAGGATCTCCTGCTTCAGGCGGTTCTCATTATCTCCTCCGTACAGGTTATGAGTTATTCCCCGGTCCCCTTCGTGATTGGCTTCATAATCCGTATCAAGCAGATAGAGCGGGATTCTTCCCACCTGTACCTTCCAGATCCTGGCAAATAAGGTACGCCCGGGAAGTACAATGGACACATCTTTCCAGTGTCCATGTTCATCTCTCACCGGAGTAACCGGTAGCCTTGAAAATACCTGGGCATCACTGAGGGCTACCTGCTCTCCGCCAGCTGTAATCATCTGTCTGAAATATCCATACCTGTAAAGTAATCCAACTCCAACCAGAGGAAGGTTGTAATCACTGGCCTCCTTCAGGTAATCTCCAGCAAGCAGGCCCAATCCTCCGGAAAAAGTCTTCAATGAATTATGAATGCCGTACTCCATGCTAAAGTAGGAGATACCGGGAAGGCCCTCTTTCGGTTGTTCCGCCATATAGCTTGTGAACTCCCCATAGACTTTCTGAAGTTTCTTGATAAATCCAGGGTCCTTTTCCAGTTGCTTCATGGTCTCATATGGCAGCTGTTCCAGCAGTTCAATCGGATTCTCATTGACTTCCGTCCAAATCTTCGGATTGATGGATGAAAACAGGTCAACAGCCTCCTGTGTCCAGGACCACCATAGGTTACGTGAAAGTTCCTCCAGCGGCTTAATCTTGTCCGGGATATTCTGCTGAACCAGCACACGGCGCCAGAAAGGATGAATATCCACCAGTGCCTGCTCCGTTTCCGGAAGCTTCTCAATCCGTTCCTTTTCATAGTAGACTATTTCTTTGCCTTCAGCACTTTTCAGGGCATGATCGTAGGCCTGCCAATAGTGATTTATCAGGTTGTCCCAAAGCGCTATCCGTGAGATTCCGTGAGCCCCCTTTCGTTCGGGTTCCCTCTCCTTACCTCCGTGTTTGCAGCTTCTGGAGATGGCCTCACTGATACCCTTTACAACCTCTTTGTCATTAAAGTCATCCCGGGGTATTACGGTAATACCGGGAACCTCCTTCTTATATTCATTATTCACCCAGAGCCCAAATCCAGTAAGGGTCGTGGTCACGGTGGGCACGCTGAACGCCAGGCTTTCCAGGGGGGTATAGCCCCAGGGCTCATAATAGGAGGGAAAAACAGTAAGATCAAGTCCGATCAACACATCGTAATAAGGGAGGTCAAAGATCCCATCCCCGCCGTTCAGATAGGAGGGAACAAAGATCACCTTGACCTTGTCATCCGGAGTGTTATTAAGCCCGTTACTTTTAATCCGGTTCAGGATCTGATCATGCTCCGCATAGTGCAGATTGTGGGTCAGATGTCTTTGGGAGATGTTACTGTGATTTCCATCCCCCATCGATTCCAACAACTCCTTGTAAGGACCATAATGGTTGGCCGGAATCAATAAAAATGCCACCGCTTTACCGGGACAATCCTTATCCTGGTTCAACTGTCCAAGTGAATCAATAAAAAGATCCAGGCCTTTATTCCTGAACTCATACCTTCCACTGGTGGCCATCAACAAGGTGTCAACGGGAAGATCGTCTCCTGTTAACGAAGAGGCAACCTTTAACATTTTAGCCCTGGCACTTGCCCTTTTCTTTTCAAACAGAGAATTCTCCGGAACAAAGCGATCCTCAAATCCATTGGGCAGTACTTTATCCACTTCTCTATCATGAAAACGAAGACACTCCCTGGCTGTCAGTTCACTGACCGTGGTAAATGTGTCTGCATGGTTGGCTGCCAGCTTCTCCAGAGAGTGTTTCGCAACTACATTTAGTTCCCTTGCTTTCTGGTCGCCATTCAGCCGCTCCATTTGACTGTAGAGAGACTGGCCATTTCCGGCAATAGAACGTCCCACAGTGGTGGCATGGGTAGTAAAAACCGTACCGACTGCAGCTAAATATTCTTCCAGATAGAGCAATCCCCCACCGGTCTGCCACTCATGGAAATGGGCCACCAGGTTTTTGTCTTCCAGGTCATAATACCTGGCAAAACTCTCAATGGCTTTTCCGGCAGCGTATCCAAACAGGGCCGGTTCAATATAATCCCAGTGTCCGCTTATGGAGTCCAGCTTATAGGCTTCCCACAGGCCTTTAAATATCTCATCTTTCTGTTGTATGAAAGTGGTAAAATCAAGTACAACCGCAATGGGGCGGCCGGCAATCTTCCATCGCCCGATTCTTACCCGCAATCCCTCTTTGGAGGCGTGTTCTCGCCAATCAGGAAACAGACTGCTATCCTCCTCAAATTCCGGATGCTCTTCGCTTTCCCTCCAGACATCCGGGCCTATGGTTATATAATGATCCGCCAGGTCTTTAACAACATTCAGTGCCTTGGTGGAAATTACGGTATGAATTCCTCCAACTTTGTTGCATACTTCCCAACTAACCTCAAATAAATAATCAGGTTTTCTCATTCTCTATCTGTTTCAGATTTTAACTCTTTTTTCCCGTCTGAGCTCTTTTAGAGGAGACAGAGGTTTTTGTAGTATTGTCCTTTTTTTTAGTCGCAGGCTTCTTGGTAGCCGTGCTTTTTTTAGCGGTCGCAGGCTTCTTGGTGGCCATACTTTTTTTAGCAGTCGCAGGCTTTTCCGGGACAACAGCTCTTTTGGTGCTTGGTTTTTGTTTTAAGGCCAGACGCTGTTCCAGCTTCTCCAGCTGTTCATCCTTCTCTTTAATAATCTTGCTCAGGCGGGCCATCTGGTCATCTACACTGGAATGAACAGCGGCATTGACTCTGATTTCAAAATCACTAAGTACATTCATGTAATTGATAAAGGCATCGTAAGGACTGCTGTAAGGGTTGAAATAGGAATGAACCTCTCCATCAGAAAAAAACTTTGTGGACATGTAATAGAAGTGATCGCTCACCTGGAGATAAGTGTAATCCTGCATGATCTCTTCGTCATTCGAACGATAGACCTTTTCTCCCAGGGAATAGAGTTTGTTAAATGCTCCCTGCTGCAATTCGTTGCCAAGCCAGGCGGTCAGGTCACGCTCCTCATCAGCCCAGGAGATGGGGTAAGGCACATTTATTGCGGAAACCACCTGCAGTTTTCGAGCCACTTCAGAGGGGGTACTGAAGGTAAAAGAGGATTTTTTGAACACCGTGGCCGGAAGGGCCTTCAGGAATTCAAAGATACCGGTCTCTTTCCACTGGTGCTCTCCAAAGGTCTCATAATCCATGAAAAGATTAATGACCTCTTCATTTTCAGGTGTCTGATTCAACCACTCCACATATTTTTCTGCCGTCAGCGGATATTCCGGCCAGCCCTTGTTGGAGAACCTGAAAGCAATATCATCGCTGAGTTTGAAATTTTTCAGAAGAAGCTTAAGTTTTGGATTGATTGCATTGCAATACAGGTAGTTGGGACTTTTCCAGCCCAGCACATGCTTGGCTCCTTCTGTCAGCATGGCTTTAAATCCCATATCAGCCACCATGGCACCAATTTCATCCGAGTATACCAGTTCCGTATTACGGAATACCTGGGGCTCCTGTCCGAAATGTTCCTTGATTAATCGGCTGTGTGCCTTGACCTGTCGTTCGAATTCCTCACGCCCTTTCAGTGAACTAAGGGAGTGACCAAAGGTCTCAGAAAGGAATTCCACCTGTCCCGTTTCGGCAAGTTTCTTAAAACTTTCCAACACTTCCGGGGCATAGAGCCTGAATTGCTCCATGGCTATTCCAGAGATGGAATAGGCTATTTTAAACTTTCCCTTGTGCTTCTTTATCAGATCCAGCATCAGTTCATTGGCTGGCAGGTAACTTTTCCTGGCCACCTTCTGAAGGATCGATTCATTTGAATAATCATCATAATAGTAGTGATCGTTCCCGATATCGAAGAAGCGGTACCTCCTGAACCGGAAGGGTTGGTGTACCTGGAAATAGAAACAGATGGTTCTCATATTCTAAATGATTTATCTACTTAACAAATTCTTGGTATATGTCGTGGACCCTTTTACCCGAATTCTCCCACTTCATATCATATACCTCTTTTACCCCATGCTTTTTAAACATCTCTGACAACGAGGGGTAGTTCAGGAGCCCGTAAATGGCATCGGCCAGTGCATCCACATCCCAGAAATCCACTTTGAAGGCATGTTGCAGGATTTCGGCTACCCCTGACTGATTGGAGATGATGGAAGGCACATTGGATTGCATCGCTTCCAGTGGAGAGATGCCAAAGGGTTCTGAAACCGAAGGCATCACGTAGACATCACTGATGGAAAACATTTTGAACACATCATCCCCTTTCAGAAAGCCGGTGTAGTGAAAACGATCGGATATTCCCAGTGAAGAGGTCCAGTGAATCATTTTTTCAAGCAACTCTCCGCTGCCGGCCATCACAAATCTTACGTTATCCATTTTCTGGAGCACCTTGTAAGCAGCCTGGACAAAATATTCAGGTCCTTTCTGCAAGGTAATCCTGCCCAGGAAAGTAACCACCTTATCACTGATACCCCGCTTTATCTGGAGCTTTTCCTGGTCGGATAAGGGATCCACGGCATTGTAAACCGTAACGACCTTGTCGGGGTCAATTCCGTAATTATTGATAACCGTATTCCTTGTCAGGTTGCTAACCGCAATGATTTTATCTGCCAGGTGCATCCCGGTCTTCTCAATCTCAAATACAGTGGGATTCACTTTTCCGCCGCTCCGGTCAAAATCAGTGGCATGAACATGAATTACCAGGGGTTTGCCTGATGCCCTCTTTGCAGCAATGCCCGCCGGATAGGTAAGCCAGTCATGTGCATGGATAATGTCAAACTCTTCCCTCAGGGCGATTTCACCCGCTACTATGGCGTAATTGCCGATTTCCGTATAAAGGTCCTTTCCATAAGTCCCGGTAAAATTCAGCTTACCCCCCATGGTGGTTTCCACCAGTCTCTTGCCCTGGTTTTCGGCTTTATTTACAAGTTCTTCATATTCTTCCGGAGAAGTATAGGGAACCAGGTTGGAATTGATTTCAATGTAGCTCAGGTCTTGTAAGAACTTTTGATCCTTTACCTTCCTGATGTCGACGCTTACATCACCCGCACCAAGGACCTTCATTCTGCTCTGGTCCTCATCCCCGTATGCCTTAGGAACAACAAACAGGATATCCATGCCCGGAATAACAGACATCCCCTTGGTCAGGCCGTAACAGGCTGTACCCAATCCCCCGGAAATATGTGGCGGGAACTCCCACCCAAACATCAGTACCCTCATACGCTGAGAAAAAGTAGCATTAAATATATGTTTCTATCATCTCATTAATTCTTAACAAAGCAGCCACCCCGGTAGCCTGAGATATGGCACCCTTTCCATAGTGGGGCGGATTGCCGTCATAGATCTCTGAAATACTGCCGATACCCCGTACGCTCATTTCCTCTTCAAATCCATCAAATATTTTCTTTACCTGGCTCAGTCCCGTCTTCTTATGGACATCCAGAAGGCCTTTGGCATAATGTTCCAGGAACCATGGCCAGACTGTTCCCTGGTGATAGGCTCGACGCCGCTGATCCTGGTTTCCTTCACAAACCCCTTTATAGGCTTCATTTTTAGGAGAAAGACTCCTTAATCCCCTGGGAGTCAGCAGCTCACTCTTTGCCACATCAAGGATCGAATTTTTCATTTCAGAGTTGAGTGGACTGTGATCCACCGATACGGCAATCAGCTGGCTGGGCCTGACCGAGAAATCCTTGTAATCCCCGGAGACATAGTCTGCCAGATATCCTTTATCCTCAGACCAGAACTGATCAACAAATGACTGCTGAATAAGTTCAGGAAGAGGGCTCCAGGATTTATAGAAAGTCCTGTCCCGTTGCTTTGCCCATTGAAGTGCCTGGCAAACCGCATTGTACCAAAGCGCATTCACTTCAACCACCAGTCCCGGTCTCGGGGTTACCAGACGACCGTCCACAATGGCATCCATCCAGGTAAGGGGGTTCTCCCCATCATCCGCATGGATCAGGCCGTTCTCCTCCATACGGATAATCCCGGATCTTCCCTGCCGGAAGGTTTCGAGTACCTCCTTGATGGCCTTCCCAAATTTCTTCCAGATATCAAATTCCGGATCATATTTCTCATATTGCTGCAAGGCCCAGATAAACCACAGGGGGGCATCAGAAGAATTAAATGCCGGCTTCCCCTTTATGTCGGTATTGGGAAAAAGTCCATTTTTCATTCTGGCCACCATGGAATCAATAACCTCCATGGCTGTGGGCAGATCTCCAGTGCTCAGGCAGAGGCCCGGTAAAGCCATAAAAGTATCCCTTCCCCAGGTCCCGGACCAGGGAAATCCGGCTTTGATCTCCGTGCTCTCTTTTTTCCTGACTATAAACTGCTGGGCAGCATTCAGAAGGCAGTCCTGCAGACTGTCTTTGGAAATGCGTATCTTCAGTTCGGAGTTATACTTCTCTTTTAATCCACCGGGAGCCGCTTCACTGGTAGAGGCGGAGAAAATAATGGATTCTCCCTTTTTGATTGGCATTTCAAAATAGCCTGGAACATAGAGGTCCTCTTTATAATCATAGCCCCTTTTTTGTTCCTCCATATATTCAATATTATAATACCAGTCAGGAACAGGAATAAATTCTGCAGGTTTGGAAATCTGCATATAGAGCCCGGGATATCCCTCGTAAAGCCTGGACATGATCCCGTTCTTCACTTCTGTATACCGGGTATTGGCATACAGATTGGACTTGCTTAAGGCATGATAATTCCGGAAGGCCAGAAATGGTTGCAGCCGCAGCAGGGTATCGGAATGCGCATCCAGCAGGGTGTACCTGACCAGCACCTGTTCCTGCTTGGATACCAGCATGGTCTCTTTTGCGAGGATCACCCCTCCCACCCGGTATACCAGGTAGGAGGCTACGGTCGTGTCAAATTCTCTCACATATTTATGCCCCCTGGGTGCATATTGATCGCCTTCATATTTGTGAATCCCCAGGTGAAACTCCTTATTATGCTGTATAACAGTGGCATCCAGGGTGGAAAGCAGTACATGGTGCTCACCGTCCATCTCCTCCAGGGGACAGACCAGAAGGCCATGATACTTCCTGGTATTGCAGCCGATAATGGTAGTCGCAGCATAAGAACCTGCACGGTTTGACCTGATCAGCTCCCTGGAAAGCGAATACTCCAGGTTGATCAGTTCTTCTTTTTCAAACTTCAGGTAACTCATCTATATAAGGATTTAACTGTAAAATATAAAAAATTCCAGACTATAAAATGCTGTTCTACTTAATATTTATGGTACAAAATTAGAAACAAATCAATACATAATTCATTCTTGCTATTTTTATAGCAAAAATATAAAATATGAGCAAGCTTTCCGGTGTGAATATCCTGATCCTCCTGCTGCTTTTCTCTGTGGCGTGTAAACAAAACAGTTCCACGGGCCAGGTAGGTGAAACTCCAGGAAAAACAACTGAAATAAGGGGACTGCTCCATTCTGGTGGAGGAGAAACCCTTGTGCTGGAAGAGATGAGCGCCAGGGAATTCATACCGGTAGATACGGTTCAGTGTGATGAGGGAGGCAATTTTCATATCTCTTATCTTCAGGAACAACAGGCTTTCTATATACTCCGGTATGGTTCTTCCGGGTATATTACCCTTTTAATCGAACCCGGCGAATCCATAGAATTCAGAGGTCAGCTGGAGAATAAGAACAGTTATTCCATCTCAGGATCCCCGGGTTCGGTACTGCTTCAAACCCTTGCCGCTGAGCATAAAAAAGCACTGGAGGCTCTGGGGGAGATCGCTCGAAAGAACAGGGAGCAGGTCTTTTCACCCGAATACACCGTATTGAAACAAAAACTGGATCAACAATTTGATTCTATTACTTCAGCTTTCCAGGAGTTTTCCTTAAGGTTTATTCACGAGAATGCCTCCTCGCCGGCCATCCTGATAGCACTCTATAACCTCTATGGACAGGGAATTCCGGTATTTCACCCGGGAACAGATTTCCAGGTGTATCTCTTTGTGGATTCTGTGATGATGTCCAAGCACAGCGAACTGGAGGCAGTCCGCCTGCTGCATGCCCAGGTGGAAGAGGCGAAACTGCTGATGAAGGAAGATCACCAGGGCTCTCAACTGAACGTGGGGGAGATCGCTCCCGATTTTGTATCTTCACGCCCTGATGGAACCGAGATGACTCTGCGGAGCCTGAGGGGTAATTACGTGCTGCTGAGCTTCTGGGCCTCCTGGAGTAAGTTATGCAGGGAAGAAAATGCAGTACTTGTAAAGGCACAGGAACGATTTGGGGGAATGAACTTCAGGATTCTCCAAGTGTCCGTGGATGATAACAGGGAGGCCTGGACCACGGCTATAGAAGAGGATGCCCTGGCCTGGGATCACGTCAGTGACTTAAAACGGTGGGAAACGCCGTTGGTGAGCCTCTATGGAGTAGAGAGGATCCCCTTCACTGTGATCGTGGACCCGGCCGGCAAAATTGTGGAGTCAGACTTATACGGAGAACCATTATTAAATAAACTGAACCAATTATTGAACAATTAATATGAACAGAAGTATCCCAATTATTTTCGTGCTGATCCTGGCCATCGCAGGGGTTTCATGCAGCAGCACCCGGACTGAGATTAGTGGCTTGATCCGGGGAGGAGAAGAGATCGCTCTCACCCTGGAACGTCTTGACGTAAACCGAACCTCGGTGGTCGATTCTTTAAAGACCGGCAAGGATGGTTCGTTTTCCATAAGGCTGGGACTGGAGGAACCTGAGCTTTTCATTTTGAAAAATGAAAAAGGAGCTCTGATTAACCTGCTGGTTTTCCCCGGCGACAGGATTTCAGTCCATAGCAGCGTCGATTCCTTCGGGAGTAAATATGAAGTGAATGGATCAGACGAGTCGGAAGGAATCCGCATGCTGGTGGACCACCTGAATCAAACCAGGAAAAACCTGGACTCCCTCCAGCTTGTGGCAGGCTCCATAGGTGATCCTGAAAATCCCCAGTTTGAGTTGGTTAAAAAAACCTATGCACAGGCCATCATTAAACAGAAACGTTTTACCATCAAATACCTGGTGGAACATTTGGGTTCTCCATCCAGTGTTTATGCGCTGTATCAGAAATACGATGAGGAATCGCTAATCCTGAACCTGGAAAATGATTTTCAGTATTTTAAAGCGGTTGCCGATTCACTGGAAGTCACTTATCCCAACTCCTCCCTGACCAAATCACTTCGGGCAGATATTAACCAAAGAGAGGCGGCCTTCCTGGAGGCAAATAAGGTCAACACGATATTGGGAATGGCTGAGGAAGCTTCGGGCATACTGGATATCTCCATTCCTGACAGGGAGGGTACTGAAATCGCCCTCTCGTCCCTTCAGGGCAAGGTATGCCTGGTGACCTTCTGGGCTTCCGGGAACAGGGCCAGTATCGACGCCTTGATCCGCTTGCAATCCACCTACAATAAATACCGGGACAAGGGCTTTGAGATCTATGCGATCTCTCTGGATAATAATAAGATAAACTGGATGAATGCCATAGATTTTAATGAATTCAGGTGGCTAAATGTATCGGAACTTACCTTCCCGCAATCCAATGCAGCACGACTGTACAATATCACTGAGCTACCCACTACCTTCCTGATCAACCGGGAGGGCGATATAGTGGCTAAAAATCTCTATGGACGGACCCTGGAGACCTGGCTGGACAACCTGATCTAAAGATGAATGGCTGAGAAGCAAGGCATATATTTTGCATCGGATCTCCACCTGGGGATGCAGCCACCTGAGGAGAGCCTTCGACGCGAAAAGTTATTCGTAAAGTGGTTGGGGGAGATCCGGAAGGATGCCAGCGAACTCTGGCTGCTGGGGGATGTCTTTGATTACTGGTTTGAATACAAAAAGGTGGTGCCCCGGGGCTTCACCCGCTTCCTGGGTGCCCTGGCCTCCCTGAGCGATGAGGGGGTAGAGATTCACCTGATCCCGGGCAACCATGATATCTGGGTATTCGATTACCTGCCCGCTGAAATAAACCTGCAGGTCCATCGGAAGAGTCTGAACAGGGTCTGGAACAATCACCGTTTTTTTCTGGGACACGGAGATGGCCTGCACCCGGGCGATCTGGGCTATAAGATGCTGCAGGGGATCTTTAAGAACAGACTCCTTCAGTGGTTCTATGCCCGCGTTCATCCCAATGGCTCCATGGCATTTGCACACTGGTGGTCAAAAAAGAGCCGGAACAAACACGGGGCCCTGGGCTCATTTATGGGGGTGGACCAGGAACACCAGCTGCAGTTTGCCAGAAAAGAGCTGGAAAGGCATCCGGACATTGAATACTTTATATTCGGACACCGCCATATCCCCTATGATATCCAGATTGCCGAAAACAGCCGGGTGATTTGCCTGGGAGACTGGATCGGCAACTTCACCTACGGGGTATTTGACGGGAAGGAATTTCAACTAAAGAAATTCCTTCCCGATCAGGGTGAGATCATCAGGCAGTAATTCTATTTATTGCCCATGATTAGTTTAATATCGCTTTGGAATGAATATGCCAATCAGGGATCTTTTATATATATTCCCCGAGCCAGAATCATTGCCGGAAAATCCAAACCCAAGTGCATAATATGTCACAGTTCCTGGAGAAACACTATATACCCAGGAAACGTTATAGGGCATTGTGGTAGTTTCTCCCCCGGTTCCAAGTCCGCTTTCATATCCAATTATCTGAAAAGTGGAGGCGACCGAGGTTGTTGTTCCTATTCCTGCATAAATAATACGATCATAATTAAACACTCTTCCATAACCCGAATGGAAAACCACAACCCACCCGGCGGTGGGTATGTCCATCGTTATACTGCCTAAGTTTTGATAACTAACATCACCAGCTCCCCAAGTATATGTTTGAGTTCCAATATCGTATTCAATCCCCACATCGCCAAATATCTTTGAAGCTGCAATAGCAGCAGCGGCATTTATATCTTCATTGAGTATGGTCCCATTGGAAATATCCACGGAATAGACCGAATTGGGGGCCAGTTCACTTGCTCCAACCGCGTTGGCGGCAATTTCAGCGGCCCCTACGGCCCCGGTTGCTATTTCATCAGCACCCACTGCATCAGTTGCAATTTCCGCAGCACCAACAGCATCAGTTGCGATTTCATCAGTACCCACTGCACCGGTTGCTATCTCGTCAGCGCCGACTGAACCTGTACCCAGATCAGCAGCCGTCAGGGAGCCATCAATGACATGATCGGTCCCAACAGAGTTGGCTACGATGACACCCGGAGGTCCTTCTGGTCCTTCCGGTCCCTCTGGTCCTTCCGGTCCCTCTGGTCCTTCCGGTCCCTCTGGCCCTTCCGGTCCAATGGCACCCGTTGGTCCCGGAGGTCCTTCTGGTCCCTGTGGACCCGGTACGCCATTCACTGCATAAAGAGCATAGGGAACGGTTAACAGTTCCGACACGCCCATGGAAGTTCCATCCACAATGACCTCAACAAAATAGGGCCCGGCCGACCAGTCAATGGCATCAAAGGAAACAGGATTTACGGAGCCAATCTCCAGGTTGACCAATCCAAAGTCGCTGGTCGTGGTGTTATGTATTTCAGAGTAGACAGTGGTCCCGGTTTCAGTGGTCTGGTGGATCTCCAACTCGATACTGACATTCACATTTGTCCTGGGATTTCCATCTGTATCACGGAGCACAGCCTGATAGTTAAACGTACTTGGCGTCTGGCCAATCAAAACCATGGCTGAAACCAAAAACAGCATCACCGACGCTGTAAGAAAACGTGTAATAGGAGTAAAAGTTTTTTTCATAAGGCTAATGTTTTACAATTTGAAATAATCTTGCTTCGTTTTGGTTGTCAGTCACTCTTAAGATATAGATTGCAGGTGCCAGGGAACTGAAATCAATGCTTGTTTGTTCCCCCAGGACCTGTCCCCGTTCTACCATTTCCCCCAGTATATCATAGAGCATATAATGAAACCCCCGGGGGTCGCCTATCTGTAGGATTAGATGGTCGCTGACCGGATTTGGGTATACTGACATTTGAATTTCCGGCTGGTTGATAACGGGTACACCTGTGCGCAATCTTGTTTGTAGAAAGCCCTGGGTTAAAATAGCCCCCGATGAGGTATAGGTGCTGGTAAGGCATTCCCCAATGGAAAAACTTAAATAACCGGAACTGTTTTCAAAGGACGCACCCGATGCAGAGACCAGATCATGTGGTTGCGCCAATGCCCCGATGCACCAAAAGCCTAATAGCAGGGTAAAGAGTTGTTTTCGATCCATACGTATCGGTTTAAGAGTTAATGAATTTTCTAAAATTAGACCAGGGGTGATGATCGGGATAGCGACCAGCACCAGCCAGGGAACCGCAAAAGGTGAACATCCGGTGCCCAAGAGAGAAGCGCCTCAATTCCGCAGAATCAAGGCTCAGTAATTAGAAATGTATATCTGATCCGTTTTAGAGGATAAAAAGCTGACTCTTGCGCTAAAATCAGCCTGACGCTAGAGAGTAAAAGATTTATTCAAAGAAGAACAAGTTACTTATTTATCCAATAAAAGTCAATGGCTACAGAAGTTGCATAAAAAAGGGGCTGCCCCGCAAGAGACAGCCCCGGTTAAAATTTATGTCTGAATTATTCTTAGAAGATTCTGAAAGCTACTGTCAGACCCGCCATCTTGCTGCAAATATTCCTTATTTATAACCTGATAGCTCTCATATATACAGTACCCCTCGTGGTTACTGCTCCGGTCAATAAATTCCCATAATACGTGCCAACCAGATCGATGGTGCCGGTTGATCCCAAAGTGACAATTTTAAAGCCGGACTGCCCGAATATATAGTTGGAGGTCCACCCCGTTGCTGGAATAAAAGAAGTGGCTACTCCACCACTTGGGAAGGATGGGTTTCCACTATTGGTCTCTATCGCCCAGGCAAGGTTTAGTCCAAGACTCGATGTTGATGTATTACCAACTGGACAGGAGAAAAACACAGCATAGGTTCCTGCTGGCACCCCCGTTATCTGCAGAAGTTGTATCTCGTGACCAGCCGAAGTTAGAGTAGATGCAATAGTCCGGGTGGTTGCACTCGAGTTGGAATAGCTTATAATACCACTGGCACTTACTACATAAGGGCTGCCGGATGTTCCAGTACCGGATACCGTTACGTTTGTTCCGGCATTTACATGGGTTTCGGAACCATCCTGATCTCCAGTGTTGATGCCCGTCAAATTACCTAAATTGGTAATATCACCGGCTGTAATATTGGCTGCCTGACTTCCGGTATAAACAGGATCTGTCTCAGCGTAATTTTCAGTTGTATTTGCATGAAGCGCATAAGGAACAGTCAGGAGTTGCGAAGTTCCCATGGATGTTCCATCAACGCTTACTTCCACAAAATAAGGTCCGGCAGACCAGTCAATGGATTCAAATGAGGCCAGGTTTAAAGATCCAATTTCCAGGTTGACCAAACCAAACCCATTGGTTGACGTGCTGTGCGTTTCGGAGTAAATTATGGAGCCTGTTGCAGTAGATTGATGGATTTCCAACTCGATACTGACATTCACATTTGTCCTGGGATTTCCATCTGTATCACGGAGCACAGCCTGATAGTTAAACGTACTTGGCGTCTGGCCAATCAAAACCATGGCTGAAACCAAAAACAGCATCACCGACGCTGTAAGAAAACGTGTAATAGGAGTAAAAGTTTTTTTCATAAGGCTAATGTTTTACAATTTGAAATAATCTTGCTTCGTTTTGGTTGTCAGTCACTCTTAAGATATAGATTGCAGGTGCCAGGGAACTGAAATCAATGCTTGTTTGTTCCCCCAGGACCTGTCCCCGTTCTACCATTTCCCCCAGTATATCATAGAGCATATAATGAAACCCCCGGGGGTCGCCTATCTGCAGGATTAGATGGTCGCTGACCGGATTTGGGTATACTGACATTTGAATTTCCGGCTGGTTGATAACGGGTACACCTGTGCGCAATCTTGTTTGTAGAAAGCCCTGGGTTAAAATAGCCCCCGATGAGGTATAGGTGCTGGTAAGGCATTCCCCAATGGAAAAACTTAAATAACCGGAACTGTTTTCAAAGGACGCACCCGATGCAGAGACCAGATCATGTGGTTGCGCCAATGCCCCGATGCACCAAAAGCCTAATAGCAGGGTAAAGAGTTGTTTTCGATCCATACGTATCGGTTTAAGAGTTAATGAATTTTCTAAAATTAGACCAGGGGTGATGATCGGGATAGCGACCAGCACCAGCCAGGGAACCGCAAAAGGTGAACATCCGGTGCCCAAGAGAGAAGCGCCTCAATTCCGCAGAATCAAGGCTCAGTAATTAGAAATGTATATCTGATCCGTTTTAGAGGATAAAAAGCTGACTCTTGCGCTAAAATCAGCCTGACGCTAGAGAGTAAAAGATTTATTCAAAGAAGAACAAGTTACTTATTTATCCAATAAAAGTCAATGGCTACAGAAGTTGCATAAAAAAGGGGCTGCCCCGCAAGAGACAGCCCCGATTAAAAATTATATCTTAATTACTCTTAGAAAATAGCGAAAGCTACTGTCAGACCTGCCATTACCACAGAAACCATGGTCATCAGTTTAATCAGGATATTCAAGGAAGGGCCTGAAGTGTCCTTGAAAGGATCACCAACAGTATCTCCCACAACAGCAGCCTTGTGTGAATCACTTCCTTTGCCCCCGAAATTCCCTTTTTCGATGTATTTCTTTGCATTATCCCAGGCTCCTCCGGCATTGTTCAGCATTACTGCAAGAGTAAAACCAGTGGTCAGTCCGCCAACCAGCAGTCCAACTACTCCTGCAACACCCAGAAGCAGTCCAATGGCAACCGGAACAGCAATAGCCAGTAAAGAGGGCAATAGCATCTCCTTCTGTGCTCCCTTGGTGGAGATCTCCACACACTTGGCATATTCAGGAGTGGCTTTCCCTTCCATGATCCCTGGAATCTCGCGGAACTGTCTGCGAACTTCATCCACCATGGCGCCTGCAGCACGACCCACAGCTTTCATGGTCATGGCACAGAATACAAAGGCCATCATGGCTCCCAAAAAGATTCCACCCAGCAACATAGGGTTGAAAATAGAAAGATCGTAAGCTGCAACAAAATCATGAATGGTGGCACCACTTAACTGAACCACGTTCAATCCATCGGCAGCCGCAGGAGCATGATCCGTATAAAACAGGGTATCCCCGATCCGCTCGAATCCTTCAGTTGTCTTGTCTGCCAGTCTTCCGAGCCACAGCTTTACCTCTTCCATGTAGGCAGCAAGAAGTGCCATGGCGGTCAGGGCAGCTGAACCAATTGCAAAACCTTTACCGGTGGCAGCAGTGGTGTTTCCAAGCATGTCCAGCGCATCGGTACGTTCGCGAACTTCCGGGGGTAGCTCTGACATTTCGGCGTTACCCCCTGCGTTATCTGCAATGGGACCGAATGCATCCGTTGCCAGGGTAATACCCAGGGTGGAAAGCATACCAACAGCAGCAAAACCAATACCGTAGACACCCTTGGAGAATTCAGCAAATCCGCCGGAGAATCCAAAAGCAGCGATAATGGCGATTACAATAGTTACCACAGGGATCCAGGTAGAATACATACCAACAGCCATCCCATCAATGATGGTAGTAGCAGCACCCTGCTGCGTTTGAGCAGCAATACCCTTGGTAGCCTTATATTCATCTGAGGTAAATAGTTCTGTACCCTGCCCAATGATGACACCGGCAGCCAGACCAGCAACCACGGCTCCAAAAATACCCCAGCTTACCCAACCCAGGGAGGCCATTACGGCCATAGCAGCAAGGATCAGTACAGAACTGCCTCCTGTACCGATCAATAAGGCATTAAGCAGGTTTTTCTGGGTAGCTGACTCCTTGGCACGCACCATGAAGATCCCCAAAATAGAGAGAATTATCCCTATACCTGCTACGATCATGGGAGCCACAACGGCCATTCCCTGTTCAGCACCGGAGAGTCCGGGTAATGCAGCACCCAATGCGGCCGTAGCCAGAATGGAACCTGCGTATGATTCATATAGGTCTGCACCCATACCGGCCACATCACCTACATTATCGCCGACGTTATCGGCAATGGTTGCGGGATTACGTGGATCATCCTCCGGAATACCGGCCTCCACCTTACCTACCAGGTCAGCTCCAACATCAGCTGCTTTGGTGTAAATTCCACCACCCACACGGGCAAAGAGAGCCTGGGTGGATGCACCCATACCGAAAGTAAGCATCACGGCTGTAATCTCAATCAGTTTCTCCTGATTGGTAGTTCCTTCATGAACAAAGGTCAGACCCATCCAGTGGAGCCCGTGCTCCATGTTCTCGGGACTGAAAACAAATTTATTCAGGATCCAGAACCAACCGGTGATATCCAGCAGAGCAAATCCTACAACCACAAGCCCCATCACGGCACCACTGCGAAAGGCCACCTGCAGTCCTTTGTTCAGGGATATTGAAGCTCCGTGGGCAGTTCTGGCAGAGGCAAAAGTTGCCGTTTTCATTCCCAGGAATCCACATAGGCCGGAGAAGAAACCGCCGGTCAGAAAGGCCACCGGTACAAAGGGGTTTTGTACCCCCAGGTAGGCAAGTAAAATTAAAATAATCAACAGAATTCCAAAAACATATCCTACGACACGGTACTGACGTTTCAGGTAGGCCATAGCTCCTTCACGAACGTACTGTGCAATCTCTTTCATCCGGTCAGTTCCCTCGGAATTCTTCATCATGTTCTTGAAGAAAAACCAGGCAAAAACCAGTGCTACAACCGCAGCCAGAGGTAACAACCAGAATAGTGCAAAAATATTACTCATAACTCTAATCTTTAAGTGTTTAGTTTGAAAGAAAAAGCAAAGATATAGAAAATGCTTTAAGAATGATATTAAATTAAAAGGATCAACTATAAATTGACAATAGCCTGAAATGGTTATATATTTAATCGTTCAAAAGGCTACGCAAATGAAAAGAACTGCAACTCTGATTACCGCATTGATTTTGGGATTCTTTGCCTTGATACAACTTAGTGCACAGTGTGAACCTGATACGGTAAATTGTATAGATACCGGAACTCCCGGTCAGTTCTGCCCGATGCAGCTGCCTGATGCCGGCCTGAATGTGCTCTACGATGAAGTGGTTACTGTCATTGCCCCGGGAAATCCTCCGCCGCCCTATGAAACATGGGTCATATACTATATCGAAATAGACTCGGTTAAAAACCTGCCTCCCGGAATAGATTATTTCCCCAATGCTGATAGATTTTATCCGGATACCGCCTACTGTATCCAGTTAACAGGAACTCCTACCCAGATTGGAGAGTTTCAATTATCCATTTATATTGGAGCAATGGTGGATGTATACGGAACCCCTACCAGAGTCCCGTTTGTGGATGACTCTTCCGTTGTGATCACGGTGGTAGAATCCGTGAGTGTCGATCCGAAGCAGGAGTCCGGATTTCAGGTATTCCAGAATGTTCCAAATCCATTTACGGACAGGACCCGCATGGCTTACTTTTCAGCAAAGGAGGAGCAGGTAGAACTGAGTGTATACAACATTCTTGGCGTACTGGTATATCAGGAATCGGAACGGCTTGCTCCAGGGAATCACGAATTCCTGTTTAATGGCAGCAACTTGGAGCCCGGCACCTATCTCTACCGGGTGGAAACCGGTAAGGCCTTTTTCACCGGCAAGCTTTTGAAGTCCAGGTAGGAGGCCCTGGCATCAGAGATTCAGGCGCAACTGAAGCGTAATGTTTCGCGGAGGACCTATATCACCGGGCCTTCCCAGGTACTCCTTATTAAATGCATTTCTGAGTATAGTGTTGATCCTGATCCTCTCTGTAATATTCCAGCCCAACCTGAAATCCAGCACGGTATAATCAGTGGCATGTTCCGCCCAGTAATCGGGGAAGCCCGGAAGAATCAAATTTCCAATTCCGGGATCAATAAAAGCCCGATCCACGTTGATCATTCTAGAATTATACTGCAGATTGAGTCCGGCAAAAACCTTCCATACCTCAAGCTCCAGATCCAGCTTCAGCAAATGCCGCCTCCTGTATTTCAGGATATGTCCTTCCTCGGCTACAAGTTCAGCAGAATCCAGAAGGGATGGATCCACCGGATTCATCCAGGTATACCCTCCGGAAAACTGGAGCCCCATTGGTCCCAATGTTCCCATCATAGATATTTTAGCATCCAGCCCGTTGATTCTGGCCGTCCCTATATTTAATGCTTTGAAACCCACATCATCAATGGTGGGTATATCGTCGGGATTGGGAGGATACACCCCGAAAGTGTACTCAATCATATTTTCATACTCTGTCCAGAAGAGAGCCAGGTCAGCCAGGCCGAGCCAGTTCCCCAGAATAATGTCCTGCTTCACTCCCACTTCTGCCGACCAGCCGTGTTCAGAATCCAGGTCCGGATTTCGAAAAATCTTCAGCCCACCGATACTGGCATCGGCAAACTTTTCTGCCACCGAGGGGAATCGATATCCCTGCCCGATGGAGGATCTCAGGAATGTTCCTTCCCCCACCTGGTAGTTCAGGCCCGCTCTTAACACTGGAAGTGAATAAAACAGCTCCCCATTTAAGGAATTGAGTTCCCATCGCAGACCCGTAGAGACCTGCAGTTTTTTAAACAGATGCGCATCCAGCTGTGAGAAGACCGCAGAGTTCGTCCCTTTATGATTATCGTAGAGCCCCGCAAGCACGGTATTCCTTGAAAAAGAGATCCCGTTTGTCCAGTGGGTTCTCGAACGGAATCTCTTTAAATAGCGGTATTCAAAATACCACAGTTTTGACGCGCTGCTCCTTTCGTCATTAATGGTAGCATTCCCCACACTGTATAACCTGGTTTTCAGGGAGTGCTTGTTCCCTTTTTCGGTCAGGTATTCCACCGAGGGATCCACATTGTATCTGTTGCCCTTCAGGGGTGTTTCCGCATCAGGGTTCTGCCTGTAGGCTCCGGAGCCTGCATCCCGCCATAGCAGAAAATCTGACTGGTCGCTTACCATGCCACTGGCTGAAAGTCCAAGCACCAGTCCCTGGATATTTGCAAAACGGTAAGTGAGACCCAGGTTTCCCCGTATCCTGTGTTCATAATCGCCTTCACGGTAGCCTTCATCTTTGAAATAGTTCCCCCCCAGGCTTAGATCCAGCTTCCCTATTTTCCTTAGATGACTGAAGGATGTTCCGGCAAACAGGGGGGCACGGTCCCACCAGACCAGCTCCTGCCGTGCAGGGTTCAAAAAAGCGCCACCAAAGAGGGTAACTTCAGTTTTGGGATCAGTGTCCGGTGTACGGGTCTTCAGATTGATGACCCCGTTTAATGCCGAGGAGCCATATAAAACCGAAGAGGCGCCCTTAATCACCTCCACTTGTCCCAGGTTTTCAACGGGCATATAATTCCATTTGATATCCCCGGCATCTGCAGAGATCATGGGCAGATCATCCACCAGCATAAGTACCCTGCTTCCGACTCCATAACTGAACCCGCTTCCTCCCCGGATACTGGGCTGTCCATCCAGTATGCTGATCCCCGGGGTCTTCTCGAGGATCATATCCAGAGAGCTGATGTTCTGATTTGAAAGCTGATGTGGCTTGATCACTTCCAGAGAGACTGTGACATCTGAGAGTTTCTGCTCATATTTCCCGGCACTGACCACCACTTCATCCAGCATCCTGCTGCTCCTCTTCATCTCAATTTCCAGGTGAAGGCTTTCGCCTTCTTTCAGGCTAATTTCCTTTTGCTGCTCCGAATAACCGATGTAGGAGAATTCGATCAGGTGTTCACCCGCATCCAGTGAAAGGGAGAAGACTCCGCCCAGATCAGTGGTAGTCCCTGAACGCCTGTCGGCACTCACATGGACGGCAATCAAAGGTTCTCTGGTACTGGCATCAATCACTTTACCTGTAACTGCAACCGGAGCCTGACCGGACAACAATTGTCCCGGCATAATCAGCCCTAGAGTCCAGATGCTTAGAATTCGTATGTTATAAAAATGCCCGATTCGTTCCTTTTCTTATATTTACCCAACTAAAATACCCTTTTTTAACCAAATTCCGCCCAATATGCTGCTTCACCAAGAATTCGTCAGGAATGCGAAAAAGTTCAAAAAGAAACTGGCCATCAAGGACAAGACCACAAAAAGCAATGTCACCTATGAAAGGGCACTTATCGGAGCATTGATTCTCTCTAAGAAATTTAAGAAATACGATGAGGGATACCTGGGTATCATGATCCCAACTTCGGCAGGATGTGCTTTAGCCACTGTTGGAGCACTGATGAGCGGCAGAATACCGGTGATGATTAATTATTCCACCGGAGCAGAAAACAATGCCAGGTATGCCCAGCAGAAATGCAACTTCAAAACCATTATTACCTCCAAGGCACTACTTGAAAAAATAGATTGTCCGCTTATCGAAGGGATGGTCCTTATCGAGGACATCATGAAAAGTATAAGCACCGGTGATAAGCTGAAGGCAGCCTTGAAGACTAAGCTACCCGTGGGAGCGATCCTCAACAGTATCCATAAGGGTGATGAGGATGACAACGTGGCCATCCTGTTTACCAGCGGAAGTGAAAAGGATCCCAAAGTGGTACAACTTACCCACCGGAACATTTCATCCAACATCATAAGTTTCTGCGACTATGTGGACATTCACTCAAGTGACATCCTTCTGGCCAACCTGGTCTTTTTCCATATTTTTGGATTAACGGTAAACCTCTGGGTCACATTCGTTAAGGGAATGACCATGGTCACCTATGCTAATCCAACTGAATTTCAGACTATCAGCGACATAGCACGAGAAGAAGCACCAACCATTATGGTGGGAACCCCCAGTTTCTTCTGGGGATATCTGAAAAAATCCGAACCGGGAGATTTTAAAAGCCTTCGGGTAATGGTCGCCGGTGCAGATAAATGTCCCGATGCGCTACGGGATGGATATCAGAAAAAGCATGGCGTGACCCTGCTGGAGGGATATGGTGCCACTGAAACATCGCCCGTGGTATCTGTCAACTCACATGAATACAACCGGCCAGGAAGCATAGGAAAGGTCATTCCTGGTGTTCAGGTCAGGATTGAACACCTGGAAAGCGGAAAAGAATGCAAAGCTGGTGAAGTGGGGAAAATCCTGGTAAAAGGGGACCTGGTGATGAAAGGTTATCTGGGCGAGCCCGAGCTGACTGCTGAAGCAATCGTGGATGGGTGGTACAACACCGGTGACATGGGTTACATGGACAAGGATGGCTACCTGTGGCACTCGGGACGATTCAAGCGTTTTGTTAAAATCGGGGGCGAAATGGTATCCCTGGTGAGGGTGGAGAATGTTATGGAACAGCACCTCCCGGAAGGGGTCTCCTGCTGTATCGTTGAAATCCCGGATGAAATCAAAGGGGCCACCATTGTAGCCGCAGTTACCAGGGATATCAACAAAATAGCCATCCTGCGAAAAATGGGCAAGGAACTTCCTAATATTGCGCTGCCCAGACAATTCTTCGTCATTGAGGAACTCCCGATGATGGGAACGGGCAAGATTGATTTCCGTTCAGTTACTGAACTGGTCAATGATATGGTAGATAATCCAGATGCAAACTAGATCCAAGGAATAAGCTGTACCAAACCATGACCTTGCTCCTGCTCACTCCCGAAACCCTTCGGTTCAGTATCGCTATACTGTGGTGTGCAGTGGGTTTCGGCGCCTATTATTTTATCTCGCACAACAATATCTGCGTCAGGAGCTTCGGGAATCTGTTCCACATTCTGGACAAACAGGGAAACCAGGTTTTATTCCAGCGTATCCTGGGATTCCTGCTCCTGGGAGTCGTTTCAGTCCTGATTATCCTGCTACTGCCCCAGGCCGACATACAGGAGTACGGGCTTAGCTTCAAATTCCGGTCGCCTCTCCCCTGGTGGTCTTCGCTGCTAATTCCACTTGTCCTGATCCTGAGTTATCTGAATGCCCGCAAGCCTGCTAACCTGGAACAATATCCACAAATCAGGGCCTATCAGTGGAGCCGAAGTATGCTTGCACTGAGTAGTATTTCCTGGATTATCTTTCTGATCGGGTATGAATTCCTTTTCCGTGGATTTCTATTGTATGCCTCTCTGGAGTTGCTGGAACCGGTTCCGGCCATCGCCCTGAACTGCGCGCTGTATGCCTTTGCCCATTTCTATAAAGGTCCGGCAGAAAGCTTTGGAGCCATCCCGGCAGGGATCGTGCTGTGTTACTTTAGTCTGGTCACCGGAAATATCTGGTCTGCCGTGCTCTTGCATTCGGTTATGGCCCTTAGCAATGAATGGTTTTCCCTGAGGGCTCATCCGGACATGCAAATGAAAGGAGGCAGCAAATGAAAATTTTTGTCTCCGGAGCCACCGGCTTTATCGGGATTCAGTTGGTGAAACGACTGATAGCAAAAGGCCATGAGGTACATGCCCTCTATCGTTCCGAATCCAAAGCCGAGCTGATCCGTCATCCGGAAGTAAGCCTTTTCAAGGGGGATATCCTGGACCCGGTTTCCCTGGACCGGGCCTTGGAAGGATGCGAGGAGGCCTACCATACGGCCGCTTTTGCGGGGGTGCGGGCAAAGGACCCCTCTCTGGTTTACCGGCTTAATGTGGATGGAGCCTTGAATGTACTTGAAGCTGCCGGCCGCCAGGGCATCCGCCGGGTAGTGCTTACCTCCACTGCCGGAATTCTGGGACCCTCTGAAAAGGAGTCTGTTCACGAATCTTCACCCGCTCCAGCTACCTTTTTTACCGAGTACGAAGCCTCCAAGTTCCAGCTGGAGCAAAAGCTTCTGGGTCGACGCGATACCACACCGGAGGTGATCCTGGTGAATCCCACCCGCGTGTATGGTCCCGGGTATCTGAGTGAATCCAATGGAGTCACCAAGATGATCAAACAGTACATGGAGGGCAGGTGGAGATTGATCCCCGGCAATGGAAACAGTCTGGGAAACTATGTCTTTGTGGAAGATGTGGTGTCAGGGCACCTGCTGGCTATGCAAAAGGGGAAGCCCGGAGAACGTTATATATTGGGGGGTGAAAACATCTCCTATTTACAGCTTTTTAATTACGTCCGTGAAGCAAGCGGTGTCCGTATAACCCTGTATAAAATTCCCCTCTGGCTCATGCTTACCAGCGCCGGACTATTGAAGGTCACCTCCATTCTAACGGGCCGGCCACCCTTGATCGTTCCAGGGCTGGTTCGCAAGTTTAATCACAACTGGATCGTCTCTTCCGATAAAGCGATCCGGGAGCTCGGATATCAACCATCCAGCGCCCGCACAGGCATTCAGCTTACAGTTCAATGGATCAAAAATTCAAAGCCATGAAATCTAACCTTATCCTTTCATCCGGACTACTGCTTCTGTTGATTGTCACCTCCTGCACTACCCGGGACTACCCCACAACGGGTTCTGTTGAACGGCTCAGTCCGGAACTGGACCGGATCCTCGCTCCCGCTGCCCTCCCGGAAATACTGGCTGAGGGTTTTGAATGGTCAGAGGGCCCCCTGTGGCTGACTGAGCAGGAGAAGCTGATCTTCTCGGATATTCCCAACAACTCTATTTTTGAGTGGTCGGAAAAAGAAGGACTGAAACTCTATCTGAAACCTTCGGGATATACCGATACCATTGCCCGGGGCGGGGAGACCGGTTCCAATGGATTATTGCTTGATGAAGCGGGCCAGCTGGTCCTTTGTCAGCATGGTGACCGCCGGATGGCCCGGATGAAAGCACCCCTGGATGCTCCAGCAGCAAATTTTGAAACCATCGCCGGAACCTGGAAGGGAAAGCGTTTTAATTCACCCAATGATGCTGTATTCAGCAAAAATGGGAACCTGTATGTCACTGACCCTGCCTATGGCATGGAACTCAGGTACGAAGATCCCCGCCGGGAGATGGATTTTACCGGTGTCTTCCAAATCACTCCCGGAGGAGAGGTAAGCTTGAGGATCAAGCATCTCACAGCCCCCAACGGGATCGGACTGTCACCCGATGAAAGCAAATTGTATGTAGCTAACTCGGGAGGCAGCACAGGGCCCATCTGGATGGAATATGAGGTCGAGGAAGATGGGTCACTTCAAAATGAGAAACTGTTCTGCGATGCCCGGGTGGCGGCAGATACCCTGAGGGGGGCTCCGGATGGCCTGGTGGTGCGAAAGGACGGAATCATCTTTGCAACCGGCCCGGGAGGTGTCTGGGTCCTGACTCCCGGGGGTGAGCATCTGGGGATTATCAAAACGGGCCAGGCCACGTCCAACTGCACCCTGGATGCAAAAAACCGCTACCTCTATATGACTGCCGATATGTATCTGATGCGGATCAGGCTGCGTTAACCCGCGTTCCTAAACTTTGGGAAGGGCCCATGGCTCCCTATATTTCGGTACCAGGTAGCTGTTTGCCTCCTCATCGTTAATAAACCTGCTGTTTTCTGCGTCCCAGTAGAGGCGTCTCCCTGTCTTATAGGCCACATTTCCAAGATGACAGGTCCGGGCCACTCCCGCAGCTATCTCTACCGGACAGTTCAGTTTTGCCCCGTTTTTGATGCCATCAATGAAATTGACCATGTGGTTGTGCAGACCTTTCCCATCTCCTCCGATCAGATCGACCCTGTCCAGGGTGGGATTTCCCCCTTTGGGTTCGGGAATAACTTCCCAGCCGCCACGGTCTACCACCAGGGTCCCATCGTTGCCCACAAAACCTACCCCATGGGAACGGCCATAATACCCTCCGTCAATCCCGATTCCATGGTCCCAGAGCATGGTAAAATCATCAAATTCATAGATGGCCTGCTGGGTATCGGGTGTCTCGCAGGCATCCTCCGGGTAGGCAAATTTACCCCCCATGGACATGACCGATTTGGGGGCATACTGATTCATTCCAAACAGGGCGTAATCCACAATATGAACTCCCCAATCGGTCATCATGCCTCCGGCATAATCCCAGAACCAGCGGAAGGTAAAATGGAACCTGTTTTTATTGAAAGGCCTTTTGGAGGCCGGACCCAGCCAGAAATCATAATCCACGCCTTCCGGAACTGGAGCATCTGCTACCACCGGCACCGATTTCATCCAGCCCTGATAGGACCATGCCCGTACCGTCCTGATCTTCCCAAGTTGACCGGAATGCACATATTTGATGGCATCCTGCCAGTGGGTATCACTTCGTTGCCACTGTCCGACCTGCACCACATTCCCATATTTTTGCACGGCCCGTTCCATGATATTGCATTCTTCAATAGTATTGGCCAGCGGCTTTTCACAGTAAATGCTATAACCCTCCTGGGCGGCATATACAAAGGGAATGGTATGCCAGTGATCGGGTGTCCCGATAATGATTACATCCAGTCCCGGATGCTCCAGCAGATGACGAAAATCCTTGTATCCCTTGGGAGCCTTATTTTGGATCTTCTTCACATCCCTGATCCGTTTTGCAAGAACATTGCTGTCTACATCGCACAGTGCTGCACATTCTGTATTTGGCAAGTTCAGGAAAGCACTCAGATCGGAAAAGCCCATTCCGTTGACGCCGATAACTCCGCAGACCAGTTTTTCATTGGCCCCGAGTATTCCTCCTTTCAGGGTAGAAAATGGGGAGCTCATTCCGATCACTGCTGTGGCTGCTGCAGATTTTTTGATAAATTCTCTTCTGTTACTGGGCATAGGAAAAAAGTTAATTGGTTTTCTATAAAACTAATGATTTTTCAAATGAAACCTCTCGATTAAAACACGGGGTTTGGAAATTATATCCCTAAGTTAGGATAAAGATTTTTACCTTGTGTCGGTTTTTTCGTGAGATTGATGCAGACCAGCAAGACAAAATTGACCGGTATACTTCTGGCAGGTGGAATGAGCCGAAGGATGGGAAGTGAGAAGGGGACCCTACGCATAGGAGATGCACTGCTTTACGAGTACCCTTTGCATGTCCTGGAGATGCTCTGTGATGAGATTCTGATCAGTACCTGCAAAAAATCCATGTTGCCGGTTCCCTACCCGAAAGTCTGTGATGAAATACCGGGAATCGGTCCCCTGGGAGGCATTTATAGCTGCCTGAAACAGTCGTCCAACGATCTGAACCTGGTACTCTCCTATGACATGCCTGTGGTAAACGAATCCCTGTTTCGACTTCTTATCGGCAAAAAAGAGCAATATGATATAGTTTTGCCGGCAATGCAGGAGAACCTACCTGAACCGCTCTGTGGCCTCTATAGTAAAAATGTCATCGGCCTGATGGAACAAATGATTGCGGAGCAGGATTTCACGGTGCACCATCTGCTGACCCGCTGCCACAGCGGGATCATTCAAATTTCAGAAGAGATGGAGTGCTGGCAGGCCGAACTGTTTATGAATATTAACCGCAAAGAGGATCTCCATCGCTTACCCCCGGGCTTTGGCACCAAGTCAAATGAGTAGAGATATAAACTCCATATGGCTGAAAGCGGCAGTGGCCGGAGGACTGTGGGCCAGCTTTGAAATCATTGTAGGGAGTCTTCTACACAATTTGCATATTCCATTTTCCGGCACTCTCCTGGCCACTTTTTCCGTAATTTGGATGATCTCATTTCTTCAGATCTGGAACGAAAGTGGTTTGATCTGGAGGGCCGGGCTTATCTGCGGATTGATGAAGTCTCTCTCTCCCAGCGCGGTAATACTGGGGCCCATGACCGGGATCATGATGGAGGCCCTGTTCATGGATCTGGTCATCTATCTTCTGGGGAGGAATATGATCGCCTACGTCCTGGCCGGAATCGCCGCCCTGCTCAGCACCATCCTGCATAAACTGGCCAG
Source organism: uncultured Bacteroidales bacterium (assembly GCA_963751705.1). Lineage (GTDB taxonomy): Bacteria > Bacteroidota > Bacteroidia > Bacteroidales. Next base: position 978,046 of record CAVVVN010000008.1, read on the forward strand.
CCTCTTTATCCTTTATGGAAATGATCTGGTCAGCATCTATGTGAACCTGTTTCGCTTCCTTCAAAAACAACTAGGTCTGGAGCAGGCAGATCCCGGAGACCTGGTTGCCGGAATCATTGTGCTCTATATCCTGGTTGGTGCTGCTGCTGCTTTGGCTGGGTATTACCTTGGAAAGCGGGCTCTTCACAATCATGGCGAAGTAAATTCTGTTTCCGGGCCAACCGATCCCTTTGCTTCAGCCTGGCAGGAGGCTGATCCAAATCAGTCCTTCCGCATTCTGCTGCTATTCCTGCATGTTCTTATGATTCCGGCACTCCTGTTACTGATCAACCGTTACGGGCTTCAGCTTCAAGCACTCATTCCCGCCGGACTCTATCTGATATTTCTGCTTTTCTATTACAAACGGATCATTCACCGCCTGAAGAAACCCTTTTTCTGGAGTCAGCTGGTGCTGATGACTCTGCTTGCCGGGCTTTTCTGGCATCCGCCGGAGGGAAATGACTTTCGGCTACAAAACGGATTCCTGGTGGGACTGGAAATGAGCCTGCGGGCTGTACTGATAGTCTCTGCTTTTTCAGGACTCTCGGTAGAGATCAGAAATCCGCGAGTAACCAGGTACTTGCTTGGCATGGGCTTTGGCAGAGCATATGCCGCTCTATCCCTTGCTTTCAATTCTTTGCCCGTCATGTTGGAGCGCTCAGCATCCCTTTCCAGTTTTTTAAGAAGACCCTTCCGGGCCTTTTCAAGGATGTTAATGGAGGCCGAAATGTGGCTTCAATGTTATAAAACAGCCCTCAACAAATAATTTATCTCGATTCTAAATAGTTTTATGTAGCTCATTTTCTGCTACTTAAACAATATCTATGTATTTAGATATCTATGTATATCGATATTTTAAAATTATCTTTACCCGCTCAAAATTATACCTTCAATTTTTTTCAAAAAGGACCATCTGATGACTAGCCGAAGAGATTTTATCAGGATTTCAGGTTTGGGAATGGGAGGATTAGCGGTAAGCGGCTCAAGCTATGCCGTATATAAAAGCCTGTCCTCTTCGCCTCCTAAAGGAACTGAACTCAGCATGGATATCAAACGGACACCCACCGTTTGTGAAATCTGTTTCTGGAAGTGTGCCGGATGGGTGTACAAAAATGAAGAAGGGAAGATCTGGAAAGTCGTTGGAAATGACGAGGACCAGCATAGCAATGGTCGTTTTTGTCCCCGTGGTACAGGTGGGCCGGGCATGTACTACGATGAGGACCGACTGAAAACACCCCTGATCCGCACGGAGGAAAGGGGCAAGCAGGTTTTCCGCGAAGCCAGCTGGGAGGAAGCTTTTGAGTATATAGCTGAGAAAATGAAGTCCATTGCCAAAGAACATGGTCCCGAATGCACCGCACTTCTCACCCACGGATCGGGGGGCAAATATTTTGGCACTCTGTTAAAAGCATTTGGCTCCAACAATATTGCCGCTCCCTCCTATGCACAATGCCGCGGACCCCGGGAAGTAGCCTATCATATGACCTTTGGCGAAGGGGTGGGCAGTCCCGAACGGATCGATATCCGGGATACCAGATGTCTGGTACTGATTGGCACCCACCTGGGTGAAAACATGCACAACGGTCAGGTTCAGGAGATGTCAGATGCCATTGATAAAGGGGCTACCATTATCACCGTGGATCCCCGATACAGCATTGCTGCAAGTAAATCCAAATACTGGTTACCCATTAAGCCGGCCACTGATCTGGCCCTCCTGCTTGCCTGGATCCATGTTCTGATTTACGAAGAGAGATATAACAGGGAGTACGTGGAGAAACATACCTACGGGTTTGAGCAATTGAAGGCGCATGTTCGAAACTTTACTCCTGAATGGGCCTACGGAATCACCACGCTGGAGCCCGATTTGATCCGTAAATCGGCCCATGAGATGGCTGATGCTGCTCCGGCAGTCATTGTAAACCCGGGTCGCCATGTTACCTGGTATGGAGATGATACTCAGCGTAGCCGGGCCATGGCCATCATTAATGGATTGCTTGGCTCCTGGGGACACAGAGGCGGATTCTATAATCCGGAATCAGTCTCCGTTCCCGAATGGCCCCACCCTCCATTTCCGACTCCAACAAGAACCTGGAGAGATGCCTATCCCGGAAAATACAACCTGGCCTATGAAACCATAGCGTCGGGGATTTGTGATGCTACCATACCGGATGTGAATAGGGGCTGCAATTTCAAAGGGTGGATCGTAAACGGCACCAATCTGATCAAGACCATCCCCGATACCCCCAATTTACTGAAGGCCATACAGGCACTGGAGCTGCTGGTAGTGATCGACACGATGCCCATGGCCATCACCGGATGGGCCGACGTGGTACTCCCCGAATGCACCTATCTGGAACGCTACGATACCATCCGGGATTCCCCTCACCGCAAACCGGCCATTGCCCTGCGCATGCCGGCTTCCGATCCACTCTACAATACCAAGCCGGCCTATTGGATAGCCAAGGAACTTGCCAAACACCTGGAACTGGAAGACTATTTCAGCTGGAACACCATTGAAGAGATGCTGGACTGGCAGTTGAAACAGGTGGGTTCCTCCCTGGAGGAGATGCAGCGGATCGGGGTAAAAACCTTTGAACGTACCTATGATGACCTCTATTTTGATCCAGATATGGATATAGAGTTCAACACCAATACCGGCAAAGTGGAACTCTACAGTACAGAACTTGCTGCTGAAGGCTTTGATCCCATGCCGGTCTATACCCCCCATGAAGAACCTCCGGCAGGATTCTACCGGCTTAATTACGGACGGGCCCCCATGCATACTTTCGGGCGAACTGCCAACAACGCCCTGTTGAAAGATCTGATGGAGGAGAATACGGCCTGGATCAATCCAAAGGTGGCAGGTGAATGGGGAATCGAAAACGGACAGTACATCTGGCTGGAGAATCAGGATGGGGTACGCTCCTCCTTTCCCATAAAGGCACGGATCACCGAACGCACACGCTGGGATAGTGTTTATATGGTACATGGCTTCGGACATACCAATGACAAGCTCTCCCGGGCCTATGGCAAAGGAGCCAGCGATTCCGAATTGATAACCAGGGTGCATGTGGATCCCATCATGGGAGGAACCGGAATGAGGGGCAATTTCGTCACCTTCAAATTTGAACCCAAAGAAGAGGAGGCTGCATCATGAGATACGCCATGGCCATAGATACCAAGAAATGTGTGGGCTGCAGCGACTGCGTGGTGGCCTGTCAGACCGAAAACATGGTACCCATCGGATATTGCCGCGACTGGGTGGTGGAAGTCACGGACGGAACCTATCCACAGCTGGAGATTGAGATCCGCTCCGAGCGCTGCAACCAGTGCGACAACTCCCCCTGTGTACGCTGCTGCCCTACCGGTGCCAGTCATTATGCCGATGGGGGCATCGTACTGGTCACACCCCACCATTGCATTGGCTGCGGAGCCTGTATACAGTCATGTCCCTATGATGCCCGTTATTCACACCCTGAGGGGTACGTGGATAAATGCACTTTCTGTATTCACCGGATCAAAAAGGGACTGGAGCCCGCCTGTGTTTCTGCCTGTCCCACCAAATGCATGTATTTTGGAGATCTCGAAGATCCTAAGAGCCCGGTTTCTGAGATCCTGAAAGTGAGAAAATATAAAACCTTGATCCCCGAGGCCGGGACCAAGCCCCAGTTGTATTTCCTTATCTAAAGCACCATGAGAGAAGAAATTATTGTCAGCGGACGCAACAATTACTTGATTGATCCCCATCTGCATATCTGGCACTGGCAGATCCCCTTGTACCTGTTTCTCGGCGGACTGGCTGCGGGGATCCTCTTTTTTGCGGCCTTCTTCACCCTGCTGGGTAAAGAGAATAAGTATCGTTCCGCCGTTAAGATTGCCCCGCATATTGTACCCTGGGTATTGGTGGTTGGACTTCTGGCCCTGCTTCTTGACCTGAAACATCAGCTCTATTTTTGGCGCTTGTATACCATCATTCGCTTGGAATCTCCCATGTCCTGGGGCGCCTGGGTATTGATGCTGGTCACCCCCCTTTCCTTTATCTGGTCGGCCATTCATATCAGGGAGATTTTTCCAAACTGGGATTGGAAATTTAAGATCCTGATAGACCTGGAAGCTTTTTTCACCAGGCAAAAACAGAACATCGCCTGGGTGATGGCAATCTCCTCCATTATCCTGGGGGTTTACACCGGGATCCTTTTCTCGGCCTTCAACGCCAGGCCCCTCTGGAACACTTCCATCCTGGGACCCCTCTTCCTGGCATCCGGACTCTCGGCCGGAGCAGCAGTTATCATGTTGCTTTCAAAAAAACAGAAAGAACGAACCATGTTCGCTAAGATCGACATTGGGATTATCGCGGTGGAGCTCTTCCTGATTATCCATATGTTCATGGGATTCCTGGCCAGCACCCAGGTACAGATCGACGCAGCAACACTCTTTCTCGGTGGCCCATGGACAGCCCCGTTCTGGATCTTTGTGGTCATTCTTGGAATGATAGTACCGGTCATCCTGGAGGTTTTGGAACTAAAAAAGTTCAAAGTTCCGGTAGTGATTCCGGCTACTCTTGTTCTGTTTGGGAGCCTGATGCTCCGTTTTATCATTGCCTATGCCGGTCAGGAGAGCAGGTGGCTGTATTAAGAAACTTCAACAAACCAAATTATGAGTGAATTAAATAAAACCAAAAAGAAAACAAGGTACATCAATCCCTACCTGGGCGGTGTCTTGCTGGGGCTGACCCTGATTGCTGCCAACTTCGTATCAGGCAGGGGCCTGGGTGCCAGTGGTGCTGCCAAAAGTGCCGTGGTTGCGACGGTCAATACCATAGCGCCGGCTCACGCTGAAAACGCTGAGTTTTTTCAAGGAGTACAACACTTCGCATCCCGGTGGGCCCATGAAGGCCTGGCTCGTATTCCAGATGCTCGGTGTTATCGTGGGAGCCTTTATCTCCGGAGCTGTTTTCAATCGCTTGAAGTTTAAAGTTGAACACTCTCCTAAGATCACCTCCAGAAGGCGGATCATCTTCGCCATACTGGGAGGTATCCTGTTTGGATTCGGATCGCAACTGGGCCGTGGATGTACCAGCGGATCAGCTCTCAGCGGTATGGGAGTACTTTCCCTGGGAGGATTTATCTCCATGGCATTTATATTTGGAACCGCCTTTGTCCTGGCCTGGTTTTTCAGAAAAAACTGGATTTAACTTTTATCGAAGCAAAATATGGGACCTTTAATTGTCAATGATATCATTATCGCAGAACACCAACTTCTTCCTGGCCTTCCTGATCGGAATAGGCTTTGGATTTATCCTTGAAAGTAGCGGGTTTTCCTCCAGCCGTAAGCTGGCAGGAGTATTCTATGGTTACGATACTGTAGTTCTGAAGGTATTTTTTACCGCTGCCATTGTGGCCATGCTGGGACTTTTGTTTATGAGCCTCTTTAACTGGATCGATTTGGATATGGTCTATATCAATCCAACCTACCTCTGGTCGACCATCCTTGGTGGAGTTATTATGGGAGCCGGCTTTATTATGGGCGGCTTCTGTCCGGGAACCAGCTTTTGTGCAGCTTCCATCGGAAAGATCGATGCCATGTTCTTTATTGGCGGGATGATCCTTGGGATCGTCATTTTTGCTGAGGCGTATCCTCTGCTTGAGACCTTCTACAAGGGATCATTCCGGGGAACTCCCACGCTGCCCCAGGCGCTCGGACTCAAAGACGGGGTTGTGGTACTGGGGATAATCATCGTCGCACTGGGCATGTTCTGGGTGGGCGAATGGGCCGAGAAAAAATTTCCCCGGGAAGAATATTAAACGACCTCATCAGAGGTTCTTAAACAAATACTTCTTTCATATGTTTATCCATTTAAGTAAAATCAATAATAACAAGCACCATGAAACCAAGATTATATTTAGCCCTGATCATCATTCCCCTGGGACTGATTCTGGCCGCAGTTCCGGCTAATACCACGCATCCTTATAAACTCTCTCCCGGGGACCTGCTGGAGTATGTGAACAGTGGGATGCAGTACTTCTCACCCGACGAAGTGGCCCATATGCTTGTTAGCAAGGATCCCTCGCTGGTTCTGATTGACGTTCGCAGCGAAGATGAATATGACAAATTCCATCTGCCCGGCGCTATCAATATTCCCCTCGCCTCCTTATTGGAGGACCAGTGGAAAGACTATCTCCATCAGGACCTGCGCTACAATGTATTCTACTCCAATGGAACAGTTAACTCCAACCAGGCCTGGATGTTAACCCGGCAGCTTGGTTACCAGAATAATTATGTGCTTCAGGGAGGCCTGAACTATTGGGTGGAGGCCATAATGAATCCTACACCACCCCCGGCGACCAGTCCGGACGAAGAGCTTGCCAAGTATGATTTTCGAAAGGGTGCCAGCCAGGCCCTTGGAGGAGGTGCCATGGTAGAGAGCAGCAGTCAGCCGGCCCCGGAGCTTCCGAAGATCGCTCCCCGCCCCGTGAAAAAAAAGGTAGAAGGCGGCTGTTAGGCCCCCTTCCCTTTCATAACCTGAGATCTAACCAGACCAGCCTTCGCGGTCCAGATTGCGGTAATTGACTGCTTCAGACAGGTGGGAGGATTGAATTTTCATATGGCCTTCCAAATCGGCAATGGTACGTGCTACCTTCAGGATCCGATCGTAAGCCCTTGCCGATAGACCCAGGCTTTCCATGGCCAGTTTGATCAGGGATTCCCCCGCCCTGTCCAAAACACAGTGACGGTTTCTAAGAGCTATTCCCATACCGGCATTACTTGAAACAGGAGAGGAATTTTTAAATCTTTCTCCCTGGATTCTTCTGACTCTGATGACCTGTTCCAGGAGGCTGGCACTATCTTCGGTCTGCTTTTTCTGAGATAACTCCCTAAACGGCACCGGTACCACTTCCAACTGCAGATCAATTCTGTCCAATAAGGGGCCCGATATTCTGGAAAGATATCTTCTTATAATTCCCGGACCGCAGTTGCACTCCTTTTCAGGGTGATTATAGTATCCACACGGACAGGGATTCATGGCGGCCACCAGCATAAAGTCGGAGGGATAAACCACCCGGTAGCTTGCCCTGCTGATATGGATTTCCCGATCCTCCAGGGGTTGCCGCATCACCTCCAGTACAGATCGCTTAAATTCCGGCAATTCATCCAGGAACAATACCCCGTTATGGGCCAGTGAGATCTCACCCGGCTGGGGAGAATTTCCACCGCCGATCATGGCAATATTTGAACTGGAGTGATGGGGCATCCGGAAGGGCCTGGAACTGATCAGCCCGTTTTTACTGCATACCCTGCCAGCCACAGAATAGATGCGGGTGGTTTGAAGAGACTCCTCCAGGGACATGGGGGGCATAATCGTTGGAAGGCGTCGTGCCATCATACTCTTTCCGGATCCCGGTGGTCCAATGAGGATCAGATTGTGCCTGCCGGCGGCGGCGATCAGCATGGCCCGTTTGACCGCAGTTTGCCCTTTCACCTCTGAAAAATCAACTTCATACCTAGACGGTGCCCTTGCCGAATTAGACACTATTTTCTTTGCCTGATCAGAAGAAACACCATTTAAAAAAGAGACCACCGTATTTAAATCGGCTACAGGCACCACTTCAATTCCATCCACCACCAGAGCCTCTGCTTCATTATCCAAGGGTACGATTACCCCTTTAAATTGTTCCTCTCTGGCCAACAGCACCATAGGAAGAACACCTTTCACCGGCACCACACTTCCATCCAGGGAAAGCTCGCCCAGAATCAGGTAATCGGCCAGACGAGTTCCACTTACCTGCCGGGTAGCTGCCAGGATTCCAATGGCCAGAGGAAGATCAAAGTGGGTTCCCTCCTTCCGTATATCGGCAGGAGCCAGGTTGATCACTACCCGGTATCGGGGCCATTCAAATCCATTATTACTCAGTGCCGATTCGATGCGCTGCTGGCTCTCCCTGATGGCATGATCTGCCAGTCCCACGATAAAAAACCTGATCCCCTGGGTAATATGAACTTCAATGGAGATTTTCAAAGCCCTGATTCCAATTACCGAGCCACTAAAAGTTTTGATTAGCATATATAGCTGCTTGTCTTTCTGGTTAATGATTTCAAAGGCATATTAATCATCCCATGCCATAAGATTTATAAGACGGGAAGGCCAGATTCCGGAAAAAGATGTATTTTACTTTCACATCTATCCTAAAACGAGGACTATGCGATTAGGTAATTTCCTGGTTACCATTCTGCTGACCAGACAACTGAACTTTTTTAAATCCCGGAAAAAGATTCTGTTACGTGGACTTGCCGGAGTTGTATTGATCTTTCTGGTGAACTTTATTACCGGGTGCTTCTATTACAAGGTCTCAACTACCTACCAGCCTCCTTCCCAGGAAATGACAAGGCTTTCAGACCTGGGCAAAAAATTTGTGGTTCACGACGGAATGAACCACTATTTTGTAAGGGCGGTGTCCTTCCACGAAGACTCCCTGGAGCTGGAGCTGGGGTCTCCCTACTACCGGGCCGGTGATGATATCTCTCCGGTAAGCCCTGATGAGGTAAAGCGCTACAAAAAGAAAAAAGGGGATGCCCGCTTGCTTAACGAAGTCCATCTTTATATAAATCAAAAGAGTGAAATCAGCGAAACCACCTGGGGAGTGCCTGTCAGCGCCATTGAAAGGCTTGATACCTACAACCATTCTTCGGGGCATACAACCGCGTATTCCATCTTATTTGGTATTGCAATGATCCCGGTGGCCTATGTGGGCGTCATGTTGATTGCCCTGCTGATCCTTCTGATGACTGGAAGTAGTTGCCCGTTTATCTATACCTGGAATGGAGAAGCATATGAGTTTGCGGGAGAAATATACAGCGGTGCAGTCTATCCTCCCCTGGAGCGGCACGACTACCTGCTGCTTCCCGGATTGGTGGAAGAGGATGGAATGTACAAACTAAAGATCGCCAATCAGCTGGAGGAGATCCAGCATACCAACCTCCTGGAGCTGATGGTATTTAATCATGCCCCCGACCAGGAGGTCCTGGTGGATAAATATGGAGCGGGACACCTTCTGTCCCCGGCACTGGCCCCGGTCTCCGCACAAAGTCTTTTGGGAGAAAATCTGATACCTCTTATCGAAAAAGACGATGACCTGGTTTACCTGGGAAGTGATCCATCCAAGGATCCTCCACTACTGGACGGAGTTGAGCTTAGCTATAAGCTCCCCCGGGGGACCCGCTCAATCGATCTGGTCATTTCAGCAAAGAACTCTTACTGGCTCGATTATGTCTATCAGAACTTCAGGGAAATGCTGGGAGCCTCCTATAAAATGTGGATGAAGAAGCAAAAAGATGGAGATCCGGAACAGATGACCGACTGGAGTCTGAGCCAGAACATTCCCCTGTCCGTTTATCTTTATATGGATGGAGCATGGGTGTTCCAGGATTATTACCATACGGTTGGACCCATGGCCTTTAAAAAAGATGTCCTGCCAATCGATCTCACAGGCATGGATGCCGAGGTGCTCCGTATCAAACTTCAATCCGGCTCCTACTTCTGGGAAATTGATTATGTGGGAGCCTGCCCGGGACAGAAACTACCGGAGCCACCAAAAATCCTTCAGCTTTCCTCCGCGGTGGATGAAAAAGGCAACAATGTGGCAGGAAATCTTCTAAAGGATGATAAGCTCTATTATGTTCAGCCCGAAATCGGAAACGAGGCCGAACTCCTTTTCCCGGGGGTAGATCTGAAAGGGGAGCACACGTTTATCCTGCACAGCAAGGGCTACTACGATATCCTTCAGAATCCCAAAGGGGCTCCCAAGATAAAAGCACTGAAAGATATTCGAAAAACAGGGAACTTTAACAGATTTTCCAATGAGCTGATGCAGAAGATGCTGGCTGAGCATATGTGGGCCTATGAGGAAGGAGAAAAGTAAATTTCTGCTTAACGGATGGAAGGCCAGGTGGATCAAGTTCAGGGCCGGAGTGGCCTTACTAAGGATTTCCTTATCCACTACCCCGAATCCTGTCCACTCAATCCGGGCACTTTCCAGGCTGGTCAGGCAGCGGCGCAGGCTCCATGGCCACCGCAGGGATCATAAAATAGTCCATGCCGGGAACCGTTACTACTGGAGCATCTACACTCCCGGATTTCCTTCTTCCGGATTTAACTCCATGGTGCGACAGGAAATCAGAAGAATCATCTCCTCAGGTGGAACTGATATTCCCCTGCAAACACTAATACTCTCTATCTCAAGTAAGTGTCACTATAAGTGTGAACACTGTTTCGAGGGAAAGAACCTCACAATGCAGGAACTAATATCCCTGGCAGACCTGAAAAAGGTGCTCCGGGAGGCCATCCGGATGGAGATTCCACACATACAACTTGGAGGTGGTGAACCCATGCTCCGGTACAAGGCTATGCTGGAACTCCTGGAACTGGGAAGAGCGCACATGGAATTCTGGCTCTCCACCTCCGGATATGAGCTAAGCCTGGAAAAAGCCAGGGACTTAAAAGATTCGGGATTAACCGGGGCCAATATCAGCCTGGACCACTGGGATGCGGAGAAGCATAATCGCTTCCGGAACCATCCGGAAGCCTACAGGTGGGCCCTGGAAGCTGTGGAGAATTGCAAAGCTGTTGGAATCGTGCCCAATCTGACCCTGTGTGTGACCCATGAAATGGCCACTGAAGCGCAGTTGATGAAATACCTGAGGCTGGCCCGGGACCTGGAGGTCCCTTTTGTGAGATTCCTGGAGGCAAGAAAGGCCGGAAACTATGCAGGAAAAGATGTGTTGCTGAGCCGCCAGGAACAGGAAGTTGTGCTAAAGTTTTTCCATAAAATGAACGGATCGGCCAGGTATCAGTTCTATCCCATTATACAGTACCCGGGATACCACCAGCGAAACATCGGATGTTACGGGGCCGGTAACCGCTACATTCATATTGATTCAGCCGGGTTTTACCACAGCTGTCCTTTCTGCCGGGGCGCAGTTGGAAATATAAAAGAGATGGAACTGAGCGAAGGGATCCGCCTGCTCCGTGAACAGGGGTGTCAGCTATTTAAAACCAATCCTCATGCGTGAAATTATACTTCTGAAACATAGGATCCCGCTGACTATTCCAAACTATCTCTCCCTGTACAGGCTTTTTATGTTTCCTGTAATTGCTCTTATGATTGTACTGAATCAGGAGATGGTATTTGCCATACTGTTGGTGATCAGCCTGAACACAGATGTTTGGGATGGGTTTATTGCCCGAAGATTCAATCAGCAGACTGCCATCGGCGCCCGAATTGACTCTCTGGCTGATATTGGGGTATACCTCACTGCCCTGACTGGGATCACGGTGTTTAAGATCGGAGAAATAGGACCGGACGCCTGGTTGTTTTATATATTTGTAGCCTGTTATGTGATTACTCACCTTTCCCCAATAATCAAGTTTGGAAAAATCCAGAGTTTCCACCTATGGTCCATCAAATTAGGCGGCTACCTGCAGGGAATCTTCTTCATGCTGCTTTTTTTCGTGAACTATGTTCCGATCTATTTCTATATCATGGTCAATATTAGTCTGCTGGCATTTATTGAGAGCCTGACCATTCAGCTGATTATTCCGGAAATGCGCTCAGATGTAAAGGGGCTTTACTGGGTATTAAGGGAAAGGAGACGGTCACATGCGTGAATACCTTTTGCCCTACCTCCTGCTGATGGCTCATTTTATATCCGGTGGACTCTGGCTGATACATATCACCGGGAAGCTGGAGCCTGCGGAGTCCAAACAACAGTGGATTAAATATCTGACTTACCTCTTGCTGGTGAACCTTTTGTGGTCCTGCATGCTATGGGCCCAGGCCATCTTTCCCTATCTGGGGTGGAGTATCCTTCTTCTTGCCTTGTTTGAATGGGGACGAGCAGTAAAACCATTGAAAAATAACATAGGCTTGATTTTCGCTTTTCTGTTGATCTCAGGAGCTTTCGCAGGGTTTATTTACATGGACGCAAATACCTTGCTCTTCACCTATTTTGTGGTAGTCCTCTTTGACGGCTCCTGCCAGGTAATCGGTCAACTCCTGGGTAAAAGGGCACTGTTTTCAAAAATCAGTCCCCGAAAGACTGTGGAAGGACTCTTAGGTGGAATTATTATCACTCTGGCCACCACTCTGCTCACACGACATAGTTTTGCCTTTGGATGGAGCGAACTTATCCTCAGAACCTGCATGATTATAGCGGCAGCTGCCACAGGCGATTTGCTGGCATCGGCTGTAAAACGCTCTGCTCACTTAGCTACTTTTGGCAAGATGCTCCCCGGACATGGAGGAATCCTGGATCGCTTCGACAGCCTGATGATGGCCGGGGCACTCACTTTTCTGCTTGCAGAGGTTCAGAACTGGATAAGATGAACGCGAATATCAAATATTACCTGATCTACGCCCTGGCATACGGGATCATCCTGCTGTTGGGGGAAGGAATTTACAGGCTGCTTAAAAGAGGACCAGCCTGGTCCAGGAGCTTTGCTCACCTGTCGGCCGGACTAATCACCCTCCCCTTCCCCTGGCTCTTCACCTCCCACTGGTGGGTGCTGATCCTTTCCCTGCAATCCTGTCTGGTGCTTTGGTTCACCAGGCGACTGAAGATTTTACCCTCCCACCACCGGATTGCAGGAAAAAGTGCGGGCAGTTACTTTTTCTTCGCTTCTGTTTATCTCTGTTATGTGGCTTCCCTGTTCACCGGGAGAAAGGAGTTATTTGTGATCCCCCTGCTGGTGCTCACCTTTAGTGATGTGGCTGCCGCTCTGATTGGAAGAAGAATGGGAAAAAGAACCATACCCGGCAGAAAATCCTGGAATGGCAGTGCCAAAACCCTGGCCGGCAGCACCGCCTTTTTCATTACTGCACTGCCTGTTTTGTTCCTCGCCTTCTTCTACTATCTTCAATGGGACCTGGCAGGTTCTATCGTCATGGCTTTGCTGATTGCACTGCTTTCAACCACCATAGAGGCCTACAGCCCCCATGGAACAGACAATTTTTCTGTGCCACTTACCGTTCTGATAATCATGCAAGTAACCTTCCTCTTATAAAATTTTTACTGCTTTTATAGTTATTCTACTGCATTTATAGTTGCTTTACGTATAAATAAGTTATACCTTTGTATGGAACAATAATTGTACTATGACCAAAAGACTTACCAAAGCGGAAGAGGAGATCATGCTTATCCTGTGGAAACTGGGTGAGTCCACCATCCGGGATGTCATGAACGAGCTCAGCGAACCTGATACGCCTTATACCACGGTATCTACAGTGGTTCGCGTACTGGAAAAGAAAGGATTTGTAGATCATAAGGCGGTGGGAACAACTTACCTCTATTACCCTCAAGTACCGAAAAAAGAGTACCTGCGGGGATATCTTTCTGGGATTGTGTCAAACTATTTTGACGGATCCTTCACCAGAATGGCTGCCTTTTTTGCAAAGGAAAATGACCTGGACATGGGGGAACTGCACCTGTTGATCTCAGAAATTGAATCCGAACTCAAAGAATCCGAGAACAATGAATAGCTTCTTCATATATCTTCTAAAAGTATCTGCCGGTCTTGGGATCATTTTCCTGCCCTACTACTTTTTGTTCCGCAAGGATCCCAACCTGGTCCTCAAAAGAATCTACCTGATCTGCGGAGTGATTGCCTCCTGGATATTTCCTTTTATCACGTTCCGGAAACTTCCTCTGGTGGTGGATCTGACCCCCACAGTTTTCATTGACCTGGATACCCCTGTCACTCAACCCCTGATGCTTGAAGGCGCAGGAGTATCGGGCGGACTGAGTATCAACTGGCTTCAGGTTCTTATAATGGTGTATATATCGGGGCTTATTTTTATGTTCCTGAAGAATCTTTTTTTGATTTTCAAATGGAATCTGACCTGGCAACGGACTCACAATGAAGAGGGGGTGGCCTTTATAAAAAACAATCAGGTCTTTACCCTTTTCACCAAAATTTTTGTCCCGGGTTCACTCAAGGATCAGGACGATCTTTACAATGTACTTCTCCATGAAAAAGCACATATCCGGCAACTTCACTTCATCGATCTGATGCTGATGGAATGCACTCTGCTGCTTACATGGTTCAATCCCTTCTCATGGCTTATTTCCAGGATGATTAAAGAGAACCACGAGCACCTGGCCGACCGGCAGGTGCTGTCGACCGGCATTGATCCGGCTCGATACAGGGCTCAGCTTATGAACCACACCCTGGGGGTGAATGTGTTCAGGCTCGGCAACCAGTTTAATCATTCTTTAACGCTAAACAGATTTAAAATGATGAAAAAGCCAAAAAAATCCCCATGGGGGATTCTGAAAATCGCTTTGCTTATCCCGGCTGTCCTGCTTACCCTGGGACTTACCACCGGAATGTCCCCGCAGCAAAAGACAATCAAGGGCAAGATAGTCCTAGCCGAAACGGGAGAACCTGTCCCGGGAGCCTCCATTGTAATCCGGAATGGTACTACCGGATGCGTCTCAGACCTGGATGGGAGCTTTATGCTCAACGTAGACGGCGATCCGGAACTTGTGATCTCCTTTGTGGGAATGGAAACTCTCATTGTGCGGGCCTCCAGGATCGGTAAGAAGCCTTTGGAACTTAAAGAGAAGACCTATGATCTTGATCTCGAATCGGTGCCCCTGGAAGTGAAGGATTTATTCTATGTTGTGGAAGAAATGCCCACGTTCAATGGTGGGGATGCCGGCATAGAATTCCGGAAGTACATCGCCGAAAATCTTCAGTATCCGGAGATAGCGACTAAAAAAGCTATTGAAGGTAGAGTCATCGTTCAGTTTATGGTGAATACTGCGGGAAAAGTACAAGATGCCCTTGTTGTGAGGAGCGTGGATCCGGCCCTGGATAAGGAAGCCATCCGTGTGGTAATGTCCTCCCCTGACTGGACCCCCGGAAAACAAGCTGGAGAAGAAGTAAATGTGCTTTTCACCTTCCCCATTAATTTCGTAATTCAGGATCCTGGGAAAAAGGAAGAGGAAGCAGGCGCTGCCATTACACTGAGAAATACAGACGGAACCATGGCGAATCCAGTTTATGTGGTTGATGGCGAGCAGGTTGATAAGGTCGTAACTATAAATTCGGATCTTATCGATAAGGTGGAAGTACTTAAAGATCCCGACCATCCCCTGGTACAGAAATACAATGCCAAAGACGGGCTCATCCTGATCACCACCAAAGAAGATGCAACAGCCGCCAGGAAGGCAAAAGAAAAGGAAGTCTTCTATATTGTAGAGGATATGCCCCAATTCCCGGGGGGAAGGCTGCCCTGAAGACTCATATCTACTCCAAGCTGAAAGATTCTGAGGAAGCTAAAACCCTGGGAATCGAAGGGGAAGTTACCGTGCAGTGGATGATTGATAAAAAGGGGAAAACCAAAGACGTCCAGGTGGTTCAAAGCACCAATAAGGCCCTGGATGCAGCGGTTATGAAAGTAATCAGGGAGATGCCCGATTGGACCCCCGGCAAACAGCGCGGCAAACCTGTGAACGTAAAGTTTTCTACGAAAATCCAATTCAAGGACGAGAATAAATAATCCTGGATAAATAAGCCGATCCAAGTTTGAGAGGCCGTCCTGTTACAGGGTGGCCTCTTAATTTATACAAGGATAAAAACAGTTTCATCTTTATTGGCTTTCGTCCTTATAGACTTTATCGTTAACTTTACAGGCTAAATAAAGAGATATGGGAATACCCAGATTTATAAAACTTCCCGGACATAAGGAATTTAATTACACCCCCAGGTACTGGGACCCGGAAAAGGAGGCAAGAGAGGAGCGGATCCGACAGATCAAGCATGAGATGGGTATTGAAGTACCCTCGGATACCAACCGCACAACCATCAGGCGTGGATCTTTCCGGACAGCGGGTCGGAAACAAAAAGTGAAAGCCAAGCGCAGTTCGAACATCAGACTCCTGGTTATCCTTGCCGTACTCCTGTTTCTTGCATATATAATTTTCTACAGGTAGATGTCAGAGGTAATCCACGTGTTGAGTGATGCGGTTGCCAACCAGATCGCAGCGGGAGAAGTGATTCAGCGACCGGCTTCAGTGGTGAAGGAGTTGATGGAGAATGCAGTGGATGCGGGTGCCAGCAGTATCAAAGTGCTGATAAAAGATGCCGGGAAAACACTGATCCAGGTGGTCGACAATGGAAGCGGGATGTCTGAGCTGGATGCTGAGCGCTGTTTTGAGCGACATGCCACTTCAAAGATTTCCAGTGCCGAGGACCTCTTCTCTATTCGGACCTGCGGATTCAGGGGGGAGGCCCTGGCCTCCATGGCTGCCGTTGCAGAAGTAAGTCTGAAAACACGTTTGGAGAGCCAGGAGCTGGGAACCCAAATACGCATAGCCGGATCGAAACTCGAATTAAAAGAAACTGTTCAGGCTCCCACAGGTTCCAATTTTCAGATCAAGAATCTATTTTATAATGTTCCGGCCCGGCGTAAATTCCTGAAGAGCGATCAGACCGAACTTCGACATATCATCAATGAGTTTAACCATGTAGCTCTCACACACCCGGAGATTTCATTCTCGCTCATCCACAACCAATCTGAGATCTTCCAGCTTCCAGGATCCAATTTAAGGCAAAGAATCGTCGGAATATTTGGAAAATCAATAAACAGCTATCTCATCCCCCTGGAATCGGAGACCACCCTGATCACCATCAGCGGATTTATTGGGCTTCCTGAACATGCCCGGAGAACTTATGGCGAACAGTTCTTTTTTGTCAACCAACGGTTTATCAAACATCCCTACTTTCACAAGGCGGTGATGAATGCCTATGATCAAATTCTGGCTGCCGACCATATTCCTTCCTACTTTATCTATTTCAATATCGATCCATCCCATTTAGATGTGAACATCCACCCCTCAAAAACAGAGGTTAAATTTGAGGATGAGCGCTCCATCTGGCAGATTTTACTGGCATCCATAAAGAAGGCCATTGGGAAAAATAATCTCTCCCCATCTCTGGATTTTGGCACCGAAGGAGTCATCGATATTCCAGTGCTTTCAAAAGACACCGAGATCAAGCAGCCATCCATTGATACCAACCCATCCTACAATCCATTTGCGGATGAAAACAGCTACGAGCGTGCAAAACGGTCAAGCCCATACCTGGATGAGCGCTTTGAAGGTTGGGAACAGTTATTTGAACCGGCTGCCGGCATCCAGGTGAGCAAGCAGAAAACCCTGCAGATTAGGAATAAATACATTCTCTCAGCTGTTAAATCAGGGGTGATGCTAATTGACCAGCGAAGGGCCCATGAACGTATTCTCTATGAGCGAATGTTACAGGCCCTGGCACAACAGAAACCACTGGCACAGCAGTCCTTGTTCCCGGAAACAATTTCCTTAAATTCGGCAGACTACCAGGTGTGCCTGGAGATGATGGAGGATATGGAGGCTCTGGGATTTGACATTCGAGACTTCGGAAACCAAAGTGTAGTAGTACAAGGATTTCCTGCCGAAATGAATCCTGCAAATGCTGCCGACACCATGGAGTTGATGATTGAACAGTTTAAAACTTTGCAGGGACTGAATCATACTCAACATGCAGAACGGGTTTCCCGGGCTGCAGCAAAGGCATCGGCCATTCATTATGGAAAACAGCTTACAGATATGGAGATGCAGGAATTGATTGACCAGCTCTTTGCCTGTGAGAATCCAAACTATTCTCCTTCTGGTTCGTTAATTGTAAAGATTATTGACCTGGAGGAACTGGATACCCATTTTAAAGATTAACATATGAATCGATTTTATAGTGGAGGATTAAGCAATACTCCCCCGGTTACCAAGAACCTGATCCTTATCAACGTAGTGATGCTCGTGGGCACCATGCTTTTGCAGCGGGTGATCAACCTGAATGCGGTGCTGGGTATGTTTTACTTTCAGTCACCCCTGTTTCAACCCTGGCAGATCGTCACCCATATGTTTATGCATGGAGGACTCGGCCATATCTTCTTTAATATGTATGCCCTGTGGATCTTCGGGAAAACCCTGGAAAGTGTCTGGGGCAGCAAGCGATTCCTGATTTATTACCTGATAACGGGACTGGGTGCCGCATTCTTTCACCAACTGGTCAATTACATTCAGTTTGCTCCGGACATTGCCAGCCTGAAAGCAGCTTATTCTGTCGACCGCATAAACAATGCCCTGCTTAAGGAGATCTTACAACCCGGAAATCAATTCTACCAGGTTGGAAGGGAACTTATAAGGCCAACGGTTGGAGCATCGGGAGCAGTTTACGGGGTCTTACTGGCCTTTGGCATGCTGTTCCCAAATACACCTCTTTATATTATGTTCATTCCCATTCCCATCAAAGCTAAATGGCTGGTCATCGGATTTGGAGCACTTGAACTGTTCCTGGGAATAACGAATAGTGGAGGAAGCATTGCTCATTTCGCTCATCTGGGTGGTATGATTTTTGGGTTCTTCTTAATCAGATACTGGAACAAGTTTACACGAAACTTTTATTAACTTTCTGATTGAATGAGCATTATCGACGAAATAAAAGAGTCTTTCCGCCAAGGGACTACCCTTCATAAACTTATCTACCTCAACCTGGGACTCTTTCTGGTAGTACAAATTGTCAGGATCATACTCTTTTTGTCAAATGCTTACGAACTCTTTCCCGGCTTTCTGAACTATCTGGCTGTTCCTGCCAACCTGGAGGTACTTTCGCACCGTCCATGGACCCTGATTACCTACATGTTCCTTCATGTGGATTTTATTCATATTCTTTTTAATCTTTTGTGGTTATACTGGTTCGGCACTGTATTTATCCAGGAGCTGGGTTTGAAAAAATTATTAAGCACCTACCTGCTGGGGGGCTTCGCTGGAGGGATTCTCTATGTGATTTTTTACAACCTCTTCCCTGTATTTGAAAATGTTAAGGAAGGATCCATCGCTCTCGGTGCCTCTGCCTCTGTGATGTCTGTAGTTGTTGCTACGGCCACATACCAGCCTGAGCGCCGGATGCATCTTATTTTGATTGGACCGGTGAAAATTATATACATCGCCCTGATCATGTTCATATTAACGTCTCTGGTTGACTTCTCCACCAATACAGGAGGAAAAATTGCACATATCGGGGGTGCTCTCACAGGTTTCCTGTTTGCATATTATTACCGCAGGGGTAAAGATATTACCAGGGGATTTGACCGGATCATGGACGGAATTGTAACCTGGTTTAAACCCAGGAGAGATAAGCTGAAGGTTACTTACAAACGAAGCCGCGATCAGAAACCTCCGGCTGACGACATTCAATACAGACAATATAAGGTCGAAGAGCAGAAAGAGATTGATCAGATCCTGGACAAGATATCCAAAGCAGGATATGACAGTCTCACATCCAGGGAGAAGGAACTGCTTTTTAAAATGGGCAATAAAAAATAGTCGTGAGTAAATTTGCAGACCGGGTCATACTGATTCTAAATATCCTGGCAGCTGTTGCCATGTTGCTGGCTTATCTGGCTCCGCTTGTGAATCCATCCAAAGTGGTACTTCCTGCTCTTTTTGGTCTGGCTTATCCCTATCTCCTTATGCTGCATCTGGCCTTTCTCTGTTTCTGGTTAATCCGCCTGAAAAAAGAGATTCTGATCTCTCTTATGGTGATATTGATGGGATGGAATCATCTGAATAATCTTATTCCACTGAACCTGAGGCAGTCTGAGATTCCTGTAAATGCAGCTCAGAGTAGTTTTCTCAAAGTTCTCACCTACAATGTGCGTGGATTTGATATTTACCACTGGAACAAAGAAACAGAAGCGAAAATAGAGATCTTTGAATTTCTTGAACAACAGGAACCTCAACTGGTCTGCTTTCAAGAGTACTTTACCTCGACGAAAAAAGGTCAGAGCCAGGCAGATATTGCCGATCAGCTGAAATATCTGCCTTACAGCGCCGTCTACTATACAGGTGATCGCACCAACAGGAACGGTTTCGGAATAGCCACTTTCAGCAAATACCCTATATTAAAGAAAAGCCGGATCCCCTTTAACTCCTCCTTTAATGCGGCCATGTATACCGATATCCTGTTTAATTCAGATACCATCAGGGTGTTTAATATCCATTTGCAGTCTATCAATTTCCAGCGGGATAATTATACCTTTTTGGATACGGCGCGACTAAAATACACCAATGAGCAGATAAACGAAATCAGGGCCATTGGTTCACGCTTGAAGACTGCATTTTCCATGCGAGCAGAACAGGCCCAGGTAATAGCCAGTTATATCAAGGATTCTCCACACCCGGTGCTTGTAATGGGCGATTTTAATGACACCCCCCAATCTTACGCCTACCGGAAAATCAAGAAAGGGTTGAAAGATGCCTTCAGAAAATCGGGAAGAGGCTTCGGAAACACTTATGCAGGTGAACTCCCCTCCTTTCGAATTGATTACATCCTATATGGCCCTCCCCTTTTATCTTCAGATTTTACCAGGATCAAGACAGAGCACTCCGATCACTATCCCGTATCCTCCCTGCTCTTTATGCAGGAGTAATGGAATCTCTGATTACCTGAGGAAAATCGGCCTGAAAATAATATTGAAGAAGGAATCGGGGCAGATCAACGACCCTGCCCTGGTACTGGTCAATGATGGCTCCATCTGAAGTGCAGATAGCATCGCTTTTCTCCTGTATAAGCATCTGATCCGGTGATGCAGCTGTATGGGCATCTCCCTCTATCTCCATCTGCATCATCTCCTTGCATAGTTCAATGGAGAGCCTTCCGCTGCGGGAGACCGGCTCGTCAAGGTAGTGAATAAAAGTGGCCTCCGGCCACATCTGCAATACCTCCAGCATCATAGAGACTGCTCTGGAGAACTGAGGTTTGTTGATAATCCTCCCTCGCATCTCTCCTGCATCACGCAACATTCCATCATTGCTTATAAAAAGAGGTCTGCCCAGAAGGTAATTATTTACAGTAAAAAGGACATTGTATGTATCGATCAGAACCAGGTCCCCCCTTTTTACCGATCCAATTTTAGCAAGACGCTCCCTGGCCTTACCGGCTGGAACTACCCCCCTGTAGAGGACCTGACGCATATCACGCGGCAACATAAATTTATCACCCACCAGTTTTAATGCACTATTCTGAGGATATCCTCTGGAGAGAATCCAGAAATACTCCTCAGCTGCCTGAAATATATGGTCCGGAAATGAGCTGCCCATTATTCAAAAGTACGATAAAACAGACCATAAAGCTGATTAACAGGCTTATAGAGTTATTAACAAAGCAAATAAAATGCAAATTCCAGATTATTGGATTTTGCGTATCTTTAATCTTGAAGAACTAAACTCATTCATCATGAAGAACCTGATTGGAATTATTTTACTTGGATTGATCGTATCATCCTGCAGTTTATTTCAAAAGCCATCCATGACTCAAGAACAGATTGATGAAATGGTTGCTGAAAACGAGGATCTAAAAGCACAGCTTGGAAGCACTAAGGACCTGGAAGACAAGCTGGCTATGGCCAGAATGCAGGCGGATGAAGCCATGCTTAAACTGTCTGATTGTGAAGGAGGCAACTCAAAAGTACATATCATTGTCGGTGCATTTAAGAATTCCTCATATGCAAATGATTATTCTGCGGCCATGAAAAATAAGGGCTATGCCGGCAGGATAATTGCAGGTCCCTATAGCTTCAATCTGGTGACATCCGGTTCTTACGAATCGGTTAAAGCAGCGCTTGGCGAGCTAAGCGGCATCCGGGACAATGTGATTGAAACGGCGTGGATCTATATAGAATAGCTACTGAGTCCGGGTCTTAAGTTCCGCTCATAATAAAGAGGGGCTGGAATTCAAAACTTTTAAAGTGCGGCCTTAATCTTTCTATGTTGTAGTGTTTTTTCACATCCACCAGTTTCTTCGTGCTGGTTACCACATCGATCGGCGCGTTGTCATAGCGGCCGTTTCTCAATACAACCAGCCTTCCATGTATTCCCTTTAATATCAGATCCAGCGCCAGATTTCCATAAGCCATGGGAACTATGGAATCTATGGCATCCGGATCTCCCCCGCGAACCAGGTACCCCAGGTGCTGGTTAATGATGTTGACCGTAAGCCCGTTATTGAATCTCGCTGACTCCTGCTTAATCCTGTCGGAGACAATCGTGCCTATTCCTCCGAGCTTAGCATGCCCATAGGCATCCTTTTCGCCATGTCTGAACATCATCTCATCCATCCCTTTGAAGGTTGCTCCCTCAGAAACAAGAACTACTGAATAGTTGCTTGGATTTTGAGCCCGGTCTTCCACCAGAAGCTCAGTCAGGTGTTCAATATCGAATTGATATTCCGGGATGACACAACGGTTTGCAGCGCCGGCCATGGTGGGAATCATGGCAGTAAATCCTGCATACCTTCCAAACACCTCCAATACCAGGATCCGCTCATGGGAACCCGCCGAAGTACGCAGGGTATTGGTCATGTTAATGGTGCGGGTTACGCAGGTACTAAAGCCAATACAGTAGTCGGTTCCGGGAACATCATTATCCATGGTCTTGGGAATGGCAATCACCTTGAAGCCTTCTTTGTAAAGGCGAACCCCATAACTCAGGGTATCATCACCCCCGATGGGTATCAAATAGTCTATACCTAAAAACTCCAGATTTTTCAAGACCTCCTGGGTCAGATCGTTGCTTTCCTCCTGATAACTGTCTCTCAGGTGCACGGGTACCGACTCCTTTTTGATCCTGCTTGGATTTACCCTGGAAGTATGCAGAAAGGTTCCTCCGGTTCGCCCTGCTTTATTGACGATCTGCTCGGTAAGCATAATATAGTGCTCGCTGTTGTCCGCATTTTTGTCCCTGATGATCTCAGTGATACCCCACCAGCCCTTACGAAGGCCGATGACCTGATATCCTTCGCGGAGGGCACGAATAGTAACCGCGCGGATGGCCGGATTTAACCCGGGCACATCCCCGCCTCCGGTTAATATTCCTATCGTACCTTTTTTCCTGTTCCCCTGTGCCATGTTTTTTCTTTTAAAAATAGCCCATTAATTGGTAAAAACCAATGGCAGGTAAGAACAGTGGGACGCAAGCTAAAAACTCAGGCCGATACCAAATCCGTTTTCCGTAAAACCAAGATATAAATCGATGTTATTCAGGCTGGCTGTCGAAGTGCTGGCATTATAGAGATTGATCGATTTTTTCAAATTGGAATTTGATAATAATAAAAACGGAACACTCAGTACATAGAAACCTGCACCAATAAGCATATTATTGGTACTCCTGTTAGAGTAATCCGTTGTACCAAGCAGATCATTGTCTCCCACTGCCTGAGCACTTTTAATGGTATAATAAAAACCCACCCCAATAAAAGCCGTACCACAAATCATGGTGGTCAGGCCAGCAGTACTCCAGATTTTATAAGTCGAATAGGCATCTGCAGAATTTGAATTAGCCTTCAACAAGTTAGAGAGTTGTTTTGAATCAATTGATTCATCACCATGGAGATAAACTTTTTTCATTCCCTTTTTTTCTACCGTGATCGGCTCTGCTTGCTGAGCGGATAGAATAAAAACCAGGAAAAAACTCAGAACTCCGGTAAAAAACAGACTTTTCATCTTCTCAGGATTTGGTTAATAAAGAGAAGTTAATTGATTGCGGTTAATAAAACAACCCGGAGAAAAATTTAGCACCTCCATCCGTACAGCCTACTTAATTTAAACCAGCTTAGCCTTCAGCTGAAAACCCATGCTAAAGATCCCTATGTTAGCTATTTAAGTTAGATACTCCTAATCTTCCCAATTCAGGATCTTATTAAAATCGTAGGCCTCAGGATTCTTCACGTATTTCTTAGCTGCCCGGTAGTCTTCTTTGGTAATGTAATGCAGGTTACTCTTGAAAATCACCTGAACCGCCTCTGAGTTAATATTTACCAGGCGGGGTTTTACTTTACCATTCTCATCTTCCACGTCCTTTAAATAGAGGGGAGAGATGTTGCCTCCACGATCAATAGTAGTCATACACCCCGTTTCACCCTTCTTAAAGAGGCTGTACACACCCAGTCCAAGCCGTGTGGC
This sequence comes from uncultured Bacteroidales bacterium, assembly GCA_963751705.1. Lineage (GTDB taxonomy): Bacteria > Bacteroidota > Bacteroidia > Bacteroidales. The sequence goes on from CAVVVN010000008.1 coordinate 1,002,138, forward strand.
ATAAGAGAGGTCATAGGCGATAGGCCTGCAACAACGCAGCTCATAACCAATTTCCTCTGGCCGGCTTTTCACGGTGATTCGCAGGGTCTTAAGATGCTGTTGTGTCAGCATATTAAAAATATGGGATTTACTTACATTACCCAGCTCGGGATGCCCGTGCTCATCATAAGTGAAATTAACCCCTGTATCAATAATTTCCTCATCACTCATAAAATGGAAAACTCCCTCACTGACAATGGCTGCCCCATAATCAATCCCCAGGATCCTGCGCTTAACCATGGAGGAAACTACCATTCTGGTAATCTTATCAAAGGTCATCTTGGTCTTGTTGAACATCTCCGGGATTATGATCATCGGATAGTGACAGGCGGTCCCGATCCCAAAGGCCAGGTGACCAGCTTCACGTCCCATGGCACTGACCACAAACCAGTTTCCGCTGGTGCGGGCATCTTCATAGATGGTGGTGCAAAGACGTACCCCCTCTTCCTTTGCCGAGTGATACCCGAAAGTCGGCGTCCCCTCCGGCAGAGGAAGATCATTATCAATGGTTTTTGGAACATGAATATTTTTCACATCCATCTTCTCCTTGGCCAGGAACTTGGCCAGACGGTTGGCTGTGGAAGCAGTATCATCACCTCCAATAGTAACCAGAAGCTTCACACTGTTCTTCTTGAAGAAATCCACTTTAAACTCTTCGTCTTTGGGCTTATACCGGCTCATCTTCAGGGCAGATCCTCCCCTGCTGTAGATCTGATCGGCATATTCAAAATCCAGGTACTCAAATGCCGGCTCCTCGGAAAAAAGGCTCTTATACCCTCCGTTAAGCCCGAGGACATTGTACCCGTTCTTGTTAAATATTTTAGTGACTGAACTGATCACAGTATTGATCCCTGGTGCAGGTCCGCCCGCGCAAAGTATAGCAATTGCTTCTTTCATGGTTACAATTTATAATTGATAATAGGATACTGTCTAACTAATCGTAAAATTGAGCCGTGAAAATAAGCAAAAATGATATGAAATCCATTTAAGAAATGATCTAAATTACTCCTCAATTATGCGTAATTTTGTCCGAATTTCAGTTGGTCTATGGGCAATTTATCAAGTCTTCCTGAACAGCTTAACAATTTCTTTCTGGTGAAGTGGGTCCGGTGGCTGGTGATTTTCCTGTTAACCATTCCCATAAAAATATATCAATGGATCATCTCGCCGGCACTTCCGAAAACCTGCAGGTACCACCCGACCTGCAGCGAATATGCCCTGGAAGCATTGCGAATACATGGCCCTATAAAGGGGCTGATTATGGGAACAAAAAGAATACTGAGTTGTCATCCATGGGGTGGCCACGGACATGATCCGGTTCCCCCCAAAGGCACACCACTATATAAAATCTTTAAGCCCGGTAATCCATGAAAAAACTGCTTCTGCTTCTATGGCTATTCTTGCTGAGCACCTCATGCAGGACAGGGACTGACTCAGGGGACAAACCAGTGATCAGTGTCAGCATTCTTCCCCAACAATATTTTATCGAACAGCTGGCAGGAGACCTGGTGGAAGTTAATGTAATGATACCTCCCGGTGCCAGCCCGGCTACTTACGAACCAACTGTTTTACAACTAGGAAAACTGGACCGGTCATCTCTTTATATGCGAATCGGTTATATCGGCTTTGAACAGAGCTGGATGAATAAGATCCGAAGCGTCAACCCGGAATTAAAAATAGTGGATCTTTCAGTGGGAGTAGAGATCATCCAGGATAAAGAAGAAGAGGAAGCCGGAGAAGCTGGTGCTCTGCATGGACATCTGCATCACGGTCCCGATCCCCATATCTGGATGTCAGCCCGAAATGCCGGCATTATTGCCCGCAACATTCATCAGGAACTGATTTTGCTATTTCCCGGTGAACAAGAGTCCCTGCTGGCCAGGTATGAGAATTTCCAGCTCTATCTGGATTCCCTCCACAGGACCATTTTGGACGAGCTCGAGGATCTTGAGAACAGGAAGTTCATGATCTATCATCCGGCACTCACCTATTTTGCCAGGGACTATGGCCTGGAACAATTCCCCCTGGAAATTGAAGGGAAATCACCTTCACCGGCCCATCTGAAAGAGATGACCGACCTGGCCAGAGCGAATCATATTTCAAAGATCCTGATTCAGAGTCAGTTTGATCGAAAAAATGCAGAAATCCTTGCCCGAGAAACAAATTCAGTATTGATTCCATTTGACCCCCTCGATCTGGAGTGGGGCAAACAAATGCGCTATATTGCAGAACAGCTTAATTCCTCACAGCTATGAGCACTCCCCTTGTAGAGATAAAAAATATGGACCTTGCCTACCAAAGGCAACTGGTGCTCTCCAAGGTTAATTTAACCGTATTCGAAAAGGATTTCATTGGAATCATTGGTCCCAACGGTGGGGGCAAGACCTCACTGATAAAGGCTATCCTGGGCCTTGTGAAACCTCTGAATGGATCCATTACACATACCCTGAACAGATCTGACATAGGCTACCTGCCCCAGGGCAGTCAGGTGGATGAAAACTTCCCTATAACGGTCAGAGAGGTGATCGCCTCCGGATTGGAGCACGGATTGAAAATAGGACCTGTATCAGCCAGAATAAGGCGTAGCAAAGTGGACCAGGCCCTGGAAAAAGTGGGACTTGAAAGGCTGGGCTCCCGCCCCATTGGGGAACTCTCCGGCGGAGAGCTTCAACGCACCATGCTGGCACGGGCCATCATCTCTTCTCCCAGGTTACTGGTCCTGGATGAGCCCGACACACATGTGGATAATCAGTTTGAAACAGAATTATATGCGCTCTTGCAGGAGCTGAACAGCACCATCACTATCCTGCTGGTTTCGCATGATATCGGGATTATTTCACCCTATATTAAAACCATTGCCTGTGTAAACCGCGATCTTCATTATCATCCTTCAAATGAAATTAATGAAGAACAGCTGAAGGTATATAACTGTCCCATAGAAATCATCGCCCATGGTCCCGTCCCCCACCGGGTAATTAAAGAACACATTCACAAATAGATGGACCTTCTGCACCTGCTTACATACGGATTCTTTCAACACGCGGTTCTGGCCGCACTGCTGATGTCTATCAGCTGCGGCCTTATTGGAACATATATAGTTTCAAGACGAATGGTATTTATCAGCGGGGGGATCACCCATGCGTCTTTCGGCGGGGTAGGTATCGGGTACTACCTGGGCTTCCCTCCACTGGCAGGGGCAGCAGCAGTTGCAGTACTGGCTGCATTGACCACCGAAAACCTGACACGGCGTAAGATTATGCGAAACGATTCCATTATCGCCATTCTCTGGTCCCTGGGTATGGCCATCGGCATCATCTTTGTGTACCTGACACCGGGTTATGCACCTAACCTGATGAGCTACCTCTTTGGAAGCATTATTACAGTGACCACCGCTGATCTCTGGTTTATGCTGGCCCTGGCACTGACGGTTACTGCGGTATTCATCTTACTCTACAAACCCATCCTCTATGTTTCATTTGACGAGCAGTTTGCCAGGATCAGAGGTATCCCGGTTATGTTTATCAACTACCTGCTCATTATTCTTGTGGCACTTACGATCGTTTTGAGTATCCGAACGGCCGGAATCATACTGGTTCTATCCGTGTTAACCATCCCGCAGAATATTTCAAATTTATTCACCAAGCGTTTCAGTCACATCATGATCGGATCTGTTTCGCTGGGTTTTTTTGCTTCCCTGCTGGGACTTGTGCTCTCCTATTACCTGGACATTCCTTCGGGAGCGACCATCATATTTACCCTGGTGATCCTCTACCTGGTGGCCCGACTCATTAAAGTTGCTATTTTTGGAAGATGAAATTAAAAGAGACCATTGAAGCTGCCTGGGAAAAGCGGGAACTTCTGAATGACCAGGAAGTGCAGAAAGCCATTCGGGAGGTGGTTGACCAGCTGGATAGAGGCATCTTAAGAGTCGCCCATAAGGAGTCAGGGGCCTGGAAAGTCAATGACTGGGTCAAAAAGGCAGTCATCCTCTATTTTCCCATCAGAAAAATGGAGACCATAGAAGCTCCCCCTTTCGAGTTTCATGATAAAATCCCCCTGAAAAGCGGCTACAAAGCCAAGGGGGTTCGTGTGGTACCCCATGCCATTGCCAGATATGGATCTTATATCTCCAAAGGGGTCATCATGATGCCCTCTTATATCAATATCGGAGCATATGTTGACGAGGGGACCATGGTCGATACCTGGGCAACTGTTGGATCCTGTGCCCAGATAGGGAAAAACGTTCACCTGAGTGGCGGCGTTGGCATCGGGGGGGTACTTGAACCGGTTCAGGCTGCCCCGGTTATTATTGAGGACAACTGTTTCATCGGTTCCAGGAGCATAGTTGTTGAAGGTGTACGGGTGGAATCAGAAGCCGTTTTAGGCGCCAATGTGGTGATCACCAATTCCACCAGGATCATTGATGTCACAGGAAAAGAGCCTGTGGAGATGAAGGGAGTGGTTCCTGCCCGCTCGGTGGTAATTCCCGGATCTTATACCAAATCCTTTCCGGCAGGTGACTTCCAGGTAGCCTGCGCCCTGATCATTGGCACCCGTAAACCCTCCACAGATCTGAAAACTTCCCTGAATGATGCGCTCAGGGAATACAATGTAGCGGTATAATGCGGATCGGATTTGACGCAAAACGGGCCTTCAATAACTACAGCGGCCTGGGGAACTACAGCAGGTATGTCATATCCAATATCTGCCGTTACTATCCGGAAAATGAATACTTTCTCTATACCCCTCATATTGCCGATGCAAAGCTATTTAACAAACCTGCAAAAAGCACCGTCGGGTTGCCCCGAGCCCTAATCTGGAAACGCTCCGGATCCCTGTGGCGGAGTTTCAGACTCACTCAGCGCTTAAACAGGGATGCCATGGATCTGTATCATGGCTTAAGCAATGAACTGCCTGCAGGTATTCACAAAAGCCGGATCAGATCTGTACTCACCATTCACGATCTGATTTTCATGGAGCACCCTGAGCTATACCAGACATTCAGCCGTAAAATCTATGAACGGAAGGCCAGGTATGGCACAAGCGCAGCCAGTAGAATAATTGCTGCCAGCGAACAGACCAAACAAGACATCGTACGCTTGCTGGATGTGGATCAATCCAGGATCACTGTGGTGTACCAGGGGTGTCACAGGCAGTTTTACAGCCGCGTTAGTGAAAAAGTGATGTTGGATACCCGCAAGCAATTTGCCCTGCCTTCAGAATATCTGCTTTATGTGGGTACCATCGAGGAGAGAAAGAATCTCCTAAAAATTGTTCAGGCCCTTCACCAGGGAAAGCTGGATTTTCCTCTGGTTGTGGTGGGAAGAAAGACCTCCTATTTCAAGCAGGTAAAGCAATATATCGAGCAAAGTGGCCTGTCGAATATCCACTTCCTCGACCAGGTTCAGGCTTCTGACCTCCCGGCCATTTACCAGGGTTCAGCCGGTTTCATTTATCCTTCTTCCTATGAGGGATTTGGAATCCCGGTACTCGAAGCCTTGAATTCGGGAGTCCCGGTAATTACCACCAGGGGCGGATGCCTGGAAGAGACAGCTGGAAAAGGAGGAATATTGATTAATCCTGACGAGCAGGAGGAGATGATTTTTGCCATCAGGCAGGTCCTTGAGCAATCAGCATTGCGGGACCGCCTGGTACGGGAGGGGGGTGCACATGCCCTGAAATTCCGGGAAGAGCAGACCATCCCTTCCCTTTATAAACTATACCTGGAGTGTTTGTATGATTAATAAGGAAGTCCATAGAGCCGGGAAAGAGGTCCTTTCAGGAGGCATCATTCTCTATCCTACAGATACCATCTGGGGCCTTGGATGTGATGCACAAAACAGGGATAGTATCCAGAGGATCTACCGGATTAAGCAACGCACAGATAGCAAAGGTATGCTGGTTCTTGTAAATAGCATCGCCATGCTGGAAAAGTACGTAGTTACCCTGCCACCTAAGGCCATGGAGTTACTCGAGCGGGCAGAGAAGCCCACTACCATCATTTACCCGGGAGGCCGAAATCTGGCGATTAACCTGCTGGCACCTGACGGCTCCATTGGAATCCGGATTTCCAAGGACCCCTTTTGCAAACAGCTTATTGAGTTCACAGGGAGACCTATCGTTTCTACATCTGCCAATATTTCGGGCGATCCATCACCCGCCCTGTTTTCCCAGGTCAAATCCAAGATCCGGGAACAGGTGGACTATGTGGTCGATTGGCGTCAGGATGAGCTTAGCCCTTCGGCACCTTCAGTCATCATCAAACTGGAAAAGGACGGCTCCATTACCACCATCCGTTCCTGATTCCTCCCGCTTTATTTTAATTATGTAACTGTTTTTTAATCCCTACCAATTACAATAAAAACAGGCTGCCTGTTTCCAGGCAGCCCGCAGGTGGTTGTATAAACAACCGCTCCTGTATCCCCTCCTCCTTGAGGCAGGGGTGCTCCGTATTTTTATAGCGCTACCGTCTTCCCTGAACCGGAAGAGACGCTGTGCACCTGTGGATCTCCGTGATAATATACTTTACCACTTCCGGATATTTTCACATCCAGTTCCTCTTTGGCTGTAATCCTTGCGGATCCCGATCCGCTGATGGCTGCCGTCAACTCATTTACCTCATATCTTTCAGCATTCAGTTTTCCCGATCCGCTTATCCTGGCATCCAGCTCTTCTGCACTGCCCTTTACTAATTCGATATTCCCTGAGCCCGAAATTCTTACATCTACTTCTTCCGCTTCCAGTTTTTCAAAAAGAATACCGCCGCTCCCTGACATGGCCAGTTCCATCTCCCCGGCAGAAATTGCTTCTTCGCATTCAAATTGGGCGGAACCTGAAATCTTTACACTCTCCAACTCTTTGGATGTAATATAGAGCGTCACCTTTGAGCGCCTGATCCTCCAATTATCCTCATACTTCACCTGCAGAAATCCATTTCTTACTTCGGTTCTCAGATCATCTACATCTCTGGCCTCTCCTTCAATCCTGATTTCGTGAGTATTTCCAGGAGTATAATAAACATCAGCACTCACCGCAATGCCAATACCATTGAAGGTTTCAAGCTTGCGAACCTCCTCCTTCGGAAGCTCAGGGACCATGAAACTGTTCACTACCAGCAGGGTCAGTACTGCAAGCATGGGAATCATTACTTTTTTCATTTTTATCGTTTTTTAGTTAAGGTCAATTTAACTCAAAGACGTGATCCGAAAAGAAATGTTACAAGCTTGTAAGACCGTCAGGTAATGTAAAATGAATGCTGCGGTCTTCTGTATTGATGTGCTCAATGAAGTCCATAACAGCCGGTACCAATAACTCCCCGTTTTTTGACTGTATGACAAATACAGGATTCATGGGGTGAGGCAGATAATCAGCGATAAGTCCCAGTTGGCCACTCTTACTGTCCGAGGCAGTGTAGCCAATGAGCCGGGTCAGGTCCTCCTCCACTTCCGGGGAATCAGGCTGGTTTTTTGCATCAAAATAGATGCTACACCCTGAAACCTCCCTGGCTGCTTCCAGGGTATCAATAAATTCAAATTTAATAATGGCCTGTGCCATGGAGAGCAGCTCAAGTTCCTCCACAAAAAAAGGAACCCGCTGTCCATTTATTTCAATGAACAGCGGGTTATCAGGTTCAATGTTATTTCCGGCCTGGGGTTCAAGGATGATGTTAACCTCTCCCCGGAGTCCGTATGGCTTGGAGATTTTCCCTGCCTTTGCTCCTTCCGGAACTAACATTTTTTGAATTATTTTTTCTCTTTTTTCTTTTCCTCTTTAGGGGCTTCCTCAGCCTTGGGCTCCTCTGCGGGAGCTTCCTCTTTGGGGGCTTCCTCAGCCTTGGGCTCCTCAGCCTTGGGCTCCTCAACAGGGGCTTCCTCAGCCTTGGGCTCCTCAGCGGGGGCTTCCCCAGCCTTGGGCTCCTCAGCCTTGGGCTCCTCAGCCTTGGGCTCCTCTCGGGAGCTTCCTCTTTGGGGGCTTCCTCAGCCTTGGGCTCCTCAGCCTTGGGCTCCTCAACAGGGGCTTCCTCAGCCTTGGGCTCCTCAGCGGGGGCTTCCTCAGCCTTGGGCTCCTCAACAGGGGCTTCCTCAGCCTTGGGCTCCTCAACAGGGGCTTCCTCTTTGGGGGCTTCCTCTTTGGGGGCTTCCTCAGCCTTGGGCTCCTCAGCCGGTGCAGCCTCTTCAGCGACAGCTTCAACCTGCTCAGCGCTTTCCTCCACTACTTCTTCAGCGGGTGCTTTTGCAGCCTCTTCAGCAGCGATTAGATCCGAACGCTTTTTAGCGATCTCAGCGGCCCTGGTCTCTTTGATTTTTGTTTCCTCCTCCAGGCGGTTCTTATCAAGACTCGCTTTGGTGGACTTAAGCTGATCCTTCTTGGCCTGGATTTTCTGTTCCTTTTCAGTCATCCATGCCTGGAACCTCTTTTCAGCCTCAGCTTCGTCGAAAGCTCCTTTTTTGACACCATCTAAGAGGTGTTTTTTGTACAATACTCCTTTGTAGGATAAGATAGCTCTACATGTATCCGTAGGTTGAGCGCCTTTCTGCAGCCATTCTAAGGCTTTGTTGAAATCCAAAACAATGGTAGCAGGATTGGTATTGGGATTATACTGACCCAATGATTCAATAAATTTACCATCACGTGGCGCCCTGCTATCAGCAACTACAATAGAGTAGATCGACTGAAATTTGCGACCCTGTCTTTGTAATCTGATCTTTGCTGGCATACTCTTTTAATTTTAATTGTTTAAAACCTACATTTTTAGCGACCGCAAAGGTAGCATTAATCGCATAATATGCAAAGAATATAGAGGATTTGATTCACCTCTCGGCTAAAACGAATGAAGGCGCAATCCCAGGTAAAAGGTTCTGGGTGTTCCCGGACCATAAACATATCCACTGTCCCGGTCCCTCATGGTGTCAAAGTCATCCTGATAGGCAGAGGTCAGGTTTTTCACTCCGGCAAAAATTTCCAGTCCGCTATCTACGATCTCAAACTTAAAGGTATATCCTGCCTTCAAACCAAACTCAAAAAAACTTGGGGTGGTTACATATTCATCCACCGCCTGTTCCGGGGCCCCCGCATAGTGAACCAGCTCCATGGGGCCAGTATAAACACTTGTAAATGAAGCATTGAATCGATCTCCCGGGGTGAATGAGTAGGTCAAATATCCATACTGGTTGGGGGTTCTTAGAAACTCTTTCCTGGGAGCCTCTCCTTCAATATGTTCTATGGCTTCGTCGTAGAAACTGGTTTGCAGGGTGAATCCTGCCTCCAGCTGCATCTTTTTGTTATAGTTGCCTCTTAACTCCAGAGTCCCGCCCTGAACTGAGGCCCCAGAACCATTCCGCTTTTCGAAAAGATCGCCAAATACGTCCTGTCCAATGGGTTGAAGATAAAAAGCATCATTAAGCTTGGTATAAAACCCTTCCAGGGTGAATCCAACAATTGTTTTCTCTGTTGCCTTGTCGTAATTGACCGATCCGCTCAGGCTTTGTGAACGCTCCTCCACCAACTCGGGTGATAGTAATATCCTGCTTATTCCGCCCCCTGCAAATGCAATATGCATATCAGCATCAAAAGCCTGGGGTGCCCTGAAACCGGTCCCCCAGGTCAGGCGAAATTGTGTAAAAGTCCTAAGCTTATAAAGCAGCGAAACCCTCGGACTCAGAATGACCCTGTCAACCAGATTGTGTTTATCGGCTCTTACTCCTGCCAGCAAGGTTATTCCTTTCCTGATCTCCCAGTCACTCTGTAAAAATAATCCGGCAATACCGGTAGTCTGATCCAGTGAATATTGATAAGCGCGGATGGTATCCTGGACTTTATCGTAGACATATTCAGCACCTGCGGTCAATACATTTACCCCTCCCAGGAAATCATTAAAGCGGTGATTTACCTGCGTCCCGGCCTGCAGCGTATTATTAAAGGTAAAACCATAGGGAGGATCTGCAAGGTGATCCCTGATTTCTGCAGAGTCGTAAGGAAATATCCCCGTATAATGTTCCCGGTCGGTTTTTTGCCCGGCCATATATAAAATGAAAGAACTGTTATCGTCATTAAAATTGATTTGGTAATCCAATCCCCCCATGAACACGTAATGTGTCCGCTCTTCCGACTGTTTGGCCAGATGGGCCGCTTCATCGACCATCTCACCTCCGTACCTGTATTCGCTTAAACTGCTGAAACTGAGTTCCAGTTTCTGATTGTATCTGGGTTTAAAAAACAAGTTAGCCCCAAAGGAGTTGTTCGCCAGGCGGGGAAGTTCTGAGTAGTTGTCCCCATTATGATCATAGGCCTGGCGCATTCTTCGGTTCACGTAAACAGCAGCTCCTGCATTGTGTTTATGAGTTAACATATTGATGTTCCCCGATAAAACATTGTCCCATGCATCCCCGTTAATGAGCGAAGAGGTATAACTCACGTCATAGCTGCTTTCCTTGGGGATCCGGGTAATCACATTTACCGTTCCACCGATGGCACTGGAGCCATAGAGTGCTGACCCTCCTCCCCGAACCACTTCGATCCGCTCCACCATATTGGCAGGAATCTGCTCCATGCCGTAAAGACCTGTCAGGGGACTGAAAACAGGACGGCCATTAATCAGGATCTGTGAATAGCCACCCCCCAGTCCATTCATCCTGAGCTGGGTATAGTTACAGGTCTGGCAATCGGTTTCAACCCTCAGACCTGGTTGGAACCTGAGCCCTTCTGAAATATTACAGGATTGGGTTTGCGCGAGGAGATCACTGTCAATCACATTCACAATTACCGCAGCATCGGTCTGCCTCTTAAAGGTCTTGGTCCCTGTAATTACCACCTCGTTAATGGACATGGTTTCTTCTTCCAGTTCAAAGTTTACCTCAAGGACCTCATCCTCACGGATAGTAACCTCCCTCTTGACAGAGGTGTATCCGATGGAAGAGGCCACCAGGACATGTGTTCCCGGCTCCAGGTCAATAAGCATATAGTGCCCGGTCACATCAGTGGCAGTACCGATGGCAGTACCTTCAATATGTACGGTTGCAAATGGGATGTGTTCTCCATTGCACTGGACATCCCCAAATATATTGGCGTCACTATGCTGACCACTTAAAGTAAGAATATGGGAAAGCAGGAGCGGCAGAAGTATCTGACCTCTTTTCATGGTTTGCATTTAATATAAATAGTTAAACAGCAAAACCATGCGATGGTTCAGATTCTACTTGACAATGATTTTCTTGGTAAGCAAGGTCTTCCCCCACTCTATCCGGATAAAATAGATTCCGGAACTGGGGCTATCCAGGTCAACTGTGGCAGACACAGATTTTTCGACGATCACCAGGTCCTCTGTGATATTTTTAACCAGTTTCCCTGTAATATCGTAGACCTTGGCATTGATCTTCTCAATCCCGCTGTATTCAAAGGTCAATTGAAACCTGCCGTCGGATGGATTGGGATAAACCTTAACTTCGATTTCGGCCATTTCAACTCCGGGAGGACTGTGGTCAGATAAAACTACCGAATGGGAAAACAGAGGCCGGGAAACGATGATGGTCCCAAGCAAGATTCCCATAAACAGAAGGGTAGATTTTTTCATGCTTCAAATATAACAAAAATCCTGCCATTTAATTATTAACATGGGAAATTCGTGGCACTATTTCGGCTAACTTTACTTCTATGTTTTTAATATTCGATACAGAAACCACGGGGCTTCCAAAAAGAGACAATGCCCCTGTCAGTGAGGTGGATAACTGGCCCAGAGTCGTACAGATTGCCTGGCAGCTACATAACGATGAAGGTGAACTTACCGAACATCATAATCTTCTGATCCGGCCCGATGGATTTGAAATTCCCTACTCAGCCGAAAAGATCCATGGCATTTCCACTGAGAAGGCCAATAGCTTTGGTCTGCCCCTTGCTGAGGTATTAAAGAAGTTTAATGAATCGGTGGCAAATTCGACCTTCCTGATTGGACACAATGTACGTTTCGATATCAATGCACTGGGTGCAGAATTCATCAGGAGTGAGGTAGCTACAGACTTTCTTCAGAAGCAGCAGGTCTGCACCATGCGCTCAAGTACTGATCACCTGAGACTTCCGGGTGGCAGGGGTGGGAAATTCAAGCCCCCCAAGCTAATGGAACTCTATGAAATCCTGTTTGAAGAACGGTTCTCGGAGGCGCATAATGCTGCAGCCGACGTGGAGGCCACCGCCCGCTGCTTTTTTGAATTGCTCAGGAAAAAGATTATCCCCCCGGAATCCCTGGGAATCAATCCGGAAGCTTACAGTCGCTTTATTTCGAAAAACCAGGGAAAGGTTGGTCTCTACGGATTGAAACACAGATCCAACTGGGAGGAGGAACAGCAAGTTCAAGCTGAAACGGAGGATCTCTCCCAGGCGACATCCCCGGAGGAACCCATGGAGGCAGGATTCTGTCACTTGCATGTTCATACCCAGTATTCTATCCTGGATGGAGCCGCCAGTATTCCTGAGCTATTAAAAAAAGCCATCGACGATGGAATGCGGGCAGTTGCCATCACGGATCACGGCAATATGTTCGGGGCGAAGGAGTTTCACATCGAAGCTACCAGGCGGGGAATAAAACCCATTTTGGGATGCGAAGCCTATATTGCAAACAGGGAAAGGTCTTCTAAGAAGGATAAGAACCAGGACGGATCTGCCCATGTGGTACTTCTGGCTAAAAATTACAAAGGCTACCAGAATCTGATCACTATGATCTCGCTTGGGTGGACCGAAGGCTTTTACTACAAACCCCGCATTGATCGCGAGCTTCTGGAGAAGTATCACGAAGGGGTTATTTGTCTGTCGGCGTGTCTGGGAGGCGAAATCCCACAGGCCATCATGCACCGGACCGTGGAGCAGGCGGAAAGGATTGCACTTGAATACCAGAGGATTTTCGGAGATGATTTTTATCTGGAGCTGATGCGACACCGAACCGACGATCCCGGAATGAACAAACTGGTTTTTGATGACCAGGTATTTGTAAACCGGACTCTCCTTGAACTGGGAAGAAAGCATGGAATCAAATGTGTGGCCAGTAACGACGTCCATTTCGTAAATAGGGAGGATGCCGAAGCCCATGATCACCTGATATGCCTGAATACAGGGAAGGACCTGGAAGATCCCACCAGGATGCGATACACCAGGCAGGAGTGGTTCAAGACCCAGGCAGAAATGAAAGAGGTCTTCTTTGACCTTCCTGCTGTACTGAATAATACCCTTGAGGTAGCCGATAAGGTGGAACGCTATGAGCTGAATACCAACCCGGTCATGCCCTACTTTCCTCTACCCGAGGGGTTCAGCAATGAAGATGAATACCTGAAACACATCACCTACGAAGGAGCTTCCCTGCGGTATCAGGAGATCACCGAGGAGGTGAGGGAACGGATCGATTTTGAACTGAACACCATTCAGCGAATGGGTTTTCCGGGCTACTTCCTCATCGTTCAGGATTTTATTGCAGCCGCACGCAACATGGGCGTATCTGTGGGTCCAGGAAGGGGATCGGCTGCGGGATCGGCTGTAGCCTACTGCCTGAGAATTACCGATATCGATCCCATTCGCTACGATCTGCTGTTTGAAAGGTTCCTGAACCCGGACAGAGTCTCTATGCCCGATATTGATATTGATTTTGATGAGGACGGACGCGATGATGTGCTCAAATGGGTGGTGGAGAAATATGGACACGAAAGGGTGGCCCATATCATCACATTTGGCACCATGGCAGCAAAAATGGCGATCCGTGATGTGGCCCGGATCCAGAAGCTCCCCCTTCCGGAAGCCGATCGACTTGCCAAACTGGTCCCGGAAAGGCCCGGCACCACCTTTAAAAAAGCTTTTGAGGAGGTCCCCGAATTAAAAGCGGAACGCAATTCGCCCAATCCCCTTATTTCTAACACGCTGCGTATTGCCCAGCGACTCGAGGGATCGGTCAGGCAAACAGGGCTTCATGCCTGCGGTGTGATCATAAGCCGGAACAATCTGACCGACCATATTCCCGTCTGTAAATCAAAGGACTCTGAACTTCTGGTTACCCAGTTTGATGGTCACTATGTGGAAGATGTGGGCATGCTAAAAATGGACTTCCTGGGTCTGAAGACGCTTTCGATCATCAAAGACGCCGTGGCTAATATCAAAGAGTCCAGGGGCATCAAGGTGGATATCGATCACCTGCCCATGGACGACCAGCCCACCTTTGAACTTTACTCCAGGGGGGATACAACAGGGCTGTTCCAGTTTGAATCTCCAGGTATGAAAAAATACCTGAAGGATCTCAAGCCTAACCGTTTTGAGGACCTGATTGCAATGAATGCCCTCTACAGACCAGGTCCAATGGAATATATTCCATCCTTTATCAACCGGAAGCATGGCAAGCAGAAAATTGAGTATGATCTGCCCGAAATGGAGGAGTATCTTAAAGATACCTATGGGATTACCGTCTACCAGGAACAGGTGATGCTGCTTTCCAGGAAACTTGCCGGATTTACCCGAGGTGAGGCAGATTCGCTCCGAAAAGCCATGGGCAAGAAGATAAAGAAGATGATGGACGAGCTAAAGGTAAAGTTCGAGGAGGGATGTAAACGTAATGGGATATCTAAACAGAAGATCGATAAAATATGGACCGATTGGGAGGCGTTTGCACAATATGCATTTAACAAATCACACTCCACCTGCTACGCTTATGTTTCCTACCAGACGGGTTACCTGAAAGCAAATTATCCTGCAGAATTCATGGCCGCTGTTCTTAGCCGCAATATTACCGATATTAAAAAGATCGGCCAGTTTATGGATGAATGCCGCAGGATGGGCATCTCAGTCCTTGGACCGGATGTAAATGAAAGTAATGTAAGATTCACGGTCAATGACAAGGGGAATATCCGATTTGGCCTGGGGGCCATCAAAGGGGTTGGAGAAAATGCGGTCAGAAGCATCATTGAGGAGAGAATGAAGAATGGTCCCTTTAAGGATATTTATGATTTCGTGGAACGGAACGATCTGCACCAGGTGAACCGGAAAAATTTCGAGGGCCTTGCCATTGCTGGGGCATTGGACTGTTTTGAAAACATTTTCCGGAGCCAGTACCTGGATACTCTGGAGGATGAAGATAATACCTTTATTGAGCAGCTTATCAAGTATGGAAATAAGATCCAGTACGAAAGGGACACCCCCCAGCAGAACCTGTTTGGAGAAACCAGTGCTATTGCCATTTCGAAACCTGAACCACCCGAGGTAAACAGGTGGGAAGATATTACCACCTGTAAACAGGAAAAAGAGCTTCTGGGATTCTACCTGACCTCTCATCCGCTGGACAGGTTTAAGGTGGAGATAGAGGCATTCTGTCCAAACAAACTTGAAGAGCTAAGCGACCTGCAACAATTCAAAGGCCAGGATGTGATCTTCTGTGGCATGGTAAAGAGCGTTCGTGATGGAGTGGACCAGTGGCGAAATAAACCCTATATGCTGGCCCAGCTCGAAGATTATACCGATACCTATAACCTGAGGCTGAAAAATGACGATTATGTCAACTTTAAGCAGTACTTCCTTCCGGATGTGGCTTTAATGATCCGTGCAAACGTCAATGAATGGAGCCCCAGGGAGGAACCTACAAAAAAGATTTACTCGCTGAAACTGAAAATGGTCTATATGCTTGCGGATGTTCGGGAAAAACTGGTCAAATCAGTGGATATTTCCCTGAATATAAATCAGATCTCCGAGGAACTGATTGAATCTTTTGAACGCCATACCGTAAATGAAAGGGGGAAAATTCTAAAGTTCCAGATTCATGATCCTGAGAGCAATATGAAGTTGAATCTCTTCTCGCGTAACAGACAGGTCCAATTGAATGATGAATTTATTAACTACCTTAAAGACAATCCTGGATTTGAGTTCAGGCTTGCATAACTGTTTTTTTTTATAATTTTGAGCAAAATATATTAATAATTTCAAGACATGGCATTAGAAGCAACCGATGGCAATTTTAACGAGCTGGTATTGAACTCTGATAAACCTGTAATTGTAGATTTCTGGGCTGAATGGTGCGGTCCCTGCCGAATGGTAGGACCCATTGTTGAGGAGGTAGGTGTAGATTACGAAGGTAAAGCCATTGTGGCTAAAGTAGATGTAGACAGCAATCCCGGAATAACAGCAAAATATGGGATCAGGAACATCCCGACCATTCTTTTCTTTAAAAACGGAGATGTTGCTGACAAGCAGGTGGGTGCCGTACCCAAGAGCGCCATCGTTGCTAAGCTGGACGCCCTGCTATAGATAAATCTTCTAGTAATCTTTAGGAATAAAGAAGAAGGTTCCATCTTCGTCTTCCAATCCGGCTATTTTACCAAACTGAGGGCTTTGATTGTTTGTATTTTCAACCGCTGTGCTGACCTTCATCACGATATTCTCAATGGGGATGCAGTCTCCCGGATTGTTGGTCAGCATATTGGCAAAGGTCCTGGTAAACTGACTGTCATCCACTGCCTGCTCGTAACCAGCTGATGAAAATACCTGCGACGATTTAAACTTGGTAGAGGTCCAGTCATCACAACTTTTTTCCTGGATTCCGGAACGCATGGCCTGGTAAAAACTGGGGCCCGATTCGCAGGCATCTGTAATGACCAGGGTATGGGTTAGAAAATCTGGATAGACCTGCATGGCTGCCTTTAATGCATTTGTATTGTAGAAGCTAAACTCATCATCCCTGGTCGCGTCAACAGGGATCCAGTAGCCACTCCCGTTTACAAATTTTCCATGACCGGCATACCAGATCAGCAGACTGTTCACCCGGTTGCTTCTGATCATATCTCTTAATTCGATGGAAAAAAACTTGGAAAGCTCGGCCTTGGACATGTTCTTTTTATGGATCACATTATGAATCTGGTAGTTTACCAGTGCTGATCGCATCAGGGTAACATCCTTCGACGGCCCACTGAGGCTGCTGAAATACTCATAATCCGAATTCTCAATAAAGATGGCCCATGTTTTCCCCATGGGATTAGAATCATAGGATTGTGCATCGCGGTTCAGGGTATATTCTATCTCCGATCTGTTTCCAAATTCGTCCTCAACACTTACAGTGATCTTGCTTTTATTCACAATATTCAAGGTGGCAGTAAAATTGGGGTTCAGATCACTGGGGATATAACTTGCGATCACACTGTCTATATAAATGGAACTAATCCTGCTCTCATCCTGAATTTTCCCTTCCACATATATCAGAGGATCGTTATTATCCAGGTAGAGAATATTATTTTCTGAACCATAGGGTGCGATCATACTGACCCTTGGGGCATCAACCTCCGTCCGCCTGATAGGATATATGGCAGTCTCTGTATTATCATAAACGTCTGAAACCTGTATGGTGACCTGGTTGGCATTGGAAAGGTTTACGCTGGCAAGAAACCTGTATCCTTCCTCCGTCTTTTCCACCGGCACTGTAAACCCATTGACCTGCAGCGATTGTATCTCGCTCTCATCTGAAATAGTGCCAATCACATTCAAATGTTCAAGCTCCCTGGAGGCATTAATGATGTTTGCCTCATTGGCCAGGGGATCAACAAGCGCCACTGTGGGTTTATTCTCCTCTCTGTTTATTTCAAACATCCGCTGGGTGGCCTCATCGTACAAGCGCTGGGCAAAACCGTCATATTTAGACATTTCCAGCAATTTTTCATAATCCCTCCGGGCATTCTCATAGTCCCTGATCTCTTCATAGGCTCCTGCCCGCTTATAATATATTTCGGCATTCTCAGGATCCAGTTCTATCGCTTTAGAGTAATCGATAAGGGCATAGCCGGCCTGGTTCATTTTGCTGGCAATATCTCCCCGGTATAGGTAGATCAAAGACTCATCGCTATAGTGCACCGAAGCCATGGATAAAGCTTCACTCGCTTTCAGGTATTCCCCCTGAGCAACATAAATCTGGCTCTGAAGCAGGACCCCTTCCAGGTGCCTTGGTTCCATCTGGAGCGCCTGATTTACTTCCAATTCCGCCACATCATATTTCCCCTGATGATATAGCAGGCGTGCATAGAAGAAATGAGTATCAACCACCCGTCTGTTTTTCTGTATGGACTGACGATAGGCCTCTTCGGCTTCGTTGTACATTTCCAGTTGTTCGTATATCTGGGCCAGGCTATAGTAGGCCTTATCATCGTCTTTCATCTTCAGGCACACCTTCCCGTCTTCCAGGGCCTTCTCATATTGCTGGAGCACCACATAGACCTCCCGCCTTACCTGATAGGCTTCCAGGAAATTGTTCTTCAGATTAATGGCCGAGGACAATCGTATCAGTGCGCGTGGGTTATCCCCGTATTGGTGCCACTCCTTACCCGAGAAATAATGGAGCTCTGCATCTTTCTCATCAAAGGCCAGAGCACGATCATAATCTTCTGCTGAATGCTTATGTTCTCCAATCCTCGAATAAGCTGTGGCCCTCTGCACATAGGCCTTGTCATAATCGGGGTCCAGCTCTATGGCCTTTGTAAACTGGATAATGGCATCTGAATAATTGTTTGCCTTGGCAAAATCTTCCCCGGCCTTAAAAAATTGCTTGGCCGATTGTGCCTGTGCTGTTGCCGTAATTAGAAACGGCAGCAGAACCAAAATATATCTAATTTTCACCCTCATTTTATAAAGCCCTCACATATATAATGCCAAATCTAAGAAATTGTTCTCAACTTACTCAGTTTGAATACTATTAACTTTGTTTTTATATACTTCCAGTTTCGTATCTCCCATATGCAATGTTTCATCAGCTTTCTCAGCCATCACCGGGGCCTTCACTCCCTGAGTGAATAGCATCTTCCCCGTAAAAACCCTGGCCTCATCCCACAATCCGGATTCCAGGAATGAGTGGTGCAATTTTGCTCCGCCCTCCACAAATACAGATACAATCTGTCTGTCGAACAACTCTTCCATCACATCCACCAACTGATAAGAGGGATCTGCAAAAACTGTCTGTATCTTTCCAGAATAATTACGCTCAACTCCAGTAAATACGATAGTCTCCTGGGACCCATCAAGGATTTGGGCATTCTCCTGCAGGCGTCCATTCCGGTCGAGCGTAATACGAACGGGATCCTCCCCGGCCCATCGTCGCACCGTGAGCCTGGGATTATCGGTTAAAATGGTATTGGTTCCCACCATAATAGCGGACTCCTCGCTTCTCCATTTGTGGACCAGTGTGCGGCTCACCTCATTGCTGATCCACCTGGGTCCCTCCTGATCACCGGGTTCCCGTTCCAGGTCCATAAAGCCATCCGCCGTCTGGGCCCACTTCAGGATCACATAGGGTCTTCGGTAAATGATATAATGCAAAAAACGGCGGTTCAGGTGCTTCCCTTCTTCCTCCAGGCAGCCAACATCCACCTGGATGCCTGCCTCCTCCAGATATTTAATTCCTTTTCCGTTAACACTGGGGAAGGGATCCAGATTGGAGATCACCACCCTGACAAATCCTTTCTGCTGTATCAGTCTGGAACAGGGGGGTGTTTTACCATGATGGGAGCAGGGCTCCAGGTTGCAATAAAGGGTCGATTCGGAAAGCAAGGATGGATCCTTAACACTTCGTATGGCATTCACCTCTGCATGTGGTCCGCCAAATTCATGATGATAGCCTTCACCAATGATGCGGTCCTTGTGAACAATGATGGCCCCAACCAGTGGATTGGCTTTAGTCATTCCCAGTCCCTTGCGTGCCAGCTCAAAACAGCGCCGCATATACATTTTATCTCTTTCCCCTATCAAGGCTATAGCTTTATTACTATTTTTGATACATGCTCCAAAACCGTGCCACGCTGAAACAGATCAGGTTCCACCTGCTGGAGGAATTACGGCAAATATACACGGAAAATGAATCCGATTCTATCACCCGCCTGATTCTGGAGCATGTTGGATATCAGCTTTCCGATACACTTCGTGATCCCGACCACCTGCCAGCCCCTTCTGTCCTGGAGCATATCCATGCCATCGTAGCTGATATGCAAAGCGGTCAACCCATTCAGTATGTACTGGGGGAAAGTTATTTTTGTGACCTGAAAATCAAAGTGAACAGAGATGCCCTGATCCCAAGACCCGAAACCGAAGAACTGGTGGAACATATTAAAACCCAAAGCCCTCCATCCCCTGAGAAGATTATTGACCTGGGAACTGGATCTGGCTGCATTGCTCTGGCATTAAAACAATTCTTCCCGGATGCAGAGGTATGGGGAGTGGATATAAGCAGGAGGGCCCTTGCTTTGGCAGAGGAGAATGGAAGAAAAAATGGGCTTCAGGTAAGCTGGAAAGAACTGGACCTGCTGGAGGAAAAACCACTAGAGCTGGGTAAGCCATTTAGCATGGTGATCAGTAATCCGCCCTATGTGATGCAAAGTGAACGGGCACTCATGGCCCGTCATGTAACGGATTTCGAACCTGAATCTGCTCTATTTGTGACGGATGAAGATCCCCTAATATATTATCGGGCCATTGCCTCATTTTGCAAAACGCACCTGGCGGATAGTGGGGAACTTTGGGTGGAAATCAATGAACAGCTGGGAAAGAAAACAGCGAAGCTCTTAAAAAAGGAGGGCTTCAGCTGGATAGAGATCCTAAGGGATATACACGAAAAAGACCGATACATCCATGCCCGGAAATGAACCAATGGAATATAAGGTAGCCCTTCAGCGTGCTGCTGCCCTTTGCAGCCGGCAGGAACAGTGCAGCAGTCAGATCAGAGAGAAATTGAAAAATTGGAAGGTCTCTGCCGAAGATGCCCAAAAGATAATCGAGCTGCTTAAGAGCGAAAAATTCCTGGATGACCAGAGGTATGCCACTTTCTATGTTCGGGATAAATTCCGTTTAAACTCCTGGGGAAAAGTAAAAATGTCTGTCATGCTGGCTCAGAAAGGGATTCCTCAGGAAATCATTGAGGAGGCGATGAAGCAGATAGACCCGGAACTATATAAGCAAACCTGTACCCGGCTGATAAGCGATAAGGCTGCCACAATAAAGGAAAGCAATCCTTTCAAGAGGAAAGGAAAATTATTTCGCTATGCTGCTCAGCGAGGATTTGAATCGGACCTGATTCATCAGATTCTTTCCTATATTTAACGAAATTTTGAGTGATGATAACAAACGACCAGATCAAAGATCTAAGCAAACGCCTGGATGCGTTAAGGAGGCATCTTTGACGTGGATGGCAAAACCATTCAATTAGAAGAAGAGGAACAAAAAACACAGGATCCGGATTTCTGGAACGATCCCAAATCAGCAGAGGAACAACTCAGGAAAAATGCCCGGCTTAAAAGCTGGGTGGAAGCATACCGGGAGGTGAAAACTGCCGTGGATGATCTGAACGTGCTGGCTGAGTTTCTTGAAGCCGGAGAGTCCTCGGAAGAGGAAGTGAATTCCCAGTATAAGAAAGCGCTCCTGCTTACAGAAGCACTGGAATCAAAAAACATGCTTCGGAATGAAGAGGACAGCCTCGGGGCCATCCTGAAAATCAATTCGGGAGCCGGCGGAACCGAGAGTCAGGACTGGGCCGAGATGCTGATGCGTATGTACCTCCGCTACAGCGAGAAACACAAATATAAGGTGAAAGAACTGCACCTGGTCCAGGGCGATGAAGCGGGAATCAAATCTGTTACACTGGAGGTCAGCGGCGACTTTGCGTACGGATTTCTTAAAAGTGAGTCCGGTGTGCACCGGCTGGTACGCCTCTCTCCATATGATTCCAACAATAGAAGGCACACCTCATTTGCCTCTGTATTTGTGACCCCGGTGATTGATGAATCCATCGAAATTGTAGTAAATCCAGCCGATATTGAATGGGATACTTTCCGTTCGGGAGGAGCAGGGGGGCAAAATGTAAATAAAGTGGAGACCGGCGTCCGGGTTCGCCATCTTCCCACCGGGATTACGGTGGACAATACGGAAACCCGTTCCCAGTTGAAGAACCGGGAGAACGCCATGCGCATTCTGAAGTCACATCTCTACGAAATAGAATTACAGAAAAAACGAGAGAAAGCTGCGGAGGTAGAAGGCAATAAAATGAAGATCGAATGGGGATCACAGATTCGCAACTACGTCCTTCATCCCTATAAGTTGGTAAAGGATCTCCGCACCAACCTCGAAACAGGCAATGTCCAGTCGGTTCTGGATGGAGAGCTGGACGATTTTATCAAAGCGTTCCTGATGGAGTTTGGCGGGAAATAGGAGGCTGTTCAAAAGTAAAAGGGGCTGCCTCTTTCGAGACCAGCCCCTCCCCTTCAATTATTGCTACTGATTAAACTCTTTAGGTAAAAATAATCTGGGTATTCTCACCTCCGCACAGGCCATAAAAATCCCCCACAGTCAGAACATCTTTCACCTCTTCATGGAGATCCGCTTTCTCAAGTTTGAACATATCCATGGCCAGTTTGCAGGCATAAAGTTCTCCCCCTCCGGCAGTGATCATCTCCAGAAACTCGTCCACTGGAGGAATATCAAGTTTGTACATCTGACTCTTCATCATAGCAGATACACCGGCCTCAACTCCGGGAAGCATGCCCAGGATAGTTGGGAATGGCAATCCACCCGGAGCTCTCATGGCAGGATTACCAACAGTTGCGGTCTTGATTTTGCCCATCTGCTTCTTGGTGATTGCATCCAGGCCAAAGAAGGTAAAAAACACTTTTGTCTCAATTCCTTCCATCACGGCACCATTGGCCATGACCAGCGTAGCATATACATCTTCAATGGTACCCTTGGCACAGATGATGCATACTTTTTTTAACGGACTCTCTTTTGTTTCAGCCATTATCAATATTTTTTCTGAGGTTATACACAACTGGCCGGCTTGGGTATACCAGCAATCTTGGATGAATGCTTCAGAGGACCGCCTGGAAATAATTTATACAATCCTTTGATATCTGTAATCCCGGACTTACCAACTTTCCTGATAGTCAGTGTTTCACCTTTCTCAGTAGCATTGCGAAGGAATTCCAGTACTTCATAATGTTTGTCTGTAAGTTCTATTCCTTCTTCTTTTGCTATCTCGGCAGCAATTTCTTTATTCCATTGTGAAGGATCTGCCAGGTATCCTTCCTCGTTTACTTCTACAGCTTGTCCTGCATAGGTTTTAGTTGCCATAAGTTTTGTTTTTAATGTTTATGAATTATTGTTTGCGTTTATTTTTGACATATTCTTCAGGAAGGTGAACAGGAAGCCCCAGGCTTTTTTCATCTCGGGGGTGTTAACCTCCCTCATCACTCTGAAAATAGAGTATTCAGGTACATTTTCGGTCTCCATGTTGGAGAATACTTTCACCGCCGTGTCAATGGACTTAAGCATTTCCGGTTGAGTCAGATTCTTAACTGAATCCAGAATAGTTACTACATTATCGGCCAGCATTCGGACATCATTCACTTCATAGTAGGTCACAATATTGTCAATAACGGCTCCGAACTCTTTCAGAAACTCGAAGTAACCCTTCTGCTCAAACTCATGTAACTTTTTGGTAGTATCAATAATTACCTCATTGGCAATGGGGCCCACATCCTTCAGGAGGTCCATCATACTCCCCATGGTATCCAGGAGGGAGTTAAAATTGCCTATGTTCTGAGCTACTCTGATTCCAAGTTCCCTGAGTTGATCAGGATCGAGCACCACTTCGTGCTCATCCAGGGCTTTCACAGTTGAATCATAAGCATCCTTACCGATGATTGAGACATCTGCGACCAGGTCATCAATGGCCTGGGACTTTAATCTTTGCTGATTTACATATTCCAGGATCGTATCGACCTTCTGGGTTAATTCAGCAATCTGTTGTGTTGTGTTGTCTGCCATCTTCTTCTGCTTAGTCAATGTTGTTCTTCTTGCCGGCCATGGTCATATGGGCCTCAATGGGCATCTCTTTTCCCTTCAGCAGAATATGCCAGTATATCCATCGGAAGATCATCTTTCCATAGTGATTGATCTTGGTATTCTTCAAAAGTCCAAAAGGTCCTATACCCGGAAGCGGGAAGGTTCCCGGAAGCGGTTCGGTATCGTAATTGAAATCGATCAATGCACCTTTGCCATATCCGGTCTCGATATAGCAATTGGCATGCCCGTCAAATTTGGCTGTAAGTGGCCTGTTCTCCATGGCACTCATCATATTCTCGAAAAGGATCTCAGCTGCAAAGTGTGCCACAGAACCGGCTTTTGAGGTGGGAATATTTGCAGCATCACCAAGAACAAAAATGTTCTCAAATTTCTTTGATTGCAGGGTCTCCTTATCCGTTTCCACGTAATTCATATCATCCCCCAGTCCGCTCCGTTCGATCATCTCTGATCCCATATTCACCGGTACAATGGTCAGCACGTCGAAGGGTATTTCCGACTCATCATAGGACTTGATCACCTTCTTTTCATTATCCACACTCTCGATATAAAAATCAGGTACAACTTTAATGTTCTTATCCTCCAGAAGCTGACTCAGCATCTTGGTAGCAATGGGCTTGGTAAAAGCGCCCGGAAGTGGGGTAACATAAGTGATATCCACCTTATCCCTGATCCCTTTTTCAGTAAAATAAGCCTCAGCCAGGCAGACAAATTCAATGGGGGCCACCGGGCACTTAAAAGGCAACTCGGAGATGGCCATAACCAGTTTGCCGCCTTCCCAGGTCTTAAAGAACTGCTGTAATGCCACGGCACCTTCCACGGTATAGAAATCAAAAATGCTTTTACGCCAGAGTTCACCGGTGAGACCGGGAGTTTCATCCGGACGGGTCTGGGTACCGGTCGCAATAATGAGGAAATCATACTTCATGCAGGTGCCGTCCATCAAGTGGACCTTGTTTTCCTCACCCTCAATTCTGTCAATCTCCTGGTAGATTACTTTCACTCCCGAAGGGAAAAAATCTCCCTTGGGCTTTACAACATCACTCTTATTGTAGATTCCGAATGGAATGAACAGAAACCCGGGTTGATAGTAATGGGTTTTATGCTGGTCCACAATGGTAATTTCCCATTCCTGCCGATCCAGGGCCTTAAAAAGCTTGTTGGCCATCATGGTACCAGCGGTTCCTCCACCCAGTATTAAAATCTTTTTCATATTTTTGTTGTTTGCTTTTTATTGACTACGGGACAAAAATAGCCGGAGTAATTTTGTGTTATCCAAATAACGATATGATAATTATCATGTCATGACAACTATCATACCCAAGTATGTTTACCAGCACTCAAATTAGACCGAATGAACCCAGGATGTACTTGTGAAAACTGCGAGCTCAGAGAGCTTTTCATGGTAAACCTGGATGAAAAACACCTGGATCTTATGTGTGACGGTAAGGTTGAAAAAGAGTATTCGGCAGGAGAGACGATCATAAAAGAAGGAACGCTAATTATGGACTTCTCCTATTTAAAAAGCGGGCTGGTAAAACTATACCGGAGCGATCAATCGGGAAAAGAACAGATTATTACTATTGCCAGACCAATGGATTATGTAAGCCTGCTCAGTGTGTTCTCAAACGATCGCTATAATTACTCGGTTTCCGCACTGAAAGACTCCGTTACCTGCAACCTGAAGATGTCTGATATCAAATCCGCGATCAATAATAATGGGAAACTCGCCTTGAACCTGCTTGGAAAAATGAGCAATGTGGCGGATACCATTATCCTGGAATCCCTGGAAATTCGCAAAAAACACCTGAGGGGAAGGGTGGCTTATCTTCTGATCTACTTCGCCAATAAGGTATTTTATACCGAGGAGTTCGAACTTCCGCTTACCCGAAAAGAAATGGCAGAATATGTAGGTATGACCACAGAGAATGTCATCCGTACCCTGAGTGAGTTCCGCCGGGATGGCATCCTGAAAATCTACGGAAAAACCATCCAAATCGCCAACATGGAATCTCTCCAATCCATTGCTGAATTTGGCTGAGGCCGGAAATCTCCTTTCAGATCATCACTTTCTCGTCCGTTTTCTCCATGAATAGTTACAATCTATAAGCTATGGGAAGCTTTTTTGAAATTTTTATCCATTTTTCATGTCTTTTAATTATAGTTTAATATATTTGAAGCCTGTTTCGTTTTAATTTATTATAAATACTAGCGATTATGTGTGGATTTTCAGTGTATACGGGCGGAGACAAAATGTTGCGGCTTAGTGTAGTCAGCGAGTTTCAGAAAATTAGATACAGGGGACCGGATAACACGGTGGCCTGTGATCTGGGAGAGAAAGGATGGATGGGCTTTCACCGGCTGAAGATAATCGATACCTCAGACAATGGGAACCAGCCCCTCATCCACAATGGGCTCCACCTGGTTGCCAATGGGGAGATATATAATTACCAGAGCCTGATGGAAGAATACAAGGATTCCTACACTTTCCAGTCGGAAAGCGACTGTGAAGTCATCATTCCCATGGTTATGGAACTGGGGATAGAGGAGACTGCGCGCAGGCTGGATGCAGAGTTTGTATGTGTGCTGTATGATGCCGAGGTGGATAAATACTACGCTGCCAGGGATCCGGTAGGTATTCGCCCCATGTTTTACGGCTATGCCTCAGATGGCAAAATTATGTTTGCCAGTGAGATGAAAGCACTAAGTGAACTTTGTACGGTGGTTAGACCCTTCCCCCCCGGACATGTCTACGATGGTGAAAAACTAATCTCTTACCGGGATATCGCAGCAGTCGAAGAGTATACCGGGGATGATACCGAGGAGGTCTTCGCACAGATAAACCGTTACCTCACCAAGGGGGTCGAAAAAAGATTACATGCCGATGTTCCGGTAGGATTTCTTTGCAGCGGCGGCCTTGATTCCAGCCTGGTTTGTGCCATTGCTGCAAGGATGATGGACAAACCCATCCGGACCTTCGCGGTTGGCATAGATAAAGATCCCATCGACACCAAATATGCACGAATTGTTGCTGAATACCTGGGTGCAGATCATACCGAAGTGTTATTCACCAAGCAGGATATCTTTGACACCCTGAGCACCCTGATATATAATATAGAAACCTACGATATCACAACCATCAGGGCCTCCATGGGAATGTTCCTGGTAAGCAAGTACATCAGGGAAAATACAGATATAAAAGTTCTGATGACCGGGGAGATCAGTGATGAGATCTTTGGGTACAAGTACACCGACTTTGCCCCTTCTCCTTCTGCCTTCCAGGAGGAGGCTGAGAAAAGATTGAAAGAGATCTATATGTATGATGTACTTCGGGCAGATCGCAGTATCTCCTCCAATGGATTGGAGGCCAGAGTACCCTTTGGTGATCTGGATTTCGTCCAGTATGTGATGAGTATCCCCCCAGAAAAGAAGATGAACTTTACCGGAGTGGGGAAATATTTGCTTCGTATGGCCTTCGAAGGGGATTACCTCCCCCACGATATTCTGTACCGGGAAAAAGCGGCATTCTCTGATGCAGTGGGACACAGCGTTGTTGACAACCTGAAAGCCTACGCCGAGGAGATGTATAGCGACGAGGACCTGATGGATGCCGAGCTTAAATACACTCATGCCACTCCCTTTTCCAAAGAGTCGCTCATGTACCGGGATATCTTTGAATCTCACTTCCCGGGCCGTTCCAAAACCGTAGCCGATTTCTGGATGCCCAATAAAGAGTGGGACAACTGCGATGTCAATGATCCCAGCGCCAGGGTACTTCCCAACTACGGTAAAAGCGGAGAATAGATCCGGATAGACATGGAATTGGAAGAACCGCCTCAAAAGGGCGGTTTTTTTTTCTTTCAGCCCGCTTGCAAAGCCCCAGGTTTGTAGACTTTTTTCAAATAAGTATACGATTTTTACGATTTTTCTTGACAATCGTATATTTATTGCTGTATATTTGTACGTATATTGTTTCATATTACATATTTCGTATAATAATGAACACTGCGTATAACCCCAAAAGGCAAAAGATCCTGCACACCGGAAAAGAGTTGTTCTGGAAGTTTGGCTTTAAAAGGGTCACCATAGAGGAGCTCTGCAAAGAAGCAGGAATTAGTAAAATGACCTACTACAAATACTTTACTAATAAAATGGACCTGGTTAAAACACTTCTGGATGAGGTGCTCCAGGATTCCATGAAGAAATATGAAGCAATCATGGATTCTCAGGTGCCTTATCCGGAAAAGGTGCTGCAGATGATCGAGCTGAAAAAAGAACAGACCCAAACCATGAGCAGTGAATTCTTCAGGGACTATGTGCAAAGCGGGGATCCGGTGCTCATCGCCTATCTGGAAAAAATGTCCGCCAAAAACCTACAGATATTCACGGACGACTTCAGAAAGGCTCAGGAAAACGGGGATATCCGGAAGGACCTGAAGGTGGAATTTATCATGGCCATTATGAACCGCCTGGTGGAATGGGCCATGCATGATCAGAGCCTGCTTGAGCTATATGAGCAGCCCCAGGACATGGCCGTGGAAATGACCACCTTCCTTTTCTACGGGATGCTTAACAGAGACCTGCACCCATGAATACCCGGCTAAGCAAATATGGCCCGCTTCTGGCACTTGCCCTGCTCTTACTTTTGCCTGCACTCAAACTGGAAGGGCAGACCCTGGAATTCAACGGCCAGGCCATCGGATGGACCACCCTGAATCCGTCTGATCCCTTCCAGGCCCAGGCTGGATTGCGCTATATACCCGAGCTTAGCTTCTCTTTTCCCAGCGGTAAATACACCTTTGAAGGGGAATTTTCGGCCAACCTCTGGACCAGTGGGATCTACAACGGTGATTCCATCGTTCTGGATGAAGAGCTCTCTCCCTACCGGATGTGGGTAAAGTTTTCAGGCGAACAGTTTGAGCTTCGGGCCGGCTTGCAGAAGATCAATTTCGGATCGGCACAGATGTTCCGGCCATTAATGTGGTTCGATCGCATCGATCCCCGGGATCCCCTTCAGCTGACTGACGGAGTCTACGGTTTGCTGGGCCGCTATTATTTCCTGAATAATGCCAACATCTGGGCCTGGGCACTTTATGGCGATGACAAGATCAAGGGCTGGGAGTTTGTCCCCAGCAAGAAGAACAGTATTGAATACGGAGGGCGGGTGCAGTTACCTCTCTATACCGGTGAGATAGCAGCCAGCTATCACCACCGCACCGCTGACCCCGGACCGGTCCTTCCGGATTCCATCACCCTGGGAGAAAATTCCCCGGAGAACCGGATCGGGTTGGACTTTAAACTGGACCTGGTCGTTGGCCTGTGGGCAGAAGTGGCCCTGAGCAGGCAGGACTTCAGCTATACTCCACTGGATTATAAAAGCCTAATTAATGCAGGAATGGATTACACATTTGGCCTGGGAAACGGATTGAATATGATGGTCGAAGGATTTGGCTACCTGCAGGGGAGAGAGCCCTTCGCAAACGATGAGGGCCTTGCCTTTGGGCTATTGTCTGCCTCCTACCCTGTTAGCATTATTCATAATGTAAGTGCCATGCTCTTTTATGACTTCAGCAATAAAAACCTCTACCGCTTCATCAACTGGTCGGTAGCTTACGATAAATGGAGCTTTTACCTCATGGGATTCTGGAATCCGGAAACCTATTCCCTCTACAATGTGGATCCCCGTACCAGCCTTTATGGCGGCTGGGGATTCCAGCTAATGGCTGTATTTAATCATTAGAGAACTACCATATAAAACAAGAAGTAATGAAAAACGGAAGTATCATCACCATCCAGAACCTGGTCAAGAGTTTCCCCATTGGGGGAGGCGAATTCACCGCCCTGAACGGAATTAATCTCACCTTCGCAAAAGGGGAATTTTCGGGCATTGTGGGACCCAGTGGATCAGGAAAAACCACTTTGCTGAATATCCTGGGATCTCTGGATTCCCCTACGAAAGGGGAAACCAATGTCCTGGGCACCGCCTCCGGCCAGATGAATCCAAAAGTGGCTGCAACCTTAAGAAAAATACACATTGGGTTCATTTTTCAAACCTACAACCTGATGTCCGTTTACACCGTTTATGAAAACGTAGAGTTCCCCCTCCTGCTGCTGAGGACACCAGCTGCAGAACGCCGGGCGGCAGTCCTGGAAGCCCTGGAGTGGGTGGGACTTACAGATAAGATCAAGTCAAAACCTCCCATGCTTTCAGGGGGTGAAAGCCAGCGGGTGGCCATTGCCAGAGCCATGGTAAAAAAACCGGATCTGGTACTGGCCGACGAGCCCACTGCCAACCTGGATGCAGAAAATTCTCACCACATTCTCCAGACCATGGAGAAATTGAACAAGGAACTGGAGACCACCTTTGTATTTGCCACGCATGATGAAAAAGTGATCGGATATCTGAGGAGGATCATCCGGCTGGAAGATGGCAAGGTGGTTTCAGATGAGAACATAAAAACCCGGAACTCATGATCGCATTTAAATTAGCATATAAGAATCTCATGGGCGCTGGACTGCGGACACTGCTCATCGTCTTTGTCCTCTCGCTGGCCTATGTGCTGATTGTCTATATGAACGGGCTTTACCAGGGATGGGACCGTCAGGCCCGGATCGAAACCATCGCCTGGGAAGTCGCCGATGGACAATACTGGCATGAACTTTACGATCCTTATGATCCCATGACCCTGGTCGACGCCCACACGGCGGTACCGGCTGAACTGGAGGCCCTGGCTGCGGAGGGAGATGCAGCACCGATCCTTATCACCCAGGCTACCATATACCCGGAAGGAAGGATGATGGGGGTGCTGCTGCGGGGAATTGATACCCGGCAGAAGCTGCTATCCCTCCCCACACAAAAGCTGGATCCTGATTCGGAAGAGATTACGGCTATGGTAGGTACCCGCCTGGCTAAATCGGCCGGTCTGCAGGAAGGAGATGACCTGCTGATCCGCTGGAGAGATGTGAACGGTACTTTTGATGCCACCGAGCTTAAAATCTCGGGAATATTCTATTCTACTGTCCCCGCGGTGGACCAGGGACAGGTCTGGATTCCCCTGAAGACCCTCCAGGAAATAACTGGCATGCCTGGAGAGGCCACCATGGTAGTCATGGGTAGTGCCCCCGAGGAGGGAGGCACCCTTGCCGGCTGGGAATTCAAGGGTCATGACATCCTGTTTAAGGAACTGGAAGAAATGATACAGATGAAAAGTATAGGAGGTTCCATTTTCTATACCATCATCCTGGCGCTGGCTCTGCTGGCGGTATTTGATACTCAGGTACTTTCCATCTTCCGCCGGCAGCGTGAGATCGGGACCTACATAGCCATGGGGATGACCCGTAAGCAGGTGGTTGGGATCTTTACCGTGGAAGGGGGCATGCATGCCATCCTGGCAGTGATCCTGGGGGCTCTCTATGGATTCCCCCTTCTGCTCTGGACACAAAAATCCGGAATTAAAATGCCTGAAGGCACGGACGATTTTGGAATGGCAGCCGC
Source organism: uncultured Bacteroidales bacterium (assembly GCA_963751705.1). Taxonomy (GTDB): domain Bacteria; phylum Bacteroidota; class Bacteroidia; order Bacteroidales. The sequence continues at coordinate 1,033,504 of CAVVVN010000008.1, forward strand.
AGAGCATATGTATCCTTACTACAGTCTGATCCTGGTTATAGGTTCCATCATCCTGGTTACACTTGCCACGACCATTGTCAGCTATTTACCCTCGAGAAAAATCAGCAAGATGAATCCCAACGATGCCATTCGGGGCAAAATCCAATAACTTAAAAAATAGAAACCATGTTACGATTTTATTTAAAAGGATTGTTCAGGGACCGTTCCAGGAGCCTGATGCCCATCCTGGTAGTGGCCACAGGGGTCACCCTTGTGGTCCTGATGCAGTGTTGGGTGACCGGGGTGCTGGGTGACATGATCGTCTTAAATGCCCGTTTTGCCACGGGGCACGTAAAGATCATGAGCAAGGCCTACAGTGAGAATGTGGACCAGAAACCCAACGACCTGGCCCTTCTGGGTACCGAAAAAATTCTCGAGCAGCTTAAAGAAGAATACCCGGGGATGGAATGGGCCGAACGAATACAATTCGGGGGGCTGGTGGATGCCCCGGATGAAAACGGGGAAACCTTAGCCCAGGGGCCAGGGGGCGGTATGGCTGTTGACCTGCTTAGTCCGGACAGCAGGGAGGCAGAGCGCCTGAACCTGGAAAAATCCCTGGTCCGGGGCCGAATGATACAGAACCTGGACGAAATCATCCTGAGTGATGAATTTGCCACCAAACTGGATGTGGGCCCCGGAGACCCGGTAACCCTGATAAGCACAACCATGTACGGGGCCATGTCCATTACCAATTTCATTGTTTGTGGAACAATCAAATTCGGGGCTACAGCCATGGACCGTGGAGGAATGGTGGCCGATATCAACAGTATCCGCATGGCCCTGGATATGCAGGATGCCACCGGGGAGATCCTGGGCTTTCTGCCTGACGGAGAATACGATGACCTCCAGGCCGCCTCCATTTCAGCCGCATTCAACGAGAGATACGATGATCCGGAAGACGAGTTCTCCCCTGTGATGCTTTCCCTGCGTGACCAGGGAACCATGACCATGATGCTCGATATTATGGACTATTTCAAGAGCCTCATCATTGGCATATTTATGATTGCCATGGCCATCGTACTCTGGAATTCAGGACTGCTGGGTGGTTTACGCCGCTACGGTGAGATGGGATTACGAATAGCCATCGGCGAGGAGAAAAGGCATATCTACAGGAGTCTGATCACCGAATCCATTTTTATCGGCTTAGCCGGATCCATCCTGGGAACCGCCCTTGGCCTGTTCTTTGCATCGCTCTTAACCAGGGGGATCGACATTGGCGGAATGATGGGGAGCTCCAGCATGATGATGCAGAGCGTTATGAAGGCCAGGATCACCCCCGATGCCTACTTCATCGGCTTTATCCCCGGGGTTCTGGCTACGGCCATAGGCACCGCCCTGGCAGGGATCGGTATATTTAAAAGAAAAACGGCACAACTTTTTAAAGAACTACAGGCATGATACATACTAAATATAATATTCAGATAGTTGCTCTAATGCTCTTATTTACAAGTGCATTATGGGCTCAACCAACGGGCAGGGAGATTCTGGACAGGATCGACGACAATATGTCGGCCGAAACCCGTTACGTAAAATCAAAAATGATTATTCACGGTCCGCGCAGCTCCAGAACCGTGGAGTCGGAAAGCTGGGGGCAGGGGGAATCCTCCTTTACCGAGTACCTGGCTCCCGCAAGGGAGAAAGGAACCAAAATGCTGAAGTTGGAGGATAAACTCTGGATCTTCTCTCCCTCCACGGACCGGACCATCCAGATCTCCGGACACATGCTGAGGCAGTCGGTGATGGGATCGGACCTAAGCTATGAGGACATGATGGACGACAGGAAACTGAGCGAGGTATATGATGCAGGAGTATTGGGTTCAGAGACCATTGGGGAAAGAGATTGCTGGATCCTGGAAATGAAAGCCACCGAGGAGGATGTGGCCTACCAGATGCGCAAGCTCTGGGTGGATAAGTCACGTTACATACCCCTGAAAGAAGAGCTTTATGCGAAAAGTGGTAAATTACTTAAAATGACGGAGTTGACAAATATACAGCAGCATGGTTCGCGCTGGTACCCCGGGAAAATGACCTTCAAGGACATGCTTAAAACAGGGGCGGGTACCGAATTTATTATCGATGAAATCAGGTTTAATGTGGAGATCCCGGAACATATTCTGAGCAAAGCATCTCTGCGATAAGTCAGTCACGAAAAGGAGCCGGTCCGGATCCCCTGCCAGGGATTAGATGAGCACACAGGTATTAGCTTAGCCTGACGAATTAAAGATTCCCTATTGTTCCAAGATACTGGTGTGATTCTTCAAGGAGCTGGTCCATTCTGTCCTGAAGTTGGATAATTTGCTGGTCCAATCCGGGCACCAGGTCCATTAGTTGTCTCGCTTCTGCCTCGAGGGTTCTGATTTCTTTCTCCAGAGCTTCGATTTCAGCAGTTTCGGTGGCCTTACCAATCTTTTTGCCCAGATTGTTTATTTTATTGGTCAGATTGTTGACCTTTTTCAGGTCCTGGCCTCGTTCCCTTTCAAGTGCACCAAGCTCTTTCTCCTGGATCTTCACCCGTCGGGTATATTCCTGCTCAAAATGATAGGACATAAAGCTTTTCACATATTTACGCATGCTCTCCATTTCTACCGGTCGATTCCTGCTGTTCAGGGCAATATCATAGCCAAAAAGAAATACGACGCCCATTACTTCCTCCTGATCCAGGCTAAAGGCATAGCCTATCAGGTCCCCTCGGAGTTTTGAAACAGCGGGTAATGTCACTTTTTTTGCCATTAACAGATCGTTACTCACCCGTTTCATTTTAATACTATTTCGCTGCTTGCAAAATTTATCCAGGTCCTTAAGAGCCTCCTCAGGAGCCCCGGCAAGAGGGAAAACCCAGGCAGGATATGTCTCCTCCTTGATTGTGAGCTCTTGTTCACTGAGATATAAATAAATCTGAGCCTCTGTCTGAAGGGTGAAAAGGAAAATTACACCGAGTAAATAAAATAAATTCTTCATGTGGTTTTGTATATAATTTAGACAGTCAGGCGGCTGAAAGTCACACTAAAATCTTCAGCTTCACAGGAAAACAGCAGTCCGGAAGGTTAATATGAAGGTCTGTGGCGCTATAAATAATGTCCTGCCTTACGTTAGTGCCATTCCCACGGAGAACAGGATTAATAGAAGGGAGGTTCCAAAATAGAACAGGGAAGCTCTGAACTTTCTGAAAGGTTCCTTTGATTTTTTAATAAAGATCCTCCCCAGCTGCGTCAGGAAGAGCGCGAAGATCATCAGGGCAATGTGTTCAATGGCCCAAAACCTGAGAGAGGCATCATTCTGGGTATTCGGCACTTCCCATAACGGTCCTTCCAGATCAGAACGAAGCAGGTAATACACCAGAAAACCCAGGATCAGTTGTAAATACAGTGCCACATTGAATACCAGGGAAAGCACATGATCGCTCCTTCGGTATCCCCTTTTTACTGTGAGGCCTTCAATGGACAATACAATGGTGGATATCCCTGCCAGCAGAGTTATCGAACTGATGATAATATGGATCTTAAATGCAAATGAGTAAACCATAACAGGGTTGTAAAATAAAAAAAACCACCCGATTTTCTCCCCAGATGGTTTTTTTTATTCCAATTTAGCTATGTTGTTACCTTTTGCCTGATAACTACAACACAAGTATAATACATGATTCTGAAGAGATTCTGAAGAAATTAATCCGGCAGGAGTATTGTAAAGGTATGCCGTTGGTTATCAAAGGAATAATTTATTTTAAAGCCATAGTTTTCACACACCTTTTTCACCAGTGACAGCCCCAGGCCAAAATTCCCGCTTCGCCTGTTGTCTCTGACAAAACGGGTAAAAAGTTCCTCCTGGCTGAAAGTCAGCGGAGGCCCGTCATTTCTGATGATCAGACTATCCGCTCTGGTTTCCAGAACAATGGTCCCACTCTCCTGATTATGCACAATTGCATTTTTCAGGAGATTGCCAATCATCAAATCCGCAAGGCCCTGGTCCATTAAAAGCACTCGTCCTTCATCCCGATACTTTTTTTCAATTTTAATGCCTTTCAACTGGCTATAGTCCTGCAGCAGGTTCAGATGCCGTTCCAGAAGCTCGGTGAGTTTTATCTCCTCCGTTTCAGTGAATTGTCTGTTTTCAATGCGGGTGATCAGGGTCAGTGTGGAGTTGAGTCTGGATAACTGGTGGACACTGGTATTGATCGCCTCCAGGCACTTCATCTCTTCCGCTCCCAGATTTTTCGATTGAATCAGCAGTTCTGTTTTGGATTTGATTACTGCCAGGGGGGTTTGCAACTCGTGGGTTGTATGGTCGGTATACTCTCTCAGCTCTTTGTAGTCGTTGGCCAGCCGTCGGGTCATAACTTCCAGTACCCGCTTGAGTTCATCGAACTCCTGGATATCCTGGTCCCCTAATATCACAGGTTCCTTCGTGGTTTCAAATCGCTTTAATTTCTCAATGGCCTCAAAAAAGTCCTTCCACAAACTGGCGAAAATAAACCTGTTCAGAATAAACACACCCGTAAGGAAGAGGATAACCATCAGGGTAATCATCAGGGTAACCCGCTCCACCAGCTTATCTGTGGGTGTGGTGGACTTGTAAATTTTAACCAGGTAATGACTGTTTTCCTTCTCATACCTGAACTGCAGGTATCGAAAGGTCCTGAATTGTTCATCATTCGGATCCAACATCAGGGTATCCTCATAAATATCCTCTCCCTGAACATTGTCTCCCACGGCTTGAATCCAGATGGAATCTATCCCTGGAATTGTCCTGAGCTCCAGCCCGTCATAATCCGCCAGGTAATCGACCACAATCTCCTTCAGATCACCCAGCTCTCTGTCCAGGTTCGACAAACTCATGTTTTTAAGTACCTGAAAAAAGATGACCCCCATGATAAAGAACAGGAACAGGGACAGCGTTGCTATCAGGAGGGTTGATTTGGTTAGGAGTTTCATGCTTGTTAATCCAGGGAAAATTTATACCCGATGCCATAGATATTCTGCACATAATCGGGACATCCAGCATCCATCAATTTCCGCCTTAGGTTTTTTAAATGAGTATAGACAAAATCATAAGATCCGTAATCACCCCCATATGCCCCCCACAGATAGTCTGCAATACTCTCCTTGGTAACCACCCGGTTGCGATTGGCCATAAAGTACAGAAGCAGATCCAGTTCCTTCTGAGTCAGGTCGATCTGCTTATCCTCCACATAACAGGTTCGTTCTTCCGGCTCCACCTTTATCCGGTCAAATTGCAATACCTCTCCTCCTTTTAACCGTGTTCGCCTGACCACTGAATGCACCCTGGCTGCCAGTTCAGACAGATGAAAAGGCTTTACCAGATAATCATCGGCCCCTGCATCCAGCCCTTTCACCCGCTGTTCAATAGCATTTCTGGCGGAGATAATAATGATGCCCGATTCGGATTCATTCTCCCTGGCAAGCTTCACCAGATCAAGTCCATCTCCATCCGGCAGGTTCAGGTCGATCAGCATGCACAGATAGTCATGTTTGTCTATTACGGCTACCCCTGTACAATAATCTGCTGCCCGCTCGCACCTGAAGCCTTCCATTTCCAAATAGGAAACCATGGAATCCATCAAAGAGCTTTCATCTTCCACAATAAGTATCTGCATACCGTCGGATTTGAAGCAAAATAACAAAAACTTAACTAATTTTAGCTTGTAAACCCATCCACGGATCTATGAGAGCACAATTCCTTATCCCATTTTTTCTTTTGGTCGCCATAACACTTGGTGCCCAGGAGAAAGCACCGGTACTCAGCGGACAGGAGAAACTGAAGATGTATCAAAGCCATGAGGACATGCGGGATAGCTCCGCCTTCGGAGATTTGCACTGGCAATTTATCGGTCCCACCAATATCAGCGGACGCTGCACCGATGTGGAAGCTATCGGGCCCAAAGGACAAAACTATACCATCTGGGTAGCCACCGCATCAGGGGGTGTCTGGAAAAGCATTAATGAAGGTGTTACCTTTGAACCCCTATTCGAGCACCAGGGCACCAGCACCATTGGCGACCTGGCCACTTCTCCCTCCAATCCTGAAATCGTATGGGTAGGGACCGGTGAAGCCAATATCTTCAGATCTTCCAATCCCGGTTGCGGAGTCTGGAAAACCACGGATGGGGGAAAGACCTGGGCTCATATGGGTCTCGAGGAAACCTTCACCATCTCCCGCATCCTGGTCCACCCGGAAAATCCCGATGTCGTGTATGTGGCTGCATCAGGTCATGAGTGGACGGAAAACAAGGAGCGTGGACTTTATAAGACCACCGACGGAGGGGAAAGCTGGGAAAAAATACTGTACAAAGGACCGGAAAGTGGAGTCAACGACCTGGTGATGGATCCTCGTGATCCGGAGGTTCTTTATGCCACCACCTGGCAGCGCACACGTCAGAAATGGAACGACCCCCGTACCTACACTTCCCATAAAAACAACGGCCTGTGGAAGACTACGAACGGCGGTAAGAACTGGAAAAGACTGAGCGCCGGATTGCCTGCCTCAAATTACATGGGACGCACCGGTATTGACCTGGCACGCTCCAATCCGGATGTGCTGTACGCTTTTGTGGATGATTATGAGATCGCCTACAAGGCGGGAGAGGGAGAACTGGACTCCTATGGAAGACCCAAAGAGGATGTGATCAAGGGTGCCACCCTTTACCGGTCCGACGATGCCGGGGAGAACTGGAAGCAGGTGAGCGGACTCACCGAGGAAACAAAAAAATACATGTCGGGGCACTCCGGAACCTACGGATGGGTATTTGGCCAGATGCGTGTGGATCCCAATGATGAAAACCGGGTTTACACACTGGGGCTATGGATCAATATCTCCACCGATGGAGGGGCCACCTTTGAACCCATCCGGGGTAAGATCCATGCGGATCAGCACGGCATGTGGATCGATCCCGATAACTCCAACTATATCCTTGCGGCCCACGATGGCGGCATCTCCGTCTCCTATGACAAGGGCGAGAACTGGCGGAACCTGATCAAAGAGCTGCCCCTGGCACAATTCTACAATGTGGAAATTGACAACAACGATCCCTTCAGGGTTTTTGGTTCTGTTCAGGATCACCATAGCTTCTACAGTGAAGTGGATCTCTCCAGGGGCAGAGACAGGCTTAGGCCCACAGAATGGGAATATACACTCGGAGCAGAAGGAAGTACCCATGTGGTGGATCCCAGGGATAACAACTCCATCTATGCTTCTCTGTTTTATGGGAAACTGGCCAAGGCCACCGTGAAAGGATATCCCGATGACATGGAGTGGGTTTTGCACGAAACCTTTCCGGAAGAGCCTGAATTCAGAGGACAGTGGATGGCTCCTACCCTGCTATCCGATCACAATCCGGATATTGTATACCATGGGGTTCAGCACGTATTAAAATCTACCGATAAGGGAGGCACCTGGGAACAGATCAGCCCCGACCTCACTTACAACGATCCGGAAAAACAGGGGGATATCAGCTACCAGACGATCACAGCCCTGGAGGAATCGTCCTTCAATTCCAAGTTGCTTTATGCAGGCACCGATGACGGAAGGCTTTGGAGAACCAAAGATGGTGGGCTGAGTTGGGAAGACATCCGGAAAGAACCCCTGCCAGTGAGATGGATCTCCAGGATTGTAGCCTCCAGGTACGATTTCGGCACCGTTTATGTGACACAGACGGGGCGCAGGGATGATGATGCTGCGGTTTATATGTGGCGTTCCACCGACTTTGGGAACACCTGGGAAGATATCTCTGCAAACATCCCGGCCGGACCGGTGAATGTGATCCGGGAAGATCCGGAAAAGAAGGATATCCTCTACCTGGGAACCGATGTGGGCGTTTACGTCTCCCTGGATAAGGGGAAAAGCTGGGAGGTTCTGGGCGATCTTCCCTGCACCTATGTGCATGATCTGGCCATTCACCCCCGTGAAAATATGATCATTGTTGCGACTCATGGCAGGGGTATGTTTGTGCTGGACGCCAATGCGGTGAACAAAGAGAAAAAAGTGCGCGAGGAGCAAGAGTAGGCAGGCTGCTGTTTACTTATTTGATCCCGGTTTTTCTCTTTAAAAATGGAAATAGGGGCCCCGGAATTCTGGGGACATTTACTATATTTAAGTTCCTAACACACCATAAATATGTTCACCATCTACCACAATCCCCGCTGCAAAAAAAGTCGCGCCGGGCTAAAGTATGTCACAGAAAAAAAGATGGAATTCCAGGTGCGCGAATACCTGAAAAAACCCCTGACGGAAGCGGAGCTGAGCGCCCTGGTCATGAAGTTGCATGTGAAACCCTTCCAGCTGATACGCACCCAGGAGGAAGCCTACCGCAAAGAACTCAAGGGCTTAAATCTTACGGACGAAGAGTGGATCAAAGTAATGGTGGAAAATCCAAAACTTATTCATCGTCCCATTGTGGAAGGAAAATACAAGGCAGTCGTAGGAGATCCCCCGGAGAACATCGACCAGCTATAAGCAACCTTTTTTCTTCGCTTTTCGTATTATCTTAATAAAAGTGAAGAATATGAAAAAGCTTCCTCTGGTCCTTTTCCTCGTATTCCCCCTGTTCTTCTGCTCCTGCAAGAAGGATAACGGGCCTTATATCCAGATCAAGAACATTGAGAACCTGATCTATCAAAATATAAGGGACTTCCGGATCGCCGAAGGCGAAAATGGTCCCTTTGTGCACCAGTACTTTGTGGTGGGGGAAGCACAGGTATATTCCTATAAAATGGCCAATGGAGTTGTTGGAGTTAACACAGACGGCCTGGATATCCACTGGGATGCGCTCCTGGAAAAATATAATTTTTATAACATGAACTCCCTGGTGCTCAAAACCACTTCCACTGATGAAGACGAAATCCTGGAAGAACTGCTGCTATTGCCCGGTGGTGAAGCAACCCTACTGGAAGATGTAACTCAATGTGGAGTGGGTGTGGAATCTGATACCGCATACAACTACATTACCATTCTTCTGGCCAAGGCCGACTCCTGATTCATTTTCTTTCAAAGAACATTTTTTTTTCCTGCTTTTGCTTGAATACGATTGAGTATATTTAACTCCAAATATACGCATCATGAAAACCAGGATTGAAAAAGATACCATGGGCGAGGTTAAGGTACCTGCCGATAAGTACTGGGGCGCACAAACTCAGCGTTCAAAAGAGAATTTCAAAATTGGAGACGGCCGGATGCCCAAGGAAATTATCCAGGCTTTTGGTTATCTGAAAAAAGCTGCAGCTGCCACTAACCTGGAGCTGGAAGTGCTCTCAGAAGAGAAGGCCTATTTGATCATGCAGGTTTGTGATGAAATTATTGAGGGGAAACTGGAAGACCAGTTCCCTCTGGTGGTATGGCAAACCGGATCCGGAACCCAGTCAAACATGAATGTGAATGAAGTGGTGGCCAACCGGGCCCATGTGATCCAGGGAAAGACCCTGGGCGAAGGCGAACGGCTGATACATCCCAACGATGATGTGAACAAGTCCCAGTCATCCAACGACACCTTCCCCACCGCCATGCATATTGCCGCATATAAAATGCTCACTGAAACAACCATACCCGGCATAAAGGATTTGCGCGACACGCTAAAAGAGAAATCGGATGCCTTTATGAACGTGGTGAAGATTGGGCGTACCCATTGGATGGATGCGACTCCCCTGACTCTTGGACAGGAGTTTTCCGGATATGTGTCCCAGCTGGATCATGGCTTGAAAGCACTGATCAACAGCCTGGACCACCTCACGGAACTTGCCCTGGGTGGAACCGCAGTAGGAACCGGGATCAACACTCCTGAAGGATATGCCAAACTGGTTGCCAGGAACATAGCCCGTTTTACTGATCTTCCCTTTATTACAGGCTCCAATAAATTCGAAGGCCTGGCAGCTCATGATGCGATCGTGGAGACCCATGGTGCTTTGAAGACTCTGGCGGTGAGCCTTATGAAAATCGGCAATGACATTCGCATGCTGGCTTCCGGACCTCGTTGTGGCATCGGGGAGATCATCATTCCTGCCAACGAACCAGGCTCTTCCATTATGCCGGGCAAGGTAAATCCCACTCAGGCTGAAGCTCTTACCATGGCCTGTGCCCAGGTGATGGGTAACGATGTAGCCATCAATATCGGTGGAAGCAATGGTCATTTCGAACTCAACGTGTTTAAACCGATGATGATCGCTAATTTCCTGGAATCGGCGAGACTGATTGGGGATGCCTGTAGCTCCTTTAACGAACATTGCGCTGTGGGAATAGAGCCCAACCAGGCAAGAATTGAAGAAAATCTCAATAATTCTCTGATGCTGGTCACTGCTCTGAATACGCATATCGGGTATGAGAAAGCAGCCGAAATTGCCAAAAAAGCACATAAAGAAGGAACTACACTTAAGGCAGCGGCCCTGGCTTTAAAATACCTCACAGAAGAGGAGTTTGACGAGTGGGTCGATCCCTCGAGAATGACCGGGTTACTTTAGAGAATTTCCAGCAAATTATCTCTGTAAATTCGTCGACTCCTGAGTACGGACGAAAGGGTTGTGCACCCCTCCATGCATGATAAAAAACATTGTTAAGATGTTCACAAAGTAGTTTCTTTGTACTTCATTTCTAGAAACCATGAAAAACGAGGGGAACAAAAAGTTATTCGCCGACTTCCCGGAGATCAGCACCTCCACGTGGGAAGAGAAGATCAAAGTCGATCTGAAGGGCGCTGATTACCAGAAAAATCTGATCTGGCAAAGCGATGAAGGGATTCCCGTAAAACCTTACTACCGGCAGGAGGACATAAACTCCCTGGAATACCTGGAGAGTATCGGGAGCCTGAGAAATAATTCGGATGCCCCCAACGGATGGACCATTTGTCAGAACATATGCTCTGGGAAAGATTTACAGGAAGCCAACGAAAAAATAAAGTCTGCCTTAAAGGGAGGGGTGCAGGCCCTTTGCATTCAGCTTGGCGAAGCCCGGATACCTGATCTTTCAATGCTTGAAGCCTTACTCCGTGACATTCCGCTTAAGGAAACCGAAATACACTTCAGCGCCTGTCTGGGTGCCGATGCCATCTACTCTGGGCTCTGTAAACTTGCTGCCAAAAAAGGAACGGACCCGTCGGAGTTAAAGGGATCCCTGGGGGCCGATCCCCTGGGAATGATGGCGAAAACAGGAATACCTATTGCCGGTTTCGAGAATATTGGCCAGCTGCTGCTTGCAGTGAAAGAGGCTTCCCCCCAATTAAGGACTATAGAGGTAAATGGAGCGCTGATCCAAAATGCCGGCGCCACTCTGGTAGAGGAACTGGCATTTTCCATGGCCATGTTCAGTGAATACATGGCCCTGTTGACCGACAAAGGGATCGATCCCCTTTCGGCCCAGGATGCAATGCTTCTGACCCTGGCCTCAGGACCTAACTATTTCATGGAGATTGCCAAACTCAGGGCTGCCCGAATTCTGTGGTCAAAAATCGCTGAGGCATACGGAGTAGATTCTTCCCTGGCAAACATCCGGATTCATTCGGTTTCGTCCGAGTGGAACATGACCCTTTATGATCCGCATGTAAATATGCTGCGCGGGACTACGGAAGCCATGTCATCCATTCTTGGAGGAGCGGACCTGGTGAATGTGTTACCCTTCGATTATCCCAATGGAAAAGGAACTTTATTTTCCAACCGCATCGCCCGAAACGTACAAATCATCCTTCGCGAAGAAGCACACTTTGACCAGGTAGCCGATCCGGCCTCGGGTTCCTACTACATAGAGAGTTTGACTGATTCCATCGCAGAGAAAGCCTGGGGCCTGTTCTGCGAAGTGGAGTCCATGGGAGGATTCAGTAAGGCTTTTGCAGCTGGATGGATCCAGGATAAAACGGAGGCTTCACGGAAGAAAAAAAAGGACCGGGCCTCATCTGGACAGGGAAGAATTCTGGGGACCAATGCCTACCCGAATTTCCATGAAATGCACCTGCAGCAGCTGATTACAGCACCTGAAAAGCCCGAATGGGATCCTGCAAGCTCAACCCTCAGACCTCTCCAAACTTTCCGGCTCTCTTCCCCCTTTGAAAAACTCCGCTTAGAGACAGAAAGAAGTGCCAAAATACCCAGGGTCCTCTTGCTTAAATACGGAAATCCAGCATGGATGACCGCCAGAGCAACCTTTGCTGGGAACTTCTTTGCCTGCGCTGGATACGAAATTGTGGACCAGAGCCCTTTCAAAGATGTGGAAGAAGGGATAAAATTCGCCACTTCCGGAGATTTCGACCTGGTCGTGCTCTGCAGCTCCGACGAGGTATACAGGGACACTGCACCATTTGCTGTGAAAGCCCTCTCCGGCCTATCCACTGTAGTGGTAGCAGGTTATCCAGCCGAGGCCATTGATGAATTGAAAAAGGCAGGCCTTGAGTATTTCATCCACAGAAAAACTAACGTACTCGAGACCCTGACCCGTTTCAACAAGCTTTTATTTTCATAGATTTTACACAATTGCCTAAACTGACATTCGACTCCCATGAGACCAGATTTCAGCCAAATAAACTTCCGGGATCTTAAGCTCCCCTCTCATAATGAGATGGGTTCTAAGACCTTAGAAATGCCGGAACATATCTCCATCAAGCCATCTTACAGCAAGAAAGATCTGGAGCATATGGAACACCTTCACTATGCAGCCGGTTTACCACCCTTTCTACGCGGACCCTATTCGGCTATGTATGCCATGCGCCCATGGACCATCAGGCAATATGCTGGTTTTTCTACAGCAGAAGAATCCAATGCATTTTACCGCCGGAATCTGGCTGCGGGACAAAAAGGGCTTTCCGTAGCTTTTGACCTGGCCACTCATCGCGGATATGACTCCGATCACGAGCGTGTGGAAGGAGATGTGGGAAAGGCTGGAGTGGCCATTGATTCCATCCTGGATATGAAGGTTCTCTTTGACCAGATTCCTTTGAACAAGATGTCTGTTTCCATGACCATGAACGGGGCCGTACTACCCATCATGGCATTCTATATTGTAGCCGGACTTGAGCAGGGAGCCTCCCTGGAAGAGTTAACCGGGACCATCCAGAACGATATTCTAAAGGAGTTTATGGTTCGGAATACCTACATATATCCTCCTGATATGTCCATGAAAATCATCGCGGACATTTTTGAATACACTTCGGTAAAGATGCCTAAATTCAACAGCATCAGCATCTCCGGATATCATATGCAAGAGGCTGGGGCTACCGCAGATATTGAGCTCGCCTATACCCTTGCGGATGGATTGGAGTACCTGCGGACCGGGGTAAAGGCTGGTATCGATATTGATGCCTTTGCACCCAGGCTCTCTTTTTTCTGGGCCATCGGTATGAATCATTTCATGGAGATTGCCAAGATGAGGGCTGCGAGAATGATCTGGGCCAAACTTGTAAAGCAGTTTAATCCCAAAAACCCAAAGTCTATGGCCTTAAGGACTCATTCACAGACTTCGGGATGGAGCCTTACCGAACAAGATCCCTTTAACAACGTAGCCAGAACATCCATTGAAGCCATGGCTGCGGCACTGGGACATACTCAGTCACTACATACCAATGCGCTGGATGAGGCCATCGCTTTGCCCACAGACTTTTCAGCCAGAATTGCAAGAAATACACAACTTCATCTCCAGGAAGAGACGGAGATATGCCGTTCCCTGGATCCATGGGCTGGTTCCTACTACCTCGAATCCCTTACCCACGAGCTTACCCAGCGAGCATGGCAGCACATCGAAGAGATAGAAGAACTTGGAGGCATGGCTGCAGCCATTGAGACCGGAATTCCGAAAATGCGTATTGAGGAGGCCGCCGCCAGAAAGCAGGCGAGAATCGACAGTGGTAAAGATATCATTGTTGGAGTGAACCAGTACCGCCTGGATAGTGAAGAGCCCATCGATATTCTTGAAGTTGATAATAGTGCTGTTCGCCAGGCGCAACTGGAACGCCTGAGCAAGCTCAAAAAGGAGCGAGATAGTCAAAAGGTTGAACATTCATTAAGGGCTATAACAGATTGTGCGAAAACGGGTAATGGTAACTTACTAGAACTTTCTGTTGAAGCAGCAATGAACCGGGCCACCCTGGGGGAGATCTCCACAGCTATTGAGAAAGTTTCAGGCAGATACAAAGCGGTAATCCGGTCCATATCTGGAGTATATTCTTCCGAATCGGGAGAAGATCAGGCCTTCGGTGAGGCCTGCGCCCTGGCCCAGCAGTTCGCTTCCAAAGTGGGACGTCAACCAAGGATTATGATTGCCAAAATGGGTCAGGACGGACACGATCGCGGAGCAAAAGTGGTCAGTACAGGATATGCAGATATGGGCTTTGACGTGGATATCGGACCACTTTTCCAAACTCCTTCAGAAGCCGCAAAACAGGCTGTTGAAAACGATGTACATATTCTGGGGGTATCGTCTCTTGCAGCCGGACATAAGACTTTGATTCCACAGGTCATAAATGAGCTTAAAAAGCTTGGACGGGAAGATATTATGGTTATTGCAGGAGGTGTGATCCCTGCCCAGGATTATGAATACCTCTATAAAGCAGGTGTCATTGCCATCTTTGGCCCCGGCACGAAAGTTTCTGAAGCAGGAAAAGAAATTCTCAAAGTACTACTTGAAACTTATTAGTGTAAAACACTCTCTGTAAGAGTGTCGTGAAATAGTATTATTTTTGATCCTGGATCCAGATTTCCAAAAAAGTCCTGTTTCTCCCGGAGCAATAACCTGGAATCCAGATCATAGCCGCACCACACTTCAGGTTCCAGGAAAATTTCCATAGGAGCCAGGTCCGACATAAAACAAATTTGCTCTTTCATAATCGTCATCACTGGGACTACCATGCCCCGGGTATGCCCGTTAAAAACCCGGAAGGTAATCCAGTCATGTTCCCACTCCTCCAACCAGTGAATCTGGTCCAGATACTTAAGAAGTCCCGTACAAAATGAATCCGCTTCCCCGGGATCCGGGTCCATGGCATACCTGTAATGCTCCTTTAGAACATGGTATCGTGCATTGGGGAAGCGCTTAACAATGTTTCCGGGAATTCTTTTGAATCCCCCGCTGGCATGATCAAAATGTAGATGGGTAAAAACCACATCCGTGATTTGCCCGGCATGCAAACCTATATCCTTTAAGCCATCTTCCAGGGACAGGGGAATTTTCAAGCCATATTCCAGGCGTAACTTCATCGGTAAAAAATCAGCGGCCCCGGGATCAAAGAGAACTTTCTTATCACCAATTTCCACCAATAAAGCATTCATAGCAAGCTTGATATACCCTCCCTGATCAACCTTATATTTAAGGGCTATTTCTTCCAGGCTAAGAGGCTTGATCATTTCTAAAGCTTCCACCTTTAGAAAGCCGCAGGGAAGTATACAGGTCCTCATAAACCATAAAAGTAAAAAACAGTCCCAGCCTTACAATGATATCAGAGGTAATTTTTTGTAATTTTTTCTTGGTAAAGAAGAAATTTGATTCTATTTTTGCACTCCGATAAAATATTTATCGAGTTCTAAACAATACGGTCCGTTCGTCTAGGGGTTAGGACGCCAGGTTTTCATCCTGGTAACAGGGGTTCGATTCCCCTACGGACTGCATGCAACGAAGGAGAGTCAATATGGCTCTCCTTTTTTGTTTTATACCAATAAAGATGGAATCGACCCCCCCTGCACACAGCACCCCACAAGCTGGCTCCTCCCTAAAAAGCTCCACTGGAGCTTTTCCTAACGGTCGGCCCTCCTACGGACTGCATGCAACGAAGGAGAGTCAATATGGCTCTCCTTTTTTGTTTTATACCAATAAAGATGGAATCGAACCCCCCTACACACAGCACCCCACAAGCTGGCTCCTCCCTAAAAAGCTCCACTGGAGCTTTTCCTAACGGTCGGCCCTCCTACGGACTGCATGCAACGAAGGAGAGTCAATATGGCTCTCCTTTTTTGTTTTATACCAATAAAGATGGAATCGAACCCCCCTGCACACAGCACCCCACAAGCTGGCTCCTCCCTAAAAAGCTCCACTGGAGCTTTTCCTAACGGTCGGCCCTCCTACGGACTGCATGCAACGAAGGAGAGTCAATATGGCTCTCCTTTTTTGTTTTATACCAATAAAGATGGAATCGAACCCCCCTGCACACAGCACCCCACAAGCTGGCTCCTCCCTAAAAAGCTCCACTGGAGCTTTTCCTAACGGTCGGCCCTCCTACGGACTGCATGCAACGAAGGAGGGTCAATATGGCTCTCCTTTTTTGTTATATTCCAAATATGTTCGAACTTGAGCTTTGGTTCCAGGAGCTACCAGGTATCAATAGTCCTACTATCAATATAAGCTTTCAGGATGAATAAAACGGCACTAGTAACAGGCGCATCAAAACGAATCGGAAAATCCATCTCAGAATACCTGGCTGAACAGGGGTGGAATGTACTTATCCATTACAACTCCTCTGAGAAAATGGCAGAGGAATTAGCTGGTGTTTTGAAATCAAAATATCCGGATCAGCTCTTTCATACGGTGAAAGCAAACTTGGAGGATATGGCTGAGGTAGCTTCATTCATCCCTGATGTAATATCCCGATTCGGGGATTTTCAATTGCTCATAAACAATGCCTCCGTTTTCAATGCCGGATACCTGAAGGAAACTTCGTTGGAGCTTTTCGATAAGCAGATGAATGTGAATTTAAAAGCACCCTTTTTTTTAATTCGCGACTATGCAAATCTCTGCAAAGCAGGCAATATTATTAATTTAGTTGATACAAGAGTGACAACAAATAAATCCAATTTTGCCGCTTATTCCATTTCAAAAAAAGCCCTTTGGGAGTTAACTAAAATGGCGGCATTGGAATTTGCACCTCAAATACGTGTAAATGCCATTGCACCTGGAGTAACTCTAGCTCCTGAGGATAAGGACGAGAATTACCTGTTGGAGTTGGCAAACAATATTCCGATGAAAAAACCGGGAGGAGTGGCTCCCATTTTAGACAGCATTGAATACCTTTTAAAAAATGAATCTTTAACCGGGCAACTGCTTTTTGCCGATGGTGGTGAAAATCTGGGTCATAACGTTTAGCAACTATGGCAAAAATACGTGTGAAAAATTTACTGATCAGAACCTATATCGGGTTTAATCCAGATGAACTGGTAAATAAACAGGATGTAATAATAAATATTGAAATTGAAACAGACATTCCGGAACCGGCATTGGAGGCTGATGAACCGGGCATTGTTCTTGATTACAAAATCATTACCAAAAAGGTGATTGCTCTGGTTCAGGATGGGAGATTTAAATTACTTGAAGTGCTGACCAAGAAGATCCTTGATATGGTCATGGAAGATAAAAGGGTAATTTCAGCGCGCGTGGAAGTGGATAAACCACATGCCTTGCGTTTTGCGGAGTCGGTGTCCCTGGAGATGGAGGCAAAACGATGAACGTGCTTATCATCGGCATCGGTTCCAATATAAATGCCGAAGAAAATATTTCAAAAATGCTTGAAATACTTAAAACAAAAGTTGATGTTTTAAAGGTTTCCAGGTTTTCAAAAACCGCAGCCCTTGGAATTAAGAACCAGCCTGATTTTACCAATGGTGCAGTAAAAGTTAAATCGATTTTAGATCAGGAGGATCTGAATAGATTATTAAAGGATATTGAAGATGAGATGGGTCGGGATCGTTCCACCCCAAAGTATGGTCCGCGTTGTATAGACCTGGATATTGTTGCCTGGAATGGCACTATTATTGATCAGGATTATTATACACGCGATTTTCTTCGGAAAGCAGTTGACGAAATATGGGGCTGAAACCGGATAGCAATATGTTGAACTAACATTCATTTTTCCAATAAACTGCTTACCTTTCATTGGATTTAAAGTGTAAACAGGCGTAAACAAGCTTTAGAAAAAATATACACCATGACAAAACGAATCACTCTCCTTCTGGGATTAATCATATTTGTCAGTTCCATCCAGGCACAAACAAAGGTGGTTTATGGGAAACTAACAGCTTTCAATAAATACCCCCTTCAGAACATCGAGGTAAAGACCAAGAAAAGTAAAGCATCAGTGAAGACCGACAGTCTTGGAATGTTCTCCATTGTGACCATGGATGAGGACCGGATAGTTATTAAGACAAAAGCCTTTCAAACTGTAATGCGGAAGGTGAACAAAGATACGGATACCCTGGACATCAACCTGGTGTTTATTGATACCAAAACCAACAGAGAGCTGGCTACGGGATATGGGTATATCAACTCCCAGGATTTGAACTATGCGATGAGCAACCTGGAGCAGGAGAACAATGAATTTTGTAATTACACCAATATTTACGACCTGCTCGTGGGGCGCTTTCCGGGAGTAATGGTACAGCGTACAGCCACAGGGGGTTCCGTAATTATTCGGGGTGGAACATCGGTGAATATGTCAAATGAAGCTCTCTATGTGGTGGATGGAGGAGTCACCACCAATATAGACTACATCCATCCCTGCGATATCAGGTCCATCAATGTGCTGAAGGATGCAAGCACTTCCATCTATGGAAGCCGCGGTTCAAACGGGGTCGTGGTCATAGAAACCAAACGGGGCAACAATTAGGGATCCTAGGAGCCTAGTCATTGAATGAGCACTGAGGCGGCATTTGTAAAGAACAGGCAATACATCAAATTCTGCATGTACGGGTTTTTGAAGAACCTGAGATTCTTTGATGCCTTCTTTATCCTGTTTCTTGTAGAAAAAGGAATCTCCTTTACTCAGATTGGTTTTCTTTATGCGGTCCGGGAGATCGTCACCAACCTGTTTGAATTGCCTTCCGGAATCCTGGCAGACGCTTTTGGGCGCAAAAGAGCGCTGGCCGGATCTTTTGCTTTATACATCAGTTCATTTATCCTCTTTTACCTGTTTCAGAATTTCTGGTTCTTTATAATCGCCTTCATTCTTTTTGGTCTGGCCGAGGCATTCCGGAGCGGTACCCACCAGGGAATGATCATGGATTACCTGAAATTAAACGATATGGAAGCCCATTCGGCCAATTACTATGGACATACCCGGTCCTGGTCACAAAAAGGTTCCGCCCTCTCTGCTCTTTTAGCAGGAATTATTGTCTTTTACGGGGGCTCCTTTCAAAGTGTATTCCTTTACTCCATCGTGCCCTATGTTCTGAACCTCCTGTTGATCCTGAGCTATCCGGCAGTTTTGAATCGCTCTCTTGAGCCTGCTGAAAACAAAAATCAGAAACGTTTAGGAAGTGCCATCCGGATGCTCGCTGACATTTTAAAGCAGCCACGTGTACTGAAGATCATTTACAGTTCAGCTTCTCATACGGCCTATCTCCGATCTGTCAAGGATTACATCCAGCTGGTGATGCTGAACGTGGTCCTGCTGATACCGGTCCTGGTTCAACTGGAACAGGAAAAGAAGAGTGGACTTTTTATCGGAATCATGTACTTCTTAATCTACCTGGCCACATCCACAGCGTCAAAATACTCTTCCAATCTGGCCAAAAGAAGCCGGAGAAATGTCGTTTTAATAAGCATGCTGGCAGGTTTTCTTGCAGGAGCCGTCAGCGGTATGGCTTTTCTCTATGAATTCTGGTCCATCTCGCTTCTGGCTTTTGCCGTAATCTTTGTCATGGAAAATATCCGAAAACCCTTGCTGACCGGCGCCATTGCAGATCAGGTACCCAAAGAGATCCTCACTTCGGTTATCTCAACACAAACCCTTTTGCGAACTGTGTTCACTTCAATTCTGGCGCTGGTTTTTGGATGGCTTGCAGACCATTTTGGAGTGGGATTCTCACTCTTCTCCATTTCTTTGTTGCTTTTGCTCAACGGGCTCCTCTTTCACAGGATCATTAAATCCTAACTATTGTTCTTTTCACAGCTTGAGTACTTTCACATACTTTGTTCCTTCCCTGCTGACAATAATCAGGTTATATAGTCCGCTGGTCTCGGGAAGGTGGATCGTTGATTGCCTATTAGCCGGGTAAAGCGTGGTCCTGTAAATTTCCCTGCCATCCTGGGTATAAATCATTAATCTCGCTTCCGACTCAATGGAATAATTCAGGTTCAGTTCATTCCCCGAGACAGGATTGGGGTAAACCGAAAATTCAAGAACGGTATTTTCATAGAACCCTACTGCCGAGTGAATGATTACTTTGGTTGTATCGTATAAAACACATCCATTAACATCCTCAACTATAAGGGTATAGTAGAAAGTTCCCTCACCCAGTTGAGAGCCAACCACGAAAATGGAACGCATATTCAGGGAGGGATCATTGTTCCATTGATAAGAATAATAATCTTGATCCACGCTTAAGGCAACCGTATCATTCAGAGACATAGTCAAAGAATCATCCAGGCCTAAAGCTCCCTCATCATAGAAGTCGAGAAAGAGTGAGACAATTGTATCACAGGCTTCCCCAATAATAGTATCCAAATAGTATCCCGGCTGACTGATATCCTGACCATAAAAATTGTAGGTCTTTCCTGGACAAATGCTGGCAGTTTGTTCTCTCGTACAGTACTGGCCCGTATTCTGTCCGACTATTTCAACGATTCTGTCATCGCCTGTCCGGACTGTCCCCCTTCCATCCCGGTTGGAAACAGCCAGGAAAACTCTTCCATCAGGTGAAATGCAGATATCCCTCAATCTGCCAAACCAATTCTGGAAAAAAAGTTCCTCCCTGATTACGGTTCTTCCATCCGGGCTTAGTTTTAAGGCTGTCACACTGCTTGCTTTTAAGGAGGTGACTAGCAAGGAATTCTGCCATTCAGGTATGTTGGCATGGGTATAGAAGTCTGTGCCTGCAACCGCCAGGGTCGGGGTCCAGGCAGCAATAGGCTCCATAATATTGGAATCAGCACAAAACTGGAGTTCCCCGGGCTCTGAACAAAATCCTAACACATTGGGCCAGCCATAATTTCTTCCTTTTTCAATGATATTCAATTCATCATCACTGGAAGGGCCATGCTCAGAACTATACATGATCCCCAAAGGAGAGATGATCAGTCCCTGGGGATTTCGGTGACCCAGAGTCCAGACATAACTTCCCGGGAAGGGATTGTCCGCTGGTACGCTGCCATCCAGATTCATCCTCAGAACCTTTCCATTCAGGGAGGTAAGATCCTGCGGCAGTGAAGTGTCATATGCATCCCCGGTGGTCATATACAACATATGATCCGCATCGATAAGCAGTCTTGAACCCGAATGATTGCTGGCAGCGGTAATTTCATCCAGCAGTGTAAGAGGGGATACCAATACCCCGTTAGAGTAGGTATACCTCACCAGGCGCTCTTTGATACTGGGAGATTCGAAATAATTATAGACCACATAGACATAGGGATGCGCAATGAAATCCGGGTGCAGTACCATGCCCAGAAGACCACATTCCCCTCGTGCATAAACATCTTCAATAGTTATCAGTTCAGTTAATTCACTGGTTCCAGGATGTAAGCGGCTGATGGTCCCCTTCCTTTCCGTGAGCCAGATATGGTCATCAGGTCCCCATAGGATTTCCCAGGGCACCTCCAGGTTAGTAACTATGGTATTGGTATCAATTTCAGTGTTCCCAACGAAAACCTGGGACCTGCTGTCCAAATTTATTCCCAAAAATATCACCATTGCAATCCCTAAAACTCGCGCACATTTTTTCATGGTTTATCTCCTATAGAATTAATAACAACAAAGAAGGCTTAGGGTTTATAACTATCTCCTATCAAACGAATATCAAGCCTTTTCTCCTGCAATTCTATACATGAAAGTATAGAAACATCAGCTTAAATATCTCAGGACACACACCGGGGTAACCCTTGCAATACCTTGTTTATCTGAGCTTTATTTGACTTTCGCGCTTTAATAATATAACATGTCAAACATGATATATCCAGGAACGAACTCCCGATACATGTTTCTGTTTGCAGTTATAGGCATATTTTTCCTGAACTGCAGCTGCGAAAAACTGGAAGATCCTGAAACCGAGTCACCCTTGGGCACAGTGCTTGATTATGATGGAACGGAAGTCCCGCTGGTGGAGAGTATTTCACTTTGGGAGGCCCTGGGATTTGAGGAAAAAGCCTATTGTTTCTATAACAACGATGAGAACAATGAATCCCAGACTTTCGGCGCCCTCTATACCTGGGCCGCAGCCATGAATGGTGCACCAAGCAGCCTGAGCAGCCCAAGCAATATACAGGGAGTATGTCCCGATGGCTGGCATTTACCCAGTGATCAGGAATGGAAAGAGCTGGAAATGTTTTTGGGTATGACCGAGCCAACAACACACATCATTGGCCTTAGGGGTACAAACGAAGGCAGCAAACTTGCCTCCTCTGCAGAACGTTGGATGGATGGATATTTGGATGGCAACGCAGCATTCGGGAGCTCGGGATTTAATGCGCAACCAGGGGGTGGCCGACGCTATAATGGTTCTTTTGGTCATAAAGGAGATAATGCAAACTTCTGGACTTCAACTGCGTATAGCAATTTCCAGGCCTGGGGTCGTCATATTTACTCCGATTATTCCTCCATGCACCGATACAGAAATGCAAAATCTGATGGATTTTCGGTTCGCTGCGTGAAGGACAATTGATCCTCCCCCTTATCCCCCTATAAAAATGTAATTGAACCATATCCTGAGGAAAATCGAGATTCTCCAGGTGTCCGGTGGCCGGGTTCTGCAAAAACAGGTCAGGAGTGTTTACTCCACCACAATAGATGTATCTTACTTGTCAACAGGCCTTTACCTGGTGATAATTACTCTGGGAAGCGGAGAGAGGATTTCTCAAAGGCTGATAATCAACTAGAAAAATGCCTCCTCTCCTTCTAAAATCAGCAGTTCTATTTTTTTGTCAGCAGTTTTCAAGCTATTCATCAATAAAATTTGCTGTTTATCAATTTTAATCAGGATGATTGTGGTCCCTTTGGTCTTTCATATACCCTGATATCTATATAATCTCAATACATTCTGGATTCTTGTCAAACTAGCATTCCAAATTAAAAGCGAATTGCTACATTTAAGTTGTGGAATTTAATGAATGGAAGAATTTACCTTTATTAATAAATTATGTAAAATCATCTTTGATTCATTTGTAATATGAGTCTCTTTTGTTTATCGACGAAATCAATAAAATAAACATAATTAATATCAGATCATGAACCTAATATAATTGCAAATGGAAATTAAACACAAAACAGTACTCTTTAGTGCCCTGTTGTTGATTTTTGGATTTTTTTCAATACAGGCACAGGAAGCTGTAGCCGCATCCGGCGGTGAAGCGACCGGCAGTGGAGGCGAGGTTAGTTACACCGTTGGACAAGCCTTCTATGTCACCAACACGGGAACCTCTGTTTCCATCGCTGAGGGTGTGCAACAAGCAATTGAGATATCCGTTGTTTCAGGCATAGATGAACCTGGAATTACCTTGAATATCTCTGCCTACCCCAACCCTACTACGAATTTTTTGCACCTGGAGGTGGACGCTTCCGCATCGCAAAACATTCAATTATTGCGCTACCAGTTATTTGACCTGAACGGACGATTATTGGCTTCGGAGGAGATTGTAAGTGATGTAACTACCATTGTTACCTCCCAATTGAGCCCGGCTACCTATTTCGTAAAAGTCCTGGGTGATAATAAAGAATTAAAAACATTTAAAGTCATTAAATACTAATTATTATGAATAGAACATTTACTTTTTTTGCTGCATTTTTATTGTTAGCTGCGGGCGTGTTTGCTCAATCACCTGAAAAATTGAGTTACCAGGCAGTAGTCCGAAACCCAGGTGTTGGTTTAGTGACTGGCCAGGTAGTTGGTATGCAGATCAGTATTCTGCAGGGATCCGTGGATGGCACAGCTGTCTACACAGAGACCCAGACTCCCACTACCAATTCCAATGGATTAGTAAGCATTGAAATTGGAGCAGGTGTAACGAGTGATGATTTTAGTCTTATTGACTGGACAGCCGGACCTTATTTCATCAAAACTGAAACTGATCCTGCTGGTGGTACCAGTTACACCATAACAGGCACCAGTGAGCTATTAAGCGTACCTTTTGTCTCTACATGCAAAGACATCTGGAACGATAACCGGTACAATTACCGAAAGTCAGATCTCTGATCTGTCCGCAGAAACTGATCCGGTATTTGGAGCCTGGGACCTAAGCACAGGAATCAGCATTACTGAAAGTCAGGTTTCTGATCTTCAAACCTATCTGACTGCAGAAGTTGATCCGGTTTTTGCTGCCTGGGACTTAAGCACGGGTATCAGCATAACCGAAAGTCAGATTTCTGACTTGCAGTCTTATCTTTTGACTGAAACTGATCCTACATTTCTCTCCAGCCAGGCATATAATATAACAGTGGCCGATATTTTCAATCTCGGTAACCTGTCCGGCACGAATACAGGCGACCAGGACTTAAGTGGTCTTGCTGCCAGTGCCAACGTTCTGGAACTGGACAACACCACAGCTTTCACTCCTGATGCTGACTACGAACCGGCTACCAAGAGGTATGTAGACGACGAAATTGCAGCGGCTGCCGGTGGACATTATGTTGGTGAAATTTTCGGAGGCGGAATTGTTTTCTACGTTTCTGAAGATGGGAACCATGGACTGATTGCCAGCCTGGATGACCTGAGTGCCTCTCAGTGGGGCCCGCTGGCCACCGCTGTTACATCCTTTGATATGACAGATGGTTCTGCAAATACTGCCCAGATCCTCTCTACCACTCCTGGACCGGGTACTGCTGCCTATGTATGCGATATCTATGCAGGCGGAGGTTTTACTGACTGGTACCTGCCTTCCATCAGGGAACTGGTTTTACTGTGTTCCAAAGACATCCTGATCGATGATATCCTGGATAATGACGGCAGTGGAAGCACCAATGGCTTTAACCAGGAATTTGCAGGGGGCGTATTCGGCTTCTACTGGAGCTCCACAGCCTATGGCCCGGACACCGCCCTGGCTTATGGGTTCATTCAAGGAAGATCGGACACAAACGTCAAAGACAACACACGTGGGGTTAGAGCGGTTAGAAGTTTCTAAGTTTCTATAAAAGAGTTCAACTCCACCTGTGGAGCTATCAAAAGAGGAGAGCCATGTGCTCTCCTTTTTTGTATTGGAGCAATTATGTAATTCCGGGGCAACCTTTTCGCCAGTCTTACCCTCCTGAATACAGATATGAGATCAAACACAATACTTGCCTTATCCCTCTTCATGCTCTCCGGGCTGCTTTATTCCGGATGTGAGCTATTTGACCGGAATAGTTACTGTGACAAATACGATTCCGAAGAACTGACACTCAATGATACCCTTGAACTTAAATACAGCGAACTATACTGCAACTCCAAATATGGGTTCAGGCTCAGTTTTGACTCCCTGTCCGATGGACGTTGTCCCATCGGTGTCTGGTGTATCTGGGAGGGTACTGCCAGAATAAATTTAACAGTTCAGTCTCCCGGTAAGGATATCCATACGTTTACACTGTTTACACATAGCAGCTTCCTGAACGACACTATGGTAGATGGGATAAGGTATGAACTTATTGACCTTCTCCCCTATCCGGAAATAGACAGGAATTACCAGGAAGAAGACTATATCCTTCGTTTGTTTATTTCAGATTGATTCCAGTTGATATTTGAGGTATCTTAGTTCAAAGGTCTTCAAATCAAACCAACGACACAGATAATCCCATGAGATTTTCACTTACCCTTACCATGCTCTTCACCCTGGTGTATTGTGTGGAGAGCTATTCCCAGTCAGATCCCGCAGCCTTTTCCGTTGCCAGTCCATCCCGCTCAGAAAGTCACGGTCCTGCAAACGGAGTACTTTTGGTTATGGGGGGCGCTGCATCGGATATTTTCTATACGAAATTTATGGAGCTGGTCGGAGGAGCCGATGCACCCATAGTAGTCATCCCTACCGCCATTACCAGTGACAAACTCACCGCGGAAGATCTGGAAAAGTTCAGACATAGTTTTATGGAAAAGGGATTTACCCGGGTAACTGTCCTCCACACAAGGGACATGGAAGAGGCCAATAGCGAAGACTTTGTGGAGCCCATTAAACAAGCGGCAGGAATCTGGTTCAGCGGAGGCAGGCAATGGCGACATGCGGATTCATACCTGCATACCTTAACACACACGGCCTTCCTTAAGCTTCTGGAAAGAGGTGGAGTGATCGCAGGTAGTTCGGCCGGAGCCACCATCCAGGGCTCCTACCTGGCCAGGGGAGACACAAAAAAGAACACCATTATGATGGGTGATCACGAAGAAGGATTAGGCTTTATCACCAACACGGCAATCGATCAGCACCTGTTTGCACGAAACCGCCAGTTTGATATGTTTGAAATCCTTGATAAACGGCCCGATCTGCTTGGTATCGGGCTTGATGAGGATACAGGAATTATCGTGGAAGGCGATTTATTCACTGTTATGGGAAAAAGCTATGTGGCCATCTATGACGGGACACGCTGGTCTGCTGAACGGGATACGATCTATACACTTCCCGAAGGAAGCAGAGAGTTTTACCTGCTTAGCGAAGGGATGCGCTATGATTTATCGGAACGGCGCGTTATCACAGAATAAACCCCACATACACCCGGGGCCACCAATCTGCCCCTTGCCGGACCTGTTCAAAAGCTGGTTCAAACTGCAACAAAGAATTAAATATCTTTGACTTGAAGATTGAAAAGTAGAGAGACCGGACATGAGCCAGACCATATCAGAGTTACTGAAAGACCTGTTTAAGAGGTGGTGCGGAGAAAGCACTATTTCCATAACTAAACTGCCTGCTTCCGGGTCCCCGAGAGAGTATTACCGGATTAGAGGCGCCAGCCGGACGGCAATAGGAGCCATCAACCAGGACCGGGAAGAAAATCAAGCTTTTATTGAATTCAGCAGGCATTTCCACTCCAGGGGACTGGCCGTACCGGAAATCTATCTCATCGACCTGGAACATAATGCCTACCTGCAGGAGGACCTTGGGGATCTGACCCTGTTCGATTTTGTGTTTCAAACCAGAGATAATGGTAATTTTCCAGAAGCTCTGACCGAAGTTTACAAAAAGGTATTAACAGAACTGCAGAAATTCCAGATAACGGGAGCGAAGGGCCTGGATTATTCGGTCTGCTATCCACGCGCCAGTTTCGACAGGCAGAGTATGCAGTGGGACCTGAGCTATTTCAAGTATTATTTCCTGAAGCTTGCCGGGATCCCTTTCAACGAGCAGCGTCTGGAAAATGACTACAATAAACTTATCGAATACCTGCTCGCCCAGGATACCAACTACTTCCTCTATAGGGACTTCCAGTCCAAAAATGTGATGCTGCGCGATGGCTTACCCTGTTTCATAGATTACCAGGGAGGCAGAAAGGGGGCACTCCAGTATGATGTGGCCTCCCTGCTTTATGACTCCAAGGCCGATATCCCTCCGGAAATTCGCGAAGAATTGCTGGAACACTATATTTCCGGTCTGGCCAGCTACCCCGGGGTTGATGCTGTAAAATTCAGGAAATCCTACTTTGCCTACGTTCTGATTCGCATCATGCAGGCCATGGGAACTTTTGGTTTCAGGGGATTTTATGAAAAGAAGACGCATTTCTTGCAGAGTATTCCCTATGCCCTGAACGACCTGAAATGGATCCTGAATAACGTGGAATTTGTAATTGAGATTCCCACACTTCTTAAGGTATATGAGGACCTGCTTAAGGCTCCCAAACTTAAAAGGTTCAGGGACAAGGGGAGAAGGAAATCGGCGCTGACAGTCAATATCAACAGCTTCAGTTACATGCACGGCATCCCGGAGGATTCCAGCGGACATGGAGGGGGCTATGTGTTCGATTGCCGGGTAATTTCCAATCCTCACCGGGTCGACCAACTCAAAGAGTTAAACGGCAAGGACAAGCCGGTGATTGAATTCCTGGAGCAGCAAAGCGATGTCAATGAATTTTTAAGTTCTACGTTTTCGCTGGTAGATATGTCGGTAGATAAATATGATGAAAGGAATTTCACCCATTTGCGTGTCAGTTATGGTTGTACGGGCGGCCAGCACCGTTCGGTTTACTGCGCGGAGCGTCTGGCCGAGCACCTGCGGGATAGCCAGAATGTAAGAGTGACTCTATGGCACCGGGAGTTGGATTAAGGCTTAAACATTTATCCGCTTAAAAGTCCCTGGGATCGTCTTCAACAATGGCATAATGAAAATTATCCTTCCATTCGCCCCGGATGGGCAGGATCTTTCTTCTTAACCCTTCCCGCGTCATACCTGCCTTTTCAAGCACACGAATGGATCTCTTATTATCGCATGCAACACCGGCCTCAACCTTATGAAGTTCAAATTTATTAAAGCCGGTAACAATCAGATTTTTTACCACCTCCGTCGCATATCCCCTGCCCCAGTATTCGGGAAGCAGCTTGTAGTAGATCTCTCCCAAACGATACTTGTCATTGGAAAGTGTGATAGCTGCCAAGCCTAAAAAATCACCGGAGTTTTTCAAAATGATCCGCCAGGTGTACCTGCTTTGCGGATCTTTCGTATGAGCCTCCATATCCGGACGCATTAACTCCCTGGTCTCCTCCAGATCCTTTGGAATCCCCAGGGTATTGTATTCATCCACCTCCGGCACTGAATGGAGACGGTGAATATCCGCCAGGTCATCCCAGCTAATCTCATTTAAAATCAACCGGGGTGTTATTATTTCCATAATAGGAGGCATATAGGAACCTGGCTATTTACTGACCCGGAAGCTATAAGTTCCGCTGACCACCTCGTACAGGATATAGCCATCCTCCATCTCCCTGAATTCGATATTTGCCGCATCATCCATGCTTATTCCGCTTTCCGTGATCTGTTCAGGATCAGTGGCGGGAACATATACTGTGGCATAGCAGCTTACCGGCACCTTGAGATCCATCACGAATGCCTCCTCTTCCTTACGCCAGGTGATACCTGCCTCTCCGTATGGAGTTAGGTTGGTGTAAGTGACATATTCCAGCTCCTGAACAGGCTGAGGTTTAAAGATAATATGCCGGTAGCCCGGTTCATTAGGGTCGGCCTGCATGCCCGCCAGGTTTCTGTAGAACCAGACCAGTCCGCCTCCGAACATGGGATGATTGTGAGAACCTTCCTCATTCCAGTTTTCCCGCGTGGTCGTGGAGCCCAATTCGATCCAGTGCCCGTAAGAGGGTTCTGTTCGTTTGTTCATGGCCTCGAAAGCAAGCTGATTCATTCCGTGCTCAGCCAGTACTTCAAAGAAGAAGCGGGTCCCCAGGATTCCCGTGTCCAGATGTCCTTTATTCTTCAATATCCCAGCCTTCACAGCAGCGCATACCCGTTTATGCTGTCTCTCCGGAACTCCCATTTTTAATGCCAGAATATTTCCCCCGGCGTCCCCATAGGATTCTGCCTGATGATCGTAAAAACGCTTATGAAATGCCCTTTTGGTCCTCCTTGCCAGTAACTCATGCTGCTCTGCCTCATCTTTATTGCCCAGTACCCTGGCCGTTTGGGCGGTAATCTGGGCACAGTACCATAGTACAAAGGTATGGACCATCTCATCCGGAATCAGCTCTCCAGGCGGCAACCATTCGCCCAGGTTATACCACTTGACAATGGAGCCGTCGTTCCCGGTCCGCTGCGAATGCATAATTCCATCCTCTCCGGTCCAGCTTAAAAGATAAGCCAGGTAAGCCTTCATGGCCTGGTAATTATCCTCCAAGATATCCCTGGAGCCATATTGCACATAGAATTCCCAGGGCATCACGCAGATGGCTGCCCCCCATGCCGGTCCACCCCCGCATCCCGGTTGCCACGGGGCCCCATTGGGTACATAGCCGGTCTTCTGGATCTGGGCATCACGCATATCCGTGATCCATTTCTGATAAAAATTCTTCGCATCGTAATTGTGCAGCACCGTATTGCAGGCGATCTGACCATCTCCGGTATATCCCGAGCGTTCCCGATGGGGACAATCGCTGGCGATTCCTCCATGCATATTGTCGATCTGACTTCTTCGCCAGATCCGGTTAATTTCATTAAAAAGCTCACTGGAAGTTTCAAAGGTGGCCGAGGGTTCAATGTAAGTATTCACAGCTTCAGCAAACAGATATTCCGGCTTTAGTTCACCCGGCCAGTTGATGATTTCCACCTCTCTGAATACAAACCAGTTGAAGCGAGGGGAATAGGACTCCTTGGCCCTTCCTTTAAATATATAGCTGTTCTCTCCTGAATAGAGATTAGCCCTGGGTATGATCTCCACTTTATGTCCTCTGGGGCCCTGCACCTCATGCAGACGAACCCACCCAGAAATCTCCACTCCAAAATCAACCATATAATGACCTTCTCCAAGTTTCTCAATGGAAACCGGTGCCAGGCGTTCGCTTACCCTGTCGGGATGGGCCGTATGAGCCACCAGTTTACCATCGGGAGAACGCCGGGGAACGGCCGCCTCCCAGTGCGAATCGTCAAACTCGGGTGTGCACCAGCCTGCCTGCTCCTCCCTGGCATCGTATTCCTCTCCGTAGTAGACCATGTTCATCTGTATGGGGCTCTTTGAAGCCTTCCAGGTAGTGTCAGTTATAACAAGATCCTTTGTGCCATCGGTGTAGGTGATATGCATCTGACAAAGAAACCTGGGGGTTCCATATCCTTCGGTCCAGAATTTACCCGGATTGTAGAATCCGTTTCCCACAACGCTGCCGATGGTATTCTTACCTCTTTTCAAATGCTCCTTCACATCATAGGCCAGATACATGACCTTGTACTCGGAGAAAGAGTCAGGTAAAGCGATCAAAGCATCCTTAAGTTTGGGTCTGTGTCCGTAGTTGGTCTGATTGGGTACCAGCAAATCATTACCCACCTTGAATCCATTGAGACAAAATTCAAAATATCCCAGTCCGCATACATAGGCCACGGCACTTTCAATCTTTTTATCCAGCTGGAAGGTTTTCCTGAACAGGGGGGCCGGCGGACCCAGATCTTCAGGCTTTGCATCTGGGGAAGCGGGGCGTTCAATGGGCTCTTCACCCTGCCACGGAGCCCCGATCCATTGAGCGCTCCAATCCTCAGGATTCAGTAGACCCATGCGCCACATGGCCGGTTTACTCCAATCAGAGGCCAGATCATCACCATCCCAAACGCGGACCTGCCACCAGCATTCCTGCCTGGATTCCAGCTTTTTGCCTTCGTATTTGATTCGGGTCGACTGCATGGAGAGCCGCTTCCCGCTATCCCAAAGATCTGGTTCCTCCAGTAGATTTAAAGAACTGGCCACACGTACCTGCCAGGCAGTTTGTTTCTGTCCGCGTTCTTCCCCCCTGGAACTATTGATCCAGGCCAGGCGGGGCTGAGCCACATCCACTACTGCAGGATGTTCCAGGTATTCACAGCTAAGCATACCCGGCCTTAGAGCTTGATGATTGACAGATTCCTCTGTGGCACATCCCATCAGGAGGCCAGCTAAACACCATACAATTAGCAGTTTTTTTTGCATATCGCTTGATCTAAGTTAACTCCATTGCCGGTCCCAGGAGCGCCGGGCATCCCACTCCTCAGTGGGAGCAAACAACGCTTCCCCCTGTTGCAGATGTTCTTTTACCACCTCTTCATTTAGCTCTACCCCCACTCCCGGAGCTTCAGGGACGGTCACATACCCCTCCCTAACCAGTGGTTTGTCAATCCCGGTCACCAGGTCTTCCCACCAGGATTTGTCTACCGAATGGTGTTCCAGGGCCACAAAGTTTTCAGTGGCCGCTGCCGTATGAACACAACCCATGAAAGAGACCGGGGAGGAAGCATGATGCAGGGCCATAGCAATTCCATGCTCCTCGGCAAAATCTCCAATACGCTTGGTCTCCAGGTATCCTCCTGCAGAAACCGGATCGGGATGCACCAGGTCCACAGCACGCTTTTCAATCAGTTCACGAAAGCCCTCTTTCAGATAGATATCTTCCCCGGTAAGGGTGGGCACATGAATAGCCTGAGAAATCTCCTTCCACTGATCCGCATATTGCCAGGGGATCAGATCCTCCAGCCAGGCAATATTATAAGGCTCAAATGCCTTACCGATCCTGATCATGCTATTCAGTCCCATATGTCCCAGGTGATCAATGGCTACCGGCACCTCCCAGCCCACCTGCTCACGCATGGCCGCCAGGTATTTTACCAATTCTTCGATCCCCTTTTCCGTGATTTGTACCCGGGTAAAGGGGTGCATGGTCAGACCATAACTCCCTTTGGTCTGTTCCCACCCGCGCAGCTCATCCCAGTGTTCCGTGTTGGTAAGGGTACCGGGAATATCTTTAATCAGCCCAAGACCAATATCCATTTTCAAAATGGTAAACCCCTGATTGATCCGGTCCTTCATCTTTATGGCGAACTTCTCCGGGTCATTTACAGTAGGCGTATCCACGTAGATCCGGACCTTGTCGCGGTACTTTCCCCCCAGCAGCTGGTACAGGGGAACATTAAAGACCTTCCCCGTGAGATCCCACAGGGCCATCTCCACCCCTGAAACTCCACCACCCTGTCTCCCGTGATCCCCGAACTGCTTAATAATCTTAAAAATCCGCTCCACATTGCAGGGATTTTCTCCCAAAATACGGCTCTTCAACATCAGGGCATACCGTTTGTCGGCCCCGTCACGAACATCGCCCAACCCGTAAACTCCCTGGTTTGTATAGAGTTTAACTATAGGGACGTTCCCAACCTGTGCAATGCGCATATCCGTAATTTTCAGGTCAGTGGGCCCGGAATAGCGGCTGACATTCTGGGTCAGGTATTCCAGCTGTTCCTCAGCGGATGCCTGCATAAGCAACCCAAGGCCCAGACCTCCCATTCCGGCTTTCTTCAGGAACGATCTGCGATTTTTGTGCACTTCCATAGTAAGTTCTGTTGAATAAACTCTACAAATTATTAAATTACTTCATATCTTCCCTGTCAACTATGAAGAAAATTAATATTTACAAATTGTTACTGGCCCTGGCAGGTCTTCTCCTGGTGCTGTTCCTGGTGACCATCCTGTCTTCAAACAGGACATTCAGCGGGCCATTGCTAATCGGTTTTTTTATATTGCTGGCATTTGGTGTGCGCGGGAATCCCATATCCAGGGGCTTCTCCTATACCATCATGATCTTTGCAGCGGTGTCCATCTCCATGTTCTACCCGGGACTCTTTATCAAATGGGGCTCTTTCGAATTGAAAGCAACCATTGTGCCCCTTCTGCAGATCATCATGTTCGGCATGGGATCTCAAATGAGCTACCGGGATTTTGCCGGGGTGATAAAGATGCCAAAAGGAGTTCTGCTTGGACTGACCTGTCAGTTCACTATTATGCCCATCATCGGGTTTACCATTGCCACCACCTTCGGATTCCCGCCGGAGATTGCGGCTGGAATCATCCTGGTTGGCTCTTCTCCCAGCGGTCTGGCTTCCAATGTAATGTCCTTTATTGCTAAAGCCAACCTGGCTCTTTCGGTTACACTCACAGCAGTGGCCACCATGCTGGCACCTCTGATTACCCCCTCTCTCATGAAATTACTGGCAGGGCAATTTGTGCCCATCGACTTTTGGGGCATGATGCTGAGCATCATCAATATCGTCATCCTTCCCATCGTGGGCGGACTGATGTTCAATGCCATGGCCTATGGAAAGGAGAGTCTCAAAAACAAACTGATCCAGGGAAGCGTATATCTGCTGATCTTTGCCGGAAAGAACCTGATCCTTTTTCAAACCTCCGACCTGACAAGCGGAGCGGCTTTCCTGCAGTTCGGGAAGGATATCCTGTGGTTTCTTGCCCTTCCTTTGGTGGCTGCCATACTGTTCAGAAAATTGGCTGGTAGCAATAAGCAGTCACTGGATAAATTTCTGGCCTTTCTTTCCATGGCAGGTATCGGAATTATTATCGTGGTTATAACTGCTGCCGGTCGCGACAGCCTGATGGAGATCGGACTTCTGCTGATACTGGCATGTCTGCTTCACAATTCAGCAGGCTATTTCCTGGGTTACTGGATCTGCAGGCTGGCCCGAATGGATGAAAAATCCTGCCGTACCATTGCCCTGGAGGTGGGAATGCAGAACGGGGGATTGGCCTCGGGCATAGCGCTTGAGATGGGCAGGGTCGCCACCATTGGTCTGGCCCCTGCGGTATTCGGGCCCATGATGAATATTACCGGCAGCTCCCTGGCCACCTGGTGGCGCCGTAAATCTGAACAAAACCCTGAGCCGGAATCCGCATAGGCTGCCCTGGTGAAACAGTTTAGCTTATTTACAATGAAACACTGACTACTAACTACAAATATCTATACCATGAAAAAGTTCCTATTTCTATCGACAGGCATCTTTCTTGCCCTGTGCCTGAATTCAAGTGCTCAATTTTTTAACAGCCCTGAGGAGCTGGTTTATTACACCAGCGAATGGAGCGGGGAGCGTTTCGACGATGGCAGGCCTAAAGTAGCTGATGAGATCCTGGAGAGAATGAGAAAGGTATCCATTGAAGAGGCCTGGGGAGTGCTCCGTTCCAAAGGATACCATACCCAGTTTGAAGGAAACTGGGTCATCCTTCATGACGATCAGGCGGTGGTCGGCCGGGCGCTGACCGCCCAATATATGCCAAACAGACCAGAATTGATGGATCGTCTTACAAAAAAAGGACACACGATGGGACGGGTGGGAGCCATGAACTCCTGGCCCATTGATGCCCTGCAACAGGGCGATGTATATGTGGCCGATGGATTTGGGAAGGTGATTGATGGGACCTTAATCGGGGATAACCTGGGCAATGCCATCTACGCCAATTCGGGAAACGGGGTGGTTTTTGACGGGGGTTCACGCGATATGGAAGGACTTTCCAGGATCGGAGGCTTCAATGCCTTTGTCAGAGGATTTGATCCCTCTTTCCTGACGGAATCCATGCTGATGGGCATCAATGTGCCGATCCGGATCGGAAGGGCCACGGTTTTACCGGGAGATGTGGTTCTGGCTAAAAAAACAGGCGTTCTTTTTATCCCCGCACACCTGGCCGAGGAAGTTGTGGTTCGTTCTGAGTTTATCATGCTTCGTGATATGTTCGGAATTCAAATGCTGAAAAAAGGGGTTTACACACCCGGTCAGATCGACGGGCAATGGTCCGAGGAGATCAAAACTGCCTTCCTGGAATGGGTGAAAAACAATCCGGATGAGCTGCCTATGTCGAAGGAGGATCTGGATGACTATCTGAAAGATAGGACCTGGTAGGCTAACGGACTCCTGAAATTTAGACTATCAGGACCATGTTTTGTAGGTATTTTGACTGGCTTATTCGTACTTTTGCTCCCCATTATTAACGGATCATTCTGAATACCATGAAAAAACTATTCTTTGTTTTTACTCTTGCACTCCTGTCCTTAGGCCTGTTTGGCCAGAACAGCGGCCTGGGCCTTGGGGTTATATTTGGCGAACCAACCGGAATAAGTGCCAAACTGTGGACAAGCCAAAGAACTGCTGTTGACGGAGCCGTGGCCTGGTCATTTGCAGGTGCGGGCTGGCTGCATATACATACGGATTTTCTGATTCATAATTATGACCTGATCGAGGTCAGTCAGGGAGCACTGCCCGTCTATTTTGGCCTGGGTGCTATTGTCACCCTCGCCTCGGATCCCGGATTGGGTGCCCGGGTTCCCTTTGGACTAGCCTACCAGTTTGAAGAGGCCCCTTTGGATATCTTTGTGGAGGTGGTGCCCGGTCTGAGCCTTTTCCCCGGGATCGGCTTCTACATGTCAGGAGGTATTGGCATACGTTACTTCTTCTAAAGAAAAGACCATTCCATTAATATTGTATCTTTATCCAGTAAAATAGCCAAACCTTAGGTCCATGAAAAAATTATCATTCGTATTTCTGTGGGTTGTTGCACTTGTCCTGACCTCCTGTTCGAAGAAGACCCCCGACTTTGTACACGGCATTCCGGACGATGCCATTGCCGTGGTCTCGCTGCATCCCATGCAGATCCATACAAAAAGCAAGATCAATTCTTTTGCATCCATCAAGGAAAGAGTGAAAGATGAAATCTGGGGCCAGATCATCGAAGATCCGCTGAGTACAGGGTTAATGATGAATGAATATGCCTTTGTATTCGTTATTATGGAAGAGCAGGCCCCTGTAATCGGAGTGGTGGCCGGAATGAAAGATCTGAAGAAATTCGAAACCACTCTCGGCAAGATCAAAGAGGGAATCAGTGAAGAGTTCCAGGTCCAGGAACAGTACACCTGGATACAACCGGATAAGGAAGGAATAATCGCCTGGAACAACAAACAGATGATTGTACTGGTCTCCCCTGATCAGGACGAATTTGAGACCTCCTATTTTACCGGGATGCTCGATAAAATGTTCTCTCCGGTTAAAGAAGAATCCATTACCAGTATGGTGGATTTCAAAGACTTCCTGGGTAAAATGAAGGATCTCAATCTCTGGGTTTCTTCCAATGAGATGTTTGATATCATGGAGAAAATGGCAGGGGATAAAATGCCTGATTTCCCGGTGGCCCTTTATCATAATTATGCGCAGATCTACGTGGATTTTGCCAATGGGGCCATGAACATCAATGGGGAAACTCATTTCAGCGAAGAAGTAGAAAAGAATATCGAGGAGTTCCTGGTAATGAAACCAGCTCTGAACCAGGAGATGCTTAAGCTGGCTCCGGGTGGGAATCTTTTAATAGCTCTTGCCGGTTCCATGGACCTGGCCAAAGCGCAGAAAATGGTACAAAAGTTTGCCCCGCCGGAACTGGATACACTTAGCAACAAAGTCGAAATGGCTACCGGAATGGAGGTCCAGGAGCTTCTGGATGCGATTACCGGCGATTTCACCATTGCCATTAACGGCATCGAAGGGGAAGCCATGATTCCATTGGAAGTGTACCTGGGAATTGGAGTTAACGGCCAGGTCCTTCAGGAAAAACTTATGGAAACGGTCCAGGGACTTGCCGCCGTTGAAGAAGAGGGTGATTTTTTTATTCTGAACATCCAGGGCAATCAAATCTACAGCGGGATCCTCAACGATGTACTGGTGATAACCAACTCCAAAGGATATAAAGAGGCAGTAGCAGACGGGGTCTATGATACTCCGCTGACCAGCTCCAGGTTCAATGATTTTTCGGATGGATCGCTAGGAATGTTTGTAAATCTCGACCTGGACCAGTATCCTGCCCTGGTAAAGGGTCTGCTCAGTCAGAAGCCCGAGAGACAGGAATGGGTAACACGCATTACCGATCCCTTTGATTACCTGGGGATCTCTGCCGGAAACTACAAAAATAAGATCGTGCTGAAGACCAGCGCTCCTTCGGAGAACAGTCTCTATACTATCATGAAAATGGTGGACTCTCCGGATTAAGTACAGGATCTGAACCCTTGTAGATGACCATCCGCTTTAAAAAGATGATTCCCCTGCCCATGCTGGAGCAGGATACTGCCGGCTCAGAAGTTTGGGAAGCCGATTCGCTCTTGCTTGAGCAGGGAAAGACTTATGTGGTGGAGGCTCCTTCAGGAAGGGGGAAAACAAGCCTTCTTTCGGTCATTTATGGTCTTCGTACCGACTACCAGGGAACTGTCACCATAGATGACCGGGATCTTAGCACCCTCTCCATGAAGGAATGGTCGCTTATCCGGAAAAGTAATCTTTCCTTTATTTTTCAGGGCCTTGAGTTGTTTGATGAACTAACGGCTCTTGAAAACATCCGCTTAAAAAACGAACTGACTGCCTACCAATCCAATGATAGAATCCTGGAGATGGCCAGGGTATTGGGAATTGAACATTTTCTTCCTCGAAAAGCCGGAATTCTCTCCTTTGGGCAGCAGCAGAGAGTGGCCATTATACGAGCCCTGTGTCAACCCTTCGACTTCCTGCTGGCTGACGAATGTTTCAGTCACATGGACCGGGCAAACAGCCTCACAGCCTACCAACTGATCCGCCAGGAGTGTGAGGCACGTTCTGCCGGATTGATCCTGACCTCCTTAAATGAAACGGACCTTCCCAATACCCATACAAGATTGAAATTATGAGACTTATCAACCGGATATTGTGGAAAGATCACAGCCGGACCCACCTTCTGGGAGCATTTCTGGGGACCCTGGCAGGATTTGTCCTCCTGCTGGGTGGGAT
Source organism: uncultured Bacteroidales bacterium (assembly GCA_963751705.1). Lineage (GTDB taxonomy): Bacteria > Bacteroidota > Bacteroidia > Bacteroidales. Next base: position 1,071,634 of record CAVVVN010000008.1, read on the forward strand.
TCAGTTTTATATGGATATCAAATCGGTCCTTACGGAAAACAGGGACCTGCTCGATCCCGAATATATTGTAATCAATAAGAAAGTCAATATCGGCCAAACGCTGGGACTCGACCTGGCAGGCTTTTCGGAGAAAGAGATTGAAGAAATCAAAGCCCAGCCTTTTGCAGACCAGGTAGCTGCTTTTATTTCCAATGAGTTTCCAGTAAGTGCCTATACCGAGAATGAGCGCTTCCCTGATTTCATTACCGAGCTTTTCTTTGAAGCGATCCCCGATGAGTACATTGATGTGAAATCGGAAGATTGGCAATGGGACCCGGAAGAGGGGATTATCCCGGTTATCATTCCCCAGGACTACCTGAACCTTTATAATTTTGGCTTTGCCCCAAGCCAGGGCCTGCCTCAGATACCAAAGGGGGTGGTATCCATGATCAACTTCAAGCTGAGGCTTCGGGGTCAGGGCCGTGGAAACTATGAAGACTACCAGGGACGCATAGTTGGATTCAGCAATCGGGTGAGCTCCATTCTTGTTCCGCTCGATTTCCTGGAATGGGCCAACCAGAAATACGGATACTTTAAAAAGAACGATCCTTCCCAGATCATCCTGGTCTCAAAAGACCCCACTGATCCCTCCATCATCAGGTTCATTGAGGAAAAAGGCTACGATACCATCCGGGAAAAGCTGAAGAGCAGCCGCATGAATATCATTCTCAAATTTGTAATCAGTTTCCTGGTTATTGTGGCGGCCATCATTATCGGTCTGGCCTTTCTGGTATTCCTGCTCAGTCTGCAATTAATGATCAGCCGGTCTTCCGATAAGATCAAAAGGCTCAGCAAACTGGGATTCCATTACCGGGAAATCAGCCGCCCTTATATCTTCTTACTGCTCCTGCTCATGGCAGGAATAACCGGGTTCTCCCTGCTGCTTACTTCTTTGCTGGCCGGACAACTTCACCAAACGGCGGAAACGTGGAGCCTGAATATCTCGTCCTCCCTTCATGGGATCATTTACGGCTTTGCCCTGGGTCTTATCCTTCTAATATCCGCAGCCAATATGGCCGCCATTCTGATAAGTACCAAAAAGCTATGCAAATAGCACTCTATTTTTGCGATAAAATGTTTGTATCATTCAAATTAATCGCTATTTTTGCATCCCCAAATAAATTGTAAGGCGATTATGGCACATCATTTATCAGCGAAGAAGAGGATCAGGCAAGCAGAGTCGAAGCGTACGAAAAACAAGTATTACGCCAGGACCACCAGGAACGCCGTGAAGAAGCTGCGCGGGACCACCGATAAGGAGGCCGCCACAGAGCAATATTCAGAAGTGGTATCCATGATTGATAAACTTGCCAAGAACAATGTGATTCACAAGAACAAGGCATCCAACCTCAAGTCAAAGCTTGCAAAGCACGTGAATAACCTCTAGCTTTATTAAGCTCCATGATATCAGAAGGCCTTCCACCCGGTGGAGGGCCTTTTTTTGTTTTAGACTCTGGCAAATTGATTGGCATTGAATTTATTCGCCTCGTATTAAAATTTTCACCTGAGTGAGGGCGGACCTTCACACTGATGTTTCCGTTTCCGGCATATTAAAGAGTAAAACGGAAGCATGATCAACTACAACTCGCATGCCCTGACCACCTGGGCGGTGGAGGAACGACCCAGGGAGAAGGTACTGGCCAACGGAGTGCTCTATCTCTCCGATTCGGAACTCCTGGCTATTTTACTGGGATCGGGCACAAAAAATATGACCGCGGTGGAACTGGCCCGGGTAATTCTGAAAGAGTCAGGAAATAGTCTGCAAGTTCTGGGAAAGCAGGGAATCAGCGACCTGATCAAAATAAAAGGGGTGGGGCCAGCCAAGGCAATTACCCTGCTGGCGGCCCTGGAACTTGGCCGCCGCAGGGCCGGAATGCAGCATCCGGAAAAAATACCGGTTAAATCCAGTTCCACGGTCTTTCAGATATTTCATCCACTGATGGGCGACCTGGAACATGAAGAATTCTGGCTTCTGATGCTAAACCGGGCCAACAGGGTATTGGGAAGGTATAAAGTGAGCCAGGGAGGACTTTCAGGAACAGTCATCGATACCAGGATCATTCTGAAAAAGGCCCTGGACAACCTGGCCTCCTCCATCATTGTCTGCCACAACCATCCCTCGGGGAACAAACAGCCCAGTGATGCCGATGTCAAAATCACAGAAAAATTGAAAAAAGCGGCCGAAATGCTGGAAATTAAATTACTGGATCACGTGATTATAGCAGATAAGTCCTATTTTAGTTTTGCAGATGAAGGATTGATTCACTAACCCATAATGCATTTTGATTCAGATTCTACTTACCATATTCTTCAGCTCCTTTAAGTTTGCTGCTACCTTTCCCCTGGTTATCGTAAAGTTTGAATTTTCATTTGCAGAAACCCTTCTTTGGACTAACCTTGGAGGGATGGCGGGAATCTACTTCTTTGCCTTCCTATCCGAAAGCTTGCTGGACTGGTGGAAAAGGACATTCGGAAGATCCCGGAGGAAAATACTGAGGGATAAGCAGAAGGTAAAAAAGGTTTTCACGAGGAGAAAAAGGCGGATGGTGCGAATCAAGCAGAAATATGGACTTATCGGGATTGCTCTATCCACTCCCTTCCTGCTCTCCATCCCGGTGGGTGTTTTTCTGGTCGTCAGGTATTATAGTGCTTCCAGAACCAAATTCCTCTACCTGATAGCCTCGAATTTTCTCTGGTCGGTCATCTATACGGGATTTTACATGTTCTGGGACGAGCTTCTCCTGAACCGGGCCTAAATCATGGGAGCAACTTCAGACTGATCGGAACATTCCTGCAGCATCTGGCTGATGCTTATTCCGGAAACGGGGTGAATCAGATCAGGAGCAATGTCAGCCAGCGGGACCAGGACAAACCGCCGATCCCCCATGGAGGGATGTGGAAGTAATAAGCGGGGATGTTCAAACCGACGGTCCCCATATAGCAGCACATCAATATCAATGATCCGGTCGCCGTAACCCGTTCCCCCTCGTTTTCTCCCCATCTTTTTTTCTATTTCCAACAACTGATCCAGCAAAAGAAGAGGCTGCAATTTGCTTCTGAGGGATAAACAACAATTGCAGAACCAGTTCTCACTGGCAAATCCCCAGGCCGGCGATTTATAGTAGGGAGAGATGGCTTCAATCCTGCCCACCCTGCTTTGAATCAGCTTTACCGCTTCGTCCAGGTGTTGCTCACGCCTGCCCAGGTTACTTCCCAGTGAAAGGTAAATCAGTTTCATGTGTTCTTCGCACTAAGGTATTTATTATCAGGCACAATTTTACTACCTTGCACCCTCAAAATTATCTGATATGAAAAATTTTCTTAGTAGCCTTTTAGCGACCATTACAGGCCTGATAATCATGACGATTCTGGTCTTTGTCATATTGATGGGAATTGTTGCAGCCTCCACCTCCAAAGCACCGGTTGAGGTCAAGGAGAACTCTATTCTTCTTGCAAAATTTAACGCACAGATTCTGGACCGTACCAATGACGATCCCTTTGCACAACTTTTCTCGGGGAATTTCATGTACGACCAAACCATGGGCCTGAACCAGATCCTGAAGGACCTGAAAAAGGCCAAGACCGATGATAAAATTGAAGGAATCTTTATGAATCTGGGCGGGGTTAGTGCCGGAATTGCCACCCTGGGTGAGATTCGTGAAGCATTGCTGGATTTTAAGGAGAGTGGAAAATTTATCTATGCCTATTCCAACGCCTATACTCAAAAATCCTATTACCTGGCCTCTGTAGCCGACAGTGTATTTATGGCACCTGAGGGCATGTTCCTGTTTAACGGAATGAGTGCCGAAGTTATGTTCTATAAAAAAGCCCTGGAAAAGGTAGGGGTTGAGATGCAGGTAATCAGGCACGGATCCTATAAGGGAGCCGTGGAGCCTTTCCTGAGAGATGATCTGAGCGAGGAGAACAGGGAGCAGATTGAAGGATATGTGGGAGCCCTGTGGGGCAAGATTGTAGGAGATATCGCAGAAAGCCGCGGTCTTTCCGCAGAGAAGCTGAATCAGATTGCCGATGAACTGGCCACCCTCGATTCAGAGAAACTCAAAGAGACCGGCATGATCGATGGATTGATTTATTACGATGAAATGCTCTCCCTGATGAAGGAGAAGCTTGATGTGGAAGAAAAGGATGATCTGGAGGCAGTGGCCCTGAAGAATTATAAGGATGCTACAGTAAAAAAGAAGGAGAAGGAGTACAGCAGGGATAAGATTGCAGTTATTTATGCCATGGGTGCCGTGGTGGATGGAAATATGGGCGAAGGCTACATCAGCTCGGAACGCATCTCCAAGGCCATCCGGAAAGCCCGCAGAGACAAGTCTGTCAAAGCCATCGTTTTCCGTATCAACTCAGGCGGGGGAAGCGGGTCCGCATCCGATATCATTCACCGGGAAGTGATGCTGGCGGCCAAAGATAAACCAGTGGTGGCCTCCATGGGAGACGTAGCCGCTTCGGGAGGGTATTATATTGCCGCCCCTGCTGACACCATTCTGGCCGGACCGGGCACCATCACAGGTTCCATCGGGGTATTTGGCCTGTTTCCCAATGTGCAGAAACTGATGAATGAAAAAATTGGGATCTCCACCGATGTGGTTAAAACCAACAAGAATTCCAACCTCCTGACAGCCCTGGATCCCTTGGATCCGGAGGAAAGGCAGATCGTTCAGAAAATGATCGATGATTTTTATATCAACTTCGTAACTCTCGTGGCTGAAGGACGGGAAAAATCCTATGAGGAGATCGATGCCATCGCCGGGGGACGGGTCTGGGCCGGAGCGGATGCCCTTGAACTGGGCCTGATTGATATGTATGGCGGACTGGAGAAATCCATTGAGGTGGCAGCTGAAATGGCCGGACTGGAAAGTTACCGTTTGCAGGAGCTGCCCAGACTTGAAGATCCCATGACCGCAATTATGAACCAGCTTACTGGAAGCTCCATGGCCCGGACGGACCGGATCCTGCAACGGGAACTTGGAGAAGAATACAAACATTACAGGAAGATTCAGGAGATTCGAAATATGCATGGCATTCAGGCCATCATGCCCTTTGAGATTGAGCTGCATTAATCAGGTAAGGCACAGAAATACCTGTACCCGGATCATCAAACATGATTAAAACCGGTCTTTATAGGTGGAAGCTTGTGCTGATCCCTCTCTCCTGGCTATACGGCCTGGTGATCTGGATCAGGAACAGCCTCTATGATACTGGTCTTATCAGGTCTGAGGGATTTAATATACCCCTGATTTCCGTAGGAAACATCACCCTGGGAGGTACAGGAAAAACCCCCCACGTGGAGTATCTGGCAGAATTGCTCCACAGTGAATTCAAGGTAGCCACCCTGAGCCGCGGATATAAGAGACTTACCAGGGATTTCAGGATTGCCGCGGCTGAATCAACTGTCAGTGAAATAGGCGATGAACCGCTCCAGATTAAAAAGCGCTTCCCCGGCATAGAGGTGGCGGTGGACCGTAAACGGGCCAATGGGATCAGGGTGCTGATGAATCTGGCCCCCTGGCTGGAAGTGATCCTGATGGATGATGCCTTTCAGCATCGTTCTATCAAACCCGGCTTATCCATCCTCCTTATTGACTATGCACGCCCCTTAGACCGGGACCGCCTGTTGCCCGCCGGTATGCTGAGAGAACCGGCTGTCAATATGAACCGTGCCCATATCATCCTGGTCACCCGTTCTCCGGAAAGAATCAAAGCCATCGAACTTCGTGAGTACGTGAAGAGGCTGGACCTGTCCCTGGGTCAGCACCTCTTTTTTACCACCATGCGTTACGGAAAGCTCTCTCCCGTTTTTCCGGAGACTCCTGAGCGGGATGCTGCCTGGTTCAAAAAACAGGCGGGGGCTGTCCTGATTGTCGCCGGAATCGCTAATCCGCGTCCGCTCCGCCAGTATGCCAGGAGCATAAACACCAATATCCATGAGCACTTTTTCCCGGACCACCACCGGTACACCGGAAGGGACATGGAGAAGATTTCCAAAACCTTCCGGGAGCTTAAAAAGCAACATAAGGAGATCCTGGTACTGACCACCGAAAAGGATGCCATGAGGCTGCTTGATCATGATCCGGAGGAAAATCTGAGGAACGCCCTGCATGCGGTGCGCATCCATGTGCACTTCCTGAATGATGATAAAGAAGAATTTGACAGACAAATATTGAACTATGTTAACAGCAATAAAAGAAGCAGTATCCTTTATCAGGGAGAAGATACATGAGACCCCCGACACAGCTATAATTCTGGGAACCGGACTGGGAAAAATAGTGGATCACCTGAAGGTGGAATCGGAACTGGATTACACATCCATCCCGCACTTCCCGGTCTCCACGGTGGAAGGACATGAAGGGAAACTGATCTCCGGCCTGCTGGGTGAGAAACGGGTCCTGGTGATGAAGGGGAGGTTCCACTTCTACGAGGGTTATGACATGCAGGAGGTCATTCTCCCCATCCGTGTATTGAAATTCCTGGGTATTAAGACCCTGATAGTCTCCAATGCCGCCGGAGGGATGAATCCCGATTTTGAGATTGGCGATATCATGGTGATAAATGATCATATCTGCCTGATGCCCAATCCCCTCATAGGTAAACATGAGCCCGAATTTGGAGCCAGGTTTCCCGATATGAGTCAGACCTATGATCCTGAACTGCTTCAAAAAGCCCGAAGTCTCTCGCAGAAACTTAAAATCCCCATCCGTGAGGGGTGTTATGTGGGGGTAAGCGGACCCACCCTGGAAACGCCAAAGGAGTATCAGTACATGAGGATTATCGGAGGCGATGCGGTAGGGATGTCCACGGTTCCGGAGGTAATTGCTGCTCACCAGATGGGAATCAGCATCTTCGCAGTTTCGGTGATTACCGACCTGGGGGTTCCGGGGAAGATCCAGAAACTCACCCATCACGACGTGATCGCAGCTGCGGAAAAAACCGCCCCCAAATTAACCGAATTGATCATCCACCTGATCACCGGCTGATGCTTCAGGCCAGGGACGGATTTCAAAAAGGGCGGGTGCTGACCATATCGGCAGTCCATTTTGTGCATGATTGCTACACCGCCTTCCTGGCTCCTGCACTGCCCCTGATCATTGAAAAACTTGGGATGTCCTACGGGATGACCGGACTGCTGGCTGTGATCCAGCGTATACCTTCCCTGTTTAATCCCCTGATCGGTATTGTTGCCGAGAGGCCGGTAATGCGCTATATGGTGATCTTCTCACCGGCTTTTACCGCCGTGTTCATGAGTCTGATCGGCCTCGCGCCGGGATATACCTTTCTGGCCATCCTGCTCTTCTTTTCAGGAATCAGTTCAACCCTGTGGCATATCCCTACACCGGTCATTGTAAAGCAAGTCTCCGGAAAGCGCGTGGGGAAAGGCATGAGTTATTATATGGGGGGCGGGGAGCTGGCGCGCACGGCCGGACCCATGGTCATCCTGGGGGTCATCAGCTGGTGGGGACTGGAAGGGATGTGGAGAATGATGCCCCTGGGGATCATTGCCTCCCTGGTGCTCTGGGTCCAGTTCAGAAATGCACGCTTTACTCCTCCCACTTCATCCAGGAAACACCAGGAGGGAAGCTACTGGAAAATCTTCCTCCGGTTTTCGGCCGCATTTTTTTTAACCGGTGGATTTACGCTCTTCCAGGCCGGCATGAAAGCATCTGTGACCTACTTTCTGCCCACCTTTCTTACCTCTACCGGCAACTCTCTCCACTATTCGGAGCTGGCCCTGACGGTGCTGCAGCTCGCCGGTGCCATGGGTGCCCTTTTTGCCGGGACTATCAGCGACAAAATTGGCAGGTTCCGGACCCTCTTGATCATCAGTATGGTCACCCCGCTGCTTACCTTGCTATTCCTGAACCTGGAAGGATTCTGGATCTTTCCTGTTCTGCTTCCGCTGGGATTTTTCATCTTCGCTCCCACTGCTGTAATGCTGGCAATAGTACAGGAACTGAATACGGATAAAAAGGCCTTTGTAAATTCCATTTATATGACCCTGAATTTCTTTGTAAGCGTCATGGTCTACCCCCTGGTGGGCGCTGCCATCGACAGGCTTGGATTCCTTCCCACCTTCCGATTTATTGCCTATCTGGGATTTGGTGCAGTTATTATTGTACTGCTTAGTCGCAGGGGACTGCAGAAGATTACCGGTACACCAGACCAAAGGCCTTCCTCCTGATCCACTGCTCTCCGGTCGAAGGGCGATATCCCCGGGCATGAATCACGTAAAAACCCATGGCCTGCATGGATCCGTCTTCCCCTTCCCCGTTCCAGGTATAAACTGCCGAAGGCGCTGCCAGGTGATTATTGGCCAGCATTCTGATTTTGTTTCCATGAAGATCGCTGATCCACAATCCCACCACCCATCCATGGCCCTCCGGGCTCAGCGTGATATGAAGCAGGTCCTGGTATCCGTCATTGTCCGGGCTGAAGACCTCCGGCTCCACGCTCAAAAGACCCTCCGGGTCTCCCTCGGCAGAACTCTGTGAATTCTCCCTGCCGGGTGTCGCATAGCCTTCTATGGAAGCCGCGGAGTGCCAGTTATCCGGATCGCTCCCGGAGCGTTCCGCCGAGATCCGCTCCAGACTGACCCCCCTGGGATCTCCCAGCAGCTCCATATGCAAATCCTTGCTGTATTTGGCCATATCCACTATCTGTCCGGCCCTGTCGGTGAGGTAGATGGTCCCGCTGCTGTGATTCATTCCAGGCAGTTCCTCCACCTCCACCCACTGTCCCGACACCTCCAGCTGGTAGCGGTCCCGGAGCTGGGCTTCACACTCCGTGAGCACCAGGTACTGTCCGGGAATAAGAAGCCTGGAGTGGGAAGTGAGAGCCACGGGATGGTCGGGTAAACCCTCCTCTTCGACCAGATGTATGGCCAGGTCCTGCAGGTCATAATACTCATCTCCAGGCAGGAAAAGCTCCACGTACTCCGGATCCCCTTCCTCCGGGTCGAACATGATTTCATTGATCACCACCGATGCATAGCGGGGGGAAGAAACAGCGCCGGCCCGGAGCTCATATTCCTCTGACTGATTACCTCTGCAGTCGCTAAATGCAGGTAGGGAAAGCTGGTAAAGCATCCACTCCTGAAACTCCACTCCAAAATTTAAGCGAAGGACCTCCGACAGCGGAGCAAGAAGCTCCACCGAAACAGCTTCAAGTCCTCCCGGACTCAGGCGGAATGCGGACCCTGTTCGCTCCTGTAAGCGCAGCGTTTCAGAAAAGTACAGCAGGAGTTCCCCCGGATCCCCCAATCCGGCATAGAGCAAAACCGGAGGAGTCCTGTCCACCAGGGACGCTTGAATGCTATTGATCCTGCCCGGAGTTCCTCCTCCGGGATCAAGCGAATATTCCCAGAGTGCCGCCATCCCGCACAGATGGTCCGCATCCGGGGATTCCAGGGACCATCCTCCCTCCTTCTTCCAGTCCGGTCCATCCCAGGGAATCCTGTAAGCCGCGGCGTGAATCAAACTCCCCTCCCGGCTGTACATGGATAAAACAGCTCCCCCATTGGGAAGGGTAATCCCTTCGAGTATTCCAAATTCCCCCGGGCCTATCTCCTGCAGGGAAGGGGACAAGAGATAGCTCCGCTCATTGATCCTTAACTCCCAGCCCTCCAGGTCCAGGGAATACTCCGAGCGGTTAAAAAACTCCAGGTATTCCTGGTCATATCGTAGAGCAGGATCCGGGTCTGCCATCACCTCGTTAAACACCAGGTCTCCCCAGCAGGCCTCATTTCTCATCACCGGGACCAGGGTATCTTCCATGAGGTTCCCATCCAGATCTGCCACTCCCTCCACCAGGAGAAGAAAGGGGACCCTGTTGGGAATAGCCTCCTGAAATAAGAGCAAAATCAGCTCTCCATCCTCCTGCAGACTATCCGGCTTCACTCCTTCCGGCCGCTCCTCGGAAAACAGGGTCATGTTGCCTGCCTCCGTGATCACAACCCTCTCTGAAAATTTGATTTGCACTTTGTGTCCATCCAGAAGCTCCGTTCCTTCCACCTTTGGAGCAAGCGTGTCTTTTTCAAAGCGACCCTGCAACTGAAGCCGGTCCAACCAGAGCGAACGATCCCTGGAGGAGCTGTACCTGTATCGAAGAACCAATTCCCTGCCCCAGGGAATCCCCTCCAGATCGCATGAGCCCAGCCATTGTGGCTCCTGCTCGGGAGGATCCGGCGAGCAGTAAAGATCCAGCTTTCCCTTTCCATTCCCTTCCAGTTTGAAGAGGGGCGCCTGCTCCGTACCCACCTCTTCCTGGTAATTCAAAAAGGTCGCGCATAACTCGCTGATCTCACCGTCCACCACCCTCCAGATTTTTACCAGATCATCCGAGCCCAAAAAGTTGACTCCCAAAACAATACCAGAATGTATCAAGCCTTCTTCTTCAGGATGAAACTCAGCAGCCACCGCTATCTGCCAGTTGTTCTGGGAACTGGGTGCATAAGCGTGCCTGATCCGGAAGGAGATGGAAAAAGAATCTGCTGGATTCAAAAGCTCATGCCGAAGGATAAGGTAGTCACAGGCGTCCTCCGTATTATCATAGCAATGGTGAAGCGAGAAGTTCCCTTCAATGGGCTGCAGGGTACCACAGCACCACCGCGCTTCGGGAAGCTGTTTCCAGTCCGGAGATAAACAGCAGTCAATCCCGTGCAAACTATCAATTTCAAAGTCAAACTGGTACTGGCCTTCCAAACTGTAAGAAAACATGAAAATAATAAGTAAAATGTATATAATAAAAGAGAAAAAATGGTGACTTTTGCACTCTGTACACTTAAACTTTGAGATCATGAGAGTAGCTGTAGTTGGAGTAAGCGGAGCTGTGGGACAGGAATTCCTGCGCGTACTGGAAGAAAGGGCCTTCCCCCTGGATGAACTGGTGTTGTTTGGGTCTCCCCGCAGTGCGGGCACCCGGTATACCTTTATGGGCAAGACCCTTACCGTTAAAGAGCTGAAAGAGAACGACGATTTCAAGGACATAGACATAGCTTTAACTTCTGCCGGGGGAGGCACCTCGAAAAAGTTTGCCTCCACCATTACCAAACACGGATGCATCATGATCGATAACTCCTCCGCCTTCCGGATGGACGAGGATGTACCCCTGGTAGTTCCCGAAGTGAATGCCGCAGATTTGCATTCGCTCCCCCGGAACATTGTGGCCAATCCTAACTGTACCACCATCCAGATGGTGGTCTGCCTGAAGCCCATCAACGACCTCTCTCCCATCAAAAGAGTGCACGCAGCCACCTACCAGGCAGCCAGTGGCGCAGGTGCTGCTGCCATGGCCGAGTTAGAAGAGCAGATACGCCAGATCGCTTCAGGAGACCCGGTGAGGGTGGAGAAATTCCAATATCAACTGGCTCTCAACCTGATCCCACATGTTGATGTGTTCAAAGAGAATGGATACACCGGGGAAGAGATGAAAATGTACAACGAGTCACGCAAAATTATGCATTCAGATATTCAGGTTAGCTCCACCTGTGTCCGTGTCCCGGTCCTGCGCAACCACTCGGAGGCAATCTGGCTGGAAACGGAAGAGGCCCTGGAGCTGGATCAGGTCAGGGAGGCCCTTACCAATGCCCAGGGAATTACCCTGCAGGACGATCCGGCCAACAATATATATCCCATGCCCCTGGGATCGGCCAATAAGGACGATATTTTTGTGGGCCGCTTGCGTAAGGATCTGGCCAATGAAAAGGGGATCGCTTTCTGGTGTGTTGGGGATCAGATCAAGAAAGGGGCTGCACTGAATGCCGTTCAGATTGCCGAATATCTCATCGAAAAAGGGCTGGTTTAGCCAGTTTTAAAGGAATCCCGGCTTAATAGAGCAGATCGTTATAGGGGTATCGCTTCACGTGGATCTCCTTTACTTTCTGGTATAGTTGATCCTTCAGCTCATCAATGTTGGATTTTTTCAGGGCGGAAATAAAAAGTGATCCGGGATGGGTCCGGTTCCAGTCCTTTACATGATCCTCCAGGCTCAGGTTCTCCTTGGTGGAAGGTGTCAGATCATCCTCTTCCTTCTCAAAATAAGTAAAGGCATCGGTCTTATTGAAGACCAGCATAGTGGGAATCTCATTTCCTCCCAGCTCTTTCAGCGTGTTCTCCACCACCTCGATCTGCTCCTCATAATTGGGGTGGGAAATATCCACTACGTGTAACAGGATATCAGCTTCCCGGACCTCATCCAGCGTCGATTTAAAAGACTCCACCAGGTGGGTCGGCAATTTCCTGATAAAGCCTACCGTATCGGAGAGAAGAAAGGGGAGATTTTCCACCACCACCTTTCGGACGGTGGTATCCAGGGTCGCAAAGAGCTTATCCTCGGCAAAGACCTTGGATTTACTCAGGAGATTCATCAGGGTGGATTTCCCGGCATTGGTGTATCCCACCAGGGCCACTCTCACCATTTTTCCGCGATTCTTCCGCTGCACCATCATCTGCTTATCGATCTTAGTCAGCTGCACCTTCAATTTGGCAATCCGGTCGCGGATTATCCTGCGGTCCGTCTCAATCTCAGTCTCCCCGGGACCTCGCAATCCGATCCCACCGCGCTGACGCTCCAGGTGTGTCCACATGCGGGTCAACCTGGGCAGGAGATACTGGTATTGCGCCAGCTCCACCTGGGTCTTGGCATGAGCTGTTTGAGCCCTGCCAGCAAAAATATCCAGAATAAGATTGGTACGATCCAGGATCCTGCAGTTCAGTTCCCGCTCAATATTTCGAAGCTGCGAGGGACTCAATTCGTCGTCAAAGATGACTATATCGATCTCCTCCTTCTGCACATACAACTTCACTTCCTGCAGCTTGCCGGAGCCGATAAAGGTTTTGGGATTGGGAACTTCGAGACGCTGGGTAAAAACAGCACGCTGCTCCGCCCCGGCTGTATCCACCAGGAAAGCAAGCTCCTCCAGATACTCCCGTGCCATCTCCTCAGTCTGGTTCTGAGTTACCACTCCAACCAGCACGGCTGTCTCACGTTGTGGCCTATGATCCCAATAGTCTCCCATAATGATAAATAAGGGCACAAAAATAGCAAATACAAACTACGGAATTTGTGTTCGGGGCTTAAATTCGTTGAAAAAACGAATTATAGGCCTCCTCACCACAAATTCCTCCGCCGGGAAGCTTGTGAAATGCAGGGGCTCTTATCCCATATAAGCTGCCCAGGGGTAAATAAAAAGAGAGCCCCCGGGTGGGAGGCTCTCTTTTAACTTCCATCTCATTTGTTTTCTGCAGGCTTAATAAGCTGGCGGGGTCAAATCCCCGGGAATGCTCTACTTGATATACTGCCGGTTTGCATAGATGGCATTTCGAATGGCCGGCTTAATGGTCTCTGTGCACATCATGACCATATCCACATCGGTGGGGAATGGGATCTTCTCCTGCTGGGTCATTTTCAAGGCCTCCTCGGTAAGAGCTCCCTCATCCCCGATGGACCTGGCGGAGAAATGTTCAAACTGGTTGGCCGCACCAAAAGGTTCCTTCTGGATCAATCTTTCGGGTTCCATGGAAAGAATTTCCACTTCTCCTTTAATTTCTACGCTTTTAAACTGGCGCGTTTCGATCATGGTGCAGGTAATCTCTTTAAATTTCTGAAGTTTAATATCATTCCCGGCGGTATCCTTCATTACGTTCCCATTGCCGTCCAGGACATAATCATAGCCATCAGCGATGTTCTTTTTGAAAATCTGGTCTGTATCCTGTGTGTCGTCCGGCGAAACCATAATAGAGAGCAGTTTCACCATGACCGCATAATCATAAACAGCCGCTTCATCCACATGCTTGAAATGGTACTCCACCCATTCATTCCCCAGGCCCCTGGTGTCAAAAGAGATCAGATCCTCTTCCACCATCGGAGGCAGCTGGAGGGGAGAGAGGTTATTTACCTCCACAATTACCCGGCTGATTCCCTTCATTCGGGCATCATAAATTAAAGCATCCATATTCTCAAACTGTCCGCCACTATATTCTGAGGCTTTGACAAGCTGATAATAGGCCTCCCGGTAATCCTCCTTTTGAAGAGCATTTTCCAGTAATCCTTTCCCATTGTTATAGAAATAATCGGCTGCCTTACGTTTGGAGGCGATCATCTCTGCATCGTAATCCACGTATTCATAACTGTATGTTTTACCATCCACAGTCATGGGAGTAACCGTCCGGACCTGCCTTTGCCGTTCCTTCAGCATATTGTATCGGCTGAATATCTCATCAAAGTTGTCAGGATTGTTTTCTGTCTTCAAGAATTTGATCCGATCCAGATCCCGTTCATTGGCCAGGCGATAGGCCCTGTCCATCTCAGCTGCATCTGCAGCATTGGGTTTTCTGATCAGCTTTTTAACACTTTTGTCAATCACAGCATCGTAGTTTCCCTGTTGCAGCTTCTTAGTGGTTGATCCACATCCGGCAAGCAGCAAGACTGCTAGAAATAAAGTAAAAATTTTACGCATGGTAATTCAAGGTTTGGTATGCAGTTTCCGTATACGAGCTTAGATAAAAAAAGTTCGCGGGTTTTTTCCCAATAAAAAAGCCGGCATAAAGCCGGCTTCTCCATAGGTTTTTTAAAATTCTATTGCAGCACGAAGTTAATGGGGAAAGTAAAGAGAACTTTTACTGCTTTTCCACGCTGCTTTCCTGGTGTCCACTTGGGTGAAGACATAACCACCCTGACGGCTTCCTTATCCAGGGCAGAGTCCACGCTGCGCACAACAACCGCGTCAACAACCCGGCCGGTCTTATCTACCGCAAACTGAACAATGACCCGTCCGCTTACGCCATTTTCAGCAGCAATTTCAGGATATTGAAGGTTTTGCGCTATATACTTTCTGAACTCGGTAGCTGGATCCCCTCCATTGAAAGTCGGCATATCCTCCACAATATAGAATACTTCCTCCTCTTGAATCTCCTCGTCGTCATCACCCATCATACTTGTGAAGTCGTATTCGGTGTTTTCAGTAGCTTCCATATCGAAATCGAAATCATCCTCGATTTCAACATCGTCATCTACAATGTCAAGCACTTCCGCAACCTTGGGTTGCTCTGGCTTTGGTTCCGGTTTTGGCTCTTCTCTTCGTGTGATCTGCATCATCTCGTCCTCAAACTCGATTTCAGATACCACATTCTCGTCAATGCCCTTGTCCTCACCTTTGGTCCACTCAAAGGCTACCAGTACAATGGCGAGAGTTACAACCAGTCCAATCTGGATGAACATCCCCTTTTTTTTCTCGAGATCAGCCGTTTTCGATTTTTTAAGTTCCATGTCGCTTGTGAATTTGGGCAATAAAAATAGTCAATTACTTATGATAATTCAAAAAGAATTTGATCAAACCTACCATATATAATAGAGATACAGCAAAAATTCTGCCAAGACTCCATTTTGTTCTTGCGATTTTTTTAATAATTTTGCCACGCATTGGGGCATTAGCTCAGTTGGCTAGAGCGTTTGACTGGCAGTCAAGAGGTCATCGGTTCGATTCCGATATGCTCCACCAGAGGATCAAAGGGTTGTAGACAGATATGTTTGCAGCCCTTTTTTCATTTGTTGACTCCATTGTGTACTCATGTACACGTACACTATGTAAAGAACGATTTACAACTTCCATCAAATATAAAACTAATATTATTAGTTATACAACTAAATATTTAGTTTTTCGTAGAAATGCAGTCATTCAAGTTTGCAAAACCACTTGTTTTGCCAGAAAGCTGATGATAAAGCAAATTCTGGATGACCAGATAAATGAATTGGTATTCTGATTTTTACCAGAAAAGTATACTTCCGGCAAGCACCGATAAACATCTTGGGAACCCCAATTTGTATATATATATTTGGTTGTTGATTAATCTCATAGAATTCCCGGCAGGGTTTTAATTGATTCTTATAACGAATGAGACTATTTCTCAGTGTTATCCTGTGCCTGTTGGCTTTACAAGCAGAAGCACAATTTCATAACTGGTCTGTATGGAGGTTCGACCATGGGCGATCGGCCGCAAGCCCAGAACAGCTTTCAGATAGCCTCTATCTTCAATGGCAGGTAAAGTATTCCCCGAGAATCCCTGTATGGGATGACCCTCTTAATCAGAATCTGATGCAGTTCGACAGGGTGTTTGAACCCATCGTTGCAGACGGTAAGATTTTTTTGGGCTTCAACGACCAGGACAAGGTTGTGGCCCTGGATATTAATTCAGGAGAGGAACTATGGCATTTTTATGCGGACGGACCCGTAAGAATGCCACTGGCTGAAAATAAGGGTCGCATTTATTTTACCAGTGATGATGGAAATTGTTATTGCCTGAATGCAGAGAACGGATCTCCTTTATGGATAAAATCACTGGCACCGGCTCCACTTAAACTGCTTGGGAATAAGCGGCTCATATCCATGTGGCCCGCCCGGGGCGGCATTGTTATTAAAGATGACATTATCTATACGGCTGCCAGCATTTTCCCCATGATGGGTACGTTCATTTATGCCATCCATGCGGAAAGCGGTGAGATCATATGGAAAAACGAAGGCACCGGAAGCAACTACATTCTTCAGCCCCACAGATCCCCGGCATTTGCAGATGTTGCACCACAGGGTACATTTACCATCAGCGGAGACAAATTGCTAGTGGCCGGAGGGCGTTCAGTTCCCGCCGCTTTTGATCTGAATACTGGAGAGAAGCTTTATTATCACCTGTCGGCCAGCGGCAAAACAGGCGGTGCGTTCACTTGCGGGAACGACCAGGTTTTTTTCAACCACCACAGGGTACGGATGACCAACATGTATGACTCAAATACCGGATTCCCTCTTGCAAGGAATGCGGGGGAATATCCTGTGCTTGACGGGAATCATGTTTATTTTTCAGGCAATAGAGTAAGCGCTTCTGTATTAGATGATACCATGACATTGCATACTTTATGGGAAGCCGAAGTATCAGCAGGAAACGATCTTATTAAGGCCGGAGATTGTCTTTATGCCGCAGATAGTAGCGGAATTTCAGCCATAAAAATCGTCGACAATTTACCCCGGGTACTATGGACCAAAACAACGGAAAGACCCATAGAAAGGCTGGTGGTTTCCAATGGAAAACTTATCGCTGTTACCGATGACGGGCAAATTTTGGTATTTGGTGATGTTCCCCCTTCAGATGTAAAATTGTTGGAACAAACTGAAGCCATGATCGCGGGCCGCTCTTATACCGCTAAAAGAATCATCAGAAAAACAGGGATTACGAGCGGCTATGGAATAATCATCGGCACTGAAAATATCCGCCTGCTGAAAAGCCTGGTCTCCAATACATCTCTTTCATTGATTGCTTTCGACAAGGAGCCTGAGAGAATCTCCTACCTCAGGGAACATTTTGATCGTCTCGGGATTAAGGCCGACCGCTTGAGCTTCCAGCCTTTTGATGTGACAGTTTCATCCCTTCCAAAGTATTTTTCAACCCTTACGCTTGTCACCGATCCTATCTATCTAAAGGATCAAAACAAAGAGTACATAGAGGCTATTTTTGAATCTACCAGACCTTACGATGGGAAGATCTGGATTAAAGCCAGGGGCAAGGTAAAAAGGAAATTGAAAAACACTACCAAGGATCTGGACCTTTACGGAGCTCAACTCAGCAAGGGGAGGGGACATCTGTTGATTTCAAGAAGCGGTGCCCTTGAAGGGGCTGCGGACTGGACTCATAATTATGGGGATATTGCAAATACCATCAAGTCGGATGATCAGGCAGTAAAGGCTCCTCTCGGGATACTGTGGTTTGGTGGCAACTCAAACCTGGATGTGTTGCCAAGACATGGCCACGGGCCTTCAGAACAGGTCATAGACGGTCGCTTGATTATTCAGGGAATCAACAGCATTAGCGCACGCGATGTATATACCGGTAGAACCATCTGGAAAAAGGAATTTGAGCATCTGGATGAAGATACCTGGATGGTATATTATGATGAAACCTATGATCCAGATCATCCCCTCGATCCAAAATACAACCAGGTACACTTACCGGGTGCAAATGCCAGGGGAACAAATTTCATTGTCACCAGGGAATATGTCTATGCCATAGAAGGCACCAATTGCCATCTGCTTGATATCAAAACCGGAGAGCTGGTAAAATCCATTTCCACAGGAGACCCAAACACACAGAAACTGGGATATATAGGAGTCTACGACGATTTGCTGATCCTGGGAAATAATTTTAGCCAGTATCCCAACATACCAAATGAAGAGGGTGTCCCCCCCAGGGAGAAATTCGAGAATTTCGATCTTACGGCAAGTAAAGAGCTTTTGATCCTGGATCGGTTTTCCGGAAAAAAAATATGGAGTATTCCGGCCAATCATGGTTTTCTTCACAATGCAGTTATTGCCGGCGATGGCATCCTCTTCTGCCTTGATAAGTTGCCGCAGCACCTGGAGACCAAGCTAAAAAGAAGGGGCCAGCCTCAACCTTCAGGATCAAGATTGCTATACCTTGATATTAAAACGGGAGATCTATTAGCCGAGGATACAACTGATATTTTTGGATCATGGCTTGGCTACTCCAGTGAATATAAGTTGCTCCTGCAGGCAAACAGGCCCTCCAGGGATATGCTTACCGGGGAAGCGGGAAGAAGGATGATCGCATATAATATACAATCAAAAGAGATCCTCTGGGATAAGTCGTTATTTTATACTAATCCACCGATTATTTCCGGTGACAAGATCTATACCAATGGAGAGGGATTTTCCCTGTTGACCGGAGAACCTATTTATGAAAGGGATCTGATTACCGGTGAGGAAGTGCGATGGAATTTCAAGCGGGAATATGGTTGCGGATATGTGGTCGCCAGTGAACATCTGTTGACCTTCCGCTCAGCCTCTGCCGGATTTATCAATCTGGATGTATTTGAGGGAACGGGTAGCCTGGGAGGCTTTAAAGCAGGTTGTTCGGCCAATCTGATTGTTGCAAATGGTGTGCTTAACTCGCCGGATTATACACGCACGTGCCAGTGTCCTTATCAGAATCAAACCTCCCTGGCCCTGATCAATATGCCTTGGATGACCTACTGGGCGAATAGCAATTATAAATGGAGCGGGAAGCAGATCAAACAATTGGGATTAAACCTGAATGCCCCTGGAGACAGGACTTCTGATGATAACACGCTCTGGCTCGAGTTCCCTTATGTGGCAGGAGCATCCCCTGAAGTTCCTGTTGAGATGGACACCATGGATTATTGCGAAATAAGGAAAGATCCCATCTCCATCACTTCGAAAAATACACCCTGGATCAGTTCAAGCTCCATTGGTGGTATACGATCAATGGAGATTACCTTATCAAAAGATTCTGTAGCCGAGGAAGCATCTTACAGTGTTCATCTCTATTTCTCTGAACCTGAGAAGATCGAAAAAGGGGAGCGGGTTTTTGATGTAAACATTCAGGGCAGGAAAGTGTTGGAAAACTTTGACATTGTAGGTGAAACTGGAAAGACAGATAAGGAGTTAGTTAAATCTTTTTCTGGTATCAAGGCCGGTAGATCCTTAAGAATTGAAATGAATCCGAAACAGGGCAATACAATCCTGTCCGGGATAGAACTTGTACAGGAAGGCAAACCATGAACACAAATTAGTGAATGATGAAAAGAAAATTTCTTGCAGTAATACTTCTGGCCGCATTCATTAGCCTTGCCTGTACAACCCGGGTTTCAGAATGGGTATTGCTGAATTCCATACCACAACAGTATTCCCTGATATATTTTCATAAGGGTTCTGTTTCCGAATCTGTGAAGAAGCAAAACCAGAAGCTGGCTGATGGAATCAGTACTTCCAACATCCGGTTTAAATCAGTAAGTAGACAGGAGATCGACGCACCATACTACGGACTTTATTATAAAGGCCGTTTCTTCTCGAAGTATAAGGCAGTGGATGATCTGAAAGGCCTGACCAGCTCTCCATTGCGCGAGAAGGTAGCTGCCGAACTGATGGCCGGGAAGCTATGTGTGATGCTTTATCTGAAAACAGATAATAAGGAAAAGGATGAAAAGGGACTGCATTTAGTACGCAGCACCATTGAATCATCTCCATTCGGAAAGATCATCACTGTGGTTGAGCTAAGCAGGAACAGCAGAGAAGAGCATCATTTCGCCTCCCTGCTGTTAAATGTTGAAGATGACCTCAAGGATATTCAGGAACCCATGCTGTTTGGCATTTTTGGCCGGTTCAAGGCCCTGGAACCCCTCCTTGGCAGAGGTATTTCAGAAGAAAATATCAATCTGATGATCGATTATTTTACTGCAGAGTGCAGCTGTCTGATTAAGGATGATCTTCCCGGGACCGATATTCTATCCCCGGATCAGTGGGAGAATCCCCAGACAGCACTTCTGAATAAAATTATTGATGATAATCCCTCGCTTGGCTACTAAATGCAGAAAGACACCCTCTCATATGATTCCCTTGACAGCCGCCCCTTGCCTAAGTGGCTGATCGATCAGAAATCGGGTGTGACAGGCTATCAGCCTGAAGATCTTGTGATGAAGGAGGATCATTCACTAGAAATTTCATTTATTGTAACAGGTGTTTTCATTGTTTTTCTGGCGGCATTCATCACCCTGTATATTAATAAAAAACATAAGAATCAGGCATCATGAATCCGCTAAGATTGGTCATTAAAGAACTTATATACAGGAAGGGCAGCTCCCTGGTCATCCTTTTTACTGTGATTGTTGCCAGCTCAGTTTCAATTGCGATCTACACCTTAAGCAAAGCCAGCGAAAATGAGACCCGAAAGATCATGCGTGAACAGGGGCTGAATCTTTACATTTTTCCGAAAGGCACAAATCTGATTGATTTCTATTCGGTGAACAATACCCAGACATTTCCCGAATCCTATGTGGATGTACTGGCTGAATCAAAAACCTTCGATGCCGTAAGACATCTGACTGGTATTTTACAGGTGAAAATGCCGGAGTGGAAAGATGCCAACGGTTCTGTGCACCAGATCATATTATTTGGCTACAAAGATGAAGCCGTGCAGAGATTCCTGTCGAGGCAGGAAACCATGGGCTTTGATGTAAAAAAAGGGACCGTTCAGCTTGGTACGCTGGTTGCAAAGAATGTTAAGCCCGGAGAACCTTTCATTATTGAAGGCAGAGATGGTAAATCCCATAGTTTTATAGTGGATAAAAGGCTGGAGGAGGGCAAAGGAATGCGGGACCAGGGTGTGTCCTTCCATCTGGAAGACCTGCAGATGCTTCTGGGAATGGAAGGTAAAATAAATAAGATAGAAGCGCTGGGCTGCGTATGCCATGATGGAAGGATAAAGAATGCAAGAGGCCAGGTCCAGGAGATATTTTCTGACCTGGAGGTAACAGAAATAAGCAGTATTGCAGATGCCCGTGAGAATCAGCGTTTAATGATGAACAAATATGGTGCATTTATCATTCCCTTTGTGATCATATCGGCCCTGCTGATTACCGGACTACTGTTTCATCAGAATGTGAAAGCCCGTAATCGTGAAATAGGCCTGCTAATAGCCATGGGAAGGAGCTCCTACACCATTCTGTTCATGATCCTGTTTAAGGCCTTCTTACTTGGTTTGGCCGGAGGTATCATTGGATTTTTTACAGGTAGCTGGATTGCTCAATATGTTGGGAAGGAGATTTTCCGCTTTACCGCATTCAGCATTGAGCCAGTCTGGTCGGTATTCTATTATACCGTATTAATTTTTCCTCTGCTATGGATGATCAGCAGCTGGATCCCTGCTTTACTGGCCACCAGGATCGATGCAGCAAGAATATTAAGTGAGGAGTAATGATTGATATCAAGCATATTTCAAAGACATTCAAAAGAGGTACTTTAGAATATAAGGCTCTTGTAGATGTATCACTGAAGATCAACAAGGGAGATTATATCTCTGTTTCCGGTGCGAGCGGATCAGGAAAATCCACCCTGCTCAATGTTATTGGGGGATTGATTCGTCCTGATTCAGGCGAAGTAATATACAAAGGTGAAAGCATATATAATCAGCGTGGGAGATTCCTGAACTTATACCGCAGAGCAGATGTGGGATTTATATTTCAGCAGTTTCATTTAATGCCCTATCTGACCGTAATTGAAAATATTGGGCTGAGCTGTTATCAGGGATCCCATGCGGATGCAATCAATGATTATCTGGAAAAATGTTCCCTTGCGGATATAAAGGACAAATACCCTTCTGACCTGAGTGTCGGAGAAAAACAAAGGACCGCTTTTATTCGTGCAATTATTTCAAAACCTGAATTGCTCCTTGCTGATGAACCCACTGGAAATCTGGATCCGCAAAACAGTGAAATTCTAATGGTCCTGATAGAGGAGTTCCATAAAAAGGGGGGCACGGTTGTCCTGGTTTCACATGACCCTACTGCGACCAAATATTCAAATTTGAATATCGAGATTGGACATGGTAGAATTCATATCCCCGCTCAGTATTGAAATTGAAGCATTAAAAATTGTTCCCTTGAAATTGCCAGATTTTCTGCCAGATAAACGGAAAATGGATGGAGTATATAGGAAAAACAACTGTACATTGTTTTTGTAATGTAGTGTAATAGAGCATAATGGAGCCCTGTGGAAAATCCCGTATTTTCTCTGGCAGTCAAGAGGTCATCGGTTCGATTCCGATATGCTCCACACAGAGGATTAAAGGGTTGTAAACATCAGGTTTGCAGCCTTTTTTTTATTAATCCGCTTACATGTGCACTCCTGGCACCCCCTATTAAAGAACGTCTTAACTCACTAATTTCAAATATATAACTAATATTCTAGTTGTACAACTAAATGATTAGTTATTTGCTGAGAGTCCTTATAATAATAGCATTAAGTTCAATTACGAAGACCTTTGCACCGGATGGAAGATCCTCCGGCATGGGAGATGTGGGAGCCGCATCCACCCCGGATATTAATTCCCAACACTGGAATGCAGCAAAATATGCCTTTTTGATGG
>CAVVVN010000009.1:0-169620 GCA_963751705.1 uncultured Bacteroidales bacterium
TTTTGACCTGATCATCATCGGCGGTGGTCTTGCTGGTGCGAGTCTGGCCTGCGCATTAAAAAGCGCGGCAGATGATGTAAAGCTTAAGATCGCTGTCGTTGAAGCGTTTGCACTGAATACTGGGGCACAGCCCAGTTACGACGACCGAACCGTTGCTCTCTCCTATGGCAGCTCGGTGTATCTTCGACAGCATGGGGGGCTGGTCTTCACTTGCCGAGCAGGCTGAGGCCATCGATAGCATCCATATCTCTGATCGAGGGCATTTTGGCGTAACCCGGTTGAGCAGTGAGCAGGAGGCTGTAGAAGCGCTTGGTTACGTGCTGGAGAACCGGAATATCGGTCAGCAGTTATACGAAGTGATCGCGAGACCCCGGATATCACCCTGTTTGTCCGGCTGAATTAAAAACATTGCGACAGGATGAGACGAAGAATGGGAATCAGGTATCAGTCGATGTGACTATCGATGGCAGCGTACAGACATTGACGGCTACACTGCTGGTAGCTGCTGATGGTAATAATTCACAGGTGATGAAATTGTTGAATATCGGCAGCAGTCGAAAAGAATATGAGCAGTCTGCGCTGATTACCAATGTCACGCCGGGCAAAAAACATAATAACGTCGCTTACGAGCGTTTCACCGATACCGGACCACTGGCTTTTCTGCCAATGACAGATAACCGTTGTTCAGTGGTTTGGACCTTGAGCCCGGAGCAGGCTGATTACTTATATGCGCTGGATGAAGCAGATTTTCTGCAACAGTTGCAACAGCGTTTCGGTTATCGCCTGGGGCAGATAAAAAAAGCTAGGTAAACGTCACATCTACCCGTTGTTCCTGCAGTCCGCGACACAGATGGTGCATGCCGGGTGGCAATCATCGGTAATGCTGCGCATAGTGTTCACCCGGTAGCAGGCCAGGGTTTCAACCTGGCGTTAAGAGATGTCGCGCTACTTTCTGAGCTGATCGTCGATAACAGGCGGGCAGGTGATGATATCGGTTCGCAGTCGATGTTGCAGCAGTACGAGACTCAGCGTGATGAAGATATCAAACGTGTCTACCGCTTCACAGATGTCCTGGTAAGAACCTTTTCAAACTCGATACCACCACTCGCACACATGCGTTCACTGGGATTATTGATGGTCGATATCCTGCCTGATCTCAAGCACCAGCTGGCAATGCAAAGCATGGGGCTTAATGCTGGCAGGGGTGGGCGACTGTCTCGCCTGAACCGGGGGCTACCGTTGTGAAACCGCAGGATAAAATACAATCCGAGTATGATGTTGTTATCGTCGGCGGTGGTATCGTCGGCCTGAGCCTGGCCTGCGAGCTGGCGCCGCCGATTTTTCTGTGGCGGTGGTTGAGCGTAATGAGTTAAAAGCGGTTGCTGATGAACCTGAATGCCGGGTATCTGCGATCAATCGGTTTGCATTGCAGCGATTCAAACAGGCAGGTGTCTGGGATTCACCCCTGGTAGGCGTGCCTGTGTTTTCGATAAGATGTTCGTCTGGGATCAGACCGGTGCCGGGCAGATTCAGTTTGATAGTGTCGAGCTGGGCGTGCCTGAACTGGGTGTCATCATCGAGAATTATGTATTGCAGCACATACTGCTGGAAACCGTGAGATCGGCTGACAATATTTCCTATCTATGTCCTGAAGAGATATCCACGATAGACTATCAGCCCAACGTGGGTGGGCAGTCAGTCAGTACGGTCTTGCTGTCTTCCGGTATGCAGCTATCTGCAAGTTTGCTGGTGGGGGCTGATGGTGCAAATTCTAAAGTCCGTGAGGTCGCTTCGATCCAGCGCTCGCAGCAGTCCTATCAGCAGCAGGGTCTCGTATGTAATGTTGCTACCGCTGAGGGTCATCATAATACGGCCTGGCAGTGTTTCATGCCAACGGGACCACTCGCCTTTTTACCTTTATATAATGGCTACAGTTCTATCGTATGGACTCTTGATGAAGACCTTGCACAAGCATACATGGCGCTGGACGATGAGGCATTCAAACGTGTTCTGGCTGAGGAAAGTGAGTACAAGCTCGGTGAGATCACCGATGTAAGCCAGCGGTTTTTATTCCCTCTCGCGCATGGCCACGCGACAGATTATGTGAGAGCGGGGCTTGCCCTGATCGGTGACGCGGCGCATAGCATTCATCCGCTCGCCGGCCAGGGCGCAAATCTTGGCATCGCTGATGCGGCAACGCTGGCGGATATCATCTGTACCGCGAAAAAAGCCGGACGACAATGGTCAGCGTTACACACATTGTCGAAATATCAGCGCCAGCGAAAGGGTGCAAACAGGGTGATGGAGATGTCGATGACTGGATTTAAGGAACTTTTTGGTCAGGATAATGCCCTTTTATCAGAGCTGCGAAATGCCGGTCTGTCGCTGGTAGATCACCTGCCCGCTGTAAAATACCGGATCATCAGGCAGGCATTGGGCGCCTGAATAACTTGATGTCAGAATAAACCGCGATATCCGAGGTTCGTCGTTCGCTCATAGCTGCATCGTTTCTGCTCAGGATGACCGTGTTTTTTTAGGGTATGAGTAACACTGTTTTTTATCCGGAATCTAAAGTAGCATAACATGTAAAATCGTTTTCGAAATTTTTTAGCTAGATTCATTATTTATGAGCAATAAAACAGTACTTTTTGACAAACATGTTGAGTATAAGGGCAAGATCGTTGATTTTGCTGGCTGGCAGATGCCGGTTAACTATGGCTCACAGATGGATGAGCATCACCAGGTTCGTAATGATGCCGGTATGTTTGATGTTTCGCATATGGTGATCCTTGATCTGCACAAGGCAACTGAGACAGGTGACATCAAAGGTTTGCTGCAGTGTCTGCTGGCAAATGACGTGGCAAAACTAACCGAAAATGGTAAGGCTCTCTATAGCTGTATGCTCAACCCTGAGGGTGGTGTGATCGATGATCTGATCGTGTATTACATGACAGATGACTGGTATCGTATCGTGGTCAATGCCGGAACTGCAGAAAAAGACCTGGCCTGGTTTAATCGTCATGCCGGCAATTTTGATGTCAGCGTGAAAGCACGTGATGACCTGGCGATGATCGCCGTGCAGGGGCCGCATGCCCGTGAAAAAGCATTTGAAGTGCTGCCGGTCGATGTGGTTGAAGCGGCAACCCCCTTGAAGCGATTTTTTGGTGCTGATTGCGGTGAGTGGTTTGTCGGTCGTACGGGATATACCGGTGAAGATGGTTTTGAGATCATGATGCCTGAATCCGAAGCACCTGCACTTTGGGATAAACTGGCAGACGTCGGTGTCAAACCCTGCGGATTAGGTGCACGCGATACATTAAGATTGGAAGCAGGGATGAATCTCTACGGCAGTGATATGACCGAAGAGACGTCACCGTTGATTTCCGGTCTTGGCTGGACCATCGCATGGCAGCCAGAAGACAGGGATTTTATCGGCCGCGGTGTCCTGGAAAAAGAAAAAGCTGAAGGTGTCAAACAGAAGATCGTCGGACTGATCCTGGAAGAACGAGGTGTACTGCGCAGCCATCAAAAAGTGGTAGTTGAACATGACGGCAGGCAGCTGGAAGGTGAGATCACCAGCGGCAGCTTTTCACCCAGCTTGCAAAAATCGATCGCGCTGGCACGTGTACCGGTCGAGATCGGTGAGTCCTGTGGTGTCGATATCCGCGGCAAAATATTAAAAGCAAAGGTGGTCAAGCCGGTCTTCGTTCGCGATGGCCAACCCATGTAGCCGAGTGACCGATCCTGAGTATAGTCATATTATAAAAATCATAGACTGGGGGTATAATGTGCGCCTCAGAAAACATGTAGCAGGGGAAATAAATGAGTGACGTACCTTTAGAGTTAAAATATACAAAATCACACGAATGGCTGCGTGTTGAAGATGATGGCCTGGTCACCGTGGGTATCAGCGATCATGCGCAGGAGCTTTTAGGTGACCTGGTGTTCGTAGAGCTGCCCGAAGCTGGCACTGAATTCGTCGCCGGAGACGAATGCTGTGTTGTCGAGTCGGTGAAAGCGGCCTCTGATGTCTATATGCCGATCAGTGGTGAGATCGTTGAAGTCAACGAAGCGCTAGTCGACGAACCAGAGATAATAAACAGCTCACCTTATGACAGTGGCTGGTTATTCAAAGTCCAACCATCGGCAGAAGAGATCGAAGACCTGATGGATGCTGAGGCATACCTGGCAGAGATCGAAGAGTAATCCTTAAATTATAAGTTTCAAGTTGCATGTTCCGAGTAACGAAAAACTTTTTAACATAAAACTTAGAACTAATTATTTCACATGCCTTTTATCCCGCACACAGAAAATGACATAACACAGATGTTAGAGACCATCGGTGTTGATGCTATCGATGATCTATTCGATGAGATTCCAGCGCATCTGCGTGCCGGAGTTCTAGAAGCCGTTCCCCACGGCATGAATGAGATGGAAGTGTCGCGTCTTATGAAACAACGTGCGGAGCAGAACAGCACGGCGATCTGTTTTTTAGGTGCGGGTGCCTACGAACATCATATACCAGCGGCAGTCTGGGAGATCACTACACGTGGTGAGTATTACAGCGCCTATACACCGTACCAGGCTGAAGCATCACAGGGCACGCTGCAACTGACCTACGAATACCAGAGCATGATGACCGCACTGACTGCGATGGATGTATCTAATGCATCGATGTATGACGGTGCCTCATCGTTGGCAGAAGCGATACTGATGGCGGTACGTGCCAATCGTAAATCCAAGTCGCGAAAGATACTGGTGCCGACGTCGGTCAACCCGGTGTATCGCAAGACTGCGCATACTATCGTCAAAGGCCAGCAGGTCGAGCTGATCGATGTGCCTTACGAAAGTGCATCAGGTATTGTTACTCTGGAGCAGATCAAACAACAGGCCGAAGCACAGGCAGGCGGTGATATCACAGCCCTGGTATTACAGCAGCCTAACTTCTTCGGTTGCCTGGAAGATGTCGATGCGATCACCGACTGGGCGCATGAAAACAATATTATAGTGATTGCGGTGATCAATCCGCTTACCATGTCGGTGTTAAATCCACCGGGTAAATGGGGGAGTGAGGAAAGCAATGGTGCAGACATCGCCTGTGGTGATGGTCAGCCATTAGGTGCACCGATGTCAGCAGGTGGACCTTATTACGGGTTGCTTTGCTGCAAACAGTCACTGGTCAGACAGGTACCCGGACGGATCGTCGGTCGAACGGTCGATCTCGATGGTAAGGAAGGTTTTGTACTGACCCTGCAGGCTCGTGAGCAGCATATCCGCCGCTCCAAAGCGACATCAAATATCTGTACTAACCAGGGCCTGGTCGTGACTGCGTCAACGATCTATATGGCGATACAGGGTGCGCAAGGTCTGGAAAACACGGCTGCAGCCTGTTATGCAAATAACAATATGCTGGTCGAAAAGCTCACCGCCATCGACGGTGTGAAAAAAGCTTTCTCTGCTACGCATTTTCATGAAACAGTACTGCAGCTGGAACAGCCCGCTAACGCGGTATTAAAAGGCTTGATGGAAAAAGGTATCCTTGGCGGTTTCGACCTGTCGCACGATTACCCGGAGCTGGGTGAGGCGATACTGGTATGCACCACCGAGATGCGCAGTGAAGATGATATAAATTTTTATGCAGATGCGATGCGCGAAGTATTAGCTTCTGGTGCTAACGTTACATCACTGGCGGAGAGTGCATAATGTTAATTTTTGAACATTCGTCAAAAGGTCGTGGCGGTGCACCACAGGCACCTGTTGCTAAAGCGCCACTGACGGCGATACCTGAAAACCTGTTACGCAAAGATAGTGCGCCGCTACCAGAAGTATCTGAATTGCAGGCCGTGAGACATTACACGCGTCTGTCACAGAAAAACTTCTCCATCGATACACAGTTTTATCCGCTGGGCTCCTGTACCATGAAGTACAATCCGCGTGCCTGTAATTCACTGGCGATGCTGCCGGGTTTCCTGAATGCACATCCGCTTATGCCTGATGCACAGAACCAGGGATTCCTGGCCTGTATGCACGAATTGCAGTCGATGTTGTAGCAAGACGAGAGGTCTGAACGAAGTAGATGTACAAAAAGGTTTTACGGAGTGATGGAAGAATTGGAAGAGGAGTGTGAAAATGTGAAATTCGCTGTAATGGCATTTGATTCACCGGAAGCAGGTATTATCCGGAATAACGAAGCCTGTCGTGGTTTTATGGGGCTCCCCTTCACCATGTATTACAAAAATGGCCAGGTTGCCAAAGCAACCAGCAGTATTCAGAATATGCAGCAGGTGACTGCCATCCTGGAAGAGAACTTCTGTCCGGCCGGGGTAAGCGCTTAGTTATGAACAGGGAAGAAATATTTGATCTGATAGTTGTTGGTGGTGGGGCTGCGGGCCTCACCGCCGGCATCTACAGTTCCAGGGCCCGTCTATCCACCCTGATCCTGAATGAAGGAGCCATAGGGGGCCAGATGGTACTCACCGATGAGATTGCCAACTACCCGGGTGTGGAGAAGACCAATGGTTACCTGCTTGCCGGTACCATGAAAAAGCAGGCCAAGGAATTCGGATGCAAAATCAAATCCAACCTGAAGATAAAAACCTACGATCTGAAGGGTGAGATCAAACAGATCGTTCTGGAGGATGGCAGGAAATTCAGCTCCCGCAGCGTGATCCTGGCTCCCGGAGGACGTCCAAGACCCTTGCAAATACCCGGCGAAGAACAATACAAGGGGAGCGGCATCTCCTATTGTGCCACCTGCGATGGGGAATTTTTTACCGGAAAAGAAGTTATAGTAGTTGGTGGAGGTAACTCGGCACTGGAAGAGGCCGTTGCCCTGACCACTCATGCCGAAAAGGTTACCATCGTGCACCAGTTTGACCATTTCCAGGCTTTTAAGCATGCCGTTGAACAGGCTGAATCCAATCCAAAAATTAACTTCATCCTGGAGTCGGAGCTGCGTTCCTTCTCAGGGAATGGAATCCTGCAGGAAGTAAGCCTGGAGCATTTACCAACAGGGAAGACTACTACTAAAAAAATCGACGGAGTTTTTATCTTTGCAGGATATATACCCAATACCGCGGACCTGAAAGGGATCATCCAAATGAATGAGCGCAACGAGATCCTGGTGGATGCAGAGATGAAGACCGGTCTGCCCGGCGTTTTTGCGGCAGGAGACTGCATTGCAAAAAAATACAGGCAGGTGACCACAGCGGTTGCCGATGGCACTATAGCCTCGCTAAGTGCTGCCGAATACCTGAGATCATAACATAGCAAGCAAGATAGATCCATGAAAGAAACAGAAGTAGTAAGCACCAAGTGGCTGGACAATATGTCCTTCGAATCAGAAATCAATGGTCACAAAATCATCATCGATGCCAAAGAGGAAGTGGGAGGACAGGATAAAGGTCCCCGACCCAAACCTTTTATGCTGGCAGCTCTTGGTGGTTGCACGGCCATGGATGTGGTATCCATCCTGAAAAAAATGCGCGTGGAACTGAAGAACCTGAATGTGATCGTGGAGGGGGAGCTCAGCGAAGAGCATCCCAGGCGATTTACAAAAATGCACATCATTTACGAAGTGGAGGGAGAAAATCTTCCCATGGATAAAATCGAGAAGGCAGTCTCCCTGTCAGAAGAAAAATATTGCGGAGTAAGTGCGGTTTATAAGCAAGTTATTGAAATGAGCTCTGAGATACGCATTAAGAAATAGAGCAGGTATAAATCACTACACGGCAAAATTATCCCACAGGAAAAGGGTGTCATTCGGGACACCCTTTTTCTGTTACGACGCAAATAAAATACTAGGCCTGACCGGTCGGTCCGCCGAAATTCATCGGTACGATGGGTCCGGTTGCCGGATCAATATTCTTGACCGGGCCATGAGCCTTTTCATACTTCTCCACATTGTCCTGAAGGGCCTTGAGCAGGCGTTTGGCATGCTCAGGGGTCAGGATCACCCTCGATTTTACCTCAGCCTTGGGAATCCCCGGCATTACCCGCACAAAGTCCAGAACGAATTCGGATGCAGAATGGGTAATGATTGCCAGGTTGGAGTATGTGCCCTGGGCCACATCCTCTTTCAACTCTATGTTGATCTGGTTCTTTTTGGCTTTCTCTTCCATTTGTTTCTGCTTTAATCCTTAACTGATTCACTCACCTCAGTCTCTTCTGCGGCTTCGCTTTCGGCATCCACTATGCCGGATGTAAGGCGCTCATACTCCTCCTTGGAACCAACCACCAGATTGTTAAAAACCCTGGATCCTGTTCCTGCCGGAATCTGATGACCTACAATCACATTCTCCTTCAATCCGTCGAGAATATCCACTTTTCCGAAAATGGCAGCTTCGTTCAGCACCTTGGTGGTCTCCTGGAAAGAGGCAGCAGAGATGAAACTATTGGTCTGCAGGGCTGCCTTGGTGATTCCCTGGAGCACCTGTGAGGAAGTGGCAGGAACAGCTTCCCTGGCTTCAATCAGTTTCAGGTCCTTGCGCCTCAGTACAGAGTTATCATCCCGCAGTTTCCTGGCAGTAATAATCATACCGGGTTTGTAATCCTGAGAATCACCGGATTCCACAACAACCTTTTTTCCATAGATCCAGTCGTTCTCGTCCATAAAGTCGTGTTTATCAACCACCTGCTTCTCCAGGAATTTAGTATCGCCCGGGTCCACAATCTCTACCTTACGCATCATCTGGCGTACAATGATCTCAAAGTGCTTGTCATTGATCTTCACGCCCTGCATCCGGTATACTTCCTGAACCTCGTTCACGATATACTCCTGGACCTTGGTGGGTCCCTTAATGGCCAGGATATCTGCCGGAGTGATGGCACCATCTGAAAGTGGAATGCCGGCCCTTACATAGTCATTCTCCTGTACCAGGATCTGCTTGGACAGCGGGACCAGGTATTTCTTCACTTCACCTGCCTTGGAGGTGATGATGATTTCACGGTTACCACGCTTGATCTTGCCAAACTCAACCTCCCCATCGATCTCAGAAACAACTGCCGGATTAGAGGGATTCCTTGCCTCAAAAAGCTCGGTCACCCGCGGCAGACCACCGGTAATGTCCCCGGATTTACCCACAGCCCTCGGGATCTTTACCAGAATTTCCCCAGCAGCGACCTTATCACCTTCACCTACGGCAATGTGTGACCCAACCGGAAGGTTGTAATTCTTCACCAGTTCCCCTTTGTTGTCAAGGATCCTGATAAGCGGGTTCTTGGTACGGTCCCGGCTCTCCACAATCACCTTCTCTTTAAAGCCGGTCTGCTCGTCCGATTCCTCTCTGTAAGTGATCCCCTCTATCACGTTGTCAAAGCCTACCTTACCGGCAGCTTCACTAATAATCAGGGCGTTATAGGGATCCCACTCACACATCAGGTCTCCTTTCTTAACGGTGGCTCCATCCTTGGTGAAGAGTTTTGATCCATAGGGGATGGTGTGTGTGGTCAGTGCAATTCCCGTATTTTTATCCACTACCCGAAGTTCCGCCAGACGGCCGATCACTATTTCTACCTTATTACCTGTTTCCGGATCCTTGGAACTTACAGTCCGAAGCTCCTCAATCTCCACAACACCATCATACTTGGAGATCACATTGGATTCCGAAGTGATGTTGGAAGCAGTACCCCCCACGTGGAAAGTACGAAGCGTAAGCTGTGTTCCAGGTTCTCCGATGGATTGGGCTGCGATAACTCCCGTCGCTTCTCCCATCTGAACCATCTTTCCGTTGGCCAGGTTACGACCATAGCATTTGGCACAAACCCCCTTCTTTGACTCACAGGTCAGTACCGACCGAATCTCCACCTGTTCGATGGGCGACTCTTCGATAACAGCTGCAAGCTCCTCAGTAATCTCCTCCCCGGAGTTAACAATCATTTCACCTGTAAGTGGATGGTAAACATCGTGGACAGTGGTCCGTCCCAGAATCCTCTCGTAAAGTGTCTCCACCACCTCCTCATTCTTCTTGATGGCAGAAGCCACCAGACCGCGCAGTGTGCCGCAATCGGGTTCCTGTATTATCACATCCTGGGATACATCCACCAGACGACGGGTCAGATAACCGGCATCGGCTGTCTTCAGAGCCGTATCGGCTAGTCCCTTACGGGCACCGTGTGTGGAGATAAAATACTCCAGGACCGAAAGTCCCTCCTTAAAGTTGGAAAGGATCGGGTTCTCAATAATCTCGGACCCGGAGGAACCACTTTTCTGTGGCTTGGCCATCAGTCCACGCATACCGGAGAGCTGACGGATCTGCTCCTTGGAGCCCCTTGCACCGGAATCCAGCATCATATAGACCGGATTGAAGCCCTGATTATCCGAACTCAGCTGTTTCATGAGCGTCTGGGTCAGACGGGCATTGGTATGTGTCCAGATATCAATGATCTGGTTGTAGCGCTCGTTATTCGTGATCACGCCCATATTGTAGCTGCCTACCACCTCATCTACCTGCTTATAGCCATCAATCACAAAAGCTTCCTTCTCGGCGGGAATAATTACATCATCCAGATTAAAGGAGAGTCCTCCTCTAAAGGCCATCCCGTAACCCAGGCTCTTGATATCATCCAGGAACTTGGCGGTCTTGGCTGTACCAGTTACCTTCAGAACACGTCCAATGATATCACGCAGTGATTTCTTGGTCAGCAGTTCATTGATAAAGCCGATCTCTTCGGGTACAAACTCGTTAAATAATACACGTCCCACGGTGGTTTCGATCATCTCGGTTTCCCCGTTCTCCGCCCCCAGCTTGGGAATCCTTACCTTAATTACAGCATGCAGATCAGCTTGCTTCTCATTATAGGCGATGGTCACCTCCTCGGCCGAGTAGAAGGTCATATCTTCTCCTTTAACCCTCTCCTCTTTCGTGGAACGTTTGGACTTGGTGATATAATAAAGTCCCAATACCATGTCCTGTGAGGGAACCGTAATAGGTGCACCGTTAGCTGGATTCAGGATATTGTGCGAAGCCAGCATCAGGATCTGGGCCTCCAGAACCGCTGCATTTCCAAGGGGAAGATGCACAGCCATCTGGTCTCCATCAAAGTCAGCGTTAAAAGCAGTACAAACCAGCGGGTGAAGCTGAATAGCCTTTCCTTCGATCAGCTTGGGCTGGAAGGCCTGAATACCAAGCCTGTGCAGGGTCGGCGCACGGTTCAGCAGAACCGGGTGGCCCTTCAGTACATTTTCCAGGATGTCCCATACCACGGGATCTTTCCGGTCCACAATTTTCTTGGCCGACTTCACCGTCTTCACAATACCCCGCTCAATCAGTTTTCGGATGATAAATGGCTTGTAGAGTTCGGCAGCCATATCTTTAGGCAGACCGCATTCATGAAGAGCCAGTTCAGGACCGACTACGATCACCGAACGTGCCGAGTAGTCCACCCGCTTACCGAGCAGATTCTGACGAAAGCGCCCCTGCTTTCCTTTCAGGCTGTCTGAGAGAGACTTGAGTGGCCGGTTGGCATCCGTTTTTACTGCATTGGCCTTCCTGGAATTATCAAAGAGGGAGTCCACTGCTTCCTGGAGCATCCGCTTCTCATTACGGAGGATCACTTCAGGAGCTTTTATTTCGATCAGTCGCTTTAAACGGTTATTCCGGATGATCACCCTGCGGTAAAGATCATTCAGGTCGGAGGTGGCAAATCGCCCACCATCCAGGGGTACCAGGGGTCTCAGCTCCGGTGGGATCACGGGGACCACCTTCACAATCATCCACTCTGGACGGTTCACCCCTTTGGAAACACGGAAAGCCTCCACCACCTGCAATCTCTTCAGCGCCTCATTTTTCCTCTGCTGAGAGGTTTCTGTGCTGGCTTTGTGCCGCAGTGAGTAAGACAGTTCGTCCAGGTCCAGCCTTCCAAGCAACTGGTGCAGCCCTTCGGCTCCCATGCCGGCAATAAACTTATCCGGATGATCATCTTCCAGCATCTGGTTCTCCTTGGGCAGACTGGACAGAATGTCCAGGTACTCATCTTCAGTCAGGAAATCGAGGTAGTTTACCCCGTCGGCCTGCTTGATGCCCGGATTGATTACCACATATCTTTCATAATAGATAATGGAATCCAGCTTCTTGGTGGGAAGTCCCAGCAAGTAACCTATCTTGTTGGGAAGCGACCTGAAGTACCAGATATGGGCTACCGGTACTACCAGTGAAATGTGTCCCATTCGCTCACGGCGCACCTTCTTCTCGGTTACCTCAACTCCACAACGGTCACACACGATACCTTTGTAACGGATCCTCTTATATTTACCGCAATGACACTCATAATCTTTTACAGGACCAAAAATCCTTTCGCAGAACAGCCCATCTCTTTCCGGCTTATAGGTCCGGTAGTTAATGGTTTCAGGCTTGAGGACTTCTCCGCTGGATCTTTCCAGGATCTCTTCTGGAGATGCCAATCCTATGGAAATCTTTGAAAAATTACTGCTTTTTACTTTGGTGTCTTTCCTGAATGACATATATTTTTGTATTAATACGTTTCAAAAACTATTTATGACCGGGCACAGCCCGTAATAGCAGATTAAACCAGATTCACGCTGAGTCCAAGTCCGCGCAGCTCATGGAGCAGTACGTTCAGTGACTCTGGAATACCGGGCATGGGCATAGGTTCGCCTTTCACAATGGCTTCATAGGCTTTCGCCCTTCCTATGACGTCGTCCGACTTCACCGTCAGGATCTCCTGAAGAATATTGGCAGCGCCAAAAGCCTCCAGTGCCCATACCTCCATCTCACCAAAACGCTGTCCGCCAAACTGTGCTTTACCACCCAGAGGCTGCTGCGTAATCAACGAGTAAGGTCCGATACTCCTGGCATGCATCTTGTCTTCCACCATGTGACCCAGTTTCAACATGTAGATCACCCCAACTGTGGCTGGCTGATCGAAACGTTCCCCGGTACCACCATCATATAAGAAGGTCTTACCATATCTGGGCACCCCGGCCTCATCGGTCAGTTCATTGATCTGATCGATATTGGCCCCGTCAAAGATGGGCGTGGCAAACTTCCTGTCCAGTTTCAGGCCGGCCCATCCAAGCACCGTCTCATAGATCTGTCCCAGGTTCATCCTGGAAGGCACACCCAGCGGATTCAGCACGATATCCACGGGAGTTCCGTCAGCCAGGAAGGGCATATCTTCCGAACGGACAATCTTGGCAACAATACCCTTGTTCCCGTGACGCCCGGCCATCTTATCCCCTACGGTGAGTTTACGCTTCTTGGCCACATAGACCTTGGCAAGCTGGATAATCCCTGTAGGCAGTTCATCGCCACTGGTAATACTGTGCTTCTTGCGCTTGTAAAGCCCGTCGATCTCCTTGAACTTGATGATATAGTTATGGAGCAGGTCTCTGATAAGATCATTCTTATGCTTATCGGTGGTCCATTTCAAAGGATTCAGCTTGGGAAAATCCAGTTCCTGCAGTTGCTTCTGGGTAAACTTCGTCCCTTTTGGAATGATATCCACATTCAGGAAATCCTTCACACCCTGTGAGGTTTTTCCATTTACCAGTTCGAACAGTCTCTCAATCAGTAGGGCCCGTATTTCTGCAATATCCTTCTGATAGGTATCATCTATCTTCTCGAGGATCTGCTTGGTGGCAGGACGCGACTTGCGCTCCTTCATGGTACGGGAGAATAATTTCTTGTCGATGACCACTCCGTAAAGTGATGGACCTGCTTTCAGGGATGCATCCTTCACATCGCCCGCTTTATCCCCGAAGATGGCCCGGAGCAGTTTCTCTTCCGGCGAGGGATCTGACTCCCCCTTGGGAGTGATCTTACCTATCAGGATATCACCAGGTGTAACCTCGGCCCCAATCCGGATCAGACCATTCTCATCCAGGTTCTTGGTGGCCTCTTCACTTACGTTTGGAATATCTGAGGTCAGTTCTTCCAATCCACGTTTGGTATCACGCACCTCCAGGAGGTACTCATCCACATGGATGGAAGTAAATACATCTTCCCTTACCAGGCGCTCCGACACCACGATGGCATCCTCAAAGTTATATCCCTTCCAGGGCATAAAG
This sequence comes from uncultured Bacteroidales bacterium, assembly GCA_963751705.1. GTDB lineage: Bacteria > Bacteroidota > Bacteroidia > Bacteroidales. The sequence goes on from CAVVVN010000009.1 coordinate 14,027, forward strand.
GCAACCATCAGGTTCCTTCCAAGAGCAAGTTCGCCCTGCTGGGTCGCGTAACCCTGTGTCAGGATATCCCCTTTCTTCAATTTCTGTCCCTTTCTCACAATGGGATTCAGGCTCACACAGGTATTCTGGTTGGTCTTCCTGAATTTGGGAAGCTTATATCGCTTCACATCATCATCAAACCTGACAAAACGTTCCTCTTCACTGTGCTCGTAGCGTACCACGATTTCATTGGCGTCTACAAACTCAACCACCCCGTTCTCCTCTGCTCTAACCTGCAGTCTGGAGTCGCGTACCACATTCATTTCAATCCCTGTTCCAACAATTGGAGCTTCAGGATAGATAAGGGGTACTGCCTGGCGCATCATATTGGATCCCATCAGGGCCCGGTTGGCATCGTCATGCTCCAGGAAGGGAATCAGGGAGGCCGCTATGGAGGCAATCTGATTGGGAGCCACGTCCATTAACACAACGTCGTTCTTCTCTGCCAAGGGGTAATCTGCTTCATATCTGGCCTTTACCTTAGGGTTCTTAAAAGTACCATCCTCATTAAGAGGAGCGTTGGCCTGAGCAATTAGTTTGTCTTCTTCCTCTTCGGCACTCAGGTAGACAACGCCTTTGTTGGCAAGTTCAACCTTCCCGGCTTCTGTTTTCCTGTAAGGGGTTTCAATAAAGCCCAGATCACTGATCCGTGCAAACACGCAAAGAGAAGAGATCAGACCGATATTGGGACCTTCAGGGGTCTCAATGGGGCAGAGCCTTCCATAGTGCGTGTAGTGTACGTCCCGCACCTCAAACCCGGCGCGTTCCCGGCTCAGCCCACCTGGTCCGAGCGCTGACATACGGCGCTTATGAGTCATCTCTGCAAGGGGATTGGTCTGGTCCATGAACTGACTCAGCTGGTTGGTTCCAAAGAATGAATTGATCACCGAAGAGAGCGTCTTCGAGTTGATCAGATCGGTTGGGGTAAACACCTCGTTATCCCTCACATTCATCCGCTCGCGAATGGTTCTTGCCATCCTGGCAAGTCCAACGCTGAACTGGTTCATCAGCTGTTCACCAACGGTACGGACCCTCCGGTTACTCAGATGGTCAATATCATCCACATCGGTCTTGGAGTTGATCAGCTCAATGAGGTATTTTATAATCTGAATAATGTCTTCCCGTGTAAGCACCCTTTGCTCCACATCTGTATCCAGACCAAGTTTCTTGTTGAGCCTGTAACGGCCCACTTCACCCAGGTCATAACGCTTGTCCGAGAAAAACAGTTTATCGATCACATCCCTGGCAGTAGGCTCATCCGGGGGTTCAGCGTTCCTCAACTGCCGGTAGATATGCATCACAGCCTCCTTCTCCGAATTACACGGGTCTTTCTGCAGAGTATTGTAGATGATGGCAAAGTCATTAATATTGGGCACATCCTTGTGCAGGAGGATGGTCTTGGTTCCGGAATCGATAATCTCATCAATATGCTCGTTCTCCAGAACAGTCTCCCTGTCGATGATCACCTCGTTCCGTTCGATGGAGACCACCTCACCGGTGTCTTCATCCACAAAATCCTCAATCCAGCTCTTCAGCACACGGGCAGCCAGTTTGCGGCCCACCAGCTTCTTCAACCCGGTCTTACTTACCTTCACCTCGTCGGCCAGGCCGAAGATCTCCAGCACATCTTTATCGCTTTCGTAGCCAATGGCACGAAGCAGCGTGGTGACGGGTAATTTCTTTTTCCGATCGATGTATGCATACATCACATTGTTGATGTCTGTAGCAAATTCGATCCATGATCCTTTGAACGGAATGATCCTGGCGGAGTAGAGTTTGGTCCCATTGGCATGGACACTCTGTCCGAAGAATACCCCGGGGGAACGGTGCAGCTGGCTTACCACCACGCGCTCAGCGCCGTTGATAATAAACACCCCTCGTTCGGTCATATAGGGTACAGTACCCAGGTATACATCCTGGATCACTGTATCAAAGTCTTCATGTTCCGGATCGGTACAATAGAGTTTCAACTTAGCCTTAAGAGGCACACTGAAAGTCAGTCCCCGCTCGATGCACTCGTCAATGGAATAACGGGGTGGATCGATGGTGTAGTCGAGAAACTCCAGTACAAAATTGTTTCTGGTATCTGTAATGGGGAAATTATCCTGGAAAACCTGGTACAAACCTTCGTTGTTCCGGTTCTCAGGGGTGGTTTCCATCTGAAAGAAATCATGAAATGATTTCAGTTGAACTTCCAGGAAATCAGGATATTCCAGCTGATTTTTGATGGAAGCAAAACTAATTCGGTCTTGATTTTTATTTGGCATTGACATCGCGTTTTAATCCGTGGATTAAGTGTAGAATTATAAAACTGCAAAAAGGCTTAGACCCTTGCAAAGCAAGGATCTAAACCTGTAAGTGGATAATGCGATTGCCCTATTATTTAAGCTCAACTTCTGCTCCAGCTTCTTCTAATTGGGTTTTGAGAGATTCGGCCTCATCCTTGCTTACACCTTCTTTAACAGGTGCAGGCGCAGAATCAACAACAGCTTTGGCTTCTTTCAGTCCGAGCCCGGTGAGTTCCTTCACAAGCTTAACAATCTGCAGCTTGGCTCCACCGGGAGCTTTCAGGATCACATCAAATTCACTCTTCTCTTCAGCGGCACCACCATCACCGCCTGCGGCAGGTCCGGCAACAGCTACTGCTGCAGCTGCAGGCTCGATACCGTGCTCTTCTTTAAGCACGTTGAGCAATTCATTTACTTCTTTAACGGTCAGTTCGACTAACTGATCTGCAATTTTTTTAACGTCAGCCATTTTATTAATTTTTAATGTATTAGTTTTCTTTTTCTGATAATGTAAGCAGAGCTCCTGCCATTTTAGAACTACTTGATGCAAGTGCAGATACCAGGTTTGTGGCCGGTGACTGTAAGAGCATAAGCAGATCGCCCAGCAGCTCATCTTTCGATTTAATATTGGAGAGAGCTTCCAGCTGATCATCCCCGATATATATTGATTCCTCCACAAAAGCTGCCTTTAATACAGGCTTCTCCATGGTCTTTCTAAACTCCTTGATCAGTTTGGCAGGAATATTCCCTGTCTCACAGAACATAATGGAGGTGGAATCTTTCAATACATCGTATAGATCATTAAAATCGCCTTCGGACTTCTCCATTGCTTTACGGAGTAATGTATTCTTAACAACCAGGAGGCTGATCTCTTTCTCAAAACACTTCCTTCTCAAAGCAGAAGTCTGCTCCGCATTCAGGGAGGAGATATCTGTGAGATAAAAATGCCTGGTCTCGTCCAGCCGCTGCGCCAGGTTGTCAATGATTACTTCCTTTTCTTCTCTTCTCATCGTATTGAGACACTTTAGCGATTATTATTCTTCGATAGCTTTAGGATCTATCTTAACCCCAGGACTCATGGTACTGGAGAGATAGATACTTTTGATATAGGTTCCCTTTGCTGCAGTTGGTTTCATCTTGACGATCGTGTTTACAAATACACGAGCATTTTCAGTGATCTTCTCTGCAGTGAAGGATACTTTACCAATAGAGGTGTGTACGATACCATATTTGTCTACTTTGAAATCGATCTTTCCCATCTTCACATCCTGGACAGCTTTACCGATTTCCATGGTAACCGTACCGCTTTTTGGATTCGGCATCAGACCCCGGGGACCCAGCACACGGCCGAGTTTACCAATTTTAGCCATTACTGGGGGCATGGTAACGATGACATCCATATCGGTCCAACCCTTTTCGATCTTCTCGATATAGTCATCCAGCCCTACGTAATCGGCTCCGGCCTCTTTTGCCTCCTCTTCCTTCTCGGGAGTACACAGAACAAGCACCTTGACATCCTTACCTGTCCCATGGGGAAGGGTAACAACGCCACGTACCATCTGGTTGGCTTTCCTTGGATCCACGCCCAAACGTACATCGATATCCACCGATGCATCGAATTTGGCAGCGGTCATCTCCTTCACAAGTCCTGCAGCCTCACTGATCGTATATTGCTTATCCTTGTCTAACTTCTCTAAAGCTAACTTCCTGTTTTTAGTCAGTTTACTCATTTTTATAACGAATTAATTGTTAGACGGAAATGTACCTTTAATGGTAATTCCCATACTCCTTGCGGTACCGGCAACCATTTTCATAGCAGACTCTACAGTAAACGCATTGAGGTCGGGCATTTTTGCTTCAGCAATCTCGCGTACCTGATCCCAGGTGACGCTTGCAACCTTCACCCTGTTTGATTCAGCCGATCCCTTTTTGAGTTTGGCTTTCTCCAGCAGTTGAACTGCCACAGGGGGAGTCTTTACGATAAACTCAAAAGACTTATCAGAAAAGACGGTAATGATCACTGGCAATATTTTCCCGGCCTGCTCCTGGGTCCTGCCATTAAACTGCTTGCAGAACTCCATAATGTTGACGCCCTTGGCACCCAGTGCGGGTCCCACGGGAGGGGACGGATTAGCTGCTCCACCCCGTATTTGCAACTTGATTAAGCCTTCTACTTCTTTTGCCATTTTATTTAACTGTTTATATACTTACCGCTTACAACATCCGCTGACAACCATACAGGAAGCATTCATGGGTATATCATTGTCTGGAGATTGTAATATTTTAATTATTAACCTTCTTTTTCAACCTGCATAAAGCTTAGCTCAAGCGGCGTTTTGCGACCAAAAATCTTCACCATCACCTTGAGCTTCTTCTTCTCGTCGTTTACCTCTTCGATAATCCCGGTGAAACTGTTGAAAGGTCCATCGATCACTTTCACAGACTCGCCTACGAAGAAGGGCACTGTAATCTCTTCATCACTGGCTGACAGTTCATCCACCTTGCCAAGGATCCTGTTTACCTCCGTTGGCCTGAGCGGAGTAGGCATCTGGTCCCCTTCGGAGCCCAGAAATCCAATGATGTTGGGGATATTTCTCAGAATATGAGGAACCTCACCGGTCAGCACCGCTTCAATTAACACATAACCAGGGAAATAGTTGCGTTCTTTGCTGATTTTCTTACCATTTCTAATCTGGTAAACCTTTTCGGTCGGGATCAGCACTTGTGCAATATAGTCCTGCAGGTTTAGCCTGCTTATTTCACTTTCAATATATTCTTTGGCCTTCTTCTCTTTTCCTCCGATGGCTCTGAGAACATACCACTTCTTTTCCAGATTGCTCATGGATTACACTAATTTATAGATGCCTTCAAGGATGTTTTGAAAAGAGATATCCATTGCGAAGACGATCAAGGCAAAGATGAGTGAGGCAACCATAACCACCAACGCACTGTTTTGAAGCTCTTTCAAGGTGGGCCAGGTTACTTTGTGTACCAGCTCGTTATAAGATTCCTTCAGATAATTAATTATTCTCTTCATTCTGATCAATATTTGCACGGGAGGAGCGACTCGAACGCCCGACACCTGGTTTTGGAGACCAGTGCTCTACCAACTGAGCTACACCCGTGTACCTAACGCATTTAAATAGAGAAGCCGGGTCCATGAATTGACCCGTGCTCTCTATTTACTATAGTGCTTAAATACTACTCGTCGATTCTAATAACCTGACCGGCACCAACGGTACGTCCACCTTCACGGATGGCGAAACGCAGACCAACGTTGATAGCAACGGGGTAGATCAACTTTACTGTGATCTCCACGTCATCTCCAGGCATTACCATCTCAGTTCCTTCAGGAAGTTTGATCTCACCGGTAACGTCCAGGGTCCTCAGGTAAAACTGGGGACGGTAATTGTTGTGGAAGGGAGTATGGCGTCCACCTTCCTCTTTCTTAAGAACGTACACCTGGGCAGTGAATTCGGTGTGAGGCGTGATCGATCCGGGTTTGGCAATAACCATACCCCTCTTGATCTCCTTCTTGTCCACACCACGGAGCAGGAGACCTACGTTGTCACCAGCTTCACCCCTGTCCAGGATCTTGCGGAACATTTCCACACCGGTTACAACAGTCTTGCGACCATCGGCACCAAGTCCGATCAGGTTCATCTCGTCACCAGTATTAACAACACCAGTTTCAATTCTACCGGTGGCAACTGTTCCGCGGCCTGTGATCGAGAATACATCTTCCACAGGAAGGAGGAAAGGTTTCTCAATATCACGGGGAGGAATGGGGATGTAGGTATCTACTGCATCCATCAGCTCCATAACCTTATCTTCCCACTTTTGTTCTCCGTTCAGTGCTCCAAGAGCGGAACCATGAATCACCGGAGCATTGTCCCCGTCAAATTCATAAAAATCGAGCAATTCGCGAATTTCCATCTCAACCAGTTCGAGAAGTTCCTCATCATCGACCATGTCCACCTTGTTCAGGAAAACAACTATCTTAGGAACGTTTACCTGGCGGGCAAGGAGGATGTGCTCCCTTGTCTGTGGCATAGGACCATCAGTACCTGCAACAACGATAATCGCACCGTCCATCTGGGCAGCACCGGTAACCATGTTCTTTACGTAGTCAGCGTGACCGGGACAGTCCACATGCGCATAGTGGCGGTTCGCAGTCTGATATTCAACGTGCGCTGTATTGATTGTGATACCACGCTCTTTTTCTTCCGGCGCATTGTCAATGGAGTCGAAATCCCTGATTTCAGAGAGACCCCTTTTTGCAAGGACCATTGTTATTGCAGCGGTCAAGGTGGTTTTTCCGTGGTCAACGTGACCAATGGTACCAATATTGACGTGCGGTTTGGACCTATCAAATTTTTCCTTAGCCATAACTTAATTTAAATTAATTTGATACTTGTTAGTTTATTTTCGTTTCAATTATCAGAGCCAATGCCGGGAATTGAACCCGGGACCTCTTCCTTACCAAGGAAGCGCTCTACCCCTGAGCTACATCGGCTTACTCAAGGTTTGAGCGGGAAACGAGGCTCGAACTCGCGACCCCAACCTTGGAAGGGTTGTGCTCTACCAACTGAGCTATTCCCGCTTGAATACTCTTGAGAGTATAGTGGGGAGAGAAGGATTCGAACCTCCGAAGTCGTACGACAGTAGATTTACAGTCTACCCCAGTTGGCCACTTTGGTATCTCCCCTTTAATCAGTATGTTAAAGTACTCTTTATTGCATCAGAGCCGATGGAGGGATTCGAACCCCCGACCTGCTGATTACAAATCAGCTGCTCTGACCAACTGAGCTACATCGGCAATCAAAGAACGTCAAGGAATTATACCCTCCAAAATCGGTTCGCAAATGTATGAAATATTTTACTTAATTCACAAAAAAATATATCTCTTTTTCAAGAGGCAAAAAAAAAGCTGCCGGGGCAGCCTTTTTAACAGGTTTATATAGACTTTTTTTTCCTGATTTTTCCCTTTCGTTTCACAAGTTGTTTCTTTAAAGCCTCGATGGAAAGATCGGTGGCCTCCTCAAAAGTTTTGCACTGCTTCTTCGCAAATACCGAAGAACCTTTCACATCCAGTTTAATCTCCACCAGCTTGTTCTCTCTCTCGGACGTATCCTTATCCAGCCTGAGGAAAACCTCTGCCCCCATGATATCGTCATAAACAGTAGGTAGCTTTTTTACCTTGGTATCAATGAAACTCAACAGTTTCTCATCTGCGTCAAAACGAATCGAATGCATCTTAATATCCATAAGTACCTCCTTCTTTTAGGCCCTTGGATGGGCCTGGTTATAAATAGACTTTAGTTTCTTGTAAGAATTGTGAGTATAAACCTGGGTTGCGCTCAGGTTGGCATGCCCCAGCAGCTCCTTGATGGCATTCAGGTCGGCACCTCTGTTCAACATGTGGGTGGCAAAGGTGTGCCGAAGCACATGTGGACTCTTTTTATCCAGGGTAGTCACCATGGAGAGATAACTGTTCACAATCCTGTATATGAGTTTATCGTATGCAGCTCCCCCCTTTTCTGTGACAATGAGGTGTTCATTTGCATTATTTGCCACCACTTTTTCGCGGATAATCAAATACTGCTCCACTGCCGCCAGCATCTGATCGTTCAGAGGAATGATCCTTTCTTTTCCTCGTTTGCCAAGTACCTTCACACTCTTTCCCTCCCTGTTTATAGAACCAATGGAAAGGCCAATTAGTTCACTTCGGCGCATACCGGTCTGATATAGCATATCCAGGACCAGGCGATTCCTGATCCCCTTAAAATCCTCTCCGAAATCAAACTCGTCCAGCAGTAGGTCCATTTTACCATCTTCCACAAAGGTAGGGACCCGTTTGCTCAGCCGGGGCTTCAATACGCGGTCCATGGGATTGGAGTCAAGCTCCCCCGCCTTAATCAGGTATTTACAGTAGGTGCTTAGCGAAGTTAGTTTGCGGTGGACGGTCCTTGAACTGTATCCGGAATCCATTAAACTCACCACCCAGGAACGGATGGTTCTAAAATGCAAATCCACACCCTCATGGTCAGAATCCTGACAGAAAGCATGGAATTGGTATAAGTCGTTTTTGTAAGCTTTGATGGTATGCTCGGCATACCTCCTCTCGGCCTGCAGGTATCTTAAAAAATCTTCAATCCTGGTCATGGGCAGCATTTAGAAGCCATCCAAAACCTCTGAATCTAATCTTCCTGCTGCTGTAATTGCTGAATATAGATAGCTTTAAGCTTCTGCTGACGCTTGGTAATGGAAGGTTTCGTAAATGCCTGACGGTTCCTCAGTTCCTTTACCACACCGGTCTTTTCAAACTTCCGCTTGAATTTTTTTAAAGCCCTTTCAATATTCTCACCCTCTTTAATGGGAATTACGATCATTTCAATCAGTTTTAAATTTCGAGCCGCAAAGTTAGAGATTCATATCCGAATATTCAACTAAACCCGGTAAATTTTTTATTGATTGAAAATGACAACAGTTCTAATTATATAGTAATCCAGAAATTTTGACTAATCATTTGTTCTCTTTATAAATATATGTAAAAAAGAGCTGCGAGGCAATATAAAAAATGAATTGACAACAAAGCTCTACCTGTAGTCAAAATATCCATCTATTTTGCTTAAGGTTGAATCAGGCAAGATCTGATTTATTCGTAATTCATCAGAAGATATAATATCCCCTTTAAACTCCCTGTACTCCACCAGAGCTTTCACCTCCTCGTACTCCAGGTAGGGATGTCTCAGCAGCTCACCGAAGGTCGCACTGTCGATACAAATCTTATGGATGACTGAGCTATCTATATACATCTGGTTCCTGATCCTTTGGATGGTCTCGGCGGGCATACCGTAAACCTCTTCCAGTTGATCCAGGGAAACAAATCCGCCCAGAAGATCCCTGTATTTTATGATACGGCCGGCAAAGACTGGCCCTATGCCAGGAAGGGGAAGCAGCTGTGCCGAATCGGCCCGGTTTATATCAATGGGGTGGACTTGCGTTTTAACTTTTGTCTGATAAACAGATTGGGGATAGTGTACGGAACTAGCTCCTTCTTCAAGTCTGTCACTATCACTTCCGGCACCTCGCAGACTATCGGTCCGGGTAAGGGATGCCACGATCAGGCTGGCCTCCTGCTCAAATTCCTCCAATCCTTCAGGCTCCCGCTCGGGAAGTAGCCGGACCGTTACCCTGAATAACAAGGAAACAATCAACAGCAGGGAAAGCAAAATCAGCGCCCGCTGCTCTCCACGGGGAAGCAGGTAAAACTCTCTGTTCAGTCGTTTGGACATCTATGGCTTAATGTGACCAGCGGTCACCCATCAGCCTGCATTAACCCCCAATGGATGGGAAAAGGGTTATCACTTTGCTGTAGACCCCCAGGGCGAAAAGGAAAGCAATGGCAAGAGGAGCTACAAATTTTACCAGAAACATGAAAAGTCTGTGGTATTTGATTTTGTATTTGCCATCACTGGATAGCTCCTGTTTGGACTTTTCACCTGAAAAGAACCAGCCGATAAAGACTACAATAAAAAACCCTCCCAGGGGAAGCATCAGATCAGGCGAAGCATTGAAAAAGCTAAATACATCAGGTGAAACGGTGCATATTATTCCAAGAAATCCGGCAGAAATCATCGACAAAATGGTGGCCTTTTTTCGCGACATATTCATTTGCTCTGAAAAATAGGCAACAATCACCTCCAGCATTGAAATAGTGGAGGTTATGGCGGCAAAGCAGAGCAGCAGGAAAAACAAAAATGCCCAGATGAGTCCACCTGCCATGTTCTGAAATATGACAGGCAGGGTTTTATAGACCAGCTCAGGTCCATCAGCAGGATCAATCCCGAAAGCAAAAACAGCAGGGAAAATTGCTATTCCGGCTAATATGGCCACAAAAGTATCAGCAGCAACCACACTTACAGCTGTTCCGGCAAGATTTTCCTTCCTCTTGATGTAGGATCCATAGGTGATCAATGTACCCATACCAATGGAAAGTGAGAAGAAGGCCTGGCCCAGCGCTTCAAGGATAATCTGGAAAGGGGCCTCCCTGATCTGGGTGAAATCAGGTTTGAACAGAAATACCAATCCCTCCCTGCCCCCTTCAAGTGAGATTGATCTGGAAACCAGGATCAGTAACAATACCAGAAAAATGGGCATCAGGATCTTGGCATATTTTTCAATTCCATTCTTCACTCCTGAGATTACAATATATCCTGTGAGGCACATCATAACCACAAACCAGATAATCGGTCTCCAGATACCCAGAGTAAATCTATCATAATGATCGCTGAAAAATTCCGTAAGGGCTGCATTGTCCATGGATTCAAATCCAAACTTTGCGGGAAAAAGAATCCACCTCACAGACTGGACCACGTATTCAAGTGTCCATCCTGCAACAACAGTATAGAAAGCGAAGATGATAAATACAGAGACAACTCCGAGCATACCGACCAGATGCCACTTTGTACCGGGGGCATTTTTTTTAAATGCCCCCACCGGATTCAACTGTGCAGAGCGGCCGATCATAAATTCAGACATCATCACCGGAACCCCAATGGCCGCAATGAAAATCACATAGATCAGAAGAAAAGCTCCACCCCCATTTTGCCCGACCACATAGGGAAAGCGCCAGATGTTGCCCAATCCAATGGCGGACCCTGCCAGTGCTGCAAGGACCCCAAACTTACTGGTAAAGCTGTCTCTATCACCCTTTCCGCCCTGCAACATCCTGAAATCTTATAGGGTGTCGATGCAGTTCAGGTCATCGAAAGCCACCTTCAGACGCTCAATCATGGATTTCTCTGATTCGCGAAGCCAAACCCTTGGGTCGTAGTACTTCTTATTGGGTTTGTCCTCTCCTTCAGGATTTCCGATCTGCCCCTGCAGATAGTCATGTTTTGCAGCTTCAAATTTGCGAACACCATCCCAGGTGGCCCATTGAGTATCGGTATCGATATTCATCTTGATTACCCCGTAGCCGATCGCTTCACGGATCTCCGCCTGAGAAGAACCAGATCCCCCATGGAATACAAAATTGAGGGGTTTTTTAGCCGTTCCAAACTTCTTCTCAACGAATTTTTGCGAGTTGTCCAGGATCTTCGGAGTCAACTTCACATTACCGGGCTTGTATACCCCGTGTACATTCCCAAATGAGGCAGCAATAGTAAAACTGGAACTCACCTTGGAAAGCTCTTCATAAGCGTATGCTACATCTGCGGGCTGAGTATATAGCAGCGAGTTGTCCATGCCGGTATTGTCCACACCATCCTCTTCTCCACCGGTGCACCCCAGTTCGATCTCCAGGGTCATTCCGATCTTGCTCATGCGCTTCAGATACTTCACGCAGGTGCCGATATTCTCTTCCAGGGGCTCTTCGGAAAGGTCCAGCATATGGGAGCTGAAAAGTGGCTTTCCGTATTGTTTAAAATGCTTTTCTCCGGCATCCAGCAGGCCGTCAATCCAGGGCAGCAATTTCTTGGCAGCATGGTCGGTGTGAAGGATTACGGGAACTCCGTAGGCTTCAGCCATGGCATGAACATGTTTGGCTCCGCTTACGGCCCCAATAATGGCTGCTTTCTGATCCTCATTGGAAAGCCCCTTCCCTGCAAAAAAGACAGCACCTCCATTGGAGAACTGCACAATCACAGGAGAATTCACTTCACGAGCTGCTTCAATAACAGCATTTACAGAGTTAGTTCCCACCACGTTTACAGCAGGAATGGCATACTCGTTCTTTTTGGCAATTTCAAACACCTTCTGAACGTCATCTCCCGTTACAACACCGGGCTTTACTACATCAAAAATCTTAGTGGACATATTCGGAATTATTAGATAGATTGGATTAAAAATGAGCGACAAATTTAGAACAAAAATCTGTAATATCAACAGGATCAGAATGGATATCCAATGGCAATGTTAAAGGTCAGATCACTCCCGGAGATTCCCGAGTTACCGGGCAGCCAGTTTGAACCCTCAATGGCATATGGACTGCGAAGGGGGATGCCCAGGTCGAAGCGGAAAACCAGGAAGCTGAAAACAGCCCTTGTACCCACTCCCGTGCCTACAGCCAACTCCTTATAAAAGCGGTTAAATTCGAACCCTGCCCCCTCCCGGTCATCCTCGGAGGAGAGAGACCAGATATTCCCCACATCCATAAATAAGGCCGCTTCCAGTTTCCAGAACAGCTTAAAGCGGTACTCCATATTGCCTTCCAGTTTCACGTCACCGGTCTGGTTGGGATAGGCCGATTTCTCCGGATCGTTGTAGGAACCCGGGCCCAGGTTCTTCACCTGCCAGGCCCTGATACTGTTGGCACCTCCGGAGAAGTACTGCTTTTCAAAGGGCATGGCACTTGAATTCCCATAAGCATAGCCCACACCAGCAAATCCGCGTAGTACCAGACTGATATCTTCATAAAGAAATATGTAGCTTCTGAAATCAATATCAGCCTTCAGGTACTGGGCAAAATCCACCCCCAGCAGCTGATAATTCTGATCTACTGGAACTTCAGCAAAAGTGTTGAACCCTGTATAAAGGAGGTTCCCGGCGGTCTCCAGATTCAGGCGGAGGTCCTGAAAGTTCTGGTTCTTTAACAACTTCTGGCTGGACCAGATCATGGAGTAACGGGAATCGATGATCAAATGAGGTTCATAACTGTAAAAGAGGTACTTGCCTTCCAGCCAATTCTGGAATTCCTGTGATTTATAAGGGGTCAGAATAAGGCTGGCCTCAAAGGGAAATACCCGGTGAATCAATCTTTCATTTCCCTTCCAGTCATACCCAAAGGACGCATTGGCAAGGGTCCGTATGTATTCGGGTCGCTTCTGGTAGTTATAGGAAAGGCGGATATTGGTCGTAGGATTGAACTTCCGGATAAACTGGTCCGTCTTCACCGGGAGTAAAAATTTGGGGATTCTCAAGCGGGCCTCAACTCCAAACTCCTGCATAATATTAAGTCCGCTGTAAGTCGTATCCAGCTCCCCTTCAGTGGGATTTATTTTTTCGATGGCACCCATAAAGCTCAGGTTAAATTGCTCCGAGCCTCCAAAAAGGTTCCGGTGGGTATAACTTACATTCGCTGCTGCGCCGATATTGCCAGCGGAGTTAGTGCCCTCCAGTTGAAGGGAATACGACTGCCTCGTGGCCGGGGCCACCAGTACATCGCAATCGAGCAGGGGTGTCTCCCCCTCTACCTCCCGAAACCGAATATCAACCATCCTGAAGGCACTTAATGAAGAAAGGTTCCTGTAGGTGCGGCTCACATCAGAGGCATCATAGAGGCTGCCGGGAATGATATAGTTCTTCTGGGTCACCATCGCGGAACGTATGTTTGGTTTCCCGGAATAAACCAGATAGATGCTGTCGTAGACCAGGGTATCTTTCTGAAGGACCTCCTTTTCCTGGTCCTTTCCATAGGTGACTGCATTATAATCAGTCATCATGTGTACCTTTCTTATTTTATAGACCGGGTGGTCCACATGCACTGTCCGGCCCCAGCTATTAGTTCTGGCAAAGTTGCGGATTCCCAGGGTGATATCCACCTGGTGGGTATTCAGTGCACTATCCACCTCATAGTAGATATAATCCCGATTGAATCTGAAATAGCCGCTATCGCGCAAAATGGTCTCTATTCTTATCCGCTCCGCCTGGAGCAAATCCACATCGAACAGCTCACCACGCTTAAACTCACTATCGGCAGTGTCTGCAAGGACCATCTGGGAGAAGGTGGCATCTTCAAAAAAGTAGTTGATATTCCGGATCCTGTATGGCTCATTGGGCGACACGCGGTAAACCACCCTGGCCCTGTTATTGCGGAACAGAGTGGTGTCGGAAATTTCAGCTCCATAAAACCCTTTGTTTCGCATATGCAGGCCCAGCTGCTCGGATGATTTCAACATCAGATCTTCATCGTAAACCACCGGGGGCTCCCCGATACGCCGCAACCAGTTATGAAATCCGTTATCCTTGCCGGGTGAAGAGAGATTATAGAGGGAAAGGTAGAATCTCCAGAATATGATCCGCTTATTGGGCTTCTGCTTTATATAGTCGTCCAGCTCCTTCTTATCAAAATTACCCTCTTGGGTCTTGATCTTGTAACTATGCAGCAGATACTCATTATCAGGCACATACTTTGTGACCCTGCAAGAGTAGAAAAGTAAGGAAACGAATAAAAAAACAATATATGGAATGGTACGCCGCACGGTAGTCTTTTAAAGGGGCTAAAATACAAATTTTACTGCACCCGGATATTTTTTTCATCTTTGCATTTAGAGAGTTGCAAAATGATCTCCTCCTCACAGGCAAAATTAATCCGATCTCTGCGGCAAAAGAAGTACAGGGATCAGCACCGGCTCTTTCTGGTAGAGGGTGAAAAAATGGTCCTGGAAATGGCCACCGGTATTCAGGAAAACCACTTCCGGATCCAGGAAATTTTTGCCACCCCGGAATGGATCGAAAGGCGGGCCTCTCTTCTTACTCCTCAAAAACCACCCCTTACTGAAGCCTCCTATGGAGAGCTCAAAAAAGTCAGCAATCTGATCACCCCGCAGGAGGTCATGGCCCTGGTTTCCATACCTTCAGGCCACTTCAGTATTCAAGCAATTCTTCATACTCCGGTCCTGGCCTTTGAATCGATTCGAGATCCGGGGAACCTGGGTACAATTATCCGGACAGCTGACTGGTTCGGCATAAAACATCTGGTCTGTACACCGGACTCCACGGACCTCTTCAATCCAAAAGTGGTACAATCGACAATGGGTGCCATCACCAGGGTACAGGTGCATTACCAGGAATTGGAGCCCTTGCTGGCAAGCAAAGAAATTCAGGATAAAAGAATTTTCGGCACTTACATGCAGGGAGAGAATATCTACCAGACCAGGCTGGGACCCGATCCCTTTATCCTCTTTGGAAACGAATCCCACGGACTTTCCCAATCCCTCAGTCCCTATATCCAACAGAAGATTTCCATCCCCTCCTTCTCCCGGGGCGGACCAGGAACGGAGTCACTGAATGTGGCCTCATCGGTTGCAGTGGTCTGCTCGGAGCTGAGAAGAAGATAGTTGCTCCTACTCAAAGTGGAAGTTAAGCATGATAATATAGGACCGGACATTTTCGATGGAGGCAGCAAATTGAGGATGTCCCGTACGTCCGGAAGGATCAATCATATTCATCAGGCCAACAGCCAGCTTAATTTCCGGGGCGAACTTAAAGTAGCGAAGATAGGTATCGACCCCAAAGCCAAACTCCAGGTAGAGATCGCCCCGCTCTGAATTTCACATATTCATCTGACTCAGCATCATAAACACCGGGTTTTTTAGCGGACATATCGTACCTGAAATTTAATCCTCCCACCAGGTAGGGCCTGTAGTTAGCGTCCCTGTCGGAACGGTACTTGAGATGCAGGGGGAAATCAAGAAAAGCAGGTCCCAGCGGAACCGGGTTATCTACTCTGTTAATTTCTTTCACCTCTCCCACCATGCCATCGGTGTATTCATAAAAATAGATCTCTCGTGATCCAAAGCTAATGCCCGGAAGAAAGCGCAGGTTCCAGTTTTTGTTCATGCGAAGATCCGATACAATGCTTACCTGGAATCCGGGCTGCAGATGACTCAGGTCCGCATAGAGGAAATCTATCTGCATCATAGTTCCTGGTGATTCCCACATCCATGGTATTCACCCCCACGGTAAATCCGAAATGGATCTTTTTAAGGTCAAATGCAGTCAGGTTCCTGGGTCGCTCATCCTGTCCATTAATACACAAGGAACCTAGAAGCAGGGGTATGATCAGAAGGGATATTCTCATTATTGAATTAAACGGTCAAAGGCAGCCTTTAGTATAGTTCCTTCTGAATCTTTAGTCGCTCAAAAGATACTCCAGTGCATTTTCGAAATCCCGGGTATAATCGGATATAAACCCAAAGGAGACATCATCCACCCTGAGTTCCTCCTTGGTCACATGACCCAACGCGGAAAAATGGAGCCCGGTCTCCATCATATAGTCCAGAAAATGAGTCTCCTGGTCGGCTGTGACACTTACCACGACGCGGCTCTGAGATTCACCGAAAAGGAAGGCATCCCCGCGGATCTCGGCCGGGGAAGTTACATCGAAGCCCAATCCACCCGGCAGGGCACATTCCACCAGGGCCACAAACAGTCCCCCGAGAGAGACATCATGGGCCGAATTCACCAGCTTCTTGCCAATCAGTTCGGATACAATTCTCTGCAGTTTTATTTCATATTCCAGGTCGAACTTCGGGGCCGCCGATTCATGGACATTATGGAATACGGAGAGATATTCCGAAGAGGAAATATCATTATCGGAGCGTCCTATCAGGAAGATCATATCTCCCTTGCTCCTGAAATTTACGGTCATCACATTTTCATAACTATCCAGGAGCCCCACCATCCCAATCACGGGTGTCGGAATCACCGAAGCCATATCCTCCCCGTTATAAGTGAGGTTATGAAAACTTACATTCCCAGCAATTACAGGAACAGACATGCGTCTGCAAACTTCTCCGATACCCTTTACGCTCTCCGCAAAATCATGATACACAAAAGGATCCGAAGGATCCCCGTAATTCAGACAATCGGCCAGGGCCACCGGACGCCCCCCGGAACAGATGATATTCCGTGCAGCCTCTGCCACGGCTATCATAGCCCCCTTACGTGGTTCCAGCCTGCCATATCTGGAATTACCATCCACGCTCATGGCCAGCGCCTGATCATGCCCATTGATTTTCACAATACCGGCATCAGAAGCATACTCACTATTCATATTGGAAAGGCCGGCCATGGTGTCGAACTGTTCGTAGATCCATCTTCTGGAGGCTACATTTGGCAGGGAAACCATTTGCCGGGCAATTTCTTTCAGGTTTCCGGGAACCGGGACCTCATCGGCAGAGATCACCCGCGGCGTTTTACCCCGTGCCTTCATATCCCGGATATAGACCGGAGCTCCTCCCCCCCGTACCAGCAGGTTCACTGGCAGGTCTCCACAAAGAGTGGATTTTTCCATGATCCGGATCCGTGCTTCATCATCAACCGAACCAATATGAGCACACTCCAGTCCCCACCTCTTAGCGCTTTTGGCAATTTTTTCATAATTCTCAGGATCTGTGGAAAGGAGCATCTGTTCCTGGGTCTGGGATAAGATAATCTCCAGCGCATCGAGGTCCTCCCTGATCAGCGGTATCTTCTGTATTCTGATCACCACACCTTTGCTGCCCCGGAATGCCATTTCAGCAGCTGCACAAAGTATTCCTCCGGCTCCGATATCCTGCATTCCACCGATCAGGCCTCCTTCATTGAGCTCATGAATGCAGTCCATCAGAATCTTTCCGCTGGCGGGATCGGCCACCTGCGAGGCGGGAACCATCTGTCCCTTGTTCTTCAGTGCTTTGGAAGCAAATCCAGCCCCATGGACTCCGCGACCGGAAGTTTTCTTTCCTAATAATACCACATACTGCCCTGCCTCAGTGAATGAGGCCCTGATCATCCGGTCCTTACGGACAATGCCAATACCCATCAGGTTTATCAAGGGATTAAACCTGTAACTTTCGTCAAATAGGATCTCTCCTCCAAGTACAGGGACCCCGAAATTATTCGAATAGCTACCCAGGGCACTTACCACCGCATTCACCATTTCCCGGATACTCTTTTCTTTGGGATTCCCAAAGCGCAGGATGTTTAACAGTCCCACGGGCTCGGCACCCATCGTGATCAGGTCACGGTTTACATTTCCAACCCCAACGGCTCCCTGCCTGGGATCAACTGCTATGGGATGGTTGTGCGATTCCATTTTCACCACACAGGCCAGTTCCTCATTGATTTGAATCACACCGGCGTTCTCATCCCCGGCAGGAACATGAACATTGTCACCCTCCACGGGCATCTCCTCCAGCCACTTGGTGGAGCTTTTATAGGATATATGCTCCGACCACATGGCCGCGAACATATTCAGTTCAAAGGGTGTAGGCTCCCGACCCAGCATGGATTCGATGGAGTAAAGCTCATCCTTCGTCAGATAGGAAAGTGCACGTTTTTTAAGTTGAGGGCTGTTCAGATTCATATAAGTATCGATTAATGCACAAATATAGTGAATAGATCATCAAGATAATTTTTACATTTGTTGGAAACCCAGTTCCATGAGACCTATTGCCATTATAACCGGGGCAACTGCCGGATTTGGAAGAGCCACTGCCATGGCCCTGGCCCGGAACTCTTATGATGTAATCATTACCGGGCGCCGTTCGGAAAAACTGGAGAAAGTAGAGGAAGAGATCCGGTCAAAGACAGAAGCGGATGTCCTCTCACTAAACTTTGATATCAGGGTAAGGGAGGAGGTTCAGGACGCCTGTGCAAAACTTGTGGGAAAATGGGAGAAGGTTGATCTTCTGGTTAATAATGCGGGGCTGGCCGCAGGACTGAGTCTGATACATGAAGGCAGTATAGAGGACTGGGAGCAGATGATCGACACCAATATCAAAGGCCTGCTTTACATGACCAGGCTCATCACACCGGGTATGGTAAAGAGAAAAAAGGGGCACATTATAAATATTGGCTCCATAGCAGGTAAGGAGGCCTACGAGAAGGGAAATGTATACAATGCCTCCAAATTTGCCGTGGATGGACTAACGCAGGCCATGCGGATCGACCTGGTGGACTATGGAATTAAAGTAAGTGCCATCAATCCCGGTGCTGCAGAAACCGAGTTCAGCCTGGTCCGATTCAAGGGAGATCGGGAACAAGCCGACCAGGTTTATGAAGGATTTATCCCCCTATATGCCGAGGATATTGCAGAGGCTGTCCTTTTTGTTGCGAATCGTCCGCCTCATGTAAACATAGATGACCTGATCATTATGCCTGCCGCTCAGGCCCGGTCCAGAAAAATCAATCGTAAGAAACCGTAAATTTTATACTAAACATAACATTGAAACTTAAAACCCCATCCATGTATACCGTAGAATACCTTGACCAGTTTACCAGAAAAGTATTTGAAAAGATGGGCTGCAGCCCCGAAGATGCAAAAATGGCCACCGATGTGTTTATCGCTGCCGAGCTCAGGGGCTATTCCAGCCACGGCATGATCCGCATTAAGGACTACTTTCAATTGTGGCAGGCCAAACGCATCAATGTGACTCCACATGTAAAAATCGTCCATGAATCGCCGAGTACCGCAGTGGTGGATGGCGACGGAGCCATCGGGATGATTGCCGCCACCAAATCCATGCAAATCGCCATTGAAAAGGCAAAAGCTGCCGGAACCGGATGGGTATCTACCCGGGGATCGAACCACTATGGAATTGCCGGCTATTATTCTATGATGGCCCTGAAACATGATATGATCGGGATAAGCATGACCATTGCCAATCCCCTCGTGGCCCCCACCTTCTCAGTCTCACAAATGCTGGGAACCAATCCCATTGCCGTAGCCGTACCTGCAGGAATTCACCCCCCGTTTGTGGCCGACTTCTCCACCACCCCCATTGCCCGTGGAAAACTGGCTGTTGCAGCTAAGATGGGTGAAAGCGTTCCACTGGGATATGTGCAGGATTCCGAAGGCAATCCCTCAACCAATCCGGACATCCTCAAGGAAGGCGGCTCCATGCTCACCCTGGGAGGTACCCGCGAGCAGGGAGGTCACAAAGGATACTGTATGAGTGCCGTTGTGGATATCTTCTCTGCAGTGCTCTCAGGCGCCAACTTCGGGCCCTTCTGTCCCCCGTCCGTAGCCTACCTTCCTGTGAAAGAAGAAAAAGTGGGAGAAGGCACCGGTCATTTCTTTGGGGCCATGCGCATTGATGCCTTCCAGAAGCCTGAACAATTCAAATCCCAGATGGACAAGTGGATCGAGACCTTCCGTGCGGCCAAACCAGCCAAAGGACACGATCGCGTGATGATCCCCGGAGATCCCGAGCGTGAGAACGAGGAACGCATCAGCAAAGAGGGAATCAATGTACTGGGTCCTGTTCAGAAGGAAATGAAGGAGATTGCCGATGCGCTGGGAATTGCATTTGAGATAGGCCGCTAGCTAGAACACAAACACCTCTTCTATCTTCATCCCGAACACCTGGGCTATGTCATAGGCCAGCTTCAGGGAGGGATTGTATTTTCCCTTCTCCAGGAAAACGATGGTTTCCCTTCTCACCCCCACTCTCCGGGCCAGATCCAACTGTGTCAGGTTGTCCCGCGCCCGCAGCTCCTTGATGCGGCTAGTCATGGGAGCGCTTTAAATACATATGATAGACCCAGCTGAGGGCATAAATAATGGCCATTCCCAGGATACCTGCTCCTATTAAGCTATACCTTTCAAGTTTGATACTATCTGCAAAAAACATCAAAGCCAGCCACATATATAAGGATACATAGTAAGAAGTCGCTGCACCCCGGCGAAGTATATTTTTAGACATTTCATCCTCAGCTGGAAGCTGCTGTTTCACAGATCTCAACCTTTTAAATACGAGTATAATTGCAAACCCAAGCACCACAAACTGAATGCCTATCATCAGGTATCCTTTCATATCCAAAGTGCCCCCTGATTTGATAAACCAGGAGATCATTGATGCCATCACCGAAACAGCCAGTACAGCCAAAAAAATTGCTTTTCTAACATTCCATCTGTTCTGTTGCATAGTTCTAACTTAATGTTATATATTTCTAATATAATGTTAGATTATTCTAACATATAATACAACTATTTTCGAGAAAAACTTTTGTAAATTTGAAATCGAAGATGCGCAAGAATGATCAAAACACCCTGGATTATAAGTGTTATCATCGTTTGTTATAAAGTAGGAACTAAGCTATGATTCGGGAACTTGACCAGTATTATTTCCAACAAGAAGAGCCCAACAGAAGTTGCTTACTTGCTTTGCGGAGTCTTATTCTTGAACAAGATCCTGGTGTTACTGAAACAAGGAAGTGGGGAATGCCATGCTTCAGCTTCAAGAAAAAGATGTTCTGCTTTCTCTGGACAGATAAAAGAACGAATGAACCCTATATCCTGATGGTGGAAGGGAAGCATCTTAACCATCCCTTATTAGAAAAAGGCACGCGCTCCAGGATGAAGATCCTGAGAATAAAAGCCCATGAAGATATACCCATCCACATCATTAAATCCCTGCTTGACGACGCACTGAATTTGTATAGAAACGGGGTGATAAAAATTACCTGATGAACATACAGCAACAATCCAGAAAGGAGTATTTCTTACGCATCAACCGGGTGGTGGATTACATCGACGCCCATCTGGATGAGGAGCATACCCTGGAGAAACTATCCCAGGTGGCCCATTTCTCCCCTTTTCATTTCCACAGGATCTTCCGGGTTCTTACCGGGGAGACCATCAACGCTTATGTGAAACGCATCCGGCTCCAACGTGCCGGCAGTATGCTGATCTCCGACCATCAGCGACCCGTCTCCGAAGTTGGGGCACTATGCGGCTTTAACAGCACAGCTGTATTCTGTAGGGCATTCAGGGCTCATTTCGGAAGAAACACCGGAGAATTCCGAAACCATCACCTGGAGCAGGACAGCAAGAATGGTCAATTGGAGCGCAAAAATGGTCAATCCCCCACCGGATCCCTCCGTGTATTTTAGCGAAGAATTTCTAAACTTAAATCGCGACTTTAACATGGAAACAAACATCGCAGTAAAAGAGATGCCGGCCATGGACCTGATCTATTGCAGGCACCTTGGTCAGTTCGACCAGATTGGCGGAGCCTATGAGAAACTATTCAAATGGGCAGGCCCCAGAGGATTGCTGCGCTTCCCTGAAACCAAGACCCTCACCGTTTACCACGATGACCCCAAAGTGGTGGACATCGAAAAGCTTCAGGCAGAGCGCCTGCATCACCGTAGACGAAAATGCCAAACCGGAAGGTGAATTCGGGAAGATGCATCTCCCCGGAGGCAAATATGCCGTGGGCAGCTTCAAGGTGAAGCCCCACCAGTTTGGTGAGGCCTGGGATGCCGTCTGCCGCTGGATGACCGACAGCGGCTACCAGCCTTCCGATGGCTACCCCTACGAATACTACCCGGAGGAACACACCGACGAAAATCCACCCACCTTTACCGTGGATATTTGTGTGCCGGTGAAACCCCTGTAAAAAGAGCCTCAGGGGTATTCTTTCGCAAGCGGTTATGCTTATACCCTCTCAGGGAAAAATCCCAGGCTTGCTTCAAGAACACCCCTGAATCCATATAAGAACAAGTAAGCCTGATGATAGAAAGGTGCCTCGAAAGGGCACCTTTTTTTTGATCGAAATGTCTGGTTTTATGAATGGTATGTGGTAGAAACGAGGGGCCAGTCAAGGGTAAATTTACCCTAAAGCTTTTTCCTGTGCAGGACCATCAATCACACATTAATTTTCATTTAAACCACACGCTATGAAAACATACTGGATTACATTAAAAAAAGGCGGCCTGATCCCGATGATCTTGGCTGCAGTATTAGCCGTCACCGCCCTGGGATGCGAAGAGGACCCCCTTCTTCTAAGCGATGATTCCCCGTCTCCCGAAGCTACTTACTCCGGAAATATCAAAACAGCAACCTTCTGGGTAAATCCTGAAGGTACCAGGGTAACCCTTTTTAACGGCGATATTTCACTTGAATTCCCAAAGGGAGCAGTTATGGTTCCCTCTGAATTCAACCTGGTGTCTTTCCCCCTGGACCACCTGGATCTGGATGGTCATAACTATTACAACAGGGGATACTCGCTGACTGGTAGTACAACTTACCAGAAATTCATGACCCCCAATATTAAGATTTATATTAAATATGACTTAGCAGAAGAAAGCTGGCTTAAGAGTGTCCCTGCAGATCCGGGCAATCTTACCATCTTAAATGTATCTCCTACCGTGTATGCCTATGACAGGGTTGTAAGCATTGGAGATTGCTGTACCGATTTCTCATGTAAACTAATCAAAGGCTGCATCTGTCAGTGCGGATTTTACGTGGTTGGTGAGAACTAGTGCAAGTTGGTGATCACTGTTTCTCTCCGGGAGGCTGCTTTGCGCATAAGGCAGCCTCCTTTTTATTTTTAAGCCCCAGGAGGTGATGAACGATTTATTCCATAATCTGATCGATTTGTGATAGACTTGCCATCCTCCATGATTTAGATTTGAATAGAAATCACCTTCCCGGAGGATGGGATCTAAATATTTGACAGGTAAAGGTTTATTGAGTAACTTTATTTGTTTGCCAGCCCTCGGGGCTAACCCTCTCAGCAACCACACTTACCCTCTTCTCACACACTAACAAGAGATTCTGGTTCACCCTGGCAAAAACACAATCATGTTTAATCGTACCGTTCTTCTCCTGATTTCCCTGTTTCTTATTTCCAGCCTTCCCCTTACAGCCCAAAATATTCCTGTTAAATCACAGGATGTAGGCGTACTTGAAGAATATACCAATCCCCAGGTTAAATCCCTTTACCAGGATCGCAGGGGCCTGCTCTGGATCAGCACCTACGGGGGAATGGACCGCTGGGATGGTAAGCGGATGGTCCATTATCCCTACTTGCCCTTCGACTCCACCGGCAGTCCGGCCAGGGATCCGGGCGGATTCACCTGTGATGATCAGAATAATATCTGGTTGCTGGGTAAGGGACTGATACGATTCGATCTGGAGACGGAATTGTTCCACCATATCGCTCTTTGTTTCGATGGAACTTACCTGAACCCCCGTTATATTCAATATGATGCTCAAGGATTTCTTTGGCTGGCAGCCATTGAAGGAATGTTCCAATATTATCCGGGGAAGGACAGTCTCCGCCATATCCCGATTATAGACGCTCGTGAAATTGAGGAAAACTGGTCCAGGAAGGTAAGTATACTCCGGGATACCACAGGTGTTATCTGGATGTCACACAGCATGCATGGCCTATGCCGGTTCGACCCGGATAGTGGAGTTTTCAGGATAAAGCCCATGGATCTGCCAGACCATGTGGACGACAACATGAATGTTGGGAATATGAAGGAGGATCCCCAGGGCAAGTTCTGGCTCTTTGGAAGAAAAGCGGAGCTGGCCAGCTTCAATCCTTATACCGGGGAGTTCCAGTGGGCAGGATTACCCGTATACGAAATGGTTGCACCCTCGTCATGGGGAAGCTTAGCGATCGACTACCAGAGCAATATCTGGTATGGAACAGACCGTGGGTTGATGCTTTATAATCCTCATACAAAAGAGATCACTCCCATGGATACAACTAGTATACTTGGCTATGTCCTTGATATGACTACCGATCATCATGGTAACATCATTGTGGCTACCATGGAGGGGGCCAAGGTTATCAATCCCAGGGAACAGGTGATCCGGACCATCGATGTTCATCTGGAAAATTATGTGGCAGGAGCAAGCTGGCACTCCAATGTTATCAGGGATGAGAACTACCTCTGGTCGGGAACCTTTAAAGCCGGACTATTTCGTTACAATCTGGAAACCGGACAGGTCGTCAACTTCCGGGTCGATGGCCTGCCCGGAAGCGGTAACAGTAACTATGTGCCTGAAACCTTCCGGGACGGGTCCGGCCGGATCTGGTTTACTGCCGGGTGGTTCGGTTCCCTGTACCGGGTCAATCCGGACAATAATAGTTTTGAGTATTTCCGGGCTGGTGCTAGCCATATGATTACCCAGTGTGAGGAGGGATTCTTCTGGATTCTCGGGAAGGATCATATAGTCCGCTTCGATCCGCTAACCCAGGATACTACATACATCCCATTAAAAGAAACTCTCCCGGTCGACTATCTGAGTGGTCAACTGGACCTTGTTCCATTTATCATGGATAAGGAAGGTATCTTATGGTATGCACAGCAGGACGGGGGACTGTACCGCATTGATCCGGAAACCAGGGAGTGGACCCATTACAATTTTGACGAAAACAATCCGAACGGATTGCCGGATCAGCATATAAAATCCCTTTTTTGTGACTCCAGGGGGACCATCTGGCTGGCTACCTGGGTGGGCTTGAGTAAGATGATCAAAGATCCCGATTCGGATACGATACTCTCTTTCGACAACCACTTTATCGACGACCTTAAACTGGGACATACCAACAAGATCACTGAGGACGATTTCGGCAATATTTACGTGGGTACCTTATCAGGATTGCTGGTGATCCGACCTGACGGGACTGCTGAAAAATATTCCGATAAAGATGGTCTGCAAGGGGCCTCAGATAGAATCTGGACGGTTGACCGCGATCATGAAAACGGGAACATCTATCTGGGAGAAAGAAAAATGGTAGTTATTCCTCCCGGTTTTCTGGATCCGGACACCACCATAGTGCCCACCATCTTTACTGAGTTCAGGATTGGGGGAGAAAGGGTAAGTCCCGGAGAAGAATCCCCTTTAAAGCGCTCCATCCTGGTGGCTGACCGCATTGAACTCCGGCATGATCAGAATTTCTTCCGCATCGATTTTGCTGCCACCTATCTGAATCACCCTGAGCGAAACCGTTACCGGTACTTCCTGAAGGGAATTGACAGTGATACGGTCTACTCCGGGAATCAGAGTTATGCAGAGTATACCAACCTGGCACCCGGAAAATACACTTTCTGGGTATCCGGTGCCAGCCACCGGGGGCCCTGGGATCCGGCGGGCAACTCCATCGACATCCGGATTTATCCCCCCTGGTATAAATCCAAGCTTGCCATTGTGCTTTACCTGGTTCTGTTTATTGCCCTGATCCTCGGATTTATCAGGATACGAACCTTTCGGTTACAAAGAGACAAGATCCGCCTGGAAGCAGAAGTGGAGAACCGCACGGAGGAGATCCGGCAAAAAAACCAGCAGATCCTGGAATTGGATACTTTGAAAACCAGGTTCTTCAACAATATCTCCCATGAATTCCGAACCCTGGTCACCATGGTGAAAGCACCCGCGGAAACCCTTATGGAAGAGGAGAAGATTTCCCGGAAAGGAAGACAGGGTCTTGAGCTTATATACAGGAATGCCAACAAGTTAATGAACCTGGTAAACCAGTTACTGGATATCTCCCGCATAGATAAAAAAAGCATGAAGCTGACGCTCTATGAAGAGAATATCTTCAATTTTGCACACGGCATTGCCGTTTCTTTTGCTGCCATTGCGGAAACAAGGGGGATTCAATACCGCTACTTTATTCCCCGGACTGATTCCCTGGACTGGTTCGACCCGGATAAGGTCGAAAAAATCATTAATAATCTGCTTTCCAATGCATTTAAGTTCACAGATGAAGGGGGCAGGGTTCGACTGGACGTGCTTATCAGGAACGAGAACAAGGGCATGGAGAATGTATTGGAAATCACTGTATCTGATAGCGGAGTCGGGATCCGGAAAAAGGAAAAAAAGAAGGTCTTTGACCGCTTTTACCAGGCAGAATCCAGCCTGAAGAAGGAAGGGGGTGGTACCGGCATCGGACTGGCCCTGACAAGCGACCTGGTGAAATTGATGCATGGGTCCATTAAACTCAAGAGCAAAGAGGGCGAAGGAAGCACCTTTAGGGTCCTGATCCCACTGGGTAAAAGACACCTGGACGAAAATGAGTACTCCTTTGGAGAAGCCCTTAGAACAGGAAAGAGCATACAAGGGGAGTTAATGCCGGACCAGGTCAGTAAAAAGGGTGATATAAAAGGTGAAGCAGAGCTGGCTCAGGACAGCAAAAAACCTCTGTTGCTGGTGGTAGAGGACAATGCGGATATTCTCTGGTTGATTGCCAGTAAGATGGAAACAGAATTTTCTGTTCTGGAAGCTGTGGATGGGAGTGCCGGATTAAAACTGGCCACCGAGCATATGCCCGACCTGATCATTACCGACCTGATGATGCCCCGGATGGATGGCTACAAACTTTGTGAAAAACTTAAGACCGATATCCGGACCAGCCATATACCCGTCATTATGCTGACTGCCAAAGCCAGCCTGGAAGATAAAATGCTGGGACTGGAGACCGGGGCAGATGATTACATCACCAAACCCTTTGAGATCAAAGAAGTGATCGTGCGCTCAAGGAACCTGGTGGAGCAACGGAGAAAACTGAGGGAGAAGTTCAGCAGCGAGATCACACTGAATCCGCGTGATATTGTGATTACCTCCACCGATGAAAAGTTTCTCACTCAGGTGATGGATGTGATTGAACGGCACATGAATAACGAAGATTTTGATGTAGCGGGACTGTGCGAGGAGATGCACATGAGCCGCAGCACCCTCTTCCGGAAGCTGGATGCCCTGACCAACCAATCGCCCGTGGAATTCATCCGTACCCTTCGCTTAAAGCGAGCCGCTGTATTGCTGAAGGAAAAGTATGGGAACGTTTCCGAAGTGGCTCTGGAAGTTGGATTCAGCAACCCCTCCTACTTCTCTAAAATATTCAAGAAAGCATTTTCTGTTTCTCCAATGGAATTCACCAGACTCCAGACTACCTGATATATACCCTATTGGAATATTCACCTAAAGACGATCCCAAATTGATTCGAACCAACCAAATCCTCAAGCTCCATGGAAATACCACGAAGGATTCCATTATTAAAACTATTGATCCCGGCTTTCCTGATCACCACAGGAATTCCGGATGCTTTCCCCCATGAGACCTCCTTCATTTGCCCCCAGCAGGGCATTGAAGTAAAAGGCAGGGTTACTGACGCTTCCACCGGCTCTCCCCTTCCCGTAGTAAATATCTTATTGCAAGGCACCCCCACAGGTACAGTCTCAGACCTGGATGGATATTTCACTATCGAAATCCCTTCATCTGAAAGCATCCTGGTCTTCTCGCATGTGGGTTATACCTCTAAATCAGAGACCGTCGGTACAAGGACAAGTATGCACATATCCCTGGAACCGGAAGCTCAGGAAATCGAAGAATTCCTGGCCATAGGATACGGCACTGTAAAAAAATCAGATATGACAGGTGCCGTGTCCTCGGTAAAAGCAGATGATTTTAATAAAACATCCCCCGTGAATATCCAGTCCGCCCTGCAGGGACGGGCTGCCGGGATTTATGTATCGAGAAACTCGGGCGCCCCCGGTGGAGAACCAGCCATACGGATAAGGGGTGTTGGCAGCATCCACGCCCACGGTCCCATTTTTGTAATAGATGGGATGATCCTGGATCCAAATGATTCCCGAAATATAGCCAACACTACCAACTTCCTGAATCCGGCCGATATCGTCTCAATCGAAGTTCTAAAAGACGCATCAGCTACTGCCATATACGGATCCAGGGGGGCCAACGGGGTTATCCTGGTAAGCACCCGGAAAGGTTATAATTCTGATCCTAAAGTAAGCTTTCGCGCCGAATTGGGTTTTGCTAATATTGATAAGATCCCTGAAAGGCTTGGACCCAAAGAATATCTGGAGTACATCCGAACCGCCTATGCCAATGGATTTCAAACCACATTGCCTGATACTCTCCCTGAAGTGGAAGCTATCATTCAACAATACGACAGGGGATATGAAACAGACTGGCAGGATGAACTGTTCAGAGATGAACCGGCGTTCTCCCAGGATTACCACTTTTCCGTTAAAGGAGGGACAAAAAAGGTAGCGTACGCAAGTAGCATCGGGTATTATAACGAAGAAGGAATCGTTGATCCAAATAGTAATTACTCTCGATACTCCTTTCGTATCAATTCAGACTACCACCTGGGCCGACACATTCAAATAGGCGAAAACCTGGGAATCTCACAGACAAATATCCTTGGTGTTCAGGAGTCCAGCCTTAAAGTATTTGGAGTGGCAGCGAACACCCCCCCCATTTACCCGGTATATAAATCAGATACCCTGGATCCGGCCGATCCTTTCTATATCTCCCTGGATGATCCAAATTATGCATACAACAAATTTGCCGGGGCCCCGGATAGTAATCCCGTGGCCCATCTTTACCACCACTACAATACCTATAATCGCACCCTTTCCATTTTGGGAAATGTCTATGCGGAGGCCACCCTTTTGAAAGAGTTCAGATTGCGCTCAAGCATGGGGATTAACAGATCTATCTCCAATATGGACGATTTTGATCCGGAATACATGATTACCAGCACCTACCAGAATACCAGTAGTAGAGTATGGAAATGGTTGGACTGGACCCAGGGATGGCTCTGGGAGAACACCCTGACCTATAACAAAGATGCAGGGAGTCACCGCATTTCTATCCTTGCCGGATACACCTCTGAGCACAACAGGTATGAATACCTCTACGCTTCTAATTTCAATACCCCTTCCAACCAGGATGAGATGCAGACCTTCAATGCCACAACATCCACCCCAATCCTGAACGGGAGCTACGATATCGTGACCATGCTTTCGATGCTTGGCCGGGTAAACTACTCTTTTGGAGACAGGTACCTGCTCACAGCTAGCATCAGGCGGGATGGTAGTTCCAAATTTGGTCCGGATCACAAATGGGGAGTGTTTCCTTCAGCATCCCTGGGTTGGGTTATCAGCAATGAAGGCTTTTTTGAAAATCTGAAGAACCAGGCCATCCCACTTCTTAAAATACGTGCAGGATGGGGCCGGATAGGGAATTCCAGTATGTCCAGCATCAATACCAATACTTATTCTTCTCAATTCGCTTCAAAATTGTCCCTTCGAGCCTTGTTTAACGAGCAGGTACATCAAGGCTATGGCCTGACAGTGATCGGAATTCCGGATCTGAGCTGGGAAACCGTGGAACAAGTCAACCTGGGTTTGGATCTGGCTTTGCTTGACCAGGCACTGACGCTGGATGCCGATTACTATTTAAAGACCACCCATAACATGCTGGTCCAGGCCAATGTACCTGATTATTCGGGCTATGGAATGCTGATGGATCCATGGATCAATGCAGGCTCCATGGAGAATAGAGGGTTTGAATTCCTGATCAGGTACAGAGGAAATGTTAAGAGGTTTCTTTATGATTTTTCTGTAAATGGAAGCACTTACAAAAACGTTGTATTAAGCACAAACGCAGACAGCACAGACATTTGGGACCCCATGGTATCCTCCATAACCAGGATCGGATTTCCGGTTGGATCCTATTATGGGTATGTTACGGATGGAATCTTTCAGAATATGGATGAAGTAAGCAGCTATTCAGATTCCCTGGGAAATCCGATCCAAGCACATGCGGTTCCGGGAGACTTTCGCTTTAAAGACCTGAACCAGGATGGCAGATTAACTGCAGCTGACCGGTGTATCCTGGGGGATCCCCATCCGGATTTCATATTTGGTTTTACCCTAAACCTGGCCTACGCCGGATTTGATTTCATGACCCACTGGCAGGGCGTATATGGAAACGAGCTATGGAACGCTTTTCGCACCACACTGAATGGTGAGGGTAATCCGGACTTGCAAAGTTACCTGGATGCCTGGAGGAAAGAAGGATCTTCTGATGAGCAACCCCGAATAACCAGGAATGACCTGAACTCAAACTACAGAGAATCGGATTTCTACGTTGAGGATGGTTCCTATTTGCGCATGAAATATATCCAGCTGGGGTATACACTGCCTGAGAAGCTTTCACAAAAACTGCAAATCGCCTCATGCAGGATATGGATAGGTGGTACGGACCTGCTTACCTTCACCAACTATTCAGGCTATGATCCGGAGGTTGCATTGGCAGATCCAATGTATAGCGGTCATGACCAGGGATTTGCATACCCCAGAAGCAGAAAAGTCTCCCTGGGAATAAACATAGATTTTTGACAGCCATAAATTCCAAAACAGATATGAAAAATATGCTCCGATATTTACTTGTGTCAGGAATACTCCTTCTGGGAATGGGTTCCTGCAGCGAAGATTTCCTGGTGAATCCTCCGGCGGGAGCCTTTTCAGAGGAGAATTATATCCGAAACGTGGAAGAGCTGGAAAGTCTGCTCTACTCCTGTTATGCAGTTATTAACGCCTACAACCATGACTGGCCGTTTTTCTGGATAGATATGGGCGTAAACCTTTTTATCCACGGCAATGTGGGTTCCGATGATTCTGAGAAGGGCAGTTTCCCTGGTGATGGCCTGGACATGCAGGATATATCCCTTTCCATGCAGGTGGAGTACAATGCTTGGGTCGATATGATGTGGGTCATCAATTACGATTTGATCGGGAAATGCAACCTGGTTCTGGACCATTCAGAACTGGTTCCGGGAGATCCGGAAAAGATTGAGTCCATAGCCGACCAGGCGAAATTCCTGCGTGCTCTTGGATACTATAACCTGGTAACCCTTTACGGAGATGTACCCCTGCTTACCCGCTGGACCAGCCCCTCTGAGCTGGACCATGTAAGGGCACCTGCAGACAGTGTCTGGGCCCAGATTGTGCTGGATTTGAATGATGCCAGGGACCTGCCTTTTCAAAGTCTTACCGAACGCGGCAGGATCACCCACGGAGCCGTTCATGCACTGCTGGGAAAGGTATATATGTGGTTGAAAGAGTGGCCCCTGGCGGTGGAAGCATACCAGGCGGTGATTGAATCAGGGGAGTACCGCCTGATGGATGATTTCGGGGAGATTCACCGGATAAAAAACTGTGCGGAATCGATCCTGGAGTTCCAGCAGGCCTCGCATGTGGAAGGGGGACATATGGCCACCACTCTTGGAGCCTTCAGGTTACCGAGGGAACTAAGCGATGGGTGGGGTTTTGATATCCCCACCGAAGACCTGGTGGGGGAATTCGAACAGGGAGATCCCCGCCTGCTCTACACCGTGAATTTTGTTGGGGATACGTTCCCTGCTCCCAATGGCTTTTATGTAGTGGAGAATGAAGAATCTGCCACCACTTACAGTTCCAGGAAAGCGTGGATCCCCTTTGACGAGTTACCCGGAGACGGGAGGCTTCCGGCATACAACTGGAGGTATTGCCGATATGCAGAAGTATTATTATTCTGTGCAGAGGCTTTGAACGAGGCGGATCGGCACTCTGAGGCACAGGCCTATCTGAATAGGATCAGGGAAAGAGCCAGGAACACATCTAAAAAGGACCCCCAGCGCATCTCATCGGTCTGGGACAGCACCTATACCGGGGAGTTGCTCCCCGAAGTGACCACCTTTGACCAAGCAGAATTGCGCCAGCATATCTGGCACGAACAACGGGTCGAACTGGCCCAGGAGGGACACCGCCGCTGGGTCCTTCTGCGCACCGGACGATTTAAGGAACGAATGGAGGCTGCCAAGGGAGCACTGGGATGCAGTGTGGAGGATCATGAGTGGCTCTACCCCATCCATCCGGATGAGATAGCTACAACCAACGGGAAGATCACTCAGACTCCTGGATATTAATTGTTCCCGTATCCTGAGCTTCCAATAGCCTATTTACGCAGAATCCAGGCTAACAGGAAGTGCAGCCACTCCTTGCCCAGGCAATGAAGGCACAGGCTCTCTCAGTATGGCAGGTGGTTTAAATAAAAAGACCCCGGGATACTCATAATATCCCAGGATCTTCAAACTAATCCATATGCGTAGATGGATATTTATTCTTCTATTTGCCGACAAGTTTAAATTTTACCTCACTTTTCTCTAATACCATAGGTTCCCTACTTTTCGTATGATATTTAAAATTGAATTTCGTGCCTGGCTGAGCGATTTCATTTCCATTAAGGATGCCATCAACAATGACTCCCTGCGCAGATGTTTGAATACCGGCCACCGGAGCTCCTCCCCCCCAGGGGCGCAGAACTTCATTAAAATTAGTGGTCATCCCGACCATGGGATCACAGTCCAGAAGGTCAGAGATTCTAACGACGCCACTTTCGAATAGGGTTTCAACCTGATCGCGGGTAATTATCCAGAACGTCACGGCTTCGACTGCATCAAAATGCATAATAAATGGGATATCGATATTGGGATCGGAGCCCGCTTCAAACCACAAATATCCTTCAACTGACCATTCAATGGAAGGATCCCACGGGCCGGGAACAGGCGGGTCAACACTATAATCCGGAAACTGATAAAAGTTGAGCAGATTAAAATCCGGATCGACGGATATTTCAGGATTATCCACATAGAAATAGACTATTCCAAATTCATCCGTGGAAGGAATACCTAAAGTAGCCCCGGCTCCCATTCTGGCCCAATAGGGGAATGGCGGAACAAAGTCTACTTTAAAATGCCCATTTGTATATACCCCTTTAAGGGCACTCTCCTCAAGCTGAGTTTGATCCTCAATGAGAAGATCGGCATTTTCTTTTTCGCAGGCACAGAATAACAGTGCCCCAAATAATACAATCAGATAATAGATCTTTTTCATAGGTGTTACTTGTGTTGGTGGAACTTGTATTAATTAATATCCAAGTTACAATCAGTCCCCCCGGGATTCTAACACAAACTGATCAATTTCAGCTTCATATGTGCCAACTTAGTGTAAAGAAAAGAGGGCACCCTTTCGGATGCCCTCCACACAGTTCTTTAATATGTTGCTCAGGAGTGAAGGTATTTAATTTAACTCCGGAATCCGCCCGGGAGTCCAGGGCGCCTTCAGTTGCTCCAGCTGCTGGTCCAGTTCCTTAATCTCTTCCACCACTTTCTGCAGCTGTGCCAGTACCGGCGGGAATTCCTCTTTCAGGATCTCCAGCTGATCGGTTTCGGTTTTGGTCAGTTCTGAAGTGGAGGACCAGTGGGTGCGGATCATCACATTCAACCTGCGGCTCAGGGGCATATTCATGGGACTTAGTTCCTCCCAGCTGGCATTGGCACTGGGGCCATCCATGGCAAACTGGATATCGCTCAGCAGGTCTTCCAGTTCAAACACCTTGCGGCCTAATTCGGTACCTGCTTCAGGAGTCTGGGCCAGGGCCTTCTTAATGGCGCTTAGCTTGCCTTTCTGCTCCTGTGCCAGGCGCTGGGCCCCGGTCATCACCCTGGAAAGTTCACTTACCTCCTTTTGAAAATCTACCACTTCCTGGTAGTCTCTGGCTGGCAGGGAAGCATGCTGCAACAGTTTAGCCTCGAAGCTAACCGGCTCCACCATGGCAATCACATCTCCTTTTTCCAGCATATCGATCCCCACGGAATAGGTTCCCGGCATGGCCAGCAGTCCGCTTCCGCCTGATCTGCCACCTCCTCCTCTGCCAGAAGAAGCAGCTGAAATGGGTCGCGTGGAGGGATAACGAAGATCCCAGTTGGTCCTGTTCACGCCTTTAGAAGCCTTCGTAGTAAGTTTACGGATGGCATTGCCATCCTCATCGTATATGGTGAAAATCAACTGGGGAGCTTCTTCGGCCTCCTCGGCCCTCAACTCCTCGCGGGTGGGTTGTGGAATGGGCTTCTTTTCTTTAAACAGTTCCTTCTCTTTCTCCAGGCGTTCTGCTTTCAGGGTCTTGGGTGCCTCCTTGAGGTAGTAGGTGAAGGTGGCCCCGAAATCGGGATTCTTGGAAGTGAAGAAATTGGAACCCTGGCCATATTTGCCTCCCGTTTGAATATACATCAGGGCATCGGCTACCGGAAAGATATGGGCAGGCTTATCCAGAATGGCCTTCTCCATGGCCAGCTCCCTTAAAGGGGTATAATCATCCAGTATATAAAAACCCCGACCAAATGTGGCCAGCACCAGGTCGTTCTCCTGCTCCTGGATGCTCATATCACGCACGGCAATGGTGGGCATGCCCGAACTGAGTTTGGTCCACGCTGCTCCCCCGTCAATGCTGAAATAGAAGCCAAATTCGGTCCCCACAAAAAGCAACCCGGGAACTTCCGGGTCCTGTTCAATGGTATGAACGGTTCCGTTCTCAGGCAGATTGGATGTGATGGAACTCCAGCTACTGCCCTTATCTGTACTTTTTAATACATAGGGTTTGAAGTCATCCCGCTTGCGGTTATCAAAGGTGGCATAGACCACATTGGCATCGTAGCGGTCGGCCATCAGATCGCTTATATAAGTAAATTCCGGAACACCCGGAAAAGTCTTCACCTGTTTCCAGCTATCCCCCCCATTCGTTGTGATGGAGATCACCCCGTCGTCTGTTCCGGCATAGAGCAGGTCCTCATCCAGGCGGGACTCAGAAAGGCTTACACCGGTCCCCCAGAGACTGGTGGAGACATCTTTTACCACCGCATCCCAGCTCCAGTAATGATCCATCACCGGCCAGGTATTGCGGTCCACCCCGGAAGTCAGGTCCTCGCTGATCACCTCCCAGGAGTTGCCCCGGTCGTCGGAGCGGAACACCTTGTTGGCCATCATATAGATCCGGGTATGGGAATGGTGACTGATAATCAATGGAGCGTTCCAGTTCCATTTATAGGTCTCCTCCCCTTTCCGTGGTCGCGGCTTAATGCCAATTCCCTCGCCACTCTTCCGGTCATAGCGGTTCACATTTCCATACTGCGACTCGCAATAGACAATATTGGGATCGGTGGGATCCACCGCCACCCAGAATCCGTCTCCGCCCTTAATGGCCTTCCAGTCCTCATTGCTCACCCCGGCCGAACTAAGATTCATGGAGGGGCCCCCGAGGGTATTGTTGTCCTGGGTTCCCCCATATACGTTGTAGAAAGGTTCTTCATTATCCACAAACACCCGGTAGAACTGGGTGACGGGCAGGTTGGATTTAAACTGGTAGGTAGCCCCCCCGTCAAAGGTCTCATAAACACCCCCGTCTCCCCCTATGAGGAAATGATTGGTGTCGTCCGGATCAATCCAGAGGGCATGATCATCCACGTGGCGGTTGCTGGTACTTAAACTTGTCCAGGTCTTACCACCATCTAAGGTGACCTTCGATACGGTCTCCATGGAGTACACCTTATTCACATCCAGGGGGTCGCAGATAATCTCATTGTAGTACTGTCCGCTGGCATGATGGTCGCTTATCTTTTTCCAGGAAGCTCCACGGTCATCCGAGCGGAAGAAGCCCCCTTTATCCTCTGCAGCCTCCACAATCAGGTAAACCACATTCCGGTCCGCAGGGGAGACTGCAATGCCCATCCCCCCGATATGCACCTTGGGTAAACCTTTCATGGATTTGGTCCAGGTTTCCCCTCCGTCCTTCGAACGGTAAACCGCCGATTCCGGGCCGCCTCCGATCTTGGTAAATACATGCCGCCTGCGCTGTTCGCTGGTGGCATACATCACATCGGGATCCACCGGGTCCATCACCACATTATTCACTCCCGTATTTTCACTGATTTCCAGGACCTTGGTCCAGGTCTCACCCCCATCGCTGGTCTTGTAGAGTCCGCGCTCTCCACCGGGTCCCCAGGCCGAACCTTCGGCAGCCACAAAAACCACCTCCGAGTTTCGGGGATCCACCACGATTCCCCCGATTTGCCGGGACTCTTTCAATCCCTTATTCTCCCATGATTCTCCACCATCTTCAGACTTATAGACTCCATCGCCGTATCCAAGAGCGCGCTGGTGGTTGTTTTCACCCGTACCCAGCCAGAGCACCTTCGGATTATTCGGATCCATGGTAATTACTCCGGTTGAATAGGAGCCGTATTTTTCGAATATGGGTTTAAAGGTGGTTCCGTTATTCAGGGTTTTCCAGACATTCCCGGAGGAGATGGCCACATACCATTCACTCTGGTTCTCCGGATTCACGGCAAAATCGGATACACGACCGGAAGTCATGGCCGGACCAATGCTGCGCCATTTTAGTCCTGAAAGCAGACCGGCATCGATCCCCTCTGTTTTTTCTTCCTCTTTGTTCTTCTTTTTCTGGGCGCTTAGCTCCACCGGGCTGAACAGCAGGGCTATAGCAATACAAACAGGCATTAACAGGGTTCTGGGATATTCTAAGGTTTTCATAAGGTTTGGGAATTTTAGACTTTAAATATCACTATTTTTATGCAAAATTCAAGGATATGACCGATACTTTACTGAATCATAGATCCATCCGGAAATACAAGTCGGATCCCATTCCCAATCCCATCCTGGACTACATCCTGGAGGCGGGAACAAGAGCCTCTACCACGGGGAATATGCAGCTCTATTCCATCGTAGTCACCACGGAGAAGGCAGTAAAAGAGGAACTTTCGCCCTGTCACTTTAATCAGGGCATGGTGAAGGAGGCCCCCGTCGTACTCACCTTCTGCGCCGATTTTAACCGGTTTAATCTCTGGTGCAGGCAGAGAAAGGCAGAACCGGGTTATGACAACTTTCTCTCTTTCTTTACGGCCGCCATCGACGCCCTGCTGGTGGCCCAGAATGTTTGTGTGGCTGCAGAGGATGCCGGGCTGGGAATCTGCTACCTGGGCACCACTACCTATATGGCCGGGAAGATCATTGAAATCCTGGATTTGCCCCAGGGCGTTGTTCCGATTACTACAGTCACCCTGGGCTATCCCGACGAGTGGCCCGAACTTACAGACAGGCTTCCGCTTGAGGCAGTGGTACACCGGGAAAAATACCAGGCATATACCGAATCTGATATCGACCGCCACTACAGAGAGAAGGAGTTAATGGCAAATTATCAGGCTTTCATCAAAGAACATGATAAAGAAACCCTGGCACAGGTATTTACTGATGTTCGCTATAAAAAAGATGATAACATTCTGTTTTCCAAATCTTTACTTGAAGTCTTAAGCAAGCAGGGCTTTATGAATCATCCATAATAATGGTCGATTAATATAACTTTTTCCACCAGCTTACGTTACAGGGTAATAGAGTGTAGTTTTTTTGTAAAAAGATATCGTCTATATTTGTAGAGCACCGATCCCGGATCAAAACCGATGAACCATGAAAAGAGCAGTGATCATTTTAGCAGTTGTATTCGCAGTAGGCATCCTGATGAGCTCATGTAATAAGCATGTTTGCCCGGCTTACAGTCAGGTTGACACAGAGCAGACACTGCCCAAAGGGTAGAATTGACCCAGGAATTCCGCTCCAAATATCGTAAGATTTACCCCAGGTAGATCTTTTTTTTGTCCCCTCTCAAACATTTACCCCTAATATTTCGTTATTTTGCATGGTGTTTGTGGATCTACATGCCATGAGAAGAGCCTTTATATGGATCCTGCTTTTTGTGCTTTCTGCGGGATCACTCTTGGCGCAGGGTGAAATTGATGAGCAGAGGCGGGTAATGCTCCGGGAAGAGAGTACTTTCGCCGCCTTCCTTAATTCCAATGGATTAGGGTTAAATTACAGGTATGGGTTCTGGAGAAATGCCAGGAACCAGTTTATCCTGGACGGCGATTTCGCTTATGTCAAACACCCCAAGGAATTTAAATCCTCGGTCCCTTATAACTACACTACCCACCGTTATGTCTATGGAAAGGAGAACCTTTTCTGGGAGTTAAAAGGGATGGCCGGCTGGCAAAAAGAGCTTTACCGTAAAATTGACCGAAACGGGATCTCGGTCAGATGGTATTACACGGGTGGACTGGCCGTCGGATTTACCAAACCCATTTACTACAGGGTATTCACCACTTCACCCGTAGGAGTGATCCTGGACGAAGAGTACCTGCAGTTTGACCCTGGAATTCACCAGGCGGTCATAGGGGGACGTGGCCCCTTCTTTATGGGCTTCAATGAGCTAAAGGTAATTCCCGGATTGACCGGGAAAACCGGCTTAAGTTTTGAATACAGCCAGAAGGATGCCATCCTTCATGCCCTGGAGGTTGGAGTCACCCTAACGGTCTATCCCAAAGAGATTCCAATCATGGCCACTGAGCAGAATAGTTTTTTCTTTTTTACCCTGAATGTGGGGTACCGGTTTGGCCGTATTATCGATATCAGTGAAGCCGCCCGGTCAAAGAGCTGGAAGGAGAAAAGAGCGGAGCGAAAGGCAGCTAAAGCCAGCCAGCCCTATCTGATGTTTTAGCGCTTCAACAATTCCTGTTTTTGCCCCTTTTTCTGTTTTGCCAATTTGATATTATTGCTTAAATTCGCACTCCTGTTATTTCAAAAACAATTTATATCGTAATCATTTAATAATTAAAAACATGGGAAAAATTAAAGTTGGTATTAACGGATTCGGCCGGATCGGACGACTGGTGTTCAGGGTAGCTTCTGAAATGCCTGAGGTGCAAGTTGTAGGCATCAATGACCTGATCGATGTGGACTATATTGCATATATGCTAAAATATGACTCTACTCACGGACGTTTCAACGGAACTGTAGCAGTAAAGGACGGAAACCTGGTAGTTAACGGTGAAACTATAAGGGTAACTTCCGAAAGAAATCCTGCAGATCTGAAGTGGGATGCGGTTGGTGCTGAATACGTGGTTGAATCCACTGGATTGTTCCTGACCAAAGAAACAGCGCAGGGCCATATCGACGCCGGAGCAAAAAAGGTGATTATGTCGGCTCCTTCCAAAGATGATACTCCCATGTTTGTTATGGGCGTTAACCATAAAAAATACAGCAGCGATATGAACTTTGTTTCTAACGCTTCCTGTACTACTAACTGCCTGGCTCCCATTGCAAAGGTGTTGAATGACAAGTTTGGTATCGTGGAAGGTCTGATGACCACCGTACACGCCACCACCGCGACTCAGAAAACCGTTGACGGACCTTCTATGAAGGACTGGAGAGGCGGCCGCGGAGCCGGACAAAATATTATTCCTTCTTCCACGGGAGCTGCTAAAGCGGTTGGAAAAGTTATTCCCGAGCTGAATGGCAAACTTACAGGAATGGCTTTCAGGGTACCCACCCCCAACGTATCTGTGGTAGACCTCACTGTCCGCCTGGACAAAGGAGCTTCTTACAAGGAAGTGTGTGCTGCTATGAAAAAGGCCAGCGAAGGTGAACTGAAAGGTGTTCTCGGGTATACAGAAGAGGCTGTCGTTTCCAATGACTTCCTGGGAGAACTTTGTACTTCATTTTTCGACGCAGGTGCCGGGATCGGACTGAACGACCACTTTGTAAAAGTAGTAAGCTGGTACGACAATGAAATGGGTTATTCTGCGAAAGTAGTTGAGCTTCTGTTGCATATGAGCAGCGTAGACAAGGCATAAACTCTTTCTTACATTCTATTTTCAGGGGCTGTATCAAATGATACGGCCCTTTTTTTGGCCTGGCCAAGCCACAGTTTCATTGGATCAGTCTCCAAAAAAAAAGCCCCGGAAAACCGGGGCACCGCCATGCTATGTGGGGTTCTTGCTAATAATATTCAATGTGTTCAAAGGGAATCTGGATAGTCTGCTCATAATGGGCCCCTAGCTCTTCGATAGATTCATCCCCCTCTTCAAAATACCAGATAATCTTTACTTCCTTTCCTGAATCGTGGTTAATTTTCAGAATTCGCAACAACTCAAGCATATATTTTGATGAGCCACTATTGATGTATTCCAGCTTGATGCTGACTACAGTCTTTTCAGCAGGGTTCAGGAAATACTCATTGATCCAGTCAATCAAACTCTCGAAAAAATCTCCCGGATCTTCGGGAATCGATCTTCCCTCTATGTTGAGTTCCCCTGTATCGGTTATAAACTCCACTTCCGGTGAGTTGAAGGTCTTTTTCAAGAAGAGGTCTTCCATACTACTCAGTTTTACTCGTAACGTAGTGCAAGAATCGGATCAAGTTTTGAAGCCTTTACAGCCGGGAAATAACCTGAAACTATTCCCACGATAAAACATAAGACGATTCCGGTAAAAATCCACTTCCATGGAATTATAAAGCTCGAATCGATGGCTAAAGATACACCATTTCCAATGACAATTCCTAACAAAATTCCCACAACAGCACCCATCTGACCTATCACAATTGCTTCATAAAGAAATTGACGCTTGATCATAACTGACTTGGCACCCAGAGCTTTACGGGTCCCGATTTCCTTGGTTCGTTCAGTCACTGATACCAGCATAATATTCATCAATCCGATTACGGCCCCCATCAGGGTGATCAGGCCAATAATGGTAGCAGCCATCGTAACCATCTTCATATTCTCAATGAGCATCTGAGCCAGCTGATCGCTCTGAGTAATGTTGAAATCGCTTTCATCCCTGGCATCCAGGCCCCTGACACGGCGAAAAACTCCTTCCGCTTCAGACACCGAAACATCCAGCATCTCCGGACGGCTGGGCATTACGTTGATGGAGTATTGCATCTGAGGTCTGGAGAAATACTGCCTGACATTGGAATAGGGGATCAGACAGGTTCGGTCGGTTCCCATATTCCCGGAGTTTCCCCTGGACTTGAGCACTCCCACCACCCGGTAGCGGCCATTGCCAACGGAAATAAAACGGTTCAGGGGATCCTGATTCTTTTCAAACGCCTCCCTCGCCACATCGGCTCCTATTATCACGGTGCTTGCGTTTTCGCTGATGTCACCTGAAGTGAAGTTCCTGCCTTTCTCAATTTCATACCCTGCCGTAAAAATGTAGTCCTCATCCACTCCAAGCACTGAGGTGTTGGGATTGGATTTATATGATTTGTACTTGACAACGGAAGTGCCCGATGCGCGTGTCCACACAGACACCCTCCCGGGTAGCTCATAAAGTTCCTTAAACTCCTGAGCCTCTTTATGGGAGATAAATTCGTGATTCTTTCTGCGGTAGGACTGGTTCCCTATCTGAACCCGCATGGATCTTGATTCGATGGTAAAGGTATTGGCACCCATCAGACTAAAAGATTCGGTCAGACTGAATTTTATGGAATCTATAGCAGTAAGGATTCCTACCAGTGCCATAATTCCAAAGGCAATGATCATAATGGTCAGGATAGTCCTCAGCAGATTCGTCCTGATCGATTTCATCGCAATCCTGACATTTTCAATAAACATAGCCCACTTCATCGATCTAAATTTTGAAAGCACAATAAAAATATAAAAATCTGAACAATCTACGGGTTATTATGTCAGGCATACAGAGCATTTTCCAATATATTTACAAAAAAATCAAAATAACCCCTATGACTTTCGATTTTCAGATGATTCAAAATGCCTATAAGGCTCTCCCCGGCAGAATTGAAGCTGCCAGAAAAATTCTTCAAAAACCGCTGACCCTGACAGAGAAAATTCTTTATGGTCACCTGTTTAACGGAACTCCTGAAAGCCCTTACAAGCGAGGTGAAGACTATGTGGACTTTTCACCGGACCGGGTAGCCATGCAGGATGCCACCGCACAAATGGCCCTTCTGCAGTTTATGCAGGCAGGAAAATCCAAGGTGGCCGTACCCTCCACCGTGCATTGCGACCACCTGATCCAGGCTAAATCAGGGGCCCTGGAGGATTTGAAGAGTGCAATAACTACCAATAAGGAAGTATACGATTTCCTGGGAACTGTCTCCAATAAATACGGGATCGGATTCTGGAAGCCCGGCGCCGGAATCATTCACCAGGTGGTCCTGGAAAACTATGCATTCCCGGGAGGAATGATGATCGGAACCGATTCCCACACAGTTAATGCAGGCGGATTGGGGATGGTAGCCATTGGGGTTGGCGGAGCCGACGCCGTAGATGTGATGGCCGGTATGCCCTGGGAACTGAAGTTCCCAAAACTGGTGGGTGTGAAGCTGACCGGAAAACTCAGTGGATGGACCTCTGCCAAGGATGTGATACTCAAAGTCGCCGGCATCCTGACCGTAAAAGGGGGGACTGGAAAAATTCTGGAGTATTTTGGTGAAGGTGCAGCCTCCATTTCCTGCACCGGGAAGGGAACCATTTGTAATATGGGGGCGGAGATTGGTGCAACCACCTCCCTTTTCGGATACGATCAAAAAATGAAAGAGTACCTCTCCGGCACCGGGCGATCCGATGTGGCAGGCGAAGCTGACCGGGTATCAGAACATCTCACAGGAGATCCGGAAGTCTATGCCCAACCGGAACTTTACTTCGATGAGGTGATCGAAATCGATCTATCCTCCCTGGAGCCGCATATTAACGGACCCTTCACCCCTGACAAGGCCTGGCCCATTTCAGAATTTGCCGAAGCGGTAAAAAAAGAGGGCTATCCTGCGAAACTGGAAGTAGGACTGATCGGATCCTGTACCAACTCCTCCTACGAAGATATTACCAGAGCCGCATCTGTGGCCCGGCAGGCACGTGAAAAAAATCTGAAAGTAGCCTCAGAATTTACCATTACTCCCGGTTCGGAGCTGGTTCGCCACACCATCGAACGGGATGGACTGATCCAATCCTTTGAAGAGATAGGCGGGGTGGTACTGGCCAATGCCTGCGGGCCCTGTATTGGAC
This sequence comes from uncultured Bacteroidales bacterium, assembly GCA_963751705.1. Classification (GTDB taxonomy): domain Bacteria; phylum Bacteroidota; class Bacteroidia; order Bacteroidales. Next base: position 57,370 of record CAVVVN010000009.1, read on the forward strand.
AGTGGGCCAGGCATGGCGCAGACAAACAGGAGAAGAATTCCATTATTACTTCTTTCAACCGCAATTTTGCCAAACGAAATGATGGGAATCCCAATACCCACTCTTTTGTGGCCTCGCCGGAGATTGTGACTGCCATGGCCATTGCAGGCGATCTGACTTTTAACCCCTTGACCGATACTCTGGTAAATGAAAAGGGAGAAAAAATAAAACTGAAAGAGCCACAAGGATTGGAACTTCCATTGAAAGGATTTTCAGTGGAGGACAACGGCTACCAGGCCCCTGCAAAGGATGGAAGCAGGGTGAAGGTGGAAGTCGATCCCGCCTCCAAGCGCCTGCAGCTTCTGACCCCCTTCGCCCCCTGGGAGGGAGAGGACCTGACCGGTTTAAGGCTGTTGATCAAGGCAAAGGGCAAATGCACTACCGATCACATCTCCATGGCCGGCCCCTGGCTGCGCTTCAGGGGGCACCTGGATAATATCTCTGATAATATGCTGATAGGTGCAATCAATGCCGCCAACGATAAAACCAACTCGGTTCTGAACCAGCTTACCGGAAAGTATGAACCGGTTCCAGCCACCGCCAGGGCATACAAGAAAAATGGGATAGGCAGCATTGTTGTAGGAGATGAGAATTATGGAGAAGGCTCTTCAAGGGAACATGCCGCCATGGAGCCCAGGCACCTGGGTGTCAGGGTGGTCCTGGTAAAATCCTTTGCAAGGATCCACGAAACCAACCTGAAGAAGCAGGGAATGCTGGGGCTCACCTTTCAGAATAAAGAGGATTATGACCTGGTGCAGGAAGGGGACCTGGTTGATGTGCTTGGACTCAAAGAGCTGGCTCCGGGAAAGCCCCTTGAGATTGTTCTGCATCACAGCGATGGGAGCACAGATCGTTTCATGGCCAGGCACACCCTGAATAACAACCAGATCCTCTGGTTCAAAGCCGGATCGGCTCTGAACCTGATCAAGCAGGAAAACAGGTAATATTTTGCATACCGTCGCCTCTTTTATCACAGCGTTTGCTCGCCTGGGTGAATTTCTGAGACAGTTCCAGGAGGAATCCGGCCCACTATCCGCTGAGGATTCTTCCAGCCTTGCGGAGCTGAATCTTCGCCATTTTGAAGCATTTGCTCAGATACTGGAACGGGAACCCGTGCTCAACCCCTGGTTTACCAGGGAGGCCTTACAAAAGGCTCTTAAAGGCATCAGCTGCATGTTGGAGGAGGAGGTGCTCCGGCAATGGCTTCTCCCCTATGAGCTAAAGGTGATTTCAGCTGAATCGCGTCGTACTGTTGGGCTGGTTCTGGCAGGAAATATCCCCCTGGTGGGCTTCCATGATTTGATGTCTGTACTGGCCAGCGGGCACAGGGTGCTGGCCAAAGCCTCCTCCAAGGATGAGCGCTTAATCAAACAGTTGGCGGAAATCCTGGCTTCCATTGATCCGGAGCTGGGCCAGGCCATTCAATTTGCGGATGATAAACTCTCCGGTATGGATGCGGTCATTGCCACAGGAAGCAATAACAGCGCCCGGTACTTTGAGTATTATTTTCGGAATATCCCTCATATCATCCGAAAAAACCGCAATGGGGTCGCGGTGCTAAGCGGGGATGAATCTGAAGCAGAACTGGCAGCGCTGGGAGAAGATATTTTTACCTATTTCGGCATGGGCTGCCGCAATGTGACCAAGTTATATATCCCCGAAGCCTACGACCTGAAAATCCTGCTGGGTGTTCTGGATAATTTCCATCCCCTTTACCAGCATTTTAAATACGGCAACAATGTGGACTACTACCGGACCATCTTCCTGATGAACCGGGTGGACTTCCTCGACAACGGGGTCCTCCTGTTAAAGGAAGATCCCTCCATTGCCAGCCCGGTGGGAGTTGTTTTTTATGAAAGATATTCGGAACTTGGATTGGTACAAAAAGAGCTGGAACTGCACCGGGAGGAGATCCAGTGTGTCGTTTCAACGATTCCGGAGATCAGGGGAGCCATCCTGCCAGGATCCACTCAGGAACCGATGCCTTGGGACTATGCCGATGGAGTGGATACCATCCGCTTTTTAATGAAACTTGGATAGATGATCTTTCTTTTCAGAATAATCAGTGATGAGAACCCTGACTTTCTCAGGGACGTGGTAGCGGAAGGCTCGGATAGCTTCCTGGAACTTCACAGGGTCCTGCAGGAGGAGCTGGGCTATGATCCCACACAGCTGGCCTCCTTTTTCATTACCAACCCCCAGTGGGAGAAAGAAAAAGAGATCACTCTGATTGATATGAACCAGGATCCGGATATGGAAACCTTCACCATGGATCAGGAAACCCTGGACGAGCATATCGGGGAGATCGGGCAGCGCATGCTCTATCTGTTCGATTTTTTTTCAGACAGGGCCTTTTATATCGAACTGATCGAAAAAGCCGATGAGATCTCCCCACGCGAAACTCCGTTTATCGGTCACGGAGAGGGGGATCCTCCCCCACAGGTGGCATTGGATCTGCTGATGAACGATGCTCCTGAATTTGAGGATCGTGATCCCATGGATAATCCCGATAACCTGCGCATCGACGACCTGGACCCGGATATGTTCGATTCAGGATTCAGTGAGGACTATTAAGATGGAGAAAGCTCTGGTGGTACTTGCTGGTCCGACAGCTGTAGGAAAGACTTCCTGCGGAATCCGCCTGGCCAGACATTTTGGATGCGAAATTATTTCAGCCGACTCCAGGCAAATCTACCGGGAAACCACCATTGGAACGGCAGTACCCTCACCGGAAGAACTGGCACAAGTCAGACACCATTTTATCCAAACGGCCTCCGTGAAGCAAAACTATAACGCCAGCACCTTCGAGAACCAGGTTCTGACAAAACTGGAAGAGCTCTTCAAGGAGCAAAATCTGGTGCTGATGGTCGGAGGATCCGGGCTCTATATCGACGCCGTCTGCGAAGGGATCGACGATCTGCCTGCGATAGATCCCTTGCTCCGAAAGAGCCTCCAGGGGAGATTGGAAAAGGAGGGGCTTGAAGCGCTCTGCCGGCAGTTGCTCGAGCTCGATCCTGTTTCCCATGGAAGGGTGGACCTTAAAAATCCCCTGCGGGTTCTCAAGGCTCTGGAGGTTTCCATCCAGACGGGCCAGCCCTATTCCTCCTTTCTCTCAAACTCGAAAAAAGAGCGTGCTTTCCGGATCATCCGGATCGCACTGGATATGGAACGGGAGGAGCTTTACAGCCGGATCAACCGTCGGGTTGAGCTGATGATGGAGGCCGGATTGCTGGACGAAGTGAGGCAGGTTCAACACCTGAAGGGATACAGCGCCATGAAAACCGTGGGCTACCGGGAGCTGTTCCGGGTGCTGGAGGGTGAGATCTCCCTGGAAGAAGGGGTGGATCTTATCAAACGGAATACCAGGAAGTTTGCCAGGAAACAACTCACCTGGTTCAGAAAGGAGGACCGTTACCAATGGTTCCATCCCGGCCAGTGCCATAAGATCCCTGACTGGATAAAAAAGGAGCTGCCTTACTTGTAAAAATTACTGTTGAATGCCGAGTACTCGTCCCTTCCCAGGATGATTCGTCTCCAGAAAGCATGTAAGAATCCGGTACCATAAGCAAAAAGCTGCGTGTAACTGGTCACAAGGCCCAGCACCCCGATGGACAAACTTCTGCTTGTCACGGTGGCAGCCAGGAAAAGCAGAAGGATATGACCAAGAACCGGGGCAAGCAGGTACCAGGATAACAGGGGGGAAAGAAGCAGCAACAGGAGTACTCCCAGCGTAAATAGAGCAGGTGCGGCATGCACCATCTTCAGGGTGCCAGGATGCCTTTTATAGAGGTTGATTCTGGCAATTCCTGAGTTATATACCTGCTTAAAGAACTGCCGGAGACTGGTGCGCCTTTTATGATAGACAAAGGCTTCCCTGATCAGCTGGGTGGTGAATCCCTTTTCCAGGATCCGGATACTCAGATCCACATCCTCCCCGAAACGCATGTTGGAGAAGCCTCCTGTTGAATCAAACACCTTCCTGGAAATGCCCATATTAAAACTGCGTGGATGAAACTTTCCCATCTTTTCATTTCCTCCCCGGATGCCTCCGGTGGTCAGGAATGAGGTCATGGAAAAGTTGATCGCCTTCTGGAGCCTGGTGAAATCCTTATGCGCCCGGTCGGGCCCTCCAAAAGCATCGGTATAGTTCTTCGACAGGGCCTCCCTGACACTTAATAAGTAGGTCCCTGGCAATACACAGTCCGAATCCAGGAAGATCACATACTCCCCGGTAGCCTTCTCGCACCCAAAGTTGCGGCTTGGGCCCGGACCCGAATTATCCTTATAAAAATAGCGGATATCCAGTTGTTCCCGGTATTCTTCCACCACCGGTTCACTGCTTATGTCTGAACCATCCTCAACTATAATGACTTCGAAATCCCGCTCACCTTGAAGAGCGAGGCTCCGGAGGAGCTCCGCGGTCTCCCCGGGCCTGTTGAAAACCGGAATAACAAAAGATATCTTCACCTCAGATCTCCTTCTCCACCTCGTATTTATTTCGCTCTGCAGAATTCCGGGAGACCAGCTCCCCCAGGAAACCACCAATAAACAGAAGTGTCCCTATGATCATACTGGCCAGACCAATATAGAAGAAGGCACTATCAGCGATCAGGCGCTGAGGAACATGTTTGATGAGGGCCACCAGTTTATCAACCCCCAGGTAGATGGCCATTCCCAGTCCGACCAGGAACATCAGCGAACCCATGGCACCGAAAAGGTGCATGGGTTTTTTTCCAAAGCGGGTCAGAAAAGAGACCGTTAGCAAATCCAGGAAGCCATTGATAAAACGGTTCATACCGAACTTGGTAACTCCGTATTTCCGCTTATGGTGTTGAACCACCTTCTCTCCGATCCGGGTAAATCCGTTCCCCTTGGCAAGCACCGGGATGTAGCGGTGCATATCTCCGTATACTTCCACACTTTTGGCCACATTGAGGCGGTAAGCTTTCAATCCACAGTTGAAGTCATGCAGCTTGATCCCGCTTACCCTGCGGGCTGCCCAGTTAAACAGTTTGGTTGGAACCCGTTTTCTGAGAAAGGGATCAAATCGCTTCTTTTTCCATCCACTCACCACATCGTACCCCTCTTCAATGATCATCCGGCGCATCTCCGGGATTTCTTCCGGGCTATCCTGCATATCCGCATCCATGGTGATAACCACTTCTCCCTTTGCGGCGCTGAACCCCGTGTGGAGGGCAGCTGACTTCCCATAATTACGTCTGAACCTGATCCCCCTGATTTGAGGGTAGGTTTTTTTCAGTGAGCAAATCTGCTCCCACGATCCATCCTTGCTGCCGTCATCCACCAGGATCAATTCGTAGCTGAGCCCGTTTTCAGTGAGTACGCGATCTATCCAGCCACACAATTCGGGGAGTGACTCCTCCTCATTAAACAGGGGAATAACAACGGAAACATTCATGGAGACGCTTTACTTAAACCGGAGTAACGTCCTCTTGCTTCTTGATAAAGGCTGCTACAATCAGTCCGATAAAGGCATTGATTACGGGGCCGAAGATCAAACCCATTTTTATCATATAACCCACATTCATACGCTTCTCCATCCTTTCAAAAATGTCGTCGTACATGCTCTCCGGAACCCTTGAGTTGTTCATGATCTTTTCCTCAGCTGCAATCTTTATTTGCTCAATTAAGCCAGGATCAATAACCGTATATAACACGTAGGTGTAAAGGACGCTAATAATAGTGGAGATAATACCCGCGGAGACAAGCACCATAATAAAAATCTGGCCGAAGCTGGCATAACCGCCCAGGTGTACATTCCGGTACTGGATCATCAGATAGACCAGCAGGACCAATCCGACCAGCATCGTAACCCAGCTTGTCCAGTTTTCGGTTGCCATTCCGATAAAATAGAAAACCAGAGAAAGGAATACAGATACAAAACCCATAATAGCCCCGTAGATCAGGGCCAATTTCCAAAAAGGTGCTTTTACTTTTTCTTCCATGATGTTCGACTCTTATAGTTAGTTAATTAGTTTTAAAAAAACGGGCAAGCTACTTATATCGCACCGCTACAACCGCGTACCCTTGCTACCTTCCGGTCCTGGGGGAATTGAGCAGGAGCTGGTCGTATAAGACTTGCCCGAACGTCAAATTTAAGAAGAAAAAGCGGTTCTGGCAATATGCTGTCACAGGATCTGCCCGTACCGCTTCATTTACTTGAGAAAGTTAAGAGGCTGCTCTTCTTAGCCCTTGCTTGGTCGCAGACTCCTTACGGTTGCTCCTGCCTGCCACATTTCGGACTCCCTGAGCTGCTTCAGCTCTACCTCCAGGTGATCCTTGTAATCTGCGCCACTGGTTTTTTCCAGCACCACTTTGGTCTCTTCGCCACTCTTCACCCGCTTATAGAGCTCATTGAATACGGGAAGCGTGGCCTCTTTGAACTTTGGTTTCCAGTCCAGGGCACCCCGCTGTGCAGTGGCGCTGCAGTTCCCATACATCCAGTCCATTCCTTTTTCATCCACCAAACGTATCAGACTCTGGGTCAACTCTTCCACGGTCTCATTGAATGCCTCCGATGGGGAATGTCCGTTCTCCCTGAGCACCTGGTACTGGGCTTCCATAATTCCAGCCAGCGCCCCCATCAGCACACCCCGTTCCCCGGTAAGATCACTGTATACTTCATCTTCAAAGGTGGTTGGAAAGAGATATCCTGATCCGATCCCGATCCCCAGGGCCAGGGTACGCTCCTCTGCCTTTCCGGTGTAGTCCTGGAAAACGGCATAACTGGAGTTGATCCCTGTTCCGGCCAGAAAATTACGCCGGACACTGGTTCCCGAACCTTTGGGAGCTACCAGGATCACATCCACATTCTTTGGAGGGATCACCCCGGTCTGCTCCTTGTAGGTCACGGAGAAGCCGTGAGAGAAGTAGAGTGCATCGCCCTCTTTCAGGCAGGGCTTCAGTTTGGGCCATACCGCACGCTGGGCAGCATCAGATACCAGGTACTGAATTACCGTAGCTTTCTTCGCAGCTTCCTCAATGTTGAAAAGAGATTCCCCGGGTACAAAGCCATCTTTAACAGCCCGGTCCCAATCCGCCTTAAACTCAGGTGCCTGACCAACAATCACCTTGATCCCGTTGTCCTTCAGATTCAATGCCTGGGCAGGACCCTGCACCCCATATCCGATAATTGCAATTACTTCATCCTTGAGCACTTCCTGTGCCTTTGAGAGGGGAAATTCTTCCCGGGTTACGACATTTTCTTCAACGCCGCCAAAATTCAATTTTGCCATTTTATAATAATCTTAATATGTGAATAGTTTATTCGCTGATTCCATTAATAGGTTACGGTGTCATTTGCGGTGATTTCATGGTGCTCATCAATCTCCTTCAGATAGGTTGATATTTCCTTTATCTGCTTGGTGAGCGCAATCCGTCCCGACCGGGCAAACTGCAGGATCCCATAGGGCTCCAGGGCACGGAAAAGCTGCCTGGTCTCTTCCTTGTGCCCCGTCTTCTCCACAACCGTGTAATCGGGCTCGATAGTCAGGATCCTGGCATTGTGCTGTCTGATCAGGCTCTCCACTTCGTCCCCATTGGCAAAAGCCTCGGTTGGCACCTTATACAGTGCAATCTCCTGGTAAACAATTTCATCCACGGTATGGTAAAAGGCCTTGAGAATTCCGATCTGTTTTTCAATCTGTTTGGTCACAGTTCTGGCCATAGCTTCGGTTGCCTGGATCACAATGGTGAAGCGGTAGATTCCCCGTACCTCCGATTCTGAGGTATTGAGACTTTCAATGTTGATTTTTCGCCGCGAAAAAATTACGGTGATCCGGTGCAGGAGTCCCACTTTGTGTTCACTGAAGACCGATATGGTATATTCTTTTTTCATGATATGTTTATTTATCTGTTAACTGCGCTTTCTGGATCTCACTGCTTCTATTCCAGGCGGATATCTGACACGGATGCTCCAGCCGGCACCATGGGAAAGATGTTCCCTTCCTGTTTGACCTCAATCTCCAGGACACAGGGTCCTTCCCTGGCCAGCAGGTCATCCAGGGCCTGGTCCAGATCTTTGCGCTCGGTAATCTTTCTTGCAGGTACCCCAAAACCCTCCGAAATCTTACAAAAATCCGGGTTGGTCAGTCCGGTACTGGCATACCTCCCGTCAAAGAAGAGCTCCTGCCACTGCCGTACCATACCCAGGTACTGATTGTTCAAGAGCACGACCTTCACCGGCAAATTATATTGCGCAATGGTACCCAGTTCCTGGATGGTCATTTGAAATCCCCCATCACCCGTCACGGCTAAAATGGGCCGGCCGGGTTTGGAAAATGCAACACCCATGGCTGCAGGAACCCCGAATCCCATCGTTCCCAGTCCGCCCGAGCTAACCCACGAATTACGTTCCAGGTGCTTGTAGTATCTGGCAGCTGCCATCTGGTTCTGCCCCACATCGGTTACCATGATGGCCTTTCCATGGGTCTTCTCTGAAAGCATATGGATCACCTCTCCCATATTCATCTGCTCCCCGTCGGGGAAACAATCCTTATTGATCACCTTCTCCATTTCCAGGGCCTCCAGCTCACGAAACGACTCCAGCCATTCGGCATGTTCGGCCGGCTTGATCCTTGGCAACAGCAGCTTAAGTGCCTGTTTGGCATCTGCATTGATGGCCACATCCGTCTTTACATTCTTGTCAATTTCCGACCGGTCGATCTCAATATGAATTATCTTGGCCTGTTTGGCATAGGTATTCACAGTTCCGGTTACCCGGTCGTCAAAGCGCATCCCGATAGCTATCAGCACATCACACTTGTTTGTGTTGATGTTGGGAGCATAGTTCCCGTGCATGCCCAGCATACCCACATGCAGGGGATGGTCCTCGGGAAAGGCTGAGATCCCGTTCAGAGTATGTCCCACCGGTATGCCAGCTTTCTCCACAAACTCCCGGAATACCTTTTCGGCCCTGGAGATGGTTACTCCCTGTCCACAAAGCACAAAGGGTCTTTCAGCACTGTTGATCAGATCTGCAGCGGCCTCTATGGCTTTTGAATTGGGCTGTGGCTTGGGGATATAGCTCCTTACCTGCTTTCGCTTCTTGTACAGATATTCCACCTCTTCCACCTGGGCATTCTTGGTGATATCGATTAGCACCGGCCCGGGTCGGCCCGAGTTGGCATAGAAGAATGCCTTGGCGACCACCTCGCAAATCTCGTCGGCACTGGTGATCTGGTAGTTCCATTTGGTGATTGGCATGGAAACACTGACCATGTCAGTCTCCTGGAAGGCATCGGTACCCAAGAGAGGGGCTGCCACCTGGCCCGTGATACAGACCAGGGGGGTGGAATCGAGCATGGCATCGGCCAGTCCGGTCACCAGGTTAGTCGCACCGGGACCTGAAGTTGTAAAACAGACCCCTGGTTTTCGGGAGATCCTGGCATATCCCTGGGCTGCGTGCACCGCCCCCTGCTCATGCCTGACCATGACGTGCTTCAGTTTATCCTCAAAATGAAATAAGGCGTCGTACACAGGCATAATGGCTCCTCCGATATACCCAAAAGCAGTATCCACGCCTTCCTCCAATAATGCCCGAACAAGGGCTTCGGCTCCGGTCATCTTCTTCCCGGCCATTTTCTCATCAGCGGCCTTCTTTTTTGTTTCTGTTTCCATGCTGTATAGTTTTTATTTTGTTTTACGATTCATCCAGTAGCCTGATTGCTCCCCGGTCAGCTGAGGACACCAGGCTGGCGTATACTTTCAGGGCTTGGGACACTTCACGGACCCTTTTCGGCTTCCACCCATCGGGATCACTATCGGCCTCTTTCCTTCTCTGCTCCAGTTCCGCATCGCCAAGAAGCAGATCCATGGTACGCGCAGCAATATCAATCCGTATCAGATCTCCGTCGCGGATCAATCCAATGGCGCCTCCGTTAGCTGCTTCTGGCGAAATATGGCCAATGGACAGGCCGGAAGTACCCCCGGAGAAACGGCCATCTGTAATCAGGGCGCATTTCTCCCCCAGCTGCCTGGACTTGATATAGGAGGTGGGATAGAGCATCTCCTGCATGCCCGGACCACCTTTTGGTCCTTCGAAACGGATCACCACCACATCTCCGGCCTTAACCCTGCCATCCAGAATGGCATCACAGGCATCATCCTGGGAGTCAAAGACCCTGGCAGGTCCCTCAAACTGCAGAACCTTCTCTGAAACTCCTGCAGTCTTTACAATGGAGCCTTTCTGCGCAATGTTCCCGTAAAGAACAGCCAATCCGCCGTCATTGCTATAGGCATTTTCGATACTCCTGATGCAACCGGTTTCCCGGTCCAGGTCAAATTCAGTATACCTGGCGTCCTGGGATCCCAGGATCAGGTTAAATTTACCCCCCGGAGCTGCCGAATAAAGCTCTTCATTGCGGTCACAGGGGTCGTTGTTAATCAGATCGCAACACTCCATGGCCTCAGCGAGTGTTCTGCCATCTACCCGGTATACCTCCCTGTTGATCAGTCCGCCCCGGTCCAGTTCCGCCAGGATTCCCATGATCCCACCGGCCCGGTTCACATCCTCCACATGATAGCTGGAGCTTGGTGCCACCTTACTCAGGACCGGCGTTTGACGTGACAGGCGGTCGATGTCTCTCATCCCAAAATTTACCTCGGCTTCATGGGCAATGGCCATGAGGTGCAAGACCGTATTGGTGGATCCCCCCATGGCTATATCCAGGGTCATGGCATTTTCAAAAGCTGCGTAAGTTCCAATAGAGCGCGGGAGTACCTTTTCATCCCCGTCTTCATAATAGGCACGGGTATTCTCTATCAGATGCATAGCTGCTCTTTTAAAAAGATTTTTCCGCTCCACATGAGTGGCCACGATGGTTCCATTTCCAGGCAGAGCCAGTCCAATGGCCTCGTTCAGACAGTTCATGGAGTTGGCAGTAAACATTCCGGAACAGGAACCACAGGTGGGACAGGCCAGCTTTTCAATTAAAGAAATTCTCTCATCGCTTACAGCCGGATCCGCTGCCATGACCATGGAATCCACCAGGTCCAGGGCCTTGTCCCCGTCCCTGCCTGCCTCCATGGGGCCGCCAGATACAAAGATCACCGGGATATTCAGTCTCATGGCGGCCATAAGCATTCCCGGTGTAATCTTATCACAATTGGAAATGCAAAAAAGGGCGTCCACCTTGTGGGCGTTGGCCATATATTCAATGCTGTCGGCAATCAGGTCCCTGGAGGGAAGGGAGTATAGCATACCATCATGACCCATGGCAATCCCGTCATCGATGGCAATGGTATTGAATTCGGCAGCAAAATAGCCTTCTTCTTCAAAAATCTGCTTGACCTCCTGCCCAATATGGTGCAGGTGGGCATGACCCGGAACAAACTGGGTAAAAGAGTTGGCAATCCCAAAGATCGGTTTACCGAACTGATTCTCTTTCATTCCGTTGGCACGCCAGAGGCTCCTCGCCCCTGCCATTTTGCGCCCCATGGTACTGGTATGGCTCCGGTATTGAATCTTCATGACTGCATCTGTTTTACCTTAAATAAAAAAGCCATTCTCTATCCTGAGAATGGCTTGGTATAAGTTTAACTGCTAAATACCACTCTCAGGCCTTCCCTGGATCGATCACCAGCACAAGCACCACGAGTAGAATATGCAGAATGTTGTTTAGCATAGCTTTAAAACATGGTTCAAATATAGAGATAAAATCAATTCGCGAACACAAAAGGCGAAAAAAATAACAATTTATTCATCTTCGGAGGGTTCTTCTTCCGATTCGGAAGGGAGCTCCAGGACCTCCTTAGTTTCGTGTGCATCCAGGATTTCCACGGTTCGCAGCTTTCTTTCAATCTGATTGGTTCGGGTGGTTTGCAGTTTATCCAGAGTCCCGGTGGCCGTATCCAGCTGCTTACGAACTTTCTTCAGATGATCGGCAAAAGTTTCGAATTCCGCTTTCACCGCACCCAGCACTTTCCAAACTTCACTGCTTCTTTTCTGCACGGCCAGGGTACGGAATCCCATCTGCAGGCTGTTGAGCAGGGCGGAAAGCGTGGTGGGACCGGTCACGGTGATCCGGTAACTTCTCTGAAGGGTTTCAAAGAGTCCCGGGTGCCTCAACACTTCGGCATAGAGGCTCTCAACCGGCAGAAACATAATTCCAAAATCGGTGGTATGGGGCGGATCCAGGTATTTTTCACTGATATCTTTGGCAAATCCCTCCACCGATTTGATCATTATCTTCTGGGCCGCTTCGATCTGTTCCGGATTTCCCTGGTCATAGGCTGCAAGTAAGAGTTCATAGGATTCGATGGGAAATTTTGAATCCACGGGCAACCAGACTTCCTCATCGGTGTTCTTTCCCGGCAGCCTGATGGCAAATTCCACATGGGCCTGGCTCCCCTTCTTAGTAGATACATTCCTGCTGTACTGATCGGGGGTCAGAATCTGTTCCAGAATATTGCCCAGCTGGTATTCCCCCAGGACACCCCTGGTCTTCACATTGGACAGGACCTTTTTCAGGTCTCCCACTCCGGAGGCAATGGTCTGCATCTCTCCAAGTCCTTTATGGACCTGTTCCAGGCGTTCACTCACCTGTTTAAAGGACTCGCCAAGCCTCTTTTCCAGGGTGGTCTGCAACTTCTCATCGACGGTTCTTCGCATCTCGTTCAGCTGCTTAGCATTGTCGTCCCTGATGCTCACCAGTTGCTTTTCGATGGTCTCCTGGATCCCCTTCGTGTAGGACGCAAATTTCTGTTCGAAAGACAACAGGGCTTTGCTTAGCTCCTCCCGGCTGGTTTTGGCGCTCTCCAGGCTTTCCCGCCGGTTCCGTTCAAACTCATCTTTCGCGGTCCGCTCACTCTTTTCCAGTACGGTCTGGAACTTCAAAATGGAAGTTTCAACCTCCTTTAGCTGGGGCCTGGAATCAACGGATTTCCTGTTCCTTAGAACAAATAGCAAATTCACAAGGGCAAGCAGTATCAGGATTCCCAGCAGAATTTCAGTCATGTGTTCCGGTTTTATTCTTTAAAGATAGCACAATCGGAAAAAAGATATCTTTGTTTTATGTCGGAAGAGAAGAAACGGTTTATTTACAGCCTTGTGTTTCCCGGATTCTTCCTGCTTCTGCTCTGGGCTGTAAAATTTTTCGAAGTCAGCATGGAGCTCTCCTTTGCTGGGGGAGGGGTCTATCCCAGGAGGTGGAGCGGTCTTCAGGGCATCCTCTTCTCACCATTGATCCATGGCAACTGGAAACACCTGATTGACAACTCTATGCCAGCTTTCCTGCTGAGCCTGGCCCTGTTTTACTTTTACCGGGATATTGCATATAAGATCTGGTTGCTGATTTACCTGATAGGAGGTGTTCTGCTGTGGGGGGTGGGGAGAGAGGCATACCACATCGGAGCCTCCGGCCTGATATACGGGCTGGCCGCATTTCTCTTCCTGAGCGGGATCATCCGGCGGGTAAGAAGCCTGATCGCCATCTCGCTGCTGGTGGTATTCTGGTATGGCAGCATGGTATGGGGGCTCCTGCCTTTTGATTTCGAGGTCTCCTTCGAAGCACATATTACCGGGGCCGTCTCCGGAGTGGTCCTGGCCATCATCTACCGGGACCAGGGACCTGAACCGGAAAAATCACTACTGGAGGAGGAGGAAGAATCAGACTCCCCGGAGAACAATCACCCGGAGGAGGATATTTCAGGGGAAGAAGCCAGCCACTGATCCTTCAACAGGGCATAGAGATGCTCATCCAGGAGCAGCCCCTCTTTCATTACAGCTTTTTTATGAATGGCTTCCGGCTTAAACCCGTTTTTCACCAGTACCCGCATGGAGGAGGGGTTGTTTTCATAAATGCAGGCAAAAAGCCTGAGCCAGGTACACTTTGTGAATGCATATTCCACCATGGCGGCAACTGCCTCGGACATGATTCCCTTACCCCAGTGCCGTTCAGACAACCAGTAGCCGATCTCCCCGTTATAGCGGTAAACATCCTTAAGTGCGTGCAGACCGATTCCCCCCGAAGCCTCGCCATTCACTTCAATACAAAGGATCACATCCTCCCTGTTCTCCCCTACCATCTTCAACCAGTTCCTGGCATCCTGTAAGGTATAGGGATAGGGAAACCCATCCCTCAGGTTAGAGGCAATTCGGGGATTATTGGCATGTTTTACCAGGCTAGGGGCATCATCGGGATGCCAGGGTCTGAGGGTAGAACGTTTCAGTTCCAGAACAGGTAATTGCATCTATCTAAAATACAAAACAGGCTCCATTTATACAGTTATTATACTATTTTTACGCGATTTATCGCAAATGCTGCTGTTGAAACTATATGAAAAGAGCCCGGATCAGAGGCATATCGACAAGATTGTTGACTTGCTTCGTCATGGGGGGGTGATCATCTACCCCACGGATACGGTCTATGGCATGGGTTGCGATATTACCAAAGCAAGGGCGGTAGAGCGTGTGGCCAGAATCAAGGGGATCAAAGCCGAAAAAGCAAAGTTCTCATTTATCTGTTCGGATCTGAGCCACCTGTCCGATTATGCCAGACATGTGGACAACAGGACCTTTAAACTGATGAAATCCTACCTGCCCGGACCCTTTACATTTATCCTTACCGCCAGCACCCAGGTTCCCAAATCCATCAAACAGAAGAGGAAAACCGTTGGGATCAGGGTTCCCGATAATAATATCATTCTGGAAATTGTCCGGCAGCTGGGAAATCCCATCCTGACCACCTCCCTGAAGGAAGATGACCAGATCCTGGAGTATCCCACCGATCCGGAACTTATTTTTGAGGAGTACCGGGACCTGGTGGATGCAGTCATAGATGGCGGATATGGAGGGATGGTACCGTCCACCATTGTGGATTGCAGCGGGGAGGAACCTGAAGTACTCAGACAAGGACTTGGTGAAATCGCTTCCCTTTATTAACTTGCAGAAATAAAGGACCTTGTCATGAAAAGCACCATTCAAGCATTCCTGGATTCTGGCAAAGTGGCCATAGCCGGGGCATCCCACAAGAAAGATAATTTCGGGAAATTCCTGATGACTGAACTTCAAAAAATTGGGAAAGAAGTTTACCCCGTAAATCCCAATTATGATAAAATTGATGCCTTACACTGTGCTCCGACAGTCACGGAGCTGCCCGCGGAGTTTGAAAACCTGATCCTGGCTGTTCCTCCGGAGCTTAGCGATGAAATTACCAGGCAGATGCAGGGTCGGGGATCAAACGCGTTTGGATGATCAAGGGCATTGGGAAAGGCGCCTATTCGGAAAAAGCCCATGCCACCTTTAAAGAAAATCAAATAGAGGTGGTCTATGGATTCTGTCCCATGATGTTTTTTGGAGGAGGGGGCCATAAATTTCACCTCTGGCTCAGAAAAACGTTCACGAAACTTCCCGGGGAATACCTGGTATCCTCCAATTAAGGAGCTCAGCTCCTCCAGAACATGGGGGAAAAAAGCACCAGGACCGTAAAGAGTTCCAGTCTGCCCACCAGCATCAGGAAGGATAGAAACCATTTACCTGCCCCATGGATCTCTGAGAAATTTAGGGAGGGGCCAACCTGCCCAATGCCGGGCCCTATATTCCCCAGGGTGGCTGCCACCGCCCCAATGGAGGTATTCAAATCATTTCCAAGAACAGACATGATGACCATGGAGATCACCGCAATGATCCCATAAAAGGCCATAAAGGCCAGTACATTGGTCACCACCGATTCCTCAACCGCCATCTTATTAAGCCTTACAGGAATGACTGCATTGGGATGGATCATTCGTTTCAATTCCTGGGTGGAGTTTTTCAACATGACCACAATCCTCATGATCTTGGGTCCACCCCCTGTGGATCCGGCCGATCCTCCAAAAAACATCAGGATGAAGATGATCACTATGAGCCATGGGGCCCATAGCAGATAATCAGCTGTGGCATACCCCGTGGTGGTAATGATCGAGACCACCTGGAATATGGCATTCCGGAAGGCCGGCTCGAGTCCCCCCCCGTCGGTAAAGAACAGGCCAAGGGTAACAAGCAGGGTAAATCCTCCAATAAAACCCAGGTACCACCTGAACTCTTCGTTCTTCCAGATCTTCCTGAACTGTCCATGCATTCCAAAATAGGCCAGTGTAAAATTGGTTCCTGCCAGAAACATAAACACCGTAATGACATAATGGATGTAGGGCGAGTTCCAGTAGGCAATACTGGCCTGCTTGGTGGAGTACCCCCCCGTAGCCATGGTGGTCAGGGAATGACAGACGGCATCGTACAGATCCATCTCACCGGCCCAGAGTAACATGGTCTCAGCAAACGTGAAAACCAGGTAGATAAACCAGAGCCGCTTGGCCGTATCCTTTACGTGAGGATGCAGTTTATCAGGCGTCGGACTGGGGACTTCGGCTGAGAATAACTGCATGCCTCCAATCCCCAGGAAAGGCAGTAAAAGCAAGGTGAGCAGGATGATTCCCATTCCCCCCAGCCACTGAATCAAGCTTCTCCAGAAAAGTACAGCGTGTGAAAGTTCCTCAATATTATTCAGGATGGAGGCCCCGGTAGTCGTAAATCCTGAAATGGTTTCAAAGAAAGCGTCGGTAAAATTAGGGATGGATCCGGTAAGCAGGAAAGGAAGGGTTCCAAACAGTGAAAAAAGAATCCATGCCGCGGTAACGATCACATAGCCATCTCTCCGGTTTAGAAGCAGATCAGCCTTTCTTACCGGCAGGTAGCAAATCATACCTGCACCCACAGTAAGGGCCCCTGAAAGCAGGAACTGGACATAATCTTTCTCCCGGAACAGGAGCGAAATGGGGATAGCCAGCCACATAAAAAATCCTTCGGTGATCAAAATCACACCCAGGATCCGTACAATGGTTTTGTGGTTCAGCATCCTTTACTAGTTGAAAAACTTGCCAATGGTATGGATCACTCCCGGCAGTGCAAAAACCACCACGCGATCGTAGGGTTTTATATGGGTCTCCCCATGGGCGATAAAGGCATTCTTCCCCCGAATCACCCCTCCGATAATGGCCTCCCTGTGAAAACTAATGTCCTTTAGTTTCCCGGCAGTAGCAGGGGCATCAGGCTTTACAACAAATTCCATCACCTCTGCGTGAGGTCCCTGTCAGGCACTTGATGCTGCGATACCTCTTCGGTCATGGTGAAACGAAAGATCCGGCTGGCAGTGATCAGTTTCTTATTGATGATGGTATCCACTCCTATATTCTCTGCCAGGTGGATATAGTCCATGTTCTCAACCTCGGCAATGGTCCTTTTAACTCCCATATGTTTTGCCAGCAGGCAGGAGAGTATATTGGTCTCGGAATTCCCGGTTACAGCCACAAAGGCATCCATTTTCTCCAGCCCTTCCTGGCGCAGGAGCTCCATATCGGTACCGTCCCCATTGATCACCAGCGTATTGTTGAGCATGTTGGAGAGTGTGTAACTCCTCTGCCTGTCCTTCTCTATCAGCTTAACATAGTGTTGCTTCCCAAGGGCATCGGCGGTCTTCCTTCCGATCCGGCTCCCCCCCAGAATCATAATATCACGTACTTCGAATTGCTTTTTGCCAGAGTATTTATAGAGCTGCTTCAATCCTGTTTTGCTGCTGATCACGTAAACCAGGTCTCCTGATTCGAATCGGTCATCGCCCGAGGGCACTATGGTTTGCCCTTTTCTGGTTATGGCCACTGCCCTGTATTCCAGGCTATTAATCCCGGGGGCAATTTCCCGAAGAGTTTTGTTAATGATGGGGGCGTCCTTATCAAGCCTGATCACATACATATGCAGCTTCCCTCCGCCAAACTCCACCACCTCCGTACTCCCTGTCTCCGAAAGCAAGCCCACAATTTCACGGGCAGCAATCTTTTCCGGGTAGATCATATAATCCACCCCCAGGTTCTCAAATATCTCCTTGTTGGCCGGCAACAGATACTCCTGGTTATCAATCCTGGCTATGGTCTTTTTGGCTCCAAGCCTCTTGCTTAATATAGCCGAGTTTACATTGACATCTTCGGAGGAGGTGACACTGATCAAAAGATCGGCCTTCCCGATTTTTGCCTCCTTCAACTGGGAAATGGAGTTGGCATTCCCTTCAATGGTCAGCACATCCAGTGTACTTCCAATGGTCTTCAGGCGATCGCCATCATTATCTATCACCACCAGGTCGTGTTCCTCCTGACTCAGCATTTTCGCCAGGTGTGTTCCAACTTCGCCAGCTCCTGCAATTACAATACGCATAATCTATATAAAATAACATGGCAAAATAACAGATAATTGTCCAATAGTGGGCATGGAAATCCCTTTTTTTACCATCTTTTCATGTAGGCCCCCGAGCGATCTGTCAAATATGCCCGCTCACAGCGAAGGGCCATTTTCTCTTTATACCAGTTCCGGTTCGATCCATCAAGCACCAGGTCTACTTTGTCCCCACACATAGATTCAGAAAGTTTTTGCACCTCCGGTTCGCCTGACAGCAGGATAAAATCGGGCCTGAAATTCTGCAAGCCCGCTGAATCCTCAAAAACAGCAGCCCGGGTATGCTCCTTAATCCCTTTGGATATCACCAGACCGGCACAATTATCGTTCCCCAGCAACCATAATCCTTCTTCAAGCTTTACACAGCCGGATATGTTTCCTCTTATTGTCCCCCGGCCATCCACCTCATTCACAAGCTTTTGATATCTCCGCCTGCTCCAGGCCAGGTCCCGGTAAGTCTGCATGTATTCCATGGAGCTCCTGTCCCGGTACCAGCAGTAGAAATCCAGCCTGGCACCCTCCCTGAAGATAAGCATGGAGGCCCCTGTGAAATGGGTGATAAGCAGCTCGGAAGAGCCCTGGCACTTCATTCTGGAACCAGAGCTCCATATAAGGAATACAGAAATCAAAAGCAGAACCAGGTAACGGGGCGTCCTGCTTCTGACATGAAGGGTGATCAATCCAAGTACTAAAAGCAGCAGCCAGAACAAAAGTGCCGCCCGGTCCAGATGCAGTCCCTCCAGCAAAGCACCGGGAAGGTCCGAAATCTGATCCATGCACCGGTTCATCAGACGGGCCAGTTTTATAAGCAGGAAAGAGAAGAACTCTTCCAGAATGCCGGCAGATATAAAGGGAACGGAACAAACAAAAATGCATATCATTACACTGAGCAGGGGTATGGCAATCATACTGGTTATCAATGAATAAATGGGTAGCTGATGAAAATAGTAAATCACCAGGGGTGCGGTGCTTAGCTGGGCCGAGAGACTCACAAAGGTGGCTTCCCAAATCCACCTCAGGAAAGGATTCTTCACCCCTGGCAAAACCTTTAAGAGCGGGTATAGGCTGACAATTCCCGAGACGGCCATATAGGAGAGCTGAAATCCAAGATCCATAAGCCGGGCCGGCTTAAGCAGCACCAGGATAAAAGCCGATACAAAGATCCCGTTCAGGGGATGGGTCCGCTCTCCCCACAATCTGCCGGCCGAAAAAAAGGAAAACATGCACACTGATCTGCTGACAGAGGAGGAAAATCCGGTTACAAATGCATAAAACCAGAGTAGTCCCACAAGTAGCACTGTTTTCAGTTTCTCGCTCCTGAAAATCAGGTGCATCCATCCGGTCATATACTGCAGCACCCACCAGATTAGCCCCACATGCAATCCTGACACTGCCAGCAGGTGCATTCCCCCGGCGGCCTTGTAGGACTGGCGGAGCTCATCGCTCAGCGACGAACGATCGCCCAGGCAGACCGCCTTTAAGAGGGAGACCTCCTCCGCTTCCCCCTGCCAGTGGTCAGACAGCCTTTTTCGTATCCGTGATGCAGAGAGCCTTCTCCCCTGCCCGCTGACCTGTCGGTTACACAAGACCGCTTCTGCTCCGGTGGAGACATAGAAACGGTACCAGCAATTATTTCTGTTCATGTGAGATTTAAAATCGATCCCTCCAGGATTCCCGTTGTTCCGGATGGTCACCAGCTTCCCTGAGAATTGCCAGAGTTCGCCTGCTGCTGGAAGCGGGGATTCATCCCGGACCAGAGAGTCGGCCGGTATCCGGAGGTAGGTCTTCAACAGAGTACTGGCGGGATACGAAGTGCTGCCAGAAAAGACCAGATAAACCTGCATATCAAAGATAAATCCATGGGGCCCCGGGAGTGGTGATCCGGTCACTTCCCCCCTCACAAGCACTCGTTCGCCCACTGGCAGTCCCGGATCCCGGGGCCTTGTTAGCATGGCATTCCCTGCTCCCGCGATAAACAGTAACAAAAACAGGATCAGGGATAAGAGCCATAAGCCTGATCCTTTCCTACCACCCTGCCAGAAGAACATGAACAGAGCCAGAACCAGTAACGAGAGAGAAAGAAATAGCACCCCTTCCGGGCGAGTTAAGGGAATCAGGGCTGTTCCACATACCACTCCACCAAAAAAGGGTATAAGGGCACGTAACAAGGGAAATTTTCGAAAATCATACATGATGCCCCGCAAGGTCCTTTTTCTGGATTCATGCAGCGAATCCAAAAATATCTGCTTTTCTTTCCTTTTTTTTGAACCTTTCCTATGGGTTGATAGTTTTATATACTGGAATTATAAACGACTAATCTTTTTCAAATGGCATCACTTACAACAAAACACATGGGAGTCTCCCTGAAGAACCCTCTGATTCTGGGCGCGTGTAATCTCTCCAATAAGCTCGATAAGCTAAAAGAAGCTGAAGAAGCGGGGGTGGCAGCCGTAGTATACCGCTCCCTTTTCGAGGAGCAAATCCAGATGGAAGACAATGATCTCAGCAACCAACTGGAAGCCTATGACAATCGAAATGCTGAAATGATCAGCCTTTTTCCTAAAATAGAACATGGAGGACCCAAAGAGCATATATATAATCTGAAGCAGGTAGTTGAAGCGCTCTCCATTCCAGTTTTTGCCAGCCTGAATGCGGTTTACAAGGAGTCCTGGGTGGAATATGCAAAATTGCTGGAAGGGACCGGAGTCGCGGGTCTGGAACTGAACTTCTTCTCCGTGCCCCGGGATTTTGACAAATCGGGACACGAGGTCATTCAGGATCAGATCGAAAACCTGAAAGCTGTGAAGGCAGCGGTGAAGGTACCCGTGAGTGTCAAACTCAGCCCTTTCTATACCAATGTGCTGAAGACCATAAAGGATATGGATGACGCCGGCGCAGATGCCTTTATTCTGTTCAACAGACTGTTTGAACCAGACATCGATGTGGAAGCTGAAAAACATGTTTCCCCCTGGAACCTGAGTACCCACAGCGATCATCGTCTCTCTATCCGCTATATCGGATTGACCCATGGGAACCTGAAAGCCAGTGTGGCAGCCAACAACGGAATTTATGAAGGAATCGATATGGTAAAGATGATCCTGGCAGGCGCCAGCGCCGTGGAAGCGGTCAGCACCTTCTATCACAATGGGGTGGGTCACGCTGCAGAGATGTTAAAGGAGTTGGAGGAGTGGATGGATCGCAAAGAATATGATTCCATTGAAGCCTTCAGAGGTAAACTCAGCGCAAATGCCATCAACGATCCCTTTGTCTATAAGCGCGCCCAGTATATTGACATGCTCCTTAAATCGGAAGAGCATTTCAATGCGGTGGTTTAGCAGAAAGCTTTACATACAATAAGGAGGAAGCCGTCTCATTTTGTTAATGAGACGGCTACTTTTTTGGATAGATCATACGGTAGTCACATTCGGCACGGCCATGACTGATGGCTTTCAGACGGGCAGAAAGCAACTTTCGGCGTATGGGATTGATCCGGTCCACAAACAGCTTTCCTTCCAGGTGATCGTACTCATGCTGAATCACCCTGGCCCTGACCCCATCATACTCTTCCTCTTTCAGATTCCAGTTTTCATCATAATATTCGATGCGTACATGATCGGGACGGGATACTTCTTCCCGGATATTCGGAAGGCTCAGACAGCCCTCCTCAAAGGACCAGGGAGTCGCCCCACTCTTCCAGGATATAGGGATTGATAAAAACCTTTCTGAAATCTGCCAGCTCCGGCTCCTCTTTACTATCAGCCATAGGGCTCGCGTCCACCACAAAAATCCGCAGGGATTTTCCTATCTGGGGAGCTGCCAGTCCAACTCCATCACTGGCATGCATGGTGTCAAACATATCTGCGATCAGTTGATCCAGCTCCTGAAAATCCTCCGGAATCTCCTTTGCAATTTTTCGAAGCACCGACATTCCGTATACATACACTGGTAATACCATTTCCAATCTTACTCTATGATTTTACAAAAAACGCCTACGAGCTCATATTGTTCCTTTTTTCCAAAAAAAACTGCAGAATCAGAGCAGCACTGACGCGGTCCACATTCCCCTTGACCCTTCGGTCCTTTTGTTTCATTCCTCCTGCAATCATGGCGTCCATGGCCATTTTTGAAGTAAAACGCTCATCCATCCACTCCACCGGAATTTCCTTAAAACGCTTCTTAAAAGCTCCCACAAAAAAACGTATCTGCTTCATGGGTTCCGAATCCGTATAATCCATCTGCCTGGGGCGGCCCACCACCAGAAGATCCACTGGCTCTTTCTCAAAATAGGCCTGCAGGTAGTTCATTAATTCATGTGTGGGAACAGTATCCAAGGGGGATGCAATCATTTGTCCCGGATCGGTGACTGCCAATCCGGTCCGCTTACTTCCGTAATCTATGGCTACTATTCTTCCCAAAACGCCCAATTTTCCTGCAAAGTTAAAAAAAAACCGCCCGGTTGTCCGGACGGTTTCTTTATCAATTGGATCACCTGGTATTTGTTCCCGTATGTAGTGAGGGATATTGATTGCCGAAACCTCTAGCTGGCGCAGCCAGGTTAAGCGAGGCGGGCAATATCCTGAACTACACCTTCGGAGCAAAATCCAGGCTGGCCATGCGAACATAGCTGTCATACCGCCACTTGGCATTGGTCTGTGCAGCCTTAAACAACTCGGCAGCTTCTGCCGGGAATGATTTCTGCAAAGAAGTATAACGTACCTCGGATTTCAGGAAGTTCTGGAACTGGTCCCACTGGGGTTCCTTGGAGTCCAGTAAGAAGGGGGTCTTGCCTTCCTCTTCCAGAAGCGGGTTGTAGCGATAAAGGTGCCAGTATCCACTCTCCACAGCCAGTTTCGACTGGTTCTGGCTTTTTCCCATGCCCGCACGAAGTCCGTGGTTGATACAGGGAGAATAAGCAATAATGACAGAGGGTCCCGGATAAGCTTCAGCTTCCCGGAGTGCCTTCAGGTACTGACTCTGGCTGGCACCCATGCTTACCTGAGCCACATACACGTAGCCGTAAGTCATGGCCATCATACCCAGGTCCTTCTTCCGGATCTTCTTACCGGATGCCGCGAACTTGGCCACTGCACCTACCGGGGTAGCTTTGGAGGCCTGTCCCCCTGTATTGGAATAAACTTCTGTATCCAGTACAAGGACATTAATATCCTCGCCCTGTGCAATCACATGGTCCAGTCCGCCATAGCCGATGTCATACGCCCATCCGTCTCCACCGAAGATCCAGACGGATTTCTTCACCAGGTACTGCTTCAGACATTTAACTTCCTCGGCAATGGCATGGGTCTCACTTTCCAGAGCTTTCAGCACCCTGGCTGAAGCAGCTTTGGATGCTTCCGTGTTGGCCATCCCTTCGATCCACTCTCCAAACGCCTCTTTGGTGGCGGGCTTAACCTCGCTCATGGCAGCAAGCATCTTATTCTTGATGCGATCACGGTTTTTCTCCACACCGGTTGCAAGACCGAATCCATACTCTGCATTGTCCTCAAACAAAGAGTTTGCCCAGGCGGGACCCTGTCCTTCCACATTTGCACAATAAGGAGTAGATGGAGCAGAACCACCATAGATGGAGGAACAACCCGTGGCATTGGCCACGATCATCTGGTCTCCGTAAAGCTGTGTAATCAACTTGATATAGGGTGTTTCACCACATCCGGCGCAGGCTCCCGAGAACTCAAAGAGAGGCTGTGCGAACTGACTGTTCTTTACCGTCTTCTTCTTGTCTATCAGGCTGTCCTTGTAAGAAATTTCTTTGATCAGGTGATTCCATTTTGGGGCTTCACCCATCTGACTTTCCAGGGGTTTCATCTCCAGGGCCTTGATCTTGGAGGGACATACATCAGCGCAGTTTCCGCAACCGGTACAGTCCAGAACCGATACCTGGATTTTAAATTCCAGTCCGGCAAAGTCTTTCCCGTTGGCCTTGATGGTTTCTGTTCCTTCGGGCAGCATTTTGGCTTCCTTTTCGTCAATCAGGAAGGGACGTATGGCCGCATGGGGACAAACATAGGCACACTGGTTACACTGGATGCAATTGTCGGCGATCCACTCGGGAACATTTACAGCAATACCGCGCTTCTCCCACTGGGAGGTTCCTGAAGGGAAGGTTCCGTCTTCGCGTCCGGCAAATGCACTTACGGGAAGATCATCACCGGCCAGGTTATTGATGGGCTCAACCACATTCCTAACAAAGTCTGGGACTCCCAGTCTGTGATCCTCTTTTGTTTCATCTTTCAGAGAGGCCCATTCTGCCCGGACCTCAATTTTAGTGACATCCCCACCTTTTTCAACAGCAGAAAAGTTCATTTTCACCACCTCTTCGCCCTTGCGACCGAAACTTTTGATGATAAACTTGCGCATCTCTTCAACCGCCTGGTCATAGGGAATTATATCGGCAATCTTGAAGAAGGCCGACTGCATAATGGTGTTGGTTCGGTTACCCAGTCCGATCTCCTGTGCCAGTTTGGTGGCATTGATGATGTAGAAGTTAATCTTATGATCGGCCATGTACTTCTTCACGTGGTTGGGAAGGTGTTTGATGGTTTCCTCTTCACTCCAGATGGAATTCAGCAGGAAAGTACCGCCATCCTTGAGCCCCTTGAGCATATCATATTTCTCCAGATAAGAGGGAACTGAACAAGCAACAAAATCCGGAGTAACCACCAGATAGGGGGAGCGGATGGGCTTATCCCCAAAACGGAGGTGGGAGGTAGTAATCCCACCAGACTTTTTGGAGTCATAGGCAAAATAGGCCTGACAGTATTTGTCGGTGGATTCCCCAATAATCATAATGGAGTTCTTGTTGGCACCCACTGTACCATCGGAGCCCAGTCCATAGAATTTGCCCTCAAAAGTGCCTTTGGCACCCAGAGAAATCTCGGGGAGCAATGGCAGGGATCTAAAAGTAACATCATCCACAATACCGACGGTAAATTGGTTCTTGGGCTCTGCCATCTTCAGGTTGTTAAAGACAGAGATCATCATGGCCGGAGTGGTATCCTTGGAAGAAAGCCCGTAACGTCCACCTACGATCAGCGGAGCATTCTCCTTCCCATAGAAAAGATTCTTGACATCCAGGTAGAGAGGATCTCCGTTGGCTCCAGGCTCCTTGGTACGATCCAGAACAGCGATGCGCTTCACAGACTTGGGTAGTACTTCCATAAAATATTTGGCTGAAAAAGGCCTGTAAAGATGCACGGAAAGCAGCCCTGTCTTCTCCCCTTTGGCATTCAGGTGATCAACCACCTCTTTCAGGGTTTCGGTAATGGACCCCATGGCAATTACGATATTCTCAGCATCGTCAGCACCGTAGTAGGTAAAGGGCTTATATTCCCGACCGGTCAGTTTGCTGATCTCTTTCATATAGGCAGCAACTTCATCGGGAATCACCTCATAATATTTGTTGGCAGCTTCACGTGCCTGAAAATAGATATCAGGATTCTGAGCCAGTCCCCTTGTCACGGGATTCTCCGGGTTCAATGCATTATTCCTGAAAGCTTGCAGAGCATCCATATCCAAAAGACTGGCGAGCGCGTCCTGATCAGGGGCTTCCACCTTCTGGATCTCGTGAGAGGTACGGAAGCCATCAAAGAAATGAAGGAAAGGAATCCTTGTTTTGATAGATGTCAGGTGAGCAACAGCCGCCAGATCCATCACCTCCTGTACACTTCCGGTTGCCAACATGGCGAATCCGGTCTGACGGGTTGACATCACATCGCTGTGGTCTCCAAAAATGGAGAGTGCCTGAGCTGCCAGGCTTCTTGCTGAAACGTGAAATACACCGGGGAGTAGTTCCCCCGAAATCTTGTACATGTTCGGGATCATCAAAAGGAGTCCCTGGGATGCGGTAAAGGTGGAAGTGAGGGCACCACTCTGCAGTGAACCGTGAACTGCCCCGGCGGCTCCTGCCTCCGATTGCATTTCAACGACCTTCACGGTCTCCCCGAAAATATTCTTTCTACCATTGGCCGACCACTCGTCCACATGCTCCGCCATGTTGGAGGAGGGAGTGATGGGATAGATGGCAGCCACCTCACTAAACATGTAGGCAATATGCGCTGCGGCATAATTCCCGTCACATGTCATGAAATTCTTTTTATTTGCCATGTTATTTTTACTTAAGTATTTATATTACAACTAGTTAACTATATGAATTGAAGTCATCCAAAATTAGTAAAATAGGCTTAATTTCTATTGCTTATCCGTAATATAAAATGATTTCAAATAACCCGGCCGACCGGGGTCCTGAAACAAAAAAAAGTGACGGCAATTACCGTCACTTTCTTAAAATTTATCCGGAGGGATCAGCCGCTGTTCATGGAGATCAAAAACTCCTCGTTTGAGGCTGTCTTGCTTATGCGGTCACGGAGGAACTCCATAGCCTCCACCGAATTCATATCGGAGAGGTAGTTCCTGAGGATCCAGATCTTGTCAAGCATAGGCTTATCAAGCAGCAGGTCTTCCCGGCGGGTGCTGGATGGATTGACATCCACGGATGGGTAAACCCGCTTGTTGGAGAGCTTTCTGTCAAGCTGCAGTTCCATATTACCGGTTCCCTTGAATTCTTCGAAGATCACCTCGTCCATTTTAGATCCGGTCTCCGTCAGAGCCGTGGCCAGGATGGTCAGGGAGCCCCCGTCCTCAATGTTCCTGGCTGCTCCAAAGAACCGTTTTGGCTTGTGCAGTGCATTGGCATCCACCCCACCGGAAAGCACCTTGCCGGATGCAGGAGAGATGGTATTGTAAGCCCTTGCAAGACGTGTAATGGAATCCAGCAGGATCACCACATCATGACCACACTCGACCATACGCTTGGCCTTTTCCAGAACAATGTTGGCAATCCTGACATGGCGCTCAGCGGGTTCATCAAAGGTGGATGATATCACTTCCGCATTTACGTTCCTTGCCATATCAGTAACCTCTTCCGGACGTTCATCGATCAGCAAGACAATCATATATACTTCAGGATGGTTGGCTGCAATGGCATTGGCAATATCTTTCAGAAGAACAGTTTTCCCGGTCTTGGGCTGTGCAACGATCAATCCACGCTGTCCCTTCCCGATGGGAGCGAACATATCCACTACGCGTACCGAAAGGTTATGCTGTCCGTTCCCCACCAGGGTAAACTTCTCTTCAGGAAAGAGGGGGGTCAGGTAGTCAAATGGAACCCGGTCGCGAATGTAATCAGGGCTCCGTCCATTTATGGACTCCACTTTTATAAGCGGGAAGTACTTTTCACCCTCTTTGGGAGGGCGGATGGTTCCTGTTACGTTATCCCCGGTCTTCAGACCAAAGAGCTTGATCTGACTCTGGGAGACATAGATATCATCGGGAGAGTTCAGGTAATTGTAATCCGAGGAACGAAGGAACCCATAGCCGTCAGGCATAATCTCAAGCACACCCGAGTTGGTAATCAGACCTTCAAAATCATATTTGTCCACCTCCCGGCGCTCCTGGGGCCTCTTCTGAGCGCGGTTGTCACGCTGATCCCCCCGTTCACTGCGTTCCCTCTGTTCAGAACGATCCTGACGCTCCCCATTTTCCCTCTGTTCGTTGCGTTCATTACGTTCGCCGCGCTCGGTGCGCTCATTGCGATTGCCACGATCACGGAAATCACGGCGTCCCCCCTCTTTCTTGAAAGATTTATCTTCCTGGGAAGAGGAATGGCGCTCTTTCGGCTCCGATTGTTCGCGGGGCTGGGAGACTGCAGTTTCAGTAGTTTTGCTTTCCGCAACTTCAGCACCAGGCTGGGGCTCCTGCTTTCTTTCCTTTTTAGGCGGCCTTCCTGATCGTTTTTTCGATGTTGGGGTGGGCTCTGTTGAAGATTTGGCCTCATTCTCTTTCACGAGACTCTCTTTATTGGAGTTTTCCCTCCTGGAGCCATCCTTTCTGGGGCCCTCTTTCTTCCCGGATTTACTTTCAGATACCACAATGGCTTGGGTATCTAATATCTTGTAAATCAGATCCTGCTTCTTAAACGACTCGACCCGCTTAATTTTTAATTCCTTAGCAATATCGCGCAGTTCGGCTAAGAGCTTTTTATTTAGTTCTAGAATATCGTACATATAATTTGTGATAAATAAATAATAATCCTGTAAGGATGAGTTAAATCAAGATAAATTGGAATTTAATCAGAATGGAACCTGTGTTCGTCAGAATGGAATTCTATGCAATATTAGTGGAAATATGGTGAACTACCAAAAATAATATATATATTCAAACGCATTTAACACCTCTGTTGCAGGGCATATGAGACAACTGAAGATAATCAAGCAGGTCACAAACAGAGAGACTCCTTCTCTTGACAAGTACTTGCATGAGATCGGAAAGGTGGATCTTATTACCGCAGAGGAGGAGGTTGAACTTGCACGCAGGATCCGCAAGGGAGACGGACCGGCCATGGAGAAACTGATCAAAGCCAACCTGCGTTTTGTGGTATCCGTATCCAAACAGTATCAAAACCAGGGCTTAAGCCTGCCCGACCTCATAAACGAAGGTAATCTTGGACTGATCAAAGCTGCGCAGCGCTTTGACGAGACCCGGGGCTTTAAATTTATCAGCTACGCCGTATGGTGGATCAGGCAATCGATCCTCCAGGCATTGGCAGAACAGGCCCGTATTGTTCGACTGCCATTGAACAAGATAGGCTCCATCAATAAGATTAACAAGACCTTTGCCGAATTGGAGCAGAAGTTTGAACGGGAACCTACAATCATGGAGATCGCTGAAGCCCTGGAACTTGCACCGGAAGATGTGAAAGAGGCCATCCGCAGTTCCGGAAGGCATGTCTCCATGGATGCCCCCCTCCAGGACGGAGAGGATGGGACCATGTACGATGTGTTGCTCAACGGGGAAACTCCCTCACCCGACAGGGGATTGCTGAACGATTCCCTGCGAAAAGAAATTGAGCGGGCCCTCAGCACCCTCACCTACCGGGAAGCCAGCATTATCAGGCTCTACTTCGGGCTTAATGGAAAGCACCCCCATACCCTGGAGGAAATTGGGGAAGAGTTTAATCTAACCAGGGAACGGGTCCGGCAAATTAAGGAAAAAGCCATAAAGCGCCTGAAACATACCACCCGAAGCAAGATCCTTAAGAGCTACCTGGGTTAATTCTTTTTTACAATATCCCCTGCGCTGGAGCTTTGAGAACGGATCACCCTGGCATCCCCCCTGTAATATATATTCCCCGCACTGGAAGCATTCATGGAGATCTCTTCCGTGGCAAAAACCCTGGCATCGCCGGCACTGGAAACCACTACATCCACCCTGGCAGCAATCAGGTCAAAGGCATTCAGGTCGCCTGCACTGCTCAGGTTCACATCCAGGATATCCGTACTTCCTGAAATACGGGCATCCCCGCTGGAACTGATATCCAGGTTTATCTCCTTGGCATCCACCTCCAGGCTCAGGTCACCGGCACTGCTGATGGAGAGACGGAGATTGTCGCATTCAAAAGGGGTCTGACCCACACAATCGCCTGCACTGCTGATTTTTAACTCGCGTAATTCCGGGAGGGTGACATGTACCTTTTTGGATTTGGCATTCCGGATATTTACCCGGTCGGTCTTTACCACCAGGTTGTTTCCTTCCAGCTCTGTCAGGATGACTTCCTGGAGATTTTCATCAGCTTCCACCCTGATATCAAAGCTATTTCCCTGGCTCAGGTATACATCGATTCCTGAGCTTACCAGTACACCCGTAAAGCCATCAATATCCCTGGTCTCTTCAACCACACGGCCGTTGCCGGAAATACTCTGGTTCCACCCATCAATATAACAGGAAGAGAGGCTCATCAGAAGAGCAAGGCTAAGAAATGCTAATTTTTTCATTTTCTGCAGATTTGGTAGTTTAGTGATATCCATAACAAATAGACGTATGAGTTTCCAAAATGTTACCCCACTTCCAAAACCAGTCCCTTGAGGTATTCTCCCTCCGGATGGTAGATACTGACCGGGTGATCGGCTGGCTGGGATAGTTGATGTAAAATGCGCGCATTCCTCCTTGCATTGGCCGCTGCCACAAACACCGACTTCCGGAAATTTTCTCTGCTTACCGCCTGTGAACAACTGAAAGTAAAGAGGATACCCCCCGGGGCAATTGCCTCAAAGGCTCTTTGGTTCAGTCGTTTATATCCCTGCAGGGCATTACTCAGTACATTCTGATGCTTGGCAAAGGCAGGAGGATCCAGAATCATCAGATCGTAGGACTCCTTCATCTCCCTGAAGTAGCTGAATGCATCCACTGCCATCGCCTGGTGGCGCGTATCCCCGGGAAAGTTCATCTCAGCATGCTCCCTGGTCAGGTCAATGGCCTTCCCGCTGCTGTCCACGCTATGGACCAGCTCGGCTCCTCCCCCCATGGCATACATGCTGAAACCTCCCGTATATCCAAACATATTCAGAACCTTACGACCTTTGGAGTAGTCTCCGACCAGTTTCCGGTTTTCGCGCTGGTCAATGAAAAAACCGGTCTTCTGACCCTCTAACCAGTTTACCTTGAATTGGTAGCCATATTCCAGCACCTCTCCCCCCTTCTGCTCTCCCAGCAAAAATCCGGACTTCCCTGAAATTCCGGGCTTATCCGGCAGGGTTGTTTCACTCTTATTATAAATGGTATGTAGCTGCTCCCCCGCCACCTTTTTTAAGGACTCTACGATGGGTTCCAGATTCCGGAACATCCCGATAGAGTGCATCTGCAACACAGCCACCCCTCCATAAAAGTCCACGATCAAGCCAGGCAAGCCATCGCCTTCTGCATTTACCCACCTGAAAACATTGGTCCGGGGATTGGTTGTCAGCCCCAGGTCTTCCCTCAGCTTCCATGCACCGGCTATCTTCCGGTCCCAGAAATCCTGGTCTGTTTCCACCGCTTCGAAACTGATCACCCTTACGGCGATGGAGCCCTGCTGATAGTGTCCCACTGCCAGGAAATTTTCTTGATTGTCGTACACCTCAACCAGTTCACCCTCCCGGGCGGGCCCGTGTATCTTCTTGATGGCCCCGGAAAACACCCAGGGATGGTATCTCCTGAGTGATTGATCCTTGCCTGATTTTAATACGATCCTGGTGCGCTCGCTCATGCTTATGATATTGAATCTCTTAAACTATTGTAAATCATCAGACAGATCCAGGCATCTGTGGCAGCGTACCTCAACTGGGCCTCACTTAAGACCTCTGCATCCCAGTTGGAAACCTGTTGCGACTTGGAGATTCGCCTGTTCAGTACGATTCCGCTAATTTTCTTTAATCCCTTTTCGTCTATCCGGAAGGCCTGCACATATTGCTGAAGGTCCAGGAAACCCCTGGGCTCGAACTGGAAATCCGACCGGAGCCTTCTCAGGTCATCCTGCAGCCCCAGTCCTATCTTCATGGGAATCTCACCGGAGAGCAGCTCCAGGAGCTTCCGGGGGTAACCGAGGCGGTTTACCCGGAGGATCCAGGCCCGTTCCAGGGAAGCGATCTGAATTAAAGAGGTGGGATAAACCTTCCCCTTTTTAAAGGAGGGCCTGGTCTCTGTGTCAAATCCAAGGACAGTCTGCCGGGCTATATGCCCTATTTCCCGTTCAAATGCTTCCGTCGAATCAATCACATATATGGGCCCTTCATACTGAATCAGCTCCAGTCCGGCCACTTCTTCCTTACTTATCTCGTTCTGAAACATCACTCTTTTTCTGTTGGATCCACTCCTGAAACATACAATTCATGCAGGGCCTGCAATGCACGAAGGAGTTTGGCACCCCATTGTTCGCCAAACCGTACTTTTATCTCCCAGGCCGCATCATTCATCAACTCTTCAATTCCCAGACTGTAACTGACAGTAAAATCTTTAAGCTCCTGGTACAGGTCGGCCAGATCCTCTGAAATGGTATGATTCACCAGTTCCGAGCGGTCGAACTCCTCTTCCCCGGCCACCCGGAGAATATCATTGTAGGGACCCAGGACTCTGGCCACCTTTTGAAAAAGGGCCGACCACTCCTGCTCTGTCACTGCAGGTTCAAGGCCTGACTCCAAAACCGGTTCTGTTTCCCCGATATTCAAAAATGTGGTGTAGACCGTGGACAGATGTTTGAGCGATTCATTGATAAAAGCCCTTCCCTCGTCACTTTTTAGCTCCTCGAGGTAGCTGCAGCAAGTGTTGGCCGCCTTGACAAAGGCCACCAATTCGCTGGAGTAAACAAAGTTGTGAACCGGACTAGCTTTTTCCTGCATGGGGCAAAGATAGATAAAAGAGTGAAAACCGGGCCGCTTAGCCCTTCCATCTGAGGCTCAGGTCCTTTCTCCGCTCAAGCTTCCCCTGGTCCACCAACCACTCTGCCACCCTGGCCACTTTCAGGGGATCCAGGCCGGTTTGTTCCACCAGCTTTTCCAGACCAAGGGGAGTCTCCAACAGCTGCTGAACCACTGCCTCTTCCGTGGCTTTAAACTCCTCACTGCCAGGCTGCAGCGGTTCCTCCTTCCGGCAGACATCGCAGCGTCCGCAGCGCGGGGCGTCCAACTCTCCAAAGTAGCTGAGCAGAAACTGGTTCCTGCAGAGTGTTTGGGAAGAAGCGTAACGCAGCATTTCCCTGATGCGTTTCTCAAAACGGTCTTTCCTGAAATTATACCGGTCCTGGGCAATCAAGAGATTTTTATCATCCAATCTTTCCTCCAGGAAAGTAAGGACCGGGAGCTCCTTTCGCGGAAGGTAGTGAATGATCTGGCGCTTGGACAGGGTCTTGAGATAGCTGTATACTTTTTCCTGGGAAAGGCCGGAACGCCTGGACAGAGAGGACTCATCAATCTTAACAAACTGGGAAAAGAGTCCGCTGTATGAGCGGAGTAATAGTTTGATAAAGCCATCAAATTCTGCATTTTTCACCTGGAAGGTGTACAGCTCATCCCGCTCCACGTTAAATTTGATCCGCGAAGGATTATAAAAAGCATCCGTTAGAACCATATAGCCCTCCCTGGACAGAATCTGCAGGGAGCTATGAGCCATCATGGCACTGAAGCGGTAGCGGTGAAGAAAATCCCCAAACTCAAAGTCGTATGCTTGTCCCCTGCCGCTGCCCAAAGGGACCTGCAGGTAGTTGCAAACGGCCCGGTAAACTTCACGAACCATTGGGATACCCGGAAAGTTCACTGCAATACGCTGTTCAACCACCCGCTTATCCGTCACGTTGTAAAGAAGGATGGCACTCGAGTGTTTACCATCACGGCCCACTCTTCCCGCCTCCTGAAAATAGGCCTCCGGTCCGTCCGGCAGATCCATATGGATCACAAAGCGTACATCCGGTTTATCGATTCCCATTCCAAAAGCGTTTGTGGCCACCATGATCCGGAAGTCATCCTGCATCCATGCCTGCTGTCTTTCGTCTCTCAGGGCCTGTTTCAATCCAGCATGATAGTAGCCGGCACTAATCCCGTGCTCCGTGAGCAGCTGGGAGAGCTCCCTGCACTTTTTGCGGTTCCTGGTATAGACGATGCCGCAGCCCGCCAGCTCCCCTGCAAGCTTCAGCAGTTCCCTGGGTTTATCCTCGGTGGTTTTCACCAGGTAATCCAGGTTCTCCCGGTCAAAACTAAGCTGTTTCAGATTAGGCTGCCTGAAATCCAGGCGATCCTGGATATCCACGCATACTTCCGGGGTGGCTGTGGCAGTAAGGGCCAGAACCGGAACCTCCTCCAGTACCTCCCTGAGGGCACTGATCTCCAGGTAAGAGGGCCTGAAATCATACCCCCACTGGGAGATGCAGTGGGCCTCATCCACCGCAATCAGATTCACGTTCATATCCCTTACCCTGGTACGGAATAAAGGGGTGCTCAGGCGTTCGGGAGAAACATAGAGGAATTTATACCCCCCGTAGACACAGTTGTTCAGTGCAATATCTATTTCATAGGTGCTCATGCCGGAATGGATGGCAAGCGCTTTGATTTTCCGCCCTTGCAGCTGGGCCACCTGGTCCTTCATCAAAGCAATCAGGGGAGTAATGACGATGCAGATGCCCTCCATGACCAGTGCCGGAACCTGAAAGGTTAGAGACTTCCCTCCCCCCGTGGGCATAAGGGCCAGAGTATCTCTTCCGGAAAGGATGGAAAGGATGATCTCTTCCTGCAGGGGACGGAATTTTTCAAAGCCCCAGAAGGCTGCTAAAATCCGGCGAATTTCCTCGAGATCTGCTAAGCTTTTTTTTTGTAATTTTGCCACATTTAAAAATAACCAAATTCTCATACAATGTCGTTTGCCCAGGATAAAATTGCCGCAGAGGGATTAACCTTCGATGATGTGTTGCTGCTGCCCGCATTCTCCGAGGTGCTTCCCAGGGAGGTAAGTATCAAATCGCAATTCTCCAGGAACATCAGCCTGAATACGCCCATCGTATCGGCGGCCATGGATACGGTTACAGAAGAGCTACTGGCCATTACCATAGCACGTGAAGGGGGAATCGGAGTCATTCATAAGAACATGCCACTGAAAGAGCAGGCCAGGCAGGTAAAAAGGGTCAAGCGGGCAGAAAGTGTGATGATCCACGAACCCATTACCATTAAGAAAGAGGGGACCGTCAGCGATGCCCTGAATCTGATGAAGGAATATAAGATCGGGGGGATTCCGGTGGTCAACGAGGAGGGAGTCCTGATCGGGATTGTCACCAACCGTGACCTCCGTTTCGTACAGGATATGGACAGGGTCATTGGAGAGGTGATGACCGTGGAGAACATTATTACCACCACCCGTAACACGGGGCTGGCCGAGGCTGCCATGATCCTGCAGGCGCACAAGATTGAGAAGCTTCCCGTGGTGGATGGCAATAACAAGCTGATCGGGCTGATCACCTATAAGGATATCACCAAGTCCAAGGACCGGCCCAACTCCTGCAAGGATGACAAAGGCAGGCTGAGGGTTGCCGCTGCGGTCGGGGTCTCTGAAGATATCCTGGAACGGGTAAGCGCCCTGCAGGAGGCAGGGGTGGATGCAGTGGTTATTGATACGGCTCACGGGCATAGTTCTGGAGTTGTGGAGAGTCTGAAGAAGGTAAAGAAGAAATTTCCCGAACTGGAGGTGGTCGTTGGCAACGTGGCCACTGCCGCTGCAGCCCTGGCACTGGTTAAGGCCGGAGCGGACGGCGTCAAGGTGGGAATTGGCCCGGGATCCATCTGTACCACCAGGATCATAGCCGGAGTCGGAGTTCCACAGCTGACAGCCATCTACGATGTGGCCAAGGCACTGGAAGGAACAGGGGTCCCTGTCATTGCCGACGGAGGGATCAGGTACTCGGGGGATATTGTCAAAGCATTGGCCGCAGGGGCCAGTTCCATCATGGCCGGATCGCTTTTTGCCGGCGTGGAGGAGTCCCCGGGTGAAACCATCATTTACAACGGCCGGAAATACAAGTCATACAGGGGAATGGGCTCTCTGGAAGCCATGCAGCATGGCTCCAAGGACCGCTATTTCCAGGATATGGAGGAGGATATCAGAAAACTGGTCCCCGAAGGTATTGCCGCCCGTGTGCCCTTCAAAGGAAGTCTGACCGAGGTGATCTATCAGATGATCGGAGGTTTGCGTGCCGGCATGGGCTATTGCGGTGCTGGCAGTATACCTGCCCTGCAGAAGGCTCAGTTTGTACGGGTCACCAATGCCGGGGTCCAGGAGAGCCATCCGCACGATGTGACCATCACCCGGGAAGCGCCCAACTATAGCAGATAATATATAGATCTATCACCCGTTCTATACTAAACAATTTTGACCACATGAAACATAGTATGCTCTTGATGATCTTTGTTCTGTTTTTAGGAACAATAGTTTTTGGACAGGCCTCACCTGTACTATTAAGGATTGGGGATGAAGAGATAAGCCTGGAGGAGTTTGAAAGGATCTACCGGAAAAACAACAATGAATCCTCGCTGAACAGGCAGGCTCCCGAGGACTACCTGGAGCTCTTTATAAATTTCAAGCTCAAGGTGAAAGAAGCCGAGGCGCTGGGGATGGATACCACCACTAAATTTGTGAATGAACTGGAAGGCTACCGGAAACAGCTGGCCAAACCCTACCTGGTAGATGAGAAAACCATGGAAGCGATGATGCGGGAGGCTTACGAATGGTCCAAATACGATATTCATGCCAGTCATATCCTGATCCGCTTAAACGAAAGTCCATCTCCGGAAGATACTCTGGCAGCTTATGAAAAGATCATGGAAATCAGGAACAGGCTTAGCAGCGGTGAAGCTTTTGAAGTGGTTGCCAGGGCCACCTCCGAAGATGCCACCGTGCAGCAAAACGGAGGAGACCTGAACTATTTTACTGTTTTTTCCATGGTTTATCCCTTCGAAAAAGCGGCATATAACACTCCCGTGGGTCAGATAAGCATGCCCTTCCGTACCAACTATGGATACCACATTATCAAGGTGCATGATAAGAGGCCGGCACGCGGATCCGTTAAAGTGGCACATATTTTTATACGAACACCTGCCAATATCGGGGAAGAGCAGAAAAAACAGGCCTATGAACGGGTCCAGATGGTGTATGACAGCCTGCAGATGAGTGTGGAGTTTGGGGAGTTGGCCAAAAATCATTCGGACGACAGGAGCTCAGCCAGATCGGGAGGGGAAATCCCCTGGTTCGGTACCGGACGGATGATCCCTGAATTTGAGAATGCGGCTTTTTCCCTTGAAAAGACCGGGGACTACTCCCGGCCATTTAAATCTTCCTACGGATGGCATATTGTCAAATTGATTGACAAAAAGGGGATTGGAAGTTATGAGGAGATGAAACCCGAGTTACAGCAGAAATGCGATCGAAGCGATCGGAATTCAGCCAGGACAGATCAGTTTATCTCCTCCCTGAAGCGGCAGTATTCTTACAGGGAGCATCCTGAAAACCTCCAGGCAATCTACCTGGCCGTGGATTCCTCCCTAAGACT
The DNA here is from genome assembly GCA_963751705.1 of uncultured Bacteroidales bacterium. Classification (GTDB taxonomy): domain Bacteria; phylum Bacteroidota; class Bacteroidia; order Bacteroidales. Next base: position 94,539 of record CAVVVN010000009.1, read on the forward strand.
GGGCACCTGGAAAGCCGGTGCTTTAAAGAGACAGAACAGCCCCCTACTTAAGATCGGCGAAAAAGAGGTCCTGACGGGCGAATTTGCATCCTATGTGGAAGAGAAGCAATACCATGGAAAAGCCAGAGATCCGAAAGTCTGGGTGGATCAGCTCTATAAAAGCTTTTCAGACGAGCTTGTCCTTGCCTATGAAGAGCAGAAATTGCCTGAAAAATACCCGGATTTCAGGTATATATATGAAGAGTACCATGATGGAATCCTGCTATTCGACATCATGGATCAAAAAGTCTGGTCATTGGCTCTTACGGATACCCTGGGGCTGGAGGCTTTTCACAGGGAACACCGCAAACAATACATGTGGAAAGAGCGCACAGATGCCTATATTGTGGAGTGCACCGGCCAGGCAGATCTGGATGGAATCAGGCGCGCCTACAAGAAAATTGCCAAAGGCAAACTGGATCAGGAGGCCCTGAATGAGAAGTATTGCAGCTCGGATACCATCCCCTGTATTGTTCTGACACACTACCTTGTTGAAAAAGGGGAGAATGAGATGATTGATGCACAGGATGGAAAAAGTGGCCCCGGAGCCCTTGTTGAAGAGGGAGAGAACAGTACCTTTGTGATCGTAAAAGGAGTCCGGTCGCCCGAACCCAAGAAACTGGATGAGGCACGCGGTCAGATTACTTCGGATTACCAGGAATACCTGGAAGCAGAATGGCTGAAAGCACTGAAGGCCAAGTACCCGGTTACCGTGAACCAGGAAGTACTGAAACAAATAAACCGATAGGTATGAGAAGCCTTACAGCTTGTTTAATGCTCATTTTTTTCCTGGGCCAGGGCTGCACCCTGTTCAAGGAAAGCAACCCGGAGGAGCCGGTTGCCCGGGCATTCGAAACCTACCTCTACCCTTCTGACCTGCAAAAAGTAATTCCCTCAGGGACCAATGCACAGGACAGTATTCAAATGGCGAAGCGCTACACGGAGACCTGGGTAAAAGATCAGCTGATGAAGCACAGAGCCGAAGAGTCCCTTACGGAAGAGCAGATGGATTTCGAAAAACAGATGGAAGAGTACTATCGCTCCCTGTTGATATACACCTACCGTCAGAAACTGCTTCAGCAAAAAATGGATACCGTAGTGAAAGAAAGTGAGATGCAAGCCTATTACGAGGAGAATCCCAACAACTTCCTGCTGGACCGGAACATCATCAAAGGCACCTTTGTAAAAATCCCCCTTTCAGCTCCTCAACTGGATCAGCTCAGACGCTGGTCATGGAATAACCGTCCGGAGGACCTGGATCAGATGGAAAACTATTGTCTGACCTATGCAGAGAAATACAGCAATTTTAATGATACATGGGTGGATTTCGCCTCCATTAAAGATCAGTTGCCCATGAGGATCTCAGATCCGGAGAGATACCTGAGGAGCTACCGCAATATTGAAAGAACCGATTCACTCTACAGGTACCTGGTGCATTTTAGCGAATACCTCACCGTAGGTGAAGTGGCTCCGTTGGAGATGGTTCAGGAAGACATTATCACTATTATTCTGAATAAGAGAAAAATACAATTCATAAAGGAGCTGGAGCACCGGGTATATACCGATGGGGTAAGCAAAAACCAGTTTGAAATATACTGATACGATGATGAGAAAAAGAGTTTTTATATTGCTGGGGACACTCCTGTCTTTTAATGCCATGGCCCAGCCACTGGTTATTGACAGGGTGATCGGGGTTGTGGGTGATTTTCATATCCTCCAGTCAGATATTGAGCAGGAATTCCTGCAGATGAAAATGTCGGGACAGTCTTTAAGCAGTGATATTCGCTGCGATATCTACAATAGTTTTATTGAACGGAAGCTTCTGATGGCCCAGGCCAAAATAGATAGTGTGGAGGTTGGACCAAGCATGGTGGAGCTGCAGATGGAGTCCCGGCTTGACTATTTCGTCAGTCAGTTTGGAAGCGAGGAGGAGATGGAGTCCTATTTCAACAAATCCATCTTTGATATCAAGGACGATCTGCGAGAAGCAATCCAGGAACAGATGATCACCCAGGAAGTAAGTCAGAGCATTATTGCAGATGTTACCACCACTCCTTCCGATGTGAAAAGCTTCTACCGGTCCCTGGATCCCGATAGCATCCCCTATATCAATACCGAGGTGGAGCTGGCACAGATAGTGGCCTATCCCCAATACAGTGAAGAAGCCGTTTTTGAGGTAAAAGAGAGGCTGCTTGAACTGCGAAAGCGTGTTCAGGAGGGAGAAGATTTCGGGACACTGGCGGTTCTCTATTCAGAAGCACCCGAAGCTGCCCGCAGGGGAGAAATAGGATTTATGATGCGCTCTCAGCTGGATAAAGCTTATGCCGATGAAGCCTGGTCCCTGAAAGCAGGACAGGTTTCTAAAATAGTGGAAAGCTCTTTTGGCTTTCACATCATACAAATGATTGAACGAAGGGGCGACCGGGCCAATACCAGGCATATTTTGATGAATCCGAAAGCCGACGCCAATGCCAAGCAGCTGGCCATAGCGAAAATGGACAGCCTGAAACGGGTGATCGAAGCCGACTCCATCTCCTTCGACTGGGCTGCCAAACGTTACTCCGAGGATCCGAAGACAAGTGTTAACGGAGGATTGCTTGTGAATCCGCAGACCCAGGCCTCCACCTTTGAACTGGACCAGCTACCCACCAAGGATTACTATATGATCCGGAACATGGAGGTGAATGATCTGAGTGAACCCTATGAGTCCACCGACCACAATCACAAGCTCTGTTATAAAATGCTCTTGTTGAAGTCCAGAACCGAGCCGCATCGTGCCAATCTCAAGCAGGACTATATGCTACTGCAAAATATGGCCCTGGCCCATAAAAACATGGAAGTGATAAACGCATGGTATGAGGAAAAGAAAGCATCCACCTATATCCGAATAGATCCCGCTTACAGTAATTGCAGTACATCCGGCCAGTTGAGCAGTCAGAAATGAGCTCTGCCCGGCATAAGCGATCCCTGGCCCCCAGCCTGCTGTTGCTTTGTTTACTGGCTCCCGCCTCACCGGTGTGGGGACAGACCACCATTGATATCCTGAACGCTGACCTCACCGCCTTCGACGTAAAGATCGGGAAAGATGCCCGGAAACTGATCGGCGATGTGCGGCTCAAACATGAAGATGTGGTGATGAGCTGCGATTCAGCTTATTTCTATCCGGCCACCACCTCCGTGGATGCCTTCAGCAATGTAAGGGTACAGCAGGCCGACACCCTGACACTGACCGGCGATCTGGCCTATTACAACGGGATTACCAAACTTGCCCGGGTCAGGAACAATGTGAAGCTGGTAAATAAAGATATTACCCTGCTTACCGATTCCCTTAATTATAACCGCAATGCGGGTATCGCCTACTACATGGGAGGCGGGATTCTTACCCAGCGGGACAGCAGGCTCACCAGTGGCAGGGGCCGTTTTATCCTGGATAAGGAAATATTCTATTTTATGGATTCGGTGGTAATTATTAATCCCGACTACACCATCTATACCGACAGCATGAAGTATGATACCCGGACGGAGATCTCCTACTTCAGCGGTCCCACTGAGATCACCGGGGAAGGGCGCTATATCTATTGCGAGAACGGATGGTATGATACCAAACAGGATATCTCCTACGTAAGCGATAATGCCTACATGGAAGAGGGAGGCCGGATCCTCCGGGGAGATACCCTTTATTACGAGGCAGAACTGGGATTTGGAAGGGCCAACTCCAATGTGGAGCTGATCGACACTGCCGAGAATATGACCTTGAAAGGTCATTTTGGCCTCTACTACAGCGAACAGGAAACGGCCATGGTCACAGACAGCGCCCTGATGATACAGATTGATGGTGCCGATACCATGTATGTTCATGCGGATACCCTGTTCTCCATGCAGAATCCAGAATTTGAGGAGCAGAGCAGAATCCTGAAGGCCTATTATAAAGTAAAAATATTCCGCAGTGATCTGCAGGTCATGTGCGATTCACTGGTCTATGTGGAAGCCGACAGCCTCTTTGATTTTTTTGGGGAACCGGTGCTCTGGTCCGACCAGAATCAGCTGACCTCCAATCATATGAGTATATATATGGTAGACCAGAAACTGGATCGAATGCTCTTAAGCGGGGTAGCTCTTGTAGCTTCCCAGAAAGATTCTACAAAATACGATCAGATGAGAGGAAAAGAGATGACCGGCTTCTTTGTGGATAATAAACTGGACAGGCTTCTGGTGACTGGAAACGGTCAGACCATTTATTATGCCACGGACGAGGACGTCATCGTGGGTGCCAATAAAACGGTTTGTTCAGATCTGACCATCTACCTGAAAGACAATCAGATTTCGAGGGTGGTATATACCACACAACCTGATGGCACCTATTATCCACTGGAAAGGTTCCCCCCCGAGGAGGCACTTCTGAGTGATTTCAAATGGCTTGAGAAATGGCGCCCCCTGCGCTGGGAGGATGTTTTTGTGTGGAAATAGAAAGAGAAAAGACAGTATTAGTACTCATCCTCGTTAAAAAAGAAATCGTCCTTGCTGGGATAATCGGGCCAGATATCTTCAATACTCTCATAGACATCTCCCTCATCTTCGATCTCCTGCAGGTTTTCAATAACTTCCATGGGAGCACCTGATCTGATTGCAAAATCAATCAACTCATCCTTGGTGGCAGGCCACGGTGCATCTTCAAGTTTCGAAGCTAATTCCAGAGTCCAGTACATCTAAGTTTTCAATTATATTAAACCGCCTTTAGGAGCGGCAAATTTAAAAAAAAAATCTATTCCTACAAGCCTGGATTCCAAGGTTCCTGTTTGACGCCTGAAAGCTGTGCAATTTTACGGGAAAGTACGAAAAAATAATCGGAAAGTCGATTGTAAAAACGAATTATATCTTCCTGGATATTAACATCTTGGGCAAGTTTCAGAATGGTCCGCTCGCATCGCCTGCAAACCGTCCGGGCGATGTGTGCCTGGGACACGCTTTGGTTACCTCCCGGAATAATAAATGAGCGCAGTGGTTCCATGGAAGCATCCATTTCGTCAATTCTTTCTTCAAGAAAGGTCACCTGTTTGTCACCCACTACCGGTATCTCCACAGGGCAATCATCACAATCGGCAGCCAGCACCGAGGCGGTGGCCATCTGGATATTCAGAATACTAAGCAGCTCTTCCCGGATCTGTTCATCCTGCAACAGATCCCGCAACATAGTGGTGTGGGCCATTAGCTCATCTACTGTACCATAAGCTTCGATGCGTTTATGGTACTTGGGTACACGCCTGCCTCCAATAAGGGAAGTTTTGCCCTTATCGCCTCCTTTGGTATAAATGCCTGATTTTTTTATGTCCTGGGATTCTTATTGATTTCAATCTTGTCGATCTCTCCATCCAGCAGGCGGATTATCCGGTGGGCATACCGGGAGATGTCCTCCTCATGAGTTACCAGAATAATGGTATTTCCCTTTTCATGGATCTGACCGAACAGCTTCATGATATCCACCGAAGTCTTTGAATCCAGGTTTCCCGTGGGTTCGTCGGCCAGGATAATAGACGGATTGTTCACCAGTGCCCGGGCCACGGCCACCCGCTGCCTCTGTCCACCCGATAACTCATTGGGCTTGTGATCCATCCGGTCGGCCAGCCCCACTTCGCCAAGTGTTTTAGTTGCCCTCTCCGTCCGTTCGCTCTTGGAAGTGCCTGCATAGACCAGCGGCAGCATCACATTCTCCAGGGCAGTATATCTTGGAAGCAGGTTAAAGGTCTGGAAAATAAACCCTATCTCCTGGTTCCGGATCTCGGCCAGCCTGTTGTCGTCCATCTTACTCACATCGGTTCCATTCAGGATATACTCCCCGCTTGTGGGGGTATCCAGGGCTCCCACCAGATTCATCAGGGTCGATTTCCCGGAACCTGAGGGTCCCATAATGGCCACGTACTCATTTTTCTTGATATCAATATCCACAGATCGAAGTGCCTTCACGACAATCGACCCTATATAGTAGTTCTTGACAATTTTATCCAGACTGATAATTGTTTCCATATTTAAATAAATTGTAGACGAAAATACATATTAATAAGAAGATTTATTCCATAAAAGGTTTAAAACTTAATTTTAATTTCTGTTTTGGGCAGGCCCTTCTTCAAGAGCAGGATCCCCATATGAAACAGATCTATAGATACTTGCACCTCCGACCAGGAACTTACCTCCTTCCAGGCCCTGAACATCCCCCTGGACCAGTAGATATCATCCATCACGATCACCGACTCTTCCCCCGCTCTCTCCAGAATCCTCCTGATATAATCCACCGTGGGTTCATAGTGGTGATTGCCATCCACAAAGGCCACAAAGCGCCGGGGAAGCTGGGGCAGAACATATTCCAGTTTCTCTTCCATCTCGCCCCAGTGGATGGAGACCGGCCCGGGGCTGCACCTGCAAATCAGTTGTGCGGCCCGTGCAGCTCTGTCTTTATCTCTCTCAATGCTGTGCAAGGGAGTTTCGGGCGATCCCAAAGAGAGGTAGACGGTACTGATGCCCACACCGCTGCCCAGTTCAACGATCGCCTCCGGCCGGAACCACCTGCTGATCCGGTAGAGCAGAAAGCCATATTTTAGTGAGACCGAGGAAGACCTGACAAAGGGGTCTTCAGCACGCAGCCTGAGGTGCTCCGCTGCAATCCCCGGAGTTAAGCTCACTCCGTCCGAATTAAAGAGTACTCCGTTTATAAACCCGAACAGGTAGGGGGAGTGAATCCCGTGCCCCTTCCGGTGTCTCCTGTAAAACAGGTGCGTTATATATTTGAATACCCGCCAGGCCATGGCTTATTACTGCAATATGCTAATTTTACATAAATTGCTTCACGCATGCAACAATATCTGCAACAGGATATTCAGTTTCTTCCGGGAGTGGGACCCAAACGGGCCGATCTGCTCCGGGAGGAGCTGAAAATAAATACGGTGGAAGATCTGCTCACTTACTACCCCTACCGCTATGTGGACCGCAGCCGCTTTTATAAAATATCGGAGATTAGTGCGGATATGCCCTATATCCAGATCAAGGGTAAAATTATGGCTTATGCTTCCGTGGGAAAGGGAAAGGGAAAGCGCCTGGTAGCAGATTTTGAAGATGGCAGCGGACACCTGGAGCTGGTCTGGTTCAGAGGGGCCAAATGGATTCCTGAGAACTACCCCGTGGGGAAGGAGCTGGTGGTATTCGGAAGGCCTTCGGTTTACCAGCGCAGGCTGAATGTGGTGCACCCGGAACTGGAGGATCCTGAAAAAAAACACGTGGTCAGCTCCAGGCTGCAGGCCGTCTACTCCACCACCGAAAAACTGAAGGACCACTACCTCACCTCCAAGGCGATCAGTAAACTGATGGCCAACCTGATCAAGGGGCTTCCAAAGAAATTTGAAGAGACCCTTCCGGCCTGGCTTTTGCAGAAGCTGTCGCTGGTCAACCTGGATACTGCCATGCGCCAGATCCACTTTCCGGATACCACAGGCCAGTATAAGAAGGCCGAACTTCGTCTCAAGTTCGAGGAGCTCTTCTACATCCAGCTGAACATCCTGCAAGGAAAGACCGAGCGGAACAAGCGCTTTCGGGGGAATATTTTCGAAACCGTCGGAGAAAACTTCAACACCTTCTACAGAGAATATCTTCCTTTTGAGCTCACCGGGGCTCAAAAAAAGGTAATGAAAGAGCTGCGCAGGGATATGGGATCGGGCAGACAGATGAACCGTCTCCTCCAGGGGGATGTGGGAAGCGGGAAGACCCTGGTGGCACTAATGTCCATGCTGATTGCCATTGACAACGGGTTCCAGACCTGCATGATGGCCCCCACAGAGATCCTGGCACAGCAGCATTTCAAGAGTATCAGCAATTTTCTGGATGGAATGGATGTGCAGGTGAAACTGCTGACCGGATCCGTTAAAAAGTCCGAGAGGGTTCCCATCCATGAAGGCTTGCTGGATGGCAGTCTGAATATCCTCATTGGCACACATGCTGTCATCGAAGATGTAGTCCAGTTCAAGCGGCTTGGACTGGTGGTGATCGATGAACAGCACCGCTTCGGAGTCGCTCAGCGGGCCCGGCTCTGGAAAAAGGCCGATCTGCTTCCCCATGTGCTCGTAATGACCGCCACTCCCATCCCGCGGACACTGGCCATGACCCTTTACGGGGATCTGGATGTATCGGTGATCGACGAACTTCCTCCAGGAAGAAAACCGGTGATCACCCGCCACTCTTATGATTCAAAAAGGTTGATGGTCTTTGGATTCCTGAAAAAACAGCTGGCCCTGGGTCGACAGGCCTACATTGTTTACCCCCTGATCAAGGAGTCCGAATCGATGGATTATAAGGACCTGGAAGATGGACTTGAAAGTATTTCCCGTGCCTTTCCTCCCCCCGAATACCAGGTGAGCGTGGTCCATGGAAAGATGAAACCGGAGGAAAAAGAGGCCTCCATGGCCCATTTTGTTGCAGGTCGTACGAATATTATGGTTGCCACAACGGTGATCGAGGTAGGGGTGGACGTAAGCAATGCCACCATCATGATCATTGAAAGTGCTGAACGTTTCGGACTCTCGCAACTGCACCAGCTTCGGGGCAGGGTGGGACGTGGTGCGGATCAGTCCTATTGCATCCTGATGTCAGGCTACAAACTGTCTGATGAGGGTAGAAAGCGAATCCAGACCATGGTAGAAACAAATGACGGCTTCGAAATAGCCGAGGTGGACCTGAAGCTGCGTGGACCGGGTGATATTGAGGGGACCCAGCAGAGTGGGGTTCCCTTTAACCTGAAGATTGCCCACCTGGGCCGGGATACCCAGATCCTCCATCTGGCTCGCGATACGGCCGAGCTAATCATCGAGGAAGATCCGGACCTGAAGCTTGAAAAAAACTTTCTCTTTGCCAGGCACATTAAAAAAGGGAATCCCCGGCGAATCGACTGGGCAAAAATAAGCTAGGCTCCCCCATTTCATTTCTAAACCAAATATACCTACTTTGGGGCTCTGATTATAACTCATACCTTCATGTCCAAATTCACTCTTCTTCTGACCGCGGCTCTGTCTGTTTCTCTTTCCCTGACCGCACAATTCACCACCACTCCGGAAGCACTGAAAACACATGTAAGCTTCCTGGCATCAGACGCCCTTCTGGGCCGTGGCTTCGGCTCCCCCCAGGGTCTGGAAGCTGCACGCTATATCGCTGAACAGTTTGAAATGGCTGGCATAAAGCCACTGGACGGGCACTACCTGCATCCCTTCGTTTCCAGGAAGGGAATTCTGAATATTTCAGGCAACAATGTGGTGGGAGTAATCCGGGGCAATGACCCTGATTTACGGGAGGAATATATTGTTCTGGGTGCGCATTATGACCACCTGGGCTGGAAAATAGCAGATGGGGATACCGTCGTGTACAATGGGGCAGATGACAATGCCACCGGTTCCTCCTCCCTCATTGAGATCGGACGCAACCTTGTGGAAAGAGAGGGTGAGCTGGGCAGAAGTGTGATCCTGGTAGCCTTTGACGGCGAGGAAAGCGGACTCATTGGTTCCACCCATTTCCTGGAAGACTCTGTGGTGGCTCCGCACCGGATTAAACTGATGTTCAGCCTGGATATGGTGGGCATGGTCAAGGCCCACGGAGGACTGGACATGAAAGGGGTCAAACTGCTGGATGATTCGGATCACCTGGTGGGTGAACTGGCCCTAAAATATGGCCTCCAGATTACCAAGGCCAACAGCGCCATTGAACAGCGAACCGACACAGCACCCTTTGGGAAATACGGAATTCCATCCATTGCACCCAACACAGGAACAGAATCCCCCTACCACAAACCGGAAGATACTTTCGAGAAACTGGACTATGAGGGTATGGCCAGGGTGGCCAATTATTTGAGCGAGGCCACGCTCTATCTTTCCTCCCGGGAGCCCCTTTCAGAGTTGACCGGAGTGGAAGAGGGAGAAGAACCGGGAAGCAGTGTAAAAAGTTTCCGTTTGGGATTGCGGCTGAACACTGGATCGAGCCATCACAATTACAGGGATCAGTACTACACCGGGAAATCCATCTTCGCCGCAGCCGGCGGCCTGATGACCAATATCCGCTTAAGCCAAAACTTTCATCTCCAGCCCGAAATCCTTTACGAAACCAAGGGGAGTAAACACAACGATGGAGTGCTTCGAACTCACACCATTACCGCACCCTTAAGCCTGCTATTTATGAGCGATGAGGATCAGATTGTCCGGAGGTACGCACACCTCGGCGGATATTTCAGCTCCCATTTCGGTGGTCAGATTTCAGGGACTCCCATCGATTTTGACACCGATTTCAACAGAAAGGAGTATGGAATCATTTATGGTTTCGGGATGGAAGTGATGAATATCCAGATGGGCCTCTGGTTTCAGAAAAGCTTCTCGGACTTCCATAAAGAGCCCGACAACCGCATCAGTCAACAAAGCGTATATTTTTCGCTGGGATGGATGTTTTAAGCCTTGCTCAGTCCTGTACACAACGAACCGAAAATCCCTGGTTTTTATAATTGTACTGGCGGTAGACCGTTTCATAGTTGTAATAAAGCGTGCGGTACCAGGCTTTTCCGGTTCCACTATGCTCGCTTGCTGTCCAGAAGGTTGCATAGTTGCCCAGGCTGTAGAATACTCCCTTATTTCCCCGGAATCCTCCTGGCAAAGCAGTAAATCCGCTTGAATTGGAAGCTCCGGTATTGGGTGATTCCCATTTGGAAAACCCAAGCTCTTTCAACTGGCCTCCCTGGTCGCTTCCGCGCCACTCATAATTGTCGGCCTGGGCCTGACTCATTCCCAGGTACATTTCAAGTATTTTCCACTCTGCGTCGCTGGGCAAATGCCAGCCATCGGGACAAACTCCCTGGATCCCGCTGGGAACCGTATCTATACCGGGCAAGCCGTTCATGGCTGCGGCCCAGGTGTAGAGGGCTCCCGTTGTGTCACTGTAGCCGCTGAGGTTATTATACCAGGAATAGGCCTTCGCGTCGGCAGAAAGGGCCCCCCATTCTGCTTCATCGCTCACCAGGGGAATGGGACTTCCATCAGCATAATGAAGTACTTTCAGATTCTCTGCCATCCAGGTCTGGTCGCCAATTTCGATGGTCCCGTATTCGTTCCCGTCAATATCACTGACTGTTCCATAGTTCAACCCGGGATTAAATCCTCCCGGGCTATCCACCAGTACGGTTATATTCGCTGCCACCTGGGCATCGTCATTATCCTTGGCGGTAGCACTCAGAGCATAGCCCGCAATCTCCAAATCAGCCGTCGACCAAACATAAACCAGGGAGGAAGCTTCTGCGCTGGCCACCTCTACACCCTGGACATATATGCTTATTTCCGTGATGGAGCCGTCCACATCCTCTGCTTCAGCCCTGATGCTTACAAGCTCTCCCTGCATTATGGACGAACCATTCGCCGGGCTTACCACCTCAACGGTGGGATCCTCATTCTCCTTTTCGCTGCATGCGGAAAACAGTACCCATGGAATCAAATAAATGATATTTAATACAATTCTATTCCTACTCATATCTAAAGTTTTTTTAAGGACTCCCTATAATAGCTCACTTTTCGATCAAAAATTACGCCAACAAAAATAATGTAAAAGGAATCATAACTATTTATATCGAGAATAAATAGTCCTGAAACCAGATTAATATGACCTTCAGCAGGTGAGATTCATCCAACATCAATAATTTTGTGCTCATGATTGAGCACGAGGGGATCATCGAGCATATTGAGGATGACATGGCGCATGTGAAAATCGACCGGGTCTCTGCCTGTTCCAGTTGCTATGCCAAAGGAGCATGCAGTGCAGCCGACCAGGAGGAAAAGTATCTGGATGTTCCCCTTCACGGAGCTACTTATAAGCAGGGAGATTCGGTTTTTGTGCAGGTGGCAAATCACCTGGGCTTCAAAGCCGTTCTGATGGGCTATGTATATCCTTTTCTTATTCTGATGGCTGTGCTTATGGGGATGCTTGCCGCTGGCGCGGAGGAGCTCAGGGCCGGTTTAGTGGCCCTGCTATCCATCGTTCCTTATTACCTCCTGCTCTACCTGCTCCGTAATCGCTTATCAAAGTCATTCACCTTTAGCATCAAGAAAACAGTTACTGTGCAATGAGCCAGATTATAATTTATACCATTCTTACCCTGGTGGCCATAGGGGCCGCCGCAGCCATCATACTCTACCTGGTAGCTCAGAAATTTAAAGTATATGAAGATCCGCGCATTGACCAGGTGGAAGAGGTGCTTCCCGCAGCCAATTGTGGCGGTTGCGGGTTCCCGGGTTGTCACAATTTTGCAGAAACCCTGGTGAAGTCGGAATCCTGGGAAGATCTTTTCTGTCCGGTTGGAGGGAATGAGACCATGTCAAAGGCTGCGGCCATCCTTGGAAGAGAAGCCATCGAACAGGCACCGAGAGTAGCAGTGGTCCGCTGCAACGGCACCCCGGAATTCAGGCCGAGGATTACCGAATACGATGGGGCGCCCACCTGTGCCATTGCCCATAGCCTTTACGCCGGAGAAGGAGGATGTCCCTTTGGCTGTCTGGGATGTGGCGACTGTGTGGTCGTATGTAACTTCGACGCCATCCACATGGATCCTGCCACCGGTCTGCCTGTTGTAATAGATGATGCCTGTACCGCCTGCGGAGCCTGTGTGGAGGCCTGTCCCAGAAATATTATCGAGCTCAGAAAGAAAAACAAAAAGGACCGGAAAATTTTTGTGAGTTGCATTAATGAGGAGAAAGGCGCGGTGGCCAAGAAAAACTGCAGCGTGGCCTGTATCGGATGCTCCAAATGCTTCAAGGTATGCAAGTATGACGCTATAACCATGGAGAACAACAAGGCGTTTATTGATTCGGATAAATGCGTCTTGTGCCGTAAATGCGTGCCGGAGTGCCCAACCGATGCCATCCTGGAACTGAATTTTCCACCACCCAGGATAAAGGAAGCGGTAGAACCAAGCGAAATCGAAAAAAGTTAGAGAGAATATAAACAGGCGTTTCCATGAGTCTTAAAACATTTTCCAGGGGTGGAGTCCACCCTCCCGAATATAAACTATCGGCAGGTTCGAAAATAAAGGTACTTGCCCCTCCGGAAATCGCGGTAATTCCCCTGTCGCAGCACCTGGGCGCCCCTGCCAAAGTGCTTGTAAACCGTGGCGACCAGGTGAAGGTGGGGCAGTTGATCGCCCAGTCAGAAGGATTTGTATCCACCAATATCCACTCCTCCGTTTCGGGGAAAGTACTTAAAGTGGATCAGTTTATGGACAGCACCGGTTATCGTAAAATGGCGGTGCAGATCCAGGTGGAGGGTGACCAGTGGCTGGAGACCATCGACCGGTCGGACGACCTGGTGAGAAATTCAGTACTTCCTGCAAAAGATATTCAGAAAAAGATCCTGGAAGCGGGGATCGTCGGACTGGGCGGAGCTACCTTTCCCAGTCATGTCAAGCTGATGGTTCCCAAGGGTAAATCTGCTGAGTTTGTGATAATCAACGGGGTGGAGTGTGAACCCTATCTGACAGCCGACCACGCGCTGATGATGGAGCGGTCGGAAGAGTTGTTCTCCGGAATACAGCTTCTGATGAAAGGACTGGGAGTGGAAAAAGCCATCATCGGCATTGAAAACAACAAGCCGGATGCCATCGCAAAGATGAAACAGGTGGTGGAAGGAAGCCCGGTGAGCGTCCAGGGACTGAAGGTAAAATATCCCCAGGGAGGCGAAAAACAACTGGTTCAGGCCCTGCTTAAACGAGAGGTGCCATCGGGGGGACTGCCCATTGATGTGGGGGTGGTCGTATTTAATGTGGGTACCGCGCTGGCCGTTTATGAAGCAGTCATGAAAAACCGGCCCCTGATTGACCGGGTGGTTACCGTTACAGGTAAATCCCTGGAAAAACCCTCCAATTTTCTGGTCAGGATCGGCACCCCGGTATCCACCCTGGTGGAAGAGGCTGGAGGGTTACCCGCGCATATAGCCAAGGTGATCAATGGGGGCCCCATGATGGGAAAAGCCATCTCCACTCTGGAGGTACCCATCGTTAAGGGAAGCTCCGGGATTCTGCTGATGGATGAGAGCGAGGCCCGGCGCAAAGAGGTCCTTCCCTGTATCCGCTGCACAAAATGTGTGGGGGTATGTCCCATGGGACTCGAGCCCTACCTCTTAATGAGCCTGTCGGAAAAGAGCCTGTTTGAACGTATGGAAGCGGAGAAGGTTCTGGACTGCATCGAATGCGGAAGCTGCAGTTACACCTGTCCCTCTTCCCGGCCGCTGCTGGACTATATCAGGCTGGGTAAAGCTGAAGTCGGTAAAATCAAAAGAGCAAGCTTAGCTATTTAAGAAATTTTATACACAGAGATGAATAAATTCATTGTATCACCTTCACCTCATGCCTATACGGACGAATCGGTCCCTAAACTGATGTATGGGGTGATCCTGTCACTTCTTCCGGCCCTGGCTGTATCTGTCTATTTTTTTGGCCTGGGGATGATCATAGTAAGCAGCGTTTCAGTGGCCTCCTGCATCCTGTTCGAATACCTGATCCAGCGCTTCATACTAAAGACCAGGCCCACCCACCTGGATGGCTCGGCCCTGCTGACGGGCCTGCTGCTGGCCTTCTGCCTTCCGGCCAATATCCCTTTTTGGATGGCAATGATCGGGGCACTGGCAGCCGTAGGGATCGGAAAAATGACCTTTGGAGGCCTGGGGAACAATATTTTTAATCCTGCTCTGGTGGGCCGGGTATTTCTGTTTATCTCCTTTCCCGTGGCCATGACAGCCTGGCCCGAACCTGGACAGTGGATGAGCTATACCGATGCCGTGACCGGTGCCACCCCGCTGGGACTCATGAAAGAGGGGCTGGCAAATCGGACGGTGGGTGAGATCATGCCTGAAGTGCCCTCCTTCCTCCACCTCCTGATAGGGAAGAGCATGGGCTCCGCAGGAGAGGTTTCTGCCCTGGCCCTGTTGCTCGGAATGCTATTTTTGTTGTACCGGAAGATCATCTCCTGGCACATACCCGTAAGCATCCTGGTCACCGTTGGCATCTTTACCGGGATCCTCTGGCTGGCCAATCCCGATCGTTTTGCCGATCCCCTGTTCCACCTGCTTACCGGGGGCCTGATGCTGGGGGCCATCTACATGGCCACCGACTATGTCACTTCACCCATGACCCACCGGGGAATGATTATCTACGGGATTGGAATCGGGATTGTGACCGTACTGATCCGCGTCTTCGGGGCCTATCCTGAAGGGGTGCAGTTTGCCATTCTGATCTTCAACGGTTTTACACCGCTAATCAACAAATATGTCAAACCGAAACGCTTTGGAAAGGAGGTGAACAATGGCTAAAAAGGAATCAACATTTCTGAGTATGGTAGCCACCCTCTTTATGGTTACCCTGGTGGCAGCCGGACTGCTGGGATCGGTTTTTGCTCTGACCAAAGAGCCCATCCGGCTGGCCGAACTGAAGAAGAAGAACGAAGCCATCCAGGTGGTGGTCCCCGGTTTTGACAATGAACCCTCCCAGGAAGTGAAACGTGTGTTTGTGGACGGCGATAGTCTCTATCTCTATACGGCCCGCAAGGGAGAGGAAGTTCTGGGAACAGCCGTGGAGACTTTTACCAACCTGGGGTTCAGCGGAGAGTTTAAGCTGATGGTTGGATTTGCCCCGGATGGCTCCATCATTGATATAGCGGTGATAAAGCATGCGGAGACTCCGGGACTGGGCGATAAGATGGAGAAGGGGAAAAGTGATTTCAGCCTGCAGTTTATGGGCAAGCACCCCGACAATTTTAATCTGGCGGTCAAAAAAGACAGGGGCGATGTGGATGCCATTACTGCCTCCACCATCACCTCCAGGGCCTATTGCGATGCAGTAAAACGAGCGTACGCCGTATTTATGGAAAGTCAAAAAGAAAACTGATATGAGCCAGTGGAAAAATTTTAGTAAAGGATTCATCAAGGAAAATGCGGTGTTCGTATTGTTCCTGGGCTTATGTCCCACACTGGGGGTGACTACTTCGGCCATCAACGGACTGGGAATGGGCCTGGCCACCACCTTCGTGCTGGTGATGTCCAACCTGGTAGTCTCCCTGGTGAAGAACCTGATCCCCGATAAGGTACGGATACCCTCTTTTATTGTGATCATTGCCTCCTTTGTAACGGTAGTTGAACTGGTGATGAAAGGATATGTCCCTGCCCTCTTTGATGCGCTGGGACTTTTTATTCCCCTAATCGTGGTAAACTGCGTGGTTCTGGGAAGGGCGGAAGCCTTTGCCTCCAAAAATACCATATGGGCCTCCATCGTGGATGGTGCCGGAATGGGGCTGGGGTTCACCATGGCACTCACGGTGCTGGGAGCTGTAAGAGAACTGCTGGGAAGCGGGGCCTTCTTTGGAATGAAGCTGATCAGCGGCGATGGCATGCTGCTCTTCATCCTCCCTCCCGGAGCTTTTCTCGCCCTGGGTTACCTGATCGTTCTTGCCAATATGATTAAAGAAAAAACCTCCTGACCATGGAATATATTCTGATCATTATATCTGCCGTATTTGTCAGCAACATCGTACTGAACCAGTTCCTGGGCATTTGCCCCTTTATCGGAGTTTCCAGCAAGGTGGAAACCGCCATTGGAATGACCGGGGCAGTCACCTTTGTCATGGTCATCGCCACCCTGGTCACCTATCTGATTTACCACTCGGTCCTGGTACCTCTGGATATTGTTTACATGCGTACCATCACCTTTATCCTGGTGATTGCCTCCCTGGTCCAGCTTGTGGAGATCATCCTGAAGAAGATCTCTCCCCCGCTCTACCAGGCCCTGGGCATCTTCCTTCCGCTGATCACCACCAACTGTGCCGTTCTGGGAGTAGCTGTCCTGGCTGTTCAGAAAGACTTTGGGCTTTTGGAAAGCACGGTATATGCCATCGGGAATGCCATCGGTTTCGGACTGGCACTGATCACCTTTTCCGGGATTCGCGAACAGCTGGATCTGCTCTCTGTCCCCTCACGCATGAAAGGAGTTCCCATAGCCTTTATCGTGGCGGGTCTGATGGCCCTGGCCTTTATGGGATTTGCGGGGATCGTTTAATCCGCAAGACGGAAAACAGTCTTCGCTAAACGAAGCAGGGCAGAAACTACTTAGTGCTCCAAATGTCAGATAAGATTATCCGGAATACCGTCAGTTTTGTAAAGGAGACCCTGGCTGGAGCTGAGGGAGGACACGACTGGTTTCATATGGAACGGGTCTGGAATACGGCACGCTATATACGGGAGCAAGAAGGTGCAGGTGATCTGCTAACTATCGAGCTGGCTGCCCTCCTGCACGATATTTCCGATGCGAAATTTAATGGCGGGGATGAAAAGATGGGAAGCCGCCTGGCCGGTGAATTCCTGTTGAGACAGCAAGTGGAGCAGGAGAAGGTGGATCATGTGCGGCTGATTATCCAACATGTCTCCTACAAGGGAGGTTTTGCCCAGGATAACATCTCCAGCATTGAATTTAAGATTGTTCAGGATGCCGACCGGCTCGATGCCATGGGAGCCATCGGGATTGCCAGGGCCTTTAATTACGGGGGATTCAAGAACAGGCCCCTACACAATCCAAAAATGCCCCTCCGGGAATATGACGATTCCAGATCCTATCATACCTCGGATGCCCCCACCATCAACCACTTCTATGAGAAACTGCTGAAACTGAAAGATCTGATGAATACCTCCACTGGCAAAGCCTTGGCAGCTGAGCGGCACGAATACATGCTGCAGTTTCTGGACCGTTTCTACAAAGAGTGGGATCCGGGTAAATAATACTTCGGGATTTGATCTAAGAGTCTGCCTAAAACAGGTAGTTCAGGTTAATATATAAGCCTGTATCTCCATCTGCTTTTTTGGCTGCCATGCCGTAATCGACCGTTACAATGAAGTTCTGGTTCAGGGCGAAGTGGATCCCGCCGCCAAAGCCAAGGTGAGGCACCTCTTTGGCATTCAGGTCCAGAATCTGGTCGGGAAAGTCAGCCGGAAGGATTGCCGGAATTCCAGAACTGTCAAAATCGTATTTCTGGGTGACCATTCCCGCGTCCGCAAAGGCTGAAAGGGCAATGTAGAAATTCTGTTTGAATAAACTGGTCCTGAGTATTTTTCCCCTTAATTCTAGATTTCCAAAGACAAAGCCATCACCCACAATCCGGTTGCGCCTGACACCGCGAACGGTTTTTGACCCGCCCACCCCATCTCTGGTTAGTTTGGGAGCCGACTGGAACATAAAAGGCATCATGTAAAAGGGCATCTCCCCGGCAATCTTGCCCTGGTAAGAAAGCCTGTATGCCAGGTTCATCCACTCCGGGATCAGGGTGAAATACTGCCGGTGAGTCAGAACGAGCCTGGCATATCCATAATCCCGGTTACTCAGGAAGGCAGGAGCATAGTGCAACTGCATTTCCGACCAGATTCCGGTAAATGGATTGGGTTCGTTGTCCCTGGTATCGTAGATAAGCCCGCCCTTTAATATGGTATGGTTTCCGCCCTTGATCTGATCCTCCTTTATCAGTCCCCAATCCACATAGCTGCTATACAATGAATTGGACGATAAGAGATCCTCCTCCTTATCTTCGTTCAAGCCATCCACATCCACGGCATCGATGGAATTCCCATAATAGGCAATCCCCCCCAGCCAGCGTACCTTCTGCCCGATAATCTCTCCCTGGAAATCAGCCTTGAGCCTCAACAATTGTCTTGAATGCCTGTAAAAGAGCCGGTTGGCAAAACCCTGCGAATCATAGGTCTCTTCAAAATCCAGGTTGTAGACCGCCTGGTAGCCATTAAAACCATAAAAGTCAAGCGCCTTCTCCGTTAGATAACTCGCCTCAAACAGGGATCTGATTCCGGGTAACAGTTTGTCTGTCTCGTAGGTAAGCTGGTTAATCCCGTTTCCCTTGGTAGTGCGTGACCACTCCACATACACGGAATGATCGTACTGCGGATAACGTGATCCATCCCCGTACCAGTAGAGGTTTACCAGGGCTCCATACTTAAATCCGATATCCGAATCATAGGCCACCACCGGGACACCTCCCAGGTTAAATCCGGTCTTTACCTTCTCTGTCTTTTTCGTAGAGGTGGTATCCGCATTCTGGGCAAAAAGTGAGACGGACAGGAGCAATATAAGTCCAATGGAAAACAGTCGGATTTTCATAGAAGCTGGTTTTAGTCCGGGCAATTTAGGAATAATTTCCAATCGGTCCCCTTAAAGGAAACAGAATATTATGTACTTTTAATTATACCAAGTCCATAAAAATGAAAATAATTCGTCCCCTCATCTACCTGGTCCTGATCCTTGTGGGAGCATTTATCCTGTTTCTTCTTTATGCCACCCTGGACGACTTCAAGCCCAAGGCTGTTAGTGACCAAGCCATTGAATGTAAGGCAGATATTCTCAGTGACTCCTTGCGGCTTAAGCTGCTCATATGGAACATTGGATATGCCGGTCTGGATGCCTCCATGGATTTCTTCTATGATGGAGGCAAGAAAATGCGCCCGGACAGAGTGGAAGTTCTGAGTAACCTGGAGGGGATCCAGAGCTCCCTGGCTCCCTATTCGGGCTATAATTTCATCCTCCTGCAGGAGGTGGATCAAAACTCCAAAAGAAGTTATCATGTCAATCAGTATGAGGCCATAAAGAATCAGTTTTCAGCTTACAGTGCGTATTTTGGGAAAAACTACGAGGTGGGTTTTGTGCCCATCCCGCTCACCGAACCCATGGGGAGGGTTAAATCGGGAGTGATGACCCTGTCCCTTACCTGTCCGCTAAGTGTGGAGCGGCACAGTTTCCCGGGGAACTACAGCTGGCCCGTAAAACTATTTATGCTGGATCGCTGCTTTCTTGTAAGCCGCTACCAGCTGAGTAATCAGAAAGAACTGCTTATAATCAACACACATAATTCGGCCTACGATGATGGCTCACTCAGGGCCCAGCAGATGAACCATCTAAGCGCTTATCTGCTTGCCGAATACGAGAAAGGGAACTATATCATTGTGGGAGGCGATTGGAACCAGACCCCTTTTGGCTTCGAACCGGAGCTTCCCTCCCACCGTTTCGATAACGAGAACCTGAGCTATATAGAGAAAGACTACCCTGCCGCCGGATGGCACTGGGCATACGATCCTGAGCTGCCTACCAACAGGCGTGTTGCCACTCCCTATGACAGGGCTAATTCTCTTACCACAGTGATCGATTGTTTCCTGGCATCTCCCAATGTGGAGTTGAGCAAGGTAAAAACCGTGGACCTGGATTTTCAATACAGCGACCACCAGCCTGTGCAGGTTGAGGCCAGTTTATGCTTACATCCCTAATCCGATCTCCCGATATGAAAATTCTAAAGCGTTTTCTCACCATCCTTCTGATCGTGATCGTGCTGGCAATGGCAGGCGGCATGATCTTCCTGAATAGTGTAAAAACCCGGGCCCTGCCTGATTACCAGGCAGGTGTTGACCTCGAAGGACTCTCTGCCCCAGTTACGGTGTTCCGCGATTCTATGGGGATTCCTCATATCTATGCCAACAACGAGGAGGATCTCTACCGGACCGTAGGCTATGTGATGGCCCAGGACCGCATGTGGCAGATGGATCTGATGAGAAGAATTACCACAGGCCAGTTGTCGGAAGTGCTGGATCCAGGACTGGTGGAGGCGGACCAGCTTTTCAGAGCGCTTGATTTCCCGAAGAAATCCCGCATGGTCATAGCACAAACCGATCCCGCTATCCTCCGGTGTGTGGAAGCCTTCTCCAATGGAGTGAATCAGTATATCACCCAGAATCAAAAAAAGCTCCCCTTCGAATTCACCATGCTGGCTTACCAGCCAGAGCCCTGGGAATTGGAGCACTCCTTTAACCTCATCGGGTACATGGCCTGGGACCTGTCATCGGGATGGAATACCGACATGACCCTCTATAAGATCCAGCAGCTGGTCTCGGATACCCTTTTCAGGGAGCTGCTGCCTGATATGAATGTACACCAGATTCCTGTATTCCCCGAGTTTATGAGTTCTGATCCCGGACTGGAGCTTCAATCGGCCATGTCAGCTGCCATCGGGATCATCGATGAACTCGGGCTAGAGGTATTTGAAGCTTCCAATAACTGGGCCGTCTCAGGAAAGAAGAGTGAAACCGGGAAACCCATCATGGCCAATGATATGCACCTGGGGCTGATGGCCCCGGGAATCTGGTACCAGATGCACCAGGTGATAGAAGGCAGTTTAAATGTAACAGGCGTGGCCCTGCCGGGAGCTCCTTTTATAATTGCCGGACACAATGAGGATATAGGCTGGGGGATGACCAATGTGACCGTGGATGACCTGGATTTCTACCTGGAGACCATTAATCCGGCCGACAGCAACCAGTACCTTCTGGACGGGAACTGGAAAGATATGTTACTTGTGGAGGAACATATTCCGGTGAAAGGAGCGGATGAGCCTGCCCTTCGTATCAATCGCTTTACCCACCGCGGGCCCGTGGTCAGCGGGTTTAAAGGAGTTCAGGATAAAGTTATGTCGGCCAGCTGGCAGGGCAATGAATTTAGCAATGAAGTGCGCAGCGTATATCTCCTTAACCGGGCCGCTAACTGGGAAGAATTCAGAGAGGCGCTCCGGACCTTTAATTCCGTGAGTCAGAATGTGGTCTATGCAGACCGGTTTGGAAACATCGGACTGCAAACAGCCGCGGGGGTTCCCATACGGCACTCCGGTGGAATCCTGGTCTACCCGGGCGATACCTCTCTGTATGACTGGCAGGGAACGGTTCCCTTTGAGGAGCTGCCCAGCTCCTACAATCCGGAATGCGGGTATGTTTCCAGCGCCAACAACAAGACGGTGGATTCGGACTACCCCTATTACATTGGTTCCTGGTTCAGCCTGCCCTGGCGTATTGGCAGGATCCGCGAAATGCTGGAGGAAAAAGAGCTCCTTGGAACCGAAGACTTCAAACGAATGCTTCGAGACCAGCACTCGCTATTTGCCAGGAAGATGACCCCGGTCTATCTGGAAGCCCTGCAGGATCAGGAAAACGGGGAGTACCAGTCGGCTTTCGAGGCCCTGGAGGCATGGGACTACGATATGCAGGCCTCCTCGGCGGCCGCCTTAATTTTTGAAATCATGTTCCTGGAACTGAACAGAGCCATGTTCGAAGATGAGCTGGAGGAGCAATACGGGCAGCTGGCTTTCACCCCCATCGCCGGAAATCTGATAGAGAAAACCAGGATAACCGGAAAATCCCTCTGGTGTGACAATGTGAATACTCCTGATATTAAGGAGAACTTCCATGATAATATCCGGAGCGCTTTCCAGCATGCCCTGGATACCATCAGCTCCATGTACGGACCCGATGTCTCCTCCTGGGAATGGGGCCGCCTGCACAAAGTAGCCCTGATGCATCCCCTGGGTGGGGTTCCCATTGTGGAGCGTTTGTTTAAGGTGAATCGCGGGCCCTATGCCATTGGGGGCAGTTCCCATACCGTTTCCCCCTATAGCTATCCGAAAGGGAGCAGCTTTATTGCCGATCATGGAGCCTCTGAGCGCCATATCTTCCATACGGCTGACTGGGACAGGTCTTTAACGGTGATTCCCACGGGGACTTCCGGGATCCCTGCTTCTCCCCATTACCTGGACCAGACCCAACTATACCTCAACAACCTGTATCACAGGGATTTTTTCAGCAGGGAGGCGGTGGAGGCCAACCACCTTTACCGGGCGGTATTTGAATAGAAGATCAGGATAAATACCCGTCCATCTTATCCAGCAGCAGGCTCATGTTCAGCGGTTTGGTCAGATAGTCGTCACACCCGGCCATTTTAGCCTCATGGTGATCCATGGAAAAGGCATATGCGGTCTGTGCAATCACCACAACGTCCCGGGCAAAGGACTTGATCTCCCGGGTGGCCGTGAACCCGTCCTTTTTTGGAAGATGAATGTCCATCAGGACCAGGTCTGTTTCGGGGTGATCGCGGACATATTGAACTGCCTCATCTCCATCGGTCGTATAGGAGATACGGGCACCGGTCCCCTTTAAAAATGTACCCAGAAGAAAAGCACTTGATTCATCATCTTCCACCACCAGGATGTTTTTCGAGTTCCACCGGTATATGGGTTGGTCTTTCACTATAAGAAAGTTAATGAAAAATATCCCTCTATGAATCTTTTTAGCTCCAATAATTTAGGCTGGGGCTTAAAAAAAACTAATTTTAAACCTTATAATTAATCTAATCGATCAAAAATTACTCTATCAGATGAAATTGAGAAAGATCCTGGGAATTGATATTGGTGGTTCCGGCGTAAAAGGCGCCATCGTTGATACCAAAAAAGGTATACTCCTAAGCGAAAGATACCGGATTCCCACCCCGCAACCTGCTACGCCCCAGGCAGTAGCTAACGTAATTAAAAAAATAACCCAGCACTTTGACTGGAAAGGTCCGGTGGGAGCCGGATATCCCGGAGTCATCCAGCAGGGCGTCGCCCGAACAGCTGCCAATGTGGACGATAGCTGGATCAACAAGGATCTCAATAAACTCTTTTCAAAGGCTACCGGCTGTAAGGTGCATGTGGTGAACGATGCCGATGCTGCCGGCATGGCAGAAGTTAAATTCGGGGCAGGGAAAGGAAAAATGGGAACCCTTCTGCTGGTCACCGTGGGAACCGGACTGGGTACGGTGATTTTCAGCAACGGGATGCTGGTCCCGAACCTGGAAATGGGGCATATTCTGCTACATGGTGCCGATGCCGAACTCTATGCTACTGATGCAGCACGCAAAAAGCAGGAGCTGGATTGGGACACCTGGGCCGGCCGTTTTAACGAATACCTGCTTCGCGTGGAGGAACTGCTCTGGCCGGACTTGATTATCATAGGAGGGGGCGCCAGTAAGAAGGGAGACAAGTTTTTCCATCATCTGACCACCAAAGCCAAGGTGGTCCCTGCCAAACTGATGAATGAGGCAGGAATCGTAGGTGCTGCCATGGTCAGCAAATACTACAACAAGCTGGAAGCGGAATAACTTCAATCGAGCTCCCTGATCCTGATATTCTTGAAGGAAACCTTTCCGGGATGATCCTGAAAGCAGATATGGCCTTTTGAAAATTTGCCAAAGCCTTTCCACCGTTCATCCCCCAGATATTCCGCATCTTCAGGTCTGTTAAACTTGCTCTTTTGAAACATGTCTTCCCAACCTGGTCCTGATAGAGGGAAAGAATTAATGCGCACCTCATTCAGGATTACCTCTCCCAGATTGGCCTTGTAATCTATCTTAATGTGATAGGTGTTCCACTGCCCGGCTGGCCTTGCCACATTCATATCCGCGGGTGCAGAGAGATCATACAGTGCACCCACAAAATGTAAGCGGGCTGCCAGATCCTCTCTGGCATTATTGATCTCTATCTCACCACCGAGAGCGATTCGGGGATCCTCATAAATGGCAGGATCCAGAATCTGAATTTCGGGTCCTGTTTGATAGGGATAGTTATATTTTTTATCCTCCTGGACACCCCACATAAATCCGCTGTTCCCCCCCGGTACAATTTTCCAGTCAAATTTTATTTCAAAGTTCTCATAGACTTTGTCTGATAACAGACTGGCATCCCCTTCTCCGCTCTCCATATCGGATATCCCGTTAAAAATCAATATATTATTCTCAACGATCCACCCGGATTTCGTACCCTTATCCTGGAAAATATGCCACCCTTCCAGGGAGTTATCTATAATCAGGTCCTTCCATTCGGCCTTTTCTTTTAAACAGCTGCTCAGGCCTATAGCCAAAAGCAGGGGCAATAGTAGCTTGTTCATCCTGTGAGTTTTTCCAGTTAACTATTGTATTTGCTTCATCCCAGATTTCAAGTCAGAGATCCTATTCGTAGATTCGGAGAACCTGGCCCCGGTCGTAACCCAGTACACTTCTTGCATAGGCAGAGACTACCTTTTTCATTGGTATGGGAAGGTAGCCCGGGAAATAATCTTTTAGCTTTTCATAGGAATCTTCCACCAGTCCGGGTGCTACCGCATTCACCCTGATCCCATCTGGAATTTCCAGGGACACTGCCTTAACAAAACTGTGCAGCCCGCCATTCACCAGCGCAGCACTTGCGGTCTGCCTGACAGGATCATCTGCCAGGATCCCCGTGGTTAAGGTGATCGAGCCGTTTTGATTCAGGTAGTGCTGTCCGATCCGAACCACATTTACCTGTCCCATTAACTTGCTTTTCAGCCCGATATAATAATCCTCTTCAGTCAGTTCATTAAAAGCAGTCCATTTCGCCTGTCCTGCAATACAGATGATGGCATCCAGCTTACCAGTACGTTCAAACATGGATTTGATGGAAAAGCTGTCGCTGATATCCACAGACTGCTCTCCACTGCTTCGTCCCGCGGTGATTACTTCATGATCTGCTGCAAAGTGCGCTGTGACCTGGTTCCCAATAGTTCCCTTTCCACCAATGATCAGTATCTTCAATTTCTTCATAAGCCTAATTTTTGTGTTTTGTAAAAGGTAACATTTTCCCCGTCCCAGATATCGTTTGCGGGCAGGACCTTATCAAAATGCTCTGTCATAACAAAGCTCCTGGAGGAGAGTATATTAAACATATCCTCTGTGGTAAAATAATGTGTCCAGAATCGATAATTCTGTATCCGGTCTGCCTCATCAATGATGGTATGCTGTTTCAGAAATACCCGGGCCTCCGGATAATGAAATCCGCTGGCCAGTTCCAAATAGGGCGCAGGCTTCCAGAAGCCGCTGAATTCATAGGACCAGGTCTGAGTTTCCTCAAACTTCTGCTCCTTATTCCGGTCATTCAGTACATCAAAAATGAAGCTGCCCCCCGGCTTCAGTGCCCTGTGGATCCTGTCCAGCAAACCCTCTCTTTCGTCCGGAAGCAGAACCCCCAGATCAGTATATATAAGCAGAATAAGATCAAACTGGTTTTCGAAATCAAGCTCCAGATAATCCTGATGCAGGTATACAATGTTTAGCCCCTTCTCCCTGGCCTGATCTTCGGCATACCGGATAGAATTCTCTGAAAAATCCATCCCGGTGCAAGTATGTCCTGATTCGGCCAGCTTTTCCAGGTACAGGCCCGGACCACAGCCCAGATCAAGAATGCTCATCGGGGATTTTTGGCAAAATGATTCAATGAACACATGGGTCTGGTGGATGCTCTCCAGTGATCGGCTCGCGGAATCAACTTCGGGATTGAGGTGCAGCTCCAGCAACTTCTTGGAGATATGCTCGTCCGTCCAGATAATGGAATCCCCTTTTTCGTATAATTCCGGTTTCTGAGCTGCACTATGCAGTTTATCTAAATCCATAAGCCGCCTTGGAAGGAAATGAATACCTATTCTTTGTTTATCAAATTTATGCCTCTAACAAATAATATAAACGGGATATTGCAAATCATGCTCGATCCCGGATAAGCAAGTAAGCCAATCAACTTTCTCCTTATGCTTAATAAGTTATGCCTTTAACCCGGCCTTGCAGTTCAGACAATAAGTCCGATGAACGCTCAAGCCTGAATCACACTCCATGCAGGTCCATCTATCCTGTTCTGACTCGAGAAATAATAACATTCCCTTTGTTTGTATGAAACGCAGGTTATCGATCATACTCATGCCATATTTGGTCCGATATCGCTTATCAAGACCTTTTAATCTGGTGCAGGGAAATTTCAGGCAATCATAGCAGAATCCCGACTCAGTCTGAGCCAATAATTCGCAGTTTTTTATA
Source organism: uncultured Bacteroidales bacterium (assembly GCA_963751705.1). Taxonomy (GTDB): domain Bacteria; phylum Bacteroidota; class Bacteroidia; order Bacteroidales. The sequence goes on from CAVVVN010000009.1 coordinate 121,339, forward strand.
CTGCAGCTTCTGCAAATCTCCGGCTTATTCTTTTGATCTTTTCTGAAACAACCTCCGCAGGGCTTTTTCTCCCTCAGATATCCAATGCATAGGCCACAATTCATTCCACAGGCTGCGATCAATCCTTCATATCTAAGCTCTTCTTTCACGCCTTAACAAGTTAAGGAAGTCTGATCAAAATGAAGCATCCTGTTTCCTTATATTCTCTTAGCCTTGAAACAGCAGTAAAATCCGGGGTATAAATACGAAAGCGCCTACCAACAGAGCGGTTATGGAACTTATCAACACTGCTGCTGCGGACAGGTCCTTTATTTTCTTAATACGGCTGTTCTGCTCCAGGCTGATCAGGTCCGCTGTATTTTCTATACTGGAGTTAATTGTTTCAACCACAAAAACGATCCCTATGGCGATAGTAAGTGCGATCCATTCGAACCTCGAAATTTTAAGCAAAATCCCGGCAATAATTGCGCAAATGGCAGCCAGGGCATGAATTCTGGAGTTGTGCTCCTCAAAAAACAGGAGTCTAATTCCATTGAAAGCGTAAGTAAAGCTTTTTGCTCTTCTCTTTATGGAAAACTTGTTATCCTTCATGCATACAAGTTAAGGAAGTCTGCCTGGCTTAGCAATTTTTTAAAAGAGAGTGAAGCCCCTGTTGTCCATGTCGATGGCAAACTTGTGGTCCGGAAGCAATCTGTTTCCTTTTGGATTATCTGGTTAAGATGCTTAATTTTAGAGAAGCTGTCTCCCGTTGAGCCAGATTAGTATTAATCCCCACAAGCCTTCGCAGATGAAATTCAACCTTGATGTATTAAAAATTGACCCGGTTCAGGAATTAGACAGACTTTCCAGCTTCATAGTGGAACAGGTGGGTGCATTCCGTAAAAAAGGGGTGATCGTGGGTTTGAGCGGCGGGATTGATTCTGCCTGTATTGCTGCTGTTGCTGTTCATGCTTTGGGAAATGATAAAGTGCTTGGACTTATCCTCCCTGAATCAGAATCTAATCCAATCAGCAGTGAATATGCGGCCAAACATGCACAGGCCCTGGGGATTGAACATCGCCAGATCGATATCACTCCCACGGTGGACAGTATTGTCAAGTATTCATGGAGAGATGAATTTCTCCAGAAAATGATTCCGGAGTATAAGCCCGGGTACAAATACAATATTACCCTTCCCACAGATCTTCTGGAGCGTGCCAGCTTCAGCTTTTATCGTCTTCAGGTTCAGCTGCCGGACGGCGAATTAAAAAGCAAAAGGCTGAGCCATGCCGAATTACTCACCTTAACCTCCTTTGCAAACATTAAAATCAGGGCTCGAATGTTGCATCTGTATGCCGAAGCAGAAAGGCGTAGTCTTCTTGTTGCCGGGACTACCAACCGCACTGAATTTATCCTGGGAGATTTTTGTAAATATGGGGATGGTGGAACTGATATTGAACCATTTACCCATCTATACAAAAATCAGATTTACCAACTATCCGACCATCTGGAAGTAATACCGGAAATTATTGAACGACAGCCGAGTCCTGATACATTCAGCCTTCCTGTCAGCGATCAGGAGTTTTTTTTCCGGATTGCGTTTGATAAGCTGGATTATCTGCTTTATGCCTGGGAGCATGAAGTCCCTGAAAATGAGGCCGCAAAAGTACTGGATCTTTCAGAAGATGCAGTAAGCCGGGCATATAAGGACTTTGCTTCCAAATATCGTGCTACCGCTCATTTACGTGAAGTGGCGAAACCCCTGGTATAGCTCCTGGATTCACCGGCCTAGAAGTAAAGCCCATTTTCATTTATGGACTGAATGGCGTTTTTCTCGTGCAGGAGCAGGCTTCGGTATGTTTCTTCGTCCAGGTTGCTTTTTGCTCCAATAAACTCCAGTTGGTATCCCTCCAGGATCTTTTTGAAAATCAGTTTAACTCTATCCAGGTGATAATCGGAGGTAATGACAGTTAGCTTACGGTAATTAAGTCCTGATAATATGGACTTTATCTTCCGTGCATCATCCACGGTATTTTCAGATAACGCAAAATCTAAAAAGTCCTCTTCTGACAGTCCCTTCTCCAGTAAATATTTTTTTGCATATAATGCGTGTGGTTGATTCGATGTATTAAAGTGAGCTCCCCACGCTCCTGTGCATAATACCCTTTGTCCTTTCGTAAATAGGTCTCGACAACAATCCAGTCTGCTTTTTGAAATATCACTGAGCTCTCCGGTGGAAGAATTTGGGGAACCTAACACAAGCAATACTTCCGTTTCCATCTAGTGAAGAGCTTTTTCCTGCAGACTGGTGTACACCTTTTTCATCACAGCGGTTTTACCCTCATCTTCAGCTACAGCATTAGTGGTAAACATCATTACACCACTGGATTTTCCTGCCAGGCCACCCTTCAGCACAGTCTCAAATTCTTCAGTGGAAATGAGCCCCGGATCATTATGGGCCTGAACAATGGGCCATACTTTTGGATAGGTATTTTTGGTGATGTTCAGTCTTTGGCTAAACCAGTTTATATTCTCTTCGACCCACGCGGGTTCTCTTCCCATTCTCGCATGGTATACCATGGGAGAAAATACATCGACGGTCTCTTTAAGCAGATCATAATCAAGTCCTAAAATACGATATCTGGCACCATCAAATTCCTGATCATTCCAGGGACAATGATAAAGTCCCAGGAGTGCCTCCGGTCTTAACTCCTGGACGATGCTTTTCATTTCCCGGGTCCATTCAACAATCACCCCGCACCGCCAGTTGCGCCATGAGCTATCCTGGTAAGTCAGGATCCACTGCGCCTTCTCCGGTATCGTTCCATCAGGTATTTTTATCCCGGATTCTTGTGAGAATTTACTAAGACAATGCTCACAAAAACAGGTTTCGGGTAAGATGGGCTCAGGATCTTCAAACTGTGCATGCCAGTGCACATAATCCATCCAAACACCATCCAGGTCGTACTTTGAAAGTAAGGACCTCAGCTGATCAAAGCGGTACTTCCGGAAACCGGGCTCGGTAGGACAAACCCCCATAAACCAAGATGCGGCCTGTACCTTTTCGCCTTTTTCATCGATTGCCCAGGCTTCCGGGTGTTGATCCACATAATTTTTACCATTCAGGGTGGCAAATTCAGCAAATACCTTTAGTCCCTCCGACCTGGCCCTGTTTACCATTTCATGGCTGATGGAACCGCTGTGGACAAAAACTGCATTGATCCCCAGTTGATTGAGATTTAATTCTTTATCCCAAAGAGCTTTGGGATTTCCATAGATCCCTCTGATCTCTACCGTTTCAGGAGAATTTTGTTCACAGGAACTAACTGCAAGGAGACCTGCAATAAAAATAAACAGCATGTACCGGGAACAGAATTTAGTTTTTGTTTCCATTTTTTCTAGGCCTGTAATCTGAATTAATTAACTCCACTTTCCTTTTTATTTGATAAATGTTTATCTATCAGAAATAATAGCAAGTCACGTCTTAATGGTTTGCTCATATAGTCTATACATCCCGCGTCAAAAGCTTTTTGTCGATCGTCGTCTGTCGCATATGCAGTTTGAGCAATAATGCTTAAATCAGGGATATAGTGTATGATTTGTCGCGCTGCTTCGTACCCGTTTATGTCCGGCAGCCGAATATCCATTAATACGATATCGGGGGATTGTAAGCTCGCCATTTGAACCGCTTCAGAACCATATTCGGTTTGTAAAATTTTTATGCCGGTATTGGATAGTATTTCTTTAATATATGTAGTGTTATAGGGATCGTCTTCTACCACCAGGATGGTTTTACCCGTAAAATCGTATTCATGGCTTTCGTCGATGGAAACTTGCTCAGGATTTGATGATTGTGCTTTTTCAAAAGGGATGGAGAAGTAAAAGGTGGTCCCTTTTTCAATCTCAGATTCGAGCCATATTCCTCCGCCTAATAATTCAACAAGACCCTTGACTATGGATAGGCCTAAACCAGTTCCACCCATCAATTTACTGGAGCTCAGGTTCAACTGTGCGAAACGATCAAATATTATTTCTTGTTTGTCCTGGGGTATGCCAAGCCCGGTATCAGACACATAAAATACAAGTCGTTGATTTTCATCCAACTTACAGCCCCCTTCAATTTTTCCAGTTTCAGTGAATTTAAAGGCATTGCTTATCAGATTAATAAATATTTGGCGGAGTTTTGTTTTGTCCGTAACAATGGCATTTGCTGAGGGACCAGAAGGGGGATATAAATTAAACTTGATTTGCTCTTTGCCGGAGCGTTTTTGATATTCTTTAAAAAATGCAGTTAATTCAGCGAATAATTCATTCAGGTTACAATATTCCTTGCTAACAGTCAATTGACCGGATTCGATTTTAGAAATATCCAGGATATCATTGATGATTTCAAGAAGGTCCTTGCTACGCTGGTTTATGATTTCGGAGAATTGTTCAAGTTTTGCTTTGTTGTTATAATTATCAACCAGTAAGGAGGAGAATCCCATGATTGCATTCATGGGTGTGCGTATCTCGTGGCTCATATTTTGCAGAAAAGCGGTCTTAAGACGGTCACTTTCTTCGGCTTTTTCCTTAGATTTAATCAGAGCTTCCTCCACCTGTTTGCGGTAGGTGATGTCATTGATAATTGAATGCAGCACCTCCTTTTTGCCAATTTCGATCTTGCTGCTATACACTTCAACATCCCTTACAGTCCCATTTTTCAGCCGGTGCCTGAATTCGAATTGAATTCGTTTTTGAGATTTTACTTTCTGTATATTCTTATCAACTTCCTCAGGAGAAAGGGTATTGATATCCTGAATTTTCATCTGCTTCAGTTCTTCACGGCTCCACCCGTAATAGAGAGCGGCGGATTTATTGGCGTCAATAATCTCTCCGGAGGCCGGGTCGATCAGCATTTTCACCGCCTTGTGATCTTCGAACAATCTGCGGAATTTTTCTTCGCTCTCCTTTAATGTCTTTTCGGCCTTTTTTCTTTTTGCCTCTTCTTTAAGGACGTTTCTCACCTTGGCAAGCGAATAAAAATAATAGGCGATCGTAATAAATAACAAGGAAAAAATTAAGATCAAGCGATTTCGTAAGCGGCTAAGTGCGAGATAAATATCTTTTTCCTGGTATGAAATAAGGATCGTCCAATAGGTATTCCCAAGCGGAGTCCGAATAAAAGTGATATACTTGCCATCTGACTTCGTATTTCCGACATCTATTGCTTCAGTATGGATACTTTTTTCAGTACCACTGGGCTTTTTCTTAATTTCTTCAGACAAATGAATGGCTGAAGCTTCCCGATCCATATTCTCCAGAAAAGGTTTTCCGGTATGCCCCACAATAGGGCAATATATTTCGATCCCATTTTCACTCAACAACCATACATTCCCGGTTCCTCTTATCTTGATATTCCCCAGATAAAGTTTCCCTAATTCATCAATCGGGATTAGAATAGCAAGACTGCCTGCAAACACCTTATCTTTAAACACGGGAACATGCAAAGCGATAGCCAGGTATCCCTGCGCCGATAAAAATACATCGCTTATAACCGGTTGTTTTGTAGCAATCACCTGACGAATATGTTCTTGATAAGAGATATCATTTCCTAATACCGGTTGATTGTCAGGATATGTATATAAGATGATTCCGTTTGCATCGACTCGAGTAATAGCCGCAAGAATACCCTTGTGAGTTTCATAGAAGCTGGCTAGTAATGCTTTGCTGTCCTCCGTAAAATCTATGATATCCTCAAACTCCGATAAAAAAGTAAGAACAGACTGGTAATCATCAAAGAAGGAAGTAATTCCCTGGGATGCTGTCCTGGCCAATATCAGTTGTTCGTTATTAAACTCATTTATCGTTCTATCTTTAACATCTTCATAAATCAGGTAAAAAGCTATAAAGAAAATGACTAATACGATGGGCATCAGGAGATACCTGTTTGAATATTTCAATTCCATCCTTTTATAATTTCATATATCCCTGCCAGTTTCTATATATAACTGCAATTAATGCAAATTTATTGACGAAGAAGGTGTTTTAATACAGCCTGGTTGCACTAGTTGATTTGAACTCTTTTTTCGCCACGGTAACTTCTTAATTCTTTAATATTCCTCAGGTAGGTGATTGTTGCATCAGCGCTTACAATAAAAAGCGATTGACCGGGATCGCTGTGCTCGTATTTGTACACCTGAGTCATATAGTTATTCATGGCAACCGTATAAGTATCATTCATCGCCAGCGGAGTACCGCTATCGGTCAGAAGAAGCACATCCAACAGGTTTCCATGCTCATCCAGTTTCAGCATTGTTTGTATCCCTGAAGGATAGAGGGGACGGTTGTCGTCCATGGACCAGGCTTCAAGCATCAAAGAATGAATTTCATTTCCGGTAAGATTTGTTACTACCAATTCATTTCCAAAGGGATCCAGCTGGTAAACATTCATAATAGTGATGGGCCCTTTTGCCAGACGATCGATGCGGACACCCCCCGGGTTTACCAGGGCAATGTCAGATTTGGCAGCTTCACGTTGTGCATCGGCCATAAGGTAACCCAGCTCTTCCCGTGATGAAAAATCGTCAGTAGCTCTTGCAATCACCTCTTTCAGTGCCGGATTGTCGTTGTATGTATCCACCAGGGCACGAATGGAAGGTTTCTCCTTCTCCGAGTTTCTAATTTCGATGAGTTCCATGCTTCTTTGAAGCGTTCCATCACCGCGAAGGCTTAATTTAATCAGTGTGCCGTATTTTAATTTGCTTTCCGCCTGTGTAATCAGTATGCCCTTGTGGATTTGTTCTTTTTCAACTTTTGTATGTGAATGTCCTCCGATAATCAAATCCATACCAGCTGGCATGGTTTCGGCTAGTTTTACGTCGTTCTCAAAACCCAGGTGAGTCAGTGCAATGAACATATCACTTTGATCTTTCAAATAGAGATATTCGGGAGCTGTTTCAAAGGGAGAGCTGAAGGCAAAACCTTTTACATTGTCGGGATGTGTATCGGGAATGCCGTTTTGATTGATCTGCAAAAGACCCAGAAATGCCAGTTTCAGTCCGTTGGGTAAAGTGATAATTTTATAGGGACTAATGTTCATATTGTAAGATTCGTCTACGGATAAGTTGGCGCATATAAAATCAAAGTTGGCTTTGTGAGTCAGCTTGCTGAAACCTTCAGGGCGGGTATCGAATTCGTGGTTTCCTACCGCGCTCAGGTCAAAACCAAGCGCATTCATTAATTCAATGATGGGTAATCCTTTTTCGTGGTACTGATCGTTTACCGGATTTCCTGTTTGATTGTCGCCCGCACCAATAAGAAGCATGTCGGGATAAATGGCCCGCAGACTATCGACGATGAAAGCAAACTTTGGAAAATTATCAAGGCTTGCATGCATGTCGTTAACCGAAAAAATGATGGCTTGTTTTGTACCCTGTTTGAATGTAATGGCTTTCTTCCCGGTGCTGCAGGCGAAAAGAAATCCGATCGTAAGAAAGGCCAGAATCAGTTTCTGAAATAGAGATTTCTTTTTGTGTTTTCCCTTAATAAAAAGAATATTGCCTTCGGTCAGTTCACCATCATAGGCAACTTTGTTTCCGTAGCGATCCTCCACAAGAGGCATATGTTTGGGGCTTTTTTTACCCGTCTGCGCATAATATTTGAGAATGGCATCTTTTACTCTGGCTCCGTTGTGTAGTTCCAGAGAATTACTGTTTACTGTAATTTTCATTTATTCATGGTTGCGATTTACATAAACCTAAAATACGATTTTCCCTAAGCTCCTTATGCCGATATTTTTTATACTCTTCATGAAAGTATCAATAATCCGTTTGTTCGTTTTTGAAGTACTTGATATCCAAGAGGTCCAGAATCCGCAAATGATGGTTCAACCGGAGAGCAAATGATTCCCAGTCTTTGGTAGATTCCTCCAACCACCCAACTTCTGCCAGCGCCAGCATGCGGGGAAATATTTGCCTGTCCATTTCCGGTTCAATTCTGTTCAGATGTGACCAGTAATTGGCCTGAACTCCAAGAATTTTTTCTTTGTCTTCCTTTTTGAGATCAACCGGCATGGGGGCAAAGGAGTAGACTTTCTTTGTTGAAGTCGTCTCATAGGTATAGTCAAAATAACAATGAGAAGTTGGTGTCATAATGATATTATTACCCTGATCTAGAACAAATTCCGGCATTTCTGTTTTCCACCCCCTCCAATACATGACTGTTGCCGTTTTACTTAGTCCGCCTTCTGTGATTTCATCCCAGCCAATCATAGTTTTACCCCGGGCAGCTAAATAAACTTCAATTTGTTTAATAAACCAGCTCTGCAATTCATGCTCATCCATTAAGCCCTCATCTGTAATTCTTTGCTGACATTTTGGACATTCTTTCCAATGATCTTTCGGGGCCTCATCACCCCCTATATGGACATATTTAGAGGGAAATAGTTCTATGATCTCGGATAGTACATCCTTTATAAACACGAAGGTTTCATCATTGCCGGCACAAAAAATCTCTTTATGTATTCCGGGGCCAAGAACAAAGGGATGGATTTTCAGAGTATCCCCTTTGCAGGATAGTTCCGGATACACGGAAAAAACTTCTGAAGAATGGCCTGGCATTTCAATTTCCGGAATGATCTCAATATTTCTTTCCGCCGCATAGCTTATCAGCTCTTTGATGTCTGCCTGAGAATAATATCCTTCTCTTTCTTCAGGTTCATGGTAAGAAGTGTCAAATTTTGAGGCAATTTCAGTGAGCAGGGGATACTTGGAGATTTCAATTCGCCACCCCTGATCATCTGTAAGATGCATGTGCAGTTTATTCATCTTGTACAGAGCCATTACATCCAAATATTTCCTGCTGATTCTTTTGTCCCAGAATGTCCGGCTATAGTCAATCATCAAGCCTCTCCATTCAAACTGAGGGCTATCTTCAATCCTGCAGTTTGGAATATTCCATTCCGTATCTTCAACTTCTGCATGCCTGAATATCTCCCCCGGTAATAGTTGAAGAAGTGTTTGAAAGGCATAAAATATCCCTTTTGGATGAAGTGCTTCAATCAGAATCTTGTTTTCAGTTACTTCCAGGGTATATCCTTCATCTCCCAGATTCTCCAGCCTTTTATTTAGGTTTAATATGATCTGCCTGGATCGGATATCGGCTTTCCCAATCTTTAAATCAAATCCTGTGGCAGGATATAGATAATCTCTTAGCTGTATTGCCTTGGATTCCAAATTTTTACCAGGAATAATTACGGTCTGCGAGTTTAATTTAAAAAATCCCTCTTGTTTTTCTACCATGGAAGGATATGGGATGATATTCAGGTCCTGGCAATAGAGTATAGACGGGAAAAATAAAATCACTGCCAGAATAAGTCCTTTGAAAATCTTCATGGGAATATGCTTAGTTAAAAAACAGTTGCGGACAAGAAAGCATTGCTTACTTCTTAGAAGGATATTAAGGTCAATGCCTTCCTATCACACAACACCTAGTGCAAGCTACAACCTTGTCAACTATAAATCAAATAGAAGTATTTGAGAGTGTAAGGGATATGGCCTGGTAAAATCAATAATTTATGTATTTAAAACCTCATTTGCCAGATATAAAATGTAAGCTGCTGAGGTAATCCCTTCTTTTTTGAAGATCTTCCATTGAAAGTTAGGATCGAGGAAAAAAATGTAATTCGAAACATTCTGGTATTGAACACGATCAATCTCAATTCCATCCACCTCATCTTTGATCCAGCAGACTGCAAAAAAATCACCTTTCGGTTTTGACGTAATTTCGTTGATGATCTGGGATATGTTGATAGATTCCGGGTTCATTCCATATTGGTCTTCTGGGTATAATTTTCTGGTTTTATATGCATTTTTATTTTCTGAAAAACCTGGATTGTAATTTACATTTACAATAATTTTAGTACTGTACGGCCTTTCAACTTCCCCTTAAGCATAAGGTCAAATTTATCCCTGATTTCATCCAGTGTGATTTCATCGCAGGTTTCTGCTAATTGCGCTGGTTTCCAATCTCCAGCCAATTTACTCCATACCAGCTTCCTGTATTTCATTGGATAATTCTGAGAATCAATCCCTATAAGTGTAATACCTCTTAAGATAAATGGAAAAACGGTCAGATTAAGATTCGGTGATGCCACATTTCCGCAAGAGGTCACGGCACCCATTGATGCAGTGGATTTAAGTATATTCTCCAGAATTATTCCTCCTACCGTATCAATAGCACCAGCACATATGGCTTTTAACATGGGTCGTTCCTCTAAATTTTCGAAATCATTTCTCAGAATTATGTGTTGAGCGCCCAGATTTAGGAGGTAGTCCTTTTCTGATTCTTTGCCTGTAATGGCTGTTACGGTATACCCCAATTTACTGAGGATTGCTATACTTAAAGCTCCAACACCTCCTGTTGCACCGGAAACGATAATTTTCCCATCTTCAGGCTTTACCAGTTCAATCAGCCGGAACACTGACATACCCGCCGTTAACCCAGCCGTGCCGTAAACCATCGCCTCTTTCATCGTCAGATTTTCGGGTAATTTTAGCGCCCATGCCGATGGCACACTGATATATTCACTAAATCCTCCATCTGTATTCATACCCAAATCATAACTGGTGACAATCACCTTTTCACCCACAGGGAATGATGAGTTTTCTGATTTAATGATTGTTCCAACGGCATCTATTCCCGGGGTATGCGGGTATTTTTTTGTGACGCCTCTATTTCCGGATGCTGAAAGTGCATCCTTGTAATTCAAAGATGAATAGGATACTCTAATTAATAATTCCCCTCTGGGCAACTCCTCAATTTTTCTTGTTTTGATTGCCCCGATGAATTTTCCATCCTTTTCTTCAACTACAAAAGATATAAATCTATGTTTTTCCATGTGACATTGCATATCGGGTTTACCTGTTGATAGCCTCTGCTAAATCTTTGCTTTAAGTCTTTCCATGCTCCTTTTATGATAATCACTCCCACTTAACTCATAGGCTTTTGTAGCATATATCAGTGCAGTAGCATAGTCCTTCTGTCCCGAATAATAATCTGCCATAGAACTACAGGCACTTGCACTTTGGGGGTAGTACTCCATAGCAAATTCGAAAAACATCCTGGCTTTTTCTGTTTGCTGCATATCTAAACTCATAAGTCCAAGCATATTAAGCAGGTCTTCAGGATAAGGCGGAACCAGATAATCAAAATGGCTCCTTAGTTTGTTTTCACGATATTTCACTATGCCATATAGTTCTTCTTTCGGTGTGTCGGGCGAATTGAATCTGCTCGTATTTTCCATTTGGAACCATTCAAAAACAGCTATCAAGCCATCCATAATGGAAGGGAAAGAAATGGTCCCATGCAAATCTCTGGGATAAAATTTCCACTCAAAAAACAATCCGTTACCGGCATTTTGACTGACCAGGTTTGAAAAAGTAAGATTGGAACGGGCAAATGTCGTGAACTCCGAAGAATCCTCCATGACATTGTCAATGGTAACACCAGGATCTTGCATATGTAACTGTCCTCCTAAAGACATAAAAAGTGATTTGCCTTTATAGCTCCGTGAACTAAGTAAAGTGGTCGCTTGCTTCACCAAATACTGATTATCCCAATCTAAACTGGGATCAATGGCTAAATAGTTGGCAAATAAATTTGGGTGATTCAGTAGAGAATAGATGGCAAATAAGCCTCCATAGGAATGGCCAATTATAGTTCGGTAATTAGTTACGGGATACTTTTCTTCCACAAAAGGAATAAGTTCATCTTCAATGAATTTGATAAAATTTGCCGCCTCACCATTCTTTTGATTGAACGGCCTTCCATATAAGGTTTTTATTGATGAGGTTGTCAAATCCCTCATCCTGTTCTTACTGTTAGAAATCCCGATGAGCACCATTTCCGGCATAAACCCTCCACTATAAAAATCAAGAACGTTTGTAGCCGTTAGAAGAAATACCTCTCCATCCAGAATATAAACTACAGGATACTTCTGATTATTCTCAGAGCTATAGTTGGCTGGCAGCTGAATATAAATCTCTCTGGATTCGTTGAGTGTTTTGGAATAAAGACTATCCAACACACCCACCTTACGCAAAATCTGAGGTCCCTGGCTTGCCTGGGCATTAAGCAATTGAACAGAAAGTATCATAGATCCTGCAATAGCCAGAATTCGCATTTTACTTGTCATTTGATTGTTCTTTTGAGTTTGATATGTGATCTTTCACTTATATAAAACTAAACAGTATTAATGCCAAATAAATACCCGATGAGAGCCGTAATTCCCATTGCTATCGTCCCCCAAAAAGTTATTCTAATTACCGCTTTACTGATGCTCGACCCGCCAGCTTTTGCTGCAACCGTCCCTAAAATAATTAAGAAAACCAATGCTGAAACGTACTGAAAGTACCCCATGTATTTTAAAGGAGACGCAAGTGCAACTATTACAGGTAACAAGCCGCCAAGAGTAAATGAAGCACCTGAAGCCAATGCGGCTTGCAAAGGTTTTGCCTGGGTAATATCATTTATCCCTAATTCATCTCTTGCATGTGCTTCCAGAGCATTATTATGTGTCAATTGTTCAGCAACCTGGAAGGAGAGTTTTTCATCTAAGCCTCTCCTTTGATAGATTTTGGCAAGTTCTTCTAATTCAATTTCTGGTATATTCTTCAACTCATTAGATTCTCTTTTGATGTCAGCCTTTTCGATATCAGATTGTGAACTTACTGAAACATATTCTCCCGCTGCCATGGAAAGCGCACCAGCAACCAAACCTGCCACTCCAGCAAGAATTATAGGATCTTTGGTTTCACTTGCCACTGCAACACCAATAACAATACTCGCTGTAGAAAGAATCCCGTCATTGGCACCTAAGACAGTAGCTCTCAACCAGCCACTTCTGTTTACATAATGTTTTTCTAACTCCATAGCTGTTCATATTAATTTTGGATTCTTTTTCACTCAATTTATATCTTCTTACTAAGACTAAAAGATTAATAACTCTTTAAAATTATTCATTCGTATTTGAAAATAATAATAGATCCCAAAGTGCGATTGCCCTAAGCTTAGAGTAAATTCGCGTACTACTGAGAAGGTTTTCTGCCTTTTCCCCCAGAAGAAGTGATAGGCAGTGTGTAATTTTAACAGTATTAGGTGGCGAATTCCTGCTTCGAATATATGGATTAGTGCTTGAGGTGTAATTTATTGAGGGCTTCAAGGCTAACCAGTTGCCACCCAGAATATCGGGGGTGATAACGCACGAAAATCTCTTAACTCCAAATGATCTATAAACATTGTTGGCGTTAGTGTTTAGGTTTTTAATCGTCAATACTTAAGACTATCTTACCTTCCACTTCATATTTTTCCACAAGTTTATGTGCTTCTGCTGCTTGTTCTAATTTCATTACTTTTCCAATAACAGGTTTGATTTTTCTTTCGGCCAAAAGCTTGAATAACACATTTAAATCTTCTCTGAACCATTCTGGATGTTTTTTTCGAAATGAAGTTATTACATAGAATTCAGTAGACGGTTTAGATGGCAGCAAATTCCAAAACTTGATCTTAAAATAATCAAGCACAACATGTCCATCTTTGCCACTTGCAGCATTTTGATATCCGAAACCAACCAAGATCCCATCTTTTCTTAATATGCTTAAAGAACGTGGAAAATAATTGCCCCCAATAGGGTCGAAAACGGCATCTATCCCATTGGGTTCGTTTTTTCCTATTAGCTCAACGAAGTCTTCGTTTTCGTAGTCAATAGGAATTGCACCCATGTCTCTGATAAACTTATGTTTACTTTTTGAAGCTGTTCCATACATTTTCAGGTTCAATAGTCTGCCCAATTGCAAAAGTGCGGTGCCTACGGCTCCTGAACATGCATGAATCAAAATTGTATTGCCATTTTTTACTTTTATGCAACGGTTTAACATTTGATATGCTGTCAGGTAAGTTAGTATCATACTAACTGCTTCACCATTATCCAAATTATCAGGGACTGGGACAACAGAATTTGCATCAAGGCATATGTATTCGGTATATGCCCCGATTACTGTCAGGTCAGCAACTTTTTGTCCGATTGATAAATGCTTGACTCCTGCGCCAAGGACATCTACCACACCTACTAAATCATATCCTGGCGAAAATGGCGGTTTATTTCTAACGGCTGGATAAATTCCACGTCGAATAAGGGTATCAGTAAAGCATGCACTGGTTGTTAATACTTTGACTCTGACTTGTCCTTTTTTGGGCGTTGGAAGCTCTTTTTCTGTTACTTTTTGCAACACTTCTGGTGCTCCAAATTTTGATATGACTATTCGATTATATGTCATTTATGTTTCTGAAAATGTTATTTGTATACTAAGCAACTTGCCATAATTATTCAGTAATAAATTCACCCCGAATCAGATTAAATGAATCATTTTCTTTTCGTCCTGTAAAAATCAGGGAAAAATGTTTTCCATCTGCACTAAGCCATTTGTTCGAGAAATTCCAGTAAAATGTATTTAACGGGAAATGTCCTTCACCCCACTTTTGTTGATAGAGGACTGTAGTCCATGGACCCCAGGGTTCCGGCGCATCAAATATACCAATGTTGCCGCGATGAGTTTCTGTATGTTCGCTTGTTAACAGATATCTTTTTAATCGGGAATTGTAACTAACATTGATACACCAGCCAACTCCATCAGGGTTTTCAAATACAGGTTTTCGTTCTTTATTATCTTTTGTCCAGATTGGGTCGCTGCCTTCCATCCCTGCAAAAAACGAGTAAGCTCTCTGAATTGCTATAGAATCTTTATGAACACGTGCCAAATCTATTAGTCCTGGTTTTTGACAATTTAGCCAATCAACCTTATCTTCATAATCATCAGGTCCTTCATAAGACTGAAAACGAATCAGGTATACATAAACGAAATTATCTCTCGCATTTTCATAATTTTTGTCATAATTACAAAGGGTTGGCATCATAATGCCTTCTTCTCTTGTAAATGCCCAATTCGCAAATTTCCAACTCCTTCCATGATCTTCGGAAAATGCAATTTTCGTTTGATTAAATTGGTCGATATTAGTTTGAAAGAGACCAACCCACATATATAAAATCCCTCCTATACAAACTATTCCATAACTTTTCCCAATTACATTGCTGTCATTTTCGCTATTATACCCTCCCCAAATATTTACTGGTGTAAAATCATGCCAATTCCCTTGGATGCAAGCGACTCCAATACTTGAGCGACCTATACTGTTTGTTCCTCCAAATCCACCTCCATCTCCCCAAACTGTATACTGATTATCATCATCCGCCCAAGTAACCGGCCAATTGTCGCTCCCAGAGGCTAGTCTTAAATGAGAAGACCAATTAAATGTAATTTGTCTAATAATAGGACTAGGTGGATACGGCACTTCCTGTGAAATTGCTATTGTTGCATTTAACAACAGACCTAGCATAATTATTAGTTTTATTTTCATTGGAACAAATTATGTAGATTAGGGCTAAGGTTATATATATGATTGGTGCGGCTTAAAATCCATAAAGGTTTTCAGCTAGCCCAATTAAATACTGGAAACATTGGTTTTAAATGAAGTGCTAATGCAAGCATAAAGTATATGTATCGTTGTAACCCGATTAATAATCTGAGCCCACTGATTTAGTTAGTATTGACTGATTGGTTTGATATATATTTTGTAACATTAAAAAAGGTATCTACCCAATAATCTTGTTCATTTTCTTTAAGATAGATTAATAATTCCTCCAAAGCTTATTATAAGAATATTAGCCAATTGCGGGCTTCATACCAATCAAGTTATTAGTGAATTAAAGCTTGCTAAAGTGCTTTAATATATTGCTGTTACAGCTATTATTTTTATGCCTTCACTCCAGGTGACAGATTTAAACCAAGGCCAAAATTTTTCCAACTTTCACCACGAAGATAGAAATAAATAGAATTAGGATTTCGCCTATTTTGTATAGCTGAGATGTTTGCAACTGTTTTCCAATTTCTGCAAAAGGCGTGACAGGCAGTATGGAATTAAACAATGTTATGAGCTTTTTTTCCTTTTCACAATTTTCACTATTCGATTATATACGATTTCCGCTAAATTCCAGGTGTATCCACCACTTGTATTTACAAACTGAATAACGACCGCATCAATGTCTTTGTGATACCTGGCAATACTAGAGTATCCTGGCAATAATCCTGTATGTTCATATGCATAAATAGTTGAATAAATAGCTTGTTCATTATCATTTTGCAAAGAGCCATCGTTTAATGCCCGCATGAATATGCCCACATCCTCCGCAGTAGCAACCATTGAGCCGGCAGGGCTTGTGAAATCATTATACTTTAAATCACCATCATAAGATACGTCATACCCACTCATAACATCGTCTAAATCCACTTCACTAAGCAAACTGTAAGTATTTTTCAGTCCAAGCGGTATCAAAATTTCCATCCTGATATATTGGTGATGGCTATATCCCAATGTTTTATCAAGGATTTCGCCTATCAACAAATAATTCGTATTTGAATAACTATATTTTTTATCAGGTTCAAAGTCAGCAGGCGTATCAAGTACTAACTTAAGATTTTCTCGATTGGCTTTCGGTGGGCTTTCCCAATAGCCAGGGGTGTCCGTATAATTGGGAATTCCACTTCTATGCTGCACCATCAATCTCAAGGTAATTTTTTCTGCATTTTCAATTCTTCCCACAAGTTCCGGAAGGTAATCAGCGAGGGTTTTATCCAAAGACAATTGATTTTCATTTACCAATTTAGCGACAGCAACAGCAACATATAACTTGCTGATGCTGGCAATCTTGAATAAGGCTTGCGGGTCGGCAGGAATTTTATTTTTTCGGTCATGCCAGCCTGCGGCATAAAATTCCGGTGGCTTCCCAGCTTGGTCCACGTATACAATCATGCCGTCCAATCCATATCCGATGGCATCATTGACTTGTTCCTGAACTGTATCAGGCATTGGTGCTAACCATGCTCTTACCAGAATCCATGGTACGAACACCAGAGAGCTTATGCTTGCAATAATTAATACTAGTCTGAGTATTCGCTTTGTTTGTTTTTTTGTCATACTATTTCAGGACAGTTTTTTTTAATTGCTCATAACGTTTGCGTTTATGAAACGTTGAGGATTACGCGCTAATATCCTATCAAACTTTACCAAACTTGATGCGAGGCATAATGTTTGCAGCACCACTTAAATAACAATGTTTAATAAACGATGCTGTAGGGCGTTTTAATTTGTCAGAAAACATATTTCTTCCATTTCCAAATCAGTGTTTGACAGGTATGATTTAGCTGTGTAATATACTTTATAGTCAGGTATAATTCCGTGATGATTATCGGGAATTAATATTTCATTATTAAACCGGAAAAGCGGAAAACTAATGATGATTTTTGAATTTGGAAGTTCAAGCTTCTGAAAGCTATTCGCATTGCATCCTGTTTCGCCACCCGCAGTCTCTTGGCCAATACAAATTGCGGAAGCTTTATATTTGAGATAAGCCGCAAGTGTACATGAAGATGATGCTGTATATCCATCTGTCAGGACGAAAATTTTCCCTGTAAATAGCTTTTTCTTAGGATAAGTAAGGTTGGTAATGTACTTTATTCCTGAATCTGTTACCTTATGCCGAGTTGTTTTCTCCCAGAACCAAACTCCTGCCAGTTTCAATTTAGAGCTCAAATATTTACCTGCATTTCCTTTGGGCCTGAAGTCAATCTGAGATAGTGTATCGGATAGGATGTATGATAAAAAATCAAGGGTGCTTCTCGTGGAGCCCCCTCCATTGCCTCTTAAATCTATTACCAAAGTCTTGATTGGCTTGTCATCTAATTGCTGAAATATTTTCTCGTTTACTTTCTTATAGTTACCATAGTCCATCGATTTAATCTTTAAATACATGGTATTCTGAGTTAGATTGAATAACTCGACAGACTTCGCACTAATTAACGAATTTGATTTGGGTTGAAAATATTGAAATTTATTTGGCGAATAATTTTTTACAGCTTTTATGTTGATTTCAGCTATCTCATCATTGGTTTTTTGATATTTTATTCTAAAATCATCGGTACCAATAAAACACCTTCTGATTAATATTTCAGAATAATCATTTATAATGGAGTAGCCTAATGTTTTCTGATGTCCGTCAACCGGTTGATAAATAATAAGCTTATTTATTATCTCCGTCGCGGGCATGTCGTTAATGGAGATTACTTTGATAGGAAGGTCTATTTGTGGGTTGTTATCATTAAATTCTGCATCCAGGATGTACAGGCCCGAAGAATCAGCAAAACAGCGAACAGGCAAGTATTTGTTCTCTCCAATTTGTTCACGATATAGTTCAGCCATTGGTGATTCTTCTATTTTGGTATGAGAACATCCCACTTTACATAGGGCCTCACGAATACTATTTTCATATTCAAAAGCAGTGAGCTTTCCAAGCGATTGATTCTGTACATGGCTTATATAGGAATCCAATTCGTTGGTCCATGCTTTGTTTAAAGTTACTGGATGTCCTTCTGTTATTGCTGTATTGAGATAAATCAAGTCTTCAATTAATTTATCCTTTGACAAGATTTGAGAACTCGAATTACATCCAAGCATACATAAAACCGGTATGAAAAAATGAATTTTTAGAAATTTTCGTTTCATATGACTCGTCCTGTTCTTTTAAATGCCCTACAACGGTTTATGCAAACGCTGTGTTGGCGCTCCGGTCCTCATTCCAACCAGCCTTGATCTCTTGCGAAACTGAGAATCCTTTTACCTGGCCTCCCAATAAGTACCGGAACGGAACTTGGCGAGGGCGTTGCCTTTGCAATCGTGTTGTTTAGTTAGTTATAAAATGCTTTCACAATATGGTGTTTGCACAACCTAAGTATACAATCTACGAATTTTAGTTGTACAAATCAGAAAGAACAAAAGAGAGGATAAAGCTTAATTCAGCAGGATCTAAGGTAATTTGGGTCGACTGGCAATAGAACGTGGGCCAGTAGTCTATTGCGCCGAAGAAGCCGATAACCAGGTCAGTGTCTTTAGTGTTTCAATTGACCAGGAGATGATGCTTGAAACTGAATTCCAGGAAGACCTGCTTGGGGAAGTTACCGTTTTAAGCGGCCAGGCGATGAAAATTGATGGCTGCGGAAATGATTATCCGTCGACGCTTGAAATGATCCCATATTTCTCCTGGCGTAACAGGGGGCAAATGAAATGGCCGTCTGGCTACAGCGGAAATCAAGGTAAATTATACAACACACAGGAATTTTTGTTAAAATGCAGTACAAAAAGTTAACAGCATGAAACTATGTAAAGCAATTGTCTTATTAAGCTCCATTCTTTTGCTTGCCTGCTCTCAGGAACCTGCGCCCCTAAAGATTACCAACCTGGAATGTGAATACCTGGTCAATCCCCTTGCAATGGATGTACTTGAACCCCGCCTTAGCTGGAAGTTAGAAGCATTAAATGATCAGGTTTATAACCAGAAGCAAAAGGCATATCAGATTTTAGTTGCCGGTTCTCCTGAAAAGCTGACGGAACAAGCGGCTGATCTATGGAACAGCGGAAGAGTTGAATCGGACAAAACGGCGCAAATTATCTATGAGGGAAAACCTTTGGAAAGCATGCAGTTCTGTTATTGGAAAGTGAAAGTCTGGAACAAGGAAAATGAGGTTTCACCTTGGAGTGAACCTGCCTTCTGGAGGATGGGCCTGCTGGAAGAAACGGACTGGAAGGCACAATGGATTGGAGATGAACCCGATTTGAGGCAAAAAGCTTACCGTGCATATTTGGATCAGCATAATCCGGTAAATGATGGAGCTTTGAAAAATGTTAGGCCTATACCTCCCCCTTCTTCGATGTTACGGAAGAAATTTAGGATTGATAAGAAGGTCAGGAGAGCCTTCCTCTATGCTTCGGCGCTGGGATATTATGAAATTTGGCTCAATGGCCATAAAGCAGGTGACCAGGTCCTCGCACCTGAATGGACCGATTACAACAAAAGAGTGCAGTACCAGGTGTATGATGTCAGCAAAGCTCTCAGGGAAGGAGATAATTTAATTTCTTCGGTGTTAGGTGATGGGTGGTACCTGGGTATGCTGGGTCCCACCAAATGGCATGCCGAGTATCCCCGCCGGGGCTATTATGGAAATGACCGCCGGCTGATAGCGCAACTAATGGTCGAATATAATGATGGGACAAAACTGGTAGTAACAACTGATGGTTCCTGGAAAATAAACGCCGATGGATATATTATCGATGCCGACAATTTCCGGGGACAGACTATTGATGCCCGTAAAATTCCTGCCGGATGGAAAAAGGCGGATTTTGATGATAATTTATGGAAGAATGCTTTCGTTGATGCCTCAATCGACAAAAACCTTGAAGCACAGAAGAATGAACCCATCAGGGTTTATGATACACTCTCCCCTGTCCATATTCATCAAAAGGGAGATAAATATATCATTGACTTTGGTCAAAACCTTGCAGGATTTACCAAATTGACAATAAAAGGAGACAGGGGAGATTCCATTACCCTGAGACATGGTGAAATGCTTACGGACGACGGTTTACTTTACACAAGCAACCTGGCAGCTGCCATCCAGGAAGATCATTATCTGCTTTCCGGCGGTGAGGATATTTTTGAGCCCACTTTTACTTATCATGGTTTCCGTTACGTGGAGATTTCCGGATTAACCGATGCCCCCGAAAAAGAGATGATTAAAGCCTTGGCTGTCTCCTCCGATCCGTTAGTAACGGGTAACTTTGAATGCTCTAATCCAAAACTGAACCAGCTATGGAGCAATATCCTGTGGACCCAGCGTAGCAATATGACAAGTGTTCCCACAGACTGTCCCCAACGCGATGAGCGTATGGGATGGATGGGGGATGCCCAGGTTTTTTGCCAGACCAGCATGTTTAATATGGATATGGCTGCTTTCTACACCAAATGGTTAAAAGATATAAGGGATGCGCAATCGCAGCGGGGTACCTTCCCTGATATCGCCCCACATGCCAACGACCCCGATAGCCGTTTCAGCAATGCCCCTGCATGGGCAGATGCCGGTATGATCATTCCATGGCGGATGTACCAGAATTACGGCGATACGGAAATTCTTCGTCTGCATTATCATGCCATGAAACGGTATCTGGAAAATATCCGGCAGCAAAATCCGGATCATTTATGGCTCCATGATACCGGAAATCACTATGGGGACTGGCTTAATGCCAATACGATTATAGCAGATGAATACTCAAATACTCGCGGCGAAATTCCCAAAGATGTTTTTGCCACCGCTTTTTATGCCAATTCGGTCAGGCTCTTCAGTAGAATGGCTGAAATTCTTGGTAACGAAAAAGATGCAGCCGAATATTTCAAGCTCTTTGAGGACATCCGGAGGAAGTTTAACGATACCTATGTCAACTCTGAGTTCAGGATAAAAGGGAATACACAATCGGCCTATGCCTTGGCTCTGCACTTTGATTTGCTACCTCAAGAGAACCAGAAGGAAGCATTTGATCATATGATCGAATGCATCGAAGAATACGATTATCGCATTTCTACGGGTTTTGTCACCACATTAATGATGATGAAAGAATTGGTGAAATGGGGGAGAACCGATATTGCCTGGCAATTGCTTGAGTCGGAACGTTTTCCCTCGTGGATATATTCCATCAATCAGGGAGCTACCACCATATGGGAACGGTGGGATGGATATGTGAAAGGGAGAGGATTTCAGAATCCAGGGATGAATTCGTTCAATCACTACTCTATCGGAGCGGTTGGGGAGTGGATGTACAGGGTAATTCTGGGAATAAATCCATCTGAAGAGCACCCTGGATTCAAACACTTTATCATACATCCCCGTCCAGGTGGTACTTTAACCTGGGCAAGGGGTCATTATAATTCAATCAACGGATTGATTTCATCTGAGTGGAAATTGGAGAATGGATTATTTTCTCTTGAGATTGTGATTCCTATAAATACAACCGCTACAGTTGTTTTACCTTGTGAAACCCATGAAAAGATCAAATTAAATTCAAAACCGGTTTCTTCGGCTGAAATTGATAAAAAGCATCTGACTGAAAATGAAACAGTCTTGGAACTGGGATCCGGAAAATATCAGATTTTGGTACCAAGCAGTTTTGATTGAACTATACCTGCACGACCCTTCGTCTCTTTAACTCCTGCCAGAAACGGGATAATTTGTTTGGGTAAGTGGGCATTACAGTGAAATTACTTACTGCAAGTTTTTATTATTTTAAGGTCAAGTGTATATGCTGGTCTGGCTCTTTGCTTGCCCAAATAGCCTGGCATATGACACAACAGGCTGTTTTTTTATTAACTATTTTATTATCAACTTTTTATTTCAAGTACCTCTTAGAAAAATAGAGTACCTTTGCAGCAGGTTTATATCATTTTTGATTTCAATTAGTCATTGCTCCATCTTGCTGCACTATTAGTATAATCTTTCACCCTAGCAGCTGATTCCTCATTGAATTACGATAGTCGGACCGACATTAATTTGTTATTTAACAAAATAAAGAACAGAGTACTCATGAAAAAACTAACCTTAGGAGTTATTGGAACTTCAAGAAAAGAAGATGAAAAACGTGTTCCAATTCATCCGGAACATCTAGCACGTTTACCAGAGGATATTAGAAAACAACTAGTTTTTGAAAAGAGTTACGGAGCACCTTTTGGCTTAGATGATGATTTTTTTGTTTCTCAAACCGGAGGAGTTGCTTCTCGTCATGAATTATTAGCTGAACTTGGTTCGGTGATTATTGCGAAACCAGTATTAGCAGATCTACAAGAAATCCGTAAAGGGGGATTCATTTGGGGTTATCCGCATTGCGCTCAACAAGTAGACATAACACAAACTGCAATAGATCGGAAATTAACACTAATTGCATTTGAGGATATGTTTGTTTGGACTCCCAATGGTCAAATAGGAAGACATACGTTTTATAAGAATAATGAAATGGCAGGCTATTGTGCAGTTATTCATGCGCTACAATTAAGGGGGATTGATGGCCATTATGGTAACCAGCGAAAAGCAGTTATTTTTAGTTTTGGGGCCGTTAGTCGTGGGGCTATTTATGCCCTAAAAGCCCATGGTTTCAGAGAAATTACAATTTGTATCCAAAGGCCTGACTACGAAGTTCGCGAAGAAATCTTAGATGTTCATTATGTTCGTATTCGTGAAGGTAAGAATGGAGAGGCCAGAATGGTAACTATTGAACATGATGGGACGGTTAGACCATTAGCAAACTTAATAAGTGAATCTGAAATCATTATTAATGGCACCTATCAGGATACAGACAATCCTATCAATTTTGTTACAGAAGATGAAAAAGACATTTTAAAAGCAGGAAGCTTAATTATTGATGTTAGCTGTGACGAAGGTATGGGGTTCTATTTTGCTAAACCTACTACTTTTAAAAACCCAATTCTAAAAATTAATAAAATCGACTATTATGCAGTAGATCATACGCCAAGTTACTTATGGGAGAGTGCTTCGAGGTCAATATCTGCAGCACTCATAGTTTATCTACCAACAATTTTAGAAGGTCATGGAAGTTGGATGAAAAATCCCACAATTGAAAAGGCCATTAATATAGAAGATGGCGTGATTAAAAAGGAGTCTGTTTTAACTTTTCAGAATCGTTTTCCTCATTATCCTCATGATTTCATAAGGAATTAGCAGTCAGAACATATCTACTCTTGAGAACATTACATTATTATATAACTAACTGTTTTAGCTCTATGCAACAATAGAACTTGCCTCTAAGGTAACGTGCAAACGATGTGGGGTAATGGCGCTTGTTTTGCGTTTGAATTGATTATGTTATTATTGATTTATTATGGTCTGCAAAACATGTGACAAACCACATGGAGTTTACCTAATGTTGGCTGTCGTAATTATTCTTTATTGAGTAATCTATTTGTGTAACACTCTTAATGAACTCAGCAATCTTTATTGCTCTTCTTCGACCAGTTTTAATAATTGGGACACTGCTGTTTTTAAGACCGAAATATACATCATATGAATTCAGATCATATTCAAATGGTACAACACCATTAATGTAGCCTTTCCCTCTTTTTTTCTTGGGTACAATGAGGATTCTATCTGCTTCCTTTGGGATTTTGATTTTGTCAGTAGATAAACTTCTCCCAAAGACTCTATACTCTTTGAGAATCAACAGCCTTTTTTCATCTACAAAGAATCTGGTTCTGAATGTAACTAGTAAGAGTCCAATCCCCAGGAATCCAACCATTCCCACAATGCGGCCAGATGATTCTTCTAAGGCAGAATAGTCTATGGCGAAAGTAGCTGAGTATATTGAAAAGCCTATAAATATATATCCCAGAATCACTAATGCAAGAGGAAAGAGATTATATGCATAATTCTTCATATCAATGTTTTCAATTAGGACAGCCAACGGTCCGGGTATACTAACGTTTGCTAATGGCGGGCTTTTTGTCACAAAAAGCGTGATTAGGCAAATGGAGTATATATTATGTTAGCGTTAGTTGTTACTTCTTGCCTAATTAATATTTTACGACTCTTCTTTCCTGGTAGCTCATTATCAGGTTCTACAAGCAAATTTCTATCGTTTTTTAAATATCAAATTAAACAATAGCAATATTACAATTGCTCCCACAGCACCTGTCAGTATGGCTCCAATCCAACCTGCGCCCAGATTAACACCAAGTTTCCCTAAAAGCCAGTAACCAACAATACTCCCAATAATCCCCACCACTATATTCCCAATGAAACCAAGGCCACTACCCTTGTAAACCATGCTGCCTAACCAGCCAGCTGCTCCACCAACGATAAGAATAACAATAATTTCCATTTTCTTTTGGTTTTGAATGATTTATAAATTGCCTATGCATATCTAATTCACTTAGTATTGCATTCCATGATGTCTCAATATGGACAACATAAATGCAAACCATTTCTTATAATCCCAGTTCATTATAAATGGCCTGAAATCTGGGATCACCTCTAAGAAATTCGAAATCCTTAGAGAATTTCTGGGAAAGTAAATTACTATCACCAGCCTCTAAACTCTTTTCCAACCATACAAGGGCTTGATCAGCATCCCCCAGAAGACTGTAAAAACATGCAATCCGAGAACTCAAATTTATCCTTAGATAGAAATCCGAAGAGCTATCTTCTTGCAGCCAAAGGATGTACCATTTGATGACTCCTTCGATGCCAGAATCCAGGAAAATGGTATCAATCATTTCGGAATCATTAACTGAAGGATCCATTGAAACGAGTTCTTTTAGATTTTCTACGGCTGCCAAATCATTGCCCAACCTGATATTACATTTAAAGATCCTTTGCATGGGCCATCCATACTGAAAAATCTCGAGGGACTTCATGCAATCATCGATGGCCTCTTCATAGGCACCTTCATCATAATAGTAACTTGCACGCAAGTTATACATAGTCTGGGAATGGGGATTGAGCCTGATGGCCTTGTCAATATATTTTAGAGCATCCTTGGTTTTCCCCAGAGTACTCATTAATTCTGAAAGATATTGGTAGGCATTGGCATCATTGGGATTGAGCGAAATAGCATACAGCAACTCCTTTTCAGCCCCCTTCCAATCCCTGTCATACCATGTTAAAACTCCTCCAAGTGTAGCGTGGGCTTCAGGGAGATTCTCATTGATTGAAAGGGCTTTTTTGAGGTAGGTCTTTGCTTTTTCATAGCCTTCATCCCTTGGGTAACTTCCCCACCAGCTCATAATAAAATACACATCGCCCATTCCGGCGTAGGCGAGTGCATAATTGGGGTCGATTTCTATGGCCTGCTCGAAATTTTGTAAACTCTTATACAAATCTTCCTGCGTTCGCCGGTGCCAGAAATAGCGCCCCTTCAGGTACAGATTATAAGCGTCAGGATTTTCCGTTTGTCGATGACCGACTGTTTCTCCTTGATTGCCCAGCAGCTCAACTTTGAGCTTTTCAACAATTGCCATGGATATTTCATCCTGAATGCTGAAAATGTCATTGAACTCACGGTCAAATTGCTCTGACCAAAGGTGAGAGCCATCCTCTACATTAATCAGTTGAGCGGTAATACGTAGCCGATCACCAGCCTTTTGCACACTCCCCTCCATGACCGTACTCACACCCAGAATCGCTCCTATTTCACGGATATCTGTCTGCTTGTTCTTGAAGGCAAAGGTGGAGGTTCTTGCGATGACCTTTAAGTTATCGAGTTGGGTTAAAGAATTTATTATCTCTTCGGCGATTCCATCACAGAAATACTCCTGGTCCTGTTCTATACTCATATCTTCGAATGGTAAAACAGCAATGGATTTATCCACGATCTGCTTATCGTTAGCCCGGGGAACAACATTCAATATGATCAGTCCCACAATCACTGCAAAACTGATATAGCTGGCGATCTTCCAGCTGCTGAAAGATTTGGAAATTTCCTCAGTTTTTAACTTATGAGCCGGTTCTGTCTTTACCATTCCCTCTTTCGGGTGGACGTCATAGATCCATGAGAAGATAATAACTATTGGGAATCCGATTGCAAGAAGAACAATAACGAAAGTAGGAGTCCAGTCCGGCAGGCGAAGTGGTTCAGTAATGTTGTTGATCAGCTCTATGATCACAAATGCTGCTCCTGCGTAGACCGTTATCACCCGAACTACATTCCTTCTTTTTAGTTCCTGCCAGATTCGGGATAGTTTGTTGGGATTAGCCATGAATAAGTATATACATAGTTACAAGTTAGGTTAGAAGTACATACGAGTCAAACAGAAGAAATTAATTATGAAAGCTAATGATTTGAATAAGCGACTTTGTTGATAGCGATATTTTTTGTTAAAAAACGTTTTCCATCACGGTTTTTATTTGGTTTTACTGGGATAATCTTTCATTTCAATAACAAGCTTTCCTCCTTTGATCAATTCTTTTTGGGAGAATTTCCACGCCTTCAACTTTTTCCCATTTAACCATGCTGAATGGATGTATTTATTTTCCCTGGATGCATTTTTTGCCTCTATGACAAAGGTGTTTCCTCCATAATAATCTTCGCTAAGATGAATGGTTGCCTTCTCAAATCTGGGGCTTCCTAATTCATATTGCGGATTTGTTGATGCACCTCCATCCATTTGAAATAATCCCAGTGCACTCATAACATACCATGCACTCATCTGGCCTTGATCTTCATCTCCCGGGTAAGCATCACGGGTGCCAGTACCATAGTAATTTTCCTGAATGGCTCTTGCCCATTTTTGAGTTAAGCAGGGCGCATTCGCATAATTAAAAAGGTAACAGGATTGCATATTGGGTTGGTTCCCGTGATTTATGGGATATTTTGAAAAATCATCCCCCAAAGCATTAAAATTTACTTTTTCGGAACGATACATCGCACTATCCAGCCGTGTGATAAAACGTTCTTTGCCGATCGCATCTACCAGGCCGCCCATATCATGTGGCACAAACCAGCTAAATTGCCAGGCATTTCCTTCGACAAAACCGGGAGTGTGATACGGACTAAAGGGTTCATACCATGTTCCGTCTGCATTTTTTGGTCGCATAAATCCTGATTTTGAATCAAAGATATTGCGCCAGTTTTGAGAGCGCTGCATAAACAACTCATAGTCATCGGTTTCCCCCAGTTCTTTGGCTGCCTGTGCCAAACACCAGTCGTCAAAGGCGTATTCAAGTGTATTAGATACATAACTTTGATAAACACCTGTTTGCAGGGGTACATACCCATATTTCATATAAGCGACAAGGCTTTCGTTTCCCACTCGGCCACCTCCAGGATGCGATTCCTGGGGGAATGTGGTTTGTACATGGCGCATGGCCTCATATGCTTTTGTAAAATCAAAATCTCTAATACCAGAGTTCCAGGCACCTACAATCCAGGGAATGGCGTGTTCGGCAACCATAACGCTTGAGTATTCACCAGCAAAAATACCCTTGGACAACCATCCGCCTATATCATAAAAAGCCAGTAAACTTTTTATTTGCATCGAGGAAAATTCGGGGGCAATAAGTTGATTCAGTTGCTGAACATTCCAAAAAGTATTCCAGAACTCTCCCGAACATAATCGTTGATCCGGGTCTTTAAATGTTTGGATATTTTCATTCATATCTACCCATTGACCGTTTACATCACCCCAGGCCACTCTACCAGACAATGCTCGATAAAGATTGGTATAAAACTTTACCTTTTGTAAGTAATCGTCCGTCTCTATTTCTATTCTGCCAAGATATGCGTTCCATACATTTTTTTGATTTTGAACGACCTTTTCAAAATCGAAACCAAACGGTTCAGTAATTTCTTTTTCTAAGTTCAACCAGGCATTTTCTGTACTCACCAATGAAATAGAACTTCTTACTAAAATGGTGTCATTATCTTGCGTTTTAAAATTGATAAATGCACCTGTATGTCCTGAACCACTTATTTCGCTTACATCACTTAGCACGGACCCATAGCTAAGACCATGATTTAATTTATCTAAGGCTTTTGCTTTGTCTGTCCACCCGCCCAAGCTATCGAAAGCTTTGTTAAACTCCAGAACAAAATATAATTTATAGTCCTGAGTAAGTACATAGCCCGTCTTATCACATATATGGTGAACATAGCCCTCCACTTTCTTATTGCCAATTCGGGTAATTTTTGCTTCCACGTTTTGATAACTGTATTCAGCATCTGGATATGTGTCAATTAGGATGCGTGAAGCGTCAGATTTAGGGAAAACATATCGCTGAAGTCCGGACCGGGTAGTGGCTGTAAGGTCTACATGAACATTATAATCGGTCAAATCCACGCTATATATCCCGATTTCAGCTTTTTCTGCTGTTTTGTCAATGCGAGAACGATACCCAAGGTCCGGATTGTGCTCAGGTCCGGGTTTGGTCTGTAAAAGCCCTACGGTGGGCATCATCAAAAATCCGGACATGGTCCATTCTTGCGTATGATTAAATCCTGAAATATTTTCGATTTGATATTCATAACCGGCTTTCCAGACCGTGCGCTCATTATTTGGACTAAGTTGAACCATAGGCATGGGGTGCCTTGGGCCGGGAGTAATCATCCAGCGGGATCCGCTCGTTCCCATAAACTGATCTACATAATCGGGATAGCTTATTTTTTTTGCAGGGAAGCGTTGGAGTTGTTCCCTGAATTTAAGTTTTTCATCAATGTAGATTTCAACCTGGGATTTTCTTCTCTCTTTTACTGCCGGCAAATAGAACTCCAATATGCTATGGCCGGGCTCTATCTGTTTTTTTATTTCTTTGTCATCCACAATTACCCTGATGGAAGCATGGTTTTTTTGCTGTCTGATATCTACCAGTAAGGGTTGGATGTTTTCTGTAGTGTTACCCATTTCGAAGTTGGCGAATGCAACAGATATCAACATCGTATTCCCCGGATAAACCAGGTGTAAATCCTCTGGTCCATCCATTTTAATGGCATCAAATACGCACCAGTTGCCTGTCATATTCTGAAAGATAATTTCATTGATGCCTTTCTTAAGTTCCTCTGCAGGAAATGAAAAGGAAATCGTCTGAGGATTCATGCCTAAGTCCTGAGGAATACCCCCCGATTTCCCAGCCTGCAACTGATGGTTATAAGCCTTCCCATTAATCACAGCACGAAATAGTGGCGGATTTTCCGAACTCACCTCTATGATCTGGACCACAAGCGTGCAAGCGCCTTCCGCAGGCACGTAATCCAATTCAAAGTAAATAGGTAAGCGATGCAATGCCAATCCTGCCCAATAGCCGTATCCCGAAAAACGGTCTTTAGGTCCTGGCAGGATATAAGGCCAGTCTTCGGATGGGATCGATTTGCCCACAACATAATACCTGTCCTTCCCGCCGAAACCCTGGGCTACAAAATCCTTATAGGCATTTGGAGTCAAGGCAAACTCAGATGCTGAAGAATCATATTCTCCTATTTGCCATATCGTTTTAAGATCGATGCTTTGTGCCTGAGACTCATAAAAGCAGAAGCCTGCTAAAATTAGTATTATGAAAGATGTTTTTTTAAGTATGCTGTTATAAATCTTGTTAGTCATTTTATTCAGTAATGTTTTATAAAGGAAGGCGGTATGTGATTGTAGCTGCTCTGGTAGAGCGGTAAAAACCAAGGAAGCGCGAATGCGCGCATCTGCACTGCAGACTGGAAGCAGGATTGTTTCGGCGAGGGATTTTACAGCGAAACCAGATGGTGCTGTTTTTGCCATACCGTCAACTTTGTTAGGAACGTTGCTTATCTAAAGGTAAGTAAAAATCATAGAATTTGGTTTCGCAGAATAGAAGCGCATCCCAACATTCACATCGATATTTCAATTATTGCATTTTTTCCATTTACCCAGCGCTTAAACACAAATAGGTGGTCTATTACCCAATTTTACTTTGCGATTTTGTTTAGTGCTGCTAAGCTGCCTGAACGATTTTCAGGTAAGACTACACCTGAACCACGCGATATAATCGCGCAAAAGCGGGGAATTCTCATAAGCCCTAAAATGCTAAGTTTTTTATTTCGAAACCAATTCGTATCGTATAAGGTAAGCTTCATCTCCATTGTGCACCATTGATATGCCCCAGTTAAGGCCTTCTCCCCTCACAGTTGATTGAGTTAAATCTTGTCTGAATGCACCAGGCGCTTTGGGGCAGTTTTTTATTTTTACACCCAACTTATTGCTCATAAAATCTATTCCGTCTGGGGCATATTCAAATGTATTACTCAATGATGCCAAGGCCCCTATTCCTGTGCCTTC
Organism: uncultured Bacteroidales bacterium; assembly: GCA_963751705.1. Lineage (GTDB taxonomy): Bacteria > Bacteroidota > Bacteroidia > Bacteroidales. Next base: position 152,093 of record CAVVVN010000009.1, read on the forward strand.
TTGCCACAATATCACTTCATGGCTTCCAGATAATATTGGATTGTCGAGCTTCGTAAAGGGGCCCTCAGGATATTTTGAAAAGGCAGTCCCCATTTGCGTATGAACCGGGCCATTTTCTCCGTTTACTCGGCTACGTCCTTTGTAATAGAGCCAATACAGGCCATTTCGGTATAGTAATGCAGCATCATCTACCCGGTAACTGTCAAATTTATCTGGTTCAGGACTAACCTTCAATATGGGGTCATGACTTAAACGAGTAAAAGGCCCTGATGGAGAATCGGAAATGGCAAGCCCTATGGCTGTAATATCAGTAGTTGAATTATTCTCAAATGCTCCCTCTTTGTTACCTGGCGTGGGTTTTACTCCTGTGTAATAGAGGTAATATTTACCATTTGCATAGAGGATATTGGGTGTAAATGTTGCCTGTGAATCAAATGTATTCTTTTTTCCCCGGCCCAAGATCTCTCCCTCTTCTTTCCATGTGTATCCTTCATCTCGGGATGTAGCATACCAAAGGGTCCCCCAATAACCGGGACTGCGACCATATACTTTGGTATAGTACACATAATAAATATCTCCTACTTTTATTATATCACTGGGATCTCGTCTTGTACACCCTTTTTCATGACCAATACCCGTTAACTTAGCGTATGTAAACTTAACTTTCTCAAATTTTTCTCTTACATCTTTTACTTCCTGACCCCGGGCTGGTGCAAGGCTAATTAACCATGCTATTATTAGAATTAAATGTTTCAATTTTATTCCTTTATTTTTTAGTGATTGATGGAAATTAAAACTTGTTTTGTTGATTAGCGCTTCCATTTCTTGAATCATGTTATAATCTTGAAGTTCAACAAGATGTTGGATAAGGTTTAATTTTCTTGTCTCTTGCACAGAAGTTGAAGCGGATTACACCCCTTGTATAATTTAATTCTTTTGGAAAACATACTCACCCCCGGATTCCAGATCAATTGTAAATTTATCTGTGCCATATTCAACGGTAGTATGACCTCCTTTTTCTGACCGAATTACTGCTTTTATCAGCTTTCCATTATTCCAAAAGATATCACATTCAAAACCGCCTCTGGCTTTTAGGCCTGTTACACTTCCTTTGCTCCATGCTTTGGGTAGTGCAGGTAACAAGCGAATCGTTCCATTATGCGATTGCAATAACATCTCGGCAACACCAGAGGTATACCCAAAGTTTCCATCGATTTGAAACGGAGGACATATGTCGAAAAGATTATCGTACATATTATTAGCCAGATGTTCGCTTGCCAGTTTCCAGGAGCGATCACCATCTTTCAATCTTGCCCAACAGTTTATTTTCCAGGCTTTGCTCCAACCGGTACCGCCATCTCCCCTAAAGTTTAGAGATGTTCTCGCAGCTTCTGCCAATTCAGGTGTGCTTTCAATGGTAATCTGCGATCCAGGATAAAGGCCCACCATATGAGAAATGTGGCGATGCTTATTTTTAGGAACATAGCTAGCCAAAGTGCTATCCTCTTCAATCAGATCATCGTCCATCCATTCGCACAACTGGCCAAATTTGCCAATCTTAAGCGGCCAAAGCCTGGTCCGGGCTGCTGCTACCTTGTCAATAAAATCTTTTTCCTCTGGAATAAACTCACCTGCTTTAATAATATCTGTGAACAACTCCCAAATCACCTGCTGATCGTAATATGCACCCCTTGAGATTGGCCCTTGTTCAGGTGAATAACAGGGAGCCGAAACCAATATCCCACCCGGATATTCCTGCAGATTTGCCAACCAGAATTCTGCAGCACCTTTCAAAATGGGCCATGCTTTGAGTTTCAGGAATTCAACATCCTGGGTATATACAAAGTGCTCGTAGGCATGTAAGGATATCCAGGCTGCACTTTGAGGCTCAAACATATGGATTCCCCGATTGGGGCCTATGGCTGTAAATCCCCAAATATTACAAGTATGGGTGCAAACCCATCCCTCGCTATTGAAATGTATATTTGCGGTTTTATTCCCCGGCTTCTGCAGATCATCGATCCATTCAATAAGCGGCAAATGGCATTCTGACAGGTTGCAAACTTCCGCAGGCCAATAGTTCATTTGCAGGTTTATATTCAGGTGGAAATCGCTATTCCATGGTGGATTATTGGAGTTGTTCCATAAACCCTGAAGATTTGCTGGCAATCCTCCCGGGCGGGAAGAACTTATCAGCAAATATCTGCCATACTGAAATAGCAAAGCCTCCAAATGCCTGTCATTTTTATTTTCCCGGTACATTTGCAAGCGCTTATCTATAGGCATATTCATATACAAACTATCCTGCCCCAACTGCAGATCAACCCGGGAAAACAAGCTATTAAAATCGTTAAGATGCCTCTCTTTTAGTTCATCAAACGCTTTGCCGGCAATTGCATTCAGGCTTCTGTTGTTTTTTATCGTTGGAGATTCCCCGTAATAATCGGGATAATTCATCTGGTAATTGGTAGCCCCTGCCACAATTAGGGTTACTGACTTTACATGCTCCATCCATATCTTTTCATTTTCGCTCTTCAGGGTGCCATCCTCTGGAATAACCCTTAGGTGAGCCTCAAACTCCAATCCTTTATGTTGCTCACTTTCCGTATCTACCTCTCCACTTAAGATTAAGCTCCCATCTTCTGCTTTTACCGTACTTTTTTTATGCAAGGAATGGACACTGATGGATCCGCTGACGCCTTCCTCACTATCTGTCGACAATCGCATAACGATTACCTGGTCGGGGTAGCTGCAGAAATATTCCCGACGGTACTTTGTTTCCCCTATTTCATATGCTACGGAGGCCATGCCGGTGCTCAGATCGAGATCTCTTTTGTAATTTCTCACCTCTCCGTCATGATTATCCAGATCAATCAATACATCACAAAACGATTGATATTTACCAAAATCAGGTTTGCCGTACCCTTTATCGGTAAATACTTTCTCCATCATAATTTCTTGAATGCCATCTGTTTTTCCTTCTTTAAGAAGCGCCCTTACTTCTTCTAAAGCCGCATAAGATCCAATGCGGTCGTTATCATCCCTGTACCATCCGCTCCAAACACTGCTTTCATTAAGCATTATCCGTTCCTGTCCAATTCCGCCAAATACCATCCCCCCTAACCTTCCGTTACCGATGGGCAAAGCCTTCATCCAGTCCTCACCGGCTGCTTGTTCGTACCATAAGCGATATTCCGGGTCAAGGCTATTATCTTTTTTTGTGCAAGAACAAAATAGAAATAGTATTAAGGTGAGAGAAAGAAAAATTGTTGGTTTCATTAGTATATAATTTTTACTTACCGGTTTAATCCGTGTAGCCCATTTGGGGATTCATTGGCTAGTTTCGGATTTCGTTTAGTTTTCATGAATTGGGCATAACGGTCCGGGTAAACGATATATTAGCGTTGGCTGCGGCTTTTGCTTATCGTTTTTTGCGATCGTTCGGTTTTATATTGATAATACTGTTTATTCAATCTTATAGTTGCTGTCCTCATTGCGAAAGACATGCCAATGTAAATGGCGTTTACCTGATTTTGGGGGTAGTTTTATTATTTTCTTCTTCTCCTTTTCTTATTTCTGTTTACCGTATGTCTGGGATCTTCCATATTTATGTAAACTGGAAAAGTAAAACCTACCTTTACTTTTTTACCTCTTTGCTTTCCTGGTATCCATTCAGGGGAATCTAAAACAATCTTACACGCTAATGAATCAAGAGATTCATTTATACCTCTAATAATTTCTGGATCAACAACATTGCCTATTGTATCAATCCAGAAATGTACTATTATTCTTCCCGAAAAGGAATCAGGTATTTGTAATGATGGTTTATCAACTTGCTCTTGAATATATATTCTAAATGAAACTGCTGGATCAGCATTTTCATATAATGGCATTTCTTCAACCATATAATTAATTGGGTATTCTTTGATTTGAGCTGTAAGGAACTGAATTGAAACAAGGTTTTGGAAAACCAGTATTGTGAATTTTGAAAAATTTTCCATAACGCTTTGACTAAATTACCGCCAAACGGTCTCGGCTATGACTAGTTGCGTGGATTAGCACTTAACTTTGCAAGTACACACCAAACTGAAAATTCCGCGAGGATTTTCAGAAGTAGGCGAGAACAAGCATTACTTATAGCCATTGTTGGCAACCTGTGCAGTATTGTCCATTTCTTCTAAATCGTCATGAAATACTGTTTATGCTAAATTAAAAATCATTTGTTCAAGCTGATTTAGTTTATCAACGGGTAATACCATATACATTTGTAGCACTAGCTACGTAATTAGGAACATTAAGATAGTCCGTATTGATACATTCATTAATGCCATTTTCCTGAAAATCCTTTATTACATCTTTTAATATCTTCTGTGCTAAGGGAAGATTTTGTTGGGCTATTACTGGAACAACCCAGGCCAAAGGGGTAGCCCAATAAGCACCATTTTGGTAGGTTCCTGCTGTAATAGGTTGAAATAAATTATTCCAACTTGCATCGCTTCCGGGTAAATGTCTTATTTGTCCTTTCATAACAATTTGATCCGCATTACGAATCAGATATTCTGAAATTCTTTTGCTTTGTTCTTCGCTTGTTATTCCAACATAAACAGCGTAAGCACTTCCCCATATATCAATTTGTTTGCAATCCTTATCAGCGGCCCAGAACATCCCTGATTTTTCATCCATGAGCTTGTTAATGTTTTTTTGGATGTTTTCAGAGCGAACTTTGTAGATGTCTGGATTTCCATAGTTGTATTTTCTGCAAAGTGCTTCCATTTCTTTACAGGCCTTATAATAGATAAGGGATGAAAACAAAAGATTTCCGGTTTTTTTAACAGTGTCGGTAAATCCATAAACACACTGTGGATTTTTGGGGTCATTATACACCAAGCCATTTTCTGCTAGACTAATAAAGTCGAGACCTCTTAGAAGCTTTCCCTCAAGAGCACGAAAAAGCATTTCGTCCTTAAATTGTTTAACATACCAACAAACAAGTAGTGTCATAAAAGGTCCATTATCCAGTGCGTGATCCGCCATTGGATTATTATCTGAGCCGGGACTATAAATGGGTGTACCATCAATATTAACACGGTCGGGTATACATCCATCTTCACGCTGACCATTTAAAAGGTAATGAATAGATGCTTTTATTTCCTCTGGATCCATTAGATCAGCAGCATATTCAACCATGTAATAAAAATCTCTTGTCCACAGTGCCTTATAATTACCAATCCCGTCAGGCGTATGAAGCCAAATTCCGTTTGTACTCTCTACCCGACATCCGTTCAATTGTTGAATTGTAGCTTCGCGCATCCATTGCACGTCCTTCTCTGAAAGGCTGTACGGATTATTCTGTTTTGATACAGTTTCCTGAGAAATAGCCAGATTACAGCAAAACAACAGAATAAGCAGAGGTGGTAATATTATCTTTTTCATATATTAAAATTTTCCTGTAAAGTTATTATCCATGGTTGCCAAAGGTTTGTGCAAACGCTGTGTTGGCGCTACGGTCCTCACTCCTACCAGCCTTGATCTCCTGCGAAACTGTGAATCCATCCTGCCTCCCAATGAGGCCGTAGCGGAAATTGGCGCGTGCTTTGCGTTTACAATCTAGTAATTATAGTTGTACTAATCAGTAAAAACAAAAGAGAGGATTAAGGCTAATTTGCACATTGAGCCTGAAGCTCGTCAACATTGCTAATCCCCTCTCCTTTCTACTAAAATTCTGAACAGTTCATTGGGCCCCTAAGCCCGTTTCTAAATTGTAAGAACCATAGTAGATTGTTCTTTCCTAACACAAAATGTATGAATAAAAATAAGCAATTCTATGGCATTGACATTTCAAAGGATGTATTTGATGTAATGGACCATGAGGACAATCATTACCAGTACTCGAATGATCTATAACGGTTTATCCAGATGCATTGAAGACTTCCAAAACGGATAAGCTAGACGCAGGAATGATCCGCTTGTATGGTGAGAATGAGAATCCTGGACGTCAAGTGAAATTATTCTTATATCGTTAGCATTTGGGCCATTTATCGTTGTAGCGTAACTGTCACGGTATCTGTAAATCGTCCGTGATATCGTGCACAGGGCCTGAATGCTAACGGTGGTGCTAAGTTTAGTTGCCGGTTACGTGCTATTAAATTTTCAACCCGCTACAAATATTATGCAAGCTACAGAGGTTGAATTTACCACTTCACCGGCAATTAAATTTAACACGTGTTACCTGGTGGGTTTTAATTTCCTTTCACACAAGTGTTTCATTTCTTACATAATACCAATTTTATTTCAATACAATTTTCTTTGTATTTGTTTTTTCTCCATTAAATACATTTTAAAATGGTTCCCTTTGGGAAGATGAAAAATCCAATTCCTCGTTCTGAATATTTCTGAATAAATGGATTTCTCATTCTTGTTGAACCTGACCAAGATTATTCATTATTTGAACTTGATATTTTTTTGTTCTCCACTTTCAAACCTAACCTTGAATCTGCCCTTGCTTGGATTGGGAAATATTAGAATACTCAATTTAGTTTTCTTTGAAGCACTATTTAGGAGTAAGGGATAATTTATATTTCTCACTTATTCCTTCGAGCATCATGGTAACTACCGTACAACTCATCCCCAAAAAATCAACACCTAATGCTTTGCCTGTTTGGGAATCATGGTTTTCGCTAACTCCGTTTTTGATTGAGTTGGCAATAGTTGCATCTGCAATTTTTGCTGCCAGCTTATCGTATCCGTACGATTTAATGCCCTTGGCTATTTGATAGTTTGTTACGGTCCATACATCGCCGCGCCAGAATCCGTTAGATTTATATCGAGAATCGTTTTGTGCGATGGTTGGTACTGGCAGTGGTGTTTGAAATGCCTTTGAATCGAGAACTTCTGCCATGCGTTTAGCCATGGCTTTAGTTGGCACTTGAGCAAGAAGGGGCATCCAACATCCAACACTGGTCTCTTTTATCTTCTCAAGAGAGTCACGTTTCAATGCCAGAAACATTCCCGACTCTTCATCCCACATATGCTCTCGCATAGCTTTAACACTTTTTTCTATTCTCACCTCTCTTCGTTTAGCCATCTCCTCGTCTCCAATAACCCGGGCCAATCGTGCCAGACTCTGTTCTGCCAAAACCAGATAAGATGTATTCCCTACCACTAAAACATCACCATACCAGGCTCCTTTTGCAACATTATGTTCTGTGGGGTGATTCGTAAGATGAAGGTCGTCAAGAGTTCCATCAAAATCGAACGTTTCAAAACGGGCATGTTGAATATCTCCACTGTAGGAGCCAACACTAACCATTCCCATGTCGGTAACATCGCGCTCGCGCCAATACCAATCATGAAAATCTTCTAATGATTTAAGATTGTTATATACCAGTTCAATATCTTTTGTCCTATTATAAACCCGTTCTATTCCCCAGGCCAAAATAGGTATTTGAGAATAGGCAGGAAAATCCATCCAGTTTTTTCTATTTGGGATTATCATACAGGGAATCATATCGTGAGCATATGGCTCTTTTACTGCATTCCATCGGTATTGAAAATCACGGAAATTTTGAAAAACCTCTTTAATCGCTGGTAACTGGCCGGGGAATATGCAAAGAAGATCGGTTACAAACATAGTGTCCCAAATCCACTGTCCGTTATACCCCCCTCCCGGCTTTATCCATCTACGGGTAAGCACTCCCTCGGGCGGCATAATCTTATTAAAAATACATTTTCTGATAACATTTTCAGTAAGCTCTATTACCTCTTCATCGTCCCAAACAAAATAATCACGGATATTAATTTCTTCACTCTGATCGTTAATAGTCTTGGCCCACATAGGGAGGACTAAAACAGCTGCAGCAGATAAAGTAGCTCTATTCAAAAATTCTTTCCTCTTCATAGGAGTAAATTTTAAAACATGTTTAACCTCCAAATTGATTTTTTTGAACCGATTTTAGCACCGGCATTAAGACAAAAGCTATTTTATCGTGGCCAATTTGGCTTAGCTTCCATCAAAAATATTTTTATCCTTTGTCCTTTGGTCATAATACGCCCCCTGATTTATATATCTTGAGCTAATAGAACGAATCTTGCCCATATACTCACGGGTGGATCTTCATATTTTTTCCTTCTTCTTGTTTTTTTGCCTTGCAGGTAACGGTTCGGGTAAACGTACTGTTTGCCAATGGCAGGTCTTTTTGTTTATACTCATTAGTACTCAGTTCAGTTTATCATCTCTTACAAAAAACATGACATGGCAAATGGAGTTTACCTGATGTTAGGGACAGTGCTTCATTTCTTTTTCACAATTACTCCTGCATCTAATAATGGATTCAAGAGATTTGCTGCACCCCCATGCTCAATGACCTTTCCACCTCTTATGCGATCTACATTTACACCTGTATAGGTAATTGGCTTTCCGGTGGGCTTCATACCAAACCACCCCTCCTCAAACGTACCTGTAACTGAGTATGTGGTCACCACCCATTCCCCTTCAGATATCTGATGCTCGATTGTCAGCTTGAGATCAGGGTAAACCTTTCTAACACCAAGAACATGGTCAATGGCTCCTTGGATACCGATTTCGTAACGCTTACCATCGTGAATTTCTACATAATCCTCAGATATGAAATCATGGATCTTCGAAACATCTCCGGTATTCTCGACCTCATCGATAAAGCGCCGGATGATTGTTTTATTATCGAATTGTTCCATATTAATGGAGGTGATTAATTTGCATTGTTCCTAACGTTTAGTGAATGGCACGTTTTAATGTGCTATATACATTGTTGTGCATTGGCTTTTTATGTCGACTTATTTTAGCTATTTCTTTTTGTCAGGAAACCAAGTGTCCCGTAATATTTTCCATTTTCCATCATCTTTTTTCCAAACCAATAAATACCGTCCACTACCAACAGAAGTTCCATTTGTATGATACCAAGTTCCAGTTCCGTCTTCCACAAGTAATTGTTCATTTCCCCATAATTTTGTGGTTTTAAAATTTGAGCCAGTGATACTATCTCGAATCATACTTCCAAAAGCTTTAATAATATTTTCCCTACCTACAGTAGATGGAATTATTTCGGCATCAATCATATACATATCTCCCAACGCGATTGAGTCTCCATTTTGTAAATGACTTTCATATTCCCTTAGTCGCAATTCAATTTCTTTTTCAAGAGTTGATAAATCAGGTTGTTCTGTTTCAAGATTCTTTTCAGTAGCTTTTTGGTCGCAACTTGCAATGAAAATCGATGCTAATAATATTGTTAGCAAAAGAGTCATTCTGAATTTCGCTTTTTTCATTATTGTCTATTGAGAACTATTTTTAGCTTATGCACAACTCTTAGTATAAGAATAGTAGCCGACTGCGTACTACTTTCCTGTCAAGTTACAAGAAAGTTGATTCGGGCTACAAGCCTTGAATTTACTACTGTCTCGGCTAATATTTTTATACATTGTTAAGCAGCGCAATTATTTCTTTTCCTTATTTTCTCTAACCAATCTTAAAGTGTATTCTAATGTGTATTCTTTATCCATAAGTAAATCATCGATTGTTGGTGTTACGGGATAATCCGGAAACACTCCATTGACTTCATCATTATTGTGGCAAGGCATATAAACTTTCGAGAGAGCTGTTATACAAAACATTTTGGTTTCCGGTAAACTAAATTGATTCTGATCACCATTGCTCAATAATGGCTGCCCCGATTCTTCTCCAACGATAAAGGCATTCTGATAGCACTTGGCGGCGGCTGAGAAACAGGTTGCTGTAGAATATGACAGTGGACCGGTTAGAATATAGGTTAAACCTGAAAACCGATTTTCACGATCAACTCCATGCTCAGGAAATTCTTGAATAAAATAGCCGTCCTGAATAATACCTTCCGTTTTTTTGTTCTCTATAAATTCTTCTGTTAAGGGACTTATTTTTGTCAACTTCTTTTTAATCATACAATAGGGCTCATTCGTAAAATACGACATCAAGGAATCTGCGAGGTCAGATAAACCGCTTCCACCAAGATTATCAATAATCACATAATTTATTTGTTTCCCGGATATTACGGTAAATGCAGAATCCATAAAATGCATAAAATCCTTCGGGGGCATATACATTCTTTTATTAATGTAGGCTATGTCATCATAAAAACGCAACTCAAATTTTGGTTTTGACGTCTTCTGAAAAGCAGCCCAATTAGTCCCCTTTAGATGATATTCAGAATTATTTACAGTAATTTCAAAATCAGAGAACGAACCATATACCAATTCCATATAAAGAGGAAAATCTTTTTCAAGTCTTTTTGCTTTATAAGAATCTTTTTCGCCCGGGATATACCTGATCAGGTTTCTGATGATTTCGTGTGATGATACGCCATTTATTTTTTCGATGATTGAACCTTTAACCAGGGTTTCATTTGTCGATAGATTTTCTTTTATATAAAGTGAGTTATCGAACACAACTACCTCAAATGGAAATAAAGGATTTTCTTCATTGGGACAAAGTGGCCCATTGTATCTGAGGGTTGTATGCCCATCGATTGCAACAATGGGCTGCATTAGCCTAAAGAAGTCCAGCTCAGACATTGGGTTATTGATGGTGTTTTTAATACTGTCTACTTTACTTTGTGTATTATTGGTTTTGTAATGGTCTGAAAACGTTGGATGAACATCCATTAATTTGTAGATCAAGGTATCAATATCCGCCTTTATTTGCATAGGTTCAAAAAGTTGGGGGCTATCCTTTTGCCCGCATACAATTGTCGGGATTATCAGAATGTAAAAGAAAAATATATTTTTCATTGTGTTGTCTGTTAAGGGGTTACATTTTAAAACATCTCATATGGATGCGGTTTCTTACTATGCTGCTTAACGGTCTCGGCTATGAGTAGTTGCGTGGTTTAGCACATAACTTTGCAAGTACACACCAAACTGAAAATCTGAGAGGATTTTCAGAAGTAGGCGAGAACAAGCAATTACTTATAGCTATTGTTGGGTACAGTTTAATTTAATTTTTTTAGACTATCCAAATATAAATAGATCATTAAATCCTCCTGACCAGTTAATTCCCAAAATCGTAATTGGAATTGGATAAGTGTTTGTTCTAAGTTATTCATATTATGTGTGTCGGTCTCGAAATAAAAGTCTAATAATTCAACAATCGTTTTATCGGTTATTAAATCTTGCAAACTATAGACTTGCGTTAGAATTTCAATAGTTTCAAATTCAAACTCTGATATAATACCAGTCGATTTAGCAGATTCCCATGCTGTTTTTGTAAGTGTATTATCAATAAGACTTTTTTGATTAGTTATAATACCCAGATCAAAATAATTATTATTTAATAACAAAGGTTTAATAGTGTCATTTTCACCTTTATTAACGTCCACAATTAAATCTTTGATAGCGTTGTGTCGAGATTTCCAATCCTGAACTATCAACAAGTTTCTATTTAGTTCTTTTATAATACTTTCCATTGCTACTTCTTTTTTTTGCAATGTTTTATAGTCATCAAATAGCTTATTAATAAACAGTGCGAATAGAACGCTAAATACGATAAGGAAGCCTTCGATTAAATACTTTTTTAAAGCTTTATTTTTCATTGATTATCAAAATTGTACCCAACGGTCAGTGTATGCGCTGTGTTGGCGCTCCGGCCCTCATTCCTACTGCCCTTGATCTCTTGCGAAACTGAGAATCCTTTACCTGCCTCCTAATGAGGGCCGGAGTGGGACTTGGCGCGAGCTTTGCGTTTGCAAAAGTCTCGTTGAGTAAGTTATGGTTTACTTCTATTATGTGCTATTTAAAAATATGTTTTCTCTTGTGCAAAGCACGTGAAAAGCCAATATGGTGTTTGCACAATCTTAGCGGTAGTTTTACTATAACTATTTAAATTCATCTTTAAACCTTTGCAAAAAAAGGATTTTATAATTAGTCATCATAAGTTCTAAAATCCTCCAGGTGTTTTGCAGCTTCTTCCAAATCCATAATTAGGAAACCGAAACCAACACCTGGTTCTGTATTATCTTTCCCTATCTGAAAACTTAAATATTTCCCATTGTCTGATATTACTCCTTGATTGGCCTTGTATCCCTTATAGTCAGTGAAATAAGTTAATCTTTGCATTTCGCCTGACCCATCTAATTTCAATTTATACAGATCAAGCAATGGCCAGGCATTTTTGTCGGAGGGTCCGTGTTCGACCAGAGTGTGTAAACCGTCAGGGAATATTCCTTCGGGCTCATCGTAGCAGCAGGGAGAGTTAGTGATAGTTCTATATTCTCCGGTTTCGCTATCTACCATATAAACATCGGTATTATTTCCATTATTAATAGTATAAACAGCAAATGTTACTTTTACATCTTCTGGTGGAACAAGATTTTGTGTTTCAAGACTTGCATGACCAAGTGAAAAAGGTAACTGCTTTGAATCAAAAATCACTCTTTCATTGGCTAACTTTGGTATCCCATCTTGATAAATTATTTCGGCCATTAATAACTTTGCCCTATTTTTTCCCAACTCAGGTAATTGGCGATCTCGATGTGTCCAGGCTATTCTCATCTTATTTCTGGAAACAGCTGGCCCTTCAGCACAAAGAGTATTTAAAGGAACCGGGGGTGTTTCACCACTTTTATCCATTACGTACAACCAGGTAAGGTCACGTGCTTTATCTCTTTCCTGATTATCAGTAGGATCAAAGAGCGCATTTGGCCCGGCAAGTAGAATGTCGCCATTAGATAGATACATGGCCCTTGTAAAACCGTAATGATTAAAATGTCTGGTTTTTGGTCGTGTAATTCCGGTTGCCACCTCTAATTCAAATACTTCACCCATTGGTTTATCTAAAAAAAGAATGAATCGGCCATCATGAGACCAATCTGGTCGTTCTCCAAAACCGCTTACAAGTTTTATATATGGTGGTAAATTATCTATTGGACTAGCGTTTATTAAACCAGGTTCTGTATTTACATTACCTTGTCCAAATACACCAATTGTATGTAGTAGTATGTATAAAAGAAGTATTTGTGGTTGTCGAATAGTCTTTTTTATTGTTTTCATAAATTCATATTTTAAAATTGTTCCGGATAAAATTTCGTATGAAATTACAGCTAACGCAGCGCTAAACGTAGTTCCGCCACTGAGGGCGCAGTCTGCTGATCTGCAAAGAGCGTGACAGGTAGTATGGCGTATGACACGATGTTAGCTGTCGTAATTAATTTCCTTTTTTGTTTGCCAGATAATTATCATAGGCCTTATGGCCAGTACGTTCATACAGGTCCCAGTAACGGGGATCATCCTTTACACTGTTGAAGGCCGGATCCATTTTCAGCCAGGGCATTTCAGGGCTGCGGTTCTGGAAGGCTTTTTCCAGCCAGAGGAAGGCGGAATCGGTCTCCCCGATCGCACTGTAGTACCAGCCGATGAAAAAAGCCGGGCTTCCCACGGCTGTGGTATCACTACTGCGGATCAACTGATCTATGATCGCTCCGGCCTTTTCAGCTTCCCCGGTCATTCTGTAAGCCAGTGCCAGGCCAGCCTGAAAACGCGGGGCGAGTATTTCAGGGTCCTCTTCCGGGACCTGCATGGAAGCTTCCAGGTAAAAACGGGCCGAATCATAGGCCCCCAGCCAGATAAAGGCTTCTCCTGCCTGGGCAAATCCAGCTACGCCATAATTACCCAGGATTTCAGGGATCTGCACATAGGCCTTAGAGTGATTGCCCTGAAGAATATGACAGCGCAATTCTTCTCCACGAGAACTGAATTCGCTCTTCTCGGCAAGTGCGAGTAATTCCTCACACTGCCCCATCTCCGTAAGGAAAGTCTGGTATCCATAGAATAAAATGAAGTCGGAAGGTATATAATAAGCTATATGTGAAAAGTGCTTTGCCGCTTCGATATAGTCCCATTGGACAAAGAAATTGATCATCGCCAAAAGGCCAATCGCCCATGCATTCTCCGGGTCCAGTTCAAGGGCCTTGTTGATATAGGGCATGACCTCCCAGGCCACAGATTGCATTTCCTTTCCCCCGAAATAATAGCCTTCGGATAATATGATGTTGGCCACTACCATGTAGGCATCGGCATAAGCCGGATCCAGCTCTAAGGCCTGTTGCCCCAATTGTATGATCTGATCCCCCTTGTGAAAGGTTTCGGAATGGAACAAATACAGCGCCTCCTGAACAAGCTCGTAGGCTTGCTGGTTGGCGGTGGGGATCTTTTGAATCCGCTGTTTTTCCGGGTCTGAAATAAATACCCTGATATGATCAGCGATCTGCAAGGCAATGTCGGCCTGAATGGCAATGATTTCCTCATAGGGACAGTCGTATTCATGCTCCCACAAATGTGTGTCACTTCCAGCTTCGATCAACTGTGCAGTCACCCTGATCTGGTCGCCGATCTTTTTATAGGTCCCTTCCAAGATGTAATTGACCTTCAATTCATCTGCGATCTCCGGTATCTTTTTATCGGAACCGATGTAAGTCATCACGGAACTTAAGGAGATCACTTTGTCGAAGGATTCTATTCTAAACAGATGGTTAATGATCTCATCGGTCAGGCCCAGGCACATAAACTCCTGTTCGGCATCCACGCTAAAATTCAGGAAAGGGATGACCGCTATGGATTTGTCAAGGGACTCATCCAACATGGCTCCTTTCCTTCCACCAAAGATATTCAGGGCCACTAAGCCCAGGATAATTACCCCACTCACATAGGTGGCGACCCTCCAGGAATTGGGGGTTGAAGTTTCTTCACCTTTGAGGATCTCCCTGGAGGGTTTGGTTTTTTCGATTCCCTCCGGGGTCACATCGAAGATCCAAGAAAAGATGATGGCCAGGGGAAATCCGATAACTAAGATGAGTAAGGTAAGTGCCGGTGTCCAATCAGGCAGGTTTAGAGTTTCATACACGTTCCCAACCAGTTCAATAATTACGAAGGCGGCCGTGGCATAGACGATCACAACATGTATGACTCTGCGTCGTTTTAATTCCTTCCAGAAGTGGAATAGTTTGTTAGGGTTGCCGGACATGTGAGTCGGACGATTTGTTAGTGCAAGTTACACCCTTGGTAAATACTAATCAAATGCAAGTATTTGGGATATGACAGCTAATGCAGCGCTAAACGTAGTTCCGCCACTGAGGGCGCAGTCTGCTGAGCTTGCTCAAGCAGACTCTGGAGCCCGCAAGTGTGGAATAAAATTGCGTTTAACGGCATGTTCTGGCACGTTCAAATATTGTTGATACAAGTTACTGACTTTTTACCTACTACGTTCTGTAGGTTTTAAATGCGATTTTGTTTAGCGCTGCATTCAGTCACATTCCTTTTGGATGCGAGAGCTGCCAAGCAGCGGGCAGACAAAAGTTCAGCACTAGCTGAATCTAACTGAACGGTTTGTGCAAACGCTGTGTTGGCGCTCCGGTCCTCATTCTAGCTACCCATGATCTCTTGCGAAACTGTGAATCCCTTCCCTGCCTCCCAATGAGGGCCGGAGCGGAACTTGGCGCGGGCTTTGCGTTTGCAGTCGTTTTATTTAGTAAATAATAGATTGCCTATGCAATCTACTGATTCATTATATAATTCCCATTGTACAAAGCACGTGCAAAGCCAAAATGGAGTTTGCACAATGTTAGCTGTCGTAATCAATTATTTTTCTCTTTCAAGAGATAATCATCATAAGCTTTGTGGCCTGTTCTTTCATAAAGGTCCCAATAGCGGGGATCATCCTTTAGGTTACTAAATGCAGGATCAATCTTAAGCCAGGGCATTTCAGGGCTGCGATTATTGAAGGCCTTTTCTAACCAGTAAAAGGCAGAATCCCTCGCTCCAATTCCCCCGTAATACCAAGCTGTAAAGTAGGCCGGACTTCCAACAGATGTTGAATCAGCTTTAACGATAAGACTATTTAGGATTTCTTGTGCCTCAAGAAGGTTGTTTGTATTTCTTTTCGCCAAAGCAAGAGCTGCTTGAAATCTCGGAGTAAGCATAATTGGGTGTTTCGATTTCAGTGCAGATTCCAGGTAAAATCTGGATGAATCATATTCTTCCAACCATAAATATTCTTTCCCTATCCATTCATGAGCCCATTCTCCTTCCTCCTCCAGATAGGCTTCAATATATTTGTAAGTGTCATTTCTATTACCAGAAGCTATACTACTCGTTATCAAATTTCTATATGCAGTGACATTATTATCTTCAAAGTATCTTTTGATAATATATTTAGCATCTTCTTGCTGATCCATTTTCACAAAAAAATCACTTAGTAAGCCGTAATTGCTGATGTTGTTAGGTTCGAGCTCAATGGTCTTCTGATAGGCTTTTTCGGCCTTAATATAGTCCCATCTAACCCATTCATCAATGAGTCCCATGCCATAATGTGCCTGGGCGATGTTTTGATTTAGCTCAAGCGCTTCTTCAAAAAATGGCAATGCATCCCAAGCAATAGATTGCATTTCGCTATCACCTAAATAAGTTCCTTTCCAAAGAATTATTTCTCCTGCGAAAGCATAAGCACTTGCATAATGCGGATCCAATTCAATGGCCTGTAATACTAATTCAAGTGCCTTATCGGTTACGAATTCTTTTCTTGTAGTTCTAAGATATCTTGCCTGTAAAACAAGCTCATAGGCGTTCTGGTTATTTGTTGGGTTTTCCCTTATCCTTTCTTGCTCTTCATCCGAGATGAACACCTTCAGATTGTCTGCTATCTGCAAAGCAATATCTGATTGTAAAGACACAATCTCTTCATAAGGCCTGTCGTAATTATTTTGCCAGATATGACCATCCTGGCCTGCCTGGATCAAGGTTGCAGAAATTCTTAATTCATTGCCTATTCTCTTGTAAACCCCCTCTAGGATATAGTTTACATTTAATTCTCTGGCAATTTCTGGAATATTTTTCTCAGTATCACGGTAGTTCATTACTGTGGTTAGAGAAGTTACATGATCAAACGCCTTTACTTTGAATAGATGATGGATGATCTCGCTGGTTATCGCCAAACAATTGGCCTCCTGGTTCTCATCTATACTGAAATTCTCAAAAGGCAATATTGCAATCGACTTGGCCAATGATTCATCTAACCTGGTTTCACCATTACTAATAGCAATGATATTGAATATAATTAGAGCTAGGATTACTGCGAAACTAATGTAGCTTGCAACCCTCCATCCGTTATTAGAGGAAGATGTTTCATCTTTTGGAATATCGCTAATGGCTTTAGTCTTCTGGACTCCTTCAGGAGTGATGTCATAGATCCACCCTAGGACAAAGGTTATGATTGCTCCCAGGATCAGGAGGTAAAGGACCAGATCGATGGTCCAATCAGGGAGCCCCCATCTCGGAAATATCATGGTGGAAGCCTCAAAAATGATAAAAGCAGTCCCGCCATAGACAGCCATCAAACGATGTACGTTCCGTCTCTTTATTTCCTGCAAGAATCGGGATAGTTTGTTGGGGTTAGCCATGAATGAATATATTCTAGCCACAAGTTAGGGTAGAAGACAATACGAGTCAAACTGAAGATATTTTTATGACAGCTA
>CAVVVN010000010.1:0-45862 GCA_963751705.1 uncultured Bacteroidales bacterium
GAATCATGATCCAGGAGAATTGGGACCAGTCGGTCCAGAACGATGTAGTGGCACTGTTAAACAAACTGGTCCCTGCCGGCGTCTGGGAACATGATCACCAGGATAATAACGGGGATTCCCACCTTAAAGCCGGCATTGTGGGCCCCCAGGAGACCATCCCCATTGTGGAAGGGAAGCTGGGGCTCTCCACCTGGCAGAACATCTTCCTCTGTGAATTTGACGGTCCCCGCAGTCAGCGAAATATTTTGGTAACAGTGATGAGGATTGAACCATCCTGAAGGTCCAGTGTTTTATTAGAAATCCATCACATGAATCACCAACTGGAAGTAAAGAAGACCACAGAAATTACAGCGTCTCCGATGTAGGTCTGGCGGGCCCTGACAGACAGGGAGACCATAAAAAAATATTTTTTCGGAACAGATGCCATTTCAGGCTGGGAGCCGGGAAGTTCCCTGGTTTTCCGGGGGGAATGGGAAGGGAAAACTTATGAAGACAAAGGAAATATCCTGGCGGTATTCCGGGTAAAATGCTTGAAATACGATTACTGGAGCGAATTTTCCGACCGGAGGATGTGCCGGAAAACTATTCCCTGGTAACCTATACCCTCGATAAAACGGAAAACGGGACCAGCTTGAGCCTGAAACAAAAAGGATTTGCCGACGAAGAGGCCCAGGCCCATGCCGATAGGGGCTGGGCCATGGTGCTACAAAATCTAAAGGAATTGCTAAAAGAGGACAAGCCGGGTAATGATAGCTGTGCGTAAACCGGAGTTCATCCACTCCGGCCACATCGGCCAGGTTTGCCAGCAGGTCGCTGTCCATTCGTCCCCGCACATGCACCAGTACATTCTGATCCCCCCCCACCACAACGATCAGGTCCCTTACCTTCCCGTTTTTCTCGCGGGCAGCAATCAGCACATCTTCATCCCCATCATGCACTTCGAGCAATAACTTGTAATTATTATACAAATTGGCAGCTTGATCTCTTCGGTAAAATTCACCCCCGGGTAGCGATAAGACTCTTCTATGGTGAGCACGGTACGGAGCGCAGGGACCTGAGCAGGGCTTTCTCTTCGTGGTCCAGATCAGCAATGGTCCCGGCCAGTCTCAGTACAAATCCGGGGATCCTTAGGGCCACCACTCCCTCTTCGCCCTTTGTACTGGTAGTAGAGCTTTTCAAATCCCACAGGCTGGGCAAAAAGGCTAAGTCCTGTGGATAGGATCAGAAGGGACAGTATCAGTTTTTTCATGGGTTTCGTCTTTTGGGTTCTGTTAGTAAGACGAAAACCTCCCGGTCTTGTTACAGCAGAGAGCCTTTAGAGTCCTGATTTTTTTGAAGAGAGTCAGGGTAGCTTTTAACTTGTCGTACCCGGCCCGTTCCACGGGGGATTTAATAAAAAAGCAGTTCATAATGTTCCCGGCTCATGTTTTGCCACTCCTCCCCGGACCATTCCATGAGTACTTTGGCGGGGGTTCGAAGGCCGCCTCCTCGTGCTTCTCTGCTTTCCGGTTCCAGGGGCAGACATCCTGGCAGATGTCACAACCAAAAACCCTTCCCATCAGCTTCTCTTCCAATCCGGGGAGATCTCCCCCCGGTTCTCGATGGTCTGGTAGGAGATGCATTTTTCAGAGTCGATGGTACGTCTGCCAGGATGGCCCCGGTGGGACAGGCTTCAATGCAGCGGGTACAGCTCCCGCAGAAATCACTTTCCGGGATCGGATTGTACTCCAGCTCCAGGTTCAGCATGATCTCCCCGATAAAGACAAAGGATCCGGCGTTGCGGGAGATCAGCATGGAGTTCTTTCCGATCCAGCCCAATCCGGCCTGCCTGGCCCAGGCCCGGTCCAGTACCGGGGCCGAATCCACAAACACCCTGCCTCCTGCTTCCGGATGGATGGATTTAATATAATCAAAGAGTAGGTACATCTTCTCTTTCATCACAAAGTGGTAATCTTTGCCGTAGGCATATTTGGAGAGGACTGGGGGCCCCGGGATCTTCCTGGACCCTGGTCCGTGTAGTAGTTGTAAAGCAGGGAGATCACTGTTTTGGCTCCGTCTACCAGCAGGGTGGGATCGCAGCGTTTTTCAAAGTGATTGGTCATATATTCCATCCCGGCATGGTAGCCCTTCTGAAGCCACTTCTCCAATTGCTGCTTGTCTTCGGGCAGAGCTTCAGCCTTTGAAAATCCACATCCGGCAAAGCCCAGCTGCTGTGCTCGCTCCTTAATGGCCGCTGATAACTCTTCTATAGTTAATTCCGCATACACTATAAAAGACCCAGCTCCAGTTTAGCTTCTTCCGAAAGCATGGATTTGTCCCACTGGGGTTCGAACACCAGGTTGATATGGGTTTTTTCCACCTCTTCCAGGGCATTGACCGCGTTTTCCACGTCCATCAGCAGAATATCCACCATGGGACAGTTGGGGGCTGTCAGGGTCATTTCAATTTTAGCCTCCTTCTCTTCGGTATAGTCAATCTCGTAGATCAGCCCCAGGTCATATATGTTCACAGGGATCTCCGGGTCGTACACCTTTTTCAAGAGCCTCCACGATCTTCCCTTCTATCTCTAAAAAATTCAGTGAATCACTCATGTTTCCTTGTTTTGTTTCTCTTTGGCCTGGTAGGCCATGGCATACAGGCGCATCTTTTTCACCATGGCCAGCAATCCGTTGGAGCGGGTGGGCGAAAGATTTTGCCTCAGTCCGATCCCATCGATAAAAAAGAGCTCATTGTCCAGGATCTCGGCCGGGGTACGATTATTCATCAGTTTAACCAGAAGGGCTACGATCCCTTTCACAATGATGGCATCACTATCGGCTTTAAACTGCAGCTTTCCATCTACCAGATCCGCGTGAAGCCATACCTTTGACTGGCACCCGTTGATCAGGTATTCA
This sequence comes from uncultured Bacteroidales bacterium, assembly GCA_963751705.1. Classification (GTDB taxonomy): domain Bacteria; phylum Bacteroidota; class Bacteroidia; order Bacteroidales. Next base: position 2,895 of record CAVVVN010000010.1, read on the forward strand.
TTGGTGCGGTACCGGGGCTCGATGGCAGGCAGATCATTCCCCAGTTCGATCAGGTAGTTATACCGATCGAGCCAGTCTTCGAACACCGAAAACTCATCTACGATATCCTGTTGTGTTTCGTTAAATTCTGTCATCTTACACTTGTTATGTCAGCATCGTTATGCTTTTCCGGATGCCTTCGGTCAGGGCATCCACCTCCTCCAGTGTATTGTAGAACACCAGAGACGCCCGAATAGTTCCATTTATCCCAAAATGATCCATGACCGGCTGGGTGCAGTGGGTGCCGGTGCGAACGGCTATTCCCATCTTATCCAGGATCATACCTGCATCATAGGGGTGAATATCCTGCAGCAGGAAGGAGAAGACCGAAATCCGGCTCGCACTATTTCCGTAGAGCCTCAATGGTTCGATCTCACCCAGTTTTTCCATGGCATAGTCACTCAGCTTCTTTTCATAGCGGCAAAGGGCTTCGAAGCCGATGGACTGAAGATAGTCCAGGGCTGTTGCCAGCCCGATGGCCCCGGTATAATTGGTGGTGCCCGCTTCAAATTTAAAGGGAAGGATGTTGTAAGAGGTTTGTTCAAAGGTCACCTGGTCCACCATGTCACCACCTCCCTGGTAGGGAGGAAGTTTCTCCAGCCAGGACTCCTTTCCATAGAGAACGCCCGAGCCGGTGGGCCCGAAAATCTTATGCGAGGAGAAGACGTAAAAGTCACAATCCAGCTCCCTGACATCCACCGCCCCATGCTGCACCATTTGCGCTCCGTCGATCAGGACCGGAATCCCTTTGGCATGGGCTTTTTGGATCACCTCTTTTACCGGATTGATGGTTCCCAGGGAATTGGAGGCGTGGGTCAGCGCCACGATCCTGGTTCTGTCATGGAGCAATTCATCCAGCGTATCCAGGATCAGCTCACCCTTCTCATTAAACGGGATCACTTTCAGAATGGCCCCTTTCCGCTCACACAGCATCTGCCAGGGAACAATGTTGGAATGGTGCTCCATCTCCGAGATCAGCACTTCATCCCCCTTGCTTACATACTTTTCCCCAAAGGAAAAGGCCACCGTATTGATAGATCCGGTCGCACCGCTGGTGAAGATAATTTCATTGCTCGAAGCCGCGTTCAGGAACTCGCGGACCGTCTCCCTGGCGGCTTCATAGCGGGTGGTCATCTGTTCGCTCAGGTAATGGATACCACGGTGAATGGAGCTGTTATGATTCTCCTGAAGCTCCCGGATAGTATCGATCACCACCTGTGGTTTTTGAGTAGTAGCTCCATTGTCCAGATAGATCAATGGCTTCTTGTACACCTGTTGGCGCAAGATGGGAAAGTCGCTGCGGATCTGTTCTATTTGAAAGTTTCTGGTCATCCGGATCAATCCTCGCAGTGCATGGCACAGTTGTTACACCTGGACAGTTCGCCCCGAAGCCGCTTGCTCACCAGATCAGTGATCCGATCCTGCAAAGAGGGCTGCTTAATCTTGGAGATAACGTCCCAGGTAAAAGCATCCATTAACATCAGCCGGCCCTCCTCCTTGGGGATTCCGCGGGACTGCAGGTAGAATAACGCTTCTTCATCCAGCTGTCCGACCGTGGCCCCGTGACTGCATTTCACATCGTCGGCATAGATCTCCAGCCGCGGTTTGGAATGCATCCTGGCCGTATCTGTCAGGAGGATGTTGTTATTGGTCTGAAAGGCTTCTGTTTTTTGAGCATCGGGATGCACGTGGATCTTTCCGTTGAATGCTCCTGTGGAAGAGTCGTCCAGGACTCCTTTATAATACTGGTTGCTGGTACAGCGGGGTTTGCTGTGATCAATGACCGTGTAGCTGTCCACGTGCTGCATCTTATCGGAAAGGAAGAGTCCGAGCGCAGAACTTTCCGCCCCTTCTCCCTCCAGGTCGATCCGCAGATTGTTTCGAACGATGCCTCCGTGCAGGGTAATGGTTCCGTGCTGGCAACGTGAATCTTTCTCCTGCTTGATCCAGGTGTTGGTCACCTGGCAGGAGTTATTGTGTTCATTCTGCAATCTCAGCAGGTCCAGGTCGGCGTTTTCACCCGTATAAACCTCAGAGACTGAATTGGTCAGGTACATATGCGGAGAGAGGGTATGGTCACAGATGATCACCTGTGCCGTAGCGTTGCGTTCCAGGACGAAAAGGTTTCTGTGCTGCACCATCTGGTTCTTATCAGACAGCAGCAGATTTATAATCTGGATAGGCTTTTCCATGCTCACTCCTTCAGGTACATAAAGGAAAACTCCATCCTGCGAAAATGCTGTATTCAGGGCCACAAAGGGCTCATCGATGGTGGGGGCGTTCCTGCCCAGGTACTTTTCAAGCAATTCGGGATACTGATTCATGGCTGCTTTCAGGCCCCCATAGATAATGCCGTTATTCAGCCTGGCCAGGGGCTCTTCTCCGGGATGGTGGAAAAACCCGTTGAGGACGGTCAGCACCTGGGAGTCCAGCAAGGGAACATCACAGCGAAACAGATCCTTATCATCATAGGTAATTCTCCTGGGCTCGAAATCAAAGCTGAGCTCCCCATCAAAAACAGGTTCCAGGTGGGTATACTTATACCGTTCCTCTTTTCGCAGCGGAAAACCGGATTCTTTGAAAGATGCTATGGCCGTTTCGCGCAGTTTCACCATAAACGGCAGGTCATCCCGACCGATCAGAGTCCTGTTTTTTTGAAACAGCTCCAGGTATTTATCCAATGTGTGCATCTACCTCTTTTTTGATCCAGTCGTATCCATGTTTCTCCAGCTCCTTAGCCAGAGATTTATCCCCCGATTTAACGATGCGTCCCTTATAGAGCACATGTACCACGTCGGGCACGATATATTCCAGCAGGCGCTGGTAGTGAGTAATCACGATGGTCGCATTTTCGGGCGAACGGAGTTTATTCACTCCGTTTGCTACAATGCGGAGCGCATCAATATCCAGTCCCGAATCGGTCTCATCCAGAATGGCCAGCCGGGGTTCCAGGAGGGCCATCTGAAAGATCTCATTTTTCTTCTTCTCCCCTCCGGAAAATCCTTCGTTCACCGAACGGTTGGTCAGATCAGAGTTGATCTCAACAATCTTCTTCTTCTCTCGCATCAGCTTCAGGAAATCCCCGGCAGTCATGGGTTCCAGGTCCCTGTATTTCCGCATGGAGTTGATAGCCGTACGTAAGAAATTGACCATGCTCACCCCCGGGATCTCCACCGGGTACTGGAATCCCAGGAAAATACCTTCCCGGGCCCGGTCTTCCGGGGAGAGCTCCTGCAGATCTTTCCCTTCATACAGGATCTTTCCATGGCTGATTTTAAAATAATCCCGTCCTGCCAGTGCGGATGCCAGGGTGCTTTTTCCGGAACCATTGGGGCCCATGATCGCGTGTACCTCGCCGGCATTTACCGACAGGTTGATCCCTTTGAGGATCTCTTTCCCTTCGATTTCAACTTTTAAATCCTTTATTTCTAGCATGTTGCTGTTCATTTCTTCATACTACTCTAGCCCACGCTTCCCTCCAGCGTAATGGCCAGTAATTTTTGTGCTTCCACGGCAAATTCCATGGGCAGTTTATTCAGGACCTCTTTGGCATAACCATTTACGATCAGGCTGATGGCATTTTCCGTATCGATCCCCCGCTGATTGCAATAAAATATCTGATCCTCCCCGATTTTGGAGGTGGTGGCTTCGTGCTCCACCACGGCACTCCGGTTATCCACCTCCAGGTATGGAAAGGTGTGAGCCCCGCACTTATCGCCCAGGAGCAGGCTGTCGCACTGGGAAAAATTCCGGGCATTTTGAGCCCCTTTCAATACTTTCACCAGCCCGCGATAGGAATTTTGGCTTTTCCCGGCACTGATTCCCTTGGAGATAATGGTGGAGCGGGTGTTTTTTCCGATATGGATCATCTTGGTACCGGTATCGGCCTGCTGGTAATTGTTAGTGACAGCCACCGAGTAGAATTCACCCACCGAATTATTTCCCCTCAGGATGCAGGAGGGATATTTCCAGGTGACCGCAGATCCGGTCTCCACCTGGGTCCAGGAGATCTTGGAGTTATCCCCTTTGCAAATGCCCCGTTTGGTCACAAAATTGTAAATTCCGCCCTTTCCGTTCTTATCTCCCGGGTACCAGTTTTGTACCGTAGAGTATTTGACCTCGGCATTTTCCATGGCAACGATCTCCACGATGGCTGCATGCAGCTGGTTCTCGTCACGCATGGGAGCGGTACATCCCTCCAGGTAGCTAACATAGGAGTCGTCCTCTGCAACAATCAGGGTACGTTCAAACTGACCCGTATTGGCAGCATTAATGCGAAAATAGGTGGAGAGTTCCATGGGACAGCGGACCCCCTTGGGGATGTAGCAAAAGGACCCGTCACTGAACACAGCAGAATTTAGTGCTGCAAAAAAGTTATCGGTATAGGGGACCACAGAGCCCATGTATTTTTTGATCAGATCGGGATGGTTCTGGACTGCTTCGCTGAATGAGCTGAAAATAATCCCTTTATCAGCCAGAGTATCCTGGAAAGTGGTTTTTACAGAGACACTGTCCATCACTGCATCCACGGCCACTCCGGCCAGTTGTTTCTGCTCTTCCAGCGGGATCCCCAGGCGGTTAAAGGTGTCAATCAATTCGGGATCCACTTCATCCATGTTTTCATATTTGGCTCCCTGTTTGGGCGCTGCATAATAGATAATATCCTGGTAGTTGATTTCCGGTATTTTCAAGTGCGCCCATTCCGGCATTTTCATGGTTTGCCAGTGCCGGAATGCCTTTAACCTGGCTTCGGTGAGCCATTCCGGCTCTTCCTTTTTGGCTGAGATTAAACGGACCACCTCTTCACTCAATCCCTTGGGAATGGTTTCGGTATCTATCTGGGTTTGAAATCCAAATTTGTAATCGCTTCCCGTTACCTCATTTAATATCTTCTCCTGATCTGTCACTGCTTCTCAATTTTTGGTAAGGATTGGCCCGAATTAATTGTAAATAGATTAATTATAAATAGAGCCCAAATATACAAAAACTTGTTCTTACATTTGTATTACAACAGGGCAATTGAATTGTTCAGGAAATAATCAGTTCTTATGACATCAAAAAAGATCCGTACCATCGAAGAAATGGGCGAATTCGGACTCATTGATCACCTTACCTCGGGCTTTTCCAACAGACAGGAGAGCACCCAGGTTGGAGTGGGCGATGATGCTGCCGTGATCAATCACGGGACCTATCTGCAGGTAATCACTACCGATATGCTGCTGGAAGGGATCCATTTCGATCTGGTATATACTCCCCTGAAACACCTGGGCTACAAGGCTGTGGTTGTGAATCTTTCCGATGTATACGCCATGAATGCGGCTCCCCGTCAAATGACTCTTTCTCTGGGGGTTTCAGGAAAATTTTCAGTGGAGGCCCTGGAGGAGTTCTACGAGGGGGTGAGACTGGCCTGTGAACGCTATAATGTGGACCTGGTGGGCGGCGATACTTCGGGCTCCATGACAGGACTGGTCATCACGGTGACCGCCATCGGGACGGTCCTGAAGGAGGAACTGACCCTGCGCAGTTCAGCCAGGAACAATCAGCTGATCTGTGTGACCGGAGATCTGGGTGCTGCTTTCATGGGGCTGAAGGTCCTGGAACGGGAAAAGCAGCTTCATGCAGAGGATCCCGGTTTCCAGCCTGAACTCAGAGGCTATGATTATATCCTGGAACGTTATCTGAAGCCAGAGCCCCGGGTTGATGTGCTGCTGGCCCTGAAGGAAGCCGGTATCAAACCCGGAGCCATGATTGATATTTCGGACGGGCTCTCCTCGGAGCTGCTTCATATCTGTAAAGCGTCCGGATGCGGTTGCCAGGTGTATGATGAACGTATTCCCATGGCAAATGAGACCAAAGAGGCTGCCGCTGAGTTCCAGATGGAACCCATGGTGGCGGCTCTTCACGGGGGAGAGGATTACGAGTTGCTCTTTACGGTCCCACTTTCCGATCACGACAAGGTATCTGCCATCAAGGGAGTGAATGTCATTGGGAATATTACGGACAATAAAGGATCGGCGCTGCTGGTGGGAAACGACGGGAACGCTATTCAGCTGCAGGCACAGGGGTGGAGTGCCTCTTCAAAATAAGGGATAAGCATGAAGCTCTGGGTAGCTACCCTGGCAGAAATAAGTACCTATCTGGGCCAGCAGGAAACCCGCTAGATTCTCTGGATCCGGCGCTTATCCGGATCCCATCGGGTCCGGCATTTCTCCCTGTAGCTTATATCGGCCATGGCAATAACCACCCCCTCATCAAAAGCTTTTTCGATATTGGCCGAAGGGGTACCGCCGTGCCGGATGCAATCCAGCCATTCCTTCAGGTGCAGGTGGGTTACATCCCAATCCTGTCCGCCTATGCTGGTAGAGGTCAGCCCCCTGGTGGCATAGTACTGGGCGGTGGCTGAACTGACCGCATCCACCACACTGGCCGAACTGGATCCCTGAAGCATCTCCAGCATGGGAGATCCGGGGTCAATCAGTCCCCGTTCCAGCAGGTCACTGAATAGCTCGGAACTCCCATCGGGAACCACCGAAAGCGTGCCTCCTACGGTCATGGCAGCATCCTGGCCGTATATGGTGCGCCCCCTGGCTTTGGAAGAAGTCAGGTTGGCACTATAGGTCAGGGTCAGCTCCTTGTGGGGATACTCAAAAGTGGTATGCAGCATATCGGGCATATCCCCGAATTCCTTATAGGTATATTGTCCCCCGGAGGAAAAAACTGTTTCCGGGATTCCCATGTTCAGCAATTGATTGACGGCATCATATTCATGGGAGAATAGCTGACCAAAAAGAATGGTGTCATAATCGAAATAACGGGCCCAGCTGTAATACCGCCTGATACTGAACGGGACTTCCGGAGCTTTTCCCAGCCATTGTTTCCAGTCAATGCTCCTGGCATCGCCGGGTTTTGGATTACCATTCTCCTCCAGGTGACGGATCCAGGCTCCATTGGGGGAGTTCCGGTTGGTGGTGGTCTCCACGTGAGAGATTTTCCCCAGCCATTTTCGTTTCAGGATCTCCTGGGCTACCTGGAAGGCTGCCGTCTGGGGATACTGGTGTCCCTGCTGGAAGACCAGCTCACTGTTTTTTACCACCTCATAGGCGGCATAGATCTCCTCTTCCCTGTGAATCAGACTTTTCTCACAGTACACATGCTTCCCTGCCTGGATGGCATCGATGGTCATTTGCGCATGATGGTGGTCGGGTGTGGAAATAATGACCGCATCAATGTCCGGGTCCGAAATCATCTCGTGATAGTGCCGGTAACGTTTTACCGGATACCTGGAGGCAAAAGTCCCCCCGGTGTGAATATCATGGGCGGCTGTGGCCAAACCTTTTTCGGCATGCAGGTCAAAAACATCACAGATCCCGGTAATGGCCACGTGGAGATTCCCATCCCGGATCTGTGCATCCAGGGACCCATTTTCCACCGTATGGTCAAAGTCGGTTTTATCCATAAAACCCAGGGCTTTTGCCAGCTGTCCCCCCCGGACCCCGAACCCGGCGATTCCAAGGCGTATCAGTTCACCTTCCTGATGTTTAACTGGCTTGATGGCGCTCATCAGGTCCTCCAGGCCCAATTCCCGCACAATCTCCTTCTGGATATTGTGCGTATCATCGTAGCTGGTCTTTCGCAGCACCTGGATACCCAGGGCTCCCAGGATCGGGACCCCGGCGAGGGCCTTTAACATATCTCTGCGGGCAATTCCCGAAGCTTTTTCTTTAGTCATGTTTTTGGGCGATTTTATGATACTTATGCCGAAACATATCCAGACCAAAATGCCTGGATAGCGGGGTAACAGCAATATAGAGCAGGCAAAGAGCCTCGATCAGGGTTTTATTTATCATCAGGTAGTTCCCTTCTACGGGCCCTGCCACTTCCATCCCGATGAAGGGAGGGTTGAACAGGTAATAAAGCAGTAAGAGGGCAAATCCGGCCAGAGAAGCATAGCGTGTAAACAGTCCCAGTACCAGACCCAGCCCGATAAGGATGAGCCCCCAGGTATTCATCGCATCCACCGTATTTAGTAGTGCCGGTTTGGAAATGATCCAGCCGGCGATGCCGGAGAAAATCCATTGGGCATTGTCCAGGAAAGCAAGGGCTGACCATTCCGGATGGATGAGTTTGTGGATACCTTCATAGAGGATGTGCCATCCAATGACAATGCGCAGGGCAACAAGGATTCCCTGTTGCCATTTCATCTGACTGCTGAATTTCTCCATAAGGAAATATTTTGGGGTAAATAAGGAAAATGACGTCCCAAATTTAGAAATTCCTGCCGGAGATGCAAATCCTGGATTGGATTACTCAGCCGTCCTTGCCGTCGAAATAACCACGGATGATGCCCCTTTTTGAGTCTTTGACAAACAGAACGATCTCATCCCTTTCCTTGGACGCGGGCAGGTTGGCTATCACAAACTCCAGGGCATCGCTTATGTTCAAACCGCGCTGGTAAATTATCCGGTAGATCTCCTGGATGGCATAAATGGTTTCATTGGCAAATCCCCGGCGGCGGAGACCAATGGAGTTGATCCCTGTAAAGGAGACGGGCTCTCTCCCTGCCATGGCAAAAGGAGGCACATCCTTGCTCACTTTACTTCCTCCCTGGATCATAACATGCGCCCCGATGCGCACAAACTGGTGGACCAGGCTCCCCGGGCTTATGATGGCCCAGCTATCCACCTCCACCTCACCTGCCAGTCCGGCGTAGCTACCCATGATAACCCGGTCCTGCAGGATACAATCATGGGCTATGTGAACATAGGACATGATCAGGCAGTTCGAGCCCACCACGGTGCGTTCATTGGCCTTGGTCCCCTTGTTAATGGTTACATACTCCCGGATAATGGTGTTGTCGCCAATTTCTGTGGTGGTGATTTCTCCTGCAAATTTCAAATCCTGGGGATCCCCGGAAATAACCGCTCCGGGAAAAATCTGGACATTTTCCCCTATTCTGGCACCATTCAGGATCACTACATTGGGACCGATCCAGCTTCCCGAACCGATCTCCACATCCTCGTAGATGGAGGCAAAGGCTTCTACTTTTACATCCTTGGCTATTTTTGCCTTGGGATGAATGTTTGCCAGTTTGCTAATCATTCTATTTGTTTTTTACGATTTGTGCCATCAGTTCCCCCTCCATCACCAGCTGATTACCTACGAATATTTCAGCGAACATCAGGGCAATTCCTCTTCGGATAGGTTCCAGCAGGTCCATTTTAAGGATCAGGGTATCGCCTGGAACCACTTTTTGTTTGAATTTTACCTTATCGATTTTAAGGAAATAGGTGGAATAGTTTTCAGGATCGGGCACCGTACCCAGAACCAGGATTCCACCCACCTGGGCGGCAGCTTCAATTAACATTACTCCCGGCATCACGGGTTCTTGCGGGAAATGCCCCGTAAAAAAGGGCTCATTGGTGGTTACATTTTTGATCCCCACGACCGATTTTTCATTCAGCTTGATCACCTTATCCACCATGAGAAAGGGGTAACGATGGGGGAGTCTTCTTTTGACCTCATTGATATCGATCAGCGGTGCGATGTTGGGATTATACACCGGGACCTGCTTTTGAAGAGCTGCTTTTTTCATGAGCTGTCGGAGCATTCTGGCAAATTCGTTGTTACTGTGGTGTCCCGGCCGGGTGGCTATTATTTTTGCCTTAAACCATCTTCCCACCAGGGCCAGGTCACCCACCAGGTCCAGGAGCTTATGCCTGGCCGGCTCATTGGGGAAGCGCAGATCCACATTATTCAGGATTCCTTCAGGCTGGACGCTGATATGCGGTTTGTTGAAAAGGTCTGCCAGGCGGTCCAGCTCTTTCTGCTCCCACTTCCGGTCCACAATCACAATAGCATTGTCCACATCACCACCCTTGATCAGGTTATTCTTGGCCAGGTATTCCAGTTCACGCAAGAATACAAAGGTACGGCAGGGGGCAATTTCTTCCTTGAAATTATGCAGTTCCTCCAGGGAGGCATACTGGTTGCCCAGGACTGGAGAATTGTAATCAATCAACACATTGATACTCTGGATCTTGTCCGGATAGGCGATGATATGGATCCCGTTTTTTTCATCGTAATACTCAACCTTTTCCTTCAGAATAAAGTATTTGCGGTCTGTGGCCTGATCCACGGCTCCTGTGAGTTCAATGGCCTCGGCAAATTCCTTGGCACTGCCATCCAGGATGGGGGCTTCCGGGCCATCCACCTCTACCAGCACATTGTCGATGCCCATGCCCACAAAAGAGGCCAAAACATGTTCGATGGTGGAGACACGCGCCCCATTCTCCTCAAGAACGGTTCCTCTGGTGGTTTCCACCACATTTTCGGCCAGGGCATTAATTAAAGGTTGCCCGGGTAGGTCGACGCGCTTGAAGATATAGCCGTGGCTATCGGGTGCCGGATTAAAGGTCATGTTGACCAGCACACCGGTGTGCAGACCTTTGCCACTAAAGGAGATGGGTGCTTTTAAGGTTCTCTGTTTTTCCGCCATAAATCGCTGCAAATATATAAAATTAAGACGAACCGCTTTTTGCCTTATTGTGTGAGCCCCTCTACTTTCTTTTCCAGTTCGTTGATCTGGTCTTTAATTTTAGGCAGATTCCTGAAAAGCAAATAACTACGCTGGTAAGGTCCGAATTCAAAGGCCGGGGATCCCTGGATGACGATCCCTTCCTCTTTGATGTCCTTGGTGATCCCGGACTGGGCTGCAATTTTAACCCCGCTGGCGATCTTGATATGCCCGATGAGTCCCACCTGCCCGCCAAACATGCAGTTTTTGCCCACTTTGGTAGAACCGGAAATACCGCTTTGAGCAGCGATTACGGTATTCTCATCCACCTCCACGTTATGGGCGATCATAACCAGGTTATCCAGCTTCACTCCTTTGCGCAGTATGGTAGCTCCCATGGTGGCTCGGTCTACAGTCGTATTGGCCCCGATCTCCACATGGTCCTCAATGATCACTTTGCCCACCTGCGGGATCTTTTCGTAGTTATTCTCCTGGTTGGGAGCGAATCCGAATCCGTCCCCGCCGATAATGGCCCCGGCGTGGATTACGCAATGGGCACCTATCTCACAGCCTTCGTAAATCTTGACGCCCGGGTGTAGAATACTCCCCTCGCCAATCTTTACATGGTCACCCACATAAACCTGTGGATACAGCTGCACTCCGTCGCCTATTTGTGCATGCTCGGAGACAACTGTAAACTCACCCACATAAAGCTCTTTTCCAAGAGAGGCCGAAGCGGATATGGAAGCCATGTTACTTATTCCGCTCTTTCTGGGCTTGCTTTGTTCATAAAGCCTCAGAAGAGCTGCAAAGGACTCATAGGCGTTTTCCACCCTGACCAGGGTGGGGCTAATCTCCTTTTGAAGTTTGAAATCAGCATTTACAATAATGACGGAAGATTGGGTGTCGTAGATGTATTTCTCATATTTTGGATTGGCCAGGAAAGAGAGCGTTCCGGGCTTTCCTTCCTCAATCTTACTTATGTCGTTAACAGTGGCATCGGGGTTCCCCTCCACCTCTCCTTTCAGGAATTCGGCGATTGTAGCTGCGGTAAAATTCATTCAGCTCAGTTTAATATTTGGTTAATATGACTATTCTCAAGAATAAAACGGGGATAACAGAGGAAATATTTGCGAACTGTTTTTGAAAGCACTGAGATATTCAGAATATCAGAGGCCTCTGCAATATCCCGGGTATTTCCATTTTTTTCCATGATGGTGATCCGGTCGTCCATATCACTGTAGGCAAAATTACTGACACTATCTGAAACTACCAGGTAAGCTGCCTCTTCACTGGTCAAAGAGAGCTTCTCTGCCACCCGGGTCCTGATCTCCGTCACACGATCCGAATGAAAGGGCTCGTTTGCCAGTTCCACGGAGAACAGCTTCCGGTTGACCAGTCCGTTCGCTAACATAGACAACACTCTGTCAGAATTGTTGCACCAAACCTTGGCCGAAGCAAGAATATCGTCATCATCCAGCAGGGCAAATTGTTCCAGGGAGACCTGCTTTTGCTCGCGGAGAAAGTAAGACAGGGCGGGGGTGGCAAAAAGTTCCACACCACTTGCGGTAAGAGCCCTGGCTCTGAGCATCAGCCTGACCAGGATCTGCTCGGCTGAAACCACGGTTCGGTGCAGATAGACCTGCCAGTACATCAGGCGTCTGGCAATTAAGAATTTTTCGATGGAATAGATCCCCTTTTCATCCACCACCAGTTGGTCGTTCCTTACATTCAGCATCTTAATGATCCGGTCCGATCCGATAACACCTTCCGTGACCCCTGTGAAAAAACTGTCGCGTTTCAGATAATCCAGGCGGTCCATGTCGAGCTGACTGGATACGAGCTGGTATAAAAATTTTTTTGGATAGCGGTTTTTGAAGATTTCAATGGCCATGGACAGTTTACCCTGGAACTGCAGGTTGAGTTGCTCCATAAACATCAGGCTGATCTCTTCATGGGGGGTCTGGCTGAACAGACAGTTTTCCAGGGAGTGGGAAAAGGGGCCGTGCCCGATATCATGCAGGAGGATGGCTATGGTAACCGACCTGGCCTCCTCCTCACTGATGTGGTGTCCCTTGGAGCGGATCACCTCTATGGCCAGGCCCATCAGGTGCATGGCTCCTACCGCATGCTGGAAACGGGTATGCATAGCTCCCGGATAGACAAAATGAGTGAGCCCCAGTTGCCTGATCCTTCGCAGGCGCTGGAAGAGGGGCTGCTCCATCAGATCAAATACCGTATCGAATGGTATTTTGATAAACCCGTAGACAGGATCATTGATGATTTTCAGCTTATTAGTGGAAGAATTGTTCCCCATGTGGGTTCCTTGTGCCACTAAATTATGTTTTTATTGCCATAATCGGGTTTGTATCAGCGAAAAAACACTCAGTTTTTTGCATTTTTAGCGATTTTTAGTACTTTTGCGCTGTCGTTAGGAGAAATTTGTTCTAGGGGGCTTTTGTCCCCTATTTTAGTACCTGAGAAAATGATTACGACCGAGGGCATTACAGAACTGGTGAACCAGTATATTGAGGGATCAGATATTTTCCTGGTTGAGGTCCTTGTGAAATCCGGGAACGCCATCACCGTACAGGTGGACAGGCCGGAGGGGATCTCCATTGAGGAGTGCGTAAAAATCAGCCGCTTCCTGAATGAATCGATGGACCGCGAGGTGGAGGATTACTCCCTGGAGGTAAGCTCACCCGGACTGGGGGGATCGTTCAGGGTTAGGCAACAGTACGAGAAGAATATTAGTCGTGAGATCGAGGTGCTTTACACCGATGGGATCAAGGTGAAGGGCAAACTTGAAAAAGTCGGAGACCAGGGAATTGTGCTGAAGGTGAATGGAGAGGACGAAGAGATTGGTTTTGACGAGATAAAAACAGCGAAAGCAATAATATCATTTAATTGATTCAATAGAGTAGCAATGGAAAATCTTAATTTGATAGAGACATTTTCCGAATTTAAGGAATTAAAAAATATCGACCGGGTAACCATGATGAGTGTCCTGGAAGATGTTTTCAGGGGGATGCTTCTGAAAAAATACGGGACCGATGAAAATTTTGATATCATTATCAATATCGATAAGGGAGACTTTGAGATCTGGAGAAACCGTGAGGTTGTGGAGGATGATGAACTGGAAGATGCAGCCATGCAGATTACCCTCTCAAAAGCCAAGGAGATTGATGATGATTACGAGGTTGGAGAAGAGGTAACAGACGAAGTGAAACTGGGAGATTTTGGAAGGCGTGCCATTCTGGCCCTGCGTCAGAACCTGTCAGCCAGGATTATGGAGCTTGAGAAAAATCATCTTTATAACAAATACAAGGACCGGATTGGTGATGTGGTAACCGGTGAGGTCTACCAGGTATGGAAAAGAGAGATCCTGATCCTGGATGATGAAGGAAATGAACTGATCCTTCCCAAATCAGAGCAAATACCTTCTGACTATTTTCGTAAGGGGGATACCATCCGTGCGGTGGTAGTGAAGGTGGATATGCGCAATGCCAATCCACTGATCATTCTTTCGAGAACCTCTCCCGTCTTCCTGGAGCGTCTGTTCGAACTGGAGGTTCCTGAAATTTTTGACGGATTGATCACCATCAAGAAGATTGTCAGGGTTCCCGGTGAGCGGGCCAAGGTGGCTGTGGAGTCCTACGACGAGCGGATTGATCCGGTTGGAGCCTGTGTGGGGATGAAGGGATCCCGTATCCATGGCATTGTCAGGGAGCTGAAGAACGAAAACATCGATGTAATCAACTACACCAACAATATTCAATTATTTATTACCCGGGCGCTGAGCCCTGCGAAGATCACCTCCATCAAATTGGATGATGAGGAGAAACGTGCAGAGGTTTACCTGCAGCCAAAGGAGGTCTCCCTGGCCATAGGAAAGGGCGGACTGAATATCAAACTGGCCAGTCAGCTCTCCGGATATGAGATTGATGTGTATCGGGAATCTGACGGGGACGACGAAGATGTCAACCTGGAAGAATTTGCTGATGAAATTGAAAGCTGGGTGCTGGATGAGCTGAAAGCGATAGGATGTGATACTGCAAAGTCAGTATTGAACCTGAGTGTGGCGGACCTGGTCAAAAGAACTGACCTGGAAGAGGAAACCATCACGGACCTGGTCAATGTGCTTAAAGCAGAATTTGAATAGAATTATATGGCTGAAAGAAAGGCAACAAGACTTAGTAAGGCTGCCAGGGAATTTAACGTGGGGATTTCAACCATCGTTGAATTTCTTGGAAAGAAGGGACATGAGATCGATTCCAATCCTAACAGTAAGCTGGATCCGGATCTGTATGATCTCCTGGAGGAGGAGTACAGTACTGATTTAAATGTGAAGAAGGAATCGGAGAAGCTGACTCTGAAGAACCTGAGAGAAAGGCAGGAGTCTCTCTCTCTGGAGGATGTCCCAGAAACAGTTGAGCCGGAGGAAACGGAAGAGTTGATCATCACCGATCATACCGCAGCTGCAGCAGACAATGTACCCACCGAGGTGGAGGAAAAAGCCCCTGTTGCCAAAGAGGAGCCGGAACCTGAAAAAAAGGAGCCTGTTGTTGAGGCCAGTAAGGCTGCGACTGAGGAGCCAAAAGCGGATAAGGCCGGGATGAGTAAAGAGCCCGCAGAAGAGAAGGCGGAACCCGAAGAAGTTGAAAGCGGACCCAGGGTGATTGGAAAAATTGACCTGGATTCCATGAATCAGAAGATGCGTCCGGGCAAAAAAAGCAAAGCCAAGATTGAAGAGGCTGAACCCAAAAAGGCTGTTGAAGTTGAGTCCAAAAAAGTTGAAAAGAAAAAAGCCAAGCCTGCTCCCGAACCGGAAGAGGATAAGGTGACAGCAGAACAGGCTGATACTGCAGATGCTTCTGCAGCTGAAGCAGCGCAGAAAGCTGAAAAAGAAAAGGAAAAGAAAGAACAGAATCTGATCCCCACACGTGTAGAGAGACTTACCGGTCCAACGGTGGTGGGCAAGATTGACCTGCCCGAGAGGAGGGTCAGTAAGAAAAAGCCTGTGGCATCCAGCAAAGAGGACCTGCATCTGGATCAAAAGAAAAAGCGAAAGCGTATCAAAAAAGAAACCGGGCCGGTGGATTTTGATAAGCAGAAGGCAGGTGCTTCAAGAGATAAAGGAGGTAAAAAGCGAAAACGTGCCACCAGGCCGGAGGTGAATGAAGAAGATGTTCAAAAGCAAATCAAGGATACCCTGGCCAAACTGACCAGCAAAGGATCCAAATCAAAGACCTCCAAATACAGGCGTGAAAAACGGGATGCGGTTCAGGCCAAGATGCAGGAAGAAAGTGATCTTTTGGAAGAAAGGATGAATGTCCTTCAGGTCACCGAGTTTGTATCTGTAAGTGAGCTGGCTTCCATGATGAATGTGCCACCCACCCAGGTGATACAGACCTGTATGAACCTGGGTCTTTTTGTCTCCATCAACCAGCGACTGGATGCGGAGACCATGTCACTGGTAGCTGATGAATTTGACTTCAAGGTGGAATTTGTCAGCGTGGATCTGATTGAATCCATTAAAGAAGAGGAGGATAATCCGGAAGATCTGCTCCCCAGATCTCCCATTGTGACGGTTATGGGACACGTAGACCACGGAAAAACAAAGCTGCTGGATGTGGTCCGGCATGCCAATGTGGTGGCCGGAGAAGCCGGTGGGATTACGCAGCACATCGGAGCCTACGGGGTGGAGCTGGAAGATGGACGAAAAATCACTTTCCTGGATACCCCGGGTCACGAAGCCTTTACCGCCATGCGGGCAAGGGGTGCACAGATCACCGATGTGGCCATTATTGTGGTAGCTGCCGATGATGGTGTGAAACCACAGACCGTGGAAGCCATTAACCATGCAGCCGCCGCTGGAGTTCCCATCGTGTTCGCCATTAACAAGATAGACCTGCCCGCAGCCAATCCTGAAAAGATTAAAGATGAGCTTGCCCAGATGAATTACATGACTGAAGACTGGGGAGGCAAGTATCAGTCCCAGGAAATTTCAGCCAAGGGCAACGTAAACATTGAGGAATTGCTGGAAAAGGTATTGCTGGAGGCTGAGCTACTGGAGCTTAAGGCCAATCCCGATAAGCCTGCAAGGGGAACCGTTATCGAATCGACCCTGGATCGCGGAAGGGGCAATATTGCCACCATCCTGGTAGAATCGGGGACCCTGAGGATAGGGGATGTGGTGCTTGCCGGACAACATTTTGGGCATGTGAAGGCCATGTTTAATGAACGTGGCAAGAAAATTAAAGAGGCAGGGCCCTCCACCCCGGCTTTGATCCTGGGCCTGAATGGTGCCCCACAGGCTGGTGAAAGCTTTAATGTGATGGATACCGATAAGGAGGCCAAAGAGATTGCCAACAAGCGTGAACAACTGCAACGTGAACAGGAGCTACGGACCACCAAGCATCTGACCCTGGACGAAATTGGACGCCGGATTGCCCTTGGAAACTTCCAGGAGCTGAATGTGATTGTGAAAGGGGATGTGGATGGTTCCATCGAGGCCCTCTCAGACTCTTTGATCAAGCTGAGTACCGAGGAGATACAGGTCAATATCAAGCACAAGGCTGTGGGACAGATCTCGGAATCGGATATTCTGCTGGCTGCAGCATCCAATGCCATTGTCATTGGCTTCCAGGTCAGGCCCTCACTCAGTGCCAGGAAGCTGGCCGAGAAAGAGCAGATCGATATACGCCTTTACTCCATTATCTACGATGCCATCGAAGAGGTAAAAGCTGCCATGGAGGGTATGCTCACCCCGGAAATCAAGGAGGATATCATCGGAACCCTGGAGATTCAGGAGGCATTCAAAATCACCAAGGTGGGAACCATCGCCGGCTGTATCGTCAGAGAAGGAAAAATCAAACGAAGCTCCAAAGTACGGCTTATCCGGGATGGAATTGTGATATACAGCGGCGAGCTGGGATCTCTGAAGCGCTTTAAGGATGATGCCAAAGAAGTGGTTTCAGGCCTGGAGTGCGGTTTGAACATTGAAAACTTCAATGATATCAAGGTGGGCGATATGGTTGAGGCTTACGAAGAGACCGAGATGAAGAAAACTCTCTAAGAAACGCTTTCGATTTTATTCTATATTAGCATACCAAAAGCAAGGGTATGTATGAATACATCGAGGGCGACTTCGTAGAGCGAAGTCCGGCACACATTATAGTTCAGGCAGGTCACCTGGCCTACTTCATTCACATTTCAGTTTTTACTTACAGTCAGATCAGCACTTTGACTTCCGGAAGGATCTATCTGCATTTTGTGGTCCGGGAGGATGCCCAGATCCTCTATGGATTTGGTGGCCGGGAGGAGCGGGAGATCTTTCGAATGCTTATCTCAGTTTCCGGAGTAGGAGCCAATACGGCCCGTCTCATTCTCTCTTCCCTTTCACCCGATGAGATCAGCCAGGCGATCCTGGCTGGAAATGTCTCTGTTTTGCAGGGAATTAAAGGGATTGGAGCCAAATCTGCTCAACGAATCATCGTCGATCTGAAAGATAAGGTGGGCAAAGGTGCGGGAATTGATGAATTATTCTTTTCACAGGACAATACCAGCCGCGAAGAAGCGTTATCTGCTTTAGTAGCACTGGGTTTTCCAAAGAAATCTGTAGAGAAGATTCTGACCCGTATTTTATCAGAGCAGCCCGAACTTTCTGTTGAGGAGGTAGTGAAGGCTGCCTTGAAGTTTATGTAGTGAACCATCGGTATAACCACATATTCCTGATTCTCATAGGATTCTTGCTGGCTTTGGGAGCCAGTGCCCAGGATTCAACCCTCCATTTCCCCTTACCGGACCGGGCTTCCTATCCCTTCTCCTTTTCGGGACAGAGTTCTCCCCTGTATCTGCAGAATCCCTCCAACATCAAGGCCAGGGTGATTTATGATCCGCTTACCAGGAAATATGTATTCTCCGAAACCATCGGGAGCTGGAACTACAGGAATCCCACCCAGATGTCCATGGAGGAATATGCCCGTTTCGACCTGAATCAACAGGTAAATGATTACTGGCGCCTGAAAGCAGGTGGCTCCAGCCTGGAGCAGCAACTCTCCTTTATTCCCCCAATTCAGGTGGGTGGAGAAGCCTTCGACAAGCTCTTTGGATCCAATGTGATCAATATAGTGCCTTCGGGTTCTGCCGAGCTTATCTTTGGATTTAACCTGAGCAAACAGGATAATCCCAATATCAACGAGAGGCTTCGATCGGTGCCCTCCTTCACCTTTGATGAGAAGATTATCATGAATGTGGCGGGTTCCATTGGGGATAAGATGGCCATGGATATCAGTTACAATACCGAAGCCACCTTTGATTTTGAGAATCAAACAAAGCTGGAGTATTCGGGGAAAGAGGATGAGATTATAAAAAAGATCGAGGGCGGGAACGTGAATCTGCCGCTTCCCGGCTCCCTGATCAGTGGAAGCCAGAGCCTTTTCGGTCTGAAAACCGAACTGCAGTTCGGGAAACTGACGGTGACCAGTGTCTTCTCCCAGCAGCGGGGCGAATCTTCTGTCATCAATGTGCAGGGAGGATCCCAGTTGAGTGAGTATTCGGTAACCGTGGACGATTACGACGCCAACAAGCACTTCTTCCTTTCGGAATATTTCCGCGAAAACTACAACAAAGCGCTCTCGCGTTTGCCGGTGATTACCTCCGATGTTTCCATCACCCGCATGGAAGTATGGGTGACCAATAAAACCACCAACTTTGAACAGTCCAGGAATATCGTGGCGGTCAATGATCTGGCCGAACCCTATCCACGCTTCTTTGACCGTGATCCGGGCCAGACCGGGAACTATCCCAGGAATGCACTGAACCAGGCCTACAATGAGCTGACCAGTACCTATGCGGCCATCCGGGATATCAAGAATGTAACCAGTGAACTGGAGGGCGCGGGCCTGGTCCTGGGCACCGATTTTGAAAAGATTGAAAATGCCAGGTTGCTCTCGGCCAGGGAATATACTTATAACGAAAAGCTGGGGTATATCTCCCTGAATACGGCTCTGAATACCGATGAGATCCTGGCCGTAGCCTATGAATTTACTTACCGGGGACAGACCTTCCGGGTGGGTGAACTCTCCCAGTCGAGTGGGATCAGCGCTCCTTCTTCTCTGATGATGAAGTTGTTGAAACCCACTAATTTTACGCCCCGGAGCTATACCTGGGACCTGATGATGAAAAACGTCTATGCACTTGGGGCTTACCAGGTGAATGAAGATGAGTTTACCCTGGATGTACTTTACCGGGACGATAAAACAGGGAATGCGGTGAATTACCTGCCCGGGACCGAACTGGACAAAACCATTTTGATCCGCCTGCTGAATCTGGATAATATAAATTCACAGCGTGATCCCTATCCCGACGGCATATTTGACTACATGAGCGGGATCACCATCAGTCCGTCCAACGGAAGAGTTATCTTCCCCCTGCTGGAACCCTTTGGATCAGACCTGGCACAGATCCTGACCGATAGCCTGAGCGCGGCGGATGCCCAGGCGGCCATAGATAAGTTTGTGTTTCAGGAGCTCTATGATTCCACCAAGACCAAGGCCCAGCAGATTGCGGAGAAAAATAAGTTCCTGATAGCCGGGGAATACTCCTCTTCCAGCAGCTCGGAGATCATGCTGAATGCCATGAATGTGCCCCAGGGATCGGTTAAGGTGACTGCCGGTGGACGGGAATTGATGGAGGGAGCGGATTACACGGTGGATTATATGCTGGGAAGGGTCACCATTATTAACCAGGGAATCCTTGAATCAGGCACCCCCATCCGCATCGCCCTGGAAAACCAGTCCCTGTTTAACTTCCAGACCAAGACCCTGGTGGGAACTCACCTGGACTACCGGGTTACGGATAAATTTAATCTGGGGGCTACAGCCATGCACTTGACCGAGAGGCCTTTGACCCAGAAAGTGAATATTGGAGACGAACCGATTTCCAATACCATCTGGGGACTAAACGGTAACTACAGTACGGAATCTCAGCTGCTAACCACCCTGGTGGATAAACTACCCTTCCTGGAGACCAAGGTGCCTTCCACCTTTACCGTAGTGGGTGAGTTTGCCCAGCTGGTCCCGGGACATTCCCGGGCCATCGAAAAAGAGGGAAACGCCTACATTGATGATTTTGAAGGATCTGAGACCTCCATTGACCTGAAGCAGTTCTCTTCCTGGAAACTATCCAGTACCCCCCGTGGCTTTTTCCCGGAGGCGGAGTGGAACAACAACAGGGCTTATGGATATAATCGTGCCAGGCTCGCATGGTACCATATCGATCCGCTCTTTGTAAATCCCGACTCCCGCACCCCGGACTATATCAAAGCCAATCCCGATTTTATGTCCAGTGCCTACGTTTATGAGGTATACGAGCAAGATATTTTTCCCAACAAGGAGAATCCAAACGGGATACCCACCCGGATTTCCGTTTTGAACATGGCCTTCTATCCGGAAGAAAGGGGCCCATATAACTATGATTATGAGAGAATTGCGCCTGACGGGAGACTCTTGCAGCCGGAAGAGCGCTGGGGGGGGGATCATGCGGGAGATCTACTCCAGTGATTTTGAACAGGCCAATGTGGAATTTATCGAATTTTGGCTGATGGATCCCTTTGCGGAGATGCCGGATCATAGCGGCGGGGAACTCTATTTTAACCTGGGTAATATTTCGGAAGATGTATTGAAGGACTCCAGGAAGGTGTTTGAGAACGGACTGCCCACCTCGGAACTGGTTGAAAAGGTGGATACCACGGTTTGGGGCCGGGTTCCCTTGACCCAGTCCCTGGTACCGGGATTCAGCGCGGGGGATGAAACCCGTAAGTATCAGGATGTGGGGCTCGATGGGCTCTCTTCGGTTTACTCCAACGATGAGGTGTCCTTCTTTTCAAAGGAGCCTGATGATTACCTGAATCAAATTGAAACCAGATACAACAGTGGCCTGATAAACCAGGAAGCCAGGGATAGGATCTTTGAGGACCCTTCGTCGGATGATTACGTGTACTACCGGAGCTCCCTGTATGATGCAGCCAGACTGGATATCCTGAGCCGTTACAAGAGGTATAACAACCATGAAGGTAACTCACCCAGCGATGTGGATAACCAGGAATCTTATCCCACCTCGGGAACCTCCCTGCCGGATATAGAGGATATCAACCGCGACAATACCCTCAGCGAAGGAGAGAGTTATTATTCCTATCGGGTCGATATCAACCGGAACGAGCTGGAAGTGGGACGTAACAACATTGTGGATAAGGTGGTCGACAAGGTTACTTATGAAAATGGGGAGAAAGCCGATGTCACCTGGTACCAGTTCAGGATCCCCATCTACGATTATGAGGATATTGAAGGGGATATCTCCGATTTTAAAACCATACGCTTCATGCGTATGTTTATGACCGGCTTTGAGGATACCACCTTTCTGCGATTTGCCAAACTGGATCTGGTGCGTGGTGAATGGAGACGCTACCAGCTGCCCCTGGCGCAGGGAGGCGAGGACTGGACAGGCGTAGAACCTCCCCTGGGGGCCCTGGCCATTTCGGCAGTAAATATTGAAGAGAATGCGGGGAAGGAGCCTGTCAACTATGTACTTCCCCCAGGATTCACACGTCAGATAGACCCCATGCAACCCCAGCTCAGGCAGCTGAACGAACAGTCCATTGTCCTGAAAGTGAATGAGCTGGCCGATGGAGATGCCAGGGCCGCCTACAAGAATACGGAACTGGATATCAGGCAGTACGGGAAGATACGGATGGAGGCCCATGCAGAGGCCATCACGGGGGAGGTGCTGGAGCATAATGAGCTGGTCGCCTTTATCCGCCTGGGCACCGATTATAAGGATAACTACTATGAATATGAGGTCCCCCTGGAACTTACCCCGCCCGGAAGGTATGATAACGATAGTGAAAGTGACCGGCTCATTGTATGGCCGGCTGTGAATAAGTTTGAAGTGGATCTGGATCAGTTCAAGGAGGTGAAACAGGCCAGGAACAGAGCCATGAGTGATCCGGAAAGTGAGTTGACCATTTCTTCGGTCTATTCAGAGATGGATGACAAGGGAAATCGCATTTCGGTTACCGGGAATCCCAATATGAGCAGTATCCGGACCATAATGATCGGGGTGAGAAATCCCAATGCCGGAAATAATCCCTATGGCCAGGATGACGGCCTGCCCAAGTCGGGTGAAATCTGGCTGAATGAGTTACGCCTGACCGATTTTAATGAAAGCGGAGGATGGGCAGCCAATGGCAGGGCTACCCTGAAACTGGCCGATTTCGGGAATGTCACCTTTGCCGGAAACACCAGTCAGCCCGGGTTTGGAAGCATTGAGCAGAAGGTTCAGGAGAGGCAGCGGGAACAGATTATTCAGTACGATGTCTCCTCCAATCTTCAGATGGGGAAGTTCTTCAAAGATGAGAGCGGGGTGAATATTCCGGTCTTTGCCAGTTACTCCAAAGCCATAGTAAATCCCGAATACAATCCCCTCGATCCTGATATCCTGCTTAAAGAGGCCATAGATGAGGCGGAAACCAAGTCCGAGCGTGATTCCATTATCCGAAATGCCAGGGATCTGGTAGAACGAAAAGCATTTGCTGTAACCAATGTGAGGATGAATAAGGCAGGGACGAAAAATCGGATCTACAGCCTGTCCAACTGGTCCACCTCCTTCTCCATGAATGAAATGGTCAGCAGCAATCCCAACCTCAATTACTACAATACCAAGAAGGTCCGCGGAAACGTTTCTTATAATTTCAATAGCCGGCCCAAGAATGTCCAGCCCTTTAAATCGCTTAAGTGGATGAACTCGGAGTGGCTGAGGCTGGTAAAGGATTTTAACTTTAACTATACCCCTTCCCGGATCTCCTTCCGGACCGATATGGATCGCTATTATCTGGAGAAAGAGGTGAAAAATATCAACAATCCAGGATTCTATGTGGAACCCACCTTTAAGAAGGACTTTTACTGGAACCGCTTTTTTGATCTGAAGTTTGATTTGACCAGGAACCTCAGGTTTGATTTTTCCTCCACACATAATGCCCGGATCGATGAGCCCGAGGGCCGCTGGAACTACGATTATGAATGGGATGCTTTACGGGATACCATTCTGGGCTTTGGCAGAGCTACCAGTTACTTCCACCAGTTTAATGCCTCCTATACCATCCCCATCAATAAAATACCCCTGCTCGACTGGACCTCCGCCAATGCACGTTATGGGGGCACCTATGGCTGGGATGTGGGACCTATTATTCCGGATGATCCGGTTTTTGGTTCCATTAACCTGGGAAATACCATTAAGAACTCAAACACCATTCAGCTGAACGGACAGTTGAATTTTGTGAACCTCTACAATAAAGTTGCCTTCCTCAAGGACATCAACGATAAGTACCGTAACGCGCGGACCAGGGCCAGGGAGACCGAAACCAGGGTGAAGACCAGAGTCTTTACCCAGGAGAATGTATACCTGAGGGAGGACCGGCCCCGCTTCGTGAATCATAATCTGAAGACAGAAGATATCTCCGTGGAGGTTCTGGACGAGAACCAGCAGATCGTAGAGGTGGAGAGCGAGATCCTTAGCGGGACCCGGATCAGGATCACCTCGGCAAAGGCAGTCCGCGATGCCACCATAAAAGTAACCGGAACCATAGAAAAGGGGGAGAGCCCGCTGATCTTTATTGCAGAATCAACAGTCAGGATCCTGATGAGTGTTCGTACCCTGAACCTGACTTACTCCAGGAGCGGCGGGACCCTGCTGCCTGGATATAACTACGGAATAGACAACTTTGGATTTGGAACCCATATGGCAGGGGGGCGGATGGAACCGGGCTGGGCCTTTATTACCGGCTGGCAGGACCAGGGCTATGCTTTTAACTCCTTTGGAAGGGGGGCACTTACGACCGACCAGAGCCTCAATGATCCCTATGCCATGAACCATACGGAACGCTTTACCGCCAGGATGACTGTGGAACCATTTAATGGCCTGAAAATCGATCTGACTGCCAACCGGATGTACTCCTCCAATTTTACAGAGTATTACACCGCCAACCCGGATGGCTCCCTGCCGGCAGATTCGGCCCGGGGAAGGGTTTTCAGCGGCAACTTCAGCATGTCCTATATTTCCCTGGGAACAGCCTTTGAAAAGATCAATGACAAGGTGGAATCGTCCGAATCCTTCAGTCTGCTGAAAAATGAATACAGAAAGATCATTTCGCAGCGTCTGGGCGATGAGTACTATAATCGTACCGGCGTGGTGCTTCCGTCCGACAGCATCAACACTGATTATGTGGCTGGCTACGGGCCCACCTCGCAGGAGGTGCTGATCCCTGCATTCCTGGCGGCCTACGGGGGAAAAGCAGCAGATCAGGTTGCCATGAATGCCATCCGGTCCATCCTGGAAATTTTGCCTAACTGGCAGGTACGGTTCGACGGACTGGGGAAGATAGAGCCCCTGCAGAGGTATGTGAATTCCATCGTAATGAATCACTCCTACCGGTCCACCTACAGTGTAGGCTCCTTTATCAACAATCCGTTTTTCATCGCTGATACCATCAGCGGGGTACCCATCATCACCGACCTGCAGGGAAACTTTATGGTGGAGCAAAACATCAATACGGTGAGTATCAATGAAAATTTCAGTCCGCTTTTCGATATCAATCTGGACTGGAAAAACAGCCTGACTACCCGGGTGGAATATAAACGCTCCAGGACGGTGGCCATGAATATGGCCAATACCCAGGTGAATGAGGTGAATAGTGCTGAATTTATTGTTGGGGCGGGTTACCGCTTCAATGAGGTTCCACTGATTATCAATCAAAAGGAGTTTTCAAGTGATCTGAATATCCGGTTCGATCTCTCCATGAGGAACAACCGAACAGTGATCCGGAAACTGGAGGACCTCTCAGGAAGCGAGATCACGGCCGGACAGACCATCTTCAGTCTGAAAGCGACAGCCGATTATATGCTGAGTGATAAGTTTACCGTTCGGGCTTTCTATGACCAGCGGCTCACCACACCCTATATATCCAATAGCTATCCAAATGCCAACTACAATGTGGGTTTCAGTATGACCTTTACCTTGTAAGCATTTTACTTCAATTTTATGATTTTAAGCAGTTAGTCTTCCTCAGGAATGTATTACATTTGAGTTTTCAAACCTATTAATTTATGAGCGTACCAGATAATCTTAAGTACACCGCCGAGCACGAATGGGTACGTGTGGAAGGTGATGACATTGTGATTGGTGTAACCGAATTTGCCCAGGGTGAATTGGGAGATGTGGTATTTATTGAAATAGAGACCGAAGGAGAGACCCTTTCAAAGGGAGAGACCTTCGGGACCATTGAAGCGGTTAAAACTGTTTCGGATCTCTATATGCCTGTGGATGGAGAGGTGATGGAAGTTAACCCCGCCCTGGAGGACAGCCCTGAGTTGGTTAACTCAGAGCCTTATGAAGGCGGCTGGATGATCCGGGTGAAGATGGGCGATCCTTCCCAGCTGGATGAGCTGATGGATGCCATGGCATACCAGGCCCTGATCGGCTAGAGTAAGTGTTCCAGGGTTTTCGGCAGGGTTTTTGTGTTTGATTTCATATCAAACACTCCCGCATATGCATAAGATTTGCCTCCTGTTGATTTTTCTCCTGCTAGCCTTCTCCTGTACAGCGCCCCGGGTGGTTACGCAGATCAGCCCTGAAGCGCCCGATGGCCAGTTTGTCAATGGCCGCGAATATATTGCGCTTGAAAGTGAACAAATTGGTGTGGAGCTGGGCTTTGACGGGATCCAGGATGAGTATCTGGTATTTGATATTGTTGTTTTTAATTCTACAGCTGATACGCTTAGCCTGAGACCTGCCGATTTCTACTACGTGGTGCTGGATAGCGCCAGTGACTATTCTTCTCCATATACCCCCTGGATGGCCGTGCACCCCGATAAAGTATTGATCTACTACGAGGAAAGCCTGGAAGAGAGAAAAAAGGAGAAAAGCCTGAATACCTTTCTTGGTATCCTTCAGGCCAGTGTGAACATCCTGTATAATACCTCGGGTTTTATAGCCACCGAAAATCCGGGATTTATTGCAGATGCGGTTCTTCAAACGGCCGGGACAGCCGGACAGTATATTTCTCAGGATCAGAAAATCAGTTCCCGGCTGGAGATGATCAGTGAAGAGAAAGAGGTGGTCCGGGAGGAGATCTTAAGGAGCTGTCTGGTTCCGCCGGCGGAGGCAAGCAGCGGATTTGTTTTTTTCCCAAGAAACGAGCGGGCAGCCTATTACATGTTCTGTATTCCCATAGGTAATCAGCTGTTCCAGTATGTATATAATCAGCGAAAAGCGCTGGTTTATGACTGATCCTCCATATCATCTGGTGACTCATCCTTTCCTCCGCTCTTTTCCTGTCCCGCCACCAGGGGATTGGCAGAGATCTCCTTGTACATTTCCCTGTTTCGCGCCACGTCAATGGCCAGGTAGAGGGCATTTCTGAAGGAGTCGGCCGAAGCCTCATTTTTGCCTGCCAGTTCGTAGGCTGTGCCATGGGCCGGACTGGTACGGACCACCGGAAGACCGGCGGTAAAGTTCACCCCGTTTTCCATACTCAGCGATTTAAAGGGAGCCAGTCCCTGATCGTGGTACATGGCCAGGACCGCATCAAAACGTTTAAAACGGCCGGCGCCAAAAAATCCATCGGCAGCATAGGGCCCGAAGGCAAAAATACCCAGTTTCTTTGCCTGGTCAATGGCCGGAGTGATCACTTTTTGCTCATCGTTGCCAAGCAGCCCATCATCACCGGAATGGGGATTGAGTCCCAGTACAGCGATTCGGGGATTCCGGATGCCAAAGTCCACCAGAAGTGAATGGGAGAGTATCTTCAGTTTGGCAACAAGCAGCTCTATGGTGAGCATGGAGCTGACCGCTGAAATGGGGACATGTCCGGTTACCAGGCCTACTTTTAAAAGATCGCTGACCATAAGCATCATTACCTCATCCACTTTGAAACGGGCCTGCAGGTACTCGGTGTGCCCGCTGTAGTTGAACTCGGAGTGCTGAATATTTTGTTTGTTGACCGGTCCGGTGACCAGGGCATCTATTTTACCGGCTTCCAGGGCATCCGTCGCAGCCTTAAGTGCTTTGAAGGAATCAAGCCCTGCACTTTCCGTGCATTTCCCCAGTTCCACACGAACGTTCTCATCCACACAGTTGATTATAAATGCCTTGTTTCCTCTGGCTTCCTCCGGGGAGTGGATTCCGGTGGGGGAGAAGTCCTCAAGACCCAGAGCCTTTTTATGGTAGGCGGCCACTTTGGGGGAACCATAGATGATGGGCGTGCAGATCTCATTGATGCGGGTGTCCATCAAGGTTTTTATAATCACCTCATAAGAGATCCCATTGATGTCGCCATGGGATATCCCTATTTTAATTTTGTTCTTCATTTCTGGCTTGGATTAAAGGGACCGGTTGAGAAGATAGTGAAAAAGAATCCGGACTCCAACCCCGCTTCCTCCCTTGCCCCTGTAGTTAAATGGGACCTTGTTGAAGGAAGGTCCGGCAATATCCAGATGGATATAGGGATAATCGGTAAAATGCTCCAGAAATTTTCCGGCAGTGATCGCCCCGGCATATCTTCCGCCTATGTTTTTCAGGTCCGCAATATCTGATTTTAATTGTTCCTTGTATTCATCCCAGAAAGGGAACTCGGCGATCCTTTCACTACTATACTCGCCAGACTCTTTCAAGTTTTCCATAACCTCACGGGAGGCATTTCCCATTCCCACAATACCAAATTTATCAATAGCCATATGAGCAGAACCGGTTAGGGTGGAGAGTTCAATTACCAGTTCGGGATCATATTGTTTGGCATAGCTGAGGGCATCGGCAAGCAACATGCGTCCTTCGGCATCGGTATTCAAAACTTCAACAGTGCTTCCGTCATACATGGTGATCACATCCCCGGGAACATAGGCATTTCCATCGGGCCGGTTATCCGTAGCAGGCACCAGTCCAACCACCCAGACAGGAAGTTTGTTTTTTGCCAGAGCATAAAATGCACCGGCAACAGCAGCGGCACCGCCCATATCACACTTCATATAGTCCATGGAATCGTGGGTGGACTTCAGACTGAGTCCCCCGGTATCAAAAACCACCCCTTTTCCAACCAGAACGATGGGACGATTATTCACTGGATTTTCTGGTTTCCAGGTAAGTATGGAGAAGGTGGGAGGGTCCACACTCCCCTTATTGACCGCCAGGAGCCCGCCCATCTTCAAGGACTCAATTTTGAGTTTATGGAATACCTCCACCGAGAAACCTGAAGTCTCCCCCATTTTTTTGATCTCCTCGGATAATTGTACGGCGGTCAGGTAGGAGAGAGGTTCATTTACCAGGTCACGTGTCAGATAGACGGCCTGTACCAGATTCTCCAGGTTCTCTACCTGGGCCTCACTAAGGCCTTCATCGTGAAGGAGCAAGGTTTCCAGGGGATGTTTTTTAGAACGATCCTTGGATAGATATTTCAGAAACTGGTAGTTTGTAAGTGCCAGTCCTTCGGCAAAGGCGACACATTCCTCCGGTTCAATGCCTCCATTAACTACTGTGAGTGATTTTAACTCATGATCCAAAAGCATGGGATGTATTTCAAACCCGGCTTTCCGTGCATTTTCAAGACGGATGCTTAAGGATACATCCTCCATTTCCAGGCTCCGGAATAGGACCACATGATCCAGCCGGTTCAGAAGGGCACTGTTTTTATCCCCTGCCAGGCGATCACTGATATAGGTTCTTTCCTTCGGATTTTCCAAAAACTCATCCAGGTTCGCTTCCTTTCTTACCAGTATGATCCGGCTGCCTTCAATCTCTCTTTTATCGCTCTTCTTTATCTTCATCTTAAGTCTCTTTATTCACGGGTAATGTAAATGAAAAGGTGGAGCCTGCCCCAGGCTTACTCTTGATCTTCAGGGTTCCCTTATTTTTTTCAAGCAGGTCCTTCACCAGTTGCAGCCCGAGTCCGGTCCCAATCTCCTGGTCTGTACCGGCCGAGCTACCCATATAACCTTCCTTTTCGAACTGTTCCAGGAATTCAGGTTTCAGCCCGATTCCTGTATCGATCACGGAGCAGTGAATGTTATCCTTTTCCTGCCAGGCTTTGACCTGGACTGCTCCCCCCTGACGGGTAAATTTAATAGCGTTTGCCACCAGGTTTCGTAGAATAGTTTGTGCAAGAATCGGATCGGCATAGGCTTTAATCCCGGGTTGTATTTCAGTGGTAAGACTTATCTCTTTTTGAATGGCCATATATTGATACAGGGCCTCCACCTCGTGCACCAGCTCCTCCAGCTCGATGGGAGCAGGAACAATGCTAAGACTTTCAGATTCGCTTTTTCCCCAGTAGAGCAGGTTATCGAGCAGGGTGAGTGCTGCCTCGGAAGATTCCCGCAGGGAGTTCATGACTTGCTTTTTGGTGGCGAGCTCTGGTTTGGACAGCAGCAGGTTGGAAAATTGTGCCACATTGGCAATGGGATTTTTCAGATCGTGTGCAATTACGGACAACACCCTGTTCTTAAACCTGAGAGTTGACTCCAGAAAGAGCCGCTCTTTAAGGTTATTTACCCATCGAATGACAATCATGACGGCCATGGCAAATACAAATAACTGGAAAGAGATTTGTGAGAGGTAGTTGCTGGAGACAGAGCCGGCACTATTAGCCACCAGAATGTCATTGATCAGTGTAAAGATAAAAAAGGAAAGGGATGCAAAAAAGATCGCATCCATCACTCTCCCTTTTAAAGTGCCGACCAGACTAACAATCAGATAATAGGCTAAAAAGAGAATAAGGAGTGGTTGATAGCCAAGCATCCCGTAGCTGAAGATATGTACCGGCAGAATAAACAGGGAGACAGATGCAAGAGTCACCACCACGGTCATGACCCGTATGGGCCAGTCCATATACCGGGCTGGAAACAACTTATTTAGAAACAGCAAGCCGAACAACATGGCCAGGTACGAACCCAGGTATTCCATCCGGATCTTCATCGCCCAGGAAGTATCCACAAAATAGTTGGCGGAATATAGTCCCGTATTGACGGTTCTTATCAGCATACCCATGGTGGTCAGGGCGAACAGTAACATCAATACCTCCTTCCTGCTGTAGGACCAGAAAATCAGGAAAAAGATCATAAAGAAAAAGAGAATCCCGACAATGGAGTAATTAAAGAAACGATACCTTTCTTTCCTTTCAAGCACCTTCCCGGGGCTCCCGATCACAAGTGATTGCCAGAAGCCACCCCTGCGGTGATGAAAATTAGAGACCTGGATAAGCAATTGCAGGGTATCGCCATCCGGGATATAACAGAAACTGATGGGTTCATACCAGGGTTGTTCCTCTTCCCGGCTGGTACCCACCTCTCCGCTTTTACTGATCAGACGACCGTTCAGATAAAAGTTGCATGCCACATCAAACAGAGGAATATCCATGCATATGGTCGAATGATAATTCTCGGGGAGAATAATTTGCAGACTATAGGTTCCATATCCCCATCCCGGGAGAGCCTGGCCATCCATTTCGTAACTCTTCCAGTAGGAAGGGACTGTCACCGGAATGCCTGTACTAAGCTGGGGGTCATAATTATCTGGTGTTAGCAGCTTCTCCCAGTGGAAAAGCCATTCGCCATCCAGCTTAAAAATGCTCTCCTCATCCAGAAGACACTCCCTCAGGTCAAGAATCCCGTTTTTTGGAGCGTGAAAGCACTGTTGGGCGGAGAGCGTTGTAAATCCGAAAGTTAGCAGTAAGATCAGTATGAGGAAGCTCTTTATCATGCCTAGCAAATGTAATAATAAATTGACTTTATCGGAGCATTGTTGTATTTTGCATGTTTGGTATGGCAGCTTGTATAGCCTTCAAAAAATCTTAACTAAACCTATTGAATTATGAAATACACAATTCTATCTGCTCTTATCATCGCAGCATTTGCGCTTACCAGCTGTGAGAAGGCTTTGGATTATGAAAAAGAGAAAGCAGCCATCATTGCTTTGATGGAAAAGGAAACCCAGACTTATATTGACCGGGATTTTGAAGGGATGTTCTCCACGCATTTACAGGATTCCACAAATATCCGGTTAACAGCAGGTGCGGACAATTATGTATTTGCAGAAGGCTGGGAGAATGTATCCAGACACATGACCGGAGATCAGACAGAGGACGATCTCGGTCCTGACCTTCACATTACTGTTGAGAAATCCAACTACCGGATGAAGATCTATCCCAGCTCAGCTTTTGTGGTCTGCGATCAGAAGTGGATTACCCAGTAT
Organism: uncultured Bacteroidales bacterium; assembly: GCA_963751705.1. Taxonomy (GTDB): domain Bacteria; phylum Bacteroidota; class Bacteroidia; order Bacteroidales. The sequence continues at coordinate 34,741 of CAVVVN010000010.1, forward strand.
GATGATGACGTTACTACAATGAACAGCATTCAGGTTCGCTTCCTGGAAAAAATCGACGGGGATTGGAAGATTTCCTTCGTTTCTTTCATTGGAACGGACGGGTATATGAAGTATGAGACAGAACAACTGGTGTTCGACTAGTTTCTGTAATCTGTACGGCATATTTTGCCTCAAGTTGATTTTGAATCCAATCCCGCTTTACCCGCTGGCAATCTTTACCTCTTTGGATTCACCTGCTTATTTTGCTTGCTTTTTTTCACTTAACCAGAAGAAGAACATGGCAAGAACAAAATAGGTCATTATATCAATGGGGCTCTCCCCTGATCCTAAAGCCGGTTGATATTGTCTGCTTGCTAAACCACAGGAGAACCAGAATCCAATAATTAGAAAGGTATATCCTGCCAACTTAGTTGCATTCTCTTTTAATTTATGGGCATTTTTCCATAAGATTAAAAAGTAGAACAAGAGAATCAATGTTCCTCCAATTCCAAACAGTATGGGGATATGGGGCATCGGCCCATTGGCAAAACTAATGAAGACATAGGCCCCTAAAGTTCCAAGACCAAACTTGAGAATGGTATTTCTGTTTGCTTTTACGTGAATTAAAATGCCTGTTGCAGCAATTATTATACCCAGGGGGACGCTAAATGCCCAGACAGCAAAACACAGAGCCGGGTAGTTCCATATGGTTTCCGGGAGATTATCAGGATCCAGGTGGCAAACAAAACCTGGATCATAGCTTATAATTGCTCCCATTATGAAAGCTATTGCTACCCCGATCAAAAATATAATTTTCCCAAATTTGTTCATGACCAGCAGATCTTTTTAGTCGTGGGCACTGATGCAGCCACCAGGATGTTTCAAGCGGGTGGAACCAGCTGATTATCCGGAGAAGTAAAGGAAGAGCATATCAGGATCTTATGCTCCTCTTTTTCGGCAAACCTACCGTAAAAATCGGTAAATGGAAGAAAGTCAGGGTTAAGGTTTTTTGATGGAAACCTCCTTGGATTCACTCTGCCACAGGCCATGCTTGGTGCAGACCGACATGGCCGAGAGATTCATGGTGACGGGTCCGGGTACCATATAAAAATCCACCTCCACGTGCTCCGGATTGTTGCCCAGCGTCCCCGGAGCGAAATGGGCTTCAGCGAGAAAGGTCTCCCTGTTCCACAGCTGCACATAGTTGATAAAATGATCGGGATCATCTGGATGGGTATAGTCGGTTCCAAGGCGAACTTTCACCTTGAATTTTTCACCTTCAATGGCGTATGAGTCGCAGATGATATGTGGGGTATGACGGTCGAAATAGTCTTTACGTAACTCTTTTTCCTCTTTGGAAATATCGACCGGTTTAAAAATGCGGGGCATGATCCTATGGGTTTTTTATTTACATGCTGCAATATAGCAAAGTATCCCCTGTTCCAAAAGCATCATTGATTGTGAGAGGAGAATTTACGAACTTGCCTGAACATATGAAGCAGAGTGCAGATAAAGATAACTGGGCCCTTGAAGTCAGGGATCTGGTCCGAAGGTACGGGGACCTGATCGCTGTGGACCATCTTTCCCTGCAGGTAAAACAGGGAGAGGTTTTTGGTTTTCTGGGCCCCAACGGTGCCGGGAAAACGACTTCCATACGAATGATGTGTGGTTTACTGAGACCCACCTCCGGCGAGGTTTTCATCCATGGGGAGCTGGTTCCCGCAGATGGAGGGGGGGCTGTCAGGTCCAGGGTGGGTATCTGTCCGCAGGAGAACATCCTCTGGAGCAAGCTTACCTGTTACGAGCAGCTGGTTTTTAGTGCCAGGATGTATAATGTCCCCCGAAGCCTGGCAAGGTCGAGGGCAGATCGTCTGTTGCAGGAGATGGGGCTTGAGTCCAAACGGAATAAGCTGGCAGCCACCCTTTCAGGGGGGATGATGCGCCGCATGAATGTGATCATGGCCCTCATGCATGATCCCGAAATCATGGTATTTGATGAACCGGAAGCGGGACTGGATCCGCAGAGCAGGATATTGGTCAGGGATTTCATCAGGGAAACGGCCCAGGATAAAACCGTTATCGTAAGCACCCATAATATGGATGAGGCAGAAAGAATTGCCAGCCGGGTGGCGATTATTGATTCGGGCAGACTGCTGCAGGTGGATACTCCCGATAAACTGAAGAGTTCTGTTGGAAGGGGAGATGTGCTGGAAATGAAGCTCCTGATTTCCGATCCGGGTGGCCTGGAACGGGCTGAAGAGAAACTAAAGAAGCTGGGTTATGCATGTGAAGCTGGAAAAGGAGCTCTGTAAGATCAGGGCCATGGACCTGGTTCCCCAGGATTCATGAAATCTACCAGGTGCTTGAACAGGAACATATAGCTGTGCAGGAGATGAAGGTCCGTGAAAATACCCTGGAAGATGTGTTTATTCATCTTACCGGTAAAAGTCTGAGAAGATGAGGTGGTATGCTGTCTTTATAAAAGGGATTAGGGAGCAGATCCGGGAGTACTGGATCCTGGTGATGACGGTGCTGATGGCCCCCCTCTTTATTGCCATATATTTTCTGATGGGCGAGACGGAAGATCCGGACTACGATGTAATCCTGGTAAATCAGGACCGGGGAACGGAGTATAGGGGAGGACACCTGAACCTGGGAGACTCTATTCTCTTCTATTCCAAGGTCCTTTCCGGTATGGAGGGGATGGAAATGATCTCTTTCACCTCCTCAGGGAGCCGGGAGGGGGCCGTTGAATTGCTAAGAAACAGGAAGACCGATGTGGTGGTGGTGCTGCCGCCTGATCTTTCCGCCTCCATCGCAGGATCCCCTGGTTCAGTGGGTTCAACTGCCACCCTGGAGTTGATTGGCGATGTGACTCAGATGGAATATATCGTGGGAGCCGTCTGGACGGAAGAGATGATTAACCAGTTCTTGCTGGAGGCGGCAGAGATTCGAGTGCCGTTTACCTGGAAAGAGACCACACTTGGATTTTCTGGTGAACGCAGCTATTTTGAATTATATCTTCCGGGTCTGTTGATCCTGTCCATCATTATGATCATCTTTTCCGCCTCGGCGGCGCTGGTTCGTGAACCGGAATCCCGCACCCTGGAACGTCTCAGGATTTCAAGACTATCCGCCCTGGAATTTCTGTGGGGGACTTCACTGGTTCAGATCCTGGTAGCTGTCCTCTCCCTGGTTCTGGCACTGTTGACCGGTATGGCACTTGGGTATACCCTGATTCCCGGGACCCTGGGATTTATCCTTCTGATCTCGATCCTTGCAGCCATCTCCATGATAAGTTTCAGCCTCCTGGTGGCGGCCATGTGCCGCTCGGTAAAGGAGGTGGCAATTCTGGGAACTTTCCCCCTGTTCCTTTTGATGTTCTTTACCGGGGCAGCTTTTCCCATCAGTGGGGGCTATCTCTTCTCCCTTGGAGGACACCAGGTGATGCTTAATGATATTCTCTCCCCTACGTATGCTGTAGAAGCTCTGAATAAGGTACTTATCCGCGGGCAGGAGGTGAGAGAGACCTTTCCTGAGATGATTGCCCTGGTGGTCCTCACCTTGCTCTATGCTCTTGCCGGCTCCTGGGCATTCAGGCGGAGACACATGCGGGCCCGTTGACATCCTCCCCTTCCCCGGGCAAGTGTTCTGTATTAAATGTCTTTAGTTAGATTGTCTCTTTATGAGTTTTCTTGTTTCCGAGATGTTGATCACCTTTCTAAGCAGATCCGTGCGCAGGGTCAGGTAGAGCACCAGGGTATAGATCCAGATAACCAAAATGTTGTACCACAGGGTATCGATCTCCATGTTTCCCACTTGCTTATTGGGAGCATACAGGTGTGCCTTTCCCATTCTGGAGGTGGGTTTCATATAGACAGGTTCAAATTTCCGGATCAAACGGCCATCCTTTTCCATGATTTTTTCAACAACACTCTGGTTCAGGAGCAGGTCAGAAAGACTCTCGTTGGAATACTTGTTTTTGAAGCTGGTATAGGCTTTTACGCCTCCTTCTCGTTTTATCAGAGCCTTATCAAGTGAATCCTGCTCTTTTCTTCCGTCCCGGACCCTGCTCCGCTTCAGTTCCGTAACCGCAGAATAGTAAGATTTTATATCCATAACTGTTGAATCATCAAAGGCTTCAACCTCCTCTGAAACCGGACCGTAAGGCTGATATTCAGGGAGGAGTTTTCCCAGTCCGGCCAGCTGCATATTCAGATTTTCCAGGTCCTCCTGGGTCACCCCGGGATCATCTTCATCCCTGATTTTTTGCCTCAAAATATCCAGTTTTCCTTCAAGTTTCGGAACCAGGAAAGAATTCACGTAGTTGGCACTGCTTATCTCCTGTTCAAGATCAAAATACTCTCTCTGGAACCTGTTGCTTTTGAACTGCTCCACCGCCAGGGCTTCGTAAGCCCACCTGGAGGTCATTACGTTGCCAATGGCCGGTACATATTCATAGTTGGTAAGGCTTTTATGGAGCTTGTCATACTTCACCAGCACACCACAAAAGAGAATCTGCGGAATCAACAGGAAGGGCACAAGGATATAGATGGTGATCACCGAGTTTAGTCCGGCCGAAATATTCAACCCTAATAGATTGGCAAAACAGGAGGTGCTGAATAGAATCAGCCAGTAGGTAAGCATCATTCCTTTAATCTCAAAGATCAGGTTTCCGATCAACACATAGGAGAAAGCCTGAATGGCAGAGATGGCAAACATGATCAGGATCTTGGAGTGCAGATAGCTCCCCCTGCTCAGATTCAGAAAGGATTCCCTTTGAAGGATCTTACGGTCCTTTATAATCTCTTCCGAACTGAGGGTCATTCCCAAAAAGAGAAAAACCACCACACTCATCAGGAGGTAGGCGGGTAGATTCTCGTTATTAAAGAAGACATAAGCGTCCGGATTCTCCGAGCTGCCACTGAAATATTTGGTGAAAAATGCCATGATTACTGCCAGTAAGGGAGCCTCCAGCAGGGTGATCAGGATATATTGTTTATTGGTGAACTTGGTGAGCAGATCCCTGATGAAAAAGATCTTAATCTGTTTTAAGAGACCAGGGATGCTGTATTGATTCAGGGGAAGTTCATTCTTAGCGGGATTTTCCTGGGATATCTTCTGCTGCTTGCTTCTATACAGATCGAACCACTCCTTCGGACTGATTTTCCTGGTTCGGGAGAGTTTACCATGCTCATTCACGATCTTGGCTTCTATGATCTGCAGAACCTGGTCCGGATCTATATTGCCGCAGCAGGCACACTGATCCTCTTTGGCATTGGCATGATTACTTTTAGTTTTAAAGTAGACCACCGCTTCTGATGGATTCCCGCAATAGATCTGGTAGCCCCCCTTGTCCAGAAATATGATCCGGTCGAACATCTTATAAAGAGTTGAGGAAGGCTGGTGAATATTCACAATGACCAGTTTCCCTTTAAAGACCTGTTCTCTGAGGAGGTTCATCACCATTTCAGAGTCCACCGAAGAGAGCCCTGAGGTGGGCTCGTCCACAAATAGCACAGAGGGTTCCCTGATCAGTTCCAGCGCGATGTTCACCCGTTTACGCTGTCCGCCACTGATCACTTTATTGAGGGGCTTCCCCACTTTCAGATCCCTGATCTCAAAAAGATCCAGGTCCTGCAGGACCTGGTCGACCGCCTCATTGAGCTGAGTTTCATCGTAGTTGTCCAGGCAAAGCTTTGCATTGTAGTAGAGGTTTTGCTTCACGGTCAGATCCTCAAGCAGCAGGTCGTCCTGGGGAATAAACCCGATGATCCCTTTTAATTGCTGCTTTTCCTTTTCATCGTAGAGGTTGTAGCCGTTGATCAGGATCTCCCCCTCCTGGGGTTTCAGATTGCCATTCAATACATTAAGAAGGGTTGATTTACCTACACCACTTCCACCCATGATTCCAATCAATCGGCCCGATTCTTCCTCCAGGTTGAAGCCATGGAGCCCATTCTTGCTATTCTTAAAGCGAAACTCAACATCCCGGGCAATGAAGTGTATCCGGGAGCTGAAAGAAGCCACGGAAAAAACTCCGGCCACATCTGTGTAGTAAATGGTATCAATCTTCTGTCCCCGGACCGAAGCACCGTGATCAAAGGTATAGGTGATTCCGGGCAGGATGAGCTGACCATTCAGGTACAGATCCTCTTTTCCTTGATAACGAAGTACATAGGTGTTTACGCTCTTGATATTCAGAAAAGAGATAAGCCCTTCCAGGTAGTGGTTATGAATATGATGTACTCCTTCAATATCTGCTTCTTGTTCATTGTTGATTACCAGGACGGCTTCCTTTTCCGGAATATCTTTCAGAGAATAGATCACAAAATTTAGAATCTGCTGGTACTCTTCCTCGTCAATATTGAATGCCGTAGCTACGGTTTGCAGGAACTCCAGCTCAGTTGCCCGGATCTCAATCCCGTAAGCAATGTACTCTACCAATTGGATGATCACATAAATCTTCTGCTTTTGTTCCAGCTCCTCGTTGATCTGCTCACAAATGGAAAGGATGCGTACTGCAGTAAGGGAGGTCCTTTTTTTTCTCCGGAGGCTTTGCTTATCAATGGAATCCTGGTGATAATGTTGCAGGTAATTTTCAAAGATGGCCATGTATTTTTCCGTCAGTTCGCTGTTCAGCTGACGGGACAAAAAGGCCAGTATAATGGATCTCTCTTTTTCGGAAATCTCCTGAATTTCATCGATATCCACAATTAATGCAAACAGTTGCATCATTGCTTTTAATATGGCTTCACTCATGCTCTGAAGTGTCTATACGAATATATTCAATTTAAACTGCTTACTTCCAGAATGTGCGTTTTTTTTCTTACTTTGACTGCTTGATGGATAACAGGGAAGCCATAATAGATTTTGAGGGCTCCATCTCTTTCGAGATCATGGAAAAGCTGCTTAACCAGCTGAAATCCGCCTGGCAGTTTAATGCACTCAGAAAGCCCGTCAGGAAACGGGTATATGGAACTGTCGTAGAATCCATCGATAATATTTTCAAGTATGCCACTCCCTTTCAGACCAAGAACGGAGACTTAAAAAGGCCCCCCCAGATCAAGGTAAAAGAGCAGGGTGGTAAATTTATTGTCAGTGCAGGAAACCTGGTTCAGAAGGATCAGGTAGAGGACCTCAAGTATAAGTTGGACCGGATTAACGAAATGGACGATGACGCTCTGAAATCGCTCTATGAGGAAGTGATCAACAAAGAGGCTTCAGCGCAGGATCGGGGAGCCGGCCTTGGACTTATTACGATGGCCATGCGGACGGATGAGGCCATTCGCTACCAGTTCGACCCTGTAGGTCCGGCACATTATTATTTTTCAATGCACATTACTATTAAAGAATAACCAATGGAAAAGTTAATTATTGAACCAACGGCCAACTCACCACGAATTGTGCTCGATCCGGAAGCCAGAGCTTTCGAATTTTCGGGTGAATCACGGCCGGAAAATGTACGTAAGTTTTATCTGCCCATCCTGGAGTGGTTGGAGTCCTACACCACTGAACAGGAGAATCTCCAAGAAGATGAGCGAACCTTCGGCTTACAGTGTCAGTTTAATTTCGAGTACTTTAACTCGACCTCCGCAAAGTACATCCTGGATATATTCAAATCACTCAATGCCATAGCTGCTCTAGGGATAGAAATTGAGATAAAATGGCTATATGAAGAGGACGATGAAGATATGCTTGAAGTAGGTCAGGAGATGTCGAGAATGTCTAAACTCTCTTTTGATTATATTACCAGTGATACCTGAGCATTCCCGGGCTAGATTTTAATTCCCATAACCAGGATATCATCAATCTGCTCAAGCTCTCCTTGCCAGAGGGCCAATTTTTCCATCAGGATCGTTTTCTGTTTTTCCATTGGCCGGTCCTGAATCTCCAGCAGAAGGCTCCTGAAATTGATGGCCCGGAAGGTTTTTCGTAGAGGCCCTCCCAGCTGATCCACGTATCCGTCGGAGAATAAATACAGGGAATCTCCCTTTTTCAAGCGGATGCTGTGATTGATAAATGGAAGGGTTTCCTGTTCATAGATCCCGATGGGCATCCGGTCGGGACGTATATGTTGAATCTCTCCATTTCTGAGCAGGTACAGGGGCCTGTTTGCCCCGGCATAGACCAGGGACTTATGCTTCAGATCGATCACGCAGAGGGCAATCTCAATGCCATCCTGGGCCTCATCCCTGGATCCGGTCTGGTGCATGGAGGCAATCACCACTTCTCTTAATTGTTCCAGTATCTTTCCGGGATCCAGAATGGTACTTCGGTTAACAATCTCATTCATGGAGGAGATCCCCAGCATACTCAGGAATCCCCCGGGGACCCCATGTCCGGTGCAGTCGGCCACCGCAATCAGCAATTTTTGATCTTTCTCCCTCGCCCAGTAGTAGTCGCCGCTTACAATATCTCTGGGCTTGAACAGGATAAAATGATCAGATAGATACTCCTTCAGGATTTGAACCGGCGGAAGAATGGCCGACTGGATTCTCTCGGCATAGTGGATGCTGTCCAGGATCAGGTCTTTCTGTTTCGAAATGGTATCTCTCTGGAGGGTTGCCAGGTCCAGCTGTGCCTCAATTTCCTCCTTCTGGGTTTCAATCTCCTCTTTCTGCTCCACCACCTCCCGGGTTCTCTCCTTCACCTTTTCCTCCAGGTCCCTGTTCATGGCTGAGATGCTCTCCACATAGTCATGGATCTTCTGGGTCATCTCGTTATAGCCTTCAGCCAGCTCTCCAAGCTCGTCGTTGGTTCGTACAATGGAATATTGTTCCGGTTCGCCAGCCCTGGTGTTCCTGATATGAACTAAAAGTTCTTTTAAAGGCCAGCTGATATCCCTGTTGGTCCACCGGATAAACAACAAGAGGTAAATAAAGGAGACCAGGATACCGTTCCCGATTCCCACAAGCATCACAATGGAATCAATGGCATTTACATAGAAGAATTTCTCATTGCCATCTTTCTTCTCAGCATCTCTTCTTTCTTGAAAAACCAGCTTGTTCCCTATTCCAATAATCTCACTCCATGGCCCAAACAAAACCTCTTTATGATCTTCGGAATATTCATCAAGTGCCAATTTTTTGACGGAGGTGAAAGTCAGTACCAAGGATACCATTACAACCACAAGAGGCAGGAAAGTAGTCATCCCGCTGGCCACAATGAAACGTTGCCTGATTTTTCCTCGCTTTCGGCGGAATACCTGCTTACGCAGTTCAACTTCGGAGTAGAGGTGATCGATATACCAAATATGAAGCCATGTTTCTGCCAGTAGTAAACGGATAGAAATTCCAGGAGGGTGGCCACTATGGTCAGGTAGTGAAGCTGGATAAACATGCTTCTTTCCACTTCTTCATCGAAACGGACATCCGAGACCAGGAAACTTAAGGAGTATATGATCACCACAATATTGGGCATGGTGACAATCAGGCTGTTGATCAGGGGCATGCCAAACAAGCGTTTTTTACACACTGCCTGCAGCTTCGGAGGGATTTCCTTTTTTCTGCTGAGTAATCTGAAGAATCGCTTGAAGGGGAGGTTATAAACCAAACCAACAATCAGGCTTACGCCCAGTAGCAGAAAGAGCAGCGAAAAATAACGCGAGAAGGGCCCCTTCTCTGAAAACATCCTGAGGCCATCCTTCTCTTTGGGGTGTGGACCAATCAGGATGGCTGTTTCACTATCCCCAGGGATTGTATCATCATGGCTCTCCTCCAATTCTATGGCTTTGGCTACCAGGCTGTTAATTTCCCCCTGGATAGCCAGGTTCATCATGGTGTCTATCTCCTCCATCTTCAGTTCAAGAACAGCGTCCAAAGATGTGCGGGCTGAATCCACGCTGGCTGCGATCTGTTCAACTCCGCTGCGGTTCTCAATAAACCTGGGTATATTCTGGAATATGATAAATCCGATGAAAGGAAATACCAGGAAAAAATACAGCATGATCGAGGATAGGTATATCCTCAGTCCATAAAACCTGGGAATGCTCTTATGATCCATCTGCCTTACTTTTTCAAGGTGTAATAAAAGTAAGGGAATATTTATGAAATCAAAAGTCAGTTATCCCACGGACTAAACGTTGTTGCCCGACCACTCCTCCGGCCAGTCTGAAAGTCCCTTGTAAAACATCAGGTGCTCGTAGTGTGGCTTGACCTTATCTTCGATGGCCAGCATTTCATCGGCTGTCAGGGGCTCAAATTCACTGGCAATCTTAACATTTTCCTCCAGTTCGGCAATCTTGTCAATCCCCACAATAATGGTGTCATCGCGAGTGACAGGGTATAGCTCATGGCCTCCTTCATACTGATGATGCCCCCATGGGAAAAGATGCGGTCACGGGCAGGAATCTTCATGCCGATAATCCCCATGTTTTTCTCCACTGCAGCAGGCAACAATTTCTCAATGTAAGGATTGTGGTGTTTATCTGCGGCATTCAATGCCATCAGTACGGCATCAAAGGGATAGCGGTCCACCAGTTCTTTCATGGGGTCGGGATCGCATGACCGGTGATGCCAAGAAAACGGACCACGCCCTCTTCCTGTGCCTGAATCAGTGCTTTCATGCAGCCCTCATCGGAAAAGATATAGTCAATATCTTCGTCCTGGCCCGGCTTGATATTATGGATCTGCCAGAGGTCGATCACATCGGTCTGCAGGTTCTTCAAAGAGCTCTCCAGGTGGCGCATGGCCCCGTCGTAACTGCGGTCGTGGGTCTTGGTGGCCAGGAATACCTCACTCCGGCGGGTCTTCATCACCTCGCCCCATGGTGCTGGCTGGTACCCCGCAGGTGATCTCCCTCGCTGCTGGTTCCATCCATGCCGTACCAGGCGGAGGTATCGATATAATTTATGCCCATATCAATACATTTATTTACAATGGCAATGGCCTGCTCCTTCATGCCCACCTGCTCCACGGTGGCCTGGGCTCCCAGACTATATATACCTACTGTCTCGCCGGTGGCTCCAAAGGGCACGCTGGGGGATCTTGAGCAGTGCATCCGGTATCGGCACCTGTAGTGGTACAGGACTGGAGACTTCCCATCAAAGGGGCCAGTCCCATGGCAGAGGTGCCGGCGATCAGTTTCCTTAAGAACTCTCTTCGGGTGTTGTCATAGTAAAGTTTCATGGGATGATATGTTT
>CAVVVN010000011.1:0-48562 GCA_963751705.1 uncultured Bacteroidales bacterium
TGTATATTCCAAACAACCAAAATCCGTAATTGTTGCTCAAATACCCTATGAATCAAACATATTCGACTGGTCGGTGTAGATCTTCAAACAATCCGGACTCCGAATTGTGTGCAGTCAGCAAACTCCGGCTTCCTGATTATTTCCCCTGTAGGCTGATAAATGCCCTCATTATCGATGTGGGACCTGCAGAACCGTGCCCCGCCGTGAGAAATCGCGAGCGAGGTTTTGAACGAGCAACCCTACCCCCCTACTAAAAAACAGAGTGAGAGCGAGAGCGATCATACGATCTCTGTTTTTTCGTTTTGAGCATAGCCAGCCTTTATTGAAGTTATTGCTGACAGACGAAAAAACCACATTCTCATTGAATATGACACCTCAATTTTGTTTTCCGGTACAATCAAAAGCTATAAACCATACCGTAACCATTCTTGGTTGGTTTTATTTTTAGACTTTTGTTTGTTGAAGCCAGAAGCTCTATCTCTATGCTTTTAATCTGCTCACTTCCAGTGATCCAGGCTACTAACCCATACCCCAGGGGGAATCCGCTGAAGCACATCACTCCTATACCAATTCCAAATTTTGTGCCATTGAAAGACTCGTCGCTTGAAGGATATAAAGAGTTGAACATCATGACTGACCCCGCGACAATCATCCCTGTACCCACTCCGCTAACTATTATCCCGTTTCGCTTCATCCGTCTGGATTGTTCAAGAGCAAGATCTAGTTGATCAGAATTATATCCTGAATACGGATTATAGCGAAATATGTATTCTTGTCCATTAATATCTACACATAACAGGAAACCTGCAATAAAAAAAGAAATTAAATATTTCATAATCAATGATTTTTGATTATCTAGAATTCTTCAAATTGTATGCCATTATCCGGACATGTTCCACATTATCTGAATAACACATTATCTGAATAAAATCAGGATTTCTATCAGGACAAGAGAATTCCGATAGCTTAATATTTTATTTCAAAGTCCGGTTACAAGCCTTGATAATGCCGCTAAGAAATGCTCATTTAGTTACAAAGCGGCAAATGATCTGGTAAGGCTTATGCAGGAAAAACAGCTGGTGGAGGAAATGACCGGACAAAGTCATAACAGGATTTTTATTTTCAAACCATATCTGGAAATATTTAATGATTAGAATATGCCAGATATTCGACAACTCCCATCGCATCCTTCAATAAATCAAGGTTAGATATTTGTCTAAATATATAATTAAGCATTATGAATCGTGTATTCAAGGCATTAAATGACCCCACAAGAAGAGAAATCCTTGAATTGCTAAGGGAAAAGGATATGAATGCGGGAGAGTTTGCCGATCACTTTAACATTACTAAACCCAGTATATCACACCATCTTGATTTACTCAAACAAGCGGATTTGGTTTTAAGCGAAAAGAATGGACAGTTTATAACATACTCATTAAATAGTACTGTTGTAGAGATATAATTCAATGGCTCATGAGTTTTAATCAAAAGAAATAGAATCATGAAACACAAGGAATTCCTGAAAAGAGAAGCGATTAATTGGCTTTTTATACTGATGCCGTTTATCTACATTCTTCTGGTTTACAATAAATTGCCGCGATTTGCGCCATTGCAAATGAATAGCGAACAAACGATATATCATAAAGTAATATTCGTTATGGGATTCTCATTTATTACGTACTTCATTTTTCTGGTGAGACCTGCAATTGTACCTAAAACAGCATTTCATGAAAATCTTAAAAGCTATCACAAAATAAGAACTCTATTTCTTGGTTTTTTTTCTCTCTTATCACTGATTTTTCTCTCTGAAAAGATTGGAATCCCATTTAATTGGCCAAAAATTGCTTTTATTTTAGCAATGGTCTTTATCATGGTCATTGGGAATCTATATCCTACACTAAAGAATAAATATCTCTATGGGATAATGAATTCATGGACCCGGAGTAGTGAACTTATCTGGAAGAAAACGCAAAGTTTTGCCGGCAAAGTTTTTTTCTGGGGAGGCTTGATAGGTGTGTTATATGGAGTGCTGTTTGATGTCAGTCTGTTGTTTGATGTCAGTCTGATGAAGGATTCCAATATGACTTCAATGTATATTGTATATCTTTTTATTCTGCAACTTATACCGACAGTTTATTCCTACTTGCTATTTCGCAAGATTCATTCTCATTAATAAAAGCATTATATGGTGGTTTACTTTGGACCGTCAGTAGTGATTCACATTACTCCGGGAAGATTGAGCGTTTGCGAAATTTACAGAAGGCCACTAAAGTTAAAACAGGTAAATGGATGCTCCTCCTGATAGAATTAGTCTGGACGTAAATATCCTATATTTGACCCATTACTATTTATTTTGCAATGTTTGAGAATCTTACTGTTGCGTGTTTCGGAGACAGTCTAACAAGGGGATTTGTTAGCTACAATTGGGTTAAGCGGTTATCCTCTGCTTTTGCTGATCAAGGCTTAAGGTTTTTGAATTTCGGTAAAGATGGAGAACTTGCCTATAACCTTTTGCAGCGAATAGATGAAGTTATAGAAGTAAAACCTGACATAGTGATACTTCTGGTTGGAAGTAATGATGCTATGGGGTCTCTGGATGCCGATAGTCGGAAATTCTATGCAAAGCGCGGGAAACTGCCAAAATCCCCAAATTTGGATTTTTATGTAGAAAACCTCCATTCAATTGCCAGTCAGTTGAAAGATAAAACAGATGCGAAAGTCATTATAGTTACCCTGCCCCCCTTGGGAGAGGTGTTAAGTGATGAGGCCAATAGGGTGATAGGTATGCACAATGATGAAATACGGCAGGTTTGTGAGAGTTTTGATTTTCATCTTATTGATTTGAATAAAGAATTAATTGATTATTTAATTAGGAATCAAGATACATCCCCTTATCAGTATAGAAGTAATCGGTCATTAATTGTTAAAGCAGCTGTAAAGAAGTACTTGTTTTCTTGGAGCTGGAATCAAGTTGCCAAAAGGCACAAAATGATTCTTAGTCATGATGGTGTGCATCTTAACGAAATAAGCGGAGGTATTTTGGCGAACTTGGTTTCTACCTATTTTACGTCAGCTGGATGAATTCGATTGGGAGGGGATCAACCCTACCATAAATACTGATAGAGCGCAGCGACTCAAGGGTACTTTTAGTAAAGCTCCTCCAAAAAGGCAAATGTGAGGCCTTTGGTCGAACAACAATACCCCCGCTATTAAAGAAAGCCTGGATCGAAGATCCGGGCAAATAGTAAGGAAATTCGTATTAAAAATCACATTTGTAAAGGAGTGAGTGAAATTCCAAAATTGAATCTGACCGGAGTCATTCATTCAGAAATGCAATTATCTAGATAAGGAAAAGAAAAGAAAATACTTCAAAGGAAACTTTTTTACATCGCATGTGTTTACGTAGAGTTAACTGAAGTTCCAAAACATCAAAAATATTACTATGAAAAAAGTATTATTAGCTTTATTCCTGATCTCATTATTGGCATGTGAAAAAGATGATGATCCCATTTCGGATGCTTACGAATTACTCGACTTTGAAGTTGAAGTCACAGGTGAGTTTGATCCATATCTTACCTATATCGACACAGCTAGCAACCAGATACAAGTATTTAGTTCTGCCAATTTGGATTTGAATAGCTTTCCTCTCAGCCTAAATCCGTTAGTAACAGTATCTCCCGGTGCCAGTGTTTCACCTTCATCAGGTAGTGCTGTTGTCTTTAATGATCCTGAAGATTTTGTGAAATACACCATCACTGCACAGGATGGCCTGGGCAGTGAGGAATATACTTTCACCATACGAGATAATCAAATCCCCAACGCTGGTTTTGAAAACTGGTTTGAAGAAACAGGGATGAATGCCCAGCCCTTTTTACAGCCGGGAAAATATTTGGAATCTTCGGTATGGGCTACAACTAATATGGGAACAAGTATCTACAGTATTTATGGGACTACTCCCTTACAGGATGGCAATAATAAAATGGCTAAAATTGAAACGGTTGAGACAGTGGCTATACCTCTTGTTGCAGGGGCTATGTATCTAGGGAAATTTGATCTCGACGCTGCTATTGCGGACCCTGGAAATCCTGGTGCTGCAGCGAAACTGGGCATCCCATTTTTTGCTAAACCAACAGCTATACAACTAAACTATTCTTATGAATCGGGCGATCAGTTAATCCAGGCGGTATTAAAAGATCCGGGGAATCTGTTTGGAGGATTTGATATTTATAACCTGGAAGGAACTGACAAATTTGGAATAAAAGCAACACTTGAAAAACGCACGGGTGGTATGGTCACTATTATTGCCGAGGCAATATTTGAAAGTGATCAGGAGATAGAGAATATGACTGAATTGAATATGGAGCTGCAGTACCTATCTGATGATGATCCTACACATTTCCATATTTCTTTTTCTCCAAGTGTGGATGGAGGGATGTTTAAAGGAGCCAGCGGTAGTAGCCTGATTATTGATGATTTGAAAATGATCTATGAATAGATTAGCCTTTTTCCTTGTTCTTAGTTTCGCATGGATCGGTATTGGTGCTCAGGAAAATACGTGGCAGTTTAAAGCAACCGGGGGAATTGATATGGGAGTGGCCATACCTATCCCATTGTCAGCTGTCCCTGGCGATGCTCAAGTTAAGCCCAGGTTAATGCCCACTTTAGGCGTAGGTGCGCAACGTTATTTTAGTGACAAATGGAGCCTCGGCCTTGAAATTAATTATCATATCCTGTCCATTGATGGTACCGTGAATGTGGTCAGTCAGCCTTTCTGGTCCGATGACAGATCCTATGCCACGTATTTTTCAGGAGAAGCAAATACAAGCACTGAACTTAAATTTTTAGAGTTCCCTGTGATTGTGCATTACCATATTAATGAGCATTGGGCATTACATATGGGTGCCTATTATTCGGTCATTTTGACTGCAAAACTTGAAACTGAAGGAAAGAATGGGTGGTTATCCACAAACAAGGACGATACCGATAATGCGCCTCTACCTGGCACCCAGAATACTTTTTTCTCATTCAATGATGAATTAGATAATTTTGATATCGGTGGTCTAATGGGTGTTACATACCACTTAAGCCCCAGGCTTATTATCTGGGGGCGCTTTAATGTAGGGTTTAAGAGTATTTTTAAACCGGATTTCAACAACATCGACTATGAAATGTATCAGATACGCTTTAGTATGGGTACATCGTATGTTTTTGTAAAACGGTAGTTTCTTTTTAAATGAAGATTCCAATATAATTGATCACCTCTTTACAGTGCAAATTGAGCACTCGGGCCCATAAGAACTTATCAGACTATTGGAAGTGTATATTCCGGAGCAAGCTGACCCCCCATTCCGTTCATCCTGACCCCCTATTCCGGGCATGCTGACCCCCCTCTTTTTCTGTTCGCCACTGTCATTCTGGCAATGCTGACCCCCTACCATTTGGGTGTGTTCTGATAACGGTAGTTTTACCGCTCGATTTATTTAAAACAGCGGTAAGATGTCAGGAACACCTATTGAGATGAGTAAGGTAAAGCAAGTTATCAGGATGTATGAGTCTGGGGTACCCAAGAAGGATATAGCCCGTCGTCTTGGTATCTCAAAGAATACGGTTAAGGAATACATAAAGAAAGCCGAAGCAAGGAATCTATCCCCGCCAGAGGTTTTACAAAAGGAAACTCCGGAGTTGGAGGGGATTTTCTCAGCCTCGGTTTACACAGAAGAGAAATACCTTCAATTGGAGAGCCAGTTCCTTTATATTGAAAAGGAACTTCGGCGTACTGGTGTAACCCGACAACTGCTCTGGCATGAGTATAAACGTAGGCATCCTGATGGATATGGATACTCACAGTTTTGTTTTCATTTTGCTCGATGGCAGAAAACAAGTAATGCGAGCATGCATATGGAGCATGAACCGGGGGACAAGACCTTCATTGATTTTGCTGGCAAAAAGCTATCCTATATTGACAGAGAAACTGGCGAGGTAGTTCCTGTTGAAGTAATAATCACCTGTCTTGGTTACAGCCAGATGATCTACGTAGAGGGAGTGCGGGACCAGAAGAAAGAAAGCTTCGTTGCCGGCTGTGAGAGTGCATTACGTTTTTACAATGGTGCAAGCAAAGCCCTGGTTCCTGACAATCTAAAAAGTGCGGTAACACTTGCCTCCAGTGCATATTCCAGCGTAACTGAGCACCCTATTCCAATTTAAACTGAGCAGTGTATTCCAATCTAAATTGAGCAGTCATTTTTCAAGCTCATCAATAAAAAAGAACAACTAATTATTTAGTTGTTTAACTAAATAATTAGTTTATATTTGAGTAAACATAGTACCATGAATAGTATTTACAAGATTATTAGTCTGGTAGTTCTTGCTATCCTGTTTTATCTGAATGAAAGTTTGGCTGCCGGCCTGGAATTCGGACCCTATGAAGTTGGGTTCGAAACCTTTCAGGCTTATGACGATTCGAGGCCCTATATCCTGCATGAGGAACCTATCTCCAGGCCCTTGCTTATTCATTTTTGGTATCCCTCAAAAGAAAAAAAGGAGGGACATACAATCGCTTTCAGGGACTACATTGATTTAATTGCCCTGAGAGAAGATTTTGAGAGATCTGAATCAGAAGTGGATAAGCATAGCTTCGACTATGTTAAAGCCTATTCTGATTTTGCGAAGGGTAACTTTGGCCTGGATACAGGTATAAGTGTCCAATTCCTGTTAGATAGTCCTGTTTACGCCAAAGCCGGAATCTCGGCAAATAATGCCGAATCGGGGTTTCCTCTCTTGATCTATGCTCCTTCAAATAGCAAAGCATCCGTTCAGAATCATTTGCTGTGTGAATATTTGGCTAGTCATGGGTTCCTGATTCTATCTGTGGCGTCTGCAGGGCCAAATTCAATATACAGGGACAAATTTCAGGAGAGCACTATGGCCCAGGTGCTGGACATGGAGTATATCCTGAAATTCTGCAAGGACCGTCTGAAACTCAATTATACAAGCCTGGGACTATTTGGTTTTAGTAGTGGAGGCAATGCAATTACCATCTTCCAGATGAGAAATAAAAATGTAGGAGCCGTCCTTAGCCTGGATGGCGGGCAGGAATATTCTACATATATGGGGCTGTATTCTATGCCGGATTTTGATCTGGATAAAGCCAATGTTCCTTATATGTCCCTGGTTAACAATTATGAGAATTTTTCTATCTATCCCTTCTTTAATACCATAAGGAGTGCTGAAAAATATTTATACCGGATGCCCCAGCTGGATCATAATGGCTTTATCTCCTACTGGACCTATTTCGACTCCTGTTCTCCTGACTCAATTAAGGGCAATTCAAGCATAAGTTTTGTATACCTGAGTGAATGTGCCCTGAGATTCTTAAGCAAATATCTGAAGCCCGGGGAATCCGGTGTTGATTGCAGTATTCTATTTGAGTCGGCTGAGCAATGGATCGAGCCTGTAAAACAGGATTATACCAATATCAATATGTTATGTAAAACACTATTGGATAATGACTTAAATTCTGCAGCAAGCCTGGTGGAACAGCATAAAGCAGAACTGTTTAGCGGAGCAAACCAGGTAAATCTCCTGGCAAGGATGTTTTCAGATAGCGACAGGGCTGCCTGGTTGTATCAAAAGTGTGTGGAGTATCAACCGGAATCCTGGGAGGCCTATTATGACCTTGGATACTATTATAAAGAACAGGGTGAAATCCTTCTGGCCACAAAAGCCTTGTTGGAAGCAAGGGAATTAAGTCCTGAAAATCCCAAGCTTACTGAACTTTTAATCGAATTAGAAAAGATGGAATGATATATCGTATGGAAGATAATCAACAAACACTCTCAAATCTTTTAACAAATCAAGCGTGACACAAAAATAATCTTCCGTGCTTTTCCATGCTACTTATATTTACCTTTGCCCCCACGCAAATGAGCAGGGATGAAATTGAATTTTTGCAGTCTTAGTAGTGGTAGCAGCGGCAATTGTTATTATCTGGGCAACGAGTTTCATGGGATACTGATTGATGCCGGAATTTCAGCAGGAAATATTCGTAAGTCTCTGAAGAACATAGGAGTATCCATGCAATCCATTATGGGCGTACTGATAACTCACAATCATTCAGATCATATCCGGGGATTGGAATTGCTCACCAGGAAAAACAAGCTGCCTGTCTTCACTACCCCCAAAATCTGGAACAGTATTGTCTCCAGACAAAACAATATATCCGGAATCAGGGTACACGAAATTGGCTTACAGCAAAAATTTCATCTCGCCGGCTTTGAAATAGAAGCCTTCCCGGTTTCTCATGACGCCCCTGAAACCACAGGATTCCATTTTTGTGCCGGAGATATGAAAATAACCATTGCCACCGACCTTGGACATATATGCCATAAGGCTGCTCCATATATTAAAGCAGCCAACTTGCTGGTTATTGAATCAAATTACGATGAAAAGATGCTGATGAATGGATCTTACCCGCATTTCTTAAAAGCAAGGATACGGTCAGACCATGGTCATTTAGGAAATCATCAAACCTCCGCATTTATTGCGGATAATATTAGTGAGGATCTTCGCCATATCTGCCTCGCCCATCTGAGTAACAATAATAACACCCCGGAAATTGCTCTTCAAACCCTGCAGCAGACTTTTGCAGAGAGGGGTATTATCACAAACGGGCAGCTGCGTATATCTGTTTTGAACCGCCATATGCCCTCAGAGCTGATCAGGCTGATTGAATAGAAAATCTTCATCTTGGATATCCCTGGAATATTCGATAGCTTTATTCGCAAAGCATCTTTCTAAAATCTTATTGACTCTTTCTGAAATTGCCTGCCAATAAATTACCCTCATGAAGAAATATATAGTCTTCTTATTCACCTTATTTTCTTGCGTAGTTGTAACTCTGGGGCAGACCAGTAGTCCGCTGGAAAATGTAGTGATAACATCAAAAAAGAAAGCAACCGCGGTACGTACAAAAAGAAATGGGAAATTACGCGTGAATGTATCTCCAGATGACGTCTCAAAATTTAAGGTCCTTGGATGGATTCGATATAGTGACTTCGGTGCCAGAGGCGACGGTATAAGCGATGATATAAACGCTATCGCTGCAGCCCATGCCTTCGCCAATCAGCAAAGCATAAGCGTGAAAGCCGACGAGGGGGCAATATATTACATTGGAGGAAAAGAGCGCACAGCGGTCATCCAAACCGACACGGATTTCGGTACGGCAGAATTCATCATTGACGACACCCGGGTTAAAAACCGAAATGCATCCGTTTTCCTGGTCAGTTCCAGCCTGCAATCGTTCCATCTTGAGGGGATCACTTCCCTGAAAAGAAATCAGGAGAAAATCAAGGTCCCCATGCCGGGAACCTGTCTGATAACCGTAACGAATTCCAAGGTAAAACAGTATATCCGCTTCGGGTTGAACCAGAACAATGGATCTCCTCAAACAGATATCTTTATCGTTGATAAGAACGGCGATGTGGATATGGACGCTCCGATCATCTGGGACTTTGACCACATCACGGAAATCACCGCTCTTCCCATTGACGAGAAAACCCTGTCCATCACCGGAGGACGTTTCACCACTATCGCCAACAGGGCAGAATCAAAGTATACCTATTACAGACGAAACATTGCGATCAAACGTTCCAATGTACTTATAGATGGACTGGAACATCGCGTCATCAGTGAAGGAGAGCAGGGTGCACCCTATGGGGGCTTTATCAATATCAGTGACTGCTCTTATGTAACTGTCCAGAACACTCTCCTGACCGGACATCTTACCTACCAGACCACAGGCTCGGCAGGGAAACCGGTTTCCATGGGCTCCTATGACATTTTAGTAAACCGTGCCCTCCATGTATCATTCGTGAACTGCAGCCAGACCAATGATATTAACGACAGGAGATACTGGGGAATCCTGGGTTCCAATTACTCCAAAAATCTTCTTTATGACAATTGTACTTTATCCCGCTTCGACGCTCACATGGGGGTTGCCAATGCCACCATCCGCAATTCCACCCTGGGACACATGGGAATCAATGCCATAGGCAGCGGGGTTTTAACCGTGGAGAATTCAACCATCTATGGCAGCAGGCTCATCAATCTGCGCAGCGATTATGGGAGTACCTGGCAGGGAGAATTTTTTATCCGAGATTGCATATTTGTGCCAGCTGGAGGTAGCCCGGCCAGTGCCAGTCTGATCGGCGGTTTTAATAGCGGCCAGCATGACTTCGGCTACACCTGTTACATGCCTGAACGGATCATCATCGAAAACCTTCATATCGATGACTCCAATCATCCGGAGGATTACCAGGGTCCCGCCATTTTTTCAGATTTCAATCCACAAATGACGGACGATTCCTACCAGGAGAAGTATCCCTATATCACTACCAGGGAAGTTGTTCTCAGGAATGTAAGCACATCCAGTGGCAAAGATTTGAGGCTTAGTGATAACCCATTTCAATTCAAGGATGTGAAGGTAATAAGTGAATAAAGTGTGCGGGATGGGAGCATTTACGCAGAACCCCGAAAGGTCCAGTCCATTACCTGAAATGGAATGCTTTCCTAAGATAAATGCTTTTTACCATTCTTTTCCATGGCATTCGTAACAGGATACGCCTGTGGTTCCACCCCTTAAATCTGAACCATGACAACTAACGCAATTTGTTAGTGCTTGATCAAGTCCGCTTTTATGCATTGCTCCTTCTTTATTTATAGTATGATCTGAAGGAGGGGAGTAATCAGGTAAATTATTTGTCTTTTCGCAGGAACTGATAATAGCAGCTATTAGAAATATCATAAGAACCCACACCTTCGCTGCCCCGGGATCTTTTCTCCACATCTTTATTGGAATCTTCATAATCCGCTTGATTTATTGTTCTGTATGTATAAACTTCATTTGAGAAGTAATATTGTTAGATTGGAAGAAATGCTTCATAAAGGCTGCAATTGGCAATAAAATCAATTTATAACTATTCACTGAAGACCTGCAGGCTCCTCCAATTAAGGGGTGAATTACTTACAGACAACTTTAGTATCTTTGGCTTCGCTAATTCGCCATTAGCCTTAATAAGATCGCTTTTATGATTGAGATAGAAAATATAGAACTTTCCTTCCTGAGCCTCAACGACTACCAGGAGTTAAAGGAAACTATGATTGCGTCCTATAGCAACATGCCCAACTCCTACTGGAAAGAGCATCAGATCAAATCACTGATTGATAAGTTTCCTGAAGGACAGGTGGTGATAAAGGTCAACAATCAGATTGCCGGATGTGCTCTTTCAATCATAATTAAATATGATAATTTCGATGCAAACCATAGCTACAAAGAAATAACCGGCAATTATACATTTTCCACCCATTCCCCTGATGGGGATGTATTGTACGGGATAGATATTTTTATTAAACCAGAATTCAGGGGATTGAGATTGGGAAGAAGGCTATATGATTACAGAAAAGAACTCTGTGAAAGACTGAATCTTAAAAGTGTTGCATTTGGAGGCAGGATACCCAACTACCATAAATATTCGGACGAACTTACCCCGAAGGAATATATTGCCAGGGTCCGGCGGAAAGAGATAAATGATCCGGTTCTGAATTTCCAGGTATCAAACGATTTTCATCCTTCAAAAATCCTTAAAAATTATCTGGAAGGAGATGAGGCTTCCAATGAATATGCGGTCCTGCTGGAATGGGATAATATCTACTATGAAAAACAGATCAGCCAGGCCAGTACAACAAAAAAACTTGTGAGACTTGGACTCATTCAGTGGCAGATGCGGTCCTATAAAGACCTGAACGAACTGTTGCAGCAAGCCGAGTTCTTTGTGGATGCGGTATCGGGTTACCGTTCCGATTTCGCCCTGTTCCCGGAGTTTTTTAGTGCTCCTTTAATGGCCGAAAACAATCATTTAACTGAACCGGAGGCCATCAGGGAGTTATCAAAACATACCGAGGGAATCATCCAGAAGCTTTCGGAAATGGCCATCTCCTATAACATCAATATTATATCCGGAAGCCTGCCGGAAGTGATTAACGACAGGTTGTACAATGCCGGTTATTTATGCAAAAGAGATGGAAGCACTGAAAGGTATGAGAAACTTCATGTAACCCCGGATGAGATAAAAGTCTGGGGAATGGAAAAAGGAAATCAGCTTAAAGTTTTTGATACCGATTGCGGTAAAATTGGGATCCTCATATGCTATGATGTTGAGTTTCCGGAACTTAGCCGCCTGCTCGCTGAAGAAGGGATGGATATATTATTCGTACCCTTTCTGACCGATACTCAAAACGGCTACTCCAGGGTTAGAAACTGTGCCCAGGCAAGAGCCATTGAGAATGAGTGTTATGTGGCCATAGCAGGGTGTGTGGGAAACCTGCCGAAAGTCCACAATATGGATATCCAATTTGCCCAGTCTATGGTTTTTACGCCCTGTGATTTTGCTTTTCCGGCAAACGGTGTAAAAGCTGAAGCCACTCCAAATACGGAAATGATCCTGATCGCCGATTGCGATATAGGTCTTCTGAGAGAATTACATCAATTTGGAAGTGTCAGAAACCTGAGAGACAGACGAAAAGATATTTATGAATTGAAAAAAATAATGCCTGAT
Source organism: uncultured Bacteroidales bacterium (assembly GCA_963751705.1). Taxonomy (GTDB): domain Bacteria; phylum Bacteroidota; class Bacteroidia; order Bacteroidales. The sequence goes on from CAVVVN010000011.1 coordinate 12,612, forward strand.
TCCATCTTCTGATCTCCATTCATCTGATGGTACAAGAACCTATTCTTTTAAGGGGTTGGGCAAGGTCCTGACGAAATTATTATCAGCACGCAGGAAGATTCAGAATAATTACCTTTACAATTAAATGTGTGGAGCAGGATAAGACATGTATTTCTCCCGGTCATTATTTGTTACAGTTGTCCACCGGGTGTTGTTGTGAATAAAACGCCTTCCCTACCGGCTGTTGATGCTTACTCTCAGGACTCCTTATATATTCATTTTACCTGATCACATCTCCAAAAAACAGGGAGTTTGCGAATAATTTATGCGTTCCCAGCCAAAAACCCCTGAAATTCATATCCTCATGATAGCTGATCACTTTACCCCTTCCAAAGGAGTAGACCGAAACCACCGGGGCCCCCTTGATCCGTTGCAGGTTCTCTTCCGAAACCCAACCACTTACATAGGGCTCTGAATCAAACTTTACGGGTTCAGAATACTTCTGTCCGGAAGGGTTGACCACCGCAGTTCCACTTTTGAAGATGGAAAGATCTCGTTCCAGGTATCCGTAGCAGAGAGGATGGCTAAGATCAAGGGTGGCATGCAATATAGCCCCTCCTATGCCCTGGATGCTCCGCTCTTTGCGGCGCTCACTATAGTTTAAAAAAGCCATGGTATCTGAAGGCACCAACTCCTTCAGGGAGATGGTTCCCAGTTCCTGTTTAGCAGCCCAGGAAGCCGCATCTTTAAGGACAATCAAAGTACCTCCATTGCGGGTCCAACGCTTCATTTTTTCGATTTCTTCCTGATCCCACTCCCTGTAGTTCCCTCCCGGTAAGATAATCCTGTTGTAGCGGTTCAGATCCATAGAACCTAATCTGCTGACCGGTCCACGGGTGACCGGAATTTTGTAATTCTGATCCAGCAGGTGCCATATTTCGCCGGCCAGGTAGACGCTGGTACTGCCATCGGTGAATATCAGGATCTCCGGCTTCTCCAGAATCGAGAAGCTGCTGCTTCCCAGATCAATTCCACCTGGTGACAGACCGGTGGTAAGCGCATAAAAGTCTATCCCGGTATTCTCCGCGACCTCCGAGATAATACCGAAGAGCTCTTCTTCCCCAAGCCCCAGTTGCCTGGCCCAAATAAGGATGCTTCCCTGGATAAATTCCTCCAGGGCACCTTCGATCACATAGGAAAATTCCTTATCGGCGACCCTGGCCACCAGGCCGGCTTGCTGCAGTTCATAAAGAGCCTTTGGGGCGGAGTATTCGTTCCACCGGAACAGGTAAGCCAATTGGCTGCTCCCTCCTATCACCTTTCCTTCTACTTGTGCGGCAAGAACCGGTTCTTTTGAAAGCTGAAGGGTAGTGCTCGATTCAATCCGCGTAAAGGGGATGTCCATGGCATGGGGGATGGTCCAGGTGGATACATCGTAAAAGGAGGTATCCTTAAAGCTGCTTACCTCTTCAAAGATGGAAGTTAAAAGCCTATATTGTTCCTGTTCGGTGGGTACCACATAGGAGTAGCCTGACTTAAATTCTTGCTTCTCCACCTGAATGTCTCGCTCATTTCGATACACCCTGATCTGATGCCGGTTCAGAAACTCCACAAAGAGCTCCGTTTTTACCCGGTCTGTATCACTTCCAAAAAGATAAGCTTTTGTCCGGCTTTTTATTCCCAGCTCCAGGGCCGTTTTATAGAATTCTCTCTGATAGTCCAGTAGCTGGTCATGCAGCTGCCGGGAGCCTTCCAGGGTGGAAAGGGACACAGTAAATTGATTTTTAATGGCCTCTGCCAGGGTCTTCACTCCATGGGAGGTTTCCCTGACTCTTCCCCTGAACGAAGCCTGTTCAAATAGGATCCCCACTCCCGCGTTGATATCGGGATAGGTGGAGCCCTTTCCAAAATAGTAGTCATCGAAATTCTCTTCCGAAAAATAGTAGGACCCAATCTTATCCAGGAACCTGGCATGGTATTCTCCTATCTGGTAGGTGAGGTCATAGTTGGCTGCGGGGGTTAGGGGATTTATCCTGCTGGGAACACCGGGCTGAAAAAAGAAGGTGAAGTCCGGCCCGGATTCGTGATGGTCCGTAACCACATTTGGTTTCCATTCATGAAACTTTTCCACCCTTCCCCTGCTCTCCGGGTTTACCAGAGGCAGGTAGTCCCGGTTCAGGTCAAACCAGTAATGATTGGATCTTCCGTTGGGCCATCCCTCAAAAAATTGCCTGGAGTTTTTATCCCCCCGGTCCATGGCTCCCTGATTCATATTGGCCCAGGTGCTATGCCGGGTAAATCCGTCGGGATTCAGGCAGGGATCCACCAGAATAATGGTCGTTTCCAACAGGCTATCCACCTTCTCCCCTTCTGCAGCAGCCAGGTAATACGCAGTTAATACAGATGAATTGGTGGCACTGGACTCATTCCCATGGACCCCGTAATTAAGGCTTACCACCAGCGGGACTTCCTGAACCGGAATGGAAATGCCAGGATTGGCATACTGAGTGTGCAGAGTTTTTAGCTCGTCCATCCGCTCCTGGTTTTCTTCTGATGTAAACACCAGATGAACCAGTGGGCGGTTCTCATAGCTGCGGGCATACTCATAAAGAATAGCCCGCCCGGATACCCGGGCGATCTCTTTCATATAATTCAGGACCTGGTCGTGGGTCAAATGCCACTGCCCCATGCTCTGATTAAAATACTGATCCGGAGCAGGGATCTCCTGCCTGTAGCTTACATCCCCGGGTAAAAAATAGTCCAGGGTTTCCTGGGCCCTGGAAAAGGAAACGAATACGAGGAAGAAGAGAAGCGGGAATACCTTTTTCATAGGGATTTCAGGGTATTGGTTGAACAAAGTTAATATTTCCCCGCATTTCCTTTCGCCCGTCGAAGTACCATAGCCCGGACAGGCTTACACTGTCAGATTTTCATTCGAAAATGTCAAAATGACATATTGTGCATTTTAGTATAAGGTTACTGACAAGGTAGTTACCCTGATCATAAGGGTTTATGATCCAGCAGGCGCAGGGAGACTTTTAATACTCAATGGTGTAACATTTTTTAACGATTTAAGCCCGGGTTTGGCACCTGATTTGTCGCCATATGTGCGTAGTGAATTGAAAATTTGTCGAACTAAAAAATGGAGGATTTAGCCATGACACTAGCAAAATTAACAAACAACTGGTACCCATCCACTCCATCCATATTTGATAAATTTTTTGATGGAGAACTGATGGATTGGAACAGGACAAACTTTTCCAGTACAAACTCTACTTTGCCCGCGGTCAACGTCCTGGAGAACCATAACGAGTTTCTGATAGAAGTTGCAGCTCCGGGTATGAAAAAAGAGGACTTCCAGGTGCATTATGACAATGGCAGCCTGACCGTCTCTTCGGAACACAAAAATAAAACAGAGCAGAAGGAAGGAGAGAAAGTGACCAGGAGAGAATTCAGCTATCAGTCATTCCAGCGCTCGTTCTCAGTGGCTGAAAATGCTGTCGATGCTGACAAAATCAAGGCCAACTATAAAGATGGGATCTTGTTTATCACCTTGCCAAAACGAGAGGAGATCAAACCAAAGCCCTCCAGGGAGATCAAAATATCTTAAGACCGGATCCCTGGTAAGTCACGGGGTAGCAAATAGCTACCCCTTTGTAAAATAAAATATAAATGAGGAGGATTAGTTATGAAACGATTTGGATTATTAATGCTTGCAGCTGTACTGGGTAGTGCACTGACCATAGGAGCTTTCAAGATACTGGAACCCGATACCACCCCCCTGAGAATCGAGCATATTTCAGGGACTCCGGTGGTGGATGCCGCATATACGATTAATAAGGACGGGGAGATCGTACCCCTTGATTTCACCGAGGTTGCAAAAAAGGTGATGCCGGCGGTGGTGCATATTAAATCAACCCAGGTTCAGAACCAGGAATCAAGCAGGTACAGGGAGTATTCGAATCCCTACGGGGATTTCTTTGAGGATGATTTTTTCAGACGTTTCTTTAGCCCTCCTGATGGCTATGAGTCGCCTACTCCTCAAAACCGGGGTCCGCAGGCACGGGTTGGGAGTGGATCCGGGGTCATCATTAGCGAAGATGGCTATATCGTGACCAACAATCATGTCATCAGTTTTGCAGATGATATTGAGGTCGTATTGGATGACAACCGGACCTACAAGGCAAAAGTGGTGGGTAGTGATCCCTCCACTGATCTGGCCCTGATCCAGATTAAAGAGAAAAACCTGCCCTACCTGCCACTTAGCAACTCGGACGAAGTGGAAGTGGGTGAATGGGTCCTGGCCGTGGGCAATCCCTTTAATTTAAACTCCACGGTAACTGCAGGGATTGTCAGTGCGAAAGGGCGAAATATCAACATCCTGCAGGACAGGAGCGCCATCGAGTCATTTATTCAGACAGATGCCGCAATCAATCCGGGAAACAGTGGGGGAGCCCTGGTCAATCTCCAGGGTAGCCTGATAGGGATCAACACAGCCATTGCCAGTAACACCGGGGTATATATGGGCTATGGTTTTGCCGTTCCGGCAAATATCGTAACCAAGGTCGTCCATGACCTGCAACAATATGGTATGGTCCAGAGAGGTTACCTGGGATTATTGATCAGAAACGTGGATGGCAATCTGGCCAGGGAAAAGGACCTGGATGTTACCGAAGGGGTCTATGTGGATAGCATTACTGTTAACAGTGCCGCAGGGGAAGCAGGGATTAAAATTGGAGACGTGATTCTGGAAGTGGATGAAACCCCCGTAAAAACCAGCGCCAAGCTTCTGGAAATTATTGCCAAACACTACCCGGGAGATAAATTATCCCTGAAGGTGGATCGCAAAGGAAAGGAGTCTGCATACCTGGTAACCCTGCGAAACCAGGATGGCGGTGAGAAAATAGCTGAACGGAGCAGCTCCGGCATCATGAATCAGCTGGGAGTGGAACTGGAGGAAATTGATGCCAAAACCGCCAAAAAGATTGAAATCAAGAGTGGATTGCGTGTTACCAGGCTGAGCAACGGCAAGCTCAAAAGAGGGACCGACATGAAAACCGGGTTTATCATTACCAAGGTGGATGGAAAAGAGGTAAGCTCCGTAGAAGAATTTACCAGATACCTGGAGAACCGGAGTGGAGGTATTCTCCTGGAAGGAGTTTACGAAGATCTCCCTGGAGTATACTATTATGCCTTTGGCTTGTAATCCATGAAAAAAGAGTAAGGATCCCCATTCTGGCAGTCTGTTGCCCTGGGGATCCTTCCAGTTTTCCTGAACCATTAAAAGCTTCACCCCCTGCTTGAACATCAAAAGATGGGTTCGGGAAGATTTCCATCACAGGCACGCATACGAATATGCTTCCTGAGGGGGTATCAAAAGCGGTATTCTCGCAAATCCTCTATTTCATTTCTTCCTCCGAAACCAGGTTCCCGTCCTCATCGAACATTTTCCAGGTTCCGGTTTTCTTTCCATTGGTATAATGCATTTCAAAGCGCAGGGTTCCCTGATCATCCCAGATAAACCAGTCTCCATGCTTCACATTTTCCCGGTAATTGGCCAGCCCTATCTTACCGCCGCTTTCGTTCCAGGTGCTCCAGGTTCCATCCATTTTCCCCTTCTTATAGGAGCGGACCTCACTAAGCTGACCTGTTTCGAAATAGAGCCTGACCGGACCATCAATGATCCCCTTGTTCAGCGATAATTCAATCCTTTTGTTTCCGTTGGTATAAAACTCGATATACGTTCCGGTATAAAGTTCGCTGTCCTCGTTATGGTATAGGCCATCTTCATCCATAGTTACCTGGGCTGAAGACACAACACCGATAAATATGAAGACGAAAGCCAGTGACCAGCTTTTGAATTTCATAGTATGAATTTACTGAAATAGTTGGTTCCTAAAAAGTCTGGGCAGATTCCAATTCCACCTTCAACTTCAAATCGGTGGATTCCGTAGAAACACTTTTCAGAGTGATATCTTTGTAAGAAATATAGTCGACATCGATATCATAGGTTCCCGGAGTTACTCCTTCAATTCGAAAGTTCCCTTTCAGATCTGAATACGTCTTCTTATCACTCCCCTTGAGTTTAAGACAGACGCCTGCCAGTGCTTCACCGGTGAGGTGATCGGTGACAAGCCCTTCGATCTGATTAGTTTTTGCAGGGACTGAACTGTTTTCAGGTTCTGTGGCTCCTGCCAGGCTTAAACTGAAAACCAATGCTGTTACAAATAATAATTTCTTCATTCTTTTGATTTTTATTTTTTTCTGTTGTGTTTATTGCACGAACTTATAGCCTACGCCTTTAATGGTTTTGATATAATGATCTCCGATTTTGCTGCGGATCTTTCTGATATATACGTCCATGGTTCGTTCACCTACAATGGTGTCGGCCCCCCAGATATGGTTAAAGATCTCATCTCTGCTAAAAAGTCTGTTGGGCTTTGATGCCATCAGGGAGAGAATTTCAAATTCCTTCCGCGGTAATTGCAGCTCTTTGCGATTTTTGCTTACGGTATAATACTCCCTGTTTATGACCAGATCGTCCCCGGTACTCCGTCTTCCGGACCCGGGATATACGGATCCGTTCATCATTTTCAGCAGAGACCTGGTCCGGACGATTAGTACTTTCGGACTGATTGGCTTCACTACGTAATCATTGGCACCGGCTTCGTATCCTGCCAGCTGGGAATAATCTTCTCCTCTTGCCGTGAGCAGGATGATCAGAGGATTATAAGTCTCCACATGGTTCCTGATCTCCCTGCAGGCTTCTATACCATCCATTTCCGGCATCATGACATCCATCACGATGGCCTGTGGCTTCCGGGTCAATGCCAGCTCAATGGCCGATTTTCCATCTCCGGCTGTTAGAACGTCAAAACCCTCATGCTGAAAATTGAATTGCAAAAACTCGATGATATCCGCTTCATCATCAACAATCAATATTTTGCTCTTCTCTATCATGCTCCAAAAATAAATTGCAGTTGTTAGGAAACAGTTAAGATTTGATTACTTAAGGATTAAGTTGCCGTTAAGGATCTCTCGGGCGATTCGCATGTCATGCGGTATCATTCTATATAACAGCGTTTTAGATAAATTTTTCAACTCCGCTGAAAGTGGGCTGAATACGGGTACATTTTGGGGTAATCTAAACTTAACATTCCCTTAAGATTTGCCTTCTACTTTTGCTGGAGTTAAATCGCAAAACCAATTTGAAAAAACCTTACAAAATGAAAAAGTCACTGAATATTTTTTTGCTACTGGCGCTTATGGCCGTGCTTACCATTTCCTGCGATGAGAATACAGATCCGGATCCAGATCCGGAACCAGAAACCGAGTTTTTGGTAGAAGCAAATATCAGCGAGGATGCTACCTGGGAAACTGGTAATGTTTATATCCTCGGAGGCAGGATCACGGTACTCTCAGGTGTTACCCTGACCATCGAACCTGGTGTTATTATTAAAGGACAGGCCGGAACCGGTGCCAATGCCACAGCACTGCTGGTTGCCAGGGGAGCTACCCTGATGGCTGAAGGAACTGCCACCGAGCCTATAATATTTACTTCCATTGCAGACGAAATCGAGCCCGGTCAAATTGCCAGCCCGAACCTGGATCCCACACTGAACGGATTGTGGGGCGGAATAATTGTACTTGGAAACGCACCCATTTCTGCCGATGCCGCATCTGTGCAGATTGAAGGAATTCCCCCATCAGATCAGAACGGTCTCTACGGTGGTACCGCTGCCGATGACAATTCAGGGGTTCTTAAATATATATCCATCCGTCATGGCGGAGCCAATATCGGAGAAGGTAATGAAATCAATGGCCTTACCCTGGGTGGTGTTGGTTCATTAACAGTTATCGAAAACATCGAGATTGTTTCCAATCAGGATGACGGAATTGAGTGGTTCGGTGGTTCTGTGAGCGTTACAAACGTGGTTGTATGGAATACCGGTGATGATGCCATCGACACCGACCAGGCCTGGTCAGGTACTTTGGACAACTTTGTTATCGTGAATCCTGGTGACGAATGCTTCGAGTTGGATGGTGGCGAAGGTGATTTCAATGCAATGCATACCATTAAAAACGGAACAGTAATTGCTGGTGATGCAGAAGGTCTTGCAGACCTGGATGACAAAGGTGTTGGAGACGTTGGAAACTCTTTTGTGGATATGAATAACATCTATTTCACAAGTCTGGCCTACGGACAGGATTTTGATGACAATCCTGCTGATCTGACCGCTTCGGCCCTGGAGCTGACGCTTCCCTCCGATACGCTGGCCATCACTGATTTTTTTAAAAAAGGCAGCGATGTATATGTAAGCGAAGTTGATGAAGCAGCAAATACCGTAGGTGCGGATATTTCAAAACTAAATAGCTGGTCCTGGGCTGGAGTTTCAGGAGCCCTGTAATGTGCCATAGTCTTAGTTTAGATTTTAGTATGCCAAAACACGTAGCCTATCCGGCTGGGTGTTTTTGGTATTTATAACAGCTTATAATAGATAATAATGCGAGAAAAAATAATTCTGCTCCTTATATTCATTGGTACGTCGTGGATGACCTTTGCACAATCAGGGAGTATTCGTGGGATCGTCTTTGACGGAGAGACCGGAGAATATCTGCCCGGAGTGACTGTTTTTGCCGAGGGGACTACAAGCGGGACCATCACTGACCTGGATGGAAGATTCAATCTTAACTTGACCGCGGGTACCTATAACCTGCGGATCTCGTTTATTTCATATGAGCCTCTGTGGGTAAGCGGTGTGGAAGTCAATGCAAGTGATGTGACCAGCCTGGGAGAGATAAAGCTGGAAGAGGCTACCATTTCGCTCCAGGAAGTGACCATTACGGCACAGGCCGTAAGAAATACAGAAACTGCCCTGGTCTCCATCAAGCATAAATCGCCCAACGTCCTGGATGGTATTTCAGAGGCGAGCATAAAACGAATCGGGGAGTCGGATGCGGCCGGCGCCATGAAACGCATTACGGGGGTATCTGTTTCCAATGGAAAATATGTATATGTAAGGGGCCTGGGCGACCGTTATACCAAATCCCTGTTGAACGGGGTGGATATCCCAGGGCTGGATCCCGATAGAAATACTACCCAGATGGACATTTTCCCCACCTCCGTAATTAACAATATCATCGTTCATAAAACATTCAGTGCCGAATTGCCGGCAGATTTTACAGGCGGGGTCACTGATATCGAATTAAAAGATTTTCCCGAAAAACAACACGCCAGTGTTTCCCTGGGCACCGGGTATAACCCCAATGCCCATTTTAACAAAGAGTTCCTGACCTACGAGGGAGGGAAAACGGACTTTCTCGGTTTCGACGACGGAACAAGGGCCATCCCAGCCATCGAAAATATCCCCCAGTTTGCTCAGGCAGTCGGAAACCCCGATGGAGAAGCCGGTCAGAGGTACCAGGAAATCCTGGGCAGATTTAATCCGACCATGGCAGCCATGCAGGCGATGAGTCTGGCCGATGTAAGCTTAGGGATCAGTTACGGGAATCAGAAGCCCAAAGAAAATCATACCTGGGGCTATAACTTCGCCCTTAACTATAAGAACGAAACCGATTTTTACAAAAATGCTGAATATGGCAGATACGGGCTTTCCACCCCGGAGATCTACGAGATGGGACGCAGAGAATTCCAGTATGGAGACTATGGTGTCAATAACGTCTTAGTAAGCGGTCTGGCCGGACTGGCCCTCAAAACCAATAAAAGCAAATACAGGTTAAACCTGTTGCTGATCCAGAACGGAGAAACCAAAGCGGGTATCTTTGATTTCATCGGGTCCGATCAGGGTTCAGACTTCAACGCCTTCCAACATGGCTTGGATTACAGTCAGCGCACCTTTGCCAATGTATTCCTGGACGGGAATCACACCAATCTTGATAAAGGATGGAAGATCAACTGGATACTTTCATCCACCTATTCGCTGTTGAAGGATCCGGACATTCGATTTTCACGGTATGAGATCAATGATGATGGTTCTTACAGGATCGGAACCGAGGTCGGCTTTCCGGAGAGAATATGGAGAAACCTGGATGAGATCAGCACCTCCGGAGCAATTAATATGACCAAGAATTTTAAATTCCGCGCGAATGCTTCCAAGGTTCATTTTGGTGCGCTGGCCACCTATAAATACAGGGATTATATCATTTATAATTTTGCCATCAATCCCCGGGGGGATTTTGACCTGACCGGAGATCCCAACGAACTGTTCTGGGGCGAAAACCTCTGGCCCAAAGATGGACAGATTGACTTGGGGACCACCTACGAAACTCCCTTTATCCCTCACAATCCCAATGAGTATAACGCAAATTCTCTGAATATTGCCGGGTATGTAAGTGCTGAACTGGCCTTGTTAACCAATTTCAAGGCCATTATTGGGCTCAGATTGGAAAACTACACCCAGCGTTATACCGGTTCGGATCAGCAACAGGATAATATGCTCGAGAATGAAAAGGTGCTGGATGACCTGGGCTTTTTCCCATCCATTAACCTGCTCTATCAAATCACGGGCAAACAGAACCTGAGGCTTTCCTATACACAGACCATCGCCAGGCCCTCCTTTAAGGAATTATCCTATGCAGAGATCTATGATCCCATCACTGGTATCACTTTTATCGGTGGATTCCATCCGGACGGGGACGATGTGGAAGGGGTGGAATACTGGGACGGTAACCTGATCAGTACGGATATTCAGAACTTTGACCTGCGCTGGGAATGGTTTGGTACCAGCGGACAGATGATCTCCTTAAGCGGATTTTATAAGCTCTTCAAGAATCCAATCGAGATCGTGCAATATACCAAGCAGGTGGGCGCCTTCCAGCCCCGGAATGTGGGCGATGGAACCGCTCTGGGTGCAGAATTTGAACTCAGGCAGGGCCTGGGATTCATCTCTGATGCGCTCCAGTCATTTCGTATAAATGTGAACCTGACCTACAACAGTTCGAGCATCCAGATGAGTGAAACCGAATATGAGTCCAGAGTGGACAATGCACGTGTGGGCGAGGAAATAGAAGAATACAGGACCATGGCGGGTATGGCTCCTTACCTAGTCAATGCAGGGCTATATTACAACGGGGGCCAGGAAGGAATTTCTCAGCGCCTGGAAGGTGGATTCTACTACAATGTCCAGGGATCGACCCTGGCCTATGTAGGAGTTGCTGACAGACCTGACATCTATACGGAACCCTTTCACAGTCTCAATTTCAATGCCTCCGTGAAGCTTGGAAAGGAACAAAAGGCTGTTCTAGGTATAAAAGTGGAGAATATTCTGAATGAGGACATTGAACTGGTTTATAAATCCTACAAAGCCATCGATCAGTATTTTGAACGCAGGTCTCCCGGGATACTGACAAAGCTCAAGTTTACCTATACTTTCTGACAAAGACCATTTATCTGAAGGATTTCATTTATCAAGAGCAGGAAGGAGGCTATACCGACCGGTATGGCCTATTGCTTTTATACGGACCTGATATTTGGGGTCCGGATTATATCCCCTCGGGCCTCCCTCCTTCTTGCAGGATCTCAGGGGAATGCTACATTTGAACCTAAACGAAAGTCCATGCCTGTCATAAAACTAGAAAATTGCACCCGTTGCCTGAAGTGTGTGAAAGATTGTCCTTCCAATGCCATAGATATTGAACAGGGAACCATTAATGATAATTGCATTCATTGTGGTCACTGTGTGGCCATCTGTCCCGAATCAACTGTTTTTCCCGATGTTGGGGAGCTTAAGAAACTCCGGTCGTTGAAGCTTTCATCCGTGGCCTTTCAGGATCTTTCCGCGGGAATCAGGACCTGCAGAAGTTATAGGGACAAAGAGGTGAATGAAGAAATCCTTACGCTCCTGCTGGATAATATGAAACACTACCCCTCAGCCAGCAATGCCCGGCCCATAGAAATTACCTTCGTAAAAACCAGGGAGCTTGTGCAACGATTAAATGATCAAACTGCAAAAACACTGCTCAGCAGCATCAGCCTGTTTACTTCTCCTCTGCTTATGCCGATCCTGCAGTTACTGGCTCCAAAAATCGATCTGCCCCGCCTAAAGAAATATAAGAGGCAGTTTTTGGCCAGGCAAAAGCCCGGGGCCTCTCTTATTTGTCATCACGCGCCAGTGGTCATCCTGTATCATGCCCCCGTAAGCTCCTATTCCCTGGCTGGTGCAGATGCAAACATATGGGCTACCTATACCTCCATATTTGCCCATACCCTGGGGCTGGGAAGTTGCTTCAACGGGTTTATCGTCATGGCCATGAAGCGAAATAAGAGCCTGCGAAAAGAGTTTAAGCTTCCGGAGAATCACCAGGTATATGCGGCATTGCTTTTGGGGCACCCGAAAGTAAAATATATCCACGAAGCCGGGAGGGCCAGACCTAAATCAGAACTTTTATAAATTTGTGAGCTGGAAAAAAGCGTAATTTGGCATTCATGAAATCCTTTGAAGATCTGAACCTTAATAAGCAGCTGCTACAAGCCATACAGGACTTGGGGCTGGATAGCCCTACACCCATCCAGTCTGAGGCTTATAAGGTGATTCTTTCGGGAACAGATTTGGTGGGGATTGCTCAAACCGGCACGGGAAAGACCTTTGCCTATCTGCTTCCCCTGTTAAATGACTTAAAATTTTCCAGGGAAATCCATCCACGCATCCTGATTCTGGTTCCCACACGAGAGCTGGTTATACAGGTGGTGGAACAGGTCGAAAGTCTTACTGGCTACACCCATACCCGTACCCTGGGTGTGTACGGGGGAACCAATATGAATACCCAGGCCCTGGCCGTGGCTGAAGGGATGGATGTTCTGGTGGCCACTCCCGGACGGCTCTATGACCTGGTCCTGAATGGGGCTCTCCGGCTGAAGGCCATAAAGAAACTGGTGATCGACGAGGTGGATGTGATGCTGGACCTGGGATTCCGTTATCAACTGAAGAACATTTTTGACCTGCTGCCGGAGCGCCGGCAAAATTTGATGTTTTCGGCCACCATGACCGAGGAGGTGGATGCCCTGATCGATGACTTTTTTATAACACCGGCTAAAATATCCATTGCGGTGAGCGGAACACCCCTGGACAACATAAACCAACAGTGTTATCCGGTAAAAAATTTCTACACCAAGGCCAATCTGCTTATCCACCTGCTGAAGGATCGGGAGGTTTTCAGCAAAGTACTGGTTTTTGTATCCGGAAAAAAGAGTGCCGACAGGCTCTTTGAATTACTGGAAGAGCCCTATGGATCGGAGGCTTGTGTGATCCACTCCAACAAATCCCAGAATTACCGGATCCGTTCTGTCCGGCAATTTGACGAAGGGGTCAACCGCATCCTGGTCACCACCGATGTGATGGCCCGTGGCATGGACCTGGAGAAGATTACTCATGTGATCAGCTTTGATACTCCCAGATACCCGGAAAACTATATGCACCGCATAGGGCGTACGGGCCGGGCCGAGCAACAGGGGCATTCGATTCTGTTTTACACAGAAACAGAGAAAGCGGAAAAGAGCGCCATCGAGGACCTGATGAACTATAAAATTCCACAGACCGACTTCCCGCCGGAAGTGGCTGTTTCCAATGAGCTTACTCCGGAAGAGAGTCCAAGGAAAGCTGAGATCAAGCTAAAACCTGATTCTGATATTAAAGCAAAAGGGGGCGCCTTTCATGAAAAGAAAGAGAAGAACAAGAAGACCAATCAGGGTGGATCCTATCTTCGGAAGATGAAAAAATATAAGAAGCCCAAAACCAAGGGCGACAAAAACTTCAAGCGACGCAGTAGAAAAAAATAGACGGCATTTTCAGCCCAAAATCCGTTTGTAATTCTCAACGATGCCCCCCGCGTAAGGCTTCACCAGCTCCACCAGCTTTTTCATCTCAGATTCGCTCAGTTTCTTCAGGGTTTGAAGGACCCCGATATTTTGTTCCATCTCCTCCAGGGTATTGCATCCGCTGACCAGGGATGAAACCGGGAGTGCGTAGACATACTGATGCAGTTGGGCCAGGGAGATTCCCGTTTCTTTTACCATATCCGGGATCATATCTGTAGTAATTTCCGGGGGAGTGGTATCGATGCGTTTACCCATCATGCTTCCACCGCTCATGGTTTTCATGGCAATAACCCCATATTCTCTCTTGAGAAGCACCGGTAGCACCTTCTCCTGGAAGGATTCAAAGCTGGGATCCAGCACATTCAATGGCAGCTGGCAGCAGTCCAGTTCTACTCCAAGATCCTCCAATCGTTTCAGGATATGCAGGTGAGTTAAGGGGCTGGTATGCCCCGTGAATCCTATGTACCTGCTTAAGCCCTTCTCCTTAGCCTCCAGAAAGACATCCAGCACCCCGTTTTCGATACGCTGGTCCACATCTTCCGGGGTTCCAAGAGCATGTATTTGCCACAGATCCAGTTGTTCCGTATTTAGCGCCTTTAAGGAAAGTTCCAGGTGCTTTTTTGCATCCTCGCCAGTCTTTGCATGACTCTTGGTCATCAGAAAGATCTGGTCGCGGTATTTGGGGACTAAAAACCGGCCCATGATCTCTTCGGATCCTCCATTATGATATCCCCTGGCATTATCGTAGAACCTGACTCCCTCTTCCATGGATCTCTCGATCATCTTTTCTGAGACTGCCAGGCTACCGGTATTCCCCAGGTGCCAGCCCCCCAGGCAAAAGGCGGTGACCTTTTCCCCGTTTCTTATCAGCCGGCGCTGCGGAAGGATGCTTCCAAATTTATCTGAGAGAGGAAGGGCCGAGGCCCATTGATGAAGCAGGCCGAATATCCCCATCACGGCCGATGTTTTTATAAAATCTCTTCTGCTTTTCATTGCTTCTGTTTTTTTATGAAATTTTTCCTTATGAATATCACGGCCTGACCGGGGTTCCATCCCGTTTCCTCACCTGGGTCCAGTTATAGTTAAACTTGGACAGGGGATACTTCAGAGCCTTTTCCTCGTCTATGTCAATTCCAAGTCCGGGCGCTTCATTCACAAATAAATACCCCTTCTTTATGATAGGCGTTCCCGGAAAAACCTCCTGGGTGAGTTCGTTAAAGCGTTGTCCTTCCTGGATCCCAAAGTTCCAGACAGACAGGTCAATATGCGCATTGGCCGCATGCCCGACCGGGGAAGTATCTCCGGGACCGTGCCAGGCAGTTCTTATATTGAACCATTCCCCCAGCCTGGCCACCTTCATAGCAGGAGTGATTCCTCCAATCTGAGAGATATGGATCCTGATAAAATCATACATTCTCTGGCTCATCGGCTCCATCCATTCGTGGGGATTATTAAATAATTCTCCCATGGCAATAGGCACAGAGCTCTGCTGGCGCAGCATCTTGAACCAGCCCATATTCTCCGGTGAAAAAGGATCCTCGATGAAGTAAGGCCTGTATTCTTCAAGTTTCTTTATCAGATCGATAGCATCCATGGGCTCAATCCGTTCATGCACGTCATGGAGCAACTCGACCTCATCTCCAAATCGCTTTCTGGCCAGACGGAACATATCCACCACCCCTCTTTTATAAGCCTGCACATCCAGTGTATTGTCATCAGGATGCCCAAACCCGTATTGCTTGTAATCCGGATCTGTTGACAAATGAGTGGAGCCATATCCCCCCATCTGGATGCGGATATGCCGGTATCCCTGCTCCCTGTATTCTGCCACCTTTTCCATGACCTTCTCGGGAGTGGGACCGGAAGCATGGGTATAGGTGTCCACTGCAAAGCGGGTTTTACCCCCCAGCAGCTGGTATACCGGCATCCCGGCCATCTTCCCTTTAATATCCCAGAGGGCCTGGTCCAGACCGCTCAGGGCATTGTTCAGCACCGGTCCGTTCCGCCAGTAAGAACTCACATAGGCCGTCTGCCATATGTCTTCGATATTGGACACATCCTTATCCCTGCAAAAATCATCCAGGTAATCGTCAATGGCAGATACCACTGCATGGGCCCGCTGCCGGAAGGTGGCGCATCCGATCCCATGTAGTCCCGGCTGGTCTGTTTCCACCTTCACAATTACCAGTTCAATCCCATAGGGAGCCGTAACAATGGCTTTTACCTTTTTTATTTTTACTTTCCCCAGGTTGAGCGTTGCACCCTGGGGTGTCCAGCCCACCGGAGAAGGGCGGTATTTGCGCAGGATCCTGAACGATCCCGTTTTCAACATTTCGGGTACAGGCTGCCAGAGGAAGCAGGGCCATGGCTTTTAATAGATCTCTTCTGTTATTCATATTCTCGGGAATAGGTCCTTCTGAAATTAAGGAATAAATCCATGCAGGTCAACCCGTGTCTCTTGGAAAACTCGTAAATTAACTGCCCTGAAGGCATAAACACCATTAATATAATTTGGGAAATCCCATGGGAAAAACAAATCTTTACTCAGACAGGCGGAGTTTCTTAAAAAAAACAGCGCTTTTAACCGGAGCGGTAAGCGTGGCTGGCAGTTCTGCGCTGGCTCTTCCAAAAAAAATAGAAACCCAGAATCCGCTTCCACCATGGAAAGGCTTTAACCTGCTGGACTTTTTCTCGCCTCATCCAGGCAGTTCGCGCAGAGGCACGACGGAAGATGATTTTAAGTGGATGAGGGACTGGGGGTTTGATTTCGTACGGATCCCCATGGCCTACCC
The DNA here is from genome assembly GCA_963751705.1 of uncultured Bacteroidales bacterium. Classification (GTDB taxonomy): domain Bacteria; phylum Bacteroidota; class Bacteroidia; order Bacteroidales. The sequence continues at coordinate 29,217 of CAVVVN010000011.1, forward strand.
CTCCTACCTGGATATTGACAGAAGCAGGGACATCACAGCGGAGGAAGTGTATCACATCAGCGACGAGGCTGTGGAGCGTGTGGATCAGCTGGTTCACCTGGCCCATAAATTTAAGCTCCATGTGAGCATCAATCTGCACCGCGCACCGGGATACTGCATCAATGCCGGATTTCATGAGCCCTTCAATCTCTGGAAGGACCCCGAAGCCCAGAAAGCCTTCTACTGGCACTGGAATATGTGGGCAGAGCGCTATAAGAATATCTCCCCTGACCTGATCAGCTTTGACCTGCTGAATGAGCCGGCTATGATTGAGGATATGAACGACCAGCACTCTTCCAAGTTGTTTGTTCCCGGGGAACTATACGCAAAAATAATTGAGGAGGCCGCCGCTGCAATCTGGAAGCAGAATCCGGACCACCTGGTAATTGCAGACGGAAATCAAATAGGGACTAAAGTCATCCCCGAAATTGCCCACCTGAACATTGGTCAGAGTTGCCGCGGATACTATCCGGGAATTATTTCACACTACAAGGCCCCCTGGGCCATGAAGGATATCGAAAATCTTCCCCCCTTAAAATACCCGGGACAGGTTGGGGACCAGTACCTCTCCAGAAAGATGCTGGAGGAGTTCTATGCACCCTGGATCAAACTTGCCCAATCCGGTACCGGCGTTCATTGCGGAGAATGCGGCTGCTACAACAAAACCCCTCATGATATTTTCCTGGCCTGGTTTGGGGATGTGGTGGACATCCTTTCCTCCAACAATATCGGGTTTGCCTTATGGAATTTCAGGGGAGATTTTGGAATCCTGGACTCCGGACGCAGCGATGTGGATTACGAAAACTGGCAGGGCCATCAACTGGACCGCAAATTGCTGGAGCTGATCCGGAAGGCCTGAGACCTCACTGATATTGGGGTCTGGCTTTCCCTCTGGCCAGCGAAGCAAATACCCCTACGATACAGAGAACTACAAAAACAATAAAGGTGGTCCTCATACTGGAAATGAACTGTGCGGTGTATTGTGCCGATATGGGATTGTTTCCAATAAACACCTGCAGTATCAGGGTGGCGATCCCCATACTCATCATTTGACCGGTCAATCGCATGGTCCCCACCGTGGCAGATGCCACCCCCAGGTATTTTCTATCTACGGAACCCATGATCGCATTGGTATTGGGCGAAGAAAACATCCCGAATCCAAAGCCAACCAAAGCCAGGATCACCACCAGGTACCTGATGCTTGAATGTTCTGAGAGAAAGCTCAGCAGAATAAGTCCCACTACAATAATGGCCATCCCTCCAGAGGCCAGGATCCGTGGATCATATCTGTCAGAGAGCCGGCCCGAAATGGAGGCCACTATGGCCATCAGCACCGGCTGCGTGATCAGGATCACCCCTGCATCCCGGGGTGATAGTCCCAAGATATACTGAAGATAAAGACTCAGAAGAAAAGTGATGGCAAAGGTGGTGGCATAATTGATCAGAGCCGCCAGGTTTGAAAAAGCAAAAAGGCGATTGGTAGCAAATAGCCTGATATTGAAAATCGGGAATTCTGCCTTTAGTTCGAGGATCCCAAAACCAACCAGGCCCAACAATCCGGCAACAACAAGAATGATAGCTGAAGTCTCCGGTAATCTTGAGAAGCCAAACATAAATGCTGACATGGAGAGCAAGTAGACAATGGATCCGGAAAGATCAAACTTATCTCCCCTGGCATCGGCCCACTCCTCCTTGATATACCTCCAGGTGATCCAGATCACGAAGAGCTCAAAGGGAATGGTGGCATAAAATATGCTTCGCCAACCCAGGTACTGGGTTAGGATCCCACCCAAAAAGGGAGCCAGGGACAGCCCTATATACACCGAGGTTACCGTTACTCCGATGGCCTTACCCCGTTCCTTGGGAGGATATACAGAAGTAATAATGGCAATGCCTGTTCCAAATACCATGGCACTTCCCAGTCCCTGAATAGCCCGAAGCGAGATTAGAACAGCTCCGGAAGGTGAAAGGGCACAGAGTGACGGAGCTTGCCCCGATGATAATATTCCCGATAAAAAAGATCCGCTTTCTTCCCCTGATATCTGCCAGTTTTCCCAGGGGAACCAGGAAGACGGCGGATGAAAGAAGGAAGGCCATGGACACCCAGCTCATACCAACTGCCCCCATGGTAAAGTCCTCGCTGATGGCCGGCAAAGCGATATTAATGGAGGCTCCAAGGAAAGGATTGATAAAGGAGGTAATAATGATTGCTAAAAGGATCACCCTTTTTGAGGTGCGGCTTCGCTCTGTCATCTGTCAACTGTCATTCTTAAGGAGGGTTAAATATAGGCCTTTTGATTTTTATTCAGTTTTTTCACTGTAAAGCTTAAATTAGAGCTATGAATCCGAAACGGGTAAGAGAGTATGTCATTCTATTGATCTTCATCTTCCTCCTTGTTCTATACCACCTATTCGGATATTCCGGCCATTTTGGCTTTGATGATCTCCACTACGCGGAACTGGCAAACGATCTGCTTCATGGCTCCATTGATTTTGAGGACCATTATGCCTACAGGCTTCCCGTGATACTATTTACAGCTTTCTTCTATCTCATTTTCGGGATCTCCGATCTGAGCTCATCTCTGCCCGCCATGCTGATCACCCTCAGCATCCTGCTTACTGTTTTTTATCTCCTGCGAAAGCAGGGATCAGGGGTCCTTATTATCGGACTTTTGCTGACCACTCTCTCAAACTGGTTCCTGTTCTATTCAGATAAGTTAATGCCTGATATCTATGTGGCCCTTTCGGTGACCTGGGCGCTGGCAATCATTCACCGTTATAAATTCAACAGCGGTAAAAGCAACACAGCCCTGCACGCGTTCCTGCTTGCATTATCCCTGTTTTTCGGCTTTATGTCCAAGGGGACCATTGTTCTGGTGGCCCCTCTTCTTCTTTTCCTGATCCTTTCAGATTTGGTTCAGAAAAGGGAGCAGAGATTCTGGATTTACAGCTTTATCAGCGGGATTTTGCTGATGACCCTTTACCTGTGTGCTATCTGGATACTCACCGGGGATCTGCTGAAGCGCTTTGAAGCCATAGCCAGTAATAGCTACCTGAATCTTTGTAGTTATGATCAGCAAGGACTGAAGGTTTTATTAAAGAGGATTTTTTGGGGATTTTTCGAACTTTCCATATTCCAGGCCCTCGCAACCGGGTTTATCTTCATTTTCGCCATCCTTTTTCAGAGGAAAGGACTGCGCATTTTTCGTATGGATAACTCCTTCTCCTTTTTCCTGGCCTCTGCCATTCTCCTGTTTCTCTCATCCAGCTTTATGAGCATTTCGCTTAACAGCTACTCCCCCATGTGTCTGGATCCAAGACACTACCTGTTCCTGGTGCCCGTTGCCGCTGTTCCTGCCTCAACGATTATCGCTGAATTTCTGGAGAATAAAAAGGCCGGAATCCAGATTATTGCGACCTTGTTTTGTATCACAGCGATTAGCTTCTTTTTGCAGGGAGACAGCTTTTGGAAACTATACCTGCCGCTAAGCGTTCTCTTTGCAGTTTACTTCTTCCTAAAACCGGGAAAAGGGATTCAGAACCTGTTTATCTTTCTGTTTGCTGCCATCCTGCTCCTGCTTCCACTGAATATGATCAGCTATGCCCGGCAAGTCAAGTACCGAAAGCAAAAAGAGGTTTTAATGGAACAGGTGATAAGGAACAGGCAGGATCGGATCATTGTGACCGATGAAGTCCAGAAGAGACTTCTGGAGTATTACAGTGGATACCATAAGGATCAGATCCAGAGATTTCTCAGTTTTGAGGAGTTTGAATCCCACAGGGCAACGAAAGAAGAACCGCTCTTGCTTTTAAACTGGCATAGCCGCTACCTGTCGGGAATGAACCGGCAGGACCTGCCTGTTTATGCCCGGAATATTCCTGCTGCTATTGACCCAGTTTATATAAACCAGAGCCTGGACCTGGTGCTCTATGAGATAAGGGACCTGCCTTTGCCGCATCAAAAACCCACTTCCCTGTTAACCACCCTGAATGATTTTGAACGGCCTGCTCCCTTCTGGAAGCAGAATGAAAAAGATATTTCGAGCCAGATTAAATACGGGGGAGCCAGATCAAACCGGGTCTCTGAGTATTCATCCACATTCGAGTATCCGCTGGACTCCCTGGGAAAAGAACCTGCACAGGACCTGCTTGTTCATACGAGTCTGTTCTGTTTTGCAGAAAACAAGACGAAGGCCCGGATCGTTATCTCCCTGGAGAATGATGGCGGAATCCCTTTCTGGGAAACACTTGAGATGAATAAGTATCTGAAAGCCTTTTCCAACTGGTGGCCCATTACATACGAAGTCACGATTCCACGAACCCATCTGAAACAGGACTCCCGGTTAAAAATATATGTCTGGAAGACCGACCGGTCAACGCTTTACATCGACGATTTCCATATCAAAATCCTGGAGTTCTCCTCCGGTCCGGGGGAGGTGGAGTAATAAGACCTCCAAATATACCCTGTTTAAACCTTAAATAACTGTTAATCCTTAAAATACGGAATATTATAGCAACAAACATGGCACAGTTTTCGTAGATTACACTAGTAAATTATTCACCAATACCCTATACCATGAAAAAAACTGCATTATTGGCTATCTGTATGCTCATCATATCTGGCGGATTGTTTGCGCAGAAGATGAACACCGTTAAAACCGACCTTTTCAGTCCGTTCCTCAGAACAGGAGTATTCAAATATGAGAGAGCATTGAATGAAAACATGAGCGCCCAGCTTGGATTTTTCTATACCGGCTATAGTCCGGGTGGCCTTGACACTAAATTAAACGGGATCGGTATTACGCCCGAATTCCGCTACTATTTATCCAGTACTCCCGCACCCAATGGGACCTACCTGGCTCCTAATTTTCGTTATATGACCCTGACGGTCACAGATCAAATAGACGATTCGGAAGGTACACTCACTTCTCTGGGCTTTGCCATTAACCTGGGGAAACAGGTTGTACTCAAAAATATTATTGTGATTGATGCCTGGGTGGGACCTGTATATGCATTCAGGTCTATCAGTGAATCAGTAGGGGGGGCAGATTTAGGACAAATTTCAGGTGTTGACGGATTTGGCATCAGGCTTGGGATTGCCATCGGTTTAGCGTTTTAAACTAAAACACAAGCCTGAACTGGGTCCTGCCGGGTGTGGAGTCAAACTCGATCCGTCCACCATTCATGGCCATCACCTGGCGGCTGTAACTGAGCCCTACTCCGGTCCCCTTCTGGCGGGTGGTAAAGAAGGGCATAAAGATTTCATCGGATATTTCTGGAGGTATACCCTCACCATTGTCGGTAACCTTCAGAACTATCCGGTTTTTTTCTGTAAGGGCGGATAATTCAATTTCAGCCGAATCTGCCCCTTCCAGGGCCTGGACGGCATTCTTCACCAGGTTCAGCATCACCTGGGTGATCATCTGCTCATCGGCATGGATCTTCAGCCCGGGAGAATGGCATTCAAATAAGATCCGGAGACCGGTATTTTTCTGATAGTGCTCCAACAGGGTCTTCAGCTTTTCAAATAATTCACAAACCGCAAACTCCTGCTTTACCGGATCAGGAATTCTGGATAATACCCGGTATGATTCAAAGAAAGATGTGAGTCCTGCACTCTGTTCTGCGATGGCATCCAGCCCTTTGATGGTTTGCTGAATGACAGGTTCCGCTGCGCCGTTGGCCCCGGAATCGTATTCGGCCCATACCTCTTTCAAGGTGGTAGAGATGGAGGTGATCGGTGCCAGGGAATTCATAATCTCGTGGCTCATGACCCGGATCAACCTGATCCAGTCATCAATCTCCTTCCGCTCCATACCGGCTGAAAGGTCCTGGATGCTCACCACCTTTACCTCCTCTCCCTTCAGATTGATCTCCACCATCTGCAGCCCCAGCACCCTTTTCAGACCTGTCTCCCTGTCCAGCAGGCTAAGTTCCCCACGATCAAGTGAACTCATATTTTGAATCCTCTCGTAAAGGCCCGGATACCATTGAGCCAGTGCCCTGGTATGGGTAAGCCTGGGTAATTTCAAAAGCCTGAGTGCCTCCTCGTTGATTTGGTTGATATGGCCAGTCCCTGAAACGACCATAAGTCCGCTCGACAGGTGTTGCAGGATCTGGCTGAAGTACTGTTCCCGCATCTCATTGCTCAGCTTCATCTCCCGAAAACTTTCATTCAGTCGGTTCAGATGTTGATGCAATTCACTTATAAACTTGCTACGTTCGCTTGAACGGTAAGAGATGGAGGTGTCATCATTTTCAAGTGCCCGGAAAAAAAATAGCACCTCCCGGTTCCATCGGGTTAATTGCAAATAGAGCAATACCAGTACAAGAATAGCTGAACTCCCAAGCAGGATGGACAAATGAAGCCTGGAGGATGATAGGGCCCAACCCAGCAGTACAGCATTGATCAAAAGGAGAAGAATCCAAAAGATCAATTTAATATGATAGGTCCTAAAGCCCATACTTTTTGATTTTATTGTACAGGGTTTGCCGGGAGATCCTTAGCTGGGAGGCTGCTGCCGTCATGTTTCCTCCGTTTTTCTGCAGTGCATATCCTATCAACCTGGCTTCCACCTCATCCAGGCTTCCGTCAAAGGAGGCTGATGCATGGAGGAGGGCAGCATTAAACTGGAAGCTATCCCCGCTTAAAATCTGATTCTCTGTCAGGATCACTGCCCTTTCCATGCTGTGCCGGAGCTCTCTGACATTGCCGGGCCAGGACCATTTCTTCAATGCTGCTTCAGCTGTTTTATCCAACTTTAATCCGGGCTTATTATAGCGATTCGAAAAGTAGTGTAAAAAATAGGCTGCCAGTAAAAGAACATCCTCTCCCCTTTCCCGCAAGGGAGGGAGTTCCACCTCTATGGTATTGATGCGATAGAGCAAATCCATCCGGAAGCTTCCCTGTTCCACCATGGCCTCCAGGTCCCTATTCGTAGCACAGATCAGACGAATATCTACCGGGATCACCTTTGAACTTCCCAGCCTGGTAATGGTCCGGTTTTGAAGGATACTGAGTAGCTTGGCCTGAAGCGTCAGAGAGAGGTTCCCGATCTCATCAAAAAAAAGGGTTCCCCGGTGGGCCGCTTCTATTTTTCCGATCCTGTCGGAGCCCGCATCTGTAAAAGCTCCCTTCACATGTCCGAACAACTCACTCTCAAAAAGGGAATCCGGGACAGCTCCCAGATCCACGCTGACCATAATCTCCCCGGAGCGGTCCGAACGATCATGGATCTCGCGGGCAATCAACTCCTTCCCCGTACCATTCTCCCCGGTGATTAATACGTTGGCCGGGGTTGCTGCCACTTTTTCAACCATTTCCAAAACCCGGGATATCGCCGGAGACCTGCCAATGAACCTGGTGGACTTACCCTTTAGCTCCGTCTTCAGCGACTCCTTTTCTTTCTGAAGGGATTTGACCTGTCTACGTGAATCCGTAAGTCTGACTGCGGTATGCATGGTGGCAAGCAATTTCTGGTTGTCCCAGGGTTTTAATACAAAATCCACCGCACCATCTTTAAGAGCGGTCACGGCCAGTTCTATATCTCCAAACGCGGTAATCATCACCACAGAGAGATCCGGATCCAGCTTCATAAGCTCCCTCAGCCAGTAGAGTCCCTCATTTCCGGTATTCTGTCCGGCCGTATAATTCATATCCAGCAAAACAGCACTGTAAGATCCCTCCCTGAGTTCGGAAATAATTAGTCCCGGTTTACTGAGACATTTTACTTCTGAAAACTCCCTGGAGAGCAGAAGATCCAGTGCGGTCAGTACATTCCTGTTATCATCCACCACCAGTATGCGGGCTTCGGTCATGACATAAAACTACGTCCAGGTCCATTCAAATGCAAAAAATTGTCCAAATATTTGACACTATGTTGTCTAAATCGTGGACATTTACGAAGTTGCCTGAAATCTTATTGTACATATAAACAAGATCTTAGCTCTTTGGCACAGCATTGGCAATAAGCCTGTGGAACGAGGGATCAGAGTTGAGTAAACCAAGCTTAATGGAAGAAATACTAATTCAAACCAGGCAACTGACCAGGCAATATACATCGGAGGAAGTGGAGACCACCGCGGTGAGTCATGTAAATCTGACCGTCAAAAAGGGAGAGTTCGCAGCCATTATGGGACCTTCCGGCTGTGGGAAGTCAACCCTTCTGAATCTCCTGGGACTCATCGACCGCCCCAGCTCAGGTTCCATTTTCTTCAATGGCTTTGAAACAGAGTCCCTGTCTGATAATCAATTGACACGGATTCGAAGAAGACATATGGGCTTTGTTTTCCAGAATTTTAATCTCGTGGATGAATTAAATGTGTCCGAAAATGTAGAATTGCCTTTGATTTTTTTGGGAATGAAACGCAGAGCGCGAAAAGAGCGGGTCGCCCAGATACTCGATCACTTAAAACTGGGGCACCGCATGCAGCATTATCCTCAACATTTGTCAGGGGGACAACAGCAAAGAGTAGCCTTTGCACGTGCCATTGTTAGCCAGCCCCGGCTAATCCTGGCCGATGAGCCCACCGGGAACCTGGACTCCAAAAACGGAACCCTGATTCTGCATTTGCTAAACGAATACAACCGCCAGGGGGCCACTGTGGTAATGGTGACACATTCTGAGAAAGATGCCAGCTATGCCCATCGAATCGTCAAGCTCCTGGATGGAGCTATTGTAAACTAGTCCTTGTATCCACACTGAAACAGCCATTTATGTTACAGACCTACCTCAACATCGCATTCAAATACCTGGTCCGGCTACCTGCCTATTCGGTGTTGAGCATCCTTGGATTCTCCATCGCCTTTGCCAGCATTTTTTTTATATACTCCCAGGTGAGTTACCAGAACAGCTACGATAAACATCTGGAAACATGGGATCGCGTCTATAGATTGAGCGGCGAAATCAATCTGCCCGACAATGAGAATATTCATGCACAGCTGGGGCCGCGGCTGGGACCCATGATGAAAGAGGAACTCCCTGCCATAGTTCAGATGACCAGGCTGGTTGCTTTTGAAGAGAAATGTATTGTTAGGGCAGGTGATCATGTATTTTTCGAAGATCAAGTCTATTTTGCAGATACTACTGTTTTTGAAGTATTTCCCCTGGAATTTCTTTATGGCACTCCAAAAAACGCCCTGCTTACTGAAGGTCAGATGGTTATTTCGGAAAGCATCGCAAGAAAGTATTTCGGCAGCGCCAATGCCCTTGGCAAACAACTCCAAATCAATAACGACAAAACCTTCGAAGTGACAGGCGTTACCCGCGACCTCCCGGAGAACGTACACCATAAACTGCATGTGCTCGTCTCCATGAAATCCCTGCGCCCTCAGGCCCTGGAAATGCTGGACGGCGAGGATTCAGAAAATTACTGGCGCCCCTTTGCCTATCATTTCATCATGCTCGGGGAAAACAATACCATTGAGGAGGTGGAAACTGCATTCCCGGCCTTCTATGAAAAACACATGGCTGAATTTGGCAACTTCTTAAAGGCCGATTTCAAATTGATTCTTACTGCGCTTCCGGATGTGCATTTCACTCCACAATTTACCTATGATTTCCCCAAGGGAAACAGAAGCTACTCCTATTTGCTGCTGGCTGCAGGACTCTTTCTGCTGCTAATCGCTCTGCTAAACTACGCCAACCTGCTCTCAGCCTCTCTGGCTTCACGCACACACAGCCTGGGTATTTTTAAGATCAATGGGGCCGAACGTTCCCATATTTACAAATTGTTGATCTGCGAATCTCTGATCCTTATTGCCTTTTCTGCAGCGCTTGCCTGGTTTTTGCTTACCGGGGTAGAGGCCTGGTTGCCGGAGCGGCTGGGAGCTGACATGTTGCAGTCGGGATTCCAGGCAGGAAGCTTCCTGCTGATGGTCCTGCTGGTCCTGGCTGCCATTTCTCTGACCTTCATACTGGCAGTTATCTCCAGGGTCTATCGTCAGCCCATTCACCTCCTGAAGGGGGATTCCAGTCTGGGAGCTGAGAGAAAACGCTATGGCTTTGGCAAAGGAAGCATTGTTTTGCAATTTACCTTTTCGGTGATTCTGATAATCTCCTCGCTGCTGATCACCAGGCAGGTACGATACCTCCTCAAAGCAGAGATCGGATATGATACTGACAATGTGGTGCAGGTAAAACTTCATGCGGAGGGTCTTCCCCTGGAGAAGATTATTTCCTTTAAACAGGAGTTGAAGAAGAGCTCCATGGTCCGGGAGGTGGCCTATTCAAGCAATGTGCCGGGAGAGGCATTAGCGACGGCTCACTTTAAAGTGGATGTGGACGGTCAGGAGGCCTCAAAAATAGTCTCCCTGCTGGCCATCGATGCAGACTACATACCGCTGATGCAGATGGAGCTCAAAGAAGGTCGAAATTTCGACCGCGGCAAACCCACCGATCCTCCGCGTGGCGTGATCCTCAACGAAGCCTGCATTACTTTTCTGGGAATGGGAGATTCTCTGGCAGGCAAGTACATCGGTCAAATTGAGATTCTGGGTGTCCTGAAAAACGGAAAGTATAATTCCCTCCACGAAAACTCCAGGCCCGTGGCCCTCTATGATGAGACCGGAAACCGTGGTTACATGAATGTGAAGCTAAATACAAGCGATCTGTCCGGAGCCATAAAACAGATCCAGAACACCTACGAACTATTCTTTGAAAACATCCCTTTTGAGTATAGTTTTCTTGACCAAACGGTGGAGCAGATGTACAGCAACGATATCAAGCAGAGTAAACTGCTGGCCATTTTTACCATCCTGAGCATTGTGATTGCCAACATCGGACTGTTTGGCTTGGTTTCGCTGCTAAACCACAAACGAATCCGGGAGATAGGGATCAGGAAAGTGAACGGGGCACAGAAATGGCAGATCGTGCTACTGCTGGGAAAACAGCTGGTAATCTGGGTGGCCATTGCGGTTGCCATCGCCATCCCGGTTACCTGGTACGTAAGCAGGCTATGGATGCAAAATTTTGCGATGCGGGTCGCCTATTCCTGGTGGATCGTCCTCCTGGGGGCAGCGATCATCCTGATAAGCGCAATGCTTACCACTGCAGTCATGACCCTGAGGGCTTCATCCAGAAATCCAGTTGAAACCTTAAGATACGAATGATGAGATCAACGATTAAACTCTTTATGGTCCTGGTCACTCTTACAGTGGCCGTGTTCGGATGGATCACGGGCCAATACCGGGACCGGGACTTTCTGATCCTGATCCTTGTGCTGATTTCTGCCACGCTGGCCACCTTCCTGATACTAAATATAAGTGAGCACCGGCTTCAGGCCAGGAAGAGAAAGGAAAAGGAATCCAGATCCCAACAGGGTCCAGGCGCTGAAGCAATTCATATCAAAAGATCTGAGGGTTCATTTGCCCTGAAGGACAAAAAATCGGGCCTGACCTGGGGGGGAGGAAACATCAAGGCCAGCGAGGCTACGCGGGGTAGCAAAAGGAAATTCCTGGGAAAATAAGGTCTTCTCAAAAGGAGTACCCTATTGATAGAGCCGGAAACACAAAGAAATCCTTACCATAAAAAATAAAATTAGGAGCTGCTCTGAGCAGAAGTCCTCCCGGGCCTTGATAGCGGTAACCTAACCTGAATGATACTCCCCCATTAGCAGAATCCTCCTCCGGTTCGGAACTTGAACTTAAAAAATAAAATCCCATGATCCCAGTTTCAAAAAAATGCCTGACACCTCCTTTTAAAACTGAAGCTTCTACCACAATACCAGTGTTATCAAAATGATACAGACCTCCTCCAATGGTGATTCCAAGATTATCACCTGCAGGGATCAGTCTTGCATAGTTAAGAGACAATATCCCAACATAAACAGAGTTTTTCTGAATATCCCTTATGGTAATTGCAGTGTCTGGTCTCTGGGATTCAATAATGGATGTGCCTGCTTTAAAATTAAATTGTTTCCATTGGATAACATTTCGCTTATAATCAGCCACACTTGATTTATTGATGTACGTATGTAGCCAGGCACCCTGGGATCTCATTTCATAATATATAAATGTTTCATTGATACTATCAATACGACAGGCAATAGAATCTCCTTTTACTGTTACAATGAGATCGTAGTCCTGTGCATAGACGCAGTCAACCAAAAAGAGAGAAAAAGTTGCAATTACCAAAGGGAAAATTTCATGTTTCATGACTTCCGTCCGATTAGTGAATATCAACAAGTTACAATATGAAAACCCTCAAGTCAAGCAATAAGTTTTGTAACATGATTTGCTGGAATCAATTCGATCTTTGAGTCCTCCAGAACAGAACTCCATGAGGTACAGGCTGACTTCGTTCAAGCTTCTGATTCCCTCCTTTTAAGCAGATAATAAACAGGAATCCCTACCCCAATCACTCCCAGGGCAATGGATGATTCCACCGGGCGTTCCAGAAAAGCCAAGACCAGGATAGCCAGGGAAAAGAGGATAAACAAAACCTGTGGAACAGGATACCAGGGAGTCCGGTAAGCCGTTTCACCCAACATTCTGATCTTAAACACTCCAAGCACAGCCAGAATTGGGAAGATCCCCAGAGAGAAACTGAGCAAGGTAATGATCTGATCAAAGGTCCCTGTAAGCACGAAAACAATGGCCAACCCACTCTGCAGCAGGATGGAAATTCCGGGAACACCGGCGCGGTTGATTTTTTTCGCGATTCTGAAGAAATGGCCCGATTCTGCCATGGCATAGTAGACCCGGGGTCCAATGATGGTCAGGACAGAGATGGCCGAAAGCAGGATCAAGGCAATAAAGAGTGAGAAAAACTGGTCCATGGTACGGTTAAAAAGATTATTAGCTGCCAGTCCCCCGACAGAAATCACCCCCTTCATCTCTTCTGCAGGAACTGCATAAACGTAAAGGGCATTCAGGAACAGGTAGATCAGGGTGACGAACAGGGTGCCACTGATTAAGGATCGGGGAATATTTTTCACCGGATTTAAAACCTCAGAACCCACATAGGTAGAAGCGTTCCAACCGCTATAGGCAAACATGATCCACATGAGGGCAAGGCCCATGGTTTTCAGCCCGGCCCACCCCTCTGAAACCTTGAGATGAACCGTGAAATGCTCGAAGCTCCCCTCTCCAAAAGCAAAGCCGACGATCACAAGTATAAGGATCAGACCAACCTTTAGCATGGTGAGCAGGTTCTGTACCTTCGATCCCGAGCGCAGACCCAACAAATGAATGATGCTAAAGACCGTGATAATTCCTATGGCTACAGCTTTCTTTACTAGAACAATATCTTCAGTAGCTTCCCCATGGGGAAAGGTCCGGATCAGGTATTCACTGAAGGCCAGTGCCGAGGCAGCTACCGGAGCTGAAAACCCTACAAAAAAGGAGATCCATCCACTGAGAAATCCGGCCAGTGGGGAGAACAGTTCGGAGAGAAAGGCATATTCCCCTCCTGCTTTTGGAAACCTCGCTCCCAGTTCACTGTAGCTCAGGGCCCCGCACAGGGCGATCACTCCGCCAATTCCCCAGAGGAGAAGTAACAATTTTGGGTCATGCAGTTGAGCCAGCAATAATCCAGAGGTGGTGAAGATCCCGGCCCCGATCATGTCCCCCACCACGATATTGGTCAGAGAGAAATAGCCCAGTGTTTTTTTCAGGCCATATGAAGGCTTCTTTGACAAGTGCTTACCTGGACATGCGCTGGTTTCTTCCGATCAGGAAATAGAGCACTGATCCCAGGAAGGGAAGCAAAATAATAATCAGGACCCATAAGATCTTTTCATTCCCTGGAAAATCACTCATGAGTGCGCTGATCAATGCCAGCAGGGGAAGAAGGAAAACAAAAAGGATTACCAGAAGGGTTATCAATATTCCGCCACCAAAAAGAAAAAGGAAAGTCATCGTGCAAGTTTTTGTATTTCTCATAAAACTAAGAAATAATCTGCTGCCAATCAAAGAGCAATATTTCATAACTTGCTATACGAATGCCATAAATCCTCAAACAATGAAACATCTAATTTCCGTATTCTTCTCCCTGATTATTCTGGCTTCCTGCAGCGGTCCGGAGCCGGGTCCCTCCCGGGAATCCTCATTTGCACTTGATTCCTACGTGGAGGCAGAAGACCCCGCTTTCAGCTATGAGATTGTTGAAACGGTCCCTGCCGAAGCCTGGACCGAATACCGGATTCATTTGATCTCCGGAACCTGGCTCACGGAAGAGGAAGTGGATGAGCCCCAATGGTGGCACTGGTTGACCTTGGTGGTACCCGGGAAATCAGGGAATCAGAATCGCTTATGCTTATCGGGGGAGGCTGGAGAGGCGATACCATTCCCATTGCTGCTAAGGAAGCTATGATCCAGGCAGCGTTGTCCACAGGTTCAGTGGTCTCCCATTTAAGTAATGTTCCTTTTCAACCCATCGATTTTAAGGGAGATACTGCAGGCGGAGTTTTTGAGGATGAGCTGATCGCCTTTGCCTGGCTGCAGTTTCTGGAAGGAGGTGCTACAGAGGATATGCAAAAATGGTTGCCTCGCTTCCCCATGACCCGGGCGGTGGTCAGGGCCATGGATGTGGTCCAGGAGATCTGTGAGTCAGATGATAAGCCGGTGGATGGATTTTTTGTTGCCGGGGCATCCAAAAGAGGATGGACCACCTGGACCGTGGCTGCCGTTGATGACCGGGTAATAGGAGCTGCCCCGGTAGTGATTGATCTGCTCAATGTGATACCCTCCTTTCAACACCATTGGCAGTGTTACGGGGAATGGGCTCCGGCCATTGATCCCTATGTAAACCTGGGCATTATGAACTGGATAGATACAGATGAATTCCTTTCCATGCTTAAGCTGGTAGAGCCCTTTGAGTTCCTGGAGAGATTACGCATGCCCAAACTGCTGATCAATGCAACCTGCGATGAATTTTTTGTCACCGACTCCTGGAAATTCTACTGGAAGGACCTGCAGGGAGAAAACTACCTGCAGTATGTCCCCAACGTGGGTCACGGCCTGCATGGTTCCTACCTGACTGAAAACCTGGTCTCCTTTTACCAGAGGATTATCACCGGGACCGAGATCCCTTCTTTCCCTTGGAGCATCGGCCGGATACAATCTATGCGGAAGTGGATCCAGACAGCAATTACCAGATCAGGCTCTGGGAAGCTGTTAACACGGAGGGCCGGGACTTTAAAAGCTATGTGATCGGGGAAGAGGCCTGGCAAATGGAAGCCCTGGAAATCAGACAATGGCCTCTATGCGATACCTGTTACTCTACCTGATAACGGATATAAAGGAGCCCTGGTGGAAGTGGTTTTCAACCCGGAATCCGATTTCCCACTTACACTTACTTCCGGGACGCTTGTTACTCCGGATACTTATCCTTTTGACCCTTTCCAACCCGGTCTTCCAGTTAAATAATTACATTTACTCTTTGCCAGGCAAATTGTATCTAAACTAAGCCCAATGATGAAAACCTTGCCATTAGTACTGGCGCTTTTAGCCGTGGGGCTATCCAATTGCAAAACCACTGATCCCGTGATTCAAACGGACAAGCATCATAACATCCGCTTCAACCAGGTAGGCTATTATCCTGGTGCCCTTAAAGAGTTTGTGGTGGTGGATTATGAGGCCCTTTCCTTTCAGATCCTGAATGACAAGGGGAGAAGCGTTTTTGAAGGAGAACTGATCCAAAAAGGTAGCTGGGATGCCTCCGGAGAAAAGGTTCTGCTGGGTGAGTTCACCGCATTGACCAGGGCAGGAACCTTTCAGATTAAGCTAAACACCGGGATCACTTCTTGCCGATTCAGGATCGCCCCCGGGGTTTATCAAGAAGCCCTGAATGCTTCCATCAAAAGTTTTTATTTCCAGCGGGCTTCCTTGGCCATTGAAGAGCCGTATGGAGGAATATTTCAAAGAGCATCCGGACAAACCGACGAGCGCTGCTTCTTTCATCCCTCTTCCGGGAGAACGGAAGGATATTTGAGCTCACCGGGAGGCTGGTATGATGCAGGGGATTATGGCAAATATGTGGTAAATGCAGCCCTGACTGTGGGCCAGATGCTAAACCTCGTGGAACTGTTACCCAGGGCTGTCCCGGGAGATGCCCTGAATATCCCGGAAAGCGGCAATGCATCCCCGATCTGCTGGATGAAATCCGCTCATGAGCTGGACTGGCTGGCCACCATGCAGGATGAGGATGGAGGGTCTTATGATAAAGTTACCGCCTTGAATTTTGGAGGGTTTATTATGCCCGGGAAAGATAAGCTCGACCGCTATATCATCGGAAAAGGGACCACCTCCAGCCTTAGTTTTGCTGCAGTAATGGCGCAGGCCTCCAGGGCCTATTCAGAGATAGCTCCCGATTTTGCGGCACGCTGTCTTGAGGCTTCTGAACAAGCATGGAACTGGGCCACAGAAAACAGCGATGTCCCATTTAGAAACCCTGAAGATGTGTTCACCGGTGAATATGGCGATGATCAATTGAGCGATGACTTTTACTGGGCTGCCTCGGAATTATATGTTTCTACCGGCAAGGAAGACTATCTGCAGGCCCTCAAAAAATATGACCAGCCCTACCAGCACCAGATCACCAACAGCTGGAAGTTTTTTGTCCGCAATATGGGATTCCATACCCTGCTGATCCATGGAAAGCTAAGTGAAGAGTTGAGTCAGAAACACCTGTCGCTCTCCGATAAGATCCTGAGAAACATGGAAGCCATTCCCTATGGAATCAGTCTCGACCACTTTGAATGGGGTTCCAACAGTGATGTGCTGAACCAGGCCATGATCCTCTGCATCGCTCACCATCTGAGTGGAGAGCAGAAGTATCTGGTGTTGCCCGATTTCAGGAACACCGACTATATTTTCGGGAAAAACGCCACCGGCTACAGTTTCCTCACAGGCTTCGGCTATAAACAGGTGATGAATCCCCACCATCGACCCAGCGGGGCCGATAACATTGATGAACCAGTACCCGGATTTATTCTGGGTGGCCCTAACAAAGATAAACAGGACAGGGCAGAGGTGGAGTACACATCCGACTACCCTGCGAAATCTTTCATGGATGTGGAACCCAGTTTTGCTTCCAACGAGGTATGCCTTAACTGGAACGCCCCCGCAGTTTTTGTTCTGGGCTACCTGGAGTACGTGCACAGATAAGAGCTGATCTGTATAATAACCCTTAAACTCGAAAAATGAAGATATTGCAAACTATGATCTTTCTGATCCTGATCCTTGGAATCCAGGCCTGTTATAAGGCGCCTTCAGTTCCCTCTTACCTGAGCCAGTATGATAACACATACAGGGAGGATCCCCGTCAGGCAAACCTGCAGTGGTTCGTTGAAGCTAAATACGGAATGTTTATCCACTATGGTCTTTATAGTCTGCTCGAAAAAGGAGAATGGGTGCAGCTCAGGGACACCATCCCTGTGGCCGAATATGCCCTGCTTAAGGACCGTTTTACCGCAGAACAATTTGATGCGGACAGGATATGCGATGTTGCTTTAGATGCAGGGATGAAATACATTACCATCACTTCGAAACACCACGATGGCTTTTGCCTGTTTGAAACTGAGGCAACTGACTTCCATGTACTGAATTCTCCCTGCGGCCGGGACCTGATCGGAGAATTATATAAGGCCTGTGAAAGAAAGGGGCTGGGTTTGTTTTTGTATTACTCTTACGGTGCCGATTGGAAACACCCCTACTTTTATCCAAGGGAAGCTGGCTGGCAAAATGCCCGGCCCGCATATAAAGAACCTCAACCAGAATATAAGTACGAAAAGGTGGAGGATTTTCAAAAATATGTGGAGTTTGTTCATACTCAGATCACGGAGCTCTTTACCCAGTATCCCAATATTGCGGGCATCTGGTTTGATCCCATCATGGGTTATTACAGCCGTCCCGACCTCTTTCCCATCGATTCCACCTATGCTCTGGTAAGATCGCTTTCCCCTCACGCCCTGATCTCATTTAAACAAGGGGCAAACGGTGAAGAGGATTTTATGGCACCGGAAAGAGGTGGAGGCGCCCGGGTAGGTCAACAGTTCGAAGTAGCCCGAAAGGTCTATGAGTTAAACAAAGACAAACCAAGGGAGATCTGCAATACCCTGCAGCCCCATGCATGGGGGTATAATAAACAACATGATGGGAATCATAAATCAGCAGAAGAGATCCTGGAGATGCTGAGCGATGCCGCCGAGATAGATGCGAATCTTTTACTGAATGTGGGGCCAAAAGGAGATGGTTCCTTTCCGGAGGAGGATATCAGGGCACTGAAGGAGGCAGGGGTCCGAATGAAATCTACAACTAAATAACTTCAACTCAGATAATGTCTGTTAACAGTGGTTTCGTAATAGATTCAGGCACTTGACTTGAATCTTTAAAGAACTTACCTTGTAAATAACCAACACATATTCCCCATGTCCCAATCGCCCGGTAGGCTTTCCCGTTTCTGGAGAGAATTAAAAAGACGTAAGGTTTTTCGTTCTCTTGCAATCTACGCTGGATCAGCATTTATCATTCTTGAAGCAGCTACTATTATCTTTCCTCGCTGGGGCTTCCCCGACTGGACCATCGATCTGGTTCTATGGCTGCTGATCCTGGGAGCCTTTATCAACGTGATCATCGCCTGGATCTATGACATTACCCCGGGAGGAATGCAAAGGACCAAACCCCTGGAGGAGGCCTCTACGAGAGAGAAAATTCCTGATTCCAGGGGGTGGAAAGCAGCCACCTATGCCAGCCTGGTGGTAATTGTGGGCCTGGTGGTTCTTAATATTATTGGTCCCGCTAAAACACTCCGTGCCGGAGATATCCAATCCCTGCTGGTCCTGCCCTTTGAAAATTTCACAGGCGACGACCAGCTGGATTATGTAGCTGCCGGAATGCACTCCTCGCTCATAGGCGACATGGGACAGAATCAGCGGAATGCGGGTGATTTCAAAAACCACTGCCAATACCTATAAAGCACATGGAGCTGTCACTACCGGAGATGGCCTCAGAAGTTAAATGCCGATGCAGTGGTCGAGCCGATGGTGACGTGCTACGGGGACAGCGTGTGCATACAGATTACGAGTGATCACGCCCTTTCCTGGAAGAAAAGCAGCTCTGGATCGGCGAATACAAGGAAGAGAAAAGCCAGATCATGAAGCTCTATAACCAGGTATGCAAACAGATTGCCAATGAGGTGAAGATTCAACTCTCTACTGAGGAAGAGCAATTGCTTGCCCTGGCCAGGACAATCAACAGCGAAGCATATGACTACTATCTGAAAGGCTTGTATAACTGGGAACAATTTACAGGTGAATCCATCCAGCTGGCCCTGGAGTATTTCACCAAAGCCATTGAAATTGATCCT